>NZ_JBVYHX010000001.1:0-15000 GCF_056033845.1 Bacillus sp. TCT6
TATAAAGAAAAGAACGAAACAAGTTGTTTCGTATTTTTTTATTTGTTTTAACAAAAAACTAATAAAGACAGTCAAACTATCCTTAGGACAACTCCTAAGGACTTTTTTATATATTCAAAACCTGTATAATAAAGAGCAGAGAACATTGTGAGTAAAGTAGGTGAAGTCTGTGAGTAAATATGAAGTAACAACAAAATCTTCTGAGGAAACACAAAGATTATCAGAAAAACTAGGTGAACTCGTAGAGGCACAAGATGTAATTATTTTAGAAGGAGATCTTGGAGCTGGTAAGACGACTTTTACAAAGGGACTAGCAAAAGGTCTTGGAGTGAAAAGAGTTGTAAATAGTCCTACCTTTAATATTATTAAAGAATATAAAGGAAGATTACCGCTATATCATATGGACGTGTATCGCTTAGCAGAAAGCGAAGAGGACTTAGGCTTTGATGAGTATTTCTACGGTGAAGGAATTACGGTAGTGGAATGGGCTCATTTAATAGAAGCATATTTACCGAATGAAAAGTTACAAATTAGTTTATTCCATGCGGGAGATGACACAAGAAAAATTATACTCGAGCCAATTGGAAATCGCTATATTAGATTATGTGAGGAGCTATTACAAGATGAAAGTACTAGCAATTGATACTTCAAATTACGTAATGGGTGTATCCCTTATTGAGGAAGGAAACGTGATTGGGGAAATCATTACAAATTTGACGAAAAACCATTCTGTACGTCTTATGCCAGCTGTAGAGCAACTGTTAAAAGAATGTGGTGTAAAACCGAAGGAATTAACTAAAATCGTTGTAGCTGCTGGACCTGGATCATATACAGGTGTTCGCATAGGCGTGACAGCGGCAAAAACATTAGCTTGGTCACTTCAAATACCAATTGTAGGTGTATCAAGTTTAGAGGTAGTAGCTGCAAACGGTGCTAACTTTAATGGATTAATTTGTCCTTTATTTGATGGAAGGCGTGGGCAAATCTATACTGGATTATATACATACGAAGGAGAGCAGTTAACTTCAATAGAAGAAGACCGAATTATTCTTATTGTAGACTGGTTGCAAATGTTAAAAGATAAAGGACAGCCTGTTTTATTTATCGGTAATGATGTTAAATTGCATAAAGAAACAATTATAGAATATTTAGGTGATCAAGCTGTATTCGCTCCTTTTACTAAAAATAATCCAAGACCAAGTGAGCTAGCATTTTTAGGATTACAAAAAGAAGAACATGATGTGCATACGTTTGTTCCGAGCTATCTTCGTTTAGCTGAAGCTGAAACAAAGTGGTTAGAAAGTCAAAACAAGTAGGGGCCTTGCAGAAGATGGATATGATATTTAGAAAGATGGAACTTGATGATATTGCTCAAATTGTAGCTATTGAAGAAGTATCTTTTTCAACTCCTTGGACTGCAGATGCTTTTCACCGTGAATTAACGATGAATGAACATGCACATTATATTGTGTTAGAAAAAGATGGTCGTGTAATCGGGTATTGTGGATTGTGGATAATTATTGATGAATCACATATAACAAATATAGCTATTTTGCCAGAATACCGAGGTCAAAAGTTAGGAGATGCCTTATTGAAAGCAGTTATTTCAGAAGCGAAAGAACTAGGGGTAAAAACAATGACGCTTGAAGTACGTGTATCAAATGAAGTAGCAAAGCAGTTATACAAAAAATATGGATTTCAAAATGGTGGAATTCGTAAACGATACTATGCAGACAATCAGGAAGATGGTCTTGTAATGTGGGTGAATATATAATGGAAAAAAATACGATTATACTTGGGATTGAAACGAGCTGTGATGAAACAGCGGTAGCGGTTGTTAAAAATGGGACGGAAATTATTGCGAATGTCGTTGCATCACAAATTGAAAGTCATAAACGTTTTGGCGGCGTTGTACCAGAGATTGCATCCCGTCATCATGTAGAAGAAATTACAGTTGTGTTAGAAGAAGCTTTAAAAGAAGCAAACATAACATTTGATGATATTGATGCAATCGCTGTAACAGAAGGGCCTGGTTTAGTAGGAGCACTTCTAATTGGGGTAAATGCAGCGAAGGCAGTAGCTTTTGCACATGATATTCCGCTAGTCGGTGTTCATCATATTGCTGGTCATATTTATGCGAACCGTTTAGTAAAAGAAGTGCAATTCCCGCTATTATCACTTGTTGTATCTGGTGGGCATACAGAACTTGTTTATATGAAAGAACATGGTTCATTTGAAGTAATTGGTGAAACGCGAGATGATGCAGCTGGAGAAGCATATGATAAAGTAGCTCGTACGTTATCTATGCCATATCCAGGTGGTCCTCATATTGATCGCCTTGCACATGAAGGAGAACCAACAATTGATTTGCCTCGTGCATGGCTAGAACCGGATTCATATGATTTTAGCTTTAGTGGATTGAAATCAGCAGTTATCAACACTGTGCATAACGCGAAACAACGTGGTATAGAAATTAAACCAGAAGATTTAGCGGCAAGTTTCCAAGAAAGTGTAATAGATGTACTTGTAACGAAAGCAGCTCGTGCAGCAGCAGCTTATAATGTAAAGCAATTACTTCTTGCTGGTGGAGTAGCTGCTAATAAAGGACTTCGTGCCCGATTAGAAGAAGAATTTGCAAAAAAAGAAAACATTGAACTAATTATTCCACCGCTATCTTTATGCACAGATAATGCAGCAATGATTGCAGCGGCAGGGACAATTGCGTATGAACAAGGCAAGCGTGCAACATTAGCCTTAAATGCGAATCCAGGATTAGATATTGAAGCATAGTTATGCACATAATTAACCACAGCTTGTGGATAAAACCCATGTTATCTGTTGATAATGTGGGTTTTATTGTGTATATAAAGTGTTGGTAACTTTTTCGTTGGCTGTGGGTAATGTGGAAAAGTTGGTTTAATAGTTATTTTATAAAGGTGGATATGTGTATAAACTTGTGGATAAACTAGATGAAGTCTGACCTTTGAGTGTATTGTTTTTCGGGAAATAAAAAGCAAGAAGATATCCCCGAAAAACATTTTTTAATATCCCTCCATTATAGAGGGTGCTGATATTGTCAATCCTTGTCGGTAAATCGATATTTCGTGTCGAATCGTTTATGTATATAGGGTTACGATAGATGTATTTGAAAAATCGTTGATATATTCCCAGTTACCATTGATATATCCAAAAAATTATTTATGTACTTAAAGAAAAAAGATGTCGCATAGTCAAAAATCATGACTGATGAGACATCTTCCTTATTTAAATACTCTTATACATGCAGCTCTTCCCACTCTGCCATACAAGTTTCAAGCTGTTCTTGTAGCGTTTGTTTTTTAGTTGTAATTTCACTAGCTTTTTCATAATCTGCATATATTTCTGGTAAGCAAAGTTGATCTTCTAACGTAGCAATTTCTTCTTCTAAGTTTACGATATTTTGTTCTAGCTCTTCAATTTTTCGAGTGCGTTGACGTTCTAATTGTTTACGCTCTTTTTCTTCGAGATAATTTAATTTTTCTTGAGCTACAGTTTTTTGAACAGGTGCCTGATTTTCTTGCTGTTCTTGTTGTTCAAATGCTGCACGTTCAATCATTTCATTTTTCTTCTCCACATAGTAATCGTAATCCCCTAAATATTCCTGTGCGCCTTCTGTTGATAACTCAACCACAGTCGTTGTTACACGGTTAATAAAGTAGCGGTCATGTGAGACAAATAGAAGAGTCCCTGGATAATCAATTAAAGCATTCTCTAAAATCTCTTTACTATTTAAATCAAGGTGGTTCGTAGGCTCATCCAGAATTAATAAATTTGACTTTTGCATCATAAGTTTCGCAAGAGCTAATCGAGCTTTTTGTCCACCACTAAGGGAAGATACTGGTTTCAGTACATCATCTCCTGTGAATAAAAAATTCCCGAGTATAGTACGGATTTCTTTTTCAGGTTGCAGTGGATATTCATCCCATAGTTCATTTAAAACCCGTTTAGAAGATGTTAAATTTGCTTGTTCTTGGTCATAATAGCCAACAGATACATTTGATCCGAAAGAAACATTACCATTTAATAGTGGTAACTTATTCACAATAGATTTTAATAATGTGGATTTCCCAATTCCGTTTGGACCAACTAAGGCAACACTATCTCCGCGAGTTAAGCGCATAGTTACGTGTTCAATTATAGGGTCCTCCTCATAGCCGATGGTTGCATCTTTTACTTGTAAAACATCATTTCCACTTTGCTTTTCAATATCGAAGTGGAATGATGCTGACTTAGAATCCCCTAATGGTCTCGTTAATAATTCCATTCTGTCTAGTTGTTTACGGCGACTTTGAGCACGTTTCGTTGTAGAAGCGCGAGCTATATTCTTTTGAACGAAGTCCTCAAGTTTTGCGATTTCATCTTGTTGTTTTTCGTAACGTTTCATTTCTTGATCATATAATGCTGATTTTAAGTCTAAATATTTACTGTAGTTACCAACAAATCGTCTGCTTTCTTTATTCGAAATTTCATATACTTGTGTAACGAGTTTGTCTAAGAAATAACGGTCATGGGAAACGATTAATATTGCGCCAGGATAACCTTGTAAATATTGCTCAAGCCATGTTAATGTTTCAATGTCTAAATGGTTTGTAGGCTCGTCCAAAATAAGTAAGTCTGGTTTTGTTAATAATAATTTCCCGAGAGCTAATCTTGTTTTTTGCCCGCCACTTAAAGTAGAGATCGTCGTCTGGTGTGTTTCAACTGGGAAGCCAAGGCCGCTTAAAATGGAGCGAATATCCGCTTCGTATTGATATCCACCTTGATCTTTATAATTGAGTTGCAATTGGTCATAATCAGCTAACAATCTTTCATATATAGCTTCGTTTGAAAAGTTTTCTTCTTTTCCCATTTCTTGCTCAAGCTTTCGAAGTTTTGTCTCCATTTGCTGTAAGTGGGTAAAGACGGTTAGCATTTCATCCCAAATTGTTAAAGACGTTTCTAGGCCAGTATTTTGAGCTAAATACCCGATTGAGACATCTTTCGGTTTTATAATTTCGCCACCATCATGTGATAACTCACCAGCGATAATTTTTAATAATGTAGATTTTCCAGCTCCATTCCTTCCAACTAATGCGATACGATCTTTTGTTTGTACTTCCAATTTTATGTTTGCAAGAATTGTTTCTGCACCGTATAATTTCGAAAGTCCATTTACTTGTAATAAAATCAATGTTCTCACCTCAAATAATTTCTTAACTTTGCCATGTTTATATTTCTCAATCATACTAAAAATAGTGTATAGTTTAAAATAAAGAGAGAATACTTCTTCTCTTTATTATACAAGGAATTTAATGAGTGCTAAACTTCTGTATTTGATTAAAGTATATGAATAAAGATAGGAAGAGAGGAGAGGTCATATGGATCAGCAAAAGATTCCACAAGCCACTGCTAAAAGATTGCCTCTATACTATCGATTTATCCAAAACTTATCTCTTTCTGGTAAGCAGCGTGTTTCATCGGCCGAATTGAGTGAAGCGGTAAAAGTAGATTCCGCAACAATACGAAGAGATTTTTCGTATTTTGGAGCATTAGGGAAAAAGGGATATGGATATAACGTAAATTATTTATTATCATTTTTCCGCGAAACACTTGATCAAGATGATATAACGCGTGTAGCACTTATTGGAGTAGGTAATTTAGGGACCGCTTTCTTACATTATAATTTCACGAAAAACAATAATACAAAAATTGAAATGGCATTTGATGTTAGTGAAGAGAAAGTTGGAACAGAAATCGGGGGCATTCCTGTATATCATTTAGATGAATTAGAAGAGAGATTATCAAATGATATACAAGTGGCAATATTAACAGTACCGGCTACAGTAGCACAAGCTGTAGCAGATAGATTAGCTGAAACGAGCGTGCACGGTATTTTGAATTTCACACCAGCACGATTAAACGTATCAGAGAATATTAGAATTCATCATATTGATTTAGCTGTAGAGTTACAAACATTAGTTTACTTTTTGAAAAACTATCCACAATAAAACGCAGAGGAAGCGACCTCTGCGTTTTATTATTGTTTCTTCTTTGTGAATTTAACTAATATAAGGCGAAGTGCCAAATTAAAATCAATTGTTGCCATAACTGCAAATAGTATTGTCCACACATTCCAGATTGTATCTGTCACGTTCGTAATGGCGAAGCGTGTAAAGATACATCCAAGAAGGAAGTATAATGCGGCCATGAACAATGGTGAGTTTCTCATACAAAAAATCCTCCGATAAATCCTTGCATTTTTTCAGCTTCTTTAATCATTTCTTGAATTTGCTCATTGCTCATAAAAATTTGCCCAATAGCGACTAATGTATTCATCGCAACATGAGCTGCAATAGGAACGATAATGCGCTTCGTCTTCACATATAAGAAGGCGAATACGAGCCCCATAGCAGTGTATACCAATAAGTGAGTAAAATCAAAATGAATTGCTGCGAATACAAGTGAACTAATGATAGCTGCAATAAAGAAGTTGAACTTCTTATAAAGTGCACCGAATAGAATTTTTCTAAATACGATTTCTTCTAAGATAGGTCCGATTATAGATACAACAATAAGGAACCAAGGAGTAGTTCGTGCAATTTCCATCAGTTTCATTGTATTTTCTGAACCTTGTTTAATTCCTAGTAGCTGCATCTCGATCATACCGGCAACTATTTGTGAAAAGAAAGCTAAGAATAATCCGATGAAAATCCACCCAATTGTAGCTGGAACAGAAGAGCGCGTTGCATCTAAATGTCTGTCGCGAATATCTGTTCTAAGTAACCAAAGTACGATACATAATGCAACAAAGAAGCTAATAATTGCCCAGTGTCCCATTATGATTTGTCCTTTTTCCTCAATGGTAAATCCTCTATTATCATAGAGTCCTGTTTTTAGGAGAAGTGGTAATCCAACAGCGCCAGATAATTGCATTAAAATGTATGTAACGATAATCCACCAGTATTGTTTCTTCAAATGGTTTAACCATCCTTTCTAACTCTAGTGTATGAGATGAGGTAGGATAACATGTAAATATGTTATCTACGATATAAACTTTCATTCGAATTATGATTTTTTTGTAAATACGTATTTTAAATTAAAGTAGGAGACAGGAAAAAGTTGTACGTTTAGCGAAAACAACTTAGGGTGTCTTTCATATTGTAACATACGAGTAGGGGAAACAACGATTCATATAGTAAAGGCAGTATTCTATATAGAAAGTTTATATAGTAATTTGCGAAAAAATTATGATTTTTTTACTTGCAAAAGAAATTGAGATTATTTATTATTATAAGTGTGTTAGCACTCGGGTGACTTGAGTGCTAATAAATAAAATTTACATAACAAAATGAGGAGGTTATTGTTCATGCTAAAGCCATTAGGTGATCGCGTTGTAATTGAGCTTGTTCAAGCAGAAGAAAAAACAGCAAGTGGTATTGTATTACCAGACACTGCAAAAGAAAAACCACAAGAGGGTAAAGTTGTTGCAGTAGGTACTGGTCGAGTGCTTGAAAATGGTGAGCGTGTTGCTTTAGAGGTAGCAGCAGGTGATCTTATCATCTTCTCAAAATATGCAGGTACTGAAGTGAAATATGAAGGTACAGACTACTTGATTTTACGTGAAAGTGACATCTTAGCAGTTATCGGTTAATTATATAAATCTTAAAAAATCCAAGGGGGTCAATTATTATGGCAAAAGATATTAAATTTAGTGAAGAAGCACGTCGTTCGATGCTTCGCGGTGTCGACACTCTTGCAAACGCAGTAAAAGTAACACTTGGACCAAAAGGTCGTAACGTTGTACTTGAGAAAAAATTTGGTTCACCACTTATTACAAATGATGGTGTAACAATCGCAAAAGAAATCGAATTAGAAGATGCATTCGAAAACATGGGTGCGAAATTAGTAGCAGAAGTTGCTAGCAAAACAAATGATGTAGCTGGTGACGGAACAACAACTGCAACTGTATTAGCGCAAGCTATGATTCGTGAAGGTCTTAAAAACGTAACAGCTGGTGCTAACCCAATGGGTCTTCGTAAAGGTATCGAAAAAGCTGTTACTGCTGCAATTGAAGAATTAAAAACGATTTCTAAACCAATCGAAGGCAAATCTTCTATCGCACAAGTAGCTGCTATTTCTGCAGCTGACGAAGAAGTAGGTCAATTAATCGCTGAAGCAATGGAGCGCGTTGGTAACGACGGCGTTATTACTTTAGAAGAGTCTAAAGGATTTACAACAGAATTAGACGTAGTAGAAGGTATGCAATTTGATCGTGGATATGCATCTCCTTACATGATTACTGATTCTGACAAAATGGAAGCAGTTCTTGATAACCCATACATCTTAATTACTGACAAAAAGATTTCTAACATTCAAGAAATCTTACCAGTATTAGAGCAAGTGGTACAACAAGGTAAACCACTTCTTATCATTGCTGAAGATGTAGAAGGCGAAGCTTTAGCTACATTAGTAGTGAACAAACTTCGTGGTACATTCAATGTAGTAGCTGTTAAAGCTCCTGGATTTGGTGACCGTCGTAAAGCAATGCTAGAAGATATCGCAATCTTAACTGGTGGCGAAGTAATCACTGAAGAATTAGGTCGTGACTTAAAATCTGCTACAGTTGAATCTTTAGGACGCGCTGGTAAAGTTGTTGTTACAAAAGAAAACACAACTGTAGTTGAAGGTATTGGAAATACAGAGCAAATCGCAGCTCGCATCGGTCAAATTCGTGCGCAATTAGAAGAAACAACTTCTGAATTCGATCGTGAAAAATTACAAGAGCGTCTTGCGAAACTTGCAGGTGGCGTAGCAGTAATTAAAGTCGGTGCAGCAACTGAAACTGAGTTAAAAGAGCGCAAACTTCGCATTGAAGATGCACTTAACTCAACTCGTGCAGCAGTAGAAGAAGGTATCGTTGCAGGTGGTGGTACTTCACTTATGAACGTATACACGAAAGTAGCTTCTATCGTAGCTGAAGGCGACGAAGCAACAGGTATCAACATCGTACTTCGTGCACTAGAAGAGCCAGTTCGTCAAATCGCAATCAACGCTGGTCTAGAAGGATCTGTAGTTGTAGAGCGTCTAAAAGGCGAAAAAGTAGGCGTTGGTTTCAACGCAGCTACTGGCGAATGGGTTAACATGCTTGAGTCTGGTATCGTAGATCCAGCTAAAGTAACTCGTTCTGCACTTCAAAACGCAGCATCTGTTGCAGCTATGTTCTTAACAACTGAAGCTGTAGTAGCTGACAAGCCAGAACCAAATGCACCAGCAATGCCTGACATGGGTGGCATGGGCATGGGCGGTATGGGCGGAATGATGTAATTCCGTTTGCCCTAAAAAACATCCATTTCTATATAGAAATGGATGTTTTTTTATGTTTTTTAGAAAAGGAAATGAATTTCTGTAGAATTTTGTCGCTTTCTCTCTTGACCATATAGATACTTCATTGTTAGAATCTAGGAAGATAATATAAAACGATCCTTCATATATCCTCAATGATATGGTTTGAGAGTCTCTACCGGGTTACCGTAAACAACCTGACTATGAAGGCAGTGTGTCTTATATTTATAAAGAGCGGAGACTATCTTTCTTTATAAAGCCAGACCCCTGCCTTTTCTTTGTTATGAGACTAGAGGCGGAGGACTGGCTTTTTTTATTATATTAGTAATGCTTTTCGCCAAATTGGTGAAAATATTTATATACGAGAACTAACGTTGGGGTGATTATTTTGAAGAAGCAACACGATACAATTATCGTTTTAGATTTTGGAAGTCAATACAATCAGTTAATAGCACGTCGAATTCGTGAGTTCGGTGTATACAGTGAACTTCATCCACATACAATTACTGCAGAAGAAATTAAAGCAATGAATCCAAAAGGGATTATTTTCTCTGGTGGACCAAATAGCGTATACGGTGAAGGTGCATTACATTGTGATGAAAAAATCTTCGAACTAGGATTACCGATTTTCGGTATCTGTTACGGTATGCAGCTTATGACACAACACTTCGGTGGTAAAGTAGAGCGTGCCAACCACCGTGAGTACGGAAAAGCTGTTCTTAAAGTAGAGAACGAATCAAAATTATATGCGAACCTTCCAGAAGAGCAAGTTGTATGGATGAGCCATGGCGACTTAGTAACTGGTTTACCTGAAGGATTTGTAGTAGACGCAACAAGTGAGTCTTGTCCAATTGCTGGTATGAGCAATGAAGAGAAAAACTTATACGGTGTACAATTCCACCCAGAAGTACGTCACTCTGAGCACGGTAACGATTTAATTAAAAACTTCGTATTCGGTGTATGTGGTTGTTCTGAAGGATGGAACATGGAGAACTTTATCGAAGTAGAACTAGAGAAAATTCGTGAAACTGTTGGAGACAAAAAAGTACTATGCGCACTTAGCGGTGGTGTAGACTCTTCTGTTGTAGCAGTATTAATTCATAAAGCAATCGGCGATCAATTAACATGTATTTTCGTTGACCATGGTTTACTTCGTAAAGGTGAAGCGGAAGGCGTTATGAAAACATTCAGCGAAGGCTTCCACATGAACGTTATTAAAGTGGATGCACAAGAACGTTTCATGAACAAGTTAAAAGGTGTAGAAGATCCAGAACAAAAACGTAAAATCATTGGTAATGAATTCATTTACGTATTTGATGATGAAGCTTCTAAATTACAAGGTATGGACTTCTTAGCACAAGGTACACTTTACACAGACATCGTTGAAAGTGGTACAGCAACTGCACAAACAATTAAATCTCACCATAACGTTGGTGGACTTCCAGAAGACATGCAGTTCAAATTAATTGAGCCTTTAAATACGTTATTTAAAGATGAAGTACGTGTATTAGGATCTGAACTAGGAATTCCTGATGAAATCGTATGGCGTCAACCATTCCCAGGTCCTGGTCTTGGTATTCGTGTATTAGGTGAAATCACAGAAGAGAAATTAGAAATCGTTCGTGAATCTGATGCGATTTTACGTGAAGAAATTATTAAAGCAGGATTAGACCGCGAAATCTGGCAATACTTCACTGCGCTTCCTGGCATGCGTAGCGTAGGTGTTATGGGTGACGAGCGTACTTACGATTACACAGTAGGTATCCGCGCGGTAACATCTATCGACGGTATGACAGCTGACTGGGCACGTATCCCTTGGGACGTATTAGAGAAAATCTCTGTTCGTATCGTAAACGAAGTAAAACACGTTAACCGTATCGTGTATGATGTAACGAGTAAGCCACCAGCAACTATTGAGTGGGAATAGTATTGTAATAAAAAAGATCCATCTATCATTTGTGAATAGATGGATCTTTTTGTTTTTGCTATTAATACGAACGAAAATATAAAAATTTATAAAATTGTTCGTTTTTAAATTGACAAAAACACTACCTCGAGTTAATATGAGTATGTAATTCAAACGAAAAGTGAATATTATGCCGTCGTATAATATCGGGGATATGGCCCGAAAGTTTCTACCTAGCTACCGTAAATGGCTTGACTACGAGGCGTTTGTATAAAGATGAGGGGAAACTTGTCTTTGTTTATAGAACGCTTCCATGTATATATGCAATGGAAGCCTTTTTTATTTCTCGGGATAAAAGAGGGCTAGGGGAAATACGGCGAGTAATCATATAACGGGGGAAACGTAGGATGAAACGCTATTTTCAGTTTGATGAGCTCGGTACGAATTATAAGACTGAGTTCATAGCAGGGTTAACGACATTTCTATCTATGGCTTACGTACTATTTGTCAATCCTGCTACGCTGTCGCTTGGAAATGTTAAAGGGTTACCAGCAGGTACAGGGATGGATCCAGGTGCAGTATTCGTTGCTACGGCATTAGCGGCAGCGATCGGTTCGTTAATTATGGGTATTTTCGCGAAGTATCCAATTGCTTTAGCGCCAGGTATGGGAATTAACGCGTTCTTTGCTTATACAGCAGTGTTAACGATGGGGATTCCATGGCAAACGGCCATTGCCGGAACATTAATGTCAGGTATTATCTTTATTATTCTTACTGCTTCAGGTATTCGTGAAAAAATCATCAATGCAATTCCATCGGAGTTAAAGTTTGCAGTAGCAGCAGGTATCGGATTGTTCATTGCATTTCTTGGATTCCAAAATGCCGGAATTATCGTGAAAAATGATGCTGTTCTTGTTGGGTTGGGGGACTTAACAAAGGGCACAACGTTACTAGCAATCTTCGGGGTTGTTACTACAATCATCTTTATGATTAAGAAAGTTAATGGTGCAGTATTTTACGGTATGATTCTTACAGCGATCTTAGGAGTGGCAACAGGATTAATTGATACTCCGAAAGCTGTAGTGGGAGCAATACCGAGTCTAGAACCAACGTTCGGTGCTGCGTTAACGCACTTTGGAGATATTTTCACTGTTCAAATGGGTATTGTTATTATAACGTTCTTCTTTATCGATTTCTTTGATACAGCAGGTACGCTTGTAGCGGTTGCGAATCAAGCTGGATTAATGAAGAACAATAAATTACCACGTGCAGGAAAAGCATTATTTGCAGATGCGATTGCAACTGTAATTGGTGCAATCTTGGGTACATCAACAACAACGTCTTACATTGAGTCTTCTGCAGGGGTAGCAGCAGGAGGACGTTCTGGATTTACAGCAGTTGTAACAGCAGGATTCTTCTTACTGGCATTATTCTTCTCGCCATTACTAAGTGTTGTAACGCCAGCTGTAACGGCACCAGCTTTAATTATTGTAGGAATCTTGATGGTTTCTTCCTTAGGGGAAATTGATTGGAAGAAATTCGAGATTGCAGTGCCAGCATTCTTTACAATTATCTCTATGCCACTTACGTATAGTATCGCAACTGGGATTGCGATTGGATTTATCTTCTATCCAATTACAATGGTTGTGAGTGGTCGTCGTAAAGAGGTTCATCCGATTATGTATGTTATGGGAGTTTTATTCGTACTATATTTCATCTACGTTCGTAAATAAATGGGGTTTTTTCAAAGGTCTAGACTTAAGGGGAGTCTAGACCTTTTTTGCGTCTTCAGAAAAACTTAAGGATTTCCGAGCGTTTTTCTTCAGAAGTTTTTCTATAATAGAAGTTAGGGATTAAAAAAGTGATGGGGGAGATATTGTGGCACACGAAACAATACTTGTCGTGGATGATGAAAAAGAAATTCGGAATTTAATTACAATCTATTTAAAGAATGAAGGATATAAAGTATTGCAAGCGGGGGACGGAGAAGAAGGGCTACGTTTACTGGAAGAAAATGAAGTGCATCTAGTCGTATTAGATATTATGATGCCGAAAGTAGATGGTATTCATATGTGTATGAAAGTAAGAGAATCGAAAGAGATGCCTATTATTATGCTTTCTGCGAAAACGCAAGATATGGATAAGATTTTAGGATTAACAACAGGAGCAGATGATTATGTAACGAAGCCCTTTAATCCATTAGAGTTAATTGCACGAATTAAATCTCAGTTACGCCGTTATATGAAAATGAATGGTTTTGCTATTCAAAATGAGGACGAGCTGGAAATTGGAGAGATGAAAATAAATATCTCGACCCATAAAGTTATTGTAGAGGGAGATGAAGTGAAACTAACCCCGAGGGAATTTTCAATTTTAGAATTGCTAGCTAGAAATCCAGGTATGGTGTTTAGTGCGGAGCAAATTTATGAAAAGGTGTGGAACGAACGATCTTTCCAGTCTGATAATACTGTAATGGTGCATATTCGAAAAGTACGTGAAAAGATTGAGGAGAATCCAAGGAAGCCTAGATATATAAAAACGGTATGGGGAGTGGGATATAAGATTGAAAAAGATATTTAATCCGTTTACTTATGTTCGGAAAATTCGAGAATTAATTGAAAAGATCATAAAGAGCGTGAAACGGAGTATAAGGATTCAACTTATTACGGCGTTTACTGCTTGTGCGTTATTAGGTCTCTTTGTATCAACGAAGATAGTAGCACCTATTTTTGAAGATGCTAGCCAACATGCCGAGATTAATTACAGAGATGGTATGGAGCAAATTAATCGTAAAGCTCAAAGTACAGCGGAAATGATGGTTGTTGAAAATAAATTAGATGCTGTACAAAACATGATAGAGCTAGAAAATGAGAATTTAGAGCAAGGGCATGATGCCTTTAAAATATTAGTTACTGACGAAAATGGTAAAGTTTTGTATAAAACGAAGCAAGCGCAAGAAGAACAAATTAATTTGCATAATACAATTCGTAATGCGACTTCATTTGCTATCAATTATTCAAATAATAATGATATTGAAAGATCAAGAAAAGAGTTTATTACATTCTCGCCTATTACAATTGAAGGTAAGAACTTATATATGTTTGTAAGTGGGATTCCTCAAGGGGAGGTAGTGTACTATAAAGTAGAAGGACCATTCCCGTTTTTAATGGGTGTTCTTGTATTCATTTTCTCTTTCTTCTATATAACAAAGAGAAAGATGAAGCAGATTGAAGCAATGGCACAAGGTGTAAAGGAAATAGAAAGAGGTAACTTAGCGTACCGCATTGAGAAAAAAGGTGAAGATGAGATTGCGTCTTTAACTGAGAATATTAATAATATGGCGGAAGAGCTTATGAATAATATAGAAAAGGAACGTAAATTAGAAAAGCAGAAAAATGAGCTTATCACAAATGTATCTCATGATTTGCGTACACCACTTACTTCTATTATGGGTTACTTACGATTACTTCGAGATTCTAAATATGAAAATAAAGAACAACATGATGAGTATACAAGAATTGCTTTTGTAAAGTCGGAGCAGTTAAAGAATTTAATAGAAGATTTATTTGAGTATACGAAGTTAACAAATGAACAAGTTGTATTAGAAAAACAAGAAGTATGTGTAAATGAGTTGCTTGAGCAATTAATAGAAGAGTTAGTACCGCAGGCGGAAGAACATGGACTTACGTTTGTTAAGAAGTTTCCTGAGGAACGTACTTATGCATCGATTGATT
>NZ_JBVYHX010000001.1:20000-40000 GCF_056033845.1 Bacillus sp. TCT6
CTTAGTACGAGAGGACCGGGATGGACGCACCGCTGGTGTACCAGTTGTTCTGCCAAGGGCATAGCTGGGTAGCTATGTGCGGAAGGGATAAGTGCTGAAAGCATCTAAGCATGAAGCCCCCCTCAAGATGAGATTTCCCATAGCGTAAGCTAGTAAGATCCCTGAAAGATGATCAGGTTGATAGGTTCGAGGTGGAAGCATGGTGACATGTGGAGCTGACGAATACTAATAGATCGAGGACTTAACCATATAATATGTAGCAAATGTTATCTAGTTTTGAAGGAATATGCCTTCAATAGTTTGGTGATGATGGCAGAGAGGTCACACCCGTTCCCATACCGAACACGGAAGTTAAGCTCTCTAGCGCCGATGGTAGTTGGGACCTTGTCCCTGTGAGAGTAGGACGTCGCCAAGCAAGCTTAAGACGAGTCAGAATGACTCGTCTTTTTTGTGTTTTGTAACTTTTTTTCAAAGCTAATTACATATCTATATAAGTTTTATTCGATTTCTTTCGTGATTTTTGATATGTAATTTAAGATTTTCTATTTTATTTCTTAAAGATAAAATTCACCAGTGTGTTAAAATAGTACAGTTGTTTTTTTGATGTACTTTAATATAAGAAGATTTAAGTTAGAAAAGGAGATAATATGAAAAGGATAGGTATAATTACTATAGTAGTCTTAGTCCTTCTAGTAATCGTGTATATGTTAGTTGGGAATTATTTTTATAACTACGCGTTGAATGCGAAACAAGAAAAAGAGTTTTTACAAGATAATCCTCATTTAGTAGAAACGGTAAATGCATCGGGAGATGTATTGGCTACAAATGAAGAAAAGAATGCGAACTTCGTATCGAAGTATAAACCTAACACATTAACTATACGTTCTTTCGATAAAATGAATTTAAAAGGCTATGAATATATGAATGAACAATCTAGTCATAAATGGGCAATTGTGGTTCATGGATACGATGGTAGAGCATCAGAAATGACGAAATATATTCGTAACTTTTATGAACAAGGCTATAATGTCATAGCACCAGACCTTCGTGGGCACGGAAATAGTGAAGGGGATTATGTTGGTATGGGCTGGCATGATCGTAAAGATGTTTTGATTTGGATTCAACAAATCTTAAAGAAAGATCCTAATGCTGAAATAGCTCTATTTGGTGTTTCAATGGGCGGGGCAACTGTAATGATGACTTCAGGAGAAGATTTACCTTCTAATGTTAAAGTTATTATTGAAGATTGTGGATACTCAACCGTTATTGATGAATTTACTTATCAGCTAAAAGATTTATTCCACTTGCCGAAGTTTCCTGTTATGAATGCGGCAAATACAGTTACAAAATTAAGAGCTGGATATGATTTAGAAGAAGCTTCAGCTGTAAAACAAGTAGCGAAAAGTAAAACACCTATGCTATTCATTCATGGGGATGCTGATACATTCGTTCCTTTTGAAATGTTAGATGAAGTATATAATGCTGCAAAAGTAGAAAAAGAGAAATTAATTGTTCCAGGTGCTGGGCATGGAGAAGCGGAGAAAGTAGATTCGAATAAATATTGGAATACCGTATGGAAGTTCGTAGGGAAGTATATTCCGGCATAATTAAAGTTGTTGCATTTATATAGACGATAATCGGAGGGATAATAGTTAATCCTTTTGATTATCGTTTTTTTGTTAATTAGGTAGTCTGCTATAAGTATATTTTTGTATGTACTATATGAAGGAGATAGAGCAAAAACTTTTGAATTCCTTAATCTCAGTGCTACAATGATTGAAAACTAAATGTTAATGAGGTGTTTATATGAAAATTGAGGTTTGGTCGGATTTTGTATGCCCATTTTGCTATATTGGGAAACGTAGATTAGAGATGGCTTTAGAGCAATTTCCACATAAGAAGGATGTTGAAGTTGAGTTTAAAAGTTTTGAGTTGGATCCGAATACTCCCGTTTACTCTGGAACAAGTATTAATGAAGTGCTTGCATCAAAGTATGGGATTAGTATTGAAGAAGCTAAGCGTAATAACGTACAGCTAGGAAATCATGCAGCTAGTATGGGTTTAAGTTTTAATTTTGATGAGATGAAGCCGACGAATACGTTTGATGCGCATCGTCTTGCGAAGTTTGCAAAGAATCATGGAAAAGAAAAGGAGATTACGGAAAATCTACTTTTTGCATATTTCACTGAATCGAAAAATTTAAGTGATGTGGATACACTTGCTACTATTGCTGAAGCTTCAGGTTTAGATAAGCAAGAAGCTTTAAATGTTATTAATGATAAAAATGCGTACGCAAATGATGTTAGAATTGAAGAAGCGATTGCTCAGCAATATCAAATTTCGGGAGTGCCTTATTTTATTATTAATCAAAAGTATGCTATTTCAGGTGCACAACCACTTGAAACTTTTGTTGGTGCACTCCAGCAAGTTTGGGAAGAAGAGAATCCTGCACCGAAGTTACAGGAACTTTCAGTAGATGGTGGAAGCGACCTTTCTTGTACTGATGGAAGTTGTTCAGTGCCGTCAAAAGAACAATAGCTTTTATGATGGAATAGCACCCTATAGATAGTTCTGTGGGGTGCTTGTATATAACTATAGAAGAAATACGTAAATAGATAATTTGATTACGTAAATGAATTCTATAAAATATAAAGTTTTTTAAAATAATGTATTGACGATTATATAAATGAAGTGTAATATAGAACAAGTCGCCGATGACATTAACGTCGCAAGCGACAAACGAAATAAAAAACTTAGTTGACATTAACTAACGAAGATGTTAACATAAGGAAGTCGCAAATGAGCGACTAAGTAGTTCTTTGAAAACTGAACGAAACAAACAACGTGAAACGTCAATTTTTATTTTTAGATGCTAGACAAACTAACTTTATTGGAGAGTTTGATCCTGGCTCAGGATGAACGCTGGCGGCGTGCCTAATACATGCAAGTCGAGCGAATGGATTGAGAGCTTGCTCTCAAGAAGTTAGCGGCGGACGGGTGAGTAACACGTGGGTAACCTGCCCATAAGACTGGGATAACTCCGGGAAACCGGGGCTAATACCGGATAACATTTTGAACTGCATGGTTCGAAATTGAAAGGCGGCTTCGGCTGTCACTTATGGATGGACCCGCGTCGCATTAGCTAGTTGGTGAGGTAACGGCTCACCAAGGCAACGATGCGTAGCCGACCTGAGAGGGTGATCGGCCACACTGGGACTGAGACACGGCCCAGACTCCTACGGGAGGCAGCAGTAGGGAATCTTCCGCAATGGACGAAAGTCTGACGGAGCAACGCCGCGTGAGTGATGAAGGCTTTCGGGTCGTAAAACTCTGTTGTTAGGGAAGAACAAGTGCTAGTTGAATAAGCTGGCACCTTGACGGTACCTAACCAGAAAGCCACGGCTAACTACGTGCCAGCAGCCGCGGTAATACGTAGGTGGCAAGCGTTATCCGGAATTATTGGGCGTAAAGCGCGCGCAGGTGGTTTCTTAAGTCTGATGTGAAAGCCCACGGCTCAACCGTGGAGGGTCATTGGAAACTGGGAGACTTGAGTGCAGAAGAGGAAAGTGGAATTCCATGTGTAGCGGTGAAATGCGTAGAGATATGGAGGAACACCAGTGGCGAAGGCGACTTTCTGGTCTGTAACTGACACTGAGGCGCGAAAGCGTGGGGAGCAAACAGGATTAGATACCCTGGTAGTCCACGCCGTAAACGATGAGTGCTAAGTGTTAGAGGGTTTCCGCCCTTTAGTGCTGAAGTTAACGCATTAAGCACTCCGCCTGGGGAGTACGGCCGCAAGGCTGAAACTCAAAGGAATTGACGGGGGCCCGCACAAGCGGTGGAGCATGTGGTTTAATTCGAAGCAACGCGAAGAACCTTACCAGGTCTTGACATCCTCTGAAAACCCTAGAGATAGGGCTTCTCCTTCGGGAGCAGAGTGACAGGTGGTGCATGGTTGTCGTCAGCTCGTGTCGTGAGATGTTGGGTTAAGTCCCGCAACGAGCGCAACCCTTGATCTTAGTTGCCATCATTAAGTTGGGCACTCTAAGGTGACTGCCGGTGACAAACCGGAGGAAGGTGGGGATGACGTCAAATCATCATGCCCCTTATGACCTGGGCTACACACGTGCTACAATGGACGGTACAAAGAGCTGCAAGACCGCGAGGTGGAGCTAATCTCATAAAACCGTTCTCAGTTCGGATTGTAGGCTGCAACTCGCCTACATGAAGCTGGAATCGCTAGTAATCGCGGATCAGCATGCCGCGGTGAATACGTTCCCGGGCCTTGTACACACCGCCCGTCACACCACGAGAGTTTGTAACACCCGAAGTCGGTGGGGTAACCTTTTTGGAGCCAGCCGCCTAAGGTGGGACAGATGATTGGGGTGAAGTCGTAACAAGGTAGCCGTATCGGAAGGTGCGGCTGGATCACCTCCTTTCTATGGAGAATTGATGAACGCTGTTCATCAATATAAGTTTCCGTGTTTCGTTTTGTTCAGTTTTGAGAGAACTATCTCTCATATATAAATGTATGTTCTTTGAAAACTAGATAACAGTGTAGCTCATATTTTTTTAATTTTAGTTTGGTTAAGTTAGAAAGGGCGCACGGTGGATGCCTTGACACTAGGAGTCGATGAAGGACGGGACTAACGCCGATATGCTTCGGGGAGCTGTAAGTAAGCTTTGATCCGAAGATTTCCGAATGGGGAAACCCACTATACGTAATGGTATGGTATCCTTACCTGAATACATAGGGTATGGAAGACAGACCCAGGGAACTGAAACATCTAAGTACCTGGAGGAAGAGAAAGCAAATGCGATTTCCTGAGTAGCGGCGAGCGAAACGGAACATAGCCCAAACCAAGAGGCTTGCCTCTTGGGGTTGTAGGACATTCTATACGGAGTTACAAAGGAACGAGGTAGACGAAGCGACCTGGAAAGGTCCGTCGTAGAGGGTAACAACCCCGTAGTCGAAACTTCGTTCTCTCTTGAATGTATCCTGAGTACGGCGGAACACGTGAAATTCCGTCGGAATCTGGGAGGACCATCTCCCAAGGCTAAATACTCCCTAGTGATCGATAGTGAACCAGTACCGTGAGGGAAAGGTGAAAAGCACCCCGGAAGGGGAGTGAAAGAGATCCTGAAACCGTGTGCCTACAAATAGTCAGAGCCCGTTAATGGGTGATGGCGTGCCTTTTGTAGAATGAACCGGCGAGTTACGATCCCGTGCAAGGTTAAGCTGAAGAGGCGGAGCCGCAGCGAAAGCGAGTCTGAATAGGGCGTTTAGTACGTGGTCGTAGACCCGAAACCAGGTGATCTACCCATGTCCAGGGTGAAGTTCAGGTAACACTGAATGGAGGCCCGAACCCACGCACGTTGAAAAGTGCGGGGATGAGGTGTGGGTAGCGGAGAAATTCCAATCGAACCTGGAGATAGCTGGTTCTCCCCGAAATAGCTTTAGGGCTAGCCTTAAGTGTAAGAGTCTTGGAGGTAGAGCACTGATTGAACTAGGGGTCCTCATCGGATTACCGAATTCAGTCAAACTCCGAATGCCAATGACTTATCCTTAGGAGTCAGACTGCGAGTGATAAGATCCGTAGTCAAGAGGGAAACAGCCCAGATCGCCAGCTAAGGTCCCAAAGTGTGTATTAAGTGGAAAAGGATGTGGAGTTGCTTAGACAACTAGGATGTTGGCTTAGAAGCAGCCACCATTTAAAGAGTGCGTAATAGCTCACTAGTCGAGTGACTCTGCGCCGAAAATGTACCGGGGCTAAATACACCACCGAAGCTGCGAATTGATACCAATGGTATCAGTGGTAGGGGAGCGTTCTAAGTGCAGTGAAGTCAGACCGGAAGGACTGGTGGAGCGCTTAGAAGTGAGAATGCCGGTATGAGTAGCGAAAGACGGGTGAGAATCCCGTCCACCGAATGCCTAAGGTTTCCTGAGGAAGGCTCGTCCGCTCAGGGTTAGTCAGGACCTAAGCCGAGGCCGACAGGCGTAGGCGATGGACAACAGGTTGATATTCCTGTACCACCTCTTTATCGTTTGAGCAATGGAGGGACGCAGAAGGATAGAAGAAGCGTGCGATTGGTTGTGCACGTCCAAGCAGTTAGGCTGATAAGTAGGCAAATCCGCTTATCGTGAAGGCTGAGCTGTGATGGGGAAGCTCCTTATGGAGCGAAGTCTTTGATTCCCCGCTGCCAAGAAAAGCTTCTAGCGAGATAAAAGGTGCCTGTACCGCAAACCGACACAGGTAGGCGAGGAGAGAATCCTAAGGTGTGCGAGAGAACTCTGGTTAAGGAACTCGGCAAAATGACCCCGTAACTTCGGGAGAAGGGGTGCTTTCTTAACGGAAAGCCGCAGTGAATAGGCCCAAGCGACTGTTTAGCAAAAACACAGCTCTCTGCGAAGCCGTAAGGCGAAGTATAGGGGGTGACACCTGCCCGGTGCTGGAAGGTTAAGGAGAGGGGTTAGCGTAAGCGAAGCTCTGAACTGAAGCCCCAGTAAACGGCGGCCGTAACTATAACGGTCCTAAGGTAGCGAAATTCCTTGTCGGGTAAGTTCCGACCCGCACGAAAGGTGTAACGATTTGGGCACTGTCTCAACCAGAGACTCGGTGAAATTATAGTACCTGTGAAGATGCAGGTTACCCGCGACAGGACGGAAAGACCCCGTGGAGCTTTACTGTAGCCTGATATTGAATTTTGGTACAGTTTGTACAGGATAGGCGGGAGCCATTGAAACCGGAGCGCTAGCTTCGGTGGAGGCGCTGGTGGGATACCGCCCTGACTGTATTGAAATTCTAACCTACGGGTCTTATCGACCCGGGAGACAGTGTCAGGTGGGCAGTTTGACTGGGGCGGTCGCCTCCTAAAGTGTAACGGAGGCGCCCAAAGGTTCCCTCAGAATGGTTGGAAATCATTCGTAGAGTGCAAAGGCATAAGGGAGCTTGACTGCGAGACCTACAAGTCGAGCAGGGACGAAAGTCGGGCTTAGTGATCCGGTGGTTCCGCATGGAAGGGCCATCGCTCAACGGATAAAAGCTACCCCGGGGATAACAGGCTTATCTCCCCCAAGAGTCCACATCGACGGGGAGGTTTGGCACCTCGATGTCGGCTCATCGCATCCTGGGGCTGTAGTCGGTCCCAAGGGTTGGGCTGTTCGCCCATTAAAGCGGTACGCGAGCTGGGTTCAGAACGTCGTGAGACAGTTCGGTCCCTATCCGTCGTGGGCGTAGGAAATTTGAGAGGAGCTGTCCTTAGTACGAGAGGACCGGGATGGACGCACCGCTGGTGTACCAGTTGTTCTGCCAAGGGCATAGCTGGGTAGCTATGTGCGGAAGGGATAAGTGCTGAAAGCATCTAAGCATGAAGCCCCCCTCAAGATGAGATTTCCCATAGCGTAAGCTAGTAAGATCCCTGAAAGATGATCAGGTTGATAGGTTCGAGGTGGAAGCATGGTGACATGTGGAGCTGACGAATACTAATAGATCGAGGACTTAACCATATAATATGTAGCAAATGTTATCTAGTTTTGAAGGAATATGCCTTCAATAGTTTGGTGATGATGGCAGAGAGGTCACACCCGTTCCCATACCGAACACGGAAGTTAAGCTCTCTAGCGCCGATGGTAGTTGGGACCTTGTCCCTGTGAGAGTAGGACGTCGCCAAGCAAGCTTAAGACGAGTCAGAATGACTCGTCTTTTTTGTGTTTTGTAAAATAAACTTGTAATTAATGTGGGCTCTATGAGTAAGTTTATCTAGCAAGAAACAACTTTATTTTATTAGAATTTCACATTTAAGTAGCATACCTTCAGAAAAATATGACTAAGCTTTAAAGTCTATTTGCTAACAAGAATATATATACGAAGTATTACCCTCTGGAGCCTACTCACACCCTCTTTTATTTCTGCAGTTGTTAAATGTCCATACCCTATAATAATTCGATTGTAATGTTTTCCTTTTTCAATGGCGTGATCTTCCACAGGATATACTTTCACTCCGAGTTGTTGGATTTTCTCAAGTAATTCTTTTGTGAATTGAACTTGATTGAATTCAACAATCAGATGTAATACTGTAAAATAACCGAAAATATTGATTGTATTTGAGAATGTTGATTTTAATTGCTGGATAAGGAAGTCTCTTCGATTTTTATAGATTTTTTTCATCTTCATAATATGCCGTTCCAAATAATCTTCAGCAATAAATTTAGAAAGGATAAGCTGATTTAAAGAAGGTGTATGTAAAACGGAATGAACATATAAAAGCATATGTTCAACAATCCAATGAACTCTATACGTTATTGTTACAAGCTGCGAAACGCTTTGTCACCGGAGAAACGAGACATGAGGGGATTGGGACGGCAAAAGAACTAATTACAAAAGGTTATCATACTTCACTAGAATACATAGGGGAAAATACTCTTGATATAGAGGGATGTTATAAAGCAAAAAAATGAGTTTTTGAATCTTATTGGGGACATAGGTACTCTATCTATGAAACAAACAGTATCACTTGATTTATCTCATATTGGATTGTCTATAGATCCAGAAATATCTTATATTCATTTAATGGAGTTGGCAGAGAAGGCGAAAGTACATGGAACTACCCTTATGATAAGTATGGAAGAATCATCTAAAGCAGCGGACATTCTTTCCATTTATAAAAAGGTAACTGAGCAATATCATAATGTAGGGATAACAATACAGGCACATTTATACCGCTCAAACAATGATATTCAAGAACTCCTTCATTATCCAGGAAAAATAAGAGTTGTAAAAGGTGCCTATCAAGAAGTTCCGGATATTGCTATGCCTAGATCAACTGATTTAAATCAACAGTATCTTCAAATTGTAGAAAAACTAGCTGAAAACCATCACCCTGTATCTATAGCTACACATGATGAAATTCTTATTAAAGAGATGGAGCAACGTCAATATTTTAGTCACCCTAATGTAGAAATAGAAATGTTATATGGAATTCGTCCGGATATGTTAAGAGATTTGAAAAACAAAGGACATAACGCTAGAGTATATTTGACTCGTGGAAAATAACGGTATTTATATTTATGTCATCGGATAGCCGAACATCCAGAAAATCTATATTATGCAGTGACAGATATGATACATTCACCTTTACCAGAGTAGAGAATATTGAATAGACATTTAATACTAAATGTAAAAATGATGTTGGTTGTTGCTTAAAAATAAGAGCCGGATTTTTCTTAGAATAGAAATTCCGGCCCATTTCATATTGAAATTTTTTTAGTATATATTTGCGTTAAAGGCGGACAGCACCTCTGTAGGTATTGAGGGGATTATGATTTTTAATTGTGCAGCCGTCGTATACCTTGTTGTAGAATTGTTTTTGTATGGTTGTGTATTCTTAGGGGTTTAGATAGAAAAAAGGAATTTATGATTCTATATGTATTTCAAAAGGTGGATATATACTAGAAATAAAACTAAATGCTTTGTTAGTGAAATGATTCGCTCTTTTAGCGGTAAAACGTAAATATAGGTATAGGATAAAGATCTATTAATGTTATATAAAAAGTGAAGTAATGAAAGGAACGGGTGTTCTGTATATGTTTGTTCGGTGCACTTGATCAATTGAGGTACGTATTTTTAATCCAGTATATGTGTTTAAAAAGGAAATGCTATTAATCAATTCAAATCTTGAGCATATCTTAAATGTTTATTAAGAGAATATAGCTGTATGGAAATAGATGATACTAAAGATGAAGGAGATATAAGGCTGATATTTCAGTGAAAAAGGGATAGTTAATAAATATATTAGTGTGCTTCTATATATTTACGAGTAAACAGATAAGCAACCATTACTTCATATAAGTAGAACTTGGGACTCTATAACTAGAGTAGTATATGAGTGTATTATGGATTTTTGTATCGTTGTCTGTTATAAGAATACGTATATCTTCAATCGTTTCTAATAGAGGGTGTGATAAACAAAGAGGTATTAATATTTATTAAAATAAGATTGTTAGTTTCGCTAGGTAAAAACTTCTGTACAAATTAAGTCTAGGGTTTAAATTAACTTGAATACATTTTGGAAGAATAGGTTAAATAGAAGCAGAAGGTAGCTTTTCGGTAATGAATCCTTGGAGAGGCGTATCTAGTTAAAAGAGCATAAAAATATTAACTTGAATATCTTTATAAAAAGGTGTTGACGATTATACAAATGAAGTGTAATATAGAACAAGTCGCCGATGACATTAACGTCGCAAGCGACAAACGAAATAAAAAACTTAGTTGACATTGAAAGATGAAGATGTTAACATAAGGAAGTCGCAAATGAGCGACTAAGTAGTTCTTTGAAAACTGAACGAAACAAACAACGTGAAACGTCAATTTTTATTTTTAGATGCTAGACAAACTAACTTTATTGGAGAGTTTGATCCTGGCTCAGGATGAACGCTGGCGGCGTGCCTAATACATGCAAGTCGAGCGAATGGATTGAGAGCTTGCTCTCAAGAAGTTAGCGGCGGACGGGTGAGTAACACGTGGGTAACCTGCCCATAAGACTGGGATAACTCCGGGAAACCGGGGCTAATACCGGATAACATTTTGAACTGCATGGTTCGAAATTGAAAGGCGGCTTCGGCTGTCACTTATGGATGGACCCGCGTCGCATTAGCTAGTTGGTGAGGTAACGGCTCACCAAGGCAACGATGCGTAGCCGACCTGAGAGGGTGATCGGCCACACTGGGACTGAGACACGGCCCAGACTCCTACGGGAGGCAGCAGTAGGGAATCTTCCGCAATGGACGAAAGTCTGACGGAGCAACGCCGCGTGAGTGATGAAGGCTTTCGGGTCGTAAAACTCTGTTGTTAGGGAAGAACAAGTGCTAGTTGAATAAGCTGGCACCTTGACGGTACCTAACCAGAAAGCCACGGCTAACTACGTGCCAGCAGCCGCGGTAATACGTAGGTGGCAAGCGTTATCCGGAATTATTGGGCGTAAAGCGCGCGCAGGTGGTTTCTTAAGTCTGATGTGAAAGCCCACGGCTCAACCGTGGAGGGTCATTGGAAACTGGGAGACTTGAGTGCAGAAGAGGAAAGTGGAATTCCATGTGTAGCGGTGAAATGCGTAGAGATATGGAGGAACACCAGTGGCGAAGGCGACTTTCTGGTCTGTAACTGACACTGAGGCGCGAAAGCGTGGGGAGCAAACAGGATTAGATACCCTGGTAGTCCACGCCGTAAACGATGAGTGCTAAGTGTTAGAGGGTTTCCGCCCTTTAGTGCTGAAGTTAACGCATTAAGCACTCCGCCTGGGGAGTACGGCCGCAAGGCTGAAACTCAAAGGAATTGACGGGGGCCCGCACAAGCGGTGGAGCATGTGGTTTAATTCGAAGCAACGCGAAGAACCTTACCAGGTCTTGACATCCTCTGAAAACCCTAGAGATAGGGCTTCTCCTTCGGGAGCAGAGTGACAGGTGGTGCATGGTTGTCGTCAGCTCGTGTCGTGAGATGTTGGGTTAAGTCCCGCAACGAGCGCAACCCTTGATCTTAGTTGCCATCATTAAGTTGGGCACTCTAAGGTGACTGCCGGTGACAAACCGGAGGAAGGTGGGGATGACGTCAAATCATCATGCCCCTTATGACCTGGGCTACACACGTGCTACAATGGACGGTACAAAGAGCTGCAAGACCGCGAGGTGGAGCTAATCTCATAAAACCGTTCTCAGTTCGGATTGTAGGCTGCAACTCGCCTACATGAAGCTGGAATCGCTAGTAATCGCGGATCAGCATGCCGCGGTGAATACGTTCCCGGGCCTTGTACACACCGCCCGTCACACCACGAGAGTTTGTAACACCCGAAGTCGGTGGGGTAACCTTTTTGGAGCCAGCCGCCTAAGGTGGGACAGATGATTGGGGTGAAGTCGTAACAAGGTAGCCGTATCGGAAGGTGCGGCTGGATCACCTCCTTTCTATGGAGAATTGATGAACGCTGTTCATCAATATAAGTTTCCGTGTTTCGTTTTGTTCAGTTTTGAGAGAACTATCTCTCATATATAAATGTATGTTCTTTGAAAACTAGATAACAGTGTAGCTCATATTTTTTTAATTTTAGTTTGGTTAAGTTAGAAAGGGCGCACGGTGGATGCCTTGACACTAGGAGTCGATGAAGGACGGGACTAACGCCGATATGCTTCGGGGAGCTGTAAGTAAGCTTTGATCCGAAGATTTCCGAATGGGGAAACCCACTATACGTAATGGTATGGTATCCTTACCTGAATACATAGGGTATGGAAGACAGACCCAGGGAACTGAAACATCTAAGTACCTGGAGGAAGAGAAAGCAAATGCGATTTCCTGAGTAGCGGCGAGCGAAACGGAACATAGCCCAAACCAAGAGGCTTGCCTCTTGGGGTTGTAGGACATTCTATACGGAGTTACAAAGGAACGAGGTAGACGAAGCGACCTGGAAAGGTCCGTCGTAGAGGGTAACAACCCCGTAGTCGAAACTTCGTTCTCTCTTGAATGTATCCTGAGTACGGCGGAACACGTGAAATTCCGTCGGAATCTGGGAGGACCATCTCCCAAGGCTAAATACTCCCTAGTGATCGATAGTGAACCAGTACCGTGAGGGAAAGGTGAAAAGCACCCCGGAAGGGGAGTGAAAGAGATCCTGAAACCGTGTGCCTACAAATAGTCAGAGCCCGTTAATGGGTGATGGCGTGCCTTTTGTAGAATGAACCGGCGAGTTACGATCCCGTGCAAGGTTAAGCTGAAGAGGCGGAGCCGCAGCGAAAGCGAGTCTGAATAGGGCGTTTAGTACGTGGTCGTAGACCCGAAACCAGGTGATCTACCCATGTCCAGGGTGAAGTTCAGGTAACACTGAATGGAGGCCCGAACCCACGCACGTTGAAAAGTGCGGGGATGAGGTGTGGGTAGCGGAGAAATTCCAATCGAACCTGGAGATAGCTGGTTCTCCCCGAAATAGCTTTAGGGCTAGCCTTAAGTGTAAGAGTCTTGGAGGTAGAGCACTGATTGAACTAGGGGTCCTCATCGGATTACCGAATTCAGTCAAACTCCGAATGCCAATGACTTATCCTTAGGAGTCAGACTGCGAGTGATAAGATCCGTAGTCAAGAGGGAAACAGCCCAGATCGCCAGCTAAGGTCCCAAAGTGTGTATTAAGTGGAAAAGGATGTGGAGTTGCTTAGACAACTAGGATGTTGGCTTAGAAGCAGCCACCATTTAAAGAGTGCGTAATAGCTCACTAGTCGAGTGACTCTGCGCCGAAAATGTACCGGGGCTAAATACACCACCGAAGCTGCGAATTGATACCAATGGTATCAGTGGTAGGGGAGCGTTCTAAGTGCAGTGAAGTCAGACCGGAAGGACTGGTGGAGCGCTTAGAAGTGAGAATGCCGGTATGAGTAGCGAAAGACGGGTGAGAATCCCGTCCACCGAATGCCTAAGGTTTCCTGAGGAAGGCTCGTCCGCTCAGGGTTAGTCAGGACCTAAGCCGAGGCCGACAGGCGTAGGCGATGGACAACAGGTTGATATTCCTGTACCACCTCTTTATCGTTTGAGCAATGGAGGGACGCAGAAGGATAGAAGAAGCGTGCGATTGGTTGTGCACGTCCAAGCAGTTAGGCTGATAAGTAGGCAAATCCGCTTATCGTGAAGGCTGAGCTGTGATGGGGAAGCTCCTTATGGAGCGAAGTCTTTGATTCCCCGCTGCCAAGAAAAGCTTCTAGCGAGATAAAAGGTGCCTGTACCGCAAACCGACACAGGTAGGCGAGGAGAGAATCCTAAGGTGTGCGAGAGAACTCTGGTTAAGGAACTCGGCAAAATGACCCCGTAACTTCGGGAGAAGGGGTGCTTTCTTAACGGAAAGCCGCAGTGAATAGGCCCAAGCGACTGTTTAGCAAAAACACAGCTCTCTGCGAAGCCGTAAGGCGAAGTATAGGGGGTGACACCTGCCCGGTGCTGGAAGGTTAAGGAGAGGGGTTAGCGTAAGCGAAGCTCTGAACTGAAGCCCCAGTAAACGGCGGCCGTAACTATAACGGTCCTAAGGTAGCGAAATTCCTTGTCGGGTAAGTTCCGACCCGCACGAAAGGTGTAACGATTTGGGCACTGTCTCAACCAGAGACTCGGTGAAATTATAGTACCTGTGAAGATGCAGGTTACCCGCGACAGGACGGAAAGACCCCGTGGAGCTTTACTGTAGCCTGATATTGAATTTTGGTACAGTTTGTACAGGATAGGCGGGAGCCATTGAAACCGGAGCGCTAGCTTCGGTGGAGGCGCTGGTGGGATACCGCCCTGACTGTATTGAAATTCTAACCTACGGGTCTTATCGACCCGGGAGACAGTGTCAGGTGGGCAGTTTGACTGGGGCGGTCGCCTCCTAAAGTGTAACGGAGGCGCCCAAAGGTTCCCTCAGAATGGTTGGAAATCATTCGTAGAGTGCAAAGGCATAAGGGAGCTTGACTGCGAGACCTACAAGTCGAGCAGGGACGAAAGTCGGGCTTAGTGATCCGGTGGTTCCGCATGGAAGGGCCATCGCTCAACGGATAAAAGCTACCCCGGGGATAACAGGCTTATCTCCCCCAAGAGTCCACATCGACGGGGAGGTTTGGCACCTCGATGTCGGCTCATCGCATCCTGGGGCTGTAGTCGGTCCCAAGGGTTGGGCTGTTCGCCCATTAAAGCGGTACGCGAGCTGGGTTCAGAACGTCGTGAGACAGTTCGGTCCCTATCCGTCGTGGGCGTAGGAAATTTGAGAGGAGCTGTCCTTAGTACGAGAGGACCGGGATGGACGCACCGCTGGTGTACCAGTTGTTCTGCCAAGGGCATAGCTGGGTAGCTATGTGCGGAAGGGATAAGTGCTGAAAGCATCTAAGCATGAAGCCCCCCTCAAGATGAGATTTCCCATAGCGTAAGCTAGTAAGATCCCTGAAAGATGATCAGGTTGATAGGTTCGAGGTGGAAGCATGGTGACATGTGGAGCTGACGAATACTAATAGATCGAGGACTTAACCATATAATATGTAGCAAATGTTATCTAGTTTTGAAGGAATATGCCTTCAATAGTTTGGTGATGATGGCAGAGAGGTCACACCCGTTCCCATACCGAACACGGAAGTTAAGCTCTCTAGCGCCGATGGTAGTTGGGACCTTGTCCCTGTGAGAGTAGGACGTCGCCAAGCAACTTTAAGACAAGTCAGAATGACTTGTCTTTTTTGTGTTTTATAAAAATAAGAATGGGTGGTAAATCTCAGTTTTTTATAATTTCACTTTATTGTTCACATCAACAAGTTCAAAACGCTCACAGACGAGTAACATATCTTCAGAGAAATTAAGACCAAGCTCATTTAGTTCCTTTGTAAAAAAACGAACATGGGTGTCTCTCCAGTAATTATAAGTACGATCTCCTTCGCCTTCAGCGATAGCGAATTCTTCGCTTACTTCATTCATTGGTGTTACAGTTACTTCTATTATCTTAATAATAGCTACAGGTTCATCATTACTATTAAGTATAATACTATAATCATTAGTGGTCGGTAGCGGTTCATTTTCTAATTCATAAAAAATGTGACCGGAGCATGTAGCAGTTTTAATACCGTCAATTACTAGTTGTGCAAGATAATTAGGGGAATCTCCAAATTGCCAAGCTATAACAGATTCTGGTTTTTTGTTGTTTCCCCAATAAGTATTCCAATATGTCTGTGCTAATTGATTCATTTTATCGTCACCTCACTCTAATTAAATTTAGTCGCTTTATAATTCCTAGGAAATTTATTTATTTATTTATTCTGTCTTTGTGCTCATTTGAAATTTGTATCAGTGTGTTGCAAATTAAAAAGATACTATGTGGAATGAATATGGTTTGTAAATATGTTCTGTATATATATGGAATCTTTAATTTTCCAATTGCATTTTATGATAAAGGATATAGTTACTTAAAGAACGTTCAGACTATTAATGGTAGCTTATTATGACTATGCCATATTGAAGTGAGTAGTACTAGAGTTGAAATAGATAAAAAACCGATATTCTAAAATTGAATATCAGTTTAATGATATGTGACTTATATGAATCTATAGTAATACGAAAAGCGTAAATAAGATAGCCAACAAAATACGATAGTATGCAAAAGGTTTTAAACCTATCTTCTCTAAAAGCTTTAGAAAAGTTACTACCGCTAGCATCGCTACGGTAAAAGAGGTAATGAATCCTACCGCAAACATAGGAATGTCATCGACACTTAAATACTCCCAGCTTTTTAGTAAGTCTAAGCCTGTAGCTCCAACCATTACAGGAAGAGCTATTAGAAAAGAGAACTCGGATGCGGTTTTATAATTTACTTTTGCTAATAGACCTCCAGAGATAGTAGAGCCAGCTCTAGAGAAACCAGGGTATACTGCTAAGCACTGAAATAATCCAATTGTTAAAGCTTGACGGTATGTTAAATCGTCCAGTGAATAGGCGGTTGCCTCTTTCTTTTTTACTTCTGCAAAGATCATAAGAATTGCCCCTGCTACAAGTCCAATCACAACAGTGTATGGCTGAAATAAGTATGTTTTAATAATATCATGTAGTAGCAAACCAGCCACTACTGCCGGAAATACGCCAAGAAATACATGAAACGCGTTGAATTTTTTCTCTTTCCGTAGAAGAGGCTTAATATTACATAGAGAAACGAGACGTTTATGATATAAAATTGCAATAGCTAAAATTGCGCCTAGCTGAATAACAATTTCAAACGTTTTTGCTCTTTCTCCTTCAAAGTCTAATAAATGCCCGACTAATATAAGGTGGCCAGTAGAAGATATAGGTAAAAATTCAGCTAATCCTTCTACAATACCGAGTATGAAGGCAATAATGATATCGCTCATAGTTTCACTCCTATAAATTAATGAATGTCTACTTTTTTAAAATAGAATAGTGTTGCAATAAATCCGGAAATTGTTGTTACTGCAATGATGATATAAGAATACTCTGGTGGATATGTCGGTTGTAATTCATTATTTGCGATATCTAGAGTAGCGGTCCACGGAAATAAATCTTTATACTTGGAGTTTACGAGCATAAGATTGGTCATTGTAATAATGACTGTTAATATAATGGGCGGTACATAGCTCTTCATGACAAGAGTTAGTAGTACAATAGGTGAAGACAATAGAAAGAGAAGTCCACCACATATTAAAAATTCTAGGAAAGAACTTAAAAGTAAAGCAATGTTAAAACCAGGGAAATCCCCCAATAGCCCTAATATTAAAGTAAGTGTCCAAGCGACTAAAGTTAGCATCATGATCCAAAGAAAGAGAATGATGAATTTACTTATAATAAAGCTAATGCGCGACACGGGGATAGTTAGTAAATTTTTTAGTGTATCTTCTGCATATTCGCGGGTAAGCAAATATGCAACCACTACTCCATATAAGGGGAATCCTATAACTAAAGTAGTATATAAGTTAACATCAGTGAATAATTGATGGAACCAAATAGTCGGAGTTGGCTCTTTTGTTTTTATATGTATATAAGAGGCTACTACAACTAAGAAAGGTGCGACACCAGCACCAATAATGCTAATTAAAAACATATTAGAGCGTTTTAATTTTAAGAGTTCTGTATAGAGTAGATTAACCAATTGTTCCACCTCCAACTAGCTTGGTGAAATAATCTTCTAGTCTATCTTCACTTATCATCATTTTTAATACTTCAATACCATTAAGAACTAATGTTCTATTTATGTATCCTTGTTGTCCAAAATGAGAGTAAATACGAATATTCCCTTCATCGTGTACTTCATAATCAAAAATTTGAAGATGATTTTCTAATAACATCACAGCTTTATTGTCATTATTCACTTGAAACTCTATGTACTTACGATTTGCTTTACGTAGCGTATCAAGAGAAACTTCTTCTAGTAACTTTCCTTCATGAATAATTCCGATACGATCGACTAACTGTTCTACCTCGGCTAATATGTGACTAGAAATGAGTATGGTTATATTTCTTTCTTGAGCTAAAGAATGAATAAGTTTTCGCATTTCTTTAATACCAATAGGGTCTAGTCCGTTAGTTGGTTCATCTAATATGAGTAGCTCGGGATAATGGAGAAGAGCGCGTGCAATTCCTAAGCGTTGCTTCATTCCTAAAGAATACTTTCCTACTAACTTTTTTGTCTCATGCTGCAAGCCTACTATTTCTAATGCTTCTTCGATAGCATTCTTTTTGTGAACCCCAATTATCTTTGCATTAATTAATAGGTTTTCTTTTGCAGTTAAGTTTTCATAAAATCCTGGAACTTCAACTATAGAACCAATTCTGCTTAAAATATCTTTTTGATTTTGGAATAAGTTCTCTCCAAATATTTCAATCGTTCCACTTGTAGGCTTTATAAGACTAAGCAGCATACGAATGGTTGTTGTTTTACCAGCACCGTTGCGGCCTATGAAGCCATAAATCTCCCCTTGTTGAACATTAATATTTAAATTATCTACTGATTTTTGATTGCCATATACTTTAGTAAGGTTAGTCGTTTTTATAATTGTATTTATAGGAGACACCTGCTTTCTATAAGTTCTTACTTACATCATAAAAAGGAAGGCTTAACTGCATATTAATCATTTCTTAACTATTTCTTAAAAGTATTGTGTTTTGGAATAGAAAAGCCAAAAATAGTTCGTTTCCATGGAGTGCTTTCAACCCATATATGCCCACCATTTCTCTCAACGAGCGCTTTAGAAATAGAGAGCCCGAGACCACTACCACCAAACGAGGAGTTTCTTGATTGTTCGCTTCGGTACATTCGCTCAAACACATTTTGTAAATCATGCTTTGGAATACCAGGGCCTTTGTCCCAAATATGAAGTTCATATTCTCTATCGGTTTCTAGTAGTTCGACTCCTACTATTTTTCCATCCTTTCCGTAATAAATGGCATTTTTCATTAAATTACTCATAATCCGCATAAGGCTCAGATGGTCTGCGATAATAGGGCAAGTAGATTCTGGTATGAGAACTTGCAGTTCGATGTTATGTTTTGAGAGCTCAGGTAAAAATTCAATCAAAACTTCTCTAGTAACTTCAGAAAAGTCGAGTTCTTCTTCTTTTAGTGGAAATTCATTAGCGTCTAGCTTCGCCATATTGAATATTTCATCAACTAGGTGCTTTAAGTTATTTGATTTCATATAAAGTATTTTAAGGTATTCTTGTTTTTCTATTTCAGAAACAGCAACCCCATCTTTTAAAGCATCTATATATCCGATGATGGAGGTGAGTGGTGTTCGTATATCGTGGGAGATACTAGACAAAAGTTGTTTTCTGGATTCCTCGGATCTTTTGGCTTCAATCTGAACTTGCTCTAATTTAGCTATTAGCTCGTTTATTGAAAAAACGATATTATGTAATGAGTGGTCATTGCTTGTGAATAATCTCGTTTGTAAGTTTCCTTTTAGTACACGACTTAATTTAGTATCCATTGCCTTGCGATGTTGAATGAATTGTATTCTTGAAAAGAAGAGATAAATTGTAATTAAGATAAGGATTATAAATAAAGACATTTTTAATCTTGGTTCCATTTGTATGTTTAAAATCCCACAAATGATAAGTTGTAATGTAATAAGGGAGAGGGTTTTATCAGTCTTCAAGCTTTTCACCTACAAACTTATAACCAATTCCCCATATAGTCTGAATGAATTTTGGATTGGAAGGGTCGATTTCTATTTTCTTTCTAAGTTTTCGAATATGTACCATAACGGTATTGTCATCTTCTATATAATTATCGTCCCACACATTTTGGAAGAGCTGTGTTTTTGTAAATACTTGTCCTGGGTTTGAAGTAAAGAATTTTAATAGTTCCAGTTCTTTTCCGGTTAAATTAATTTCTTCTTTATTTGTATGAACTGTGTATGTATTTAGATTGAAAGTTAGTCCTTTAAAAGATAAAGTTGTTTTTTCTTGAGCAGTATTGCTACTTCCAAGAACTAAAAAACGCCGCATAAGAGCTTTTACTCGT
>NZ_JBVYHX010000001.1:45000-265000 GCF_056033845.1 Bacillus sp. TCT6
CCAAGAGTCCACATCGACGGGGAGGTTTGGCACCTCGATGTCGGCTCATCGCATCCTGGGGCTGTAGTCGGTCCCAAGGGTTGGGCTGTTCGCCCATTAAAGCGGTACGCGAGCTGGGTTCAGAACGTCGTGAGACAGTTCGGTCCCTATCCGTCGTGGGCGTAGGAAATTTGAGAGGAGCTGTCCTTAGTACGAGAGGACCGGGATGGACGCACCGCTGGTGTACCAGTTGTTCTGCCAAGGGCATAGCTGGGTAGCTATGTGCGGAAGGGATAAGTGCTGAAAGCATCTAAGCATGAAGCCCCCCTCAAGATGAGATTTCCCATAGCGTAAGCTAGTAAGATCCCTGAAAGATGATCAGGTTGATAGGTTCGAGGTGGAAGCATGGTGACATGTGGAGCTGACGAATACTAATAGATCGAGGACTTAACCATATAATATGTAGCAAATGTTATCTAGTTTTGAAGGAATATGCCTTCAATAGTTTGGTGATGATGGCAGAGAGGTCACACCCGTTCCCATACCGAACACGGAAGTTAAGCTCTCTAGCGCCGATGGTAGTTGGGACCTTGTCCCTGTGAGAGTAGGACGTCGCCAAGCAAAAACCTAAGTCGTTTCGACTTAGGTTTTTTTGTGTTTATTTTTATTGTTTGAAATATAAAGGTAAGAATTACCTTTTGTGAAAATATAATCGAGATGTAAAAAGAATATTTGTAATCTTACATAACCTTTTGTGTTTTTAAAGGATTTTACATAAGAAAAAATCTATAATTAAGGTAGTTAACATATATTTTTGATGGGTGTGGGGGATTATGAAAGAAATATGCATGTTATTAGTGGCTGTTATATTATGGGGGACAGCTATTGCACCAACAAAATGGGTGTTAGAATCTATTCAGCCGTTTACTTTGTTGTTTATTCGTCTTTTCTTTGCAGGTGGAATTTGTATGCTATTTTCATTTAAGCAACTACAAAAATCAGTTGTACATAAAAAAGTTCCATGGCAAAGAATGAGTTTGTTAGCCTTTACCGGTGTAGCTGGGTATTTTATGTTCACATCGTATGGTATTTCTTTAACAAGTGGATTACATGTTAGTATCATAGATGCTGCATTACCATTAGTTACAATTCTTTTTTCAGCATTCTTCTTGAAAGAGAAAATTCGATTGAATTATTGGATAGGGATTATATTGGGTGCTATAGGAGTACTCTTTATTACGATTCCATCTAAAAGTGCTGATCAAGAAGTGTCTTTAATAGGAGATATACTGATATTATTAAGTACTTTTCTATTTGCTTTCTACACAGTTTTGCTAAAACGACCAAAACAAGAACAGTATTTATCAAACGAGGTTTTTACAACATTAACTTTAATTATCGGAGCTGTTATTCTATTACCGTTTGCACTGGTAGAAATTCTTTATTACGGTTTACCAAAGATTGAAGCTTGGAAAACGGGACTTAGTGTAATATACCTTGTTATTGGAGCAACAATTTTAGCATATTGGTTTTGGAATAAAGCGCTAGAGAGAGTTTCAGCATCAGTAAGCGGATTATATTTAAATGCATTACCATTAATAAGTATCGCTACTTCAATTATTCTATTAAATGAGTCTCTGACATGGAGGGTAATAATGGGAGCGAGTTTAGTTTTAATCGGAGTAGGATGGGCGGATAAGCAAAAGTTATGTAATCTATTAAAAGGTAATAAGGTGGAGAATAGAGACTGTTAAACAGTATGATTTATATAATTGAAATGTTAAAAAGATACCTTATATATGAGGTATCTTTTTTATTTAGCAAAGATAATAGACTAAAATTAGTATGGATATTCTTTGCTGTATTTATATGTGTCGAAATCATTTTGAAATATTGTTTGAACAAGTTGTATACATTCAGTATCATAAAAGCTTTCAAAAGTTGGATGACGGGGAAATAAAGGATCAGTAATATCAGCTTCGCTAAAATTCCCTTTATAAATCATGGCGGAAGTTTGATGATGCCATGATGTTGAGAACTCATTTATTGGTGCGGTTTTTAATTCGAAACGCTTTTCTAATTCTTTCATTTCCTGATCGAAGTTTTCTAAGTATATATAATTGGTCACATATTCTTCTTCACCAGCTATATATTGTTGTGTGAAATGTGGGTTAATATCACTTGCGTGAGCCCCTTTCATAAATAGATAGTATAAAAATTGTTTGAATGAGATCCCTTTGGGGGAATTTTCATCTTGATATAAAAACTTTCGGATGGGTTTCCATTCCGGATTTTCCATATAAGGAGGTCCAATTAAGGACACGAAAGAACTGACTGCTCTCCTATAAGGGTTACGAACAAGTTTAAACGTTTCTTTTTGTTTTTCTCGTAACGCTACACCTAGTCGTACACTATAGGCAGGTGTACTTTTGTATATATCGTATTCAAAATTATGAATGAAAGGACTATAACTTAGAGCTGTTTGCAATAAATCAATCTGGTAAAAGAACCAATTGGCAAGAGAAGTGCAACCGCTTTTTTGACTCCAAAATAGAATGATGGGAAACTTCCTATGATAGTGTGGGCTTCTTGAATGGGCGCTTATGGTGTTTAATAAATAAGGATTGAACAAGTTCTACACTCCTTTCACTTGTTTTACTGATATGTATGAGGAATAAAGAGGTGGTATGAGAGTCTTTTTCATCTTTTTTTAAAAAATGAAAGATTAATATTGACTATTAGTATATAGAGGTGTAATATAGAACAAGTCGCCGATGACAATAACGTCGCAAGCGACAAACAAAATGAAAAACTTAGTTGACATTGAAAGATGAAGATGTTAACATAAGGAAGTCGCAAATGAGCGACTGAGTAGTTCTTTGAAAACTGAACGAAACAAACAACGTGAAACGTCAATTTTTATTTTTAGATGCTAGACAAACTAACTTTATTGGAGAGTTTGATCCTGGCTCAGGATGAACGCTGGCGGCGTGCCTAATACATGCAAGTCGAGCGAATGGATTGAGAGCTTGCTCTCAAGAAGTTAGCGGCGGACGGGTGAGTAACACGTGGGTAACCTGCCCATAAGACTGGGATAACTCCGGGAAACCGGGGCTAATACCGGATAACATTTTGAACTGCATGGTTCGAAATTGAAAGGCGGCTTCGGCTGTCACTTATGGATGGACCCGCGTCGCATTAGCTAGTTGGTGAGGTAACGGCTCACCAAGGCAACGATGCGTAGCCGACCTGAGAGGGTGATCGGCCACACTGGGACTGAGACACGGCCCAGACTCCTACGGGAGGCAGCAGTAGGGAATCTTCCGCAATGGACGAAAGTCTGACGGAGCAACGCCGCGTGAGTGATGAAGGCTTTCGGGTCGTAAAACTCTGTTGTTAGGGAAGAACAAGTGCTAGTTGAATAAGCTGGCACCTTGACGGTACCTAACCAGAAAGCCACGGCTAACTACGTGCCAGCAGCCGCGGTAATACGTAGGTGGCAAGCGTTATCCGGAATTATTGGGCGTAAAGCGCGCGCAGGTGGTTTCTTAAGTCTGATGTGAAAGCCCACGGCTCAACCGTGGAGGGTCATTGGAAACTGGGAGACTTGAGTGCAGAAGAGGAAAGTGGAATTCCATGTGTAGCGGTGAAATGCGTAGAGATATGGAGGAACACCAGTGGCGAAGGCGACTTTCTGGTCTGTAACTGACACTGAGGCGCGAAAGCGTGGGGAGCAAACAGGATTAGATACCCTGGTAGTCCACGCCGTAAACGATGAGTGCTAAGTGTTAGAGGGTTTCCGCCCTTTAGTGCTGAAGTTAACGCATTAAGCACTCCGCCTGGGGAGTACGGCCGCAAGGCTGAAACTCAAAGGAATTGACGGGGGCCCGCACAAGCGGTGGAGCATGTGGTTTAATTCGAAGCAACGCGAAGAACCTTACCAGGTCTTGACATCCTCTGAAAACCCTAGAGATAGGGCTTCTCCTTCGGGAGCAGAGTGACAGGTGGTGCATGGTTGTCGTCAGCTCGTGTCGTGAGATGTTGGGTTAAGTCCCGCAACGAGCGCAACCCTTGATCTTAGTTGCCATCATTAAGTTGGGCACTCTAAGGTGACTGCCGGTGACAAACCGGAGGAAGGTGGGGATGACGTCAAATCATCATGCCCCTTATGACCTGGGCTACACACGTGCTACAATGGACGGTACAAAGAGCTGCAAGACCGCGAGGTGGAGCTAATCTCATAAAACCGTTCTCAGTTCGGATTGTAGGCTGCAACTCGCCTACATGAAGCTGGAATCGCTAGTAATCGCGGATCAGCATGCCGCGGTGAATACGTTCCCGGGCCTTGTACACACCGCCCGTCACACCACGAGAGTTTGTAACACCCGAAGTCGGTGGGGTAACCTTTTTGGAGCCAGCCGCCTAAGGTGGGACAGATGATTGGGGTGAAGTCGTAACAAGGTAGCCGTATCGGAAGGTGCGGCTGGATCACCTCCTTTCTATGGAGAATTGATGAACGCTGTTCATCAATATAAGTTTCCGTGTTTCGTTTTGTTCAGTTTTGAGAGAACTATCTCTCATATATAAATGTATGTTCTTTGAAAACTAGATAACAGTGTAGCTCATATTTTTTTAATTTTAGTTTGGTTAAGTTAGAAAGGGCGCACGGTGGATGCCTTGACACTAGGAGTCGATGAAGGACGGGACTAACGCCGATATGCTTCGGGGAGCTGTAAGTAAGCTTTGATCCGAAGATTTCCGAATGGGGAAACCCACTATACGTAATGGTATGGTATCCTTACCTGAATACATAGGGTATGGAAGACAGACCCAGGGAACTGAAACATCTAAGTACCTGGAGGAAGAGAAAGCAAATGCGATTTCCTGAGTAGCGGCGAGCGAAACGGAACATAGCCCAAACCAAGAGGCTTGCCTCTTGGGGTTGTAGGACATTCTATACGGAGTTACAAAGGAACGAGGTAGACGAAGCGACCTGGAAAGGTCCGTCGTAGAGGGTAACAACCCCGTAGTCGAAACTTCGTTCTCTCTTGAATGTATCCTGAGTACGGCGGAACACGTGAAATTCCGTCGGAATCTGGGAGGACCATCTCCCAAGGCTAAATACTCCCTAGTGATCGATAGTGAACCAGTACCGTGAGGGAAAGGTGAAAAGCACCCCGGAAGGGGAGTGAAAGAGATCCTGAAACCGTGTGCCTACAAATAGTCAGAGCCCGTTAATGGGTGATGGCGTGCCTTTTGTAGAATGAACCGGCGAGTTACGATCCCGTGCAAGGTTAAGCTGAAGAGGCGGAGCCGCAGCGAAAGCGAGTCTGAATAGGGCGTTTAGTACGTGGTCGTAGACCCGAAACCAGGTGATCTACCCATGTCCAGGGTGAAGTTCAGGTAACACTGAATGGAGGCCCGAACCCACGCACGTTGAAAAGTGCGGGGATGAGGTGTGGGTAGCGGAGAAATTCCAATCGAACCTGGAGATAGCTGGTTCTCCCCGAAATAGCTTTAGGGCTAGCCTTAAGTGTAAGAGTCTTGGAGGTAGAGCACTGATTGAACTAGGGGTCCTCATCGGATTACCGAATTCAGTCAAACTCCGAATGCCAATGACTTATCCTTAGGAGTCAGACTGCGAGTGATAAGATCCGTAGTCAAGAGGGAAACAGCCCAGATCGCCAGCTAAGGTCCCAAAGTGTGTATTAAGTGGAAAAGGATGTGGAGTTGCTTAGACAACTAGGATGTTGGCTTAGAAGCAGCCACCATTTAAAGAGTGCGTAATAGCTCACTAGTCGAGTGACTCTGCGCCGAAAATGTACCGGGGCTAAATACACCACCGAAGCTGCGAATTGATACCAATGGTATCAGTGGTAGGGGAGCGTTCTAAGTGCAGTGAAGTCAGACCGGAAGGACTGGTGGAGCGCTTAGAAGTGAGAATGCCGGTATGAGTAGCGAAAGACGGGTGAGAATCCCGTCCACCGAATGCCTAAGGTTTCCTGAGGAAGGCTCGTCCGCTCAGGGTTAGTCAGGACCTAAGCCGAGGCCGACAGGCGTAGGCGATGGACAACAGGTTGATATTCCTGTACCACCTCTTTATCGTTTGAGCAATGGAGGGACGCAGAAGGATAGAAGAAGCGTGCGATTGGTTGTGCACGTCCAAGCAGTTAGGCTGATAAGTAGGCAAATCCGCTTATCGTGAAGGCTGAGCTGTGATGGGGAAGCTCCTTATGGAGCGAAGTCTTTGATTCCCCGCTGCCAAGAAAAGCTTCTAGCGAGATAAAAGGTGCCTGTACCGCAAACCGACACAGGTAGGCGAGGAGAGAATCCTAAGGTGTGCGAGAGAACTCTGGTTAAGGAACTCGGCAAAATGACCCCGTAACTTCGGGAGAAGGGGTGCTTTCTTAACGGAAAGCCGCAGTGAATAGGCCCAAGCGACTGTTTAGCAAAAACACAGCTCTCTGCGAAGCCGTAAGGCGAAGTATAGGGGGTGACACCTGCCCGGTGCTGGAAGGTTAAGGAGAGGGGTTAGCGTAAGCGAAGCTCTGAACTGAAGCCCCAGTAAACGGCGGCCGTAACTATAACGGTCCTAAGGTAGCGAAATTCCTTGTCGGGTAAGTTCCGACCCGCACGAAAGGTGTAACGATTTGGGCACTGTCTCAACCAGAGACTCGGTGAAATTATAGTACCTGTGAAGATGCAGGTTACCCGCGACAGGACGGAAAGACCCCGTGGAGCTTTACTGTAGCCTGATATTGAATTTTGGTACAGTTTGTACAGGATAGGCGGGAGCCATTGAAACCGGAGCGCTAGCTTCGGTGGAGGCGCTGGTGGGATACCGCCCTGACTGTATTGAAATTCTAACCTACGGGTCTTATCGACCCGGGAGACAGTGTCAGGTGGGCAGTTTGACTGGGGCGGTCGCCTCCTAAAGTGTAACGGAGGCGCCCAAAGGTTCCCTCAGAATGGTTGGAAATCATTCGTAGAGTGCAAAGGCATAAGGGAGCTTGACTGCGAGACCTACAAGTCGAGCAGGGACGAAAGTCGGGCTTAGTGATCCGGTGGTTCCGCATGGAAGGGCCATCGCTCAACGGATAAAAGCTACCCCGGGGATAACAGGCTTATCTCCCCCAAGAGTCCACATCGACGGGGAGGTTTGGCACCTCGATGTCGGCTCATCGCATCCTGGGGCTGTAGTCGGTCCCAAGGGTTGGGCTGTTCGCCCATTAAAGCGGTACGCGAGCTGGGTTCAGAACGTCGTGAGACAGTTCGGTCCCTATCCGTCGTGGGCGTAGGAAATTTGAGAGGAGCTGTCCTTAGTACGAGAGGACCGGGATGGACGCACCGCTGGTGTACCAGTTGTTCTGCCAAGGGCATAGCTGGGTAGCTATGTGCGGAAGGGATAAGTGCTGAAAGCATCTAAGCATGAAGCCCCCCTCAAGATGAGATTTCCCATAGCGTAAGCTAGTAAGATCCCTGAAAGATGATCAGGTTGATAGGTTCGAGGTGGAAGCATGGTGACATGTGGAGCTGACGAATACTAATAGATCGAGGACTTAACCATATAATATGTAGCAAATGTTATCTAGTTTTGAAGGAATATGCCTTCAATAGTTTGGTGATGATGGCAGAGAGGTCACACCCGTTCCCATACCGAACACGGAAGTTAAGCTCTCTAGCGCCGATGGTAGTTGGGACCTTGTCCCTGTGAGAGTAGGACGTCGCCAAGCAAAAACCTAAGTCGTTTCGACTTAGGTTTTTTTGTGTTTATTTTTATTTACCGAATGTTATAATTCATAAATTTAATAACGCTAAAGACGAAAAAAGTTTAAAATAATAGCAATGATTTTTGGTTTTCCTGATTTTTCGAATGCCGCTAAAGTAATACTTAAAATAGGACACATTATTTCTATCATAAGTATATATTTTAAAATTACTGCGATAGAAAAAATAAATAGGATAATAGTATAGTTCTTTCTTTCACGTTTATCCTCCTTAGAAATTAAATCGTTATAATAAAAGTTCTATTGATGTGTAGAATACAAGAGTGTACATATTTTGATTTAAAACATACTGAAGTACTATATAAACGATTATAAGTAAATAGATCTCTAGAAATATATATTCTAATTCCCTTTTCTTCTTGCATATAGTTGCAATTCTTCTTTTGAATATAACTAAAACACGAACGTTATTGACTACTAATAAAAAAACATTCGATTATTTATTGACATCGTTTATGAAATATTGTTAATATAGCCATAGAAACAATAATATAAGACCTCATATAATCGCGGGGATATGGCCTGCAAGTCTCTACCTAACGACCGTTATTCGTTAGACTATGAGGGAAAGTCACTCGGTATTTTTCTATTCACAAGGGATACGTATGCCTGAGTAGAGCGCTTTCTCTCATAGTAAAAGAGAAACTGTTCTATTTCAGGCTTTTTTTATTTGAATCGGGGGGATTCTAATATGAAATCACTAGTTGGAGTCATAATGGGAAGTACGTCAGACTGGGAAACAATGAAATATGCTTGTGACATTTTAGATGAATTAAATATACCGTATGAGAAAAAAGTTGTATCCGCTCATCGGACTCCGGATTATATGTTTGAATATGCAGAGACGGCTCGTGAACGTGGATTGAAAGTTATTATTGCTGGAGCTGGTGGAGCAGCACATTTACCAGGAATGGTTGCAGCGAAGACAAATCTTCCTGTAATCGGAGTTCCAGTTCAATCAAAAGCATTAAACGGCCTAGATTCATTATTATCCATCGTCCAAATGCCAGGAGGCGTTCCAGTTGCAACTGTTGCAATTGGTAAAGCCGGTTCAACGAATGCTGGATTACTTGCTGCACAAATACTTGGATCATTCCATGATGATATACATGATGCATTAGAATTGAGACGAGAATCAATTGAAAAAGATGTGCGCGAAGGTAGTGAGCTAGTATGACGAGAATCATTTTACCTGGAAAAACAATCGGCATTATTGGAGGCGGCCAGCTAGGAAGAATGATGGCATTGGCAGCCAAGGAGATGGGATATAAAATTGCTGTTTTAGATCCTACAAAGCATTCACCATGTGCACAAGTTGCTGATATTGAAATCGTTGCACCGTATGACGATTTAAAGGCAATTCAGCATTTAGCAGAGATAAGTGATGTTGTCACATATGAATTTGAGAATATTGATTATAGATGTTTACAATGGCTTGAAAAACATGCTTACTTGCCACAAGGTAGTCAGTTGTTAAATAAAACGCAAAATCGTTTTACAGAAAAGAATGGAATTGAGAAGGCTGGGTTACCAGTAGCAACGTATAGATTAGTTCAAAATCAAGATCAGCTTACAGAAGCAATTGCTGAGTTATCATTCCCTTCCGTCTTAAAAACGACGACAGGTGGATATGATGGGAAAGGGCAAGTTGTTTTAAGAAGTGAGGCTGATGTTGAGACAGCAAGAAATCTTGTGGATAAAGCAGAGTGTATTTTAGAGAAATGGGTGCCTTTTGAAAAAGAAGTATCTGTTATTGTGATTCGTAGTGTAAGTGGTGAAACGAAAGTGTTTCCAGTAGCGGAAAATATTCATGTAAATAACATTTTGCATGAATCTATCGTTCCAGCTCGTATTACAGAAGAGCTTTCTCAAAAAGCAATTGCTTATGCAAAGGTACTTGCGGATGAATTAAAACTTGTGGGAACACTAGCTGTAGAGATGTTTGCTACAGCTAATGGTGAGATTTACATTAATGAATTAGCACCAAGACCTCACAATTCAGGACACTACACACAGGATGCATGTGAAACGAGCCAATTTGGTCAACATATTCGAGCAATCTGTAATTTACCTCTAGGAGAAACAAATTTGTTAAAACCAGTTGTCATGGTAAACATTTTAGGCGAACATATAGAAGGGGTCCTAAGACAAGTGAATAGACTAACCGGGTGCTATTTACACTTGTATGGAAAAGAAGAAGCAAAAGCACAGCGAAAAATGGGGCATGTTAATATTTTAAATGATAATATTGAAGTTGCTCTAGAAAAAGCGAAGAGTTTGCATATTTGGGACCATCAAGAACAACTGTTGGAGGGAAAAAGATGATTAGTCGTTATACACGCCCTGAAATGGGTGCGATTTGGACGGAAGAGAACAAATTTAAAGCGTGGTTAGAAGTTGAGATTTTAGCTTGTGAAGCATGGGCTGAGCTTGGCGACATTCCAAAAGAAGATGTTAAAAAAATTCGTGAACATGCATCATTTGATATTGATCGTATTTATGAAATTGAAAAAGAAACACGTCATGATGTAGTTGCATTCACTCGTGCTGTATCAGAAACGCCAGCACTAGGCGAAGAACGTAAATGGGTTCATTACGGTTTAACATCTACAGACGTAGTAGATACAGCATTATCTTACATCTTAAAACAAGCGAATGAAATCATATTAAAAGACTTAGAGAACTTTGTAAGCATTTTAGCTAACAAAGCGAAAGAGCATAAATACACAATCATGATGGGAAGAACACACGGTGTTCATGCAGAACCAACAACATTTGGTTTAAAACTTGGTCTTTGGTATGAAGAAATGAAACGTAACGTAGAGCGTTTCAAGCAAGCAGCTGATACAGTTCGCGTTGGTAAATTATCTGGTGCGGTTGGTACATATGCAAATATCGATCCATTCGTAGAAAAGTATGTTTGTGAAAACTTAGGATTAGAAGCAGCACCAATTTCAACACAAACATTGCAACGTGATCGCCATGCTCATTACATGTCAACACTTGCACTAATCGCAACATCTATCGAAAAGATGGCAGTTGAGATTCGTGGTTTACAAAAGAGTGAAACACGTGAAGTTGAAGAAGCTTTCGCAAAAGGTCAAAAAGGTTCTTCTGCAATGCCGCATAAGCGTAATCCAATTGGATCTGAAAATATGACTGGTTTAGCTCGTGTTATCCGCGGTTATATGATGACAGCTTATGAGAATGTTCCATTATGGCATGAGCGTGATATTTCTCACTCTTCAGCAGAACGCGTAATTTTACCAGATGCTACAATCGCGTTAAATTACATGTTAAATCGCTTTGGTAATATCGTTAAAAACTTAACTGTATACCCAGAGAATATGAAACGCAATATGACAAGAACATACGGCTTAATTTATTCTCAGCGCGTAATGCTTACACTAATCGACAAAGGTATGGTACGTGAAGAAGCTTATGATATCGTACAGCCTAAAGCGATGGAAGCTTGGGAAACACAAGTACAATTTAAAGAGCTTGTAGAAGCTGATGAGCGTATTACAAGCAAGTTAACACAAGAAGAAATTAATGAATGCTTCAACTATGAGCATCACATGCAACACGTTGATACAATCTTTGAACGCCTTGGATTAAACGAAGCGTAAAATTTCATATGGCACAGAATAGAGTCATTCTGTGCCATTATTTATAAAAACATTATTCACATTTTTCAAACTACAGGGGGCTTGCGAAATGCAAAAGCTAGAATTGCTGTATGAAGGTAAGGCAAAAAGAATTTATCGTACAGAATCAGCAGATATGGTTTGGGTAGAGTACAAAGATAGTGCGACTGCTTTCAATGGGGAGAAAAAAGAGACGATTACAGGAAAAGGTCGTTTGAACAATGAAATTACAACTTTATTGTTCAGAAAGTTACAAGAAGTGGGAATTAAAACACATTTTGTTGAGAAGTTATCTGAAACAGAACAACTTGTTAAAAAAGTGAGTATTATTCCTTTAGAAGTTGTCACAAGAAATGTAATTGCAGGAAGTCTTTCAAAACGATTAGGAATGGAAGAGGGAACTGTACTTGCAGAACCAATCGTAGAATTTTACTTCAAAGATGATGATTTAGGAGATCCGCTTGTAACGGAAGATCATATTCGTGTATTAAACGTTGCATCGCCAGAGCAAGTAAGTGTATTACGAGATATGGCTCTACAAATCAATCAAGTGTTGATTGATCATTTCGCAAGCTGTCGTGTAAGATTAGTAGATTTCAAATTAGAGTTTGGTGTAACGGAAGAAGGAGAAATCATTTTAGCGGATGAAATTTCACCAGATACTTGCCGTTTATGGGATGAAACGAGCAATGAAAAGTTTGATAAAGACGTATTCCGTCGTGATCTTGGAAATTTAACAGAAGCTTATGAAGAGATTTTAAAACGTTTAGGGGGAATTTCACATGTATAAAGTTAAGGTATATGTAACATTAAGAGAAAGCGTATTAGATCCACAAGGAACAGCAGTAAAAGGAGCACTTCATAGTCTTTCATTTACAGAAGTACAAGACGTTCGAATCGGAAAGTACATGGAACTAACAATTGATAAATCTGTATCTGATTTAGATAGCAAGGTAAAAGAAATGTGTGAAAAACTATTAGCGAACGTTGTAATGGAAGACTTCCGTTATGAAGTTGAGGAGGTTGTCGCACAGTGAAATTTGCCGTAATAGTATTTCCGGGTTCGAACTGTGATGTCGATATGTTCCATGCAATTAAAGATGAGCTTGGCGAAGAAGTAGATTACGTTTGGCACGATACAGAGAATTTAGATGAATATGATGCAATTCTACTACCAGGTGGATTTTCTTATGGTGACTACTTACGCTGCGGTGCTATTTCTCGCTTTGCTAATGCAATGAAAGCAGTGCAAAAAGCTGCTGAGCAAGGAAAGCCAATTTTAGGTGTATGTAATGGATTCCAGATTCTTGTTGAATCAGGATTACTACCAGGAGCGTTAATGAGAAACGAAAACTTAAAATTTATGTGTCGCACTGTTCAGTTGCGTGTTGAAAATAATGAAACGATGTTTACATCACAATATGAAAAAAATGAAATAATCAATATTCCAATTGCTCATGGTGAGGGGAATTACTATTGTGACGAAGAGACTCTTAAACAATTAGAAGAGAATAATCAAATCGCATTCCGTTACGTAGAAAATCCTAACGGTAGCGTTTCAGATATTGCTGGTATTGTAAACGAAAAAGGAAATGTACTTGGTATGATGCCACATCCAGAGCGTGCTGTAGATGAATTACTTGGCGGTGCTGAAGGGTTAAAAGTCTTTCAATCTATCTTAAAACAGTGGAGGGAAACATATGTCGTTAATGCTTGAACCAAATCCAACACAAATTAAAGAAGAGCGTATATATGCGGAAATGGGGCTAACAGACGAAGAGTTTGCCATGGTTGAAAGGATTTTAGGTCGTCTGCCAAATTATACAGAAACAGGATTATTCTCTGTAATGTGGTCTGAACATTGTAGTTATAAAAATTCAAAACCAGTTCTTCGTAAGTTTCCAACGACAGGTGAGCGTGTTCTGCAAGGACCTGGAGAAGGTGCTGGGATTGTAGATATAGGTGATAATCAAGCAGTTGTATTTAAAATGGAAAGTCATAACCATCCTTCAGCTATTGAACCATATCAAGGAGCTGCAACAGGTGTTGGTGGTATTATTCGTGACGTATTCTCTATGGGAGCACGTCCGGTAGCTCTATTAAACTCACTTCGTTTCGGTGAATTACAGTCACCACGTGTGAAATATTTATTCGAAGAAGTAGTAGCAGGAATTGCAGGATACGGTAACTGCATCGGTATTCCGACTGTTGGCGGCGAGGTACAATTTGATCCATGTTATGAAGGAAATCCACTTGTAAATGCAATGTGCGTAGGTTTGATTAATCATGAAGACATTAAAAAAGGGCAAGCGCACGGTGCTGGTAACACAGTAATGTACGTAGGGGCATCGACTGGTCGTGACGGTATTCACGGTGCAACATTCGCGTCGGAAGAACTATCTGAAAGTTCAGAAGCGAAACGTCCAGCGGTTCAAGTAGGGGATCCATTTATGGAGAAACTTCTTATTGAAGCGTGTTTAGAATTAATTCAATCTGATGCACTTGTTGGAATTCAAGATATGGGTGCGGCTGGTTTAACATCATCTTCTGCAGAAATGGCAAGTAAAGCAGGAATGGGTATTGAAATGTACTTAGATGATGTACCACAGCGTGAAACAGGAATGACACCATATGAAATGATGCTATCTGAATCACAAGAGCGTATGTTAATTGTTGTGAAAAAAGGTAGAGAACAAGAAATAGTAGATTTATTTGAGAAGTATGGTCTTGCAGCAGTTACGATGGGGAAAGTAACAGAAGATAAAATGCTTCGTTTATTCCATAAAGGTGAAAAGGTAGCTGAAGTTCCAGCAGATGCTTTAGCAGAAGAAGCACCAATTTATCATAAGCCATCAAAAGAAGCAGCATACTTTGCTGAATTCCAAGCAATGAAAATGGAAACGCCAAAAGTAGAAAATTATAAAGAAGCGTTATTCGCTCTATTACAGCAACCAACAATTGCAAGTAAAGAGTGGGTATACGATCAATACGATTACCAAGTTCGCACAAGTACAGTTGTGACACCAGGTTCAGATGCTGCAGTTGTACGTGTACGCGGTACAGAAAAAGGATTAGCAATGACGACAGATTGTAACTCTCGCTACATTTATCTAGATCCAGAAATGGGCGGTAAAATTGCAGTAGCAGAGGCAGCGCGAAATATCGTATGTTCTGGCGGGGAGCCACTTGCAATTACAGATTGCTTAAACTTCGGTAACCCAGAAAAACCAGAGATTTTCTGGCAGATTGAGAAATCAGTAGACGGTATGAGTGAAGCTTGTCGCACATTACAAACACCAGTTATCGGCGGAAACGTATCGATGTATAACGAGCGTAGTGGCGAAGCTGTATATCCAACACCAACTGTTGGGATGGTCGGACTTGTACATGACTTAAAACATGTAACAACACAAGAGTTTAAGCAAGCTGGCGATTTAGTTTATGTAATCGGTGAGACGAAAGCTGAGTTTGGCGGAAGTGAATTACAGAAAATGATTCACGGTAAAATCTTCGGGCAATCACCAAGTATCGATTTAGATGTAGAATTAAAACGCCAAAAACAAGTATTAGAAGCAATTCAAGCTGGTCTTGTTCAATCTGCACATGATGTTGCTGAGGGTGGTTTAGCAGTTGCGATTTCAGAAAGTGCAATTGGTGCTAAAGGCTTAGGTGCTACTGTGAAATTAGATGGAGAAGCAACAGCAGCATTATTCGCTGAATCACAGTCTCGCTTCGTGATTACTGTAAAACGTGAAAATAAAGAGGCGTTTGAGAAAGCGGTAGAAGCAATCCAAGTTGGAGAAGTAACAAGTACAAATGAAGTAACAATTCATAATGAAGAAAATGAAGTATTACTTACAGCAAATGTAGATGAAATGAGAAAGGCTTGGAAAGGGGCAATCCCATGCTTGCTGAAATAAAGGGGTTAAACGAAGAATGTGGCGTTTTCGGAATTTGGGGGCATGAAAATGCAGCACAAGTTTCATACTACGGATTGCACAGTTTACAGCACCGTGGACAAGAAGGCGCAGGCATTGTCGTAAATAATGGTGAGAAAATTGTCGGTCACAAGGGGTTAGGTTTAATATCAGAAGTGTTTTCAAGAGGCGAGCTAGAAGGATTAAATGGAAAATCAGCAATCGGACATGTACGATATGCAACAGCTGGTGGAAGTGAAGTTGCTAACGTTCAACCATTGTTGTTCCGTTTTTCTGATCATAGTATGGCGCTAGCTCATAACGGGAATTTAATTAATGCAAAAATGCTTCGCCGTGAATTAGAGGCAGAGGGAAGTATTTTTCAAACAAGTTCAGACACAGAAGTACTTTTACATCTTATTAAACGTAGTACGAAAGACTCTTTAATTGAAAGTGTAAAAGAGGCTCTGAATAAAGTGAAAGGTGCGTTTGCGTATCTTTTACTAACTGGAAATGAAATGATCGTTGGGTTAGATCCAAATGGATTCCGTCCGCTTTCAATTGGAAAGATGGGGGATGCTTACGTTGTAGCATCTGAAACATGTGCTTTTGATGTAGTAGGTGCAACATACATTCGCGATGTAGAACCTGGTGAATTACTTATCATTAATGATGAAGGAATTCACGTAGATCGTTTTACAAACGATGTAGAACATGCGATTTGTAGTATGGAATACATTTACTTTGCACGACCAGATTCTAATATTGCTGGTGTTAACGTTCATGCAGCGCGTAAAAATATGGGAAAACGTTTAGCAGCGGAAGCTCCTATTGAAGCGGATGTTGTTACTGGTGTACCAGACTCTAGTATTTCAGCAGCGATTGGCTATGCGGAGGCAACAGGCATTCCGTATGAATTAGGATTAATTAAAAATCGTTACGTTGGACGTACTTTTATTCAGCCTTCTCAAGAACTGCGTGAGCAAGGGGTTAAGATGAAGCTTTCAGCAGTAAGAGGTGTAGTGGAAGGGAAACGAGTTGTTATGATTGACGATTCTATCGTAAGAGGAACGACAAGTAAACGAATTGTTCGTATGCTTCGTGAAGCTGGAGCGACAGAAGTTCACGTAAGAATCGCTTCACCACCTCTTAAGTATCCATGTTTTTATGGCATTGATATTCAAACGAGAAAAGAATTAATTGCAGCAAATAATACAGTAGAAGAAATCCGTGAAATGATCGGAGCAGATTCTTTAACATTTTTAAGCGAAGATGGATTAGTAGATGCAATTGGGCGTCCATATGAAGGGAAATATGGCGGTCTATGTATGGCTTATTTTAATGGGGACTATCCAACAGCTCTTTATGATTATGAGCAAGAGCTTTTAGAAAGTATGAAATAAGAAAAGTGAAAAAAGCTTCTACTTCTTTTGATGTAGAAGCTAGCTCCTTTCTTAAAATAGCCCGCCCTGGATGGGGAGAAATTAAAAGACGAGGTGTAAATAACGATGGCGAATGCATATAAGCAAGCAGGAGTAGATATTGAAGCTGGATATGAAGCGGTATCTCGCATGAAAAAACACGTACAAACAACTATGAGAAAAGAAGTACTAGGCGGTTTAGGCGGTTTTGGAGGTATGTTTGATCTATCAAAATTTGCATTAGAAGAACCTGTATTAGTATCTGGAACAGATGGCGTGGGAACGAAATTGATGCTCGCTTTTATGGCAGATAAACATGACACAATTGGTATTGATGCAGTAGCAATGTGTGTAAATGATATTGTTGTCCAAGGAGCAGAGCCGCTTTTCTTCCTTGATTATATTGCTTGTGGTAAAGCTGAACCTAGTAAAATTGAAAACATCGTCAAAGGTATATCAGAGGGCTGTCGCCAAGCTGGTTGTGCATTAATCGGTGGAGAAACAGCTGAAATGCCAGGAATGTATTCTACGGAAGAATATGATTTAGCTGGTTTTACAGTTGGGATTGTTGATAAGAAGAAAATTATAACAGGTGAAAAAATTGAAGCTGGTCACGTGTTAATTGGCTTAGCATCTAGCGGTATTCATAGCAATGGTTACTCTTTAGTACGAAAAGTGTTACTAGAAGATGGAGAACTATCTTTAGAGCGTATTTATGGTCGCTTAGAGCTACCTCTTGGTGAAGAATTATTAAAACCAACGAAAATTTATGTCAAACCTATTTTAGAACTATTGAAGAAACATGAAGTATACGGTATGGCGCATATTACAGGTGGCGGATTTATTGAAAATATTCCACGCATGTTGCCAGAAGGAATCGGTGCTGAGATTGAACTAGGATCTTGGAAAATTCAGCCGATCTTTAGTTTACTTCAAGAAGTTGGAAACCTGGAAGAGAAAGACATGTTCAATATTTTTAACATGGGTATTGGTATGGTAGTGGCAGTAAAGGAAGAAGATGCAAAAGATGTTGTTCGTCTTCTTGAAGAACAAGGAGAAACGGCTCGTATTATTGGACGTACTATACAAGGAGCTGGTGTTACTTTTAATGGGGGCACAGCACTATGAGTAGATTAGCGGTTTTTGCTTCTGGAAGCGGATCTAACTTTCAATCTCTCGTTAATGCGGTAGAAGAAAAAAGATTGGATGCAGAAATTAGTTTATTAGTATGTGATAAACCAGAAGCACGCGCTGTTGGTCGGGCACATTATCATCATATTCCGTGTTTTGCTTTTTCAGCGAAAGCATATGAGTCAAAAGAAGCGTTTGAAAAAGAGATATTAAAGAAGCTAGAAGAATATGAAATTGACTATGTTATTTTAGCTGGATATATGCGTTTAATTGGGCCGACGTTACTAGAAGCATACGGCGGGAAGATTATTAATATTCATCCATCATTACTACCGAGCTTTCCGGGTAAAGATGCTGTCGGTCAAGCATTAGAAGCAGGTGTGAAAATAACTGGAGTAACGATTCATTATGTAGATGCAGGTATGGATACAGGGCCAATTATTGCGCAAGAAGCAGTAGTTGTTTCTGAAGGGGATACGAGAGAAAGCTTACAAAATAAAATTCAACAAGTTGAGCATAAATTATACGTAAATACAGTGAATCAAATTGTTCAGTCTGTGAAAGAATCAACTGTTAACTAACATACAACCAGGGGTGAAAGATAAATGAAAAAGCGTGCATTAGTAAGTGTTTCAGATAAAACAGGAGTAGTAGAATTTGTTAAAGGGTTACTAGAACAAGGGATTGAAGTTATTTCAACAGGTGGTACGAAAAAGTTACTAGAAGCAAACGGCTTACAAGTAATTGGTATTTCTGAAGTAACTGGTTTCCCTGAAATTATGGATGGCCGTGTGAAAACATTACATCCAAATATTCATGGTGGTCTATTAGCAGTTCGTGATAATGAAACACACGTAACACAAATGAATGAATTAGGTATTCAGCCAATTGACTTTGTTGTTGTTAACTTATACCCATTTAAAGAAACAATCGCTAAGCCTGATGTAACATTTGCTGATGCAATTGAAAATATTGATATCGGTGGCCCGACAATGATTCGCTCTGCTGCGAAAAATCATCAATTCGTATCTGTAATTGTAGATCCAGTAGATTATGATGTTGTATTAGCAGAACTAAAAGAGAACGGCGAAGTAATGGATGAAACGAAATGTAAACTAGCAGCGAAAGTATTCCGTCATACAGCAGCATATGATGCGCTAATTTCTAACTATTTAACAGAGCAAATGGGTGAAGAAAGTCCAGAAACATTAACTGTGACATTCGAGAAAAAGCAAGACTTACGTTATGGCGAGAACCCACATCAAAAGGCAACTTTCTATAAAGCGCCATTCGCAGCAACTTCTTCTGTTGCATACGCAGAACAATTACACGGTAAAGAATTATCGTATAACAATATTAATGATGCAGACGCAGCGCTCAGCATCGTAAAAGAATTTACAGAACCAGCAGTAGTAGCAGTAAAACATATGAATCCATGTGGTGTTGGAGTAGGAACTGATATTCACGAAGCATATACTCGTGCTTATGAAGCAGATCCAGTATCAATCTTCGGCGGTATTATTGCAGCAAATCGTGAAATTGATAAAGCTACAGCAGAAAAGTTACACGAAATTTTCTTAGAAATCATTATTGCACCTTCTTTCTCAAAAGAAGCTTTAGAAGTATTGCAAAGTAAGAAAAACTTACGTCTACTAACTGTAAATATTGAAAAAGCGACAAGTGCAAGCAAAAAACTAACTTCTGTACAAGGTGGGCTTCTCGTTCAAGAGGAAGATACGTTATCATTAGATGAAAGTACAATTTCAATTCCAACGAAACGTGAACCTTCAGAGCAAGAATGGAAAGATTTAAAACTAGCTTGGAAAGTTGTAAAGCATGTGAAATCAAATGCAATTGTTTTAGCGAAAGATGATATGACAATTGGTGTCGGTGCAGGACAGATGAACCGTGTAGGTTCTGCAAAAATCGCAATTACACAAGCTGGTGAAAAAGCACAAGGTAGCGCACTTGCATCTGATGCTTTCTTCCCAATGCCAGATACATTAGAAGAAGCAGCAAAAGCAGGAATTACAGCAATCATTCAACCGGGCGGATCAATCCGTGATGAAGATTCTATTAAAGTGGCGGATACGTATGGGATTGCTATGGTGTTCACTGGCGTACGTCATTTCAAACACTAATAGAGGATGTTTAAAAGGTCCGGTCGAGATAACCTTCGCAAGTCGTCGTTGCAATGCCAGTGCGGTACTCATGTAGGAAAGCTACACTCCGTGTCCTCCTGGCAAATGCGCCTAGACCAGCTCGGTTCTCTCGATCCTCCTTTTAAACTTTTATTGATATGAGAAAGCAAACTAGGAGCATAGCTTCTAGTTTGTACTTATTTAGTTATTGGGGGATGAAATATGAATGTTTTAGTAATTGGCCGCGGTGGGCGTGAGCATGCTTTAGCTTGGAAGTTTGCACAATCTGAAAAAGTAGAAAAGGTGTATGTAGCACCAGGTAATGAAGGTATGCGCGATGTTGCAACACCAGTTGATATTGATGAAAATGATTTTGATGCATTAGTTTTATTTGCTAAAGAGAATAAGGTTGAATTAACTTTCGTTGGACCAGAAATTCCACTTATGAATGGAATTGTTGATCGATTTAACGAAGAGGGACTTCGCGTATTTGGTCCGAATAAAGCGGCTGCTGTTATTGAAGGTAGTAAAGCTTTTACGAAAGAATTAATGAAAAAATATGATATTCCAACTGCGGCGTATGAAACTTTTACAGATTATGAAGAAGCAGTACAGTACATTCAAAAAGTTGGTGCACCAATCGTTATTAAAGCTGACGGCCTAGCTGCTGGTAAAGGCGTGACAGTAGCAATGACACTTGAAGAGGCATTACAAGCTGTGAAAGAAATGCTGCAAGATGTGAAATTCGGCGCGGCAAGTAAGAAGGTCGTTATTGAAGAGTTTTTAGATGGACAAGAATTTTCATTAATGGCATTCGTGAATGGAACAACTGTACATCCAATGGTAATCGCCCAAGATCATAAAAGAGCTTTTGATGGTGATAAAGGTCCAAATACGGGCGGAATGGGTGCGTATTCTCCAGTGCCACAAATTCCAGAATCAGCAGTTCAAGAGGCGATAAAAACGGTATTACATCCAACTGCTAAAGCGATGATTGCAGAAAACCGTTCGTTTACAGGCATTTTATACGCAGGTCTTATTTTAACAAATGATGGTCCAAAGGTAATTGAATTTAATGCACGCTTTGGTGATCCTGAAACAGAAGTAGTATTACCTCGCTTAGAAAACGATTTAGTTGATGTATGTAACGCTGTATTAGATGAAAGTGAGCTAACGTTACAATGGTCAGAGGAAGCAGTAATTGGTGTTGTACTTGCTTCGAAAGGATATCCAGAAGCATATAAAAAAGGTGACATTATTAAAGGATTAGATGCACTGCAAGATGCGATTGTTTTCCATTCAGGCACAGCGATGAAGCATGGTGATTTTGTAACAAACGGTGGCCGTGTACTATTTGTTGCTTGCAAGGCGAATAGTTTACAAGAAGCAAAAGATAAAGTATATAAAGAAATCGGTAAAATTGAGAGTGATGGTCTATTTTATCGAAGTGATATAGGATATCGTGCAATTGAGCATAAGATGACGAGAAGTTAATATGTAAAAATCCCGCTGAGGAATCAGCGGGATTTTTTATGCATCTTTATCTTTTTTTAATTTCCCTTTTTGCTTTGCCATTTCTCGAAGTAAATACTCGATGTGTGCATTGACGCTACGAAACTCATCATTTGCCCATTTTTCGATGACTGCGTGTAATTCAGGATCAATACGTAATGGAAAGCTTTTCTTTTTAGCCATAATTACTTATAGCCCTTAGTATAGGCTTCCTGTATTAATAACCGGTTGCGCACCTTTATCTGAAACGATGGCAACTAATAAGTTGTTTACCATATTTGCTTTACGCTCGTCATCGAGTTCCAGTACGCCTTCTTCATCTAACATATGGATTGAATCTTTGGCCATCTTCACAGCACCTTCAACAATTTCTTTTCTAGCAGCTAATACTGCTTTTGCTTGTTGACGTTGTAGCATTGCATGGGCAATTTCTGTTGCGTAAGCTAAATGCGTTAAACGAGTTTCCAATACTTCTACACCAGCAATTTCAAGACGTGCCTCTAACTCACGTTTTAATTCTTCAGAGATTTCTTCAGTATTTCCGCGTAACGTAATGCAAGTTTCATCTTGGAAATTGTCATATGGATATTTTGTTGCGACGTGGCGGATTGCCGTTTCGCTTTGAATTTCTACAAATCGATCGTAATGTTCAACACCGAACATTGCTTTTGCAGAATCAACTACTTTATATACGATAACAGCTGCAATTTCAATCGGATTTCCCTCAACATCGTTTACTTTTAATTTCTTACTATTAAAGTTTTCAACACGTAAAGATACAGTTTGACGGAATGCGAACGGAATCGTTAAAAATAAACCGTTTTGACGAATTGTTCCTAAATAATTACCAAAGAACGTAATAACTTTCGCTTGATTTGGTTGAACAATCCCGATACCCGTAGCGAGAATTGCGGCTAATACAATAGTTAGTGCTGCTCCTATAAAAATTTCTTGTGCAAGGAAAAATACACCGATAGCCGCTAAAATCAAAATTCCAATAATACCGAGAAAACCATTTACATAAAATACTTGTTTTTCTTTCATATGATCGCCTCCTGATATAAAAATGATATCACTTTTATATCATTTTAAGCAAGAGGTATGCACCTAATTTTCTGAATTTTATTGATTGATATCTTTTATATACATTTTAAGCTTAAAAAGGGAATATACGTTCTGTTTTTATGGTAAAATAAAGAAGACTTAACCGCCCACTGCAGCAGCTAAGTCCCTTTGAGAGCATCTTGCATCGTGACAAATGATTCAAAGCGGTTTTGCCAGGATTATTTCTTCAATCGCTGACTCAATCTCTTTGTCAGAAGCGTCATAACTTCCTTTTGACTTTGGCTTGTCATGAGAGGAAGTTTGATTCACTTCTTCTTTAGCATGTCCTTTTTCAGTAAAATTCATGCTAGGCATTTTAAATGCACTCATATTCATGTATTTTCCAAACTTCCACGCTTCAACAATAGGGCAGAAGCGAACAATTCCCTCTGCAACTTTCATTGCACCAATCCATAGAAAAATGTTAGACCAAGTGCACCATGGCTTGCGTACAAGTTTAGTTGCACTACATCCGAAGAGGACAAGCCCAAGTGTAATTCGAATTAGAGCGTTTATTGTCCCGATGTTTTGCTTCATTAGAAAAACACTCCTTTTTATGAAAATTGAAATAGTAAATACTACTTCTCTTATTAGTATCCCGTGTGATTTTGGGGATATGTAATCCAACATTTGACGTTGAAAAAGATGTTGGAATGGGCGTGTGTGTCAGTAGCTTTTTTTGTTATAATGAAAGAATGCATAAAAAGAAGATGAAATTAAATCATTCTTTTTGAAAAATATTTAAAAAACAAGATGAAAACTAACTGTTATTTTAAACAGAACTATAGATATAACTAGAGAAAAGGAAGGGTGTTTTCATGTACGATATTTCCGGATGGAAACATGTATTTAAGCTTGATCCAAATAAGGAGTTAAGCGATGAACATTTAGAAATGATTTGTGAGTCTGGAACTGATGCGGTTATTGTAGGCGGAAGTGATGGGGTTACAATTGATAACGTATTACACATGCTAGTTAGCATTCGTAGATATGCTGTTCCTTGTGTATTAGAGGTCTCTGATGTAGAAGCAATTACACCAGGATTTGATTTTTATTACATCCCAAGTGTGTTAAATAGCCGAAAAGTAGAATGGGTAACAGGTGTTCATCATGAGGCATTGAAAGAATTTGGGGATATTATGGACTGGGACGAAATTTTTATGGAAGGGTATTGTGTTTTAAATCCAGAAGCGAAAGTAGCCCAGCTTACAGATGCGAAATGTGATTTAACAGAAGATGACGTTATTGCATATGCTCGTTTAGCAGACAAGTTATTACATTTACCGATATTTTATTTAGAATATAGCGGTACGTATGGAGAAGTTGAACTTGTTAAAAATGTAAAAGCAGAATTGAAACAAGCTAAGTTATACTATGGCGGCGGTATTTCTAATGCAGAACAGGCGAAAGAAATGGCACAATATGCTGATACAGTAGTTGTTGGAAATATTATTTATGATGATATAAAATCGGCGTTAAAAACAGTTAAAGCAGTAAAAGGAGAGTAGGTGCAGGCGTATATGAGTATGACAGATAAGTTATTAAACGGTTTAAATCCACAGCAACAAAAAGCGGTACAAACAACGAATGGACCACTTCTATTAATGGCAGGTGCAGGTAGTGGTAAAACACGTGTGTTAACACACCGTATTGCGTATTTGCTTGGTGAAAAAGGTGTAGCACCATGGAATGTATTAGCTATTACCTTCACAAATAAAGCAGCTCGTGAAATGCGCGAGCGTATTGATACACTTGTGGGACCAGAAGCAGAAGATATTTGGATTTCGACGTTCCACTCTATGTGTGTACGTATTTTACGACGTGATATCGATCGTATTGGCATTAATCGTAACTTTACAATCTTAGATTCAGGTGATCAGTTAACGGTAGTCAAAAAAATTATGAAAGAGCGCAATATTGATCCGAAGAAATTTGAGCCGCGCTCTATTTTAGCGGGTATTAGTAATGCGAAAAATGAACTGTTATCTGCGGATAAGTATGCAAAAAAAATTACAATGGCTGATCCATATGAAAAATTAACGAGCGATGTATACACAGAGTATCAAAAACGTCTTTTGAAAAATAATTCATTAGACTTTGATGATTTAATTATGACGACGATTCAGCTATTTGAACGTGTTCCAGAAGTATTGGAGTTTTATCAGCGTAAGTTCCAATATATTCACGTTGATGAGTATCAAGATACGAATAAAGCGCAATATCTTCTTGTTAAACATTTGGCAGCGCGTTTTAAAAATCTTTGCGTTGTAGGTGACTCTGACCAGTCTATTTATCGCTGGCGTGGTGCAGATATTTCTAACATTTTGTCATTCGAAAAAGATTATGAGAATGCACAAGTAATTTTGTTAGAACAAAACTATCGTTCGTCACAAAATATTTTAAATGCAGCGAATGCTGTTATTGAAAAAAATACGAATCGTAAACCGAAGAAATTATGGACGGACAATCAAGTTGGGAGCAAAATTTCGTATTATCGTGCTGCAACTGAAAAGGACGAAGCGTATTTTGTTGCGAAAAAAATTCGTGACGATCTTCAAATGGGGAAACGAAAATACACTGATTTTGCAGTACTATATCGTACGAATGCTCAGTCTCGTATGGTCGAGGAGATTTTCCTTAAATCTAACATCCCGTACAAAATTGTCGGGGGTACGAAGTTCTACGACCGTAAAGAGATTAAAGATATTTTGGCGTACTTACGTTTAATCGGTAATCCAGATGATGAAATTAGTTTTGCACGTATTATTAACATGCCAAAGCGTGGTATTGGTGCGACTTCTATTGATAAAATTATTAATTATGGTGTGCAAAACGGAATTTCATTAACTGCTGTATTTGATGAGATTGAGCATGTTGGAGTAAGTGCAAAAATTACAAAGGCAGTAAAAGAATTCGCAAGTTTATTACACAACTGGGTAAATATGCAAGAGTATTTATCTGTTACAGAATTAGTAGAAGAAGTTATTGAAAAAACAGGCTATCGCGATATGTTGAAAAATGAGCGTTCTTTAGAAGCGGAAGGTCGTTTAGAAAACTTAGACGAGTTCTTATCTGTTACGCAAACATTTGAATCTCAAAGCGAAGATAAGAGTCTTGTTGCATTCTTAACAGATTTAGCACTTGTTGCTGATATTGATCGTGTAGATGAAGACCCAACTGCTGGTGAAGAAGTTATCTTAATGACGATGCACTCAGCGAAAGGATTAGAGTTCCCGGTTGTCTTTATTGTTGGTTTAGAGGAAGGGATATTCCCTCATACTCGTTCTCTTATGGAAGAGGATGAAATGCAAGAAGAACGTCGTCTTGCTTATGTAGGTATTACTCGTGCAGAAGAAGAGCTATATTTATCTAATGCGCAAATGCGTACTTTATTTGGTAGAACAAGTATGAACGCTGCGTCTCGCTTCATTACAGAAATCCCGACAGAACTAGTGGAATCATTAAATGAAACAGCGCCGAAGCGTGAAAATTCGTTTGGTGCAAAAGGCAGAACAGCAAGTAGCAGTAAAATGACAACCACAACACGCTCTCGTTCAGCTTTCGCGCGTCCTGCAGCTAAGACGACAGGCGGTGAGCAAATTGGCTGGGCAGTAGGCGATAAAGCTTCCCACCAAAAATGGGGAATCGGTACAGTTGTAAGTGTAAAAGGTGAAGGTGATGCAAAAGAATTAGATATTGCGTTCCCAAGCCCGATTGGTGTTAAACGTTTGTTAGCAAAATTTGCACCTGTGACGAAACAATAGAAAGGAATGAGGATATGTCAAAAGAGATAGCAAAAAAACGTATAGAAGAACTGCGTGATTTGTTAAATACATTTAATTATCAATATCACGTATTAGACAATCCTTCTGTTTCTGATGCGGAATATGACCGTAATATGCAGGAGCTTATAAAATTAGAAGCAGAGAACCCAGAGTTTATGAGTGAGGATTCTCCCTCCGTTCGCGTTGGGGGAACTATTCTTGATATATTCGAAAAAGTAACACATAAGTCACCAATGTTAAGTTTAGGAAATGCATTTAACGAAGGAGATTTACGTGATTTCGACAGAAGAGTACGTCAAGGAATTGATGATGCGAATGTAAGATATATATGTGAATTAAAAATTGACGGGCTTGCCGTTTCGCTTCATTATGAAAAAGGACGCTTCATTCAAGGGGCGACACGTGGTGATGGTGTAACGGGTGAAGATATTACTCAAAATTTAAAAACGATTAAAGCTATCCCACTTCGTTTAAATGAAGAAGTAACGTTAGAAGCACGAGGCGAAGCTTATATGCCGAAGCGTTCATTTGTTAAACTAAATGAAGAAAAAGAGCAAAATGGAGAAGATGTATTTGCGAATCCGCGTAATGCGGCAGCAGGCTCAATACGTCAACTTGATCCGAAAATTGCAGCGAAGCGTAACTTATCTATGTTTGTGTACGGTCTTGCGAATGTAGAAGAAAAAACAATTCCATCGCACAGTGAATCGCTTGATTTCCTAGGTGAACTCGGATTTAAGACAAATCCAAATCGCCGTACATGTGAAACAATCGAAGAGGTTATAGCTTATGTAGAAGAATGGCAAGAAAAACGTCCGCATCTTGATTATGAGATTGATGGAATCGTTATAAAAGTAGATGATGTTGCTCTTCAAGAAAGTCTAGGAACTACAGCGAAGAGTCCAAGATGGGCGATTGCTTATAAATTCCCGGCTGAAGAAGTTGTAACGAGATTAACAGGCATTGAATTAAGTGTTGGCCGAACAGGGGTTGTAACACCGACTGCAGAGCTAGAGCCAGTGAGAGTTGCTGGTACGATCGTTCGTCGTGCTTCTTTACATAACGAAGATTTAATTCGTGAAAAAGACATTCGAATTGGTGACTACGTTGTTGTGAAGAAGGCTGGAGATATTATTCCTGAAGTTGTGAACGTTATTTTTGATAAGCGTACTGGTGAAGAAGAAGAATACCGCATGCCAACGCATTGCCCAGCATGTGAGAGTGAACTTGTTCGTTTAGAAGAAGAAGTAGCACTTCGATGTATAAATCCAACTTGTCCAGCTCAAATTCGCGAAGGATTAATTCATTTCGTTTCAAGAAATGCAATGAATATTGATGGGCTTGGAGAACGTGTCATTACACAACTTTTTGATGCAGATTATATTCGTACATTTGCTGATTTATATGCATTAACGAAAGAGCAGTTATTACAGTTAGAACGTTTTGGTGAAAAATCAGCAACAAACTTAATACAAGCAATTGAAAATTCTAAAGAAAACTCGTTAGAGCGATTATTATTTGGTCTTGGAATTCGACACGTTGGAGCGAAAGCAGCACGTACATTTGCAGAGCACTTTGAAACGATGGATGAGCTTGTAAAAGCAACAGAAGAAGAACTAAAAGCAATTAATGAAATTGGCGAAAAAATGGCTCAATCTGTTGTGACATATTTTGATAATGAAGATGTATTAGAGTTATTACAGCAGTTTAAAGAGTATGGCGTGAATATGACATACAAAGGTATAAAAATTGCAGATTTACAAAATGTTGAATCTTACTTCGCAGGAAAAACGGTTGTTTTAACAGGTAAGCTAGAAGTTATGGGACGAAGTGAAGCGAAGAAGAAGATTGAGGCATTAGGTGGAAAAGTAACAGGAAGTGTTAGTAAGAGTACAGATTTGGTTGTTGCAGGTGAATCGGCTGGTTCGAAATTAGCACAAGCGGAGAAACATAATGTTGAGGTTTGGAATGAAGAGAGGTTCTTACAAGAGCTAAATAAGTAAGAGGTGCAAACTTACCATGAAAAAAATAGCATTAGCGGTATTAAGCCTTGGCCTACTTGTAAGTGGGTGTAGTGCAGGTGCCGACAAAGATGAAAAAGTGTCTGAGAAATCGGGGAAAGCAAAAGAACAATCAGTTGTCCCAAAATACGCTATGTCGGATGAATATTATAAGACGACTATTCCATTTTATGGTGGAAAGGCACGTGGTTTAGTCGTGCAAGGAGTAAATAATCGTCTTGATATAGATGAATTTGAAACAGGATTAATGCGTATTGCGAAGGAATCATTTAGTACGAAAGATCATTTCTTTAAAGGCGGAGATACTCTAGAGGCTCAATATGTACAAATGCTTGTTAAAAGAAAGCGTACAAATGCTGAACAGAAAGAACTAGAAGATACATTAAAAAAAGATGCAGTTAAATTTCCAAACATAGGATTAAATCCAGCTTTAGGTGAAGGATCCGAAATACTAGAAGAAAAAAACAAAAAAAATCCAATATATATTTCCAATATTTTAGAGCATGATTATTATGTGAAAAACGGCGACAAAGATGAGCGTAGCGGCATTGTAGTTGGATTAGCAATGAATTCAGTGCATTATTATAATGAAGAACATGGTTACCCACGTGAAGCTACAATCTCGAATGAAAAAATGTTAGCTGAAGGGAAAAAAATGGCGCAAGAAGTCTTGAAGTTTATGCATCAAAAAGATCCTGAAACAAAAAACCTTCCGATAACATTTGCAATTTATCGTCAGGCTCCGAAGGCGTCACTTGTGCCAGGTAATTTTGTTTCTTATGCAAATGTTGAAAAAGGTAGTGAAACGGTTGAAGATTGGAAACAAATTAATGAAAAATATTATTTGTTCCCATCAGAGCAAGCGAAAACAGATAATAAACGTGAAGATCTTGCAAGAGTATCCAACTTTAAGGCAAAACTAAGCGATTATTTCCAAGGCGACTATACAGCTGTTATTGGTACGGGTATGTATAGAGATGATGAATTAAGAGAAATGAAGCTTGATATTCCTGTCCAATTTAATGGAAAAGCTGAAATAGTTGGTTTTACACAATATGTGGCAGGGCTTGTTATGGAATACTTCCCGAATTATATGAAAGTACAAGTAACGATTAAATCTGTAGAACGCCCAGAAGCCATTATTATACGTGAAGCAAAACAAGATGAACCACTTGTGAAAATTTTAGATTAAATATGAAGGCTGTTCCTCTAAGGAACAGCTTTTTTTCTTATGCAATTTTGTTATAATTTAAAATGTTGTAAATAATAGGGGTAAGGGGTAAAGCTCATGGAAGAATTAAGTTTTCAAGTCATTATTTTATTAATTGCATTCGGTTTTTTAGCAGCTTTTATTGATTCGGTTGTTGGAGGAGGAGGGTTAATTTCGCTTCCGGCGCTTATGTTTGTTGGCTTATCGCCAGCTTCGGCAATTGCAACGAATAAATTAGCGGCAACGATGGGGACGTTTACGAGTGCGATGTATTTCATTCGATCAGGAAAAGTTGATTTTAAAATTGTAGGAAAGTTAATCCCGTTAACTATTGTTGGAGCTGTTGCAGGCGCTTTAGTAGTAAAATTTATTCCATCGGATATTTTACGCCCATTAGTACTTGTAATGTTGGTATTTATTGCTATTTATATTATTGCAAAAAAGAATTGGGGAAGTGTGTCTACCTATAAGAAGATGACGCAAAGAAAAACATTAATATTTTTCTTTGCTATTTTAATGATAGGATTTTATGATGGATTTTTTGGACCAGGGACAGGGTCGTTTTTAATTTTTGCATTTTTATTAATTGGCTTGGATTTTATTCAAGCGGCAGCATCTGGAAAACTTTTGAACTTTGTTAGTAATATTGTATCTTTAATTACTTTTTTATTTTTAGACATAATTCATTTTGAATACGGTATTATCATGGGATTATCAATGATCTTAGGTGCTTATTTTGGATCGAAGTTTGCGGTTCAAAAAGGTGTTGGATATGTAAGAACTTTATTTTTATTAGTTACTATATTATTGATCGGGAAAAATGTTTTGGAATATACTCATATTTTGTAGATTCATACGCATGTATGAATCTCTTTTTTTATTATATTTTAAAAATTTATTAATTTTTAAAATATAAGTCTAGGAATATTTGAATAAATCTAAATTATCGTGTAGAATAATGTTGTAAAATGTAAACGTTTTTCTAAGGGGAGGCTAAAAAAAATGGTAGTAGCATACAAACATGAGCCATTTACAGATTTTTCAGTGGAGGCTAACAAATTAGCGTTTGAAGAAGGTTTAAAGAAAGTAGAATCTTATCTTGGACAAGACTATCCATTAATTATTGGGGGAGAAAAAATCACTACAGAAGACAAAATTGTTTCTGTAAACCCTGCAAATAAAGAGGAACTTGTTGGTCGTGTTTCAAAAGCAAGCCGTGAGTTAGCTGAAAAAGCAATGCAAGTAGCGGATGAAACATTCCAAACTTGGAGAAAATCAAAGCCAGAAATGCGTGCAGACATTTTATTCCGTGCTGCAGCAATCGTTCGTCGCAGAAAACATGAATTCTCTGCTATTCTTGTAAAAGAAGCAGGTAAGCCATGGAATGAGGCAGATGCTGATACAGCAGAAGCAATCGACTTTATGGAATATTATGGTCGTCAAATGTTAAAATTAAAAGACGGTATTCCAGTAGAAAGCCGTCCAATTGAATATAATCGTTTCTCTTACATTCCATTAGGAGTAGGTGTTATCATTTCTCCTTGGAACTTCCCATTCGCAATTATGGCAGGTATGACAACAGCTGCTTTAGTTTCTGGTAACACAGTATTACTAAAACCAGCTAGTACAACTCCTGTAGTAGCAGCGAAATTTATGGAAGTATTAGAAGAAGCTGGCTTACCAGCTGGCGTAGTAAACTTCGTTCCAGGTAACGGTTCTGAAGTTGGTGACTACTTAGTAGATCATCCTCGTACACGTTTCGTAAGCTTCACGGGATCTCGTGATGTAGGTATCCGTATCTATGAGCGTGCAGCGAAAGTAAACCCAGGACAAATTTGGTTAAAACGTGTTATCGCTGAAATGGGCGGTAAAGATACAATCGTTGTTGATAAAGAAGCAGATCTTGAATTAGCAGCTAAGTCTATCGTTGCATCAGCATTCGGATTCTCAGGACAAAAATGTTCTGCATGTTCTCGTGCAGTAATCCATGAAGATGTATACGATCACGTATTAAATCGTGCTGTTGAATTAACGAAAGAATTAACAGTTGCTAACCCAGCAGTATTAGGTACAAACATGGGTCCTGTTAATGACCAAGCTGCATTTGATAAAGTAATGAGCTATGTTGCAATTGGTAAAGAAGAAGGTAGAATCTTAGCAGGTGGCGAAGGAGACGATTCTAAAGGCTGGTTCATCCAACCAACAATCGTTGCTGACGTTGCAGAAGATGCTCGCTTAATGAAAGAAGAAATCTTCGGACCAGTAGTAGCATTCTGTAAAGCGAAAGACTTCGATCATGCACTTGCAATTGCAAACAATACGGAATACGGTTTAACAGGTGCTGTTATTACTAACAACCGTGACCATATTGAAAAAGCACGCGAAGACTTCCACGTTGGTAACTTATACTTCAACCGTGGATGTACTGGTGCAATCGTAGGTTACCAACCATTCGGTGGCTTTAACATGTCTGGTACAGACTCTAAAGCTGGTGGACCTGATTACTTAGCACTTCACATGCAAGCAAAAACTACTTCTGAAACTTTATAAGAAATAGTAGAGGAGCTCTTCACAGAATGTGAAGAGCTCCTTTTAAAATTGAAATCCTATATATTACCATCGTTCGAAGGGAATGAGCTAAAACCTATTAATAGCGTGATAAACATGTGAACAGAAATAAAATGATGAGAAAAGTTGACTTATTAGTCATATTTTTAGTATTCATTTTGAGAATTTCCTGTATAATACAATTTGAAAGAAAATCTATGGTTCGACAAGGAACACTCCTTTCAGTTTTGCTCACTGAAAGGAGTGTTTTTTTATGTAGCTAAAAATTCTTGCGTGCTTATTACATTTGCATATACGCCATTTAAACTAGCTAAAATTGTATTGTGAATATAAACAGCTGGTATAGTAGCGTTCTTAAAAGAAAGGTCTTTTGTAGCACAAGCGTCATGTATAACGGTACATTGAAAGCCAAAATCGAATGCAGCCCTTACTGTTGCATCGATACACATATGAGTCATCATCCCGCATACAACGACATGTTCAATATTTAAACGTTTTAATTGCTCTAGAAGATTAGTTTCTCGGAAGCTATTTGGATAATGTTTGACTATAACTGTTTCTTCTCTAAGTGGACGTACGCTTTCATGAATATGTACACCTTCTGTATTAGGTAGGAAAAAAGTAGCGTCATCTTTTATAGCTACGTGTTGGATATGAAAAATAGGTTCGCTGTTTGTTCTAAAGTGTTGTAATAACTGATTAGTATATTCGCTTGCTTCTACTGGATTACGCAATTCCATCTTTCCATTTGGAAAATAATCGTTTTGAATATCGACGAGTAAAAGAGCTGTTTTCATATATTTATCTTCCTCCGAGTTTCATATTCAAATAAATTTATTCAATTTGTAGAGAGGATTCTCCTGTTTAAAAATATGAGGAAGAAGAATTTTAAATAACCTTGAAAGTTACTATTTTTCAGATGAATATTCATCTGAAAATTTTAATAAAGGAATAATTAATATTTTTCTGAAAAATGTATTGACTCTTATTATTCTGAGTTCTATAATGAGAATTAATTAAACGACAATTAAATCGATACATTCTTATCCAGAGAGGTGGAGGGACTGGCCCTACGATACCTCAGCAACGGGTTTTTTAATACCGTGCTAACTCCAGCAAGCCATATAAAGGCTTGGAAGATGAGAAGATGTGAACGAGTACATATAAGTGCTCTCCTTCTTATCTTTATGGTTGATAAGAAGGAGGGCACTTTTTATTTTACCTCGAAAGCTCTACTTTAAGTTTTTACAGCATATAGGAGGGGGAAAAATGATTTCTTTTAACAATGTAAGTAAAGTGTATGAATCAGCTGGGCAATTTGTTCATGCGGTGGAGGATGTAACATTATCAGTTGAGAAAGGCGAAATTTTTGGCATTATCGGTTTTAGTGGAGCTGGAAAGAGTACATTATTACGCTTAGTAAATATGTTAGAGAGACCGACGGCAGGAACGATTTCAATAGATGATAAAGATATTACATCATTATCGACGAAAGAATTACGCAAACTAAGACAAAGAATCGGAATGATTTTTCAAAGCTTTAATTTATTTAATTCAAGAACAGTGTTTGGGAATATTGCTTATCCATTAAAGTTAGCGAAATTGCCAAAGAACGAGATAAAGGAACGAGTGAATGAACTGCTGAGGTTTGTAGGGTTAGAAGATAAAGCAAACTATTATCCAGAACAGCTATCAGGGGGACAAAAGCAGCGTGTTGGTATTGCTAGAGCACTTGCGACATCGCCAGATATTCTTATATGTGATGAGGCAACATCAGCCTTAGATCCAGAAACGACGACAGAAATTCTAAACTTATTAAAGAAAGTAAATCGAGAATACAATTTAACAATTCTTCTTATTACACATGAAATGCATGTTGTGAAAGAAATTTGTCACCGTGTAGCTGTAATGGAGAAGGGAAAAGTTATTGAAGAAGGAAAACTGTTTGATGTTTTCACGCAACCAAAAACAAAGACGACTCAAAACTTTGTACGTTCTGTTATTAATGATCATTTACCAGAAAGTGTTCTAGCGAAAATTCAAAATGGTGGTCAAATTTATCGTCTAACATTTACTGGTGAGGAGACAGGACAGCCGGTACTATCATATATCGCAAAAAACTATAACGTTGATGTAAATGTACTGTACGGAAATATTATTGAACTTCAAAATGTGCTATTTGGAAATCTGCTTGTAGAATTGCAAGGTGAGCAGAGGGAAATTCAAAAAGCATTACAACATCTAAGACTGCAAGTGCAGCTGAAGGAGGTAGAAGCTCATGCGAGTTGATTGGAGTATATTTTGGCCGCGCATACTAGATGCGACGGGAGATACCCTCTTAATGGTAATTGTAACACTTATATTCGCTACAATTCTGGGTATACCTCTAGGTTTACTTTTATATGTAACGAGAAAAGGAAACTTTTTAGAAAATAAATGGGTCTTTTCTATTCTTAACATCATAATTAATACAATTCGTCCGGTACCATTCATTATCTTTTTAGTAGCTTTAAGCCCACTAACAAGAAGCGTTATTGGAACGACGATTGGAACAGCAGCGGCAATTTTCCCGATGACGTTAGTCGCATCAATTGGTATTGCTAGAATGGTTGAAACAAATCTTGTTTCCGTTCCGAAAGGAGTAATTGAAGCAGCGCAAGCAATGGGCGCCTCGCCAATTAGAATCGTTTTTGAAATCCTTGTACCAGAAGCGTTAGCACCATTAATCTTAGGTGTCACGTTTATGACAGTTGGTTTAATTGAATTTTCTGCAGTTGCTGGGCTTGTCGGTGGTGGCGGTCTTGGTGACTTGGCAATGACATATGGTTATCAACGTTTTGATACATCGGTTATGTTCGTAACGGTTGTTTTACTTATTATTCTCGTACAGATAGCTCAAAATTTAGGAAACTACTTTGCGAAAGTCTTGTTACGCAGATCATAAAAAGGAAGAGAGGAAAAGAAAATGAAGAAAATTTTAGCATTTGCATTATCAGCGATTGTAGGAATCTCAGCATTAAGCGGCTGCTCAAGTGGAGACACGGGTGCAGGAGCGAAAGAAAAAGTAGTTCGCGTCGGTGTAACTGGAACGGATGGAGACGCTTGGGAAATTTTGAAGAAAAAAGCTGAAAAAGAAGGGATTAAAGTTAAACTGATTGAGTTCTCTGATTACACAACGCCAAATAAAGCGTTAGCTGATGGAGATATTGAATTAAACTCATTCCAGCATATTGCTTTCCTAGAGCAATTTAAAAAAGAGCATAAGTTAGATATTACAGCTGTTGGTACAACGCAAATTGCACCAATGGGTTTATACTCTGAAAAATATAAGAAAGCAAATGAAATCCCAGATGGTTCAGAAATTGCAATTCCAAACGATCCAACGAACCAAGCACGTGCATTAAAACTTCTTGATGCAGCTGGATTATTAAAGCTTAAAAAAGATTTTGGCTTATTTGGAGATCCAAGCGGCATTGCTGAAAATCCGAAGAAATTAAAAATCACGCCGGTTATCGCACAGCAAACACCTCGTGTATTAAAAGATGTAGCAGCTTCAGTTATTAATAACGGTGTTGCTGGTCAAGCTGGATTAGATCCAGCGAAGGATCCTATTTTCTTAGAAGATCCAAAGAATGAAAATGCGAAGCCTTATATTAATATTTTCGCAGCTCGTACGAAAGATAAAGATGATCCAACACTGAAAAAAGTAATTGAATTATATCATTCAAAAGAAGTAACAGATGCAATTAAGAAAGAAACAAATGATGGTTCAATTTCAGTTGACCTTTCACTTGAGGAGCTTGAAAAAATCGTAAAATAATGATTGGGTTTAATGGACTAACAGAAGGAACCCCTCCGCTGTTAGTTCGTTCAACATATAATCTACTTAACAAACGAACCCTAATTCTGTACCTTCCAATTTTGTATAACGTAGAATCCAATGTTTGTTAAGTAGAGTAATGGACCAGGAGTTTTCCTGGTCTTTTTTTATGAATGAAAGTAGATAGCGAACAGTAAGGTAATCCAAATTATAATGGGATAAGAAAATAAGCTGAAAAGGAGTGTAATTACGAATTGCTTTTGATGAATTAAGTGTTTTTTTGATAAAAAAAAGAAAATAGAAAAGAGAGTAATGAAAAATGCTGATATTACGCCGGGGTTATAGGAGCGATAAATGAAAAACAAAATAATATGTTGAACAGAGTTAAAGAAGATGGCCCCTTGTATAAAAATAATCCAGCATATAGAAGACAAGAAGTTAAGTTGATATAGAAAGACGATAAGTAATACAAAGATTGTTAATACGGAAATGGCAATGAAGAATTGTTGGCTAGTTATAATACGGATTGAAAATTGATTAGCAAGATATTGTGGCATTTGGAAAGCTTCTTCAAGGTTATGAATGAAAAATAATAAGGGAATGATCCAGAGTATAGTAGTGGAATGCTTTTTCATCAACTTACATCACTCCAATAAAGTATAGAAAGCCTAAAAAAGGCCCTCTATACAGAGATAGTTATTCAATTATGATATTTTTTAAATTAACATCATGATGCTCTCGTTCTTTCGGATAAGCAGCTAGTTCCTCTTGTAAAATATTTAATATTTGCTTAGCTGATTGCTGGATTGGATTAGGTAGCTCTTCTAATATATGCATCCCGACTTTTACTTTTGTACGAATTACCCTTCGTAGTAATTCCTCATGCATGTACTACACCTCCAAAGCGAATATTTAGTACATCTTCTTCAAATTTTGCTCCTTGAATAGAAAGGTGTGTTAATGTTTTGGGTAACGTGATGTTCCGTTTAACAGAACCGGCTCGAATAATAAGTTCATCACCTTTTTGATTTAATGAAAGTTCACTTTTATTTGAGAAGGGAATAGAAAGAATGAAAATATAATCATCGCCATCTTTTTTTACATATTGTGTGCGGCCGTTAAATTTCACTTCAGTAGGACAATGATCAGTTTTAAATAAAGCATCTCCTACACGCTCTAACATAGGTAAACCAACAACTTCTTGTTCAAACATTGGAGCTTTGTAAATAGGAAGCGGCTGAAAACTATCTTGAATTAATGTTTTATATTTTTTTTGAGTATCTTTCCATGCTTGAAAATAAGGATCGGTGACAGTGTTAGGGATGACGCGGTTAATCATAATGGCATCTACGTTATAATCGTATAAATTTAAATAAGTAAAGCTACGCTGAGCTTCTTTAATGACCATTTTTTCGGGATTTACAACGATGCGGATACTTGTTATTTCTCGGTTTGATAAAATATCTCTCATTTCTCCGAGCTGTTCAAGTGTATTCGTTAATTCGTCCATAATATCATCGGTTGGAAGAGGAACACCAAGAAGTGGTTGAGCTACAGGGCGAACAACTTTTAAAACTTTTCTTTTAATAGGAAAGAGTTTTTCCATCCACCAGCTGAGCATGTCTGGAAAGCTGAGCATTGCTAATGTTTCTCCTGTTGGAGCACAATCAATGATAATAACATCATATGTGTTTTGTTTATAATAATCGAGTACGCGAAGTAAGCTAATTAAATCTTCCATACCAGGAAACATCGTTAACTCTTCTGTTGTAATATCATCAGCTGCTTTGGAAGTGAAGAGTAGCGTAATATATTTCTGTAATTTCCCCCAGCCTTTTTCCATCTCATAAATCGTATTAATTTCTTGTGCCCACAAATTTTCACGAATTTCTAATGGCTCAGAAGATAGCTTTATACCAAATGAATCTCCTAAACTATGAGCAGGATCTGTACTCATTACTAATGTTTTTAATCCTTGTTTTGCGCTTTGAAGCGCTGTTGCTGCTGAAATGCTAGTTTTTCCTACGCCGCCTTTACCTGTATACAAAATAATTCTCATTATTCTATCCCCTTTGTTTCGAGTGTCGAATATTACGAGTATCGAAATAAAATATTGAATAAAAACCCAACTAGGGTTTTATTCAATCGGAATGTTTTTCATTTTAGGTGTAGAAACCTTTTCTTCTGTTTTTTGCTGTGACGTAGCGATGTGATTCATGATCTTTTGGAAGATTTGTAGTAAGAATGCTTTTTCTTCTTCTGATAATGCTTCTGTCACTAGGTTAAAGTAATGGGCTGCATTTTGTTTTACTTCTTGGACGAGCATTACGCCGTTTTCTGTTAAACGAATTAATACAATGCGTCGGTCGTTTTCATCACGGTACCTTTCAATATATCCCTTTTTTACGAGGCGATTTACAACACCTGTCGTTGTACTCATCGGTATATCAAGAAGGTCAGCAATTTTTGTCATTGTAATATCTGTATTTCGCTCCATCCAAAGTAAACAAAATACTTCTGTTTTAGAAAGTGTTAAATCTAGGCTTACCCATTCTTCAGGATAGAAAAGTTTCTTGGCGTTATCTAGCAGTAAGTCTAAAAAATGTTCATATTGCAACAATTAATTCCACTCCCGTATATTTCGAGGTTCGTAATATTTATTTTTATTTTATGTAGAATAGAAATAATTGTCAATGTTTTTAATTGATTTTTCAGATTAAAAAGAAAACTATCTTTAAAATAGTATTCTTTTATGATAGATTTATAAATATAAAACTAGAATTTACATAAAAATCCATCATGGTAAATATACTTATCTATAATGGGTATACAGCTAACGAGGGGGAGAACGATGAGAAGACGTAATACGCAAGCGTTCACATTTTTAGCATGGACTTCATTTGTTTGTGCGCTTTCAGGTATGCTAATTGGGATTTATACGTTAGATGAAACGCTTAGTGTAAAAGGATACTATTTAATTGGAACACTATTTTTAACGATGTCTTGTTTTGTGTTACAAAAAACAATTCGTGATAATGAAGAAGATAACGAGAGATTTCCGAAAAATAAACCGTTAGATAAAGAGTAAATTGTAAAGAAAGGCATTTGCCTTTCTTTTTTTATGTAAAAATGGCGTAAGTGCCGTGTGTTGACTTGCTTGAAGTACTGAAAATTTGGTATCATCAATAGTATTGTAGATTGAACGATATATTATGGAGGTGGCCTAGCCGTGTCAAGAATTTCCGTTGAGAATGTAAAGCACGTAGCACATTTAGCACGTCTTGCAATTACTGATCAAGAAGCTGAAAAATTTCAAAAACAACTAGATGCAATTGTTACATTTGCAGAACAGTTAAATGAATTAGATACAACAGATGTAAAACCAACAACTCATGTATTAACTATGAAAAATGTTATGCGTGAAGATGTACCAGAAAAAGGTTTACCAGTCGAAGAAGTATTAAAAAATGCACCGGATCACAAAGATAATCAAATCCGTGTTCCAGCAGTATTAGAATAGAGGAGGGGAATTTCGATGTCATTATTTGATCATTCAGTATCAGAGTTACATAAGAAATTAAACAACAAAGAAATTTCCGTTACGGATTTAGTAGAAGAATCTTACAAACGTATTGCGGATGTTGAAGATAACGTAAAAGCTTTTCTTACATTAGATGAAGAAAATGCACGCGCAAAAGCGAAAGAATTAGATGCAAAAATCGGCGCTGAAGATAATGGTTTATTATTCGGTATGCCGATTGGTGTAAAAGATAACATTGTAACTAACGGCCTTCGTACAACTTGTGCGAGTAAAATGTTAGCAAACTTCGATCCAATTTATGATGCGACAGTTGTGCAAAAGCTAAAAGCTGCTGACACGATTACAATCGGTAAATTAAACATGGACGAGTTTGCAATGGGTTCTTCAAATGAAAACTCAGGATTCTACGCTACGAAAAACCCATGGAACTTAGATTACGTTCCGGGCGGATCTAGTGGTGGTTCTGCAGCAGCTGTAGCAGCGGGAGAAGTACTATTCTCTCTAGGTTCTGATACGGGTGGTTCTATCCGTCAGCCGGCTGCATATTGCGGTGTTGTAGGTTTAAAACCAACTTACGGACGCGTATCTCGTTACGGATTAGTAGCATTCGCATCTTCACTTGACCAAATCGGACCGATTACACGTACAGTAGAAGACAATGCATACTTATTACAAGCTATTTCAGGTATTGACCGCATGGATGCAACTTCTGCAAATGTTGAAGTTGGAAACTATTTAGCTGGTTTAACAGGCGATGTTAAAGGTTTACGCATTGCTGTACCGAAAGAATACTTAGGCGAAGGTGTTGGCGAAGAAGCTCGTGAGTCAGTACTAGCTGCTTTAAAAGTATTAGAAGGTATGGGCGCAACTTGGGAGGAAGTATCTCTTCCGCACTCTAAATACGCTCTAGCAACGTATTACTTATTATCTTCTTCTGAAGCATCTGCTAACCTTTCACGCTTTGATGGCGTGCGTTACGGTGTTCGTTCTGATAATGTAAATAACTTATTAGATCTTTACAAAAACACACGTAGTGAAGGTTTCGGTGATGAAGTTAAACGTCGTATTATGCTTGGTACATTTGCCCTTAGCTCTGGTTACTATGATGCATATTACAAAAAAGCACAACAAGTACGTACATTAATTAAAAATGACTTTGAAAATGTATTTGCTAACTATGATGTTATTATTGGACCAACAACACCAACTCCGGCATTTAAAGTTGGAGAAAAAGTTGACGACCCAATGACAATGTATGCAAATGACATTTTAACAATCCCAGTAAACTTAGCGGGTGTTCCAGCGATTTCAGTTCCATGTGGATTCGGTGCTAACAACATGCCACTTGGTCTACAAATCATTGGTAAACACTTCGATGAAGCGACAATTTACCGCGTTGCACATGCGTTTGAGCAAGCAACAGACTATCATACAAAAAAAGCAAGTCTGTAAGGAGGCGAGCATAGATGAATTTAGAAACAATTATTGGTTTAGAGGTTCACGTTGAGTTAAAAACAAATTCGAAAATTTTCTCTGCGAGTCCAACAGAATTCGGAGCGGAGCCAAATACACAAACAAGTGTAATTGACTTAGGATACCCAGGGGTACTTCCTACTTTAAATAAAGAAGCAGTTAACTTTGCAATGAAAGCTGCAATGGCATTAAACTGTGAGATCGCAACGGAAACGAAGTTCGACCGTAAAAACTATTTCTATCCAGATAATCCGAAAGCTTACCAAATTTCTCAATTTGATAAGCCAATTGGTGAAAATGGTTGGATTGAAATCGAAGTAGACGGTAAAAAGAAACGTATCGGTATTACACGTCTTCATTTAGAAGAAGATGCTGGTAAATCAACGCATACAGCTGATGGTTCATTAGTAGACTACAACCGTCAAGGTATGCCTTTAATCGAGATCGTATCTGAGCCAGATATGCGTACGCCAGAAGAAGCATATGCATACTTAGAGAAGTTAAAATCAATCATTCAATATACTGGTGTATCTGATTGTAAGATGGAAGAAGGTTCTCTGCGTTGTGATGCGAACATTTCTCTTCGTCCAGTTGGACAAGAGAAGTTTGGTACAAAAGCGGAACTGAAAAACTTAAACTCATTCACTTACGTACAAAAAGGTCTTGAGCACGAGCAAGTGCGCCAAGAAAAAGAACTGTTATCTGGTGGTATCATCCAACAAGAAACACGTCGTTATGATGAAGCAACGAAGAAAACAATCTTAATGCGTGTGAAAGAAGGATCTGACGATTACCGTTACTTCCCTGAGCCAGACTTAGTTGAACTTTACATCGACGATGAGTGGAAAGAAGCAGTTCGAGCTTCTATTCCAGAACTTCCAGATGCGCGTAAAGCTCGCTACGTTGCAGAAATTGGCTTACCAGCTTATGATGCACACGTATTAACATTAACGAAAGAAATGTCTGATTTCTTTGAAGCGACTGTTGCAGACGGTGCTGATGCGAAATTAACATCGAACTGGTTAATGGGTGAAGTACTTGCATACTTAAACAAACAACAAAAAGAATTAAAAGACGTTGCATTAACGCCTGCTGGTTTATCTAAAATGGTTCAATTAATTGAAAAAGGTACAATTTCTTCTAAAATTGCGAAGAAAGTATTTAATGAATTAATCGAAAAAGGTGGAGACCCAGAAGAAATCGTTAAAGCGAAAGGTCTTGTTCAAATTTCTGACGAGGGTACACTTCGTAAAGTTGTAACAGAAATTCTTGATAATAATGGGCAATCTATCGAAGACTTTAAAAACGGTAAAGACCGTGCAATTGGGTTCTTAGTTGGTCAAATTATGAAAGCTACAAAAGGACAAGCAAATCCACCGCTTGTTAACAAAATCTTACTTGAAGAGATTAATAAGCGATAATAGTAGTGACTTTTAAAGATTAAGCAGAAAAACACCCGTACATGGGTGTTTTTCTAGGTTAATCAAACGTTTGTTTAAATGAGACAAAATCGTTTAAACAAACGTTTGATTAACTGTCAAAAGTGGAAAAATGTTTGTATAGCAACTATGGTATGATAGTTGCAAAAAGGTGGGAATAATGATAAATCTAAACATAGAGGTTTTTTTCATCTCATGAAATAATAGATAGTTATTATTCGTTATATGTAAATTTTTATGGAAGAATGGATAGAAATAAAGTGAAACTTTAATCAGTGGGAGGTTCATCCAAAGCTGATTATTAGCCCACACCAATCGGGCATTTACTGCCCACAAATAGCGGGATAAATTTTTTGGTCAAATAAAACAAAACCATTGAAATGAATATTTACTTTTGATGGACTACACGAATCGGGTTCTTACTGCCTGTTTGAGCGGGATAAAAGAAGGATAGCAAGATGAGAGGAGGTAGGCATGGGAATACTGAATAGAAGTTCGGTATGTTCTTTTTCGATGCATAAAGAAATTTCCTGTGCTAATAAATGATGAAGCGAGCAAGAATTATTTATAATCCTACTTCTGGGCGTGAGCTATTTAAGAAGAGCTTACCAGAAGTATTACAAAAATTAGAACAAGCTGGCTATGAGACATCTTGTCATGCGACAACGGGTCCTGGAGACGCTACTGTGGCGGCGAGGCAAGCTGCGGATCGTAAGTTTGATGTTGTTATTGCCGCTGGTGGCGACGGTACATTAAATGAAGTAGTAAACGGTTTAGTTGGACATGAATTCCGCCCGAAATTTGGAATTATTCCAGTTGGAACGACAAATGACTTTGCACGTGCGATTGGTGTACCTCGTTCTATTGAAGAGGCAGCAGATATTATTTGCGAAGGAAAAACAGTGCCATTAGACCTCGGTAGAGCGAACGATACATATTTTATTAACATCGCTGGTGGCGGTCGTATTACAGAATTAACATACGAAGTACCGAGTAAGTTAAAGACAGTATTAGGACAACTTGCTTATTACCTAAAAGGTATCGAGATGTTACCATCATTGCATCCGACATATGTTGAAATTGAGTATGATGGAAAGTTACTACAAGAAGAAATTACGATGTTTTTAATTACGAATACTCGTTCAGTAGGTGGATTTGAAAAGGTAGCACCGTATGCATCTATTAACGATGGGTTATTTGACCTATTAGTACTGAAAAAAGGTTCTATCGCTGATTTAATTAAAGCAGCAACACAAGCACAACGTGGTGAACATATTAATAATCCAAAAGTGTTATATACACAAGCGAACCGAATTAAAGTACATTCACCAGATAAACTAATGATTAATTTAGATGGTGAGTATGGTGGAGATGCACCGATGGAATTCGAAAATATATATCATTGTTTAGAACTATTTGTTCCTGAACATCAAGAGGATGCCTTGTAAAGGCATCCTTTTTTACTTTGTTAAAATGAATTGTAAATTGGGAGTTAGTTTGATTTTTATGGTATTTTTACAATTCTTTTATTTTACATCCATATTTTATTGATACACTGGAGGAGATAAGAAACGAGAGGTAGGATGCTATGGAGAAGGTAAAAGCAATACTATTTGATAAAGATGGGACATTAATGGATTTTCATTCAATTTGGATAAAAGTAGCTGAAGAACTTGTAGCTGAATGTATAAGTTTATATCATTTACCAAGTACAATAGGGCAGACCTTATTAGAAGAGATTGGTGTAGAGGGAGCATTTGTTAATCCGAGGAGTGCAATAGCTGCTGGAACAAGCCTTGATGTAGCGAAGGGGCTTTGTAATTATATTGAGTCTGCTAGAGAAGAAGAGATGCATCATTGGGTAAGTGAGAAGTTATTTTCCCTTATGTATGAGCATCGTTCGCATATGAAAATGACAGCAGATTTACCGAAAGTGTTACAGGCATTAAAAGATAAAGGATTTATATTAGGGGTTGTCACGGCGGATGATTTCGCACCAACAGAATTATTTTTAAAACAATATAAGTTGGAGAACTTTTTTGATTATATTATAGCCTCGGATACATTCCTTGCGCAAAAACCAGATAAAAAGATTATAGAAGTGTTTTGTGAGAAATTTAATTTAGAATCATGTGAGGTTGCGGTTGTTGGAGATACGCCAACTGATTTACATTTAGCTAAAAATGGTGGTGATTGCTATGCAATTGGGGTGCTATCTGGTACGGGAGACCGTCCAACATTAGAACCACTTGCTGATTTAGTGTTAGATTCTGTTGGAGAGTTTATTTCTCAATCGGGTGAGTTTTTCTGGGAGAAAGAAAAGTCTAATGTGTAAGGAAAATAAGTCTATAAAGACTCTTAATGAGTCTTTATAGACTTATTTTTTATGCCTGGATACAAAGAATATAGGATAAATGCTAGAAAGGAAAGTTGGCATACATTTTGCAATAAGAAGAGAAAACAATGTAAAGAAAAGGATGGGGTACGCAATGAACACAAAAAAATTTGCTAAAGTAAATGAACAAATTCCAGGACCGAAAGCGGCATCTTTATTGGAACGCCGTCAAAATATAGTACCAAAAGGAGTAAGTAACGGCATCCCAACGTTTGTACAATCTGCAAATGGTGCTCTTGTAACGGATGTTGATGGCAATCAGTACATTGATTTTGCAGGAGCAATCGGGACAATTAACGTAGGACATTGTCATCCAACGGTTAAAGAAGCGCTCCATAAACAAGTCGATCAATACATTCATACTGGATTTAATGTCATGATGTATGAGCCATATATTGAATTAGCGGAAAAGCTTGCGGCATTGGCACCAGGAAGTTTCGATAAGCAAGTCCTATTTTTAAATAGTGGTGCAGAAGCAGTTGAGAACGCGGTGAAAATCGCTCGTAAATATACGAAGAGACCTGGTATTATCGCATTTTCTAAAGGTTTCCACGGGCGTACATTAATGACAATGACGATGACAAGTAAAGTGAAGCCATATAAATTTGGGTTTGGTCCCTTTGCTCCAGAAGTATATAAAGCGCCATTTCCATACGAATACCGTCGCCCAGAGGGATTAACGGAAGAGCAGTATGATGATTTTATTATTGAAGAGTTTAAGAACTTCTTCATATCGGAAGTAGCACCAGAAACAATTGCAGCTGTTGTAATGGAACCTGTTCAAGGGGAAGGTGGATTTATCGTCCCAAGTAAGAAATTTGTTCAAGAAGTACGCCGCATTTGTTCAGAGAACGGCATCTTATTTGTAGCGGATGAAATACAAACAGGCTTTAGTCGTACAGGAAAATATTTTGCAATTGATCACTATGATGTCGTTCCAGATTTAATTACAGTGTCTAAATCATTAGGGGCTGGTGTACCGATAAGTGGTGTCATTGGACGTAAAGAAATTATGAATGAATCTGCACCAGGTGAACTTGGTGGAACGTATGCAGGAAGTCCATTAGGATGTGCGGCTGCATTAGCTGTTCTCGATGTAATAGAAAATGAGAAACTAAATGATAGAGCGATAGAATTAGGAAAAGTCGTAATGAACCGATTCGAAGAGATGAAAAATAAATATCATTGCATCGGTGATGTGCGTGGGTTAGGCGCAATGTGTGCATTTGAGGTCGTTCAAGATCGTAAGACGAAAGCACCTGACAAAACGTTAACGGCTAATCTATGTGCAGAAGCAAATAAGCGTGGGTTACTTTTATTATCAGCAGGAACGTATGGAAATGTTATACGTGTGTTAATGCCTTTAATTATTACAGATGAGCAACTTGAAGAAGGATTAACAATAATTGAAGAATCGTTGCAAGCTTGTTATGAGCAAACAAACATCGCTCGCGTTTAAAAACTGAAGTATAAATAGCAAACATTCTAGCTGACTCTATATTAAATGCAGAAAATTCACTTTATAATAAAGGTAGTGAAGTGGATCGATGGATTTGAAGTTAGGGGTGGCTAGGATGGTTGCAGAAAAGGAACGAGTGTTAATGGATTTAAAAGATGTATTTGAATATGCGTTTGACGAAATTTTTGTTACAGATGAGCAAGGGATCGTTGTGCGTGTAAATAGTACATGTGAAAGGCACTACCAACTAGCTGCCGAAGAGTTAGTGGGTAAGCATGTAAAAGAACTACAAAAGGATGGAATCTTTTATCCATCAGCGACATTAGAAGTGATTGAAAAAAAGAGGCCAATTGAACTCGTTCAAACTACAAAATCAGGAGAGTATTTACACGTTCGTACAAGGCCTGTTTTTGATGATGAGGGAAATTTAAGAAGAGTGATTAGTTATTCTCGCGACCTTACTGAACTCTATCAATTACGTCAAAAGGTAGAGGAAATGGATAATCAGCTAAAAACATATAAAAAAGAATTAAGAGAAACATATGAGCATGAAGGACTTATTTTTAAAAGTCTAGCTATGCAAAAAATAGTCGATACAATCAAAAAAGTATCTGTAGTGGATAGTACTGTTCTCGTTTTAGGCGAGACTGGAGTAGGAAAAAGTCGATTAGTACGCCATTTACATGAGGTGAGTCATCGGAAGAATGAAAGTTTCTATGAAATTAATTGTGCGGCATTGCCAACTAATTTAATTGAATCGGAGCTTTTTGGATATTCAGGTGGATCTTTTACAGGTGCAAATCGTGAAGGGAAAAAGGGACTATTAGAATCCGCGCATAAAGGAACTCTTTTTTTAGATGAAATCGGTGAAATGCCGATTGAAATCCAAGCGAAGCTTTTGCAAGTATTGCAAGAAAAAACATTTCGTCCTATAGGCGGAAGAGAATTAAAAAAAGTGGATGTTCGAATTGTCGCGGCAACAAATAGAGATTTAAGCGAGATGGTGAAACAAGGAACATTTCGGAAAGATTTATACTATCGTCTGAATGTCATTCCAATTGCAATTCCCCCGCTTAGGGAAAGAACAGAAGATATTTTACCGCTTATTTATCATTACTTGCAGCACTTTAATAAAAAGTACGGACGTGATGTGAAACTAGCACCGGGTACATTACAAATGTTTGTTGGATATCCGTGGGAAGGAAACAATAGAGAAATAGAGAATGTAATTGAGAGAATTGTTATTACTGTCGATGATGTTGTAACGGTAGAGGATTTGCCACTCTCTATGCAAGAGGCTGCAGTTGAACAATCGGGGCAAAGCCTTTATAAAATGCTGGAAGAGGTAGAGAGAAATATTATTCTTAAAGCGTATAAAACGTATGGATCAAGTTATAAAGTGGCTGAGTTTTTGCAAATTAGTCAATCTGCTGCTACTAGGAAAATTAAGAAGTTCATAGAGGGGGAAGAAAACATTGGATAAAAAGGCGACTTTCGTAAGTATAGATAAAAAGGCGATGTATATAAATGGTGAGTGGATTACACTACAAGAACAAATTGAAGTAAATAATCCTGCGACGAAGGGAATATTTGCAACTGTACCAAAAGGCGGAGTAACAGAGGCAAAGCAAGCTGTTGATGCTGCACATGAAGCTTTTAAAACGTGGTCTAAGTTAACGGCAGCGGATCGTGCAGCGAAGTTAAAAAAGTGGTTCACACTTATTGATGAAAATAAGGAAGAGATCGCAGCGATTATGACGAAGGAACAAGGAAAGCCGTTTGCAGAAGCGCTTGGTGAAGTAAATTATGCAAATAGCTTTGTTGAATGGTATGCAGAAGAGGGGAAACGTGTATATGGTGAAATGATTCCTGCTTCTCATCCGAATAAGCGCATTTTAGTTATGAAGCAACCAGTTGGCGTTATGGCAGCTATTACACCATGGAACTTTCCAGCTGCTATGATTACGAGAAAGGTAGCCCCAGCGCTTGCAGCAGGCTGTACAGCAGTTGTAAAACCTGCAAGTCAAACACCACTAACTGCATTAAAATTAGCTGAATTAGCACATGAAGCGGATATTCCAAAGGGTGTAATTAATATCGTAACAGGTAGTGCAAAAGCAATTGCTGATACGTGGATGGAAGATGGTCGTGTGCGAAAAGTGTCCTTTACAGGGTCAACGGAAATCGGAAAAGAGTTAATGGCTAGTGCGGCGCAAACGATGAAAAAAGTTTCACTTGAGTTAGGTGGTCACGCTCCGTTTATCGTAATGAATGATGCAGATTTAGATAAAGCAGTAGAAGCGGTGATTGGTTCGAAATTCCGTAACGCAGGACAAACGTGTATATGTACAAACCGAGTATTCGTTCAAGAAGAAGTATACGAAGTATTTGTAGAGAAGTTCCAAAAGGCAGTAGGGCAGTTGAAAGTAGGAGACGGTTTCGGTGACGGAACGACTGTCGGACCACTTATTGATGAGAATGCAGTTTCAAAAGTACAAGAACATATTGAAGATGCTATTCAAAAAGGTGGAACAGTTTTATATGGTGGTCAAAAGGTCGCAGAGTTAGAGGGACATTTCATTCAACCGACTGTAATTGGGTTGGCAAATGATACGATGCTTTGTATGAACGAAGAAACATTTGGGCCAGTGGCACCAGTTGCGAAATTTAAAAAAGTTGATGAAGTAATCGAACGTGCAAATAATACACCATACGGTTTAGCTGCGTATATTTTCACGAAAGACATTAGCCAAGCATTCCAAATTAGTGAAGCGCTAGAGTACGGTATTATTGGTCTAAATGACGGTCTTCCATCAGTTGCACAAGCACCATTCGGTGGCTTTAAAGAAAGTGGTATCGGCCGTGAAGGAGGCCATTTCGGCATCGAGGAATATTTAGAAATTAAATATATTTCATTAGGACTATAAGTAGTATACTAGAATCTCTATAAGGTAACAGAGAAGGAGATTCTAGTATGGTATATTGGCTATTATTACTTGTTACAATTATTTTTGAAGTGGCTGGAACAATTGCGATGAAACTATCAAATGGTTTAACAAAGCTCGTTCCAAGTGTATTGATTTTCGTATTTTATGGAATTTGTTTCAGCGTGTTCGCCATCGTTGTGAAGAAGATTCATTTAAGTATTGCTTATGCTATTTGGTCTGGCGTTGGAACATTACTTATTACAATCATTAGTGTGTATTTTTTTAAAGAGCACATTAGCTTATTCCAAGCATTTTGTATTCTTTTTATTGTTTTGGGTGTCATTGGTCTTAAGGTTTCATCGGCATCCTGAAAGCTATCTTTTGTAGAAGATAGCTTTTTTCTATTTGTGCAGTTAGCAATTAATACGACAAAATATGACAAGAAAGAGTAAAGCGTTTTGTTATGATACATATGAAATATTGTCTTATGTGGAGGAAAGAGTATGTTAAAAAAGGTGAGTCAAATTGTTTTAATTTTTGGCATAGCTTTTAGTTTAAGTGCTTGCACTGAGACTAAAGATAGTAATGAAAGTAAACAAGAAGATGTTCAAGATAAAGTGTATAAAATAGGGGAGACAGTAGACGTAGATGGTTTGCAAGTAACTATCGATTCAGTTAAATTAGGATATCCGGATTATGATGAGGATAAAAAGAAAGAAGAGATTTTGGGGGTTATTTTCAAAGTGGAAAATAATAGTAAAAAGGAAATACCTTTTGCATTTTATGAATTTGAGATTATCGATAAGAAAGGTACAAGATTTAAAGAATATAATAACCCTGATAGCTTTATTAGTAAAAAGTTAGCACCAGATGAAAAAATTCAAGATATCATGCTATTTGACGTAGCGAAAGAAAATACGTATATCGCTACGTATAGACCGGAGTTTACGCGTGAAAATAGAACGATAAAATTTGAATTGAAACCAAATAAATAAAAAACACATTGGATTATCCAATGTGTTTCTTTATGGTAATAGATTTAAAACGCCCAGTTACCTTTACGGAAGATAGGCTCATGTCTGCCATCAGCTGTAATACCATCGATATCAAGCTCAGCGGATCCAATCATGAAGTCGTTGTGTGTAATACTAGCGTTTGCGCCGTTTTCAGCAAGTTCTTCTTTAGACATTGTTTTTCCGCCAACTAAGTTAAATGCATAAGCATTTCCGATTGCAAGGTGGCAAGATGCATTTTCGTCAAATAGTGTATTGTAGAATAAAACATTTGTGTTTGAAATTGGTGAGTCATGAGGTACTAAAGCTACTTCTCCTAAGAAGTGAGAACCTTCATCTGTTTCTACTAAATGTTTTAAAGCTTCTTCACCAGCTTCAGCTTTATAGTCTACGATACGTCCGTTTTCAAATGTTAACGTGAAATTATCGATAATATTACCTGCAAATACTAACGGTTTTGTACTAGAAACTTGGCCGTTTACACCTGTTTTAAGTGGCATTGTAAATACTTCTTCAGTTGGAATATTAGCCATAAATGGTACGTTTTTTTCATTTAAGCTACCAGCACCAGCCCATACATGTTTTTCTGGAAGTTCGATTGTTAAATCTGTTCCAGGACCTGTATAGTGAAGAGCTTTATAATGCTTTTCGTTTAAGTAATCCACTTTTGTATGTAATGTTTCATCATGTTCTTTCCATGCTTCTACAGGATTTTCTAAATCAGCACGAGTAGCTTTGAAAATAGCATCCCATAACTTTGCTTCTTGTTCTTCTGGCGCTATGTCAGGGAATACTTTCGCAGCCCATTCTTTCGTAGGAACAGAAATTACACACCAGCTTACTTTATCGGCTTGTACGTAATCACGGTATACTTTCATCGCTTCTCCAGCTACTTTATGAGCTGTTGCGATACGTGTTGCTTCTACACCTTTTAATAAATCAGGGTTTTCTGCATAGATAGACATAAATGCAGCGCCTTCTTTTGCTAATTCCTCACGAGCATGTGCTTTCCAAGAAGGGAATTCAGAGAAAGCTTCTTCAGGAGCTAGATCGAACTTTAAGCGTGTTAAAGTCTCATCATTCCAATCCACATATACGTGTTTTGCACCAGATTTATATGCTTTCTCTGTAACGAGGCGTACAAATTGTACAGCTTCAAGAGGTGCACTAATTGATAAAGTTTGTCCAGGTTGAATATTAACGCCAACATTAACTGCAAGAGCAGCATATTTCTCTAACGTTTGTTCAAATGACATATGTATAATCTCCTTTAATTTGAAAAATTTCTTACTATATATAATACAAGAAAATTCTAAAAATATATATAAATATAGCGCAAAAAGAGAGCTCAAAATGTATTGAGCTCTTACATTTACTTAATTGAAGAAGCAAATTGCTCTACAGTCGTTGTATGGTGTATACGAACGCGCTTCATCTTTAACAATTCATCAGGTTCACCCTTCGTAATGAATTGCCCAGGCTTTGTCGTCGTCGCAAATTGATAATACTTCTTCGTTTCTGCAACAACCTTATCATCTACATGGCCGAATGGATATGCGATTGCGATAACAGGCTTACCTGTTATTTTTTCTAGCTTTTCTTTTGAACCTTTTAACTCTTCCTCATAGTTTGTAATTTTCGGCAAGTCTGCATGTGTTGCAGTATGAGATTGCACCGAGAAAATGCCGGAATCAACCATTTCTTTTATTTCAGAAGTAGACAATGCTCCTTCTACATCAACGTTATCAACAATCATATATTCTGTTGCTGCCGGTTTGAAAGTATCATCTTTTAGCTTTTGTAAAACGCGAAATGCATTCATATTATTTTTCATACCGTCATCAAATGTAACGAAAATCGGCTTATTTACTTTATTTATATCACTCCAGCGTTCAAACGTTAACAGCGTATAACCATTGTCCTTTAAATGTTTCATTTGTGCTTCAAAGTTAGCTGGTGATACGAATAAGTCTTTAATACCTTGACCATGATAATCATCAATTGCGTGATACATAAGAACAGGAACCTTTTGTTCGAAAGTAATAGTAGATTTCGTAAGCGAGATTGTTTTCCCATCTTCTTTCATTCCTGTTGCTTCAATTTGGAACTCACCGCGTTTTCCTTCAAATTCCTTTATATCAAAAGGAAGTGTAAATTGTTTCTCTTTTTCTTTAGAAGAAAAAGATTTAGCACTTTCCTTTCCATCAGCTGTGCGCCAAATTTTATATTGTACTTCATTTAAAGAATCTTTTATGTCTGTAATATGAATAGTAGTGTCTGTAGATTCGTATGTGATGGGAGTATAAGAAATTTTACCTTGTTCTTGTACAGTCTCTTTTTGTTTAGCTACTTCTTGAACCTTTTTCTCTTTTTTAGGTTCTTGGCTTACATTGCTAGTATTGCAGCCTGCTAGAATGGCAGACGTACATAAAGCAATTGTTGCGTATTTTCTCATAAAAATCACCTTCTATTGTGTAGTATGTTGCATATTGACATTAAAATCCCCACCGCTATAAGAGTGGTGGGGATATACCCTTGTTCATCATATCATTTGAAGAAAATGAGGGGAATATGATTTTTAGGAGGCTATTAAGGTAATAGATTAGTGACTTTGAATAGATGTATTTTTTTGTTTCTTATTAGAATTAATAATAATATAACCGACTACAAAGATAAGAGGAATAATAAAGACATAGATAGGCATTCCCCATACATAATAGCTTTTTAGGGTTAAGACTAGTAAATGTAAGAAATCGAAAATTGCGTGGGCTTTCATAATATCCTCCAATGGCTTTTTGAAAATTATAACATTTTAAACTTGTTATTTGTATAATTTGGAAAGTGATTTAAGCTAATTTTAAAGTAAGAAGAAGACTTATTAATATGCAATTTTGCATACGGGTATGGATTCTATTAAAATATAAAGATTTTATACTATAATAAAAACCGCTATAAAACTAAGTAAGGATAATGTATGGAGTGGAGAATAGAAATGAAATATAAAAAAATAATATATATCTTTTTCATATCGCTATTTATAGTTGGTTGTCAAAGTGAAGTGAGTAAAGCGAATAGTGTGGAAGAGTATATTCCATCGCATCTTATGAATGCGGAAGTGACGGCGGATATTATGACACTAGAGATGGATCGTGATACACGTAAAAAAGTAGAGGTTATTACTAAAAAGATGAGTGATCATGTAAAGAATGATAAAGAGTGGTACATAAACTATATATCAGGGCATATAGATAAACAGGTGAAACCGTATCATCCTAACTTTGGTATTACAGAAGAAGAATATAACTTTTTTAGAAACGCCGTTGAGAATAGTAGTTTATCTAATACAAGTGATGGAAAACTTCAATTTAAGCAAAAAAGTAACCATGAAATTGAAATTGTTTCAAGTAGAAACCTAGAACTATTCCAGCATCTAGTAATTGATACAGAGAAGAATATAATAAAAACTTCTTTTGGAGAATGTCAGTATGTTGGAGAAATAAAGCCATCTTCAGAAAAAAGAATATTAGGTCGAGTAAATGGCAAACAATGGATGTTACAAAAAGAAAATTTAATCTATTTATTCTCTTTAGGAAAGCTTGAAGGAGAAGATAAATCTGTTATGGTTATTTCAGTAAAAGGCATACACGAAGGAAAACTTATTAGTAACGAGGAAGTAGTCGAATTCCGTTCGATTTCATAAAGAATCAAAAAAATCACCTTACTCGTTAAAGTAAGGTGATTTTTTATTAAATAAACAATCCAGCGATTGTTGCAGATAAAATAGAAGCAAGTGTTGATGCAAATAGCATTTTCCAACCAAATTTAGAAACAACGCTTCCTTGTTTTTCAGAAAGGGCACGGATTGTACCAACGATTGCACCAATTTGGCTAATACTTGCGAAGCTAATTAAGAATACTGTAACGATTCCAACTGTACGTGGAGCTAATGTTGTAGCTGTGTCTTTTAAATCAAGGATTGCTACAAACTCGTTTAAAACAATCTTCGTACCCATAATACCACCAGCTGGGATAATATCTTGAGTTGGAATACCCATTAAGAATGCGAATGGAGAAAGTACGTAACCGAAGATTTGTTGTAAAGTAACAGCATGTCCCATTGCGCCTGAAGCTGCACTAATTACGTAGTTTACAACTTCCATCACACCGATAAAGGCGATCATTAATGCGGCAACGATACCAGCTACTTTTAAACCATCAAGCGCACCGTTAATCATTGCGCCGATAAAGCTGTCTCCGAATAGAGTTCTATCAAATTTTTGAATCACTTCATCTTCTTTTTTCGTATCAACTGGTGTTAATAACGAACAAACGATTAAGCTTGAGAATAAGTTTAGCGGAAGAGCTGCTAGTACGTATTTTGCATCTAACATCATTACGTATGATGCTGTAACAGAAGCAGAAACGGAGCTCATCGCAGAACAACAAATGATAAACATACGATTTTTATTGAAATGCTGTAAATCGTTTTTAATGACGATTAACGCTTCACTTGAACCGAAGAATACAGAGTTTACTGCGTGGAATGACTCAACGCGCGGCAAACCAGTAATTTTTGAAATTGCACCGCCGACAACACGAACGATGAATGGTAAAACACCTAAATAACTAAAGATTGAAAGTAGTGCTGAGAAAAATACGATAATTAATAATACGTTTAAGAAAAAGACAAAATCTCTGTGAATTCCATTAAAGAGAAAATCGACACCTGTCGTACCAAGTTTAATTAGTTTGTTGAAAACTTTACTAATGAAAATAATGATTTGTTGACCAATCTTTGTAGCAAACATAAACCAACCGATTAAAATTTGGAAACCAATCATAATTGCAATTGCACGGAAGTTGATTTTACTTTTGTTGTTTGACAAAGCAAAACATAAACCTAACACGGCAAGAATACCGATAATGCTCATTACATATTGCATGTAGTTGCCCCTTTCAGAAGTTCGTATAAAGTTTGTACATAAAACGTTCGTTATATTACTAAAAATAAAAGAACGAGGTTTTATGTCATACGTAAGATGTCTGACCTTTTAGAAAAATAAAAATAAAAAAAGACCCATATGGATTCACTTTCATCTATGAGAGAAAGCTAATCAATATGAGTCCTTTTTTACGCATAGGCTAATATTCATTAGTTTTCCCCATAGTCCAGCAATTTAAGGTTGCCGGGTAGAAACTCTCGATCCATATTATCAAGTATATATGAGGTAACATCGTCCGTATTAAATTAGTAGTAGCGTAACATTAACAGAGAAGTATCGTCAATAGCTTTTTTTCTTCCAATAGAAAAAGACCATATAAGTATGATAAAATGTAACGCAGTGTTATGAAAAAGAGAGGTCGGAAAATGAGTACTAAAATGACGCCACCAGTTGAGAAAAACGAGTTTATAGATGTAGTATTTGAAGATTTAACACATGATGGTGCCGGTGTTGCGAAAGTAAAGGGCTATCCTATTTTCGTTAAAAACGGATTACCAGGTGAAGAAGCGCAAATTAAAATTATTAAAGTGAAGAAAAACTTTGCATTTGGTCGTTTAATGAAGCTTCATACAGAAAGTCCATATCGTAAAGATGCTGAATGCCCAGTATATAATCAGTGCGGCGGTTGTCAGCTTCAGCACTTAACTTATGAAGGACAATTACAAGCGAAAGAAAAACAAGTACGTGACGTTATGCAGCGTATCGGAGGACTAGGTGATGTTCCTGTTCATCCTGTACTTGGCATGAAGAACCCGTGGGTATACCGCAATAAAGCACAAGTACCAATCGGAGAACGTGAAGGTGGGCTTGTAGCTGGTTTTTATCGCCAAGGAACGCATGACATCATTAATATGGAATCATGCTTAATTCAGGCAGAAGAAAACGATACATTAATTCAAGAAGTAAAACGTATTTGTGAAAAGCACGGTATCACTGCGTATAACGAAGAGCGTAACAAAGGAACACTTCGTCACGTAATGGCTCGTTACGGACAAGTAACAGGGGAAATTATGCTTGTCTTCATTACGCGTACAGCGGAATTGCCAAACAAAAAAGCAATTATTGAAGAAATTGCAGCGAAATTCCCAGAAGTAAAATCAATCGTTCAAAACGTAAATACGAAGCGTACAAACGTAATTTTCGGAGATAAAACGACAGTACTGTACGGATCAGAATATATTTATGACTTTATCGGTGACATTAAATTTGCGATTTCAGCACGTTCATTCTATCAAGTAAACCCAGAACAAACGAAAGTGCTATACGATAAAACGTTAGAATACGCAAAATTAAATGGTAACGAAACAGTAATCGATGCCTATTGCGGAATCGGATCAATCTCGTTATTCCTAGCGCAAAAAGCGAAAAAAGTGTACGGCGTTGAAATCGTCCCAGAAGCAATCGAAGACGCAAACCGAAACGCAGCACTAAACAACATGACAAACGCTGAATTTGGCGTAGGAGAAGCAGAAGTAGTCATTCCAAAATGGTACAAAGAAGGCGTAATCGCCGACACAATGGTCGTAGATCCACCGCGTAAAGGCTGTGACGAAGCATTACTAAACACAATCATCGACATGAAGCCAAACCGCGTCGTATACGTATCGTGTAACCCAGCAACATTAGCACGTGACTTAAAAGTACTAGAAGAAGGCGGATATAAAACACAGGAAGTACAGCCTGTTGATATGTTCCCGCATACGACTCATGTGGAGTGTGTGGCTTGGCTTAAGTTAGTATAATAGGAAAGCAGTTGATATAGGAAAATCTATACCATCTGCTTTTTGGTTTACAAAAATACCATTCATAAGCGATTTTAGTTAAAATAAATATTGCTGATTTTCACAAATTATAAATTGAGATTTTGAAATTGTATTCATAGTGAGAGGATTTGAATTTGAAATGATAGATAATTTTTGGCGTGAATTACCACGACCATTTTTCGTACTTGCACCAATGGAAGATGTGACAGACGTTGTTTTCCGTCACGTAGTAAGTGAGGCTGGTCGTCCAGATGTATTCTTTACAGAGTTCACAAACTCAGATAGCTATTGTCATCCAGAAGGTATGAAAAGTGTACGTGGTCGTTTAATTTTTACAGAAGATGAACAGCCAATGGTGGCACATATTTGGGGAGATAATCCTGAATATTTCCGTCAAATGAGTATTGGTATGGCAGAGTTAGGATTTAAAGGCATTGATATTAATATGGGCTGCCCTGTACCGAATGTAGCATCAAGAGGAAAAGGTAGTGGTCTTATTCTACGTCCAGACGTTGCAGCAGAACTTATCCAAGCAGCAAAAGCGGGCGGACTACCTGTCAGCGTAAAAACAAGACTTGGCTTTAAAGAGTTAAGCGAGTGGGAAGATTGGTTAACGCACATTTTCAAACAAGATATTGCGAACCTTTCTATTCATTTACGCACAAGAGAAGAAATGAGCCAAGTAGATGCGCATTGGGAACTAATTCCGGAAATTAAAAAATTACGTGACCGTATCGCACCAAATACGTTAATAACAATCAATGGAGACATCCTTGATCGTAAAATGGGACTGGAACTTGCTGAAAAATACGGCATTGATGGCGTAATGATCGGACGAGGCATCTTCAAAAATCCATTTGCTTTTGAAAAAGAGCCAAGAGAGCATAGCAGTAAAGAACATCTAGATCTTTTAAGACTACAACTTGATCTTCAAGATCAATATGCAGAAGTACTGCCACGCTCAATCACAGGACTTCACCGCTTCTTCAAAATTTATGTGAAGGGCTTCCCAGGAGCTGCGGAATTGAGAAATCAATTGATGAGTACGAAATCGACCAATGAGGTGCGTGCTTTGTTGGATAAGTTTGAGGATAGTGTTGGTGTTGCTCAGGATAGTGAGACGGTTTAACTTTTAAGCAGTTAAATCATTTCATATGTAGTGTATGACATGAGTGAGTTGAAAATAAGCGTAGAGCTGGAAAAGAACAGTGTATTTGAGAAATCAAAGCACTGTTTTTTTCTTTTAGTTAATGTTAAGAGAGAAATCTTTTTAAAGGCATATAAAAAACACGTAAGAGCTCTGTAGATACAATGATAGAGAAAAGTTCGGGTAAGACTATAAAACATATCTTTAAAATGTTAAAGTATTAATTTAGCGGACAATAACTAAAAGGTTAGATTTAAACATGATAATTTAAAGCACGTTATAGGATAAACTTTAACTGCTGAATAAATAATCAACATTTCAGGAGGAAACCCAATGGCAATGAGCAACAACGATATATTAAAAAGAGTACGATACGCTTTAGATATAAGAGATATAGATATGGTGGAAATCTTTAAACTCGGCGGGATGGAAGTAACGAAAGAAGACGTAGTTGATATGCTTACAAAAATAAAGAGAGCTCCTCAGCATGAAGCCGAAGATGCGGATGTAATCGAAGATGAGTACGTAAAAACATGCGATATGATGATGTTAGAGGCATTTTTCAATGGATTTATTACTTTAAAAAGAGGAAAGCAAGATCCGAAACCAGGGCAGCCTGCACCTGTACAGAGTAAGGAGAGTGCCAATAACCTTCTTCTAAAGAAAATGAAAATCGCACTATCTTTAACGAGTGAGGATGTACTTGATATATTAGATAGCGTAGGCGTTACGGTAACAAAAGGAGAGTTAGGCGCTCTATTAAGAAAAAAAGGTCATAAAAATTACAAAGAGTGCGGCGATAGATACGCAAGGAATTTCATTAAGGGATTAGGTGTAAAGTATAGAGGATAATGAGTTCGTTAAAGCAGTAAATGATATAATAGGTAGAGTAGGACGTTTGTATCCTACTCTTTTTTATTTGTAAAATAATACGCTAGGTGATGAAATGGTACATACATATTTAGGTGAGACAATTAATTTTCATATAACTTATAAGAAGAAAAAGTCCGTGCGTCTTTTTGTAGATTCGTATGGAAATGTGGAAGTGCAGGCTCCGAAAGGGACACCTGTTGAATACTTAGTCCAGTTGCTAGAGGAGAAGTGGGATTGGATTCAGACAACTCGTAAGGAAATGGCGGAGCGAGCGCATGGACCACAGGAAAAGGATTATGATCAAGGAGAGGGCTTTTTGTATTTAGGGAATACGTATCCGATACAGATTTCCCAAGATGCAAGAATTGAGCAAGACAACGCAGTATTTGAAGGGGATAAGTTACATATTTATGTGAAAGAGCTTAAGGATGAGAAAATACAACAAGCTTTAAAACGATTTTACTATAAGCATTGTAAATCTTTAGTAGAGAAGAGTATTAAAGCGCATCAAAGTAATTTCAAAACAAAACCACGTTCTATTCGTATTACAGATAGTAGTCGTACTTGGGGTACTTGCGATTCGAATTTACAACTAACATTCAATTGGAAGCTAGCAATGGCACCACAGCGAGTAATTGACTATGTAGTCGTTCATGAAATGTGTCATATGGTTCATTTAAATCATGATCGCTCTTTTTGGCGTCTTGTCGGGAAGATAATGCCTGATTATAAGGAAATGGAGAACTGGTTAGCTTTATCTAGTTGGAAGATGACGGTTTAGGAAGGGATATCAATTTTTGTCGGTAAATCGATATTTCTTGTCGAATCGTTGATATATTGTAAGTTTTGATAGATATATTTTAAAAATCGTTGATATATTGTAAGTTTTGATAGATATATTTTAAAAATCGTTGATATATTGTAAGTTTTGATAGATATATTTTAAAAATCGTTGATATATTGTAAGTTTTGATAGATATATTCGAAAAATCGTTGATATAATTTCATTTACTACAGGATTGTTCAACAAATCGAAAAGAGGAGATGCCACAAGGGACATCTCCTCTTTTCGAGTATATAGATTATCGTCCAAACTTCACAACAAATTCTTCATCAACTTTCTCCATCTCATACCCACGATACCCCTCCGAAAGCAAAGCCTGCTGTCCACTAGCATCACTCATTAGAATACTTTGAACATCCGTCCAATCTCTTTCATTATCTCCGCGCAATTTCTTCACAAAAACATACCGCAGACTATCACCATATTTTTCCTTCAACACAGCAATCTCCATCCCTTGCGCAAATTTATCCTTCAAACTCGGGATGTTAAAAGGAGCAACGGTGCAGCATACATAATCATATTTGCTATCTTCTTTTTGCAATTCGTCCATGATGACGTTTGCTAATATTTTTTGCATACCATTTCCTCGGCAGTTCGGATGAACGTTTGAGATTTCTTGATAGATGACGCGGTGTAGTTCACTTTCTGGCAAACCAATATCAAGCCCTAAATGTTCATCATCGATAGGCGGGACGAGTAGAGCGCGAAATGCGATGAGTTCGTTTTCGATAAAAGAACCGATCATCATGCCGTTTCCTTTTAGAATGTATTGAAATTCTTCTTGTGAGAGTGGTTGTAAACGACTTTTATCTTCTAGTGCTTCAACTACAATGTTTTGTAGTGATAAAATTTGTTCGATGTGCTCTAGTGATAGTAATGTAACGTGAAATGATTCGTTATTTTGTTTTAATGTTCCTTCGTATAGAACCGTCATATGATAGTCCTCCTTTAGCGTACAACGTCTTGAAAGACGGTTAGTTCTTGTAGTGTATCTTCGTTTATTTCAATGCCGAGTCCCGGCTTTTCGTTTAAGCGAATGAATGGTACATCGTAATGTAAGTTTCCAATGTCTTTCGTGAATTTTAATGGTCCTGTTAGCTCTACGCTCGTAATGATTTTCTTTGAGAAAGCGACATGGAATCCTGCGGAAGAGGCAACAGAGGATTCGACCATTGATCCCACTTGGCATTCAATGCCGGCCATTTCAGCTTGATGAGCGAGCTTTACAGCTGGATATATGCCGCCGCATTTCATTAGTTTTATATTCACTTTATCGGCAGCTTCTAATTTAATAATTTGGCGCATTTCACGAGAACTTTTTAGTCCTTCATCAATCATAAGCGGGAGATCTGTTTTAGAACGAATATGAGCCATGGCATCAATATCGTCCGCGATAACAGGTTGTTCAATCCAGTCAATGTTTAAATGTCCTAATGAACGCAGTGCTGTTAATGTGTTCGCGCTATTTTTCCAGCCTTGGTTTACATCAATGCGAATAGCGATGTCATTTCCTACACGTTCTCGTACAGCTTCAATACGTTTCACATCTTCTTTTACATTCGTACCAACTTTCATTTTGAAAGATTGGTAACCTTTTTGAATCATAGAAGCAGCTTCTTCAGCCATATCTTCAGGATCGGCAATACTTAAAACGTGAGTGACAGGGAATTCTTCATGATAGCGCCCACCAATTAATTGATATACAGGTTGATTTAGTTTTTTGCCCATTATATCAAAACAAGCAATATCAATTGCGGCTTTCGCTGTTGGAACACCGTAAATTGTATTGTCCATCATGTCGTGTATTTTTTCGATATTCATTGGATTTTTCCCGATTAGAGCAGGGGTTAGCGTATGTTTTAAAGTATGGAAAGTACTTTCCCATGATTCACCTGTGACGTGATCATCAGCAACGCCTTCACCGTAACCGATAATACCTTCATCTGTTTCCATTTTGACGATAATAGAGGGCATATCAGAATAAGAGCCATAACTAATAACAAACGGACTGCGAAGCGGTAAACGAATTGCGTAAAGATGAATAGCTGTAATTTTCATTGAATAGAAACTCCTTCCTGTTTTACAATAGTTTTATACATTTGATATAGTTGACGTTAAATAGTCGTTAATTAATGATAAGGAGTTAGAGAAAATGATGATAAAAATTGCAGTTGTCGGTTCAAAGGAGTTTATGGATAACCTTTTTCCTATTGCTCAAAAATTAGAAGGAATAGAAATTGATTCCTATATTTACCTTCATCCGGCAGAATCTTCTGAACTATTAAAGTGTCTAAAGCCTTGTGATGTCATCTTTTTCTCAGGTGCTTTACCTTATTATATGGCAAAAGAAGTAAGAGAACAATTACGAATTCCAAGTACATACTTACAGCAAGACGAGACAACTGTCGCATCTTCCATTCTTTCTATCATGTATCATCAAAGTATTCAACCACATAACATTTCCATCGATTTAGTAGACCGCTCGTTTATTACAAATGTGTTCCATGATATCGGTATAAAAGAAAGTCCGCAAGTGTTGGATTATGAAAATATGCTGTGGAGTAAAGATGAAATAAATAGAGTTATCGATTTTCATGTAGCTAAATATCAATCTGGAGAAGCTCATTTAGCTTTAACTAGTATTCACGCTGTTTACGACGAGCTTCAAAAAATGGGTGTTCCTTCAGAGCGTATGATTGATCCAACACAATCCATTATACATGGGCTAAAAGATGCAAAAATAAAAGCTGAGTTAGCAAAAAGCTATTCAGCTACTGTTGGTACTTGTATTATTTCGTCCTTAGAATTACGAACGAGTTTGCTTGAAAAACTAGATGTCATTTCAAAAGAACTACGTGGTTCATTTAAACAAGTGGATGAAATGACATGCATTTTGTATACAACTCGTGGTGATATCGAATCAATTATTAAAACAAATGCGATAGATAACTTGTTTGCGAGTATAGAAGGAACGATAGCTATTGGATTTGGTTATGGAAAAACCGTGAAAGAAGCGGAGCAAAATGCAAAAATTGCTCAAAGTTTTGCAAAGAATAATCCAATAGATCGTTGTTTTTATATACTAACAAGTGATAAAGATTTGTTTGGTCCATTCCCGAAAGAACAGAGAGTACAAAGTTTGAAAAATGATAATCCGGAACTAATGAAAATAGCGAAGGAAACGAAGCTTAGTCCGGCCAACTTGTCAAAAATTATTCAATTTAGTCAATCGCATCCGTCATTGAAATTTACAGCAGCTGACCTTTCTGAGTACTTACAAGTGACTCGAAGATCGACAGAAAGGTTGTTAAAGAAATTAGTTGATTACGGGTATGCTCATATTTGCGGCGAGGAAATGCCCTATCAACAAGGGCGACCTCGCGCACTATATGAACTGAATTTACCGCTATTTTTAAGCTTCTAGTTGAGCTTTTTGTTTCTTTAGCAGTTCTGCTTTTTCAATGTCTGATAGTTTTACAATTGTGAAACCTGTTATACCATAAATGATTGAGATAATAGGTACGATGAAATTCAAAATAGCATAAGGAGCATATTCAAATGCACCTACGCCAAGTGTAGCGAGAATAAATACACCGCACGTATTCCAAGGAACGAAGACAGAAGTTAATGTTCCGCCATCTTCTAATGCTCTGGATAAGTTTTTTGAATGTAGTCCTTTTTCTGTGTATGCATTTGCGTACATTCTTGAAGGGACAACAATTGAAATATATTGTTCAGAGCAAGTAAGGTTTGTTGCAAAACAAGATGCGATAGTAGAAGCGATAAGCCCTTTTGCTGATTTCGCTAACTTTAAAATTTGATTTACAATTGAGCGAAGAATACCTGTATGTTCTAATACTCCTCCGAAAGTCATAGCGACAATTGTCATAGAGACTGTATTCATCATCGAATCTAAGCCACCGCGGTTAAATAGTTCGTCTACTAGCTTGTTTCCAGTGTCTATAACAAATCCAGCTTGGAGTGCACCGACAGATGCTGAGACAGAACCACCTTGAATAAAGACTTGTGATAAGAATCCTAAAATAATACCGACGAGAATGGCTGGTATGGCAGGAACCTTTTTAGCGACCAATACCATAACGGCTACGGGTATAATGAGTAGGAAAGGTGAGATAACAAAGTTTTGTTGCAATACTTGTAACGTTTGATCGATGCTCTTCGCATCAATATTGTTAGCGCCGAAGCTTCTTCCTAAGACCGCGTATACGATAAGAGTAATAATTAAACCGGGAACTGTAGTAAATAACATATGACGAATGTGTGCGAATAAATCTGTATTTGTTAATCCTGCGGCTAAGTTAGTTGTATCTGAAAGCGGTGACATTTTATCGCCAAAATAAGAGCCTGAAATAATGGCACCAGCAACCATTGGAGCTGGAATTCCCATACTTAGGCCAATTCCCATTCCAGCAACACCAATTGTACCCATTGTAGACCAAGAGCTACCAATCGCTAATGCAACGATAGAACAAATGACAGTAATGGAAACTAAAAATAGTGATGGAGTTAAAAGTTTTAAACCGTAATAAATCATCGTTGCGACAATTCCACCGCCAATCCAAGCACCAATTGTTAAGCCAACAAGAATAATAATGACGATAGCGGGTAATGCAAGACGAATCCCTTTATACATTGCTTCTTCAAGATCATTCCATTTGTAACCGTAACGCCAAGCGACAATAGAAGCAACGGTTGTACCGATAATAAGTGGAACGTGAGGGCTTTGTTTTAATACAACAATTGTAACCATCATAACTGCAACGGTAATGATAATAGGGATAATCGCTATTCCAAAAGGTATTTCTTTTTTCATAAAGTTCCTCCTTGTTACGTATGTTTGTTTGTATTTTTAGAATTGTCGTAAAATAGACGTTTATTAGGTTATGATAACTAAAAGTTTATGTAAGCGTCAACATAAAAACAGAAAATAAGGAATGTTCTATCGTTATGAAGTGAGTTGTCGATCGTATTTAAAAATAAACAATTGACTTTTTTCTTAAAATTCAATATGTTCATAAAAACATCTGTTTTTCATAAGTATAATTAACCTGATGGTTTATAATTTGGGAAGGAGACTGGAACGTTGAAAACATTAGAACTACAAGAGCGCTTAACGGAGATTTTTCAGCATTTACACGAAAACCCTGAAGTAAGTTGGAAAGAATATGAAACGACAGCGTATATTACTGACTTTTTAAAAGAAGAAGGAATTTCATATAGAACATTTGATGATTGTCCAGGTGTAATTGCTGAGATTGGAGGCGGGAATCCAGTTATTGCGATTCGTGCTGATATGGATGCACTTTGGCAAGAAGTAGATGGAGAATTTAAAGCGAACCATTCATGTGGTCATGATGCTCATATGACCATTGTAATGGGAGTTATTTTACAATTGAAAAATATGAGATGGAAAAGTGGTACGGTTAGGTTTATTTTTCAGCCGGCAGAAGAGAAGGGTAATGGTGCTTTGAAGATGGTGGAGAAAGGTGCTGTAGATGATGCTGATTTCTTATTTGGTGTCCATCTAAGACCGATTGAAGAACTATCTTTGAAACAAGCAGCCTCATCTATTCGCCATGGAGCAGCTGGATTTTTAGAGGGGATGATTCATGGGGAGGATGCACACGGGGCGAGACCACACCAAGGTGTGAATGCAATTGATGTCATTTCCATGATTAATATCGGTTTGAAAAATATTTGGTTGCCACCGCAAAGTTCCTATTCAGTAAAAATGACGAGATGCCAAGCTGGTGGCGATAATTTAAATATCATTCCGGGAAATGGTCATTTCAGTTTAGATGTAAGAGCAGAGAGTAATATACTATTAGAAGAATTAAAGGAAAAGATTGAGCATGTAATAGAATCAGCTGCATCGATGGGGTCGAAAACTTCATATGAATGGATGGATCTTGCACCAGGAGCAGAGGTTTCCGAAGAAGCAGAGCGCTTTATGCGTAAAGGTATTATCGAAGTGTATGGGGAAGAGAGATGTACGGGACCTCTCTATACGACAGGAAGCGATGATTTCCATTATTACACAGTGAAAAGACCACATTTAAAAGCTGTCATGCTTGGACTAGGAGCAGACCTACAACCTGGATTACACCATCCGTATATGAGGTTTGATCATAGTTGTATTATGGATGGAGTAGAAATATTGAAACAAACTGTATTGAAAGTGTTAGAAGACAGGGGCTAGAGAGCTCCTGTTTTTTTGTCGTGGATTGTCGGTAAATCGATATATTTGAAAAATCGTTGATATATTTGAAGTTACGATAGATATATTAAGAAAATCGTTAATATAATTTCACGTACCTATTAATTTGATTAAAAATGAATCTCCAGTACATGGTGTATAATAATAAGTACCATTTTTTAATAGGAGAAAACGAATGAACGAACAATATTACGATGCAGTTTTACATATAAAAACAGTCGGTGAGCAAAAGGGGTTTAACAAGTCTATGCATTATCACCGCTATGAACCGACGCCCTATAGCGGATTAGATGAGTTACTGAATCAATATGAAATACGAAGTAGCGACCGAATTGTAGACTTTGGGTGCGGAAAAGGAAGATTAAACTTTTATATGCATCATAAATGTGGTGCATCAGCAGTTGGAATTGAAATGAATGAAGAGTTTTATAAAGAAGCGATGGATAATCGAGATCGTTATGCACGAAAGACACGAAACAGTAAGGGGAAAATCCAGTTCCAATGTTGTTTAGCGCAGGAATATGAGATTGATCCGCATGATAATAGGTTTTATTTTTTTAATCCATTTTCTGTACAAGTGTTTATGAATGTAGTAAATAACATTTTGCTTTCGGTAGAAGAAACGGGGAGAGAAGTGGATATTATTTTATATTATCCTTCTGAGGACTATATTTTCTTCTTAGAAAATCAGACTGCGTTTGAGCTGAAGAAAGAAGTTAGATTGCCAGGTGCTTATGAGAAGAATGGGAATGAGAGGTTTTTAGTTTATAGATTGGAGTGCTAATGTATGGGGGCTTGGGGAGTAGCGATATTATCAGATGATATTGCTAAAGATATTCAGTTAATTTATAAGGACTTATTAGGAAATGAATATTCAAATGAAGAAGCAAGTAGGGTTGTAATTGATGAATACCAGACTGAACTAGATGATGAAGAGATACTTGTTTTTTGGTTAGCATTTGCTTATATACAATGGAAGTTAGGAAGGCTTCAAGACAATGTTAAACATGAGGCATTGCAAATAATAGAGAGCGGCGCAGATTTAGCACGCTGTGAAGAAGAACCTACATTACAGAGAAAACGTGAAGTAGTGTTAAATAAACTTAGAGAACAGTTACATTCTCCGCAGCCACAAGCTAAAAAAATACCGAAGAGATTTATAGCAAATACTTCTTTAAAAGCAGGTGATGCTGTTAGTTATGAATTAGTGTCGGGGAAGTATATTATTCTGAAAGTCATCGAGATTATTGAAGAATGGTATGGGGATCGATATCCTCTATTTGAAATATGTGATTGGGAAGGGAAAGAGATTCCTTCAAAAGAACAAATTGACCAATTAGACTTAAAGAAAAGAATTTATGAAGATGGAAAGCAGGAAATAATTAAGCTTGCTATTTATCCTTCAGGAAAAAGAGATAACCCAGAAAAAAGAATACAAGTAGTAGCAGAAGATGTAAATGTAGTATTAGATATAGAACCACCATATGATTTAATATGCTGGAAGGAATTTGACGAACATTTGGATACAATGTAATAAAAAAGACGCGCTACCTATTGGTAGCGCGTCTTTTTTATTAGTTACGGATTAAGTAATCAAATGCACCTAAAGCTGCGTTTGCACCTGAACCCATAGAGATGATGATTTGTTTGTACGGATTATTTGTACAGTCACCTGCAGCAAACACTCCTGGTACGTTTGTAGCGCCGTGCTTGTCTGTTACGATTTCACCGCGAGCGCGTTCAACTGTTTCGCCTAACCAGTCTGTGTTTGGCACAAGACCGATTTGTACGAATACACCTTGTAATTCAACGTGATGAACTTCTTCAGTTTCACGATCGATGTAAGAAATACCGTTTACTTTATCAGTACCAGTAATTTCTTTCGTTTGAACGTTTTTCAGAACAGTTACGTTTGGTAAGCTGTTAAGACGCTCTTGTAATACAGCATCAGCTTTTAATTCTGGCATGAATTCAAGAACAGTTACGTGCTTAACAATACCTGCTAAGTCGATAGCTGCTTCAATACCAGAGTTACCTCCGCCGATAACTGCTACGTCTTTTCCAGTGAATAATGGACCGTCACAGTGTGGGCAGTATGCTACACCTTTATTTTTGAACTCAGCTTCACCCGGTACGCCAACGTTACGCCAGCGAGCACCTGTTGAAACGATTACGCTCTTACTTTTCAGAATAGCGCCGTTTTCAAGTTCCACTTCAATAAGTTCTTTTTTCTCTAAACGTTTCGCACGTTGTAGATTCATTACATCGATATCGTATTCTTTTACGTGCTCTTCAAGACTTGCTACTAGCTTAGGACCTTCAGTCTTTTTTACGCTGATGAAGTTCTCAATGCCCATAGTATCCATTACTTGACCACCGAAGCGCTCAGCAACGATACCAGTGCGGATGCCTTTACGTGCTGCGTAAATTGCTGCACTTGCACCAGCAGGACCGCCACCAACAACAAGAACATCGTATGGATCTTTATCAGAAAGCTCTGATGCATCTGGACCGTTACCCATTTTAGCTAAAATTTCTTCAAGTGTCATACGACCGCTTCCGAAAGATTCGCCGTTTAGGTAAACAGTTGGTACTGCCATGATGTCTTTGCTTTCTACTTCCTCTTTGAATGCAGCGCCATCAATCATAGTATGTGTAATACTAGAGTTAAGAACGCTCATTACGTTAAGAGCTTGTACAACATCAGGACAGTTATGACAACTTAGGCTGATATAAGATTCAAAATGATATTCGCCTTGAATGTTTTTAATTTGATCGATTAATTTTTGTTCAACTTTTGGAGCGCGTCCACTTACTTGTAGTAAAGCTAACACTAATGATGTAAATTCGTGTCCTAATGGAATACCAGCGAATACGACACCAGTGTCTTCACCAGGGCGGTTTACGCTAAAGCTTGGTGTTCTCTCTAATTCAACTTTTTCTACTGTAATCTTAGATGACATAGTAGCTAATTCGTCTACTAGAGCTAACATATCTTTAGATACGTTATCGTCTCCTGCGCTTACTTTAAGTAAAATATCGTTTTCCATTAACTGAAGGTATTGGGATAGTTGTGTTTTTATATCTGCATCTAGTATCATTTTGATCGAACTCCTTAGATTTTGCCTACAAGGTCAAGGCTTGGTTTAAGTGTTGCAGAACCCTCTTGCCATTTAGCTGGGCAAACTTCACCTGGGTTGTTACGTACGTATTGAGCAGCTTTAATTTTGTTAACAAGAATGCTTGCGTCACGGCCGATACCGTCAGCATTGATTTCCATAGATTGGATAACGCCGTCTGGATCGATGATGAATGTACCACGAGCAGCAAGACCTTCTTCTTCCATTAAAACGTTGAAGTTTGTAGTGATTGTGCGAGTTGGGTCACCGATCATGATGTACTCGATTTTGCCGATAGTTTCTGAGCTATCATGCCATGCTTTGTGAGTGAAGTGAGTGTCTGTAGATACAGAGTATACTTCAACGCCTAAGTCTTTTAGAGTTGCATATTGGTTTTGTAAGTCTTCAAGTTCAGTTGGGCAAACGAATGTGAAGTCAGCTGGATAGAAACAAACTACACTCCATTTTCCTTTTAAACTTTCGTCAGTAACTTGGATAAATTCTCCATTATGGTAAGCATTAGCTTTAAACGGTTTTACTTCTGTGCCGATTAATAACATGTTAAAATTCCTCCTAAATGTTGGTTTGAGCATCAAAAAATAGTGTGCTCATAAAATATATTTTTTAATTAACTATAATAATTCTAATTCGATATTAATTATCATATAGAATTGGTTATTTTGTCAAGCGAATAAACCAACTTTATTCCAATTTAATTAATATTTATTCTCAATTAAGGCTATCAGGGAATAGAAAGGTAATTTTAAGTCTATAAATTTTAGATGAGTGTTTGAAAAGTTTAGTGTGTATGTTAGAGATAGTGTGTAAGTTTAATTTTTTAGGAAGGAAATATTTCTTAGAAGTTGTGGTTTTGAAAAGGAACTGCTTACTTCTATTTTACAAAGAATTTTGTGATAAATAAAATAAAATGAATCGGAAATTTTTTGAACAATTTTTGTCATCTCAAATATATAATTAGGAAGTATATTAAGATGATAGTTAGAAACATTGACTCAAAGTGCTAACAAGATATAATAAAACCTAGATATATCTTTCAAAAAGAAGAATACATATTTATAGGATGAAAAAATTCAACCTATTATTTTTTATAGCTTTTAGAAAACGCTTACAATTAGTGTGGAGGGGAAACCATGTCTAAGTTCACGAAGTATTTTTTAATGGAAGCTAAAGATGTGATTGCATATGTGAAAGAGAAATTGTCTAAGTTTGAACATGCAAAGGAGTTACAGTGTAAAGAAATAGGTGATGGCAATTTAAATTATGTGTTCCGCGTTTGGGATGAAAAAGAGAACATGTCAGTCATCGTAAAGCAAGCTGGGGATACAGCTCGCATTTCAGATGAGTTTAAGTTGTCGACAAACCGTATTCGTATAGAATCAGATGTTTTGCAGTTAGAGGATGAGTTAGCACCCGGACTTGTTCCTAAGGTGTATTTATTTGATAGTGTGATGAATTGTTGCGTAATGGAAGATTTATCGGATCACACAATATTACGTACAGCACTTATAAATCATCAAATATTTCCGAGGCTTGCGGATGATTTAACTACTTTTATGGTAAATACACTTTTATTAACATCGGATGTTGTAATGAATCATAAAGAGAAGAAGGAGCTTGTGAAGAATTATATAAATCCTGAATTATGTGAGATTACAGAGGACCTCGTATATTCAGAACCATTTACCAATCATAATAAGCGTAATGAGTTATTTCCGTTAAATGAGGGATGGATTAGGGAACATATTTATAGTGATAAAGAGCTTCGTATGGAAGTAGCGAAACGTAAATTTTCTTTTATGACGAATGCACAGGCATTACTTCATGGTGATTTACATACTGGTTCTGTTTTTGTAAGAGATGATTCTACAAAGGTTATTGATCCTGAGTTTGCTTTTTATGGACCTATGGGATATGACGTTGGGAATGTAATGGCGAATTTAATGTTTGCTTGGGTGAATGCAGATGCAACGATGCCACCTGGAGCGGAGAAAGATACGTATATGGATTGGTTACAAACTACGATGGTAGAGGTAATTGATTTATTTAAGAAGAAGTTTTTAGATGCTTGGGATATTCATGTGACCGAGATTATGGCGAAGGAAGAAGGCTTTAGCGAAGTATATTTACAATCTGTATTAGAGGATACGGCTGCAGTGACAGGTCTGGAATTAATTCGCCGTATTGTTGGATTAGCGAAAGTAAAAGATATTACTTGTATTGAGAATGAGGAAGCACGTGCTAGAGCGGAGCGAATTTGTCTTCAAGTAGCGAAGAGTTTTATTTTACGAGCGAATCAATATAGAACGGGTACACGTTTTGTAGAAACGTTAAAAGAACAGTCAATGCAATACGCGAAGTAAGGGGAGAATATGATGGAAGAGCAATTAATACCCATTCAGTGGAAAGATGATGCTTTAGTTTTATTAGATCAAACATTATTACCGAATGAGGTTGTCTATGAATCTTTCAAGACAGCTGAAAGTGTGTGGGATGCCATTCAAGTAATGAAAGTACGAGGAGCACCAGCAATTGGTGTTTCGGCAGCGTACGGTGTGTATTTAGGAACAAAGGAAGTTATTCAAAGTAAGATGGAAGACTTTATAGAGGAAGTCAAAAAGGTATGTGCATATTTGGCAACATCAAGGCCAACAGCAGTAAACTTATTCTGGGCACTTGAAAGAATGGAAGCGGTAGCGACAGAGAACGCGCACTTATCAATCGTCCAGTTGAAAGACAGATTACTAGAAGAGGCAAAAGAGATTCATAGAGAAGATGAAGAAATTAATCGTCAAATTGGAGAGCATGCATTAACATTATTCCATGATGAAATGGGAGTATTAACACATTGCAATGCTGGTGCGTTAGCGACGACTAAGTATGGTACTGCGACAGCACCAATGTACTTAGCGAAAGAAAAAGGATGGGACTTAAAAATCTATTCAGATGAAACTCGTCCTAGGTTACAAGGTTCAACGTTAACAGCATTAGAACTACAGCGAGCGGGAATTGATGTTACTGTCATTACGGATAATATGGCAGCTATGGTCATGTCACAAGGAAAAATCGATGCTGTAATCGTTGGATGTGACCGCGTGGCAGCAAACGGTGATGTAGCAAATAAAATTGGCACATTAGGCGTATCTATTTTAGCTAAATACTACAACATTCCGTTTTATGTAGCAGCGCCAACACCAACAATCGACTTAAAAACACCGACAGGAAAAGAAATTCCGATTGAGGAAAGAGATGCTTCTGAAGTGATTAATCGCTTCGGACAATATTCTGCCCCGAAAGAAAGTAAAGTATATAATCCGGCGTTTGATGTCACACCATATGAGAATGTAACAGCAATTATTACAGAAAAAGGGATTGTAAAAGCACCGTTTACGGAGAACTTAAAAAAGCTATTTCAATAAGTAAATAGCTTTTAAAATTCAGTCATCATAAGCTTCATACTTAGGGGGATGTATATGTTATTACAAAAAGAAAGAGAAGAAATTGTAGCGTATGGAAAGAAAATGATCTCTAGTGGTTTAACAAAGGGGACTGGGGGTAATATTAGTATTTTCAATCGCGAACAAGGTCTTGTTGCGATTAGTCCAAGTGGTTTAGAGTATTATGAAACAAAACCTGAAGATGTAGTTATATTAAACTTAGATGGTGAAGTGGTAGAGGGAGAGAGAAAGCCATCAAGCGAACTAGATATGCATCTTATTTATTATAGAAATCGTGAAGATATAAATGCGCTTGTGCATACACATTCTCCTTACGCAAAGACGATTGCGTCATTAGGATGGGAGCTTCCTGCTGTTTCATATTTAATTGCTTTCGCAGGCCCGAATGTTCGCTGTGCACCGTATGAAACATTTGGTACGAAGCAATTAGCGGATGCTGCTTTTGAAGGCATGATTGATCGTCGTGCTGTGCTACTTGCAAATCACGGTTTAATTGCTGGTGCAAATAATATAAAAATGGCGTTTACTGTTGCAGAAGAGATTGAGTTTTGTGCTCAAATTTATTATCAAACGAAAAGCGTCGGAGAACCGAAGCTTTTGCCAGAAGATGAGATGGAGAATTTGGCGAAGAAGTTTGAAGGGTATGGGCAGCAGTAGAATGAAACAAAAACACCCTCAAGAAAAGATCTTGAGGGTGTTTTTTACGCTTTCTTAAGCAACAAATACATAAAGTAAGGAGCCCCAATTAAAGCAACGACAATACCTGCTGGGATGCCGTTAGGTTCAACGATGTTTCGGCCAATTGTATCTGCTAATAGCAATAGCCATCCGCCGATTAAAACGGCAATAGGCATGAAAATTTGATGTCTTGGACCTACTAAAGATTTCGCGATATGAGGAGCCATTAGTCCGATAAAGCTAATTCCTCCTGTTACGGAAACAGCTGCAGCTGCAAGCGCAACGGCTGCAACTAATAAGTATCTGCGTTCTTTTTCAATTTCAATTCCAACACCGATTGCGACTGGCTCGTTTAATGCTAGAATGTTTAATCGATTTGCTTTATAGAAAACGAACGGAATTAATACGATTAACCATGGGAGCATTGCTAAAACGAAGACCCAGTCATCTCCCCAAATGTTTCCGGCAATCCACTTGGCGATAAAGTCCACTTTCATACGATCAGCGGATGAAATAAGGACAATCATCATTCCAGATAGTGCAAATGAAAAACCAATACCGGTTAATGTTAGTCGGATTGGCTGAAGCCCAGTTGATTTACTATATGAAAATACGTAAATTAGAACAGCTGTCAGAAAAGCCCCGATAAATCCAACGACTGGTAGTAAGTAAAGAAATGAACCTACATCTATTGGAAAGTATAAAAAGAAAATAGCAACAGCAACACCGGCCCCAGAGTTGATCCCGAGAATACCAGGTTCAGCTAAATCATTTCGAGTAATTCCTTGGAATATAGCCCCTGATAAAGCGAGAGCCATACCAGCTAATAATGTAATCACAATTCTAGGTAGTCTTAAAGAGTATAAAACAAACTCCTCTTTAAAAGTCCCTTGTCCCATTAATGTTGGGAGTAGTCGATCATAAGATAAAGATGCTGAACCAAGTCCCATTCCAACTACAATGGTGGTGATGGTCAGTATTAGTAAAGCGAGTATAATAAGACGTTGTTTTCTTAGAATAGATTGCATCATGAGAATGTTTTTCCTCCTTTACGTACAATGAATAGGAAGAATGGTAACCCTACAATCGCGACAATTGCCGCAACTGGTGTTTCGTACGGAGCGTTAATAGTACGTCCGATTGTATCTGCAAGTAGCATAAAGGAAGCTCCAGCAATTGCTGACATCGGTATAACAAATCGGTAATCTGGACCGACAATTGGGCGTACCATGTGAGGTACCATTAAACCGATAAATGCCATATTTCCAACAAGCGCTACAGATGCACCTGCAAGTAAGATAATAATGATAAATAAAATAGTTTTAATAACAATAATTTTTTGACCAAGTCCAATAGCCACTTCCTCACTGAAACTAAGAACTGTTAATTTTTTTGCTAGTAAGATAGCGATAAAGATACTAATTGAAATGACTGGAATAATAATTTTTAATTGGCTCCAAGTTGTTCCAATTACGCCCCCAGCAGTCCAAAGTGATACATCTTGTGAAATTTTAAAATAAATGCCGATTCCTTCTGAAATTGCGAGTAGAAATGCGGAAACTGCAGCGCCCGCTAATACAATTCGAAGAGGAGAAAGGCCGCCTTTTTTCACCATACCAATTCCAAATACCATGATTGCGCCAATTGCCGCACCGATAAAGCAAGCTAATGTTAAGTAAAGATAGCTGATGGAAGGATTGAAAGCAAGTGTCAGTGCAAGCGCAGCATTTGCTCCACCAGATAGCCCTAATAAACCAGGATCTGCAAGTGGATTTCGTGTTAATCCTTGCATAATCGCTCCAGAAACGGCTAATCCAGCTCCTACAAAAATAGCAGCAACTTCACGTGGTAAACGTATTTCTCGAATAATAGATATTTTGTCTCCTTTAGCGGAGGAAGTGAGTGCTAACCATACATCTTTTATCGAAGTATCTGCAGCACCTAATACCATTGCAACCATAAAAATAAGAAAGAATGCAATTAAGCTTAAAATTAGTTTGTATGTAAAAGCTATAGAACGTGGATTTTCATGATCTTTTGTCATTCGTTTCACATCTTTTCTGTTCATAGAATAAAGGAAGAGGAATTCTTAAATTAAGAATTCCTCATGTTTGTATTATTTACCAAGAAAGTTCTTCTTGAAGAAGTCTAGTTGGAAATCTAATGTAAGTGGATCATTGAAATAGAATTCCATCATGTTTGCTTCATATACGCGATTATTTTTTACTGCTGGGATGTTTTTATATGATTCTGTCTCTTGGAATGAGTTATCAGTCTCTTTATTTTTACTTACGATTAAGTAATCACCAGCAAATTCCGGTAATACCTCAGTAGATAATGCGTAGTAACCTTCTTTTAATGCTTTTTCTTTTACTTTTTCAGGCATTTTTAATTTCATTTCTTGGTACAGGATTTCTGTTCCGCGGCCCCAGTTCTCGCCGTATACATAAAGCTGTTTGTTGAAGTTTTCTACAACAGAAACTGTTGCATCTTCACCGATTTTTGCTTTAATTTCTTTACCAGCTTCTTGTGCACGTTTCTTGAAGTCATCAACCCAAGTTTTTGCTTCTTTTTCTTTGTTTAATAACTTACCAATTTCTAAATGCTGTGTTAAGTAATCAACTTTTCCGTAAGTGTATGTTACAGTAGGAGCGATTTTCTTTAACTTATCGACATTTTTAATATTTGATAAACCAATGATTAAATCTGGATTTAGTTCAGCGATTTTTTCAACATTTTCATCTGATACTTCAGCAACATCTTTAAGTTTGCTATCAAAACGTGGGTTTTGTTTAGACCATGAATCTACCCCAACAAGATTTACATCTAATGACATTACGTTACCAGCGAATGATGATAATACAACAACGCGTTTTGGATTTGCAGGAACTTCTACTTTACCATTTTCAGATTGGTATGTAATTGTTTCTGATTTACTACCTTTTGCATCGTTCTTTTTGTCTGTAGAGCCATTGCTACAAGCACTCATAACAAGAACGAAAAGAACTGTTAGTGAAATAAATAACTTTTTCATCGTCTTTCTCCTTTAACATAGATGATATGTGTATACAATAATTTGTTTAACTGTAATCTTTTTGAAAGAGTAGTGGTAATGCAAAATAATTTATTGAAAATCTTGAATATGAGATTTTATAATATAGTATTAACCATATTAATGAAAGAAGATGTAATCTCAATTTGCTAATTATTAACAAATTGATAATGATTATCACTATTGATTCTTTAAATAATATAATTTTATATAGGTGTATTGTCAATAGTAATTTTGATTGTAAATTTTGCGGAAACAGGTTATATTTTATTGAGAATGATAATCAATGACTAGTAGCTGAGGAGTGACACGAATGAATCAAGAAGAATTGTTTGATGTAACTGTGATAGGCGGAGGACCTGCAGGGCTTTATTCAGCTTTTTATAGTGGACTCAGAGAGATGAAAACGAAAATAATAGAATTTCAACCACAGTTAGGTGGAAAAATACATGTTTATCCAGAGAAGATGATTTGGGATGTAGGAGGGCTGCTGCCAGTTACAGGTGATAAATTAATTGAACAACTTGTACAGCAAGGGCTAACATTTAAGCCAGAAGTGGTATTAAATACAAAAGTAGAATCGATTATTCGTAACGAAGATGGCACTTTTACGTTAAAAGCAAGCAATGGCGAAGAACATTTTTCAAAAACAGTTATCGTCGCAACTGGAAGTGGTATATTGAAACCTCAAAAGTTATCAATTGAAGGTGCTGAGCGATTTGAAGTATCTAATTTAAATTATACAGTGAAATCTTTAAAGCGTTTCAAAGGTAAGACGGTCATTATTTCCGGCGGAGGAAATTCTGCGGTTGATTGGGCAAATGAATTAGAACCAATTGCGAAAAAAGTGTATGTAACATATAGAAAAGAAGAATTATCTGGTCATGAAGCACAAGTAAAACAACTGCTGAACAGCTCGGCGGAGTGTTTCTTTAATACATCGATTACAAAACTCATTGCTGGTGATAATCATGAAGCGATCGAATATGTAGAATTGACAAATCATGAAACAGGTGAGGTTTCTCATTTACCTATTGATGAAGTTATTATTAATCATGGATATGAACGTGACATTACATTATTAGAAAATAGTGAGTTAGACGTTGCGATTATAGATAATTATTATATTGCAGGTAATGCAAATAGTGAGTCTTCAGTAGATGGATTATATGCTGCTGGAGATATTTTAAAGCACGAAGGGAAACTACACTTAATTGCAGGTGCATTCCAAGATGCTGGAAATGCTGTGAATAAAGCAAAGCAATTTATCCAACCAGATGCAAGTGAGTACGGAATGGTTTCTTCTCATAATGAAGTATTTAAGAAGAGAAATCGAGAACTGATTAAACAGATGATGAAATAATAAGGAACAAGTATACCCCCCCACATACTTCTCTATTCAAATGGATGAGAGATGTACGTGGGGGTTTTCCTGTTTACTATATTTTCAATCATTATAATGACACCGGTTTCATCAGTTCATATGATATGAACATTTTATTGGTAAAGCATCCTAGAAAACAATTTAGCTATGTTTTGCTTACGCAGAACATGGCTAAATTACGCTGTCCCTTTAGCGCGTTCATTAGGAAATGGCATATTTAGTATAGAAGCAATATATTGTTTTCCATGTTTTCGAGCCAATGATTCTAATATTTGACGGACGCGTTTTGTAAGATGGCCTTGTTTTTTGATGGCTTCACAATATGCGTCATAGAAAGCATATTTAGCCCAAAGGAAATCATCTTGTTGGAATAAGAAATGATTTTTGTACCATTCACCAATTGTATGATAACAATTGTTTTCATGTATTGCTGTGCTTTGAGAAAGAAAACGATCAGATAAAGATACATTCAAATGAGAAATTGTGTTTTCTGTTTCAACTTGTAGTGTTTTTTCTAACATTGTAATGATGTGACGAGTAGCCATATGTTAACTCTCCTTTGTGTAAATGGGTAATACCATTCTATATTTAAAAAATTCTTACTATATAATACTATACAATATATGGAATGCATCTACCTGCTTTTTGAACTGCATTTACAAAATCTTTTTTATTTGTTTACAAAAATAAAGTAAAGTAAGATACAGTATAGATGAAAAAATAATAAAGGAATGAACGCATTGTATATAACAGTAGAAGAGACTGCGGAGTATTTGAATTTACCGAAATCGTATATTGAAGAGTTAATTCAGCAAAAGAAAATTCGTGCGCTATTCGATGGAGAGCAATATTTAGTAAATAAAGAACAATTCAATACACATTTAGAACAAATGGAGAAATATAAGCAGTTAGTGGAAGAAATATTAAATGAACCAATTCCAGAAGATATGGATGTTAAAGACGAAGACTAAACTTTGGGAAATCCCGTATGAAGATATGCAGAAATGTATCTTCATACGGGATTTTTTGTTTAAATGTATCAAAATCCTAATGGGCACGCAGAATTTCTTATATTTTTGATAGGTAGTAGTCTACCATGTTAAAAGCATATTTTTTTCTAGCTAGGACAAACATAGAGAACGTAACCTGTACAGATACATATACTATCAGTGCAAAAGCTTATAAATTAATGGAAGGGGTTTTCTCGTGAGTTTATTTCATTGTGATTTTCTGAAAGACTTAATTGGATCTTTTGTGAGAGTAAACAGGGGTGGTCCAGAATCTCAAAAAGGAACAATAATATCAGTATGTCCGGACTACTTCGTATTGAAGAATGAAAAAGGTGAGCTTTATTACTATCAACTTAGCCATCTGAAAAGTATTACGAAAAATGCAAAAGACTGTGGATCAAGTGATTGTGATTGGGAAGATTGCGAATGTGCAGACGACTTTGAAGCACTACTTCTAAGCTTCAAATATTGCTGGGTGAAAATTAATCGCGGTGGTCCAGAGAAAGTGGAAGGCATTTTACAAGATGTTTCTTGTGACTTCGTTACATTAATTGTAAAAGAAGAAGTTATATTAATTGCAATAAAGCATATTAAAAGTGTTAACTATAATGCATTAGCATGCGGAGAGAGCGATGAGAGCGAAGATAGTAATAGTAAGGAAAGTAGTAGCGATAATTCAGGTCGAGCTCGCGCACAAAGACAGTCAAGTAGAGGAAGATAATAAGAAAGGAGGATACAAATTTGGAAAGTATATTATGCTGTGAGCAAATTAAATGCTTAGTCGGTGAGACTGTAAAAGTAAATCTTCGTGGACCAGAGAGTCGAGTGGGGGTACTTGTATCGTTAGGGAGAGATTACCTTACATTACAACTTCCTCTTGGTGAATTAGTATATTACCAATTGAAACATGTGAAGAGTCTAGCTAAGAAAGTGAAAGAAAGTAAATGTGGCGATTCCTATGTTTCATGTTTCTGCTCTGATGATGATACTTTTGTCGATGTATTACGTGACTTGAAGTATAAGTGGGTAAAGATTAATCGTGGCGGTCCAGAATGTGTGGAAGGATTATTAAGTGAAGTGCATGAAGAATGTATTACACTAGTAAACTGCGATGAAGTCATTTATATCATTAATTATCATATTAAGAGTGTGAGTCAAGTAGTGAAATGTAAAAAGAATGAAGATGAATAATGTTTAATAAATAAGAGGGGCATTATGAGGGAAAGAGAAGAACAATTTCTTATTTCGATAGTATGAAAAGGAATTACTTACTATTAAGACAAAACATTGCCCTGATTATTTTTTTTGAAACAGAAGATAGGAAAGCTGATATTCATAGGAAGGAGGATATAGATGAATGAGTTGAATAAAAGTATTGGAGAAAATATATATGTTAAATTAATCGGTGAAAAAAGATTTAAAGGTGTATTAATTGATGTAGGAAATGATATCGTTGTTCTTTACAATGGACAAGATTACGTATATATATCTTTATATCATGTACAATACTATAAATTTTTAAGACCATATGACGAAGAAATATCAAAACCAGATGTTGATTCTGTAATTAAGAGGGAATCCCCTTCAATTTCTTTGAGAAAAGTATTAAGTACTTCTAAAGGTATTTTTACAGAAGTTTATGTAGCAGGAAATGCTCCAATACATGGTTATGTTACAAGTGTGATGAACGATTATATTGTTTTTTATAGTCCGGTTTATAAAACGGTATATATATCTTTAAAGCATTTAAAATGGTTAATTCCGTATAAAGAAAACCAAGTACCGTATGCCCTCAATAAAAATGAACTCCCCGTAAATCCGTTAAATATTACGTTAGCTAGAACGTTTGAAGAACAGCTTATTAAAATGACAGGGAAAATTATGGTGTTCGATTTAGGTGAGGAGTCCAATAAAATTGGAAAAATGGCGAAAATTGATGAAGGTCATATTGAAATATCAAAAGCACGTGATGCAAAAATGTATGTGAATATTCAACATGTAAAATCCGTCCATTGTCCGTAGATTAGTTGGAAGGGCTGGCTTTTTCTTTTATATGCAGAAGAAAAGGTCGAGCCTATTTATTTAGTTTAATTTGGATATGAGGGGAAAAATGAATTGAATATAAATATATTATAGTGTGATCTTTTTAAAAATAATTTTGCACTACTTTATAAAGAAATATGTACGAGCTATCTTTTTATGTATTCAATTTATTTTTTGAGGAGGAGCTGCTCAACTAATTTATTAAAGGGGTTTTGTTTGTGGAGCAGTTTCCGAATTCGTTATCAATTACATTGCTTGGTAGTGCTGGTGGAGCAGCAAAAGCAGTTTTAGCAATTTTAAATCAAGCGATAGCAAATGAAAAAGATCCAATTTATGAAGTATTAAAGAATGCCAAATTTCATTTGGTGGATATAAAACAAAAAGATAGGACTTATTATGATGAGTTGTTTTCGAATTTGAAAGGTCGCTTATATTTATATGAAATAAACCTTCAAAATGTAGTGGAATTTAAACAACATTTAAAAGAAAAAAGAACGAGTGTTGTGATTGATGTTTCAGGAGCAGATACAATTAGAGTATTAAGCTGCTGTAATGAACTAGGAATTTGTTATATTAATTCAGCCTTGGAAAATGAGGCCGTAGATCAGGACGATAGCTTAATCGGCTTTCAGCTTACGGAAAGATATACAAGGTTTGAGAAGGAGAAAGAGAAATTTACAAATACAAAAGCGATTATAGGTTCAGGTATGAATCCAGGTGTTGTTCAATGGATGGTTGTTGAACTTATGAAGGAACGACCAAATGAAAGGCCAAGAGCATGTTATATTGTAGAACATGACACGTCGTTTTTGAATGATACAGCGCTTATAAAGCCACATACACTTTATGCTTCATGGGCAGTAGAGCGATTTTTAGATGAAGCAATCTGGAGTTATCCGATGTATATGAGTCAACATCGTCCTCTTTACTTTTATGAAGATGTATATGCTTCAGAGTATAAAGTGAAGTTGGGAGAAAAAGAATTCTATGGTTGTTTAATGCCACATGAGGAAGTATTAATTTTAGGGAAAAACTTTAATATGGAAGTTGGTTTTCTTTACCGAATTAATGAGTATACAACAAATATAATTAGACAGAATTTAGACCAAGTAGAAGATTTATGGAACTGGAATCGTAAAGTGTTTAATCCAGCGGAAGAAGAGGTTGCTGGAGAGGACTTGGTCGGTGTGTTACTCGTTTATGAAAATAGTGAGACATATATGTATAATGTGATGAATAGTAGCCAAGTTTTTCGTAAATATAAAACGAATGCAACGTATTTTCAGGTAGGGTGCGGGATTTATGCGGGCTTGTCCAGTTTACTTTTAGATCGATTTGAACAAGGTGCTTATTACGTCGAGGAGTTGTTATTAAATACAGAAAGTAAGTACGGTGAGTATTTAAATTTATATATGAAGGATTTTGTAATGGGGCATAATAATTTTACTGATGGATTGTTACATGACAGGGTAAGATGGGTGTAATTTGTTACCAAAAGGAAGGAGAGATCTCCTTCCTTTTAGTATTATAAGGTTAAATATTGCCCTGAAAGCAATTTCATACTTATACTTTAAGGAGATAACAATGAAAGTTTTTTGTATCGATCAAGGGGAGTTTTTATATGAACAAATACAAGAGCTTGATTTATGAAGAAAGAAGAGCCTTAAAGGTATTTATATTATTATTCTATATTATATTCTTTTTATATGACGCTATATATTATTTTGTGTATCCTGCTATGAATATTAGTGGAACAGCGGTAGGTTGGCCAGAAGGTAGTCTTGGGATAGGTGTGCCTATATTTGTAATAGCAATATTTCCTATTTCTATATACCTTCAAAAAAGAGGGTATGTATATTCTGTAAAATATTTATTTTTATTTGGGTACATGTTTATCAATCTTGTTAATAATTTAATGATTTATTTGCGAACGGATAGACCTTTTGAACATGGTAGTATGGTAGAAATGTTATTAATTTTATTTGCCCCAGTTTTCGTGAATAGAAAATACTTTTATTTAGTTTCCTTTAGTGTAATTGGAAAGTACGTATTTTTCACATTGCTATTACAAGATTTAAAAGTGGTAATTCCACTTGTTTTATGTGTATTCTATTTCATTATTTCACATTCTTTATTAAAACGATTTCAATCTTATGTAAGAACAGTGGTTGAAATGATGAACAATATGAAAGAGACGGAAAATTTAGCTGTGATTGGAACTATGTCTACAACAATTGCCCATGAAATTCGAAATCCGTTAACAGCGTTAAAAGGGTTTACGCAAATGCAAAAAGAAAGAAATCCAGCTGATACGATGAGCTACGACATTATGTTACAAGAAATTGAAAGGGTTAATGGATTTGTTAGTGAATTGATGTTGTTAGGAAAACCAAAGCCAACAAATTATGAAAGGTGTAATATACGAGACATCCTTCTATATGTTGTGCATCTAATGGAAAGTTATGCAATGCAATATAGAGTTAAATGTCATTTACAAGTAGATGGGAATTTACCGGCTATAAACGGTGATGATAAGCAATTAAAACAAGTGTTATTAAATATCATTAAAAATGGAATAGAATCAATGCCAGAGGGCGGAGAAATTCATATCCGTGCATATCAAAAAACGCAAGGACATTTGTGTATTTCTGTTGAAGACCAAGGATTTGGTATAGAGAATGAAAAGTTGGAAAAAATCGGCAAGGCATTTTACACAACAAAGGAGACTGGTACAGGACTTGGATTAATGATTACATATAAAATTATTAAGGAACATCAAGGGAGTATCACGATCCAAAGTAGTCTAGGAGTAGGAACGAAAGTAGAAATTTTTCTGCCGACCGTTTAATGTATTGGGAGAAAAGATTTTTCAGAAAAGTGTTCTTGTTGTGTAAATATAAACATTTTATAAAATGTTTCAAGAAGGGTTTTTTTTATAAAATACTTCGTTTATAATGGAGGAAAATATCGACATGAGATTGATTACTCATGTAACGGTTCAGTAGTGTTATGAAAAGATAAGAAGGGGTGCACGCGCATCCTTTTTTCTATGCAGATATTATGAAAGAGGTGGTATGATGGAATTAACATTAAATTCGACTGTATGTTTACACACGATTCAATTTCGAAAAGAGCAAAAGAATTATATTGTAAAAGATACAATTACAGGAGAAAAATATGAAATGCCGCCACTTTGGATTGATGCATTGGCAATGATGCGTGACGGTTTTTTATTGGGAGAAATTGAGGAGAAATTAAAAGAAGAGTATCCATCTGAAGAAGTGAATATGTTAGCATTCACGAGGCAACTGTTAGAACTAGAACTTGTTGAAATGGTAGATGGAGAAGAGATAGCTTGCACAAAGAAGAAAGAGATAGATTGTTTAGCTTGGGTGCGTCCCCGTGTGGAACAATTCTTTCTTAATTTAAATAGAAAATATAGAAGCAAAGACCAGTAGTGGCCTTTGCTTTTTTTAATCCCGCTATTTGCCGGGCAGTAAGACCCCCACCTCAAAATTCAGCGGAAGCAAAGAAGTTAGGTGTGGGATGAACAAAACCCCCACTGATTAAAGGTTCACTTTATAGGTTGTGTTTAAAATATAACAGCAAATGCTCTTGCGAAAGCACCGTCACTATTTTTAATTTTTAAAGGTGCGGCTGAGAAAAAGAAACGTTTTGTTTCGATAGCATCTAGATTTGTTAAGTTTTCAATTAAGTAAATATTATTCCCTAGTAATATGTGATGAATCGGTGATGTTTCTGTTGTGACTTCATCAGGAGAAATGAAATCTAAACCGATAGATTTTACTTTTAATTGAACTAATTCTTCAGCTAATTCTTCAGAAAGATAAAATGCTTCTTTCTCATAAGCTTCTGTATTCCATTTGGTGGATAGATTAGAATGAAAAATAACAATATCACCTTCTTTTATGTCAGTATTATGCAATACTGCCTTAGGTAATTTTCGCTCTTGAATATGTGTTACATCTATAAGAACAGCTTCACCTACAAATTGATCCAGCGGTAATTGATCGATGGTCGTTGCGCCTGAAATAAAATGCGCAGGAGCATCACAATGCGTGCCAACATGAACGACAGAATGAAAATCTGTAACTTGATAGCCTGATTCTTCAACACTTGTAACAGCTTCTAGTTGTATTTTAGGTGTTCCAGGAAATTGAGACATATTATTTTCAAATGTTTGCGATAAATCAATTACTTTCATTTTACATACCTCCAATATATATTTTTCAAATAATAAAAAGCTCATCCTTCAGTATCAAGAAAGATGAGCTTTACATGCTAGTTGAGTTTTATCTTCCAAAATGCAATGCATTTTGCAGGAATTAGCACCTATTCAGTTTGTATAAACTGAGGTTGCTGGGCTTCAAAGGGCCGGTCCCTCTGCCTCTCTTGATAAAGAAGTATTTAATTTTGAAATCGTAATTTTCCGATAGTTAAATTGTAATTCATTTCCTTTTTTCGTGCAATACAAAATAGGTATTCACCCAAATAAAGCTGCTCGCATATTGTAGGTTATGTAAATAGAATGCTGCGAAGGAGTGAGTGCAGTGACAGGAAATGTATTAAATTATTATGCTGGTGGTAATACAGCTAGGGGATTTCACAATTTATACGAAGAGAATTTAAAAGGATTAGACAGATTATTTATCTTAAAGGGTGGCCCAGGAACGGGAAAATCTTCTTTAATAAAGGCAATAGGTCGTGAATGGATTGAAAAAGGATATGATATTGAATTGTTACATTGTTCTTCTGATAATAAATCGGTTGATGGTGTAATTATCCCAAAATTAAAAGTAGGAATTGTTGATGGGACATCGCCGCATGTTATTGAGCCAAAAATGCCAGGAGTTGTTGAAGAGTATATAAATTTAGGAATTGCTTGGGACTCAGATAAACTAAGAAAGCAGAAGTTAGAAATTGAAAGATTTGTTTCAGAAGCAAGCAAAGCTTTTCAGTCTGCTTACGCACGTTTTAAAGAGGCATTGGTTATACATGATGAGTGGGAGAAGATATATATTGATAATATAGATTTTAATAAAGCAAATGAACTAACCAATCAGCTAATCCAGAAATTATTTGCAGATAAAAGCGGGAGACAATCGCTTGTAAAACATCGTTTTTTAGGAGCTGCTACACCGAAAGGAGCAGTTGATTTTGTTCCTAATTTAACAGAAGGGTTACCACATCGTTATTTTATAAAAGGGCGCCCAGGCTCTGGAAAATCAACGATGCTCAAAAAGTTAGCTAAGGCAGCTGAGGAAAAAGGGTTTGAAGTTGAAGTATATCATTGCGGATTTGACCCGAATAGTCTTGATATGGTTATCGTAAGAGAATTAGGATTTGCAATTTTTGATAGCACCGCACCACATGAATATTTTCCAAGTCGCGAGGGTGATGAAATTATTGATATGTATGCCCTTATTGTTACGCCAGGGACGGATGAGAAATATGCGAAGGAAATTCGTGATGTCTCCATTCAATATAAAGCAAAAATGAATGAGGCGATGTCTTTCTTAGCGAAAGCAAAATCGGTTCGTGATAAATTAGAACGAATTTATATTGCTGCTATGGATTTTTCAATAGTAGATGCATATAAAGAGGAGATTCAAAAAGAGTTTGAACGAATTGCTGCTACTGTAATTGAAAAGCAACAATAGACGTTTCATTAGGCTGTCAGTAATTTCTGACAGTTTTTTTAGTATGTAGTAAAATTAATAGTGTATTGTCGAATTTCCAAGGAAATAATCAAAAAATGGAGTTGTTATGAAATGAGAGAGAAAATCGAGTTGGAGTTAGAAAGAATTGAAAAAGAGAATGATGTGAAAATTTTATTTGCGGTGGAATCAGGGAGTCGTGCTTGGGGGTTTCCATCGAAAGATAGCGATTATGATGTTAGGTTTATTTATATACATCCAGTAGAATGGTATTTATCAATTCATGATAAACGAGATGTAATTGAATATCCAATTAGCGATGATTTAGATATAAGTGGTTGGGATATTAAAAAGGCATTGCAACTATTCGCGAAGTCGAATCCTGCTTTACTTGAGTGGATTCGATCACCAATTTTTTATTCGAAAAACTCTAATTTTCCAGAACTACTTCAACAGATGAGTGAGAAGAATTTTGATCCAAAAGCAACGATATATCATTATTTACATATGGCGTCGAAAAATTATCGTGAATTTTTGCAAGGTGAGAATGTAAAGCTGAAAAAGTACTTTTATGTATTACGTCCCATTTTAGCTTGTAAGTGGCTAGAAGAGAAAACGACTTTACCTCCTGTAGAATTTGACCGATTGATTACAGAATTATCATTAGAACGTAGTGTATTAGATGAAATTGAAAAGTTGTTAATAAAGAAAAAAGCAGGTACTGAATTAGATGTTGGATTGAAAATTAAGGTGCTAAATCAATTTTTAGAAGAACAAATTCATTACTATCAGGAATATGTAAAAGGAATTGAAAAGGGATCAGGAATCGATATTGAGAGTTTAAATACATTGTTTCGAGATATGTTGTTTGAAGCATATGAAAAAGAGCACAAGTAAGTTTGTGCCCTTTTTATTTTGTAGGAATGAAGAAAACAGATATAGCTGCGATAAGACCTGCAAAGGAGAATAAGTAAAAATTCCATGCTAAGTCATATTGCATTGTCATAATAATACCGACAAGAATTGGGCCAGCAATTGCACCAACTCGGCCAAGCCCCAGTCCCCAGCCTAAGGAGGTAGCTCGGATATGTGATGGGAAGTATTGTGTTACATATGCATTTAATATTTGAGTAATACCGACTGATCCAATACCAGCAAGGCCAATTAAAAGATAAATGATTGTAACAGATGGTTTGATTGTTAATAGTCCGATACATATAGCTGCCATAAGATAAGAGATGCTAATAACAATTTTTGCTCCTATACGATCAGCAATTGCTCCAGCGAATAATGCGCCGATAGCTGCGGTAATATTTAGCATAAGTAGAAATGACAGACTAGACCCAAGAGGATATCCTGCCTGGCGCATCATCTGTGGTAACCAAGTGTTTAAACCGTATATTAAAAACATTCCCATTATATAAGTGATCCAAAAAAGTAGCGTTGCTTTTATGTATTCTTTTGAGAATAACGTAGTAAATCCATTTTTCTTTTGTATAGTAGATGGAGCTTGATGAGTTTTATTTTTCACATGAAATTCAATTGGAAAACGATTAAGAATTTGGTTCACTTCTTCTTGGCGATTACGTGATAATAAAAATTGAATGGACTCAGGTAAATAGCGAATAATGAAAGGAATGAGGAGTAGTGGAATCATTCCGATACCAAACATAATTCTCCATCCGAAATCTTCTAACATAAATATAGACAAAATAGCACCTAACACGATACCTAAAGGATAGCCAGTAAACATAAGAGCATAAATAAAAGATTGCCTTTTTTTGGGTGAATATTCAACAGTAAGTGCTGAAGCTGTTGGGATAACACCGCCTAATCCGATTCCTCCTATAAATCGAGATAATCCAAATAACTCAGGAGAAGGAGCGATAGCCGCTAAACCCATTGTGATAGAAAAAAGTGCTAAACAGCATATAAGCGTCCATTTACGTCCAATTAGATCTGTAATCGTTCCAACTAGAATAGCCCCAATAAACATCCCAAATAAAGCATAGCTTGCAATTGTGCCAGCGTGCGATGGTGATAGCGCCCAGCTTTTGTCTTCTAGGAGCTTTGGTAGAACGGCACCGTAAATACCTAAATCATATCCATCAGCTAAAATGGCTAGCCAACAAATAAAAACAACAAGTTTTGTAATAGAGCTTGAAAAGATAGTTTCTGTAGATTCTAGATGAGGTGGAGCTGAAGGTTGCATAATATTCCCCCCCTTTTTAATTTGTAGATGAATATATTATTTCATTTAATGTTAATATTTTCCTCCCTGTGTTGAAATTTATCTGAAAAGGTTTTATAACAAATAAAGAAGTTCAACAGTAATTATGTTGAACTTCTTTATTTGTTCACTCATTATCAACTCGTTTTAACGGTTGATCTGCTGGACCTTCAAGAACGTCTCCTTCAATTGAAAAACGAGAACCATGGCAAGGACAATCCCAGGTACAATCACCATTATTCCATTCAACTTCACAGCCGAGATGTGTACAAGTTGTATCGACGATATGTAATTTTCCTTCTTTGTCCTTATAAGCACCTGCTCGTTTACCGTTAACATGTACGACAGATCCTTCACCAACTTCGAGATCTTCTGGCTTACGTAATGCGGTTTCGATCTTTCCTTCAATTAAATGTTTCGCAACATCAATGTTCTGGGAGAGGAACGTTTTTATATCTGGATTTGCATGGAAGCGTGATGGTGCATACAGTTCTTTATAGGGACTGTGGACTTTTAGGATGGAGTCCTTCAGTAGCTGAGCGGCAGCAGTTCCAGTTGTCATTCCCCATTTGCGATATCCAGTTGCAACAAATATATTTGGATTTCTTTCGTTAATATGTCCGATATAAGGAAGCTTATCTAGAGTGATTAAATCTTGTGCTGACCATCTATAAGGAACCTCGTCTATTCCAAAAGTTGCTTCAGCAAAAGAATAGAGTGCTTCATAATGAAGCATCGTATTTATTCCTTGACCTGTTTTATGACTCTCTCCGCCAATCAAAATTAATTTTTCTCCATTGTTTGTTATATAGCGTAAGGAGCGCTTTGGATCATCAATACTTAAATACATGCCACCTGGATATTCCGTTTTTGCTTTTATTGCAAGAGCGTAGGAGCGTTCTGCGTACATTCGCGTAAAGAAAAAGCTATTCGCATCATAAAAAGGAAAATGTGAACAAGAGACGACATATTCACAAGTGATATGATCGCCCTCTTTTGTAATTATTTGTGGATAATCTCCCTTTTCCACATCCATAGCTGTTGTTTGTTCGTAGACCTTTCCGCCCATCTCCACAAACTTTTCTAAAAGTGTTTTTAAATAAAGAAGGGGATGGAATTGTGCTTGATTTTTCATTACAAGCGCAGATTGTACTGGAATAGGAATCGATAGAGATTGAACATAGTCACAAGGTATATTTAATTTTTGATAAGCTTCATATTCTTTCGATAAATTTCTTAATCCGTTATCAGTAGTTGTATATAAATATGAATCTTCATTTGAGAAATTACAGTCGATTTTATATGTTTGAACAGTTTTATTTATGAATTGTAGAGCCTGATTATTTGATTCATAGTAAAGCCGGGCCTTTTCTACACCGAAATGATTTATTAATTCATCATAAATAAGATCATGTTGTGCTGTTACTTTCGCTGTTGTATGCCCAGTCGTTCCGTTTAAAATACGACCAGAATCAATTAAAACAACATCGATGCCTTCTTTTGCAAGTAAATAGGCAGTAGTAATACCTGTAATACCTGCACCGATAATAGCAACTTTCGTTTTTATATTTTCGGATAAACGAGGGAAAGTAGGAAACTGAGTAGATTCAATCCAATAAGATAGCGGCAGTTGTGGAAATGTATCACTTTTCATTGCTGAAACCTCCTGATTTTAGAACAATTTTCCTTTTAATATTTCCATATTATATGAAATTCATGTGTGTTGTTTTAGAAGAAGTCTATTTTTATTAAAAGAGGTTATAAATTATTTTAATATAATTAATTAGGTGGGGCATTATGAAGAAGTAGGATTTATATAAAACTAAATTCAAGTGATTCTGTTTGTTGATTACATAGAGATTTATTGAATGAGATAGGGTCTATGGCGTTTAAGAAAATGTCTATATATAGTGGATAAAACCTTATGGAATCTATACATTTTTTTTAGTGAAATAAAGTATGATTATAAAAACATAACCACCTTTTATTACTAGGTCATAAAAGGTGTTGACAATATAGAAATTCTATTGTTATGATTCATCATGTGGAAAGGTTGATAGAGAGTAAAAAGAGAAATGTTTTTCATTGATAATAAAAGCGAAAAATAAGTGACGATAGAGTGAGTATATTTTCCTTATAATACATGCTTTTTGGATCATTTAGTAAAATCAATCTGGAAGCAAGAATTGATATATGTAAGTTGCGCAAGGCGCGGCATAAGAAAGGGGCAAAAGGATGAAGGAGCTTCATACATTTGGGTGGTATGCAGCACGTGTATCACCACATTTGCCGAAAAAAGCATTTAAACCAGTGCCTACTCGTTTATTTGGTGGACTGGCTTATTTGCTTGTGGCATTGGCGGGGTTAATATCGATTGGTGTATTTGAATTGAATGTGTGGGCGAATCTAGGAATTGCGATTGTTCTTGGATTATGTTTTGCTTCACTAGGATTTTTAGGGCATGAAATTTTACATGGAACTGTTGTAAGAAAGGCATGGCTTCGTGACTTCTTAGGAGCGATTGCATTTATGCCATTATCAACAGGGCCAAAGCTTTGGAGAAAGTGGCATAATGCAACGCATCATGTTCATACACAGCATGAAGAGAATGATCCGGATGCATGGCCGACACTTGAGAAACTTAAGAAGAGTAAGTTTTTGAGTTGGGTATATCGTATGCCTCTACATGTACGTTCATTCTTTAGTTTTCTGTCACTAACAATTCAATTTACATTGCATTCGACTCGAATGTTCTTTCATTTTATAAAAGAGTTCAAGTCATCCAATCAAAAATCTGTATGGCTTCAACTTCTTTTGCCTTGGACAGTTTGGATTAGTTTATTGTTTATTATGGGACCTGGAAAATGGTTATTTGCATATGTCATTCCGTTGTTAATTGCTAACTTTATTGTAATGGCATATATCGCAACAAATCACCGCTTAAATCCAATTGTTCCAGTAAATGATCCGTTAGCAAACTGCTTATCAGTAACAGTGCCGCGCTGGGTAGACGTTTTACATTTCAATTTCTCATATCATACAGAACATCATCTGTTCCCTGCTATGAGCTCTAAATACTATCCGTTAGTAAAAGAGAAGATTAAAGAAATGTGGCCGGAACGTTATCACGAAATGCCGATGACAAAAGCATTGGCAGCACTTTGGAATACACCACGTGTGTATTATCACGGAAGTGAATTAGTTGATCCGCATAGAGAGCATTTCTACGGTTCTTTAGGAAATGGCTTAGACCCTCATAATATTTCATATCGTGAGGAACATATAGAAGAAAAAGAGAGTATTAAAAAAATAAATCAGTAAAAATTAATATATTTTTGCAGTGAAAAAGCAAGCCATCTCAGGCTTGCTTTTTCTTATAAAGAAACTTCCTTTTTGTTCTTTTTATTGACTTGGAAGGAGTTAGTTTCTTTTCGTTGTAATCGTTTTTCTAAAAGATTAACAAAATAAGTAAATAGAAGAACAAGTACGAGATAGTATGCACCAACGATTATGTAAGTATCTAATTGTTGGAAGTTACCTGCTGCAATTGATAAACCCGATCCCCATAATTCGGACATTCCTACATAAGCAACAAGTGAAGAATCTTTTAATCCGATAATAAATTGGTTTCCTAGAGGAGGAAGAGACAGACGAAATGCTTGTGGTAATATAATTCGTCGCATAGCTAAAGGATAAGGCATGCCTAAAGAGCGAGCTGCTTCTAATTGTCCTCGGTCAACGGATTGAATAGATCCACGGAAAATTTCCGTAATATATGCACCGTTATGAATTGCTAAAGCGATTGCTCCTGCCCAAAAAGGGGTGAAAACAACAACAGATGTAATTCCAAAATAGAGAATGGCAATTTGAACAATTAAAGGTGTACCACGAATAATAGCAATGTAGACATGAGCGATACTATTTAAAACTTTATTGTTAGAGATTCGAAAGAAAGCGAATAATAATCCAATTAATGAACCGAGTACTAGGGAAGTTAATGTTAATTGTAATGTGACAATAGTAGCTTTTAAGAGTGTGGGATAGGAAGAGATAAAAATTTCAAACATGCGTTTCACCTCATATTGTATAGATTTTAGTAGAGAATGAAATGCCCCACATAAAATGAACACTTAATCAGTGGGGCACTGTTTATGAATCTTTTGAATGGCTAACTTACTTACTTCGTTTTTTCCTCTTCACCAAGAATATTACGTCCGAACCATTTTTTACTGATCTTATCATACGTACCATCTTTAATGATTTCATCTAACGCTTTATTTACTTTCTCAACCATTTCTTTATTATCTTTGCGAATAGCAATTCCCATTTCATCAAGATTTAATGGTTTTCCGGCTTCTTTTATATTCGATTTTCCTTCTTTTATCATACGTAGACCAACCATTTGATCCGTAATTACTGCGTCAACACGCCCAGGCTCTAAATCCATAAGAGCAGTAATATCACTGTCATATTCTGTGATTTGATCTGTATATTTTGCAACAAGATTTTTAAAGGTACTAGCTTTTACAACACCAATTTTCTTACCTTTTAAATCTTCTGGAGAAGAGATAGCGGTATTCTTTTTAGCTACAAAAATTTGGGCGCCAGAGCGATAGTACGGATTTGAGAAACTAACAGCTTTTAAGCGCTCCTCTGTAATTGCCATACTACCCAGTATTACATCATATTTCTTCGCTTGAAGACCTTGAATTAGCGTTTCCCATGGGTTTGTAACTGGCGTAGCCTTCATGTTCATCTTTTTAGCAAGAGCTTCACCGATTTCTACATCAAAACCGACAAGTTTGCCGTCATTTTCTTTATAGTTAAAAGGTTTGTATAATCCACTCATCGCATAGCGAAATTCTTTTTCACCATTTGATGAAGTAGTAGAACTTTCTTTGCTACAAGCTCCTAGTATGAAGGATGTACATAGTGTAATGCTCGCAACAATGGTTAATAGTTTTCTTTTCATAAAACCCCTCCTATATATTGATCATACGGATGGTTTTTTAGTATGTTATTGAAATATTTTATTTGGATGATTAGTTGTGCACCGTATGAATGTATTCCTTTTCGTTTGAAACAGAAGTTACATTATAAAACGTTGCGTAAAAATTGTTTCGCTCGTTCATGTGATGGAGCTGAAAAGAATTGTGCTGGCGGAGCATCTTCTACAATCTTTCCATCGTCCATAAAGATGACGCGATCAGCTACATCTTTTGCGAAATTCATTTCATGAGTAACAATAACCATTGTCATCCCTTCTTCAGCAAGTTCTTTCATAACTTGCAATACTTCTCCAACAAGTTCAGGGTCTAAAGCTGAGGTAGGCTCATCAAATAGCATAATCTTAGGGCTCATTGCAAGAGCTCGTGCAATGGCAATGCGCTGTTTTTGACCACCTGAAAGAAGATGAGGAGTTACATCCGCTTTATCTTGAAGGCCGACTTTTTGGAGAAGTTGATTTCCAATATCCTTTGCATTTGCTTTCTCTAATTTTTTTACGTGAATAGGTGCTTCTATGATGTTTTCTAGTGAGGTCATATGAGGAAAGAGGTTAAAGTGCTGAAAAACCATACCGACATTTTCACGGACTTTATTTAAATTTGAATGCTTTGGATCAATTCGCTCACTTTGTAAGTGGATTTCACCTTCATCGTACATTTCTAAAAAGTTAAGACAGCGAAGTAATGTACTTTTACCAGAACCACTGGCACCAATTAAAACAACAACTTCTTTTTCTTTTACTTCTAAATCAATTCCTTTTAACACATCAAGTGAACCGAATGATTTTACTAGATTTCGAACTTGAATCATACAAAACCCCCAGTTAAAAATATATTTTACAAATGTTGCCCCTTATTTCTGTTATTAGTCATAAATTGTCAGAATCCTTTATTTTTTTCGTGCAATTTGATATTCAAAGAAATAATATTTTTAAAATCTCTATATCCTTCTATAATGAAAATATGGATAATAATATATAGGTAGTATTTATATTGCTTATAAAAAGGGGGAAAGGAAAGATGGAAAAAGAAAGAAAAACATTTTCTTTTGGATTACGTACACAACTTATGCTATTCACTACAGTTTTAGCTTTTATTACATATTCAACAAGTATATTTTTTATTTACGTGATATACGATTATTTTCAAAGTTATGTAAGTCAAACTCTATATAATATTATCGTTATGTTATTAGGGGTAGTATGGTCTGGAATTTTAGCATATGGAGCAGCCGTATTTTTAATTAAACCACTTCGCAAGTTAGAGGAAGCGGCAAGAAAAGCAGCTGAGGGTGATATTCGTGAAGATGTTCCATTACCGAAGACAGATGATGAAATTAAATCTTTAAGTGTTGCATTTAATATGATGTTAGGAAACTTAAGGGGCATGGTAAAAAATATTGATACAACATTTTCGTATACAAATAATCAAGTACAGCAGATTAGAAAACAAACAGGCGAAGCAACGAGACAAGCGCAAGGTGTATCTGAGACACTTGCAGAGATTTCTTCAGGCGCTGAGCAATCAGCGGCATCAATTCAAGCAATTGTTTCTGCTGTTGATACAACGACGTCTATTGCAAGTGAAGTAGAAGAAAAAGCGAAGCAGTCTGATACGTTGTCTTCAGAAATGGTTCAAGCTTTAGGGCATAGTACTCGTGTCTTTACGTCTTTAATTCAAGGTATTCAAACATTGGCAAAAGAAAATGAAAATTCAATGCAAAATGTACAGAAGTTAGAAGAACGAATGAAACAAGTAGAACATATTGTGTCTGTTGTGAGTGCGATTGCTAGCCAAACGAATTTATTAGCACTAAATGCTTCTATTGAGGCAGCTCGCGCAGGAGAGCATGGAAGAGGTTTTGCGGTTGTTGCGGAAGAAGTACGTAAACTTGCTGATGAAAGTGATCATTCTGCAAGAAACATATCTCAGTTATTACGGAATATGCAAGATGAAGTACAACAAGTTGCAATGAAAATGACAGAACAAGTGAAAATAGCTAAAGAAGAGGCGAAACGTGGGGAAGCTACGGAATTAATTTTAAAAGAAATGTCATCAAGTGTTATGGAAGTAGCCGATGCAACTCAGCAAATTAGTAGTTATATGAATGAACAAGTGAGCCACATTCATCAAATAGGAGCACAAACAAAAGCTGTAGCAGCAATTGCTGAAGAAACGTCAGCTGGTTCGCAAGAAGTGGCGCGTGTGACGCTACAACAGTCTAAAAATATGATAGTAATCGATCAATTATTAAAAGATTTAGAGAAGCAAGCAACTGATTTGAAACAAACAATTGAACGATTTTCAATGTAAAAGGAAGAACAGAATGCTGTTCTTCTCTTTTTTATTTAGTTTGATTTAATATTTACAGTTAAACTATGAACGTTTCCGCAACATTCTTTTCTCTCCCTTTCGGATGAAAATTATAGCGAGCTATAATATTAAAAGGGGTGTCTTTTATGAAAAAAGAAAAAAGACAACGGTTAATTAAACAATTTGTAAAGGAGTATGAAATAGATAAGCAAGAAAGATTAGTAGAATTGTTAGCAAAAAAAGATGTATTAGTAACACAAGCTACGGTTTCTCGCGATATTCGTGAGTTAAACTTAACGAAGGTACCTTCTCAAGAAGGATTAATGATATATAAAGTTTTCTCAGAAGAGCATTTACAAACTGATATAAAGTTAAAGAAAAAATTACGAGAAGTTGTTGTGAAAATTGATTGTGTAGATCAATTAATGGTTATTAAAACATTACCTGGTAATGCACATGTTATTGGTGTTTTATTTGATGAGTTAGATTGGAAAGAAAAAATAGGATGTATATGTGGAAATGATACATGCCTTATAATTTCACAGTCGAAATCAGATAGGGAGATTATAGAAGAAAGATTAAATTTAATTATTTAGATGTAAAAATCCTGTTTTTAATAAAATTAAAAACAGGATTTTTGTTTAAATACGGAAGTTGAATATTCAACATATATGCGTAATATATGTGTTTTTTATTGAAAAAGCGAGAGAGTTTGTTATAAAAATACAAATTCGTATGATTTTAAAAAAATAACTTGTTTAATATTTCACAATGATAATGTGGATGCTTTCACAAAGATGAAAGTGCAGAGCATTTATTATGTACTTGTAAGACATCAAACATATTTAAAAGGAGGTACAACAAATGAAACATCCGATACATGTTACTTCAGAAATTGGGGAATTACAAACGGTTTTATTAAAACGACCGGGTAAAGAAGTGGAAAACTTGACGCCAGATTATTTGCAGCAATTATTATTTGATGATATTCCATACTTACCAATTATTCAAAAAGAGCATGATTATTTTGCACAAACGTTACGCAATCGGGGTGTTGAAGTTCTTTATTTAGAAAAACTAGCCGCTGAGGCGTTAGTAGATAAAAAACTTCGAGAAGAATTTGTTGATCGTATTTTAAAAGAAGGACAGGCTGACGTAAATGTTGCACATCAAACTTTAAAAGAATATTTACTTTCCTTTTCAAATGAAGAATTAATTCAAAAAATTATGGGCGGTGTACGGAAAAACGAAATTGAAACAAGTAAGAAGACACATTTATATGAATTAATGGAAGATCATTATCCGTTTTACTTAGATCCAATGCCTAATTTATATTTTACTCGTGATCCAGCAGCTAGCGTGGGCGATGGCTTAACGATAAATAAGATGAGAGAACCAGCGCGTAGACGTGAATCATTATTCATGGAGTACATCATTAAATATCACCCAAGATTTGCAAAACATAATGTACCAATCTGGTTAGATCGTGATTATAAATTTCCAATTGAAGGTGGCGACGAGCTAATTTTAAATGAAGAAACAATTGCGATTGGAGTGTCTGCTCGTACTTCAGCTAAAGCAATTGAACGTTTAGCTAAAAATCTCTTTAGCCGACAAAATAAAATTAAGAAAGTGTTAGCAATAGAAATTCCAAAATGCCGAGCATTTATGCATTTAGATACAGTATTTACAATGGTTGATTATGACAAGTTTACAATTCATCCAGCCATTCAAGGGCCAAAAGGGAATATGAATATTTATATTTTAGAAAAAGGATCAGATGAGGAAACTCTTAAAATTACACATCGTACTTCTTTAATGGAAGCATTAAAAGAGGTATTAGGCTTAAGTGAATTAGTTCTTATTCCATGTGGAGGAGGAGATGTAATTGCTTCTGCTCGTGAACAATGGAATGATGGCTCGAACACATTAGCAATCGCACCAGGTGTAGTTGTTACATATGATCGCAACTATGTATCCAATACGTTATTACGGGAGCACGGTATAGAAGTAATTGAAGTGCTAAGTTCGGAATTATCTCGTGGTCGTGGGGGTCCACGTTGCATGAGTATGCCAATTGTTCGTAAAGATATTTAGTATAAATAACGGAGAAAGTAGGGATGAAGTATGTTAATGACTAGACCAAATTTAAAAGGAAGAAGCTTTCTAGCAGAAAAAGATTTTACACAAGAAGAATTGTTATATTTTCTAGATTTGGCAGCAGAATTAAAAGAGAAAAAGAAAAATGGTATCCCGCATCATTATTTAGAAGATAAGAATGTAGCGCTCTTATTTGAAAAAACCTCCACTCGTACGCGCTGTGCATTTACAGTAGCATGTACAGATTTAGGGGCGAATCCTGAATATTTAGGGAAAGGTGATATTCAGCTTGGGAAAAAAGAATCCGTAGAGGATACAGCAAAAGTGTTAGGGCGTATGTTTGACGGAATTGAGTTTCGTGGATTTAATCATGAGACTGTAGAATCTTTAGCACAAAATTCTGGTGTGCCAGTTTGGAATGGATTAACAGACATGTGGCATCCAACACAAACACTAGCAGATTTATTAACAATTAGAGAACATGTAGGGAAGTTGAAAAATGTGAAGCTCGTTTACGTTGGAGATGGACGAAATAATGTTGCTAATAGCTTACTAGTTGGTGGAGCAATCGTTGGAATGGATGTACGTATTTGCACACCAGAATCTTTATGGCCTGCACAAGAAGTAATTGATTTAGCAAAAAAATATAATGAACAGGTAATGATAACAAGTAATGTGGAAGAAGCTGTTGCGAATGCAGATGTAATTTATACAGATGTATGGGTGTCTATGGGGGAAGAAGAAAAATTTGCTGAACGTGTCGAGTTATTGAGACCTTATCAAGTAAATATGAAAATGATTAAAGAAACAGGGAATGAAAACGTGATTTTCTTACATTGTTTACCTGCATTTCATGATGTTGAAACGATGTATGGCGAAGAAGTTTACGAGAAATATGGGTTGAAAGAAATGGAGGTAACTGACGAAGTATTCCGCAGTAAACATTCAAAAGTATTTGATCAAGCTGAAAATAGAATGCATACAATTAAAGCGGTTATGGCAGCTACTTTAGGAAACATGGAGTAAAGAAGAAAGGGAGTCTTCCTTTCTTCTTTCTCCTCCTTTAGACACTATCATTCACTATTGCTTTTGTATTGTTATTGCAATTAAAGAGAGGTGAGTGGAATGGGTGAAGATAAGAAATTAGGGTTGTTTACACTAACGGCTCTTGTAGTTGGGTCTATGATTGGCGGTGGAGCCTTTAATTTAGCGAGTGATATGGCAAAAGGTGCTGGTGCTGGAGCCATTATTATTGGCTGGGTTATAACAGGAATTGGGATGATTGCACTTGGATTATCTTTTCAAAATCTAACTGTAAAACGGCCAGATTTAGATGGTGGTATTTTTAGCTATGCAAAAGCAGGATTTGGTAATTTTATGGGATTTAATAGTGCGTGGGGATACTGGCTATCTGCTTGGCTTGGGAATGTAGCTTACGGTACATTATTATTTTCTTCATTAGGATATTTCTTCCCGATCTTTGAAGGCGGTCAAAATGTAGAATCCATTATTGGTGCAAGCGTATTATTGTGGTGTGTTCACATGTTAATTTTACGTGGAGTTCAATCAGCAGCACTTGTGAATTTAGTAACTACAATCGCAAAATTAGTACCTGTATTTGTATTTATTGTCATAGGAATCTTCGCGTTTCATATTGATACATTCTTAGATGGATTTTGGGGGCAAACTGGTTCTTTTTCATGGGGAGCAGTTGGCAGCCAAGTTAAAAGTACAATGCTTGTAACTCTATGGGTATTTATTGGGGTAGAAGGGGCGGTTGTTTTATCCAGTCGAGCAAAAAATAGAAGTGATGTAGGGAAAGCAACCGTTATTGGCTTAATTGGTACACTCATCATTTACATTTTAATCACATTATTGTCTCTTGGACTTATGCAGCAAGCAGATATTGCTGGTTTGAAAAATCCAGCTATGGCTTATTTATTTGAAAGTGTTGTTGGAAAATGGGGTGCTATCTTTATAAATTTAGGTTTGGTCATCTCTGTATTAGGTGCTTGGTTAGGTTGGACTTTGCTCGCTTCTGAAATTCCATATTTAGCGGCTAAAGATGGAGTATTTCCAAAATGGTTCGCAAAAGAAAATAAAAATAAGGCTCCAGTAAATTCATTATGGATAACAAATGGTTTAATTCAAATATTCTTGTTAACATTCGTCGTTTCTGATCAGGCGTATAACTTTGCATTCTCTTTAGCATCTTCAGCCATTTTAATTCCATATGCTTTTTCAGCATTTTATCAACTGAAGCATAGCTTAAAATCTGAAGAAGTAGATCGAAATAAAAATATAATAATTGGTTTGATAGCAAGTATTTATGGTGTGTGGTTAGTTTATGCAGCTGGTTTAGAGTATTTATTATTAACAATGACTTTATATGCGCCAGGTATTTTTATTTTTTACAATGTTCAAAAGCAAAAGAGTTCGAAGCAAATATTTACTCGAGTGGAATTAGCATCATCCGTAGCAATTGGTGCTTTAGCATTCTTTGCGATTTATGGATTAATTACAGGCAGTATTACTTTATAAAGCGCTGTGAAAGCGAAATGAACTGGAGGGCTGAAATATGGCACGAAGAAAAATTGTAGTTGCACTAGGGGGAAATGCGATACAGTCTGGAGAAGCTACTGCGGGAGCGCAGCAAGAAGCGTTGGAAAAAACGGCGGAACAACTTGTGAAAATAATGGAAAATGATGTGGATATAGTAATTGCGCATGGAAATGGCCCACAAGTGGGGAATATTTTATTACAGCAAAAAGCTGCAGAAACGGAAAAGACACCTGCAATGCCATTAGATACTTGTGGGGCAATGAGCCAAGGGATGATTGGATATTGGATGGAAAATGCGATTGAAAAGGCATTAAAAAAACGGAATATACAAAAAGATGTAGCAACGGTTATAACGCGCGTTGTTGTGGACAAAAAAGATGAGGCATTTAAAAATCCAACTAAACCAATTGGTCCTTTTTATACAGAAGAAGAGGCCAGAAGATTAATGGATGAAACAAAAGCAGTGTTTAAAGAAGATGCTGGTAGAGGATGGAGACGTGTTGTTCCATCACCGAAGCCTGTAAGTATTCATGAACATAAAGTGATTAATTCTTTGGTGGAAGATGGAAACATAGTGATAGCTGTTGGCGGGGGTGGAATTCCAGTAATTGATTCCGAAGAAGGGTTAGAAGGAACTGAAGCGGTTATCGATAAAGATTTCGCTGCGCAGAAATTAGCAGAATTAGTAGATGCCGATACGCTCGTTATTTTAACTGCAGTTGATCATGTGTATGTAAATTATAATCAACCGAATCAAAAAAAATTAGAGCATGTCACAGTGAATCAATTAGAAGAATATATTGAAGAACAACAATTTGCTGCGGGAAGCATGCTTCCAAAAATTGAAGCTGCTATTAATTTTGTTAATACAAATCCAAAAAGAAAAACAATTATTACGTCTTTAGAAAAAGTATATGAAGCACTAGAAGAAAAAGCTGGTACTATTATTTCAAAACAGAATGTATGCATGTATGTTTAAATTATTATGTACGCTACTTAGTAGTAAAAAAAAGAATGAGGTTAATAACTTCATTCTTTTTATTTATTAATATTTTTTGTACTCATTGTTCATAAAGTTTTCATGATGAAATCTGAATATATAAGTTAATTATGATAAAATTCAAATTGAATACGCTTTCTTGATTTTTCGCTCCAACATACAGCAAGAGAGAGGGAATTTTATGAATAGACGGAACGTAGTGAAAGACTTAAAGCAGTTCGAATTATTTGCTCATTTAACAGAAAAAAAATTGAAAGGCTTAACAGAGTTTGTTTATTGGCGAACTTATAAAAAAGGTCAATTTTTATTTTTAGAAGGGGATTCAAGGGAAAGAATTTACTTCATGTTAGATGGTTTTGTAAAGTTAGAGCGGGTTAATCAAAATGGGAACTTATTATACGATGACTATGTAAAGCGGTATTCTATTTTTCCTTATGGTGGTATGTTTACAGACAGAGGATATAACTATACAGCAGAAGCAATGACGGATGTGGAGGTATATTATATTCCAACGGTAATCTTTGAAGATGTGGTAAAATCTAGCAAAACGCAATTGATGTACGTTGTTCAGCAATTATCATCTATATTAAAATTGAACGAAAATCGAGTGCAAAATATTACAATTCCTAATGCACAAGATCGTGTTATCCAGACGTTAAATTATTTAATGCAGGATTTAGGAGAACAGAGTGGGGAAAAGATTGTAATTTCATGTCCGCTTACAACAATTGAAATATCCAAAATATCTGGAACATCTCGAGAGACAGTTAGCAGCGTATTAAAACAATTAAAAAATGAGAGCATTGTTACAATTTTAGATAAAAAAATTACAATACATGATCCAACATATTTTGAAGAAATTTCTATGTGAAAATTGTATATTAATTTTTTAATTCATAATGTATATTAATAAGGTTCTTTATATATTTATAAGGAACTTTTTTACGTTATCCTCTATAAAAAGATTGTATAGTATGGTAATAATAGCTAAAATCGATAATAAAAAACAAAGTGAAGGGGAGAAAGAATGATTCGTATTGAGTATGATCGATTAGTAGCTATTTGTTACAGTATAGGGGTTTTGTTATTATTAAAAATTCCAAATGATAATGAATTAATTGGGGAAAAACTATTCAACGTCTATAGGGTTCCGATACATACGTATGTTTATATGGATTATAAAGTCTCAAATATATTGATTGTTTCTTTCATACTACATGTAATTGCATTTATATTATTTTTAAAATGGCTAGGAAAAAAGGAGTCTAGTATATTTAGAAAAACGAATAAGATAAAAGTAGTAGGCATTAGTATTTTGATTGTAATGATGCCGTTTATTTTAAATACAATCCTCCAGACATTGAATAAAACATGGTACTACGCAGGAAAAACAGGGGTAGAAGCAATAGAATATAAAAAAGAAGATAGCCAGTGTAGAATGGAGAAAAAAGGAGAGAATATCCAACCGAAGTGCATTGTTACTTTAAAAAATTATCGTAATCATTCACAAGCATTAAAAGTTGTTTTATATGATAATGCAAACGAGAATTCAAAAAGCTATCCAGTACCGAAACCAGTCTATTTACAAAAACACGAGACAAAGCAATTCGAATTTCAAGTTCCTGTTTCTTATAATAGAGGTATTGAAAAAGATAAAGTACCAAATATTAAATTACATTTATTGCATGAAAATGATGAGAAATACAATTAATTCGTAATTGAAAGCTTATGAGTAGGAGCAATCATTTGAAACGATATAGAAAATCAACTTGAATCATCCAACATACTGCGAGGTAACGGCATATTGGATGATTTTTTTATGTTATCCCCTTTTTCACGTATGAAAAGGAGGAATACTTTGTTGGAAATGAAAAACATTACAAGGATCATACATAGTTTTTACTTTACGCAATCTGTGAAAGTTAGAGCCATAATAACTAGTTTGCCAATTTTTAATGTCGATATCGGGCCAGTTAACATAGTCACCTAGTGTATAAGGGTCTAAGCTTTCTCGTAAACCTTTAACCCAGCGTATATTTCGATTTTCTTCATCATCGCATTTCCAAGAGGTAATGTATTCTTGAGCAATAATTGCTTTACGATGAAAATAAGCCGTTTCATTCGGCGAAATATTTTCAACAGCACCTATGAGCGATTGATGCCAAATACTAGCATCTTTATTTGGGGCATGAGAAAGAAAGTATTGCATGATTTGAATGCCTTTAAGGGGAATAGGTTTATAGACATAGGAACCAGAGCGCTTGAAATTTTCAGGGATGTTACCGCCATTAAAAAATTCAACAGCCTTTATATAAGGAACTTCTTCTATAAAGAGAGAGGGGCTACCAGTTTCAAGAAGAGGGGATAATAGGAAATGGAGTTCAGAGGGAGAACCGACAAACTCGCCTTGTGCTTTGATTTTATTTCGTTGCTTGGCGAATAATTCGATCGATGAAGTGAGACGTTCATCTATATAAGGTGCCCAGTTTTGCCACGCTTGAAATGCAGCAATAAAGTCGTCCCATTCCCATGTAATTGAGAAAATTGATACATTTTTTATCGGGTGGACTCGAAAAGTTAAGGAAGTGACAATTCCGAAGTTGCCACCACCGCCACCACGGCATGCCCAAAAAAGGTTAGAGTTCTCTTGTTCATTTGCACGAATGAGTTTTACACCAAATTTTCCACACGCTTGTACCATTTCCACTTCCATTAATTGATCACATGTTAATCCAAATAAGCGCGAAAGCATACCAATACCACCGCCAAGTGCTAATCCAACAATTCCAACGCTTGCACTTGTACCAGCAGGAATTGTAACACCGTAATTCCAAAGTTCTTTATAAACAGTGCCAAGATTTGCACCAGCCTCAATTGTTGCTGTTAATTTCTCTGTATTAACAGTAATGCGATGCATTTCACTCACATCAATAATAAGTCCTCTATTTAAAAGAGAAAAATTTTCATAGCTATGACGTCCGCTTCTTAACCGAAATGGTATATGACGTTCACGTGCCCATTTTAAGGCGTTACAGATATCCTTGTTATTTTGACAAAAAACAATAATACAAGGGAGTTTTGGAATACTTAAATTTAAATTCATTCGGGCTACGTCGTAGTCAGGATCTGTGGGAACAACGATACGACCTGTTAATTTTGTTTGCTTCAATTTATTACTCCTTTCTAAAATAATCAGAGCTTTTTATTAATATATGAAAAATGTCTGTAATACGCGTGGACAAGGAGAGGTGAAGAATGAGATTTACCTTTGTGAGAAATAAATAAAGCATAAGAATAAAGAATCTACATAGAGTTCAATGAAAACAGTTGCAAACTGTTCATATTTTGTTATGATAGTGTTACGAAAACGTTTGCATAAAATTCCGATGGGATGCAAAAGGAGAGAATGACTATGAATAAGACATGGTGGAAAGAAGCGGTTGCTTATCAAATTTATCCACGAAGCTTTATGGATTCAAATGGTGATGGTATTGGAGATTTACAAGGTATTATTGCAAAACTGGATTATTTAAAAGACTTAGGTATAGATGTAATTTGGATTTGTCCAATGTATAAATCGCCTAATGATGATAATGGTTATGATATTAGTGATTATCAAGATATTATGGATGAGTTTGGTACAATGGCAGACTTTGATGCTTTACTAGATGAAGTTCATAAGCGTGATATGAAGCTAATTATTGATTTAGTTATTAATCATACGAGTGATGAACATCCATGGTTTATTGAATCACGTTCATCTAAAGATAATCCGAAGCGTGATTGGTATATTTGGCATGATGGTAAAGATGGTGCGGAGCCAAACAACTGGGAAAGTATTTTTAATGGTTCGGCATGGGAATATGATGAAGAAACAGAACAATATTATTTACATCTATTCTCACGTAAACAACCAGATTTGAACTGGGAGAATAAAGAAGTTCGCGAAGTACTATATGATACGGTTAATTGGTGGCTTGATAAAGGTATTGATGGTTTCCGCGTTGATGCAATCAGTCATATTAAAAAAGAAGAAGGCTTTAAGGATATGCCAAATCCAAAAGAGTTAAAATATGTGCCATCTTTTGATAAACATATGAATGTGAAAGGTATTCAACCTTTATTAGAAGAGCTAAAAGAAAATACATTCTCTAAGTACGATATTATGACTGTTGGTGAAGCAAATGGCGTTAAGATTGAAGATGCTGAGCTTTGGGTTGGAGAAGAGCAAGGTAAGTTCAATATGGTATTCCAGTTTGAACATTTAAGTTTATGGGATGCAGAGAAGAAGAAAGACCTTGATGTTGTAGGATTGAAAAAAGTATTAACGAAATGGCAAAAAGGATTAGAAAATAAAGGATGGAACGCTTTATATATTGAGAATCACGATAAACCACGTATCGTTTCAACATGGGGAGATGACAAACAATATTGGCGTGAAAGTGCAACAGCTCTAGGGGCGATGTATTTCTTTATGCACGGTACACCGTTTATTTATCAAGGCCAAGAAATTGGTATGACAAATGTTCAGTTACCAAATATTGAAGATTACGATGATGTAGCAATTAAAAATTTATATCGCGAGAAGATTGCAGAGGGCGTACCACATCAAGATATGATGGAGATTATATGGGCTTCTTGCCGCGATAATTCACGTACACCTATGCAGTGGAATGATGAGATGAATGCTGGTTTCACAACAAGTACACCTTGGTTTAGCATGAATCCAAATTACAAAGAAATTAATGTTGAAAAGCAAAAAAATGAAGAAAAGTCTATTTTCAATTTCTATAAGAAAATGATTGCCCTGAAAAAAGAGCACGATGTACTGAACTATGGTACGTACGATTTACTTTTAGAAGACGATCCACAAATTTATGCATATACACGTACGTTACAGGATGAAAAAGTCATTGTAATTAGTAATATCTCAAAAGAGGAAGCTGTGTATAATGAGGGTTCATTTGCACTAGAACGCAAACGTTTGCTTTTAAATAACTATGAAGTTGCGGAACATGAAGAAGTAACAACAATTGCTTTAAAACCTTATGAAACAAGGGTTTATCGCATTTCATAATAAAAAAGGATGCTCTTTGAGCATCTTTTTTTATGAAAAAAAATAAATTTCTATTGCAAAGTGAAAACGCTTTTATTAAAATAGATTTATGAAAACGGTTGCGTAAAGATAAAAATAAAGTAATATAAGGAATCGTTTTCATAAAGGGAACAGAAATTATAATTTAAATCATTATGTTGTTATAAATAAAGGGGAGGAAGAACAGATGAAAATTACGTCTTTTGATTTTTGGCAAAAGTTCGGGAAAGCTTTATTAGTTGTTGTAGCCGTAATGCCAGCAGCTGGTTTAATGATTTCCATCGGTAAGTTAATTGGTATGTCTGCTGGGGATGTTAACGCAGTTCATACAATCGCTCGCGTAATGGAAGACATCGGTTGGGCAATCATTACAAATCTACACATCTTATTCGCAGTAGCAATTGGGGGATCTTGGGCGAAAGATCGCGCGGGTGGTGCATTTGCAGCGCTATTAGCATTCGTCTTAACAAACCGAATTACAGGAGCTATATTTGGCGTAAACGCTGAAATGTTAGCGGATTCAAAAGCGAAAGTTTCTTCAGTAATAGCGGGAGATTTAATTGTAAAAGATTACTTTACTTCTGTACTTGGTGCACCTGCATTAAACATGGGAGTGTTCGTAGGGATCATCACAGGTTTCTTAGGAGCTACTTTATATAACAAATATTATAACTATAATAAACTGCCACAGGCATTAGCATTCTTTAATGGAAAACGATTTGTACCATTCGTTGTAATTCTTTGGTCTACAGTTACTGCGATTGTATTATCACTTCTATGGCCATTCATCCAAAGTGGGTTAAATGAATTTGGTCGCTGGATTGCAGCTTCAAAAGATAGCGCACCAGTTGTTGCACCGTTTGTATATGGAACGTTAGAGCGTTTATTATTACCATTTGGTTTACACCATATGTTAACGATTCCGATGAACTATACAGAGCTAGGCGGAACATATACGATGCTAACTGGTTCAAAAGTTGGACAAGTTGTAGCAGGACAAGATCCATTATGGCTTGCATGGATTACAGATTTAAATAATTTATTAGCAAATGGAGATACGAAGGCATATAACGATTTATTAAATAACGTTGTACCAGCTCGTTTCAAAGCTGGACAAGTTATCGGCTCAACAGCAGCGTTAATGGGGATTGCATTTGCGATGTTCCGTAACGTTGATAAAGAAAAGCGTGCAAAATATAAACCAATGTTTTTATCAGCAGCATTAGCAGTATTCTTAACAGGTGTAACAGAACCAATTGAATTCATGTTCATGTTTATTGCTCCAGTATTATATGTTGTATATGCTATTACAACAGGACTTGCATTCGCACTAGCTGATTTAATTAACTTACGTGTTCATGCATTTGGATTTATTGAGTTAATTACTCGTACACCAATGATGGTTAACGCAGGTTTAACAAGAGACCTAATCAACTTTGTTATTGTTTCATTAGTGTTCTTCGGTCTTAACTTTACACTATTTAATTTCTTAATTAAAAAATTCAACTTACCAACACCAGGGCGTGCAGGTAACTATATTGATAATGAAGATGAGGCATCAGAAGGAACAGGAAATGTACAAGATGGTTCATTAGCAACAAAAGTTATCGATTTATTAGGTGGAAAAGAAAATATTGCTGACGTAGATGCTTGTATGACACGCTTACGTGTAACAGTAAAAGACTTAGATGTTGTTGCACCAGAAGCACAGTGGAAACAAAATGGTGCTTTAGGGCTTATTGTAAAAGATAAAGGTGTACAAGCGGTATATGGTCCGAAAGCTGACGTATTAAAGTCAGACATTCAAGATATGTTAGGTGCGTAATAATATGAAATTGCTAACTTTAAACTGTCATTCTTGGCAAGAAGAGAATCAAATAGAAAAGATACAATACCTTGCTAAAGTAATTCAAGAAGAAGAGTACGATGTCATCGCATTACAAGAAGTAAGTCAGTCCATACAAGCTGAAAATGTATGTGGTAACAAGAAAAAAGATAATTTTGGACTTTTACTATTAGAAGAGTTAAAAGCGCTACATGTAAAAGATTACAATATTACTTGGGATTTCTCTCATATTGGTTATGACGTGTACGAAGAAGGATTAGCGATTATAACGAAGCATAATATTATAAAAGAAGATACGTTCTTTATTTCAGAAAACGAGGATACAACGTATTGGAAAACGCGTAAAATTGTAAGTACAACACTTGCTTATAATGGTAAGGATATAACGTTTTACTCTTGCCATCTCGGTTGGTGGAATGATGAAGAAGAGTCATTCAAAGGTCAATTCGATCGTTTGATGGAGCGTGTAGATAGCAATAAGCTCGCCTTCTTAATGGGAGATTTTAATAACAATGCTCGCTTGGAAGGCGAAGGTTATGAGTATATGATGCAAAAAGGGTTGTATGACACATATGAATTAGCAATAGAGAAGGATGAAGGAACGACTGTCCAAGGCGAGATTGCTGGTTGGGATGAAAATAAACATAGTTTGCGAATCGATCTAATATTGTGTAACCAAAGTAAAAAGGTTCATTCTTCAAAAGTTATTTTTAATGGTACAAACAGAAATGTAATTTCAGATCATTTCGGTGTAGAGGTTCAATTGGATATATAATAGAAGAAATCCTCACAGAGAATAAAAGCTGTGAGGATTTTTTTTAGGAATACAAGTATTTCCAAGAGAAAATACTTGTATTTTTTATGACATTTCATATATATTTGTTATTATTGAATGTAAAACCGATTTGGTCATTTTGTATTCATACTTTGACTCACTTCGTTATATAATGAAGTAAGTGAAAGTTAATGGGAAAAAATAGTACGTTTTTGGTTAATACACGATGTAGAAAGTGATATAATTGCAAAATGCATGTATCATTTTCTAAAGAAGGAAAAATATATAATTAGGTGATAACTTCTATGAAACAGATTTGGCGTATTTATAAGACAGATTTACGGAATGTAGCCAAACATTGGGCTGCAATTGTTATTGTTTTAGGATTAATGATTTTACCATCGTTATATGCATGGTTTAACATTAAAGCTTCTTGGGATCCGTATGGAAATACAAAAGAGGTTCCCATTGCAGTTTCTAACCAAGATGCAGGTTCTAATTTAAGAGGGAAAGATATTAATATCGGGAAAGAGATTGTAGACTCCCTTAAGAAAAACAAAAATCTTGGCTGGAAATTTGTAGATGAAAAACAAGCAATTTACGGAGTTGAGCGTGGGGATTATTATGCAAGTATTACGATTCCAAAAGACTTCTCTGAAAAAATCGCAACTGTTCTGGATGAAAATCCGAAAAAACCAGAACTGGATTACTATGTGAATGAAAAAGTAAACGCGATCGCACCGAAGATTACAGCAAAAGGTGCATCAGGTATTACAGAAGAAATTAGTAAAAACTTTGTTAAAACAGCAAACGGTGAGATTTTTAAAATTTTCAATGACCTTGGAATCGATTTAGAAACAAACTTACCAAGTATCGAAAAAGTAAAAGATCTTGTATTTAAGTTAGAAGCGCAGTTCCCAGAAATGAATACACTCATGGATAAGGCGTTAGATGATGCGACTCGAGCAGAAGATATTGTGAAAGTGGCGCAAAAAGATTTACCTGTTGTAGAGAGTGTAATAAATGATGGGCAGGAAGCATTGGCGAATTTAGATAAGTTCTTTGCAAGACAAGATCAAACATTAAAAAACGCTCCAGGAACGATAAGAAATGATTTAGTAGTAGCAAAAGGCGTTATGGATAGTGCAGCTGTATTTACTAACTTTTTAATGAATCCAGGTGTGGATTTAAATATTCCTGATTTCTCTGGAATGAATGGATTACCTGAATTCCCTGCAAGACCGGACCTTTCTAAGTTGAATAATGACGGATATAAAAGTATAGCGCAAAATATTAATCAAACAGTAAATAATGTTTTAAGCTCATCACGTGCAGGAACAGCTTATGGGAAAAGTGTTTTAAATGGATTGCAAAATGGTCAGTTTGATCCAGAACAAGCAAAGAAAGATTTAAATGCAGTATCAAATCAATTGCAAGCTCGTACAGAAGGTATTTCGTATCTTATTAATGTATTTACTGAACTTCAAAACTCAGCGACGACTGATTTTGGAAAAAGCTTTTTCCAAGGGCGAGTGGATCGCCTAACTAAGCTGAAAAGTGGTATGGAAAATGCAAACAACGGTATTAAAGATATTGTAAATGTTATCGGTACAGGACAAGAAGTAAAGAAAGATGTAACAGATGTAGCAAATCAAAAATTAGATGCAGCAAATGCATTAATTGATCAAGCTGAAAAAGATTATAATGAAACGTTTGTAGCAGATTATAAAAAAGCAGTTAGCACAGTAGATCAAGCTAAAGCTAATGCGAATGAAATATACGATAATGCAAAAGCTGATTATGATAAAGCGAAAAATGGTCTAGAAAGTACTAAATCTAGTGTCCAAAAAGCACTAGAGGATGTACAAAACAAAGGTATTAATGGTTTAGAAGGTTCGAAGGAAGCCTTGAAAAGCTTAAATGGTCAATTCCAATCTGGAATCGGTTTAATTGATGATATGATTCCAGTTCTAGAAAGTACAAATAAGGTTTTAGCGGATGTAAATAGTGATAAAAACCTTAATAATGGAATCGCAAAATTAAATAAAGCGAAAAGTAGTCTGCAAAAAGGTGTAGATGCAACGAATAAGGGGATTACACTTCTTAACAATGGACAGAAACCTACAAAAGATGTAATTGAAAGTATTAACAATGCTGCGAAGGGCGGATCAGCTCAATTAACAGATGTATTATCGACGTATGATTCAGAGATTGTACCTAACTTCAATACAGCAATTGCTCGTACAAAAGAGATGTCGAAAAATACAACTCAAATTTTAAACGATGCAGACAAAAAGCTTCCAGATGTTAAAAAGTTACTAGAAGATTCATCAAAAGGCTTGGTAGACGGTAGAAAGAAATTAGTAGACATTAAAGCTGAAATGCCGGAGACTGAGAAAAAGATTAAAGATTTAGCAAATAAAATTCGTGATTTTGAATCTGAAGAGGATTTAAAAGACATCATACGCTTATTGAAAAACGATGTTGAGAAGCAAAGTGATTACTTTGCGAATCCAGTAAATTTAAAAGAAAATAAATTATTTGCGATGCCGAACTACGGTTCAGCGATGTCACCATTCTATACAGTGCTTGCATTATGGGTAGGCGCATTATTAATGGTTTCATTATTAACGGTAGAAGTACACGAAGAGGGCGCGAATTATAAGAGCCATGAAATTTACTTCGGACGTTTATTAACATTCTTAACGATAGGTCTTTCACAAGCGTTTATCGTATCGATGGGAGATATATTCTTACTCGGTACGTACGTAGTCGATAAGTTCTGGTTTGTGTTATTTAGTTTATTTATTGGTGGAGTCTTCGTTTGTATCGTATACTCACTCGTTTCTATTTTCGGAAACGTTGGGAAATCGATGGCGATCATTTTACTTGTACTGCAAGTAGCAGGATCGGGCGGAACATTCCCAATTCAAATGACACCAGCGTTCTTCCAAGCAATTTATCCGTTCTTACCGTTCACGTATGCAATTAGTGCAATTCGTGAAACAGTTGGCGGAATGCTTTGGGATATCGTAACACGAGATTTACTTGTGTTAAGTGTTTTCGTAGTAGTTATGATTGTTGCTGCGTTATTACTGAAAACACCAATTAACAAATCAAGTGAAAAATTTGTTGAGAATGCAAAAGGAAGTAAAATCATTCATTAAGAAAAGGTTCCTACCGAGAGCGGTAGGAACCTTTTTGTTTAATCGAACTTTAGTTTTTTTAATGCGTCTGCGAACGGGTTGTTTAATGGTTCTTCTTCTTTTTTCTGTTGTTTCATATATTTTTGAACGTCACGTTTATCAGCTTTGTTTCCAGATTCTTTTTTACGTCGCTCTTGGAATGTTGATAATTTCTCGCGATAGCCACATTTACATGCAAAGATTTGACCTGCACCTTCACCACGTAATTCTAGTTTCTTCTTACATTGCGGACAGCGAGCGTTTGTTGTACGAGATACATTTTTACGATGACCACATTCACGATCTTGGCATACGAGCATTTTTCCCTTTTTGCCGTTTACTTCTAGCATTGGTTTACCGCAGTCTGGACAAGACTTCGTTGAAATGTTGTCATGTTTATATTTTTTATCACTCGATTTAATTTCAGAAACAATTTCTTTCGTATAGTTCTTCATTTCAGAAATGAATACTTCTTTTTTCAGCTTACCTTTTGCGATAGCCTCAAGTTTTTGTTCCCATTCACCAGTTAGTGTAGGGGATTTTAACTCTTCTGGTACTAAATCAAGTAATTGACGACCTTTTGATGTAATGTGAATATCTTTACCACGTTTTTCAATTAAGAAAGAGTTGAAAAGTTTGTCGATAATATCTGCACGTGTCGCTACAGTACCTAATCCACCAGTCGATTTTAACGTATCAGCAAGTTGTTTATTTTGCGTATCCATATATTTTGTAGGATTCTCCATTGCTGAAAGTAAAGTTGCTTCATTAAAGCGTGCAGGTGCTTTCGTTTGACCTGATGTTTGCATAATTAACTTTACAGTTAATGTATCGCCCTTTTCGATGTGGGGTAGAAGCTGCTCTTTTACGTCATCAGTTACATCATCGTCTTCAAATCGATTTTCGTATACTTCCTTCCAACCAGCATGTAAAATTGTTTTTCCGCGTGCAATGAACGTTTCACTACCAACTTTGGTACGTAATGTTAGTTGCTCGTATTCGAATGCTGGGAATAAAACAGCTAAGAAACGTTTTACAACTAAATCATAAATTTTACGTTCTTTATCTGTGAATGCTGAGAAGTTAACGTATCCTTCTGTTGGAATAATCGCATGATGATCGCTTACTTTACTATCATCAACAAATGATTTATTAGCCTTGATAGGCTTTTGTAATACTTTATGTGCTAAAGGACGGTACTCTCCAACGCCACATGCTTTTAAACGTTCTGGAAGTGTTTCAACGATATCAGATGAAATGTAGCGTGAATCTGTACGAGGGTACGTTAGCACTTTATGTTGTTCATATAACTTCTGCATAATGTTTAATGTTTCTTTCGCAGAGTAACCGAACTTTTTATTTGCATCACGTTGTAATTCAGTTAAATCGTAAAGACCAGGAGAGAATGACTTCTTCTGTTTTTTATCAATTTCCACAACAGTAGCATGTTGTTTATCTAAACCTTTTACAATACCATCAATTTTTTCTTTATTAAAACTACGGCTATTGCCATTTGCATCTTGCCAAGTAAGTTTGAGTTTCTCCATCGTTTGAGCTTCGATGCCGTAGTAAGTTTGTGCTTTGAAGTTCTTGATTTCATCTTCACGACTAGCAATCATAGCGACAGTAGGCGTTTGTACACGACCGCAATTTAACTGAGCATTAAAGCGAGTCGTTAAAGCACGAGTTGCATTAAGACCGATATACCAGTCAGCTTCTGAACGTGCAACTGCTGAAGCGTATAAATTGTCATAGGCTTTACCTGGTTTTAAATTTGCAAAACCATCTTTAATTGCTTTATCGGTTACAGAAGAAATCCATAAACGTTTGATTGGTTTGTTTAGCTTAACTTTATCGATGATCCAGCGTGCGACTAATTCCCCTTCACGTCCAGCGTCTGTTGCTACAATAATTTCATTTACATCTTTTCTAAGTAGCTGACTCTTTACAGCATTAAACTGTTTACCAGTTTGTTTAATAACCGTTAATTTCAAACGCTCTGGTAGCATCGGTAAATCTTCTAAATTCCACTGTTTATATTTCACATCATAGCTTTCTGGATCTGCTAATGTAACGAGATGACCTAAAGCCCAAGTTACAATATATTTACTACCCTCAAGATAGCCGTTTCCTTTTTTATCACACTTCAGTACACGAGCAATATCTCGTGCAACGGAAGGCTTTTCAGCGATTACAACGCTTTTTGACATATTAAAAACATCCTTTCAAATTTCCATAAGTTAAATATAGCATACATCTTCTTGAGATTCAGTTTCGCTTCATATTTGAGCTGTTTTTAGTGGAATGAACAAAATCCTGACTGATTAAAGTTTCACTTTATATAGAAAAGTAAAGAACTTGTTATTTTACTAGAATAAGAGTAGACTTTGAAGTAGATGAATAAGAAACACATGGGAGTTTGTGGATACAAACTGAGAGTATGGCTACTAGTCCGTCATTGACCATTTGAACCTGTTGGATAATGCCAGCGTAGGGAGAGTGTAAAAGCACATGTTCAGGCACTTTGCGTACGCGCGAAGTGCCTTTTTGTGTATCTCCCATCATTATAGTTAGGAGATGAAAAGGATGAATATGAAAGAAATTAGTAAAGTAGTGGATTTGGTGAGAGAATCTAATCCGCTCGTTCATAATATTACAAATGTTGTTGTAACAAATTTTACTGCTAACGGTTTGTTGGCACTTGGGGCATCGCCTGTAATGGCGTATGCAAAAGAAGAAGTAGCAGAAATGGCTAGCATTGCTGGAGCGTTAGTATTAAATATGGGAACACTTCGTCCTGAGGAAGTAGAAGCGATGTTACTTGCTGGTAAATCAGCAAATGTGAACAATGTGCCAGTACTATTTGATCCAGTTGGTGCAGGAGCAACTTCGTATCGAACAGAAGTTGCGAGACATATTCCAGCCGAAATAGATTTAGCAATTATCCGCGGCAATGCGGCTGAAATAGCAAACGTTATTAATGAGAAATGGGAAATTAAAGGGGTAGACGCTGGTACTGGAAATGGCAATGTTGTAAGTATTGCAAGGCAGGCAGCAGATGAACTAAATACAGTTGCTGTCATTACTGGAAAAGAAGATGTTGTTACAGATGGAGAGCGAACTGTTCTTATTCGAAATGGTCATCCTATTTTAACAAAGGTTACGGGAACAGGGTGTTTACTAACTTCGGTAATAGGAGCATTTGTAGCAGTAGAAAAAGATTATGTAAAAGCAGTAGTAGCCGCATTAACGTTTTATGGTGTAGCTGCGGAACTGGCAGCTGTTAAAACAGTAGAAAAAGGGCCAGGTAGTTTCCAAATTGAATTTTTAAATCAATTAGCGAATACAACTTCAGCTGATATTGAGAAGTATGGGAAGATTGAGGAGTTAGAGTAAGGGGGATGAAACATACGATGCGCATTGAAACAAAGAAAATGTCTAAGTTATTACAAGTGTATTTTATTATGGGAAGTAATAACTGCACGAGGGATCCTTTAGCTGTATTGAAAGAAGCGTTAGATGGTGGAGTGACACTTTTTCAGTTTCGCGAGAAGGGGGAAGGTTCTTTAATCGGAGGAGATAGAGTGCGCTTTGCAAAAGAATTGCAGACGCTTTGTAAGGAATATAGTGTTCCTTTCATTGTAAATGATGATGTAGAATTAGCCATTGAATTAGATGCAGATGGTGTTCATGTAGGACAAAATGATGAAGGGATTACATCTGTTCGTGAAAAAATGGGAGATAAAATTATCGGCGTATCTGCTCATACAATTGAAGAAGCACGCTTTGCAATCGAAAATGGAGCAGATTATTTAGGTGTTGGACCTATTTTCCCAACGAGTACGAAAAAAGATACGAAAGCGGTTCAAGGAACGAAAGGATTAGCTTATTTTAGAGAACAAGGAATTACAGTGCCAATCGTTGGTATTGGTGGGATTACAATTGAAAATACAGCGGCAGTTATAGAAGCGGGTGCGGACGGTGTTTCAGTTATTTCAGCAATTAGTTTAGCTGAATCTGCGTATGAAAGTACGAGAAAATTAGCTGAAGAAGTAAAGAGAAGTTTGTAGAAAAGGACATGTAGTATTTTAAGTGCTACATCGAGAAGTAGACTGCCCAAAAAATTTAAACAAACCCTTATTAAAAAAGCACAAACCTTTTTAAATAAGGGTTTGTGCTTTTTCTTTAAAACATAATAGAAATTAAAAGCATTCCAATTCCGATAGAAGTAAATGTTGCAATTAAGCCTGGAATCATAAAGCTATGATTTAATACGTATTTACCGATACCTGTTGTACCAGTACGGTCAAAGTTAATGGCAGCAACGATTGTCCCGTAGTTTGGAATGAAGAAATATCCGTTTACTGCAGGGAACATCGCAATCAGTAGTGCTGGTGGAATACCAAGGGATAGTCCAAGTGGCATTAAGGCACGTACTGTTGCTGCTTGGCTGTACAGTAAAATAGATAGAATGAATAGTGCGATGGCAAATAGCCAAGGTGCACTTGTTACTAAATGCTGAATAGATCCTTGAATCATATTTAAGTTTCCATTAAAGAAAGTATCTCCCATCCAAGCGATACCGAAAATAGCAACAACTGCTGTTGCTCCTGCTTTAAAGACGTTACCAGACACAATGCTTTCTACATTTGGTTTACAGAAAATAATAATAAGAGCCGCGATAGTTAACATAACCATCTCAATTGTGTTCGGCATGGAAAGACGGGCTAACTTCCCATCAACTATCCATCCTGGACGAAGTGCTTCAAATGAACCAAGAAGTACAACAAGGAAGGTTCCTACAAGGAAAAGGATAACTGATAATTTGGCGCCCTTTACACCTACAAATTCTTTTTTCTCTTCAAGCTTAGGAATCATTCCTTCTTTTAATCGTTTTAAGTATTCAGGGTCTTCATTTAATTCTTTTCCCATCTTACTAGCAACGAATGCTGCTAACATACAAGCAATGAAAGTAGAAGGAATACTCACTTTTAAAATATCTAATAAAGTGATTTTATAGTCAGCTAACATTGCTAAAAGAGCAACTGTGGCAGCTGAAATTGGGCTAGCTGTAATTGCTTGTTGAGAAGCGATTACGGCAATCGACATTGGGCGTTCCGGTCTAACCCCTGATTCACGAGAGACTTCTGCAATAACAGGAAGTACAGAATAGGCAACGTGACCAGTACCTGCACATAGTGTGAATAAATAAGTAACAATTGGAGCAAAAAAAGTAATACGCTTTGGATTTTTTCGTAATGCTTTTTCAGCTAGGTGAACAAGATAGTCCATTCCTCCAGCAGCTTGCAAAGCACCAGCGGCTGTAATTACTGCCAAAATCATAAGCATTACATCGATAGGAGGCGCGGTCGGTTGTAAGTGGAAGACAAAAACGAGTATTGCCATACCAACTCCACCCATTACTCCTAAACCAACTCCGCCTAGGCGTGCACCAATAAAAATACAGAGTAACAAGGTAAGAAATTGTAGCCAAAACATGATAAACTACCTCCGAAATTCATTAGTTAAGATATATTCGAATAGTTTAATTTGAATGAAAATTAAATAAATACCCGAAGAAATCCTTGTTATTTATACATTTTTTATTATATAACACAAAAAAAGTAACATTCACGTACTTTTTGAAATTATTTCGAAAAAGCAATTCGTTAAAAATTTGTATTTATATCTCTAAATAAGTAGACATTTTGATTTATATGTTGTAACCTTTGATAGAGAATATATGATTCTCATAGAACTCCCATATCGTTCAACTCGTTCAGCGAGAAAGGCAAACTGATGGAAACATGAGGACGCAAAACTACAGGAGCTAAGGTCGAAAGGCTATGCTAGCCAGTTACCGGACGGATAGGGTTGGTCTTGGCCAATGCTTTTACATTGGCTTTTTTTTATTCTCGAACATATTGAGAAACATCTTTAAACAAAATATTCATATATTTTGTTTTTTTTGTTTAGAATCATTAAGGAAGGTGGATATTAATGAAAAAATATTGGCATAAGTTATCGTTCCTTCAAAAGAACGTCTTATTAACCGTATTAGTTATTTTGACACTTGTTGGAAGTATGGGCGCGTTAAGTTTCAACATGTTTCAAAATAGTATGATGTCTTTATTTGAAAGACAGTCTATTGAAACAGGAGAAATAGTGTTGAAAAAATTGGATGTAGAATTAGTTAGAGACATGGCGAAAGATCCTACAGCCGAAAAAGTGAAAAAAGAAAAGTTAACAGAGAAATTAGATGAAGTGTCAAAAGAATTGAAAAGTGTTGGACAAACGTATGTTACAGGAGCAAAGCCGAATGAAAAGCGAGAATTACAACTCGTTGGTTTGACTACAGAGTTAACAAATGCATTCCCTATAAAGCCGGGAGATTATTATGAACAACCCGCTCATTGGATGAAGGCGTACGATAAGGTCATTGATACGAAAAAGGCCCAAATGACAGAAGTATATGAAGATGAAATAGGTTCGTGGGTGACAATATTAGAACCAATTACAGATGGAGAAAACAATATTGTTGCAATTATTGCGGCTGACTTAGATGCTTCCATTGTTCCTATTACAAAAGAGAAGTTTATGATACAGGGCTTACTCTTTATCATTATTTCATTAGCAATTGCGACTATTACTCAATTCTTTATCGTGCGTCACTCGCTAGCTCCATTAAAAGATTTACGAGAAGGATTACGTAAAATTGGTGAAGGTGATTTAAGTATTAAATTAAAAGAAAGACCAGATGATATTGGAATTATTAATGTTTATTTCAATAACACGATTGAAAAATTTAAAGGGATTATAGATAAAGTAAGGCAAACTGCTGAGCAAGTTTCTTCTTCTTCACAAGAATTGTCGGCGAGTACAGAGGAAAACAGTATGGCAGTTCAAGAGATTGCAAGTTCTATTGAAGGTTTAAGAGTAGGGGCACAGTCTCAAAAAACTTCAGTACAACAATGTTTAGGAATTGTACATGGAATGGAAGATAAGGTAGAAGAGATAACTGGGGCTGCAAAACAAGTTGCGGTTGCTTCTGAAGGTATGGAGCAACATTCAATTGAAGGTAATGAAGTGATTGGACAAATTATTAATCAAATGAGTTTAATCCAAAATGCAGTACAGGATTTATCTTCCATCATTTATTCGTTAGAAACAAGGTCAAAAGAAATTAGTGATATCGTAACTGTAATTACAGGTATTTCAAATCAAACAAATTTATTAGCTTTAAATGCTTCTATTGAGGCTTCACGTGCTGGAGCAGCTGGAAGAGGGTTTGCAGTTGTTGCTGATGAAGTACGAAAATTAGCAGAACAAACTGAAGCGTCTGCAAAAGATATAGCGAAATTAATTGGTGAAACACAAGCTGAGACAGAAGATGCTGTAGTTTCAATGCAAAAAGGTTCAAAAGAAGTAGAAACTGGAATTTCACTTGTTCAAAGTAGTGGAGATTTCTTTGAAAAAATTTCAAAATCAGCGCAATCTGTTACAGATCAAGTAAAAGCTGTCTCTGGTAATTCGAGTGACATTTTACAAAATAGCCAGAATATTGTTCAAGTCGTAAATGAATTATCACATATTGCAAATACTTATGCCAACAGCAGTAGTAATGTTGAAGAAAGCATGAAAGAGCAAGAAATATCAGTACAAGATATTGCAGAATTAGCGACTTCTTTAAGTTGGCTTTCTCAGGAATTACAAGAGCTAATTGGTGAGTTTAAAAGTGAATAAGAAGAAAGATCAATTCTAATCGAAGGGGGATCCCCCTTTGATTATGAATTGAACTAATTTGCCCGTTAATAAGGGATGAAAAAGGTGTGAATTTTCACACCTTTATTATATTTGAGAGAGGAATTTACATAAATATGAAATTAGCAATTTCTTATAATGAGATGGTAAAAGAATTTTTAGGAAAAGTAGAAGGAAGTATTAAAATACCTAAAGATGTTCAAGGAACAGAATTTGGGGTAAAAAGAAAAACTGAACTATTTCCAAATTTGACTCACATTGTAGATTTAATAGGAGCGACTGCAACGTGGTTATATCATATTTCTAAAGAAAAACATATTGTCGTGCTTTATCATGTAAGAGGAAGTTTATTTCCGATTACTATTGAAATTTCTAATTTTCTCTCCTATGAAAGTTTGAATTTACAGATTGAAGAGCAACTGGAACAAATTAAAGAAATGAATGAGGAAGAAATAGAAGAGTTTCAAAACGGTAATACATTATATGAAATGTCACCTATTATTATTGGTGAAACATATTATGAGCTACAAGACACGAATACATTACAATTTGTATTCAGTAAAAATATGCAAAGCGTAGAAATAATATTTAATAGTGTTAATTGGAAAGAGACAACGATTACTCGTTATGCACAACAAATACAAGGTGTTTTAATCAATACATTACAAAATAATAATAATTATATAAATGATTTTAATGTTATTACAGAGGCCGAGATGGCACTTTATAGTCAAGTGAATGATACGACAGCAGTATATCCTGAGAAAAGTATCGTCGATATGTTCTATAATACTGTTACTCAATTTCCAAATCGTATAGCTTTATCTTCAAGGGAAGGTACTTTAACTTATGAGGAGCTAAATAAAAAAAGTAATCAAATAGCTCATATGTTAATTAAAAACGGCGTCCAATTAGGAGACTATGTTGGAATATTTATGAAACGTAGCATAGACACAGTAGTAAGTATGGTAGCTATATTAAAAGCTGGTGCAGCGTATGTTCCGATTGATCCAGATTATCCGGAAAGTAGAATACAGTACATTATTCAAGATAGCCAAGCGAAAGTTATATTGATGAAAGAGACGCCTATAACATGTGATGGGGTTCAAACAGTTTCAATGTATGATAGTGAAACTTGTGAAGATATAGATGTAAAGTTGTCTATTCATTGTGATGATGTAGCTTATATGATTTATACATCTGGTTCAACAGGGAATCCAAAGGGAACGATGTTAGCACATAGAGGCGTTGTTAATCTGTACATTTGGATGCAAAAGCAATATGAATTGACAGAAGAGGATGTATTTGCCCAATTTCCTTCCTTTAGTTTCGATGCTTCTGTATGGGAGTCATTTGCTTCTTTATTCTGTGGAGGAAACTTGTATGTATTATTAGAGGAAGAGCGATTGTCTGTAGAAGCATTTGCACATGCAATCTATAAAGTGAAAGCAACTTCGATCTTGGCATTAGCAACAATTTTTGTTCGACAAGTAGCAACTTATTTAGCAGAAGAAGATATATATAAGCTAGCTTCCCTAAAAAGAATTGCGATTGGCGGTGAAATGTTGCCTGTAGAGGTTATTAAATTGTGGAGAGAAAGAATAGGTACAAATGTTGAAATTCATAATGTATACGGACCGACAGAATGTACAGTAGTGACGACAACTTATAAAATACCTAGTCAGTTAAATGAGGATATTGCGAGTATTCCCATTGGTAAACCATGTTCTAATTATCAAGTTATGATTTTGGATGAGAATATGAATCTTTGTCCAATTGGTGTACCTGGTGAATTATATATAGATTCAGTAGGATTAGCAAAAGGGTATTTTAATAAACCTAATAAAACAATTGAAGCTTTTATTCCGAACCCTTTTAATCCTATAGTTAGTATATATAAAACAGGTGATATTGTTAAGTTGCTAGAGGATGGAAATATAGAGTTTTTACATCGGAAAGATGATCAAGTAAAAATTAGAGGACATCGTATTGAACTAGGAGAAATCCAAAGTAAAATTTCTCAAAATCATAATATAAAAGAAAATGCTGTTTTTGCTAAGAAGAGTAAGGAAGGTAGCCAATATTTAATCGCGTTCTATACAACTTTAAATAAAAAAGAAATACCAGAATTAGTTTATCAGTTACAAGAGCAATTACCAGATTATATGGTGCCATCTAAACTAATTTATATTAATGAATTACCACTTACACCTAATAAAAAGATTGATGTTAAGAAGTTAGCTCAGTTAGAAGAAAAGTATGAACCGGTTCGTCTACAAGAATATGTTGCACCTTCTAATAAAGCAGAAAAACAAATAGCGAACGCTTGGGCGGAAGTATTAGGAATTTCAAAAGTTGGAGTGCATGATGATTTCTTTACAATTGGTGGACATTCATTGAAAGTATTACGAGTCTTAACATTGTTAAAAGAAGATTTCTCACATTTAACAATTCAAGATTTCTTTAAAGAAAGAACGATATATGGATTAGCTCGAATTGAGCGAGAAGTAAAAGTAGAGAAAGAAGAAGTATTTCGTGAATATAAAGTGATTCACGAACCGGATACTATTACGTATGCAAACGTTTTGGAAGAAACCCAGATTTCAAATGTCTTTTTAACAGGAGCTACTGGTTATTTAGGATCACACATATTATATGAATTGCTGAGAGATACATCTGCTACTATTTATTGTTTAGTAAGACCAACCAAAGATGTGCAGCAAAGAATTATAGATACATTAACAGCTTACTTTAATGATATATGTGAAGAATGGTTACAGCGTATACAGGCCGTAGCTGGTGATCTGGGAGAAGAGTATCTTGGGATGAGCGAAGAAGAATTTATGTTCATCAGTTCTAAGATGGATACGATAATTCATTGCGGTGCAGATGTAAGACATTTTGGAGATGTAAAACAATTTGAAAATATAAATGTCCAAGGAACTAGCCGTATGCTAGCATTAGTGGAAAAAGATGCTACATTCCATTTTATTTCTACGATTGGTATCCCGTTAGAATTAGCGGTAGATCAATGGGATACATACATGAAAACTGGTGATTTTAATTACAGTGTAGACTTAGAGAATGTATATTCAAATAGTAAACTACAAGCGGAAAACATTGTTCGTGAAGCAATGAAAAATGGTTTGCGTGGAAATATTTATCGTGCAGGTAATTTAGCATGTCATTCAGAAACAGGTTCGTTCCAACAAAATATTGAAGGAAACGCATTTTATCGTCTTATTAAAACAATGCTATTAATTGGAAAAGCACCAAATGTGAAGTGGAAAGTTGATTTCACACCAATTGATTTTGCTAGTAAATCAATTGTAACGTATGTACAAGATTCACAAATAGATGGAGAAACATTGCACATCTGTCATCCACATCAAATTGAGTTTGAACAATTTATACAGCTAATTGGAGAGTGTGGATACAATCTTGAACTGGTTACACTTTCAGAATATGAAAATGCCGGACTTGAATTAGCAAAGGGAAATGAAGTAATAGCAGAGTTAATTGCTTCTCAAGTTGCAGGAGATGGAGCGCAGCAATCTGAAATTGTAATGGGTACGCGTAGAACGAATGAATGGATTAAGAAAAAAGAATTGAAAGTACCAGCAATTAATAAAGAATTTATACAGCAGTTATTAGCTCATGGTGAAAAAGTTGGTTATTTTCCAAAAATAATGAAATGATTATGCATGCTTTTGTTTGTTCAATAAAATAAATCATGCTACAATGAAAACGAATTAAGGACCGGGGAGCCAATTGGCTGAGAGGATGTAAGTAAACATCGACCCTCAACCTGATCTGGATAATGCCAGCGTAGGGAGTTACTTAAAGTGATGTAGCATATGTTATTCTATAATAACTTGCATACAAGGCTTTCCTACGCAGTAGGAAAGCCTTTTCTTATTTTTGAAATTTAATTTTATAAGGGGGATTTTATTATGTCACAACAAGTTACAATGTCATTTTCAGTAGTACCACAAGCGAAAACGAAAGATGTATATTCTGTTGTCGATAAAGCAATTGAAGTTGTGCAACAATCGGGAGTTCGTTATGAAGTAGGGGCAATGGAAACAACTTTGGAAGGAGAATTAGATGTACTTCTTGATGTCGTTAAACGTGCACAACAAGCTTGCGTCGATGCTGGAGCAGAAGAAGTGATTACTTCTATTAAAATCCATTATCGTCCAAGCACTGGTGTAACGATAGATGAAAAGGTTTGGAAGTACCGTGATGAATATGCAAAACCAGAAGCAATCTAAACTTATTACAACTATTTGGCTTATCCTTCTCATTGCGATATGGGAAGGATCTGTTTCATTATTTAAAATCGAACCGTGGATTTTACCAAAGCCTTCTGCCATTGTTCAAGAATTAATTGGGATGAAAGATTTACTATTACCAAATACGATGCAAACACTGCAGGAAGTTATAATTGGACTATTCTTTGCAATTTTATTGGGGACGAGCATCGCAATTATTATGGACGTTATACCGTTATTTCGTATTTTAATAAATCCATTGCTTGTTATTTCGCAAACAATTCCAATTGTTGTACTTGCACCACTATTTATTATTTGGTTTGGATATGGGATGTTGCCGAAAGTAATGGTCGTAATACTCGTTTGTTTCTTCCCAATTGCGCTTAGTATTTTAGAAGGTTTTCAAACAGTAGATAAAAACATGTTGAAGCTGTTACAAACAATGAAGGCGACGAAATGGCAAGTTTACCAGAAAGTAAAATTTCCAGCAGTGCTTCCATACTTTTTCTCAGGCTTAAAAATTGCAGTTACATATAGCGTAATGGGGGCAATTATCGGAGAATGGCTCGGTGCAAGTGAAGGATTAGGCGTTATGCTTACGAGGGCTACAAAATCATTTTTGACTGCTCGAGTATTTGGTGTTGCAGCAATCATCGTTATGGTGACATTGTGCCTGTATTTTATCGTAGAGTTTATGGCAAGAATAACAGCACCATGGATATATAGAAAGGACGGCAGAAAATGAAAAAAGGTTTGAAAGTTATGTTAGCTGCCTTATTAGCGGTAGGTGTGGCTGGATGTAATCCGGCGAAGAAAGAAGAAAGTGCAAGTAAAGATCAAAAAGTAAAAGTAGTATTAGATTGGTTTCCAAATACGAATCATACTGGCTTATATGTAGCACAAACGAAAGATTATTACAAAAAGCAAGGATTAGATGTAGAAATTATTCAACCGGGTGACAATGTAACAGCAGAGCAAATGATAGCATCAGGAAAAGCAGACTTCGCAATAAGCGCACAAGAAAATGTAACATTAGCTCGTGTGGAAGGAATTCCTGTTGTATCTGTAGGAGCGATTATTCAGCATAACACTTCAGCGTTTGCATCGCTTAAGAAAGATAATATGACGTCACCGAAAGATTTTGAAGGTAAACGTTATGGCGGCTGGGGAGGACCAGCGGAAGAAGCGACATTAAAGACGATTATGGATAAGCATCAAGCTGATTTTAATAAAGTTGAAAAAATCATCTTAGGACAAACAGATTTCTTTAAATCAATCGGTCGTGATGCAGATTTCGAATGGATTTATTACGGTTGGGATGGAATTGAAGCGAAGCGCCAAGGAAAAGAGTTAAATACGATTATGGTGAAGGACTTAGATCCAGCGCTTGATTTCTATAGTCCTGTTATTATTACGAGTGAAAAACATACGAAGCAAGATAAAGACTTTGTGAAAAAGTTTATGAGTGCAACAACAGAAGGTTATAATTTTGCAATTAAGGAACCGAAAGAAGCTGCTGATATTCTAATTAAAGCTGTTCCAGATGTAAATAAAGATTTAGTTCAAGAAAGCCAGAAATGGTTAAGTACGAAGTATCAAGATGATGCGAAAGCATGGGGAGTACAGAAGGAAGAAATTTGGACGAATTACATGAATTTCTTATATGACAACAAAGTTATTAAAAAGAAAATCGATGTAAAAGATGCTTTTACAAATGAATTCCTTCCAAGTGAAAAATGAGCGGATTACAAATAAAAAATATAGTGAAATCTTTCGACGGAAAGAATGTATTAGAGAATATTAGTGCCTCTATACAAGAGGGAGAGTTTGTTTCCTTTGTAGGACCGAGTGGTTGCGGGAAAAGCACATTATTAAACATGATTGCAAATGTTGAAAAACCAACAAGCGGGAACGTAATGTATAAAGATAAGCAAGTACAAGGGCAAGATGTTGTTAGTTATATGCCACAACAAGATTTATTACTACCGTGGCGATCAGCTTTGCAAAATATCGTTCTTCCGTTAGAAATTGAAGGAAAGCCGAAAAAACAAAGGCTGACAGAAGGAATGGAAGCATTAAAGCAGTTCGAACTAGATGAATATGCAGACCATTATCCAGATGAATTGTCTGGTGGTATGCGTCAAAGAATTAGTTTTCTGCGCACATATTTATGTGAAAAGCCAATTATGCTGCTTGATGAGCCTTTTGGAAAGTTAGATGCATTTACAAAAATGGAAGTACATAGCTGGCTTTTAAACTCTTGGCATCAAGAGAAGCAAACAATCGTTATGGTTACACATGACTTAGATGAGGCAATCTTGCTTTCAGATCGCGTATTTATTTTATCTCAAAGACCAGCGTCAATTGTTGGCGAGGTACAAGTGAAATTACCTAGACCGAGAACGATGGATATGTTAACATCACTCGAATTAAAAAAGGATAAAGAAGAGATTTTAAGTGTGTTAGCTCCTTATATGAAAAAATAGAAAAAGCTGATGTTTTAATTTTAGACGAACCGACTAATCATTTGGATGTAGAAACTAAGATGGCTTTAAAAGAAGCGTTACAACAATATAAAGGAACGGTTTTAATTGTCTCACATGAACCTTCTTTCTATGAATCGTGGATAACAAAAGTATGGAATATAGAAGAGTGGAATGCTGAACAATATGAATAAAGAAAAGACATTAGCTTTTATGAGCTAATGTCTTTTCTTTGTGATTAACATGATTTTCGAGAACTCTTACATGAGAATTGTATGAAGAAGCACTCTTATGGTGCGCTTATAAGCGTGCTTTTTCTTTTGTTATATTTATAATAATACGAAAGCCTTTCCCTAAAAGGTGACTATCTTTCTTTATATATATAGATAGTTCAAAGTGGAATGAAAATAATTCCTATATGTAAAGAATAATGTGGATATTATAGGAAGACAATAGAAATTAAAGGGAATTCATGTAAAATTCAAATTAACTTCATATCAACTTCATATTGGAAACTAATTATAATAGGTTATTGTGATGCTTTTTATTTTTCATAAAATTAAAAGTTTGAATTTAGGAAGTATTGCTCAAACCTAAATTCAAACTTTAGTGAAATAATTAATGGATATTACGTCTAGTTTTCGCTAATGACGGCATTTAAAAGTTCGGTAGGATTACCCGTTCCTGCACCACCAATTGTAATTGATCCACCAGGAGGAATTTCGCCATTCCATCCTGCGTTCGTAATTACATAATGATTATTTGTTTTACTACTAATTTTAGAATCCCAAACTTGTGTTAAATTGCCGCTATAATCAAATTCTAATTTCCAATTTTTAATAGGAGTCGTTCCGTTATTTTTAATTATAATCGAGAAGTTATAACCGCTTCCCCAATTCGAAGTGACTGAAAATGTAGCAGTGCCATTTCCATCAGGAGGTGTTGTATTAGCTTCATCCGTTTTGACAGTAAGAGCGGTAGGTTGTGATTTATTTCCAGAAGCATCTTTGGCAATTACTGAAAATGTGTATTCCGTATTAGGTTTTAAGTTTTTAATTGTAATGCTATTTGTTGTTGCACTCCATTTTTCTTCTCCGGCAGTAATTTCGTATTCAGTAACGCCTACGTTATCAGTGGATGCAGTCCAGCTTAATTGAACTGAGCTTGAAGTTTTATTCGTAACTATAATGTTTTTAACATTCGTTGGTGGCTCAGTATCTTTTTGGTTAATAGGTCCACCAAGTAATTCTTTTACTAGCGTATCAAGTAATTTTGGACCACTACAACTATATTTTGGACTTGTACGGCAATCTCCGCTTAGTTCCCAAAACATTGCTCCACTTAAACCTTTCGTCTTTATATAGTCTGTTTTATATTTCATAGATTCATTGTCATCGTAGCTAATAAATGTGCCTGTAGTTGCATTATATAAATAAGGTACTTTAGCTGTGTCATTCCAGTAGCGTACAAAACCATTTTTATTAACGTAATTGGCTGCTAAATCACCGTAATCATATACACCTGTGTCACCGGTAGAATAATCATCCCAAGTACCTTTAGAAGCAAGTTTCCCATCACTACCTGGTTTGCAAGGTTGATATTGTCCGTTATTTTCTTTACCACAACTTTTCCAGCCACGTCCGTAAAAAGGTACGCCTAATACTAGTTTATCCACTGGAACACCTTCATTTGTATAAACATCTATAGCACCATCTACGTAAAAATTCGTATTTGCTGCTGGGTCATTTGGATCCTTATATAGAGCTGCATTATGATTAGAAGTAGCTTCCCATCCGCCGTGGAAATCATATGTCATAATATTAATCCAATCGAGTATTTGAGAAATTTTCTTTAGCTCTGTATGATCAGCGTAGCGTTGGCTTGCGCCTGAAGCGATTGTTAGTAAATATTGTTTGCCATCTTCAGCACCTGCTTTATTCAAAGCATTTCGGACGTCTTGAAGAAGGAGAGTGAAATTTTGTTTATCTTCAGGACGATAACTACCACCAGGAATCGTTTCAACGCCCGGATATTCCCAGTCTAAATCCACGCCATCAAACCCATATGCACGAAGAAAAGATACTGTAGATTCAGCAAATACTTTTCTTGTTTTTTCATCAGCGGCCATATCAGAAAAGCGGTTAGACCAAGTCCAGCCACCAACGGAAATAATTGTTTTTAAGTGAGGATATTTAGCTTTTAATCGTTTTAGTTCTCCGAAATTTCCGCAACGGGCATATTTATCGCAATCTTCCCAAGTTGTCCCTGAACCAGGATACGATTTGGTAACATCAGCCCATGGTTCACCGAGTACGAGAGTACCATTAGGAACCTCTTTATTTTGCAATGGTACACCAGATTCTTTACAGTTCCACGTTTGTTTATTTGGATTATCAGTGTGAGTAGAAGGGTTTCCATGTTTTCCATTCCAACAAATATCCGCGAAAGCATAGTTAAGGTGAGTAAGTTTTGATGCATCAATGTCAGCAACTTGATAATTACGTCCGTAAACGCCCCACGAAGGAAAGTACCCAACAATTTTTTGACTTTGCTTTGGTGAATCTGCTAATGCGAGATTTGGAGTAATAAAATTTTTGAGAAAAAGAGGTAAGAAAAGTAGTAGAGATAGTAATAGCAGTGTGAATTTTTGAGACCTCATAGCCATTTCTCCTTTCAAAATAAAAAATATATTTAAAGGCATACGCCAATAAATCAAAATGAATCTAGACGTATGAAACGTCTAGATAAAATGATCAGACATCACGAAGTCTATACAAGGGAGCTGGGGGTGATTAAATCGTAACAAATGTAAGATTTAGTGTAAACGCTTTATTAAGTTAAAACATACTTTCTCAATACAAAAAGGCTTGAATACAAACTATATATGAAAACGAAAGATCGGTATGGGAGGAAAAAGCTTATTATAAATAAATTTGAGAAAAAATTGTCTGGAGTCAATTATTAAAGACGTAGAAAGATAAGGAAATATCATGTAAAATAATAGTAAAAATATGTAAAGGAGGGAATGGTGTGGATGTGTTTTTGAACATTGCTGAAGAAAAAATTCGACAAGCAATACGGAATGGTGATCTTGATTATCTGCCGGGAAAAGGAAAACCACTACAATTAGAAGATCTTTCAATGGTACCTCCAGAACTTAGAATGAGTTATAAAATTTTAAAAAATGCGGGAATGATTCCATCAGAAATGGAACTACAAAAAGATATATTAAAAATAGAGGATCTAATTGCTTGCTGTTATGATGAAGAAGAGAGAAAGAAATTACGAGAAGAGTTAACAGCAAAAACGCTTCGTTTTCAGCAGGTAATGGAAAAGAGAAGGATTAAAGATAGTTCAGCTTTTCGTATGTATCAAGATAGAGTATTTCATAAATTGCGTTAAGAGGGATAAGATGCATAAATTTAAAACGATAGAAGAATTAGCGACATATATTGAAGAACAACAATTGGTACTTCTGTTCATTAAAACAGAAAATTGTGGTGTTTGTGATGTTATGTTAAGGAAAGTAAATTACGTATTAGAGAATTATGATTACGTAGAGAAAATAGAGATATTACTACAAGACATGCAAGAGATTGCGGGGCGATATGCAGTATTTACAGGACCAACAGTTTTATTATTTTATAATGGAAAAGAGATCCTTCGGGAATCGTGCTTCATTTCACTTAAAAATCTAGAGAGAACCATTCAATTATTCGAGGAATAAGGGAGGCTTTTATATGGAATTTATTATTGTCATACTATTATTTGTTGTAGTTGGAATAATCGTAACAGCAGTTCGATCGAACAAAAAGAAGGTAAATCTTACAAAACAAAATAACATTCATAATTCATCTAACAGCTCATCACCATTATTTTTCTTTGCTGGATCTGATAATGATAGCTCGCATGATGGCGGTTCACATGATTGTGGAGGGTCTTTTGGGGGAGATAGCGGGGGAAGCTGCGGTGGTGGTGATTGATGAAAATGCGCCTTATATAGGCGTATTTCTTTTTAAACAAACGTTTGATTAGTTGGCTTACATATGCATAAACACAGTTAAACAAACGTTTGATTAATATTTTTAACATACTAAGGGGAATGGAAATGAAAAGGGAACCGAGAGTGAAAAATAAGGGGAAAGTAGTGTTATTTTTATTAGCTGCGGGAGGCGTATTTCTTGTTAAATTAACACTTAAATTTGGAACAATACATATGATTCGAACTTGGTTTGAAAGTACATTTTCTTAAATAAGGAATATAGCCTCTTGCGATAGAGGTTTTTGATTTGTTATTATTAGACTGAACGGTCGGTTTAAAGAGGTGTGAATATGAGAAGAAGCGCAGAAGAGATAAAGAAAGAAATTGCATATAAAGCAGAAAGTCTATTTTCACAGAAGGGCTACGCAGCTACATCTATGGAAGAGATTTGTGAAATTACAGAGCGAAGTAAAGGAAGTATTTATTATCACTTTAAAAGTAAAGAAGATTTATTTTTATTTGTAGTGAAACAGCATACGTATGATTGGCTTGAAAAATGGAATGAAAAAGAGAAGTTGTATAGCACTAGTACTGAAAAACTATATGGTCTCGCGGAATATCATGTAGAGGACATACAGCAACCAATTTCAAATGCAATAGAGGAATTCTCTATGAGCCAAGTTGTAAGTAAAGAGATTCTGGATGAACTGTTAGCTTTAACTAGAGAATCATATGTTATGTTTGAGAAATTAATTGAAGCAGGTATACAGTCTGGAGAGTTTCGTGAAGATAATACTCGTGATCTTATGTATATTGTGAATGGATTATTATCAGGGCTTGGAGTACTTTACTACGAGCTAGATTATAAAGAGTTGAAGCGTATTTATAAAAAGGCAATAGATGTATTGTTAAAAGGAATGGCAGCTGAATAATAGGTCAGTTGCTTTTCTTAAAGAATAAATTAGACCGAACGGTCGGTTTGTGAAAGGGGAATGAAAATGAACGCTTTATTTAAAAACCGAGCATTTATGCTCGTTATGGCATCTGATATTTTACAACAATTTGCAATTTGGATTAGAAATATGGCTCTTTTATATTTCATAATGGAGCGGACAAATAATGATCCAGTTTCAGTGTCTCTATTATCTGTCATGGAGTATGCACCTATCTTTATTTTCTCGTTCATTGGTGGTGCATTAGCAGATCGTTGGAATCCGAAAAGAACAATGGTTGCTGGAGATGTGTTAAGTGTACTGTCTATTATAGGAATTTTCGTATTGTTAAAATTTGATTATTGGCAGGCTATATTTTTTGCAACACTCATTTCCGCGATTGTAGGTCAGTTTTCTCAGCCCTCATCTTCGCGTATATTTAAGCGCTATGTAAAAGAAGAAGAGGTAGCAAATGCGATTGCATTTAACCAAACATTACAGTCATTATTTATGATTTTTGGACCAGTTGTAGGATCAATTGTGTATACACAACTTGGCTTATTTACGTCACTATATAGTTTAATCATTCTATTTTTGTTATCTGCTATCGCTCTTTCGTTTTTACCAAAATGGATGGAACAAGAGCAAGTAGCGAGAGATTCATTAAAAAATGATATAAAAGAAGGTTGGAAGTATGTTCTTCATACGAAAAATTTACGTATGATTACGATCACTTTTACTATTATGGGTTTAGCTGTTGGATTAACAAATCCATTAGAGGTGTTTCTTGTAATAGAACGCCTTGGAATGGAAAAGGAAGCAGTTCAATATTTAGCAGCAGCTGACGGAATAGGTATGTTAATCGGTGGTATTGTTGCTGCAGTTTTCGCTTCAAAAGTGAATCCGAAAAAGATGTTCGTATTCGGTATGAGCATATTAGCGATGTCATTTTTAGTAGAAGGGCTATCTACATCATTTTGGATTACTAGTTTCATGAGATTTGGAACAGGTATTTGTTTAGCTTGTGCTAATATCGTTGTCGGTACGCTTATGATTCAACTTGTACCAGAAAATATGGTTGGAAGAGTAAACGGGACGATTTTACCACTGTTTATGGGGGCAATGCTAATTGGAACTTCACTAGCTGGAGGATTAAAGGAACTAACTTCACTAGTTATTGTGTTTTGTATAGCAATGGCACTTGTTTTATTAGCGATAGGACCAGTTCTACGCATGCAAATAAAGAAAGAAGATGTCGTTAATAAAGAGAAACTAACAAATTCGTTAGCTTCGAAATAACTATTTTAAGGGAGCAAAATTGCTCCCTTTTTCTTTGAGGAACTTTTGACAACTATATGAGCCAATTATATACTGATGTTGTAAAAACGATTTTACAGGTTAGGAGCAATGGTGTGAAAAATCAAATCTATGAATTACGCACTGAAAATAATATTTCACAAGGCGCATTAGCTGATAAATGCAAGGTTTCTAGACAGACGATAAATGCAATTGAGAATAATAAATATGATCCAAGCTTAGCGTTAGCATTCCGTTTAGCTGAAGTATTAGGAACAACTGTTGATAAATTATTTTTGTACAAGCAGTAGAGTCGTTTATTATAAGGCGCACCGTTAAAAATAAAAAAGATCCTCTTCTCATGAGAAGAGGATCTTTTCTTATAGTGTTTTAGTCTTTGGACTAGGTGGTGTAACGGATGTATTATTTTCTGGAACTCTAGTTAATAAGAATCCACCGATAATAAACAGAACAATAATACTAAGAACACCAGCGTTTGTTTTTCCTGTTAATTGCGTTGTAACACCGACTAATACCGGGCCCATAATTGCGGCAAACTTACCAAAGATATTATAAAATCCGAAGAATTCATTAGCAGATTCTTTTGGTACTAGTTTTGCAAAGTATGAACGACTTAGTGCTTGAATACCACCTTGAGATGTAGCAACTAACATTGCTAAAATCCAAAAATCAAGTGTCGTTTTTAAGAAATAAGCATATATGCAAATGATGATATAAATAATGATACCGACATATAGCATTTTTTTACCTGTAAATGTTGCTGATAATTTTCCATATAATAAAGCAAATGGACAAGCGACAATTTGTGTTACAAATAATATGATTAATAGATTCGTTGCACCGATACCGAGATCTGTTCCGTAAGCGGTGGACATGGTAATAATTGTATCGACCCCATCAATATAGAAAAAGTAAGCGATTAGGAACATGAATACAGTTTTATATTCTTTAATATTTTTAAAAGTAGCAGCAAGGCGTTTGAAGCTCATTGTAATTGGTCTAGGGTGACGTTCAATATAGTGCTTTTGCTCTACGTTTTTTAGCATTGGAATCGTAAATAACCCCCACCAAAGAGCTGTTATCGCAAATGAAATTTGACTAGCAATACCAACAGATAAAGGGATAGTTCCTTTTTGAGAAAGAATAATAAGAGCGATACAACCGATGAAAGGAATAGTACTCCCAATATAGCCTAATGCGAAACCTCGCGTAGAAATTCGATCCATTCTATCTTCAGAAGTGACATCTACTAAAAATGCATCATAAAAAATGTTTGCTCCAGCAAAACCGACTAAGGCGAGCATATAGCATCCTAATAATAAGTACCACTGAGATGTTGGAACGACTGCTAACATACTTGTAAATACGATGCCGAGTCCAAAGAAGAATGTGAAAAATCGTTTTTTAAATCCTTTATAATCAGCAACTGTGCCGAGAATAGGAGCAAGTATAGAAATTAAAAGTGTAGCGAACGAGTTTGCATATCCCCAATATGCTGTTGAAGTTGCCCCGGATAGTCCAGCTTCTTTTGCAGCTGCTTTAAAGTAAATTGGAAATAATGCAGTTGTAATGACGAGCGAATATACCGAGTTCGCCCAATCGTATAATATCCAGCTTTTTTCTTGTCTGGACATTTTTTTCATATAATGTTCCCCCTTAAATTTGTTTTACTAACAGTGTACAAAAATAAAAATTATAAAAAGAGAAACAGTGATGAATTTTACATAACTTTTACATATATACACAGTTCTTTACAATTGGAGTAAATCCTCTACAATTGCTCCGTCTGTTTCACCTAAGTGTAAACCGAGTAGTCTAGCGATAGTTGGACCTTCATCAATAAGCCTCATGTACGGGACGGTAACGCCGCTTTTTATTCCTTTCCCAGCAGCGATAAAAATTGTTTCATAGTTAGGTTTTGTTGGAGAGTATCCATGCGTACCAAATGTATATTTTTTACTAGGCGTAACATCTTTTTCAGTAATTTCTTTTATAAAATCTCCTGTATAGTTTTCAGTGAAATAATAACCCTCTTGTGCTTCTAACATAAATAAACAATTACCATCTGCACCGCGGTCTTTCGCAGCTTCATCATGAAGTATAAATTCAATTCCATTCTGTTTATTTTGCAGCAGTTCTTCAAGGAGTAGTTGTACTTCTCGAATTGTATCCGTATCATTTTTGTCTTTCACATATACATAGGCAGAGCCATCACAACTTTGGCAATAGGCTTTCCAGTCTACTAATTTGCCTTTTTTATTAAGAGATATAAGTCCTCTTTGATGGAATAGCACATTTAATTGGATGGATTTGTTTTCACTTAAAGCGCTATGATCACCAAGGGCAATAATTGTACTTTCTTCGTATAGATCACTGTCTTTTAAAGTTTGAATAATTTTCCCTAGCCGCTCATCATGTCTATGAATTGCAGCTATTGTTTCGTTAGATTCAAAGCCATGATAATGTCTTTGCGTGTCTAAATCAGTGAAATGTACGAACATAACATTAGGCTTTTTCGTCTGAATGGTGTGTACAGCAGAGGCGAGGACGAAATTATCCAGCTCTGGTTGTGATAAACCATTTCTTATATGGCCGAAACGACGATTTAAATCTAATTGGTATAGTGGGCTACCGCTAAATAAGGAAACTAACACTTGATTTTGCCACGGTCTATTGGGGAAAATTTCTGGTAAATTGTAATCAATGTTTGCTCTCCCAGTAACAGGCCATAGAAGGGCAGCTGTCGTTAAATTTGCTTTACGTGCTTCATCATACAATGTTGTTCCTTTTATCGATTTTCGGTACCAATGCCAATCAGGTGATTCACGCCCTGGTTGAAGTAACGTATTGCTAACAACACCGTGCTTGTTAGGGTAATTACCGGTTACGATTGTTGAGTGGCTTGGATATGTTACAGAAGGATAAATTGGTTCTACTTTTTCGACAACCGTGCCCTTTTTTATTAGAGATTGGAAATGAGGTAGTTTTTGTAGTATAGGAAAATCTAAAGCTGATAAACAGTCGAATGATAAAATAATGACGTGGTTTGTTAATGCTTTATCCATAAAGTTCCCTCCTGATTATATAAAACCTATTATTATATATTACTATTAATACCTAGTAATAAAAATATATTTTTAGGTGGAAATTCATTATTTATTTTCAGAAAAAATAAACATATAATTAAGTATAAGGGAATCTATGGAAGGAGGAAACACTATGGATTGGTTAGATGGATTTGGTATCTTTTACATCATTGGCGGAATCACGATTATCCTTGTATTTGCTATTTCATATTTACTAAAGAAACGGTTTCCAGACAAACAGTTCGATATTATATTTGCACTTAGTTTAATACTTCTTTGCTTAGCGTCCTTTCCCGTTACAATGATGGTTATTGGTGGGTGGGAAGGAATGGGATATGGATTTATTGGTTTCTTCGTTCTACTAGGGACACTCATCGGTATGATTGCACATCAACTTGTAAAAATCTCTCGAAAAAGCTACGTATAAAACTGCAAAAAACGAAAAGAATATATAATAATAAGAAAATTAGCTATTGTTTTAAAAAAGAATTTGTATTATGATAATCAACAAATTTATTTCGTTATAACGATGAAAAAGGACTAGTACATGTTCAACCTTTTTAGCAGAGAGAGAATCCGCCAGGCTGAAAGATTCTTAAAAAGGCAATATGGAACCTGCCTTTGAGTTCTGCATATGCAGCGGGAATTTCCCGTTATCAAGAAGAGAGCATATACAATTTTTGTGTATGAATCAGGGTGGTAACGCCGGCAAAGCTCGGTCCCTATTTAGGGACGCGGGCTTTTTTGTATTTTCTAGAAGGAGGAAGACTGACTATGGCAAAAGAACAAGTGCAAGCCATTACGAAGATGGAAGAGGACTTTGCGCAGTGGTATACCGATATTGTAAAAAAAGCCGAACTGGTTGATTATTCAAGTGTAAAAGGGTGCATGATTTTACGTCCATATGGTTATGCCTTATGGGAGAATATGCAGAAGGTGATGGATGAGAAGCTAAAAGAAACTGGCCATGAAAATGTATATATGCCAATGTTTATCCCAGAGAGTTTATTGCAAAAAGAGAAGGATCATGTTGAAGGGTTTGCTCCTGAAGTAGCATGGGTTACGCATGGTGGAGATGAAAAGTTAGCGGAAAGACTTTGTGTACGTCCTACATCTGAAACTTTATTCTGTGAGCATTTTTCAAAAATTGTGCAATCCTATAATGATTTGCCAAAATTATACAACCAGTGGTGTTCAGTAGTTCGTTGGGAGAAGACAACTAGGCCATTCCTTCGTACGACAGAATTTTTATGGCAAGAGGGTCATACAATCCATGAAACAGCAGAAGAATCGCAGGCTGAAACATTAAATATTTTAAACTTATATGCTTCTTTCTGTGAGGATTATTTAGCGATACCAGTTATTAAAGGACAAAAAACAGAAAAAGAGAAGTTTGCTGGAGCAAAGGCAACTTATACAATTGAAAGCTTAATGCATGATGGGAAAGCACTTCAAACAGGAACATCCCATAACTTTGGAACGAATTTCTCTGAAGCATTTGATATTAAATTTTTAGATCGTAACGGTAAGTGGCAATATGTACACCAAACATCTTGGGGTGTATCAACAAGAATGATAGGTGGGCTAATTATGGTTCATAGCGATAATAATGGACTTGTAATGCCACCAAAAGTTGCTCCAGTGCAAGTTGTTATCGTACCAATTGCTCAGCATAAAGAAGGAGTTTTAGCGAAAGCAACAGAGTTACAAGGATATATTCAAAAAGTTGCACGCGTGAAAATAGATGCTAGTAATAAAACACCGGGCTGGAAATTTAATGAGTATGAAATGAAGGGCATTCCAATTCGATTAGAAGTTGGGCCTAAAGATATTGAAAAGAATCAAGTTGTACTTGTAAGAAGAGATACGAAAGAAAAAGAATTTATATCAATGGATCAATTAGAAGAACGTATTCCAGCACTACTTGAGGAAATTCATGACTCTTTATTTAATAAGGCAAAAGTATTTCGCGATGAGAATACGTATAGTGCGACGAATTTTGAAGAGATGAAACAAGTAGCTGATGAAAAGCAAGGATTTATTAAGGCAATGTGGTGCGGAGAATTAGCTTGTGAAGAGAAACTAAAAGAAGAAGTTGGAGTATCTTCACGTTGTATGCCTTTTGAGCAAGAGCATTTAGCTGACGAATGTATTTGTTGTGGTAAAGAAGCTAAACAAATGGTGTATTGGGGAAAAGCGTATTAATAATCCTTCTGATAGGTGATAAAAAGGACTTTAGGCTGCATAATAAAATGCAACCTAAAGTCCTTTTAGTTTTTACAATTTATTTCATGTATTTTTTAGTGGAAGGATGTGTTTTATTTTGCGTTTTTACGGCGAATAAATAGTAACATACCAATTAGGAATGTTGAAAGCCCCATTAAAATAGATGCAGGATAATGTGTTGCCGTATTCGGTAACTTATCGCCTTGTTTTTTCGCATTATCTTTTACATTGCCACCTTGAGAGCCGTTTCCACTGCTATCGCCTTTAACACGGTTACCGCCCTGAGAGCCATTACCACCTTGAGAACTGCTATCGCCTTTAACACGATTACCGCCTTTAGAGCCATTGCCACCAGAGCCATTGCCACCAGAGCCATTGCCACCAGAACCATTGCCACCAGAGCCATTGCCACCAGAGCCATTGCCACCAGAACCATTGCCACCAGAGCCGTTGCCACCAGAGCCGTTGCCGCCAGAACCATTGCCACCAGAACCGTTGTCGCCAGAGCCACTGCCACCAGAGCCGTTGCCACCAGAGCCGTTGCCACCAGAACCGTTGTCACCAGAGCTACTGCCACCAGAACCGTTACCGCCGGAACCATTGCCGCCAGAACCGTTACCACCAGAGCCGTTACCGCCGGAACCGTTGTCGCCAGAGCCACTGCCACCAGAGCCACTGCCACCAGAGCCGTTGCCACCAGAACCGTTGTCACCAGAGCTACTGCCACCAGAGCCGTTACCGCCGGAACCATTGCCACCAGAGCCGTTACCGCCGGAACCATTGTCGCCAGAGCCACTGCCACCAGAGCCGTTGTCGCCAGAGCCACTGCCACCAGAACCATTGCCGCCAGAACCGTTGTCACCAGAACCACTATCGTTCTGAGAACCGTTATTTCCTGGAGGTTTATTATTATCCTTTGAGTTTCCTTCTGCAAAATGATCACTATTTTGTACAATAGCGTTTGTTAATGGGCGGAAGTTTTCAGTTGCAGCATTACCAATATTTAAACCGCTAAAAAAAGATAAAGAGAGTGTTGATGCTAAAATGAAGATTTTCGTCATGGTTTTCCTCCTAAGAAATTAATATTCCATCTAAAATACATCCCTTTGTAATATTTCTTAGGAAAAAGAGTTTTATGCAAAAAAAACTATATATAGAAAAAGGTGGTGTATTTCTCAAAGCAGAAAAGAGTTAATGTAGATTTCCTACAAATAGTAGAGGCGGAGAATTTACATTCAGAACGGTAGAGGAAGTGGCAGTAGATGAAAGAGTATATAGCGTTTGATATTGGCGGTACGCAAATTAAGTATGGCATTGTTTCAGAAATAGGGAGAGTATTAAAGCGTAAAACAGTTGCAACAGAAATTCATTTAGGCGGAGAACAAACTATTCAAAAACTTATATATGTATCAAAAAAAATAATGAATGAACATACTATTGCAGGAATTGGTATTAGCACCACGGGGATTGTTGATATTAGTAAAGGAATTGTGACGGGAGGTGCGGATCATATTCCGGGATATCGTACTATTCCTATTATTGATAGATTGCAAGAGATATTAAAAGTTCCAGTATCGATTGACAATGATGTGAATTGTGCAGCGTTTGGAGAAAAATGGAATGGTAGTGGAAGAGAGAAAGAGAACTTTATTATGCTCACCCTTGGAACAGGGATTGGGGGAGCGATTTTTATAGACGGAGAATTGTACCGAGGGCATTCATTTAGTGCTGGTGAATGGGGGAATATGTTAATAGAAGGAAAACCGTTTGAAGAGGTTGCCTCGATTTCAGGATTAATTCGTCTTGTCAGAAAATATAAAGGCAAAGGTGAGTGGAATGGGAGATTAATTTTCGAGTTGTATGATAAAGGAGATCGGGAAGTTGCTCAAGCAGTTAGGATCTTCTTTAAACATTTGGCAATCGGAATTAGTAATCTTGCTTATATTTTCAATCCAGAAAAGATTATTATTGGTGGAGGAATTACCGATAGAGGAAATGAGTTTTTAAAAGAAGTAAAAGAAGAGGTCAGTAAATACTTAAATCAAGAGATTTATAATAATTGTGAGATTGAACTTGCACAAAACGGTAATTGTGCAGGAATGATTGGTGCTATTTACCACTTCTTACATCATCATAAGTAAATTATATGAATGTTTTCATATAACTGAGAATTTATCCTTTTTATCGCTAGGTAAATAATGCTACAATATAAGAGAAGAATACAATATTTTCCGATTTGGAAAATGCTTTGTAGAAAGGGAGAAACTTCATGCCTATTATTTTAGAAAAAGGTCAAAAGATCGATTTAACGAAAGGACAACCAAAAGTAGCAAAACTACAGGTTGGCTTAGGCTGGGATCCAATTGGGCAATCAGGTGGATTTCTGTCTTCATTATTTGGAAGTAAACCAAATGTAGATTGTGATGCATCTGTTGTTATGTTAGAAGGAGATCGTTTTTTAAACAAAAATGATTTAGTTTACTTCGGAAATAAACTTTCTACTTGTGGTAGTATTATTCATTCAGGAGATAATTTAACAGGTGAAGGCGCTGGTGATGACGAAACAATTTTCGTAGAATTACATAAAGTTCCGAGCCGTATTAATCGTTTAGTATTCGTTGTAAATATTTATGACTGTGTAAATCGTCGTCAAGATTTCGGGATGATTCGTAATGCATATATTCGTATTCAAAACCCGCAAACTGGTGAAGAATTAGCACGCTATAATTTATCGGATAATTATGCTGGCAAAACGACTCTAATTGCAGGTGAAATGTATCGTCACGGAAGTGAATGGAAGTTTTCAGCTGTTGGAGAAGGCACACAAGATAAAAACTTAAGTGAGATTGTATCACGTTATCAATAAAATAAACCGAGGAGGAATTGAATATGGCATCAATTTCATTGAAAAAAGGACAAAAGGTAGACTTAACAAAAACGAATCCGGGTCTTTCAAAAGTTCTTGTAGGACTAGGGTGGGATACGAATCGTTATGACGGACAAAACGATTTCGATTTAGATGTTAGTATTTTCTTAGTAGGCGCTAACGGTAAAGTTTCAGGTGCAGAGGATTTCGTCTTCTATAATAACCCAAAAGGTGCGAATGGTGCTGTCGAGCATTTAGGAGATAACCGAACTGGCGAAGGTGAAGGCGATGACGAATCGATCAAAGTAGATTTGAAAAATGTACCTGCACATATCGAACGTATTTGTTTCACAATTACAATCTATGATGGAGAAGGTCGTAGCCAAAACTTCGGACAAGTTTCTAACTCTTTCGTACGTATTTTAGATGAAGAAAAGAATGCAGAATTAATTCGTTACGATTTAGGAGAAGATTTCTCTATTGAAACAGCCGTAGTAGTAGGTGAATTATACCGTCATGCAGGTGACTGGAAATTCAATGCAATCGGAAGTGGATTCCAAGGTGGATTAGCGTCTCTATGTAATAACTTTGGTTTAGACGTAGAGTAATAGATTTAATTTATATATCCATCGGTGAAATGTATGTTTACCGATGGATATATTTTTAAAGATAAAAATATAGAGGTGAATATAGATGGTTATTCAATTACAAAAAGGACAGAAAATTGATTTGGGTAAGACAAGCCCTGGTTTAACAAAAGCAGTAATTGGTCTTGGATGGGATATTAAATCTTATGACGGTGGATCAGATTTCGATTTAGATGCATCTGCCTTTTTATTAGATGCAAACGGAAAATGTACGAAGGAAACTGATTTTATCTTCTATAATAATTTACAGTCTCCTTGTGGATCTGTTTTACATACAGGAGATAACCGTACAGGTGAAGGTGAAGGTGACGATGAGCAACTTGTTGTGGACTTAAAGAAAGTTCCAGCAGATGTGCACAGAATTGCTATTACAGTTACGATTTATGATGCAGAAGGCCGTAGTCAAAACTTTGGACAAGTAGGAAATGCGTTTGTTCGTTTAGCAAATGAAGAGACGAATGAAGAAGTTCTTCGTTTTGATTTAGGGGAAGATTTCTCCATCGAAACAGCAGTTGTCTTTTGTGAATTATACCGTCATAATGGACAGTGGAAGTTTAATGCAGTAGGAAGTGGATTCCAAGGTGGTTTAGGTGCGCTTGTAAGAGCGTATGGCTTGGATGCATAGAAAGGAAACGATATTCGTTTCCTTTTTTTGACCTTTCTATAAATCTAGCAAAGAATAGGGGATAAAGGTAAGATGAGTATTTTGCAAGGAATCCTTGATACGTATGCTCAGTTTTTCGACTTGGACATGTGGATTAAAGTGTTGCAAGATCCAGTATCTTGGGGATTAATAGGTACACTTGTTGTACTTGAAGGTTTGTTATCTGCCGATAACGCACTTGTGTTAGCAGTAATGGTAAAACACCTTCCGGAAGAAAAACGTAAAAAAGCATTATTCTATGGACTTATTGGAGCTTATGTGTTCCGCTTTATTGCGATTGGAATTGGAATGTTCTTAATTAAATTATGGTGGGTAAAACTTCTTGGTGCACTTTACCTTGCTTGGTTATCAGTAAAATACTTTATTGATAAGCGTAAAGGTGCAAGTGAAGAAGACGAAGCTCACGGTATGAATCAAAACAGTATTTTCTTTAGAATGTTCGGTGTCTTCTGGGGAACAGTTGCGATGGTTGAATTAATGGATATCGCGTTCTCTGTAGATAGCGTACTTGCTGCATTTGGTGTATCTAATGAAGTTTGGATTTTATTATTAGGCGGAATGCTAGGTATTTTAATGATGCGTGGTATCGCTGGTGTATTCTTAAAATTGTTAGAGCGTATTCCAGAGCTTGAAACGACAGCATATATTTTAATCTTAATTATCGCATCGAAAATGCTATTGTCTCTAATTGATATTCATATTAGTCATACACTGTTCTTCATTATTTTAGTTGTAGCATTTGGAGCAACATTTATAATTCACTACATGAAGAATTCTGGACAAGCTAAAGAAGAAGTTGCAGCTACTAAAGAAGACAATAAATAATTGAAATGGGTTTGCTCGTTTTACGAGCGCCCATTTTTTATAACCAAAAATAGTTTATAATAGAAGAAAGATTTAGAAAAAACGTAAATGTTTTTGGAGGTGAACTGTTGTGTTTTCACGTTTTACACTTCAACCATATGCATTAAAAGATGAATCAGATTTAAAGCAATTTGAAACACTTTTAGAAAAACGCCCACAATATGAGCTGACAGAGAATGAAATGAAATTTAGTTATATAGCATGTCGAATCCTTGGCGTTCCTAATGATGTAGATGAATATTTTAATGAACTGTTTGATTATAGTGAAGCGAAAGGAATCGAAGTTTTACACGAACAAAATTTAAACAAAGTGATTGATTCGGAAAAGCTTCGTCATATTCAAGAAGTGTTCGGATTACATCAAGAAGCACCAAATGGTCTGACAGTAAATAGGCTAGTTGCACACTTATCTGGGAAACAACTTTTACCGAAAGTAGACAATCCTGATTTACAGCATTACATACATGCGACGTTCATTTCAGTATTGAAATTATATGAGAAACAACATAATCAGTCGTTAAAGACAGAAGGTTTCCGTCGTTTCTTAATCGACATAATTAAACTAAGCGAAAATTACGTAGCGAAGTGGTTCTCTACGATTAATTATAAGAAACAAATGCCGCGTATCGTTTGGTATGGTGATGCACAGGAAAGCCGTATATATTTCTTATATTTTCTTATTATGCTCGGTTGTGATGTGCTTTATTATCACCCCGAAGGAAAAGATGGATTTGAAAATATTGATGAAGAGGGAAGAACTTTTGTTGTATCTCATCCGGGTCGCATTTCGCTTGAACCATTCCCTGATCGTCGACGTGAGCGTGTTGCAACAGTAGCGTATCAAGCTTCGAAAGAAATTGAACAAGTACTTCACCACGATAATTCACTATTATATAAACCGTGGCAATTTCGTTCGTATACACCTGTAGCACGTACGTTAAAAACGACATATGATGAACTCTTTTTAATTACGAAAGAAAAGGCATTTGTACGTCCAACATTCTTTGTTGAAAATAAACATATTTATATTCCTTCTTTATTTGCGAAAATATCAGGCGTTTCAAAGAATGATAAAGAATATTTTCAACGATTAAAGGTTGTTACATCATTTGATAACAGTTTATTAATTAATACATTCCCATTTACGAAAGAGCAAAAAGCAAATTTCCAATATCATTATCGAGATGCATTGGACCGAGCTGGGAAATTACATCCTGATCTAATTATGAATAGCCATTGGTGGCCGCATAAGCGTTTACCGGAAGGTTTACAACATGGGATTGCAGAGGCGATTATCCATACGTGCGAAAGTGAAATGTGCAAACCAATTGCGAAAGAAACGAAACAAGATGTAGCACTGTATGTTTTCGCACAACTTTCTCAAATACCACCTAATATTTTAGAACAGCTTGAGAAATTTGATTATTCACAAGATGTACCGAAAATTGTTATATTTAATAATGAGAAGAGTGGAGAATTAACTCGTTCTGACGCTGTTTTATTACTATTTTTGAATCAAATTGGAGTAGATGTATTCCATTTCAATCCCACGGGCAGAAACGATATTGAACCGTATGTTGAAGCAGGAGCATTCGATTCCCATTGGCTTGAAGAAGTTAATTTCGATCTTGAGTTTCATGGTTCATCAGCCTATAAAAATTTATCACAAACAATAAAAGGACTATTTCGTCCATTTTTATAAGGAAAGGGAGAATACCATATGAATAACCCAGTCGTACTAGATTCGAAAACTGAATTGAATGAGCAAACCGCACAAGATGTTCGCTTGCAACTTAGACAAGATGCAGATGTGCAACGTATTTATAACGCAGTAGATATTAAAGATCAACTGGAATTAATTGAACTTGGAAAAGAACCTTCTATGGAAATTTCACGTTTCGCTGATCAAATTTTACATACAATGTCTCTATCAAAGATAGAAGATTCTGGTGAATTGTTAAAGCAACTTGGTAAAATTATGGACAGATTTGATAGTAAAGACTTTGCGGAAGAAAAAAGTGGTTTCTTCTCGCGCATGTTCAAAAAAGCGGATAAAATGATAGAACAAATCTTTAGTAAATATCAAACGATGGGCCGCGAAATTGATAAAGTTTATGTGGAAATTACGAAGTACCAAGATGAGATGAAAAAATCAATTGGTACGTTAGATGGCTTGTATGAGCAAAACTTAAAATATTATTTAGACTTAGAGAAGTATGTAGTAGCAGGAGAAATGTTATTAGAGCGTTTAAATACAGAATTAGTTCCGATGTATGAAGAGCGCGTGCGTAATAATGATCAATTAGCAGGTATTGAATTAGAGTCGCTTAAAAACTCGGTTGAAATTTTAGAGCAACGTATTGATGATTTAGAAAAAGCTCGTATGGTTGCGCTACTTACAGCACCACAAATTCGCATGATTCAACGTGGTAATAATAAATTAATTGGTAAAATCAATACAGCATTTATTACGACGATTCCTATCTTTAAAAATGGTATCATTCAAGCAGTAAATGCGAAACGTCAAAAGCTTGTTGCAGATTCTATGGCTGAACTTGATCGCCGTACAAATGAATTACTTAAGAAAAATGCACAAAATATCGCAACGCAAAGTGTAGAAGTAGCGAGATTATCAGGTTCTTCTAGTATTAAAATGGAAACACTTGAGGAAACTTGGAACATTATTTCAAGAGGTATGCAAGAAACACAACAAATTGAAGAACAAAATAAACGTGAGCGTGAAGAAAGTCGCAAGCGTATGGCTACATTAACAGAGAATATCAAAAAAGAATTACAAGGATAAATGAAAAGGCAATGAGGAATAGTCCTCATTGCCTTTTAGTTTCTCTTCACTAATTTAATAATTTCATTCACAACAAGTGGAATGATACTTAATAAGAGAACAAATCCCCAATCTCGCATCGTTAATGCATGTACACCGAATATATTTGCAAGGGGCGGGATGGAGATGATACAAACTTGCATAAGAACACCGATAAGAAGGGAGAAGACTAAATATTTATTTGTAAAGATCCCAATTGAAAAAATCGATTTCGTTCTTGAACGCAAGTTAAATGAATGAACAAGCTGAGAAAAACTAAGAACGACAAATGCCATCGTTTGGGCATGTAATAGAGCATCCTCATCAATTCGCTCTGGGAAAAGAGGGAATAAATTTGTATCTCCAGTATAGAATTTTGCTCCGGCGATAAAGGCTATTAACGTTAAAATCCCAATGACAGCCCCATTGAAAATAAGAAAAGGAACGCTACCACTAAATAGGCTTTCTTTCGCATGTCGTGGTTTTTCCTTCATCACATCTGGATCTTCAGGATCAACCCCAAGTGATAATGCAGGCAGTGTATCTGTAATTAAATTTACCCACAAAATATGAATAGGTCGTAGGGGTGTTGCCCAGCCAAGTAAAATCGCTAAAAATAAAGCGATAATTTCTCCAAAGTTACAAGAGAGTAGGAAGAGAATTGATTTTTTTATGTTACGATAAATATTTCTACCTTCCTCAACAGCTTTCACGATAGATGAGAAATTATCATCTGTTAACACGACATCAGCTGCTCCTTTTGCGACATCTGTTCCTGTAATGCCCATCGCTACGCCAACATCAGCTTGCTTTAAAGATGGTGCATCATTGACACCATCACCAGTCATAGAAACGATATTTCCTTTTGCGCGTAATGCCTTTACAATTTTCACTTTATGCTCTGGAGAGACTCTAGCGAATACATTTAAATGATTAATTTTGCTAGCTAGTTCTGTATCTGAAATGTTATCTAATTCAGTTCCAATCATAATTTCAGATATTTCTTCAGCAATGCCAAGTTCTTTGGCAATTGCAAAGGCGGTATCTTTATGGTCACCGGTAATCATAACTGTGCGAATACCGGCTTTTTTACATTCTGTAATTGAATCTTTCACTTCAGTTCGCGGTGGATCAATCATACCGACAAGACCGATAAAGATAAGATTTTCTTCAAGATGATTTATATCCACATCGTTTGAATTGTATTTTTTAAATGCGAATGAAAGTACTCTTAAAGCTTCTTGAGACATTGCTCCGGCAGATTCTAATATTTGATTTTTATCAGAATCAGTTAAAATCTCGATTTTCCCGTTTTTAAAAATATGGTTACATCGAGGTAAGAGCTTATCGATAGCACCTTTCGTCATGCTATAGCAGTTTTCATCGTATGTATGCACGGTTGACATCATTTTACGATCTGAGTCGAAAGGTAGCTCGTTAACACGTTCATGTATTTTTTCTAAATGATCTTTTTGCATGTTAAAAGTGCTTCCGGCCACCAGAAGAGCAATTTCAGTCGGGTCCCCGGTTTGTGATTCGTTATTGTAAGACGCATCATTACATAGCACCATATTCTCTAACAATAGACGTTGCGTATCATTATTTACATTCAAATGTTCTAAGTGATCGTATGTGTTATCACTATAAAAGTGAGTAACAGTCATTTTGTTTTGCGTTAATGTGCCTGTTTTATCTGAACAAATAATTGTGACAGACCCGAGAGCTTCAACAGCAGGAAGTTTACGGATGATGACGTTTTGTTTAATCATACGCTGCACACCAATTGCAAGAACGATGGAAACGATAGCTGGCAAGCCTTCTGGAATAGCTGCAACGGCTAAACTAATAGCAGTCATAAACATTTCTAGTGTATCTCGTCCTTGTAAAAAGCCGATGAGAAACATCACGATACAAATAGCTACAGCAACAAAGCCTAAATACTTTCCGACTTGTGCTAAGCTTTTTTGAAGTGGTGTCATATCATCGTCTGCTTCATGTAACAGGGTAGCAATCTTACCAATTTGTGAGTTCATTCCAGTTTCAACAGCAACACCGACGCCTCTTCCGTATGTTACAAGAGTAGACATAAAGGCCATGTTTTTTTGGTCGCCGAGTGGTACTTGCTCATCACTTTGCATGGAAGGGTGGTAGATTGCATCTTTATCAACAGGGACAGATTCACCAGTTAGAGCAGATTCTTCAACTTTTAAATTTGCGGTTTCGATAAGGCGTAAATCGCATGGGATATATCGTCCGGCGTCGAGCATAACGATATCCCCTGGAACGACGTGCTCAGATGGAATTTCTTTTAGTTCACCATTTCTCTTGACGATAGCTTTAGGCGTCGCCATCTTTTTCAATGCCTCTAAAGCTTGTTCTGCTTTCGATTCTTGGACAACACCGATAACAGCATTTAAAACTACAACGAGCCCGATAATACTGGCATCCGCCCATTCACCTACAAAGGCAGAAATAAGGGCAGCAATAATAAGGACATATACGAGGACGTCATTAATTTGGGCGAAAATACGCTGCCATAAAGTGCGTTTTTGTTTTGTAGCTAATTCATTAGAACCGTATTGCTTTAAACGGTCACTTACAATCTCATCTGTTAAACCGTGTTGTTCGTTTGTTTCTAGGTCAATTAATGTTTGATCTTTCGTCTTACTGTACCAATTGCTCATAAGTAAGCACCTCCAGTAAAAACAGTTAGCAATGGTAGTGTTGCTATTATTTGTGAGTAGTATGTATGGAGAAAAAATCTAAGATGAGGTTCTACTTCTATTGTACAATATTTTACAGTTGGTTGAGGGAAAGAGAAGAGTTGTCATGAATTTGTTGGAAATAAAAAAGAGCCTCATATAAGAGAGGCTTTTTTACTTTTTAATTAATGTACCTAATTCTTCTGTAATAGCTTGCATTTCACTAATGCTGAAAGTTTCACGTTTCATAACATGATCATAAATGTCACGTAAATCTTCGTACATTTCTTCGTTAAAACTAGCAGCTCTCATCGCTCCAGCATTAACCATACGTAATTTTTCTTTAATAGCTTCGACCATATATTCAACGTTTTCTTCTGACTTTACGGATAAATCCACCGAAGTGTCCCCCTTTAAAATAACATAAGGCTATCTTAACATTTTTTATCATTTTCGTTAATGAATCTTTTCAATCCTATTAAATTAGTAGGGATTTCCTTTATATTTAATAATTGGTTGTTTATACTATAAGTATATATTAAGAAATGCACCAAGAAGGGAAGAAACAAAAACATGGTTCAAGTATTGTTTGTTTGTCTTGGGAACATTTGCCGTTCTCCAATGGCAGAAGCGATTTTTCGAGATCTTGTCGTAAAAGAGGGACTCGAAGAGAAAATTGTCATTGATTCTGCAGGAACTGGAGATTGGCATGTTGGCCATCCGCCACATAAAGGAACACAAAAAATTTTAAAAGAAAATGCAGTCACTTTTGAAGGAATTAAAGCAAGGCAAGTAGAAAAAGAAGACTTAACAAAGTTTGATTATATTATTGCCATGGACAACAAGAATATAGCAGATTTAAAAAGTTTAGGTAAAACTGGAGGCTATATTGGTAGACTGTCCGACTTTGTTCCAGACGGTGGCTGGACAGACGTTCCTGACCCTTACTATACAGGGAATTTCCAAGAAGTATATGACCTTGTAACAGAAGGGTGTGCAAAGCTATTAGCTTTCATTCGAAATGAACAAGGAATATGAGGAAGCTTAGAAAGAAATACTTTCTAACATAAGAAATGAAAGGGTGAAGGAATATGGCAAAGAAAAATAATATTGCTCGAAACATTGCGATTGGTGTAGCGGCAGGTGTAGCTGTATCCATGTTAAAGAAAGAAAACCGTGAAAAAGTAAAAAATACAGCAGAAAAAGCAAAAACAAAGATGATTGAAATTGGTGAAAATGCAAAAATCAAAGAAAAAGTGCAAACTGTTACAGATAAAGGACGCGAACTTGCTGATTTCAATGTGGTAAAAGCGAAAGTAGCAGAAATTAAAAAATTAACGCCATCTGTTGTAGAGACGTTAAAAGAAACGAAAGAAATTTTTAGTAAGAAAAAAGTTGAGCCAGAAGAAAAGCCAGAAACGATTGAAATTCAAGCTGTATCTCCAAAGGTAGATGAGCTGAAAGCAGAAGAAGAGCCAGTAGTTGCTGAAGATGGTGGTATGAAAGAAGCGCGTGAATTATTTATAAAAGACTCAAATGCAGTGGAAAAAAAAACTGAAGCGTACATTGAGTTAAAGCAAGATAAAGAAGAGAAGAAAAGCGTTTAAACATATATGAGGAAAATTTTAGAAAAGGTGAGAAGAAATCGTACTTATTCGTTTGGTAAAGATTTATATGACCGGACGATGCGCGATGATGTAGCGGGCTTGGCAGCACAGCTCGCTTATTTCTTCTTGCTTGCAATTTTTCCTGGGCTCGTTTTCTTAATTACGCTTCTTGGATTTATTCCCATTCAAACAGAGGATGTGCTTAGTTTATTAGAGGTTTATGTACCAGATGATGCAATGAACTTAATTGAGGTAAATGTAGATAAAGTTGTAAACCAGCAAAATGGTGGTTTATTATCATTTGGTTTATTATCCATGTTATGGTTTGCCTCAAATGGTGTTAATGCGGTTATGAATGCTTTTAACCGAGCTTATGACGTGAAGGAAACACGTTCTTTTATTACAACAAGAGCGTTATCAATTGTGTTTACATTAGCTATTATTTTTATGATTGTCTTTGCGTTAATTGTTCCGGTATTCGGACAAGTTATTGGAGCAGCAGTGTTTAAAGCACTCGGTTTATCAGATAGTTTTTCTTTCGTATGGAGCATTACACGATTAGTAGCGAGTTTCTTCGTACTATTTGCTTTGTTTAGTTTCTTATATACATTTGCACCAGATCGAAAGTTAAAAAGAAGAGAAGTTATTTCAGGGGCGTTATTTGCTACTGTAGGATGGATTGTGGTGTCTTACTCATTTGCTTATTATGTAGATAAGTTTGCGAATTACGCCAATACATATGGTGGTCTCGGTGGTATCATTATTTTAATGTTATGGTTTTATTTAACTGGATGGGTAATTTTACTTGGCGGTGAAATTAATGGTTTACTCCACCATTATAGAACCGGTGACAATAATTCCCGTAATGAATAATGAGCTCTTGTTCCATAATAAAAAGGAACAGGGGGGATATTTCATGAGTAATAATAAAAAGAACCATAATAATAAAAGTAATAATAAACAAAAGAGCAGTTCGCATCCAAAGCATAAAACGAGTAGCAGTGCGAACGGTCATAATAGCTATCATTAAAAAAAAACGGGTCCTCTATGAGGGACCCGTTTTATTTGCTTCCTTTTAGTAATCGTAAGCCATTCAAAATGACAAGAATCGTACTTCCTTCATGGCCAATAACACCGAATGGAAGAGCTAAAAATTGCAAGAAGTTTGAACAAATTAGCATGGCAATAACGGCTAGCGAAAAGATTACGTTTTGCTTCACAATACGGTTCATTCGTTTTGATAAACGAATTGCTTGGGAAAGGCGAGATAGTTCGTTCTTCATCAGTACAACATCTGCAGTTTCTAAAGCTACATCTGTTCCTTCTCCCATTGCGACACCAATGCTAGCAGTAGCTAGTGCAGGGGCATCATTTATACCGTCTCCGACCATTGCTACTGTACCGTATTTTTCTTTTAACTTTTTAATCGTTTCAACTTTTGTTTCTGGTAAGCATGATGCGTAATATTCCTTTATATTACTTTCAGAGGCAATTGCTTTTGCCGTTTCTTCATTATCTCCAGTAATCATAATTGCTTCGACACCAATGCTTTGTAAATCACGAATAGCAGCTATTGTTTCTTGGCGAAGCGTATCTTTTAAAGCGATAAGTCCAAGAATGCCTCCCTCATCACTAATATAAACGACAGTTTTACCTTCTTTTTCAAGTGAGGCAGAAATACCATTATGAAATGTCTTTGTTTCTTCACCGATAAAGTCAGCTTTACCTATTTTATAAGCGATGTTTTCCAATCTTCCTTTTAGACCAAAACCAGTTACATCTTCAACCTTTTCTGGTTTTTTTAATGTAATGTCGTACGCATGTTGTGCATATTTAACAATGGATTCAGCTAAAGGATGTGTAGAGTGACTTTCAATTGATGCTGTAATAGAAAGTACTTCTTTTTCTGTTATATTTTCTCGAACATATACATCTGTTACGGTAGGTTTACCTTCTGTTAATGTTCCTGTTTTATCAAACGCGATTGCTTTCACAGAAGCAAGGCGTTCTAAATGTATACCGCCTTTAAAGAGAATACCGTTTCTCGCTCCGTTAGAAATGGCTGATAACGTAGCTGGTGTAATGGCAGCTACGAGCGCACAAGGAGATGCGACTACAAGTAAGATCATAGCGCGATAAAACGTTTCATTCCAGCTCCAGTCAAGTAAGAAATGAGGAACGAACATCATAAGCGCAACAACGAGTAGTACACCTTTTACGTATGTTCCTTCAAACTTTTCGATGAATAGTTGTGATGGTGATTTTTCACTTTGTGCACTTTGGACGAGACGGATAATTTTTTGGAATAATGTTTGATCGCTCGGCTTCGTAATTTTAACTTCGATAGCACCACGTAAATTTACAGTACCGGCAAATACTTCATCGCCATGTCTTTTCTCATTTGGAATAGGTTCTCCTGTGATTGCTGCCTCATCGATATTTGTTTCACCGTTATGAATCGTACCGTCAGCAGGAACACGTTCACCAGGTTTAATTAAAATAATGTCGTTAATTTGTAACTCTCCAACAGGAACACGTTCTTCAGTTCCGTTGGAAATACGTAATGCTTCTTCAGGTTGTAAGTCAAGAAGAGCGGAAATTTCTTTTTGGCTTTTACTTAACGTATAAGATTCCATAGCACCGCTGAGCGCAAAGATAAAGATTAAGATAGCCCCTTCTGCCCAGTAGCCAATAATTGCAGCACCAATAGCTGCAAAGAGCATTAGCATTTCAACATTTAGCTCTTTTTCTTCAATCGTATCTTCAATGCCTTCTTTCGCTTTTGCATATCCACCAACTATATAAGCAAGGATATAGCAAGTAATACCTACATTCATTGCATCGTTCTTTGTGAATAACCAGCCAACTAAAATAAAAATACCAGATGCTACTGCAAATACAAGTTCATAATGTTTTTTTAATGTGTCCCATAAAGAGGGATGGGAAATTGCTTCTTTTGCCTGTAACGTTTTTACTTCTGAGTTCATTACTACTCGCTCCTTCCGAATTCTTATTGAGAAAAATAATCAAAATCGAAACCCCTATAAAACGACGAAAGCTGCCATCCATAATGGATAGCAGCATTTCTGTTGAATCTGTTTTTAATCGTTATTATATTGTAATTATTCTATAGTATATCATATGTTTTTATGAGATGGTACGGTTTTGTTTCAAGTATAAACGGAAAACTTGTGTTTTCGCAATTCCTCTGGTATATATGAATATTGTTCATAAAAGATCGGAAAGGAAGACAACAAGTGAAGACAGAGAAATTTTTTACCCATCCGATTGGCGTATTTATTGCTGCAATAGTAGCAACTTTTTTATGGGGAAGCGCATTTCCTTTTATTAAATTAAGTTATGTTGAACTTGGAATTCAACCACAAGAAGTTGGAGAGCAAATATTATTTGCTGGTTATCGTTTCTTGTTATCTGGGGTAATGCTTTTATTCTTTTTTAAAGTGTTAGGGAAAAATATGAGCTTCAAAAAAGGAACGGGGAAACAGTTAATACAAATTGGTTTATTCCAAACGTTTCTTCAATATATCTGTTTTTATATTGGAATGAGTTATAGTTCGGGGATTGAAGGAGCTATCATTTCAGGGACATCATCATTCTTTCAAATTTTACTCGCCCATTTTGTATATAAAGATGATGCTCTCAATATGAGAAAATTAATTGGGGTATCGATTGGTTTTTGTGGCGTCATTTTAGTAAATGTGCCGAGTGATGGTAGCTTATCATTTCATTTTGGAATCGGAAGCTTATTACTTCTTAGTGCAGCAATGCTGTATTCATATGGAAACATATTAGCAAAAGAAGGTAGTAAAACATTAGATGTTGGCTATATGACAGCATACCAAATGATTTTTGGTTCTATAGGATTATTATGTATAGGGGCTTTACAAGTTGGAGTAATGCCATTTACATTTAGTCTACACGCACTACTTATGCTGATTTATTTATCTTTCTTATCTGCAGCTGGTTTTTGTATTTGGAATACAATTATGAAATACAACAAGGTTGGAAAAGTATCTATGTATATGTTCTTTATACCCGTATTTGGTGTGTTATTATCGAGCATGATTTTAGGTGAAGCAATTCATTCATTTGTGCTACTTGGTTTAGCATGTGTAGCCGCGGGAATTATTGTGGTAAATCGGACGCCAGCTAAGCAAAAAATAGAGCAAGAAAAACAAGTGGCATAGAGAGCAGAAAAGCGATTACAATGGAAGAACAGTGCTGTTCTTCTTTTTTTTAGAAAAAGGATAATAGACTAAGTGTAACGAAAAAAGATACAAAAAGCATTTATTGAGGAGAACATATTATGAATCTACTTTACGTGGTGTTAATTGGGCAAATACTTCTTTTTTTTATTGGTGCAATTTATGCAATAGGGCAGACAAAAAGAACGAAAGTTAATATGCCGTTACCTTTAGCAATCCGTCTTATTCTTAGTTTTTCTTTAACAGGTAGTGCAATTTGGATATGGTTACAAGATCCATCTGTAGAGTATAGTACGTGGGTTGCACTTGGTATGACTTTATCGACTGTGGGAGATTTGTTTATGGCTGGGTTGATTCCAATTGGTCATCGATTAATTGGTGGGATGGTTACTTTCGCCCTTGCTCATTGTTTTTATGTAAAAGCATTTTTGCAAACAGGAATTTCATGGAATGGTTTTTGGATTGGCTTACTTGTATATGGGCTCTTTCTAATTGTAGGATGGTTCTTCTTTATCCGAAATGATAAACAGGATAAATTGTTTACGATAGGAGCTCTAATTTATGGATTGTGGGTTGGGGGAATGGCGTGCTTTGCATTCGCCTTATATTATGAAAATACAGGAATATGGTGGATACCAGCGTTTGGTGGTTTACTGTTTGTGATTTCTGATTTTATTATTGGCGTGACAGATATCGGAGGGCGTAAATTGAAGTATGAGCCACTTTGGATTTGGTTTACATATGTAGCTGCTCAAATGTGTATTGTATATGTGGGATTATAAAAAGATACTCTCAAAAATAGTGGATAGACTATTTTGAGAGTATCTTTTTTGCTTGTTTAATTTGATCAGTATTGTTATTTTGAAATTTCTGATATTGTAATTTAATAATTCAGAATTTTGTAGAAAAATATCAGTCGTATTATTTATAATAAAAGTAAAAAGATGATGAGATGGTGAAATGATGCAAAGGAAAAAATGTTGGCGTGAATTTTTTGGAACGATTGCAATTGCATGTTTATTGGTGTTTTTGGCGAAAATTTTTGTGTTTTTCCCTACGACTGTAAAAGGAGCATCCATGAGGCCGACGTTGCAAGATGGAGATAAGGTGATTGTTAATAAGTTAGCAAAACAATTTGAAAGCTATGGGAGAGAAGACATTATTGTTGTGAAAACAGATAATTTTTATGTCAAAAGAGTGATTGGATTGCCAGGAGATATTATTGAGATGAGAAATGATCAATTATATGTAAATTCTGAAGTGAAAGATGAAGAGTATTTGGATAGTAATAAAAAACAAGCAGAAAAAAAACTTATGAATTTAACAGAGGACTTTGGACCGATTACAATTCCTAAAAATAAGATTTTTGTTATGGGAGATAATCGCCTAATAAGTAAAGATAGTAGAAATGGTTTAGGTTTTATTGATAGAGAAGATGTGTTAGGAAAGTTAGCAGGCATTTATTATCCGTTTGAACATATGAAAATAATAAAGTAAAAAAACCAAGCAAATTTTAGTTTGCTTGGTTTTTCTGTTAAACAGTAGGAGATTCGTTAGATACAAAGATATCTTCATGTTTCTTTGTAGTACTTAAAACGAATTTATGTTGTAGCAATTGTAGTTTAAATAACGCTAAAGGATCATGATATGTTTCTGGATTGCTTCTTAGCGTTGCTAATGTTTGTTCATCTTCCTGTATCTCAAGTTGAGCTGCATCCACATTTTGTTTCAATATGCTAAGTGGATCTTTAAAGAACATCATGATATCGCGTTCTAATGCCCCTTCAAATACTTCAAATTGTAGGAAGAATTGTTTTGAAATTGTGTGAGCAATTTCTGTATAGTCTTCTGTTTCAATATATTGTTTATATTTGTTGGCGAGCATAGATTGGTTTTTTTGCATATTACCAAATAATTTTCCGGCACTTTTTAAGAAAAACTGTGTCGGTGTAAAGCGTAATAAAATATTGATGTTTGTTACTGTAATTCGATTTGTCATTCGTACAACATCTCGATTCCAATCATCTAATAATTTGAAATCGCAAGGAAGTTTCATACGTTCTTCTTTATATAATTTATTAAATGTTTCACTCATTTCATCTAAATAAGCTTGAGCTTGAATAAATTCATTATGTGCTGTTTCAATCCATTCTTGAATAGACCCAGTAAATTTAGGAAGAAGTACCTGTTGTACATGCTTTTGAACTCGTTCATTCATTGCAGCATTTAATTCTTCATGAACTAGTTTGAAATCACTATCTTCTTGAACAAGATCAGAGCAGCTCTGTAATAATTCAGGAATTTGAGAATGTATATCTCGTGTAATTTCTTCTTTCGTTAAAAGATAGGATTCGGTAATAGAGCGAATTTTATCTTTTTCAAGAGCAGTAAGGTTATTAATAAATCCAGTAAGTTTCACTGAGATGTGTTTATTCCAGCGTACGGATTTTACTAATGTATTTTCTAATTCCACACGTTCGTTTATGAGATAAGCAATCGTCTTTTGCGTAAACCATATTAGCTTTTCTATACGTTCTTTTTCTATATCGCGTTTTGCAAGATTAGAGAGAATAGATTCTGTTACATCTCCAAGTTGCTGGCTACTCTCTTGCGAAGGAGAGTATGGGAAGAATTGTGCATCTGGAAAATGCACTTTAAGTTTACTAATTAGTTTTTCATTAGTAGTCGTATTATTTGTGTGTAATACGAAGTGAATTTGTAAGTTTGATACTTGTTCACGTAAATAAATTAACGTATCAATTTCTTCACTATGCAATGGTGAAGAAGAATTTAATACGTAAACAAGACTATCTGCTGCTTGTAAGTATTCAAAGTATGCATTGTTTTTATCCAATTGTCCTTGAATGGATGGTGTAATAAGAAATGTAAACTTATTTTTTCTTAAAAACCTACTTGGTAGCTTAATTTCTATACATCTTTTCTCAAGTTCCGACTGAGCAGATGTAGCCGTTACTTGATGGAATTCATCAAGGTTAGGGATACTTCGTATATCTAACGCGGTAAATTCTGTTATTTCAGTTTGACTAGCGTCTTTAAATAGAATAGGAGTTGTTAAAGTTTCATTTAAGATGTTCTCTCCTAATATTGAATTAACAAATGATGTTTTATCATGGTCACTAGTTCCAGCTATTAGTAGTGGCGTGACATTTAAATCGCATAGTTCATGGACGAGTAGCGTAAATTGATGACTTAAATCTACATCATTTTTCTCAGCCCATACAGCGATTGTTTCGAATAAATGAGAAACTGTTTCCATATTTACATCTGCTTCAGCAGATGTATTAGAAAGTAAGGATCCAGCACTTTTTACGAGTAATGATTCTAAAGTTGTAGGTGAGACTTCATTCCATGCTAACACTGCTGCAGAGACAACTAGAGAATCTTTTGCTTTCGTTAAACTGAACCAATTTGTTAATAAATTTGGTACAAGTCCGTTTAATTCATGCATAAAATGATTTCCGGTAATTAATGCAAAGTATGTTTCTTGATAGCGAGTAGAAATTTCATTCCAATCGTCATTATTGTCTGTTTCAATATGCAAGAATAAATGATTAATACTTTGAATCCAAGGAAGGTATAAGGATTCATGTTGATAGCTATTCCAAAGAGCAATAACAAGTTCTTTAAATTGAGCTTGATCAACAGCATATAGAGCTTTTAAAGACTCATAGAAATATTCAGGCTTAATATTTTTTGTAAATCCTTTATTTATGTAATTTATTAACGTATCAAACCAGTGTAAAGATTGTGTTCGAATACCTTCTTGAACAGCTAGTTCGATAGCGTTGTTCCAATCTTCTTGTTTTTCATAGAAAGAACGTGCAATTGCAGTAATATTTGGGTAATCCGGTTGGAATGCAACAGCTTCACTAATCGTCTTAAAAGCAAGTCCTAAACGATCTTGTTCGATATAAAGAGAAAGAAGTTGTAAGGAAACCTCCATCGTAAGAGTTGTATCTTCTGTTTGAATGGATTGATAAATTTCTTCTGCCTTTGGTAAAAATCCTAGTTCAAAATAAGCATCTGCAATATTTTTTGTTGCCCAAAGTGCAAGAGCATTATTTACTTTTTCCCATTTAAATATAGCTGCTTCAAAATCTTTATTTTGATAATAAAATTCACCTTGAGCAAATCGAATATTAGAAATGTTGGAGAATTCATTTTTAGATTCATTTATATATGCTTCACCGAGTACTTCCGATGCAGGAGTAGAAGTTTCTTCTGTTAAAAATGTTTTATAGTAAACTTTTTGAATAAATTGATTTTCAATGGTCATGTTCGTTCCCCCCTGTATAATTTAGAAAAATGATGTTGTATGTAAAAGGGTTCATGTTCTTTTAATAGGTAGAAGTTGCATTATATAGACCAAACTATGTTTTTGCTAGATATATCATTTTTCTTGAGAGTTAAACCGTTGCGAAAAGTAACTTTCCTTTATTGTAACAAAAAAACACGCATATGAATTTTTATTTTTTATCGGGTCATTTGCGGGCAGTAAGAATCTACTCTCAAAATTGGTGAATGTAAGTGAGTTATGTGGGAGTCGGGATGTCTGTAGAAGCAAGATTGGCGTAGATTAATAATTAGTAGAGGATGAAGAAAAGCCCCACTGATTAAAGTTTCACTTTATCTCTGTTAAAGGAAAGAATAGAAGTAGAGTTCATTATAAAAACAATGTATAGTGAATATGTATACCATGTTTGCCTTAAAGATAGAAAGGGTACAATGTGGAATAACGATCGTGCATAGGATGTGTCTTCCGAATGGAACAACATATTGGCGAGTTAATCGCGCATTATGGCTATTTTGGAATTGTTATAGCTTTGGCTGGTGGGATTGTCGGATTACCGATACCAGACGAGTTTTTATTGACCTTTATTGGTTATAATGTTTCAAAAGGAGTTATGTCAGGAACTGCTGCTTTTTTAAGTGGGATGGCTGGTGCGATGTTAGGGATTACGTTAAGCTACATATTAGGTTTAAAACTTGGGCTCCCTGTTTTAAAGAAATATGGGCCGAAAATTAGAATTAAAGAACATCACATTGAAAAAACACATATTTTATTTGAAAAATATGGGCCATTTCTTTTAATGATTGGTTATTTTATACCGGGAGTACGTCATTTAACGGCATATTTTGCTGGGGTATCAAATTTGACACTTTGGCGTTTTTGTTTGTACGCTTACGGTGGTGCGCTCATTTGGATAAGTGTTTTTATTGGGCTTGGCTGGAAGTTAGGCGAGAAGTGGCGCTTCGTTGAGTATAGTTTACATCATTATGGAATATGGATTTTATTAATTTCAGCAGTTGTTACATGTGTTGTATGGTTTTACATAAAGAAAAAGAAAAACCGCTAATAGCGGTTTTTTTAGCTGAAAGCAATAAATAATACACCAGCTGTAATAAAGACTACACCAACACCGGTCATAAAGTTTAACTTTTCACCGAGGATAATCATAGCGAGAATGATAGAAAATACGACGCTTAATTTATCGACAGGAGCTACTTGTGAAACCTTTCCTGTTTTGAGGGCAAGAAAATAAAATAGCCATGAAGAAGCACCTGCAATCCCACTTAATGTGATAAATAGCAGTGCTTTTTTATTTAGCAGTACGTCGCCGATATTTTGAAATTTACCTTGTATGATAATAACGCCTATCATAAATAATGCCATAATAATAGATCGAATTGTTGTTGCAACGTTTGCATCGATTCCGTCTAAACCAAACTTTCCAAAAATCGATACAAGGGCAGCAGCAATTGCTGATAATAGTGCAAATAAGAGCCACGAACTCATAGTAAAATCCCTCCAATCTTACAGTATTATACATGAAAATGATTCTCATGTATAAAGTTGAAGTAATTAAGGTTTATAGGAAGCATGACTCCAACTTAACTTCTTGCTCCACTTGAATTTTAAGGTGGGAGTTTTACTGCCCGCAAATAGTGGGCTAAATAACGAAATAATCCCCACCTTATATTTTTAATAAGGTGGGGATTATTATGCTACTCTGCAATTTCCTCATATAAAAAGTACGTTACATTATAAATATGCTCTACTTCATCGTCTGTCATAAACAGTAATTCGTCACGCTCAATCCCTTTCTTCTTTTCAATAAACTCAATCATATTTTTGCGTTCTTCTCTCTTCATCAATTTTATTTCTCCTCTCAATCTGTTTTAATACAGTTTATTTAAGTTACTGCTATTATATAACAGAATCTTTAGAAAGTTCCACCTATTTTATTGTTTTTTTCAAAAGAACTTTTCGACAAAACAAGCCCACCTAAAGGGGGCTTGTTTTATTTTATAGTCGTAAAAACTCAGGCTCCGTCGTACCGGCACCATCGATGTAATAAATTGTGTCGGGATTGATTTTTATCAATACGTAATTAGGGTCTTCAGGACCGAGTAACCAACGTTTTAAGCTATTATTCCAAAACTTGTTTTTTAATGTTGAGTCTTCCTCGATTGAAGCTAATCCTTCAACTTCAATATAATCTTCATCTAATTTTTTTCCTTCTCGTCCGAGTAGTACATGGACATTAGGATTTTGTTCAATATCTGTTATCTTTTTTGATTGTCGATCTGTTGCAACATATAGTACAAAATCTTCATGGAAAAACATCATAAAGGCACTATGCGGTTTCTCGTTACGTACTGTGGATAATACACCGGTACGTTGTCCTTGGATAATAGTTGCAATTTTCTCTTTTAAGTGCATATTCTTTACCTCTTTTCCTAATTTATATTTTCTCTGTTTAAACAAGATAATTTAAATATCTTTCATACTGTTTTCTTCAAGTCGATTTTTTAAACGTAATTGTGATGAAATCGGACAAGTTAGGAGAATAATAATAATAATATTGAGGAGAAATACATACGATGGAAGGGTGAAAAGCATGTTTAATAAAATATTTCTTATAGTAGCACTTATAGGTGTACCACTATCTGTACTTGGAAAAACACTTCATTGGCCAGAAACAATTATGTTCGCTGTGTATTGTATTACGATTATCGCGTTAGCTGGTTTTATGGGGAGAGCAACAGAGAGTTTAGCAATTGTATCTGGTCCTAGAATAGGCGGATTATTAAATGCTACTTTCGGTAATGCTGTTGAACTTATCATTTCAATTTTTGCACTTCAAGCAGGGTTAATTGAAGTGGTGTTAGCTTCTTTAACGGGTTCTGTACTTGGAAATTTATTATTAGTAGGAGGACTATCCTTCTTTGTAGGTGGACTTAAATATAAAAGGCAAAGCTTTAACGTTTACGATGCAAGGCATAATTCAGCTTTATTAATATTTGCTGTTGTCGTGGCCTTTGTTATTCCAGAGATCTTTTCAATGAAGATGGACGCTGGCAAGACGTATCAATTAAGTATAGGTGTTTCTATTATTATGATTATCATGTACATTGCTGCATTACTATTTAAGTTAGTTACGCACCGTGGTGTATATCAACATAAAAGTGACGAAGTAGCGCATGAAGAAGAGCCAGAGTGGTCGAAAGGGAAGGCACTCCTTATTTTAGCGATAGCAACACTGGCGGTAGCTTATGTATCAGAGGCGCTCGTGCATACTTTTGAAACTGTTGCAAAATCATTTGGTTGGTCAGAATTATTTATAGGGGTTATTATCGTTGCAATTGTTGGAAATGCAGCGGAACATGCATCTGCAATTATTATGGCTTATAAAAATAAAGTAAATATTGCAGTCGAAATTGCAATAGGTTCTACATTACAAATCGCCATGTTTGTTGCTCCTGTACTAGTATTGCTATCTATGTTCTTCGCGCAGAGGATGCCTTTAGTATTTACCATACCAGAACTTGTATCTATGATTACAGCCGTTTTCTTAACGATTGCGATTTCAAATGATGGAGATACAAACTGGTTTGAAGGCGGCACTTTACTAGCGGCGTATGTCATTATGGGAATTGGTTTTTATTTATTATGAAAAATAGGCATAACAATTGTGCTCAGAGAAAACAATAAACAAAGTAGTATATATACCTTTACATAGGAAGGAGCCAGACAGGTGAAACGAGTATACAGCATATGTCTTTCAACTATGGTCTCGTTTATTTTATTATTTCCTAACATGAGTTTTGCAAAGACAACAGTAGGAACAAAAATGCCTTCATCTGTTTTAAATATTTCAAAAGACAATACATTTCCAAATGATGCGCAAGATTTGCCACGTTTACAGCCAAGTAAGTTTGCTCAAGAACTATTGAAAACAGCTAATATTAAAATTGAAAATCCAGACTTAATTCGGATGTTTAATGAAACGACAATTTCAAATGCGCCGCTTGCAGTAGGGTACCGGGCAAAAATTTATTTAGGTCAATGGGCTTTACATTATGAATCAGTAGACACATCGATTAATTGGGAATATAAACAAGTGAATCGAAATGTGTATGATAATCGCGGAGGAGACCGTTTATATCCACTTCGCTATAAGCAAGAAACACAAAAGACGGTTGAAGGCGATTTAACAGCAGATATGAAAGATGCTGCAGATGTGAAAAAAATGATGCTTCTCAAAGCGCTTGAAAAAGTACAATTGCCCCTTTCGTTTAAAACAACTATTGGTTATGGTACTGGACATGAGCGTGTGTATAATATTAGTCCGAGTCAACTCGGATATTTATACGCTTATACACCAGCAGTAAATGAAAAGGGAAAAGTAACATTTGGAGAAGTGTATCTTGTATTAAAGGGAAATCAAAAAAGACTTGTTGTGAAAAATATTACTTCTCAAGGAATTGGAGCGGCGATTCCAATTCATGATCATTTATTTTTTAAATTCATTTCTTCTTCCCACTCGCAATAACATAAAAAAACGTCAGCTTATAAGCTGACGTTTTTTTATAATGTAATGTTTGCTGTTTTTGATAAGAAATCTTCTGTCGGATAGTAGCTGTTTTTTACAAGAACATTTGGTCCAAGACATTTTACTGCAGGACAGTGACAGCTTAATGATTTTGCTGTTTTTGAAGCACTCCATTTGTCATATGCTTCTTGTAATGTGTTTGTTTGTATGTTTCCTAGAAGTGGAACATCACCAAAGTCCGTCACAATAATATTTCCATCGAAAATATTTACATTTAAACGAGAACGGCCATCTGGATCGTTACGAACGGTTACATTTTTGCTCTCTTGTAATTTTTTAAATGTGGCAATGTCTCGCTCGTCATCGCTACAAGCATAGAAAGGTAAAGTTCCAAATAACATCCATACATTTTCATCGCGAATTTCTAGTAAATGCTCAATCGCATCACGAATTTCAGCTTTTGTTAAAATCTCTAGATTACTCGCGAAGTCACTTGGATACATTGGGTGAACTTCATGACGTTTACAGCCCATCTCTTCGACGATTTGGCGGTGAATATGTTCAATATGTGGTAGAGTTCTTTTGTTTAACATTGTTTCGGCAGATACAAGTACACCTGCATCTGATAGAGCCTTACTATTTGTAATCATTCTTTCGAATAATTTTGCACGTTGTTCGTAAGTAGGTTTACGCTCCATCATTGCAAATCCGCCTTCAACGAAGTCATCAATTGTTCCCCAGTTATGAGAGATATGCAACACGTCTAAATAAGGAATAATTTGTTCGTAACGTGCTAAATCTATAGTTAAGTTAGAGTTGATTTGAGTGCGAACGCCTCGTTCATGGGCGTATTTTAAGAGTGGTGTTACATAGTTGTCGACGGATTTTTTTGAAAGCATAGGTTCTCCGCCAGTAATACTTAAAGAACGTAAATGAGGAATCTCATCTAATCGTTTTAATAAAAGATCCATCGGAAGCGGATTTGGGTCTTTCGGCTGTAACGTGTAACCAACAGCGCAATGCTCACAGCGCATATTGCATAACGTCGTCGTTGTAAATTCAACATTTGTTAATAGTAGTTTGCCGTACTCTTCAAGGTCCATATACGCTTCCCATGGATCGTAAGAAGGAGTAATCGGCTTCATTTTTTGTGATATCGTCATATGAAATACTCCTTTGACTATTGAAATAACAATTTGTCCATTCTCTATAATAGAAGAATATGTGCTTTTTATAAAGTGAAACTTTTTAGCATGAAAAGAGAGAGGGCTTACATTATAGTGGATGATTGTGACAAAATTGGTGAAATTTCATGCCCATAGCAATCATTTTTGCGGTATAATAAAAGCAACTCGAATTAAAAGGAGAGTGCCTTCATGGGAAAAGCAATTCAAGATAAAGATACACAATTAGTATATTTAAAAGAGCGTTTAAATATGTTCATTGAAGTAATTGATACAATTGAACCTGAAGAAGTAGAATTAGAAGATGTAGATCGTCTTCTTGCAATGTTAGATGAATTAGAATTAAAATGTGAGCAATTTAAAAAAGACGAATAATATATTAAAAAGGCTGCCAATTCCAATTTGGTAGCCTTTTTCTGTGCGGATAATAGAAGGACGATAGAAAAAGAGGTATAATCAAGTTGTGAAAAATTTCATTTATGCTTTAATAGCGTGAAACAAATAAAAAGCTAAAGAGCATAACAATGGAATTTTCAGCTCATAACGTTTTGGTAGCGTTCACAATTGAGGGGGAAGTAACAATGGAAAAGCTTCAAGAAAGCATGTATCAACTAATTGTTGAAACGTCAACGAACTTACCGAAAGATGTTCGTCGTGCGATTCAACAAGCGAAAGAGCGAGAAAATGCAGGGACTCGTTCTGCGATGGCACTTGGCACAATTACAAATAATATTAAAATGGCTGATGATAACATCTCACCGATTTGCCAAGATACAGGGATGCCAACGTTTAAAATTTATACACCAGTTGGTGTGAATCAATTAAAGTTGAAGGAAGCTATCTATAATGCGCTTGAGCGGGCGACAAAAGATGGTAAACTTCGTCCAAATTCTGTTGACTCTCTTTTTGGAGACAATAGTGGAAATAATTTAGGACCAGGTACACCGGTTATTAAGTTTGAACAATGGGAAAAAGATTATATTGATGCACGTTTAATCCTAAAAGGTGGTGGCTGTGAGAATAAAAATATTCAATATAGCTTACCGTGTGAACTAGAAGGACTTGGACGAGCTGGCCGTGATTTAGAAGGAATTCGTAAATGCCTTCTTCATGCAGTATACCAAGCACAAGGTCAAGGATGTAGTGCTGGTGTAATTGGTGTTGGTATCGGGGGAGACCGCACATCAGGTTATGAATTAGCAAAAAATCAATTATTCCGTACATTAGATGATGTCAATCCAGTACCAGAGTTACAACAACTTGAAGAGTACGTATTAGAAAATGCGAATAAGCTTGGCATTGGTACGATGGGATTTGGTGGAGAAACAACTTTACTGGGCTGTAAAATTGGCGTGTATAACCGCCTGCCAGCTAGCTTCTACGTATCTGTGGCGTATAATTGCTGGGCATATCGCCGCCTAGGTGTAACAATCCATCCTGAAACAGGTGAAATTATGGATTGGTTATATCAAGAAGGTGAAGATACACTTCAGCATGAAGCACAAGAAAAAACAGAGCAACGTGAGATTGTATTACAAGCACCAATTACAGAAGAGCAAATTCGTGGACTTCGCGTTGGTGATGTTGTAACAATTAATGGCATGATGTATACAGGTCGTGACGCAATCCATAAGCATTTAATGGATAATGATTGTCCAGTAGATTTAAACGGACAAATTATTTACCACTGTGGTCCAGTTGTTGTGAAAGATGACAATGACAATTGGCAAATTAAAGCGGCAGGTCCAACGACAAGTATTCGTGAAGAACCGTACCAAGGCGATATTATGAAGAAATTTGGTATTCGCGCTGTTATTGGAAAAGGCGGTATGGGTGCGAAAACATTAGCGGCTTTAGAAGAACACGGTGGCGTGTACTTAAACGCAATCGGCGGTGCCGCGCAATATTATGCTGAATGTATTAAAGAAGTGGAAGATGTTGATTTCTTACAATTTGGTATTCCAGAAGCAATGTGGCATTTACGCATTGAAGGTTTTAAAGCAGTTGTAACGATGGACTCTCATGGTAATAGTTTACATGCAGATGTTGATAAAACATCACTTGAAAAATTAGCGAGCTTTAAAGAGCCGGTATTTAAATAAACAAAAATGCATCTCGAATCTTTCGAGATGCATTTTTTGGTATATATAGAAAAACATGCACAGCATGAAAGTAAGTAAGGAAACAGAAACTACAGGTACGATTATATATGGAAAGGAGACTATTTATGAAATATAAATGGTTATATATCGGTCTCATTTTTTCAATTATGATGGCACTTGTTCCAGTTTCAACATTGGCTTATACAAATACTCCACATAACTGGGGAATCCCGCGTCCTAAAAATGAAACAGTACCAGATGCAGGAAAGTTATATACGGATTTACTGCAAAAAAATGGCGGGTTTTATTTAGGAGATACGAAGAAAAAAGATATTTATTTAACATTTGATAATGGATATGAGAATGGATACACAGGGAAAATCTTAGATGTATTAAAAGAGAAAAAAGTACCAGCAACTTTCTTTGTAACGGGGCATTACATTAAAACACAAAAAGATTTATTGTTAAGAATGAAGGATGAAGGACACATTATTGGAAATCATTCTTGGAGTCATCCTGATTTTACAGCGGTAAATGATGAGAAGCTTCGTGAAGAATTAACGAGTGTAACGGAAGAAATTAAAAAAGTAACTGGGCAAAAAGAAGTGAAATATGTACGTCCTCCGCGCGGCGTATTTAGTGAAAGAACGTTAGCTCTTACGAAAGAAATGGGCTACTATAATGTATTTTGGTCACTTGCATTTTTGGATTGGAAAGTGGATCAGCAAAGAGGATGGCAATATGCGCATAATAATGTTATGACGATGATTCACCCAGGATCTATTTTATTACTTCATGCAATATCAAAAGATAATGCAGAAGCACTTGCGAAAATCATTGATGATTTGCGCGAGAAAGGGTATCATTTTAAAAGTCTAGATGACTTAGTAAAAAGCAATCAACCGTAAGCATGTATGCTTACGGTTTTCTCATGCTATAATGATGTGTAAAAAGGATGGGGAAACGTATGTGGAGCGAACATGTTACGTTAGAGTATCCGTATCATTTTGAAGAAGTATTAAAACGTTTATCTTTTGATCCTCTTAACGTCATTCAATTAGATGAGAAAGTCATTTATATCCCGCTTTGCATAGAAGAGGAACAGGTTGTTGTTCGCTTACAAGGGATTGGTACTGTTCAAAATCCACAGTTTTGGATTTCTAGTCAGACAGGAGATCCGGAGAAAGTCATGAAACGAATGAGGGCCATTTTTCATTGGAATGAACCGTTTCAAGATATACAAAATCATTTTTTAAACACATCATTACGTCCACTATTTGAAACATATGCTTATACTCCAATTATTTTAGAATTTGATTATTTTGCTTGTCTTCTTCGCTGTATCATTCACCAACAAATAAATTTGAAATTTGCTACTGTGTTAACAGAACAATTTGTGAAACGGTATGGAACAGAGAAGAACGGTGTATTCTTTTTCCCCACTCCGGAAATAGTAGCAAATATTTCAATAGAAGAATTGAGAGAGCAGAAGTTTAGTCAGCGAAAGGCTGAATATATAGTAGGATTAGGTCGAAGTATTGTCAGTGGTACATTAAATTTAGCGAGTATAGAAACTGGGACGGAAGAAGAAGTTTCAGCACAATTGTTGCCAATTAGGGGAATTGGTGCATGGACAGTGCAAAACTTTTTAATGTTTGGGATTGGACGGAAAAATATGTTTCCGAAAGCGGACATTGGGATTCAGCGTGCAGTGCAAGGTATATTTCAATTAGATGATAAACCTGATGATGCATTTTTAGAAAAAGTGAAACAAGAGTGTGAACCATACTGCAGTTATGCAGCGTTATATTTATGGAAAAGTATAGAGTAGAGGTGTAATAATGATACAAAAGCAACATGAGAGTAAGTTGGAAGTTGGTCAAACGTTTCCTGTGACAATTAAACGTCTTGGGATTAACGGAGAAGGCGTTGGTTATTTTAAGAGACAAGTTGTTTTCATTCCAGGGGCATTACCAGGAGAAGAAGTTGTTGCAGAAACAACGAAAATTCAGCGTGGCTTCGCTGAAGCGAAAGTGAAAAAAGTTCGTAAAGCTTCACCGCATCGTGTGAAAGCACCGTGTCCAGTATATGAGGAGTGTGGCGGTTGTCAGCTGCAACATTTAGATTATAAAGAACAATTGAATCAAAAGCGTGATATCGTTGTACAAGCATTTGAGAAGTACATGAAAAACAGTATGGAAGAGAAAATTCGTCCAACGCTTGGCATGGAAAATCCATGGCATTACCGTAATAAGAGTCAATTACAAGTGGGGCGTAAAGACGAAAAGGTTATTACAGGGCTATATAAACAAAACTCACATCAGTTAATTGATATTGCTCACTGTATGATTCAACATAAAGCAACGAATGAAGCGACAAAAGTTGTAAGACGTATTTTAGAAAAATTAAATGTTTCTATTTACAATGAGAAAAAACAAAAAGGTTTAGTACGCACAATTGTAACACGTACTGCAGTTCAAACAGGGGAAGTACAAGTTACACTTATTACAACAAAAGAAGAATTACCAAATAAAGAACAATTTGTTGCAGAAGTACAAAAACAGATGCCAGCGGTTAAATCAATTATGCAAAATGTAAACTGGCGTAAAACATCTGTTATTTTTGGAGATAAAACATTTAAATTAGCTGGAAAAGAAGTAATTCAAGAAACACTTGGCGATTTATCATTTGAATTATCAGCACGTGCATTCTTCCAGTTGAATCCAGAACAAACAATTGTTTTATATGATGAAGCGAAAAAAGCAGCTGCGTTAACAGGCGATGAGAAAATTGTAGATGCGTATTGTGGTGTTGGTACAATCGGACTTTGGCTTGCGAACGATGCAGCGGAAGTACGTGGTATGGATGTAATTCCAGAAGCGATTGCAGATGCAAGAAAAAATGCGAAGCGTCACGGATTTACAAATACGAAATATGAAGCAGGTAAAGCTGAACAATGGTTACCGAAATGGGTAAAAGAAGGATGGCGTCCAGATGTAATTGTTGTCGATCCACCACGTACAGGTTGCGATGATAAATTACTGGAAACGATTTTAAAGGTGAAACCGAAACAAGTTGTGTACGTGTCTTGTAATCCTTCTTCATTAGCACGTGATGTACAAGCATTAATGAAGAGTTATGAAGTGGAGTATGTGCAACCAGTTGATATGTTCCCGCATACTGCGCATGTAGAAAATGTAGTTAGATTAAAGTTGAAATAAGAAGGATTAAAAATGTTGATGTAGTTAACTACATCAACATTTTTTGTTATGCTGGCAGCTAAATCACGTTACGTAATCAATATACATACTTTCTGTATGAAGTATATGAAATTATTTTCTGCATTTGAAAAGAATTTGTAAAAATATACAGTATTCAGATTGTATAGACCACTTTGTATTAATAAATTACAATATGGATGTAACATAGCAATTTTGCTATAGAAAATAAGCTGAAAGGGAGAAGATTTATGAAAAAATGGTTGGCATTGTTTGTTTTTGGGATGGTTTCTTTATTTGCAACTTCTGCACATGCGGAATCATATGAAACAACAAAAACATTAAAAGTATATGAAAGTCGTAGTTTTAATTCGCCTGTGAAAAAAGAACTGCAGCCAGGAGAAAGGGTTTATGTTACAAATCAACATCCTAGTGGATGGTGGAAGATAAGTGGTGGATTTATCGCACCAGAGGGCGCTAAAGTAGAAATTAATCGAACTTTTGAAGCTTTTGATTGGATTAATATGGACAGTGCGAAGTACGTATTTGGTCCTCAAACTGTTATTGCACGTGATGGTACACTAAGAGGTGAAATTTTGATTGATACATATTTGGGGCAGAAGTGGACAAGTGTAAATGGAATGCCACAAATAATGAAGCAGAATTTTGCAGCATACAGTAGCCCTGAAGCTAAAAATCCAGATGCTTGGTTCGCTCCACAAACGGTTAATATTTTGCAGACAAAAGAAAACGGTTGGTCTTTAATTAACACGTATTTAGGGCCAAAGTGGATTGTTCGTTATCCACACGTGGAACATATTAATCGTGATTTTTATGCATACAATGAACCTAAGTACATGCATCACGGTGTGAAATTCTCAGCCCAATCTGTAAGAGTACTTCAACAAGGAGAAAATGGTTGGAAGAAAATTAAGGTTGAGGTTGGAGAAAAATGGATTGCACCACAAGGATCTTATTACCATGTCCCAAATGTATTTACGGCATTTGATCAACCTTTCGGTAGAGCAATCGGTACTTTTGCACCACAAACTGTATTTGTAGTTGAAGAATCTACAACATCATTTGGTTGGTTAAAAATTAGAACATACTTAGGAGATTCCTGGATTCGAACGAATCGTAATTAGTAAATAGATTACTTTATTCCTTTTAGAATGAAGTAACAATATGTTATAGTTCCCTCATATGGAAAAGCTGTATGAGGGATTATATTTTTAGCCCATTAAGACAAGGAGAATACGATGAATAATTATAAATTAACGATTCAGTACGATGGTGCACGTTTTAAAGGATGGCAACGTCTTGGTAATAACGATAATACGATTCAAGGAAAAATCGAAAGTGTCATATCTGAAATGATCGGAAAAGAAATTGAAATTATCGGTTGTAGTAGAACAGACGCTGGTGTACATGCTTTGAATCAAGTTGCTAACTTTCAAAGTGATGAGAAGTTAGTGGAACATAAAGTGAAAAAATATTTAAATCAATATTTACCTAATGATATTAGCATTACGAATGTGGAAGAAGTACATGATCGTTTCCATGCTCGTTACAATTCTAAAGCAAAAACATATCTGTATAAAATTTGGAATGAAGAGCATACAAATCCATTTATGCGTAAATACAGCATGCATGTGAATAAAAAATTAAATGTGAAAAGCATGAAAGCAGCTGCAAAACATTTAGTTGGTTCACATGACTTTACTGCTTTTTCAAATGCGAAATCAAAGAAAAAATCTATGGTTCGAGAAGTATATACACTTGATGTGATGGAAGAGGCAGGATTTGTACAAATTAGAGTAAGTGGGAACGGATTCCTTCATAACATGGTAAGAAAAATTGTTGGGGCATTAATTGAAGTTGGATTAGGACAATTAGATGCTGAAGCAATTCCAAACATTTTAGAAGAAAAGCAGCGCAATCAAATTAATTGTCTTGCTGAGGCAAGTGGGTTGTATTTAGAGAATGTTGAGTTTTAATGGCAAATAAAAAAATCGGGCTAAGTAGCTCGATTTTTTTAGTATTACGAAGATTTCTCGTTTTTTATATGTAGCTTCAAATTCCAAAAAGCAGCAAGCATAATAGCTGCAAAGGAGCCCGAAATTGTTCCTAATAGCTTTGCATAAGGAGAGCTGCTTACATCGGAATTAATGAATAACATCATACAGAGCATGGCAGGGAAAAAGTATAAGTATTGTAATAACTTTAATTTTTTATCATTACTCATATATATAGCCCCTTTCTAGCATGTTATATGTTCATTGTAACATATTTTACCAAATTATTTTTTGCATTTGGAGAAATGTTCATTTCATATGTGTAAATGCAGTTTTTTAATTCGATATTGTAAATTTTGTCTACTTAATCCTAAAAATTTTGCAGCTTGTGAGATGTTACCGTGATTCTCTTTAAGAATTTGATTGATGTAGTTTTTTTCCATTTTTTCTATTGTGTGTTTTAAAGTTTTAGGTGCATCAGTATTGTGATTAGTTAGTGTATGCTGCATGTTGAATTCTTTTTTTATTTGTTCGCGAAAGCGAGTAGGAAGATGAAAAGCTGTAATGATGGTTTCATCTTCTATCAAGTTCATGGAACCTTCAATTATATGTTCCAATTCCCGTACGTTTCCAGGCCAATCGTATGCATAGAAAAATTCACTTACATTTACATCTACATCGGTTACGTTGAGCACGAATTGAGTATTATATTTTTTAATAAAGTGCTGAACAAGAGCTGGAATATCTTCTTTTCTTTCCCGTAAAGGCGGAAGACATAAAGTAACGACGCTTAATCGGTAATATAAGTCTTCTCTTAATCGATCATGTGCGATGGCTTCGAAGGGATCTTCATTAATAGTTGCTATAATACGAACATCAATTTCTTTTTCGTGTGTACCTCCGATTCTTCTTATTGTTTTTTCTTGTATAGCCCGTAGCAACTTAGCTTGAAGAATTGGGCTTAATGAATTGATTTCATCTAATAACAAAGTTCCTCCGTTTGATTCTTCGAATAAACCTGGTTTATCTATTGCTCCTGTAAAGGCACCTCGATTTGTACCAAATAATAGGCTTTCCATTAAGGTATCAGGTATAGCGGCACAGTTTTGTGAAATAAAAGGTTTTGTTGAACGCTGACTTTCATTATGGATGCTTTGTGCAAATAGTTCCTTACCAGTACCTGTTTCTCCTACGAGAAGTATGGAGGAAGATGTACGAATTACTCTTTTTCCTTCTGTAATAATGGATTGAATTGCTTCAGAATCACCAATTATGTGATCAAAGGTAAATTTAGTGCTTTGTTTTCGAGAAGGGCCTATTCTTATTGTTTGCTTTAAGTGACTGATCTCTTTTGATATTTCAATGGCACCTTTAATTTTTCCATTTTCTATTATAGGGAAAGTATCGTTAATCGTTGTAATTTCTTGTCCTTTATTGTTAAAATACGTTTGTTTTATATTTTTCTTTGTTTTTCCAAATTTTAATGCCTCTATAAGAGTACTATTTTTATTTTCTTCAAATGCAAATACCTCTAAAGGACTTTTATATAGCACATCTAAGCGATCCATTGATTCAATTTCCATCATTTTGCGGTTATAGACAATCGTTTTACTTTCCTCATTAATAATATGAATCCCGATATCGAGTTCATTGAGTAAAGTTTCATATAGCATATTCATTTCAATGATCTGTTTAAAATTAATGTCTTCTGTACGCATAGATTATCTTCTCCTCATTTCACCCTATGAAGACTGACTTTTTATAATTTTATTAAAATTCTTATAAAACCGCAAAATTTTTTTGCTATTTTCCTTTTAAAACTTCTCAAATGATAGAAAAATTTTGCGGTTGTGCACGCTTTTTTGTGTGAAACTCTCATTTAATATATGAATCAGAGACTTGGTACGTATTTTGCATAAATAATATTCGAAATCTCTAGAGGGGAGAATATGAATTTTTATAGGATATACAACGTTGCGGTGTCAATTAATAAGAGGGGGAATTTATAAAGTGAAGACAGTTATAGAAGGTGTGTATAGTCCTTGTTATGGAAAAGTAGAGAAGTTATTTGTTACGGAAAGTTCTTACGTATACGAGTGGGAGAAATTAGCGTTAATTGAAACAATAGATAAACAGAAAGTAGAAATTAAGATAGGGATCAGTGGTTATATTGAATCATTAGAAGTAGTAGAAGGACAAGCTATTGCTGATCAAAAGTTATTAATAACAGTAAGGGATGACCTTTTAGTAACAGGCAGTGATTAATGTAAGTGACGTGTAATTTTGCTCTTTTAACTCATTATTTTTACGGTGAATAATTTTAAAAACGCTTACATTAAATGGGTTGGCAAAGTGAAAAGGGGGATTTATATGATGGATCAAAACCAAGGATTAAAAAGAGAATTGAAAAGCAGGCACATATTTATGATTGCACTCGGTGGAGTTATTGGTACAGGACTTTTTTTAGGGTCAGGTTATACGATTCATGAAGCTGGACCTGGAGGAGCAATTGTAGCGTATCTTGTCGGTGGATTTGTAATGTATTTAACGATGCTCTGTTTAGGAGAATTAGCTGTTGCGATGCCTGACGCAGGGTCTTATCAAACGTATGCGACAAAGCACATTTCCCCTGCAGCGGGTTATGTAGTGGGATGGATGTCGTGGTTAAACTGGTCTGCTACGATAGGCATTGAATTAATTGCAGTTAGTATTTTGATGAAACGCTGGTTTCCCGATGTACCGTCATGGATTTGGTGTGTAGTGTTCGCAGTACTGCTCTTTGCTATTAATGCGTTATCTTCAAGAAGTTTTGCGGAAGTGGAATTTTGGTTTGCAAGTATTAAAGTAATTACAATTATTGCATTTATTATTTTGGGCGGGGCAGCAATGTTTGGTTTTCTAGATATGAAAGGAAATGAACCAGCGCCAATGTTCTCTAGCTTTACTGATTATGGTGGATTGTTTCCAAATGGATTATCAGCCATTTTAATTACAATGATTGCAGTTAATTTTTCTTTCCAAGGAACAGAATTAGTTGGTATTGCAGCAGGTGAGAGTGAAAATCCAGAGAAAACGATCCCGAAGGCAATTAACAATACAGTTTGGCGTATACTTGTTTTCTTTGTACTATCTATTTTTATTCTTGCTGGACTATTCCCTTGGCAGCAAGCAGGAGTAATAGAAAGTCCATTCGTAGTTGTATTTGATAAAATTGGTATTCCTTATGCAGCAGATATTATAAATTTCGTTATTATTACAGCAGTACTATCCGTTGCGAATTCAGGATTATATGCAACTTCGCGTATGCTATGGTCTATGTCTAATCAAGGAATGATTAGTCCAATTTTTGGCAAGTTATCTAAAAACGGTGTTCCTATTTATGCATTAATCGTAAGCACAATTGTAGGGTGTCTCTCACTACTATCAGGTATTTATGCGGAAGATACAGTTTATTTATGGCTGCTTTCTATCGCTGGGTTCGGAGCGATACTAGTTTGGGCATCTATTGCTTTATCAAATTTATTAGCTAGAAGGTCATACATGAAGCGGGGCGGGGATGTTAAGGACTTGAAATTTAAAACACCATTGTATCCATTTGTACCACTTCTTGCGTTAGTATTAAATTTAACAGTAATCGTTGGCATGGCCTTTATTCCAGAACAAAGAATGGCATTGTATTGTGGTATTCCATTTATGATTGTTTGTTTACTGTTTTATCGTGCTACAAGAAATAAGGGAAGTAATGTGGAGCATATTGAAAAGACAAATACAACGGAAGTAGAGAATTTATAATAGTGATTAATTAGGAGACTGTAAAATTGTAAACAGTCTCTTTTTTTGTGAAAATAAAGCTGGAAACATACTATGTATGCAAAGGGGAATTAGCGATGAATCCAGAAGTTTCGCAGTTGTTAAAACAAATAGATTCAAGGAAAGAGGAATTACTAGAACTTACAAAAACTTTAATTCGTTTTGAAACACCAGCACCACCAGCGAGAAATACAAATGAAGCGCAAGAATTTATTGCAGAGTTTTTAAGAAAACGAAATTTTAGTATTGATAAATGGGATGTATATCGGAATGATCCGAACGTTGTTGGAGTAAAAAAAGGAATAAAAAGTGACTCATATAAAAGTCTTATTATTAATGGGCATATGGATGTAGCTGAAGTTTCAGCAGATGAGGCGTGGGAAACAAATCCATTTAATCCATTTATAAAAGATGGCTGGTTAGTTGGACGTGGCGCAGCAGATATGAAAGGTGGGTTGGCTGGAGCGCTATTTGCCATTCAACTTTTACAAGAAGCTGGTATTGAATTACCTGGAGATTTAACTTTTCAATCAGTAATTGGAGAAGAAGTTGGAGAAGCAGGTACACTTCAATGCTGCAAAAGGGGTTACGATGCTGATTTTGCAGTCGTAGTGGATACGAGTGATTTACATATGCAAGGGCAAGGCGGTGTCATTACTGGATGGATTACAGTGAAAAGTCCGCAAACGTTTCATGATGCAACGCGTAGACAAATGATCCATGCTGGAGGACGTTTATTTGGAGCGAGTGCGATTGAAAAAATGATGAAAATTGTGCAAAGCTTACAAGAATTAGAGCGCCACTGGGCAGTCATGAAAACATATGAAGGCTATCCATCTGGAACAACAACAATTAATCCAGCTGTTATTGAGGGAGGAAGGCATGCGGCGTTCATTGCGGATGAGTGCCGATTGTGGATAACAGTGCACTTCTATCCGAATGAAACACATGAACAAATAATAAACGAAATTGAAGAGTATATTGGAAAGGTGGCAGCTGCCGATCCATGGTTAAGTGAAAATCCGCCACAATTTAAGTGGGGCGGAGAATCAATGATTGTAGATCGTGGTGAAATTTTTCCTTCTTTAGAAATAGATAGTGAACATACAGCTGTAAAAACGCTTAGCTCAGTACATGAATCAATTCTTTCTAAAAACGCAATTTTAGATATGTCTGCAACGGTAACGGATGGTGGTTGGTTTAGTGAATTTCATATTCCGGCTGTTATTTACGGACCAGGCACATTAGAGGAAGCTCATTCAATAAATGAGAAAGTAGAAGTAGAGCAGTTAATTGAATTTACAAAAGTAATAACAGCATTTATATATGAATGGTGTCATATGAAAAAATAGATTAGTATGTTGAAATAGTACAGGTATGTATACTTGTACTATTTTTTAGTGAACTATTTCAGAGTTAAATAGAAACAACTGAAATAGTTCTTTATTTTGCTATGTCTTTCGTTTCATTTCAAGTAATTTCTCTTTTGCTAATTCAACGGCAATCGCATCATCTAAATAGCCAATTGGAAAGAGATAGTCGGGAATAATATCTGTCGATAAAATGAAATAAAGTAATGCGCTCCCAAGAACTGCACGTTCTTCTTTTGAAATGGTTTCATTGCAAAATTGTTGATACATATCTGTTAATTGTTCAATAAAAGGACCAGCACTATCAATTTGCTCTAATTTGCTTGCGAAACTGTCACGAATACGATTTTCGCCTTCTGTTGTCTGGGCATAGCGTTCGTAATTTTCGAGTTCTTGTTTTACGCGAGTTGTAGTGTAATCGAAATCGAATAAGTTAGAGGATTGTAAAGTTTGCTGAATGGTATCAAGAGATGTGTACATATCCGTTTTTTCTTTATTTATGTGAGGAGAATCAGGGTACATTTCATCAAATAACAATTGGGGTGGAACTTGAAGACATTCTGCAAATTTTTGTAGATGTTTTTGTTTCGGCGGTTGTTTGCCATTAATAATTCTTGAGACCGTTGCAGGATCAATATTTGTAAGTATTCCTAGTTGGCGCATAGATAGGGCGCGTTCTTTTAAAAGTTTTTTTATTAATTTACCAAGCCGATCATTCGGGTTTTCATTAGCCATAGTGTAGGCACTCCTTTTTTAGTGTTGAAAAAATGTTGAGCATTTATTACAAGTATATGAAACAGACAGGCACAGTTGCTCAACATTTTCATAATATGCATTGAAAAGTGAGAAAAAGGGGTGACTATTTATGAGTACGGCAGGCTTATTTTCAATTTTTTTAATCGGGATCGCTTCTAATTTAGATAATGCAGGTGTTGGAATTGCGTATGGCATTCGTAAAATTCGTATTTCGTGGTTTAACAATTTTATCATCGCATTCTTTGGATTTTTATTTACTTTATTAGCGGGATTTTTTGGGAACTGGATTGCGTTATTTATTTCAGAGTTTACAGCAAACTTGATTGGAGCAATCGTTTTAGGGATAATCGGGGTGTTTATTTTATGCCAGCCTTTCTTGAGTCAAAAAAATACAGCAGGTTCTAAAGATGATAATGTACTTATGGGAATTTTACGTGATCCAGAAAAAGCAGATTTCGATGGATCTAAAACAATTAGTTTTTCTGAAGCACTTGTTTTAGGGGTTGCATTGTCTATTAATAATATCGCAGGTGGGTTCGATGCTGGAGTAACAAATTTAAACCTTTGGCTTACAGCGACTATTTCTGGGGTGTTTAGTTTTATTTGCATAAGTGGTTTTGGGTATGTAGGAAAACGATATTTAGCAGAATACTTAGGGAAATGGGCGACGGTTATTGCAGGAGTGTTATTAATTCTTATTGGGATCGATCAGTTGTTGTAAGGAGAGTAGAAAACAAGGTTCGAGTATTTCCTTGGAAATACAGCAAGGGATTGCATATATCGACGTACTTTTCTCCATACTAATACGGATTTCTTTTAAGAAAGGGGGATTTGTATGGGACGCGGGAAAGCATTTGATCATAAGAAAAAAGGGCATGATCATCAACCACCTAAAGGTGCGTTCATTCATAAAGATGTAAATGAACATACTTTGGAAGAGGAAGAGCTACCAGTAAATATTGAGGCGTATAAAAATAGTTTAAAAAAACATTAAAAGCACCTACATAGGTGCTTTTTTTACCGTATATCTTCAATTAATTGTTCGGATTCTTCATGCATACTGTACTCACTTAATACTTGAATGCAAAGCCACTTTAATTCTTCGATCGTATGCTCAAGTTCTTCAGGAAGCACATGGTGAATGTCTTCAAGTCCCATTCCGAAATGAATAAGTTCAAGTACTTGATCATCGATGTTCCGGTCCATTAATAGTTCAAGTACTTCTAAATTGAATATGTATCGGTGAGCTTCGTCGAGTGAAACAACTTTTAGCTTTAAGCTTTCTACAATACTCAATATAAAAAGAAGAATTGTTTTTTCAAGAACAGGTTGTTTTCCCATTTGAAATATTAGTTTCATCTTTCACACCTCCACATATAGCGCTAGGTTGTACTATATTATTCGGGAGGGGGGAGCAAATATGCATAATAAAGAGAAACTTTCAATACCGTTTTTGTATGGATATTGATAACAGATCAAATAAAAAAATCCCGCTATACTAGCAGGATAACTTTCCATTAAAAAATACTCCAGCCTTCTTGAGCAGAAAGAAGTTCAAGAATTTTAAAACCAGCGATACTATTTCCGTTTGCATCTAAAGCTGGCCCAAAAATACCGATTCCCATTTCACCTTTTACGCAGCCGAAAATGCCACCGGCTACACCACTTTTTGCAGGGATACCAACACGGATTGCAAATTCACCAGATTCGTTATACATACCACATGTGACCATAAATGTTTTGCAAATTTTTGTAATATGTTTAGGGATAATCTGTTTCTTTTTATATGGATCATATCCATCCATTGCAAAAATTAAGCCAATACGTGCTAAATCAATACAGTTTACTTCAACTGCACATTGACGAGTGTATAAATCCATAAGTTCTTCGATGTCACAATCGATAATTCCGTTTTGTTTCATATAGTAACAAAGTGAACGATTTAAGTAAGCTGTCTCTAATTCTGAATTGGCAACTTTAGAAGAATAATTAATAGTAGGATTATCTGTTATTTCACGTACAAAATGAAGGATACGCTCCATTTTTTCCTCGTTATCTTTTCCTGCTAACATGCTTGTAATAGCTAATGCTCCTGCATTAATCATTGGATTAAGGGGTTTGGACGGACTTGTCGTTTCTAACTTAATAATAGAATTAAATGGGTCACCCGTTGGTTCCATTCCAACTTTAGAAAATACATATTCTTCGCCACGGTCTAAAAGGGCAAGGGCAAGTGTAATTACTTTGGAAATACTTTGAAGAGTAAATAGTGTTTGTGAGTTGCCTGCATGGATATATTCTGATTCTTTATGGAAAATGGCAATCCCTAAATCGTCTGGATTTGCATTTCCTAGTTCGGGGATATAAGTAGCAAGTTTTCCTTTTTTTGTATATGGTTTTACTTGTTCTAACAACTGTTGTAAGTTGTTTGTTTCAATGCACTGCATAGTACCAACGCTCCTATTTCGAATTAACTAAGTTTACTTTTCCCGATATGCTCGGAAATAAATAATAACATGAAAAAGTGGAATGATAAAACGAAAGTTACATGTTCTATAGTAGGTCGTTCGTTTCGCGTCCTCTGTATTAAAAAAGGAGAATTTCCCTTTTATATAACAGTTTGGAAATAGGAGATTTATCCATAAAAAATCCAAAAATAAAAACTACACATCTATACAACTATATGTTATTATGGTTATGTAAATAGAAAGCGTTTTCTAAGGCGTACTTATAATGATAACGATTTCATAAATTGAATTAGGGGGAATTAAAATGTTGCAGTTTTTACAACGTATTGGTAAAGCTTTAATGCTTCCGATCGCAGTACTACCAGCAGCAGGATTATTGCTTCGTCTAGGACAAGAAGACGTATTAAACATTCCTGTTATGGCACAGGCCGGTGCAGCAATTTTTGATAATTTAGCACTTATTTTTGCAATTGGTGTTGCAATCGGCTTATCTGTTGACGGTAGTGGTGCAGCTGGTCTTGCAGGTGCAATTGGTTATTTAGTTATGAAGAATACAACTAATGCTTTAAGTGTTACTTACTCAACAGCAGAATTAAATGATAAATTAAAAAGTGTTCAAGATTTAGTCGGTTCAGTAGATCCAACTAAATTAGCAGATACGATGAATAAAGTTTCTAAAGCAGCAGCTTTGACACCAAAAATAAATATGGCTATACTCGGTGGTATTATTGCCGGGGTTATCGCTGGATTACTATACAACAAATTCCATAAGATTAAACTACCAGAATGGTTAGGATTCTTCGCTGGAAAACGTTTCGTACCGATCATTACGTCTATTGTAATGCTTCTTTTAGGATTATTATTTGGTCAAATTTGGCCAACAATCCAAACTGGTATTGATGCAGTGTCACACGGTATTGTAAACCTAGGTTCAATCGGTGCAGGGTTATTCGGATTATTAAACCGTTTATTAATTCCAATCGGTTTACATCACGTAATGAACACTTATTTCTGGTTTGTACTTGGTGACTTTACAAATGCAGCTGGTGATCTTGTTCATGGTGATATTGCTCGTTTCTTTGCAAAAGATCCATCAGCAGGTATGTTTATGACTGGTTTCTTCCCAGTTATGATGTTTGGTTTACCAGCAGCGTGTTTCGCAATGATTGCGGCTGCTAAACCAGAAAAACGCAAAGCAGTTACTGGTATGTTAGCTGGTTTAGCATTAACTTCATTCTTAACTGGTATTACAGAGCCAATCGAATTCTCATTCATGTTCTTATCACCAGTATTATATGGTGTGCATGCAGTATTAACAGGTCTTTCTTTATTCATAACAACATCACTTGGCATTCGTGATGGTTTCACATTTAGCGCAGGTGCTATTGATTATGTTATTAACTTTGGTATTGCAACAAAACCTGTATTATTAGCAGGTATCGGTTTAATTTATGCAGCAATTTACTTTGCAGTATTCTACTTCTTAATTAAGAAGTTCAACTTAAAAACTCCAGGTCGTGAAGATGACGATGAGTTAGTTGAAGATGTGGATGCACCAGTTGCAGGTTCAATTGGTGAAACTTACGTAGCAGCTCTAGGTGGAAAAGAAAACTTAACAGTTATTGATAACTGTGCAACACGTCTACGCTTACAAGTAAAAGATGCTAGTCAAGTAAACGAAGCAGCATTAAAACGTGCCGGTGCAAAAGGCGTTATGAAATTAAGTGACACAAGTGTACAAGTTATCGTAGGTACAAATGTTGAATCTGTTGCCGATGATATGAAAAAACACGTATAAATAATGAGATAAGAGGATGTCCAAAAAGATTGATAACATCAATTTTTTACAGGATATCCTCTTTTTTTTTAATAATTTAAAGGGAATCTTACTTTTGTAAATTTTCTTTTTCTTTTTTGTACATATGGGTTGGTAATATCTGCAGTGCGTGATAAAGTAGGGATGATATAGAATGGATTATCCATAATCTACTAAAATAAATCTTTAGTAGAGGAATTAAATTATTGGTGAGTAAGGGGAAAAAAGCAATTATGGATCAGGAAAAAAATAATGCGAATGGGAAAGCACATCGGCCGATTGTATACATAAAAAGGACAATCATTCTCGTCTTACTATTATCACTTGTATATTTCATGTATACAAAAATTGTTGAGCATAATAAGAAAGAAGAAACTTTAAAAGCGGCAGCAGAAATGAAGAAACAAGAAGAGCTAAAAAAGAAAGAAGAAGAAAAAAAGAAGCAAGAAGAACAAAAACAAAAAGAGCAGGAAGAACAAGTGAAGCAAGCGCAAGCTGCGGAACAGCCTACTGAAGGACCACCTCAAGAAATTAATGAAAACGCTCAATTGGACCAGTATTTACAAAACGCAGGATTTAGCGGGACAGCTGTTATTGTGAAGAACGGAAAAGTTCTTCTGAATAAAGGGTACGGTATGGCAAATAAAGAGCAGCAAGTACCCAATAATTCAGAGACGACTTTTTATATTGGTTCTATTTCAAAGGCGTTTGTAGCAACCGCTATTATGCAGTTGAAAGATCAAAAAAAATTACAAGTAGAAGATACTGTTGCGAAGTATATTCCAGATTTTCCACAAGGTAATAGTATTCAGCTAAAACATCTATTAACACATACATCAGGGATTCCAGAATATGAGCAGGGAAAAGAAGATATTTCTCATGAAGAACTGATAAAGCGAATAGGAAATCAAAAGCGTATTGGTGGTCCAGGAGAGAAGTGGAAGTATTCCGATTCGAACTACTCTATACTTGCATACATTGCCGAGAAGGTAAGTGGACAGCCGCTCGAAGAATATATTAAACAACATATTTTTGCTACTGTGGGTATGAAACATTCTGGTTTTGGCACAGAATTAGAACAAACAAGATTCCCATCAACGGGTTATAAAATAGTAAATAACAATATGACAACACCTAATATTCCGAGCATGTCACAACTATATGGTTGTGGTGATATATATACGAGTGCACATGATTTATATTTATTTAACGAAGCACTCTTCTCTGGAAAGTTAATTTCAAAAGAGAGCTATGATCAAATGTTTACAGGCGGAAAAAAAGATTACGGATTTGGATGGTACGTAGACCCAGGAAGTTATTCGAATCACGGTGTAATGCCAGGATGGAATTGCTTAAATGGATTTAGTAAAAGCGGAAGTGTGTATGTCGTTTTATTATCTAACATCCAAAACAACATTAAATCGTTTGGTAAAGTGAATAACGACATTTATACAATGTTGCGGAATATTGAAGTGTAAGAAACTATCCTTTTGGATAGTTTTTTTTATGCCCTTAAACAAATATTTCTTTTAGAAAATGTATGTCTTACCTATCACAAAAATATCTGTTTTGTATACATTAAGATGTATGGATGTAAAATTTTGTAATCTAAAAATAATAGGAGGAGAAGTGTATGTGTCTGTTCGGAAAATATTGGCATAAGTTATCAAGATTATTTAATAGACAATTAGGCTATTTTTTAGATGACAAATTATTGCCTGCTGTGGAACGACTTTTATTTTCGCAAAACTTTGCAAGGTTTATTCAAAGAAACTCTAAGCAAGCTACGGAAGAATTTATAAAATCAAGCCAATTTCAATCTATTATTTGTAATATTTTAAAAGAATGCAATACATCACCTTTTAAAGAAATTGCAAAGCAGTATTTAGGTAAAAACGTAGAAATTACGGTGACGGTTGGACAATTAACAGGCGTTATTGTAGCAGTTGGTGATGATTTCTTAACATTGCAAGAAGGAATAGGAACTGAAGTTTTATTACCATTTACAAGCATTATATCAATTAAAGAAGTGTAAGAAAGGAGAGTTATATATGTTATTTACTGATGAATTACGTAACCATGTTGGTGAGCTAGTGCAAGTTGTGACAGCTGTAGAAATTGTTACAGGCATTCTTTTATCTGTGACAGATGGGGCGATAATTGTGCGTACTTCTCCTTCTTATGGACCACCGGAAGATGTAATTGTGCGTACTCCTATTATTGCTTATGTTCGATTGGAAGGGTAAGCGTGATACAAGTATGAGAGTATCAGTTGTTATTCCAGCGCACAATGAAGCGAGTACTTTATCGCAAGTTTTAGTAGAAGTGGAGAAGCTCGAGCCTTACGAAATTATCGTGGTAGATAATGGGTCAACAGATGGGACGAAAAAAATAGCGTTACAACATCATTGTCACATGATTTATTATAAACATTCTCTTGGCAATGATGTTGGACGGGCTATTGGAGCTAGAGAAGCAAAAGGTGAAATTGTCTTGTTTTTAGATGGTGATATTGTTATTGATAGTAAAGAGTTACAACGTTTCGTGAAAGGGATTCAACAAGGGCATCAAATTGTTGTGAATAATTTAACATGGTCGGTTTATTTAAAGATGAGACCACATTATACGACAGTTGGAAAGTTCATGTTGAATCGTTATTTGAATAAAAAGGAGCTTGTTGTTGGATCTTTAATCGCAATTCCACATGCGATGAACAGGAAAGTTATCGAGAAACTTGGGTGGTGGAATTTAGCAGATCCAGCACTATTTCAAGCGATGGCGATGTCTAGAGGAGTAGATATTGTTGATACGGCTTCGGTCGATGTAATTCACACAAATAAGGTTCGTCCTGTGCATACGGGAACATCACCTGGTTCTCCTTATCCGAAAGCGACTAGCCGTATTATGGGTGATCATTTACGTGCTTTACAATACGTAATCGAAACATATGGTAAACGCGGCGGTTTTTCGGAGGGAAACAGGGATAGAGAGTTTATAGGGAACTATAAACCCGTTGTATTAAAGAAGGAAAAAGCGAAATATAGTGCGATTATACCAGTGTCAGAAGAAAAAATGACGATAAGATCTGTTATACAAGAAGTGAAAAAAGCAGGGGTAGATGAAATTATTGTTGTCGCGAATGGCGCAGATTTTGAGACTGTTAAACACGCAAAGCTAGAAAATGTTATTGTTGTTGAATTTACGAAGGCGCTTGGACATAATGTAGCACGAGCGATAGGTGCCATGCATGCTACGGCAGATATTTGTTTATTCGTTGATGGTGATTTTGTTATTCCAGCAAAAAAACTCACTCCATTTTTGCAAGCTGTTGAAGATGGAAGTGACGTGGTTTTAAATGATTTACAATGCTTATTAGATATGTTTCATCCTGCAGATCCAATTAGTATGGGGAAATATTTTGTGAATTTAGTAGCGAAAAGACCGGATTTATGGAATAACTCATTAACGGCAGTACCACATGCTATGCATAAAAGGGTAATAGAGAAAATAGGATATGACTCGCTTGTTATTCCGCCATTAGCCCAAATGAAAGCTATTTTGGAGGTTTTTTCTATTACAGCAGTAGAATTTGTAGATGTTATAAAAACCAATCGGGTACGCCCGGAGCAACATGGGTTTGTAAATGGACGTATTCCGGCATTTGACCGTATTTTCGGTGATCAACTTGAGGCGATTGCTTATCTATTACAATATACAGACGAACGTGGGAGTTTTACGGATGGAGATCGCGATAGAGACATTATTCAACAATTGAGAAAGGAAGAAAAGAATACAGATGAATGCTAGTAGTAAAGTAGCTATTATTGGATTAGGGTATGTTGGTCTTCCTTTAGCAGTCCATTTTGCAGAAAGAGGATATACCGTACTAGGATTAGATAAAGATACTAGAAAAATAGAATCGATTATAAAAGGAGAAAGTTATATTCCAGATGTTTCTTCTAAAGTGTTACAAAGTTTATTGACTAAAAATAAATTAATAGTAAATACACCAGATAAAGGTATTACTGATTTCCAAAATAGTGATTATGTTATTGTTACTGTTCCAACTCCAATTAATGAACGAAGAGAACCAGATTTAAGTGCCCTCATTTCAGCTTCGCATTATATACAACAAAATCTCCAAAAAGGACAAACCTTCATTTTTGAAAGTTCCACATACCCAGGCACACTTGAGGAAGTTATTATTCCTATTATTTCTCAAGCCGGCAAAAAGGTAGGAGAAGATTTCTATATTGGATATTCTCCTGAGAGAATTGATCCAGCAAATAGTCAATATTCAGTTCAAGCTATTCCAAAAGTTATTAGTGGACAAACAGAAAAGTGCAAACAAAAAGTACAGGATTTATATAGTAGCATTTTTGACGTAGTTGTACCTGTTAGCTCTCCGAAAGTAGCAGAGATGTGTAAGCTATTTGAAAATATTCAGCGCTTAGTTAACATTTCTTTAGTAAATGAGTTAAACACACTATGTGAAAGTTTAGGGATTGATTTTTATGAGGTTATTGAAGCGGCATCTACAAAACCGTTTGGATTTACTCCGTATTGGCCAGGACCAGGGATAGGGGGGCACTGTATTCCCGTAGATCCTTTATATTTTCAATGGAGAATAAAAAAGAATGGGGCAATTAGTCAATTAATTGAGGCGGCACATGTAATTAATGAAGAAATGCCAGAGAAAATTGTCCGGAAAGTAAAGGGCATGGTGCAATCACCCGGACTAGTTTTAATTGTAGGAATCGCGTATAAGAAAGATGTAAATGATTTGAGGGAATCACCGGCTTTGCCAATTATTCAATTACTAATAAAAGAAGGATACAAGATAAAATACCATGATTCATATATTTCTTCTGCAGAAATTGGAGATAAGGTGTATCAATCCGTTGCCTTGGATGAACAAACAGTTAAAGAGGCAGGTTGTATTTTAATTTTAACTGATCATTCTAATATCGATTGGAAGCTTTTTAAAGGAATGAACCGAGTAATAGATACAAGGGGAATTATAAAGAAGGTGAGTGTATGAGTAAGAAATGTTTAATTACAGGTGGGGCCGGATTTATTGGATCTCATTTAGCTGAAGAGTTGGTGAGAAGGGGTTATGAAGTCACGATTGTGGATAACTTCTATAAAGGGAAAAATAAGTATCATAATGAGCTAATGAGAGAGATGCGGGTTATTCCAATAAGTGTTTTAGACAAAAATTCTATTTATGAGTTAGTAAATCAACATGATGTAGTGTTTCATTTAGCAGCAATTTTAGGTGTTAAAACGACAATGGAAAAAAGTATAGAGCTCATTGAAACGAATTTTGATGGAACGAGAAACATTTTACAAGCAGCATTAAAAGGAAAGAAGAAAGTAGTTTTTGCATCTACTTCCGAAGTATATGGCAAGGGCAAACCGCCTTTCTCAGAAGAAGGGGACCGATTGTACGGGGCAACTTCTAAAATACGTTGGAGTTATGCAGTGTGTAAAACATTAGAAGAAACATTATGTTTAGGCTACGCATTAGAAGGTTTACCGGTAACAATTGTTCGTTATTTTAATATTTATGGTCCAAGAGCGAAAGATGGTCCGTATGCAGGGGTAATCCCGCGATTTATCAGTGCGGCCCTGCAAGGAGAAGATATTCTCGTATATGGAGATGGAAAGCAGACACGTTGCTTTACGTATGTAAGTGATGCGGTAGAGGCAACGATTCGAGCAATGGATGAGAAGGTAAATGGTGAGATTATTAATATAGGTTCCGAGAACGAAAAGAGTATAAAAGAAGTAGCAGAAACAATTAAAAAACTAACGAAATCTTCTTCAAAAATTATACAAGTTCCTTTTGAGGAAGTATATCCACATGGCTTTGAAGAAATTCCAAATAGAAGGCCGAACGTAACGAAGTTAAGAGAGCTTGTTCAATTTCAAGCGACAGTAACGTGGGAACAAGGATTGAAAGAAACTATTAAGTGGTTTCATGAAGAAAACAATGGCTAAGTCGCTATCAGTTATTATTCCTGCAAGTAATGAAGTGGATACAATTTCAGACGTTATTCAATCGGTAAAACCGTTAAATCCAGTAGAGATTATTGTAATAGCAAATGGTTGTAATGATGGTACAGAAGAGGTTGCTAATCGGTTAGGATGTAAAGTAATCAGGCATACAGAACTATTAGGAAACGATGTTGGACGTGCAGTTGGCGCAAAATATGCGATAGGTGATGTATTACTATTTATAGATGGGGACTTTGCTATTCCAACTTCAAAATTACAATTGTTTCTTAATCCGATTTTACATGATCAGACTGACATCGTTTTAAATAATTTGGACGCATTGTTTTTAAAGAAACAAAAACCCCATTCTGTTACAGTGTGGCGTCAAATATTAAATGCAATGTTAGAGCGTGAAGAATTAAAAATAGATTCTTTATTATCTGTACCTCATGCGTTGACGAAAGAAGTCGTCCAGAGTATTGGATACGAATGTTTAGTTAATCCTATTGTAGCTCATTTACGTATAGCACAAAGTAAATGGAGAATTAGCCGTCATTGTGCTATTGATGTTATTACGCCGAATAAATTTCGACCGGTTGAACATGCTGCATATGGCACGAGCCTTTCTCAATCTGAAAGAAGAATGATAGGTGATCATATAGAAGCTGTTGCGGAACGGATAGTAAGCAGTGATACACGCGGGGGATATTATGATGGAAATAGGAAAAGGAATAGCGTCTATCATACTTTAAATTTCGAAGATTTTTATCAAGGATGGGGCGTTACATCCAATTTGTATAAAGGAAAGCAACTATCGGTTGTTATTCCTGTACAAGATGAAGAGAAAACAATTGGAAACGTTATAGAAGAGCTTCGTAAAATTGAACCTTTTGAAATCATCGTCGTCGTAAATGGTTCGTCAGATAAAACAGCAACGATTGCAAAAGACAAGGGCGCAACGACAATTGTATATAAAGAAGCCCTTGGAAACGATGTAGGGCGTTCACTTGGAACTTATTTTGCAAAAGGAGAAATTGTGTTATTTATAGATGGTGATTTTGTTATTCCAGCTAGGGAGCTATATCCTTTTGCAAAAGCTATTGCAGATGGAAAGGACGTCGCATTAAATGATTTAAATCATTATTTAGATCTAAGAGTACCACTTCATCTTGTAACTGCGTTTAAGTATGCACTAAATTTAGCTTGTGATAGAAAGGATTTAGGGGTAGGATCACTTATTGCGGTACCTAATGCATTTAGCCACAAGTGTTTGAAAGCAATTGGGTATAAATCTTTATTGTCACCTTGTGTAGCACAAGTGAAGGCTCTTCTTTCTGGATTTGAAATTGCGTGTGTATATCGTGTTGAGGTTGATAAGATGAACCGTATTCGTCCCAGTGAACATTTTGCAAAAATAGGTCATCCTCCAGCTGTACTTCGAATTATAGGTGATCATATAGAGGGACTAGAGCAAATAATTGCATTAACAGACAATCGTGGCGGATTCTATGATGGCAATAGAAAAAGAGATGTTTTATAGAAGTAACAAAAAAGTGTACAACATGTGTACACTTTTTTGTTCTGTTATAAAAACTATAACAGATTAGGAGATAAGAGTATTACAGTTCTACAATGGGTATTGTTCTTATATTACAAAATAGGACTCGTATATAAGAATACCAAAAAAATACAATTAAGGAAAGGGTTAATTTTAAAGACTTTTAAATGAAGTTACCACTATATATATAGTGGTTTGCTCAACTTTTCACAAACATGTCACAACTATTTCGTTCACTTTCTTAAAAAAGTAGTATTCTAAGTGTGTAAGCTGTTATATAAAAAATCTTAGTCCTGTACTAATCAAAAATGGAGGAGATTAGGATGACTCAAGTATTAGAAAATGTTAAAAACGCATGGGAAAACTTTAAAGGTGAAAAATGGAAAGCAGAGATTGATGTTCGCGATTTCATTTTAAATAATGTAAACGTTTTCGAAGGAGACGAATCTTTCTTAGCAGAAGCAACTGAAGCAACGAAACAACTTTGGGATCAAGTAATGGATTTAACAACAAAAGAACGTGAAAACGGTGGCGTTCTTGATATGGATACAAAAATTGTTTCTTCTATTACATCACATGACCCAGGATACTTAAATAAAGATATTGAAAAGGTAGTCGGTTTCCAAACTGATAAACCATTTAAACGTTCTTTACAACCATATGGTGGTATTCGTATGGCGGAGCAAGCTTGTGAATCTTATGGATACGAAATGGACAAAGAACTTAGTCGTATTTTTAGAGATTGGAGAAAAACTCATAACCAAGGTGTATTCGATGCCTATACACCAGAAATGAGAAATGCACGTAAATCAGGCGTTATTACTGGTCTTCCAGATGCATACGGTCGTGGACGCATTATCGGTGACTATCGACGCGTAGCATTATATGGTATTGATCATTTAATTGAAGCGAAAAAAGCTGATTTGAATTTAACTGGTGGTGTAATGAGCGAAGATACAATGCGTTTACGCGAAGAATTATCTGAGCAAATGCGTGCACTTCAAGAACTAAAACAAATGGCTGCTTCTCATGGTTTCGATATTTCTAAACCAGCAACAAATGCACAAGAAGCGTTCCAATGGTTATACTTCGCATATCTTGCGGCGATTAAAGAGCAAAACGGAGCTGCAATGAGTCTTGGACGTACTTCTACATTCTTAGATATTTACATTGAAAGAGATTTAGCAAATGGTACTTTAACAGAAGAAGAAGTACAAGAAATTGTAGATCACTTCATTATGAAATTACGTCTTGTGAAATTCGCAAGAACACCTGATTATAATGAATTATTCTCTGGTGACCCAACTTGGGTAACTGAATCTATCGGTGGTATTGCATTAGATGGTCGTCCATTAGTAACAAAGAACTCATTCCGTTTCTTGCATACATTAGATAATTTAGGACCAGCTCCAGAACCGAATTTAACAGTTCTTTGGTCTAAACAATTACCAGAGAACTTTAAAAACTACTGTGCGAAAATGTCCATCAAAACATCAGCAATTCAATATGAAAATGATGACATTATGCGTGCTGATTACGGCGATGATTACGGAATTGCTTGTTGTGTATCTGCAATGAGAATCGGTAAGCAAATGCAGTTCTTCGGAGCTCGTGCAAACTTAGCGAAAGCATTATTATATGCGATTAACGGTGGTAAAGATGAAAAATCAAAAGCACAAGTTGGTCCTGAGTACGCACCAATTACTTCTGAAGTATTAAATTACGAAGAAGTTATGCATAAGTTTGATATGACAATGGAATGGTTAGCGGGTCTATATTTAAACACACTAAATGTTATCCATTACATGCATGATAAATATAGCTATGAACGTATTGAAATGGCACTTCATGATACGAATGTTCTTCGTACAATGGCAACAGGTATCGCGGGTCTATCTGTAGTAGCAGACTCATTAAGTGCAATTAAATACGCACAAGTAAAACCAATCCGTGATGAAAACGGTATTGCAGTGGACTTCGAAATTGAAGGAGACTTCCCTAAATACGGTAACAATGATGATCGTGTAGATGAAATCGCTGTAAATCTCGTGAAAACATTTATGAATAAACTTCGTAAACATAAAACATATCGTAATTCCGTTCATACAATGTCAATTTTAACTATTACATCTAACGTTGTATACGGTAAGAAAACTGGTAACACTCCAGATGGACGCCGTACTGGAGAACCATTTGCACCAGGTGCAAATCCAATGCACGGACGTGATACAAAAGGTGCATTAGCTTCATTATTATCTGTAGCTAAATTACCATATGAAGATGCACAAGATGGTATTTCTAATACATTCTCTATTATTCCAAAAGCACTTGGTAAAGAAGATGATGTACAAGTACGTAACTTAGTATCTATGCTTGATGGCTATGCAGTAAAAGAAGGCCATCACTTAAATATTAACGTATTTAATCGTGAAACATTAATGGATGCAATGGAACATCCTGAGAAATATCCACAATTAACAATTCGCGTATCTGGTTACGCTGTAAACTTTATTAAATTAACTCGTGAACAACAAATTGATGTAATTAACCGTACAATGCATGAAAGCATGTAAATGAAAAAAGTGTCCCTTCGCTCTTAATATATAGCGAAGGGAGGCTGTTTCAATAAAGGAGGAAGTAACATGGTAAAAGGAAGAATACATTCTGTAGAGTCTTGTGGTACTGTTGATGGCCCAGGGATTCGTTATGTCATATTTACACAAGGGTGTTTATTACGTTGTCAATATTGTCATAATGCTGATACTTGGGAAATCGGTAAAGGTAAAGAAATAACAGTTGAAGAAGTGATGCAGGATGTGACATGTTACCTTCCATTTATTGAAGCCTCCGGAGGCGGTATAACAGTTAGCGGTGGAGAGCCATTATTACAGCTAGACTTTTTAATTGAGTTGTTTAAAAAGTGTAAAGAGGCTGGTATCCATACAACAATCGACTCTTCTGGTGGTTGTTATTCTGAGGAACCAGAATTCCAAAGTAAGCTAGATATTTTAATGGATTATACAGATTTAGTTTTATTGGATTTGAAACATATCGATTCCAAAAAGCATCGTAAATTAACAGGGAAACCAAATGAACATATTTTACAATTCGCTCGTTATTTATCGAATAAGGATAAACCGATTTGGGTACGACACGTATTAGTTCCTGGTGTTACGGATAATGAAGAGGATCTACAAAAACTATCTAGCTTTATTCAAAGTCTGTCTAATGTTCAAAAAGTTGAAGTGTTACCATATCACAAGCTTGGTGTATATAAATGGGAGGCGCTTGGACATAAGTATCCACTCGCAAATGTAGAACCACCTACTGAGAAAAATGTAGAACATGCTAAACATATTTTACAAGCGGTCTAATCCAAATATTGGATTAGGCTTTTTGCTTTCTTTACAATAAAATCTAGAGTATATATTGATAAAAGAGTATACTGAAAGTAGAATATCCATAATTTTGTACGGAATAAGTGGAGAAATTTACATAATTGTAAAGGGAAATCAAAATAGTAAAAAGAATTAAGAAGTAAAAGAGTGAGTATCATGGAATAGAGAACATTTGTAAGTTATTGCGAAAGCTCTTATAGGAAAGTATAATGTAAAGATATGAGCACAGATAGGATTAAGGGGTCAATCTTATATGCTTTGCATATCCACGACAGGTACATAGCTGAAAAGGGAATTATTAGAATCTGTTTATGTAATTTTTAAGGAAAATGTTTTTCCTATTGTCGTATATGCAATATGGAGAAACAAAAAGCTAGGAGTGGATTTGTTTGATAAAAAACCCCAAGGTTTTAATATTAACTGCACATTACGGTAATGGTCATGTGCAAGTAGCAAAAACATTAGAACAAACATTTCGCCAAAAAGGAATTGAAGATGTTATTGTATGCGACTTGTTTGGAGAATCACATCCATTTATAACTGACATTACAAAATATCTATATTTAAAAAGTTATACAATAGGAAAAGAATTATATCGTTTGTTTTATTACGGGGTAGAAAAAATTTATGATAAGAAAATAGCATCTTGGTATGCGAACTTTGGAAGAAAACGTTTGAAAACACTGTTACAGGTGGAGAAACCAGATATTGTAATTAATACATTTCCAATTATCGCTGTACCAGAATTGAAGAAACAAACAGGGATTTCAATTCCTGTCTATAACGTATTAACTGATTTTTGCGTGCACAAAATATGGATTCATCGAGAAGTAGATCGTTATTTTGTTGCAACGGATCACGTGAAAGAATTGATGGTTGATATCGGTGTACCTGCGGAACAAATTGTTGAAACAGGAATTCCAATTCGGAGTAGTTTTGAGTTAAAGGTAAATCCAGACATCATATATAATAAATATCAGTTATGTAAGAATAAAAAGATTTTACTAATTGTAGCAGGTGCTCATGGGGTATTAGGAAATGTAAAAGAACTATGCCAATCATTTATGTCAGTGCCTAATTTACAAGTAGTTGTCGTTTGTGGGAAAAATGAAGCTTTAAAACAGGATTTATTAAGTTTACAGAATCAAAATTCCGATGCATTAAAAGTGTTTGGGTATGTTGAAAATATTGATGAATTATTCCGAGTTACTTCGTGTATGATTACGAAGCCAGGCGGAATAACATTAAGTGAAGCAGCAGCGTTGCAAGTACCTGTCATTTTATATAAACCTGTTCCAGGACAAGAAAATGAAAATGCGATGTACTTTGAAAAAAAAGGAGCAGCAGTTGTCATTCGCGATGATAGTGAGGTTTTTGCAAAAACAGAGGCATTATTACAAGATGATGTGAAGCTTCTTCAAATGAAAGAAGCAATGAAAAGCATCTATCTTCCAGAGCCAGCTGGTCATATTGTAGATGCAATTTTGGCAGAAAATCATGCAGAACCGCGGCATATACCTATTAAATCACCTGCTCTTGCACAATCTTTTACTTAATATGAAACCCTCTTTGTATATGTAAAGAGGGTTCTTTATTATTTTCAAAGAAAATTCAGCTAGTTATCCACAAAAGGATTGCGCTTTCATTAAACAGTAAAGTCGGAATATTAACAACTATATCCACATTGTCCACAATTTTTAGAAAAATACCCACAATTAAAACAGCTGATATATACTTTAATATAGAAAAATATTAAATGTTTTTGAAAATTACTAACAATTTCGTTGGTTTTGTGGATAAAGTTGTCCACAGCAAAAAGGACCCTTATGTATAAGGGTCCTTTTTGCTTACTTCTATCAGTCGAGAAAATTATGTAATGAAAATGAATAATTAGGGGGGAAACTTCTAATTATTCATTTTCACTTTAAATGCTTTTCGAGCGATATCCTGCTGCACGATCTGCTTTTTGAAATTCTCGTTGATAGAGAACTTCTTGTGTACTAGATAATGTATTTTTTGCTTTATCACGTTTCTTTTTATCCATTACAAATCACCTCGTGTCTTAAAGTTACTATTTATCGTTTCCAAAGACATGAGGGGATATACGCATATGGAAAATGTTAATGATTGATTATCATTTCAGAAAATTTAGATTATGCTTCTTTTAATTGATGAGCATCTTGGAAGGTTGTATCTCGCATTGTAGCAAGTGTGTATTGATCTTTTGGAATTTCATATAAGTTATATACTTCTTCGTTTGCGTTAATTTCATCATATACGGCTTTTCTTGTTTCGTTTGCTAGATTTACATATTGCAGTTTTTCTGCAGCTTTAATAGAACGAATATTTATTTTACGAATACGCATGAAGATTGTTTCAATATCTAATTCATAGAAAAGTTCACTAAAAAATGAATCTTTTGCTAATTTATTATAGCCTTTTCCATGATATGGTTTGCCGAGCCATGTCCCGAGAAACCCAGCTTTTTCTTGCACATCAAATAAAGTAATTGTTCCGATGGGGTTACCCCATTCATCTAAAATTGTGCGTGAAATTAATTCACCACGCTCTTCAGCTTCAATTGTTTGTTTCGTTAAGAATAAATATTCTTCATAAGAATAAGCCTTTTGACGCACAAAAGGGAAGACAGCTGGATCCACCATTAACTCGTATAGAACGTGGCTGTCGTGTAAGTCGCGTTTTTTCAACATACTAACTCCTCCTCACACGAGGGTAGCATGACGAAAAAACACCCCACCCTCGAAATTTTTATATCAATCTTTAAAAAATTTCGGGGTGGGAATCGAACCCACTAGAACCAGTTTCTAACGCTGGTGGCGCACCATTTGCCTTCCCCATTCATCAATTTGAAAATGATAATCACGACACAAATTGATTATGGTTTCATTCAGTTTATAATCGTATAATACTTTATCTAGTCAAAAAAATAAACTAGTTTTTTTTATTTTTTTTGTAAATTATTTTTCCATCAATCATAGTTAGTACAGGCTTGGCTAAATAATGAAAAGGATGATGAGTCCATAACACGAGATCGGCGTCTTTTCCAACCTCGATACTTCCAATTCTATCCTCTAAACGCAAATTTCGCGCTGGGAATATGGTGATTCCTTCTAGTGCTGTTTTCTCATCTAACCCTTCTCTTACTGCAACAGCAGCACAAATATTTAAATATTGAATGGGTGTATAAGGATGGTCTGTCGTTATAGAAACTTCCACACCATTTTTGGATAATATATGGTAAGTATCCCATGTCTTGTTTTTTAGTTCGATTTTAGAACGGCGTGTCAGAGTGGGACCAACTGAAACCTTCAAATTGTGTTTCGAAAGCTCTTCAACAAGAAAGTGTCCTTCTGTACAATGTTCAATACGTAGATCGAGGTTGAATTCCGTTGCAAAGCGTAGCGCAGAACTAATATCATCTGCTCGGTGAGCGTGGATACGTACGGGTATTTCACGACGTAATGCTTTTAAAATAGGAAGCATTCGAAAATCAGCTTCGTGCCCGTAGTGTTGTGCTTCATAGAATGATTCCCGTAGTAACCCCATAATCCCCATACGTGTTATGGATTCTTTCGTTCCATTACTATGGACCTTTTTAGGATTTTCTCCAAAGGCAATCTTTAAACCAGCAGGTTCTTGAATAATCATATGATCAATACAAGTTCCAGCTGTTTTTATTACACAAGTAGTACCCCCGATAATATTTTGACTACCAGGCATAACGTGAACGGTTGTAATTCCATTTTGCACAGCGTCTTGAAAGGCAATATCGAAAGGGTGGATACCATCTAAAGAACGAATATGTGGTGTTGAAACTTCAGATGTTTCATTGGCATCATTTCCAGCCCAACCAGTACCTTCATCATAGAGACCAAGGTGAGTATGGACATCAATAAAGCCAGGTAAGAGATGGAGTGCCCGTGCATCTATAACGGTCATATCTTGAGTAGGTTGAATAAAAGGTTTGACCTCGGTAATTCGCTCTTCTGTAACGAGTACATCGCCTTGAAACTTTGGAGATGTAATAGGGTATACAATGGCTTGTTTGAGCAATATTTTCATAGGTACCTCATTTCTGTTACTTTATAATGCTAATGGAAGTTAAGGGAAAGTAACTGAAAGGTTATTTGTATGGTAATGCTTCGGATCCTAGAAAATGAAAGTTTTAAAAGGGCCCATGTAAAATTTTGTTTTAGAAGTACTACATTGTATGCGAAAGTATATTTTGTAATGCATGGTCTATTGCCGGAAATGTGTATTGGTATCCATGTTTAATTGCTTTACTAGGTAATACATGTTGCCCTTCTAGTACAAGTATGCTCATCTCACCTAATAAGGCGTGAAGCATAAATGAAGGGACAGGCAGCCAATGTGGTTTTCTCGTTGCGGCAGCGATGGTTTTTCCAAATTCCTTCATTCTTATAGGTGTTGGTGCTGTCATATTAAGAGGGCCATCAATTTCTTTTTTGTGTATGATGAAATCCATCATACGAACGACATCGTCTATATGAATCCATGATAACCATTGCTTCCCAGAACCAATGGTGCCGCCGATATAGAATTGATAGGGAAGTAACATCTTTGGCAAGGCTCCGCCATCTGCACCTAATACAACGCCAAATCTTGTGTAAATTGTTCTTATTCCGAGAGAACATGCTTTAGCTGCTTCTTGCTCCCATAAAAATACTGTTTCTGCTAAAAAATCATTTCCGGGAGTTTCTTGTTGCTCAGTAAAAGACTCTATTTCAGATGTTCCGTAGTATCCAATAGCACTTGCATTAATAAATGTATGTGGTTTTGTTTCCATTACTTGTAGTTGTTGAATAAGTCCTTTTGTTGTTTGAATTCTACTGTTTAATATTGTTTCTTTTTGTTTTTTTGTCCATCTACTATTGATAGATTCTCCAGCTAGATTAATGACTACATCGATAGAGGAGAGTGGAAAGGTAGATAAATCTGGTGTCCAGTGTACGTATTGAAGGTTATGGTTTGAGGTTCTAGTAGTTTTCTTTCGAGTAAGAATGTAGACCATATATCCTTTTTGAATAAAAAAAGTAGAGAGGTATTTACCAATAAAACCAGTGCCACCAGAAATTGCGATTTTCATAATCATTTCCTCCTCATTATATATATTCTTGAAAAGAAAAAATGTTCCTCGACTATGTTAAAATAATAGGGAGGTGAGAGTATGGCTGTCATTACAAAAATAGAAGTACAAAAGCGATCGAAAGAACGATTTAATATTTATATTGATAAAGGCCAAGGTGAAGAGTACGGGTTTAGTGTGGATCAAGTAATCTTAATGAAACATGGATTACAAAAAGGCTTAGAAATTGATGAAATAGAGTTAGGAAATATTTTGTACAATGAAGAGGTACAAAAAGCATATTTACAAGCAATCTCCTATTTATCCTATCAAATGAGAACAAAACAAGAAATAGAAGATTTTTTACGAAAAAAAGAAGTGGGACAGGCCATCATCTCTGAAGTCGTTTCGAAATTATTACATGACCGATATATTAATGATAAAGAGTACGCGGTTTTATATACGCGAACGCAAAGTAATGTGAATCGAAAAGGTCCAACTGTTATTAAAAGAGAGTTGTTAAATAAAGGTGTTCAGGATTTAATTATTATGCATAGTTTACAAGAATATCCGAAGGAAAAGCAAATTGAGAATGCCTTGTTTCTCATAGAAAAGAAAAAAAAATCTTATCAAAAGCATTCTTTTTTACAAATGAAGCTAAAGTTGGATGAGATGCTTGTTCGAAAAGGGTATTCTAGAGAAGTAATTCAAATTTGTTTGGAAGAATTGAAAGACGAAAGAGATGACGAAAAGCAACAAGAAGCGTTACACTATCATGGGAATAAGTATTATGAGAAATATAAGAAGTATGATGGATGGACATTTGAAAACAAGATGAAACAAGCGTTATATCGAAAAGGATTCTCTATTGATGAGATAGAGATATTTTTACAAATGAAACGTGAAGAGGGATGAGGGGAATAATGAGATGAATATGCCAAAACGCTACAGTGAAATGACACCACATGAGCTTAGAGAAGAAATTGGGGATTTGAAGGAGCAAGCAATAAAGGCTGAACAGCTTGGAATTGTAAATGAGTTCGATGTATTAATGAGAAAGATGGCAATGGCTCGCGCTTATATGACTGATATAAACAAATTCCATATTGGTGAAACATATGAATTAATAGAAGAACCTGGTATATTATTTAAAATTACTTACTTCAATGGGGTATTCGCTTGGGGTTATAAACAAAATGATAATGAAGAGATTGGAATACCAATTTCCTTATTGCAAGAAAAATAAAAACCAGAGAGCAAATATCTCTCTGGTTTTCATCTTTGGTAGGCGTTAAAGGAGATAGGAGATTCTAAAATTGGCGTTTTTTACATTCGTTGGCCAATATAATGAGAGACTGGGTTTGCTGCGTCTGTCCGTTAACTTGCGCTTTCGCATGTTTCGGACGAGTCCACGTATGGTTAAATAATTCAGAACGACTATCTAAACGATCACGGTAGCTCATCTTTATCACCTCGTGTAGGAAGTTAATTTTTTAGGTTGTAACTGTATTACTCTTCCTGCTGATTTGCAGCACGCATACGTTCTTGTGGGTGCGTGTTAATTGTGCCGTTAGGTCGCTTCGAAGCGAAGCGTGATTTCGCTTTCGGCTGACCGTCGATTTTGCTGTTGTTTTTTGACTCAGACCAAAATTCGGCTTGTTTACCCATTGCGAACGCCCTCCTCATCATCAGTTGATACCTCTTTAAGAAGTATCACTTATAGAATGTGCAAAACAGAAGAAACTATCCTTTAGAAATGAAGGGATAAATAGGGAAAAGGAGATTAGAACATGAATGATATTTATGAAGCATTAACGAAAGAATTATTAGATAAGAATGACAAGCTTTCTTACGGACAAGCACGTGCGTGGGTTGAATTACTTTGGGAAGATTTTCAAACAACTTATGCAAAATCAGGGCGTTATCAAGGTGAGGAAATGACTGAGCAAGTGGTACGATCATGGATTAATAATCATGGTGTACGCCTTCATGAAATGCGTACAAATAATCCGAAGTATAGCCATTTAATTAATCAAGAAGATCATTTGAAACATTAAAAAAAGCGACTTAAGTCGCTTTTTTTAATGTGGAAGTAATTCCAGCTTTTTTCGAAGTTTTTCTTCACTAAAAATCCATCCTGTATAGGAACTAATAATATTTAAATTATGGTCGAGCTGAACAATCGCGACAAATGGATAATAATCTTTACTGCGATACCGTAAATCAATGAATCGTACTTCATAATAATGATCATGATCAAAAATATCCCAGCGATATACAGGAGAGAAAGATAGGAAGGCCGAGATGTTTTCATCTTGTTTAGCTGCTCGCATAATATCATTTTCTGGGAACGGTACCCGATCGAATTTGTCATATATCATGATGTTACCACGGTGCCATCTCGCAACGTAGTAATAATCAGCTGTAACGACTGCTAAATGATAATGATAAAATCGGTAAGAAGGAGAAATGATAATCTTTTCGACATTTTTGAAACGTTTGTGTACAACGCTTCTTATATTTCGGTGCATCATAACCCGTCCGATATAGTAAATAATCATTAATATATATGCTGCTAAGGCTGTGTATCCTTTATGAGAACCGACGAGCATGCAAGCAATTGCAAGTATATGGATAAAGAAAATTACGGTATCAAATGTATTAATCACGCCGAGTGCGACCCATTTTTTTGTGAAAGGCCGTAATGCTTGTGTACCATAGGCGTTAAAAATATCGACAAAGACGTGAAGGAAGACTGCAATAAATGACCAAAGTAGTAGATGAAGATATGGAGCGTCTGAAAAGAAGGCGAAAGAGATGCCACTTATAAGAAATGACCAAAGAATTACCGCGGGAATGGAATGAGTAACTCCGCGATGATTTCTTATATATTTAGCGTTATTACGCAATTTTAAAACTGTGTCAATGTCAGGAATGTTGGAACCAGCAATTGTAGCAAGCATAACAGCTTGTGGGCCAATATCACTTTGTGCTATGGCTGGATCTAATGTTGCTAAGCTACCTAAAGTGATACCCATAACAAGGTGAGTGGCTGTGTCCATAAAAATCCACCTCCGTTTTTTATTAATGTAACTCTTTTTATTCGATACCTCAAGTCCTTTGCCTTCAATTTCCTATGTCATCTTACTTAAATTTTTTCCTAAAATCTTTATAATAGTACTTATATGCAAAAAAATGAGGGGGATCAAGTTTGACACTTGAAATACTAAAAAAATTTAATATAGAGCAGTTTCAAAATGATTTAATTGGTTGGTTTGAAGAGGAGCAGCGCGACTTACCATGGAGAAAAAATAAAGATCCATACCGCGTTTGGGTTTCTGAGATTATGTTACAGCAAACAAGAGTAGAAGCCGTAAAACCATATTACGCAAATTTTATGGGGAAGTTTCCTACACTTGAAGCGTTAGCGAACGCAGATGATGAAGAAGTATTAAAAGCATGGGAAGGTTTAGGATATTATTCTAGAGCACGTAATTTACATGCGGCAGTAAAAGAGGTAAAAGAAGTATACGGCGGGGTTGTACCAAGTGATGTAAAGAAAATTGAAAAGTTAAAAGGAGTCGGACCATATACAAAAGGTGCTATTTTAAGTATTGCATATGGTATACCAGAGCCGGCAGTTGATGGAAATGTTATGCGTGTATTATCTCGCATTTTATCAGTATGGGATGATATTGCAAAACCGAAGACTCGAAAAGTTTTTGAAGAGATTGTGCGTGAAATTATTTCAGTAGAAAACCCATCTTATTTTAATCAGGGATTGATGGAATTAGGTGCACTGATTTGTATTCCTAAAAATCCATCGTGCTTACTTTGTCCTGTACGTGAGCATTGCAGAGGATATGCTGAAGGTGTTCAAAAAGAATTACCAGTAAAAAGTAAAGCGAAAGCTCCTAAAATGGTACCTATTGTTGCAGGAGTACTTCAAACTGAAGACGGTCGTTACGTTATTAATAAACGTCCAAGTACAGGTTTGTTAGCTAATATGTGGGAGTTTCCTAATGCTGAACTTGGAGAAGGTATTCGAAATCAGAAGGAACAGCTTATAGATTATATGAAAGAAAAATTTGAACTCGCGGTTTCTATTGATGAATATGCAATGAATGTACAACATACGTTTACACATCGTACTTGGGATATATTTGTATTTTATGGAAAGGTAACTGGCAATATTGTTGATACAGATACATTGAAATTTGTATCGAAAGAAGCATTTGAGCAATTACCTTTTTCGAAATCGCATCGTACTATTTACGAAAATTGCGTGGAGAAAATTACAATACAATAAATAAAAAAGTGTTCCCAATCTAGGGAACACTTTTTTAGTCGTAAGAAATTTTTGTCCCATGAGTCCAACTAGCTTCACCTTCTTGTAAGCCGCCTCTTGATTCAATTTCTACTACAATTTCTTTGTAAATACTTTGACCTTCTGCATTTAAATAAGGCAGAATCTGTTGTAGTGAGTGATGAAAATAAGCTAATTCATCTTCTTTCCATTCATGTTTTGAAACCATTGTTAGTTCAGTCATATCGCGTCCTATATACATATTTCCACCTCCATTTCTTATAGTTTGAATAAGTAACAAAAGATATATGCGGAAATTATTCAAAATAAAATTACGGATAGCCTCTAAGTGAATTGGTTACATTATTGGTTGTGGAGGTGAGAAAGATGAGTAAAAAACAACAAGGTTATAACAAGGCAACTTCTGGTGCTAGCATTCAAAGTACAAATGCTAGTTATGGTACAGAGTTTGCGACTGAAACAAATGTACAAGCAGTAAAACAAGCAAACGCACAATCAGAAGCAAAGAAAGCACAAGCTTCTGGTGCACAAAGTGCAAACGCTAGCTATGGTACAGAATTTGCAACTGAAACAGACGTGCATGCTGTGAAAAAACAAAATGCTAAGTCAGCTGCAAAACAATCACAATCTTCTAGTTCAAACGAGTAATGAAAGAAAAACACTTCTCCAATTCGAGAGAAGTGTTTTCTTTGTGTGTGGATCTTTGTAATGAAAAGAAAATGAACGACATAACTTCTAATAAGTCAACAAATGTAGTCAAAGGAAAAGGAAGTTAACAATTAGAAATATGTAATTAGGAATAATAACTGATGAATAAGTCCAAAGGGGGTAAGTAATGAACGATTTTGATAAGTTGGTAGGGGAGCAATTAGAAACGATGGATGAGTTGTTAAAGTTACAAGCACATCTAGAGAAGTATCAACAAATTGAAATGAATGAAAAAGATATGTGCGATAAAAAGGAACTGCATTTTATCCGTCAGGAAATATATAGAACAGAAGTAGCGTTGAAGATGTTACATGAGAAATTTGAAGAACAAACAAATAGTGTAATCCAATCTTTTGCAACTGAAAAAATGATTTCAAATTTAGGATAAGATATATCATTGTCTCAGGTGAAAAGTCCTTCAAATAGAGAAGGGCTTTTTTTATTACATGTCCTCGTTTATCCCGCTATTTGCCGGGCAATAAGACCCCCACCTCAAAATTCAGCGAAAGCAAAGAAGTTAGGTGGGGGGCGGGCTGCCCGTAAAAGCCCGATTGGTGAGGGCTGATTAAAGTTTCACTTTATAAATAATACAATACAATCCTTGTTTCCTGAGAAGATTGGGGATTATTGTATTCAACGATAAACCTCCTGCATATTCAGTGTGGAAAATAGAGTCTTATCCCTTTAGTTTTAAAATTTTGACAAAAAAGTTATAATAGAAAAAAAGTGAATGCCGTTCAAAGGGCATTTGCAGTTGAAAGAAGGGAGCATATATGGGATTTCCCAAAGAAGGAGAAAAAGTACAAATACATAGTTATAAACATAATGGCTCCATTCATAGAATGTGGGAAGAAACAACAATTTTAAAAGGGACACAGAGTCTTGTGATCGGAGCGAATGATCGTACAGTAGTTACAGAATCAGATGGTCGAACATGGATTACGCGCGAACCAGCAATTTGTTATTTTCATGCTAACTATTGGTTTAATGTGATTGGGATGCTTAGGGAGGATGGCGTATATTATTATTGCAATTTAAGCTCACCTTTTGCGTATGATTCTGAAGCATTAAAGTATATTGATTATGATTTAGATATTAAAGTGTATCCAGATATGACATATACGCTTCTAGATGAAGATGAGTATGAAAAACATAGTCAAATTATGCAGTATCCACCTGTTATAGATACAATTTTAAAACGAAATGTAGCACATTTAACACAGTGGATTCATCAAAGAAAAGGTCCATTCGCACCAGATTTCGTAGATATGTGGTATGAACGATATTTAATGTACAGAAATTAAAACAAACCTGCAGGGAATTTCCCGGCAGGTTTGTCCTATTAGAGGGGGGGATTATGTGCAGGGCATAAAAAGATATTTACAATTTGTTAAACCATATCGATGGCTTATTGCTATTACAATTATTATTGGACTAGTTAAGTTCGGTATTCCACTTATTATGCCGTGGTTATTAAAGTATATTATCGATGATGTAATTCAAGGGGCGGGTTCACTTCAAGATAAAACATCTCAATTAATAACAGCGATTGGAATTGCTTTTTTTATTTTTGCGGTATTAAGACCACCGATTGAATATTATCGTCAATATTTCGCGCAACGTATCGCAAATACAATACTGTATGATTTGCGGAAGCATATTTTCGGTCACTTACAAAAGTTAAGCTTACGTTATTATTCGAATACGAAAACAGGGGAGATTATTTCACGGGTCATCCATGATGTAGAACAAACGAAAGATTTTGTAATTACAGGTTTGATGAACGTCTGGTTAGATACTGCAACAATTGCTATCGCTATCATTGTTATGTTTTCTATGAATATAAAATTAACATTTGTTGCGTTATTGATTTTACCTATTTATGTAATAGCAGTGAAATATTTTTTCGGACGTCTTCGGAAATTGACGAAAGAGCGTTCACAAGCGTTAGCGACGATGCAAGGGTATTTGCATGAACGTATTCAAGGAATGCAAGTGACACGTAGCTTTGCGTTAGAAGAGTATGAGGGGAAGCAGTTTGAAAAAAGAAATAATGAATTTTTAACGAAAGCATTAAACCATACAAGTTGGACGGCGAGAACATTTTCGGCAGTAAATACGTTAACCGATTTAGGTCCGTTACTTGTGATTGGTTTTGCAGCATATGAAGTAATTCAGGGGCAGTTAACGCTAGGGACGATGGTAGCCTTTGTTGGATATATGGATAGTTTATATAGTCCGCTTCGCCGCCTTGTTAATTCATCTACAACATTGACACAATCTTTTGCATCGATGGATCGTGTGTTTGAACTGTTAGATGAAAAATACGATATTGTTAATGTGCCAAATGCGATACAAACGGAAAAATTAAATGGAGAAATTGTATTTGATAATGTTTCTTTTCGTTATAATGCAGATGAAAAAGAGATATTACACAACTTGTCATTAACTATGCAGTCTGGAGAGAAAGTAGCGCTTGTAGGAGCGAGTGGAGGAGGGAAGTCATCTCTTGCTAGTTTGATCCCGCGTTTCTATGATGTTTCTGAAGGCACGGTTTATGTAGATGGCATAGATGTAAGGAAGTATAATATGAGAAATTTACGTAGTAATATTGGAATTGTACTGCAAGATAATTTATTGTTTAGCGATACAATTGAAGCTAATATTTTATATGGAAATCCGAAAGCTACAGAGAAAGAAGTGATTGCAGCTGCCAAAGCTGCGCAAATTCATGATTTTATTATAGATTTACCAGATGGTTATAATACTGTCGTTGGAGAACGTGGTGTGAAGCTATCGGGTGGGCAAAGGCAACGCGTGGCAATTGCACGCGTATTTCTAAAGAATCCGTCGGTACTTATATTGGATGAAGCAACTTCGGCTTTAGATTTAGAAAATGAAAGGTATATTCAAGAGGCGCTTCAGACGTTAGCTGCTGACCGGACAACGATTATAATTGCACATCGATTAGCGACAATTACGCATGTTGATACGATCATTTACATTGAAGACGGTCAGATTAAAGAAACCGGTTCTCATGAAGAGTTAATGCGAAAAAGAGGATTTTATTATAATTTATATCAACTTCAACATATAACAGAAACAGCTCCTTTAGCATAAAAGGAGCTGCTTTTTTATTCGTCTTCTTTTTTATCATCGATTTGGAGTTCTTTTTCTGGTTTATGGTATGTGTAGAAGCTATCTACAAGTAAATCTAAATGCTCTACTTCTTCACTATAGTTAATGATGGAAGAAATAAGAGGGAAGAGATGTAACCATGTTTTATATGCTTCTTCATCGTCCTTGTTTTGATATTCCATAAAGATATCAATTAATTCTTGTTTACCTGTTTCAACTTCATCAAGCATTTCAACTGATTGTTGTTTTTTTGCTTTACCAATGAATTTTAATAAAACTTGTTCATGATAATGCGTTAATGAATCAAGTTCGTTTTGGATAGATTCCTGAAATTCTTCCGGCATGTAGCGTAGTTCATTTTCAGTACGGTGTAATGATTTTAACGTACTTAAAGCACGGCTTGTTGTCGCTAACATTTGTCTGAATAAAACGAGCTTACGAATTTTTGCGAACTTTACTTTTTTCGTGTAGCTTCTTTCTTCTTTATACAGCAAATAGTAATGATTTAGTTTGATCATTTTTTCTTTCATACGATCAATATCAGTTTTTAGCGTTGTAAAATCAGAAGCCTGCCTGCTATTCATTCGAATCCATTTTACAATTTCTTCTGTATTATCAACGATACGATGATAAAGTTTTGTTTCATATTTCGGCGGCATAAATACTAAATTTACAAGTGAAGCCGCAATAATACCAATCATAATTGTCGCAAATCGAAGTAAGGCAAAACTAAAGAAGTCTTCGCCTTGATACTCCATAATGGCGATAACTGTTACTAAAGCAATTGATATTGTGTTTTCTAATCGTAATTGCAGTGTAAGAGCAATTACTAATATACATGTTAATCCAATAATAAAAGGATTATGTCCAAAAGCAGTAGCAAATGCGATAGCAAATATCGCACCGATTACATTTGCTTGAATCTGTTCAAGTGCGGTTAAATAAGAACGGTATACAGACGGTTGAACAGCAAAGATAGCTGAAATTCCCGCAAATACCGGACTCGGTAATTGAAGTAAAATACAAGCAAATAAAGCTAACGTGATGGCAATACCCGTTTTTAAAATGCGAGCACCAAGTTTCATACCCTTAATAAGATCCTTTCTCTTGTCATAATGAATGTACAACATGATACTATACATTCATTACAATATGTTAGCAAGTGATATTTTAGTGACGTTAAAAGAAATTAGTATTCATTTTATCCGGCTAATTGTGAACAGTAAGATTCCCGCCTCTAAATTCAGTAGCTGGATGCCGGTAAACGCTCAATTGCTGTAGGCTAATTAAAGTTTCACTTTATAATTTTTCCTAATTTCTTTTAAACATCAGTTTTTAGTAAAAAGACCTGCTGAATTTCAGCAGGTCTCAAATTGTTACTATAGATTACTATGAGAAGTGTACTTCGTCAATTTTTTCTTAATAATGAAAATTACTCATGTTACTCTGTTGAGATAGATGGATCTGCCTGTTCTTTTTTTGGGATAATTTCAAAAAACTGGTTCTGTATATCATCTAATAATGGGGTTAACAAAGCAACTTCCTCATATTGCTCATGCTCGTTTAGTACACGAATATAGTCTAGCAATAATTCAGTTACATCTTTCAAACCATTTTTACTAATTGATTGTAATGTAACATTTGCCCCTTTTGCAATTCTTCTTTTTAAGGCCTGTTCTGTTAAGCCTAAGTTTGAATCATGACGCAAATAAACAACACCGCCAGTCATGCCAGCGCAAATCCATGGACCAGGGTCACCTAAAACAAGCGCTCGCCCATTTGTCATATATTCAAAAGCAAAACCTTTAATATTGGAGTATGCACCTATATTTCCTTGCTCTTTTTCACGGAGTGGTTTTGTTATTCTACCTCCAATGATCATGTCTGCCCCAGAAAGGCGAATGCCAGCACGAGCATCAGCGTTCCCTTGCACGTATAGTGCCCCTTTTTGTGCCCCATATCCAAATCCTTTTCCGACAGAACCGTTATAATATACTCCGTCTTTTCCTTTTGATTTCGTTATATAAATACCACCACCAAAGGAAGTTTTACCAATGCCATCTTGTGCGCCGCCATTTACGTGTATAAATAAATTTTCACTATTGTAAGCACCTAACCCATTTCCAGGGATAGAACCATTCGTATACTTTAATGTAAGTGGTTCAAGTTGAGTAGCTTCATATAGTTTACTGCGAACGCGATAACATGATTCTAGACCGCCCATAACGCGTTGCTCTACACCAACGCCTACTAATTCTTTTGAGTCAGCGGAATGAACTGTTTTAAATTGTTTTTCTGGTACGTCTTTTGTTGTTGTAACAGATGGATGTTCTATTATTTGTAGTAAATTACATAAGTTTAATAAATTTTCGCCCCGAACTTGCTCTAATAAATCAGAACGCCCGACAATTGCTTGTAAATTTGTATACCCAAGCTGTCCTGTTAATCGTTTTAGTTCTACACCGAAAGAGGTGAATAAATTTAGCAGGCCAGCAACTGCGCTTTCTAATTCGCGTGGGACGAAGCGGCGTAATCCATGTTCTTTTGCCTGTGCTTCAGACTCAATTTGTGTCGCAATTCCAACATGGCAAGTATCTAGATGGCACCCACGGCAAGTAGTACAGCCGATTGCAATCATTGACAGTGTGCCAAATCCAATACGGTTTGCTCCGAGGAGCATGATTTTCAAGGCATCATTTACACTTCGAATACCACCATCTGCCCAAATCTCTACTTTATGTCTCATGCTCGCTTCTAATAAAGCGTTGTGAGCGGCTTTAACACCAATTTCTACAGGAAGACCTACATGTTGCAAGGCGTGAATACGTGCAGCACCTGTTCCACCATCGAATCCGCTAATGTTAATAAAATCAGCACCAGCTTTGGCGATACCGACAGCAATTGTTCCGATATTAGGAACAACAGGGACTTTCACGGCTACTTTGGCAAGTTGATTAGCTGTTTTAATTTCCGTAATCATTTGAGCTAAATCTTCAATTGAATAAATATCATGGTTGTTAGAAGGTGAAATTAAATCTGAGCCGATTGTCGCATTACGTGCTTCAGCGATTTTGGCTGTCACTTTTGAACCAGGTAAATGCCCACCTTCACCAGGCTTTGCGCCTTGACCGATTTTGATTTCAATTAAATTCGATGAGTTTAGTAGTTCGGCATTTACTCCAAATCGCCCAGATGCCACTTGTTGTCCGCGTGTATGTGGGTATTTCCCGATCATATCTTTAATTTCGCCGCCTTCACCGTTCAAGCTAATCATATTTAGCTGATCGGCCGCTTCTGCATATGCGCGAAAGGCAATTTCGTTTTGAGAACCAAATGACATAGAACTAATAATAAATGGTAAATTATGATTTTGAATGCCGATAGATACTTCTTCAGTTGGAACGACATGTTTTGTTTGTTTCGTTTGAACAAGGTGTCTGATTGCGATTGGATTATTCTCTTCTAGTTCACTTAACTTGTCACGGTAGTCATCATAAGGATTTCCTTTTGCAACATCGCCGATTGCTTTCCAAATTCGCGGGAATATATGAAATGATTTTCGCATTCTAATTTTAGGATTGTTATAATCCTCTGCTCGTATTTTTGCATCTTCAGCAAGTGATTCAAGTGAAAAAGCTAAATCATTTGAACCGAAGAAATTTGTGATTTGTAATATATTTGCAATTTCCTCATGTAACCCAATAGATGAATAGAGACGTCCGTAACCACGTAACTCATGAATTCCAATTGTTGAAATGACTTTTTCTAATCCTTTATTAAGTGCATTATACAGATTCGTAATTGGTATTTTTGTTCCATCACTTACAGTCGCGAATAATAAATATGGATTAATACTATCTGCTCCTAATCCATATAGCGTGACAATGTCATGTAAGGAGCGAAGGGCACCAGAACGTATAACGAGAGAACAATTGCGGCGTAATTTATTTTCACTTAATTCTTGATGTACTTTCGCGGTAACTAAATGTGGATCAATCCACAAGCGTTCATTTAGATGGGCTTTTGCGTCATCTAATACTAGTAGGGAAGCACCATTGTTAACAGCAGCTATCGCTTCAGAACTAATGCGGCTTAATGCACATTGCAGGGTTTCTGACGAGCTGAATGTAGCAGAGATTGTGGCAATAGAGTTATGAGTCCTAAATAACGCTGTGAGTTGTTCGTACGTAATTGTGTGTAATTCCTCTGCAATAGGTTGTGCCACGCTGCCTTCTAAAATAATTGGTGAAAGCATTTCAACTACAAATGGCCGTTTTGCGCCGCTTAATAAACTTGGACGCTCTCCAAGTACAGTACGTGTAGAGAAGTGTTCAATTTCACGGTCACGGTCAATTGCTGGGTTTGTAACAACAGCTACACTTTCTTTAATAAAGTCAGCGATATTTCGTCTATCAGTATCAAGTGCGGCAAGTGGTGAGTCATGCCCAAGTGAGCGTATTGGTTCAACACCTTTTGTTGCCATCTGTTCAAGAAGCTGAATATGTTCTCGGTCCCATCCGAAAGCGACGTATTGTTTCGTTTCAACTTGAACAAAATCACATAGCCCTTGGATTTTTTGCGTTTCAGGGATAGATAAATTTAAATGATAATTGGTAGTATCAATTCGCTTTTTAAAACGGTTATATACTTGGATTTGATATTTGTCATATTCATAAAGAACAAGTTCATCTTGTTCATTCCATTTTAATCCGACCTTTTCTCCAGGGGCGAGTGGCTTTGGTTCTGCTACATATTTAGTTGGTGATACAACTCCAGGTTCAGAAGAGAAAATATAAGAGCTTTCTGTCTCTACTTTCCATACTGGGCGTAATCCAAGGGAATCAACGCTGAAAACAGCTTCATCTTTAAAACGGGAAATGATGCCAGCTGGTCCTTGTGCAAAATGTCCCCATGCTTCACGTATATACGTATATAAATCTTGTAAAGGTGTTTCATAAAGTTTAATTTCATTAATAATTGGTGGAAATAGTATTTCCATTGCTTCAAATAAACTGTAGTCGTATTGAACAAGTAGGGTTTCTAAGGTGCGGTTTAAATCTTGAGAGTCACTGCCTCCAGCAGTAAGTGGTACATCAATCATTTCAGCTTGATCGCGTAATTTTGCGATTGTGTTAATTTCACCATTATGTCCGAGAATACTAAATGGTTGTACACGAAAAAAATTAGATAATGTATTAGTAGAGTAGCGGTTATGTCCTAATGTCATAGTTGAAGCGATAAGTGGATGTTGTAAATCATTATAGTAGGCAACAAGTGTATCACCAGCACCTAGAACTTTATATACAACATGATCACGACTTAATGAAGCAACATGAATTGCTTCGTTTTCCTCTATTTTTATTGTGACAGAAAATAATGTTTGCTCAATATTTGTAATTTCATTTTCTGCGATAAGGGCAACTTGCCAAAATAAAGGTTCTTCTTGTTTACCGAGTGGACCGAGCGCATCTGAGTTTGTTACATCATCACTTTCGAAAATGATAGTAAAGTTTTTGTTGTTTAATTGCGTACGAATATAATCTTTTAAGGCAGTAATGTTTTCTTTTTTATTTAGAAAAAAATGTCCAACGATAAAGTGGGGATGATCCACAATCGTTGGATTATATCCACTACTTTTTAGTTTTTCATTCCAAAGCGTTTTTGGTACATCAATGTGAATGCCGATGCCATCGCCCTCGCCATTAATGAAACCAGCTCTATGATTCATTTTGACGAGTGATTGTATGCAAAGGTCAATGTTTTCTTTTGTAGGAATTTTTCGTTTCTCCATAACGGAAACGATTCCACACGCATCATGTTCTGCATTTCTATAATCTCGAAATAAAGACGGTGTCCATGTATTTGTTTTATTGAGCATCCGTCAATCCCCCCTCTTGTAAAAGTTAGAATAATCTTACTATTTAAGGTGTGAATCACCTTGTACACAGAGATAGTAATGATGTAAAAGAATATAAAACAGATAATTATGAATAATTATACTATTAATGTGGGATTTATGAAATAGAAAAAAGGAAAAAAGAAAGATGTGCTTTCTTTTTTCCTTTTAATGACGAGATTATTTGCTATCTGCTAAAGCAGCAAATGCTCTGCCTACAGCTTCAATTGTATATTCAATATCTTCTTTTGTATGTTCTGTCGTTAAGAACCATGCCTCGTATTTTGAAGGTGCTAAGTTAACTCCTTCTTGAAGCATTAGCTTGAAGAATTTACCGAACATTTCACCGTCTGTATCTTGTGCTGCATCGTAATCTTCAATTGTATTTGTTGTGAAGTATACAGTTAAAGCGCCTTTTAGGCGGTTTAATGTAATATCGATATTATGTTTTGCAGCTTGCTCTAAAATTCCTTTTTCAAGCATGGCACCAAGTTCATCTAATTTCTCATAAAGTCCTTCTTGTTGAAGAACTTCTAGACAAGCAATACCAGAGGCCATAGAAGCAGGATTTCCTGCCATTGTACCTGCTTGATATGCAGGGCCAAGCGGAGCAACTTGTTCCATAATTTCTTTCTTACCACCGTAAGCACCGATTGGAAGTCCGCCGCCAATAACTTTACCAAGAGCTGTTAAGTCTGGTGTTACGCCAAGTAAATCTTGAGCACCACCGTACATGAAGCGGAAAGCGGTAATAACTTCATCATAAATTACTAGTGCGCCAGCTTCATGAACAAGTTCATTCACTTTCTCAAGGAATCCAGGTTTTGGCTCTACAATACCGAAGTTTCCAACAATCGGTTCTACAAGAATAGCCGCTACTTCATGTCCCCATTTATCTAACGCTTCTTTTAAAGTTTCTACATTATTAAATGGAACAGTAATAACTTCTTGAGCGATACTTTGTGGTACGCCGGCTGAGTCAGGTGTTCCTAGTGTAGAAGGACCAGATCCAGCTGCTACAAGTACTAAATCAGAATGACCGTGGTAACAACCAGCAAATTTCATGATTTTTGTGCGGCCTGTGTAAGCACGAGCAACACGAATTGTCGTCATTACTGCTTCAGTACCAGAGTTTACAAAGCGTACTTTATCTAAAGCAGGCATTGCCTCTTTTAACATTTTTGCAAATTTTACTTCTAGCGCTGTTGGTGTTCCGTAAAGTACACCATTTTCAGCAGCTGTTGTAATTGCTTTTGTGATGTGCGGGTGAGCATGTCCAGTAATAATAGGACCGTATGCTGCTAAATAATCGATATATTTATTTCCGTCTACATCCCAGAAATAAGCACCTTTTCCACGTTCCATAGCAACAGGAGCGCCACCGCCAACTGCTTTAAAAGAACGAGAAGGACTATTAACGCCGCCAACGATATGTTCTAAAGCTTCTTTATGTAATGCTTCTGATTTTGTGAATTTCACTACCATTCATCTCCTTACAAAAATCTATGTATTATTCTAACATGTTTTTCGAAAAGACGTATTGTTTGTGATAGAGAAGGCAGTTGGGTAAACTATTCGTTGTGACATTTAGGAGGGGGGTCCGATTATGAAATCGGTAATTGAGGTACAAGGGTTACGTAAAGAATTTACAGCCTATTCAAGTCGTCCGGGTTTAAAGGGTGCATTTCGCGATTTATTAAATCGTAATTATAAAATAGTACCAGCAGTAAATGATGTATCTTTTACTGTAAAACAAGGTGAGATGGTTGGTTATATCGGTGAGAACGGTGCTGGTAAATCAACAACAATTAAAATGCTTACGGGGATTTTGACTCCGACATCAGGAGAGATTTTAGTAAATGGGATGAACCCACATAAGCAGAGAGAAGAATTTGTAAGAACCATTGGTGTTGTTTTCGGTCAACGTTCACAACTTTGGTGGGATATTGCTGTACAAGAATCTTTTCGTTTATTAAAAAAAGTGTACGGTGTATCAGACGCTCAGTATAAAGAGCATATGGAACACGTGATTGAAACCTTAGATATTGATCCTTTATTAGATAAGCCAGTTCGAAAGTTATCTCTAGGTCAAAGAATGCGTTGTGAATTAGCGGCAGCATTAATTCATAACCCACCGTTATTATTTTTAGATGAACCAACAATTGGGCTAGATGTACTTGTGAAATTGAAAATACGTGAATTTTTAAAAGAAATGAATGAACGTTATAAAACAACAATTTTATTAACAACCCATGATATTACTGATATTGAAGCATTATGTGAGCGTGTTATCATGCTGGATGAAGGAAATATTATGTATGACGGTTCTTTAAATAATCTTCGTACGCAGTGGGGAGCAGAGAAGGAAATACATTTTCAGTTTATTGCACCAGTTTCCTATCAGGCTTTATCAATGGTTATGCCAGATAGTCATGTCGTTTGGTCGAAAGCGAAAGAGGAAAACGCGTGGGTTGCAAAAATACCGAATGAAGAAGTTATTATTTCAATGCTTATTTCTAAAGTAGTACAAGCCTTTCAAATTAAAGATTTAAAAATTAATGAAGTGTCTACAGAGGAAATTATTCGTAACATTTATGAAGAAGGTATTAAACATGGGTAAGTATATTGAAATGATTCGAATTCGCTTTTTAATGATGCTTGCGTATCGCACAAATTATTATAGCGGGATTTTAATTTATACGATTAATATCGGTGCGTATTATTTTTTATGGCAAGCAATTTATAGCGGAAAAGAGAACATTGAAAGTTTATCTATTTCGCAAATGACTACGTATATCGCAATTGCGTGGATGGCACGTGCCTTTTATTTTAATAATATAGATAGGGAAATTGCGATGGAGATTCAAGAAGGACGTGTAGCGGTAGAACTGATTCGTCCATATAATTATTTAGGGATGAAAGTGATGCAAGGTCTTGGTGAAGGGATATTTCGTTTTGCATTTTTTTCAATTCCAGGTATGGTTATCGTTACGTTATTATTTTCATTGCAAATTACAACGAATTTTCAAACGTGGTTATATTTCTTCTTGTCTCTAATATTTAGTTTTATTATTAATACACAAATTAATTTAATGACGGGAATGCTCACGTTCTTCCTATTTAATAATAGTGGAATTATGTATGCAAAACGCGTTGTTATTGATTTATTTTCTGGTCTATTATTACCGATTAGTTTTTATCCGTTATGGGCCCAAAAGGCAATGATGTTTTTACCGTTTCAAGCCATTAGTTATATTCCGAGTATGATTTTTTCAGAAGGTATACAAGGAAATAAATTGTATGAGGCATTATTATTCCAAGTAATTTGGGCGATTGTCCTTATTATTCCAATTGTACTTATGTGGAGAACGGCGAGAAAACGTCTAATTGTACAAGGGGGATGATGAGATGATATATATAAAACTATTTTTGCAATATGCAAGCCAATATATAAAAACAAAATTGGAGTATCGGGGCGATTTTATCGTTGGATTACTTTCTGATTTATCACTACAGGCTGTTAATTTAATCTTTATTCTAGTTGTGTTTGGGCATACACAAGCATTAAAAGGCTGGAGTAGAGAAGAAGTAATCTTTATTTATGGTTTCTTTTTAGTGCCGTTTGCCATTTTCTCAGCTTTCTTTAACATATGGGACTTTAATGATCGTTACATTATTAAAGGGGAGATGGATCGTATATTAACGAGACCGATTCATAGCTTGTTTCAAATTATATTAGAAAGAATGGAACTTGAGTCTTTAATTGGGGCCATTACAGGAATGATTGTAATGGGATATGCAGCTGTAGAGTTACAATTATCTTTTTACTGGTATGATTTCTTCTTATTTATATTGATGGTAGGAGGAGGCGCACTTGTATATGGAGGGATATTTGTTACGCTTGCGAGCCTTGGTTTTTGGTCAGATGCGAAAAGTTCAATTATGCCCCTTATGTATAACATAGGTAATTACGGGCGCTATCCTGTTAATATTTATAATCGTGTAATTCGTTTCATTTTAACGTTTGTTTTACCGTTTGCGTTTGTTGGAGTATATCCAGCTGCATACTTTTTAAGAAAAACAGAATGGAATAGTTATGCATTCGCGACGCCAATTGTTGGTGTTATCTGTTTTACGATTGCAATCACTCTTTGGAATCAAGGGGTAAAAAGGTACCGTGGTGCTGGGAATTAATTATAGAAGCTTGTTTGTTTCTAAGGGATAAATCCAATGGTCGTCTCATACATATAAAATGAGGTGGAGGACATGTTATGGGGATTTATTCTATTACTTGCAGCAATCGCTATTTTGAAAAGTGTCCAATTATTATGGAGTTCCTATTCAGATTCAACGCGTTTTTTTTCGCTGTATAATTTGGCCACATTATTTTTAATCTATACAACAGTACTGATCGCGTTTGGATTAAGTTACGTTGTATTAGAGGAAATGGGTTTCGCAGTTTTGAAAGAGGACGGAGAAAGTTTGAACGCTCATTCTTTTCAACTCGTTGAAGTTTGTTTATATTTTAGCGCAGTTACTTTATTGTCTGTTGGATATGGTGACATATCTCCGATTGGAATTGGGCGATGGATTGCAATTGCAGAAGCGCTAATTGGATATACACTCCCTTTTGCTTTTGTGATGAGGTCTGTAATAGACAATGAAAAATAAGGAAGCATTTGTTATAGTAAAGGAAAAGAGTAGGAGTGATAACTATGATTACAGTAGGAGAAATGGCACCAGAATTCACATTAGAGGGAAGTAACGGAGAAGAAGTTAGCCTAGCTGATTTCCGCGGTAAAAATGTAGTTCTCTATTTTTACCCGAAAGATATGACGCCAGGATGTACAACTGAAGCATGTGATTTTCGTGATGCGTATGGAGTATTTCAAGAGAAGGATACGGTTATTCTTGGAGTAAGTCCTGATTCAGCGAATAGACATTTGAAATTCATTGAGAAACATGAATTGCCATTTACACTTTTAGTAGATGAAGATCATAAAGTAGCAGAGTTATATGATGTTTGGAAGCTGAAAAAGAACTTTGGGAAAGAGTATATGGGAATCGAGCGTTCTACATTCCTTATTAATAAAGACGGTGAACTTGTAAAAGAGTGGCGTAAAGTGAAAGTGAAAGGACATGTTGAGGATGTTCTTTCTTATATAAAATAAATCTATAGTGGAGATAAAATATGCAGAAACAAGGCAAGTGTCTATACATATTTTACTGCCTTACATAAAGTGGAAGTGTAGGGCATACCTCCTCAGATGATAGTATTCCAAGTGCGATTATGTCGCACTTTTTTCTATGTAATATATGAAGAAAAAGGGAAAGATACATAAAAACAAGCTCTGAATATAAAAATAAACCACATACTTATAGTAGAAATATTGACGATTTATAAGAAAAGGAGTACACTCTTTATAAGAATTATAAAATAATAATCCGTATAGAATCGGGGTGCATGACGGTGGTCAAAGAAGAATTAAAAGAAGCGCTAGAAATGCTGAAAAATACGGGTGTACGCATTACTCCACAGCGTCATGCTATTTTAGAGTACCTTGTGGAATCAATGACGCACCCAACAGCGGATGACATTTATAAAGCATTAGAAGGTAAGTTTCCAAATATGAGTGTTGCAACTGTCTATAATAACTTACGTGTATTTAAAGAGGTTGGACTTGTAAAGGAATTAACTTATGGAGACGCTTCAAGTAGATTTGATTATGTTACAAGTCAACATTATCATGTGATTTGTGAAAAATGTGGTAAGATTGTTGATTTTCCTTATGGAGGTTTGGAACAACTTGAAGAGGAAGCTGCAAAAACGACAGGCTTCGTTATTAATAGTCATCGCTTAGAAATTTATGGCGTTTGTCCAGAGTGTCATAAGGCGTAATATATAATAAAGAAAGAGGCTGACGGCTATACGTCAGCCTCTTTCTTTATTATATAAGGATTAGCGTGAGGTTAATCGGGATTTACAGTGCTAAGTTAGTAAGAAGGGTTAGATAAAAGTTTGTCGAATTTACTTTGTATTGGTGGAAATGAATTCTTGGAGGGGACATTTTGAAGAAATATGAGATTAAAAGTGACATTCCAACATTGGAAGAATATAAATATTTATGTGATTCTGTGGGATGGACTAATTATATGAACTTTGAGGTGGCGGAAATATCACTTCAAAATTCGATTTACTGTATAACAGTCAAGGATAATAATCAAATCATCGGCATGGGGAGAATTGTTGGTGATGGGGCTATCTATTTCTATATTCAAGATATAGTGGTTCATCCAGAGTATCAAAAGAATGGTATTGGAAAGAAAATAATGAATACTTTAGTAGAATACTTAAATCAGAATGCTCCAGATAAAGCATTCATTGGTTTGTTTGCGTCGCAAGGTAAAACGTCATTCTACGAAAAATATGATTTTAAAGATTATTCGCCTAACATGACAGGGATGTTTACTGTTATTTCGAAAAAATAGGTGTAATAAATTTAATAAAACAATTAAAAAGTTGATTTCTTAAGAAATCAACTTTTTAATGAGTTGAAACGTTTGTAGTGTTGCAAACTCGTATTTCCCTTGATACTTATGATTTATAACTCTTCTTATTATACTTTTCATCAAATTCTTTTCCTTCTAGATCTCGATCTAGTGTTAAAGGTTGATTGCAGTGCATACATGCATCGACACGGCCGAGCATTTTTGTTGGCTTATCACAGCTTGGACAAATAATTTGGATAGTCTTAGTAGATAACATACCAATCCAAAAGTAAACGACAGTGCTAGCGATAACAGCTAAAAAGCCAACCATCATAAACGTTGTCATAACAATAATGTTTTCGCGGAAAAAGACACCTAAGTATGCAATGAAGAGGCCGATAAATACTAAACTTAATGCAAAGGTCCGGATTTTATTGATTTTGTTTGAATACTTAATGCTCATTCTCACCACACTCCTATAATAATAATATAACATAAAATTTAGAATTTTCACTCTCGTGTAAATTGATAAAGGGATAAGATATGAAATGGATAGGAGGGGAGCGATGAAGAATGAATGGGTGCTATAATGATTTTTACAGCAATTTTTAAGT
>NZ_JBVYHX010000001.1:267500-475000 GCF_056033845.1 Bacillus sp. TCT6
GAGATCCTGAAACCGTGTGCCTACAAATAGTCAGAGCCCGTTAATGGGTGATGGCGTGCCTTTTGTAGAATGAACCGGCGAGTTACGATCCCGTGCGAGGTTAAGCTGAAGAGGCGGAGCCGCAGCGAAAGCGAGTCTGAATAGGGCGTTTAGTACGTGGTCGTAGACCCGAAACCAGGTGATCTACCCATGTCCAGGGTGAAGTTCAGGTAACACTGAATGGAGGCCCGAACCCACGCACGTTGAAAAGTGCGGGGATGAGGTGTGGGTAGCGGAGAAATTCCAATCGAACCTGGAGATAGCTGGTTCTCCCCGAAATAGCTTTAGGGCTAGCCTTAAGTGTAAGAGTCTTGGAGGTAGAGCACTGATTGAACTAGGGGTCCTCATCGGATTACCGAATTCAGTCAAACTCCGAATGCCAATGACTTATCCTTAGGAGTCAGACTGCGAGTGATAAGATCCGTAGTCAAGAGGGAAACAGCCCAGATCGCCAGCTAAGGTCCCAAAGTGTGTATTAAGTGGAAAAGGATGTGGAGTTGCTTAGACAACTAGGATGTTGGCTTAGAAGCAGCCACCATTTAAAGAGTGCGTAATAGCTCACTAGTCGAGTGACTCTGCGCCGAAAATGTACCGGGGCTAAATACACCACCGAAGCTGCGAATTGATACCAATGGTATCAGTGGTAGGGGAGCGTTCTAAGTGCAGTGAAGTCAGACCGGAAGGACTGGTGGAGCGCTTAGAAGTGAGAATGCCGGTATGAGTAGCGAAAGACGGGTGAGAATCCCGTCCACCGAATGCCTAAGGTTTCCTGAGGAAGGCTCGTCCGCTCAGGGTTAGTCAGGACCTAAGCCGAGGCCGACAGGCGTAGGCGATGGACAACAGGTTGATATTCCTGTACCACCTCTTTATCGTTTGAGCAATGGAGGGACGCAGAAGGATAGAAGAAGCGTGCGATTGGTTGTGCACGTCCAAGCAGTTAGGCTGATAAGTAGGCAAATCCGCTTATCGTGAAGGCTGAGCTGTGATGGGGAAGCTCCTTATGGAGCGAAGTCTTTGATTCCCCGCTGCCAAGAAAAGCTTCTAGCGAGATAAAAGGTGCCTGTACCGCAAACCGACACAGGTAGGCGAGGAGAGAATCCTAAGGTGTGCGAGAGAACTCTGGTTAAGGAACTCGGCAAAATGACCCCGTAACTTCGGGAGAAGGGGTGCTTTCTTAACGGAAAGCCGCAGTGAATAGGCCCAAGCGACTGTTTAGCAAAAACACAGCTCTCTGCGAAGCCGTAAGGCGAAGTATAGGGGGTGACACCTGCCCGGTGCTGGAAGGTTAAGGAGAGGGGTTAGCGTAAGCGAAGCTCTGAACTGAAGCCCCAGTAAACGGCGGCCGTAACTATAACGGTCCTAAGGTAGCGAAATTCCTTGTCGGGTAAGTTCCGACCCGCACGAAAGGTGTAACGATTTGGGCACTGTCTCAACCAGAGACTCGGTGAAATTATAGTACCTGTGAAGATGCAGGTTACCCGCGACAGGACGGAAAGACCCCGTGGAGCTTTACTGTAGCCTGATATTGAATTTTGGTACAGTTTGTACAGGATAGGCGGGAGCCATTGAAACCGGAGCGCTAGCTTCGGTGGAGGCGCTGGTGGGATACCGCCCTGACTGTATTGAAATTCTAACCTACGGGTCTTATCGACCCGGGAGACAGTGTCAGGTGGGCAGTTTGACTGGGGCGGTCGCCTCCTAAAGTGTAACGGAGGCGCCCAAAGGTTCCCTCAGAATGGTTGGAAATCATTCGTAGAGTGCAAAGGCATAAGGGAGCTTGACTGCGAGACCTACAAGTCGAGCAGGGACGAAAGTCGGGCTTAGTGATCCGGTGGTTCCGCATGGAAGGGCCATCGCTCAACGGATAAAAGCTACCCCGGGGATAACAGGCTTATCTCCCCCAAGAGTCCACATCGACGGGGAGGTTTGGCACCTCGATGTCGGCTCATCGCATCCTGGGGCTGTAGTCGGTCCCAAGGGTTGGGCTGTTCGCCCATTAAAGCGGTACGCGAGCTGGGTTCAGAACGTCGTGAGACAGTTCGGTCCCTATCCGTCGTGGGCGTAGGAAATTTGAGAGGAGCTGTCCTTAGTACGAGAGGACCGGGATGGACGCACCGCTGGTGTACCAGTTGTTCTGCCAAGGGCATAGCTGGGTAGCTATGTGCGGAAGGGATAAGTGCTGAAAGCATCTAAGCATGAAGCCCCCCTCAAGATGAGATTTCCCATAGCGTAAGCTAGTAAGATCCCTGAAAGATGATCAGGTTGATAGGTTCGAGGTGGAAGCATGGTGACATGTGGAGCTGACGAATACTAATAGATCGAGGACTTAACCATATAATATGTAGCGATGTTATCTAGTTTTGAGAGAACATAAAAAATTTGTTGACTTTTAAAGTGAATAAGTTATAATAATGATTGTCTCAAAAGAATAATGTCTGGTAATGATGGCAGAGAGGTCACACCCGTTCCCATACCGAACACGGAAGTTAAGCTCTCTAGCGCCGATGGTAGTTGGGACCTTGTCCCTGTGAGAGTAGGACGTTGCCAGGCAATATTATTCCGCAGTAGCTCAGCGGTAGAGCTATCGGCTGTTAACCGATCGGTCGTAGGTTCGATTCCTACCTGCGGAGCCATTGGAGAGCTGTCCGAGTTGGCCGAAGGAGCACGATTGGAAATCGTGTATACGTCACAAGCGTATCAAGGGTTCGAATCCCTTGCTCTCCGCCATAGGATTTATAATATTTGGCCCGTTGGTCAAGTGGTTAAGACACCGCCCTTTCACGGCGGTAACACGGGTTCGAATCCCGTACGGGTCACCACTTTGGAGGATTAGCTCAGCTGGGAGAGCACCTGCCTTACAAGCAGGGGGTCGGCGGTTCGATCCCGTCATCCTCCACCATATGAATTTTATATAAATAGTATTATCGCGGGGTGGAGCAGCACGGTAGCTCGTCGGGCTCATAACCCGAAGGTCGCAGGTTCAAATCCTGTCCCCGCAACCAAATGGTCCCGTGGTGTAGTGGTTAACATGCCTGCCTGTCACGCAGGAGATCGCCGGTTCGACCCCGGTCGGGACCGCCATTTTAATAAGGCTCGGTAGCTCAGTCGGTAGAGCAGAGGACTGAAAATCCTCGTGTCGGCGGTTCGATTCCGTCCCGAGCCACCATTTATTTTAATAAAATACGCCGGCTTAGCTCAATTGGTAGAGCAACTGACTTGTAATCAGTAGGTTGGGGGTTCAAGTCCTCTAGCCGGCACCATGTAAGTTTCGGAGGGGTAGCGAAGTGGCTAAACGCGGCGGACTGTAAATCCGCTCCTTCGGGTTCGGCAGTTCGAATCTGCCCCCCTCCACCATTTACATAGGGGCATAGTTTAAAGGTAGAACTGAGGTCTCCAAAACCTCCAGTGTGGGTTCGATTCCTACTGCCCCTGCCAAATATATTTACACAACATGGCGGTTGTGGCGAAGTGGTTAACGCACCGGATTGTGGCTCCGGCATTCGTGGGTTCGATTCCCATCAGTCGCCCCATTTTTATTTTTAAAATTACAAATAATTTAATTGATACTTACATATAATTAAGTAAGAATTCGATGGGCTATAGCCAAGCGGTAAGGCAACGGACTTTGACTCCGTCATGCGCTGGTTCGAATCCAGCTAGCCCAGCCATTTTTGCGGAAGTAGTTCAGTGGTAGAATACAACCTTGCCAAGGTTGGGGTCGCGGGTTCGAATCCCGTCTTCCGCTCCAATGAAATTTAATATGGCGGCATAGCCAAGTGGTAAGGCAGAGGTCTGCAAAACCTTTATCACCGGTTCAAATCCGGTTGCCGCCTTTTCTTTTGTGCCGATGTGGCGGAATTGGCAGACGCGCACGACTCAAAATCGTGTTCCTTCGGGAGTGTCGGTTCGACCCCGACCATCGGTATCATGAACGTCGTAAAAAAACTCTATACAATTAGTATAGAGTTTTTTTTGTTTTCTTTTCATTACATGACAAAATAAGCACAAAAAGTGTACGGTGAGTAAACTGCGAAACATTAAAAGGATAAAAACAAACATTCAATTTTATCCTTTTAATTGCGGTATTCTATAATATTCCCTTCAAGCACTCTAGAGAGAATTTCTCCACCCCGGTGACATGAAGTTAAATCCGACACCACCAGTAGATATTAGTACATGATCAGCTGTTAATTTCGTAATTTCTAAAAACTTCTTTTCAAACTTTTCTCTGTTGTATTTGTACATAGTTGAGTGGCACGACCACATGTGCGTTGAAGTACTCAACCAGTCCCCTAATTCCTTCAATTCAGGAAACGCCTCAAATTGGATTGGTTCATCTAATTTCATGAATCTTACTTGATAGATAGTTGGGTTTAACTTCTCTCCTATTCCTTTAAAAGCATGTGATTTTTTCTCATTTGAATGTGTCATAATTCTCCCTCCACCTTTTCTTCAAATTTTTCCCTATTTTTATTGTACAGCAATAGAAAGTAATTATGGGAATATTATGGAAATCGGTATCGGCAATATAAAAAGACTCTAACAGAAATGTTAGAGTCTTTTTTGTTAAATTATATTATGTGATGCTAAAATTCGTAATAAACTTAGGAATTCATGTATAATATAACTTGTCGAAAGAACAAAATGATAGTGATTTATATTATGTCTGTAATATGAATCAAAAATGAACTTTTTATATTTCTTTTAAAAATGTGTTGAACACACATTATATTTCATATTAATATTTTTATGTAGATTTAAAACGAGAAAGAGAGTGGAAAGTATGGGCCGTAAATGGAACAATATTAAAGACAAAAAAGCATCGAAAGATGCAAATACAAGCCGTATATACGCGAAATTTGGACGTGAAATTTATGTGGCGGCAAAACAAGGAGAGCCAGATCCAGAATCAAACCAAGCGCTTAGAGTCGTATTAGAACGTGCGAAAACATACAATGTACCAAGAACAATTATTGATCGTGCAGTTGAAAAGGCAAAAGGCGGTTCAGAGGAAAATTATGACGAGCTTCGTTATGAAGGATTTGGACCAAATGGAGCTATGGTTATTGTAGATACACTTACAAATAACGTAAACCGTACTGCAGCAGATGTACGAGCTGCATTTAGCAAAAACAGTGGTAACATGGGTGTAAACGGTTCTGTAGCTTACATGTTTGATGCGACAGCTGTTATCGGCCTTGAAGGTAAAACATCAGATGAAGTTCTTGAAATTTTAATGGAAGCAGATGTTGATGCACGTGACATTCTAGAAGAAGAAGATTCTGTTATCGTGTATGCTGAACCTGATCAATTCCATTCAGTACAATCTGCACTTAAAGGTGCTGGTGTTGAAGAATTTACAGTTGCAGAATTAACAATGCTTGCACAAAGTGATGTTACACTTCCCGAAGATGCTCAAGTACAATTTGAGAAAATGGTTGATGCATTAGAAGATTTAGAAGATGTGCAACAAGTTTACCACAACGTAGACTTAGGAGAATAATACGATAGAAGCCCTGTCCGTTTAACGGATAGAGGCTTTTTTTATGAAGTTAATTAAGTTGATGAATTAGTAAAGGTATTTTGTTGTAGACAGGGAATATGCTTATAGGGATATATGAAATAATCATTATTTCTAGGAGGTTTAATATGGAACATAAAACACCAAAGCATATCGTTGCTGTAGCAGGTTATTTAACAAATGAAAAAGATGAAGTGTTATTAGCTAAAGTACATTGGCGATCGGATACGTGGGAGTTGCCAGGAGGACAGGTGGAAGAAGGAGAAGCGCTCGATCAAGCAGTTTGTAGGGAAATGTTTGAGGAAACCGGTTTAACTGTGAAGCCGGTTGGAGTTACAGGTGTTTACTATAATGCTTCTATGCATATTTTAGCTGTTGTTTTTAAAGTGGCATATGTGAGCGGTGAAATAAAAATTCAACCTGAAGAAATACAAGAGGCTAAATTTGTTGCTTTAAATGAAGAGAATATAGATGAGTATATAACGCGTCCTCATATGAAATCCAGAACGCTTGATGCGATGAGAGCAACACATTATATTCCGTACGAAACGTGGGAAGTACAGCCGTATAGTTTAATAGGAAGATTGTAAAGAAAAGAGTGACCGATTTGAGATACATTCAAATCACTACTCTTTTTTTTTGTATACTGTTTAAGAAAAAGGTCAAAATAATAATAGCGCTAGTATTGATTTATAGAACGTTTGTTCTGTATAATGGATTTATCCCGCTATTTGCCGGGCAGCCCAATTGGTGAGGGCTAATAATCAGTGGGGATGAACAAAACCCCCACTGATTAAAGTTTCACTTTATATGTTATATACATTTAGATTACTAGATAGTTAAAAGTACATATATTTGTAGATGATATAATTAAAGTGTAAAGTGAAAATATAATAGTCTTAAGGGTTACTCTCTTATTGGTTATTCGTACTTTAACATACCTATATTCAATATTTCAGATGAATAGTAGATAAAAAAAGACTGTGATACAATACTTTTTTATCCGACTATTTGCTGGGCAGTAAGCCTGATTGATGAGGGCTTATTAAAGTTTCACTTTATACCTTACAATGATGTAAGGTACGTGTAAGAGAAATCGATGGGATATTTTTTTACAACAATGTATTCTTAAAGTAAGAGTTATATGCTGTGTGGAAAAGAGGTGTTCAAGATGAAAGAACGAGTATTATCTAGGGTGAACTATCATCAAAAAGTTGCATTAAATCCAATGACTAAACTTTTTTATAAAGCCATTATATTATTATTATTGTTAAGTTGTACGTTATTATTCATTGGAAATGTAATGATTGAGCAAAGTGATATTAGTAAATTACATGTGCCGGCTAAGTTAGAGGTACCAGAATCATTAACACATGCATTTATTGCGACAGAAGATAAAAGATTTTATCATCATAACGGTTTAGATTATATAGCAATTATTAGGGCCTCTGTTGAGAATATAAAGGCTGGTGGTGTCGTACAGGGAGGAAGCACGATTACACAGCAGCTATCTAAAAATGCTTTTTTAACGAATGAACGTACATTTTCTCGTAAGTGGAAAGAGATTTTTTATACGAAAAAAATTGAACGTACATTTACGAAGGATGAAATTTTAAAATTATATGTAAGTAACATTTATTATGGAGAAGGAGCATGGGGAATTGAAAAAGCAGCAAACCTTTACTTCGGTAAAAAGGTGAACCAATTAACGTTGGCTGAAAGTGCAATGATGGCTGCTGTAGTAAAAGCACCTGCTTATTACTCACCTGCCCAAAATTATGATAAAGCAGTAGAGAGACGAAATGTCGTTTTGAGACTAATGGAGAAAGAAGGCTATATAAGCCATGATGAGTATGTTCAAGCAGTTAGTGAGAAATTGGTAATTCGTCATGATATAAAAATAGAGCAGTCGATGTTAAATAGCGCGCGTAAAAAAGCAGTAAGTTAAGAGAAGTTCCTACAGAGGAGCTTCTTTTTTTGAATAAATTGTGACAAATTGTGACACAATATCGTCACAATTATTGTGTTTTTGTAATTTATGTGAGCGTGTTCATTGCGTGACGTATATAAGTGTTGATATTATGTGTATTGTGTACAATGCTGTATACAGAATATGAATTTAAAGAGGAATGTATATGAAATCAAATAAACTCATGGCTCTTGGTATAGTTTTTTCTATCGCAGTATTGATTGTAATTGGAACAATTGCGTATAGCATCATAAATGACAAAAAAGATAAAGGGAATGAGATGTTTGCTTATTCCACGCAACAATCTTTAGGGAAAGATGATGCTCCAGTTAAGGTAGTTGAATTTGGAGACTTCAAATGTCCTGCTTGTCGTACTTGGGATGTAACAGTATTACCTCGATTAAAAGAAGAGTATATTGATAAAGGCAAAGTGCAGTTATATTTTATTAACTTCCCATTTATCGGAAAAGACTCGGATTTAGGTGCAGCAGCTGGTGAAGCAATTTATAAACAAGATAAAGATTCATTCTGGATTTTCTATGATGAGATTTATCAAAATCAAAAGAAAGATACGGAAGAATGGATTACAGAAGATTTGCTTCTTAGTATTGTGAAAGAGAAACTTCCAAAAGTTGATGTAGAGCAATTTAAGAAAGATTTACACAGTAAAGAAATTACAGAAAAAGTACGTAAAGATTCAGATCGTGCTCAAAAATTAAAAGTTCAAGGTGCTCCTTCAGTATATGTAAACGGAAATCTTGCAAACCCTGATTTCGATAGTATGAAGAAGGCCATTGATAAAGAATTGAAAAAGTGATGAGGTCTCTCATCACTTTTTCGACTTTTTTCGATAAAATTCTTGCCTCTATTTTTTTAACATGCTATACTACTTTACATAAGTTATTCTAATATCTTATATGTAATTCATATTTGCGGGTGTAGTTTAGTGGTAAAACAAGAGCCTTCCAAGCTCTGGTCGAGAGTTCGATTCTCTTCACCCGCTCCAAATTTTATTAAATGTTTTTCTATAAATTGTGATCAACGCAGTGTTTCGTTTCCGAGATAAACGAGGCATTGCGTTTTTTAATGTTTGAAAAATATAATTACATGCGAAAATAGAAGTAAATAATAGTATTCCAAAAGTGAATTACTAACCAATAAAGTCGTTACATAAGGGATGATGGATTCATCTGAGGAGGCGATTAAGAGTGGATTTTGAACAATTAAAGCAAGATGTAATTGCGTATAGTAAAACAATTGGCATAGATAAAATAGGCTTTGCGAGTGCTTCTCCTTTTGAGGAATTAAAGCAGCGCTTAATCCAGCAACAACAATTAAATTATCAATCTGGATTTGAAGAGCCTGATATAGAGAAGAGAACGAATCCGCAACTTTTATTACCGGGTGCTAAATCAATTATTGCGATTGCTTTAGCATATCCTTCAAAATTAAAAAATGCACCATTAAGTAAGCGTGGAGAACGCCGTGGAATTTTTTGCCGTGCTTCTTGGGGACAAGATTATCATCTTGTTTTACGAGATCGTTTGCAAAAATTAGAAGCATATTTAATTGAAAAACTTCCAGATATAGAAGTGAAGTCCATGGTTGATACAGGTGAATTAAGTGATCGAGCTGTATCAGAGCGTGCAGGCATTGGCTGGAGTGGGAAAAACTGTGCTATTATTACACCTGAATTCGGTTCGTACGTATACTTAGGGGAAATGATTACAAATGTTCCATTCCCGCCAGATAAGCCGATAGAAGATCAATGCGGGGGCTGTACGAAATGTATCGATATTTGTCCTACAGGTGCTTTAATACAGGGGGGACAGTTAGATTCGAAGAAGTGTATTGCGTTTTTAACACAGACGAAAGGATTCCTACCTGAAGAATATCGCGATAAAATAGGAAATCGTATATATGGATGTGATACGTGTCAGACTGTTTGCCCGAAAAACAAAGGAATGGATTTTCATAATCATCCTGAGATGGAGCCGGATCCTGAGCTAGTTAAACCATTATTAACGCCACTTTTAACAATTAGTAATCGTGATTTTAAAGAGAAATATGGGATTATGTCAGGGTCATGGAGAGGGAAAAAGCCACTGCAAAGAAATGCGATTTTAGCATTAGCACATTTTAAAGAAGCATCGGCAATTCCTGATTTAATTGGTGTTATGAAAGATGACCCAAGACCGGTATTGCGCGGAACGGCAGCATGGGCACTTGGGAAAATTGGGGGAGATGGAGTAGGCGAAGCGATTGAGAAAGCGATGGAACGTGAGAAAGATGAAGAAGTACTTCATGAAATGAAGCGCGGGCTTGAATTGTTAGCACAGAAAAAAGAGTAGATAATATTTCCCTTTTTCATATTGTAATATGGGAGGGAAACGAAATGGCTGTAAAAATGAATATTGAAAAGCAAGTACAACAGTTTTTAGCATATATCACAGAGAAACGAACAGACGTGGATGGTATTGCTGAGGATTTACTACAAATGGCACAGAGAAAGAAACAATTGTTTCAAAGGCGTAGTGCACATATAGTGAAAGCAACTGCGGATGTTTCTTTCATTAGACAATTAAATAGTAATGACCATCAAGAAATTGATTATCAAATACATTTTAAATATTTAATTAAGCATAAAGAATCATTTTATATTGAAGAGGAACAATTAAAACGAAGAGTTTGTTTAAATAATAGTCGGATTATAGGCGATTATGATATTGAAGTGTCAGAAGAAATTAGAATGGGTGAGACATTAGAAAGGGAAATTACGAAAGAGAAGTACGGTTCTTATCAGTATAATCGTTTAGAGGCAGTGAAATATGCAGAGCGTTGGTGGGATGACCGAAATCCTATGTATCGTAATTTCCCTGATAATTGTACGAATTTTATTTCTCAATGTCTTCATACTGGAGAAGTACCTATGAACGGATATCCTAATATTCGTAAAGGATGGTGGCAAAGGGAGAATCAGTGGAGTTGGAGCTGGGCTGTTGCACATTCTTTTTATTGGTATTTGTCAGGTGCTACAACAGGACTTCGAGCAGAGGCGGTAGAGAGGCCAGAAGAACTTATTCTTGGAGATGTTATTGCTTATGATTTCGAGGATGACGGAAGATGGAATCATACGACGATTGTAGTAGCAAAAGATGCAGATGGTATGCCGCTTGTAAATGCACATTCAGCGAATAGCCGTCGACGTTATTGGAACTATGAAGACTCTAGTAAATATACACCACAAATGAAATATAAATTCTTTCATATTATTAATGGGTAGAGATTTTTCGCTCAAGTGGTATAATACGTAGTAGACAAAAAACAGAGGTGAATATCGCGTGGGAGTACATGTTGTTTTATATCAGCCAGAAATTCCAGCAAATACAGGGAATATTGCTCGTACTTGTGCAGCAACTGGAACAGAATTACATTTGATTAGACCGCTTGGATTTTCAACGGATGATAAAATGTTAAAGCGTGCCGGATTAGATTATTGGCAGCACGTGAAAATTACGTATTATGATTCAATTGAAGAATTTTATGAAAAAAATAAAGATGGTGAATTCTTCTATTTAACGAAGTATGGCGAAAAAGCTCATACAGCGTTTGACTATAGCAAGCGCGAGAAGGATTACTATTTTGTATTTGGAAGAGAAACAAACGGCTTACCAGCTAATGTAATCGAAGAAAACTTTGATCATTGTTTACGTATTCCAATGACAGATAAAGTACGTTCATTAAATTTATCTAATACAGCAGCAATTTTAATTTATGAAGCGTTCCGTCAACAAAATTACCCTGGATTAGATTTAGAAATCGTTTATTAAAAGTCGCCATATGGCGACTTTTTTTTATAAAATAAAAATAATATGTAATCATACATTTAAAAGAGAGGACATAATCATATAGAATGGGATATATGATTAAAAATAGATAAGACGGGTTGAGATAAATATGAAGGAAGAATATAGTAATCAAAATACCTTTTTAAGTATGATAGATATGGATTTAATTAGACAAGGATTATTACATGCTATTCAAGATTTAGTATTTATTTTGAAAGTTATTGATGATGAAACGTTTAAATATATGTATGTGAATAGAATAGGAATGGATTATGCTAGGTTAAGCGAAGAGTGCTATGGAAAAACTTTTGCAGAAGTATTACCAAAAGATATAGCGGGGATATTGCAAAGGCAATATGAAAAAGTAGTGAGAGAAGCGAAAGCACACACATTTTGTGATGTAGTCAAATTACAAAAAGGTGAGATACATTATGAATCTTCACTTAATCCTGTCTGCGATGAAGAAGGAATATGTCAATTTGTTATTTGTATTACAAGAGATATTACAGCTCAAATTGAGGAGAAGACAGAGATAGAGGAAAAACAAATGTTATTTAAGTCGTTACTAGAATATAATAATGACTCAATTATATCTATAGATTCTATAGGGAGAGTTACATATGCAAACCCGGCAACGTATGAAATATTTGGATACCGGTATGAAGAGTTAAATAATAAATTTATTTTTGAATTCATTAATAAAGAATATGAAAAAGACTTTCAAATTCTATTTAAAGGAGCTCTGCAGGGAAGAGCAAAACAAATTGTTTCAAAGAAATATGTTCATAAAGAAGGGTACGAGCTATATATTTCTTTGAGAACTATCCCGATTATTGTGAACGGTGAAATTGTTGGAGTTTATATTGTTACGAGAGATGTTACAAGGCAAGTATTAAACGAAATGCGAACAGAATATTTAGCCTACTATGACCAGTTAACGGGATTAATGAATAGAATTTCATGTACAAATAAGTTAAATACTTTTTTAAAAGAGAGTATAAATTTTGCGCTTGTATTTATAGATTTAGATGAGTTTCATCGTATTAATGATACATTTGGTCATAAAGAGGGAGATAAAGTATTACAAAAAGTTACAGAATGTTTAAGCAATCTAAAAATAGAAGGTATGCACTTATTTAGAGAACACGATGATCAATTTGTTATGTTAATAGAAAATATAACGAAAGAATGTGTAGAGGAAATTGCAAAAGGCATACTGAAAAATATTAGTGAATATTTTGTAATCGAGGAAGAAGATGTATATTTGAGTGCGTCAATTGGAATTGTAATGGCTCCAGCAGATGGAGAAGATGAAAAAATACTATTTCAGAGGGTCGATGCTGCTTTAGAAAAAGCAAAAGAAAAAGGAAAAGGACATTATCATTTTTATTGTAGTGGATTAGACTGTGAGCGTGAACAAAGGTTTATAATAGAAAACCAGTTACATCGTGCTATAGAAAAAAATGAGTTTTTCTTATATTATCAGCCACAAATTAATATTGAAACGAAAAAAATAGCTAGTATGGAAGCTTTAATAAGGTGGGAGAATAAGGAATTAGGATTTGTTTCTCCAAATCAATTTATTCCGTTGGCAGAAAGAACAGGATTTATTATTAAGCTCGATGAATGGGTAGTAAATCAAGTGTGTCAGCAACTGCGCGAATGGTTAAATAAAGGATATGAAGTGGTCCCAATTGCAGTTAATATTTCAGCTAGACACTTTCGCTCTATTACATTAATAGAGATGATTACACGGGCTTTAAATAAGTACAATGTACCAGCTCATTTATTAGCGATAGAGGTTACAGAAGGAGCTCTTATACATAAAGATATATCGAAGAGAGTGTTACTACAATTAAAAGAACAAAATTTAAAGATTCATTTAGATGATTTTGGAACAGGCTATTCATCTTTAAGTTACTTAAAAACATATCCAATTGATACTTTAAAAATTGATCGTTCTTTTATGGAAGGTATACATATAGATGAACGTGATACGAATATTACAGCTGCAATTATTCATTTAGCTCATACTTTAGAACTGAATGTAATTGCAGAGGGAGTAGAAAAAAAGGAGCAAATACAGTTTTTGAAAGAAAAGAATGTGAAGCTTGTACAAGGTTATTATTATAGTCGACCATTATCCAAATATGATATGGAAAATATGTATTATAAATAATGTATAAAAAAATGATGTGCTAAAAGCACATCATTTTTTATGTGTACCTGGTTTGTCATTGTAACCAGATGTAAAAATAGCTGTAAGAAATGTGAGTGATACACCTAAAATTAATAATAATTTCATACTAATATCCTCCTTACTTTTTTCGGTTCACGAGTTCTATTTATTACCCAAAATGTATGTAAGGTTCTTAGAAGAAAAGAATTTATTTATAATGAATAGCAGTGTGAAAACGTTAATACCTATATTATACAGAATTTTCTTTGAATTTTGGAGAGAATTTTAGCGTGCTATTATATATTTCGTTTTGATTTAAAGAATGTTTAAGGACATCCTAGCATACCTTTTATAATAATCCGATTGAACAAGGAGATGGGGGAGGAGCTATAATGGATATTCTAAAAAAGATTGAACAGCATCGAGCAGCAGAAGAACGGTTACAATGGGAAGGTACGTTTGCGGAGTATTTGGAGCTTGTGAAAGAAAGACCATGGGTGGCTCAAACAGCACACTCTCGCATTTACAATATGATAAAAGATGCTGGAATTGAAGAAGTTGATGGTAGAAGAAAGTATAACTTCTTTAGTAATCAGCTCTTTGGATTAGAGGATGCTCTAGAACGTCTTGTAGAGGAATATTTTCATCCATCCGCAAAACGATTAGATGTTAGAAAAAGAATTTTATTATTAATGGGTCCTGTTAGTGGAGGGAAATCAACGTTAGTTACGATGTTGAAACGAGGATTAGAAACATATTCACGAACAGATCGTGGAGCAATTTTTGCAATTAAAGGATGCCCAATGCATGAGGATCCACTGCATTTAATTCCACATCATTTACGAGATGATTTCTTTGATGAGTATGGGGTTAGAATTGAAGGAAATTTATCACCACTAAATGTCATGCGTTTAGAGCAAGAATACGGATCAAGAATTGAGGATGTAGTTGTAGAGCGTATTTTCTTCTCTGAAGATCGCCGTACAGGGATTGGTACATTTAGCCCGTCTGATCCAAAATCACAGGATATTGCAGATTTAACAGGTAGTCTGGACTTTTCTACGATTGCAGAATATGGTTCAGAATCAGACCCGCGTGCGTATCGATTTGATGGAGAATTAAATAAGGCGAACCGAGGAATGATGGAGTTCCAAGAGATGTTAAAATGTGATGAGAAGTTTTTATGGCACTTATTATCGCTTACGCAAGAAGGGAATTTCAAAGCGGGAAGATTTGCGCTTATTTCAGCAGATGAATTAATTGTAGCGCATACGAATGAAACAGAGTATCGCTCATTTATAGCAAATAAGAAAAATGAAGCATTGCACTCAAGAATTATTGTAATGCCAGTTCCTTATAATTTACGAGTAAGTGAAGAAGAACATATTTATGAAAAAATGATTCGTGAAAGTGATGTGTCGAATGTTCACATTGCACCACACACACTTCGCGTTGCAGCAATGTTCACTATTTTAACTCGTTTAAAAGATCCGAAGCGTCCGGATATTGATTTAATTAAAAAGATGCGTTTGTATGATGGAGAAACGGTAGAAGGTTATAATGCGATTGATGTAGAGGAGCTACAACGAGAATACCAAGATGAAGGTATGAAGGGTATTGATCCTCGTTATGTCATTAACCGAATTTCGTCTACAATCATTCGAAAAGAGGTACCATCTATTAACGCGTTAGATGTACTTAGATCTTTAAAAGATGGGCTGGATCAGCATCCATCGATTAGTAATGAAGACCGTGAACGTTATATGAATTTCATCTCATTAGCGAGAAAAGAATACGATGAAATCGCGAAGAAAGAAGTACAAAAGGCGTTTGTTTATTCATATGAAGAATCGGCTAAGACACTTATGGATAATTATTTAGATAACGTCGAGGCGTACTGCAATAAATCGAAATTACGTGATCCGTTAACAGGAGAAGAAATGAGTCCAGATGAAAAATTAATGCGCTCAATTGAAGAGCAAATTGGGATTTCAGAAAATGCTAAGAAAGCGTTCCGTGAAGAGATTTTAATTCGCATTTCTGCTTATGCCCGTAAAGGAAAACGCTTTGATTATAATTCACATGAACGTCTTCGTGAAGCGATTCAGAAAAAACTATTTGCTGATTTAAAAGATATAGTGAAAATTACAACATCAACGAAAACGCCGGACGAAAATCAGCTTAAAAAAATCAATGATGTTGTTGCGCGTTTAATTGATGAGCATGGCTATAATTCTTCTTCAGCAAATGAATTATTACGCTATGTAGGTAGCTTGTTAAACCGATAGTTTGATAACAAAACGCTGTCTCTTGTATTTTGCGGGACAGCGTTTTATTATCCGTTCATATGTGTATAAAGTGTCATACCTTGTCCAAATGTAATAAATTAAGATGCAATTTCATGAATTTATTGTCAATTATTTTTACAATATGCATATGATAGAGTAACCAACCATTCATATGAAAAAAGCCAACACAATACAATATGTTGCAAAGTAAAAATGTGTGCAACAATGCATTGTGTTTCTTTCTTATCAGTGGCTGAATATTTCTTTCTATTATGTGAGTGGCAAAATTTTGTTTAGGATGCTCGGGTATTGTATGAAAAACGTTATAAATGTTTATGGGATGATTTTCTGTGGGCAGTTACCTTTCAAATATTCTAGCTTGCACAGTACAGAACAAAATTTATAGATTGCTGTTCATAAAGGAAGACAATTACAGTAAGGAGGGAAAGGAATGGGCGAAGAAAATCAACCAAATTATACGATTTCACAGGAAAACTGGTCCCTCCATCGCAAAGGATATGACGACCAACAACGCCATCAAGAAAAAGTACAAGAGGCAATTAAGAATAATTTACCCGATCTTGTAACAGAAGAAAGTATAGTTATGTCTAATGGCAAAGATGTTGTAAAAATACCAATTCGTTCTCTAGATGAATATAAGATTAGATACAATTATGATAAAAATAAACATGTTGGGCAAGGAAACGGTGACAGTAAAGTTGGTGATGTCGTTGCGAGAGATGGATCAGGTGGTCAAAAACAAAAAGGGCCAGGAAAAGGGCAAGGAGCAGGAGATGCAGCTGGGGAAGATTACTATGAAGCTGAAGTCTCTATTTTAGAATTAGAGCAGGCGTTTTTCAGAGAGTTAGAGCTGCCTAATTTAAAGAGAAAAGAAATAGATGAAAATCGGATTGAACATGTTGAATTTAATGACATTAGAAAAACAGGATTATGGGGAAATATCGATAAGAAACGAACAATGATATCTGCATATAAACGAAATGCGATGCGTGGTAAAGCATCTTTCCATCCAATTCATCAAGAAGACTTAAAGTTCCGCACTTGGAATGAAGTATTAAAGCCAGATTCAAAGGCTGTTGTGTTAGCGATGATGGATACGAGTGGATCGATGGGAATGTGGGAGAAGTATATGGCACGTAGCTTCTTTTTCTGGATGACAAGATTTTTACGCACAAAGTATGAAACAGTTGATATTGAATTTATTGCTCACCATACAGAAGCGAAAGTCGTCACAGAAGAAGAATTTTTCTCAAAAGGAGAAAGTGGCGGAACAATATGTTCTTCCGTATATAAAAAGGCATTAGAACTGATTGATAATAAATATTCACCAGACCGCTATAATATTTATCCATTCCATTTTTCAGATGGTGATAATTTAACATCAGATAACGCTAGGTGTGTAAAGCTTGTGGAAGAATTAATGAAGAAATGTAATATGTTTGGATATGGGGAAGTGAATCAGTATAATCGCCATAGTACACTCATGTCAGCCTATAAAAATATTAAAGATGAAAACTTTAGATACTATATTTTAAAGCAAAAAGCAGACGTATTTCATGCGATGAAAAGCTTTTTTAGAGAAGAATCAGGTGAGAAAATGGCATAACCTCTTTTAAAGAGGTTCTTTTTTTGTAAACTTTTTATTTTTTTAGTTGACAATGATAATGAAAATCATTATCATTTATTCGAGAAATGATTACATTTCGAATTATATATTTTGGAGGAGATGTAAAGTTGAAACAAAATAAAAGAAAACGTATAAATGCAATGATTATAGCGGCGGCGTTATCACTTCCGTTTGCTGTTTATTCAACACCTGCTTTAGCGGCAGTGGCAATTGAGGCGAATAAAACGGGACAAGGTTTAGAAGATGGTACATATGATGCTGTTATTAAAGCGTATAAAGATAAAACGAATGAAGAGTCTATGGCAGCTGTTTATATAAAGGATCCGAAATTAACAATTGAGAATGGAAAGAAAATTGTAACAGCAACGTTAAGTGATAGTGATTTCTTCCAATACTTGAAAACAGAGGATATTCATACGCCAGGTGTGTTTCATGATGTAAAGGTCCTATCAGAAGACAAAAAGAAAAATGGGACGAAGGTTATTCAATTTGAAGTTGGAGAATTAGGAAAAACATACAATATGCAAATGCATATTTATATTCCAACGATGGCCTATGATAATAAATATCAAGTGCAGTTTGAAGTAAATGCTATAAATTTAGAAAACAATGTTTCAGAAAAACAAAAGGAAAATAAAGAGGAGCAACAAGATGAAAACGGAAATGTAATATTAGATAAGCAATTACAAAAATATATTAATAAATATAACTTAGATAGAGATAATGTAGATGCGCCAATCACAAAGAAAGATTTATTACAAATTAAAACATTATCCATTTATTCAGGTAAAGGGATAAATGAAATAGCTGGTTTAGAGTATATGACAAATTTAGAGAAGTTGACGTTACGAGAGTCTAATGTAACAGATATATCAGCTATCTCGAAATTGAGAAGTTTGAAGTACGTTGATTTAACTTCTAATTCAATTGAAAGTATTCATCCAATTGGGCAATTAGAGAATATTAATATGCTTTTTTTAAGAGATAATAAAATTTCTGATCTTACACCATTAAGTAAAATGAAAAAAATCAAAACATTAGATTTAATCGGTAATAACATTAAAGATATCCAGCCATTATTTACATTATCAACTATGAAACAATTATACTTAGCAAATAATCAAATCAGTGATCTTAATGGAATTGATCGATTAAATAATGTGGAACTATTATGGATAGGGAACAATAAAATTAATAATGTTGAATCTATTAGTAAAATGAGTAATCTTATTGAACTAGAAATTGCTGATAGTGAAATAAAAGATATATCACCATTATCTCAATTAGGAAATTTACAAGTGCTGAATTTAGAAGAGAATTATATCTCTGATATATCGCCGTTGAGCACTTTAACAAATTTACATGAGATAAATCTTGGAGCAAATGAAATTTCTGACGTAAGGCCTGTTGAGGAATTAGGTAAGCGAATTTCAATTGACATTCAAAGACAAAAAATCTTTTTAAATGAAGCAAGCGTAGATGAGGAATTAAAAATCCCAGTATACAACCTTAAGGGAGAACCAATTCAAAATATTAATGTAAAAAGTGAGGGGGCTACTCTGAATAACGGATTTATAAAATGGAATAGTCCTGGAGAAAAAATATATGAATTTAAACTAGATACTAATTCTACTGAAAGTAAAATAAGATTTAATGGTACGGTTATACAGAATATAGTTGAAAAACAAAAAGAACGTGCAAATGTAATTCTCGATAAAACTTTACAACAACATATTAATAAAGAGAATTTAGGTAGAGAGAACTTAAACGCTCCTATCACAAAAGAAGATTTATTACAGGTTAAAAAATTAGAGATACTTAAAGAAAAAGGAAATGAGATAAAAGATATAACAGGTTTAGAGTACATGACGAACTTAGAAAACCTTACTTTAGAAGGAGTAGGCCTGAAAAATATTGATTTCATCTCAAACTTGAAACGATTGAATAATGTGAATGTATCTCATAATCAAATTGAAGATATAACACCGCTATCTTCATTGAAAAATTTACAGTGGTTAAATCTTACTGAGAATCGTATTACAGATGTAACGGTTCTTGGCTCAATGTTAGACTTACTTAGTTTAAAATTAGCTGAAAATGAGATTCGTGATGTAAGGCCATTAATACAATTAGGTCAGTGGGTAACAATTGATGTTAGAAGGCAAAAGGTCATTTTGGATGATGCAGAAATAAATAAAGAAGTGAAAATACCTGTATATGATTTAGAGGGAGAGCCAATTGAAAAGATTACACTAAAGAGTGAAGGTGGAACTCTTACTGATGAGGGAATCATTTGGCGTACTTTAGGAGAAAAAATATATGAATTTGATTTAGATGCAGATCATTATGAGACTGGCATATTATATAGTGGCATTGTAATGCAGAATATAGTAGAAAAATTAATACCAAAAGAAGAAGTGAAAGAACCAACAAAGGAAGTGGAAGAGTCAAAAGAAGAAGTGAAAGAACCAACAAAGGAAGTTGAAGAGTCAAAAGAAGAAGTGAAAGAACCAACAAAAGAAGTGGAAGAGTCAAAAGAAGAAGTGAAAGAACCAACAAAAGAAGTTGAAGAGTCAAAAGAAGAAGTAAAAGAACCAACGAAAGAAGTGGAAGAGTCAAAAGAAGAAGTGAAAGAACCAACAAAAGAAGTTGAAGAAGCGAAAGAGGAAGTAAAAGAGCCAAAAGGAAATAATCAGGTTGTTGAAAACGAAGGCAGAACAGCAGATACTTTAAATACACAACATGTTAATAAGACGGAGGAAGGAAAGAAATCTTTACCATCAACAGGCGGTGAAGCTAGCACATCGACTTTACTTTCTGGAATAACACTTGTTCTTTCCGCACTAAGTATGTTCGTATTTAGAAAGAGGTTATTTAAGAAATAAATAACGTTTAATCTTATTATTGTATATAATTAATGTTTGTCTTTTGTGTAATAGATAGAGTAAAACCCCATTCGTATGAAAATTATATTTCATACGAATGGGGTTTGTTAATTTTCTTTTTTCTCTCAGTCATCACGGATTCAGAAGTAATTTGAGGTGCCAATTGTTACATAATCTTTTTTATTTTTTGCGGAACTTCTTTCGTTTGCGAATTAACATCTTCCTTTCGCAGCTCTTTAAATAGCGAAGCAACCATAAGAACGACTACGATAGAAAATGGTAGTGCTGCGATTATAGCTGCAATTTGTAGTGCATTTAATCCTCCAGCTTGTAATAAAAGTGCTGCAATGATCGCGATTGTTAATCCCCATATAAGTTTTAAACTATTTTTCGGTGATAAGCTTCCGTTACTCGTTTGCATTGAAACAACAAATGTTGCCGAGTCGGCAGAAGTAACGAAAAATGTGGCTACTAAAATTAACCCGATAACCGTTAAAAATGTAGAGAATGGTAGGTGCGAAATAACAGCAAATAATCCAATCTCTGTACCATTTTTTGCGATTTCATCAGCTATCCCAAGCGATTGGAACATTTCCATATGGATAGCGGTACCGCCAAATACTGCAAACCAAAATGTACAGATAAGAGTTGGGACTAATACAACTCCAATAATAAATTCTTTTATTGTGCGCCCTTTAGAAATACGAGCAATGAATGTACCGACGAATGGAGACCAAGAGATCCACCATCCCCAATAGAAAATAGTCCAGTTTTCAATCCAAGAAGAAGATTTTTCACTAAATGCTCCTAAATTTAATCCCATACTAGGTAAAGCGCCGATATAAGAACCGAGTGTAGATGTGAAATATTTCATAATAAATACAGTTGGTCCTAAAATTAAAAAGGAGACGAGTAAAATACCTGCGAGAGAGAAATTCAAGTTACTCAAATATTTAATCCCACGATCTAAGCCAGTTTGCGCACTTGTTAAATATAAAACAGCGAAGATAGCTATAAGTACGAGCTGAGTAAGTAAAGTGTTATGAATAGAAGGGAATAAATAGCTTAATCCTCCGGCAATTTGTTGAGCACCAATCCCAACAGATGGCACAATGCCAAATACTGTGGCTAAAACAGCCAAAATATCGACTGTTTTTCCGATAGGAGAATTTTTCGATCGATTAAATAATGGAGTAACTGTAGCCCCAATTGTGCTACCTTTTTGTTTGCGGAATGTGAAATATGCAATTGTTAAAGCAACCATCGCGTATAGTGACCACGGAAAGAGTCCCCAGTGGAAAAATGAATATTGCATAGCGAGTTTGGCGCTTTCCTCTGTACCTGCTTTTCCTGTTAATGGATCTGTAAAATGTGAAATCGGTTCAGCGATTCCATAGAAGAGGAGTCCAATCCCCATTCCTGCTCCAAACAACATGGATAACCAAGATGAATAGCTGTATTTTGGTCTTTCTCCATCTTTACCAAGACGAATAGAACCGTATTTTGAAAAGGCTAAATAAGTAGCTAAAACAAGCATTGTGGTCATAAGTAGAGAGTAAAACCATCCAAATTTATTGAGGATAAATGAGTTTAAAGAAGATGTGATACTTTGTAAATCATGGCCTTGTATCCAGCTTGCTGGTATGACACCCCATATAATAAATAAGGTTGTAAGCAAGATGGAGATATAAAATACACTGTTCTCTTTTTTTATCATAGAATCCCACCTTTATTTAATAAAGTTAACAATTATATTAACCATAACAATTAAGGGGTGAAATGTCAAAAAATTCTCTTTTTAATATTTGTAAAAGGGAATTTTGATTGTTATAAGTTCATAATCAGCGGAGGTTAGATAAAGGAAAGGGTGTTCACGATATGTACAAATTATAGGAAGAAATAATATGAAATATTGCATTTTATATTGTTACATCCAGATTTTATGTTAAATTCTTGAATGGAATATTAAAATAGGGGGCAAGGATATGAACAAGAAATCAAAGATCAATAAAGTGATGCTTAGCATTAGTACAATGGCTTTATCGTTAGGGGCACTTCAAACTCATGCAGTAGCGGAAGAAAAAGTACCGTATAATGTGCTAAAAACGAAACCGGTTGGAATTGAAAAGCCAGTAGATGAAGTTGGGCATGTTTCAAAAGTTGATGAAACCTTATCATTTCAAGAACGTTTAAAAGTAGGCGATTTTTCACAGCGACCAGCATCTATTACGAAGAAAACGGCAGTAAAGCAAGTTAAAGAAAGCTATTCAATGGCTGATTTAAACAAAATGAATGATCAAGAATTAGTTGAAACATTAGGCAGTATTAAGTGGCACCAAATTACAGATTTATTCCAGTTTAATGAAGACACAAAGGCCTTTTATAAAGATAAAGGAAAAATGCAAGTCATTATAGATGAATTAGCTCATAGAGGTAGTACATTTACGAAAGATGATTCAAAAGGAATTCAAACGTTTACTGAAGTGTTGCGTTCCGCTTTTTATCTGGCATTTTATAATAACGAATTAAGTGAATTAAATGAAAGAAGCTTCCAGGATAAATGTTTACCTGCTTTAAAAGCAATCGCAAAAAATCCAAACTTTAAGCTTGGTACAGATGAACAAGATACAGTCGTATCTGCATACGGAAAATTAATTAGTAATGCATCAAGTGATGTTGAAACAGTTCAATACGCATCAAATATTTTAAAGCAATACAATGATAATTTTACTACTTATGTAAATGATCGAATGAAGGGACAAGCAATATACGATATTATGCAAGGGATTGACTATGATATACAGTCGTATTTAGTTGAGGCCCGTAAAGAAGCGAATGAAACGATGTGGTATGGAAAAGTAGATGGGTTTATTAATGAAATAAATCGTATTGCTCTTTTAAATGAAGTAACGTCAGAAAATAAATGGCTCGTTAATAATGGTATTTATTTTGCAAGCCGTTTAGGGAAATTTCATAGCAATCCGAATAAAGGATTAGAGGTTGTTACACAAGCAATGCATATGTACCCACACTTAAGTGAACCATATTTTGTTGCGGTAGAACAAATTACAACAAATTATAATGGTAAAGATTATAGCGGGAATACAGTAGATTTAGAGAAAATACGTAAAGAAGGAAAAGAGCAGTACTTACCAAAAACGTATACATTCGATGATGGATCAATTGTGTTCAAAACAGGAGATAAAGTATCAGAAGAAAAAATTAAGAGATTATATTGGGCTGCGAAGGAAGTAAAGGCACAGTATCACCGTGTAATTGGAAATGACAAAGCATTAGAGCCAGGAAATGCGGATGATGTGTTAACAATCGTAATTTATAATAGTCCAGATGAATATCAGTTAAATAGACAATTGTATGGGTATGAAACAAACAACGGTGGAATTTATATCGAAGAAACAGGAACATTCTTTACATATGAGCGTACACCAGAGCAAAGTATTTATAGTTTAGAAGAGTTATTCCGTCATGAATTTACTCATTATCTGCAAGGGAGATATGAAGTTCCTGGTTTATTTGGAAGAGGAGATATGTATCAAAATGAAAGGTTAACTTGGTTCCAAGAAGGAAATGCAGAGTTTTTCGCAGGCTCTACTCGTACGAATAACGTTGTACCAAGAAAGAGTATAATTAGCGGATTATCATCTGATCCTGCAAGCCGTTATACTGCAGAGCGCACACTATTTGCTAAATACGGTTCTTGGGATTTCTATAATTACTCGTTCGCATTGCAGTCTTACTTATATACGCATCAGTTTGAAACATTTGATAAAATTCAAGATTTAATTCGTGCGAATGACGTGAAAAATTATGATGCATATCGTGAAAATCTAAGTAAAGATCCTAAGTTAAATAAAGAGTATCAAGAGTATATGCAGCAGTTAATTAATAATCAAGATACATACACTGTACCAGAAGTAGCTGATGATTATTTAGCTGAACATGCAACGAAGTCGTTAACAGCGGTGAAGAAAGAAATTAGTGATACGTTGCCTATGAAAGATACAAAAATGACAAAACATAATTCTCAATTCTTTAATACATTTACATTAGAAGGTACGTATACAGGTAGTGTCACAAAAGGTGAATCAGAAGATTGGAAAGCAATGAGTAAAAGAGTAAATGAATCTTTAGAACAATTGGCGCAAAAAGAATGGAGTGGCTACAAAACTGTTACAGCATACTTCGTCAATTATCGTGTGAATAGCTCAAATGAATTTGAATATGATGTAGTCTTCCATGGAATCGCAAAAGATGATGGAGAAAATAAAGCTCCGACGGTTAATGTAAACGGGCCTTATAATGGAGTTGTAAAAGAGGGAATTCAATTTAAAAGTGATGGCTCAAACGATGAAGATGGAAAAATTGTTTCTTATTTATGGGAATTTGGAGATGGAAGCACAAGTGCAGAAGTGAATCCAGTACATGTATATGAAAGAGAAGGTTCTTATAAAGTATCGTTAAGAGTAAAAGATGATAAAGGAAAAGAGAGCAGAAGCGAAACAACTGTTACGATTAAAGATGGAAGTTTAACAGAATCAGAACCAAATAATCGTCCAGAGGAAGCAAATCGTATCGGGCTAAATAGTACGATAAAAGGTAATCTTATTGGCGGGGACCACACTGATGTTTATACATTTAATGTAGCATCAGCGAAAGATATCGACATTTCTGTTTTAAATGAGTATGGAATTGGGATGACATGGGTACTTCACCATGAATCAGATATGCAAAATTATGCGGCTTACGGTCAAGCTAATGGGAATCATATAGAAGCAAAATTTAATGCAAAACCAGGTAAGTATTACTTGTATGTATATAAATATGATAATGGCGATGGAACATACGAATTGTCAGTAAAATAAGTACTTTTCCAATGTATGTTTAACTTTACTTTTTGTGGAAAATAGTATATTATATAGATATATAATATATCGGTTATTTTCTAGGAGGAGCCTGTCACAATAGGTTTCTCCTGTTCTTTTTTAGAGGCCTGTCTTACAGGCTTTTCTTTAAAGGGTAAATAACTGAAAATTTAGAACGATAATCTTTGAAAGAGGTGGGGCATACACATAACAAAAAAGGGATTGTTTAAGAGAGGGGGATAAGAAATGGCTTTGTTTGGTTATCCACTTGAAACAATTTATTTATACGGATTTATTATTGCTACTATACTCACTGTAATTTATATCTTTTTTGGAGATATATTTGAATCCATATTTAGTTTTGGAGGCGGATCTGTATCCGTTGTTACTTTATTACTTAGTTTTTTCGCCATGTTATGTGGACTTAGTTATATAGGAGAATATTTATTTTCCTTTAATAGTATTCTTATTTTTGGGGCTGCATTTGCTATATCTTTTATCGGTGTATTCATCATGAAAATACTAATTTTAAAACCGATTGCAGAAGCAGAACAAAACACGGTGCAACGTATGGATGAATTCATCGGTTGCAAAGGAGAGGTCATTACGACTATTCCTACAGAAGGGTTTGGTGAAGTATTAATTTCCTCCCAATTTGGAAACAATGCAATCCTAGCTAAAACAGTTGGAAAGAAAGATATTTCGCAAGGAACAGAGGTTATTATCGAGGGAGTCCAAGATGGTGTTTTACTTGTACAGAACATCGCTTATTCTTTAAAGAAACCAAAATTATAAGGGGGAATTTACATGACGATTCCATTAATTATCGGTGGAGTATTACTCGCAATTTTAATTCTACTCATTTTAGTATTCATTACAAAGTATCGAACAGTTGGACCAGATGAAGCATTAATTGTTACTGGAAACTGGCTTGGTGGCGGGAAAAATGTAGTTACCACTGATGATGGAAAGAAGATTAAGATTATTCGTGGTGGCGGTACTTTCGTAGTTCCGATTATGCAAAGAGCAGAGCCTTTAAGTCTATTAAACTACAAATTAGAAGTGGGAACACGTGATACGTATACGAAACAAGGTGTACCGATTACAGTAAATGGTGTTTCTATTATTAAAGTAGGATCTACCATTGAAGAAGTTTCTACAGCAGCTGAACAATATTTAGGAAAAGAAACAGAAGAGTTGAAAATAGAAGCAAAAGAAGTTTTAGAAGGTCATCTACGTGCTATTTTATCTTCTATGACAGTAGAAGATGCCTATAGTAATAGAGAGCAATTCGCTCAAAAGGTACATGAAGTAGCTTCTACAGATTTAAAGAAGATGGGACTTCGCATCGTTTCCTTTACAATTAAAGAAATCATGGATAAGAACGGTTACTTAGATGCACTTGGTCAGCCACAAATTGCGATGGTTAAGCGTGATGCAACAGTTGCAAATGCAGAGCGTGAAAAAGAGGCACGAATTGAAAAAGCTCGTGCTGAGAAAGAAGCAAAAGAAGCTGAGTATCAACGTGATGCACAAATCGCTGAAGCTGAAAAACATAAAGAGTTAAAAGTACAATCTTATAAGAGAGATCAAGAACAAGCTCGCGCAGATGCAGATCTTTCCTATGAATTACAACAAGCAAAAGCGCAACAAGGTGTTACAGAAGAGCAAATGCGCGTTAAAATCATTGAACGTGAAAAGCAAATTGAATTAGAAGAAAAAGAGATTGCGCGTCGTGAAAAGCAATATGATGCAGAAGTAAAGAAAAAGGCAGATGCAGATCGCTATGCTGTTGAACAATCAGCAGAAGCGGAAAAAGTAAAACAAATGAAAAAAGCAGATGCAGATCAATATAAAATTGAAGCGGAAGCAAGAGCACGTGCAGAAGAAGTTCGTGTAGAAGGTTTAGCGAAGGCGGAAATCGAAAAAGCGCAAGGTCAAGCAAAAGCAGAAGTACAAAAAGCACAAGGTACAGCGGAAGCAGATGTTATCAGATTAAAAGGTTTAGCAGAAGCGGAAGCGAAACAAAAAATTGCAGAGGCATTTGAGTTATATGGCCAAGCGGCGATTATGGATATGGTTCTTAACATGCTTCCAAGTTATGCGAAGGAAGTTGCAAGCCCACTTAGCAACATTGATAAAATTACAGTTGTCGATACAGGTGGCGGTGGTAAAAATAGCGGCGCCGGAAAAGTTGCAGGTTATGCGACTGATTTAATGGCAACGATGCAAGAAACATTAAAAGCTTCTTCTGGCATTGATTTAAAAGAGTTATTAGAAGGATTTGCTGGAAAAGGAGCAGTACAACAATTATCAAACGATAAACCTGTTGTATCTGTAGTAGAAGATGCGAAAAAAGAAGTAGAAAAAGATAAAGAATAGTAAAGCGGGAGGAACCTCTAGTAAGTGAGATACTAGAGGTTCTTCAGTGAATTATAATATTTCGAATAATATACATTTTTATATATTGTTTTAATTATTTAATTTATATAGAATGAAAAAGGTATGTATCAATTCTTTATGATGTAGAAAAAGATAGAGAGTCTCATCGATACATTTAAATTGTATTATTTTTATAGAAAGATTAAATGTTAATTAATTACATTTAAAACGGTATGGAGGGGTAGAAGTATGTTTCAAGGGAAATTAAGGAGTAGTAGTTTAAAAACAAAGTTACTTGTATCATTTATTATTATTTTAATTCTTCCAAGTATTGTAATTGGTTGGACGTCTTATCAACAGGCGAAGACGAATTTTAATGAAACGATTTTGAACTCGGCGAAAGATAATATAAAAATTTTGGATAATGTAATTAATAAAGAATTGGATAGTAAAAAAATAGATGCAACTTATTTTACAAAATTATTCACACAATCAAGTTACCAAGCAGATCAAATTCAAAACATACAAAATAAACTAGAAGAATACAATAAACTGCATCCAGAAATGGAAGCAATCTATACAGGATCTAGTAATGGACAGTTTATTCAATCACCAGCTATTCAGATGCCAGATGGATATAATCCTACAGAAAGAGATTGGTATAAAGAGGCAGTGAAGAAAAGCGGAGAAGTAATTGTAACTGCTCCATATAAGTCAAAAACGACAGGTAATATTGTTATTACACTAGCAAAACAAAATGAGGATAAAAGTGGCGTTCTTGGGATTGACTTAATCATTAATGATATTGTTACTACTTCCAAGATGGTTAATATCGGTAAGGAAGGGTATGTAGCAATATTTGATCAAGATAAAAATGTAGTAGCGCACCCGACACTGAAGCCAGGAGAGAAATTAGAAGAGAAACTTAGTAAAGAATTGTATAAACAGGAAGCTGGGGATGTTCATTATTCGTTAGATGGTGAAGATCGTAATATCACTTTTAAAACGAATAAGAAAACTGGATGGAAAATAGCAGGAATTATGCCTTCCAAAGAAATTATCGAAGCGGCTGAACCTATTTTCTATAAAACAATAACTGTTCTTGGAATTTCGCTACTAATCGGTGGGATTGTAATTTACTTCATTATTGCGTCTATTATTAAACCGTTAAAACAACTTGTTATATCATCGAAGAAGATTAGTGAAGGCGATTTAACAGAATCAATTACAGTTCATTCTAAAGATGAAATTGGACAGCTAGGAGAAAGCTTTAACGAGATGGCTACATCGTTACATAGTGTCATTTCCAATATAAACATTTCAGCAAGTCATGTAGCAGCATCTTCAGAAGAATTAACAGCTAGTATGAAGCAGACAAGCGAAGCAACGGAACAAATTACACAGGCGATAGAGCAAGTATCGAGTGGTGCAGAAATACAAACGAAAGAAGTTGAAGAAGGAGCAACATTGTTAGAAGAAGTTACAGAAGGAATTCAGCGTGTTGCAGATAGTTCTTCATTAGTATCTACAGCCTCTATGTATACCAAGAAAAAAGCTGAAAATGGTGGGACGTTAGTTGAAAAAACTGTGAATCAAATGCAATTAATTCATGATTCTGTTTCACAGTCAGACAAAATCATTGGTTTGTTAGACGATAAGTCGAAACAAATTGGAGCAATTCTTGAAGTGATTCAACATATTGCAGAACAGACAAATTTATTAGCGTTAAATGCGGCAATTGAGGCTGCGAGAGCTGGAGAGCAAGGAAGAGGATTTGCAATTGTAGCAGATGAAGTGCGAAAGCTAGCAGAACAATCAGGAAAGTCTTCTACGGAAATTGGAAAACTAGTGAAAGAGATTCAATTTGATATAAAAGAAACAGTAAGCTCTATGAATCAAGTTGGAACAGAAGTACAATCAGGACTTGTAGTTGCAAATGAAACGAAGCAAAGCTTTGCCGAAATATTGAAGTCTACAAATGATACAGTTGTACAAATTGATAGCATGGTAGATGTAGCAAAACAAATGACGGTAGATGCAAAGCAAGTAAGTGCATCTATTAATGAAATTGCAGCTACGATTGAAGAAAATGCGGCAAGCGTTCAAAATATTGCTGGTTCCTCTGAGGAACAATTAGCTTCAGTAGATGAAATAAATGCAGCAGCAGTTCATTTATCACAAATGGCAGAAGAATTACAAGAGATGATTGGTAAGTTTAAAATATAATAAACTGTTAAGAAACGAAGTAGTGCTTATGCTTCGTTTCTTTTTTTATGAAGATAAAAAAGAAAGAAATATATAGTAAGCGTGTTATGATAATAAAAAACTGTATTTTCTTTAAATTCTATCTTTAATTATGTTAGGGGAATGGTTTTGACATTGAAAAAATTAAAACTACAACCGAGAATTACATTAACTATTAGTACACTTATTCTTGTTGTACTTTTGCTAACAAGTTATTTATTTTTTTACATATTATCTGAAACAGTAGAAGAGCAAATTGGTAAAAGGGCCTTGCATGTTGCGAAAACAGTTGCTGCGATACCAGAAATTCAGGAAGCTTTTCAAAAAGAAAATCCAGCTTCTATTATTCAGCCAATCGCAGAAAAAATTCGAATTGATACAGAAGCTGACTTTATTGTAGTTGGAAACAAAGAGGGGATTCGTTATGCGCATCCTGAGCGAGATAAAATAGGAGAAAAAATGGTTGGCGGAGATAATAAAGGCGTTTTATTAGAAGGGAAATCTTATGTTTCGAAAGCTAATGGATCGTTAGGCCCTTCATTGCGTGGGAAAGTCCCAATCCGTAACCAGGAAAATGAAATTATCGGTGTGGTGTCTGTTGGGTTTTCAATGGCTGATATTCATGGAGCAGTAGAAGTGTATGGAAAGCGTGTATTTTGGATTACAGTAATAGGTCTTTTAATTGGGGTAATCGGCTCTATATATTTAGCGGGAAGTATAAAAAGAATGATGTTCGGGATGGAGCCAGAAGAAATTTCATCTTTATATGAAGAGCATAGTACAGTGATTCAATCTGTACGTGAAGGGATTATTGTAATCGATAAAAATGGCATGATTAGTTTAGTCAATCAAGCAGCTTATGATATTCTTTCGCTAAATAAACAACAAAATATTATTGGGGAATTTATTTTAAATGTAATTCCTAATTCAACGATACTAGATGTACTTCAAACTGGTGAAGAACAGTTTGACCGCCAATTAAATATAAAAGGACAGGCTGTTATTGCGAACCGTCTACCTATTAAAGTAAAGAATAAAGTAACTGGCGTTGTATCGAGCTTACGTTTGAAATCTGAAATGGATCAGTTAACAGCAGAATTGTCCCAGACGAAGCAATATACAGAGGCATTGCGGGCGCAAACGCATGAATATAATAATTTATTGTATACGCTTTCGGGTCTTATCCAATTAGAATCATATGAAGATGCTTTAGAGCTTATTCATAAGGAAACAGCGGTATATCAAGATTTTGTTCAATTTATTATGAAGCGGATTCAAAATCCATGGCTAGGTGGAATTTTAATTGGATTTTATAATAGAGCACGAGAGTTGAAGATTGATTTTATGCTAGATAGAGAAAGTGGTTTAGACAAATTAAGTCCACATATTGAGAGTAATTATGTCGTTTCTATTTTAGGGAATTTAATTACGAATGCATTTGAAGCAATTGAAAAAAATGAAGAGAATGATAGGAAAGTAAGGATGTTTGTAACTGATATTGGAGAAGAAATATTAATTGAAGTGGAAGATTCAGGGCAAGGGATTCATGATGAAATAATTACTAGCATATTCTATAAAGGCTTTTCGACGAAAGAAGGAGGAGAGCGAGGATATGGATTAGCAAAAGTGAAAGAGTTAGTAGAAGATTTAAATGGAAGTATTGCAATTGAAAAAGGGGATTTAGGTGGTGCGTTATTTATTATTGCACTACCGAAAGAGAGAGGCGAATAGTAATGGGTGAGGAGATTGAAGTATTAATTGTAGAAGATGATATTCGGATTGCTGACATTCATCGTCGTTTTACTGAAAAAATTGAGGGATTTAAAGTAATTGGAACGGCAACGACTGGAGAACAAGCGAAAGAATGGCTAGAGCTTGTGAAGCCACAGCTCGTGTTATTAGATGTGTACTTACCTGATATGCAGGGAACGGAACTTGTCACATATATTAGGAATCATTTGCACGATACAGATATCATTATGATTACAGCGGCATCGGAAACAGATGTAGTGAGGCACGCCCTGCGGGGCGGAGTAACAGATTATATCGTAAAGCCACTAATGTTTGATCGATTTAAAGCAAGTCTAGAAGGCTATCAAAAAAAGATTATACAGTTAAAGAAGAACAATCAATTATCTACGGAACAAATTGAATATTTATGGTCTCAAAGAGGTGTGAAGGGAGATCAAATAGAATATGCCCCGAAAGGGATAGATCCTTATACTTTAGCGAAAGTAAAAAAGCATATGTTAACAGTTAATGAAGAAGGGATTACAGCAGAAATGTTAAGCTCAATGATTGGAGTAAGCCGATCAACGGCAAGGCGCTATTTAGAGTATTTGATATCTGGGAAGAAAGTCCACGCAGAGCTAATATATGGAAGTGTTGGGAGACCGGAGAGACGTTATTTTCTTGCTTCTTCATAATAAAAAACAGTAGAGGATTTTATTTCTTCTACTGTTTTTTTGCATCTTATATTGGAATAATCCCAATTACAATTCCGGTAATTAACATAACCATTGTCGTTCCAACGGCCCACAATAAAGTGAAGCGTTGATGTTCACCGAAATCAACTTTGGCCATTCCGACCAATAAATAAGTGGAAGCGACAAGAGGACTTAATAAGTGAACGGGTTGCCCAAGTAAGGAAGCGCGTCCCATTTCAGCTGCACTAATTCCGTAAGTAGCAGCAGCTTTCGTCAAAATAGGTAATACCCCGAAGTAAAATGCATCATTAGACATGAAAAATGTGAATGGCATACTGAGAAGTGCTGTAATAATTGGTAGTTGTGGTCCAAGTGCATCTGGTATAAGAGTTACTACACTGTTAGCCATTGCATCTACCATTTTTGTTCCAGATAAAATACCAGTGAAAATACCGGCAGCAAATACGAGAGAAACAACTGCTAATACATTCCCTGCATGAGAAGCAATACGTTCTTTCTGTTGCTCTAAGTTTGGATAGTTAATCATAACAGCAATAGCAAAAGCGACTGTAAATAAAACAGGTAACGGCATAACTTCTAGTATGAGACAGACAAGTAATGTGGCGGTTAATAAAAAGTTAATCCATAGAAGTTTAGGACGTTTATGCGCTGTGGCTTCGACAGTTGCAGCTTGCTCATCCATTGTTTGCATTTGTTTTAAATACTGTACATCCATAATTCCTAAACGTTTTCTTTCTTTTTTTCCAAGATAGTAGGCAACGAAAACAACCCAAATTGCACCAGCAATCATTCCTGGAATAAGAGGTGTAAATAATTCGGAAGCCTCAAGTCCAAGTGCGCTCATAACACGAGCTGTGGGTCCACCCCAAGGTGTAAGATTTGTTACTCCCGCTCCTAACATAACAACTCCAGCTAATATGAGTGGGTTCATTCCAAGGCGCTTATATAGTGGATACATTGCAGAAACTGTAATCATGTATGTTGTTGTACCATCACCATCTAAAGAAACGATAATAGTCAATATAGCCGTTCCGACAACGATTTTTAAAGGATCTCCTTTTACAAATTTTAAAATCTTACTAATGACAGGATCAAATAAACCGCTATCAATCATAATCCCAAAATATAAAATAGCGAACATAAGCATAATACCAGTAGGTGCTAATTTTTGAATCCCCTCTAACATCATAGGCCCCATATTGGCATAGAATCCGCCAATTAATGCAAAAACACTCGGAATTAATATTAATGCTACTAGCGCTGACATACGTTTCGTCATAATTAAAAACATAAAGACAAATACCATCGCAAATCCAAGTAGTGCTAACATGTAATTTCCCCCTCAAAAGAATGATTGCGCTTTCAAAATAGAATAAAAATTCAGAAAAAGGTTTTTTATTTATAATAAAAGCATCCATTCAAATGGTAAATAATTTGAAAAATAACATCATTAGAAGCATAATTTTTATTTTGTTCATTTTGTTCACGGTAGTTAATTTGAATTTTTAAAAAGTAAGCTACTCCTCGTAAGAATGGTAGAATAAGATGAAAATAGTGAAGTGTGGAATAGGGAGTAGATTTTATATGAAAACGAGAATTGAAGAGATTTATAGCTCTTATGAAGGAAAAGTAGAGGAGATTTTTATTAATGAATCTTCTTACGTATATGAATGGGAAAAATTACTGATGATCCGAAAAAATGACGGTGAGCTTAAAAAAATTACAGTCGGGATTAGTGGAAATATAAGATTGGTAAATGTAGAAGTTGGACAGGAAATTAGTGCGGATACATTATTAGTTAAGTTAGAAGATGATTTGTTAATTACAGGCTGCGAGTGATGAGAGATGTGTAGAAATAACTACACATCTTTTTTTGTTTCCTATATTACAAAAAGCACATTGTTTTTTCACAAATCTCACACAACCTTTTGGTATTCTTTTCGTGAAGTATACGGTTTCTAGGGAGGAATATTGATGAAAGTAAAATATGTTGTACTTGCTATATGTTTATGTTTCGTATTTACGGTAGTCGGGTGTGGGAAAAAGGAAACAGCAGCTGTTGCTATTGATGAGAAACATGATAAATGTGATATTTGCCAAATTGGGGTAACAGATAATCAATTTGCAACAGAAATCATTTTAGAAAATGGAAAAGCGTTAAAGTTTGATGATATCGGTTGTATGTATAAATGGATGGAGATCAACTCAGATGAAAAGACGAAAGAGAAATTTGTTCGAGATTATGATTCGAAAGATTGGATTTCGTTAGAAGACGCTACTTACGTATATGATAAAACAATAACGACACCGATGGCTTATAATGTCATTTCATTTAAAAATAAAAAAGATGCAGAGAGCTTTGTATCTAACTATAAGGGCAAAGTTCTTTCGTATAAAGAGTTAGCAGAGCATAAATGGGAAATGAATAAAGAGATGATGGGGAAACCGAAAGCAGGAAATCATGGTGGACATCATTAATAATAGAAAAAGACAACTATATAGTTGTCTTTTTCTATTATTACTCAGGTGCAAATATAGAAAAGGTGTAAAATTTTTAGAAGAACGGTTACAATGGAATATAGTAACCTAAAGCAATCATTTATCCCGCATTAACGGGCAGTAAGATCCCCACCTCAAAATTTAGTGAAAGCAAAGAATTTAGGTGGAGATCAACTGCCCGTAAAAGCCCGATTGGTTCAACTAATAATTAGTGGTGGATGAACAAAACCCCCACTAATTAAAGTTTCACTTTATGTACTTTTTAGAAATGTATACAAATGCGGTAAAAACGTGCTAAACTAATTGCTTCATAATGTTAATGATGGGGCCATCAGGCGTATCATTTCAATAGGTTGAGAAACATAGTATAAGCTTAAGATAATCCGATTAAAGAAGGAATCTAAAGGGCTTATGGATAAATGTACTCAAGAAGAGTTATTGTATGTGATGGAGGAATGGTTAAGAAAACATTATCTTTCATAGGAGCTGTAGTTGTGAGAAAACAAAAAATTTTATTATGTATTTTATTAGGACTTTTAATGACGGTAGTGGCTTGCGATAAGCAAGAAGAACCAGAATCGAAACCGGTTCATGTGAAAAATGAAAAGAAAAAAGAGAAGCATAAAGAACAGGAAGAATCTAAAGAAGAGAAAAGTATAAATTTAATGGACAAACAGTTGTTACTTTCAGCTACTCTTGGAGACACAGAGACAGCTATGAAGTTGATTCAGGATGGAGCGAATATAAACGTAGAAGGTGACAACGGAGAAACGCCTGTCCTTGCAGCGACGTACCAAAATCATGTAGAGACAGTTAAAGCATTAATTGGTGCAGGTGCTAATATTGAAATTAAAGATGAGAAAAAAAGTAATCCACTTCTTTATGCAAGTAGAGAAGGATATACGGATATTGTAAAAGTATTAATTAATGCAGGAGTTAATACGAAAGAAACGACTAAGTCAGGTGGAACAGCACTTATTTCTGCATCTGAGCGTGGCCATGTAGAGGTTGTTAAAGAATTATTAGAGCATACAGATATTGATGTGAATTATAAAAATGAACGTGGTGGAACAGCGCTATTAGAAGCAATTGTATTAGGAAATGGTAGTGAAAACCATAAGAAAGTAATTCAATTGCTTATTGATCATGGTGCAGATGTAAATATGGCTAACAAGGAACATCTGACGCCACTGCAATACGCTGAAAAAAGAGGTTTTAAAGATATTGTAAATATGTTGAGGGTAGCTGGAGCGAATGAAGTAGTACAGCCACAACAACCAGTAGAGTAACAAACGAAAAATAATCCCATTTAGATAGACAGAATGAAGAAATCAGTTAGTATGATGGATTCAGTAATGTGTATTTGAATGGGATTTTTGTTTTGAACATGAAAAATAGATTATGAATGGATGGTATATGGGGTAAATAAGGAGGATATAAATGACTCTCTGAGAACTTGATTTAATAGTAATTCAGGCAGAGGTTTTATTTGTTCATAATCAAGTAGGAAAAATGAAATATGTAAATGAACAAGGAAATCCGAAAGCACCACGTTTTTTTCTTGGCAGAACTCGTGAAGGGGGTATAACGAGATATCATTGTAATGTGGATGATGAAACGGTAAGTAAGATTGAGAAGTTAATTCGAGAACCTTCAAAGCATATAGAGATAGCAAAGATTATTAATGTATTAAATGAAGAAAGAACAGTGGAAAATATTTGGATGGGTCCTGCTTTCATGTTTACTAGTAATTTACATAAGCCGACTAGAACAATACAAATAACGGAGAAGAATAGAGAGCTTTTACGAGAAAATTTTCCTAATCTAATAGAACAGATGGAATGGAGGAAACCTTATTTTGCAATTGTAAAAAATGAAAAGGTGGTTTCTGTTTGTTGCAGTGCCAGAAGTACCCCCGTAGCTGCTGAGTGCTGAGGGAAGTGTGGAAACTTTAACCGAGTTTCAAGGGAATGGATATGGTACTGATGTTGTTACAGCTTGGGCCATAGCAATACAAGAGGAAAAGCGCATTCCACTTTATAGTACTTCCTGGGATAATTATGCCTCACAAGCAGTTGCGAGAAAACTAAAACTGATTGACTATGGAATGAATTTGCATATCACTTGAATTTTAAAGATAGTTGTTGCGTTCTGTTGGAGTTCATTCATATATCTAGATTATTGTAAAAAGTAATGTGGTGAATATTAACACTCGATTAACACCTAATTAACAAACTATCAAAACTGGCTTAATAAATGAGTAATATAGTAAAGGTAACAAAATAACTAGGGTAGAGAACATTTGAGAACACCCGCTTACATATAATGTGCCGCTTTCTTAGGTGTGCTCTATTCCCTAGAGTTCAAATAAGGAGAAAGGCGTTCTATGTAAGTAGGTGTTTTTAGTTTGGATAAAAATAGAACAGTTAGGTGGAATGAATGTTTAAAGAACCTTATATTGCGATGATAAAGGATTGGAAAGGATACAAAGCATACAAACAATTGCCGAAAACAGTTTTTCTTATGACGGGTTCAATGCTGGAATTACCAGAGCGTGTATACGAATTGCAGAAACATGGACATGATGTATTTCTTCATTGTGATTTTATACAAGGCTTAAATACGAATACAGAGGAAGCGCTTTTGTATATTCAAGATGTTATCGGGGCACAAGGCATTATTTCAACAAAGGGTTCGACAATTCGAAATGCTAATAAAATTGGATTGAAAACAATTCAACGTATTTTTATTGTAGATACTTTATCCCTTACTAAATCAATTGAAAATTGTAAAACGACTAAACCAAATGCAGTAGAGATTATGCCGGGGATTATGCCTTCTATAATTAAACAGCTAGCAGAGGAAATAGAGTTTCCTATTATTGCAGGCGGGCTGATTCAAACGCGAGAAGATGCGGAAATTGCAATTCGTGCAGGAGCAAGTGCGATTTCAACAAGTCATTATGAAGTATGGATACAAGAAGAAAAAAGGAGTGCAACCTTGTGATTGAATTGAAAAATGTTTCAAAGGTATATAAAAATGCAAAAGAGACGGCGGTTAAAGGCGTATCGGTTCATATTAAGAAGGGCGAATTTTTTGTTTTAGTTGGACCTTCGGGATGCGGGAAAAGCACATTATTACGAATGATTGCTGGCTTAGAAGAGATTTCTTCGGGAGATTTAATTATTAATGAACGTGTTGCAAATGATATAGAGCCGAAAGACCGTAATCTATCAATGGTATTTCAAAATTATGCATTATATCCACACTTATCTGTAGAAGAAAATATTTTATTTGGACTTAAGGTAAGAAAAGTACAAAAAGAAGAGCGACAAAAGCGATTAATGGAAGCTATTGAAATGGTAGGACTGAAAGAGTATGTGAAAATGAAACCAGGCCAATTATCAGGCGGACAAAGACAGCGTGTTGCACTTGCCAGGGCAATTGTGAGTCAAGCACCAATCTGTTTAATGGATGAACCACTTTCGAATTTAGATGCAAAATTACGTGCGCAAATGAGAATTGAAATTAGAGAAATTCAGCAGCGATTAGGAATTACGATGATTTACGTTACCCACGATCAAATAGAAGCGATGACTATGGGAGATCGTATCATGGTTTTAAATAAAGGAAGTATACAGCAAGTTGGAACACCACTTGACATATATAACGAACCAGCAAACGAATTTGTTGCAAGCTTTATAGGTTCTCCTTCTATGAATATAAATGATGGAAAAGTAGATAAAGAAAAAGGTGTATTACATATAGGGCAATTGCAAATTCCATTATCTATTGGACAGTTAAAGCAATTACCAGAAGGAATAATTCGTATAGGCATGCGTCCTGAGCATATTGCACTGTCTGAGGAAGGACAAGAAGTGACGCTGCAATCTGTAGAAGTATTAGGGAATGAATCTATATTAAATTTTGCGGTAAATGGAACAACTTGGAGTGCGAAAGTCATCGGACAGTTACTCCTGAACAAAGGTGACAAAGTAAAATTATTATTCTCGCAAGAAAAGTTATGCTTCTTTAACGAAAACACGAATGAACGCTTAAAAGTGGTAGCTGAAGAAGAGTTGAAAGTGGTGGCGAAATAATGATCGAAGTAAGTAAGTTACCAGTTCAAACAAAGGTGTCAAAAAAGAAAAAATTATGGGAGAGAACGAAAGATTTAAGAATAGGATTATTGTTTTTGGCGCCATCTATTTTGTTATTTTCGATTTTTCTGTTCTATCCATTGTTTAGGACGATTTATTATAGTTTTTATTTAACCGATATACATGGAGAAGCTAATCTCTTCGTTGGCTTAGAAAATTATCAATATTTATTCTCTGATCCAGCCTTCTACAAAAGTATAAAATCAACTTTATTATTTGTTTTATATACAGTTCCTACGAGTATTATATTTGCTTTGTTTCTTGCATTGATTGCAAATGGAAAGGTAAGAGGTATTGGGTTATTCCGAGTTCTGTTTTCTTCGACGATGGGAATATCAGTAGCTGCTAGTGCAGTGATTTGGCTATTTTTATTTCATCCAAGTGTAGGATTATTTAATAATATATTAGCCTCTATGAACCTTCCTGCAATCGCATGGTTAACGAGTCCGGACTGGGCACTATTCTCTGTATCAGTTACAACAGTTTGGATGAATACAGGTTTTGCATTTTTAGTTATATTAGGTGGTTTACAAAATATTGATACGTCTTTATATGAGAGTGCATCTATAGATGGTGCTAGTTATTTATATAAGCTTCGCCGTGTTACATTACCGATGCTATCGCCAACTTTATTCTTTATTGTAACAGTAACATTAATTAGTGCGTTCCAAAGCTTTGGACAAATTGATATTTTAACGCACGGTGGACCAAATGATGCAACGAATTTAATTGTGTACTCGATTTACAAAGAGGCGTTTGTGAATCATCAATTTGGAACAGCAAGTGCACAAGCGATGGTATTATTTGTTTTCATTTTCGTTGCTACATTACTTCAATTTAAGTTTGCTGAGAGAAAGGTGCATTATAAATGATTGTTAAACAGTGGAAACAAAATTTCCTATTATACATGCTACTCATTATTAGTGCAGTGATGGTGTTTTTTCCTGTACTGTATGCATTTTTAATAAGCTTTATGACACCAGACGATATTCAAATGAGAAGGTTATTTCCGACCCAGTTTACTTTTGATAATTTCATTAATATTTTTCAAAAAGTACCGCTTTTTACATACTTATATAACAGTTTAATTGTATCGACAGTCGTTATGATTGGACAACTTATCGTATCAAGTTTAGCAGCTTATGCTTTTGTTTTTCTTCAGTTTAAAGGGAGAAACTTAATTTTCTTCCTGTTTATTTCAACGATGCTTATTCCGTGGGAAGCAACGATGGTGCCTAACTTTTTAACGATTCAAAACTTTGGCTGGATCAATAGTTTCGCCGGGATGACAGTGCCGTTTTTTGCAACAGCTTTCGGTATTTTCTTGTTACGCCAACATTTTATGACACTCCCGAATGAACTGAAAGAAGCTGCTTTTATTGAAGGGATTGGAAATATAAGATTTTTATTCAGCGTTGTAATACCGTATTGTAAAACGAGTTTTATTACGCTTGGAGTATATAGCTTTTTAACAACATGGAATATGTATTTATGGCCACTTTTAGTGACCACTGATGAAAAAGTAAGAACAGTGCAAATCGGTGTAAAGCAGCTTCAGTCTCAAGAAGTTGCAACTGATTGGGGAAGTGTAATGGCCGGTGTTACGGTTATCGTTATTCCAACATTGATTTTACTATTTTTAGGACAAAAACAATTACAACAAGGATTAACAAAAGGTGCAATTAAATAACTAAGAGAAGGTGAGCTTAAAATGAGTTTAGTAAAAAAAGGTGCTGCCCTATTAATGGCAGCAACAATGGCATTATCTAGTGCCGCTTGTTCAAATAGTAAAACAGAGGGAAAACCTGAAGCGCAGGCAAAAGTAGCACCAGTTGAAAAAAATGGTGATAAAACTGTAATTCGCTTCTGGCATGCGATGGGTGGAAAAACACAAGGTGTACTAGATAGTCTTGTTGCAGACTATAATAAGTCACAAAGTAAATACGAGATAAAGGCAGAGTTCCAAGGGACATATGAAGAGTCTTTAACGAAGTTTAGAACGATGTCTGCAACGAAAGAAGCGCCAGCTCTTGTTCAATCGAGTGAAATTACAACGAAATATATGATTGATAGCAAAAAAATCACACCAATTGATAGCTGGATAAAAAAAGATAAGTACGATACGTCAAAATTAGAAAAAGCAATTACAAATTATTATTCAGTTGATGGAAAAATGTATTCTATGCCATTTAATTCATCTACACCAGTATTAATTTATAATAAAGATGCTTTCGCAAAGGCGGGCTTAGATCCAGAGAAAGCTCCAAAAACATATGTGGAATTACAAGAAGCAGCGAAAAAGTTAACGATTAAAGAAGGCGGAAATGTAAAACAATATGGATTCTCCATGCTTAACTATGGTTGGTTCTTTGAAGAGTTGTTAGCGACACAAGGTGCTTTATATGTAGATAATGAAAACGGCCGTAAAGATGCTGCAAAGAAGGCGGTATTTAACGGTAAAGAAGGACAGAAAGTATTTGGAATGTTAGATGATTTAAATAAAGCTGGCGCACTTGGAAAGTATGGAGCAAGTTGGGATGATATTCGTGCTGCGTTCCAGTCTGGACAAGTTGCTATGTATTTAGATTCTTCAGCAGGTGTTCGCGATTTAATTGATGCATCTAAGTTTAATGTAGGTGTTTCATATATTCCATATCCAGAGGATTCGAAACAAAATGGTGTTATCATTGGAGGTGCATCATTATGGATGACGAATATGGTTTCAGAAGAAACGCAACAAGGTGCTTGGGACTTTATGAAATATTTAACGAAGCCAGACGTACAAGCGAAATGGCATACGGCAACAGGCTATTTCTCAATTAATCCAGATGCATATAATGAGCCGTTAGTAAAAGAGCAATATGAAAAATATCCACAGTTGAAAGTAACAGTAGATCAACTGCAAGCGACGAAGCAATCTCCAGCAACACAAGGTGCTTTAATTAGTGTATTCCCAGAATCACGAGATGCAGTTGTAAAAGCATTAGAAGCAATGTATGACGGAAAGAATAGTAAAGAAGCGTTAGATGAAGCTGCCAAAGCAACAGATAGAGCAATTAGCATTTCATCTCGTACGAGTCAAAAATAAGAGAAAGCCGTATCCTTAAAAGGGATACGGCTTTCTTTATAGGGAGATAAGGGATCAAAGAAATGATGAAGTTTTATCTCTTTTATATGAGTAAAGGGTCTAGAGTGAATGTTGTCCTTTTCATTATTTATTCAACTCTATTGCGACTTGTTTACCATTTACGAAAACCTCTACTACCGCTACTACAACTTCCATTACTTTTTTCATCTCTCATCTCTCCTTGTTTTTTGTTTCATTTCTTACTCTCAGTATAAGGAGATACAGTAATTACAACTATCGAATTGGATGACAAGAGACTTACATTGTTGTAAGGATAATAGTTTAGTTTGTAATAAAGTGAAACTTTAATCAATGGGGCTTTTCTTCATCCACCACTGATTATTAGCCCTCACCAATCGGGCATTAACGGGCAGCCCTACCCCCACCTAACTTCTTTGCTTCCGCTGAATTTTGAGGTGGGGGTCTTACTGCCTGTTAATGCGGGATAAATTTAATCCAAGGTTAAGATTCGGAATTTTCCGTTGTTTTGAACTATAATTAGAAAGAGGGGGGATAATATGAAAAGAATTCTTGTTATTAGTGATATTCATGGAGAAATAGAAAAGTTTGAACAGTTGTTGAAAGAAGCTCAATATAATGCGAAAAAGGATCAATTAATCTTACTGGGAGATTATGTAGATCGTGGTCCAAATGCGCGTGCTGTAATTGAAAAGGTAAAAGAATTGAAAGAAGAGGGAGCACTCATTTTAAAAGGAAATCATGAAGATATGATGATTAAGGCGTTAACGACAAATGAGGAACGTTCATGGAACCATTGGGTAAAAAGAAATGGTGGAGATAAGACATTATATAGTTATGGATTTGTAGAAGAAGATATTGCGGTTAATGAGAAAGACTTCCAAAAACCGATTTTACAATCTTCTGTATTAGAGGAACATATAAAGTTTATTCAAGAATTAGATCATTACATTGAAACAGAAGAGTATATATTTGTACATGCTGGGGTTGAGCCGATGAAACGAGTTTCTGAATCTGAACCATATACGTTAATGTGGATCCGTAATGAATTTCATAATGGATATAGCGGTGAAAAGGTTGTTGTATTTGGGCATACGGAAACAAAAACGCTTCATAGTAGTGAGGATTGCGGAGTGTATTTTGGTAGTAATCGTATTATTGGAATTGATGGCGGGGCTGTGTATGGTGGTCAGCTAAATTGTTTGGAGTTGCCAAGTAAAAAGGTATATGTAATAAAAAATTGAAAGAGATAAGAGGAATCTTATTTCTTTCAATTTTTTATTAAGGTAAATTTAAGACAAAGTTTTTATAATAAAACTTCAAAATTTTAGAAGGAAATAGCTGAAAATGAAATTACGTAATATAACTACATTCTTTTGTTATGAAGAGAAGAAATGTAATAATAAATAGAATTGAACTATTTGATGGAAGGTGAGAGCATGCGCTTACTTGTAGTAGAAGATAATACTTCGTTATTAGAATCTATCGTACAAATTTTGCGTGATGAATTTGAAGTGGATACAGCATTGAATGGAGAAGATGGATTGTTTTTAGCGCTTCAAAATATATATGATGCAATTTTGTTGGATGTGATGATGCCAGGGATGGACGGATTTGAAGTGATTCAAAAAATACGTGATGAAAAGATTGAAACACCAGTCCTGTTTTTGACAGCGAGAGATTCTTTAGAAGATCGGGTGAAGGGATTGGACTTTGGTGGAGATGACTATATCGTTAAGCCATTTCAGGCCCCTGAATTAAAAGCGAGAATTCGCGCTTTACTACGCAGAAGTGGTAGTTTAACAACGCAGCAAACGATTCGCTATAAAGGGATTGAATTGTTCGGAAAAGATAAAGACGTTCAAGTAGATGGACAAGGTATTAAGTTGACATTGAAACAATATGAGCTACTAGAGTATCTCATTCAAAATAGCGGGAAGATTTTAATGCGTGAACAAATTTTTGATCGTGTTTGGGGATTTGATTCAGATACGACAGTAGCGATTGTAGAAGTGTATGTGCATCATTTACGTAAAAAATTAGAGCCATTCGGTTATCAGAAAGATATTCAAACCGTTCGAGGTATTGGATATATATTAAAAGAACAATGAGAAAAGGAAGTATGTTTCAAAAGACACGCATTCGTTTGACTATAGTGAATTCATTAGTATTTATCCTATTAATAGGTATATTAGGCAGTATTATTTATTCATACACATATAAGCGTATTTATAATGAAGTGGATCAATCTATAAAAATGATGGCTCAGTATAGAGAAAAATTAGATGTTAAAATACCACCAAGAAAACGCATAGAGAATATCCAGATTGGAGATCCGCGAGTAACTAGAATAACTTGGAATGGGAAAATAGTGAAAATAGAGGGCGATAACCGTAAATTCCGTTCTATTTTTGAAGAGAATTTGGAAAAGTTTTCTCCAAAAAAATTAGGGGAGTTACAAGATATTGAAGTACAAGGACGATATTTTAGAGCATTTTCGCTTCAAAAAGATGGAGAAATAGTTCAAATCGTGCGAGATATAACAGCGGAAGAAAGAATGTTAAATACTTTATTTTTAATCCTCGTTATAGGTTGTAGCATAGGAAGCCTCTGTGCGATAGGTATCGGCTTTTTCCTAGCTGGCAGAGCACTTGTACCTATTCAAAATTCATGGGAGAAACAGCAGCAATTCGTTTCTGATGCATCACATGAACTAAGGACACCGCTTGCAGTTATTCAATCAAAAACGGATGTGTTATTCCAATCACCATCCGCTACGATAGAAGAAAAAGCGATGGATATTTCTACAATTTCAAAAGAATGTAGGCGGTTATCGAAACTCGTTAGTAATTTATTATTGCTAGCACGTTCTGATTCTAATCAAATTGAGATGGATAAGAAAACATTTGAACTTGATAAATTGTTAGAAGAAATAGTAGCTCCATATAAAGAGATTGCTTCTTATCAGGAAAAAGAAATGATACTAAAAGTAGAACGTGGTGTATCTTTTATGGGGGATAGAGAGCGGATTCATCAAATGATGGTCATACTGTTAGATAATGCGATGAAGTATACAAACGAAGGTGGGCATATTCAAATAGATTGTACGCAAACGAGTAGTTCAATTCGTATACAGGTGAAGGATGACGGGATAGGAGTGAAAGAAGAAGATATTCCGAAATTATTTGATCGTTTTTATCAAGGGGATAAAGCAAGAAGTACGTCAGAAGGAGCTGGATTAGGTCTTTCAATCGCAAATTGGATTGTAGAAAAGCATTATGGAAAAATATCAGTAGAGAGCAGATGGGGAAATGGCACTTGTTTTGAAGTGATTTTCCCTAAAAATCAAAAAATATAAGTAAGAAGACGATCTTGTTTTTACAAGGTCGTCTTTTTTTTAAGGGAAAGTTAAGAAACTATTTATATTATGTATGGCATAAAGAACGTTCGTTACATGAAGAAGAGACTAGGTGTATGTGAGTGGATTTTATCAATCATAATGTTATCTCAAGCAGCGATGAGATGTATGTATAGTATTAAAAAAATTATGGGAATGCTGAAAAAGAAAGTGTAAGAGGGAGGAATTAATTTTGAAAAAGAAAATGATGACGGTATTCACTATTGGAGTAATGAGTTTAAGCATATTAGGGGGTGCCTCTCCTTCTGAAACACAAAAAGGAAAGACAGATTACACGCAGCGCAGTAAAGAACAATTGAACAATGGTAAGATACATGCAGTGCATACAGAAGAAAAAGCAGAGGAACTAGGTATTGAAACGGAAGGAAAAGAACAAATTACATTAGAAAAAGAAATTCATGAAACAGAAGTAGGAAGGGAAGCAGAGCAGTTAGGTATTTCGATTGAAGGAAAAGATGTTGGGACGCTGTCAGAAGAAATCTATGAAACAAAAGTAAAGCAAGAAGCGTTAAAGCTAGGTATATCTATAGAGAATACATCAATTGTAGATTTAATTACTCAAATTAATACGATTAAAATTAAAGATGAAGCAGATAAATTAGGCATTTCTACAGATGGAAAAGAAATTGAAGACATCGCGGAAGAAATCTACGGAACGAAAGTAAGAGAAGAAGCAGGAAAGTTAGACATTTCTCAAAAAGGAAAAGAAATTGAAGAGTTAGCACAAGAAGTGTACGAACAAAAAGTACAGGAAGAAGCAAAAAAATATCATATTGATTTGTACGGTAAAGATATATATCAAATATTAAAAGAAATTAATGAACAAAAGGTGCTACAAATGGCAGATGAGCTTAATATGGATAAAATGAATATGAATATTCAAGAGTTAGCGGAAAAGATAAAAAAAGATCAGCCTGAAAAAGGAAAAGAACTAAATTTTGTACCGATGATTAGAACGGATGCTGACGCATTTTATTCTTATTTAACGAATTAATAAGGGCGTGAAAGTGATAAGAAAATTGAAGTGGTATATATGTACAGCTTTACTAGGTGCAGCAATATGGAGTGTATATACAAATGGAATTCCAAAGTATGTAGAGAAGTTTACATTCTCAAATATACAAAGAGGAAAAGAAACGGAGTTTAGTAATAACGATGAAAAAGTCATCTTATCAAATGTTCCATTAATTCAGCAGTTACCAGAATTGGATAGAGGCTGTGAAGTGACAAGTTTAGCAATGATGTTACAATACGCTGGTGTTTCAGTGGATAAGATGACATTAGCAAATGAAATAAAAAAAGTTGATTTTATAGACGATGGTGTGCGCGGGAATCCGAATGAAGGATTTGTAGGTAATATTTATACATTCTCTGAATCAGGATATGGTGTATATCATGGGCCACTTTTTCAGTTAGCAGAAAAATATTTACCTAATAAAGCTGTAGACTTAACTGGGAAGAATATAGAAGAGATTTATAAGAGTGTAAAAGCAGGGAAACCGGTAGTCATGATTACGAATGCAACATTTGCACCATTAGATGAAGATGAATTTACTACATGGGAAACAAATAGTGGAGATGTTTCTATTACGTATAATGAACATTGTATTGTACTTATTGGGTATGATCAGGAATCTGTATATATTCGAGATCCACTTGAGGATAGCTTAGATGTAAAAGTACCGAGAGAAAGCTTTGAACAGGCATGGGTGCAAATGGGGAGTCAGGCAATTAGTTATGTAAAGAGCTCCAAATAAATTAGGATGAAGAGTTTTAGTAAGATGACTATAAGGCGAAGGATAGAGATTGAAGATTATAAGAGAAATTTTTTAGAGTAGAAGCTGTTGAAAAATAAGAGAACTTTAGTATATATAATGCTAAAGTTCTCTTATTTTTATGATTAAAATCCTTATTAAGGAGTGAATATGGAAAAATGCATAATTGACGAAAAATTTACATGTTATCATTATATATTGTTTTATGTATGTTAATTGTATAAAATGACACAAGTATCCACATTACATAAAGGAGGCTTATTATGCAAAAAATATTTAACTGGGTTAAATGTATGAGTATCAAGAAAAAATTAATCATTTCATTTTTTATTATTTTAACTATACCAGGAATTATTATCGGTGGTGTTTCATATCAAACTGCCAAAACAAATTTTGAACATCAAATGACAGATAAAGCAAAGGAGAATATTTCAGTTTTAAATACTGTTATTTCTCAAAATATAGAAGAGAAATTTGTTGATGCGACGTATTTTGCAGACATCTTAACAGAGGATACATATCCAAATGGACAAGAAGAGATAGTGAGAACGAAGTTAGCACAATATATAAAGCTTCATCCAGAAGTAGAAGGTATTTATATTGGAACGCAGACGGGAAAGTTTATAAGAGAACCATTTATCCAAATGGCTGATGGGTATAATCCAACAGATAGATCTTGGTATAAAGAAGCACATGAAAATAAAGGGAAAGTAATTGTTACTGCACCATATCAATCAGCATCTACAAAAAATATGGTAGTGACCATTGCGAAAGAAGTAAAAGATGGTAAAGGTGTTATAGGAATTAACTTAAATTTAGATAACATCTTAAAAATTTCCAAAATGATTAACATTGGTGAAAAAGGTTATGCAGTTATTTTAGATCAAAATAAGCAAATTGTTAGTCATCCATCTAGAAAACCAGGTGCGAAAGTTACTGATCCTTGGGTTAAACCAATTTATGAAGATAAACAAGGAAATGTGTCTTATACAGAACAAGATGATAAAAAGAATTTAATCTTTGTAACAAATGAAAAAACCGGCTGGAAAGTAGTTGGAGTTATGTTCGATGAAGAAATTACCCAAGCTGCCAGTCCAGTGTTTTATAAGACTTTAATTGTTATTGCTATCGCTATTGCATTTGGTAGTGTATTAATTTATTTCATTACAAGGTCTATTACAGGGCCATTACGAAAAATAGCTGAATCAGCATATAAAATTAGTAAGGGAGATTTAACAGAGAAAATTACAATCCATTCTAAGGATGACATAGGGAAATTAGGGACTTCATTTAATGAAATGTCTACGTCTTTACAAGATGTTATTACCCAAATTAGCTTTTCAGCAGAACATGTCGCGGCATCGGCTGAGGAGTTAACAGCGAGCGTACAGCAAGCAAATGATGCGACAGATCAAATTACAATTGCAATGGAACAAGTATCAGGTGGGGCTGAATCACAAAGTCAAGGTGTTGAAGAAGGTGCGGCTACATTACAACAAGTAAATACAGCAATTCAAGATGTAACCGGAAGCGCAGAGTCAATTTCTATTTCCTCATTACATGCGAGAGAAAGAGCTGAAGAGGGAGAAGATTTAGTTGAACAAACTGCAAAACAAATGCAGTCTATTTCTAGGTCGGTATCCGAGTCAGATGCTATTATTAAACTTCTTGATGAGAAATCAAAGCAAGTAGGAGCTATTTCTGAAGCAATTCAAAACATAGCTACTCAAACGAACTTATTAGCTTTAAATGCGGCTATTGAAGCAGCAAGAGCAGGTGAACAGGGTCGAGGATTTGCTATTGTAGCAGATGAGGTTAGAAAATTAGCAGAGCAATCAGGAGAGTCATCTGGAGAGATTGCAAATTTAATTGCAGAAATTAAGGCGGATATTGAACATACTGTTAAGGCAATGGATAATGTGAATGGAGAAGTTCAACAAGGCCTTGATGTTGTAACAAAAACGAAAGTAAGTTTTACGGAAATTTTAAGTTCTACTACACATATTGTTTCTCAAGTTAATCAAATGGTAGAAACAACGAAGAGAATTGCTGGAGATGCAAATGAAGTGACAAATGCTATTGATGAAATTGCAGCGGCTGCAGAAGAAAATACAGCTAGTATGCAAAGTGTTGCAGCTTCAACAGAAGAACAGGTTAATTCAATGGAGGAAATTAGTTCAGCTTCGCAAAACTTAGCTGGGATGGCCGAAGAACTACAAGCGATGACTAGTAAATTTAAAGTATAATAACAGCAGATAAGTAAGGTGAAAATAATATCACCTTACTTATTTTTCTATTCAGCAATTAGGGGAGTCATTAACGGGATGAAAAAAAGAAAAAGACTATGGAATTTGTGGAAAACGATTACATTGTTAGTTTGTACAGTTGTAATTTTTTCTTTACTTGTGACAGATATATTAATTAGTCATAATGTAGAACGGGCGACGGAGGATAGCCAAGCAGAGAAAGCAAAAACAATTGCACACATTGTGGCGAATGATTCAATTGTAATCAATGGCTTGGTTGGGAAAGCGGATACTCCTGCAATCCAAACGTATACAAATAGGATATTAAAAAACACAGGTGTTCAATTTATTGTAGTTATGGACATGGATGGAATAAGAAAATCTCATCCAGATCCTCAAAAAATAGGTCGTCATTTCATTGGTGGGGACGAAGGGCCTGCATTGAAAGGAAAAGAACATGTATCGTTAGCAGAAGGAACTTTAGGTATTTCCATGCGAGTGTTTGTACCAATATTTTCTGAAACAGGTGAACAACTTGGAGCAGTGGCCGTTGGTATTTCAGCAGATAATGTAAAAGAGAGAGTTAAGGAAAGTAGACATATCATTTATATTGGTGTCGGAGTTGGAGTATTAGTCGGAATTATAGGAGCAATATTGCTAGCTAGACATATCAAGAAAAGTTTATTCGGTCTTGAGCCTCACAGGATAGCAAAAATTCTTGAAGAAAGAAATACGATGCTACAATCTGTAAAGGAGGGGATCATTGCTGTAGATAAAGAGGCTAGAGTAACGTTAATTAATAATGAAGCAAAACGTCTATTTAAAAAAAGTGGACTTGAAGAAAATTTTATCGGTAAAGATGTTGAGTTGTATATGCCAAATTCACGTATAAAAGAAGTATTGCAAACGGGAGAAGTACAATTAAACGAAGAACAAAATATTTATGGAATTACGATTGTGACGAATCGAGTTCCTTTATATGTAAAAGGAGAAATAGTGGGTGCAATTGCAACATTTCGTGATAAAACAGAGATTAGAAAACTAGCAGAGGAACTAACTGGTATTAGACTATATGCAGAAGCATTACGGGCACAATCTCATGAGTTTATGAATAAGATGCATGTCGTATTAGGGCTTACACATATGAAACAGTATGAAGAATTACAGAAGTATATAAGCGGTATGGTATCAGAGCATCAATATGAAATTGGTGGAGTTATGAAAAGAATAAAAAGTCCAGTATTTGCTGGTTTTTTACTAGGTAAGCTCAGCTATGCTAGAGAGAAAAATATAAAATTAATTATAAGTGAAGATTCTTATATGCCGGAAATAGATGATGAAAGTATTACTCATGAACTTATTACGATTGTCGGAAATTTAATTGATAATGCATTAGAAGCAGTGACGAATTGTGAAAAGAAGCAAGTTGAAATTGAGATACAACATGGGGATATATTAACTATTACAGTACAAGATACGGGAAAAGGTATACAAGAAAAAGAAATAGAGGAATTATTTACGAAAGGTTATTCCACAAAGGGAGATAACCGGGGTTATGGTTTGTATCTTGTAAAAGAAAGTATACAGCGAATAAATGGGGAAATTCATATGCATTCATTAGTAGGAAAGGGAACAACGATAACAATTGAAATACCTAAAGGTAGGGATGAGAGGCAAATATGATTAAAGTTTTAATTGTAGAAGATGACCCGATGGTAGCAATGTTAAATACGCACTATTTAGAGCAAGTAGGAGGGTTTGAACTTGTTCAAGCAGTTAACTCAGTAAAGTCGGCGATAGAAGTATTAGAGACATCACGAGTGGATTTAGTATTACTTGATATTTTTATGCCTGAAGAGACTGGGTTTGAGCTTTTAATGTATATCCGGAACCAAGAAAAAGAAATCGATATAATGATGATTTCAGCTGTACATGATATGGGGAGTATTAAAAAAGCATTACAATATGGAGTTGTAGATTATTTAATTAAACCATTTACATTTGAACGATTTAAAGAGGCATTAACTATATATCGAGAAAAATTTACTTTCATGAAAGAACAGCAAAAAATTAGTCAATCGGAATTAGATTCGTTAATTTTACAAAAAGAAAAAAGAGAGCCTACTGTCACTAAAGAGCTTCCGAAAGGGTTAACGAAGCAAACGTTGCAATTAATTTGGCAGAAGATCGAGTTGCTGAATGGAAGAGTGTTTACAACAGATGAAATGGCACAATTAGTTGGAATTTCAAGAGTTTCTATTCGAAAATATGTAATGTTTTTGACTGACATTGGGGTGTTAGAAAACGAAATGATGTACCAACATGTGGGAAGACCTGTAAGTAAATTAAGATGTGTTGATCAAAAGAAAATAGAGTTTTACGTATAAGCGACTTAGTATAAGTCGCTTGTACTTTTTTTAATTACAAAATCAATTACAAAACTTACAAAAACTATTTTTACTATTGAAAGCGTTTTAATATTGTTATTAAGAAAACGAGGGGGTGCCATATGGGAATTCGAAAAAATGTGGAAGCGGTATCATTTCCTGAAGGAAATGAAGTACAAAGAGAATCTTTCGCTTCTAAAATTATGAATGTAAAAATCGGTGTTATACCTTTACCGTTATATGTAGTATTGGCTGCTATTATTTATGGGGCATCTGTATATAATAAATTGCCAGCAGATATGATTGGTGGATTTGCAGTTATTATGATCATGGGGATTTTCTTAGGTGATATTGGGATGAGAATTCCAATTTTAAAAAATATCGGCGGTCCAGCAATACTTTCGTTATTTATTCCATCATTACTTGTATTTTTTAACTGGATGAATCCAGCTTCAATGGAAGCTGCGACAATGTTAATGAAAAAATCGAACTTTTTATATCTATATATTTCTTGTTTAGTAGTCGGAAGTATTTTAGGAATGAACCGTAAAGTGTTAGTACAAGGTTTCGTTCGTATGTTTATTCCTTTAGTAGTAGGGACGTTCGCTTCTGTAGCAGTAGGATTATTGGTCGGTTCACTATTTGGATTTGAAATGAAGCAGACATTCTTCTTTATCATCGTACCAATTGTGAGTGGTGGTATCGGAGAAGGAATTTTACCATTGTCGCTAGCTTATAGTGACATTTTAAATGAATCATCAGCAACGTTTGTATCGCAGCTTATTCCAGCAGCTATTATTGGAAATATGTTCGCAATCGTGAGTGCAGGGTATATGAAGCGTTTAGGTGAGAAGAAACCAGAGCTTAGTGGTAACGGTGTATTAGTGAAAACAGACAATCAAGCAGAATTATTAAAAGAACAAAATACAGAGAAGCCAATTGACTTCTCATTAATGGGAGCAGGTTTATTAATTGCGTGCACGTTCTTCATCTTCGGAGGATTTGCTTCTAAGTTCATCGGTATTCCTGGGGCAATCATTATGATTTTCTCAGCAGCACTTGTGAAATACTTTAAATTAATGCCAGCGAAAATGGAGCAAGGAGCATTCCATTTATATAAATTTATTTCAAAAAATTTAACTTGGCCTTTAATGGTTGGATTAGGATTGCTATATATTCCGTTAAAAGACGTAGCAGCAGTTCTTTCAGTAGGATATGTTGTTGTGTGTGCATCGGTTGTTCTTACAATGGTAGCATCAGGTTTTCTTGTAGGGAAAGTGATGAAAATGTATCCAGTTGAATCAGCGATTGTAACTGGATGTCATAGCGGTTTAGGTGGAACTGGAGATGTCGCTATTTTATCGGCTTCAAATCGTATGGAATTAATGCCGTTCGCGCAAATTTCTACTCGTTTAGGCGGGGCAGCAATGGTTGTAACAGCGACAATATTATTAAAGATGTTTTCATGATTAAACAAGCTAGCTATATTCATATAGCTAGCTTGTCAAATTAAGGGGAGATTATAAGTATGTTAGCAAATCAAATTAATGAAAGATCATTGTTATTGCATAAAGAGTTAGTAGGGAAAATTGAAATTACAAGTAAAGTGGAGGTAAATTCAGCGGATGATTTAAGCCTGACGTATACACCAGGTGTAGCTGAGTCTTGTAAAGCAATTGCGGCAGATGAAGAAACGGTGTATGACTATACAGCACGTGGTAATATGGTGGCGGTTGTCTCAGATGGAACAGCGGTACTTGGTTTAGGAAACATTGGACCAAAAGCGGCTATGCCTGTTATGGAAGGAAAAAGTATTTTGTTTAAGAAGTTTGCGAATGTAGATGCTTTCCCATTATGTTTAGGCACAACGGATGTAGATGAAATCGTTACCCTTGTAAAAAATTTAGAGCCTACATTTGCAGGGATTAATTTAGAAGATATTGCAGCACCACGTTGTTTTGAAATTGAAAAACGATTAAAAGAAGAAACGAATATTCCTATATTCCATGATGATCAACATGGAACAGCTATTGTCGTTTTAGCAGCTGTTATTAATGCATTAAAAGTTGTTAGCAAACAAATGGATAATGTGAAAATCGTTATTAACGGTGCGGGTTCGGCAGGAATTGCAATTGGAAAATTATTATTAAAGGCTGGTGCAAAGTACATTACATTAGTTAGCTTAGAAGGTATTGTTTGTGAAGGTGAAACATGGATGAACGAAGCGCAAATTGAAGTTTCAAAAAAGACAAATCGTGAACATGTGCGTGGAACGTTAAAAGAAGCGATTCACCAAGCTGATATTTTTATTGGCGTATCTGCTCCTAACGTATTAACGAAAGAACTTGTACAGACGATGAATGAGAAAGCAATTGTGTTTGCGATGGCGAATCCAATTCCAGAAATCTTCCCTGAGGATGCATTAGAGGCTGGGGCAGCTGTAGTAGGAACTGGGCGCTCGGATTATGCGAATCAAGTAAATAATGTATTGGCGTTTCCCGGAATATTCCGCGGTGCGTTAGATGTGCGCGCGACTGATATTACAGAAGAGATGAAATTAGCGGCAGCATATGGGATCGCTAACATCATTACGGACGAAGAACGTAATGCGAATTATGTAATCCCGAATCCATTAGATAAAAGAGTTGTTCCAAGTGTTGCAGAAGCAGTAGCGAAAGCAGCTATTGATTCAGGCGTGGCGCAAATTACGAAAATAACAAGTTATTAATAGCTAAAAGCAGTGCCTAAAAAGGCACTGCTTTTTTGAGATAAGAAATCAAAATAATGAAGAAGTGTAGAATTATTTATGTTTCTTCACTATTTATTTAATTCCATTGCAACTTGTTTACCATTTACTAAAACCTCAGTTACTGCTACGATCACTTCTATCATTTTTTTCATCTCTCATCGTTTCATTTCTTACTTTAAGTATAAGAGAAGAGAGATAATTCAACTATCGAAGTACATGACGTAGAAATTACATTGTTGTAAGAAAGTGGTTTATTTTTGTCACTTTACTCAGCGGTGATTACAAACTGATCATAATATTTTTCATTCACATATATATTTAATAACCATAATCCAGATGAAGGTAGTGACATAGCGAGAGGGAGTTCGCTTGTAGTAGAATCGATTGTATTTGAAGTAGTCCAAGTTTGTTTGGAAGTTTCTTTTTGAAAGAGTACTGGTGTTGGAGTTACAGATCCTTGTTTTAGCGCAATAATAGACAATTTTCCAGTTGGTATTTCAGAATCTAGAAAGTACCACATTATTTCATTTTGTTCATTTGCGATAATAGGACTATCAGCCATTGCGATTTTTTTTTCGATGCCTTTTAAAGGTATTTTTCCGTCTATGAATGAGGGTGCTTCTTCCCAATTTACATCTTTTAAAACACTAAGGTGAAAGAAGGAAGGTGCGTTCACTTGAGCGGATGATGTTGTGACAGCTTCTGTTTTAGGTACTTTTGAATCAGGTTGTGCTTGTGTGCATCCAGTGATGAGGAAGGAGAGAAGTAGCATAGTTCCGATTTTTTTCATGGTGCCACACTCCTAGTTTTTATTGTTAGTGTAATTGTATTTGCTAGAAGGCGGGACAATTCCTTTAAATTATAAAAAGAGGTCGTAAGTTTTGTACGACCTCTTTTGACATTTTTTATCCCGTAAAAGCCCGATTGGTGTAGGTTAATAATCTGTGGGGGGGATGAACAAACCCACACTGATTAAAGTTTCACCTTATATTTGTTCCGTTGTATAGGTTGGTTCGGTTTCTTTTTGAGGCATCGTCAAAAAAATAACGGACAGAACGATACATACGCCGCCTAATAATTGATATGTTCCAAAAGATTCATTTAGCCAAGTGATTGAAACGATGGCAGCTACAAGGGGTTCAATGCTAGATAAAATGCTTGTTTCTGTTGCGGCTAAATATTTCAGACTACCGATATAAAGAAGGAAAGAAAGAGTGCCGCTTATAATGATAAGAATAAGCATAGAAAAAGTTTTTGGTGTAAAGGTTTGTGAAAGCTGACTCCATCCAAACGAACTATTACAAATAAGCAGGGCGATGCCGCCGATTAACATCCCCCAGCCAATTACTATGGTTGTTCCGCATGCTTTAATAAGCGAAGCTGGATGGAGGGTATAAAATGCAAATCCGATTGCTGTTAATAGTCCAAAAATAATAGCTTCTTTAGATAAAACAACATTTTCAATTGAGCCATTTGTAATAATGAAGTATGTCCCTGTTAGCGCAGTTATAATTGCGAATAGTTGCATAGAAGCAGGGAATTTTCTTTGTTCAAATGCAACATACATGGTAATAAGAACAGGACCTAGAAATTGAAATAGCGTTGCTGTGACCGCGTTACTAATATGAACCGTTTCGATAAAGGCGTATTGTGCACCGAGCATGCCGAGAATAGAGAAAATAATAAGTTGTATAGAATATCTAGGGTGTTTCCAAATTTGAAATATGTTTTGTTTCTTTGTAAGTAAGAAAGACAAAATAAATATTCCTGCAAGCAACAAGCGAATTGTTAAAAAATCAATTGAGGATACATTAGTATGCTGAAATAGCCACTGAATCATTGGACCAGATAATCCCCATAATGTAGCCCCTGTAATAATCATAATAAGTCCGATACGTCTACCATTGTTCATTATCATGTTTCTCCTCTCCGGTATTTGATTTTTTATGTGTGACATGATAAAAGGAATTATATATAACTTCTGGTACTGTAAAAAGTATCAGATTTTAGTTTTATTAAGGGGTCAGATATTATGTTAGAATTAACGCCTAATTTAAATGTGAATAGTAAAAAGGCATTATATGTGCAATTGTATGAGTATATAAAAAAAGAAATTAAAGATGGATCGATTGTACCTTTTACGAAATTACCAGCTAAGCGAAAGTTAGCGATACATTTACAAGTAAGTAAAAATACAGTAGAGGCAGCGTACGAACAATTACTTGCAGAAGGTTATATTGAGTCGATATCGAGAAAAGGTTATTTTGTATGCAAGATTGAGCAAATGGTTCATGTAGAGGATTGCGGAGAGAGAATAGAAGAAGTACCGTTTCAGGAGAAGAGTTATAAATTTGACTTTACACAAACAGGAATTGATACAAATGCTTTTCCATTCAATATGTATCGGAAAATTGTAAATGAAGTATGGCAGCCGCATAATAACGAACTTCTCTTTCTAGGACACCCTCAAGGGGAAGCGAGCTTAAGAGAAGAGATTACGAATTATTTGTATGAATCTAGAGGTGTGCGTTGTTCAGCTAGTCAAATTGTATTAGGAGCGGGAACACAAATATTAGTGAAACTATTGTTTCAATTGTTAAAGGGAAGCAATTATGCAGTTGAAAACCCAGGGTATCATAGGAAGATGGTTGTTTTTGAACAGGGAGAAGCAAGAGTCCAAATGTTATCTTTAGATAGAGATGGAATTTGTATTGCAGATTTAGAAAATAGCAATGCGAATGTTGTATTTGTTACACCTTCCCATCAGTTTCCATATGGAATGATTATGCCTATTACGAGAAGGATGCAGCTCTTACAATGGGCAAAGAAAGAAGAGGGCAGGTATATGATTGAAGATGATTATGATAGTGAATTTCGCTATTCTGGAAAGCCTATACCGGCGCTACAAGGGTTAGATACAGAGGGGAAAGTTATTTATATGGGGACGCTATCTAAAGCATTATTGCCATCGCTACGGATGAGCTATATGGTGTTGCCGAAGAAATTAATTAAAAAGTATCAACAGCAATATTTATTTTATACACAAAGTGTTTCAAGAATGGACCAAGAAGTGATTAGAAGATTTTTAAATGAAGGCTATTGGGAAAAACATATTCATAAAATGCGTGTCGTCTACCGAAAGAAGAGAGATCGACTTGTTTTTGAAATAGAGAAGTATTTCTCTAATCGTGTTGAAGTGATAGGAGAAGATTCGGGATTACACATTTTATTAAAAGTGCATAACGGAATGCGGGAAGAAGAATTAATTCAAGAAGCTGCGAAACATAGTATCAAAATATATCCTGTGTCTACGTACTATAAAGACGGTACGGCGCCTGAGAGTGTAGTTTTACTTGGGTTTGCGATATTATCAGAGGAAGAAATTGCGAAAGCGATTCAATTATTACACACGGCATGGTTTACCAGAAAGTAAAAAACATCCTCCAAACATGAGGATGTTTTTTATTATTTATTTTCATCTAAGAATAAGACCATATGCTCTTCGTCCCAATATTGTCCGTTATATTTTAATGAACGTTCTTGTACACCGAATGTTTTAAAACCTAATGATTCATAAAGTTTTTTCGCTCCATCGTTGCCAACAACAACATCAAGCATAACTTGTTCTACTTCTAAAGATTTAGCAAGCTCAAGACATTCTTTAATAAGTGCTTTTCCTGCTCCAAGTCCACGTGCTTTTGGAGATACATATACAGAACCGATTTTAGCTTTATGTTCTTGTTTTACATATGGTTTCGTTTCCAGTGTTGCAACCCCGATTAATTTTCCATCTTTAAATGCACCTAGCGTATAGTTTTCATCTTGTGCTAATTTTTGTGCTTTATATTCAATCGCACACTCTTTATTAATAATATCTTCATAAGAAGAGCTGAATGCTTCGGGGTTTTGCTTTAATCCTTCTACGCGAAGTTCTAAGTAAATTTCTGCTTCGTCTTTTGTTAATACATGGATATCCAATTATATCACCCTCCAAATCTTTGCAAATGTACCTTTATTTTATATTGAAATAAGAATAATTTCAAAAGCTTAGCTTATATGAGCTGTTTTTATGAACAAAATAACACCAGTAGTGTTTACTACTACTGGTGTTTTCACACGCATATTATTCAAAAGGTAGCTCGATTATAAAGTTTGTTCCCGCTCCTAATTGGCTTGTTACTAGAATAGAACCGTTATGCAATTCTACAATTTCCTTTGCAACAGCTAGCCCGATACCTTTTCCGCCTGTAGCTCGTGTTCTAGATTTATCGACACGATAAAAGCGGTCAAAAATATGCGGGATATCTTCTTCAGGAATACCTTCACCTTCATCTTGTACACTTATTGTAAAAGAATCTGTTTCCATGAGTACACGTATCGTAATAGATGTGTTTTCTGGCGAATGTTGATAAGCGTTGTGTAATAAATTTAACATAACTTGTTCCATACGTCTTTCGTCTATACAAACTTCTAAATCATCTTTGCAATATACATGAAGTTGCATTTGCTTATTCGTTAATGTTGTTTTTGTTTTTTCAACCATTCGTTCTAAAAATGGCTGAAGAAGCACTTTTTGTTTTTTTATAACAAATTGGTGTTGTTCTAATTGTACAAGCATAAATAAATCTTGGACGAGATCGGTTACACTATCCGTTTCATCCTCAATGATTTGTAAGTATTCTTCTCGCTCCTCTTTTGTTAAAGAGTCTCTCTTTGCTACCTTTGCATAACCCTTCATATAGGTCAATGGAGTTAATAGTTCATGAGCGACACTAGCGAGAAATTCATTGCGCTCTTTTTTCATATACGTAAGTTCACTCGATAAATCTTCAATTGTTTTTGCTAAACTTCCGAGTTCATCATTCCGTTTAATACCTAATTGAATTGGTTTATTTAATTTTGACATTTTTTCTGTCGCTCTCTTCATTTTTACAAGTGGTTCTGTAATAACGCGTGAAAAAACAAAGACAGAAATTGTTGTTAAAATAATTGTTAAAACGCTAATGATAAGAAATTGGTTCATGAGTTTAAGTAACATATTTTCTAGGAAAGATGTTTTTAATAGCATATATAGCTTTCCTTGAAACTTTGTTGTGTTAAGTGGGCTTACTGTTGTGATGAACTTTGATTTTTTCCAGTTTCTTTCAACGACCAATCCGCCGTCTGGGACAGTTTCTGTTTTACAAGTAAGTTGTTTTTGCATATCTTTTGTTACGGGTTCTGAGGTGGAAATAATTTTGCCGTTATGGTCAGTAATAATGATAGCTATATCGGAGTTAGAAATTGATTCCGATTCAACTAAGTGTGCAGCCTCATTCGTAATATCGAACTCAGGATACACAGGACGTTTAGGATTTTTATTATGTTCAGCGTGTTTCATTTCTTTATAATATTCATCCCGTCTCTCGCGGCTTTTAATTTTTTTACTATAGCGATTACCTTTCTCTAAAAGAGCATCTGTTTCCTCTACAATACGCATTTTTGAAAGGCTTTTATAAAAAGATACGAAAGCAATTGTTTCAATACATAAAGCTAATATTAAAAAGTATGTCCCAATTTTAAGGGAAAGTTTACTCATTTTTTCACCATACCTTATTCATAATAAAGAGTCAGTGGTATACGATTTCCCACTGACCGAAGTAATTATTCACTTTTCCATTTATATCCGACTTTATAGACCGTTTCTAGGTAATCTTCAATTGGAAATCCTTTTTTGCGTAGTTTATCACGGATATTACGAATGTGTGAATCAATTGTTCTATATTCGATATCTGTTTCATAGCCCCAAATTTTTTCGATTAAATCATCTCGGCTATAAGCACGGTTTGTATTTTGCAAAAATAGTCCGAGTAACGAAAATTCGATAGGAGTTAATGAGATTTTTTCATCATAAACTGTGACAGTATGTTTCGTTTTATCCCACTCAATACCATTGAAACTAACAAAGCCATCTTTCTTTGTACGGCGTAATATAGCCTCGATTCGTGCGACTAATACATGCTCATCAAATGGTTTTGTAATATAATCATCTGCGCCCATCGTGAGGCCTTTCACCATATCGTAGTTTTGGTTGCGAGCTGTTAACATAATGATAGGAACGTTGGAAATTTGACGAATTTGATAGCAAGTATCCCATCCATCCATACTTGGCATCATAACATCTAATAAAATAATATCGAATTCTTTTTGTTCGATTAATTTTAGTGCTTCAAGGCCAGAGGTAGCTTTCATACAAAAATAGCCGCGAGGGCTTAAGAACAGATCTAATAATCGTAACATACGTTCTTCATCGTCTACTAATAAAATTTTTACCATAATCTTGTGCACCCCAAACTGTTCATTCTACTTGTATAGTTTACATGAAAATAGTCAACTACCCCCACTGAAATGAATCGTTTCAGTGGGGGCTTGAGTTTGAACGCTAGGTCTTTTCGTCCATCGCTAGACAGTTTGACGCTCTAGCATTCATGCCACCTTATGGTAACACCCCAAGTATGTTTTTGGTTGGTACTGGCAACGAATGATTGTTTTCCCACTTGCACCACCCTTTCGAAAAAGAGCAATTCTCCCTTGTGGAAGAAGCCACCACTCAGATGAATCTGGCGTGTGCTACAAGCCCCGACAAGTCGAGTACATATGGATGGTTGACGCACCCACTAAGCTATGCGCGAAGCAACAGCCTTACGTTTTTGCACTTCTAATAGAATCGGCGTTTTCACTTTAAGATTCTCTTTCAATTCTACCACTTTTGATTTGTGCAATGTATTCAGCGCACCATTAATATCAGCGTGGATACATGTTCCTGCTTTACTTTGGTACAGACCACGAGTCATTCGTTTGCCACTAAAGTGATAGTGTGTCCTATCATCCTTAGTCCAAACTGGAACCGGATCTTTATCAAGAAAACTAGCTTTTGAAGTATAGCTTTCTTCTTGTTTGAAAAACCGGATGCCTTCTTTTATACATTTATTCTCAATTGCCGCAATCAGTTTATGAAACGGGATTTGAACAAATTGTTGATTATTCTTTTTTCCCATATCTGATTTTTGTTTCCAACCAGCGTTATAACCTACTACAACCGTATCTACACTACATTCTTTCACTTTTTTAAACAACAAGCCTACAGTTTGTGAAATGTAACCATTTATTTGCCTTTCCCGTTTATGCCAAAGTGCAGCCATTTTGTTCGTTACAACTCGTTTTGAAATTCCGTTTTCAACATTTTTCTGTTGCAGACTACGTATCATTTTATTGAAGTATTGGTTAATGGCTTTTAGTTTTTTACCATCAATTAAAAATGTATCACCTGTATTGGTTACGCAACTTACTAATCTGTCTACACCTAAATCGCAACTCAAAGCGTTATTCGTAGTCGTGGATGTTTTCTTCATTTGAGAAACGTGCATCTCATATGTGTAATGCACCTCAAAGAACCGACCTTTTTGCTTCGGTACAAGCTCAATGTAGGAGATTTTTTTATGTCTTAAGTTTTTCGGCATACGTATTTTAATGGAACCGAATTTTTTTCTGAATGCAACACTCATCGGAATCAGCCAATACCCGTTATCATCCACTTTTGGCACTTGATAGATTTCAATGATTCGTTTGTCAGTTGAATGAGAATAATTCGGAAAATTAGGACGCCCTGTGAATGCTTCAGGATTTTTCTTCCACTTTTCCAATGCCTTAAAAAAGCTCTTCACTTCTGCATATAAGGCTCTACGAATAGCCTGCACAGAGTTTGATTGCACGCCCCAGTAGTTCATATCGGCTTGCATGGCGGTATCTACTTCTTTTACAGTAGCCATTTTATTATGGTTCAAATAACTTTGTTTCATCGTGTACAATCCAACATTTCGCAATGCTTTTGAACTATGTGACATGCGTTGCAGTAAGCGGAATTCTTTTGCAGTCAGACTAGCTCGTCCGATATTTTGTTTCTGCGTGAATCGTTGCATGTTTTCTCTTTTCTTTTGTTTGCGTAATACTTTCACTGCTTTCTTTTTAACCATTGTTTTCACCACCTTTCTCAGAGAGTTCATTAAAATTATTTCTTCCCTAAGATAATATTTGAAATGAAACGGAACAAAATGTGAATATAGTCTTCATCGTAATTCCTTTTGGCTCAAGTAACCGAATGATTATCATTATTCAATTTCGTTGTTTTACGATCTATACCCTCCTTATCTAAGAGTAGATTGTATCGTAAGACAAAAAGAAACAAAAAAGTTCAGCCTTATTGACTGACGGCAATTCATCTCCACCTGAATTGTTGGGTTTCACCCGTAACACAAATCAGATGGAGTCTTCTTGCCGAAAAGGATAAAAACTCTTTTTATGTGATTGAATGGAGGGCTGATTTTTTCGCTCAGAGTAATTGACATAAAAAATGCACTAGTTTTGCACAACTATTTTTTATAATAGAAAACGTAGCGACACAAAATACCCTATGTTGCGACATAACGTCATGTCATTTTATTTATAAAATGACAATTCCATTCTATTGTGTATGTGAGATAGAGAGGGTTTTCGTATTCACCTCGCATCGGATAAGAAAAATTTCCTATCTCACACTTTTTTTAAAAGGAGATCATACACATGAATCCAAAAGAAGAAATTTCAAAAAAAGAAAAGCAAGATCGTAATACGGTTGTCATGTGCATTGCCGTATCTATGGTTATTATTATAAGTTGTGTAAATAAAATTTTGGGGATTTTATAACAACGAAAAAAGCTTATCGCTTCTTAAGAAGCGATAAGCTTTTTTCGTTGTTAGGGGGAGTGTTTATATAATAAACCAAGGTAAAATTGCTAACCCAGAAGTTACAATTGCTGTAGTAAATATTAAAAGAACAGCTCGTTTGTTTTGTTTCATGTCACATTCTCCTCTACATATCAATTGAATGCTATACGTTCATTTTGTGATTGGTGCTTTACTAATTAAAGTTTCACTTTATATTTTTAGTATAATGAATGGTAAGGATTGGTACGATCGATAAAGGTGACATGAAGATTACATTGTTGTAATGCAAAAAAACATCTTTCTTATTAAGAAAGATGTTTTTGGAAAACTACCCCGTAAAAGCCCGATTGGTTCAGCTAATACTCAGTGGGGGATGGAAAAATCCCCCACTGAGTAAAGTTTCACTTTATATTGAAGTATTAATCATTTAAGAACAGAACCATATGTTCCTCGTCCCAATATTGACCGTTATGTTTTAATGAACGTTCTTGTACGCCGTAAGTTTGGAAACCTAATGATTCATATAATTTTTTGGCACCAGCGTTACCAACTACAACATCGAGCATAAGTTGTTCTACATGTAATTTATCGGCGTTTTCAATAATGGCTTTAATGAGAGCTCGTCCTGCTCCGAGACCACGTGCTTTTGGAGAAACAAAAACGGAGCCAATTTTTGCTTTATGTTCTTGTTTAATAAATGGTTTTGTTTCTAAAGTAGCGATACCAATTAAATCATTATCTTTGAAGACACCTAGAGTATACTTATCCGGATTGCTTAATCGTTTAGCCATAGCAGCTACAGGATCCTCATGTTTCAAAACATCTTCATAAGAAGAGCTAAAAGCTTCCGGATTTTTCGTTAAACCTTCCATACAAACTTTTAAATATATTTCTGCGTCCTCTGTTGTTAATAAGCGAATTTCCATAGTTGTAACCTCCCTGGTGGATTTCAAATAAATCCATTACTTTTATAAGATTGAGTATATGTTTTGTTAGTATTCTCTTTTAATTTGTAAAAGAATGAAAAGATATATGCTACAATGTTTTGTTTTAATTATGTAATGAAATTATATATTAACTTTGTTAACTATTCAAGTGTTTAATATGTTACATTTTTATAACTAAAATAAATCCTCGATTGAGGATTTATTTTTTAAACATTGGATTGATAGCCATCAATTCGTTTTGGATGTGTGTAAATATTACAAGATTCATTTCTAATAAACCCTACGACTGTAATGCCTAAATCATGGGCAAGTTGCAATGCCAGTTTTGTTGGAGCGGATTTAGATAGAACAATTTCACATCCGATTTTTGAAACTTTGAGTAAAATTTCGGATGAAATACGTCCGCTAAATGCGATGATTTTTCCTTTAATGGATATATCGTTACGCAAACAATGACCATATATTTTATCTAATGCATTATGTCTTCCAATATCCATTCTTGATAGGAGGATATTGTTTCGATCACATAGCGCGGTATTGTGAACACCGCCAGTTTGGCGAAATGTAGTAGAAGATTGTTGCAAGGTATTCATTAAATGAAAGCATTCTTCAGGAGTAATTTTTACATGTATATCATGTAAGTCTTTTGCTTTTGCTGCGTCGTTTACGAAAATAAAACCTTGTCTACCTTTTCCGCAGCAAGAAGTGATGTATCGTTTATTATATAAAGTTTGATAGAGCGGATTCACTTTTGATGATTTTACATGGACAATTCCGTTATCTTTTTGAACCCATAGTTCTTCAACATCTTTATAGGAAGAAATAATCCCCTCAGAAATTAAAAAACCAATTACCATATCTTCAATATAATTTGGTGTGCATACGACTGTTACATATTCTTCACCATTCAATTTAATAGTAATAGGAGATTCTGTGACAATCTCATCAAGTTGTTTTGAAAATGTACCAGATTGATAACGTACAATTGTATAAGTCTCTTGCGTAGGCCCCATATTTAATTCCCCTTTTATATGTATTTCTCTCCCACATTTATCATAAAACAATGGAAAAAATAAAAACACCTATTAACAAGAAGATCACAGATTATTTTGGTTATTATTGTATATGTACGATATAATAGAACTGTAGAATAGTGATATTTTCAAGCTTTCGTAGTTATACCTTATAACATCTAGAATCGACTTCATAAGAAAGTATTTGGGTAGAGCGTTTCAAAAATATGTACAGTAATGCGATTTTGAAAACGGATTCATAATTGTGTTGTACAGTTGGTTGTAAGGAGAGGGGAAACTATGGCAGAACAGACAGTCCGTGTAACCGTCGATGGTAAAGAATTTTCTGCATCAGGTGAAAAGACGATACTACAATTATTTAACGAGAGTAATTTGGAACATCCTCAAATTTGTCATGTACCAGAAGTAGATCCAATTCAAACTTGTGATACGTGTATTGTAGAAGTAAATGGAAAGTTATTGCGTGCTTGTTCAACGAAATTAGAGAACGGTATGCATATCGAAAGACAGTCCCAGCGTGCAAAAGAGGCACAGACTGAGGCAATGGATCGAATATTAGAGAATCATCTATTGTATTGTACCGTTTGTGATAACAATAATGGTAACTGTAAAGTCCATAATACAGTACATATGATGGGAATTGAGGAACAGAAATATCCGTATGAGCCAAAAGTAAGTGCGTGTGAAGTGGATATGTCACATCCATTTTATCGATATGATCCAAATCAATGTATTGCTTGTGGGCAGTGTGTAGAAGTATGTCAAAACTTACAAGTGAATGAAACTATATCAATTGATTGGAGCTTAGACCGTCCACGTGTTATATGGGACAATGGTGTAAGTATAAATGACTCATCTTGTGTAAGTTGTGGGCAGTGTGTAACAGTATGTCCATGTAATGCGTTAATGGAAAAAACAATGCTGGGTGAAGCTGGATTCATGACAGGATTGAAACCGGATGTGTTAGATCCGATGATTGATTTTGTAAAGGATGTAGAGCCGGGATATAGTAGTATTTTAGCAGTTTCAGAAGTAGAGGCTGCGATGCGTAAGACGAAAGTGAATAAAACAAAAACAGTTTGTACATTTTGTGGTGTAGGTTGTTCATTTGAAGTATGGACGAAAGACCGCCACATTTTGAAAGTGCAGCCTGTTTCAGATGCGCCGGTTAACGGTATTTCCACATGTGTAAAAGGCAAATTTGGATGGGATTTTGTAAACAGTGAAGATCGTATTACAAAGCCATTAATTCGCCAAGGAGATATGTTTGTTGAAGCTTCATGGGAAGAGGCTCTGGAAGTTGTTGCATCCAATATGCAGCATATTAAATCAGAATATGGAAGTGATGCATTTGGGTTTATTTCTTCTTCGAAAGTAACGAATGAAGAAAATTATCTTATGCAAAAACTAGCCCGTCAAATATATGGAACGAATAATGTAGACAACTGTTCCCGTTATTGTCAATCTCCAGCAACAGACGGTTTATTTAAAACTGTCGGTATGGGCGGGGACGCTGGAACAGTGAAAGATATTGCGGAAGCAGGCCTTGTCATTATCGTTGGAGCAAATCCAACAGAAGGACATCCTGTACTTGCAACGCGTGTAAAACGTGCTCATAAATTACATGACCAAAAATTAATTGTGGCAGACCTTCGTAAACATGAAATGGCAGAGCGTGCGGATTTATTCATTCATCCGCGCCAAGGAACTGATTACGTATGGCTCGCTGGTATTACGAAATATATTATTGATCAAGATTGGCACGATAAAAAGTTCATAGCTGAAAATGTGAAGAATTTTGATGAATATAGCAAAATGGTAGAAAAGTATACGCTTGATTATACAGAAGAAATTACGGGGATTTCGAAAGAAAATCTGAAAGAAATGGCTCGTATGGTATATGAAGCAGATGGTACTTGTGTACTTTGGGGAATGGGTGTAACTCAAAATACTGGAGGAAGTACAACTTCAGCAGCAATTTCAAATCTATTGCTTGTTACGGGTAACTATCGTCGTCCTGGTGCAGGAGCATATCCATTACGCGGACATAATAACGTACAAGGCGCTTGTGATATGGCAACATTACCAAACTGGCTTCCAGGTTACCAAGCAGTTTCAGATGATGCGCTCCGTGCGAAATTTGAAAAAGCATACGGTACTACAATTCCGAAAGCACCAGGCTTAAATAATATTGCAATGTTACTGGCGGCAGATGAAGGGAAACTGCGTGGTATGTATGTTATGGGTGAAGAAATGGCTTTAGTAGATTCGAATGCCAACCATGTACAACATATTTTAGCGAATTTAGATTTCCTTGTTGTTCAAGATATGTTCTTATCGAAAACAGCTCGTTTTGCTGATGTTATTTTACCAGCAGCACCAAGCTTAGAAAAAGAGGGAACATTTACGAATACAGAGCGCCGTATTCAAAGATTATATGAAGTATTGAAGCCGCTTGGTGATTCAAAGCCAGACTGGTGGATTTTACAAAAAGTAGCTCGTGCACTTGGCGGGGACTGGAATTATGAAAGTCCAAGTGAAATCATGGATGAAATCGCATCGCTTGCACCTTTATATTCTCAGGCAACATACGATCGTTTAGAAGGATGGAATAGTTTATGTTGGGGTAGCCATGATGGCAGTGATACACCGCTATTATATGTGGACGGATTTAACTTCCCGGATAAACTAGCTCGTCTATCATTAGATGAATGGGTACCACCAGTTGTAGCACCAGATGAGTATGATTTACTTTTAAATAATGGTCGTATGTTAGAACATTTCCATGAAGGGAATATGACGAATAAATCGGCTGGTATTTTATCTAAAGTATCTGAAGTGTTCGTTGAAATCTCGCCTGAACTTGCCCTAGAGCGCAATGTGAAAGATGGTGGTCTTGTAGAATTAGCATCACCATTTGGGAAAATTAAAGTACAGGCACTTGTTACAGATCGTGTAACGGGGAAAGAGCTATATTTACCGATGCATGCAACGGTAAATGAAGAGGCAATCAATATTTTAACTGGAACGGCGACAGATCTTTATACATGTACACCAGCGTACAAACAAACGATGGTAAAGATGCGTGTACTACGTGAAAAAGGGAATCGTCCGTTACCATCTTCAAACCCGAGAGATAAAAAGCGTAATCCGCAAAACGGTGTTGAAATCGAGCAAAAATGGCAAAGAAAACAATACGTATCACTTGTGGACTAGGGGGCGGAGATAGTGGCGAAAGAAATTACTGTAATTAAAAAGAAAGTTGTAACAGAGGAAGAACAGAAACAGCAAGTAGCAGATGAACTTCTAAATGAGCTATCTAATAATCGTGAAGCAGTAGAAGAAACGATGCAGCTTTTAGCACAGTTGCAGAAGGCTGGTATATTAGATGCGGCAATTAGTTTACTTGCTGCGAAGGAAGATGTTTCAAAAATCGCTGTGGAGCAATTAAATCGTGAACCCGTTAAAAATGCGTTAAATAATATGATGGGGGCAGGAGAAGCGTTATCTTCAGTTGACCCAGAAATAACGAAGCAAATTACGTCAAGTTTAGTTACAGGATTGCAATTTGCAACAGATGAATTAAATTGTGGTAAAAAAACAAAAGTGATGGATTTCTTTAAAGTATTAAAAGATCCAGATATCAATAGAGCTATTACATTCGGTTTTAGCTTCTTGAAAGCATTTGGACAAGGGCTAGAGAAAAAATAGAATAAATGAAAAAGTGATGGGAAGTAGCCATCACTTTTTTCATTATATGTATAAGAGTGTTCATGTTAAGCGGAATATATTATTATTAAAAAGATGGATTAGAACTGGAAATATGGAATCCATCTCAAATACCGTTTTAGAATTTGGAGGAGTATATGCAACACCGTAAAAAACTATCTATACCAGGAGTAATGAGACATTCCTTTCAAACAGTTAAATTTGCTTTTTGGAATGTATTAACTTTTCAACTTGCTTATAAATTATTAGCAGCGATTGTGTTTGTTCCACTATTTGGAATCATTTTTAATAAATTATTGTATTTTGGTGGTTATGCAAATGCGACAAATGATGAATTATTAGCGTTTTTAAAGACGCCTTATGGCATCTTAGCAATCGTAATTTTGTCATTGTTAGCACTGTTTCTTATCTTTACAGAATTTGCGGTGCTTATTATTATTTCGTATTTCGCTCATAAAAGACAGAAGGTGAAATTACGTCCGATTTTATATAAAACGGTAACGTATTTACCTACTCTTTTCACATATTGCTTACCAGGATTTATTTTATATGCTGTCGTATTGTTGCCTCTTTTAAATATGGGATATGAAACGGCATTAATCCCGCAAATTCAAATTCCTAACTTCATTACAGGAGAACTGTTTAAGACAACGATGGGACAAGTTGGTTATTACACGTTCTTTGCTGTAGTCGCGTATATAAATCTTCGATGGATTTTCGTTCTACCTATTGTTGTTTTAGAGCAAAAATCATTTCGCGTGGCAGCACGTAAAAGTGCAACTTTAGTAAAGGAAAGCTTTTTTAAAGTACTGCTCTTTTTAGTAGGATTTTTTATTTCAATTGGAATTGTATATGTCGTATTTTTGGGAATATATTTATTGTGCCTATGGGGTGTTTATGAATTTACAAATCCGAAAGGAACATTTGCATTATTAGCAGAATCAACGATTTCTGTATTTTTAACGAGTACATTGTATTTATTTAGTTTTATCGTGACGCCATTTTATATTATGGCGATTACGCGATTATACTTACAAAAGGTACCGGTTGAAGATGTTTTATTAGAAGAAGGATTAGATTATTCGAAAACGAAAGCAGATAAATGTTTCTTCCAAAAACATCGTTGGAAATTTATTGGCGTATATATTGTGGGGATTATTACTGCTGGAATGGTTGTTGCCTTCATTGTAACGTTTATTTCAAATTCGTATAAAGAACCAATTATTATGGCGCACCGCGGGTATATATCAAAAGGCGTAGAAAATACGAAAGAAGCTGTGCAAGGTGCTATTGATGCAAAAGCAGACTACGCTGAAATAGATGTATTACAAACGAAAGACGGTGAACTAGCGGTTATACATGATTTGAAGCTGAAGCGTCTTGCCAATGCCAATGTGCATGTGTCAGATTTAACGATGGCTGAGTTAAGGCAGCTTACCCTTAGTCAAGATGGACTTTCAGGACAAATAAGTACACTTGATGAAATCATTAAGCTAGCAAATGGCAAAATCAAACTTAATATAGAAGTGAAGCTTCATGGGGGCGAAAAAGATTTTGTAAACAAAGTCTTAAAAACGATTAAAGATAATGAATTTGAGAAGCAATGTGTAATTCAAACGTTACACTATCCACTTATTAAAGAGTTTAAACGTGCAAATCCAGATATAAAAGTAGGGTATATATTGTATGCAAGTAGAGCTAACTTAAAGAATGTGAAGGCTGACTTTTACGTAGCAGAAGAATATATGTTAAATAAGAAATTAGTAAAAGAAGCAAGGAAGTTAAACAAACCAATTTACGTATGGACAGTAAATGATATGGAAAATTTAAAGGCATATTATAAGTTAAACGTAGATGGTATCATAACCGATTATCCTGAAGATGCACGTGAAACAATTAAGATGTTAAAAGAGCAAGAAGCGGAAGAAAGTGATCTGTTTGATAAAATTACTGAAACGACAGATGATTTATTTTCTAAGTTATTTATAAGTTACCCAGCTGCTAGCTAAATGCTAGCAGCTGTTTTTTTGTGAAAAGAATATATCTCTAAAGTATTGAGTAAAGTAATAACTGTATATGTATACGTTATCGCTTAGGTTTCTTACATTGTTACATTATTGTCAAATAATAAATGATTGCTGTTTATTTTGAAATAGTATAATAAAAATAGAGTGAAAGATAATGGAATGACACAAAACCCCTAATAGAATCAATGTTTTTTATATTTACACTATTCTAAATATAAAAACTTTAGGAAAATGGTATGTTAGCGTTTTCATAACTTTTAAGTTATGCTAGAATAAGGACATAAGTTATTAATTATTACAAAAAGAAAAAAGAATCTCTTTTTTCTGTTAATTATAAGGGGGCATTTCATTATGCGTATTGGGGTACCAGCAGAAATTAAAAACAACGAAAACCGTGTGGCAATGACACCAGCAGGTGTTGTACATTTAATTCGTAACAATCACGAAGTATTCATTCAAAAGGGTGCAGGTTTAGGATCTGGTTTCACAGACGCTCAGTATGTTGAAGCGGGAGCAAAAATTGTTGATACAGCTGAAGAAGCTTGGAACATGGAAATGGTTATGAAAGTTAAGGAACCAATTGAAAGCGAATACAAACACTTCAGTGAAGGCTTAATCTTGTTCACATACTTACACTTAGCTCCAGAGCCAGAATTAACAAAAGCTTTAATCGAGAAAAAAGTTGTTTCTATCGCATATGAAACAGTACAATTAGAAAACCGTTCATTACCATTACTTGCACCTATGAGTGAAGTAGCTGGTCGTATGGCTGCACAAATTGGTGCACAATTCCTTGAGAAAAACAAAGGCGGTAAAGGTATCTTACTTGCAGGTGTTCCAGGGGTTAAACGTGGTAAAGTAACAATCATCGGTGGTGGACAAGCTGGTACAAATGCTGCTAAAATTGCAGTTGGACTAGGTGCGGATGTAACAATCATCGACTTAAGCGCAGAACGTCTTCGTCAATTAGATGACATTTTCGGAAACCAAGTAAAAACTTTAATGTCTAATCCTTACAATATTGCAGAAGCTGTTAAAGAGTCTGATCTTGTAATCGGTGCAGTATTAATCCCAGGTGCAAAAGCTCCAAAACTTGTAACAGAAGAAATGATTAAATCAATGGAACCAGGTTCTGTTGTTGTAGATATCGCGATTGACCAAGGTGGTATTTTCGAAACAACTGACCGTATTACAACTCATGATAACCCAACTTACGAAAAACACGGCGTTGTTCATTATGCAGTTGCAAACATGCCAGGTGCGGTTCCACGTACATCAACTCTTGCATTAACAAACGTAACAGTACCATATGCAGTACAAATTGCTAACAAAGGCTACAAAGAAGCTTGCCTAGGTAACTCTGCATTACTAAAAGGTATTAACACATTAGATGGCTATGTAACATTCGAAGCAGTTGCAGAAGCTCACGGTGTAGAGTACAAAGGTGCTAAAGAATTATTAGAAGCAAAGACAGTATCTTGCTAATAGAAGCATTATACAAAACAAAATCGAACAATATATAAAACAACATGATAAGAGCTAAGAGTGAAGATCTCTTAGCTCTTCTTGGCAAAAGGGGGCATACATCGTGGCCAACCTATTTAAAAAGAAATCCGTTACGCAATTGTTAGGGGAAAGTAAAAGTAAAACTTTGACGAAAACGCTAGGGGCATTTGACCTAACAATGCTAGGGATTGGTGCGATAATTGGTACAGGAGTTCTAGTATTAACTGGATTAGTAGCAGCAAGAGATGCTGGTCCAGCAGTTATTTTTTCATTTATGATTGCAGCAATTGTTTGTGGATTTGCAGCATTATGTTATGCAGAAGTTGCATCTACACTTCCTGTTTCAGGTAGTGTGTACACATATTCGTATGCAACAATTGGTGAGTTTGTTGCTCATTTAATGGGATGGACATTGTTATCCGTATATGTCGTAACGACTGCCGCAGTAGCTGGCGGATGGACGGGTTATTTCAATAATTTAGTGAGTGGGCTGGGACTAGAAATTCCGAAAGCGTTGCTAACGATTCCAGCGCAAGGTGGTATGGTAAACTTACCAGCAGTTATTGTTACGTTAGTGATAACTTGGTTATTATCACGAGGTACGAAAGAAAGTAAGCGTGTGAATAACATAATGGTATTAATTAAAATTGGTATTGTTGTTTTATTCATTGCAGTTGGTGTATTCTACGTGAAACCAGAAAACTGGATACCATTTGCACCTTACGGTTTAAGTGGAGTGTTCGCAGGGGGAGCAGCAGTATTCTTTGCTTTCTTAGGATTTGATGCATTAGCAACTTCTGCTGAAGAAGTAAAAAATCCGCAACGTGATCTACCAATTGGTATTATTGCTTCGTTAGTTATTTGTACAATTATTTATGTTGTAGTTTGTCTCGTTATGACAGGTATGGTTTCTTATAAGGAATTAGATGTACCTGAAGCTATGGCGTATGTGTTAGAAGTTGTAGGACAAGATAAAGTGGCTGGTGTAATTGCAATTGGAGCTGTAATTGGTATTATGGCTGTAATTTTCGCTTACATTTATGCGACAACACGTGTATTCTTCGCAATGAGCCGTGATGGTTTATTACCAAAATCTTTTGCGAAAATTAACAAGAAGACTGAAGCGCCAACATTTTCAGTTTGGTTAACAGGAATTGGTAGTGCTTTAATTGCTGGATTTATCGATTTAAAAGAATTGTCGAATTTAGCGAATATTGGAGCGTTATTAACATTCGCCATGGTTGGTGTAACTGTTATCATTCTTCGTAAAACGCATCCGAAATTACAACGTGGATTTATGGTACCACTTGTACCGATCTTACCGATTATTTCAATTGCATGTTGTCTATTCTTAATGGTAAATTTACCGTTAACAACATGGATATACTTTGGTATTTGGTTAGCAATTGGAGTAGTTGTATACTTTGTTTATTCGAAAAAACATAGTCATTTAAAAGACGATAGCAGTTCGCAGGATAATTTAGATCAAGCTAATTAAAGGGATATAACACAGTAAGCCTTGTGCGTCTAGGGAGCGCGCAAGGCTTTTTCTTTTGTTGAAATAAAGGGAACATATATTACTTTGTTGAATTTTTATGTCGGAATATGAAAAAAAGGGGTGTGCGACTTGTGCATCCTTTTTTGTATGAGAATATAGAGGATGCGGAAAATATGTATATGCCTTATTAAAATGTTCATAAAAAAATTCAGATTTCATTGACACATATGAGCAGGTGCTCATATAATAAGAGTATAAAATATATGAATGATTGTTCATATGTTCAATTAAAGAGGTGAGCTATAATGGCTGGAAATAAAGTAGAAACACCACAAGAGACATGTTCTCAAACGATAATTCATGAAGAAGTTGTTGAGCAAGTAAAACAAACAATTCCAACTGATGAAAGTTTAAGTAAAGTAGCAGAACTATTTAAAGTATTAGGTGACCGTACACGTACGAGAATATTACATGCGCTATTTGAAGCTGAGATGTGCGTTTGTGATTTAGCTTATTTATTAGGAATGACACAATCATCTATTTCGCATCAGCTTCGTGTGTTAAAGCAAGCGAAACTTGTAAAGAATCGTAAAGAAGGAAAGGTTGTTTATTATTCGTTAGCTGATCAGCACGTAATTCATATCTTCGAGCAAGCGTTTGAGCACGTAAACGAAGAAGAATAAAAAGAACGCGAGGAGGGAGAACGATGGCTGAAGCATTAGTGAAAAAGAAATTGATGTTAGAAGGTTTAGATTGTGCGAACTGTGCAATGAAAATTGAAAAAGGTGTTGGGAATATAGAAGGAGTAAATTCTTGCTCTGTAAACTTCGCAACAAAGACAATGATCTTAGAAACAGCACAAAATAAAGAAAACGAAGTTGTTACGGAAGCAAAACAACTCGTTACAAAATTAGAACCGCATATTAAAGTGCAAGAAGAACAAAAAAATAAAATTGCTAAAGAAGTATTTATATTAGAAGGTTTAGATTGCGCGAACTGTGCAATGAAAATTGAAAATAAAGTTAAGGAAATGCCAGCTGTCTCAGAAGCAACTGTTGATTTCGTATCGAAGAAACTACGAGTAGAAATTGCGAATAAAAGAGAACTAGAAGCGACTGTAGCAAATATAACAAATGTCGTTCAAAAGTTAGAGCCAGATGTGAAAGTTGTTCGTGAAGAGAAGAACGGTCATGACCACGGACATAGTCACGATCATGGTGAAGCAAATGTGAAAAAGATGGTAGGGAGATTAGTGGTTGGCGGAATTTTGACGGCAATTGCTGCATTAGCGGGCTTACCACAAATGGTAACAATTCCGTTATTCGTCCTTGCTTATTTATTAATAGGTGGAGATATCGTTTGGAGAGCGGTAAAAAACATAACTCGTGGCCAAGTATTTGATGAAAACTTCTTAATGGCAATTGCAACTGTAGGAGCTTTTGCAATTCAGCAATATTCAGAAGCTGTAGCAGTAATGCTATTTTATCAAGTAGGAGAACTATTCCAAAGCATTGCGGTAAACCGCTCTCGAAAATCAATTACTTCATTAATGGATATTCGTCCTGATTATGCGAATGTAAAGGTTGGAAATGAAACGAAACAAGTATCACCAGAAGATGTACAAATTGGCGATTATATTATCGTTAAGCCAGGTGAGAAAGTACCATTAGACGGAAAAGTAATTGAAGGAACATCAATGGTAGATACTTCAGCATTAACTGGTGAATCTGTACCACGTGAAGTTGAAGTTGGAAATGATGTATTAAGTGGCTTTGTGAACCAAAACGGCGTGTTGACAATTGAAGTTACAAAAGAATTTGGTGAATCAACTGTATCGAAAATTTTAGATTTAGTTCAAAATGCAAGCAGTAAAAAAGCACCAACAGAAAACTTTATTACGAAGTTTGCGCGTTACTACACTCCAGTTGTAGTTATTACAGCGGCGATCATGGCGTTTATTCCACCGCTTATTTTAGAAGGGGCTACATTCTCTGAGTGGATTTATAGAGCTTTAGTGTTCTTAGTAATCTCTTGTCCATGTGCGTTAGTTGTATCCATTCCTCTTGGATTCTTTGGAGGTATCGGTGGTGCATCTAAAAGTGGTGTGTTAGTAAAAGGTAGTAACTATTTAGAAGCTTTAAATGATGTAAAATATATTGTTTTTGACAAAACAGGAACATTAACAAAAGGTGTTTTCAAAGTTACAAAAATGGAACCGAGCGAAGGTACTACAAGCGAAGAGTTATTAGAGTATGCGGCATTTGCTGAAGTGTATTCTAACCATCCAATTGCCCAATCTATTCGAAAGGCATATGGAAAATCAATTGATGAAAAAATAATCGATGATTATAACGAAATTTCTGGTCACGGTACAGTCGTAAAAGTACAAGGAAAAGAAATTTTTGCAGGTAATGCAAAATTAATGAGAAAAGAAAATATTGAATTTAAACAACCAGAAACAGTAGGTACATTAGTTCACGTTGCTATAGATGGAAAATATGCAGGTTATATTGTTATTTCTGATGAGGTAAAAGAGGATTCGAAACAAGCGATTCAAAAGTTAAAAGAACTAGGTATTAAAAAGACAGTAATGTTAACTGGTGATGCAAAAACAGTTGGTGAAGCTGTCGGTAAAGAATTAGGCTTAGATGAAGTTCATGCGGAATTACTACCGCAACAAAAAGTAGAAGAGATTGAAAAAATTGATGCAGCGAAGCATGGAAAAGAAAAAATTGCCTTCGTTGGTGACGGTATTAACGATACACCAGTATTAGCCCGTGCAGACGTTGGTATTGCGATGGGTGGTTTAGGATCAGATGCAGCAATTGAAGCGGCAGACATCGTTATTATGACTGATGAGCCTTCAAAAATTGCGACAGCTGTAAAAATTGCAAAACGCACAAGAAGTATAGTGTGGCAAAATATCATCTTTGCTTTAGGTGTAAAAGGGATCGTTCTATTACTTGGTGCCTTTGGTATTGCAACAATGTGGGAAGCTGTTTTCTCAGATGTTGGTGTGACACTACTTGCAGTGTTAAATGCAATGCGTGTATTACGAGTGAAAGATTTATAAAAAAGAGGACGCAACCTGCGTCCCCTTTTTTATTGGTTATTTTGTTGAAATTGATTTAATAAAATAATATCAAATATTATTTTACTTTTGAATAATATGATATTAAAATTTACAAATAAAAAACATTCGTCGTATTATTTTAATATATTTTTTACAAATATCCATATAGTATTGAAAAAACAGAGAAGGAGAAACTTCTCTGTTTACTTTTGTATGTTTTTTTCAACTTGTTCTCGAACAGTTTGAATGTAATTCATTTTATGATCCCAACATTCTTGGCTTAAATCGACAGGATACTCTTCGGGATTTAAAGTTCGCATGTATTCTTCCCAAAATAGAGCGAGACTCTGTTCATTATATTGTTGAATATCTAATATACTTGGTAGTTCATATGTTCTTTCACCGTTAACGAAAATGTCTTTATGGAGTTCACGGGCTTCAAAGTTTGTTACGAATTTACTTATATATGTGTGAACTGGATGGAACATTTTTAAGCGCTCTTCTTTTCCAGGTTCTTCAGAATCTAACGCAATATAATCGCCTTCTGCATGATCGTTAACCCGATTGATAATACGATAAATTCGTTTCAGTCCTGGAGTGGTAATTTTTTCAGGATTAGATGAAATTTTAATCGTATCATTTAATTTTCCGTCAGTATCTTCAATCGCAACTAGTTTGTAAACAGCCCCTAATGCAGGTTGCTCAAAGGACGTAATTAATTTTGTCCCAACACCCCATACGTCAATTTTCGCCCCTTGAGATTTAAGGTGCATAATTGTGTATTCATCTAAATCGCTAGAAGCGATAATTTTTGTATTTGTAAATCCTGATTCATCTAGTAGTTTTCGTGCCTTTTTCGATAAATAAGCCATATCACCACTATCAAGACGTATACCATAGAAATCAATACGATCCCCAAATTCTTTTGCAACACGAATTGCATTTGGAACACCAGATTTCAATGTGTCATATGTATCAACGAGAAAGACGCACTTCTTATGAGTTTCAGCGTATTTCTTAAACGCGACGTATTCATCGCGATATGCTTGAACGAAAGAGTGAGCGTGTGTGCCAGCTACAGGGATCCCGAAGCGTTTCCCAGCACGAACGTTGCTTGTAGAGGAGAAACCACCAATAAAGGCAGCGCGTGTCCCCCAAAGGGCAGCATCGAACTCATGGGCACGTCTTGTGCCGAACTCTAAAAGCTCATCATTACTTGCAGCATGTTTCATACGAGCAGCTTTTGTTGCAATTAATGTTTGGTAATTCACAATATTTAAGAGGGCGGTTTCAATAATTTGTGCTTCACCAAGTGGTGCATCAACACGTAATAAAGGCTCGTTATTAAATACAACTTCACCTTCTTGCATACTACGAATCGTCCCAGTGAATTTCATATTTTGTAAATAATGAAGGAATTCTTCTTCAAATTGTAATTCTGCTAAATAAGCGATATCGCTTTCAGTAAAGCTGAAATTTTCTATGTACTCTACAATTTTCTCCAGTCCAGCAAAAACAGCATAACCGTTCTCGAATGGAAGCTTTCGAAAGTATAAATCAAAAACGGAACGGCGATTATGAATACCATCTTTCCAATATGTATAAGCCATGTTGATTTGATATAGGTCTGTATGTAAGGCATAACTATCGTCTTTATAATGAGTCATCGCGAGAACACCTCCATAATTTGGTTATAGTATACCAACTTTTCACCATTCGTAGCAAAGAAGAGATATTGAAGTGAAGTCAAGAGAGAAAAAAATGAAATTATGCATATTTTTTAGAAAATTTATATTTATCAATTTATATTTCTCCAGATTTTATGTATTATTAGAGTAATGGGGTAATGAGAATGGAGGAGGACAATGCAACAAACATTAGAAAAAATAGGCAAACAAGTCTTTTACAAACGGCTTCAGCAAAAAATGACACAAGAAGAATTATGTCAGGGCATTTGTTCTGTCTCATACTTAAGTAAAATCGAAAATGGAAAGATCGAAGCATCAGAAGAAATTCTACAATTGCTCTGCACAAGGTTAGAAATTGCCGTGACGGATTTGAGGGATGTAGAAGAAGATGTGAAGGGGAAGTTGGATGAATGGCTGAATGCACTAGTTCATTTGGACAAGCCACAAGTAGAACGTATATATGAAGAGTTACAAGGTGAAATGAAGCATGTGTTGGATTTTGAAATTATAAATTATTATAAACTGCTGTATACACGTTATTTAATTATGAAAAGGGATTTTCCTGCTGTCGAAAAAGAGTTAGAGAGCTTAAAGAAGATGTACAAAAAGTATTCACCATTCCAAAAATTATTATATACGTATAGCAAAGGGTTATATTATTTTTTACAACATAGATATAAGAAGGCATTGGAGTATTTGACTCGAACAGAAGTAATGGCAAAGGAACAAGGTTATCATGAGAATGGAATATATTTCAATTTGGCTCTTGTTTATAATGAATTAGAAGTTGAACATATGACTTTACATTTTGCTAATGTAGCAATGGAAGGATTTAAGAATGAATATAAATTCCGTTATGTGATAAATTGCCAGTTACTTATTGCGTTGAGTTATATACAAAAAAAGCAATATAATGAAGCACTATCTATTTATAATAATATTTTGAGGGAAGCAAATTCTTTTGCTGATAAAGAAAGTATAACAGCTATTGCTTTAAATAATTTAGGCTTCTTGTACTATAACTTAAAAGATTATTCAAAAGCAAAAGATTATTATTTACAATGCCTAAAGTACAAAAAGGAAGAGGATTTAAATTATATTGATGCAGTGTATGAGATCGCTTTGCAGTGTATTGAATTAAAAGAATTTGAAGAAGCGAAAGATTGGATTAATAAAGGAATAGATGTTGCCAAGAGGGATGAAAAGTATAAAAGTATGCTATATATACTTTCAATGCTTAAGAATAAATACTTTGAAACGAAAGATGTTTATAAAAGATTTTTAGAAGTTGAGGCAATCCCATTTTTTAGAGGCGAAGAAAATAAAAAGGAATTAAAAATGGTGTATTTAGAACTAGCAGGATATCACGAGGAATTACTAGAATTTAAGGAAAGTAATAACTACTATAAATTAGCAATTAATTTATTAGAAGAAAAGGGAGGAAAATAATATGAAAAAAATAATTATTGGTGCTTTGGCTTTGGTAGCTGTATTAGTGGTATTGGAACCGCAATATGCTTGGACATCGGATATTTATGGTCAAGGAGAAAAAGTAGTAGAATTAATAAATTCTTAACAGAAACCCCTTTCCAATCGGAAGGGGGTTTTTCAATATTTGTTCCTCAAAATTCTACAAAACTTGAGAAATAAATTAATTGAATTTTTAGTATATTAATAGTGAAAACATAATGCTAATATGAAACTACTCTTTTTCAAAAAATAATTTATTAGGGGGAAGGTTCATGAAAAAGAAAAGTTTAGCGTTAGTGTTAGCGACAGGAATGGCAGTTACAACGTTTGGAGGGACAGGCTCTGCATTTGCAGATTCTAAAAATGTGCTCTCTACGAAGAAGTACAATGAGACAGTACAGTCACCGGAGTTTGTTTCTGGGGATTTAACTGGAGCAACTGGTAAGAAAGCAGAATCTGTTGTGTTTGATTACTTAAACGCAGCAAAAGGTGATTATAAGTTAGGGGAAAAGAGTGCGCAAGATTCTTTCAAAGTGAAACAAGCGAAGAAAGATGCTGTAACTGATTCAACAGTATTACGTTTACAACAAGTATACGAAGGAGTACCTGTATGGGGTTCTACGCAAGTAGCTCACGTAAGTAAAGATGGTTCTTTAAAAGTATTGTCTGGAACAGTTGCACCTGATTTAGACAAAAAAGAAAAGTTGAAAAATAAAAATAAGATCGAAGGCGCAAAAGCAATTGAAATTGCGCAAAAAGATTTAGGTGTTACACCTAAATATGAGGTAGAACCAAAAGCGGACTTATATGTATATCAAAATGGTGAAGAAACAACATATGCATACGTTGTAAATTTAAACTTCTTAGAGCCGAGCCCAGGAAACTACTACTATTTCATTGAAGCAGGTAGCGGTAAAGTATTAAATAAATATAATAAGCTTGATCATGTAGCAAATGAAGATAAATCACCAGTTAAGCAAGAGGCACCTAAACAGGAAGCGAAACCAGCTGTAAAGCCTGTAACAGGAACAAATGCAGTGGGTACTGGTAAAGGTGTATTAGGAGATACGAAATCGCTTAATACAACGTTATCTGCATCATCTTACTATTTACAAGATAATACGCGCGGAGCAACGATTTTCACATATGATGCGAAAAACCGCTCAACATTACCAGGAACATTATGGGTAGATGCAGATAATGTTTTCAATGCAGCGTATGATGCAGCAGCAGTAGATGCTCATTACTATGCAGGTAAAACATATGATTACTATAAAGCTACATTTAATAGAAACTCTATTAATGATGCAGGAGCACCATTAAAATCAACAGTTCATTACGGAAGTAAGTATAATAATGCATTCTGGAACGGCTCACAAATGGTATACGGAGATGGTGATGGTGTAACGTTCACTTCATTATCTGGTGGTATTGATGTAATTGGTCACGAATTAACGCATGCTGTTACAGAGTATAGCTCAGATTTAATTTATCAAAATGAATCAGGAGCATTAAATGAAGCTATTTCAGATGTTTTTGGTACATTAGTAGAGTATTATGATAACCGTAACCCAGATTGGGAAATTGGGGAAGATATTTATACGCCTGGCAAAGCAGGAGATGCGCTTCGCTCTATGAGTGATCCAACGAAATATGGTGATCCAGACCACTATTCTAAGCGTTACACTGGTACTAGTGATAACGGTGGGGTTCATACAAACAGTGGTATCATTAACAAACAAGCTTATTTATTAGCAAATGGTGGTACGCATTCGGGTGTAACTGTAACGGGCATTGGTAAAGATAAGTTAGGTGCAATTTATTACCGTGCAAACACACAATATTTCACGCAATCTACTACATTTAGCCAAGCTCGTGCTGGTGCAGTGCAAGCGGCAGCTGATTTATATGGTGCGACTTCTGCGGAAGTAGCAGCAGTTAAGCAATCATTTAGTGCTGTTGGTATTAACTAAGGATTTAAAGGATAGCTATTAATAAAATACTTCAAAAATAAAGAAGGAGCATAGGCTCCTTCTTTATTTTTTTCTCCATTTTTTCCACAAATAAAACAATCCAATAGCGCCTGCGATTGTTACAATCCACTTCGCTTCATTTGTTCCGTTCATAACATGATATGCCGAATATACTTCAATCAATAAGGCCGGTATTTTACCTATTGTACTGGCAATACTGAAGGAGAGTAATGACATTTTCCCTAGAGCTGCAAATAAAGTCACGATACTTGATGGGATGAAAGGTATCAATCGAAACGATAGAACGAGTAGAAAGGCCTCTATACCTTCTACATAAAGAAGACGCTCTACCTTTGGGTACTTATTTACTTTATCGTGAGTGAACTTTTGAAGGCCTATGCGATAAATATAAAACGAGATAATAGCCCCTAAGGCCTCACCTGCGATCGAAATGATTGTGCCATTTGTTACACCGAAGAGCTGTATATTAATGGCGGTTAAAAAGATGCTAGGAATAACACCTAAAAGACTAATGATGATGTTAATTAAGATACTAAGTGGAATTGCGATTGAATAGTATTCTGTTAAGAAATTTTGAATCGTTTCAGCCATTGTTTAAAATCCTTTATCTTTTTTTGCATTACACCATATTTCGTTTGTATAGGCAAGGGTAAATTTACATAATGTAGAAAAACGTTGATAAGAAGGGGGCTTTATACCTTATATGGGTATTAGGTATATAAAAATGGGGGTATTTTAAAATATTTTTTAAAACACTATAAAAACCTTTGTATAAAAGAGTTTTATAGTTATGTTATCAGTGTTTTAATCTGGGGAATAATCATAAAATATAGGGGGTATATATTATAAAAGTCGAAAAATAGAGGGTTGATGAAATTGCGCGGGTAAATATGGAAAAATAGATGAAAAAAATGAAAACTGATAGATTTTTTCGTTGTGAAATTGACTTTTAGTGAAGTTGCGATAATAATCATGAAAGAGGTGATATGATGAAACGAATAAGTAGTCTTTTCTTGAGTGGTTTATTGGCACTAATGCTGATCTTAAGTGGATGTGCAGGAAAAGAACAAAAAACAGAGAAACAAACAGGGAATCAATCGACATCAGTAGAAAAAATTAGTGATAATATTTTAGATGAAATGGAAGGGCCACCTAAAAATGGTCATACGATTGAAAGACATGTAGGCAAATCAGAAGAAGATTTGAAGAATCGCTTGAAGACAGATAAAGTATCAGCAGCAAGTACATACTATGACAAGGAAATAGCAACGAAAGCTGTAAAAGATAGTTTGAAGCAGCATGATAAGGAAATTCAAGACTGGTTAAAAAATTCTAAAGAGGCTCGTCTCGTATTAAATACAACACATTCATTCCCGGTTGGAAAAACGGTAATAAAGAAAAATATGAGTTTAAAAGACAAGTTGGTAAAAACTGTTACTGTTTTAGCAAGAGATAAGTCAGGAGAATTAGGGTTTAAGATTATTACTTCTTATCCATCTGATAAATAAGAAGGGGGAGTACATTATGTATACGACATTACAATACTTTCTTAAATCGTACTGTACGTTAAGTATTCATGAGGATGAAATAGTAAGCGTGATGGAAGAGTTTATTGAACAAGAAGACGAAGAAATTGTTTTGAAATTACGTGATGAATTAATAAATATGAAGAAAAAGAACGCGTGGGAAGAGGCGTGTGTATTAGCTGCGAAGCAAGGCAATCGTATGTGGTCTTTAGAAGAAACGAAAGACCATCTTGAAACTTTTTTACTATTACTGCAAAAGAAAAAGGCGTGATATAATCACGCCTTTTTCTTTATGCTATTCGGTGGATATTAGCTATTCTTTTGGAGCGCTTTTATATACGCTTTTTGAAATTTGTCCATTTGATATTACTTCCCCGTTTTGTGTTACTTTTTTATACGTAACCGCTGTGATTTTATCACTAGTCCTACTAATTACTTGAGAAGAAACTTCAACATTTTTACCAGTATTTGTACCGAAAATGCGTGTAGTAATACTACCTCCATTTGAAAATGCTTGAATATAAATATGATTGCCCGTATTATTTTTAAATTTTAAATCTGGACCATAATCTGCTACTGCTGCATCTTGCCCAAGTGGTAAATAATTTACCGGCATAGAATGATTGCTTCGAGAAACAATGCCTAAATCTGCCCTTAAAGCTGCGCTGTATAATGTACTACTGACTTGGCAAACTCCTCCGCCTGCACTTTGTATTACTTTACCTTGTGAATATACTGCTGCAGATTTGTAACCATGTGCAGCATCAGTTACGCCAACGCGGCCGTTAAAACTAAACGTTTCATCAGGTGCGACAATAACCCCACTTAAAGTATTGGCTGACTTATTTACGTTAAATGATTGATTTCCGTTACGGCCGGCCATTGGAGTAGAATATTCAGCGATGACTTCTTTAATCCCCATTTTCTGTATGTCTTCTGTAGAGCGTTCTGGTTTTATGAATGTGACTGGCAATGTAACATCTGATTTACCGGTAGTAATAGCTTCGTTTGTTAAACCGTTTAGTTTCCCTTTATCAATTTTTTCTCCGTTTTGGCTTTGACTAACATTTACTGTTGAGCCTTCAATACTGAATTCTGCATTAATAGGATTTTTTAATGTTTCATTATATTTATCTTTTATAAAGGTTTCATAAGCTGTTGCATTTAATTGTGGTGTTAATTTATAGTCACGTTTTAATTCACCGTTTTCAGCTTGCTTACGCATTTTGTAACGATTCATTACGTTTCCTTCTTGTTCTTTAAAGATTTTGTCAATAATATCTTTCTCTTTATAATTTATCCCTAAATCTTTCCATGTGTAAGTTTGTTTTTCGTTTTGGAATATGTAGGTAAGGGATTTTTGATCTAATTCAGTTACCTTTTGATTAATAATTGCTTGAATATCTTTCTTATTTTTTCCATCGAGAGAAATACCTTCAAATGTAGTATTCGGTAATGCAGTAGTATCTAATTGATTATTTAATTTGGAGACATATTGATATCCCCCAACACCGCCTACACAAAGTAATATGCCCCCAGCAATTGCAGAACCGATCAGTATTTTACTTAGCTTCATTTATTTCCCCCCAGAAATTTATGTATAAATATATGTATTACATTTTTTGTATAAAAATGATGAAAATAACATTATGTACGTACTAGTATACTATTATTTTCACTGTGTGTGTAATGTTTTCATAAAAAATGTTACACCGCTGTAATAATTGTCACTTCTTGTCACAATGTGTATGAAAAATATGTTGAAAAATATAATAAAAAGGCTGTCTAGAGAAATCTAGCAGCCTTTTTATTATAATTTTTTATGCTCATTTTTATTCGTAACACCGAGATGTTCTTGTAGTTTTGTCGAAATATTATTGACGCTTTTTTCATTTGGAACGTAATAATAAATACCGCCTATATATTTATCTGTACCTTCTACTTGCATTTTTTCCATCTTTAAATTTGAATCCATTGAATTTTTTGTAATTGTCATCATATCATCAAAAGTTAAATTGGTTTTTAAGTCTTTATCGACAGCGTCTAGTAGGCCTCCGATTTTATTAATGGAATTAAGAGATAGTGCCTTTTCAGCAATGGCCTCTAATACAAGCTGTTGGCGTTGACCACGCATATAATCACTATCGATATGACGAGTTCTAGCCAGTGCCAGTGCCTCTTCTCCATTTAAATGTTGACGTCCTTTTTTTAGATGAATTGCATCTGCTTCATCTTTACTATTTTGCTCTGTGAACTCAACTGGAACGTCTACAGTAATACCACCAAGGGAATCAACAATTTTAATAAATGATTTAAAGTTGAATTTTACATAGTAGTCAACTGGAACATCTAAAAAGTTCTCTACCGTATCAATTGTGCTGTCTACACCACCGAATACGTGCGCATGTGTGATTTTATCGTATTTATCACGTGATTTAATGTAGACGCGTGAGTCACGTGGAATGCTTACAAGTTTAACGGATTTATCGTTTTTATTAATTGTTGCAAGTAATAACGCATCTGTTCGAGTTGCTTTTCCATAACCTTTTTCCCTAATATCACTTTCATCAACACCCATAATTAGTACAGAAATGTTGTCGGTCATAGGTTTAACAGCTTTTTCACGTTTACTGGACTTATCTCCTCGACCTAGTTCAGCATAAGCATTATTTAAGACGGACTTTGCTTTACTGTATATATGGAAGGAGTAGCCTCCTGCTCCAAGTGCTACAATTAGTAATGGAATAAGAAGGAACCAAAGTAGGCGTTTTTTCTTTGAGCGTCCTTTTCTGGCTCGCGTATTGTTGTTCGGGTCGGATTTCATCATTTTTTCTCCTTTAAAACTATCGAAGTATATACATTTAGAAGTGTATTCAAACACATAAAAAATATTTTACGCTAAATAAAAGCGATTGTACATGTATAAAAAATAGATGTCTTGATTATTTATCCCGCATTAACGGGCAGTAAAACTCCCACCTCAAAGTCCAGCGAACGCAAGGAAGTTAGGTGGGAGTTAACTGCCCGTAAAAGCCCGATTGGTGAAGGCTAATACTCAGAGGGGGATAGCCCCTCTGAGTAAAGTTTCACTTTATAAGACATCTATTCGTTATTGTATACAAAAGATAGGGATAAGAAAATGATAAAATTTTACCTAATTACAACATAATGCTTACGATAATTGCGGATAAAATGCTAACGAGAGTAGCTCCATATAGTAATTTAAGGCCAAACCTCGCAACAACGTTTCCTTGTTCTTCGTTTAGTCCTTTTACCGCACCTGAAATAATACCAATGGAAGAAAAATTGGCAAAAGACACAAGGAAAACAGAAATAATCCCAACTGTACGGGGAGAAAGGCTATTAGAAATTTTACTAAGGTCCATCATTGCGACAAATTCATTCGTTACAAGCTTCGTTGCCATAATGCTGCCAGCTGCGACAATTTCAGAACTTGGTACACCGATAAGGAATGCGATAGGCGCAAATACATAGCCGATTAATTGTTGGAACGTAATACCGAATATAATGAGGAACAGGTCATTAATACAACTAATTAATGCGACAAATCCGATGAGCATAGCGCCGACAACAATGGCTACACGAAAACCATCAAGAATGTATTCTCCAAGCATTTCAAAAAAGCTTTGTTTTTCACCTTTGATTTCTAAAATATCTTCGTCATCTTTAACGTCGTAAGGGTTAATGATGAGTACGATAATAAAACCGCTAAATAAATTGAGAACGAGTGCAGTTACTACATATTTAGGTTCAATCATTGTCATATAGGCACCTACGATAGACATAGATACGGTTGACATAGCAGAGGCACAAAGTGTATAAAGACGGTGTTTTGGAATTTGAGCTAATTGCTTTTTCACTGTAATAAAAACTTCTGATTGACCGACAATGGCAGAGGCAATAGCATTGTAAGATTCTAATTTCCCAAGACCATTTATTTTACTAAGAAAGTACCCGATCCAATGAATAAAAAATGGTAGTATTTTGAAATGTTGTAATATACCAATTAAAACAGAAATAAAGACGATTGGTAATAATACAGTAAGGAAAAATGGCATTTCACCTTTATTTGCAATACCACCAAATACGAAATTTATTCCATCAGCAGCATACTCGAGTAGCTTTGTAAACAGACTGGAAATGACACGAATAAGTATGAGACCGATTTCTGTATTTAATAATAGGTAGGTTAAAATTAACTGTATAATAAGCATGATGAAAATTGGTTTAAACTTAATATGTTTCTTATTGTTGCTAGCAATATAAGCGAGTAAGAAAACAACAATTAGTCCGACGAAAAAAGTAATGAATTTCATGATAAGCCCCCTAAAAGAGATATTCTGCTATATATGTTTTTCATTTCAAGGGAGAATATGCATCTTTGGTAAAGAAAGGAATAGAGAGAGTATGAATATATGTAGAGTGCATCACGTTGCAATTATTTGTTCGAATTATGAGAGGTCAAAGAATTTTTATACTAGAATATTAGGGTTTAAAGAGATAAATGAAGTATATAGAAAGGAACGAGATTCTTATAAATTAGATTTATGTGTAGGAGAAGAGTATCAAATCGAATTATTTTCATTTCCAAATCCGCCTGAGCGCAAAAGTTGTCCAGAAGCAGCCGGTCTTAGACATTTAGCATTTGCTGTTACAAATATAGAAGAAGCTGTGAAGCATTTAAACCAATGTGGTGTTAAGACAGAACCAATCCGTATTGATGAAATAACGGGGAAGAAATTCGTCTTTTTCCAAGACCCTGATGGTTTACCTTTAGAATTGTATGAGGTTTGAAAATTGGTGGATTTTATATAGAGTTGCTTTCCAATAATTGAAGAAACTAAAGTGAAACTTCTTTTTAAAAGGAGGTGTAACTTTAGCTAAGAGAGCTAAAGAGCATATGTGGATATTTTAAAATTATTGATGGTAGTCATTCTTATTGGGTTAACAGCATTTTTTGTGGCTGTTGAATTTGCAATTATTAAGGTACGTAGCAGTCGTATTGATCAACTCGTTAGTGAAAAAAGACGAGGTGCACTGGCAGCTAAAAAGGTAACTTCAAATTTAGACGAGTATTTATCGGCCTGTCAGCTAGGTATTACAATTACTGCTTTAGGGCTCGGGTGGTTAGGGGAACCAACTATTAAACATTTACTCGAGCCGTTGTTTTTAAAATTACAATTCTCACCTGCAATTTCCAGTACAGTTTCATTTATTATTGCCTTTGCAGTAATTACATTTTTACATGTTGTCATTGGGGAACTTGCTCCAAAGACATTTGCTATACAAAAAGCAGAACAAGTTAGCTTATTGTTATCGAAACCACTTATTTATTTTTACCGAGTTATGTACCCGTTTATTTGGGCTTTAAATGGTTCAGCGAGGGTTGTAACTGGTTTATTCGGATTACATCCAGCTTCTGAACATGAAGTAGCTCATTCAGAAGAAGAATTAAGGTTAATCTTATCTGAGAGCTATGAGAGCGGAGAGATTAACCAAAGGGAATTTAAATATGTAAATAATATTTTTGAATTTGATAATAGAGTAGCAAAAGAAATTATGGTACCTCGTACGGAAGTTGTAGGCTTATATGAGGACGAACCATTTGAAACACATATTAAAGTCATCGCACAAGAAAAGTACACGAGATATCCTGTATTTGGTGAAGATAAAGATGAAATTATTGGGATGGTAAATGTAAAAGATTTATTTATTCGTTATATGGATGGTAATCGGGACGAGGAGTGCTCAATTATGCCATATACAAGGCCAGTTATTGAAGTGCTAGAAAATATTCCAATTCATGATTTACTGTTACAAATGCAAAGAAAACACATTCCATTAGCTGTATTATATGATGAATATGGTGGTACAGCAGGGATTGTTACACTAGAAGATATTTTAGAAGAAATTGTTGGAGAAATTCGAGATGAATACGATGAAGATGAGAATCCACCTATAGAGCATGTAAGTGAAGGATATAAAATCGTAGAGGGAAAAGTGCTTATTAGTGAAGTAAATGATTTGCTTGGCATACATTTAATTGCTGATGATGTAGATACAATTGGTGGCTGGATTATGGTACAAAAACAAATCGTTGCTGAAGGAGATGTTATTGAGAAACACGGTTTTTATTTTAAAGTCCTTGAAAAGGATATGCATCAAATTAAACGAGTGGAAATAAGGAAAGTAGAAGAATGATTTTCTATAAACTTTAATAAAAAGGATATACAGAAAAATAAATGTTTGCGCTTTCAAAAAAGGTGCTATATAGTGAAGGTGGATACTGAAAAATTCTTCTGAATGATACTCGTGTTTTTAGAGGGCGGATTTTTTGGATAAGGATTTAGAATGAAAAAGTATAGGTGATAAAAATGATAGCAACGAAGGATATACGTATAGAAAAAGATTTTTTAGGTGAAAAAGAAGTACCAAGTGCAGCTTATTATGGTGTACAAACATTACGTGCCGTAGAAAACTTCCCAATTACAGGATACCGCATTCATCCATCACTCATTACAGCAATGGCAATTGTGAAAAAAGCAGCGGCACTTGCGAATATAGATACTGGTTATTTAGCTAAAGACATTGGACATGAAATTGCAGAAGCAGCGCAAGAAATTGTTGATGGAAAGTTTCATGATCAATTTATCGTGGATCCTATTCAAGGTGGAGCCGGAACTTCTATTAATATGAATACAAATGAAGTAATTGCGAATAGAGCGTTAGAGCGTATGGGATATGAAAAAGGGGAATATGCGAAAATTAGCCCAAACACTCATGTGAACATGGCCCAATCAACGAACGATGCGTTTCCAACAGGGATTCATATTGCAACTCTTATGATGTTAGAAGAGCTTCTTATTACAATGGAAGAACTTCATTCTGCTTTTCGTAAAAAAGCAAAAGAGTTTGATCATGTTATTAAAATGGGACGCACACATTTACAAGATGCAGTTCCAATTCGCCTTGGACAAGAATTTGAAGCGTATAGCCGAGTGCTTGAGCGTGATATAAAAAGAATTAAACAGTCTCGTCAACATTTATATGAAGTGAATATGGGGGCGACAGCTGTTGGTACAGGATTAAATGCAAATCCTACGTATATTGAACAAGTGGTAAAACATTTAAGAACGTTTAGTGGATTCCCACTTGTTGGTGCAGAGCATTTAGTTGATGCAACGCAAAATACAGATGCATACACAGAAGTATCTGCAGCGCTTAAAGTATGTATGATGAACATGTCTAAAATTGCAAACGATCTTCGTATTATGGCGTCTGGTCCACGTGTTGGGTTAGCTGAAATTCAATTGCCAGCACGTCAGCCAGGTTCATCCATTATGCCAGGAAAAGTAAATCCAGTTATGGCAGAAGTAATTAACCAAGTCGCATTCCAAGTAATCGGAAACGATCATACAATTTGCTTAGCATCAGAAGCAGGACAATTAGAGTTAAACGTAATGGAGCCTGTGCTTGTATTTAATTTAATTCAATCTATAAGCATTATGAATAATGGATTCCGTGTATTCCGTGAATATTGTATTGAAGGAATTACAGCAAATGAAGAATTGCTGAAGCAATATGTTGAGAAAAGTGTTGGAATTATTACAGCAGTTAATCCTCATATTGGTTATGAAGCAGCATCTCGTATTGCACGTGAAGCAATTGAAACAGGAAAATCTGTTAGGGAGTTATGTTTAGAACATGGTGTACTGACAGAAGAGGAATTGGATATTATTTTAGATCCATTCGAAATGACTCACCCTGAAATTGCTGGAGCTTCTTTATTAAAAAATAAAAAAATATAATGTGAAAAACACCGATCCATTTGGATCGGTGTTTTATTTTTAAAAGATATTAAACACAGCGTTTAATTGAAGTAAGCTAATAACAGCTAAGAAGATTAAACTGTATTTCATTGCTGTTTTAAATAGAGCAGATTCTTTACCAACTAGTCCAACTGCGGCACAAGCAACTGCTACAGATTGTGGTGAAACCATTTTTGCCATTGTACCACCTACCACGTTTAAGGCAACGAGTGTAGAAGGAACGATGTTTAATTGGTCTGCTGTTACTGCTTGCAGTGGTGCGAATAAAGAACCACTTGAAACTACTGAACCTGTAATGAATACGCCAATCCATCCTAAGATTGGAGAAAGAATTGGGAATGCATTACCAGTAGATGAGAATGCAAGTCCAAGTGTAGATGACATACCAGAGTAGTTCTCTACGTAAGCTAAAGCGATAACGCTACAAATTGTATATACTGGAGCTTTTAATTCTTTCATTGTTTCAATCATTAATTCTTTAACCATTTTACCTTTTACGCGGTAAACGATAAGTGAAACGATAATTGCTAGTACAATCGCAGTAGTTGTAGAAGAAAATACATCAAATTTGAAAACAGCTGCGAAAGGTGTATCAGCTTTTGTAATTGGTGTAGTTTTCATAACAGCATTATGAAGACCAGGGAACTGAATGTTAAATACTAAGTTTGCTAACGCACCATCTGGAGCAAATAAAGCTTTAATTGGTTTTAAATTAAAGATTGTTACAAATGCAGTTAAGAATACGAATGGAGACCAAGCATATAAAATTTGATTGAATGTATGTGATACTTTAGTTTCTTGTTTTTCTTCTTTAGTAGAAGATTTTGGTTGCCAAACACGTAAGAATAATGCAAGAGCAATCATACTTACAACGGCTGCGAAAATATTAGTAAGTTCTGCACCTAAGAAGTAAGTTACAGCGAATTGAGTAATAGCGAAAGAAACACCACTTACAAGAATACCTTGCCAAGTTTCTTTAATACCTTTAACTCCATCGACCATTGAAACAAGTAAGAAAGGTAAGATAATACTAATGAAAGGTAAAATAAGAACAGTTTGACGACCAATTGTTAATGCGTCAAGTTCAGTTAATTGTGCCGGTACTGTAACTGGAATACCCATAGCACCCATAGCACCACCAGCAATATTAGCTACTAAACAAATACCTGCTGCTTTTAATGGATTAAAGCCCATACCCACAAGTAGTGCAGCTGTAATAGCAACTGGAACCCCTAGACCAGCTGCGCCTTCTAAGAAAGCACCGAAAGAATAAGCAATTAATAATACTTGTAAACGTTGATCATTTGTAATGCTTGAAATACTATCGCGAATAATATTGAACTGCTCTGTTTTAACAGTTAATTTGTAAAGGAAAATTGCGGCGATAACGATAGTACAAATTGGATAAAATCCAGATAAAACACCGAATCCAGCAGATGCTACAGCTACTGTTGCTGGCATTTTATAAACAAATATTGCAAGAATAATAGCGACAATCACACTGTAAAGACCAGCGATATAACTTTTCATTTTCAGTCCCATTAAACAAATGATGAAGCAGAAAATTGGAAGTGCTGCGATTAGTGCAGATAACCAAATATTGTTTAATGGATCATAAATTTGTGTCCAAGTACTCATAATAATGACAACTCCTATCTATTATATGTGAAGAAATTCACATTATTTGTGAAACTATTCACAATCAACTTACATGCTTAGTATATTCTCCTTCAACACTATTGTCAACGTAAAAAAGTATAATTATTCCATAATAGTGTTAAAAGAAAAGCTTTGTTCATAAAGTAGACAAAAAACACACTCAAATGAATTTAAGTGTGCTGTATAAATTATTTGCATATTATTTTGCTTATTCAGATGGCATGTTCCCTATAGGTGTATATTAGATGCCGTCTCTTATCCCGCATTAACGGGCAGTAAGACCCACACCTCAAAATTCAGCGGAAGCAAAGAAGTTAGGTGGGGATCGGGCTGCCAGTAAACGCCCGGTTGGTGAGGGCTGATAATCAGTGGGGATGAACAAAAACCCTACTGATTAAAGTTTGATATATGCACTTATCTGTCCTGTTTGATTTAGTGAGAGAGGAACGGTGAGTGGATTTAATAGGAAGTTTTTCACAACAATTCAACCGCTTGCAATACGAATAAAAAATAAGAAACAAATTTTTAATACCATATCATCTCTTTTTACTGAAAATTCCTTTTAGCGTAACAAAGAGGTTAAGTATAGTTCAACTACATTACGATAGGTTATCAATTATAGACGATATTTTACAATACCGTTACTGTGCATTTCAATGAGGTGAAAATATAACAAAAAGCCTGATAAAACAACGTTTGTAAGCAAAGTATTCGTAGGCCATTATTTTGCTTTTTCGTTATATCATATAGTATAATATTCAAAATCAGCAAGGATTTTTTCCTGAATTTTTGCTGATGAAGATGGAAAAAATTTTCGGCTTTATAGGTTGATAAAGTTATGTCGTAACAGGAAATATAAGAACAGATATATAAATAAATAAAAAGAACATAAAAACGCAAATAAAAACGAAAATGAGGGGAACTTTATGAACCAAAATCAATTCGAATGTCGTATTTCAGAAGAAGATGTACAAATGTTAAGAGCGTTAGCTCACCCACTTCGCCTACGTCTAGTAATGGAACTTATGCAAAGAGGAACATGTAATGTAACACAACTACAGGAAGTGTTAGAAATTCCGCAATCAACGGTTTCACAACATTTAACGAAGTTAAAGCAAAATAAAGTAGTGCGCTTTGAAAGACGAGGATTAGAAGTGTATTATCAAATCCATAATGATAAAGTAAGTGCGGTAGTAAAAACATTATTTTCTTAAAATTTGAATATTATGGAAAAAGACGTGTAGAATATACGTCTTTTTTTATTTGTCAGAAAGGTAGCGAGAGAGTAAATATTAGCATGTGAGGTAGAAATGACTATTAATCAATATGCTGCCTTACCGAATATATTCTAAAAGGAAAAGAAAAAATAGAAAGGAGTGTAGTAAGCAAAAGGAGGGATAGTAGTATGGATGTGAAACGTGTGAAACAAATCTTATCTTCTTCAAGTAGAATTGACGTTACATATGAGGGCGTACCAGTATGGATTGAGAGCTGTGATGAGCAGAAGGGGAGTGCTCAAGTGTATGATGTATCTAATCCTGGTGAGAGCGTTCATGTGGACGTGACAGCTTTAGAGGAGAAATAATAAAAAAGACGCTTCTAATTTTAGAAGCGTCTTTTTGTTATTCCATCATATGTGCAATTTTCTTAGAGAACATAAGAAGTACTAATCCCAGTACAATTACGATAATACCGATGCTTGCGAATACTTCTAAATATCCTAAAGATTGAGTGAAAGCGGCTAATTGTCCTGCTAATAAGTTTGCGAAGCCAGTACCAGCTAACCATACACCCATTAATAATGATGCTAGTTTAACAGGAGCGATTGCACTTACCATAGATAATCCGATTGGTGATAAGAATAACTCACCGATTGTGTGGAACATGTAAGTGAATACAATGAATAGTAAGTTTGCTTTCATTGTAATGTTACCTTCATCGCTACCAGTTTTTAAAACAGCTAAAGTTAGAACTAAATATCCAATCCCTAGTAAAATCATACCTAATGCCATTTTTGTTGGGATTTTCAAATCACCATTTTTTGTTTTTGAAAGCTTAATCCATAACGCAGAAACAGGTAATGCTAGTAAGATAATGAATAGTGGGTTTACAGATTGGAACCAAGGTGTTGGAATTGTAAATCCACCAATTGTACGATCTACGAACTTATCTGTGTAAAGTGTTAAAGAGCTACCAGCTTGTTCAAATCCTGCCCAGAAGAATACAACGAAACAAGTTAAAATTAAAATTGCAACAGTACGTTTTTTCTCTTGTGGTGTTAAAGGTTTTTTCTCAACAGCTTTTGCATTTTGTTCTTTAGATTTTTTACCCACAACTGTTGTTCCAGCTGATCCTAAGTAACGAGGTGCTAATAAGTTAAATGCAATTTGTCCAATAATCATACCGATACAAGCTGTTAAGAAACCGTATCTATAATCTGCGAAGTAACCGCAAATGAATGGAGCGATAAGAGCTCCTAAGTTAATCCCCATGTAGAAGATAGTGAAGGCACTATCACGACGAGAATCGTTGTCACTATATAATTGACCTAATAAAGTCGAAATATTCGGTTTGAAGAATCCGTTACCGATAACTAATAATCCTAATCCTAAAAATAGTCCAGTTTTCGTATTCATTGAAAATAGTACGAAGTTACCAATTGCCATGATGATACCACCAATAGTAATGGCATGTCGCTTCGTAATGAAATGGTCAGTTAACCAACCACCAATAATAGGTGTGAAATATACAAGCATTGTGAAAATACCGTAAATTTGAACTGCAACTGCTTTATCAAATCCTAAACCGCCGCTTACTAAGCTCGTTGTTAAATAAAGAACTAATAAGCCACGCATTCCGTAATAACTAAATCTTTCCCATGCCTCTGTAAAGAACAACAAGTATAACCCTGGTGGATGTTTTTTTGGTGATTGTTGCTCTCCAGCTTTGTCTAATTTTAAAGCTGCATCCATGTTTGTTTCCCCCTAATCCTGTATAACGGATATTTATGTAATCATTTTAATTTACAAAATATTTAGAAGTCAATAGAATTATATGGAAATAGAAAGAAAATTTCTGAAAAAGTTCTATTTTTCTTCGACCGTTACTGTATTTTGCCCTGAAAACAAGATGATAAGCGTTTTCAAATGTAATAATTGAATTCTAAAAGAAAATAAAATAGTGATTAATCAGAAAATTTAGATTAAAATATTTATTCTGATATAAAGAAAATATATTCTATTTACTTTCTCAATATAACATATTGGGAATAAAAATACAAAACGAAATAATGTGACATTTAAGTGAATTGAAAAATAACCAGCTCCATAGAAGGGAGCTGGTTAAGGAAATATTATTTAACAAAGCGTTTTTCGATGTCATCTAATAGTAGGTTAGCGGCCATTACGCCACCAGCTGTATTCCAAATAACGTCATCAACTTTGTATGCTTTACCATTTTTTACTGCATTTAAATTTTTAAATAGCGGATCATTAATATATTCTTTTTCTAATTCAGATCCTTTTTTCTCATTTCCTTTATCGAATGTGAAGTAGAATAATACGTCACCATCCATTGCAGAAATACGCTCTTTAGATACGTTACGCTCTGCAAAATCATCTTTGTTTTGATCTCCAGGACGTTTAAATCCAAGTTCTTTTAAAATAACACCAGAGAATGTATCACCATGATAAATACGAACATCACCAGGCATGAAACGAACCATAGAGATTTCTTGATTTACTTTATCGCCAAGTTTGCCTTTTAAATCTTTCATACGTGATTCGTAATCAGCTACAACTTTTTGACCTTCTTTTTCTTTATTTAATGCTTTTGCATAAAATTTGAAGTTATCTTTCCATTCACCACGTAATGTTTCTGAGAACACAGTAGGTGCAATTGCTTTTAGTTGTTCGTATACTTTTTCGTGACGCATTTTGTTACCGATAATTAAGTCTGGTTTTAAAGAAGCAATTGTTTCAACGTTAACTTGTCCTTCATCACCAACAACTTTTACATCTTTCATTTTATCCTTAATATGTGGATACCATGGGTCACCAGTCCAAGACTTTACAGCACCAACTGGTTTCACACCTAATTCAAGTAAAGCTTCAGTTCCTTCATTTGTTAAGATAACTACACGTTTTGGATTAGCAGGAACTTCTGTTTTACCCATTGCATGTTCTACAGTAACCACTTCTTTTTTATTATCTTCTTTTGTAGATTCTTCTTTGTTACTTGATTTTCCACAAGCGCTTAAAAGCATTGAAAATGCTAGTAAAAATACAAATACTGTAAACGATTTCTTCCGCATGAAATTCATTATGTACCCCCTAAATGTTGAGAATATTTTTCAATAGCAAGCATGATATTAAGCCTTTATCTTTTAATTGTCAATATATATGGGTGAAAATAATTCTCATTTCCGTTGACAATAAGAATTAAGTTGAAATACACTAACAACGTATCATTATACATTGAAGGGGAAACGCTGCATGTTATTAAAAACAAATCGAGCAAAAGGGATTGGATTATTTGTTGGAATCATTGCAGTCGTTATTTGTATTTGGGGAAGTATTATTTTCGGATATACAAATACGAGTTGGAAACTAGCATTGGATGCTTTTTTCCATTTTAACGGTTCCAATGAACATATTATTATTCAAAATGTACGTCTGCCTAGGGCGTTAATTGCAGCTAGTGTTGGTGCTAGTTTAGCCATTGCTGGTTGTCTTATGCAAACTTTAACTAAGAATCCACTTGCTTCTCCAGATTTTATTGGATTAAATTCAGGTGCTGCGTTCTTCATAGTTGTAGCAATTGTAATCTTTTCAGTAACATCATTATCAGCTTTCACATGGATCGCCTTTTTAGGAGCGGCGGTTGCAGCTGTACTTGTATTTGCTTCTAGTTCTTTAGGAAAAGAAGGGACTACTCCTCTTAAGTTAACGTTAGCAGGGGTCGCAATTAGTGCGTTATTTTCATCATTAACACAAGGATTACTTGTGTTAAATGAAAAAGCACTTGAAGAGGTATTATTTTGGCTTGCTGGATCTGTGCAAGGGCGAAAGTTAGAAATTTTACAATCTGTATTCCCATATTTATTAATAGGATGGATTGCATCTCTTATTATGGCAGGAAAAGTAAATACATTGATGATGGGAGAAGACGTCGCGAAAGGACTTGGACAACGAACAATTTTAATGAAATCATTCGTGTTACTTATTATTGTACTGTTGTCTGGTGGTTCAGTTGCGGTTGCTGGCCCAATTGGATTTATTGGGATTATTACTCCGCATTTTGCTAGATTTCTTGTTGGAGTTGACCACAGATGGAGAGTGCCTTATAGCGGATTGTTAGGTGCAATACTACTAATATTGGCTGATATAGCAGCAAGATATGTCATTATGCCACAAGAAGTACCAGTAGGAGTTATGACAGCATTTATTGGAGCACCGTTCTTTATTTATATTGCACGTAAGAGAGGGCTTAGCAAATGAAGAAATATATTCCGTTTCGTATAGGAAAAGGCGAGCTCTCGTTTTTAATGTATAAACGAGCTTGTCTCGTCTTGTTAAGTTTACTACTTGTTTTAATAGGATTATTCTTTGCGAGCGCAGGTATGGGAGACATGAAAATTGCTCCTTATGACGTATGGCAAGCAATTACCGGAAATGGCGATGCGATGTCAAACATGGTTGTAAATAAGTTTCGTATGCCGCGTATTTTAATTGCTATCCTCGTAGGAATTGCGCTCGCGGTAGCGGGCTGTATTTTACAAGGGCTTGTTCGAAATCCACTTGCTTCTCCTGATATCATCGGGATTACGGGCGGGGCAAGTGTTGCAGTTGTATTATTTTTAGCGCTATTTAGTGATAAAAATAATGCACTAACGGTAAGTATTCATTATATGCCGCTCGCAGCTTTTGCAGGAGCAACGATTGTAGCGGTTTTTGTATACTTATTTGCATGGCAAAATGATGGATTATCACCAATTAGTCTCGTTTTAATTGGTGTTGGATTCTGGGCATTAACGAAGGCTGCGACAACATTATTTATGTTGCTAGCACCAATTTATCAAGCGAGCCAAGCAAATGTATGGATTACGGGTACCGTTTACGGCTCTTCTTGGCAAAATGTTATGGTACTTGCGCCTTGGGTTCTCATTTTAACAGTAATATCATTTATCGCAGCTAGGCATTTAAATGCACAAGAGCTAGGGGATGATATAGCGGTAGGACTTGGGGTTCCTTTAACGAAGTCGCGTGTATTTATGCTATTACTTAGTACAGCTTTAATTGGTGGTGCGGTAGCTTTTGCCGGAGGGATTGGATTTGTCGGTTTAATGGCACCTCATATTTCACGAAGATTGGTTGGTTCTTTATACGGTGCATTACTCCCAGTTGCAGCTATTGTCGGTGCAATTCTAGTACTTGCTGCAGATTTAATAGGGCGTACAATTTTCACGCCACTTGAAATTCCAGCAGGGGTATTTACATCAGCAATTGGTGCACCTTATTTTATTTATTTACTTTATAAAAGTCGGAATTCATAAAGGGAGATGAATATGCAAAAAGCATTGGAGACGAAACGCTTGACGTTGTCTTATGGTGAAACAAGTATTATTGATGAGTTGAATTTAGAAATTCCAAAAGGCGAAATTACAATCTTTATCGGCTCTAACGGTTGCGGGAAATCAACTTTATTACGTTCACTAGCTAGATTATTAAAACCAACAACTGGTGATATTTTGTTAGATAATCAAGCCATTCAAAGTATGCAAACGAAGCAAATCGCTCGTCAAATGGCGATTTTACCGCAAGGACCACAAGCACCAGAAGGACTTACAGTATTACAACTTGTAAAGCAAGGGCGTTATCCATACCAAACATGGCTGAAGCAATGGTCAGAAAAAGACGAGGAAATGGTACAGAAAGCACTTGCAGCGACAGGTATGACAGAATTTGCTGAGCGTGATGTGCATGCTCTTTCAGGTGGGCAACGTCAACGTGCTTGGATCGCAATGACACTTGCACAAGATACAGATATCATTTTACTGGATGAGCCCACTACATACTTAGATATGACTCACCAAATTGAAGTGCTGGATTTATTATTCGAATTAAATGAAACAGAACAAAGAACAATTGTTATGGTATTACATGATCTAAATTTAGCATGCCGCTATGCAGATAACATTGTAGCAATTCAAGATAAACAAATATATGCACAAGGTAAACCTGAAGAAGTGGTAGATGAGAAACTAGTACGTGATGTATTCCGAATGGAGTGTCAAATTAGTACGGATCCGTTGTTTGGAACACCGCTTTGTATCCCGCATGGAAGAGGAAGACGTGTAGTTAAAGAAGTTGCTCAGGCGATAAGATAAAAAAACGATGAGTGATTCATCGTTTTTTTTTTTATTTGGTACAAGAAAATAAGAGGAAGAGAGGAATTCGTAAGCGACGTTTATACTCTTCTTCATTTTGAAAATAGATTGGATTTGGTGTAGCTTCTTTTAATGATGTAATGGTAAATCCAGCTTGCTGTAATAATGTGAAATACTCTTCCGTTGTACGATGATATTTAATAACTTCTTGGTCAATCCATGGTTCAACCCGTTTGCCTAGTTTAAAATAATCATCGACGAGCCAACTCGTTCTTTTACCACTTGTTTGTAAGCTTTCAAATGAAGAAGTAATAACGGGATGTTGAACGCTAAAGGTAAAGGTGCCATTTGTTTTTAAAGTTTGAAACACATTTTGAAAAATGGTATCAAGATGTTCAATATAATGTAAGGCGAGTCTAGATGTTACTAAATCAAAAGTGGAAGAGGGATAGGTATAATCTTTGAGGTTTAAAAAATGAACAGATCCATTTTTATTTTCTAGTTGATTTTTAGCTTTTTCATACATAAGTTCGGAGCCTTCAATGCCAGTGTAAGAGTAGCATCCCTTTTCTAATAATTCCGCACCAAACTTAGCGTCACCACAGCCTAAATCGAGAATTTGTTTTCCTTGCACATGACCAATGAGCTGAAAGAATACTGGTTTTTCAATGGATTCATTTGGGCTATTTTCTCGGTATCTTCGTTTCATATATTGTTCGAAAAATGCTGTGTTATTGTATACATCAGATTCTGTAAATGCCATGTTTGAAACCTCCCAAAATATTTTTTTAATTCTATCAAATATGAAAAGTAAATGATAGATTTATTATAATGAATCATATATAATCTAAAATTGTAAGCGGTTACTTTAAACTATTTTTCTATAATAAATTCTGAAAACGTGTTAAGCTAGTAGAGGGATTATTAGAACTATTAAGACAATAATCTGCTTACATGAACGATGGGAGGCTTCACGATGTCTAGTAAAACACTTGCAAAATTTTTAGAAGAAAATTTAGAGGATTTAAAATCAAAGGGGCTTTATAACGTAATTGATCCGCTTGAGAGTTCAAATGGACCAATCATTACAATTGGCGGAAAAGAATATATTAACTTATCTTCAAACAACTATCTTGGATTAGCAACAGATAGCCGTTTGCAAGAAGCAGCAATTGGTGCAATTCATAAGTACGGTGTTGGGGCAGGAGCTGTTCGTACAATTAACGGTACTTTAGATTTGCATATTAAATTAGAAGAGACAATTGCAAAGTTTAAACATACAGAAGCGGCAATTGCTTACCAATCAGGATTTAACTGTAATATGGCAGCGATTTCAGCTGTTATGGATAAAAATGATGCAATTCTTTCAGACGAATTAAACCATGCTTCTATTATTGATGGTAGTCGTCTATCAAAGGCAAAAATTATTGTTTATAAACATTCTGATATGGAAGATTTACGCCAAAAAGCAATCGCGGCGAAAGAATCGGGTCTTTACAATAAATTAATGGTAATTACAGACGGTGTCTTCTCAATGGATGGAGATGTTGCAAAACTACCAGAAATTGTTGAGATTGCAGAAGAATTAGATTTAATGACATATGTAGACGATGCACACGGTTCAGGTGTACTTGGAAAAGGTGCAGGAACTGTAAAGCACTTCGGTCTATCTGATAAAGTTGATTTCCAAATTGGTACATTATCAAAAGCAATTGGGGTAATTGGTGGATATGTAGCAGGGAAACAAAACTTAATTGACTGGTTAAAAGTTCGTTCACGTCCATTCTTATTCTCTACAGCATTAACACCAGCTGATGCAGCAGCTTGCATGAGATCAATTGAAATCTTAATGGAAAGCACAGAGTTACATGATCGTTTATGGGAAAATGGCCGCTACTTAAAACAAGGATTAAAAGAACTTGGCTTTAACATTGGGGAAAGTGAAACGCCAATTACACCTTGTATTATTGGGGACGAAGTGTTAACACAAGAATTTAGTAAGCGTCTAAATGAAGAAGGTGTATACGCAAAATCTATTGTGTTCCCAACTGTAGCAAAAGGAAAAGGTCGTGTTCGTAATATGCCTACAGCAGCTCATACGAAAGAAATGTTAGATGAAGCAATTCGTAAGTATGAAAAAGTAGGAAAAGAAATGGGCATCATTTAAGTAAGGGCATCTTTTGGATAGCTTGCAAATGAGGAGTGGGGAAAATGAAAAAAATTCTAGTAACCGGTTCTTTAGGGCAAATTGGTTCTGAACTAGTAATGAAACTTCGTGATGTATACGGCGCATCAAATGTTATTGCAACAGATATTCGTGAAACAGATAGTGAAGTAGTAAAGTCTGGTCCGTTTGAAACGTTAGATGTAACAGATGGACAAAAATTACATGATATTGCAAAGCATAATGAAGTAGATACAATTATTCATTTAGCAGCTTTACTTTCAGCAACAGCAGAAAAAAATCCGTTATTCGCATGGAACTTAAATATGGGCGGACTTGTAAATGCATTAGAAGCAGCTCGTGAATTAAACTGTAAGTTCTTCACGCCAAGTTCGATCGGTGCATTCGGTCCATCGACGCCAAAAGATAATACACCGCAAGATACAATTCAGCGTCCTACTACGATGTATGGGGTAAACAAAGTAGCAGGAGAATTACTATGTGATTATTATCATCAAAAGTTTGGCGTAGATACGCGCGGTGTCCGTTTCCCAGGTTTAATTTCTTACGTAGCTCCTCCAGGAGGCGGAACGACTGATTATGCAGTTGAAATTTATTATGAGGCGATTAAAAAAGGTGCATACACCTCATACATTGCTGAAGGAACGTACATGGACATGATGTATATGCCTGATGCTTTACAAGCGATCATTTCATTAATGGAAGCTGATCCAAGTAAGCTAGTGCATAGAAATGCATTTAACATTACGGCAATGAGTTTTGAGCCAGAGCAAATTGCAGCATCAATTCGTAAACACATTCCGACGTTTACAATGGATTATGCAGTAGATTCAGCTCGTCAAACAATCGCTGATAGTTGGCCAAACTCTATTGACGCAACTGCAGCAATGAAAGAGTGGGGCTTTAAAGCAGAATACGATTTAGACAAAATGACAACGGACATGTTGGCTAAGTTAAAAAAAAAGCTCACAGCTGAGTTAGTGATGAATTAATAGGAAGAGTCGATTCTTAGGAATCGGCTCTTCATTATTTTTGGGAGGAGAGAAGTCTTATGCAAAGAGTAGATGTCGTATACGCACTAATACATGACGAGGAAACAGATAAAATATTAATGGTACATAATGCAGAACAAAACGTTTGGTCATTGCCAGGTGGGGCTGTGGAAAAAGGTGAAATATTAGAGGAAGCACTAATAAGAGAAGTGAAAGAAGAGACAGGTTTAATTGCTACGTTAGGTGGACTTGTTGCGATCAATGAAAAATTCTTTGAGGAATCAGGGAATCATGCACTATTTTTTACATTCCGAGCGAATGTAGTAAAAGGTGAACTTATTGCGGAAGATGAAGGTGAAATTTCTGCAATAGAGTGGGTGGATCGAACAATTGCGAATGAGCGCTTCCCATACTATGACGGAGGATTTGAATCCTTATTAGAAGTAGCCATTCCATATAAGTTTCAACCAGAAACAAAGTAATTGAATGAAAAAACAGGAGCCACAAGGCTCCTATCTTCTATTCAATCGTCTTCAGTAATAATTTTTTCAGTAATGGTTTAATCTTCAATCGTAAATCTTCAGCATGATTTGCAACTAAGAAGTGATGGTTATAAATGTTCTTCATCAATTGATAAGTTGCTTCTTTTGCCTCGCCTTCTTCGATGAAGATACCGATTACTTCCATGCCACTTTTACGCGCGAGTTTAACAGCTTCATGCGTATCTAAAATTCCATCTTGTTGATAGTCTAGCGCAGAAGGCTCACCATCTGTGAAGACTAGTAAGAATTTATGTTTCTCAGGTCTTTTTGCAAGCTTTTCAGAAACGATACGAATAATATATCCGTCGCGGTTATCTTCTTCTTCACGAAGTTGCATAATTTCCGGACCAACGTTTGGTAACGTTGAGTTTTTATAATTTACAACTTCATGGATAACGTTCGGCTTATCTTCAGGTTTAGCGCTAGAGGCATCTTCCCAAAATCCGCTAATAGCGTGCGGGATTTTTAAAGATTTTAAAGCTTCATGGAATAGTACAACACTCTTCTTCGTCTCTTCCATTTTGTTATACATAGAACCAGAACAGTCAACTAACAGTTGGAATGCAACATCGAGTTCTTGTGACTCTTGTCCTTTTTTATAAAACATACGCGGTTGTTTTTCGGTATAAATACGAAGGAATTTTTTGCGAAGCCTTCCGTAATATTTATCACTATTCGCATTCGTTTTATTTTCAATCGTTTTTTCGATAATTTTCTTTAATTCTTTTACATCTTTATTGACGACTGATTTGATAGCTTGGTAATCTTTTTTCTCATCGATATTTGCTTTGCGAGCTTCTTTAAATGTATGAGAAGCACCTACATTATACTTACCGTATGCACCGTCGTGCTGGCTAGAAGCGTGTGAAGCTCTTGCTTCTTCTGTATCAGCGCCATCAAAGTTGGATTGTGTACTTTTTTGAGAAGTACCTTGTACAGAACCAAGTGCTTGGTCGCCATCTTCTGATTCACGAGCAGTATCGCCCATCATGTTTGTTTTTGTTCCGCTTTCTAATTCAAAGCGTAAAAAGTTCTCGTTTTCGTTATTTTTATTTTCACGATGCCATGTGGAGAAACTTTCATCCATTTTGTTTTTATTTTCATCGTCATCTATAAGCTGTGTATCATCATTTGCTAAATCTTCGACGCGACAGTTCTTTTCGTCTGCAAGAACAGATAAGTAAAGTGGAGCATGTCCGAAATAGTTGTTAAGCATATCACTTTCAAGAAGCGCCTCTAAGCGATAGCGAATTTTCTCAACGACATACATAATATCTTCTGTATTACGTGCTTGGAATGTTTCATGTAAAATCGCTTCAATTTGCTCAAAATATTCATTATTAAACATTTCATATTTATCGCTCGTTAATGAAAGATAGCATAGGCAAAACAAACGATCACCGTGATAATTACGAACGCGGTTTATTTCATTTTGAGAGCCGAAATAATTGCGGTACATTTCTTTTCGGCGTTTAAAAATATGCTTCGTGCCAGGACGTAAGTTCTTTACGATTTCCTCAACGCGTAAATCTTCTAATAGAACAAATAATTGTGTTAAAAACTTTTTTAGGGGCGATTCTTGCAATTCAATCGCATAAGAACGAATTAAAGTCATGTCCGAGTAATGTTTATTACCAAGTGCTTTTAAGAACACTTCGCTTTTTAATCCGATTACTGTATCTTCTTCTTTTCGATCATCCCAAAAGTGACTAATGACAACTTTCTTTTCAATTTCGTCGTAGTATGCTTTATAGCCATATTCAAGATAGGCATCGTCTTCTTTTAGAAGGGCATACATTAAGTTTTCCATTTGTAGAAACAGCGACGCATCAATTTTTTTGTCACTAAAAATTTGTCTCATAAATTATCCCTCAAAGAAATAACTTTCTGCTAATTCACGGACAGTCATTTGTTCTGTTTCATCATTAAGTTTTGCAATTATGCTTCGTTCAATAGCGCGCATAACAGGAATATATACACCTAAATCACATGCGTCGATAATACCACGAATACTTGCTGCTTCTTCACTTACACGTCCATCGCGAGCTAAAGGCATAAGGTCGCTTGCAAATGCAACAAACTTTTCAATTGTTGCAACATCATTTAATTTTGATTCTGCTAATAATAGTTCTTTTAATGTGTCACCTTGAATGTAAGGAACTTCAATAATAACGAAACGGTTTTTTAATGCTTCATTTAGTTCACTTGTTCCAACGTAACCTTCGTTAATCGCAGCAATTACACGGTATTCTTCATCACCGTATACAACCTCTTGTGTAAATGGGTTTGTGATCATTTTACGGTAATCTAATGCGCCGTGAAGTAGCGGTAAAGTTTCAGGTTTTGCCATATTGATTTCGTCAATATATAGGAAGTGACCGTTCTTCATTGCTTTCATAAGAGGACCGTTAACGAATGAAACTTCAGATGCACCATCTTTCGTTTGTAGTGTGTTGTATCCTAAAATACCTTCTACATCTAAGTCGACAGAGCAGTTAATGCTATGCATTGGTTTTTGAAATAAAGAAGAAAGAGTTTCCGCTAGTACTGTTTTACCACTACCAGTCGGTCCTTTTAATAGAATGTTCTTGCCAAGAAGAAGTGCTGTAATCGCATCTTCGATAATGCTGTTATCAGATGCTTTATATATTTTAGTACCGATTAAATGAGCATTTTCACCAGCTTCTTGTTTATTCTTTTCATGAATCGTAGAAAGCTGCTGTTTTAAATCAGAATGTATATGAAATTGTTCTAACATGTATTTCCCACCTAACATTATTTTCATAAAGTAATACATCTTATGATAACTTGTTTTAATATGGTATGCAAAGAAAAGGAAGGAGGATAAAGGGAAAAGAAAAAGCAATCAAGATGAAGTTGATTGCTTACAGTAAAGGAGAAATGAGCCTCATGAAAGACTCCAATATGCGTTTTTTTATACTTCTTTTTTGGAAAGAGTTCCATTTAATTTCAGTTGAATGTTTAAAATCTTTTTCAAAATCACGTTTAATATCGTGAACTGTTTTTGATTCATAAAGTACGCTAATAATTTCGTAATTCAATTCAAAGCTACGTACATCCATGTTCGCTGTTCCGATAGTTGCAATTGTATCATCAACGAGTACAATTTTTGCATGCATAAAACCATCTTTATAACTGTAAATAGAAGCACCAGCTTTTAAAAGTGGAGTGAAATAGGATTGAGATGCTTGATCACTAATGATGCTATCACTTTTACCTGGATATAAAATCCGTACATCTATTCCGGCAATTGCACTTAAGCGTAATAATGTTAAAGTTTCTTGATCTGGAATAAAGTAGGGTGTAGCGATCCAAATGGATTTTTTTGCAGAGCCCATAACAGCTAATAATGTATTACGAATACTTTTATCATCGGAGCTTGGTCCGCTTGCTACGATTTGAACAGCACCTTCTGCATGTGAAATCTCTTTACCTGGGAAGTATTGTCTATTCATGAATTGATCCCAGGAATAAGTATTTAAACCACTAGAGGCATAGAGCCAGTCTTCTAGAAAGATTGCTTGTAATTTATATAATGCTTTTCCTTCTATTTTTAGATGACTATCACGCCAAACAGGAAATTTCTTTGAACGGCCAAGATATTCATCACCGACATTGAGTCCTCCGGTAAAACCAATTTCTCCATCTACAATAACAATTTTTCGATGGTTACGATAATTGACAGTTTCAAGTAACCAAGCTGAAAAAATAGGGTCAAATTCTACAATTTCAATCCCAGCTTCTTTCATAGGTTGCAAAAATCGTCTTCTTAACGTGTTACTTCCAAGACCATCATAAAGGAAGCGTACAATAACACCATCTTTTGCTTTTTGTATTAAAGCATCTCGAACTTTTGTACCAATTTCATCAGATTTATAAATGTAGTATTGAATATGTATATGATGTTTTGCCTGCTCTATAGCTCGCAAAATTTCTGAAAATGTTTGATCTCCGTTTGTTAAAAGTTTTGTAGTTGTTTTATCTGCGGCAGGACCGCCTCCAAATTTTTGTATGACTTCTGTTAAATGTATGGAACGTTCATTTAGTGGGACTGTGAGTAATAACTCTAGTCTTCTTCCTTCTAATATTTCACGGAATAATTTTCTTTGTTCTTCTGAACGATGGAGATGTTTTTTTCTTCTCCAGCGGCTGCGCCCGAAAATAGCGTATAAAAGCACACCTATAATAGGAAGAAGTGCTAATACTAAAAACCATGCCAATGTGCTTTGTGGAGATCTATTTTCTATAAAGATAACGAATGAAATTCCTACGATTGTGATGGACCATAGAGCACCGACAAATGTATATAACGAAATATACGATGTATTTAATAGGAACAGAACGATAGATACAATTGTAAATATTAATAGTAACTGAACGATAGGCTTCTTCATTTCTATATAATTCCCCTAATCTTTTTTCAATATAGATTTCTTAAATAGAAGATGTAATATGACATCTTTATTATAAGGTGTTTTGCTTTTTTTACAAAATATAGACATTTCACCTATACTTTCCGCATTTGTCCTACATACAGTGTACTATCACATTTTTATCCCACTCTTAATGCATATGAAAATGAAAAAATCGAAAAGGAGCGGAGAAACATGAATTATATAGAAAATAATGGATTTTATTATCGGAATCATCATCATGGAGGACACAATCATGGTGGGCACAATCATAACGGCGGACATCATCACCATGGAGGACACAATCACCATGATCACCATCATCATCACGGAGGCGGATGGGGCTGGGGGGGTAGTTCATGGGGAGGCGGATTTTTCCCTGGAAGCTTTGCAGGAGGAGTGTTAGGTGGACTGACAGCTGGCGCATTAACGGGTGCAGCAAGTGGAGGGTATTATCCAGCGCCATATCCAGTAACTTATCCATCACCATACCCTGTAACGTATCCAATGCCATACCCAGGTTATCAGCAAATACCATATTCGTATTAAACTAAAAAAGAGGCTACCCTCTTTTTTAGTTTAATACGGTATTTATTTATAAAATACTTCCAAAATTAAGGTGAAAATATGTTAATATTTTGTTATTGTAATTCAAAAACATATACATTAATGTAGATTTTCATATTATTATTCGTGAATAGTTATGTAGTATGGTCTAATTTCTATTTTGTTATTAAAGAGTAAAGAGATCAGATGTGAATGGTATTAGTTAGAAACAGGGCTTGGATAGAGCCACTTAAAAGGATTGCAGTATAATAAGGTGCGAAATAATTAGGGAGATGAGAAGCTACTAGTTATAATTGAAACGGTATAATATTGCTTTTTATTACAAATAATATTATGTTATTTTAATCGGTCTATTTAAAAAGATAATTTATGTAATGGGCTAGTATTAGAAAATGAAATATCTCTATTTCTATGAAGAGAAACAGGTTGTGTTTTAGTCAGATAGGAAGCAAGGAGAGATGCGCATGCTAGAACAGAGAGGTCATGCATTATATGACTCTTCATTGCGAGATTTAAAGTTAGCATTAGATGAGTCTTCAATTGTTGCAATTACAGATCGAAAAGGTCTTATTACATATGTAAATGATAAATTTTGTGAAATCTCTAAATACAAAAGAGAAGAATTAATTGGAAAAGATCACCGTATTTTAAATTCAGGACATCATCCGAAAACCTTTTTTCAAAACTTATGGAAACGTATTTTGAATGGGAAAGTATGGACAGGTGAGATTCGGAATCGAGCAAAAGATGGTACATATTATTGGGTCAAAACAACAATTGTTCCATTTTTAAATGAAAAAGGAGAGCCATACCAGTTTATCGCAATTCGAAATGATATTAGTAGTAGAAAAGAAGCAGAACATAGATTGCGGCTAAGTGAAAGTCGTTATAGGGAACTTGCCTATCATGATGCTTTAACCAGTTTGCCGAACCGTTTGCAATTAATAACAACCGTTAATAAATTGATTGCAGATAAAAAAGAATTTGGTATGATTTACTTTGATTTGGACCGTTTTAAATTAGTAAATGATACGTTAGGTCATATGATAGGGGACTTACTTTTAAGCGAAGTCGCTTCACGGTTGCATTATGTACTAGGAGAGAAAGATGTTCTGGCTAGGCTAGGTGGCGACGAATTTGTGCTGTTAACAAAAAATCATAGGCAAGATGATATGAGTCAGTTAGCGACATCTGTGTTGTCATGTTTTCAGGCACCATTTATGTTGGAAGGCCATGAAGTATACATTTCAGCTAGTCTAGGACTTTGTTCTTATCCACAAGACGGACTAGACGTGGAAACGTTATTGAAAAACTCTGACTTAGCTATGTATAGTGCAAAAGAACAAGGTAGAAACGCTGCATGTTTCTTTACAGATGAGCTACGGGCGAAAATAAATCGTAGAATGAAAGTTGAGTTTGCTTTGCAAAAGGCAATTCGTGATGAAGAGTTAGATGTAGCATTGCAGCCTATTATTGATTTGAAAACGAAGAGATATTCTGGTATAGAAGCTTTAGTACGCTGTATGACAGAAGACGGCCCCATTGCACCAAGCGAATTTATCCCGGTAGCTGAAGAGTCTGGACTTATTATAAAGCTAGGAGACTGGGTATTAGAAAAATCGTGCCGATTGTTTAAAACATTGCCAAATTATCAAGAAGGACTAAAGTTATCTGTGAATTTATCTATACAACAATTAATGCAGAAACGTTTTATTTTGTCTGTACGTAGCATTTTAAAGAGAACTGGTTTTCCTCCGAACCGTTTAATATTAGAAATAACGGAAAGCATTGCAGTCCGCCATTTTGATTATATTATTGCTACATTACAAGAATTAAGAAATATGGGTGTTTTAATTGCTTTGGATGATTTCGGAACTGGCTATTCTTCCTTATATTATTTAAAACAACTACCACTGGATATTGTGAAAATTGATCGTAATTTTATTCGTGAATTTCATTATGATCACGCGCAACCAGAACGAACAATTGTAAAATCTGTTATTGAAATTGCTCATAGTTTAAATTTAGCAGTAGTTGCTGAAGGGGTAGAAACAGTAGAGCAAGAGAGTTTGTTACAATCAATGAGCTGTGATTATGTACAGGGATTTTATTATGCGAAACCTTTATCTGTAGGAGAGTTAAAAGAAAAGTTAATTACAGATTTTTAATAAAAAAGAGAAGCCAGCAGCTTCTCTTTATTTAATCCGTTTTTTGTGAGTCTTTCATTAGTACTGGATAAAGAATAAGACCTAATACGAACAATCCAATTCCTAAGAAGAACGTTTTTAAATCAGCAGTTCCCGTTTTGATAACCCAAATTGAGTATACAAATGCTAATGTAGTGATGATCCCGTCCTTTATTCGAGAACCAGGCATTATATCATACGTTTCTCCTGTAATAACCAGTTTGAATTGGTACAGAGTAGAAACTAGGTATGGAATTAAATAGGCTAATGTTGCTACGACAATAGCGAAACTATACGCTTCTGAAACAGTACCAGAAATCGTTGAAAATAAGAAAATTTGCGTCATTACATTTGTAATCAATAATGATTTTGAAGGACTACCTTTTTTATTTGTTTTCCCGAAAAACTTAGGGAAAAGTCCATTCTTTGCTGCCTGGTAAGGTACTTCTGAACTAACAACAATCCAACCAACTGTAGATCCAAATAAAGATATAAGAGCGAGTAAAGCCATGATATATGCGCCTTTATTTCCAATTGCTAAATTTAATGCGTCTACTAATGGTTTTTGAGACTCTTTTAAAGCATCTTGCGGAAGAGCTCCCATTGTAAGTAAAGTAATTGACATGTAAATAAGAAGAGCGATAATTAATCCGAAAATCGTAGCTTTTTTTACATCGCGCTGTGATTTTGCACGATTAGAAAGCATAACTGCTGATTCAATACCGATAAATGCCCAGAGTGTTGCAATAGCAGCTGAATTGATTTGTCCACCTAACGAGATGGATTGTCCTGCTTCATTCATAAAGGTTTGACCGTCTCCGAAATTAGAGGCATTGAAAATGAATAATGTAATTACAATAAACATTGTAAATCCGATAATTTTTGCAATGGTAGCAAGTAGATTCATATTTCCAGCTCGATCAATATTTTGAGAAAGAATATATTGAATTCCCCACAGCATAAGGCTACATACGAGGAAAGTTAATCCTTTTCCGAGTTCTAGTGAAAATCCGTTTATTGAAAAAAGAATTTGCTTACTTTGTAAAACTGGAAAGAATGTTGATAAATATCCAGCAAAGGAAATAATAACAGATGCTGTTGCAGCCCAGTTAGCAGCCCAATATCCCCATGCCATACTATATCCCGCAACTTTACCAGCTTTTTTTGAAGGAAACATCGCTTGAGCGTAGCTTTGTGGTCCAGCTTTTAATTCTGGTTTCCGAATCGCTAAATTTCCAAATACAAGTGCAATCATAAATACGCCAAGGCCTGTAATACTCCATGCGAGTGTAGAACCCATTGGCCCTGATACTTGTGCTAAATTTGCTGGAAGCATAAATACGCCACCGCCAACCATATTCCCGATAACAAATGCTGTTAAAACCCATAATCCCCATTTTTTCGTTTCCATTTTTGTTAACTCCTTTGTAGTAAGTTTTGCTTAAACATCATTTTTTACTAGCTTTTTGACAATAAAAAAAGAGCCATGTAGATAAAAAAATACCTACATGGCTCTTTCGCCAAAGCGTAGGTACAACGGGAATAACCCTTGTACCTACGCGTAATTTTTCCGCTAGGTTTCAAGGGTTACGTATGATGATGATGTTTTTGTGCAAATGAAACTACAGTTGTTGTATAAGTAAGCATAGTTCTTTGCTCCCTTTCTCCTCTGATTTTGAAGTTAGTATACTACATGTTTTTTTGAATGAAAAGAAAAATATAAAAATTTTTATAAAAATACGTTTTAAAGATTAAATATTTACCTATATTTTTCTTGTACTGGAAAATAAGTGAGAGATTGGCAGAAGAGTGAAGCATGTTATAATACATATAGAATTAGAAGGTGACAAGGGGCTATTGTAGATGATGAGTAAGTATGAACAAATTTATACAGAAATCAGTAAATCTATTGATAATAAACAATTAAAAGAGGGATGCAAAATCCCATCAGAAACAGAATTAATGAAGCAGTATGAGGCAAGCCGAGGCACGGTAAGAAAAGCTGTAGATTTACTGCAAGAGCGTGGATATGTGCAAAAAATTCATGGAAAAGGTGTTTTTGTTTTAAAGCGAAAAAATATTGAATTTAATTTTGGCGGTATTGTAAGTTTCCAAGAAGAAAATGAACGTTTAGGACGTCATTGTATTACGGAAGTTGTGGAAATGGACAAAGAAAAAGCCACAAAAGAAATTGCGAAATTATTAAATGTAAAAGAAAAAACAGAGATTGATCATATTAAACGTGTACGAAATATTGATGGAGAAAAAGTAATTTTAGATATAAATCATTTTGTATCTGAGTTTATTCCAGGATTAACGAAAGAAATTGCAACTGCATCGATTTATAAATACATTGAGAAAGAGCTTGGGCTACATATTAGTTATTCGCAGAGGGTAATTGAAGTACAGCCGTGTACAGAGGATGACAGAAAGTATTTAGATTTAAATGGAACAGACTATGTTGTCGTTGTGAAAAACTTTACACATTTGTATGATGGAAGTCAGTTTGAATACACAGAATCACGCCACCGTTTAGATATTTTTCACTTTTCGGATGTGGCACGCAGGAAGTAAAGAGGTGGAACAAAATATTGTTTCATCTCTTTTTTTATAAAAAAAAAACACAAACTCGTATATACGAGTGTTGACTAACTTATATATACGAGTTAATATGTAATTGTAAACGGTATCAAAAAAAGAAAAGAGGGACGGGAATATGGGGAAAGACTATCGTAAAACAGCAGAGGAAGTGTTGCAGTATATTGGTGGGAAAGACAATATTGAACAAGCTGCACATTGTGTGACGAGGCTCCGTATCGCTTTAAAAGATGAAAGTAAAATAGATAATGATAAATTACAGTCTGTTTCATTAGTGAAAGGAGCGTTTCATAACGCTGGTATATTTCAAGTTGTAATTGGTCCAGGGGATGTAGATCGTGTTTATGCTGAATTGATAACGCTTGCAGGTATGGAAGAATCGACTGTAGCTGACGTAAAAGATTCTGGAAATCAGAAGTTAAATCCAGCTCAAAAGTTTGTGAAAATATTTTCGGATGTATTTATGCCGATATTACCAGCGATCGTAACAGCTGGTTTACTAATGGGTATTAACAATCTATTAGGGGCAAAGGACTTATTTTTTGATGGGAAAAATTTATTAGATGTTTATCCGAACTTAGGCGGGCTTTGGGATTTAATTAATATGATGGCCAATACAGCATTCGTATTCTTACCAGCACTTGTCGGGTGGTCAGCAACGAAGCGTTTTGGTGGTAGTCCAATACTAGGGATTGTTATGGGATTAATGCTTGTGCACCCGGCCTTATTAAACGCTTGGGACTATGGAAAAGCAGCGACTGGTTTAGAGGGTCAAAAGATTGAGTACTTCAATATTTTAGGACTGTTCCAAATTGAGAAGGTAGGATATCAAGGACAAATTTTACCTGTTTTAGTAGCAGCTTTTGTATTAAGTAAAGTGGAAATTTTCTTAAAGAAACATGTACCAAATGCAATTCAATTATTAGTTGTACCAATTACAACAATCGTTGTGACAGGTGTGTTAGCATTAGGAATTATCGGTCCGGTTACACGTCATATTGGAGATTTATTAACAGTAGGATTAGTAGGTGTATATGAAACAGTACCAGTAGTTGGAGCAGTATTGTTTGGAGCATTATATGCACCGCTTGTAATTACAGGTATGCATCATATGTTTATTGCAATTGATTTACAATTGATTGCACAGCACGGTGGCACATTCATTTGGCCAATGATTGCTCTTTCTAACATTGCGCAAGGTAGTGCGGCACTTGCAATGTTCTGGATTTCTAAAAATCAAAATGATAAAAGTATGGCATCAACATCAGCCATTTCAGCATACTTCGGTATTACAGAACCAGCGATGTTTGGTGTGAATTTACGAAATAAGTTCCCGTTCTATGCAGCGATTATAGGGTCTGCTGTGGCAGCGATATTCATTACATTAAATGGTGTATTAGCACCTGCTATCGGAATTGGCGGATTGCCAGCATTTATTTCTATCATTCCGAAATCGATTCCAATGTTTATTGTAGGAATGATTATTGCAGTTGTAATCCCATTTACTTTAACATGGTTATTTGCAAAAAGAGTCAAACAGAAGTAGGAGGAAGTTAAACATGAAGGATTGGCATAAAAGTGTAGTCTATCAAATTTATCCGAAGAGCTTTAATAGCTATTACAATAAAGAAACCGGTGATATAAAAGGGGTTACAGAGAAACTAGATTATTTAAAAGAACTCGGAGTGGATTATATTTGGTTAACACCGATATACCAATCACCACAAAATGATAATGGATATGATGTAAGTGATTACTACAGCATTGATCCATCTTACGGAACGATGGAAGAGTTTGAGGAACTTTTAGCAGAAGCGAAAGTACGTAACATTGAAATTATGCTTGATATTGTTGTAAATCATAGTTCGACTGAACATAAGTGGTTTAAAGAAGCGAAGGAAGATAAAAATAGTCCATATCGTAATTACTATATTTGGCGTGATGAAAAAAATAATTGGCAGTCTAAGTTTGGTGGATCTGCTTGGAAATATGATGAGAAGACGGAGCAATATTATTTACATTTATTTGATGAAACACAAGCTGATTTAAATTGGGAAAATGAACAACTTCGCGAAGAAGTATATGATATGATGCGTTTTTGGCTGGATAAAGGGGTAACAGGATTCCGATTAGATGTCATTAACTTAATTTCAAAAGACCAATGTTTCTTAAACGATGAAGGTAATACTGCGACAAGTGATGGACGCAAGTATTATACAGATGGTCCGCGTGTTCATGAATATTTACAAGAGATGAACCGAAAAGTTTTTGCAGGAAAAGATGTAATTACAGTTGGAGAAATGTCATCTACGACAATTGATAATTGTATTAAATATTCTAATCCTGAGCGTAATGAACTGAGCATGACGTTTAGTTTCCATCATTTAAAAGTAGATTATCCGAATGGTGATAAGTGGACGAAAGCAGAGTTTGATTTTATTAAATTAAAAGAGATTATGTCTAACTGGCAAATTGAAATGCAAAAGGGCGGAGGATGGAATGCGTTATTTTGGTGTAATCATGACCAGCCTCGCATCGTGTCACGCTTTGGTGATGATGGAAAATACCGAAACGAATCTGCAAAAATGTTAGCGACAGCCATGCACATGCTGCAAGGAACGCCTTATATTTATCAAGGGGAAGAAATCGGTATGACGAATCCTAAATTTGAATCCATCGAGCAATATCGTGATGTGGAATCGTTAAATATATATGATATAAAGCTAAAAGAAGGGCTATCAAAAGAAGAGATTATAGGGATTTTAAAGCAGAAATCTCGTGACAACTCTCGCACTCCGATGCAGTGGAATGAAGAGATGAACAGTGGTTTTACAACAAGTACACCTTGGATTTCAGTGGCTGAAAACTTTACAGAAATAAACGTAGAGAAGGCATTAGAAGATAAAGAGTCCGTATTTTATCATTATAAAAAGTTAATAGAACTTAGAAAAACATATGATGTAATTACAGAAGGAGAATATGCTATTTTGGATAAAAATGATCCTAAAATTTGGGCATATACTCGTACTACAGAAAGTGAAGTACTACTTGTTATAAATAACTTCTATGGAGAAGAAATAACGTACTCTGTACCAACACAAGTTCAATTAGATGGAATGAAACAAGAAATACTACTGTCGAATTATAAAGATTCCAGCAAGGATATTACAAAACTTAACTTAAGACCATATGAATCAATTGTCTATCGATATACGAAATAAAAGGTTGTATGCCCACGTGGCATACAACCTTTTATTTTAAGACACCACTATACAAAATGCTTACTTCTACCTCAGGTTTGAATTTTACTTTTGCATAATCTTTATTCCAATTTTTTTTCTTCCATAAGTCAGGATGATAAGCGATAAGATGTCTTCCAATACCGAAAGCATCACAATTTGCTTTTTGTAACTTTTTCGTTATCTTTTTAGCTTCTTTCGTAAGCTGTTTAGACAATTCTTTGTTTAGTTTGGCTCTTTCATCCATTTTGTAAAGATTATCTCTCGGAGCTTCAAGCGCTATAACTTTTAATTGAAGCTTAATGTGAGCATAAACATTTCCTTTTTTATCCGTTGTTATTTTTAAGTCTCGTTTTAACTTTCGATTGCTAATTTCCATCGTTAAATAATCAGATGTCTTCTCTGATTCATCGCTAGTAAGTTTTTGGGTTATACGGGCACTTGTTCCCATTTTTCCGGTTAATAACACGAATAAAACAGAGTGTTTCAAAGGTAAATGCCCAGTTAATTTATCATCGTTAAATAAAGCTAATCCGTTTGTAATTACTTCTTTTCCTTTTATTTTTATAGAAGGGAGGGTGAAATCTTTACCAGGATCTAACATTTTTGTAGCGGCTGTTTCTAAAGTTTCTTTTGGAAATACACTCATATCTTCTAAGCTTTTCACTTTTTTCTTTAGAAAATCTCCAATTAGTAAATTTCCTACTTTCTTTTTTTCTAGTATCTCGGATGTTTCACCATCTACTGCAATAAGTTTTACTAAAGCAGTTGGGTTTGTTGGGTCACGAAAGCTGACATCTAAATAGGGTAGCATACCTTTTTTTAGAATTTTGGTTCCTAGTAATTGAACACCATATTTGAAATAGCGAATGTTTCCAGTCACATTTTTTTTTATGGCATCGCTTGTATCCCTTATATTATGCCCGGTTGCTGAATGTATTTCATTTTCGAATGAAGATTGCTCTCCGCTCGAACTTTTTACGAGCTCGATTGTTTGCTGGAGTTTATTCTCTTCCGTAATATCAGATCCAATACTATAAGCTAACCTTGCTTCTCTTAATGGTTCTTGATCCCAACAGCCAGAAAGGAGGGAACTAGTACATAATATAAAAAGTAATTTAACTCTTTTTTTGAACATACTGTTCTCCTTTCTTCTTTCTTATTACTGAATAAAGTAGAAATAAAAAAGGGAGGACAACGATGAAAATATAGGTGAACTTATCAGTGAAAGTTGCAATTACTTTTAATTCTTCAGGTGTATCTATAAATAAGGCTACACTAAAAGCAATAATACCAACGATTGGAACAGCCTTTTTATGATTAGCAAGGTTGAATATATGGCCAATTCCGATTGAAGCAGCATAATAATAACTAGCAATAGAAGCCACAACTGTTATCATCCATATTGGAATGAATAGTAAATCAGTCCGGTCTATAATCCCGATATGCAAGGAGCGTAATAAGTAAGCAACTGGTTCTGGAATAAGTTCAATTTGTTTTGGACTAAATACGATAAAGCAAATCCAAACAGTAAAAGTATAAAAAAGAGTTACAAATCCATTAGCGATAGAAATGGCCTTTAGTTTTTCCACAGAATTCCCATTTACTTTTGGGAAAGCGATAAGAATAATTTCAAAACCATACATGGCTGTAATTGTTTCTTTGGATGCTTGAATAATATTCCACCATCCAGCCTCTGTAATGGGAAAAATATAAGAAAAATCAGCTCGTGTAAGCCCTAGGGCAATTAAAAGCGCCATAGGTAAAATGAGAATAGAGGCCATGACATAAAATCGTACGATGACTTTAAACGTATTATAAGCTACATAACAACAAGCTATTGTAAATAGCATAAGAATGGCATACCACGGAGTTGCTTGTAATATCCACACTTTAATGACATTACAAACATTTAACATAACCGTCATACCGATAAGGGTAAAATAAAAAACATAAGCAAAACCTAATAGTTTTCCAAACTTATTACCAAATAGCATACAAACACTTTCATACATATCAGCATCAGGAAATCGTTTTAAGAAAAGCCACATAAGTAAAATGATAAGTTGAATTGCCAATCCAGCGATGAGTGCAGAAATCCATCCACCACCTTTAGCAATTGGGTGAAGACGGTTTGGTAGAGAAAGTATGCCGACACCGATTTGGCATTGAATAACGAAAAAGGTAAATTGAACTAGCGAGATTTTACTTTGCGTGTTTGTCACCGTCCTCATCCTCTCTCGTTACATGTTGGCGCTGCATTTTTTTCGGTTTTGGATCATGTGGTCGTTCCCAAAATGACCAAATTGGAAGTCTTACGAAAGAATCTTTCATATCCTTTATCCGCATTGGTGCAAGGGGAGAAAGATATGGTGTATGAAAAGAATGAAGCTGACATAAGTGAACGAAAGTTATAATTAGACCGAATGATATTCCTACATATCCGAATATAGCAGCAAGGAGCATTAACGGAAAACGAAGAATCCGAACGGCGGAACTCATATCATTTGATGGAACGAGAAAAGATGAGATTGCAGTTAAAGCTACAACGATAATCATTGTATAAGAAACGAGGCCGGCTTTTACAATTGCATCACCAATTACTAAACCACCTACAATACCGATTGTTTGTCCAACGCGGCTCGGTAGACGAATACCAGCTTCCCGTAATAATTCGAAAATTAACTCCATTAAGAGAGCTTCAAAAATAGGTGGGAGTGGTACTTTCTCTAATGAAGCTTTAATTGTGTACACAAGTTCGAGCGGCAACACATCAGGATGAAAAGCGACAGTTGCAATATAGAAAGCTGGTAAGAGAAAGGCAATTAAAAAACTTACTAAACGAATCATTCGGACGAAAGAACCGACAATCCAGCGGTTATTATAATCATCTGGTGATTGATAGAAAGCGAATAACGTAACAGGTACGATAAGTGCTGTTGGATCTCCGTCAGATAAAATAGCAACTCGTCCTTCCATTAAATTTGCTGCGACTCTATCTGGACGCTCTGTATTTAATTGCTGCGGAAATGGCGAGAAAGACGTATCTTCTATAAATTCTTGTATGTATCCTGGTGACATAAGTGCATCCGTTTTAATCGTTTCTAATCTTCTTTTCACTTCTGTAACTAAATCGTCATTCGCTATATTTTGCATATAAGCAATTGCCACTTTCGTGTGCATTTCTTCACCGATTGTAAAATACTTAACAACTAAATTTGGACTCTTAATGAGTTTGCGAATAGAGGTTAAATTAGTTGCTAAATCTTCTACAAAACCGTTATGCGGTCCACGGACAACTCCCTCATTATCAGGTTCGGTTATATCTCTTTTTAAAGATAAAGCTGTTTCGAAAATACAAAAACTGTCGACATGTTCATGGAAATATAATGATTTACCTTGTAATAAGAGCTGTACACCATAATTTAAATTTGTTTCTTTTTTCATATTTAATGTGGAAAAAGCTTTATCTAAAGACAAATCTGACCGCGTTAATAATGGCTCAAGAGCTAATTGATGAATTAAATTTGGGTCTGCTAAAGATTCGATATATAAGATTGTCCCTTTTCCATTTTGAAAAGGGATATCTAATTTTTTTATATCATCTGAGTGACAGAGCTTATTTTCAATGTAATTAATGTTTTCCGGAAGTGATGGAAACATATGCTTTTGGTTTTTACTCTCTTGTTGTTCTTTTTGCTCTGTCATAATTTCCACCTCTTTTAGAATAAAGTTACTTCTGTTAATTTTTTCTTTTTGTGAGAAATTTATGCTTGGATTATTTTTAAAAAAGTAGCTTGAAAGTTACGTTACGTCATCTTTTATACTGTAGAAAATAGGATATAGGGGATGATATAGATGACTTTGAGGCATATGTGGGGATGGAAAGAAATTTTATATTTATTAGTTTTCGTATTTCTTATTGTCCCAATAACAGTTGAATCTCTTTTTTATGAATATGCTTTAAAAATAATAGGGAACTCATTATATGCGGGAGTATTAATGGGATTTATAATGGCGGTGATATTTACTACTGTAGTTTATCTTTTTTGTATAAAAAGATATCAACTGTCTTGGAAAGATATTGGAATTCGAAAGCTTTCATGGAAAGATTTTTTATGGACAGTTATAGCATTGATTACCTTAATTGTAGTTAGTGTTGCTGTATTAATGATAATGGAGAAAATGGGTATTTCTTTTGAAAATAGTAAAACGGAGACGGTTCAAAATGATAAATCAATATATTCGTTCTGTATCGCGGTAATTGGAGCAGCAGTTATATCACCAATTTATGAAGAGATTTTATATCGAGGTGTTTTTTATACATTTTTTCGTGATAGATATGGTATATGGGGTGGAGTGCTTATAAGTTCTATAATATTTACCGTTGTTCATATTCCAACATATAACACATTACCAGTGAATTTTTTTAGTGGAGTAGTATTTGCGTGGTTATATGAGAAAACAAATTCTATTTTATCAGCTATAATTGCCCACGCACTATTTAATTTCATAGCAGTACTTTTAACATTTGTGTCGAATTAAGAAGATATATAGGAGGGATACATATGGAAATAGCTGTAGAACGTGTTTTTACAAAAGAGATTTTAAAAAGAGCGGCGAGTTTGTTTCATGTAGCAGTGGAAGAAAAACCACTTGGAGATTTTGAAAATTATATTTTTAAGGCGAAGGGCGATCGTGGTGAAGATTACGTATTACGTTTAACCCACTCTTCTCATCGTTCAAAAAAAGAAGTCGAAGCTGAACTAGATTTTTTACGGTATGTTGCGGAGCATGGGGCAAAGGTAGCAGGACCTCTTAACTCAACTTCTCAAAATCTTGTAGAAGAAATTGGAGCGGAAGATGGCACTTTCTTTTTTGCTTCTTTATTTACATATGCAAAAGGTGAGCAAGTAAAAGGGGAAGGATCGCCTTATTGGGGAGATGATTATTTTGAAGCATGGGGAAAAGCGATTGGACAACTGCATCGCCTAACAATGAGCTATCCTAAAACAGACTATCGTGATACGTGGGAAGAAGACGAAAGTGGAATTGTTAATGAATTAGAAGATGATCAAGTGAAAAAGATTGCAGCGGTATTAATGGATGAGATTAAGGCCCTTCCAGTTGAAAGAGAAACGTTCGGTCTTATGCACGGTGATATCCATCCCGGTAATTTTCATTATGATGGTAAAGAGCTAACAATCTTTGATTTTGATGATGCGGCTTATAATTACTTTATACATGATTTAGCGATGGTTCTCTATTACTCTATTTTATTTACACCATGGACAGCGGAAGAGAAGACAGACTTTGCTCGTAAACAGCTACAAGTGTTACGAAAAGGCTATGAGCATGAGCACAGACTGGCGGATAGTTGGTATGAATCGTTACCGTTGTTTTTACGTCTACGTGATGTTGGTTTATACGGTACACTTCAAAAGAAGTTTAAGGGGAAAGGTATGCCAGATAACTTCCGAGAATTATCAGAAGAGCTATATGAAAGAATTATAAAAAGAGAAGCAATTGTGAATATATAATACATTTAGTTCGAAACAAAGTATATAAAACAAATATATACTTTGTTTTTTTATACAAAAATATGTTTACTTTATTAAAATAATATTGTCCTAGATTCAGTATACACTTATAATTTTATATATATTCTGAATATTCTTTATAAAGAAGGAGGGGGAATGTTGGAAGCTTTCGTGAATTGGTTAAATAATATTGTTTGGAGTCCAGCACTTGTTTATTTATGTTTAGGAGTAGGTTTATATTTTTCCATTCGAACGAGGTTTTTACAAGTAAGGCATGTAGGAGAAATGGTGAAGCTGACATTTCAAGGTGAAAAATCAGAGGCTGGTGTTTCTTCATTTCAAGCGTTAGCACTTTCGTTATCAGGACGCGTTGGGACGGGGAATATAGCTGGGGTAGCAACAGCGGTTGCCTTCGGTGGACCAGGAGCTGTATTTTGGATGTGGGCAGTGGCCTTTTTAGGAGCAGGATCAGCTTATATAGAATCTACATTAGCGCAAATATATAAGACGAAACATCAAGGACAGTTTCGTGGTGGACCTGCTTATTACATTGAAAAAGGTTTAGGTGTGAAATGGTATGCATTAGTATTCGTTGCAGCGACAATTCTTGCAACGGGGCTTTTACTGCCAGGTGTGCAGGCAAATAGTATTGCTGTAAGTTTAGAAACAGCTTTTGGAATTAACACTACCGTATCAGGGGCTTTATTAGTTGTTGTACTAGCTATTATCATCTTCGGTGGAGTAAAGCGAATTGTTAACGTTGCACAAGTTGTCGTACCGTTTATGGCAGTTGGTTATATTTTAGTAGCTTGCGTTATTGTTGCTATGAATATTGAAAAGTTGCCAGAAGCATTTATGCTAATTATAAGAAGTGCTTTTGCATTAGAAGCGGCTTTCGGTGGTATTATCGGTTTAGCAATTTCTTGGGGAGTAAAACGAGGTATTTATTCCAATGAAGCAGGGCAAGGAACTGGACCACATGCAGCAGCAGCAGCTGAAGTATCACATCCAGCTAAGCAAGGTTTAGTGCAAGCATTTTCCGTTTACATTGATACATTATTTGTTTGTTCAGCAACAGCATTTATGATGATTATTACAGGCATGTATAACGTATTTGATGCAAGCGGAAAAAACTTTATCGTTAATAAATTAAATGGCGCTCAGCCAGGACCAGGATATACACAGGCGGCGGTAGAATCTGTTTTCCCTGGATTTGGAAACGGTTTCGTTGCAATCTCGTTATTATTCTTCGCGTTTACAACAATTATGGCGTATTACTACATTGCAGAAACGAATATCGCGTACTTAAATCGTGATAAAGACCGTCCTTGGTTGTCTATTGTACTAAAATTTGTTTTTTTAGGAGCTGTATTCTACGGCTGTATTAAAACAGCAGCAACGGCGTGGGCTTTAGGTGATATCGGTGTAGGAATTATGGCATGGGTAAATATCATTGCGATTTTATTATTACAAAAACCTGCATTAGTCGCATTAAAGGATTATGAAAAACAGAAAAAAGAAGGAAAAGATCCAGTATTCGATCCGCAGCCATTAGGAATTAAAAATGCTGATTTTTGGGAGCATGAATACGGGAAAGATAAGAAAGAAGAAGTATCTTAATAGAATAGAAATGAAGAAGCAAAGGGGAAACCCTTTGCTTTTTTTATGGACAAATTGAAGCTGAAAGTTATTTTTGGGACTATTTTTGAATATAAAAAGAATGTACATGCGTTGTTAGGGGAAGGGGGAGTATGTTGATAGAATTTCGTAATGTAAATAAATATTATGGTAATTTTCAAGTTTTGAAAAATATTAATGTGCAAGTGAAAAAAGGAGAAGTGGTAGTAGTTGTCGGGCCTTCAGGATCAGGAAAAAGTACATTGCTTCGATGTATAAATCAATTAGAGGCAATTACAGATGGAGAATTAATTGTACAAAATACAGAGGTACACAATAAAAAGACGGACATGAATGAATTGCGGCGAAATATTGGGATGGTCTTTCAACATTTTTATTTATACCCACATAAAACAGTTCTGCAAAATATTACACTAGCACCGATTAAAGTAAATAAAGTTTCCAAAGAAGAAGCAGAGAAAACAGCGATGTTTTATTTAGAGAAAGTAGGAATCCCGGAGAAGGCTAATGTATATCCGCATCAATTATCCGGAGGACAACAGCAAAGAGTAGCAATTGCTAGAGGACTTACGATGCAGCCGGAAATTATGCTGTTCGATGAGCCTACGTCTGCTCTTGATCCGGAGATGATCGGGGAAGTACTTGATGTTATGAAAACGCTAGCTAAAGAAGGGATGACAATGGTCGTTGTCACGCATGAAATGGGATTTGCGCGAGAAGTAGCAGATCGGATTTTATTTATGGATGATGGTCAAATTATTGAAGATACGACACCGGCGCAATTTTTTGCAAATCCTGAACAAGAAAGAGCTCGTTTATTTTTAAGTCGGGTGCTAAATCATTAGAGGAGGAATTTCATGCTTAAAATGAAAAAGTTATTTACTTTAATCGTATTTTCATGTTTATTCGTGCTTGTTGTTGCTGGATGCGGAAGTAAGAAAGATGAGGCAAAGGAAACAAATACGAAGCAAGGCGGGGCTGTTGAGCAAATTAAGAAACGAGGAAAATTAGTAGTCGGGGTGAAGAATGATACGAATTTATTTGGATTAAAAAATCCTTCAACAGGGCAAGTAGAAGGATTCGATGTTGATGTTGCGAAGGCACTTGCGAAAAAAATTCTTGGAGATGAAAAGAAGCTAGAGCTGAAAGAAGTAACGTCTAAAACACGTATTCCAATGCTGAAAAATGGTGATATTGATGCAATTATTGCGACAATGACAATTACGGAAGAGCGCAAAAAAGAAGTGGATTTCTCAGATGTATATTTTAAAGCCGGACAATCGTTACTTGTGAAAAAAGGAAGCAATATTAAGAGCATCGATGATATAAAACAAGGCGTTAAAGTATTAGCTGTAAAAGGATCAACATCTACAAATAACATTCGTCAAAAGTCACCAGAAGCGACTGTATTAGAATTTGAAAATTATAGTGAGGCATTTACAGCGTTAAAGGCAGGTAAAGGTGATGTGTTAACGACAGATAATGCAATCCTTTACGGAATGGCAAAACAAGATTCTAATTATGAAGTAGTAGGAAAAATTTTTACAGATGAACCGTACGGAATTGCAGTGCAAAAAGGTGCAGACGATTTAACGAAAGAGATTAATAACTTACTAAAAGATATGAAGGCGAGCGGGGAATACGATAAATTGTATGAAAAATGGATCGGTCAAAAACAAGAGAAGTAAAGTGAAACTTTATTTTTCTTGATAAATAGTAAAAGTGAGAGGATGAGAGTGCTCATCCTCTTCTTGTAAAGAAAGAGGGGAGAATATGTGCCTGATTTTTCTATATTAACGAATAACATTGATATGTATTTAGAAGGATTTAAATATACAGTTATGTCTAGTGTAATTGCATTGATAGGCAGTTTTATTTTAGGAGTAATTTTGGCAGTAATGCGCATCGCACCGATTCGTATTTTAAATTGGGTAGGTTCAGCTTTTGTAGAGTTTGTAAGAAATATTCCACTCGTATTAATTGCATTTATATTTTATTTCGCGTTACCTGTAATAGGAATTACTTTAAATGGTTTTGTAGCAGGAACAGTTACGCTTACCGTATATACAGCAGCGTTTATTGCGGAAGTTATTCGCGCTGGTATTCTATCAGTCGAGAAAGGTCAGATGGAAGCAGCACGTTCCTCAGGATTGACTTATACGCAAGCAATGTACCATGTCGTTTTACCTCAAGCTATGAAAATTGTAATTCCCCCTTTAGGAAACCAGTTTCTCAATTTAGTTAAAAACTCCTCAATACTTGGAATTATTGCTGGTACTGATTTAATGTATCAAGGAGATTTAATTTCAACGAAGACGTTTGTTACGTTTGATGTATATATATTTGTCGGGATGTTTTATTTAATATTAACAATTCCGCTCAGTATGCTAGTGCGTTATTTAGAAAAACGCTTAGCAAAGGAGGCGGTGTAAATGGATTTTAAGGGAGCAATTACAGGGGATCATATTCTATTTTTATTAAAAGGATTACTTATAACGTTAGAGGTAGCGCTCGTAGCAATTGTACTTAGCTTTATTATTGGTAGTGTAATAGGGATATTGCGCTACATGAAAATACCTGTCGTCTCACAAGTATTAGGAATTATCGTTGAAGTAATTCGAAATTTACCACTACTTTTGATTATATTTTTCACGTATTTTGCACTACCAGAAGCAGGCTTGAAATTAGAAATTATAACAGCTGTAATTGTTGCTTTAACAATATTTGAAGCAGCAATGATATCTGAAATTGTTCGAAGTGGTCTATTATCGATTGAAAAAGGACAAATTGAGGCCGCAAGATCTTCAGGATTAACGTATGTGCAAGCGCTTTGGCATATCATTTTACCACAAGCATTAAGAAGAATGGTTCCACCGCTTGTCAGTCAATTTATTTCATTGCTGAAAGATACAGCATTAGCAGTTGTTATATCACTGCCAGAGCTTATGCATAATGCTCAAATTATTAGCGGGCAAAATGTGAATTATATGATTCCAACGTTTATGGTAGTAGCTTGTATGTACTTTATCGTAAATTATAGTTTATCAATTTTATCCAGAAGATTAGAACTTCGTTAACCCTTACAATATATGTAAGGGTTTTTCCTTGTTTCTCCTTATTTTCCTCTAAATAGAATCTAAATCTAGCTATAATTAGATTTTTTATATTATTTTATCAGAAAAGTTTTAATTTTATATAGAAAATGTAATCGCTTTCGTGTATATTTTTATTATCAGAAAATTTTAACAAGATATAGGGGTATTTGTAGGGGGAGGATTTAGATGCAGCAACCAACGAATGAGAAATTACATCGTACGATGAAGAGTAGACATTTATTTATGATCGCACTTGGTGGTGTAATTGGAACTGGTTTTTTCTTAGGTTCGGGTTACACCATTAATCAGGCTGGACCAGGGGGGGCCATCCTTTCATATTTAGTAGGCGGATTTATTATGTATTTAACAATGCTTTGTCTTGGAGAGTTAACGGTAGCAATGCCGGTTTCGGGATCTTTCCAAAAGTATGCAACGAAGTTTATTGGACCAGGAACAGGCTTTATGATTGGTTGGTTATACTGGCTCGGCTGGGCAGTAACAGTGGGTCTAGAATTAACGTCAATAGGTTTAATGATGAAAAGATGGTTTCCAAATGTTGATGTTTGGGTATGGTGCCTTGTATTCGGCGTTATTCTATATGCGTCAAATGCTATCTCAGCGAAAAGCTACGCTGAATTAGAATTTTGGTTTTCTAGTATTAAAGTAATTACAATCCTTGCATTTGTTGTTCTTGGTGGTAGTGCATTATTAGGATTTATATCATATGACGGAAAAGAAGCAGCACCTCTTTTCTCTAACTTTGTAAGCGATGGTGGACTTTTCCCGAATGGACTAGCTGCCGTATTACTTACAATGATTACAGTTAACTTCTCGTTCCAAGGAACAGAGTTAATCGGGATTGCAGCGGGAGAAAGTGAAAATCCAGAAAAAACAATTCCACGTGCGATCCGTAATACAGTATGGCGCATTATGTTATTCTTCATTTTAACAATGACAATTTTAGTAGGATTAATTTCTTGGAAGGAAGCAGGCGTAATTGAAAGTCCATTCGTAGTTGTATTTGATAAAATCGGTATTCCATATGCAGCTGATATTATGAACTTTGTTATTATTACTGCGTTATTATCTGTAGCGAACTCTGGATTATATGCAGCGACACGTATATTATGGTCACTTGCAAATGAAGGAATGGCACCAACTTCTTTCAAGAAAGTAAATAAACGTGGTATTCCAATTACAGCGCTAGTCGTAACGATTGCGGTAGCTGGATTATCCCTATTCACAAGTTTCCTTGCAGAAGATACAGTATACATGTACTTATTATCGATAGCTGGTTTATCGGCTGTTTCAAGTTGGATCATTATTGCTCTATCGCAACTTCGCTTTAGAAGTCAGTATATAAAAGGCGGAGGAAAGTTAGAGGACTTAAAGTATAGAACACCACTATATCCGATTGTTCCAATTTTAGCTTTAATTACAAATAGCATCGTTGTTATTAGTTTAGCGTTTATTCCTGAACAAAGAATGGCGTTATACTGCGGTATTCCATTTATCATTTTCTGCTATATATATTATTATTATATGAGTAAGAAACAGCAGAAACCGATGAAAGTGGAGATGGACAAAACAAATGAAACTAACAATCAAACACGATGATATAAAGGCAGATTTATCGTACGCTCAATTAGCGATTGGAAAAGAAAACGGGTATTCACCGTTACAATTACTCGTTTCTTCTATCGCAGGATGTAGTGCAATTGTCTTTCGAACAATTTTAGAAAAGAAACGTATTACATACGATACGTTTACGATCGAAACTGAAATTGGTAGAAGTGAAGCTTTATCCAAACCAGTTGAAAGTGTTCATTTGCAATATAAAATTAAAGCGGAAAACATTACAGAAGAGCAGTTGGACAAAGCATTGCAGCTTGCAGTGAAAAATTGTACGATTGTTCAATCTGTAAAAGATAGTATAAAGGTTACGGAAACAATTGAACTAATAAAATGAAACATAAAAACGTGAGAGCCGTATTCTCACGTTTTTATGTTTTTAGAAAGAGGGGAAAGTGTAGTGGACTGTTTAGGTTGTAAATTAGCAAACGAAGAGGAAAAAATATATAAAGTATATGAAGATGATTATGTAACTTGCTTTTTAGATCATGCGCCTTTCTACCCAGGACATACTTTAATTGTGCCAAAGCAACATGTTGTAGAAGTAGAAGAATTAGATGACGTTGTAGCAAGATCAATTATGGATGCTTCTAAGCTGATTGCAAAAGCGATTAAGGCATTATATAAACCAGATGGAATTACAGTTTGTCAAAATGGTGGAGTATTTAACGAGTTAACACATTACCATATGCATGTCGTACCAAGATATAAAGAGCGTTCGTTTGCTGAGTTTTATACGGTGCAACCGGAGGAAAAGAAGAATCATAACTTTGAAGAGACAAAGAATTTGTTAAAAGAAGCGATAGAGCAAATACTGCATATTGAAAAGGTGTAAAAGAATTTTTCTTAGAGATACAGTCAGGAAAATTCTAATATTAAAAAGCCCAATTTCTCAGTTACAATAGAGAAATTGGGCTTTTGTTTATTCTATTATTAAATTTTATCTATAAAAAGATTTTGCAGTGTCACAAAGTACAGTGCTCATTCGTTATATAGAGTGAGAGGAGGAATTATATGAAAGTTACAAATAACGATTATGAAAAGATGGAAGAGCTATACGAGTTGTACGAACAAAAAATTTATTATGTAGCGTATTCTATTTTAAATAATATTCAACAGGCTGAAGATGCGGTTCAAGAGACGTTTATTACTCTTTATAAGAACTTGGAAAAGCTCCATAGCTTGAGCACTGAAGAGCTTAAACGCTATATTTTGAGGATCGCGAAAAACAAGGCGATTGATAGTTACCGGAAAAATAAACGACATGAAACATTTTTAGAAGAATATGAAAGAGAATCAATAGAAGCAGTGGATGAAAATATTGAAGAGTGGGAAAAACGTAAAATGTCTGAGGTTCAAATTGATACATTGCTAAAAGAGTTAAATGAATCTAACAGACAGGTGTTTAAGTACAAAGTCTTCTATAACTTAACGTATCAAGAAATTTCAAGTGTAATGGGGATTACGGAGGCTAATGTCCGCAAGCAGTTTGAACGCGCTCGAAAACGAGTCCAAAATATGATAGGAGGTATACAACATGACGAATTCAAAGAACTCCAAAGAAATATATGAACTTGCTGAAAAAATTGCTTTAGATGATTTTGATAAATCCGAAGAACAACATGAATTTTCACATACATATACGCGCAAAAAGAAACTGTTTATGGAGGAAATGAAGCTGAAGGGCGAGCGACCACAGAAAAAGAGTAAAAGACATCGTATGTTAATCGCTGCTGCCTGCTTATTGATTGGTATGCCGACAACCGTTTTTGGTGCAGTAAAAGTCTATAATATGATTGTTCAAAAACAAAATTATGAAGTAAATGTGTCGGTAACAAATAAGGACACGAAAAAGGCTGATAAGTGGTATAAGCTGAAAATTGATAAATTACCAGAAAATATGGAGGCAATTGATGACTCTGCTATGAAATATTCGTTTAAAGATAACTACGCAATGGGTGGATTTTCATTCGCACTTTGGAGAGTAGGGGAGAATTCAGATTTTCCAACTCTGTACTCGAAAAGTTATGAAGAAAAAGAGATAAATGGTAAGAAGGCAGTAATTGTCCATAGAGAAACTGGTAATAAAGATTTAATGTTTAATAGAGTGATTTTTCTCTATTTTGAGGAAGAGGGAATTATGTTACAAAGTTATATTGGAAACGATATAAACGAAGAGCAAATGATAGATGTGTTAGGGAGCATTTCACTTGAGCCCACGTCAAAAGAAAAGTCATCACATATAAGCGATTATGATAAAAAGTATTTTAGCCAAGAAGGTAAAACAACTAAGGTGATTCCTTTGAAAAAAGATAGCAAACGACTATTTCATATAGGGCAAAAGGTTCCAGTAAAGATATCTATGGATCAGAGCCAAATTGAATATGTGATAGAAAAAGTTGAAACTTTTGATTCAATCAAAGATTTTAAGCAAGAAAACTTTAATGAAATGGGATTAGGAAGACTAAGCGAGAATCAAGCTTTGGATCAAGCGGGACAATTGATACCATATAGACGGGATGAATATAAAGTTGGAAATGGTAAAGATTCAATTGATACATTAGTAGAGTCAAAATTAATTCGTCCTAAATTTGTCTACCTGACAACAACAGTGAAAAATATTGGTAAACAGGCGACAGAAGAAATCTATATGACTCCATCCATACAAGTGCTTAAAGGTAAAGGTAATGTATGGAATTACGCTGAAAGAGATGGAATTGCGGAAAAAAATATTATGACGGGCGAAGTCGATTATTTAGAACCTCACGGAGATGGAAAAAGCTTTTACAATATTGGCAGTATCCTACCTGGCCAAACGATGAAAGTTAATTTAGGTTATTTTGTGGATGAGGATAAACTAGATTCAATTTTCCTTGATGCTTTCCGTTACAGTGGTTTTAGTGGAACTGAGAATATGAATTCGAAAAATCGTTGGTGGTTTGACATTCGTCAATAATAAAACAATAGGAACAACGGGACGAAAAAAGCTGCTTATATTTAGCAGCTTTTTTCGTCTTCATACATATGTAAAACTTCTTTCGCACGCATAAGTAAACCATCTATCAATTCTTTCGGTTCTAAAATTCGTGCATCTTTTCCAAGTCTATAAAATAAAGGGGTAATAAAGTTGATTTCGCCTTTATCAATTGTTGAATGTATATATCCTGTCCCGTCTTCGTTTATTACCACGAATTCTTCAAGGTAAGGAACACTTTTACATTGGCGCACGCCTTCTGTCGTTAGTAAAACATGTAATTGGGTAGGAATGTGCACTACGTTAGAGCTAGAGGTAAACCATTCTTCTAAATTCATGAACGTACTTTCATTTTTTTCTGTTGATAATATAGAAAGAATACGATCAACACGATACAGTAATACTTTTTTTCTCCTGAAGTCATAGGATGGTAAGTACCATAGCCCATCATGAGCGTATACACCGATAGGATGAACATGTTTTGTTTTTATCCCCGATTTAGATTCGTATTGAAAGTGTAAATTTTTATTTTCAATAGCCGCACTTAACACTGCGTTTAATAGAGGTGTATCAATTGTTCTCTTCGGATTCCAAAAAGCGATATAAGAACGTATTTTATCAACTTTCGCTTTCGCATCATGTTGTAGGGAGCTATATAGTTTATGTGTAACGGAATTTATTGCTGTGTTAAAAGGTAAGTCTCTGTAGTAGCTTAAAGATTGAAAGGCAAAAAAGATGGAGACTGCTTCTTCTTCGGTAAATAAAATAGGCGGAATTACTCTATTCGTTAATACTTTATATCCTCCGTTGCGACCTTGTTCAGCGTAAATGGGTAATCCCATATCACTTAAATCTAAAATATATCTATGGACAGTACGAACGGAAATATTAAATTCATCGGCTATTTCTTGAGCTGTAAATGCTTTTTTTGCAGAAGCAAATATAAGAATATCTAATAAGCGTTTAGCTTTTGACAAATGTATCACCTTTTTTCTTTTTAAACATGACATAAATTGTCGTGTTTTATTGTTAGTATATTGTTTACAGCATAATGTTATCAAGATGAGATGTAAGGAGGAAAAAATATGTCACGTGAAATAGTTTTATTTATAGCCGCTAGCTTGGATGGATATATTGCGAAAGAAGATGATGATTTACAGTGGTTAATGGAAACCGAAGGAGAGGGAGATAACGGTTATACAGAAATGTACGAAACGATTGATACAATAATTATGGGAAAAAGAACGTACGATTATGTAGTAGAGCATATGGAAACATTCCCGTATTTAGATAAAAAATGTTATGTTTTTTCTAACTCACAAAAAGGTTCAAATGAACACGTGGATTTTGTAAATGAAGAGGTAGTGGAGTTTACGAAAAGGTTGAAAGAGCAAGAAGGATCTAAAATATGGATGGTCGGTGGAGGGAGTCTACTGAGAGAGTTCTTTAAGAATAATTTAATTGATGAATATGTTGTTACAATTACACCGCATATATTAGGTTCTGGAGTTCCGTTATTTCAAGACAAGAATCCAGAAATTAATTTAACTTTAACGGATACGAAACGTTTTGGGCAATTTGTAAATTTATATTATAAAGTAAAATGATAAAGTGAAACTTTAATCAGTGGGGGTTTTGTTCATCTCCCACTGATTATTAGTTGAACCAATCGGGCTTTTACGGGCAGTTGATCCTCCACCTAACTTCTTTGCTTCCGCTGAATTTTGATGTAGGGGTCTTACTGCCCGTTAATGCGGGATAAAAAAACACGACTATTGATGATAGTCGTGTTTCTTTATGGATGGTAATGAAACTATAAAGCAAGACCCGTAATCGACTTCGCTCGTTACAGTAATATTTCCGCCGTGTAGTTCTACAATTTCCTTCACGATAGAGAGTCCTAAACCAGTTCCGCCTGTAGATCGTGATCTTGCTTTATCGACACGGTAAAAGCGGTCAAAAATGTGAGGGAGGTCTTCAGGTGGAATACCTTCGCCTTCATCTTCAATTGTAATGGAGATACGTTTATGTTCGTCTGTAATAGAAATGTTTATATGAGAATGTTCTTTTGAATGTCTATAAGCGTTATTTAAAATGTTCACTATCACTTGTTCGAATCGCTGTTCATCTAAGTTTACTAGCAATGTAGGAGAACAAGAGAAAGAAACTTTAATGTATCTTTCTTTATACATGGCGTTTACTTTTTCAGCTATGCGAGTAAGGAAGGTGTGTAAATGCACTTCCTTTACTTGAATAGAAAAGCTATGTTGTTCTATTTGTGCAAGTGAAAATAAATCTTGAACTAAGTTTGTAATGTAATCAGACTCGTCTTTTATAATTGATAAATATCGCAAACGTTGTTCAGGAGGGGTGCTTTCTTTTAAAGCAATGTCAGCATAACCTCGTACGTATGTTAACGGTGTTCGTAATTCGTGAGCAACACTTGCTAGAAATTCACTTCGCTCTGTTTTCATATAATGTAAATCATTTGCGAGCGTTTGAATAGATGATGCTAGTTCACCAATTTCATCATTTCGAGTAGTCGTTAATGAAACGGACAAATCGCCTTTACTCATTTTTTCAGTTGCATGTTTCATGTGTAACAATGGCTTTGTTAATAAACGTGATAATAGGAAAATTGTGATGACTGTGAGTAGAAACGTGATGGCACCAGCAATAATGAATTGTTTCGTTAATCCATTAACCAACTTTTCAATTGATTCTGTTCCAAGAAACATGTACACATAGCCTTCATGTTTTCCATCGACTACAATAGGGCTAACTGTACATATATAATTAGATGTTTTCCAATGATTTTCTATAATCGCTCCATTATGGTCTGTTCGAGTTTGCATTTTACTAATATGATCGTTTATAGTCGTGTTTATTTCGTTAGATTTAGCTAGTATTTCTTTATTTGTATTTGTAATAACGACAGTTGTTTCAGCTTCAGATTCCATTAGTGCTACGTGAGAGATTGTTTGCTTATCATAATATTTTTCAAGTACATCACGATGACTGTTTCCACGTTTTAATAAAGCAGTCATTTCTTCATTTACTCTAGTGTTTACGAGACTATAATAGAGCAATACAAATAGAACACTTTCAATTAAAAGTGTGACAATTAAAAAATAAAATCCGAATTGAATAGAGATTCGTTTCATCACTTTGCTCCTTAATGTTCGGTATCAATCCATCGATAACCTACTCCATACACGGTTTTTAAATGATGATCAATAGGGAAATTTGCTTTTCGCAATTTATCACGCAAATTACGAATATGTGAATCGACTGTGCGATCTTCTGTATTTGTGTTTAATCCCCAAATTCGTTCAATGAGCTGATCACGGCTTAATACATAATTCACATGGCGTAAAAATAACCCGAGTAAAGAGAATTCGATCGGTGTGAGAAGAAGTTCTTCATTATGTACAGAAGCGAAGTGTTTTGTTTCATCCCATACAATACCGTGATATTGGATTTGTTTATGTTCATTTGTACGTCTTAAAACGGCTTCAATTCTTGCGAAAAGTTCTTCTTCATGGAAAGGTTTCGTTACGTAATCATCCGCTCCGAGTTTTAATCCTTGGATGACATCTACTGTTTGATCACGAGCGGTAACCATAATAATAGGAACGTTACTAAATGAACGGATTCTTTTGCACGTTTCCCATCCGTCCATCTTTGGCATCATAATATCGAGTAAAACAAATTTAAAGTTTCGATTTTCTATATGTAAAATAGCTTCTTCTCCGGAAGTCGCACATACGCAGTTATATCCAATTGGAGTAAGATAAAGCGTTAATAATTCAAGCATTCTCGGTTCATCGTCTACGAGCAGTATATCAATCATAGAGAGCCCTCCATATTTATAATCGTTACTTAAAGTGTAATGCAAAATCATGAAGAAATGGTGCAGATTATGATGTGTCTGCATAATTTCTTCAGAATTGCTTGTTATTGTGGAGTTGAAATTACATTTTAGGTAATCATATTGGCTCAAAAATGATTAATACGGAGGCGGTATAGTGAAAAAAATGACCCGAATTTTTGGGATAACAATAATTACAGCAGTTGGTCTTGCTGCATGTGGGCAAACGAATACAGACCATAAAAATCATGAATCTACAAAAGAGAAGAAAACAGAGCAAAAGGAAATGAAAATGAATCAGGAAGTAACCGCGCCAAAAGAAATGAACGAAGGGGCATCGAATGATTTATTAACGACAAGTCTAAAAAATGTAACGAGGTTAAATACAAATGACCCCCTAAAAATGGCAGTGTTAACTTCGCAAACGATATGGCCAGCAACCCATAAAGAGAACCAGCCAGGTGCTGTTATTTTAGTACCAGCAAGCGAGTGGCAATTAGGTATTGCGAGTGCAGACCTTATTCATCATCCGAATAACGGGCCGATTTTATTTATAGAAAAAGAAAAGATACCGGAAATGACGTTAAAAGAAATAAAACGATTAAATCCAATCGGAACGAAAGATGGAACACAAATTATGGTGATGGGAGATGTAGGTACTAGCGCGCTTGAACAATTGAAAGGTTATAAAGTAAAACAAATAAAAGAAACGGACCCAGCTATATTTGCGAAGGATGTTGATAAGGAGTATGCCGATATAACAGGAAGCTACCCAAATAGTGTTATTATCGGTTCGTCTGCAGAAGAAGGACGTTTATATACAACACCCGCTGTAAATTGGATTTCTCATATGCCGGAACCACTACTCTATACAGAAAAGAATAAAGTGCCAGAAGCGACAATAGAGGCATTAAAAATGAGAAAAGATAAAGCAAATATATATGTATTAGGGCCAGAAAAAATTGTTTCAAAAGAAGTAGAAAAAGAGTTAAGCAAATACGGGAAAGTAACGCGTATTAGTGGAGAGACCCCTACAGAAAACTCGATTGCGTTCGCTAAATTTAAAGATGAAAAAACAAAATTTGGCTGGGGATTCACAAAACCTGGTCACGGTTTATCATTTGTTTCAAGCAAAACACCAGATTTAGCAGTTGCTGGAGCACCTTTTTCACATATGGGTAAACACGCACCTGTTGTCTTGTTAGAAGAAGGGAAAGCTTCACAACCAGTGTATGACTTCCTTGCTACTATTCAGCCGAAGTTTAAAGATGATCCAACACTTGGACCATATAATCATGGCTTCTTATTAGGAAGTACGAGTGATATTTCATTTGAAACACAAGGAATACTAGATGAGAGGTTAGAAATTGTTCAGGAAAGTGGTCAAGGACACGGTGGACATTAATAAAATGAGAAAAGACGCTACTGATATAGCGTCTTTTTTTATTTCCCTCGACAAAATATGACAAAAAAGTTGTAACTGTTTCTGTTATGATAGTTTCGGAAATCTTACATTTTACATAATCGGAGGAAAAGAAATGTATAAAAAATTGGGTACTATCGCTTTAACAGGTGCACTTGCTTTTAGTTTAGCTGCTTGTGGTGAAACTGAAGTTAAAGAAGTGAGTAAAAACGATGCTCCTAAACAGGCTGAAAAGAAAGATAAAAAGGAAAAAGCTGAAAGCAAGATTTATAAAATTGGAGATACGGTAGAAGTTAATGGCCTACAACTTACTTTCAGTTCAGCTAAATTCGTTGAGCCTAACGAATACGTAAAAGCTGAAAAAGGGAAAGTACTAGAAATCGCTTTTAATGCTAAAAATAATGGCAAAAAAGATATATATTTTGGAACTTCTGAATTAAAAATTGCTGATACTAACGGCAACCAATTCAAAGAGTACTTTGGTGGGGAAAATACGTTTATAAACGAAAATATTGCGCCAGGTAACCAAATTACAAACAAAATGTTATTTGATGTACCAGAAGGCGATAAGTTTGTTGGTACATTTAAACCTACATTTACATTTGACGAGAAATCAGTGAAATTTGAATTTGAAGTTGCTAAATAAGGAGAGATTAAGATGAAAAGAACAGCTGAATTTGTATTAGGTCTTATTGGAGGTATTTTTGGTATTATTTGTGCATTTGTTGCTTTATTAATCGGCGGTATGGGAGCTGCTTTTGAAGCTGATGGAGCAAATACTGTTATTGGCTTAGGTTGGGGAGCTGTGGCTCTATCAATCTTAGGAATTGTTGGATCTGTTATGGTAAGAAGTAAAGCGAAGGTTGGCGGTATTATGATGACTGTGGCTGCTATCGGTGGATTTATTTGTATTTCTATAATTTACTTATTACCAGGCGTATTATTATTAATCGGTGGATTAATGGGCATATTCCGTAAGGATAAAGCAACTGTATCTGCATAAAATGAGCACTCGAAAGAGTGCTTTTACTAATTTCATTAAATTAGCATAAACTCCTCTAATCCTAAACCTCATATATGAAGTGGAAATATCCATAGAAATGTAAATGAATTCCTTGAGTAGCTAATATCTTGATCCTTGGACTACTCAATTAAATGAGCTGAATTACATGTGCATTTTTCATCCATCCAAACAAAGTTCTCTTCATTTGACATACGGTAGAATCCGAAATCGTTGTACGTTAAATCAACAATAGGTGATAGTATATTTAAAGTCTTCCTGATATTCTAGGAAAAGAAGCTACGAAGGTAACATCTTTTTTAGGAAACTTTTACATAGCAAAAAATCTTCTACTCGTTATATAATAGCTTTCGTGCAGTCGGCTAGATTTTCTTATGGAGAAAATCAAATTATAAAGGAGTAGAGGAGTGGTATTTTGTTTCAAACGATAAAAAATGACTGGTTTTCTAATGTGAGAGGGGACGTGTTATCAGGAATTGTCGTTGCTTTAGCATTAATCCCTGAAGCGATAGCCTTCTCTGTTATTGCAGGCGTGGATCCGACAGTTGGACTATACGCAGCCTTTTGTATTGCGGTTACCATTTCATTTGTTGGCGGAAGAACTGGAATGATTTCAGCTGCAACAGGTGCAATGGCATTATTAATGGTAACGCTTGTTAAAGATCATGGTTTGCAATATTTATTTGCTACAACAATATTAACAGGTATCGTCCAAATTATTTTTGGCGTGTTCAAACTGAGCTCATTTATGAAGTTTGTTCCGAAATCTGTTATGAGTGGTTTTTTAAATTCACTTGGAATTTTAGTTTTTACAGCGCAATTACCGCATTTTAAAAATGCAACTTGGCAAATGTATGCACTCGTTGTATTAGGACTTGCAATTATATATTTATTTCCACGTATTACAACGGCTGTACCTTCTACGCTTATTTCAATTATTATTGTGACGAGTATTGCACTTATGAGCGGATTACAGTTGAAAACAGTAGGGGATATGGGAAGCCTACCGAAAGAATTACCGTTCTTTAGTATTCCTGATGTGCCATTTACATTAGAAACATTAGGGATTATTTTACCTTATGCAGTTATGCTTGCAATCATTGGTTTACTAGAGTCTTTATTAACAGCTTCAGTTTTAGATGATATGACGCATACAGAAAGTAATAAGCATAAAGAGGCACGCGGACAAGGGATCGCAAACATCGTTGCTGGATTTTTCGGAGGAATGGCAGGATGTGCAATGATCGGTCAATCTGTTATTAATATTAAATCAGGTGGACGAGGTCGCCTATCAACATTTGTAGCGGGCGGATTTTTAATCGTATTACTATTCGTTTTAGGGAATTATGTCGTTCATATTCCGATGGCAGCTTTAGTTGCGGTTATGATTATGGTTTCAATCGGAACGTTTGATTGGAACTCTGTAACAACGATTCATAAAGTACCAAAAGGAAACGCATTTGTTATGATTGTAACAGTTGTGATTGTCTTAATTACACATAATTTAGCATTAGGTGTAATTATCGGAACAGTAATTAGTGCGGTGTTATTTGCATTCAATATGGCAAAGATTCACGTGAAACATTTATATATTGAAAATAAGAAAATATACGAAATTCACGGTCAACTTTTCTTTGCATCTACAGCCGATTTCATAAATAATTTTTCATTTAATGAAGATGTAAAAGAAATTGAAATGAATTTTACTCATGCGCACGTATGGGATGATTCAGCAGTGGCATCAATTGATAAAGTTATCATGAAGTATGAGCAAAGTGGTGTGAAAGTAAGTATAACAGGATTAAATGAACGTAGCTCAAAACTTGTTGCAAATTTGGCTACTTATAATAAAAGAATTGCTAGTTAAAAGCCTCCTTTTTAGGGGGCTTTATTATATAATACGAGTAGGATAACGAAAAGGGGATTCAGCATATGTACAAACAAATTATATTAGCATGTGACGGTTCTGAACATGCACTTCGAGCAGCGGAACATGCAACATATATTGCGAAATGTAGCGAAGAAACAAATGTTGAAGTTGTGTACGTAGTAGATAATAGAACGGCAAAATCAGATATTATACAAGGTCAAACAGACTTAGAAACAATATCAGCTAGTCGAAAAGATAAATTAAAAGAGATTGAAGGTCTATTAAAGAAAGAGAACATTTCTTATACAATTACGATATTACATGGTGATCCTGGAGATACAATTGTTCAATATGTAAATACAGGAGATATAGATCTTGTTATCGCTGGAAGCAGAGGGCTAAATACACTGCAAGAAATGGTGCTTGGTAGTGTCAGTCATAAAATAGCAAAACGAGTGAAATGTCCGGTGATGATTATAAAATAAAATAGAATGTAATGAAGACCTTAGTATAACTGAGGTCTTTTTTATGTATAAATAACTCTTATTTGTGGAAATACTAGATATATAAGTTGAAAAGATGTTAACTTACAAATTTGTAAGTTAGTTGTTAGAGAAATCGATGTTATGAAATTTTTCCCATTGGTAAAATAAAAGTATCACAGGGGAGATAGGGAGGATGGAAGCAATGAAATCATTTCAAAATTTGTCATATAGTCAAGGGGTAAGCTTAATTTGTCTAGGGGGATTTGCTGCATCTGTTACGTTAGCTGTTTTAATAAAGGTGTTTCATCAAATTTTTTAATATTAGAGTAGGGAAGGAATTGGTTGTTATCATTAGTAGGAACAGCAATGAAAATAAAAAATAGCTCTTAGCATGTATGTAGATGCTAAGAGCTATTTTTATGATTTTTATATGTTATTTAAGCTTGTTTTGATTTTACTGACCCTGTATTTAAAGTAAGGGCAAGGAAGAACATTGCAAGTATGCAAGATGCAAGTAATAAGATGAATCCGCCATCCCACCCGAATGCATCTACGATAAAGCCCATAGCGGCACTAGCGAAAGCAGCTCCGCCTAAGTAACCGAAGAATCCAGTTAAGCCTGCTGCAGTTCCAGCAGCTTTCTTTGGTGCTAAGTCAAGAGCGTGTAGACCAATTAACATAACCGGTCCGTAAATTAAAAATCCAATTGCGACAAGAGCGATACTATCAACCATTGGATTACCAGGAGGATTTAACCAGTAAACAAGAACTGCGATAAATACACCAATCATAAATAAAATACCAGCAGGTGCACGACGTCCTTTAAATAGTTTATCACTCATCCATCCGCAAAGAAGTGTACCTGGAATACCAGCCCATTCATATAGAGCGTAAGCAGTACGTGAGCTACTATGAGTAAAGCTTTTTTCTTCTACTAAATAAGTAGGAGCCCAGTCTACAACGCCGTAACGTACGAAATACACGAAAACGTTCGCAATAGCGATGTACCATAAAAATTTATTGTTTAGTACGTATTTAAATAAAATTTCCTTTGCCGAAAGTTCGCGTTCGCGATCTTTTATTTTCTCATCTGGTGGATATTCTCCAGTATGCTCTTCAATAGAAGGTAGTCCACAAGATTGAGGTGTATCTTTCATTGTAATTAGTACATAAATACCAACTAAAATTGAAAGAATACCTGGGAAGTAAAAAATACTATGCCAGTCATTTGCAAAGAAGTATAAGCCTAATGTTACAAGAGAAGGCATCAGCGCGCCGCCGACATTATGAGCGACGTTCCAAATAGACATTTTTGTACCACGTTCGCTAATAGAGAACCAGTGAACCATCGTACGACCACAAGGAGGCCATCCCATGCCTTGTACCCATCCATTTAAAAACTGAAGTACAAACATAAGTATAATGCTCGTTGTAATGAAAGAAAATGAGCCGAAAATAATATTAATGATACCTGATAAAAATAGCCCAGCTGCTAAAAAGTAGCGAGGATTACAACGGTCGGATACGATACCCATAAGAAATTTACTTAATCCGTAAGCGATAGATACTGCTGAAAGGATAACCCCAAGTTCCCCTTTACTAAATCCTTGCTCGATTAAGTATGGCATTGCTAGTGAAAAGTTTTTTCGAACAAAGTAGTAACCTGCATAACCAATGAAGATACCTAAGAATACTTGTAAACGTAATTTACGGTATTCGCTATCAACGCGATCAGCTGGTAAGCGTTCCGCGTGGGGCGCAGGTTTAAATAATTGTGTGAAAAACATAAAATGAAAATCCTCCCCTAATTAATTCGAAGCGTTTTAAGACAGAGAATATAAAAAGGCCATGAAATATAAAAAAGTTTCCTTTTTTATGATTCATAGCCGTGTACTCCGTTTCTCCGTGACTGTCAATATTAACTTCGTCGAAAATTATACAACTTTGTGACAAAAATGTAAACGTTTTTATGAATAAAAGTATTGACGGATTTTGTTCGTGGGATTAATATTTAAATACGTTAAATATTTTATTGTTTAAATAAGAGGTGGATAACATGCCAAATGATATGACGCATATCGATAAAATTCAAGCTCTAGCCTTTTCGATTGGAAAGAAAATGCAGACGGAGTTATTAGAACAAATGCAAGCAACAGGACTTACACCACCGCAGTTTTATATTTTAAAGATTCTAGATCATTATGGGGCTTCAAGAGCGACAACATTAGCAAAAAAGATGTATGTGAAGCCTAGCGCGATTACAGTGATGATTGATCGTCTAATCGATCAAGAACTTGTAGAACGCTATCACGACAAAGATGACCGTCGTGTTGTCATCATCGAGTTAACGAAAAAGGGGAAAGCTAGAGTAGAAGAGGCAATGACAGCTCGCAACGAGCATATTGCAAAATACTTTTCACATTTAGAGTTGCAAGAAAGAGAAGATTTATTACGTCTCTTTGAGAAGTTAGAAACCATTATTTGCGGGACACAAGAGAAAAAAGAGAATAACTAAGAGGAATTGAGGAGATTACATGGAGCAACAAGAAAATCAAAATAGAAAGTTGTTGTTAATCGGTTTAGTAATAGCGATGCTATTTGCTGCATTAGATGGAACAATTGTTGGTACAGCAATGCCACGTATCGTCGGTGACCTAGGCGGATTAAGTTTAATGACATGGTTAACGACAGCTTATATGTTAACATCAACGACAGTTGTACCAATTGCAGGTAAATTAGCGGATTTACTTGGTCGTCGTAACGTATATATAACAGGGCTAGTTATTTTCATGATTGGTTCGGCGTTATGTGGTATGGCGAATGGTATGACAGAATTAATTATTTTCCGTGGTATTCAAGGTCTTGGTGGCGGTATTATGATGCCAATGGCTATGATTATTATTGGAGATATGTTCACGGGAAAAGAACGTGCGAAATGGCAAGGTATTTTTGGTGCGTTATACGGTCTTGCTTCTGTAATTGGACCACAAGTTGGTGGGTGGATTGTAGATGCAGTGAACTGGAGATGGGTATTCTACATTAACTTACCGGTTGGTATTTTAGCAACAATCTTTATTGCAATGGGATTAAAATCACATAAACAAACAGGACCAATTAAAATTGATATCGCTGGAATCTTTACGATGATTCTAGGTGTTGTAAGTTTATTACTTGCGCTAACGTTTGGCGGAAAAGATTATGCATGGGACTCTTGGCAAATTATCGGTTTATTTGCACTAGCTGTAATTGGTATCGTTAGCTTTGTTATTGTTGAAACGAAAGCTGAAGAGCCGATTTTACCAATGCATTTCTTTAAAAATCACACATTTACAATACTGAATGCGATTGGATTCTTTATGAGTATTGGAATGTTCGGCGCGATTATGTTCGTACCATTCTTCATGCAAGGTATTGTAGGAGTAAGTGCTGCTGAATCAGGAACAATTATGACTCCAATGATGATTACAATGATTGTAATGAGTATTATCGGTGGGCAACTTGTATTAAAAGTTGGTGTAAAACCACAAATTATCGCAGGTATGCTTATTATGGCGGGTGGTTTCTGGTTATTAACAACGATGGATATGCACACAACGAAGCTTACAGCTACTTCTTATATGATGGTTATCGGTTTAGGAATGGGTCTTGTAATGCCGACATTAACATTAGCGTTACAAGAAAGCTTCCCGAAAAAAGACCTTGGTGTCGTAACGTCATCAAGTCAGTTCTTCCGTCAAATTGGTGGAACATTTGGTATTACAATTTTAGGATCAATTATGAATAACACTTCAGGTACAACGTTAACAAATAAATTAGTACCTGTATTAGATACATTCCCGAAAGAAGCGGGACAAATGGTAACGAAATTTAAAGATATGATTCACACAGATCCACAAGGTTTATATTCGATGCTATTTAGCCCAGAGGCATTAAAACAAATGCCAGAAGCGTTCGCTAACAGCATTGTACCTATTTTGAAAAACTCTTTAGTAGACTCGCTTCATACTGTATTCTTAACAGGATTAGTATTTATCGTAGTAGGTGCCATCTTTACGATTTTCTTACAAAAAATTAAATTATCAGATCGTAAAAAAGATGCTAAAGAGCCTGCTGTAGAAGAAAAAGAAAAAACTGTATCATACTCGTAATGAAGAAGCATCGCCTTATGGTGGTGTTTTTTTTGAGTATAACCTTAAAAGCTTTTTAGTGAGAAATGATTGACGTATTTTTAGAAATACGTTATATTATTTTCTGTAAACGGTTACATGAAATGAGGAGAAAAGAGAATGAGTACGATTAAAGACGTTGCGAAATTAGCGGGAGTATCTGTTGCGACCGTTTCCAGAGTTTTAAATAAAAATGGATATGTTCACGAAGATACATTAAAAAAGGTAGAGCGTGCAATTGAGATGTTAGATTATAAGCCTAGTACAGTAGCGCGTTCACTGTATAATAAAAAGTCTCGTTTAATTGGCTTAGTTGTTCCAAATATCGTGAATCCGTTCTTTCCAGAAGTTGCACGTGCCGTAGAAGATGTAGCACATAAACAAGGTTACACAGTTGTCCTTTGTAACTCTGATGAAAGTTTAGAAAAAGAGAAACAATACATTGATGTACTTAGACAAAATAATGTAGATGGATTTATTGTAGCAACGAATCCACAAAATAGTGTTAATTACATGAATTTATCTGTCCCGGTTGTTGCGATTGACCGTATGTTTAATGAGCGTATTCCTACTGTATATGCAGATAACTATGCAGGAAGTCAGGCTGCGACAAAGTTGTTACTAGATAAAGGATGTAAACATATTGCACATATTCGCGGTCCACGTGATGTGAGTACTGCAAATGAACGTTTTGAAGGTTTTGTAGACGTTATTACGCAAAATAATCTTTCGTATATGATTGCAGAGAGTACGTTTGATCCAGCAAATAGTGAGCGTGTAGCGATGGAATTATTAGAAGAATACCCGCATATTGATGGTATTGTTGCTGGGAATGATTTAATTGCGATTGGTATTGTAAAGGCTGCACTTCAAAAGGGGATTGCCATTCCAGATGATTTACAAATTATTGGATTTGATGGAATTTCTTTAACAGAAATGATGTATCCATCTATTACAACAGTTGCACAACCGATATATGAAATGGGGAAAATTGCAACAGAGTTGTTGTTAGAACAAATGGAAGGAAATACATTAGAAGAGAAACACTATCGTTTGCCGATTGAAATTATAGAACGAAATACAACGAAGTAAGGAGATGAAACAGATGCCAAATATTGCAGTAGTAGGAAGCATTTCAATGGACTTAGTGGCTGTTTCAAAAAAACGGCCGAAAGCAGGAGAAACAGTAATTGGTGAAGCGTTTCATACAATCCCAGGAGGGAAAGGGGCAAACCAAGCAGTTGCTGCAGCTAGGTTAGGAGCAAATGTAGCAATGGTTGGAGCGGTAGGAAATGATGATTATGGAACAGTAGTTAGAAAAAATTTAGAGAACGAACGCATTTTTATCGATTATGTGGTACCGGTTACAGATAGAACGACAGGAATTGCTCATATCGTTTTAGCAGAAGAAGATAACAGTATTGTTGTCGTACAAGGGGCAAATGCTCTTGTAAATAAGTCAGTTGTAGATCGCTCCAAAGACCTTCTTGTAAAAGCGGATATGGTTGTTCTTCAACTAGAAATTCCACTTGAAACAGTAAAATATGTATTGGCTATTTGTGAGGAACATAATATTCCTGTTATGTTGAATCCAGCGCCAGCACAAGTTTTATCAGAAGAAATTTTAGAAAAAGCAACTTATATTACGCCAAATGAACATGAGTGCCGCATCGTATTAGATGATTTTAAATCACCAATTGAAGATTTACTGGCTAAATATCCAAATAAACTATTGATGACAGAAGGTTCTAACGGTGTTCGTTTCCACAATGGCACGGAGATTGTACATGTTCCTAGCATTGCTGTTGATGTAGTGGATACAACTGGAGCTGGTGATACATTTAATGGTGCGTTAGCAGTTGCACTTTCTGAAGGAGAGACACTTCAAAAAGCAATTCGTTTCGCGAATATTGCCGGTGGTCTTTCTGTAACGAAACTTGGAGCACAGGGCGGTATGCCAACGAGAGATCGAGTACGTGAAGTGCAGGTGATTGTTGGATGAAAAAGCATGGTGTATTAAACAGTGAAATCGCGGCAGTCCTTGCTTCACTTGGGCATACAGATACGGTTGTAATTGCTGATTGCGGGTTACCGATTCCGTATGGAGTAAAACGAATTGATTTAGCTGTTGAGATTGGAAAACCGAGTTTTTTAGAGGTGTTACAAGTTGTAGCTGATGATATGGCAATCGAAAAAGTGACGTTAGCAGAAGAAGTCATTATAAATAATGCGGAAGTAAATAAAGAGATCGAGCAGAAATTAATAGAGCCAGCATTTGAGTATGTATCTCATGAACAATTTAAAGAGCATACAAAGAAAGCGAAGGCGATTATTCGTACAGGCGAGGCTACGCCTTATGCAAATGTAATTTTACATGCAGGCGTGATTTTTTAATAAAGGGAAGTGATGGGAATGCATATTGAAATGAAAAACATTTCAAAAGCGTTCAATGGCAATTCTGTTTTGAAGAATGCACAGTTTATGATTGAAACAGGAGAAGTCCATGCATTGATGGGGGAAAATGGAGCGGGTAAATCAACGCTCATGAAGATTTTAACAGGTGTATACAAAAAAGATGGTGGGACAATCACGATTGATGGGCAAGAGCGCACCTTTAAAAATGCGAAAGAAGCTGAAGAGTACGGCATAGCATTTATACATCAAGAACTAAACATATTGCCGAATTTAACAGTAGCTGAAAATATGTTTCTCGGTAAAGAGTTAATGTATGGGAAAACAGGTATTTTACGCACTCGACAAATGAACGCGATTGCGCAGCAGCAACTAGCAGAGCTAGGATTGCATGTAAGAGGCGCTATGTTAGCAGAGGAACTATCGGTTGGACAACAGCAAATTATCGAAATTGCGAAAGCATTAATGACAAACGCGAGCGTTATTATTATGGATGAACCTACTGCGGCACTGACGGATCGTGAAATCGAAACGCTCTTTATAGTAATCAATAAGTTACGTAAAGAAGGTGTTTCATTCGTGTACATTTCGCATCGTATGGAAGAGATTTTCTCGATATGTGATGCCATTACGATTTTGCGTGATGGAGAATACGTCGGAAAGAGATTAATTCCAGAAACATCATTTGATGAAGTAGTGAGTATGATGGTGGGGCGCAGCATTGGTGAACGTTACCCAGAGCGAAATAGTCAAATTGGTGATGTCATTTTTGAAATGCGTAACGGAACGAAGAAAGGGAAATTTGAAAATGTTTCGTTTCAAGTAAGAAAAGGTGAAATCCTTGGTGTTGCTGGTTTGATGGGAGCTGGACGCACTGATATTATGAAAGCGATATTTGGTTATGAACCTTTAGATTCTGGACAAATTTTTATAAATGGACAAGAAGTAAAAATTGATAGTCCGATAGATGCAATTAGACAGAGAATTGCTTTCATTACAGAAGATAGAAAATCTGAAGGATTAGTGTTAGATTTCTCTATTCGCGAAAACTTATCGTTACCGAATTTAGAAAGTCTTTCAAAAGGAAGTGTTCTGAGCAACGAGCTAGAACAGCAGTTTACAGAAGATATGATGAAGCTTCTTAATGTGAAAGCATCTAGCGGGGAGCAGGCAGTGAAATCTCTTTCTGGTGGAAATCAGCAAAAGATTGTAATCGCAAAATGGCTAGGCATTCATCCGCAATTACTTATTTTAGATGAGCCAACAAGAGGTGTAGATGTTGGAGCGAAAAAAGAAATTTACTCTATCATGAATAAGCTTACAGAGCAAGGCGATGCCGTTATTATGGTATCATCTGAGCTTCCGGAAGTTTTAGGGATGAGTGATCGAGTTCTTGTCATTCATGAAGGAAAAGTCGGCGGCATTTTAGGGAAAGATGAGACATCACAAGAGTCTATTATGGCACTAGCTACAGGGGGAGAGTAAGGATGGCTAAGAAGGGGAATGTATTACAACAACTCGGTTCTTTAATCGGTTTAGTATTAATTATCGTCGTAATTACAGCTTTAAATCCAGCATTCATTGAAATTCCAAATTTATTTAATATACTGCGTCAAGTATCGATTAATGCGCTTATTGCATTCGGAATGACCTTCGTAATTTTAACAGGGGGTATTGACTTATCGGTAGGTTCTATTTTAGCATTATCAAGTGCACTTGTTGCTGGAATGATGGCAAGTGGCATGGATCCGTTCCTTGCAATGGCAGTTGGACTATTAGCAGGTCTTGTAATGGGAATTGTAAACGGTATTATCATTGCGAAAGGAAAAGTAGCTCCATTTATTGCAACTTTAGCAACAATGACTATTTTTCGTGGGTTGACGCTTGTTTATATGGACGGACGTCCGATCACCGGTCTTGGTGATCATTTAATGTTCCAAATGTTTGGCCGCGGTTATTTTCTTGGTATTCCGGTACCAGCTGTTACAATGATGATCGCTTTCGCAGTACTGTACTTCATTTTGAAGAAAACGACATTTGGCCGTCGTACATTTGCAATTGGTGGAAATGAAGAAGCAGCAGCACTATCAGGTATTAATGTTACGAGAATTAAAGTAATGATTTACGGTCTTTCTGGAATTTTGGCAGCGCTTGCAGGTATTGTCTTAACATCACGACTAGATTCTGCACAGCCGACTGCAGGTACTTCTTACGAATTAGATGCAATTGCAGCAGTTGTATTAGGTGGAACAAGTCTTTCTGGGGGAAGAGGATGGATTGTTGGTACATTCATCGGTGTACTAATTATCGGTGTACTAAATAACGGTTTAAATTTATTAGGTGTATCTTCTTTCTTCCAACAAGTTGTAAAAGGACTTGTAATCTTACTAGCTGTATTAATTGATCGCCGAAAAGAAGCATAATGGAGGGACAGTTCATGAAGAAATGGTTACTTATACTCGTTGCATGTATTATGGTCATTACTGCTGGTTGTTCAATGGAACCACCAGAATGGGCAAAGGATTCTAGCGATAAAGGTCGAAATAAAACTATTAAAGTTGGATTCTCTGTTTCAACTTTAAATAATCCCTTCTTTGTAACTTTGAAAAAGGGTGCAGAAAAGAAAGCGAAAGATAGCGGCATCGAATTGATTGCTGTTGATGCGCAAAATGATGCAGCAAAGCAAACGAACGATGTTGAAGATTTAATTCAAAAGGGTGTCGATGTAGTTGTTATTAATCCGACCGATTCAGATGCTGTTGCTTCAGCGGTAAGTGCGGCAAATGCAGCAAATGTTCCTGTTATTACAGTAGACCGCGTTGCAAATTCAGGTAAGGTTGTTTCTCACATTGCTTCTAACAATATCGAAGGTGGTCAAATGGCTAGTGATTACATTCGTGAATTAGTCGGCGAAGGAGCAAACGTTGCTGAGTTAGAAGGAATCCCTGGATCGTCTGCTGCTCGTGAACGTGGGAAAGGATTCCATAACGTAGCCGATAAGTCTTTAAAAGTAGTTGCCAAACAAGCGGCTGATTTTGATAGAGCGAAAGGATTATCTGTTATGGAAAACATTTTGCAAGCAAATAGCGATATTAAAGCCGTGTTTGCGCATAACGACGAGATGGCATTAGGTGCACTTGAAGCATTGAAGTCTGCTGGAAAAACAGATGTAGTCGTTGTTGGATTTGATGCAACTGAAGATGCTGTGAAAGCGGTTAACGATGGGCGTATGGCTGCAACAGTCGCTCAAAAACCGGAATTAATCGGAGAGAAGGCGATGCAAACAGCAAAAGAGATAACACAAGGTAAAAAAGTGGACAAATCTATTCCGATTGAATTAGAGCTTATTAAGAAAAATAAATAAATATAAAATGAAAATTAGGAAGGAAGAATAACAAATGAAATTTTTTATTGATACAGCAAACATTAACGAAATTAAAGAGGCAAATGCATTAGGCGTAGTAGCTGGAGTAACGACAAACCCATCACTTGTAGCAAAAGAAGGCGTAGATTTCCATGAGCGTATTCGTGAAATTTGCAGCTTTATAGAAGGACCTGTAAGTGCAGAAGTAATTAGCTTAGAAGCTGATAAAATGATTGAAGAAGGAAAAGAATTAGCGAAGATTGCTCCAAACGTTGTTGTAAAAGTTCCAATGACAACAGAAGGTTTAAAAGCAGTAAAAGCGTTCTCTGATTTAGGAATTCGTACAAACGTTACATTAGTATTCTCAGCAGTGCAAGCATTACTTGCAGCTCGCGCTGGTGCAACATATGTTTCACCATTCTTAGGTCGTTTAGATGATATCGGTCATAACGGTATGGATTTAATTCGTCAAATCGCAGAAATCTTTGCAATTCATGGCATCGAAACAGAAATCATTGCAGCATCTGTACGTCACAGCGTTCACGTAACTGATGCAGCATTAAACGGTGCACATATTGCAACAATCCCAGCAAACGTAATTGCTTCATTAGTGAAGCACCCATTAACAGATCAAGGAATTGAGAAATTCTTAGCTGATTGGGAAAAAACACAAGAGAAATAATAGAAAATCAAGAATCCTAGTTTAATTGACTAGGATTCTTTTTTATTTAAAAGAATTTTCATGCAATTTTGCATATTGTCTTTTAAATTTGTTATATAAGATATTTAATATATATCACATAACTCTTTATTTTTCATATTTCGATATAAAGTGAAACGTTAATAAGTGGGGGCTTTGTTCATCAGCACACTGATTATTAGTTGAACCAAGGGATAAACAGATAGAGGGTCTGACCAGAAAACTGGAGGGCATGATTCTATAACAGAAAGTTTAATGTTTATAGAATTATGTCTTTTTATATAGGGAGGGTAGTAAACAGAGATTTCGACAAAAACGCACCGATTTATCTGAATTTTAAGTTTTATAAAAGGAGAGAAATGGAATGAGAAGAAAAGCCCCATTTAAAGTGTTGTCATCATTAGCAATTGCAGCAATTATCGGATGCACATCTGTAATGAGTGCGCCGTTAGCATATGCAGAAACGCCAGCAAAAGAGAAAGAGAATGTGTCTACAACGCCAATTGATTACAATTTAATTCAAGAAGATCGTTTAGCGGAAGCTTTGAAAGAAAGAGGAACAATTAATCCAGCATCTTCTAAAGAAGAGACGAAAAAGGCTGTCGAGCAATATATTGAAAAGAAACAAGGAGATCAGGCGAACAAAGAAATTCTTCCAGATGCTCACTCACAAGAAACGTCTGATTTCACAAAAAAAGTAAAAGAGAAAAAGATGGAAGAAAAGGAAAATGTAAAAAAGACTGAAAAAAATATTAATCTTGAGCAAAAGCCAGAACCAAATAAAAAGCAATTGAATGGGCAAGTTCCAACTTCAAAAGCAAAGCAAGCTCCATATAAAGGATCTGTTCGATCAGATAAAGTATTAGTGCTACTCGTTGAATTTAGTGATTATAAACATAATAATATTGATCAAACACCAGGTTATATGTATTCGAAAGACTTTAGTAGAGAACATTATCAAAAGATGTTGTTCGGTAAGGAGCCTTATACATTATTTGATGGTTCAAAAGTAAAAACGTTTAAACAATACTATGAAGAGCAGTCTGGTGGTAGTTATACGACAGACGGATATGTAACGGAGTGGCTAACAGTTCCAGGAAAAGCATCTGATTATGGAGCTGATGGTAGCAGTGGTCACGATAATAAAGGTCCGAAAGGTGCACGTGATTTAGTGAAAGAAGCTTTGCATGCAGCTGCTGAGAAAGGACTAGATTTATCTCAGTTTGATCAGTTTGATAGGTATGATACAAACGGGGATGGGAATCAAAATGAACCTGACGGTGTAATTGATCATTTAATGGTAATCCATGCTGGTGTTGGTCAAGAAGCAGGTGGTGGTAAATTAGGTGATGATGCGATCTGGTCACATCGTTCAAAATTAGCAGTAGATCCAGTAGCGATTGAAGGTACAAAATCAAAAGTAGATTACTTTGGTGGAAAAGTAGCAGCACATGATTACACAATTGAACCAGAAGATGGAGCTGTAGGTGTGTTTGCGCATGAATTTGGACATGATCTTGGATTACCAGATGAATATGACACGAAATATACTGGAAATGGTTCACCTGTCGAAGCTTGGTCATTAATGAGTGGAGGTAGTTGGACAGGAAAAATCGCAGGAACGGAGCCGACAAGTTTTTCACCACAAAATAAAGACTTCTTACAAAAGAATATGGGTGGCAACTGGGCAAAAATATTAGAAGTAGATTACGATAAAATTAAGAGTGGTGTGGGAGTTCCTACCTATATTGATCAAAGTGTTACGAAATCAAATCGTCCAGGCGTTGTACGTGTTAACTTACCAGGTAAAAGTGTTGAAACGATTAAACCGGAGTTTGGAAAGCATGCATATTATAGTACAAGAGGCGATGATATGCATACAACGTTAGAGACACCTTTCTTTGATTTAACAAAAGGAACAAATGCAAAATTCGATTATAAAGCAAATTATGAGTTAGAAGCAGAGTGCGATTTCGTCGAAGTACATGCAGTAACAGAAGATGGAACGAAGACGTTAATTGATAGACTTGGAGAAAAAGTAGTCCAAGGAGATAAAGATACAACAGATGGGAAATGGATTGATAAATCATATGATTTAAGTCAATTTAAAGGCAAAAAAGTGAAACTACAATTCGACTATATTACAGATCCGGCTGTAACATATAAAGGTTTTGCGATGGACGATGTAAATGTAACTGTTGATGGACAAGTTGTATTTTCTGATGATGCAGAAGGACAGTCTAAAATGAATTTAAATGGTTTTGTTGTTTCTGATGGGACAGAGAAGAAAGCTCATTATTACTACTTAGAATGGAGAAACTATGCGGGATCAGATAATGGTTTAAAAGCAGGAAAAGGTCCAGTGTATAATACAGGTCTTGTCGTTTGGTATGCAGATGATAGCTTTAAAGATAACTGGGTGGGGGTGCATCCAGGTGAAGGATTCCTTGGTGTTGTAGATTCTCATCCAGAAGCGCTAGTTGGTAATTTAAACGGAAAACCAGCATACGGTAATACGGGCATGCAAATTGCAGATGCTGCATTTTCATTTGATAAAACACCAGCATGGAGTGTAAATTCATTAACACGTGGTCAGTTTAACTATTCTGGATTACAAGGTGTTACAACTTTTGATGATTCAAAAGTATATAGTAACAAGCAAATTGCAGACGCAGGAAGAAAAGTTCCAAACCTTGGACTTAAATTCCAAGTTGTTGGACAGGCAGAAGATAAATCGGCAGGCGCTGTTTGGATTAAACGTTAATAACATAAAAGCACATTCTTCATATGAAGAGTGTGCTTTTTAATTTGTACAGTAAGTTATTATTTTAGTTTATGTAATACAAGTGTTTATTCATGTGTAGTGTATCAAATTATGTGGGGAAAGGAAATATTTCCGAGGAAATTGTCGAAGTATCGTCGTTATTTATAAACTTTCTTTTTAAAAGAAGTAATGTATTATTGCCTTTACGGCTCAATTTATTTACATTGTTATTTGGTTATACACAAAAGTAATATATTGGGCAAAAAAGAGTTCTATTCAATAGGGCTCTTTTTATAGATAGAAAGGAGTAAGCGATAAATGAAAGAAGTTATTGGATGTCCACAGTGTGAAGGGGATATTACTGTACAACATATTATTGATCTCCCACATCCTTTTTCATTAAGGTGTCCACATTGTAAGGTGAAGTTGAAAGAAATAAGGGTAACGTCATGTTTAATATTAGCGATGATTTGTATAATTCCATTGTTTATTATTATTGGAGAGAGTATTAAGGAATTACTAGTAAAATATTTTTCTATTGTAGACAATGTACCAACTGTACTTATTTTCTTTTTATTTTGTTATCCATTGTATTATTTCTATGAAAAATATAATGCTATATTGTTTATTAAATATGGTTTGCTGAAAGTTAAAAGTTGAATTGAATAGGAGATTATCATTATGCTTTGGAAAATATATTTAGTTATTGTAGCAATGTTAGCTATTATTTCGTTAGTAAGGGGTATGTTTCAAACACCAATTCAAAAGTTTGACTTTGTAGTATCTATTATTACGTGGATAGGGCTCTTTGGTTTTGTATTTGATATACAAATATTAACCTCGATTGTTTGGAAATGTATCTTCTTGTTTAGCGTCATTTGGACTTTAACTGCAGTTTTTGTTTTTCGTTTATATGAAGAGCGAGATGAGCCATTACCTTTTATATTTAAATTAATTGGCATTATTCCAACGCTTCCATTATATTACGGATTATATCAATATGCATTTTAAAAAAGACAACGATGGATTATCCCATCATTGTCTTTTTTACTTTGCTTCTTACATAAATCATCCCAGCAAATGTTAATAAAAATGCTGTCCCGATAATGAAGCTGATGCTAGGTGATGCTCCGATTGCGCCGACTGTAAAGGAGCCAGCAACAACTCCTAATGAGAAGAAGGCATAAAATAATCCGAATGCCTTTCCGCGATTATCGTCTGTAGTATTTTCAACGAGTAAAGCGTTAATAGACGGAAAGAGGATTGCGAATCCAATTCCATAAATCATCATTACAATAAAGAGCATACCTTTTGTAGCAAATAATCCGAGTAAAGATAATGCGAATGCCATAACTGCAATTCCGATTAGCATTAGTTTCGAACGATTAAATCGATCGTAAATACGATTTGTTGGAAGCAAGAAGAAGAGGATAGCAGTAATACCAAATACACTTAACATCATGCCTGTTGTAGATGCTTTAAGCGCTAATGCCTCAACTTTTACTGGTAACATATAAGTGACAATTCCTTGTGAAAACATTAATGTGAAAGCACCAATATATGCTTGTAATAACGGTTCTGATTTTAACAGTTCAATCATATCTTCTTTGTTCATCATTTGCGTTCTTGATGTATCTTTTCTTGATACGTTATTTGGTAAGAAGAATAGAGATACGATCGTACCAAGAGCCATTAAAATAGAAATAGTAATGAAGACCCATTCTACGCCAGCTGTTGCTTTCATAATACCGCTGAAAGCAGGTCCTACGATTGCCGCTGTTCCAACAGCAGCACCAGATAGAGCCATTGCTTTTCCTTGTCTTTTTGCATTTGTTTGTTTTGATAAAAATGTAAAGGCAGCAGGAATTAAAAAGCCATCACTAAATCCATGCATAAAGCGCACAACTAATAGTTGTTCACCACTTTGAACAACGGTGTATAACAAGACTATGAAACTCGTAATTCCCATGCTTATATAAAGGATTTTTTTTGCACCAAATTTATCGACAGCGGCTCCAGCAATAATATTACCAATCATATTAGCGAATGAGTACATACCGACAACTAGCCCGATAATAAGAGGAGTTCCTCCAAGGCTTTGAGCGAAAGTACTCATAATAGGTAATTGTGAAAATGTATCTAAAAATGCCACGATAACGATAAAGTAAATAAAATATTTCAAGCGATATTCACCTCTCCAATGCTATTATGGCACAATGCTAATTTCACCTGCAATGAAATTGAATTAACAGATGTGGAAAAAAGTACAAAGTGACAAAATATTGAACGTTATTTGTAAAAAATTAGTAGGAATGTGATTGTTTTTTTGAAATATATGGATAGAAGTATTATAATAGATTTGTAAACTTCACCAGGTTAAGTATATACATAGAGAGGGATGTATAAAATGAAAGCACTACTTTGGCATAATCAACGTGATGTACGAGTAGAAGAAGTACCAGAACCAACAGTAAAACCAGGAACAGTGAAAATCAAAGTTAAATGGTGTGGTATTTGTGGGACAGACTTGCATGAATATTTAGCAGGGCCTATTTTTATTCCAACAGAAGAACATCCATTAACACATGTGAAAGCACCTGTTATTTTAGGTCATGAGTTTAGTGGTGAGGTAATAGAGATTGGTGAAGGAGTTACATCTCATAAAGTGGGAGACCGCGTTGTTGTAGAACCAATTTATTCTTGTGGTAAATGTGAAGCTTGTAAACATGGACATTACAATGTTTGTGAACAACTTGTTTTCCACGGTCTTGGCGGAGAAGGCGGCGGTTTCTCTGAATATACAGTAGTACCAGAAGATATGGTTCATCACATTCCAGATGAAATGACGTATGAACAAGGTGCGCTTGTAGAACCAGCAGCAGTAGCAGTTCATGCAGTACGTCAAAGTAAATTAAAAGAAGGGGAAGCTGTAGCAGTATTTGGTTGCGGTCCAATTGGACTTCTTGTTATCCAAGCAGCTAAAGCAGCAGGAGCAACTCCTGTTATTGCAGTTGAACTTTCTAAAGAACGTCAAGAGTTAGCGAAATTAGCAGGTGCAGACTATGTATTAAATCCAGCAACTCAAGATGTGCTAGCTGAAATTCGTAACTTAACAAATGGTTTAGGTGTAAATGTTAGCTTTGAAGTAACAGGTGTTGAAGTTGTATTACGCCAAGCGATTGAAAGTACAAGCTTCGAAGGACAAACTGTAATTGTTAGTGTATGGGAAAAAGACGCAACAATTACTCCGAATAATTTAGTATTAAAAGAAAAAGAAGTTATTGGTATTTTAGGATACCGTCACATCTTCCCAGCTGTTATTAAATTAATTAGCTCTGGTCAAATTCAAGCAGAGAAATTAATTACGAAAAAAATTACAGTGGATCAAGTTGTTGAAGAAGGATTTGAAGCACTTGTAAAAGATAAAACACAAGTGAAAATTCTTGTTTCACCTAAATAAGATAGAATCGAAAAGAGTAGCCCTTTTCTAGAAATAGAAGAGGGCTACTTTTTTTCTATACTGAAAGGTGATAGACTTTCCTTTGACTAAATGTATTTTTGTTTGGAAGGGAGAATCTAATGCTTTCATTTTTGTTAACTTTAAAGCGAATGTTAAGAGCCTGTTTACGAGCGTGGAAAGATAAAGAATTTCAAGTATTATTCGTATTAACAATTTTGACTTTAATATCGGGTACGATTTTTTATAGTACGGTTGAAGGGTTACGTCCTTTAGATGCGTTATATTTTAGTGTTGTGACATTGACAACTGTAGGAGATAAAGATTTTAGTCCTCAGACAGATTTTGGAAAGGTTTTCACGATATTATATATATTTATTGGAATGGGATTAGTGTTTGGATTTATTCGTAAGCTGGCAACTAATGTACAATTACCAACGATATTATCAAATAGAAAAAAAGAGTAAAGCATTCAGATGCTTTACTCTTTTTTTACATTAGTTTAGACAAGCCTTAATAATAGTTTATTAAAATGAAAGTGTATTCATTCATTATATTCACTGTGTATAAAGTTATAATGATATGAACATTTGCATATTTTGATTTAGTGATAGAATTTTCATGAAAGGTGGGATATTCTAGTCATAGGTTAACCGGATGACATCATAGGATCCTAACAAAATGTTTACAATAATTCAATTATAAAATGGAGGATTTTATATGAAAAAGAAAGTACTTGCTTTAGCGGCAGCTATTACATTAGTTGCTCCATTACAAAGTGTTGCATTTGCTCATGAAAATGATGGGGGACAGAGATTTGGAGTTATTCCGCGCTGGTCTGCTGAAGATAAACATAAAGAAGGCGTGAATTCTCATTTATGGATTGTAAATCGTGCAATTGATATTATGTCTCGTAATACAACACTTGTAAAACAAGATCGAGTTGCACTATTAAATGAATGGCGTACTGAGTTAGAGAACGGTATTTATGCTGCTGACTATGAAAATCCTTATTATGATAATAGCACATTTGCTTCACATTTCTATGACCCTGACAATGGGAAAACTTATATTCCGTATGCAAAGCAGGCAAAGGAAACTGGAGCTAAATATTTTAAATTAGCTGGTGAGTCTTACAAAAATAAAGATATGAAACAAGCATTCTTCTATTTAGGATTATCTCTTCATTATTTAGGTGATGTAAACCAACCGATGCATGCGGCAAACTTTACGAATCTTTCGTATCCACAAGGATTCCATTCTAAATATGAAAACTTTGTAGATACGATAAAAGATAATTATAAAGTAACGGATGGAAATGGGTATTGGAACTGGAAAGGTACGAATCCAGAAGATTGGATTCATGGAGCGGCAGTAGTTGCGAAGCAAGATTATGCTGGCATTGTAAATGATAATACGAAAGATTGGTTCGTAAGAGCAGCTGTATCACAAGAATATGCAGATAAATGGCGCGCTGAAGTTACACCAATGACAGGTAAGCGTTTAATGGATGCACAACGTGTTACTGCTGGATATATTCAGCTTTGGTTTGATACGTACGGAAATCGTTAAGTATTTGAAGAAGGTCAAATCTCAGAATAGAGTATTTGGCCTTTTTATCACTATACAATACATGGAGGTATGAAACGTGAAAGGTAAATTGCTAAAAGGTGTACTTAGCTTAGGTGTTGGTTTAGGAGCTTTATATAGCGGAACGTCAGCTCAAGCAGAAGCATCTACAAATCAAAATGATACATTAAAAGTGATGACGCATAATGTATATATGCTATCAACAAACTTATATCCAAACTGGGGACAAACTGAGCGTGCTGATTTAATTGGGGCGGCAGATTATATAAAGAATCAAGATGTTGTTATATTAAATGAAGTGTTTGATAATAGCGCATCAGATCGTTTATTAGGCAATTTGAAGAAAGAATATCCAAATCAAACAGCAGTATTAGGTCGTAGTAGTGGAAGCGAATGGGATAAAACGTTAGGGAACTATTCATCTTCAACTCCTGAAGATGGTGGCGTTGCGATTGTCAGCAAATGGCCAATCGCTGAAAAGATTCAATATGTATTTGCAAAAGGATGCGGGCCAGATAATTTATCGAATAAAGGATTTGTATATACGAAAATTAAGAAAAATGATCGCTTCGTTCACGTAATTGGGACGCATTTGCAGGCGGAAGATAGTATGTGCGGAAAAACTTCACCAGCATCTGTACGTACGAACCAATTAAAAGAAATTCAAGATTTTATTAAAAATAAAAATATACCAAATAATGAGTATGTGTTAATTGGTGGTGATATGAACGTAAATAAAATAAATACAGAGAACAAGAATGATTCAGAGTATGCATCTATGTTTAAAACATTGAACGCTTCTGTACCATCTTATACTGGACATACAGCGACTTGGGATGCAACGACAAACAGTATTGCAAAATATAATTTCCCTGATAGTCCTGCTGAGTATTTAGATTATATTATTGCAAGTAAAGACCATGCGAACCCACCGTATATAGAGAATAAGGTGTTACAGCCGAAATCTCCACAATGGACTGTTACATCATGGTTCCAAAAATATACGTATAATGATTACTCTGATCATTATCCAGTAGAGGCGACTATTTCTATGAAGTAGTTTCAAAAAGTTTCTTCGTAAAGAAGAAACTTTTTTTATTTGCAAACAGGAAAATCACACTTTCTTTCCAATATGTATAAGACATATTGAGAAGAGGAGAGAAAAATGTGGATCGAGGAATTTTTAAAGAAGTTCCATTACCGTGTGCATTTTTGGATGAAGTGGCTTTAGATAGAAATATTCAATCAATTATAGAGTTAAGTGGAAATAAGAAGATTCGTATAGCGAGTAAATCGTTACGTTCTGTTCCGATTATGCAAAAGATTTTAGCTGCAAATGATCGATTTCAAGGTATTATGTGCTTTTCACCTAGAGAGACTTTATTTTTAATAGAACAAGGATTTAATGATTTATTGCTTGGATATCCTGCTTATGATGAAAGAGCTTTGTATGAAATTAGTTTGCTAACAAAGAAAGGTTTCATTATAACTTGTATGGTGGATTGTGAAGAGCATATTGTGTATTTAGAAAAAATTGCTGAGAAATCTAAAGGATGTTTTCGTGTTTGTTTGGATATTGATATGAGTAGTCGTTTCTTTCAATTTCATTTTGGTGTACAAAGATCCCCAGTAAAAAATGTGCAGGATGCGTTGAAAGTAGTAGAAAAGGTGAGAAGGTCATCATATTTAATGTTAGATGGTGTGATGGGTTATGAAGCTCAAATTGCTGGGGTAGGCGATCGTATACCAAATCAATGGCTGAAAAGTAAGGTGATTTCGTATTTAAAGAAGAAATCAGTGTTAGAAGTTAAAGAAAGAAGAGAACATATTGTAAAAGCAATACAAAACCTTGGTATTGAGCTAAGGTTTGTAAATGGAGGCGGAACAGGAAGCATAAAAACAACTGAGAAAGATAATTCAGTTTCAGAGATTACAATAGGTTCTGCTTTTTATTCTCCGAAGCTGTTTGATTATTATAAAGAGGTGAAATTTCATCCAGCGATCGGATTTGCCTTATCAGTTGTGCGTAAACCAGTCCCGTTTATTTACACTTGCCTAGGTGGTGGATATATTGCTTCAGGAGCAGTTGGAAAAGATAAAGAGCCTGAAGTTTGGAGACCAAAGGGTGCAAAACTATTAGCTTTAGAAGGTGCTGGCGAGGTACAAACGCCAATTTTTTATAACGGCGAGGAACGAGTGGACATAGGAGAGTCCATTTTGTTTCGTCATAGTAAGGCTGGTGAATTATGTGAACGCTTTCCTTTTTTGTATCGTGTTAAACAAGGAGAGATTGTTGGGGAGTATTCAACATATCGGGGGGATGGCCAATGCTTTCTATAAAGGGACAAAGGTGGAGGAATTGGACAGGGAATGTAGAAGGAACGCCGCATTATACGATGTATCCAGAAAGTATACAAGATGTAGTAGAAGTAGTGGGGGTTGCACGAAAAAAGGGGCAGAAAATTCGTGTTGTTGGTTCAGGACACTCGTTTACACCCCTTGTGCAAACGGAAGAAGTTTTAGTTTCTTTAGATGAATTGAAGGGCATTGTGAATATTGATGAAGAGAAGATGGTCGCTGAAGTGTGGGCAGGAACAAAGTTATATGATTTAGGGAAGTTACTTGAGGAAAAAGGTTATGCGCAAGAAAATTTAGGGGATATTGATTCGCAATCTATTGCAGGAGCGATTAGTACGGGGACTCATGGAACGGGTATTACCTTTGGGAGCTTATCAACACAAGTTATAGAGATTACGGCAGTTTTATCTAATGGTGAGAGTATAGTTTGTTCGGAAGCTGAGAACGTAAAATATTGGAGAGCGTTTCAGTTGTCACTTGGAATGTTAGGTATCATTGTAAAGATAAAATTGAAGGTTATTCCAGCGTATTCACTCGTTTATGAAAGTGAAAAACAGTCATTATCTACTGTAATGAACAAACTAGAAGAGTATAAGAAGCATCGTCACTTTGAATTTTTCGTTTTTCCTTATTCTGATGAAGTACAAGTAAAACTTACGAACGAAACAACGAATACAGGCAGTGATTTGAAATGGCATAAACTAAAGGTGGAGTTACTTGAAAATAGGATGTTCTCTTTACTATCTAAAGGGTGTAAATGGTTTCCTTCTATAAGTAAAGGAGTGAGTCGATTATCAGCTAAGGCTGTACCAAACACAAAAATAATTGGCCCGAGCTATGAAGTATTTGCTACATCACGTACGGTACCATTTTATGAAATGGAGTATAGCATTCCTTCAAAGTATATGAGGACTGTGGTAGAAGAAATCTCAAATCTTATTGAAAAGAAAAAGTATAAGGTGCACTTCCCGATCGAATGCCGCTATGTGAAAGGTGATGATATATGGCTTAGTCCAGCCTATGGAAGAGATTCAGCGTATATCGCTGTTCATATGTATAAAGGTATGAAATATGCTGCTTACTTTGGCGAAGTGGAAAAAATTTTTCTGAAGTATGAAGGGCGTCCGCATTGGGGGAAAATGCATACATTATCGTATGAGCAATTACAAGATATATATCCAGAGTTTCATTCGTTTTTACAGGCGAGGAAGTCTCTAGATGAACTTGGAATGTTTTTTAATCCTTATGGAGAAAAGTTATTTATCCCGCATTAACGGGCAGTAATACTCCCATCTCAAAATTCGGTGGGAGATAACCGCTCGTTTTGGGAGGGTTGATTAAAGTTTCACATTATGTATATGAAAAAGCTGACAAATAATTATTTGTCAGCTTTTTTTAGTGTAATTGCATTTCTTGTATGACTAATATGCTCATAAAATAGTAGTTTATCACGGCTAAATACATGCAGTAAAACATGAATAATAAACAGGCCGTTAATGATGAATAGGAATAACAATGTAACGAGTAATACTAAAGGTTCTGTATGATTTAACATAGAACTACTAGAAAGAATATAATTGATTCCGCCTAACGCAAAATAAAATATACCGTATCGAATAAATAGTTCTTTTAATGTAATACGATCTGATTTTCCTTTCAGGTGAATGCGAAGCAATGCTTTCCCAATTGTTTTTCCATTCGTAAAGTATGGAATAATAATAAAGTAAATAAGGATTGAACACGTAATGAAAATGAGTTCATACATATTGGTGTAAGATTGCATATTAGAAACGAAGAAAGAATTTCCTTTGTTTTTAATGACAGGTACAACGATAGATAAGAAAATCCAATCAATTTGCATCGCGATAAGACGACGAATGAATCCGACTGGTTTCGTTTCCAAATCAATATGACTATCTAACTCGTTTGTTTTTGGAAGGAAGTACGTAAATATTGGTGCAATGATAAAACCAATTACGCCACCTAATGTATTTAAAAACAAATCATCGATATCAAATAATCGGTATGCACAATTGTATATACCGTATAATCCAGTCACTTGTGTTAGCTCGAAAAATAGTGAAAGGAAAAAGGAAATGCAAATTGTTTGTAGGAAACTACGTCGGAAATAATAACGTAAGTAAATACCGAATGGAACAGTTAATAGAACATTAAATGCAACTTGTAAAAAAGCAGACTCTTTTAATAAGTAGAAATAAGTAGCCGGTTTCGTTAAAACTGCCGATGTATGACTACTAATCTCTTGTATGAAATAAAATGGTGAGAGTTGCATGTGTTGTGTATTAGCCGATTGTAGGCTACAAGTATCAAACGTTTGTGGCAACGGCAAAATAACAAGAAAATAGGCATTTAATAAGTAAAGTAATAATGAGTATAAAATAAATGAGCGCCATTTATTTAAATAACCGTATTTTCGATAATTAAATATTAGAAAAGGGATTAAAAGAAACATTGCTAAAAAAGGAAATAAAATAAATGCTGTTTTTACTGGAAATAAATATGCAGTCAAAGTGAAACTCCTTTCAATAAAAATTCGTTTATCATTATAGCGCTAAAAATATTTAAATACAAAGTTAAAATCTTTCGAAATAGAAATAATTACTAATTTTATAGGAATTAAGTTATAATAAATTTAATATAAGGATATTATGATTATGTAAGTTGAGAGAGGGTACAAGAGATGCGATATGAACTTTTTTCTGTAAGTGGGGATCATATTACGACTTTTGAAAGTGCATGGCGTTTTCAGGAGGGAGAACAGATTTTTGTTCATGATGATCAAACAAAACGAAACTTTATTATTATTCGTCTGACGCATGATGTATTTCAACAAAATAAACATGTTATTCGTTTGTATTGTCAAGAAAAGAAAGTGTATGCATAAGAGAAGCCCTCTTACAGTATGAAAAGTAAGAGGGCTCTTTATCCCGCTATTTGTGGGAAGCACGATTGGTGAGGATTAAAGTTTCACTTTATCATTTTTCTCCTCGCAAGGAATAAAAAGAGAAGAGTTAATGCACATAGGTAGCATTTGATTTGGAAGAAAGGATATAGCCTTGTATTTTGTACTTCAAAGTTACATGGCCTTCTCTTTGAGAAAGCCATGTATGGTAATCTTGTTGTGTTTTCCATAACATACGAAACATATATTCTGTCTTATCATTTGTACGATGAACATGTGAAAACTCTATGTTAATAAAACCGTTCGTTCCAGGGGAAGGATAATATTGTTTAAGCTCACAAAGTAGCTCACTTTCATATCCGTACTTAATGTGAATGAGTTTAGTAACTATAAGCATATAAACACCTCTTTTACGATAATAGTAGGAAAGATAGAATTACTATAATAGTGAACTTGATAGTTATTATACTATTCTGTAAATTCGAAGTAAATGATAGGTTTTAACTTAATAAAGGTATAAAAAAGCGAGTCATCTAGTGTAACAGAATGACTCGCTTTCGATTTGTAAGTTTCACTTTATAAGAAAATAAGAGTAAGTACACCTACGATAATACAATAGAAAGAGAAATACTTTAAATTTCCTTTTGCCATAATGTTCATAAACCATTTTAGTGAAATATACGTCATGATAAATGTTGCGATGAATGCAACGACATATGGTACGAATAATGTGTCTAGATTTGGATCATTTGCAATGTCTGTAATGCTTAACAATAAGCCACCTAAGCTAACAGGAATGTATAGTAAGAATGAGAAGCGAAGAGCTGTTTCTTGCTTCATACCAAGTAACATTGCTGCTACGATTGTGGCACCAGATCGGCTTATTCCAGGAATCAGTGCGCAAGCTTGTGCTAATCCGACGATGATTGCATCTTTCATAGAAAGGTCGCCATCATTTTTACGACCGCGTAAATTTCTAATAATCCAAAGGCCGACAGCAGTAATAAGAAGGGAAATCCCAACCATCTTCACACCTTTTAAGTACTGATCGATGTAATCTTTAAATAAAACACCAATAACACCTGCTGGAATGGTTGCAATAACAAGATAAATAATAAAGAAGAAATCTGATTTCGCGTCTTCTGCTCTTGTAAATATATAAGAGAGACCATTCTTCGTCAGACGAATTAAATCATTTCTATAAATAAGTAATACAGCTAATAATGAAGCTGAATTAACAAGTAGTTCGAAGCTAAATCCTTCTATTTTTAGTTCTAGCAAATGTTGTGCTAAAACGAGGTGACCACTTGAAGAAATCGGAATTGGTTCTGTTAGTCCTTGGAACAGACCGAGAATTAAATATTTTAAAACGTAGTAAAATTGTTCCATAATAACCTCCTTGTTTATTAGTTGAAAGAAACAACTTTTCCATTATAACAAAGATATGGATGAATATTGAAAAGAAATAAATATTCGAAATAAAATAAAAATCCCTTATAGCAGTATAAGGGATTTTTATTTTTAATTAAGAAGTTACTGTTCCTTGAAGACTTTTAGACAATTGAACATCGACTTTTTCAGCATCATGAATATGATTCATAATAGTAGTATTTAATTTTTGGAACATTTGTTGTGTGTTAGCGAATTCTCGTAATATGTCATCATTACAAGACTTTTGGTTTTCAATAGCCTTAATAACATTTGTAGCGCCATTTTGTAACGTTTGAATCATAACTAAAATATTTTCAATTCTAGCGTTTGTATCGGCGCTCATTTCTACACCTTCATCGACTAAATGTAAATTATCTTTTGTATTATCGTATGCTTTTTCAATTTCTTCTTGAATTTTTTTCGTTAAGTTGCCGATGTTTTTTGTGCTTTCTGCTGTACTTTCCGCTAGTTTTCTTACTTCATTGGCAACGACAGCGAATCCTTTACCGTGCTCTCCAGCACGTGCGGCTTCAATACTCGCATTTAAGGCAAGTAAATTTGTTTGTGCTGCAATGTTTTGAATGACTTCTACAATTTGCTCGATTTCCTTTGAGCGTTCGCTTAGATGATTCATACTATTAGACGTGCGTTGAGATTGTTCACCTAATTTATTAATTACAATAAGTAAGCGGTGAACGGATTCTTTTCCTTCATTAGAGCAGTCAATAATTTCTGCAATAGACTGAATTAAGCTTTGTTCCTTTTGCAACATTTCATTATTTAACTCATTGGAATGTGTCGTACGTGTTGAAACATTTTCGAAACATGAACTTAATTGTTGAACTAAATTTTGGAGTGTATTGTGTTGGTTATTTACAAGTTGATGCTCTTGTACAACGCTTTGTACACGATCGTGGATAGTCGAAATAGTCTCTTGTTTTTCAATATCTTTTTGTTTCAATTCTGCTTCTAATTCTTGTATACGCTCTTCTAATTGAGCAATTGTATGTTGGAGTGATTTCTTTTGAGTAAACATATATTTATTTCAACCGCCTTCAAAAGTTATATTTTCTCTATATTTGGATTTTAGCATCTTTTGTATTTTTTAAATATAGGAATTGTTAAATATTTAAGAATCTATTACATTTTATTCATAATTCTCTTTTTTTCGTCACGAAAAATAAACTGTATTTAATCGTTTTGTAAACAAACTGTAAAATAAATCATGTATAACTGTATAAGAAGGGAGTCGGATTATGAACTATTTTAAGCGAATCAGTAGTCTAGTATTAGCAGGAATTATCGTTCTTTCTAGTACAGTCGCTGTAAAAGCAGAGTCAAACGACGAGAAACTTAACAACATGCAACAGCAATTGCAACAAAACGATGCAGAAATGCAAAAGAAAGAGCAAGAGAAGCAAGCTGTTAGTAAAGAAATTAAAGGTATTGAAAACGAACTACATAATTTAAATAATACAATTGCAAAAAATAAAGAGGATCAAGCTGCTATTCAACGTAAAATCGATGAAACACATAAGCAGATTGAGCAAAAAAAGCAAGAAATTGTCGTTTTAGAGGATAAAGTCCTTGCTCGTAAAGATATTATGAGAAAACGTATGGTTTCTGTTCAAAACAGTTCAAATACAAGTTTAGTAGTAGAAGTTGTGGTAGAGTCAAAAAACTTTGCAGACTTCTTACAACGTATGAATGCAGTTTCTACTATTCTAGAAGCTGATAAAGAAATTTTACGTCTACAAGAACAAGATCTTCGTCAAATTGAAGAAGATAAGAAAACAATTGACGAAAAAGAAGCATCTTTAGTAGTAGACAAACAAAAATTAGCAAAAGCACAAGCTGAACTGCAAGATAACTTGAAAAAACGTCAAGATAACTTACAAGCAGTTCAAGCTAAATATAATGAGGTTGCAAGTCAACTTAATTTAGCTACGGAAGAGAAAGCTAAAATTGAGTCAAATATGAAGGCAGTACAAGAAACGATTGCTCGTGAGCAAGAAGCAGCAAGAATCGCAGCGGAAGAGCGTGCAAAAGCAGAAGCGGCTGCAAAGGCTGAGCAAGAAGCTTTAGCGAAAGCACAAGCGGAAATTGCTGAAAAGCAAAAGCAAGAAAAAGCTAGTAAACCAGCTAAACCAGCTGAACCTGTTGTTAGTAATAATTCGAAGGTAGAGCCTGAACAACCTTCGAAACCAGCTGCTGGTGGGAAAGAACTTTATGTACACGCAACAGCTTATACAGCAGATCCATCTGAAAATGGTTATGGATCAGGTCAACAAGTATACTCTGCATGGGGACCAGGTGGTAAACCTTATAATTTAACTGCAAACCCAGGAATGAAATTAATTGCTGTAGATCCAAGTGTTATTCCATTAGGTTCTATTGTATATGTTGAAGGTTATGGGCAAGCAATTGCAGCAGATACTGGTGGCGCAATTAAAGGTCACAAAATCGATGTTTTAATGCCAGATAAAGCTTCATCTAGTAATTGGGGCAGAAAAAATGTTAAAGTGACAATTTTAAACTAACATAAAATCCAACTTTACAATGTAAAGTTGGATTTTTTTATAATATTAATGTTAAGTTGAGTTTACATTTTGTTAAGGGAAGCATACAATAATGGTGAGAGGTGGTAAATTTGACCATTTTAAATAGAGTAAAAGAATTAAGAGCAAGATTTAATTTTTCGCAAAGTGTATTAGCAGAAAAGGTTGGAGTAACGAGACAAACAATTGCAGCAATTGAAAAAGGGGATTACGTCCCTTCGTTGTTATTAGCGCTTATGATTTGTGATGTGTTCCAGTTAAAGATGGAAGATGTGTTTGTTTTAAATAAGGAGGGGGAAGAGGATGAATAGACTCGTATTTTCCTATATGCTAAATGTACTTTTAATGGTATTAGCAGGCTGGGCTTTTATTGAGTTATATTATTTTACTATTGAAGTCGCTAATTTTATTCAAACGAAGAGAGTACCATTCGAAATTTCAATAAGTTTAATACCGCTCGGGTTACTTTTAACATTTGGTATTGTATCGACCGTTATTTATAAAATTCAAAAGAAAAAATATAAAGAGCTCTCGTATTGGATGTTTCCACTATTATTTCCTCAAGAAGATGAGCGTGAAAAGGCAATTACAGAAAAGGCTTGTCGTACTACATTTATGTCATTATGGTATGTGTTGCCTTGTGCAGTTGGTTTTTTAACTCTTTCTCCAATTGTTATTCTATATGTTCCTGCATATCCGATATATATTGCATTTAGTATCTTCTTTATTCAGATGACGATCTTTCACGTATCACTATACCGAAATAAATTAGCTTGAAAAGAAACCTTCTTGCACCGGCAAGAAGGTTTCTTTTCAGCTAATACTTGTACATATGGCGATATTATTTTATCATTTTATATAGAGTAAGATTTTGTAAGGGAAAGGAATTGTATATGAATAAGCAAAGAATTTATAGTATAGTAGCAATCCTGCTATTTGTTGTAGGTGGGGTGTTAATTGGAAAGCCATTTTATGATGGATATCAGGCTGAAAAGAAACAGACTGAAAATGTGCAGGCTGTTCAAAAGATGGATTATGAAAAGCATGAGACGGAATTTGTAGATGCTTCCAAAATTAATCAACCAGACTTGGCGGAAGTAGCGAATGCATCATTAGATAAGAAACAAGTAATTGGTCGTATTTCGATTCCAAGTGTTTCAGTAGAACTGCCTGTTTTGAAAGCTTCTACTGAAAAAAACTTATTAACAGGTGCAGCGACAGTAAAAGAGAATCAAGTTATGGGAAAAGGAAATTACGCACTAGCAGGACATAACATGTCTAAAAAAGGTGTTTTATTTAGTGATATAGCTTCTTTGAAAAAAGGCGATAAAATTTATTTGTATGACAATGAAAATGAATATGAGTATGCGGTTACTGGTGTATCTGAAGTAACTCCTGATAAGTGGGAAGTTGTGGAGGATCATGGGAAAGATGAGATAACGCTTATTACATGTGTATCTGTAAAGGATAATTCTAAGCGTTATGTTGTTGCTGGTGATTTAGTAGGAACGAAGGCGAAGAAGTAAAAAAGAAGGTGAACTCTTTAAAGAGTTCACCTTCTTTTTTACTAATGTTGAGAAAAAATAGAATGTTTTGGTTTGTATTTAAGTATTCTTCTATTTATGTATAATAAAGTTATAATTCTATATTTTGGGAGGAACAAGAGTGAGACAACAGGTGAAGAAACTTCTTTTAACAACGAGTATAGCGTTATTGGTAGCTCCAATTTCAGCTTATGGGCATCCAGGGCGTACAGATGCTAACGGCGGACATACGTGTCGTACAAATTGTGAGAAATGGGGATTACAGTACGGGGAATATCATTATCACAATAAACCAGCTTCTAGTAGTGGTGCAACGAGCCCAGCTCCTAGCCAGAATAATAATAGTGCTGTAGAAGCTGAGAGACAAGCAGAAGCACAGCGCAATACTGAGGCTGAAAAACAACGTGCTGCAGAAGCACAGCGCAACGCTGAGGCTGAAAAACAACGTAATGCAGAAGCACAGCGTAAAACTGAAGAAGAGAGACAACGTGTAGCTGAAGAACAAAGAAAAGCTGAAGAGGCACGTAAGCAAGAGGAAGCGCAGCGCCAAGCTGATATGGAAAAAGGTCAACTTGAAGGTCAAAAGAATGGAGAAACTGATTTTAAAGCAGGAAAAAATGATGCAGAAGTGCATGTAGCTGGAAAATCTGATGCATATAAACAAGCGTTTAAAGCGACTTATGCAGCCGCATGGTCTTTAGAAGAGCAGAAGAAAACGCATTTTGAAAAAGGAAAAGAACAAGGTTTAGCACAAGAGACGATGGACGATAGTCAAGTTGCTCCAGAGTTTAAGGTAAACTTTGTAGACGGGTTCAAAGTAGGGAATAAAGAAAGAACAGAAAAAATTGAAAAAGAACAAGCTGAATTAGGAGAAAAGACAGGGAAAGAACTTGCTGAAAAGAATCCTGGAAATAGAGAGAAAGAAGTATACGTGAAGGCATATGAAACAGCGTATGAAAAAGGCTATAAGTCTACAAAAAAGGCAGTAGAAAAGGCTGGCTATAAGTATGCATTTGAAAACTATAATTTAAAAGTTCCTGCTAAGTATGAAAGAAATGAATTGTTAAAGAAATGGTTTACTGAAGGGTTTAAATTGAATAAAAAAGCAGCAGAAATTCGAGAAGAAGGGTATAAAAAGGGAGACAGCTGGTTCTCATTCTTCTATAAGAGTTTCGTACCAAGTGAATATAAAGAACATAAAGAGCTGTACGAACAAGCAATAGAAAAAGGTAAAACGGCATAAAAAAAGATGAGGAGAAATTCCTCATCTTTTTTAATCCATCCATTTCACTAATTTCTTAGAAATTAGTAATAAAACACAACCTAATACAATTGCCACAGCGCCAATAACTGTGAATACTTCAGCGTATCCAAGTGAGGTTGTGAAGCTTGCAAGTTGTCCGCCTAAAATGTTGGCGATACCTGAACTTGCTAGCCATACACCCATTAGTAAAGATGCTAATTTTACCGGAGCAAGCGCACTAACCATTGATAGTCCGACAGGTGATAAGAATAGCTCACCTAACGTATGGAAAAGATACGTAAAGACGATAAATAGTAAGTTTGCTTTTTCTGTAATGTTATGTTCATCACTACCTGTTTTTAATGTAGCGATAACGAGAATGATATAACCGATACCAAGCAAGATCATACCAAGTCCCATTTTAGTTGGGATTTTTAAATCACCGCGCTTGCGAGTTGCAAGTTTTGCCCATAATGCAGAAATGACTGGAGCAAGTAAAATAATAAATAATGGATTGACCGATTGGAACCAAGATGTTGGAACTTCCCATCCGAACACAGAGCGGTCTACAAATTTGTTTGTATATAATGTTAACGAGCTACCAGCTTGTTCAAAGCCAGCCCAGAAGAAGACAACGAAGCATGTTAAAATGACGATAACTGCGGTACGTTGTTTTTCTTTTTTTGTTAACGGTGTATCTCCTACTGATGGTTGTCCATCTGTTGTTTGTAAAGCGCGAGTTGGTTTTTTACCGATATCACCAAGGAAGCGATTTGATAATGTTGTAAATAAAATTTGTCCAATAATCATTCCGATTGAAGCGGCTAAGAAACCGTAACGGAATCCGTAATGTACAACGCCATCAACTGTTGTTTTGAATAAATTTTCTGATAAAAACCCGCAAACGAGTGGAGCTAAAAATGACCCGACGTTAATACCCATATAGAAAATGGTAAATGCACTATCACGTTTTGGATCGTTCTCTTCGTATAATTCTCCAACCAGTGTAGAGATGTTCGGTTTGAAGAATCCGTTACCGATAATAATAAGCGCTAATCCGAGGTATAGGCCTAATTGGTTTTGCAAGGCAAATAGTGTAAGGTTACCGATTGCCATTGTTATACCACCAATTGTGATTGCTTTTCGTCTACCTAGAAAACGGTCTGTTAAGTATCCACCAATCATTGGTGTGAAATAACAGGCTCCAGTATAAAATCCGTAAATAGAGAGTGCCCATGCGGGACTAAACCCAAGACCACCGCTTACTAAAGCTGTCGTTAAATATAATGTTAATAATCCTCGTAATCCATAGTAACTAAATCTTTCCCACATTTCTGTAAAGAAGAGTAAGTATAAACCTGGAGGATGTTTCTTTTTTCTTTGTTGTTCTCTTTCTAGTTGTATCGCTGATTCCATGTTATTTTCCTCCTGACACAAACAAAAACAAAGTTAATAATTTTGTACATTTAATATTTTACCTTATTAACTATTATAAGTCAATAAAGGTTGATTTTTCAGAAGAGATTGGAAAAAGGGAATAGCTATAGAAGGGGTGTTTCTTTTGTGATAGACTATGGACTATGTTTTCTTTGTAAGGAAGCGGGTTATTGTACTTTTTTTATATGTGGAATTGATTTCATAAAAGATGAAATTAAAGAAGGAGAAAGAAATGAAATTGTTACAGAAAAAAGAAATTTTACTTATTAGTCTTATGTTATTCTCGATGTTCTTTGGAGCAGGGAATCTTATATTCCCACCTTTTCTTGGATATGAAGCAGGAGAACATGTGTGGATTTCGTTAGTAGGATTTATTATATCAGCAACAGGTCTTCCTATATTAGGTGTTATTTCTATTGCAAAAGCAGGAAGTTTTCAAACGTTAGCGGGTAGAGTTCATTCTTCATTTGCAATTATTTTTCCATGTATCGTGTATGTATTTATTGGACCTGGGCTTGGTATACCACGTGCGGGAAGTTTAGCCTTTGAAATGGGGCCAGGTCAGTTATTCCCTGAAGCAGGAAGTGGAGTATTATTGTTTTACACAGTTATTTTCTTTAGTATTGTTTACTGGTTAAGTTTATCACCATCTAAACTAATGGGGTTGTTTGGAAAAGTCTTGACGCCGTTATTATTATGTATGATTGCACTTATTTTTATAAAGAGTATGTTTACAACAGTAGGAGATATGAAAGAACCAATAGGGAACTATGGCCAAGCTCCTATGTTTCAAGGGTTTTTAGATGGATATTTAACAATGGATGCGTTAGCTGCTTTAATCTTTGGAATTGTTATTGCAAATGCATTACGTGCAAAGGGTATTGAAGATGATAAAGGTTTAGCGAAATATATGAGTATTGCTGGAATCGGGGCAGGACTATTATTATCGATTATTTATGTCATCCTTGGATATGTGGGGGCAATTAGTGGCTCATTAGGAACATTTGATAACGGTGCCAAAGTGTTAGCACAAGTTATGACTACATTATTTGGACAGGGCGGAGTCGTTTTATTAGGTCTTATTTTTACTATCTCATGTTTATGTGTTTCAATTGGACTTGTTACGTCTTGTAGTCAATTTTTTTCGAGTACATTTCCGAAAGTATCTTATAAAGTGTGGGCATTTATAGTAAGCGTTGTTAGTATGATCTTAGCTAATTTAGGATTAACGCAAATTTTAAAAGTATCAGTACCAATTCTTGGATTTATTTATCCAATTGCATTAACGCTTATTATTCTAGGGTTATTCCATAAGTATATTGGGAAGTATGCATACGTATATGCAGTAACTGTTTGGATTGTAGCAATATTTAGTGCAATTGATATTTTAAATAAAAATGTAATGATGAATCAGTGGACGTCAGTATTAAAATACATTCCGTTTTATACAGAAGGTGTTGGATGGATTGTTCCAGCTATTGTAGGCATGTGTCTTGGTTTCATCGTTAGCATTGCTTTAAATAAGAATAAATGAGTAAAAAGGTGTTTTCCTATTTTGGGAAGACACCTTTCTTTTTTTGGAAAAATACTATTGAAAATGAATAGACTAAGAGTATGATAAAGGTAATTGGTAATATATAGGTTTAATGAGAGTTACGAATAAGGGGGTAGCATATGAAGAAGGATTTGGATAAGAAAATAGAAGCACTCGAAACGGCAATTGAAACGATTCAAGAAGCACTTGCTGAATTAAAGGTGAAGCAAAGGGAAATAGAAGTAGAAAACGCTCAGCAACATGTTAGTAAGGATAAGAAAGAATATATTGAAACGGTAATGGAGGAAAAGCCAAAAGAAGAAATAGTTAAGATAAAAGAGCCTTTGCAAGAACGTGAGGTAAAACAAGTAGATATATCTGCTTTTAAACCAGAGCCATTTAATATTATTAAGTTTTGTCAAACGTGGTTACCGCGTGTATTTGTCGGTATTATGTTGCTTGGAGTGATCTGGTTATTTAAAGCAGGGGTAGATGCTGGTTTATTAACACCAGCAATACGAATTGTGTTTGGTATCGCATTATCTATCGGGTTGTATTATATAGGAGATATTCAAGTTAAAAGAGAGCGGCAAGCATTAGGATTAGTATTAGCTGGAGGAAGTATTACCGGGATTGTTCTAACAACGTTTGCAGCACATTATTTATACGGATTTATTCCGGCAAGTGTCGCGTTTCTCTGTAATATTGCATGGGTTATTTTAGGCATTTATTTAGCGAAAAGATATCAATCGGAATATCTCACTATTTTCGTAGCGGTCGGAGCGTTCTTCGTACCATTTTTGTTAAATAGTACGACTCCTAATCCTTATATTTTCTTTGGATATGAGACAGTGTTAACACTTAGTTTATTATGGTATGCGTTGAAAAATCGTTATAAATATTTATATATGATTTCTTATGCTGTTGCTGCCATTGTCCTTTTCGTTTTCTTTGCTGTTATGTCAATGTTAGTAGAGAACTTGCAAATACAGTTAACGATTGTATATGGTTTGATTCATTTACTATTATTTTGGCATATGTTTACGGAGAGAAGTTTTATACCAGAACCGCGTTTGGCGATATTTAGTGCGAATGCAGTTTTCTTTATACTAGCTATTGCTAAAATACCTGATTTTACAACATGGGGATTGATTATTAGTGCAATTGTGCACGCTGCTATGTTTGTGCTTGAGTATAGGAAGAATAGACATTCTACATTTACAAATCTCTTATTTGGTTTCACAATGGGAGCATTTAGTTTAGCGATTTTATACGAGTATAGTTTAGTGAATGCAGCGATCGTACTATTATTACAAGGTTTCCTTGGAATGGTTACTTCTATTAAAGGAAAACAACAGATAAAATTGTATGTTAGTGCAACGATTTACGCGATTGGAATGATACAAACGATTTTTAGTCCGTTTGATCAATTTATTTCGGCAGGCTTTGTTGCTCATATTATTTTAATAGGAACATTCTATTATTGCATGAGACAAGCGAAAGAAGTGTTAGCGAGTTTTGGTAAGTATGTGTACTCTATAGCGCTCTACTGGTTAATGGTCATTGTATTTATTACAATTACTAGAATTGGTGAAGTTCTTTCTACAGATGGAAGTATAATTAGCGTATCTGTATCGTTATTATGGATGATATATGCGTTATTTGCAGTTTGGTTTGGCCGTTATAGACAGATGAATGAAATATTATATGCTGGATTAATCGTATTAGTAGTAACGGTAGGGAAGTTATTCCTACTTGACTTACCGGAGGTTTCGATGATGATTAGGGCAGTGTTATTCCTAATCGTCGGTAGTATAGGTATCGTTATTTCAAGAATGTTTTTCTCAAAAGAAGAGAAGTGAAAAGAAGGCAATCCATGTATGGATTGCCTTTTTCATTATTTTTTATTAATCGTTACAGTTTCATTATATTTCGCTGTTGTATTTTGACGTAGACGAAGCGTTGCTTGTCCAGTTGTATTTGAATCAATCTGTACATTTACAACTTTTTCAGCAGAGCCTAAGCTGTTTGTTGTGAAAGAGAATGCACTACTATATCCGAAAGCAGATGGCCAAGTGCCGTTTGTATTTTGAACTTTTGCTACTTGTGTTCCACCAGTAGTGAATATACCTAAAGAATAGTTGTTATAAGTTGTATTAGGTAGTAAGTTGTTTACTTGAATCTTCATTTGGAAAATTTCATTGTTTGGTAGAATGCTAGGGTGTGTAACGACGTAGTCGCTTGTTGTTACCGCACCGTTATAACCGTATGAACCTGGTTTAAAAGTATTTGTATTAAACCATTGATAACCTGCATTTGGTGCACTCCAAGGTTCAGGTTGTGGTTCTGTTGATAAGCTTGGCTGTTCAAATGTTTGTAGAGCTGTAGGTGAATCAAGTTGTAAACCATTTACTTGATCTAAACTTGTAAATGTCTCTTTATTCGATAACCAATTTACGATGTTTTCTAATAAAATCGCATCGTTTTCTTCTTTATAACCATCGTAAGTTTTCTTTGTTTGGCCAGAATCTTCACGAACGTACTTTGGCGTTGCATCTTCAACAGGAGAAGAGTCACCAATAAAGGCAGCTTTTCCAAGTCCTATTTTTGCAATTGCAGCATATGGGCCTTCTGCAATACCACCGCCATTATAAACGCCACTATCAACAGCGTTATTCCATTTTGATGGATTTTCTGGAAGGTAAACAAGTCCTTTTGCTAGTTTTGGGTTTGTAATTGCTAGAGTAGAACCAGCATGCATTGCTACAGAAGAAACACCTTTTGTAATTCCGAAAGATTGTTCAGGCGATACAATTGTTTTCGCTGAAACATCACCAAGTGCATTGTAGCGGAAGCGAATACCGAAGTTGTCAGATAGCCAATCAGAGCTTTCTACTCCTTGCATAGCTTGTGAATTTGCTTCTTCATTAGACATTCCTTTTGCTGGATTATCCCAAGCACCGCGTCTATATCCATTAAATACTTCAGAAGAGTCCCAGCGATTTTTATTACGATCCGCATTGTAATGATCGGCAATAAAGAAGATACTACCACCATTTTTTACATATTGTAACATAGCGTCCTGCTCAGATTTTTTGTAAGGAATATTAGCTTCTGGAACGATAAATACATTGTAACCATTTAAGTCTTCGTACGTAATAGGTGTTGATTTACGAAGTTCTTTTACGTGATATCCGTTTTTTGCAATGCCGTTTCCGAAGTCAGAAAAGCCGCCGTCAATAACCCAGTCAGCTGTCCCAGCAGTTTGACCGTGTGTATTATCGAATAATACTTTCTTCCCATTGTTTTGATTTACAACTTTTGCAGCAATTTCAGGAGCTGGGTCTACAGAGCTTTCGGCATAAGTAGACGGTATGAACGAGGTCCCTATACTTAGTGTAATTGCTGTTGCTAAAGAAAATGTAATCCATTTTTTATTCTTCATAGAAGAATCCCCCTAATAATAAATATATGTGCTTTAATAATGTAATTTATTTTTCTGTAAAAATAAAGACGGAAAACATAAAAAATATTAAAAAATTGTAAAAATACCGTGAATTTTGTTGAGAAATATTTATATAGATATAAAAACACCCCTTCCAAGTAATAAGGAAGGGGTGCTTTGCTTAACTAATTTTTGAGTTAGGTGTTTCATCAATCTTATGAAACCCTTTCATGTAATATACGATTGCTAAGCCGATAAGCCAAATTGGGCCGACAATCAATGCAATTCGTGTATCTTCTGAATACGCCATTATACCTAGTACTAATACAAGGAAAACGAGTGAGAAATATGAGCTTAATGGGTATAAAGGCATTTTATATGATAACTTTTGTTTATTTTGAGTAGGTAAGCTTTTACGGAATTTAATTTGAGCAACTAATATAATTCCCCAAGTCCAAATTGCGCCGAAAGTTGAAATGCTAGTAAGCCATGTAAATACCTTTGCAGGTACGAGATAGTTTAATATAACACCAATGAGTAAAACGATAGCAGTTGCTACAATTCCTTGGCTTGGAATGCCGTTTTTATTTAAACGACCAAATCTTTCAGGAGCTTTTTTCTGCTGAGCTAATGTAAATAGCATACGGCCTGTACTAAATAAACCACCGTTACAAGAAGAAAGAGCTGCTGTTAATACGACAAAGTTAATAATACCTGCTGCTTTTGCGATACCAATTTGCTGGAATGTTAATACGAATGGGCTTCCTTTCTCACCAAGTTCGTTCCATGGATAAATTGCCATCATAACGAATAGCGCTCCTACGTAGAACAGTAATATTCTCCAAAACACGTTATCAATTGCTTTTGCGAGTGTTTTCTTCGGATTTTGAGCTTCACCAGCTGTAACACCGATTAATTCAACGCCTAAATAAGCGAATAGTACCATCTGCATGGAGAGTAGTAACCCAGAAAAACCATTTGGGAACCAGCCACCATGTGACCAAAGGTTTGAAATACCAGTAGCGATACCACCGTTTCCGAATCCGAATAAAATAATACCAGCTCCGACTACTATCATACAGATAATTGTGACAATTTTAATGAGAGCAAACCAAAACTCAAGTTCTCCAAATACTTTTACCGATAAGAAGTTAAAAGCGCTCATTAACAATAGAGCAAGTAATGCCCAAGTCCAGCGCGGGATATCTGGGAACCAGTACTGCATGTAAATACCAGCTGCTGTAATTTCAGCCATACAAGTAACAACCCATAAGAACCAGTAATTCCAACCAGTAATATAACCAGCGAGTGGGCTGATATAATCATATGCATATTTACTAAAAGAACCGGCAACAGGTTGTTCAATTGCCATTTCCCCGAGAGCTCGCATAATGAAAAAAATAACGAGTCCGGCAATCATATAGCCTAGTAAAATAGAAGGACCGGCTAGTTTAATAGCGGAAGCGGATCCTAAAAATAGCCCAACACCAATAGCTGAGCCAAGTGACATTAAAGTAATATGTCGTTCTTTTAAACCACGATTTAAAGTTCCAGATTTGTTTGTGTGCTGCATAAGAAGAATCCCCCTTGTAGAGTGAACGATATTTGAATGAGTTTGCTAAATATTTAACTATTTCAAATTATAAAACATTTCTATCTGTTGTGCTACAAAAATAATCATAATGAACTGTACTACATCTGTACTTGTCAGACTTAAACTTAAAATTCGAACTATTAGGGAATATATTGACTCTTCTTTTTATTGATTGTTAAGATTAAGTATTATATTTTCTCACATACTAGTAAGAAAAGAATGTGTGATAATAATTCAGGTGTAGGAAGGGTACATAAGCATGTTTCAATTACAAAAATATAACACTTCTGTGAAGCAAGAGTTTTTAGCTGGCATCACAACTTTTTTTACATTTGCGTATATTCTTGTCATCAATCCAAAAATATTATCTGATGCAGGTGTACCATTTGACCAAGCGTTTACAGCAACAATTATTGCCACCGTTGTTGGAACAGTAGGTATGGCAATTTTCGCGAATTACCCGATTGTTATTGCTCCAGCTATGGGAATGAATGCATATTTTGCTTATTCTGTTGTACAGAAGGCAGAAGGGATTACATATGTAGTTGCCTTTTCAGCTGTATTTGTAACGGGGATTATTTTTCTTTTATTATCTTTTACTTCGTTTAGGCAAAAGTTAATTTTAGCAATTCCTGATAGTTTAAAGCATGCAATTGCAGGTGGAATTGGACTATTTATTGCTTTTATTGGATTGCGCCTTTCTGGAATTATCGTAGATCATCCGTCTAATTTAGTTACGATTGGTGATTTTCATTCTCCAGCTGTTATTTTAACTTTAATTGGTTTAATATTAGCGGCGGTATTAATGGCATTACGTGTGAGTGGTGCATTATTTATTAGTATGATTGTGACAGGAATTATCGCCTTCTTTACAGGGCAATTGAAGTTTGCTGATAAAATTGTGGCGATGCCTCATTTGCCAGAGGGTATTATCGTTTCAAACCCAACCAATGCATTTTCAGATGTAATTGAATACGGATTATATGGTGTTGTATTTTCATTTTTACTTGTACTTTTATTCGATACAACAGGTGCATTACTTGGTTTAATTAAACAAGCAGGTTTAATTACAGACAATACAGAGAAGCGTTTTGGTAAAGCGTTTATTGCAGATGCAATTGGAGGGACTACAGGTTCTATCTTTGGAACAAGCCCAACAGCAGCGACGATTGAATCGTCAGCAGGTATTGCTGCAGGTGGGAAAACTGGATTAACAGGGATTGTAGTTGTTGGTCTAACAATTATAACGGCATTTTTCAGTCCTGTTATTGCTTCTTTATCAAGTGTGGCCGCTATTACAGCTCCTTCATTAATTATAGTAGGTAGTTTAATGGCACAAAGCATTCGAGATATTAATTGGAATGAATTTGAAGATGCGTTACCAGCATTTTTGATTTTTATAGGTATTCCGTTAACATCTAGTATTGCAAATGGAATCGCAATTGGTTTTTTAGTATATCCAGTTTTGAAAATTGTGAAGGGTAAAGGAAAGGAAGTACATCCATTACTATACTTATTTACAATTTTATTTGGATGTCATTTATTCTTATAATATAAATATAGGAGAGGGCCTTCTTATGGGAGGCCCCTTTTTTGTGTATAATAAAGTGAAACTATAGGCAGTAGGGGGATCCCCACTGTGTATTAGCCCACACCAATTGTGATAAGATGAAAACTTAAATGATTTCGTAAAATATAAATTACTTAATGGAATATATATGTTACAATAAAGACAGAGGAGGAACATGAATGGCTGTAAGTAAAATAAAAGTCGCGCGTGTTCAGTTAGATTTAACACAGCAACAATTAGCAGAAAAAGTAGGCGTTACAAGGCAAACGATTAGTTTAATTGAGAAGGGGAAATACAATCCATCTTTAGATTTATGTTTGAAAATTTGTTATGCAGTAGATAAAACGTTGAATGAGTTGTTTTGGGAGGAAAAGGAGTGATAGGATGAAAATCGTGAAAGATGAACGTTTAATGATTGAAGGGTTAAAACATATTAGATGGGCTTTCATCTTACAAAATATCGTCATACTAGCTATCATCTTTTACCGCTATGTCTTGCAAGAGGCAGGATATGAAAGTGTTTCGGATTTATTAATGATATTTATTGGCGGGATCGTAGTTATTAACTTCTTAAATTTAAAACATTCTGTAGAGGTATATGAGCACACAGGCGGAGTGTCACGTAGCTATTTCATGAAATTATTATTAATTCCAGTAGGTATTATTATTGGGATATTAGCTGTTTGTATCATTGTAACACCAGATATCTCGATAAAAGAAATAAATATAACAGCACTTATTATGTTTGCTTGTTTTTTAGTTCCTAGTTTATTTATCTACATATATATGAAAAAGATAAAAAGTGAAGATTGAAATATAAGAAAAGCTTTCCCGTATTGAGGAAAGCTTTTCTTATATCTTTTTATACAAAACTTTATGAAGGCCAATCGGTTCAATTTCAAAGATTTCACCATGCTCCTGAAAGTCTAATCGCTTGTAATAGTCAGTTACAGTAATACGGCTATTACACCATAGAATGTTTGCTTTCCGTTCTTTTAAAATTTGTTCTGCCTTCTGAATTAAGGAGCTTCCAGCTCTTTTGTTCCGAAAGTTAGGTAATGTTGCCATTCCTCGTAGTCTATAATGGATACCATTTTGCAAATCAGGATATATTTCTTTTGAGAAGGAAGCGATGCTAATTAACTCATCGTTTATAAAGGCACCTAAGTGGAATGTGTCTTTTTCGTAGTCAGAAGAGTATTTACAGTCTGCTAGGGACTGATTGGGACGCAACACCGCTTGGCGTAATAAGTGTGTCTCGGATGCATCAATATACTGCACAGTAATCATATTATCATCCTTTCTTATAAACCTTTTTCTATAAGTTGTATAAAGAAGTATGCAGGTGCAGCGAGAAGGCCGAGTATACTAGCGGTTCCTAGAAGGAGTGAAAGAAAAAGGCATGAGTATTTAACTCCATTTGATTTTTTCCAACCATAGCTGCAAATTTCAATGCTAACACCGATGAGAATAATGGCGACGAGTACTTCTGCTAATAATAAGAGAGCTAAAGTTACAATAGACATAATGTAATCCATCCTCATAATATGTGATAGTAACATTTTACCATATAAAAATTAAAAAATGCCCCTCAATTATGTGGGGGGCATTTTTTTACTCTAATATGTTTTTTAGTGTATCGATATGCTCTTTCGAACCTGTTACAAGTAATGTATCACCGTGTTGTAGTCTTGTATCACCATGTGGTATTAATGCTTTATTACCGCGGTAGATTTGAATGACAAGTACATCACCTAAAAACGGGAGGCGGCGAAGCGCAATGCCGTTATATTTATTGCTGCGCAGTTCAACTTCGCGTACTGTTTCGTTTGCTGTTGTAATTAAGCGAACGAGACTAGGTTTATCAATAAGTGCACGTAATAAAATACGTGTAGAGTTAATTGTTGAGAATACAGCGATATGTTCTTGCGTTGCTTTTTCTTGTAGAAGTGGATCTTCTACACTTGCAATAACATGTTCAACACCTAGCTCTTTTGCATGTTCTGCCAATAATAAGTTTTGTTCATCATCGCTTGTTGCAACAACGACGCGATCTGCATCAAATGCTGTTTGTTCAGTTAATGATGCAATTGTGATGTCATCTAATTTCACGATAGGAAAGTCATGTGATTTTGCTTCTTCATCATTTATTTTGTTTTGACGCATCATATATAGCGTTACGTCATAATCTTCTCGTTTTAAATCTAGTGATAACGGAAGGGTAATTCTGCTCGCGCCAATAATAGCTACTTTTGGTTTTGGTGTTTCTACTTTTGGGAACATTTTTTTAAATAATATAGGTGCAAAAATACAAGTAATAACTGCGCTTAAAATAAGAGAGGCAGATAAACTTGGACTGATAATCCCCAGTTTTTCACCAATTTGTGCAGCCGCAATAACTAAAGAAAGTGTCGATGTTAATAAAATTGCACTTCCAAGTACGATATTACGTGGATACCATTTTCGTAAGACGAGTGATGGTAAGAGTTTTGAAATAAAGAGTCCTACAATTAAGATTGGGATCATTAGCATGCTAGAAGGCTCTTTAAAAATAGACCATACCTCTAGATTTACACCAACCATTACGAAGAAAATAGGGATGAAGAAACCATAGCCGATGGAATCAAGTTTTTCAACCATATCTTCATTTGGTGATAATAACGATACAAGTACGCCTGCTAAGAAGGCACCTAAAATATTTTCTGCTCCAACAGATTCCGATAAACCAACTAAGATTAAAATGAGTGCAAAAACAGCCCGTGTATCAATTTGTACACTACCAGCTTTTAAACTATCTAAGTATGGAATGTTTTTAAAGCGTTTTGCAATAAAGTAAATGACAATACCGGCACCGAATAGAAGAAGTAAGAGCCACATACTTTGGCCGCTTTCGGAATTTAATCCGACGAAAACAGCGAGTAAAATCATTGTAACTAAGTCTGCAATAACAGCAACTAATAAAATGATTTGTCCGATTGCAGTTTTTCCTAGGTTGTTCTCTTTTAATGTTGGTACAACAACCCCTAAAGAAATAGTTGAAATAATTAAAGTCATGAACATTGCATTATCTACGAATCCTAGCCATACGAATAGTAATGATAGGGCATAAGATAAGATGAAAATAAATAAGAAGATAATGCTTGCTGCTTGAAATGTATTTGGCTCGTTTGTCGTATTTTTTTTCCCTTTTTGTTTAAAGATAGAAAAATCAATTTCTAAACCGCTTAAGAACATGAGGAAGATAAATCCTAATGTTGATAAAACTTGAAGCCATATATCTGGCTCAATAATATTAAACCCACTTTTACCTACAAAGATTCCTGCAATAATTTCTGCAACGACAACAGGAAGTGCTTTTAATTTAAAGCGTTGTAACAAAAGGGGAACGAAAAACGCGATTGCAACGACAACCATAAGTGATAGAACAGAAGTATGATGTTCCATTGCGTTCTCTCCCTTCAAATAAATATAGTACCTATTTAGCCATATAATAGGTAGAAAAGCAACGCATATGGATTCGATTTCATAAAGAAAGACTTTTCTTAACATTTGTCATAATAAGTATATTTTTCATGATTCTGTTGTTAATTCCGTAATGTGGATGTAATAGGGGAGGGGATAAAAAAAGACTGCTGAGGAATCTCAGCAGTCTTTTTCATGTACATTACATTGAGAAGAAGATCCATACAGTTAAACCAACTGTTGCAGTTGCAACGAAGAAACTGTATATCATTGTAAGAATTTGAACTCTTCCTTCTCCTTCTTTTAAATGCATGAACATAATTAATTGTAACAATGCTTGCGCAACAGCCATGATGATAATAGTTGTTAAGACTGTTGAAAGTGGCAATGTTGTGTAAAGTGCCACGTATAACGCTAGAAACGTTAATGCAAGCGATAAAATAAATCCGAAAACGTGTGACCAAGGGAATCCGCTATGCGCATGCCCATTTGCTTGATTGTTGTTTTGAGCCATTTACGCCACCATCCCGTTCAAGTAAACTAGTGTGTAAATGAAGACCCAAACAAGGTCAAGGAAATGCCAGTATAAGCTGATAATGAATACTTTACGAGCTGTAACTGGTGTTAGACCTCGTTTTAAAATTTGGATAATAACACAAATTGCCCAAATGATACCGCCTGTTACGTGGGCTCCATGCGTTCCAAGAAGAACGAAGAATGCAGATAGGAAAGCACTTGTTTGAATTGTTGCGCCTTCACCAATATACATAATGAACTCTTCAATCTCGAAGAATAGGAAACCTGCACCTAAAAGTAATGTAAGGACGAACCATCCAAGCATCGCTTTTTGGTTGTGCTTACGCATTTCGTGAATTACGATACCACATGTGAAACTACTTGTTAAAAGTAGTAATGTTTGAATTAAAAGCGTTTTAAGTTCAAACAGTTGCGCTGGAGTTGGGCCATCTGCCGTACGACCAGCAAGGACTAGATAAGAGGCGAAAAGTGTTGCGAACAGCATAATTTCAGCCCCAAGAAAAATCCAGAATCCTAGGATATTCAATCTGCTTTGTTCGGATTGATATTCCAAAGGTAAGCTTTTATCTAAAGCCGCCATGTCATTTCACCTCTCATGCTATATGTTCTGTTTCTTTAATTTCATCAACACTTACGTAGTAACCATCGTCATAATCGAATGAACGATAGATTAAGCAAGCTAAAATACCAATACCACCGATTGCTGCAAGCCAGAACCAGCTAAATACTAATGCGAAACCTGCAAGACCGAAGAATAAAGACGCAATAATAGGCACACCAGAGTTACTTGGCATGTGAATTGGTTTGATATCTTCTGCTGCTGGTGTAACTGTTTCTCCGCGTTTTTTCATGTACCAGAAAGCATCAGCTTCTTTAATTTCAGGAAGCTTTGCGAAGTTGTAATGTTGTACAGGAGATTGAGTTGCCCATTCAAGTGTACGACCATCCCATGGATCTCCAGTTGTGTCACGTTCACCGTGACGTGCACTCCAAATTACGTTGTAGCAAAGAAGTAGGAAGCCAATACCCATCATTACCGCACCAACAGATGCGATTTGGTTTAGCCATCCCCATCCAAGACTTTCAGAGTAAGTGTACATACGACGAGTCATACCGTCTAAACCTAAGAAGTACATTGGGAAGAAACAGATGTTAAATCCGCTCATAAAGATCCAGAATGTCCATTTACCTAGGCGTTCATTTAACATATGACCAGTCATTTTTGGATACCAGAATGTGAATCCAGCAAGCATAGCGAATACTGTACCTGCGATTAATACGTAGTGGAAGTGAGCAATTAGGAAGTAGCTGTTATGGTATTGATAATCAGCTGCTGCCATTCCAAGCATAACCCCTGTAACCCCACCGACTACGAAGTTTGGAATAAATGCCAATGACCAAAGCATTGGAACTGTAAAACGAATACGTCCTTTATACAGTGTAAACAACCAGTTAAAGATCTTAACCCCGGTTGGAATCGAAATCGCCATTGTCGAAATCGAGAAGAATGAGTTAACCGCTGGACCTGCACCCATCGTGAAGAAGTGGTGAAGCCATACGACGAAACTTAGTAAAGAAATTGCAACCATTGAGTATACCATCGCACTGTAACCGAATAGACGCTTACGTGAGAATGTACTAATGATTTCAGAGAAAATACCGAATGCCGGTAAAATAACGATATATACTTCAGGGTGACCCCATACCCAGAACAGGTTGGCCCATAACATCGGCATACCGCCGCTCGCCATCGTAAAGAAGTGAGCATCGAATAGACGGTCAAATGTCATTAATGCAAGAGCAACTGTTAATACTGGGAAAGCGAAAATAATGATAATTGTTGTAATTAAGATTGACCAAGTAAACATTGGCATTCTCATTAAAGTCATACCAGGTGTACGCATTTTTAAGATAGTAACAAGGAAGTTAATACCGGTCATTAGCGTACCGAGACCTGAAATCTGTAATGCAATTGCGTAGTAGTTATTTCCTACGCCTGAAGTAAACTCTGTACCTGCCATTGGGAAGTAAGAAGTCCACCCAGCGTCTGGAGAACCACCGATTACGAAAGCGATGTTGAATAACATTGCTCCGACAAAGAATAACCAGAAACTTAAAGCATTTAAGAACGGATATGCAACGTCACGAGCACCAATTTGTAATGGTACTACAAGGTTCATTAATCCCATAACGAATGGCATTGCCATGAAAAGAATCATTACTGTACCATGCGTTGTAAAGATTCCGTTATAGTGTTCAGCGTTTAAATAAGTTGTTTCTGGGAATGTTAACTGTGCACGGATCATTAAACCATCCATACCACCGCGGAATAACATGATAACCGCAGAAATAATATACATGGCTCCGATTTTTTTATGGTCAACAGTTGTCAACCATTCGTCCCAAAGCCATTTCCATTTTTTATACTTTGTTAGTACGAAAATGATTGCTAATGTCACAAGAACGATAGAAGCGTCTGCACCGTAAATAATCGGGTCACCTGTGACAAAGAATTCATCAAGCTTCACTGTGTTCACTCCAATCTGTTGGAATAATAGCTATTATTTTTTGTTTTTGTAGTAGTTGTAATCACAATATTCAAGTGATTTTGGATCTACATAACTTAAGTGGTGACTAGAGAACGTCATGCGTCCAACTACACCAGGTTTAATAATTTCGTTGTACTTCTCTTCGGTTAACTTATCAGCCTTTTCTTGTACTTCTTTAACCCACTTGTCATATTTCTCTTTAGTTTTTGCTTCAACTTCGAACTCCATGTGTGTGAATCCTTCACCAGAGAAGTTCGCACTACGGCCTAGGTAAGAACCTGGCTTATCAGCTTGTAAATAAAGATCCATAATCATGCCATCCATTGTGTACTTCATACCACCAAGTTCTGGTACCCAGAAAGCATTCATTGGGCCGACAGAAGTCAGTTTGAATTGAATTGGTACACCAGCTGGGATATTTAAATAGTTAACGGTTTCAATTTTTTCCTCTGGGTAACTGAATAACCATTTCCAGTTTGCAGATGTAACATAAATTTCAACTGGTTTAATATGTTTGGACTCTTTCGGAACCTCTTCCGAAGCATAAGTTGCTTTTACTGTTGGAATCGATAATGCGATAACGATAATAACAGGAACAAGCGTCCAAATAATTTCTAGTAATGTGTTACCGTGTTGTTCAGGTGGCTCATAGTCCATATTCTCTGGTTTTTCACGATAACGAATCAAGATGACTGTAAACAGAATGAATACAATTGCGATAATTAATGACATAAGCAAGAATGACCAAACAATTAAATCATACTGTGCTTTTGCAACAGGTCCTTGCGGATTTAATACTGCGAGTTTTTTATCACAGCCACCGAGGAACAGAAGTAATGATAACGGAAGAAGCGAAGCCAACTTCCAAAACGCTTTCTTTAGTTGCACGATTGAAAATCTCCTTTCTCCTTGGATTGAAACTATGCCAATAAAACAATATAAACCTATTAATTTATAGAAGGCAATAGTTTTTGATATATTGTTAAAAAATAGACACAAATGCACACTTTTTAAGGTGAATATCATTTGTAACTTGATTACATTGTAAACTATTTTCCAGAGAAAAACGTGATTGTGAAAATTTTAAGATAAATAAAGTTATACCAGGATATCCAAGAAATAGAAAAAAGCTATCTTATCATAAGAAAGATAGCTGAATATTTTGTATATTTAGTTTATTTTTTGTGTGATAGTTCGTGGCTGTTCAAGTGTGACAATTTTTTTATATTTAAATTGGTATAAAATGTAACAAATAATCATAAATGGAATGCCACAATAAAGAGCAATTCTTTGATCTGGAATGAAAGCCAAACTAACAAATGTAATGAAATTGAGTAAGAACGCCACGATTGGAACTAGCGGATAGAGCGGTGTACGATATTTTAAATCATTTATGTCGCCACCATTTTTCACGAAATTTCTACGGAAGAAAAACTGTGAAGCGGCAATTGACATCCAAACGACAACGGCAGCCATTGCTGCAATAGATGTTAAAACTAGAAAGACAGTATCTGCCGCAAATACACTTGTTAATAAGGAAAGGCTAGCAAAAATCAGACTGAAAATTAATGCATTTAGCGGTACACCTTTTTTAGTTAATTTCGTAAATGCTGGGCTTGCCATTCCTTGTTTTGCCATCGCCCACAGCATACGAGAATTTGCGTATAGACCAGAGTTAGCAACGGATAATACAGCTGTAATAATAACAAAGTTCATAATGTCTGCTGCATATGGGACACCGGCTACATCAAAAACAAGTACAAACGGACTTTCGACTAGATTAGCCTCTTGCCATGGGAGTAAACCTACAACAACTGATATCGCTAAGACGAAGAAGAAGAGAGTTCGCCAAATTGTATTTTTGATCGCTTTTGGAATTGTTTTTTCAGGATTTTCACTTTCTCCTGAAGCGATTCCGATTAATTCTGTTCCTTGGAAGGAGTAATTTACTGTAATCATCGTAAGAAGAACAGCTAATGCACCGTTTGGAAATAGCCCGCCATTTTCAGTGAAATTATGAAGCATCGGAGCTGGCTTTCCGTTAAAGTCTAGTAAACCGAACATAACAGCGCCACCAAGTACGATGAAAATAACGATTGTTGCAACTTTTACACTTGCGAACCAAAACTCTGCTTCTGCATATGCTTTTGCTGATAAAGCGTTTACGAGGAAGAGCGCTGCTGCAAATGTAACGCACCAAATCCATGAAGAAACGTCTGGAAACCAGCGTTTCATTAAAATACTTACAGTTGTTAACTCTACGCCAACTGTAACAGCCCAATTTAACCAATACATCCAACCGACAACAAATCCAAAACCAGGTGAAATGAATTTGCTTGCATAGCTTTGGAATGAACCTGCTTCTGGCATAGCAACAGATAATTCACCAAGACATAACATCGTTAAATACATAACAAATCCACCGACTAAAAATGCAAGAATAGCGCCACCAGGTCCGGCATTATGGACGATTTGACCAGATCCCATAAATAGCCCGGTTCCGATAACACCACCGAGTGCAATCATAAATAGGTGTCTACTTTTCATTGTTCGTTTTAAATTTGTTTGTTCAATTTGTTGATTCATATGCCCCTCACCCCGTATTTTCTTGAATGTGTGAACTTCATTTTATTCTGAGTTTTTAATCATTAGTGGGGGATGCAACACACACTCGGTTTATTTGCTATGAAATGAATGGAGTATGTAAAAAATGAACTATGACTAAATACTCTAAGAATGTTTGTTAACATGGTGATATCTTCACCATGTTAACAATTTTGATTTTAGCAAAATATTCTGGAAATGTATATTTATTTTTCTTTTTATTAAAAATAATTAGAATTTTTATAATTAATTCTATGAGCGATAATTCACATGATCTTTCTAGCAAACTAGTAAGAAGAAGGGTACAATGATAAGAGTTGTGTCTGTAAAATAATAATTAATGGAGTTTTGTTTATAATGAAAAAGTTAAAATATCTTTTTGTTTTTGGTATTATACTTGCTGCTGCATTTTTTATAGGGAAAGATAAAATCATGCAAAAGGCGCAAGTTTTACGCTTAGAGTTTCTATCTGAAATGAAAGAAGCAGCTATGATTGAAGATGTTCCGTTTATTAAACAATTACCAGAATTACCTCGAGGATGTGAAGTGACAAGTTTAGCTATGTTGCTGCAATATAAAGGTGTACAAGTAGATAAGATGCAACTTGCTAGCGAAATTTATCGTGTTCCATTTGAACAAAATGGTTTGCGTGGAAATCCTTACGAGGGGTTTGTAGGAAATATTTATACAAAGGCAAAGCCTGGATATGGTGTATACAATAAACCAATCTTTGATTTAGCAGAAAAATATGTTCCTGAAAAAGTAATTAATTTAACAGGTAGAGACATGCAAGATATATATAAAGTAATTAGTTCTGGCTCCCCGGTATGGGTCATTATTAATACGACGTTTAAGCCGCTAGCTGAAAGTAGTTTTGAAACATGGAATACGAGTTCAGGCGAAGTGAAAATTACATATTATGAGCATAGTGCAGTAGTAATTGGATATGATCAAAACTTTGTATATGTAAATGATCCTCTGAAAAATAATCCACGTTTGGCTGTTCCACGAGCAGAATTTGAGAAAGCTTGGGAGCAAATGGGAAAACAAGCGATTACTATTTTATAAAAAAGAAAAAGTCATCTTTTGGATGGCTTTTTCTTTTTGGTTTATCATATTTGAAAATTCAGAAGATTCTTTTAAAAGTTAACAATTCACGTTATAATAACATTTAACTTGGTGAAGAAGGAGTGAAGGGGTATGGATGTTGCAAAGGAACTTGTTTTGTCAAAAAATCAGTTAGTTGAGTGGAGAAGGCATTTTCATAAGTATCCAGAGTTATCTTTTCAAGAAGAAAAAACATCGCAGTTTGTGTTCGATATACTTCGGAAATGCCCATATTTAGAAGTGTCACGGCCGACTAAATATAGTGTGATGGCAAAGTTAGTAGGTAAACAGCCGGGCAAAACAGTTGCGGTTCGAGCCGATATGGATGCTCTTCCTATTCATGAAGAAAATGAGTTTGATTTTATTTCTACATATAAAGGTGTGATGCATGCGTGTGGTCATGATGGACATATAGCGATATTACTTGGGGTTGTATATAAGTTAGTAGAAGCAAGAGAGAAGATTAAAGGGGAGATTCGTTTTCTATTCCAACATGCTGAAGAAAATTTTCCTGGTGGTGCAGAGGAGATGATTGCGGCAGGTGTAATGGAAGGTGTGGATTATATCATTGGTGCTCACCTTTGGGCGTCGTTAGAGGTTGGGAAAATAGGCGTTATTTATGGTCCTGCAATGGCTGCACCGGATGTTTTTAAAATTAGGATAGAGGGAAAAGGTGGACATGCTGGAATCCCTCATGAAACGGTGGATAGTATTGCAATCGGTACACAAGTCGTTTCGCAACTTCAGCAAATTGTATCTCGCCTCACGAATCCATTAGATTCTCTCGTAATATCCGTTACTCAATTTCATGCGGGGACAACTCATAATGTAATACCAGAGCAAGCGGAGATTGAAGGGACAGTGCGAAGTTTAAGACATGAGTTACGAGGTGAAACAGAGAAGAAGATTGAGCGGATTGTGAAGCATATTACGGAATCTTACGGAGCGAAATATACGTTTTCTTATGAATATGGATATCGACCAGTTGTAAATAATTATGAAGTTACAGAGCTTATTGAACAAACGGCATTACAACTTTATGGAAGAGATAGAGTTGTTCGTTTGCAGCCGACGATGGCTGGAGAAGATTTTTCAGCGTTTTTACAAAAGGCACCAGGGACATTCTTTTTTATCGGAGCGGGAAATAAAGAGAAAGGTATTATATATCCTCATCATCATCCTCGTTTTACAATTGATGAAGATGCATTACCGATTGGAGTGGAAGTCTTTGTATCAGCCATTATGAATTTTATAAGTAAAGGAGAATGAGATGAAGAAAATACACATCTTAGCGCTTATTCCAGTACTTTGTTTAGTAGTTGGGCCAATATTTGCGAATTCAGTTACTCCTTACGTATTAGGGATGCCATTTTTATTATTTTGGGTATTATTATCAGTGTTTATTACATCTCTTTGTATGGGGCTTGTGTACGTGTTTGATCCTGCTAATAAGGAGGATGTAAAATGACTGCATTACTTATTATTATTTTATTTTTGTTTCTCGCACTATTTTTAGGGATTCGGGCACAACATGGAAAAGATATGAATTTAGAGCAATGGTCAGTTGGGGGAAGAGGATTTGGCACTATTTTTGTTTTTCTCCTGATGGCAGGTGAGATTTATACGACGTTTACATTTTTAGGGGGAAGCGGCTGGGCGTATAGTAAAGGAGCACCTACCTTTTATATTTTGGGATATGGTGCTTTAGCTTATCTTTTATCGTATTTTTTATTACCACCAATTTGGAAGTATGCGAAAGAGCATAACCTTGTTTCGCAGTCGGATTTTTTTGCGAAGAAATATAGAAGTAAAGCGCTTGGACTTATTGTTTCAGTTGTTGGTGTTGTTTCCATCATCCCATATCTTGTTTTACAGTTAAAGGGACTGGGGATTATCGTTTCAGAAGCTTCTTACGGAAGGGTGTCACCTGTTGTTGCAGTATGGATTGGTGCTATTGTTATAACTATATATGTAATGGTTTCAGGTATACACGGTTCGGCTTGGACGGCTGCTTTGAAGGATATTATGATACTGTTTATCGTTATGTTTTTAGGTATATATTTACCGTATCATTATTATGGAGGATTTCAGCCTATGTTTGAGGCTGTAGAAGCAGCGAAGCCGGGATTTTTATCTTTACCTGAAGAAGGAATGAGTATTTCTTGGTTTGTTTCTACTATTATATTAACGGCCCTAGGTTTTTATATGTGGCCTCATACATTTGCTTCTGCTTTTTCTGCAAAAAATGAAAAAGTATTTCGTAAAAATGCAGCAATTATGCCATTGTATTCTTTAGTGTTACTTTTCGTATTTTTTGCAGGGTTTGCTGCTATATTGCAAGTTCCTGGGTTAAAGGGAGCGGATGTGGATCTTTCGTTATTCCGTCTTGCTTTACAAACTTTTGATCCTTGGTTTATTGGAATTATTGGTAGTGCGGGAGTATTAACGGCGTTAGTTCCAGGCTCTATGCTTGTTATGGCGGCTTCTACACTGTTAGCGAAAAATATTTATCGAACGATGGTTCCATCTGCTTCAGATAGACAAGTTGCTAAAGCTGCAAAGTTATTTGTACCTGTAGTAACGCTCGTAGCAGTTTTATTTACATTTAAAGGAGGAGAAACAATAGGAGCCCTTCTGTTAATGGGATACAGTATCGTTACACAACTTTTCCCTGCACTTGTTTGTAGTTTGTTTCCACGCCAGGTTATTACGAAGCAAGGAGCGATTGCAGGAATGGGAATGGGGTTATTAGTTGTTGCATATATCACTTTATCGGGCTCTAATATAGCTACGATGTTTCCGAGTTTTCCGCAGTCTATAAAAGATTTAAATGTAGGTATAGTCGCATTGTTAATTAATATGATTGTGATGTTTGTAGTTAGTGGATTTACAAAAAGTGTATCTATAAAGAAAAACAGCATAATAGTAGAAAAGTAATTCGTTTATTAGAGCTATCTTTGAAAAGAGATAGCTCTTTTTTGTATATATTTTCTTCTATTAGCGGAATCTAACTAAAAACTTGTTGAAAAGGAAGTTAGGTGGGGAAATTGTTAGAGCTTGAAGGTAACTTATTTGAAGTTATGAAAGAAATTAGGGATGAGTTAGGTTCACCTAATGATTTAACAATTAGAGAAGTTGCTCTTGCTGGGAGTTTTACACGTTGTGCGGTTGTGTTTTTATGTGGATTAACAGACAAGGATAATGTTTATAAATATGTCGTTCGTACGCTGCAATACGAAGAAATTCCAAGTGAGGAAGCCGTTGTTCAAACGTTATTGGATCGTTTTATTTCTATCGCAGAAGTGGGTGTAAAGACGAAGTTTCCAGACATTATGAATGCGATTTTAGCGGGAGATACAGTTATATTAATTGATAATATTCAAACTGCTATCGTTATTAATAGTAGGGCTTGGGAAAAAAGAAGTTTAGAACCACCAGTAACTGAAGATTTAATACGTGGACCGAGGATCGGATTAAATGAAGATATTAATGTGAATAAAATGTTAATCCGACGTAGTTTACGTGACCCAAAGCTGAGATTTCAATCTTATATTATAGGGAAGAGATCCCAAAAAGAAGTAACTTTAGTATATGTAGAAGACGTTATTAATCCTTACATTGTAAAAGAGTTAGATCGGCGTCTTCAATCAATAGTGACAGATGTCGTTTTTGAGACGGGAACGATTGAGCAATTAATTCAAGATAATAATTTGTCACCGTTTCCACAATTTTTGAACACAGAAAGGCCTGATAATATTGTGGCCTCATTAATGAAAGGTAAGGCGGCTATTTTAGTGGATGGATCACCGTTTGCTCTCATTGCGCCATTAGTATTTGTTGATATTTTTCAATCTGTGGAAGATCATTATGAGCGTTGGGTAATTGGGACTTTATTAAGAATTTTGCGGATGGGTTCTGGTATAATTGCGATTTTAATGCCAGCGATGTATGTAGCGCTCGTCTCATATCATCAAGGACTTATTCCTTCTAAATTGGCTTATTCAATTGCTGGAGCAAGAGAAGGGGTTCCGTTTCCTGCATATATTGAAACGTTAATGATGGCATTAACGATGGAGCTAATACGAGAAGCAGGAATTAGGTTGCCGAAACCGATGGGGCAAACAATTGGGATTGTAGGTGGTCTTGTAATTGGAGAAGCAGCGGTGAACGCAGGAATTGTAAATCCGTTTTTAGTTATCATTATTGCGGTTACAGCTATCGCTACCTTTTCTCTCCCTGTATATAGCATTACGATCACGTTTCGTATTTTACTTTTCGTCTTTGTGTTAGCAGCAACTGCTTTTGGGTTGTATGGAATCATTCTAGCTCTTATTGCGCTTGCTGTTCATATTACAAATTTAACAAGTGTTGGTGTACCGTATACAACTCCAATTGCTCCTGCATTTTATAAAGATTGGAAAGAAGAGTTTATTCGCATGCCAAAATCAATGTTGAAAGATCGACCAGAATATTTACAAACGAAAGATTCTACAATACGTCCAAAGGAGCGAAAATAATTGAAACCATTTGAGTATGGCGATGAAGAGATTGGATCTCGGGAAATTGGGTTTGCAGTATCGTCGACCATCATTGGCATAGGGGCATTGTCTATGCCAAGAGATATCGCTAACCAAACTTTATTTTCGGACGGTTGGATTATTTTACTTTTGGGTGGATTGGTATGTGCAGTTTTAGGCTGGTTTGTAACGAGGGTAGCTATCTTATTTCCGAAACAAAACTTTGTTCAATATACAAGTGCACATTTGACAAAGCCTGTTGCATACACAATTAGTAGTATTTTAGTATTAACGTTTGCTGCTTTGACAGCATATGAATCGCGAATGATTTCAATTATTTCTCAAACGTATTTATTTAGTGAGACACCGATACAACTACTGTCTTTCTTCTTCTTACTAGTTGTTATTTACGGAATAGCAGGATCAAGAGCAGCCTTATTAAGGTTAAATGTTCTATTTTTACCTATTGTTTTAATTGCGATAATGCTTCTTTCTTTATTAAATATAAATTTAATGGAAATAAACAATTTATTTCCAGCTTTTCAAACGGAAGTAAGTCAATACGCTGTTGGGGTTAAAAATTCTATATTCACATTTATTGGATTTGAGGTAGCTCTGTTTTATGCTGTGTTATTGAATGATAAGACAGCGAAAAAGGCACCAATGGCAGTTGCAAAAGCCGTGATAGTAAATGTGCTCTCATACATTTTAATTTATGTAACTTGTATTAGTGTTTTTACGTATATGACAACTCGTGGATTGACATATCCAACGATTGAATTAGGGAAAGAAATTGAGATTGGTGGAGGTTTTTTAGAAAGGTTTGATGCGATTTTTTTTACGACTTGGATTATTACTATTTATAATACTACAGCAATGTACTATGACGTCGCATCTTTATTGTTTTGTGCCATGTTTCCGAAAGTGAAGAAACATATTTTTATTTTCGGAAGCGCGCCTATAATTTTTATGCTGAATATGCTTCCTGGCAATTTAGATACGTTATCAAGTTACGGAACGTATTTAGCCTGGATAGATATGGGGTTTGTCGTGTTAGCTCCTTTGTTAGTTTTTATTGTATATAAAATAAAAAGAAGGAATGGTAGAAATGAAAAACCTTCTTAAAATTATAATGGTTATGATTTTAGCTGGATTTATAAGTGGGTGTTCTGAACTAGAAGAAATAGAAGAAAGAGGATTTGTAGTAGGCGCAGCTTACGATATTGTGAAGAAAAAGAAAACAAATCCGATTATAAAAGGGACGTATCAGATGGTACTTCCCAGTAAGTTAGCACAACAAGGTGGACAGGGGGATGGAGATAGTGAAAATTATATTAATGTGAGTGCAAAAGCAGATAGTGTCTTTGAGCAAATCCGAATTATTGCTAAAAAAATTAGTCGAACATTATTTTTTCCACATATACAAGTGATTATTTTTTCGGAAGAATTACTGGCGAATCCGTATGTTTTGCAAAATACGTTAGATGTATATATTCGTGATCATGAAATGAGAAGAAATATTCGTTTGTTTGTTTCAAAGAAAAATGCAGAATCTATTTTAAAACAGAGTGCAAAACCTGAAAATTTACCGGCGCAGTATATTGATATGTTAGCTGAACATCCTCCGAAAAACGCTCAAATGATTGAGGCGGCGAGAATTGGTGAAGTGCAGGGGAAAATGATTGCAAATCGAAGTTTTGCATTACCTCTTTTAGGGCTAACAAAACAAGGGGTGCAAATGGAAGGAGCGGCATTGGTTCGTGGAAAGGATAATAAGTGCGTTGGAATTTTGAGTGGAGAACAAACATTAGGAATGAACTATATAATAGGTAAAAAAATTGGAGGTTTCTTTACTGTTCGTAAAAAGAATCAGCTTATTACATATGAAATTCATAAGTTGCGCCGAAAGATCCAGGTGTCTACTGAAAATGCTACAAAACCGAAATTTGATATTCATTTGTCCACAGAAGGCATATTAGCTGAGTTGCATTTTAATGAACCGAAACAAGTGATGAGTGAAAACCTTTTAAAGAAAGAGATTTCAAAGGAAATGACGAAGCGTATTGAAAAGTCTATACAACTTGTTCAAAAAAAATATAAGGTAGATGTATTGGAATTAGGAGAGGTATATAAGAGGCATAATTATAAAGAGTGGAAAAAAATTAGTAAGAATTGGGATCAAGGTCAGAATTATTTTAGTAATGCTGAAATTAATGTTCATGTTGATCCGACAATTGAACATTCAGGTTCAGCTTTACCGAAGAAAGTGAAATAAGGTGATGTAAGTTGTTTACGGGTTTAGGGATTAGTTGCACGATATTAATGGCAGTTCTTCCAGGAGCTATATATTTTATTCATAAAAAACTCACAACGTATGGAGCACAGCCGTGGAATACTGATGTACAAAAAAAGAAACCTGAATGATTTTCAGGTTTCTTTCGTGCAAAGCAAACGTGAAAGGGGATACCTTCTATGTATGCTTTGCTTTATACAAGCCCTAACCAATGTACCAATTGTGTAGAGAGGAATGTAACAACAATGGCGATAACGGTAGGGATTGCAAACGATAAGAATGTCCATTTTGCACTTTTTGTTTCTTTATATATGTTAACCAATGTTGTTCCACACGGGAAATGAAGAAGTGAGAACAACATTGTGTTTAACGCTGTTAACCAAGTCCAACCATTTTCTAGGAATAGATTTTTAATTTGATTAAAATCATCTATTTCAGTTAAAGCCCCAGTTGATAAGTAAGACATTAATAAAATTGGGATTACAATTTCATTAGCGGGTAGTCCAAGAATGAATGCAGCTAGAATAAACCCGTCAAGTCCTAACATTTTAGCAAATGGATCTAGGAAGTTTACAAAATACATAAGTAAGCTTGTGTCACCGATAAAAATGTTAGCAAGTAACCAAGTTAATGCAGCCGCAGGGGCAGCAACAACTATAGCTCGTTTTAAAACATAGATTGATTTATCGAGTGTTGCGCGAACAATTGTATTCCAAACTTTTGGCTTGCGGTACGGAGGTAACTCAAGTGTGTAGTGAGTTGGAACCCCTTTTAAGGCTGTTTTTGATAGTACCCAAGAAACAGTTAATGTCATAATAACACCAATTACAACCATTCCAACTACAACGCCAGCAGTAACCAATGTTTGCATACTGCCTGTATAACCAGCAGCCATAAATAGTGAAGCCATTAAAATTAACATAGGCCAGCGACCGTTACAAGGAACGAAGTTGTTCGTTAAAATTGCTAGCATACGTTCACGTGGTGATTCAATGATACGTGTTGACATAATGGCTGCTGCATTACAACCAAATCCCATTGCCATTGTTAAAGATTGTTTCCCGTGTGCGCCGGATCGTTTGAATAAGCGGTCCATATTAAACGCGACACGTGGTAAGTATCCGTAGTTTTCTAATAGCGCGAACATAGGGAAAAAGATTGCCATAGGTGGTAACATAACGCTAATAACAGCACCGATACCACGGAATAAACCAAGTATTAAAATGCCATGTAACCATTCAGGTGCATGCGCTGCTTGGAACCAAGATGTTAAATATCCTTCGGCCCATCCGAAGAATTCGGCAATCATATCAGATGGTACGTTAGCACCTGCGATTGTAAGATAAAAAATAATAGATAAAATACCGAGCATAATTGGGAATCCCCAGATTGGAGATGTGAAAATTTTATCTAGTTTTTCGGAACGATATAATTTATCAGTATTTGTATATTGGACGGATTCTTTACATATGCTTGCAGATGTTCGATAAATATCTCCGACTATATCATCTCGTATATCTTCTTTTGAAAGTGTTTGTGCATGTTGAATAATATAGTCTAATGGAAGAGCTTTACTGGCTGAGTGAGATTCCATTAATTACGACCTCCCTTACAAGTGGTTCATTATGGTGTTTTTGAAGTGTAGTTAAGAAATTTTTATCTCCATCCAATATACGTAACGCAATCCAACGTGCTGGATACGTATCACCGAACACCTTATAAATTTGTGGTTCTAATTCTTGAATCATATTTTCAATTTTTTCGCTGTAAGTAATTTTAATTGGTGTTGGAATTAGTTTTTTATTTGCTACTTTTGCAATAACATTTAGTAAATGACCAATGCCTACTCGGTTACGTGCTGAAATTTTAACTACAGGTACACCAAGTGATTTTGCTAATTTTTTTTCATCAATAACAATACCTTTTTTCTCGGCTTCATCAATTAAGTTAATGCAAATGACTACATTGTTTGTCATTTCCATCACTTGGAGTGCTAAATTTAAATTTCTTTCCATAGCAGTTGCGTCTATGACAACTACAGTTACTTCTGGTTTTTCAAATATAATATAATCCCTCGCCACTTCTTCGTCCGCGGAATTTGAGTATAGTGAGTAAGTTCCAGGTAAATCTATTAATGTATAAGTACTTCCGTTATGTTCATATTCTCCTTCAGCTTTTAAAACAGTTTTTCCTGTCCAATTTCCAGTATGTTGTTTTAAACCTGTCAAAGTATTAAATAATGTACTTTTCCCGGTATTCGGGTTGCCAGCTAAAGCAATACGATGTTTGCTCATCTGAAATCATCTCCTATTAATACCCCGAAAATAAGGGAACTTTCTTCTTTTCGCAGTGCAATAGTTGTGTTGCTCACTTGATAGGCGACCGGATCTCCAAGTGGACTGCGTTGCAATACTTTAATCGTTGCCCCAGGGATAAATCCCAAATCTAATAAACGTCGTTTCATAGTTCCTTCTAATTGTATCTTCTCAATTTGTACAAATTCCCCTGTTTTAAAATCGGAAAGGGGTTTAGTATTAGCCGATACCATAAAAGTTACCTCTTCTCTATATTGTTAGTGTTAGTTTAAAAAGTTTCCTTAGGTAAACTTTTTGTTAGTAATATAGTAGACTACATTGGATGATGCTGTCAATTAGTACTTTAAAAATATTCATTTAATTTTAGAATTGTTCCAATTTATTTAGTTGTACTAAAAAATATTACTGAAATTCTTTTTAATGTGCATAAATTAGGCGTGTAAAAGTTACAAAATACAGCGGAATTGTAAATATAACTTTAACTAAAAGGGAAAAAGAGAGAAAAACATTTACATTGAATTTACATTGTTAAGAATAAATTTACATTACAGCATAGTTAGTGTGGTTTTTGTTGGATTCTTTAACTGCAAATGTTGGGATTCATAGATTTTAAGGGTTATTATCGTCATTTACTTAAAATTAAAAATTGCTTAACACTCACATAATATTGTTGTCCTACAATGAATTTGTGTTCGAAAGAAAATGAATTCGAAAAGTGATAATCCAAATGGGGGTACAAGACATGGTTATGAAAAAAGGTATTAAATTCTCTTTAGCAGCTTTAGTGGTAGCAGGAGCATTAGTTGGGTGTGGAAAAGCAGAAGATACAACTAGTAAAGAAACTGCTAAAGGAAGCGATAATACAAAACAAGAATTATCGGGTACGATTGCAGCAGCTGGTTCTACAGCTCTTCTACCTCTTGCGGAGGAAGCTGGAAAGAAATTCATGGAGAAAAATTCAAAAGTTTCTATTCAAGTTCAAGGTGGCGGTAGTGGAACTGGGATTAACCAAGTAGCATCTGGTGCAGTGCAAATTGGTAATTCAGATGTTCCGTCCGGAGATAAAATAAAAGATGCTGAAAAGGCGAAAGAATTAGTAGATAACAAGGTAGCGGGTATTGCATTCGCTCTTGTTGTAAATAAAGATGTAAAAGTTGATAACTTAACAGTGCAACAAGTACAAGATATCTTCACTGGAAAAGTAACAAACTGGAAAGAAGTAGGCGGAAAAGATGAAAAAATCAACGTAATTAATCGTCCAGCTTCATCTGGTACACGTGCTACATTCGAAAAAACAATTATGAAAGACGCAAAAATCAATGATGGAACTGGAACAACACAAGATTCTAACGGTGCAGTAGAGCAAGCTATCAATTCTACTCCAGGTTCAGTAAGCTATTTAGCAATGTCTTACATGGTGGGTGATAAAAAAGGTGCACTGCAAACAGTGAAAATTGATGGTGCTGATCCAAAAGTTGAAAACATTGCGTCTGGTAAATATCCATTCTGGTCTTACGAGTATATGGTAACAAAAGGTGAAGCGAAAGAAGCAACAAAAGCTTACATCGATTATGTAAAAGGTAAAGACTTTGAAAAGCAAGTAGAAGATATGGGCTACATTCCAATGTCTAAATTAAATAAGTAATCAAATTTATGGGGCTGGCTGCAAGGCCAGTCCTGTTCATTTCAATCTGTGAAGTGGGGTCTGTCCTGTGATGAAGGGGAAAAAACAAATTAATTACGTGAAAAGTGAATATATAGGAAGATCACTTGTTACGTTTTGTGGTATTTTTATTGTTTTAATTACATTAGCTATTATTGCGTTTATTTGTGGCAAAGGAATTCAATCTTTTACACAAAGTGGTATCTCGTTTACTGAGATGTTAACATCGACAAAATGGAATCCAAATGCTGATCAAGGATCTTTTGGGGCTTTAATTTTTATTGTAGGTTCAACAGTGGTTTCGTTAGGTGCGGTTATTATTAGTGCACCAATTGCTATAGCTCTGGCTATATTCATGAATTTAATTTCGCCGAAGTTTGGAAATAAAGTATTGAAGCCTGTTTTAGAATTATTAGTCGGTATTCCGTCAGTAGTATACGGATTATTAGGGGTTACGATTTTAGTTCCGTTATTACGTGATTCGTTCGGGGGAGTGGGCTTTAGTTTAATTGCGGGTATCGTTGTATTAAGTATTATGATTTTACCTACTATTGCTAGTATCGCTTCTGATGCAATACGCTCTGTTCCATTTGATTATTTAGAAGCTTCTTATGGCCTAGGATCAACGAAATGGCAAGCAATTAGCCGAGTGATTGTTCCTGCTGCGAAAAAAGGAATTTTAACAGGTGTTGTTTTAGGTTTAGCGCGAGCTTTTGGTGAAGCGCTAGCCGTTCAAATGGTAATCGGGAATACGATTAAATTACCAGAAGGAATATATAGTCCGACAGCAACGTTAACTGGTATTTTGACAATGGACATGACAAATACATTGAACGGAACTGCTTGGAATAATGCGCTATGGACTTTAGCGATGATTTTACTTGTTATTTCATTCCTGTTTATTTTAGTAATTCGAGCGATTGGGCAAAGAGGTGAGCGATAATAATGAATGCAAGAACGGTAAATAAAGTTTGGACGGGTATCTTTTATGCGGTTGCGGCTTTGGTCGTAGCTATGCTAGTGTTCTTAGTGTTTGAAATTTTACAAAAGGGATGGGGTTTTTGGGATCCTAATTTCTTGTTTGGAGAACCAAGTAATACAAGAGCTGGTGGTGGGATTGGTCCGCAGTTATTCAATTCATTCTACATGCTTGTTATAACGCTTATTATATCTATTCCTCTTGGACTAGGTGCTGGAATATATTTAGCAGAGTATGCAAAACAAGGGCGCTTTTTAAATTTTGTTCGTTTATGCATTGAGACAATGGCGTCTTTACCATCTATTGTTGTTGGTTTATTTGGTTTGTTAGTGTTCGTTACAATGACAGGCTGGGGATACACAGTAATGGGTGGTGCTCTTGCTTTAACTATTTTAAACTTACCAGGTTTAACACGTGTTTGTGAAAATGCTATTTCAGAAGTGCCTCATAATGTAAAAGAGGCAAGTCTTGGATTAGGTGCAACAAAGTGGCAAACAATCGTTCGTATTATTATCCCATCGTCATTACCGCAAATTATTACAGGGATTATTTTAGCGGCGGGTCGTATATTTGGGGAAGCGGCAGCATTAATTTACACAGCGGGTTTAACATCTCCGATTTTAAATTCAGCAGCGGACTTCTCGAGTCCTGCGCATCCTTTAAATCCGTTTAGACCAGCTGAAACGTTAGCAGTTCATATTTGGAAGTTAAATTCTGAAGGGTTTATTCCAGATGCGAAGTTGATTGCGACAAAATCTGCAGCTGTATTAATTATTATGGTATTACTATTCAATGTCATTTCACGCTTGATAGCATCTGTATTGCATAAGCGCTTTACAGGAACGAAAAGAAAAAGTAAAACGACGAAGAAGATAAAAGCGGCATAAGTTACAAAGGAGAACTCTCTATTTATAAGTAGAGGGTTCTTTTTGCATTTTAATATAGAAGGAAAAGGTATAGCGCTTGTTGAATTTGTAATTCGTTATATAGATAAAGAGGTGAAAATGAGGGAGTGGATTTAATTTGTTTTTTCTGCAAATGTCAGGTTTTCCAGGGGCGGGAAAATCCACAGTTTCTAAGTATATAGCGAAGTTAACAGGTGCTATAATTGTAGATCATGACGTTTTGAAATCAGCATTGTTAAAATCACTAGAAGTGAAAGGTATTGAATCAACGATAGTTGGTGGACTTGCATATGATGCTGAATGGGCATTGATTGATTCTTATTTAGAACAAGGGCATAGTGTTATATTGGATAGTCCATGTTTATATGAGGGAATGGTTGAAAAAGGGATTAAATTATCAAATAAACATGGTGTGAAATATAAATATATTGAGTGTTATCTTAATGATATGGAAGAGATTAATGCGAGACTGCAAACACGTAAGCGTATGATTAGTCAAATTGAAAAAGTGAGGTCGGAAGTAGGTTTTAAAAAGTGGTTAAATGGTAGTAAGAAACCTTTAAATAGTGAATATCTTATTGTGGATTCTAGTGAACCTCTAGAGCGGTATGCGGAAAACATGATAGATTATATGAGTAGATAGAGAAAAGGCGTTATCTTCATTCGTGAAGATAACGCCTTTTGGTTTTAAATATCGGGTGTTTCTGTAGAAGTGCTTATTTTTCTACGGGAGCGCCTTTTTTTTCCGATTTTATCTAATAGTTCATACATAACTGGAACGACTACTAATGTAAGAACAGTTGAGACTGCTAAACCACCGATGACAACTACGGCTAAACTTTTTGATACCATACTTCCTGCTTGCGATTGACCGAATAAGAGTGGTAGCATAGCGACGATTGTTGTTATAGCCGTCATAATAATTGGACGTAGTCTAGTAGAACCTGCTTCCAGTAAGGCTTCTCTCGTTTCCAGTCCGTGTTCCCGATTTTGTTGGACCCTTTCTATTAATACAATAGCGTTTGTAACGACAATCCCGATTAACATTAATGCACCGATTAAGGAATTTACATCAACAGGTGTTCGTGAAATGATTAATCCTAAAATACCACCGACAGCAGCTAATGGCAGGGAGAATAAGATTGCAAAAGGAGCACGTGCTTGCCCGAAGGTGATAACCATAATTAAATATACAATCCCGATTGCGATCCCCATAATTTTAAATAAATCTGTAAAATTCTCTTGCATAGATTCAGTAGCTCCTGCGATATTTACTTTTGCACCGCTAGGTAAATCTAAGTCATTTATCGCTTTATTTACTTCTGTGTTTACTTTACTTAAATCTTTATTTGAAGCTTCGGCGGTAATTTGAATTGTTTCTTTTCCGTCTTTATGGAAAATTTCTGTTTGTGTTTGTTTTTCTGAAATAGATGCGATGTCTTTTAAAGGAATTGGTCCATTAATAGGTGATAGTAAGTTTGTGTTTAAAATATCGTCTTGTTTATTTATGTTTTCCTTTTTGTGTTCTATCATAATAGTAGTTTTTTCATTATTAATTGTAATTTCGCCAATAGGCGATCTCTTCATAAGGAATGCTACTTGTTGCGCAGCTATTTCTGGTGTTAAGCCTAGTTGTTCAGCCTTTGTTTGATCAATATGAATTTGCCATTCTTTCTTAGAGTATTCTAAATTCGTTTTTACTTTAGAAAGATTATCCATGCTTTTTAGTTTTGTTTCGACGATAGTAGCCGTCTCTTTTAAATTCCCTTCGTTAGTAGCTGTTATGTTAAATTGCAAATTGTTTCCGCCGCCAGAGCTTGAATAACTTGTTTTTATATAATCCAGTTCAGCAGGCTCGAAAGTTTTATTTTCCTTTTTTAACTCTTTAATATATTGATCAATATCAGACCCTTTTTTAAAGACTACAAATATACTAGCAAGGTTATTTTTAGTTGTTTGCCCCCATTGTGCATCTTCTGCGCTAGATCCCATTCGTAAAATAACGTCTGTTACATCTGAATTAGAAAGTAATTTCTTTTCGAAATCGAATGCTTTTTGTTTTTGAGCTTCAGCATTATAATCGGCTGGAAATGTCATGTTAATAGATAACATTGTGTCGTCCTCAGATTTTATGTTTGCTTTCGGTAGTAATATATAGGCTGCAATTGATCCTGCAAATAATAAAAATGCAGTAAGTAGAATAATGAATTTATGAGAAAGAGACCACTTTAAGGTAGCAACATATCGTGATGAAGAACTTGGCTTTCGATGCTTTGTTTTTTTGAGTAGTAAAAAAGCCATAAGTGGAACAACTGTTAGTGCAACGATTAAGGATGATAGAATAGAATATACAACTGCTAATACCATAGGTAACATTAATTTTCCGATTGCTCCTGATACGAGGCCGATAGGTAAAAAAACAGCGACCGTTGTTAAAGTAGAAGAAGTAATTGCGACGGCGACCTCTTTCGTTGCATCAAGAATAATATTTTTAGAGAAAGAATCTTTTTGTAAACGGCGGAAAATATTCTCGATGACAACGATACTATCATCGACGAGACGTCCAACCGCAACAGCTAAACCACCAAGGGTTAAAATGTTAAGTGTGATGTTAGATTGATGTAGTAAAAAGAGTGTTAATAAAATAGATAATGGAATACTGACAACAGCGATGAGTGTTGTTCGGAAGTTACGTAAAAAGATTAAGATAATTAGAGTTGCAGCGATTGCTCCAAGTATTACTTCTTTTCCCATGCTAGTAACAGCATTTTCAACTTGTTCATGGGTTGAAGCCAAAAGTTTAATAGAAAATTGATCTTTATATTCCTTATTTATCTCTTTAACTTTTTTATCAATCTCTTTTCCGATGGCAACTGCATTTTTACTCGGTTCTTTCATGATGATTAACCCTGTGCCTTCTTCGCCGTTTATATGTGAGATTGTATCGTAGTGTTGTTTGATTTCGATTTGAGCAATGTCTTGTAATTTCACTTGGGGTGCCACAGTGATGTTTTTAATGTCATTTACATTTTTTATGTCCCCGATGACGCGGAGGTTGTATTCTTCCTGATTAACAGTAATTGCCCCGGCTGGAGTAGAAGTTTCTTTTCCTTGTAAAACAGTTAGTACCTGCTGTGATGTTACGTTTTTGTTTTTTAATTGGTTCGGATCAAGTACGATAGATAATTCAGAGGTTGATTTTCCGAAAAACATAACGTTGGCAACACCATCAATGTTTTCGAGTTGTGGTACGATTTCTTTTTCAATTTGTTTTTCATCTGCTTTTGAAAAACCGTTTTGTTTCTGGATAGTAATTTGGGCGAGTGGAATCATAGAAGTGTTTAATTGACTAACTACGGGCTTGGTTACATCTTTAGGTAATTTA
>NZ_JBVYHX010000001.1:477500-5125000 GCF_056033845.1 Bacillus sp. TCT6
TTGGGGTGAAGTCGTAACAAGGTAGCCGTATCGGAAGGTGCGGCTGGATCACCTCCTTTCTATGGAGAATTGATGAACGCTGTTCATCAATATAAGTTTCCGTGTTTCGTTTTGTTCAGTTTTGAGAGAACTATCTCTCATATATAAATGTATGTTCTTTGAAAACTAGATAACAGTGTAGCTCATATTTTTTAATTTTTAGTTTGGTTAAGTTAGAAAGGGCGCACGGTGGATGCCTTGACACTAGGAGTCGATGAAGGACGGGACTAACGCCGATATGCTTCGGGGAGCTGTAAGTAAGCTTTGATCCGAAGATTTCCGAATGGGGAAACCCACTATACGTAATGGTATGGTATCCTTACCTGAATACATAGGGTATGGAAGACAGACCCAGGGAACTGAAACATCTAAGTACCTGGAGGAAGAGAAAGCAAATGCGATTTCCTGAGTAGCGGCGAGCGAAACGGAACATAGCCCAAACCAAGAGGCTTGCCTCTTGGGGTTGTAGGACATTCTATACGGAGTTACAAAGGAACGAGGTAGACGAAGCGACCTGGAAAGGTCCGTCGTAGAGGGTAACAACCCCGTAGTCGAAACTTCGTTCTCTCTTGAATGTATCCTGAGTACGGCGGAACACGTGAAATTCCGTCGGAATCTGGGAGGACCATCTCCCAAGGCTAAATACTCCCTAGTGATCGATAGTGAACCAGTACCGTGAGGGAAAGGTGAAAAGCACCCCGGAAGGGGAGTGAAAGAGATCCTGAAACCGTGTGCCTACAAATAGTCAGAGCCCGTTAATGGGTGATGGCGTGCCTTTTGTAGAATGAACCGGCGAGTTACGATCCCGTGCGAGGTTAAGCTGAAGAGGCGGAGCCGCAGCGAAAGCGAGTCTGAATAGGGCGTTTAGTACGTGGTCGTAGACCCGAAACCAGGTGATCTACCCATGTCCAGGGTGAAGTTCAGGTAACACTGAATGGAGGCCCGAACCCACGCACGTTGAAAAGTGCGGGGATGAGGTGTGGGTAGCGGAGAAATTCCAATCGAACCTGGAGATAGCTGGTTCTCCCCGAAATAGCTTTAGGGCTAGCCTTAAGTGTAAGAGTCTTGGAGGTAGAGCACTGATTGAACTAGGGGTCCTCATCGGATTACCGAATTCAGTCAAACTCCGAATGCCAATGACTTATCCTTAGGAGTCAGACTGCGAGTGATAAGATCCGTAGTCAAGAGGGAAACAGCCCAGATCGCCAGCTAAGGTCCCAAAGTGTGTATTAAGTGGAAAAGGATGTGGAGTTGCTTAGACAACTAGGATGTTGGCTTAGAAGCAGCCACCATTTAAAGAGTGCGTAATAGCTCACTAGTCGAGTGACTCTGCGCCGAAAATGTACCGGGGCTAAATACACCACCGAAGCTGCGAATTGATACCGATGGTATCAGTGGTAGGGGAGCGTTCTAAGTGCAGTGAAGTCAGACCGGAAGGACTGGTGGAGCGCTTAGAAGTGAGAATGCCGGTATGAGTAGCGAAAGACGGGTGAGAATCCCGTCCACCGAATGCCTAAGGTTTCCTGAGGAAGGCTCGTCCGCTCAGGGTTAGTCAGGACCTAAGCCGAGGCCGACAGGCGTAGGCGATGGACAACAGGTTGATATTCCTGTACCACCTCTTTATCGTTTGAGCAATGGAGGGACGCAGAAGGATAGAAGAAGCGTGCGATTGGTTGTGCACGTCCAAGCAGTTAGGCTGATAAGTAGGCAAATCCGCTTATCGTAAAGGCTGAGCTGTGATGGGGAAGCTCCTTATGGAGCGAAGTCTTTGATTCCCCGCTGCCAAGAAAAGCTTCTAGCGAGATAAAAGGTGCCTGTACCGCAAACCGACACAGGTAGGCGAGGAGAGAATCCTAAGGTGTGCGAGAGAACTCTGGTTAAGGAACTCGGCAAAATGACCCCGTAACTTCGGGAGAAGGGGTGCTTTCTTAACGGAAAGCCGCAGTGAATAGGCCCAAGCGACTGTTTAGCAAAAACACAGCTCTCTGCGAAGCCGTAAGGCGAAGTATAGGGGGTGACACCTGCCCGGTGCTGGAAGGTTAAGGAGAGGGGTTAGCGTAAGCGAAGCTCTGAACTGAAGCCCCAGTAAACGGCGGCCGTAACTATAACGGTCCTAAGGTAGCGAAATTCCTTGTCGGGTAAGTTCCGACCCGCACGAAAGGTGTAACGATTTGGGCACTGTCTCAACCAGAGACTCGGTGAAATTATAGTACCTGTGAAGATGCAGGTTACCCGCGACAGGACGGAAAGACCCCGTGGAGCTTTACTGTAGCCTGATATTGAATTTTGGTACAGTTTGTACAGGATAGGCGGGAGCCATTGAAACCGGAGCGCTAGCTTCGGTGGAGGCGCTGGTGGGATACCGCCCTGACTGTATTGAAATTCTAACCTACGGGTCTTATCGACCCGGGAGACAGTGTCAGGTGGGCAGTTTGACTGGGGCGGTCGCCTCCTAAAGTGTAACGGAGGCGCCCAAAGGTTCCCTCAGAATGGTTGGAAATCATTCGTAGAGTGCAAAGGCATAAGGGAGCTTGACTGCGAGACCTACAAGTCGAGCAGGGACGAAAGTCGGGCTTAGTGATCCGGTGGTTCCGCATGGAAGGGCCATCGCTCAACGGATAAAAGCTACCCCGGGGATAACAGGCTTATCTCCCCCAAGAGTCCACATCGACGGGGAGGTTTGGCACCTCGATGTCGGCTCATCGCATCCTGGGGCTGTAGTCGGTCCCAAGGGTTGGGCTGTTCGCCCATTAAAGCGGTACGCGAGCTGGGTTCAGAACGTCGTGAGACAGTTCGGTCCCTATCCGTCGTGGGCGTAGGAAATTTGAGAGGAGCTGTCCTTAGTACGAGAGGACCGGGATGGACGCACCGCTGGTGTACCAGTTGTTCTGCCAAGGGCATAGCTGGGTAGCTATGTGCGGAAGGGATAAGTGCTGAAAGCATCTAAGCATGAAGCCCCCCTCAAGATGAGATTTCCCATAGCGTAAGCTAGTAAGATCCCTGAAAGATGATCAGGTTGATAGGTTCGAGGTGGAAGCATGGTGACATGTGGAGCTGACGAATACTAATAGATCGAGGACTTAACCATATAATATGAAGCAATGTTATCTAGTTTTGAAAGAATATAAAAACTTGTTGACTTTCAAAAGTAAATAAGTTAAAATGATTCTTGTCTTAAATGAATACAGTCTGGTAATGATGGCAGAGAGGTCACACCCGTTCCCATACCGAACACGGAAGTTAAGCTCTCTAGCGCCGATGGTAGTTGGGACCTTGTCCCTGTGAGAGTAGGACGTTGCCAGGCAAAATGGAGGATTAGCTCAGCTGGGAGAGCACCTGCCTTACAAGCAGGGGGTCGGCGGTTCGATCCCGTCATCCTCCACCATATATGTCGGAGGGGTAGCGAAGTGGCTAAACGCGGCGGACTGTAAATCCGCTCCTTCGGGTTCGGCAGTTCGAATCTGCCCCCCTCCACCATTCTTAATTATTGGGCTATAGCCAAGCGGTAAGGCAACGGACTTTGACTCCGTCATGCGCTGGTTCGAATCCAGCTAGCCCAGCCATTAAGAGCCATTAGCTCAGTTGGTAGAGCATCTGACTTTTAATCAGAGGGTCGAAGGTTCGAATCCTTCATGGCTCACCATTTTTAATAAAACATGCGGGTGTGGCGGAATTGGCAGACGCACTAGACTTAGGATCTAGCGCCTTTGGCGTGGGGGTTCGACTCCCTTCACCCGCACTTTTAATAAAACAACTCATACATGTCTTGCGGAAGTAGTTCAGTGGTAGAATACAACCTTGCCAAGGTTGGGGTCGCGGGTTCGAATCCCGTCTTCCGCTCCAATTTTCAATATGACATGCCGGGGTGGCGGAACAGGCAGACGCACAGGACTTAAAATCCTGCGGTGGGTGACCACCGTGCGGGTTCGACCCCCGCCCTCGGCACCATATGCGCCCGTAGCTCAATTGGATAGAGCGTTTGACTACGGATCAAGAGGTTAGGGGTTCGACTCCTCTCGGGCGCGCTTTTATTAACGGGAAGTGGCTCAGCTTGGTAGAGCACCTGGTTTGGGACCAGGGGGTCGCAGGTTCAAATCCTGTCTTCCCGATATTCCAAAAAACATGGGGCCTTAGCTCAGCTGGGAGAGCGCCTGCCTTGCACGCAGGAGGTCAGCGGTTCGATCCCGCTAGGCTCCACTTTATTTAATATATGTCTCGGAGGTATACCCAAGTTCGGCTGAAGGGATCGGTCTTGAAAACCGACAGGCGGTGAGAATCGCGCGGGGGTTCGAATCCCTCTACCTCCTCCATTTTCTTTTAAATGGTTTAGACATATAATAATAAAATATTTATTTTTCCTTCATGGAGGTATACCCAAGTTCGGCTGAAGGGATCGGTCTTGAAAACCGACAGGCGGCGAGAGTCGCGCGGGGGTTCGAATCCCTCTACCTCCTCCATTTTTTAAATTTAATATTGTCGCGGGGTGGAGCAGTACGGTAGCTCGTCGGGCTCATAACCCGAAGGTCGCAGGTTCAAATCCTGTCCCCGCAACCAAATGGTCCCGTGGTGTAGTGGTTAACATGCCTGCCTGTCACGCAGGAGATCGCCGGTTCGACCCCGGTCGGGACCGCCATTTATGTTGGCTCGGTAGCTCAGTCGGTAGAGCAGAGGACTGAAAATCCTCGTGTCGGCGGTTCGATTCCGTCCCGAGCCACCATTTTTTTTATGCCGGCTTAGCTCAATTGGTAGAGCAACTGACTTGTAATCAGTAGGTTGGGGGTTCAAGTCCTCTAGCCGGCATCATTTAGGGGCATAGTTTAAAGGTAGAACTGAGGTCTCCAAAACCTCCAGTGTGGGTTCGATTCCTACTGCCCCTGTAAGTATATGGGCCTATAGCTCAGCTGGTTAGAGCGCACGCCTGATAAGCGTGAGGTCGATGGTTCGAGTCCATTTAGGCCCATCATATATTATTCCGCAGTAGCTCAGTGGTAGAGCTATCGGCTGTTAACCGATCGGTCGTAGGTTCGAGTCCTACCTGCGGAGCCATGGCCCGTTGGTCAAGTGGTTAAGACACCGCCCTTTCACGGCGGTAACACGGGTTCGAATCCCGTACGGGTCATACAAAAAAGAGTCAGCATTATGCTGGCTCTTTTTTATTTTGTTAATCCTTTTTATAATGTTACTTTCCAGAAATAAATAAAGGAATTTTGGAAAAGCTATGGTATGTATAAAAAGGAGGAAATAAATAATGACACAAGTTAGAGACTTAATGAGTACCCATATTGTACATTGTACACCGCTAGACAATGTATATGAGGCAGCTGTAAAAATGAAGGAAGAATCGGTTGGATTAATTCCTGTTGTTGAAAATGAGCAAGTTGTTGGGCTTGTTACTGATCGAGATTTAGTTGTTCGAGGGATTGCTGAAAAACATCCTGGATCTAATAAAATTACAAATGTAATGACAACAAATATTATCTCAGTTTCTCCAAATGATTCTATTGAAAAAGCTACAGAGCTAATGGCACAGTATCAAATTAGACGGTTACCAGTAGTTGATAGTGGTCAGCTTATTGGCATGTTAGCACTAGGAGATTTAGCTATAAGGGAATCAGCAGATGATCAAGCTGGATTTGCCTTGAGCGAAATCTCAGAGCGTACAGAGTAAATTGAAACTTTAATTAACCGAGAGTTTAATGGTCACTCATAAAGAGCTAAATTATATATAAAGTTCAGATGCATTATTCTAGCATATATGGATTAAACTAATATGTTAGCGTGATGTATCTGAGACATTATATAATAAGGATACGGTTAATAATTTCGACATTTTTTTAAAATTTGTTATTCTTAATTTTTAATAAGAGAAAAGATGATATACTGATAGATATAAGTATTATGATAGATTTTGAATATAACAATATTAATTTTTAGTGGTGCGATAATAAATTAATATTTCCTACATAGATGAAAAGGGAAGGGGAATTATATGAAGGCTGTACAGGGCGATCCAAATTGGAATTTGGTTACAGATACATATATAGAACCAAATAATTTCGCTGAATTATTTTCTTTGCTTGTACCTTGTCACCCAAAAGGTGAGGGGAAAGAACGAACTATATTAGTATGGAAAGAGAAAGAATTTTATAAAGAAGAAAATTTAGCGGCATTTATCGTATATGGCATGAATAAAGCAAAGAAATTACCGCAGTTTCATAAAGATGAAATTCCAACTTTAGTGCGTATTCTTCGCTTATGCCAAGAGATTGGTTGGTATGAAGAGGCAAATGATTTTATGATAGCGCAAGGATTAGCTGAGTTTGTTCATACTTCATTGGAATATGAAACATGGGATCTTTTGACGCAATCAGTTGCTTTAAATTATTTAATTATTAAATATCGTATAGGTGAATTGACAGATAGGGATATTGAAATTTGGGATAGAGTTAAATTTAATGAGAAGTGTATAACCGATTGTAAACATTTATTATCTCATAAAGAAGTATTGGAATTTACATTCTTTTATATGTGCAAGAGAGCGAAATCATTATCAAAAGAGCAATTAAATAGTGATATGATGAGTTTAGCAATGTATTGTAATACTTTTGTATATGATTTGTATACACATGATTTATTACGGAAATATCGTAAGTGTACAGATTTCCTATCATATTATGGACCTAGTCAGGCAGTTTTAGCATGTCAAAGAGCTGTATTATCTCAAATTTCCGATCGCTTAGACCCATTAAAGACAACGCATGTAGATGATTATTTATATGTGATGAAAGAAATGATGGAGCATATGACGATAGGAGTAATGGATCGATATGGTCATTTTATTGGAAAGCTACTATCTTATGTGCCATTTTTCGAAATGATACAAGTTCCACAGCATGCATATTATTGTGAAGAATTACTGTATATTTGTAAGGGCATTGAATATAAAGAAGAAACACTACGCAATTATATATTTATACAATTACATGATTGTTTACCATCATTCTTTAGGCTATTTCTTAAAAATAAGCGTTATGCAACGATTCATGATATTCTTTTCTATTGGTGCGATGATGAACAACGAATGAGCTTAGAGAAAAAATATAATCTGAGCTTTATTTATGAAAAATATGCTTGTGGATAAACAATATTTTCGATATGAAAAATTAATATAAATTAAAAAGGATCTCCAGTTTATGTGAGATCCTTTTTTGTTAGTAAAACAAGGAGAAAATGATTAAGACAAGAAACAACATTCCATATAGGAGAAGTTGTGCAGTATAACTTCCTTGTATACCAAAAAAAGTATTGGCTTTCTTATACAAATTCAATATGTATTTTATTGGAGTATCTTTGAAAGATTGGTACACAGTGTCTCCTCTTTCTAAGCTTCGTGTTCTTGTTCTTGTTTTTGTTTATAAGGGACATTAATATATCTAGCTACAAATAATAAAACAGCCATAAAGAATACTGGAAATACAGTAGATAAATAAAAGCCATTACTAATTATATTTGTTATGAGAGCACTCAAAAGAAAAATAGCATTATAAATATGGGCAATTTTTTGTTTTAGTTGCACTTGAAATGATTCCATCATAATTTCTAATGCAACAAAAGCAATAATAATAGATAAAAATACAATGTTTGTATTGTAAATGATTAAACAACAGATTAAACCTAAAAAGGCTACGTATTCAATTATAAGAGGTATATTGCGTGGCATACAATTTACCTAACTAAATATGGCAGTGGATTTACTGCATTTGTTTTTTCAAAATTCCATTCTCCATTATGTAATTCAAAATGAAGATGTTGCCCGTATGAATGACCTGTGTTTCCCATATGACCTATTAATTGTCCAGTTTGTACTTGATCACCAGCTTGTACAGTGCGATCCTTCATATGAGCATAAACAGTTGTATATAATTTCCCATTGATTTGATGCGCAATGAAAACAACATTGCCATAGCTAGCTGAATAATAAGATTTCACAACTTTACCTGCAGCAGCAGCTTGGATAGAGACGTTTCCTGGAGCGGCAATATCTATACCATAATGCATTTGTTCCCAGCGTATATCAAAGGTTGAGCTAATTCTTCCTTGAGCAGGGAATTTGAAAGCAGCTGGAATTGATGAAGGTTGATCTGTTTTAGCTTGTGGTTGATTTTGTACTACATAGTGTTTTGCTACATACCCGTATCCTGTGCCAAAACGAATTTTATACCAAGTTCCTACAGTTTCTACTACTTGTACTTGTGTACCGTTTTGTAATGAACCGAGTAGAGCGCTACTTGTACTAGCGTTGCTACGTACATTTAGATTAGGTGTTGCAACAGTATATTTTGTATTATTTTGAACGGTGATTCCTTTTACTAAGGGTTGTGAACCATTAGAGATGAATGCTTTTTGTACGTAACCTGTTTGGCCATTATGCGATATTTTATACCATTCGCCTTGATCTTCTTGAACGGTAATAAACTTGCCATTTGGTAATACATCTAAAATGGAAGATTCTAAATTAGGTTCAGAGCGAACGTTTAATGCATTAGCATTAACGATGTATTGATCATTAGAATGAAGTTTGTTTTTTAGTAAAATAGCATCTTTTTGTACATAACCTACTTTATTATGAACAGATACTTTATACCACTCATTAGTTGTTTCAAGGATGTTCACTTTTGTATTAAAGCGAATTGTATCAATTGATGTGCTTTTTACGTTATCTTCTGTATGTAATGCTACTTGATCGACTTTGACATACCCAGTTTTAATATTAGATAATTGTTCAGCGTTTGCTTTTTGTACATTTGTTTCACCCATAGAAGGAAGTAAAGAAGCAATCGCTACAGTAGTTGCTGTTAAAGCAGTAGCTTTCATATTCATGGAATAGAGACCTCCTCTAGTTGTATAGTTGTAATTTTATTATAGTATAAAGATATAATATAGTGGGTGTATTCACATAAATGTAATATGAAATCAATATAAAAATAAATTTTTTGAGGATAATGATTCCTTCTTATGCAATTAATTGGGGTTTTATTTTCTAAAATAGAATGTATGTATTGTATAACTTTGATATTCTGTTAATAATTAAGAAAATTAAAAAAGTTGATGATGTCTTATTAGGGTGTTATACTGACAGTGATAATTTTATAGTTTGCTAGGAGAGCTGGTGTTGCCAGCTGAGAGTAGGCCGTAAGCCTTTGATCCTTTTTATTACCTGATCTAGATTATGCTAGCGTAGGGAAGCAATTCGGACACTAACAATGAGTCCCCGTTTCTTTGCGTATAGAAACGGGGCTTTTTTATTTAAAAATTTCATATTGAAACCACTAGGGGTGCTTGATTTGCTGAGAGAGGAATAATCCTTAACCCTTACAACACCTGATCTAGGTAATACTAGCGAAGGGAAGTGGAACATCGAATAAATGTATAACTTTATTTGCTGTAACCACTTCTTATATATAGAAGTGGTTTTTTATTTAGATACATATATTGAAAGGGGATAGAGAAATGAAATTTTGCGATAGATTATTAGAAACTGTGCAACCGGTTTGGGAGATGAGTCATAATCATCCGTTTGTAGTGGGTATGGGAGATGGCACGTTAGAAAAAGATAAATTCCAGTATTATATTATTCAAGACTATTTATATCTGCTAGATTATGCAAAGTTATATGCGATTGGTGTTGTAAAAGCAACGAATCCACAAGTAATGGGAAAGTTCGCTGAACAAATTGATGGAATATTAAATGGCGAAATGACAATCCATAAACAATATGCAAAAAGACTTGGAATTTCTATAGAGGAGATAGAGTCTGCGAAACCATCTGCTAAAAATTTAGCTTATACAAATTACATGATGTCTGTATCTCAAAATGGCACACTTGCGGAATTAATAGCAGCGCTTCTTCCATGTATGTGGAGCTATTGGGAAATTGGAAAGCGTTTAAATGATATTCCTGGAGCAAGAGATCATGAGTTTTTTGGTGAGTGGATTCAAGGATATAGTTCGGAAGAATACGGTAATCTGTGTATTTGGTTAATAGATTTATTAAATGAAATGGCAGTTGGAAAGTCTGAGACAGAACTAGAAAGATTAGAGGAGATTTTCTTATATTCCAGTCGATTTGAATATTTATTCTGGGATATGTCCTATCGTAAGGAGATGTGGGGATTTGAGGAGCAAGAACATACTACAGTTTCATAATGTTTCTTTTCATTATGATGAGAAACCAATCATCCATGAATTAAATGCTTCTATACATGAGAAAGAGTTTGTCAGTATTATCGGACCGAGTGGATGTGGGAAAAGTACTTTATTTCGCCTTATTACAGGTCTAGAAAAGGTAAGTACTGGACAGATAGAACTGACAGAAACAAAGCACCATCCTGTAGGATATATGCCGCAAAAAGATATGCTTTTGCCGTGGAGAACAATTATTGAGAATGCTGCCCTGCCGCTAGAGTGCCAAGGTGTACAGAAGAAAGAAGCACAAGTAAAGGCAAAGGAACTGTTACATAAATTTGGTTTGCAAGGGTATGAGAAAAAATATCCGAAAGATTTATCTGGTGGTATGAGACAACGTGTATCTTTTATTCGAACTTTATTAACAGGCGGGGAAATATTGCTGTTAGATGAACCATTTAGTGCATTGGATGCTTTAACGAAGACCTCTTTGCAAGAATGGTTGTTTGAACAATGGCAAGAGTGGGAAAAAACAATTTTATTCATTACTCATGATGTTGAAGAAGCGTTATTTCTTTCAAACCGAGTTTTAGTAGTGGAACAGCAGCCGATAACGACTTTGACTGAGCGGACTGTACCGCTTGATCATAACAGAACACGAAAAGATTTATATAAACCGGAAGTATTAGCGCTGAAAGATGAGCTTCTTAGTATGTTACAAAGGCAGGTACTTGTGTGATGAACCGATTGAAAGAATTAGTTCCTGCTATTACACTTTTTAGTACTTTACTAGCTGTGTGGGAAATAGGAGCAAGAATTGTAGATGAGATGTACATTTTATCGTCACCTTCTGCGATTGTAATGAAGATATGGAAACTAAAAGACATATTATTTACAGTTCATTTACCTGCAACGTTATACGTCGTTTTAATAGGTGTTGTTATCTCTATCGTATTAGGTGTAGGGCTAGCGATGTTAATGAATGTGAGTACATGGATGGAGAGAGCATTTTATCCATTATTAGTTGCTTCACAAACGATTCCGATTACTGCGCTTGCTCCGCTATTTGTTTTATGGTTTGGATACACAATTTGGAGTAAGGTTGTTGTCACAGTTTTAATTACGTTTTTCCCAATTGCGGTCAATACGTATGATGGACTACGCAGTACGAAAAAAGAATGGGAGGAGCTATTAGTTACGTATGGGGCAACGAAAAAAGATGTTTTTCTTAAATTAAAGTTGCCATCTGCTCTTCCTTATTTTTTCTCAGCTTTAAAAATTGCAGTTCCGCTTAGTGTTATCGGAGCAGCAATTGGAGAATGGCTCGGTGCACAAGCTGGGCTTGGATATTTCAGTAAGAGAATGATGACGCAGTTAGATGGAGCTGGCGTATTTGCACCTATTGTATTGTTATCATTATTAGCTATTTTCTTCGTCATACTTATCTCAGTATTAGAAAAGAAATTTATTAGTTGGAGGAAGTATTCATGAAATTTTTAAAAAGCATCTTTGTGTTGACATTATTAGTTGCAATGATTGCTGGATGTTCTAGTAACTCAGCGTCAGATAAGGGTAAAAAGGAAAAAGAAATAACGGTCATGCTTGATTGGTACCCAAATGCGGTACATAGCTTTATTTATGCAGCAATTGAAAAAGGCTATTTTAAAGAAGAAGGAGTAAAGGTGAATATAAAATTCCCTTCTAATCCGACTGATCCATTAACTTTAGCAGCTGCAGGAAAAGTAACGGTTGGTTTATATTATCAGCCAGATGTTGTCATGGCAAAAGCAAATGAACAAATTCCAGTAAAATCAATTGGAGCTGTCGTACGTTCACCATTAAATCATGTTGTATCGCTGAAATCAGCAGGCATTCAATCGCCAAAAGATTTAGAGGGGAAAACAGTTGGCTATTCTGGAACACCTTTAAGTGAGATGTATTTAAAAACGATGGTAAAAGAAGCTGGTGGTAATCCAGATACAGTGAAAGTAGTCGATGTTGGCTTTGATTTAGTACCAGCATTAATTACGAAAAAAGTGGATGCGGTAACAGGGGCATACATTAACCATGAAGTACCTGTTATGCGTCATGAAGGTCATGAACCAGCGTACTTTAATCCAGCAGATTATGGTGTACCGAATTATCATGAGCTTGTATTTGTAACAGGTGATAAAACGTTGAAAAAAGATAAAGAAGCGTTGCAAGCCTTCTTACGTGGTACGAAAAAAGGCTATGATTTCATGAAGAAAAATCCAGATGAAGCATTAAATATTTTATTAAATCATCAAGAAAAAGAAAACTTCCCGCTTGTGCCAGAAGTTGAAAAAGAAAGTATGAAAATTTTATTAGAGAAGATGGAAACGAAAGATGAGCCATTTTTATCAGATTCAAAAGAATCATGGGAAAAACAAAATAAATGGCTGAAAGACAAAGGAATGACGAAAGAAACCGTCCCAGCCGATGAACTATTCGAAAATATTTTAAAGTAGGCGAATGAATATGAAAAATGAGCTCCACGTAATCTCAAATGGCCATATGCCATTCGAAGAGTTAGTGAATGTAGCGATGCAAATTGAGAGTGAGATTGATTATTTGCATATTCGTGAGCGTGAGAAGAGTACGAAGGAATTATATGAAGGTGTGGAAAGTCTATTAATGGAGGGCTTTCCGGCTTCTAAAATTGTCATAAACGATCGAATTGATATCGCCATTTTATTAAATATTCCTCGTGTTCAACTAGGATATCGAAGTACAGATGTAAAGTCAGTGAAAGAAAAGTTTTCGTATTTGCATGTCGGTTATTCTGTGCATTCGCTAGATGAAGCAATAGTAGCTTTTAAAAATGGAGCGGATTCACTCGTTTATGGCCATGTATTTCCGACAGATTGTAAAAAAGGTGTGCCAGCGAGAGGGCTTGAAGAAATTTCAGACATTGCAAGGTGTTTATCTATACCGATTACAGCAATTGGAGGAATTACCCCAGAAAACACAGTGGATGTTCTTACTAACGGTGTAAGTGGTATAGCAGTTATGTCTGGAATTGTAAGTAGTAGTAACCCGTATAGCAAAGCGAAGTCTTATAAGGAATCAATAAGAAAGTGGGCGGAAAAACATGTGTGAGAAGTATGATGTAGCGATTATTGGTGGTGGTGTAATTGGTAGTTCAGTTGCACATTTTCTAGCAGAAAGAGGACATAAAGTAGCGATTGTAGAGAAGCAAAAAATTGCATCGGAAGCTTCGAAAGCAGCTGCTGGTTTACTCGGGGTTCAGGCAGAATGGGATGCGTATGATCCGCTATTTGAACTTGCTAGAGAAAGCCGAGCTATATTTCCACAACTTGCAGCAGTTTTACGTGAAAAGACGGGTATTGATATTGGATATGAAGAAAAAGGAATTTATCGTATTGCTCAAAATGCAGATGAGAAGGAAAGAATTCTTCACATTATGGATTGGCAGCAGAAAACAGGTGAAGATTCTTATTTTCTAACGGGAGACCATGTGCGGGAAAAAGAGCCATATCTATCCGAATCTATTATAGGAGCAGTATATTATCCGAAAGACGGTCATGTTATTGCACCAGAGCTTACGAAAGCATTCGCACATTCTGCAGCAATTTCCGGTGCTGATATATATGAACAGACAGAAGTGTTTGATATTCGTATTGAAAATAATAAAGTGACTGGAGTTATTACAAGTGAAGGTATTGTCACATGTGAGAAAGTCGTTATTGCAGGAGGTTCATGGAGCACGCAGTTACTCAGTTATTTTCACCGTGATTGGGGTACATATCCAGTTAAAGGAGAAGTGGTTGCGGTAAGAAGTAGAAAACAACTTTTAAAAGCACCTATTTTTCAAGAAAGATTTTACATTACTCCAAAGCGCGGTGGACGTTATGTAATTGGGGCAACAATGAAGCCACATACGTTCAATAAAACTGTGCAGCCAGAAAGTATAACTTCTATATTAGAGCGTGCTTATACAATATTGCCAGCTTTAAAAGAAGCAGAATGGGAAAGCACGTGGGCAGGATTACGACCACAATCGAATCATGAAGCTCCTTATATGGGAGAGCATGAAGAAATAAAAGGTTTATATGCTTGCACGGGCCATTATCGAAACGGTATTTTATTAAGTCCTATTTCTGGCCAATATATGGCTGATTTAATAGAAGGAAAGCAAGAGAATCATTTGCTAGATTCATTGCTTTCTAGAAGAGTTTAGAAAGGGGATGGAAGTTTGAATTTAAAAATTAATGGTAACCAAATTGAAGTGCCAGCGAGTGTAAAAACAGTAGCTGAGTTACTTACACATTTAGAGCTAGATAACAGAATTGTTGTAGTAGAGCGTAATAAAGATATTTTACAAAAAGATGATCATACAGATACATCTGTTTTTGATGGAGACCAAATTGAGATTGTAACTTTCGTAGGAGGCGGTTGATTATGTTGAACATTGGACCATTTTCATTTCATTCTAGACTTTTATTAGGAACAGGTAAATTCCCTGATTTTGACGTACAGCAAAAGGCAATTGACGTTTCTGAAGCTGAAATTTTAACGTTTGCAGTACGTCGTATGGATATCTTTGATGCAAAGCAACCTAATTTATTAGAGAAACTTGATGTGAAAAAATATACGTTATTACCAAATACAGCAGGGGCAAAAAATGCTGAAGAGGCTGTTCGCATTGCAAAATTAGCAAAAGCGTCTGGGCTTTGTGACATGATAAAGGTAGAAGTTATTGGTGATGATAGAACGTTATTACCGGATCCGGTAGAAACGTTAAAGGCATCTGAAAAGTTACTGGAAGAAGGATTTATCGTACTTCCGTACACATCTGATGATGTTGTATTAGCACGTAAATTACAAGAGCTTGGCGTGCATGCGATTATGCCAGGAGCATCTCCAATCGGATCAGGACTTGGTATTGTAAATCCATTAAATTTGGGCTTCATTATTGAACAAGCGACAGTACCAGTTATCGTTGATGCTGGTATTGGTAGCCCAGCTGATGCGGCATTTGCAATGGAATTAGGAGCAGATGGTGTGTTATTAAATACAGCTGTATCAGGAGCAAAAGATCCTATTAAAATGGCACAAGCAATGAAACTAAGTATTGAAGCAGGCCGTTTAGGATTTGAAGCAGGTCGTATTGCACGTAAGCGCTGTGCAACTGCAAGTAGTCCTTTAGAAGGAATGAGCGTAGTTGAATAATCGATATTCTCGCCAAGAACTATTTTCTCCAATTGGAGCAGAAGGGCAGCAAAAGATAAGAGAAAAGCATGTACTTATTATCGGTGCAGGTGCATTAGGTAGTGTAAATGCAGAGATGTTTGTAAGAGCGGGTGTGGGCAAGATAACAATTGTTGACCGTGATTATGTAGATTGGAGTAATTTACAAAGACAACAATTGTATGCAGAGAGCGACGTAAAGAATAATCTCCCAAAAGCTATAGCGGCTAAAAAACGTTTAGAAGAGATTAATAGCGATGTAACAATAAAAGCTCTCGTTCAAGATGTAACAGCTGAAGAGCTAGAAGAACTTGTTACAAACGTTGATGTAATTATTGATGCGACTGATAATTTCGAAACACGCTTTATTGTGAATGATATAGCACAAAAATATTCTATTCCATGGATTTACGGTGCATGTGTAGGTAGTTACGGTCTTTCTTACACAATCCTTCCTAGTAAAACACCATGTTTATCATGTTTATTACAGTCGATTCCGCTTGGCGGGGCAACATGTGATACAGCGGGTATTATATCACCTGCTGTATCTCTTGTCGTTTCTCATCAAGTAACAGAAGCTCTTAAACTGTTAGTAGAAGATTACGAATCACTTCGAGATGGGCTTGTATCGTTTGATATGTGGAAGAATGAGTATTTATGTATGAATGTACAAAAGCTTCGCCAGCATAATTGTCCTTCATGTGGAGAGAATGCATTGTATCCATATTTAAATAAAGAGAACACATCAAAAACAGCAGTTTTATGCGGACGAAATACAGTTCAAATTAGACCACCTCATAAAGAAGAAATAAATTTTGAACAATATAAAGAGTTGCTGGAAGGTCGCGTGAATGATTTAAATGTAAATCCATATTTATTATCATTTTCTGTTGAAGACAAGAGGTTAGTCGCCTTTAAAGATGGCCGTGTGCTCGTACATGGAACGAAAGATATAAGCGAAGCAAAAACGATTTATCATCGCTATTTTGGATAGAAAAGGATGAGTGGGATGAAAGTGAATAAAGCTTTAACAATTGCAGGGTCTGATAGCGGCGGTGGTGCTGGAATTCAGGCAGATTTAAAAACATTCCAAGAGCTTGGTGTATACGGAATGACGGCTATTACGGCAATTACTGCTCAAAACACGCTTGGCGTTCAAGGGGTATATCCTGTTCCTTTAGAAGGTATTACAGAACAGCTGAATTCAATTGGTACGGATTTAACACCAGATGCAGTGAAACTAGGAATGTTATTTAGTAGTGAAATAATTCAAATTGTTGCAGAACAAATTAAAAAATTTGGCTGGAATAATATTGTGCTAGATCCCGTTATGATCGCAAAAGGCGGTGCATCATTATTACAGCAAGAAGCAGTTCATGCATTACAAGAATATTTATTACCAGTAGCAACCGTTATAACACCGAATGTTCCAGAAGCAGAAGTGTTAACTGGGATGGAGATTCATAATGTTGAAGATAGTAAGGAAGCTGCAAAAGTATTGCACAAATTAGGTGCTAAATATGTGCTTATGAAGGGCGGACATGCAGAATATCAAGGTAATGAAGTAATTGATTTCCTCTTTGATGGAGAAGAATTTATTGAGTTTAGAAGCGAGCGAATTCCTTCAAAGCAAACGCACGGAAGTGGGTGCACATTTGCTTCAGCGGTTACAGCAGGACTTGCGAAAGGATACTCAATTGAAGATGCTGTTCAAGAAGCAAAACGATTTATTAGTATAGCAATTGAAGAGCCATTGAATATTGGTAGTGGTCATGGACCGACGAATCATTTTGCGTATAAAGTGAATAGAACGCGTGTATAGATAAGTGAAAAGCCAGTTTTATAACTGGCTTTTTTTCTGTTTACTTTTTCAAAATACAGGAGTAATATATCAGCCAGAATATATTTTTTTGTAAACGCTGAGTCCAATTATATGGAGCGGAGGAACCAATTTGTGCGTCTGCACTAGGGGTGAATCTTTCAACTTTGAAAGTAGGGCTACTCTCAAAGTCCGAATCCGACAGCTAACTTCGTAAGCGTCTTGAGAGAGGACGGTGCCATGATGGATACATCACTTCATCGATCTGATTAGTATAGGGGAATATCAATCTATGTTTGATTTCTTTTATACTAAGGAGGATGAGGTACATGGAACTAACACTTATTTGTGTGGGAGAAGAAAGTAAGGTAGATAGTTTAAGAGATCTAGTATCATTTCAACATGAGTTAATTATTTTTACGGCAAATGAAGAGATAGCGGCTGAAGTTAGGAATTGTGGGTTTGATTGGACTTATAGTTGCAGTAAGGAGCAGGACTTTACTAGTATTTTTGAGTGTATTAAGAAGGTGATTTTACTAGGGGATGAGCTTCCAATCGTTAGTTTTTTCACAGAACACATTCGCTTTTCTTTTCAAGCACCTATTACTGTTGTTACAAGGAATAAACGATATCCAGCGAGGCTCTATGAAACAATTGGAGCTAAGTTTGTCGTGTTTACAAATTGTGATAATATTTCTTTTTTATTTTTTGAATAGAGCGGGGGAAGAAATGATGAAGGTACTATTACTTGGAGATATAGCAAATCGTTGGGCAGTATCGGTAGAGCGAGTTCAAGAATTGGTTCAGATTGATCCCCTTTTTCCAGGGCCGTATATTATATTACCATCAAAAGATGCTTTGTATTTAGAGGTGGATATTACCGAATATGAGCAGCTACATGCAGAATTGTCACAGGTTTATATTCGCGGGAGAAATTTACGTGCTTTTTTACGAGGAGAATAAATAGTGAAATAAAAAGAGCGAATGCTAAGTGCAACAAGCTATGCACTTTATGTCATTCGCTCTTTTTATTTCGTATTGAAAAGATCATTTCTGTGAAAATGAAAGAAAAGACGAGTAAATAGATGAAAGAATATTAATAATACTCAATGTAAGCGTTTAAATAGATGGATATTTTCTTATTTTCAGTAATTTACCCCTTTACAAGTGAAATATAGAGGAGTATATTTACTCTCATAAATCATTCATAAAATTTCCAAAAAAACCTAAAATCGCTGAGTTCCAGAAATGGAGCGGGGGAACCAATTTTGTGCATCGTCACTTGGGGTGAATCTTTCAGTTTTGAAAGTAGGGCTACTCTTTAGGCCCGAATCCGACAGCTAACCTCGTAAGCGTTTAGAGAGGAGGTTTACTTTTTGTTGTTCATTTTTTGAACACTGAGTAGAGCTCAGTGTTCTTTTTTAATATTTAAATGGTAAATTTTAACAAAATGAAGAGAGGGATAGTTATGTTAGATGTTGTAATGGTCGGGATTTTTATTTTATTAGTTGCATCGATGGCAAGTCTTGCAAGTTGGTCAGATAAAGTTGTGAAAGAAGGAAAGCAATCATGATGATTGTCTTATCGGTTATAGTCGCAGCAATTACAGTGTATTTAGTGTATGCATTATTAAATCCAGAGAAGTTTTAATTAGGGGGAATCATTCATTATGATTTGGGTTGCAGTCATTATTACAATGCTCTTGTTTATTTTAGTAGCAAAGCCAATGGGGATTTATTTAGAAAAAGCTTTTCAAGGTAGCAAAATGCTAGATAAAGTATTCGGCCCTTTTGAAAAACTTATTTTTAAAATTACGGGTGTAAAAGAATACAATCAAACGTGGAAACAGTACGCATTATCATTAGTTTTACTCAATGGATTTATGATTGTTGTCGTATATTTCATTTTCAGATTACAAGGTGTGTTGCCGCTAAATCCAGCACATATTGAAGGAATGGAGCCTACGCTCGCTTTTAATACAGCAATTAGTTTTATGGCTGATACAAACTTACAGCATTATAGCGGTGAAAATGGTTTATCTTATTTATCACAATTAATCGGAATTACATTTTTAATGTTTGCAGCACCGGCAACGACATTAGCACTCGTTATGGCATTTATAAGAGGGCTCGCTGGAAAAGAACTTGGTAACTTTTTCGTTGATTTTACGAGAGCACTAACGAGAGTGTTTCTTCCTATCGCATTTATTGCGGCGCTAGTCTTTGTCGCACTTGGTGTACCGCAAACGTTAGATGGAGCGGTTACAGCACAAACGATTGATGGGGCAAAACAAAGTATATTACGTGGGCCTGTTGCATCATTCGTTTCCATTAAGGAACTTGGAAATAACGGCGGTGGATTTTTCGGAGCAAACTCTACGCATCCTTTTGAAAACCCAGGACAAATGAGTAATATTTTGCAAATGATGCTTATGATGTTATTGCCAACAGCACTTCCATTTACGTACGGACGAATGGTAGGAAATAAAAAACAAGGTCGTATTCTCTTCGTATCACTATTCATGGTGTTTCTACTAGGATTTATAACAATTACGACATCTGAACTAAACGGGAATCCGGCATTAAATGGAATGGGTATCGAACATGTACAAGGAAGTACAGAAGGGAAAGAAGTACGATTTGGAACAGTATTTTCTTCACTATACGCAACGGTAACGACAGCTGCTGAAACAGGCGCCGTTAATACGATGCATGATACGTTAACACCAATTGGCGGTTTAGTTCCACTTGTAAATATGATGTTAAACACAGTATATGGCGGCGTTGGAGCAGGTTTTGTAAATATTATTATGTATGCAATTATTGCAGTGTTTATATCTGGGTTAATGGTTGGACGGACACCAGAGTTTTTAGGTAAAAAGATTGAAGGTAAGGAAATGAAATTAATTGCGGTCACGATACTATTTCATCCATTGCTCATTTTAGGCTTTTCGGCATTAGCTCTTTCAACAAATTTAGGGACGGATGCTATTTCTCATTCCGGTTTCCACGGTTTAACGCAAGTTGTATATGAATATACATCGTCAGCTGCGAATAACGGATCTGGATTTGAAGGATTAGGAGATAATACACCGTTTTGGAATATTACGACTGGTTTAGTTATGTTTTTAGGACGTTACTTCAGTTTAATTACGATGCTAGCTGTGGCAGCTTCGTTGAAAGAAAAAACGGTAGTGCCAGAAACAGTCGGAACGTTCCGTACAGATAATAGTTTATTTGGTGGTATCTTTATCGGAACAATTGTAATTGTTGGTGCATTAACATTCTTCCCGATGTTAGTACTCGGACCAATTGCAGAATTTCTTACATTGAAGTAATGGAGGGTAAATGATGAGACCGGTAGTAGTAAAAGAAAAACAATTAAATGAGTCACAAATACATGCTGTAGAAGATGAAGTTAGACAAGCGAAAACGATGGATCGTGATATCGTAACACATGCGATGAAGCAATCCATTGCGAAATTGAATCCGAAAGTCATGATAAAGAATCCGATTATGTTCGTTGTGGAAATTGGATTTATCATTACGTTCATTTTATCTTTTCTTCCAAGTAGTTCTAGTAGTATACCAGGTTGGTTTAATATAACAGTTTCTCTCATTCTATTATTTACAGTTTTATTTGCGAATTTTGCAGAAGCATTAGCAGAAGGTCGTGGTAAAGCGCAAGCCGATTCTTTAAAGCAGTCGAAGAAAGATGTGTTTGCAAATGTTGTAAAAGAAAATGGAGACATTGTCCAAGTTTCAGCAACTGATCTTACAAAAGGTGACGTTGTTATCGTAAAACAAGGAGAAATGATTCCGAATGATGGCGAAGTAATCAAAGGGTTAGCATCTGTAGATGAATCTGCAATTACAGGGGAATCAGCTCCTGTAATAAAAGAAGCGGGCGGCGATTTTTGTTCCGTAACAGGCGGGACGATGGTCGTAAGTGATGAGATTACAATTGTCATTACGAGTAATCCTGGTGAATCATTTATTGATAAAATGATTTCGTTAGTAGAAGGAGCTGCTCGTCAAAAAACGCCGAATGAGATTGCTTTAAATACAGTATTAACGAGTTTAACGCTTATTTTCTTAATCGTTGTTGTGACGTTGCCGATTTTTACAAACTATTTAGGATTTCAAATTGATACAGCTGTACTTGTAGCGTTGTTAGTTTGTTTAATTCCAACGACAATTGGTGGTTTATTATCAGCAATTGGTATTGCCGGGATGGACCGCGTGACAAAGTTCAATGTGTTAGCGATGTCGGGTAAAGCAGTAGAAGCTGCGGGTGATATTAATACAATCATTTTAGATAAAACAGGTACGATTACTTTCGGGAACCGAATGGCACATACATTGCTTCCTGTAGGAAATGAGACGATTGAGCAAGTAGGGAAATGGGCCGCGATTAGTTCAGTTTTAGATGAAACACCAGAAGGTCGATCAGTTATAGAATATGTAAAAACGAAAGCTATATCATATAATCGAGAAATTGCAGAGCAAGGTGATTTTGTTCCGTTCAAAGCAGAAACGAGAATGAGTGGTGTGGATTTACAGGACGGAACGAAAGTGAGAAAAGGTGCTGTAGGTAGCGTAATTGAATGGGTTAGGTCACAAGGTGGAACGATTCCGAAAGATGTAAATCAAAAAGCAGATTCCATTTCCAAAGAGGGCGGGACACCACTTGTAGTTGCAGTGGATAATCGTATTTACGGTTTAATTTATTTAAAGGATACAGTAAAGCCAGGTATGCGTGAGCGTTTTGAACAATTGCGCCAAATGGGGATTAAAACGGTTATGTGTACAGGTGATAACCCGTTAACAGCAGCAACGATTGCAAAAGAAGCAGGGGTAGATGAGTTTGTTGCTGAGTGTAAGCCAGAAGATAAAATTGCGGTTATTAAAGCAGAGCAAGATAAAGGGAAACTTGTAGCGATGACAGGTGATGGTACAAATGATGCGCCGGCATTAGCGCAGGCTGACGTTGGATTAGCGATGAATAGTGGTACGACAGCTGCGAAAGAAGCAGCGAATATGATTGATTTAGATTCGAACCCGACAAAAATTATTGAGGTTGTAGGGATTGGTAAGCAATTGTTAATGACGCGTGGTGCGTTAACGACGTTTAGTATTGCGAACGATATTGCAAAATATTTTGCAATCATTCCAGCGATGTTTACACTTGCGATTCCGCAAATGGAGGCATTAAACATTATGAAACTAACATCACCACTGTCAGCGATTTTATCAGCATTACTATTTAATGCAGTTATTATTCCATTACTCATTCCATTGGCGATGAAAGGTATCGCATATAAACCAATGAGTTCGAATGCACTACTTGGCCGAAACCTACTTATTTATGGACTTGGCGGAGTGATTGTACCATTCATTGGAATTAAAGTAATTGATATAATTGTCGGCTTGTTCATATAAGGAAGAGGGGGAAAAAGATGGCGAAGAAACAAAGTATACTATCACCAATTATCCGTATTACTTTTACATTTTTAGTGTTGTGCGGGCTTGTATATCCGCTTATTGTTACTGGTATTGCACAAGCAGTAATGAAGGATAATGCGGATGGAAGTCTAATATATAATGATAAAAATGAAGTGATTGGTTCTAAATTAATTGGTCAAAACTTCACGGATCCACGTTATTTTCAAGGGCGTGTTTCTAGTATTGAATATAAGGCTGAAGCATCTGGTTCAAATAACTATGCACCATCTAATCCAGATTTAGAGAAACGAGTAGAGAAAAGTATTGAAGAGTGGAAGAAACAAAATCGGGCTGTTCCGGTAACAGAAGTGCCGATTGATCTAGTGACGAATTCAGGTTCAGGGCTAGATCCTGATATTAGTCCGCAGGCAGCTTCTGTGCAGGTGGATCGTATCTCTAAATTAACGAATATTCCGAAAGAAACGCTAAATCAGTTGATTAAAGATCAAACAGAAGGTGCTGCACTTGGCTTATTTGGAGAGAACCGCGTAAACGTTTTAAAGTTAAATTTAGAATTGCAGAAACTACTGAAATAGAAACAACGCTACCTCAATCTAACGGATTGAGGTAGCGTTGTTTCGAAAGAAAGGTTGTGAGTGTTTTGTATGCGGATGACTATAAACCAACTTTTCAAAGGCGAACACCAGAAGAGTATTTAGAATATATTCGTCAGCAAAACCGCGGGAAGTTAAAGTTATATGTAGGAGCGGCTCCAGGAGTAGGAAAAAGTTATAAAATGCTCTTTGATGCAAGAGAAATGAAAAAGGATGGTACGGATATTGTAATTGGTTTAATTGAAACGCACGGTAGAAAAGAGACGGAAGAAGCAATTGCTGATTTAGAAAAAGTTCCTTTAAAAGAAATAGAGTATAAAGGGAAAGTATTTTATGAACTCGATGTGGAAGGAATTATAAAACGTGCACCGCAAGTCGTTGTTGTGGATGAACTTGCGCATAGCAATATTCCTGGATCTAAAAATAAGAAACGTTATATGGATGTACAGGAATTGCTAGATGCCGGTATATCCGTCTTATCAGCTTTTAATATTCAACATTTAGAAAGTGTTCATGACATTGTTGCTCAAATTACGAATGTTAAAGTGCGAGAACGTATTCCAGATTTTATTTTACAAAAAGCAAATGAAATTCAGCTCGTTGATGCAACGCCGGAAGTATTAAGGAAGAGGTTAATAGATGGAAAGATATATAAGGAAGAAAAAATAGAGCAAAGCTTACAAAATTTCTTTACGCTTAATAATTTAGGGGCACTAAGAGAATTATCACTTCGGGAAGTGGCAGATGATATGGACGAGAAAATTAGCCAAACAGTAATAGAACCGATTGGTGTAAAAGAAAAAATTCTTGTTTGTGTACAATACAGTTCGACAGCGGAGAAATTAATACGACGGGGATGGCGCATGGCTGATCGGTTAAATGCTGAATTGTACGTATTAAACGTTGAGAGGGAAAATATAGATTCTATTTCAGCTGGGAAAAAGCAGACGATTGAAGAGTGGAAGTCGTTAACGAATCAATTTGATGCGAGTTTTGTTTTAGAAGAGGCAAAAGGAAGAAAGCCAGCGGATGTTATTATTGAAGTTGCGAAAAGACTACAAGTAACGCAAATTTTACTCGGACAATCAGCAAGAACAAGGTGGGAAGAAATTCGAAAAGGTTCAATTGTAAATGAAATTATGAGAGAAACGAAGTATATTGATATTCATATCGTTGCAGATCAAAGAGTTTAGAATAGAGACCATCTATAGGTCTCTATTTTGCTTTTTGTACAGCCTGAAAACGTAGCATTTTCAGTGCGCATAAAATGATAAATAGAAATGTAATTGCACCTAGGAAGAAAATCCAAAAGTAATTTTGATTAAATACAAGAAATCCACCTACAAGTGGCCCTGTGCCCATACCGAGATAGCGTATGAAGTTATACATACCGATGGCTGTTGCGCGTTCTTGTACGAATTCTTCCGTTAATAAAGTAGTGTGAGTTGGCATAGAAAGTCCCATACTAAAACCGTATAAAGATGTAACGATAATGGTGAATGGGATATTGATGCTATATGTGAAAGAGAATAAAGTGACACATATAATATTGAAGAAACTAGTGATGAATAAAGCTTGCTTTGTTGTGAGGCGTTTTTGCAAAAGCTTGTAGCAATAACTTCCTAACATAATAGAAAGGGACATTGGTACAAATATAAGGCCAATTTTACTTGCAGTTAAGTGAAATGAATTTGTTAAAATGCTCGGTAAAAAAACGAGGAAGCAAAAGTAAATACAAAATTGAATGAAGCCAATAAGAGTAATAGAAAATCCAGTTTTATTTTTTAAGATAAACCAGTAATTCTTTTTTGCTTGCGGTTGTTTACTTACAGTTGGTTTTGTTTCTGGAAGTAGTGAAATATTTATCGTTAATAAGAGAATGCCAAGTATAGATAAAAAGAGAAATACGGATACGTGGCCATTTATACTGCCTAGATAACCACCAATGAGAGGGCCGATCGCAGGTGCAAGAGCAAGTAACATTTGATACAGGCTCATTGCTTCTCCTCGTTCTTTTCCTTCAAATAAATCGCCGATAATCGTTGCTGCTACTACAGGTATAGCTGCTATTCCTATAGCTTGAACAGCTCTGAAAAATAGAAATACATATATGTTCGCTGAAAAAGCACATCCGATTGAACCAATTGTACTAATGATCAAACTAGGGATAAGGACAGATTTTCTCCCTCTTGTATCAATCAAAGGTCCATATATGAGCTGCATAATCGCAAGAACGAATGTGAAAAGGGAAACTGTTACATTTACAAGATAAAGAGAAGTGTGAAAAGAACCTTGAATCATCGGTAAGATAGGCGTGTAAATATTTTGAGCGAAGGAACCGAGTAAGGCACTCATACAGACGACATATAAAATGAAATGTATTTTGGATTTTTTCATCTTGTTAACCTCCTTGTCATTTAGTTTCCTCGGAAACTAAATTTATTTTAACATGATTTTCTCACTTGTAAATATGAAAAAATGATTTTAAAATGGTATATAGTTAATTTGTTTCTTTAGAAACTCAGGAGGCGAACGGATTGGATTATGCAACGAAACAAATGGAAATACTTTCGGACATTCGTACACTTTTGCATAAAAAAGAAGAACATTTGAAAGGGCAAAATGAGAAATTTCTTCGTGAGACAGGTATAAGTGGTATGTCTTTATCTGAGTTACATGTGATCGAGTGTATCGGGAAAAATGGTTTGATGAATGTAACTGCTATTACGACAGAAATGGGAATGACGAAGGGTGCAATCTCTAAAATTTGTACAAAGTTGTTTCAAAAGAAATTCGTTGAGAAGATGCAAATGTTAGATAATCAAAAAGAAATCTTCTTCCGTTTAACGGAAAGCGGAAATGAAATATATAAAGCTCATGATAAATTACATAAACAAGCTGAAGAAAAGTGGCTGTTATTTTTAGATAGATATACGAAAGAAGAGCAAGATTTTATTCAAAGATTTATAAAGGATGTCTCCAACCATTTGGAAATATAATTGGAAGAAAAAACTCCTTTTTCTCAAGTCTTTTGAATATAATTTCTGAAAGAACTCATATATAATAGAAAAAGATACTTAACATGGTGAATAATTAAAGAGTCAATATATATAGAGGAGAGAGTAACATGCTTGAAAATACGGGGTTAGTATTAGAAGGCGGCGGTATGCGTGGTGTGTACACGGGCGGGATATTAGAATACTTTATGGAACAAGATTTATATTTTCCATATGTAATCGGTGTATCAGCTGGTGCTTGTCATGCAGCGTCGTATCTTTCCAGACAAAGAAATAGAAATAAAACAGTAAATATTGATTATGCATCACACCCAAAATACTTATCGTATAAAAATTTATGGAGAAAACGCCAGTTATTCGATATGGAGTTCATTTTTCATGAGATTCCAGAAAAGCATGTTCCGTTTGATTTTGAAACATACTTTAATAGCCAAGAGCGTTTCCTTGTAGGAACGACAGATTGTGAAACAGGACAGTCTGTTTATTTTGAAAAAGAAGGAACGAATGATGATGCACTAAATTTATTACAAGCATCTAGTTCATTGCCTTTCATTGCACCTGTAGTAAATTACCGTGGTAAGCAATTATTAGATGGCGGGATTTCGGATCCAATTCCAGTTCGTAAAGCACAGGAAGATGGTTTTAAAAAATCAGTCGTTATTTTAACGAGAAATCATGGTTACGCGAAGAAAAAATCAAAGTTTGGATGGGTTGCAGCGAAAGCTTATAAAAAATATCCGAACCTTGTTAACACGATGCTGAATCGTTATGAAGTGTATAATGAAACACTTCACTACATTGAAAAAGAAGAACAAGCTGGGAATTTATTTGTTATTCGTCCAGAAGTGCCGCTTCAAGTAGATCGTATGGAAAAAGATACAGCAAAACTACAAAATCTATATGAGCAAGGCTATGAAGATGCAAAGAGACAGTTTGCAGATTTGCAGGCGTTTTTGCAAAAATAATAATTAGGCTGTGGAGATGGAGTTCTCTGCAGTCTTTTTATTATTGGTTTCAATACCGAATGTTGGTTATACACGTTTTTAGATTATGGTATAATATGGATAAAAGTATGTGAAGAGGTGATACATATGGAAAATGTATATAAAGGTCTTAGACATACTGGATTTACTATGTTGCTTATTTTTGGTGGTGTATTTTTACTGCGCTGGTTCATTCATGATGAAATGCTACTAGATCAGCTTATTGGGTTGAGTGTAGGGATGGTAATGGTTATTTCGTCAGTGTTCATTCAAAAGTACAGTAAAGAATTACAAGTAAATGAGAAGTGTTAAAAGTAACAAAAGAAAAGTAGAGCATCTAATTTCGATGCTCTACTTTTCTTTTATAAATAAAAAATCCCTCTTTATGAGGGATTTTAATGTGGTAAGAAAATTAATTGATAAGCAAACAAAATTCCAAATACATACACAAGTGGGTGAACAGCACGGAATTTACCTTTTGCTACTTTCATAAGTGGGTATGAAATAAATCCAAGTGCGATACCTGTTGCGATACTTGATGTAAGTGGCATGCTTAATATTACTAAGAATGCTGGGAATGCTTCATCAAATGCGTCCCAATCGATGTGGCGAACTGAACCCATCATAAGACTACCAACGATAATTAATGATGGGGCAGTAATAGCTGATACACCAGAAACGGCACTTACTAATGGTCCAAAGAATGCTGCTAGTGCGAATAGAACAGCTACTGTAACAGTTGTTAAACCAGTACGACCACCAGCTGCAACGCCAGCAGAAGATTCAATGTAAGCTGTTGATGGTGTTGTTCCGAACATAGAACCGATTGTTGCCGAGAATGAGTCAGATAGAAGAGCTCGTCCAGCTTTTGGAAGTTTCCCATCTTTCATAAATCCACCTTGTTGAGCTACCCCAAGTAATGTACCTGTTGTATCGAACAATGTAACAAGGAAGAATGAAAATACAACGCCGTACAATCCGTAGTTAATTACATCAGATACAGCAGTAATTGGATTTGAAACGATAATTCCTTCTGGTAATCCAGGCATTGATGTAACACCATTTGAGAATGTTAATTGTCCTGTGAAGAAAGCGATAATACCAGTTAATAGCATGCCGATAAATAGTGCGCCATTTACATTTAAAGACATAAGGATAATAGTAATTCCAAGTCCAGCTAATGCTAGTAGAACTGGAGCAGAGTGAAGATCACCAAGTCCAACTAAGTTTGCATCATTTTTTGTAACGATACCTGTTAAACGTAAACCGATAAAGGCGATAAATAGCCCGATACCAGCAGTAATTGCATGTTTTAAGTTTTCAGGAATTGCTTCCATTAATTTTGTACGGAAAGATGTAAATGATAGCAAAATTAAAATCATACCTGCTACGAATACAGCAGAGAATGCAATTGCGAAAGTCATGCCTTCATGTGCTTTTACAACAGAGTAAGAGAAGTAAGCATTTAATCCCATACCTGGCGCGATTGCGATTGGTAAGTTTGTAAAGATTGCCATAAATAATGTTCCGACAACAGCAGCAATAATTGTTGCTGTAAATGCTTGTTCAAATGGAACACCTGCATCCCCAAGGATGACAGGGTTTACGACAATGATATATGCCATTGTTAAGAAGGTAATAATACCTGCCATAATTTCAGTTTTAATAGAAGTTTTATGTTTTGAAAGGTTAAACATATAAACATCCTTTCTGTTTACGAATAATTTTCACAACAGTTATATATAATATTCGTTTTTTAACTATTTTGCAATAGTTTTGCATAAAAAGTTTACAACAATTCATATTTTGTGTCTTAAATTCGAATATTAATCGTAATATGATGTGCGAATTCCAGTTTTTATTATGCACATTATAAGAAAAAGGAGTTGAAAGAAGCTATGCCACAGCAAAAAAACTTTGTAACAATGCCGGCGCAACATCAAAATAAACAGCCTGGCATTGAATCATTAATGAATCCTCTACCGCAGTTTGAAGATCCCAATTATAAAGGAAGCGAAAAGTTAAAAGGAAAGAATGTATTAATTACAGGTGGAGATAGCGGAATTGGACGAGCTGTTTCCATCGCTTTTGCGAAAGAGGGAGCAAATATTGCGATTGCGTATTTAGATGAGGAGGGGGATGCTAATGAGACGAAGCAATATGTTGAGAAAGAAGGTGTAAAGTGTGTATTGTTGCCGGGTGATTTAAGTGATGAACAGCATTGTAAAGATGTTGTTCAAGAGACCGTCCAGCAGTTAGGTAGTTTACAGGTTTTGGTAAATAATGTCGCGCAGCAATATCCGCAGCAAGGCTTAGAGTATATTACAGCAGAACAGCTAGAGAAGACTTTTCGTATTAATATTTTTTCTTATTTTCACGTTGCGAAAGCCGCACTTTCTCATTTAAAGCAAGGTGATGTCATTATAAATACAGCGTCTATCGTTGCATACGAAGGAAATGAAACTTTAATTGATTATTCCGCAACGAAAGGGGCAATCGTAGCTTTTACAAGATCACTTTCCCAATCGTTAGTGCAAAAAGGGATTCGTGTAAATGGTGTTGCGCCAGGACCAATTTGGACACCACTTATTCCATCAAGCTTTGATGAGAAAAAAGTATCACAGTTTGGGAGCAATGTTCCGATGCAAAGACCTGGTCAACCATATGAATTAGCGCCAGCATATGTATATTTAGCGTCTAGTGATTCATCCTATGTTAGCGGACAAATGATACATGTAAATGGGGGAGTTATTGTAAATGGATAGTTTTCATTTATAAGAGCAAAGTAATGTTAATTCCACTTATTATAGTGAGCACTAGGGGGGATATAGCTGAAAAAGTCATGTTTCGTCATACTATTATTTTTCATCCTACCGGTTAGTGCTTTTGCTAATACAGATCATTTAATATTAGTAAATCTTACGACAAACCAGTTGTCTTTTTTTGAAAATGGAAATTACACAAAAACATTTCCAGTAACGACTGGAAGAGAGCGTACACCTACGCCTGAAGGTAACTTTTGTATTATAACTAAATTTAAAAATAAAGAATACCATCGAAAAAAAATACCTGGGGGTGCACCGAATAACCCTCTCGGTACGAGGTGGCTGGGACTAGATAAGAATGAATATGCGATTCACGGGACAAATCGGGAATGGACGATTGGAAGTAGGGAATCAAATGGTTGTATTCGCATGCATGACAGGGATATACAATGGTTATATGACCGAGTACAATTACAAACAAAAGTAATCATTTCTCGTTTTCATACGAGTCCCGAATATGAAGCGAATAAGCTTGGTTATCGCGTTGTGAGCTGGAATGGTCGAAAAATAGAAGAAGAACAAATTGGAGTACTTACGCTAGTAGACCGCGCGGATATATATTGGCAAGAACCAAATGGACAGTTAACGAAAGTGAAAACGGTATTGCCAAATGAAAGATATCCAGTGTACTCAAAACGAAAAGATGGAATATATTATATAGGAAACAATTCGTATATTATAGATGAAACAGGAGAGAAAATTCGTTACGAGCAAATTCCTTCTTCGATTTTAAGTAATATATATAAACGGAAATACAATGTTCCGTAATGGCTACCGTATTATAGACGGTAGCTTATTTATACTTGGAGTTTAACTGCAACTATTGTATTTTGCTGAATATAATACAGTACAGATAGGGGGCGGTTATATTATGAAAAGTGAATTTGCGTTTAAAGTTTTCTTAGTAACGACCTGTTTATTTATCGTGTATTTATATGCGTTTCTCGTCTTTTCTTTTTATGTTCCATATGTTGATTTAATATTATTCTTCGGATTTATTTGGGCGTTTGTGAAAGCGAGGGAAGGAGAGAAGAGTATATATCGGCGCATTACCCTATGCGGGACGGCCGTTCTCGTTATTTTGTACTTTTTTATTATGCATGATTTTTGGAGAGGGATGTAAAAAAAGCATACGATTAATCGTATGCTTTTATATCTGTTAATGATGGAAGAGAGGCAATTGCACCGTAATTTGTACATGTGATAGCGCCTACTTTATTTGCAAAGGAGATAAACGCTGTTAAGTCTTTGAAATGATACGAAAGTGTATGTTCACTTTGGGCAATCTGATATAACATTGCTCCAACGAAAGCATCACCAGAACCAGTTGTATCGACTTGTTGAATGGAAATAGAAGAGACAATGGTTTGACCTTCATTTGTCGCAAGAAGGGTACCGTCTTTTCCAAGTGTAATAGCTACTACTTTTGCGCCATAATTTAATAATTTGAGTGCAGCTTGTTGTAAATCACTTTCTTTAGAGAGCATAGTAGCTTCCTCTTGACTTACTTTTACGAAGTGTGCATGTTTTATAAAGGTTAGACAATCTTGAGAGAATTGTTCTGTATTTGTAATGAGTGCACTTCGATAATTTGGATCAAAAGAAATAAAATGGCCGTTATCTTTCGCATATTGTAACAACTGGAAATACGTTTCTTTTAATGGGCTTGATAGTAAAGCTGTCGCTGAACCGAAATGTATTAAATCATTTGTGTGTATTTTTGATAAATCAATGCTATTGAATTGATATTCACCATCTGCACCACGCATAAAAGTAAAATCACGTTCGCCATCTTGATCGATGGATACGAATGCAAGTGTTGTTTGTTTATCTTTTATGAGCATGGATGTATCGACTTGCGCACGCTCTAAAGTTTGTTCAAGAAACTCACCAAATGGGTCGTTTCCTACTTGCCCCATAAATGTAGCGTGTCCACCTAATTTTGTAATCGCAGCAGCAACGTTAGCGGGTGCTCCACCAGCTTTTTTTTCGAAATCTGAACCGTTTACTAAAGAAACGTTAGTATTTCGGCACACAAAATCAATTAATAGTTCACCTATACAAAAGACATTTCTCATACAATCCCTCTTTTCAGCTTATATTGTGTGATGGTAAAGTTTAGTTTTGCATCTGAAAAGATTGCGATATGATGTTTCATGTCTTTTCGAGGAAAAACTCGGGACGTAAAGACTGTTGAACCATCGTATAAGAAAATTTCCACGATGCTTTTATCTACAAATATTTGTAGTTCTATCGTATCTTGAATATCGATTTTTTTACAGCGTTCAAATCCATATTCTCCGCCAAATTGATGGTAGAAGTTGCCCCTGTCTATAGAAATAGTACCTTGTTCCCGATTAAATGTAATGGGGAAACATTCCTCCTCATTGTGGAAGAGAGAAAGCCCAAAACGCTTTGCATCTTCTGTTTTAAGTGTAACAATTAATTCATAGGAGCCTTCATCATCAAGCGTTGATAATACATTTAATCCAGCTGTTATATCTCCTGAAATGTCTTTTTTTGTTGTTCGTAGTTTTGTTAATTCTGAAACTGGTTTTTGTTTTATGATGTTATCTTCTAATGTTAATTCACGTGGAAGTGTTAGGCAATGAGCCCACATATAATCATCAGAAGGATATGTGATTTCACTTGATCCTGCCCAAGCAAATAATAGGCGACGACTAGTAGCGTCTTCTAAAGTTTGAGGGGCATAAAAATCGAATCCTTTATCAGCTTCGTAATAGGAATCAATATGGAAATATAAATTTTTAATATCGAAATGACCTATAGCATAAACGACATTGTATACATTGTGAAAGTTTTCTCCGTCTTTTTCAATTCCTTGCGGTGAAAAGAGAAGTACATCTTTCCCTGATAATTGGAAGTAATCGGGGCATTCCCACATAAATCCAAATTCTTTTAAATTTGTTGTAATTTCGCCTTGGAAATGCCAATTGTATAGGTCTTGTGATTTGTATAGTAATAGAGTTCCTGTTGTATTTTCACGTTGGGCACCGAGTAACATATAGTACATATCATTATGTTTCCAGACTTTTGGATCACGTACATGTTTTGTATATCCGTCAGGAATTATATCAATAACAGGATTATTACTATATTTCGTCATCGTATATTGTGAATCCATTGTTGCCATACATTGTTTTGCATCACGGGAATCATCAGGATTTTTTATATTCCCTGTATAAAGTAAATGAAGAAGGCCATCTTTTACGATAGCACTACCAGAATATGCACCGTGTGATTCATAGCTTTCAGTAGGGATGATGGCTACAGGCATACGCTCCCAGTTAATAAGGTCTTTTGACTTCACATGTCCCCAATGCTTCATTCCATGAATGGGACCAAATGGATACCATTGATAAAAAACGTGATATTCATCATTGTAGTATGATACACCGTTAGGATCATTCATTAATCCAAATGGTGGATGGATATGATAAATTGGTTTCCATGAATCTTGGTTTGCAATTTCATATAAAGAATGTAATTCGTCTTTATTAGATTGCAGTATTGTTTTATATTTTGACATAGGTTTTCACCCCGTTATTATTTACTTTCTTTATATAAAATGAATGTGGCAACAAAAGCAGTGATAACTGCAATAGCGAAGCCAATTATATAGTGAATCATGTTCATCATGCCAAGAGGTGCAACAATTGTAAGCATCGGAATACCTGTTAAACCGTATGCGTTAGCTGCTACTTGCATCCAAACAACGTAAGCGCCTCCAATTGCGCCGCCAATAGCTGCTGCAATAAATGGTTTACCTAGTTTTAAATTGACACCAAAAATAGCTGGTTCTGTAATTCCTAAAAATGCTGAAGCTGCTGCCGGAATTGCAATTTCTTTCGTTTTTTTGTTTTTTGTTTTGAAATAGACAGCTAAAGTAGCGCCGCCCTGTGCAACGTTCGCCATTGACCAAATAGGGAGTAAGAAATTGACACCGATATCTTTATTTGCGAGTAAGCCTGCTTCAATAGCATGGAAGCTATGATGTAAGCCAGTAAGAACAATTGTTGAATATAGACCACCGAATATAAGACCAGCTACTGGTCCTGCAAATTGATAAATTGTATTTAAAAGGTACGTAATACCGTCACCGATTTTATATCCAATTGGTCCAATAATAATAAGTGATAAAAAGCCAGTTATAATAATTGTTAAGAATGGTGTAACTAATAAATCTAAAGAGTTCGGAACACGTTTTCGAAGTTCTTTTTCAATTGTACTCATAACGTATACGCATAATAAAATAGGTAAAACAGTACCTTGATAGCCAATCATATCAATATCCATGCCAAGGAAATGTAAAACAGTTGGTTTTGCATTTGAAAGAGTCCAAGGATTTGTTAAGCTTGGGTGAGTTAATATACCACCAACAACTGCCCCTAAGAAAATATTTCCACCAAATTCTTTAGCGGCACTTACTCCAATTAAAATAGGTAAAATAATGAAAGCTGCACTTGAGAACATATCAAGTAATTGGATAAGTGAGTGATCTCCAGGAACTAATTTAAACGCTTTCAACATTCCGAGTAGACCCATAAGTAAACCGCTTGCGACGATAGCTGGAATAATTGGAACGAAAATATTGGATAGTGTCTTTGCTAGGCGGGCGATAGGATTCATTTTTTTCTTAGGTATATCGTTTGATGTTGTAGAATCTAGTTCGGCTATTCCAATTAGTTTTGAGAATTCATCATATACTTTGTTTACTATGCCAGTTCCAAAAATAATTTGATATTGCTCGGTCGTTGCGAAAGCACCTTTTACTCCATCGATGTTTTCGATTTCTGCAGCGTTTATTTTCGTATCATCCTTTAATATAAGACGAAGGCGAGTCGCGCAATGTGTGGCACGAACAATGTTTTCCTTTCCACCAATGTTCTGTAATACTTGATTTGCAATTTGTTTCATATCCATAAAAATTCCCCCTTACTATAAATTTCTCTTGTGGAACCGGTTCCGCAATAAGTTAAAATAAAAAACAGGGAAATGATGTTGAAAATCCTGTTTTTAAAATGTGGAACCGGTTTTAATTTTATTATAGAGCGCCTTTATATTTTGTCAACGCTTTCTTGGATTTTTAATGTATAACGAGAGTGTAATATTTTTGGTATAGTTTTGTTTTCAACAAGCTGTGAAAGAGAAGTGGCAGCAAGCTTTCCAGCATACTCATAGTCAAACGCAATTGTCGTTAAGCTAGGGTGTACCATTTCTGAAATATCATATCCACCGAATCCTGTTACAGAAATATCACCTGGTACAGAAAGGGAGTGGGAGTGAATCACTTTCATTGCGCCAAGAGCGATGTTATCTGTAGCACATACGATAAGAGTTGGGCGATTATTATCTAAAATATGTTGTACTTGTTTCATGGCATCTTCTATGCGGAAAGTTGTTTCGTAATATGAAACGTTGCAAGCCGGTTCTAAATTTTCAATTGCTTTTTGAAAACCATTTTTTCGATTTATTCCAACAGAAATATCATCTTTTTCTATCCCTAAATAGGCAATATGTCGATGACCTTGTGATAACACGTATGCCCCTAACTCATAAGCTGCATCATAATCATCGTGAACGAGGCAATATTGATCTTTATATTCTTGCCCGACGAATAAAATAGGGATGTTTGAATTAGCCATAATTTTTTGATGTTCATTCGTTAATGTTTTTGTTAATAAAATAATGCCAGCTACTCTTTGTTTTATAAAGTTTTCCATAGCTTGTATTTCAGTTTCGGTTGTTTGATTTGCATTTGCTACAAGCATTTGATAGTTATTTTCCTGTAATGTTTTATCAATCCCGATAAGTGTTTTCATTGTAGCGAAGGAGTCTAATCGGGGGATGATGACACCAATTAAATTTGTTGTTTTTGCTTTTAAACTTTGAGCAAATGTATTGGGAGAGAAATTTGTTTCCTGAATAATACCTTCGATTTTAAGTTTTGTTTTATCACTTACATATCCGCCGTTTAAGTAACGAGAGACTGTGCTTTTTGCAACTCCAGCCAATTTGGCGATATCTGCAATTGTTTTAGCCATAGTATTTCACCTTCGTATTCATAAAAATGTTAACTTTATTATAGGGAGAATTAGAGATGACGTAAACAAGAAGAGGGAAAGAAAAAACCACCTCACGTATATGAGGTGGAATAATTGTTAATATCTAGGCTTAAATGTATGACAACAAGTCTCTACACTCGTTGCTACAGAACTTTCTAGCGTCTCGTTTGTTAAAACAGCAGCTGTATATGAATCATTTTCAGTTTGACCAGTTTCATCTGCATCAGGCTGAACGACGATTGCACTTGCTTGACAAAAGTTACCTTGTCCCCAAAAAGAACAGTTGGAAACAGAACATCTTACTTCTGGCATAAAACCCCCTCCTTATACATTAGTGTGGGATTTTACGCCCATTTCATGTGTAGAAGGAGTTTCCTTTTCTCGTTAATTTTTCGTTTGCTCAAGCCATTCTTTTAATTTGTCTTTTGGCTGTTCACCGCTAATACGGCTTACTTCTTTGCCATCTTTAAAATGAATGATTGTTGGTGTACCTTGAATTTTATATTCATCCCAAGGAGCATCTAATTTTTCAATATCCATAACTTTCATATCAACGTTCAAGTCTTTAGCCATCGGCACTACGACAGGAGATAATTTTTGGCAATGAACGCAAGATGTTTGATAAAAGTATACTGTTTCTTCTTTTTTCTCTTTTAAGTTCTTTTGAAGATCTGAAAGAGAGATTTTATTTGTGTAGTAGTCAGAACCGTTTGTCTTACTTTCAGTAGAATTATCAATTTTTTGGCTAGTAGCATTTTTTTCTTCCATTTGTGTTACTGCAAAAATTGCCACGAACAAGGCGATAATAATACCACCAAATATAAGCATTTTTTTCATTCTTTCATCTCCTTATTTGTTTTTAATGACAATAAAGCTACAAACAGCGATTGTAATAAAGCCGATAAGTGCTAAAAACGGGATTGTCACAAAGCCGAACCAGTTTATGTATTCTCCCGTACATGGTACACGTCCACAAGCTGCCCCAGCTGCTGAAAATGCTGCGACTTTTTGAATTGCATAGTGATATAAAGAAATACAAGCGCCAATAGTTGCGATTGGTAAAGAATAACTTGCGATGCGATAGTCTTTCTTTGCTACAGCAATACCAAGCCATAAAACGAATGGATACATAAAAATGCGTTGATACCAACAAAGGACACAAGGCTCAAATTTCATGATTTCGGAAAAGTACAGACTTCCTAGTGTAGCGACAAAAGAAGCTCCCCATGCGGTAAGTAAAGCATATTCTTGCTTTTTTTCTCGTCCCATATTTTATACCTCTCTTATAATAGTTACATACTAAATTATAGTATGAAGTGGTATAGAAAAGAAAGAAAAAATATGTTTATCAATAAAAGTTTTATAAGAGGAAACTTTTATTGGTATTAATATTTTAAAAAAGCGCCATTCTCCTAAAGAGAATAGCGCTATATTTTACATTTGAATTTGCTCTACTTCTTCTACATGCGACTTTTGGGATGCATGGTCAATATATTGAAATAGGAGCTGCAGTTGTTTATCAACTTCTGGTAGTTCTTTGCTGTATTGATAAGCGTGTAAAAAATGCTCAATACGCTTAGAAAATAATTGATCGTTCGTTTGAACCATGAGAACGAGTAACTTATCCCAATTACAGCAATACGTGTAATAGAGAGCTTTATCATAGTCGTTATATGTTTGCACTGTGTACCCTCCTTACCGAGAGTTATATATAGTGTGTGATAAGTAAGGAGAAATACACTTGAAAGAATTTGTTAAGAAAAAAAGAGAATGAAAAGAAAAAACGAGGAATTCCCTCGTTTTTTAAGCTTTTGGCATTGGCGTAGGTGTTGGTTTGCCATAGCCTTCTTTGTATTTATTATCGATATAGTTACGAATTTCAAGCGTTGATTTTCCTTTTTGTTTCATGGAAGCAGATTCAACTGCGATTTCTAGGCAATTGACGCAAGTCGTTGCGTGGGAATCCCAAACAACTTCACCATTCTTTTTAATTTCACGAATAAAGCAGTTTTTATTATTTTTATGTCCTACACTTTCACCGCAACCACAATAGCATGGAATCCAATCTAATAGCTCTGCATTTTGCCCAGCGACGCTGTAAATATCTTTCATTTGTGGATCAAGCTTATCTAGGAAGGTCGGAAGTGTGTCGACTCCTTTTGTTTTCTCTTGAATGTCAGCTTGTTGAGTGTGGGATGCATGGTCATGTTCTTCTTTTTTTGATTCAGAAGATTTTTTGTCATTTGTACCAGTACTTCCGCATCCAGCAAGAATTAAGCTTAGTACTGCAAGTAAAGAAAATACATACTTTTTCATTCGCTTGTCCCCTTTACAAATGTATTAATCAAATTGTATCAGAGATTATGGAGTGTCGGGTGAAGATTTTTTCGACTGATTTTTGAAACGCCATCTTAGCGAATGAAATAGAAATAAAATTGGGATATAAGCGTATACAATATATAAACCCGCTTGAGATAGTACGGTATTTAATGTATTGATACTTTCACGGTTTGTGAAAAGCAGAGAAGCTGAAAATATGATGAAAATAAAAAACGGTAATGTAAATTTAAATGAAATATGAAAGGAACGCTTCATCGTTTGACATGATGACCAAATGGTTAAGCAAAGGTTTGGTAAAATAATTAAAAACCAAACGAAAATAATAATATATTCAAAACGCTGAATAAAAGGAACTTTAATTATTTTTAACATTGTTAAAGTAGGCCAAATAGTACGGTTTAATTGACCCTCACTATAATACATAAAGGATACGATAGCTAAAACTACATAAATTAAGGTGCTAAAAGCAATTCCAGCATGGGCCCATCGTTTTAAAGATTTTCCTTTTTCAATAAAGGGATAAAAGATAAGAATTGTTTCAAACCCCAGAAATTCCAATGCAGAGTGTTTTGCAGATATAAGCATGTCAAAAGGTGAATGTGTAAAAATAGGTAAAATATTACGGAAATGAGCATATTTCATTGGATAGATTAAAAAGAATACAACGAAAATAGGAAGAACAATACCCCAAAAACATATCCCTGTCACAGAACGGAAGCCACCTTTTATAATGTAGTAAGTGACTAACAAAAACATAAGCGTAAGTTTCCATAACTTAATGGTAGGGAAAATCCAAACTTGTATCACTTCCATATATGTACGAAGAACAGTAAGGCAAAATAATAAGCAATAAAGAGTGAAAATTACAGAAAATATAGAGCCAAACCACTTTCCAAAGGTTGTTGTATGGATACTAATTAAATCTCCGTCTTTTTCAAGCATTTTTAACATACAAAACAGCACAATATGAGTTGCAATTCCCGCAATAATAAGAGAAATCCAGGCATCATAACCAGCGTTTTTTAAAATTACACGTTGATATCCGAGAATTCCTATACCAATCTGGAGAGAATGCAATAAAATAAATGCAAAATATGGAGAGACTGTCTTTGTTTTATTTATTGTATTCATTGCTTATTTCACCTCACTATTCTCCGATTCCAGATTGTACAATATTAAGATCTAAATTTATATCCACCGCTACATTTTTATACATATTTCGAATTTGTTTTATATTCCATTTTCTTGTATGGCTTCTAATTTCATCTCGTATTCCTAAAGGATCAATTTCCTTTTCTTGAAATTGTTTTATTAAATCTTCACAGTCTTTTTCGACATTTCGTTCAATTTGTTTTTTTATATAGTTGATATTTGTTTTTTTTCTTAAATCAATCCAATTAGGAGAGTTTTTAATTAATCCATTTAATTTTAAATGGATTTTTACTTTTGGTATGTCGCCAGATTGATCTATATCATACTTATTTTCCCCAGCTAAGTTTTGTATAACAACCATGCCTTTATGTTTATCCTTTGTTATCGCAGCTTCGTAACGTCCATTTTTCGTAGGGTTAATAAGTAATTTTGCTAAAACAGAATGTCTTTTATCCGTATACATGACGACTTTATCGCCTTTTAAAAAGGCAAGTCCTTTGACAGCGACAGAATGATTATCGTCCATTTTAATATAAGGAACATAGGCATCACATACAGAAGAGTAATAATTATATAAAAAAATGTTTAATGTGGTTTGTGGAATGTTCTCATTTCTTATATTTTGTTCGAGTAAATCAGCAATATATAAAGACCCATTTTTTTTTCCGTAATTTAAAAGCTCTTCAGCCGATCCATCTACAATTGCTAGTTGTACATCACGCCCGATATTTGGGTCACGTTGTAAGTTAGTAATAATCTCTCCCATTCCGCGTTCTCCTAGAGCTTTTCCAAATAGGACGACACGCATTTGACCTACAACAACATTGTGAGGAGATTTCGCATTCAATCGTGAAGCAATTGTTTCAAGTGAACGGGCAGATGTTGTTTGCGTCTCTGGCTTAGACTTTACACCATGTGTGTACTCTGGGAATAGAATAGTTCCTTGGAATCTTTTGTTTTTTGTGATGTCAAATCCAGCAATATGAATAATACGCTGTGCATCTACTATATACGTTTGTGTACAGCCAGTTTGTAAAACGAAGAAGATAATGATAAGGTGCAATAAAACTTTTTTCATTCATTCTCACCATCACGTTTTTGCTTCGATTTGTTTGGATTATAGCGCCATTTTGATTTTGGTCTAAGAAAAGAAGGTCTTTGTGCCGTTTGACTAAATGGTAATCGAAGAAAACCTTCTGCTGTACCTAAACCACGAAATGGATATAAAGGTAATAAATAAGGTGATCCAAGTGATTTTAATTTAATTAAATGAGCTAAAATAAATACAAATCCGACAATAAGGCCTAATCCTCCGAATGCACCGGCTAAAAGAATAAGCGGAAAGCGTAACAACCGGATAGTAGAAGACATCTTTACGGTTGGTGTTGTGAATGATGCAAGAGCGGATAAAGCAACTGCAATTAGTAAAATAGTACTTGTCAAAGCCGCTTCAACAGATGCTTGGCCAATTACAATCCCCCCAACAATTCCAATCGTTTGTCCGACTTTTGTCGGTAAACGCGCTCCCGCTTCACGAAGCAATTCGATTGTAATTTCTAAAAAGAGTGCTTCTAGAATAGGAGGGAAAGGTACGTTAGCTCTCGAGAAAATAATAGGACCTAGTAAATCGGCAGGAATCATTTGATAATGATATGTTAAAGCCGCTGTATAAATAGCGGAGGAAAACAGAGAAAATATAGCTCCGAAAAAACGAATAATACGAAAGAACGATCCAATCATCCACGGTAAATAATAATCTTCTGGTGAAATGAAAAAATCCAGTAACGTTGTTGGTCCTGATAAAGCATATGGAGAGCCATCTGTTAAAATTAAAACTTCCCCGTTAATTAACGCAAATACAGCTCGATCTAATCGCTCTGTAGGTAATAGAACAGGAAAAGGTGAATTGCTATTATCACTAATAAATTGCTCAATCATAGTTGAATCAAATGGGACATCAAAGTCAATGTCTTCTAGCCGTTGTATTGCGGTGTTGATGAATTGTTCATTTGTAACTCCTTCTATATAAGCAACTGCTACTTTCGTTTTTGATATAGATCCGACGGTAACTTCTTTAAAGATGAGTTGCTCAGTTACAATATTTCGACGTAATAAGTGTATATTTGTATCAAGGTTTTCAACGAAACCGATTTTAGGCCCGATTACGCTATACTCATTTTCTGTATCGTTATATAATCGTTTTCCTAAAACAGTACTTTCGGCACGAATTAAAGCATATTGATCAGGATTCGAATTGTTTTTTAATCGTATTAAAATGTATCCACCTAATAATTTTTCACGAATATCATCAATAGAAGGGGAGGTAATAATGTCTTCAATAGAGATGATATTACATAAATCAGAGATGTTTTGGATTTGTTCCGATTCCTTTTTTAGAGGAGTTAAAATGAATTGTTTAATAATAAGTGCTTCCACGACAGATTTATAATAAAATAAGCACAACGTTTCATCTTTAAGTATGTTATAAGAGACAAAATCGCTTGATTCTTTCATGGTTTGTATAAATTCTGGGATAGAACAAAGTGTTTTTGTATTAGTCTTTTTTGATTTCTTAGATGATAAACCGAACATTTTCTCACCCCTAACTTACATCATTTACTTGTGTTAGTTTTTGGGAAAGACGGGAATTTATACTTAAAAATTGAAAGTTCATAAAGAAAAGGAAGAGTGGTGAATGGCTCTTCCTTTTTAGCATTTTAATTTGTTTTTTGTTCTTTAATAGACTTCACTAATTTCATCATTTCCGCCCGTATATCTTCTCTTTTTACATTTAATTTTTCGGCAATTTGTTTCATGTCCATTCCATCTTTTTTCATTTTTAATACATCATCAAGAGGGGTATTGCTTTTTTGAGAGATGATTGTTAACACAGTAAGGTGACGCAATTTGATGTTATATTCTTTCATTTTTTGTTTTAGCTGATCCGGTGTGGATTTTTGCATAGTTGCTAACTGTTGTAGCAGTGCTTGCTTTGTTTCTTTATTCATATGATGTTTTTTCAGCTTACTTGGATCTACACCGAAATGCTCGGCTGTTTTCTCCCAAGATTTATTTTGCTTATAGTAAGCTAAAACGTCTTTTATTTCTTTTTTACTGATTCTTGCAATGTGAGCAGCTCTCCAAATTTCATGTTTGTTGTAGCCGAGTTTTTCTAGCGACTGCATTTCTTCTTCTGAAATAGGCTTATGATGGTGCAATGTTACTTCTTTTGGCGTGGCAGCGAAAGTAGGGAAGACGGTTGCCCCGAATAATAATGTTGCCATGGTCATACTTACTGCGATTTTTTTGTACATATAAACTCCTCCTAGATGGATAATGTAGAAAACTGTACACATATCATTTCCATAAAATGTGAAATACTTGTGAACAAGTTAAGTTTTTTTATTCACAGTATTAAATGACATTTTTAGAAGTTTTCCAACATAAAACATTGATTAATAGTAAAAAACTAAGGTATAATCGAAATTGAAAATCAATATCAATAACAAATGTATACATATAGATAAAAATAAGGGAGAGAAAAATATGACTACATATACTTCCATCGCAAATTTGATTAAAGAAAGACGCTCTGTACGTACATTCACAGATAAAGCTGTAGATAAAGAGTTATTAATTGAACTATTAAACGACGCAACGTGGGCACCGAATCATAAACACCGTGAACCATGGAATTGTAAATTATACATTGGAGAAGGTCGCAAAAAATTAGTAGACGCAGTATTAAACTCTTTCACAGAAGAAGAAAGAGCGAAACGCGGCAAAATTTTATCAGATCGTTTCTTAAGCACGCCCGCACAAATCGTTGTTTATATTAATGAAGATCCACGTCAAATTCAACGTGACGAAGATTACGCTGCAACATGTGCATTTATGCAAAACTTCCAACTGCTTGCTTGGGAACGTGGATTAGGTTGTGTTTGGAAATCAGGCGGATTAAACTATAATCCATTATTTATAGAAGGACTTGGTTTAACAAGAGGTCAACGTATCGTTGGAATTCTTCACCTTGGCTATTTCGATAAAGCACCAGAAGGAAAAGCTCGTACTCCGATTACGGAGAAGATGGAGATTATTGAAGGTTAATAGATAAGACATTCTCGTTTTTGCGGGGGTGTCTTTTTATTATGCAATCAATCCTCATGAAAGCTTGTTCTCCATCATACACTTTCTTAAGGGAAAGTGTAAGGAGGGAAAATAATGAGAGCAAGTGACGATAAAGCACTGCAATATGCGATTGCGGAAATTACGGAAATTGCGACTGGATTTGGGCTTGATTTTTATCCGATGCGTTATGAAATATGTCCAGCGGAAATTATTTATACATTTGGTGCATATGGGATGCCGACGCGGTTTTCACATTGGAGTTTTGGAAAACAGTTTTTTAGAATGAAATTACAATACGATTTAGGTCTTAGTAAAATATACGAACTCGTTATTAACTCTGATCCATGTTACGCCTTTTTATTAGATACGAACTCGTTAATTCAAAACAAATTAATTGTAGCGCACGTTTTAGCACACTGTGACTTCTTCAAAAATAATATTCGTTTTTCAAATACGAAGCGAGATATGGTAGAAAGTATGGCGGCAACAGCGGACCGTGTGAAAGCGTATGAGCATAAGTACGGAAAAGCAGAGGTAGAAACATTTTTAGATGCCGTACTTGCCATTCAAGAGCATATTGACCCATCGATTATGCGTCCAAAACTTGCGTGGAGTATTGAAGATTTAGAAGAGGATGTAGAAAAGAAAAAGATATCACAGTACGATGACTTATGGAATTTAGATGATCGAAACAAAAAGAGAGAACGACCTAATATGCATAAAAAGAAGAAAATTCCGCCGCAACCAGAGAAAGATTTACTCCTCTTCATTGAAGAATATAGCCGTGAGCTAGAAGATTGGCAGCGAGATATATTAACGATGATGCGTGAGGAAATGCTATATTTCTGGCCGCAGCTTGAAACAAAAATTATGAATGAAGGCTGGGCATCATACTGGCATCAACGCATACTCCGTGAAATGGACTTAACATCTTCTGAAGCGATTGAATTCGCAAAGCTTAATGCAGGTGTAGTTCAACCATCAAAAACAAGTATTAACCCATACTACCTAGGTATTAAAATGTTTGAAGATATAGAGGAGCGCTACAATAACCCGACAGAAGAAATGAAACGACGCGGTGTAAAACCAGGATCTGGCCGTGACAAAATCTTTGAAGTACGCGAAATCGAATGGGATGTATCATTCTTAAGGAACTACTTAAACAAAGATCTCGTAATGAGAGAAGATATGTACTTATTCCAACGCCAAGGAAAAGAATATAAGGTAATAGATAAAGAGTGGGAACATGTACGTGATCAGCTCGTAAATATGCGTACAAATGGTGGCTTCCCGTACTTAGTAGTAGAAGATGGTGACTACTTAAAGAACGGAGAGTTGTACATTAAACATAGTTACGAAGGAATTGAGCTCGATTTAAAATACTTAGAAAAAGTACTGCCATACATTCATCAGTTATGGGGAAGAACGGTGCATATGGAGTCGATTGTGGAAAGTAAGGGCGTTGTGTTTTCTTATGATGGGAAGATGGTGCATCGGAAGTATGTGTGATGAAAAGAATGGACATAGAATGCTATGTCCGTTCTTTTTTATTTGGGGCAAAGTTAAATATGCTATTCTTGAAGAAAGGGAGTTATATAGAGAAATGGAGCGATTCAAATGAGCAAAATAGGGGTATGTAAGGTAGATATTACGCCGCCTGTCGGTATTGATTTTGTTGGATACCATAGAGAGACAGGAATAAATAATATTGAAGAGCATATTTATGGGACAGTTTTTGTATTTGAAAAAGATGAAATGAAAACTGTGTTTATAAGCATTGATAATATTGGGATGTTAGTAGAAGATACGAATATTATTCGTGAGCGCGTAGCTAGCAGGCTTCATGTGCCATTTGAGCGAATAACAGTTGTTTATACACATACACATTCTGGTCCGGAAACTGTTGGTGAGCAAGCTTTAGTAAAGTCGTATAAAACGAGTTTAGTAAATAATGTAGTGCACGGTGCTGTTACTGCAAATAATAACTTGGGGCTATGTGAAGTTGGCTGGAGTGTTACGACAGGTGATATTGGGATAAACCGAAGAGAGAGAACATCTGATGGAAGAGCAAAGATGGGAACAAATATAGAGGGTGTTGTAGATAAACGAATTGGCATGTTAGCAATAAGAAATGCTGAAACGAAGGAGCTATCTGGGATTATTGTATTTTGTACTGCGCATCCGAATGTTTTAAAAGGTGATAGCGATGTATTATCAGCGGATTATCCTGGAATGACGAGGGAGATTCTTGAGAAAATCGTAAATTGCCCTGTTATTATTGTGCAAGGAGCTGCTGGTAATGTAAATGCGAAGTATCGCGGTTCAAGGGAAGCAGTAAAACAAATGGCTTACACACTTAGTGGACATGTATTAACAATATTGCCAATAGTTACATATAGTCCAATTGTAAATTTAAGAACAGTTTCGAGTATGATGCAAATGAAGTTGAAAGATATTCCTGAAATGAATGAGATACGAAGCATGGCTCAATTGGCGGAGAAGCAGTGGGGTGTGAACACGGACGAGTGGCTTACTATCGTTTTAGAGAAATATAAGCAAGGTATTCGGCAGTTACGTATTGATTTAGAAGTTCAACTGTTTCAAGTTAATGATGGAATGTTCTTTGGTATACCGATGGAACCTTTTTCAGAAACCGCGTTAGAAGTGAAAGAGAGTCTTCAAAATGAAATAGCCTTTCTTGGTGGATATACGAATGGATATATTGGTTATTTACCGACAAGGGAAGAGTTTACATATGGTGGATATGAAGTAGAATTAAATCCTGTTGTATATGGGCCTGTTACGAATTTATTGATGCCACCGGAGAAAAATACTGCGGAGCTGATTGTGAAGAAGGTTACGGGCTTATGTAATAAAGTGAAGCTTTAATAAGACAGATTTTTGAAAGCAGAGTAAAGAATATAAATAATTGTTTGAGTTTATTAAGTCAATGTAATTAATAATGATTATCATTGTTAATTACATTGACTTCTAAAAAAAGAAAAACTAGAATTTATAAAGGGATCCTCAATTGTTTGCTATCACTTGTATAGGAGGTAAGTTATGTTGGATAGCTTTATTTCTATAAGATGCAGGTTGGCTCTTTATCGTTTTGGTGTTCTTTTTATATTTTTTTGCATAGTATTTTTGGTGCATCAGAAGGTGTATGCAGAAGATGTACCGTGGACATCGGTCTCAAATGAGGGAGAACGTGAACTGTTTCAAGAACAATCATTGTATAGTAATGATCGAAGGGGAGAAGATCTTGTTTCGCCCTCATTTGAAGGGCGAAAACATGGTGGGGAAGATTGGGGAGCATATTTGGAAAATAGTACGTTAAATTATTCACCTAATATTCTTACCTATTCTGTTATAGGAAGCGATGATCGAATACGGGTTAATGATACAACTTCATATCCGTATAGCGCTATAGTCCATGTTGCGACTCAGTATAATAGTGGAGAAGTTTATGGGTGTACAGGAGCACTAATTAGTAAAGATACAGTGCTTACAGCTGGACATTGTATTTACAATAAAGAAATTGGTGGATGGGCGACAAATGTTATTGTGACCCCTGGTAGAAATGGAAACCAAGCACCGTATTTACCTTATAGTTGGACAAAACTCTATTCAGTAAGTGGATGGACTGATAATGAAAATTCAGATTATGATTATGGAACGATTAAATTAAATGGGTCTCCAGGAGATTATACTGGCTGGTTGGGATATAGAACTACCTATGTAGAATCACCAAAAGGTTTACTTGCGGCGATTCCTGGATATCCCGCTGATAAAATAGGAAATGAACGTTACACAATGTGGAGAGACTATGGTCCAATTGAGGGAGTTTCTCCTAGAATGTTAACATACAAGATTGATACTTATGAGGGGCAAAGTGGATCACCTGTATATCAGTATTTCGATACCGGTATCAAAATAATAGCCATTCATACAAGAGGAAATAAAAATATGAATTTTGGAAATCGGATAACAGACGATGTGTTTAATAATATTAAAAAATGGTCTGAATAAATATAGTAATTCTATTTGGATTTTGTATTGTATATTGGTCATAATCATGATGTCTAGTTATATAGTAAATAACGAAGAGAATGTTAGTAAAGTTGTTAATCCTATAACTTTCTATGTTCAAAATAAAGAGAAACAACAGATAAAAGACTTTGAAATTATGCTTATAAAAGATGAATTACCTCAGCCTAGTAAAGAAATCGTGATTTCGATAGGGAAAACTAATCAAGAAGGAAAATTGATTTGGAAGATTCCTAGAAAAGGAAAGTATATAATTTTATTGCCGAATAATGAGAAAAAAGAGATTGTGATTAATGATAGAAATGTAGCTAAATTAATAATGATTAACGTAAATTAATAAAAATAGGCCGAAACCAATCATATGGTTGATTCGGCCTATTTTTATATGATTTAGAAAAAGTGTGAAGTAAGTATAAATTTCAGTCTAAAGATTAAAAACTTTACAATATACCCTGAAGGGTATATGATATTATACAAAGTTATAAAGTAATGTATAATATATTTACAATTACGGAGGTGGTCTATAGTGGAATACAATCAAGATATGAAAAATAGATTGAAACGTATTGAAGGTCAAGTTCGTGGTGTGCTTCGTATGATGGAAGAAGGAAAAGATTGCCGAGAAGTTATTACACAGTTAACGGCATCTCGTTCTGCACTTGATCGTACAATTGGACTTGTTGTTGGAACGAATTTAGAGCATTGTTTACGTGAACAGTTTGAAAGTGGCAATGGTTCAAATGAAGAGTTAATTAAAGAAGCTGTTCAATTACTTGTAAAAAGCCGATAATCTGTCAAACGTAAGTGTTGACAGATTTTCAAAAACATTTTAATATACCCCTGCAGGTATATGTATATAAATTGTGGAGGAATCGATTATGAGTATAAAAGTGGATATGAGTTTAGATTGTAAAGGTTTGGCTTGTCCGATGCCTATTGTGAAAACGAAGAAGGCGATAGAAGGGTTAACACCAGGGCAGGTGATTGAAGTTAAGGCAACAGATAAAGGATCTACGGTAGATATAAAAAGTTGGGCGAGTAAAGTAGGACATCAATATATCGGGACGAAACACGAGGGTGATGTATTGGTGCATTATGTTAGGAAAGCAAACGAGCATGAAGTGAATGAAGCTGTGAAATATCCACATACAATTACGAATGCAGAATTACAGTCTATATTGTCTCATGGGGAAGAGAGCATTGTATTAGATGTTCGCGAAGCAGCGGAATTTGCTTTTGGCCATATTCCATCTGCCATTTCGGTGCCATTAGGTGAATTAGACAGCGCAGTGTTAGATCAGACGAAGCAAATTTATGTTATTTGTCGAACTGGTAACCGCAGTGATGTAGCTTGCCAAATGTTGAAAGAGAAAGGTTTTTCAAATGTGAAAAATGTCATTCCTGGTATGTTAGGGTGGCAAGGAAATGTGGAGAAATAAAATTTTTTAAACAGAAATATACCTATGGGGGTAATTAAATGGACATTAAGATGTTACAAGCAAAAGATGTTGCAGAGAAAGTTTTATTCGGAGAGTTATTCATTTTAGATGTTCGTAATGAGACGGATTATGAAGATTGGAAAATTGAAGGGAAACAAGTTTCTTCTATTAATAAACCTTACTTTGACTTGTTAGATGGTGTAGATCATATTGTAAGTGAATTACCTAAAGATAAAGATGTTTTAGTAGTATGTGCAAAAGAAGGGTCTTCTATATTTGTGGCAGAGCAATTAACAGAAGCGGGATTACAAAATATTTATTATTTAGCTGGTGGAATGAAAGCTTGGAGTGAATATGTGAAGCCGTTAAAAGTAGGGGATGTACAGGGCGGAGGGAGTATATATCAATTTAATCGTCTTGGAAAAGGCTGTTTATCTTATATGGTTGTTTCTAACGGTGAAGCAGCAGTTATTGATGCGGTAAGGACAGCCGAGGCATATGAAGAGTTTGCGAAAGAGCATGGCGTTACGATTACGAATGTAATGGATACACATTTACATGCAGACCATATTTCTGGTGGACGTAAGTTAGCTGAAAAGGTAGGTGGTACGTATTGGTTACCGCCAAAAGATGCCGAGGAAGTTGTTTTCTCATACGAACCGCTTGTTGAAGGATCTGTTATTACGGTGGGGGGTACTAAAATTGTAATTGACGCATTATACTCACCAGGGCATACGATTGGAAGTACGTCATTCATTGTAGATGATTCTTATTTATTATCAGGCGATATTTTATTTGTAGATTCAATCGGGCGTCCTGATCTTGCTGGTAAGGCTGAAGATTGGGTGAGTGATTTAAGAAATACGTTATATACACTTTATAAGGAACTGTCTCAAGATTTAATTGTTTTACCAGCCCATTATTCAAAAATAAGTGAAATGGATGAAAGAGGCGTTGTGAGTGCGAGCTTACAAGATTTATTTAAAGAGAATGTAGGGTTAAATATTGCTGATGAAATAGAGTTTCGTAAAGCTGTGACAGAGAACTTACCGCCACAACCAAATGCATATGAAGAAATTCGTCAAACGAATATGGGGAAAATTCATCCGAGTGTGGAAGAAGAGCGAGAAATGGAGATTGGCCCAAATCGTTGTGCAGTGCATGAGTCATTATAAAAATAACAAATTGGAGGAATTGATCATGAATATAAAACAAGTATTAGATGCGAAAGGTTTAGCATGTCCAATGCCGATTGTAAGAACAAAGAGAGCAATGGATGCTTTAGACACTGGAGAAGTGTTAGAAATACATGTAACGGATAAAGGGTCAGTTAAGGATATTCCAGCGTGGGCAAATAAAAGTGGTCATGACATTGTAAAGCATGAAGAAGAAGGCGATGTACTAAAGTTTTGGATTAAGAAGGCGTAGTAAAGAAATAATTTTATAAATATAGAGGGGGAGTTATATGAACACAATATTAAGTACGCTTTTCATTGTACTTGCTGCAGGATTTGTTATTTCACGTTTTTTACCGGTAAAAGGTGTTCGAAATATAAGTGGAAAAGAATTAAAGAGTATAGTGGGGAAAAAGGGGAAGCAATTTATCGATGTTCGTACAGTAGGTGAATATAGAGGGAATCATATGAAGGGATTTCGAAATATCCCGTTAAATGAGTTAGCTAGTAAAGCAAATCAATTAGATAAAAATGCGGAAGTAATCGTTATTTGTCAGAGCGGGATGAGAAGTAAGCAAGCGGCAAAGGTATTAAAGAAATTAGGATTCCAGCACCTTATCAATGTTTCAGGTGGTATGAATGGTTTGTGAGGAGGACTTTAAAATGAAAGAAATGACAGCAAAAGAATTAGAAGAAAAATTATTACGTAAAGAAGCAGTAAATATTGTGGATGTCCGTGAAGTAGAAGAAGTAGCTGAAGGAAAAATTCCAGAAGCATGTAATATTCCGCTAAGGATATTAGAGTTTCGTATGCATGAGTTGAATAAAAAGAAAGAATATATTATCGTTTGTCGCTCTGGCGCGAGAAGTGCAAGAGCCGTTCAATTTTTAGAAGGTTACGGTTTTCGAGCAATCAATATGGTAGGTGGTATGTTAGCTTGGGAAGGTAAAGTCATATAGCATAGAGATAAAAGATTTGAGACTTTTTAAAAATAATAAAATACCCCTATAGGTAATTTGAAGGAGGAACAATATGGAACAACAGAAGAAAACGACAATCGTGTTATTTAGCGGAGATTACGATAAAGCAATGGCTGCTTATATTATTGCAAATGGTGCAGCGGCGTATGACCAAGAGGTAACTATTTTTCATACTTTCTGGGGATTAAATGCTTTAAGGAAAGATGAACATGTGAATGTAAAGAAAACATTTATAGAAAAAGTATTTGGAAAAATGATGCCACGCGGTGCCGATAAGATGGGATTATCCAAAATGAATTTTGCTGGCATGGGGCCAAAGATGATTAAAGGCATTATGAAAAAACATAACGCAATGCCTTTGCCAGATTTAATTGATTTGGCGAAAGAACAAGGAATTAAACTTGTAGCTTGTCAAATGACAGTAGATTTATTAGGGTTAAAAGAGGAAGAGATTATGGAAGGGGTAGAGTTTGCAGGCGTAGGGGCATATTTAGCAGATGCTTCGGATGGGAATGTAAACTTATTCATTTAAATCACCTTCTTTTTAGAAGGAGGGGGATGTAAGGTGAGTTTAGTATTATTACTTTTTATAATTGGGTTTATAGGATCGTTTATATCAGGAATGGTTGGAATTGGCGGTGCGATTATTAATTATCCGATGATCTTATACATTCCAGTATTTTTAGGATTTACTGGTTATACGTCACATGAAGTGAGTGGTATTACAGCGGTACAAGTATTCTTTGCAACTTTTGCAGGCGCATGGGCTTATCGGAAAAGTAATGATATGGATAAAACGTTAGTTGTGTATATGGGAGCTAGTATTTTAATAGGAAGTTTCATAGGGAGCTTTGGTGCTAACGTATTAGAGGAACATACGGTCAATGTTGTTTATGCAGCGTTAGCAACAATTGCTGCTATTATGATGTTCGTACCGAAACGAAATAATAGTGGTGAAGTGAAATATAATAAATGGTTAGCAAGCTTGTTAGCGTTTATTGTAGGAGGAGCATCAGGCATTATAGGTGCTGGCGGTTCTTTCTTATTAGTACCGATTATGTTAGTTATTTTAAAATTGCCGATACGTACAACAATAGCAACATCTATCGCTATTACGTTTATTTCCTCAGTAGGGATTACGACTGGAAAAGTGATAACTGGTCAAGTAGTTGTAATTCCAGCTCTTATTATTGCGGTTGCAAGTATCTTTGCTGCGCCGCTTGGAGTGCGAGTCGGGAAGAGGATCAATCAAAAAGCACTGCAATATATGTTATCGATTTTGATTGTAGGCACTGCTGTTAAAATGTGGATTGATATGATATCGAAATAAAAGGATGGGCTGCTTGTAGCCCATCCTTTTATTTATGCCCAAATAACTTTCATTAAGTTTTTATATTCGTCATTTGCTAATTTATATAGCATTCTCGTATGTTCAAAGACAAGTGCTGGATTAAAGTTTGGTTCTGAGAATGCAAGAGATGCTGAAATATCAATTGCATTTTGCTTGTTTAATGTGAATTTTGCAAAGCGATAAGATGTGTTTAATTCATTAATGACATGTAAAATATTATTTGTTGATGTTGCATCAGGCACGTGAGCAACATTGAAGCAGTATATATCCACCGTAGGATGTTCGTTTTGGAAAGCAGCGATAAGTTGAATTTTTGCGCCAGCTTCTGTCTCTAATCCTACTGAAAAATGAACAGAGCCATCATTTTCATCTATATTTTCTTCCATGTATATATCGTTGGATTTTAAGTAGTCTTTAAAATCTGAGATGTTATGTTTTACTGCAGCTTTCATATGTATGAGCCCCCTGATAATTGGAATAGATTGCTACTATTTATTATAATTTAAAAATATTAAAAAAGATAGTTAGAAAGTTCTGATTTTTGATTCTGACGAAATAAAAAGAAGCAGTACTCTACCTCCATAGAGTACTGCTTCTTTACTATTCATTGTCGTTAGACGATGTTTCTGTATCTTCACTGCTATTTTTGTTCTTATTTTTCACTTCATTGTTACTTGATTCGCGTTCACTTGAATTTTCAGACTTAGATTCTTTTGTCTTTTTCGAATCAGAGTCTGAGTCAGACTTTGTATATGCAGGTAGCCCAAGATGAGTACGAAGTTCATTTGTAACATTAGCTAATTCTTTTTTATCTGGATTGTAGTAGTAAGTTCGACCACCACCAGCAGATTTGCTACATGTATCGTCACCTTTTGCCATATAGCAATCATCACCTTGGATTTGTAATTTCTCAATTTCCGAATCCGATCCATATTTATAGAATGAAAGCATATCATCAAATGTTAAGTTTGTAACGAATTGTCCGTTAATATCATCAATGATGTTGCCAACTTTTGTTACAGAACCAACACTTGTTAGTTTCTTTAAAATAGCTTCGATAACGAGTTGTTGACGTTGTCCACGCATTGCATCACTATCGATGTGTCTTGTTCTAGCAAGAGCAAGAGCTTCTTCGCCATTTAACTTTTGAACACCTTTTTCTAGGTGAATTGCCTCAGCATTATCATTGCTATCTTGCTCAGTAAATTCAACTGGTACATCAACTTCAACACCGCCCAAGTCATCGACGATTTTTATAAATGATTTAAAGTTAAATTTCACAAAATAATCGACAGGAACATTCATTAATTTTTCAACTGCATCAATGCTTGCTTGTGGTCCACCATTTTTTCCGTTTTTAGCAGAACCGAATGCATGAGCATGTGTAATTTTATCTTTTTTCTTTTCTATTGGAATATAAGTATATGTGTCACGTGGGATACTTAATAGTTTAACAGTTTTGCTATCTTTATTAAATGTTGCAAGTAAAAGCGCGTCTGTTCTTATAGCTTCACCATATTCTTTTCCTCGGACATCGCTTTCATCAACACCCATTATTAAAACAGAGACGTTATTTGTAATAGGTTTAACAGCTTTATCTCGTAAATCTGATTTATCACCGCGTGCTAAATCGTGTGCGGCATTTCGAACAGCAGAAGATGCTTTATTTACTAAAAACCAAGTATAACCGCCACCTATTAATAAAACGAATAGTATAGCGCTTATAATAATTTTTATTTTTTTCTTATTTTTGTTAGGTTTACTGCGTGTATTTTCTTGCAAAGATGGGTTTTGCTCCATTTCCTGTACTCCTTCATTTGGATTGAAATACGACACTCATATCCACTTATTATAATGAAATTTAGCGAAAAAAAACATTACAAATCATTTACATTTCGTAAAAATTCAATTTATTTATAAAAAGTCAGATTTTCTATATATTCTTTTTTAGATGTAGAATAAGTATAAGGGCTTTTGGTAGAAATGAAAATATATATTATGAGAAAGTGATAGGGAAGTAAGATTTGTTGAAATATAGCCAAGAAGAAATGAGTAAGCTTACTTAATTCTTCTATATAATAAAGAAGAATTTGACGGATAAAGGAGAGAGCATAATGAATCATACATCATTCCGAGCAATCGTTGTGAACGAAACGGAAAATCATCAGTTTGTAAGAAAAGTTGTTGAGAGAGAAGTAAGTAGTTTACCTGAGGGAGACGTATTCATACAAGTTCATTATTCTTCATTAAATTACAAAGATGCCCTTTCAGCTACTGGTAATAAAGGTGTTACGAGAACGTATCCTCATACGCCAGGAATTGATGCCGCAGGAGAAGTTGTGAGAAGTGAAGATAACTCCTTTAATGTAGGAGATCAAGTTATTGTAACGGGATATGACTTAGGTATGAATACCTCTGGTGGTTTCGGAGAATATATTCGCGTCCCATCATCTTGGGTCGTGCCTTTACCAGAAGGAATGTCATTAAAGGAAAGTATGATGTATGGGACAGCAGGTTTTACTGCTGCTTTGTCGGTATATAAGCTTATTGGAGCAGGAATTAATCCTGGTATGGGAGACGTTCTAGTAACTGGTGCTACAGGCGGCGTAGGGAGTGTAGCTGTTAGTATTTTAAGTAAGTTAGGGTTTAATGTAGTAGGAGCGACAGGGAAAATGGAAGAGGAACAGATGCTACTACGTCTAGGAGCGAAAAAAGTGATTCATCGCGCGGAATTGAATGATGAATCAGGAAGACCAATGTTAAAAGGGATATACGCCGGAGTTATCGATACTGTAGGTGGACATATGTTAGAAACAGCTTTAAAAACAGTAAAGTATGGTGGTTGTGTAACGACATGCGGTAATGTGGCAGGACAGGAATTACATACAACGGTATATCCGTTTATTTTACGAGGCATAAGCCTTTTAGGGATAGATTCCGTGCAATGCCCGGTGGATGTGAGAAGAGATGTGTGGACATTGTTAGCGGATGAATGGGAAAATTCAAAGTTAGCGTCTTATACAGAAGAATGTACATTAGAAGAATTAGATGAGAAGTTTGCACTTATATTGCAAGGAAAGTTAAAAGGAAGAACAGTTGTTAAAATAAAGTGAAAAAAGAGACGCTTAATGTAGCGTCTCTTTTCTTCATTATAATGATTGTTTTAAATTGATTTTTCCTTGTTCACCTAAAACACCGTCAGCGATATTTACAGCGTGATCGCCAATGCGTTCTAAGTTACTTACCATATCGACGAAGATGATACTTGCATCACCTGAACAGCTACGCTCGTTTAGACGTAATACGTGACGTTTACGAAGAACACGTTCCATTTGGTCGATTTTGCGTTCTTTTGCAATAACAGTTTGAGCTAGTTCGGTATCGAAGTTTGTTAAAGCTTCAACTGAGTCTTGCAGTGTTGAAATCGTTAATTCCAGCATTTCGTTTAATTCACCTAATGCTTCGTCTGATAGTGAAACACGATTTGAAATTTGGAAATCTACAAGTTCTACAAGGTTTTCTACATGATCACCAACACGTTCAATATCTCCAACAACACCTGCTAAAACGGAATGTTTTTCAGAATCCGTAGGTGAAAGCGGCTTTTCAGATAGTAGAACTAAATACTCGGTAATTTTTTTATCTAAATTGTTAATAGCTCCTTCTAATTGAGTAGCCATGTCAGCGTGTTTTTTGTCTTGTGTATTTAAAAATTGGTTTGCTTCTTTTAATCCATGTAATGAAAACTCAGCCATACGGATAATTTCTTTTTGAGCTTCTGTTAAAGCGATAGCTGGAGATTGCTCAATAAAGATTGGGTTTAAATGTTGCGGTTTGAAATCAATAGCAGAGTCTTCGCCGCGAATAAGTTTTGTTACAATCCATGCTAATACAGCGATGAATGGGAATTGAATAACTGCATTTGTTACGTTAAATGTTCCGTGTGCAAATGCAATTGTCATTTCTGGATTTAAGTTTAATGATGTTTGGAAATATTGAATTAAGCTTGTAAATGGTACTAATAAAATCGTAAATATAATTGTACCGACGATATTAAAGATAACGTGAACTAATGCTGCACGTCTTGCGGCAATAGAAGTACCGATTGCTGCTAATACAGCTGTAATTGTTGTACCGATGTTATCACCGAATAATACAGGAAGGGCAGCTTGTAAATCGATTGCACCTTGACCGAATAATTCTTGCAAAATACCGATTGTTGCGCTTGAGCTTTGTACAATTAAAGTGAAGACTGTACCGACAACAACTCCTAAAATTGGGTTATCACTCATACTAACCGTTAATTCTTGGAATGATTCTAAAGAGCGAAGAGGTTTCATACCTGCGCTCATTAATTCCAAACCGAAGAATAACATACCAAAGCCGAATATAACTTGACCTAAAGAATGTACTTTTTTATTTTTAAAGAAGAATAATAAGATAGCTCCAACTGCCATAATTGGGAGAGCGTATTCTCCGATTTTAATTCCGATAATAAATGCAGTAACTGTCGTACCGATGTTTGCACCCATAATAACACCGATTGCTTGTCTTAATGTCATAAATCCTGCGCTTACAAGTCCGACTGTTAAAGCGGTTGTTCCTGAGCTTGATTGGATTAATACCGTAACTAACATACCTGCTAGTACACCCATGAGTGGGTTTGTTGTAAAACGATCTAGAATATCACGAAGACGATCTCCAGCTGCTTGTTGCAGTCCATCGCCCATGTATTTAATCCCGAATAAGAAAATACCTAATCCACCAATGAACTGGAAGATCATATCTTGAACATTATATTCCACGCATTCCACTCCTTAAATTTCATGTACGATGTAATTATTAACTGAACCTTGAGTCACTGTAAACGGTTTGCTAGTAAAATTTACACTAAATTTACAAAGGGTAGAAAAGTTTACAATACCTTAAAGAAATAGCTGTATTTTATTGGTTTTCATCTTGTATAAATCTTAATTTTGTAAAGAAATCATACTTTTTAGAATAGTATTGTTCAGTTGAATATCAAGGAAAGCGTCTGCGAGTTCATCGTATATTTTTTGATGAAAGTTAAAAAAATATGTAGGAAAATGCATGTAGTTTTATAACAGCAAAACGAGAGAAAACAATTTTTTTAACACGATAAAAAAGCCACTGAATTATCCAGCAGCTTTTTCCGTGTTTTTATCGCCATACTTTTGTTTTCTTATGCTTGTAATGTAAATGAAGAGAAAAGCAATAAGTAATAGAGAGGAGTAACGATATACAGTTGCATAGTTTGTAAAATGAGCAATAAATCCAAATATAATCGCTCCAGCGCCGATTCCAAGGTCAAATGCGGAGAAGAATGTAGCTGTTGCTACGCCGCGTCGATGCGGTGCTACGCGGTCAATCATCCATGCTTGTAGTGCAGGTTGGATCGCTCCAAAACCACTTCCGTAACATGCTGCAGCAATAATTAAGCTCGGAATTGTCGTCGTATACGACAATAAAATAATGCCTGTAAACGTTATAATAACTCCCGGAATGATGACGAATGTATGGCCTTTCGCATCATATAGCCTTCCAGAGAATGGACGAGTTACAGCAATTGCTAGTGCATTACATAAAAAGAAGAGGCTAATATCAGCTATGCCGACTTCTGTAGCAAATAGTGTGATAAAACTTCCAATTCCTCCGTACATTAATGTAATACATAATATTAATAATGAAGGAAGTAAAGCTTTACGCTCAATAAATCCATCGAGAAAAGTACTAGATGATTGTTGTGGCGGCTGTTTCGTTTTTTGGATTTGAAGTAGTTTCGTTAATATTAATGAAACAATTGTGCACGATAGTGCACATAAAAAAAGAATTGTGAAGTTATATGTTTGCATGAGCCATAGTCCTATAAGTGGACCGAGGGCCATTGCAATTGTTCCAGAAAGGCCAAAATATCCCATGCCTTCTCCGCGGCGAGCTGAGGGAATTAAATCAGAAACGACAGTTCCATATGTAGTCGTTGTAATACCGAAACCAGCTCCGTGTAAAATACGAACAGCAAGCAAGAGAAAGATAGTTGAGGCGAAAAGGTAACTGCCCATAGCGAGTAAACAGATAGCAGTACCGATCATTAAAATGATTTTTTTATTAAATTTTTGCAAGGCGTTCCCAGTTAGCGGTCTAACAAAAAGTGCCGCAACGGTAAACATACCGACAACAAATCCGATATTGGAACTTGTGCCACCAATTTCTTTCACATAAACAGGTAAGGTTGGAATTAACATTTGAAACCCTAAAAACATACATAAGTTTGCAAAAATTAAAGCAACAAACTCTTTTGTCCATAACGGTTCTCGTTTTACGAGTATTGCTTCTCCCATATATTCATCCCCTATATAAAATTTTCCCGCTATTAACGGGCAGTAAAACTCCCACCTCAAAATCGGACTGGAGCAAAGAAGTTAGGTGGGAGATCAACTGCCCGTAAATGCCCGATTGGTTCAACTAATAATCAGTGGGGGATGAACACCCCCCTCACTGATTAAAGTTTCACTTTATCTCTTTTCTTTCGAGTATATGTATTGGCCAATGCAACAGTCAAGGAAGGTGTCTTGAAAACGGATAACAATTTTTAAGGCGAAAAACTGACAAATTTGTGTAAAAGCTACACAACTATGAAAAAAAGATGTAAAGTATAGATGTATAGACTTGTAGGTGTTAAGAATGATAGAAATTGTTTTTTCTTTAAAGAAAGCGGATTCAAAAGAGTAGTGAACAAGAAGGGGAGATATACTTTTTCACTACATATATTTGAAAAGGTTTACAATATGATGAAGAAAGAGGCGTGTACATATGAGACGATTAGGTATTTCTATTTATCCAGAACATTCAACAGTAGAGAAAGATAAGGAGTATTTAACATTAGCAAGTAAATATGGATTTACACGTGTGTTCACATGTTTATTATCTGTGGATGGAGAAAAAGAGAAAATTATTGAAGAATTTAAAGAAACGATCTCACATGCGAATGCATTAGGGTTCCAAGTATTAGTTGATATTAGTCCATCTGTTTTTGAACAATTAGGTATTTCGTATAATGATTTATCATTCTTCCATGAATTGGGTGCGTACGGTATTCGTTTAGATGTTGGTTTCTCAGGATTAGAAGAATCAATTATGACTTATAATCCGTATGGTTTGAAAATTGAGATTAATATGAGCAATGGTACGAAGTATGTAGATAACATTATGAGTCATAGACCAAATCGTGAAAATTTAATTGGTTGTCATAATTTTTATCCGCATCGTTATTCAGGGTTATCATACGATCATTTCATTAAATGCTCGAAACAATTTAAAGATTACGGTATGAGAACGGCTGCTTTTATTTCATCATTTGATGCAACATACGGACCTTGGCCAGTAACAGAAGGGTTATGTACATTAGAGCAGCATCGTGAATTATCGATGACAACACAGGCGAAGCATTTATTTGCGACAGAATTAATTGATGATGTTATTATTGCAAACGCATATGCGTCAGAAGAAGAATTACAAGCACTAGGTGCATTAAATAAAGAGAAACAAACATTTGATATAGAACTATATGATACAACGACAGAACTAGAAAGAATTATCGTATTAGACGAACCACATTTTTATCGCGGAGATGTATCTGAATATATGATTCGTTCTACACAAAGTCGTGTGAAATATAAAAAAGAAGAGTTTAAACCTCATAATACGCGCGAAATTAAGCGTGGAGATTTATTAATTGATAATGAACAATATGGCCAGTATAAGGGCGAATTACAAATTGCATTAAAAGATATGGTGAATACAGGAAAAACAAATGTAGTTGGTCGAATTATAGAAGAAGAAATTTTCTTATTAGATTATTTACAAGCATGGGATAAATTCGGATTCATATTAAAGAAATAGAGAGAATATAAAGGGGAAAAACTACTGATTTCAGCAGCTTTTCCCCCTTTATATATAAAGAGCGAGAGGAAGAGCTATGACAAAGGTGCAGCAGCGATTAATTTCTATTTTAGAGGAGTTTTTAGAAGAGAAATCGATGTTAAATCGAGCTTTTTTAGCGGGCCGTTTACATGTATCAACGAAGACGATTCAAAAGGATATAAAATTATTAAATGATATATTGGAAGAAAACGGAGCGAAAATCGAATCGCAAAGAGGGACTGGGTACGAATTAGAAATTATACAAACGAAGAAATTTGAAGACTTTTGTGTGAGTCTATTTCAAAAACAGACGGAAAAGATCCCAACTTCTTATGAAGAAAGAATAGCGTACATTCTGCAGCGTGTTTTAACGGCAGAGGGATATGTGAAGCTTTCAGAATTAGCGGAAGAGATTTATGTGAGCAAATCAACGGTTAATTTAATTATGAAAGATGTTACAGATATATGTGGTCGCTATAAATTACAAATTGAGAAGAGACCGTATTATGGTATACGTATTGTTGGAGAGGAATTTAATATTCGTTCTTGTTTATCACAATATGGTTTACCGCGTTATGACCATACTCCGTTTCATGAGCAATTTGAGCAGACGGAGACATATTTATCGCTACCTTATATATCACACATCCGTTCAATTATATTAAAGTATATTGAAGGTGGAACAATATATTTATCTGATATAGAAATTGATAATTTAGTCATTCATATTGCAATCGCATTAAAGCGTTGTCAAAGTCAACATTATATGAAAGAACTGCATACGGAGCAATCAGAACTTATAATAAAGAAAGAATATACAATTGCGAAGCAGATTTTAGGAGATTTAGAGAAAGAGTTGAAATTTTCATTTCCAGAAGAAGAAGTATTATATGTGACGATGCATTTATTAAGTACTGCTGTTACAACGAGAGATCGCTATGAAAATGTAGAAGAGCTATTAGGAAAAGATATATATGCATTTATGCAACATATTCTTTTTAAAGTAGCGGAAGAACGGAATCTTATTTTTTATTATGATGAAGAATTATTATTTGGATTTGGTATTCATTTAAAAACGTTATTAAATCGTTTGAAGTATAAGTTAAATACGAGAAATCCTCTTTTGGCAGAAGTGAAAAAGAATTATCCGTATGCTTTTGAAATTGCGGTTCTTGTTGGAGATATCATTGGTGAATATACGGGTGAATCGATCCCTGAAAGTGAAATTGGCTATATTGCAATTCACTTCGGCGGAGCGATGAGCCGTTTGCAGGAGCAAAATCAAAAGAAAAGATGCTTATTAGTTTGTGCGACTGGTCAAGGAAGTGCACAACTATTAAAATATAAAATTTTATCACAGTTCCGAGATAAATTAGAGATTGTAGGTATTACAGGCTATTATCAATTGAAAGTAGAAGATCTTTATAAAGAAAAAATAGATTGTATTATTAGTACGATTCATATACCGAGTGGCTTGCCTGTTCCAGTTATAAAAGTGAATTCAATATTTGATGATAAAGAGATTAAATCGATTGGTCAGCGGTTGTTTACGCATGTGAATAATAGTGTGCAGCCTTATATTAAGGAAGATTTAATTTTTTTAAATCATAGTGCTTCTACGAAAGAGGATGTTATTCAGTTTTTATGTGAGAAAGCTGCTGAGAAACATTATGTACAAGAAAACTTTTATGCTTCTGTTATGGAAAGAGAAAATACGTCTCCGACAGCGGTTGGGAATTCAGTTGCAATCCCGCATCCGATGCAGTTATTAAGTGAGGAAACTTTTTTGATGTTTTGCACACTTGAAAAGGCTGTTGATTGGGGAGATAAAAAAGTACAAGTAATTATTTTATTTAGTGTAAAGCGCAGTAATAATGAAGATTTGCAAAGGCTTTATGATTTTTTATATGATATTATGTCTAGTCAAACTACGATAGAGAAACTTACTCAGACCGAGGTAATTGAAGATTTTCAAGAGATTTTATTATCATTTTGAAAAAGTATATAAAAACTTCCGTTACATAACGGAAGTTTTTTATGTTTAATTGTATGCGTTTTCATAATAATATAAAAATATAGAAAACATATAGCTTGGGGGAATTTAAAATGGCTGATATGCAAACTCCATTTGCATTAATTTTACATGGTGGCAATGCGAGAAGTGCAGCGCTTGAAGCAATCGCTTTTGCAAGACAAGGAGATTTTGAGAATGCGGGTGAAAAGATGAAACTTGCTAGTGAGGAAATTTCAGCAGCACATCGTATTCAAACGGATTTAATTCAAGAAGAGGCAAGAGGAAATCATGCAGAAATCAGTTTACTGTTAGTGCACGCACAAGACCATTTAATGAATGCAATTACAGTGAAAGAACTAGCTGAAGAATTTATTACTCTTCATAAACGAGTAGAAGAGAAAGTGACAGTATAAGATGTATATTTTATTATGTTGTGCAGCAGGCATGTCAACGAGTATGGTCGTAAGAAAAATGCAAGAAGAGGCAAAGAAACAGGGGAAGAATTATAAAATTAAGGCGGTTGATTCAGAACTTGTGAAACTTGAAATAAAAGAAGCCGATGTCGTTTTAATCGGTCCACAAGTGAAATATTTATTTCCAGCTGTAGAGTTTCTTGCAAACTCATACAACATACCAGTTGCAATTATAGACCAACGAGATTATGGCATGTGTGATGGTTTGAAAGTGCTTAGGCAAGCAGAACAATTAGTTTTAGCATAATTATATCTTTTTAAATATAAACATTATAATGTTATAAAGTTTATTTCATTCTTTTATAGTAGAGAGAAAGAGGAGGGCTATTGATGAATGGGTTTATGAGTTTTATGGAACAAAAGATTATGCCAACAACGCAAAAGATTGCAGGACAACGACATTTATTGGCAATTCGAAATGGGGTTATTTCTACATTACCGTTAACGATCGTCGGGTCATTTTTCGTTATCTTTTTAAATTTACCAATTGATGCATATATGGAATGGATTGCACCGTTTCGCCATATTTTAGATATTCCATTCCGATTTACAGTAGGACTAATGGCCTTATACGCAGCGTTTGGAGTAGGGGCTTCGCTCGCGAACTTTTATCAGCTCAATCAATTAAGTGCAGGGCTACTATCTGTACTCGCCTTTTTACTAGCATCAGTTGAACCAATTCAAATTACGAAAGCTGTACCAGGTGTTATTGATGCAGGTCGATATATTTCAGTAGGAACATTAAGTGCAACGTCTTTATTCGGCGCAATTGTGACAGCATTAATTGCAGTGGAAATTTATCATTTTATGATTAAGCATAATATCTCAATAAAATTACCAGACAGTGTACCACCAGCAGTTTCAAATTCGTTTGCAGCATTAATTCCAACATTAGTAGTTATTCTTTTATTCTGGGGCATTCGCTACGGTTTGAAATTCGATGTAAATACAACAATTACATACTTAATCGCACCATTAAAATCAGTACTAGTAGGAAATAACTTATTCGGTGGTTTATTAACAGTATTCTTAATCGTGTTCTTCTGGTCATTTGGTATACATGGACCGGCAATTTTAGGACCAATCATTCGTCCGATGTGGGATTCCGCAATTCTTGAAAATATGGAAGTGTTCACGGCTACAGGAAATGCACATCAGTTACCAAACTTATTTACAGAGCAGTTCATTCAATGGTTCGTATGGATTGGCGGATCTGGCTCAACGTTAGCTTTAGTAATTATGTTTATGTTCTCTAAATCTAAGTTCCTAAAAGAGTTAGGTAGATTATCATTCGTACCAGGTTTATTCAATATTAACGAGCCAATTATTTTCGGGGCACCAATTGTAATGAACCCAATCTTAATTATTCCGTTCGTTATTACACCGTTAGTGACAACGACAGTATCATATTTCGCAGTTGTTTCAGGTATGATTCCACTCATGATGGCGAAATTGCCATTTACGATGTTAGCACCAATTGCAGCGGTGATTAGTACGGACTGGACAATTATGGCTGGTGTACTTGTACTTGTTAACTTTGTAATCTCATTCGTTATTTACTATCCATTCTTCAAAATGTATGAGAAACAACAATTAGCAGGAGAGGAGAAAACAGAATGCTCGGAGCAATTATCATCTTAATTACATTTGTGATCGGACAGTGTATTGCCCATTATTCGAAATGGGTACAAAGTAAATCCTTATTAGTGTTACTACTAGTATCAGTTTTATTTATCGGTTGTTCAATGGGTGCATATGTAATGTTAGGTCTACACTCACCGTACGTAATTATTGTACCGACAATTTTATGTGCAACATGTTTATCTGCAAAATATAGATTTACGAGCATGGCATTAATACAACGTGTGAAGGAGATGCAAAAGCATGGAGCATAAATTAGGGATTTCACTTTATCCAGAACATTCAACGAAAGAAAAAGATATGGCTTATATTTCGTCAGCGGCACGACACGGTTTTTCAAGAATATTTACTTGTTTGTTATCTGTGAATCGTCCGAAAGAAGAAATTATAGCTGAATTTAAAGAGATTATTAATCATGCGAAAGATAACAATATGGAAGTTATTTTAGATGTAGCTCCAGCTGTGTTTGATCAGCTTGGTATTAGTTATAGTGATCTATCATTTTTCGCAGAGTTAGGTGCAGATGGTATTCGATTAGATGTAGGCTTTGACGGATTGACGGAAGCGAAAATGACGAATAATCCGTACGGTTTAAAAATCGAGTTAAATGTAAGTAACGATATTGCGTACTTAGAAAATATTCTTTCGCATCAAGCGAATAAATCAGCTTTAATTGGTTGCCATAATTTTTATCCGCAAAAATTCACTGGTCTTCCGTACGATTATTTCATTCGCTGTAGTGAACGCTTTAAAAAGCATGGTATTCGCAGTGCAGCCTTTATTACATCACATGCCGCAAACATCGGTCCATGGGATATTAACGACGGATTATGTACGTTAGAAGAGCATCGTAATTTACCAATTGAAGTACAAGCGAAGCATTTATGGGCAACAGGGCTAATTGATGATGTCATTATCGGAAATGCTTATGCAAGTGAAGAGGAGTTAGAAAAACTAGGAAATTTAAATCGCTACATGTTACAGCTAAAAGTGCACTTTGTAGACGAAGCGACTGAAGTAGAGAAGAGAGCTACGCTGCAAGAATTACATGTAAGACGCGGCGACATAACAGAGTATATGATACGTTCTACAGAAGTGCGTAAAAAATATAAAGACTATGACTTCCCAGTGCGCGAAAGTGTGCTACAGGAAAGAGGGCAAGTTGTAATTGGTAATAACTCATTCGGAAAGTATAAAGGTGAACTGCAAATCATTTTAAAAGAAATGCCGATAGATGAACGGAAAAATATCGTCGGTACAATTGCGGAAGAGGAGTTATTCTTACTAAATTATGTAGGAGCTTGGACGCAGTTTACTTGTGTGGAATAGAGAAGAGAAGGAGAGGATGCTATGACATCCTCTTTTTTCTGTTGAAATAGTAATCTCTCGTATATAGAATGCAAAGAGATAGATTTAATTTAGACGGGAGAGAAGGAGATGGAAGGGTATATAGATGATTTATTAAGGCGGATAGCTGATGAAGAGACAGATATATGGCATCGTGCGTATGATGAAGCAAAAGCGTTAAATGACTTATTAATTTTTCCTTATTTACAGGGGAAGTTAAGCAAAGCAAAAAAGGTATCTATGAAGAAAGATATTTATTATTTAATGACGAAACTTGCTATTAATACGAAAGAAATTTGTATTGCAGATTATCTTATAGATTGTTTGGAATATGAAGACAGTCCGACTTTGTTAAGTGAATTGCTTAGTAATATTTATACATTACCAGTAGTAAGTAGTACAAATAAAATTATTCCTTATATTTATCATAAAAACGATAGTGTTCGTTATTGGGCAGTTGCTTCCTTAAAGTTATATAAATCGTTAGAAGCGGAAAGTGCGTTGCTAAAGTTGCTGGATACTGAAGAAAATAAAGATGAGATTACACATATTTGTTATACATTGCTTGAGATTGGAACGAAGCAATCGATTCTGCCGTTAACAAAGCTTTTATATAGTAATAGTGTCTATGTTCGTTCAACCGTTATTGAGGTTTTAGCAAAAATAGGGGGATCGGACTTACAAATAGTTTATATTGAAGCTTTACATGATAGAAATGTGATGGTGAAATATGAAGCTGTTCGAGCTATTTATACGTATGGCGACGAAATGGCAATGAGAGCAATTTGCGAACGTGTGAATAAAATTGTTGCTAGAAGACGTAAAAATGAAGTAGAGCCTACGGATGAAGCAGAGATTATCATTGCTCTTCGTTTCTTACATAAGTTTGCTAATCATGAAGAAGTTTTAAAGATATTTGATAAAGTGTACAAAAAACGTGGAAACTTGTTTATGTCGGAGAGGGAGTGGCTTCGAGATAATATTACTTACTTTCAAGAGAAAGAAAGCATGTAAGAATCATAAAAAAGAGCCAGCCTCAACGATGAGACTGACTCTTTTTTATAACTAGTTTAATACTTTAACTGTAACTGTTTTACGTCCCCAGCTACTTGATGTGCCTTTATCTGGCATTAAAACGTCGATTTTATTACCTTTAATAGCCCCACCAGTATCACCAGCGATTGCTACTCCGTAACCTTCAACCCATACTTTTGAACCTAATGGAATGACACTTGGATCAACTGCAATTAGTTTCATGTTTGGATTAGCTGTTAAGTTATGACCCATAGCTGATTTTACTTGGTCGCCTGCTTTATAACCATTTTCAAGTGGATCTGCTGTGTAAGCTGTTGCTACAACACGTAACTCACGAGAAGATGATGGTGTACTTGTTTCAGTTTCTTTTGCAGCAGGTTGTTGTGTAGCTGGTTTTTGAGCTTTAGCCGCTTCACGAGCTTTAGCTGCTTCTTGAGCCTTAGCCGCTTCACGAGCTTCAGCTGCTTCTTGAGCCTTAGCTGCTTCACGAGCTTCAGCTGCTTCTTGAGCTTTAGCCGCTGCTTGAGCTTCAGCATCTGCTTGAGCTTTAGCTGCTTCACGAGCTTTAGCCGCCTCTTGAGCTTTAGCTTCTGCTTGAGCTTCAGCATCTGCCTGAGCTTTAGCTGCTTCTTGAGCCTTAGCTGCTTCACGAGCTTTAGCCGCTTCTTGAGCCTTAACTTCTGCTTGAGCTTCAGCTGCTTCGCGAGCTTTAGTTGCTTCCGCGGCCTTAGCTTTTGCTTGAGTTTCAGCTACTTCTTGAGCTTTAACTGCTTCACGAACTTTAGCTGTATCTTGAACTGTAGTTGTTTTTTCAACTTTAACTACTGGCTGAACTTTAATTGGAGCTTTACCTGTTAAGTAAGGAACATGAACATAAGCTGTTTTTCCGTTATATTCAAATTGAATCCAATCATTTTGTACTTGGTGTGTTGTTTCGATTATATCATCTTTTTTCAACTTACCAAGAATCTCTGAATCTGTGTTTGCACCAGCACGTACGTTTAATACGTTTGCTGTTACGTAGTAAGTGTCTTTTGTATAGTCAGCGCTTATGAAAGCTTCTTTACCGCTATTCAATTGAACTTTTGACCAACCATTTTCTGTATGTAAAACATTTACTTTATATCCATCTAATAATTTTCCTACAACTTTTGATTCAGTAGTTGGGTTTTCTCGTACGTTTAGTACGTCAGTCGTTACGATTGTTTCTGCTTTAGCAGATGTTGTGAAAATCCCAAGACCAAAAACCGCTGCTGTTGCTATACCCATAAATTTTTTCATAATAGCCTCCATTGCATTTGTTTTCGTTGTCCTCATTATAGCAACCATTATTTTCTTATTTGTGAAAAACATATAATTACAAAGCTTTCGTAACGGAGCATTAATATTCTGTAACAATTCCATAAATATCCTGATAGCGCTTCCTTGTTGTTTTTTGGCGTATCAGGGCATATAAAACACAAAATGAGTAGCATTTCAATTACTGTAATATTAATAATATTACAGTAATGTTTCTCTTGAATGTCTATAGTGTTACAAGAATGATGTATTTTACTGTTTGAATGAAAAATTAGTTATGAAATGATAATGTTTTTAGGTGTGAAAACATATAAACGAGGTGAAATTTAATAAAATATCGATATAATTGTTACAAAATCAGTCGATGTATGGAAAAAATTACGCCTTGATTTTCGTCTGTTACATAGTATTTTTGCAATAATAGGATTAGATAATAGCCTTAGTACCTATAAATAATGAAGAGTAATAGAATGATAGTTGTAACGTGAAACTTATATAATAGAAGAAACTCGATTTAATAGGTAAATAAAAAACGCAGGAGTGTAAACTCCTACGTTTTTGTTTATTCATATCGTAAACATTCAATTGGATCAAGTTTTGCAGCTTTGTTAGCTGGTAGTAGTCCGAATGCAATACCGATCAGCATTGAAATACCTACTGCAAGAAGTCCAAGTTCTTTTGAGACAACGAGTGGCCATCCAGCAAAGATTGAGACGATCCAAGCGAAGAAAATACCGAGCATGAATCCGATGAAACCACCAAGTCCTGTTAAAATACAAGATTCGATTAAGAATTGTGTTAATACTTTACCACGTGTTGCACCAAGAGCTTTACGAATACCAATCTCACGTGTACGTTCTGTTACAGATACGAGCATGATGTTCATTACACCGATACCACCAACAAGTAAGGAGATAGCAGCAATACCACCGAATACCATTTTCATCATACCGATTGATTCGTCTAGTTGTTTCGTAAATTCACCTAAGTCTTGTGCTTCGAATTTGTGCTCAAATTTAGGAGCTTTCAGTTCGTTTAAGACAGAAACGGCTTGTTTTTCTACACTTTTACGTTCTGTCGGAGAGGTCATTGTTAATCTTACGGAGTCATACTCATTTACTCCTGAAATTACAGGTGCATTTTCAAGTGATGTATAACCTTCAGGCATAGGCATTCCAAAGTCGTTTTTCGTTTCGTATACACCGACTATTTTATAAGGCTTTCCTTTTATATCTGTGTATTGGTTTGATTCCCAACCACTAAATAATTTGTTGAAAGCTTCTTCATTTAATATAACAGCAGGGATTGCTTGGTTTAGTTCACTGTCATTTAATTCACGACCGTGAACTAATTTTATTTTCGAATCTTTCATAAAGGCGCCTGTTCCACCTTTTAAATCAAGATTTACATCTTTTGAACCAGCAGATGCTTTTACTTTCATACTTACGTCTGGATATACATCTTTAACGCCTGGTACAGTTTGCAGACGGTTTAGCATATCAGGTGTGATTTTGGCACTATCTGTTCCGTAATCAGGATTGTTGTAGTAAATCGTTACTTCGTTATCTTTTCCTTGGCCTAATTCTTTTTTAAACTTTGCGTTTGTACCATCACCCATTGAAATGATAGTAATAATGGCACTAATACCGATAATAATACCTAGCATCGTTAAGATGGAACGCATTTTATGAGCAAAGATAGAGGAAAGGGCCATGCGTATATTTTCACTCGTATTCAAAATTAACCTCTCCAATCTTGGACGACATTTCCGTCACGAATTACAATTTGACGTGCTGCAGCTTCCCCGATTTCACGGTCATGGGTAATCATAATGATTGTTGAGCCTTGTTTATTTAATTCGTAAAAGAGGTCCATAATTTGTGTACTTGTTTTCGTATCAAGTGCTCCCGTCGGTTCATCGGCTAAAATGAATTTTGGGTTATTTACGATTGCGCGGGCAACGGCGACACGTTGCTTTTGACCACCGGATAATTCGTTTGGTAAGTGAGTAGCGCGATCAGCTAAACCGACTTTTGTTAAAGCGGCTAATGAGCGTTCGCGTCTTTCTTTTTTATCAACTCCAGCGTAAATAAGAGGTAGCTCTACATTTTGAAGTGCTGTAAGTCTCGGTAATAACATGAAGTTTTGGAATACGAATCCGATTTCTTTATTACGAACATGTGCAAGTTCTGTTTCAGACATGTTTGAAATGTTTTGTCCAGCTAGTTCGTACGTACCCGTCGTCGGTTTATCTAAGCAACCAATAATGTTCATTAATGTTGATTTACCAGAACCAGAAGGTCCCATAATAGAAGTGAATTCTCCTTGATTCAGTGTTACGTCAATTCCGTGTAATATTTGAACGGATTCTGCACCATTTTGGAAGGATTTCGTGATGCCTTTTAAGTTAATCACTGGGCGACAACCTCCATACCATCTTTTAAGTCTTTTTCAGGTTTAGAGATAACTTCCTCTCCTTTTTTCACTCCAGAAACTTTTGATTCGCTATCAGTCTCGAATTCAACAGTAACTGCTTGTTCTTTCGCTTTACCGTCTTTTACAACGAAGACAACATTTTTGTCACCTTTTTTCACGATACTGCTTTTCGGAACAATTGTACCAGTTGCTTCGCCAGATTTACTTGTTACGTATACGTGGAAGCCGTTTTGTAGTTCGTCACTATTATCTAATGTGACAGTGAATTGATAGTTAGAAACAGTTTTATTTTCATCCATGCTCTTTAATGGTGTAGAACCGATTTCTGTTACTTTTCCTGTCCAAGTCTTACCAGCGACAGTTTTTGAGGAAACAGTTACTTCTTGCCCAACTTTCATACTAGCAAGCTCATATTCAGAAAGTTGACCTTTTACCTTGAATTGACCAGCGTGACGAAGAGTAATTCCGCTCATACCTGTTTTTTCGTCAGCAGTTTTCACGATATCATCAATTACGCCATCAGCAGGACTTGTTACAGAAAGTGTGTTTACTTTTTCTTTTGCTGCTTTAATCATTTCATCAGCTTTTTCAACTTCAAACTTTTTCATTTCAAGTTGTGATTCTAATTGCCCAACTTCAACTTCTGATGCTTTTAATGCTTCAGAAGGAAGGCCTGCATTTTTATCTTTTTGTAATTTTTGTTTCGCTGCATCAATTTGTTTTTGAAACAACGTTACTTCTTTTTGTGCGATTTTCTTTTGCATTTCTGCTTCTGTTACACCTTGTTTAGCAGTAGGGTCATTGTATTTAAACAGAAGCTGACCTTTTTTCACTTCATCGCCTTTTTTTACAGCTAATTCATATGTTCCTTTTGTTGGATCGAATGAAATAGTTTCAATTCCGTTTGGAATAACTTCGCCACCAAATTTTTGCGCGTTTTGGATTTGTTTTTCAGTTACTTTATATCCGCTATATGCCATTGCTACTTCTGAACCGCCACCACCAGCAAATGCAAAGTATGATCCAGCTGCAATTCCAATTGCTACTACACTAGTAATTAACACTTTATTTTTCTTTTTCATCTATTTATCACCTTTTCGTTCGTTTTAGTATCTACATTAAGTATAGAAGAGGTGAAGAATCTGACAAATCGTTTTAGCTTACAATAACCTTACAGTTTTGTAAGGTATGAATATGTAAATGTAAGGTAGAGGTTGTCCTAGTATAAGCAAATGAATTGACTCGTTGTTTCTTTCTTACAATAATATTGTATGAAGGAGAGGAGGAAGGAAGATGGAAGCTTATTTTAGTGCGCATCCATTAAAATCGTTTATTCCATACTCAAGACAACACGTCCTTATATTATTTATTATGTTGGTGGGGATATTTTTTCTGTATCAATACCAAGATTTATTGCGTCAAAGTGAGTGGAATATAACGGTTCGATATGCGATTGCATTTTTATTTATAGGTAGTGAAATTGGGCTCTATATGTGGGAGTGGAAAGCGGGGATTTTTGAGCTAGCTACTTCATTACCGTTTGAGTTATGTACGATTAGTTTATTATTAGCGTCGATTATGATTGTAACGAAAAGTTACCGCATATATGAGATTGTATTTTTTACAGGAATTATTGGTGCATCACAAGCCATTTTAACGCCGAACTTGCAGTATACTTTTCCACATTTTCGTTTCATTGAATATTTCATCGCACATGTATTGCTCATTTGGGCACCGCTCTTTATGACTTGGGTAGAAGGGTATCGTCCTACATTACAATCTATTAAACGTACGATGATATTTTTAAACATATTGATTCTGATTGTTTCGTTTGTAAATTACAAAACAGGCGGTAATTATATGTTTTTAGCTCATAAGCCAGAAACTGCTTCATTACTCGATATGTTAGGGCCGCATCCTTACTATATTATTTCATTAGAAATAGCTGCGCTTATTGGATGTTACACTTTGTATATGCCGTTTGCGAAAAGAGAGAGGCATGCGCATAAAGAATCACTAGGATCATAGCCTAGTGATTTTTTATCTTTAAAATATTTGCAATTCTGAAAATTAATAATAAAATTAGGGGGTAAATTATATATAGAGAGAAGGGAAAATGTGGTCAAAAAAGTTTTTCTAAATGGAATGGAAGTGACGATTCAATTTCTTATTTCGATTTTGGGGATTATTATTTTAGGGGCTTTGCCGAAATTATTTTATGGATTTAAGGTGGATGTATCAAAGTACATACAGACTTTAAAAGAAGTGTTTGTGAACTTAATGGATATTTCCAATTTGCAATATGTGAGAGGTAAATTTTTATTTCCACAGTTGTTCGTCCATTATAAAGAAACGATTATTATTTTTTTGGCTGCTTTTTTCATTTCATTATTTGTAGCATTTTGCATTGTTTATGTAATTATGAGTAGTTCACCGCGTATACAACATCGAATTAAATCATTTCTTATCTTCCTAGAATCCATTCCAGATATTCTTCTTATTTTAGTATCACAAATCTTAGTTTTATGGTTTTTTAAACAAACAGGTTTTTTACCTTTTCAAATTGCGTCAATTGGAGGCGAGTCGATTAGAGGGTTGCCAATATTGTGTTTGAGCATCCCGACTACGATTATGTTTGTAAAAATGGTAGTGATTCGTTTTGAAAATGAACTAGAAAAAGATTATGTACTATTTGCTAAGGCGAAAGGGCTGGGGCGTTTTCATATTTTAAATCGTCATATTTTACGAAATGTGTTGCTTAGTACATTATTCTTTGCGAAAACGAATATCTTTTTTATGTTATCTAATTTATATATTATAGAATGGATTTTTAATACGGGTGGTATTTTTATGTTTTTGAAATCGTATGAGGGTATTAGAGTTGAGGTTTTCATCGTTAGTATGCTGCTTATATATATCCCGATATTTATTTTATTCAAGCTGTTTCATTATTTCATTCCAACTGCGATGAAGGAGAGATTATAATATGTGGATGTATATAAAACGCGATAAAAGATTTTGGATAAGTATTGGTTTTCTTCTCATATTAGTTCTTTTGAGCATCGGAAATACGTTATGGAATGATGGACACATTAGGCAAGTTACATTGCAATATGATGCAGATGAAAATCCACAAGTGCCACCGTTTTCACCTTCATTACAATTTTTACTCGGGACAGACCGGAAAGGATACGACCTGTTACATTTAGTCATTGAAGGTGCGAAGTGGACGATTGGTATATCTATTTTAATTGCGGCACTTAGAATGGTGATAGGTGTGTTTTTTGGTGTTGTGCTTGGAACATATGTAAAAAGAGGGTTTTCAAAAATTGAGGCTTTCTTTGATAGTTTTACAGTTATTCCAACAGTTATGATTGCGTACTTTTTTCTTCACTTTGCAAATGCATTTGGGAGTGGAGAGGAAACAACAACCTTTTTTGAAAGGGCTTCGTTTCAAGTTTTATTACTTGTAATGCTTGTGATGCCAGTTATTGCACTGTATGTTGCGAAGGAAGTCCGTAAGTTGAGAACCGAAGAATTTATTGAAGCTGCGTGCATATTAGGTGGATCGAGAAGGCATATTGTTATAAAGCATATTTTCCCGCATCTCTATATGACGTTTATACTTGTATTTTTTCAGCAGTTTACGCAAACTCTTACTATTTTACTGCACTTAGGGTTACTAGAAATATTCTTTGGCGGAACAGTTCAGTTTTTAGGACCGATAGAAGAAATAGAATCATACACACATGAATGGTCAGGCTTAATTGGAGTCTATTTTAGATCATTAACAGTGAATCCGTGGATCCCTCTCGTTCCGATTACATTTTTTGGACTTACTATTTTTTCAGGAAATATGATTGTAAAAAGTATAGAAGAGGCGATGTTGAAAGTAAGATTAGGAGGAGAGATAAAGAAGGACGTAGTAGAAGCGGAACAATCTGTTGTGCAGTCAAAAGAAGATTTATTTACTTTTAAACATACGATGTGAAGAGAAAAAGAAGCAAGCATGGATTTCATGCTTGCTTCTTTTTTTTATTTTGTAGAAACTTCACCTGCAGCTTCTGTTTGCGGAATAAAGTATCCAATTATACCACCGATTATTGCTGGAATGATCCAGCCAATTCCTAAGTTATAAAAAGGAATGGTGTGTACGATATTAGCGATAAAATCTGGTATCATTTCCACATTATCAAGTGCATGAATACAGCTAATAATAAACGCTGCGATCATCGCTCCAATGTAGACAGAAGGTTTACGTTTCGTATATTTATCGATAAATGATACGAAAACTAAAATGATCGTAATTGGGTACAAAATAATTAATACAGGTAATGTGATTTTAATTAATAAGCTTAATCCTAAGTTTGAAATAACGAAACTAAAGATACAAACGTATAGTACAAGCTTTTTGTATGAAACATTTGTTAGCACTGTTGTGAAGTAATTTGCAAATGCACTCACAACACCAATTGCCGTTGTTAAACAAGCGAAGATAATGGCGATACTTAATAAAATATTACCGCTTGTCCCAAAGAATTGATACATAACAGTAGCTAATAGCTGCCCACCGTTTTCGAATTGTCCTAAGTTTCCGTTTGAAGCTCCAATATAACCGAGTAAGAAGTAAACAATTGTTAAGAATAGAGCAGCGATACTTCCGCAAATGATTGTATATTTTGCGATAGATTTCTTCTCTTGTATACCATTTTGACGAATTGCATTTACAACAATTGTTGATAGTACGAGAGCCCCAATTGCATCTAACGTTAAAAATCCTTCAAGAAATCCTTTGAAAAACGGGATGTCTTTATAGTCACCGATAGGTTCTGCAAACGTTCCTGGTGAAAGAATCGCTTTTGTTGCCATAATTGCAATAATTACAAGTAAAATTGGCGTTAATATTTTACCGATATGATCTACTAGCTTGGATGGATTTAATGATAAGAAGTAAACGACTGTAAAGAAAATCGCACTAAAAACTAACATAGAATACCATTGATCTGGGAAAAGTGGTACAATCCCAATTTCATAAGATACAGATCCAGTTCGTGGAATAACAAATAGTGGGCCGATTGAAAGATAAATAATGATAGCGAATACTGCTGCGAATTTTGGATGAACACGGCTCGCTAAAGTGTTAAAACTACCACCAGCAAGGGCAACAGCAACGATAGCAAGTAAAGATAAACCGACGTCTGTAATAATAAACCCTGTAATGGAAACCCACATATTTTCTCCGGAAGAAAGACCAAGAAGGGGCGGGAAAATCATATTACCAGCACCGAAGAAAACTGCGAATAGTAATAAACTAATCGAAAGTATTTGCGCTGGTTTTAAAGTTGTACGCATATAAAGAAAATCCTCCTAATGAGTATTTTTTGTCGAAAATTCAAATAATTTGTCGAGTAACTGTTATTATTTTAAAGGTCTGATGATTAGAAAGCAATAGGGAATTTTGAAAATATTAAAAAATAATGCATTAAATCGAATAAATATACTATTTATATGTTTAATAGGAAGGATTTAACTTTTAACATAAAAAAACACATACCGCTAGGATACATGTTTTAAAAAAATATTTTTTTATCACGTTCTTCTTTTAAAATTTCAACTGCTTCTCGGAAACGTTGTGAATGGACAATTTCTCGTTCGCGTAAAAAGCGTAGGCTGTCATTTATATCTGGATCATCTGATAAGTTAATGAGCCATTGATATGTTGCGCGTGCTTTTTCTTCAGCTGCAATATCCTCGTATAGATCGGCAATTGGATCACCTTTAGCCTGTATATAGGTTGCAGTAAATGGAACACCAGCAGCGTTATGGTAATGAAGAGCGCTGTCATGGTCGACGTAATGAGGGTCAAGACCAGCTGCCTTCATCTGTTCAGGAGTCGCATCTTTCGTCAGCTTATAAACCATCGTAGCAATCATTTCAAGGTGAGCAAATTCTTCTGTGCCAATATCAGTAAGAAGGCCAATGACTTTATCAGGAATTGTATAACGTTGATTTAAGTAACGTAGTGCAGCAGCTAACTCGCCATCTGCACCGCCGTATTGCTCAATTAATAATTTTGCAAGTGCTGGATTGCAAGTTCCCACTTTAACTGGGTATTGTAATTTCTTTTCATAAATCCACATAGTTTCTCTCCTTTATATTTGCCATGGCCAAGGACCTTTGCTCCATTCCCAAGGGGCATTAGAATAGCTGTTTCCAAACTGTTGGAGTGGTCCGTATTTTTCTTCCATCTTTTGTTTTAATACTCTCCGTTTATAGGAAAAATCATTAAATTGATTAATCGCAGCGGTGTCATCTGGATGTGTATCTAAATAAAGAGTGAGTTCAACTAGTACAAAGTCCAGTTCTTGAAGCTCCAGTAAAAGCTGATAGTATTCTTCTGGTAGCGATTGAGTCACGTCAGTAGTCACCGCCCTTTTTTATAAGGATTTTCATAATAGTCATAAAAAACAGGCCATAAAGTCCCTTTTTGTAGTGCTTCTTTTGGCGTGAATTGCGGTAAGTTTGGCGGTTGAAAGCCTAAAAATAAATTAGGAGGAGTAGAATAATATTTTTTTCCGATAGGAGGACAAGGATCGAGAGGACTATGATAGGGCACGAATGATCTCATATATTTATTCACGAATAAACCTCCTTAAATGTTCATTACTACGTATTGTATTCAGACATAATAGGCCTTTATGACACATATAAAAAAGTAATAAGTGCAGGGGGAATGAATGTGGAGAATGTAAAAAATTTAATTGTGTTAGAAGTAAAGAACTTAAAGGAAACTCTGTATTTTTACGAAGGAATTTTAGGAATAACACCTAGTTCAGAAAGACCACAATTAGATATTACAGGTGTTTGGTATGATGCCGATTCAACGAGAATTAGTTTTGTTATGAATCGCATGTTAGGAGGAAGAGAGAAGAGTGTTACGAATTCATGCGATGGTTTAACATTTTCGATTTCTAACATAGAGAAGTTAAAAAAGAAGCTAGCGTTTTATGAAATTTTATATACGGAAAACAAAAGTGAGAAGAGTATTGTAGTACAAGACCCAGATGGATACAAACTTCAAGTGATAGAGAAGGCCGAATAAAAGGAGGGGATTTAGTGGAGAGAAATTATGAAGAAAGTGCGTTGTTTGAGCATCAATTTTGGCTAAAGGTGCTTACTGATCATTCGCAATTTTTACTTGATGCATTAGCTCCGAAGGAAAAAGAGGATATAAAGAAGGCCGCTTATTTTCTTGAAACATTTACGAATCTTTTAAATAAAGTACATAATGTGAATCTCATTACATTTTCAAAAGAGGCAGAACGAGCCGCAAAGGAAATAAGAATGTTTAAATTAAGTATTATACAGAAACAACTCGAGGGAAAAATCACTATTCATTTTACGCCAACTTTCATCAATCATATGGTAAACGAAGTAGAAGAGTATATAACAGTGTTAGAATTTTTAAAGAAAGGAGAAGTTCCGCCTGTTTTTCATGAATTACATTATCACCTCGTTTGGTTAACAGATGCGGCTGGTCATGCAGGATCTATTTCTGGTGGACTAGATCTTGTTGAAAAAAGATTAAAAGAGAAAAGTGAAGAATTCACGAAGCACTTTGAAAAATTTTACTTAAAGGCAGTTGAGATGACAGGGTATTTACGGACAGAGCTTCATCATTTTCCTGCATTAAAGAAGTTTACAAAAGATGTTTCACTTGAGTTAAAATTATTTTCACATTTTCTCCATGAAGTTGAAGAGCTAGAGTTATCGAATGAAATATTAAGTACATTATCTGCTAGAATGGCGGATCATATGGCAAGAGAAGAATGTTATTACTTATTAAAATTAGCGCAATCATCTGGACTTGAGATACCAAAATGTAATCCGCTTTAAAGAAAAAAGAGGCCAATTTTATTTGGCCTCTTTTTCTGTTTTATTTTCTCTTTTTATTTTCGCTTGTTCAATACTTGCCTGTAATGTCTCCATAATATTGATGATGTTTGGAGTTGGAGAGATTGTTTCGGTTTTTTCCTGTTGTTCAATTTTGTTTTCGATTAGTTCGGTAAGTGCTTCTTTATACTCATCTGTATACATTTCTTGTTCAAAAGGATTTGTAAGGTGGTGGATTAAATTAATTGCTGCTGTGAGTTCTTGTTTTTGAATAGGATAATTTTCATTACTTGGTAAGTTAGGTGTATTTGTTATATCGCGAATTTCATTAGGATAGTGAATAGTTTGTAACATAAGCCCATCTTCAAAGTTACGGATAATAGCTAAATGTTGTTTTTTTCTAATAGAAATATGAATAAGCCCAATTTTATTTGTACGTTCAAGAGCCTCTTTTAATAATAAATATGATTTTTCATGTCCTGGGGTAGGGCCTATAAAATAAGAACGGTCATAAAGAACAGAATCGATTTCGTTATTTTGGACAAAAGATATAATACGAATGGAGCGTGGTTCGTGAGCTTTTTGTAATTCAGCCAATTCTTTTTCATCTATAATAATGTATTTATGAGGTGCGTATTCATAGGCTTTTACAATATCTGTATCATCGATTTCTTCATCCGTGCAATCGGGAGCAAATTTTTTATATTTAATAGGTGTTAAGCATTCTTTATGGAGACTTAAAAATTTTATATCGTTTTCTTCTACAGCACTATATAGTTTAATTCCTATATTTAATAATCCAAGTGAGAGTGCACCTTTCCATACGGTATGCAAATGAAGTCTCTCCTTTCCTTACAAATGATTATGTATATTATGAGATAGTAAGAAATTTCCTATACGTTTATTTGCTTTTTTAGTGAAGAGTAAGCGGGAGAACCTGAGATATAAAATATATTGACAAGCCCTTCGAAATATTTTAATGTGAGTGTATAAAATTGTCTATAAAGGGGAGTAACTTATTACAGTAAAGTCGTCATTACAGGGAGAAACCCTCGGCTTTATTGGCAACGTTCCGTTGTTAGTGAGACCTTTACCAGCAATGGTAAAGGCCCCTTATTGTCTTTTTTAGGACCCTTACCATGTTTGGTAGGGTCCTTTTTGTATACAAAGAGAGGAGATATAAAAATGAAAAAACTTATTAGTAGATTAAGAGTTGTATTTCATGTTCGCCGATTTGTTCCATTTCTATTTGACTTTTTCACTTCAAAAGAGGTTTCAATAAAGAAGAAAATTTTATCTATTGCGTTTTTAGTTGGTTATGTTGCGATGCCGCTCGATTTAATTCCAGACTTCTTACCGTTTATCGGTATTTTAGATGATATTGGAATTGTGTTATTTATTTTGAACCGAATTGTAAAAATGGCGCCAGTTCAATTACAAGAAAAGCATAACGTAAACGTAGGATAGGAGTTAAAAATATGGAGCAAATTATTTTAGATATAATCGAGTTTTTAAAGCAGTTTTCTTATTTTGGAGTTGTGTTAGCATTAACGTTTGAATTTATTCCAGCAGAAGTAGTTTTGCCCATGGTTGGTTATTGGGTATACGAGGGAGATATGAATTTTTGGCTTGCTGTACTAGCCGGAACCCTCGGCGGAACGACAGGACCTTTAACGTTATATGCACTCGGTTATTACGGCGGTCGTCCTCTATTAATAAAATATGGGAAATACTTCTTCATTAAAGAAGAACAAATTCAAAAAGCAGATGATTTCTTTGAGAAATATGGACCGGTTGTAGCATTTGTTGGACGCTTTGTGCCAGGAGTTCGAACGCTTATTTCTGTTCCGTGTGGTATGGCGAAAATGAACATATGGAAATTTAGTATATATACATTTGTAGCAATGTTCCCATTAACGACTTTATATGTTTATTTTGGAATGAAATTAGGTCCTCATTGGGAAAAAGCAGCGGACGTTGTTGGGCAATATATGCTACCGATATTAGGAGGCGTTATTCTTATCGTTGCTAGTATCTTTGTCTATAAATATATGAAGAAAAGAAATAAAACGGAATCTATCTAGTCATTTGAATATTTTTTGAAAATAGATGAATAGTACAGGCAAAAGACTCTGAGGGACATACACATATAGGGAATATAAAAGAGAGAGGGGAAACAACTATGTCTTGTGAGTGCTCAGGGTCAGCATTAACTTGTTGTCCAGATAAAAATTATGTGCAAGATAAAGTGTGTAGTCCGTGGTCTGCTACTGTAGTTGCAACAGCAATTGATAATGTTCTCTATACAAATAATATTAACCAAAACGTAGTTGGTACTGGTTTTGTTAAATATGATGTTGGACCAGGCCCAATTACTGTAGAGGTACTTGATTCTGCTGGGGGTACAATTGATACACAAACATTAAACCCAGGAACGAGTATTGCTTTTACGTATCGCCGCTTTGATAGTATACAAGTTGTGTTACCTGCAACACCTGCTGGAACGTATCAGGGAGAATTTTGTATTACAACACGTTATCCACTTTCATAGCAGAATAGGAGAGGTTCAAAATGGGAATGAGAAGTTCCAGTTTGTCTTGTTGTTCTAATAAAACACTTGTGCAAGACCAAGTATGTACAGACTGGTCTATTACAGGTGCTGGTACTCAAATTGTATATACAAATAATATCACGCAAGAAGTATATGGTTCAGGTTACGTGAAATACGATGTGGGAGCCAACCCGATTACAGTTGATTTTTTAGTAGGGGCAACAGTAGTTGATACAATTACTGTACAACCACAAAGTAGTGGTACTTTCACTGTCCGATATTTTACTACTGTCCGAATTACTACGACAGGAACGACTGTTAATCAAGGTGAGTTTTGTATTACAGTACGTTATCCAATCTCATAAAAAGCATACCGTGAACGGTATGCTTTTTTTTGAGAAAGTAATGAAATTGGTATTCTATAAGCAACATGTAAATTCGCAACAGTACTTGCCTTCTAAATATAGTGAAGGATTACTTGTTATATTGATAATACTGACTGACTGTAAGTTTTTTCCTGTGTACGATATTGTATTACCAGGAAACACAGTGAAAATATTGGTTGCGGCTCCAACGATTTGAATTGTAATTGATTCTGTGCTGCTAGTACTATTGTAAACCGAAACAGTACCTGATATAAGTAGTATCCCATCACTTTGCCACAGTATCATTGATTGTGATGCATCTTTGGTAGAAGGAATGGTGTTATTAGTTATAAGGAAATTCCCTGCAAATTCATTTGTTACTCGCTCGCAATTTGGATTTGGAGGAGGGGGCGGTGGACAAGGGGCTGGACAAATAATAGATAAAGGAGCGAAACAGCCGATATTTTTTTTATTCTTCAATACAACCCCTCCTTTTAAGTGGTCTTTTACTACTATTAAATGTAAAAGCATGGCCGATGTGTTAAAAAAAGAAGGAAATATTAAAAATTAAGATTGTCTAATAGGCTTAAACCTTAACTTATCATTAGTGTTATAGAAAAGATTATATGTGAATAGTCATAGGAAAAGAATGATCAGACTCTTTTAGACAAAAGGTGGTTGTATACAATAGTACGAGGAATGTTGGACTTAATTTCTAATTAACTGTATATTTACAAAAATCTAATAAAGTTCATTTGTTATTTAAACGACATTAACATGTATTAGATAAAATAGCCCTTGTAATGAATCAATTATTATGAGGAGGATTCACGTGGAAAGAATTGCTTTACGAAAAGTAAAAGGTCTTATTGGATTATTGATGGTTTTTGTATTAGCATTTGTATCATTTCCGTGGAGTACATCAGTCAAAGCGGAAGAGAAAAAGCAAGAAAAGGCACCAAGTGAGAAGAAAATAGTTTTCCCCGTTGTAAGTGATGTTCATATTAAAAATAGTGGAACAGATGATATGTTTCGCTGGAAACGAGCAATTGAGCAATTTAATTCAATCGCACCAAAGCAAGATGCTTTTGTTATTGTAGGTGATTTTACTGATTCAGGGTCTGTGCAGCAATATGATCGTTTCATGCAAGTGTATAATGACAATGCAAATAAAGATGCGGTACGAATGAATTCTCTAGGTAATCATGATTATTGGAACGGTTTATCAGTAGAGGGAGCACAGAAGCGTTTCTTAGAAAAAACAGGAATGGAATCAATTTATTATCATAAAGTGGTAAAAGGGTATCATTTTATCGTAATGTCTCCAGAAAATGAAACGACACATGGGTATTATTCGGACAAACAAATTAATTGGTTAAAAGAAGAAATGGCAAAGGCGCAAAAAGATGATCCAGAAAAACCGATTTTTGTATTTTTACATCAACATATTAAAGATACAGTGTACGGTAGCCAAGAATGGGGAACAAAGGATAGTGCAAAAATTAATGCAGTATTAAAAGAATATCCACAAGTCATTACGTTTTCAGGTCATTCACATTATCCATTAGACGATCCAAGATCGATTCATCAAAAGGACTTTACATCTGTTGGTACCTCTTCTGTAAGCTATATGGAGGTAGAGGGTGGCAAAGTGCAAGGGAATATTCCTTCAGAATCGCGTGCATTAAGCCAAGGTTTATTAGTAGAAGTAGACGATAAAGAAGTAACGATTAATCGACGCGATTTCCATACGAATTCTTGGACAGGCGAGCCATGGAAAATTCAGTTGCCATCAAAGAAAGAAACTTTTACACATGTAGAAGATCGTGATAAAGAAAAGCCATCTTTTGCAAAAGATGCAAAGTTATCAGTATCGAATGTAACAGAAAATGCAGCAACAGTAACATTCATGCAAGCATTGGACAACCTTCTTGTTCATTCTTATCGCGTACAAGCTAGAGATAAGCAAACTGGAGAAATAAAAAATAAATTACTAGCATTTTCAGAGTTTTATCGTGACCCAGTGCCGAAAGAACTGACATTTACACTTGCAGGATTAGATGGCGGGAGAACATATACGTTTGAAGTAGTCGCGATTGATTCATTTGGTAATGAAAGTGTGCAACCGTTAACGGCAGAAATTACTACGAAAAAAGATAACATTGATCCGAATGTGAAAGTACCAAAGGCTGATATTTTTGATGTGAATTTCTCAGATGGTACATTTAAAGACAATTCACCATTTGGTACAAAAGGTGAATTGAAGGGTAATGTGACTATTGAATATGATAAAGCATTGAAAAAGAATGTTATGAAGTTAAATGGAAAAGCTAATACATTTGGATATATTCCATTTTCAGCAGCACAAAAAGAGAAAATAGCAAATACGTTTACGTTAGAAACTGTGTTTTCAATGAATGAAATTCGCGGACAAGGTATTTTGCAAAATACAGAGAGCGGCGGAATTGGTTTTGAGTCTACAGGAAGTGGATATGTTGAATTATGGGCTCACATTGGCGGTAGCTACAAACGTGTTGGCGTTCAATTGGAAGCGAACAAAACGTATCATTTAACAGGAACATATAACGGAAGCGAAGTGGCAATTTACGTAGATGGTAAAAAAGTAAATAGTCAGTTAGCTCAAGGGAAAGTTTATAACCCGAACGTACCATTTGCATTTGGAGCGGATCCTGATAGCAATGGAAATGGCGGCATTCCATTAAACGGTCAAATCGCGCTTGCAAAATTATATAGTAAAGCGTTAAGTTCTTCAGAAGTATTAGCAGCGTACAATGAATTTTCTAACCGTACGAAGTTAGAGCAAGTCAACGCATTATATGAGGAGCTAGGAAAAGTAAAGGAAGTGTTAGATGGTACGTATGAGTTTGGTGGTAAGCCAGGTCAATATTCAAAGGAAGCATTTCAAGAACTAGAAAAAAGCTATAACACTGCTAAGCAAGCATTTGAAAATGTAGGAAGTACTGGGGAACAAATTATTCAAACATATAACGAATTAAAAACAGCTAATGTAACATTCGTACAATCAAAAGTGGCAGAAGAACAACCAAAAACACCGAAAGAAAAATTACAGATCAATATTGAATCTGCAAAAGCAGTAGTGAAGAAAGCGCAAGCTGTAAATGTAACAGATGGTTCAGTGAAATCATTGCAACAAAAAATTACAGTTGCAGAAGCTGTATTAAAAGATGCGAAGGTAAAAGATGCACAGGTAGAAACGATGAATCGTACATTAGAATATGCGATTTCACTCGTTGAAAAAAGTATGAACAAATAAGAGAGAAGAAAAGAAGCTTATCATGATAGGCTTCTTTTTTGTTATACTAAAAGTAGCATAGAAAGAAGGAGCGAATAATTTGGAACAGAAAAAGCTAAAAAGAATTCTTGAATATGTATGGATCGCGGTTGTGCTCCTTGTAGGATATTATTTCTTAAAAGAGAAAAGTATTTGGGTTTTATTTTTAATGACTTTCTTATTAGCAGGACTAGGAACGTTATTTATTAACTTTTTCTTTGATAGTTTGAATGCCTGGAAGAATAAAAAGAAGGGAACGAAGTAAAGGAGGGAATATATGCAAAAGTGGAAGCTCATATATCAAGTAATCATTTTCATAGTGCTTGTAGGTATTGGCGTTTTTAAATACTCTACACCAATAGGAAATTGGGCGTGGTTTACAGCTTGCATCGGCATATTTTTCATTTTACAATCGTTAACGAAAAAATATAATTGTACAGAAAGATAGCTCGCCGCTAAAACGGCGAGCTATCTTGTTATGCTTTTTTCTGTTCATCATTCGTTTTTTCGGTAGCTAAATGGCTATGCTTTCTAGAGTAGAAGAAATAGAAGCATAACCCGACTATAAGCCAAGCTATAAAGCTAATCCATGTCGTTTTAGATAAATTAGCCATCAAATATAAACAGCAAAGAATCGCGACAACTGGTAATACAGGTACGAAAGGTGTACGGAATCCACGTTTTAAATCAGGATGTGTTTTTCGTAAAATAAGTACCGCGCAGCAAACGAATGTAAAGGCTGTTAACGTACCGATGTTTACTAAATTTGCTAGCAAATGTAAATCTAAAAGTCCTGCTAATAAAGCGGCAATAACGCCAGTAATCCACGTATTTAATAAAGGGATTTTTACTCTTTTATTTACACGTGCTAACGCTTTTGGAAGTAGACCGTCACGGCTCATCGCATACGAAACTCGAACTTGTCCATACATAACGACTAAGAGAACGGTTGTCATTCCAGTCATCGCTCCAACAGCGAGTAGTCCTGCAATTGCATCCTCACCAACGAAATGCAATGCAAATGCAACTGGATCAGAAACGTCTAATTGCGTATAAGGAACCATACCTGTTAAAACGAAAGATACGATCATATATAAAACAGTACAAATAAGAAGAGAACCGATAATACCAATTGGTAAGTCACGCTGCGGTTTTTTCGTTTCTTCTGCAGCGGTTGCGATTGCATCAAAACCTAAAAAGGCGAAGAATACAGTGGCAGCTCCGGTAATAATACCGTCGTATCCGAATGGAATGAACGGTGTCCAGTTTTCAGGTTTTACATATTTTGCGCCTGCTACGATAAAGGCAATGATAACAGCTAGTTTAATAAGAACCATAATATTATTAATGCGTGCACTTTCACGTATACCAAAACTTAAAAGACCAGTAATAAGAAGTAAAATGCAGACAGCTGGTAAATCGATGAGACCACCTTTTCCTACGCCGGGGGCCGAGGCGATTATGGCGGGTAGGTGTATATTGAACCCTTGTAGTAATGATTGCAAATAACCAGACCAACCGACAGCTACTGCTGCAACGGCAAGTAAATATTCGAGCATTAAACACCATCCGACGATGAAGGCGACGACTTCTCCGACTGTCATGTATGCGTAAGTATACACACTTCCTGAGACAGGAATAGAAGAAGCAAATTCAGCATAACAAAAGGCTACACAAGCACAAGTAAATGCAGCAATAAGGAATGATAGCATAATACCAGGACCAGAATGTTTTGCTGCAACAATACCTGTTAATACAAAGATCCCTGTCCCAATTACGGCGCCGATCCCTAAAAACGTTAAATCGAGTGCAGTTAATGTTCTATCTAGCTGCTTTGGTGATTCAGTACTAAGCGCTTTTTTTCGTAATAATGACTTCACTTTGGACTCTCCCCCCGTTTTTTCATTTCCATAACTGCGACTATAGTATGAGCCCATTAAAAAAGAGTATGTAAGGAAATGGAGGTACAGTTATGGTATGTAGTTTTTTAAAATTGCTGGATTAATCTTAATATAATTCAGAATATTTTGTCAAATAAAAATATGAAAAATAAAATTCGGATCAATAGGGGAAACTACTTGCAGAAATGAACGGGGGTTAACGACCCACTGATTAAAGTTAAAGTAGGAGCAGATGCTATGTTATTTTATTTTGAACTTGTCGTCATTTTACTTTGTACGAAATTAGCTGGTGACATTAGCGTGAGACTTGGTCAGCCTTCTGTACTTGGTAAGTTAATTATCGGTATTATTATCGGTCCAGCTGTACTCGGTATTATTAATAGTTCTGAACTAATTGATGAACTGAGTGAGATTGGTGTTTTGTTACTTATGTTTATGGCGGGACTTGAAACAGATTTAGAAGAGTTAAATCGGAATTTGAAATCGTCATTTGCAGTAGCGGCTGGTGGAATTATTTTTCCTTTCATCGGTGGTTATGTAACAGGATTGCTGTTTGGATTAATGCAGTCCCATGCCATTTTTTTAGGATTATTACTTTGCGCAACATCGGTTAGTATTACGGTGCAGACGCTACGTGATTTAGGAAAAATGAATACGAGAGAAAGTACAACAATTTTAGGTGCTGCCGTATTTGATGATGTCATTGTCGTTATTTTATTGGCATTTGTAATGAGTTTTTTAGGAACACAAGATGTAAATATAACACTTGTCATTGCAAAGAAAATTATTTTCTTTGTAAGTATTGTTTTTATTGCTTGGAAAGTCGTTCCTTGGATTATGAAAATGCTTGTCCCGCTTCGTGTAACAGAAGCGTTAATTAGCGCGGCTCTTATTATTTGCTTCTCTTTTTCTTATTACAGTGAAATGATGGGAATTGCAGGCATTATTGGAGCATTTGCAGCAGGAATTGCTATTTCTCAAACAGAGTATAAGCATGAAGTGGAACATAAAATTGAACCGATTGCTTATGCAATATTTGTTCCAGTATTCTTCGTAAGTATCGGAATGGAAATTACATTTCAAGGCATTGGAAGCCAGCTTTGGTTCATTATTATTATGACCCTCATTGCGATTTTCACAAAGTTAATTGGATCAGGTTTAGGAGCGAGATTGACAGGTTTTAATCTCCAATCTTCTATTAGTATTGGCGCGGGGATGGTATCACGTGGTGAAGTAGCACTTATCATCGCAGCAAATGGACTTACGGCGAATTTATTAGCGAAAGAAAATTTCACAGCGATTGTTATTGTGGTTATATTGACGACGATTATTACACCGCCACTTTTGAAGAAATATTTTGTATAGAGAGGAAGGGCTTATCTGATGTAGGTAAGCTCTTTTTTTATTCCAAAAAGCAATGGTCATATAGCATGAAGGGTTTGTAATTATGGTAAAATCTATGTATGTGATATGACAAGGAGAGGGAAGTGTGAAGATTACGAAGGAGAAGGTTATCGGTGTAATCGTACTTATTGCAGTATGTATACCATTTACTGCATGGAAAGAATCAAAAGTGAAAGATTTTCCGGTTTCTATTTTTTCGGAAGAAGCAGATGGTGAGTACGGTCAGAAGCTGAAATATACTGCTTTTTTACCTGATGTTGCGATTTGGATGAACGGTTGGAAAGAGAAGTGGACAGAAGGAGAAAGAACTGTTTATCAAAAAGGGAATCGCATTGTAAATGTGTTTCATCCTCCTGGCGATGATGGTTTTTACCTTCTTGAAGCAAGAGAAAATAAGTGAACGCAACCGTAAGAAGTGGAGGTTAAATAGTGAAAGCTTCAACATTACTATTTAAAATTGAAAGTAATATGGATCAATTTTCACCAGCTGAAAAGAAGGTTGCCATGTACATAATGGAGAATGCAGAGATTGTTCCGAACTTAACGACGAAAGAAGTGTCAACGAATGCAGGCGCAAGTGAGGCGAGTGTCGTTCGTTTTTGTAAGTCGATTGGGATCGGAAGTTTTAAAGCATTTAAGATAGCACTCGTTCGTGAATTAACGATTGCTGATTATAATATTAACGATTTTTCAGTGATGAATACGGAAGATGGACCGTACGATTTGTTTAATAAAGTCACTTATGTGAATAAAGCTGCAATTGAGGCGAGCGTTACTGCGATAGATAAGAAGGAACTTGAGAAAGCTGCAGATCGTATTGTCAATGCGGGCAAAATTATATTTTACGGCGTAGGTGGATCAGCTACGCCAGCAATGGATGGGGCGTATAAATTTACACGGCTTGGATTTACAGCGATGATGCTATCTGATTTTCATATGATGTTGCCGCTTGTGACGAATTTAAAAGAAGGCGATATATTTGTTGCGATTTCAACATCTGGTCGAACGAGAGATGTGCTTGAAATGGCGCAGTATGCAAAGAGACAAGGTGCAACTGTTATTGGAATTACGAAGCTAGATCAATCATCCCCCTTATATAAAGAAGCGGACATTCGTCTTTGTATGCCAGATGTAGAACAAGATCATCGTATTGCAAGTATTGCGTCGAGAATGACGCAACTGAATATGATTGATGCTTTATATGTGATTACTTTCAACCGAATTGGTAATAAAGTATTGGATCAATTTATGGAGACGCGAGAAGAAGCGTTGCGGTTACGGAAGTTAAAGTAGAAGAAAAGATGAGGAGACTCATCTTTTTTATTATCTTTGACACAAATATGTCATGTTGTGAAATTTTATTTCATAAAATAAGAAAGGGATATTGATTTTTAGTTTCTTAAAGTTATAATAAAAGTGTGAAATATAATTTCAAAGAGGGTGACAATATGTTAGAAAATTTATCGACAGAACATCGTAATGAGAAAACAATGAATCTGGATGAAATGAGTATAAAAGAAGTGTTGCAAAGTATGAATGAAGAAGATCGAACTGTTGCGTTAGCAGTTGAAAAAGAGATAGAACAAATTGAAAAGGTTGTACAGACTGTTATTAAATCTTTTGAAGAAGAGGGACGTTTAATTTACATTGGTGCTGGTACGAGTGGTCGTTTAGGTATTCTAGATGCAGTGGAATGTCCGCCGACATTTGGCACGGATGATAAAATGGTGCAAGGATATATAGCAGGTGGGTTGAAAGCGTTTACTAAAGCGGTGGAAGGTGCCGAAGATCGCGAAGAGTTAGCAGAAGAAGATTTAAAAAGTATTGGATTAAATGAAAAAGATACAGTGATTGGAATTGCTGCAAGTGGCAGAACTCCTTACGTAATTGGCGGCTTGAAATACGCACAGAGCGTAGGAGCGAGTACAGCGAGTATTTCTTGTAATAAAAATGCTGAAATAAGTAAATATGCAAAGTTAAATGTAGAAGTAGAGACAGGTGCAGAAATATTAACAGGATCAACGCGTTTAAAAGCTGGTACAGCACAAAAATTAGTGCTGAATATGATTTCAACAGCTTCGATGATTGGTGTAGGAAAAGTATATAAAAACTTAATGGTAGATGTTCAATCCACAAATGAAAAGTTAGTAGAACGGTCAAAACGAATTATTGTGGAAGCAACAGGCGCTAGTTATGAAGTAGCGGCAGAGTATTATGAAAAGGCAGAACGTAACGTAAAAGCTGCCATTGTTATGGTGTTGTTGCAGTGTGAGTATGGGGAAGCACTGGAGAAACTAAAATACGCAAAAGGGTTTGTGAAGAAAGCACTATAAAGTAATAGGAAGGGGGATTCTATTATGAAGAAAGAAGAGAGAATGGCCAAGGAAATTTCGGAGCAACTTGGGGGAATAAAAAATATTCGTAGTATTGCTCATTGTATGACGAGACTACGTTTAACGCTTCATGATGAAAGTAAAGTAAATATGGACCTTTTGAAAAAAGTTGAAGGCGTTATGGGTGTTATAGAAGATGAGACGCTTCAAGTTGTCGTTGGTCCAGGAACAGTAAATAAAGTAGCAGCTGAAATGGAAGGTTTGACAGGACTACGAATTGGTGAGGTAGCAGATCATCACCTTGAAGATATTGGGCAAGAGATGAAGTCAGAGATTAAGAAGAAAAATAATACCCCAGTGAAAAACTTTTTACGAAAAATAGGAAGTATTTTCATTCCGTTAATTCCAGGACTTGTTGCGTCAGGAATTATAAACGGGGTTGCTAATTTTGCGAAAAACGCTGGTGCTGATCCAAATGCAACGTGGTTACAAATGTTACTACTCATTGGCGGCGGTATCTTTACATTCTTAGGAATTTTAGTCGGCTGGAATACAGCGAAAGAGTTCGGCGGGACACCGGTTCTTGGGGCAATTGCTGGTATTTTAATTTTCAACCCGGCGATGGCAAACGTAAAATTGTTTGGTGAAGCATTAGTGCCCGGACGTGGCGGATTGTTCGCAGTTATTTTTGCAGCATGGCTTATGGTTGTAGTGGAAAGACAAGTTCGAAAAGCAGTGCCGAATGCAGTTGATATTATCGTGACACCACTCATTACTGTATTAGTTGTAAGTATCGTAACGATGTTAGCCATTCAGCCATTAGCAGGTTTCTTATCAGATGGTATTACGAGCGGAATTAATGCTATTTTAAATATTGGCGGAGCATTTGCTGGCGCAGTACTTGCGGGAACATTTTTACCTCTCGTTATGGTCGGATTGCATCACGGTTTAACACCAATTCATATGGAATTTATTAATCAAACACACGTAACACCTTTATTACCAGTACTCGCAATGGCTGGTGCTGGCCAAGTGGGCGCAGCAATTGCGATTTATGTGAAAACAAAAAACAAACGACTTCGAAATGTAATTAAAGGTGGATTGCCAGTTGGCTTTTTAGGAATTGGTGAGCCGTTATTATACGGGGTTACATTACCACTTGGGAAACCGTTTATTACTGCTTGTTTAGGAGCGGCTGTCGGTGGTGCATTCCAAGCAGTTATGCAAACGGCTTCACTTGGAATTGGCGTATCAGGGCTATCTTTAATTCCGTTAATTGCTGACAATAAATATTTACTATATTTCTTAGGTTTAGTAATTGCATATACTTTCGGATTTATCTTTACGTACTTCTTCGGATTTAAAGAAGAAATGGCAGAAAACATATAGAGAAAGGGATTCCTTTCTCTTTTTCTATTAATAGAAAGGGAGATTTATATGATCGGAGTTTCCATTTATCTTTCAAAAGAACGAGTAGAGAAACAAGAAGAGTGGCTAAAAGTGGCGAAGGAAAATGGATTTTTGTCTATTTTTACATCACTTCATATACCAGAGGATGATCCTGGTACGTATAAAGAGTTAATTCAGATACTTGGGAAGCAGGCTCTTGAAAATGAAATGGAGCTAATGGTTGATGTTTCTCCAAAATCGTTACACCATTTAGGGCTAACATATGAAAATGTGGAAGAGCTATTGGACTGGGGTATTACCGGTTTAAGAATGGATTACGGCATTGCGCCAAAAGAAATTGCAAGCGTATCTCATAAGATGAAAGTAGCTTTAAATGCGAGTACGATTACAAAGTCATTTTGGAAAGAATTACTTACAGAACATATAAGAGTAGAGAATGTAGAAGCATGGCATAATTTTTACCCGCGCCCAGAGACAGGACTAGCAAAGTCCTTCTTACAAAAACAAAATCAATATTTACAGAAGTGCGGAATAAAGACAATGGCATTTATTCCAGGAGATGGTGAAAAACGTGGTCCGTTATATGAAGGGTTACCAACGTTAGAAAAACATCGCAATATGCGCCCGCTTGAAGCGTACTTAGAACTTGTTCAAGATTGTGGTGTTGATAAAGTATTGATTGGAGATATAAGCGCAAGTTTAGAAAGTATGCAAGAAGTAGCTAGTGCAAGTAGAGGGATTATTCCATTGCGTTACAAATCATTTATAACTGATAAAGAAGTATTAAAAGTGGTGGAGCAAGTGCATACAAATAGACTAGATCCGTCTCGTGATGCTATTCGATCTGTAGAATCAAGGGAAGGAAATAGAGTGATGTTACAGCCGATGCATACAATTGTAAGAAAGAAAGGTAGCATTACAATTGATAATGAATTGTACGGTAGATATGCAGGAGAGATGCAAGTTGCCACACATGATTTACCTGTAGATGAGAAAGTGAATGTTGTTGGAATGGTTGTAGAAGAGGATATTTCTTTATTGCCGTATGTTGGCGCTGGAAAAATGTTTCAACTTTTTTGTGCGATAGAGTAAAAGCTTGAATTAGCGCTATTTTGTAAGAAAACATTATCCGTAAAAGGGATAATGTTTTTTGTTATCTTTAAAAAAGTATTTGACGAATGAATTGAAATACCGTATTGTTTTGACTTGTAAATAAAAGTTCACTATAACAAAATGAAAAGGAGAGTTCAAAATGAACCAATATATTGGGAATTTAATTATTCGTATCGTGTTAGGAGTAACGTTCTTTGCGCACGGTTTAGCGAAGTTTCAATCAGGTATCGATAACGTAGCAGGATGGTTTACAAGCATCGGCTTACCAGGTGGCCTTGCATACGGCGTAGCAACAGTTGAATTAGTTGGTGGTATATTATTAATTATCGGTTTAGGTGTACGATATGTAGGATTGTTATTCGCTCTTATTTTAGCTGGAGCTATCGTAAAGGTAAATGGAGCAGCAGGTTTATTAGGAGATGGAAAGAATCCAGGATATGAATTAGATCTTGCATTATTATCAATGGGTACGTATTTATTCGTAGTAAAAGCAGAAGGATATGTAGATCGTTTCTTAAAAGAGAAAGTAATGAAAACGAAGTAAATTTTATTTATAAATGTTGACTTGAAGAAATATTGTAACTATAATGATTACAACTAATGAATTACGAATGAAACAATTTAAATATTTTTTTACACAAGATGTAACTACATTGGTTACGTCTTGTGTAAAAATAAATAAACGGGAGGAAGTAATATGCCTAAATCAAATTTAGAAATTATTAAAAGCACGTATGAAGGATCAGCTTCTTCAAATGCAAAGCATTTAGCAGAAGCCTTCTCTGAAAAAGTGGAATGGACAGAGGCAGAAGGGTTCCCGTATGGCGGAACATATAAAGGCGTAGAAGCTATAATGGAAAATGTATTTAGCCGTTTAGGATCAGAATGGGATGATTATAAAGCAAGTGTAAATACGTATCATGAAGTAAACGGAAAAGATGTAATTATTGCTGAAGGTGTTTATTCAGGAATTTATAAAGAAACGGGAAAATCATTTGAAGCAGAATTTGTTCATGTATGGCAACTTGAGAACGGAAAAATTGTGAAGTTTAAGCAATATGTAGATAGTCATATTGTTAGGGAAGCGATGAAGAGATAATGCTTTTTAAATGGATCGTAGGTATATGCATTACAATTATAGTAATTTTCTCTTCTATAGTTGGCGGAAAGAAATTGCTTGCATATGTGGAAAAAGAAAATAAAAATATTCAAATCGAGCGAGCGGCAAACGAAAAAGAGAAAAAAGCTGCAGAAGAAGCTCCGCAAATTAGTGAAGGTGAAATTATTTCTACTATGCATAAAATGGTGCATCAAAAGGTAAAATCCTCTGAAAAATGGGGATTTGTAGAGATGACAAAAAAGGAAATTTCTAATGTAAAAAGAGATATTGAAAATAGTACAGGTTTTCAATATAAAATGAAGTTATTTTCTATTATAAATAGATGGGAAAAAGGAGATTTTTCTCAAACTGTTGAGGAGCATAACTTTTTATGGAGCCTTCAAGGTGGAGATACTGGCAAGGCGACGGAACGTTTATCGCCAGAAGAGGAAAAGCAGTATATAAAAGAAATGAAGAGAAAATAAAAACATCGCCAACCCAGATGACGATGTTTTTTCATTAAGAATGTTTTCGCATTAAAGGTCTAACAGGCTGAACGGCAACAGTTTTAAAATGAGAAAATAAATAACATCCTGTTACAACGACAATTGTCCCTAAAATTTGTATCCACGTTAATTCTTCTCCGAGGAATATGAATGCTAAAATGGCTGTGAAAATTGGATTGAAGTTTAGAAAAATACCTGATGTAGTTGCGCCTAATTTTTGTACACCAATATTCCAAAATACCATACAAAGAACTGTCGAAATAAGCCCAGTATATAAAAGTGATGTGATGAAAGAAGTATTTATATTTGAAACAGTGAAGCTACCTATGTTAAACGGTAGTAATAAAATAACGCCGAAAATACCAGAGTACAACGTTGCCATAAGTGGTGTAGTTGTTTTTGTTGCCCATTTACTACAAACAGAATAGATTCCCCAAATACAAACTGCTGCAATCATCCATAAATCGCCACTATTAAAATGTAGTGAAAATAAAAGCGAGAAATCACCTTTTAATAGGACGAGGATAACCCCGAAGAATGAAAGAATCATGGATAGGATTTGGAGTGTATTTACTTTTTCTTTTAGAAATAATACTGAAAATAATGCAATTGAAATTGCATTCAAAGTAGAGATAAGACCTACATTCGTAGCGGATGTTTTTTCTAATGCTAAAAATTGAAAGATGTTAAAAAGAGCGACCCCTGAAATTCCCATCAATATTAACGGAAGTATTGCGGTACGTGGTGGAAGGATTTTCTTTTCTTTAAACCATACCATTGGTAATAAACAAACAATCGCAATCATCCATCTTAAATTTGTCAGTGTCATCGGCGATGCATGATCGACGAGTGATTTTCCAACGACAAAATTTCCTCCCCATAATAAGCTCGTTAGTAATAGTAAAAAGACGTAAAAATAAGGCATGCTAAAATCCCCTTTTTTGTAATCAATACGAATTGTAAATAATTTTAGCATTTTTCTTTATTGTGTAATATATTCTTTTGTATAATTGTTAAAACTCGATAAAATATTTAGTTATGAATGATATTTACGGAATAATATTCAGTTTTGTGTAAGGTATAAGGTATTTTTTCGAATAATCATCGGTAAGAAAAAAGGGGGAATTGTAATGGAGTCGTCTGTTATTAAAGTGTTGGATGATTTGGATGTACAAATTTTAGATATATTGCAGAAGGAGTCACAAGTAAGTAATGCAGAGCTGGCACGTCGCGTTAATTTATCACCGGCTGCGATGCATGCAAGAATAAAAAGATTGGATGGGGAAGGTTTCATCGATAAGCAAGTTGCGATTTTAAATCAAGAAAAGCTTGGATTTGATTTATTATGTTTTATTTTTATGAGTACAAATATTCATCAATTTGACAAGCTGGAAGTGTTGGAGAAAGAATTAGAATCGATGCCGGAAGTGTTAGAATGTCACTGTTTAACAGGAGAGTACGATTATTTATTAAAGGTTGCAAATCGTGATCGTAAAGAACTGGAGCAGTTTATTAGAAAGCTGAATAAGCTTGGTATTACACGTATACAGACAAGTTTAGCACTTCGTGAAATTAAATATTCAACAGTATTGCCGATACGAGATGAGGAACCGAGCATCGATTAGATTGCTTGGTTTTTTGTTTGCATAAAGTGATTGACGAGGAGAAAAGAGAGATGTATTATTATATAAAATTATGAATTAAAATTCATTTTAAGTTATAAATATTAATATTGAGGGGTAAGGGGATGTAATATGAAAATCTGTAATGCGGTGACGAGTGATGTGAAAGAAATTTATAGTCTTATTGAGGTTTATGCAAAAGAGGGAGTTGTTTTACCACGTTCTCTTTTGTCTCTTTATCAATATTTGCAATGTTTATATGTTATGAAAGAAGACGAGAGAATTGTTGGAGTTGCTGGATTGCATGTATTAGGAGAAGATCTTGCAGAAATACGATCGTTAGTAGTTTCGCATACATATGCAGGGAAAGGGATAGGGCGTATGCTCGTAAATCATGTAATGGAGGAAGCTACGAAAATAAATGTAAGAAGAGTAATTTCCTTAACATATGAAACAGTATTTTTTCAAAAGTGTGGATTTGATTTTGTGAATAGAGATGCGCTACCAGAGAAAGTATGGGTTGATTGTAGACATTGTCCAAAGGTTGATTATTGTGATGAGGTGGCGATGATTCGATATGTTGGATGAAAGTTTCAGAGAGAGAAAAGTCCCACTATTATTTATGTAATAGTGGGCATCTATATTTTAGGGGAATTAAGAACTTGAATTCGTTTTTCGTACTGCAAAATTAAAAATGGGATTTTTAAGCTCATAGTTATAAGTAGAACCATCGACAAGCCCTACAACTTTATCATTATCATAAAGATCGAGCATAAATTGTGCCATTTGTTTTGCAGTGTGGAATTTTGGTACAACATTATCGTATTGGAATTCATCAATATCAAATGAACGTTTCGCAAATTCTGTTTCAGTTGCAGCAGGAGCTAAAACTTTTGCTTGCAGTTTTGCGCCTTGTTCTTTCAGTTCGTGAGACAGCCCTTCTGTAAAGGCACTTACATAAAATTTCGTAGCGCAATACGTAACAGCATCAGCAACAATCGTGTATCCGCCGCCAGATGAAACGTTAATAAGCTGTGTTCCATCAACCATTGAATAATCTCGAACGAAAAGAGAAGAGAGTATTGTTAGTGCTTCTATATTGACATGCAACATCGTCTCTATTTTATTTAAATTTTGTTCAGCAATTGAGGCGAAATTACCAAAACCTGCGTTGTTAATCCACGTTTCAATTTGAAAAGCTTGTAGGCTTTCATAAAGTTTATAAACATCTTCAGTCACAGATAAATCAGTTTTTCGAATGACAACATCCAACTCAGGATGCATTTCGTTAATTTTCAATTTTAATCCGTTTAATTCTTCTTGTCTTCGAGCTACAAGTACTAAATTTTTTCCGCGAGATGCAAATGCTAAAGCTGCTTCATAACCAATTCCGGAACTTGCGCCAGTAATAACCGTGTATTTCATATAAAATCCCCCTAAATTCAAATTCATTTATGGTTAGATTGTATTTGTTAGAGTATACTCTAAGTCAAATGTTTTTTATAAATTTGATTCGGTCATAAGATATATGAGGGTAAGCATATGGAGGGAGTTTGAGTATGTACACAATTAGCGAGGTAGCAAAATTATTAGGAGTGAGTACACATACACTACGCTATTATGAAAAGGAAAGTATATTAATTGCAAATCGTGATACAAATGGAAATCGACTTTACGAAGAGTCACATATAAAGTGGTTGCAGTTTGTAATGAAATTAAAACAAACGCAAATGCCAATAGCGAAAATAAGAGAATACGCTAGATTATATACAGAAGGGGAGCATACAACAGAAGCTCGTTTACAGCTCCTAGAAGATCATAGGAAATCTATTCAGATTCAAAGAGAAAACTTAGAAGTTACAGAGAAGATGCTCGAGAATAAAATTAGTGCATACAAAGGCTCATTGGAAAATAAATAGATGGTTGTTATGTGATGAAAAATGGATTTGATCTATGAGTATTTCATCATAGTGTACGGATAAATAAAAAAGAGCAGCTAGCAAAAGCTAACTGCTCCATTCAAGGGATCTCTCCAAGGGGGAGTGGAGAAAATATTATGTTACTAGCATTATTGACAGATTATTAGGAAATATACAAATCTGATGAAAGAAATTTTAAATAAACTTTCGGCATTGACAATTTTTAAAATGTTCATGTACAATACATATGAATGACATTCAGTCATTTTTATGTGACAGGATGCATTTAGCTTAGAAATGGAACAAATACAATGGTAAATGAGGATGATAGTTGTTTTTATATAGTATTGATGAAAGAGTATATTTTTTTAAAACAAAAATGACTGATAGTCAGTCATAAGAGGTGAGAGGTATGAAAAATAGAGCTTGGTTATATGTCATATTAACATGTATCTTTGAAATTTTTTGGGTGTTTGGTTTTAATACGGCTAATACTTGGTGGCATTGGATTATTATTTTAGGAGTTATCGCTGTTGATTTTCACTTCCTTTCTAAAGCGTGTGAACATCTTGCAACAGGAACTGTATATGCTATTTTCGCTGGAGCTGGTACGGTAGGTACTTTCTTAATGGATGTATTTCTTTTCGGTGGAAGTTTCAGCGCAGGCAAACTATTCTTCATTCTTATGGTAGTAGCCGGCGTTATCGGTTTAAAGTTAGCTGACAATAAAGAAGAAACTGTGGAAGGAGTTGCTTAAAAATGGGTTGGTTTTTCGTATTTTGTGCTGCAATTAGTGAAATAGTCGGTGTGATAGGACTTAAAATGTATAGTAAAGATAAGACATTAGCCAATGGTGCGATTTATATAGGTGGGTTTGCTACATCCTTCGCATTTTTGTATACTTCCTTCTTATTTTTACAAGTAAGTGTCGCGTATGCGGTTTGGATTGGTATCGGAACAGCAGGTGCAGTTTTGTTAAACATGTTCTTGTTTGGTGAGTCGAAAAGTAAAGCGCGTATCATTAGTGTGTTTCTTATTGTATGTGGAGTGACAGGATTAAAGGCACTTTCTTAAAGGTATATTGTATTTTTATCTCCTAATTGTTTATTAGGAGATTTTATTATAAAAAAATGATTTCCTCTTAGAGTTCACTATCATTGACAGTACAATCGATTATCTTATAAAATGAGTGACAGTCATTCAATATGAGTGTGAAAGGGTTTAGATGATGAATAAAAAAGAGAAAATTGTCTATGCAGCTATTGAAGTGTTTCAGGAAAAGGGCGTCGAAAAAACGAAGATTTCTGATATCGTGAAATTAGCTGGCATTGCGCAAGGAACTTTCTATTTATATTTTCCTTCTAAGTTATCTGTTATGCCTGCAATAGCAGAAGTGATGGTTGAAAAGATGATACTTGCAGTGAAAGAAAAAGTGCAAAACGATGCGCCTTTCTCAAGTAAAGTGACGCAAGTAATAGATGCGGTGTTTCACTTTATAGCTGAATATCGTGAAATACAAGCTTTAATGTATGCTGGTCTTGCATCTACAGAACATATAAAAGAATGGGAAGCTGTGTATGAGCCCCTTTATATGTGGCTAAGTGAATTTTTAAATGAGGCAAAAGAAGCTGGTGAAATTCGTGATTCGGTTCACGCAGAGCGAACAGCGAAGTTATTTATAGCTCTAGTTGAATCAGCAGCGGAACAAGTGTATCTATATGATCATAAAGATGATGAGCAAGTCGAGCTACAAAAGGCAGAAGTACTAGATTTTTTAACACATGCACTACATATAAAGAAATAGTGAGATGAACCTGTCTGAAAAGGTAGGTTCATTTTTGAGGAAAACTGAATGATAGTCATTCACCTAATGCGTATGTATGTGTGGAAGGATAGTGTGAAATTCTAACGAGTAGGGGGCATCTCTACTCATGACTAGCCCACAAATAGAAGGATAGAGAAAAAGCTTCTTGGGCATTATTTTTTGAGAGGAACTTACGGGAAGAGGTGTTAAAAAGTGAAGAAACCGATAAAAGAACAAAAGATGGTATTGGTCATTCTTTTGAGTAATATATTTATCGCTTTTTTAGGGATTGGATTAATCATTCCGGTTATGCCGTCCTTTATGAATGATATGGGTTTAACAGGGAAGACGATGGGCTATCTCGTTGCAGTGTTTGCAATGGCCCAGCTCATTACTTCACCTATTACAGGCCGATGGGTTGACCTTTACGGTAGGAAGAAAATGATCATCATTGGATTATTTATTTTTGGTGTTTCAGAACTTCTTTTTGGATTAGGAAAAGATGTATGGATGCTTTATGTAGCAAGGGTATTAGGCGGAATTAGTGCTGCGTTTATTATGCCTGGTGTTACGGCATATGTTGCGGATATTACATCTATTCAGGAACGTCCAAAGGCGATGGGATACTTATCTGCGGCTATTAGTACTGGATTCATTATAGGGCCTGGAATCGGCGGATTTATTGCAGAATACGGTATACGTGTGCCGTTTTTCGTTGCAGCAGTAATTGCTTTTATAGCATGTGTGATTTCGATTTTTATTTTAAAAGAACCGTTAACGAAAGAAGAACTTGCAGAGATTTCTTCTAATACGAAAGAATCAAGTTTTATTGGTGATTTAAAGAAATCATTACATCCAATGTATGCAATTGCATTTATTATTGTATTTGTACTCGCATTCGGATTATCAGCGTATGAAACAGTGTTTAGCTTGTTCTCTGATCATAAATTTGGTTTCTCGCCGAAAGATATTGCAGCGATTATTACAATTAGTTCAATCTTTGGGGTAGTTGTACAGGTATTTATGTTTGGCAAATTGGTAGACATGTTCGGTGAGAAAGTATTAATCCAAATATGTTTAATTGTAGGGGCAGTATTAGCATTCGTCTCGACTGTAGTCTTTAATTATTGGATTGTACTTCTCGTTACTTGCTTCATTTTCTTAGCATTTGATTTACTTCGTCCAGCTTTAACGACGTTTTTATCAAAAGCAGCTGGAAAAGAGCAAGGATTCGTTGCTGGTATGAACTCGACTTATACGAGTTTAGGAAATATCGCAGGACCAGCGATGGGCGGAATATTATTTGATATGAATATTCATTATCCATATGCATTTTCAGGCGTTGTTTTAATAGTTGGTCTCGGCATTACATTTATGTGGAGAGAGAAACAGTTGGCTGAAAGTTTTGCGAAGTAATAAGAATAAAAAGTTATTGGAAAGCCCCTTTTTGTAAGGGGCTTTTTTTGCATGTTAATATGTGGATGGCTGTATCCATAACTTTGTCAAAGTAACTATCCTAATATACGCAACGATTCTTCAATAAACGCTGGGATGTCCTCTGGCTGTCTACTTGTTACTAGCTGATTTTGACATACGACAATCTCTTTGTCATGAAAGTTCCCGCCGGCATTTTTTAAATCGACTTCAATAGATTTATATCCAGTTACATCACGTCCTTCAAGTGTTTGTGCAGTGATGAGTAGCTGAGGTCCGTGACAAATAGCGAAAACAGGTTTTTCCGCATCCATAAATGCTTTACTAAAGCGAACAAAACGTTCATCTGCACGAAGTATATCTGGAGAAAATCCACCCGGTATGAAGAGGGCATCAAAGTTCTCTGGAGAAACATCGTCAATACTTTTATCAATCACGACTTCACTTTTCCCTTGCTTACCGTGTACCGTTTTCCCATTTTCCATTTCAATAGTTGTTAATTCATATCCCTTTTGTTTAAAAGCTTCTACTGGCTCTGTGTATTCTGTATCCTCGAAGTAATCCGTTATTAAAATAGCAATTTTTTTACTCATTCTAATCCGCTCCTTATATTATATTATCGGTTCCAGAATCTTCCTTGGGCAATACCTTCTATAAATGATTCAATTGAAGTGTTTGTTAAGTTGTAAACTCCTGCTCCATCCAGTTTAATCTTACTATGGTCCAAAGCATGAGGATTACTAAGAACATGAGCTATCGGTTTAAAATGTTTAAAAGTAGTTTCTGCAAATTCTAAAACAGGGGGGTGAATGACAGACTCACTACTAAACACTAATACTGCATCAAAAAGGGAGGAGTCTGTTGTTGTATAAGTATCAGTTACTTTAATGGAATCATTGAACTGATAAATTTTATTATCTATGATGCTATAGTTAATTCGGTGTTGTACAAAAGCTTGAATCCATTCGGACAGAAGTGAGACGCTTGGGTCACCATTTAATAGAATTGCAACATTTTTGGAATCAGATTTAAAAATAGTATTGGACATACTTAGTGCAGGTGATTTTGCATCTGAATTTACTTCGTGATTTTCCTTAGGTAAAGGAGCTCCAATAATGTTAGCGACTTCTTGTGCTAATTGACGATCGACGTGGTTTAAGAGAGCAATTACATTTGCCTTCACCATGTCTGATTTACACTTCCCAACTTCAAAGCAAAAAGCTTCTTTTATGTGCTGCTTTTCAATAGGGCTCATACTATTGTAGAAAAGTTTAGCCTGAGAATAAAAGTTAAGAAAGCTTTTACTGCGACCTCTAATTTTATGCCCATCAATCTTTTCTTGATAATGTTCATATCCTCCTTGTTCGGCTTGGACGGTTGCAGGTTGATTGTTATTTAATCCATTAGGATGATAGCTTGTTTGACCGCGATGAATCTGCATTTGATGCATACCATCACGTTGATTATTATGAAAAGGACATACGGGCTGATTGATAGGGATTTGATGGAAATTAGGGCCCCCTAAACGAGATAATTGTGTATCTGTATAGGAGAATAATCTTCCTTGCAGAAGAGGGTCATTTGAAAAATCAATACCTGGTACGACATGACCAGGGTGAAAAGCTACCTGCTCTGTTTCAGCAAAGAAGTTATCAACATTTTTGTTCAATGTCATTTTACCAACTAATTTTACGGGAACTTTTTCTTCTGGCCATAATTTCGTTGGATCTAAAATATCAAAATCAAATTTATGTTCATCTTCTTCTGGAATTAACTGTAATCCAAGTTCCCATTCAGGATAATCCCCTTTTTCAATTGCTTCGTATAAATCTTGACGATGAAAATCAGGATTTTTCCCAGCAATCTTTTGAGCTTCATCCCATACTAATGAATGAACCCCGAGGGTAGGTTTCCAGTGAAACTTTACGAAATGGGCTTTTCCTTCTGCGTTAATGAGTCGAAATGTGTGAACTCCAAAACCTTCCATCATTCGTAAACTACGCGGAATAGCTCGGTCGCTCATTTGCCACATGACCATATGAGTGGACTCAGGATTATGCGCAACAAAGTCCCAAAAGGTATCATGAGCGCTAGCTCCTTGAGGAATATCATTATGTGGTTCTGGTTTAACTGCATGGACAAAATCAGGAAATTTAATAGCATCTTGGATAAAGAATACTGGCATATTATTACCCACTAAATCATAGTTTCCTTCATCTGTATAAAATTTTGTGGCGAATCCGCGTACATCTCTTACTGTGTCGTTGGATCCTTTAGAACCTTGAACGGTTGAGAACCGTACAAATACAGGTGTTTTCTTTGAAGGATTAGTAAGAAAATCTGCTTTCGTATATGTTTCTAAAGATTCATAAAGCTGAAAATAACCATGAGCGCCAACCCCGCGTGCATGAACAATCCTTTCGGGAATTCGTTCGTGATCAAAATGAGTCATTTTCTCGCGAAAGTGGAAATCCTCCATTAAGGTTGGGCCTCTTAAGCCCATCTTTAAAGAAAATTCATCTTCAGCTATTTTTACCCCTTGATTTGTTGTTAAAGCATGTTTGCATTGATTGTCAGTAACGTGATGCTTCAATTGTTCCGTTTTTTTATTCACAATATAGGCCCCTCCTTTACTCTGTTAATTAATAGATACCCTTTTTATTAGGTCGTAAACATGTATTATCGTTTTTGTATGTAAAAATCATAAAATATCGGTTGTTTCAGTGATTCTTGTTTGAGGAAGCAAAATAAAAAAGCCAAGGATAATTTATTTTCTCCTTGGCGTTTAAGAGATTTCTTTTCGTTAAAACGAAGAAACGCGTTGCTTCGTTTTTGGTACAATAATAAATTTGATCCAGAGTAACCCGACAATCATAATGATAAGGCTATGTAAAAATTGACCTGTAGCAATGAGTATAACACTCGAAAATACAATGAGTTGAATACTTAGCAATATAAAGATTAAGCTAAGAAATTGTTTCATTCTTTCTTCAGTATGGATTGGATATAATGCTGCAATAATATTTCCCGAAAAATATTTCCATAGTGAACGAAGCTGGATAGAGATCATATATAGAACGATGTAAGTGATAGCACCTTTTACGTATATATTTGGTATGAAATATAAGGCGAAAGCACCGATCAATCCTAAGCGAATATATATACCGAAATAATCATTTCCACGTAAAAATGCTAGTGTATGTAAGTAGAAGAAAGTTGCTCGTTTTTTATGTAATAAAGGTTCAATCCAATTTGTAAGCCATTTTCTTTTATTTACTTGTTTATTCAGTTGCGGAACATCTGTGAAAATGCTAGCAAATTGATAAAAACGAACGTTCATTTTTTCTTCTTGCTCGATTATGTAATCCCAAGGTATTCGTTTTGTAGGCTGTTTTTTCGTATATAGAAGTAGGAAAGCAAGTAGTAAGAGTAGTCCGCCCAATATGAGAACATTTGCGGAATAAAACAGCATGTAAATGATTAGGGCGTTACAAGTAATACGAATGATCAGCCATATATTTTTTTCGTGACTATCACGCCACATCCAATGTATGTACATGTTCCAGGCTTTCGTAATCATTAACACGATAAAGATTGTACATAAAAAAGGTACAGTTAATTGTAATGATTGCATAGCAAGTGGTACGAGAATAAGGAACGTAAATAATAATGGGAAAAGCTGAATGATGTAATTATATAGAAGAGATTTTTTGAAATAGGATGTTAGTTTCTCTTCTAATGCAAGCAAATAGACAGCATCAGGTTTTTGAATAAATGTACGGATAGGGCATCTCGTTATAATGAACGTAAGTACAATCGTTATAATTATTAAAGATATTCCTTTAGAAGGAGATGCTTTTAGAAACTGAGCATAATAATATGCACCAACGCATGAAATAAAGATAAAGCTATATAGTAAACCGTTAATCATACGTGCAAAGTATGTAATGATATTTTGAATATGTTGTTGGAAGCGACTGCTCCATAGCGATTCGATTGACATGTTTTTCACCTCTTTGTTCTATTATATATGTTTTACAAAAGAAAAAACGAGCAAATTGCGTTATGCAACTTGCCCGTTTTTCTTTTCGTTATTTTTTTTCTGATCACGATTCATTAATGGATAGAAAGCAAATCCAATTACGAATAAACCAATTCCGAGAAGGAACGTTTTTATATCGGATGCGCCGGTTTTAATAACCCATAGTGCGTAGCAAAGTGCGATCATTGCGACTATACCATCTGTAATTCTTGCCCGCATTTCATTTTTATATGTTTCACCAGTTGCGACTAGTTTTAACTGGAAGATTGGTGAAACGAGATATGGAATGAGGTAGGCCAATGTTGATACGGTAATAACGAATGTATAAGCTTCCGCAATGGTTCCTGATAATGTTGAGAATAGGAAAACTTGCGACATAATGTTTGTTAATCGTAATGAGTAAATTGGACTTCCTTTTTTATTGGTTTTCGTGAAGAAGGAAGGGAAGAAACCTTCTTTTGCTGCTTGATATGGTACTTCTGAGCTTAATAAAATCCAGCCTAAGATAGAACCGAACAGGGAAGTAAGAGCAAGTAATGCCATAAGTTTCCCGCCGCCATGACCCATTGCAGCGTTTAGTGCATCTGCTAATGGACGTTCCGAAGCTTGTAATTTATCAACATGAAGTACACCCATTGTTAAAATTGTAATTCCTAAGTAAATCGCAACTGTAATAAGTAATCCCGCAACTGTTGCACGTTTTACCGTTTTTGGGGAAACAGCACGGTTTGATAAAAGAACGGCTGATTCAATTCCGATAAACGCCCAAAGCGTTGTAAGAGCAGCTAAATTTACTTGTGAAAGAAGACCATGTGATACACCTGATTTATCAATCATCGGCGTGTACCATTGTCCAAACTTAGAAGCTTCGAATGCAAATAACGTAACGACGATGAATAAAAGGAATCCAGTTACTTTCGTTGTTGTTGCTAAGAAGTTTAGCTTTCCAGCTCCGCTTACACCATTTGTTAATATAATATGAGTTCCCCAAAGTAAGATGGAACAAATCGTAAATGTAATTAGTTTTCCGACTTCTACGTTAAACGAGCCGATTGAAAATAGTAGTCGCGTATCTTTCATAATTGGGAAGAAGAGTGATAAATATCCCGCAAATGATGTAATGATGGCAACGTTACTTGCCCAGTTTGCAACCCAATATCCCCATACCATACTGAAACCAGCCATTTTTTTCTTTTTTGGTGTTGAGAATAAAGCATATGCATGACTTTGTGGCCCTGTCGTTAAATCAGGACGACGAATTGCTAAATTACCGAAAACAAGAGCTAGCATTAAAACACCAAACCCTGTAGTTAACCAAGCTAAAGTGACACCGAGTGGGCTTGCTGTTTGTGCCAACGTACTTGGCACCATGAAAATACCAGCGCCAACCATGTTACCGACAACGAAAGCTGTTAGTACCCAAAAGCCCCATTTTTTTTGTTGCATAGAAAAATACCTCCAAAGTTAGTATAACCAAGTCAAGCGAGGAGATATGTATGTCTTCCTGAGTCAGGAAGAGAAGTCCCAAACAAAACAAAAAAAGCACGTAATCTGCCGCTACATGCTTTCTATCTTATAAGAAACCCACGACATACCTCTCGATAGCTCTCCACAAACGAAACGTTTGTGACAGTTCTGCACTTATTAAATGCAGACCCAGCAAGCGTGCATGGTGGACACGACTTACTTCGGCAACCATTCCTTTCTCATTCCTTCATCAATGCCACTACATCTCCTGAAATGATACTCTTAATGATTGCAACCTCTACCTCACCGAGATACGAATGAGGATTTAAATATTAAATTAACGTCTTTAAGAGTAACAAATGAATTTTTATACGTCAATGGATATAGTAATAATCAGATTATAGAGAAGAGTTTGTGATTAGGAATGAATAATTATTTGATATAAAAAGAAGCCGATCTAAACTAGATCAGCTTCTACATATAAAATTAAACTAAGTTTAATACTGTTACTTTTTCACGTGTCATAGACTCAAGGCTCTTACGAATACCTTGTGCGCCCATACCTGAACCTTTTACACCAATGAATGGGAAGTGGTCAGGGCCGCGCTCTGTGCGTCCGTTAATTTGAACAGAACCAGTTTCGATTTTGTTAGCAATTGCAAATGCTTTGTTAATGTCTTTTGTGAAGACACTTGCTTGCAGACCGAACTCTGATTTGTTAGCAATCTCAATTGCTTGCTCATCTGAAGAAACACGGATGATTGGAAGGATTGGGCCGAATGGCTCTTCCCAAGCAACTTTCATTTCTTCTGTTACGTGGTCGATTAATGTTGGGTAAATTAAGTTACGCTCACGTTTGTTACCGATAACGATTGTAGCACCTTTTTCAACAGCATCGTCAACTAAGCCTTGAACGAAGTCAGCAGACTTGTCGTCGATTAATGGAACGATTGTGCTGTCTTGTTCTGGAGATCCAACTGATAGTTCAGCTACTTGCGCTTTTAATAAGCTAACAAGCTCGTCGGCTACGTTTTCGTGTACAAGTACACGTTTAATAGCTGTACAACGTTGACCAGAGTAAGAGAATGCACCGCTTACGATATGGTTTGCAGCATCTTGTAAGTCAGCATCTTCACGAACGATACCAGGATCTTTACCACCAAGTTCTAATACAAGTGGAATCATTGAAGCTTTTTTCGCTAAATGTTTACCTGTGTTCGTACCGCCTGTGAACGATACCATATTGATGCCTTCGTGTTCTACTAAGTAGTCACCAATGACAGAACCGCGTCCTGTAGCTACGTTTACAAGACCTTTTGGAAGGCCAGCTTTATGAAGTGCTTCAACCATTTTAATACCACTAATTGCACCTTGAGTTGCTGGTTTGAAAATAACAGCATTACCCATAATTAATGCTGGTGCAAGTTTTGCAGCAGATAAGTTTACTGGGTAGTTAAATGGTGCGATTGCTAATACAACACCAAGTGGTGCGCGTTGGATAATCGCAAGTTTAGATTTCGTTCCGCCAGGGAAGCTATCGCCCATCATGCTTTCTCCGTGCATATGTAAAGCTTCTTCGATCGTGTAACGAATGAAGTCAGCTGTACGAACAACTTCTTTCTTCGCATCTTTATAGCCTTTACCGACTTCTTTCATAATGATATCGGCAATTTCATCCTGCATATTTACGAGCTCATCAGCCCATTTATATAAGTATTTTGCGCGATCTTGTAGGGAAGCTTCAGCCCATGATTTTTGAGCTTCTTTTGCAGATGCAATTGCTTCATCTACTTCTCCGCGAGTAATTGCTTGTACTTGTCCAATTACTTCGTGTAAGTATGGAGATGGAATTTCGATTGTTTCTCCTGAAGAGCTTTCTCTCCATTCTCCGTTTAAATAAAATTTGTACGTATTGCTAGTTGTCATGATTAGTCCTCCTAAAATAGCAACTTGTAAGAGTGAGTATAAGGTGATTGTAGGGGGTTTGATAACATTTTTCAAATGAAATGTTTGTGAAAACGATTTCTTATTCTTTTTTTATTTTGTATGCCCTTTCTTACGGAATATTCTCTTATTTCAAAATGATGTAGCGTATATTTTTATTCAGTTTGTAAAAAAATAATTGACAGAATACTCAATAAAGTTGTAAGATTATAAATGGAAAATAAATGAAAGGGGTGTGCGTAATGATTGTAATCGTAAATGTAATGGGCTTAGCTCTGTTAAATGGCAGAAAACATTCATATCATTACGCAACCCGTGCGGATATATAAGGCATTCTCTGTCTTATAAGAAGCGTACGTTGCGTATATCGTAACGTACGCTTTTTATGCATTTTTGTGCATATCGTCAAGCGGCGGTATGCTTTTTTTTGTTTATTTTTCCTTGTATGGTTACGATGAAAATTTTGGAAGGTGGAAAAATGTGATGAGATTGTATGGGTTACGAAATGTAAATGTGATGGGTCTGGATAGTGGATAAAGAAGTGAGAGTTAAACGAGAACGAGAAGGGAGAGGTTACATTGTTATCAGTATTACTAAAGCTAAAATGGTTTTTTAAAGAGCATTGGAAGAGATATAGTATCGCTATTGGAGCTCTTTTAATTGTAAATATAGTTGAAGTCATTCCCCCGAAAGTGTTAGGGGTTACGATAGATAATATAAAAACAGGAACGTTAACGAATGAGGAGATTATGCAATTTATTCTCATTTTAATAGGGGTTACGGTAATTGGATATGGTCTTACTTTCGTTTGGCAACACCAGCTGTTTGGGGGAGCATTCGTACTGGAGAAAACGATGCGCTCTAAATTTATGGGGCATTTACTTAAAATGACACCGACGTTTTATCATAAAAATCGTACGGGTGATTTAATGGCGAGAGCGACAAATGATTTAAAAGCAATTGCTATGACAGCTGGTTTCGGTATATTAACGCTCGTGGATTCGAGTTTATATATGCTTACGATTGTCTTTATGATGGGATTTACAATTAGTTGGGAGCTTACAGTTGCGGCGCTTATACCGCTTCCGATTATGGCGTATGCGATGAACATATATGGAAAGAAATTGCATGAGAGATTTACAGTCGCGCAAGATGCGTTCGGAGATATGAATGATAAAGTACTTGAATCGATTGCTGGTGTGCGTGTTATTCGTGCATACGTACAAGAGAATGCAGACGAGGAAAGATTTCATCATTTAGGAGATGACGTCTACGAAAAAAATATGAAGGTAGCAAGAATTGATGCATTATTCCAACCAACTGTGAAAATGCTTGTCGGTCTTAGTTATTTAATCGGCTTAGTGTACGGTGCATACCTTGTGTTCCAGTCAAAGGTGACGCTTGGTGAACTCGTTTCTTTTAACGTGTATTTAGGGATGATGATTTGGCCGATGTTTGCAATTGGTGAATTAATCAATGTTATGCAAAGAGGAAATGCTTCGCTTGACCGTGTGAATGAAACGTTAGCGTATGAGCCAGATGTAAAGAATCCAAAACATCCAAAGCTTGTGCAAGATCCGGATTATATTCAGTTTGATGATGTGTCTTTCTCATACCCTTCATCAACTGAAGAAAATTTAAAAAAGGTTTCTTTCACATTAAAGCAAGGAGAAACGCTAGGGGTTGTCGGAAAAACAGGAAGCGGGAAAACGACGCTTGTACGTCAGCTTCTTCGTCAATATCCGCTTGGAGATGGAGATATTGCGGTCTCTGATGTGACATTAGATAAAATAACGAATGAAAATGTACTCGGATGGATTGGGTATGTACCTCAGGAACATATTTTGTTCTCAAAAACAGCGAGAGAAAATATTTTATTCGGAAATAGGGAAGCGACGGAAGAAGAACTTGAGAAAGCAATTGAAATTGCTGCGTTTAAAAAAGACTTAGAGTTTTTACCAGAAGGATTAGAAACGCTCGTTGGAGAGAAAGGTGTTTCTTTATCAGGAGGGCAAAAACAAAGGATCTCGATTGCGCGAGCTGTTATTCAAAATCCAGAAATTTTAATTTTGGACGATTCTTTATCAGCTGTAGATGCTCGTACGGAAGCAGCGATCATTGAAAATATAAGAACAGAAAGAAGCGGAAAGACGACGATTATTACGACGCACCGTTTATCTGCAGTGCAACATGCGGATTGGATTCTCGTTATGGATGAGGGGCAAGTAATGGAAGAAGGTACACATGCTCAGCTTATCCAGAGCGGAGGCTGGTATGCTGAGCAGTTTGAAAGACAACAAGGTGAAAGTGAAAGTGCGGATAGTGGGGTGAAAATATGAGCGTTTCAAAACGATTGTTTCAATATGCGATGAAAGTGAAGGGGACGATTTTTGCAGCGATGCTAATGTTATTTATTTTCGTCATTGCAGAGCTTGCTGGTCCTTTCGTCGCTAAAACGATGATTGATGATCATATCGTCGGGATAGAGAAACCTTGGTATGAAACAGAAAAGAGTGAAGAAGCTGTTTCATATAATGGCGCTTTTTATAAGCGAAGTGATCGCTTTGAACAAGGCGAGACAAAAGGTAAAGAAGTACGTGTGATGCAAGTCGGTTTTCAATATTATTTTGTACCGAATAAAGTGAGTATTGAAGGGTCACGTACTGTAAAAGGTGATATGATTACCGTTCAAAATGGTAAGGCGGTGCAAGTGTATAAAGCGAAGGCATTAACGAAAGAAGAAGTGTTTGCATTTTATAAACCAGAAATAAACCGTCTATTATTACTTGGTGGTGGCTATTTCGCTTTATTAGTAGTCGTATCATTATTTGCATACGGAAAGCAGTTCTTCTTGCAGAAGGCAGCGAACAAAATTATTCAAATTATGAGGGAAGATGTGTTTTCTCATATTCAAACGTTGCCGATTCGTTATTTCGATCATTTACCGGCAGGGAAAATTGTTTCGCGTGTGACGAATGATACAGAGGCCATTCGTGATTTATATGTAACTGTACTTGCAACATTCGTTTCTAGTATCATTTATATTATTGGGATATTCGCTGCGCTATTTTTATTAGATGTGAAGCTCGCTTCATTATGTTTATTAATTATCCCAATTTTAATTGTTTGGGCGATTCTTTATAGAAAATATGCGTCTGTATATAATCATAAAATGCGTTCACGTTTATCCGATATTAACGGAACAGTGAATGAATCCATTCAAGGGATGCCAATTATTCAAGCGTTCCGTCAAGAGCGTGAAACGAAAAAAGAATTTGAAGAATTAAACGGCGATTATTTTAAGTATCAAAATAAAATTTTAAATTTAAATGCAGCAACTTCGCATAACTTAGTAGCTGTATTAAGAAATATCGCTTTCACAGGAGTGATTTGGTATTTCGGCGGTGCGTCATTAAGTGCTACAGGTATTATTTCACTTGGGGTACTGTATGCGTTCGTCGATTATTTAACACGATTATTCTCGCCAATTACGAATATGGTGAACCAGCTTGCAAACTTAGAGCAAGCGCGCGTTGCATCAGAACGTGTCTTTGAATTGTTAGAGGAAAAAGGAGAAGCGGTAGAAGAAGAACGTATGCCTCGTTTAAAAGGAAATGTAAAATTTGATAATGTATCATTTTCTTATAATGGAAAAGATGAAGTGTTAAAAAATATTTCTTTTGAAGCGAAACAAGGCGAGACAGTGGCACTTGTCGGTCATACTGGATCAGGAAAAAGTTCTATCATGAATGTACTCTTTCAATTTTATGAGTTTGAAAAAGGAAAGCTTACGATTGATGGTCATGATGTAAGAGAAATGCCGAAACAAGCAACTCGTGAGCATATGGGAATCGTACTGCAAGACCCGTTTCTTTTTAGCGGGACGGTCGCTTCCAACGTAAGCTTAGAAAACGAAAAAATTTCAAAAGAGCGCATTGTAAAGGCGCTACGTGATGTTGGTGCTGAAAGATTTGCAAACAATATAAATGAAGAAATTACAGAAAAGGGAAGTACGCTTTCCACTGGAGAACGTCAGCTTATTTCGTTTGCTAGGGCGCTTGCTTTTGATCCAGCTATCTTAATACTAGATGAAGCAACGTCTAGTATTGATACAGAAACAGAGGCGATGATTCAACAAGCACTAGAAGTTGTGAAAAAAGGAAGAACGACGTTTATTATCGCTCACCGCCTTTCAACAATTAAAAGCGCAGATCAAATTATTGTGCTCGATAGAGGGACGATTTTGGAAAAAGGGTCTCATGATGAACTCATGAAAAAGCGTGGGCGTTATTATGATATGTATAAAACGCAAATGGAAGGCAATCAGAGTGCTTAATAGGTATGGAGGAGAACTTGTGATTTTCACAAGTTCTTTTTTATTGATGAACATGTCGACTCTTTAGCGAATTACGACAGTTAAATAAGAAGTATTGTTTTACCTTTTTCTTTATAAATGCTATATTAAAAAATGTTACTTATTTTTTGTATGTGGCGTTATTTTTCCCTTTTGTTTGATTATGAAGAAAAAGGATAAACTAAATAAGAACATTTTCATTGAAAAATTGTTCAAGATTGCATACAATCAATATAGTTTTTAAATTCCTATCAGAATACTTGGAGGATTACAATCATGAAGAAATTATTTTCAGTGCTTGCAGTAACTACATTAGCGATCGGGATTGTAGCCGGCTGCGGTAAAGAAGAGAAAAAAGATACAGCTAGTCAAGACGCGTTACAAAAGATTAAACAAAGCGGTGAACTTGTAATTGGTACAGAAGGTACATACCCACCATTTACGTTCCACGATTCAAGCAATAAATTAACTGGATTCGATGTTGAATTAGCAGAAGAAGTTGCAAAACGTTTAGGTGTAAAACCTGTATTTAAAGAAACACAATGGGATAGCTTACTTGCTGGTCTTGATGCAAAACGTTTCGATATGGTTGCAAACGAAGTTGGTATTCGTGAAGATCGTCAAAAGAAATACGATTTCTCTAAGCCATACGTTTCATCTTCAGCGGCATTAGTTATTGCAAAAGATAAAGATAAGCCTGCTACATTTGCTGATGTAAAAGGACTAAAAGGAGCACAATCTTTAACGAGTAACTATGCAGATATCGCTAAGAAAAATGGTGCGGAAATTATTGGTGTAGAAGGATTTAGCCAAGCAGCAGAATTATTAGCTTCAGGACGCGTTGACTTCACAATCAATGATAAGTTATCAGTACTAAACTACTTAGAAACGAAAAAAGATGCGAAAATTAAAATTGTAGATACTGAAAAAGAAGCTTCAGAAAGTGGATTCTTATTCCGTAAAGGTAGCACTAAGCTTGTACAAGAAGTAGATAAAGCGTTAGAAGATATGAAAAAAGACGGTACGTATGACAAAATAACGAAAAAATGGTTCGGTGAAAATGTATCTAAGTAGTGCATTGGTTTCAGATCGATTGTCTACTTGGATAGATATTATGCAGTCTTCCTTCATGCCTATGCTGAAGGAAGCTGTTTTTACGACAATTCCATTAACGCTTATTACATTTATTATCGGGATTATACTGGCAACGTTAACAGCGCTCGCACGTATTTCTGGTAGTCGTATTTTACAATGGATTGCTCGTATCTATGTATCTATCATTCGCGGAACGCCACTTCTTGTACAGTTATTTATTATTTTCTATGGTCTTCCAACTCTTAATATTGAAGTTGAGCCATATACAGCAGCAGTTGTTGGATTTTCATTAAATGTCGGTGCATATGCATCTGAAATTATTCGTGCTTCTATCCTTTCCATTCCGAAAGGGCAGTGGGAAGCAGCTTACACAATTGGGATGACATATCCACAAGCATTAAAACGTGTTATTTTACCACAAGCAACGCGCGTATCAATTCCACCGCTTTCGAATACATTTATTAGCTTAGTGAAGGATACTTCATTAGCATCATTAATTTTAGTAACAGAAATGTTCCGAAAAGCGCAGGAGATTGCGGCGATGAACTACGAGTTTTTAATTGTTTATTTTGAAGCAGGTCTTATTTATTGGGTTATTTGTTTCTTATTATCAATCGTACAACAGATGTTAGAGAAGCGTTCAGAACGCTACACATTAAAATAATCCTTTTACAAAAGGAGTTTTTGTTTTTATGATTTCAATTCAGCACTTACAAAAAAGTTTCGGAGATAATACCGTACTAAAGCATATAGATTTAACAGTTGAGAAAGGCGAGGTTGTTGTTATTATTGGACCGTCTGGATCTGGTAAAACGACATTCTTACGTTGTCTTAACGTACTAGAAACACCAAACGCCGGTAGCATTCGCATCGGCAATAAAGAGCTTAATTTTGCTCAAAAAGTATCGAAGAAAGATATTGTAAATCTTCGTACGCAAACAGGTATGGTATTCCAGCACCATAACTTATTCCCTCATTTGACAGCACTTCAAAACGTAATGGAAGGACTCATTACAGTGAAAAAAGTAGGGAAAGAAGAAGCGAAGAAAAAAGCAAACTACTTCCTTGAAAAAGTTGGTTTAGCAGATAAAGTGGATTTATATCCATTTCAATTATCAGGCGGACAACAACAGCGTGTTGGAATTGCGCGCGCGCTTGCGATGGAGCCGGAAGTGTTACTATTTGATGAGCCGACGTCAGCACTTGATCCTGAACTTGTTCAAGAAGTTCTGAAAGTAATGAAAGAACTTGCTAAAGAAGGTATGACGATGGTCATTGTAACGCACGAAATGCGTTTTGCACATCAAATTGCGAACCGTGTTATTTTCATGGATGGCGGTGTCGTTGTTGAACAAGGTACACCAGAAGATGTATTTACAAATCCAAAAGAAGAACGTACGAAGAAGTTTTTACAAATGTTGCAATAAATTAAGGAAGGTCTCAAGGCATATGCCTTGAGACCTTTTTGCCATATATATTTATTTGTGGAATCCGCCAAGGCTTTGCTCAGCCATTGCAACTAGACGTTTTGTAATTTCTCCACCAACTGAACCGTTAGCGCGAGCCGTAGAATCTGCTCCTAATTGTACACCAAATTCTTGAGCGATTTCGTACTTCATTTGATCGATTGCAGCTGTTGCACCTGGTACTACTAATTGATTTGAAGAATTTTGGTTTGCCATAGGAATATATCCTCCTTAGAGTTATAAAAGTTTTTTTGGTTGGACTAGCTGGAGTTGAACCAGATTATCGCCCCGGTTGGCGCTAATCCATCGGTAATTAAGTTTGTACTCATAGTATGGATGTTACCTAGAAAGATATACAAAATAATAATTTGTAAATTTTGTCAAAAAAACTTATTGATTTCGTAAATTATGAAATAAGAGTAATCGTTGTATTTTTAAGAAAACAGGCCAAACTAAGGAGGATATTAAATATAATTTTCTCATTGTAGCCTGCTACTTGTAGGCTAATCATTAGCTTCTTATTTATGATTTATTGAAATGAAATCGGTAGCAACTTCATAGTTCTATTTTTAAGTAGGGATGGAGTGACCGCTCCTATGCATGGGTAGGTGCTCTCTTCAATCTAAAAAAGAGAGGCTTTAAACGATAACGTATGGAGGAATCATGATGGGGATTTGCCCGCTTTGCAACGCATTAGAATCACAAACATATTCTTGTCAAAATTGCCAAAGTATACTTCAAGATTATGGGAAGTCTGTAGATTACATAGACGATTATAGTGCCTATATGGATCAAGAATTATTAAGTGCAGTAGATGGTTTAACGCATAATAATTCAAATGAATATTGCAATCATATTTTTTATTGCGGAGTATGTAACGTGGAAACAGAGGTTGTAGTAAAACTTGTGTAAATAGAAAACTTCCACCTTATTATCTAGGTGGAAGTTTTTGTTTTTGTATTTGTGAGTGAATCATAGGGGAAGGGATATGTTCGGTATTTGATGAAGCCCCTGATTTTATTTGAGACATTTTTTCTTTTGTATCACGTAAAGAATGTTCAGTTAAGTAGACGGCATATTCGTAAAATAACTGGCGCGTCATTTCACTTTGCTCTTTTAATTTTTCATCTTGGAATACAGTTCGCCCAGGTTTAGAGTTGGCTTCAAAGAGCCACGGATTTTCCTTTGTGTCTAAACCGATATCAAAACCGATTTCTCCAATATTTCCGGTTACTTGTTCATCGAGCGCGTAACTTATTTGTAAGGCAGTATGTTTTAATTTGTTTTCAATTTGAACTTGTTTCGTTGAATCTGGAAAAAGCTCTTGTAGCAATTTTGTATCACCGCCGCTATTTACGTGCGTTGTTAAACTGCCTTTGCCGGCGATTTTGGCGACGATTGCACTAACTATCCAATTACCGAAATGATTTTTATTTGTATGAATGCGGAAATCAACAGGTTGCCCATCGAAGCGAAGTAACGAAATACCTTGCTGTACGATAAACTTTTTTAAATCATGTCCCTTTAATACGTGGTTTAGAAGAGTTTCTAATGATTGATACTTTCTCAGTTTATTTTCTTCATTTTCGCGATAACGACAGTAGTAGCAATTCTCTGTTTGAGAATAAAACATTTGATGAATATTTCTACCAAAGCTCCCGTGTATTGGTTTCATGTACACAGATTTATACGTGCCAAGAAACCGTTCTACTTGTTCAAAATGCTGAAATGCTTCTGTGTTTGGTAATAAGGGTCTAATTGATTCGTCTTTCATAAGAAGTTGATGAACTTCCCATTTATTGAAAAAACCTGGGTTAAACCATGGAATGGAGTAGTCTTGTTCTAACTTTCTTTTTGCTCTGACGATTGGTTTATAATTTTCAGCTTGTCGATTCGGTAATCGATCGTAAATGACATTTGGTAAAGGGACCCTTTTCTTTATCCATTGTTTCTCTTGAAAGAAATATCCTTCAATCGTTTCTTCTTCCCAGTTTATATGTTGAACGCCAAAGACGAATACGAACGGTCGTAATGAGAATGGTGGTGTTAACAACTCACTGAGAGCAATTGAACGATTTCCTAAAGGGTTAGAAGAATCATCGTTAAAGCCAGTTGTAAAAATGCCGATTAATGGTCCGAAAATAATTGTTTGGTTTTGTGTGAATGCATGAATAGTAGTGGATTGAGGTAGTAAAAGTTTTTCGGCAATATGTTTTCCGATAATAATTTCGCGAGTAAAGGAATAATGAATTTTCACCTCTTCACTTGCAATGTGACGTATACCGAAGGAGAGGGATGTAATAGGTGGCGTAATAGAAAAAACGTAAGGTAAAGTAATGCTATTTGGATGTTCATCTGAAATGTTTAATGTATATATATGTTCTTTCAAAATAGGTTTACCTCCTTTCATTATGGTGTAAAGCGACTGAATTTAAGTGGTCCGTGAAATATCTTTTCAGCTAATGAATCACTATGACGAATGTATTGTTCGTAAGGGGGAATCGTGTTGACATACATAAGCCAAATTGCGCCTTTTTGATCCATAATTGTGGAAAGTTCTAGTTCAAATAACGAAGAATAAGACTGATCTAGTGTTTGGAATACTTCATTTATAATGTCGTGTAAAGCATCTTGCAATAGTTGCACACCCGTACTAGATAGTACGTATTTAATTTTTGAAAATGAATGTAATGAATCATCGTCTGTTGCTGAGGGTAAAAGCTGATTAGGAAATGAGCTTTTTTGTATAAATTGACCGATAACATTCCAAGTTTGTTCTTTGTTTTTTTGCAAAATGGTTCGAATGTGGAGTGGATATGTTAATTGATTTGGTGGTTGTAGCATAGTGTGTGCTATGTAACGTGATGAAGGTATGTTAGATTTACACCAAGATATAAATTCGTCTGTCCGTTTTAATGGAAGAGAAGTATGGTATTTTTCATTTACTGTATCGATATGAAACGTTTTATTTTTGTAAGCAATTCGATATAAGTTATCCTTTGAATGTGTATTAGTGGGGCGTATAATAATATCTTTAGTTTTTAACAACAGTTTAAAAATGTTTTGTATCGTTGCCACTTCAAATTTTGGTATATAAGGAGACAGTTTTTTATTAGTGAGAAATAAATCATGTAGTTCACTTAAATTGATAAGTGTGTTATTTAAAAAGGTAGTAGAAGGACGATTGTGCAAAGAGTGAATAATTGATTTTGCTTTTTCAAAGTCTGTTTCCTCGTGAAAAGAATAACGATCATATATATAAGAAGGAATAGGGAATGTTTGCTCTTTCCATTTTCCTGTATCTGTATCGTAAATAAGACCAGAAACAAGGTCTGTTTTAGGATCAATACAAAATGGCGTAAACTGGGCAACGACATTATGATAAAGCCGAGCGCGTTTAGCGATTTCGGTGTAATACGTTTGTTCGTAATGAAGTTTAGAAGCTAAAAGACCGAGAACCAACGAAATCACTCCTTTACTACTATTTGCATAATAGGCGAAGCTATATATTGCAAATACGTTTTTATACCATTATACTTTTGTCCGTATGATGATATGCTATAGTTTTGGAGAAGTGAAAGGTTGATTGTAATGAATATATGGTTAAATATGTTAACGACGACAGGACTCGGAGCAATTATTGGGGGATATACGAATCATTTAGCGATAAAAATGTTATTTCGTCCTCATCGCCCTATTTATATCGGGAAGTTTCAAGTTCCATTTACACCAGGATTAATTCCGAAACGTCGTGATGAACTTGCTGTTCAATTAGGGAAAATGGTCGTAGAACATTTGTTAACACCGGAAGGAATCGGAAAAAAGCTAACAAATGAAGAGTTTCAAAAAGGTTTAATCCACTGGGCGCAAGTGGAAGTGGATAAAGTAATTAAGAATGAACAATCACTGCGACATATGTTAGAAAAATGGAATGTAGCGCATGTAGAAGAAGAAGTGACTCAAAAAATTGAACATGTGATTACAGAAAAAATACAGGCATTTTTAGCTGAGTATTATACATATACATGGGAACAGGCTTTACCTCATTCTGTAAATGAAAAAGTAGAGAATGCGATTCCGAATGTCTCGGCGTTTATTTTAGAGCGAGGAATTAGCTTTTTTGAAAGTGAAGAAGGGAAAGGCCGTCTTTCAAAAATGATTGATGATTTCTTTGCTTCTCGCGGAACGCTACTTAACTTAGTCGGAATGTTTTTAGGAAATGTAAGTGTAGTGGATCGTGTGCAGCCAGAAGTTATTAAGTTTTTAGGGCAAGATGGTACAAAGCAGCTTTTAACTGACGTACTGCAAAAAGAGTGGGAAAAGTTAAAAGGAAGAGATGTAAAAGAATTAGAATCGTTTGTAGAGAAAGAAATGATTGTAAGCTCCGTGTTGTCAGCAGTTAAAGTAGAGGAAACAGTGAGTAAGTTTTTAAATCAATCTGTTCAGCAAGTATGTGAGCCAGTTCGAGAAACAATTATTGAAAAAGTGGTTCCAAGCACAGTAACGAAAGGCTTGAAGTGGGGAACAGAAAACGTAGAGAGTATACTAAACAATCTACATCTTGCGGAAATTGTCCAGCAAGAAGTGTCTACATTCTCAACAGAAAGATTAGAAGACTTAGTTCTGTCTATTACGAAAAATGAATTGAAAATGATTACGTATTTAGGAGCATTATTAGGTGGAATAATCGGACTCGTACAAGGATTGTTACTATTGTTTCTTAGATAATAAGGTGAGTACATAGAAATAAAAGTGAAATTTCTTCACATCTCTTGCATAGTTTGATATGGTAAGAAGAGGTGCGTATGTAAATGCACTGAAAAGGCAGTGCGTATGAAAAGCGCTAGCCTTCTAAAGGAGGAAAAATAAAATGACAAAGAACATTCATGATGTTGCATATGAATTACAAAAAGCAATCGCTGAAAACGAAGACTTCAAAACTTTAAAAGAGAGCTACGCAGCAGTTCAAGCCGATGCGGCTTCAAAGAACTTATTTGATGAGTTCCGTACAATGCAACTTAGCCTACAACAAAAAATGATGCAAGGCCAAGAAATCACTGAAGAAGACAACCAACAAGCACAAGAAGTTGTAGCTCGCATTCAACAAGATGCTAAAATTACAAAATTAATGGAAACTGAGCAACGCCTAAACGTTGTAATCGGTGACGTTAACAAAATTATCATGAAGCCACTTGAAGAATTATATAGCGCGCAACAACAAGCGTAATAGTGGAAGACGCTCCTAGTTTAGGAGCGTCTTTTTTGTTTAGGGAATTTAATAGTTATACCACAAAAACTCCCTTTCAAAATAGCCATTTCTTATTGGTTATTTTGAAAGGGGTATGTAATACATCTAATTTTTTTTATTGCTGTTAATTGAAGTTTTAATGTTTTTTTCGTTTAAAAACTTTTCAATCTCTTTTTGCTTCCGTCCATTAGCTTTCTCAAGGTGCTTCGTAAAAGAAAAATCGGCTTTGAATAAGTTACCATCTTGGGCGAGTTTGTTTAATTCTTGATCTAGTTCTACGAAAATAGCCGTAGATGATGACATAAATTCATAGATTTCTTTTGAAGGTTTTTTATAATCAGTAGGTAAATTATTATTACTAATAAACTCATGGAAATTCATATCGTTTTGTTTCGCTAGATCGATTAGTTTTTGTAATTTTTTTCGATCGGAATCAGTGAAATTCTTATCAGGAGTTGTTGAGGCAAGTGGAATGATGTTTTCAGATAACTCCCAGCTATAATCTATATAATCTTTTATATTTTTTCTCATTTCATCTTCATTAATAGTTTCATTCTTTTTTGAGGAAGTGAATATAGTTTCCGGAATTTTAACCGTAACATCTTTAATAGATTGTACATCGTTTTCTTCCTTAGGTTCTGCACTGTTTGAACAAGCTGATAGAAATAAAACTGTAAGTAGCATGAGTGAATATAAAGTATATTTCTTCATTTTAATCTCCTTTTTTATTCATTAGTATCTTTGTAAAATAGCTAAATTCCATTTTAAATACTTAACTAAAAGTGAGTATATATGTTTTATTAATTGATAAGATATGACGGATATTAGTAAGCCGATGCAAAAAGCTATAAATACATTATAAACATCGGAATAACTGATTTGATGAAACCCTTTAAAGAATCCTAATCCTATTAATAAGATAGGTGAAATAATTAATAATGGTGTAGCAATTATAAGTGCTAGAAGAAGCGGTAATAGAAAGAGTAATACGAAAAAGGCGATAATGATACATATAAAGTTTAAAATACTTAAGCTCATAACAGAAAACAGTGCTGTCATAATATTTTTTAGGCTGCGCCTATTGTCAGCGTTACTTATTACATATGAAATATTAAGTTCTTTAGCGATAGTTTTAGGGTTTCCTAGCTTTTTAGAAATTTCCTCTTCAGATATTCCATCTTGTTTACCACTAATAAAATGAGTTTCGTACTCCGAGATAATATCCTCTTTTTCTAAATTAGGCATATTCCGTAGGGAAGAACTAAGTTGCTCTAAAAATTCATTTTTGTTCATAACAATCACTTTCCTTTATAAAATGATGAATTATGGCTGAAAATCCTATCTTTTTTCTAAACAGCACACACAATCTATATCTACTTTTTGAAAGGAGATATACTAATTGCGAATAACATTCCAAATAATGGGTATTACATTATTTACAAATATATCACTTACTATTGTTCTTTGCAAGGTACTATAAGATTGTTTAATATTATAAATGGGTGAAAATATTTTTGCGTATTTTTAGAAGAGATATAAAAATGTTATTTTAAGATAAACAAAAGGTTGTAAGCGCATTCTTTAAAACTTGTCAAAATAATTTCAAATTCATATTGTTGGAAAAATAATGCATTTGTAATATAATGATAAAGATACTTCACCAGCTTAATTAACTAGGTGAAATTAAAATCTTTATTACACACATTATGAAATAAAGGGTGATTAGTTTTGAGTACAGGTGTAAAAGCAAACGACGTGAAGACAAAAACAAAAGGAGCAGATCTTGTTGTTGATTGTTTAATTAAACAAGGTGTTACACATGTTTTCGGTATTCCAGGAGCAAAGATTGACTCTGTATTTGATGTATTGCAAGAAAGAGGACCAGAGTTAATCGTTTGTCGTCATGAACAAAATGCAGCATTTATGGCAGCTGCTATTGGTAGATTAACAGGGAAACCGGGCGTATGTCTTGTAACTTCAGGGCCAGGGACATCAAATTTAGCGACAGGTCTTGTTACTGCGAATGCGGAGAGTGATCCCGTTGTTGCTTTAGCTGGTGCAGTACCGCGTACGGATCGATTAAAACGTACGCATCAATCTATGGATAATGCTGCACTATTCGAACCAATCACAAAATATAGCGTAGAAGTAGAGCATCCTGATAATGTGCCAGAAGCACTTAGTAATGCATTTCGAAGTGCGACTTCCACAAATCCGGGAGCCACTTTAGTAAGTCTTCCGCAAGACGTTATGACTGCGGAAACAACTGTAGAGTCTATCGGTGCGCTTTCTAAGCCACAGCTTGGAATCGCTCCCACACATGATATTACATATGTAGTAGAAAAAATAAAATCAGCGAAATTACCAGTTATTTTACTCGGTATGAGAGCGAGCACAAATGAAGTGACGAAAGCTGTTCGTAAATTAATTGCGGATACAGAACTTCCTGTCGTTGAAACATATCAAGCAGCTGGTGCGATTTCACGTGAGTTAGAAGATCATTTCTTCGGCCGCGTTGGATTATTTCGTAACCAACCAGGTGATATTTTACTAGAAGAAGCAGACCTTGTTATTTCTATCGGTTATGATCCAATCGAGTATGATCCAAAGTTCTGGAATAAACTTGGCGACAGAACGATTATTCATCTTGACGACCATCAAGCAGATATCGACCATGATTACCAACCAGAGCGTGAATTAATTGGTGATATTGCCTTAACGGTAAATAGCATCGCGGAGAAATTACCGAAACTTGTATTAAGTACGAAATCAGAAGCGGTATTAGAACGATTACGCGCAAAATTATCAGAACAAGCAGAAGTTCCAAATCGTCCTGCAGAAGGTGTTACGCATCCACTTCAAGTGATTCGTACACTTCGTTCTTTAATTAGTGACGATACAACTGTTACATGTGACATCGGTTCCCATTCTATTTGGATGGCGAGATGTTTCCGTTCTTATGAACCACGTAGATTATTATTTAGTAACGGCATGCAAACGTTAGGTGTTGCACTTCCTTGGGCAATCGCAGCTACTTTAGTAGAACCAGGTAAAAAAGTAGTTTCCGTATCAGGTGACGGTGGTTTCTTATTCTCAGCGATGGAGTTAGAAACGGCGGTACGTTTAAATTCTCCAATCGTCCATCTTGTTTGGAGAGACGGCACATATGATATGGTTGCATTCCAACAAATGATGAAATACGGCAGAACATCAGCTACAGAGTTTGGCGATGTTGATCTTGTGAAATATGCGGAAAGTTTCGGGGCGTTAGGTCTTCGTGTTAACACGCCTGATGAATTAGAAGGGGTATTAAAAGAAGCATTAGCAGCAGACGGCCCTGTCATTATTGATATTCCAATCGATTATCGTGACAACATTAAATTAAGCGAAAAATTATTACCAAACCAATTAAACTAATGGAGGCAGATTTGAGATGACTGTTGCGCAATTAATTGATATTGATGCAAAAAAAACGAAAATGAGTAATGAAGTATATCAAACATCTACAATGCTTGCGCTATTAGATGGTATATATGATGGTGTGATTAGCTTTGAAGATTTGAAAAAACATGGTGATTTCGGCATCGGCACATTTGATCAATTAGACGGTGAAATGATTGCATTTGATAATGGATTTTATCATTTACGTTCAGACGGTTCAGCGGAAAAAGTAGAGCCAGAAGAAACAACGCCATTTGCAACTGTAACGTTTTTTGAAAAAGAAATGAGTTATACGGTAGAGCGTCCGATGAATCGTGAAGAAGTTGAAGCGTTATTACATGAATTAATGCCAAGTAAAAACTTATTTTACGCTATTCGAATGGACGGTACGTTCCGTGAAGTAAGGACGAGAACTGTTCCAAGACAAGAAAAACCGTATACACCGCTCGTTGAAGTGACGAAATCACAACCAATCTTTTCATTTGAAAATACAGAAGGTACGCTTGCTGGATTTTGGACACCAGATTATGCGCAAGGTATTGGTGTAGCTGGATTCCACTTACATTATATTGATGATGAAAGAAGCGGAGGGGGACATGTTTTCGACTATGTTATAGAAAACTGTACGATCCAAATTTGTCAAAAAGCTCATATGCATTTAGCACTTCCAGAAACAGCTGATTTTATGGCGGCTGAATTATCAAGAGAAAACTTAGAGGATAATATTGCAACTGCGGAAGGTGCAGAGTAAAAAGGGAAGCCAATTCGGCTTCTCTTTTATTTTGAGTTACTCCCGATATGCGGAATAATGCTCATCAGAAATAGAATAGTTCTCTTTACCAGTTAAGGCTGATACTTCTACTAATTGATGTCCAAGCCCATCCCATACTGTAACAGTATATAAGGATGACCATTTAATATTCCCACGAGCGAGTCGGAAAGAATAATAGTCGTTATCTGTTGTTACTAAAACTTTGTTATAAATAATATTTTTCGTTTTTTTATTTTGTAAAATAAGGACAAAGTCTAGTTTATCTTCTTGTTTCGGAATTTGTAGTATTCTTGCTATAAACATTCCATTTGGATTTTTCTTCGTTTTATATACTTTTTCTGATTCTATTTTTAGTTCAGGTTTGCCTCTCATAGTCTCTCCCTTTACATATGTTTATTTCTTTGAAACAAACGGATGCCCGTCATAATAAAAACGCCACGGATAATGTACAGCTTCTTCTGCATAGTCGATATTAATACGAGGTCCTGCTGCTATTTTATATTGTGATGATATATGTTCATCTTTTGGGACCAGTTCAATATGCAATGTGTCACTTTGTAATGATAAGCCTCGTTCTTTTAAAGTAATTCCGAGTGCACGGCATAGTTTGCCAGGACCGCTTGTTAAGTTTTTATATTGCGCTTTTGTAATGTCTGTTTTGTTGTAGCGCGCTAGTTTTATTTCTTCTATTCCATCTACCGGCTCAAGGGCTCGAATGAGAACACCTTGCGGGGTGCCCGCTGGTGCTGTAATAACGTTAAAACAATGATACATACCGTAAATTAAATATACGTAAGCATGCCCTGGTGCACCAAACATAACTTCTGTGCGGTCCGTTCGTCTGCCTCCGTAACTATGTGCGGCCTTATCATCGGGGCCTTTATATGCTTCTACTTCTACAATGATTCCGCTTCGCTTTATTCCGTCTACAATATGAACAAGTTTTTGTCCGAGTAATTTTTTTGCGACTTCTAACGTATCGCCTTCATAAAAAGAAGGAGGTGCCTGCATTGTACTATCTCCTTTGCTAAGTGTATATGTATATAGTAAACCAAATTTTCAGTAGTAATTCTAACTCGTTCTATTTATCGGGTTTATTTCATAAATTATGGATAGAGTACAACAGCGAAGAGGGGGAGTGCGACATGATTTATCGCTTACTAGCTCTTAATATAGATGGGACACTACTATACAACAATGGAAAAATTGCAAAAGGATTACGAGAAACAATTGAATTTGTGAAAAGAAAAGATGTATACGTTACGTTATTTACGAGTCGTAATTTTCAATCCGCTCATAAAGTAGCAAAGGCGTTAAAATTAGATTCTATATTAGTGACACATGGTGGTGCTTTCGTTTCAGCAACGTTAGATAAGCCGTACGTTCAAAGAAGATTGTCTGAAGAGAAGACTTTTAACATTGTGCAAGTGTTAGAGCACTTTGATTGTAACGTACGTATTTCTCATGAACGGTTTTCGATAGGAAATCGTGAGAGAAATACACCAAACTTAATTGCGCGCACTGTATTATCAAGCGCAGATCCGTTATTTTATCCAGTTCAATTTGTAGATTCGTTAGGTGATGCGCTTCGGGACCATCCGGTAGCGGCGCCAAAAATTGATGTTCTTTTCCAAAGTAAAGGTGAAAAAGAAAGAGGACTGAACACATTAAGAAAAGCATTCCAAGATGTAGAGTATGTTGAATGTGATTCAAAACGAATAGAAATTTTACCGCAAAATGTATCAAAGTTACGTGGATTACAATTGCTTGGAGAGCATTTAAATATTTCGCTAAATGAAATGGTTGCGATTGGAGATAGTATGGAAGATTTAGAGGTTATTGAAAACGTGGGACTTGGGGTAGCGATGGGGAACGCGCCTGTAGAATTAAAGCAAGCAGCAGATTGGATCACACGTTCAAATAGTGAAAACGGTGTAGAGTATATGATTAAAGAGCATTTCCGTAAGCAATTCCCGCTTCCGTTTTTGAAGAATCATAAAAATGCACCGAAACGATGACAGAAAAACGTAGCTTTTTGGCTACGTTTTTTTGTTTATCTTATTAAAAACAGTGAAAGCGTTTTAAAATATGAATTGTGTATGAAATCTATACAATTCACTTGAATCCTTTAGAAAACTAATGTAAAGTGAATGATGTTGCCAAAATAGTTACACCACATGAAATATTCTTCAGATTAATTTTATTGGGCTCCCATACGTAAAAGTATTTCCGCATGACAGTTTAGTTCACGTATTATTTCAAAAATGAATTGTAGCAATCTTATTAAGTAGTTGTAGTGTTTCTTTGTTTTATTTAAATGGATTATTTTAAGTTAATGTGAGTAAGGTTTGGTACATATGATATGTATTTCTTTTTGTGGTTTTAGGAAGTTTAAAAGGGGGAATGAATTTCTTGAGGAAATCATTTAATCAAAAAATTAAAAAGTTAAGTAGTAGTTTGATAGTTGTATTACTAATATGTATGAATTTTTTAATCCACTTACCATTTAAAGCAGAGGCAGCTACAAAAGAATTAAAGGGTTTAGGTGATGTATCTTATTACAACGCCATCATTTTTGGAGATCATAGTGCAACGAGTGCGGATATTGAAGGTGCGATGGCTGTTCAGAAAAATATGAACGCATCAAGTTATACAGTCGTAGCGGCTGCAACTGGAGCAAATAACTTAGCTGGAGCAACTTGGGTAGATGAAGGATATCCATCATTATTACTAGGCGGTCAATTTACGAAAGCGGGAGCAGGACAAGTAATTATTCAAGATGGAACAGTGGCGATGACAAAAGACGGTGACCCAGATGGCGCAATGAAAACATCATATGACCGTATCTCTTATAAAGAGCAAGCGGAGATTGATGCTAAGTTTAAAGAATTTAGAAAAGACGTTGATGGTGTAATCGGGGATGCAAGTAAACTACAGACTGATAAGTCAAAACCTAATATGAGCTTTGGCATCGGTGAAGATGTAAATAACCCTAATATTTATGTCTCTTCAGGCCAAACTGGAAAGAAAACATTTGATGTAAAAGACGTTTTTCTTCCGAATGTAGAGAATAAAGACTTTATTGTTATTTATTCAGATGCAGAAGAAGTGAGTTTTGGTGGCGGTGCAATTTTGTATGATACAAGAAATACTGGGATGGCGACGGATTTAATTAATACATCTCAAGCATACGATCCTAATTCATCTTTTACTGAGTTAGCTAGTAAGGTAATTTGGGTATTTCCTAATGCTACAAAGATAACAACTAAAGGTTATGGTGTAGTAGGTAGTGTGTTTGCACCTAATGCAGTTGTAGAAACAAAAGGTGGTTCTATTAATGGACAAGCCTATGTTGGAGGATTACACCAAAGAGATGGTTTTGAGGTTCATAACTTTAAATTTAACTGGCCAAAGTGGAATAAGCCAGCAACTGAAAAAGGACATTTACAAATTAAAAAAGTTGATGAAAACGATGAAAACATTGTTTTAAAAGACGCAAAATTTGATGTTATAGACAAAGATAATAACGTTGTGGCTACTGTTACAACAAACGAAAAGGGTATTGCGGAAGTTAAAGATTTACCACTTGGTGACTATTTTGTAAAAGAAATAAATGCACCAGAAGGATATATAAAAGTTGATACACCAGTCAAAGTAACAATTGATAATACAAACGTAATTGAACTTGTTATGAAGAATACGAGAAAAGTAGAGAATGGCCAATTTAAATTATTGAAAAAAGATAGTGAATCTGGTCAACTTCTACCAGGTGCAAAATTTGATGTTATCGATAAAGATGGGAAAGTTGTGGAAACAATTGTTACAGATGATAAAGGTGAAGCCTTATCGAAACAACTTCCAGTTGGAAGCTATACATTAAAAGAAGTAGAAGCACCGAAAGGATATGAATTATCATCTAGTTCAGTTTCTGTTGATGTAGAGGCTAATAAAGTAGTGACTGTAGATGTGGTGAATAAAAAGATCTCCGAAAAAGTAACGGGTCAATTTGAAATCGTGAAAGTAGATGCGGAAGATAAAACGAAAGTATTATCAGATGCAGAATTCGAAGTGTATAAAGATGGTAAAAAAGTAGATACGTTACGAACAGATAAAACTGGTAAAGTATTTTCTCAGAAATTAGAACCAGGAACATACACATTAAAAGAAACGAAAGCACCACAAGGATATAAATTGTTAAAAGAAGAAATTGAAGTCGTTGTGGAAGCAGACAAAGTAGTAGAGGTACAAATAGAAAATGCGAAAGAACTAGGAAGCTTACAAGTAATCAAAAAGGATGCAGAGAGTGGAAAAGTTCTAGCAGGTGCAGAATTTAAATTAAAGAACGAAGCTGGTCAAGTAGTTGGAGAAGCGAAAACAACGAATAAAGACGGTGTTGTGAAATTCGAAAACTTAGTGCCAGGAAAGTACACGTTAGAGGAAACGAAAACGCCGGAAGGTTATAAAGCGCTAGAAGTGACAGTAGAAGTGAACGTTGTAGCGAACGAAGTAGTAAAACAAGAAGTCATGAATGAAAAAGTAATGGGTCAATTCGAAATCATGAAAGTAGATGCGAATGATAAAACGAAATTGTTATCAGGTGCAGAATTCGAAGTGTATAAAGATGGTAAAAAGGTAGCGGAACTGAAAACAGATGAGAGTGGAAAAGTGATGTCACCGAAATTACCGCTAGGTGAATACACAGTGAAAGAAAAGAAAGCACCAGCGGGCTACAAGCTTTCAAATAAAGAATGGAAAGTAACAATTCAAAACGAGAAAGAAGTAGTAAAAGTAGAGGCAGAAAACGAAAAAATCTTAGGTTCTCTACAAATTATTAAAATGGATGATAAAGATCAAACGAAACGCTTAGCAGGCGCAGAATTTACATTGAAAGATGCGAAAGGAAATGTTGTAAAAGAAGGAATTACAACAGATAAGTCTGGAACGGTTAAAGTAGACGGACTTGTGCCAGGTGAATATACGTTAGAAGAAACAAAAGCACCAGAAGGTTATGAGTTAACAAAACAAATAATTCATGTAACAGTTGACGGTGAAAAAGTTGTTGATGTAAAAGTAACGAACAGTAAGAGTCTTGGTCAATTCGAAATTGTAAAAGTAGATGCGGAAGATAAAACGAAAGTATTATCAGACGCAGAATTCGAAGTGTATAAAGATGGTAAAAAAGTAGATACGTTACGAACAGATAAAACTGGTAAAGTAGTTTCACAGAAATTAGAACCAGGAAAGTACACATTAAAAGAAACGAAAGCACCACTAGGATATAAGTTGTTAAAAGAAGAAATTGAAGTCGTTGTGGAAGCAAACAAAGTAGTAGAAGTACAAGTAGAAAACGCAAAAGAACTAGGAAGCTTACAAGTAATCAAAAAGGATGCAGAGAGTGGAAAAGTTCTAGCGGGTGCAGAATTTAAATTAAAGAACGAAGCTGGTCAAGTAGTTGAAGAAGCGAAAACAACGAATAAAAAAGGTGTTGTGAAATTCGAAAACTTAGTGCCAGGAAAGTACACGTTAGAGGAAACAAAAGCGCCAGAAGGTTATAAGGCGTTAGAAGTAACAGTAGAAGTAAATGTTATAGCGAACGAAGTAGTAAAACAAGAAGTTATGAATGAAAAAGTGAAAGAAGAAATTACAGGTCAATTAGAAATTACAAAGGTAGATGCCAATAATACAAATAAAACTTTAGCAGGCGCAGTGTTTGAAATTTGGAAAGACGGAACAAAAATCGACACATTAACAACAAACAAGAGCGGTAAAGCGACTTCTAAGAAGTTAGAACCAGGAGATTACACTTTAAAAGAAATCCAAGCGCCAGAAGGATACACTTTATCCAATAAGGAAATGAAATTTACGATTTCTAATGAAAAAATTGAAGTTGTAAAGCTTCAAATTACAAATAAAAAAGATACAGAAAAAGGTCCGGAAAAACCAGGTGAAGGAACAGAAAAACCAGGTGAAGGAACAGAAAAGCCGGGTGAAGGAACAGAAAAGCCGGGTGAAGGAACAGAAAAGCCGGGTGAAGGAACAGAAAAGCCGGGTGAAGGAACAGAAAAGCCGGGTGAAGGAACAGAAAAACCAGGTGAAGGAACAGAAAAGCCAGGTGAAGGAACAGAAAAACCAGGTGAGGGAGTAGAAAAACCTAATTTACCAGAAAAAGGACAAGGTTCTTCTAATAATCAACAACTTCCAGCTACAGGACACAATACGAATTACGTTCCATTCATCGGTTTTATGCTTCTGTTATTAGGAATACGATTAAGATTCATGGCTAAAAATAGCTAACAGATGTATAAAAGGCATCAGAGATATATAGTCTCTGATGCCTTTTAAGTGAATACAGATAAAATGTAAATATCTATATGGAATGATAAATATTTTAAGCTTCAATTACGCTAAGCATTCTGTTTATAAATGCAGCTGCGTGAGCGCGTTGTGATGGTCCTTTTGGTACGAATTGATTAAATTCATTACCTTTTACAATTCCAAATCCATACACTCTTTGTACTTCTTCTTTAGCGTAAATTAAGTTTTGGTCTACAAATGGTAGTTCAACTTGTTTTGCAAAAATACCAGCGTGTTTTAGAGAACGATCGATCATAATAACAGCTTCTTCACGTGTAATTGTGGTGTTTGGATCAAATGTATTATCACCACGTCCGCGGATTATGCCTGCACTTGCTGCACGATTAATACCGTCTCTTAAAGATGGGTGTACTTGTTCTAAGTCTGTGAACTTAGCATTTCCACTTGGTAATTGTAAAGCACGAGTAATTAGTGTAGCGAATTCAGCACGCGTTACAAGACGTTCTGGGAAGTACTTGCCGTTCCCTTCTCCTTGCATAATGCCTCTAGCTGCTAATTGACGAATGTCTTGTTCATACCATCCACCTGTAATGTCATCAGTTACTGGATCTTTTTGGTTTTCCTTATAGTATGTTTCAGTTCCTTTTAAGAAAGCATTCCATTGTCCGCGTTGAATCATAAACGCAGGGCAGTTTTTTCCTGACCAAAATTGGTGTTTTTGGACCTTATCTAGAGAAATATTTAAGTCGTTCATTAAATAAGCTGCCAATTTACGGGCATTTTCTACCGCTTTTTCATAGTTTCCATCTTGATTAACGGCAATTTCAATTCCGATAGATTCATAGTTTCCAGTTTTATTTCCAGCATGCCATCCAACTTCATTTACTGGAAGATGTTGATAAATTTCTTTATCATCTACTGTGAAATGCCAAGATGCGGCGCGATCAGCTGTTCCGCGTGCTTGATTATCTAAGAATTTTGCATGATTTAGAGCATTGGCACCTTTCGCTGTATTAGCCGTTTCGTGAATCGTAATATATTTAGGTACCATCGGGTAGCCAGGGCGAATATCGTCATTTCCTTTTGGGACAATCATTTCTTTAAATGTAACGCCATAAATATTGTTTGTTTGTAGAGCTTCCGGAGCTCTCAATAAACTATTTTTAGCAGTACGACTGTTTTTTAATAATGAAGCTTTTGTACCTTCAAATGTAGCAGAAGGTGCATAAATCCATTTTGCTGTTTCATTTATTTGGACTTTAAACCAATTTCCAGCTTGTTCAGTAGGAGTAATGACTTGTGGCTGTAGTTTCCCTTCTTCGTTAAACGATTGGAACGGAAGTGCATGTATGGAAGCTTCTTCTTTTACGATTAATTTTTGGTTAGATAGTTTATGAATCTCTTGAACTTCTAAGCTATTATCATTGTTATCTATCCATCCAGCGCCAGTTGACGTCGTTATGTAGTAAGCATTTCCTTTTTTCTTTGTCGCCGTTACGACTTGTTCTGTAATCTCGATATTCGATTTGTTTTTTAAATCATTCGCGGTATATAATGAATGTTTTTTTGAAGTGTATAGTAGGAATTGACCAGTAACCTCGATATCTTCTTCATGAGTACTATGCTCATTAACATGCTCTTTAATACTTTTAAAAACTTGATCCTCCGTATATACTTCGGCGGATTTTTCAGCACTCTCTGCAAATGAATAAGTAGGTGCAAGAACAGTTTGTAATGCAAGAGAGAGAGTTAAAACACTATAAAATTTCTTTTTCATATTTGTTTTTAACACATTAGATTATGGAATCTAGTGTTAACATTCCTCCTTTTTATATTGTATTTTCACTATGTATCAATTTTAACACTAATAAATTTTAACAAGAGAAAATCATGATGTCTATATACATGAGCGATATTCATATAAAAAGAATTATTTGAAAAAATGTAAGAAAAACAGGTAAAACCTTCTGTATTGACCTGTAAACGCCCTTCAAGTAAACTAAAGAGAGTTTGCAAATGAAAAGGTGATAATGTGTTAATTTCAATTAAAACGTTACAAGATGATCGTTTTTTACGTCCGCTACAAAATATTGGCGGCTTATTTTTTGAAGATAGTACGATTGGATTTGAACAAGAGGAAGCGAATCTGATCGTTGATATACACATTGAGGATAATGTGAAAGCATCCGCTCGATTAACGGATGTTAGCACAGGAAATGTGTATGAAGAAACATTCTCGAAAGATTTATCTGCTTTCACAGATGAAAAAGAGCGTATGAAGCAAGTGAAGCACGTTGTTTCTTATGTATATCTTTCTGTTCTTCAGCAGTTAACTGGACTTGAACAAAGCTGGGGTATTTTAACGGGAGTACGTCCGACGAAACTTCTTCATAAAATGCTTCAAAATGGTATGTCAAAGGAAGAAGCGCATCAAGAACTTCGTGAAAGTTATTTAATTCATGAAGAGAAAATTGAACTTCTTCAGCGCATTGTTGATTGCCAATTAGCAGTTGTTCCGGATTTATACCGTTTGAAAGAAGAAGTAAGTATTTATATCGGTATTCCGTTCTGCCCAACGAAATGTGCATACTGTACATTCCCGGCTTATGCGATTAATGGACGCCAAGGGTCTGTTGATTCGTTCTTAGGTGGTTTACATTATGAAGTTCGTGAAATTGGTAAGTTTTTAAAAGAAAAAGGTGTGAAAGTTACGACGATTTATTATGGCGGCGGTACACCTACAAGTATTACAGCAGAAGAGATGGATATGCTGTATGAAGAAATGTACGAAGCGTTCCCAGACGTGAAAAATGTACGTGAAGTAACAGTTGAGGCAGGTCGTCCAGATACGATCACGCCAGCAAAGCTAGAAGTGTTAAATAAATGGAACATTGACCGTATTAGTATTAATCCGCAGTCATATCATCAAGAGACACTAAAAGCAATTGGACGTCACCATACTGTAGAAGAAACAATTGAGAAATACCATTTAGCTCGTGAAATGGGAATGAACAATATTAATATGGACTTAATTATTGGTCTTCCTGGTGAAGGGTTAGATATCTTCAAGCATACGTTAGATGAAACAGAAAAGTTAATGCCAGAATCATTAACAGTTCATACGTTATCATTTAAACGTGCTTCTGAAATGACGCAAAACAAACGTAAATATAAAGTAGCAGGTCGCGAAGAAATTACAGCGATGATGCACGAAGCAGAAGAATGGACGCAAAAGCATAATTACGTACCATATTACCTATATCGTCAAAAGAATATTTTAGGTAACTTAGAGAACGTTGGTTATGCAATGCCGACGCAAGAAAGTATTTACAACATTGTCATTATGGAAGAAGTACAATCAATTATCGGACTTGGTTGCGGTGCATCAAGTAAATTTGTTCATCCGAAGACGGGGGCAATTACGCACTTCGCAAATCCGAAAGATCCAAAATCATATAACGATGGCTTTGTAAAATATACAGAAGATAAACTGAAAATTTTAGAAGAGCTATTTGTATAAGAAGGAGAGTGTTCCAAATCGGAACACTCTCTTTTTTATATTGTCAGCTTTTGTCAGTAAGGCGATATATTCGAAAAATCGCTGCTATAAATTGAATTGCGGTCGATATATTTGAAAAATCGCCAATATAATTTCATGTACCAAAGGTTTGCACGTGTTGTAAAACTATGTCGATAATAATCAGAAAAATTAGTCAAAACATTGAAGGACAATGTCTACTTATGGACGAAATGATAGATTTATGAAAGAGAAAAGGGGGAAATTGTTGGCATGTACATGACGATAGGGAGAATTTTTGATTTATCTGTTGGTAAGTATCCGAATAAAGAGGCGTTAGTGGAACCTGAAAAAAATATTCGCTGGACATATAAACAGTGGGACGAACAAATAAATAAAACGGCACACGCTTTATTAGAAGACGGAGTAAGAAAGGGAGATACGGTATCTGTTTACTTATATAACTGCCATGAATTTGTAAACGTTTACTTAGCTTGTGCGAAAATTGGTGCGATTTTTAACCCAATTAACTTTCGTTTAAAGGCGAAAGAAGTATCTTATATTCTTCAGGACGCATCCTCGAAAGTCGTTGTCTTTGAAAAAGCAGTTGAGTCAACTGTTGCTATCATTGAACGAGATTTTCCAAATACATCTTTTTGGTCTATAGAAAACGATAAACCTTCCTATGCAAGTTCCTACCATGAAAAAGTGAATGCAGCATCTCCTGAGAAAGTAAATATCGAAATTGATGAAATGGACTTTTGTTCTATGCTTTATACGAGCGGTACGACAGGTCATCCGAAAGGTGTGTTACATCGTCATCGTGAAATGGCTGAGCATAGTATGATTTGTACGTATTTCCTAAAATATAATAGAGATAGTGTGGGGCTTGTTGTTGCGCCTTTATATCACTGTGGTGAATTAAATGCCGGAATCATACCACGCATTCAAGTTGGCGGGAAGAATGTTATTTTGCATCATTTTGATACAGAAACAGTATTACATACGATTCAAGAAGAAAAGATTACGACGTTCTTTGCAGCACCGACGATGTGGAATATGTTGTTGCAAAAAGATTTAACTCAGTATGATTTAACTTCAATGAAAATTGGTATATATGGCGGAGCGGCAATGGCGCCGGCGTTAGTGAAGGAATGTAAAGAACGTCTTTATATTGACCTTGTTCAAATATACGGAATGACAGAAATGGGACCAGTTGTTGCGTTTCTCGTAGAGGAGGATCAAATTACGAAAGCTGGTTCAGCAGGCACGCCATGCTTTAGCCACGAAGTTCGTATTGTGAAACCGAACGAGGAGGCACCGGCAGAACCAGATGATGTATTACCTCCTTATGAGGTGGGAGAAATTATTTTACGTGGCCCAACTATGATGGCTGGCTATCATAATCGCAAAGAGGCAAATAAAAAATCGATGTATAAAGGATGGTATCATTCTGGTGATTTAGGATACTTCGATAAAGATGGTTATTTATTCGTTGCAGATCGCGTTGATGATATGGTAATTAGCGGTGGAGTAAATATTTACCCTCGTGAAATTGAAGATTTCCTTCATAGTCATCACGGTATATTAGATGTGGCGGTACTTGGTGAGCCAGATGAATTATGGGGAGAGCGTGTGGTGGCAGTTATTGTGAAGAAAGATGAAACAATAACAGAAGCTGATTTAGAAACGTATTGCAAAGAAAGTGACGAATTAGCAGATTATAAGCGTCCGCGTCATTATTTATTTGTAGATGAACTCCCTCGTAATGCGAGCGGGAAGTTGCAGAAGTTTGTGCTGAGGGAGTCACTGAAAGGTGCGAAAAAATAGAAAATGAAGGATACCCCATATCTATGGGGTTTTCGTCTCTTTTTCTGTAAGAGATTAAACAGAAGAAACAATATCTTTGTTAATTCTTAAATGTCCTGTTCTTTTGTAGAGGTTGGGAATTAAGTAAATATCAATCACTTTATATTTACTTAATTCTCATTTCTTCTTGGTGAAGGTTAATTAGCGCATTTGAAATAAGGTGGAAAAACAAAATGGATGTAATGTCCAAAAAGAAAAGACACCTTAAGGTGCCTCTCTCCGACTTGAACCATTTCATTTCATACGAATCGGAATCTATCCGTATTACCATTACCCCTTTGTTATGAGTGTAAACACACACTATAAAGCAGAATCGTCTATATACACTAGATTGTTAGTTCACAAAAGACAAGAGATTTGAGATCAATATCGAAGTGACGCCACATCCCCTATAATAATTGATATGTTACGCCTTTTAAAAGAATCTGCTTTATAGAACGTGCCCACAAGTTATATTTTACTACATGTAATATTCATTTAGTGTATTTTTTAATGAATATGTATAATTACATAAACTGTATGAAAAAAAAGAGAGTATACTCTAACATTTTGTAATAAAGATAAAGCCCGCTTACGGAATAGGGGGCTTTTCTTACTTTTTATAGATATTTATTCCAATTATATTATCAGATGAATCTAAACGAATATAAACGTCAGCTGATAAAAGGTGTGCATTATATATTCGTTGTTTATATGTTGATATCTCGAAGCGTTTTCCATTTAATTCACATTCTAGAATAATCATATCGCCATGTTCTTTCCAATTTATTAATTTAGCAGTTGTATTCATATAAACCTCCTCTGAATCATTTTATGAAAATTAATAGAGATAGTGTGAGAAAGGAGTTTATATAACAAAAAAAGACACCTTAAGTGTCTTTTTTGATTACTATAAAAGTCGTTGAATGAAATAGGTTTCTATTTTTATTTGCGTGAAAAACCTTCTTCATCAAGGTATTCCGCAGCTTCTGGATAAGAGTTGAATGTACCGTCTAAGTTTACACCAGCGTACACGTTCCACATGTCATCCTCTGAAATAAGAGTAAGAATATGACCATCTTCGTTCTGCCATTCTTCTTCTTTCGCAGGTTCTACAGGTGCTACTACTTCTTCTTGTGATAGAAGGTCAATTGATTTCTCAATTACTGAACGTAACTCTTCTGCTGAAAACTCGCGGATGTTAACCATACCTTTATCATCCGTTTTGTAACCTTTAATACCGCTTGCATACACAAATCCATTTCCATTTGGGTGTAAATGAAATACAACGTTCTTTTTATCTAAACGACTTTCTTCAAAGTGGAAGTTTACACGTTTTAATGATACGTTCTTTCTTTCTAGTTCTGGGAAAGATTCAATAATCGATAATTTTTCTTCAAAAGTTAGCATAGTGCCTCCAAGTATATAGTAAAAGATTTAATTTGTTCATTATAGCATAGTTGCAATTGTTTCCAAAGATAAGGGGGAAACTTTTCATTAAATCCGTTTACGTCACGAGAATGTAAAAAGTGAGCTAACGAATGTATCTTTTTAGGTGTACAATGGAACATGGACTTTATACAAAGGTGGTTTTTTTATGTTTCAAAAAATAGCAAAGGAATGTTTAGCAGGATTTACTGTTGCGATTGTTGCGTTACCACTTGCGATTGCATTTGGTATTGCCGCGACAGGAACGTCTGAGGGAGCGCTTGTTGGATTATATGGTGCGATTTTTGCAGGTTTATTCGCAGCGTTATTTGGCGGGACACCTGGGCAAGTAACGGGGCCAACTGGACCAATTACCGTTATCGCAACTGGAGTTATTGCGACGCACGGGTTAGAGGCAAGTTTTATTGCCTTTATGATGGCAGGATTATTTCAAATTTTATTCGGTGTATGTAAGCTCGGTTCTTACGTTCGATATATTCCGTATCCTGTCGTTTCAGGATTTATGAATGGTATTGCATTAATCATTATTTTAGGTGAAATAAAGCATGTACAAAATAGTTTTCTACTTGTTGTGTTAACGATTATTGTAATGATTGTTTCTGGCAAATGGATTAAGGCGATTCCGTCTAGTTTAGTAGCACTAGTCGGTGTGACAGCTTTGCTTCCTTTATTTTCTTCTCTACTCGAAGGACTTGCAGTAAAGTTACCGATTATCGGAAATCTTTCACTAAATAAAGTAATTGAAAAGATTGGAACCATTCCAGAAGCGATGCCTACGCTTCATATTCCATCTTTAAGTGGAACAGGAATAGCAGCACTTATTTTACCAGCGCTTAGTATTGCTTTATTAGGATCGATTGACTCGTTGTTAACATCGGTCGTAATGGATAATGTGACTGGTACGCGTCATAAAAGTAATAAAGAGCTTGTTGGACAAGGTATCGGTAATATGATGAGCGGATTGTTTGGCGGATTAGCAGGTGCAGGTGCGACTGTAAGATCTATTGTGAATATAAGAAGTGGTGGTAAAACGGCACTTTCGGCATGTATGCATAGTGTTATCTTATTTATTTTTATTATGGGTCTTGGTTCGGTCGTACAATATATTCCACTTGCTGTATTATCAGGTATTTTAATTTTAACTGGTATTGGAATGTTCGATTGGGAAAGCATGAAAAAGATGCATGTCGCTCCTAAAGGTGATGTCGTTGTTATGCTCGTAACGATGATTGTAACGGTGAAGTTCGATTTAATGATTGCCGTTGCATTCGGTATTATTCTTTCGTTCATCATATATATGGTGAAATGTAAAGAACGTAAAACTTCTATCGTAAAAGAAAGAGAAGAAACGTATACAATTCAAGGACCGCTCTCTTTCCTATCAGTAGATCGTATTTTCTCTACTTTACAAGATGTGAAGTCACCAGTTGTATTACGTATGAAAGATGTGCGTTATATGGATGTATCAGGAGCTATGGCATTATTAAATTTTGTTGAGCAATCAAATAAAGTAGGGGCAAGTGTAAAGCTTGAGCAAGTACATCCAAGTATTGAAAAAACAATTGTAGTAATGGCAAGCGATGAACAGAAAGAGCAATTGAAAATCTTAAGTGTTTAGATGGCAATTAGAATATCTCACAACTTTACATAAATTATAATGTAGAGTTGTGGGATATTCTTATAATGTTTTTAGTAATATGTATCGCAGTGATAGAGAGGAAGAGCTCTTTTTGCGTAACAGAAACGGTTATAATGTGTACATATATATAATGGAAGGAATTAGAAAAAGATTGTGAAGAGATAGGTTTGAATTGGTTCTGTTTTCTATTTTGAAAAAAAAACCAAGTATTCAACCTATAATAAATTTGTTATGATAACCAATGGGATAAAGTGAATCCCTATCGTTTAAAACAATATGTTTGAGAGTATATGTATAAAAGAAAAGAGAAAAAATATGAATAAAACATTTGTAAAAGGAGCAGCAATTTTAACCATTACAACTTTTTTGTCGAAATTGCTTGGTAGTTTTTTTCAAATTCCATTACAAAATATTGCAGGAGATGAAGTGCTAGGTATTTTCCGCCTTGTTTTTCCTGTATATATGATTGCTCTTACATTATCGGTAGCCGGAGTTCCACTTGCAATTTCGAAACTAATTGCAGAGTTGAACGAAAAAAATAAGCAAAAGGAAATTGCGAAATTATTTAAATCAGCGTCAATTATAGGGATAGCATTTGGCGTTTTCGGCTGTTTAGTCATTGTATTATTTTCTATTGAAATTGCAAATATGCTCGGTGGACAAGAAACTAGAATGCCGTTGCTTATTACTTCATTAGCATTACTCATTGCGCCATACATGGCGGTGTATAGAGGGTATTTCCAAGGTTTCGGTGATATGAAACCAACAGGAGTATCACAAGTCATTGAGCAATTTGTCCGTGTGTTTTTTATGTTAATAATTGCTTACATACTAGTATCGTGGGATAAGAGTAATACTGTTATTACTAGTGGTGCGATGGTTGGCTCTTTTCTTGGAGTCATTAGTTCGCTTATATATTTGCGTATAAAATATAATAGAAGTCCATACTACAATAAAAGCAATTCCTATTCGCTCCGAGATTTAAGAGAAAACGGCAAAAAGATATTGCGGGTATCGATCCCAATCGCTATCGGAGCTTTATCAATGCCGCTTTTAAATTTAGTAGACTCGCTTACAATACCGCATGTATTACAAGGATCATCAACAGAAATTCAAGAACAATTTGGAATATACAGTCGCGGTTTTGCATTCACGCAAATAATTGTTATTTTTGCAAGTGCAATTGTATTTCCGTTAATACCACTCTTAACTTCCGCATTGGCCAAAAGAGATATAAATTTGGCGAAAATAACAATTCAAAATACAAATCGACTAGCGCATGTTTTGACAGCACCATTAACAGTATGGTTGATGGCATTAACAGTACCGTTAAATGTCGGATTGTTCACAGACGTAAAAGGCAGTAGTATGTTAACAGTTATGATTGGCAGTTCGTATTTTACTGCGGTTATGGTATTATCAATAGGTGTTTTACAGGGGATTAATCGTTCTGCACAAGCTGCATGGATTGTTATTGGCGCGAGTTGTGTGAAAGTCGTGTTAAACATTATGTTAGTGCAGAAGTTTGGCATAGATGGAGCGGCGTATAGTACATTAATTACTTACGTATTGATTTGTATTGTAAATCATTTGTATATTCGAAGCTATATTGCCTATTCTATTCATTTCAAAAACTTTTTCGGTGTGCTAGCAATAGCATGTATTTTCGGACTAGGATTGTATGAACTATGTAATGTGATAGATGTTACATCTTCAAGAATTATGACGTTATTATTCAGCGGTATAGCATTAAGTATTACAACCATTTTGTATGGTGTATGTGCTTTGAAATTAAAATGGATATCAATGAAAAAAATACCATTTTTGAAAAGATAAATATAGAAATTTAATTTTTTATTAAAATTCATATGAGCTGATAAAGAGGAAACTATGTAGGGTATTAAGTGTTTAGGTAAGGAATGGGTACCAGTTTATGTTAGATGAAATAAACGGTTACCTAGTTTTGGAGGAGATTTAGGGTGCGTTTAGTCTTATCAGGATATTATGGTTTTTATAATGTTGGAGACGAGGCGATTCTACAATCAATTATTGAATCGTTAAGTAAAGAGAACCCGGATATAGAACTAGTAGTACTATCAAATGATTCTAAATATACAAAGGAAAGGTATGGTGTAGAATCGGTAGATCGCTGGAATATAAAAGCTGTTTATCATGCAATCAAAAACAGTGATGGAGTTATTAGCGGTGGCGGGAGCCTTCTTCAAGATCAGACAAGTACGAAGAGTATTCTATATTATACGGGTATTATGGGACTCGCTCGATTATTAAAAAAGCCATATTATATTTATTCACAAGGAATAGGTCCAATTACAAAAGGATATAATCGTCTATTGGTAAAATGGAACTTGTCAAAAGCTTCCTATGTATCAGTTCGAGATGAAGATTCGTTTTTATATTTAAAAGAACTTGGCATAAAAAACGATATTGAAATTGTTCCTGACCCTGTTTTAACATGGAAACGGACAAAACAATCGGATTGGTTGCAAAAGCATTCGATACATGGAAAAGTAATCGCGGTTAGTGTGCGTTATTGGAATTCAAAAGAAGATTATGTAAAAAAATTAGCTACGGCATTAAAAAAATTAAAGCAAGAAGGATACCAAATTCTATTTGTTCCAATGCATGAGCCATTTGATCAAAAAGCTTCGCGTGAAGTAGTAGACTTAATGGGAGAAGAGACGTATATGCTTCCATATAAAATGGATATCGACGAGAAAATATTCATTTTATCACAATGTTCATTACTAATTGGTATGCGTCTTCATGCACTTGTTTTTTCTGCTGTAGCCAAAACTCCAATGGTCGGGATTTCGTACGATCCGAAAATTGATTCGTTTTTAAGTCAAGTGAATCAGCCAGTTATAGGAAGTGTGGATGGCGAATGGAGTGCGCAGTATTTATATGAAATTGCGAAAAAGCAATTAATGCAACAAGGAACTGTGGAGCAAGAGTTACAATTAATAATAGATGAGCTTCGGTTGCAAGGCAAACAGGCAACAAAGAAACTCATTGATCATATGGAAAAAGACACTTTATTAAAAAAGTAAAGTGTCTTTTGTTTTGAATTTAATGAAAATTATAATTATAAAAACGTTTTATTTTAATTCCTATTTATTATGCTAAAATGATTGTGATTATTATATAATCAAATTTGTGATAATAAATTCGTAGATTACGAGGAGGATAACCTTGAAGACTTTTTCAAAAGGTATAACAGCAGTGGCATTAACGGGATCATTACTTTTAACTCCTATTTCAAGTTATGCGGCAAATGATGATATTACAGGACATATGTTTGAGACGCATATGCGCTCACTTATTACTAAAGGAGTTTTAATGGGGTATGGTGAGAATGTATATGCGCCTGATAAATTAGTAACAAGAGCAGAGTTTGCTACATTCATAGCAAGGTCTTTAAATTTACCGAAAGCTGATTCGAATTTCGAGGATGTGCCGAAGACTTACGGTTTATATGATGGTGTAAGTAGAGCATATGGAGCGAAAATTATTAATGGTCGTACGAACGAGACGTTCTCACCAAATGATGTGATTACACGTGAAGAAATGTCGATAATGGTAAAGCGAGCGTTAGACTATAAAAATATTAAAGTAGCTGTAAGTCCGCTTACCTTTACTGATAAAGATAGTATTAACTATAAAGAGCATGTACAAGTTATGGTGGCTACTCAAATTATTAAAGGGTATCCAGAAGATAATACATTTAGACCACATTTATCAGCTACAAGAGGGATGGCTTCAGCTATGTTGGATCGTATGCTTCAGACGATTGAAAAAAACGGAAATAGCAATCCTGTAGAAACTAAGAAATATGTTGTGACAAATGTAAGAGAAAACGGAACAGAGCAAGAAGTAGAGCGCTATAATACGTATAAAGAAGCAGTTACGGCTGCTCAAAATAAAGGTATGAATGCGGTAAAATACGAGAACGAATTTTTATGGATTAAAGATGGTTTTGCAAGTGCGAAAAGAATAACTGGGCAAAACATCATTAATATTTATGATGAGAATTTGTCAACAGTATATACGTATATTCAGTATGGAACAGAATTGAAAGTTTTAGAAGTTGGCGAAGATCGTGTGAAAGTTCAACTTTCTGGTTTGACAGGTTATGTGAAGAAGAATGAAATCACTTTAATTCCTACAAATGAAATGAAACAGTCGTCTTATTATGTGAAATCAGATGGATATTTATACCATAAATATTATACATATAATACAAGTTCACCTGGATATACAGAATTTAGATATGGTGTGGCACCTTCTTTCATGAAGCAAGGACAGCAAATGTATAGTGTAGATGGAAAAACATTTGGAGATGAAACTTTCTATCAATATTTCAATTATTTATCATTACGTTCGAAAACAAATTATACAGCTGAACAACTAGATAGTTATGTGAAATCGATTAAGCCAGACTCTCCATTAATTGGTTTAGGAAAGAAATTTAAAGAAGTAGAAAGCAAGTATAATGTAAATGCATTATTCTTATATTCATTAGCAATCCATGAAAGTTATTATGGAACAAGCGCTCTTGCAAAAGATAAAAATAATTTATTTGGTTTAAAAGCAACAGACGATAGTCCATATGGTAACGGGGAAGCATTTAATTCAAAAGAAGATTGTATTGAACATGCAGCAAAATTATACATGAATGAAGGATATTTAAATCCAGGACATTGGCGTTATACAGCAACATATACAGGTGATAAAGCTGCTGGTTTAAATGCGAAATATGCATCTGATGCGAACTGGGGTAAAAAAGTAGCGGGGCATATGAACCGTTTTGATTCTTATTTAGGTAAAAAAGAATACAACAAGTATAAACTTGCACGTGTGATGAATAACGTAGAAGTGAAAAAGAATCCTAGTATATCAAATGAGCGACTGTATCGTTTGAATACAAATGTAGTTGTCACAGTTACTGGTGAAGAAATAATAAATGGAAAAGCGTGGATTAAAGTTATTTCAGATAATCCTACTGTAACTGAAGCGTATATTGCAAAAGAAAGCTTAGAGTACGTAAAACATTAATTAAATAAAAAAGAAGGTGCTACTGACATTTCGTAGCACCTTCTTTCTATTCAATTTCAAAATCAACAATGATGTAAGCTAGTATAACAACGAAGAAAATACTAACGGCTGGCGCTGTTAATACGTGGCCAGACATAAAACCAATGCCAAGTGATAGAACGAGTGTGCTCGCTAATAGCATATACTTTACTTTCATGATTTTCTTAAAGTTTGTGATCATGCTGATGAATAATTTAATACCAAAGTATAGAAGTGGTAGTAAGTAAATAAGGAAACCGACAATGCCAAAGGCGAAAAATAGGTCATGGAAGTCCATTTCAATTAATTTAATTTTATCTGTGTAGTTACCAGCGTAACCCATTCCGAATAGTTTTTGTGAAAGCGGTGCGTCTTTATAGTATTGTTTGTATGTTTTTAAGAATTTGTCGCGATCACTATAAATTAAACTTTTCACTTCAGAATCTGTAAGTTCACCTTTTGCATGTTTTTTTGCATCTTCTGGATCTTCTTTAATTACTTTTCCTTCTTTTCGATCTTTCTCTTCTTGTACTGATTTTTTGTATTCGTATATTTGCATGTGAATGCCCATATTTTTTGCGATAGGAGTATGCGGTGTAAGAGCAATTAAACCTCCTAGTATAACTGCGGCAATAATGGTATTTACAATATGTGTAAATCCCTTTCCTTCTTTTTTACGATTTATCATGTATTCAATGAATGAGAAGAAAAGTGCTACGCCTAATGTAATAACAATTGCGCCATATCCGACTTTCGTTCCGACCATAATACTTGCATACATCGCAAGTATTGTTGGAATCCAGTAATATATTTTCGAGAAAGAAGTTGTTTTATGTATCGAATATAAGACAATGATTGGGAACATAATGGCGAAAAGAGAACTTAAATCATTTCCAGCGAAGAACCAACCTCTTGAACCGATTTTTGAGTGAGGATAGCTTGGGAAATCTGTTCCAGTTTGCATTGCGACAATCATTGTAATGCTTAAAATTAAAGTTGCATATAAGAAATATGTAATGATTTTATGAAATACATACTCTTTATTTTTTAGCTCTTTAAAGGCGATAATATATCCAAACAGTAGCACAATTGGATATATGCTCTTTAAGATGAATTTAACTTCTTCTCCAAATGAAACTGGAGATTTAACCATCATATTATTTACAAGACCGATTGCGAGTGCGATTCCGAGTAAACATAAATAGAGGATGTACTTTTTCGCATCTTGTTGTTTGTGATGAAGAAGTAGGTATCCTAATGCAAGAAGCATAAAGGCGAAACGGACTACAACTCCAACTGTTGCGTTCATGTGTAATATATAGATTGAAAAAGATGTTAATAAATCTAAAATTGGTTGAAACACAATGAATAGCAATAGGAAATGTGGGAAGTAGTTATCCGTTTGTTTCAACTTAGTAACCATATGTTCCTCCAGTTCTTCATTCCTTTATTACAACACCCAAAAGATGGGTATAAAGCCTTTTTTACATAGTAAGGCGAATGAATTTCAATATTTGTTTTTTATCAAACTTAAGAATACACCATTTCATTGTAATGGTAAATAGATGAAAAGCATGGATAAACCGACTTTAATTTCTATATTTTTCAACGGAATTGTATGTTTTATACGATATATGTACAAATTGCGAGATTATTAGACAGAAAATTAAGAAAAAAGAAGGATTTTTCAGTGGTTTTCTATAATTATATAAGTATAATCTTTATGGAGAAAAGAGGGGTATATATAATGGAAATAACAAGTAAAACAGAATCTGTCGTTGTGAAATATGAAGGCCACGTTGCAACGGTTATGGTCAATCGTCCAGAGGTGTTAAATGCGTTAGATGAGCCGACATTAAAAGAGTTATTACAAAAGTTGAAAGAAGTAGCGGAAAGTTCTGTGCATATCGTTGTGTTATGCGGGAACGGCCGTGGTTTTTCTGCGGGTGGGGATATTAAATCGATGCTTTCAAGTAATGATGAAAGTAAGTTCGATGGTATTATGAATACCATTTCTGAAGTTGTCGTGACATTATATACGATGCCGAAGCTTGTTATTAGTGCAATTCATGGACCAACTGCAGGTCTTGGATTAAGTATTGCGTTAACAGCTGATTATGTAATGGCGGATATATCATCTGTTATTGCAATGAACTTTATTGGAATCGCTTTAATTCCAGATGGAGGCGGTCATTTCTTCCTTCAAAAGCGCGTCGGTGAAAATATGACGAAGCAAATTATTTGGGAAGGTAAGAAATTATCAGCGACAGAAGCGCTTGATATCGGCTTAATTGATGAAGTAATCGGCGAAGATTTCCAAACGGCTGTGAAGCAAAAAATTAATGAATGGTCACAAAAACCGATTAAAGCAATGATTCAAACGAAGCAAATTTTATGTGAAGTAAATCGCTCTAATTTAGAGCAAACATTGCAATTAGAAAAGCGTGGTCAATATGCAATGAGACAAACAGCGGATCATAAAGAAGGAATTGCTGCGTTTTTAGAGAAACGTTTACCAGCATTTAAAGGGGAATAAAGTTTGTCCATTCCTCATGAGTAGCTCGTTAATTCGGGATAAAGGGGAGAAAGTGCTAACACATTTTAGTATAATTGTGTTAGCACTTTTTTTTAAGGAGTAATACATGAAGAGAATGATCGGTGTTATCACTATTATTTTGCTTACATATTCTGCTTTGCATAGTACACCATCTTTGGCAGTTCGGACTGCGTTATTTTTTGAGGGACATCCAAGTGTTGCGTTTTCTGGTGGGGTGACGAAAGAAAAAGATGTGAAAAAAGAAGCGATTCCAGATGAGTACCAAACTCTATATGGTAAGGAAGAAAACTCAGAGCACTATTTCTTTCCGCATGTAAGAGCACATGAATCAGGAATTGATATGTTAAGTGCATGCGTGAAGAAAAAATGGTTTTTCTATAAAGCAGAGCTCGGATGTTATTAAATATAGGAGGATGAATGATGTCAGCATATAACAAGTTAGTAAGAGATCGTGTTCCAGAGAAGATTTTAATGTCTGGAAAAACGTATACCGCACAAAAATTAACAGGTCAAGCATACATACAAGCTTTAGCGAAAATTGGAACGGAAGAAATTCGAGAATTTGCTTCTATGAAAGAACGTGAACATGCGCTAGATTCTCTTGCGGATGCACTAGAAGTAATCATTTCATTAGCACGTGCGGAAGGTGCATCAATTGAAGATGTGGAACGCCTTCGTAAGAAAAAAGAAGTAGAGCGCGGTGGATTTGAAAGAGGGATTTATTTATTAGATGTTTCAGAAGAATAGTTTAATAGGAAAAGCATAGCGTTAATGAGTAACGCTATGCTTTTTGGTTGCAATGAAGCTAATAATGAAGAAAATAGCTGTTAATATCCAGCCGATTGTAATAGAAGTAGCAGTATGAACGGCATAAGAAACTTGTAAACAAAATAATGATGCTAAAAACCAAATGAGTGCAATGTGTATATATTTTTTTGATATATTCATATTTCAGGACTCCTTTTGTATACTAAAAAGAATTTTACTACAATTTAGAAAATTGAGCTATATAAGTAGAGGTTTTCTGGTGAATTTTGTATACTGAATAGTAGAGAAAATGAGGAGGAAACGACAATGGCACATCATGCGAGAGAAACGATGGAACTTATTAAGGAGCTTGTCTCTATTCCAAGTCCATCTGGAAATACAGCAAAAATTATTAATTTCATTGAAAACTATGTCAGTGAGTGGAACGTAGAAACGAAACGTAATAATAAGGGAGCTCTTATTTTAACGGTAAAAGGGAAGAATGATGCGCAGCACCGCTTATTAACAGCACACGTTGATACGTTAGGTGCGATGGTAAAAGAAATTAAGTCTGATGGTCGCCTGGGTCTTTCTATGATTGGTGGATTTCGCTGGAACTCTGTAGAAGGAGAATATTGTGAAATTGAAACGTCAGGCGGCAAGACGTATACAGGAACGATTTTAATGCATCAAACATCTGTACATGTATATAAAGATGCAGGTGAAGCAAAACGCGATGAGAAAAATATTGAAGTTCGTATTGATGAGCGCGTATTTTCAGCTGATGAAGTACGCGAATTAGGAATTGAAGTAGGAGACTTCGTTTCATTTGATCCGCGCGTTCAAATTACAGAGAGTGGATACATAAAATCACGTCATTTAGATGACAAAGTAAGTGTTGCGATTTTATTAAAATTAATTAAAAGATTACAAGATGAAAACGTAACATTACCATATACGACACATTTCTTAATTTCTAATAATGAAGAGATTGGATACGGTGGTAATTCTAACATTCCAGAAGAAACTGTTGAATACTTAGCAGTTGATATGGGAGCGTTAGGTGATGGACAAACATCTGATGAATATACAGTATCTATTTGTGCAAAAGACTCTAGCGGCCCGTACCATTACGCTTTACGTAAACATTTAGTAGAGCTTGCGAAAACGAATCATATTGAATATAAAGTAGATATTTATCCGTACTACGGATCTGATGCATCAGCTGCGATTCGTGCGGGATTTGACGTGAAACATGCGTTAATTGGAGCGGGTATTGATTCTTCTCACGCATTTGAACGTACACATGAAAGTTCTATTGCGCATACAGAATCATTAGTGTATGCATATGTAATGTCTAATTTAATTGAAGAATAATTTCATAGATAATAGAGAGCTGATTAAAAATATTATTTTTAATCAGCTTTTTATTTGGCGAAGCGATTAGGAGACATGTTCTAATCGCTTTTTTAGCCCGCTATTTGTGGGCTGATTAAAGTTTTATTTTATATACATTCATTATAAGTTATATATATGCGATTTTTGTTATACGGCCGGAAACGTGTTTACTATAGATATATAATGTTATACACTATGAAAGGAATTAATTAATAGTTAATATGTTTTAGTTAGCTTGATTAAAAAAATTGTATGAATATGAAGTTTTGAGAGGAGATTTATTTTTCATGAAGTACAAAGCAATAGCCGCAGGTTTATTAGCAGCAAATTTACTAGCACATCCAATTAGTAGTTTAGCAGAAACGAAGAAATTTCCTGATGTTTCAGATAGTGCGTGGTCGAAAGACGCAATTTATTATTTAGTAGAGAGAAATGTAATTAACGGTATGCCAGATGGTAACTTTATGCCATACGGAAATTTAACACGTGCCCAGGCAGCAAAGATTATCGCAACAGCAATTGGTGCTAAAGTAGATCCAAATGCAAAGCCGTCTTATAATGATGCAAAAAATAGTTGGGCAGCTTCATTTATTGCAGCCATGGAAAAAGAGAATATTATTAAAGGGCGAGAACCAGGAGTATTTGATCCTGAAGGAAAAGTAACTCGTGCTGAAATGGCAGCTATGCTTGTAAGAGCATATAATCTGAAGAGCAAAGTAACAGGACCAGTTCCTACAAAATTCGCTGATTTAGAGAATCATTGGGGTAAAGAAGAAGTTAATATTTTAGTAGAATTAAAACTTTCTTTAGGTACAGAGAATGGCTGGAAACCGAATGATTCTATTACGCGTGAACAAGCAGCTCAGCTTACTGCGCAAACAGATAAATTTAGCAAGAATAGTGATCGTCCAGTAGAAACAAAGAAAATGTACATAGATAGAAAATTCATTACATATCACGCACCATCATTAAGTTCTGGGATTAGTGCAAATCAGCATAATCCACAAATGGTTGAAATTAAAGAAGAACGAGATGGATGGATCAAAATTGCAACAAGTAAAGGTGATAAATGGACACCTTTAGTAGAGAAAACAGAAGTTATTAATGAAGGATTCACTACTTATGCAGAAGCTTCTTCTTCTTCAAAAGTAATGGGAACACATAGCGCACAACAAGTAACTGTTATTGAAGAGAACGGCAGCTGGATTCGTATCCGCATGGGCGCTGGTTTCCAATGGGTTAATAAAAATCAATTAAATCCAGTGAAGCAGGGTAACTTCTTAGAAGGAAAAGCGATTATCATTGACCCAGGTCATGGCGGAGTTGATTCAGGTAATCCAGGTTATTATGAGAAAGAAAGTGAAACTGTATTAGATGTATCATTGCGATTACAGAAGATATTTGAGAAAAAGACACCATTTACTGTGTTATTCACTCGTACAGATGATACACGTCCAGGAACAAGTGCTTCTGATTCTTTAAAGAAACGTGTAGAATTTGCTCAAAAAAATAATGGGGATATTTTTGTAAGCATTCATGGTAATGGCACGGAAGAGAAAAATGGACAAGGTACAGAAACGTTCTACTATGAATCAGCGACAGCAAGAGGAACAAATCCTAACGTATCAGAAAGTCGTTTACTAGCAGAAAAAATTCAAGAGCGTCTTGTAGATGCACTGGGAACAAAAGATCGTGGTGTGAAAAAAGGCGATTTATACGTAATTAGAGAAAATACAATGCCAGCTGTATTAGCAGAATTAGCATTTGTAGATAATAAAAGTGATGCAGATAAAATAGCTACACCAGCGCAAAGACAAAATGCAGCGGAAGCTATTTATCAAGGTATTTTAGATTACTATGAAGAAATGGGTAACAACGTGTCTTCTTTCCGTTAATAAATAATAAGAGATTGCCATTGGCAGTCTCTTTTATTTATTAACGTTTCTCTTTATTTCCGGCATATGATATCATTTAATTTTATATATAAAAAAGTATTTGAGTAATTGTAATCATAACAATTTTAAACGATAGAGGATGATAATAGATTGAATAATCATAGTAAAACACCTGCCTGTATATATACGTATGCATTTCGTGAGGAGGAGCGTGCTTTATGTTACTTGGAAATGCGCTCGTTCTTTGGAATGGAGTCCCACGTTAATATTTTAAAAAGTGATGTCAAAATTGACCCGAGTAGAAGTGCGTTTATGAAAGAGCGCGTTGAGGTTATGTATGAAGGGGACGACTTAGAAAGCATTTTAAAACAAGTGGAACAAATTGATTTGGCGGGAGCGACATTTAAAGTTATTTTCGTTAAAATCAATGACCTCGTTGGAGAACATAAAATTGAATATGGAGAAAGACGTCTTATTGAACGAGACCTTGGCATGCATATTGAAGGAGAAGCGGATGTTCGTAATCCAGAGCGTGTATTCGGGATTGTTCCTCTTGGAGGACGCTGGTACTTCGGGCACTATGTAGAAAGCGAACCAGTTTGGTATCATCACATAAAAAAACCGCATAGCTATTCGACATCACTTAGCACACGTGTTGCGAGATCAGTTGCAAATATCGCTGTACCAAATCCAGAGGGAGTACGAGCAATTGACCCGTGCTGCGGTATTGGAACAGTAGTAGTAGAAGCACTTTCTATGGGGATTAATATCGTTGGTAGAGATATAAATCCACTTGTAGTTCTTGGAACGAGAAAAAACATCGCACATTTTGGATTTGAAGGAACAGTAACAAAAGGACCAATTGAAGAAATTACTGAGAACTACGACGTTGCAATTATCGATATGCCGTATGACTTATTTACGCATGCCACACCAGAAGACCAGCTCTCCATTCTTTCAAGTGCGCGCCGCATTGCTAAAAAGGTAGTCGTTGTAACGATGGAGACAATGGATGACATGATCCATGAAGCAGGATTTGAAATTACAGATCGCTGTATTACAAGAAAAGGGTCATTTACTAGACAAATTCTTGTTTGTGAATAAGAAAGGAAGGTCACCCGTTTGGGTGACCTTTTTAGTGTAGTTTAATGTGTGATTGATTGGCAGTTTGTAGGCGGCGATAAGTTGATATTGTGATAGGAGAATCTATTACTGTTCTTTTAATTTCTCTTGTTGTGCAATTAATAAATTGCGTAATATGTGCCCGCGGTAACTTTCTAGTTTTCGTCCTTCATGATAGCGTACGCCTAATTTTTTTAGTTCAGCTACGTACCAGCCTTTTGTTCCGTAGTACATTGGATCACTTCCTTTTTGCTTTTGAACAGTATATGTTTGGGAGCGAAGTAACTTTACATTGAAAATAATAATGATAAAAGGAATCCTACATGTGTGTACCAGTGAAATTGCAAAGTTATCGAGGTGTTTTATAGCGTAACGTCCAAGCCGTGTATAAAAAAGTAGACAGTTGTATATGAATTTGTTGAAAAAAGAATACACATTGTCCAGGGGATTTGAAAAAAGGAATGCTATACGATTTGGCATGATACTTGCGTTGGAAATAGTATCAACGTATAGGGGAGAGATAGAAATGAAGGTTAGTAAAATATATACAACGATTGATGCACACGTAGCTGGGGAACCGCTTCGAATTATTACGGGCGGAGTGCCAGAAATAAAAGGGGAAACGCAGTTGGAAAGACGCGCATACTGTATGGAACATTTGGATTACCTTCGTGAAGTTCTGATGTATGAACCGAGAGGGCATCACGGAATGTACGGTTGTATCATTACACCGCCAGCAAGTGCTCATGCTGATTTTGGCGTGTTATTTATGCACAATGAAGGATGGAGTACGATGTGTGGTCATGGCATTATTGCTGTCATTACAGTTGGAATTGAAACAGGCATGTTTGAAGTAAAGGGTGAAAAACAAAAGTTCATTATTGATAGCCCGGCCGGAGAAGTTGTTGCGTATGCAAAATATAACGGGAGTGAAGTAGAATCTGTATCATTTGAAAATGTTCCTTCATTTGTATACAAAAAAGACGTTCCTATTAAAATAGATAACTATGAATTTCAAGTAGATATTGCGTTTGGAGGAGCATTTTACGCTGTTGTAGATTGTAAAGAATTTGGTTTGAAAGTTGATTTTAAAGACTTGCCTGCTATTCAAACGTGGGGCAATAAAATTAAACATTATATAGAGAGTAAAATGGAAGTGAAACATCCACTTGAAGAAGGTTTGAAAGGAATATACGGCGTTATATTTTCAGATGAACCGAAAGAAAAAGGCGCTACGCTACGAAATGTGACGATTTTTGCTGATGGGCAAGTAGACCGTTCTCCTTGCGGTACAGGAACTTCAGCGAGAATCGCAACTCTTTTTGAAAAAGATGCCTTACAAAAGGGAGAAATGTTCGTCCACGAATGCATTACTGATGGGAAATTCGAGGGAGAAGTATTGTCGGTAACCCTAGTAGATACATATAAAGCTGTCGTTCCGAAAGTAACGGGGAATGCATTTATTACAGGGTTTCATCAGTTCGTTGTAGATCCGAGAGATGATTTGAACCGAGGATTTTTGTTAGGATAAAGTGAAACTTTAATCAGTGGAGGGGTTCCCCACTGATTATTAGTTGAACCAATCGGGTTTTTACGGGCAGTTGATCTCCCGTGTAACTTCTTTGTCCAACCGAATTTTTAGATGGGAGTCTTACTGCCCGTTAATACGGGATAAGAGGAGGAGGTGAACAAATATGCTAGTCATAAGCGCGAACGAACAAAGAAACTTAGTAAATATGAATGAAGTTATTGAATACGCGGCGCTTGCTTTAAAAGAATTTTCCGCAGAAAGAACGATTACACCAATAAGGGGGTCATTACCATTTGCGAACGAGAAAAATACGGCATTAATTATGCCTTCAGTAGCGGAAAGGCTTGAGGCACTTGGAGTAAAAATAGTAACGGTAGTCCCGCAAAATAAACAGATAGGAAAGAAAACAATCAATGGGATTGTGATGCTATCAGACTTTCAAACGGGAGAACCACTCGCACTTTTAGAAGGATCGTACTTAACGATGATTCGAACAGGTGCCTTATCAGGAGTAGCGACAAAATATTTAGCTCGTCATAACGCAAAAACTTTATGCATTATCGGCACGGGTGAACAAGCAAAGGGGATTGCCGAAGCAATATTTGCAGTTAGAGATATCGAAAAGGTCATTTTATACAATCGAACAGAAGAAAAAGCGTATGCATTTGCGCAATATATACAAGAGAAATTAGGTAAACCAGCATACGTTTATAGAGATCCAAATGAAGCAATAAGCGAAGCAGACATCATCGTCACAACTACGAACGCATCCACACCAGTCTTCTCAGAAACACTACAAAAAGGCGTCCACGTAAACGCCGTCGGCTCATTCAGACCGAGCATGCAAGAACTACCATCTCACGCCATCACAAGCGCAAACAAAGTAGTAGTCGAATCAAAAGAAGCAGCACTAGACGAAACAGGCGATCTCCAAGTTCCGATAAAAGAAGGTCTATTCAAAGCGAACGCCATTCACGCTGAACTTGGTCAAATTATAAGCGAGGAAAAAGCAGGCCGCGAAAGCGATGAAGAGATTACTATTTTCAAATCAGTTGGTTTGGCAGTAGTGGATATTATCGTTGCGAAGTATTTGTATGAGAGAGCGGTGGAGCAAGGAGTAGGGAGTAAGATTGAGTTTTGAGACTGCCTTTTGGTGGTCTTTTTATTTTATCATCCTTATAAATATATTTTATGGCAAGAATGTATTAGTAGATTGCAAACTTTCCACATTTACAAAAAAGTTTGACTTTACATACAGGTAGTGGTAATTTAAAACCTATAAGAAAACTCGGTATTAATTCCGAGTTTTCTTATAGGTGTAAATAGTCGAGAGGGGTCGAAATATGAAGAAGAAGTTGTTTGTATTACCATTTGTCCTACTATTATTTATTGCATTAGCTGCTTGTTCAGGGGAAAAAGATTCTTCGAAGCAAGCGGGCACTAGTAAATCAGGGACTCCGAAAGATGGAGGAACGTTAACGATTGGTGTTAGCGATAATCCAGATACGATGAATCCGCTTTATGCGAATGATCGTGTGTCATTAACTGTGCAGCAAGCTTTATATGCGCCGCTATATCATATGGAAGACGGTAAGAAAAAGTTTGTTCTTGCTGAGAGCTTTACGCCTTCAGAAGATCAATTAACGTGGACATTGAAATTAAAAGATAATTTGAAATGGCATGATGGTAAGAAAATTACATCAGACGATATAGCATTTACATTCCAATCTATTTTGGATGAGAAGCAAAATAGCTCAAGTCGTGAAAACTTTATTTTTAAAGGAAAGCCGCTTGAGGTGAAAAAGGTAGATGAGTTAACAACTCAATTCGTTTTACCACAAGTAAGCGCATCTTTCGAAGGTGTGATGAATGATTTCTTCCCAATTCCGAAACATGTATTTGAAGGGGAAGCAGATTTAGCGAAGAGTAAGAAAAACTTACAGCCTGTAGGATCAGGGCCGTTTAAGTTTAAAGAGTATAAATCAGATGAGTACGTTGCATTAGATCGATTTGATGATTATGTAGGTGGGAAAGCTAAATTAGACTCTATCGTATACCGCGTTGTAAAAGACCGTAATACAGCAAATGTTTCACTGCAAAATGGTCAAATCAACATGAAGATGATTGAGCCGCAAGACTTTAAGAAACTAGATAGCACTGGGAACTTCTCAATGGTGACATTCCCTGAAGGTAGATTATTCTACTTATCTTATAACATGAATACTGATCTTATGAAGAAAAAAGAAGTGCGCCAAGCAATTGCACATGCGTTAGATAAGAAAGAAATGATTAACTCAGCATTCGTTTCGGGTGAATTTGCAGAACCAGCAAATTCAATCTTAACGCCAGACGCTATGTATTATGCGAAAGATATTAAAGACTATAAGTATGATAAAAAAGAAGCGAAAGATTTATTAGCAAAAGCTGGCGTGAAAGATAAGGAAAAAGTACGTGTGATGTATGTAACGAATAATAAAATTATGGAAAGCTTAGCGTTATATACACAACAAAAATTAAAAGAAGTTGGCTTAGAAGTTGAACTAAATGCATTAGATGCTAGTGCGGCAAGTGAAAAAGGCTTAGATAAAGAGAATAAAGAATATGACATTACATTTGGTGGTTACATAATGGGACCTGAGCCAGATTCATATAAGAGCTTATTCTTAAGCAATGCTGAATACAATTATGCACGATATAAAAACGCTGATTTCGATAAGTTATGGAAAGAAGCTGCAGTTGAGACAGATAAAACAAAACGCGCAGAGCTATACCATAAAATTCAAGAGACAGCTAGAGAAGACGTACCTTATCTACCAATCGCGTATCCGAAAGCAGTTATTGCAGTAGATAAAAAGTTTGATGGATTAAAAGAAGCGAAAGCAATTCCTGTCACAATGTTTGAAGATCTATCTAAGATTTATGAAGTGAAATAAGAAACAATAAAGAAGCTGGTGGAAATCAGCTTCTTTAGCTTGAGGGGGGAAGTTTGTGTATAAAGTAATTGCGAAGAGGCTTTTAAATGCAATTCCGCTTTTATTTGTTATTTCTATTATTTCTTTTCTATTAATAAAACTAGCACCGGGGGATCCGGTTCGAAACTTTGTAACGCCAAATATGAGTCCAATTGATGTGGAGCGTATTCGCGAAAGTTTAGGACTAGATCAACCAATTTACGTGCAGTATTTTTTATGGTTAAAAAACATTTTAACAGGAAACTTTGGTTACTCACTTCAAAATCATCGTCCTGTTTTGGAACTTATCACAGAAAGATTACCTGCAACAATTGGATTAATGGGATCATCTTTACTCGTCTCATTCGTAATTGCAATACCACTTGGACTGTTTACAGGTGTGAAAAAGAATTCATTCTTTGACCGCATTGTAAACTTTATTTCATATGTTGGTATTTCTATGCCGGTTTTCTGGTTTGCACTACTATTAGTCTACTTATTCTCTTTAAAATTGAACCTACTTCCGAGTATGGGTATGCGCACCGTAGGTAAAGACTCTGTCTGGGATATTGTGCAACACGGCATTTTACCTTGCATGGTGCTTGCGTTCCAAAACGTATCTGTTTATATGAGATATATTCGTTCAAGTACGATTCAGCAATTAGAAGAAGAATATGTACAAATTCAATATGCATACGGCGCTTCGAAGAAAACAGTGTTATTTAATCACGTACTTCGAAATGTATTAATACCAATCATTACAATTTTCGGATTATCGATTCCAAGTTTAGTAGGCGGAGCATTTATTACGGAAACAGTATTCTCATGGCCAGGACTTGGTTCACTTGGGGTAAATGCTATTTTTAGATTTGATTATCCGATTATCATGGCAATTACATTACTATCATCATTCATGTTAATTCTCGGTAACTTAATTGCTGATATTTTATATGGCGTAGTAGATCCGCGCATTCGAATGAGGGGGTGATTTGGAATGAATAATAGGAGATTTCAAACGATAAAACATAGCTTTACGAAAAATAAGTTTGTTGCAATGGGAGTTATTATACTTGCGGTTTTAACGGTCGCATCAATTTTCGCATTCGTATCGCCGTACGATCCTAGTAAAATGTCAATTCCAGATCGCTTACAAGAACCAAGTATGAGTCATCCTTTCGGAACGGATGATTACGGAAGGGATTACTTAACGAGAGCGTTATATGGCGGACGAGTTTCACTTGCGGTCGGTTTCCTTGCGATGGTTGTTTCTATTACAATCGGGACCGCAGTCGGAACAATTAGCGGATATTTTGGAGGAAAGTTAGACAACTTTTTAATGCGAGTTGTTGAAGTACTTATGTCAATTCCATCATTCTTTTTAATGCTACTATTAAATGCGTATTTAAAACCAGGAATTACGACGTTAGTTCTTATTATCGGATTACTAACATGGATGGACACCGCCCGTATTGTAAGGGCAGAAACGTTATCTGTAAAAGAGCGTGAGTACGTTTTATACGCAAAAGTATCAGGACAAAAATCATTTATGATTATTGTAAGACATATCATTCCTAACATTTTATCAACCATTATTATCGCCGCGACATTAACGATTGCGACATCGATTTTAATGGAATCATCACTTAGTTTCTTAGGTTTAGGTATTAGAGAACCAGATTCTTCTTGGGGCAGCATGCTAAACAATGCGCAAGGATATATAGGTGAAGCTTGGTATTTAACGCTCTTCCCAGGATTCCTTATCCTTTTAACGGTACTGAGTTTTAACGTAATTGGTGAAGCATTGAAGAAAGCTTTCGCACCAAAAGGAGCCGGACATGAAAACTAAAGTGTTAAGTGAAAGGAGTGAGAAGCGTGTCTGAAAAACTACTAGAAGTGAAAAATTTGAAGACTTCTTTTTTCATAGAAAGTGGCGAAGTTGAAGCGGTTCGCGGCGTTACATTTCGCTTAAATAAAGGAGAAGTAGTCGGTATCGTTGGGGAATCTGGAAGCGGAAAGAGTGTAATGGCGAAGTCTGTTATGTCTCTCGTTACGTCACCAGGAAAAGTGAAAGAAGGGGAAATCCTTTTTCATAATGAAAACATACTTTCTAAATCTGAAAAAGAATTGCGCTCTATTAGAGGAAATCAAATTTCACTTATCTCTCAAGACCCAATGTCAGCGCTAAATCCAGTCGTAAAAATTGGGAAACAAATGACGGAAGTAATTATAAGGCATCAAAAAGTGAAAAAGAAAGAAGCTGAGCAAATCGCAGTTAACTTGTTAAAACAAGTCGGTCTTTCTTCACCAGAAGAAAGGGTGAAACAATATCCGCATGAACTAAGCGGCGGTATGAAGCAGCGAGTTATGATCGCAATGGCGATGTCTTGTAACCCAGACCTTCTCATTGCGGATGAACCGACGACAGCACTTGATGTAACGATACAAGCACAAATACTAGATTTAATGAAAAACTTAAAAAATGAAACGAACATGGCGTTACTTCTTATTACGCATGATTTAGGAATAGTAGCGCAAAACTGTACACGCGTTATCGTTATGTATGGCGGGCTGATTATGGAAGAAGGACCTGTACTTGATATTTTCCAATCGCCGAATCATCCATATACGAAAGGGCTATTAAATTCTCTGCCGAAAATATCGAACGGCGTAAAAGAAAGACTCGCGCCAATTCAAGGTGTAACGCCAAACTTATTAAACCCGCCACAAGGTTGCCCATTCGCAGAGCGTTGCCCGCATGCGATGGACATTTGTGAAAAAGAACGTCCGCCATATTTTGAAGTGGGAAACGAAAGACGTTCCATGTGCTGGTTAAACGATAAGACAGTGGGTGAATCACATGCATGAAGAAAACTTAATTGAAGTTCGGAACTTAAAAAAGTATTTTCCTATTAAAAAGGGACTATTCGGCAGAAAAACAGAGCAATTAAAAGCAGTCGACGACTTAAGCTTCACAATTAAAAAGGGTGAAACATTCGGATTAGTAGGCGAATCTGGCTGCGGAAAATCAACGACAGGAAGAAGTATTATTCGTTTACACGATGTCACTTCAGGTAACGTTTTGTTTGACGGAAAAGATATCGCAAGTTTAAAGGAAAGTGAACTAAAAGAATATCGAAAAAGAATGCAAATCATTTTCCAAGATCCATACGCATCATTAAACCCGGCAATGAACGTATTCCAAATTATTAGCGAACCAATGAACATTCACGGCTCTTATGAAAAAGAAGAACAAAAAGAAATCATTTTAGACCTTCTGAAAAAGGTAGGCTTAAAAGAAGAACACTTATATCGCTACCCGCACGAATTTAGCGGAGGTCAGCGCCAGCGCATCAGCATCGCGCGCGCACTATCTGTAAAACCAGATTTCATTCTATGCGACGAACCAATCTCAGCACTAGATGTCTCAGTCCAAGCACAAGTCGTAAACATGCTGCAAGACATCCAAGAAGAAACAGGCGTCACATACTTATTCATCGCACATGACCTATCCATGGTAAGACACATATCAGACCGAATCGGAGTCATGTACTTAGGAAATATAGTAGAAATTGCCGACAGCGAAGACCTATACACAAAACCGGCACATCCATACACACAAGCACTACTCTCATCTATGCCAGAACCAGATCCAACAAACACAGGCAAAGAACGGATCATCCTAGAGGGAGAAGTACCAAGCCCACTAAACTCACCATCCGGCTGCAAATTCAGAACGCGCTGCAAATTCGCCACTGAAAAATGTGCACAGGAAGTACCGAAGATGGTGGAGATTGAGAAGGGGCATGAGGTGGCTTGTCATTTGTTTTAGAGGGAGAGCACTAGGGGGGACCTGGTGCTTTTTTCTTTGTAGGTGGACGTGGTGTGGGATTGGTTGTTAGTTTAGGAGATAGCGCGCTCGAAATTTGTCGGTAAATCGATATGTTGTGTCGAAACGTTGATATATTCGGAGTTACGATTGATATAATTGAATAAACGTTGATATATTTTTGTAAAGAGTGGGATTGGTTGTAACTCAATGTAGAAATTTAATGTTTTCGAAAAAAAGAATTGACTTCTATATTAGTTGTAACTAAAATAGTTACATAGAGATGTAATCAATTTAGTTACAACTAATATCTGCTAAAAATATGATTTATATATTTAATTAAGAATGGTGGTCCATACGTTGCCACCCGGTGTAGAAAGTTACTAACACATTCAAATCAATGCATATTCTAAGTTTTAGTATTTTCTGTTACGGGGCAATAAGGTGCAACGTTATCTTTTGTTAAAAACCTTGGTGGATCTTTCTTTGGAAATATTAGTTTTGGGGAAATATAGTAAGGTATCTAAAAAAGAACAAGGTATAAAAAGATGTACTTATATAAACCAAAAATTTAGTTGAGCTGGATAATAAAAAAAAGGTAGGAGATTTAAATGGAGACGAAACAAGATAACCTTATTTACGTATGGGATGCATATTGTGGATGGTGCTATGGTTTTTCAGAAAGTATTAAAGGATTTTACAAAAACCACACTGAAGTGCCATTAACAGTTTTATGTGGAGGGTTATTTTTAGATAATTTACCAATGAAAAACTTCTCATATATAGAAGAGGGAAATAAAAGAATTAATCAACTTACAGGTGCTGAATTTGGTCCTTCCTATCAAAAATTGGTGGAGGAAGGGACTTTTAAAATGAATTCGAAAGATGCTGCAATTGGTTTTTCAGCTTTACGCTCATTAGCGCCAGACCGTTTATTAGAATTCACTTCGGCTATGCAAAAAGCGTTTTATTATGAGGGCCAAAGTCTGAGTGATCCTGAAACATATCGCAAAATTGCAATCGAGCATGGTTTGGACCCTGAACAAGTATTAGAACGTTTAAACGCTCAAGAAACAATAATAGATGTCCAAAATGATTTCAATAAAGTTCGACAGCTTGGTGTTAATAGCTATCCTTCCTTACTTTTACAAAAGGATAATCAAATTATTCCTATTGGTGGTGGCGTAATGACGCCGGATAAAATTGAAGCGCGTTTTAAAAATTTATATTAAGAAAATTTAGGATATAGTAGCAAACATGTTATCTTAGGCCACCTGACATTCATCTCCGGAATATTCGCCAGTACTATTACACTTTCAGATAAATGGGAGTGGGAGATTTTATCCCGCTTTAACGGGCAGTAAGACCCCCACCTCAAAATTCAGTGGAAGCAAAGAAGTTAGGTGGGGGATCAACTGTCCGTAAAAGTCCGATTGGTTCAACTAATAATCAGTGGGGGATGAACAAAACCCCCACTGATTAAAGTTTCACTTTATCGGAACAAGATAAAAATATGATAATTAGTTAATAACTTTAACAAAAGGAGAATAACATACTATGTTTAAAACAATCGATACAAATCAAAAAGATGTGAAATTAACGGTGTTTAGTTCGGACGAAAAAAGCTTTATGGTCACAGCAACATTAGTTGAGAAAGCAGGACATGCATTTTTAATAAACTCAAAATTTACTCAATCTGATTCGAAAGAAATTGTTGAGTATCTGAAAAAAAACGACTTATCTTTAGATAAAATCTTTATTATTCATGGGGATCCAGACTACTACTTTGGATTAGAGAGCATTAAAGCCGTTTACCCAGAAGCTATAGCGTATGCAACAGAGTCTACTGTTGAACATATCGTTCATTCTGTCTTAGGGAAATTAAAAGTTTGGAAAGACGTCCTTGGAGAAAATGCACCAAGTAACGTGATATTACCTCAAGTGTTTAAAGAAAAAGCGATTGATTTTCAGGGGTTAACATTTGAACTAGTAGGCTTAGATCATTACAGAACTAGCTTATTTAATAAAGAGCTGAAAGTATTAATTGGTGGTATTGATGTATTTAACGAAATACATGTATTCTTAGCGGATACTAGTTCAAAAGCGGCGATGGAGGCGTGGATTGAGAACTTGAAAGTGTTACAAGCATTACATGCTGACATAATTGTACCTAGCCATGGATCAATCGAAAAGTCCCTAAATAATCAAGCACTTACTGCGACAATGGATTATCTAAGAACTGCGGTTCAAGCTTCTGAGGAAAGTGGAACTTCAAAAGATTTTGTGGCAAAACTTGAAGCAGCATATCCAGACTTTGCAAATAAAGGTGTATTAGAATTAAGTGCAAAAGTTGTAACAAAAGAAATGCCTTGGGGTTAATGATATGAATAAATATCAAAAACTATTACATGAAACGTATGTGTTAACTGGCGAAGGGAAATTGGATGCGTTCAAAACATATTTAAGTGAAAATGTATCTTGGACAGAAGCTGCTGGGTTTCCATATGCAGGTACTTATATAGGTCCAGATGAAGTAGTGAAAAACGTACATGAACGTCTTGGCACGGAATGGGATGACTATAGCGCTAAAGATGAAATTTATACTTTTAATAACAATACTGTTATTGTGTATGGAAAATATAGTGGAACATATAAAGCTACAGGGAAGTCATTTGTAGCAGATTTTTGTCATCTTTATAAGTTTGATGAGAACGATAAGGTTAAGAAGTTTATTCAAATTGTGGACAGTGCAACTGTTAATGAGGTATTAAGTTAGAGTTAATCGTTTCTAATATGCCTTGTATAGGGGGAGGATAAATGAAATTCCTAACATTACCCCTGACATTACATTTTGGGGAAGGTTTCTCCTTCTTCAAACTTTTTATAGAAGAAAACTTATTTAAGTAGAAGAGGTAGGTATATATGAAATTAGAGAAAAGTTTAATCATAACAATTATTTCTGTATTTATTTTAGGAGTAGTTTCGACTTTGGTATATCAAGCTTCCACCGGTAATAACAAAGGGAACTCAATAAAGAGCGAGAATGTTACTTCTGTATCAAAAGAAGTGAAAGAAAATGAAAAGAATAAAAAGATGGTAGTTGATTTCTATAATGAAGTTTTTAACAAACATAATATCGATATTATCCCTAAATATGTTAGCGAAGATTATAAGCAACATAATCCTTTTGTTGCTGATGGACGAAAAGCCTTCATGGATTTCTTTAAGGAGGATTTTGTTAAAAATCCTAATTCCTCTGCAGAGATTAAACGTGTAGTAGCTGAAGGGGATACAGTTGCTCTTCATGTACACTCTCGTACTAATTCTCAAGATAAGGGAGTTGCTATAGTGGATATATTTCGTATCAAGGATGGAAAGATTGTCGAACACTGGGATGTAATTCAAGAGATTCCAAGTGAAGCAGCTAATGATAATACGATGTTTTAGATAGAAGATATATTTAATAATTGTTTAATTGATAGTGCTGTATAGAATTTAGAAATTTAGATAATTAGTTATCAAATTTGGAAATCATTTAAAAATAGCATATTAAATGATGGCACAAATTAATACGAAATAGCTCTTTAATAAAAAATCCTACTCAGTAAAAAATGAGTAGGATTTTTTATTAAAGAATAGTGCTAATTTTGTGGTTCGGCACCATCTAAATTTGGAAACCATGAAAGTATAGGTACTCTATATCCACGTAAAGTAAAATTGTAATTTTTTCCTTCTTTTATGTTTGCTTGCAGATCCACTGAATTAAACTTCATCATAAGAAGGCTATCCTCATTAGAAATAACTTTTTCGGTTCCATTTTTTTGCTCAACCTAGTACAATCTCACCAATTTAAAAAGACCACCATTACTGGCAGTCCTTTTTTGGTAGTTTTAGAAATTAAATTATAACATATTAATATATGGATTATAAATATATTTTTCCGAAAGATACTATAAGTTTTTTATAATTCTTGATTTCTCAATTTCCATTGCATACTGAATTTTCCTGTAAGTATTAATAACTAACATTAAAATTATCAATCCACTAGATTATTAGAAAAAACTGGTTATCTATATATTTTTTGGCAAAATATAGATATAATTTAAGAGGGTAAAGTTAATATAGATCAACTAAGTAATGATAAGAAAATATTTTATTGCATAAAAAAAGGCTCCATTGCTGGAGCACTCAAAATAAACAAACGAATTAAAACAAGAAACAGACAATTTAACTATATAGATAAAACATAAATAAATCTATATATATGTAAATATGCATATAAAAATTCTATTTATTGATGCTATAATATGTTTACTCTATGATTGTTATATTTTTTTATGGTTTTTAAGCAATAAATACCTTCTTAACACCAAGTGTACAAGTAAAAGAAGACATCTTAAGCGATGTCTTCTTTTCTTAACCTACAAAAAGAAGAACTACAATTCAACGGTTATTTTTTAAAGGCTCAAAATATAGTTAGAATACAAGTAAAAACTACAGAATTGCCAATAAAAGCTATAGTAGAAATAATAGATGCTCAAACACCAGAAACTATTGCTTGGTTTGTAACAAAAGAGGATGCATTTGTTGATGATGAATGTACTCAAGATGTAAAAACAGAAATAATAAAAGAAGCTAAAGTAAGAATGCGAGAACCTCTAAAATTATCAGTAAGTCCTTCATCTACTGAAATTGATAATAAAAAAGTATTTATAGTACATGGACATGATGAGAGTGTAAAAATTTCCGTCGCTAGGTTTCTGGAAAGGTTAGATTTGAAACCAATAATTTTACATGAACAAGCTAGTGGTGGATCAACAATTATTGAAAAAATAGAAAATAATACAGAGGTAGGATTTGGAATTGTACTTTATACGCCTTGTGATTTAGGTAAGGCTAAGAATGATGATGAACTACAAATGAGAGCTAGACAAAATGTTGTATTTGAACATGGATATCTAATTGCTAGATTGGGAAGATCCAATGTTTGTGCATTAGTTAAAGATAATATCGAAAAACCAAATGATATATCAGGAGTTGTATATGTTAACTATGATTCAGGGAATGGTTGGCACATGGCGTTATTTAAAGAGCTAAAAAATGCCGGCTACGAGTTAGATGCAAATAAGTTATTTGTATAATTTATTACTATTTATGAGGTGTTTAAATGCTACTTTTCTTCAGAACCATATATTCAGCCATTGCGCGTTAGCATTTTTATAGTGACAACCTTAAAGATACGTCGGAAGAGTTATTTGGCAGTCTTTCTGTGGTATCGAGTGTAGAGATGGTTAGCTACTTATCTGTTTAGGCATAATCTAGGATCTTTAGAATTCTTAATTTGAACAATCTATTTTTATATTATTTAAATAGTAATCTTTTATAGACCCACTCATTTTAGTTAACCTTTGTTCAAATATAAATGAAGTCGCAATTGTAACTAGATGCACAATTAATCAAAATAGAAAAAAGTACCTATAAGAGTAGGTGCTTTTTTCTTTGTTATATATAAATTATACATTAATTTATATTTGGAACACTTTAAAAAGAAAAGATGATGATGGATTTATTAATAGATGCGTATAACTATATGTATATATTTAATGCATATATTATTTTTAGATAAATATATATATCTTTCAGTAAGAATGCAATATTCTTCTCTATTTACTTATATTTATAATTTAACTAATTCATTATAATATCAATGTTGATTTAAAGTTTTTTGTACAAAATGAACAGATGGGATTTTTTTAGGGATGCAAATACAATGAATCATTCTGTTTTCTTAATTGACTAAATTTTTAAAATTTAAATCTTCAAATGTTAATACTTGTTATATAATTGACTTATTAAGGCATTGCCCCTAAAAGTTAATATGCCTAATGAGATTGTTTACGTTTTCCTTATGGGGTAGCACCAACATTTCATAGATTCTGTACGCTAAGGCTATAATCTTTATAATTCCTGAGCGTATGAAATTCGCGCTTTGTTGTTGGGACCGCTATGAGTACTGTTAAATATAATATTCAAGGAGTGATATAATGAATACTAATCTTAAATTATCAAACAGACCAGAACACACTGTTCAAAAATTATTTGAACAGCAAGTAATTCAGAATCCAGATTCTGTTGCGTTGGTATATAAAGATCAACAGTTAACTTATAAGGAATTAAATGAAAAAGTAAATCAGTTAGCTTTTTATCTACAAAAACGAAACATAGGCCCTGAAAGTATGGTAGGGGTTTATATAGAACGTTCTTTAGAGATGATTGTAAGTATATTAGGAATAATAAAAGCTGGTGGCGCATATGTCCCACTAGATCCCGCATATCCAACAAAGAGGCTTGAATATATCTTGAAAGATGCCAACATACAAGTATTGCTAACCCAAAACCATCCAACACAGTGGATACCTAAAGAAATAGACTGTATTAATATAAAAGAACATGAAATGAATATTTCGAGAGAAAAAAATATAAATCCTACAATTGAAGTTAAACCAGATAATTTGGCATATGTAATCTATACATCTGGATCTACAGGAAAACCCAAAGGGGTATTAATTGAACAAAAAAGCTTATGTAACTTTATTATTTCTAGTATTAATTTAACAAAAATGAATTCAGACAGTAGAAATATTCAATTTGCCTCATTATCATTTGATGCTTCAGTATTTGAGATATTTACTAGCCTAGTTTCAGGTGGAACTTTATATGTATGTAGTCAACACGATATTATGCCAGTTGAACCACTTACTCAGTTCTTGCAAAAAAATAAAATTACACATGCACTTTTACCCCCTACGGTACTTAATTTGTTAGATGAATCTGTATTTAAAGATTTACAGGTTGTTATTTCTGCGGGATCAGCCTGTAGTGAACAAGTGGCAAAACGATGGATGCAAAATCACCTTTTTATTAATGCGTATGGTCCAACAGAAACTACAGTTTATACCGTTGCGGGAATATACAAAGGAGATGGAGCACCTCCTATTGGTCGGTCCATTCCCAATGTAGAGGTATATGTATTAAATGAAGCTAAAAAACTTGTCCCTATTGGGACAGTAGGTGAACTTTATATAGGAGGTATCGCATTAGCACGAGGATATTTGAATCAACCTGAATTAACAAAGGCCTCATTTATCCCACACCCATTCAAGAATAGCTCTAATGATAGATTATATCGGACTGGTGATTTAGTTAAATATTTACCTGATGGAAATATAGAATATATAGGAAGAGCTGATAAACAAGTTAAGATTAGAGGATTTCGAATTGAGTTAGGTGAAATTGAAACAATATTAGGAAATCATCCAGACATTAAAGAAGTTACTGTGGTAGCGCAAGAAGATTCATTTGGAGATAACATCTTAGTAGCCTATATTGTGGGCGAAGGAGATACACAAGAGTGGAGAAAACATGTAGGGGTACATCTTCCAAATTATATGGTCCCGGCTCATTTTATCAAGATAGAATCATTGCCATTAACTGTTAATGGGAAGGTAGATAAAGATGCTTTACCTGCATGGGCCTCTATTATACAAACGAACGAGGGATATATAGCACCTCGGAATAGAGTAGAGCAAAAAATGGTAGAAATTTGGTCAGAGGTATTAGGGATTGACTCCTCTGCCATTGGAATAAACGATAATTTTTTTGAGTTAGGTGGACACTCTCTCCTAGCAACTAAAATAACTTCACGTTTAGGTGTTGATTTTTCAATTCTAGTACAAATACGTGATATATTTGAATACCCTACCATTAAACATTTCTCAAAACGTTTAACATTTTTATTGGGAAAAACGGGGGAGATCGATGCTTTTACACCATTACAATCAGTTAAACGTGAACAATACGAACCATTATCTTTCGCTCAACAGCGTTTATGGATAATGGATAAAATTGTAACAAATAGTGCGCTTTACAATGTCCCAATTGCATGGCGTTTAAAAGGAAAATGGAACATTGAGATGTTAAAAAAAGGATATAATGCAATAATACATCGCCATGAAATTTTACGGACAGTATTTCATGAAGTTGACGGAAAACCAGTGCAAATTGTTCAACAAGATATAACAGTTCCCTTATCAGTAATTGATTTGCGTTATCTTTCTCCTGAAGATAAAACATCTAAAATAGAAAATATATCAAAAATAGAAGCTAAAAAGCCATTTGATTTAAGCCAAGGACCTTTATTACGTACTCATTTAATAATAATGGACAATAAAGAGTTAGTACTTCTTTGTACCATCCATCATATTATTTTTGATCGCTGGTCATTAGATACCTTTATCAATGAATGGATGAGTTTTTATCAGGCATTTTTAGAAAACGAAACTGAAAAGCTTCCCCCTTTACCTGTTCAGTATATTGATTTTACAAAATGGCAAAAAAGTTGGTTAACAGAAGACATTATACAAAAACAAATAGCATATTGGGGGAAAGAATTACGCGGTTTACTTCCTATATTGGAACTCCCATTGGATTATCCTCGTCCAATAATACAAAGCTATAATGGAGATACGTATCAAATTGTCATACCCAATAAATTGTTAGAAAAAATAAAAGTATTCAATTCTAAGGAAGGCGTTACATTATTCGCCACATTATTAGCAAGTTATCAAGGGTTTCTTTCTCGTTATACCAATCAAAAAGATATTTTAGTAGGCAGCCCGATTGCAAATAGGAATTATCCAGGAGTTGAAGATCTTATTGGATTCTTTGCAAATACTGTAGTCTATCGTGCAGATTGCTCAAATAATATAACATTTAAAGAATTGGTCCAACAAATAAAGAAAAAAATGTTAGATGCACAAGAAAACCAGGACGTTCCTTTTGAAAAAGTTATAGAAGCTATACAACCAGAACGTGATATGAGTTATTCTCCATTATTTCAGACAATGTTTGTTTTTCACAATCAATTAAAAGAGTTACCAAAATTATTAGATCATAGCGTAGAAAAAATCCCTAGACATATGAATGGTGCAAAGTTTGATATAACTATAGCAATGGAAGAGATACCAACAGGATTACAAGTGGATTTTGAATATAATACAGACTTATTTAAGGTTTCTACAATAAAAAGAATGGCTCAATCTTTTGAAATTTGGCTAGATGAAATTTTACAATTTCCGGAGGAACCTATTGAGAATCTAAGAATACTCACTAAGAACGAAGAAAAGCAATTATTACATGAATGGACTAACATAGAGGGCAATTATCAAAAAGATGTGGTGATTCAAGAGTTATTTGAACAGCAAGTAATTCAGAATCCAGATTCTGTTGCGTTGGTATATAAAGATCAACAGTTAACTTATAAGGAATTAAATGAAAAAGTAAATCAGTTAGCTTTTTATCTACAAAAACGAAACATAGGCCCTGAAAGTATGGTAGGGGTTTATATAGAACGTTCTTTAGAGATGATTGTAAGTATATTAGGAATAATAAAAGCTGGTGGCGCATATGTCCCACTAGATCCCGCATATCCAACAAAGAGGCTTGAATATATCTTGAAAGATGCCAACATACAAGTATTGCTAACCCAAAACCATCCAACACAGTGGATACCTAAAGAAATAGACTGTATTAATATAAAAGAACATGAAATGAATATTTCGAGAGAAAAAAATATAAATCCTACAATTGAAGTTAAACCAGATAATTTGGCATATGTAATCTATACATCTGGATCTACAGGAAAACCCAAAGGGGTATTAATTGAACAAAAAAGCTTATGTAACTTTATTATTTCTAGTATTAATTTAACAAAAATGAATTCAGACAGTAGAAATATTCAATTTGCCTCATTATCATTTGATGCTTCAGTATTTGAGATATTTACTAGCCTAGTTTCAGGTGGAACTTTATATGTATGTAGTCAACACGATATTATGCCAGTTGAACCACTTACTCAGTTCTTGCAAAAAAATAAAATTACACATGCACTTTTACCCCCTACGGTACTTAATTTGTTAGATGAATCTGTATTTAAAGATTTACAGGTTGTTATTTCTGCGGGATCAGCCTGTAGTGAACAAGTGGCAAAACGATGGATGCAAAATCACCTTTTTATTAATGCGTATGGTCCAACAGAAACTACAGTTTATACCGTTGCGGGAATATACAAAGGAGATGGAGCACCTCCTATTGGTCGGTCCATTCCCAATGTAGAGGTATATGTATTAAATGAAGCTAAAAAACTTGTCCCTATTGGGACAGTAGGTGAACTTTATATAGGAGGTATCGCATTAGCACGAGGATATTTGAATCAACCTGAATTAACAAAGGCCTCATTTATCCCACACCCATTCAAGAATAGCTCTAATGATAGATTATATCGGACTGGTGATTTAGTTAAATATTTACCTGATGGAAATATAGAATATATAGGAAGAGCTGATAAACAAGTTAAGATTAGAGGATTTCGAATTGAGTTAGGTGAAATTGAAACAATATTAGGAAATCATCCAGACATTAAAGAAGTTACTGTGGTAGCGCAAGAAGATTCATTTGGAGATAACATCTTAGTAGCCTATATTGTGGGCGAAGGAGATACACAAGAGTGGAGAAAACATGTAGGGGTACATCTTCCAAATTATATGGTCCCGGCTCATTTTATCAAGATAGAATCATTGCCATTAACTGTTAATGGGAAGGTAGATAAAGATGCTTTACCTGCATGGGCCTCTATTATACAAACGAACGAGGGATATATAGCACCTCGGAATAGAGTAGAGCAAAAAATGGTAGAAATTTGGTCAGAGGTATTAGGGATTGACTCCTCTGTCATTGGGATAAATGATAATTTTTTTGATCTAGGTGGGCACTCTTTAAAAATTATGAGTACTTTAGTAAAAACATTTTCTGAAGGTTGGAATGTAACTATTAAAGATTACTTTGAATTAAAAACAATTAATAATATAGCTAAAAAAATTCAATATGGATATAAAGTAAATTCACATTCAGATACATTAGATATTAAATTGACAACTCCTCCAAAGAAGCTAAAGAAAACAAAAAGACACGAATTTAGTAATAATAGCAAAATACTTTTAACAGGTGCTACAGGATTCTTAGGTATTCACCTACTAGAACAACTATTGGATACTACAGAATGTAAGATATATTGTTTAGTTCGTGGGGAAAATAAACAAGAGGCAAATAATCGTTTATTACACATGTTAAAATTTTATTTTAAAAATAAATTTTTAAGCTATCAATCTTTAGTAAATCAACGTATCTTTATTGTACAAGGTGATTTAGCTAAACAAAATATGGGATTAGAAAACGAATTATATAAGGAGCTTCATCAACAAATATCAACTGTTATTCATGCTGCAGCTTTAACAAAACATTTTGGCGAGTATAGTGAATTTGAAAGAGCAAATGTCCAGGCGGTAAAAGAACTTCTTGCATTTGTTGGTGATACTAAGGATTTACATCATATATCTACAACTGGTGTAGCCGGACAATTTGTATTAAATGAAACGGAAACAATATTTAAAGAAAGCGATTTTTATGTAAAACAAAATTACAAAGATAATGTGTATGTGAAAAGTAAATTTTTGGCGGAATATGAAATATTCAAGGCAATATTAACGGGAACAGATGCTACTATTTATAGAGTAGGAAATCTTACAAATAGATATATTGATGGACAACATCAATATAACTTCACCGAAAATGCATTTATGAGCAAATTAAAATTTATATTACAATATGGTATCGTGACAGATGTATTATTATCAAGTGAAGTTGAGTTTACACCTGTAGATTATTGCAGCAAAATTATCACAGGGTTTGTAACTTCAAATGAAATACATGAAAATAGCAAAAATTGCGTAAATCATATATACAATCATCTTACGTTAAATTTAAATGTACTTGTAAAATTACTAAATTCAATGGGATATCCAATTAAAGTAATTTCTGAAACAGAGTATCAACAATTTATTTTAGAACTTTCTAAAGATAAAAAGAAACAGGAAGATATTCAAAACCTCATGACATTTGAAGAACCAAAAGATAATTGTTATAAACCAATAAATCTTGATTCGACTGAAACTCAAAAAACACTAAAATTATTAGGTATTCAATGGCCTATTATTAATATTGAATATATACAACAAATTATTAATTATATGACGAGTGTTACTGGTAGTAATTCTGTTGCAAAGCTTTTTAAACAAAGTTACACTTTAAAAAACTGAACAGACTCATGAGAAATGAGAAATTTTAAAGGAACACAGTTAAAAAAATACGCAAAATTTTTTAGACAAAATCACTGAAATAGGACAAGCTTTTAGGCGGAATTATATGCATAATTATTGTGATTCTATCCTTTATAAGGAAATAATTTTTAGTCAGCAAACACATGTAACCTTTTGAATATTGGGTAAAAGACACCCTAGTAGAGTTTTTCATATCGTATGAGACATTGCTGTCAAAAAATTGCAAACAGATGGGAAAATACAACAAGCTATTATCCAACAAAGAAAGAAATACCCCCATAGAATACGTTAGAGCGTTAGATACATTAGAAGAATTTAATGAATTGAATTTAGACTATGTAGAGACGAGTATGAAGGAATAATAACAATATAACAAGTACTTTTTCAGCTTTCTACGTTATATAAGGTAAGGGGAAAACTGTCATCGAGATTACAATTTTAAGTGGATTATCTTTTTCTTTATGGGGAATAACATCGTTAAACACGTTATATGAACAAGCTACAGTAACAAAAGGAGATGTGTAGCATTGGAACAGGGAGTAGCGGATATTTAAGTTGATAATTGGGAACAGGAAATGAATAAATGATAGGTGAAGGATTCTTGGGAACCCATGGTTCTTACAACAGATAAAAGATCCCTTCGTTTGTTACGAAAAGAATCTTTTATCTGTTGTGTTTTTTTGTTCTTTTGTTCCCGTATTCCTTTTCATTTTAGGTTTCAAAAATATATAAAATCAATTTTAAGACAAATTACTTACATTAATATGCTAATATCAATAGTAGATATTTTATCTTAAATTAATGAAAAAGAAAGGTGATACTAATGAATTCGACACCAATTGATTCTGAAATCTTTAAGGACCAGTTTGGTACAAAACAAATGAGAACAAATTTTTCAGACGAGAATTTAATACAATTGTGGCTTAATTCAGAAGTTTCCTTAGCAAAAGCTGAAGCTAAATTAGGTATTATACCTCAAAATGCAGCGACTAATATTGCAAATGCAGCTGACCAAAATAAACTTGATTTTAATAAGATTAGAGAAGGAATGAAAAAAACTGGACACCCCTTTGTAGCATTCCTACATGAGTTCGAGAGTTTATGTGATGAAGAATCACGTAAGTACATTCATTGGGGAGCAACAACACAAGATATAATTGACACGGGACTTACCCTGCAAATTAAAGGTGCTCATGAACTTATTTATAATCAAACTCAAGAAATATTAAAGATATGTTTGAGATTAAGCCAGCAATATAAGTCAACAGTAATGCCAGGCAGAACGTTAGGTCAGCATGCCTTACCGATTACTTTTGGATATAAGATATCTATATGGTCAGATGAACTTGGTCGTCACTTAGAAAGGTTACAACAAGGTGCAGACCGATATTTAGTGGGGCAACTGGGAGGTGCAGTTGGTACTTTAGCTTCATTAGGAGCGCAAGGGTTAGCTGTTAGAAAAGAGTATGTGAAAAATTTAAACCTAATTGAACCCTTAGTATCTTGGCACACGTCTAGAGACCGATTTGCAGAATTTAGCATGATTTTAAATATGATTGGAGCAACTACAGCTAAAGTTGCAGAAGAAATAATAAGCCTTCAAGGAACAGAGATTAGAGAAGTAGAAGAGGGGTACCATTCTGGTAAAGTAGGAAGTAGCACTATGCCGCATAAAAGAAATCCTATGACTTGCTCTTATATTGTGGGATTAACTAAAATAGTCAATAGAAAATCAACTTTAGCTATTGACAGTATGATTCAGAAACACGAAAGAGATGTTACATTTTGGCAATCTGAATGGTCTTATATTTCGGAAATTTGCATAACTTTAAGCGGCGCATTAGAACAACTTAAAAATGTCTTAACAAACTTAATAGTAAATGAAGAACAAATGAAAAAGAATCTTTTTCTTACCAAAGGTTTAATAGTATCTGAGAACGTAATGTTAGAATTGGGGAAGATAATTGGTAGAACTACTGCCCATGATTTATTGTACGAATTAACAATGAGAGCTTTTGAAGAAGACAAAGATTTAAAAGATATTTTATTAGAAGACAATGAAATTAAGAAGTATTTTAGCGATGAAGAGATAAATTCCCTTACTAATCCAGAATCATACACAGGGTTGAGTGAAAAGTTTGTTGATGATGTTTATAACAAGTGGTTGAGTTATACATAAAACCAATTTAAGACCATTAGCTGAGGAATAATTCCTCAGCTAATGGTCTGCTTATACACATTATTAATTGTAATATTGCAGCCTAGAACATCTCTTGCAATTGAATCGGATTCAAGGAGTGTTACAGAATTAACCCCTGGTCGCGCTCCCGCAGCAGTTACCCAATGAACGCCTTCTGTTGGAATTCCAAAGGAGTATAAATTAGGATTAACTTTACCGTTTTTATCTATTAATCTATTTGGGGGGGGAGTCACTGCTAAACCTCCACTTTCAAAAATATAATTATTGTTCGTTGCAATCTTAAATTCTGAGGCTAGACCTGCTTTTAACATATTTGAGATTAAAATATTTTTACTTTGATTTATATTAACTGAGGGTAGTCTAGCATCAATTAGGTTCTTTGCATGAAATATCGAATCCTTAACACGGTTAGAGCTAATTTTAAAATCTTTATTTATAGGTGAAGTAGCTACAGTTGCTTCAGGTCCAACTAAAACTAAAATTCCGGCTCTTATTAATGCCCTCAATTCTTTGATTCTTTGAACAGGAGGGCCAATTGAAAGAAATGCGTTTAAAGGTGTATACCAATTGCGTAACTCTTCTTTATAAGATTCAGCATTTATTCCTCCATGATCAACAAGTATTCTTATTTCGTTTCGGATATCCCTTAAAACATCTAATGCGGCTTTTAGTGGACTGTTTTTATTACCCAGGTTTGCTTCGTTAATATCATTATGTAAGTAAGTATCTAACCAATTATGAAAGTCTGTTATTGAATTAAATTTTTTATCACCATAAGGACAACTAATTTTGTGCCAATCAAAAAATAGTTCTGATTTTACTCCAAAGTTGATTAAAAGATCCTTATGGTATTCTATGGCACAATTAACAAACTCGTAAAGGAACTGACAAGATTTTTCTATTCCATAGAGATTGCGAATTAAAGTTGTATAATAGATACTTTCAACTTCCAATTTTACGAAAGGCCATATCTCTTTTTTAAAGCTTAGGTTATTTTTATGTTTTAACTGCTCGATAACTTCATTTTTTAGAAATAGTGGGATATGTCTTTCTGAAGAACCTTTTTGATTTTGTCCCCTAGAGTGATAAGGTAAGCCTCGCCTAGAACCTGCAATTAATAAAGGTTCTTTACCAGAGGGAATGTAATTTAATTTGTCATTAATTTCTTCAAACTTTCCATCTCTCCCACTTGTTAAAAGTGACATGTAATCAAAAAAATTAAGGCCTAATCCCCTTATTATTACGGGAGTTTTAGGTTCTATTGAATCTAAATTAACATCTGCTGGATTGGATGGTGGGAAGTAATTTAGGTTGTTACTATTAGCAAACTCAAAGAAATGTTCTTCAGCTGAAGTTAATTTCTGATCTGAGTGCCCAGTTGTAAAGATAACCTTTTCAGCTTTAATTGGTGTTAAAGACTTATTAAGAAATAAAGTATAATCTTCATTGTTCGGATAGAGATTAATTAATGTGTCTTGAATTAAGTTAATCTTAATATTTGAGGGTAATTCTTCAAGAATAGTATTAAATGAATCTTTAAGATAATAGCCGTATAGAGCTCTTGTAGGGTAAGAGTTAGGTTCTAAGGAATAAATTTCTTCTGTAATAACGGTGGGCATATCTAAAGTGTCAATTTTATCCCTTAATTCATTTGCCCATTCTAATAGACTAGGCCCATTAACGATAGGACCCCGACACTGGACGCTATCATCAGTAAATAAAGTTATTTGCGAAGCCACTGTATTCATTAAAAGTTGAGGTGACTGGTCTGTTCTCCATACAGCTCCTCCTGGAGGATGTGGATCAACCAAAAAAAATTCATAAGATTCTGATTTTAATTCAGATAAAATATTAGAGACTATTCTTTCAAATACTGATATACCTCTTGGTCCTAAACCTACTATCGCGATTTTCATATACTCACACCTATCCTTTCTGCAAGATCTAATTTAATCCGTTATGTAAAACAACATAACTAGTAGGTGCAAAAAAAGTCAAGTGTAAAACTAAAAAAATAATTTACTAAAGGGTGTTTAAATTGGAATTTAAAGAGAAAATTAAGTTATTTCGAACGTTACATGATCAAAACAATCCATTAATGCTTCCAAATGCATGGGATGCATCAAGTGCTAAGATTTTTGAGAGAAACGATTTTCAAGCGATTGGGACTACTAGTGCTGGTATCGCAGCAACCTTAGGTTATCCAGATGGCGAGAAGATTCCTTTAGAGTTAATGTTAAATTCCATTAGTAATATCTCGAAAAATACCAAACTTCCTGTTTCAGCTGATATTGAAGGAGGATATGCCGCTAATATTTTTGATTTACGAAAAATATTAAACGAGTTAGAAAAATTTGAAGTGGTAGGTATAAATATAGAGGATGGGAGAGGTACGTATTTAAGAGAAATTAATGAGCAAAAGGTCATTTTAGACTTTATTAAAGCTTATTCGCCTCATCTTTTCATAAATGCAAGAATTGATAGTTTTTGGCTAGATATTGGCGATTTAAAAGATCGTATTAAGGATGTAATCGTTCGTGCAGAAGAATATAAAAAATCCGGAGCAGATTGTATTTTTATTCCTGGAGTTAAGGATATTGAGACAATAAAAGTACTTAGAGAAAATATAGAGTTACCTATAAATTTGCTTCAAAGTGAAAACTTAAATTCCATGCAAAACATAAAGACATTAAAAATTGAGAGAGTGAGTCTTGGATCTTCAGCTTTTAGGAATATTCTAACAAACCTTGATAAGATAAGCAGCACCTTTAAACAGGGAAAATTATTACATTCAAATGGAAACTTAACCTATCAAGACTTAAACTTGCTTATGGATTGATTTTTTACAGGTGAATAAACTACTAAAAATAGTTATTTCTATAATTTTCAAAAAAAAGTTTCTCAACCTGAAACTATCAGACTATTATGTAATTTCTCTTTTTTGTGTGTTATGCTAGATTTATCAAATGTAGGAGGTGATTACATATGATCGTTAAAGTAAAAAAAGCTTCTAAAAAAGTAGTTGCTGCTAATGCACTTACTAATGTACCAGGTTAAGTCATTAAGAAGAACCGGATTTCCGGTTCTTCTTAATTTTTTAATTAATCAATTAATTAAGGAGATGTTATAAAATGAAACCAAAATTTAAAGAAACTATCCCTTATTTTTTCCTAAATAAAGAAATTCAAATTGGTGAAGAAGAAGGTTTAGCAGGTATAATTCCAGACCCTACTGGTAGCATCTCATTTCTAATAAATAAATTAGATGGCCAGAGAAACATTCCAAACATCGTTCAAGAAGTACAAAAAGAATTTCCTGATATTAGTTCAAATGAAATTATTGAGGCTATAAAAGTTTTAGGAAATGAAGGTTATTTAGAAGATAATTCAATTGTACCAGAACTCAATGATTACACCTTAGAAAGATATAAAGCGAATATAAATTATTTTTCACTATTCACGAAATTCGGAGAAGATAAATATAAAATTCAAGAAAAGATTTTAGAAACGCCTATTGCACTTCTTGGTGTAGGAGGACTTGGAACACAAGTACTGTATCATTTGGCAGCATTAGGATTTCATAATATAAAAGCTCTGGACTTTGATAATATTGAATTAAGTAATTTTAATAGACAGTTGCTTTATTCGGAATCAGATATAGGGAATAGTAAGGTTGAAATGGCTAAAAAGCGAATATCCCAATTCAACCCTAATGTGGATCTTCAAATTATAAATAAGAAAATAGAGTCACCTCAAGATGTGATTGAACATATTGAAGGAACTGAGCTTGTGATATGTGTTGCAGATAAGCCAACATTACATATTGCAAACTGGGTAAACGAAGGTGTGGTTAAATGTAATCTGCCAATGGTTTATGGTGGAGTATTAAATACTCGTGGTAGATTCTTTTCTATGATTCCTTCTAAGACAGGTTGTGTACAATGTCACATTAATTATGCAAGACAATTAAACGATAAACAAGACGAGCAATTAGAAGCTATGAATAACATGGAGTTTACTAGAAACAATGCTGCTATAAGTCCAAACGTAGCTATTGTAGCTGGAACAATTGTTAATGAAGCATTAAAAATTTTAACGCAGATTGCACAACCTATTTCTTTAGGGAAAGTTATGGAAGTGGACTTTTTAACCCTAGAAACTAATACTGTTTCTTCGTGGGAAAAAATGTTAGATTGTCCTCTCTGTGGTCAAGTAGTTAAAAGTGAAGTGAAGTTAAAAGTGAAGTGAAGTGATTTGATATGCTACCTAAAGTTTTTTTAAATAAGAATTATGTAATACTTTTTTCTGGGATGACAATAAGTAAATTAGGAATGTGGTTCTTCACTATAGCAATTCCATTAATTGTTTATGATTTAACCCATTCTCCAAGTAAAATGGCCTTCGTACTAGCATTAGAGCTTGGAGCCCAAGTTATTTTTAGTTTAATAGGTGGGGCATTAGCAGACCAAATGTCTAAAAAGAAGATAATGATAATAGGAGACTATGCTTCAGCGCTTTTTGTACTCGTAGTTCCTATACTTTTTTTAAGTGGTTATAACAGCATAATAGTTATATATATTGCCGCTTTTACCTTATCTGCTTTAGCAGCTTTTCATCATCCTAGTTTTGAATCTGCAGTTCCTGAAATCTTATCTAAAGAGGATCTTATTCAAGGTAACTCATTCTTTAGACTAAGCGAAACGATTATCACATTCTTGGGACCTGCCGTAGCGGGGATTGCAATAGCGCTTTTTGGGAATTCGAATGTTTTATTAATAACAAGTGTGGCCTTCTTTTTATCAGGAACAATATTTTTATTTTTAAAATTTAGAGATTTTGCTGAAGAAGAGAAGAAACGCCCTGAATTAGTAAAACCTATTGTTGAAGGACTAAGATATGTCTTTGGAACGAAAATTATCTTAGTTGGTTCTCTAGTTATTTTTGGTATTAATATAGGATTTGGAGCTGTAGAATCTCTTTTTATGTATTACTTGAAAGATTATCTAGGCTTGAGTCCTATAAATATTGGATTAATTTTTTCATTACAGGCAATTGGACCAATTTTGGCTGTTTATTTTGCAAGTAAATTTAAACATATTCCAAGAGGAAATGTTATTATTTATTCAGGGATTGTTATAGGACTTGCCCAGATGCTCCTGTACTTCTCTCAATTCAGCTTAGTAATTTTAGTATTCTGTCAAATTTTTATTAAAGGATCAGTTACTTTATTAGCTATTAATTGGTTTACATTGCGACAAGAGACTGTACCTAGCAAGTTGCTCGGAAGAGTTATCAGTTCTACTAGAATGGTAGCATTTTTAGCTTTACCTTTTAGTGCTATGATAGCTGGCTTTTTGGCTGAGTCAATAAATGTTTTGTCAATCTTCTTAGTTGCAGGTGCTTTCGCGATAGTATCATCAATCGTAGGTGTAAGTCTTGGTTTATTTGATAGAAAAAGATTAGATAAGATTCAAAATGATACAGCATTGTAATTAGTTAAGTGTAAAGGGAGTTATTTTATGAACAAAATTGAACTAATAATTATGAATTCTAATGAAGTACGCCGGAGAAGTTTAAATTTATGGAGTTCTATTCCCAGTGAGGTTTTATTTCATAGGGTTGATTCATCTTCAATGACTATATTAGAACAAGTACGGCATGTTTTAGAAGCTGAATATTTATATCTTGAAATTTTAAAGACTAGAAAAAGTTTGCCCTATAGCGATGATGAACCAAATCCTTTCAATACACGCGATTTTACAACCATTCAAGATGAGGTTGATTTTGCAAAACCTTATCGAAAAAATTTCTTAGATTTTATAATGGGATTAAATGAGGAAGATCTTGAAAATATAAAAATAGATCGCTCAGATGTAGGATATACTAGAAACCTTGGAGATATGTTAATGAGAATGGCGTATCATGAAGCCGTACATACAGGGCAATTATTAAGAGATATGAGGGCTTTAGGTTTAAAAAGACCTCATCTATGGGATTAAATTAAAAATGGTTATCCGTTAGCATTCTAAATAAATGTTTCTATTTCTGACGAGTTATACATGTTAAAATATATAACATGAGTATGTAGGGGGAAGAGTTATGAGCACTGAAGAGTTTTTAACAGATATTCATGAGCACACTCCGAGTTATAGACAGATAAAAATGGAAGCGTTGAGAAGATTTCCTAATGAACGTTTGCAAGTTATTGAATATATATAAGAAAATGCAAGTTTATACGATTATTTAATATGTTTGTTAGATATAACACAGAATGCTCTGGTGAATGAATCTGTACGCAAATCGGAAGGCGAGTTAAAGAAGTATGAGTTTACAGCAAGTGAATTAGAAATGTTGTTTAGTGGATTCTATGTTGCAGTTAGGCAATTGCCTGAGAACATTGGACCTAAAATTTATGAAGCTATTCGATGCAAAAGTGAAGAAGTATTATTGAAGTGTTTAGAAGAATCAATAAGAGGGTCTGAAGAAAAGAAAAAAGAAAAAAGCGGATTTTAACATTGAAATTTATTGTACAAAGAATTGACACTTAAATCCCTCACAAACGTTACAGAAAGATATAAGACCTAAGTTGAAAGAAAAGTAAAAGGTCAATGGATATAGTTATATTGTGCAGTTGATTCAGAGGGTAATACAATTGATTTTTATCTAAGTAAATCAAGAGATAAACCAGCAGTCAAGCGCTTTTTCAAGAAAGCCTTGGCTTTTTCGCATGTTTCTAAACCTCGTGTGATAACAGTAGATAAGAACCCTGCCTATCCTGTAGAGATTCAAGTCATTTAAAACAGCAATCTCTATATTGAGTGGTGTCGAATCTATGCATATGATAAAAAACGGGCAACTTGTTTTACCGGACAAGTCTGTCCAAAATCAGAAAGAATTTATTCCTAAATGGTTTGGCTTAGCTTCATAAGATAGAAATGAAGAGAAAATTGCTATTCTATGTTTCCAACTAACATTTTTGCACCAGAACCGAATCTTCAACGAATTTACTATGTAACATGGCTAACACCTGCATCCTATTATTAAACGGTGTTCCAAATGCACTAACAATTAAGCTAATACCAGTTGCTAATGCTCCAACTACTAATTTCTTGAACATAATAAATCCCCCTTAATATTTTTTATAACTTGCACCTTAAATATATCACTTTTCTTATTTTGTAAATGTTTTGAATTTGTAGAAATGTTTATTTGAATCTTATTAATATTGGTAATTCATTTTATTAAGTGGAAAATAGAGGGATTTTTATAGGTATGTAAAAATACATAATAAATGAACCGAATATTATGATATACTCTCAAAGAGCTGATACAAAACTTCTTTAGATTGGAAAACTAAAGTCTTATCTACCCAATTGTGGGGGCGCCTTATGGCGTCTTTTTTTTATAAGAAACCTCCAAGCATTCATACACTTGAGGGTTTATCAATTGAAAGGTAGGGCTGTTTGGAGTTCCTTAAATTAAGAACAAAGCGGGATTATTCCTAAACCAATTAATAGAGCTGCAGCAAACGCTGGAATTGGCACAGGGATCTCGATACTTTCTACAACTAAGAAGTATTGTGTCCACTTACTACTTTAAAACAAACTAATTGCATTAATTAAGAGTTTTAGTGCACTACTCCTTGGAAGTTGATCTTGTAGCGCTCTTTCTCGTAATTCACTATGTTTTCCAAAGAAAATAGTGAAAGGCAAGGCGATGAATACATTTACAAAATGACAAAACTGTAAGAATACACGAATGTTTGTAAGAAAGTTCGATGTTTTCCTTTTTCTTTTTTTATTATAGTGAAAAAGAAGGACGAAATATTCTCTTATGTAGGAAAGGAAGATAATAATGATTGATCTATTAAATAAATGGATGTTAGAAAGTACAGGCAATTTCAATATCGTTGTAGGAATTACAGCACTTCTATTTTTGGGTTCAGTAATTGCACTTATTATTATTTACAAAAAAATTGGTAAACCAGATGAAAGCACAAATGCTATTTATTTAAAAATTACTTCTCGTATGTTTACTACTCAAATTCTAATGAATGCTATATTTATTTCTTTAGTTGGTAAAGATATTGAGAATTTCCGTCAAATCTTTATATTATTTGAAGCTTTTGTATTTTTTATTGGAGCTATTTATTCGTTTAAATTATATAGACAGGAATATAAATAATTCACTTGCAAGAAACAATAAAAAAACTGCACCCCAATTGTTAGACACAGTCTAACAATTGGAGGTGTAGTTTTTTTATGACTAAATTTACTTCAGAAGACAAAATGAATGCAGTAATACATTATCAAGATGGAAGTGAGAGTATAAAAGATATTGCGAAATCATTGGGAGCGAATCACGAAGTGGTTCGCATGTGGATAAAACAATTTGAATATCATGGAATCCGGGCCTTTGAAAAAGGCTATACAACGTATTCTGCACAGTATAAACTAGACGTACTAAATTATATGTTCGAAAATGGGACGTCTCCAAACGAAACGGCAGTCATTTTTAATATTTCTTCACCTGGACTTATTAGAAAATGGCGTATTCAGCTACATCAAAAAGGAGTAGACGCCCTTAAATCGAAGAAAAAGGGGCGTCAATCTATGACTAAGGACAATCAAAAATCAATTAAGAAACAAACACAAACAGAAGAGTCAGTAGAAACATTACAAGCTGAATTGGAGCGTTTGCGTATGGAGAATGCTTATTTAAAAAAGTTGAATGCCTTAGTTCAAAACAAGGAAAAATCACCAAACAAGATAAGGCGCAAGTAATCTATGAACTAAGGAAAGCATTTCCGGTGCAGGCACTTTTAAAATTAGCAGAACTCCCACGAAGTACATATTATTACTGGATACAGAATTCTAATCGACCAGATAAAGATAAAGAGCTAAAGATCCTTAATTCAAAACATTTACGATGAACACCAAGGTCGTTATGGATATCGCCGTATTCGCGATGAGTTAATGAACGAAGGACACAAAATCAACCATAAAAAAGTTCAACGAATTATGAAAGAGTTAGGTTTAAAGAGTCTAGTTCGTATGAAAAAATATCGCTCGTATAAAGGACAAGTAGGTAAGATTGCGCCAAATATTTTAGAACGTAATTTTAAAGCTGAAAAGCCGAACGAAAAATGGGTTACAGACATAACAGAATTTAAATTATGTGGCGAGAAGCTCTACTTATCACCGATGTTAGATCTATTTAATGGAGAGATAATCGCTTATACAATTGATTCAAGACCAACCTATTCACTTGTATCGAAGATGTTGGAGAAGTCTTTTCAACAATTGACAGAAGAAGACGAACTCCTTATTCACTCTGATCAAGGCTGGCATTATCAAATGAAGAAGTATCGTCACGCCCTAAAGGAACGCAAGATTACGCAAAGTATATCTCGTAAAGGGAACTGTTACGATAATGCGGTTATTGAAAGTTTCTTTGTTATTATGAAATCTGAATTTCTTTATCTAAAAGATTTTGAAAGCATAGAACACTTTAAACAAGAATTTGAAAAATATATCGATTATTATAATCACAAAAGAATTAAGGAAAAACTAAAAGGCATGAGTCCGGTACAATATCCAACTCATGCCCTAAAGGCTGCCTAATGAAACGACCTGTCTAACTTTATGGGGTCAGTTCATTTTGGTGGTCTTTTTTGCATAAAATCTTGTAAAGCAAGAAAAAGTAGAATATTAATATTCTAATATTCAATAGAAAGATAAATTGTTTAAAAGTTCAAATTAATACATTGTAATATATTTAGTAAAATTAACCAATATATATTTTGCTCATTATGTATTAAAGGGGAAATGAAAATGGCTGGACAAATTCGTATGTCACCAGAGGAGCTTAAATCGAAAGCGGCTCGATATGGACAAGGTGCAAATCAAATTGAGGACATTTTAAGTCAACTACAAAACTTGCAAAATGAATTAAGAGGAGAATGGGAGGGTCGTGCTTTCGAAGGTTTTGATCAACAGTTCAATGAATTAAAGCCAAAAGTACAAAACTTTGCACAGCTATTACAAGAAATTAATATGCAGCTGAATAAAACTGCAGAAGCTGTTGCTTCTCATGATGAAGAATTATCACGTAATTTCGGTTTGAAATAAAAATTGTCATACTCTATATAACAAGCATTTCAAATGAGCCATACAGCTTATATTGTATGGCTCATTTAATTGCATGCCTAGAGCGAGTGATATTGATAGGGATATATATTTTATGAGATTTCTTTGATGCGTTTGGAAAACTTATAGAAAGGGTTTGAAAGAATGGGACAATTTCAAAGTAATTTACAAACAGCAACGCAAATTGCTACGAAAATGGGATCAGCCCCTGATAGGATTCAAAGTGCAACAACTCGTTCTATAACAAAGGCGACGCGTACAACATTATCTGTTAACTTCAAAGCACAAGAAGCGAATCAACAAATGTTAGACTTGACGAAACAATTTTCCGCTGCCTTTCAACAAGCGGTTGATAATATTCATTCGGTATCTAATGAATTTGAGAGAATGGATAACGAACTTCACAATACTTTTCGCTAATGTGACAACCTACGTAAAGTAAAATAGTAGGAGGAAAAAGATGAGTCAAGATATTGAAAAACAAATTAATCAAGTAAATCAAAAGTTACGAAGTGTATTTGAAGAACAAGACCGAAATCAATCTGCGATTCAAGCTCAAGAACAAGTGGAAGCAGATTTTTATGAATGTAGAAGTCGAAATCGTCGTTTGTTTGATCGAATTTTAGGAACTTGGCATGGTGATAGAGAAATGTCCCAGTTTTTTATGAATACGTATCAAGATGCACAACATATTGAACGAAAAGTCACATTTGAATTGGAAAACAAAAAAGAAACGTTGCTTAAAGAAAGACGAGACCTTAATGATTTAGAAAACGCCCTTTCCTATCAACAACAACAATTAACAAGGGAGGTCAATGCATGAGTTTAAATATGTATTTGGGAGAGGTACGAAGCCAAACTCAAAGCATGAATGCTGTATGTACCGCTACTATTCAAGGTATGGAACAAGCCATTCAGTCGATTGACGCTTTTGCAGTTGATACTGTTTTACAAGGGCAAACATATAGTAGTGCAAAAGCATTTTTTGTACAAACCTTTCGACCTTTGGCACAAGGAATCATTTATTTGTGTGAAGAATTAATCCGTCAAAATGATGCTTTTCCAAGTCAATTTCAATCACAAGTCGCTTCCACAGATGTAATTGAACAAGAGATATTAGAACAAATTCGGGAAATTGACCGAATGAAAACAAGTATGGAAGCTGTCAATCAAGCTATGCCAATGCCGGGTATGGATGCCATGGTAAATCTTTTTATTGTTATGAGGCAAAAACTGCAAGAAAAGCTGGATCATTTGTATCAATTCAATCAGAACTCTAGTAATAATTATAGTACAGCACTTCAATTAGCAGCTAGTATTGCTGCAGGTCTTGCGGAAGTTCAAAGTGGGAAAGGGTTTAGTCCTGCAAGTGGTACATTTAGTATGCAAGGGTTGAATATGGAATGGACAACTTCAATTCAAGCGATTACAGAAGAGAGGGCACGACAAGCTGCCAATTCAATTGAAGAAGGTGAAATGTGTGGTAAGCTACCAGAAAAATCTACTGGTGAAAAAATATGGGACGGTATTGTAGATGGTACGGGACAAGCAGTTAGCGATACAATAGACGGAATAAAAGCTTTAGGAGATTGGGAAACGTGGGAAAACATGGGGAACGCTGCTTTGCACCCTATTGATACCCTTAGTACGATGTATAATGCATTGTCAGATTCATTTATTAATGATGTAATAAATGGAGATGCTGAAAGTCGTGCTAAATGGGGAAGTTATGCTTTAACACAAGTTGGATTAGGACTTATTGGTGATAAAGGATTAAGTAAAGTATCGAAGGTAGCAACTACTGCAAATCTAACAAAATTCTCAGAAGGTATTTCGTCTGTTTCGAATCATTTACCATTGAAAGAACGATTTGCATTCGCAGGTACTAGTGGCTTTGGTAGCAATCAGATAAAAACATTTGAAGTTTTACAAGAAGCCCGTGATACATTTATGTTTTCTGAAACTGGTGGAAGAAGTAGAGTTAAAGGTGTACAAGAAGTAATAAAAGATTATGCGGATAAAGTTCTTGATAGAGTTGAAGTGAAAAATGAGTATCCTGATTCGTATACAGCATCTAAAATATTACGTGAAGAACTTAAGGATGCAGGGATTGAACCACCCCCATATTCTAATGCAGCACATCATCTAACACCTTGGAATGATAGTAGGGCAGAAAAGGCACAAAAATTATTAAAGGAATTTGGGATAGACCATGATTCGGCGGCTAATGGAGTATTTTTACCTTATAAAGTTAATAAATACGTGACTACTGAAGTCTTACACATAGGAAAGCATAGTTCAGAGTATATACTTGAAGTAGAGAGAGTATTAAGTCTTGTTAAGAAACGGGGCGGTACTCAAGAAGATGCTGTTGACGCCTTACATGATATAAGAGAACGTTTATTGAATGGTGAATTAAAATTAAATAAACCGAAGAAAGAGTAATCTTATAATAGAAAAATAACAAAGGAGAGTAAAAATGAAAATTTGGGAATTAAAGAGTTCATTTGATGACTATGAATCCTTTCAACTATTGAACTTAGAAGAAGATTCTAAAAAGTATTTTGAAGGGAAAATTGACTCGGCAGTAAAAGCATCTGATTCATGGGGAGAAATACGTATTAAATGTGTAGAAGAAGGAAATCAAAGTGATTTGCCTCATTTTTGGGGAGAAGTTGGTACGCCAATGGTTAGTGGGAAAGCTAAAAAATTTTTAGAGTCTATACTTGGTGATAATGTAGAATTTCTTCCCCTAATTCATGATGTGACGGGAGAAGTGTATTATATAATTAACGTTTTAAATGCACTAGATGCTATTAACTATGAGAAAGCTATACTAAAGAAACTACGTTCTGGCTTAGTAATAGATTTCAAAAAATACGCATTCTTACCTAATATGGTTAAGAACCAAACAATATTTAAAGTTTACTTAAATGAAATATTACATATTCCTTCCGTTTTTGTATCAGATGAATTTAGAAATACAGTGTTAGAAAGTGATTTAAAAGGTTTTGAATTTATCGAGGTATGGGATTCAGAAGCAAACATGTAAAAGAAAGTCCTAAAATAATTGATAGGAGTTAGTGACATGGATGTAAAGGATTTAAAAATTCTAAGAATGTTAAACAATTATGAGGGAAATGAAAAAGAAATTTTTGAACTGATTCAAGCTGAAGCAATGGTGAAATTTATATGTGGAAAAATATGATTTTGGAAATTGGAGATATATTGAAAAGTGTTAATTATAAGCTGAATATACCCGCAACGGATACTGAAGTTCAAAGATTAAGAGAACATGTAAAAGAGAAATTTAATGTTGATTTACCGAGGGAATACGAAGAGTTTCTTAAAACTGTAAATGGTTTAGACTTTGATGGACTGGTACTTTACGGAGTTGATTCTTCTTTACTAGAAACAAAAAAAGATGAACATATTTGCGGTTTTATAGACACGAATGAGATTTGGTATGAAAATGAATTTCAAAAAGAGTATCTTTTCTTTGGCGATTCAAATATTGCGTGGTTTTGTAAGAGCTTATCAGACGGTACTTATTTAGAACTTGATAAACCATCAGGTACGGTAATGAACACATATAATGATTTTAATACAATGCTTGAGGAAGCGTTAAAAATAACCCTTCTTTAATAGGGGGTATTAAAAATTATGTTTAATTTTTTAAAAGAATATGTTGTAGCAGACAGAAGTGTCCGTTCTAAACAAAAACCTATTTTCTATCCTATATATCAAGATGAGATAGATGAGGCAGAAAGCTTATTACAAATGGAACTTCCAAAAGAACTGAAACGCTTTTATCAAGAAATAGGTTGTGGTTTTTTTAAGTCTGATACAAGAACGTTTTTCAACAGATTTATGGACCCGATTTCAGTTGCAGATTTCCGTTTAAGGCAAGATATTTATGAATATAATCCAAACCTAGATGATGATTCATTAGTGTTTTTTGAAGTAACAGAACTTAACTTTTTAACAATTAAATTTAAAGAGGAAAATGAATTAGGTCAATGTCCTACTTACTCTGAAGATGAGAAAATAGCGGATTCTTTAGAAGAATTTTTAATTAAAATGGATGAAAATCCTGACTATTATATTTAATCTTTTTAAGACTTGCATTAAGGTGTAGCATTTGAAAAATATCTAATCATGAGTAAAAAAGCTTATGTATAACCTGCATAAGCTTTTTTAATGTCCATAATAGGTAAAAAGTATCAAAAACATTCACCATTAAATCACTTGAAAGTTTAAAGCGACTCCTAAATTAGAAAATCATATTAAAAATATAGATCCCTCTGTTCCAAGAAGGAGAGGGAGAGGTATTGATGGAGCACACAACAGTGAAGAGTTCTTTAAAAACAATATTAAAAATAGTCAGTGAATCACCTTCAAAAATTCTAGGTGTAAAAACAGTAGAATACAATATGCCTAAGTTAAATATGGATGGCACCCCTACAGGAGAGTATGGAAATAAAGTATTCACAAACAACATTTATGATCCTAAAATTATAAGTGATAAGGAATTTATTAACCGTGGAATTGAAGCAGCTAATGACGCTAAATTAAAAACCAGTGATGGAGTTCTTTCGAGAGAAGGGGCGGGTGTTGACGGTAAAGAAATAACTTGGAGAGGATACCATAAAGGTGGAGAAATCTCTTCTTTTTTTCCAGAATAAATTAAAGATATACGAGGAGAGATATGTATGCAAAGAGAATTTAGATTAAAAGATGAGGATTTACTAGATTTAACCCATTTTCCTATACAAGCAGTGTTTAATATGGTAGATGATGAAAGATTTTTAAAGGTAATCAATTCAGTTTGTGAAGGAGTAGGATTTGGAGAGGAATATGGCGCATGTACTTTTCCAGGAGATTTGGATGAGTATGATATTGCCAATGGAGATTCATTTGAAGGGGTAGAATTTGTATTATACAGTGGTGATGAGGTAATAATTGATTATCAAACATTTTATCATTATTTTAAAAAAATGTGTGAGGATTATTCAAAAAAGTATCCAAACACAATTAAGAGATTAGAAGACAGTCTTAACAAATTTATTGAATTATACAATATTAATAGGTAGAGACTATTTATAACTTATCCAAAATTATTATAAAAGGTAGAATGTTTCATGATTAGAATTGATTATATGCTAATATTCAATAGAAAGATTTGATGTTTGAAAATTCGCGACAAAATCTCATAATATGTTTAGTAAAATTAACCGATTCATATTTTACTCATTATGTATTAAAGGGGAAATGAAAAAAACTTGGTCAACAGTAGCAGGGTGGTTTAATTAACATGAAAAAAAGTATAAATTTTAATAAAAAAGTTTTTGAATACTATATGACTCTTTATGCTGTAAATGATATAAGATCGACTATAATTACTCTTGTGATTGGGATAGCAGATATATTTGTGCTTTTACCTGCTTTTGCGAATCCTGTTCAACCGATATATATGTACATAATAGTTCCACCAGTTGCTTTTTTAAATGTATGGGCAATATGGATTGTTATAAATCCTAGGAAGCGGCAATTACAATACACTCTATTTCGTGGGGTATTTGGCATCGTATGTTCAGTAGGATTATTAATTATAACCCAAAAGTTTGCATATGGAATGTTAGGATTACAAACTCCTATCTATTTTATTTTTTCGGTTGGTTTGTATATTTTTGCTTTGCATTATTATTATAAAAATCATATTAAAAAACTTCAGGAATCAATCAAAAAATCAAAATCATCGAAAAAAAACTCTAGTTTTGGAGTAGTGGTTTTTGTAGGATTGGGTCAACTCATTGCTAATATCAGTCTTGGTTTTGCAACACAAAAGATGGTAGCAATTGTATTAATGTGTGTATATTCCATGCTTTCGTTTATGTTGTTTCATTTCATTATGGAACTCCATAGGTATTATTATTTAAGGAAGCATATAGAAGATGGGGGTAGAACACATGAAACCTTTTAAAGAGGTTTATTGAATTTTAAGTATTGTGATTTATGGAAGGAAACAAAAACTTATGGTTAAAGAACCTGTGATGTATGACTATATTGGCTGTTTTTATCCAGAAGGAGGAAAGCTGATATGCAAGCATTTAAAGTTGGGAAATTAGTCACATTCGTTGCAATTATAATACTTCTTGTAGTTGCTATTTTATCTCCTTACAACTTATTTAAAAAGATTTATTTTATTATTGGTGTTCTTATTATTGGCGCAATTTCACTTGGTACAAATAAATTCTTTGAACTGATACACAGTAAATTTAATAAGAAATGATATTACTTATGTGATAAAGAAATTCCCCTCTAAATCCTTAATGATTTAGAGGGGAATTTCTACAATATGATTTTACTGGATTACGTGGAACTAAATTAGTCCATCACCATATTGGTGGTGGTCAAGCTGTTGGTGTTCCGCTGCCACTACATCCTGGTTTTGGAGGGATTCATAACGCAGAAAAATCGATTGGAGCATGGGGGAAAAGATGCAGGATATGTAGAAATGCTTCAGAAATTTATTGAACATCATACATTAGGCGGTAAATAAAAAAATGAAAAATGAAATGAAAAATTGTTTTGATAAAATAATTAGAGAGTGGCAAGATTGTAATAATTCATTGCCAAAATCTTTATGGATAGAAGAAGCAGAGGCTTTTATCTATGAAGGAGAACCAGATATAGAGGGATACGTATTCTGGAAACCGTTAGAAAAAAATATAATTCATGATTTTTCTAATATAGAAAAAGATTTGGGGATACAATTATATAATTCAATTAAAGAATATTATAATTCTTATTGGTTTTTAGACTTAGGAGGTAATTATTTAGGTTATGATTTTGAATTAAATTCTGTTATACCAGGAATTGAACTGCATGATTTTTATGTATCTTTACAAGGGTACCAAGGCGCACATGATAATCAACTGAATAATATTCCTATTGGTATGGAATTCAATGGTCTCTTGGTAGTTGTAGATAATGAAAATGGACAAGTAAAATTAGAAGATTATGAAAGCCGAAGCTTCGAAGTAATCTGTGATAGTTTAGCAGAATTAATTTTAAATCTTTCATAATCAGGAACCTGGTCGAATACAACTTGTAGATTATCAGATACATCACGATACTGGTCATACAGGTGGATATAAAATTTGAGGAAAAGATAGGGCGGTTTATAATTATGAACAACATTACATGGATTAATGTAAGTGAGAAAAAAGTTACAGATGAACAAATTGAACAATTAGAAGAGTACTTTGGTATTAAATTTCCTAATGATTTTATTGAGTGTGTAAAGAAATATGATGGTGGCTATCCTACTCCAGATACATTCAATATTCCTAATCGGGATGAAGATTCACTTAATAACCTTTTATCCTTAGACTCTGAGAGAAAAATTTCTATGCTGCAAACATATAATAGTATAAAAGATAGATTGGTAGATAAAGTATATCCTTTTGCTAGAGACCTGTTTGGTAACCTTCTATGCTTTGATTACCGAAATAATCCTCAGTCACCAACAGTCGTATTTTGGGACCATGAGGAAGAAGAAATGGAAGAATCAATCTATCCTGTTTGTTCATCTTTTGCAGAATTACTTGATAGCTTATATGAGTTTGAAGACGAGGACGAATAATTAATTATGAGTAACAAAAGTAAGACTTATGTGAATTACGCATAAGTCTTTTTAATATTATCTCAAAGTTAAGAAGATTGAGGGGGGAAATTCTCATGAATCTAGGGGGGCTAGTTTAAAAGAAATTAAAAGACAATTAAATATACCTAGATTTCAACACCCGATTAGTCAAAAAATGGTACCATTAACAGATAGTAATGGTAAAAGGATATTAAATGATAATAAACAGCCTATTATAACTCGAGAATTTACATATGAAGTAAAAGGTCAATCAAGATCATTCAGAGGGTCATAAGTTTGGAGAAGGTGGAATTGGAGATCAGTCACCGCATCATAATGTAAGACCTGAATACAATACACGAACAGGACAGGTAGATCGTATGGAGGATCATTATTATTTTGAGAAGAGAAATAAAAAATAGGAAGTATAAAAATGATTGATCAATTTAAATTTTTAAATCCACAAGCGTTAATTAGTATTTTTGGGAAAATACCAAAGTTTGAAGAATCAGAGTTATTAGATGTGCGTCTTAAAAGAGATGGTCCTACTTTAGTTATTCAATTGATGACAAAGGAAAATGTTGAAAACAAGCCAAAAAGATGGGATAAGTGGGATGTAATTTATGTAGAGATATCTTTCTTTACTATTCATAATTTAACAATAAAAGGTTTAGGGACAGAAAATATAATTGATTATTTTGAAATAAATACGATAGAAGAAGGTTTATTAAGAATTAAGTGTAAGAATCAAATGTTAGTTGAGTGCTCGTTTGAATGGGCGAAGGTAGAAGGAGTAATCCCAGGCTTAATAGGATTACCGTAATTTTGATGGGAAGTAGATAGTTAATTTTTATAATATTCATATTTTAATGTTTTGGGGTTAAATAAGGAATGTATAAAGGACATTTGAAACGTTGATAGTATTGCAAACATATGAAGCGGAAATTACTAAAATTAAGATACCTAATTATATACCTGTATTAGGTGATTATGATATAAGTTCCAAAGGTGAGATTGTAATAGGTGGGTATGGTTATAGATTCCGCAGGAGTTTCATTTAAATTTGAGAAGGAATCGAGATAATAGAATGCGAAAATTTTCAAAAATATTTATATGTGTTGGTGCGTTAATAATGATTATACTGGGCATGATTGCATATGATACATGGAAGGATAGGATTTATTTTTCTTTAGCTGTACTTTTTGTTACCGTACTTTCTTTACTATGGAATATAGTTGCTCATAATATTATGGATAAATTTAGAAAAAAGGAGAATAAATAGCTATGAAACTTTTACCGATTGGAACAGTAGCAGGGTGGTTTAATTAACATGAAAAAAAGTCTAGATTTTAATAAGAAAGCTTTTGCACATTATATGGCTCTTTATCCTGTAAATGAAATAAGATTCCAAATAATTGCCCTTGTTCTTGTGGGAGCGGACATATTTATTCTGTTGCCCGCTTTTGCGAATCCTTTTCGATTACTCTATGTATATATAGTAACTCCTCCAGTTATTTTTTTAAATTTGTGGGCGATATGGATTGCTATCAATCCTCGGAAACGACAATTACAATACACTCTATTTCGAGGAGTATATGGCGCCATATGTTCAGTCGGATTATTGGTTATAACTCAAAAATATGCTTATGAAGTGTTACAATTACAAACTCCAATCTATTTTATTCTTTCATTTGGTTTGTATGGTTTTGCTTTGTATCATTTTTATAAAAATCATATTGAAAAACTTCAGGAACCAAGAAAAAAATCAAAATCATCGAAAGGAACTGGTGGTGTAAAAGTAGCAGCTATTGCAGCGGGATCGGGGCAGTTAATTGCTAATATAATTCTTAGCATTGCAACACAACAAATGGGGGCATTTGTATTTATGTCTGCATGCACAGTGTTTTCGTTTGCTTTGTTTTATATGATTATAGAACTCCATAAGTATTATTATTTACGGAAGCATATAGAAGATGGAGGGAAAATACGTATAGGCTTTTAAAGAGGATTTGTTGCATTTCAAGTATATAATCGCATTCTTCTTATAGTTGGTTAAAGGATAGAAAAAATAGGAGGGACAAAAAAGGAGGGACAAAAAAGGTTGTAATTTACGGGAGAAACCAACTACTTATAGTTGAAGAACCTGTTATGTATGACTAAATTGGCTGTTTTTATCCAGAAGGATATATTGATCCTGATTATACATGTGTATTTAATCATGAGGATATTGAAGGAATTATATTTGTAGGTTTTATAGATGAGGAAGAAGAGGCATTTATAGGATAGCTTAATTGAATAGGATCTAGAAACAGGTGATTTTCAAATTTTGATAAAACTAGCAATCTCCACGCCGAAATTGGTTGAATTATAAGGAGGGAAAAGCTGGTCACGAAAATGATGAAGAGATTACTATTTTCAAATCAATTGGTTTGGCTGTAGTAGATATTATCGTTGCGAATTATTTGTATGAGAAAGTAGTGGAGTGCGGGATGGGATTGAGTTTTGAGAGACTGCCTTTTGATGGTATTTTTTTATAAAATCTTGTAAAGCAAGAAAAAGTAGGATATTTAATGATTAGAATTGAATATTCATATTCTAATATTCAATAGAAAGATAAAACGTTTAAAAGTTCAGAATAATAGATTATAATATGTTTAGTAAAATTAACCAATATATATTTTGCTCATTATGTATTAAAGGGGAAATGAAAATGGCTGGACAAATTCGTATGTCACCAGAGGAGCTTAAATCGAAAGCGGCTCGATATGGACAAGGTGCAAATCAAATTGAGGACATTTTAAGTCAACTACAAAACTTACAAAATGAATTAAGAGGAGAATGGGAAGGACGTGCTTTTGAAGGTTTTGACCAACAGTTCAATCAATTAAAGCCAAAGGTACAAAACTTTGCACAGCTATTACAAGAAATTAATATGCAGCTTAATAAAACTGCAGAGGCTGTTGCTTCTCATGATGAAGAATTATCACGTAATTTCGGTTTGAAATAAAAATTATCATGCTCTATATAACAAGCATTTCAAATGAGCCATACAGCTTATATTGTATGGCTCATTTAATTGCATGCCTAGCGAGCGATTGATAGGGATATATATTTAATGAGATTTCTTTGATGCGTTTGGAAAACTTATAGAAAGGGTTTGAAAGAATGGGACAATTTCAAAGTAATTTACAAACAGCAACGCAAATTGCTACGAAAATGGGATCAGCCTCTGATAGGATTCAAAGTGCAACCAGTCGTTCTATAACAAAGGCGGCGCGTACAACGTTGTCTGTTAATTTCAAATCACAAGAAGCGAATCAGCAAGTTTTAGACTTGACGAAACAATTTTCCGCTGCCTTCCAGCAAGCGGTTGATAATATTCATTCGGTAGCTAAAGAATTTGAGAGAATGGATAACGAACTTCACAATACTTTTCGCTGATGTGACAACCTACGTAAAGTAAAATAGTAGGAGGAAAAAGATGGGTCGAGATATTGAAAATAAAATTAAAGAGTTAAATCTAAAGTTACGAAATGTATTTGAAGAACAGGACCGAAATCAATTCGCGATTCAAGCTCAGGAACAAGCGGAAGCAGATTTTTATGAATGTAGGAGTCGAAATCGTCGTTTGTTTGAACGAATTTTAGGAACTTGGCATGGTGATAGAGAAATGTCCCAGTTTTTTATGAATACGTATCAAGATGCACAACATATTGAACGAAAAGTCACATTTGAATTGGAAAACAAAAAAGAAACATTGTTTAAAGAGAAACGAGATCTTAGTGATTTAGAAAACGCCCTTTCATATCAGCAACAACAATTAGTAAAGGAGGCTAATTCATGAGTTTAAATATGTATTTGGGAGAAGTACAGAACCAAACTCAAAGTATGAATGCTGTATGTACGGCCACCATTCAAGGTATGGAACAAGCGATTCAGTCGATTGATGCTTTTGCAATTGATACTGTGTTACAAGGGCAAACGTATAGCAGTGCAAAATCATTTTTTGTACAAACTTTTCGTCCTCTAGCACAAGGAATTATTTACTTATGTGAAGAACTAATCCGTCAGAATAATGCCTTTCCAAGTCAATTTCAATCACAGGTAGCTTCAACTGATGTTATTGAACAAGAAGTGTTAGAACAAATTCGAGAAATTGACCGAATGAAAACAAGTATGGAAGCTGTCAATCAAGCTATGCCAATTCCGGGTATGGATGCCATGGTAAATCTTTTTATTGTTATGAGGAAAAAACTGCAAGAAAAGCTGGATCATTTGTATCAATTCAATCAGACCTCTAGTAATAATTATAGTACAGCAATTCAATTAGCAGCGAGTATTGCTGCAGGTCTTGCGGAAGTCCAAAGTGGAAAAGGTTTTAATGCTTTAACAGGGATATTTAGTGTGAAAGAATTAAATATGGAATGGACAGTAGCTATTCAAAAAAAATCAGAAGATAAAGTTCATGCTGTTCAAATTGAAAAAGAAGCTGTTAAAAATGATTGGTTTTTGATGGATTCAAAAGAGGTAAAGGAAACAGCTAATGGAGTAGCAACAGTTACTGGAGTAGTTGTAAAAGGAATTGGTAGTATAATAAATGGTAAAAAGTATGAAAAATCATTTACTGAGGAAAAGGGATATGGTGGTATATTTATTAAAGGTCTTACACTTGAAGCAGAGCCATTTGTAAGTTCTCGTACTTATGATCAATTTAATGTAAAAGATAAAGAAAAGAGGGAACAAACTTATGGACCTAAAGTTGGGTTTACAGTAGCTCAAGCTGGAATAGAACAAGAGGATATTGTTTTTGGAGCTGGAGCTGAAGCTAAAGTAGCGCTTGCTTCTGCAGAGTTAGGTGCTCATGTGGAAAATGGAAATTTACATATAGGAGCTGAAGCTACTCTAGTAAAATATGAGAGTGCTATAAAAATTCCTATTCCATTTATGGATAAAAAGTTACAAATTGGGGGATCTGCATCGCTTGGAACACTCGGGGGATCTTTTGAAGCTGGAAAAAGTGGATTCAAATTCCATGCACCATTTGGTCCTGGTGTAGGTTTATGGGGATTTGGTTTAGAAGTTAGTGTTAAGGAATAAAGGAGATAATTAGTATGAATAAAAAAGTGAAAAATTTTAAATATCTTATGATTATATTAGCTTGTATTGCAATTTTTGGTACAATTTTACCTAATGCATTGGATCCAAATGAAACATTAGCAGGTAACATTTCGGTTGCAGTTTTTGGTACAATTGGTACTTGTTTGTTGTTTTCTGTCACTTATTTCATTATAAAAAAGGCTATTTTAAGAAGGGGAAACTAAGATGGTACAAAATTTAGAGTTAGAATTACTTCCAATAGGTTCTGTTGTAATGTTTAAAGATTGGGAACATCCATTAATGGTTTATGGAAGAAAACAGATGGATTCTGAAACGAAAAGAACATGGGATTATGTATGTTGTTATTTTCCTCATGGTAATATTTCTTCGGAGTATAATTTCTTTTTGAATCATGAAGATATTTCTAGTGTTTTACATCTTGGTTTTATTAATGAAACAGAATTAGAGTTTCAAAAATTATTTAAAAAAGAAGTTGAAGAAAAACGGTGATTCTTTTAAGCTGTTAGTGTTTTTGAAATAGTTAATGGATGAATGTTAATACATATATATTTAAAGGAAGGGGACTCTCTATGAAATTACTTCGCTCATTTCTCATTTTCACTCTTGTTGTATTGTTAAGCGCATGTAATACAGCAACAAAAGTCACAAAGGTTCAAAAAAATGGCGAAACGACTTTAACAATTGGTTCTTTGCAGGGGTATTACGATGTACAAACGCTTAAAGCTGAAAAAGGAAATGTGGAAATTCCTTATGAGGCAGCAGTTGAAGAAGGTACGATTTTATTGCAAGTCACAAAAGACGATAAGGTCATTTATGAAGAAGAAGTCACTTCTCAAAAAGAAGGTTTGCTTTCTTTTGAAGCGCCAAAATCCGGATCATATGATTTAATTGTACGTGTGAAGGGTGAAGAAGAGAAAGCGAAAGGAATTCAAATACATACGAAGCTATGAAAAAACGGCAAGCGGAGTATACTCGCTTGCCGTTTCCATTTCCAGTTGGTTCTGGCATAACAAATGCTCATCAATTTCAAGAAGTGAACGTAAAGTAATTCAGAAGTATACAATATTTTACTTTCAGCGATGTAATCCCTAATAAAAGATTCAATAAATTTTATAATGTAAATATTTAATTCTAATCATTAAAAATCCTACTTTTTCTTACTTTAATTGTTTCTAAAATATAAAGAAGAATACCTAAACCAAATATTTTTTCAGTATTAGAAATATTATTACCTAATTTAATAATAGGTACATTTAAGCCAAATCTTTCACTCCATTCTAAAGGCATATATCCCCTCTTGCAGTTTATTAATATACGATCATCCATTGTACGAAAAGACGTTTCGAAAAAATCAAATTCCACTTCTATCTCAGAAATTTTTATCTCTTTTTCATTCATCAAAGAACCACGTACCATTCCAAATCCTTGTATCATATTTTCTTTAAACATACCTACACAATTATAATTCGAATCATAAATAGCCCAATCATAATTTTCAACTTCACTATGAAAGTATGCAAGAATTTCTCCATCACTTGCTTCCAATCCAACAACGTGTTTATTTTTTAAAGAAGATACTGTCATCATATCAGTTGAAATTAGCTTTGTTCCTGCTACATAAGCTCCATCAGGAGTATATAATCCAAAATGTTTATTACCTTCTGGTAATTCTAATAATACAAAAGTATTAGTATCCCAAAGTGTTATACTATTTTTAACAATATTTTTTTCTAATAACTTCCCTTTTCTTAATTGCAAAAAACCAATTCCTAAAAAAACAAACGAAACTATAACAATAAAAATAACCTGTCCCCAATTAATATGTCCCCACTTTTCATATACAGCACATAGTGCCAAAATAAAAACACCAATTCCAATAAAAAATTTAAACTTCCCTTTCTTTTTATAATACTCAAATAATTCCACATAAACACCTCTATCAGTTGGTCTTAATATTTCAATTACCCTTCAAATAGGGGGCACATTACCGAAAGTGAAAAATTGTATGCTAAGGGTGTAAAAACCTATTATAGCAGGTTTTATAGAGAATATAAGTCTATGTTGATGCTACCCCTTATTATAGTTGTTTTATAAGTTTAGTGGTGAATTTTTTATTGTGAATAGAAAGGAGAATGATGTTGAAAATTTTTAAAAATACAATTTTATTTGTTTTATGTTTAGTAGTTCTTAGTGGTTGTTTTACAAGGGCAAACATATAGCAGTGCAAAAGCATTTTTTGTATAAACCTTTCGTCCTTTAGCGCAAGGAATCATTTACTTATGTGAAGAGCTAATCCGACAAAACAATGCCTTTCCAAGTCAATTTCAATCACAGGTAGCTCAGGGAGATGTAATTGAACACGAGATATTAGAACAAATTCGAGAAATTGACCGAATGAAAACAAGTATGGAAGCTGTTAATCAAGCTATGCCAATCCCGGGTATGGATGCCATGGTAAATCTTTTTATTGTTATGAGGCAAAAACTGCAAGAAAAGCCGGATCATTTGTATCAATTCAATCAGACCTCTAGTAATAATTATAGTACAGCAATTCAATTAGCAACTAGCATTGCTGCAGGTCTTGCGGAAGTTCAAAGTGGGAAAGGGTTTAGTCCCGTAAGTGGTACATTTAGTACACAGGGGTTGAATATGGACTGGACGACTTCCATTCAAAAAATGACAGAAGCTAAGGCACACGAAGCGGACAATTTTGTAAATAGCAATTTATCAGATGATAATATCGAAGAAGGTACAATGTATGATACCCCCCTGAAAAATCTATGCTTCGAAAAGTTTGGGACGGTATATACGTTGGTTCTGGGCAAGTTATCGGAGGGATTGTAGAAGGATTCAATTCACTAAATGATACAGTAACAAAAGAAAATATTAAGTATGCTATAGGTCATCCCCTAGAGACAGCATCTACTGCGTATAATACTTTTTCTAATTCATTTGTGAATGATTTTTGGCATGGTGATGCAGAAAGTCGTGCAAAATCGGGAACAAGTATTTTTATGGAAGTTGAGATAGGATGGATTGGGGATAAAGGGATAGGCTGAGTAGGGAAAATAACTACACTCGGTGAAGGCGCGAATCTAGCAAAAGTCTAGAAGGTATCTCTTCCGTTTCGAATCAAATACCATTGAAAGACCAATTTGCTTTTGCTGGCGGAAGTGGTGGACAATCCAGGTTTAATATACCTGAGTTTAATCAAGCAAAGGATACGCTTTTATCCGCTAAAGTATAATATGGAGCTCATTATGAAAGAGTTAAACGCAGAAAAGTACTTGCACCAGATGTAGAGTATAAATCACCATCAGGTCATACATATAAAACTGATAGTGAGAGGCGAATTACTAGTGTAGAAGGAGAATTAAAAATAGGAGATGCTAAAAGAAATCCTTATGCACAACGAAAAGCTGGACAAAATGGACCGAATGGAAGAAATGATAGATTAAAAGATGATGATGGAGGTCATTTAATCGCAAGTATGTTTGAGGGATCTGGTGATATTGATAATTTGGTGGCAATGAATTCACAAATAAATCGTTCTGGAGGTAAATGGTATAGTCTTGAACAAAAGTGGTCGCAAGCTTTAGCGGATGGAAAAACGGTGAAAGTAAAAATAGAGCCTATATATTCGGATGATAGTATAAGACCTTCTCAATTTAAAATAGCTTATGAGATTAATGGAGAAATTAAAAAAATTAGGATAAAAAATCAATCTGGAGGATAAGTATGGAAACTGAAAAAATGGAAATAGTTTATCAAGAAATAGGTACAAAAATAGATGAAATTATACCAGGGGAATGGAACGAAATTTATCTATATGCTGAATTATTAGAGGATTCAACAGAAGCGTACTTCTTCTTTACTACTCCTAAAAAAGATGGTTTTATTTATTCGAATAATATTCCAAAAGTATATGATGTAGATGAGGAGATTTATGATGACTTATTATTCGAACTATATGACGCATTAGAGAAATTACGTGAAGAATTTAAGGAAAATGAACAAGAATTATGGACAAACTTAACATTAATTCTACATGATTCAGGAAAATTCAAAATAGAATATGATTATACAGATGTGTTATCCCCTGAACATAATCCTACAGAAAGGGAGATAATATGGAAATACAAATATCTTGGTATTACTCCCGATAATGAAATTGATAAAAAGTTTTTAGATAATTATCTTAAAAATATAGAAGATAAATAAAAATATTGATAATTGTGTGTTATGTTATCCTCTATGAATTATCATTCATAGAGGATTTTTTATTAAATTCAATAGTTAAAATGAATAATTCTCATACTTAATTATGAGAGGAGTAGATAGGAACAGAATATAGTCCCGTTCGGAACAATGACGTTTGAGGGTTTACTTCATATCTTTTATCTCTTTATTTTCAATATCTTGAATGTATACTTTTGTTGTGTATTTTGAGGATATTAGGGGAATTGGTGGGAAGTCAACTTTTACTTTCAAATTAGGAATACACTTATTAGACACTCTAAGTAATAAATTTGTCCACTTTAATGAGGAGGGAGAATTTTGGGTTTGTAAAATAACAATGGAACTACGTGTTTTTTCGTCATACAAAAACCTCTACATATAAGTAGAGGTTTTTAAATTATATATGAATGAATTATGCTTTTTATATAAAGCAAATCGAGTTCAGATAAACGAAGAACATAGAATACATAATTTTAACTAGATTTATTACTAGCTAGTGTATCCCCACCACCAAGCTCCGCCTCAATCTGCGAAGTCTTCGATGACTCATCCATACGCCAATACGTAATAAAGCTGATTGCAATACATCCAGCTACGTAGAAGTAGAATAGTGATTCCATTCCGATACTCTTTAGCCATAATGCGATGAACTCAGCTGTTCCACCGAATATCGCAACTGTTAGTGCATATGGTAAACCTACGCCAAGTGCGCGAATTTCAGTTGGGAAGAGTTCGGCTTTTACAATTGCGTTAATTGATGTGTAACCAGTAACGATAATGAGGCCGACCATCATGAGTAAAAATGCTACGATTGGTTCTGTCGTTTTTTCCATGAAGAAGAAGATCGGTGCTGTTAGTAACGTTCCGAGAATACCGAAAGCCATTAATAGTGGACGGCGTCCGATTTTATCGGATAGTAGTCCTGCAATCGGTTGAAGTACGACGAATATAAGTAGTGCGACAAAGTTAATCCAGCTTACAACTTCTTTCGGAAGGCCGACTGTGTTTACCATGAACTTTTGTAAATATGTTGTGTACGTATAAAATGCGACAGTGCCGCCTAATGTTAGGCCGACTACTGTTAATACAGCTTTCGGATGTTTCATAAGAGCGCTAATGGTTCCTGCGCTTTCGCGTTTTTGTGATTTTATGTTTGAGAATTGCTCCGACTCATCCATCGTGCGGCGAAGCCATAATACAGCTACTGCGCCCATTGCTCCAATAATGAACGGAATACGCCATCCCCAAGCTTTCATATCTGGTTCGCTTAGTAATTGTTGAAGAACAATTTGAACGCCTAACGCAACCATTTGTCCAGCAACGAGCGTTACATATTGAAAACTTGAATAAAAACCACGGCGGCCACTACTAGCCATTTCAGATAAATATGTTGCGGAAGTCCCATACTCTCCGCCAAGTGATAATCCTTGTAATAAACGGGCAAGAACTAAGATGATCGGCGCCATAATCCCAATGCTTTCGTAACTAGGTGTACAGGCGATAATTAAAGAACCACCGGCCATAACCGTAATGGAAAGAGTTAATGCTGCCCGGCGTCCGTGCCGATCTGCATATCGTCCCATTAGCAAACTGCCGATAGGGCGCATTAAAAATCCAACTGCGAAAATAGCTGCTGTGTTCAGTAATTGACTCGTTGGATCACCTTTAGGAAAGAACTCTGCTGAAAAATAAACAGCAAAAGCAGAGTAAACGTACCAGTCGTACCATTCAATTAAATTGCCGACAGAACCTTTGAAAATATTGCCGGCGACTCGATTAGATTTTGCTTGAGCCATAATCATTCCTCCTCTTGCTTATAAATAAAATGATAATTATGAAAGCGTGTTCATTGTAGTTGAATTGTACTGTCTTCGGGATTAAATCTCAATATTATGACAATTTTATTCTTTTTGTACTTTATGTACACGGAGAGTTTTAATAGTTGCTTCATTATTAGTTTTGTCATAATAATAGAAAAAGGAGATTGATAGTTTTGAATATTTTATCAAAGGATATGAAGTATGAAGAAATCACGCAAAGTGTCATTACAAACGAAAATAGTAAGCTTAATTATTACGTTAATTTTATTTGTCGTTCTCCTATTAGCGGGAATATTTGTTTACATTCAGTCCGTTGATACGAAGCGCCAAGTGGAGCAGCTAGCACTGCAAACAGCGAAGTCGCTTTCTTTTATGCCAGCTATAAAAGACGCTTTTCAAAATAACGAGCATAAAAGTAAGATTCAATCCATTGCGGAACAAGTTCGTGAGCAAGCTGGTGCAGATTATGTCATTATAGAAGATCGTTATGGGGTTATGTATTCACATTCTAATTCGGAGTTAATTGGTGCAAAGAGTAACAACCCGTATAACTATGAAGCACTCACTTTTGGTGGTTATTATACGCTTGAAGGAAATGGTGCAAGTGGACCAGCTTTAATGGCGAAGGCACCTATTATTGTTCATAACGGAGACTATGATCAAGTCGTAGGTGTTGTGACAGTAGAGTTTTTAATAAAAGGTATTGAATCTAACATATTGAGTAGAACGAAAGAAATTATCCTCTTCTCCTTAGCGGTTTTATTAGCCGGAATTGTTGGCGGCATTCTTTTAGCACGTAGCATTCGTAAAGATACACTCGGTTTAGAGCCGAATGAAATCGCAGCGTTATACCGGGAACGAAGCGCAATACTACTATCTATAAAAGAAGGAATTATCGCCATTGATCAAAATGGCCTTATCACGATGATGAACACCTCGGCAGAAGAAATGATACATGTAAATGATGATTATATGCAGCAGCATATTTCAAAAGTTTTACCTGATTTTAATATGGAAAGAGTGCTAGAAACAGATCAAGAAATCGCGTTTCAAGATAAAGTGTTTATTTTAAATAGGACACCAATACTCGAAAATAACAGTACGGTAGGCGTTGTATGTAGTTTTAGAGATAAAACAGAACTGCAAAACTTAGTGAACACAATATCTGAGGTAAGAAAGTATTCAGAGGACTTACGTGCTCAAACGCATGAATTTACAAATAAACTTTTTGTTTTATCAGGATTACTTCAGTTAGGGCATTACAAAGAAGCGATTGAATTTATCCAGCAAGAATCTAATATTCATCAAAGCCAAAATCATATTTTATTCCATCAAATTCATGATGCAAAAGTACAAGCAATTTTATTAGGGAAAATCGGAACAGCATCTGAGAAGAAAATTGATTTTCATATTGAAGGAGATAGTGCGCTTCATCCGTTACCAGACCATATAAAAGTATCACACCTTATTACGATCCTTGGAAACATAATCGATAATGCATTTGATGCGGTGAGTGAACGAGAGGAAAAGAGAGTTTCCTTCTTCGTTACGGATATTGGGCACGACATTGTGTTTGAAGTGATAGATAGTGGAGCAGGGATACCGGTAGAAAAAATTACGACCATTTTTCAAAAAGGATTTTCAACGAAAGGAAATGATCGTGGTTACGGACTAGCAAACGTGAAAGAAATGGTAGATCTACTAGAGGGAACAATTGAGATTCAAAACGAGAAAAATGGGGGAGCGATTTTTACAATTTACCTTCCGAAAACATTGAGAGAAAGTACATGACAAACAGGGGGATGGGCACATGTTGAAGGTTGCAATTGCAGAAGATGATTTCCGCGTCGCACAAATTCAAGAGGAATTTTTATCAAAAATAAAAGATGTAAAAGTGATTGGAAAAGCATTGAACGCGAAAGAAACGATGGAACTATTACAAAAGGAAGAAATCGATTTGCTTCTATTAGATAATTACTTACCAGATGGAATCGGAACCGACTTATTACCACAAATCCATGCCGACTTTCCAAGCGTTGACGTTATTATGGTTACTGCCGCAAATGAAAATCATATGTTAGAAAAAGCAATTCGAAACGGCGTAAGTAACTACCTTATAAAACCGGTCACGTTAGAAAAATTCGTTCGCACAATTGAAGACTATAAAAGAAAAAAGCAACTATTACATAGTAACAATGAAATAAATCAAGCGCTCATCGATAACTTCTTCGGGACTTCGCAAACACAAGACATAAAAAACTTACCGACAGGTGTTGATCCGTTAACACTGCAAAAAGTGAAAGGGATTATAAAAGGATTCGAAGAGGGCATTACAATAGAAGAAATGGGAGAACAAATGGGGGCCTCCAGAACAACCGCAAGAAGATATTTAGAATACTTAGTAGCGACCGGCGAATGCACAGTAGAATACACATACGGCATTATCGGACGACCAGAACGAAAGTACCGAATAGGAAGAGGACTATGAAAAAACGATTATTACTATGTATATGGATCATGACAGGAGTAATAGCAGGTTGTTCCTCGGAAAAATCCCATACGAATACAGTGAACATCGACAAAGTAGAAATCGTTGCACCAAACGTTCAAGGAGCAGGATGGGACTTAACAGCGCGAGCGATGCAAAAAACACTGACAGAAGAAAAAATCTTCACAAAACCAATTACTGTCACAAATAAAGTAGGTGGCAGCGGTGACGTCGGATGGAAATATACGAAACAAAAAGGTGGTCACGTACTCGCGATCAACTCAAGCTTACTCATAACGAACAACCTACTAGGCCACAGTAAACTAACATATAAAGACTTCACACCGCTCGCAACACTCGCATCGGACTGGGAAGTCGTTGTCGTCTCAAAAGAATCAAACATAGAAAACGCAAAACAACTCATGGAACAACTAAAACAAGATAAGAAAAACTTCAAAATCGGCGTTGCCCCCGGCCTAGGGAACGACGATCACCTATCCTTCGTACAAGTAAGCAAAGCGTTCGGCATAAACCCTGCCGAACTACAATTCTTCGTCTACGAAAACAAAGAAAAAATCATAAACGCCCTAACGAACAAACAAATAAACGCTGCAACCATGACCCTATCCGAAGCCGAAAAACAATACAAAGCCGGCAAAATAAAAATACTAGCCGTATCCTCAGAAAAACGGCTAGACAGATTACCAGAAACCCCGACGTGGAAAGAACAAGGGATTGACGTTGTCTTCCAGCATTGGAAAGGAATTATGGGGCCGAAAGATATGACTGAGGAAGAGGTTGCTTATTGGGATGATGTGATTAAGAGGATGGTTGAGAGTGATAGTTGGAAGGGGATTTTGAGGGAGCGGGGTTGGAATTCTTATTATAAGGATAGTGGGGAGAGTAGGGGGTTTTTGGAGGAGAGTAGTGGTTGGTATGGGGGAATGGTGAAATTTAGTGATTAATTAAAAGAAGATGGAGTACTAGGCGACAAGAATGAGTTATTTAGTGATGAAGAGCATCAAAATATTAACGGATATTGCTGAAAAAGGGTTTATATTTTAAATAGACTGCCAGGTATGAAAGGTGGTACTTGGCAATCTATTTATGGCAAAATGTTATAAATAAGATATGAAAGAAATCTTGTAACAATTTAAGCTCTATCAATCTATAATATTAAAAAATTTTTTATGCAAATCCTTAGATAACATTATGTAAAAAAGGATGGTGAAATTAAAATCTTTATTAAATTATTTATAGTCGTTCAAATAAATACTAAATTTAATCAATAAATAAATTGATTAAATTTAAAAATTACTTAAATAAAATCAATATTTTTAAGCATAGAAACAATAATATCTCCACGAAGCCATAGTTGTTGTTGATATATGCTGATACCGTTAATGACAAGTGGTTTCTTTGATGCGTCACTGCCTGTTCCACGAATGAAAAATGAATGCTCTGTTGATTTAGGGAAATTAATTGATGTTTTAACAGTATTAGAACGTTTGTTGATAATAGGTTCATGATTTTTATCTAACTCAATTGTTTCCTCTAGTTTGTCATTATTAATTAAATAACGAACTTTTTCCCATACAGGTTTAATATCATTTTCTATAGTTTTATCATTCATAGAAAGTCGCTTAAATCCAAGGAATTTATTATCCAGTAATGGAGCTTTCATAGAAGGCTCTTCGAAAATAATAAATAAAAACTGTTTTTCATGAAAGTAGTTATAGACAAAGGATTCATCAAATTGTATTTTTGGATCAGTCCATTCTTCAAAGTCAATTTGGCAAAATTTCATATCTTCTGTACGGCGACTTTCGGTAGTTTGCACGATAGATTTTGGAACAATTCCAATCTTACTAAATAACTCAATTTTACTTAGTTTTTTCACTGTTCCCCCAAACATTTTTACAATAATTTGTTTCGAGATAGATTTTGGTGCGGATCCGTTTGTAGTTGGTAGAATGCCAAATTCTTTCATGAGCTCTCTTATCGTTTTATTTTTATATTTTTGAGTAAGATTATGTAATTTATTATCAAGTTCTTTAAAGTTTAAATATGTATCATCCAGCTTTTCAAATTTATCTCCAAAATGTTTTTGTACTAGAGTTGATACGGTAGTCCGTTTTAGACGGAAACGAGGGCGGTTAGGCCACTTAGGTGCTGTGTCTATCAGCATTAAACTTTTTCGTAGTTCAGAAGAAATTCGAGGATATTCAGCTGTAGGGTCCTCGTTTGTATCCTTTAAATGCTGAATAAAATCACGCACAATGAGCCAATCGTTTTTTAGAATTTCTTTATCTTCATCTGAAAACGTGTGAAAATGATAACCTTCAATGAAAAATTTAGCATATTCAGCAGCTGTTACAGTTTCTGGAGAGTCGTAGTGATAATATACTAATAATAGATGCTCTAGTTTATGCCAGAAGCTAGAGGTTTCAAATTCTTCATCAGTGATTGCTTCAGGTGAAACAGCTGTAATTGACATAGGCTCTTTTGCTTCATAAATAGTGTTAGATATTTTTTTGGTTCTACTATTCTTCTTAGGTCTACGAATACCAGTTGTTTTTAATTCTGTTTCAATACCGTCCACAATTAAATCAGGTTTTTTATCTGTATCAGGGGGATAACCTAAGATAGATTGCTCTACAACGTCTCCAGCAATGCCAGTAATTTTAGGTGATTTAATAGTCTTTGCAAAGACATTGTTAACATCACAATCTCCAAGTGTATTACCTACAGCGTTTTGAAAAATTTTATCTAATTCTTTTCGTGTGAATTTATGTAAAGCCATGAGAGAATACTCCTTTTTATATTCTATGATTATATTCTATGTATATATAATACATTGTTTCATCTTATTGGTAATTAAATTTTATGAATAACTTCAAATTTATTCCTTTTAAAGGAATAAGGGAGTTTATTTACTATTCTTTATAAAAGGGATATTATGTATTTAGATGAAGAAGAGGAAATAATATACAGAACAATGGTTTTGAAAAAGCTAATATGAAAAATTAGACACTAAATTGGCTTTTCAATATTATTTGATAGAATTTAATTTTGTTATTTTAATATGAAGTTTTTAAGTGGGCCATAAAATATGAAAATAAATTTTATACGTCTAAAAATAGGAGGAATAAGGTGTATCCTAGGAAAGAAGTATGTAGAGGAATTATTAATTTAATAGTTTTATAGTGGGTTATCTCTATATTGTAAAGAGTCGTTATTATAGGGAAAGGAGATAAAAGGTTGAAAAAATTAGAGTTACTTAATCAATATACCCGTGAAGATATATATAATATTTTTGATGGTGTTACACCATTTACACCGGGTGCTGGTACTTGGGGAATTCATGGTATTGTGAAAATTCTAGATCGTCCACGTGAGTATGTTTTCTTCGTAACTTTTGGCCAGGATAAACTAGGTCAAGAATTCAAAGAAAGTATCACAGAAAAGGGAGTTCTTACATGGCAATCGCAAAAGAAACAAGGGTTAAAACATCCTCAAATCTTAGATTTTATTAGCCATGATCATCAAAAGCATAATATTTACTTGTTTTTACGAACTCGAAAAATTAATCCCAAAACAAATAAAACAGAACCATTTACTTATATGGGGAGACTTGCTTATCTAGCTCATGATTTAGAAAAAGAACATCCAGTTTTGTTTAAGTGGCAGCTTTTAGATTTTGAATTTGCCACTAATGAAGATTGCACTACGTTAGATTTAACTTTAGTAAAAGAATTATCTACGTCTTATGATGTAAAGGGAAATAGTTTACTTGAAACAAGTGAACCGGAAAAAAGGGAGCGCCAAGAACGGGAAAATAATTTTAGAGCTAAAAAGAATGATTTTGAAGTTAGTGATAAAAAAAATAAAAAAATGGGTTTGCTAGGGGAATTACTTGTTTTAGATTACATACATACACAATTTATCAATGCTGGACGTCATGATTTAGCAGAGAAGATTATACATACATCAGTTGTAGAAGGTGATGGTGCAGGATATGATATCCGATCCTTTAAAGAAGATGGTTCACCACTTTATCTTGAAGTTAAAACTACAACTGGGGGCATCAACTCAGATTTCTTTATTTCTCCCAATGAACTTGCTTTTGCTGAAGAACATTCTAATTCTTATCAATTAATTAGGGTATACGAATACAATGTTGCAACTAATAGTGGTAAATTTTATAAAATAGAGGGTAATTTAAATAAGAGGCTTAATTTGAAACCAGTACAGTATTCAGCGAGGTTTTGAAAGGTTTCATATCTTGAGTTTTATATTGTTTGGTGTGATATATGTAAATAGTGAATTTGGACTTATTACAATTAATAGTTTAATGTTTTGATAAAATAATGTTGCAAGAACATCAATAAGATATAACTCTGAACAGTGATTTTATGGAATAAAATATACATTTGGATATAGTATTATTTGTAACAATTACGAACTGGCTTGGCAAAATGATTAATAAGATGATTTATCCCCTATTTTGAAGTATCTATTTTTCTTTAGACGTACTATTTGTAAAGTAGTAACAAATAGATAAAAGGCAGATGTCTTTAGGGGGAAGTGATATCTGCCTTTTTAATAGGGATGGTTAATCCTTTAACAAGAAATTTGACTCCGTATTATTTTTTATCAGCAATAATATCAGCTATGTACGAATTATTTAACCAATAACACTGCTTTGTAATTTGCTGGCCATCAGGTAAAGTTACTTTATCGGCACCGTTGCGGGCTTTTGGCCTAATATGCGCGACACTGTTGAAGTTTATTTTTGGTAGGTTATTTGCTTCGACGACTTTGTCACCACGTTTTTTATATTCAATTTGAATACCCTCATGTATTACTTTATTAACTTCTTCCCATAGTTCACGTATTTCTTTTTCTATTGTAGGAGCAGGCATGTTCCAAAGTTTAATACCTTTAAAGTAGAGGTTACGATTTGGATTTTCTTTTTTTGTTTGGTTAAATTCAAAAATTACAAATAAAAACTTTGTTTGATAGAAGCGTTCTCTAATTTCGCTTTCTTCCCAGGATTCGTTTGTCCATTGATGAAAATCGATTGTTTCAAATGACATGCTTTGTTCGGGTTTACCGTTGGGCTCTAAACGAACTGTTTTAAATTCTATATTAGCTTTCGCAAATTCTTCAATTTTATCGATTCGAGTTCCTTTGATACCAAGTAAAGAGCTTACTAATAGTGGAACAAAGCTTTTGGTTGTAGGTTTGTAATCAATAGATAATTTTTGAGCGATTTCTTGATCAGTTAAGCCTATGTAATTTTCAAATTTTGAATAAAGGATTTCTTCTAAAGATTTTCCTTTTAGTTCATTTGTTGTTGTAAAACTTACTAATTCTTCGTTTAGGTGATATCTGCGAACTAGTGCTGTCATATAAGAAGGCTTTAAAGAAAAAGCTCTTTGCATTGCTGGAATTTCAGAATACGGTTGTGAGCGAAGTGAATTTTTATTGGAACCCTTAGTGCAAGCTCCTAAATAGTTTGTATCACCTTCAGATAATTCATGTGCTTTGCCGGCACGAATTTTATTTATGATGGTTTCCCAGTCTTGTCTAATTATTTCTAAATCAGCTTCGGGATAGGTGAATAAAAGGCTTTTTGTAATGTGAAAATCTTTACGGTCTACACCAGGTACCCATTTATAGAACATTAATAGTAGTTTTTCGTTTTTCTTCCAAAAGCTTGATGTTTCAAAGTGTGTATGAACCTCATCCATATAGTTGATAATATTTAAGACTAGCCGCTCTTTGGCGGATAGTGAACCGTTTTTATTTTGTTTAAATGCAGTTACTTTAAGTTCAATACCAAGGTGTTTAAAGTCAGCTTCTGCGTTTGAATTGACTTCATATCCAAAAAAGCTTTCCTCGATTACTTGCCCTAGCGCACCTTTTGATTTCGCATTTGCGAGTCGGTCAGTTGTATCAATTTCACCAAATATTTTTCCTTCAGCTTCATGCGCTTTTTTCATTAGTTCTTCTATTGTAGTGTAGTCCATAATAATCTCCTTTCTGTATCTAGTGCTTCGTTGTATGATTTTAAACAATACATATTAAAGTTATGCTATAATAAAAAGCTGTTTCAATTTTATATAAGTAAAATTTATGAGAAGGAAAAGACGATTTGTTTTATTAAATAACGGCTATATTGGATCTGTTCAAGGGAAGTTTCTTCCTTTATAATATTGATATAGTAGCGAACTGTTTTCTTAATTGTTACAAGCCAAAATAAGGAATTGTAAAAAAGTATGGTTCATGAAATGTTATAGTTGATCTTTTCCTCACTTTTTATTATAATGAAGCATAGATAAATAAAATACCGAAAGGATGTTCGTGTATTTATGGTGAAAGTAGTAGAACTTTTTGCGGGAGTAGGAGGTTTTAGATTAGGACTGGAAGCAAACAAAAACTTTGAAGTTCTTTGGGGAAACCAGTGGGAGCCCTCAACTAAAGCACAACATGCATTTAATTGTTATGCAACTCGCTTTGAAAATAAAGGAATACATGTAAATAGAGATATAGCAGAAGCTTGGCCGGAAATACCTGAGCATGATTTATTAGTAGGTGGATTCCCTTGCCAAGATTATTCTGTAGCACGTACTTTATCCAATGAAAAAGGAATACAAGGGAAAAAAGGTGTTCTTTTTTGGGAGATAATGAAAATAGTTAATTCTCGCAAGCCAAGATTTGTTTTGTTGGAGAATGTAGATAGATTATTGAAGTCACCAGCAAAACAAAGAGGTCGTGACTTTTCTATTATGCTGGCGAGTTTTAGAGATGCAGGATATGTAGTGGAATGGAGAGTTATTAACGCTGCGGATTATGGAAATTCTCAAAGAAGACGAAGAGTATTTATATTTGCATATCTAGATGGGTCTGGTTTTGCTACTATTCAAAGTAAGGTGGAGCCATTAGAAGTGCTGTGTGAGAATGGATTTTTTGCCCCGGTATTTAAAGTACTTGAGGCACCTAAAGAAAACAAAAAAAGAGGTCAGTTTGGGTTGCCGAATGATATTGTGGAGGTTTCTGATACATTTAAAGCAGAATATTATAATTCTGGTGTGATGATAAAAGGACAAGTATATACTGAGGAAGTAGTGCCGGTAACTGAGAATCCCAAGACGTTAGGTGAGATAGTTAAGAAAGTATATGATAACTTTGGTCCTGCGGATGAATCTTATTATTTGAAAATGGATAAAGTTAATAAAAAGGGAAGAACGGAATTTGAGGAACTTAAGTATCTCAAAGGCCCTAAGAAAGAAGAAAGAGTATCGAAGGCGACAGGGCATAAATATTTCTACTCTGAGGGAGGGATGGCTTTCCCTGATGATTTAGATAAGCCCGGACGTACAATGTTAACAAGTGAAGGAACATGTAATAGAAGTTCCCATGTTATTGAAGATCCTTATACAAAAAGACTAAGATATTTAACACCAGCTGAATGTGAACTGTTAAATGGTTTCCCGATGGGCTGGACGAATACAGGAATGCCACAAAGAAACAGATACTTTTGTATGGGAAATGCTTTAGTGGTTGATTTGGTGGAGCGAATGGGTGAAAGAATTGTGGAGATTATGGCAGAAGAAGAGATGGAAAGTTCTGTACAGCTGAGCATGAATCTCAAAGGATAATGTATAAAAGAATATAACTCATATTAAAGCAACCTACTTTATATATAGAAAGTGGGTTGCTTTAAATTTATTGGAAAAAGAAACAAAAGATTATGGAAGATGCTATAAAAGGAAATACTTTAGAATTGGTGATATTTGATGATGCGGAGGATATAAAAAATTATTTAGTGTTTAAGTTTTAAAGAAGTCTAATGGAAACAGAGTTAGGCTTCTTTTGGTTACTTGGAATTAAGGTGCCCAATAAAAATCATATTATGGATTTTATAGATGATGAGTCAAAAAAGAATTTGTTGCTTTTATAAAATAGGATTAAATTTAAGAAAATATTGTAATTATTTTATAGCACCTTAACACCAACAATTCCTCTGTAGATATTGTATAATATGGAATATATTCGAAACGTATTTTTATATTAAGAGGTGTTACATCATTGGAGAAATATACATTTGATTTTCTACAAGAGATATTCCCTGAGTTAGCGGAAATTGGGAGGGATATTGAAAATATATTTTATCAAGATCCCCAATCGGTTTTAATTAAGGGGAGAATATTTTCAGAGTTATTATCAAAGCGCATTGCTGAAAAAGATAAATTATATGATATTCAATATTTAAAGCAAGTGGATCGGATTCAAGAATTGGAAAAAGAAGGTGTTTTATCAAAGGAAATTGCACGCGCATTTGATACGGTTCGTTATTTAGGAAATAAAGCAGCACACGAACATATTGAAAGTGGAGTAGAGAGTGCCTTTAAAATGCATAAAAATCTATTTCAAATTGCAGTGTGGTTTATGGAGGTATATGGGAGTTATGAGTTTGTTGCCCCGAAATATAAACACCCACAGCCGAAGAGTAGTGTACATATTGTGGAGAAATTAGAAGAAAAGATATCTGCTAGTTTAGAAGAAAAGATAAAAGTACTAATTGAGATTGCAAGTAAACAAAATACATCAAATCAAACTGAGGAATTAACAGAAATAAATAACGCTGAGATTGCGGTAGGGTTAGAAATTGAAGATAAACAGTCTGTGGATAGTGAAGAAGAAGCAGAAGCAGATAACAATTTTGTGTATGATGATTTTATTTTAGGAGAAGGAGAGAGCTATTTACTAGCAGAACTCTCGAAGCTGAAAGAATCATCTCAAGAGGCTATCGAAAATCCTAGTGAATTTAGTTCATTTAAGGATTATTTACATGTTGAAAGAACGATACAGAACGATATGATGTCTGCTCTAACAGCAGCGGCTGGGCAAAATACAAGTCAATTAATTTTCTTGTGTGGTAGCGTCGGAGATGGGAAATCACATTTATTATCGTATGTGAAAAATAAATATCCTGAATTGATGGAAGAGTTTTCGGTGCATAATGATGCTACGGAAAGTTTTGATCCACAAAAGAGTTCCCTTGATACATTAGCGGAAGTATTAAAGCCATATAGTGATAGTGAGATTGATGGTTCTAGATTCAAGCTAATTTTAGCTATTAACCTAGGAGTTCTGCATAACTTTATTGAATCAGATTATGCAAAAGAGCACTATCAAATTTTAACAAAATTTATTGAGGAATCAGGAATATTCGAGGCAAATGAAATTGCTACTAATCAACAAAGCGGTAATTTTCACTTGATTAACTTTAGTGATTATCAACCTTTTGAATTAACTAGTGAAGGGCCAAAATCAGATTATTTTTCATCTATTTTAAAGCGAATTGTGGTTGAGTCAGAAAAAAATCCATTCTATCAAGCTTATTTGAAGGATAAGCAACGTGGTATAAATGGATTCTTTATGGTGAATTATGAGTTATTGCAACAACAACAAATACGAGATGGTGTTTTAAGTATATTAATTGAAGCAATAGTTAAGCATAAGATGATTATTTCGACACGTTCCATGCTTAATTTTATTTATGATATTTTAGTGCCTTCTCATGGGAATGAAGATTTTCTTGGGGCAGGTATGATGGAAAAAACCGAAGCCTTATTACCGAATTTATTATTTGATGGTCAAGAAAAATCAAATTTACTAGCAGTTATTTCTAAAATGGATCCTATTCATTTACGATCAAACAGTGTAGACCAAATGCTAATTGAGCTAAACAATTCAGTAAATATGAGGAATACTTTCCAAAAGCATTTGAATTTACATGGATTTGATGGATGGATAGAAGAGCTAGAAGAGATGGGGTCTTTCTTTGAGCTAAGTGATTCATCTAGACAGGTATTCAATAAAACATTAATACGTATGTCATTCTTTTTATCTTCGGTTTTAAATGAAATATTTGGGGATGAAAATTATAAGAAATATATGGAATATTTATATGCTTTTAATAAAGGAAATCGATCTGATTTAAAAGGTATGTATAATTTAGCGAGAAAATCAATTTTCTTATGGAACGGAAGTCCGAAGTCAGATTATGTATTTATGGATTACTCAAATGATACTACTCAGGTTGCACAGTCTCTTAAAATCAAGCCGTTTGTAGGACATTTGAAAGGGATAGGACCGGAGGTTTTAAATCGATTTAAATTAAATATATTACTTGCTTTTTCCAATGAAGATAAAGTAGCTCCTGTATATTTAGAAATTGATTATCCATTATATGAAATGATGGTTAAACTTTCAAAAGGTTATCGTCCGAATAAAAAGGATAAAGAAGATTGTATTCAGTTCGTTGAATTTGTGGATAAGATAATGAAATTAGGAAATAGAGAAAAAGAATTATTGTTTGTTCAATCTAATGAAAATGGAATGTTCAAATTGACATATGACGAAGATTTTGAAGAATTTACGTTTAGAAGGGATTAGAAAATGATTGTAAGAAAGAATTTAGAGGATTTGAAAATTTCGCTGAGTATTAAAACGGAAAAATTAGGAGTAAAACATATAATAAATAAAAAAGCTCCGCTGTTACCTTTCTCTACACGAGAACCAGAGCGAGCAAAATTTGTAAAGGGGTTTCAGGGAGTATTAGGAGAATTTACGCGTCTTGTTAGCGGAAATAAGTTAAAGATGGAAGTTAACCTAGAAGAACTTATTGGAGAGATTAGTAAATCTGTTGATGTATCAAAGCAAGATAAGTCGCAATTTGAACAAATACTACGTACCTTTCTGCAGGATAGTGACAATACAATTAAAATTTTTCATTTGCATTTATTTCAATATTTACCGTTAAGTGAAAGTGCAGATAAAAAAGGAGAAAAAGAGATTGCTAGGTTTCTTTTAGACGTCTTATTAGACGAAAAAGAATCGGTAAAAGAGGTTTTTGGAAAAAGTGATTCGACAGATTTAATGTCACGCCTTGTCTTAAAACAATTAAATCATTTGGAGAACGACGAAAAAGAACGTCGTCCTTATGTTAACCAGTTTCCATTTGTTTCGAAATTATTCCAGGAAGATTTTAAATTTTTAGCGGAGCATAAAGATTATTTTAGAACTCATTACCACTTATTTCTTAGTTATTATTACTTCTTATATATTACTCAATTGACTTTAAAGCTTTCACAAGTTGGAAAAGCGAACTTTAATGAGAACAACGAAGTTTATTTTACACTTGATTGGGAGTCTACAAGTAAGAATAGAAAAGGCTATACTCATGGTTATCAAATGATTAAAGATACAGGTAGACATTTACTACTTCATATTAATTGCTTAGAACATTTAAATTTCTTGATGGGAGTCGAAAAAGCGGTTGGTTACCCTGAGTTGAAGGTTACGTATCAACAATTATCTAATGAGGATAAGGAAATGTTTTTAGGGATGCTTCGTGATTGGATTATAGAACATAGAAAGTATTCAGGCCTTAGAGTGTATGAAGAAGATTTAGTATTAGAATATGATACGCTTGTGCAGTATCTATTTCGTAATATAAAAGAAGTTTATGAAAAAAGTACAATGTTAGGGTCTCGAAATAGGTATTTTTTATCAATAGAGGAGATCGGAAAAAAATACTTCTTAAAAACTAGAGGGTCACTTGGTTATATGCTTAATATTAGTCAAGATATGTTATTGCTACTAACAGCATTGAGCTTGAAAAAGGAAAGAAAACCTTTGAAGCAAGTATTTATAGATTTAGAGGCTAGAGGTTTATTCTTTGATCGGTATTCGAAAGAAGAAATTGTACAATTATTTGATAAGCTGAATTTAATAGACAAAAAAAGTGATAGCGGTGATGCACAGTATGTTAAACCAATTTTATAATTATCTTTCAGATAAACTAATAAATTATTTACAAGCGGAAAACCTTAGAGGTGGAGAGCGATTTTACCTTCAATTTGATAATCATGAACAAGTGCAAGCATTTTACGATACTTTAAAAGAACACGATTTATCGCAAGCGTTTTATTATCAGCATAAGCAGGGAACTCCATACGAAACGATTACTATTAAGGTTTCAGAGGAAATAAAGGTAGTTGTTGCGACTACATCGGTAAATGTTACTCCGGACTTTCTAGTAACACTGCGTAATGAAGTCGGTGAACAAAAGGATGTTTGGGAGAAAACAGCTTTACTTAGTATATGTCATGAGACACTGGACAGTATTAAGGGTGGTAGCAGTGATTTACAAAAAGAGGGCATGCCGTTTAATGTGAAATCAATTTTGAAAACATTAAAAGAAGAAATTGAAACTTCTGCTTTAAACAAAAAAGAGAAGGAAGTACTATCATTTTATTTACGTAAAAAATTAGATGATACAATTGTGCGACCATCTCTTTGGGATTATGAAGAAATTCTTGGTTTTTTATCAAAACAAGAGATTACTAGAGAAGATTATTCTAATTTAGGTATTTTCTATGATGAAAATTTAAATCAATTTACTTCAGCTCAAATGAGAAAAAGATTAGAAGAGAATGCTTCATTCTTTGAGAAAGTACAACATATGCATGAATATGAGCATTTAGAGAGTCAATTAGAAAAATTATTTGATGAGAAAGGTGTTTCTCGTTTAAAGAAAGAAGATTGGCAGCAAGAGGATTATGTTTTTGTTAAAGAGTCTAATGACAATTTGATGGCAACAGATCGTGCATTAGAATACATTGAATCCACAAAGAAATATTCAAAAGAGGGTTTGTTGTACTGGGAGAAAGCGCAGGCTGATACAAAGGCTGGGAGACGTAAACGACATATTATTGTTTTTAATCCTACACAGATAGAAGATATCAACCTGAACTTTGAATTTGAAGAAAAGTTGAAAAAGGAATACATTCATAAAAATTCACAGGATTTTTGTGAAATATCTGGGAAAAAGTTAACTGTTAGTTTAGCACATAAGCAAAATGTGACTTCATTCCATAAAGTTGTATATACACATAAGATGCAGTCTAAGTCGAAATATGAGTTTCATATTGCTGTTGTAGAATGCGAAGCTGGTTTTTTACAATCTCTTCAAACAATTTATGAAGTCAATGTGAATAAAAAAAATCTAGTTATAAATAAAGCTGAAGAAAGCATTGTTTTTGGAGATATTTCTAGCGAATCAGAAGAAGTATTCATTGAAGAAGATGCACAGATTATAAATTGGCAAGGTGGAAGTTTTGAAGCTTCTGAATCTTCCCCTGCATGGAATGACGATAGCTTATCATTTTCTATTCAAATCGAAACATCTTTAATTCCTATTCTTATTAGAGAACAAGTTGCAAAGACTGTTCCAGTATCAGGAGAAAGGGTATGGAAATTAAAAAGAGAACATCAAGAAAGCTTTGAATATAACTTTGATACAAATAAATTAAAACAAGGTACAAGTGGATTTTCAGCACGAGAAGGATTTCGAAATTATTTGCAAGATGAAAGAGTATGGATTGAAAATGATATTATTTTTGCGATTAGAGGAGTATCAGGTTTAAATAAGGTTGAATTATCAATTAATCCATCATTGAGAGATACGTATCAACAATTATTAAATTACTATAAGTTTAATAATACGCTTCCTAGTCTTTGTTTTATGGATGATCAATTAAGAGAGCTATCTATAAGATACTTGAAGGCTTTTAACGAAAGCGTTGCTCATATACAAGAAAATGTAATGTTAAAAGAAGAAGAAAAGAATCTGTTTAAATTGGGAGTTATTGAAGAGGAACAAAGAGTCATACTAACACCGTTGCATCCTCTTAATGTTGCCTATCAGTTAAGTATTAATGATGAAATTAAAAACGAAGTAGTTGAAATGCATATTTTAAACCGTTTGCATCCTAATAATCTATTGCCATATATATATGGACAGAATGATGAATTGTATCGACCAGTTTCTCAAAATGAAGCACCTGAATGGACTGTTTATGAACCACTTCATAAGGTTGCGATTGGGGAATCTAATGCATTTTTAGCTAATGTAGTTGAAGAAAAGCTTCAACAATTTGTGGAGCATTTCCAATACTTATTTTTACAAGAATCTAAATCTCCGATACGAATCAATGTGATTAATATAAATAATGATAAAGAAGTTGTAAGAGGTTTAGTACAGTTTATTAAGAAGCAGATAGATAAAAAAGGGCCATCTAAAATTATACCAGTAGAGGTTGCCTTATATCATGAGAGTGATGCACTGAGCGCCTTTGAAAAATTTTCTATATATGATGATGTTCAAAAATTTGAGGAGTTCTTTGAGTTATCGTTAGCATCAAAGAATCTCGATGCTGTAGACGTATTAAGGCTGATTCGAGAAAATGTTTTCTATTATAAACTTATTGGTTCGAAAGAATATGGTTACGCTCACATTTCATTCTATAAAATGATTTCAAATGAGAAGCATGCGAAAAGTACAATGGAAGATATTGAAACAGGATTATCTTTAAATGGAATGTTATCATCTCTATCATCTATTAGTACAGAAGTAGATTATCGTACAGGATTTGGATTGAAAAATGTATTGAATAATGAACATTTGTTAATTCAAACTGCTAGAGGAATGAATGAATTAGGAAGTAATTTAAATAACGATGGTACAAACCCTTACCGTAAGAACGAAACAATTGTTACGAGAACATCTACCTATGATGAACAAGTTTTGGAACATTTATATGAATCTTCTTATTGGGTAACATTTATTGAACCTAATGTTGGTTTAGATTTCTTCCAAGATTCATCAAGTAATTTATTGGTTATTCATTATAGTGATCAATATTCTTCATCAAGCCAGTATGATGCAATTACAGTAACGGATAAAGCAAGACAATATCGAGCGGTTATTGAACAGTATTTGGCAGAAAAAGAAATTGTATCGACACCTGAAAAAATTAATACAGCTATTAGAGCTTTCAATAGTTTAAATGGTGAGTGGTTACTACGAATTATAGGAAGTAAGGGACAATTCTCAAGAGAAAAGTTAAGTATTATTTCAGCTGTGAAATATATACTAAGTGCTTTAGATCATGAGAATATTTTATGGGTTCCTATCTCATTAGAAGAAATATTGCGTGTTGCTGGAGCGGTGAAATTAACAAAAAGTGAAGGTGTATTTTCTGCGAAAAATCTAGGCGGAAAAGGTGCGCATAGTGATGATCTACTGTTAATCGGAGTAGAAATGCAAGATGATAAATTATCAGTGCATTATTATCCAGTGGAAGTGAAAATCGGCTTAAATCAAGACAGTGCTATTGCAAAAGCAAAAGAGCAAATTAATGCTACTAAGCAACTATTTGATACGCAACTTTCTAAAACAAGTGAAGATGGTTTACATGTATTTAAACATAAGTTTTTCCGGAATTTCTTCGTACAGTTACTGCTAGCGAATGCTGAGAAATTTATTGCAAACAACATTTGGCCAGAAAAATCTTATGAGAAAATTGAAGAACTAAAGAAAAGATTATTAAATGATGATTACGAGATGAGTGGACATTTGGATAGTAAAATTGGAAAAGGTGCAATTTTATCATTCAAAAAGGAACAATCATGGAGATCTATTAAAATTGAAGAAGATATTTTATTAGTGGAATTAACCGAAGAGGATGGATATGAAGGAGTAGTCGAAGAAATTGAGGCACTCAAAATGAAAATCCATTCGGGTGGAACTGATATTAATCCAGATAGATTATTGAATAAGAATCATGACTCCAATCAAGAGTTAAAAGATTCTAGCAATAAAGTAGTTTCAACTGTACCTCCTTCTCAAGAAGTAGTAGAAGACAAAGAAAAAGAAACAAAAGGATTAAAGGATATCCGCGTTTTGTTAGGAACGGTAGAGGGGTCGACTCAAGAAATATATTGGGAATTCGGAAACCCAGAGCTAGCAAATAGACATATTTTAATTTCGGGTAAATCAGGGCAAGGTAAGAGCTATTTTATTCAATGTTTACTTCTCGAACTGGCGCAAAACGGAATTTCTAGTATGATATTTGATTATACAGATGGATTCAAGAATTCTAAGTTAGAACCGGAATTTAAAGAGAAACTTCAAGATAATATTGAACAATTTTTAGTAGCAAAAGACAAATTTCCAATAAATCCATTTAAACGAAATCAAAAAGAATTGGATGAGGACATTTATATTGATGAAGATAATACAGACATTGCTGAAAGAATCAAAAGTGTATTTGCAGCTGTATATAAAGGATTAGGTAGTCAGCAACAAAACACTATATATGAAGCGGTAATGTGTGGTTTAGATAAACATGGTGAAAATATGAATTTGGAATTCTTATTAGCAGAATTGGAAGAAGATACTTCTGGCCCTGCTAAAACTACAAAATCACTAATTAAGCCATTTATTGATAAGAATCCATTTAATCATAGTGCCATCTGTGATTGGGGAGAAATACTAAACCAGAAAGGTAAGGTATTTATTGTACAATTAACAGGGTTTAGTCGCGAGGTACAGCTCATGATTACAGAATTTATCTTGTGGGATATTTGGAACTATCAATTGCACCACGGAGATAAAAATAAACCATTTCCAGTTATATTAGATGAAGCACAAAATCTTGATCATAGAGAAAAATCACCAAGCGCCAAAATTTTAACTGAAGGAAGAAAATTTGGTTGGTCAGGTTGGTATGCAACACAATCATTAAAAGGACAATTTACAACGGATGAAATTTCAAGACTACAGAATTCAAGTCAAAAAGTATATTTCATGCCACCAGAAAATGAAATTAGTGCTATTGCATCAAACCTTGCTCAAGATTCAGCTGTACGTAAAGAATGGGAAAAACGACTTGCAACATTAAAGAAAGGTCAATGTATCACTTCGGGACCAATGTTACAGAAAGATGGTACGTTGAAGTCAGGTAGTCCTGTAATTATTAATATTAGTGCGTTGCAGGATAGGTTGAAGTAATAATTTAATAGTGCTATGAAAGTTTTAGAAAACCATCTTGGACATTATATCTGTTTGGGGTGGTTTTTTCTATTGTTAAGCATGTTGAAACCTAGAACTAGTAGGAGGTCCACCTTGTCAAGCTTTCTAAAATTCTTAAGTGATTTTCATATAGATAAAGATGAGGGGAGTTTGTGACTAGATAAATTCTTAGTATTTAAAGAGTATATATAGTTGATCTTTTAATTTAGTGGAGATATAATAGGTGAATCATAAAAATGAAAGGGGGCAGAGCGGTGAATTTTATGATTCCTTTGACTGGTATTTCAATCTTGTTTCTCCTCTATTGGTGTGTCGTGAATCAATATATTGTAGTTAAATGGAATGTTATTTTTAAGAAGTTTAATGAAAACGTAGTGTTTGGGATATTTATTACATGTATGTTATTTTGGCTGCAGTATCTATTTCAAATGTTTTTTTGATAGCTAATCAATTTTTTAATGAGGTAAATAGACACAGTGGAGTATGTAAGATGTTTCATTGTGTCTATTTTTTCAGAACTAATTATAGTTTCTTTCTTGCACCTCCCCCAACGTCACCCCCTAACCTAAAGAAGACAGATCAAAAAGGGGGACCAAACCACTCATGAAAACCACCACAAAAGAAAAAAGAAATACCATCATCATGCTATTATTCTCAGCCGCAATAGGAATTTTTTCACCACTATTCATGTACATCACACTGGCACGTAAAAATGAGGTGTACAAATATCATTGCCGAAAGGCGTTCAACTTTCATTTGTTAATTTTTCTTCTATTTAATATTAGTTCGCGTATTAGTGATTTTTTGTTTTGGATCGTATTTGCTTTTGAGGTAGTTCAAGTGATCTTTGTTGCGTGGAAAGTAATACACGACGAATCATATCGCTATTTCATTCGAATTCCTTTATTTAAAGAAGATAAGTATGTAGTGAAAGGAGAATAGATAATGAAACAAGAAGTGAAGATAAGGGGGAAGCGAATTTTTGTTATGATTGCAGTGTTGTTTGTTGCTTTACTGTATGTAAAGCTCGTTCTAAAAACCTCTGATCATCTGTAAAATTATGTATGTTGAGATTGGCACTTATATCAAAAATATAGAAAAAGGTATAATTTAATCATAGCGTGGATAAAACTGTTAGTAGGAGTACAAGCAATTATATCAAATTATTTGCTATTTGAGTTTTTATCAAAGAGTAACAAAGAACATCAAACCTCTAAGAGATTTGATGTTAAATCAATAGAAGGTGATATTGAGTGCAGAAAGATTTAAACAGAACTATTGAGTTATTACAAAATTTCGAAATTGATAGAAAGAAGCTTTTTCTACAAGTTCTCCCATATATACAAGAAGTGATTGTAGATTTGCTTCGACCTAGTGAAGAGGAATTATTAAGTTGGAAAACCAGTAATTTGGGTAGGATCTATTTTAGAGATTATTTAAGTATTAAATGTAAAAAAATGCCGAACGAAGAGCAAATTAGTGCCCTTTGGAATTATTATACGGGGAATACGAACACTCGACGTAATAAATCACTTGCTAAACTATTTAAGCAAATAAATCCTAACGAACAATTTTGTTCGTATTGTCAGTCTGATAAGAATATAGTGGTGGACCACAAGATTCCATTGGTTAAAGGTGGAGTGGATGAGATTAAAAATATGCAGTATCTTTGTTCACCTTGTAACTTAATGAAACTGGGGAAATATGATTACCTAGAACTTATTTGTTAAAAAATAGCATGAATTTAGTTTTTTTTAAAAGATTAATCATAGGTCGTTATACAAAAGAGCAATCATAATATTTTATATAACTACCTATGATTAACTATGACTTTGAAGGTTTTAAGTTTTACTTTACACTATTTGAAAGGATAAATTTACTATGAAAAAAGCATACTCAAAGACAAAAGAAGAACTATTAAGGTTAGTGACAGAAATTCGCAAAAAAGTAGGGAATACTTTAAAACTTAAATTGGTGAAATTAGAACAAGGAAATGAGTACGAAATGTATACCAGCACAATTGCTGTTAATGAATCGATTGCTTTGGTTCGTCGAATTCCACGGGACTATGATAATCCAGGAGGAATTCAACGTGCACTTAAAGATGTGAAAATCAAAGAAATTTGTGAAAAAGCACTAGATACTGCAAAATTTTCTTCTCCCAATGCAGTTATTATGAACTTATATACAAACAGAGATGGAAAGCGCCCTCATTTAGCAGATATCGTTACGTTTGAGCAGTCACTAGTTACACCCAAAGAAGCCGTGTATGTGATTGATTTAATTAAGTATGAAGAAAAATTAAAAGCTATTACAGCAGATGAAGATGGTTATTTAAACGCTGAAGATGAAGCATTACTGTTTCTAGGAGTTCTTATTGATTCACATCATCGCACCGAAGGGTTTTACTTAGCTGGTCGAATGGAAATTGAATTAACAGTCACAGTATACTTAGATCTACCTAATAATGATATGGCTCGTATTTTTATTGACATTAATGAAAAACAAGAAAAACCTAGTCCAGTTCATACACTAGCAATGAAAGCTATCGCTGGTGTTCTTGCAGGAACTGACGAAACTGCTGATACTATCATAAAAGGGTTAAACGATAATCCACAGTCAATTCTGTATCAACGGATTAAAGATATAGATGGTAAACGTCCAGAAAGTATGAAAAAAACTTACGTAACTAACAGCACATTCTTAAAGTTACTTAAAGACCAGATCATTCCATATCTATCTACCGATATGAGTAAAAGCCGGCAAATTGATTTACTTAATGACTACTTCACTGCTTGGAGTCTTGAATTCCCTGAAGCTTGGGAAGATACAAAACATCACATTTTAGTAAAATCTATGGGTTTTCAAATTATGATGCGCTTGTTCAATACACTCCATAGTCGAGTTTCAGTATCAGGAATAACTCCTAATATAACAGTTTACCGAAATGTAATTAAAAAGACTTTAAAAAATGGAAAAACTTTAAATATAGAAGGAAATATGGAGTTCCTAATTAATTGGGAAAGTGGTTGTTTTGGAGGTTACTCTAGTGGTAAAGGTATTGGTATTATTACGACTGCATTAACACAACATATAGCAAGTCAAAATTTTGTTGCTCCTATAGTACCAAGTAAGAAAAAAATATCATAAGTCTTTAAGGTAAAAATCCTGATCTGGTAGCAGGATTTTTATCTTTTCTAAAGGGTCCTCGAACTAAAGTTCTCTGGAGTGCTGCTCCTGCACCAGGGATAGGTCATCCTCTAAACCAAAACAATGAAAAATAGTTATAGAGCCTAATGCAATTAAAAATTAGACTCTGTTAAACGATAGTGTTGATATTTTATCAAAAGAAAAAGAACCAAAAGGCTCTTTTTGGTTTCTTGTTTCATTAATGCCCGCGTTAGTATAAGTATAATTCCTTACAATCTTATTAGAGTTGCGGCGGAAACTCTCCCTAATTTACTTATCAAAAAAAGATACATAAATTCCTTTTTTAGTAAAAAAATAAATATAAAAGACGCCTATACAGATTATAATACAAAAAAATAAATATTTAGTAGAGTATTTGAGAGCGACAGTGATTGAGTCAAGAAAGTAGCCTTAGATCAGGTATTCAAAAAAGTACAATACATTGATTATCAATACTATCATCGAAGTTTTCGAAATATAAAATCAATAAATAAAGAGATTGAAGATTTAAAGAAAAAATCCCCAAAAGTAGAAAAAGCTATAATAGAAGAAAAATCAGCGGAGGAAAATCCCATGCCAACCTAAAACAAACTAATCCGAAACAAAATCTCACAAATAATAAAAACCAACGGAAAAACACCCACAACAAAAATCCTACCCCAAGACGAATAGATAAAAGAAATCTGCAAAAAAACAGAGGGAAAACTAACCGAATATCTGGAAGCAAATACTAAAGAACACAAACTCGAAGAACTATCCGACCTACTAGAACTAATAAATGCCCTACCCGAACGCGAAGGCACAACACTAAAAGAAATCAACAACATCCGTAAAAAGAAAGCAGAAGAACGAGGTGGCTTTTCAAATCGAGTCTTTCTAATCGAAGTAATCGATAAATAGCTTCTACCAAGTAATAAACCACTAAGAAAAACTACTGTAGTTGTAGTCAAAAAAATTGAAATCCCATGCTAAAAACCTAATCTTTCTTCCTATATATTACAAAGAGTATTTACATTTTTGATATGTTTTTTATAGAAGAAAAAAGATGAAGAAGGGTGATTTGGATAGGTGAAGGGAATATATGAATATCGTCTTCATACATATTTTAAAAGAAGAACAGCAACGCTTATTTAAGCATTGCTGTTCTATTAATTCGTAAACTTTAAATAATATGCCAATACTCTTCAGAAACACAGAATGGATTACAGTAGCGATTAGGGTTTTAGGATTTTTTATCGATTTTAATTAATATTGTATGTTCTTGATGCTTTTTAATAGTAGTGGAAAATATTTTTTTGGGAGGGGTGGATGAAGGAGGAGGTAATCCAATTTTATTAGAAATTATTTTTATTTTTCTTTGTAGATCTTTCTTTTGTATGGGAGTAAGGTGATTAACAAAGTTATGACAGTAAATATCTATTAATTTATCGAATAGATGAAGAACTTTATCAAATACATATTGATGTGCCGAGAGAGTGTATTGTTGTTTTAATGATCTTGTAAAAACGATATCTTTAATTCCCTCGTTATTTAAATTTTCGTCGTCGATCATATTGTTAATACAATCTCTTTGAAAATCCTTTGAGGATTTATTAAATTCATCTAACTTGGTAAGTGTTTTTATACTTTCTACATTGTTAGCATTTATTCTACGTTTAATATAAATATCAGCTACGTATTCTTTATTGTCGGGATGTATATTAGTTAAATGGTGAATCTCAGTTAATCCATGTCTTCCAGCCCCAGATTGTTCCGCCCTAATTTTCCAGTGAATGTTTACATCTTTTCCATTAATGTATTTTTTTACAGTCTTTTTTTGTATGTTACATTGCTTAGCGATATCTTCTTCTGTATAACCATTATCAAGTAAAAAACTAATCATTCGTTCTACCTCATAACCTGTTTTTCTCTTGGATTTTAATTCAACACGAAGACGTTTTAGAACTCTAGAGTCTTTGGAGGTGAGTTTTTCCACTTTGCATGTTACGACTGGAATATTTAAATGTTTTAAAGCCCAAAAACGACGATAACCTTCGACTAATATAAAACAATTTAAATTTTTTTCTTCTACAATAAGTGGTTCTATTAATCCATGTTCTTTAATGTTTGTAGCAAGATTGAAATCCTCTAAATTCTTTCGGAATTCATCTTCTAGTTTAATATGTTCTAAAGCGATGCTTTTAAATTTCAATATAAACCACCTACTTGTTTTAGGGTTTATTAATGAATATTCAATAAGTAATTTGTACGATTACTTAACTTATAAATTTATTGTTATAGGTACTACAAAGCGAGCAAATGGTTTTAATATACTAAACAGAAGACAGAGTCATCTTCTAAAACGAGATTCCCTAATCGAAGTAACAGACAACTAGCCCCTCCTAAGCCCCTTACAAGCCCCTACCAAGTAATAAATCACTAAGAAAAAACATAACAAAACAAAAATAACAACAAACACCGTAGTAGGAGTCGAAAAAAATTTTGAAATAACACGCCAAAAACCCGGCCCTCCTTCCTATATATAGTACAAAGAGGAAATTTTCATTTTTGAATTAGGACGGGAGGAATTTGGATGGCGGTGTATCGTACTGTGCAGGTGAATTTTTGGCAGGATGATTTTGTTTTGGATTTGACGCCGGAGGAGCGGTATTTTTATGTGTATTTGTTAACTTGTTCGAAGACGACGCAGTGTGGGATTTTTCCTTTTCCAAAGCGGTTAGCTGAGATGGAGACTGGTTATAATCGGGAGACTGTTGATAAGCTTGTGCAGCGCTTCATTGATTATGGAAAGATTCTTTATGATGCGGATACACGAGAGTTATTCGTTTTAAATTGGCTTCGTTATAATCCGGTGACGAATACGAATGTGGAGAAGTGTGTGCTTCGTGAGCTGAAGGGTGTGAAGAATAAGGAGTTTGTACATATGTTTCTTCAGAAGTGCGTAGAGGAGGAGCTGAATGTTCCGATGCTTTTAGCGCATTTCGGTATGCCGAGTGATTTGGCTGTGGATGATGTTGAGCCAGTTTGTGAGGAGACAGAGGAAGAAGAGGTTATAGAGGAAGAGACGGGAAGTCGTGTGTTTTCCTTCTATGAGCAACATTTCGGTAGTTTGTCTCCGCATACTGTGGAGGAACTGAGTGCATGGATGGAAGATTTGTCAGAGGAGCTTGTGCTGAAGGCTCTTCAAATTGCGTTTGAGAATAATAAGCGGACGGTTGCTTATGTGAAGGGGATTTTGAGGGGGTGGCATGGGAAAGGGTTTACGAAAGTGTGTGAGGTTGAGGCGGATACGGCGAGCTTTAGGAAGAAGGATTCGTCTGTTAGTACGGGGGAGACGGAGGAGTTTTTGGCGAGGTGTGAGGAGTGGGAGAAGAATGCGCCGTCTGAGGAAGAGTTGCAGCGCTTTTTAGCGGAGCGCGGGTGGCGGCCATGAGTATTCAAAATGTGGAGGCGGAAAAGACGGTGTTAGGTTCTCTATTACTTAATGGAGAGCTTATTAAGGAGTGCCGTTTGACGGAGCAGTATTTTTCTCTGTCAGTGCACAAGTCTATATTTCAGTTAATGCGAAAAATGGAAGAAGAGGGGCAACCAATTGATCTTGTGACGTTCATTTCTAGGGTAGATCCGAAGTTTTTAGAGGGGATCGGGGGAATGGAGTATTTTATAGGGTTAATGGATGGTGTGCCTACAACTGCCAACTTCTCTTATTATGAGGGGCTTGTTCGAGGTGCCTGGAAAATGTATCAGGCGGGTGTTCTCGGGCACAAAATGGGGGAGCGTCTTATTGCGGAGAAGAATGAGAAAATTATTGGTGAGACGATTACGGCACTTTGTGAGTTAGAGGAAAAGGACTGTGTATGTGAGTTTGATTTGAAGGATGCGCTAGTTGATTTATATGAAGAGCTTCATCAAGATGCGAAAGAGATTACTGGTATTGAGACTGGTTATACATCGCTAAATAAAATGACGTGCGGATTGCAGGATGGTGATTTTGTTGTCCTTGGTGCGCGACCTTCTATGGGGAAGACTGCGTTTGCGCTAAATGTTGGACTGCATGCGGCGAAATCTGGAGCGGCGGTAGGATTATTTTCATTAGAGATGAGTAGTAAGCAATTGTTAAAAAGGGTGGCGTCTTGCGTAGGCGAGGTGTCAGGAGGTAGGCTGAAAAATCCGAAGCATCGTTTCGCGATAGAGGACTGGGAAAAGGTGAGTAAGGCGTTTGCGGAAATCGGGGAATTACCGCTTGAAATTTATGATAACGTAGGCATTTCGGTGCAAGATATTTGGATGCAAACTCGTAAGTTAAAGAGGAAGAACGGTGATAAGAAGGTTTTAGTCATTGTAGATTACTTGCAGCTTATTACGGGTGATCCGAAGCATAGGGGCAATCGATTTCAAGAGATTAGTGAAATTTCGCGTAAGCTTAAGGTATTGGCTCGCGAATTAAATGTTTGTGTAGTCGCGTTGTCGCAATTATCTCGTTCGGTAGAAGCACGGCAAGATAAGCGACCTCTTTTATCTGACTTAAGAGAGACTGGGCAAATTGAGCAAGATGCGGATGTCATTATGCTTATGTATCGTGAGGATTATTATGATAAGGAAACGGTGCAGAAAGAGATGACGGAGATTCATGTGGCGAAGCACCGGAATGGGCCTGTTGGTAGTTTTAAGCTGAGATTTTTGAAGGAGTTTGGGCGGTTTGTGGAGGTTGGATGATAAAATAGAAGAAGGTATATAAAAAAGTAAAGGAGTGGTTACAGATGACAAAAGTGGGTCGTTTATATGAACAGGAGAAGCAAGAAGAAATTGATAAAGCACTTTCGGCAGCTGGAATGCTCTTTAAAGGAATGAGTGTAGAAGAAATAGCTGAAAAATTAGATGTAACAATTGAAAAGGTGAAAGAATGGGAGAAGCGTTTATCCGATTAAAAGGGGTGATATTCAGTGTTGCTCTTTTTTTATTATCCATGACATAATATTACAAATTTTGGGTAGGTTATTTGCTAAGATAGGCTTGGAAATCTTACATTATAGTTAATAGGGGGATTTGAAATGTTAAAAAAACTAGGGGTATTGGTTTTAGGAAGTGCTGTAGCATTAAGTTTAGTGGCATGTGATGATGCTACTAAGGAAGCTTCTAATGAGAAAAAAGAAGAGCCGAAGCAAGAAACGAAGAAAGAAAATAAAGAAAATAAAGAAAGTAAAAAGAAAATTTCAGCAGCTGACGTAGAAGCTATTAAAGTAGGTGATTCTTTAACTGGTGCGGGTGGGGAGAAATACGAAGATGTGGTCGCAAAGTTTGGAGAGCCGGATAATAAAGCGGAGTCTCAAGCTGGGGATATTAAAATGATTATTGCTAGCTGGACAAAGAATATTAATGGTGACCTTGGAGCGAATTTTAATGTTACATTTACTGAAAAAGATGGGCAAAAACTTGCTACGAGTAAAGCACAAATGGGAATGAAATAAAGGAAGGATAGGGGATTCAAAATGAAACGTACAACAGAATTTGTATTAGGACTTATTGGTGGTATTTTCGGTATTTTATGTGCATTTATTGCTTTATTTATAGGTGGAGTCGCTTCTGCTATGGAGGCAGAAGGAGCGAGTAATGTAATTGGTTTAGGTTGGGCAGCGGTCGCATTATCAATTCAAGGTATCGTTGGATCAGTTATGGTAAAAAGTAAAGCAAAAGTGGGCGGGGCTATGATGACAATTGCTGCAATTGGAGGATTCATTTGTATTTCTTTCATTTATATTTTACCTGCAGTTTTACTATTAATCGGTGGGCTAATGGGAATGTTTCGTAAAGAGAAAGTGGCAGTGTCTGCATAAATCAACATGTTAAAAATAGCCGACTATTATATAATAGTCGGCTATTTTTATAAGGAGAAGTTGTTAGGTTTAATACGCAAATTTTTTGATTTGCTCTTCAATATACTTCTTATTTCCCCATAAAGAAAGATCGTCTCTCTGCAGTGATCCATTGCTCCAAGTCGTCTTGGCTACGTCGGACAAGTCGATTCACTAAAACGTCATGCCATACATAATCCTCAAGTAAGTATATATGAACGGGGTCATCTGTATAAAAAGCAATATTACGCTCTTCAATTGATGGTCCATAAATCATCTCTTTAGAATCTATCGATACAATAAACCAATGTTCTGTAGAGAGGGTTTCTGTATAAGGTGTGATACGATGAGCTTCTAGATTTTTAATTGGATTTTCAACATGTAAGGTAATACCTTGTACTGAAACTTTATCAGCTACCTCACATAGTTCCTCTTTTAACGCTTCATACATCTCATCCCACATTGAAATGACAATACGTTGTTCTGCTTTTTTTATTAATGCCTGACAATAGCTAATGATTGTTTTGTTGTCTTTTAAAGTAATCACTCGATTATCCGTTTTTTCCTCGGAAGTTTCGAGTTTTTTTAATGAATCACTGATTCCTTCATAAGTAGAATGCCATTCTGATTGAGCTTTCTGTAAAAAGATTTCAACAGGTAGAGGTGAATAGCGAGTGGTGTCATTTATTTCTTCCTTCATGACAATTCCTTTTTCTACAAGGTTACCTAAAATCTCATAAATTCGCGCTCTTGGGACACCCGAATCCTTACTCACTTGGTAGGCTGTGACAGGCCCTTGTTTAACAAGAGATACATAAGATTTAGCTTCATATTCATTGAAACCAATTTTTTTAAGCTGTTGCACTATGTAGTCCACTTTTTTCGTCCTCCGATGTTTGCTTTTATCCCGCTTTAACGGGCAGTAAGACCCCCACCTCAAAATTCAGCGGAAGCAAAGAAGTTAGGTGGGAATCAACTGCCCGTAAAAGCCCGATTGGTTCAACGTTACAATAACTCTTTACATTTAGCAAATTGGTAGTTACTATTACAATAGTGACTAAAGGGGAGGCTACTAGTATGGATTTTTATTTAGACCCATCCGTATTAATGATTTTGATTGTTTTTGGATTTGTAGCTGCATTTATTGATTCAGTTGTAGGTGGTGGTGGATTGATTGCCTTACCAGCTTTATTATTTACAGGGCTGAATCCAGCAAGTGCAGTAGCCACGAATAAATTAGCATCAACAATGGGGAGTGCAACTAGTAATATTGTGTTTTATCGTTCTGGTAATCTTGATTTGAAATCGGCGTTTAAATTATTTCCAATCACTTTCATAGGTTCCATAATAGGGGCATGGACCGTTCATTTAATGAACCCAGAAGTACTGAAGCCATTAATGCTGATCATGCTTGGTGTGGTCGCTATTTATACGATATTCAAGAAGGATTGGGGAAGTATTTCCACTCATAAAAAATTGTCTGGTCGACACGTCATTATTTTTACCTTTTTTATTTTTGCTATTGGTTTTTATGATGGATTTCTAGGGCCTGGCACAGGTTCGTTTTTAATGTTCGCTCTTTTATTTATTGGGTATGATTTTTTAAAAGCAGCAGGTACGGCGAAGTTTCTTAATTTAGGAAGTAATGTTGGTGCATTGTTGATGTTTATGTATGTAGGGCAAGTAAACTATGTGTATGGCTTCATAATGGGGATTGCTCAAATTGCTGGAGGAATTGTCGGCTCCAAATTCGCTATAAAAAAAGGAAGTGGGTATGTTCGTGCTCTTTTCATTACAGTAACTTGTTTATTGTTAGCGAAAAATCTGTATGACTATATTCAGTAAGTAATCAAAGGATGTAGAAAAGGTCAAATATGTAGATTACATAAAATATAAGAAGACACTAGGGGAAATTCCTTTTAACATTTTTCAGATGCTATTTATTCAAAGATAGCATCTGAAAAATTTTCATTAAAAAAGAAAATTTAAGTGAAGAGAATAAAAATAATATAAACTCATATTTTCTATATAAAATTTCATTTGTTTTGTTTACATAATATCTTTACAATCATTTGCTAAAATATATGTAACTGCATATTGTGAGGGTGGGTGGTTATCCCTTCTTTCCATTTGGAAGGAAAGGGGGTAATAATATGGAGTTTTTGTTTGACCTTGTAAAAGAATTTGTAAAAGCGACTGTACGTGAAGTTTCAGCGTATTTTTTGCGGAAGCAACTTCTGGATAAGGACAACAAAAAAACCACTCCGCGCCGTAGGAAGCAAAAGGGTGGGTTTCGTAAAAAGAAATAGCTTATAATAACTACCACCCATACGGTAGCAGTTAGGGAAGAGATGTTAGCGCATCTCTTCTTTTTATTATATGCCAATTTATTCGCTGTCACACTTATATAATATTCTACCGAAAATATATCATACTCCTACTTTATGGTCAATTTGATTCCATGATTGAAAAGGTGTAGTCTTATTCTTTTTCAAACTGAAAAATATCCTGGTTAATAAGTTGGTGAAGATACCTATCCATTTCAGCAGCAGAAACTTTTCTTTCATTTTTAAACCACCATGCGCTTAATGAGGTGATTGCCCCTGAATAAAATTCAATGATTAAATCATTTGGCATCGTATGATTTTTGCGCAGTTGATGTAACGCTTCTATTTCTTGTTTTCTCGTTTCGTGACTTAAATACTGTGTCCGGTTAATGAATTGTTCATCAGACATTTGCGTTTCTAATATTTTACCGATTTCTTCATGGTGTAGGAATTGTTCCATTACTTGAAATGGTTTACTTAATCGATCTGAAACTGGTATTTCAGCAATCATCTTGCTATATCGTTTAAATCCAAATGCTAATAAAGCATCTTTATCTTCGAAGTGTTTATAAAAGGTTGTTCGGTGTACCATTGCGCGGTCACATATTTGGTTAATCGTGATCGTACTATATTTCTGTTTTGATTGCGTCATTAATTCAAATAAGGAATCCCACAGTAATTTATGTGTACGTCTAATACGTAAATCAAGTTGTTTTTCATTATCGTTCATCTACAATTCTCCTTTTTTGTAGATTAAATATACAGTGGCTGAAAATTGATTCTCCCTTTTTAATCTACATATGTATATTATATTACATGTGTTCCGGTGTATTTAAAGTTTTTTAAGTAAGAAACAGGAGGAGAATTTGTAAATGAATATGACAACTAAGAGCCCAGCAAGTGGCAAAGTTGATACTTCTAATTTGAAACATACCCCCATTTTAATTGCGTTACTTTTAGGAGCAATGGTTGCGTTATTAAACGAAACGTTACTTGGTAATGCGTTAACCGTATTAATGAAAGAATTTGGTGTAACAGCTTCAACAATTCAATGGCTTTCTACAGCTTACATGTTAGTAGTTGGTGTTTTAGTCCCAATTACAGCGTTACTTCAACAATGGCTCACAACGAGGCAAATGTTTTTGATCGCTATGGTAACGTTTTTAGTCGGTACATTAATTGCGGGATTCGCACCGACATTTTCCGTTTTATTAATTGGCCGTATCGTCCAAGCTGTAGCGACGGGGTTAATTACACCGTTATTAATGAATACGATTTTAATCATTTGTACACCTGAAAAACGTGGTGCGACAATGGGATTAATCGCACTCGTGATGATGGCAGCTCCGGCAATTGGCCCTACATTATCTGGAGTAATTGTGGATTCATTAAATTGGCGCTGGTTATTCTATATTGTTATTCCTATCGTGATCATTTCCATTATGATTGGGATGAAGTACATTCAAAATGTTTCAGAGTTAACAAGACCAAAAGTAGATTACCCATCAATCCTTTTATCGACACTCGGATTTGGCGGACTTGTGTATAGCTTTAGTGCATCGGGTGATTTAGGATGGTCTGATACGAAAGTGTATGGCGCTTTACTTGTTGGATTTATCTCATTATGTATTTTTGTCGTCCGACAATTAAAAATTGAGAATCCAATTTTAGAATTACGCGCATTTAAAGTTCCGATGTTTACATTATCAGTTGGATTAATCGTCATTGTGATGATGTCGTTATTTTCAACGATGACTTTATTACCGATGTTCCTGCAAACAGTTTTACTCGTTACAGCTTTTAAATCAGGAATCATCATGCTTCCGGGAAGTGTTATTAGCGCCATAATGGGGCCAATCGCAGGTAAACTATTTGATAAATTTAGTCCGAAAGTTATTATCGTTCCCGGTATTGTCTTAGTAGGAATTGCAATGTTCTTGTTTAAAGGTATTACTCCTGATACATCAATGGTACAAATTATTGTTATGCATAGCGTATTAATGGTTGGACTCATGTTTGTTATGACAGCACAAACATACGGTTTAAATCAATTAACACCAGATCTATATCCGCACGGAACAGCACTGTTTAGCACACTGCAACAAGTAGCTGGCGCAATTGGTACGGCTATCTTTATTTCGAAAATGTCTTCAGGAACAACTAGCTATATGGAAAGCTCCGCAAACCCACTGGACCCAGTGGAGAAGTTAAACGGTTTAACATCCGGATTCCAAGGTGCATTTACACTAGGGTTAGTCTTTATCATTGTTGCATTTATCGTCTCGTTGTTTTTAAAAGAAGAGAAACAGGGAGTAACGGCAGCGAGGGTTTTACAGAACGAGAATTAAGGTTTATATAAAAAGACATCTTTCCCTAAAAAAGATGTCTTTTTTATATTTTTTTCGTAACACTTGTTTTTGATGTCTTAATACATAAGAATTGGTATGTAAAATATTTGTATTTTTTGAACATGAATAATTATTGAGAATAACGATGCAAAGCTGTGCTAATAACTAAAAGTCCAATAATGAGAGAAAGTGTTCTTATAATAAGTTCTGCCACTAATAGTTCACCAAATGATTTAGTGACATCGTATATAGATCCTGTTATGAGAATAGGTGCGATCATAATTATAATTCCAATTATCATTTGAAGAAGTAGATTGATGTTTTTATTCAATACAATCACCTCCAAAAAAATAGGGAATGAGAATATGGTTTTTTTGTATTATAAAATGATTATATCGTATTACATTAGACGATGAGAATATTTTTAAATAGTAGAAATTAGAGACTCTTCAATAAAAAGGAATTAAATATGGTATTCTTTAGTTAATGTATGTAAACGAAGACGGGGGAAGTGAAGATGGATAAGAAGCTAAAGTATTGGCTAGCATCTATTATAGGGGGAGTAGTACTTGCAACTGGTATAACTTATGGAATATTACAGTTTGCTGAAGTCCCGCTTAAGGGTGAGGACCATGTTTTTGCAGAGGTTAATAAAGAAGACATACTATCGAATGAAGCAGAAGTGAAAGGTTCAAATGCACAACTTCACATTACAGTAACTTCTACTGAAGAAGAAGTTATTTCAGCTATGCATAGCATGACTCATCAAAAAGTAAAAGCGTGTGAAGGAAAGGGAGCAATTCCTATGTCCAAAAAGAATGCAGAGAAAGTAAGAAACATTCTAACCGGAAACAATTTCAAGAATAAAGAAGAGCTATTAGCAATTACTGAAAGATGGGCAAATAGAGATTTTAGTAAAATTTTAGAAGAACATAACTATTTTATTAAACTTCAAGGTGGCAAGATAGGTGAAGTTACAGTAATGGATAAGGTAGACGAGCAAGTATTCTGTCTCAATACTTTCGGTGAGGATGTAACGGCCGCATTAGTTAAATCAGGAGATCTCCAAGCGCTATAAGGTGTTTTTTCTTTGATATAAAGAAAGCCTCAAGTATTCATATACTTGAGGCTTTTCCAATTGAAAGTTAGGAATGATCCGAATTCCTTACATTAAGAACAAAGTGGAATTACTCCTAAACCAATTAATAAAGCTGCAGCAACTGCTGGAATTGGTACAGGAATTTGAATACCTTCTACAAACAAGAAATACTGACCACTTACTATTTTAAAACAAACTAATTGCATGGCTATTCCTCCCTTCTTTTAGAATTAATACATTATATCAATTTATCTATTTATTGTTATAGTTAAATTATTCATTTTTAAAAATATAGTTAATATGTGAATAGTTTTCGAAAGGACCTGCTCAATCAATGCGGAAAAACATAAGATGAAACGAATCCATTAAAATACATGAGTGAACCTTAGTTTTCCCCTCTTATCTAAAGGAGGAACTATTATGGGTTATGGTGGTAGTTGTGGCGGTTGTGGCTTTTCTGGAGGCTTTGCTTTATTAGTTGTGTTATTCATTTTATTAATCATCGTTGGAGCTTCTTGCTTCTGCTAAAAACTATTGGAAAAGACACTCATATAGAGTGTCTTTTCTTTCGTGCAAAATGATTCCTGATAATAGCCAACTGTATAAAGTATACGGTATACTTTTGCCTCATTAGACATATAAAAATGTTGGAGGGATGTTATGAAACTAGTAGGGAAGCACATTTATATTCGGCTTTATAAAACTGATGATGCCAACGAGTTAGCTAACTTACATATTAGAAATCGCGAATTTTTTCAACGAGTTTGTCCATTGCTCCCAGAAGTTTTTTATACAGAAGAACATCAAAAAATACGTCTTGAACAAGTGTTAAAAAAGAAAGCTGAAGGGCAAGTAATCCTTTTGGAATCTTTTTAAGAGAAAATGATAAACTGATCGGAGACATTTCATTAACTCAAATTGTTAGGGGAGACCTCCAAAGCTGTTATACAGGATTTACTTTAGATAAGGAGCATAATGCTAAGGGCTATACAATAGAGGCTCTTCAACTTGTTGTAGATTTCGCTTTTAGGAAATTAAAGCTACATAGAATGGAAGCAGGAGCAATGCTTGATAATATAGCATCTATTCGTGTATTAGAAAAAGTGGGGTTTAAAAAAGAAGGTATAGCGAAAGAAAATATAAGGATTAATGGCAAATGGACAGATCATCAAATATTAGCTATTATCAATAGTTTGGATGTGTAAGCTTATTTTGATTCCAATAAAGATAATCATGTAACTCTTCAAACTCTACCAACAGTTTTATAGAGACCTTTACAATTTTCGGATCAGAAACTAACCTTACAAGTCTTGAAATTCCACCTAACTCTACAATTACTCTATTTGAAAATTTTACAACTAACCACACTAAGACTCTTATTCGTTTTAGTTTTAGCTTTGTATTTGCTGCGTTCGTCACATTGACTAGTAGAACATTTAAATCCACAACTCCACAAACAATTAGATTAACACCAGGGAGATACAAGGACTTTCTTATTTGAGGATGTTAAATGCCACTTCAGTTAACGCCTCATCAAGGCCATTATTTATCCAACAAACAACATATATTTGTTGTGATAAATCAAATTCATATTACTGTGAGAATAGTGACTATGGTTAGTATTAGTTATTAAAGAGAGCTTTGGCTCTTTTTTTATTTTCTTTCGACATAATATGACAATATATGAATTAATAGTTTGGTATTATTATCTAGAAATCTTACATTTATCTACAAATTATTATTGTATTTTTAGATTTTTAAATGTAAAATATTTCAATGTAAATACATACCATTTAGGGGGATAAAGAAATTTATGAAAAAATTATTAGCTTCAGCAACAGCGGTAACACTATTAACAGTGGGGTACAGTTCTTCTGCATTTGCAGCTAAGAGTCCGAATGATACAAAAAACTGTGGCCATTTTAAAAGTCAACAAGATGCTCAAGCATTCTGGGATCAAAATGGATATGGTGTTGGAAATGATCCACACCGTTTAGATAATGATAAAGACGGCATTCCATGTGAAGATTATAAATATCCAAAGAGCACAAATACTACAACAGAAAATAAAGAAACTACTAAACCTCAAGAACAACCTAAACAAGAAAATACTAAACAAGAACCTGTTAAACAAGAAAACACTAAGCAAGAGAATTCAAAACAAAATAACCAAACAACAAATAATAAACAAGAACAAACTAAGCCTCAAACAACTGCAAAAGAAACAAAGAAAAATACTAATACAGTTGTGAAAAAAGAAACGAAAAAACAAGGTGAAAAATTACCTAATACAGCATCAAACGGTGTTACAATGATGTTAGCAAGCTTAGGATTAGCATTAGCTGGTTCTGTATTAATGTTCCGTCGTAAAAAGACAAACGCATAAAATAGTTCCTTAAAACGGCAGGAGAAATCCTGTCGTTTTCAAATGGAGTGATAAAAGTGAATAAAAAACAATGGATAGGCTTATGTTTAACTGTTATTGGACTTACTATCTTTTCCTATTATTTTCTAGAATGGTATAGTGCTAGACAATCAGCAGAGTCGTTAACAACTAACGAGGCTAAACAATATGAGACCTCCACACCTTCTAAAGAAAATGAAACGCAAAACATCAATCAAATAGAGACAGAGATAAAGACTGACACTTCATTACAAGAAAAACCTGTACAAATTCCTGCTTCAAAGGTAAACCATCAGTTAGGAGATAAAGTAGCATATTTAATTATCCCTAAAATACAAAAGAAATACTCTATATATTGGGGAGCTGATGATAAAGTATTAAAAAAGGGTGTAGGTATGTTTGTTAGTGACTTAACTACTACACCATCTGGAAATGGTCATACAGTTTTAAGTGGACATAGAGATACTGTTTTTACCGAGCTTGGTCAATTAAAGGAAAATGACCAACTTATCGTGGAATATGAAAATAAAACATATACATATGAAATTAACAAGCATTGGATAACAGATTCAGAAGATCGAACAGTTATTGTAGAAAAAAGTGAGCCGACATTAACATTAACAACTTGTTATCCTTTTGACTATATAGGAGACGCTCCAGATCGGTACATAATTGAAGCATCTCTACTTTCCATTCATTGATGAGGATGGAAAGTCCAATACACATTAGTAAAATTAAAGTGGTTATAGAGTCGGAGAAAGGCACCTTAGAGTGTCTTTTTTTATGTAAATAAGCTGCTCATACGGAAAGTTTATTATAGTTTTTTGTTTAGCGTGATTTTTTTTCGGAATATTGGCGGCATGTCATGCTCATCAAGCCAACAGAACAGGTTGCTCCCAAAAGTTTTTTATACAAAATAACATCAAAAAATACGTCTCGAACAAGCGTTAAAAAAGAAAGCTGAAGGGCAAGTATATCCTTTTGGAATCTTTTTAAGAGAAAATGATAAACTTATCGGAGACATTTCATTAACTCAAATTGTTAGGGGAGACCTCCAAAGCTGTTATACGGGTTTTACTTTGGATAAGGAGCATAATACAAAGGGCTATACAACAGAGGCTCTTCAACTTGTTGTAGATTTTGCTTTTAGGGAATTAAAGCTACATAGAATGGAAGCAGGAGAGATGCTTGATAATATAGCATCTATTCATGTATTAGAAAAAGTCCTACATAAGGGGACTTTTTCTAATACATATAGATTAAAATAATAATAGGAATTTTTTATTTTTTTCCACAACTATTAATTAAATCATATTGTTTAGAAATCATTTCATTTCGAATTTGATTGAGATGTTTATTTAATGTTTCTTTTATTGCACTACCTGTTTTGCTTTCAAAACTTTTGTTTAATTCAATTCCTTGTTCAGATAAACTTTTGCATACATCATGAAATGCTTCTTTGTTTTTTTGAATGGCATGTTTTTGGCTTGCTACTATGCTATTTGTTTTGAATGCTACATCAGTTTTTAAAAGTGATTGCTGCAGTTCTTTTTCTAATTGCTTTTTAACAGCTTGCAACTCATCTATAATAGTTCCAACTGCACCAACTGTAGCTTTCTCTATTTCTTTCTCTATTTTTTGAATTTCCCCTATAAAATCCGTCATATTATCTCGCCACCAGTCCTTCAAAATTTGTTCCTAATTGATTATCTTTATCTCGTAATGAATTAGCTGCATAAGCAATGTCATCTCCAAAATGAATCAATTCTTTTTGTTTTTTCCGTAAAAGATGAATTAGTTCTTCTGCTAGTTGTACATCATGAAAATAGTCTCTTCCGTTTTGGGATATTTTTGCAACCTCTCTAATTGCTTCATCTACTTCATGTTCTTCTAACAGATGATATTTTCCTCCAGGGCCTGTCTCATGCTTCAATTGACTCTTTAATTTCGCAACTTCCTCTTCTTCTTGTTGTTGGAATCTTTCTATATTTCTAATAATATCAGATAATATATCGCTTATTTTTTGTATCTCTTTTGCATGACGAATGATATCATCTGGTTCTAATTCTAGTCGAACACTACCATTATTGTGGAACATTTCTAGAAATGTTGACATTGGATGTTGTCCCATAAATACAGCCGCGAGAATACTATCTGTTCCATTACTTTTCGTTGTAAATTGTTTACCAATCATAGGTGCTCCAAATTGATTGAAATTTCCTACAGCATCTTCTTTATGAGTATAATCTACTACTTTATTTTCCATTACGCCTTCATCTACTCGTTTTTTTGCTTTATCACTTAGTAATCTATAAATATTTGGTGCAGCATATGTTGTTGCATAACAATTCATTTCTGCTGCTACATATTGAGCCTCCGCAGCACCTTTACTATGTCCGGTAGTGTGAATAGATGTAGGATTATATTTTTTCTTAATTTTTTCTGTAAATTCTAATGCACTATCAAATGATGTCGGAGCTTTTCCGCCTGCTACACCAAGGTTCTTTTTCTGTCCAAGTGTAATTTGAACTATATCTGTGGTTTTATCTCCATCGAATCTATCAAATTCAGTACCACGGAATGCAATGATTACATCGTCATACTGTTTTTTACCAGGCTTATACTTATCTGCAGGTACTACAGCGATTGCTTGTAATCCATTTTTTACTTTTGTTTTATCTGCATCAAATGTTTCTATAACTTTCCATTCTTTCCTGTTACTTCCTGTTATTACTTTTTTCTTTTTTAAAACTTCGGGATCATAAACTTTATCTGATAACTCGAAATAATCTTCATCTGTCGCAATTGGATTTTTTTTTAATTCATTCATATGTCTCAACTCATTTCATGGTATATTTTAACTATATTCAAATACAAGGGGATTTTTAATGAAAAAGAAATTGGTGATTTTTTTATCCATTATTTGTATTATAGCAGGAGGGTATTTTACTATGGAATACTTAAAACAAAAAGAAAAAGAAGAACAATTTTGGAAAGTACAAGAGGCACGAGTAGAAAAGTATATTTATTATAATATTGAAGATGTAAAATCTATTACGTTTATAGAAAAGGGTGTAAGTCCTATGGGAGTCCCTAAATTAAAAGGTTATATAAACAATAATAAAGAATTAGATTTTATAGCTAGTATAAGTACAACTAAAAACTTTGAAAATAAATTTACGCGTTCTGGAGAATTAGATGAAATGATAAAAAAACCTGCAAAATCTGTATCTGAAATCGAAAAAGAAGAGAAAGAAAAAAAACAAGAGTAGTCTTTGCACTACTCTTATTTTCTGTATCCCATTTTAAGAAGAATACATTGGTAGGCTTTTTATAAGGAGATTTCCAATGAAGAAAGTAATGATTTTGGTTGTATCTGCTGTGGTGATCATAGCAGGAGGATATTTTACTATGGAATACTTAAATCAAAAAGAAAAAGAAGAAAAGTTTTGGAAGGCACAAGAGGCACGAGTAGAAAAGTATATTCATTACAATATTCAAGATGTAAAATCGATTACATTTAAAGAACACAGTGTAAGTCCAATGGGTGTTCCCAGATTAAAAGGTTATATAAATAATAATGAAGAATTGGATTTTATAGCTTATATTAGTACTACAGAAAATTTCGAAGATGATTTCACACGTTCTGGAGAACTTGGAAAACTTATAAAAGACCCTGAAAAGTCGGTATCTGAAATTGAAAAAGAAGAGAAGGAAAAGAAACAAGAGTAGTCTTTAAAATGTACCCTATAGAATAGACACTTGAAAAAAGTCTATTCTATAGGGTACATTTTAGTAAGTACTGATTTTTGTATTTTCTTTTTTTTATTCATGTTTTAACCTCCAATATGTGCTGGTAAAAAACAAGTACGGTAATTAGAATTCTGGTACAAAAATCTCAAAATATTTACAATTAATCTCCAAAACTTGGACACATTTATATTATTACTCTAAACAAACGTAGATTTCTCCTTTTCCACATGCATATAAACTTCAGAAATAATCTTTCTTCCTTCACTTTATATTTTGATTATACGAAGCAAAGTTCTCGTTTTTCTTACTTGATACTTACAAATTCCTTAAGTAGAGGATATTTTAAAAATGGATTTGTAGCGGTACTCCTATGTTAAGAGATAGCTTAAGGAACGAGGATTTTATTGTTTTTATAAAGAGTTGATGTTATGTTTGTTTTGTGATATATGGTGTTTTATGTATGTAGGAGGATTTATTGAAGAAATTATTAATATTGTTTTTATTAGCTACATTTTGTCTACAGATTACAGGATGTTCTAATAATATGGGTGCACTAAGGGAGAAGTCTAAAACTTCAACACTTGTGAAGTTTAAACGCATCAATAAAGGGTGGTACAAACATATGTAATAGTTTGTATCACCCTTTGTTGATGTTAAAAGTCATAAGAAAAAGGTTATAGATATTTTTCATAAAGAAAAGACACCCATATAAGAGTGTCCTTTCTAATAGTTTTTTAGCAGAAGCAACTGCATCCGATAATGATTAATAGTATAAAGAGTACAACAAGCAAAGCAAATCCTCCAGCAAAACCACAGCCTTCTCCGCAACTACCACCATAGCCCATAATAGTTCCTCCTTTAGATAAGAGGATTAAAACTAAGGGCCATTCATGTATTTTAACGGGTTCACTTTACTTTATGTTTTTAAGAATGAATGGAGTAGGTCCTTTTTTATTTTATCGAAAGTAAACTTTTAGCCAGCAGTTTATTTTCATACTATTAATTTTTATACGTATTTGGTGAAAAATCAAGGAGCTGCAAAAAAATACTATACCGAAAGTTCGGTATAGTAACGTGCATATAAAAGATCCCACTTTGCTATATCCCAAAAAGAGTCATAAAAATCTATGTTTGTTTAATTCAGTTGCAAACTACAAAACTTCTTTTTAAAGAAATGTATGTACATACAAATTATATTTTATTCCATAACTCTCTAACTTTTGTTCATGGTAGTCTGATATTGAAAAAATATAATATTTGGTACGACATCACTTTGTTTTTTCATAAAGTTTTGTAATTAAACTATAATATTGTATTTTTTTTGTATTATTGAAATTAGTAATAATAAAATGTATTATTGAAAAGCACAATTTATAATTCAAGTAATCAGGACTATGTGTCCATTATAATTTGAACATTCAGAAATTATAATATTGTCTAAAAATGAGGTGAGATTCATAGAAACAGTACATATTAAATGGTATGGAATGTATAGTATAAATGATTTTTATAATAGGGAAGAAGCTTCTAAGAAGGGGATATTTGCAATCTCTAGAGTATGTGCTAAGAGTGTAACATTGCTATATATAGGACAAACCAAAAGAAGCTTTATACAAAAGATAAGGGAACTTAATAAGGAGTGGCCTTTCGATGAGAGCGAATTAAAGATTACATTAGGAATAATAGAATTTCCTAGTGGTGAAATTTACTCTGAAAAGAAGGTAAAAGAGATAAAATCCCTTTTGATTTTACGACATACCCCATTAGAAAACGAAACATCTTTATTATACTATAGAGGGAAATTTAATTTAAAAATTATAAATAAGGGAAGAAGAGGTTTAATTGTTAAAAAGCTTTCTACAGGGGATCTAATATGGATATAATTGGAATCACCTTTGAATAAAATTGAAGGTTTCTTAAGTGCAGAAGCTTATCAATTTTTAATGTATTAAACTATTTTGAATAACATATGTCAGATACTTGAAAAAACACAAATTTTATTATGATATGAAATCCTGTATGGAAAGTGTAGTTTATTTCTATTGTTTAATAAAAATATTAAGAATTTTAGGGATAATACATAAAGAATAGAGGAGAAAGTAAACACGGAGGTTTGAAGAATGGGACAAGTAAGCAGATTTCAAGAAAAACAACAGAATCGTCGTCAAAAGGCAATTTTTAATATTGCATTTACTTTGGTATTAGTGACAGTTGGTATAGTGACATACCAATTGTTTACCCCTTCTAATACATCAACGAAAGCAATTGCTCAAGAAAAGAAAGTAAAAAAGATAGAAGAGAAGAAAACTGAAGATAAAGAAACAGCAAAGATAGAAGAGAAGAAAACTGAAGATAAAGAAACAGCAAAGATAGAAGAGAAGAAAACTGAAGATAAAGAAACAGCAAAGATAGAAGAGAAGAAAACTGAAGATAAAGAGGCAGCACAGTTAGAAGAGAAATCAAAAACAGAAAAATCGGTAAAAACGAACGGAACTGAAAATAATGAGGAAGAAAAAACGACATCTCAAGAAAAGGGTTCTCAAACTAATCCTTCTTGGAAGCCAATTGGTACCGAGCAAGGAGCAAAACCTGAAATGAAATTTAAAGAAGGAACAGTAGATTGGAGTGAGATGAAAAAAGCAATTTCTTATGCTGTTGATGTTCCAGAGAACCAATTGATTTTCGATTTTATTGGGAATAATGGTAATAATAAAGCCTACGGTAATGTACGAGATAAGCAAAATAATAAAAAATATAAGGTTAATATTGATTGGGTAGAAAATCAGGGGTGGAAACCAGTATCTGTACAAGTGGTAAGATAAATAATAGAAATGTAATGATGTAAATCAGCTGTCCATATGGACAGCTGATTATTTTTTTGCTTAGCATATTTTTTTGAAAATGCTGGTAGTACCTCGTTGAGAAACATGAATTAAATCTATATTTTGTTTTATTTACCTCACTACTTTATCCATAATTTCTTTATATTTATAATAGTAATTAGTTTCAAATAAATAGTTGTACGGAAGAAAATGTTCCTTGTAAGTAGTAAGCATCCTTTGTAATTTTAATTTATAATTATTTATAAAAAAGAAAAGACACCCTAAGGTGCCTTCCTTCGACTTGAACCATCTTAATTTTAATAATATATTGGACTCCCATCCAAATATTATTTTACCATGTTAAGTTATTTTATTCATTGAGAAATATGTTTTAAATATATATTTTTAAAAAATATATAGATTTGAACAATATGTATACGAGCCGCATATCAAAAAAAAAGACACTCTCAAGAGTGCCTCTCCTTAGCAGCCGAATCCGCCGCCCCAACAGCTAGCGCCAACGATGATTAATAAGATGAAGAGCACAACAAGTAAGGCAAATCCGCCGCCGAAACCACAGCCTCCACCACAACTACCGCCATAGCCCATATTAACTCCTCCTTCCATAAAGACCATTTATTAATGGATTTAATTTACTTTATGTTTTTAAGGATGAATGGAGCAGGTCCTTAAAAAAATAAAAGGATTTTGGAAGTTAAAAAGAGTTGACGACCTTATTTTTGTCACCGGTATTTCGTCTTCTACATATTGTATTTTATTCTGTGTATTGGGGGAAGGAGGATCTTATGGCTAATTCTGAGATGATTTTACGTTTACTTACGGATTTAAAGATTGAACAACAATTGTTGAAAGAACAGTTAGAAAAAATGCAAACAGCTGTGACTATTCTTGAAGAAAAATCAGTGACGCTTAAAGAAAAACCAGCGACTCTTAAAGAAAAAACAATGACTCCTGAAGAAAAAACATCTGTTACAAAGCAAAGAGCTTTTTCTGGACGCCCAACATCTTTTCGTGATTGGAGAGCAGCTGCTCAAAAAAATTCATAAAACTATAAAAAAAGAAGACATCAATTTAAGCTGTCTTCTTTTCTTATCCAATCCAAATGAGTTAAGAAGGTATATCCATATTGCTTTAAAAATAAGAAGAAAATAACGATTGTCGACTCCTATTTTAGTATAGCGTATAATAATCTATATATTTATGTAATTTTACATAAATATATAGATTATATAATGTTAAGCATATATATTTTAGTTGTCTGTTATTTGTTTTAATTCATTTATTCTTATTATTTTTTAAGAGCCCCAGTAATGGGGCCTTTTTATAATTGTGTTAAAGTAGAAACCCCTCAAACATAAGGAGGGGTTACATAACTAGGAAAATAGTTATTTGTGTTTAATGAGAGGAAGTTCAGGGTGTTGTTTCTGAATTTCTTCTAAATGATTTTCGCTTTTACCTTTTAAAGTTTGATCGAAAAAGCTAGTTACTAGTTTATTAATCAGTTTGTAGTTTGTGGCTACATCTTCGCCAGGTTCATTAATAATAGGTGAAAATGCTGCTAAATCTGTAAAACTAGTATGGTTTGTTTTTGGAATTACCACTGTGTACACGCCCGGTTTTTCAATAGTTTTATTTCTTAAATAGACTATTTCCAATAATTCATTTTGGATTCCGGTTGTCTTTGGATTCTCAGCCTCTTTCATAAAATGAATCGTAGCTTCAGCATTCATCAACATGAATGGTTTTTGAGGACCGTCTTTAGGCATTGGATCGCCATACAATCCACCATCCATATTAATTGCAGCTTTAATACGCGTATCCTTCACTAACATTTGTGCGGCAGTTGCTCCACCAAAAGAGTGACCGAACATTCCAATTTTGTCATAGTCAATTAAGTCTGCAATAGTTTTAAAACTTTTATCGAAATTGCCTTCTATTACTTCATTTAAAACAAAAGTAGTATCCTGTTCCCATTTTTGAACTATGGTATTTAAGGCGGTAGGTGTATATTCAATTGGTATAGAGTCTACACGGTTTCCATTAGGGAAAATCGTTGTTGCTGCATATCCTGTAAAATTAAGAGCGATTACTACATAGCCTTGACTAGCTAATTCCTCTAACTGGAATGTATTTTGTTGACCATATAATCCCATCCCATGGCCGAATAAAAGGAGGGGGAATTTTTCTTTATCTTGAAGTGGCTTAGCATTCTGATAAGAATGTGTTTTTGTCAGCCCTAAATGTGTCGTTACGATATATGGAGCACCGTTTGTTACTGCCAATTGTTCAGCCAGCTCGTTTATGTTCTCAAAATAGGCAGAAGGCTTCCCTGATCCTTTTGCGGCAGGATAGTATACTTGTATCATTAACTCACGATTTCCATGATTATTTGGTACAGTGGTTTCTTTTCGATTTGTATCAATTAAATGAAAAGCTTTCGTTCCTACTGTATATTTTCCAGTAGGCTCTGGGAGTGTTATGATCGGAAAAAGTAAAGGTAATGTAAACATTGCGATAGCAGTTACGATAATTCCTAAACCTTTTAAAACTTTCATCACTAACTTTTTAGAAACGGCTGTAGTTTTTGGTTTCAAAAAAACTTGTAATGTTAAAACGAACAATAAGAAATAGGCGGGAATCATACGCCAGTTTGCACCAATTACAATGATGGTGGCAAATAATAATGCATAATTTATTAGTAAAAGGACTCCATTTTTTTTCGTCAAACCCCGTTTGATAAAGATGGGAATGATACTAGATAAAAGTAATACAGCAACAAAAATGATTTCTAACATTTTTAGCTCCTTTCCTAATCAATATAGATATAGATTGATAATTTACAACCTTCCCAATTATATAACTATAATTGATGATTGTATGCATGTAAGTAAGTTTAGAATGTTTTTATATGACATTAAAAAAAGTACTCATACGAGTACTTTTTCTTAAATGAATTATTATTTATTTTTAAACCGTTCCCCATAAATGATAAACCATACCGATAACAAAAAATGCTAGTCCTACAAACAAAACGATTAAAGCAAGCACTCCATTTTTATTATGTTCCATAAAATTAGCTCCTTTTCATTTACTTATCTACAAAAAGCCTTTAGTCGTAATTATGGCTAAAGGCTTGGATCTTCATACTTTGTAGTTTATAAAAAAGTTGCACTTCTGTATTAATTTGGAATATGATTATTTAAAGAGAAGGTGATGAGTACATGCAGGACAAAAAACAATTCCCGCTTATATCTGGAAATCTCTCATTAGATTTAGTAAATACAGAGCTAGTTAGGCGTGGACAACGTTATGATTTATTAATAACAAATGAAGATGTATTAGAATGGCTACATGTAATAAAGGTTAGTCTTCCTTTTTGGAATGAAAAAACATTTATAAGGATTCAAGAGCGCACGAATCAAGTGACATCTATTATATTGGAAGTAAGAGAGGTACTGAGAAAACAGTTTGAGGTAATTGCTGATCAGCACGAAATTTCCAATGATTTTGTTACGTATTTAGAAACACAAATTGAGAAAGCACCATTTACATATAAAATCATTGAACAGCAGCTAGTATCTATCCCGGTTGGAGAAATCGAGGATGTACTCGCATCGTTAATTGCATTTGATGCTTTAACGTTAATAGCAGAAAATAAGCTTATTTTCCTTAAAAGGTGTTCAAATCCTGACTGTGTTTTATTATTTATAGATAAGAGTGGGAAACGAAAATGGTGTTCTATGAAAATATGTGGGAACCGGAAAAAGGTAGCAAAATTTCAGGATCGAAAATTTGAAGAAGTCTAGAGAATCAACTTATAACAGTTGATTCTTTTTTTTTCTTCTTTAACTAACCTATAAAATTAATATTTACAGGTTAGTTATGTCGAGTTATAATTGTTGGTAAATAAAGGAGGAGAATGATGGATAATATAACAGCAACTAAGCAGGAAGATCCTCAACCAATAAGTGTACGATATTTTACAAAAATGAAAGGGAAAGGAGGAAGTCCATTACAAGTAAATATAAAGGACTCTTTAACAGGACTACTAGGGGGATTTTTAACAATTATTACCTTAACATATTTAACGAGCATAACCTCTACAGAATTATTAATGGCTCCATTTGGGGCGAGTTGTGTATTAGCGTTTGGAGTTTGGAATGCGCCATTATCTCAGCCGCGTAATATTATTGGAGGACATTTGATTTCAACTTTCATTGGTCTATCAATATATCATTTGTTTGGGAATGAATATTGGACAATTGCTTTAGCAGTGGGGATGGCAATAGCCGTTATGATGTTAACGAGAACGACGCACCCTCCGGCAGGGGCCGATCCGATTATCGTTATTTTAGGGGCAAATAGTTGGAGTTATTTAGTAACACCAGTTTTAATTGGCTCCGTTGTTATTGTAGTTATTGCTTTATTCATTAATAATATGAGTAGTAAAAGAAGCTATCCAACTTTTTGGATTTAGTTTATAAAGCGAAAAACAATTTAAGTAAGTATGTCGTTTTTACTATGTTTTAATTTTTTTATAGAAAAAAGCCTTTAGTCGTAATTATGACTAAAGACTCCATGTCTCAAACTTTTTAATTTAAAGAGAAAAGACACCTTAATGCGCCTTCCTCCGACTTGAACCATCTTAATTTTAATAATATGTATTGGACTCCCATCCGAATATTATTTTACCCCTCAGAACGAAAAATTGTGCTTACTTGCAATAAAAATCTCATTTTTTCGTTTTGGGGTGTTATAAAATCTTGAAGTTGATGGGCATAGGGTGGGACCCAAAACAGTACGATTTTACTACATACTTTTTATTTATCCCACACTCTCATCTGCTAGTATTACTATTTTTTATTACTAATGTTGCCGTTTCACTCGGATGGCTAAGAGGAAAATGATGGCCATATGGAACAAAATCAACCTTACCAAGATGCGATGGAGCAGAATAGGCTCTGTCATAATCCCCCCAAATAATGTGAAGATTATACTTTGTTACTTCATTGAAATCACCTTGATCGTTTTTCAGTAGTAAACTGTTAAGCTGAACCGTAGTATTTAAAATTCTAGGAGAAGTAAAACTGTTACTTATCTTTTCAATATAATGTTCAGGGATGCTCTCCATACTTTCAAACAAACCATTACTTAATAAATAACGCTCTATCAAATTAGTAGTTGCTAATTTTAATGTCCATTTGTTCATAAATTGAGGAACATTTAGTGATTTAGCATTTTTTTTAGCAACAGGTGGCTGAAGTAAAGTGATTGCATACTTCTTATCTATGTACTCTTGTACCAATGCTTCCAGAAGAATAAACGCACCGAATGAATGGCCAATTAGATGTGCACCATTCGTAGCTTTCTCCAATAACTTTTTCACTACATTCAAATAGATATCTAGAAGATTTTTCTCTCGTTTAAAAGGAGAACGTCCCAAACCTGGAAGATCCAAGATCCATATAGGTTGACCAGTTTTTTCATGAAGCTCTTGTGCTAAAGGAAATAAATCTTCTCCATCACTCAATAAACCATGTAATAAAATAAACGGTTTACCCTCTCCTTGTAATTGGTAAAGGGTAGTGTTATCGCATAATGTTCGTTTAAATAAATGATTATGCTGGCCATTTTGATACATCATTCGATAATCCAGATCAGCTACTACGGCAGGCAAAAATTTTATTACACTCGTCTTCTTAAACCAATCTCCTCCCATAATTTTTTTCGCTGAAACATTTGGGAAATTTTGTTTTGTAATAAAATTCAATCCATCAGAAGGAATTTTTGTTATTTTACTTACTCCACTATTCATAATTGCTTTCATAAGTGGCATTGGAACAGAGATTTTTGGTGCCCTCATATTCATACTTTCCGACATAATATTTAATAATTCAGCAATGTTCTGATCGTACTGTTTGTCTTCAACAAGTGTATATGTTTGAATAGTCGGTTGCTCCAATCTGAAAACCTGCATAATAAACTTCGCAAGCTCATCGTTTGAAATAAGTGGTAACCTATATCCCTTACCTCCAGGAATCATTGGCATGAGCCCTCTTCGCATACTCATCACAAGCAAACCTAATCCTGCTATCTGCTCTGTACTCCCTGTTTTACTACTACCGACTACAGTTGGCGGATTAATTACAGAAAGCGGATAACCTACTGCGGATGCCTGCTGACGGATATAGAGATCTGCTAAAAATTTTGTTCTCTCATATGGATTTTTTATTTTTAAATAATTGTTTCCTTCTGTAAACACATCAATTGCAATCTTGCTATTTTTATCATCAAAGGGACTCATATAACCTACAACATGAATAAATTGTTGCAAGCCCTTCAATTGATGAATACTTTTAGCTAATTCACTAATATGTTTGGCGCCATTTAAAAATACGGAAGCTGCCTCTTTACTTGTCGCTTGAATATCCATGGGGCCTCCTGCGTGAATAATCACATCCGTTTTCAATACCCTCTCCTTATCTTCAGCACTTAGACCTAAATCTATTTTCGTCAAATCACCTTCAATAAAGTGCATAACTTTCTTTTTTAAGCTGCCTCTTTCTTGAAAAAGGCGTATTGCTTTACTTTTCGACCTTACTAAAAGAAGAATTTTAACATCCTCTTTGGCTAATTCTTTCACTAATTGCTTTCCAATAAAGCCTGTTCCACCAGTTAAAAATACTGTTCTCATATAAAATCCCCTTTGTAGTACTAATTAGTACTAATTTGATGTAAAAAAAAAGCTTCTTTTATCGAAGCAATTTAAAAAAATGATCTGCTGTTTTCGTGATTACAGTTGCATCTTTCAATGTTTCTGAAATAAATAACGCTCCCTCAAGATTTGTAATAAAAAGTGATGCAACCTCATCAATATGAATCGTATTTCTGAATTCTCCATTCTCTACCCCTTGTTTAAGTAATAGAGAAACTTTCTCTTGTAATCCTGTAAAAAAAAGACCTATTTTTTCTTTTATTTGCGTGGCCTGTGTAGGACTTTGAATATAAAGAGTAATAAATGGACAGCTCCCCTTATACTCTCTCGACTGAACTCCTTGTGATAATTGCTTTAAAAACAGTTGGATACGATCTTCAACTAAAAATTGGTTCTGAGAAAGTACGTTATCAATTGCAGATTGATACATTTCAATCCAATAATCAACGACCCCTTCTAATAATTGTTCCTTATTAGAAAAGTGATAATACACATTAGACTTTGAAACTTTGCTTACACGTACTAATTCATCCATACTTGTATAAGCAAACCCTTTTTCTAAAAATAATGTTGCAGCTACTTCAATCACACGTTTTTGATTCATTAATTTTACCTTTGTCATAACTAGAACTATATAGTACTAATTTAAATATTGCAAGTATTTATGTTAATTTTTAAAAAATTTCCACTAACATTGATTTTACTGCAAAAAAAATCTTATTTTGAATAAAGTTGAACTGAACCCCGAAATTGTTAATTTACTATCGTCTAATAGGGGTCACCATATACGCCCATCAACTTAAGAAAAAGAAATGCCCCCAAAACGAAAAAATGAGCAGCTTCTCAGAATAACTATCTGTAGAGAAAGAAAATTTTAATTTAGGGGGATATGAAAATATTAGCTTGATGATGATGGGGTAGTACCAACGAGTCGCTTAGAATTGTAAATCTGTCTTTTCATAATCCTACTCCATAAAGAAAAGACACCCTAAAGTGCCTTTTATCGATTTGAATTATTTATTGTATGTAGTTCATATTCGTTAGCATAAAACTCTTTTATTAGTTTTATTTCATTCGTATCTGGATTAAACTTAAATATTTTAATTTGATTAGATTCGTCTTTGTATGCAAATGTATACTCACCAACTTGGGTCATATTGCTGGTATTTAAGATAGGATCGCTACCGTGATCAGTAATTTCCACAGTTTTCTCACGATCCCAAAACGCGATGACAATAATCAAAATGATGAGGTATACACGTATGAAACGTAGTTCTCTTGCAACAGGATGTTCCATCTGTTAGTTTCCTTTACTGTTTGATAGAGTCTGTTTATAAAAGAGATAATTGCAATGAATATAAATAAAAAAGACACCGTAAAGTGTCTTTTTTATTTTAGTTATGCGCATTACTTAATAAGACGCTAGTTCCTCAGTCTGGCTATGAGTAACTATGTAGGGTAATTCTATTATAACATTTTAACCAGTAATGGGTCTATATGGAATTTTATTGATTTTCTTTTTGATTATTCAGAATGACTTACCAAGTATTTGGATGAGGAAAGCAGTGAGACAGAAGCGACTAAACTTGTTTTAGAAGAGTGTCTTCTTTTTTGTATCATTGTGAGTAAAGTGTAGAGTTATATTTCCCTTTACACGAAGATAACGGTATACTATAGTTAAGTTAAGTAAACTTAACTATAAAGCGAAACGAAATAAAAGCATGGAGGAATAACGCTATGACTAGAACTTATAAAGAAGTAATTAATGAAATGAACCGAGCTTATAATGAATTCTACATTTTACTATTTCAGGAGTTAAAAGATGAGTTCGGTCTTACAGGACAGCAAGAGAGCATGCTATTTCATATTAATTTAAATGAAAACACGACAGCAAATCACATTGCGACTACCTTTAATGTATCCAAAAGTGCCGTTAGCCAAGTTTTATCGAAATTGGAGAAACAGAAGATGATTTCAAAACAAGTAAACCCTAATAATAAAAGGGAGTATTTTCTTACACTTGGTCCAAACGGTAGTAAGTATATAGAGCGGTTGTCTGAGTTAGATGATGTATTAATTGAGAAATACTTTTCTAAAATCGATATAAATGCCCTAGAGCAAATGACAGAGACGTTAACGAAAATAAATAAAGTAATATTGGAAGAAAAGCAGAAAGATCTTGATTGTAATGAGTAAGAACTTAGATGAAGCAATTAGTAGAAAGGAGGGGAAGCATGTGATGAGTTACATACCAAATATAATTACGATAGCAAATTTTGTGTGTGGGCTTTTGGCTATTCATGCTGTTTTCGTTGACGATATGTACGGTGCAGTTATGTTCATTATTACAGGTATGGTCCTTGATTTGTTTGATGGCATGGTCGCTCGGAAACTTGATTCTGTTTCAGAAATTGGTGGAGAGTTGGACTCATTTGCGGATTTAGTTACTTTTGGTGTGGCACCATCTATTCTTGCATATAATGCCTCGTTAAAAGATTTGCAGTCTATCGGGATGATATGCGCGCTCGCTTATAGTATTTGCGGAATGCTTCGGCTTGCGAGATTTAACACACAGCAAAGCAAACTCCCGACATTTATCGGAATGCCGATTCCATTCGCGGCAATGTGTCTCCTTATTTTATGTTTTTTAAAGAATCCAGTTTCCGTGGCGTTTGGTACATGCGTACTCGCTTATTTAATGGTGAGCAAAATCAAATTCCCTCATTTTAAAAAAGATATAGCTGAAAGCTTGAAGCTTGAAAGATTGGATTGATGATACGGAACTACAATGAGAAAGATAAAGGAGAATAACATGATTCGTATGGCATTAAGATCATTCAACATACAAATGTATTGTTTGCTAGGCGTAATGTTATTGGGATGGCTCGTGACACCTTTTTCAGCCCAGTTTGTCGGGATAAGCATTGGCCTTTTGGTGAGTATGTACTGCGCCTGGATTTTAGGAAGGCGTATTGAAAAGTTCGGAGATAGCATTGTAAAAAAAGAAAAAGCACCGATGCTCGGAATGATAAATCGGTTCGCAGCGGCCATACTTGGCGCGATTATTATGTATGAAATTGAACATCATGAATTCATGTGGACATTTGCAGCTGGAATTATGGGTGGGTATTTCTTGATTATTATTAATTTGGGGTATTACAGTATGAGGGATGCGAAGGAATAGAGTGAAAACTAAGTTTAAGCATACTGTTGCCTAACAATGAATAGCGGATTATTAAGAAGAGCAATAATTAAACCCAACATAAGATTTAAGAAAAATTTTATATTTACCCCACTTTTTATTTTAAAAGTTTTTCCTATCCTATAAACAAGTTACATCAAGGAGGAGACTGAAAATGAAGAAGTGGGGATTTTATATTTTTAATATATTCCCTATATTCGAAGACAAAGTAGAAGATTAAATATATGAACAAAGTACCAGTTCTTGAACTATGTTCTAAAATAATAGATGAAAATGTAAAGTTAGGGGATTCCACATGCATACAGGAGTTTTGATGAGTTATTTATATACTTATTTTTTTACTATTATGTTTTGTATTATGTTTCAAATTGGATTTTATTTTAAAGCGAAAAGAAACATATCTATTCGGCATTTTCTATGGGTATATATTTTTCTATTCTATCTTTCGCTAGTGTATAAGGTGACGCAGATTGCGACTGTATGGAATATAAGTAGATATGAAACGTGGATTCGTGTAAATCAAATCAATTTGACTCTATTTGATACGGCGGGTAGTACTACGTATCTTTTGAACATCGTACTGTTTATGCCATTAGGTTTTTTATTGCCGACTATTTGGCCGCAGTTTAAAAAAATGAAAAACACCGTATGCGCGGGATTCTTTTTTTCATTGGCAATTGAGTTAAATCAATTACTAAATAATAGAATTACAGATATTGATGATTTATTTACGAACACCCTCGGGGCGATTATTGGGTATTTATTATATAGCGTTTTATTTAAAATGATATGTAAAAGAGATGAAAAAAAGTTTGATACGAATTCTTCTCTAGTCATAAAATACGAGGCTGTTTTTTGTTTAGTGTGTTCATTTGTAGGTGCGATGTTAATTTATTATCCAGCTTTATTTGGAAGACCTGTAATTATTCAGTGAGGTGATTAAGAATTTCTTGTTAACGCCTGTACGATATTTCAATTTGCAAAAAGCCTTTAACACGTTATAGTTAAAGGCTTTTATCATCATAATTTTTACTTACCAATTACCCACTCTAACATCCGCCTTCAACCACTTCACCCAATCCAAGTCCTCTACTTTAAGCAAACTAAGCGAAACACCCTTCATATCTAAAGAAGTCAACAGCGTACCAACCTTTACGAATGTAACTTGCAATCCTTCAAGTTCACACAAACGGCGAATGTCGTTTGCGAAAATGTATTGTTCCATTAATGGTGTCGCACCGAGTCCGTTAATAAGGATGGCGAAGTTGTCGCCTTTTCTCCAGCGATAAATGCTTTTTAGTTTGTTCATCAGTTCAATCGCTAATATTTCAGAAGAGGACAGCGATTCTTTGCGGTAACCTTTTTCACCGTGAATACCGACGCCGTAAAAGACTTCATCTTCGTTTAATGTGAATGAAGCTTGTCCTTTCACTGGATCGTTGGCAGGTGAAAGGGCGACTCCTAATGTGTGTAAGTTTTCAGTGATAGAACGGCCGAGTGCAGTCAGTTCTTCTAAAGAATGTCCTTCAAGAGCGGCTGCACCAAGTATTTTTTGAATGAAAACAGTACCAGCGACGCCGCGTCTTCTTTTATTAAAGGAAACATCATCTTCAATTGAAACGTCGTCATTTACGATGATGTGGTCAATTTTTCTTCCTTCTTCTTTAGCAATTTGCTTTGCCGCTAGAAAGTTTTCAACGTCATCTTTAAAGTTTTTAATGATGAATAAAATACTTTTATCTTTCGGCATAAGGCGAGTTGCCATTATAATTTGTTCTACTGTAGGCGGAGTGAAAATGCTGCCGTTTACGGCCGCTGTAAGCATTCCTTTTCCTACATAGCCAATATCAGCAGGCTCATGTCCGCTACCACCGCCGCTTATAATAGCGACGTCTTGCTTCATTTTTTGGATATCTTTTACATAAATGATGTTATTTGTTTCGTCGTAATTTACTTTGTCGTTATGTTCAAAATAAAAGCCATGCATCATATCTTGAACAATATTTTGTACATCATTCATAATCTTTTTCATTGCTTTTGCCACCCTTTAATTACTTTGCTGACTGCTCCAGTAATAGTAGTAATTGATTGTTTATCATATTTTTCATGAGAGAAGACATAATGGATGGATTTACTTCGCACTTGCTTTCAATCCAATCTTTTATCGTTCCAACGAAGCCGTGACTATAAAAGGAGGCAATCGTATTTTTCGTTTCAATAGAAAGAGTTAAGCCACAGTTCACGGATAGTTCATCAATAATCTTCATATATAAGTTTTTCGTGTGCTCAAATAAATAGTGATTAAACGAGTTTTGTTCAATGACTTTAAAAGCATTTCGGTAAAATTTTTGATTTTCGTAAAAGTAATCAAATAATAAATCGAAAATATTTTCCCATGTTTCATAGTCGAGAAAGTCGATAATGTTTTCCTTCGTTTCTTCTCTATAAATCCAGCTTAATAGTTCAAATTTATCTTTAAAATGATAATAAAAAGTTTGCCTACGCATTTGACAGTGTAACATAATATCGCTCACTGATATTTTATGAAACGACTCTGTTTCCATTAAATATTTCAATGAGTTCGCGATTATCTTTTTAGAAATTATAGAAGAGGTCATCTGAATCATCCCTAGAATGTTATTAATATAAAAATCCTATCTATAAATGAGAGCGGTGTCTTTAGACAGATTGTCCATTTTGTCCGTTTACTATAAAACGCTTTCATTTTAACATGAGTAGTAAGAAGAAGATTTCAAATATATCACAATATATTAAAGGAATTGAGGGAGAACTACAATGAAAAAGATTATAAACAAACCAGAAACATTAGTAATGGAAATGTGTAACGGAATGGTTATGGCTCATCCAGAGCTTGAACTTTTGAAAAAATATAAAGTGATTAAGAAGAAAGAAATGAATGAAAATAAAGTAACGTTAATTAGTGGCGGCGGTAGTGGTCATGAGCCGGCACATGCAGGATTAGTCGGAAAAGGGATGTTAGATGCGGCGGTGTGCGGAGATGTGTTTGCTTCGCCTTCACAAATTCAGGTGTATCAAGCGATTAAAGAGACAGCTAGTAAAAAAGGAACGTTATTAATTATTAAAAATTACAGCGGCGATATTATGAATTTCAAAAACGGAGCTCATTTAGCGACGGAAGATGGAATTGAAGTCGACTACGTAAAAGTGGATGATGATATTGCGGTAGAAGATAGCCTATATACAGTAGGACGCCGCGGCGTTGCGGGAGTTATTTTAGTTCATAAAATTGCCGGCGCAGCAGCGGAAGAAGGTATGGATTTAGGAGCGGTGAAAGCTGTAGCGGAAAAAGCAGCGGCTAACGTGCGCACAATCGGTTTAGCGTTAACTTCTTGTACAGTTCCAGCGAGCGGATCACCTACTTTCACACTTGCGGAAGATGAAATGGAATACGGCGTAGGTATTCACGGCGAACCAGGAATTAAGCGTGAAAAAATGCTGTCAGCAGATGAACTAGCTAACCGTATGACAAATGATCTTGTAAAAGATTTAGGAGTAAAAGATGGCGAGGAAATCGCACTTCTAGTTAACGGTTTTGGCGGAACACCACTGCAAGAACTTTACTTATTTAACAACGCAGTGACGAGAGAATTAGCTGCTAGAAACATTAAAATCAATAGAGTATTCGTCGGTAACTATATGACAAGTATCGATATGGCTGGCATGTCTTTAACAGTGATGAAGTTAGATGATGAGTTAAAAACATTACTATCAAAAGAGTGTAATACACCAGCGTTTAAAGTAGATGGGCCAGTTGAAAGTGTAGAGTACGTGAATGTGCTTGAAGAGACAGAAGAGAAGGAAGTTTCCTTTGAAATAGAAACGGCGGAAGAGCACGCTGTTATTAAGGATAATGTTATTACATTAAACAACATGATTTATCTCGTTGATAAAATGAGCGACGTTATTATTAAAAACGAAGTACCGTTCTGTGAGTTAGATACACACGCAGGTGACGGCGACTTCGGAATGAGTGTGGCAAAAGGATTTAAGCAATTAAAACGTGAGTGGCATTCTATTGTAGATCAAGAGAACGTAACGATTGGGTCATTCCTTGACGGTTGTTCAATGATTATTATGGAACATTGCGGCGGCGCATCTGGTCCAATTTGGGGTGGTGCATTCCGCGCAGCTAGCAAAGCAGCAGGAGAAAAACGTGAGCTAACAGTGAAAGAATTCGCTGAAATGTTGCAAGCAGCACTTCAAGGTATACAATCTATCGGAGAAAGATCATTTGGTAGAGGAGCGGTAGTTGGTGACAAAACACTTGTTGACGCACTTGCTCCATGTGTAGATTCTTGGTTAGATAGCGCTTCAAACGAAGAAGACATGAAAACTGCTTTTGAAAAAGGAGCAGAAGCAGCAGTTAAAGGAGCGGAGTATACGAAAGAAATCGTAGCTCGCATGGGCCGCGCCGGTACAGTTGGTGAAAGAAGCTTAGGCTATCCAGATGCAGGTGCACATGCACTTGGAGTTATCTTTACGGAGATTGCGGGTAGTTTGAGATAGAAATTAGAGAAACCCCTCTGCCTTATGGTGGAGGGGATCTTTAATTATAACCATCATTCTTCCAGTGAAAAAATTTATTTGTTAGCCAATCTAGAAGCCGCCTCTTCAACTTCTTTATACGCATTTTGTAATACTTCATGTGGATCTAGTACTGCTGTTCCTTGTGCACGAACGATTTGATAATCTTCAATACCTAGGAAATTAAACATTGCTTTTAAATATTTATGAGAGTATTCCACTTCTGTATACCAATCATCATTTGTATAAATTCCTCCACTTGCTTGTATAACAAGCATTCTTCTTCCATCTTTAAGTAATCCGACTGATCCAGTTTCAGTATATTTAAATGTTTCACGTGCAATCATGATATTGTCCATGTAATCTTTTAACTTTGATGGAATATTAAAGTTGTGCAAAGGTAATACGATAACATACGTATTTGCACTTTTAAATTGTTGTAAAATCTCGGACATACGCTCTGTTACTTTTTGTTCTTCATCAGTTAACTTTTGTCCATTTCCTTGCTTTTCCCATGCGCTTAAAACAGTTTTATCTATCATTGGTACTACATTATCGTATAAATTAATCTGTTCAATCGTTTCATTATTAGGAATTAATTCTTTATAAGATACTAAAAAGTGGTTAAGAACCTTAATGCTGACTGATGATGGATCATCCACTTTCGGATGTGCGTTTATGATAAGTGTTTTGTTCATTTGTATTTCCCCTTTTTAAAAGTTTTTACGTTTATATTAAAGACCAAGTTAATCGACGATTAACTTGGTCTTTAATATAAACTCTGAAATTATTTTTGTCAAATGAAATACATACTATTCTAAAAGAGCTTTTTTTATTTGACTAAAATTCTAAATGGTCCTAAGATACAATTTGATAACCCTTAAAATAAAAAGCAGGTGATTTGTATATGCAATATAGTGTTGGGGTTGAATATGCCTTGCATTGCCTAGTTTATTTAATTAATACTCCTTCCAAGGAAAGTGTTGGAATAAAAGATTTGGCAGAGTTTCAAGGACTTTCTGAAACATTTCTTTCAAAAGTTTTCGGTAAATTATCTAAAGCTGATATTGTGAATTCTGTCCCAGGTGTAAAGGGAGGATATAGGTTAGCTAAGTCTCCAGAAGATATTTCTTTTTGGGATGTAATAGAAGCCGTCGAAGGCCCAAAACCTATTTTTCAATGTAAAAATATTGTACAGAATGGTGTACTATATCGGGATGAGGCTTGTAATTCTTGTGAACCTAGCAATTCTTCTTGTACAATTAACTTAGTAATGCTTGAAGCAGAAGAACACATGCGTGAGTTTCTTCGCAAAAAGACTCTTGCATGGTTAGATAAAGAACTTGACATTGCTTTACCTGAAAAGATAAGGGTAGATACTCGTGAATATTTCAAACAAAAAAACTCTAACTAAATCGCCATGACGAATTAGTTAGAGTTTTTTTGTTTTTTTATATTAATTCCATCATGTGAGTACTTCATCACAAATTCCTTCTTTAAATATCACATTTAATTAACTCATAAAGTTTCAAATTGATTAACATTAAAATTCTAAAAAATACAATTTTATTTTCGTAAAAAGTAAATGAATTTATGTGTTCAGATATTTTAAATATAGTGAAAATTACCTTTGAAAAAGGAGCAGAGTATACGAAAGAAGCTTAGGATATCCAGATGCAGGTGCACTTGCACTTGCACTTGGGGTTATCTTTACGGAGATTACGGGTAGTTTGAAATAGGAATTAGAAAGTCCCTCTGCCTTAGGGCGGAGGGACTTTTATATATTATTCATTTGTATCTATATCAAATTTTCCGGTACTTTTTGCTTATTTGAGAGATTTCTTCAATCAAATTGTATTTTAGACTTAGTTTTTTTGTGATTGCAGCTTATCAATTTTCCAGTATGTTTGTAGAGGGTCTAAAGAGCTTTCAATATAAAACATATATTCATCTACGGTACCTGGTGCTTCAAAAGCTATTTTCAATTCTACCGTTTCATTTGGTTTAACTTGTATATCAGAAGGGTTTTGATCAAGCACCTTTCCTTTATAGATCTTTCCGTCTTTTTCATCTTTTAAGTTATATTTTAATTCTGATAGTCCAATCGTTTGACCTCGTACATTTTTTACAGAGACATTAACCATGACGGAATCGTTGCTAGCATTTAAATATGCACTTTGAACAGCGACCAAGTAATAGCCTCCCTTAACACTCTCGCCAACTAATAAAATACCTTGTTCCAAGCGGCTCATATCTTCCTTTTCTTCAAAGTTTATTAATTCTTCATTTACATTTTTTGCGCTTGGTTCTTCTATTGGAGCATTTTCAACGGCACTATCTGTTTTATCTTGTGTGCAAGCAGCCGTAACACTGACTAATACTAGAATGAAAGTAAGTAATATAGATAATTTTCTCATAAAATTTATCTGTCTCCTTAAGTTTCTCAATTTTGTGCAGCTATACATATAAGATTAACATAATGTCTCATTATTGGCACAAAATAGGGGTGGGTTAGACATCTTATTCTTTTTAATTTTAATATACATTCGATTGGTTCTCGCGATATTTGTTAATCTTTTAAAACATTAGCTTAGTAATACCGAGGGTTATTATAGATATATTAATCATATAATTTGTCCATATCAAAATGAACGTTTTTTGCATCTAATATATTGTAAATATATTTTATTTTGAAAGGATGTGATTATATGGCTCATAAATCTACTGGGGTGTTTCGAGTTCCAGTTTCTGAAAATGGGATTATTCCAACTGCTCTCAACATTATGTTAAACAATGATTCACGCTGCCATACTAGTAATGTAACGGTAACTGTTAAGAGAAGCCGAAACACTTTTTTCCCAACTCAAAATGAATTAGTTGAAATCTCTCGTACTTTTGTTTCTTTAGAACCAAACAGAACAACTAAGATTGTGTTGTTTACTCCAGAATTTCAAGTAGAAGATTTCCTTGATGTCATCATTAGTGGAAATAAAGAGGATGTTAAGGATGTTCTTGTATATTCTTTCTTAGCAGATTCAGTAGGGCATAATCTGCCATCTACTGTTTTCAGAAATGCAGAATACACTTTTGCTTGCTGACACCGTGATGATGTATTCTTTACGGTCGTATATCTGAATTGAAATGTTAAATAGGAGTTGATTTAACATTTATCCCGTATTAACGGGCTGCCCGTAAATGCAGCAGGCGAAAAACGTGAGCTAACAGTGAAAGAGTTCGCTGAAATGTAGCAAGCAGCACTTCAAGGCATACAATCTATCGGTGAAAGATCGTTCGGTAGAGGAGCGGTAGTTGGTGAAAAAACGCTTGTTGACGCACTTGGGGTTATCTTTACGGAGATTGCGAGTAGTTTGAAATAGAAATAAGAAGATCCCTTCTACCTTAAGGTGGAAGGGATCTTCTTATTATTGTTTTTTGATATATATTGCTAAATATGTTCCAATAATTAATTCTATTGTATTGAGAATAATATCAGCTACATCAAAAAAACGACTTATAAAAGGAACTAGTATTTGAGGTGGGTTTATTAACGAATTTTATATATAGCATGAATGAAAATGGGATAAATAAAACAATGTTTCCTATTATGTTTTTAAGAATTAATTGAGTAGGTACTTGTAAAAATAAAGAAAAGATACCAAAAGGAGCATTCTGCCGACTTAAATTATTTTAATATTATCGTTCTAAGTTTAAAAGCTATAGGGATTTTTTCTGTGGGATTTGTAAGTAGTTTTTACGAAATTATGAGTGTTTTTTATTTTGTAATTCAATAAGTTCATCTGGTAGCATTTTTGTATAATATTCTTTTTCTGTTAGTTCAAATATAAATAATGCTTTTTTCCAGTTATAAATAACATCTTCTACATTATGTTGTTTAATTTTTAATAAAAACTGACCTTTTAAATAGAAGAGTTCACCTAATAGGTATAACGTATTTAGATTAATTGCTAATTTGATGCCCTTATCAATGTATTTTATTGCCTCTTCATGTTGATATGTGAAGTCCAAAGATTTTGCTAAATTTAACATGATTTTCAACTTAATTTCTTTATCTCTAGGAAAATCTAACTTATTAAAATTACTTAAACATCTTTTTAATATATTAATACTTTTTTCATATTCTTTATTTTCCGCATAAAATATAGCCATTGTTTGCATAATATCTATTTCTCTTTCTGATAAAAAATCAGAATTAGTTAAAGTCAGTTTTAATGCATTATTTAAAAAATCTAAAGCAGTTTTTAATGATTTATCCACTATAAATATAGCAATTGCTTCATGCCATATTAGAAATTGTTTCTCTTCTTTTGTTTGAAAATTATTTAAGTTTTTCTCTTTTTTCACTATTTCATAAAGTTCTTTATATTGTTTTTGCTTTAAGCAATCTTTTATTACGTATTTTACATTTTCTACATATTTTAATCTTTTATTTTGAGTTAGTGCAAATATATTATTTGGATCAATACCAAGTCTTTCTGATAATTGATATAGCAATATACTAGATGGATAAATCATACCTTTTTCAATCTTGCTAATTTGACTTTGTGAACATATTCCATGACATAATTCGGATTGTGATATATTTTTTTTGATTCTAAGTTCTTTAATGGTAATACCCAAATCGTTAAATTCCATTCTTCCACCTACTATTTAGCACTTTCACTTTATTAATATAAGAATATTCCCTAACCTTAATGTAATGTAAAATTAATATAGTTGCAATTATTGTTTTAAAGGAATAAGATGCTGAGACTTTTATATGTACAAAAAAGATACCTTAAGGTATCCTCGCAATTGATATATGAGACTATAGTTTTCCAATCAGAAAAAATTTTGGATCAGCCCATTAATGATATATCGTGATATTTAGTTTATTTAGTATGGATTTTTACAAACCTTCCTAATCCCTCTATTTTCCATTTGATAAAATAAAATCCTAATATTACCAATAATTAAATAAATATTTCTACATATTCAAGATATTTACATAAATTACAAAAGTGATACATTTAAGTTGTAAGTTATAAAAACTATTAAAGGGGGATTTATTATGTTCAAGAAATTAGTAGTAGGGCTATTGGCAACAGGTATTGCATTAACAGGAGGAATTGGGGCAGCTTCAGCTGATACGCAAAAAGCTGTGAGCTCTCCGAAACAAGCAACATGCTCAATTCCTTATGAGTATTCTAACGGTAAGTTCAAAAGAACTCTTTATTACTCAAATGGAGTATATGCTAATAGTTTTAATGAAAATGTTTGTGGCGGGACGATTACGTGGTATTTAAAACATGTTCAAAATGGAGTTGCTTTTTACGAAGGTAATTTAAAATAGTAGATTTTTTGAACCTCATTTATTGAGGTTCTTTTATTTTTAGTTTTTAAACTGATTTTCTATAAAAAAGACACCCTAAGGTGCCTTCTTGCGATTTGATCCATCGTAATATGGTATTGGATGCCAATCCAATTATTATTTTACCACATTAAATAGTTGCGGTTATTGAGAAACAATAAAACTCTTTATTTGAATGAAAAAAGCCCTAGGGGGACTAGGACTTTTTTCTAGAATGAATATGATTTAAAAAAGGACTTATATAACGTAACATATGAATGTTTCGTAAATGTATCAAAAAAGTGAACAAAATAGTTAATTTAAATAAAAAATATTTCCTTGTATTAAGCAGCTAGCAAAGGCTAACTGCTTAATACAAGGAGATACAGAGAAGACTAAATGGATTCTGGCATACAGCCTATCAACATTATGGACATAATATTGAGTTTTATTCAAAGGAATTCATGTTTTATAAATTAGATTATGATAGTTGATATTCTCCATATTGACCAGAAAAGAATTAAAAATTCTAGTGAAATTCCAAGTGTTCGTTTCCTAGTTTTTTGAAATTCTTTTATTAAATAGCCAACAGCACTAATTGCTATAAGAATGAAAAGAATAAGTTCGAGTGTAACTGGCATTTTATCTACTCCTAATACAATAATTTATTATATAAAGATTATAAGATATTTTTATGGCTAGTGGTGAAAAATTCAATAGAACTATTTCTAAATGGATGAAATGTTTCAACAGACCAATCAAAGGTTAATACAACAAGTGTTATACAATATACGCATGGAGGGCCATCGGGCTGAAGAAATATTGGAGAATAAAGAGTTGTTAGATTAAAGGATTATTACCGAAGAAGAGTTCGAAGTGTAGAAAAAGTAATTATTAGGTATATAGATGAAACGCTCAGATGAGCGTTTTTTTATTTGTATATTCGCAAGTAAAACAACATAATATCACTATGAATCCTTATAACAATATGAATTTTTGCATATTTTAAAATTCGATATATCCCTCAAAAACTTTTAATTGTATAATATATTTTGTCATATTTTTAGATTTTTCGACATAAACCAACAAAAATAGAGAACATATTGGGAGAAGAAATTATGTACACAAAACTATTAAAATCAATTACATCACTATCACTTATTGGTGGTGCGTTGTTATATACAAATGGCAGCGATGTAAAAGCTGCTGAAGTGGGTGTTTTTTCTGATGTGCCGACATCACATTGGTCATATCCTGCGATTAAAGATTTAGCGAGTAAAAATATTATTTCCGGTTATGGAAATGGGATATTTGGTTTTGGAGATGTTGCGACAAGGGAGCAAGTTGCGGCTTTAATTTATCGAGTGTTAGTACCGAATAAACAAGGCGGTTCGTTTAGTAATGATGGAACTCGTTACGTATTAAAGGATGGGTCTACGTTTAAAAATCCTTACGGTGATATTAATCAAAGTTCTACAATGTTTCCAGAAGAGGTATTAACTTTAACGAATTTAGGAGTTTTTAAAGGTGATGAAAATGGCCAATTTAGACCGAAAGCTTCTGTGAGTCGTGCGGAAATGGCACAAATTCTTACAAATGCTTTCCATCTTGCGGCAAAACAAAAACATACCTTTAAGGATGTTCCAAATCCATTTTGGGCAGAAAACGCAATTAGTGCAGTGCAGTCAAATGGAATCGCAGATGGCACAGGGAACGGGAATTTTGAACCGTATGGCACAGTAACACGTGAACAGTATGCGCAGTTTTTATATAAAACTTTGAAGTATAAAAATGCTGATGTGAAAGACACAGGAGATGCGGCATTATTAACAGCTTTTAAAGAGGAAGTACAAAAGCGTATTAATACATACGAGACAAATATTACACTTCCATATAAAACGAAAAACAATAATACAAACGAAGTGATGAATACACTTTTTAACGCATATAAAGAAGTTGCAAGTAAAAATGAGTATACAAATAATAATAGATCGAATGTTTCATATGGACTTTCTGGATCACCTGGAAATTATACATTTACACTTAAGATTACATATCGTGAAACGAAAGAACAGACGGAATATGTCATGAAACAAGCGAAAGCAATCGTTTCTTCTATTACTCAAGTTGGAATGGATGATCACGAAAAAGTGAAGGCGATTCATGATTACGTAGTAAAACATGTTTCTTATGATACGTCTTATAAAGCTTACACAGCATATGAAGCACTAGTAAATCGTTCTGCGGTTTGCCAAGGTTACGCACTATTAACTTATCAATTATTAAAAGAAGCAGGAATTGAAAATCATTTCGTGACAGGAACTGGGGACGGACAACCTCATGCTTGGAATTTAGTGAAAATCGAAAACAAATGGTATCACCTTGATACAACATTCGATGATCCGGTTCCAGATGAACAGGGCCGCGTAACGTATTCGTATTTCAATTTATCAGATGAACAAATCGCAAGAAATCATGAGTGGAACCGCGGAGACTATCCGCAAGCTACAACAAATTATTATAGTACACTGACAAACAAAATTGCGGCAGGTAGTACGAAAACGCCTGCATATCAGCAAATATTAAAAGATACAAAGTTAAACTATTTAGGAAATGAATATATTGCAAATAACTATACCGAATTAAAAAATAAAATGCAGCAGCGCTATAGTGCAAAACCAGAGAAAATTGAAGTGCTGTACAAGCAATCAATGAATGGTGCACTGCAAGATGTGAAAAAGGCAATTGGCGAAATTGATTATCCGCAAGGGGCAAATCGAGTTTCTTATAAAGCGGAGCCTTACAATGCGAAAGAAGGGTATTCTTTAGTGACAATTACGTTTACGTATTAAGAATGAGAAAAAAGCATCTGTTTCAGATGCTTTTTTTTATTATATTGATTCGACAAAATATGACAGGTGAAAACGAATTGGTCTGTTATGATAATTTTTGAAATTTTACATTTTGGAGGATTAATCATGAATAAAAAGAAGATTTTCGCTGCGTTAATAGGAATTGTAGCCTTATTTATAATTATTAATGTAGTTGTTACGAAAGAGAAAACGACATCAACCAGTGAAAAAATGTACTCTGAGAAAGAATATAATAAATTAGTAGATGAACATTTTGAAGAGACGCAAAAGTTGAAAAGTGATATGAGTGTGTTAGAAACTGAAAAAAAATCTCTTGATGAGCAAGTGAAGAAGTTAAAAGATGAGTTAGCGAAAAAAGAGCAACAAGTAGCGCAGCAGCCGGTTCAACAAGAACAACCAAAGCAGGAACCACAACAACCGGCACCAGCGCAACAGCCGGAAAAGAAAGAAGAGCCAAAACCAGAACAACCTACTGGAGCATTCGAAAATCCAATGAAAAGCATAAACAAAACAGAGGCAATGAATAAAGTAAAAGAAAAGGCGAAGAAAGACTTCCAAGATGATTATATGACACAAAACTTTGTTGCGGAGGAACAATCAAAAGCATTTGATTTCTTAAACAGTATTGAAATTAAATCACAAGAAGAATTAAATGTAATGAAGAATGCATTGAAAGATTTTTCTAACGACTTTATGACCGCGAAGTTTGTTTATGAAGAGCAAATGAAGGCGAAGAATAAGCAAGGATAAAACAAAAACGCTATCTTTTAAAAAGGTAGCGTTTTTGTTTTGGGTTATAAAGTTATTCCTACATTTGACATATACAGTTTGACTGTATAAAATGAAACTATTCAGTTGAACTATATAGTTTAGCTATATACTTATCGTTACATTGGAGGTCTTTATGAATAGAGATAAAAATTTACCATTAACGGAAACAACGTATTACGTTCTTTTAGCTTTATTAGAGCCAGCTCATGGATATTTAATTATGCAAAAGGTGGAGGAACTGAGTAATCATCAAGTGAAAATCGCAGCGGGTACATTGTATGGTGCGGTTGAAAATTTATTAAAACAAGGGTTAATAGAATCGGTAAAAAGCGAAGATAAACGAAGAAAAGTGTATGTCATTACGGAACGCGGGAAAGAAGTATTGCATTTAGACTTTATGAGAATGCAGCACATTATTGCGGTTACAAAAAGTTTATTACACGTATAGTTAGGGGGAAACGATGATGTGGAGATTGAAATTCTTTTTAGACTTTGAGAAAGAGGAAAAATGGTTAGAGGAGATGGCTTGGAAAGGCTATCAACTAGAAAGCAATACATTTGGTTATACATTTAGATATACAGAACCGGAAGATGCGACGATTAAAATAGACCATAGAGTATTTAGTAGAAAAAGTGATTTTATTAATTACTGCACATTATTTGAAGATAGTGGCTGGGAGCATATAGCTGGTAATAGGTGGTCAGGTACGCAATATTTTAAAAAGGTAGATGAAGAAAGTGAAGATGACATTTTTTCAGATCCAATGTCACGAGCAGGGAAGTATAAGCGTCTATCTAAAACATTTTTAGAATTAGCGATCTGTTATTTGCCGATATTATTTTTATTTATGTATAGTAATACAATGAATTTAGGAGCCTTTGTAAATCCGAAAGAACTATACTTGACGCCAGGATTATGGGATAAGCAAGGTGTATCATTTCTATGGTCATTCTTATTTGAAATGCCATTTGCATTAATGAGAGGACTTTTTTTGACATTTATCCCCGTTGTGACATGTATGTATTTCGTTTGCTCGTATAAAGCAAATCGGTTGTATGAAGAGAGAAGGTGATAGGATGGATCCCCTTAAAGTAGATACTTTGGGGGTTTTTTTATGTATAAATAGGTTGTTTGGTAATTGTTAACATTAATTCCTTTTGTTTGTGTTTAAATTTGATATAATTTTAATAATATTCCTTAGGAGGATGATTATCATTAATATACTTTTAGGTATTATTGGAGCAATTGTTTTACTGGCTTTTGTTATCCATCCAGGAGTCCCAGACAAACGTGTCCCTCTACAAAATAAACTTGCAGTAATTCTTCCATTGATTGTTATAGCTGGTTTAATTTCCTTGTATATATAATTAAAACAAGTACTTATCAAGTAACATTAAGATAGGTAGAGAAGTATATATGCTTTTCTACCTATGCGTAGTTTAGTAAAAATGCTCATCAACTTTTTCATCGCTATTGTTCTTTTGTTAATTGCTGTATGGACTGCAAACGGACCTAATATAGAAGATCAGCATAAATAAACCATTGTATTTCTCAATAAACAAAACAATTAAACATGGTTCAAGTCGGAGAAAGGCACCTTAGGCTGTCTATTCTTTTTTTGATATGGTTTATTAGAGGTCACCATATCAAAAAAATTGTACGTCTAGACGCATTTTAAATACAAAATAACCGATTCCTTATACGTTAAGAAACCGGTTATTTATTTGCCTACTTTTTTAGGGGGCTTTTTTTTGTAATGGTTTTAAATGATTGATTTAAGGTTATAAACTTAAATCATAAATAAAAGATAGAGTAAAAACTATATAAGAAATAAATATAACGAAAACAAGAAAACATATAAACTGAGAATTAGATACATATTGTTCTATTCTTTTTTTCATGTTAATTCGTATTGTTTTTCAAATGTGAAGTATCAATTGGAATTTGACCTTTCCAAGATCCAATTACTTTTCCAATTCTAGTTATATTTACATCTAAAGTAAGGGGCTGTTTAAAAGCGTCTTTTCCTTTAGAATCTATAACAAATGTAGCAACACCTTCAGGTTTATCATTATCACGAATGCCTACATCATTTAGTTTTTTACCTGCTGCCATAAGTTCAAAAGGAAGACGATCATCTGAATCATGGATAAATGATAGTCTCCCGTCATTTTTAATCTCAGGGTTTTCCTCTTGTTGCCCATTAATTTTACCATCATTTTCAAGATTTAATCCTGATGTATCAAATTCAAATGGTACTAAATTACCATCAGCTTTTTCCATTCTATAATGAACTGATATACGTGCATCTGCGATAAATACTTCTTTGAGATGTACAGTAATACCTTGATCTGTAATTTTTTCATCAATAGGAATATATTTACCATTCTTCATCATATCTTGTATGACACCATTTTCATCTCCTATTCCTTCATTTACAACTTTATCATTTGTAATTGCATCAGAAAAATATGAAGCAACATTTGTAGCCGCCACTTGTACTTGTGGAATCATTGCTGTTGTAAAAAGTGCAGCTGCAGCTACTGCTGTATAAATGAAACGTTTTGATTTTTTACTCATGTTTGTAAACATTCCCTTCTTTTGGTGCTTTTTGTGATTTATATTAGAAACATTGTCTAACTTGGAACGGCTTTCAAATGTTTTCCATGCTTGTTCTATATCAATTTTGATTTCTTGTGGTGAATTTGCAGATTCTTCATCTAGCATTACGTTTTCCCATTGATTTAATTTACTGATTTCTACTAATAAATCTTGGCATGCTTCACATGTATCTAGGTGCTTTGTGAATTCCTTTCTTATATCATGAGAAAGTTCTCCATCAATATATGTTTGAATAAACCCGATATCATAACATTTCATTTGTTATGCCTCCTCCATTTGTTTATAAATCTTGCGGAATTTCATTTTTGCTCGGACCAATAATGTTCCAATAGAAGATATTTCAATTTGAAGTACTTCTGCAATTTCTTTATATTGAAAACCAGAGAATTTCATTAGTAAAAGGGTTCGTTCTCGATCATTCATTTTATTTAGTATCGTTTGGACCTTTGTAATTTCTTCTTTTCTTATCCAATCATCGTCTAATGATGAAACATTTTGTACTTCATGGTATTGTATTTCTTTATCAATCTTCGCTTGTTGCCTTTTTTCAGATCGAAAATGGTTATAAGCTACATAAGTAGAAGATTTAATCAACCATCCAGGTATGTTTTCAATTCCTTTCCAATCGCTACGATATAATTGTAAAAATACTTCTTGTGCTAACTCTTCAGCGATAGATTGATCTTTAACAATCCAGATGATTTGTTTCACAGCGTAAGCATAGTACTGCTTAAATAAATCTTCAAAGGTCATATCAGAAGCATGACTTTCTTCATTTTCTATGGTTAACATGTCCGTTTAAACCTCACTTTCAATTTGATACCTGTATTATAGAGAAACCAGAAAAACGGATTTTGTGACAGTTTTTCTGGATATTTTTTTATATTTTTTATCCCGCATTAACGGGCAGTAAGACCCCCACCTCAAAATTCAGCGTAAGCAAAGAAGTTAGGTGGGGGGCGGGCTGCCCGTAAAAGTCCGATTGGTGGGGGTTAATAATCAGTGGTGGATGAACCCCCCCCACTGATTAAAGTTTCACTTTATTTTGGCATATTTTAAGTCTTCTATTTTCATGAATATGTATAATTACATAAAATTTTAGTGAAAAAGAGAGTATACTTTCGTATTGTGTAATAAAGATAAAGCCCGCCTACGGAAATAGGCGGGCTTTTTTTTACATATAAAGAAAAGACACTCACATGAGTGTCTTTTCCGATAGTTTTTTAGCAGAAGCAAGCAGCTCCAACGATGATTAATAAAATAAACAATACAACTAATAAAGCAAATCCTCCAGCGAAGCCACAGCCGCCACAACTACCACCAAAGCCCATAACAGTTCCTCCTTTTAATAGGAAGGGAAAACCAAGGGGTCACTCATGTGTTTTAACGGATTCCATTTACTTTATGCTTTTACGAATGAATGGAGCAGGTCCTTTTCAAAATAGATTTATCTCGCTATTTGCTGGGTAGTAAGACCCCGATTGGTGAGGGCTGATTAAAGTTTCACTTTATTCTTTAAAAGCGAATAAATGAAAAAAATATCCAAAAATACAGATGAAAATCCGCTTTTATACCTTGCACTAAAAGAATACTAACATTATATATTATAAGGAATACTTGTCCTTAATTGTAAATGAAAGGGGGGAATTGGTATGAGTTATGGCTATGGTCACCCTCCAAAAAAATGCTGTGAACATCATAATGAAACTTTATCAACGGGTATATTACGTAGACATTCCGCTACGTTATTTCTTACTGTGGATGCTATGAATGTTGATCCAGATGATACTCGTAGAGTAACTGTTGAAATGTTTGATTGGTCATCTGGTTCTCCGGTATTGTTACCATTAATAGACCCTTCAACACAAACATTGCCACCTAATCAATATGTTACTTTTCGTTCAGCAGCTCTTCCTCCAGCACTGTTTGCTTATGAAGTAAGAATCATTCGTCCGAAAGATAGAGATGTTGTTACGAATGTTTTTGGTCTTAGTGCAATCGTATTTAACCCACAAGAAGGAAATAATGTTTTACAACATGATTTAGCAAAATTAGACCTTAAATAGATCTTGTAAAAGTCTATTTATTGGGTATGATTAAACAAAAGAGTAGGATGTAATCCTACTCTTTTTTTAATGTTAACTAGAATTTTAAAAGAAATCCTTCATCATTTTAGTATCTTTAATATTCACTATCACACTTTCTACCTTATCTTTCTTCTCATCTTTGGCAATTGTAATTTGTTCCTTATTGTCAACCCAAACAAGAAACTCTTCTTTTTCGTCATCTTTATATGTAACGGTTATAGTAGAATGCACAGATTGTTTCTTTTTTTGATCTAAAGTGATAGTTTTAGGTGTTCCATTTTGAACTGCTGAAACGATAGATTTTATCATTTCTTCATTATCTGTTTGAGATTTGGACGTAGTATGATTTGTTGTTTTCAGTATTTCAATGTCGGTAATATTTGCGGAGTTTAATTGAAAGGTATTTTGTGTATGTTCTTGCTTAACTTGTGAAGCTTTATCTGTAACCGAGGTACTTGTACAACCTATTAAAGTGAAAGATAGAGCGGTTAGAGCGCATATAGATATGATTTTTTTCATATTATCCCTCCTTACGTTCAATTATAACAATTTTCCGTTAATTTAGGAGGTTATTGTAAGTAGAAGATGTTTTAAAGTGGTAAATGATGTTGTTTATTTTCTATTAAAATCAAAATTCACATAACTTTTTTTGAATTTTATGTTTAACATTTCGAAAATAGGTGTACTACATATAATATAACAAATAATTCATTTTAAAGGAGGAAGTTAAAGATGGAAACGAAGTATAGTAAACCTTTTGTATATGAATTTATTACGGAGAAAGAGGTCATGAATGCAGCGAATGATCTAGTGAAGAAAGGAATAGAACAAAAAGATATTTACGTATTAACACATGAGAAAGATAGGACAGATAGAATTGCAGACAATGCAGACGTGAATACAATTGGGATAAAAGAGGAGGGACTTGGGACAAGCATTATTAACGTCTTTCAAAAAACAGGAGATCAGTTAAGAAATAAGATGCAGGAGTTAGGGCTTAATGAGGAAGAAGCGAACTTTTATGAAGAAAAGCTGGATGAAGGGAAAATCTTGTTATTCGTTAAGGATTTAGAAAGAGTCGGTGAATGGTTACAAGAAAGAAGATGCATGTATTCTATTTAAATTTGTATCCTTTAAATCTATAAATCTATTACGAAAAGGAGATGGGAAATATGAGTGAGAGCGGGCTAAAAGAACAAATTACGGGTAAAGTTGAAAAGAAAAAAGGACAAATAAAAGAAGGAATTGGTGAAGTTACAGAAGATAGAGAGTTGAAAAATGAAGGGAAGTGGGAGAAGACGAAGGGAACTATAAAAGAAAAAGTCGGAAAAGTGAAACAAAAGATAAGCGATGAGTTGGATAATAAAGAATAATACATTTTCATCAAGCTTTGGTTACATACCAAAGCTTGATGAATCCAATATAAAAATAATATAGGAGGTTTAATTGTGGGACTTATTATTACGTGTATTGTAGGTGGACTTATTGGTGCGTTAGCTGGAATGATTACAGGGAAAGACTTTCCTTTAGGTATAGTTGGTAATGTAATTGCTGGATTAATCGGATCTTGGGTTGGTAGTGCATTATTTGGTCACTGGGGTCCTGAATGGGGAGGCATCTTTATTCTTCCAGCTTTATTAGGCGCAATCGTCTTTATTTTAATCGTCACATTCTTCTCTAGAATGCTACGGAAAGCGTAAGTATGATAATGAATAGTAATTTTAAGTTTGTTATATATAGCGATAGGGTTAATGAACTGATAAATATACATAAAAAAGCATCCAATTAAAATAATTTGGATGCTTTTTTAATGTAATCTGTATGAAGGTTGCTCGCAATCATCATGTTTATTCAATAAATAATCAGTGAGGATGGCCCCACTGATTGAGATTACACTTTATATTACATATTAAACCATCGTTACTCTTTTACAATTATTTATCCTTACGACCTGCCTTGGTTCTATATGAGATAAGTCCTCGTTATTACCTATATCAACTACAATTGTATTCGTTAGTATATTAATAATGGAACCAACTAACTTTGTAGCATGATCGTGTCGATAAGAAAATTGAACGAAATCTCCCTTTTTAAAGTTGTGCTCTTCCATAGATAGATCCCCCTAAAAATAATGTTTATACATTATACATACACAAATTTATAAGGTTTAAACATTCGGTAGTATTTTTTTTAGTGTTAAGCTGAGAAAGGTGTAGAAAATTTATTTATAATGAAAATAAAAAAATATGTTTAAAACTAATTTTTATGGGTAATTAAATAGTAAAAGTTTGAGATGAGGGGGCGGAAATGATGAATTTGGAAATAAATATTTTGCAAAATGATGTAGGTTATACGGTACAACTTAATGGTGAGATTGATGCATATACGGCATCAGATTTAAAAAATAAGATTATGCCTATTGCAAATGAAAAAGAGGTTCATATTGTAGTAGATTTTCATAACGTAGATTATATGGATAGTACAGGCTTAGGAGTTTTTATAGCTTTATTAAAAGCAGTTAAGAAAAATGATGGGAAGCTAGAGTTTATTGGTGTATCTAAAAGGCTAAAAAGATTATTTGATATTACAGGGCTAACAGAAATATTAAATTTGAATTCCGATTTTGAAAAAGTAGAAAGAAGGTGACTAGGGATGATGGAGAGATTTGAAAAGATAGAAATGAAAATTCCTGCAAAAGCAGAATATGTGGCTATTATTCGTTTAACAATGGCTGGTGTTGCGAATCGAATGGGCTTTGCTTATGACGATATAGAAGATATGAAAATTGCTATTAGTGAAGCATGTACAAACATTGTACAACATGCATATAAAGAAGACGTTGGAGAAATTACAATTGTCTTTGGTCTATATGAAGATCGATTAGAAATTATGGCTGCGGATAATGGAGTTAGCTTTGATTTCAGTAGCTTAAAAAGTAAAGTCGGTCCGTATGATATTAATAAACCAGTAGAACATTTGCCGGAAAATGGTTTAGGTTTATATTTAATCAATACGTTAATGGATGATATACAAATCATGCATGATGAGGGCATGACAGTTTTAATGACAAAATATATACAAAGAGAGCAGGTGGAGAATGATGGAAATCCAATCTCAACCTACAACTCTTACTAAAGAAGACGTTATTAAGCTAATTGCAGAATTCCAACAAAACCAATGTAATGAAGCGCAGGAAAGGTTAGTTGATCATTATAAAAATCTCGTATATTCCATTGCATATCGCTATTCAAAAGGTGGGCCGATGCATGAAGATATTATACAAGTAGGAATGTTAGGGCTCTTAGGCGCAATAAGAAGGTATGATTATTCGATAGGGAATGCTTTTGAGCCGTTTGCAATACCTACGATAGTAGGCGAAATAAAGAAGTATTTACGTGATAAAACTTGGGGTATTCATGTTCCAAGGCGAATTAAAGATTTAGGCGGGAAAATTAAACTTGCGATAGAGGAGTTAACAGATCACCTGCAGCGTTCACCGAAGATTATAGAGATTGCAGATCATTTAGGACTATCCGAAGAGGAAGTGCTAGAAATTATGGATGCGAAAAATAATTATCGAGTATCTTCCTTAGATGATGTAGTTGAAAATTCATCTGATGGGAGTTCGGTAGCGAGAATTGAATCTGTAGGTGAAGTAGAGCAAGGATATGAACAGACAGAAAGACGTCTCGTTTTAGAGGATATTTTTAACGTATTAAATGATACGGAAAAGAGTGTTATTCATTATATATTTGGAGAAAATTTAAATCAAAAAGATACAGGAGAACGGTTAGGTATTTCGCAAATGCACGTTTCTCGTATTAAAAGACAAGCGATAAGTAAATTGAAGCAAGCTGCATTTTTAGATACATAAAAATTTTAAATAATTATGTTTAAAACATGAGGAAAGGGGTACTTATTAAGTATAGGAGGAGATATAAAAATGTCACACGATGTGAAAGAACTAATCGAAGGATTGAATGAAGATTTAGCAGGAGAATACTCAGCAATTATTATGTATAACCATAATGCAGCTACAGTTTCTGGTATATATAGACAAGTATTGAAACCTTTCTTTGAATCTGAAATTAGTGATGAACAAGGACATGCCCTATATTTAGCGGAGAAAATTAAGACGTTAGGTGGTACACCTACTACGATCCCTTTACCAGTGAAACAAGTAGAAGATGTTAGAGAAATGTTAGAATCCGCTAGACAATCAGAATATGAAACAATTAAGCGTTATGAAACGAGAAAAGAACAGGCAGCGAAATTAAATATGACAGAGTTAGTTGTAAAACTAGAAGATATGATTGCAGATGAAACAAATCATATGGAAGAATTAGATCGTCTTTTAAATGATAAAGCAATGGTGTTAAATTAAAAGTAGAAATTTATACAGTGAAAGAACAAATTCCTATTTCTAGGGGTTTGTTCTTTTGTTGTATAAATATGTTTGAGTACGAAATTTTCATTTTGTAACTGAGTATGTAATACTAGAAAAATAGAAAATGATAATAGATTTACATTTTAAATAAGAAAAGGGGAAATAACTTGTGTCCATTTTAATTGTTGATGATAATCCGGTTAACATATTTGTAATTGAGAAAATTTTAAAACAAGCCGGATATCATGATCTTGTATCGCTCAATTCTGCACAAGAGCTCTTCGAATACATACAGTTTGGAAAAGATTCTTCCAGGCATAATGAAATTGACTTAATACTATTAGATATTATGATGCCTGAAATTGATGGACTTGAAGTTTGTAGGCGATTACAAAAAGAGGAGAAGTTTAAAGATATTCCTATTATTTTTGTTACAGCTTTAGAGGATGCAAATAAGTTGGCCGAAGCTCTTGATATGGGGGCAATGGATTATATTACGAAACCTATAAATAAAGTTGAACTATTAGCACGTATGCGTGTAGCGTTACGCTTGAAATCGGAATTAAATTGGCATAAAGAACAAGAAGAAAATCTTCGGAATGAACTAGATTTAGCTACGCAAGTACAAAGAAACTTATTAAGTAGCCCATTAAGAGAAGATTATATAGAAATTGAAGCAAGTTACTTACCTTCATTTAAATTAGCTGGAGATATGTATTATTGGTATAAAATCGATGAAAACCGCTACGGTATTATATTATTAGACGTGATGGGACATGGTATATCTGCTTCATTAGTTTGTATGTTTATTTCGTCTGTATTACGTGAAACGATTAAATCTTTAATCGATCCAGAACTTGTCATTAAAGACTTAAATAAATATATGACTCTTTTACATAATGAGAATGACGATATTCCATATTATTTTACAGCGATATATTTAGTAGTAGATACAGAAAAGAGAACGATTGAATATGTAAATGCAGGGCATCCTTCTGGATACGTTTTAGTTGATGAAGCGAATGTAGTGGAACTAAATCGCGGGAGTTGTGCGGTAGGATTTTTTGATGAAATAAAAGTTGAAAAGACAGTTATACCTTTTGAGAAGAACGCTCAAATCGTATTGTTTACAGATGGTGTTCTTGAAGCAATTGCAAATGATGAATTTGAGGCTGAAGAGAAATTACGTACTTTTACAGAAAGAAAATGGGGAGATTTAGAAGGCGAGATAGAAGGGTTTTATAAGGGAGAACAGAAGAAAGCACAATCAGATGATATGTGCCTAATTATGATACAAACGAATGCAAAATAAAAAGCGTATGAAATCCAAACAGAGGATTTCATACGCTTTTTATTGTATTTTTTGATAAATTTGTTCGCTAGGATTAAATTGGGTATAATGCGGCATTATATCTGAAAAACGAAGAGTTTCTTTATTCCCTAAACATAGAAATCCATTGTGACTTAAACTTTCATAAAATAGTTGCTGCACTTGATTTTGAAGTTTACTTGTAAAGTAAATTAAAACGTTACGACAAAGTATAATATGAAACTCGTTAAAAGATTGATCGGTTACTAAATTATGCTGTGCAAAAATAATGTTTTGTAAAAGTGATGGATTGAAATAAGCAAAACGACTATCCGTCGAATAATAGTTAGAAAATGCTTGTGTACCGCCAGCTTGTAAATAGTTTTTCGTGTAAGTTTGCATTTTATTTAATGAAAGTATGCCTTGTTTTGCTTTTTCTAACACATTTGTATTCATATCTGTTGCATAAATAACAGCCTTTTCACTTAATCCTTCTTCGTGAAGTAAGATGGACATTGATAATACTTCTTCACCAGTTGCGCATCCAGCATGCCAAATTCTAATTTCAGGATGTTTTTTCAATTCAGGAATAACATGCTCTCTTAGCGCTTTAAAAAAAGCAGGATTACGGAACATCTCAGTTACATTAATGGAGAAATCATTTAATAACTGTTCTAAAAACCCTTCTTCATGAATTACTTTTTCAATTAATTTTGAAATGGTAGGGATATTAGAGAGCTGCATTCTATTGCAAATCCTTCTATAAATAGATGTGCGAGCATATTGGCGAAAATCAAATCCTGATAGTTTAAATACCGCTTCTAATAGTAATTCAATTTCTAAGTTCGTACGCTTATCCGTATCTACTGATGGATCAAAATTATAATACTTATTTTCCACTCCAACTAAACCTCACTTATTTTATTAACCATACACTCATTACCGAATAGAGTTGATGTAAATTTAATGGTTTACTTATATAATCTGAAGCGCCAGCAGATAAACATTTTTCCTTATCATTTGGCATTGCTTTAGCAGTTAATGCGATAATAGGTATTTCATGTAACCCTAAGTTCATTCGGATATTTTCCATCGTTTCATACCCGTCCATATTAGGCATCATAATATCCATTAAAATAAGGTCAATATTTGTATTGCTTTTTAGTATTTCTAAACATTCTATACCGTTTTGTGCAGTAATAATGGTAGCATGTTGTTTTTCTAATGCGTTTTGTAATGCAAATATATTTCGATGATCATCATCGACAATTAAAATGGTTTTCTTTTGGAAGACGTTATTTGTTTCGGGAGTAACTATCGTTTCCTCGACAACTTCAGCAGGAATAACGTCATCTACCGTTGCTGCGACTTCTAAATTGGATAACTGTATATCATGTAATCCATTTGGAAGGTTAGGAATATATAACGTGAAAGTACTACCTTCTCCTAAATTACTCTCTAACGTAATCCAACCACCTAATAATCTAGCAAACTCTTTACAAATAGATAACCCTAAGCCTGTACCACCATATTTCCGAATTGTTGCTCCATCTGCCTGTTGAAAGGCTTCGAAAATAAGTTGATGCTGTTCTTTAGCGATACCAATACCAGTATCTTTTACTGAAATTGTAATCCACTCTTTACTTATAGATTGCATATCATGACTCAAATTGGTTGTTTCTATCGGATTGAAATGTAAAGAGACGGATCCTTTTTCTGTGAATTTAAATGCATTGGATAGTAAGTTTTTAATAATTTGTTCAATCCGTTTTGCATCTGTATAAAACAGATCTGGAATCGTATCACTGTCTTCAATAGTAAATTCGACATTTTTTTGTGCAGCTATATGTAAAAAGTTTTGATGCATATTGGCTGCCATGTCACTTATGTTCGTTGCTTCAAAAATGATGTCTAGTTTGCCTGCTTCTACTTTAGATAAATCTAGTATGTCATTAATTAAAGTAAGTAAGTCTTTCCCTGATGAATGAATGACAGTTGCTAGTTCAATTTCATCATCCGATAAATGATTATCATGATTTTCTCTTAACATTTCAGATAATAGTAAAATACTATTTAATGGTGTGCGTAATTCATGTGACATATTTGCTAGGAACTCTGATTTGTATTTTGAGCTGCGTAACAACTCGCTTGCTTTTTCTTCTAATTCTAATTTAGTAATTTGTAAGTCGGCTGTCTTTTGTTCAGCTTCTTCCGTTCTAGACTCTAATTGTTCATTCGTTGTTCGTAATTCTTCGGCTTGCATTTGTAGTTCTTCAGCTTGCGTTTGTAATTCTTCTGATTGAACTTGCAGCTCTTCTGTCATTGCTTGTGATTCATGTAAAAGAGTTTGAATTCGCATACGTCCCATAATACTATGGATTGTCAAACCTAGATTATCAACAGTTTGTTGAATTAAATCTTGATGCAAGTCTGAAATCTCAGTTACACTTACTAACTCCATTACTGCAATTACTTCATCCTCAAATAAGATAGGGATGACTAGTAGGTTTTTAGGGCGTATTTCTAATAATCCAGTAGTAACGTAACGGAATTCTTCAGGTATGTCCCTGAGAATAAAACTTTTCTTTTCTAAAGCAGACTGTCCAATGAAACCTTCACCCATTTTAATAGACTGTTTTCCAACATCAGGACCTTGACCGGCGAAAGAAGCTTTCTTCACATAGTAGACAGTGTCTTCAATTTCTTCACGAACATAAAATGCACCGCAAGAAGTTTGCGTTTTTTGTATAATTCCACTCAGAATTTTTTTACCTAACATCTCAATAGAAGATACACCTTGATACATTAAAATTAATTCTGCAAGCTCAGTTTGTAACCACTCTCTTTTCGATATTTCGTCTAGTAGGTGATTTGTTGTATGAGCAAGATCTTTTATTTCATCATGTGTATTTACATGAATTCTTTCCGTAATTTTTTCTTTGGAAGAAATGGATTTAATAGCTTGAATTACATTTTTAATCGTTTTTGTAATGGAATTCGAAATATAGAGTGAAACGATAATGGAAATACAAGAAAGTAAGAACAATAAACTGTATAACCAAATCTCTAATTTATTATTATCAATATCTAATTGTGCAGCTCTTTTTTTCGTTAGTTGCTCCTCAGTGCTACGGAAGTTAGTTAGCTGCGACTGTAATGACTGAATTTGAGTCGTGTCGATTGTTTGTACATTATTACTATTATTATTTGTAATGAGTGGGTGAATCTCTTTATTAATCCAACTAGTAATGTTTTCGTTAATCTGTTTTAATTTTTCTTGCTGAGAGGGGTTATCCTCTAATAGAGAAAAAAGATCTTGATAATGTTTTTCGTAATCCTTTTCTGCAGCGTTAAGGGATTGAACGTAATTTGCATCATTAGAAGTGATAAATCCTTTCGCTTTATTTTCAATTGTTAGTAAATCTTTCTCCACTTGATTCGTTAAATTAAGAACTTTAAAATCGTGATCAATAATAAAATTACGAGATTTTTGTAAACTGGAAATCCCATTGTTTAACATAATGAAAGAAATAAGCAAGAACAAAATGATAACTAAATAACCAGCCATAATTTTGTAACGAATACTAAATTTTGCTTTCGATTTCATCAAAAATTCCTACCTTCAAGATTATTAAAAGTTTTCTATTTTCAAGAATAAAAAACGTAATATATATTATATCAGTTTTCATAAGGCCAAACTAGAAATCCCCCTACTGTATTAGGGGGTTCTTTTTTCATAGAGGAAATCATTTTGAAATATAAAAACATATATGAAAAGTAGTAAACGGGGGAATAGAGGATAACAAACATTCTAAGAAGGAAAGAGTGTTCTTAAAGCTTTTTTTGCATCTATTCCTTCAAAAATAAATAATACAAGATCTTTCTTTTTTACAGTAAGGAAAAAGGATACTAGAGTGCTTAAATTTTTGATTGATGTCATTGTTCCATGTTTACTTATAAACAAATTAGCTTGAAATGTTGTCATTAAAGCATAAAAATGATGAATCTGAGTTATTGTAGGTGTTTCATTATAAGAAATAGTAGTAGAGTGAATGGCGTTCATCGTAATATTCCTTTCCATATAGTGAGCATAACAATATAAACATACCCGTTTTAGAAGATGTTAAACGTATAAATAAGAAAAATATAATTAAAGTTTTTTACGTTTAGAAAGAGTTAGGAAGGGTATACATATACTATAAAGAGATTGACTGAAGATGAATTGTAAGATGTCTATGTTTAGTAGATTAGTCTATCAAAATATACTTTTACTTTAAATAAAAAGGAGCCTGGTATACATGAATGAAATGATGATTGATATTACATTTGATTTAATTTACTTGTTAAGTAGTTCACTTGTAGTGCTTTTACTATTCGCATTTTTCGTAAATGGTTATGTTAATAAGAAGGTTAGTGTATACAGAAATGAAGAAAAATAAAGATACATTATATAAAACTTTAGGAGGTTAATAGTTATGAATGTAGATAGAAAAATAGTAGGTGTTTTTAGAACAATTGATGATGCGGCACTCGTTATTAATGAATTAAATGATAAAGGATACCCAGCAGATAACATTTCAGCTATTGCGAAGGATCAAAAGGAAATTGAACACCTGGAAGAAAAATCGGGTGAAAAAGTTAAGAATGAAACTGCACATAAAGCAGATATCTTTTCAGCGACAGGGCTTGTAGCAGGAGGAGTAGCAGGGGGACTAGGTGGTTTATTAACTGGCCTTGGTATACTTGCCATTTCTGGAATGGGTCCAATTGTAGCAGCAGGACCAATCGCAGCAGCTATTGGTGGAGCTGGTATTGGCGGAGGAGCTGGAAGTTTAATAGGAGCATTTATAGGATTAGGAATTCCAGAAGAACATGCTAAAAAGTATGAAGAATATATTTACGATGGAAATATATTAATTTTAGTAGATGCAACATTAGATGATAAGTTAGAAATTTATAAAATATTTGATAAGCATAATGCTTATAACTCTGATTTCTTTAAATAATATTTACTTCACATATCAATTATGCAAAATATAAACATAGTGAATATCGTTTTTTTGATCTTACAACTTTGGCGCGGCCGAGGAGTCGTATGACTATAAGAGAGGAAGGGCTTATAGTAAAAGATCAAGTTCTATCATGTTATTTAAAAGGGAAGAGGTGCCTTTTCGTGATTGTAAAAATATTAAAGGATAGCAGTAATAGCTTCCTTTGTACAGTTCAAAATAAAAATGGAGACCAGTATGTGAAAAAGTGGTTTAGTAAACATGAAAATAATAAAGAATTAGGACGACCAACTTTTAAAGAAGTAGAAAAAGATTGGAAAGAAAATAGAGAATCGTTTATGTATCCCAATATTAAAGCGCTTTATTCAAATGGAACATAATGCGCGTTTTATTATTACAAAACTGTCACATTCCTGTAAGGTAATTCAATAGATTAGATACTTTTTCCATGTCATAATAAAGTCATAAGAAAGCTTATCAAAACTACAACTTATTAGGAGAGTGTCAGTCATGATTGTAACAACAACTTCTGGAATTCAAGGTAAAGAGATTATTGAGTATATTGATATTGTAAATGGTGAAGCTATTATGGGTGCAAACATTGTCCGCGATTTATTCGCTTCTGTTCGTGATGTTGTCGGTGGTCGTGCTGGTTCTTATGAAAGTAAGCTTAAAGAAGCTCGTGATATCGCAATGGGCGAAATGAAAGAACTTGCAAAACAAAAAGGTGCGAACGCTATCGTTGGTATTGACGTAGATTACGAGGTTGTTCGTGATGGAATGTTAATGGTAGCTGTCAGTGGTACAGCTGTACGTATATAAGTAAATAAAAAACAGGCTCACCCCTTGAAGTTCATGCTTTGAGGGGGTTTTTTGTTTTTAAGTTATAGAAGTAAACTCCAGTTGTAAGAGCGAGATGAAAAAAGAAACAGTGATGCTACATATATGTAACGTAAGTGCGAATTTTATAATAAAATTGTTATTTGAGATAATGGAAGAATTAGTGGTATAAATAACTTTATAGATAATAATCAAAATAGAGAAGACAGAGTGTTCATAGATGGAATGGTTAAGGGGATTTTCCAATCTGTAATAAAAAACGGAGGTACCGAGAACGTTTTACAGATGTCTGTTACATAAAATTTATAATGGATTGGGGGCAATTTATATTATGTTTTGGTTAGGAGGCTTTTTAGGATACATTGTAGGTTCTATTACTACATGTGCGATACTTTACTTTGGGTATAGAGCCGAGAAAAACAAAAAAGCGAATATGCGAAAGAAAGAGGGGAGAAAAATCAATAAAAAAGGCGTATAGGATGTGGAAGAAAAATTGATAACATTGATGCAAAAATAAAGGACAGTTACATATTTTATATGATTACTATGTACTGTCCCGCTTATTCCTTTTGGATTAACAAAAATTGTTTCCTGTCTTGCTATAAATTTCATAGGCAAAAAAACCAAATAAATAGCCTATTCCGGATCCTAAACTAATGGAAAGCAGTGAGAAATCTGGGAAAAACATGCCGAAAATCAAACCGATTATACAGCCAAAAAGCATTCCTATAGGTATGAAACTATCTAATAACAGTTGAGCCTCTTTTGATTTTTTCTTACCCAATTTGCCATGCTTATATTTATGTTCCAGTCTTTTTATTACAAATACTACAATCCCCCCGACTAGTATAACAGGCCAAATTTCCGAAATTAACCACATGTGAAAATCTCCTTTCACCTTTTAATAGGATTATACCAGATACTTACAAATTTTCGTTCCTAAATGTATTATCTAGTCTATTTAAAAGGTCAATCAAAAAGCCCACTTCAATTGTATTTAATAACTCGTCAAAAACACTTTCCGATAAGATAAACTTAACTAAATCTATACAATTCAATCAAATTTACACAAGTTAGTGCTTCAAAGTGTTCTCGCAGCCCCAAAGGGACGAGGGGTATAACACTCCACACGAGGCAGTATCGTTACCTCCTATTATCAAGCATTTATTTTACCCATCTTGATAAATTTATCGCAGCATTTACATCCCTATCGTGATAGCTATTGCATGAAACACAACACCACTCACGTATTTTTAAACTCCACTGTCCTTCTGGTTGAACTGAATGGTCGTATTTTACGCCGCAACATGAACAAATCTTGCTTGAAGCGAACCATTTATCAGCTTTTACATACGCAATGCCATACTTCTCGCACTTGTATGATAAACATTGAAAGAAGAAGTTTAATTTTTGAAATGAAAATGATTTCGATAGTTTTTTGTTTTTTAACAGGTTTGAGATAGATAAGTCTTCCACAACAATCCTCATTGGTTTGGTTTTCACCAATTTAGCTGTTGCTTGATGGATATGGTTAGTTCGGATATTCGTAATTTTCCTAGATAATCGCAGGTGCTCAGCTTTCGTTTTTTCATATCCGGCAGATTGAATTTTTGCACCTTTTTTAAATCTCCTAGACATATCTCTTTGTGCTGACTTTTTCCTTTTCAAAAGTTTTTTAACCTTGGCATCTTTTTTTATATTTCGTTCTTTCATACCATTAGAAGCTACAAAAAGCTCTTTTAAACCAACATCCACACCAATCGACTCATTCGTTAGTTCTTGTGATTCAAAGTCTTCTTGGAACCCCACACTAATCCACCAGTGACGACCATCAAATGTAACTCTTGGATTGGATGGTTTTTTATTCCTTGGTAGTTGTTGGCTTGTTTTCACTTCTCCAATAGACTGAATATGAACTACTTTCTTTCCTATAACCAGTCTTTCATAATTGGCATAAAATCCTTGGATTAAATCTTTTTTGGATTTATAAGAAGTGTGAGAACCATTTTTGTACTTTTTGAACGAATGTTTTCTCGCCGTATCAAAATCTTTTGAAGCCTGTTTGGGCACTTGTGCATTAATGTCTTTTAACCACTCATATCTCTTTTGCTTCTTGATCTTTGTAAATCGTTTCTGTAAAGCTAACTGTGAAACAGATTTTCCAAATAGCTTATAATATCTATCACTCATTCTTTTACAATAGTTATAAGCAAATCTTGCAGCTCCAGCATGGTTTCTAAGCACTTTTTCTTGTTCAAGCGTTGGAATTAGTCTGACTTTCTTCGCCAATATCATCAGAATGTAACTCCTTTAATGAAAGATTTGTTCTTCTGAATCGTAGCGTGTTCCACCAGCATTCTCGTAAGACTACTCGGATGCAAACCTGTTAATTCTGATACTTGACTAACTCGTGAAAATTTCATTATTATTCTCACCTCATCGAACCAAACATAGCACGTACGTTCGATAAAATCAATAAAGTTTGATAGATTCAATAAAATTTATCTTGTTCAACTAAGGGCGCAATTCCTTAGCCAGTTCTCTTATGAACTTCTCATGTTTTCACATGAGCGCAGACTATATGTTTATCTACTTAGAGATAGAGGATTTTTCCACCACCATAGGCTTGTGATGTACTCTCGTCAGTTATACGAGATAGTCGTTGAACGTTCATCTTATCGCTTTTGACTTAGATGATTCGAGGCGGAAGACCCATTGTTCTAGTGTTTAGGATTTAACCTTGCACGATCTGATTGATTTTTTCTGCTTTCGCGACATTCACGCTCACTATTTCTAGCCACGTTGTAGTTCAATCAGCTTTAGGGATTGCCCGCAGTTAACCCTCACTACTAGCCAATCACTTGACTAGCAGGGCTTACTGATATATTTAATTAACTTTCGTTATAATTGGTTAAATAAATCGTAACAGTTAGTTACCCTTTCGTTTTCTCAGCGGACTGCACAACATCAACTGCCGCTTTCACATCCGCTAAGTCATATGTAGAATGGACTTTCATAAAACGTAATTGCTCATTTTCTACTAAGCAAATTAAGTGACGAAACGTTTCTTGCCATTTATATGGTGATACCTCTTTATTCCAATGTCGTAAATGAAATATGTTTGCGTGTACTTTTGCTTTCGTGACAATCTCGGCCCAGTTCACTTGTATTCCTGATAGAAGACCGATCGTTAAAAAATGCCCGTTTGGACGTAAGGAGAAAGCTAATTCATTTCCAGCCGGCCCCCCGATAGAATCAATCGCAGCATCTGCACCTCTGCCGTTTGTTAATGTCATAACAGTTTCATAAAGCGGGGCAGTGGAAGTATCAATTACATATGCAGCACCAAGGCGCAGTAATTCTTCTGTATGCTTATTATTTCTTGTAACGGCAATGAATTGGAAGTTTAAAATTTGTGATAACTGCGCAAATAGATGTCCAATAGCGGATCCACAAGCATTCACTAATAAAACGTCATTACGTTGTAAGTTTAACGTTTCTGTACAAGTAACCCACGCCGTAAGAGGGTTAATATACATTTGCGCTGCTGTAAAATCATCGATGGAATCAGGGATAGGGACTACAAAATCAGCTGACGTCTTCACATACTCTTGCCAAGTACCTTCCCCGCGTAAAGGTAACACACGTTTACCGATAAGGTCTCGAGTAACGCCTGCGCCAACATCTTCTACAATACCAACACCTTCATAACCAGGTATGTTAGGCAAAGGGATTCTATGTGCGTATGCTCCAGTGATGGGAATTAAGTCAGATGGATTAATCGGTCTAACTAGCATACGAACGAAAACTTCATTATCTTTCAGTGGTTCTATATTTTTATATTCAACTTGTAATACGTCTTTTGGATTGCCAAACTTATGAAATTGAATGCATGTTCCAAGCAAAGTAATTTGCCCCCTTAGTTTGATTGGGTTTATTATAGCATTTTTGGTTTAGGTGGTTATTTTGTTAGTGATAAATAGGTTTTTTAATTTGCGTATTTATCGGAATTTTATAAAATGTGTATATAACTATAAAATGGGGGGATTTCTTCATGTGTACTAGTTTGACGTTACAAACAAAAAATTTCCAGCATCTTTTTGCGAGAACAATGGATTTCACATTAGATATGAATCAGGAAGTAATAATCATTCCTCGGCGTTATCAGTGGAAAAATATAACTGGTGAAACGATCCGAGCGAAAAAGGCTGTTGTCGGAATGGGAATTAATCATGAAGGAAGGGTTATTATGGCGGACGGAGTAAATGAAGCTGGTATGACATGTGCCACTCTCTATTTCCCGGGATTCGCTACTTATAGTAACAGCATAGATGACCATAAAACGAATTTAGCACCATTTGATTTTGTGGCTTGGAGCTTGACGCAGTTTAATTCTGTTGAAGAGTTAAAAAAATCTGTTGATAACATTTCCCTTATAGATGTACCATTACCAGTTTTAGGGATTACTCCGCCACTACATTGGATTTTAGCAGATAAATGGGGAGAGTGTATTGTACTTGAGCCGACAACTGATGGAATAAAAATGTATGACAATCCAATAGGAGTGATGACTAATAGCCCGGAGTTTAATTGGCATTTACAAAATTTAAGACAATATATTGGACTTAAATCGCAGCCATTTGCACCAACCGAGTGGGGAGACGTACCATTAAGTGCTTTTGGCCAAGGTTCCGGATCGATGGGACTTCCTGGAGATTTCACCCCGCCATCAAGATTCGTGCGGGCAGCATATGGCAAACAAAACATTCAAGGTATAGAGAACGAAGAAGACGGGATATCGGCTATTTTTCATATCTTATCAAATTGTGAGGTTCCTAAGGGGGCAGTAATAACAGAAGACGGTATATTAGATAATACTATCTATACAAGTGCAATGTGTATGGAGTCTGGAACATATTATTACCATACTTACGATTGTAGACAAATTATAGCCATTCATTTATTCAATGAAAATTTAGATACAGTTGAGATTAAAACGTATCCGTTCCAGCGGAAGCAAAAAATCTTTTATGAAAACTGATAAAAACACCTCCATTGAATTTGCATACTTAGTATGCGAATTCGGGAGGTGTTTTTCTATTAAGCCGAAGCCTTCTTCATTCTCTCAAGTAAACTAGATAACACATGCGTACGATACGATTCTAGTTTTTTACCTTCATAAGTACGGATACCTAATTTTTTAAGTTCTTTTACATACCAACCTTTGCTTCCGAAATACATGTGATCGCTCCCCTTCAACTTTGTTTTTATTTGTTCTGATTGCATATGGAGGTACAGGTAATATAATGAAGGAAATGAATTTCGCGCGAAAATGGTTAACTTTGTTGCAAAAGACATATATACTAAAGATAGTATACAACGAGGTGGACAAGACGTGATTATAGAGAAGCACGAAATTCAAATTGACCAAATTACTAGCGGTAAAGTGAATATCTTTACTTTCTATAGAAATAGAAAGCAAATTGATGATCATTTTTTACGATTGCAAGAACCATCGCTTACAGCAAACTACTTCTTCCATTTTCATTTTGATGCAGAGAGCTTGCATCTACTGCAGGAAGAGTTTCCAGGCGTATATCCGTACGACGGTAGTGAAACGATTCACGACTGGACGGAAAAGATGAAAGCTGAATTGCAACATCAGATCCAAACAGGTAAATGGAATAAACGCGTACGTATTGGTAATCGCATTCTAGATGTGGTGTTTACGTGGTGTGACGAAGATATAGTAGAGTGAAAAAGAAGCGGATGACGCTTCTTTTTTTTAGCGCTGGAATAAAACGAGCTTACCTGCAGTAGATGTACAGCGATGTGTTTTTTCATACAATCCTTTTTCTTGTAAAATAGATTCACCTTTTGCTTTTGCTTCTTTTTCAGTTGCCGCCTCGAATGATTCGTCTAATGCTTTTGAACCATCTTTTTCAAAGACTGTTAGAACGTATACTCCCATGAAAATTCCCTCCAATAATTAAAATCAGAATCTTATAATTATTTTGACATAAAACGCTACAATATGCAAAGAAATATATGACATTGCGTGGTAAAATAGAATGAAACTTTAATCATCGAGAATATTTTCATTCTCGATGATGATTAGTTTTCAGCGATGTTAATTTTAATAAAATGAAACTTTTGAAAGATAGAAAGGATCGTTATTTGTGAAACAAGTAAAGTTTATACATGCGGCTGATTTGCATTTGGATAGTCCGTTTAAAGGAATGGAGATGAATGTTGCGCAGTCTGTTTGGGAGAGAATGAAGCAAAGTACGTTTGAATCATTTGAGCGTATTGTTGATAAAGCGATTCAAGAGCGCGTTGATTTCGTATTACTAGCTGGGGATTTGTATGATGCGGAGACGAGAAGTTTGAGGGCGCAAGTGTTTGTGCGTGAGCAAATGAAGAGACTTTCGCAGTACGATATCCCTGTTTTTATTATTCACGGTAACCATGATCATTTAGGAGGAAGCTGGGCAGCGATTGAGTTTCCGGAAAATGTTCATGTGTTTACGGAGCCTTACGTAGAAGAGAAATCATTTTATAAAAATGGTGAGCTATTAGCTTCTATTTATGGGTTTAGTTATTTGCAGCAAGCGGTAACGGATAATATGACAGCGCAGTATACGAAAATGAGTGATGCGCCTTTTCATATTGGCATGCTTCACGGAAGTGTGGAAGGAGATGCAGAGCATAATCGCTATGCACCGTTTCAAATTCGTGAGTTGAAAGAAAAACAGTTTGATTATTGGGCTCTTGGCCATATACATAAACGTGAAATTTTATCAGAAGAGCCATACATTATTTATCCAGGGAACATACAAGGTCGTCATCGTAAGGAAACAGGTGAGAAGGGTGCGTACCTTATTGAACTTACGAAACAAGGAACGCACTGTTCATTTTTCCATACGGCAGATGTTGTATGGGATGAGATCGAGGTTTGTATTGATGGACTTGAAACTGTTGATGAACTTATGACGAGCATGTCAACTGCGATGAATGATTGCCGAAGAGAAGAGGAAGGGACGCTTTTAACTGTCGTATTCATAGGGCAGGGCCCACTTTCTCCTTATTTGCGTGACGAAAAGCGTGTGGAAGAGATTTTTCACATTTTAGCATCTGGCGAAGAGCGAAAAGATTTCGTATATGTGATGAAGTGGAAAAATGAGACGGTTTCTTTTGCGGAAATCGAGCGTTTGAAAGAAGAAAATCATTTCGTCGGTAGTGTGCTAAAAGAGTTAGAAGCTTTCACCAATATGGACGGCGTGTTGCGCACCATTTGGACGTCTCCTGTAGCGCGTAATAGTATTGAATCTTTTACAGAAGAAGAGAAGAAAGAGATTCAAAAGGAAGCAGAAAATATTATTTTAGAGCAATTATTCCAGCAAGAGAGGGATAAAAAATGAGAATTGAAAAACTCCATATTTATGGGTACGGAAAATTAGAAAATGTGGAAATGGATCTTTCCTTACTGACGGTGTTATACGGTGAAAATGAAGCGGGGAAATCGACAATTCGCTCGTTTATGAAAAGTATTTTGTTCGGTTTTCCGACGAGAGGACAGTGCCGTTATGAGCCAAAAGAAGGTGGGAAGTATGGCGGAGCGATGACTGTACAAACAGAGAAGTACGGTCGTTTGAAAATTGAACGATTGCCAAAGACGGCATCTGGCGAGGTGACCGTTTATTTTGAAGACGGGAAAACGGGCGGCGAGGAAATTTTAAACGATATATTAAGCGGGATGAATGAAAGTTTATTTGAATCGATCTTTTCATTTGATATGCATGGTCTTCAAAATATTCATCAGCTCGGCGAAGCGGATATTGGCAATTATTTATTTTCGGCAAGTGCAGTCGGAAGCGATGCGCTATTACAGTTAGATAAAAAGCTAGAAAAAGAAATGGATCAACGCTTTAAACCGAGTGGGCGTAAACCGGAAATTAACGTGTCACTGCAAGAGATGAAGAAACTTGAAGAGAAGATGAAAGAGTGGCAAGGGAAAATTGGCACGTATGAAAAACAAGTCGAGCAATTAAAAGAAAGTGAAGAGAAACTTGCTTCTGTTCGTATGGAGAAAGAGAGTGCAGAAAAACGAAAGCAAGATTATGAAATATTAGCAGCGCTTGAGCCACTCGTTATTGAAAAGCGTGCGCATGAGAAAGTGTTAGAAAATGAGAGCGGGCAGTTTCCTGTAAACGGAATGGCGCGCTATGAAGCGATTAAGGCGAAGATGGAGCCGCTCCAATTACAAGTTGACTCGCTCCATAAAAAAATAGAGACGGTGCAATCGGAAATTGCCTCGATTCAAATAGATGAAGAGTTTTTACAAAAAGAAAGTTATGTAGAAGAACTTCGTATGCAACATATGTCTTACGAAAATGCACGCCAAGAAATGCGTGATATGACAGGAAGTATTGCGAATATAAAAGAAGAAATTGCAGAACTAGAACAACAAATTGGTGCTACTTTTGAAAAGGAAGCGGTTCTTGCGTTTGACATGAGTTTGGCAACGAAAGAATTAATTACGCAAACCGTACAAAAAGCGCGTGAATTAGAAACGCAAAAAGCACAGCTTGATGATCGTTTTAAAGTAGCGCAAGAGCAATTAGAAGAACAAGAAGAAAATATAAGACAGATTCAGAAACAAATGTTAGTTGATGAAGAGCGAAATACGTTAGTTGAGAAAGAGAAATCGTTCCAAGATGCGGCGTTTATCGGTATGGGCGCAGAGAGAATGAAGCGCAAGTATGAGGAAAAAGCAGGAGCAGCTATGCAAAAGAAAAAGCAGTGGCAAAGAGTTTGTCTTCTGTTACTTCTTATTAACACGCTTGTTTTATTCACGATTTTATTTATTGATAACCGCCCGCTCTTATTTATTAGTGTTATTGTTTTTGTAGGGATTGTTCTTGCCCTTGTTTTATATAAAGATCCGTCAAGTGGATTACAAGAAGAGCTTCTTACTCTTCAGCAAAGTGCTGGCGGGAGACAAAGTGAAGAAGCGCTGTCTGTGCGCTATCAGTTAGAAAAAGATGAAGAGATTCGGAAGCTATTTGAGCGTGAGTCTTATAAATTGCAGCAAATGGAGCGAGCTTATGATAAAGTCGTTTCATCGTATGAGGAATGGGAGAGAGAAACGTTCCAGGCGGGAGAACAAGTAGATGCATATAAAACGCGCTATATGTTCCCAGAATTTTATACGTATGCACACATATTGCCAGCGTTTGAGCGTATTGAAAAAATGCAGCAATTATATCGGGAGTTAGAAAAAGAAGGCACGCGAAAATCTTCATTATATGAAATGATTTCGCATTTTGAACAGAAACTAGAAGCTGTTATCGGTAGTGCGGAGTATAGTAAGCTACACGGGGCACAAAGTCGTATGCAAAATGAGAAAGAGAAGCGCCAAACTTGTAAGCAGTTAAAAGAAAAACTGGCGGAATGGCAAGAAGAATATGAGTTTATGCAAGAACAATTGAAACAACTGTTAGTAGAACGAAATGCATTATGGAATATTGCAGAGACTACAGATGAAGAGATGTTTTTAGAAGCGGGTAAACTGGCGGAAAAACGTGAAGATGCTGAGAAACAAGTAGTGCGTTTATTACCGCAAATTGATCTGTTAGAACAGCGTTTAAAGAGTTTATCATTAGCTGAACATTACGAAGCTGACGGTTATGAAGAGAAATTAAAGAGAGAAATTACAGTCGTACAAAACTGTCTGGCGCAAGAGAAAGAATTGACAGAGCGCATCGCGAAACATCGTATGGAAATTGCGAATTTAGAAGAAGGTAGTACGTACGGCGATTTAATGCATGAGTGGGAAATGAAAAAAGCGCAAGTACGTGAACAAGTGAAGAAGTGGGCTGCTTATGCGGCCGCAAAGACAGTATTAACGAAAACGAAGCAATATTATCATGAAGTGCATCTGCCTCGTATTTTACAAAAATCAGAAGAGTATTTCGTCTATTTAACGGGCGGACGCTATAGTAAAATCTTTTCACCGTCAGAGGCGGAGCCGTTCGTTGTTGAACGTAACGACGGTATACGTTTTTACAGTCATGAACTAAGCCAAGCGACAGCGGAGCAGTTATATTTATCGCTGAGATTTGCACTTGCGAAAACATTTGAACATGATTACCCATTTATTATTGATGATAGTTTCGTGCACTTTGATGCGGTAAGGACGGATCGAACGATTGAACTAATAAAGGAAATCGCAAAAGATAGACAAGTCATCTTCTTTACATGTCATGCGCATTTACTCGCGTATTTTACAGAAAAACAGATTATAAAATTAACACATAAGCGTAAAGAAAATGAGTTGTAATATGCTATACTAAAAGTAACTGATTTGGTGGAGGAATTCGAATGAAAAAGAAAATTGCAGAATATGAAGTTGGTGAACAAGTCGATGTTTTCTTGTTAATTAAAACAGCGACAAAAGGTCTAGCAAGTAATGGAAAGCCATTTTTAACAGTAATCTTACAAGATCCAAGTGGAGATATTGAAGCGAAGCTATGGGACGTATCACCAGAAGTTGAGAAACAATATGTAGCAGAAACAATCGTTAAAGTAGCTGGTGATATTTTAAACTACAAAGGACGTATTCAATTACGTGTGAAACAAATCCGTGTTGCGAATGAAAATGAAGTAACAGATATCTCGGATTTCGTAGAAAAAGCACCAGTGAAAAAAGAAGATATGGTTGAGAAAATTACGCAATACATATTTGAAATGAGAAACCCGAACATTCAGCGTCTAACAAGACATTTATTAAATAAGCATCAAAATGAATTTTTAGAATATCCAGCAGCGACAAAGAATCATCATGAGTTCGTATCTGGACTAGCTTATCACGTTGTATCAATGCTAGATTTAGCGAAAGCTATTTCAAATCTATACCCATCATTAGATAAAGACTTACTATATGCAGGCGTTATTTTACATGACCTTGGTAAAGTAATTGAACTATCTGGTCCAATTTCTACAACGTATACGTTAGAAGGAAATTTACTAGGCCACATTTCTATCATGGTGAACGAAATTGGTAAAGCAGCAGATGAGCTGAACATCGATGCAGAAGAAGTATTAATTCTTCAACACATCGTCCTTTCTCACCACGGAAAAGCAGAATGGGGTAGCCCAAAACCACCGTTAGTAAAAGAAGCAGAAATTCTGCACTACATCGACAACTTAGATGCAAAAATGAACATGATGGACCGCGCATTAGGACGCACAAAACCAGGCGAATACACAGAGCGTGTCTTCGCACTTGATAATCGTTCGTTCTATAAACCGACGTTCCATAATTAAAAGTGTGAATAAAGTGGCCTCATTAAGTTCTAAAAGCTTAGTGAGGCTGTTTTCTTTATTAAAAATTAAATGAAATAGTTAAGAAGTACGCATGGGGGTAACGAAGAACGATTAAAACATATCTCACCACTAGAATGGGAGCATATCAACTTTAATATGGCAGATACTTAGAATCGCTTCAGCCTGTATAACAGGCCTAAAAATAAGAGTTGAAACTTGTTTAGCATCTATTTTTGTTAAAAGGTGGGAGAATTGTGCTATGATGTGAGCAAATATAAAACTATCTAAAGGAGGGATTCACATGCCGCATGTTGTGTTTCGTGGAATTACTACTGAACAATTAAAACACATAAGCAAGCCATTAGTAGAAGAGCTCGCAGAGATTTGTGAGTGTGGTACGGATAATTTTACGTTGGAACTACCAAGTTCTACGTTTGTATTCAATGGAGAAGAAATAGAAGCGTTTCCTCTTATTGAAGTGAAATGGTTCGAGCGTGGACAGGAAATTCGTGATCGATTTGCCAAGGCCATTACTACATATGTAATGGATTTTGGACTTCCAGAAGTAGAGGTTGTATTTACGGTTTTCACAGAATCAGCGTATTATATTAACGGGAAGCATTGTGCAAGTTAGAGCTATTATAAATGTTTTTGTAACATTTATCCCGCATTAACGGGCAGTAAGACCCCCACCTCAAAATTCAGCGGAAGCAAAGAAGTTAGGTGGGGGATCAACTGTCCGTAAAAGCCCGATTGGTTCAACTAATAATCAGTGGGGGATGAACAAAACCCCCACTGATTAAAGTTTCACTTTATAAGGGATAGAACCACATCGCTATCAAGCTAACTAGACAAAATACCCTCTAAAAAGAAAAAGGCGTTATTCTTTCTGAGAAATCATAGGAAAGGATAACGCCTTTATATCAATTTTAATATAATCGATTCACTTCTTTATAAAAAGTTTGGTTATTTTATTGAAGCTTATTCCACAAACACACCCGTTTGTTCATTTTTTACTGTTTGAAAGCCATACTTTTTATATTGATTCATTTATTGGAAAAACCGAAAGTTTTAAACTCTCTCTATTACATATTTATTTTTGGAAAAATAGCCTAACTCCAAATACTAATAATACTGTGCCAGTAATACCCTCTATTGTACGGTTCACCTTTTCTTTTCTTAAAAAAGTTCTTAATTGACGTATTAGAGAGATATAAAGTAAATACCATATTGCTGTCAAAGTCGTAAATGTGAATCCCAACAAAAGAAATTGGAAGAAATGACTTTGATTACTCACAATAAATTGGGGTAGAAAACTAAGGAAAAATACAGCCGTTTTTGGGTTTAAGATTGCCGTGGTAAATCCTTGTCTAAAACTTTTAACCGTTCCAATATCCTTAGAGTTTATTTCCACTGAACTTGACATATCTTCTTTTTTAGAAAAGGCACTTTTAATTGACTTTACAGCTAAATAAATTAAATAAAATGCCCCAGCATATTTTATTAATGTAAATAGCATAGCAAATTTCATTAAGATAGCAGAGAGTCCTAGTGTAGCCATTATTGTATGAATCATCATTCCAGATACTGTTCCTAAGACGGTCTTTATTCCACCATTTCTACCATGAGAGATAGTGTTTTTTGTAACTAAAGCAAAACCGGGACCAGGCATCATTATAATAAGGAGTGCTGTAAGGATAAATAGCATATAATTTTCCATGTTCTGGTATTTCCTTTCTGATTTTTAGTTTCGCTTATAGTATAGCTTTTTTCCTTAAAACATTAAATATAAAAAGTGTGATCAGGATAGTATCATAAGCTTTCAAGGAGTTGTAATTGAATTATAGAGGGCTTCACTTGAATAATGTTCTTCTGTAAATGAGCGTTTTAATAGAATGTCAATTACGTAAATAATCAGATTTTACACCCTAAATGTTATTTAACAAAAAAATCTTGAATTCGAGATTTTTCGCTTGCTTTTCAATCACTTGAGGTGTAAAGTGATAGTAACGAAAGCGATTGAGTCATATGAAAAACATACACTCAGTTGTTTTCGATTAAAAAACAAAGTAACTTATACAGTAAAAACTAAGATGAATTTACAAAAACATAATTAAGAATAAATTGAAAAGCTAAAAACCATATTAGTTGTGGGAAATATTATTTTTTTATTTATCACTTGACTAGTAAAACGAAACGGAGGAATAACCAATGTATAAAATTAAAGGGCATCATCACATTTCAATGGTTACGAAAAATGCAAATGAAAATAATCACTTTTATAAAAACGTGCTTGGCTTACGTCGTGTGAAAATGACAGTAAATCAAGATGATCCGTCAATGTACCACTTATTTTATGGAGATAAAACAGGAAGTCCAGGTACGGAATTATCATTTTTTGAAATTCCATTAGTAGGAAGAACATATCGCGGTACGAATGCGATTACTCGAATTGGATTACTCGTTCCTTCAGAGGAAAGCTTACATTACTGGAAAGAACGATTTGAGAATTTTGATGTGAAACATAGTGAAATGACAACATATGCAAATCGTCCTGCTTTACAATTTGAGGATGCTGAAGGTCTTCGCTTAGTACTACTCGTTTCAAACGGAGAAAAAGTAGAGCACTGGGAAACTTGGGAGAAATCAGAAGTTCCTGCAAAGCATCAAATTCAAGGAATGGGTTCTGTGGAAATGACAGTTCGTAGACTTGATAAAATGTCGAGTACACTTACAGAGATGTTCGGTTATACAGCGGTTAGCCGTAGCGAAGAGGAAGCAATTTTTCAATCCATTAAAGGAGAGGATTTTGGAGAAATCGTTGTGAAATATTTAGATGGACCTACTGAAAAGCCGGGCCGAGGGAGCATTCACCATTTAGCAATTCGCGTGAAAAACGATGCAGAGCTTGCCTATTGGGAAGAACAGGTGAAACAAAGAGGCTTCCAGTCTTCAGGAATCATCGACCGTTTCTACTTTAAAAGCTTATATTTCCGTGAATCAAACGGAATCCTTTTTGAAATTGCGACAGATGGACCAGGATTTACAGTTGATGGAGATGTGGAACATTTAGGAGAAAAACTTGATTTACCACCGTTCTTAGAAGATCAGCGTGCAGAGATTGAAGCGAATTTAGCACCTATTGAAGAGAAGTAATAGGAGAGAAAATATAAATTAAAAAATATTGGAGGAATATAAAATGAACCAATTAAAAGGAATTCACCACGTTACAGCGATTACAAGTAGTGCAGAAAAAAACTATGAGTTTTTCACTCACGTTTTAGGAATGCGTTTAGTTAAGAAAACAGTAAACCAAGATGACATTCAAACGTATCATTTATTCTTTGCAGATGATAAAGGTAGTGCAGGAACAGATATGACATTCTTTGACTTCCCAGGTGTTCCGAAAGGAGTACACGGTACAAATGAAATTTCAAAAACTTCATTCCGTGTTCCGACTGATGCAGCATTAGAGTATTGGGTGAAACGCTTTGACCGTCTTGAAGTAGAACATACAGGAATTAAAGAGCAATTTGGTAAGAAAACTCTTTCTTTCGTTGACTTTGATGACCAACACTATCAATTAATCTCAGATGAACTTGATAAAGGAATCGAATCAGGTACACCTTGGCAAAACGGGCCAGTACCATTAGAATATGCAATCACTGGTTTAGGACCTGTATTTATCCGTATTGCAAACTTTAGTTTCTTCAAAGAAGTGCTAGAAAAAGTTTTATTATTTAAAGAGGTTGCGCAAGAAGGAGAATTCTATTTATTTGAAGTAAATAAAGGTGGAAACGGTGCTTCTGTCGTTGTAGAACATAATACGGTTCTTCCAGAAGCACGACAAGGTTTTGGTACGGTTCACCATGCTGCATTCCGCGTAGAAGATCGCGCTGTATTAGAAGAATGGATTGAGAGAATCAGTAGCGTTGGACTTCCTTCATCTGGTTATGTAGACCGTCATTTCTTTGAATCATTATACGCAAGAGTTGCACCACAAATCTTATTTGAATTTGCAACAGACGGCCCAGGGTTTATGGGAGATGAGCCATACGAAACACTTGGCGAAAAATTATCTTTACCTCCATTCCTAGAGCCAAAACGTGAAGAAATTGAAAAATTAGTTCGTCCAATTGATACAGTGAGAAGTACGAAGGAATTCATTAAAGAGTAAAAATAGAGATAGTAAGTAGGAGAGCAAGTAGTTTTAGCGGAGTGCTGGAACTGCTTGCTTTTTTATTTGTCCTGTTAAGTTTTCTGACAATTGTTTCTCAAGTTATTAAAAAGGAAAAGTTTGGTATAATTAATTAAAATATTTAATTTTCTGATAATTATTTTTCAATACATAGAAAAGGAGTGGTAATATACAATTTTGATAATTGTATAAAAATCCTAATTTTATAATTTTGGAGAAAAGGGGATGCGAGTTTATGGGAGCAGATGTAGTAACGCGGGAGCAAATGAAACATTCTTTAGATGATTGGTATCGTGTAATGTTGCAGCAAAATATAGAGAAGGCCACAGAAATGAAAGAGGAGATTGATAATAAGATTAGTGGTTTGGACGTGGATCAGGAGTTATCTTTGTATTTTACCTTATTAGATTTTAGATATAAAATGCTGACGGATTGGTTGAATATAAAAGAAAATAGTTTTGAGAGAATAGAATCTTTTGAAATTCCAACTAAAGGGTTTTTAGCGTATTATTATCATTTTTTTAAAGGAATATATTGTACTTCAATGTCTAAATATAGCGATGCAAAGGAAAGTTATGAAAAAGCAAATAAACTACTGAAATATGCTTCGCACTCTTTAGAAAATGCAGAGTTTGATTATCGTATGGGTAATTTTTACTATCAGACATATCAACAAGTTAATGCAATTGATTATTTGAGAAAAGCGAAAGAAGAGTTCAAAAAACATATAGGTTGCGAAATAAATATAGCGCTATGTGAAAATGCTTTTGGTCTGTGTTGTGTAGATTTGAAAAATTATGAACTCGCGGAAGAAAGCTTTAATGCTGCTATGGATATTTTCCAAAAGGTAAATTATGAAAAATATATTTTAATGGTGCGTCATAATTTAGCCTTTTTGTATGCTAGTCAAGATTTATCGGAACTTGCAGTTCGCCATGCATCCGAAGTTACAAAAAAACAGCCGAAATTTTTTAAAGCGCTATTTGTTGAAGCACGTGAATGTTATAAATTAGGGCAATATCAATTGGCAGCAGATTTGGTTGAAAAAGGTTTGGATATTTGTAAAGAATTAAATAAGGAAGAGTTTCAATATCGTTTTATGATTTTGAAAAGCGTAAACGAAAAATCACCTACATTAAGCTTAGAGCAAGTAGTTTTAGAAGGTATTATTTATTTTGAAAAAGAAGAGCTATGGGAGTGTATACAGGAATACGCTGAAATGTTAGCTCTAAGGTTTTATAAAGAAGAGAATCACAATAAAGCAAGTCATTATTTTTACATGAGTCATAAAGCTCAAAAAAATTTATTAAAAAAAGGGGCGCTAAAATAATGAAAAAGATTCACTTTGGAATGTTGGGGATTGCGTTAGTAGGTGCATTATCAATTGGAGTTAACAGTGAGTTTACAAATCAAGCATTAAATATAGGAGAGACAGGAGGAGCACCAGCAAGACCAGACTACGTTAATATTGGTGACGGAGGAGCGCCAGCCAACTTCAATAAAGGAGACGGCGGCGGTATTAGCAAACAAGACTCACACGCTGATCATTTTTAAATTAAATAATAAAGTGAAGGGATCTTATAATGAGGTCCCTTTGTTTTTTACTATAAAAAGAATTGACTTACTTTAAATATGTAACTATAATAGTTACAGAATAACCATTAGTAATAGAAGTGAGTTATATTTTTTTATTATAATTGTAACTGTTTTAGTTACAATTAAAAGGATAACATAAAACAACCAAATAATGTAAAAACTTTAAATAGCAACTTGAGAAAGGAGACGGGAATTTTGAAACGGTTTAAATTTTATTTCATTAGCGGTATTGTGCTCGTTTTGTTAATCGTATGTAACTTCGTTGATAAGCCGATTGCGAAGGTTGGAGAAGTGAAAGATACTGTTATGATGAAGTTGAATACGAAAGAGAATATGGCGCAAATTGATGGGCAGACGATTTATTTTAAACAAATTGGTGAGGGGAAACCTCCGTTACTTATGCTTCACGGGTTTGGTGGTTCTTCTGATGGGTTTAGTGATATTTATCCGGAACTAGCGCGAGACCATACGATTATTGCGGTTGATATTTTAGGGTTTGGGCGTTCTTCTAAACCTATTGATTTTCAGTATTCGTTTCCTGCGCAAGTGAATTTATATTATAAGTTAATGAAGAAGCTCGGATACGATCAGTTTGCGGTGCTCGGCCATTCAATGGGCGGAGAGATGTCCCTTAATTTAGCGTATTTATATCCGGATGCAGTGACGCATCTCATCTTGGCGGATTCCACAGGGATAGAGTCTTTCCAGCAAAAAGAAAGTTATGAAGTACCACCGCTATCGACGGACTTACAAACTGTAACTGAGATTGCGAAGTATAATAAAAATGAAGTGAAAAATAGTCGTGATGATAAAGAGCATTATGATCAGCTTACGAAAATGAGAGAGCGCCGCATTGCGATGGAAGCAGATAAAATTAAGGTACCGACTTTAATTTTATGGGGACGACATGATAAGAGTGTTTCTTGGAAAAATGGTGAACTGTATCATGGGCTATTTGCGAATAGTACGTTTCATATTATTGAAAAAGGATACCACGCACCGTTTCGTCAGGAACCAATTGAGTTTATGGAATATGTACAAGCATTTTTCGCGAAGCATCCACAATAAAAATTTTAAGCATAAATCCACTTCTTTCCTCATAAAGTGAAACTAATAAGGCTTGTCTAAGGAAAGGAATGAAGTGATTTGGAAACTTTACCATGGTGGGTGTATCTTGTAATTGTCGGGATTGTACTAAGTGGCTACATGGTTTTATATACTTCGAAAAAAGAGCAAGATATGGATAATGAGTTTATTGAAAAAGAAGGCGAAGTATATATGAAGCGCTTAGAAGAAGAGCGTGAGAAACGTAATCAGGATAGTGATAAAGATTCGGTATTGCTTTAATAAAAATTTTGAAAGGCTACCACCTAGTAGAACTTTACAACTAGGTGGTAGCCTTTTTCTTCTTGGGGATCAGGTTATATAAATTTAATATTACATGTATACGAGATTCATCAGAACTTTTATTGATGGTATTTATATATTTTTTTACTCATAAGAATGGAACTAGCGGGGATTTTACTGGGGGGGATTAACAATGCATAGGGATGAAACTTCATTACATCCGGATACAGGTGTTACATCTGTAATGTTTGTTGAGCGTTCATTAAATGAAATTCGTTTTTGGTCTAGAATCATGAAGGAGCATTCTTTTTTTCTACGTTTAGGATTTAGATGCGAGGATACTCAACTAATCGAAGAGGCGAATCAATTTTATCGATTGTTTGAACATATTGAACAAATAGCGCATTCCTATACAAATGAAACAGATCCTGAGCAAATAAAAAGATTTAATGCAGAAGTACAACAAGCCGCAACTAATATTTGGGGATTTAAACGAAAAATTTTAGGATTAATTCTCACATGTAAATTGCCAGGACAAAATAACTTTCCACTGTTAGTTGACCATACAAGTAGGGAAGCGGATTATTTTAGAAAACGTTTAATACAATTAAATGAAGGTAAATTAGATGCTCTTCCTGATGCTATTATTAAAGAAAATGTTTTCTTTTTAAGGATTATGGCAGACCATGCTAAATTTATTGGCCATCTTCTTGATCCATCGGAAAGAAAGCTTGTAGATACAGCACGGAATTTTAGCAATGATTTTGATGAATTGATGTATCAAGCAATTGACTTAGAATCTATGAAACCACAATCCCAAACAGCTCCTCTTTTAGATCAATTTTTAGATCAAAATCGCGTGTCAGTTGCATCTCTTCGGGATTTTAAGAAAACAGCACGTGATTTAATTGAGCAATGTAAAATAAAGAGCATCATTCATCCATTATTGGCAGACCATGTTTTCCGTGAAGCTGATAGATTTCTTGAAATCATTGATATGTATGATGTTCATCTTACAAATATTCAATCACAACCTAGATATTAGAAGATAAGGAAAGATACTATTTTTTCCTTAAGCCGAGAAGTTAACAATTTATTGTTAGCTTCTTTTCTTTGTGATTAAAATTTTCTTTTAAGGACTACATAAATCCCTTTGACCAAATATGTAATTCTTTGTAAAATGATATATATGGAAAGATTATGAATATACAGGAAATCTATGGATAGTAGATTTTAATAAATTATTCGGGGGAAATTTATTAGTTAAGTATATTAACTTGTTTGCACTACATTTTACAAATAAAGGGGTATTAGTAATCATGAAAGCAAAGAAATTAGTAAGTTTAGCGTTACCAGTTATGTTATTGAGTGGTTGTATTACAATTGAAACTGATGGTAAGAAAGCTGAGCCAAAGAAAGAAGAAACGCAAAAGGTAGAGAAAGAGAATAAGACTTCTGAAAAAGAGAGTAAGTCAACTGATAGCAAGAAAGAGGATAGCTTATCTGTAGCGAAAGGTGAAGGTACAAATAGTAGTTCATCAAGTAGTCAACCAAGTTCTTCTTCAAATAATTCAACTTCTTCTAGTTCTTCAACTGGTAAGGTAACTGGTTCAGATGTTGAAAGGTACAAGGCAGATATCATAAATAGTGCTACTCAAATTGAAGATACAATGAAATTAATTGAAGGAATAGCAGATTCAGACGTAAAATCATACAAACAAAAGAAAAGTGAAGTACAACTGAGTTTAGGTGGAGCAAAGGCAACTGCAACGAAACTGAAGAATCTACAAGCACCTCCTGAATTACAGGGAGAACAAGTGAAGATAAAGCAATCGATGGAACTGTATGCGGATTGTTTCCAACTTCTCTTTGATGCATTAGACCAAGAAGACGAGAGTAAAATGCATCAATCATTAAGTAAAGCACAAGAAGGTTCAAAACTGTTTGAAGAAGCAGCGAAGAGTATCGGTAGCAAAACAAACTAAGAGTAAATTACTTTAAGGAGTATGAGGTATGAAAGTGAAGAAACTAATGGCTGCTGTAGTTCCAGTTACATTATTATTAAGTGGTTGTGTTACAGTAAAAGATTCGGCAAGTAAAGAAGCAAAGACAGAAGAAACAAGTAAAGCTAAGTCTTCTGGAACAAAAGAAAAATCAACTAATTCGAAAGAAGAAAGTAAAGATGTTCAAAAGGTTCGAGTTTTAGATGAAGATTATGCACAATATTTATTAGACATTGAACAGGATATGTTAAGACGATTTGATTACTATGATGCATCTGTAAAGGATTTGAGAAACGGAAGTAAATCAAAAGCTGAGGTATTAGATAGTGTTAAAGACATCTATAAAGTATTTGATAAGATAGAGAAGATTTCTGCACCGCCAAAACATAAAGAAGACCAAAAAGAGATTGAAAGAGCTGCAGGTAAACTAAGAGAAACATTCGGTGAAATAGAGAAGTTATTCAACGATAAAGGTTTTAGCTTAGAGACTGATAAGGAAATCTTAAATAAAGCAAATATAAAATTAGAGGAAGCAAAACGTATTTGGAAACCTACATTTGATAAGTTAAGGGCTGAAGTAAAAGGTGATACAACCACGGAAAAATCTACTAGTACAACAAGTAGTTCTACACAGGCAAACCCAACTACTGGCAGTCAGGCTCAAACAGATAAAAGTCAAGCAAAAACTGGGGTATTTGTAGATACAGTTGGTACAAGTGAAGAGTTAGGAATTAGTTATAGCAACATGCAGAAGAACATTAAAGATGGTACTGAGATTATTGGTAATTGGGGTATTGATTACGGCAGTGGCGTAAAAACTACGCTAGTACTAAAAGGTGATAAAACATTTGAGTCTTATGCGAATGGTTCTTATCCGAATAAAGATAACTATTTAACAGGAACATATACGGTGGATGTCCCATCATTCCAGTTATCTTTAAAAGTAACAAAAGCAGTTAAAGACGGTCAAGAAGTAAAGTTAACAAATGATAGTATCATGTATAAATTGCAAAACTATGATGGAAACACATTACAAATTTATCATATGGACGATAATGTTCGTATTCGATATGTAAAACAATAAATAATTGGTGAAAAACTCTGTAATAAATTTTACAGGGTTTTTTATTAGTTTTAATTTAATTTCTTCATTATCTTTCCAGACGCTGTCCATACTAGTATAAGTTGAGAAATGAACAAAACGATAATGATAGGCAGTTGATGTAACTCCATAGTAACTGTAACCATCTAAAGCCCAATTCATACACTATGGTGGAGGATTTTCACCTAATAACCGGATGAAAAAGGGGTGTAATCATGAAGAAACGTACTGTTAATGAAGCGGGAGGGAAAGTGCCGCAACCAATCCGCAGCGACGGAGCAGGTGCAATTGATTCTGGACCTCGTAATGTTATGCGAGATATTCAAAATCCGAATATGCTTGTTCCACCTATAACGGATGCAGGATTAGTTCCTAACTTGAAGTTTTCATTCTCGGACACTTCTATGATTTTGAAACACGGCGGGTGGTCTCGGGAGATTACTGCTCGGGAACTACCAGTTTCGACGACGATTGCTGGGGTAAATATGAGCTTAACGGCCGGTGGAATACGAGAACTTCATTGGCATAAAGAAGCGGAATGGGCGTATATGCTTTTAGGACGGGCACGCATAACGGCTGTTGATCAAAATGGACGGAATTTTATTGCTGATGTTGGACCAGGTGATCTTTGGTATTTTCCGCCTGGTATTCCGCATTCCATTCAAGGATTGGAACATTGTGAATTTCTACTTGTTTTCGATGATGGACATTTTTCTGATTTATCTACTTTAGCTATTTCTGATTGGTTTGCGCATACGCCAAAAGAAGTGTTGTCGGCTAATTTTGGAGTACCTGAGAGTGCTTTTCATTCTATCCCTTCAGGTCAAGTTTATATTTATCAAGGAGAGGTGCCAGGTTCGCTTGAAAGTCAGGAAGTTCAATCACCGAAAGGGGAAGTTCCTTTAACATTTAAACATGAACTGTTAAAACAAAAGCCAATTAAGACTCCTGGTGGTAGCGTTCGAATTGTAGATTCTACAAATTTCCCTATTTCAAAAACGATCGCAGCAGCGCTCGTTGAGGTTGAGCCTGGTGGAATGAGAGAACTTCATTGGCACCCGAATAATGATGAATGGCAATATTATTTGACAGGAGAAGCGAGAATGACTGTGTTTCTTGGAAATGGTACCGCTCGTACATTTGATTATAGAGCTGGTGATGTCGGATATGTACCGTTTGCGACGGGGCATTATATTCAAAATACAGGTACCGAAACATTATGGTTTTTAGAGATGTTCAGAAGCAATCGTTTTGAAGATGTATCGTTAAATCAATGGATGGCACTGACTCCTAAAGAAATAGTGGAGAGTAATATACATGTTGGCCCGCAAGTAATGGATTCCCTGCGTAAGGAGAAGTGGCCTGTTGTGAAATATCCGGGGTTTTCATATAGTCCGAAAAATGATGAGTAAAAATGAAAATTTGCGTTATTCTTTCTGGAGACTGATAAGAAGGGATGGCGTATTTTTTATGCCTAATCTAGTCTTTATCCCGCTATTTGCCGGGCTGTCTGTAAAAGCCCGATTGGTGAGGGCTGATTAAAGTTTCACTTTATTAGTATCCGCTCTTTGTATTATTGTTCGGGAAATTATTATTGGAGCATAGTATAGGGAAGATACATATAAAATAGCACTATTATAAGCTGTAACGCATAAGTTGCACAGGCGATGCAACGATAACTAGCTTTACTCTTCATCATTTATTTGAACATAATGGGCATAGAGAGGTGATAAACACAGTATGATTTTTAGTGAGCGTTTAAAAGAAGAAAGGGAAAAAAGAAATTGGTCGCAAAATGATTTGGCTGAAAAAATTCATGTAAGTAGGCAATCTGTTTCGAAATGGGAGACGGGAAAGAACTATCCGAGCATTGAAATTATTATTCATTTAAGTGATTTGTTCGATATTACGATTGATGAACTGCTAAGGAGTGATGAAGAATTGACGCAGAAAGTAATTGAAGATAGTAAGAAATTGGCATATCCAAAATGGAAGGTGTTTTTTGATAGTTTATTTATGATAGGGGTATTTTTACTTATTGCAAAAATCGTTGTATGGATGCTAAACAAATTTGCTGGAGCAAGTATTGCAATTGTAGCAGATGCGCCATATGTAATGAATCTTTTACCCCTTGCATTCATGATTATAGGTGGTATAGGTTCCGATAAGTTGAAGAAAATATATAAATAGAGGAAAGATTTGAAAGAAATCCCCTACACTAGCTGTTCTTTTCACTTAAATTGTGTACTATAAAGGATAGGATGACATAAAGAAGGGGATATAGAGAATGGAATTTCATGAACAGAAGATTTTGCCGGCAGTGAGGCAAATTAAAGATTTGGAAAAGCTATTACATAGTTCGTATGAATATATCGTTATTTTAGATATTCATGTCGGCCAATTGAAGAGTGTTATATCACTTGCGAAGCAATATTGTAAAAAGGTGTTTTTACATGTGGATTTAATTCATGGCTTGCAGAGTGATGGGCATGCGACGGAATATTTATGTCAGGAGTTTAGACCGTACGGGTTACTTTCGACAAAGGCGAGCGTTATTATGAAGGCGAAGCAAAAAGGTGTTGTGGCAATACAACGCATCTTTTTAATCGATTCGAGTGCGATGGAGAAGAGCTGCAATCTTTTAGATAAGACGAAACCGGATTATATTGAGGTGCTTCCAGGAGCAATGACGGATATTATCGCTGAAGTGAAAGAGCGTACTGGTGTACCGATTTTAGCAGGTGGTTTTATTCGTACTGTAGAAGATGTGGAAAGAGCTTTAAACGCTGGTGCGACAGCGATTACGACGTCAAAACGCGAACTATGGAAACATTACCAAAAAAAGTGACGAAAATGTGAAAAAATTCTGTTGACACCGCTTTCATAAGAGGTTAACATTATAGACAAGTTAATAAACGTGACGGAGAAAAGAAGAGATCCACATTTCATTGTTTCTATATAAATTTATATAGAAGCGTGCAAAGCTGTGGGTCTTTTTCTTTTGACAAAAACGAATGGCCATTCATTTTACCTCTATCACATTTGGAAGCGTTTAAATTGATTGTGGAGGGATACTATGTCAGCATTTTTAGGAGAGTTAATAGGGACTGCGTTGTTAATCGTACTTGGTGGCGGCGTTTGTGCTGGTGTAAGTTTAAAGAAATCGTTTGCGAAAGATTCAGGTTGGATTGTTATTACAATGGGCTGGGGCTTAGCAGTAGCGGTTGCAGCGTATGCGGTTGGATCAATTAGTGGGGCACATTTGAATCCAGCTTTAACGATAGGACTAGCATTTAAGGGAGCGTTCCCATGGAGTGACGTACCAGGTTATATCGTAGCACAAATGATTGGGGCAATTATCGGGGCAGTTATCGTATATTTACATTACTTACCACACTGGAAAGAAACAGAAGATCCAGGAACAAAGTTAGGTGTATTTGCAACAGGTCCAGCAATTCCGAACACATTTGCAAACCTTTTAAGTGAAATGATTGGAACATTCGTTTTAGTATTTGGTATATTAGCAATTGGTGCAAATAAATTTGCAGATGGATTAAATCCATTTATCGTAGGTTTCTTAATTGTAAGTATTGGTTTATCATTAGGTGGGACAACAGGATACGCAATTAACCCAGCACGTGATTTAGGTCCGCGTATCGCACACTTCTTCCTTCCGATTGCAGGAAAAGGCGGTTCAAACTGGAAGTATGCATGGATTCCAGTAGTAGGTCCAATTTTAGGTGGATCACTTGCAGGTTTATTCCATCAAGTTGTATTTGAAGGAAAGCAAAATTCAGCACTTATTTATGTGATTATCGCAACTGTGATTGTACTAGCAATCTCTTATATGACAAGTAAAAAAAGCGGAAGCAATACAAATAGTAGAAAAGTAGCATAAGGGGGAAACCGATATGAAAAAATATATTCTTTCATTAGACCAAGGAACAACAAGCTCACGCGCAATTCTTTTCAATAAAAAAGGTGAAATTGTTCATTCAGCTCAAAAAGAGTTTACACAACATTTTCCAAAGCCGGGCTGGGTAGAGCATAATGCACAAGAAATTTGGGGATCTATTTTAGCAGTTATCGCAACTTGCTTAAGCGAAGCAGATGTAAAACCAGAACAAATCGCAGGTATCGGTATTACGAACCAACGTGAAACAACGGTTGTCTGGGATAAAACAACTAGTAAACCAATTTACAACGCAATTGTATGGCAATCTCGCCAAACAGCTGAAATTTGTGATGAGTTAAAAGAAAAAGGTTATAGCGAAATGGTTCGCGAAAAAACAGGTCTTTTAATTGATGCATACTTCTCTGGTACGAAAGTAAAATGGATTTTAGATAACGTTGAAGGTGCAAGAGAGAAAGCAGAAAACGGTGATCTATTATTCGGAACAATTGATTCGTGGCTTGTATGGAAACTATCTGGTGGTAAAGCACACGTAACAGATTATTCAAACGCATCACGTACGTTAATGTTTAATATTCACGACTTACAGTGGGATGATGAGCTTCTAGAAATGTTAACAGTACCAAAGAGCATGCTTCCAGAAGTACGTCCATCATCTGAAATTTACGGAGAAACAATTGATTACCACTTCTTCGGCCAAAATGTACCGATTGCAGGTGTAGCTGGTGACCAACAAGCAGCATTATTTGGACAAGCTTGTTTCGGTGAAGGTATGGCGAAAAATACTTACGGAACTGGTTGCTTCATGTTAATGAACACAGGTGAAAAAGCAGTAGCTTCTGAGCACGGTCTATTAACAACAATTGCATGGGGAATAGATGGTAAAGTAAACTACGCATTAGAAGGAAGTATTTTCGTAGCAGGTTCTGCAATTCAGTGGTTACGTGACGGAATGCGCATGTTTAAAGATGCAAGTGAGAGTGAAGTGTATGCGAGTCGCGTTGAATCAACTGATGGTGTATACGTTGTACCAGCATTCGTTGGACTAGGAACACCTTATTGGGATAGTGAAGTACGCGGCGCTATGTTTGGTGTAACACGCGGTACGACGAAAGAGCACTTCATTCGTGCAACGCTAGAATCTTTAGCTTACCAAACGAAAGATGTATTATGCGCAATGGAAGCAGATTCAGGTATTGAACTGAAAACATTACGCGTTGATGGCGGAGCAGTTAAAAATAACTTCTTAATGAAGTTCCAAAGTGATATTTTAGATGTTCCTGTAGAGCGTCCAGTGATTAACGAAACAACGGCTCTAGGTGCAGCATACTTAGCTGGTCTTGCGGTTGGATATTGGAAAAACCAAGATGAAATTAAATCACAGTGGCATATGGACAAACGCTTTGAACCAACGATGGAAGCGGAAACAAGCGAAGAGCTATATGCTGGATGGAAAAAAGCAATTGAAGCAACAAAAGCTTTCAAATAATCATAAACAGTGTTATAATGGTGACAAGTTAATAATTCGGTAGGAGATTTGGAGAGACCACAACGCGCTATAGAGGCGAAATCTATAGCGGAGTTTGTGGTCTCTTTTTTCGTTATCAAAGGGAGGAATTACCATGAAATTTTCAAGTAAACAACGTAAAGACGTATTAAACGGAGTAAATAAACAAGAGTTAGATGTGATCGTAATTGGTGGAGGTATTACTGGTTCTGGTATTGCATTAGATGGAGCAACACGCGGGTTATCAACAATTGTGTTTGAAATGCAGGACTTTGCAGCAGGTACATCAAGTCGTTCAACGAAGCTTGTACACGGTGGTCTACGTTATTTAAAACAACTTGAAGTGAAAATGGTAGCAGAGGTGGGTAAAGAGCGTGCGATCGTATATGAGAACGGTCCCCATGTAACAACACCAGAGTGGATGTTACTTCCGTTCCATACAGGCGGTACGTTCGGATCATTTAGTACATCAATTGGTCTTCGTGTATACGACTTCTTAGCAGGTGTAAAACGAAGCGAGCGCAGAAAGATGTTTAACCGTGAAGAAACGCTAAACAAAGAGCCTCTTGTAAAAAAAGAAGGATTAAAAGGCGGCGGTTACTACGTAGAATATCGTACAGACGATGCGCGTCTTACAATTGAAGTAATGAAAGAAGCAATTGAGCATGGTGCGAAAGCTGTTAACTACGCAAAAGTAGACAGTTTCTTATATAAAGATGGAAAAGTATGCGGTGTACGTGTAATCGATTTACTAGACGGTGAAGTATATGAAGTTTACGGTAAGAAAATTGTAAACGCAGCTGGTCCTTGGGTAGATACACTTCGTGAAAAAGATAACTCGAAAAAAGGAAAAGTACTTCAGTTATCAAAAGGTGTTCATTTAGTAATTGATCAAAAACGTTTTCCACTCGGGCAAGCAATTTACTTCGATACACCAGATAAACGTATGGTGTTCGCGATTCCTCGCGGAGGAAAAACATACGTAGGTACAACAGATACGTTCTATGATAAAGACGCAGCTGTACCACAAATGACAACAGAAGATCGCACATACATCATTAATGCGATTAACTACATGTTCCCAAGCGTGAAAATTACAGAGAAAGACATTGAATCAAGCTGGGCTGGTGTACGTCCGTTAATTTATGAAGAAGGTAAGAATGCATCTGAAATTTCTCGTAAAGATGAAATTTGGACTTCTGAATCTGGTTTAATTACAATCGCAGGTGGTAAATTAACAGGATACCGCAAAATGGCTGAAATGGTAGTAGATTACGTAACGAACTTACTACAAAAAGAAGGTCATAGTGCATATCCGAAGAGTGATACGAAACATATGCCGATCTCTGGTGGACATGTAGATGGTTCACACGGATTCCCGGCATTCGTTGCGAAAAAAGCAGACGAAGGTACGAAATACGGTTTAACGACAGCGCAAGCAGAAGAATTCGCGAAATTCTATGGCTCTAACGTAGACGTACTGTTCGGCTTAGCGAAAAAACATAAAGACGAAGCGAAAGAATACAACATGCCGCTTGACGTTCTAATCCCACTTGTATACGCAATGGATTACGAAATGACAGCAAAACCAGTTGACTTCTTCGTACGCCGCAGAGGCGCTGTATTCTTCAACATCCACTGGGTATACGAGTGGAAAGAAGCAGTAATCAACTACATGGCTGCGAAACTAGGCTGGAGCAAAGAAGAACAAATGAAATATACAGCTGAACTAGAAAAATCATTAACAGACGCTGTAATTCCTGTAGATCAACAAGAACAGGCAGCTGCGTTAGCGTAAAATAGATAGATATGTTTTTGGAAGAAAGAATTGTGTAGGTATAAAAATGCACAATTCTTTTTTTATTATAGGGGATAAATTATGAGTATTTGGCGTTAAAAAGACTCTTATCATTAATGGAGAGAGTCTTTTATTTTGCGTGCCCAGCTAAGCTGGACACTGCTTCCTGGTGAAAGTCCAGCCTAGGTAAGAGCCAAGTCGTCTAGTAGCTAACAGGCAACTGGTGGAGAAATCCTAAGGTTGAAGCTCTGTGACAAAGTGACTTCTATTTAGAAGTGCGAGCGAATCAACAAACCGTAACATAAAGTGAACCTTGCCGCCTCGTTAAAAGAAACCTAGCAATAGGACAAAGGGAAGTTGAGCCTGGTGAATATAGGAGAAAACCATGGAAGACGTGAAGAACTTGGAAATACAGCATCGAAGAATCCTTCGGGGTACGGAGGATGGTATGTTGAGAAAGTAGTGTCTGGAACTAGGGAGACCCTCCTTTGCCCTTTCTTTCAGAAAGGAGAGAGAAAGCCTATAAGCATATGCGAAATGGTGGACTGTAAAGAGGGAGTCGGAGGAGATCATAGTACTGAATATCATAACCACAACACAACGTTATGTAGGGAAGGACCTCTACTTTGTTCATAAGTTGGAAGGAGGTACGAGTGAGTGAATACTGGAAAACTTGCTAACTACACTGATGTAAAAGCTCAAGAACTTTGGAAGACTTTATATCTTTGTGCCAAAGAAAATTCAAGCCGAAGATTTCATGCGTTGTATGATAAGATTTATCGTCCTGGTATACTAGCTGAAGCATGGTGAAGAGTAAAACGGAATAGAGGAAGTGGAGGAGTGGATGGACAAAGAATTGAGGAAATTGTGCACCAATATGGAGAACGTAACTTTCTAAATGAGTTGTAAAAGGAGCTCAAAAATAAGTCATATCATCTACAAGCTGTGAGAAGAACCTATATTCCAAAGGGGGATGGAAAACAAAGACCACTTGGAATTCCTACGATCAAAGATAGAGTTGTACAAATGGCAACAAAATTAGTCATTGAACCAATCTTTGAAGTTGATTTTCAAGACTGTTCGTATGGATTTCGCCCGAAACGAAACGCGCATCAAGCGATATGGAAGATACGGAAAGCGAGTAAAACATCTCATTGGATAGTAGGCGTAGACATCAAGGATACTTTGATAACATTAATCATGATAAATTAATAAGGCTTGTAGAAAGAAGCATCAGTGACCGAAGAGTGTTAAAACTCATTAGAAAATGGCTGGAAGCGGGAATCATGGAATATGCGCAATTTCATGAAACGACAGTAGGTACACCACAAGGTGGCGTGATATTTCCGTTACTTTCTAATATATATTTAAACTATATGGACACCATTTGGGAAAAGAAGTGTAAACACTTGGGGGAACTAATTCGATATGCCGATGACTTTGTCATCGTATGTCAAACAAAACAACAAGCACTAGAAAGTATTCGGATACTACAATCCATTATGAATAAGTTAGAACTTACAATCTATACAGAAAAGTCAAAGCTAGTGAATACGTGGGATGGCAACGAGGGATTTGATTTTCTAGGATTTCACCATCGAAAATACCCTAAACCTGTGAAAGGCGGGAAGAAAGTGTATGTGATGGCATATATTCCGAGCCAGAAAGCCATGAAGAAAATGCGAGAACGCATTAAAAGATACACAGAGCCGAGGAACAAACTGTATTTACAATTAGAAGAGATGGTAAAAGGTTTAAATAGAATTCTATAAGGGTTCAAGAACTATTATAGTGTTATCTTCAATTGGACAGAGGTGGCTATGTAAAATAGACTGGTATGTCCTAGAACGGTTGAACCTTTTCTGGAATAAGAAAAGAAATGTTAGAAAGAAACATGGCCGTATCAAGGAATTGATAAAGAAAACAACATACATACTCGTGAAAGTAGGAAGCTAGAATAAACGGAAAGCTAAAGAAGGAAGAATATCGGAAAGCCGTATGAGGAAAAACTTCACGTACGGTTTGATGAGGCGAAGCCATCCCTAAAGAAATTTAATCTGTTTCAGTTTTCTACTCTACGAGAATATATTGGGGGATGTTTCGAGTGTGACTATCTCTCGCTAATGAACCAATAGATGGGTTTTCTGGTGATAATTTTATTGTTTTACATTTATTTCAATTAAATTCATTTGATGAATAGGTTACTAAGTGAAATGTTTATCTAAACTCAGTATCAGTATAACAAGAAAAAATAGTAAAAAACAGTATTGTTTTGGTTATATATGTATATTAGGATTTATTTAAGGTTAGGAGGGGATAGTGATTAAGAAGAAAATTTTGTATTCTTTGATTTTTTTAGTTTGTGTTTTTGCAATTTGCGCTGTCTATTTCTTTTTCTTTCAACGTACGGGTTTGGTTAAAATAAATCAATCAGACAACCTTGCTTTACTAGAAAAAAGCAAAAAGGAGCAAGTAAGATCATGGGCACTTTCGAATTTAAATTCTGAATATTATGAATTTAAATCTAAAAGTAAGATTAAGGTTGCGATATTAGACAGTGGAATAGAAAAACAACATGATGATTTAAAAAATCTTGTAATTAAAGAATACAATGTAATTGAGCCGCAACATCCAGTAATTGATGTTTTAGGCCATGGAACGACTGTGGCGGGTATTATCGCAGCACATAATAACAAAATTGGAATCACTGGCGTTGCAGCATCGCTAGTGGAACTCTATGATGTTAAAGTTCTTAATGATGATGGAAAAGGAAAGATTGATAATTTAGTTCAAGGTATTAATTGGTCCGTTGAAAACAATGTTGATGTGTTAAACATTAGCTTTGGTATGTCTTCTAACCATCCTGAACTTGAGTGGGTGATTGAGAAGGCGATTCAAAAAGGGATAATTGTTATTGCAGCTGCAGGTAATAATTATGGCGGAAAAGTTGAATATCCAGCTAATTATAAAGATGTTATTTCAGTAACAGCAGTAAATCACGCTTATAAAGTTGCAAGTTTTGCTGCAAGGAATGGGAAAATTGATTTTGCAGCCCCAGGTGTGAACGTCATAACCACTACAACTTCTAATGGTTATTCGATTGAAAATGGAACATCTCTAGCAACGGCTCACGTAACAGGAATTGTATCTTTAATTCTTGCGAATAAGGAAACATTTAAACTGTCATCTAGCAAAGTAAAGTTCCCTAAAGAAGTGTATAAAATTTTAGAAAAAAATACTGTGGACATTGGTGGCAGTAATCAAATTGGCAATGGATTTATAAAATTATAGTAGGGGTGGAGAATTATGATTAAAAAGATAGTATCATTAATGTTAATCTTTGTTTTAAGCATTGGAATCATTCCAAATGGTAAAGTTTTAGCTGAAGATTGGGTTCAAGACGAGAATATTGAAGTACTTGAGAATAATAGTGAGAAAGTAGAAATACAAACAGAAGTTGAAACGGTAGAAGGTGATGCAACAGTTTCAGCGGCTTGGGATAAAACAGATAACACATTTACAGTGAAATCAATGGAAAAAGATGCAAACGGAAATAAAGTTGAAAAAGAATATAGAGTTGACGTTGAAGAGGCTACTGAGGAAGTGTTTAAAGCGACATTTACCGATATAAAAACAAACGAATCTTTTGAAGTAGATTCTATGGAAGCACATGCTTCTATAGTGTTCTTATTACCGCTTGCAGGCGTAATTGGTCAAGGGCTTGTTTCGCATTTAATCGCGATTGGTGCTGCTGTAATTATTGCAGGTGCTACATATACGGTAGTGGGGAAAGTTGCTGCAGAATTACGAAAGAAAAAATATGATCACTATGCTGCTGTTTTAACAAAAGGTGATTTATATATTGGCGGACCAATCTCTAAAGCAACTGCAGTTTCAAGAATGAAATCAAGTGATAAAAAGAATAACAATGTTTGGTCAAAATCTTATGCTTTAGCCGCAACTGTTGCAAAAGACGCTGGAAACGGGAGAACACCAATTGGCCCTGAGCGTGACAAAGGAAAAACGTCAGCTGAAGGTTATTATTTCCACTTCCATATCCATAATAGAACAGGTGGTCATTCATTCTATTAAAAAGGAGTAGTATATGATAAATAAACTTTATGAAAAATACAAAATGAGAAACATCCCAAATAAATTTTCGATAGACGAAATTGATACAATTTTGAAAAGTGAGTATAGAGCTACAGAAATCAAAAAAAATAAAATTGGTTCCATTTATCTAGATCCAAATATCGAATTTAAAGAAATAGTAAAGTGTTATAAGATCGAGGAAAAGGCTGTTTTGATGGGGTTGTTTAGTGATGCGGAAAAAAAAGATTTTGCTGAAATGATACAACTTAATCAATCTGAACAAAATACAGATTTCGATGAGCAAGATCTTTTCAATAAAGAAATCCAAGAAGGTAAATTAATTGTTATCTTTTTAGCAAGTGCGGATGGCACATACATTAATTACTTCAACTTATTAGGTCATTCAGAGATGATGTACAATAAACTTACAGTTCTTATGGGCTTAGAAAAAGAAGAATGCAATATTGAAAACCCCTTGTTTCAAGAATACTTACAGGCACTAGCCGCGATTGGGTATTTAGAAGAATAAAGTGAAAATCACAGTGATTTGAAGTGAGCTATGAAAATGGAACACATGTTAAAAAAACTAAACCATCTATTCCCTATATACTTAAGGGGATAGATGGTTTGATTTTTTTTGAATTTTTATACTTATTAAGTGAATTCAGGAGGTGTTTTTTCTCTTGACTAAAAATAAATAAAATGTGTTACAATGATGATAGAGTATTTAGTGTGAATTTTGCATAAAATAAAAAAGACAGAAGCCTGAGAAACTTCTGCCTTTGTAACCTAACTTGCTATTGTGGTGGTAGTAGGTGCGGTTATAAGACAATTACATTAACGTTTTAGCCGAGAACCGCCCTTACCTTTTCCACGAAGCAGGGTGGTTCTCGCTTTTTTGTATACAGAAATTAGCCACGGACCGACGTATCTTCTACCGATGACAACGCCAGCTCCGGTTAGGATACCATACACTAATTTAATTACAAACATCGCGATCATTTTATCACCTCCCCCCTTTTTTCAAAATGGAAGAGATGATTACCACACCTACTAGTTATAGCTTATTAAGTTACATTTCCATTGTATTATGTTTTAAAATAGGGAACAAGACATATGGATAAAAATCCCTATCTTTAAGCAGAGCATAAGTATCAAGGGACAAGAAGCAAATAAATATACATAAAAAAACGGTATGGACATTACCATCCGTATTTTTTTATGTATTTATAAAACTTTTCCATACAGTGCGTCGTCTAATATATGGGAAGGAGGAAATGATGTGGATGAATTAACGATAGAAGCGTTTGAAATAGAAGATAAGGAGGACCTTATCGACGAAATAATGAACAAGTATGGACAAGAAGTCCTGCAGCTTGTGTATTCGTATGTGAATAATAAAGAGGTTGCGGAGGATTTAACGCAAGATATATTCGTGAAATGCTATAAATCTCTTCATACATATAAAGGGAATTCGAATTTGAAAACATGGTTATGGAGAATTGCAATCAATCAATGTAAGGACTATTTAAAAAGTTGGTATAACAAAAAAGTTATCATGACAGAGGATGACTTTACGTATATGGAGAGTCAAAAAGAAAGTGTGGAACAAACTGTCATTCAAAATGCGGAGGATCGTGAACTGGCTTCTGCAGTAATGAGTTTACCGATAAAATATCGAGAAGTGATTTATCTATTTTATTATGAGGAATTATCAATTAAAGAGATTGCTACAGTAATAGAAGTAAAGGAAAACACGATAAAAACGAGACTGAAAAAAGCGAAGGAGCTTTTGAAGGAAGGATTGGAGGAATAATCAAATGGAAGATCGATTAAAAGGTTTGCGAAAATCAATGGAGAACACAACGTTTAAACATTTGAGTTTTTCTGATCAACACCAGAAGCAGGTGCGCGAAAAAATCAAGCAATCGTCCGAAAAGGAAGAAGATATCCTTTTAGCAGTGTTACAACTTCTTATGAATGAAAAAACAGGTTACGAATTAATGCAGTTGCTAAGAGGGAGAGGGATACGAAAATTTGAAGGCAATGAAGGGTCGCTATACACTGTATTACATCGTCTAGAACAGAATCGCTTTATCCAATCTAGCTGGGATCACGCAGGAGCTAAATATTATCAATTAAATGATAAAGGAAACAAGATGCTGCGAAAGGCAGAGAAGAATGCTACGAAGGCACGATTTATATTAAAAGGATTAGTACAGGAGTGAGAAAAAATTGAATCAAAAAGGGGAGCGTTTTTTAAAAGAAGTTACGAATCATATTAAATCAAAAGAAGCGAAGGACTTAGTAGCAACGGAACTAGATTTTCACTTGAAACAGACGAAGAATATGTGGATAGAGAAAGGCTTAAGTGAGGAAGTTGCTGAAGATAAGGCTGTTGAACAAATGGGAAGTCCAATTAAGCTTGGCCAGGAACTTAATAAACTACATAAGCCAAAGGTTGATTGGTTCTTAATTGGTTTATTAGTGGCTGCGATGGGGCTAGGTTTTTTGCCAGTTATAGCGCTTGGACATGCTGACTTATTAATGAATAAGGTGATATTTGTAATTCTCGGTGTTACAACAGCGATTGGGATGATGCTATTTGATTATCGGAAGTTAGAGAGGCTTGGGTGGCTGTTTTATACAATTGGTGTACTTATCTTGTTAATGATAAAATGTTTTCCGACTGCTTCTTTGAATGGAGAACCATTACTAAAAATTGGTTCCGTCATAATTGATTGTTTAATGACAATACCATTCTTTTTTCTAGGCTGGGCTTCTTTTTTCAATAACAGTAGATTAAAGTTTATACATCTTCTCATGTTGTATTTATTTTCTTTATATTTATTTCTAACTACATCAACTCTTTTACCACTGTTCATCTATATCACGATGGTATTTGTTATGCTTTGGTGGAGTAAGTTAGGAAAGAAAACGGCATGGCTCATTACGATTTTACCTATTGTACCATTGATTATTAGGGATCTACTTTCCTGGTCTGCTGTAAAAGAATACCGTATGGCCAGAATTTTAGGAATGTTAAATCCAGAGCATGATCTATGGTATTTACGTTTAAAAGAGGCTATGTCTTCAGCAGGTTGGTTTGGTACATATGAAAATATAAAGTCTATCCGTGCTGCCCATACTGATTTTGTATTTGCAAGTTTGACTTACTATTATGGATATGTACTTGCGCTAGTTCTTGTCGTGATTCTTTCTCTTTTTGCAGTAAGAATAATGAACATAGCTTATAAAATAAATGATGGTTATGGTAAATTGCTTCTCGTTGGCGGAGTGACTCTTTTTGTAATCCATTTTATTTGTAATGTTGGCATGACCCTCGGGATATTACCACGTGTTTCTATATCATTACCATTTATTAGCTACGGATTGATACCAACTCTGTTTCATGCATTTATAATGGGAATTGTGTTAAGTGTATATCGACGTAAAGATATTCCTTTTAGAATGAGAAAAACACCTTGATAATCATCAAGGTGTTTTAGTTATTAGCTCAAAACTCTCCGAATCAGCCTCAAGCACAAAAGGACTAACCTCGCCAACGCTATAAAGGTGCAACTCATGCATTGCTCGCGTACAAGCAGTGTAGAACAATCTACGAACGCTCTCATCGCTGTACACATCTTTAGAAGCATTGTAAATAATAACAGCGTCAAATTCGATACCTTTCGCTAAGTAAGCAGGGATTACGACAATGCCTTGCTCATACTCGGCTGAGTTACTCTTCACGAGTTTAATATTATCGATATGATTAAGTGCTTCGTATGCAGCGGCGCTTTCAGCTGCGGATTTACATATAATTGCGATTGTATTGTGTTGCTCTTTTTGTAGTTCAGCAACTTTGGCAGTAATATGTTCGTGCAGTTCGCTCTCATTCGCTACTTTCGTCACTGTAGGTTTCTCGCCGTCACGTTCAAAGGCGTGAATGTTCTTGCCTTCCGGTACGAGAGCACGTGTAAATTCAATAATCGGTTTTGTTGAGCGATAGCTACGAGTTAAGTTAATACCGTTCGTTTCATCCGGTCCGTATAAGCTAGTAAGTGTATTGAAATTCACTGCTTCACTTGCATGGGCAAATATCGCTTGATTAAAGTCTCCGAGTACCGTCATTTTTGCGGCAGGGAAGAGACGTTTTAAAAACTCGAACTGGAACGGCGAATAATCTTGCGCTTCGTCTACGAGTACGTGTTTAATCGATCTATTCGTTTGGAAGCCTTCGATTAATTCTTTTAAAAGTAAAAATGGAGTCGCATCCTCGTAATATAGCTTTCCTTCATCAAGCATGTTTACCGTTAAAGAGCAAATGTCATCCCATTCTTTCGGTTTTTCTCCAGTAACCCACGATGCGTCTGTGAAGAGTTGTTTATAGATTCCTGTGAAATTGATGAAGCGCAGTGTTTGAACGCCTTTACGAAGTGGCTTCAATTTTTTACGGACAATCATACGTCCCAGGACTTTCGTTTCTTTCTCATAGTCATTAAAAGAGTTGTCGTCAAACTCGCCTTTTTTCTGTAAATATTTATAAGCCTTTTGGTATTCATCTTTACTAAGTAATTCAATTTCTTCTTCTACCCAAGGCTTTTTCAGTTCTGCTTTTTCGAGTGCATCTATTTGTTTATTTAGCCAATCCGTTAACTTTTCAATTCGACTATGGAAGCGGAGGGAGGAGTCAGTATTATAAAATTGCTCTGTAATCTCTTTTGCAGAGACGATCAGTTTTCCTCTAAATTTCATTCCTCTAAATAGCATGCCTGAAGATTCAAGAGATTGTCTGTACGCTCTAATCATCTCGAAAAATTGAGTGGATGCTTTAAATCGGATGCTCGCATTTCTCGTTTTATAGGTAGGGCTATTCGTTTCAGTTAACATATATTCCAATTGCTCATAAGGGTCTTCAACATCAAATGACTTACTTAGTCTATGGTTTAAATATTCTTGGAATGTTACTTGCTGCATATTTTCTTCACCGAGTTCAGGTAGTACGTTAGATACGTAGCTATTGAACATAGAGTTAGGGGAGAAGAGAATAATTTGATCCGCTTTTAGCCATTCGCGATATTTATATAGTAAGTAGGCGATTCGCTGAAGGGCAGCAGATGTTTTACCACTACCAGCAGCTCCTTGAACGATAAGGAGTCGGCCTTCATCGTGACGGATAATTTCATTTTGCTCACGCTGAATCGTAGCGACGATACTTTGCATATGTTTGTTCGTACCTTTTCCGAGTGCTTGTTGCAAGATTTCATCGCCAATTGTAAGGCTCGTATCGAACATGGAATCAATCTCGCCATTTTGAATAATGTATTGTAATTTTTTCTCCACATTACCGCGAATTACGCCGCCTGGTGTGTTGTACTCAGCTGGTCCTGGTGGGTAGTCGTAATAAACACTTGAAATTGGGGCGCGCCAGTCATAAATAAGAAAGTTTTCTCCGCTTGCATCAGTAAGGGTAGAAACACCGATATAGATTTGTTCTGTGGAAGGTTCGCCTTCTTCAGTGAAATCGATGCGTCCGAAGTAAGGTGCTTTTTGCATACGTCGCAGCGCGGCAAGTCGATTAAAGGTGTGTTTATGGGTGATTTGTGTAACAGCTAGTGATTGAGCTTGTTGTCTTAAGTTGATAACTGTTTCAAGGTAATCATCAAAAGTATCTGTATTCACTTTAACGTCATCCCAGAAGTGTTTACGGATGTTGATTACTTCTGCCCGGCGTCTGCCAGTTTCGTTTTCCAGCTTATCAATTTGCTGCGTAATAGTTTCGATTACGGTATCCAATCGTTTTTGCTCTAGATCAAGTTTTTTGTTCATACGTAAGCACTCCTTTAAAAGTGAAAAATAGAGGTTGACTGAAGAAAAATTTTGTTGTACAATTAAGATACGGATAAATACGTTCTTTATATTTTTTAAAACGTGTTTCTGTACTAATTTAACATAGTTTTTGAATTTAATCAATGATAATAAGATAAACCTTGGTTCCGTGTAGCGTGGATCAAGGTTTTTTTGTGTTTTTAAGAGGGAATCACACTTGTTGTCGTTTTTTGTCGGTAAGTCGATATATTTGAAAAATCGCCGATATAATTTCATTTACCGAATCTGGATATAACTATCGGGAGAAGAGGATATAAAAAAAGCTCGGGCCGAAGCCCAAGCTTTTTACTTCATTATTTCTTTTCTTCTTTTTTATCGTCAGCTTTTTGCTCTTTGAAAAGATCTTTTAAATCTTTATCGTCAACTTTTACGTCAGCTTTTTTGATTTCTTTCATCATTAAGTCATTCATAAATTGAGCATCTTGCGTTTTTTCTTGAGCTAGTGATTTTTTAATATCAGCTTTTGATTTATCGAAAGTTGCATCTGCGTGATTATCAGTTACTTTAATAATATGGTAACCGAATTGTGTTTTTACAGGTTCGCTTACTTCATCTTTTTTCAACTTTTGAGCTGCTTCTTCAAATTCTTTTACCATTTTCCCTGGTCCGAAGAATCCTAAGTCGCCACCTTTTTCTTTTGAACCTGTATCTTCAGAGTATTGCTTTGCTAATTCTTCGAAAGATTTACCTTGAGCAAGTTCATCTTTCACTTTTTTAGCAGTTTCTTCATCTTTTACAAGGATATGACTTGCTTTAATTTCTTTTTTATAATCCTCGAATTTTGCTTTTACATCTTTATCAGTAATCGATTGTTCAACCGCTTTTTCTTGAGCTAATTGAGCACGCACACTATTTTTGATAGTTTCTTCTTTAATACCTTGTTGTTTCATTAGTGTATCGAATTGATCACCGTATTGTTTTTTCATTTCATCGAACTTTTTGTCTACATCTTTGTCTTCAACTTTGTAGTTTTTAATAAGAACTTTTTCCATAACCATGTTGTTTAGTACTTGTTTACCAGCTTGTGTCTTCATTTGATCGTAGAATTCTTCTTTTGTAATGTCACCAGCTTTAGATGTAACGATTTTGTCTGATGATGATGTTCCACATGCTGATAATGCGATTACACTTGTTGCGGCTAAGGCAAGCATAGCTTTCTTCATTCGATAAACACTCCTACTATTATGTATTTTTAATTTATCCTACACCGATGAATTTTAAATTCATAAGAGCCCGATTAAGTCTCACTGATACTTTTGCTTTTTTGTATTGGTAAAGCGCGCTTAACAGGGCTTACCGTGGCTGAGGATAAAGTTTTGATGAATGTTTTGTTCTATAGTATAAGCAATATGTACAAAATTTAATATATCATATTTCGACGCGTTTTCATATTGATAAAGAAAAATTAACCAGTACGTGTCAGATTTTGAAAGTGTGCCATATTGGGCGTATGCCGCATATACAGAATAGAGGAGGGGATGGGGATGAATTCTCAACTTATTTTATTACTTGTACTGTTTATTTTATTGGTTATTGTAGGTATAATTTGCTTATAGAGGAAAAAAGTGAGGAAGGGGCTTTCCTTCCTCACTTTCCATGAAATATAATTTCTATATAACTAGAAATTAATAAAATTGTTATACATACATTAATAACCCGAAAGACACCGGGCTGGCGGCTCGCAGCTATTTGTTTTCGTTCACACAGTGTATGTGTCATGAAATTCGTGTAAAATATAACAAGAAGTGCGAATGCGACAAAAACAACTGTTATAAGTGTCATGAGGCGAGACCTCCTTTTGGCTAAAATACATATACATATATTGTATCACACGATATTTTGTTCGTGTTACAAAATTCAGAAATAGAAGACTTTGTGTTAGAAAGTGAGGGAGAAAATGGACGTTGTTAGAAGATTAGAACAAGCTGAATACTACGTAGACCTACTATTTAAAATGATTGATGAAGAGAAGTGTCCATTTTATTCTTTGATCATAAAGAAAAAAGCTCGTAAAAAAGATATTGAACGTATACTAAATCTTTGTGAAAAACTGAACGAGCAATATGTAGTGGAGAAAGCAGAAGGGCTTCTTTTGTTCGATGCGCTGTTAGATCAATTTGAAAAAGCGCTTCCACATCAGCTCGAAGTAAACGAAACTGCGGAAGCGCTAGCAAAACAAGGTTTATTTAAGCCGCTTATGAATGAATTCTTAAGCATGATTGCGAAAAAATAAATAGATTATTTCTTAACTAACTTTTGATCGGATTCTGTAAAGTTCTCTTCAATATCTTCTAATGATTTCTCAAAAATATCGATGAAGTCTTGTCCGTAAATATTACGCAGGATTGCAATCAGTTCGATATTTTCTGGGAACTTCCCATAAAAATTACGAAGTGCAAGAGCCCCATTAAACACTGAATTATTTTCAGGATCATACTCCTCCATTAAGCGAAGTAGTAATTCTTCCCCTTTGTCTGTAATTTCAATGTACGTATTTCGTTTATCATCTTCCTTTTTTGAGAATACAAGATAGCCGCGTTCTTCAAGCTTTTTAGAGAAGTTAAACGCCGTTGATACGTGCATAACTCCAAACTTAGCAATCTCAGAAATAGAAGCCCCTTTTAAATGATAAGCGATTGTTAAAATATGATGTTCATTAATATTTAAATCGTAAGGTTTAATCCACTGCTGCCAATCTTTCTCTACACATTTCCATAACGCTTTCGATAATTGAGCAATGCGTTGGCTGAAAATCATCGCTTCTTTTACCGAGTAATCTTTTTCTCCACTTTTCATGTACTCACCCACTTTAACATTCTTTTTTCATTACTATCTATTATGCCAGTAAAATAAAAATTAATAAAGTCTTTTTGTGAGAATTGTGAAAATTTTTTAACAAAATGACATTCTATACAAATCATGCATAACTATGGAAGCGTTTTATGAGTCGTGAATACATGCGTTGTCCTTACATGTTAATTGATAACATATATTGTAAATGCATAAAAACACGGCATATCTATACGATATGCCGTGTCAAGGTCAATTTATATAAAAAATATTTGTTATATGCAAAAAACTAAGCAGGAATTTGTTTACGCTTTTTCTGGAACAGCTTCTTGTAGTTTCTCAATTGACTTTTGGATGTCCAAAATTTCTTTCTCAATATGGCGCTTGTTTTGAGAAATATCTTGTTTCCAGTTAGAAAGCGTGTCTTGCATGTCATCTTTTAGTTCTTGAAACACTTCTTTACCTTCTGAAGCAGTTTCAACAATTTGACGCTTTAATAATTTCGTATCAGCTGTAATATCAGCTAAAGTCTTTTTAATATCATTTCCTTTTTCTTTTAACTTGCCGCGCATGTCTTTACCAGAAGAAGGAGTTGAGAAAAGAACGGCTAGTCCAGCAACTGCTCCCCCGCAAATAACACCTGTAATAAAGGATTTAGCTTTTGACATAAAAGGAGACCTCCTTATTTTTTGTTCGTATTCATGATGTAAAACAATATGCATATCTTTCTTATATGTGCTATGCACAAACAATCATCCCTGAGCATTTTAAGTGAAGAAACAAGCCATGCGGAATTTGATGACTTCAGGGAAGTGGCTTGTTATGTATTACGCCTTCTTATAGTGTCATTATTTCACACTATTTGCAATTGTACTTGCGATGTTTTGTAAATTTTCCATAGTGTATTCATTTTGGTGTGATTTCCAAACAGCACCGAAACCATCTTTTTCACCGTAGCGTGGAATTAAATGAAGGTGGAAGTGGAACACAGTTTGTCCAGCTTTTTCACCGTTATTGTTAAGTAGGTTAAAGCCAACTGGATTAAACTCTGCTTTAATCGCATTTGCGATTTTTGGAACGACAGAAAAAATGTGTGATGCGATTTCTGGCGTTAACGCAAAAATGTCTTGTTTGTGAACTTTCGGAATAACAAGAGTATGTCCTTTTGTTACTTGACTAATATCTAAAAATGCAAGCACATGTTCATCTTCGTATACTTTTGAGCAAGGGATTTGCCCGTCAATGATTTTACAAAAAATACAATTGTCTGCTGTATGATTCATTGATCTCATCCTTTCAAATATCCTTAGCCGTATTTTACCATAATTACATAAGAGAACAAACACGAAAAACAGGAAGCTGACTCAGCTTCCTGTTTTCTGAAGAGGGATTGAAAAAGCATTATCGTAATTTACGTTTCGCAGACACCTCATTTATTTAAGAAATGCACGGTAAATCGGCTAAAGTTTCTGCCGTAGACACCCCATTTTCAAGTGAAATGAATTGCAATCTTTCATAAAAGGAAATTGTTTATTTTTTAAAACAGTATATGCTCTTTCGGAGACACCCCGTTTCGAAAATGAAACAAATGATCTGGTTATGTGTAAATTTCTTTGTCCAACATGGACACCCCATTTCATGATGACTTAACTATGTTGTTGTACTCATCAATTGGTGGTCGCTTTTTCAATGTGTTCCTTCTTCACTAATTATGATGTCCGCTTTCGGGAAAATATATGCTAATAAATTTAAATTTATTTTTGAGTACATGGATACTATGTAGTACACCATAATTTTTGGTAAGATGAATATAGAATGAATACTAATGAAGAAAGTGGTGTCGTATGAGTGAGTTATTGCGTGTAGAAAATGTTACAGGAGGATATACGAAACGACCTGTATTAAAAGACGTTTCGTTCTCTGTTAATAAAGGCGAACTTGTCGGCTTAATCGGATTAAATGGAGCTGGTAAAAGTACGACGATTAAACATATTATCGGTTTAATGGAACCGAAAAAAGGAACTGTCACAATTAATGGGAAAACAATTCGTGATGATATGACAGCGTACCGTTCTAGCTTTTCATTCATTCCAGAAACGCCGGTATTATATGATGAATTAACGTTAGAAGAGCATTTGAAATTAACAGCGATGGCGTACGGAGTTGATGAAAAACAATATGAAGAACGTGTAGGACAACTATTACATGAATTTCGCATGAAAAATCGTTTAAAATGGTTTCCATCTCATTTCTCAAAAGGGATGAAACAAAAAGTAATGATTATGAGCGCATTTTTAGTTGAGCCATCTCTTTACATAGTAGACGAACCTTTCGTTGGGTTGGATCCGTTAGCAATTCAATCCCTTCTTCAAATGATGGATCAAATGAAAAAGAGTGGTGCCGGTATTTTAATGAGCACACATATTTTAGCGACGGCAGAGCGTTACTGTGATTCGTTCATTATTTTGCATCAAGGTGAAGTAAGAGCGAAGGGAACGTTATCTGAACTGCAATCACAGTTTAATATGCCAGGTGCAACGTTAGATGATATTTACATCGCGCTAACAAAGGAAGAAGATTATGAATAGCACAGCGTTATGGAAAGAACGATTTCGTCACTTTCTAAAAGAAGTTCGTACATATAGTAAATACGTATTTAATGATCATTTGAAATTTATTTTCGTGTTCATCATCGGTGCGGGAGCGTATTATTACCAGCAATGGTTACAAACGTTAACATCTTCGTTTCCAACTGCGCTCGTAATGGCAGTATTAATTGGACTCGTGTTAACGGCTGGATCCATTCAAACGTTATTAAAAGAAGCGGATCTCGTTTACTTACTGCCAGTTGAAGAAAAGTTAAAACCTTACTTCACAAAGGCATTTCTTTTTACGTTTATGATTCAGTTATACATAATCGCAATCGTAGCAGCTGCGCTTGCCCCGTTATATTTCCAGCAAATGAAACAAACAGGAGCTGCTTACATATGGATTGTCCTCGCATTTGTCATTGTAAAAGCGTGGAATTTATTCGTCGCGTGGGAAAAATCATTTTTAACAGATCAAAATATACAAAGGGCTGATTGGTTTATTCGTTTTATCTTAAACGGTTTATTTGTATATTTCCTTGTAGAACGTACTTCAGTTCTTGTTATTGGCGGAATCGTTCTGCTCATGGTGTTATATCTTGCTATCATGCATCAAATGGTAAAAGGAAAGCCGCTAAACTGGGAGTATTTAATTTCTGAAGAAGGTAAGAAAATGATGCTGCTGTACCGAATTGCGAATATGTTCGTTGATGTACCAGCATTAAAAGAAAGAGTATCTCGCCGAAAATGGCTGGATTTCATTCTGTCGATAATCGGCGAAAAGCGCACATATTTATACTTATATACGAGAACGTTTTTAAGATCAGGTAACTATTTTGGATTATATGTGCGTCTGCTCGCTCTTGGAGGAGTTATTCTTTACTTCATTCCATTTTTATACGGGCAATTTATCGTAAGTTTTATTTTCCTATACTTAATTGGCTATCAGCTATTAACTTTATGGAAACATCACCGCATGAAAATTTGGCTTGATTTGTATCCAGTAAAGGTAGATGAAAAGAAGAAAGATTTTCTTACTTTATTAAATGTGATTCTAATCATCGGGAGCGTAATCTTTACAGTTATATTTGCACTAGCAACGAAAGATTTCATGATGACAGGAATTTTACTTGTCGTAAGCATATTATTTAGTATCGGTTTCGTTTACCAATACGGTGCGAAGCGCATTGAACGTTTAAATTGAAGGGAATGAACCTATGATTACATATGAAGAAAAGGTTATAAAAGAACTGGAGCAGTGGAAAGCTACATTCATGAAAGATTCTTCTATGATGACACGGTTCTCAAAGAAAGTGCAGACGAAAGTACAACAGCTTATTCCGGCGAAAGTGCAAAAAGTCTTAACAGAAACGATTCGGATGATGGTGCAAACGATCAGCGCCGGATCAAACTTTATAAAGCCGAAGCTAAAAGAGACGACATGGTCACTGCAAAGACGTGATGACGAAGTGCGTAAAAAAATGGATGAGTACAAAAAAATAGCTGCGGCAGAAGGAGCAGGGACGGGGGCTGGTGGTATTTTACTCGGTCTTGCTGACTTTCCGCTTTTACTTACGATTAAAATTAAATTTTTATTCGATGCAGCAACGTTGTATGGATTTGATACAAGTAAACAAGAAGAGCGTCTTTTTATTCTTCACGTTTTCCAACTCGCCTTTTCAAGTGACAGTCACAGAAAAGAAATATGGAAAGCAATTGAAACGTGGGATACAGAAAAAGAAAATCATATGGACTGGGAAAAGTTCCAAACAGAATACCGAGACTATATCGATTTAGCGAAAATGCTTCAGCTCGTACCAGTAATCGGTGCCCCGGTAGGCGCATATGCGAACTATCAATTGCTGCAAAGACTTGGAGAAGTGACAATGAATTGTTATCGTATGCGATTGCTAAATAGAAAGTAAAAAAAGCATCCTAAATGTGTGATTTAGGATGCTTTTTTTAGAAGTTAATTTCGCTATAGCCAACTCCGACTACAATCAATATGATAAAGAGCACAATAATGGATGGAAATCCGCTTTTATTATCGTGACCAGCCTCATCGCCGCCTTTATCCCGCTGTTTATGGAGGCTGATTAAAGTTTCACTTTATCAAGAACTTCCTGTGTAAACTCTTATTAACTTGCAAATTATTCAGTTTCATTTTATAATTTATTTACCGACCGGTAAGTAAAAATAAGTGAGGTACAGTATGACAAAGAATTTACAAACATCGCAAAACATTGTCGAGGCATCATTTAAACTCATGGCAGAGCACGGCATTGAGAAGATGAGTCTTTCCATGATTGCGAAAGAGGTAGGTATTTCAAAACCGGCTATTTACTATCATTTTTCTTCTAAAGAAGCGTTAGTTGATTTTTTATTTGAAGAGATTTTTTCTGATTATCATTTTGCAAATTACTTCGATAAAGAGCAGTATACGAAAGAAAATTTTGCAGAAAAGCTAATCGCAGATGGTTTACATATGCTCTCTGAGTATGAAGGGCAAGAAGGAATACTACGCGTTATCAATGAATTTATCGTAACTGCATCGCGAAATGAAAAGTATCAGAAACGATTATTTGAAATACAAGAGGATTTCTTACATGGTTTCCACGATTTATTGAAGCAAGGCGCGAGACTGGGCGTTGTGTCACAACATGCAACGGAAGAAAACGCTCATACGCTAGCGCTTGTGATCGATAATATGAGCAATTATATGCTCATGGGATTTCAGTTAAAATATAAAGAAATTTGGATTCGAAATGTGAAAAGCGTCATGAAGGAGGAGTAAAAATGAAAATGCAAAAAAACTGGTGGCTCGGTTTTCTTGGATTCATTGGAGTTTATAAAATTCCAGGCATGATAGAGGCTTTTCAAGCAGATGGAAGTTGGATGAAGTTAATCGGTTTTATTTGGCTACTTTGGTTCGGATATTTTATTCCAGAGAGGAAAGAAGATTAAATTTTAATTTTCTGTAAAGTTATGTAAAATATAGATTAAGAGTATTCGTATATTAGATTACTAGATTTGGAGTGGTTACATGGATCCATTGAAAAATGAAATTAACCCTGACATGGTCAAAGTGTGGAAAATTCGTGCTGTAATTGAAGAAGGGATCGGTATACTCGTCATTTTAGCTTACCTTTTCCTCATGATAAAGTTTGATTGGTGGGCGTGGATTTTGTATGTGATGATTGGGCTAACAGTTGTGTTCGCGCCATTTTCGTACTTCTTATTCCCGAAACTACGTCAACGTTATTACAGCTACCAACTAAATGAAGAAGAACTTGAAATTCAGCATGGTCTTTTCGTCGTAAAGCGCGTATTAGTACCGATGATTCGTGTGCAGCACGTTACGATTGAACAAGGACCAATTATGAGAAAATACGGATTAGCAGAATTACACATTTCAACAGCAGCAACTTCTCACAGCATCCCAGGCTTAACGATGTATGAAGCAGAAATGTTGAAAACGAAAATCGCAGAATTAGCGAAAGTGAGTGATGAGGATGTATAAGAGGCAGCATCCAATCACGATGTTATTAGAATTAAAAATAACAGATTTTATACCACTCATTATTTTCATGTTTAGCTTAAACGGAAAATTCCCGTTTTGGTATTTAATTCCCGCAGCATTTGGTTTACTCACTGTTTTTTCAGTATTTGAAAAATGGTATTACACAACATATTGGGTTGAAAATAACGTATTACATGTGAAAAAAGGTCTCTTCGTGAAAAAGGAGAGCTACTTAAATAAAGAACGTGTTCAAACGATTAATACAAGTTCTAACGTACTATATCAAATGCTCGGTTTGAAAAAAATTCAGATTGAAACAGCTGGTGGGGGCGATGAAGCAGAAGTTAGCTTAGCTGGTATTACGGCAGAAGAAGCGGCGGAGCTTATTGCTTTGCTAAATGAGCCAACTCCAGAAGTGAAAGCAGAAAAAACGTTAGACGAAACAGCAGAAAATACAGTAGAAAAAGCAATCGTTACAGAGGAAAAGCAAACGACAGAGTACAAGTTAACGTGGAAAGAGATTTTAATAGCGTCTGTTACATCTGGTCAGTTTGGACTATTATTCTCATTAATCTTTTTTGTGTATCACCAAGTAGATGAGTACATTCCAAAATGGATAGAGAATGGCGTAAAGTCGTATGTAATGGAACATGATATATATGGCTGGATTTTCATGATAGCTATTTTGCTCGTCCTTTCGTGGATTATATCGACAATTGGCTACGCGTTAAAACATGGTAACTTCACAGTAAATCGAAAAAATGATGAAGTCCGTATTTCGCAAGGGTTACTGGAAAGAAAAGAACTCGTACTAAAATTGCACCGTATTCAAGGGATTACGATAAAAGAAGGCATTTTACGCCAACCGTTCGGTTATTGTGCTGTGCAAGTAGAAGTCATTCAAAGTGAGGGAAAAGAAGAAAAAGTTACACTGCATCCTATCATTCGAAAAAATCGAGTGCAACAGTTACTCGCGCATTTACAATTACCATACGAACTGAATACAAATATTACTTCGTTACCAAAAGCAGCATTGCGCCGCTATCTCATTGATAGTTTCATTTTCTTCGCTATGCTAGCAATCCCGCTTACTGGAATAAGCGTATACTTTGAAAAGTATTACATCATGTGGGCATTACTACCGCTCGCAATCCTTATCTTTACACTTGGCTACGCAACATTTAAAACAAATGGTTACTGTGTTAACGGAGAACAAATTACACTTGTCTATCGTAGCGTCGGAAAATACACAGGACTTATTAGAAGAAGACACGTCCAATCAATGGAGAAGACACAATCATATTTCCAGCGCCGCGCGGATTTATGTACGTATAAGTTTTCTAGTGCATCATCTAGTTATAAAATAGAGCATACGAGAGTAGAAGACGCGGAGAGAATGCAGGATTGGTATAAGAAGAGAATGAGTGAGGAATAATTTGAGAAAGCTTGCCTATTATGAAGGGCAGGCTTTTTTTGTTATAAGGAAATGAGTGGTTTAAGTGATAGAGCAGTACAACTACAGCACACATGTATTAATATGTATGAAAAAAGGTAATATTCTTCTATTTTAGAGGAATCTGTGGAATTTTTGATATAAATGGTATACTAAAATATAAATAGTATTAGGAGGTTATATATGATAAGTCAGTTGAAAAGAGAAGCACTTGATGCATTAAAAGGAAGATGGGGATTAGCGGTAGGGGCAACTTTATTAATTGGAATCCTTATTGGAGCTGTTGAAATGCTAACAACAGGTATTTTTTCGATATTTTGGGGTTGGGAAGAAGCAAGTGATTCACTCACAGTAAGTATTATTGTAATGCTTGTTATTGGTCCATTAACAATAGGTGTCTATTATCTTGTTTTAAATGCAATTCGTAGGACTGATGCTCGCATTGGTCATATATTTAGATGGTTTAGCGATGGAAGTAAGTTGATGAAGTCGTTTTTAACATATTTACTAATGTATGTATACTTGACTCTATGGACATTACTTCTTATTATTCCAGGTATTATTAAATCATTTTCTTATTCTATGACATATTTTATTTTGAATGATCATCCAGAATATACAGCGAATCAAGCGATTACTGAGAGTCGTCATATGATGAATGGACATAAAATGGATTACTTTTTACTATGCTTAAGTTTCTTAGGCTGGTTCATATTAAGTATTCTTACTATAGGAATCGGTTTCTTATGGTTAGCACCTTATTTCTACTCGACATCGGCAGCATTTTATGAAGAGATTTCAAAAGAATATTATAAAAAAGAGAGCACTACTTTCTAATAAAACATATAAACTATCTACCCTAAAGAATGTAGGGAGCAGATAGCAGATGGTTTAGGTGTTTTGATATTTGTCCTATTTTCGGGATTCACTTCAGGATAAGGTATAGATTTTTATATAGAAATGCTTCCCTCTATGTTTTATCATAGAGGGTTATTTTTTTATGTAAAAATGATAGGAAATAATGAATAATATATGTAAAGAAAAAAGCGAGGTGAATGAGAGTGAGCAAATTTTTAATACCGTATTCATTTTCTATATTAAGTTTCTTTATTTCAGCAACAGCACTTGATTTATATGATAGGATGGGAAACGATAGTGAGCTGGTTTCGCCGAACATAATTGGAAAGATAATTCAATCTACTGCGCAAATGGGAGTCCTTACATTGTATTTCGGAGTACCTATTATTTTAGGTGGCTGTCTACTTGGTGAGCTATTGTTTAGAGGTATCATTTTACGATTTAAACTAAGCTATATTATATCTTTATTATTATATCTATTTTTAGCTTTTAGTATTGTTTTCGTAACGGTAGGCATTCCAACTACATATGAAGATTCTAATACATTTTTCATAGGGATAACTATGATTTGTGCTGTTACATTCTTTGTGAGTCGGAATATATGGGAAAACAAGTTAATAATGGAGTGACAAAATGAAATACACCTGTCCATGTTGCGGATATAAAGTTTCACTTTATTGGATCAGTTAGAAAACCGACTAGTGAAGATGTGAAGGATGCTAGTTGGCCGCGAATTTGTTAAGTAAAATGTTATTACTCGATTCGATGGGAGTAATAACATTTTTTATTTAATGCTGAAAGAATTACTGCCGTCTTATAAAGTAATAAGAAGGACTACATCGGTAAATTTTATTGATGGATATATTAGGAATGAATACAAAAGTATAGATGTATAGTCGACTTTGTGTATTTAATGTTATCATATTGAATGATATGGAAATTTTTAATAGAATAAGTAACTAAAAATTCAAAGGTAATGAAGCTTTTGTTGTATAAAGAAAATACTTAGTAGTAATCAACAATATTAAAAATAAGATTCGTATTTATATAAATTTAGTAGAAATGGGGTTTTAAAAAGGAATGAGTATCAGCATAACGCGGCAAAAGATTTTGGCGGCCGCTTCTCAAATTGTGCAATGTAAAGGGGTTGCTAAATTAACCTTAGAAGCAGTGGCAAAAGAGGCGGGTGTAAGTAAAGGTGGATTATTGTATCACTTTGCAAATAAAGAAGCTTTAATAGAAGGTATGATAGTCAGAGGGATAGAGGATTATGAGGGCGCTATTTACAATAAAGTAGCGGAAGACTCAGAGAGGAAAGGGAGATGGGTTCGCTCTTTTGTAGAGGAAAGATTAAGTAATGAGAGAAGAACAGAAGAGTTGTCTAGTAGTATGATGGCAGCATTCATGTTAAAACCTGAATTACTTGAGCCATTACAACAATCATTTCAGCAACTGCAAAAGAATATAGAAAACGATGAGATAGATTCAGTTTGTGCAACAATTATTAGATTAGCAGCAGATGGATTATGGTATTCGGAATATTTAGGGGTTGGCAGACTAAGCCCCGAGTTAAGAGAAAAAGTGATTCAAGCTCTTATTGATAATTCGTATAAATAGAATATACGAACTATATAATGCGAAAACAATTCACCATTACTTATTTAATGTAGTGGTGAATTGTTTTTTTTATTAGAAAAATAGAACAATTTTATAGAGTATTGAATTATAACCGTCCAGACGGTATAGTAATATTTGGTTTAAGAGGAAAATGAAACAAAAAAAGAATAAAAGATATTTTTAGCACACTATTCGAAAGGATAGGCCGCAAAGCTTAGAGTCTACGGTAATACATATTGGTTACTAAGATCGTCTGGTTGCACATTTTTGATGCAACCGGACGGTCTTTTTTTGTTATATAAATATAAAAAAATAGGAGGGAACTATGCAAATGAAAAGTACTAAAAGGCATATTTCAATGGTTTCATTAGTTTTTCTAGTATTATTTTCAGTGCTGAATGTGTGGGCTCCAGTTATTCAAGCTGCTGTGATGAAAAGTCCAGTGGACGAAATTAATATTTCCCGTACTGATGGCACGACATCTGAACCGTATCAAGCCTCAGATGGTATGAAAGTAGAAGTGAAGTGGTCAGCTAAAGAAAAAATAAAAAGTGGAGATCAATTCACAATTGATATGCCAAAAGAGTTTCGAAAAGACCTTATGAATATGAGTTTTCCTTTAAAAGATGCTGAAGGAAAAACAGTTGGTACATGTGAGATGAAAAAGGGTCTATTAACGTGTACTATGGGTGATTACGTAGAAGGAAAGAATAACATTAAAGGCTCTTTATTCGTAGAATTCTACTTTGGTCTAGAAGCATATGATGGTGTTAAAGAAATTCCATTAGAATTTAACGTTGATGGTCAAATCGTCAATAAAGAAGTAAGTGTAAATAATACGACAGAGAGACCGAAGCCACAGCCCAATACGGAAAATTTATTGAAATGGGGTTCTTATAATCAAGAAGATCCTTCAATTGCTGATTGGCTTGTATACGTAAATGCAACTGGAACAGAAATGCAAGATCTTAAATTAACAGATACATTAGGACCTGGGCATGAGTTAATTACAGACAGCGTAGTATTAGAAGAGGCTGTATTTGAAGATGGTTATGCACCAACAAATATTAAGCCAGCAGATTTATCTAACATTAAAATAAATGCAACGAAGACTGGATTTACAATTGAGTTTCCAGACAGTTCAAAAGGTTATATTTTAAGATATAAAACAAAGGTTACAAATCCTGCTGCAAAGCCTCATAAAAATACTGTGAAATTAGAAGGTAAAAATATTAAAACTGAAGAAAAAGTAGGACAAGTATTTGTAAGTGGTGGAGGAGGATCCGGTTCAGGTGACAATAATCCACCTAGCATTGAAAAAAATATAGTTGATGAGAATGGCAAGCTTGTAGAGAATGAGCAGTTAACACAAATGGATCAAGTTATTCAATACCAAGTTGGTACACATATACCGAACGATCCTCCTAAATACACATCTATGGTAATTAGTGATGATTTAGAAGATGTTTTAGAAGTATTAGAGGCAAAAGTGTATGATCAAAATGGCCAAGATATTACTTCTAAAGGAACGTTAAATATAGATAAACAAAGAAGTGAAGTAACATTTACGTTTGGTGAGAGTTTTGACTATAAGTCATATGAAGACCAGATAATCAATCTCAGTATCAAGGCGAAAATAAAAAATAATGCAGACTTATCTTCTTACGTAGATAAGAAGATTCCTAATAAAGCGGAATTGCATTTTGATGATAAAACATTAACATCAAAAGAAGTAACTATTACGCCGCCTGAAGCTCCAAAAGATGGTACAGTATTGATTCATAAAACAGATTCTGAGAATCCGAATAAAGGGTTAAAAGGTGCCGAATTTGAAGTTCGAAATAGTGCAAATGAAGTTGTTGTAAAACTGAAAACGGACGAAAAAGGTTTTTCAGTACCTCAAACTTTAGCTCCTGGGACGTATAAAGTTTATGAAACAGTAGCACCAGAAGGATATCAAAAATTAACAAGCCCAGTAGAGGTTACACTTCAAGCTGGAGAAATAAAAACAATTGAAATTAAAAATACTATGCAAAAGGGTCAAATTGAAGTAAAGAAAATTGATTCGGAAAATGGTGAAAAACCATTAGCAAATGCAGAGTTTGATATAGTAAAAGACGGTGTAGTAGTCGAACATATTGTTACAGATAAAGATGGTAAGGCAATCTCTAAACCGTTAGCACCAGGAAAATATATTTTAAAAGAAACAAAAGCACCTGAAGGCTACCAATTAAAAGAAACAGAGTTCGAAGTAAATGTAACAGGGGACGGCATATTCCCAATACAAGTGGAAAATGCAATGGTAGACAAAGGGAATATAGAAATTACAAAAGTGGACAAAGAAAACGGGGCAGTATTAGCCGGTGTCGAATTTGAAGTCCAAGATGAGAAAGATGGCGTAGTAAGAAAAGTAGTAACAGATAAAGATGGAAAAGCAAACGTTTCAGATCTATCAGTAGGAAAGTACAAATTAGTAGAGACGAAAAGCTTACCAGGTTACAAAAATCTAGTAGAACCAGTACTATTTGAAATTACAAAAGGTATGACAAAAGCTTTATCAATAAAAGTAGAAAATGAGCAGTTAGACAAAGGCTCAGTAGAAATTACAAAAATAGATAAAGATAGTCAAAAAGTATTAGAAGGCGTAGTCTTCGAAGTGCAAGATGAGCAAGGAAAAGTAGTAACAGAAGTAAAAACAGATAAAGATGGTAAAGCAAAAATCTCAGATTTATCAGTAGGAAAGTACAAATTAGTAGAGACGAAAAGTTTACCTGGCTACAAAAAGCTAACAGAACCAGTATCATTCGAAATTACAAAAGGTATGACAACAGTCCTATCATTGAAAGTAGAAAATGAACAGTTAGATAAAGGTTCAGTAGAAATTACAAAAGTAGATAAAGACAACAAAAAAGCATTAAAAGGCGTAGTCTTTGAAGTGCAAGATGAAGCTGGAACAGTAGTAAAGGAAGTAAAAACAGATAAAGATGGTAAAGCAAAAATCGCAGATCTATCAGTAGGAAAGTACAAATTAGTAGAGAAAGAAAGTTTACCAGGCTATAAGAAACTAACAGATCCAGTATTATTTGAAATCAAAAAAGGCATGACTGAAGTTCTATCATTAAAAATAGAAAATGAAATGGTAGATACGGGAAATGTAGAGATAACAAAGATAGATAAAGATAATAAAGCACCGTTAGCGGGAGTAACATTCATCGTCCAAGATGAAAAGGGTAATGAAGTTACAAAAGTAACGACAGATAAAGATGGAAAAGCAAATGTTTCAGATTTACCTGTAGGAAAGTATGAATTAGTAGAGGTAGAAAGTTTACCTGGTTATAAAAAGCTAGAAAAACCAGTATCATTTGAAATCAAAAAAGGCATGACCGAGGTTCTATCATTAAAAGTAGAAAATGAAATGGTGGATACAGGGAATGTAGAGATAACAAAAATAGATAAAGATAGTAAAGCTCCATTAGAAAATGTTGTATTTGAAGTACGTGATTCAAAAGGAAAAGTAGTTACGAAAGTAACGACGGATAAAGAAGGAAAAGCAAACGTTTCAGATTTACCTATTGGGAAGTATGAGTTGGTGGAAGTAGAAACACCGGCAGGATACAAACCACTAGAAAAGCCAATTTCATTCGACATTGAAAAGGGTAGAGTAACAGCATTAAAGCTAACAGTAGAAAATGAATTAGTAGATACAGGAAATGTAGAAATTACAAAAGTAGATAAAGAAAATAAAGATGTTTTAGCTGATGCAGTCTTTGAAATTCAAGATGAAGCAGGACAAGTAGTCGCTAAAATAACGACAGATAAAAAAGGACAAGCACAAGTTACTAATTTATCAGTCGGCACATACAAGTTAGTAGAAGTAAAAGCACCAAAAGGATATAAACAATTAGTAGATTCGATTATTTTCCAAATTGAAAAAGGCATGACAAAATCTCTTGCTTTAACAGTAGAAAACGAAATGTTAGACAAGGGAAATGTAGAAATTACAAAAGTAGATAAAGATAGTCAAAAATTATTAGAAGGCGTAGTCTTCGAAGTTCAAGACGACAAAGGCAAAATAGTAACAGAAGTAACGACAGATAAAGAAGGACAAGCAAACGTTTCCGATTTATCAGTAGGGAAATATAAGCTAGTAGAGGTAGAAAGCTTACCAGGTTACAAAAAATTAACAGAACCAGTATTATTCGAAATCAAAAAAGGTATGACGAAAGTTTTATCATTGAAAGTAGAGAACGAACTGTTAGATAAAGGTTCAGTAGAGATTACAAAAGTAGACAAAGAAAGTGGCGCGTTATTAGAAGGCGTAACATTCGAAGTGCAAGATGAAAAAGGCAAAGTAGTAACGAAAGTAACAACAGATAAAGAAGGAAAAGCGAAAATTTCAGATCTATCTGTAGGAAATTACAAACTAGTAGAAGTAGAAAGCTTACCAGGCTACAAAAAGCTAACAGAGCCAGTATCATTCGAAATTAAAAAGGGTATGACAGAAGTCTTATCATTAAAAGTAGAGAATGAACTAGTAGATAAAGGTTCAGTAGAAATTACAAAAGTAGATAAAGATAGTAAAAAAGTATTAGAAGATGTAGTCTTCGAAGTGCAAGATGAAAAAGGCAAAGTAGTAACGGAAGTAAAAACAGATAAAAATGGTAAAGCAAAAATCTCAGACTTATCTGTAGGAAAGTACAAATTAGTAGAGAAAGAAAGCTTACCAGGTTACAAAAAATTAACAGAACCAGTATCGTTTGAAATCAAAAAAGGAATGACAGAAGTTCTATCATTAAAAATAGAAAATGAAATGGTAGATACGGGAAATGTAGAAATTACAAAAATAGATAAAGATAATAAGGCACCGTTAGCAGGGGTAGTCTTTGAAGTTCAAGACGACAAAGGCAAGGTAGTAACGAAAGTAACGACAGATAAAGCTGGAAAAGCAACAGTTTCAGATTTATCAGTAGGAAAGTACAAGCTAGTAGAAGTAGATAGTTTACCAGGCTACAAAAAATTAGAAAAGCCTGTACCATTTGAAATTACAAAAGGTATGACAAAATCTTTAACGTTCACTGTAGAAAATGAAATGGTAGATACGGGGAATGTAGAAATCACAAAAATAGATAAAGACAGTAAAGCACCATTAGAAAATGTTGTATTTGAAGTACGTGACTCAAAAGGAAAAGTAGTTGCGAAAGTAACGACAGATAAAGAAGGAACAGCAACAGTTTCAGATTTATCTATTGGAAAGTATGAGTTAGTAGAAGTAGAAACACCGGTAGGATACAAACCACTAGAAAAGCCAGTTTCATTCGAAATTGAAAAAGGTAGAGTTACAGCATTACAATTGACTGTAGAAAATGAATTAGTGGATGTAGGAAATGTAGAAATTACAAAAGTAGATAAAGAAAATAAAGATGCTTTAGCTGATGCAGTCTTTGAGATTCAAGATGCAGCAGGACAAGTAGTCGCTAAAATAACGACAGATAAAAAAGGACAAGCACAAGTCACTAATTTATCAGTTGGCACATACAAGTTAGTAGAAGTAAAAGCACCAAAAGGATATAAACAATTAGTAGATCCGATTACTTTCCAAATTGAAAAAGGTATGACAAAATCTCTTGCTTTAACAGTAGAAAATGAAATGTTAGACAAGGGAAATGTAGAAGTAACAAAAGTAGATAAAGATAGCCAAAAAGCATTAGAAGGCGTAGTCTTCGAAGTACAAGATGAGCAAGGCAAAATAGTAACTGAAATAACGACAGATAAAGAAGGAAAAGCAAACGTTTCAGATCTATCAGTAGGAAAATACAAATTAGTAGAGACGAAGAGCTTACCAGGTTATAAGAAGTTAACGGAACCAGTATCATTCGAAATTAAAAAAGGTATGACGAAAGTCTTATCATTGAAAGTAGAGAATGAACAGTTAGACAAAGGTTCAGTGGAGATTACAAAAATGGCTGCTGAAAGCAAGGAAGTCTTATCAGGAGCTGTGTTTGAAGTTCATGATGAAGCGGGCAAAGTAGTAGTGAAAGTAACAACAGATAAAGATGGAAAGGCAAAAATCGCAGATCTATCTGTAGGTAACTACACACTAGTAGAAGTAGAAGCACCAAAAGGATATGAAAAATTAACTAATCCAATTCCATTTGAAATTACAAATGGAATGATAAATGCAGTTCAATTAGAAGTATTAAACAAATTGAATCATTTAGCACCACCAGTTCCAGAAACACCAGATCCAGAAAAGCCTGGAACACCAGATCCAGAGAAACCTGGAACACCGAATCCAGAAAAACCTGGAACACCAGATCCAGAGAAACCTGGAACACCGAATCCAGAAAAACCTGGAACACCAGGTCCAGAAAAGCCTGGAACACCGGGTCCAGAAAAACCGGAAAAAGAATTACCAAAGACAGGGCAGAAAATGCCTGTGGAACCATATATGGGAGCACTTCTTGTAATGATGAGTTTTGGATTACTCGTATTAGGTAGAAAACAGCAGAGATAATAAAAGTGAAAAGGTATCCTCAAAGTATTTGAGGATACCTTTTTTAACATAAAAAAAGGCATCTAGCAAAAGAACTAGATGCAAATAAAAACACTTGGGAAGACAAAATTCTTCCCGTTTCCCGTATGTAATTATATCAAAAAAATTATAAAAAACTAGTTATATTTAAAATATAATTTTAAAAAAAGTTATATACATAAATAATTGCAATACTCGCAGTTTTCTCTTTCTGAAAAATACATTTCTTTAATTTTGAATATTAAGACTAATGTTGAAAAATCTTCAGATAATTAGAAAAAATAACCAAGAGGATATATAATATTGCTTAAGAAATAGTTTTAATGGATTACATATATTTCATTTGGTGTATTAATTGAATATCATAATTTTTAATTTTATTAAGCAATAATCTCGGTTACTTATTGCATTTCTAACATAGGGTGAGAAAGAAAAATACAATAGTGTGGAGGTTTTTATAATGACGTTTGTTCTTAGTAAAATGAGTGGCTTTAGCATAGAAGAAAAGGTACATGAATTTGAATCTAAGGGATTCCTTGAAATCTCAAATGAAATCTTTTTACAAGAGGAAGAGAATCATCGTTTATTAACACAAGCACAGTTAGATTATTATAATTTGGAAGATGATGCGTACGGTGAATGCCGTGCTAGATCTTATTCAAGGTATATAAAGTATGTTGATTCACCAGATTATATTTTAGATAATAGTAATGATTACTTCCAATCTAAAGAATATAACTATGATGATGGCGGTAAAGTTAGACAGTTCCATAGCATAAATGATAGTTTTTTATATAATCCTTTAATTCAAAATATCGTGCGTTTCGATACTGAATTTGCATTTAAAACAAATATAATAGATACAAGTAAAGATTTAATTATAGGTTTACATCAAGTAAGATATAAAGCTACTAAAGAAAGACCATCTTTTAGTTCACCTATTTGGTTACATAAAGATGATGAACCAGTAGTGTTTTTACACCTTATGAATTTAAGTAATACAGCTATTGGCGGAGATAATTTAATAGCTAATTCTCCAAGGGAAATTAATCAGTTTATAAGTTTGAAGGAGCCTTTAGAAACTTTAGTATTTGGACAAAAGGTTTTCCATGCCGTAACTCCACTTGGAACAGAATGTAGTACTGAAGCTTTTCGTGATATTTTATTAGTAACATTTTCTTATAAGGAGACAAAATGAGAGAGAATAAAATAATTATGATTTCTGGAGCCAATAGTGGTATAGGTCATGCTTGTATAAAATACTTTTTAGAAAAATCCTTTCATGTAATAGCTCTTGATATTAATAATAATAACTTAATAGATTATATGAAAACAGATATGCCTTTGAAAGTAGTGCAAATTGATTTAAGTAATAGTGAAGCGATTCATAATCTTTTTACTCAATTAGATTTAGAAAAGCTTTCTCCTGATATATTAATAAATGCTGCTGGTATTCGAGAGATAACACCTGTTTTAAATTTATCCGATGATATGTTTAAAAAAGTAATTGATGTAAATTTAGTAGCCCCATTTATACTTTCTAGGGAAGTAGCGAAGCGATGGTGTGAATCGAAAATAAAAGGTTGTATTGTGAATATAGCATCGGTTTCTGGATTAATGGCTGAACCAGAGCGAGCTGCTTATGTGGCATCAAAGCATGCCTTAATCGGATTGACTAAACAGATGGCTATGGAATTTGGGAAGCAAAATATAAGAGTAAATAGCATTTCTCCTGGTGTTATTAGAACTGAACTTACAGAAGAATACTTTAGTAATAAAGCCTTGATGTCTATGATAAAAAGTAATCAATCTTTAGATACTTGGGGGTTGCCGCAGGATATTGTTTCATGTATTGAGTACTTGATTTCTGATCAGGCCCGCTTTATTACTGGTTCTAATTTTGTAATTGATGGTGGTTGGACTGCTGGGAAAAACTTGTAGTTGAGTGTTTTTGAGGAAAAGCACCTGTCCTTTTTTAGGCTGGTGTTTTTCTCACTATAAACAGATTTTTTTATTGGAGGGGGATTAATTTGCTTCAAAAAAGTTTTAAGCAAGAGAAAACGGTGCCGGCCTTAAAGATGATAGCGTCAATGGTTATCTTTGGATCAGTTGGATTTTTTTCTGTTCAAACAAACTTGCCTTCGTTTGAATTAGTGTTTGTAAGGTGTATTTTTGCGACAATATTTTTAAGTGTATGCTGGTTGCTTACAGGGCAATATAAACAAGATAAATGGGAACGAAAAGAAGTTATTCAAGTTTTAATATGTGGCTTTTTCTTAGTATTTAATTGGGTTTTCTTATTTAAAGCCTTTGAAAATATGTCAGTTACAATTGCTATCTCAGTTTATCATCTTGCACCAGTAATTGTACTGTTAATTGGAAGTATCGTCTTTAAAGAAAAATTAACATTAATATCTATCATTTCAATAATTGTGTGTTTTGTGGGAGCTTTATTAATTGCTGGTATCGATGGAAGCTTCTCTGTAGGCTCATTAATGTCTTCAGGTATGATATGGGGATTTCTTGCAGCTCTCTTTTATGCATTTACAACTTTATTTGGTAAAGGGATTAACAAAATGAGTGCGTATGCAATGACATTTTTACAAACATTCTTGGGGATATTTCTTTTAATACCATTTATAGATTTAGATGCTTTTAGTGGCCTCACTCAAAGTAATTGGACATATATTATAGCTACTGGTTTTATTCACACTGGGATAGTGTATTATCTGTTTTTTGATAGTTTACGCCATTTATCTACAAAAACAATCTCAATATTAGTTTTTTTAGATCCGGCAGTGGCAATATTATTAGATACTGTACTTACTGGATTCCGTCCAACTTTAATGCAAATAACAGGAATTCTTTTTATTTTTATTGGCATGACTTTAACATTAAAAAAATCTAAAGATAAAAAACTGAGTCAAAAAGAAAATCGAATTGAAAGCGATGCTAGTATATCTCAACAATGATGAAATATATTGTGTATAAAACGATAAACCTTGCATGAATCATGCAGGGTTTATTTGGTCTAATATAATTCATATTTATAATATATGTTTTTTAACATGCTTTTGATTCACTTATATTTATTTGACTATAAATTTACAAAAATGTATATAAAACCTTATTTTTTGATAATATATAAGTAATAAATTCATAGAATTGGAGTGATGAGATGCAGCCGTTAGAAAGGGAGATTCATTCTAATATGCTGAAAGTGTGGAGGATTCACGCTTTAATTGGGGCGGCAGTTATACTAACAGTCGTAATTGCATATTTCTTTTTCATGATTAACTTTAACTGGTGGGGGTGGTTGTTTGGACTATTAGTAACAGGAGCCATTACATTTATTCCACTTGATTATTTTGTGTTTCCAAATTTACGTCAGCGCTATTATAGTTACAGATTAAATGAAGAAGAGATTGAGATTCAAAAGGGAATGTTTGTTGTAGAACGCGTACTTATTCCGATGATCCGTGTGCAGCACGTAACGATTGAGCAAGGGCCGATTATGAGAAAGTATAATTTAGCAGAATTACACATTTCAACAGCCGCAACTTCTCATAGTATCCCAGGTTTAACGAAAGAAGAAGCAGAACAGCTGAAAAGACAAATTGGAGAACTTGCGAAAGTGAGTGATGAGGATGTATAAGAGGCAACATCCGATCACGATATTGTTAGGTATTAGGGTTGCGAGTTTGTTGCCACTTATTATTCTTGTTTTATTTAAACCTGATGAACAAGTGGAACCTTGGTATTTATTTTATCTTTTCCTTCTGGTTGTTTTATTCATCATGGCTATTTTTTCAGCAATTAAATGGTATTTTAAAGTGTACTGGATTGAGAATAATATGTTACATGTAAAGCACGGTGTTTTTGTAAAGAAGGAAAGCTATTTAAATAAAGAGCGTGTACAAAATATTAGTACGTCTTCTAACTTCATTTATCAAATGCTCGGACTCATGAAGTTAAATATAGAAGTAGCCGGTGGTGGTAATGAACCAGAAGTGATGTTGGCTGGTATTAAAGAAGACGAGGCAAAACATTTAATCTCTGTATTACATAAGAAAGAAACTACTGTAAAAGAAGAAATAGAAGAGGAAGAAAGCAAGACGGTTTATCAGTTAACAGCGAAAGAGGTTTTAGCCGCAGCGATTACATCTGGTCGGTTCGGACTAGTGTTCTCTGGACTAGTACTTCTTTACACAAAGTTTGATTTTGTTCTTCCTGAAGGATTCACAAGTAAAGTAGAAGCGTATGTGATGGGAAACGGTGTTTATAAACTAATTGTAATTGCATTAATTTTAATGGCAATTTCATGGATTATTTCCACGGCTGGATATGTGTTGAAATATGCAAACTTTAAAATTGGGCGAAAAGGGGAAGAGATTCGTATCGTTCAAGGATTATTTGAAAAGAAAGAGTTTGTCTTAAAATTGCACCGCATTCAAGCGATTACTGTAAAAGAAGGTATGCTTCGCCAGCCGTTTGGCTATTGTGCTGTTGAAGTGGAAGCAATTCAAAGTATTGGAGCAGCAAGTAACGAAGTAATGTTGCATCCATTTATGAAGAAAAAAGATGTACAGCACCTGCTCACATATTTAGAGTTACCTTATGAAATCGAAGCGGAGATCGTTCACTTACCAAAAACAGCGTTGCGTCGTTATTTCATTATGGGCTGGTTAATAAGTATCATACTCACAGTTCTAATTGCCAGCGTGAGTATATATTTAAAACGATATATTGCGTTGTTTGTTATTTTACCGTTATTTATCGTGTTTTTGTTACTTGCGTATGCTAGATATAAAAGTGGTGGTTATGAATTAAGAGAAAATCAACTAACGGTTGTATATCGTAATTTTTCGAAATATACAGGAATAATGCGAAGAAGACATGTTCAAGCAGTAGGTTATAATCAATCGTATTTTCAAAGAAAAGATGAATTATGTACAACTCTTGTAGCGGTAGCCGGGCGCGGTTATGAAGTAAAGCATATGAGAAAAAAAGATTCGCTTCGTATATATAATTGGTACAAAGAAAAAGGAAACACCGGTGTGTAATGGTGTTTCCTTTTTGTCATTAAATCGATATCTTTAGTCGAATCGTTGATATATTTCAAGATGTGATAGATAAATTGAAAAAATCGTTGATATATTCAAAGGTATGATAGATATATTCGAAAAACCGTTAATATAATTTCACGTACTGTCAGTGTTTTATCACTTTTTAATTAAACTAACACATCAAAAGTAGTCACGAACGACGGACGAGAGAAAATACTCTTTTGCTGTTCGGCATGTGGATGCGCCTGTGCCTGTGCTTGTCCTTCTGCTTGTGCAGGACGTTTTTTATGAGCGTTTTCGAATGAACGTGATTCTGTCCAGTCTTTAAAGTTTTGCTCCGTTTCCCACATCGTTAAGATGACATATGTATCGTTACTTAATGGGCGTAGAACACGGATCGCTTGGAATCCTGGTTCGTTTTCAATAAGGCCTGCACGGTTTTTAAAACGGTTTTCAAATACTGGGCGACCTTCGTCTGTTACAGAAATATTGTTACAAACGATATAGCCAGGTTGTCCTTTAAATTCACCGACAGCATCTAGTACGTCATACTGAAGTGAGCCTTCTACAGATTCTTCTGTATTTTCTTTATAAAACATATTTTTCTCATCATTTTTTGCAGTGAAATGTGATTGTTCTAGAGGTGTTTCGTATGAAATAATAGCCTTCATTTTAATGCCCCCTTAATAGTTTGTTTCTATTATATCAACTCTCTTAAAAAACTTCGAAGATTATATACATAAAGATACTTCTTTTTCAAATAATAAATGTACCATCATTTGGAAAGAAGGCCGATGTATGAAGAAAGTAAAGTGGACTTTATTAGGTGGCGTCGCAACGTTTATAGTAGCGATTGTACTCTATAAACTTATCGTGTTAGCTGGTGGCTATATGATGGATGAAAAGCAGCTCGTTTTCCACTCTTCATCACGTATCGTTGACCAGAAAGGGAAAGAAATTACGAAATTATACGTAGAAAATAGGGAGCTCGTACCGATCGAGCAAATTCCGAAGTATGTGCAGCAGGCGTTTGTTGCGGTGGAAGATTCTCGTTTTTATGAGCATCAAGGAATTGATTATCCGTCTATATTCCGTGCTCTTTATAAAGATACGTTAGCTGGAGAAAAGCTAGAGGGCGGTAGTACCATTACGCAGCAACTCGCTAAAAATGTCTTTTTAACTCGTGAAAAAACATTTACGCGCAAATTGAAGGAAGTCGCAATTTCTCTTCAATTAGAGCAAAAATATACGAAGCAACAAATTCTTGAAATGTATATGAATCATATTTATTTTGGTCATGGGGCTTACGGTATTCAAGCAGCAGCAAAGCTGTATTTTAATAAAAATGTTGAGGATTTAACAGTAGAGGAAGGGGCAATGCTTGCAGGTCTTCCGAAGTCACCAAACGGATATTCACCGTACTACTCTGCAGAGAAGAGTAAGGAACGCCGCGATCTCGTGTTGTCACTTATGCATAAACAAGGCTATTTGACTGCAGAAGAAAGCGTTCGTTATCAAGGGAAGATAATTGCTCTATATAAAAACTTAGATGAAAATGAGCTTGCATATATGCCGTATATTGATATGGTCATAGATGAAGCCGCTCGTTTATACGGGTTGTCTCATCAAGAAGTACTTCGCGGAGGATATACGTTTGTCGTACCTATGGATGAAAAAATTCAAAAGGTAGCGTATAACCAGTTTCAAGATGCAAGGAATTTTCCTGGGAAAGAAGAGGGGGCTCAAGGTGCATTTTTATTAATGGATAATCGTACGGGAGGGATTAAAGCGGCGATTGGGGGAAGAAAGTACGTCCCGAGAGGATTTAATCGTGTTTTTGCCAAAAGGCAGCCCGGATCTGTTTTAAAACCACTTATCGTTTATGCACCAGCACTAGAAACGAAAAAGTATAATCCGTATTCTTTATTAACGAATGAAAGAAATTCTTTTGAAGGGTATGAACCTCGAAATTATAATCATGAGTATTCAAAAGAAATGACGATGTATGATGCGATTTTAGAGTCGGCAAACGTACCAGCAGTTTCTCTATTAAATGAGTTAGGGGTAGAAGAAGGAAAACAATATTTAGAAAAAGGAAATGTTCATATTGCAGATGCTGGTTTAAGTACAGCACTTGGCGGATTGAAAAATGGTGTTTCAACATTTGATCTTGTAAAAATGTATCGTTCATTTTTAGCGAATGGCAATATTATTGAGCCGCACGTTATTGATAAAGTATTAAATAGACACGGTGCAGTCATTGGGGAATCACCGAAAGTAGAGACGAAAATTTTTTCGAAACAGACGGCATGGTATATGACGAAAATGTTAGAAGGAGTTGTGAAGGAAGGGACAGCGAGAGCAGGTGTATATAACGGTGCGTTAGCTGGAAAAACGGGTACAACTTCATTGCCAAATGACGATAAGGGAGCAAGAGATATGTGGTTCGTCGGCTATACACCGAACTTAGTAGGCGCTGTTTGGATTGGTTATGACCGTACGGATAAGGAACATCAGTTGCAAGGAGAAAGTGCATCTGCGACAAAATTGTTTAAGAAAATTTTAACGAAGGCTAATGTAGAACATAAAGAGAAGTTTATGAAGCCTGAAGGTGTGGAAACAATCGGTGCTCCGATTCGGCTGCGTAGAATTGAAGATGTAAAAATGAAACTATCATTTAGCCCTTTCGGTTTATTTAAAGCAAAATTAAGTTGGACGCCACTTCCAGATAACAGAATTATGTACCGAATCTATAGAGTGGAGAACGGAATTCATACGCATGTTAGCACTGTAAATGGTGCTGGAGAATATGAGGAAAAGTTCGTTAACATATTTTCAAAACCGAGCTTTTACGTTGTACCATACAATACACAAACGAATCGCGAAGGAGAAAAGTCAAAAGTAGCTAAACCATAGTTTTTCTCTGTGTTATAATAAGAATGTTGTGAAAATAGTAAGCGTTTTTACGAATGTTTGTGTCAATTTAATGAACAACGTACATAATATTATGCATTTTGTTTTTACAAGCTGTATAGTAAAAAAAGATAAATATCGAACGTATTCGAAGCATTGGTAAGGAAGGGAGCAAGGGTCTTGGTAAGAACTATAAATGAGACATTTTTAAAAGCATGTAGGGGGGAACGTACCGATTATGTACCAGCATGGTATATGCGTCAAGCAGGTCGTTCACAGCCGGAATATAGAAAGATTAAAGAAAAGTATTCTTTATTTGAAATTACACACAATCCAGAGTTATGTGCTTACGTTACAAAATTGCCGGTTGATCAATATAACGTAGACGCAGCAATTCTTTATAAAGATATTATGTCACCACTACCTGCAATTGGTGTGGATGTAGAAATTAAATCAGGTATTGGGCCAGTTATTGATAACCCAATCCGTTCTTTACAAGACGTAGAAAAACTAGGGGAAATTAATCCGGAAGATGACGTACCGTACATATTAGATACAATTCGTTTATTAACGACAGAAATGTTAGACGTACCGTTAATCGGTTTTTCAGGGGCTCCATTTACATTAGCGAGCTATATGATTGAAGGCGGTCCATCTCGTAACTACCATAATACGAAAGCGTTCATGTATGCAGAGCCGAAAGCTTGGTTCGCTTTAATGGATAAGCTAGCAGATATGGTTATTACATATTTAAAAGCGCAAATTAACGCAGGAGCAAAAGCAGTTCAAATTTTCGATTCTTGGGTTGGAACAGTAAATGTAGCAGATTACCGCGTATTTATTAAACCAGCAATGGAGCGTATTTTTGCAGAAGTTCGCCCTATGGGTGTACCGATGATTATGCACGGCGTAGGAGCTGCACACTTAGTGAATGAGTGGCACGATTTACCGCTTGATGTAGTCGGCTTAGACTGGCGTTTACCAATTGAAGAAGCACGTGCACGCGGCGTTCATAAGGCGGTACAAGGAAATATGGACCCTTCATTCTTACTTGCGCCATGGTCTGTTATTGAAGAACATGTAAAAGGTATTTTAGATCAAGGGATGAAAGAGCCTGGTTATATCTTTAACTTAGGACACGGTGTATTCCCAGAAGTAAATCCAGATACATTAAAACGTTTAACTACATTTATTCATGAATACTCTAAAGGGCAGTTAGCGAAGTAAAGGAGAATTGCTGTATGAAAAAGAAAATTGGTTTGCTTGTAATGGCATATGGAACGCCATATAAAGAAGAAGATATTGAACGTTACTATACACATATTCGCAGAGGAAGAAAGCCAAGTCCTGAAATGCTGGAAGATTTAACAGAGCGTTACCGTGCAATTGGTGGTATTTCTCCTTTAGCTACTATTACATTAGAGCAAGCTAAGAAGTTAGAGAAGCGTTTAAATGAAGTGCAAGATGAAGTAGAGTACCATATGTATCTTGGTTTAAAACATATTGAACCGTTTATTGAAGATGCGGTGAAAGATATGCATAACGACGGAATACAAGATGCAATCGCACTTGTTCTTGCACCTCACTATTCTACGTTTAGCGTGAAATCATACGTTGGACGAGCACAAGAAGAAGCTGAGAAACTTGGGAACTTAACAATTCACGGCATCGATAGCTGGTATAAAGAGCCGAAATTCATCCAGTACTGGGTTGATGCAGTGAAAGGTATATATAACGGTATGTCAGATGCAGAGCGTGAAAAAGCAGTATTAATCGTATCTGCACATAGCTTACCAGAGAAAATTATTGCAATGGGCGATCCATATCCAGATCAATTAAATGAAACAGCTGATTATATCGCGCGCGGAGCTGAAGTAGCAAACTATGCAGTAGGCTGGCAAAGTGCAGGAAACACACCAGATCCTTGGATTGGTCCAGATGTACAAGATTTAACGAGAGAACTAAATGAAAGGCACGGTTATACTTCATTCGTATATGCACCAGTTGGATTTGTTGCTGAACATTTAGAAGTTTTATATGACAACGACTTTGAGTGTAAAGTTGTAACGGATGAAATTGGCGCGAAATATTATCGTCCAGAAATGCCAAATGCATCGGACGCATTTATTGATTGTTTAACAGATGTTGTATTAAAGAAAAAAGAATCTGTACTGTAAGAAGAAAGGGGGAGCCTGCTTGAGGAAAAAAGTTGTGATCGTCGGCGGAGGCATAACGGGATTAACAGCAATGTATAACTTACAAAAAAATATTCATGAAAAAAACTTGCCGATTGATACATTACTTATAGAAGCATCGGGTAAACTTGGCGGAAAAATTCAAACCGTTCGAAAAGATGGATTTACAATTGAACGCGGACCGGATTCTTTCTTAGCACGAAAAGAAAGTGCAGCTAGATTAGTGAAAGAATTAGGTCTTGGCGATGAACTTGTAAATAATCAAGCCGGTCAATCATTTATCCTCGTAAACAATCGGTTACATAAAATGCCGAATGGATCAATGATGGGAATTCCAACGCAAATTACGCCGTTTCTATTTTCCCGGCTGTTCTCCCCAATTGGTAAACTAAGAGCTGGTTTTGATCTATTAATGCCGAGGTCAAAGCCAGTATCTGACCAATCACTCGGACAATTTTTCAGACATCGTCTTGGAAACGAAGTGGTTGAAAACTTAATAGAACCGTTACTATCGGGTATTTATGCAGGGGATATTGATGAAATGAGCTTAATGTCAACATTCCCGCAAATGTATCAGATTGAGCAGAAACATCGCAGTATTTCACTCGGCATGCGTACGCTCGCTCCGAAAGAAGAGAAAGCTAAACCGAAAAAAGGAATCTTCCAAACAGTGAAAACAGGTTTAGAATCTATCGTAGAATCTCTCGAAGCAAAGATGCATGAAGGTACGATAATAAAGGGAACTCGCATTGAAAAAGTTGCAAAACAGGGTGATGGTTATACAATTACTCTTAGTAATGGAAAAGAAATAGAAGCGGACGCCATCGTAGTGGCAACTTCGCATAAAGTATTGCCGTCCATGTTTGCTCAGTACAAGCAGTTTCGTTTCTTCCGTAATATTCCGGCCACATCCGTTGCGAATGTGGCACTTGCTTTCCAAAAGTCAGCAATCCGGCGCGATATTAATGGTACAGGATTTGTCGTATCACGAAATAGCGATTACACGATTACAGCATGTACGTGGACGCATAAAAAATGGCCACATACAACGCCAGAAGGAAAAACACTCCTTCGCTGTTACGTTGGACGTGCTGGTGATGAAGCGGTTGTAGAACAAACTGAAGAAGAACTCGTTCAGCTCGTACTAGAAGATTTAAGAAAAACGATGGATATTACAGAGGATCCAGAATTTACAATCGTAAGCCGCTGGAAAGAAGCGATGCCTCAATATACAGTAGGCCATAATGAGCGAATGAAAAAGCTCACAACATTTATGCAGAAAGAGTTGCCTGGTATATACTTGGCAGGTAGCTCCTATGCTGGTGCTGGACTTCCAGATTGTATTAATCAAGGTGAGGAAGCTGCAAAGCGTGTATTATCCCATTTGGAGAAAGTAATAGATGCTGAATTAATCGCACAATAAACGAAACGCCTTCAATCATATTGAAGGCGTTTCGTTTGTTATATAAAATATTTATTCGCCAATAAACATATATAAGTTATTTGGCTTTATAACGGCATCTCCTGCATAAATAACCCACTCTGTTAAGTTATCAAAATCTAAATGATAACTATTTCCTTCACTCATATCTTCTATAAAATATGGTTCATTAATGAGTATTCCTTGAATGAAATCTTCCGTAATGTTTTGCATTTCAAACCACATATGTTCACTTTTTCCTTCTTCGTAGGAGACACCAAACTTAGCAAGGAAACGAAAATCTTCATTTGATTGTTCAATGTGAAAAATGTTGCTGAAATACCCGAAAGTATTTTTGGCATTGTAAGCCATACGATTGGTTTCACTATTTGTTTTATAGAACATGAGCCCTGTAGCTTCCTCGTGTTCTTTGAAAAAACTTTCAATATATTCTTCTGAAGTATTAAATTTGAATAAGAGAACGGATGGAGATTGATGGTATTCATCTCGGGCATCCATTCCGCCTAAGAAAGTATTTTGTGCATCTATTGGTTGTAGTTTCACTTCTTCATCCTCGATTGAAGATAATTGGTCCATACTCGTTTTATGCCCTATATAAGATAATCCTTTTTCCCACGGAATAGCGACTGTATGTATAGAACCTTGTTGACTATGCGCGATAACGATAGGCTCATTCATAGGGACTTGTCCATTTTCAACCGCATTATTAGCAAATGTTTGAAAGAGATCGCTAATGCCGTAGTAGGAAGAAATGCGATTTGGAATAATTAACTCTATTTCAGTTACGCCTGCTCTTAAAAGACCATGTGTATGAAACCAATATTGCGTAGGCTCATCATCTTTATCGTCTTCATAAACAGAATGAATAACGTACAAGTCAGGAATGTCAGGTAATAATTCATTTTCAACGTGATATTCAATATAGCTTCTAGATATCACTTTCATTGCTGCACTTGAATCGATTACAAATAACAAATCTGGGGCGAGATTCCATAAAAACTGTAACTGCTGGAAAAAGCAGTCCAGTACATCGCCTACAAATAGCGTACGAGTGAAAATTTCAGTGCCGAAAGCCGCATCTTCAAAATTACGATCTACGATTGTAGAATCTTGTCTATTGTACATTTTGTATTCTTCTGGGTCATTCGCCTCATCAATATGCAGTTCATACGGTATGATTGCTTCATCCATATGTAACTCAACAATAAGGCTTGTCTCATCACTATAAACAATTTTTAACTCATCAACTTTAGTAGCGATAGTCTCTAGCCGCTGTTTTAACTGCTCAATTGTAATTCTAGTTGGTATAACAGCAATCATATCTGAAAAATGACGTTCTAATGTTCCATTCATAGCTGCGCGGTATGTTTCTGTTTGCACTTCCATCCAATCACTCCTATTCAAATGAATCCATTTTACATGCCAATCAAATGTCGATATTTTCTGTTTTCTCTCTCTAACATTATAGAGTGCATTTGTAGAAGGTGTAAAATTATTATTTTGTATTATAGGTTGAAAGCTTGTAAATTAAATAAATCTTTTGTAAAATTTGTCGAAAAATAGTTCTATATAACGAATCATTTGTTATGATAGAAATGCTGAGAAAATATGAAATATGGAGAGGAAAATGGCTGTGAAGAAATTGTTAAGTGTCTTTTTATCATTCTTGCTATTGCTTTCATTTACTGGAACTTTAGCGCAAGCAGAAGAAACTGCTTCTATGTCAGTAGAAAAAGCAATTCAAGTATTTAAGCAGCAAGGGAAAACGAAGGGGATAGTGGAAGGGTACATTGTTGGATATACGCAAAGTTCTTCTAAATATACGAAGGATCCAGCTAAGTTTGATGATACAAACGTAGCAATTGCAGATTCGCCAAACGAAACGAATCCAGACAAAATCATGCCTGTTCAGTTGCCAAAAGGTGATGTGAGAACGGCAGTGAATGTAAAAGATCATCCTGAAAATATCGGGAAGAAAGTTAGTTTGACTGGGACTCTTGAATTATATTTTAGTAACCCAGGTTTAAAATCAGTAACAGCTTATAAGTTTCAAGGTGAAGGCCAAAACCGTGTTAGCGATGTAGTAGCTTCACCGAACGGTGGAGAAGTTGCTAAAGGAACAGCGGTAACATTAACGACGAATACAGAAGGGGCAACAATCTACTATACGTTAGATGGCTCTAATCCTACTAATAAAAGTGTTCGTTATAATGGACAAATTGTAGTGAATGAAAATAGTGTAGTGAAAGCAATCGCAGAAAAAGAAGGGCTTACTTCTTCAGCAATTTCGACGTTTTCGTTTATTATCGTAAATAATGAACAGGTTCGTATTCATGACATTCAAGGAAAATCACATATGTCTCCTTACAACGGGAAGAAAGTATACAATGTGGAAGGCGTTGTCACAGCGCTTGATAAAAACGGCTTTTATATAGAAGACAATCAGCTAGATAATGATCCAGCTACTTCAGAAGGTATGTACGTATACAAAAAAGATGCGAATGTAGCAGTAGGAGATCTTATTCAAGTTGATGGAGTAGTAGAAGAATATGTTGGACCAGGATATGCAGAGCGATTTGAAACAGACTTAACGACGACAGAAATTAAGGCGAGTCGCGTTGTTGTAATCGCAAAAGATCAATCTTTACCAGCACCGATTGTACTTGGGGAAAACGGTGTGAAAATCCCGGATCAGATTATTGATAATGATGCATTTGGTTTATTTGATCCAAATGAAGATGCAATCGACTTCTATGAAAGTATAGAAGGTATGCGTGTTACGATGCCAACACCAAAAATTATTGCACCTCAGAAAAACGGAAATTTATATGTAACAGTAAAAAATGGTGGAGATAAAATAGTAACACAATATGGCACACCTCTATTAGATGAAAATCGATTAAACCCAGAGCGTCTTTCTGTAAAAGTGCCTCGCGATTATGTAGCAAAAGTAGGAGATACTTTCACTGGAGATATAACAGGGGTAGTAGGATATGATTACGGTTCTTTCCGTATTTCGCCAATAACAGAATTGCCAGCTGTAGTGGATGGTGGATTTAAGCAAGTAGGGGCAAATATTCAGCCTCGTCTTGATAAGTTAACAGTTGCTACATATAACATTGAAAACTTCTCGGCGAATAAAAAAGAAACAACAGATGAAAAAGTAAAAGCGTTAGCGTATTCTATTAAATACAATTTAAAAATGCCAGATATTATCGGTGTAGAGGAAATGCAAGATAATAACGGATCAATTAATGACGGTACAACAGATGCGTCATTGAGCGCAAAACGTATCATTGATGCAGTTCTAGAAATTCGTGGACCGAAGTATGAGTATGTAGAAATTGCTCCAAACAATAATCTAGACGGAGGAGCACCAGGAGCGAATATTCGCGTCGGTTTCTTCTACAACCCATCACGCGTGAAATTAGCGACGGTACCGAAGTTACTTGATAAAAATGTGGTTCGCATTGGAGACGAAAGTTCATTATTTGAAAGTACACGTAAACCGTTAGCGGCAGAATTTACGTTCCAAGGACAAAACGTTGTTGTCGTTGCAAATCACTTAAACTCAAAAATAGGGGATGCAACGCCATTTGGAAAAGTGCAACCGCTCGTATTAAAAAGTGAAGACAAACGAATTCAGTTAGCACAAGAAGTAAATCAATTTGTACAAGGAATTCAGAAAAAGAACACAAATGCACCAGTTGTTGTGTTAGGAGATATGAACGATTTTGAGTTTGCTAAACCACTAAAAGCACTAGAAGGAACAAACTTAAAGAATATGTTAAACACAGTGCCGAAAGAGAATCGTTACACGTACATTCACGAAGGAAATGCACAAGTGTTAGATCATATTTTAGTAACAAACAACATCGCACCGCACACAATTGTAGATCCAGTGCACTTAAACTCAAACATAATGAAAGAGCACGGACGTGTAAGCGATCATGACCCAGTACTTGCTCAAATTGATTTGAAGAAAGCTTCTTAAAGAAAGGAACGCTTAGGTGACTGAGCGTTCTTTTTTGTTTCTGCATCAATAGTATAAAGAGATGATTCCTTTTTTTGTAATCTGATGATAAAATTAATTGAATATTCAGTCGTTAGGAGGGCAGCGATGCAAGCACGAATAAATGGAAAATTAATGAATCAGTTTGCAATTTTTTTTAGTACGATCGTCATGCTTCAGTTTGTAGCTGATATAACAGGACTTACAAGTAATTTAGACATTACGTATAACTTAATACATACAGCAACTTCTTATATAACATTTAGTTTGGCGGTTATTTTCACTTTAATAGGTGCAAGAAGAGAATTAAGTAAATATGCAATTGCTTCATTATGTTTAGTAGTGGCGATTAAAGCAATTTATTTTGTAGCGGTTGTTATTTTATGGGGATTGGCTGGTACACCGTAAATGAATAGTAAATAAAACCCTAATTTCCAATATAGTAAGGAAATTAGGGTTTTATTATACTTGAAACGCCTTTCTACACCGCTCTCTTCTTTGCAACCTTCTTCTATATTTTTTTCTATCACGCTTTACTCCTTGTATGTACATGAATAAACTAACGAGAAGGAAAAAAGTGCATTGCATCGTTAAAATATACGGCGACATGCCATGCAACGGTTGTTTTGGGTCATATAAATGAAAAGGCGCTCCGCCTATTGTAGGGAATATCGTATTTAGCAGGACGTATGGAATGGAGGCAACTGCAAATGGGAAGAGAATCGCCATATAGTCCTTTTGTGACCACGCAGATGCTGCAAGTCCTAAAAGGGCCATTAAACCTGCAAATAAAAAATTAATTCCGATATATACAGTAATGTAAGTGAGGGGAGATTCGTAATATAAGTTTGCAAACATCCCATTATCATTTATAATGCCTGAACCAGCCGTCGGTTCTCCGTCTGGAATGGTTAATTTGCAAAATAATAACGATAAGATGAATGGAAATGTATAAAGAAGTCCGCCACAAAAGAATGTAACGATATATTTCGTTACTGAATAAGGGAACAAAGAAATCCCTTTACTTACAAACGGTTTAAAACCATCTGATTTATCCGAATTGTAACTTGTACTAAAGGGGAAACTAGCAATAACGGGCATTAATAATAAATAAACATCCATTTCATTGTCGCGAAATCCAATCCATTTAAAAGCTGTTGTTACAAACGCATCCGTTCCATCCCCAATGTAACGAATTACATAATAATAATGGTAAATAAAAATAAGAGCTAGTCCACTAAACATAATAATTAAAGAAACACGATTACAAAAAGCTTGCTTTATATTTAAACGAAGCGCACGCATCATGACTGAAAAAGCCTCCACTATTTTGATAAACTTGTCTATTTTCTATATTACTATTAATTGTAAAGATTTTCTTGTTTTTTTATTTGATTATTTGAAAAAGAGGAATTTTGTTGTTGTGAAGTAAGGTTTAATCATATATCTTAAGAACACCTTTTCTTTTTCTCTTTCCTTCTGATACACTATGACAGTATTATATAACTTGACTGGAATTTTTTTATACTGGAAATAATAAAAAAGAGAACTTGTCTAGAATGTAAGCGTGTGGTAATATCAAAGGTGTACTGATTGACTATATTATCCAATTGGTCATTTTTGGAGGTGAAGATGTGGCGATAGATCGAAAACGTTCTATTATTGAAGCTGCAACAAAGTCTTTTTCAGCGTTCGGTTATAAAGCAACAACGATGGATCAAGTAGCGAAGTTAGCGAATGTAGGAAAAGGAACGATTTATACTTTTTTCAAAAATAAAGAAGAGCTATTTGGTGAAATTATTTCTAATTTAATTACAGAAATGAAGCAAGTTGCAGAAAGTGCAATTCGTTCAGATGTTTCATTTTTTGAAAATGTACATAGAGCATTATATAGCATCTTGGAATTTAGAAAAGAACATCAGCTCATGATTAAATTAATTCAAGAAGAGCGCGATATGGGAACGAAAGAAGTACAAGAAGTCATGCAACAAGTTGATGTGGAAATCGTTTCTGTTATTCAATCGTATTTAAAGATTGCGATTGAAAAAGGTGAAATTAGCAAATGTGATCCCGAAATTACAGCATTTATTATGCTTCGTCTATATGTATCGCTTATTTTTGATTGGGAAAAAAATCATGAACCGCTAGAAAAAGAAAAAATTGCAGAGTTATTTGAACTTTATTTACTAAAAGGATTGTCAAACTAAGATAATCCTTTTATTATTATAAAAAGTGACCGAATGAACAAAATGGTCATATATTTAATTTAAGGAGGGAAAATAGAAATAGTAATTTCATATTGAATAAAAGTTGCATAGTATAAATTTGGGGATAAGGCATATGTATGAATAAGTATAGCCTTTTTATTTGGGAGAAAATGACCAAATGAACAATTCGGTCATTTAGAAAAGGGGGAGAAATGATGAAATGGAATCAGTTGCTTCGTAAAGAGTTTACTGAAATTATAAAAAGTAAAAAAATATTAATTCCAATTATCGCGGTATTATTCGTACCAATTTTATATGCAGGTATGTTTTTATGGGCCTTTTGGGATCCGTATAAACAGTTAGATGATTTACCAGTTGCGGTAGTCAATTTAGATAAAGGTGCAGTATTTGATGGGAAACCAATTGAGGTCGGAAAAGGGCTCGTTGATAACTTAAAAGATAATACAAGTTTCAAATGGGAATTTGTAAGTGAAAAAGAAGCGAAAAAAGGAATGGAAGGTAGAAAGTATTACATGCTAGTACGCATTCCAAATGACTTCTCAAGTAACGCTACAACGTTATTAAAAGATGATCCAAAACCATTAAACTTAGAATACATTCCAAACGAAAGCTTAAACTTCTTATCTTCACAAATTGGCGGAACAGCAATTGAAAAAATTAAAGGTGAAGTATCAAGTACGTTAACGAAAACATATGCAGAGAAAATGTTTGATTCTATTCAAGACGTCTCAAAAGGATTAGCAGATGGGGCGGAAGGAGCAAATAAACTACACGACGGATCAAGTGAGCTGCATGATGGTTCCAGTAAAGTGACGGATGGCCTTCATACACTTCAAGGGAAGTCTGGAGAGATGAAGGATGGAGCTCAGAAATTAGCAGATGGATCTAATAAGTTAGTAGCTGGATCAGGAAAAGTAACAAGCGGTTTAAATACGTTAAGTAGCAAAACGGGTGAAATGCAAAAAGGAATTAGTGAATTGCGTGATGGATCTGAGAAAGTAACTAACGGTTTGAGCTTATTGGCAAGTAAAACAGGTGAATTAAAAACAGGAACAACTGAACTATCAAATGGCATGGAAAAACTTGCGGGAGGGCAAATTCAATTAGAGAAAGGTTCTCAAGAAATTCAAAAGGGTTTGCAAGAATTAGATAGTAAAGTGAAAATTTCTGCTGCAGGTTTAGAGGAAATGCAGGCGAAAGTTCCTACAATATTAAATAAAGTAAATGAGAAAATAGACGGAGCTGAAAAAAACGTAAATCAGTTAAATGGATTTACTCAATCAACAGCAGGAGATGCCAAAAATGCAGCGCAAGATGTAGCTAATTTACAAAAGCAAATTGAGAGTTTACCAAAAGAATATCAAGAGCAGTTACAACCGTATATAACAAATGCGGCAAAAAGTACAGCGACAGTTCAACAAAAAGTTGCTGTAGTATCGGGTGGAACAAAGCAATTAAACGAAGAAGTAAATCAACTAAAAGGTGAAATAAATCAAAAGGCAAGTGAAATGCAAAACAAACTACCGAATTCAGGTGGGATTAACACTTTAACGGATGGTATTACGAAATTAATGAATGCGCAAAACGAATTTGTAAGTAAGTTTCATGGATTTGGTGAAGGATTAAATAATGCCAAAGTAGGTGCAAATAATTTAAATAAGGCGTCAGATCAATTAATTGATGGAGTAACTCAATTAGCAGATGGTTCAAGCAAAGTAACAGGCGGCTTAGGTACATTATCCGCGGGAGCAAATCAAATGTCAGGAGGAATAACGCAATTAACAGACGGTTCAAGCCAAGTAACAACTGGCTTAGGTACTCTAAATGGTGGCCTAAATCAAATGTCAACAGGCTCAACCCAGCTAATCGACGGCGTAAATAAACTAGCAGATGGATCAGGAAAAGTAACAGATGGCCTCGTGAAAGTAAACGACGGTTCAGGCGAACTTGCTGAGAAACTGGGCGAAGGAGCAGAAAAAACTGGTGAAGTAAAAGGGACGGATAAAACGTATGATATGTTTGCAAGTCCTGTAAAGGTGAAGACGGAGAAAATGGCGGAAGTTCCTAACTACGGAACTGGATTTACACCGTATTTCTTATCACTCGGTTTATTCGTTGGGGCATTACTATTATCAATCGTATATCCATTACGTGATACAGTTGGCGTTCCAAAATCAGGATTTAGTTGGTTTATTAGTAAGTTCGGCGTGTTACTATCAGTCGGTATTATTCAAGCGATAGTAGCAGATGTTATATTACTGTTCGGATTAGGTGTAGAAGTACAAAGTATTCCGTACTTCATACTCTTTAGCATCGTTACAAGTTTAGCGTTTATTGCATTAATTCAATGTTTAGTAACAGCATTCGGTGATGCAGGGCGTTTCATCGCCATCATCACATTAATTATGCAGCTTACAACAAGTGCTGGAACATTCCCGTTAGAGTTAATTCCGAAGTTTTTACAACCATTTAATGCTTGGTTACCGATGACATACTCTGTATCAGGACTGAAAGCAGTCGTATCGAGTGGAGACTTTGACTTCATGTGGCAAAACATAGGAGTGCTCATGATCTTTATCGTTGTATTATCACTTGGAACGATCGCTTCCTTAACTTTGATGCACAAACGACAATTTAAAAATATTGCTGAAAATCAATCGGCTGAAGCGTAAAAAAAGCACCTTTTTGGTGCTTTTTTATTTTAATAGAGGGAATCTTTTCCTTGGTTCATCTATAAATCTTTCTAAAAGCTATAGAAACGAAAGAAAAGGAATTACAACAATTTACAGAGAAACATAGGATAGAGGAGTTGATATGATGAAAGGCAATCTTACTTATTATTTTATCGTAAATCCGCTAATAATCTTTCTTGTTTATGCCCTTTCACCTATGTTGTTTCATAAAGGAAAATATATAAATATAAAAGATGCACTAGGAATAGTTTTAGTTTACTATGTGCTAATTAGTGGGTATTACTTTATGTGTGTTGTAAGTGAAAGAATGAAGAAAAATAATAGGGATAAACAATAAAGTTGTATTATTTAAAAACCGATGGAGGATAAAAAATGACCGAAAGTGAAATGAAATTCCGTGATACGACCATTCGTAACTTTTTCGATAAAGAGGATCGTTTAAAATCGATTCCAGGTCAAAAGAAGAAAAAACTAGTATTGATAGAGCATTTAGTTAGCAAGTTAAATGCTGAAAATCAATATACAGAAAAAGAAATTAATACATTTATAAAACAATATCATGATGATTTTTGTACAATTAGACGTGAATTTATTGTACATAGGTTTATGGATAGAGAGGATAGTATGTACCGTATAAACGGGAGAGAAGTTTGGACGAAGTGGGAGGAGTTAAAATAATGAATCAGCGAGGGGATCCCCGCTGATTATAAGCCTGTGCTAGTCTTGCTGTTTCTTTGTAGTAAGTCTATGAACGCTTCAACATTCGAACTCGTAATGTATCCAAGCGTTATATATTCATCTTCATAGTAAAATATTATTTTTTTGTCAAAGATTCTTCTCTTCGTTTCTATGGATAGAATTTTTTCATAATCAAATTCGGCAATGAATGTGTTTTTATATTGGCTAAAAAAGAGAAGTCTTTGATTAGTAGCAAGTAACATGCCAGGATACGGGACTTTATGCGTAATCATATAGCCAGTAAGTGAACATTTTAAAGTAGATAAAATTTTTTCTTCTTTATGTAATAGTTGTTTTGCATCTGTTAAGATAGGATTCATTCCATATATTCCTTTTATTTTGATTTATGAATATTGTATCAAGAGTAAAAAGATTCTCAATATGTAATATTGCATATTGGACGTTTTATAGTTTTAATATTATTTTTAAAAAGAAAAAGTACGAGGTGATTCAATGATACGGTTAGTAAAAGAGACTGATGCAGAAGCAATTATGAATATTAGAAAAGAAATTATATTATCGGAAACTACTACAAAATTTTTCATAGTATCCCCAAAGAAGTTACCGAATGATAGTAATGCAGAAAGAGAAAAGATACGGAAAAGCAATGAGAAAGGTAATCTCTATATCGTGTATGAAGTAGATAGGAAGGTAGTTGGCTTTTTACTTTTCAACCGATATGAACTAGAACGGTTACAACACGCAGGCACAATGGGAATGGGGATTAAAGAGGCGTATTGTAATCAAGGCATCGGCACGAAATTAATTGAATTTCTTATTAGTTGGGCTAAAGGGCAGAAAGGTTTAGAGAAAATTTGCTTAGGTGTAGTTTCTGTTAATGATCGGGCAATTAAAGTGTACAAACGTATGGGTTTTGTAGAAGAAGGGAGACAACGAAAGCAAATAAAGTATGAAGATGGATCATATGGAGACGATGTATTGATGGGCTTTTATATTGAATAAAGGATATATGGTATTAAGAAAAGGAATGTACCTACCGTAAATGTCTAAAAGCAGTATATTGCCCCTCCATTAACAGACTTTTACCTATGTATAATATTAATATAGTAAAATCATAACAACCGATATTGCAGTTTCCAATAATATACTATATAATCAATTTAAGAAAACGTTTTCATGCAAAGGGGGAGAATTTCGTGTCGACTATAGAGGACGTGGCGAAATTAGCGGGGTTATCAAGGACAACGGTTTCTAGGGTGATTAATAATCATCCATATGTTTCAGATGAGAAGAAAAAAAGGGTTCAATTAGCAATGAAGCATTTAGGCTTTGTTCCTAATTCTGCGGCGAGAAGGCTTCGTAAACAAAAAACGGAAACAATTGCGGTGCTAGTTCCAAGGATTACAAATCCTTTTTTCAGTAGATTTATTGAAGCAATCGAGATTGCAGCTTCTGAACATAAATATAAACTGATTATTTGTCAAACAAGATATTTACCTGAAAAAGAGATGGAGTATTTACAATTATTATCTACGAAACAAGTAGATGGGATTATTCTATGTTCACTAGAAAATCCGTGGGAAGATGTAGAGCCATACTTACAGCACGGTCCAATCGTGTTATGTAATGAATATATTGAGGAAGCAAATATTCCAACAGTGAAGTTTGATCATGCGCAAGGAGCATACATAGCTGCGAAGCATGTGTTAGATCAAGGATATCGCAATCTTATTTTTTGCCGTGGTAACGAAACCAAATTAGTTAGCCAGCAGCGAAAAATGGGCTTTTTACGTGCAATAACTGAGAAGAGCCGCCAAGTAGAAGCGATTGATTTTCTTGAAAACGCTTTCTCTTGGGAGGATGGAAAACGAATATTCCATGAAGTATTAAAGGACAAAAAAAATCCTACCGCGATTTTGGCAGGAGGCGATGAGGTAGCAGCTGGAATTATCTCAGAGGCGAAGCACCATAACTGGAGCATTCCAGATGATCTCGCTGTTATCGGTTTTGATAATCAAATATTATCACAGATTACAGAGCCAGGTATTACGACAATTGAACAGCCAATCGATGAGATGGCCCGAAAAGTTGTCGACCTGATGATGGATAAAATCCATACGAAAAATTATCGACAAAAAGAATTATATGAGTTTGAACTGGAGCTCTTGGTGAAAGGTTCAACGATGAAGAAGGATACGATGTTATTAGCCTAGTAGACTATGTCTGCTAGGTTTTTTTATGTTCATAAACTACTATTCTTCGTGAACGCAGTCATCACATTTGTTATGGTATGCTTCGTGTTGCTCATCAATTTCTTTCCCACAGTGCGCACAAGTTTTCGTCGGTAAATTTCTGAAAAACTCCATTGGTTGATCAATCATGTCAATCCCTCCATTTCCATTTCTTACTATTATTGTATTAGTACAAAAAATAAAAGTCAACAACTGTTTTATAACAAAATTGAAAATTAATGAAAAAGTTTAGGAAATGGATTATAGTTAACAATGTAGAATGTAAGTGAAACATGCATTCCTACTCGGTTTTAGAAAGGATGGATACATATGAAAATGACTGTTGTCGGCTTTTGGGGCGGATTTCCAGAAGCGGGAGAAGCAACGTCGGGGTATTTGTTTGAACACGATGGTTTTCGTTTACTTGTAGACTGTGGTAGTGGTGTACTAGCACAGCTTCAAAAATATATAACACCATCTCATATAGATGCAGTTGTACTGTCACACTATCATCACGATCATGTTGCGGACATTGGGGTATTGCAATATGCGAGATTAATTACGAGTGCAACAACAAGGCAACTACCGGAATTACCAATATACGGTCATACGTTTGACGAGAATGGATTCCATTCTTTAACACATGAACCACATACGAAAGGAATCGCGTACAATCCAGAAGAAACACTTCAAGTTGGACCGTTCTCGATTTCGTTCTTAAAAACTGTTCATCCTGTTACATGCTTTGCGATGCGTATTACAGCTGGAGATGGTGCTGTAGTATACAGCGCTGATTCAAGTTATATTCCTGAATTCATTCCATTCACGAAAGATGCTGATCTTTTCATTTGTGAGTGTAATATGTATGCACATCAAGAGGCTGCAAAAGCAGGGCATATGAATAGTACAGAAGTAGCAAGTATTGCAAAAGATGCGAATGTAAAAGAACTTTTATTAACGCACTTACCGCATACAGGAAACCCATCTAATTTAGTAACAGAAGCAAAACAAATTTTCAGTGGCCATATTACGCTAGCGCATAGTGGCTACGTATGGAACTCATGAGGTGATACGATGTTATTTATTGATAATAAAGGAATTACAGATCCTAGAATAAACTTAGCGATTGAAGAATATTGTGTGAAAAATTTAGATATTAACGAAACATATTTACTGTTCTACATTAACGAACCTTCGATTATCATTGGTAAAAACCAAAACACAGTAGAAGAAATTAATGCAGATTACGTAAAAGAAAAAGGTATTCATGTCGTTCGTCGTCTATCAGGCGGAGGCGCAGTATATCATGATTTAGGAAACTTAAACTTCAGCTTTATCACGAAAGATGATGGAGATAGTTTCAGCAACTTCAAAAAATTCACAGAGCCTGTAACGAAAGCGCTTGGTAAATTAGGTGTAAATGCAGAACTAAGTGGTCGTAACGACATTTTAGCTGAAGGAAGAAAAATTTCAGGTAACGCGCAGTTCTCAACGAAAGGTCGTATGTTCAGTCACGGTACGTTACTATTTGACTCTGAAATCGATCACGTCGTATCAGCACTGAAAGTAAAAATGGATAAGATCCAATCAAAAGGAATTAAATCAATCCGTAGCCGCGTTGCGAACATTACAGAGTTCCTAAACGAAGAAATGACGACAGAAGAGTTTAGACAACTTCTTCTAGAAACAATTTTCGAAGGAGAAACAGAAATCCCAACGTATGAATTAACAGAAGAGGATTGGAAAGAAATCCATAAACTTTCTGAAGAGCGCTACCGCAATTGGGACTGGAACTACGGAAAATCACCGAAGTTCAACTTACAACATTCACACCGCTTCCCAGTTGGACAAGTTGACGTTCGTCTGGAAGTGAAAAAAGGAACAGTAACAGAATGCAAAATTTACGGCGACTTCTTCGGTTCACTAGATGTTCATGATATCGAAGAGCGTCTAACAGGCGTTCAGTTCGATAAAGATACATTCACTGCAGCTTTAGAAGGCGTAGATATCGCACGCTACTTCGGTAACATTACAACTGAAGATTTCTTACATTTATTCTTCTAAAAATGAGGGAGGCTGCCATAACGGGCAGCCTCTTTTTTTGCGTAGATTGTCGCGTTTTTTCGGTAAGTCGATATATTCGAAAAATCGCGGATATAATTTCATTCACCATAAAATCACAGGACATCTGCCTCTTATAAAGGAATATATATATTCAAAAGGAGGCGGATTGATATGAAAAGGGTAATGTACGTTGTATTATTACTCAGCTTTGTCATCGGAATGACAGCGTGTAACAGTGGATCGCCCTCAAGTCGTACAATTTTGTCTATCGGAAAACCAGCGGAGGATAATGTTATATATTTTACGCATACAGATAACAAACGAAAGATACATGATATACAAGACATGTTTCAAAATAAGAAGTGGAAAAGAAATGAAACATTCAGCACTGTTAATAAAACGCCAGATGTCGTCTTATCAATAGATGAAAACAACAAAGGGTTACCGGCATTATATGTTACCGTGTATTTTCATGAAAATGGAGCGGACGTTTTGAATTTGTATGGGGAGTATACGAGCTTAAATAAAGAGGAACTTGAAAATCTTAGAAAAAAGATGAGTGCATATTATCCTAAAATGATTTTTGGTCTAGTGTTATAAATTACTTGTAAATAAAATCCCCTTATTTTTCCAAATTAAACTAAGAGAAGGTGATCTGTCTATATGCAGTTAATAGAATATCACTTGCCACTTTAATTTTCTTTTAATATAATTAATTTAGAATTTTTAAATATTCTAAATTTTATAAAGGTGGGGTTTTTGTGAATCTCGTTCAATCTTTGGCTGAAACGGCAAAAAAGAAGGGGGAAAAACCGGCTTATATATTTATGGATCAGTCGGTCTCATATGACCAATTAAACAAAATGGTCACAAGGTTTTCTAGCAATTTAGCAGAAATGGGCATTGGAAAAGGGGACAATGTCGCATTAGTTGTTGGGAACTCACCACATTTTTTGGTCGGTTTATACGGAACAATGAAAGCCGGAGCAACTGTTATTCCAGTTAATCCAATTTATACAGCAGACGAAATGCATTACATTTTACAAAATGGAGATGTAAAAACAATCATCGTACTCGACGTCCTTCTACCTGTTATACAATCTCTTACAACAAGACTTCCTTCATTAGAAAACATCATCATATGCGAAACCTCATCAGATTTTAACCATACAGAAACCGAAAAAATGAAAACGTTTACTAGTTTTGTGGGGGCTGGAGATTTACAATACGAAGGCCCTGAACTAGATGAAGAGGATGTAGCGGTTATCCTATACACTTCAGGTACAACTGGAAAACCGAAAGGCGCTATGCTCACACATAAAAATTTATATAGTAATGCGAATGATGTTGCGTCTTATTTACAATTTACTGCTGACGATCGCGTCGTTGCGGCACTGCCAATGTTCCATGTATTCTGTTTAACAGTTGCGGTAAATGCACCGATTGTGAACGGAGCAACGATTTTAATGTTACCGAAATTTAGTCCGAAAGAAGTATTCCGTATTTGTCGTACGTACGAACCAACGATCTTTGCTGGCGTACCGACGATGTACAATTATTTATATTTATTTGAAGAAGCAAGCGCAGAAGATGTGAAGACGCTTCGCCTTTGTATTTCCGGTGGTGCATCGATGCCTGTTGCTCTTCTGCAAAACTTTGAAAAACGTTTTAACGTTATTGTTTCAGAAGGATACGGTTTATCAGAAGCATCACCAGTTACTTGTTTCAACCCGCTAGATCGTCCTCGTAAACCAGGATCAATTGGCACAAATATTTGGCATGTAGAAAATAAAATTGTAAATGAACTTGGGGAAGAAGTACCTGTCGGCGCAGTCGGCGAATTAATCGTTCGCGGACCTAACGTTATGAAAGGATACTATAATGCACCAGAAGATACAGCTGCGACATTGAAAGACGGCTGGCTATATACAGGTGACTTAGCGAAAATGGATGAAGAAGGTTACTTCTATATCGTTGATCGTAAAAAAGATATCGTCCTAGTTGGCGGTTATAACGTATATCCTCGTGAAGTAGAAGAAGTATTATATACGCACCAATCAGTAGCTGAAGTTGTTGTAATCGGTGTTCCTGATGAAAACTTAGGAGAAGCTGTGCGAGCGTACGTCGTTTTGAAGCAAGCAAACGTAACAGAAGAAGAACTAATGCATTACTGTACGTTACATTTAGCGAAATATAAAGTGCCGAAAAGCATTGAGTTTTTAATAGAATTACCGAAGAATACGACGGGTAAATTGTTAAGAAGAGCATTGAGAGAGAAAGCGATGCAAGTGTAATGAAGAAAAGGTCCCCTAAAAGATATTTTAGGAGACCTTTTCTTTGTTTATCGTAATAACTTTTTCTCATATGAAATGTAGTAGGAAGTTTGTATATATAATAGCGGAGCGTGTTCAAATAACTATTTGGTACTAGTAGTAATGAAGATATTCTTCCTACTTTCTTACATGAAATTTTTAATTTTGGATATTTGTATCATATGTTTCTGCAACAAACACAAAGTCTACATGCTCTTTATCAATAAAAATACTTGTTTTAGATGGAAGACCTGTTATGGTAGAAACAATATCAACCTCAACAAGGTCAAATCCTACACGATAAGCATCTGCAATTTCAATTCCACCAGTTAGAAAATGCAATCCATCCCCAAATGACTTAAATACAAATACATTTTCTTTCAAACTTTTATTATCCATTTCAATCCATTCTTCGTTAATATAAATCTTAAATGTCGTGCACTTTGGAACACACTCGATGTGATGTATCCCTTTATAACTATTAAGCGAAAACATATAGGTATGAGTTTCTTTAAAGTTAATATCTATCCCGTATTTAAAAGCAAAGGTTTTATATACCATTTCATAAAACAATGGCATTACAATATCATCCCATGCGTCATAGGCAAAAGCATGAATTGGTATTAGATGAGGATATAAACTTACAATCGCTTTTTGAAAATTAAGTAAGATGGTTGTATCTGTAATTTCTTTTAAAGAATCATCTATTTCATGGTCATAATCTTTCGAAATTCTGTTATCAATCATATGAAAAACTCCTTACATAGTCTTCTATATACTACGTTTTTCCGCATCATCAGTTTGTGCCTTCTTCAACTAAATTGCAAGTTTAACCGATGATTCCAAAAAAGCCCTTGTCTTATTTTATCAATTGTTAAATGTATTTATCTTTAAACTTCAATACGAAGATTAAACATGAAGGTGCGGGCGGAAAAGTAACAGAAACAAACTTTGTATATGACCCGATTAACCAATTATTAAATGAAGCACTACCAAACGGAACAACTAAATCATACACATATGATGGATTTGGAAACCGTACAAGTGTGAAAGTTGTAGAGAATGGAAAAGAAACAAAATCTATAGCGGCAACATTCAATGAAGGAAATCAGCTTGTAAAATTCGGAAACGAATCGTTAACGTATGATGCGAATGGCAATCGTACGTCTGATGGAAAGTACAAGTATACATGGAATGAAAATGACCAAATTGTAGCGATTACAAAACAAGGTGAAAGCAATGCATTCGCAACGTATAAATATGATGAGGATAATCGTCGTATTGAAAAGAATGTCAATGGTCAAGTAACACGTTACTTCTATGATGGAGATAGTATCAATCCATTGTATGAAACAGATGGAAGTGGAACTGTACTTCGTCAATATGTATACTCAACAAGTGGCGCGCGTCTAGCGATGAAATCAAAAGGACAAACGTTATACTACCATTACAACCCTCGTGGTGATGTCGTTGCGATGACAGATCAAAATAGAGAAGTTGTAGCAACGTATGAATATGATTCGTGGGGTAACGTACTAAAGAGCGACGTAAAAGGTATCGCCGCAGACAATCCATTTGGATATGCGGGATACATGTATGATAAAGAAATTGGGATGTACTATCTGATTGCGCGTTATTATAATCCGGAGCATGGTGTGTTCTTATCGGTGGATCCTGATCCGGGTGATGAAGATGACCCAATTACCATGAATGGGTATACGTATGGTGATAATAATCCAGTAATGTTGATAGATCCAGATGGTAATATACCTGTTGCTCCACTTGTAATAGCGGGTGCAAGGATGGCTGCCCCTCATATAGCACGTTATGCAGCAAAACAAGCAGCAAAACAAGCAGCAAGAAAAGCGAAAAAAAGAGCTACATTAGCAGCTAATAAAAGAGCAGGAGCAAGGGCTGAGGAACTTGCAAAATCGGCATTAAAGAAAAAGGGATATGATGTATTAGGAAGTCAAGTTAGTGTTCGTACTTCTAAAGGTATTAGAAGGGTTGATCATTTAGTTAGAACACCTCGTGGCAAATTACTGGCGGTAGAAGTTAAAGCTGGTAATGCTAGAGGAACTGCGATGCAGTTAAAAAAGGATAAGCTAATGAGGAAACAGGGAGGAAAGATTATAGGGAAGAATGCCCCTCGTAGATTGAAAGACCAAGTTCGTAAAATACGAACCGTTGTTGTCACCCCTAAGTAAGGAGGATAGTTATTATGAATAAAAAAGAACTAAAATTAAAGTTATTGCAAGGTCTAGGTGAAGCATTAAAAGAAAACGGTTATAAGACTAGAACTACACAACAAGACCTGGTGAAAAAATTTGATAAAGGAAAAATCAGTATACATTTAGCCTTTATCAATCACCCAGAAGATTTTCATGTGACGGTGGATGTGGGAATTCGGTTTGACGAATTAGAAAATATGAAAAATCAATGGGATGAAGGTTTAACAATTAAAGAGAAAAAGGAAACCTATACGATTGGGGTTGAGTTAGGGAATTTAGTCCATAGGGAGCAAAAAAGGTGGCGTGTTGAAAAGGAAGAAGATATTTTACCTGTTACTATGGATATTTTAAAAGAAGTTAAGGAATACTTCATTCCATATATTGATAAGTATGTAGATGTGGAAAATGTATTTGATTTATGTGTAAGAGATGATGATGAGGCTGGATTAATAGGGACAATATTTGATGGGGCTCGAGCAAAAAATGCTATTGGATTAGCCTTGTTATTAAATAAAGAAGAGATGTTAGAACAAATCATTGAGAAAAAGAAAGAGTATTTAAAGACGAGGGATAAATTTGAATTGGAGTTATTTGAAAACTTTCTTTCTAATATGAATCTAGGATAAACAAGGTTAGTTATTCATTTTCGTGAGTATAGTGGGGTTAATTGTTTATATCTGGTTTTTCTGGCTGGAAAAACATTAAACTCTAGATTTTCTATTAATTATAAATATTAGTAGCCCCTAGAAGGAAACATTCGACGTTTTTATGATTAGACATAAACTTCGAATGTAACTTATAGGGGTTTTTATTTACAGGTTTTATAATGCTGGAAAGTCCATATCGAATTTTAGTGCCTGCGAGTGATGATGGTGCACTGTAACCTTGAGCAGTAGCGATAGACTTAGCCTTTAATAGCAAAACCCCCACAGAGTTTAGTCAACTTACCTTTTTAAAGAGTGTATCAAAGAATTATTTATTTTTATAAATTAAATGATTAAGAACCATTATTTCGATTATGAAAAAGAAGTATTATTATAAAATGCTAGAGAGACGCTTTTTATTAATTTAATTTATTTGAGTTCAATTATATTATGTGAAATAGGAGTGAGAATTTTGTTCCAAACGATAATTTACGATAAAGCTAAATATCATTATGAAGGAGATTTCCCACAAGAACTACCGATGGAGCAAGCATTTGTACATACTGGAATGTTCTTAGGTTGGATTATTGATAATAATTTATTTAGTGATGAATTCTTAGAAGAGACTGAAGAGGAAATTAATAAATTTAAGCTTAGAAAAATGACTGGAACTCAAGTTTATATGTTCTGGGATGGGGTTTTAAGCGATGACATGTTAAATGATGAAGGGAATCAATTTGCAATAGATTATTTTGATTTTGAAAAAGGTTTATATTTAGATGATTATGATGATGTATTTTTAGAGTGTGATACATTATATCAAGTGCAAGATACTTGGGAAAATTACTTTAAATTAAAAGAAGTGATTGATATTAGGTATACAGAATGGAAAAAACTTAAAAATAACGGGTAAAGAGGACTTTAAGTAATGGAATATTTTTTGTTCCAAATGAAGGTTTATTATATGCTGTAGAAAAAGGAGAGAAATAATGAAATTCCCAAAAGATGAAGATGGACAAGTATTAAATATGTTATATAAACAAGGTATAGATTTTAATAAAAAACATATAGTAGATTTCTTTATTGCAATTCCTGATCAAGGTAATGGAGAAAAAATAATTGGCAGACTACAAGAGCTGGGCTTAAATTGTGAATTAGATTATAATGAAGAATTTGAAGATTGGACATGTACTTGTTCTAAAGAAATGTTCTTAATTTATGAGGATATTGTAGAGATGCAAAAGGAATTGAATAAACTGGGTGAAGAGTTTGGTGGATATACAGATGGTTGGGGTGCATTTGTGTAATGTTGAATTTATTTATCGTGATAAAATAAATTAGACGGAGTAAAGAAACTATTTACGGAAAGAAGGGCTTATATAAGTTCTTCTTTCTTTGTATATATTAAGATATCTTAGTGATAGAAACGTATATGATATGTGGGCGGGGGGCTATTGGTAAAAGCCCGATTGGTAAGGGCTAATTAAAGTTTCACTTTATATAGGTTTTGAGAGAGTAAGATATAAGATATATTGTTTGTAGTGGAGATCTTGAATGAAGGGAGCGTGTGATAATTGGCAATGACGGATGAACAATTCGAGAATTATCTTGTTATGTGTTATGACAAATTAGAAAGTAAACAGCAAAAATTCATTTCGGATTATAATATCTATAACTTTGATGAGTATTGGTATGATCAAGATCAATGTATATTACAGTTTAAAAAAAATGGTCAAGTATTACTTGAATTTAGTGTTGTTTTTATAGGTTCTTGGTCTGAAAAGAGTAACAGTTGGATGTGGTCTTGGGTTAATGAGAATGTGGCTGATTATGCAAGAAGTAAGTCTAACTGTTTGAAAGATTTACAAAAGATTACAGGAAGTGAGGTTTTTATAAATCCACTTTTTGAATGCGATCAAGAAATGGCGTATGAGCTAGCAGCCTTTTCCATTGAATATTTAGATGCAGAAGGAGTGTATATAGCACCAGGTGAGAGAAGTGATGTATTTATGGCTGTTATGTCACCGCGTGCGTTGTGAGTAAGCATATTAAAAATATAGATAAGGTAGAATGAAAAAGGAGTACAGTTTAATAAATTAATAAAAGGTATCATAGGTCCCTGATGCCATGGTGATAAATTTAAAGGAGTGAATTATATTGCTTGAAGTAAAGTTTTACGATTGGAAAAAAAAACGTCCTAAAAAACATTATTTGCTTGTACATGAAATTAGAATTTTTGAGCTAATTTTCTCAAAGAAAGTTAGCGAGTTTGAGATGGGATTAAGAGAGATTGAAAAAGTAACTGTCTTTTGTTTAGCTAACGAAAACACTGATATTTCATATGAAGTAAATAGAGCTTTGGGTGAAATTCGTATATATGTTCCATATGATTTTATGGACTTTTTAGCATTAAATTCAGTTGAAGAGAAATACAAAGAGTTTTGCAAATTAGTACGCCAATATGTTGTCCCTGGACTTGAAGAAAACTCTACTCTTTCATCATCTGTTGTTAAAGGGTATATAGAGGAATCTTTAGATGAAATTGTGAAGCAAAACTATGAAGGAATATTTTTAGTTGGGAAGACACCTAAGAAAAGCCCAAGCCGTAAGAGGATAGCGATATTAAAAGGAATTCATCGTGTTAAAGGTTTCCAACTACGATGTGAAGTGTATGATGAAAAGGGATTAAAGATTCGAGATCAACTATTGGTGGAAGAAGTAGGAAATGAAATGGTGTATGCAAGATTTTTGGGTACCTTAAAATGGGAAAGTGAAAATCTAATAGTAGTTCAATCTAAATCCAGTAGTTGGAAAGAAGAAATCTATCTTTAATAACAAGGTTGTATAGTAGAAAGAGGGTTGTAGAGCATAAATGAATTTTTTTCGAAAAAATAAATTAAGTGACATTCAGAAAAAATACTATGAACATTTTGGAGAGCCGATTCAATTTGTTAATTATTATAGCCGCGGATCGGTTATGTATTTTCAAACGGATGATAGGCTTTATTATGTTAATTTACTGAATGTATGAGGTGATAAATGTGAATGAACGTCTAAAGAAAATTGCAATGTTAAGAGAAAAGGTAGAGGAAAAGGCTACTAGAGAAAAGTTTTTAATGTTATGTCCGTCTATAAAAGAATTTGAGATTATTAGCGGGAAGAAAATTGCTTCATTAGTAAACTTTTTAATTGATGAAACACCGAATCCTATCAAAGTTATGAGTGAATTAAATGCTGAACAAGTTATCAATGAAATAAAAGAATTTGAACGTGAATTAACTAGTTTATTGTCTAAGAAGATTATTGTATGGTATGCACATGAAAATTGGGACTTTGGTGTGCAATTAGAATTAGAAGATTTCATGTTATATACAAAAGAAGTATTACATTTCATTGGATATGACGATGCTCAAAGAGGATTAATTTATTCTAGCCTTATTGTAGTAGATGAAGCAATGAGAAGTGCTTTTTCTTTTCTAAAGAATGAGTATAATGTCGAGATAGTACTATGGAAAGAAAGCTGAGTGTATTAGAGTGTTTTAAAACAAATTGGATGAATGGTTGAATTTATTATTAGAAGAAGTGGTGCGTGGTTTAGTGTGATAGAAAGAAAAAGAGAGTCTTCAAGGGATATGTATAAGAGAGTAAAGGAGAGGAAATATGTCTTTTTATAAAAAGGAAATAAAAGGGGATAAATTGATTATAAGTGACGAAAGCATTGATATTTTAATGGATGCTTTTCAAAATAAAGGTGAAGAGATGCCTAAAAATATATCATGGAATTTCATAGCGACGGTATTACTCGCGGGATCTTATTATGAATAAGTAAAAAAACGAAGAGTCTAAATAGTCCCTTCGTTTTTTTACTTATTTTTTCTCTACTAACTTTTTATTCTTCCAATCTAGTGTGAACAATTTATTAAATGTTTTTTGATCAACGTCTTTTACGTTGTTTCCAACCCAGTTTGCAGTTCCGAATGTGAAGCCTGGACGAAGTTGGTAGTCGTCGGCGTGTTTTGTATAAGCGACTTGTAAGTTAGATTGATCTGTATTTTTTTCAGAGATAACAACAGCAATCATACCAGGAGAGAAACCGCTATTTGTTAATGCTGGAAGTTGATCCATCGGTATTAAATTACCTTTTGCATCAGATTCATATAAGTATGTGCGAGAGTACATGAACAGTTGGTTTCCGTATAAAGAATGGTAGGAATCACGTGTGTAAATACCCCAGTTTTGATTGTTATATCCGTTAAAGAATACGTTCCATTTTACGTTTTTGTTTGTTTGGTCAATTAAATTTGTTTTATAACTAGTTTGTTTATAGCTTACAGAGTCCGACCAAGTGACTTGACCAGTTGCACCCGCTTCAGCGCTAGGGCCATTAGGCGTTACAGAAGCTTTAACAGAGCCACCAAGTTGATAAGATACGCTAGATGTTACAGTCGTTTCTTCTACAGCATTTGTAGGTGCTACGTTAAAGAAACGAGCGCTGTTATCTTGAAGGTTAAATGCAACATCATATTGTGAAGGATAACGTAATGTTGCACTAGCGCCAGGGATTGGGTAGTTATCAATAGGTGCATCACTTATAGTAGGATTTGCTTTTAGAAAACTACCAGTTGTATTAATAACGGCAATCTGTTTATCAGCGCTAGGGTCATCGATAAAAGTTACCTTTAAAGACATTGTCATATTATCAGCTTGATCATTATTAAATGTATTATAGCTCGTATGTGTTTTTGCATTTTGCCCGATATCTGTTACAACTTGTGACGTCGTTTGAGCGTAAGCAGCAGGTGTTGAAAGAGTTACAGCGCTACTAGCAAAAACAGCGGATAATGCTAAACATTTTAAGTATGTTTTAGAACGTTTCATACAATCACTTCCTTGTATCTTTGTCGATATATGTCGTATTACATTTATATCGTAACATGAAAATAAAACGGAAGGGATAGTTATGCATAATTGCATAGGTGAGTTTTGGATAGTGAAATTTTATGAATCCTTCTCAAGGGAATCGCCGCTGTATTGTTTATATATTCCTCCTCATCAACTCCCCAACTTGCGTCGCAACAAACGCAACATCACTATCAATTTCATCCAATACGTACGATTCCAAAATGCCCATTACAGCTGTTCCTAAAAATTTTAAGACGATATGTTTATCGATGTTTTTATTTACTGATGTGTTTGTGTTTAATTTTTTTTCTATTTCACCCATGATGAAAGTTAGTAATTTTTTTTGAAATGATAATGTACTGTTACTTCTAAATAGTGCCGCGAAAAATGGTTTGTGCTCTTTGAAGTATTCAAACCATATAACAGTTCCTTCTATATAACCTTTGTTTTGTTTCTCATAGCATATTTCTTTTAGTTGGTCTAAATGATCATCCACAATTTTATCTAATAAATTGTACTTATCTAGATAGTGTAAGTAAAAAGTTTTTCGCCCGATGTTTGCTTTTTCTGTAATGTTTTTTACTGTAATTTCGTCAAAACCATCTGTAATTAACATCTCTATAAATGTGGATTGAATGGCTTTTTGTGATTTTATAATTCTTCTATCGATTTTCTCCATATGGTGTTCCTCCGTTGTTGATACACATATTTCGTTACGTGTGTATTATCACCCAAATGCGTAAATGTGGTCATTGAAACAAGTGGTTGCTCGCTTTATTATAAATATACACGTGAGTAATAACTCTCACAAGTGTAAAATTAAAAATAAGATAAGGGTGGTTTTATATATGGCAGTTACGAAGAAAAATGTAAGATTTTATGCAAGAGGTTTACAAGTTGCAGGTATTTTGAACATTCCTGAAGGTGCTGAGGAAAAGAAACAAAATGCAGCGATTGTTTGTGTGCATCCAGGTAGTAGCTGTAAAGATCAAACAGCAGGATTGTATGCCGAGAAGTTAGCGGAACAAGGATATGTAACGCTTGCGTTTGATGCATCATATCAAGGTGAAAGTGAAGGTGCGCCGAGGTATATTGAAGAGCCAGCTGCGCGAGTTGAGGATATTCGCTCAGCAGTAGATTATGTAACTACCCTTCCTTATATAGATGAAGAACGTATCGGTGTGTTAGGCGTGTGTGCAGGCGGTGGTTATGCAGTAAATGCTGCGATGACAGAGCGCCGCATTAAAGCGGTTGGCACAGTTGTTGGTGCAAATATTGGCCGATTAAATCGTGAAGCTGATCCAATTGGGGTGTTAGAGGCGATTGGTAAACAACGTACTGCTGAAGCACGCGGAGCAGAGGAACTGATTACAAATTGGATTCCTAAAAATCAGGAAGAGTTAGTAGCAGCGGGTATGACGGATATAGATATTGTAGAAGCAGTTGAGTATTACACAACGCCGCGAGGTCAAAGTGTGAACTCGCCAAATAAGTTAAACTTTACGAGTATGGGATCCGTAATCGGTTTTGATGCGTTCCATTTAGCAGATACGTTATTAACGCAGCCGCTGCAAATTATTGTCGGCAGTAAGCAAGGCGCATTCGGTTCTTATAAAGATGGTCATGAGCTGTATGAGAAAGCAGCTTCAGAGAAAAAAGATTTACTTGTTGTGGAAGGTGCGAGTCATTACGATTTATACGACCAACCAGAACCAGTAAGAATTGCAGTTGAAAAATTAACAAGTTTTTATAAAGAGCATTTGTAAAAACAATGTTGATATAAATGGTGCCTATAGTTGTTAGATACAAGTCTAACAACTATAGGTTTTTACTATGATGAGCGAAGTGCTTAATATTTACGTTATAAGTGCATAACAAGTTATAATAGAAGAAATCAATAAGGAGGCTGGCTGTGAAGAATCTTCGTTATCTCAATATATTTACCATATTAATTATATACACACTACTTATGTTTTACATCGGCTGGAACGGATGGGTTTGGCTTCATGCGGTATTTGGCTGGGAATCTTGGGGATATTATGCTTTCATAGTCGCATTTATTTCATATGCGTACATTCTCGTGCAAGTGTTTAAGTTTTTGCCATTTCTGCGAACGATAGGTTCGATTTGGTTTGCGGTCATACAATATGCGCTTATGTTGTTGCCATTAGCTAATATTATGGTCTTTCTTTTACAGTTTTCAGTGGAGAAAGAAGCGGCAATTATTTGGACAGGAACGGCTGTGATAGCTGCATTTATCTTTATCTTTGCGTATGGAGTATTTAATGCGTATAGTCCGGTAGTAAGAAAGTACGAGGTGCACATACCGAAAAAGGTAGAGGGGCGTAAAAGTTTACGCATTGCGATGGCTTCTGATATGCATTTCGGTAAACTGTCTGGCGTTTCGCATTTAAAAAGACTTGTTCGTCATGTAAATGAGATGGAACCTGATATTATTTTACTGCCAGGTGATATTATCGATGATCATCCAGGTGTGTTCATTCAAAAGAATATGGGACCAATCATGAAACAAATGAAAGCACCATTAGGCGTATATGGTGTTTTAGGAAACCATGAATACTACGGTAGAGCGGTTCCAGAGTTTTTACAAGAGATGGATAAGATTGATATTCGTATTCTTTTAGATGAAGTAATTACAATTGAAGGTGACTTTTATCTCGTTGGAAGAAGAGATAAAACAGAGCGAGATCGCCAAAGCTTTGAACAATTAATGAGTACGGTAGATAAATCGATGCCAGTTATCGCAATGGATCATCAACCATTTGAGTTGAAACAAGCAGCGGATGCTGGCGTCGATTTACTATTATCCGGCCACACGCACCGCGGACAAATGGCACCGAACCATATTGTAACGAGAAGAATGTACGAATTAGACTGGGGATACGCACAAAAAGGTGCATTCCACGCGATTGTTTCTTCTGGTTTCGGATTCTGGGGACCGCCGCTTCGACTTGGAAGTAGGTCGGAGATTGTGCAGGTAGAAGTTACATTTGAATAGGGGTTATGAAATAGAGAGCTGATGGCTCTCTATTTTTTAAAATAAAAACAAATAACAATAAATATTTATGTTGGTGCTAATTTCATAAAAGAGATACGATTATAAGACTCGATCAAAATAAAGGGGGATTGTAAGTGATCATATCAGATGTACTATACGGAGAATTTGAAGTGGATCAAGTAGTAGAAGAATTAATTTCAAGTAAGTCTATGCAAAGACTAAAGGGAATTCATCAAGCAGGCGCAAGTTACTTAATGAACGAGAAATGGAATGTAACTCGCTTTGAGCATTCAGTGGGTGTTATGTTATTAGTGAAAAAACTAGGTGGTTCAGTAGAAGAACAGATTGCTGGTTTACTGCATGACGTATCGCATACTGCTTTTTCCCACGTGATTGATTACGTTTTTCATAATGAGGGTGAAAGTTATCATGAAGAGATATTTAGTTCTGTCGTGAAAAACTCAGAAATTCCAGCGATTCTTGCGAAGTATGGTTATAACTATGAAGATATTTTGTTAGATGATTCGAAATGGACGTTACTCGAAAGGTCAGCACCAGAATTATGCGCAGACAGAGTGGATTATACATTACGAGATATGTATACATATGGGTATGTTTCTTTAGAAGAAGTTCACAGTTTTTTAGAGGATGTCATCGCAGTAGAAGGGAAGATGGTTCTTCAAAGTATCGAAGTAGCAGAATGGTTTACAGAAACGTATTACAAAGAAGTAATCGATTTCTTTATGAAACCAATGAATATTTACGGAAATGATATGTTAGTGAAAACGTTAAAGTTAGCTCTTCATAAAAAGGTTATTCATGCAGATGATTTCCTTCTTGAAGATGCTGAGCTTATTTCGAAATTGCAGCAATGTAATGATTCAGAAGTCCATGCTTTATTAAGAAAAGTTCATCCCAATGTAAAAGTAAAAGAAGATAGAGACGATTACGATTTGTATCAGAAAAATAAAGTCCGTCTTATTGATCCTCCGTTACTTTGTGAAGATGAAGTTATTCACTCGTCTGTTGTGTCAGAAAGCATAAGACAGATGAATGATATTGCTTATGAAAAAGCGGTGAGAGGGATATATGTGAAATTGATTTAAAAGAAAAAGGGTTGTTTGTATGGAAATGTGTTACATTTTTACGATACTATTTCATTTTATCATAAAGATACCTTTTATGGTAAAAAATAAAAATTGTAAAGTTTTCCATTGATAATAATTTGTGAAAAAAGTACTAATTTTTAATGTGTAAAAAATAATAAATATTTTTAATGGATGCTTTAGAATCTTTCGGTCTTTATATATAGATTTTTATATTTTTTAAGGTAATTTAAAGAATTTTGTCGTTTTTTGTTGTGATTCTTATATTATGATACATATAATGTTCGGAGTTAGCTGTTATAACATAAAAATTTTAAAAAACCAGAATTGAATCATATTGTTTATTTTAATATAATTTAATTGTTAATTAATAACATATTTGGGGTATGATTCTTTATTGAGGTGAGAATTCTTTTTTATATAGGGGGATTTACAAAATGGTTAAAACGGCAAAGCCTGAAATGATGAATGAATTAAAAGAAATAGTTTACAAATTCTTTCCAAAAAATATTATGAAAGAAGAAGAATTGTACGAAGAATCTAAAGAACATAAACGATTTATAGAGCTAAAAGAAACGTTTATAGAAAACGAAAGCTCTCAACAGGAAGTTTTGTCTTTAATCGAGTCAACATTTTGCGATGAGCATGTATCAGATTGTACAGATTTAAACCTATATAATTGTCTAGAATATAACGTGTTGTTAAATGGAAGAGAACCGATGTTAAATGATGATATTGAGTGGATACAAAAATCAAGAGGTGAGCGTCTTGATTTAGGGGTTTTTGTTAGTTTACTTGATAAATATTATTATTACTACGTATTAAAAACAACATATGATGAAGAGGTAAGGGAATGGACTTTTGAAACAATCGATGTAGAAATGGATACCATTTGTGAATTTGAAACACGAATGAATACAAAAGGTTTTGTAAGAGTAGAGCGTGAGATTGCTAGAACGGCAATACCTGATATAGAAACGGAATGTTTACGTATGGGAGAAGTTAACGTATTCCATGCTTTATTTACGGATTCGGTTAGTGAAATATAAAATATATATGCAGATTGTACTATATTGAAAGAGTCGCTAAGAAAGTAGGATGTTACTAATTTCTTAGCGATTTTTTTATTAATTATCAAACCAATTCCAAATCTCAATATCTCCAAGAGTCGCATAACGTACGTGCGGGGAGTTTTGTAATTTTAATAACTCTTTCGATGGGCCAGTAATAACAATTCCGTATACTTTTACACCGTTATCCTTTACATATTGATAACGTTTATCTAAGTTTAGTTCTTTCTCAGAAAGCGCTGCTATTTTGCTTACCGTTTTTTTATGGATAGAAAGGACGCGCATCATTTCGGTTACTTTGTCTTCTTGCGTTTTCCGCCCGTCAGTTTCATTATCGAGGAATCTTACATGTTCTGGAAACCCTATAGCTTCTCCGCCATGTAGGATATAGTCATCTACATTTTTTCTTTCTTGTCCTGTATCTAAAGCGTACCATACAGGAGTTGGAGGGAGTTCTTGTGCTTCAAATATGCTATATAAAAGCGGTTCTAATTCTTTTAAAGTGTAAGCTTTATCAAAAGAAATTGCTACTTCTGCAACGGTTCCATCATGTACTTTTGCAAGTGTATCCCATACTTTTTTTGATGAATCCTTTAAATAATCACCCTGCTCTGTTTTTGGATGAACAAAGAAGAGTTTTGGTTGATAGAACGGATTCATCCAAGTTTGCTTCGTAACATCTACAGATGATACGAAGCTTTTTGTTTCTATTGTACCAAGTGGCATTTCTTTTTTACCGACGGTTCTTACTAAATCAAATTGGCTATTCGTACGGAAAAAAGCTTCTACACTTGTTCCGCCTCCCATAACGCGGCTATTTGGGATCGTTGCTTCAAGTGCAAGCGAAGGAACCTCTCTAATTTTTTCTAGCCTTTTATCATTATTAGCTTGAAAATAAAAGGCTGATAATACCCCACCGATTATATAGATAACGATGCAAATTGATAATATAAAACCAAACGTTTGTAAACGATGTTTCCACTTAATTCTCCAAAAAGGAACTTTAAGATCTTTTGGAGGTAACTTTTTCTTAATTGGTTCGGTTTTTGTTAACAGCTCATCTAAGTAAGCTTCACACTTTTCACATGTCTCAATATGACTTTCTAACTGCTCTTGTTCATTATGGGTGAGTGTCCCTTTTCCATATTTCTCCCACAGTTTTTTGAATTCTGCACAACCCATCTGTATCACTCCTTTATGCTTTTCGTGTCTTTTCGTCCGCGGTGTAATTCAATTTTTACTTTTGCTAATGAGAGACCGGTCATTTCTGCTATTTCTTTATAGGAGAATCCATAGTAATCTCGTAGTAGCAGGGCATTTCGTCTTTCGAGCGGAAGCGCAGCTAAATTCTCTAACCAACTAGCAATCTCATGTTTTACGAAATATGCATGTTCTGTACTTGGTACGTTTGGTAAATGGAATTCTGCAAGTGCTGTTGTTTTATATTTCTTTTCTTTACGATACCAATCGATAAAGGCGTTGTAGGCAATTGTAAATAACCACGGCCTAATTTCTTCCCCTTTATAATAGTCAATATGGACGAGCATTCGGTAAAATGTTTCTTGCATGAGATCTTCCGCATAGGGGGAATCTCCGGTTAGGGAGAGAAGATAGCGAAATAAATCTTGCATATGTTCTGAGTAAATATTGTTTACGTTTCACTACATTTCCCTCCCTTCATACATAACAACGAAATACATATAAAAAAGTTGCAATTTTTTATGGAATTATAGTAAAAAACGTCAAGAATTGGATAGGATTCTCTTTTATCATAATACATATAAGGCGGGTGAATAGAGATGGAAAGCTATGAAACACAAATTCAAAGGTCAATTGATTATATCGAGGAAGATGTAATGGAAAAACAAACGCTGCGTAATTTAGCGCGGGTTGCAGGTTTTTCTGAGTCGCATTTTCATCGTGTATTTCAGGCGTTAGTAGGGGATACAGTAATGGAGTATGTTCGAAAGAGGAGGTTAGCCCGGGCAGCTTATCAACTTTCTCATACGGATGAAAAAGTTATTGATATCGCGTTTGAACATGGCTTTCAATCTCACGAAACGTTCACGAGAGCCTTTAAAAAATTATTTCAAATGACACCGAGTGAATATCGAAAACAAGAAATCGAAACACCGATGTATTACAGAGTGAATGTAAAGCAAAGAAAATTAAATCCGTATTTAGGGGGCATACAAATGGAATATCGTATTGTAAATAAACCAGAATTTTTAGTGGCGGGTTATGAATTGAAGACGACAAGTAAAGAAGGGAAAAACCATCAAGACATTCCAGTATTTTGGCAAGAATATTTACAAAAAGATCTTGGGACAACGATTCCGAATCGTAAAGATACGAGCCAATGGGTAGAGCTTGGATTATGTACTGATTTTAATTTAGAAACAGGAGACTTCACTTATATTATCGGAATGGAAGTTACAGATTTTGAAAATGTACCAAATGAAATTGCAAAGCGTACTTTCCCGGCAGCAACATATGCAGTATTTACAACGCCGAAAGTTCCTCATGAAGAAATGGTATCGTCTATCCACCAAACTTGGAATGCAGTATTCTCAGAATGGTTCCCGCATTCAGGGTATGAACATTGCGGAGTTACAGAGTTTGAACTGTACGATGAGCGTTGTCACGAAGATAAGAGTGAGTTTGCACAAGTAGAGCTTTGGATACCGGTGAAGAAAAAGTAATAGGGTAAGAGCGAATCATTGGGAGATGGTTCGCTTTTTCATGAAGGGGAAAATAGGAAAATGTTCAAAAAACTAGAATGTGTATCTATACATACGAAAGATATAGAAAAATCAGTTTCTTTCTATAAAGAAATGGGAATGAAGCAAAACTGGATGATAGAAAGAGAAATAGAAGAAGGAGCTATTTGGACGTTAATAGGATTGAAATTTCCAGATGAGAAAAGTTCGGAGTTAGTAATAAGCAATCATCCGGATATTAATTTTACGGAAGTCGAAGTATTAGTAGAAGATGTACAACAAACGTAGGAGAGTTTAAAAGATAATAAAGATGTAAAGTGGATTCGCGAACCATTTCCAACGAAATCAGGACATGTTGCAGTAATGGAAGCACCTGATGAGAATGTGTTTGTGTTAGTAGGGAAATAGCTAAAATATGGAGATGACCTTTCATAGTGAGTTGTGAAAGGTTATTTTTACGAGTGGATTGTTAAATTTGTATTGTTTTATCTGTAATACATATGAAAATGGTAAAATAAAATAGCAATTAAATATTGCGGGTGGAAGGTTATGCCCTTTCTTCATTTAATGGAGTAAGGAGGTGTAATCGTATGGAATTTCTTTTGCAAATTTTGTTGGAAATCACAAAAACTATAGCTAGAGAAGGTATAGTTTTGGGATTTAAGAAATTAACGGCAAAAAAGCGCAAAAAGAAGACCACCCGTCTGCCTGCGAAGCGTGGGAAGTCTTCTAAGCGCAAATAAGCTTTAGTTGCAACCTTCCACCTCGCGGTAATTAGTTGCAGTGACGGGGTGTTGGAAGCACCTCGTCTACTTCATTTTATGCAAAACTTATTTAGTTTATACTTCTATTTATAGTATAACAGTTTAGAAATGTATTTGTTAATAGTTTTATTTTTACTTTGTATAGTAGGGGAAGTAGACTGGTATTGTTGGTTTTTGTTGGCAATTCGATATATCTTAAAAATCGCTGATATAACTTCATATACCGCCGAACTATCGCAATAAGCTAGAATAAAAGGCGAGTAACATAATTTCATGTACCATCAAACTTCCCCATAAGAAAAGACGCCACATAGCGTCTTTCCTACGAACGAAACGGAAACACAAGAATAATCGTCGTTCCTTTTCCGAGTGCACTATCAACGGAAATTGTCCCGTTATGAGCATGAACGAGCTGTTTTGTAATGGCTAGGCCAAGTCCAGTTCCGATGTTGCTTTCTTCTGTGTTTGTTCCGCGGTAATATCGTTCAAATAGAAGTTCTTTCGTTTTTTCATCCATTCCTTTTCCGTCATCCGAAATGGAGAGTATAAAGGAATTGGCGTTTTGTGATAGTTTTACGATGACAGTAGTTGTTTCGTTATTATGTTTTACAGCATTTACGAGTAAGTTTTCGATAATACGCTGGAACCATTTTTCTTCAATGAAATATTGAATTTTATTTGAGCTCGGTACGAATTCAATATTTTGATTTTGAAGTGTTGGATTATTAATAAATTGCAATAATACTTTTTGGACGAACTGATTGATTTCAACGTTTACGTGCTGTGCAGGAAGGCTATTATTTTTTAATTGATACGTTAAGCTTAAATCATCAATTAATGTCGTCATATATTGAGATTTCTCTTTCATAACACTACCAAATTGTTGAATATCACGATCGGTCCAGTTGTATTGATTCGATTCCAGTAATAATGCGTAGCCATATATAGAGCTAAGTGGTGTTTTTAAATCATGCGTTAGACCGGTAATCCATTCTTCTCGTGTTTGCTGAAGTACTTGCCTCATCGCATCATTTTTCTTGAGTGTAATAGAAAGGTGTTCTAGTGAACTTGTCACATCTCTAAACAAACGGAATGACCATTTTTCTTTACCAGATCGCCGGAACCTGACAGGCTTTCCTTTTTTACTAATAGGTTCTTCATACTTTCCACCAGCGATATTTTTAAGCCAGCGCATCGCATGTAATAACGGTTTCCCGAATTTATTACCATACCAAATAGAAAGAATGACTAAATAAACAAATACGATAAGAAGGATTAATCCGCATCCAATGAGAAACTTCTTAGTAAATACATCTTCAATTTCGTCATCTGGGTAGTAGTGATCATTTTTTGCAGTTACAACGAGAAGGTTGCCACTATTTGCATCGTAAAAGCTAGACGTGTTTTCTTTATGATTCCAAGGTTCTTTTTCATTAAGGGCGATTTGTATTGCTGAAAATGTTTTTTTCTTTCCGGTTGTATAAGAAAAAACCTCTTCGCCATTTTGATTAAATATTTGAAGTGCTGCTTTTTCTTTAGACAGTAACTGTTTTTCTTGATCTGTTAATGTGAACGAATCCATTGTTAAAGAGGAATGCTCCTTTTGAATTGCTGTTAGTAAAGCATTGCTTTTTAACATACCACCATAAATAACAAGTACTTTCTTTTCTTCTAATTCAATTTCCCAATATGTAAATTTATAATTACTTTCGATATGATGTTGTATATATGCGACTAAAGATGTCTTCGTATAAGCATTCGGAACATCATTTGGTGTATTAAAGTGGTAGAGGATTTTTCCGTTTTCATCTACAACTTGGAGCCAATCATTTTTCTCCTTTATTAAATCTTGCACTTCAGATTGTAATGAAATATGCCCATCTTCTGAAGAGATGTATCTTGAAATCGTAAAACTATCAGAATCTGGAATGTTAGGTTCGTATAAAGTACTAGTAAGAAGAAAAATTAAATAAGTAAAAGCAGCAACTACAGCGATAAGTAATGTAACTAAAACAAAAACGTGTTGCATGATAAATTGAATAATAAGTCGTTTATTAAAATTCATATCGTCACCCTACTTTGTAACGAACTTATAACCAAGGCCGCGAACAGTTTTTATATATTCTGGTTTACTTGGATCGTGTTCAATTTTTTCACGTAGTTTTCGAATGTGGACCATAACAGTGTTGTCATCGCCATTATAGGCAGGTGCTCCCCAAACTTTTTCGTATATTTCCTCTTTCGAAAATACGTAGTTCGGATTCTCGCAAAAGAAGAGTAGTAGTTGAAAGAGTTGAGCGGAACATTCGACAATGTGACCATCCACTGTCAGTTCTGCAGAGTGTTGATCAATTTCAAATCTTCCAAATGAAATCGAGTGTGATTTTTGTTCGTGCGGTACTGCTTGTTTCATATGTCTCCGAAGCTGTGCTTTCATACGTGCTACTACTTCTAATGGATTAAAGGGCTTCGTAATATAATCATCCGCACCGTATGAAAATCCAGATATTTTATCTAAATCAGATGCTTTTGCTGATAGGAAGAAAATGGGACAATCTGTTTGTTGGCGAATGATTGGACAAATATCAAAACCAGATTGTCCAGGAAGCATTACATCTAAAATAATTAAATCGTAATTGTTTTCCTTAGTTAGAGATAAAGCTATTTCAGCTGATGTTGCAGTTGTAATATGAGAAAAACCTTCTTTTTCAAGAATGGTAGTTAGTAATTGTAAAATTGCTGTTTCATCATCAACGAGTAAAATATTTGCTTGGTACATAAACATCCCTCCTAATTTTCTCGAATATCATATCATCCTTTTGTAACTTATGGAATTTTTAAGGAAATTTTAAGGTTTTCTTTCGCAAAAAATTAAGAATCAAATGATATGATAAAAGTAACATAGGGGAGGAGATGAGTGTGAATCCGTTTCAAGTGATGCGAGCTAGATATTTTTTAATTGTATTTGCACTATTAATTTTAATAGCGAGAAGTAGTGGCGAGTTGCTAACAAGTATATTTCATATACAAAATTCTTCTTTTATAAATATCCTTATATTCTATATCCTTCCGATGGTATGGATTTTTTATGAGTATAAAAAGCATCGCATTTCATTTTCATTGTTTGTTAATAAAAATGAAACATTTAACTTGGTGCAAGTTTTATACATTACGGTTATGTTATGCATATTTAGTTACGGGTATCTTATTTTGTATATGTATAGTTTTGCATGGATCACACCAGACTTTATTATGAATGCATTGCATGAACCGATTATAGATAGTACTGGGGGATATGTATATCAAGTCATTAGGGTTGTATTCATCGCACCAATTATCGGGGAGTTTGTTTTTCGCGGATTTTTACTTCAACGCTTTGCAACAAAATGGGGAACGAGCATAGCGACCATCGTTGTAGCAATATTGTTTGCATTGTTACATGTTGATTTCCTCGGTGCAGCCATATTCAGCATCGTATTGTCGATCGTATATATTCGTACGGAAAGTTTACTCATGCCAATTGCAATACATATGTTAAACAATGCATTTGTAATGGGCGCGTCTTTTTTAATAAGTAGAGAAAAAATTATGAGTTTTGCAGACTTCTCAAATTATACGACATTCTTTCCTGGACTTATTATATTTATAACGGGATTAAACTTAGTACTTATCTTTTTATTTGTTAATCGCAAGTATTGGAGTAAAGAAGTGCCAGTTATATATGCAGAGCAGGAAAAGAGCTTTTCAGATGTAGTCGGGAGTAAATAAGATGAAGAAGACGGTTGAAAAAATATTAAAAGAAATTATAGATGCTACGTCTATTGCAGATATGTGTGATAAAAGCTTTTGTAATTGGATTCAACCTGTAGTATTTGTTTTCTAGTAATCATTTAAAAGAAAATATTATTTCTCTTCTTATTGTATTAGGAGTTGTACTAATATTTGGTCTAATTGTAGAAGAAATGATGAAGCGCATCTTCAGAAAAAATGGAGAGAAGTATATGTGGGTTCATAAAGTATTCGAGAAAGTAATAGTGGCTTTCCTTTTGTTTTATAGTATGAAAACAATCATTTACTTTATAGCTTTGAAACATCATTAATTCTAAATTTGAAAGGGATGTATAAAATTATATGAATGAAACGATATCATCAAATAAGTTTTTTTATTTGATTTTACTTAGTCTAGTGTTAATAACGACAGTGAATGTTATTTTGCGCTGGGAGGAAGCTTACTTTTTCATGTATTTAGCGCTCCATTTGTTGGGGATTTTATGTATAAGTGGTGGAGTCGTTACTGAAAAAAAGAGTGAAGAAAGCGTTAACTATATGTGTGTGATCGGTCTTATTTTACTTTTAGCTGTACAGGGTATTATGAAATATAGTTCCTTCTCTTTACAAGATTTTAGTTTATTAATAGATGTACTTCCTTAAAGAGGCTCTTTATGTTATCTAAAAAGCAAGTAGGGTACGTACTAGTTTTAATCGGATTTTTTAAGATTATCCCGCTATTTGCCGGGCAGTAAGACCCCACTGATTAAAGTTTCGCTTTATTATAACGACGCTATTCTTTCAAGACTATGAGTATATTTGATATGTAAAAGGCGTTGGTTTGTAAGTGCTTCCGGATTATGAACCGAAGAAAGTGTTTAAAGATAGGTAAAACTCTTCTTATGTAGAAGAGTTTTTTTATGTAAATAAAAAGATCCAGAGCAATTCACATAATAAGCTTGTTCTAATTTAGCGTGTACGAACTTACAATAATAATAGACAGGCAGCATAGAGGAGGGAATAGCGTGAGGAAGGTTATTGGTTGGTCGCTTTTTTTGTACGTTGGATTTGCGTTACTTATATATTGGTATTTATTTGGATGGAATCATGAACTTATTCCGGACATGTATAAAGGAACAAGTGCAGATCCAGAAACGTTTATGAGTGCTAGAGAGCTTACGCTAAGCCAAGATTATTCGCGCGTGAAAAATTTACTATACTTTTTAGCGACGCCTCTTGAATGGATTATTTTATTATTTGTACTTGTGCTAGGTATTTCAAGAAAGTTTGAGAAATGGTCGAAGGAAACGACTAAAATAAGTGTCTTGCAAGTTGCGATTTATCTCTTTTATTTATCATTACTGACAACAGTGCTTGCCTTACCGATGCAATGGATTGGCCGGAAAGTATCCGTTGATTACGGCATTTCAACACAAAGTACACAAAGCTGGATAAAAGATCATGTTATCGGTTTTTGGGAAAGTTATGCGACTATGTTAATTGTAGTTACCGTTCTATTATGGCTTATCCGTAAATTTCCGAAGAGGTGGTGGCTAGCAGGGTGGGCGCTCTCTGTTCCATTTACAATCTTTTTAACATTCATACAGCCTGTCGTTATTGATCCGCTTTATAACGACTTCTCAACGCTGAAAAATAAAGAATTAGAAACGAAAATTTTAGCGATAGCAGACAAAGCTGACATTCCTGCTAAACACGTATATGAAGTAAATATGTCAGAAAAAACGAATGCATTAAATGCTTACGTAACAGGAATTGGTCCTAACGCCCGTATTGTAATGTGGGATACAACGCTTAAGCAGTTAAAAGATAAAGAGATATTATTTATCATGGCTCATGAAATGGGACATTATGTTATGAAGCATATATACTTTGGCGTTGCAAGTTATGTATTGCTATCGTTTATAGGTATGTTTTTAATTAGTCGTATTATAAATATGTGTATTCGCAAATGGGGAGATACATTGCAAATTTCAAAAGTAGCATGTTTCTCCATTTTACCTTTATTTTTCTTAATTTCTTCTGTACTCTCTTTTGCAGCACAGCCAGCAACAAACTACGTTTCACGTATAGAAGAAAGAGCGGCAGATCAATATGCTTTAAATATGACGAAGGATGGGAAATCTGGTGTGAAAACTTTTCAATATTTATCAAAAACAAGTTTAAGCCAAGTCAATCCGCCTGCGTTAGTGAAATTTTTCTTATACACGCACCCACCAATTTTTGAAAGAATTCACACGTTTGAACAATATGAGAAACAAAGAAAAAAGGAGTAGCTATTATGCTACTTTTTTTTATAGAGATATAAGTTTCATATTGGGAATATTTATCATTGCTTTTTATTGCGATTTTGTAAATAATAAGCTATAAAATTCTAAAAATCTATATATAAAGGAATAAAGGTGAAAAAATGTATTTTTTACAAAATTTAAAAGTGAAATATAAATTATTAGCGCTTATTTCATTAGCAGTTTTAGGTATGATAATTATAAGCAGTGTAGCAATTCATTCTATTAATAAGATTAAACAAGATACAGAGGTTGTAGTAGATGATTATCAATATTCTGCAATTTTATTAGAAGGAATGCTTCGCACACAAAATTCACTAGAATATAATTTATTAGAATTAATTACTGCATCACAAAATGAAGTGGCAAATAAAGAGGGGATAATTGATAATATTGAAAAGGATCTTAAAAAATATGATTCTTTATTAAAAGAATATGATGATGGTTTTAATTTAAGTAAGCAAGAGGATGAACTGTTTCAGAAGATGAAGAAATCTTTGCCAAGTTATAAAGATACATATAAAAAATTATTTGAAAAGGCGAAGGCAACAAATGAGCCACAAATGGTAAATGAATTTCAGAAGGAATTAAAACCGAAGGGAATAGAGTTAGCTGGTTATGCAGTGGATCTAGAATCGTATGTTTCAAACTTAGCTGATCAAGTGTTTAAAGATTCTCAAAAAATGATTGATCGATCCGTTATTACCTTTATCATTCTTGTAGTAGTTACTACAATCGTTATATGTATAGTAAGTTATATTATTAGTAGGCTTATAGTTGCTCCGTTACAAACGGTTAGTCGTATGATGGAAAGAGCGAAAGAAGGAGATTTAACTGTACATGGTGATTATAATGCTAAGGATGAATTAGGTGTATTAGTAAGTAATTTTAACGAGATGATTGCAGGGCTAAGAACAAATATGCAAGAAGTAGAGAATAATATTCAGCTTTTATTCCAACATGCAGACGGAGTAGCATCTGCATCAGAAGTATCTAGTAGTGCAGCGAAGAAAATCACTATGGATATTGAAGAAGTTGCAAATGGTGCAGAGAGTCAAATGCAAGCAATGGAACAAACTGCGGGTGCGATGGAAGAATTGACACAAGGAATGCAGAGTATAGTCAATACATCGTCCTCTGTAAATGAATTGTCTGCTCAATCAGCATTAGATGCAGAGAATGGTAACAAATTAATGAAACAAATGATTCAACAGATGGATACAATCCAAAATTCGGTACATAGCGGTGTGAAACAAGTAGAGACTATGAAAGAACAATCAGAAGAAATTGTTAAAATCATTGATGTTATGCAAGGTATTACCTCTCAGATTAACTTATTAGCATTAAACGCCGCAATTGAGGCTGCACGTGCTGGTGAAAGTGGTAGAGGATTTGCAATTGTGGCAGATGAAGTGCGGAAATTAGCAGAACAATCTAGTGATTCTGCAAAACAAATTGAGAATCTTATTACTCAAGTTATGGGAACAACGAACCATACGGTACATATGATGGGGAAAGTAGATAATGAGGTACAGGCAGGTACACAAGTAGTAATGCACACAGAAAAAGTATTTGGAACAATTACAGAAAAAGTACAGCAAGTATCTGAGCAAATTCAAACGGTATCTATGTCTACAGATGAAATTGCAGCGAGTAGTGAGGAAATCTCGGCTTCTGCAGAAGACATGGCTCAAATTTCCCAAAGATCATCTGACCGAACTGATAGGGTAAAAGAGTCTATTCAACAGCAAGAAAAATCTGTTCAAGAGATTTCGGTTTCAATTGAACATATGCATAACGCAGCAGGAAAATTAAAACAAATAGTTGCCCAATTTACTCTTCAAAAGTAGTAGCATATTTGAGTGTTAATAAATATAAAAAAGCATCCTCTTTTAAGAAAAAAGGATGCTTTTTTTATTACTACTATTCTTAGATTTCGAGCATTTTCAAGGTGATGATCTGTACATACTAGATTTGTATATTACTTATTTTTTGACAGTTTAAGACATTTATCGACGAGAATTATTTCTGTATTAGTGTTTTTAGATCCTGCTGTTGCAATATTATTAGATACTGTTTTTACCGGATTTAGACCAACTAGTATGCAAGTAGTAGGGATTATCCTTATATTTGTAGGGATGGCGCTAACTTTTCGCAAGGGAAGAGAAGGCGAGTTATCAGTGGAGAGGAATGCTACCTCTGAAATATAAATCATGAATATAGTAACCTTCATTAGGCATCTCCTTTACGCGCCAATAAAGGGAAGTTGTAAAGTGAAAAGGAGTTTATAAAGAGATTGTAGAATGTTTTAGTATATAACACCTTAGATGTGACAACTTCCTTTTTGAAAAAGAAAGAAGGAGGCATAAAGCAGAAAGGTAGTGGAAATATTTCTTCTAGAAGATTTGCATTTTATCTTACATTCACCAAAAAATAGTACTCCTGAAACAATGAAGTTCATTTTATTTGAATGAAATAGGGAGAGAGGACGATGAAGAAAAAAATATTGGGTGTAATGATGATTGCGACAATGGCAGGAGGGATATTTGCAGGGACGAATGTGACGCCTGTAAAAGCGGAAGAGTATCCACAAATGATTGTGTTTGAAGATGTTCCATACGGGTTTTGGGCATATGACGCTATTATGGATTTAGCATATCATAAAATTATATTAGGGTATGGAAACGGGAAGTATGGTGTTGGTGATCTTACAACACGTGAACAAGTAGCTGGTATTATTTACAGAACACTTGAAATGAAAGAAGAAGGATCAGTAGCGAATCCGTATAAAGATATTTCTGATAGTACAACAACTTTTAAAAAGGAAATTTTGGTGTTAACAAAACGTGGTGTTTTTACAGGGGATGGGCAAGGGAACTTTAGGCCGAAAGCACCAGTCTCTAGAGCGGAAATGGCTGTCATTTTAAAACGAGCATTTACTTTTGAAACGAAGCAAAAACATACATTTAAAGATATTCCAAAAGGCCACTGGGCAGAAGATGCAATTAGTGCGCTACAATCTAATAATGTTGTAAGAGGAACTGGGAATGGCATGTATGAATTAAATCACCCTGTACCTAGAGAACAATATGCTCAATTTATTAATAATGCGATTATTAATTATCATTTGAAAGAGGATTGGAGATAGAGTGAAATATGAAAGCACAAATAGAAATATTTGTGCTTTTTTGTTTGTTTAAAAAAGAATTATTATTCGTTTTTATGTATTTTTAATGTTATACATAAGCTTTATAATCAACCCCATAAAAAAGACATGATGTGTAATATGATTCACAAAACCGTCACGAAATGTGTCGGAAAATATATTGTTACTATACTATTTGTTATGTATATTTGAAAAAACATATACATATTGGGGAGGAAATGTAATGAGCAAAAAATTATTAAAAACAGCTACAGCATTAACAATTATGGGTGGGGTGTTATTCTCAGCAGAGAGTAACAATGTAAAAGCGGAAAGTGCACCGTTGCAAAAAACAAATACAATTGTATTTAAAGATGTACCAAAAGGGCATTGGGCATATGAGGCGATTCATGATTTAGCGGAACAAGAAATTATTTTGGGATATGGCGATGGAATATTCGGTTTTGGGGATAATGTAACACGTGAGCAAGTTGCAGCTTTAATTTACCGTGTGTTTGATATGGAAGAACAAGATGAATATGAAAACCCATATGGAGATATCGATGAAAATTCAACAAGCTTTATCGAGGAAATATTGGCTTTAACGGAAATGGGAATTTTCCAGGGAGACGAGAATGGAAACTTTAGACCGAAGGCGACGTTAACGCGTGCGGAAATGGCACAAGTTCTTACGAATGCTTTTGACTTACAGGCAAAGGGATCTCATAACTTTAATGATGTTTCAGCAAATTCATGGGCAACGAATGCAATTAGTGCAGTACAAACAAATGGTATTACAATGGGAATCGGAGAAGGTAAATTCGGTCCGTCTATGAAGGTAACGAGAGAACAATACGCACAGTTTTTACATAGAGCAATATTGCATGATATGGAACAAGGGCAGTAATAAAGTTTAACTAGTCAAAGTGAAATTTAAAAATAATACAAAAAGGTCGTTGTTGTATAACAGCGGCCTTTTTTTGTATGAAATAAAGCGCGAAAGAATGGCGTTTTGAAAAAAAATGAAGTGAATTTTCAAAAAAAACTTCCTTTTCTGAAGATTTGTTATATAATATAAAACATGAAATCAAATCTGTTATAAAACAGTTTAAGAAGGGGATGCTAATATGTCGACGCAAACTTCACGGGTTACACTCGTTGGAGAAATGTTACCAGCGTACAACGAAATATTGACACCTGAGGTGCTTAGTTTTTTGAAGGAACTACATGAGAATTTTAATGAGCGCCGCATAGAACTTTTACAAAAACGTGTAGAAAAACAAAAGAGAATTGATGCAGGGGAGTTTCCGAAGTTTCTAGAAGAAACAAAACACATACGTGAAGCGGATTGGACAATTGCCAAGCTGCCAAAAGACTTAGAGGATCGCCGCGTAGAGATTACTGGACCGGTAGATAGAAAGATGGTCATTAACGCTTTAAATTCAGGAGCGCATCTTTTTATGGCGGATTTTGAAGATTCGAATTCACCAACTTGGGAAAATGCAGTGGAAGGTCAAATCAACTTACGAGATGCAGTAAAGGGAACGATTTCACATGAAAATGATAAAGGGAAAGGATATAGATTAAATGAGAAAACAGCTGTACTCATTGTACGTCCAAGAGGATGGCATTTAGAGGAAAAGCATATGCAAGTTGATGGGGAAAATATGTCAGGTAGCTTAGTAGATTTCGGCTTGTACTTTTTCCATAATGCGAAAGCTCTTTTAGCAAAAGGGAGCGGCCCATACTTTTACTTACCGAAAATGGAAAGTTATTTAGAAGCGAGATTATGGAATGATGTATTCGTATTTGCTCAAAAATATATCGGCATTCCAAATGGAACGATTAAAGCAACTGTGTTACTGGAAACGATTCACGCTTCGTTTGAAATGGATGAAATTTTGTATGAGCTAAAAGATCATTCTGCTGGCTTAAACTGTGGAAGATGGGATTATATTTTTAGCTTTTTAAAGAGTTTCCGTAATCATAATAAATTCTTACTACCAGATAGAGCACAAGTCACGATGACAGCGCCATTTATGCGTTCGTATTCTTTGAAAGTAATTCAAACGTGTCACCGCCGTAATGCACCAGCAATTGGAGGAATGGCGGCACAAATTCCGATTAAAAATAATCCAGAAGCGAATGAAGCAGCTTTTGAAAAAGTGCGTGCTGATAAGGAGCGCGAAGCTTTAGACGGTCATGACGGGACTTGGGTTGCTCACCCTGGACTTGTACCGGTTGCAATGGAAGTATTTAATCACATTATGAAAACACCAAATCAAATTTTCAGAAAACGTGAAGAAATATGTGTAACAGAAAACGATTTACTAGAGGTACCGGTGGGAACGATTACAGAAGAGGGCCTTCGCATGAATATTAGCGTAGGTATTCAATATATTGCATCTTGGTTAAGCGGACGGGGAGCAGCACCCATTTATAACTTAATGGAAGATGCGGCAACTGCTGAAATTTCAAGAGCACAAGTATGGCAATGGATTCGTCATGAAGGTGGAAAACTAAATGATGGTCGTAATATTACGCTTGAATTAATGGAAGAGCTAAAAGAAGAAGAAGTAGCAAAAATAGAAAGAGAGATTGGTAAGGAAGCCTTTAAGAAAGGGAGATTCCAAGAGGCGACAATGTTGTTTACAAATCTCGTTCGAAATGATGAATTCGTACCATTTTTAACATTACCAGGTTATGAAATTTTATAAAAAATGAAAAGGGGATGGAATAAATGAAAAACGAAAGAATCGAGAAATTACAAGAAAGCTGGGAATTAGATGAGCGTTGGAAAGGGATCACACGTCCATATTCGGCAGAAGATGTAATTCGCCTGCGCGGATCAATTGATATTGAACATACATTAGCGCGCCGCGGTGCTGAGAAGCTTTGGACATCGCTTCATACAGAAGACTATATTAACGCACTTGGCGCATTAACAGGAAATCAAGCGATGCAACAAGTAAAAGCTGGGTTAAAAGCGATTTACTTAAGTGGTTGGCAAGTGGCAGCTGATGCAAACCTTTCTGGACATATGTATCCAGACCAAAGTTTATATCCAGCGAACAGCGTACCTGCTGTAGTGAAACGAATTAATCAAACACTTCAACGTGCGGATCAAATTCAACATATGGAAGGAAGCGATGATACAGACTATTTCGTACCGATTGTAGCAGATGCAGAAGCTGGATTTGGTGGACAATTAAACGTATTTGAACTGATGAAAGGTATGATTGAAGCAGGTGCATCAGGTGTGCATTTTGAAGATCAATTATCTTCAGAGAAAAAATGTGGCCATTTAGGTGGAAAAGTACTACTACCAACGCAAACAGCGGTACGTAATTTAATTTCTGCACGTCTTGCAGCAGATGTAATGGGAGTGCCAACAATTATCGTTGCAAGAACAGATGCAGATGCAGCTGATTTAATTACGAGCGATATCGATCCTGTTGATAAAGCATTTATTACAGGAGAAAGAACACCAGAAGGATTTTACCGTACGAATGCAGGTCTTGATCAAGCGATTGCGCGCGGTTTAGCGTATGCACCGTATGCAGACCTCGTTTGGTGTGAAACGTCGGAACCAAATTTAGAAGATGCAAAACGATTTGCGGACGCAATTCATAAGGAGCATCCAGGAAAGTTACTTGCATATAACTGTTCACCTTCATTCAACTGGAAACAAAAACTAGATGAAAAAACAATTGCGAGCTTCCAAAAGGAAATCGCATCTTACGGTTATAAGTTCCAATTCGTAACACTTGCTGGATTCCATTCATTAAATTACGGTATGTTTGAACTAGCACGTGGCTATAAAGAGCGCGGCATGGCAGCATACTCTGAACTACAACAAGCTGAATTTGCAGCAGAAAAACACGGCTACTCTGCAACACGTCATCAACGCGAAGTAGGAACAGGTTACTTTGATGAAGTTGCACAAGTGATTACAGGCGGAACTTCATCAACGACAGCGTTAAAAGGATCTACAGAAGAAGCACAGTTTACGAAATAAAAGGAAGGGGCACCTGTTTGAAGGGGGCCCCTTGTTATTTTGTGAACGATTCGAAAAGAGATATCAATTTATCGGCAAAAAACGATACTAACTTTTCTTTATTACTAAATCAACGCCACTCAGCCCTATGATTACGAATAAACTTCATATCTTTCTCATAATGCTCTAGATGTCCTTCATCAATCATTCTTTGGAAATTCAAGTCGCCTTCTTGCGCTTTTCGTTTCATATATGTACATAACCCTTCTAATCGTAGCAACACCATTCCTAAGTAATCTTCATCCATATTTTTACCATAGGACTGAACGAATAATTTCACTCTCTCTTTAATACGATCTGCATGTTGCGATGATTCATAATGAATGGCTTCACCAGATTCTGTATAATACACTCTACTTAAAGGCACACAAGTATAAAGTGTATAAGCGATATCCCATAGTCTTGGACCAGGAGCAGCAACATCGAAATCAATAATCCCTACTGGCTTCTCATTATTAAAAATAATGTTATATATGGCAAAATCATTGTGGCATAAAACCTCAATGTTATTTGGCGTGTGATCCATCGGTTTCCAATCATCTAATAACGGAAAATCACTTACAGCATCATGGTAAAGGCGGAGCATCTTTGCGATTCCTTTTAATACATCATTAGATCGCATATATTCTTTTAAAGGATAATTCCCAGCTTCTCCTTCAATAAAGGATAAAACCTCTCTATCTTCTTCATCTACACCTAAAAACTTTGGAGTATAATGAAATCCTTTGTTTTCTAAGTGTTGTAATAGCTTATGGATTTTTGCGCTATCTGGCTTTAACTCTCGACGAACAGTATTTTCAGAACGATATACGTTCGAAACGTTTCCGCCTGTTAGCTTTTCTTCGTTATCGTAGTTTGACATGTAAAAATTCCCCCTATAATTAAAAAATCCAATTCCAAATAGTGAATAGACCAACAATGGCAGAAAAGAGAAGGCAAGCAAGGAATGCTAGACAGCCAAAAGGAACTAGCTTATCTTGCCATGTTTCTTTATACTCATAAATTAACTCCTCTGCTACTTTCTTCTGCACTGAAGATAAAGGTTGATCTTTATACAAAGCTTTTATATGGTTAGAATCGCCTTTAAACTTTAAAGCGCGTGCAATATGATGAGGGTTATTTCCCATTGATTTCTCAAATAATAAACATGATTCATGCATAATATCTGTTTTATGCTCCTCTAGATACCAGTAACGTCCAGCCATTTCTGGATATTGTAATTTATAATAAATATCTCCGAGTTGTTTTCGAAGATGTAATTCATTTGGGTATGTAAAGATGAGGCCGTGCAATCTGTCTCTTGCTTTTCCAAGATTATTATTTTCAATATCCTCTTCGATTCTTTTTAATGTTTTTCTAGGAATTTTGTTGTTCATAAATTCCTCCTTATTTGGAATAGAGATAATTATATTTTATAAGAAATACTAAAAATTAGAAATTCCATTTTAGAAAAAGATTGTACATTTTATTTTAATGTGCTATGATGATGTCAGTTGAATAGTTAAATTAAGCAATCCATATGTTATCAAGTGCTGAAAACGAACGAGAAAAAGTATGTGAGAACTAGTTTATGTTTCGTATTTGATAATGTGTGGATTCTTTTTTTAGACAGGAAGACTAAAAAATTTAAAATTTGTATTTTCTTAGGAGGAAATAATTATGGCAGTAACAGGACAAGTAAAATGGTTTAACAACGAAAAAGGTTTCGGTTTCATCGAAGTTCCAGGCGAAAACGACGTATTCGTACACTTCTCAGCAATCGAAACTGACGGTTTCAAATCTTTAGAAGAAGGTCAAAAAGTTAGCTTCGAAATCGAAGACGGTAACCGTGGACCTCAAGCTAAAAACGTAATCAAACTATAATTTTATAGTTGATGATGGAAAAAAGGATGGCTAATGCCATCCTTTTTTTTTAGGTTGTGCAGAAATTTTTTTCAGAGCCTGTTTTTATATCTAAATCTCTTTTTCTATGTTACAACTGGTAAAAAATTATCGGGAATGCGTATTAGTTTCTGTATAAGAATTAGTTCAGCAAGAGCATTTGCTGCGTATGATAGTAAATAACTATAAGTTTGTATTCTTTATTGAAATAGGGGAATCTTTTCCAGATAGACCTTGAGTCTCATCTTTTTTGTTAGTATTGTTATTGGAATTTTGTACGTTTTGAGATGATGTTTCTAACAGTTGTTCTTGTTCCTTGCTAGGAGTATTCAGAGCATCTGAGGGGATGCTATTAACCTGCTGACTTAATAGATTTTCTTTATCCATAGTATACAACTCCTTTTTAGAATTCGATAAAAAGCAATGTAATTATAAATAGCTACTTATATATATTGTGTTTTTGAATGACATTATATACAAAACTTATATTACAAAGTTAATTAATTGACGAATTGTTAGTGATGGAAAAAGATGTACAAATTTAAATTTTTTAGTAAAAATTTAAAGCGGGTAACAAGTACAAATACTCTTTCTCATGTTTTATATAAGGATCATATTACAAATCAAAAAAGATGTAGAGAACCTTGGAAGAAAATATAGTTGTTTTTCTAAGGGTGAAGAAGAATAAATAAAATGATACTACAAATGTAAAAAGGCTTTCCAAAAAGGAAGGCCTTTTACTCTTTTTTCGCTACGTTTTTCTTCTCACGTTTTTTACATTCTGTACATTTTGATTTACGAAACGGTTTGGCAAAGAATAGCAGAATAAAAAATAAACCGAATATAATACTAGCTGAATTTTTCACGATAATGACGCTACTATTTTTCATTTGAATCGATGGTTGGATCTCTTTTTCTTCCATAGTGGCCCTCCATATATTGGATTTACATTTTAATTATAACAAAGTTAATTGTTGTAATGATGTGAAATGAGGAAGTGATTTCAAATATTTATAGCAGTATAAATGCTTTTTTGTGCACAATGCCATCTTGTTATTTTTATATATTTATTTTGAAATTTGAAGAATGTTTGATAAATAATAAATTAATGTAAAATAGTAGAATGTGCAATCCGTTTTCTTTTCATAGGTGCTAAAATTATATATGCAGCTGCTAATATAAATGGAAAAAAGGAGATAATAGAGTATGGAAAGTAAAGTGGAACGCTATGTCGAAAATTATGTTGTAACGAAAAATACGATGGCCTTACTTCCTGTTATTCTAAGTGAAAAGAAAATTGTTACGCGAGTCGTTGAAATGAATGATTCTTTTTTCGTATTTCAAAAACCACTAGATATTATAGAAAGAAGTTGCCGAAAGCATGGTTCTAGTTTCTTAGGCAGAAAAGAAGGAACGAAAGAATTAACTCATATTACACATAAAGCACCGATTGCGATTAGTCCTACAGATCAACTTTATTTTTTCCCTACCTATTCTTACTCTAGAAAAGAGTGCGCTTGGTTGTCTCATTTTTATATTGAAGGTAATAAAGAATTAAAAGATGGAAATCTTATTATTAGGTTTATAAATGGCTTTGCTGTGAAATTAGAAATATCAAAAACTAGTTTTGAAAATCAACAAAATCGTACAGCGAAATTGCGTACTGAATATGAAGATCGTAGGAAAAAACAAGGGAGCCCTTGTTTTAAAGAGATTGATAAAAAAGAGGAATCAACATTAAGACCTGCTTATGAGAGAGTGTATTTTGTGAAGGAAGGCGAAGTGTGAAAGGATGGGGGAATCATCCCCATTCTTTTTTTGTTTATCCGCTATTTACCGGGCAGTAAGACGCACACATCAAAATTCAGCGAAAGCAAAGAAGTTAGGTGGGGGCCCTGCTGCCTGTAAAAGCCGGATTGGTGAGGGTTGATTAAAGTTTCATTTTATCAATCTTTATAGATAAAGAGATGTGTTAGAAAAACCGAGTTGTAATTTCATTTACCGATAAAAATACCGGAAAACCACCTAAATAACAAAACGAACGACATTTCCTGTCGAATATTGATAGATTATCATAGCTAAATAATGAAGGAATTCTTATGAAAGATATGGAAACTTTAATAAATACATCTCCATATGTCGTATCTACCATTTCCTCTTTCATATAAGCAATGATACAGTAGGGATAGTATTTAGAGTAAAGGGGTAAAGTGTAGAATGGATTTTCAGACAATCAAAGAGTATTTTTCACCAGAAAATATGGATCATATTGTTGAGAGTTATAAAGCGTTCGGACCACTTCTTGGTATTGGTTTACCGATGATAGAGGCGTTGATTCCAGCATTACCGCTTATTGTATTTGTACTGGCGAATGCTGTTGCATTTGGCTTTTGGCTCGGTTTTCTTTATTCATGGCTTGGATCAGTAATGGGTGCATTACTTGTCTTTTTCATCATCCGCCATTTTGGTCGCAGTCGTTTCTTTTCGTTTGTAAATAAGCATGAGAGAGTAAGAAAAGCAATGGGGTGGATTGAAAGGAAAGGATTCGCACCGATTTTTGTTATATTTTGTTTTCCGTTTACACCGTCAGCGCTAATAAATGTTGTCGCTGGTTTATCACGAATTAGTGTAAAACAGTTTGGGCTAGCGTTAGCATTCGGAAAACTTGTGATGATTTTTATTTTAACGTATATCGGTCATGATTTAATGTCATTTATTCATAATCCGGTGAAATCAGTCATTGTAGCGATTGGTATTTTTATTTTATGGTATGTCGGTAAGAAAATTGAAGTAAAGTTAGAACTACATTAAGAATAGTCTTCTTTGTAAAGGAAAGCTTCAGTATTAAAGGATAAGGGGAGAAGCGGATGAAGAAAACTTTGAAAAAAGAAGGCATAGAGTGGATACGAACAATTTTAATTGGTGTATTATTAGCTGTATTTTTTCGAACGTTTTTCTTCTCAACGTATGTTGTAGAGGGGAAGTCAATGATGCCGACATTGCAAGATGGTAATATGCTCGTTGTAAATAAGGTGAGTTATCAAGTTGGGGACTTGAACAGATTTGACGTTGTGGTGTTTCATGCGAATAAAAAAGAGGACTATGTAAAGCGAATTATCGGTTTACCTGGAGATCATATTGAATATAAGTATGATAAGTTATATATAAATGGACAATTTATTGATGAGCCGTATCTAGAGAAATATAAGAAAGAGATAAATGGAAGGCAACTAACAGGCGACTTTAAATTAGAAGAGTTAACGAAAGAAAAGCTGGTGCCACCCGGGTTTATTTTTGTAGTAGGTGATAACCGGCTCGGGAGCTGGGATAGTAGACACTTTGGCTTTGTAAAAGCTGATACAGTCGTCGGTAAAGTTGATTTGCGATATTGGCCAATTCAAGAGGTGCAAACGAATTTTTCAAAAGGTTGATATAATAGATAGAAGTATAGAAAAGACAAACAACTCAGTTTGTCTTTTTTCGTGTACTATAATACAATTATAGTAGCAAACTAACGTTCGTTATGTAAGTGAAAGGTGGGGTTACATGTCACTTCGATTTGTGATTGGTAGAGCGGGAAGTGGAAAAAGTACACTTTGTTTACGCGAAGTGCAAGAAGAATTAAAACAACGCCCGAGAGGGAAAACAATATTATATCTTGTGCCAGAACAGATGACATTCCAGACGCAGCAGGCGTTAATTGGAAGTGAGGATGTAAGAGGTTCTATTCGGGCACAAGTTTTTAGTTTTTCACGATTAGCGTGGAAGGTACTACAAGAAGTTGGCGGAGCGAGTCGTCTTCATATTGATGAAGCGGGTGTACATATGTTACTCCGTAAAATTGTAGAGTCTCGTAAAGATGGATTATCGGTGTTCCAAAAAGCAGCGGAGCAAAACGGTTTCTTTGAACATCTTGGCAGTATGATTGCAGAGTTTAAACGTTACAATGTAACGCCATCTAACGTATATGAAATGTGGCAACAATTGGATGCGCATAGTAGCAGTGCCGAACAAAAGTTACTAGCGAATAAAGTGTATGATTTACAGCTATTATACGATGATTTTGAACGTGCTTTAATTGGAAAATATTTAGATTCAGAAGACTACCTGCAATTGCTAGTGGAAAAGCTTCCGCAGTCTGAATATGTAAATGGTGCGGAAATTTATATAGATGGATTTCATTCATTCTCCCCGCAAGAGTTAGAGATTGTAAGACAGCTTATGATTTGCGGAGCGAGAGTTACGATCACGTTAACGATAGATGAAAAAACGTTAGCACAGCCAGTAAATGAACTCGATTTATTTTATGAAACGACGTTAACGTATGAAAAAATCAAACAAGTAGCGCGTGAAGAGAAAATAGAAATTGAAAAAACAATTCCACTTATGGAACAGCCGCGTTTTCATTCTCCGGCATTAGCGCATTTAGAAGCTCATTATGAAGCGCGTCCGAATGAAAAATTTAACGGTCAAGCGAGTGTAACGATTAGCACAGCTGCGAATTTACGAGCGGAGGTAGAAGGTGTTGCTCGTGAAATTCGTAAACTTGTTGCGAATGAAAAATATCGTTACCGAGATATTGCAGTGCTTCTTCGTAATGGGGAAAGTTATTACGATGTGATGCGCACGTTATTTACAGATTACAATATCCCGCACTTCATCGATGAAAAGCGTCCGATGTCACACCACCCATTAGTAGAATGTATTCGTTCTGCACTCGAGATTATTAGTGGGAATTGGCGTTATGATGCGGTGTTCCGCTGCGTGAAAACAGAGCTTTTATATCCATTAGACGTAAGAAAAGAAACGATGCGTGAAGAAATGGATGAATTTGAAAATTACTGTTTAGCGTACGGTGTACAAGGAAAGAGGTGGACTTCAGAGGATCCATGGATGTATCGCCGTTATCGTTCTCTTGATGATACGAACGGGATGATTACAGACAGTGAACGTGAAATGGAAGAGAAAATAAATATGTTACGTGACGTTGTAAGAACACCTGTTATTCGCATGCAAAAAAGGTTAAAGCGTGCAGGAACAGTTATGCAAATGTGTGAAGCAGTTTACTTATTTTTAGAAGAACTGGATGTTCCGAAGAAGCTAGAAGAATTACGTATACGTGCAGAAGAAAGTGGAGATTTCTTATTTGCGACAGATCATGAACAAGTATGGGAAGAAGTAATGAGTCTTCTTGATACATTTGTAGAGATGCTTGGTGAAGAGAAAATGTCTCTTTCTATGTTTACGGACGTTATGTCGACAGGTCTTGAGGCACTTCAATTTGCTAACATTCCGCCGTCATTAGACCAAGTGTTAATTGCTAATATTGATCACTCCAGGTTATCTGACGTGAAAGCAACGTTTATTATAGGTGTAAATGAGGGGGTCATTCCAGCAGCACCTATGGATGAAGGTATGCTTTCTGATGAGGAAAGAGAAGTTCTTGGTGCGGCAGGGATTGAATTAGCGCCAACGACGAGACAAACTTTGTTAGAAGAACAGTTCGTTATGTATCAAATGGTAACGAGAGCGTCTGAGAGGTTATACATTTCATGCCCGCTTGCAGATGAAGAAGGAAAGACGTTACTTGCGTCTAGCTTTATTAAGAAAATAAAAAGAATGTTCCCTAATGTGAAAGATTCATTTATTACGAATGACGTAAATGATTTATCACGTTCAGAACAAATTTCATACGTAGCAACGCCAGAAGTAACGTTATCTTACGTTATGCAGCAACTACAAACGTGGAAGCGATACGGATTTGAAGGGAATTTAGACTTTTGGTGGGACGTATACAACTTCTACGTAACTTCAGATGAATGGAAACAAAAAAGTAGCCGCGTCTTATCAAGTTTATTCTATCGAAATCGTGCGAAGAAGCTAAGTACAGCAGTAAGTAGAGATTTATATGGAGATATAATTAAAGGAAGCGTCTCTCGTATGGAACTATTTAACCGTTGTGCATACGCTCATTTTGCACAGCACGGTTTATCACTTAGAGAGCGTGATATTTTCAAGCTTGATGCACCAGACATCGGTGAATTATTCCATGCGGCATTAAAGAAAATTGCGGATAAGTTATTGCGTGAAAACCGCACTTGGGCGGATTTATCTATAAAAGAGTGTGAGCATCTTTCTGTCTTAGTAATAGAAGAAATCGCACCGTTATTACAACGACAAATTTTATTAAGTTCAAACCGTCATTTCTATTTAAAACAAAAACTACAACAAATCATTTTCCGTACGTCAATCATTCTTCGTGAACATGCGAAGTCGAGCGGATTCGTACCAGTTGATTTAGAAGTGCCATTCGGTATGGGCGGTACAGGATCACTTCCGCCGATGGAATTCTCACTACCAAATGGTGTGAAGATGGAAGTAGTCGGCCGTATTGACCGTGTTGATAAGGCAGAAGATGAGAACGGGACGTTCTTACGTATTATTGATTATAAATCAAGTTCAAAAGCGTTAGATTTAACAGAAGTGTATTACGGATTAGCACTTCAAATGTTAACGTATTTAGATGTTGTTACTTCGAATGCACAGACGTGGATGAAAAAAGGCCAAGCAGCATCACCAGCGGGTGTATTGTATTTTCATATCCATAATCCAATTGTTGAAATGAAAGGTGACGCATCTGAAGCCGAAATTGAAAAAGAAATTTTAAAGAAATTTAAAATGAAAGGACTCGTATTAGGAGATGCTGACGTTGTTCGTTTAATGGATAACAAACTTTCAACAGGAAGTTCAGATATTATTTCTGCTGGCCTGAAAAAAGACGGTAGCTTTAGTGCGCGTTCAAGTATTGCAAGTGAGCAAGAGTTTAACGTACTGCAAAAATATGTACACCATACGTTTGAAAATATCGGAAAAGATATTACAGAAGGTGTTATCGATATTGCTCCTTATAAAATGGGAAATAAAGCAGCGTGCACGTTCTGTAACTTCAAATCTGTTTGTCAATTTGATGAGTCACTTGAAGATAATCAATTCCGTACGTTAAAAGATATGAAAGATAGTGAAGCGATGGAGAAAATAAGAGAGGAGGTTGGCGGAGAATGATAGAAAATTGGCCTAAAAAACCAGAAGGTAGTCAATGGACAGATGACCAGTGGAAAGCTGTTGTAGCGAACGGACGTGATATTTTAGTTGCGGCTGCAGCTGGATCAGGTAAAACAGCAGTATTAGTTGAACGTATTATTAAAAAGATTATTAATGAAGAGAATCCAGTCGATGTCGACCGCCTGCTCGTTGTAACATTTACAAATGCAGCAGCGCAAGAGATGAAAAATCGAATTGGGGAAGCGTTAGAAAAGGTATTAATTGATGAACCAGGCTCTCAGCATGTAAGAAAGCAACTGAGCCTATTAAATAAAGCTTCCATTTCAACAATTCACTCATTCTGTTTACAAGTAATTAGAGGATATTACTACATGCTGGATGTTGATCCTCGTTTCCGTATTGCGAATCAAACAGAAAATGAATTGTTAAAAGAAGAAGTGCTAGATGACATATTAGAAGAAGAGTACGGAATCGAAGATAATACAATCTTCTTTGAACTTGTTGATCGTTATACGAGTGACCGTAGTGATGATGACTTACAACGTATGATTTTAGCGCTTCATACAGAGTCAAGAGCGCATCCAAATCCGGAAAAATGGCTTGATAAATTAGTAGAAGCATATGACGTAGAAGGAAAGACAATTGAAGATTTAGTATATGCTTCTTATTTATTAGAAGATGTGAAATTCCAGCTTGAAACAGCGGAACAGCATATTCGTAAGGCAACTGAACTCGCAATGCTTCCTGACGGTCCAGCGCCTCGCGTTGAAACCCTGCAAGCAGATGTAGCATTACTTGGAACGTTATCATCAGCTGCTCGTGAGTCGTGGACAAGCGTGTATGAAGCGATGCAAAACGTATCGTGGCAAACGTTAAAGCGTATTAAGAAAAGTGATTACAATGAAGATGTTGTAAAACAAGTAGACTCTCTTCGTAATAAAGCGAAAGATGAAGTAAAGAAATTACAAGAAGAGTTATTTAGCCGCAAACCTGAAAGTTTCTTACGAGATTTTCAAGATATGCACCCAGTATTAGAAAAGCTTGTTCAACTTGTAAAAGTATTTACAGAGCGTTTCCAAGCGATGAAGCGAGATAAAGGAATGGTCGATTTCACAGATTTAGAGCATTTCTGTTTACAAATTTTAAGTGAACAAAGTGAAAATGGTGAAATGAATCCGTCAGCAGTGGCGCTCCAATATCGTAATAAATTTACTGAAGTATTAGTCGATGAATATCAAGATACGAACTTTGTACAGGAATCCATTATTAAATTCGTAACAAAAGATTCTGAGAGTGAAGGAAACTTGTTCATGGTTGGTGACGTAAAGCAGTCGATTTATCGTTTCCGACTAGCTGAACCAGGACTATTCCTAGGAAAGTATAAACGCTTCACACAAGAAGGATTGGGCGGCGGAATGAAGATTGACTTAGCGAAAAACTTCCGTAGTCGTCATGAAGTACTAGCAGGTACGAACTTCATTTTCAAACAAATTATGGGCGAAGAAGTTGGAGAGATTGACTACGATGCTGACGCTGAATTAAAACTAGGTGCTACCTATCCAGAAGGTGAAGATGTAGCGGCAGAATTACTCTGTATTCAGCAAACGGAAGAAGAAGTAATAGACGGTGAAGAAGGTGCAGAAGTCGAAAAAGCACAGCTTGAAGCTCGCCTTATGGCGCAACGCATTAAAGCGATGGTTGATTCCGGTTATGAAGTGTATGACCGTAAAACGGATAGTATGCGTCCTGTACAATACCGCGACTTCGTTATTTTACTTCGCTCCATGCCGTGGGCGCCGCAAATTATGGAAGAGTTAAAATTGCAAGGAATTCCGGTATATGCTGACCTTGCGACTGGTTATTTTGAAGCAACGGAAGTAAATATTATGATGAACGTATTCCGCGTTATTGATAATCCGATGCAAGATATCCCGCTTGCAGCTGTACTTCGTTCCCCAATCGTTGGATTAAACGATGAAGACCTTGCGACGCTTCGTGCTCACGGAAAGAAAGGCTCGTTTTATGAAGTAATGAGCTCATTCTTAAAAGGTGCACCGCTTGAAGAGGAACAAGAACTTCATGAAAAACTAGAGTGGTTTTATAACTTACTGCAAGGATGGCGTGAATTTGCACGTCAACAATCACTTTCTGATTTAATTTGGAAAGTGTACGGCGAGACAGGTTATTACGACTTCGTTGGCGGTTTACCAGCTGGAAAGCAAAGGCAGGCAAACTTACGCGTACTATATGACCGTGCAAGACAATATGAAGCAACATCATTTAGAGGATTATTCCGGTTCTTACGTTTTATTGAACGTATTTTAGAACGCGGTGATGATATGGGGACGGCGAGGGCCCTCGGTGAACAAGAAGACGTTGTTCGCATCATGACGATCCATAAAAGTAAAGGGCTAGAGTTCCCGGTTGTATTTGTAGCTGGACTCGGCCGTCGTTTTAATACACAAGACTTAATGAAACGTTTCTTACTCCATAAAGATTTCGGTTTCGGTTCGCAATTTATCGATCCGCGTAAACGAATTAAATACACGACATTATCACAGCTTGCGATTAAACGTAAAATGAAAATGGAATTAATTGCGGAAGAAATGCGCGTACTATACGTAGCGTTGACGCGTGCGAAAGAGAAGTTAATTTTAATCGGAACAGTTAAGGATGCAAATAAGGAGATGGAAAAATGGCTTGATGCGAGGGAACATAGTGAATGGTTATTACCGGATCACATACGTGCCGGAGCGTCTTGTTATTTAGACTGGATTGCACCTTCATTATATAGACACCGTGATAGTGAAATGCTTCTTGAATTAGGACAAGGAAGTATTCCAGATGAAATTTACGGGTATGACACGAACTGGAAAGTAGAAGTTGTGGACGGTAACACGCTACTTGCACCAGAGCCAGTTCAAGAAGAGAAACAAGAATTGTTAGAAGCGCTTCGTGAGAAAAAGGCTGTTCCCCTGCAAAGTGAACGGAAAGAAGAAGTGTACGACAGATTAATGTGGAAGTACGGATATGAGGATGCAACATCTTATCGTGCGAAGCAATCTGTTACAGAAATAAAGAGAAATTATCAATCTGAAGAAGGTAGCGATAATACCTTTATTAAAAAACTACGTGCGCCAATTAAAACACGTCCGCGCTTTATGGAGAAAAAAGGATTAACGTACGCAGAGCGTGGAACAGCAGTCCATGCCGTTATGCAGCATGTTGATTTGAAGAAGCCGATTACGGTTGAAGTTCTGCAAGAGCAAATTGCTGGAATGGTAAATAAGGAATTATTAACATTCGAGCAGGCGGAAGAAATAGCGATTGAAAAAGTAATTTCATTCTTTGACAGTGATTTAGGTAAAAGGGTACTAGCGGCGAAAAGTGTTGAGCGTGAAGTGCCATTTACGATGATGCTTGCAGCAGAAGAAGCATATCAAGATTGGCAAGGGAAGAGTGAAGAAACGATTCTTGTCCAAGGGGTTATCGACTGCATGATTGAAGAGGAAGACGGCATTACGTTAATCGACTTCAAAACAGATACGATTGAAGGGAAATTCCCAGGTGGATTCGAACAAGCAAAACCAATTTTAGAAGATCGATATAAAGTACAGCTTTCGTTATATGCAAAAGCGCTGGAGAAAAGCTTACAACATCCTGTGAAAGAGAAATGTTTATACTTCTTTGATGGGAATCATGTTGTAAATATTGAGGAATAGAGGGGCTTGAAAATGGTAACGGAAAAAACGTTAAGAACTTGTGAAAAAGGACATGAATACTACAAAAGTAGCGATTGCCCAACTTGCCCGACTTGTGAGAAAGAAAAGAAACCTAAAACAGGATTTCTTTCACTTCTTTCATCACCAGCACGAAATGCGCTAGAGCACCATGGAATTCACACGATAGAAGAACTATCCAAGTATAGTGAAAAAGAGATTTTAAAACTGCATGGTATGGGACCTGCGTCTATGCCGAAGCTTAGAAAGGCTTTGGAGGAGAGAGGGTTATCATTTAAATAAAATGAAATAGTGCCTCTTTACTACTTACTTGTTTATACTGCTATTTGTGGACAGTAAAGCTCTTTCTTATTAAAATTTCATTTTAATAATTTTGAATTAGATAAAAGAAAAAAGTAGGAGAATATCTCCTACTTTTTTTACGCTGTTCCAATCTGATCTTGATCCGCCACATCAGAATCAAACGTATTTGTTGCACTAACACCGTTAAACGTATTTACGACAAATCCAACATTGGAAGCCCCAGATCCGTTATAAGCTTTCGTGTTTTCTTTCGGAGATACGTTATAAAAATCTCCTAAGTTGAAAGAGCCGTTACTATTTTGAACGACGAGATTTCCTACAACCGAAGGCATACCATCCACCTACTTTACTAAGCTTTTTACTTACTATATGAATTATTGTGCGGAAGGTTCATCCGTAATATATTGGCGGATTTGCATAATACGAGAGTTATTAAAACCATAATCAACATTTCCAATTTGAAAGCAACCAGAATTTAAAAGTGTCCGCAATTCAACATTATTAACTTCAATAAAAGGGCATTCATTTACAATATTTAATTTTACATCTGTCGTTCGTTTTGGAATTGTAATGTGTTCATCTGTAAAGATTTCAAAAGCATCAAAGCGACCTTCTCCCCTTATATAACAAGGAATTTCACGGTGGACGGCAAGAGCTCTACTTTTTAATTCCATTTGGTTTGCATCTCCAACTTGAAATACGGCAGTAATCCCTAAAGAAATAATAGAAACATTTTGGACAATGGACACATGATGCAACATAATTTCTCAGTCTCCTTAACCTGGAGTAGGAGGGACATCTGTTACTAATGGTACAAATGGACCCTCTGTAACTGTTTCAAATGGTGTATCGAGAATAGAAGATAGAATGAGGAGATTTGCATCTCCAATTAAAAAGAGTGCGGACGACGATACACCGTTCATTTTAATCTGTCCGACTTTTAACTCACGGTTTACAACGTTAAGGTTCATACATACTTACTCCTTTCGGAAATTTCCCGGTATGTGCTGAATAAATGAGAGAAAGGCTTTGTCAATATCTTGTTTCATTGCCTGGATAATGATATCTCGTAAATAATCTGGATCTGTTGAAATACCTTCATATGATTGAACTTGTGATAAATAATAAGGGAGTCGATGCTCCATCTGTTTTTTTATGTCATCCACCATCATTTGTCGATACATTTCATCAAGCGGTGTTCTCTCTTCTTGTTCAAAATGGAGAATACGATTATATGCTTCTTCATCTAAGTATCGATGCATTTCTTGGAGGATACCTTGATAAAAGTCTGGGTTTGTTTCGGTTTCAGGATTTACCTTCAATGTTTCTGTATCCACTTGAAAATCTTCAATTTGTTGTCCTTTTGCTGAAAATGGGTTTAAGCCAATATTTAAAGTGCCATTTAAATTTTCGACTTTTAATTGATCGAATTTGTATTCCACTTTTCCTACAGAAGAGGAGGGGCGATTTTTTAATTCGTTAAGCTCTTCTTGGAGTTGACGCACTTGATCTTCTAAATTGAGGATGGCTGCTTGTTGTGTTTGAAGAGCTTGTTGAAGTTGGTGTAAGTAAGTATATATATCTTGATTCATTTGTGAAACCTCCTTTTCAATAGGGAGGGTAAAAATATTCCTGCTATATATTTATGACAAGGATGTCTTAAGAAGAACTAGTTGATGGTTTGATAGAAATAATTTGTCCGTTTGCCTGTAATGGGCGAAGCGGCTCCGTAAATCCGCCCGTATTTGAAAATTTGGATAGGGCTTTAATACTTCCGGCAGTGCCAATTTGGAATACAGAAGAGGTTGTAATGCTATCAATTTTAATGCTATTAATGATAATGCTTTGGTTTACGTAAAAATTCAATACAATCGCCCCCTTTAAGTTGAACCAATTATCGCTTGATCAACGACATCTGAATCATTAACAGTCGTTGCACTTTGATAATTGTAGACAGAAACATTATCTCCAACATTAAAAGAGCCGGCCCCGGCGAAAGCACGTGAGTAACTAATAGGCCTAATCGCAAATACATCTCCAATATGAAAAATACCACTTGATCCAATATTGACGATACGAATATGTCCGACCATAGCTGGCATACAAAACACCCTTCGTTTTTAAAATTTTCTTTTCTACTATTGTATGGGCGTTTCCGATAAAATGTGTGTTTTTTTGAAATAAAAGAAACACACACATTATTGCGTGTGTGTGTTGAGTGTTTGATTTGAGTGAAAATCCGTATGTACATGCCAAATTACATTTAAGAGCCTGTCCAGTTCTTGGCTACAATCCACTGTTTTTTGAGAAGTCATTCCATAGCGTTCAGCAAAATAAATCATTTTTTCACGTTTTTTTTCAATCGCTTGCTCAAACATTGAAATCGGCTCCATCTCTAAATGAAATTTTTAGTATATATGTAGTACATATTATACAAAAACTCCATAAAAAAGAAATACCTTCGCTAAAAAAAGTAAAAATTCTACATTTTATGCCAAATGTAGAGGGGTAACGAATAGGATGTGAGAAGAATATTGTAAAAATTAGCGTGCATGAGAAGGTTTTTTTCTTGCGGATGCGAATACAATTAAAGGGTATGAGTTTTAGGATGGAGAGTGGAAATATTGCGTTTTGTAACGGCGAAGAAAGAAGAAAAGGTATTTGTAGGTATTGTGGATGAAGAAGAAGAAAAGGTATTACACTTAAGAGAAGCGCAAAGACAAAAAGGGGAAAAGGTTACAATCCCTATTACAATGTTAGAGTGTATTGAAAGAGGGACTGAGTGCTTTGAGAAAGTATGTGAAATTGTAAATTGGGCAAAAGAGAACGGGGAAGCGGCGTATTATCCGTTAACAGAGGTGAAAATATTAGCACCGATTCCAAGGCCAAGAAAGAATATTTTGTGCGTTGGAAAAAACTATCGTGAGCATGCGGTAGAAATGGGCGGAGTAGAGTCTATTCCAGAAAATATAATGATCTTTACGAAAGCACCAACAACAGTTATTGGCATAAATGAGCAAATTAATGGTCACCCTCACGCAACGGACGAACTAGATTATGAAGGAGAACTAGCTGTCATTATAGGTAAGCGAGGGAAGCAAATTAAAAAAGAAAAAGCGCTTGAGCATGTTTTTGGTTATACGATTATAAATGATGTAACAGCTCGAGACATTCAAAGAAAACATAAACAGTTTTTCCTTGGGAAAAGCTTCGATACATTTTGCCCGATGGGACCGTATTTAATTCATAAATCGGTGGTTAATGCGCCGAATGCATTACACATTGAAACGGTAGTAAATGGAGAAGTAAGGCAAACTTCCAACACAAATAAAATGATTTTTTCGATAGAAGAAATTATTTCAACGATAAGCAAAGGAATGACTTTAGAACCAGGTGATATTATCGCAACAGGAACCCCGGCTGGTGTCGGAAAAGGTTTTACACCACCGAAGTTTTTACATGCTGGTGATGAAGTGGTCATTACAGTAGAAGGAATTGGTACTTTGCGAAATGTAGTGAAATAAAGAAAAGAGCTATCTTGTTAAAAGATAGCTCTTTTTTATGGCCTTGGGTTATAGAGGTAATCGATAACGGAAAAAGTGTAAAGGCCAATGAATGCAAGTGTACAAATGCCAAATAGTATAACCGTAAGTGCACTTTTTTCTCGTCCAAAACCAATGATAGTAAGAATAACAGCAGTCCAAAATGATGCTTTCAGTAGTGTGAATGTAGTAGGAGTTGAGTAGTGAGTAAGCCATGTTGTGGAAAGTAGGAAGCCACAGAATGTAACTAAAATAAAAGATGTAGCTAAATAGTTAATCTGTTTACCGTATCTTAATAGCATATCGCACCTCCTTTACGATTTTAAAATACAGAAAATTACGATTTTATCTTAATATAAATGAATATAAAAAGAAAGAGGTTGTCCCAACATGCCGGACAACCTCTCTATTATTATGATAATACAGCTTTAATTTTTTGGAATGCCCACTCTAAATCTTCTTCAGAGATTACTAGAGGTGGTGCGATACGAATTACGTTTTCGTGTGTTTCTTTACATAGTAGACCAGCTGCTTTTAGTTGTTCACAGTAAGGACGAGCTGGCTCGTTTAATTCGATACCAATGAATAAACCTTTACCGCGAACTTCAGTGATCATTGGGTTATCAATTTCTTTTAATTGCCCAACTAATTTTTCTCCTAATTGAAGAGAACGCTCTGTTAATTTTTCTTCTTCTAACACTTCAAGAGCTGCGATAGATACAGCACATGCAAGTGGGTTACCGCCGAATGTAGAACCGTGAGAACCTGGCTCAAATACACCTAAAATGTCGCGGTTTGCTGCAACGCAAGAGATCGGGAACACACCGCCACCAAGTGCTTTACCAAGTATGTACATGTCAGGAGTTACATCGTCCCAGTCACAAGCGAATACTTTACCAGTACGGCCTAAGCCTGTTTGGATTTCATCGGCTACGAATAAAACGTTTTCTTTTTTACATACTTCAAGAGCTTCTTTTAAGTAACCAGCTGGTGGGATGTTAATTCCAGCTTCACCTTGAATCGGTTCTAAAATGAATGCTGCTGTGTTTGGTGTAATTGCGGCTTTTAATGCTTCTAAATCACCGTAAGGAATTACAACGATGCCAGGAAGCATTGGACCGAATCCACGCTTGTACTCTTCATTTGAAGACATAGAAACAGAACCCATTGTACGTCCGTGGAAGTTATCTTCACAAACGATGATTTCAGCACGGTTTGCTTCTACTTTCTTCACATCATAAGCCCAGCGGCGAACTGTTTTAATTGCAGTTTCAACAGCTTCAGCACCTGTGTTCATTGGAAGTACCATTTCTTTATTAGTTAGTTTCGCAACTTTTTCGTACCAAGGACCTAATTGATCGCTATGGAAAGCACGAGAAGTTAACGTAACACGATTAGCTTGGTCAATTAAAGCGTTAATAATTTTCGGGTGACGATGACCTTGGTTTACTGCAGAATATGCACTTAATAAGTCCATATAGCGGTTTCCTTCAGGATCTTCTACCCAAACACCTTCTGCTTTAGAAATAACGATTGGAAGTGGGTGATAGTTATTTGCTCCGTATGTGTCTGTAAGTTCGATAATATCCTTAGTTTGAATCATGATTGTTCCCCCTTTTGTTATTACAAGAAGTTTGTAAATACTCTAAATATTATATCATTTAAATGTAAAAAAGCGAAACATTTCCTGAAAATAAATGAACATGTTATCATATAGAGTGAAAAAGTGTGAAAAGAGGAGGTAAGGGATACGATGGTACATATGCATATTACAGCATGGGCGTTAGGTTTAATTTTATTCTTCGTTGCGTATTCACTTTATTCAGCAGGAAGAAAAGGTAAAGGTGTACATATGGGGCTTCGCCTAATGTATATCATCATTATTGTGACAGGCTTCATGTTGTACATGAGTATTGTGAAGACAGCAACAGGTAGCATGCACATGTGGTATGGCTTAAAAATGTTAACTGGTATTTTAGTTATCGGTGGAATGGAAATGGTTCTTGTGAAAATGAGCAAAAACAAACCAACAGGGGCGGTTTGGGGCTTATTTATTGTTGCGCTAGTAGCAGTATTTTACCTTGGGCTGAAATTACCGATTGGCTGGAAAGTATTCTAATAAAAAATAAAACCACCTTATAATCTCAAAGACTTGGGAGATAAGGTGGTTTTTTACGTTATCCCGTATTAACGGGCAGTAAAACTCCCACCTCAAAATTCAGCTTAAGCAAAGAAGTTAGGCGGGAGATCAACTGCTCGTAAACACCCGATTGGTGAAGGCTAATAATCAGTGGGGCTGCCCCACTGATTATTAGCCTTCACTTTATGTCGCATCGATATGCAACTCTTCCCCATTTACTCTCGTAAAACGGAACATATTTTTATTGGATGTAGTGTGACGGACGAAATGGTGCTGCAGTGTACAGATCATCTCTTCGTTATCAAACAAAAGAATATTTACTCCTTCGCGTGACTCCTCTTTCGGTAAGAAAGATAAATAATTATGACAATACATGCAATCATATAAAGAGTAGTGAAGTGATTGCAATGATTCAGTTAATAATGTGAAGACGGAGTCAGGTAATTCCTCGAGCCATTCATTATAACTAAGAAGTAACTTTTTTCGAATACGTATCATTTCACCATTTTGCAAATGGTGTTGTTCGTTGGCGATTTGTAATACATCTTGTTCATAGAAACGGGCTGGTAGCCAATTGTTATTATATAAAACTTCAAACCCATCTTCGGCAATATCTTCTAATAAAAACGCTTCATCATTTTCATCATCAAAGAATACCCATTCATTGTTTATATATTCTACATTACCGACTGTATGAGCACGGGGCTGGTTATATAAAATATGTTTACGTTGTATCATACACGATTTCTCCTTTATGAAAAGTAGTTATTCCTGTTATAGACAGTTCGTGCATTCTTTATAACTAGACACATCTAAACATAGGTGGGCATACAATAAAACACGTTTTACTGAGTGAGAATGCTATTCCATATGTGGATAGTAGGTTATCGTCAAGTTTGTCATTTTTTTGATCCGCACTCACAGGGTGGGGATTACTGCACGTTCAAGAAAAGAAATAAGATGGAAGGATGATTTATATGTGCGGGATTACAGGATGGGTGGATTATAAACGCTCATTAGAAGGAGAAAGAGATGTCGTTACGAAGATGGCTGAGACGTTAGCGAAACGCGGTCCAGATGATAATAAAGTTTGGATTAAAGGTAATGTCGCATTTGGGCATAAACGGTTAATCGTTGTTGATCCTGAGGGTGGTAAACAACCGATGACTTGTTTAAAAGATGAAACGAATTATGCCATTTGTTATAACGGTGAACTTTATAACACAGAAGACATTCGAAAGGAATTATTAAGAAGAGGATATACGTTCAAAGGTCATTCTGATACAGAAGTATTATTAGCTTCTTATATTGAATGGAAAGAAGAATGTGTCGATCATTTAAACGGTATATATGCGTTTGCAGTATGGGACGAACAGAAAGAACAAGTATTTATTGCGAGAGATCGATTAGGTGTAAAGCCACTTTTTTATAAATATGATAGCGGACGCTTATTATTTGGTTCGGAGTTAAAAGCGATATTGTCGCATCCAGATGTGAAGGCAGAAGTAACATTAGAAGGATTATCAGAAATATTCGGACTCGGACCGTCAAGAACACCTGGCCACGGTATTTATGCTGGTATAAAAGAATTACGTCCAGGTCATGCGATGACATTTTCAAAGAACGGTTTATGTATATGGAGATATTGGAATGTGGAAAGTAAAAAACATGAAGACTCCTTTGAAGAAACAGTAGAGAAAACACGCTTTTTATTACAAGATGCGATTACAAGGCAGCTCGTTTCTGATGTACCACTATGTACTTTTCTATCAGGCGGTGTAGATTCGAGCGCTATAACAGCAATTGCTGCGAAAGAATATGCAAGGTCAGGAAAAGGGAAATTACACACATATTCTGTTGATTATGAAGATAATGACAAATACTTTAAAGCGAATGCGTTTCAGCCAAATTCAGATGCTCCGTTTATTAATTTAATGACTGAGACATTTCAAACAACCCATCATCGCTGCGTCATTTCGAATGAACAATTAGCAGAGTATTTAACTGAAGCGGTACTCGTTCGTGATTTGCCTGGTATGGCAGATATCGATTCGTCATTATTATGGTTTTGCCGAGAAATTAAACAAGATTTTGTCGTTGGCTTATCTGGAGAATGTGCAGATGAAATATTTGGTGGATATCCGTGGTTTTATAGAGAAGATGATTTACAATCGAGTGCATTTCCGTGGATGCGTTCTACAGAGGCACGTGAACAACTTCTAAAAAAAGAATGGAGAAATAAACTAAATTTACAACAATATGTACAAAGGCGCTATGAGGAATCGATTCAAGAAGTTCCTATTTTAGAGGGGGAAAGTCCACTAGAAGCAAAAAGACGCCAATTATTTTATTTAAATATGGTATGGTTTATGACAACATTATTAGACAGAAAAGACCGTATGAGTATGGGGGCAAGTTTAGAAGTACGCGTTCCATTTGCAGATCATCGTCTTGTCGAATATGCGTGGAATATTCCTTGGGAAATGAAAATGTATAAAAACCGCGAAAAAGGTCTATTACGTAAAGCGTTAGAAGATGTACTCCCACATGACATCTTATATAGGAAGAAGAGTCCTTATCCGAAAACGCACAATCCACACTATACAAAGGCAGTAACGGTATGGCTTCAAAATCTATTAACAGATAAAGGTTCAATTTTACACGAACTATTTGATAAAGAGCAGTTGAGCGGATTGATTCAGTCTGGTGGCAGTGCATTTCAAACACCGTGGTTTGGTCAATTGATGACTGGGCCACAGCTTTTAGCTCATTTAGCACAAATTCATGTTTGGTTTAAAGAGTATGGGGTAAATATTAAAGAATAGGAGAAAAGCGGCTTGCAATTATGTAAGTCGCTTTTATTAAAGAAATTGTCATATAAAATTCAAAATCACCTTATAAATAATACTTAATTAGAATTATTATTTTGACGTACTTATTATTACTTGTTATAATTTGAAACAAACGTTCTGAAAAGTATTCTCATTTATAAAATTGAGGTGTTATATAGATGACAAAGGAAAAAATAGGTTTACTCGTAATGGCGTATGGAACACCAGAATCATTAGACGATGTAGAGGCATATTATAAACATATCCGTCACGGACGTAAGCCATCAGAAGAAGCGCTTGAAGATTTAATTGGGCGCTATAAAGCGATTGGTGGAATTTCGCCGCTTGCAAAAATTACGAAAGAGCAGGCGCATAAATTAACAGATTCAATGAATAACATATTTACAGAGTATGAATTTACTTGTTACTTAGGTTTAAAACATACTGCGCCATTTATAGAAGATGCTGTAGAAGAAATGAAGCGAGATGGAATTGAGCAGGCGATTAGTATCGTATTAGCACCGCACTATTCTACATTTAGCATTAAAGCGTATAATGACCGTGCTATTCGTCTTTCAAAAGAAATCGGTGGTCCTGTTATTGAACCAATTGAACAATGGTATGATGAACCGAAGTTTATTTCGTATTGGGCAGACCAAATAAAAGAAACGTTTAAAGAAATTGATGATAAAGAGAAAGCAGTCGTAATTTTCTCAGCGCATAGTTTGCCAGAAAAGATTATTGCAGCAGGAGACCCATATGTAGAACAACTAAAGCATACGGCAGATTTAATTGCAGAAGCTGCAAATATTCAAAACTATACAACGGGTTGGCAAAGTGCTGGGAATACTCCAGATCCGTGGATTGGTCCAGATGTGCAAGATTTAACGAAAGATTTATATGAAGAGCATGGGTACGAATCTTTCATATATTGCCCAGTTGGCTTTGTGGCAGAGCATTTAGAAGTTTTATATGACAATGATTATGAATGTAAAGTTGTAACTGATGAATTAAATGCTAAATATTTTAGACCAAATATGCCGAATGCACAATCTGCATTTATCGACTGTTTGGCTGAAATTGTTTCCAAAAAAGTGAAGGAAATAGTTGACAAAGATTTAGTTTTAAATAATAATTAATTTATAATAATTTTAAATTAATAATAATTACTACGAAAGAAAGAGGAGGATCCCCCTAGATGAATCCAAATAATCGCTTAACAACAAACCAAGGTGCTCCAGTTGGAGACAACCAAAATTCTCGTACAGCTGGTCGTCGTGGACCAGTATTATTAGAAGACTATCATTTAGTAGAAAAACTTGCACACTTTGATCGTGAACGTATTCCGGAGCGTGTTGTGCATGCACGTGGTGCAGGTGCTCACGGTGTATTCGTAACGAAAAATAGCATGAAGCCATATACGAAAGCAGCATTTTTACAAAATGAAGGAACTGAAACACCTGTATTTGTTCGTTTTTCAACGGTTATTCATGGTCAAGGTTCTCCGGAAACAGCTCGTGACCCACGCGGTTTCGCAGTTAAATTTTATACAGAAGAAGGAAACTACGATATCGTAGGTAATCATTTACCAGTTTTCTTCATTCGTGATGCAATTAAATTCCCTGACATGGTTCATTCTTTAAAACCAGCACCGGATACAAATATTCAAACGCCAGATCGTTATTGGGATTTCATGACGTTAACTCCAGAGTCTACACATATGATGACATGGGTATTTTCTGATTATGGTACACCAGCAAGCTATCGTGAAATGGAAGGTTTCGGTGTCCATTCATTTAAATGGATTAATGAAGAAGGTAAAATTGTTTATATTAAATACCACTGGAAACCGCAGCAAAGTGTACGTAACTTAAATGCGAAAGAAGTGCAAGAAGTGCAGGGGAAAGACTTCAATCATGCAACTCGTGATTTGTTCGACGCAATCGAAAAAGGAAATCATCCAAAATGGGATTTACACGTACAAGTTATGCAACTAGATGAAATGGATTCTTTAGACTTTGATCCACTAGATCCAACGAAAGTATGGCCAGAAGATCGCTTCCCGTTAATTGAAGTAGGGACAATGACGTTAAATCGTAATCCGAAAAACTTCTTTGCAGAAGTAGAACAAGTAGCGTTCTCTCCAAGTGCAACTGTAAATGGTATTGAACCATCGGAAGATAAATTATTACAAGGTCGTTTATTCTCTTACCCAGATACACAGCGTTATCGTCTTGGTGCAAATTACTTGCAAATTCCTGTAAACTGCCCATATGCAGCTGTTCATAACCAACAACGTGATGGTGCGATGCAAATGAATCAAAACCCATCTACAATCAACTACGAACCGAGCCGTCATGCAGAGAATCCAGTTGAAGACAAAGCTTACCGCGATTCGACTATGAAAGTAGAAGGCTATGTATCTCGTGAAAAAATCGAGAAACCAAATGACTTTAAACAAGCAGGTGAGCGTTACCGTTCATTCTCTAAAGAAGAGCAAGATAACTTAATTGCAAACTTAACAAATGACTTGAAAGACGTAAATGAACGCACGAAATTACTAGCTGTTTGTAACTTCTTCCGTGCAGATCAAGAATACGGTATGCGTTTAGCGCAGGCGTTAAATGTTGATATTACGCAATATGTAGGAAATGCTCCAAAATAAATAGGAAAAGACGACCGGGTTTCGGTCGTCTTTTTTGTATAACGTTATGTGGGGTATTTTGCTTGTAAATTATGTCGGAATTTGTTTGTAAATCGATATGTTGTGTCGGACCGTTGATATATTGAAAGTAACAATCGATATATTTGAAAAATCGTTGATATATCCAAAAAACCGTTGATATATTTACATTTATACTAGGTGGGGTATGTTGCCTAGTACGCAAAAAAGAGATGCAATCTACTATCAATAGATTGCATCTCTTTTTTAGTTTACTCGCTCTGCATGTTCATAAGCCTTCTCGCCATGCATTGAAATATCAAGACCCATGTGTTCTTCATGTTCATCGACGCGAACGGGGAGGAAGAAGTTGATCGCTTTAATAATGGCATACGTCATGATGATCGTGAATGCATATGTTGCGCCAATCGCTATAAGTTGTTTAAACAGTAACGCGGCATTTCCGTAAAATAATCCGTTTGCGCCATCCCCGTTTACGGCAGTAGTTGCAAATAGTCCTGTTGCAATACCGCCCCAAGTTCCTCCGATGCCGTGGCATCCAAAGGCATCAAGTGTATCGTCATACCCGAATTTTGTTTTTAGGAAGAAAACGGCGCCGAAGCATATTATACCACCAATTGCTCCGATAAGAAGGGCGGAGAAAGGTGTAACGAACCCGCAGGCTGGTGTAATAGCTACTAGACCAGAAACAACTCCGCAAGCAGCTCCCATCGCGGTCGGTTTTGATTGGAAGAACCATTCAGAAAGCATCCAAGTTAGAGCGGAGGCAGCAGCGGCTATATTTGTATTAGTAAATGCAGTTAAAGCTACGTCGTTTAAGGATAATGCGCTGCCAACGTTAAAACCGAACCAGCCAAACCATAATAAGCCTGCGCCTAACATTGTAAATGGCAAATGGTGAGGAGAAGAACCATTTATGTTTTTTCGTTTTCCAAGGAAAATAGCTAATACAAGACCGGCAACTCCGGAAGTGATGTGAACGACATTTCCGCCAGCGAAGTCTAGTGCACCAAGTTCCCTTAGCCACCCACCGAGGCCCCATACCCAATGAGCGACAGGATTGTAAACGATTGTTGTCCATAGAAGGATAAAAATAAGAAAGGCAGAAAATCGCATTCTTTCAGCGAATGCACCTGAAATTAAAGCTGGAGTTAAAATGGCGAACATGAGTTGAAACATCATAAATAAATTGTGAGGAATAGTAGATGAGTAGTCTGGATTTGGTGCGTAGGTAACTCCGTTTAGACCGAACCAATCAAGTGTACCGATAAGTCCGTGCCAATCTGGCCCGAATGATAAAGAATAGCCGATAACAATCCATTGAATCGAAACGATAGCCATTGCACTATAACTATGCATCGTTGTACTGAGTACGTTTTTGCTACGAACCATACCTCCATAAAAAAGTGCCAATCCTGGTGTCATCAACATGACCATTACTGTCGTCACAAACATAAAAACCGTATCTCCCATATTCATGATCTCTCCTCCTGGAATGTTAGAAAAAATAACATCTATTTGTTATGTTTCATATCATATTCGAAATAAAACTAAAAATCAACTAAAAATTCAGAAAATTACATACGTGATGTCATAAAATCTAACATAGATTATTTTGTGAGGATTGAAATCGGCATATGCGTTTCACTTGGATAATTGGTATAATATTCTTACAATTAAAAAATTGGGGGATGCGTGTGGGAAAAATATGGACTAGGAAACTATTTATTTGTTTTTGCTTAGCTGTTGTTTTGTTTGTACCAATACATACTTTTGCAGACGAAAAAAGAGAGTGGCGAGATGAGGTTATATACTCCATTATGATTGATCGCTTCAATAATGGAGAACCGAAAAATGACAAACAGTTAGAAGTTGGTAATTTAGAAGGGTATCAAGGCGGGGATATAAGAGGAATTATAAAAAGGTTGGATTACATAAAAGAAATGGGTTTTACTACCGTTATGCTTTCGCCACTTTTTGAAAGTGGAAAGTACGATGGATTAGACGTGCGAAATTTTAAAAAGGTAAATGAACATTTCGGGACAGAAAATGATGTGAAAGAACTTGTAAAAGAAGCTCAGGCAAAAGGAATGAAAGTTGTATTTCAATTTCCGCTTGGAGAAAATGAACAACAGGTAATTGACGCAATGAAATGGTGGATAAAAGAAGTTGATTTAGACGGAAGTTATGTTATACATAGTGAAAAAAAGCCGCGTTCCTTTTGGGATAACGCGCAAAAAGATATGCAAGTGATAAAGAAAGATTTTCGTATTATGACAAAGGAGGATAGCGAATACAACGAAAAAATAGTAGAATCGTTTTCCAAAGCGGATGTATCGGTGAAATCGTTATACGATGTGAGTAAAAAAGAAGGAGAATTTGTTACGTTCTTAGATGATCAAGAAACAAAAAGATATGCGCGTATTGCAAAAGAAAATATGTATTATCCGCCATCACGTTTAAAACTGGGGCTTACATATCTGTTAACATCACCTGGAATTCCGAATTTTTATTACGGAACTGAAATTGCATTAGATGGAGGAAGTGTACCCGATAATAGACGATTAATGGATTTTAAGTCAGACGAAAAATTTATGCAGCACATAACAAAACTAGGTGAACTTAGACAGGCGAGACCGTCTTTACGACGCGGTACGTTTGAGCTATTGTATGATAAGAGCGGGATGAGCATACTAAAACGAAAATATAAAAATGAAGTAACTTTAGTAGCAATTAATAATACGAAAGAAACACAAAAAGTCTCCTTACCTGCAAGTACGATTGGTGAAAAACAAGAGTTAAGAGGATTGTTAGAGGATGAAATTATAAGAGAGGAAAATGGGGGATTTTATCTCGTTTTAAAGCGTGAAGAATCAAACGTATATAAAGTTAACGGAGAAACAGGTGTGAATTGGTTATTTATCTCCTTAATCGTTGGTGTGAATGTATTATTTATTGCGTTTTTAATTGCAGTTAAAAGGAAACGTAGATGAGAAGTTGCTCGTTCTATGTTCATGTCTTCTTATTGTATTTGTTTGTTCGGTGGGGCAATAGTGTTTATTCTGTTGATATGAAATTTCTTAAGAGAAACGATACGAAAATGAAAACTTCTCTAATGAGAGGGGGTTCCAGGTTAGGGAGAAAGTCTTCTTCCTAGCCTGTTTTTGTGTCAATACGGATAGAGAAAGATCTTTGGAACGAACGATAATTGCAACTATATTAATTTTATATTACATTAAAAATTAGAGAATACTCTTATACTAATATAGTGCTAAATAGTAGGTGGGAAAATGGAATTTTACGATTTGGGTATTACCATTAAAGAGCTTAGAATTAAAAAAAATATATCACAATCCGAATTATGTCATGGAATATGTTCGCAAAGTCAAATTAGCAAAATAGAAAAAGGTATGATTTATCCATCTAGTATATTGTTATATCAATTATCAGAAAGACTTGGTATTGACCCGAATAATATATTTGCATTAACTCAAAACAAAAAATTTAAATATGTAGAAAATGTAAAATACGTAATAAAAGATTGCTTAAAGCAAAAACAATATAAAGAACTTTATGAAATAGTGAAAAAAGAGAAAGATGAAAAAAATTTCCAAGCAAAAGAAGATAAACAATTTCTCCTATGGCATGAAGCAATTGCTGTATTTGAGGTGAACAGATCCATAAAAACTGCATTAAAACTTTTAAATAATGCATTAAAACTAACTTTAACCAATGTTGATTTTTTATCAGAAAGAGAAATAGATATTATGCAGACAATGTCTATATTTTATGCGGAAAATAAAGAATATGATAAAAGTATTACTATATTAGGAAGATGTTTAACTAATTTTAATAAGTTAGATTTTCCGAGAGATAAAGCGATTAAATTAAAAATCATTTTTAATTTAGCGAAATGTTTAGGTATGACCTATCAATATGAAGAAGCGGTAAAATACATTGATAAGGGCATCAAATTAGCTATTAATCTAAATACTTTATACTTATTAGGTGAACTCTACTATTTAAAAGGATGGAATTTATTAAGATTTAAACAACAGAATGAAGAAGATATTGCAAATAACATGAAAAAAGCATTATTTATATTTGAACTAACAGAAAAAGAAACTCTGATAAAAATGGTTAAAGAAAAATATTTTGAAAATCAAACTGAAAAAAGCCACTCATAATTCATTTGGAAATCACTTGAAATATAATAAAACCTACAGGGGAAATCCCTGTAGGTTTTATACTTATAAACTTGCTTCTAAAATATTAGTGTTTAATATAAGAGTGTCCTTAACGTACTTTTTTATTTTGAAGTCTGCATCTTTATTAACAATTTATGCTTCTTTTTAACTCCATCCAAATATGATTAAAATTAAGATGGTTCAAGTCGGAGGAAGGCACTTTGATGTGTCTTTTCTTATGACTTTTATCATTAACTATTTAATGTTTTTTAAATGATTACATGACATAGTTTTTTTGTACCAAGCTTTGTTGATACAGTTAGACTTATCCGTTAGTGTATTCGTATTATTAGAACATCCTACAGTATTTAGGGAGAATGTGGCCAATAAAAACCATAATATTAATTTCTTCATATAACCACTTCTAACTCTTTTTTAATTAACATTTTTTAAGTTCCTTATTAATTTTACATTATATTAAAGGTTGGGAAATATTCTTATACTCATAAATTGTTACGTTTTGGCGGGAAGAGGAATTATAAGTTACAGCGATTTTTAAGATGACTTTGGCCTAGGATGTAATTACTAAGAAAAGTAATTCAAATCGAAGGGGAAACGTCTTAAATTGTCTTTTTTTTATTTTCAATAAGGTCTGCTAAATGCATGTATGAAACAAATTCTACAATAAGGCCTAGTTTAATCATGCATTCACTTGTGAAGTATTCGTATAGTTAGACTCTGTTCACTTAGCAATTTTCACCGCAGATGCCTTTTTTCTATGGCTTGTTCTTGTAATATTGTCTCTACAAAACTAAAAAGAAAACTCCTCTAATTAAGAGGAGTTTTCTTTTTAGCGGTAGTTAATGAACTGTACGTCGATTGGTAAATCAGCGCTACGAACAGCTGCAATTACTGCTTGTAAGTCATCGCGGCTTTTCGCCGTAACACGTACTTGGTCATCTTGTACTTGTGTTTTTACTTTTAACTTCATTTCTTTAATGATGTTGTTAATTTTTTTCGCGTTATCTTTATCGATACCTTGTTGAAGTGTTGCGCGTTGGCGAACAGTGTTCCCAGTTGCAGCTTCAACTTTTCCGTAATCTAAGTTCTTAATTGGAACGTTACGTTTTACAAGTTTAGAAATTAAAACATCTTTTACTTGGTCTAATTTGAACTCGTCATCAGAAGTTAAAACTAGTACTTCTTTTTCTAATTTAATATCACTTTTACTTCCTTTAAAGTCATATCGGTTTTGGATTTCCTTTAATGCGATATTAATTGCGTTTGTTACTTCAGGTAATTCTACTTTCGAAACGATGTCAAAAGAACTATCTTTTGCCATAGTTAGCACCTCCAAATAAATTTCTAATCTTTTTATGTACTGTACATACTAAAGTATAGCTGAAAACGAGTCTAGACTTAAGTGTTTTCGTATTTATATTCATGTAACCTCATTTTATTATAGTGAATTTTGGGCAGTTGGACAAATACAGGAAAAATCATGTTATAATTAACTTTTGTTTGGAATGATAAAAAAGATAATTTTATATATATAGAAGGGAATTAAAAAATATGTATTTGCAAATAGGATCGATTGAACAGGTAACTGTTTTACGCGAAACGGAAATTGGATATATGGTTGGGAATGAAGAAGAAGAAATTTTCCTACATAAAAACGAAGTAGCTGGAGAAATTGAAGAAGGCGATACGATTGATGTATTCTTATACCTTGATCACCAAAATCGTATTTCAGCAACAATGAAGGAGCCAATTATTACAACGTATGATTGGAACTGGGTAAAGGTTGTAGAAGTCATTCCTAGTTTAGGTGTGTTTGTTGATATTGGTGTATCAAAAGATATACTAATTCCAGCTGATGAGTTCCCGATTTATATGCCGGTATGGCCAGAAGTAGGCGACGAATTATATTGTACGTTAAAATTAACGAATCGTGATCGTTTAATTGCTCTTCCGGCAAGAGACAGTGATATGCAAGAAATTATCGTAGATGCAACGCCATCTATGCGTAATAAAAACGTAAATGGACGTGTATATCGTTCTCTTCAAGTTGGTTCATTCGTACTAACTGATGAGCATTTCCGTGCTTTCTTACACCATACAGAAAGAAAAGAACAAGTCCGCATCGGGGAGCGTGTAACGGGCCGTATTATTGACGTGAAAGATGATGGTACAATTAACATTTCACTTCTTCCTCGTAAAGAAGAAGGAATGGAAGACGATGCGGCAGTAATTTATGCATATATGGAAGAACGAGGCGGAGCAATGCCGTTTTGGGATAAGAGCCATCCAGAAGATATTAAAGAACGCTTTAACATGAGTAAAGCTGCATTTAAGCGCGCACTTGGTAAGTTAATGAAAGAAGAAAAAGTTTACCAAGAAGAAGGTTGGACTTACTTTAAGAAATAAGATAGAAGATTAAAAAGCACAACCTTATTTTTAAAAAAATAAGGTTGTGCTTTTTTAATTTCCTTGTGGAGAAACAAGAGTAAATGTATCTTTCAAATCACTATCGTTTATTTTAATATTTGCCTTTTTTAATTCCTCTTGTAACAATTTTTTGCTGAATATAGGGTCAGCGATACGTTCTTCTTCTAAGTTTTTGCGAATAGATTTTTTTACTTCATCGTAAGGTTTTAAATCTTTTTTATCAGTTAATTTAATAACGTGATAACCGTTTGATGATTTTACGGGGTTGCTAATTTGTCCAACATTTAGTTTGTAGGCAGCCGTTTCAAATTCAGGAGCCATTGTACCTGAATTGAAGTATCCAAGGTCTCCACCTTTATCTTTTGATAGTAGATCTTGTGATTCTTGTTTTGCTAATTCTTCAAATGAAGCACCAGCATCTAGTTTACTCTTTATTTCTTTCGCTTCATTTTCGTCACTTACTAAAATGTGACTCGCTTTAATTTCTGGCTTATAGTGGTCTTTTACGTCTTTCTCTGTAATGCTTTTCTTAATTGCTTCATTCATAGCAAGTTTGAACTTAATTTGATTTTTGAAATCCTCTTCATCTTTTAAACCATTATTTTCTAATACTTTTTTGAATTGATCTCCATATTGTTTTTTTACTTTTTCTACTTCTTTATTTACCTCTTCATCAGATACTTTATATTTTTTGGTGATGACGTCTTGTGCCATCATTTCGTATAGCATGTCTTTTCCGTAACGATCTTTCAACTGTTTTTCGAAGTCGTCCTTCGTAACGGTTGAGTCTGTTGCTGTGGCGACTGTAGCTGATTCGTTTTTTTGTCCGCAAGCAGATAGCATCAATATACTTATTAGTGCAGTAATAATGAAAATTTGTTTCCCTCTCATGCCAACACCTCATCCGAATATGTTATCGCTATTGTAGAATATAGAAGTGAACATGAAGTGAATTTTTAATGTTTTTTCCTGTGAAATGTAAAAAAAGTACATCAACATAATTGCTGATGTACGGTGGAATCAAAGGTGATCGGTCTTTTTAGAGTATGCACGTTTACCTTGCTCTATATTTTTTTGTTCTTGCTCATTTTTTTGTGCGCGTTTTGCATTATTATCGCGTGCTTTTTTGTCGTTATCACTCGTATGTGGCATATGTATCAACTCCATTTCTAAACGTTGTACGTTTATCATTTCCTTTTTCGTAAAGACTATGTATAGCGGTGCATTTATGAAGGGTAAAGGTGGATTCGAAATGGATTTAAAGTTGAATTATACTGAACTTATAAAGAAGTTAATCGTTGTAATCATCGCAGGTTTATTAAACGCGATTGGGATGAATTTATTTTTAACGCCAGCGAAAGTGTATGCGAGCGGCTTTGCTGGATTGTCTCAATTATTATCACAAATATTAGGTGATTTTTTATCGATTCACGTATCTACGGGTGTGTTGTTTAGTTTATTTAATATTCCTGTCGTTATTTTAGCATGGAAAAAGGTTGGAAAGGCCTTCACTTTTTTTAGTTTTCTTTGTGTTATATTTATGACTTTGTTTCTAGAAATCATCCCTGTTAGAGCAGTTTCGAACGATATTATATTAAATGCGATTTTTGGCGGGATTATTTCGGCAATTGGGGTAGGGATTGCTTTAAAGTGGGGTGCTTCTACAGGCGGATTAGATATTATTGCCATGATTTTATCAAAAATAAAAGATAAGCCTGTCGGTACATACTTTTTCTTTTTTAATGCAATTATTATTATCGCTGCTGGCTATGTATATGGATGGGAAAAAGCGTTATATACATTAGTGACTTTATATGTGTCAACGCGAATTATTGATGCAATTCATACTCGTCATGTAAAGATTACAGCATTAATTGTTACGAAGAATGGGGCAGATGTACGAAAGGCGATTCACTCGCGATTAGTAAGAGGGATTACAACAATACCAGCAACAGGTGCTTATACGAATGAAAATAAAGAAATGCTAATGATGGTTATTACCCGTTACGAGTTATACGAATTAGAGAGGATTATTAAACAAGTGGACCCAGGGGCATTTACAAATATACTGCAAACAGTTGGGGTGTTCGGATTGTTTCGGAAAGATTAAAGAGGACCAAAACTGGTCCTCGTTTTTAATGTACATTCGTAATGTTTTGCAATTGCTCTTGCATTTCACGTAGCTGAACTTTTTCAGCAGTTGAAGAGTTTGCGTAAGCGGATTGCAAAGCATTTTTTGCTCTATACACGAGATCTTGTTGCTCAGTACCGCTTGAACAAGATACGGCATTTTCAACAGCATCTCTGGCTTGTTGGAATAGTAAGTTCCCCATTTAAACCCCTCCAAAAGAAGAGTTACTTCTTGCTTTTTCTGCCTCAGCTAATGTACCTCTGTACGGGAATCTTGCATCATGCTTCATAACAGCATCGGCTCCTTGTTGGATAAAACGTTTTGATTTGTTCTTTTTACCCATTCGAAAAACCCCCTTTATTTAGCTGAAAACAATCGACGCTATGTGTTATGCGTCTACTTATAGTATGGACATTTGGCAGGAAACTATAAGCAGGGAATTTTTAGATTACAACCCAAGAACCTCTTCTAAATATAAAGCAATACCATCTTCTTCGTTCGTTAACGTAGTATGGTTTGCGAGTGATTTTAATTCAGGGATGGCATTTCCCATTGCGATGCCGTGACCAGCAAATTCAATCATTTCAAAATCATTATCTTCGTCACCGAAAGCAATAATTCGCTCTTGTGGAATGTTGTAATGACTAGAAATTTTTTGTAATCCGACCGCTTTATTTAATCCGCTTTTTACAATTTCAATAATCGGCCAAGGTGCACCCCATTTTCTATGGTCGATTACTTCCGCATGCATATCAGTTAAATGTTGACGAATTGCAGTAGAATGCTCGTCATGTGCGTCAATTAATAAGCAAGTTGGATGGTCATTTAAAATATTTAATAAGTCTCCTGTAAAAATCTTAGGAGAACCGAATTCGAAAATGTGTTTTTTATCTTCATCAATTTCACGAACATACACATCATCCATAACTTCAGCGTATATATTTTTTACGCCGAAATCAAAACAAGCTCGTACAATTTCTTGCGCTGTTGCTAGCTCAAGAGGAGAGTGATGTATACCCCAGTTTGAATCCAGAGGATGGTGCACGTACGCACCGTTAAAGTTTACGATAGGTGTATTCAGACCTAGTTCTTTATAGTAATCATAACTAGCGCGGAATGGACGTCCTGTTGAAATAACGACAACGTGTCCTTGTTCCTTTGCTTTTGCAATTGTATGTTTCGTTCGAGTCGAAATTATTTTGTTGTCTGTTAATAAAGTGCCGTCTAAGTCTAATGCGATTAAATGTTGTTTGTTCATAATTTCACCTCTTATAATAATTTTTTTGTTTCTATCTGTATTTCCGTTTTTAATATGCAGAAATAAGAGGTTAGACTGGGTGAGACCACCATAGATGGAGATTTCACTATATATCCATCTTACGTCGCGAAGTACTACGGTGTCTACTATTTCTCGTTGGAAATTAAGAAAAGTCAACATCTTTTTAGAAAGTTCAAATAATGTTTCTTTCATTATGTACAAAATGTGAAAAGGGTTACATTGCTCGTATGATGAGGCATATAATGAACATGTAATCTTCTCGTATATGTTTGACTCTCCTTTGAAACTAGCCTAGAGTAGGTTGGTTTCTTTTTTTCTACAGATAGGAAAGGAATTCCTTCCTAAGCTTGTGTCATTCATGTATATGTACAAGAATGAGATGTAGTACTTGTTTCCTAAACATGACAGAAAACCTTTCTTTTAAAATGGATATACTAATGAGGCAAGACGTCATGGAAGGAGAATGAAGATGGGACAAAATCGCAGGTTTCGTTCTGGACAAAAAGCGCCAAATGATGGCATTTACGTAGAAATTGGTGAAACGGGAAGTATGGTAAAAAATCCGCAAATGGTACAATTAACTGCCGGTGAAAAGTTTCCAGACAACACAAATCATAACCGCCAGTGGACATATAAAAGAAAACCGTAACAGAAGCCGCAATCTTTATTGCGGCTTTTTTGTTGTTACATAATGTAGTTTCATTTATCGTACTTTTTTAAATAGCATAATGAATGCTCCTTTTTTCTTTTTCCAATAATAAGTTTGAAAATGCATAGGCGAATTTATTGTATAAAAAAGTCAGTTGGCGTATAATTAAATCAAAGGTCAAAGAAAGTCAAACATTTGGAGGGCTGTAAAGATGGACTTAAATCAAATGACAACAAAAACACAAGAGGCGATTATGAGTGCCCAATCTTTAGCGGTATCTCATCATCATCAAGAAGTAGATACTGTTCATCTCTTGTTTACATTATTAGAAGAGCAAGATGGGTTAGCAGTGCGTATTTTTCAAAAAATGAATGTCGATATAGAAGCGTTAAAGCAAGGCGCCGAAAGTTTAATTAAGAAAAAACCTTCTGTAACGGGAAGCGGTGCAGAAGTAGGCAAATTATATATAACAGGTGCTCTGCAACAACTACTTGTAAGAGCAGGAAAAGAAGCAGAGAAATTGCAAGATGACTACATTTCAGTGGAACATGTATTGCTTGCTTTTTCTGAAGAAAAAGGCGATATCAATCAATTATTTACAAGATTTCATATTACGAAAGATAACTTATTACAGTCTTTAATGACAGTTCGGGGGAATCAAAGAGTGACTAGTCAAAATCCAGAAGCAACTTATGAAGCGTTAGAAAAATATGGCCGTGATTTAGTGGCAGAAGTGAGAGCAGGGAAAATTGATCCTGTTATTGGCCGGGATAGTGAAATTCGACGTGTCATTCGCATTCTTTCACGTAAAACGAAAAACAACCCTGTTTTAATTGGTGAGCCAGGTGTTGGTAAAACAGCAATCGTTGAAGGGTTAGCGCAGCGTATTGTGAAAAAAGATGTACCTGAAGGGCTAAAAGATAGAACGATCTTCGCGTTAGATATGAGTGCGCTCGTAGCTGGTGCGAAATTCCGTGGTGAGTTCGAAGAGCGTCTGCAAGCTGTATTAAATGAAATTAAAAAGAGTGAAGGGCGTATTTTATTATTTATTGATGAACTTCATACAATCGTTGGCGCCGGTAAAACAGAAGGTGCGATGGATGCAGGGAATATGTTAAAACCGATGCTTGCTCGCGGTGAACTACACTGTATTGGGGCGACGACATTAGATGAATATCGTAAATATATTGAGAAAGACCCGGCGTTAGAAAGACGTTTCCAACAAGTATTAGCAGAAGAACCAACTGTTGAAGATACAATTTCCATTTTACGTGGTTTAAAAGAGCGTTTTGAAATTTATCACGGTGTAAATATTCATGACCGCGCGATTGTAGCAGCATCAGTTTTATCAGATCGATATATTTCGGACCGTTTCTTACCAGATAAAGCAATTGATCTTGTCGATGAAGCGTGTGCAACAATTCGTACAGAAATCGATTCTATGCCGACAGAATTAGATGAAGTAACGCGTCGTATTATGCAGTTAGAAATTGAGGAAGCAGCTCTTGGAAAAGAAACAGATCGTGGTAGCCAAGAACGTCTTAAAACGTTGCAACGTGAACTATCAGATTTAAAAGAAGTTGCAAGTGGTATGAGAGCGAAATGGGAGAAAGAAAAAGAAGACATTCACAAAGTTCGTGACTTACGTGAACATTTAGAACGTCTGCGCCGTGAATTAGAAGAAGCAGAAGGTAATTACGATTTAAATAAAGCAGCCGAACTTCGTCACGGGAAAATTCCAGCAATTGAAAAAGAGTTAAAAGAAGCGGAAGAAATGGGCGCGCATAATAAACAAGAAAATCGTTTATTACGTGAGGAAGTAAGTGAAGAAGAAATTGCAGATATTGTTTCACGCTGGACTGGTATTCCTGTTGCTAAACTCGTTGAAGGTGAACGCGAGAAATTACTACGCTTAGAGCAAATCTTATCAGAGCGTGTCATCGGACAAGAGGAAGCAGTAAGCTTAGTATCAGACGCGGTTCTTCGTGCTCGCGCTGGTATTAAAGATCCGAACCGCCCGATTGGTTCCTTCATTTTCTTAGGCCCTACGGGTGTTGGTAAAACAGAACTTGCAAAAACGTTAGCGCAGTCTTTATTTGATAGTGAAGAGCAAATGATTCGTATTGATATGTCTGAGTATATGGAGAAACACGCAGTGTCACGCTTAATTGGTGCACCTCCTGGATATGTAGGATATGAAGAAGGCGGTCAATTAACAGAAGCGGTAAGACGTAAACCATATTCCGTTATTTTATTAGATGAAATTGAAAAAGCACATCCAGAAGTATTCAACATTTTATTACAAATGTTAGATGATGGACGCATTACAGATTCGCAAGGACGTACAGTGGACTTTAAAAACACAGTTATTATTATGACTTCAAATATTGGATCTGCTCATTTACTAGATGGATTAGAAGAAGATGGCTCGATTAAAGAGGAATCAAGAGACCTTGTAATGGGGCAATTAAGAGGACATTTCCGCCCTGAATTTTTAAACCGTGTTGATGAAATTATTTTATTTAAACCTCTTACAACGAATGAAATTAAAGGTATTGTTGATAAAATTGTAAAAGAATTACAAGGGCGTTTAGCTGACCGTCACATTACAGTAGAATTAACAGACGCAGCAAAAGAATTTGTTGTAGAAGCTGGCTTTGATCCGATGTATGGAGCTCGTCCATTAAAACGATACGTACAACGTCAAGTGGAAACGAAATTAGCGCGAGAATTAATTGCAGGAACAATTACTGACAATAGTCACGTAGTTGTCGATGTAGAAAATAACGAATTAGTTGTTCATGTGAAATAAAAATAAAAAAGAGTTCGGATAAAATCCGGACTCTTTTTTTAGTGTTGTTCTACTGGCTCGTTTGGAATTGCAGCTGAAATCGCTAGTACTAATACAGCAAGAACAACTGAGAAAATAGACGCTTGGTTAAAGTCGTATGTACCGCCAGTCATAGAGCCGATTACATAGCTCATCATATGTACAAGTAAGAACGACCAAATTAATGCCCAAATGAAACGCATATTTTACACCTCTATTCGTTCAATCTGTCCTTATTGTAACACAATTGAAAAAAGAATATAGAAAAATATTTGTAGATTTTTCAACGCAAATTTGCATTCCGTTCATACATTATAAAAGAGTGGTTTTATATGTTTAGAAAATAAGGCGGGGGAAAAATGAGTATTACGGAACGTTTTTTTTACTTAGAAAAAGAACCATGTGTCATTTATTTACCGGAGAAGCCAAATGGATTTTCGGTTATGCTCCTCGGTGATTACAACTACTTTATTGAGAATGGTACAAGTTTATGGACACAGCATGCGGGAAGATCTTATTTTTTACATGGCCTTATTGAGGAAGGCTACACGGTCTTTTCTTCTAATTTATACGGAAGGCACTGGGGAAACGACCAATCTGTTCGTCTAGCAAAACGTTTATATGATGTTGTTTTGAGAAAAGAGACGTTAAATGCGAAAATGCACATAATGGCAGATGGTATGGGTGCGCTTGTAGCACTTGAAATGATGAACAAATACCCTGAATGTATTCGTTCTGTCATTATGTTGAATCCATGTTTAGATTTACCAGAATATGTGGAATTTGAGAAAGAGCATAAGTTTTTTTACAAAAGATTAGTGAAGGAATTAAGTTTGGCGTATGATGCCAAAGAAGAAGAGTTAGATTTAAAAATAAATAAGAAATCATTTACGCTTCTGCCATCTTGTGTACCTGTCAAAGTTTTCGTATCAACACAAGAAAAAAGAGGAAGAAAACAACAGTTGCGTAAATATGAGAAAATGAGGCAATTAAATCAATGCGATACGTCTGTCTTGTTCCATCTGCAAGATGTGAAATATAAAATGGTTAGGCAAACGACTGATTTCTTTAAAAAATATGAAGAAGAATTGTGAAGCTCCCATATACATAAATGAGGAGCTATTTGTTTCAAGGAGAAAGGGTTGGTGGTATGGAACGCGTGCTGATAATAGGTGCACTTACGTTTGTAGGTTATCACCTTGTGAATAAAATGATCGCAGAAGAAGTAGAAGTGTATGGTCTTGATTTTGATGAATTCAATAGTATGACCAAAATTAATGAAGAGAAGTTATTGTTAATTGGGCGAAATGCGTTATTTACGTATTATTCGATAAGAGATGAAGATGGATGGAGATCAGTAGAGGAAGAGAGATTCGATACTGTTTACTTTTGCTTATATGAGCCAAATCAGCAATGTGGATTTCGGAATGAAAGAGTCATATTACAATATTTAAAGCGAATTATAAGAATGTGTGAAGAACAAAAATTGAAGTTAAATTTAATTTCTTCTATTGAAGTAGGTAGTACAGATGAATCGGAAAATAAGCGCATATTTTTGAAAGTAGAAGAAGGATTGAAAAAAGGGGATTTACAATATAGTGTATTTCGAGTTCCTACATTATATGGACCGTGGCAACCGTCTTTTATGATGTATCATCAGCTCATTTTATCAGAACTGGATGAGAAAGAGTGCTATTATGCGAGTGAGGAAAACGGAAGTGATCTACTGTACGTGGAAGATGTATGTGAATACTTATGGGAAAATGGAATGAACGAGCAGCATCTCGGTATATACAATTTGCTTAGTGGTAAAAAGTCATTATGGAAAAAAGGTATGAACCTTTTACGCGCGGATGATAAAGTAAATAAAAATAATAACGAAGTAAGAGATGAGGCTATCGAGGTAATTTCGATAAAAAGAAATACTCCGTTAGAATACGGTTTAAATAAGCAACTGGCACACATGAAAAAATATAAAGAGTTATACGAAGGGTAGCACGCGTGTTACACTATTGTATGTGAAAGTTTTAATGGAGAGGAAGAGTATAATATGAACGAAAAAAGCATGCAGTTTTTACAAATCGCAATGAAGCATTTACCAGAAGCAAAGGCCATTTTAGATGATAATGGAATTGCGCTTGATATGGAGAAAGCACAACCAGTATTAGAGTTATTGATGAAAGTTATGAACGAAGCATATGAGCTTGGGAAAGCAGATCAACAATAAAACCCTTTCTTTTTGAGGAGAAAGAGGCTCGAACCGTCGAGAGAAGCGGTTCGAGCCTTTTTATATTTCAAAAGAAACAGGGAAGGTATGTTTCTGTTTCTTTTAATAAACAATAAAGTGAATAATGCCTAGCTTTATGTTTTAGCTGAAATATATTCTAGACAAAAATACATTTATGTTTTAAAATTAGTACCAAGTCATAATAATTGATATAAAACGGAGGGCTGCGATGTGAACGTGGGCATTTTAGGGATCGGAAGATATGTGCCGGAAAAAGTAGTCACAAATCACGATTTAGAGAAGATAATGGATACATCCGATGAATGGATTCGTACGAGAACGGGAATTGCCGAAAGACGCATTGCCGATGATACAATAGATACTTCGTATATGGCCGTAGAGGCTGCTAAAAAAGCACTTGAAGATGCAGGGGTTAGCGGAGAAGATATCGATCTTATTTTGGTGGCGACAGTAACACCAGATCGTGCGTTTCCAGCAGTAGCTTGTGTCATTCAAGAAGCGATTGGAGCGAAACATGCAGCTGCAATGGATGTAGGTGCAGCATGTGCTGGTTTTATGTACGGAATGATTACAGCGCAGCAATTTATTCAAACGGGAACTTATAAAAATGTATTAGTAGTTGGTAGTGATAAACTATCTAAAATTGTAGACTGGAATGATCGAAATACAGCGGTACTATTTGGAGACGGAGCTGGTGCTATCGTAATGGGAGCTGTTTCAGAAGGAAGAGGCGTTCTATCTTTCGAATTAGGAGCAGACGGAAGTGGCGGTAAGCATCTTTATCAAGACGAGTATGTTATGATGAATGGCAGAGAAGTGTTTAAATTTGCCGTTCGTCAACTTGGTGAATCTTGTCTTCGCGTGCTGGATAAAGCTGGTCTTACGAAAGAGGATGTGGATTTCTTAGTACCGCATCAAGCGAACATTCGTATTATGGAATCTGCAAGAGAGAGATTAAATTTACCACAAGAAAAAATGAGTATGACAATTGAAAAGTTTGGTAATACATCAGCTTCTTCAATTCCAATTGCAATGGTAGAGGAATTGCAAAATGGACGTATTCAAGATGGTGATTTAATTATACTTGTTGGTTTTGGCGGCGGATTAACATGGGGAGCAGTTGCTCTTCGTTGGGGTAAATAAGGACTGAGAGAAAAAAAGGAGTGTATTTTGTATGGAAAAAAAGAGGGTCGTAATTACAGGACTAGGAGCTGTTACACCGATCGGTACAGATGTTGAAACAGCGTGGGAAAACATTAAAAAAGGTGTATCTGGAATCGGACGACTTACAAGAATTGATCCGGAACTATTTCCAGCAAAAGTAGCAGCAGAAATTAACGACTTTGAAGTCGAGAAATATATTGATAAAAAAGAAGCGCGCCGTATGGATCGCTTTACACAATATGCAGTAGCAGCAGCGAAAATGGCAGTTGCAGATGCAAAGCTTGAGATTACAGAAGAAAACGGACCTCGAATTGGTGTATGGATTGGATCTGGTATTGGCGGTATGGAGACATACGAAGAACAATTTAAGATTTTTACTGAGAAAGGTCCGCGCCGTGTGAGCCCATTCTTCGTGCCGATGATGATTCCAGATATGGCAGCAGGTCAAGTATCAATCGCAACAGGAGCGAAAGGAATTAACACTTGCTCTGTAACGGCTTGTGCATCTGGTGCAAACTCAATTGGTGATGCATTTAAAGCAATTCAGCGTGGTGATGCTGATGCAATGATAACAGGCGGAGCTGAAGCGCCGTTAACAAGTATGGCATTCGCAGGATTTAGCTCAGCGAAAGCATTAACATTTAATGAAGACCCAGCAACGGCTTGCCGTCCATTTGATAAAAACCGTAGCGGTTTCGTAATGGGTGAAGGTTCAGGTATTTTAATTCTTGAAGAATTAGAGCACGCATTAGCTCGTGGTGCTCACATTTATGCCGAAATCGCTGGTTACGGTGCAACTGGTGATGCATTCCATATTACAATGCCGGCTCCTGGTGGTGAAGGCGGCGTGCGTGCAATGCGTCAAGCTTTAGCAGATGCAGGTCTACAGCCAGAAGATATTGATTACATTAATGCGCACGGTACAAGTACGGATGCGAATGAAAAGTATGAAACGATGGCAATTAAAGAAACGTTCGGTGAGCACGCGTACAAAGTAGCAATTAGCTCAACGAAATCAATGACAGGTCACTTATTAGGAGCAGCTGGTGCTGTTGAAGCGATCTTCTCAATTAAATCAATTACAGACGGAGTAATCCCTCCAACAATTAACTATGAAACACCAGATCCAGAATGTGACTTAGATTACGTACCGAATCAAGCGAGACAACAAGAAGTAAATGCAGTATTAAGTAACTCACTAGGATTCGGTGGTCATAACGCAGTATTAGTATTTAAATCGTATAAATAATAGATGAAATAAGGAGTTTTTTCGTAGCATATTACGAAAAAACTCCTTATTTATTTTTACGTCTTTTTCTCTTGTAGCATATACATAAGAAAAAAGGAGGGATAAAGATGGGGGTTATTGAAACAGCTGAATGGCTACATTTATATTATGGACGGCCAGAAAAACTTTGTGAGAAATTTACGAAGTATATTCCGTTGCCAAAAGAAAGGTTGTATCGCTTTTTGATTTCAAAAGGGATGTATCGTCCGGTCATGCATGGGGAAAAGGAAATTAAAGAATTAGAGGAAAAGGAAATTTGGAAAGAGTTGAGCTTGGAGTATGATAAATTGAAAAATTGGTTGAAAGGTCCGGATGTCCCTGTCTTTATTTTATTATCAGATGCCTATAATCGAACTGTACAAGAAGAGTATAACGGTAGAGCTGGATTATCTATGCGTCATGTTATTTTCTTATTTGTATGTGGACGGAATTCGGTGGAAGAATTAAAGGTGTTATTGGCGCATGAATATCATCACATATGCAGGTTACATCAAATTGAGACGAAAGAAACAGAATATACATTACTTGATACGATGATTATGGAAGGGCTAGCTGAGCAAGCGGTAACGGAAAGATATTCAGAAAAAAACAATGCACCGTGGACGATGTATCTTTCAAAAGAAGAGGCTATTTATTATTGGAAAAATGTTGTACATGAAAGAATAAGTATAAAACGAGGAACAAGGGAGCACGACATCTTATTAAATGGATTTCACTCTTATCCAAAGATGCTTGGCTATGCGCTTGGATTTCATATTGTCAAAGATTGTGTAACATTGGAAGGAGAAGATACACTTTCTTTATTATCTATAGATGCAAAAGAAATATTGAATAAAGCAAATACATTTCATATATAAAAAAACAGGAGCTCTATTTCCTGTTTTTTTAGTATTAATAGAAGAAAAAATAATAATTAGAATATATTTCCTTAGGTGGAATAAAGTTAAGAAAAATTGAACATAATGATTGATACAAACAGTAGTGAAGTGAGGGGTAGTGAATGTTATATCTACATGATGTATGGGTAAATTGGTTTGAAGGTGAAGAGAATGGGTATAACGTTTGTCATTTTTACGAATGGCGGAAAGATGATACGATTGAGCTATTAGATCAAGTGCCATTATTAAAAGTAGATGCCACATTATATCATTACATCGAGGACGAATTGTTAGAGCTTCCGCAAAAATTGTTGGAAGACGTACATCATAAGGCTTATATTCGTAAAAATCATGAACGTTTGCAGCAAGAGTATTGCTTTGTTGTTACAGATGGAAAAGGAATTATTGCGATTGATACAATTGGTTACAATGTACCTATTCGTAAAAGCAGACTTATACCACGGCAAGAGCAGATGGTATATGAGATGGTAGAAAACGTACAAGCAGAAAAGTATGAGTTCCAAGTAGAAGAAACAGAAAAAGAACACCACATTTTATCACCATCGCCTTTCATTATGAATGGCTTGACTCGTAAAGAAAGACAACTAAAACAATTATTATTTATGGCGTTAGATCAATTACATACAACGAAAAATACAGCGGAAATTCGCTATTGGTACACAGAGTGGGATCCGTCAGCATATGGAACGGTCCAACATATGGAATTTGAAGATATTTGGGCAAGACTATATGATGAAGCGAAATCAGGCTGGTCTGAGAAGCACGAACAATTATGCGAGCGCCTTGTAAAAGGACAGCCGTTTTTTGAAAAGTTATGGGAAATGGAAAATGAGCAAAAGGTAAATTAAAAAACCGCCAATTGGCGGTTTTTTAATTTGGTGAAATCCAGCTCCAGCGGCAAGAATGTTCGGTGGCTTCCACTTTATATGTAATCTAGCTCCGGCTCCTAGCCCTTCGCGTCTAAGAACCTTCCCCACGAGAAGGTAAAAAGCACCTTCTGTGGGAAAGAACTTTAGCCGTCAGGGCTAAGCAGTCGCCTCCGCTTTTTATGTTACCTACGTTTTCTGCTTAGTCCCATTGCGTTTTCTACTTTGCGTAGTTGTTTGAATGCAACGCGGTTTGCTTTTTCGGCACCTTTGTCTAGAATTTCGTCTAGTTCTGGGGAGCTGATTAGTTCGTTATATTTGTCTTGGATTGGGCGAATTGCTTCTACGACTACTTGTGCTAAGTCGCCTTTGAAGTCGCCGTATCCTTTTCCTTCGTACATTGCTTCTATCTCTTCAACTGTTTTTCCTGAGAATGAAGAGTAAATTGTTAATAGGTTAGAGATTCCAGGTTTATTTTCTTTATCGAATTTCACGATACCTTCTGAATCTGTTACAGCACTTTTAATTTTCTTTTCAATTGTTTTTGGTTCATCAAGCATACTGATCATTGATTTTGGATTCGGATCAGATTTACTCATTTTTTTCGTAGGTTCGGTTAATGACATAACGCGAGCTCCTACTTTTGGAATACGAATTTCAGGAACTATGAACACTTCACGGAAGCGTTTGTTGAAACGCTCTGCTAGATCACGTGTTAATTCCATATGTTGTTTTTGGTCATCACCAACAGGTACGATTTCTGTGTTATAAAGTAAAATATCAGCAGCCATTAATGGTGGATACGTAAGTAATCCAGCTGGAACTGAATCTCTACCTGAAGCTTTATCTTTATATTGTGTCATACGCTCTAATTCTCCAACGTAAGCAACAGATTGCATGATCCATCCTAGTTGAGCGTGTGCAGGTACTTCTGATTGTACAAATAAAGTAGCTTTTTCAGGATCGATGCCGCATGCTACATAAAGTGCAGCAAGACTACGAATGTTTTTGCGAAGTTGTATAGGATCTTGAGGTACTGTAATGGCATGTTGGTTTACAATACAGAAATAGCAATCGTGTTCGTTTTGAAGCTCTGTAAATTGCTTCATAGCCCCTAAATAGTTTCCAAGTGTAATCGTTCCGCTTGGCTGAATACCAGAAAAGATAACTGACATAATTATTTCCTCCTAAATTTGAATGCGTGATAGAGAAGAGAAGGCAAACAAAAAAGCCCATTCATCCCAAAAAACTATAGGGACGAATGGACCGCGGTACCACCCTAATTATTTCACTACTGTGAAATCTCTCTAATCCATAGTAACGTCTGGATATAACGCCAAGGCCTACTACTTTCGGTTCGGTTTGGTGCTCAAAAGCCCATTCCACATTGTACAATTACTTGTTCACACCAGCCACAAGCTCTCTGAAATTGCATCAATATGTACTCTTCTTTATCATCGCATACATATAAATTTATTTATTGTTAACTGAGCTCTTTTAATATGAAAGAACTAAAGTTTTATAACAAAATGTTTTGCTGATTATTATATCATATGGGATAGTGTTTGCAAACTACATCAAAATAGTAAAGCTAATGAGGGTCGAGAACAACCCAAGAACGATACCTGTAATACAAATTGGATATGTCCATTTGAATGAATATGTTTTATAAATACGTTCTTTCTTATTCACCGGTTCCTCGACTTCTTCAATTAAAGAGTCTATTTTTTTGTTCGTGCCAAATACTCTCTGGAAAGCGTAAAGAGTTACATTGAAAAATCCATTTTGAAATATGAATAAAAAACCACCTATCAGAATAAAAAATAGCGCGATATAAAACGAGATGTTGACAAAGTTCAACAAAAATTGAGATGAAATGAGGAATGCACCAATACTAGAAGCAATCATCGCTATAAAAATTAGTATACAAGTATGAAAAAAAACTTTATTCAAAATATTCCCCTCCGTCAAAATATTACTAGAATTATTATACTATAAAAGCTATAATAAGTACTAGAAATAATTTTTTGAAAATTATACACAATTAAAGGTCTGATTTTAAGATGATGGTAGCAATGTTAACGTATCCCTTTACGAAAAATTAAAAATATAAACATTTTATTAAAAATTTTAACAAAAAAACAAAAAACTATATTCACAATCGTCGTATTATATGTATAATGAAAATTGTAGAAACTTGGAGATTATTCTTTCAATTCTACTTTTTAACAAGTGAGGGTACAGGAAGTGCAATTAGGGGAGGCAACACAACATGAAGAAAAAGATACCGTTATTACTTGCATCAACTTTAACTGCAAGTATGTTGCTTGGCGCGTGTAGCTACCAAAAAGATGATGCAAAAGCAAAAGGGAAAGAGAACGCTACGAGTAGTAGTAACGGAAAACAGATTCTTAATTTAACAGAGTTATCTGAAATTCCGTCAATGGATGCATCATTAGCATCTGACTCTTCATCTTCTACAGCATTAAATAATACGATGGAAGGTTTATATCGTATTGGCAAAGATCAAAAGAGAATGCCTGGCGTTGCAGAAGATGTCGAAAAGCTAGATGATGGGAAGAAATACATATTTAAATTAAGAAAAGATGCGAAATGGTCAAATGGGGAACCTGTAACAGCTAAAGACTTTGTGTATTCATGGAAAAGAGCCGTAAATCCAGATACAAAAGCAACGTATTCGTACATTATGTTCGATATTAAAAATGCAGAGAAAATTCATAAAAAAGAATTACCTGCTGACCAATTAGGTGTAAAAGCGATTGATGATTATACATTAGAAGTGGAATTAGACAATCCCGTTCCTTACTTTATCGATTTAACAGTTTATCCAGTATTTTACCCGCTAAATGAAAACTTTGTAAAAGCACAAGGTGATAAGTTTGGTTTAGAGGCAAATACAACATTATATAACGGTCCATTCGTTATGAGTGATTGGAAACATGAACAAAGTTTCCAATTCAAGAAGAATCCTTCATATTGGGATGATAAAACGGTTAAAATCGAAGAAATCAACTTTAATATTGTAAAAAATACAGCAACTGATGTAAATTTATATGAGACAAACGCGATTGATCGTGCGGCTTTAACGTCTGAATTTGTTGATAAGTTTAGACAAAGCCCAGAGTTCCAAACAAGAAAAGAAGCAGGGGTTGCTTACTTAAGATTTAATCAAAGTAATCAGTACTTAAGTAATAAAAACTTAAGAAAAGCAATTTCAATGTCCTTTGACCGTGATAACATTGCGAAAGTTATTTTAAATAACGGTGCAATTGGAGCTTACGGATTTGTTGGAAAAGATTTCGCTGAAGGTCCGAATAAAAAAGATTTCCGAGCTGAAAATGGAAAGCTAGTTGAAACAAATCCAAAAGAAGCGAAAAAGCTTTGGGAAACAGCGAAGAAAGAGCTTGGAACTGATAAAATCGAACTAGAATTCTTAAACTTTGATAATGAAGATGCTAAAAAAGTTGGTGAATTCTTAAAAGGTGAGATAGAAAAGAACTTACCAGGTTTATCAATTAAAATTAAACAGCAACCATTCGCACAAAAAAATAAATTAGAAGATTCTCAGCAATATGATATTGCGTTTGGTATTTGGGGACCAGATTTCCCAGATCCAATCTCATATTTAGATATGTTTGTTACGAATGGTTCTCAAAATAAAACAGGGTATTCTAATCAGAAGTATGATGAGTTAATCCTAAAAGCTAAAACAGATACAAAAGATTTACAAGCTCGCTGGAACAACCTTCTAGAAGTAGAGAAGATGTTAATTAAAGAGGATGCAGTTATCACTCCAATCTTCCAAAAAGGTTCAGCGTATGTAGTAAAAGGTGCTGTAAAAGATATTATCCCAATTAACTATGGTGGTAAATTAACTTACAAATGGGCATCTGTTGAACAAAAATAATCTTTTTTTTCCATCGTTTACAAGGGTATATGCCTATGATGGGCATATGCTCTTATTTTAAAAAAATAAAAGTAAGAATATTTTAAACTATCTTATTGCTTTTGAGAAAAACGGGGAGGTGCTTGACTATGGGACGTTATGTATTAAAACGTTTCGTGTACATGGCTTTGACATTATTTTTAATTACTACACTGACTTTCTTTTTGATGAAATTACTTCCGGGTTCTCCGCTTAAAAACCAGGAGAAGCTATCACCGGCACAAAAAGAAATCATTCTTGAAAAATACGGATTAAATGATCCGGTACCAGTTCAATACGCACGTTACTTAGGTAACTTAGCAAAAGGTGATTTAGGGGTATCATTCCAATATGATAACCGCCCAGTAACAGACATGATTGTGGATCGTATTGGACCATCAGCCCAATTAGGTTTACAAGCGATTATATTAGGGACATTTATCGGTTTAATTTTAGGTATTGTTGCCGCACTTCGTAATAATACGTGGGTGGATTATAGTGCAACAGTTATTTCGGTACTCGGAATGTCGGTACCATCATTCGTATTCGCCGCATTACTACAATATTTCGTAGGGGTAAAACTTGGTTGGTTCCCGGTAGCATTCTGGAAAGGACCAGAGTTTACTGTAATGCCTACAATTGCATTATCGATGGGAGTTATCGCAACAATCGCACGTTTCTCTCGTGCAGAATTAATTGAAGTTATGCAGTCAGACTATATTTTAACAGCGAAAGCAAAAGGAATTAGTCAAGGCGTTATCATTGTAAAACACGCACTTCGTAACGCGTTAATTCCAGTTGTAACAATTTTAGGACCAATGGTTGCGGCATTAATTACAGGAACACTTGTTATCGAGCAAATTTATGCTGTACCAGGACTTGGGGAACAATTCGTTAAATCGATTACTTTAAATGACTATACAGTTATTATGGGAACTACGATTTTCTATAGTGCAATCTTCATTTTAGTTATTTTCATTGTCGATATTTTATACGGAATTATTGATCCTCGTATTCGTTTAGCGGGAGGGAAAAAATGATGAAAGATGTACAAAAATTATCTCCAGATTTATTTCAACAAGCCAATCAAAATAATGTTGATAATGAAGTCATTGCCCGTCCAAGCTTAACGTTTTGGCAAGATGTAAGAAGACGTTTGTTCCAACATAAAGGTGCGATGCTTGGCCTTGTATTATTAGTAATCATTGCGCTATTAGCGATTTTTGGACCGATGGTAAGTAAACACTCGTATAAAGAGCAAGATTTAGGTCGTGCGAAATTACCACCAAAAATTCCAGTTATTGAAAATGTTCATTGGTTACCATTTGACGGTACAGATCAATATGGTGTTGACCAATATGAAAAACGTGATATTAAAGAGTACTTCTGGTTTGGTACAGATGATCTTGGCCGTGACTTATGGACAAGAACATGGGAAGGTACACGCGTATCATTATATATCGCTCTTTTAGCAGCAGCAATTGACTTAGTAATTGGGGTTGCATACGGAGGTATTTCAGCATTCTACGGCGGTAGAGTAGATAATATTATGCAACGTATTATGGAGATTATTAACGGTATTCCATACTTAATCATCGTTATTTTAATGGTAATCATTATGGGATCTGGTATTTGGTCAATTACACTCGCGATGGCGATTACGGGTTGGATAGGGATGTCGCGGATTGTTCGTGGACAAATCCTAAAGTTAAAAAACCAAGAATATGTATTAGCATCTCGTACATTAGGTGCAACAAATACACAATTAATTGTGAAACATTTAATTCCAAACGTAATGGGACCTATTATCGTAATGACAATGTTCACAATTCCATCAGCGGTGTTTGGTGAAGCGTTCTTAAGTTTCATTGGTTTAGGAATTCAGCCACCATTCGCGTCACTTGGTTCTCTTGTAAATGATGGTTATAAATCTATTCAAACGTATCCACACATGATGTTCATCCCTGCGGTTGTCATCAGTATGTTAATTCTAGCATTCAACTTAATGGCAGATGGATTACGCGATGCGTTAGATCCAAAAATGCGTAAGTAAATGAGGAGGGAGAAGTAAAAATGAAAACATTGTTAGAGGTAAAAGATTTACAAGTCTCCTTTGATACACATGCAGGTGAAGTACAAGCAGTGCGCGGAGTTACTTTTGATTTGAAAAAAGGGGAAACATTAGCGATTGTAGGAGAGTCTGGTTCTGGGAAATCAGTTACTTCTAAAGCGCTAATGGGGTTAATCCCAAATCCTCCAGGCCGTATTAAAAATGGAGAGATTGTATTTGACGGTCGTGATTTAACGAAATTAACGGAAAAAGAAATGCAGCAAGTTCGTGGTAAAGATATCGCGATGATTTTCCAAGATCCAATGACATCATTAAATCCAACGATGACAATTGGGAATCAAATTATGGAAGGTCTTATTAAACACCAAGGGATGAGTAGAGGAGACGCACGTAAAGTTGCGTTAGAATTAATCGACCTTGTAGGTATTCCAAATCCAGAAGCACGTTTAAAACAATATCCTCACCAATTCTCAGGTGGTATGAGACAGCGTGTAGTTATTGCGATGGCGTTAGCTTGTAACCCGAAATTATTAATTGCCGATGAGCCGACAACAGCGCTAGACGTTACGATTCAGGCGCAAATTTTAGAGCTTATGAAAGACATTCAGCAAAAAACAGAAGCGGCAATTATTTTCATTACGCATGACTTAGGTGTAGTAGCAAACGTTGCTGACCGAGTGGCAGTTATGTATGCTGGTAAAGTTGTTGAAATTGGAACTGTAGATGAAATTTTCTATAATCCGAAACATCCATATACTTGGGGCTTAATCGCATCTATGCCAAGTTTAGATGGTTCAGAGGAAGAGTTATACGCAATTCCTGGAACGCCTCCGGATTTATTGAAGCCGCCAAAGGGTGATGCTTTTGCACCACGTAACCCACAGGCGCTGAAAATTGATTTTGAAATGGAACCGCCTTTATTTAAAGTAAGTGATACACACTATGCGGCAACTTGGTTACTTCACGAGCAAGCTCCAGAAGTAAAACCGCCGGCAGTTGTTGAAAAACGTATTCTTCAAATGAAAGCAGGTGAACAACATGACTAAACAACGTGAGAAATTAATTGAAGTAAAAAATGTAAAGCAGCACTTCGACGTGAGTGGTGGTGTTGTCAAAGCGGTTAATGATATTTCATTTGATATTTACCGCGGAGAAACATTTGGTCTTGTAGGAGAATCAGGTTGTGGTAAATCAACAACTGGAAGAACGATTATTCGTTTATATGATGCAACTGCTGGTGAAGTATTATTCGATGGTGAAAACGTACATGGTAAGAAATCACGCACAGAATTGAAGAAATTCAACCGTAAAATGCAAATGATTTTCCAAGATCCATACGCATCACTAAATCCTCGTATGACAGTAGGGGATATTATCGCAGAAGGTATTGATATTCACGGATTAGCGAAAAGTAAAAAAGAGCGCATGGACCGTGTTCATGAACTACTAAACACAGTTGGTTTAAATAAAGAGCACGCAAACCGTTTCCCACACGAATTCTCAGGTGGACAACGTCAGCGTATCGGTATCGCTCGAGCGCTTGCTGTAGAACCAGAATTTATCATTGCCGATGAGCCGATCTCAGCACTTGACGTATCGATTCAGGCGCAAGTTGTAAACTTACTGAAAAAGTTACAAAAAGAAAAAGGGTTAACATACTTATTCATTGCCCATGATTTATCGATGGTAAAATACATTAGTGACCGCATCGGCGTAATGTACCGTGGTCAAATTGTAGAACTGACAACAAGTGAAGAGTTATATGCGAATCCAGTTCATCCATATACGAAATCACTATTATCAGCAATTCCGCTACCAGATCCAGATTATGAGCGTAATCGTAAACGTATCGTATACGATCCATCGCAGCATGATTACGGTAGCGAAGTGCCAACAATGCGTGAAATTCGTCCAGGACATTTCGTACTATGTTCTGAAGCAGAGTATAAGAAATATAAAGAAATCTATCAATAAAAAAAGAGCCATTCTTCCATTGCGGAAGGAGGGCTCTTTTTTCTACTATATAAAATTACTAAACTTGAACAGAAATACTCTCTTCTTGTTCTTCAGGTTTAACTAGTGCGTAACGTTCCCACGCTCTACTTTTCCAGCGGAAGAACATAATAATGGCACGTGTCCATTCGTCGATGGCGATCGCTAGCCAAATACCCACGAGCCCCATATCTAAATGAAAGGCGAAAAAGTAACCTAGTGGTAAACTCATTAACACCATAGAAAATGCACCGATTAAAACAGGATATTTTGCATCACCAGCTGCACGAAGCGAATTAATGATGACGATGTTCATCGTACGTCCCGTTTCAAGTAGTACACTTAGTAAAAGAACACTTGCGCCTAACCCGATAATGTGCGGATTATCTGTAAACAGTCCCATTAATTGTGTACGGAATGTAATAACGAGAGCGACCATACATAAAGTTACACCAATCGCCCATTTTACACTTTTCCACAAACGTTCGTATGCTTCATCCTTTTCGCCACCACCAACAAGGCGGCCAATAATAATGGCTGTTCCCATACCAATCGCAATTGCAAATAAATAAGTGAACATGGAAATGTTAGTAGCGTATTGTCTAGCAGCTAATGATTCCGTTCCTAAGTACGTTGCGTAATAAAGGAAGACGATTTGACAAGCTTGATACATCACTTGTTCAAATGCAGATGGAATGCCGATTTTTAAAATTTTTCCAATGTATTCTTTGGATAAAGTGAAGTAATATTGTAATTTCACACGATATTCCATAACGCGATATAGTAACCAGAAGAAAACAATAAGTGCGATCAATCGACTGATAGCGGAAGAAATTGCAGCCCCTTGTACACCGAGCTCAGGGAAACCAAATTTCCCGAAAATGAGTACGTAGTTTCCAGCGATATGAATAATATTCATTCCGAGTGAAATAAACATCGCTTGCTTTGTAAAACCGTGTACACGGATAATTGCGGCTAATGAGTTAATGATAGCTTGCAGGAAGATTGCCCCTCCGACGATAGATAAGTAGTTTTGCGCATACGTTAGTACATCGCCTTGTAAGTTCATTGCGAGCATCATATGTTTCGAAAATAAAAGAAAACCAGCGCTTATAACGAGCCCAACTATTAAATTTAATGTGACGGCTAATGCTGATATTTTAGATGCTTCCATAAAGCGTCTGGAACCGAGGTATTGAGATACAACGATAGCAGCGCCGTTCCCGATGACTTCTAATACCAAAATCGCAATATGGAGATATTGATTCGCTGCACCAACCCCAGATACAGCATCGTCTGATAATGCACTTAACATGAAAGTATCAGCGATCCCCATCAACATAAAAAGAAAAACTTCTAGAAAAATAGGCCATGTTAATAAGAATAAACTTAATTTCTCTGTCGGCCCATTTTTTGCCTGAATTGCTGTCATGTCCGTCCCCTCTTTACCGATATCTATTTTTAGCAAAATGTATCGTAACATACTTTCTTATCCTTTGCACTCATTTTAGCCTATATATTTTTAATATGAAGGGCCTGCTATTTTATGTTGAAAAGGGTGGGATAATTATACATAAAATATTATAAAATATAAAATTTATTTTTCTCTGATAATTTAGAAAAATATAAAAATAATTATTTTTGGCACTTTAGTAAGGAAAATAGACAATATAAAACGTTTACAAAGATATATTTTTTAACACAAAATTTTAATGAAATAGAAATATAAATATACAAAAAATATATTTGTGTGTATAATATGAATTATTAGAACATATATATATTTCTTTCTGTTTGAAAATGAAAGGGCTAACATTTTTTGGAGGGTGGAAGTATGAAAAAAAAGATACCAGTTTTTGTAGTATCAACAGTAGCAATGAGCATGATATTAGGGGCATGTAGCTACCAAAAAGATGAACCGCAAGCAAACGCAAAAGGGGATAGCGGGAAAAGCGGTGCGAAGCAAGTTATTAATCTAACAGAAGTGTCTGAAATTCCGACAATGGATACAACACTTGCCTCGGATGCTGCTTCTTCAAAAGTTATGAATAATACAATGGAAGGGCTATATCGACTTGAGAAAGGCGATAAGTTAGTTCCAGGGGTAGCGAAATCCCATACGAAATCTGAAGATGGCAAAAAATATACATTTAAATTGCGTGAAGACGCTAAATGGTCGAATGGTGATTCTGTAACAGCAAAAGATTTTGTATATGCATGGCAAAGAGCTGTTAACCCTGATACGGCAGCAAAATCAGGATATATTATGCTAGATGTGAAAAATGCAGAGAAAATTAATAAAAGAGAGCTATCACCGGATCAATTAGGTGTAAAAGCGATAGATGATTATACATTAGAAGTTGAATTGGATAATCCAGTTCCATACTTTCTCAATTTAACGGTATATCCACTATTTTTCCCATTAAATGAGAAGTATATGAAAGAACAGGGAGAAAAATTTGGTTTGGAAGCAAATACAACTTTGTATAACGGTCCATTTGTATTAAATGAATGGAAACATGAACAAAGTTTCCAATTAAAGAAAAATCCAAATTATTGGGATCAAAAAGAAGTGAAATTAGAAGAAGTTAACTTTAATGTTGTAAAAGATACAGGAGCAGCTGTTAATTTGTATAATACGAATGCGATTGACAGAGTTGGTTTATCAGCGGAATTAGTTGATAAGTATAAAGGACAAAAAGACTTTAAAACAATTAATGATCCAACTGTATTCTTCTTGCGTTTTAATCAAAAAAATCCGGCTTTAGCTAACAAAAATATTCGTAAGGCTATTTCTAGTGCATACGATCGAGATGGTATTGGAGAGGTTATTTTAAACAACGGTTCTAAGGGAGCTTATGGTTTAGTACCATCTGATTTTGTTAAAGGACCAGATAAGCAAGATTTCAGAAAAGAAAATGGAAAGCTTTCGAAAGTCGATGTGAAAGAAGCGAAAAAATTTTGGGAAGCAGGCAAGAAAGAATTAGGTAAGGATAAAATAGAACTAGAATTTTTAAACTTTGATAATGAAGAATCTAAGAAAATTGGTGAGTATGTAAAGGGAGAATTAGAAAAGAATTTACCAGGTCTAACAGTAACAATTAAGATGCAACCATTTGCACAAAAATTAAAACTTGAAGATAGTGGACAGTTTGATATTTCATTTACTGGATGGGGACCTGATTTCCCTGATGCAATCACATTCCTTGATATGTTTATAACAGATGGTTCACAAAATAAAATGGCTTATTCTAATGCTCAGTATGATGACATTATTAAAAAGGCAAAGCAAGAAGGCTCAGATGTAAAAGGACGTTGGGATGAACTGTTAAAAGCAGAGAAAATTTTATTTGAGGATGCAGCAATTGCGCCGGTATTCCAACGTGGCAGATCTATATTAGAAAGAGAAACGATTAAAGATGTGTATATCCACAAATATGGCGGTGAATTAAGCTTCAAATGGGCATCCGTAGGGAAATAAAAAAAGCAGGCTAACCACCTGCTTTTTTTAATACGTGCGTTTCTTATAAATGCCTTTTCCGCCAACTTGATTCCAGCCGGATTGTACATCCAAACTTTTGTTAACAAACTTCATTTTTTCTTTTCCGCCAAAGAGCTTTTCGCCAATGCTATTTGTAATGACACCAATCAATGCTGTTATTCCGATGATGAGGGCAGCAACCGTAATAAAATCAACAAAAAAAGCAATCATTTGCAAACTCCCCCTTTGCCTGTCTGTATGTTTATTGTATGAGATAAAAAATAAAAAAGAAAGAAATGTCAGAAAAAAATTAATTTACTTTAGAAATCGTGTGGACAGGAGGGAGAATATTTGTTAAAATAAGAACAAATGTTCCTTTTCATTCTCATTTGTATAGTCTTACATTTCTTAATTGATTTATCAGGAAAAAGTAAGAAAACGTTCTTTTTTTCATAGGGAAGATTATAGATAAATAACTATATATTATATGAAAAATCTAGGGGGAATGAGTACTGAAAGGGTTGAAAGTTATTGTTCAAGTACAGATAAATTGAGCGTAATCATGTTACATAGCAGTGGAATACACGGAAGGGTTTTCTCAACTAGCAGGAAATTTACTGTATATTTCTTGCAAAATCTATTGTATAATGATTATAGAAGTTACTTATTAAAAGTAATTGTTGTTTATTATAAGTTGTTGCTTACATGAAATGCGATTTTTGTACTTTTCAATAAGACAAGTTATCGCGAAAAATTGCTGAAGTTAGAAATTAAAACTGTATTTAGTACAGAATTTGTACTCTTTAAGGAGAGTGAGCTTTGTATGGTAACATTATATAGTTCTCCAAGCTGTACGTCTTGTAGAAAGGCGAAATTATGGCTAGAGGAAAATCATATTCCCTATACAGAACGTAATATTTTCTCAGATCCATTAACAATTGAGGAAATTAAAGAGATTTTACGTATGACAGAAAGCGGAACGGATGAGATTATTTCTACTCGTTCGAAAGTTTTCCAAGAATTGAATGTAAACTTAGAATCTTTACCACTTCAAGATTTATATAAGATGATTCGTGACTATCCAGGGATTTTACGTCGTCCAATTATGATTGACGAGAAACGCCTTCAAGTTGGTTACAACGAAGACGAAATTCGCCGTTTCTTACCACGTACAGTAAGAACGTTCCAATTACGTGAAGCACAACGTCTTGTAAATTAATTATAATAATATGAAAACCTTCTACCTATTATATAGTAGAAGGTTTTTTTTAATGTTTCACATTGCGTAATCGAACTTGTTGTACGATAAAGCCGATGCATAAAATAGTGAAAATGAACAAATAAGGAATGCTTGCAGTGAAACTTGGGTTGTTATGAAAAAAGGTGGCAAGTCTGTCTTCATGTGTAACCATTTTTCCTGCAGTATAGGCAAGAATCGCTGCACCGCAATAAATGAGGAATGGAAATCGTTCCATAAGTATTAAAATAAGTTTGCTACCCCAAATAATAATAGGGATAGAAATGAGTAAGCCAATTATGACGAGTAAAAATCTCCCGTGAGCTGCACCTGCAATGGCAATAACATTATCAAACCCCATAACGAGATCCGCGAAAACAATTGTCCGCACAGCTTGGAATAAAGTTGTTTTTCCTTGAATAGCAGAAAGATCGTTGTTATTATCAGTTAATAAATTGACTGCAATTAATGTAAGTAAAACCCCGCCAATCAGTTGTAGAAATGGAATGTCGAGTAAATAGACAGCTAATATAGTAAGGGCAATTCTTAGTACGATTGCTAAAAGAGTACCAATCAAAATAGCTTTATTTCGTTTCGATTCAGGTAAATTTCGGCTAGCTAGTGCGATGACAATTGCATTGTCACCACCTAATACAACATCGATACCGACAATCATTAGTACGGATGTTAAAAACTCTAAGTCCATTCGTCTGCCTCCATTTATGATGTTTTAATAAGCGAACTGTATGTATGTGATGAAGAAAGTTGTTGTTAAATAATCTCTTCCAATAGAAGTTTCACTTTATTAAAGTGTACGGGGGAATGTGGAAATGTATGTCCAAATTTTTTGTAAGTAAGAAATCGCTATAATAATATATTTATGTAGTTGATCGAGTAAAGATAGGCATATAACTATTTTTGTAAAATAAATCGATTTTATTTCCATTCTGGAGAATCTTATCATAAAATGAGAGTACAAGAATCTATTGATTTGTCATATGAGTGGGGAATCCCTTCATAACAATTCTAAGCAGGAAGGGAGAGTTGTATTTTGGATATTGAAAGAATTAATGATCATACGATGAAATTTTTTATTACGTACATTGATATAGAGGATAGAGGATTTAATCGTGAAGAAATTTGGTATGATCGCGAACGAAGTGAAGAGCTCTTTTGGGAGATGATGGACGAAGCTCGTGATCATGACGATTTCTTTATTGATGGGCCGTTATGGATTCAAGTGCAAGCAGTCGATAAAGGGATTGAAGTACTTGTCACGAAAGCAGAGCTTTCAAAGGACGGACAAAAGCTGGAACTACCGATAGGGGTAGACAAAATTATAGATATTCCTCTAGATGAAGGCATCGAATCATTATTCCAACAAGAGTTAGTCGAAGAGGTAGAAGAACAAACAGGAACAAACTTTAATGAAGATGGTACGTTTGGCTTTTTAATTAAATTTAATGATTTTGAAGATGTCATTTCATTAAGTCATCGTCTTATCTTTGAAGATATAAAAGATGAGCTGTATTCATTTGAGAACCGCTATTATGTATATGTGGAATTCGATGAAGTGCTACATGATGAAGAAGAAATCGATCGTATTTTAAGTATTATTTTAGAATATGGGGAAGAATCAACTTTAACAATTCATCGTGTAAGTGAGTATGGAAAACAAATTGTGAAAGAGCATGCGCTTGAAACGATTCGCAATAATTTTCCTGCTAAAACGTAGGCCGATTTCTGTAGTATGAAATCGGCTTTTTATATGAAGAATAGGAAAGCTTTCTTAGTTAGGAGGTAAGAGATGAAAAATACGTTAAAGCTGATTTTCTTTATCCTGCTATTGTTCGCATTATTTGTTTCGTTACGTATGTTTATTGATGTAGCATTTTATTCAGATGTGATTGGGATAAAAGATGTTTCGATTTTAGGTATTATTAGTATTTTATTTACAGTATCTGCGTTTTTAATTGGTTGCGTTATTTTCTTAGAAAATCGCCATCCATCTAAAACACTTACATGGTTAATTGTGTTAGGGATTTTTCCGGTATTTGGCTTCTTTGCTTATTTATTATTTGGACAAAATTTTCGGAGAAAAAGAATGTTTCAAAAGAAGGCGTTACTTGATGAACAGGCGTTTTTACAATATAAAGGGCATGAAGATTACGAAGAAAGAATTTTACGCAATCATAAGCATCAAGAGCTGTTATTTCGTTTAGCGGATCGCTTAGGCGCTTTAAATATTTCATTTCAAACTGAAACGAGGACATTAACAAATGGAGATGAAACGTTTCAGGCCATTTTAGATGGATTAAAACGAGCAAAACATCACATTCATATGGAATATTACATTGTGCGTGATGATAAATTAGGAACAGAAATTAAAGATATTTTAATACAAAAATCAAAAGAAGGCGTTGCTGTTCGTTTTTTATATGATGCGGTTGGAAGTTTTAAGTTATCAAAATCGTATATTGAAGAATTAAACGATGCAGGTGTTGAAATGATTCCGTTTTTTCCTGTGCGCTTTCCGATTTTAAACGATAAGATTAATTATCGAAATCATAGGAAAATTGTTGTGATTGATGGGAACGAAGGGTTTGTAGGCGGATTAAATATCGGTGATGAGTATTTAGGGAAAAGTAAATATTTTGGCTTTTGGCGAGACACGCATTTGTATTTACGTGGTGAAGCGGTTCAAAGTTTACAGCTTATTTTCCTTCAAGATTGGTTTTATATGACTGGAGAGGCTGTGCTAGCTCCTGAATATTTACAAGCAAAAGCAGTTGAGGGTGATCATTGGGGAGGCGTGCAGCTCGTTGCAGGCGGCCCTGATAATAAGTGGGAAACGATTAAGCATTTATATTTCGCAATGATCGCTTCTGCTCGGAAATCTATTTGGATTGCAACGCCGTATTTCATTCCGGATGATGATATTTTATCCGCATTAAAGGTAGCTGCGCTTGCTGGTATTGATGTTCGTTTGTTAATGCCGAGTAAGCCTGATAAGCGTACTGTCTTTTACGCATCGAGATCGTACTTCCCAGAGCTTTTAGATGCAGGGGTAAAGATATATGAGTATGAAAAAGGTTTTCTCCATAGTAAAGTTGTCATTGTCGATTCTGATTTAGCTTCAATTGGGACAGCTAATATGGATATGAGAAGTTTTCATTTGAATTTTGAAGTAAATGCCTTTTTATATGATACAGATAGCATTAAAAGACTTGTTCAAGACTTTAAAGATGATTTAGAAGAATCAAGTGAAATTCATGTCGATCATTTTCATAAAAGGCGTCTTCATAGACGAATTGTTGAATCAACGTACCGGTTATTATCCCCTTTATTATAAAAAGAGATGTCCGAAATTGGGACATCTCTTTTTTTAAAGGAATTTGTAATAAATTGTAGAATGTAAAGAGCTGAAAGGATGTGATTACGATATTTATAGCTAAAAGAGAAAACGGAGAAAAAATTCATTTACTCTACAATTGTAATGAAGAGCTTTTGCGCCGTATGCGTCAACAGGAACGATTCTTTTGTGTAGCTTGTGGAAAGGAAGTACAAATGAAATTAGGGAAACAAAAAAGTTGGCATTTTGCTCATAAAAAAGTGGATTCATGTCTTGCCTTTTATGAAGCGGAATCTATGTATCATAGGCACGGTAAAGAATTGTTATATAGATGGTTCGAACGTCAAAACTTTCATGTAGATATAGAGCATTATCTGCCCCAGATTCAGCAACGACCAGATATTTTTATAGAGAGAGCAGGGAGAAAAATTGCGATTGAATACCAATGCGCAAATCTTTCTATAGAGCAGCTGTACAAACGAACCTATTCGTATTGGCGAGCGGGTATACAGGTCATTTGGATCATTGGTGGAAATCAATTGAAAAAGCAATCTGCATATTGGATGAAATTTTCCTCACTTATGGCTTTCTCCTTACAATCTTATCCTCAACCATTTCTTATTTTCTTCTGTTCCAAACAAAAAGCATTTATGAAATGCGCGTTTCTCACTTCTTTTTCTACAAGCGTCTCTTTCTCACATACTATATATTTACCAACTGAAACTACTACTTTTGAACTACTCTTTTCCCCTGTTCCTTTCCAAAAAGAAATATTAGACCGAGAATGGAAGCAACGAAAGGACTATTTTCGAAAAAATGCTTTGCCTATTTGGAATTATAATTATAAGTCACTATTACGCCTCTTATATCAATTTAAATGTACCCCAGCGAGCTTTCCTTCTGAAATTGGTGTTCCACTTCCTTCTGGATTTGCTTTTCAAACAAACCCATTTATATGGCAAGCTTTTCTATATATGAAGTGTATAGGGGAGCTTGCAGTAGGAGAGTGTATTACTCTTCAATATGTGTGTAGTTATGTAAAAAAGTATACGAAAAGGCGTATGCTCCCGTACTTTTCAAAGCATATATGGAAAGTAGCAGTTACTGAATATATGACATTCTTATGTTATACAGGTGTATTACGTAAAGTGGAGACTTATAAGTACCGGAAAATAAGGGGGATCGTTATGTTAAAAACAGAGGAGGAGGTTATGAAATATGATGAAACTTGTTTAGCGTATGCCTTATCTTTATTTGAGGCAAAGTACAACATGAGAGAAGGAAAAGGGGATATAATAAAGACTGATTGTGAAGGAATTACATAAGAAAAAAACGAATTGTACTTAAGTAGAGATAATTAAAGGAGGGCTTAAAGAATGTCTGAACAAAACAAAGCGAAAACATTACCAGATCGCAATGAGATTGAAGAAGCAAGTACGTGGCGATTAGAAGATATTTTCCAAACAGATGCAGAATGGGAAAAAGAATTCCAAGCTATTAAAGAGCTATTACCGAAGTTAACTGAATTTAAAGGGAAACTTGGTGACTCTGCGGACAATTTGCTTGAGGCATTGCAATATGAAGACGAAATTTCAATGCGATTAGGTAAGCTATATACATATGCTCATATGCGTTACGATCAAGATACAACAAACTCTGTATATCAAGCATTAAATGATCGCGCAACAAATTTATATTCACAAGTATCTAGTAGCACAGCGTATATTGTACCTGAAATTTTGTCGGTTTCAGAAGATACACTGCAAACATTCTTGAAGGAAAATAGAGATTTAAGTGTATATGAACATGCATTAGAAGAAATTACACGTCAACGCCCGCACGTATTATCAGAAGCTGAGGAGGCTTTATTAGCGGAAGCATCTGAAGTAATGAGTTCATCAAGCAATACATTTGGTATGTTGAATAACGCGGATTTAAAATTCCCATCTATTAAAGGTGAAGACGGAGAAGAAATAGAAATTACACATGGTCGTTACATTCAGTTTTTAGAAAGTGATGATGGCCGTGTTCGCGAAGATGCATTTAAAGCTGTATATGAAACGTACGGGAAATTTAAAAATACATTCGCAAGTACGTTAAGCGGAGCAGTAAAACGTAATAATTTCAATGCGCGTGTTCGTAAATATGATTCTGCTCGCCAAGCTGCACTAAGCAATAATAATATTCCGGAAGCAGTATATGATCAACTTGTTGAAACGGTAAATGACAACTTACATTTATTACACCGTTACATCGATATTCGTAAGCGTGCATTAGGACTTGATGAGCTTCACATGTATGATTTATATACACCACTTGTACCAGAAGTGAAAATGAATGTGAAATACGAAGAAGCGCAAGACCTTTTATTAAAATCTTTAAACGTACTTGGTGATGAATATGTTGATATTTTGAAAGAAGCATATGAAAATCGCTGGGTAGATGTGTATGAGAATAAAGGAAAACGAAGCGGGGCATATTCATCTGGTGCATATGGAACAAATCCGTATATTTTAATGAACTGGCATGATAATGTAAATAATTTATTTACACTTGCTCATGAATTTGGTCATTCGGTGCATAGTTACTATACAAGAAAAACACAACCGCACGTATATGGTGATTATTCCATCTTCGTAGCAGAAGTGGCATCAACTTGTAATGAAGCGCTTCTAAATGATTATTTATTAAAAACGACAGAAGATAAGAAAGAGCGTCTATATTTATTAAATCATTATTTAGAAGGGTTCCGTGGTACTGTATTCCGTCAAACGATGTTTGCAGAGTTTGAACATATTATTCATAAGAAAGTACAAGAAGGACATGCTGTTACGCCAGACATGCTAACGGAAATCTACTACGATTTAAATAAGAAATATTTCGGTGACGCTTTAGTAATCGACGAAGAGATTGGTTTAGAATGGTCTCGTATTCCGCACTTCTACTACAACTATTACGTATATCAATACGCAACAGGATTTAGTGCAGCGACAGCTCTATCTAAACAGATTTTAGAAGAAGGACAACCAGCAGTAGAACGTTATATTAACGAATTCTTAAAAGCAGGAAGCTCTGATTATCCAATTGAAGTGCTGAAAAAAGCAGGAGTAGATATGGCATCTCCTGAACCAGTAAAAGAGGCACTACAAGTATTTGAAGAGAAATTAAATGAATTAGAAGCATTATTATTTGAAGAAAAGTAATGAAAAAAGACGAGAGATTGTATCCTCGTCTTTTTTGTTGAATAAATTCAATGTCGATATTTGTCGAAAAAATAAGGTGAATTTCTTTGTTTTTCTAACTGAAAGGATAGTTTTACAGCTGATTTTTGAAATTAAAACCCTTTGAATCTTTTTTTATGATTGAAATAAGAGAGAGTGATAACGATGATTCCAAATAAAAGAGGTAAGGCAATAATTTTAGGAAAAGCTTGTAGTAGAGAGAGGATGTACAAGAAAAAAGAAACGATGACAGCTAGAAAGAGAAGAGCAATATAAGATTTTTTCATAAATAACCCCCCTAAATGACCTTTTTTATAGCTTATTCAAAAATGAAAACGTTTAGAATGTGACAAAAGTGTGAATTTCGACAAAAGGGGTTGTCATCTGGCGTCGAATCTTGTAATATAATAAGCGTGAACGAATTCACATACAAACATATACCCCTTTGTTTGAACGTGAAAATTTCTCCCATCCCCTTTAATATTTTTATAAGCCGTAAAGAAAAAGACCTGGTGTTTACACCAGGTCTTTTTCTTTTGCTATCCATTTCCAATAACGTTCGCATTTTACTTCAATCATTTGTACTTTTCGTTTCAGTTGTAATTTTTTAAGTTCGCGCTCAATTTCTTGCTGCGGACAGTCATAAATAAATGCTACTTCTTTTGAAGATATAAATTGTGTTGCTTCTAGTAATGCTTCTAAAGGTGGTAATGGTTCTGGCTCAATTTCACATTTTACAAGTTCTTTCAATAATTGTACGTATACATCGTAGGAATAATTTCCAGCAATTTTAATACCTTCTTCATCTGAGTTCGCATGAAAAAAGACGAGGGAGGGTATTTCTGTAATATGCATCTCATTCGTGAATTTCAAGTCACATTGGAAAGCTTTTTTTGCACTAGCAGAATGTAGATCTTTTTTAAATTCTTCTACATCAATATTGCTATCTTTCGCACATGCAAGTAATAGTTCGCAGTCAGGGGTTGATACATTTTCAAGGAAAATGTATTCTTGGAGTTTTCGCAAAAACTTCGAACCTGCTTTTCGGCCTTGCAACTCCGCCGCCTTAATTGCCATCGAAACTAAATATGGTGTTGACGATGCTTCTTGCATATGTACCTTTCCATCACATGAAAAACCTTGTAAACTTGTTGTCTTTTCCCACACAAATCGAATATTAGCAGGTTTATTCCATTTGTGTGAGGAAGCGTTCGTTCCATCCACTTTTCCTGTTACGATATGACGAATAGAGAAGTATTTCCCGTATTCAAGCCATAGTTTAATAATAAAAGGCTCAATTTCCCAGCAATCTTTACAAAGTGGATCAATAAATAAATATGCTTCTACAGACTTATGCTCGCATGCGGAAGGAGATGGCATATTTATATGCTTTGCTTCCTGCTTATCCATTACACTTCACCTGTTTCGTTTGGAGTATTAACCATATGCTGAGCGGTTAATGCTAAACGTTCAAAAACAAACTCTCTTATATGACCATGCACTCCAGTATCATCCATTGCTTGCTCCATACATGATAGCCAAGCCTCTGCTCGTTTTGGAGTAATCTCAAACGGAAGATGGCGTGCCCTTAACATAGGATGACCATGTTCTTCAGTGTACAAATTAGGACCACCTAAATATTGTGTTAGAAATTGCTTCTGCTTCCTAGCGGTTTCTGTTAAATCTTCCGGGAAGATGGGAGATAAGTCAGGGTGTTTACTGACATAGGAATAAAATGTATCTACTAATATTGCAATGCATTGTTCACCGCCAATTGCTTCAAATGGTGTCATCGGTTGCTTGCTCATCCTTTATAAACTCCTTTTTCCATGAAATGTATATCTATTGTAGCAATGGAATGTTCGAGAGGGCAAATAAACAGCCTTCTCAAACATTCTTTGCTTATTCTACGGGTGTAAACTTTTTTAGTAAGATGTATCCACTAGTGAAACATATTCACTAGTGGAATTTTCACTTTAGCGTGCTTTGTTTTGTTTGGCAAGGAAAAAGCGTTTTACTTTGTTATTTGTATGACGAACAGGTATGTTATGTTGCGTTAATAAATGAATAAATGCAGCTTTTCCTGTTTCTTCATCTTGCACTTCAAATTCAATTTCATAATCATCGTGATTGTAATAGAAACTATGATCAAAGACAAGCGTTCCGCCTTTAAATAATGCTTCGGCTCTTTCAGTTGTTAAACTACCCATATAAGTTAAAGTGGAAACAGGAATTTGTAATTTGTGTAGTTGATCCATTACAGCCCCTGGAATGATTACGTTTGTTTCCATCATCATTCTTGCTTCGTCTTCTGTTACGACTTGATGCGTTTCTAACAAGCCGACTTCTGCAGGTTGTTTCAATGTTAATGTATAAGTTTCTCCTTTATGACGAATACGAAGTGCAGAGCCGGCTTCTTTTAACGAGAAGCCCGGTGTTTCAAAGTAGTGATTCACCTGTTTCGTAAATGCTTCAATAGAGAATGATTTACATAATGTATCGAATTCTTCTTCTGTAACAATATTTTTAAATTCAATTTCAATTTCTTGTGTCATTGTATGCGCGCTCCTTTTAAAAAATAATTCTTTACACATTATCGCTTTTTCATAAATTTGGTTCAATGTTTTATTTGTTTGCGTCCATGTTATGATACAATAATACTGTTAAGTAAGACAGGAAGTTGAGATGGAGGAGTTAGAGCATGCAAAATAAAATTCAAGTTAAGAGCGTAGAAAAGAGAGAGAATGCGCTTATTTTTTGTGCGGAAAATAATGAAATAGAGGTAAAGGAGTTAAGTGCGCGTAATCACGTACTTGTAGACTCAGACAATTTATCATTTTTATATATATTAGAAAACGAATCATCTTTCATTTATGTAAGTATTCCGCACACATGCTGGGAAGCAATGCATGAAGCGATGAATAACGATATAGTAATGTTCGTTCGTGTGAATGACGTTGAAATGGAATTAGAAAATTTAAAAGAAGAAGTAGAATATTTAGTTGAAAATATTGAAGGTAATGCAAATTACGGAGAAGAACTAGTAACTGCTGTAGAAAAAGTATTTCTATAAGCAAATGGATTGATTTTGGTGGTGGTTGAAATGAATCGAAATTGGGAAGAATTTTTAGCACCTTACCATCAAGCGGTGGCAGAGCTGAAAGTGAAACTAAAAGGAATGCGTACTCAATTTGCAATGTTGACAGAGCATTCTCCAATTGAGTTTGTAACAGGAAGGGTAAAGTCGGTTCCTAGTATTATTGATAAAGCGGAGAAGAGAAATGTACCGCTAGATCGGCTGAGAGAAGATATGCAAGACATCGCGGGCCTTCGAATGATGTGTCAATTTGTTGATGAGATTAAGCCTGTTGTAGAATATCTTCGAAAACGAAATGACTTTGAAATCGTGGAAGAACGTGATTATGTCACGCAAAAGAAAGATAGCGGCTATCGCTCTTATCACGTTGTCATTAGTTACCCCGTTCAAACGATTCAGGGAGAAAAAAAAGTATTGGTAGAAATCCAAATACGCACGTTAGCAATGAACTTTTGGGCAACAATTGAGCATTCTTTAAATTATAAATATAGTGGACGTTTTCCTGAAGATATTAAAATACGCTTGCAACGTGCAGCGGAAGCGGCGTTTTTATTAGATGAAGAAATGTCTTCTATTCGTCTTGAGATTCAAGAAGCGCAGAAGGCTTTTTCAAGAAAGCAAGAAACGAAAGATTCCGAATCATAAACTAAAGGGTGTTGGGCGATGAAATTTACAATTATGTCAAAGGGAGATCAATCATCAGATACACTGGCAAGCACGATGAAAGAGTACTTGTTAGATTTTGGATTTACAATGGATGAAAAAGAACCCGATATTGTAATTTCTGTTGGGGGAGATGGAACGCTTTTATATGCGTTTCATCGTTATTATAATCGATTGGATGAAACAGCATTTGTTGGTGTACATACAGGACATTTAGGTTTCTATGCAGATTGGTTACCGACAGAAGTAGAGAAATTAGTAATTGCGATTGCGAAAACACCATTCCAAGTGGTGGAATATCCGCTTTTAGAAGTGATTATTCGCTATGTGAATGGAAGTAAAGAGTCACAGTATTTGGCGATGAATGAGGCGACTGTAAAAAGTGCAGAAGGTACATTAGTAACAGAAGTAGAAATACGCGGAGAATATTTTGAAACATTCCGCGGGGACGGCCTTTGTATTTCTACTCCTTCAGGAAGTACTGCATATAATAAAGCGCTTGGCGGAGCAATTATTCACCCTTCTATTGAAGCGATTCAAATTGCAGAAATGGCATCCATTAACAATCGTGTGTTTCGTACTGTGGGATCGCCACTCGTATTGCCGAAGCACCATACATGTGTGTTAAAGCCAGCTGCAGGAATGAACTTACAAATTACAGTGGATCATTTAACGATGGTTCATCAAGATGTGAAATCAATCCAGTATCGCGTCGCAAACGAGAAAGTACGATTTGTTCGTTTCCGCCCGTTCCCGTTCTGGAAACGAGTTCGTGACTCGTTTGTTGCAGATAAATAGAAAGGGTTATAAATTTGAACAGATTTACATTGAAATGGGATATAGGACTGGCTGAAGAGAGTACTTTAGTTAGGGAATTTTTGAAAACGAAAGGTATTTCTAAAGCCGCTTTAACGGATATAAAGTTTCACGGCGGGGCAATTGAAGTAAATGGTCAACATGCGAGTGTTCGTCATCAGTTGCGCGCTAGTGAAGAATTACGCATCTTTTTTCCAGTGGAGGAAAGAAGTGAAGGGATGATTGCAGAAGATATCCCTTTATGCATTGTATATGAAGATGATGCGGTTCTTATCATTAATAAAGAGGCGAACATGTCAACGATTCCATCTAGGGAACATCCGACAGGGAGTGTTGCCAATGCGCTTTTATCTCATTATGATAAGCAGCATCTTGCAAGTACAGTACACATTGTAACACGGTTAGATCGTGATACTTCAGGGCTTATGCTTATTGCAAAAAATCGTTTCGTGCATCATCTTTTATCGAAGCAGCATCAACAAAAAGCTGTGAAACGAACGTATGAAGCAATTGTTCACGGTGAGATGGTAGAACGAGAAGGAATGATTGATGCACCAATTGGTCGGAAATCTGATAGCATTATTGAGCGAACGGTTTGTGAGGATGGACAAAGGGCAGTTACTCATTTTAAAGTAATTGATAGTACATATCATAAGACACATGTAGCGCTGGAGCTTGAGACAGGAAGAACGCATCAAATTCGTGTGCATATGGCTCATATAGGACATCCATTACTTGGTGATAACTTATATGGAGGAAGAAGGGATGAAATGAAACGGCAAGCACTTCATAGTAAATCTTTGACGTTTTATCATCCTATTTTAGAGAAAGAAATGTCTTTCACTATAAAGATTCCAAGCGATATGCAAGAGTTACTTAGGAATGCTTAAAAAGGGAACAAAATTCTTATGTTATAAAGAATTTTGTTCCCTTTTTTCTTAGCGGAATAATATTAAAATTTGGTTTTCACGCGTACGCTTTATAACGAAAAATCCACTTTCGGCTTTTGTAGCAATGCCATTGTCATTTGGACGACAATATCCATGCGTTTCGCAAGTGCCGTCATCACGTACTAACATTTGCCCAATTAATCCGACAGGAAGCCACTCGGCGCGATCTTTTCTTGCTACATATTTGCAAGCTGGATCCCATTCTGTATTTAAAAGAGGTTGTATTTCTTCTGATTCCGTCCATACATATTGGCGTTTTCCAAAGTTGTCTGTTTTATAGCGTTTTTGCCAACTTAAAGCCCCGCTATTTCCTATAAGTGCAGGAGTTGCACTAGATATTCCTAAAATGAACGAATCGTGTGAAGTAGCTATCCGAATTTTTTCTTCGCTACTAAATGTAACGAAATAACCGACATCAATAGGTTTATGACCTTCTGTTTCAAACATTTGTGCAAAATCCGTTCCGCTTGCATTGTAAGACGCGCCCTCAATATACATTTCTCCATTATGGGCAAGCCATTTAGCACCGATATTATGGTCGGTGTCGTTTGCACCATTTGCAATAAACCAGGAATAAGCTTCTTCTGCAGTGCCGAAGCGCCCCATAATATGGCTACCTGCAAAATGAGCTGTTGATGTATGATGACCTTCCGCATGAGAAGAGGAGCCGTTAGCGATAGTTGCGGTTCCTTCTGCGTGTGCTGCTTCGCCTAAAGCAGTCGTCTGTTTACCCTCCGCATGAGAATAAGCACCGCCTGCTGTCGTTTCACTTCCCTCACTATGCGAACTATGTCCAGTTGCTTTTGAGTTGGATCCTTCTGCATGAGAGAAAGAACCTTTTGCGTGTGTTAATAAGCCTTCCGCATGTGCTGCCATGCCCTCCGCATGAGAGTGAAGCCCCTCCGCATATGCATATCGGCCGCCCCTTTTAACTTTTGTATTTTCAGGTGTAGGTGTCTCAATTATGAGTGGTTTTTCAGTTTGTATATCATTCGATGAAGCTAATGCTTCTTTTATTTTTTTTACTTTGTTTATAATAGCAGCTGGAATTTCTGGTTCCACTTTTTTATTTATTGCTACAGAATTATTTTCTTCCGCCGTTTCTTCTGTTTGGTTAGAACGTAGTACCTGTTCATCTTGATTTGAGAGCTGTTTATTTTTTTGTTGCATCTTTATTTTTCTGCGATCGATTATGTGGTTCATCACAGCATTTTCTAAAGAGACATATGTTGGTTTTACTTTGCTTTTTTTTGATGACTCTTGTTCTTCTAGTTCTTCTATGGCTGCAGCCCGAATGCTACACCAGTTGTTAATTCCGTACATGGGCAGATATAAAGGGGGAAATTTTCTTTTTTGTTTAGAAGATTTTTTCTTCATTCTGTCACCTCCTGCGACATTATATGTAAAGTAATTAAAAAAAGATGCACTTTATTGCATCTTTTTTTAATTACTTTACCTAGTTTTATATGAGATCTGCCTAAATAATACGGTAATCTCTCGCTAAGTAAGGTAGTTATGAAATTGGACGGAACTTCTCAGCGACAAAAGGTAAAGAAGAAGGGACAGAGATAGTCTCCATTTCAGGATAACGTAATCCGGTTAATTTGCCACCAAATACAGCACCAGTATCAATATTGACTGTCTGATTGACGAATCGAGGTTCTTTTACTGGTGTATGTCCATATACAATCCAAGCTTGCCCCTTGTATTCTTGCGCCCAATCGCGACGGACAGGTGAGCCATCGGCATGCTTTTCTCCTGTAATATCACCATATAATACAAAGGTTTGTACTTTTTTATCTCGTCTTCCTATGTAATCTTGCCGAATCCCAGCGTGACATACGATTACTTTTTTTTCATCTAGTATGTGGTAGAGTGGTGATTGTTCATAAAGAGTGATAAACTTTTCTTTTATAATGTTTTGCTTATGAGAAGGAAGTGCCTCATATTCAGCGACAGTTGTTTCAAGTCCGTGAGCGATTGTTACATTACGTCCAAGGAAAAATCGATATAGTTTATTACAGTGATTTCCAGGAGCGTAATAAGCTTCTTTTTTATGTATGACAAGTTCCCATACAATTTCGATCATACGTAATGAATGAGGACCACGGTCTGTAATATCACCAACGAATGCAAGTTTACGTTGTTCAGGGTGGATCGGTAGACCGCTACTCCAGTTATACCCTAGCTTCTCTGTTAAATTTTGAAACTCTTGGAAGCATCCATGAATATCTCCTATAATGTCATATTTCATATTTAAACCTCCATCGTATTTTTCATTAGTATATCTAAAAAAGGATAGAGATAAAAATATAGCGTTTTTGTGTTGTTCATTTAAACATAAAGCTTTTCGTTCTTGAGCGAATATTTAAAATGAATCCAATCGCAATCATGTATGTAAGCAGTGAACTTCCTCCGTAGCTCATAAGAGGTAATGTTATCCCTGTAATGGGAAGTAATCCGATTGTCATCCCGATATTTTGGAATACTTGGAAAGTAAACATTCCGATTGTACCAGCGCAAATGTAACTACCGAAAGGGTCATTACTTTCTAAAGCGATATGAATCATTCGAAAAATGAGTAAGAAAAAAAGTGAAATAATGACACTTGCACCTAGAAATCCAAATTGTTCAGCGACATTAGTGAAAATAAAATCTGTATGTGGTTCTGGAAAATATACTTGTCCATTTTCCCACCCCTTTCCTTGCATTTCTCCGGATCCAGTCGCTAAGAATGCTTGTCTTAATTGATAGCCTTGCGCATCATATTTGTAAGGTGCCAACCATCCGTAGAAGCGATTTAATTGATATTCTTTTAAAATGTGTGCTTTAAAGAAATCTGTGTGAGTAAAAAAAATATATATTAATGTAGATCCAGCCACGAAAGTACCTGAAACTAATCCGAAAATAAAACGCCATCGTATGCCAGAAACTAGTATCATTGCTGCAAGCATCGCTGAAATGACCATTGTGTTTCCTAAATCTGGTTCTTTTGCAATAAGTAGTAGTGGTGGCAAGCTTGTCGCAAATATTTTTCCAAGTAATAAAAAATCGTCACGCATTGTTTGGGAAAAATATTTCTCATTATGATTTGCTATAATTCGTCCAATGACGATAATTAAAAACAATTTCATAATTTCAGAAGGCTGAAAATTTCCGATGCCTGGGAGCCTGTACCAAGCGGTAGCGCCTTTAATTGTAACGGCACCTGGTACTTGAAGTTCTAGTCCAATAAGTAGTACCATTGCAAAGCTATACAAATACCAAGCAATTTTTTGATAACGATCGAAATCGATAATCATAATAACACCAATGGCTATAAATCCAATGAAGTACCATTGGATTTGCTTGAGTACAAAATTGACGTTTTGTAAAAATGGCGGTAAGGAGGCTTGCGCACTTGCAATAGCACAACAACTAACAATCCCAATGGCAAATAAAATAAATAGTAATACGTAGTCTATTTGATATTGAGAATTTGAATCTTTCAATGTAGGTATTCCTTTCTACTGCTCTTTATAGTAATGGATTTTATAGTATGAGAAAGAATGTATGAACTATACGAATGATTCACATATAGTCCATACACTTTTGATTTTGCAGAGTAGTTTAATTGTTTAACTCTTTAATAATTATATCCAAACAATGGGCAAGACGTACATGTGCGTCAGGAAAAATATCTAGTTGATGAAGGTAGTATTTTAAGGAACTTTTACACCATTTGTAAGCACTAAGTAGAGCTGTTCTATAGTCTATAGTATTTTGTAAAAATCCATATTCTTTTGCTGTTATAACGAGGTGTGTGAAATCTTCGCAACCTTGAAGTAGTTTATTGTGTATTTGTTGTCCAGCATGGTAGCGAAATTGACTTAAAGGCTCAGAAATGTATATTGCATTTCCTTTAGAAAGTAAAGAAATCCATGAGGCCATATCAACACTACAAGAATATTGTCGCTCTTTAAGGGTGCCAAAAGGTTCAGTGAGCAAGTTCTTTCGAAACAAAGTAGTTGTAGGTTCGCCGATAATGTTGTGGCCGGCCTTTAGCATCCAGTCGCCTAAAAATATTCCGTTTAATGGGGTATCTTCGCTATATAACTTTTGTGTTGGATGGGCATCGCCGATTAGATTTCCATGATCATCAATACGTACTCGATAAGAAGTAACAAGAGCAAGATCTTTATTGGAATCTTGCTCAAAATAGGCCATCATTTTTTGTATTTTATGCTTATAAAACACGTCATCGTCCATTAAAAAATTTATATACTCACCATTTGATTTTTCTATGAGCATAAGGTCATTGTGAAATTGTCCTAGAGTAGAGATATTTCGAATGTATGTTATATTTTTATAATTTGGTAAGTATTGTTCATGGATTAGAGTTGCTGTTTCATCATTTGTACTATCATCTCCGATGATGATTTCAATATTTGAATAAGTTTGTGCCAATGCACTTTCTAGAGCGATTTTGAAATAATGGGGTCGATTATAAGTGGGAATAAGGATAGAAACGAGAGGTAGATTTTTTTCACTCGCCATACATAACTTCCTTTCAGAAGCTTTTTTTTGTAAGAACAATATCTTGGTAACTTGTATATTCTGGTCTGCCGCACCATAAACCATAATGTGGCTTATTGATTATTTCTAGACCATACTTATTCAATAGATTGCAAATATCTGTCTCAGGATAAGCAACTGCAAAATTGGGAATATCTTTATTTACAACGTAGCAATTTTCAATTCGATGATAAAAACCTAATGTACTTTGTCCTGCATTTAAATAATAGGACGATTCAGGATTTATTAGAAAGAATGTAATGAAACATCTCCCGTCTTTTTTTAATACACGTACAATTTCAGATACGTAATGTTCTAATTCTTTTGGAAGAAGATGTGTAAATACAGAAGTTAAAAAGATAAAATCGAATGTTCCGTCTTCATAGGGAAAACGATATTGAGAGGCATCTTCTTTTCCTTCTGGATTATAGAATTGATTGTATATGTCAACATGTTCAAAGTGAAAATTATTACGCATAGTTGAAATGTTATTTTGACACCAAGTAATTCCATCTTTAAACAAATCAAATCCATAATATGCTCCATCATCATTTAAGTAATTCATTAATGGTACAGCCATTCGGCCGACGCCGCAGCCTACATCTAATACTTTTTCATTTGATTTTAAAGCGCCAATTTGAATAAAATGCTTTAGGAACTCTTTTCCAACCTTTTTGAAGTCGCCACCTACATATTGGACGAGTTCAGGAGGGGGGAGTAAAGTCATTTCTTTGTTAAGTTCGCTCATGAGTATACCCCTTTCTTGTGTGAGAATATGCAGTCACTCTATTAATAAAATTTTCAATTTGTAGTGAGAGAACAAAGGAAAACAATTGTTATATGTAAGGAGATTCCACAAAAGAAATACTTAATTGGATTAGAAGTGAGAGAAGAATGAGTGAAAATGGAATCTCCTATAGATTAAATCTTGTTTATTCTTTTCTCCAATAAACGCCAAATACATCAATTTTAGTAATAGGGGCTTTTAAATTTCGTTGCTTTCTAAAGTCTGTCACAGCCTCAGCGCATGGCGGTAGCCCGTAGTCATCGATAATTATATAGCCACCTTTAGAAACTTTATCATATAAGTTCATGAGACCATCCATGGTGGATTCGTACATATCACCATCAAGCCGTGCAATTGCTATTTTTTCAATTGGTGCTGTTGGTAAAGTATCTTTAAACCAACCTTTTAAAAATTTCACTTGATCATTTAGTAAATCATATTTTTTAAAATTCTCTTGTACTTGTTCTAAAGAGACGCGTAAGTAATCGAATGTGTGTAAATAATCACCGTAATCTTTTGGATATTGTTCTAGATTCGGTGCTGGCAAACCTTCAAATGAATCTGCGACCCACACAGTACGATTCGTAATGTTGTTTGCTTGTAAAAAACCATTCATAAAAATGCATGATCCTCCGCGCCATACACCTGTTTCAATAAAATCTCCCTCTATATTTTCACGAACAACGGTTTCCATTGCCTCTTGTAATTGGTTCATACGTTCTCGACCAATCATGCTATGTGCTGCTCTTGGCCAATCCATTCCATCATGACGTTCACTTTTTGAAACATTTGGTTTTACAATTTTTAAGTTATGGTTTTCGGCATATTGCTTAATGAATAAAGGGAGGGGGACTGTAACGGGTTCGAATTCTAGTTCTTTCGAAATATGTAGAGATGCGGGTAAGTATGCCTCATATTCCAACCATATTTCAAATAAAATTGTTTTCTTTAGCAATTCGAGATAAAGCTGAACAGCAGATTTACTTTCCATATTTGTGCCTCCTGCAAAATGTCATACAACAATATGATTATGTAGCTAACGAATGTTTCATGATTGAATTTGAAATTGAAAAAGCAGTAAAACTGATATCAGTTTTACTGCTAAGTAAAAAATTAAGCAACTTTTTCAATAATAATGGATGCACTCGTACCAAGAGCTAATGATAGCCCAAGTCCTGTAACAATTACTTCAACCAATGATGGAGTTGTCGTAATTTGCGTAATTGCTTGAATAACGATAGGTGCTCCAAGTGAGATTAAACTTGATCCAGTACCTGGTACAGGTACTCCATTCACTTGGATTGTAAGACCTCCTAATAAGCTTACTGTTGCAGTATTAGCGATAACAGTAATTTTATAGAATCCAGTTTCACTAATTACGAAAGTATCAGCATCTAATTGAGAAATTGCTGTACCAAACTGAGATCCAACAGTATTAAATGGTACTGGATCATTAATTCCTAGATCTAAAGAAATCCCACCGGAGTTAAATGCATATAATCCTGCTGGAAGTCCTAATCCGGATGGTCCAGTCGGTCCAGTAGCCCCCGTAGGTCCAGTAGCTCCCGTAGGTCCGGTAGCCCCAGTGTCACCAGTAGGCCCGGTAGGTCCAGTAGCCCCAGTGTCACCAGTAGGCCCCGTAAGTCCAGTAGCCCCAGTGTCACCAGTAGGCCCGGTAGGTCCAGTAGCCCCAGTGTCACCAGTAGGCCCGGTAGGTCCAGTTATTCCAGTTCCTCCGCCAGTAGGTCCAGTAGGCCCGGTAGGTCCAGTAGGTCCGGTAGGCCCCGTAGGTACAGTAGGCCCGGTAGGTCCGGTAGGTCCAGTAGGCCCGGTAGGCCCAGTTGGAAGGGTAAACGGTGGTATCGGTGGTAATGTTGGTCCTACAAGATTAGGGTCAAATGCACTAGCTGATAAAGATTCATCGGGATTTAATCCATTTGAATAATTATTATTTGACATAAATTCACCTCCATAAAGCGTTCATTATATAGTAGATGCAAAACCGAAAGAAAATGACACGGACATTTGAATTATTGAAAAGAAATCTTAAACTACTTGAACAATTAAAAAAAATGGAAAGTTTAGTATATGTATAACATATGATTGATTTGGAAGAGGGTGATTATGTTGAACAAGCAAGGAATTACAATTAGTTTATGTATGATTGTTCGAGATGAGGAGGAGACAATAGCCCGTTGTTTAGAGACAGTTGAGAAAATTGTGGATGAAATTATAGTAGTGGATACAGGTTCCGTCGATCGAACGAAAGAAATCGTAGAGAAATACACTTCTAACATATATGATTTCCAGTGGATTGATGATTTTGCGGCAGCAAGAAATTTTTCTTTTTCAAAAGCGACGCAAGAGTATATATTGTGGCTAGATGCAGATGACGTATTATTAGAAGATGCCCAAGAAGCATTGAAACTCTTAAAAATAGAATTAGATCCTAAATTTGATGCTGTTTCGATGCCTTATCATCTTGCGATGGATTCTAACGGGAAACCTTTATATTGTACAAAAAGAAATCGACTTGTAAAGCGTGAAAAACAATTTCAATGGTTTGGAAAGGTTCATGAGTATTTAGCTATTGCTGGTGAGACTTTTAGTAGTAAAGTTGCTATTACACATAAAAAAGAAAAAAAAGTAACAAATCGTAATTTGAAAATTTTTCAAAATACTGTAGCAGCAGGGGAAGAATTGAGTTCGAGGGATTTATTTTATTACGCAAATGAATCTATGGATAACCAAAAATATGATGATGCAGTTCTTCTTTATGAAACATTTCTTAATCAAGACGAAGGATGGTATGAAGAGAAAATTTATGCATGTGGTAAGTTAGGAGATTGCTATGCGAAGCTCGGAATGTGGGAGAAGGCAATCGAATCTTGTGTGAAGTCGTTTCGGTATGACGTCCCTAGAGGAGAGAATTGTACAAGAATAGGATATATATATATGGAACAAGAAAAATATAATGAAGCGATATTTTGGTTTAAACTTGCAACGGAAGTACCAATGGCAACGGAAAGTCCTTTTCATAGTCCAGCTAGCTACACATGGCTACCCTATTTACAAATGTGTATTTGTTATAGCAGGTTAGGGGAGCAGGATAAAGCGTATTATTACAATGAATTAGCAGCTTCTTATGTTCCGAATAATGCTGCAATTGAATATAACCGTAAATATTTTCGGGGAGTTTTTGATAAACCATATAAAGCGTAATAGGTTTCGTTTTTTAGAAATGATTTATCGTTATTCTAACTCTAATAGATTGGTTATATATTAGAGTATCAGTAACGAAACCAATATAGATAAAAAATTTTATAAAGCTATTTGCGGGCTAATAATCAGTGGGGGATGAACAAAATCTGCACTTTATAGAATTCATATGAGATTTATATTTCTAATTCAATTTGCATAAGGAGTGTGTGAAATGAATCGCGAAAAAAGTTCTTTATATGAAGAAAAATCCGAGCATTATTATAATGCAGCGAATCCGAATTTATTAAAGCATATAAAAAAGGAATGGAAAGAAGTTCTTGATATTGGTTGCTCGAGCGGTACATTAGGAGCAGCGATTAAAGAAAATGGTACACGTGTATCAGGAATCGAGGCATTTCCAGAGGCTGCAGAAAAAGCGAAAGAAAGACTAGATCATGTTATTTTAGGGGATATAGAAAAAATAGATCTTCCTTATGAGGAGGAGCAATTTGATTGCATCCTATTTGGAGATGTATTAGAGCATTTATTTGATCCGTGGGCTGTGATTGAAAAGGTTAAGCCATATATAAAGCAAAATGGTGTGATTTTAGCAAGTATACCAAACGTTGCTCATATTTCAGTATTAGCTCCCTTACTTGCCGGAAATTGGACGTATACAGAATATGGTTTATTAGATAAAACACATATTCGTTTCTTTACATTTAATGAAATGCTAAGAATGTTTTTAAAAGCAGGATATGTTATTAGTAAAGTAGATCGTGTATATGTTGATCATAAAATGTATGAACCACTTATTGAGGAGTTATATGGAATTTGTAAAAAATATCGTCTTGGAAGTGGCTTCATGGCTGAGACAGTTGTATTTCAGTATATTATTGAAGCTGAAAAATCACAATTATGAGTGCTGCAGACAAAACAATATTATTTGTTACATGTATAAATGATCGGAAATTGTATGCAAACTGCGTGCGACATATATTGCAATTGTTAGTACCACCAGGGTATATTGTCCAATTTATGCCGATTCGAAATGCGAAAAGTATGACGAGTGGATACAATCAAGCCATTTCGCATCCAGCGAAGTATAAAGTGTATTTACATCAAGATGTTTTTATTATAAATAGAGCTTTTTTATACGGATTACTTCAATTATTTGAGGAACATGAACACCTTGGTATGATTGGGATGGTTGGAGCGCAATATGTTCCTCCAACTGGTGTATGGAACGAAGGGCGTGGAATTGTAGGAAAGGTCATTGGTTATATGAATGATTTGTTTTATATGGCAAGTTTAGAACAACCGTATCACGAATCAAAAACATTTATTCCTGTAGAATGTATTGACGGTTTATTAATGGCGACACAATATGATGTTCCGTGGCGAGAAGACTTATTTGACGGATTTGACTTTTATGATGTATCTCAATCATTTGAATTTAAAAAAGCAGGATATACAGTCGGTGTACCTGTACAGCGCGATGCTTGGTGTATCCATTATCATTTTGATGTGAATATGACGAACTATGAGAAGTATCGGGAAATATTTGTGGAACACTATATGTCAGAGGTAAATAAGGAAGAATAAAAGGGGGGACAAAAATGAAAGATCATACAATATTAGTTGTTGTTTGTGTAAATAATGAAGAGCTTTTCAAACAATGTGAGAGCCAAATCAGAAACATTTTTGTTCCCCCTGGCTATGTCGTACAAATTTTTCCGATACGAGATGCACAAAGTATGGCAAGTGCATACAACCGAGCCCTTTCATATCCAGCGAAATACAAAGTGTATATACATCAAGATACATATCTTATTAATCGAGACATGTTTTCTACACTTATATCTCTTTTTAAAGAAAATGAAAAGCTTGGTTTAATAGGAGTCGCTGGGGCTCAGTTTTTACCGAATAACGGGATATGGTGGGAAGGAAAAAATTTAGTAGGGAAAGTGATTGAATACAGAAGACAGAATTATCAATTATTAAATTTAGATCAGGTTTTTTATGGTAATCAACCATTTTTGTCAGTTCAGGCAATTGATGGTTTATTCATGGCAACGCAGTATGATATTCCGTGGCGAGAAGATTTGTTTCAAGGGTTTCACTTTTATGATGTGTCACAGTCTTTAGAGTTTCAAAGGGCTGGTTATTTAATCGGTATCCCAAATCAAGCAAATTTATGGTGTATTCATTACAACGGGGATGAGTTTGATGCGGATACATATGAGAAGTACCGGCAAGTGTTTATAGAACATTACAAAGATATATTATCTCCATCATAAAGGAGAGATGCAGAGTGAAAGGAATTATTTTAGCAGGTGGTACTGGATCGAGATTATATCCAATAACGAAAGTAACGAATAAACATTTACTTCCTGTTGGTCGGTATCCGATGATTTATCATGCGGTATATAAGCTAAAACAATGCGATATTACAGACATTATGATTATTACAGGTAAAGAGCATATGGGGGATGTTGTTAGCTTCTTAGGGAGTGGTCATGAATTTGGCGTGTCCTTTACGTATCGTGTGCAAGATAAAGCGGGCGGTATCGCACAGGCGTTAGGGCTTTGTGAAGATTTCGTCGGGAATGATCGTATGGTAGTTATATTGGGGGATAATATTTTTTCAGATGATATTCTTCCGTATGTTGAAGAGTTTGCAAATCAAAAAGAAGGTGCGAAAGTGCTCTTGCAATCTGTAGAAGATCCCGAAAGATTTGGCGTAGCACATATTCAAAACCGAAAAATAGTTGAAATTGAAGAAAAGCCGAAAGAGCCGAAAAGTTCTTATGCTGTTACGGGAATTTATTTGTATGATTCGAAAGTTTTTTCTTATATTAAAGAATTAAAACCTTCTGCACGGGGAGAACTTGAAATTACAGATATAAATAATTGGTATTTAAAACGAGGGGTACTTACTTATAATGAAATGAGCGGCTGGTGGACTGATGCGGGAACTCATGCTTCTCTTCAAAAGGCGAATACGTTAGCACGGGATATTGATTTTGGGAAACAGTTTAACGGAGAATAGGTGAGAATATGAAAGTCGTAGAAACAAATTTTATCGATGCAAAATTGTTAGAACCGAGGTTGTTTGGAGACGAGCGTGGCTTTTTTTCAGAAAGCTATAATAAGCAGGTGCTAGAAACATTAGGGATTACGTATTCATTTGTACAGGATAACGTATCTTATTCGGCTAAGGCAGGAACGATTCGGGGACTACACTTTCAAAAAAAACCGAAAGCACAAACGAAACTCATTCAAGTTATGCAAGGGGCAATTTATGATGTTATCGTTGATTTACGAAAAAAATCACCAACATTTAAACAATGGAAAGGGTATATTTTAAGTGCAGATAACCATCGACAATTACTAGTGCCAAAAGGGTTTGCGCATGGATTTTGCACCCTTGTTCCGCATACTATCGTTATGTATAAAGTAGATGAATATTATAGCGCAGAGCATGACTCAGGATTACTTTGGGAAGATAAAGATTTAGCAATTCCTTGGCCAGTAACCGATCCTATATTGTCCGATAAGGATCAGATATTACCATTACTAGAGGAATATGAAGATAGTTTTTAAGTAGGAGCGTTGTTTATGAATATATTAGTAACAGGTGGGGCTGGATTTATTGGAAGTAATTTCGTTCATTATATGCTACAAAGTTATGAAACATATAAAATTATTAATTACGATGCATTAACATATAGCGGGAATTTAAATAACGTAAAATCTCTTCAGAATCACCCGAATTACTCTTTTGTAAAAGGAGAAATTCAAAATGGAGAGCTATTAGAACATATTATAAAAGAGCGAGACGTACAAGTGATTGTAAATTTTGCAGCTGAATCACATGTGGACCGTAGTATTGAAAATCCGATTCCTTTTTATGATACAAATGTAATTGGGACGGTCACTTTATTAGAACTAGTTAAAAAATATTCGCATATAAAACTTGTGCAAGTATCAACGGATGAAGTGTATGGCTCTTTAGGGAAAATAGGGAAATTCACAGAGAAAACGCCGTTAGCTCCAAATAGTCCATATTCTTCAAGTAAGGCGAGCGCGGACCTGATAGCTCTATCTTACTATAAAACATATCACTTACCGGTTATAGTAACGCGTTGTTCTAACAATTATGGGCCGTACCAGTATCCCGAGAAATTAATTCCGTTAATGGTTACGAATGCACTGGAAGGAAAAAAACTACCGTTATATGGTGATGGTTTAAATGTAAGAGATTGGTTACATGTAACGGATCATTGTAGTGCGATTGACGTTGTTCTGCATAAGGGACGTGTAGGAGAAGTATATAATATAGGTGGAAATAATGAAAAAACAAATGTAGAAGTTGTGGAACAAATTATTACTCTTTTAGGAAAAACAAAAAAAGATATCGAATATGTTACAGATCGTTTAGGGCACGATCGTCGTTATGCGATTGATGCAGAGAAAATGAAGAATGAATTTGATTGGGAACCGAAATATACGTTTGAACAAGGATTACAAGAGACGGTGAAATGGTATGAAAAGAATAAGGAATGGTGGAAACTACTAAAAGACCAGTAAGGGGCATGTTAAATGAAAGAGAGGGTTATCATAACAGGAGCAAACGGCCAATTAGGAAAGCAACTATTTGAAGAGTTAAACTCTGAAGAATATGATATATATCCATTTGATAAAAAGTTATTAGATGTGACAAATATATCCCGAATACAACAAGTGGTACAAGAAATAAAACCACATATAATTATTCATTGTGCTGCCTATACGAAAGTAGATCATGCGGAGAAAGAACAGGATCTTGCATATAGAATAAATGCAATCGGAGCTCGAAATGTAGCGGTCGCTTCACAATTAGTAGGAGCGAAACTAGTTTATATTAGTACTGATTATGTATTTCAAGGCGCCAGACCAGAGGGATACGATGAATTTCATAGTCCAGCGCCGATAAATATATATGGAGCCTCTAAGTATGCGGGGGAGCAGTTCGTCAAAGAGTTACATAATAAATATTTTATCGTTCGCACATCGTGGCTATATGGTAAATATGGAAATAATTTTGTGAAAACGATGATGCGATTAGGAAAAGAAAGAGATGAAATATCTGTTGTAGCGGATCAAGTTGGCTCTCCTACGTATGTGGCGGATTTAAATATAGTTATTAATAAGCTCATTCATACTTCTTTATACGGTACATACCACGTATCAAACAGAGGCTCATGCTCTTGGTTTGAATTTGCAAAAAAGATATTTTCGTATACAAATATGAAAGTGAATGTGTTACCTGTTTCAACGGAAGAATTCGGGGCTGCGGCTGCGAGGCCCAAATATTCTATCTTTCAACATAACATGCTACGATTAAATGGTTTTTTACAAATGCCGTCTTGGGAAGAAGGATTAGAGCGCTTTTTTATAGAAACCAAAAGTCATTAACAAATTTCTGTTAATGACTTTTTTGTTTGCCTTTAAGCGGTTTTATGGTACTATAATTATAGTATCAGGTACTAATAACAAGTATAAGTATTTCTGGGAGGATATATCATGGAACTATTACAAGGGAAAACATTTGTTGTTATGGGCGTTGCGAACCAAAGAAGTATTGCATGGGGAATTGCTCGCTCTTTGCATAATGCAGGTGCAAAATTAATCTTCACATATGCAGGAGAACGTTTAGAAAGAAATGTTCGTGAATTAGCGGATACATTAGAAGGACAAGAATCACTTGTATTACCTTGTGATGTAACAAATGATGAGGAACTTACAGCTTGCTTTGAAACAATTAAACAAGAAGTAGGTACTATTCACGGTGTAGCACATTGTATTGCTTTTGCGAATCGCGATGACTTAAAAGGCGAATTTGTAGATACTTCTCGCGATGGATTTTTACTTGCACAAAATATTAGTGCATTCTCTTTAACAGCTGTAGCAAGAGAAGCGAAGAAAGTTATGACAGAAGGCGGAAATATTTTAACGTTAACATACCTTGGCGGCGAGCGTGTTGTGAAAAATTATAACGTTATGGGTGTTGCGAAAGCTTCATTAGAAGCGAGCGTGAAATATTTAGCGAACGATTTAGGTCAACATGGTATTCGTGTCAACGCTATTTCTGCAGGACCAATTCGTACGTTATCTGCAAAAGGTGTAGGCGATTTCAACTCAATCTTAAGAGAAATTGAGGAGCGCGCACCACTTCGTCGTACAACAACTCCAGAAGAAGTTGGCGATACAGCAGTATTCCTATTCAGTGATTTAGCTCGCGGTGTAACAGGAGAAAACATTCATGTTGATTCAGGGTATCATATCCTAGGATAAATATAATATTAATTTTTAAAGGACAATCTCTAAATGCTGAGATTGTCCTTTTTATTTGTTCTGAGAAAGAACGATTTTTAACGAAAGTTCTTACCACGTGATGAATATAACTATAATAGTACACAATTTATTCAGCTACGTATGGAAGTGGGAGGGACGAGTGTGAAGAATAAAAATAAAAGTTCAACAGTTGGAAAACCGTTGTTATATATTGCGCAAGTAAGTTTAGAACTTACTGCACCGAAAATAAAAAGGATTATCCTGACAAACTTTGGAAATGAAGATCAAAAAGAGCAAAGTAATAGAAATGAAAATATTGTAAGTAGTGCTGTGGAAGAGGTAACAGAACAAGAACAACAAGAAGAGCAGCAAGTGGAAGAAAAAATAGAAGAAGAGAAAAAAGAAGCACATGCAGAACAAGAACAACAAGAACAACAAGAACAGAAAGAACCAGTAAGAACTGTTCCGTATAATAAATCATTTAAGGATATGAATAATGATGAAAAAATTCATTTTTTATTAAACCGCCCTCATTACATTCCGAAAGTAAGGTGCAGAATAAAAACAGCTACAGTTTCTTATGTTGGATCGATCATATCGTATCGTAATGGTATTGTATCTATTATGCCGCAAAATAGCATGAGAGATATTAGGTTGTCTATAGATGATATCCAATCAATTAGTATGGCCGGCTTTTAAATATGTAAAGGTGGTAGAAAGCTTCTACCACCCCAATAGTTTTTTAGTTTACTTCACTTATTAGATAGTAACGTCGCGTAAGCATTGAATCGCACAGAAACAGCTTAAATCAACAGTAATGCAAGTAGATGTCGATACTAGTCTTGCATTTGGTACAGCTAAAAACGTACAAATTGGATCATCAGTAGGTGGTACAGGAGAACTATCACCTAATACTACACTTAATACACGTAGTACAGCACAGCTATCATCATCTACACTTTCCACACGGAAAATTGGAGATCGGCAGCCAACAAGGCTTGCAGATGGTGCAAATGCTTCAAAAGGTGCTCCAGCTTTTGTGTATAAAATAAAAGGACGTGTATTTGCTACTGATGCAGTATTATGTGCACCTAAAAATGGAATTTCACAACCAGATCCACACGTTGTTGTAGAACAATCTTGTAATTCATTGATGAATTTTACAACGTCAACTACACAATGAGAAGAGCCATGGTGTTTATTTTCGTTACAACTCATTAATGTCACTCCTTATCTTCTTGTTTGTATTTACATTAATAAGATATTGGAGTCGAGGAGATTTGGTCACAATCTCAAGACCTTTTTTTTTAAATAGGCGAAAGAAGATAAGGGAAGGTGGAATTATGCTGTTTACAAGCTGGCTTTTATTTTTTATTTTCGCGTTAGCAGCCTTTAGGCTCACTCGTTTAATTGTTTATGATAAAATTACAGCCTTTTTGCGAAGACCATTTATTGATGAATTAGAGATTACGGAGCCAGATGGAAGTGTATCAACGTTTACAAAAGTGAAAGGTAAAGGATTAAGAAAGTGGATTGGCGAATTATTAAGCTGTTATTGGTGTACAGGTGTATGGGTTAGTGCTTTTTTATTAGTTTTATATAATTGGATCCCTATCGTTGCGGAGCCGTTACTTGCATTATTAGCTATTGCAGGAGCAGCAGCAATCATTGAAACGATTACAGGATATTTTATGGGAGAATAATATATTTTCATAATAAGAGAAAAAGCGGAGTTTAAAAGAATGAGGGAACGGAAATAAAGAGTTGTTCATATAGTAAATAGACAGAATTGACAGTAGAGGAGATGTTTGCTGTGAGCAATAATCCTAGGCAAAATTCATATGACCTGCAGCAGTGGTATCAAATACAGCAACAGCACCATGCACAACAACAGGCATATCAAGAACAATTACAACAACAAGGATTTGTGAAGAAAAAGGGATGCAATTGTGGGAAAAAGAAGAACACAATAAAACACTATGAAGAATGAAACACTCATGTTACTGTGAGTGTTTTTTATTATACATATAAAAAGCGGTATTTCTGTATTAGAAATACCGCTTTTTACTAGCTAATTTGTGCAACTGTTAATGCTGCTGCACGGATGTCTACAGTTCCAATTAACTCAACTGGTACAATTTGAATTAAGTCACCAGGATTTAAGTTAATAAGAATAACACCGCTGGATACGTCTACTTCACCAGTACCAATAACGTTAGAACGAACCGCTGTACCTGATCCAGGAATAATGTTAGCTGGCGTACCTAATGATAAGAAGAAACGACCAGCTTCTGGTGCAACAGGTGCATTATCAAGACTAATTGTTAATGTATAACTGATTTGATAAATACCAGCTCGTAGAATTCGAATACCATCTCCAACACTTACTGTATCATTTATTACAGGAACAGTAATATTTGGGTTTGGACTTACACTAGGTAATAGTAGTGGTGTAAATAGTGAAGCGAACTGAGGTGCAGACGCGTTGAAAGCAAAACCGAAGGCAGGTAGTGTACTAGCTGGTTTTGCCTCGCAATCAATTTTAGTAAATTCGCAATCAGAAGAGAACATGTTTTTCACTCCTTTATCTGTTTCTACTTTCAGTTAATGAAAAGGACAGGTTCTATGTTCTAGACAAGTTCCCAATTTTAAGAAATTTACATAATAATACTCGTTAAGCATGGATTGGGTGGCAGAATTATCTGCCACCCAATCCATACTTAACGCATTATTTAGTTTTAAATTGTAACATCGCGTAAGCATTGAATCGCACAGAAGCAACTTAAATCAACAGTAATGCAAGTAGAGGTTGATACTAATCTTGCATTTGGTACAGCTAAAAACGTACAGATGGGATCGTCAGTAGGTGGTACAGGGGAGTTATCACCTAATACTACAGTTAATACACGTAATACAGCACAATCATCATCATCTATACTTTCTACGCGGAAAATTGGAGATCGGCAGCTAGTAAGACTTGCTGATGGTGCAAATGCTTCAAAAGGTGCTCCGGCTTTTGTGTATAAAATAAAAGGACGTGTATTAGCTACTGATGCAGTGTTATGTGCACCTAAAAATGGAACTTCGCAACCAGATCCACATGTAGTGGTTGCACAGTCTTGCAGTTCATGTATAAAGCGAACGACATTCGATACACAGTTGAAATCACAATCATGTTCATGATGGTCTTCGTTACAATTGCAGCTCATTATGTTCACTCCTTATCGTGAGTTCTGACATACACTATTACAATATGAGTGGGATATGGCTGATATTACGTTAATTCTCACGATAAAAACAAGGAATTTATATAGGAGGGATGTACATAATGTGATATAAAAAAAGACATCCTTATTTAGTGGATGTCTTTTCAGGTAAATCTTTTCGCACAGTATATAAAAAACGAGATATATCTAATTTCTTTCCTCTGAAAAATTGCGGAGAAGAAATGTAAAGCTCTTCTTTCGCACGTGTAATGGCGACATACAGTAATCGGCGTTCTTCTTCTAACGCTTCAGAAGTTTCCGTAATACGATCATTTGCATCTTTTAAAGAAGAAGTATGGGGCAGGATTCCATCACTCGCTCCAAGTAAAAAGACACATGGAAATTCAAGGCCTTTTGCGTTATGAATTGACATAAGTGAAACGGCATCTTTTTGGGGCATTGTTTTTAATGCTTCCATTTCCTTTTGACCTTGAATCGCCTCGTCGATAAATTGTAAATAAGCTGGAATATCGGTGAAACGAGTTGCAGACTCCATTAATTCTTCTAACATTTCTTCTTGTATGTCTTTATGCATCGTAAAGGAAGAACGATCGTTACTTTGTAAGTACTCTAAATATTTTCCTTTACCATGTATGATTTCTTTTAATGCTTTTTTCGGTTCTAATTCTTTAATAAATTTAATAAAATCGATGCGCTCATTTACCTTTTTCACTTGAAAAGGTTTTAAGCTCGGATTTAATAATAAGAAATGAAGAAGAGAAGGAAAACGGCCTTCACCATATTTCCATTGTTCACGTTCAATAAATGAAATACAATCATCACGTCCGATATACATCGTCGGCAATATGTTTGAAAGTGATTCTAGTCGAAACGGCTCAATCACGAGTCTTAAATGATCTAATACAGGCTTAATTAAAGAATGTTCATAAAATGATTGGCTCGCCCCGTGTTTAATAAACGGAATTTTATGAATGGTAAGCTGATCAAGTAACGAACGGCTTACAGAATGTGTGCGATACAGTAAACAAAAATCTTTATAGTTTCGGTCACCGCTATCTACTTTTTCTTGAATGAGCTGCAAAATTTGATTTGCTTCATCAAGAGTTGTAGCAGGTCTTGCATAAAAAGGTTGTACACCTTCCTCACGAACGGAGTATAGCTCTTTATCAAAACGTTCTTGATTTAATTTTATAACTTCATTTCCAAGCCCGACGATAAAGGGATTGGATCGATAATTCGTATTTAGTGCAATGATTGTTGTGTTATCAAATTCTTTTGGAAAAGATAAAATAATTTGGTGACTTGCCCCTCGCCAGCCATAAATTGCTTGATCATCATCACCTGCGATGAACAAATTATTTCTTGGCGTGGCTAACAATTTTACAATTTCATATTGTGCATAGGATGTATCTTGAAACTCATCTACTTCAATGTAGTGAAAACGTTGTTGTAATTGAGTTAGTAAAGGAGCATTATTTTCTAACATATAATATGTTTCCAATAAGATGTCATCGAAATCAATATAATTGTATCGTTGTTTTACCTCTTCAAAACGTTCATATACTTCTTTAAATTCTTGTTCGACTGGCGTTTTCGCCTTTACATCTTTCGGACGATTTAATTTGTTTTTCTCAAGTGAAATCATCGCGAGGATCGTTTCCGAATCATAATCGTCTTTTAAACGCAATTCTTTTAAGATTTTCTTTATCATAATTTGTTTATGTTTTTCATTTGCTAAAATTTGCTGATTATACCCTTGACTACGAAGCAATTTTAAGAAAACAGAGTGGAATGTACCAGCAACAACGTAGCTACTTGCTGCATGATTCATACCTGGTAACTTTGCAACACGACTTCGGATTTCTTCAGCTGCTTTTTGTGTAAATGTAAGTAATAAAATATTTCGTGGATGAACTTGTTTTACATTTACTAAATAACCAACGCGAGTTGTTAAAACAGATGTTTTCCCGCTTCCAGCACCAGCTAGTGTAAGAACAGGACCTTCTGTTGTGCGCACGGCTTCTAATTGTTTTTCGTTTAAAAAAACATTTTGTTGTTCGAGAGCGCGGAAATAAGCCGCATCTACATCTTCTTCCATAATTAAATGGGTAGATGTTTTCGGAGTATGATATGTCGCACGCGGAATATCAGCGTGTGTTAACGATTTTTGTGAAAATTTTTCTTGTGTCATATATTCACCTTCAAAACTATAGCATCAACATTTAACTTTAGCGGAAGAAAAAGAAAATAGCAATGTAAAAAAACAGGAGGGGTCACCTCCTGCTTTCAAATCACAATTCTTTTATCATTACGACGTGCGGGATATTTGCTTCCATAAATACATCAGAACTCGTTACATATCCAAGTTTTTTATAGAAATCTTCAGCATGTGTTTGAGCATGAAGTTTCAATTTTGGTAGCGAATTTTCCTTTGCATACGCTTCAAGCGCATCCATAACAATTTTTCCGATGCCTTTTTTTCGATGGGAACCTAGCACGCAAATGCGTTCCACTTTTCCTATACCATCAAGGGTGCGAAAACGTCCAGCACCAACTGGAACATCATTGTCATATATAACAACGTGTGTTGAAGTTTCTTCAAACTCATCGTACTCTTCTTCAGCAGAGACACGTTGTTCATTTACAAACACTTGTTTACGTACAGAGAATGCATCTCTTAGTTGTTCGTCCGTTTGTACAATCTGTGCGTGCAAATTAGTTGTTCCCCTTTCCAAGATGGAATGTTTCGTGTACAGTCCATGTTCCATTTTCTAATTGATATAGAAGATGGAAACGATCAATTGGTTGTTCATAATAGAAATCTTTCATACGTAATCGCCCCAATACATCAGCATGCTCTGCATCTGATAAGCCTTGTCCGATTGTTAAGTGAGGTACGAAAGCATATTCGCGTTCTTGCGTGAATAACCCGCCATGCATTTCTTCATTTAAGAAAGTAAGTTCAGGTGTTTTTTCTACTTTAAAATAAAGGACGTTATTAACAGGTGCGAATGAACCGACTTTCCCAACATGAAGGGTGAAAGGGTTCGTTTTACCTGCGATTGTATGTAGCTCGTTTACAATCGATTCTAATTGTTCATCTTGCGTCTCAAAGGGTGTTTTCAATGTAATATGTGGCGGAACTAATGCGTAGTGTGGGTCATAACGCTTACGCAATCCGTTCGCTTTATCTTGAATCATTTTAGATGGAAAAATTACAATGCCTAATTTCATGTTCCAATTCCTCCCTTTGTAAGTCTAGTTAGATTTTGAGATAAATAGATCTCTTTGTCTATTATATCAAATTATTCTGAATACTGCTCTCTATTATTTCATTGATAGAATATGAGAGAAGGCTTTTGGTAAATCAGTTTGCCAATATTTCCAAGTATGATTACCTTCAAACTCTTCGTAATGCGTAATGAAATTTCTATCTGTAAGAAGTGTATTTAACTCACGGTTCGGTTCTACGAAATCAGATACTTGTCCATCAGTACGCTTTACAGCCGTTTCTTCTGTGCCGATGACGTGATACAGTTCTAATGCTTGTGGATCTTTGAAGTCTTTTGCTAAGTTCATTACTGTCTCATCCACAAATGGTGATTGCATAACGACTTTACCGAATGTATGCGGATACATAAGTGCAGTCATAAAGGAAACTGTTCCGCCAAGAGAATCACCAATTAAAACACGACCTTTTCCCATTTGGTACGTTGGATAATTTTCATCAATATATGGTGCAAGTTCATGAGCAAGGAAACGTATATATGCAGCATTTTTTACTTCATTTGGGAAATATTTTTCTTTACGATCATGTACATTTTTATATGGAATACCGACAATAATTGTACGGTCAATTTCTTCAGTTTCACGAAGGCGCTCAATTACACGATGCGCTTTACCGAGCTGAAAATAATCTCTACCATCTTGTGCAATTACAACTGTATGTTTGTGCAGTGGTGTGTAATTTACTGGTAAATAAACGAGAAGTGTAACGTCTTCTTGAAGTGATGCGCTATAAAATGAAATTTCTTCAATTCTCCCTATTGTTTGACTCATGTAGATCCCCCTAAATAAAAATTTACTGTAACGATTGTAAGAGCGACGCTTGTAGTGAAAAAGGAAATAAATATTCACTAATTGGTGCCTTAATTTCTATTTTACCATAATGGTACGAAGAATCTAAAAAATTAGTATTTAAGTCACGAAAGAAAACGGATATAATGAAGTGGGATTTTTGACAGGTGAGAGGGGAGACAGGATTTGAAACAAGAAAAGTCAATCGCACTACCATTAGCTATTTCTATAATTGCCATTTCTTTTGCAGCAGTTTTTGTAAAGATGTCCTCAGCACCATCTTCTATTTTAAGTATGTACCGCTTATGGATTATCGTACTTATTATGCTGCCTATCGTATGGAAAAAACGGGAAGAGTTTAGTAAGATTCAAATAAAAGATTGGGGATTTTTAATTGGATCTGGTTTCTTTTTAGCACTTCATTTTCTATTATGGTTTGAATCTTTAAAGCATACGACAGTTGCGAGTTCGACGATTATTTTAGCGCTTCAACCAATCGTATCTTTAATTGGAGGTTTTTTCTTATTTAAAGAAAGAACAACATACTCAGCTATTGCAACGATGGGAATTGCGATATTAGGCGTAATGTGTATTGGTTGGGGAGATTTAGGGCTAAGTGAACAAGCAATTTATGGAGATATATTATCCTTTTTAAGTGTAATAGCGGTTGTCGGTTATTTATTTATCGGGCAAACGACAGTAAAGAAAGTATCACACTGGATTTACAGCTTTACAGTTTTTGCATTCGCAGGTATTTTTATGGGAATTTATAATATAGTATTGCAAGTGCCTTTTACAGGTTATACGAAGTGGGATTGGACCGTTTTTCTTTTACTTGCGGTTGTGCCGACAGTGTCACATGTAATTAATAACTGGCTATTAAATTATGTAAATGCAACAACAATTTCAATGAGTATTTTAGGAGAACCTGTTGGAGCATCTATACTTGCGTTCTTCTTACTTGGAGAAAAATTAAATGCAATGCAAATTATCGGTAGCATGCTCGTATTGTTTGGTGTATCTGTTTTCTTACTACAGCAACAAAAACGAACAGCAAAAAATGTAGTAAACGAGCCGGCGTATACACAGGAATTATAATGTTAGAGGAGAAAAGAGAAGTTGTGATACTTCTCTTTTTGTTTTATATAAATACGGGTGTGGAAGGGGGAAGGAAATGGAATTCCCATCAAAAAAAGATGTATGGCTATATCCGATTTTTTTCGTTGTCATTGGAGCGTGTTTTGCTCCCCTATTTGCAGGTAGAGAATATTTTCTTTTATTTTTTACAATTTCATTAGCGATATTATTTATTTGGAGTTGGTTTTCGACAAAATACATCGTCGGAGAAGAAACAATTACAATTAGATCAGGTTTCGTTAAAAAGCGCATATTTATACGAGATATAAAACAAGTTTTAAATACAAAAAATCCAATAGCAGCCCATGCATTGTCATTTGATCGACTTGAAATTGTTTATGGTGCACATCAAACAGAAATTATTTCTCCTAAAGATAAAGAGCAATTCATCAATCTTGTTAAAAGTAAAAATCCACACATTGAAATAAAGTAAAAGAGTGGCTTCGTAGCCACTCTTTTACTTTGGATTTGTCATATAAGGTTGTACGTGAATGATACATAGGTCACGGAACTTTCCTTCAGCAGTTGTGACAATTACGACTGCTCTACCTGCACTTTTTCCAGTAATCGTTACCGTGTCCCCCTTTGGATACAGTGTGATAACATCAGCATTCATATTCGTCCAAAGAAGTTCTTTATTTGTTGCCTGCATTGGCAAAACGGAAGCTGATAACTCAGTGCTTTGGCCAGTTCTTACTTTTAACTTATTTTTTTCCATATGAACACCGATGACTGAAATAACAGAAGGAGCAATTGTAATTTTAGGTGGATTAGGTTGTATGTTCAAACAAGACGCAGAAGTATTGGTGATAGGTGAAAATTTTCGTGTTTGTTGTTGCTGGAAAGCTGCTAACATATTGGAGTCCCCTTTCTGTATAAGTGCTGATAGTAATACTATAAAGGAGTAGTGTTACGTTTAATTTAACGAAACATAAAGAAATTGTTAAATTCGAGCAGAAGATCGTCGAACTTTGATATAAAGAAAGCTCTGCTGATACGATAACAGCAGAGCCTTCCCTTTATAGATTATGACTATGTTGTTTTTCGAAATTCTCAAATTGCTCTTCAACTTCTTTTGAAGGTTGTGTTAGTAAACTAACAATTACGATAGCTAGTAAACTAATAGCGAAACCTGGAATCATTTCATATAAGAAATCTTTTAAGAATTTGAATTGAGTCCATATAATAACAGTAGCGGCACCAGAAACCATACCAGCAAGCGCGCCCCATTTCGTCATACGTTTCCAATATAAGCTTAATAAAATAGCAGGTCCGAATGAAGAACCGAACCCAGCCCAAGCATATCCAACAAGAGCTAAAATCGTATCATTTTGTTTAAGTGCTAATGCACATCCAATTAAAGCAATAACAAGAACAGCCATACGACCGACAAATACAAGTTCTTTATCAGAAGCATCACGCTTAAAGAATGTTCTATATAAGTCTTCTGTTACTGCACTCGAAGTAACGAGAAGTTGAGAAGAAATTGTACTCATAATAGCTGCTAAAATAGCTGCTAATAAAAATCCAGTAATAAGTGGATGGAATAAAATAGTGCCAAGTTCAACGAAAATCGTTTCTGGATCAGAAAGTTTTAAACCTGCTTTTGAATAGTATGCAATACCGATAAGGCCAGTAAACATAGCTCCAGCAACAGAGAAAATCATCCAGCTCATACCAATACGTCGTGCACTTTTAATTTCTTTTACAGAAGAAATCGCCATAAAGCGTACAATAATATGTGGTTGTCCAACATAACCAAGGCCCCATGCGAATAATGAAATAATTCCTAATACAGAAGTACCTTTAAAAATATCTAATAATGCCGGATCGATAGATTTAATTGTTTCAAAGGCTGGACCAAGTCCATTTACGTGCATAATTGTTACGACTGGAACAAGAATAAGAGCGACTACCATAATGATTCCTTGCACGAAGTCTGTCCAACTTACAGCTAAAAATCCACCAAATAATGTGTAAGCTACGACAACTCCACCAACGATAAGAAGACCAACATGGTAATTGAGTCCAAATGAATTTTCGAATAATACAGCACCAGAGACAAATCCTGAAGCTACATAAAACGTGAAAAATATCATAATAACAAGTCCAGATACTAAACGTAGCATATGGGATTTGTCGTGGAAACGGTGTTCCAAAAATTCTGGGATAGTAATAGAGTTATTTGCAATTTCAGAGTAGGTACGTAAGCGAGGAGCGACATAAAGCCAGTTTGCATATGCGCCTAATGTTAGGCCAATCGCAATCCAGCTACTACTTAATCCAACGCTAAACATTGCACCGGGTAAGCCCATTAAAAGCCAACCACTCATATCAGCTGCTCCAGCACTTAATGCTGTTACTGCGGGGCCTAGTGTACGCCCGCCAAGCATATAATCTGTTAAGTTGGATGTTTGCTTATAAGCGAAATAGCCGATAATTAGCATCCCGAGCATGTAAATAGAGATAGAAGTTAAAATTAACATCTGCGTACTCATGTAGTTCCCCTTTCTTTTGTCATGTCTTTTGATGCGTTATGCATATTTATCCCGCATGAACGGGCAGTAAAACTCCCACCTTAAAATTGGATGGGCAAGGAAGTTAGGTGGGAGATCAACTGCCCGTAAATGCCCGATTAGTTCAACTAATAATAAGTGGGGGATGAACAAAACCCCCACTTATTAAAGTTTCACTTTATAATCTATCATGATTATTCTGAAAAATCCATATAGAAATATGAATTTTCAGAAATGTAAGCGTTTTTTGATGTGATTTTACTTTTTTAATATATAATATTCATACAAAAAACCTTATTTTTAATAGAGTATTTATTATATTTACATAAAAAGAGGTTGTTTTGTCAATATAATATTGAAAGGAAAGAAAAATAAAATTTTTAAAAAAGTATTGACTTGTGAAAAAAGTCAGGTCTATAATGAGTGCAACTTAAAAAAATGCAAGCGTTGATGAAGAAGAGTACACATGATGAACATGTCAGAGAGCTGATGGTTGGTGCGAATCAGTATGGAATTGATGTGGAATGGGCTTCGGAGCTTCCAAACCGAAACGAAAGAAGTAGGCTTTGGCGACATGATCTCATCGATACAAGAGACACGTATTGTTTTTGATACGGTAAAGTGCGTTACATTTGTAACGAATTAAGGTGGCACCACGGGAGTACCCGTCCTTTCTATAGGATGAGTACTCCCTTTTTGTGTATAAAAAATTAAATAAATGAAATCGTCTAAGTAAGAAGAGTACGTATATTGGAGACGTTACAGAGAGCCGGGAATAGGTGGGAGCCCGGTACGGTGCCATATACGGAATGGGCTTACGAGAGGTATGCTGAACAATTATTTTCAGTAGGCAACCCGGGTTCCGCCGTTACAAGGATAAGGTATAAATTTTGTACCTGAACAAAGCGGGATGCTTTTGCATCCAACACGAGGTGGTACCGCGGTATATTTATCGTCCTCTACATATTTTCGATATGTAGGGGACTTTTTTATTTTTCAGAGTGAGGTGAAGGACATGATGACGAAAGAAGAATTTATAAAACAAAAAAGAGAGAGAAAGACATTTTTAGTAATCACTGAAGAAGAAGGAGATAGCATTACGCCAATTTCTTTATATAGACGTATGAAAGGGAAGAAGAAATTTTTATTAGAAAGTTCACAGCTTCATCAAGATAAAGGGCGTTATTCTTACTTAGGATGTAATCCTTATGGAGAGGTGACAAGCGTTGGTACGGAAGTAGAAAGAATGATATATGGGCAAACAGAAAAGTTAAAAGGTAACGTACTACAAGTGTTAGAAGAAGTAATCGCATCATCACAAGTAGATAGCCCATTTCCATTTTGCGGAGGAGCAGTTGGTTATATTGGATATGATGTCATTCGGCAGTATGAAAACATTGGAGCGGATTTACACGACCCATTAAATATTCCGGAAGTACACCTTTTACTATATCGTGAGTTTATCGTTTACGATCATTTACGCCAAAAGTTGTCGTTTGTATATGTATGCAGGGAAGATGATTCAGCAGATTATGAGGAAGTATACGAAAGGCTACGAGTATACAAAGAGGAAGTGCTACAAGGAGAAGAAGCTGAAGTAAATGCAATACAATCCACATTATCATTCACTTCTTCTATAACGGAAAAAGAGTTTTGTGAGATGGTAGAAATGGCGAAAGAACATATAAGAGCTGGGGACATATTCCAAGTCGTACTGTCACAGCGTTTGCAAAGTGAATGTATTGGTGATCCATTCGCGTTATACCGAAAACTTCGAATTGCAAATCCATCACCATATATGTTCTATATCGATTTTCAAGATTATGTTGTACTCGGTTCTTCACCGGAAAGTTTGCTATCAGTAAGGGAGAATAAAGTGATGACGAATCCAATTGCTGGTACGAGGCCGAGGGGGAAAACGAAGAGGGAAGATGAGGAAATCGAAAAAGAACTGTTGGAAGATGAGAAAGAACGAGCGGAGCATATGATGCTTGTAGATCTTGGGCGAAATGATATTGGCAGAGTGAGTGAAATTGGATCCGTGACGATAGATAAATATATGAAAGTAGAAAAATATTCTCACGTTATGCACATTGTATCTGAAGTTTACGGAACATTGCGAAAACAAACGAGCGGATTTGATGCGTTAGCGTATTGCTTACCGGCAGGGACAGTTTCTGGAGCTCCGAAAATTAGAGCGATGGAAATTATAAATGAGCTAGAGAATGAAAAAAGAAACGTATACGCCGGAGCAGTTGGATACGTTAGTTTTTCAGGGAATCTTGATATGGCACTTGCCATTCGAACGATGGTCGTAAAGGATGAAAAAGCATACGTTCAGGCCGGAGCAGGAGTCGTTTACGATTCAGATCCAGTAGCTGAATATGAAGAAACATTAAATAAAGCGAGAGCGCTATTGGAGGTAATGAAATGATTGTACTAATTGATAATTATGATTCATTTACTTATAACTTGTATCAACTGTTAGGTGAATACGAAGAAGATATTGTAGTCGTAAGAAATGATCAAATAACGATAGAACAGCTAGAAGAGATGAATCCAACAGGAATTGTGCTTTCACCAGGACCAGGAAAACCAGAGGATGCTGGTATTTGTATCGAAGTGATTCGTCATTTTTATAAGAACGTTCCCATATTAGGGATTTGTCTTGGCCACCAAGCGATCATAGCCGCATTTGGAGGAGACATTGTTAGAGCAGAACGTATTAAACACGGAAAAACATCGCGTGTGAAACATAACGGAACGTCAATCTTTTCATACGTTACACAGCCGCTGACGGCGATGCGCTATCATTCCCTTGTTGCAGAGCAAACGAGCTTGCCAGATTGTTTTGACATATTAGCGACAGCGATGGACGACGGAGAAATAATGGCAGTCCGTCACAATTATTATCCGCTCTTCGGATTACAGTTTCATCCGGAATCAATCGCAACAGAAGAAGGCGGAAAGTTAATACGTGCCTTTTTAACAGAAGTAAAAGAGGAGGAAAGAGTATGAATAACTATCTTCGTAAATTAGTGGAGGGTCAACATTTAACAGAAGAGGAAATGTATAAAGCAGGACTACTTTTATTAAGTGAAAACATATTAGAAAGTGAAATTGCAGCTTTCTTAGTCTTACTGAAAGCGAAAGGTGAAACTGCAGAAGAAATATACGGTCTCGTTCGAGCTCTTCGCGAAAAGGCATTGCCGTTTTCGAACCATATACAAGGAGCAATGGACAATTGCGGGACGGGTGGTGACGGTGCTCAAACGTTTAATATTAGCACAACATCAGCATTCGTACTGGCAGGAGCAGGTGTAAAGGTTGCAAAACATGGTAATCGTGCCGTTTCTAGTAAAACAGGAAGTGCAGACTTATTAGAAGAACTAGGTGTAAATATTAGTAGTACGCCAAACGAGATTGATTATTTACTAGAGCATGTGGGCATTGCCTTCTTATTTGCACCAGCAATGCATCCAGCACTAAGGCGCATTATGAAAATAAGAAAAGAGTTAAACGTGCCGACAATCTTTAATTTAATTGGTCCTTTAACAAATCCAGTGAATTTAGAAACACAATTTGTCGGTATTTATAAACGAGATATGTTATTACCAGTTGCACAAGTATTACAAAAGTTAGGCCGGAAACAAGCGCTTGTCGTAAATGGAAGTGGTTTTTTAGATGAAGCGTCATTACAAGGGGAAAATCAAGTAGTCCTTTTAAAAGATAATGAAATAGTAGAAATGAATATTGATCCAGAAAATTATGGTTTTTCAAGAGTGAAAAATGAAGAAATTAGAGGGGGGAATTCACAAGAAAATGCAAAGATTACAGTCGGCGTATTGAGTGGAGAAAAGAGTGTTTACCGCGATACAGTGTTATTAAATGCAGGTCTAGCCCTTTTTGCAAATGGAAAAACAGAAACGATTGAAGAAGGAATTAAACTAGCAACACATAGCATTGACTCTGGAAAAGCATTAACCAAATTAAACTTATTAATTGCAGCAAGCAACGAAAAATTAGAAAGGGTGAACTAAAGTGGGGACGATTTTAGATAAAATTGTAGAACAGAAGAAAAAGGAAGTTGCGGAGTTATATGAAACGTATACACCAGTCAAAACAAAAAGAAAGACACATTCACTTGTAGAAGCGTTACAGCAGTTTACTGTCATTGCAGAAGTAAAGCGAGCATCACCATCAAAAGGAGATATCAATTTACACGTTGACGTACGAAAACAAGTGGGAACATATGAAGACTGCGGGGCAGGAGCAGTATCTGTTTTAACAGATGGTCAATTTTTTAAAGGATCGTTTCACGATTTACAAACAGCAAGAGAAGAAAGTAACATTCCGCTTTTATGTAAAGATTTCATAATCGATAAGATTCAAATCGATAGAGCGTATGAAACGGGAGCAGATATTATTTTACTAATCGTAGCAGCGTTAACGAAAGAAAAGTTAAAAGAGTTGTATAGCTACGTGTTAGAAAAAGGATTGGAAGCGATTGTTGAAGTTCATGATGAACAGGAATTAGAAACTGCGATCCAACTAAATCCACATGTTATTGGCATTAATAATCGTAATTTAAAAACGTTCGAAGTAGATTTAAGCCAAACTGAAAAGTTAGGAAAACGATTGAATGAGGAGAAATTACTTTGGATTAGTGAAAGTGGCATTCATTCAAAAGAAGATATTACCCGCGTTAAAAGAGCTGGAGCAAAAGGTGTATTAGTTGGAGAGGCACTTATGACATCATCTTCTATTAGTAGCTTTTTTGAAGATTGTAAGGTGAATATATGAAAGTGAAAATTTGTGGTATTACTGATGTTGAAACAGCAAAATGTGCTTGCGAATACGGAGCAGATGCAATCGGATTTGTTTTTGCAGAAAGTAAGCGGAAAATTACTCTGGGGCTAGCGAAAGAAATTATTGGGGAGCTTCCAGCACACGTATTAAAAATCGGGGTTTTCGTAAATGAATCAGTTGAAGTGATTCAGAAGATTGCAGATGAGTGCGGGTTAACGCATGTGCAACTACATGGGGATGAAGAGAATCATCAAATTAGAAGATTGAATATTCCGTCTATAAAATCGCTAGGAGTAACTTCAGAGAGTGATATGAAAAGCGCTCAAGCATATGAAACGGATTATATATTGTTTGATAGCCCGAAAGAAAAGTTTCATGGAGGAAATGGAAAGACATTTTCATGGGAATTACTTGAGCATATGCCAAAAGAGTTGCGAAAGAAAACGATATTAGCTGGTGGATTAAACATCCTTAACATAGAAGAAGCAATTCGAACTGTTCGGCCATATATGGTCGATGTAAGTAGCGGAGTAGAGACAGAAGGAAAGAAAGATCTAAAGAAAATAAAACAATTTATTATAAAATCGAAGGAGTGTTCCAAATGAACTACGCATATCCAGATGAAAAAGGTCACTACGGTATATACGGAGGACGATACGTTCCAGAAACGTTAATGCAATCTGTATTAGAACTAGAAGAAGCATATAAAGAAGCGATGCAAGATGAAGCGTTTCAAAAGGAATTAAATCATTATTTAAAAACGTACGTTGGAAGGGAAACACCGCTTTATTTCGCTGAAAATATGACGAAGTATTGCGGTGGTGCAAAGATTTATTTAAAACGTGAAGATTTGAACCATACAGGAGCTCATAAAATTAACAATACAATCGGTCAGGCACTACTTGCAGTACGAATGGGCAAGAAAAAAGTTGTCGCTGAAACAGGAGCAGGACAACACGGAGTGGCAACTGCTACTGTATGTGCCCTACTCGGATTAGAATGCGTCATCTTTATGGGAGAGGAAGATGTGAGACGTCAAAAATTAAATGTGTTCCGAATGGAATTACTCGGAGCGAAAGTAGAAAGTGTAGCGGCAGGTAGCGGCACATTAAAAGATGCAGTGAACGAGGCGCTTCGCTACTGGGTTTCACACGTGCACGATACACACTACATTATGGGATCCGTTCTCGGGCCACATCCATTCCCGCAAATTGTCCGTGATTTCCAAAGTGTAATTGGAAATGAAACGAAAAAACAATATGAGGCGTTAGAAGGAAAGTTACCAGAAGCAGTCGTTGCTTGTATTGGCGGTGGTAGTAATGCGATGGGCATGTTTTATCCGTTCGTACACGATGAAGAGGTCGCTCTTTACGGCGTAGAAGCAGCAGGGAAAGGCGTTCATACAGAAAAGCATGCAGCAACTTTAACGAAAGGAAGCGTCGGTGTTTTACACGGATCAATGATGTATCTTCTGCAAAACGAAGAAGGGCAAATTCAAGAAGCGCACTCTATTTCAGCAGGACTCGATTATCCAGGTGTTGGTCCAGAACATAGCTTGCTAAAAGATATTGGCCGCGTTTCTTATCATTCAATTACTGATGATGAAGCGTTAGAAGCATTTCAATTATTAACGAAAAAAGAAGGAATTATTCCGGCTTTAGAAAGCTCACATGCTGTCGCATATGCATTAAAATTAGCGCCGCAAATGAAGAAAGACGAAGGACTTGTCATTTGCTTATCAGGCCGCGGTGATAAAGATGTAGAGAGTATAAAACGTTATATGGAAGAGGTGTGAAAAATGGGAGTAGAAAAAATTAAAGCAGCGTTTGAAAATGGTAAGAAAGCATTTATTCCGTACGTAATGGGCGGAGATGGTGGACTTGAGAAATTAAAAGAAAGAATTCGTTTTCTAGACGAAGCAGGAGCAAGCATCGTTGAAATTGGTATCCCGTTTTCAGATCCAGTTGCAGATGGCCCAACGATTCAAAGAGCAGGGAAGCGAGCGCTAGATAGCGGTATAACAGTAAAAGAAATTTTTCAAGCATTAATAGAGGTAAGGGAAGAAGTGCAAATTCCGTTTGTACTCATGACATATTTAAATCCAGTACTCGCATTTGGAAAAGAACGATTCATCGAAAACTGCATAGAAGCAGGTGTAGACGGCATCATCATTCCAGACTTACCATATGAAGAACAAAATATTATTGCGCCGTTACTTCGAGAGGCAAACATTGCGCTAATTCCACTCGTTACCGTAACGAGCCCAATTGAGCGAATCGAAAAAATTACGAGTGAATCAGAAGGATTCGTCTACGCTGTTACAGTAGCGGGCGTAACGGGAGTACGTCAAAACTTTAAAGAGGAGATTCGTAGTTACTTAGAAAAAGTAAAATCACACGTCAACTTACCAGTAGTCGCAGGATTCGGTATTTCAACAAAAGAACATGTAGAAGAAATGGTTACAATATGTGACGGAGTTGTTGTTGGAAGTAAGATCATTGAGCTTTTAGAAAATGAAAAACGAGAAGAAATATGTGAATTAATATATGCAACAAAACAAAAAGAAGAGGCGTAAGTCTCTTCTTTTTGTTTTGCGTAATAAATGTTAAAATATACAGAAAATACATTTAATTCAGAGGTGAGAAGGCATGCTAAGACGCAAATTACTGTATCTTCTTTTAACTATACCACTATACGCTTGGCTCATTAGCATGGCGAAAATAGAGTTGATGGCTCTATTTTTAGGATATGTATTTATCTTTTCCAACTTAAATCGCATTCAAGAACAGTCTATTTTAGAAATATGTCTATTTTCGATTAGTATAGAATTATTTAGTATCGTTTCGATTGTATTATTAAACGAATTATTTCTACGGATTCATTCATTTACATTAATGAAATTTGGGAATATTGTATTGCAAGCAATATGTACTTACATTGTGTTTGTTGTGTTAGAAAAAATAATTGGGCAGCAGACAGTTTTTCAGAATAATAGAAAATGGGGTGAATGAAAAGGAGCCGTTTGGCCCCTTTTTTGAATCTGTTGTAAAAACAATTGAAAATTATGTCATCTGTTATATAATAGTTAAAAATTGTATTTTAAACGAAATGAGATGATAACATGGCCATATTGTTGGCACTTATCCCAATTATGATGATTTTCATTTGTTTATTTTTATTTAAACAAACGTCATTAAGGTCCTCGTTAATTTCTTATGCAGTGTCTGTCGGAATCGTTTTACTCTCGCCAACGTTTCGATTAGGGATAAGTGAAACTGTGCACGCAACGATTAAAGGATGGTTAATTTGTTTTATTGTCGGGTACGTTTTATTTTTCGGTATTTTTTTATTTCACCTCATGAACAAAATGGGATACATCGATCAAGTAGCACGTTTTTTAGAAGAAATCACACATGATCGCTTATTACAAATGCTGCTTATGTGTTTTGGCATTTGTCCGCTTATTGAATCAGTAAGTGGATTTGGTATTGGATTCATGGTTGCAGCACCTATTTTTCTTTCGCTAGGCTATAAACCATTTCAAGCTGTACTGCTCTCATTCATCGGCTTACTAGCTAGTTCATGGGGCGCAATGGCAACGGGTACGATTATCGGTTCGCAGCTAATAAATATGCCTCTTACAACACTTGGTACAAATACAGCGCTATTAAGTATTCCGATGTTTGCTTACTTCGTTATTCTTTCTTTACACGTTGTTGGCGGCTGGCAAGCGGTTATAGAAAAGTGGAAAGAAGGAGTAGGGTTCTTTCTATTATTTTCTCTCGGAATATATCTTTCTAATGCGTACGTAAGTGTTGAACTAGCCGGGATATTAAGTTCTATCGTTACGATTACATTTGGCTTTCTTATCATTAAATTAAAAGGAAAAAGTGGGCAAAATCTTATAACAGAACATGCCGCTGCAACGGAGAGAGAAGTATCCATTATAAAAATTATTAGCCCTTATATATTTCTAACAGTTTGTATTTTACTTTCTCGCCTCGTTCCAGCATTACATGATTTGTTCAGATCATATGCGGTTCTTGATTTGAAATCATACTCTTATAAACTAGAGTTACTATATTCACCAGGATTTTGGCTCGGTATGACTTGCTTATTTACTATTATTTTCTTCCGCATCCCGTCTAATATTATTAAACAATCATTCTCACAAACGATCAAACAATGGATTCCATTTGCTATTACGACGACAATGTTTATCGCCATTTCAGAACTAATGGGTGCATCAGGCATGCATTCATTACTCGCAAAGACAGCTGGTGATACATTTGGAACCTTTTTCGTTTTCGTTGCGCCGTTTATTGGCGCTATTGGTGGATTTTTAACAGGTAGTAACGCAGGATCAAATGCAATGTTTATAAAACTACAAATGCAAACCGCACAAAACGTAGCACTCCCGTGGCAATATGTCACAACACTTCAAAACACCGCATCATCAGTAGCGACAATCGCTTGTCCATCACGGATTACACTAGGTGCTTACTTATGTAATATCCCTTACCGTGAAAATGAACTATTAAAGAAGACGACGTTAATGATCTTTGGTGCGGTTTTGCTTGTAGTGGTAGAGGTTATTGTTTGGTATATGTTGAGAAATTAAAAATCCTCCTAACATAGGAGGATTTTTTTTATGAATGGATAATGTTTTAAATATGAAAAGCTTCTACTAAGTCAACAACCCGCCACTTAACACCCTTACGGGTCGTTTGAAGTGGGGGCTTGCGTCTGTCGGAGTTCGACAGTGCTTCTACCCTCATAGAGAGCAACTACGCTTATTCCTACCCAGTAGTACGAACGAGCAATGCTCTCCTACCTTAGTATGGTGGAGCATAAGGACGGTTGACTTCGCCCCTACCACAAGAGCTATACTCCTGTGGTAACTACACTGATATGCTTAATTCCCTTACGGTGTAGATTCATCGCACCAATACGGTCATCATTTGATTGGTATTGGCAATTTTTACACTTAAAAGTGTGTAGCTTTTTATTACGATTCGCTTTTTCAATGTTTCCGCACTTAGGGCAAGTTTGGGAAGTATATTTGGGGTCTACCACAATTACCTTTTGTCCATTCAATTCAGCTTTATACTCAAGCATTTGACGGAACTGATAGAAAGCCCAAGATACAGAAACATAGCGGTTTTTCACTCGTACTTTCTCTGTCGCAGAACGAACCCCTGTTAAGTCTTCTAAAACAAACATAGTACCTCTAGGGTATGCCTCAACGAGTGCCTTTGTAATTTGATGGTTTACATCAGTTACATAACGGTTTTCTCTTGAGCCAATTTGTTTTATTTTCTTACGAGAAGATGGTGTTTGTCGTGTTTGTAATTGCTTACGAGTAGCTTTAAATTTACCACGCTTATGTTTAACAATATTTCCGTTGTAGAAGGTTGTTTTGCCCTGACTATCATAAGTGGTTGCAAGGAAGTTGATTCCTAAATCAACACCAACGATGTTGTTTACATCTGCGAAATCTAATGTTTGGTACTCTTTTGTCATCGGGATATGTAAGAACCACTTTTTGTACTTATGCACTAATTTAGCAGTACCAAATTTCCAAGTGCTGTTGAAGTATTTCTTCATAGCCTTACGCTCATAATTTAGTTTTAGGCGACCTTCAAGCGTGTTTACACTAAATTGGTTTTTGGTTAGTGAATAATCTCGATTCCAGACTAAATCATATTCTGCAAGTTTGAAGTCAATCAAAGACCATTCATGTCCATTTGATTTAGCCGACTTGTAACGAGCAATTACAGTTTTCATCACAGATTGAGCCATTTGACTTTTTAACCTAAATTGATTTCGCAAATCAGAATAATATAAGTTATTGAGATTTACTTGATTAAGGTTCTTTGTTTCAAATATGTGTTTTGATAACCAATTACAAGCCTTGCGGTAAGCGTTCGTTGTTATCTTTAGACTTTCAGCTTGATTATCGGAAACATGGATTTGTATTTTTGCAGTAATTGTAGGCATTATTTTCACCGCCTTTCACAAATTAAATTGTAACAGATTTTTAGTGAAAGCAAACAACTTAAGTAGAGAAAGTAGGAGGCAAGGTGGAAGTTTCAGATACTTGATATGGTACAGAATCTTAGGATTTTTAACGTACCATACCGTATCTGCCGGCAATTCCTCCCCCACTTATCGTTGGGCTATCGCCCTTCACACACTTATCGTTGGGCTATCGCCCTTCACACGATTGAAGTAGGGGGTATCCTTGCCGATTTTAGATGAATAGGAGATGAAATGTATGCCCCTAAAAAACTACGGTGTGTTAAAAGGTACAGTTATACAATCAAAGATTGGAAAAGGGAAAACACCTCATTATCAAGTTCATTTACAAGATGAAGTAGGAGTAGATTATCGTATTGCAATTAACGTAAAATCGCAAAGTTATCCGTCAGAAGTTTTATATTTTGCGAGTAACAATATTAAATCAGAAGCGATTCATATTTTACCGACATTACCATTCGGTTTTACAGAAATAAAAAACAATGAACCGAAAGTGGCTTTAGATTATGTAAGAGGAAATCTATTTGATTCAAAACAAATGATTCCTTTGCCTCCCGAAAAAGCAGGAGCAGATAATGATTTAAACGAAAAAATAGAACGTTATATAAAGCGAGCGATAGAAGAAAAAGCGATTATTTACGCGTTTGGTGAAAGATGGGGACCAGAAGAAAACACACCAGATTCCTATTTTCATTTCAAACCAGGAAACGGTATACATGATATTCACATGAATCAAGGGAATGTAGAGAAATGGAAAGGTGATAATGGCATATGGCAAGACGGAGGGATACTCATTCACTTTGAAAAGGAAGAAGAATGGATTGGTATCTTTCTTGCATTCCAATCACAGTCATGGTGTACCGATGAAGAAGGGCATGCTCGTGTGCCTGTTGAGCATTGTGATTATAAGGGGAATAATTAATAAGAAGAGGGCGTTCAAAAAGAACGCCCTCTTCTTATTTTATAAAACGAAAAACTAACGAGTGTAGAAAGACAAGAGAAAAGCAGTGCTACACTAGAAAACGCAATGAGATACATATTATATTTCATAACCTGTCCAATTAGCTGGTTACTGTCGTATTGAAACAGTCCCGCTATGATGTTGAATAAAAATAAAACGATAAACATGACGATAACTCCGTCTATTGATCCTTTAATGTCTGGTTTACTTAAAGCGATATGTGCGGAAATACAAATGGCGATAAATAAAAATAACCAAAAGGAAGGATTCAATAAATTGCCGATTGTAAATAAGCTTTTCAATAATACAAACGTCGACAAGAGCATGTTTTGAATCATTTCTACATTAATAGAAGTAGAAGCGATCGTTTTTTCGAGAGTTGTATTAAATAAAAAATATGATTCTGGTACGAAATAGCGCATTAAAAGGATTAATGCAGTAATACCAGAAATAATAGGCCCGATGCCGATGAAGAAATTCCCAATTCGTTGATACACACTTTTTTGATTGTATTGATGTTGTACGTAACCTAATGCTCCTTGACTTGTATCTGTTGGGAAAAACTGCGTTGCTACAATTTTATGACGGAACAGTACGCACATAATGGCATGTCCAAGTTCGTGGATCGGAACACCAATCCACGCCGTTAAAAGGAATCCTTTTCTTCCGAAAGCCCTCGACCAATACATTCGTGTTAGTGATTCTAAATAACCTAATAGAAATCCAATTACAATGATAACGCCAATTAAGGAAAATAATTGGATTACGCTTGTAAGGAGTATTTGAAAAATTGAGTTTACCAATTCCATTGTCTTTCATCCAATCTGTTAAAAATGTTATTTGTTCTGTTTCATAATAGCATTATTTTTCAAGATTGCTAGCATATATAATTTCTTTTGAAAGAAGGATTTCAGAATCTTTTTCTTGTAGTCATGTTTTATGTACAAAGTCATATATTGAATTTGTAACACCCTATATGGTATATGCTTAAGGAGGGATGAGAGAATGAAATGTCCGTCATGTCATACAGAAAATGCAGCAGAGGCAAAGTTTTGCGGGAATTGTGGACATTCGTTAACGGAAGAAGTAGTGGCAAGTAGTGGTCAAGAAGAAGGGCCGGAACAAGCACGCGCGGCACAAGTAAAGGAAACTCGGCCAAATGAAACGGTAGAGCAAGCGAAGCGGTTTGCGAGCGGCTATTTTCAATTTTTTAAACATGCATTACAAGCACCGACAGCGATTATGAAAAGCGGCACGATTGAAGTAAGAAATGGAATTGTAAGTCTTGTTCTTATTTGTTTTTTAGGAGCATGTATTTTTTATAGAATGATGAGTGCAGCATCAGCAGTTACGAGAACATTTGCACCAGATATATCTACTCCCACATTTTTTGTAGAATCTATAACGGTCTTTTTCTTTTTATTAATTTTAACTTTATTTGTCGGATTTATTATTTTTGTAAGTGGTAAGATGATGAAATCATCTTTTTCGTTTCTTGAAGTATTCGGTATATGGGGAACGCTAGCGACGCCGGCTATTGCTATATTAGTCCTTTCTTTTCTTTTTAGTTTCTTATTAATCTTTTTCTTACCGATATTATTATCGGTAGCTGCAACTTATATAGGGATTAGTATAACTGTAGCCATATTAAAGCTAGACAATGGCGGATTAGATCTCGTGTACACACTTATTATTGCAAATGTTTTAATTGGAATTGCAACATTTATTGTACTTTGGTCTTACATTAGCACGATAATTCAAGCCTTAACACAGGGAATAACTGGCTTCTAATGAAAAGGTGGTTGACTGGATGAATGTATGTACAAAGTGCGGAATTCAGTTTGAAGATGGTGTGCAATTTTGTCAAAACTGCGGGACGAAGAGGGGAAGTCCTGTAGTAAAGAAGAACATGAGCGGTGGTGCAAAGGTTGGCATTACACTGTTAGCACTATTTGTTATAGCGATTATTGGATTATATTTGTACGGATCATCGTATTATACGCAGGTGGCACAAGTAGATCGGATGATTACGATTTTACAAGAGAGGGACGGAGAGAAATTAGCTGAGATCATTACGGCAGATGATCAATCGGTTATGATAACAAAAGAGAGTTTAACGCCTCTATTTTCATATATAAAAGAAAATCCATCGTATGTGAATGAATTAAAAGAATATTTGAGACAAGGTGAAAAACAACGGGACGGAATAGAAAGAGCTGATTTTTCGTTAACGAAAGACGGAAAGTATTTCTTTATATTTGATCGGTATAAATTGAAAGTGAAGACGTACTATACCACTTTGCTTACAAATGAAAAAGGCGTATCGTTAAAAATGAACGGAAAAGAAATTGATAAGACAGATGACAAAAAGTTTGAGAAGCAATATGGGCCGTTTCTTCCGGGCAATCAAGTGTTTCAATCAGAATATAAAAATGATTATGTAAAACTATCGCGTGAGGAAAAGGTTGTACTTATGAAACAAAGCCAAAATAACGTAATGATAGATTTAACGTTGCAAGGTCAATATATTACAGTTCAAACGAACGCGCCTGGTGCAACATTGTACGTAAATCAAAAACCAGTTACAGCACTGGCAGGAGAAGAAATTACATGGGGGCCTATAGCGACTGATGGAAGTACGACGATTTATTTAGAACGAAATGGAGAAAATGGAAGGGAAACGACGAAGGTAGAAACGGTAACGGCACTTCCGTCTTATAATCTTCCATTTCAAAAGAAAAGTACAGAAAAAACAGTTGTTTATAATGTTACTCCGCCATCTACCACTCCGTATGTATATAATGGTTTCATTTTCCCAGATAGTGATATTCGAAAATTAACGAGTACAGATTTAGCATATTTATCGAAAGAACAGTTGAAAATTGCTAGAAATGAAATATATGCAAGGCATGGACATATTTTTCAGACGAAAGATATGCAAACGTATTTTTCAAAACAATCTTGGTATAGAGAAAATCCATATTTTACAGGAAAGCTAACAGATATTGAAACTTATAATGTTGAACTCATCAAATCAAGAGAATAAACATGTGAAAAAGGTACAGTGCATAACTGTACCTTTTTTATGGTTATTTATCTGAACCAGGATCCCTTGAGAAAAAGATGTGAAAGAGAAATGTGACTTTACTTGATCCTCCTGATGTACTAGCTTGTATATGTGATAAAGGACCAGATGTTAGGGCTGCCTCGGAATGGGGGGGTACGACTATTTTGAGCGCATGATCTGATTCTGGTGAAGCAGTAACAGTTATTGTATCGTCAGAGAAGTTCAGAATTTTAACTGAACCGACTGGAAAGATAGACTTGCCAGCATGTGATGCTGAAGCGAATTGGGTAGCTTTCCAAATATCTTGCGCAAACGTATCATCGTTAGATAACCAGGCACGAGCGCTGTATATTGTCGCATTAATGGAAAATTCTTGGTCAAGTGAGAGGGCGGGTTTCGGTTCTTTTGGTTCTTGCGGTTCATCTGGAAGCTGGGCGAGAAGGCCGGCGCACATATATTTCACCTACTTTCAATAGTAACTGTTATAGCATATTAAACATGTTGTTTATAAGACACGACGGCTACCTATTAAAGCATAGGTTTGTGCACCAAATTTGAAGATAAAATCCTCTTTCTTTACAATGGAAGTAGGTGTTATTTCTATAAAATATGGAAAACGTAAAGAGTATGTAAAAAAGAAGGAGTGGTAAAGTGAACTATGTCATTATTGGCGGAGATGCAGCTGGTATGAGTGCAGCTATGCAAATTGTTAGAAACGATGAAAATGCAAATGTTGTAACGTTAGAAAAAGGTGAAATTTATTCATACGCTCAGTGTGGATTACCGTATGTCATTAGTGGTGCTATCGCTTCAACTGAAAAGTTAATCGCGCGCAACGTAAAGACGTTTCGTGAGAAATATGGAATTGATGCGAAAGTGCGTCATGAAGTAACGAAAGTAGATACAGAAAAGAAAATGGTGTACGCAGAGCATACGAAGACGAAAGAAGTTTTTGAATTTCCGTACGATCGTTTATTAATTGCAACTGGAGTGCGTCCTGTTATGCCAGAATGGGAAGGTCGAGATTTGCAAGGTGTTCATCTTTTAAAAACAATTCCAGATGCTGAGCGTATATTAAAAACGCTAGAAACGAATAAAGTTGAAGATGTAACCATTATTGGCGGTGGTGCGATTGGACTGGAGATGGCAGAAACATTCGTCGAACTTGGTAAGAAAGTAAGAATGATTGAGCGAAATGATCATATCGGTACGATTTATGATGCAGATATGGCTGAATATATACATAAAGAAGCAGATAAACACAATATTGAAATTTTAACGAATGAAAATGTGAAAGCATTTAAAGGAAATGAAAGAGTGGAACAAATTGAAACGGATAAAGGTACGTATAAAGCAGATCTTGTTTTAGTATCGGTTGGAGTGAAGCCGAATACTGATTTTCTTGAAGGAACAAATATACGTACAAATTATAAAGGGGCAATCGAAGTAAATGCATATATGCAAACGAATGTGCAAGACGTATATGCAGCCGGTGATTGCGCAACACATTACCACGTTATAAAGGAAATTCATGATCATATCCCGCTCGGAACGACTGCTAATAAACAAGGGCGACTTGCTGGACTGAATATACTTGATAAACGAAGAGCATTTAAAGGTACGTTAGGCACAGGTATTATTAAATTTATGGATTTGACGCTCGCAAGAACAGGCTTAAATGAAAAAGAAGCAAAAGGGCTACATATCCCGTATAAAACGGTCAAAGTAGATTCTACAAATATGGCGGGCTATTATCCAAATGCAAAACCACTTTACTTGAAACTACTATATCGCTCTGATACGAAACAATTGTTGGGCGGGCAAGTAATTGGAGAAGAAGGCGTAGATAAACGTATTGATGTGATCGCGATGGCACTTTTCAATAAAATGAGCATTCATGATTTAGAAGATGTCGATTTAAGTTATGCACCACCATATAACAGCGTTTGGGACCCAATTCAGCAAGCGGCAAGGAGAGCAGAATAGCACTTTTTAAGTGCTATTTTTTTTGCAAAGGTAGGTAAACTTTTTTAGCGAATAATAAAGAGGGAGAAACAGTTACATATAGGGAAGGGGATTATTAAAAATGTTTGTAGCACTTCAAACCGTTCAAGAATCTGAAAAAGAAATATTACGTAATTTGTACGCACTATATCTTCATGATCTCTCTACATTCACTCCTAATATAAAGATTGGGGCAAATGGATTTTTTGAATACGAAGATTTGCACATGTTTTGGGGAAATGACGGAATCACTCCGTATTTTATAAAAGCTGAAAATAGTATTGTAGGATTTTTATTATTGTTGGAACGCCCGTTTTTGAAGAAGGAAAACGACTTTGGCATAAATGACATTTTCATATTGAATCAGTACAAAGGAAAAGGAATTGGTAAACAAGTTATTGAGAATGTACTAAAAGAGAAACGAGGACAGTATTTCGTTATCGAACTTGTGAAAAATGTACCAGCTGTTTCTTTTTGGAAGAAAGTATATAGGGAGCTAAACATCGTATTTGATGAGAAAACACAGTTAATCGATGATGAAGAATGTCTCGTTCAAACGTTTAAAATATAATGAAATCGGTGCCTCTAGTAGATTACTTTGAAATTTAACTTTATTTTGAATATACCGTTCACCCTTGAAAACATAGTACTTATCGCTTATATTTTCATATAGTATTTATTTTTAAAAAAAGCAATGAACGAACCAGGGGGCACAGTATGGCAATTAACATGAAAACAATCGAAGAATGGATTGCTGAATCAAACGCAAGACAAGAAGAAGACTTTGGACACGTTGTGGAAGAGATGAAAGAAGTATGCGTCGGACTTGATAATGCGACATTAATTTATACGAAAAATGTATTTTGTTTCGGTAAAAAAGTAGAAGTGTTTTTCTTCTTCCAAGACCATGTCGTGATCGGACAAGAAAAAGACGAATATATTGAGATTGAAAAATTAAAGTATGATGATATTACAAATAGTAATTTAAAAACAAATGACAAAAATACAACGTTAGAATTAAAGTTTGCTAACGGACAATCTATTAATTTAGATAGTTTAAATGATAACTACGGTACGAAAAATTGGTTATTTGCTAGACAAATTAAGAGTATTTTTAAGTTAATCTAGTAAAAAAGCACGCCGTCCATCGGCGTGCTTTTAACTATGCAAAACCCCTTTTAACCAATTCCGCGCTCGATACGCCCCAACAGGAATTTGAATAAGAGACGTTTCATTCCCAGCATCAATACCGTACAATTGATCACATGAATTTGTATCAAAACTAAGTAATGGATGCCCGCCCATCCCCATCGCGGTCGCTGCAAAAACGAGTTTATGAACGAGTATACCAGCTTCCATTTGGTGAATACGATATCCTCTATAGCCTAATGCACGTGTATAGTAATCTTTCTTTCCGACTACATGTAAGCAAAGTGGTACTTGAAAAAGGTTTACGTTATCCATCGTCATACTAGATTGAAGAGGGTAACGAAGGTCTCCATACCGAATTGGTTGTATCGAATGTGTTTTACTATTATAAGCGTAAGCCCCGTTTTCAATATTTTTCACGTTATAAAAACATCCATATAAGAAGACGCGTGCATTTTCATTTGCATACTTACCGTCAAGGTCGTTGTAATAGGGGAAGGAGAGGCTCGCTTCTTGTAGTAAAGTAGCGAGCTCGGCTGCATCCCATTTCGTTAAAATAAAGTCCGCATCAGGAGAATATCGTTTTTTACAAAGTTGTAGGAAATCATACGATAACCGTTCTACTTTTGGTAGCTGTACAGCGTACGCATTATGTTGATAGTGCTCTTCATGATGTAGTGTTTGGAAGTGTGCTGTCGATTCGATCATAGAAGCTTCATTTATTTTTGTTATCATCGGATATTCACCTACATGTTTTGAGCGAACGAAATGTTCATGTGCTAACGGCGGAATTTGTTGCAACAACTCATGAGAAGTAACTGTTTTATTTTCACGGTAATCATTGTGAAACCAATTAGTTTCTGGCTCTGTACTTAAAGGAATAACGGCATACACACTTTCTTCACCTTCTGACAATCCGAGTAAACGGTTCAGTGCACGGTCTAGAAATTGAAAGTATACGCCGTTCGTATAACCGAACTGTTTTGCACATTCTAGTAATTGTCCAATGAGAACCCCGCTATCTAATCCTTGAAGGCGATATGAAAAATTATTGTATTTAAAGAAATTTTTCCAAAACATAGTAGATATAAATGCAGCACCGAAACAATCATGTATATTACAGCGATTACCGAGTGCGTCTGCTAAATAAGAATCGAAATTTCCTTCGCGAAGTAAAATAAGCCGGTGATGCGCGGCGTCATAATGGTAAATGCCGTCTGGATAATCGTCAATCTTTAAATAGATATACAATTCATTCGGATATAAAGCGCCGCCTGAAGGAATAGATCTTCGTAATACATTTCTCTCGCTATTTAGCTGACATAATTGTGTTACACCAAATGAATACCAAAGGTAGTGACCAATTTCATCTAAAGTAGGTGTAGTAGAAGAGTTCGGTAAAGATAATGGGATTTCTAAGGAGAGCGGGATGGTAGGTACATTTCGATATAATTTATAAGGAAGCGGTGCGTCTTTCCAGTCCACCTCATGATTCGGCATAATTTCATCGATAGAGAAATGGAGATGATGTAAAAAAGTATCTAGCTGCATGAAATCCCTCCTTTACTATGGAAACGGATGTGGATGTGGATTTAATCTTTCATTCGTTAAAGGTTCGTCTGTATATCCAAGTGTCATCGGTACGGTATATACCCGGTCCAGTCCTGTAATCCGAGTAAGATGGTGTCCGAAAGTCATCGGTAACATGCCTGGAATAATAACTTTTACACAGTGTAGTCCGTTCTTTTCTATAAGGGGAACGGTTTGATCTACAACGATTATTTCAAGATTAGATTGATGCAAACGATTTAAAAGTTGGTGGAGATCGGATGTTAAATCCATATCAAATGATTGTGATACATTCATTTCTTGGAACGTTTGCACCGGTGCATCTTCTCGTAAAAGGAAGTGAAGACGTTCTTCCGTTTCTTTCAATCCGTACAGCATACTATGGTCTTCCATTTTATTAACGAAATAAGGATCTTGTAAGCATTTTTCGTAGTATTCTCTTTTGTGCTCGAGCTCATCGTCTGTTATAAGTAACATGCCTGCTATTTCTTGAATGGCACTTTTTAAAGCTCGAATAGGATCTAAATGAGCGCCTCCCGCACAAACAACGTTCATTCCATTTTCACGTGTATTCTTTGCAATTACCCATAAGCTCGGGATACCGTGTTCCATCGTTGCGTTAAAAGCATGTAACTCATACCCAGTAATCGTGTACAGCCGCTGAATCATTAATTGTAATTCCGTATCATTTGCTGAACTAAGATCAAGGCGGGGAAGAGGTAATTCGGCATACCAAGTGAGTAAGAAGGCATCACGCTCTACAATTTCTAAAATGCCGTGAAAAATCGCTTCTTCTAAACTACCGCCAATTGCACATCCATTTGATGTTTCATACACGAAAGCATCTCGATGACCAAGGCTATAATAAGCAATTGATTCAGGAACTAAAAGCGGTCTGTTTTGTGATAAAGAATATCCCCATACCCAGTTTTGCTCATAATCAGGATCAAACGGCTTAAATGGAAAATTATCACGATTGTAGTGTTCATTTGTATGCACACCGAGTGTAAGGGGATTTAGTGCATGTTCCTCTAAATCATGAAAACTACCATGCACATTTGTCTTTTTCCCGCGAGGCGACATACCGCAATATCGTTCTAAACCTTCTAAAATAGCAGTTGCTTCACTCACTGCAAATGAATGAGTTCGGCCTGCAACACCTTCATTTCCAAACATTAATGGCATGTTTATAATGACGTCAGCGAATGGCAATAAAGAATGCTGCATTTTGCCGTTCAACATACCGATCCGATAATCTAAATAGTCTTTCGTTAAAAATGTGTTTAATTCATGAATGGAACGGCAGCGATATGTTTCGGTGCTTACTTTTAAACTCGGTTGTAAAGAAACTTCCGCCGCATCCGCAGTATCATCAGGTAAACTACTACATACAGGACAGAGAGGATCTGGAAGAAAAGAATGCCGCGTACATTGTAATGTTTGTAAGTTTAGTAAAATAAGTTCATTTTCTAAAGAAGAATGGTTATGAGTTAATATTTTTTCTGTTTCTGCGCAAATAAGATGGCACATTTGTAACATGCCATTTTGGGTGGCACGTACATCACGCCTCGTTCCATTTTCGGCTTTAAAGGCATATTTCCGCTGTAGTTCCCACATTTCTTTTTGATCAAAGCCAGCGATAAAACGGCGTCCATCAGAACAATGGGAACATCCGGGCGTAAGAGGATGAATGTAAGGACCGATAATACCTTCGCCAAATGAAGTGAAACCACGAAGCCACGGAATATGATTTGAGCGAAAAATTAGCTCAGCATCATGATGAATAGTAGAAGGAGATCCATCATGTAATACGAGAGCGAGATAAATATTTTCAGGAAGTTCTTCTGTAAGGGTATGCTGACGAATGATGGAATATTGTTTGCATAATTGATCATGTACATAGTCTGCAAGAAGGCCATCCCCTATAAGCAATATATTTTGAGTCATAGACCGTCCTCCTTTGCAATTAATACCCCATACACACCGTCTAAGTTTTCTTTCAAAAATGGTTCGATTGCTAAATCAAACACGAAGGGATAAAAATTATGTTCTTCTAAATGCTGTAAGGCAAGCTGTAAAGATTGCACACTTGGAATTTCTTCTTCCGCTTGTATTTCCACCCTAAAAGAATCCGTGTCATATAAAATAATAGATGATTCAGGCAAGATATTAGCTCTGTAAGGAGTCTCTTCACTTTGAATGTGGAGCAGTGATAGTTGTAGTGCGCTCCGTAACGCTAACGTCATATTAATATTAGATGCACCGTACCATTTATCATTTATACCAACCCAAACGACTGGAAAACTGAGAATCTCTTCACTCATTGCGATTTTAGGTGTTTCATGAATTGTAGCAAGGGCATCGTAATAAAATCTACAATGTTTATCGTGAATATCAGTTAAATCAATCGTTGTAAGTTCTTCTAGCATATGTGACTGCCGTTCATACAATTTATTATTTAAATGTTGTTGTAGTGCCCGGTAAAATCCTTCTGTCATCGTTTCTCCAGCGCCAATACCGATATCGTTATGTTCAGGAATAAGGCGGTGAATGATTTCTGCTACATATGTTTCAATTCCTGTTAAACCAGCTTCTCGGCGTGCTTCATTATGAGTTAATCCACTGCGAGTCATAAGAGGCAGAAGGGGAGCTGGGCCATCTGATAATGGATTGGCTACTTGAATATAGCATTGTGATAACGGTAATTGATATGAATCTTGTTCATCCCATACATGGAATATACCGGCTTCTTTAGAAGTTAATGAGTCGAAAAAGCGGAATACATCAGTTGAAGTATGTTGGTTGGACCGATGCTCAAGTTTTTCAGAAAGATTTTCTATCGTATCAATTGTAAAACTTTCATCAGTTGCAAGAGGGTGTTTTATAAAAGGATGCCACGTTCCTTCAAGTGTTTCATAGTTTAATAAAAAGAATTGTAATTCTTTTTCACGATATAAATCATCCGCGACATGTTTAAACAATTCAAAAACGATTACATTTGCTAACATTGCAGATGTAATTGGTGAGAAGGAATCTGATGAATTTTCATTTTGCAAAGTCGTTTCATGTAGCCGATGCCATGCGGATTCCCAGCATTCATCACGATTTTCCGTTACGACAGGTCCAGCTATACCGAGTGTTGATAAACAAATAGCTGGTATAAAATTCTTTTTCGTTTCTCTACAAATAGTGTGAACTGTTTTTAAACCGTCAATGTCTCCATTTTGAGAAACATATAAAATCCAATCAAAAGGTTCGAATACTTCATGCAAGGGACGGTCAATTGTAGTATCGATTTCTTGAATGAGTACACCGTTATCAACTTCATATGCACGTTCTATTAGCTCATGTATTCTGTCATAGTTTGTTTCATCTCGATCTGTAACGAGGTAATGAAATGTAGGTAAACCAGATTCTAATAAAGAAGAAACTAAAGAAGTAAGCATATCTCCGGAGCCAAGTACAAGGACATTTGCTCCGCGGTACGTTTCAAATTTTAAAGCACCTGAATGAGAATCAGCTTCTAAAAATTCAATTTGTGAAGCATATCTGTCGAGTAATGTACTGTTTAATTCATGAGGTGCATCTTGATTTGCATCGCGAACGAAACCATTTTCATATAAAACCTCTCCAATTTCAAATACACGATTTTGATAGGGGAGAGGGAGACCATCAGTTATTTCTGCTAAAGAATGATTACCGTTAAACATTGGCATTAATTTTTCAATCCAGTCATAAATTCCATCACCGTCCATGCGAAATGAACTGGCGTTATTTCGAAAATAGACACCCCCGTTTGAATCGGGCAGGAAGAAAGTATCCTTATTTACTTTAAGTTTTGCATGAATTGGAAGGTTATTCATTTTAATCCTCCTTACGTTTAGGCATACATTATTATCTTATGTCATGAAATTTGTCCCGTATGAACGCAAAAAAAGGCTGTAGAATGATGTATTCTACAGCCTTTATATATTAGATTATTAATCTATCAACCTTCTAATAATAATGATTTTGGATCTTCAAGCATATCTTTAACAGCAACAAGGAAGCTAACTGCTTCTTTACCATCAACAATACGGTGATCGTAAGATAAAGCAATGTACATCATTGGGCGGTTTTCCATACGCTCGTTATCAATTGCAACTGGGCGTACTTGGATTTTATGCATTCCTAAAATACCAACTTGAGGGCTATTTAGGATTGGTGTTGACATTAGAGAACCGAATACACCACCGTTTGTAATTGTAAATGTACCACCTTGTAGTTCTTTTAATGAAAGTTTGTTATCGCGTGCTTTCATACCTAAATTACGAATTTCACTTTCGATTTCAGCGAAGTTTAATTGGTTAGCATCGCGTACAACTGGAACAACTAATCCATCTGGAGCTGCTACTGCAATACCGATATCATAGAATTTTTTGATGATAAGCTCGTCACCTTGAATTTCAGCATTTAATAATGGGAATTGTTTTAATGCTGCAACAACTGCTTTTGTGAAGAATGACATGAAGCCAAGACGTACATCATGTTTTTTCTCGAAAGCGTCTTTACGCTCTTTACGTAATTCCATGATCGCACTCATATCAACTTCGTTAAATGTTGTTAACATTGCAGATGTTTGTTGAACTTCTACAAGGCGTTTTGCAATTGTTTGACGGCGGCGGGACATTTTCACGCGCTCAACTGGTTTTTCGAATTCTGTTTTTGCAACTGGAGCAGGAGCTGGACTTTTTGGAGCAGCTGGTGCTTCTTTTGGTGCGGCAGCATGAGCTTGTACATCATGTGGTCTCACGCGTCCAAGTGGATCTGTACTACGTACGTCGTTTAAGTCGATTCCTAATTCACGAGCCATTTTTCTAGCAGCTGGTGATGCGATAGGACGGTTCGTATTTGGTAAGCCTTGTAGACTCGTAGTTTGTTCAGCATTTGGAGCCGCAGCTTTCGGTGCTTCAGCTGTTTCTTGTTTTGCTTGCTCAGCAGGTGGTGCAGGTGTACTTACTGCAACTGGTGCTCCATTAGCATCTAAAATTGCGATAGTTGCGCCAACTTCAACTGTATCCCCAGGTTCGCCTAGTAACTTCGATACAATACCTGAATCTTCTGCAATGATTTCTACATTGACTTTATCAGTTTCAAGCTCAACAACGCTGCCGCCTTTCTCAACTTTGTCGCCTACGTTGATAAGCCATTGTGAAATAGTTCCTTCGGTAATAGATTCTGCAAGCTCAGGTACTTTAATTTCGATCATTTTAAATGTCCTCCCCTTATTTGCCTAACGGTGTGTTTTTTCTTCTTTTGTCTTCGGTAATCTCCATTTGTTAGCCTGGCCTTGGGCAGAATATCTGCCCAGGGAACAAGCTAGAAACCTTCATTATTACTTTTTAGTTGCTGAAAACTTCAATTTCTTGTTTATCTTGACGGAAGTTATACTTCACATCTAAAGCGTGTGCAACAATTAGTTCTTGCTCAGCTTTGTGAGCGAATGGATCGCCGCCAGATGGACTAGAGCGATCAGGACGTCCAATGTAACCTGTTTTCACTTTATCTCCAGCAAGTTCGAACAGAATTGGAGCCATGTAATGCCATGCGCCCATATTACGAGGTTCTTCTTGAACCCAAATGATTTCTTCTAAGTTTTTAAATCGTTTAATAATAGATTGAACTTTCTCAGCAGGGAATGGGTACAATTGCTCGATACGAACGACATGAACTTCGTCTAAGTTGTACTCATGTTTACCAGACTCGATTTCTGCTGCTAAGTCAATCGCCATTTTACCTGTGCTTAAAACAAGACGTTTTACTTTATTTGGTTTTGTGCCAAGGTTTTCTTGTTCTAAAGCAGGTTGGAAACGTCCTTCGCTTAACTGACTAGCAGTTGAAAGCGTAAGTGGGTGACGTAATAAACTCTTCGGCGTCATCAGTACTAATGGTCGAACAGCTTCTGTTCCTAAGATAGATGCTTGACGACGCAGGATATGGAAGTACTGTGCCGCGCTCGTTAAGTTTGCAACTGTCCAGTTATTTTCAGCAGCTAACTGTAAGAAACGCTCTGGACGTGCACTAGAGTGCTCTGGTCCTTGACCTTCATAACCGTGTGGTAATAGAAGAACTAAACCAGATTTTTGACCCCATTTTGCTCTTCCAGCTGAAACATATTGATCAAATAATGCTTGCGCAGTATTTGAAAAGTCACCATATTGCGCTTCCCACATAACAAGAGTTTCTGGAGCGAATACGTTATAACCATATTCGTAACCAACAACAGCAGCCTCTGATAACGGACTGTTATGAACAGAGAATGATGCATTAATGTTTGGTAAGCGATGTAATGGTGAATATGTTTCATTTGTATCAGTATCGTGTAATACGATATGACGGTGCGCAAATGTACCACGCTGTGAATCTTGACCAGTTAAACGAATTGGCGTACCTTCTTGTAAAATAGAAGCGAATGCTAATGACTCAGCAAGTGCCCATTCAATTTTACCGTTCTCTTCTAAAGCATCTTTACGGCGCTCAAGAATTTTCTTCACTTTCGGATATACGTTAAAGCCTTCTGGCCAAGATAGTAGACCTTCATTAATTGCACGAAGTGAGTCAATCTCAACACCAGTATCAATTGGTTGAATGCCTTTTGCAACAACATTTGGCACTTTAACGTGAATTGTTGCATCGCTCGTATCAGCTGGCGGTACTTGTGCATAATCTGATTTTAATTGTTCTTGCGTAAACTGAGTAATTGTTTCAACCTCATCTGCATTTAGAACACCAGCAGCTTGTAATTGATCTGCATAAATTGCTCTTACAGTTGGGTGATTTTTAATTTTTTTGTACACTTGTGGTTGCGTAACCGCTGGGTCATCCATTTCGTTATGACCATATCGACGGTAACCGATTAAATCGATTAAGAAGTCTTTTTTGAACAACATGCGATATTGAATCGCAAGGTTAGCAGCTGCAAGACAAGCTTCTGGATCATCAGCGTTCACGTGAACAATCGGAATATCGAAACCTTTTGCAAGGTCACTTGAATATTTCGTAGAACGAGAATCATAGCTATCAGTTGTAAAACCAACTGCATTGTTTGCGATAACATGAATCGTTCCGCCTGTTTGATACGCGTTCAATCTGCTTAAGTTGAGCGTTTCAGATACAATACCTTGACCAGGGAATGCAGCATCACCATGAACTAAAATTACGAATGATTTTGAAATATCTTGATCTGGAAGACCAGATTTTTTACGATTCTCTTGAGCAGCACGTGCGAAACCTTCTACTACAGGATTCACGAACTCAAGATGACTCGGGTTATTTGCTAATGTCACGCGAGTGCTAACTTCTTCGTTACTAACGACTTGTTCTCTACCTAGGTGGTATTTTACGTCGCCAGTCCAGCCAGAATTGGCTACTGCGCCTTCTATTTTTGCATGTTTGAACTCAGCAAACATGTGACTATATGGTTTTTCTAATACGTGAGCAAGTACGCTTAGACGACCGCGGTGAGCCATACCAATCATGACATCCTCTACGCCGTTCTTAGCACCTTCTAGAACAATTTCATCTAAAACAGGCACAAGCATATCAACGCCCTCGATAGAGAAACGTTTTTGCCCAACGAATGTTTTATGCAAGAATTGCTCGAAACCTTCAACAGCTGTTAAACGTTTTAAAAGAGCAGTTCGTTTTTTATTTGATAGTGGTTGACGCAATGAATTTGATTCCACCATTTGATGCAACCACGTGCGTTCTTCACTATCTTGTATATGAGAAAATTCATAAGCTAAAGATTTTGTATAAACGTCTTTTAATCTATGAATTACATCAAGTGCAGTGTGAATACCTTCTGGTGCATCTTGCCATACTGTTTTCGCTGGAATCGCTTTCAAGTCAGCATCGCTCAGTTCGTTCATTGCTTTCTCAAGAAGAGATTGTCCATTTGCAGCATCTTCCATCGGGTTGATGTGAGCCAACGTGTGCCCGAAAGAACGAATCTGCTCAACAAGTTGAACGACTTTAAGAATTTTTTCAATGTTACCTGTGTTTTGAGGAGAAAAATGTGTTGCTGTGTTGTCCCCTGTTACGACATCATCTTGAAACGAAGGAGCTCCAAAAATTTCAAAAAGCTCTTGTAATTCCGGATCAACAGAACCTGCTCCAGTTACGTAAAGATCATACTGTTCAATCACATAACCAAGGTTCGGACCGTGGAACTTGGCCCAAGGGTTTGTCGTTGTATTCTTCCTCGTCATTTGTTTAAACCTCCCAATGCATATAATCCTTTTCCATACAAAAGGTGCATTTTGCTCTTTTCAATAATTGATGAACCAATAATCAATGTAAATGTTTTCTTTACTCTTATGTTATTACAATAATTTACATAATACCAAACACTATTACTTATCTGTTTTTTAAAAAAACATTCACAATAACTTATCACCCAAGTTAATCTTTCACTTTATAAAGTAATTTTACAGAAAAATGGGGTGGATATATTTGGTATACCTACATTGAAAACTAGAATTGTTACATGTAAATATAAGTATAATCATTGGAATGTTTTGATAAAAGTTGATTCGAATTATGTATATTGAAATAATAAGCGCTTTCATAGATATTATACAACAATATAACGGAATATAGTATAAAAAATAAAAAATTATGAATTTACCATAAACTTTATTTCGATAGTGTTAAATATCGAAAGGAAAATGAAGGATTTCTACAAAAAAAGTGGTTAAACATAAAAAATGCTTTATAACCCGTTAGTTTCTATAAATATGCCAAAAAACACCGTAAAACAAATAACACATTGCATCTAATAAAGCAGAGAATGAAATATTTTAAAAGGATAAAACAAATATGAAGATATTAAATTTTTAAAAAAGTGAGGAGGAAATATAGTAACGATTACATACAGTGTTCCATGTTTTATTACAAAATAGACGTGCTGAAATCGAACAAGTTTCTTCTATTATAAATAGAACGAAAACTGATTGAAATAAATGTAAAGGAACCTTGACGTAAAGTTTACTTTACATATATACTCGATATATGGAAGGAGGGAGAAATTTCCTTGGAAAATAAAATGGTCGAATACCGAAAGAAATTTGGACTATCTCAAGAAAAACTGGCCGAGAAACTCGGGGTTTCCAGACAAACCATTATCTCAATTGAAAAAGGGAAATACGATCCATCACTTCCGCTAGCATTTGAAATAGCAAAAACATTTCAGACAACGATAGAACATGTATTTATTTATGAAGGAAAAGAAGGGGAGGAGTAAGAATGAACTATTCACAAAAGTACTTTGTAATCATGGGAATTATCTTTCTATTTATGAGTGGATTTATGATATTAACAGGTATAATGACGCATTCTGCACCGCCGGCTATAACGTATCCATTGCTTGGGATGATGATTATGAGTTTCTGCCTAAGCTACTTACACCCACAATTTAAAGAAAAAGATGAGCGAATGAAACTCATTCGTTATAAAGGAATGTTTGTAACCTTTTTTGCATTAACAGTATATTATCTTCTTTTCTCTATTGGCTTAAACTTAAAAATACTTACACTATCTGCTACTGAATTATTGAATATACTTATGGCACTTACGATGAGTACCGTCTTTATCTCATTTGTTGTTTTGGCAAAAAGATATTAAGATGGAAGAGAGAAAGGAAGATTAACATATGCAAATGATGTATGCTTTTGGCATTGGGCTTGTATTATTTTTAGCCGTATTCTTATTTATTCGTAAAGATGTTCAAGGTGGGACATTAACGAAGCGAGGATTTTATAAATTAATCGGCTGTTTAGTTGTTATGCTTATAGCGATTATTGTAATGATCGTATTAATTAATCAGTCACTATAGAATGTAAAAACGGAACTTTACTTCGGTAAGGTTTTTCTTTATTGTTAAACCTAAAAATTACCTCTAAATCAATTTACTGTAAATAAATTGTGTTATATAATCCAATGAACTGATAGATAAGGAGTGTAGTATATGAATAAAAAAACTATCTTCTATTTATTAACTTGTATACTACTTGTAGCTAGTACTACTTATATAATATGTAACAAAAGAGAACAAGTGCCACCTATATTAGTATGGGACGAACAAGAATACTATGTTACGAATGAACCTGCCAAAGTAGAAGAAGTTGGGCAAAAACTTGGCGAAGTAACAAAGAAAATTAAAACAAGTAAAAACCCTACTAAAAATAGAGAATCTAATACATTACAAGAGAAAACAGAAGTGTTTACAATGATTGAGGAAGAAAAAAGTGAATATCCGCCTTTAATCATAAAGGAAGCTTATAGTGATGAATATAGGGTAGTGAGGCCGATGTTGAAGCAAGTATTATGATGAAAAGGGGATTCATATGCAGAAAGAAACTGCGTATCTATGGTTGTTAAGAAAAACTTTTTCCTTTGCTTTATTTTGCCTCCTATCGGTGCATTTTACATTGTAATGAATAGAGGGGCACTACAAAAGAGAGACTTCATTTTATATTTATTATTTGCTGCTATTAATATATCACTTTGGTTATCGCTTATGATCTTTGATCGGACTATATGGATGGTAGTAGGGAACAGAAAATGTGGTTCATTTGTGCTACGGATACAGATTGATAGAAGAGAGGCCTTGTAGGAATGCTGCAAGGCTCTTTATATTTTTGGGAATTAATAGAAAATTAATCATATAAATGCTATACTAAAAAATGTTTGTAATGTCAGTTTCATAATATTGTATGATACTGACTTACTAGAAAAGATAATGAGGAGAATGAGCGTGCAAAAGATAAAGAGATTATTGCTATTAATGATGGTAGTAGGATTAACAGCGGTTGTTTTAGCAGGGTGTGCAAATCCGAAAGATACTACAGAAGAATTTTTAACAGCGATACAAAAAGGTGATGTAGAAAAGGCTCGTACATTTGTTGAGAGTGACAAGGAATTTAATAAACTAAATGAAAAAACAGATGATGCTGAGGCAAAAGCAATGCTAAGTGCAATTACAAAGAACTTTAAATTTGAAAAGCTAGAAGAAGTATCGAAAAAGGATGACAAAGCAGAAGTGAAAGTGAAAATTACATCTGCTGATCTATCCGTTGCTGTAACAAAAGCAGTGGGAGAAGTTATGCCAATGGCCTTCGCTAGCGCATTTAGCGAAGACAAAGAACAATCTGAAAAAGCGATTGAAAAAACAATGACCTCAACTATCATCAAAAACTTAACGGATAAAGATGCAGCAATGGCAACTCGCGAAGTTACATTGAACTTAAAGAAAGACAAAGATGGCGACTATAAAATCGTTGCTGACGATAACTTGAAAGAAGTATTGTTTGCCAATGCAAAGTCTTTGGAGAAGATGTTTGGTGGGAAGTAATTGAATTAGATAAAAAAGAGACACCATATCACGTAGAAGGTTGATATGGTGTCTCTTTTTTATGAACCTGGAGAGGTTTGAACTCACGAAAATAATTATATAAATTAGATATTATGTTTTTTGAATTCAAGACATAAAGCTAGTTGTAACAGAGGAGGTACTGTATTCTATGTTTTCTTATGCGGATCCTGTAACGTAGAAAGGTAAAATTTCTGGACCAGATTTTAATTAGTGTTCCTTCAGCTTTAATGAGGAGGTGTACGAAGATGTTGTGACTATGCCTGCTGGATACTATTAATTGTGAAGTTAAATAAGAAAACAATTTATTAGAGGAAGATTAGTTAGTTTAAGTATCAGATTTAGGTGTTTAACAGGGGTACTAATTAATTTCAGTTCTTCCATGAAAAATTATAGAAAAAGTATGGATAAACAAATTCTTGTTTTAAGTGAATTTTGTAAATGTGGGGGCTGCTTTAAATAAAGATGGTCAAACACTATGTAAATAATTGAGAGTATTAAAATATGCAGAATTGCATATTAAATATTTAAAATCTTATGCTAACCTTATAATGCGAAATATAACATTTGTTGGTAATGATTCATTTTTGAAAGATAAAAAATGAATCATTACAGTGGTATACAATTCACTGTCCTATAGCATAAACGATAATAACGAAAGCTATTTGAAGTCCTTTGAAGGAAATAAGTTATTAAAAAAGATTCCATATAGAAAATTTGTTGAAATTTCAGATGTAACAAATGTCATTTTATTTTTAATGTCTGATAAAAGCGATGCCATTAGAGGGCAAAATATTGTGGTTGACTATGGATATACAATTGTATAAATAAATCATCTTGGGATTTAAGGGTGTGGATAATGAGTTTACTAATTAAAGATTTAACAAAGAAATTTGACGAGCATGTTGCAGTGAATAATTTGAATATCGAGATACCAAAAGGTGAAATATTTGGATTCTTGGGCGGGAATGGAGCAGGTAAAACGACTACATTTCGAATGATACTTGGACTTTTATCGAAATCAAGTGGGACCATTTCATGGAATGGTAAACCTATAAATTATGGTGTTACAGATAAAATTGGGTATTTACCAGAAGAACGTGGTCTTTATGCGAAAATGACTGTCAAAGAACAAGTTAACTTTTTTGCAAAACTAAAGAACATGAAAAGTAAAGATGCAGAAAAAGAACTTCACTATTGGCTGGAGCGTTTTAATATTACTGAGCATCTGAACAAAAAGGTAGGAGAACTTTCTAAAGGGAATCAGCAAAAAATCCAGCTGATAACAGCGATTATACATAAGCCTGAACTCTTAATTTTAGATGAACCATTTAGTGGTTTAGACCCAGTAAATGTTGAAATGTTAAAAGACGCTGTTCTTGATATGCAAAAACAAGGGTCGTCAATTCTTTTTAGTTCACATCGTATGGAACATGTGGAAGAGTTATGCCAACACATTTGTATTATGCACAAAGGTGTACCTGTTGTTCAGGGTGACATTGCCAAAATTAAAAGTGATTTTGGTAAAAAGAACGTTGTAATCGTTGGCGATCATGACTTTGACCATTTGAAAGAAATAAAAGGTGTAGAAAGTATGAAGAAACGTAAAAATGCAGTTACTCTTAAAATTTCATATGAAGAAGTGTCACATGTTTTATTTAAAGAGATAACAAAATTAGGGTATGTTAAAAAGTTTGCAGTAGAAGAGCCTACATTAAATGATATCTTTATTGCGAAAGTAGGTGCACAAAATGAGTAGTTTCTGGACAATTTTTTTACAAAACTATAAATCTAAAGTGAAATCAAAATCATATTTTGCTATTACAATAATAGTTTCTATGTTAATTATAGGATTGATGAATTTTGACAAGATTTATAACTTGTTTGCAGGTAACGAGGACGATCAAGTTGTTGTTGTAACAGAAAAAGAAGAATTATATTCAACCATTCATCAAGTGTTTAAAAATGTCGATAGTAAGATACAAGTTAAACGTAGCACGGATAAACAAAAAGCAGAATCAGGTGTTAAAAATGGTGATTATACATATGCAATCGTTGTAGAGGAATTGAATAATAAACAATTAAAGGCTACGTATATAACTGAGACGGATGTAAATCAGCAAGATGTTAGCAAGGTTCAAACGATTTTATCTCAAATACAATCTTCTAACTTCGCCCAGCAATTGAATCTATCGCAAGATGAATTAAAGGTGTTAACAACGCCAGTAGAAATTCATACCAAAACGGTTTCAGATAAGGTTAAAGATGGAGAACATACTGAGGGTGTAGGGATTTTAATTAATGTCTTTATCATGCTAAATTATCTAATGATATTAATGTATGCTGCACAATTAGCAACAGATGTTGCAACAGAGAAATCTTCTCGTGTTATGGAGTTAGTTGTTTCAAGTATTTCGCCTACCAAACATTTATATGCGAAGCTATTCTCGACATTATTGGCTGGTATTACGCAAATCATAATTTGGGGCTTGGTCGCAACTGTTGGATATAAAACAGCAATTAATGATTCGAAAAATGATATTTTAAATAGTATTGATTTAAATTCTGTTGCTCCAACTCTAGTGTTTTATGGGATTCTATTCTTCACATTAGGATTCTTATTATATGGCTCATTATCTTGTCTATTTGGCTCTATCATTACGCGTATAGAGGAATCTTCTCAAGCTGTTATGCCGCTGATGTTTATGTTACTTGCTGCTTTGTATATTGCAATTTATGGAATGTCAAATCCAAGCAGCATGGTTGTTACCATTACTAGTTATGTACCTTTCTTTACTCCTATAGTTATGCTTGTACGAATTGGATTCCTTAATATCCCAGTATGGGAGATTGCGCTAGCATTAGGGATTCTAATCGCAACAATATGTATAATGATTGGTTTAACGAGTCGTGTTTACCGCGGTGGCGTATTAATATATGGTAAAGGTGCATTTAGTAATATCAAAAAGGCAATCAAGTTAGGGCAAAAATAGGATTCGTCTATTCATTTTTAAACTTAAATTTACAAAGATCTGCATAGTTAAACTGTGTAGATCTTTTTTGTTGAGAAATTTATATAAATAAATATAAAAATTGCCGTATTAGGCTATTTTTCAAAGAGAATTTTAAAAAGCTCTCAAAAGAGAGTAAAGAATCGAGTTCTAGCGAACAACGCAGAGCGATGATTAATATAATTTATGTCTTTCTCCAAAATGGAGAAAAGAAGTAGGGAAAAAATTTAGTTTTAATAATAATCATTTATTTGCTACATAAAGAAAACCCCTTGACTATCAAGGGGTTTTTCATATGATCCCGGAGAGGATCGAACTCACGACCTCCACCCTGTCAAGGTGGCGCTCTCCCTGCTGAGCTACGGGATCCCAACTATAAATATTACCACCAGCAATGTGTTTTCATTTCATTCGTGTAATCGGAGGATTTGTATAATCTGTTGAATATTGTAACATTTGATGTATTCCTATAATAGCAACAAACTTTAATAGTGTAAAGATGTAATTTTCTGAATATTATCATTCCAATTTTTATATAAAAAAATAAGCTCCGAAGAGCTTATTTTAATAATAATATTACCGCAATTATCAATGATATTATCAAAAATAAAATCATAAATAATGGAACTCAGTCATGAGCTATCGCCCTGTAACTGTCATTCCTGCTGTGTAAATTGTATCAATAGAACCGTCAGCGTCTTTTATTTCGACTTTATAACGATATGTTCCATCCTCATAAATATCATCGCCATATCCTGTGAAAGTTGCAATTTCATCATTGCTTCCAGCTGGGACCCATTGATTTTGCCAACGGAAGTTGGTTTCAAATTCTCCCCATCTATCGCCATATTTCTTTTCAAGGCTGACATTGTAATGAATTTCTTCCGCTCGGTCATTTGTAATTCTTGCAATTACGCTGTTACCAAAAGTAACTTGTGTAGAGTGTACCTGAACTGTAACACCGTTCACCGTTTCGCTAGGACCACAAATATAACGACAGAACTCGCTTGCTCCGTCAGCATGTGCCTTCGGTGTATCAATGTTCATAGCTGTTAAACCACCTAAAGCTAAAGCTCCTGTTAATAATACTTTACCAAATGTTTTCACTTGAAATTCCCCCTAAGTATATTCTCAATTCGTTCCATAGATACCACATTAAGTAGTTTTATAACATTAATCTAATCGAACGCTTTTTTCCTCGAGTGTATTCGCTATGAATCTTTCATCTTGTAGTAATCTAACCTCTACATATAATTTCATAGTTTTGATTCCATATATGTATCATGATTTACATAGAGCAAATCTGTTAATACGTTTTGGTTATTTACTTATCACACTGCTTTTTATTACCTTTTATTGGTAAAACGTTGATTTTATTATATACCATTATTATCTATTTACAAGAGAAAATCATACTGTATGCAAAAATGCATAATAAAAAACACTGCTTGTATTCTGAATTACAGAATACAAGCGGTGCTGAGTTTCAATTAATATTTGATTGGAACCTAATGCTAATTTTTTATGTTTAACAGTATACATATATCACTGTTTTTTAGTCATAATTGATAAACCTTGTTCAGAGGACGCTATTCCTGCTGGGCTACGGAATCTTCAAAAGGGAAAGTATAAGCGATTATGCTAGTAATGTATGAAGGGATAATGATAAGAAGAAAATTCAGTGAAAAGTAGTTTTTGAATGTAGCCGTTATATTATTTCCGGTATTTATCTAAAGGATTTTCATCGCTTAAATCAACAATTAAAGGGCATAAAAATAACAGTGGTAAAGCGGCGTTAGCTTGATGAAAAGTATCATTAGACATATATTGTCTTCCAAAACAATACGGACAATCTTTTTCAAATGTTATGAGAAGCGACCATACGTCTTTTACTTTCCACTTCGTTTTACAATACGTACAACGCGCCATTGAGTTCCTCCTCATTTTAAGGTGTTTTCTAATATATTCTACTTTATTGTACGAAAGTCATTTGAATTTGATGTGGCAAATTTCTGCGTTCTCTTTAATAAGTGGACTAGTTAAATCTCTACTATTCCAAACAAGAGCAACGTTTGCTTTTTGTTTTAAAATTCGTTGGCATTTGATTTTGAAAGCCTCTTTATCAAACCAATGAAATGCTTGGGTAACAGTTACTAAATCTACACTATTTTCTTTTAAAGTGGTATTTTCAGCAGTTGCTTTTATGGATTGAAAACGAGAATATAGTTTTGACGATTGCTCAGTCATCTTCCTCATATCATCATTTGGCTCAACTCCAATAACATGTAAACCACTTTCAAGCAGCTGGCGGCTAAATATCCCCGTACCCGTACCTGAACCAATATCAGCTACAATCGGATTTCCTTTCAGTTGGTTAGCTGAAAGTAAGTAATCAATATATTCATTAGGATAACTAGGACGATATTGTGCATATATATCGGCCCTGTCAGTAAAATTTTCTGTTGTTTTCACAGTACTACCTTCTTTCTTACAATATTATGTACAGAAATAGAAATTAAATATGAATTTCGGCATCAGTCTCTAAGTCTACCACTTAAGAGTCCAGCTAAATAGAAAGCCTCAGTTTCTGTATTCAAATATCCTTTATCCGTTTAGTATACTATTTTAGATAATATCTTCCAAAACACTAGAATGGCTTACTCAATTATGTTTTAAACTGTATGTTTTTATGAATTTATTTAATAATTTATGAGCAATTGTATGCCGTATTACGTTTACGTAGGTAAGAGATTTTCATTTTTACTATTTAAATTGGCCAATATATCCTTTTTACAATTTACTGAAAATCATGTATAACAGAGATACAAGATTATTTTATAAATATTCAGGAGTAGAGGGAGAAAAGTTGTAATGGTAAGAAAAACGTTCAAGATGCGCGTGTCTAGAAATAGAACGATTTCGATTAATGGATCGATTCTTGATGTGGATGTTACACATGATGAATTTTTACAAGAGTTTGTTGAGTGGGTTGATTCTAAAGGTTGGTCGTTTATGGGGATAACGGATGAGATTACGCCCGAGGAAGCTAGTCAAAAGTTAATAGATTCGTTGATTGATGAGAAGGATAAGAAAGAGTAATTCCTTCTTATTTTTATTGTATATTTATGTTCTTTATCGTAAAAATATGATATAGTAAAAAATAGTGAAATTTCTTCCAGTTTAATACAAATTACATATGATTGGTAGATATATTATTTTGTTAAGGGATTAAATGGAAAAGGGAGAGTCATATGGTAAATTTTAAGAAAATTTTGGTTTTTATTACAGTTATTTGTTTGTTTTTGTTGACACCTATGACATTGCGTGCTGAGACGAATATTGGAGTAAATCCAGAACAAGTTGCACCACCACCTGCGGAAGGACCAAATGTTTTTAGTCAGTTTGCAACGACAATTGATGCGAAAACAGGAGATGTTTTGTATGACAAAAACGCATATCACCGCGCATATCCTGCTAGTACGACGAAAGTGTTAACAGCGATTCTACTCATGGAGCATACAAAGCCAGAGGATCAATTTACATTTTCACAATTAGCATTAGATCAAGAGAAGAGTAATTATCAAATTGAGTTTCAACCTGGAGAGACAATTAATAGAAATACTGCGCTTATGATTTTAATGGTGCTGAGTGCGAATGATGTGTCGTATGCGATTGCGGAGCGGATTGGCGGGAGTGTTGAAAATTTCGCCAATATGATGAATGAGAAAGCGAAGCAATTAGGAGCGAGAGATAGTCACTTTGTAACACCGAATGGATTGCATAATCCGAATCATTATACGACGCCATATGATATGGCTATGATTACGAAAGGTGTGCAAAATTATCCTGAAATTTTACAAGCGATGAATACGAAAAGAACGACAGTTACGACGTCTAGGCAGACGGTGTCTATTTTTAATAAATCTAATTTTTTTGAAAATCCATATAGCATTGGCGGTAAGACAGGGTTTACGAATGAAGCGCGTAATACACTTGTTTTATTAAATGAGAAAGATGGAAATCGTATTATAAATGTAGTAATGGCTTCTCAAAGACCTGAAATTTATGAAGATTTGAAGCAGATGGCGGACTATTCTTTTGGTCAATTTGTGAAGCAAACTGTACTAGATAAACATAGTTGGCATCAAAAAACAACATATTTAAATAAAGATATTAATAGTGAACTTGAAAAAAGTGCAGAACTTATGCTTAAGAAAGATGAAGGGAAAAATGTGAAAACTATTTTCCGGGCAGCTTCATTAGATAAAGAATCTTTGTATCATAAAGGAATTCATCGTGGTGAGGTAGTTGGTGCAGTTGATATTACGAAAAATAATCAAACAATTGCGACGGTAAATGTTCTTTCAACAGAAGATGTCACTTTTGCGATGCCTAAAAAAGATACAATTGTATCAGAAGAAAAAGAGTCAAATGTGAAAGTAATAAGTGTTGGGGTAGGCGCACTTGTACTATTTGGAGCCATTTTATATGTAGTGCTACGCCGAAATACAAAAGGAATGAAAACAGAAGAAAAATAACGTATTAGTAAAAAGGCTGTGGAGATTTTATCACAGTCTTTTTCTATGCTAAAAATACTTTTAACTAATAATTGTAAATTTTCTTATTGCAATAACCTAAAGTTCGTTATATCATTTACTTGTGTTCTTGTTAAAGAACGCAATGAACATTGCATACTTCAAATAATATAAAACAACGGAGAGGGAGAGAGTCGATGAAATTAATTTGGAAGGTAATTAGCAACGCGATCTCATTTGTTTTATTTGCATTGATGGTGTTTTTAGCTTTTGTAGTTATTTCTTCAAAAGCGAGCGGTGGTGATCCCACAGTGATGGGATATCAATTTAAGAGCGTTCTTTCAGGATCAATGGAGCCAACGTTTTTAACAGGATCAATCATTGCAATAGAACCAAACAAAGATGGTTCTAAATATCAAAAAGGTGATGTTATTACCTTTAAAGAGAAAGATCAAAAAATTATCACTCACCGTATTATCGGTGTAAAAGATACAAATGGAAAAGTAGTGTATGAAACAAAAGGGGATAACAACAACGGACCAGATTTAGAGCCAGTACTTGCAGAAAATGTAGTTGGAAAGTATGCAGATATTACAGTTCCGTATGTTGGGTATTTACTGAATTATGCGAATTCAAAAGCGGGAGCAGCATTACTTCTTATTATTCCAGGAGTCTTTTTACTTGGTTATTCCGCGATTTCTATTTTTGGTGCTATTCGTAGTATTGACGGAGAAAAGAAAGATAAAAAAGTAGAACAATCCGTCTAGTTCGTTTGGTTATACTTTCCGTTTAGGAAGTTAACAAATATATATTAAGGGGATATGGACATGACTTTAAAGAAAAAATTAGGAATGGGTATTACATCAGCAGTACTAGGAGCAGCGTTAGTTGGTGGAGGAACATTTGCGTTTTTCAGTGATAAAGAAGTGTCAAACAATACATTTGCGGCTGGGACACTGGATTTAGCATTAAATCCATCAACAGTTGTTAACGTATCGAATTTAAAACCTGGGGATACAATTGAAAAAGAATTTAAACTAGAAAATAAAGGCTCTTTAGATATTAAAAAGGTTCTACTGAAAACAGATTATAATGTAGAAGATGTAAAGAAAGATAATAAAGATGATTTTGGTAAACATATTAAAGTAACATTCTTAAAAAATGTAGATAAGCATGAGACAATTGTGAAACAAACTACTTTAGATAAATTAAAAGGTGACACACTTACAGCTGTAGATAATGATTTATCGGCTTGGTTCTGGGATGAAAAAGGTATTTCAGCAGGTAAATCTGATAAATTCAAAGTGAAATTTGAGTTCGTTGATAATGGAAAAGATCAAAATCAATTCCAAGGCGATAAGTTACAATTAAATTGGACGTTTGATGCACAACAAACAGCAGGTGAAGAAAGATAATAACAAAAAGGGCTATCACATGGATAGCCCTTTTTCTATTTTTCTAGTATTTGTCTATCAATTTTAATAGTTCTTTACTATAATATAGATAATGTTCTGTATAAAGAACGTAATGTTCGATGGGGGAGATTAAGATGCTGAAAAGACCGCGGAATTTTAAAAAGATGCTTATATTGCCGTGTATGTGTTCTATTACGTTTTATTTAGGATCTCAAATTATGACGTATACAGAAGCGGTGTTCATTCATGAAACGAAAGTGGAAGCGACGCTTTCTACAGCAATTATATTTCCGAAAACAGTTAATACGTTAAAAGAGCAATCTGAGAAACATAAACAGTTTATTGAGCGTGAGTATGGAACGATGAAGGGGAAATCGAAAGCAACTTCTATTGAAGAAATAAAACAGGCGATTTCTGTATGGCAACAAGGGCGTGAGAAAATTGTTGCTGAGAAGGAAGCTCTGCAAAATGTATATACTGAAATAGAGGCTCCTTACAATCAAATACAAGAAGAATTAAAGGTAAATAAAGATGAGTCGATGCAGCAAGTGTCCGTATATGTAAATGAAGGCTTTCGCAGTATCAAAGAGAAACATGACTATATTGAGAAAGAAATTAGCTTGAAAGCTATTGATGAGCAAATTCAGGCTCTTCAGCAACAATTAAACGTTGCAATTGAAGCGGAAGGACAAAAGAAAGCAGAAGAACAAAAGAAAGTAGAAGAACAGAAGAAAGCGGAAGAACAGAAGAAAGTAGAAGAACAGAAGAAAGCAGAAGAACAGAAGAAAGCAGAAGAACAAAAGAAAGTAGAAGAACAGAAGAAAGCGGAAGAACAAAAGAAAGCAGAAGAACAAAAGAAAGTAGAAGAACAGAAGAAAGCAGAAGAACAGAAGAAAGTAGAGGAACAGAAGAAAATAGAAGAGCAAAAGAAAGTAGAAGAGCAAAAGAAAGTAGAAGAGCAAAAGAAAGCAGAAGAACAGAAAAAAGCGGAGTAACTGCTGTAGTGAAACGGCTGGAAAACAAGAATGTGGTGCAAGAGATAATGAACGAATAAGCAAAACTAGTAATATTTATATGAGTGTGAGGGAACGTTAGCCCTCACCTCTTTGTTTTTCTTTTTTCTTATAGTATTAAATGCATTTGAGTGTGAAAAAAGATATAAATCATCATTCTTTTTTTCTGAAAAATCTAAATAATATTGAGAAATAAAAATAACTGAAAATATTAATAAATATGTGTTGTGTTTATATAGGGTTGTTCGTTATAATGAACATAAGGTTTTTAAAAAAGAACACATATTAGCTAAGCTAATATAGTTTTCTTTACATCTCTTATTGAAAAATAAGTGATAAAAATATAAAAAAAAGCTAGGGGGAATTGATTGTGAGTCTGAAAAAGAAATTAGGTATGGGAGTTGCATCAGCAGCATTGGGGTTAGCTTTAATTGGTGGAGGAACATTTGCATTCTTTAGCGATAAAGAAGTATCAAACAATACATTTGCAGCTGGGACGTTAGACCTTACATTAAACCCTAAGACGCTTGTAGATATTAAAGATTTAAAACCAGGGGATTCTGTTAAGAAAGAGTTCTTATTACAAAACAGCGGTTCGTTAACTATTAAAGACGTTAAATTAGCAACAAAGTATACTGTTAAAGATGCAAAAGGTGATAATGCTGGTGAAGACTTTGGTAAGCACGTTAAAGTAAAATTCCTTTGGAACTGGGATAAACAAAGTGAGCCTGTATACGAAACAACTTTAGCAGACTTACAAAAAGTTGATCCAGATCTTTTAGCTAAAGACATCTTTGCTCCTGAGTGGGGAGAAAAGGGTGGATTAGCAGCTGGTACAGAGGATTATCTATGGGTACAATTTGAATTTGTAGATGATGGAAAAGACCAAAATATCTTCCAAGGTGATACATTGAATTTAGAATGGACATTCAATGCTAACCAAGAAGCTGGGGAAGAAAAATAATAAAAAAGCGGGTATTCCCGCTTTTTTTTATAAAGAAAAAGAAGTGCTGGTTGTAAGCACTTCTTTCTATTATTATTTTTGATTTTGCTTCCACTTTGTAAATTCAAGAAATTCACGAAATTGTTCTTTGGAGACACCAGAGTTCATTGCATCTTTAACGAGTTGTGTCCATTCGGAGTCTAGGTTAGTTGCCTTTGTTGTTTCATCATGAAGTAAAGTATCAACTGGAATTTGTAGAACTGCTGCGATCTTTTCAAGAAACTGAATGGAAGGGTTTTTTTGTAAATTTCGTTCTATAGAACTAATGTAAGATTTAGCAACGCCAGCTTTTTCGGCAAGTTCAGTTAATGAAATACCTTTTTGTAAACGAAGGCGTTTTATACGTTCTCCAATCATATTTGCGCACCTTTCTATCAATATGTAGTTGTCTTATGATGTCATTATTATAACATAAACTTCGTTAAAAAGAACAAACCTATTGAGCCTGACTGGATGGCTTCATACGTTGGAAAAATTGCTCGATGTCTTGCATGGCGATACCAGCATCTAGAGCTTCAAGTATTAAATCAATCCATTCTTGATCCAGTGCGTCTGTCTTATCTTTGTACAAATGTAATTCCTCCCTAATTATCGGTCATAATTGCTGCTACAGAATACATGATAATGCAATCGGACTTTGTGTTTTATATAGTGAATTATCAAATACTTTGTAGATGAAACAAAGATAAAATCCCCATTAAACTCCCTCTATGGAAATTATAAATTGTTCGATAAAAACTTTCAATATTTTCAGAAAACATTGTTGAATTGTGATATATCCGTATGCTAACTATGAAATTTTTACAAATATATTAAAAACATTACATAATATGACTAAATATTGAAAAAATATTGAATTTTTAATAAAATTTAATTTGTAATACATATTATTTATTAGGGGAGGAAATAAGGGATGAACAAGAAACCGTTCAAAGTTTTGTCATCAATCGCTTTGACAGCTGTATTAGGCCTTTCATTCGGAGCTGGCACTCAATCGGCATATGCTGAAACACCTGTGAATAAAACAGCTACGAGCCCAGTGGATGATCATTTAATTCCAGAAGAGCGTTTAGCAGATGCACTGAAAAAACGTGGGGTAATTGATTCTTCAGCTTCAGAGAAAGAAACAAAGAAAGCTGTTGAAAAGTATGTAGAGGACAAAAAGGGTGAAAATCCTGGGAAAGAAGCAACAAATGGGGATCAACTTACGAAAGAAGCATCTGACTTTTTAAAGAAAGTGAAAGATGCGAAAGCAGATACGAAAGAAAAACTAAATCAGCCAGCAACAGGGACACCTGCAGCGACAGGACCAGTTAAAGGCGGACTAAATGGTAAAGTACCAACTTCTCCAGCAAAACAAAAAGCATATAACGGCGATGTTCGTAAAGATAAGGTACTTGTTTTACTTGTAGAGTACGCTGATTTTAAACATAACAACATCGATAAAGAACCTGGTTATATGTATTCGGAAGACTTTAACAAAGAACACTATGAAAAAATGTTATTCGGTGATGAGCCATTCGCGTTAGAGGATGGAAGCAAAATCGAAACATTTAAACAATATTACGAAGAGCAATCCGGTGGTAGTTACACAGTGGACGGAACAGTTACAAAATGGTTAACAGTTCCTGGTAAAGCTGCTGATTATGGTGCAGATGCTGCTACAGGTCATGATAATAAAGGACCAAAAGGACCACGTGATCTAGTAAAAGATGCATTAAAAGCAGCTGTAGATAGCGGTCTTGATTTATCACAGTTTGATCAGTTCGATCAATACGATGTAAATGGTGATGGAAATCAAAATCAACCAGACGGTTTAATCGATCACTTAATGATTATTCATGCGGGTGTTGGACAAGAAGCTGGCGGTGGTAAATTAGGTGATGATGCAATTTGGTCACATCGCTGGACAGTTGGACCAAAACCATTCGCAATTGAAGGCACACAAGCGAAAGTTCCGTATTGGGGCGGAAAGATGGCAGCATTCGACTACACAATTGAACCAGAAGATGGCGCAGTTGGTGTATTCGCGCATGAATATGGCCATGATTTAGGTTTACCAGATGAGTATGATACAGACTATACGGGTCATGGTGAGCCAATTCAAGCTTGGTCTGTTATGAGTGGCGGCAGCTGGGCTGGTAAAATCGCTGGAACAACACCAACGAGTTTCTCACCACAAAATAAAGAGTTTTTCCAAAAAACAATTGGTGGTAACTGGGCAAATATCGTAGAAGTAGATTACGAGAAATTAAATAAAGGTATCGGTCTAGCAACATATTTAGACCAAAGTGTTACGAAATCTAACCGTCCAGGTATGATTCGTGTTAACTTACCAGATAAAGATGTAAAAACAATTGCACCAGCATTTGGTAAGCAGTATTACTACAGCACAAAAGGTGATAATCTTCATACAACGTTAGAAACACCACTGTTCGATTTAACGAATGCAACGAATGCGAAATTTGATTTCAAATCGTTATATGAAATCGAAGCAGAGTATGATTTCCTTGAAGTACATGCTGTAACAGAAGATGGTCAAAAAACGTTAATTGAAAGACTTGGCGAGAAAGCAAATAGTGGAAATGCAGATTCGACAAATGGAAAATGGATTGACAAATCATATGATTTAAGTCAATTCAAAGGTAAAAAAGTAAAATTAACGTTTGAGTACATTACGGATGGTGGTTTAGCATTAAATGGTTTCCTACTTGATAATGCGTCATTAACAGTAGATGGTAAAGTTACATTCTCAGATGATGCTGAAGGTACACCACAATTAAAATTAGATGGTTTCGTTGTATCTAGCGGAACAGAGAAGAAAAAACATAACTACTACGTAGAGTGGAGAAACCATACTGGATCAGATAGCGCATTGAAATTTGCTCGCGGTCCAGAATATAACTCAGGTATGGTTGTATGGTATGCAGACTCAGCTTACGCAGATAACTGGGTTGGTTTACATCCAGGACATGGTTTCCTTGGTGTAGTTGATTCTCATCCAGAAGCAATTGTAGGAACTTTAAATGGTAAACCAACAATTGATAGTAGTACACGATTCCAAATCGCTGATGCGGCATTCTCATTCGATAAAACGCCAGCTTGGAAAGTTGTATCTCCAACGCGTGGAACGTATACGTATGATGGCTTAGCGGGTGTAGCGAAGTTTGATGATTCGAAAACGTATATTAATCAACAGATTCCAGATGCAGGACGTATTTTACCGAAGCTTGGTCTGAAGTTTGAAGTAGTAGGACAAGCTGATGATAATTCTGCAGGTGCTGTTCGTTTATATCGTTAATACTGTGAAACTACCGAGAGATTTTCTTTCGGTAGTTTTTTTGTGAGCAATGAATTTTATATAGTTGAAAAAGTCATATATAATGTAACTTTAAGAATAGAAATTTATTATATATGAAGTCTATATAAATAATGAAAGAACTGGATAAAAATAGTGGGAGAAGGTGAGTGAATGAGTATTTCCTCTATTGTAAGTAGGCAAAAGGAATATTTTTTAAAAGGGCATACGAGAAGCATCGAAATGAGAAAGAATAATTTGAAGAGGCTTTATGAAGGCATTCAGCGTTTTGAAGAAGAAATATTTCAGGCATTGAAATTAGATTTAAATAAGTCAGTTCACGAGTCGTTTACAACGGAAGTTGGATATGTATTAAAAGAAATTTCTTTTCAATTGAAACATATGTCATCGTGGAGTAAACCAAAGCGAGTTCGAACAGCACTGACTCATTTTGGATCAAAAGGAAAAGTAGTGCCAGAACCGTATGGTGTTACGCTTATTATTGCACCGTGGAACTATCCGTTCCAATTAGCAATTGCACCACTTGTAGGAGCACTGGCAGCTGGAAATACAATCGTTTTAAAGCCGTCAGAGTTAACGCCAAGCGTTTCAAAAGTGCTTAAGAGAATGTTAGGTGAGTTATTCCCAGAAGAGCTTGTAGCGGTAGTAGAAGGTGGCGTTGAAGAGAGTACATCTTTGCTGAGGGAACCGATTGATTATATTTTCTTTACTGGTAGTGTTGGCGTTGGAAAAGTTGTAATGGAAGCAGCAGCGAAACAGTTGACGCCGCTTACGTTAGAACTTGGCGGGAAAAGTCCTTGTATTGTACATAAAGATGCAAAGATAGAGATGACAGCAAGAAGAATTGTTTGGGGTAAGTTTTTAAATGCAGGGCAGACGTGTGTAGCGCCTGATTATATGTACGTGCATTCTTCCGTGAAAGAAAAGCTAATTGAGGCAATGCGACATGAAATTACAGAGCAGTATAGTAAAGAACCTTTGCAAAATGAAAATTACGTGCGTATTGTAAGTGAGCGTCATTTTGAACGATTATGTCGATTTTTACAAGATGGTCAAGTCGTAATTGGTGGAAACTATAAGAAAGATACATTACATATTGAGCCGACAGTACTAGCGGATACTACATGGCAAGATGCTGTTATGGAAGATGAAATTTTTGGCCCGATTTTACCAATCATAGAGTACGACAATATAGAAGATGTAATTGGCACAATTCAGCAACATCCGAAGCCGTTAGCGTTATATGTATTTTCTGAAGATAAAGAAGTACAAAAGAAAGTGACGAGTAATATTTCATATGGTGGAGGCTGTATTAATGATGTTGTCTATCATCTTGCCACGCCATATTTACCTTTTGGGGGTGTTGGAAGTAGTGGATTAGGGGGTTATCATGGGAAAGAAAGTTTTCGGACTTTTTCACATTATAAAAGCATTTTAGCCCAATCTACAGCATTCGACATGAAAATTCGTTACTCTTCTACAAAAAGTGCTTTAAAATTCATACGAAAGTTGTTAAAATGATGATGGTGTTTATCAGTAGGCGCAGCCGTATGATAATAGCCCCTTCGCAATGGAAGGGGTTTTTCTGTTCGACGTTATGTATCATGCGAAAATGAATCAAACATACTACATAAAGAATAGAAACGAACGCTTGCTAAATAACCATTTTTGTTTGGATCGAAACAAAAAATAGTCTATAGAACATAAATATTTATTCATGAATATAAAAATTTAAAATTTAAGGTAGATAGGACGGGAAAATGAAAAAGATTATTAAAGTTGAAGCAGTTGAAAAACATTTTGGAAATCAAGTGATTATCCCACCTCTTTCTTTAGATATTAAAGAGGGAGAGTTTTTAACAATTTTAGGGCCGAGTGGCTGCGGGAAAACGACTTTACTTCGTATGATCGCAGGATTTGAAACTCCAACTAAAGGGAATCTTTTATTAGATGATGAAAGAATTAACGATTTACCGCCATATAAGCGTCATATGAACCTAGTGTTCCAACATTACGCACTATTCCCACATATGACAGTGGAGAAGAATATTTGTTTTGGTATGAAAATGCAGAAAGTATCAGCAGCAGAGCAGAAAGAGCGTGCTGAAGAGGCAATGCGTTTAACGCAGTTACTTGAGTTCCGTAATCGTAAACCTGCGAAGCTTTCTGGTGGACAACAGCAGCGTGTTGCAATTGCAAGAGCAATTGTAAATAATCCGCGTGTATTACTATTAGATGAGCCACTTGGAGCGCTTGACTTTAAGTTACGAAAAGACTTGCAACGTGAATTGAAAAACTTACAACGTAATTTAGGAATTACGTTCATATACGTAACGCACGATCAAGAAGAAGCAATGAGCATGAGCGATCGTATCGTGGTTATGAATAAAGGACATATCGAACAAATCGGAACGCCGAAAGAAATTTATAATAAGCCGAAAACGTTGTTCGTTGCGACATTCATCGGTGAAAATAATATTGTGAAAAACGGGGAAGGCTATGTAGCAATTCGCCCTGAAAATGTAAAAGTACGTTCGGTTGAAGAACCAATTTTAAAAGAATACCATCTTGGACATATTGAAGATATAGAGTTTGTCGGAAATATGGAGAAGCTTTATGTACGTGATGAGAAAACATCAGAATTACTAATGGCATATCAAACTGCTGAAGAGGCAGCGCAGTGGAGCATTGGAGATAATGTATATGTAGGCTGGGAGCAAGAGGACGAGGTGACCTTAAATTGAAAAAAGGGAAATTACTCGCACTACCTACAGTCGCGTGGTTATTAATTTTCTTCCTAATCCCGCTCGTATTCGTATTAGGATTCGCCTTCATGCAGCGCGGAGCTTACGGGACAGTAGAAATGCAATTTACGCTGGAGAATATATCCCGTGTGTTTGATCCATTGTACTTAGGGACATTATGGGAAACTGTTAAAATCGCAGTTATTACTACAGTAATATGTTTATTAATTGGTTATCCATTTGCGTATACAATTACAATTGTTGACCGCAAATATCGTTCTATTCTTTTATTATTGGCAACGATCCCGTTTTGGATTAACTTTCTTGTTCGTTCATACGCATGGATTGTTATTTTACGTTCACAAGGCCTTGTGAATACGTTGTTATTAAAGCTTGGTATTATTAGTGAACCGTTAAATTTATTATATAATACCCCTTCTGTAATACTCGGAATGGTCTATTCTTTATTACCATTTATGATCTTACCAGTGTATGCAGCAATTGAGCAGCTAGATAAGCGTAAGCTAGAAGCGGCTTATGATTTAGGAGCAACACCAATAAAGGCATTTTGGAATATAACAGTGCCGATGACAATGTCAGGAATTGCGACTGGTTCTATTTTAGTATTCGTTTCTTCTATCGGAATGTTTGTTGTATCAGACGTGATGGGCGGATCGAAAGTAGCATTAATCGGAAACGTTATTCAAAACCAATTCTTAGGTGCACGTGACTGGCCGTTTGGATCTGCGTTATCGATTATCGTTGTTCTATTCTCTGTTCTGTTAATTTACTTATATTATCGTGCAACGAAAGTATATAAATATAATGAGAACGGAGGGGAATAGGCAAAGATGAAGAAGTTTTTAGTTTCTTATTCTTGGTTAATTTTGTTATTCTTGTATTTTCCAATGATGGTTTTAATGGTCTATTCTTTCAACGACTCTCGCATTAATGCGGAGTGGGAAGGTTTTACATTCCATTGGTATACAGATTTATTTCAAAAACAAGATGTTATTGATGCATTTGTAAATAGTATTACGATTGCAGTTATAACAACGATTGTGACAACGGTACTTGGCGTATTCTTTGCGATTGCTTTACATCGTTATAAATATCGTTTCGAAGGGGCTATTAATGGCCTTGTATATTTACCAATTTTAATTCCTGATATTTTAATGGGATTATCTTTACTAATTCTTTTCAGTCAGTTAGGAATGGAACTTGGACAAACAACGATTATTATTGCACATATTACATTTAGTATTTCGTTTGTTGTTGTTATTTTAGCTGCGCGTCTTTCAAGTATGGGACGTGACTTAGAAGAAGCTGCAAATGATTTAGGAGCAACGCCTTGGCAAACGTTTCGTTATGTAACGTTCCCAGCAATTGCACCGGGAGTTATTTCGGCAGCATTATTAACATTCACATTATCAATTGATGATTTTGTAATTAGTTTCTTCGTATCAGGACCAGGATCAACAACATTGCCATTATACATTTACAGTATGGTTAAGCGCGGAGTATCACCAGAAATTAATGCTCTTTCTACAATTTTAATTGTTGCTATCGTAGGATTAATGGTTCTATCTGAAATCTTTCGTAACAAAGGTGCAGATGGTGAAGAAAACTCTGGAGGACACCTTCCTTTATAATACGAATGATATAGAAAGTACGAGGGGGTAATAAACCGATGAAATTAATGAAAAGAATAGCTGGCGCAGCAATTAGCTTTAGCCTTGTTGCTGGTGTACTTGCTGGTTGTGGTGAAAAAAAAGAAGAATTAAATATTTATAGCTGGGCTGACAATTTTGATGAGCAAGTGCTAAGAGATTTTGAAAAGAAATATAATGTGAAAATTAACTATGATAAGTACGCAAGTAACGAAGAAATGCTTGCGAAATTACAAGCTGGTGGCGCAAAGTATGATTTAATTCAGCCATCTGATTACATGGTTAAAACAATGGCGAAAATGGATTTATTAGCGCCGTTAGATAAAAAGAATATCCCAAATATCGAAAACATGGTTTCTAATTTCAAAACACCGGCGTTTGATCCAGAGAATAAATATTCTTTAGTGTACACTTGGGGTGTAACAGGGATTGCATACAATAAAAAGTATGTGAAAGAAGCACCTACAAGCTGGGCTGACTTATGGAATGAGAAATATAAAGGACATGTAACGTTACTAAACGATTCTCGTGAAGTATTAGGAATGGGTCTTAAGAAGCACGGTTTCTCAAACAGTACGAAAGAAGATGCAGAGTTAAAGACAGCAGCAGATGATTTAAAGAAGCTGCTTCCAAACTTATTAGCATTTGATACAGACAACATTAAACAAAAATTCATTACAGAAGATGCTTGGATCGGAACAGTTTGGTCTGGAGATGCAGCATTTATCGCAAAAGATAATAAAGATGTAGAATACGTTGTACCAAAAGAAGGCGGCACAATTTGGGCTGATACGTTAGCAATTCCAAAAGGTGCAAAACATAAAGAGCTTGCTGAGAAATTTATGAACTACTTACTAGATGAAAAAGTAAGTGTGAAAAACTACGAGTCAATTGGTTACAGTAATCCAAATGAAAAAGCTCATCCTCTTCATAGTAAAGAATACCGTGATAATCACATGATTTTCTTAACGAAAGAAGAGTTAGATCGTACAGAATGGCTTGTTGATGTAGATGATAAGTTAAAAGACTATGATCGTTACTGGACAGAGCTAAAAACAAAAGGTAAATAAGTAAGGAAATGCGGTTTCTAAAGTAGAAATCGCATTTTTTCATAGTAGGAGGAAATCGTTTGAAGAAGAAGTTACATCAATATGAGATAATGTGTATTGCTTTATTATTTGCTGTATTTGGTATTGTTGCTTGGCGCGTACATGCAGGTGGCGTTACCGTGATGGATACATATGTCCGTGGATTAGTAAAAGGGCTACAAACGGAGAGTTCCCTTACATTTTTCTCGTACTTTACAAAATTGGGATCAGCAATTGGGATAGTCGCTACGCTCGTTATAAGTTTGCTTGTTTTTTGGAAGAAGCGTTATTATGCTACGATGATTGTGTATCCACTGGGAATTTTAATAACACATCTTGTGAATAAAGGGATAAAAGAGATTGTACAGAGAGAACGTCCGTCATTAAATGAAGCGCTAGATGCACTTGGATATAGTTTTCCTAGTGGACATGCAATGCTATCAATTATGACATTTGGATTTCTTGCTTATATCATTGCTGCTAATTTGAAAAGCATAGCTGGGAAATGTGTCACAACGATTTTGATGGGCACAGTAATTCTATCGATTGGATTAAGTAGAGTCATTTTAAATGTACATTACCCAACTGATATTTTAGCTGGTTACTGCGTAGGTGGTATTTTGTTAGTTATCGCTATTTACTATCATCGTTTACTTACTGAGAGATTGGGGTTTAATAAAGAGAGATAGAAAAAACGCCTGGAAAAACTATCATTATAGTGTTCCTAGGCGTTTTTTGTTTGTATAAAGATATGATACAGTATAAGTGACAATTGAATTATTTAAAGTAGGTGAAAATGTGTGAAGACAAATGTTCATAAAGTTGATAAGTGGGGCAAGTTAGGAGCTTTTTTGTATCAATTTCGTTATACAGTAATTGTAGCGTTACTGTTGCTCGCAATCGCACTTGGGATTTTTGCTCCAAAGCTACCGGGAGTATTAGGTGGTGACGGTTTCCAAACGGAAGGCGACTATCAAAAAACAAAAGAAATTTTAGATAAAGATTTTAAGAGGTCTCAAGATACGCTTCTGCTCGTTTTTGAGAAAAATAAAGATGCTTCGCATGAGGAATTTAAAAAACGAATAGATGAAATTGTAAAGAATGTTCAAGAGAAAGAGAACTATGAATCTTTCCATCACCCAATCCAAAATAAAGAAATGCTACAAGGTGATATCGGTTATGCGACAATTTTATTTTCCGGGAAAACAAATAAAGAAAGAATGGAAAAGACATTACAATTTGCTGATGAGATTGAGAAAGAAAGTAATGTAGCATTAAAAGTAACACCTACAGGATTTCCGAAAATTAATCAAGAGATTAATGAAAGAACGCAAAATGATTTAAAAGTAGCAGAAATGATTGGATTACCAATTGCGTTTCTTGTATTACTATTTTCGTTTGGTAGCCTTTTGGCATCAATTTTACCGATTTTGAATGGGGCGCTTAGTGTTATTAGCACGATGGGTATATTGTATTTTATCGGTGTGGATAAAGAACTTTCTATTTTCGTGTTAAACGTTGCACCGATGATTGGACTTGCACTATCTATTGATTTTGCGCTATTATTTGTGAACCGTTTTCGAGAGGAAGTTGCTAAACGAACGGTAAAAGAAGCGATAGCAATTACATATCAGACGGCAGGACGTGCAATTGTATTTTCAGGATTATGCGTATTTGTTGGGTTGTCAGGTTTGTTTTTCTTTAAGATAGATTATATTCAATCTGTCGCGATTAGCGGAATGATTGTTGTGATTATGAGTATTTTATTCTCACTCACACTTCTTCCAGCGCTATTATCGTTAATAGGTAAAAGAATATTAAAAAAGAATCAAGTAGCACATACGCCGGCAAAAGCATGGCGTAAATTTGCACAATTTGTAATGAAACATCCAATCGCAATGATTATTGTTGTTACAACATTTATTGTTATTTGCTTATTGCCGTTACGTACAGCTAATTTGCAGTTCCCTGGTGTTGAAGCTTTACCTGAAAAGAGTGATACAAGGATTGCATATGAAAAGTATGAAGAAGCATTTAATGAAACTGTCAAAACACACGCTGATGTTATGTTAGTTGTAGAGACGAAAGAAGATATGAAAGAAAAAGAAAGTCTACAAAAGATAGAAGAATTCGTTCAAAAGTTAAAAGATGATAAGAAAGTACATGAAGTAAGAAGTTTATACGACGGGTTAACTGGAATGAAAGCAGATCAAGTTGTTGGAATATTGCAGTCGCCAGAGTCAGCGAAACTAACTCCTGTATTTGAAGCATACACGAAAGGGAATAAGACGACGATAGAAGTCTTTTTGAAAACAAAACCACGTACAGAGACTGCAAAACAGTGGGTGCGTGACTTTAAAAAGAACTATAAAGAAACGGATGTTACGTATTATCTAGGCGGAATGACGACGTTTCAACAAGAATTAGAAGATGAAATTAAAGATAAAGTTGTAATTGGTATGTCTGTTATATTTGGATCGACCTTTGTTATATTATTATTTGCATTCCGATCTATACTCATTCCAATTAAGGCAATTATTATGAATATACTTAGTTTAAGTGCAACTATTGGAATTGTTGTTTGGTTATTTGAAGGTGGTCATTTCGGTTTAGAAGCGAGTCCGGTTCTGTTTGTCTTACCAATCTTCATTTTTGGCCTCGTATTTGGGCTTAGTATGGATTATGAAGTATTTCTTATTTCACGCATTTATGAGCTCTATGAAGAAACAGGAGATAACGATCAAGCAACGTTAGAAGGGCTCGTTTCAACAAGTAGAATCATTACATCAGCTGCTTTAATAATGATTGTTGTAACGGGTGCATTCGCATTTACTGATATTTTACCAGTAAAGCAGATGGGGCTTGGCGTCGCATTAGCAATATTTCTTGATGCAACAATTATTCGTCTTATGCTCGTACCAAGCTTAATGAAGTTATTTGGAGACTGGAACTGGTGGTTGCCATTTCGAAAAAAACGAGAAAAGTCATCATAAAAAAATGCTCATCATATTGATGAGCATTTTTTTATGAATAGCAAGACCTACATTTTGCAAATAGTATGTGATAAGAACATTACATACAAGTAGGTGAAGGCAATGTTTCGTTATTTTAAGTTTAAGTTAAATGATACAGTACAGTTTGCAGAAAACGATGGGCATATGTATCGCATTGTCGGTTATCGGTTAGAAAAGGGATTTTATCCAAAAGATGAATGGACTCATATCATTTATGAACTACTTAGAGAATTTGACGGGTATACGATGGATGCAGAGGAGGAAGAACTTGTAAAGGTCGTTCAAGTAGAGGATGAGTATTACAAAATACAAGAAGTATCAGGTTATCGTTATCCAGTAAAAATGAAACAAAAACAACAAGTGATGAAAATAGAAAGGATGGACGATTTATTAGATGCTTACAATGATTATAAAAGGTTGGCAGATTTCTTTAAAGATTTATCGTATGAACAAAAAGCTGAAGAAGTATTGTTAGAAATGAAAAGGCTTAGAGCTTGAGGGGCAGTCTATTATAAGACTGTCCTCTATTTTTGACGGTGCATCAAAGTGTGTTTTCCGTTACAATGAGAGAATCAATAGAAATAAGGTGATAAACAGTATGGAAACAAAGAAAAAGGGCGAATGGTGTGAAATTACCATTCCAGCTAAATGGAATGGTATAAGTATTGAATCGGTATTAAAAGTAGAATGGGAAATACCGAAAAAGCTATTACATCAGCTTCGTATGGAAAAAGGTGTTACGGTTAACGGGGAACAAAGAAGATGGAATGAGCTTTTAAAAGAGAACGATAAGTTACAAGTTCATATGTTTGCGGAGGAAGAGTACGGTGTAGATCCAGAATATGGTGAATTACATGTAGTATACGAAGATGATCACGTACTCATCGTAAATAAACCAGAGCAAATGGACACACATCCTGCTGAAAAAGGTGGAAACAGGACGCTTGCAAATCTTGTTGCTTTTCATTTTCAAATGCAAGGTTTAGAGACGAAGGTTCGTCATATTCATCGTTTAGATAAAGATACGACAGGTGGTGTCGTGTTTGCTAAGCATAGAATTGCTGGTGCAATTATGGATCGTTTATTAATGGAACGAAAAATTAAAAGAACGTACGCAGCGCTCGTTGAAGGGAAAGTAAAGAAGAAACAAGGAACGATTGATGCTGCTATCGGAAGGGATCGCCATCATGCTACAAGGCGTCGTATTTCTCCAAAAGGTGACCAAGCTATCACATATTATAAAGTAGAAAAGTATTTTAAGAAGCAAAACACGACTTTCGTAACGTTACAATTAGAAACGGGTAGAACGCATCAAATTCGTGTTCATATGAGTCATAATGGTAATCCACTAGTTGGGGATGTATTATATGGTGGGCAAACAAAATATATGTCCAGTCAAGCATTACATGCGATGAAGATAAATTTCTTGCATCCAATTACGAAAGAAGCGATTGAAGTTGATGTGCCGTTTCCTACAAAATTAAATAATAAAATAAAAGAATTTCAAAAAGAAAATGCGTAAAGTATAAGTTTTAATTTGAAAAAAGTAGATTTTTGCAGGGATTTCTCTAAAAGAAGCGAAGCCGTTAAGAGAAAAGAGAGGTGAGAATTACTTGATCAAATATAAGTATGTACTTGGGATATTTTTCGCTTGTCTTTTAGTTACTCTATGTCTTTACCCCTATTTACCAAATCGTATGGCAGTACATTGGAACGTAAATGGTGAGCCAAACGAGTTTATGAGTAAACAAGTTGTTGTAGCATTTATTCCTTGTTTTATTATTTTTTCATATGGATTTTTGTATATTATTTCACATAATATATTTAAGTTTAATGAAAGAGAGCATTGTATTATAGGCGGATTTATAAAGAAAATTACATTATTTATGTTGTTTATTCATATGCTTATTCTCTTGATTAATTTTGGAGATTTTATATTCTTTCAAACAGGATTAACGATTGGGATTAGTATGTTTCTTTTTATGCTGAGTAAAGAATTTAAGAAAATAAAAGGCAAAGAAAAAGATCCAATTAAATTACAAAAAATTCGTTTAGTAAGTAGACGGATTTTTCAAGTGATGGCATGTGGCATATTGTTTTCATTGTTTTTGAACTTAGAGTGGGGATTTTATATATTGCTTAGTGTAATAAGCTGTGGATCTATGTTGTTTATGTTCTATATTTTCTATTCATACATAATAGAAAGCTATGAAACTTGAAAAAAAGTCTTCTCATTATGAGAAGACTCTTTTAATCTATTTACTTTGTAATAAATTGTTGTGTCCAGTAGTTGCCGCTTTCTACATAACCAACACCGATGTGAGTGAAGCCGTTATTTAAGATGTTTGCACGGTGTCCAGCGCTGTTCATCCAAGCTTGTACTACTTCTTCAGGTGTACGTTGGCCTTGAGCGATGTTTTCACCTGCAGATGTATAAGAAATACCAAATTTCTTCATCATGTCAAACGGAGACCCGTATGTAGGGCTGTTATGATCAAAGTAGTTGTTTTTTTGCATGTCTTCAGACTTAATACGTGCTACTTTGCTTAATTCAGTATCGATTTTTAGTGCTGGTAAGCCTTGCTTTGTACGCTCAGCGTTTGTTAATTCAACAACACGTTGTTCGAACTCGCTTAAAGATTTTGCTTCTTCAGCAGGCTTTTGCTCAGCAGGTTTTTGTTCAGCAGGTTTTTGAGTATTGTTGTTTTCAGCAGGCTTTTGAGCTTCTGGTTTTTGAACTTCTTCAGCAGGCTTTTGCTCAGCAGGCTTTTGAGTTTCTGGCTTAGCTGTTGGTTGCTCAGTTACAACATTTTCAGTAGGTTGTTGACCAGGAATAATGCAATTTGGTTGGAAGTTTCCTTGTTGCCATTGCGCTAATGACTCAACGCCCATAGATTGTAAGAATGCTTGTAATTCTTGTTGGTTCATTTGTTTCATCATTACTTTTGAATGCTGAATATTTTGAACCTTAATGTTAGATGGTTGTACTGTTGCAGCTTGTGCATCTAGAGAAGATACTCCTAAAGTAAGAGCTGTTGCAGCAGCTACAGATAATAAAACACGCTTTTTCATGATGTGTGTCCCCCTATATAAAGTTTTAATTTGTTTTCACACGATTTGTTTTTGACAGCCTGTCTGACTGACAAATTCATCGTAGCATACAATTTGCGAGAAAAAAGATGGAAAAAAATTCATAGACTTTAAAATTACCTAATTTATCCTAAGAGAAGAAGTGAGCAAAAATAAGAGAAATATAGAGTATAAAAGGAATTTATAGTGTTTTTATACTTGATTTTAAGAGGGGTTTTTGGATAAATTTACCTAAATAGAAAATAAAGAATCCTATTGTATCAATGGTTTGAGCGATTTTTTGAGGAATATAATGGATTGATTTTTACAAAACTGTAATGTTTCTGTTGTTCTTTTTTATAATAAAGTAACATATTTTTAATGTTGTAGCAGACAAAAAAGCGGCTATCTCTTTACATAGACGAAGGAGATAGCCGTTTTCCTATTATTACGTATGTTACGAGTTAGTTTCAATTGCTTCTAATAATAAATCTACAATGTGAATTCCTCTCATTTTATGAGAAAGCCCTTCTCGCTCAATTCCTAATTTCATTTGTAATAAACAACCTGGATTTGCAGTAACAATGGTTGCTGCGTCTGTTTCATGCACACGGTCCATTTTGTAATCTAGAAATTCCATTGATAACTCTGAATGAACAATATTGTAAATACCAGCAGAGCCACAGCAGCGGTCCGCATCTTTCATTTCACGATATGTTGCACCTTGGATAGCCTCTAGTAACATACGAGGTTCAGAAGCTGTGCGCATAACATTGCGTAAATGACAAGAGTCTTGATACGTAATAATTTGCTGCGTGAGTCGTAAATCAGTTCGCTTATGGAAGTCTAGTTCTACTAGTATAGCAGTAATATCTTTAATCTTAGAAACAAACTGCTTAGCACGTTCAGCCCACTCTGGATCATCCTTTAAAAGATAATCATAGTCTACGAGGTAAGCTCCGCAACCACCTGCATTCGTAATAATATAGTCGATGTTTAAATCTTCGAATGCCTTTATATTTCGCTTTGCTAATTCTTTTGCTCCACTCTTTTCACCAGCATGTCCATGCAATGCACCGCAGCAACTTTGTGTTTTCGGAATAACGATATCACAACCAGCTAATTGAAGAAGTTTCATCGTTGCGTTATTTGTTTCTAAAAACATAGTATCCATTAAGCAGCCTGTGAAGAATGCAACTTGTTTTTTCTTTGTACTTTCTGCAGGTAAAAATGAAGGACGATCTTTCATTGCTTTCATTTTTGGCACTTTTGGCAAAATGAGATCCATCGTTGCAAGTGTTTCAGGGAATAACTTCATAATACCTGTTTTATGTGTTAGTGTTTGTAAACCAGAACGTTGATAAAATCCAATTAGTCCTGTTAATGTTCTCATTCGATTTTGATGGGGGAACAATCCTTCAAAAACGACTTTTCGAACAGCTTTCACTGGCATTGAGAATTTTTTATTTTGATTAATAATATCACGAGCTTCTTCTAATAAATGTCCATAATTTACACCAGATGGACAAACAGGCTCACAAGCACGGCAACCAAGACAAACGTTTAATGTATTTTCAACATCTTCATCTGGTTCGATTAAACCATCAACGATAGCTTTCATTAATGCGATACGTCCGCGCGGTGAATGTGACTCTTTATATCCGGATTGAATGTAGGTAGGACAAGTAGGTAAACAAAAACCGCATCGCATACAGTTTAGTAATTCATCTTCACTTAATCGTTCTTTAAATTCTTTTTGAATATTTTCTTTATTTAATGTGGTCATCGCTCAACCACCACTCTTTTTCGAGTGTCTTTCGCGAACATTTTTCCAGGATTCATAATGTTATTTGGATCGAAAGCTTGCTTTATTCCTTGCATAGCTGCAATACCTTCTTTACCTAATTTCATTTCTAAATATGGAGCTTTCATCGCACCAACACCATGTTCACCAGTAATTGTGCCACCAAGTTCAATTGCTTTCGTAAATATTTCAGCAAAAGCTTGTTCAGCTCGGTGCATTTCTTCTGCATTACGAGCGTCTGTCATACAAGTTGGATGTAAGTTACCGTCACCAGCGTGTCCAAACGTACAAATAGGAATATTATATTTTTTTGCAATGGCATTAATAGCTTCAACCATCGGAGCGATTTGTGAACGTGGTACAGTTGCATCTTCTAATATTGTAGTAGGTTTTAATCGTGCGAGCGCTGATAGTGCACTACGGCGAGCGGTACAAAGTGCATCTGCTTCCGTTTCATCTTTTGCAATGCGAACATCAACTGCATTCATAGAGCGGCAAACGTTAGCCATGTTTTCAATATCTCGATTGACTACTTCGGGCGGGCCGTCTTGTTCGATTAATAAAATTGCTTTTACATCTGTAGGTAAACCGATTTGTGCAAACTCTTCTACTACTTCAATTGTCGGTTGGTCTAAAAATTCCAGAGTTGCTGGAATAATTTTATTTGCAATAATAGAAGAAACAGCACGTGCAGCTTCATTAATATCTTCATAGAGTGCAAGCATTGTTTTCTTTGTTTCGGGCATAGGAACAAGTTTTAATATCGCTTCTGTTACCACGCCAAGTGTTCCTTCAGAGCCGATAAATAAACGAGTTAAATCGTAACCAGCTACATCTTTTGCTAATTTGCCGCCAGTACGAATAATATCACCATTTGGTAAGACAAGTTCAAGCCCCATTACATAATCACGTGTTACGCCATATTTCAAGCCGCGTAACCCACCTGAATTTTCATTAATATTGCCGCCGATTGTAGAAATCTTCATCGAACTTGGATCTGGCGGATAAAATAAACCTTTTTCTTCTACTGCTTTAATAATATCAAGTGTAATGACACCAGCTTGTACAGTAATTGTTAAGTTTTCTTCATCAATTTCTAAAATATTGTTCATATGGCGGAAAATAAGGACGATACCGCCTTCAAGTGGACATGTTCCTGCGCAAAGATTTGTTCCAGACCCACGAACATACACAGGAATTTTGTGAGTGTTACATACCTTTAACACTTCAGCTACTTCATTTGTATTACGTGGGGCAATGACTGCATCAGGCATTGCTTGGAAGTTTGGAGTGGCATCATAACTATAAGTTAAACGCCCCATATTGGATGTATCTACATTATCTTCGCCAACAATAGATACGAATGAATGAATAATTTGCTTTTCTAACATTGGAAATCCCCCTCAAACTGTTAACGTGTTTAGTTATAATAAACAACGTGGTAACAGTGCTTTCATTATAATGATAAAAAAGTAAAGGGATTCTTTCTATGTGTAATCATCTAAAGATTAATCTGTTTTATCGTTCTTTTTTGTATGATTATCTAATAGGAGGAGTGCGAAGTATAAAACGTTTAAGTCTTTGAATTGTTTTGGATCAAGTCCTGTATGCTCTTCAATCTTTTTTAGCCTGTAATGTAATGTGTTAATGTGTATATGTAATTGTTTAGCTGTCTGTTTATAAGATTGGTTATAATCGATAAATAAGCGTAAGGTGTGCATAAGCTCAGGAGATGATAGTAAGTTTTCGATGGTACGCTCTAGAAATTGTTCACGCGTTTCGGCAGAAATATCTTGTAAACACATTTCTAAACGTAAATCTTCATTAAATACAATTTGTTTCGTTTCCAATGATACAGAAAGAGCACGTAATGCTTGTTCGTAAGATATGTTCATATTGTTTGGGGTAACTGTTTGTCCAATCCCGATATATAAAGGAATAGAAAATAAAGCTTCGCATTCTTGTTTTAATCGTTTTAAAAATTGGTATGTTTGCTCGTTGGAGCTCATCGCTGTAAATAAAATAAAACGATCATTTCCCCACCGAACAAATAGATGCTCTTTTGTTAATATATTGCGTATATGTTGCCATATTTTACGCTGGAGCATCGTGTCATTTTTTCCAATAGAAAACAAAATAAGTTGTTTCTTCTTATATAAATCAATGCCAAGTGTTTTGGCGCGATCGAGAAAACTTGGAGACCATTCTGTATTTTGAAGCCAATCAAAGACGAAAGCTTCATAAGAACGGTGCTCAAGTTCTAGTTGCTCTAAAAAGTAGTTTTCATGAATTAATAACTCGGTCATCTTACGCAATATTTCTCCATAGCGTGAAATATTTTCAGGTTCTCCTGTAATTCCAATAACACCAATTACTTCGTCATGAAATAATAAAGGAAGATTCATTCCAGCCTTTACACCTTGCAACTGCCTTTCATCTTCTGTTGTAATGATGACAGTTTTCTTTTGGTTAGCGCAGCGGAGTGCACCTTCATGAAATTGACCAATTCTTTCTGTATCTGTACTTGCAATAATAACGCCTTGTATATTAATAATAATAATATTCTCTGTAATTAGTCTGCGTACTTCTCGTACAATTTTATTCGCTAAATCAGGAAATAGCATAATTGACACACCTCAAATTCTATTTGTTGTACATTATATATGTAAATTGAGTAAGAAAGGAAAATTTCACACTTTCCACACATTTATTTGTTATTTTACAATTATAACGAAATCATCCGAAGATGGAGGGAATCTTTTGAGAAAGTATGTTTTTCTTCTCTGTTTTTTATTTCTATTAGTAGGGTGTCAAGGAAGTTCATATACACCAATTGCTAAAGATAAAAATGTTATTATAACAACGAATATAAAAGAAGGCAGCATTAGTTTTATTGATAAAAAAAATAAAAAGTTAATCACGACATGGGAACTAAATGAGCCAATGGCCGGAATCACACTGCTTCCAAACGGTGAGGAAATCCTTGTATACGGTAAGCAATTAGAATATATGTATGTATATTCATTGGCGGAAGGAAGGCAAGTGGAAAAATATAAAACTGGAAAGGGCATTGTAAATGTGGTCGTATCAGAAGATAAAAAGCAATTATTTGCTGCCGATCAAAATGTTCAAAAGGTAAGGTTCTTTACGATAAATGGGAAAGAGACAGGAAATGTTTCAACAGGAAAAGGTCCTATAACGATGGTAGAGTATCATAATCGGTTATCTGTACTAAACTTTTATGATACGAAACTAACGACAATTGATACGAAGAAAAAAGAAGTTGTTCAATCCTTTATGATTCCGCCAGCATCAACCGGAGCAACGATTAGTCCTGATGGGAAAGAAATATGGATTGGCGGACATGGTGATGGAAATCAAGTAAATGAGAAAGTGTTAGTGTATTCTTTACAGGGGGGAGAAATGGTGCGCTCTTTACACGCTCCATTTATGCCTGTGAATATAACGAAGGATAGTAAGTACGTATATGCACTAAGTCATGGTTCGAACACACTTAGAAAGTTTGATATTAGCACATATAAAGAAATAGCTTCTGTAGAAGTAGGATCGAATCCATTTGCATTTTTGGAGAGCGGAGCAGAAGGATATGTAGCAAGTTATGATAGTGATGAAGTGTGCGTTATGGATATGAAGAATTTGAAAATAAAACAAACAATTAAAGTCGGAAAAGGACCGTTTCAACTCATAGAGAGGGAAGGAAAGGATAATGAATAAATATAGAGTGCTAGTTGTAGATGATGAAAGTGATATGAGGCAGCTTGTTGGAATGTATTTGGACAACTTCGGATATGAGTGGGGAGAAGCTGAAAATGGAAAAGAGGCTCTTAAAAAACTAGAAACAGATCATTATGATTTCGTTGTATTAGATATTATGATGCCAGAAATGGATGGACTTTCAGTTTGTAAAGAAATTAGAAAAACGTCAGATGTGCCGATTATATTTTTAACCGCAAAAGGTGAAGAGTGGAATAGGGTGAACGGCTTACGTATGGGAGCGGATGATTATATTGTAAAACCGTTTAGTCCTGGTGAATTGGTTGCCCGTATGGAAGCTGTGTTAAGAAGATATACAAAGCAAGAACAGCAAGAAGAGATTCAATTTGGACCAATTCTTATCAATGAAAAAAGTAGACGAATAGAGGCGGATGGTGAGCCGATTTCTCTTACAGTAAAAGAGTTTGATTTACTATATTTTCTTTGTCAGCATACAGGACAAGTATTTAGCCGGGAACAATTACTTGAAAAGGTATGGGGATATGATTATGCGGGAAGTACAAGAACAGTAGATACGCACGTGAAAACGATGCGCTTGAAGCTTGGAGAAAGTGGAAACTACATTCAAACTGTTTGGGGTGTAGGCTATAAATTCGAGGTGTAACGTATGTTTACGATGGTACAAAAACTTTGGCTTACAGTAGTGTGTGCAGTATGTGTAACAGTGTCCTTTCTTTATTTCGTATCTTTATACTCATATGAAAAACTATACGTTGATAATTTAAAAGGTTCATTAGTAATGGAAGGGAAAAATCTTGCTGCTCAGTATGATAAGCGCGAAGGAATATCAATTTTTGAAGGGAAAGTAAGATCATTTGATCAAATATCTAGTTCAGACGTTCTTTTCGTGTCTAATCCGCGTGATTTAAGTGCATGTTTACCTTTTGATGTGCATCATCATTCTCTTATAAGTGAAGGAGATAGGCAAACGCTATTAGATGGGAAAACTGTGACAAAGATAGGATATGAAGAACATTTTGAACGTAATATTATGGGGGTTGTCATCCCTGTATTGGAAAATAAAAAATTAGTCGGAATTGTATATTCTTATATTCCTTTAAAAAGTATAAAAGACTTAATATATGATATGGGTCTTATTTTAGCACCACTAGCAATTGCTATGATTTTAATTACGATATGGGTTGGAAGAAAAATTATAATTGCAATTACGAAGCCACTTTCGCAAATGGAGCGGGTTGCAAATCATTTGGCTACGGGAGATTTTTCGGAGCGGATTACAGTTTCTTCAGAGGATGAAATTGGACGATTAGGAAAAGCATTTAATAAAATGGCAAATTCATTAGAAACAGAAGATGTAAAGCGTAAGGAATTTTTAGCAAATGTTTCGCATGAACTTAGAACACCACTTAGTTATATAAAAGGGTATAGCGAGGCTATTTTAGATGGTGTTGCAAAGGGAGCTCAGCAGGAAAAAGTAACCCAGCTAATTCATAAAGAAGCAGGTCGTATGCAGCGTCTCGTTCATGACTTGTTAGACTTAGCACAATTAGAAGGTGAGCACTTTCCGTTAAAGAAGCAACCTATCGTTTTTTCACAGCTGATTGAAGACGTATTAGATACGTATGAGATTAAGTTTATAGAAAAGGAAATTCATATTTCAACCAATTTAAATCCAGAGGTCATTGTCATGATTGATGAGGATCGTATGCAACAAGTGCTTCATAATGTGTTAGATAATGCGATACGATATACAAATCAAAAAGGAAATATCGTTATAACTTTAGAGCAAATCGATGATTACTGTGAATTAAAAATAAAAGATACAGGAATTGGCATTGATATAGAGCATTTAGAAAATCTTGGCGAGCGCTTTTACCGAGTTGATAAAGCGAGAAGTCGTCAACATGGTGGAACAGGTTTAGGCCTTGCTATTGTGAGACAAATTGTTCATATACATGGTGGACAGTGGAAAATTAAAAGTGAAAAAGATAAGGGAACAACGGTTATTATTAAACTGAATGTACAGGATGAGGTGGGCATGTTCTAATTTTTAGGACATGTTCTTTATATTGAAGGGAATATTTATCTCGCTATTTGCCGGGCAGTAAGCCCCCCACCTCAAAATTCAGCGGAAGCAAAGAAGTTAGGTGGGGGATGAAAAAAAACCTACTGATTAAAGTTTCACTTTATACGTAAAAATATAAATTAATATGTAATAAATATCGGAAATTTGACTATTTTATGAACAAAACATTTGTACTTCTTATCAATTCGGTCTAAAATAGTTATGATGCAAAGTTCTTATAAATCGTTTCAATTGTTGTTTGGAAGATACTGAGGTGATTTAACTGGAGTACAAATCTATTAAACCGAAAAAAATTTACGAAGAAGTATCTGAAGCTATTTTAACAATGATTAAAAATGGTACGTTAAAACCTGGTGACAAACTACTCCCTGTGCATCAATTAGCTGAGCAGTTTCAAGTTGGCAGATCTGCTGTTCGTGAAGCGCTAAGTGCGCTAAGAGCGATGGGCTTAATTGAGATGAAACAAGGAGAAGGTACATATGTGAAGAACTTCGATTCTTCTTCATTAACAAAATCATTAAACAATAGATTATTAATGAAGAAAGAAGATATTTTGAATTTATTAGAAGTACGAAAGGTGCTTGAAGTGGGGGCAGTTCGAGTAGCGGCGGCAAAACGTACGGAAGATAATTTACAAAATATGAAACATTGGTTAGATGAAATGGCAAAGAGCATTGGAGATGAAAAGGCTGGCGAAAAAGCTGATTTTCAATTTCATATGGGAATTGCAGAGTCTTCGCATAATAACATTTTGCTTGAACTCATGAATCATGTTTCAGAGATGATTGCTGAAACAATTGGTGAATCAAGACGCATTATTTTATATGGTGAACAAACGACATCAGAACGACTTATAGAAGAGCATCAAGTTATATATGATGCGGTGTTAAAACAAGATGTAGAATTAGCGCAGCAAGCAATGCTAGATCATTTAACAAATGTAGAACATATTGTCACAGGTAAAAACGATATAAATTCGTAATTTAATCTTTTAAAAATTTAATTTTCTGATAAAATAGAGAAAGATTAAGTAAGCGTTTTCTTTAGGAGAGGGAGAGGATAGGCCATGGTTGAGCCTATTTCTTCTCTACTCAGTCATCTGATGACCATATGTTTGTTGGCGAAGTTGTAAAAAGGGGGAGTAATAGTTATGAAAGTTACTTTATTTGTTACTTGTTTAGTCGATATGTTTGAAACAAATGTCGGTAAAGCAACAGTTGAAGTGTTGGAGCGTTTAGGTTGTGAAATTGAATTTCCAGAAGCACAAGTTTGTTGTGGTCAGCCTGCTTATAATAGCGGCCATGTAGAAGCAGCAAAAGAAGCGATGAAACATATGATTGAAACTTTTGAAGATGCAGAATATATTGTTACACCATCTGGCTCGTGTGCGACAATGTTTCATGAGTATCCGCATGTTTTCAAAGATGATCCAAAGTGGGCTAAACGTGCACAAAAAGTTGCTGATAAAACTTATGAATTTACACAGTTTATTGTAGATGTTTTAAAAGTTACAGATGTTGGTGCAAGTTTATCAGGGATAGCTACTATTCATAAATCATGTCATATGACACGTATGCTCGGAGTAAAAGAAGCACCAGGGATTTTATTATCAAATGTAAAAGGATTAACTGTGAGAGATTTGCCAAACGTGCAAAATTGTTGTGGGTTTGGGGGAACGTTTTCAGTTAAGATGACTCCAATCTCTGAGCAAATGGTAGATGAAAAAGTAGATAGTGTAATGGAAACAGGTGCAGATTATTTAATCGGTGCAGATTGTGGGTGTTTGTTAAACATTGGCGGACGTATTGAGCGTTTAGGAAAAGAAGTAAAAGTAATGCATATTGCTGAGGTACTGAATAGTCGCTCATGAAGGGGGAACATAAGCTATGTCTATGAAAATCAGTGAGAAAAAATTTAATGATCGCGTTGGTGATGGAATTCAAGATTCGTTTATGCGCGGAGCAGTATCTTCGGCACAAACGCGCTTATATACGAATCGCTTAAAAGCCGCAGATGAATTAGGAAACTGGGAAGAGTGGCGTGAACTAGGTGAACAAATCCGTCAACATACGTTAGAAAATCTTGATTATTACTTAATGCAGTTAAGTGAAAATGTATCAAAAAGAGGCGGACACGTGTACTTTGCGAAGACGAAAGAGGAAGCAGCAAAGTATATTCAAGACGTCGCCAAAAAGAAACAAGCGAAAAAAGTAGTAAAATCAAAGTCGATGGTAACAGAAGAAATCAGTATGAACCATGCGCTTGAAGAGATTGGCTGTGAAGTGTTAGAGAGTGATTTAGGAGAGTATATCTTGCAAGTAGATAACGATCCACCTTCACATATTATTGCACCTGCACTTCATAAAAATAGAACGCAAATTCGCGATGTATTTAAAGAAAAGCTAGGCTATGAAAATTCTGATGACCCGTATGAAATGACAAAGTTTGTTCGTAAACAACTTCGTGAGAAATTTATGGATGCAGAAATTGGTGTAACTGGTTGTAACTTTGCTGTTGCAAATACGGGCTCCCTTTGTTTAGTAACGAATGAAGGTAATGCAGATCTTGTTATGTCAATTCCGAAAACACAAATTGCAGTAATGGGTATGGAACGTATGGTTCCGACAATGGAAGAATTAGATGTTTTAGTTGGTTTACTATGTCGTAGTGCAGTAGGTCAAAAATTAACAAGTTATGTAACAGTAGCAGGACCAATTCAAGAAGAGGAAGTTGATGGACCTGAAGAATTCCATTTAGTTGTTGTTGATAATGGTCGCTCTCAAATTCTTGGATCTGAATTCCGTTCAGTATTACAATGTATTCGTTGCGCTGCTTGTGTTAACGTATGTCCTGTATATCGTCACGTTGGTGGACATTCATATGGATCGATTTATTCAGGACCAATCGGCGCGGTATTAACACCGCTTCTAGGTGGATATGATGATTATAAAGAGCTTCCTTATGCATCTAGTTTATGCGGAGCATGTACAGAAGCTTGTCCAGTAAAAATTCCATTGCATGATTTATTATTAAAACATCGTCAAGTCATCGTTGAGCAAGAAGGTCGTGCACCACTTGCAGAAAAACTAGCGATGAAAATGTTTAGTATGGGTGCTTCTTCAGCTGCTTTATATAAAATGGGTTCAAAAATGGCACCAGCGGCAATGAGTCCATTTACATCTGGTAATCGTGTATCAAAAGGTGTTGGGCCACTTAAAAACTGGACGGATATTCGTGAATTCCCAGCTCCAAGTAAAGAACGATTCCGTGATTGGTATAAAGATCATAAGAAAGGCGGGGATAAATAATGACAGGATTAATTCAAAACCGTGATGCCTTTCTAGATAACATTGCAAAAGAACTTGGGCGCGCGCGTAAAACAGAAGGTGTAGAGCGTCCAGTATGGAAAAGTAATGTGAATATAGAAACGTTAAAAGATTATTCACAAGAAGAATTACTAGAAGTGTTTAAAAATCAATGTACAAACATTCATACAACTGTAGTAGAAACGACAAATGAACGTTTACGTGAAGACCTTCAACAAGTAATCATGGAAAACGGCGGAGGACCTATTTTATTATCAGCGGATGAGCGTTTTGATGCATATGGTTTAACATCTTTATTTAAAGAAGAACTTCCAAAGCGAGACGTTGAAGTAAACGTATGGGATCCAGAGAGAAAAGACGGAAATATGCGTTTAGCTGAAAAAGCGAATATTGGTATTGCATTTAGTGATTATACATTAGCTGAATCTGGTACAATTGTTGTACAAAGTCATAAAGGACAAGGACGTTCTTTACATTTTTTACCGACTGTATATTTAGCTATTATTCCACGTGAAACACTTGTGCCTCGTATTACACAAGCAGTTCAGGATATGAACTCACGTGTAGAAGATGGCGAGACAGCGGCATCTTGTATTAACTTTATTACAGGACCAAGTAACTCGGCTGACATTGAGATGAATCTTGTTGTCGGAGTACATGGACCATTAAAAGCAATATATTTCATCGTATAAAAGAGGGGAAAGCAGGCCAGAAAATGGCCTGCTTTTTTAGTAGAATAATGGATAATATGAAGTAGAAGTTCTCTCCTTTTTTTGCTATGTTTTTTGGGAAAGGAGAGGAAGGGATGTTCACTTATTTATATGCACTGTTAGCAGGGATGGTGTTTGGTTCATTTTTTATGTTAGTTGCGATGAGGGTTCCATTAGGGGAGTCTATCATTACCCCGCGTTCACATTGTCATTATTGTAAATATGTGCTAAGGCCAAAAGAACTAATCCCCATCATTTCATTTTATATACAAAGAGGCTGTTGTACGAATTGTAAGAGGCAAATTCCGATTATGTATGTAGCATTTGAATGTATAACAGGAAGTATATTTCTTCTTACCGTGTATATGATTGGAATAGAACGAGAGCTTATTATCATTTTATCCCTCTTTTCGCTACTTCTTATTATTTCACTTACAGATTACTTATATATGTTAATTCCTGATTGTATTTTAATTTCATTTGCCGTTTTACTCATTCTCGAAAGTGTTTTTGTACAATTAGTTACTTGGACAGATAGTATAGTTGGTAGTGGTGTTATATTCATTTTGTTATATTGCATGCAAAAGATGTATCCAGAAGGGCTTGGCGGTGGAGATATAAAACTACTTTCGTTGCTTGGGTTTATAGTAGGAGTGAAGGGAGTTTTTATCATTTTATTTTTAGCATCTTGTTTTAGTCTTTGTTTTTTCGGGATTGGGATCGTATTAAAGCGTATAGAAGTACGAAAGCCCATTCCATTTGGTCCTTTTATTAGCCTTGGGGCAATATGTTATGTATTGGTCGCATATTCAAAGTAGAGAGGGAATAGAAAATGAACGTATATATGGATGATCAAAGAAGTTGTCCGTTCGGGTATGTGCCGGCAACTACAGTAGAATGTACCTTACAAATGGTTCGGGATTATGGTGTGAATATTCTTTCCCTTGATTTTAATATGGGATGGGGAGAAAAAAGTGGACTAGATTTTGTAGAAGCCTTTTGTACAGAAGGGTTATATGTAAATGAAATTCACCTTCATACGAATGATATCATCGGTATGCATAAGATGAAACAAAGATTGGATAAGGGAAAGGAAGAAGGAGAAATTAATCCTCACCTTGTTGTTAAATATGTGGGAAGCTAAAAACTCCAAAGTAAAACTTTGGAGTTTTTAATGTTTCATATGTGCTTGTAAAGGAATAATCTCTTCTTGTTGAGCTGCTGCGATTTCAGTTTCTTCCTGTTGAACGTCAGGTGTTTTCTTAGTTAAGTAGTGGTATACCATACCGACAAATACTGATCCGCCAATAATGTTACCGATTGTAACAGGAATTAAGTTATGAATAGCACCTGAAAAAGAAATTGTCTCAGGATGCGGTGAAACTAAAGATAAAGCAAAGAGTGATAAGTTTGCAATACTATGTTCGTAACCAGATAAGAAGAATGTGAAAACAAGTAGCATCATGACCATTATTTTTGCTGTGTCACCTTTGACCTGAGAAGGTAAGAAGCAAGCAAGACATACGAGCCAGTTACATAAAATGGCTTTAAAGAATAACTGCATTGTAGGTGTGTTCATCTTTCCTTCAACGACTTTACTCATTAAGTGACCGTGATCAATTGCTTCAAAAATTCCAGTTGCGTAAAATAGTAAGGCAAAGAATAACGCGCCACCTAAGTTACCTGCGTAACAAGCAACCCAGTTACGCAGTGTATCAGAAATCGTTGTTTCCTTTCTTAAAGTTGCTACAGTAAAGTACATTGTGTTTCCAGTAAACAATTCAGCACCACCATATATAATAAGTACGAGAGCAATCCCGAAAAACATAGAAGCAGCTAAATAAGTTGCTGGTGAATCTGCAATGTGAAAAAAATTACCTAATTTAAAACATAGTACAATAATAAAACCGATATAAATACCCGCAAGTGCAGCACGAATGAAATATTGCATTGGGTTTATATCTAGCATTTTCTTTTTGCTTTTAGCCAGTTTGACAACATAATCTAGTCCTTGTTCTAGCATGAGTAATACGCTCCTTTAGTAAATCTTCTATAAATACTCCTTATATGAATAAAGTACATGGAATTGTTCTCACTTTCAATAAGTTTGTGCAATGTTTCACAAAAAGGACATACATATATTGAGAAAGCGTTTGCAAAAGATAGTATAATGGAATTTTTTCTGGATATTGAGAGGAAGAAAGCAAAAAGAAAAAGCGCTGTAATTACAGCGCTTTTTCGTCTAAATTCTTTTCTACTTTTACTTCTACTTCTTTTGAGAAGAACCAACCACCAACTGCGATTCCGACTAATACAATCCAGAATGTAAGCTTCCACGGAGTGGATTCTGGGAATGAATGTGGAATTACATTTAATGCAGGGTGTGCTAATGTATAAACTGCTAGCTTTACACCAACCCAACCTACAATTAAGAATGCTGCAGTTTCAAGTCCTGGTTTACGTTTTAAGATTTGTACGAAAGCAGTTGCTGCAAATCGCATAATGATTAATCCGATAAGTCCACCCACAAAGATAACAACGAATTGCCCAGTATCAAGACTACCAATTGTACCTAATCCTGTTTTTGGTAAAGTCATTGCTAGTGCAACAGCAGCTAAAATTGAATCAACTGCGAAGGCGATATCAGCAACCTCAACTTTAAATACAGTCCACCAAAAGTTCTCTTGTTTTTTCTTTGCTTCTTTTTCTTCAGTTTCTTCATCCGTATTCTTTTTAACATACGTTTTAAATAAGTGATTACCAGCGATAAACATAAGGTAGATGGCACCGATTGCTTGCACTTGCCATACATCGACTAAGAACGAAATCATAAATAACGATCCGAATCGGAAAACAAATGCCCCCGCTAATCCATAAAATAGTGCTTTCTTTCGTTTTTCTTCTGGTAAATGTTTTACCATAATTGCAAGAACAAGAGCGTTATCAGCCGCTAAAATTCCTTCAAGTGCAATTAGGATGAGTAATACCCAACCATACTCCAATAATAATGATACATCCATGTACATTCTCCTCTCATTTCTATAAGTTCTAAATAAGTGAAGAATTTCCCCACTATTTAGTTTCCCCATACTCCTGCCTATTAACTTTGGAAGAATCTGGAAATGAATACAAAAAAGACCTCTGCCGTTAATAGGCAAAGGTCTTGCTAGACATATGTAATGAAAATGCCAACAAAGCCGGAAGAACTAAGTTCTACGTAATGACGACTTTGTTTCCAAGAAATTTTCTTGGACGCTACTCCCCTTTGGAGATATGCTATTGTATTCTCATTATATGGATAATTTCTACGGTTGTCAACCTGTTAAAATATCTTCATTCGGATATTTTATTTTCCGGTTCTTTTTACGAGCAAATGAAAAAGCCAATGTTAAAGGACCCATTTTCCCAAAAAACATCATAAAGATAATAATAGCTTTTCCGATTATAGTTAAGTGGGGTGTTAAGTTCATACTGAGGCCAACAGTCCCAAATGCTGAAAATACTTCGAAAGCACTCATCAATAGAGGAACTCGCTCAGTAATACTCAAAATTAAAATAGCAAAAAAGATAAATGAAATGGAAATAATAGTAATAGTTAATGATTTGACAATGAGAGTATCTTTAATGGACTTTTTAAATACGACAATATCCTCTTGTTCTTGTAGAAATTTAAATACGCCAAAAAATATGATTAAAAATGTTGTTAACTTAATCCCACCACCCGTTGAAGCGCTACCAGCACCAATAAACATAAGGAGCATCATTAATAGGAGGGAAGGTTTTGACAATGTAGAAATATCAACTGTATTAAACCCGGCAGTTCGCGTTGAAATTGCTTGAAAATAAGAGGCTATTCCTTCTTCAAATGGGGTAAAACCTCTCATAGAAAGGGAGTTATGGAACTCGAATATAAAAATAAAAAGGGTAGCAATAATGTTGACGATTAGAGTAGAAGAAAGCATAAGTTTTGAATGTAGTGTAAGGTTTTTAAAGTTTTTCTTTCTTTTTATGTCTACGATTACTGTAAAACCTATTCCACCTAAAATGATGAGAGAGGAAATGACGAAATTGACAAGAATGCTATGAGAATGGGACATTAAATTATCGCTCCACACAGAAAAACCAGCATTGTTAAAGGCTGAGATTGAATGGAAAAAACTATAATAGATCCCTTTGGTAACCCCATATTTTGGTACCCACTCAAAAGAAAGAATTAAAGTAGCGATACATTCGACTGTAAAAGAGAATAAAAATAACGATTTGGCAAGACGGATGACGCCGCCGATATTCGTTTGATTTAATGCTTGTTGTAATAAAATACGGTTTTGAAGACCGATTTTTCTTCCGAGCATAATCGCAATTAAGACAGCAAAGCTCATAATGCCAAGCCCGCCAACTTGTATAAGCGCTAAAATGACACATTGTCCAAATAAAGTAAACATTTTTCCGGTATCTACAACACCAAGCCCAGTAACAGTACAAGCGGAAACGGTTGTAAATAAGGCATCGAGCCATGAAATGGACGTTGTCGTAGCAATGGGCAGTTTTAATAAGCATGTGCCGACAACTGATAATAGAAGAAAAGATAAAGTAAGAACGCGGGGAGGGCTCATGCTAATATTAATCCGTTTCATTTCACATATCGCTCCTTTCATTTTGCTTTGATTAGTATGTGAAAAAGCACTATTATGTATGTTGAAAATAGAAAGAGGCAGAGAATATCTGCCTCTAAGCCATATGTTATATTATTATCCACGTAATTGTTGTTGTGCTAAAGCAACAAGACGTTTTGTTACTTCACCGCCAACTGAACCGTTAGAACGAGATGCTGTATTAGACCCTAAGCTTACACCAAATTCTTGTGCAATCTCATATTTAAATTGTTCAAGCGCTTGCTCTGCACCTGGAACTAATAATTTGTTTGTTTTTACCATGTTGATACACATCCTTATGAGTAGTCCAGTTCAGCTAAGTTCTTATCTAAACTGGTAACGTTATTTTATGTGGAAATGACGTAGTCATACGCGGAAGTAATCGGTGCGATTAGAAGTTCTTGGATAGAAAAAAGAGTAGCAAATTTGCTACTCTTTTTTTAGTATTGTCGCTGTTCCTTCCACGACAATATCATCTGATTGATTATATATGTTTGTTTGCAACGTAATGATTTTTTTATCGTCACGCTTCTTAATAACCTCTGCCACAACACGAAGTGTATCACCGATTTTGACAGGGGCACGGAATGAAACATTTTGGGATAAATAAATCGTATTTTTGCCTGGGAGTTTCGTTCCAAGGATGGTAGAAATAAAACTCGAAACGAGCATACCGTGAGCAATACGTTCTTTAAACATTGTTGTTTTTGCAAAAGAATCTAAAATATGAATAGGATTCACATCTCCAGTCAATTTTGCAAAATTGATAACATCTTCATCCGTAATTGTTTTTGTAAGGGATGCTTGATCACCGACTTGAATCTCATCATAACGAAGCTCCGGAACAGTTTGTGCTTCTTGAAATGGATTCATTTTGTCCTCCTTCTTTTCCATATCGAAAAATGCTAGCCATCTTGATGTAGTAGGAGGAAGAAAGAGTTTTGTTTGTGCTGCAGTTAGCTCCCACATTTTTCTTACTTGATGGAAGTAAATAGATTTTTTGAATTTTCCTCGAACTTTTTTGCGAGTTCCAACTGTTTTGACTTGAACTCTTCCAAAAAACCCTCTAACTGTTTTTGAGCCTCTTCACGTTGTAATTGTTGTTGCTCAATAAATTGTTTTGTTGTTTCTTCAAATTGACCGCTTGTTTGTGTAAGGATTGACAAAGATGTTTTTGTAGGAGAAACAGTAAGTTGCTGCATATGAGCAGAAAGTTCCTTCCACTTGTCTTGCCACTCGTTAATTTGATCATTTAAGGAGTTTCCAGTTAATTGTTTCACGTAATCTGTATATTGGTTATTGAACTGAGCAGTGAGTTGTTGTAGTTCTTTTTCTAGTTCATCTACTCCTGATGTTAATTTATGCAAAGCGTCTTGTTGTTGTTTTAATGTTTCTAAAGTAAGTTGCTCTAATTGTTTTCCAGCTGAAGAGAAAAGGGAAAGTGATTGAGACCAGTTTTTCCAAAATGCATCGACTAATTCGTATGGTTTAGTTTCCATTGTTTGACCCCCAAATGTTTTTTTGCATATTGTGAACGCAGATTACTCTGCTGTACCACCAGGTGAAGATGAAGAATCCTTTTCATCCTTTTCTGGAGAAGTAGAAAATGGAAAGAATGCATTGGTGTATAACGTGAAAAACGTTCGCAACATATTTTGATAATGTTCAAAAGAAGTCGCACATGTTGTTAAATATTGCTCTCCATATTCAGTTAAAGAATAAATTCTTTTTGCCGGCCCTCCATCGCTTGTATCCCAAGTAGAAGAAATAAGGTTTTCTTTTTCTAATTTGCGTAGTGTTCTATAAACATTACCTTGGTCAACAGAAGAAAAGCCGATATCCATTAGCATTTGAATAAGTTTGTAACCATGAAGACTCCAGTCTTTTAGACAGAGAAGTAAGAAGGGAACTAAGAAGTTTTTTGGCATGGAGTTTGGTTGTTTCGCTTGGTTGTTCTCCAAACTTTCGCGTTGTTCTGGTTCATTTTGTAGCATGATTGTGCATCACCTCATGAATCAGTTAGATGGAATTTTTTGCTTATAAGTGCAATTTACACCTATCTGTTTTTAAAGTCAACACATTTGTTAGAAAATAGAAAAAAATAAAATATAGACTTGAAGTTTTATTCAGAATATTAGAAAATAGTGAATAGGTTGAATTGTTTCAAAAACGAAAAAGGGAGTGTAGGTAAAGTGATTGATCAAAAATTCGATCCACTACAAGCATGGAAAAATGCTTATGAACAAACCGAAACATTTTGGGGAAAAGCGCTCAATGAAACAATTAAAACAGAAGAATATTCTGCTTGGATGGGCAGCGTTCTAGATTTGAATTTGTTTTATCAAAAAGCATTAAATGATACGACAAAAAACTATTTAGAACAAGTAAATGTGCCGACGAAAGAGGATATCGCAAGAGTGGCTACGCTTGTTATTAACTTAGAAAATAAAGTAGATAACATTGAGGAGTTTCTAGAGGAGAAAGTAGATTCTTTAGGACAAGCTCCTACATTAAAGCGTGATGTGACGAAAGTGAAACAAGATATTCGTACGCTTGAAACAAAAGTAGATCAAATTTTAGAATTGCTAGAAAAGCAAAATGCAGTACTAGCTAAACTACAAGTACCTGTAAAAGAAGAGATAAAGCCTGCGAATAAGCCGGAAAATAAAAAATGATAAAAGCGCTTGTTTATAACAGGTAAAAGAGAGAGGGAGAATCTCTTTCACGTGTAAACGGCGAAACATAATTATATAGGGACTCTACAGTATGAGTACCAAAATGATTCATAACAATCGTTCACAAATTCATTTAAGGGGGAAAAGAAATGGTTCAATTAAATGGCAAAGTAGCAATCGTAACAGGTGGAGCAAAAGGGATTGGAAAAGCAATTACAGTAGCATTAGCACAAGAGGGAGCGAAAGTAGTTATTAACTATAATAGCAGTAAAGAAGCAGCTGAAAATTTAGTAAATGAACTAGGAAAAGATGGACATGACGTTTATGCAGTGCAAGCGGATGTTTCTAAAGTAGAAGATGCAAACCGACTTGTAGAAGAAGCTGTGAATCATTTTGGTAAAGTTGATATTCTTGTTAATAATGCTGGTATTACAAGAGATCGTACATTCAAAAAGTTAAATCGTGAAGATTGGGAGCGCGTAATTGACGTGAATTTAAGTAGCGTATTTAATACGACAAGCGCGGTTCTTCCATACATAACGGAAGCGGAAGAAGGAAGAATTATTAGCATTTCTTCTATTATTGGCCAAGCAGGTGGATTTGGCCAAACAAACTACTCAGCAGCAAAAGCGGGTATGTTAGGATTTACAAAATCATTAGCGTTAGAACTTGCAAAAACAAATGTCACTGTAAATGCAATTTGCCCTGGATTTATTGATACTGAAATGGTAGCAGAAGTACCAGAAGAAGTACGTCAAAAAATCGTTGCAAAAATCCCGAAAAAACGTTTTGGTCAAGCTGATGAAATTGCAAAAGGTGTAGTATACCTATGCCGTGACGGTGCGTATATCACAGGTCAGCAATTAAACATTAACGGCGGATTATATATGTAATGAAGTAAGAAAAAAGTGCATATCCATAGCAGGAATGCACTTCTTTTTTTAGAAGGAAATCGACCAAAAAGGAGATAGGAAAATGACTACATTCGCAACAGAATGGGAAAAGCAATTAGAGCTATACCCAGAAGAGTACCGAAAAGCATACCGCCGAGTGAAAAGGGCGAGTGAAATTTTATTACGTGAACCAGAGCCGCAAGTAGGATTAACGCCGAAAGAGGTTATTTGGACGAAGAATAAGACGAAGCTTTATCGCTACATTCCAAAACAAGAAAAAACACAAAGAGTTCCAATTCTGTTAATATATGCTCTTATTAATAAACCATATATTATGGATTTAACTCCTGGAAATAGTTTAGTGGAATATCTAGTGGATCGTGGTTTTGATGTGTATATGCTTGATTGGGGCACATTTGGTTTAGAAGATAGTCATTTGAAATTTGATGATTTCGTGTTTGATTATATTGCAAAAGCAGTAAAAAAAGTAATGCGAACTGCAAAAGCGGACGAGATTTCTTTACTTGGTTATTGCATGGGTGGAACGCTAACTTCCATTTATGCAGCACTTCATCCGCACATGCCAATTCGTAATTTAATTTTCATGACAAGTCCTTTTGATTTCTCTGAAACAGGATTGTATGGTCCTTTATTAGATGAGAAATACTTCAATTTAGATAAAGCGGTTGATACATTTGGAAATATTCCGCCAGAAATGATTGATTTCGGAAACAAAATGTTAAAACCAATTACGAACTTTGTTGGTCCATATGTTGCTTTAGTAGATCGTTCAGAGAATGAGCGCTTCGTCGAAAGCTGGAGATTGGTTCAAAAGTGGGTTGGTGATGGTATTCCGTTCCCAGGTGAATCATACAGACAGTGGATTCGTGATTTTTATCAAAATAATAAACTGGTTAAGGGTGAACTTGTTATTCGCGGACAAAAGGTAGACCTTGCAAATATTAAGGCGAATGTCTTAAATATTTCCGGGAAACGTGATCATATCGCTTTGCCATGTCAAGTAGAAGCGTTACTAGACCATATTTCTAGCACAGATAAACAATATGTATGTTTACCGACAGGGCATATGTCTATTGTTTACGGTGGAACAGCTGTAAAACAAACATATCCGACGATTGGAAATTGGCTTGAAGAGCGTTCTAATTAAAAATAAAAAAATCCAACTAGCCTATGTTAGTTGGATTTTTTTATGGAAAATAACAAAACATAGAAAGGAGAAATTTATATTTTAGGAGTATGATTATGAAACTTATGACCGGTAAGTTGTTTTGGAATACAGGAGTTTCTGTACCTTGTTATCCACCGTTAGAAAGTGATATGATATGTGATGTACTTGTAGTCGGAAGTGGCGAAGCAGGTGCTCATATAGCGCATTCGTTAGCGAAAATTGGTATGAGTGTTACTCTTATTGAAAAAAGAGCAATTGCGTGTGGTAGCACAGCTGCTAATACAGGTTTACTACAATTTCTTCATGATAAATCGTTAACTTCTCTTATCCATACATTTGGTAAAGAAAAAGGGGTACGAGCATATAAGCTTTGTTATGAAGCGCTAAGAACAATGGAAGAGGTTATACCGACTCTTGATATTGATCCCCATTTTATTCCGCGAAATAGTTTATATTATGCAAGTAAAAGTAAGGATGTCTCATTTTTACAAGAGGAATATAATACGTTACAGAATTATGGATTTCCAGTTGAATATTTTACAGAAGCTGATATTAAGAAACGTTATTCTTTTGCAAAACAAGCAGCGTTATATATGCAAGGTGATGCTGAGGTGAATCCGTATTTACTAGCGCATAGTTTTTTGCATAAAGCAAACCAAATGGGAGCTAATATATATGAACATACAGAGGCAATACATATAAAAAAACACCAAAATGATTTAATTTGTTACACGAAAACAGGAAATCAAATTGTAGCAAAGAATATTATTATGGCGACAGGTTATGAAGCGCTTTTTGGAAAGAAAGAAAAGAATACAACAGTAGAAACTTCTTATGCAATTGTAACAAATGAAATAGATCAGTTTGAAGGCTGGCATGAGCGATCGTTAATTTGGGAAACGGCACGGCCCTACTTATATTTTCGAACGTATCGAAACCGCATTATTGTAGGCGGATTAGATGAAGCGATGCAAATTCAAACAATCGGTGATACGAAATTATTGCATAAGCGTGATATCCTTATTAATATTGTAAAAGAACTGTTCCCGCAGTATAAAAATATACAGGCAGACTACTATTGGGCAGCCGCATTTGGTGGTACTCATGATGGTCTCCCCATTTTAAAAGAAGACGAAAAGATACATAATTTGTTTTACGCATTGCCGTATGGAGGTAATGGAACTGTATATGGAATGGTCTTTGCCAAATTATTTGAGCAGTTATTTACAAATAAAGAAAGTAAAGATTTTTCTTTATTTAATCGATAGAAAAAAGGTAGCGAAGTGATGGAATGAGAGATATAAAAAAGTTTTTACAAAAATTACGTCCTGTACAACTCATCGTTTTGTTTTATTTATTAGCGGTAGTTGTATCGGTAATATTGCTTAGTTTACCGTTTGTTACGAAGGCTGGTGTGAAATGGACATTTATAGATGCCCTCTTTACATCGGTTAGTGCGGTAAGTGTTACGGGACTGTCTGTTATTACGATTTCAGATACGTTTACTACAGCAGGAATTATTGTTTTAGCCCTTATTTTACAATTAGGCGGCTTAGGGATTATGGCACTTGGTACGTTTGTTTGGATTATAACGGGGAAAAAAATCGGTTTGCAGAGAAGAAGACTCATTATGGCAGATCATAATCAAGGGAATTTATCAGGCCTTGTAGAATTGATGCGTTCTATTTTAATTGTAATTATTTCGATAGAACTTATTGGAGCAATACTATTAGGTACAAGATTTCTACTTTATTTTCCAACTTGGCAAGAAGCTTATTTCCACGGTTTCTTTGCCGCTGTTAGTGCAACTACGAACGGAGGATTTGATTTAACTGGACAATCACTAATTCCGTACAAAAAAGATTATATTGTGCAAATGATTCATATGTTGCTTATTATTTTAGGAGCGATTGGCTTCCCGGTGTTAATGGAAGTAAAACAATTCTTTAGTAAAAGGCGACAGCAACTATTCCGCTTTTCGTTATTTACAAAATTGACGACAACGACATTTTTTGCACTCGTTATCGTTGGAACAATTATGATTTTTCTACTAGAACGAAATCAGTTTTTAGCAGGAAAGTCATGGCATGAAACAGTTTTCTATACATTATTCCAATCTGTGACGACGCGAAGTGGTGGACTGGCTACAATGGATATACGTGAATTGTCACAACCGACGCTTTTATTTATGAGTATATTAATGTTTATAGGGGCATCTCCAAGTTCGGTTGGGGGCGGAATACGTACAACAACATTTGCTGTTAGTATATTGTCACTATACACCTTTGCAAGGGGCGGTAGAACAGTTAGAGTCTTCAAACGTCAGTTACATGAAGAGGATGTACTGAAAGCATCTGTCGTTATGACGATGGGGATTTTGTTATGTGCTACTGCGCTATTCGTTTTATCTATTACGGAAAATGTACCGCTTATGAGCTTAATTGTTGAGGTTTGTTCTGCTTTCGGAACGACAGGACTATCAACAGGTGTTACGCCTGATTTAACAACTATTGGGAAACTTGTACTCATTGTGCTTATGTTTATCGGACGCGTTGGTATTTTAACATTTATTTTAGCTAGTGGTGGAAGGGAACAACCACCTCGCTATAAATACCCGAAAGAACGGATTATTATTGGATAGTATGAAACCATTCTACCTATGTTAGGTAGAATGGTTTTTTAGTCGTTAATGCCAAATTGTGGATGCATAAAAGCTTCATTTTTATTATCTGATTCGTTTTTTAGCAACTCTTGATTTTCTTCTGAAATCCACCCAATATCATTTGTAGGATGGATCCACTCATCACCAGCCATAATGGCAGGATCTACTTCATCACTCCAATTGTTAAGTGGACTGTTCTCGGAATTATATTTACTGTCTCCAATTACAACATCATATGGATTCACAAAAGGTTGTTGCATCGTTTTTCCTGTTCCTTTAAAAGATGGAAAATTCATTTGATGCGGGAGCGTTTCGTCTAAAATTGGTGATTGAATCTTTTCTTTTTTCTTCAAAATCATCGCTCCTTTTTATAATGATTTCTTCATACGTAGTATTTCCATCGAACGCCTCTTATGTACTTGTTAACACTTGCCAGTAATAATTATTTTAAATTGTTTCAAACTAGAGTAGAAAGTGATTTCTTGAGAGCAGGTGAATGTATTGGTAAAAAGAAAAGTAAAACAAAATGCGGCAATCAATAATAATAAAACTCCGAAAGAAAGCTTACCGGATGCAGAATTTGCATTAGAGTATGAAGGAGAAAATAGCGCAAAGTATGCTAATCGTAATTCAAAAAAAGGGAAACAAAAATGAGGCGTTTTTACAAACGCCTCATTTTTTTGTGGGATTATAAAGGTTTTTTTAATTATTTGTAAATTTAGTGTTTTCTATTAGCAGAAAAATGCGAAAAAACATAGAAGTAGCAACGTATTACACAAAAACAAACAACAAACAAAAGATTAATGTTGGTTTAATACTGCTTTTACACTAGTTGTTTATATTTGAGTTGTACATAAGATTTGTAAAAGGAGAGAGAAACAGTGAAAAAAACAATCTTTAAAGCTGTAGCGACTGGAATGGTATTTTCGTTATTAATGGGGTGTGGTGCAAAGAAGGAAGAAAGTGCTGGAGCGAAAGTGAAAGATGAAAAATTATCTGGATCATTAACTGTTTACACAGCAATTGAAGAAGAGCTTGTACCAATTTATCTTGATTCCTTTAAAAAGAAATATCCTGATGTGAAATTAAACATTGTACGTGATTCAACAGGAGTTATTACTGCGAAATTGCTAGCTGAAGGGAAAAATACACAAGCAGATGTTGTATGGGGAACTGCGGCATCAAGTCTATTAGCTTTAGATAAAAAAGATATGTTAAAAGGATACTCTCCAAAAGGAACAGATCGTGTTCTTCCGCAATTTAAAGATGATAAGCAACCTGAAAAATGGGTAGGAAATACTGCATTTATGACGGGGATTGCTGTAAATAAAGAAGAATTAAAGAAGAAAAATTTACCGATGCCAGAATCATATGAAGATTTAACGAAACCAGAGTATAAAGGAACACTTGTTATGCCACATCCAGCATCATCTGGAACAGGGTTTTTAACAGTTTCTGCATGGCTACAAATCATGGGTGAAGATAAAGGCTGGGATTACATGAAGAAACTTCATGATAATATGGCAAGTTATACGCATTCAGGATCAAAACCAGCAAAATTAGCAGGAGCAGGTGAATATCCAGTCGGTGTATCAATGGTTTATAGTGCTTTAAAAGAAAAACAAAAAGGTGCCCCAGTTGAAGTTGTACTGCCGAAAGAAGGATTAGGATGGGAAGTAGAAGCGAACGCACTTATTAAGAAAGATAATGCGAAAAATGATAAATTAGCGCAAGCATTTTTAGATTGGGCAATTACTGATGATGTAATGAAGTTATACTTTGAGAAAAATGGATTTGCGACAATTAAAAATGACTATAAACTTCCAGAGGGATTCCCGAAAGATGTTACTGAAAAATTATATAAAAAGAATGACTTTAAATGGGCAGCAGAAAATCGTGACAAAATTTTAGAAAAATGGGAAAAAGAGTTTGGTCAAAAAGCAGAACCGAAAAAGTAAGTGAGTGGGAGAGAGAAAAATGAGCGAATATTTATCAATTCAACACATTCAAAAACAGTTTGATGCATTTACAGCGTTAAAAGATATTTCTTTTACTGTGAACAAAAATGAGTTTGTTTGTTTATTAGGCCCAAGTGGTTGTGGGAAAACGACGTTGCTTCGCATTTTAGCGGGACTAGAGGAACCAACGACTGGCAGTATAGCTGTGAATGGAAAAGATATTACAGCATTGCCTCCTGGAAAGAGAAACTTCGGAATGGTTTTCCAATCGTATGCTTTATTTCCGAATTTAACAGCACTTGAAAATATTGAATACGGCTTAAAGACAAAAAAATATGGGAAAGCAGAAGTGAAAGAGAAAGCGCTAGATGCGTTAAAACTTGTAGATTTGCTGAATGTAAAAGATAAATATCCTGCTCAAATGTCTGGTGGACAACAGCAGCGAGTAGCACTTGCACGTGCGCTCGCTCTGTCTCCAGATATTTTGTTACTCGATGAGCCGTTATCAGCTTTAGATGCAAAAGTGCGTGAAAAATTACGTAGAGAAATGCGTGATTTGCAAGAGGAAATAGGAATAACGACGATTATGGTAACGCATGATCAAGAAGAGGCATTAACGATGGCTGATAAAATTGTTGTAATGAATCATGCGGAAATTATGCAGATTGGAACACCAGAGGAGATTTATCAAAGACCAGCCAATCCGTTTGTGGCAGATTTTATTGGTTCTATTAATTTCTTTTCGAAAAATAACGAAGAACATGCAATTCGTCCTGAACATGTAACAATTGTACAAAAGGAAGGTATTAAAACAGTTGTGGAAAGTATGGAATTTCGCGGATCCGTATATCGGACGGAAGTGCGAGTCATAGAAGAAAACACACACCTTTATAATGAGAAAATTGTAGTGGATATATTAGCATCAGAAGTAGAAGCAACCGCTATTAGAAAAGGAAAGCCGATTCAAATCTCTTTCTCAGAAAATCATATGTTGTCATATGGAAAGAAGGTCATTGTATAGATGGAGATGTTAGAAAACTATAAGGTAGAAAGTACGAAAAAAAAGATTAAGAGAAGTATTGGGAAAGAGGAATGGATCCAAAGGCTCGTAATTATCGGTATGATCCTTTCCTTCCTTATCATACTTGTATTGCCGCTATTACAAATATTTACACAAGCTTTTTATAATAAAGATGGAGTTTTCATTGGTTTAGCGAATTTCAGTAAATATTTCACAACACCAACTTTAGTTCAGTCTTTACAAAATACAGTATGGATTTCGGGCGCAACAACAATTATTTCAGTTGCAATCGCATTCGTTTACGCATATGCAATTGCCCGTACGAATGTTTTTGGAAAGCGTGTATTTCAGTATGTAGCGTTATTACCATTGTTCGCACCAACGATGATGCACGGTATAGCACTTACATATTTATTTGGTAATCAAGGGCTAGTAACGAAAGGGATGTTTGGGTTATTTGAAGGTATACAAATCCCTTTATATGGACCAGTAGGAATTGTAATAGCTGAAGTTATGTATACATTTCCGCAAGCATTTCTTATATTGCTAATTGCCTTTCAAGGATCTGATTATCGATTATATGAAGCTTCTAATATGTTAGGGGCGAGTAAAACAAAGCAATTTTTCACGGTTACTTTACCTAGTGTAAAGTACGGATTAATTAGTGCAATGTTTGTTGTGTTTACACTTAGTTTTACTGATTTTGGGGCACCAAAAATTGTTGGTGGGCAATATAATGTGCTTGCTACTGACGTATACAAACAAGTAATTGGACAGCAAAATATGCCGATGGGTGCAACTGTCGGAATGATTTTATTAATCCCAGCTATATTCGCATTTGTAGTTGATCGTATTACGCAAAGAAAGCAGGCGAATTTCTTATCTTCAAAAGCAGTACCATACAGAATAATAGCTAATAAGAAAAGAGATGTAATCTCATTCATATATTGTAGTGTAATTACACTTATGATCATTCTATTATTTGTTGCAGTTGGTATTGCTGCAAGTGTGAAAGTATGGCCATATAATATGAGTTTTACATTTGAGCATTTTAATTTTTCGAGTTTAACAGGAGATGGACTTGAAGCATTTAAAAATAGCGTAATTGTTTCAGCAGTTACAGCAGTTATTGGGGCGATTTTAACATTTGTATTCGCATATGCAATTGAGAAAATAGACCAGCTACAATTTTTTAGAAAAACAGGTTACTTTTTCTCTATAGTGCCGTTAGCGATACCAGGTTTAGTACTCGGATTAGGATATGTCTTTTTCTTTAGTCAACCAACGATTCAAATTCTGGGACTATCAGTAACGAATCCGTTTCATTCTTTATACGGAACAATCGCTGTGTTAGTACTAGTAAATATCATTCATTTTTATTCTGTAACATTTGTCACGGCAACGACTGCCTTAAAGAAATTAGACCGTGAGTTTGAGCTTGTTTCGCAGTCAATGGGTATTCCGTTTTATAAAACATTCTTTAGAGTAACAGTACCAATGTGTTTACCAGCAATTTTAGAAATGGTGATGTACTACTTCGTAAATTCGATGGTAACTGTGTCAGCAGTTGTATTCTTATATGCAGCTGATTTTAAACTAGCTGCCGTATCAATCGTAAATATGGATGATGCAGGAAATGTAGCGCCAGCAGCTGCAATGAGTGTACTTATTGTTATTACAAATATTGTAGTGAGAGTTGTATATGAATGGGGAACGAAAGCACTTCGTAACCGAACTTCGCAATGGCAAAAAAGATAAATAAGAAGGGTGATGGACAGAATGAAAATTGAAGCAGTTATTTTTGATTGGGCAGGTACGACAGTTGATTACGGATGTTTTGCACCACTAGAAGTATTCATGAAGATTTTTCATAAACGCGGCGTTGAAATTACAGTAGAAGAAGCACGTAAGCCAATGGGATTATTAAAAATAGATCATGTAAGGGCACTAACAGAAATGCCTCGTATTGCGGATGAGTGGAAGCGTGTCTTCGGTCAATTACCAACAGAAGTAGACATTCATGAGATGTATGAAGAGTTTGAAGAAATTCTCTTTTCTATTTTGCCAAGTTATGCTACGCCGATTGAGGGGGTAAAAGAAGTAATCGCTTCTTTACGTGAGAGAGGCATTAAAATCGGTTCAACAACTGGTTATACGAGAGAAATGATGGATATTGTTGCAAAGGAAGCAGCGTTACAAGGATATAAACCTGATTTTCTTGTTACGCCAGATGATGTTCCAGCAGGCCGTCCATATCCATGGATGTGCTATAAAAATGCAATGGAACTTGATGTGTATCCGATGAATCATATGATAAAAGTAGGGGACACAGTATCAGATATGAAAGAAGGTAGAAATGCTGGAATGTGGACAGTTGGTGTAATTCTTGGAAGTAGTGAGCTCGGTTTAACGGAAGAGGAAGTGGAGAGTATGGATTCGGTAGAGCTTCGTGAAAAAATAGAAGTAGTTCGTAATCGGTTTGTTGAAAATGGGGCTCATTTTACGATTGAAACGATGCAGGAGCTCGAAAATATAATAGAACATATCGAGAAACAAGAACTAATTATTTCATAAAAGGGGCACTGGATCATGAATGAAAATCACTATTTATTATTAACACCAGGACCATTAACGACAACAAAATCAGTAAAAGAAGTTATGCTATACGATTGGTGTACGTGGGATGTTGAATATAATACGATGGTGCAAGAAGTAAGAGCTAAACTTGTATCGTTAGCGACGAAGGAAGAAGAGAAATATACAACAGTGTTAATGCAAGGAAGCGGTACGTTTTCAGTTGAAGCAGTAATTGGTTCTGTTATTCCGGCAAATGGGAAGCTTCTCGTTTGTACAAATGGTGCGTACGGTAAGCGCATCGTGCAAATGGCAGAGATGTTACAGATTGATGTAGTGGTCAGTCAAACAGAAGAGTGGGAACCTACTAATATTGTAGAAGTAGAAAAGTTATTGCAAGAAGATAAAGAGATTACGCATATTGCAGTTGTTCATTGTGAAACAACGACAGGTATTATAAATCCAATTGTAGATGTATGTAAATTAGGAAAGCAGTATGGAAAGGTTACAATTGTTGATGCGATGAGTAGTTTCGGCGGGATTGAAATAGACATTGCTGATTTACAAATTGATTTTTTAATTAGTAGTGCAAATAAGTGTATTCAAGGGGTTCCTGGATTCGGATTTGTAATCGCAAAACGTGATGAATTATTGAAGTGTAAAGGAAAAGGACGTTCTTTATCTCTTGATTTATATGATCAATGGGAAACGATGGAAAAACAAAATGGGAAATGGCGTTTTACTTCACCTACACATGTTGTACATGCTTTTTATCAAGCACTACTTGAACTAGAAAAAGAGGGGGGAGTGAGAGCGCGTTACAATCGATATTACAACAATCAAAAACTACTAGTGAATAGAATGGGAGAAATCGGATTTAAGCCACTAGTAGATGAGAAATATCAATCTCCTATTATTACATCTTTCATTTATCCAAAAGAGGGGTTCGAGTTTCAACAGTTATATAACGAATTAAAGCGTTATGGATTTGTTATTTACCCTGGAAAAATTTCGAAAGTAGATACGTTTCGCATTGGAAATATCGGTGATGTACATGAAGAAGATATTAATCGCTTAGTTGATAGTATTGCTAAAGGAGCTGTTATTGGATGAAAGTATTTTGCTTAGGTGGAGCAGGTAAAATTTGTCGTGAAGCTATTTTGGATTTAGTTCAATTTTCATCTTTTGAGACGATTACAGTAGCTGATTTTAACGAGGAAGAGGGCCGTAAAGTAGTAGAATGGCTCAACGATCCTCGTGTTGATTTTGTAAAAGTAGATGTAACGAATCATGAGGATACGGTTGCAAAAATGATTGGTTATGACATTGTAATGGACGGTACGACGATAAAGCTAAACGGATTGTCGACCCGCTGTATTGCAGAAGCAGGGTGTCACGGTGTGAACTTAAATGGATTTGGTGAAGAAAATGAATCGCATGCTATATTTGTTCAAAACGAAAAAACATGTTTACCTGGATTTGGCATGACGCCAGGTGTAACGCAAATGATGGCAATGCATGCAGCAAATCAACTGGATACTGTAGATACGATCCGCGTAAGTCACGGTTCGTATCGTCCGATTGCTTTTTCTGCATCAATTACAGAGACAACGACATATGAATATGATCCACATTTACCATCGCGTACAGTGTATGAAGATGGTGAATTTAAGCAAGTACTTCCGTTTGCGCGTCCAAGAGAAATAGAATTGCCAGCGCCTTATGGTAAGACAACGCAGTATATAATCCCGCATTCTGAAACAATTACGTTAGCAAAGGCACTAGAAAATAAAGGTATCAAACTGATAGAGACGAGAGGAACTTGGCCAAAGCAAAATATGCAACTTGTACATGCTTTATATGATTACGGCATATTGCGTAATGATCAGATTGAAATAAATGGGAAAGAAATTGGTATTATGGATTGTATTTCGCAGTATTTATTACAATCGAAAGAAGGACAAGAAACAGAGGTTTATGGTTATGCACTTCATGTAGAAGTAATAGGTATGAAAAATAATGAGAAGCAAAGACATGTATTATATCATACACATCCGTTATCTGATGGCTCTGTTGTAGGATGGGAAAAATTAAGAGCTTATACGAGAAACGTCGGTATTCCATTTGGGATTGCTGCAGAGTTAATTGCAAATGGAAATGTAAATAGGGTGGGTGTTGTTACGCCTGAAGAAGCTTTTGAAAATCCACAATTGATTTTTGATGAGCTAGCAAAGCGCGGTATTCATATTCATGAAAAAGTTTCTGCTTATAAAGAAAATTACAACCTTGTATAAATAAGGAAGTTTATGAGGGAGATATAAATGAGGTGAAGCTATGTCTGTAGTAGGAGAAGAAAGAAAGCGAACCATTCTTGAAAAGGTAGAATTTAAAGGGAAAGTAAAGGTTTCAGAATTAGCGAGAGAATTTGCTGTATCAACAGAAACGATTCGTCGATATTTAGAAGAATTAGATCGTGAAAAGAAGTTGAAAAAAGTGTATGGTGGAGCTGTTCAACTTCCAGGCGCTGGGGTAGAGGCACCAATGTTAGAAAGAGAAATGCTACATATAGAAGAGAAGAAAAGAATTGGTTATAAAGCAGCGACATTTGTAGAAGATGGTGATGTCATTGCAATTGATGATGGAAGTACACCGCTTCAAATGGTTCCATACCTTGTTCATCGTAAAAACTTAACGATTGTAACAAGTTCATTTCCAGTCGCAACACAATTAATTTCTTCTATTAATAAAAAGATGTTTCACGGTGAAGTTTTATTTATAGGTGGAAAAGTATCTCCAAAGCATTCGCGTGTATCAGGGTCTATTTCTCAGCAAGTAATACAGCAATTCCATTTTCATAAAGCGTTCGTTTCGATTGATGGGCTATTACCTAGTTTTGGAGTTTCCAGCTTTGAATTAGAGAAAGCGAAATTGTCAGAGGCGATGATGAAATTAGCTGAGAAAACATATATTTTATGTGATCATACGAAGGTAGGCGTGAAAGGGAATTATCGTATAGCAGCATTTTCACGTATTCAACATGTAATTTGTGATAAAAAAATGCCATATAGTTTTGAAGAAGAACTTATGAAGCATAATATTCAGTGGACAGTTTGTTAAATACAGTGAAAGTACCTAAACTCCCGCCTAATTTTTAGGAGGGAGTTTTATTGTCTGTAAATCGTAAAATAAAAGATTTGCATTTATGCAAAAAGTGGACACATTTTCTCATCTCTTTCATATAATTTACCAATACAAAAAAAGTTGGTCGAAGGAAAGAAGGGAGAACATGTCAGAACGAATATATAATAAACTTGTATTGTACGCGAATATTTTGCAAAAAATCGGTGTCATCAATGAGAAGGAAAAAAGTGAAATTCTTCATACGATAGGTAAAAAAGCCCTTTGAATAAAGGGCTTTTTATTATTTATCTTTAAAAATATAAATTTAATGTAATATTCTCATTGACAATGATAATGAGATTCATTATCATTTATTTGTGGATAATTGATAAGTATTATCAATTATAAAAATTATATATGATAGGGGATATTATTTTGAAAAAAAATTATATGAAGGCGCTAGTAGTAGCGACAACATTAGCAATTCCATTTGCTACGTACTCTACTCCAGCATTAGCAGCACTAAAAGTTGAAGCAAATCAATCGGTAGCAGCAGCGAGTGATCGCACGTATGATACTGAGATTAAAATATATAAGGATCAAAAAGACGAGCCATCTATGGTTTCTCAATATATAAAAGATCCTAAAGTAACAATTGCAGCTGGCAAAAAAATTGTCACTGTAACAATGCAAGATAGCGATTATTTTCAATATCTTAGAATAGAAGATAGAAACCAGCCTGGTGTATTTCATGATGTGAAAGTTTTGTCAGAAGATAAGAGGAAGAATGGAACGAAAGTAGTTCAATTTGAAATTGGCGAGTTTGAGAAGAAGCACAATATGCAAATGCATATACTTATTCCAGCTATTGGATATGATCACAAATATCAAGTTCAATTTGAAATTAAAGATCCAACTGTAGGTAACAAAGAAACAGAGAAACCAGATGATAACTCTAATTCAGGCAATACGGAAACGGATAATCCAGTTGATAATCAAAACATGATAACAGATAACAAATTAAGAGAACTTGTTAATAAAAAAGTATTTAATAGAAAAGATTTAAATACACCAATTACGAAAGAAGAGTTATTACAAGTAAAGGATTTGTTTTTAAATACAAACGAGATACTTGATTATAGTGCATTAAAATATATGCCAAATTTAAAATCTTTAACAGTTGCGAATGCAAAGATAAAAGATCCGTCGTTCTTTGCGAACCTAAAGCAATTAAATCATTTAGCTTTGCGTGGTAATGAATTTTCAGATGTAACGCCACTTGTTAAGATGAATAATTTAGAGTCTCTTGATTTAAGTAATAATAAAATTACAAATGTTGCACCACTAACTGAAATGAAAAATGTAAAAACTTTATATCTATCAGGCAACCAAATAGAAGATGTAACAGCATTAGCAAAAATGGAACAACTAGATTACTTGAATTTAGCAAATAATAAAATTAAGAACGTTGCTCCATTAAGTGCTTTAAAAAATGTAACATACTTAACTTTAGCAGGTAATCAAATTGAAGATATTAAACCGTTATATTCATTACCTTTAAAAGATTTAGTATTAACGCGTAATAATGTTAAAGATTTATCGGGTATTGATCAAATGAATCAATTAAATAAATTATTTGTCGGGAAAAATCAAATTAAAGATGTGACACCACTTGCTAAAATGACTCAGCTTACAGAATTAGATTTACCCAATAATGAATTAAAAGATATTACTCCATTATCAAGTCTAGTAAACTTACAAAAGCTTGATTTAGAAGCGAATTATATTACAGACTTATCACCAGTGAGCAATTTGAAAAAATTAGTATTTCTAAGTTTTGTTGCAAATGAAATCCGTGATGTCCGACCAGTTATAGAACTAAGTAAGACGGCTTATATCAATGTCCAAAACCAAAAAGTATTTTTAGAGGAAACAGAAGTAAATAAAGAAGTAAAAGTACCTATATATGAAAAAGATGGTGAGATTTCTACGAAAATTCGTCTGAAGAGCGATAACGGTACGTATAGTAATGGTGTAGTGAAATGGAGTACACCAGGTGAGAAAGTATATGAATTTGGTGTGAAAGATCCATTTGCGGATACAGGAATCTTCTTTACAGGGTCTGTTATTCAAAATGTAGTAGAAAGTAAAGACGGTAATACATCTAAAGAAGATGAGAAAACAGAAGTGGTAGAATTTAAAGATGTACCAAAGGGACATTGGTCAGAAGAAGCAATTAATTACTTAGCGAAAGAAAAGTTATTTATAGGCTATGGAAATGGTGAATTTGGATTTGGTGATAACATTACTCGTGGACAAGTAGCTCTTCTAATACAAAGGTATTTAAAATTAGAAAATAATCTAGAACCAAAAACGGCATTTACAGATACGAAAGGAAATATGTATGAAACGGCTATTGATGCAGTGGTTCAAGCTGGTATTATGACAGGGTATGGAAATGATATATTCCGTCCAGATGGAGTATTAACTCGATATGAAATGTCAGTAGTACTACAAAGAGTATTTCAGTTAAAAGAAAATGAAAATAGTGCAGAGAATTTCAAAGATATACCAAATGGCCATTGGGCGAAAGGATATGTGAAAGCTCTAGTAGATAATAAAATATCAAAAGGTGACGGGGAAGGGAATTTTTTAGGAGATAATTTCGTAACACGTGAACAATATGCACAGTTTTTATATAATGCAATAAAGAAATAAAGTGAAACTTTAATCAGTGGGGGTTTTGTTTATCCCCCACTGATTATTAGCCCTCACCAATCGGGCTTTTACGGGCAGAGCCCGATCCCTGCCTAACTTCTTTGCTTTCGCTGCATTTTGAGGTGGGGGTCTTACTGCCTAGCAAATAGCGGGATAAAAAGTGAGGAAAATGCACTATTCTTTAATTAAAGAATAGTGCATTTTTTTATGTACAAAATGAAATAGGCAATAGATAGGAGTATAGACATATGAATAGCCTATTTTAAAGAAGAACCGCGAAACTATATTGACAAAAAAGCATTCTCATGTGATAATTCAATTAAATTTTTGGAATAATCAAAAAATATTCCTTTTACATAGAAAGGATTCGAACCTTATATGAATATTATGCCGGGGGTGACGAAATGTTATTTTTTCTGAAGAAATGGAATGAATTAAAAGATGTGAAATCTGAATTGGCACTTCGTGATTGGTTTTATGGTACCAAAATTAGTTTGTCGCTATGTACGTCAAAAGAGCCGTTAACATTTTTAGTAAATGTTGAGGGAAGAGATAAAGGGCTATTTTCGGAAGAAGATTTTATTGTCGTAAATTGCATGTGCGAGTCAGTATTTGAAAATGAAGAAAAACCAGCTGCAGAGTCATTTATGCATGCGGATATTTATAAAAAAAGTAGTGCAGGATGTATTTTACAAGTGCAGACTGTAGATAGTCATTTAATATCAGAGTTATATGGAGAAGAAGGAGAAGTAACGTTCGATAAACGCAGTGTGGAACGTGTTTTCGGAAAAGAAGGTATAACAGAAATGACCATTCCAATTGTAGAAGATGAAAAAAAATTCGCTGATTTATTAGAAAGCAATGTTCCGAATTTCATTGAAGGTGGAGGAGTAGTTCTTGTTCATAATTACGGCATGATTGTGTGGGGAAAAACGCCAGAAGAAGCGAAAAAATGGCTAGAGGGTATAGAATATTTAATGAACTATCATGTGAAATTATTAATGATTAAGGGCGCAAGAAGCTCTGTTATATAAAAATGAATGTGATATGGCCACAAGTTAATAAATAAATGAAAGCGTTTTAAAAATAATTTCACTCATAAAATATAGGTCTCCTTATTATATATAGATTACATGTTGACATGTAAGGAGGAACATATTTTGCGAGTTAAATATCATTTTCTGCCAAAGCAGCAAGTAACATTTTGCAAAATAAATGATTCTGGTGAAGAGGCACTGCAAACGATGAACAAAACGGGATTTCGAGCCATCCCGGTATTAGCAGAAGATGAGAAGAAATTCACGGGGATTATTTATAAAGTAGATTTATTAGAAAAAAAATGCAATAGCGGATTAGAGCATGTAAGTGCAGGAGATATACTTGACAATTCCAATGCATTTATTTTTGAAAAGGATTCCTTCTTCAGAGCCTTTTATGTGATTCGTCGGCTTCCGTTTTTAGCCGTGCTAAATGATTATAATGAATTTGTCGGTATGTTAACGCATTCGAATATATTTGATGTTATTGAAGATTCATTTGGTATGCGGACAGGTGGTTATATATTAACAATTGCAACACAAGATTGTAAAGGAACGATTAAAGAGCTTGGGACATTGTTAAAAGCATATAATATCGGTGGGTTGTTTACACTCGATAACGGTGATCAATATATCCGCCGCGTTATTGTAAATATATCAGATGAGTTAGATGAAACAAGATTAAAGCAATTAATCGGAAAAATAGAGAAAAAAGGATTCAGAGTGAGTCATGTAGATTATATTTAAGTTAAAAAGAAAAGTACCTATCTGTTATATATAGATAGGTACTTTTCTTTGTGAGTAATAAACTTTATTTTGAAACAGGAGGCGGGGATAATGCTAGATCAGATAAAAAAATAAAGTCTGCATGCTCACGAATTTTAGGGATAGAAGTTTCAATAACGCGTGATGTAATTTCACCTGGGGGGCCCACATGCCCGATAGCTACCATAATAGGTTTTTCTTGAATTTTTTTGATGAGTAATTGGGCTTGTTTTGAAATATGTCCTGCTGTATACACATCATCAAAAAATAGTTGGTTTTCAATAATAGGAACTCCTAATTCTTTTCCGATTTTTGGGACGACACTATTAGGATTAGTTTTACTATCTAAGTAAAATAAACCGTGTTTTTTACAAGCAGCAAGTATAAGGCGAACAATTCTTTCATCCGCTGTTACTTTTGACCCCATATGATTGTTCATTCCAATTGCATGCGGAACTTCTTGAATCGCTTGTTCAAGTCGGTTGTTTATTTCTTCATCGCTTAAATCGGTTGTAATTGCTTTCGGTCCAAGCCATTCTTTTTTACCTTTAATAGGTTCCATTGGCATATGTATAATAACTTCATGGCCTTTTTTATGGGCGGCTATTGCATCTTCTTTTGTGGAAGGAAGAAAAGGCATAACAGCAACAGTGAGCGGAATGGGAAGTGATAACATTTGATTAGTCCCCTTCATATTATTGCCGAAATCATCAATGACAATAGCAACTTTATTCGTATGAGCATTTGCTTGAATAGGAAATAAGAAGGACGGTAAAAACAAAACAATGATGAACAATGTAATCGTATATTTTCGCATATAAATATTTCCTTTCTATTGTTATCCCGCTATTTGTGGGTAGTAAGACTCCCACCTCAACATTGGGTTGGATAGGTGGGAGATTCACTGCCTATAAACGCACGATTGGTGAATGCTAATAATCAGTGGGGCTGAACAAAAAACACTGATTAAAGTTTCACTTTATCAATCATCATTATGTTTTGCTTTTTTATATAAATTAAACAAAAAATGTCGAAGAAAAGTAGGTGGAAAATTAAGAATCCCCGGTTTACGTAGAATTTGTAAAAAAAGAAGATGAAAAAAATGTCTATTATTGCGAATGTATTTACAAAGATAGAATAATTTGTAATAATTCTCAAAGTGAGGGTAAAGATTTGTAAATTACAGGGAGAAAATGTTAAAATTTCTGATTCTTCAAATTTGTATATGATTAAGTAGTTAAAAAGGTCAATGGAGAAGTGAAGTTGAGAGCATGGAAGTATAATAAGGGGGATATGGATGTTTACTGTAAAAAGGAAGTACACATTAGAAAAGCTTTCACGTGATATTCATATGAAACGTGAAGAAATGATTCAACTAGGATTAACAAGTGGGCTAAATAGTAGGGAGACAATTCAAGTTAGTCAAGAATTGGACAAGCTTATTTTACAATATCAGTGTTATAAAGAAAAACAAACACCGAAATGGTTTTCAATTATAAAAATACCAATTTTCCAAATCGGGTATGAAGGAAAATCAAATAATTTTTGGCGAATGCTTGTCGCTGGTTTTATGAAATAAGTATAATTACCCTTATAGGATAAGGATAATTATACTATGTGTAACGGAATTTCGATATGAACTGTCGTTCCTTCGTTTTCTGTACTGTCAATAAAAATATGCCCATTATACATCTCTACAATTCGTTTACATATGACAAGTCCAAGACCTGTTCCAGTATCTTTATTAGTAAAGAACGGATGAAAGAGGTGTTTTTGAATATGTTGCGGAATCCCTTTTCCAGTATCTGTAATCTGCAATTGTGCGTGTGTTTCATTGTTTTTTACTACAATGGTTAGTGTATCACTAGAAGTCATGGCCTCAATTGCATTTTTTGTAATGTTTAAAACCACTTGTTTCATATGGTCTTTCGAACAACGGATATGAACAGGATGGTCTGGCAAATGTAAATGGAATACAATGTTATGTAAATTCGCCTCAGATTGAATAATTAATGCTACCTCATTTAGAATTGTTCTTACGTCATATGTTTGTTCGATGATGGCGGTTGGCTTGCCGAGAATAAGAAATTCACTTACAATTTCATTGATTCGCTCTATTTCTTGTTCAATTACGGAAAAGTAGAACTGATCTTGTTCATCTTTATATTTCTCTTTTAATAGAGCGACGAGTCCTTTAATTCCAGTAAGAGGATTACGGATTTCGTGTGCTGTACTTGCTGCAAAAGTTCCAACTAATTCAATTTTCTGTAGTTCATTTTGTTGTCTTTCAAGTTTTGTTTGACGTTTTAACAACATATATTGAGCAAGTAAAAATAAAATAGACATTAAAAATAAAGTAGCGATACACTCTATTGCAACCCACTGGTATAAGTTTTTTTGATGAATAGGTAATGGTGAAACAGAGACCTTCCAATTTAATCTTTGGAGTGGAGTAGTAAGCATATTAGAATGCGTATCACTTGTGTCATTATTATCATCGGTTAGAAAAACTACATCATGTTTATCAGTTACCTCAAAATGGTATTGTGGTTTAATGGCATTTAAAGAAGATGAAATGTAATCAAAGCGTAAACTAGCTAATAATAATCCTGAGAGCTCCTTCTGTTTATTGAATATGGGGGCAGCAATCATAATAGCTTTATGTCCAAGAACGCGATCAGTAATGACTGATGATACAGTGGTTTTTTTAGTTTGTAGCACGTCTTGAATATATTTACGGTCTGAAACATCTACGGGCTTTGATTCATCTTCAGATGCGATTGTAATGACCCCTTTTGGTGTAGCGTAATATAGACCAGAAAAGCGTGCATCGTTTCCATCTGTATCATGTACAATTTGTTTAATGCCATTTATATTACCAGTCTCGGTGCCTACAACTTTTGCAAGCATGTCTAAAGCAGAAATTGCTTCACCAAGATGATGATCTAAATAATCTCTATATAAAAAGAGAACTGTATGAGCGGATAATTTGTTTTCCTGTTTCATTTTATATGTATGATACGAATAAAATGTAGCACCAATCCCTATTGTCGGTAGGATAACAAGCAATATATATATAATTATGCTTTGGAATTTGACTTTCAAATGTGGTACTCCTTCTTTTTTTATTATCATTATATATAAACTATGTTAAAATTGTCATGTTTTTATTCAAGAATGATTCTTAATATATTAGGGGAGAGGAAATGGATGAGTGAATGCTCATTCGGAATTCACATGAAGTATGAAGTGGCATTTTCTTTTTATTGCTGAGAATTTAAGTGAAGGGTTGAAAGTTGTATGACATCAAATAATGAACGAGAAGATATTTCTCAATCTTTAAAAGTATTTATTGCATTATCTCGTGTACATCGTTCTGTTATGGATACTACAAATAAATCTATACAAAGTAACGGGTTAAATCCAACGGAATTTGCTGTATTAGAACTGCTATATCATAAAGGCGGTCAACCACTCCAGCAAATTGGTGAGCGCATTTTAATAGCCAGTGGCAGCATTACATATGTTGTAGATAAGCTGGAGAAAAAGGGATTAGTAAAGAGAATCCCATGCCCGAATGACAGACGTGTTATTTACGCGCAATTAACTGAGTCTGGCGAGAACTTTATTGCTTCTATTTTTCCGGGGCATGAGAAAGTTATACATCAGTCTTTTGAAATGTTAACGAAAGATGAAAAAGATGAATTACTTGATCTATTAAAAAAAATTGGGAAGTATGAAAAATAATAATATGTTCCAAAGGAGCTTTGGATAAATAAATCCAAGGCTTTTTTATTTGCAATGAACTCAGGGTAGTAACTGCCGAATTTTGTTGAAAATTAAGAGGGAATTCGGGAATACGTATTGAATTATAGTAAAGGTATGTAATGGAGAGGAGGCTCGTTCATGTCATTTAAAGACTATGAATATAAACGCCCAAATATTGAAGAGTTAAAAGAGAAATTTACTGTTGCTTTAGAGAAGTTTGATAACGCAAAAACTGTAGAAGAACAAAAACAAGTCATTCATTCAATTAATGAAATTCGCAACGATTTTGGTACAATGGGAAACCTTTGTTACATTCGCCATTCTGTTGATACGACGGATACTTTTTATAAGGAGGAGCAGGATTTCTTTGATGAATTCTCTCCAGTTGTACAAGGATATGGTACAAAATATTATAAGGCACTCATTAATTCTCCATTTCGTGAAGAATTAGAGGCGTATTATGAAAAACAATTATTTGCTCTAGCAGAATGTGATTTAAAAACATATTCAGATGAAGTCGTGAAAGATTTACAATTAGAAAATAAATTATCGTCGCAATATACACAGTTATTAGCATCTGCAAAAATTGACTTTGCTGGAGAAGAAAGAACGTTATCGCAACTGATTCCGTTTATGCAAGGAAAAGAAAGAAGCGAACGTAAAGCAGCAAGTGAAGCATACTACGGATTTTTAGCTGGAAATGAGGAAGAACTAGATCGTATTTATGATGAGCTTGTTAAAGTGAGAACGAAAATCGCAAAATCTTTAGGTTTCAAAAACTTTGTTGAACTTGGATATGCAAGAATGTACCGTACAGATTATAATGCGGAGATGGTGGCTAATTACCGTCAGCAAGTGCTGGATTATATCGTTCCCGTTACAACGGAATTAAGAAAGCGACAACAAGCACGTATCGGTGTAGAGAAGTTAGCTTATTACGACGAAAACTTTGAGTTTGCTACAGGGAACCCAACTCCAAAAGGAGATGCGGATTGGATTGTTGATCATGGAAAGACGATGTATAAAGAGTTATCGGCTGAGACAGATGAATTTTTCAATTTCATGCTAGATAATGATTTATTAGATTTAGTTGCGAAAAAAGGAAAAGCTGGTGGCGGATATTGTACATATATTGAGAATTATAAAGCGCCATTTATTTTCTCAAACTTCAATGGAACATCTGGTGACATTGATGTATTAACACATGAAGCAGGTCATGCTTTCCAAGTATATGAAAGTCGTAAATTTGAAATTCCAGAATATAATTGGCCAACATATGAAGCGTGTGAAATCCACTCTATGAGTATGGAATTTTTTACATGGCCATGGATGAAGCTATTCTTTGAAGAAGATGCAGATAAATATTACTTCTCTCACTTAAGTTCAGCACTTCTGTTTTTACCTTATGGCGTATCAGTTGATGAATATCAACATTATGTATATGAAAATCCTGAAGCATCACCTGAAGAGCGTAAGACAGCATGGCGTAACATAGAGAAGAAATACTTACCGCATCGTGATTATGAGGATAATGATTATTTAGAGCGCGGTGGTTTTTGGCAACGTCAAGGGCATATTTATAGTTCACCTTTCTATTATATTGATTACACGCTTGCTCAAATTTGTGCGCTACAATTTTGGAAACGTGCAAGAGATAATAGACAAGAGGCGTGGGAAGATTATGTGAATCTGTGCCAACAAGGTGGAAGTAAATCGTTCTTAGAATTAGTAGAAGTTGCAAATTTAACATCACCATTTGCTGAAGGCTGTGTGAAAAGTGTTATTACAGAAATTGAAGCATGGTTACATGCGATTGACGACACAAAATTGTAAAAAACATGCGCTTTTTTTCACATGTTTAACATCGACATAATGGGAAAATGATGAGATAATAAAAGAAAATTCAGAATACTAAAGAGGTGTTTCTAATAAGGAGCACCTCTTTTCACCAACAAAAGGGGGGAACAAGTATGCTTCAATCTAATATGGATGTGAGTTTAGAAAGTTTAGTAAACTCATTACAGTCTACCCGAAGCACGCTATTATCAGAAATTGAAATGTTAAATGATACAGAAGTGAATGTAAAGCCACGCCGTGATAAATGGAGTATTACTCAAATTTTACACCACTTGCATTTAGTTGAACAATCTGTCACGTCTGCCCTTGTATATGCTTTACAAAAAAACGAAAGAAACATGACTCCATTTAAAGACCTCCAACTTACGCTTGATCGCACACATAAACGAGAAGCTCCTCAGCAAATGCAACCAACAGAAACTTTAATGAAAAAACAGCAAGGAATTCAATTACTAGAACATTCACGACAAGAACTATTACACGCGCTTCATAGTGTTATAGATGAAAAAGATCTATTTGAAAATGGATTAAAGCATCCTGTTTTTAATGATCTGAATTTGTATCAATGGGTTCAATTTCTTGATTTGCATGAACAAAGACATCTTACGCAGTTAAAAGAGGCGAAACATGCAATTTTGCAACGCTAAAGTGGAAGAAGTGGGAAACCACTTCTTTTTTGATATGTGCATAGTTTTCTTTCTTATTTTGGAATACTACATGGAGAAAGAAAAGAAGGAGTTGAAAAAATATGTCTAAGAAGAAGCGAGAAGAGGAGCGCGCCTGGAAAGCGCGTAAAGAAAATCAACAACCGCACGGAAAAGTGAAAGCTTTTGCTGAATTAGTTGAAGGAACAGAAAAAACGTGATGATTATTTCATCACGTTTTTTGTATGAGTGGAAAAGTTAATAAAAAGGTTGTACCGATTCCTTTTTCACTTATAATATCAATTTTTCCGTTCATAGCTTGAACAACACTGAATACGACCATCATTCCAAGTCCAGTGCCTTTTTCTTTCGTTGAATAGAAAGGCGAACCAAGACGTTTTACTTGTTCTGAATCCATACCGATTCCTGTATCTTTTATATATAACTGAATATGCTTATGATCAGGAACTAATGTGAAATAAAGATCACCGCCTTTTGGCATAGCCTCAATGCAATTTTTTAAAATATTTAATAAACATTGATTTAGTTTTTGTTTTTCTCCAGCGATAAAAAAAGAAGTGCTTTGCTTTATATAATGAGTACGTACATTTGTTAAATTAGCAAGCGGTGTAATTAACGACAATGCATGTAGTAATTCTTCTTCTAACTGTAATGTTTGTTCTTTTTCAATGCTTGGTTTGGCAAAAGTTAAATAATCTGTAAGAACATGATTTGCTTGTTCGATGCCGTTAATGGCAATGTCGATATATAATTTTCGTTCCTGCTCAGTGCATGTATCTGATTGTAACAGTTGTAAAAACCCTTTCGTTGAAGTTAATGGATTGCGAATTTCATGAGAGATAGACGCTGCCATTTCACCAATTAAATGAAACTTTTCAGCATTTATAAGTTCGTTTTGGAGACGAACTTGAGTTTGTAATATGTGTAGTAAATATAAAATTAGGATCGTACCAAGCATTGAACATAACTCATATACAATAATATGCGGTATATAATCAGTCTTATTTGTAACCTTTGAAAGAAAGAAAGGTATCCAACTAAATCCGTATGTGAGACTGTAGATAATAGCAAGTGTTATTTTTATACGATTAGAAGTTCGATTGAAAAATTTATATGTTAATAGTAGAACAATAAATAGAAGAACAGAACCGATAAGAGATGGGAAAACACCTACCCCACCTAATAGTAAGCGATATATGTTTAATACAACTAAGATAGAACCACCAGCAATAGGCCCTCCCGTTAATGTACCGACAATTAATACAATATGGCGCATATCAAATTGAAAACCATTATTTGTTTTTGCTGCAAATGTAATACAGAGTACGGTAGCGAGGCAACACAATACAATAAATATAGCTGAATTTAATTTAGGAGAGCGTTTCCCTTTTTGATTCCAAAATAAATGATATACGAGCATTGTAATAAGGATGAATAATATATTTAAAAAGAGATAAATAATAAAGGATTTCAGTGGGATGCCTCCTCTCTTCTTATATTAAATTAATCATACTATAAAATGAAAGAAATGAAATAATAAATAGCGGAAAAATCAGAAATTTTTACGCTAGTATACAATATGTTACAATAAGCTGTGTCAATGAAAGAAGAAATTCCGTGCACCGCGCGGGAGAGGTTCGCGAACTCCCTCTATAAAAAACTATGGAAACAACAATATCCTTAGGTATTGTTTTGTTTTTTTATTGTGACAGTTCAAGAACGTTCTTTCTTCTTATTTATAGTAGAGAAGGAGAATGAGTGAAATGAAAAAAGAAAAAGCAGTTGTTGTTTTTAGTGGAGGACAAGATAGTACAACATGTTTATTTTGGGCAATAGAGCAGTTTGCAGAGGTAGAAGCTGTAACGTTTAATTACAATCAACGTCATAAGCTAGAAATTGATTGTGCAGCGAAAATTGCAAAAGAGCTAGGAATAAAGCATACGGTACTAGATATGAGTCTATTAAATCAACTTGCTCCAAATGCGTTAACGAGAACGGATATGGAGATTACACATGAAGAAGGTGAATTGCCATCGACATTTGTAGATGGACGAAATTTACTCTTCTTATCATTTGCTGCTGTATTAGCAAAACAAGTTGGAGCACGTCATATTGTAACGGGTGTATGTGAAACTGATTTCAGTGGTTATCCAGATTGCCGTGATGTGTTTGTGAAATCGTTAAACGTTACTTTAAATTTATCCATGGATTACCCGTTTGTCATTCACACGCCACTTATGTGGATTGATAAAGCTGAAACATGGAAATTATCAGATGAACTTGGAGCATTTGAGTTTGTTCGAGAAAAAACATTAACATGTTATAACGGAATCATTGGTGATGGTTGCGGTGAATGTCCAGCGTGCCAACTTCGTAAAGCAGGATTAGATACGTACCTACAAGAACGCGAAGGAGCGAACAACTAATGGATAATTTCTTTGGATTTCGCATCGTAGAAAATTTGCAAAAAATGGACAAGGATATTCAGCGTAAACAGCTCAAATACCATAATAAAAGAGTAATGGTCAGCAAGGAATTTACATTTGATGCAGCACACCATTTACACTGTTATGAAGGGAAATGTAAAAACTTACATGGTCACACATATAAAGTTGTATTTGGAATTAGTGGATATGTAAATGAAATAGGACTTGCAATTGACTTTGGTGATATAAAAGAGATTTGGAAGAATGAAATCGAAATTTATTTAGATCATCGTTATTTAAACGAAACGTTACCTGCAATGAATACGACTGCTGAAAATATGGTCGTTTGGATTTATGAAAAGATGGCAGAGGCACTAACTAAAGAGAATCGAGTGAACGAATATAAAGGAGCTCGCGTAGAATTTGTTCGTCTATTTGAGACGCCGACTAGTTATGCGGAAGTAAGACGGGAGTGGATGCTCGATGAGTAAAATCCCTGTCTTAGAAATATTTGGTCCGACTATTCAAGGTGAAGGAATGGTTGTAGGGCAAAAGACAATGTTTATCCGTACGGCTGGTTGTGATTATAGCTGCGCTTGGTGTGATTCTGCTTTTACATGGGATGGATCAGCTAAAAATCAAATTAGACAGATGACAGCAGAAGATATTTGGGATGAGCTTGTTGCAATTGGAGGAGAAAAATTTTCTCATGTTACGATTTCAGGCGGGAATCCGGCATTGCTGAAAAATATTGAGTTTCTTCTTTCTATATTAAAAGAAAATGGAATGCGGACGGCAATTGAAACTCAAGGGAGTAAATGGCAAGATTGGTTACTTCAAATTGATGAAGTAACAATTTCTCCAAAACCACCAAGTTCGACGATGAAAACAGATTTTCAGAAGTTAGATGCTATTATTCAGAAACTAGCAGGAAAAGATATTAGTTTAAAAGTAGTAGTATTCGATGATCATGATTTTGAATATGCAGTTAAGATGCACGAACGTTATCCAGATGTACCATTTTTCTTGCAAGTAGGAAACGATGATACAAAAACAGTGGATGATGCAATGCTTATTAAAAAATTATTAGATAAGTATGAGTGGCTGATTGATAAAGCTGTAAATTGTAAAGAGATGAATGATGCAAAAGTATTGCCCCAGCTTCATGCGTTAGTATGGGGAAATAAACGCGGCGTATAATGAGAAGGGATGTTTAAAATGACAGGAAGATTAGATGAAGATTTAAAAGATGTAACATTACTAGGAAATCAAAATACAAAATATTTATTTGAATATAGCCCAGAAATATTAGAGGTATTTGATAATAATCATCCAAACCGTGATTATTTTGTAAAATTCAATTGTCCTGAATTTACAAGTTTATGTCCGAAAACAGGACAACCAGATTTTGCAACAATTTATATTAGCTATATTCCAGAGCAAAAAATGGTAGAGAGTAAATCTTTAAAGTTGTATTTATTTAGTTTCCGCAATCATGGTGATTTCCACGAAGATTGCATGAACGTTATTATGAACGATTTAATTAAATTAATGGATCCACGTTACATTGAGGTATGGGGGAAATTTACACCACGTGGTGGCATTTCAATTGATCCATACTGCAACTACGGTCGCCCGGGGACGAAGTATGAACAAATGGCTGACTACCGCATGATGAACCACGATCTATATCCGGAAACAATTGATAATCGTTAATAGAAAGAAAGGGCCTGTATACTATACAGGCCCTTTCTTTCTATTATATTATGCATTTTGATTAATGACAGTATAGTTTTTATGACTTACAACTGTAAGAGGTTCCATATCTAGTTCTCTAAAATTCTTCATAATTGTTATATCAACAATAACAGAGTTTTGATTTACTTTTTGAACACGGCCTTGCATTCCACCTTTAAATTCGATGATATCTCCAGTTTCTGCGATCTGCATAAGCAACTCTCCTTGTTACAGTTTTCCCAAAAAAAGAATAAATTTGGGTTTTTTTATTTCCTCCTATTTTGAACCATATTTCCTACTTTGTAAATGTTTCCAAAGTAAAAATTCGAAAAAAATTCACTTTTTGTAAGAAAATATGTAGAAAATCCATGTTATTTGAAAAAATAGCAAAAATGCGGAAATCTTTATATCGAGGTATAATGAAAAAGTAGAATAACCTGCTGAAGTGGGAGAAATTAGAGGCGGTAAAATGATGTTTGAATTTGTGGGGAGTGTTATAGCTTTAATTTTATTTTTATTTTCTTATATGCATTTAAAAAAGATTCGTCAATATGATACGAATACATATTTTGATGGGATGGATGGTACCCATGCTTCGATAACACATGATAGTGGTGGGGAGATGTAAAGGTATATAACTTTCTTTTCTTGCGTGGTATGATATTTAGAACTAGTGCATAATAGAGTTCGTAAGTGATGAATGGAGAGTGAAAAGAATGAAGATTTCTTTTATTCGTCATGGTTGTTTAGGTCGTATAAGAGAACCGATGACAATTAATTCATTTCACGAATGGATGAAACAGTATGATTCCGAATCAATGATACAAAAAGCTAAAATGCCGATAGAAACAATAGAGGCAATTGAAGCAGCGAAATTTGTCTTAACAAGTGATCAAAGGCGTGCTGTACAATCAGCAGCTGAATTGACAGATTCTTTATCTTTTATGCAAAATTCTCTTTTTAGAGAAGCTGAAGTTCCTTCATGCTTTTTTGCTCCGAAGTGGTTGAAATGCACAATTAAGGTATGGATGTTCATTGGACGAACATTATGGATACTTGGCTACCATAAAGATGTTGAGTCTTATAAGGAAGTAAGAGAGAGGGCAAGGCAAGCGGCTTACCTGTTACATCGTTATGCTCTCGTACATGGAAGTATTGCTCTTGTAGGTCATAAGTATTTTAATTCGATGATTGGAACGGAGCTGAGGGCAATGGGATGGTCTGGTTCTCCTATTTTGCATAGAAAGCCATGGGGATGTACAACATATACGTTTCACGAGGCGATGGATGGAAATATATTAAATACGAATTTAACATAAAAGCACACGATTTATATAAATCGTGTGCTTTCTTTTTAAGATATAGAAATTTTGACGTTTAATGTTTTTACGAGATGAGCATAAGGTTCGCCTACTAGCATAACAATTTCATCTTTTTTATAACCTAACTTTTCGTATAGTGAATAGGCGCGTGTGTTTTCTAAATTAACAAGTAAAGCGATTTTTTCATGCCCTTTTTCAGTTGCATAGATTTCGGCAGCTTCAATTAATTTAGAACCTATACCTTTTCCGCCGTGTGCACTTGAAACTGATAATGTATCAATGTAATACTCATCAAGCTCAGCTTCTTTTTCTAACGTAATTGATTCATCTTTATGTAATTCTCTTAAGTGATGTACAATTGGTGCGTCAAGCTGTGTTGCTTCACTACCGTGATAAGCGACAATAATTCCAACTGCACTCTCGTCTTGTTCATAGACAAAACAGTTTTCGTAGCTCAGACGGTTATTTTCTTTTGAGAACCATGTCTCAAGTCCTAGTAATACTTCTGCTTTAACTGTGCTACCTGTGATTTTTTCAGCAATTTCATGCAGAGCATTATACAATAAAGGAGCTATTGCCAGTGCATCTGTCTTTTTTGCTTTCCGAATCATAGTATCCCTCCTAGTTCTATTTGTATATTGTAGCATAGTGGTATGGAACTTTGCATAATTGAATGCCGAAATGTTTGATATAGAGAAGTAGCTATGTTAGTATATGATATTTAGTGGACATATAGTAAAACGATATTGTTTGCGAAATAACGAAAATAAAATCATGGCATAACAACGAGATAAAATGAAACGTTAATCAGTAAGACTTTTGTTCATTCCACGACTGATTAGTAGCCAACACTAATCGGACCGCCTGCAAATAGCGGGATAATTTTACAGTTGTTGACCTATAGAATATACGATAAAATAAAATATTGCAGAGAGGTGAAATACATGGATAAAGAATTAGCAAATACAATTTTAGATCAGCTGAAAAATGGTGAAATAACGGAGTATGTTGTTACGAAAGATGTATTTTATACGTTCAGAGAAGTTGTTGTAAATAGAGAAGACTTTAAGCATTTCATTGGTAACGCACAACGAGGCGGGCAAGTGATTTATACATATTCAGAAACGCCACGTTCATAAAGGGGAATTTTGATCAGCAGGGCATCCCTCACTGATTAGTAGCCGACACCAATCGAACGTTTAATGCGGGATAAATAAAAGATAAAGGAGAGGGGAATTATGGGCGATTTTAAACAAGGCATTTTACCACATTGGGATTATATGTGGAAAGATAGAGCCGGCAATAGATTTATGGGAATGGTTATGTATCCAGAGAAACGAAAATGTTCAGCAAAAATGCTTCAGAAAATAAAAAGAGCATATGAAGAAGCGATAGAAATTAAAGTAACTGTACAAGTTCAACATACATATCAGTACGTAGAAGGAATGATTGTATACTTTGATGAAGAGGCTCCTGTATGTACAATGCTTGATAAAGATGAAAATCCACATCACATATTTGTAAAAGATATTTTGCGTATTGAGCACTCTGAATAAACTTTTCATAAATAAATTGAAGTTCCATAATAATAATCTTTTTCTATAATAGTTATCTTTTAGTATGTAACGAAAAACGAAAGTATATGTATAATATATTTAATAAGGTAAATTTGATAAATGTAATCGTTTTTTAGAGCAGATTATAGTTTCATATCTGTTCTTTTTTGCGTGATGCTGGAGAAATATATTTCTTCAGCATCTACCGTTTTATGACAAAATATATTGTTAACTTTTTTTAAAATAAGATTAAATTCGTTGACAACTTTTTTGAAAAGCACTTTATTGACATGAGTTTTAGAATGTTGTTTCATAGTCATTGTATTGAAAAAAAACGGCTATCATGTCGAAAAGTAAAAGTTAAAAAAAGAAAGAATTTATACATATATCTTGTGTCTTATTTTGAAACGTAATACAATATATAGAGAAATCAAGAACAACATATAGAGAATATAGATTTGAGAGGGAGGGTCGGAAATGTTAGTTGCATATGATTCTATGACAGGAAACGTGAAGCGTTTCATTCACAAATTAAATATGCCGGCCGTTCAAATTGATGAAGATCTAGTAATAGATGAAGACTTTATTCTTATTACGTATACAACAGGTTTTGGCAATGTACCAGAACGTGTTTTAGACTTTTTAGAGCGCAATAATGAAAAATTAAAAGGCGTATCTGCAAGCGGCAATCGTAACTGGGGAGACATGTTCGGTGCAAGTGCTGACAAGATTTCTACTAAATATGAAGTGCCTATTGTATCAAAATTTGAGTTATCTGGAACAAATAACGATGTAGAATATTTTAAGGAAAGGGTGCGGGAGATTGCGACACATTGAACTGAATAATGAAATCACGCAAATGCAGGACGGTTTTTATCAGCTTCATAAAGATAAAGAGGCATTAGAAGTCTTTATGGAAGAAGCTAGAGAGAATACCGTTCCTTTTAATAGCGTGGCAGAGCGAATGGAGTATATGAAAGAACATGATTACTATTACAACGTTCTGGACGAGTATAGCTTGGAGGAAGTAGAGGGAGTATATAACATCGCTTATGGTGAAAACTTCGAGTTCCAATCTTATATGGCAGCATCTAAGTTCTACAAAGATTATGCGTTAAAAACGAATGATCAAAAACAATACTTAGAAAGCTATGAAGATCGTGTAGCAATTGTGTCATTATACTTAGGACGCGGTGATGTTTCGAAGGCAAAACAATTCGCAAGCATGATTGTAAAACAAAACTACCAACCAGCGACACCAACCTTTTTAAATGCGGGAAGAAGCAGAAGAGGAGAAATGGTGTCTTGTTTCTTGTTAGAGATGGACGATAGCTTAAATTCAATTGGCTTTAACATTAATACTGCGATGCAATTATCGAAAATCGGCGGGGGAGTAGCCTTAAACTTATCTAAGCTACGCGCACGTGGTGAGCAAATTAAAGGTATCGACAACGCTGCAAGTGGTGTAGTGCCTGTTATGAAATTGCTTGAAGATTCGTTTTCATATGCGAATCAGCTTGGCCAACGAAAAGGTGCCGGCGCAGTATATTTAAACATTTTCCATTGGGATATTATTGAATTCCTTGATACAAAAAAAATAAATGCCGATGAGAAGAGCCGTATTCAGTCTCTATCAATCGGAATTATCGTTCCAAGTAAGTTCTTTGAGCTTGCTGAGAAAAACGAACCTTTCCATGTTTTCGCGCCTTATACGGTTTATAAAGAATATGGCAAGCATTTAGATGATATTGACATTGATGAAATGTACGATGAATTAATGAGCAATCCGAAAGTGAAGAAGAAGCCACTAGATATTAGTGCACGTGATATGCTTATTAAAATCGCTATGATTCAGCTTGAGTCTGGTTACCCATACTTAATGTTTAAATCAAATGCAAATAATCAACATCCATTGAAGGATATTGGAACTGTGAAGATGTCGAACTTATGTACAGAAATCTTCCAGCTTCAAGAAACTTCAGAAATAAATGATTACGGTACAGATGACATTATCCGTCGTGATATTAACTGTAACTTAGGATCGTTAAATATCGTAAACGTAATGGAAAATAAAGAAATTCGTGAAGCAGTTCATGCGGGAATGGAAGCTTTAACAGCTGTTTCTGATATGACGATTATTCCGAATGCACCAACTGTGAAAAAAGCAAATGACGAGCTTCATTCAGTTGGACTTGGAGCAATGAACTTACACGGATATTTAGCAAAAAATAAAATCGCTTATGAAAGTGCAGAAGCGAAAGAATTCGCTCGTACATTCTTTATGATGTTAAATTACTATTCTATTGAGAAAAGTATGGAAATCGCTACAGAAAAAGGCGAGACATTTAAAGACTTCGATAAATCTGATTATGCGAATGGCACATACTTCGAAAAGTATGAAACGACAGATTACAGCCCAGTAACTGAAAAAGTTCAGCAACTATTTGAAGGAATTCATATTCCGACAAAAGAAGATTGGACAAGTTTAAAAGAGCAAGTGCAAAAGAATGGTTTATACAACTCATATCGTCTTGCCATTGCTCCAACACAATCAATCAGTTACGTTCAAAATGCAACTTCAAGCGTAATGCCGATCGTAAGTCAAATCGAATCAAGAACATATGCGAACGCGACAACATATTATCCAATGCCGTATTTATCAAAAGATACGTTCTGGTACTATAAATCTTCTTACGATATGAATCAGTTTAAATTAATTGATTTAATCGCAGAAATTCAAGAACATATTGATCAAGGAATTAGTACAATTCTTTACGTTAATAGTGATATTTCAACACGTGAATTAGCACGTTACTACATCTATGCACATAAAAAAGGCTTAAAGAGTCTGTATTATACGAGAACACGTAAATTAAGCGTGGAAGAGTGTGTGGCTTGTACCGTTTAATATAAAAAGTGAGACATGATGAGCAGGGTTTTCTGAACCCTGCTCATGCTTAGTTATCATATTTAGAGAAGGGGCGATTTAATGCGTGCGGTAAACTGGAACAAAAAAGAAGATGATTTTAGTTTAATGTTTTGGAAGCAAAACATCGCTCAGTTTTGGACAGAAGAAGAAATTGCGGTTTCGTCTGACAAAAATACTTGGGTGCAATTATCGAAAGAAGAGCAAATTGCTTATAAGCGTGTATTAGGTGGTTTAACACTTTTAGATACGAAACAAGGTGGCGAAGGAATGCCACTTGTACTTGTTCATCTTGAAAATTTACAAGCTAAAAGTGTATTAGCTTTCATGGGAGCTATGGAAGAAGTACATGCGAAGAGTTACAGTCATATCTTTACAACGTTAGCTACTGAAGAAGAAATTGATGATATTTTTGACTGGGTAGACAATCATCCATTACTTGAGAAAAAGGCCGGTATTATTACTGGTTACTATCGTCGTTTGTTAAAGCCTGAGGTAACGAAAAAAGAGCTATATATGGCAATGGTAGCAAGTGTGTTCTTAGAAAGTTATTTATTCTATAGTGGATTCTTCTATCCGCTTTACTTAGCTGGTCAAGGAAAACTAACAGCAAGTGGTGAGATTATTAACTTGATAATTCGTGATGAGTCAATTCACGGCGTATTCGTCGGTATTTTAGCACAACAAATCTTCGCAGAACTTTCTGCAGAAGAGCAACAAGAAGTGCAAAAAGAAACACAAGAGTTATTAATGGAACTATATGAAATTGAAATGGCTTATACAGAAGAAATTTACACTTCTATCGGTCTTGTAGAAGATGTAAATCGTTTCGTTCGTTACAATGCGAATAAAGGGCTTATGAACTTAGGACTTGAGCCGAAGTTTGAAGAAGAAGAAATTAACCCAATCGTTTTAAATGGTTTACGTACAGATACGAAAAACCATGATTTCTTCTCTGTAAAAGGAAATGGTTACGTAAAAGCAACGAACGTTGAAAAGTTAGCTGACGATGACTTCGTGTTTAACTTTTAATATAGGATTATAAAGAAAAGCTGTCTTATTCATTGATAAGACAGCTTTTCTTTATAATTTTGTTTACATAACACTATTATTTCTATATAGCGATTTATGTTTGGGAAGTTCTATTCGGTTAACGGATAGAACTTTTTGTAATTAAATGGGTATTTACAAACTTTTTGTATCAGTGTATTATTTAACTAGTACACCGATACAAAAGGAGGGAAGAAATGAAAATAGAGTTTTCTCCAAATATACCAATTTACATTCAGGTAATGGAATACATAAAAAAAGAGATCGTAACAGGACAGTTATTGCCTGGTGATAAAATTCCCTCTGTCCGTGAATTAGCGAGTGAATTACAAGTGAATCCAAATACGATTCAGCGTACATTTCAAGAGCTAGAACGGGATGGAGTTGTTGTAACACGTAGAGGAATGGGACGGTATGTAACGAATGAAGGGGAGAAAATAATGGAGCTGCGAAAAGAGATGGCGAAAGAATTACTTCATTCTTTTATAGATGGAATGGAAAATTTAGGTTTTTCAGAAGAAGAAATTCTTACAATTCTTCGTTCTTCATTGCATGATAAGAGGGAGGAGAGCCAATGACAGAGCTATTAAAAATAGAAAACTTATGGAAGAGATACGGATTAAAAGCAGTGATCCGTGAATTAAACATAGAGATTACGGAAGGGAAAATCGTTGGGCTTGTTGGAGATAACGGGAGCGGGAAAACGACGTTATTGAAAATGATTGCAGGCTTGCAACACCCTTCTGAAGGCAGTATCACAATAGACGGTAAAAAGGTAGGATTACAGACGAAAGAAATCGTTTCATTTATGTCCGATAAGCCAATCTTTGATGATTGGATGACTGTAAAAGACGCTTTATTTTTCTACCGGGATTTTTATAAAGACTTCGATATTCAAAAAGCGGTAGATACGATTGCAGAATTTAAAATACCGCTAGAAGAAAAAATTACAGCATTGTCAAAAGGTATGGTTGAGAAGCTGCAGATTATTTTAACGTTTTCTCGAAAAGCGAAGCTATATGTACTAGATGAGCCATTGGGCGGGATAGATCCTCTTTCTAGAGAACATGTATTGGATCTAATTCTACAGTTCTATAGGGAAGATTGTACGATATTAATTTCCACTCACTTAATAAATGAAATTGAAAATATTTTTGATGAAGTGATCTTTTTAAAAGATGGAGAAATGGTTCTATATGAAAATGTAGAAGAAATTCGTTTTCAGAGAGGAAAAGCAGTTCATGAATTGTTTAAGGAGGTGTTTAGTAAGTGAAGTCAGTACTTTCCTATTTATGGAATGTAAATAAGAAAAGATATATTGTTACTTTTTTATTCTTTGTGCTAATTGAAGCTGTGTTATTTTCACAAATGATTGTAAGAAAAAGTGATGCGGCTATCAGTAGACAAGAGGGTATATTTGGAATCATTATGATTATATTTTTCTTTTATATTGTTTATATGTTTATACAAACAATGAAATCATATTCACGCTTACTAACTAATCCAATGTTAAGACTTACAGCAATATCTGGGAAACAATATGTAATTTCTATGCTTATTTTCTCATTTATCGCAATGGCTATATGGTATGGGATATGTGGAATTCTTTTCTACGTAAGTTATGTATTAGCTTTTCCTACGACTTCTGTATATGTAGAAGCAAAAGAGATTATGCAAGTAGGCATAATTAATAATTTAATATATACGATAAGCGATTTATTTGAGTTTTTGTTTAGTGTTTTACAAATCATATTGGTAATTACTCTAGTAAAGTTACTTACGAAAAAGAAAAAGGCGCAAAATATACTAATCGTTATTATTTTCCTAGTAATAAATATAGCGATTACTTTAGCGACAACCTTGCTAGGAAAATTAGCTCCAGCTTTCCAAGTATTACGAAGAGTAGAATATCATAGTGAAAGCAAGAGTCTGTTTATTAATATGTTTCAAGAAAATGGATTTAACATTTTTAATATAAGTTTCATGGTAATGGTTAGTGCTCTAATAATATATGTAATTGCTTACATAGTCGATAAAAAACTAGAAGTCTAAAGGAGGAATCAGCATTGGGAAACGTAGTAGTAAAGTTAGAGAATGTTCGAAAAAGGATTGGTGGAACGGAAATTATTCGTGGTTTATCATTTGAGGTTCGTGAAGGAGAAGTATACGGATTCCTTGGGCCGAACGGTAGCGGTAAGACGACGACGATCCGTATGATGACAGGTCTTATTTCAATGACAGAGGGCGATATTACAATTTGTGGACATAGTATTCGCTCGGAGCGTGAAAAGGCACTAGAGCAAATTGGAGCGATTGTAGAAAATCCTGAACTATATGATTATATGACAGGAATGCAAAACTTAAAGCATTTTGCGAACATGGCCATCACTCCAATTAGTAAAGAGCGCATTGCTGAGATTGTAAAGCTTGTTGAATTAGAGCATGCGATTCATAAAAAGGTGAAAACATATTCACTTGGTATGAAACAACGTTTAGGAATTGCACAAGCATTACTTCATCAGCCGAAAATCTTAATTTTAGATGAGCCGACAAATGGATTAGATCCAGCTGGTATTCGCCAAATTCGTGATTATTTACAACGTTTAGCGAAAGAAGAGAATATTGCTGTAATCGTATCAAGTCACTTATTGAGTGAAATTGAATTAATGTGTGATCGCGTTGTTATTATTAAACAAGGTGAGTTTGTACAAGAGTACAACTTACATGAAAAAGTGAAGCATGATGAGGCAGTCGTTGTGGCGTTTGAAGTAGATGAAGTTCAGAAAGCGAATGAAATTATTAAAGGTAAAGCAAAAGGGAATGTGATTGTAGCATCTGTAACAAAAGAAAACATTCCGCAACTTGTCAAAAAACTTGTTCATGCTGATGTGCTTGTATACGGAGTTACTGTTCAAAATAAAACGTTAGAGGATGAGTTCTTAGCGATTACTGGGGGAGTGAAAGCGTAATGTTTAAATTAATTCAAAATGAATTTTTAAAATTACATGCGAAAAAAGGTATGTATATTTTAATTGGTGTCATTGCTTTATTGGAGATTTTAGGAGCTGTAGTACTGGCGAAATGGGGTGAAGCTGGTAGTTTAAGTGGATCTTACTTAGATTTTGTAAGTTCAGATATCGGCTTAATTATGATATTCACAACGATTTTTGGAATTACAACAGCTTCTCGTACAATTACAGATGAATTCCAAAAAGGAACGATTAAACAATTATTAATTCGTCCAAGAAAACGAATGACAGTTTTATTTTCTAAATATATTACAGTGTTATTAACGATGTTATTTATTGTATTTGCTAGTACGTTAATTGCCATGATTATTGGATTAATTGTAATGGACGGTAGTAAAACTGAATTAACATTAGGAATTGTTTTGAAAACAATATTATATCAGTTGCTATCGCCATTTTTCTTTGCAACACTTGCATTTTTCTTAGCAAACGTATTTAGAAAGTCTGTATTACCATTAATTATTACGATGTTCCTATTATTCTTACAAGGAGCAATTAATATGGCACTAATGATGTTTGCAAAAGGTGTAGCGAAGTTTGTAGTATTCTTCCATTTGGATTTAAGAGCTTACGACAGTAATAAATTAATTAGTGGTGGAGTAGAACCAACATTTACAGAATTTACGTTTACAACTTCATTATTACTTGTAGCTGCATACTTTGTTGTGTTACTTGTAGCATCAAGTGCATTATTCCAAAAACGTGACGTATTATAATAAAAGAAATCCCCGCTTGTAAAAACGGGGATTTTTATTACATAAATTTCACTTGGATTGCAACTTGAAGAACAGCGATATGGTATTTTAAGAGCCATGCTGTTTGAAATGATTTGAGAAAAATAGGAAGGATTTCAACTAGATTCATATTGTAATTTAGTTATCCAATTATTTATAAGGAAAGGACGCCTATAAAATATTGATTCAAGTTTTACTTTATTTTTTACTATCTTTGGGGGTGTTTCATGTGCACTATGCATTTTCAAGTATAAGGCTACGTAGCTTTTTTGGATGGATGATTATAGGGGTGTTCCTTATAATGATACCATTAGGTCTAGCAAATGTTTCTGAGAATACGATGGAGGTTATTTCACAAATAACTGTATTTTTTGTATTTCCGTTACTTTGGCTATACGTAAAAACAAATAAAAATAATGTTGTATTTAACAGTTTTTTTGATAAGCCAGGACGTTTATCTTGGGGATTAATTGTATTAGCAACGATAATGGGGATGATTTTTTCAGTTGGCATATCTCAGATTCAATTTTACATATTAGCACATACGTTACCGAATTTCTTAGTTACTATGCTAGAAGACGGAAATGTTATTAATACGAGTAACGTATATATGACGATATTTACTTTCATTTCAGCATGTGTGTTAGCACCTATTATGGAAGAGGTTATTTTTAGGGGATTTTTCTTACAGCGAATGGCTCATAAATGGGGAATTAAAAAAGCTGTAATTATATCTTCAATTATTTTTGGCCTAGGACATTTTGATGTTATTGGTGCGTTCATGTTTGGTGTCGTTATGTGCCTTTTATACATAAAGACAAAAAATATATGGACGAATATAGCTGTGCACGCTCTAAATAATTTGATTGCAACAAGTATGCAATTTTTCGGTGGAGAAGAAAGTGGTACAATCTCAATTACTGAATTACAAGCGCAAAGTAATTTATGGATTGGTATCGGTCTTACAGTTGTTGGATTACTATGGTTAATTCCGTATGTTTGGAAACAATGGCGTACAGTAAAAGAAGTTGGCGTGCCACCAGTACGTTTTATAAATGAGCAAAAAGTAGTGAATTCATCACAAGAAAATGAAGTGTATAGTCAAGTGATCGTAACCGATAGATTGATGGCCATAGAGTTACCAGATGAGGTTGTAAATAAGCTTCGGTTAGAAGAAAGTGATTATGTAACAGTATCAGTAGAAGAAGATAAAATCGTTATAAAGAAAGCACATAATAGATAATTAAAAAGTAGCTCCTTAGGAGCTACTTTTTAATTTGTAATAATTTCTATACGAAAATTATTACCGTTCTTTACATATTTAATATCTGTAACAGTACGGACTGTCTTTAAAATCTCCACTTTTTCACCAATTCGCGGGATGGTCGGAACATTGTCCCAAATACCAAGTAAGTCATCTAATTGTGCCGTTTTTTCATAAAACCAGATTTTCAATGTAAAGCCCCTTTCTCGAACTTTATGTATTTTAATACATAATATATTATTTTTATTCTTATTGTAAGGGGTTTTTTTATATTTTATGAATAAAAATAAATTAATCTTCTGGGAAGATATGTTCAATATCAGGAGTAAGAGATACTTCTGATAATACGATATGAGAAACTGTCGTTGCATATGAAGAAACATCATTGATAAATTCTTCAAGTTCAACGAGTGAAGGAACAGAAATTTTTACAATGTAGCATAAGCTTCCTGTTACTCGGTAACAAAAACTTGCAGATGGATAAGACTGAATAAACTGTTGCATACGTGTTGTATCACCATTTTTTAAAGTGATTTCTAAAATACAATCTAAAACTAGTCCTGCTTTTTTATAGTCGATATCGATTGTATATTTTTGAATAACGCCTTCACTTTCAAGTTTACGAACACGTTCTGCAGTAGACGGAGCAGATAAGTTTACTCGTTTCGCCAATTCACGCATAGAAAGGCGACTATCATTATATAATTCATTTAAAATTTTTCGATCAACACGGTCTAGTTGCATTTGTAAATATACCTCCAGTAAAATAATGATTTTTGTAAAGGGAAAATATAAATTAAGATTCATATGAAATGTAAAGTGAACGTTATTTATTTTACAATAAAACAGAAGGAAATAGGAGGGGAAATGATGGAGAGAATTTCATTATCAAATGTAGGAGATACAAAGTTTCAAAAGTTATTAGGGCATAATTCGGATATATTACATTCGTGGAGTACGTTAGAGGATACACTGTACAATAAAGGAATTCTTTCAGCAGAGTTGAAGGAGCAAGTGAGAAGAACATTAGCGTATGGGAATGAATGTCCGTACTGTATGGCAAAGGGAAGACCTGATGATGTGCAAAAGGCAGAGGAGATTGGTGTAGCCGTTACTTTTGCGCATACATTTGTTCATGACCGAAAAGCGATAGATGATACTATGTTTCACGCATTAAAACAATATTGGACAGAAAAAGAAATTGTAGAGCTTTGCGCCTATGTTTGCTTTATTACTGCGTCACAACAACTTGGTTTTCTATTTCAATTACAGCCAAATTAAGGAGGAAATGATGACAAATCAAATAGCACTTATCATAATCGATGTACAAAAGGCATTTCAATTACAAGATTGGGGCGAGAGAAATAATATTTTTGCTGAAGAAAACATGAGAATTTTGTTAGCAGAATGGAGGAAAAGGAAACGACCAGTTTTTCATATTCAACATGTAAATAAAGAAGATGCTCGGTCAATGTTTTATGAGAGAGGGGAAACGGTAAACTTTAAAGAAGAAGTGCAACCACTACCTGGTGAAGTGGTTATTCAGAAATTCGTTAACAGCGCGTTCATTGGGACGAATTTAGAAGAGCAATTAAGAGAGGACAAATGTAATGCAGTAGTAGTTGTAGGATTAACGACAAATCATTGCGTGGAAACTACGACACGAATGGCAGGGAATTTAGGATTTACAACGTATTTAGTGAGTGATGCAACGGCTACTTTTAACCGTAAAGGTTTAGATGGTAAAGAGTATAGTGCAGAAGATATTCACAATATGACACTTGTAAATTTACATGAAGAGTTTGCTACGATTGTGACGACAAAAGAAGCATTAAAATTATTTTGAAAAAATAATTGCGAATTATGTAGAAAAAAATAAGAATATTTCGTATAATCTAAGTACAATCATTTTGAAATAGGGGTGGCATCATATGGAGCAAATTTCAGTAAAGAAATTAGAAGAGGTACTTGTTGTAGCAGGGGATGATAAACAGAAGCAAAAGGAATTTTATGAATTGCTCTTATCTACTGAGTTTTATGTTGCTGGTTCACTAGAAGCAGAGGACGGGGCAACAGAAGGAATACTTCGTTTGCGTCATTTCCAAGGAGAAGGTAGATGGATCGTTCCGTTCTTTACACAAATGGAATTTGTAAAAGATGTGTTGCCAGAAGGAACGCCCCTTATTACGATACGTGGGAAAGAGTTATTTGGTAGCATTGAGAAAGATGCTACAGCTGTATTAAATGTTGGCACTGATATAAGTAAAACATTTATTCCAGAAGAAATTGCAGATATCGCATCTGGACGAATTTTTAATTATTATAAGTAAAAGGAAAAGCGTAATCGCTTTTCCTTTTTAATTTGAACATGGAGTGGCTATACCAGAAGAAATAGAGACTGTTTTATTATTTGTGTTTATTGTCGCTGTAGCTCCAAGTGGAATACCGATGTTTGGACTTATATGTCCAATTGGTAAACCGAATAGGACAGGTATATGATATGGTGCGAAATATTCATATAATATTGTTTGCAATGATTGAGATGGCTTTGAAGGAGTGCAGTCGTGACAACTTGTGAAAATAACGCCCTTGCATTCATTAAACTTTCCAGATAAAAGTAGCTGATTTAACATACGGTCAATGCGGTACGGTTCTTCACCAATGTCTTCAAGTAATAAAAGTGTATTGTCCGTATTTATCTCGTAGGGCGAGCCAATTATACTCGTTAACACAGCTAAATTTCCTCCAACTAATGTACCTGTAACTGTACTGTGAGAGCTAGGTACGATACATTCTGATGCAGATAAAATGGTTGAATACGGATGAAATAGCTGATTGAAAGAGGATAAAGATAGGGAATCAATACCTTTTCCTAGTTCTTCAATCATCGGACCATGAAATGTTATAAGCTTTGCATAACGTGAAACAGCAGTATGTAAAGCTGTAATATCGCTATATCCCCAAAAGATTTTAGGGTTTTGCCGAATGATTTCATATTGAATGTGAGGGAGGAGACGAGCACTTCCGTAACCACCTCGTGCACAGAAAACGGCCTTTACTTCATTATTTGTAAATGCTTCATGTATATCGTCAAGCCGAACTTGATCACTTCCGGCTAAAAATCCATATTTCTCGTAAACGCTCTTCCCGATTATTACGGATAACCCCATCTTTTGTAATACATTCACACCTTTTAATACATTTTCGATTGTAGGTGGACCAGATGGTGCAATGATCATTACTGTATCACCTTGTTTTAATGCATTTGGATAAATCATTAAGCTCAGCCTCCTTCTCTTTCAATATATTCGCTTCATATGAAGTTCAACCCTTGCAAAAGCAGGGGAAAGCTTATCAAATAAAGAAGATATAAGGGAAATAGGAGGGAAAATGATGTTTACAAGTCGAGTAACAGACATATTAAAAATTGAGTATCCCGTTGTTCAAGCCGGTATGGCAGGCGCGATTACGACGCCAGAACTTGTTGCAGCAGTAAGTAATAGCGGAGGATTAGGGACGCTTGGAGCGGGCTATATGAGCCCAGAACAAATTCGTGAAGCGATTTATAGAATAAGAGAACTAACAGATAAGCCTTTCGGTGTTAATTTACTTGTAACGAAAGAGATACAAATAGAAGAAGAGAAGGTAAATGAGGCGAAAGTATTACTAAGCGGAGTGAATAGAGAATTAGGTATAGAAGTAGAAGGAACGTTAAAGCTTCCAAAAAGCTATAAGGAACAATTACAAGTGCTATTAGATGAAAAAGTACCGGTCGTTAGCTTTGCATTTCAAACGTTAGAAAAAGAAGAAATAAATGATTTAAAAAGAAGTGGAATAAAAGTCATTGGAACAGCTACCCATGTGAAGGAAGCGAAAGTACTTGCTGAGCTAGGAGTAGATATTATTATTGGGCAAGGTAGCGAAGCAGGAGGGCATAGAGGAACGTTTATTGGGAAAGAACGAGATGCTATGATTGGTACGTTTGCGTTAATACCTCAGTTAGTAGGGGCTGTTCCGCATATCCCAATTGTCGCAGCAGGTGGTGTAATGAACGGACAAGGGCTTGTTGCGGCATTGGCACTAGGAGCAGAAGGTGTTCAAATGGGATCAGCCTTTTTAACAAGTGAAGAGAGTATTACGCACGATGTGTATAAAGAAGCGGTTTTACATAGTACAGATACGAGCACAACTGTAACTCGTGCGTTTTCCGGGAAATATGCACGCGGTATTCGGAATGAATTTATAGAGAGACATGAAGGAAAAGAAGAAGGGCTTCCGATGTATCCAGTGCAAAACGTATTAACTTCTAAAATACGCCAAGAGGCAGCGAAGCAAAATAAGGAAGAATATATGTCACTTTGGGCAGGACAGGCAGCATCATTAGCTCGAATCGAATCAGCTCAGCATGTAGTGGAGCGAGTTGTGAAAGAAGCGGAGAATGCAATCGAGCAATTACAAAATATATACAAAAAGACCACTTGAGTAATTCAAGCGGTCTTTTCATTAGTTTGCTTTATAAAATTGTTGGATGGCCTCGTCGATGTAAACCCAGCCTTTCCAACCTAAGTGCATATGATCTTTCAAGAAGTATTTATCGTATTCATGATTTGAGAAGTCGGCAATTGGATACCCAGCTTTTTCAATTTGCTCATGAACTTTCTTATAGTATGCTTCGCGGCGTTCTTTTGGGAAGCCAGCGTAGTCGTACCAAGGACCTTTGACAGGAACAGAAATGAAGAGTGGTTTTGCACCAGATTGTTTTAATAAATCAAGTACAATTTGTAAATCTTCATATTCTGGCGATTGGTCATAAGCATCATTTTTTAAGTAACCTTCACGTTGTTTTAATTTTTTCTTAATTTTGCTATTGAAATAATCATCTTCAATACCGTATTCGTTAGATCCAGATTCCACTGCACCTGTTTGATCCGCATGTTTACGAGCCTCTTCCCAGTTCATTTGTTTTAATGAAGGGTCAAGCTTTTCTTTGTGCGGTTTAATATTAAACATGGCTGTAAATAAATCTTTACGATCTAAAATGTTACGGTAAATATAAGCGAAAGGTTTAGCAGCAAGTGCTTTTACTTTATACTTCGTATCATCATAAGCGATACCTTCAAGTGAAATTTTTAATAAAGTTTCTTTTTTTACAATCTCAAAGTTTAATAAACGCTTTGCAATTTGTTTTTTCATTTCAGGTTTTAAATCATTGTTGAAAATGAAGTGGTAACCTTGTTGTTTTGAAAAGTTTGGTGCAAAGTGCGTTTCATCAATACCTTGTGGTACAAACCATTGCGGAGAAAGAACAAATACCATTTTCTTATCTTTCAATTGATCCATTGTAGATGCGAAGTTTAACACATGTACAAGGTCTTGTGTTCCGCCGCGTCCAAGAAGGAATGGTGTGAACCCTTCAGGCTTTACTTTAAAATAATTAGATGGATGGAAAGCATCCATACGTGCGAATTCCGATGAACCGTACATCGGAAGATATTTTGGATTTGCTAACATCTTTTGCTGTAAAATCATACTTTGAATTTTTTCTTCTTTTAAAGAAGTAGCAGCTTGTTCTACTTTTTCATCACTTAAAAGTGGAAGTAGGAAGCGCGTTGGAATAAGTAAGAATACAGCAAAAAGGGCCAATGCTAAAAGCATCGGACCAAATTTTGCTTTGTTCATCGGATTTCTTCCAACTTTTTAATAACCATGTTTGGTGTAGCCCACTCGTCACGGTCAAAATCAGAAATAGAAACTTCAATATCTAAACGCTCTTGGAATTCAACTAATAAAGATACTACAGCGAAAGAATCAAGGATACCTTCTTCAAATAATTGAACATCTAAGTTTTCTTTCACAATATCGTTTTCACATACTTCTTCTAAAATATCTAATACTTGCTCTTTGAATTCTGCCATTTTTAAAATCTCCTTTATATCCGAAATATATTATATGTGCAACTTCTTAATGGAATAAGAAGGGTGCATTAAAAGTATCTGTTAAGGTGTCCAGAGAAGATTAGGAAACCGAAACATACAACGTGGAACGTAATTACAATCGCAAGGATGCGTGTAAATTTAGTGTTTGGCCAAAACTTATGCTTCTTGTTTTTTCGTTCGAAAATATCGAATAAAATAAACAGTGCGGCATGATATAGACCATAAATAATATACTGCGCAACAGCGCTTCCTTGGATATGCCAAATTCCCATAATGAAAAAGTTTAAAAATGCACCGATATATGAAATTGTGTAACGGTTCTTAATTAACTTTTTCTTCGTTGCAAAAAAGACGAAACGCATGTAAATAAAATCACGGAACCAGAATGATAAACTCATGTGCCAGCGGTTCCAGAAGTCTTTAATATTACGACTAAGGAATGGCTTATTAAAGTTTTCTGGCGTTTTAATTCCCATCATATAACTTACACCAATTACAAAAGAGCTATAACCAGCAAAATCAAAGAATAGATATAAGCTATAGCTATACATGTAAATCATATTTGAAAAGATTGTATCGTGTTGAGCGAATGCTGGATCCATACAATATTGCTTTATTAAGTAAGCAATAATAAATTTATACAAGAAACCTTGGAAAATACGATTTAGTCCTGTATATAGTAAATTTTGATATTCTTCAGCGCTAGGTGGCTTTTGAATATCTTTTTGGAATCTTCTGTAACGATCGATAGGTCCTGTTGAAATTGCAGGGAAGAATAAAACGAATTCCCAGAAGTTAAAGAAAGAAAGCTCTTTAATTAAACCATCACGAACTTCAAATACCATTTGAACTGCTCTGAATGTTACGTAAGATATACCTAGAAAAACAACAAGTTTTAACTCAGGTAATAACGATGCAAATGGTGCGATTTTTGCCAAAATAAGAGGCAAAATCGATAAAATAACAGCTATGCAAAATGTGAATGTACTATTATTTTGTTTTCTTAAAATTAAATAGCCTTTAATAAGGGCATATTGCCAAATAATAAATGCAGCTAACATCATTGCTTGCTTTGGTTTATCTGAGAAGATAATAGCAAGCATGACTAATGTTAAAACGGCATTATATTTACGCAACATTTTACCTTTTAATCCAGCTATGATAGTAGGTATTAATAAAATGCCCACTATAGCGAAAAAATAAAATGATCCATATGCGGTCATGCTGTAACCTCACTCAATAATTTTTTGCGATCTACCTTTCCATTTGGTGTCATTGGAATAGAAGATTGATACATGAATTTACGTGGAATCATGTAGTTTGGTAATCGCTCATTGAGTTCTTTTTTGATTGCAGATGTTAATTTGAATTCTTTTTCAAACGAATGCTCTCCAGGAACAACAACCGCTAATAAATAATCGTATTTCTCACCTTTTTTAATTGGAACGATAACTGCTCCCTCAACGTAAGAACACGCACGAAGGTGATGCTCAATTTCTTCTAATTCCATTCGATAACCATGCAGCTTAATTTGGAAATCAAGACGACCATTATAGAATAGAAGACCATTTTCTACATAGCCAGCATCGCCTGTTTTATAGGCACGCTCACCGTCAATCATAGTAAATGCTTTTTCTGTTAATTCAGGGCTTCCTAAGTATCCAACGCTTACGCTTGGACCGACAATTACGATTTCACCTTTTTCACCATCAGGTGCAATCGTGCCATCTTCTTTCATAATAAGAAGGCGACAGTCTGATTTACAATAGCCAACTGGAAGTGATTTGTATTGATCAAGTACTTCTTCTGTAACGTGAATACCTGTTACAGCGACAGTAGCTTCTGTTGGACCGTACGTATTCATAATTGTTGCATTTGGGAAACGCTCAATTAATTTTCTAGCTACTTCATTTGGTAATACTTCACCACAGAATAAGAATGTTTTCATGTTCGGTAGCATACTCTCAGAGAAGGATGCTTCCATTAAACACATTTCAGCGAAAGAAGGTGTGGAAGTCCATACTTGTATATCCGATTGCTCTAAAGAAGCAAACAAGTCTTTTGGACGCGCAATCATATCTTTATCGATTGCCCAAAGTGTACCACCTGTTACTAATGATGGGTAAATATCCATGACAGATAAATCGAATGAGAAAGGTGCTTGGTTTAAGAATACTTGCCCTGTTTGTAAGTTAAAATCTTCTACAGCCCATTTTGTAAAGCTAACAAGGCAGTTATAAGTAATCTGAACCCCTTTCGGATTACCTGTGCTTCCTGATGTGTAAATAATGTAGAAGTTCTCATCACCTTTTACCGCATGTTCAGGATTTGGAGTGTTCCCTTTATGAGTAAAGAAAATATCTTTTAAGTTGTCTTCACTTACGATGCGAACTGGTAAATCAGTTACAGTTACTGCTGCTGCCGATAAAAGTAATTTCGCACCAGAATTTTCAGCGATACGTTGTACACGATCAGCTGGGATAGATAAATCTACAGGAATATAAGCATGTCCAGCTTTTACACATCCTAAAAAGTTAATAATCATTTCAGGTTGCATATGGCCATACACCATAATTGGTGAACGATCATCTGGATACGCAGAAGAAATCCAATGTGCTAACGCATCAGAATCTTCCTTTAATTGTTTGTACGTAATTTTCGCATCTCGCCAAACAAAAGCAGTTTGATCAGGCGTTTCAATAGCCCACTTTTCAATTAGTTCTAATAACTTCATAACGTTCCCACCCTAGAATTCATTGTAAATAAATGTACTTGTGTTTGTATCATGGAATCCATACAACCAAAGTAATGCAAATAAAATTGCAAGATAATAAACCGTCTTTGCAACCCATTGTGTGAGTGGTCGAGACCATATCTCTTTTAATCTTTCCATGTCTTTCCCTCTCTTAATGAAATAATAGCTCTTTGTAGGTATCATGTCCTACATTATTGTGAAAAAAACAAAATCCCACATTTTAGGTAAAAATAAGTCAAAAGGCTCTTTTCTGATATTAGCACTAAATACTAAAAAAGAAAATCCCTAACTTAGCAATTATATTACATTCAGCATGAATTTGTAATGGGTTTGATATGTAAATAGAAAGTGGATTGTGTGAATACATAAAAGTGGACTATAAGAATACGTAAAAATGCAGTATTTGCTTTTATTAATCATTTAAGACGGAGTAAAATTTAAAATTTCTAGTTCTTTTGAAAAGGAGGAAATTATCATGAATAGAGTGTGGAAGAGTCTAATTTCGGAAGAAAATATCGTGAAATGGAGAAGGCATTTTCATAAGTATCCGGAATTATCATTTCATGAAAAAGAAACTTCGCAATTTATATATGATACATTATGCTCGTTTTCTTCTTTTGAAGTAACGAGACCGACGAAGTATAGTGTACTAGCAATTAAAAGAGGCGTGAAGCAAGGGAAAGTGATTGCGATTCGAGCTGATATAGATGCTTTACCAATCCAAGAGGAGACAAGGAAATCTTATACGTCTGTAAATAAAGGAGTGATGCATGCATGTGGGCACGATGCTCATGCAGCTATTTTATTAAGTACAGCAGAGATGTTATCAAATATGAAGGAAGAGTTTGTAGGGGAAGTTCGTCTATTCTTTCAGCATGCAGAAGAAGCATACCCTGGTGGTGGACAAGAAATGGTCGAGGCGGGCGTTATGGACGGTGTTGATTATGTAATAGGTTTACATGTTATGTCTGGATTGGAGAGCGGAAAGATAGGTATTGCGTATGGGCCAATGATGGCAGCTCCAGACGTATTTACAGTTGAGATTCAAGGCAAAGGAGGACATGCAGCACGTCCAGAAGAAACGATTGACCCTATTGCTATCGGAGCACAGATTATTACAAATTTACAACATATCGTATCAAGAAATACAAGTGCTTTCATGCAAAGAGTCGTTTCAGTTACGCAGTTCCATGGGGGAATGGCTGATAATATTATTCCAAGTACAGCAACTTTAATGGGAACTGTACGTTCTTTTAATCAAACATTAAGAATAGAAGCAGAAGGGAAAATCGAAAAAATTGTGAAAGGAATTACAGAAGCACATGGAGGATCGTATACATATACGTATCGATATGGATATGATCCGGTTATTAATGATGAATATATTACGAAAATAGTAGAAGAAAGTGCACTACATTTGTTTGGGAATGAGCGTGTTGTTAAGCTTGAACCTTCTATGGGTGGGGAAGATTTTTCAGCATATTTAAGAAAAGCACCCGGTTGTTTCATTAAATTAGGAACAGGTAATGAAAATATATATACTTGTTATCCACATCATCATCCGAAATTTGACGTGGATGAATCAGCATTAATTTGTGGAGTGGAGCTATTCTTAGAGACTACTATAAGATTACTAAAATCATAGAAAAACAAAAAAAGGCAACTGCGCTCTATCGCAGTTGCTTTTATTTCTTTCCGTCAGAGAGGGCTGAGAAAGAACTATGCTCATTTATAGTATATGAATAGCTAACGGACAAGCTTGTACATTTTAATCATTTTTTTAAAAATAGTTGTTGACATTGATAATCAATGTCAATTAATCTAAATATAGTTGAAATTGATAATTATTATCAATAGGATGGATGCGACATGTTAATGAGAAAAAAATTTCACCTTCTACGGAGGGGATTAAAAGATAAAAATAAAGATGTTGATCAGCATATGGAATGGCAACGAAATGTAATTCGGTCTGAATATGTAGATGAGAAGAAGAGCATTCAAACAGAAAAAGAGATACAAAGTAAAGGGAGAGGTTCAGTTGAGTAAGTTAGTAATGATTTTTGCAAGTATGAGTGGAAATACAGAGGAAATGGCTGACCATATTGCCGGCGTAATTCGTGAAACAGAAAATGAAATTGAAGTTATTGATATTATGGATTCACCAGAAGCTTCTATATTGGAACAGTATGATGGAATTATTTTAGGTGCATACACATGGGGAGATGGTGATCTTCCTGATGATTTCTTAGATTTTTATGATGCAATGGATTCTATTGATTTAACTGGGAAAAAAGCGGCCGTATTCGGATCATGTGATTCGGCTTATCCGAAATACGGAGTGGCGGTTGACATTTTAATAGAAAAGCTACAAGAGCGCGGAGCAGCAGTTGTGTTAGAAGGACTAAAAGTAGAATTAACGCCAGAAGATGAAGATGTAGAAAAATGTTTACAGTTTGGAGCTAAATTTGTAAAACACCTTTCTTAATGGCAGAAGGGAGCTGAAGAGCAAGTGCATGAGAAAATCTCAATCAAAACGATGACAGATTATCATTTGTATGATTTTATGCGGTGTCCGCATAAATTTTATTTTCGTCATATAAAAAGAAGAGAACCTTCTTCATTTGAATGGCAACAAATAGCGCAAATGATTGTGAATCAAATTATTAACGAGTATTACACGCTACCTGCGGGTCAACAAACGAAAATTGTACTTTTAATATTAATAGAAAAGTATTGGAAAAAAGTAAGGATTAATATGTTTGCTTCGAAGACGGAGTACTATATTGTATTAGCGAAGCTAACGGATCACTTATTACAGTTTGTTGAAAGGGATGATAGTCAGACACCACCATTGTTTTTATACGAGAAGTTTCAAACATATATGGAAGAGTTAGGTGTCCACATGTCATTGACATTTGAAGTTGGTGAGTGGAATGCTGAGTCGTTTGTAATTAAAAAGTATGTTGTCGATGCGGATGAGGAAATGCTTGCTCTTTGTCAGAAGCTAATGACAGTATTCAGTTATAAAGCTTTCGGCGTTCTTCCAGGAAAAATTGAAGTTATTAATTTAATAGAAGGAACTAAGTATGAGTACATTCCGAAACAAGAAGATATTATAACTGGAATGGCTGATTTATCTAGAATGAAAGAAATGTTACAGCAACCTGAGCATTATACTGAGCGTCATTTTCGTTCTGAGTGTATAAGTTGTGCGTTTCGTAGTGAATGCCAAAGGGAAGAAGTAAAGAAAGAAGCGAAACAGAAGAAAAATATAGTTCATTAAAGGATGCAACTTTGCATCCTTTTTTGTTATTGACATGAAAAGCTTTTCATCATTTACGGTATATTTGTAGCAGATTTTAATAAAGTGAAATTTTAATTAGTGGGGTTTTGTTCATCACCCACTGATTATTAGCCTTAACCAATCGGGCTTTAACGGGCAGCCCGACCCCCACCTAACTTCTTTGCTTCCGCTGAATTTTGAGGTGGGGGTCTTACTGCCCGCAAATAGCGGGATAAAGGGAGGAATAATCAATGAAAGATGAAACGAAAGTATTTCAATGGTTAAAAGAACAAAATGCTCCTTTTGAAATTCAACTGCAAATCTTACAGGCATTTCAATTGTATAAAGTTATTGTTGAAATGGATAAAAAGTTAATGATGTATGAGGAAAGAGTATACAGGGAGAGAATGTAATCTCATCCCTGTAATATCGTTTTTAGCTGTTCTGTACTTGTAATGAATTCGAGTTCATTCTCTGACTCAAAGTTATAAATAATATTATGTAGTAAAGGACTGTATTGATAAAAGGTAGTAATGCGGTGAATGAGTAATGGATCATGATGAGAAATAAGTGTACTGTACTGTTCATATACAGATGTAGTAAACTCATGTCCGAAATCATAATATAGTCCTGCAAAATCAAAAGCAGGATCGCCAATTTGCGCATCACCAAAATCGATAACACCTGAAATGCTTTTGTTCTGCTTGTTAAATAAAATGTGATGATGTGTAAAATCAGCGTGAATGATTGTGTTTTGAAAAGTGGATGTAGCTAAACATGCAAAGAAATTTTCAAATAAGCGATTTAAGGCTAGTTTCTGTAATGAAGTAAGGTTAGTAGTGAGATATTGGTTTAATTTTGTTTGTAGCTCTTTCCAGTAGGTACATGTTTTTCTAATAGGGAAACATAGCGTTGTAACTTGGTTTAAAGGAATACTATGTAGTACCGCAAGGAAAGTAGCTAATTTTGTAATAATTGCTTTCAGCTCTGTATCCTCCAGCGTGGCAATTGTTTCTGTTTTTAATGGTTCACCATGAATGAGAGTATAGTAACTACAAAGAGGAACCTCATCAGATTCATTTTTATAAATTAGGTGATATTGTGGAACTTTGATTTCTTGTAGTGATTGAGTGAGAATTGTGCATAGTTCTTTTTCTAACGGAATTCGCATTGCATATTCCTGTTTTCGCGGGAAACGAAACAGTAGCTCATCATTTACTATAACTGCTACATTATCCCATCCTCCTTTATTTTGTTTATATGAACGTATAGAAAGATTAGGCAAAGCTTCTTTTATATAATGTTTGTAAGAGTCCATAATTGTTCCTCGTTTCTGAGTTAAGTTATTCTACTTTATGATATCAGAATTTTCTTTCTATATGTTAAAATATAGCTATCATTATGAAGAAGGGCGGGAGTATTACGAAAAAAAGATTGTTAATCATTTCTCTATGTATCGCTTTTGTATTGTTTTGGTCATATAAAGAGAAGGTTTTTGCTACCTTTAAACCGATTGATCAGTACGAGTTAAATAAGGAATTAAAGAACAAAAGTATAGAAAATTTAACTCATAATGAAATGAAAAAGGTAGGAGAGCATTTTGTGACCGAGCAACTATCAGTGTTTGAGTTTACTAATAAAGAAGATGTGAAACGAAAAGGTGAAGAACTATTTTTAAATAGAGGGTATGAACAATTAATGGGAAATTATTATCCAAATCGTTTTCAAGATTTAGAGTATAAATTTACAAACGAGGAGATACGTGAAGAGACCGATGAGAGTTTTCTTTATCAAGCTGTAGCGTACGTTGCGGGTACTGAAAATGGTAAGAGAAGCAAAATGAAATTGAATTATGAAGTGAAAATTGTAAAGGTTAATAATATATTTATGGTGCTAGAACAAAAGCAGCGCGTACAATAAAGGAAATTCATTGCTCAATAGAACATTTGGGGGTGTACTACTTAATGCGGAATAAAAAGGCCCTCAAGGAATCAAGGGCCTTTAAAGATTTTCATTTTGTTGACCAAGTTCTTTTTGAGCAATATATAAATTTCCTTGCTCGACTTGTTTAAGTGTATGAACAGAATCTCCTGCATATCCTTTTTGTGTTTTAACAGTTCTTTTTGAACGATTCGAATTTTGTTTCTTCATATAATAGGCACCTTTCATCAAAAATAAACGAAAATGATAAGTATGAGTAATACAGCAGCGAAAATGGTAATGCCCATTAAAAACGAAGTGTTTTTATATTTAGGTGGCTTATGTACATCTTGCCGATATCCAGGTGAAATTTCAGGGGCAAATTCTTCATCGAATGATTGCTTTTTTTCTTTGTCGTCCATATGTACCCACCTTTCTTTTTCATTATATTACACGTTACAAGAAAAAATATGCATAAAGAAAACAGCCGCTTTATTATTAGCGGCTGTTTTGTGTTGCATATTTTCGTTGTACTTGAAAGAGACGGATAAGTAGGAAGGCAGCGCCAAATGCTAGACCGATAATAAGACCGATCCAATAGCCTTTTGCGGCCCATTCTGTATACGTTGCTAGTATGTAACCTAGTGGTAGACCTATTATCCAATAAGCAATTAAAGTCATAATTAGAGCAACATTTACATCTTTATAACCACGCAGAGCTCCTTGTACAGGGGTTGCAATTGCATCTGAAATTTGAAATAAAATCGCAAAGATAAGAAATTCTTTTGCTAAATGATGAACTTTTGCATCTGTCGTATAAATAGAAGCAATTTGATTATCAAAGAAGTAGAGAAGAATCGAATATAACAAAGCAAAGGCAAGGGCTAATCCAATTCCAATCAGTCCGTATTGTTTTGCATTATCGTAACGTTTTGCTCCGACTTCGAATCCGACTGCAATAGTCATTGCCATTGCTAAACTTAGCGGAGTCATATATAACAAGGAAGCAAAGTTCATAGCTGCTTGGTGAGCTGCAATAGTTGTCGTACTAAAATTACTCATCATAAGCGTTACCGCAGCGAAAATACTTGTTTCAAAAAAGATAGCAAATCCGATAGGGACGCCAAGCTTTAAGAATGCTGTCCAACTCGAAAGAGAAGGACGATATAATTGTTTGAAAATGTTAAAAGAGGCAAAAGGCTCTTTCGTCTGAATAATAATGACTGTAATAATTAAAATGCACCAATATGTTGCAGTGGAAGCAATTGCTGCTCCGACACCACCAAGCTTTGGGAAACCGAAGTTACCAAAAATTAATAGGTAATTTAATATTACGTTAATTGGTAATGATAGTAATGTAATAATCATCGTTGTTCGAGTTTTTCCTAATGCATCAATAAATCCACGTAAAACAGTGTACGTGAATAAAGGTATAATTCCTATTGCGATAATACTTAAAAATTGAGCTGCAATTCGTTCCACAGGTTCTTCTAAGCGCATGCCGTTTAAAATAGGTGAAACGACGAAGAAACCGATGAGGATAACAACGAAGCTAGCACAAATTGCTAAATAAACTGCTTGTATGACAACGTGGGGAACGTCCTCTTTTTTCTTGGATCCAACGAGCTGTGCAACAATGGGAGTAGTAGCCATTAAAATTCCTGTTAATCCCGTACTAACTGGAAGCCATATACTTGTTCCAATTGCAACACCTGCTAAATCAGTTGGACTTGCATGTCCTGACATTGTTGTATCAAAAAAACTCATCGCAAATAATGACATTTGCGTTACGAAAATCGGAAAAAATAGTAATACAAATTGCTTTAACTTTTGTGAGAATGAAGTAGTTTCTTTCATAAAATCCCCTTTCCGTATAAAAAAACAAACTCTTACTATCATACAATTTAATCAAAGATTAGAAAAGAAATACGCGCCTACAACATATGAAACCAATAAAAAAAGGATGCACTTTGAAAAGGGATAAGGTATTATGATAAGGTGTGAAAAAATTACATATTATTTGTTATTAAGGAGGCACTACTTGTGGCTGATTGGTTAATTGGTTTAATCATGGGTGCTGTTGAAGGGTTAACAGAGTTTCTACCAGTATCATCAACAGGACATATGATTTTAACAGGACATTTAATTGGATTTGAAGATGAGAGAGCGAAAGTTTTCGAAGTTGTTATCCAATTGGGATCGATTTTAGCAGTTGTTGTTATATTCTGGAAGCGTCTATGGTCGTTAGTTGGAATAGGAAAAGTAACAGACGGACCATCGTTAAATTTATTACATATTATTATCGGGATGATTCCTGCCGGGGTACTTGGCGTATTATTCCATAGCACTATTAAAGAGGTTTTATTTGGTCCAGGACCAGTTGTTATTAGCTTAGTAGCCGGTGGTATTTTAATGATTGTTGCTGAGAAGTTTTCAAAACCAAGTACAGCAAGAACGTTAGATGAAATCACATATAAACAGGCATTTACAATTGGAATGTTCCAATGTTTAGCTCTTTGGCCAGGGTTTTCTCGTTCTGGTTCTACAATCAGTGGTGGTTTATTAGCTCGCGTGTCGCATACAGCGGCAGCTGAATATACGTTCATTTTAGCGGTACCGATGATGGTAGCTGCAAGTGGGTTAGATTTAATTAAAAGCTGGGATGTATTAAGCTCAGCAGATATAACGCTATTTGTAACAGGATTTGTAACTGCATTCGTTGTTGCGATGCTTGCAATTGTTTCATTCTTGAAATTATTATCTCGTGTAAAACTAACACCGTTCGCTTACTATCGTTTCATTTTAGCTGCGGTATTCTATTTCTTCATTATGTAATAAAAAAACCTGCCGAGCTCGGCAGGTTTTTTTTATTTTACTATTTTTTCCACCATATTTTCCATTACATGCTCCCAAAGAGAAGTATCATCAGCTAATGTAGCACGGAAATTAGCATACATTTCTTTTTGTTTTTCTTCGAATGTTGGATCTTCTTTTTCAGGTAATGTAGCGCGCATTGAAGTTACTAATTCTTGTACTTTTGGAGCGCGTGGTCCAAAGACGGCTTGTTCATTTCCATCTTTATCAATGAAAATAAAGATTGGAATCGCACGTGCTGTTCCATTTGTTAAATATTGATCCATTAATTCTAAGTTTTCATCGCGAATTAATAAACTCATATCAATATTTGCAACTTCAGAAATTCGTTTCATAACAGGTACGCATAAAAGAGCATCGCCACACCAATCAGCAGTTAATACGATAACACGCCAGCCGTCATTTTGACGTTCTTCTAATACAGGAAGTAATTCATTTGGAATTAAAAAGTTATTGTAAATGTGTAGTAGCTCGTATTGGTTTACTTGCATTTCATTCACATATGTATCAAAGGACATACCTTTATCAGCCCATTGTTGTAAGTTCATAATTAACACCTCTTTAGTAAGATTTGCTTTCATTGTACCAATTTTTATATAGAAAAGCTTGTATTCTTACTCTTTCTCGTCACTTAATAATTTATTTAAGAGGAAAAAGAATAGTACGACACATAATTCAGCTGTGTTGGACATTTGTACGCTTTCTATCCAATTATCAGCAGTATGAATGACGAACCAATCTAGTGTAATTTCAATGAACGAGAAAAGAGTAATAGAAATCCAATTTGGCATGTTTTGTGTCAGTGGATATAGCAGCGCTTTGAAGAAACTGAAGATGAAAAATGTAATACTGTCTAAGAAAGTGATTAATAAAAAAAGAGAAGTAACGCAGTACGTGAACTATACTCTATACCTGTAATTTGAAAGATTCCTACATATACAAAAAATATAAATGCAAAAACGATAATGAGAAAAAGAGCAATAATACTAGTGATAATCGTTTTATCTTTTAGGCTGAGATTTGAGAATTTCTCCTCCTCATGCATTAAAATACCCCCTTTTTCTGGAAGTTAACTTCATTTTATCATGAAATACCTATTAAAAAACTACGAATTATGGGAAAATAAGGTGACAAAAAGTAAGATTTCATGTAAAATTATTAATAAGGTTTTTATTTAACTAAATGAAATAAAAGGAGCTGTCAAAGTTGTCTCAAAATCGAGAGCAATTAATGGAAGAACTATCGACAAATGTGTTTGCTATGTTTCGCACATTGCGTAATGATATCGGAAAAATATTCGGTGGTTACATACCGTGGAATGAATTCATCGTCCTGAGAATATTAAATCGTACGAATAAAGAAATGGTATCGCGTGTAGCAAATGAATTAAATGTGTCGAATAGTCATATTACAGCTGTTACAGAAAAATTAATTAATAAAGGTTTTGTAACTCGTTCACGTTCTACATCGGATCGCCGAGTTGTGTATTTAGAGATTACAGAACAAGGGAAAGATTTAGTTGCGAAAATGGAAGATGCGAAAAAACAATATTTACAAGAAAGATTCTCTGCACTTTCAGAAGATGAAATGAGTGTAATGATTTCGATTTCCAAAAAACTTATTTAAGTGATTATAAACAAGAAAACGCTTACGTGATGAAAAAGAAGATCTTCCTTATATATGGAAGGTCTTCTTTCGTGTGTAGTAGATGTTAAAAAATAAAATGTGTATGAAAAAAGATAGAGCGCCATACTACTAATACAAGGAAGGGAGGGAGAAATATGACGAATCGTAACGGTAGTAAAGGGAGCGGTAATCAAGGATCACCAAAGTCCGGCCAGTTTAATCAGGAATTTAGCACTGAATTTGAAACTGGTAATGATAATAAAGGGAAAGAATATCGTTCGAAAAAAGGAAGTAAATCAAAAAAGGAGTGAATATATTCACTCCTTTTTTGATTTAAGATGCTGCCGATTGATCAGTATTATATTTTTCTTCTGATTTTGCGACAATCATTGCACAAATTGCATCACCAGAAATGTTTACAGCTGTTCTTGACATATCTAGAATACGGTCAATACCAATAATTAAAGCGATACCTTCTACTGGTAGATTTACTTGATTTAAAACCATTGTAAGCATTACAAGTCCAACACCTGGTACACCAGCAGTACCAATACTAGCTAGTACAGCAGTTAATACGACCATAGCTAATTGCGGTAATGTAAGTTCAACTCCGTATACTTGAGCGATAAATACAGTTGCTACCCCTTGCATAATAGCGGTACCATCCATATTAATCGTTGCACCGAGTGGTTGTACAAATGAGCTGATTGCTTTTGGAACTCCAAGCTTCTCTTGTGCGGTTTTCATTGCAAATGGAAGAGATGCATTAGAGCTAGATGTGCTAAAGCCAATTGCCATTACCGGTCCGAAATGCTTAAAGAACCGGACGATACTTTCTTTTGCTAATACCTTTAATAGGCCGCCATATACAAAGACCCCGTGAATAATGAGTACTAACATAACGACAATCATATACTTGAACATCGCAGCGACGCCTGCAAGACCCATTTTACCAACGGATGAAGCGAGCAAACCGAATGTTCCAATTGGGGCTAATTTCATAACGAGATTAACAAGATACATCATTAATTCGTTGCCCTGTTCAAGTAATGAATGGATACCTTGAACTCGTTTTCCTAAAATAGCTATACCGAGTCCAATCAATACGGCAAAGGCAATGATTTGTAACATGTTTCCGTCAGCCATTGCTTTTGCTGGGTTATCTGGTACGATATTTAGCAATGTTTCGACGAAAGATGTTTCAGTTTTTGCACCTTCATACTTAAGACCTTCTGTTTTAAAATTACCGCCAGCTCCTGGTTTTATAATAAGTGCAAATGTAACCGCTATAGAGATGGCAACCGCAGTTGTTACGAGAAAGAATGAAATTGATTTTAAACCGATTCTTCCAAGTTGTTTCGGATCTCCAAGGCCGGCAGCACCAAGTACGATAGAAATGAATACAACAGGAACAACTAGCATTTTAATAAGGCGAATAAACAATTGACCAATTGGGTTGAACACATATTGATTTAGTGGCTCAAAGATAGATGGAGCGGCTAAATTTAGAGTGAGTCCAACAACTAGACCTAGAAATAATGCGATTAAGATTGCTTTTGTTTGTTTCAATAAAATCCCCCCTTTTGTTTTTGCGAAAGTTCTTTCTAAAGTAATTATACCGAAAAAATACCTAATTTAACAATATTTTCTGAATTTTTTGTTTTTATTTAAGTGTAGATAGACTGATTTTGTGTTTGGAAAATAAAATAGACCATCACATAGGATGGTCTAGGGAAGGGGACAATTTATGTCAATTTAATTAGGGATGGAAGCTGCTTTAAGACACTGGGGAATGTCTTAAAAATTAGGGAGGAACAACTTCGATACATATACTATAAAAGGTAGGTGTGACTCTCATGTGAACATAGGGTGAAAGAGAGAGGGAGTTTTAAAGAAAAGATAGAAAGACAAAAAAATAAGACCATCATTTATAAGATGGTCAAGGAAGGGGACAATTTATGTCAATTTAATTAGGGATGGAAGCTATTCAAAGACACTGGGGAATGTCTTAAAAATTAGGGAGGAACAGCTTCGATACATATACTATAAAAGGTGGATGTGACCTCTATGTGAACATAGAGTGAAAGATATGGGGATTTGAAAAATAGTACATATGAAATTGTTATTGCTAGCAATATTGAGCTAGGATATATAGTTTTCCAGCATAAAACAAAAAGGAATCTGAATATAAATAAAAGTTGTAATCTATGAAAAAAAGGATTATGCTCAACTATATTATAAGAATATAAGGTTTGTCCCAATTGTTTAAGGGCTTTTTAAAAGCTTTTTATTTATGAGGGGAAAGCTTCACTTTAATAAGGGAGTTAGTGATATGGAAGTAACAAAAAAACAAGGGCTGTATAATCGTCTTATACGATTAAACCCACCACAAATATTAGCATTAGGTTTTTTCTGCTTAATTGTGGTTGGCGGTTTGTTATTAAAGTTACCATTCGCAACGAAAGCACATATTAGTTGGGTAGATGCTTTCTTTACAGCAACGTCAGCAGCGACCGTAACTGGTTTGGGAGTAGTGGATACAGCAAGTACATTTACGATGTTTGGCGAAATTATTATTATGTTTTTAATTCAAACAGGTGGTCTAGGTCTTATGACAATTGCCATTTTAATTGTTTGGGTATTAGGCAAAAAAATCGGATTACGCCATCGTTTATTAATTGGAGAAGCATTTAATCAAACAAATATAGGTGGTCTTGTAAAATTAGTAAAGCGTGTCTTTATATTTTCGATTTGTATTGAGCTTATTGGGGTCATCTTTTTATCGTTTCGCTTTATTCCAGAGTTTGGTTTTGGAAAAGGTTTATACTATAGTATTTTTCATGTAATTGCATCTTATAATAATGCAGGATTTGCTTTATGGCCAGATAATTTAACAAGATATGTAGGGGATCCCATTATTAATATTGGGATTTGCTCTTTAATTGTAATAGGTGGACTCGGTTTTACCGTATTAATTGATATATGGTATAGTCGCAGTTTTCGAAAATTATCACTTCACTCAAAAATAATGATTATTGGAACAGTAGTGTTAAATGTTATAGCAATGATTGTAATTTTTGTATTGGAATATAATAATGTGAAGACGTTAGGGAATTTATCTTTAAATGAAAAACTATGGGCTTCCTTCTTTCAAGGTATTACCCCGCGGACAGCTGGATTTAATACGATTGACTATGGAGGTATGGAAGAATCATCTATATTATTTACGATGATTTTAATGTTTATTGGTGCAGGAAGTGTATCAACAGGTGGAGGAATTAAATTAACAACGTTTGTTATCTTAATTACATCTGTCCTTTCTTTCTTTAGAAAAAAGGAAGAAATTGTTTTATTTCAGCGTACAATTAAAATGTCGACAGTAACGAGGGCCTTAGCGATTGCTGTTGCCAGTCAAATACTTATTTTTACAGCGGTATTTATATTAATGCTTACAGAAAACTTCAGCTTTATTCAATTATTATTTGAGACAATATCAGCGTTTGGCACAGTCGGATTAACGATGGGAATTACTGCAAAGCTCTCGGCATTCGGAAAATGTATTATTATGTTTGTTATGTTTTGCGGATTAATTGGACCGTTAACACTTGTGTTTTCTTTAGCGCGACCAGCAAAACAAAAAATAAAATATCCATCGGAAGATGTGTTTACAGGATAAGGTATCCCGCGTTAAGCGAGATACCTTTTTCTTTTTTAGAACAGGGAGAACAATAAACCAATAAGTGCTACTCGGAATAAAATTGCGATAAGTGCAGCAATCCCACCGACAACTGCAGCGATACCGCCAGTTACAGTAGCTCCGCGATTATAAGCGTAAATACCGAGTAAAACAGAAACAAGACCAAATAGTGTTGGGAATGTAAATAGCGATAAGATAGATAGCGCAAGAGCGATAAAACCAGCAGTTGATCCAGCGGCGGATGATTTTACAACATCTTTATCGTCTTTATCATCGTAATCATAATCAATGCGTTGTGGTGCAACCTCAGCGGCGTACTCTTCTTTATAGTCACTATAATCACTATCTATTCTATCTCTTCTTTTATAATCATCAAATTTCTCAGTCAAAGTCATGACTCCTTTCATAACAAGGTTCAATAGTAGTATGTATCTCTTTTTCTTTTTTATCCTGCTATTTGTGGGAGTCGAGCTACGTACACATCCTACTGATTAAAGTTTCACTATACCGGAGCATGTACAGGGAGTAGTATCTTTTAAAAGGAGGAAAATGTTTTCTTGAAATAGGAAAAGTTAGTATGACTTCCTCTATTTTGGAAAGTATAAAAAGGAATAATGAGGAAAGGGTGCAATACATAATGGAACATCCAATTGAAAATTTAATGAAAACGGCAATGACAAATTTAAAAGAGATGGTAGATGTAAATACAATTGTTGGGAGCCCGGTCTCAACAGCTGACGGAAATGTAGTATTAACAGTATCTCAGGTGGCTTTTGGTTTTGGAGCTGGTGGAAGTGATTTTAAAGGGGATTTCATTACTGAAAAACATAACGGTGGGCAAAATCAGCATAAAGAGAAAAAGCAAGGGCATCCATTTGGAGGAGGAAGCGGGGCTGGGGTTTCTATTAGCCCAGTTGCTTTTTTAGTAGTCGGTTCTAACGGTGTGCAAGTATTACACCTCAATAGTAGTACACATTTAATTGAAAAGGCTTTAAATACGGTACCAAGCACTGTAGATAAATTTGTAAATGGTCGCCAAAAGTGAACTTGCATTTTTTAGGAATTATGATATATTAGAAAAAGTGCGCTTTAGGATGATCGGAATAATTGAACTGTAAATATATATGATGTGTGGAATAAGGGAGAGGAATTTATGATTAATATCAAAAACTTAGTAGTTGGTTTATGTATGTTAGTAAGCGGTTTTGTTGTATATGTAATAAAAGAAAAAGCTCCATTCTAAAACAGACAAACCGTTACTGTCTGTTTTTAATTTACAAAAAATGTTGACAAGTTATTTTATTGATGTTAAAATTTTAATTCGTGTCTCGGTTACAGCTAGTATAAAGTAAATAAATCTTATAAATGTAATACGAAAAGTTTGCGAAAGATCGGGTAGTCTTACCAACAACTTTTGTGAACAAACCCTATAAATTATAAGTGTAAGCTTTATAGGTATACTAGTGAATCAAGGAGCGGTCAGTGGAACCGTAATGATGAGAGAGAGGTAGGGCTTTCATCCAGTATATGTTACTTTCCCGTTAGGTGAATATAAAAAAGAGGACTCCTTTTCAAAAGGAGTCCTCTTTCTTTTTTTAAGTGCGAATTTCAACTTGTTGACAAATTTCATCCGTTGTTAAACCGTGAGCTGTAATGACTGATCCTTTAATTGATGCATCTGCAATGCCCATCACATTAGAATCTTGCCCAGTTACAACGCAACAATCACACCCTTGTGCATCCTGTTCTGAGTTAAGTGTAACAACTTCATGACCTTGTTGCTGAAGAGCTTGTTGAACGTCTGTTAATGAGTTTTCAACGCCAATTCTAGCCATAATTCTCACCTCCTACCATCTAATTGCTAGTATGCTCAAGTTCACTGCATATATTTATGAAAAGACGGTAGGAAGTAAATCTTTGTTTAGTCGTTATATACGCCAGTAAGCATTTGACTAACGAATTGATCGTTTAATGTATCTTGTGCAGAAGAAGTATTTGAATGGATGTCGATTGAAGCAATAAAATGATTATGTTCTTGCGTGTTTGGTTCTACCTCTACGTAATTATCGAATTTACAAAAACCTTTCGTGTCCATTAGATCAAATAATTGCAACATTTCTACTACCTCTTGTCTCGTTCCTTTAATTTGTACACATGCCATATTTATTTCCTCCTTCATTTTGACAAATTGTTTTTTAAAAATAGGATTATGATTACGAAATGAAAAATATGAATGTTATTTTTAGACAGCGCTATTTTTGTTATTTTCCCCCTTTTTCAGCAAAAGTCGTTATATATTCTCGGATTTATAAAATCGGACGTCCGTTTATTGAATACAATAGATTCGTATTAATTGATGAAAATCCTTCTTTTAAACAAATATTTTTTTAGTGAAAATTGGCGAAAAAAATTTTCAGACTTTTTGTAAACGTTAACAATGTTGTTAAATCAATATAATTAAAGATGTACGTACGATTAAAAATTATAAATTTTCTAAAAATTTACTTGATTTATTTAAAAAGGAGAGTAAACTAGGAAACAATAAAAAATTCATAGAACATAGGAGGCACTTCCAGTGAATGAGCAATGGATTTTCTTAAATGGAGAATTTGTTCCGAAAGATGAAGCAAAAGTTTCGGTATATGATCATGGCTATTTATATGGCGATGGAGTATTTGAAGGAATTAGAGTTTATAGCGGTAATGTTTTCCGTTTGAGAGAGCATCTTGTCCGGTTGTATGAATCAGCAAAATCAATCCTTTTAGAAATTCCATATTCATTAGATGAAGTAACGAATATTGTTGTTGAGACGATTCGACAAAATAAATTATCTAATGGATACATTCGCCTTGTTGTATCAAGAGGAGCAGGAAATCTTGGATTGGATCCCGATTCATGTAAGAAGCCGAATGTAGTAGTAATTGCAGAACAATTATCTTTATTCCCACAAGAATATTATGAGAAAGGGATTCCAGTTGTAACAGTTGCAACGCGCCGAAATCGTCCCGATGTTTTATCCCCTCAAGTAAAATCTTTAAATTACTTAAACAATATTTTAGTTCGTATTGAAGCGAAATTAGCTGGAGTACAAGAAGCACTTATGTTAAATGATCAAGGATATGTTGCTGAAGGATCAGGAGATAACGTGTTTATTGTTAAAGGAAATAAATTAATTACACCACCAAGTTCTGCTGGAGCGTTAGAAAGTATTACACGAAACGCCATTTTAGAAATCGGCGAAAAACTTGGATATGACGTAAGAGAAGAGTTATTTACAAGACATGATGTATATGTAGCTGATGAAGTGTTTTTAACAGGAACAGCTGCTGAAGTTATTGCTGTTACGACAGTAGATGGTAGAACGATTGGTTTAGGGCAAACGGGTCCACATACGAATCGTTTATTGGAAGAATTCCGAAAGTTAGTTATAGAAGATGGAGAGAAAATTTACGAAGAAAATAAAGTTGGATAACAACTTTTTATAACATAAGAAAGCGTTGAGAGGGAGGAGTAGTTGATTGTGAAGCCTCACAGAGAGTCGGTGGTTGCTGAAAACCGATGGTTCACGTCGACGAACATCGCCCTTGAGTGCTAAGCTGAAGCATTTGTCTAGGCTTAGACGGTAGCTCCGTTATTAGCTAGATCCATTTATGGGTCACTGAGGCAAGAGTATTCTTGCAAAGAAGGGTGGTACCGCGAAATCTTTCGTCCCTTCAGCACATAGCTGGAGTGTGGACGTAGGATTTTTTTTATTGATAAAGGTTTTCAAAAAGGGGGCTTATAAGAACAATGTCTTCAAAAACGGAAGAGAAACTGGCAACTGGTGCACAGCTATTGTTAGAAGCGCTAGAAAAGGAAGGAGTAGAAGTGATTTTCGGTTATCCTGGTGGTGCTGTTTTACCTCTCTATGATGCACTGTATGATTGTGAAATTCCTCATATTTTAACAAGGCATGAGCAAGGAGCAATTCACGCTGCTGAAGGGTATGCCAGAATTACTGGTAATCCAGGGGTTGTCATTGCAACGAGTGGTCCAGGTGCTACAAATGTGATTACTGGTCTAGCAGATGCGATGATTGATTCATTACCACTTGTTGTATTTACAGGGCAAGTAGCAACAACGTTAATTGGAAGTGATGCTTTCCAAGAAGCGGATATTATGGGGCTTACAATGCCGGTGACAAAACATAACTATCAAGTGCGAAAGGCTTCAGATTTACCTCGAATTATTAAAGAAGCATTTCATATTGCTAAAACAGGAAGACCAGGCCCAGTCGTGATCGATCTTCCGAAAGATATGGTAGTAGAGCAAGGAGAACGATGTAATGATGTGCAAATGGATTTACCAGGATACAACCCAAATTATGAACCGAATTTACTCCAAATAAACAAATTATTACAAGCAATTAGTGCTGCAAACAAGCCGTTAATTTTAGCTGGAGCAGGTGTATTGCATGCGAAAGCATCAAAAGAGTTAACAAGTTTTGCGCGTAAATATGAAATTCCTGTTGTGCATACATTACTTGGTCTTGGTGGCTTTCCGCCAGATGATGAACTTTTTCTAGGGATGGGGGGAATGCATGGTTCTTACACAGCCAATATGGCGTTATATGAATGCGACTTACTCATTAATGTAGGCGCGAGATTTGATGATCGGCTTACTGGAAATTTAGCTTATTTTGCTAAAGGAGCGACTGTCGCGCATATCGATATCGATCCAGCAGAAATCGGAAAAAATGTGCCGACTGAAATTCCTATTGTTGCAAGTGCTAAGCGGGCATTGGAAGTATTACTTCAACCAGAAGGAAGGAAAGAAAATCATCATGAATGGATCTCTTTATTAAAGAGTAGAAAAGAACAGTATCCATTCTCTTATAAACGAAACTCTGAAAGTATTAAACCTCAATACGCGATTGATATGCTATATGAAATCACGAAAGGAGAAGCGATTGTAACAACAGACGTTGGGCAACATCAAATGTGGGCAGCGCAATATTATCCGCTGAAAAATCCAGATAAATGGGTAACTTCTGGCGGATTGGGAACGATGGGATTCGGATTTCCAGCAGCAATTGGTGCGCAAATCGCAAAGCCTGAAGAACTAGTCATTGCAATTGTTGGTGACGCTGGGTTTCAAATGACTCTACAAGAATTAAGTGTATTAAAAGAACATTCTTTACCTGTTAAAGTATTTATTTTAAATAATGAAGCTTTAGGGATGGTAAGGCAATGGCAAGACGAATTTTATAATCAAAGATATTCACATTCCTTATTGTCGTGTCAACCAGATTTCGTCGCTCTTGCGAATGCGTATGGTATAAAAGGTGTTCGTATTGATGATCCACTTCTTGCAAAGAAGCAGTTGAAGCATGCGATTGAATTAAAAGAACCAGTCTTAATTGATTGCCGTGTACTTCAATCTGAGAAAGTTATGCCGATGGTTGCGCCCGGGAAAGGCGTTCACCAAATGGAAGGAGTGGAAAAAAGGTGAAGAGAATTGTTACAGCGACAGTTCGAAATCAAAGTGGTGTGTTAAACCGAATTACAGGGGTTATGACACGAAGACATTTTAATATTGAAAGTATTTCAGTAGGTCATACGGAATCATCAGATATATCACGAATGACGATAGTTGTGCATGTGGAAAGTGAACAGCAAGTTGAGCAGTTAATTAAACAACTTCATAAGCAAATCGATGTTCTGAAAGTATCAGATATTACAGAAGAAGCGATGATTGCTAGAGAGCTTGCTCTTATTAAAGTAGCAACTTCTGTAGCAAGGGCGGAATTATATAGTTTAATTGAACCGTTTCGAGCCGCTGTAATAGATGTTGGGAAGGATTCCATAGTTGTGCAAGTAACAGGTACGCAAGATAAAGTGGAAGCGTTAATTGAATTACTTAGACCATACGGTTTGAAAGAAATTGCGAGAACAGGTGTAACAGCATTTACACGTAGTATGAAAAAACAAGATAAGCAAGTTATGTTAATTCAATAATCATTTAAATATAGGGGGAAATGAAAATGGCAAAAGTTTATTATGAGAAAGATGTAACAGTAAATGTATTAAAGGAAAAGAAAGTAGCAATCATCGGATATGGCTCGCAAGGTCATGCGCATGCGCAAAATTTACGTGATAACGGATTTGATGTAGTAGTAGGTTTAAGAAAAGGTAAGTCTTGGGATAAAGCGAATGAAGATGGATTTTCTGTATATACAGTAGCAGAAGCAGCGGAAAAAGCTGATGTAGTAATGATTCTACTGCCTGATGAATTACAACCAGAAGTATATAAAGCTGAAATTGAACCAAATTTACAAGCCGGAAATTCTCTCGTGTTCGCACATGGATTTAATGTTCACTTTGATCAAGTAAAACCACCAGCTAATGTAGATGTATTTCTAGTAGCGCCAAAAGGACCGGGGCATCTCGTACGCCGTACGTTCGCCGAGGGCGGGGCTGTTCCTGCACTATTTGCCGTATATCAAGATGCAACAGGAGTTGCGACTGAAAAAGCACTTTCTTATGCTGACGGAATTGGAGCAACGAGAGCTGGTGTATTAGAAACGACGTTTAAAGAAGAAACAGAAACAGATTTATTTGGAGAGCAAGCTGTACTCTGCGGCGGAGTGACTGCACTTGTAAAAGCAGGGTTTGAAACGTTAGTTGATGCGGGATACCAGCCTGAACTTGCATATTTTGAATGTTTACATGAACTGAAGCTAATCGTTGACCTTATGTATGAAGGTGGACTTGAAAATATGAGATATTCAGTTTCAGATACAGCGCAGTGGGGAGACTTCGTATCAGGACCACGCGTTGTTACTGAAGATACGAAGAAAGCGATGGGGGCAGTATTAGCAGAAATTCAAGATGGTACATTTGCAAGAGGCTGGATTGCAGAGCATAAAGCAGGAAGACCAAATTTCCACGCGACAAATGAGAAAGAGAATGAACATGAAATTGAAGTAGTTGGACGTAAATTACGTGAAATGATGCCTTTCGTACAACCGCGAGTAAAGGTAGGGATTAAATAATATGAAGCAGATTTTGTTCATGGATACAACGCTTCGTGATGGCGAACAATCACCAGGAGTAAATTTAAATGAACAAGAGAAATTACAAATTGCTAGGCAATTAGAGAGGCTTGGTATTCATGTAATGGAAGCTGGATTCGCGGCAGCTTCCGAAGGTGACTTCCAATCAGTAAAACGCATCGCGAATACAATTCAAAATGCTACGGTTATGAGTTTAGCTAGAGCGAAAGAAAGTGACATTCGAAGAGCATATGAAGCAGTGAAAGGTGCTGTATCTCCTCGTCTACACGTATTTCTAGCTACGAGTGATATTCATATGAAATATAAACTTTGTATGTCAAAAGAAGACGTGTTAAATAGTATTCATCGTTCGGTTACGCTTGGAAAATCATTATTTCCGACAGTACAATTTTCTGCAGAAGATGCGACAAGAACATCGAGAGCATTTTTAGCTGAAGCAGTAGAAACTGCGATTCGCGCAGGAGCGAATGTAATTAATATTCCGGATACAGTTGGATATACGAATCCAGAAGAATATTATTCTCTTTTCAAATACTTACAAGAATCCGTTCCATCATATGAAAAAGCGATTTTTTCTTGTCATTGTCACGATGATCTTGGTATGGCAGTAGCAAATTCGTTAGCTGCGGTTGAAGGCGGAGCATTGCAAGTAGAAGGAACGATTAATGGCATTGGAGAAAGAGCAGGGAATGCAGCGTTAGAAGAAGTTGCGGTTGCTCTTCATATTAGAAAAGATTTTTATAAAGCAGAACCTTCTATGACTTTAAAAGAGATTAAGGCGACGAGTACATTAGTAAGCAGGTTAACGGGTATGGTTGTACCGAAAAATAAAGCAATCGTTGGAGCGAATGCATTTGCTCATGAATCAGGCATCCACCAAGATGGGGTTCTAAAAGAAGTAACAACTTATGAAATTATCGAACCAGCGCTTATAGGAGAATCTCAAAATCTCTTTGTACTTGGGAAACATTCTGGCCGTCATGCGTTTACGGAAAAAATGAAAGAGCTTGGTTATGAATTTACAAATGAAGAGCGAGATGCGGTATTCGAAGCGTTTAAAAAATTGGCTGATCGTAAAAAGGAAATTACTGAGGAAGATTTACGCGCACTTATGCTTGGTGAAGCAGCATTTGCAGCCCAGCAATATAACATTACGCAATTACAAGTGCATTTCGTATCAAATAGTACACAATGCGCAACAGTTGTGCTGAAGGATGAGGAAGGAAATGTATATGAAGATGCAGCCACTGGTTCTGGTAGTATTGAAGCGATATACAATGCGATTCAAAGAATTTTAGGACTAGAATGTGAATTGGCAGATTATCGCATACAATCTATTACACAAGGTCAAGATGCACTTGCTCACGTTCATGTTGAATTAAAAGAAGGTAGTCACCAAATATCAGGTTTCGGAGTTGCGCAAGACGTATTGGAAGCGTCGGCGAGAGCTTATGTCCATGCAGCAGGGAAATTAAAATCTCTTATAGCGCTTGTGAAATAAATATTTGATAGGTGAGAGAAGTTTTCCTCACCTATCAAATTAAAGTTCTGAAAATTCAGTTAAAAGGAGTGTTAAAAATGGAAAAACGTATCGTTTGTTTAGCTGGTGATGGTGTCGGTCCAGAAGTTATGGAAAGTGCGAAGGAAGTATTGCATATGGTAGAAAGGCTATATGGACATCATTTTCATTTGCAAGATGAGTACTTTGGTGGTGTTGCTATCGATTTAACTGGGCAACCATTACCACAGCGAACACTTGCCGCCTGTTTAGCGAGTGATGCGGTTTTACTTGGAGCAGTAGGTGGACCAAGGTGGGATAGTGCGAAAGAAAGGCCTGAGAAAGGATTATTAGCATTAAGAAAAGGACTCGGTGTATTTGCGAATGTTCGCCCTGTAACGGTAGAAAGTGCAACTGCACATTTATCACCATTAAAAAATGCGGATGAAATTGATTTCGTTGTCGTTCGTGAATTAACAGGCGGAATTTATTTTTCTTATCCGAAAGAGCGAACGGAAGAAGTGGCGACAGATACACTTACGTATCATCGCCATGAAATTGAACGTATCGTTTCGTATGCTTTTCAATTAGCGAATAAGCGGAAGAAAAAAGTAACATCTATTGATAAAGCGAATGTTTTAGAGTCTAGTAAACTATGGAGAACTGTGACAGAAGAAGTAGCACTTCGCTACCCAAATGTGGAAGTAGAACACATTTTAGTAGATGCAGCGGCTATGGAATTAATTCGAAATCCAGGAAGATTTGACGTTATTGTAACGGAAAATTTATTTGGTGATATTTTAAGTGATGAGGCTTCAGTATTAGCTGGATCATTAGGAATGCTTCCATCAGCAAGTCACGCTGAAAAGGGGCCTTCATTATACGAGCCTATTCACGGATCAGCGCCGGATATTGCGGGGAAAAATAAGGCGAATCCAATTGCGATGATGCGTTCTGTTGCAATGATGCTTGGGCAATCGTTCGGATTAACGAGGGAAGGAGATGCAATTGAAGAAGCAGTTTCTGCAGTCCTTAAATCAGGAAAATGTACAGCAGATATCGGGGGGACTGAAACGACAATTTCATTTACAAAGGCAGTTATTCAAGAAATGGAAGAGCAAGCGTTAGTAGGGAGAGGAAAATAATGGGGAAAAGGTTACTAGATAAGCTTTGGGAAAGACATGTAGTTACGACTAATGAAAATGGATTGGATTTATTATATATCGATCTACATCTTGTTCATGAAGTAACGTCACCGCAAGCCTTTGAAGGCTTGCGGCTTACAAATCGAAGAGTCCGCAGACCAGATTTAACATTTGCAACGATGGATCATAATATTCCAACGAAAGATGTTTGGAATATTACCGATCGTATTGCGAAGCAGCAACTAGATACACTTCGGGAAAATTGTAAACAATTTCAGGTGCCATTAGCGGATATCGGAGATGAAGAGCAAGGGATCGTTCATGTTATAGGACCAGAACTTGGACTCACACAGCCAGGAAAAACGATTGTTTGTGGTGATAGTCATACAGCAACACACGGTGCTTTTGGTGCACTAGCGTTTGGTATTGGTACGAGTGAAGTGGAACATGTATTGGCAACGCAAACGTTATGGCAACGAAAGCCGAAAGCGATGGGCATTGAGTTAAAAGGAAAGTTACCGCAAGGTGTTTATGCGAAAGATATTATTTTACATCTCCTTTCAAAGTACGGAGTAGCAGTTGGAACAGGTTACGTAATGGAGTTTTACGGAGAGACCATTCATGCTATGGATATGGAAGAGAGGATGACGCTTTGCAATATGGCAATTGAAGGGGGAGCAAAGGCTGGTATTATTGCACCAGATGAAAAAACGGTTGCTTACGTAAAAGGGCGTAAATATGCGCCGAAAGACTATGAATCTATTAAGAAAAAATGGTCAGAACTTTATACAGATTTAGATGCAGTTTATGATTTACATATTTCAGTAGATGTTACGGATTTAGCGCCGTACGTTACGTGGGGAACAAATCCTAGTATGGGTGTTCGGATTGATGAGAAATTGCCAGAAAAGTATGATGCAAATGACGAAAGAGCGTTTTCTTATATGGGATTGAGTCCCGGACAAAGTACGTATGACATTCCAGTTCAACATGTTTTCATTGGATCTTGTACAAATTCTAGGCTTTCTGACTTAGAAATTGCTGCATCTGTCGTGAAAGGTAAGAAAGTAAAAGAAGGTGTGCGAGCACTTGTTGTACCCGGATCTCAAAGGGTAAGAGAAGCAGCGATGCATAAAGGATTACATCGCATATTTGAAGAAGCTGGATTTGAATGGAGAGAGCCCGGATGCTCAATGTGTCTAGGTATGAATCCAGATCAAGTGCCTGAAGGAGAACATTGTGCCTCTACGTCAAATCGCAATTTTGAAGGAAGACAAGGAAAGGGAGCACGAACGCATTTAGTTAGCCCGGCAATGGCGGCTGCGGCTGCGTTATATGGTCATTTTGTTGATATTAGAAAGGAGAGTTATGATGGAGCCATTTCGTATTCATAAAGGTACTGCCGCAGTACTGATGAATGATAACATTGATACAGATCAAATTATTCCGAAGCAATATTTAAAGAGAATTGAAAGAACTGGGTTTGGGAAGTTTTTATTTGATGAGTGGCGATATGATAATAATCGCCAAGAAAACCCTAATTTTCCTCTTAATGCACAAGAAAGAAAAGGAGCCAGCATATTAATTACAGGTGATAATTTTGGATGTGGCTCGTCAAGAGAACATGCTCCATGGGCGCTTGCTGATTATGGTTTCCGCGTTATTATCGCTGGAGGATTTGCCGATATCTTTTATATGAATTGTATGAAGAATGGAATGTTACCGATTGTAATGGATAAAGATATGCGTGAACAACTTGCTAAAACAGATGCGAGGGAACAAATCACAGTTGATTTAGAAAATGAAGTAATTACAACGAATACGCATAGATTCCATTTTACAATCGAGAAAATGTGGAAAGAGAAGTTATTAAATGGTTTAGATGAAATTAGTATTACAATGCAATATGAACAAGAAATAAAAGAGTATGAAAGAAAAGTGGCTTTATATTAAAAAAGTGACGGAATATTTAAAATGTATTTACATTCAAAATTAACTGTTATATACTATGTGAAAATCAGAGGAGAAAGGGAGTAAGTATTATGAATATCGTGCGATCTATTACAATGCTTACACAACTACATCATCATACATGAAACCCTTGAACCTAGCGTGAAAACGTGTAGGTACAAGGGGTATTCCCGTTGTACCTACACTCTATTGAAGAGCCTTGTAGGTATTTTGTCTACAAGGCTCTTTTTATTTTCGGCTTAGGTGAATGAAATCGGCATACATTAGAAGGGGAAAGGTGTGAAAATTTAGATGACAAAATGGAAGCGGGCAAACCCGAATGGAACGAGAGATTATTTATTCGAAGAATGTACATTAATTGAAGAAGTGGAGCAAAAATTAAGGCTTACTTTTTTAGAGAGAGGTTATGAGGAAATAAGAACACCTACAATTGAATTTTATGATGTTTTTGCATTTCAAAATAGACCGATAGATGAAGAGAAGATGTATAAATTTTTTGATGAAAAGGGAAGGATTATCGTTTTACGTCCAGATATGACAATTCCTTTAGCGAGAGTTATTGGAACACAGAGATGGGATACGCCACTTAAAGTGACGTATAGCGGGAATGTATTTCGAGCAAATGAATCCCATTCTGGAAAATATAATGAAATCGTACAAAGTGGTATTGAAGTTATCGGGATTGATAATGTAAGAGCTGAAATTGAATGCGTAATAAGTGTCATTCAAGCACTTCAAAAGTTGAATGTGCAATCTTTTACAATTGAGATTGGGCAAGTACAGTTATATAAATGTATTGTAAAAAAACTCTCCATCCATGATGAAGAAGAAAGGGTACTTAGAACGTATATAGAAAGTAAAAATTATGCTGCCCTCTCAAATTTCATCGGAGAAAAGAAATTAGATCGATGCGATGAGACAGTAAGATTACTTGAGAAATTACCGAGGCTATTTGGAAATTTAGAAGTTATTGAGGAAGCAGAAAAGCTTGCTTCAAGTAATGAAATGAAAATGGCAATTGCAAGAGTAAAAGAAATGTATGAAACAATGGAAACGTTAGGATATGGTTCTTACATATCAATTGATTTAGGCATGATTCAACACTTAGATTACTATACGGGTGTTATTTTCAAAGGATATATATATGAAATTGGAGAAGAAATCGTTAGTGGCGGAAGATATGATGAGCTAATTGGGAATTTTGGAGAAACGCTGCCGGCTGTTGGACTCGCGCTGCAAGTAAATCAAATTGTGAAGGCGCTACAAGAGCAGCAAGAACCATATGAACGAAATCAAATTGATATTGTGATTCATTATGAGTTAAATAGATTAGCAGAAGCAGAAAGGTTACGAAATTTACTTCGAAAGGACGGGAAAAATGCCTGGTTATCTCTATTCTCTAATTTAAGCGATACCTTTCAATTTGCAAGAAAAAATAAAATAGGAACGGTCGTTGAGGCAAAGAATGAATACTTAGTGGAATATGTGTGGAATGAGAAATGGGTAGTCCAGAAAGAAGGAGAGACTTCATGCGTAACATTCAAATTGCGTTAACGAAAGGAAGATTAGAAAAACATGTAATTCCACTCTTTGAGCAGATTGGAATTGATTGTTCGGAACTCAAAAATAAAGGTCGGAAGCTTGTATTTCAAAGTAAAAATACAAATGTTTCATTTATTTTAGTAAAAGCGGTTGATGTTGCTACTTATGTAGAACATGGGGTAGCTGATATTGGGATCGTTGGAAAAGATATTTTAATGGAAAACGAGAAAGATATTTATGAAATGCTGGATTTAGGAGTAGGGATTTGTAAGTTTTGTGTTGCTTCTATTCCTACGTATAATCCGAAAAGTTACCGGAAGAAAAGAATTGCTACGAAATACCCACATATTACTTCTACTTATTTTCATGATAAGGGAGAGGACGTAGAAATTATTAAAATAGAAGGTTCTGTAGAAATCGCTCCTCTTCTTGGATTGGCAGATGCAATTGTAGATATTGTTGAAACAGGAAAAACATTACAAGAGAATGGACTTATTATATTTGAGGAAATGCAATCTATATCGGCTCGGATGATTGTAAATAAGGCGGCCTTAAAAACTAAAAAAGACGAAATATTCAGTATTGTAAATATGATGGAGCAAGAAATCTTATCAGGGAAATAGGAGGACTTAAAATGGAAATCATTTATGAAGACTTTAAGGAGGCATTATCTAAAATAAAAGTGCTAAGAGAAAACGCTAATATAATAGAAGAAACTGTTCAAAGAAGTGTAAGAGAAATCATTAGAAATGTAAGGGAAGGGAAAGATGAGGCTTTATCTTTCTATACAAAAAAGTTTGATGGTGTAGAGATGAAAGATTTTTGTGTAAGTGAAGAAGAAATACAGCAAGCGAGTATGCTTGTAGAGAATTCATTTTTAGAAGCTTTAAAAGAGGCGAAGAAAAACATTGTTTCGTATCACGAAAAGCAAAAGAAGTACTCAATATTCGATTGTGAAAGTAAAGGCATAATTAGAGGGCAGCTCATTCGGCCATTAGAAAATATAGGTGTATATGTACCGGGTGGGACAGCCTCATATCCTTCTTCAGTATTAATGAATGTATTGCCGGCGAAACTCGCAGGTGTGAAAAAGATTGTAATGGTAACACCGCCGAGGAAAGAAGGAATTGATCCTCATATATTAGCTGCTGCAAATCTTGCGGGGGTAGATGAAATTTATACGATAGGTGGCGCGCAAGCAATTGCGGCTTTAGCATACGGGACGGAATCGATTCCGAAAGTGGATAAAATAGTTGGACCGGGAAATTTGTACGTCGCTCTAGCGAAACGAGAAGTATACGGAATAGTAAATATCGATATGATTGCTGGTCCATCAGAAATTGTAGTTGTCGCGGATGAAACAGGTAATGCAAAATATATCGCAGCGGATTTATTATCGCAAGCAGAGCATGATGAGAGAGCAACGGCAATTTGTATTACAACGAATATGGAACTAGCTAAAGAAGTAGAAAAAGAGGTAGAAAGACAGTTAGAAATGTTACCAAGAAGTGAAATTGCACGTGAATCAATAAATAGAAATGGAGCCATCTTTATCGTTCCTTCTTTAGAGGAGGCACTAAAGTTATCAAATGAAATTGCTCCAGAACATTTAGAGTTACATATAAAAGAACCGATGAATGCTCTAGATTATGTGAAACATGCAGGCTCTATTTTCCTTGGGCCATATGCACCTGAACCGCTCGGGGATTATTTGGCGGGACCGAATCATGTATTACCAACGAGCGGAACGGCAAGATTTTTTTCTCCGTTATCAGTCGATGATTTCGTGAAAAAATCAAGTTTTATTTCTTATACGGAGGAAGCATTAAAAAATGTACAGCATCATATTGTAGAGCTTGCAAATAAAGAAGGGTTACATGCACATGCGAGAGCAATCCAAATAAGGTTTGAGGAGGAAAAATAATGCGTCAGTCCAGTCAAGTACGTCAGACGACAGAAACAAAAATTAAATTAAGTTTGCAGCTTGATGAAAGTACGAATGTATCTATTCAAACGGGGATTGGTTTTTTCGATCATATGCTGACTTTATTTGCTAGACATGGAAGATTTGGATTGCAAGTTGAGGCAGAAGGTGATGTATTTGTCGATGCACATCATACCGTTGAAGATGTTGGAATTGTACTCGGAAATTGCTTGAAAGAAGCATTGCAAAATAAAGAGAGAATTAATCGTTACGGTTCAGCGTATGTACCGATGGATGAATCTTTAGGATTTGTCGCAATTGATATAAGTGGACGCTCATATTGTGTATTTCAAGGGGAATTAACAAATCCGAAGCTCGGGGATTTTGATACAGAATTGACGGAAGAATTTTTTAGAGCAGTTGCACATGCTGCCAATATTACATTACATGCGCGCGTTCTATATGGAAGTAATACACATCACAAAATTGAAGCATTATTTAAAGCTTTTGGTAGAGCGCTTAGAGAAGCGGTCGAAAAAAATGCCAACATTACTGGTGTAAATTCAACGAAAGGGATGTTGTAATTGATTGCCATTATAGATTATGGAATGGGGAATATTCGTAGTGTAGAGCAAGCATTAAAATATATTGGGGCAGAGCACATTGTAACGAGTGATAAAGAAGAGATATTGAGAAGCGATGGCGTGATTTTACCGGGAGTAGGTGCATTTCCGAAAGCGATGGAAGTATTAGAAGAAAGAGATTTAGTGTGTGTACTAAAAGAAGTTTGTGATATAGGAAAACCACTCCTCGGTATATGTTTGGGCATGCAGCTTTTATTTGAACGAAGTGAGGAACTAAAAGGTTGTAGTGGGTTAGGTTTACTACCAGGGGAAATTCGTAAGTTAAAAGTTTCGTATAAAATTCCTCATATGGGATGGAATGAATTAAGGAAGGAAAGAGAATTTCCGCTTTGGAATGGATTAGTAGATGGTTCTTTCGTGTATTATGTTCATTCATATTACGCGGATTGTCCAGATGAAATTGTATGCGGAGTAAGTGATTATGGAATGCAAGTACCAGGGTTTGTAGCGAAAGGAAATGTATTTGGTGCACAGTTTCATCCAGAAAAAAGTGGTGAAATTGGCATGCAAATATTAAAAAATTTTCAAGGGGTGGTAGAAGCATGGAAATCTTCCCGGCTATCGATTTAAAGGAAGGGCGATGCGTTAGACTTTATCAAGGAGAGTTTAGTAAAGAAACGGTGATGAATGAAGATCCGGTAGCGCAGGCGATCATATTTGAAAAGCTTGGAGCGGAAATACTACACATTGTTGATTTAGACGGTGCAATTGCTGGCGAGTCGCTAAATTTTCTCGTCATTGAAAAAATCTGCAAGGCGGTACGTATTCCTGTGCAAGTGGGAGGAGGAATTCGTTCACTTAAAGCGGTGGAGAAGTTATTGTCAGTAGGTGTAGAAAAAGTGATTTTAGGAACAGCGGCTCTTTATGATAAGTCATTTTTAGAGGAAGCAGTTCATCTATATAAAGAGAAAATCATTGTTGGAATTGATGCGAAAAATGGTTTCGTAGCAACGAGAGGTTGGCTTGATTTGTCTGAAATTTCTTATATTAGTTTAGCGAAACAAATGGAAAGTTTAGGTGTTCAAACGATTGTGTTTACAGACATTTCGAAAGACGGGACGCTTGCAGGGCCAAATTTTGAACAATTGACGTTACTTCAAAAAAGTGTGGGCATTCGTCTCATTGCCTCTGGAGGAGTGGCATCTATTCAAGATGTGAAAAAGTTAAATGATATGAATATATATGGTGTCATAATTGGAAAGGCGCTTTACGAGAAAAAGATTGATTTAGAAGAAGTATTACAGGTAACGAAGTTATGTTAGCGAAACGAATTATTCCATGTCTAGATGTGAAAGAAGGGCGAGTCGTAAAGGGTGTAAATTTTATAGGATTACAAGATGTCGGTGATCCGGTTGAAATAGCTGAAGCATATAACGAGGCAGGGGCAGATGAAATCGTATTTTTAGATATTACGGCGACCCATGAAGGAAGAAAAACGATTATAGATGTTGTAGAAAAAACAGCAGCAAAAGTATTTATTCCTCTTACGGTTGGCGGGGGGATTTCAAGTGTGAAAGATATGTACAATTTACTAAGAGCTGGAGCAGACAAAGTTTCAATAAACTCAGCGGCAGTGCGAAACCCGAAGCTAATCGAAGAAGGGGCAGAACACTTTGGATCACAATGTATTGTCGTCGCAATTGACGCTAGAAAAGTAGCGGAAGATAAATGGAACGTATACGTCAACGGTGGAAGAGTTGACACAGAAATGGATGCTATAGAATGGGCGAAGCGTGTTGTTAAGCTCGGGGCGGGTGAAATTTTGTTAACGAGTATGGATGCAGATGGAACGAAAAGTGGATATAATCTTCGTTTAACAGAAGAGATTTCAAAAAGTGTTTCCATTCCAGTCATCGCATCAGGGGGCTGTGGTCATACGGATCACATTATAGAAGTTTTTCAAAAGACAACGGTTGATGCAGCGTTAGCGGCATCCATATTTCATTATGGTGAGGCGACAGTGCAGAGTGTAAAGCGAAAATTAAGAGATGCAAATGTTGAGGTGCGGTTATGAAACCTAATTTTTCAAAAGGATTAATACCAGCAATTGTCATCGAAGAAGGTACGAAAGAAGTTTTAATGCTAGCTTATATGAATGAAGACGCATATGAAAAAACGTTAGAGACGAAAAGAACATGGTTTTATTCTCGTTCGAGGCAGTCGTTATGGAATAAGGGAGAAACATCAGGGAATGTTCAATATGTGCAATCTCTATACTTAGATTGTGATCAAGATTCAATTGTTGTGAATGTGAAACAAGTAGGGCCTGCTTGTCATACGGGGGAGAAGACATGCTTTCACTATCAAATTATATAGGGGGGATACATATGGAAAATGCCTTTAAGTTGCTGTATAAAACAATTGAAGAACGAAAGGAAAGCCCACTTCCTGAATCGTATACAAATTATTTATTTTCAAAAGGAGAAGATAAAATTTTAAAGAAAATTGGTGAAGAGTGCGCTGAAGTAATTATCGCATGTAAAAATAATGATAAAGAAGAAGTAGTGAAAGAAATGGTTGATGTATTTTATCACTGTTTCGTTTTATTGGCTGAAAAAAATATTGCATTGGAAGATGTCATGCGAGAGGTGAAAGAACGAAATGGAAAGCTTTCGAGAGTTGGGGATAGAAGGGAAATAGATACATTATAAGGGGGAATGTATATGAAAGTAGATTATCATCTTCACTTAGAAGAAGGACCGTATTCAATAAGATGGCTTGCTAAAATAAATGAAGCGTTGGAATGTTATGAACCGCTTCAAGAAAGGCATTCTATTGATTGGCTTATGAAAACACAAGAGCGTTTGCAAAAGCGTGTGAAGGAAGGGCCATTTACAAAAGAATGGATGGATCTCTATTTAGAAGAAGCTGTGCGAAAAGGAATAAAAGAAGTGGGAATTGTTGATCATCTATATCGTTTTCATGAAGCGCAAGGATATTATGAAAAATATGTAGATATTAGTGATTCTAAGCTTGGTCGTATACAGAAGGAATGGTTAGATCAAGTAAGGGTAGTTTCACTGTATGATTTTACAAAGGCAATTGAAGAAGCGAAAGAACGATGGAGTAAAAGAGGTGTCACACTTAAACTTGGAATTGAAGCGGATTATTTTCTTGATTGTGAAGGAGAGTTAAAAGAATTATTAGCGCTAGGAGACTTTGATTATGTAATTGGTTCCGTTCATTTTCTAAATGGCTGGGGATTTGATAATCCGGATACGAAAGAATATTTTGAGGTGCATGACCTACGCACATTATACGATACGTTTTTTAAAACAGTTGAGAGTGCGATTCATACAGAGTTATTTGATATTATCGCTCATCTTGATAATATAAAGGTATTTAATTATCGATTGGATGAGAATGAACAGCTTTCTTATTATGAGGAAATTGCCTGTGCGTTAGTAGAAACGAATACGGCAACAGAAATAAATGCAGGACTGTACTATCGTTACCCTGTTCGTGAAATGTGCCCAAGTCCACTATATTTACAAGTATTAGCTAAGTATGGTGTTCCAATTACGATTTCTTCGGATGCCCATTATCCAAATGATTTAGGGAATTATGTACAAGAAAATGTACAAACATTACGAGCTCACGGTGTTACTCAGGTCGCAACATTTACGAAGCGAGCAAGAGTAATGAGGTTGCTTGAAGAAGAAGTAACAAATTTAAAATGAAACGCGATTTTTTGATGAAAACCGTCCTTTTTGTTCAAAATAAGAAAGAATGAAAAGGAGGGTAAGAAATGGCGAAACAACAAAATAAACAAAATGTACAAGTTGCACAGCAACAAGCTTATACGTCTGAAACGAATGCTGCATCTCAATCGGTTATTGAGGAGCAAATTAGCGATACGGTTGCAGAAGGAACTATTGATGTGAAGCTCGGAGAAGAATCGCAGGAAAAAGCGTAAGAAGAGGGGAGAGTTGTATCTCCTCTTTTTTTATGGAAAAGTGTCGATTTTCAAAACTATAATCAAATTCCTTGGTTTTTATATATGGATTTCTTACAATGAAATATAAGAGATATCTTATTTTCTATAGAAGAGGTGTTAGTAGTGGCAAAAATATTAGTAGCGGGAAAAATTCCAGAAATTGGATTAGAACTATTAAAAGATCATGATGTAGAAATGTACGATAAAGAGGAGTTAATTTCTATAGATGAATTAACAGAGCGTGTAAAAGATAAAGATGCATTGTTAAGTTTACTTTCAACAAAGGTGCCAAAAGAAGTTATTGATGCAGCGCCTCATTTAAAGATTGTTGCAAACTATGGTGCTGGTTACGACAATATTGATTACACGTATGCTGGCGAAAAAGGAATTGCAGTAACGAATACACCGAAAGTATCAACGGAAGCGACTGCAGAATTAACATTTGCACTTCTTTTAGCAGCGGCGCGTAGAATTCCTGAAGGGGATACGTTATGTCGTACGACTGGATTTAACGGATGGGCACCGTTATTTTTCTTAGGACGAGAAGTCCACGGTAAGACAATTGGAATTATTGGTCTTGGAGAAATCGGGAAGGCTGTTGCAAAACGTGCGAGAGCATTTGGAATGGGTGTTTTATATACAGGGCCAAATCGTAAGCTTGAAGCTGAAAGTGAACTGGGAGCAACGTATGTGACGTTGGAAGAATTATTACAAACAGCAGATTTTATTACAATTAACTGTGCTTATAATCCAAAATTACATCATATGATTGATGAAGAGCAGTTTAAAATGATGAAGAAAACAGCGTATATTGTAAATGCTTCACGTGGACCAATTATGAATGAAGCGGCACTTGCTCATGCATTAAAAACGAATGAAATTGAAGGGGCAGCTCTTGATGTGTTTGAATTTGAACCGAAAATTACAGAAGAGCTAAAAGAATTAAAGAATGTAGTGCTTGCTCCACACGTAGGGAATGCAACGTTTGAAACTCGTGATGCGATGGCTGAAATGGCTGTCAGAAATATTTTAGCTGTATTAAACGGCGAAGAGCCAGTAACACCTGTAAATCAAAAGGTATTAGTCACAAAATAAAAAGAAACCTTCCGGACTCGGAAGGTTTCTTATTTTTCTTTATTCGCTTTTTTAGACGGTCTTTGTCTAATGAATTGAGATAACATGTATAAAATATATAGTGGAATGGCAATGAATAAGAAAACAGAAAAATTGCCAAATCCTGTTTGATACATTGTAATAATGATTCCAACTAAAAATAGTGTAATAATGATGCTATATCGTGGAATTGGTACATCTTTTAAACTTGGGATACGAATGCGGCTCACCATTAAAAATGCGAACGTTACAAATACGGTAATAAGAACGATTTTTGGAATGGTATGTGAAAATAATGTTAAGAAAGCAACAAGCCCTCCCGCTGCTGTAATCGGTACTCCAGTGAAATATTTCATTGAAGTAGAAGATGGTGTTACATTAAATCGTGCTAAACGATATGCCCCGAAAAGAGGGAATAATCCCGCTATGTATAATCCGATGATTCCGTAGTTTGAGAAAGATGTGTAATACATTAAAACAGCAGGTGCTGCACCAAATGTTACGACATCTGCAAGCGAGTCGAGCTCTTTTCCCATTTGTGAATCAACACGTAATAAACGAGCAACACGACCATCAAGACTATCTAACATCATCCCGATAAGTACTAAAATAGCAGCTGATTTATAATATCCTAAAGATGCATAGCCGATTGATAAAAATCCGCTATATAAATTTCCGAGCGTAAATAAGTTTGGAATAGCTGCTCTATACAAAATCTGATCCCTTGCTTTCTGTAATAAATTCTTAATTAGTGTATGAAAGTTTACTTATTTTATCATACCATAAATTTATTCCTCATACGAAAGAAATTACCAATTTGTGAAAGATTTCATAGAAGGATGAGGAATAAATTAAGTGAAAATAAAAAGAGGAAGCAACTTGTATAAAGTTGCTTCCTTTACTATTCAAATTTCGTTGTCATCGTTCCGGTTTTATATCGATTATTAGGATCGAAACGTAATAAATCTCCATAAATTAATTTATCGGAGAGTTTTAATTCTGTTTTTGCTTTTTCAACATACGGCTGACATAGCGTCATGTCAGCTTCTTCACCCGTACTTCTTTTGTAGCACATATTTTTTGTATAAACATACTCTTCAGAAACAAAGCTACCATCACGCATTACCATAAGCGGGTCTTTTTCTTTAATAAATAAGTCAGTTCCAAATTCAACGGATTTATTTGTTTTAATACCAAGTAAATGAAGGAGCGTTGGTTTAATATCAATTTGACCAGATACTTTAGAAACAACTTTTCCTTCTTGACCAGGCACATGAATAATAAGAGGAACGCGTTGTAATTGCATAGAATCGAATGGTGTAATAGTATCTTTTCCTAGGAACTGTGCCATAGCTGCGTTATGGTTTTCGGAAATACCATAATGATCACCATAAATGACAATAACGGAATTATCATACAGTCCTTCTTCTTTTAATTGTTTAATAAATAATTTAAGAGCTTCATCTGTGTAACGAACAGTTGGGAAGTAGCGGTTTACAACACCACTTTCTGAGTTGAATTCATCAACATATTGGTCTTCCGGATTTAGAAGAAACGGAAAATGATTTGTTAATGTAATAAATTTTGTATAGAACGGTTGCGGTAAAGATTTTAACTTTGGAATAGATTGTTCAAAGAACTCTTTATCTTTTAATCCCCAACCGACAGACATTTGTTCCGTTCCTACGTAATCATTTAAATTAAAGTAACGATCATATCCAAGTGTAGGATACATTACATTCCGATTCCAAAACGTTTTATCGTTTGAATGGAAGACGGCGGAAGAATATCCGTATTTCTTTAATTGTTCTGGTGTAGCTGTGTATTCATTTGTTGCATGAGTAAAGAATACAGAACCACGATCTAGTGGGTAAAGTGAGTTTTCAACGATAAATTCAGCATCAGAAGTTTTACCTTGTCCAGTTTGATGATAGAAGTTATCGAAATAGAAGCTATCCTTAATAAATTCATTTAAAAATGGTGTAATTTCTTTTCCATTTATTTTTTTATTAATAACAAAGCTTTGTGTAGATTCCATTGAAATTAAAATTACATTTTTACCTTTTGCAGCTCCAAATAAGTTTTTATCAACTTGCTTGTCTTTTGAGTCTGTATAGTTCTTAATTTCAGAAAATCCATCGCCACTTGCAAATACACGCTCAGCTGAAGACTTGGATTGGAGTGTAATATCAAATAGATGATATGTGTATAAACCTAAATTTTTCACAACAGTTTGACGGTCAAATGAGCGTGAGAACATTTGTGGTTTATAAATAACTGATACAACAATTTGTAGTGCTAATAAAGCTGTTACACCGCTAAAGAAAGTTCGCTTCTCTGAGCGGGAAAGTGGTGTTTTGTCGCCAAATGATGGGAATTTACGCGAAATAAACATTAAAATAATTGCATCTGCAAATAAAAGTAATGTTTTGTACGTAAAGAGTTCTTTTATACTTGTCCCTAAATCAGCCATATTGTTTGTTTGGAATAAAACCGGGAAAGTAACGAAATCGTTATAGAACCCATAAAACATTGCGTTTCCAAATAAAATAAATGACAGTATAAAACTGATTCCAATTATAATTCGGTTTCGGTGCTTAGATGCAAGTAAAGCTAAGCCGAAAAATAAAAGTAACGCAGCTAGTGGATTAATAAAAAGCATGAATTCTTCAAAGAAATTATCAATTTTAATATCAAATGCTAGCTTGTACACAATATATGTTTTAATCCATAGTAAAACGACTGCAACGAGTGCAAATCGCAGTTTTGGAAACAGATGTTGTAGCATAATATACTCCTCTCCTAAAAAGCATGACAGTTCTTGTGAGTCAGTTTGCTTAACGACTCCTTTTATATATACGAACAGTCCTTTGTTATTATGATTATTATACTATGAGTATCATTATACGAAAATAAAAGGGGGTTGTGGGCTTTTTTATAATAATCGAGTAGAAAAAGATTGGTGGGAGACAATAAAACAGAATTTCTATGTATGATAATTATCGTACGTAGAAAGAATCGCGTGATATACGGAGGTTATAATGCGAAAATTATTATATTTTATAGCATGCAGTAGTGTTATACTTTTTACTTCACCGAGTGTGTCGGTAGCTCAATATGATGCACCTCTTATGGAAGATGCACTTTATTCTGTTTTATTTCCAAAAATAAATAAAGCAATTGAAAAACAATATGGAAGTTTGAAACCTTATCAATGTCCTAAAATTATTAGTTTAAAAAAAGTGTATAGCGGTACATATTTATTTCAAGCAAGTATTGAAGTGACAAAGTATGAACGTGTTGCTGGGAAAATTGCTCCACCATTTGAGAAGGTAACGATTACATTTAATAACGAAGAAGGCGAATGGGAAGTGACAAAGATTTCAGTAAAGCGCTTACCAAACGATACAAAATTAAACTGTAAAAAAACAATATAAAAAATTGTTTGACAAATAAAATGGTCCTTTGGTATTGTTAATAGCAACAATTAGATGTTTGAAAATTAAATAGACTTACCTCATCTACTCTCAAAGGTAGAGGCCGCGATAGGAAAGAGTAAGCTATGGGAGATTTAATGGAATCTGTGATCATAGGTTGAAAGGGACTATTGCCGAAATATAAGAATAACCATCTTATTCATATATTGGGACTACATTGAATAAATGTAGTACTGTCATAAGATTTATTTTATGGAGAGCTATTTGGAGATGTTGATGCGGTTTCTTATTTTGAGGAGATAACAACTCGTTTATTTTTTCAATATATATTTTTCCTAATAAGAAACGCGTGTGAACATTGTTCCGCGCGTTTTTTGTCTATCTAAAAGCGTGCTGCAATGAATAGAAGATTGGGGTTATGAGTTTTAGAGGAAATAAGGGAGGAATTTAAATGTATTTACACGGCACAAGCCGAATTAATGGGCAAGGACACTTAGAAATTGGAGGGTGCGATACGACGCAGCTAGCAAAGCAATACGGAACACCACTTTATGTATATGATGAAGAGTCTATTCGAGGAAAATGCCGAGCGTTTCATCGTGCTTTTAAAGAAAGTGGTTTCTCTTATCAAGTAGCATATGCAAGCAAGGCGTTCTTGTGCATGGAGATGTGCCGAGTAGCTCGTGAAGAGAATATGTCATTAGACGTTGTTTCTGGGGGAGAATTATATACTGCGCTCCAAGCAGGATTTCCAGCATCACGTATTCATTTTCATGGAAATAATAAAACAGAAGAAGAGATAGTGATGGCTCTTCAGGCGAATATTGGTTGTTTTGTCGTAGATAATTTCTTTGAATTAGAAATTTTACACGATTTAGCGATGCAACATGGAAAATTTGTGAACATATTAATTCGTGTAACGCCTGGAGTAGAGGCGCACACACATGAATATATTACAACAGGCCAAGATGATTCGAAATTTGGATTTGGCGTTTCAAACGGTCAAGCGATGCAGGCAATTGGATTTGCTTTACAAAAATCAAATTATAATGTGCTAGGGATTCATTCACATATCGGATCGCAAATATTTGAAACAGCTGGTTTTGTTCGAGCAATTGAAGTTCTTCGCCAATTTTTAGAAGAAGTGAGAGAGCAAACAAACTATGTAGTAAAAGTGTTAAATGTAGGCGGGGGATTTGGAATACGCTACACAGAGTCGGATACACCATTAACTCTTGAGACATATGTGCGAGCTGTAACAAGTGCAGTGAGAGAACAATTTACTGTATGTGAATATCCATTGCCAGAAATATGGATTGAACCAGGCCGTAGCATTGTAGGTGATGCTGGGACAACAATTTATACAGTTGGATCTGTGAAAGATATTCCTGGTATTCGGAAATATGTATCAGTCGATGGTGGAATGACAGATAATTTAAGACCTGCTTTATATAGTGCGCGTTATGAAGCAATGTTAGCGAATCGAGGGAATGATGAGAATGAGGAACTCGTTTCGATTGCTGGGAAATGCTGTGAGAGTGGAGATATGTTGATTTGGGATATTCATTTACCAAAAGTCGCTTCTGCTGATTTACTAGCAGTTTCCTGTACAGGAGCCTACGGGTATTCGATGGCGAATAATTACAATCGGATTCGAAGACCAGCCGTGGTCTTTGCAAAAGGCGGAACATCGCAAGTAGTTGTGGAACGCGAAACATATGAAAATATTATTGGGAACGATCGCATACGTATTAAAGAGCTTGTCTAAATAGAAAAGGAGTTGTTCGGATGGGCAATTCCTTTTTTGTAAAATAAAATAATTAAAATATATCGGAAAACTAGGATTGAAAAAAATCAGAATTGTGATAAAATACAAATACAAAGCTTATCAAGAGAAGCGGAGGGAACTGGCCCGAAGAAGCTCGGCAACCTGCTTATAGAAAGCAAGGTGCTAAATCCAGCAAAATGGAATCCATTTTGAAAGATAAGGTAAAATATATTACCGAACAGTCTTTTCGAAATGGGAAAGATTTTTTTTATGAATAAAAAGGGGGGCTGTTCGCGTGAGTGTACGGGAACATTTTGATGAAGTATCCGAGAAGATTGAAGCGATGCTTGCTGATATGAAATATGGTTCAATTACAATTGTTGTGCAAGATGGAAAAGTAATTCAGTTAGAGAAAAGTGAAAAAGTACGTTTAAAGTGAAAAGCGCTGACTAGAAAAACTAGAGGCGGTTTTAACCTATTTTCATTAGGTTAAAACCGTCTTTTTGCTTTTACAGGGGGAAAAAACATGTTGACGTATGAAACGTGGGAAGAAAATGTTGTTTCATTTTCGGAAGAAGATGAAACAAAAGGCGCGTTATCAGTATTAAATTGGGCTTATGAAGAGTATAAAGATGAAATCGTCTATGCATGTAGCTTTGGGGTGGAAGGTATGGTATTGCTGCACCTTATAAACCAAGTAAATCCATCTGCTAAAGTTGTATTTTTAGATACAAATGTTCATTTTCAAGAAACGTATGAATTAATTCAAAGAGTGAGGGAACGATTTCCTTCATTGAATATTATAGAAAAACAGCCAGAACTTACACTTGATGAACAGGCGAAGTTGCATGGTGAAAAACTGTGGGAGAGCAATCCGAATCTTTGTTGTAAGATTAGAAAAATTTTACCTTTAGAAAAATCATTAGTCGTGGAAAAAGCATGGATATCGGGCTTAAGAAGGGAACAATCAGAAACACGTAAGCATACAAAGTTTATAAATCAAGATCATCGTTTTCAATCTATTAAAGTTTGTCCACTCATTCATTGGACGTGGAAAGAAGTTTGGCGATATGTATACAAACATAGCTTGCCGTATAACCCGTTGCATGATGTTGGCTATCCAAGTATTGGGTGTGAGAAATGTACTTTACCTGTAGGGGATGGTGGCGATTCAAGAGATGGTAGATGGGCTGGGAAAATGAAAACCGAATGTGGTCTTCATTATCAATAAGATGAATCTTGAAATAAAGCTAAGAGGGGATATAGAAAATGAGCACAGTAAACGAATTAGTAAACCGTATAGATGAGACATATGAGGTATCACAAATTGAAAAAGAAATTAAATTAGACAATATTGCTTTAAGTGATTTAGAACTATTGGCGACAGGTGGATATAGCCCGCTTACTGGTTTTTTAGGGAAGGAAGATTATGATTCAGTCGTAGAAACGCTTCGTTTAGCAAATGGTAGTGTGTGGAGTATACCGATTACATTACCGGTAACAGAAGAAGTCGCAGAAAGCCTGAAGACTGGAGAGGAAGTAAAGCTTGTCAACAATGGAAATATATATGGTGTTATTCAAATAGAAGATATTTTCGTACCAGATAAAGAAAAAGAAGCGTTACTTGTATATAAAACAACGGATGAGGTTCATCCAGGAGTGAAAAAGTTATATGAACGGCCAAACGTTTACGTTGGAGGAACTATTATTCTAACAAAACGCTTTGAAAATAATCAATTTCCTTCTTATCGTTTAGACCCAATTGAAACGAGAGAAGAATTTAAAAAACGTGGGTGGAAAACAGTAGTCGGATTTCAAACGAGAAACCCGGTACATCGTGCCCATGAGTATATTCAAAAATCTGCTCTTGAAATTGTAGATGGTCTCTTTTTAAATCCACTCGTTGGAGAAACGAAATCGGATGATATTCCTGCTGATGTAAGAATGGAAAGCTATGAAGTACTCCTTCAAAACTATTATCCGAAAAATCGTGTCTTTTTAAGTGTATTTCCTGCTGCAATGCGTTACGCAGGACCAAGGGAAGCTATATTTCATGCGTTAGTAAGAAAGAATTTTGGATGTACACACTTTATTGTAGGGCGTGATCATGCCGGAGTAGGAGATTATTACGGAACATACGAAGCGCAAGAAATCTTCACGAATTTTACGATAGAAGAGTTAGGCATTACACCACTATTCTTTGAACATAGTTTTTACTGCACGAAATGTGAAGCGATGGCTTCAACGAAAACATGTCCGCACGGAAAAGAAGATCATGTTATTTTATCGGGTACGAAAGTAAGAGAATTATTAAGAAACGGTGAGATTCCGCCAAGTACATTTAGTCGTAAAGAAGTAGTAGAAGTGCTAATTAAAGGTTTAAAAAAAGAAGTAGTAACAGAATAGGGAGAGAACGAGATGGATACGAATATTACTTGGCATATAGCTTCGGTTTCAAAAGATGATAGAAGAGTGAAGAATGGACATCACAGTTTTGTAATTTGGTTTACTGGTTTATCAGCTTCGGGTAAATCTACAGTAGCGAATGCGGTTGCTCGTAAACTATTTGAAAAGAATATTGGAAATTATGTGTTAGATGGGGATAATATTCGCCACGGTTTAAATAAAGACTTAGGTTTTTCTGAAAGTGATCGTATGGAGAATATAAGGCGTATTGGCGAAGTGGCGAAGCTATTTGTAGATCAAGGAACAGTTGTCCTTACAGCATTTATTTCACCATTTCGAGTAGATCGCAAACAAGTTAGGGATCTATTAGCGGCAGATGAGTTTATAGAAGTGTTTGTAAAATGTCCAATTGAAGAGTGTGAAAAACGTGATCCAAAAGGGTTATACAAAAAAGCGAGACAAGGTGATATTAAAGATTTTACAGGTATTGATTCACCGTATGAGGAACCAGATCGAGCGGAATTAATTGTAGAAACGCACAAGTATTCTATTGAAGAATGTGCAGAACAAATCGTGAAGTACTTACAAGAGCGTAGTTTTGTCCCGTTGTTTGCTGGGAAGTAAAACGCCCACCTCAAAATTCGGCTGGAGCAGGCTGTAAATGCCCGATTGGTGAGGGTTGATTAAAGTTTCACTTTATATAGGGGGATTTAAAAATGAGTTATGAAAAAGTATGGGCTAATAATGAAAAATTAAATCAGACTGAGAAAAATAAATTAGCAAAAGATGGTTTGGAAATTTTTAATGATATTCCTTACTATGCGGAAAATGGATTCGAATCTATTCCGAAAGAAGAGTGGGACGCATTTAAATGGGCAGGATTGTATTTGCAAAGACCGAAAGAAGCTGGCTATTTTATGATGCGTGTAAATATTCCTTCAGGGATTATTACAAATGCGCAGGCGGAAGTGCTTGCTTCTATCGCTGAGGATTATGGACGTGATGTAATAGATATTACGACAAGACAGGCGATTCAGTTTCACTGGTTAGAAATTCAGCAAATGCCAGATATTTTTAAAAGATTAGCAAGAGTTGGGTTATCTTCAGCAGGGGCGTGTGGTGATATAACACGTAATATTACAGGTAATCCACTTGCAGGAATTGATGCGAATGAACTGTTTGATACAACGCATATTGTGAAGGAGGTATATGACTATTTCCAACATAATGAAGAGTTTTCTAACTTACCACGTAAATTTAAAATGTCTATTAGTTCTAACGTTTATAACTCGGCAAACGCAGAGATTAACTGTGTTGCATTTACACCTGCTACGAAAGAAATAGATGGTGAGAAAAAAGTTGGTTTTCATATAAAAGTAGGCGGTGGATTATCAGCCCGTCCATATTTAGCTGATGAATTAGATGTGTTCGTTTTACCAGAAGAAGTGAAGGCGATAGCAATTGGGATTGCTACTATATTCCGTGATTTTGGATATCGCGAGAAACGTCATTTAGCTCGTTTGAAATTTCTTGTTGCAGACTGGGGAGCAGAGAAATTTAAAGAGAAACTAATAGAGTATACAGGACCATTGCAAAGTAAAGGAGAAAGTGCACTTAAAGGATGGAATGCAGGCTATTTTTATGGTGTTCAAGATCAAAAACAAGATGGATTAAAATATGTCGGTTTTAATGTGCCGGTAGGTCGTTTACATGCAAAAGAAATGTTTGAGATTGCAAGAATTGCAAAGCAGTATGGAAATGGACAAATTCGTACGTGTAACTCACAAAACTTCATCATTCCGAATGTTCCACCAGAAAATGTAACGGGTTTATTAAGTGAACCGTTGTTTGAAGCGATATCTGCAAGTCCGAAATCATTTATTGGTCATGCGGTTTCATGTACTGGTATTGAATATTGCAATCTTGCTCTAGTAGAAACGAAAGAAAGATTACGGAAAATTGCAGAATACTTAGATACAGAAATTGCACTTGATGTTCCAGTTCGAATTCATATGGTAGGATGCCCAAATTCATGTGGTCAACGTCAAATTGCTGACATCGGATTACAAGGGGTAAAAATGAAAACGAAGGAAAAAGGGATTGTTGAAGCATTTGAAATATATGTAGGTGGAACGTTGTTAGATGGCGGTGCCTATAATCAAAAGTTAAAAGGGAAAATAGATGGCGAGGATTTACCGGATGTACTCGCATCATTTATAAGTTATTTTAAAGAGAATAAGTTACCTGCCGAAACATTTTATGATTTTGTCGGACGTATCGGTGTAGATACATTGCAAATAGCTTTAAATAACGTGTTAGAAGAAGTAATAGCGTCTTAGGAGGGGCAATATGGAATTATATCGATTTGAAGCTGTGTTAGCGAATAATATCGTTCCGATTGTTGTTGTTGCTCAAAGTGAAGAGCAGGCATTTAAGCTTGCGGAGATTGAGCTTGAAAAGCATTTTTTACCGTTGCCAGAAGTAAAGGAAATCTCCTTATTTGAAAAAAAGAAGATTCGAAAAGGTGCGGCATTTGTTGTTCATGAGTAAATAACATTGAAATACGAACGTATACTAACTTCCATTCATGCATAAGGATGGAAGTTTCATTTTAATAGTAGAAATGAGGAGAGATGATGGGGAAGGTGTATATAGTTGGAGCGGGTCCTGGCGATCCGGATTTAATTACTGTTAAAGGATTGAAATGTATTGAGAAGGCAGATGTTATTTTATATGACCGTCTCGTGAATAAAGAATTGCTTTCATATGCAAAGCCTGAAGCGGATTTAATTTATTGCGGGAAACTCCCGAATTATCACACGATGAAGCAAGAGACAATTAACACATTTCTTATTAAATATGCGAAAAAAGGAAAAGTTGTAACGAGGTTAAAGGGCGGTGATCCATTTGTATTTGGTAGAGGGGGGGAAGAAGCTGAAGCGTTAGCAAAGCAGGGTGTACCATTTGAAATCGTTCCTGGAATTTCAGCTGGAATAGCTGCACCTGCTTATGCTGGTATTCCGGTGACGCATCGTGATGCAAGTGCGAGTTTTGCGGTTGTGACAGGGCATAGAAAAGAAGGTGCTGAAGAGGAAGTGAAGTGGGAAAATTTAGCGAAAGGTGTAGAGACCTTGGCAGTATATATGGGAGTTAGTAATTTGCCCTACATATGCGAACAACTTATGAAGCATGGAAAAGATAAAGGTACACCTGCTGCTATTATTGAACGGGGAACGACGTCTATGCAGCGTACAGTTGTCGGGACGTTAGGGACAATTGTAGATGTTGCGAGAAAAGAACAAATTCAAAATCCGAGTATGATTGTAATTGGAGAAGTTGTCCGTTTTAGAGAGAAAATTCATTGGTTTGAAAAACAAACGGAACAGACTTATCAAGTAAGTGGAGTGTTATAAAATGAAAGCCATCTTATATATATGTCATGGAAGTCGTTTGAGGGCAGCGAAAGAAGAGGCAATTCAATTTATTACGACATGTATGAGCCGTATAGAAGCGGCTATTCAAGAAGTTTGTTTTTTAGAGCTGGCGAATCCTTCTATTGAAGAAGGATTTCGTACATGTGCGAAGCGTGGTGCGACAGAGATTATTGCTATTCCTGTTTTCTTATTAGCAGCAGGCCATGTGAAGAATGATATTCCTTTTGAATTAGAAAAGTTAAATAATCAATACCCTAATATTAAAGTGACGTATGGTAATCCGTTTGGTGTATCAGAGACGCTTATAAAGTCGGTATATAACGGAAGTGGTATTGAAGAATATAAAGATGAAGTAACACTTTTACTCGTTGCAAGGGGTAGTAGCGATCCTGAAACTTTACAAGATATAAATCGGATCGCTACTTTATTTCAAGCAGAAGAAAAAATTGCTAAAGTAGAAGTTTGTTATTTAGCGGCTGCAGAGCCAAAATTTGAGGAGAAGTTAAAGGAAGTTGTAGAACGAAAAGAAAAGAACATCGTTGTACTGCCTTACTTGTTATTTACAGGTTTACTTATGAAACATATTGAGAAAGAAGTGCGCCAATATGAATTGGAAGAGATAAAAATCAGTCCATATTTAGGGAAGAATGAAGCGTTTCAAGATATGTTAATTCAGAAAACGACGGAGTTATTGAAGGGAGATCAGTATGTATCCACTTACAGTGCGAGTTAATGAGAAACGTGTTGTTGTTATTGGTGGGGGAAAAGTTGCAGGATTTAAAATTATTCCTTTACTCAAACAAGGTGCAGATATAGTTGTAATCAGTCCAGAATTAGATGCGAATTTAGTAAAACTTGTGGAAGAAAAGAAAATTCGTTGGTATCAAAGAGAATATGAAAAAAGTGATATTAAAAGTGCTTTTTTAGTTGTTGCAGCGAGTAGTGATTCAATATTAAATGAACAAGTTGCTGAAGATGCCGCGGAGAATCAATTAGTAAATGTTATTACAAATCCGGAAAGTGGTAATGTTCATTTTCCGGCAGCGATTCATCGTGGTTTGCTTAATATAGCAGTTTCTACTGGGGGAGCGAGCCCGAAGCTCGCAAAAAAAATTCGAGATGAGATTGCAAATAAATATGATGAGACATATGAATCGTATTTAGATTTTTTATATGAAGTAAGGGTGAAGTTAAAAGATTTACAGTTAGAAAAGAGGGAACGAAATATATTGCTCCAGGAAGTGTTGAAATCAGTATATATGCAAAACGAGGGGAAAAGAGAAAGTTTTTTGCGAGAATTAGAGGAAAAGGTTTTAAAATAATAAAAGATAAAGTGCGCTTTACAAATATAAAAATATAATTTATAATCACAAGTAACTTCAATAGATGAAATCGATGAGCAAGAAGAGTACGTATATTTGATGCGTTCAGAGAGCTGGGGTTAGGTGGGAGCCCGGTACGATAAATTATACAGAATGGGCTTGCGAGAGGTATGTTGAACATTGTAGTAGGCAACCCGGGTTCCGCCGTTAAAAGGATAGAGTATCGGAATTATTCCTGTACTTGAACAAGTGGGATTTATCAATCCAATTGAGGTGGTACCACGGTATTTACATTACATATATCGTCCTCTACATGCATATTTGCGTGTAGGGGACTTTTTTATTTTCTAAAGGAGGTGTGCGAGTATGAAATGAAAGTGTATAATTAACAAAAGTTTAAATATTCAGAAAAGGAGAATTTATGATGAAAGAAACACAGCAATGGACGTCGAAAATAGGCTTTGTACTCGCAGCAGCCGGAGCCGCAGTAGGTCTTGGTGCGATATGGAAATTTCCATATGTTGCAGGTAATGGCGGGGGAGGAGCATTCTTCCTTGTATTTTTACTATTAACTTTATTTATAGGTATGCCTCTTCTAATAGCGGAGTTTGTTATTGGACGTAGCACGCAAAAAGAGGCGGTTACAGCTTATAAAGTATTAGTGCCAAATAGCAAATTATATCCTTGGATTGGTCGTATGGGAGTTGTTACTTGTTTTAGTGTACTATCTTTTTATAGTGTTGTAGGTGGATGGATTTTACTTTATTTATATTATAGTGTGACAGGCAGTTTCTGGAATGGAGTAGCTGATTATGGACAATTGTTTGGTGAAACGATTTCAAATCCGTTAAGTGCGATTGGAGCACAATTTATCTTTATGCTTTGTACAATTTTTGTCGTAAGTAAAGGTGTAGAGAAAGGTATAGAAAAGGCAAGTAAGTACATGATGCCGCTATTATTTATTTTATTTATAGCGATTATTGTTCGTGCGTTAACACTCGATGGTGCTTTTGCTGGAGTAGAGTTCTTCTTAAAGCCAGATTTTTCAAAGCTTACAGCAGATACGATTTTATATGCGATGGGACAATCTTTCTTCTCGCTAACTGTAGGTGCCTCGGTAATGGTAACGTATAGTTCGTATTTAAAGAAAGAAGAACATTTAGCGAAATCAGCAACATCTATTGTAAGTTTAACTGTTTTTGTTACAGTACTTGCAGGATTAGCAATTTTCCCAGCGATTTTCGCATTAGGAGTTAAACCGACTGAAGGACCGGGATTACTGTTTATCGTCCTTCCAGCAGTATTTGCAAAAATACCATTTGGTCAATTTTTCTTTATTATGTTTTTAATTTTATTCTTCTTTGCGACTTTAACATCAGCAATTTCAATGCTTGAAATTGTAGTAGCATCTGTTGCGAAAGGTAATGAGAAGAAGCGTCCGTCAGCATCATTATTAATTGGTATTCTTATTTTTGCAGTCGGTATTCCATCAGCGTTATCATTTGGAATAATGAGTGACGTGAAAATATTCGGGAAAACATTTTTTGATTTAGTCGACTTTTCAGTAAGTAACGTATTGCTGCCGTTAGGAGTACTAGCTATTTCATTATTTGTACCAAATAAAATGAGTAAAGAATTGTTGATGAAAGAATTAGAAGTGACGGAAACGAAAGGGAAAACGTTATTTAACATTTGGTTCTTCTTACTTCGTTATGTCATTCCGGTAACTGTAATAATTGTATTTTTAAATGCGATAGGTATATTTAAAATGTTTGCATAAAAAAGACGGGGATCTACCGTCTTTTTTATGTTGATGAATGTAATAGCCGATTATACGCTTTATAGGCTGTGGTGACTGCGAGGAATGAACCGATTAAAAATAAAACTGAGCCGCCAAATGTAAATATCCGGCCGATATATGTCGTTCTAGCTTCTTCTATTTTTTGTTGTAATTGCGTATTCATATGGATCACCTCGTAAACTATAGGCATTTAGTTATAGTTTATGTAGAATGCCTATATTGTGTGAAGTGTAAATAAAAAACCTCGGTAGGCACCGAGGTTTTTTATAATCCGATATAAGGAGATGGGTCAACTGCGTTTGTCTTGCCGACATTCCATTCTCCAAGATGAAGTTCGAAGTGTAAATGTTGTCCGTATGATTGGCCCGTATTCCCCATAAATCCAAGCTGATCGCCTTGTTTTACAGTTTGTCCATTCGATACGGAACGGCTATTCATATGAGCATATACTGTCGTATATGTTTTTCCGTTTATACGGTGAGATAAGTACACTACGTTTCCGTAACTAGATGATAATTCTGAGCGAATAACAACGCCATCTGCAGCAGCGATAATTGGAACCGTTCCCGAAGCAGCGATGTCAATTCCTTTATGGTTATCTAAAGAACGTACACCGAATCCGGATGTTTTTGATCCAGCTGCTGGTTTGATAAAGCCACCGATATTTGTATCATGTGGTGTTGGAGCTGCTTGAGTTGCTTGAGCAGATTTAGTAGCTTGTTGTTTGCGAGCCTCTTCTGCCTGGCGAGCTTCTTCCGCTTTACGAGCTTCTTCGGCACGTTTTTCTTCTTCAATTGCTTTTTGAACAGCTTGACGTTGATTTTCTAAAATACCTTTGGATTCTTCTAATCCTTCAATCTCTGAATCTACTTTTGCTACTTTCGTATGTAGATCGTTAATAAGAGTTTGTTGCTGTTGTTGGTTATTTTGTAATTCTTGCTGTTTTTGTTCTAGTTTTTGCTCAGATTCTTTCAGTTGTTGTTCTTTTTTCTCAACAGCTTCTTTTTCTGTAGTTACAGCATTTTGATCAGATGTTTGTTTTTTTACAATATCTGTATCGTTGTTTAATATTAAACTTACGGAGTACATATTATCAACAAGATCAGCAATGTTTGTAGAGTTTGTTAATACTTCTGTAATGATATTTGTACGCGGTTTTTCTTGCATAGATTGTAATCGTTGTTTAATAACTTCCTGACGTGTATCTATGTTTGTTTGTAATTGTTCTATATGTTTCTTTTTGTCAGTAATTACTTGTTGTGTTTTGCTAATTTCTTTTTTTGTATCGTTTAATTCAGCCTCGTTTTTATTAATAGAAGTAGTTAATTCATCGATTTTCTTCTGTAATTCTTGAATTTCTTTTTCTATTTGTTCTTTCTCGACTGATTTATTTTGTAAGTCACTTTGTTTGCCTTCTAATTCAGATTGAATGTTAGTTAATTTATCTTGATTCGTTTCAGCGTATACGGGTGAAAGTAACGGGGAAGCAAAAATCGTTCCTGCTGCTAAAACACTAAACGCTGCAAATTTCTTTTTCATTGTTGTCTGACTCCTTTCCCTATGAATGTTATATATCATAAGAAGAAGGGTGTCTATCGTTGTAATCATAATGTAAAGAAAACTTTATAAAATTGCTAAGTTTTGTCGGAATTTATCATTTTTCAACTTTAATTGTCATAGTACTTACATTTTATTTATATGTGTAACAAAGGTAAATTTTTGATTTATTTGTAAAATGCAGGAGGGAAGTAAGAGTTTTTATGGGGTGAAATATTACTTAGAAAGCCAATGAAATACTAGTAAGGAATCGTTCTCATGTGAGGTTTTCTGACATGAGTTTATTTTTTGTCAAGAAAATTATTTGTGTTCGAGCAAAGTTATTTTGTTGTCAGATTTTAAATTTTGATTTATGATTTTTAACAGGGACAAAATGTAGTGAATTGTCGAATAATATGTAATACTCTTAATTTCTTAGTTTTATAGAGATAGAATGAGAGATAGAGTGACACATCGAAGAGGGGGTTACAACAAATATGAAAAGAATAGGACTTGCATGGCAAATATTAATAGGACTTGCACTTGGTATTGCAGTTGGGGCGATTTTCTTTGGCAATCCGGCTGTAGTGAGTTATTTACAACCAATTGGTGATATTTTCATCCGATTAATTAAAATGATCGTTGTACCGATTGTTGTAGCAAGTATTGTTGTTGGGGTTGCTGGTGTTGGCGATGTTAAAAAACTAGGTCGACTAGGCGGAAAAACAATTATTTACTTTGAAATTATTACAACAATTGCAATTATTGTTGGTCTATTAATAGCGAATATTTTCCAACCAGGAAAAGGCGTGAATATGGAGCAGTTAACAAAGACAGATATTTCAAAATATACACATACAACAGAGCAAGTACAAAGTCATTCATTTGCAGATACATTTGTAAATATTGTTCCAACGAACATTATGAAGTCATTAGCTGACGGAGATATGCTTGCTATTATCTTCTTCTCTGTACTATTTGGTTTAGGTGTAGCAGCAATTGGTGAAAGAGGAAGACCAGTTCTTCAATTTTTCCAAGGTGTAGCTGACGCAATGTTTTATGTAACAAACCAAGTTATGAAATTTGCACCATTTGGTGTGTTTGCACTAATTGGTGTTACAGTTTCTACATTTGGTCTTGCTTCATTAATTCCATTAGGGAAATTACTAATTGTCGTATATGGAGCAATGATCTTCTTCGTCGTAGTTGTCTTAGGACTTACAGCGAAAATATTTGGAATTAACATTTTCCAATTCTTTAAGATTTTAAAAGACGAGCTGATCTTAGCGTATTCTACAGCAAGCTCAGAAACAGTTTTACCGAAAATCATGGAGAAGATGGAGAAATTCGGTTGTCCGAAAGCAATTACATCTTTCGTTATTCCGACAGGTTATTCATTTAACTTAGATGGATCAACTTTATATCAAGCAATTGCGGCGATTTTCTTGGCGCAAATGTACGGTATTGATTTATCTATTACACAACAAATTACATTATTACTTGTATTAATGGTTACATCAAAAGGTATCGCAGGTGTACCGGGCGTATCATTCGTTGTATTATTAGCGACACTTGGTACAGTAGGTATTCCACCTGAAGGTTTAGCGTTCATTGCTGGTATTGACCGTATTTTAGATATGGCTCGTACAGCAGTTAACGTTGTAGGAAACTCTTTAGCAGCTGTAGTTATGTCTAAGTGGGAAGGTCAATATGACGCTGAAAAAGGACAAGCTTATTTAAAAGAGATTTCTGAAAAGGGTCAAGCTGCTTAATTATAATATGAACAAGCTCTCACATAATATGTGGGAGCTTTTCTGTATATAGAAGAGGAGCAGACATAATGAAACGTAAATATGGTGACGGTGCTTCGTGGAAGAGACTAATAGAAAAGAGTTATACGGTTAAGCAAGTGGAAGAGGGAATGCTCGGAATACTGGATATAAAAAAAGTGAGAGAGCCTAGTTGTAAAGAATATGATGGTAAAGAAATTTGTATTGCAAGTGATGGGTATACGTGGGTTCAATATTTCATTAATGGAAAGAACTTTGCGATTACAGCTATGTTAGATGATAGGCACAATTTAGTGCAATATTATATTGATGTGACGAAAGAATATGAAATAGACGATCGTGGTTTACCGTATTTTGATGATTTATATTTAGATGTAGTATTATTACCCAGCGGTAAGGTGTATATATTAGATGAAGAAGAGCTAGAGGATGCTTATAAAAGTGGCGATGTCACGAAGGAAGAGTATGAGTTAGCTTGGTACACTACGAAATGGATATTAGCAGCAATAAAAAATAGTGAATTTTATTGGATTTCAATATTGGAAGAAGAAATAGAAAAGTTAAAATGATTGTTGTATTCAAATTTTTGTATAATTACCAAAAAAATCTATACAAAAAATAATTGACTTTTGTTTTGTAAGCGAGTAAAGTTAGGGAAGAAATTATTATTAAAAAATAAATATGAAACCTTCTTATAAAGAGAGGCGGAGGGACTGGCCCTACGATGCCTCGGCAGCGGACTCGATTTCAGAGTGCTGTGCCAAATCCAGCAAGCGTGTGCTTGAAAGATGAGAAGAGTGTTTCTTATAGATGTATAAGACCTCTTCTCATCGGAAGAGGTCTTTTGTTATTCATTAGAAAAAGGTTGAAACTAGGGAGAGATGGTACTTTGAAAGAAACGAGAGGAAATGGTTTAGCTTTATTACCACTTGGGATATTTTTGGCGCTATTTATTGGTTCTGGAATTATTACAGGTGATTTCTATAAATTGCCGATACTTGTAGCGATTTCAATTGCTGTAGGAGTTGCTTTAGTGATGAATCGTAAAGAAAGTTTTAATGTGAAAGTAGAGCGGTTCGCTAAAGGTGCAGGAAATCCAGATATTATGATTATGGTATTAATTTTTGTGCTTGCTGGTGCATTTTCTGAGACTGCTAAAGGAATGGGCGGGGTAGACTCAACTGTTAATTTAGCGTTAACTATTTTACCGCCAGGATTTATCGTAGCTGGAATCTTTGTTATTGGTGCATTTATTTCATTAGCTATGGGGACTTCAATGGGAACAATTGCAGCGTTAGCACCAATTGCTGTAGGTATTAGTGGTCAAACTGATATCTCAATTGCGCTTACGATGGCTACTGTTGTTGGCGGAGCGATGTTTGGTGATAATTTATCATTTATTTCAGATACAACAATCGCAGCTGTTCGTTCACAAGGAACAGAAATGAAAGATAAGTTTAAAACGAACTTTTTAATTGTATTACCAGCGGCTATTATTACAATTGTACTATTAGTAATAGTTACTTCAGGAAGTGATACGCAGGTTAAAGCGCATAGCTTTGATTGGATAAAGATTTTACCGTACGCAGGAGTACTTATTACAGCTCTACTTGGCTGGAATGTACTTATCGTATTAACTGGTGGAACTGTACTATCTGGTGTTATCGGTCTTATAGATGGAAGTTACACGTTAGAAAGTTTCTTTAAAAGTGTAACGACTGGAATGGGCGGTATGATGGAGTTAGTATTACTTGCTATATTAATTGGCGGTATGGTTGAATTAATCCAATATAATGGTGGTATTCAATATTTAATGAATGTATTAACACGTAATATTCGTTCGAAAAAAGGAGCGGAATTTGGTATTGCTGGTTTAGTGAGTATGACGAATATGTGTACAGCAAATAATACGATTTCGATTATTTTTACAGGCCCGCTTGCAAAAAATATTGCGGATCAATATGAAATAGATCCTCGTAAATCAGCGAGTGTATTAGATCTTTTCTCATGTTGTGTGCAAGGGTTGATCCCGTACGGTGCCCAAATGTTAACGGCAGCAGGATTTGCAGCGTTATCTCCGGTTGAATTGTTACCATATGCATTTTATCCAATTTTAGTTGGAGTATGTGGGATTGTTTCTATTTTAATTGGGTTTCCAAGGTTTTCGAAAGTAGCTGAGAAAAAAAAGTATCATAAAACAGCTTAATCTAATATGAACGTTAGTAATTAAAAAACGTGCAGAGAATAGACTCTGCACGTTTTTTTGCGTAAAGGGCTGAATATGACTCGGTCTTAAGTCTGAGTTAAAAACGGTTCTTAAGCTCGTTATGGAAAGATGAAAAAATAGTTAAGATAAGAGTATCAAATCGAAGGGAGGCAAGCACAAGATGAAACAATTTCTAGCGTTTATCGCAGCCGGTATTTTGGCTTTAATTGCTCTTGGTAGTCTTGCTGGTATTGTAGGATTCGCAATCGGAGCAGGAGTTGTATATTGGAGCTATAAATCATTTGTGCGAGCTAAATCATTTTTTGGAAAGTTAGCTTGGGGTATTGTTGGTTTAATCGGTTTATCCATTGCACTTTCTCATTCACCAGCATTAATCGGTATCGCTGCTTTAGTGGTTTTATACTACGGATACCGTGAGTGGAAAAAAGAAAAAGATGTAGTTGTTGAATCTGCTCCAGAAAGTTCTAAACCATATAGCAACTTTGAAGATGAGTGGAACAAATTAATGAAAAACTAAAACAATAAATCAAATTATAATTAAAGTAGAAGAGAGGAAGATTTATAATGAAACAATCTTTATTCGGACGTGTACGCGATGCAATTTTAGCTGATTTTCATAACGTGTTAGATGAGAAGGAAAGAAAAAATCCAATTGCGATGTTAAACCAATATTTACGTGATAGTGAGCGTGAAATAACAAAAATTGAGAAGTTAATTGAGCGTCATAAAACATTAAAATCTAACTTCGCTCGTGAGCTTGAGCAAGCACGTTATTTCGTTAATAAAAGATCAAAGCAAGCTATCATTGCTCAAGAAGCAGGCGAATTACAATTGCACGAACGTGCGTTAGAAGAGGTAGCTTATTATGAAGGGCAAGTAACTCGATTAGAAGAAATGTATGCAGGTGTTGTAGAGCAAATTGATGAGTTAGAGCGTCGTCTTTCTGAAATGAAAAATAAATTAAAAGAAATGCACGCAAAGCGTATGGAACTAATGGCACGTGAAAATATGGCACATGCAAATCGTCGGATGAATACTGCGATGCATAAAATGGATGAAAATAATCCATTCTTACGATTTGAAGAAATTGAAGATCACATTCGTGACTTAGAAACTCGTATGAATGAAGGGTATGAGCGTGACACATTTGATATGAAAATTGCAAAACTTGAGCGTGAAATGAAAGAAAAGAATGATGTATCGTTAACGAAAGAGTTAACAAAATAATAGTAGTATATTATAAAACAGGCTTATGATATAGTGATAGGAGAAAAGGTGTTGGAAAGCAATGCCTTTTCTTCTATGTATATGTGACAAGAAGGGGGGGAGCTGAAGTGAAGAAACATTTTTCAAAGACACAATTAATGGGGATGCTCCTCATCATATTTGGGTTCGGTCTTTTTCTTGATATGATACTTGGACATTTTGAACCAGGTGGTCTCATTTTTGCATTTATTATGCTTATGTTTGGAAGGCATTATCGTAAAAAGAATCGTTATGTACGGGGGAATGTATTTTTATTTGTTGGTGGTATCGTATTTTTATTTTTCTTATTTTCATCAGCGGCATTTGTTCTTGTCGTATTTGCTTGTTTAGCTTTAATTGGTTATCAATTGATTCAACAAGGACATCAGCAAAAAGCAATGAAGGTTGAAATTAAAGAAAAAGGGATTATAGACGAAGAGAAGCAAATATATCGTACAGAACCATATTTGAAAAATATGTTTGTAGGCAATGTACGAATGATGGATCATATTTATGAACTTGAGGATATTAATGTTCAATATGGTGCTTGTGATGTGGAAATAGATTTAACAACTGCTATGATTCCAGAAGGAGAAACAGTAATTGTTATTCGAGGTGTTGTTGGTAATATTCGTTTATATGTGCCATATGATATTGAACTTTCTTTAAATCACTCTGTTATTGTCGGCCGTGTGCTCTTGCCAGGTCATGAAGAGACAGGGTTTAACCGCAATGTTACATTTAGAACAGAGCAGTATAAAGAGGCTCCTCGTCGTATTAAAATTATTTCTTCGCTTGTCGTAGGCGACACGGAAGTGAGGAAAGTATAATGAAGAAACAAAAAAATATTTCGTGGATGTATATTCGTTATTCTATGTTGTCCTCTGTTAGTATCGCACTCATTTGTACAATTGTATATGTATGGAAAAGCGAGCAACAAGTGTATGATTTATTATGGAAGGAATCCATCGCTTCTGTTCCAATTGGCTTGTTTATTATGACTACAAGTTTACTTATCGGGGGAATTGTAGGATATGCAATCGGTTACTATATAGAGCAGCGTATACAAGGATTAAATACTTTTCTATTTGAAGTAGAGCGAGGGAATTTTCCGAGTGATGTTTCGTTTACTGCGGATGATGAATTTCATGAAGTGGAACGAAAAGTAATCGTTCTGGCTCGTCGATTAGAGGAGCAAGCTGGACTCTTTCAAAAAGTAACGAATGAACGAGCTCATTGGAATGAAGAGATGAGACAAGAAGCGATTTCTCAAGAAAGGCATCGCTTAGCAAGGGAGTTGCATGATTCAGTAAGTCAGCAGCTTTTCGCAATGTCGATGATGATGTCAGCGATTAATGAACAAATAACTGAATTTCCAGATGTGACAAAAAAACAATTACAACTTGTTGAAAATATGGTTGTAAATGCTCAATCAGAAATGAGAGCATTGCTCCTTCATTTACGTCCTGTACAATTGGAAGGTAAGAAACTGACAGAAGGTATAGAGGAATTATTAACGGAATTATCGCGAAAACAACATATGAAAATTGAATGGCTTATTGAGCCAATAGAATTAAAAAAAGGTGTAGAAGATCATTTATTCCGTATTGTGCAAGAAGCGCTATCAAATACGTTGCGACACGCGAAGGCAAAGAAAACAGAAGTGCGCCTTCGAAAAATTGATCAATATGCGATTTTAAAAATCATTGATGACGGTGTTGGGTTTGAAGTAGGCGTTAATAAAGCCGGTTCCTATGGCTTAAGATCGATGCAAGAGCGTGTTCATGAAATTGGTGGGACACTCAAGGTACTGAGTTTTCCGGCCAAAGGTACACAAATAGAAGTGAAAGTACCGATTATGCTTGAGAGAGGGGGAGAAGTATGATAAAAGTATTGCTTGTCGATGATCATGAAATGGTTCGTATGGGTGTATCGGCATATTTATCTACACAACCAGATATTGAAGTGGTCGGGGAAGCTGAAAATGGAAAAAAAGGATCAGAATTAGCACTGCAATTAAGACCGGATATTATTTTAATGGACCTTGTTATGGATGAGATGGATGGTGTCGAAGCAACACGTGCTATTATTCAAGAATGGCCAGAAGCAAAAATTGTAGTTGTAACAAGCTTTTTAGATGACGAAAAATTGTATCCTGTTATTGAGGCTGGGGCGACTAGTTATTTATTAAAAACATCAAGAGCAAGTGATATAGCGGACGCTGTACGAGCTACTTATGATGGAGAAACGGTATTAGAGCCGAAAGTTACCGGGAAAATGATGTCCCGTATGCGTCAAAAGAAAGAGCAACCTTTGCATGAGGAGTTAACAGAAAGAGAGTCTGAAATTTTGTTATTAATTGCAGAGGGGAAAAGTAATCAAGAGATTGCAGATGAATTGTTTATTGCCCTCAAAACAGTAAAGACACATGTGAGTAATATATTAAATAAACTAAATGTAAGTGACCGGACACAGGCGGTTATTTATGCATTTAGACATCAATTAACGAAATGATAAAGTGCAACTTTAATCAGTGGGGGACTATCCCCATTGATTATTAGTTTGCATCAAATCTTTTTATTGACGCTAATAAATGTAAGCGTTATCATTAAGTTGTTAACAGTACATACAAAGGGGAGAATGTATATGTTAGTTCAAACTATATTCGGAATGGATAAGTCTAAAAAATTAGGGGATTATGTGAACGCATTACAAGCGCTTTGTGAACAATATAATGTTGAAACAGATAAAATTGCGATTATTGAGGCAACAGAGGAATACTATTTATTTTTAGTAAAGCAAGAAGACTGCTATGATGTTGTTAAGGTAGAAACAGTTGATACGAATATTGAATATTATACGAAAGCGTATAAAATAAGTAGTTTTAATCATACTGCTTATCAAATGTAAAAAAACTCCCTTTCGGGAGTTTTTTTAAGATGCTTTTGCGTCGGTTATTAAGGGAACTTTTTTAGCACCGCTTAGTTTAGCGATAGTAAATCCGATAAGTGCTCCGGCTAATGCTGGTAATAGCCAGCCTATTCCTTCATTATATAAAGGAATAAATTCAAAGTTGGACGTGATAAACGAGACTGGAATACCGCCTTGTTTTAATCCATCAAATACGCTCACAACTGCTGCTCCGATTAAAGCACCTACATAAACAGAGCGATATCCACCGAAGTATTTATGAAGTAACGATAGTAGTACGAGTACAATCGCAATTGGATATACAACAAGTAGAATTGGAACAGAGATTGCGATAATTTTTGTTAAACCTAAGTTGGCAACTAATAATCCTAATGCGCAAATGATACTCGCGAACGTTTTGTATGAAAATGTAGTCAATAATATTGAAAAATATTGGCTGCACGCAGATACGAGTCCAACGCATGTCGTTAAACAAGCGAGTGTAACGATAAGAGATAATAGGAGCAAACCGTATGGGCCGAATAATTGTTGTACGATAACAGTAAGTAGCTGTCCACCATTTTTTGCATATCCGAGAGAGACACTAGTTGTCCCAAGCCAGCCGAGTGCACCATATACAAGTACGAGTCCTGTAGCGGCAATAAGTCCTGCTTTTGCTGTGGCGATGGCAATGGACTTACGATCATTCACACCTTTAGAGCGAATTGCATTTACAACGATAATTCCAAATGCAAGTGCTGAAATGGTGTCCATTGTTAAGTACCCTTCCATAAAGCCTTTGAAGATTGGAGAAGTTTGATACTCTTGCATAGCTGGTCCTGATTGTCCAAGTGGTGTAAAGACACTTTTAACAAACAATAAGAAAATTGAGAGTAATAAAATAGGTGTTAATATATTTCCAATACGATCGACAAGTTTAGATGGATTTAAACTCAGCCAAAATACGATAGTAAAGAATATGATTGTATATACAAATAGCACTAGGCTGCTAGAGCGGATTGTTTCTGGTAAGAAAGAACTAACACCCATTTCATAAGCAACATTTGCAACACGTGGGATGCCCATGGATGGACCGATGGCAATGTATACAACTACCGTAAAGAAAATTCCGAATAATGGATGAACATGACTTGCAAGTTGCTGCATTCCATTTCCTGATAGAGAAATTGCGATAACAGTAAGTAGTGGTAAGCCAACTCCTGTTAGTAAAAATCCAATCATTGCGGGCCAAAAGTTTTCACCTGCGTTTTGGCCAAGCATGGGAGGGAAAATTAAATTACCTGCCCCAAAAAATAAAGAAAATAGCATAAGACCCGTGAAAAAAATATGTTTTTTTGATACAGTGTTCATTGTTTTTCCTCCTTTTTTAAATTCATTTGTAAGAACACAAAAAACTCGTCCCTAAAGAAAGGGACGAGTTATATTTACCCGCGATACCACCCTAATTTACACATGTAGAAATAAATCTATATGTATACGGCTTTGCAACGTACAACATGATACGTGTTCCTTGTAACGGGGGACGGCCGGTAAGAACTTACTGTAACATTCGGTTCTACTTCTCGGAGATGATTTTCGGTTACGCACTGAACGTTGGCTTTCAGCAAATCGCCAACTCTCTGGGGAACAGTTCTATAACGTACTCGTTCTCGTCAATGAATTTTTATTCAAGTATTCTGACAGTATTGTTGCATGTTTTTTTTAGAAAGTCAATATGTTTTTTGAAAGATATATTTATATACGGAAATATCGAAAGTAATATTCGTTGTTGCAAAAGGAATAATGAATTGTAAAATGGGAGTAAAAATTTGTGGAGAATTGTAAAATTTATAGAGAAAGTTGATATTTATAGGAGTAAAGAAGGGATTATTTGAATTTACAGAGAATATTACAACAATCCACTTGCTGGAAAGAACAAACCAAAAGAGGTGACTGAAATGCTTGCGATGGGAGTATTATTTGGCATTATTGCTATAATTGGTTTTATGTGGTTATATTATTCGCGTTCGTTTAAACAAGCAGAAGTTTTACTCTTTCAAAAAGGTAGTTTGTTGACAAATCAGTCTAGATATTTAGTATGTCCGAAGTGTGGAAGTGCACAGGCCAGAAGTGGAGGATATCAAGAGTGTTGCAAAATTAGATTATGAAAGAAAGGAAGCCTCACATTATTTTGTGAGGCTTCCTTCCTTACAACTTCATGGCGCTCCAAATTGTCCATCGATCTCTTTCAATAATAGGAGAGACGTTTTGTAATGTGGTCTGTATATGTTGTAGAAGTTGAGAAAGTTCATCATCTGTTAACTCATATAGAATGGATCGACCTGTTCGAGGAGATAAATCTTGTAGCAATGCTTCTACAGAATCATGTATTTTTCGTACTTCCCATTGTGTTTGTGTGGGAAGCACGTGAAGAGAATGTTTTTGTAATTCTTTCTGTATCGTGTTGGTTTTTGGACGTCTTTTTGACTCTATTTCAATGAGTTTTGGAAATATAGAGAAAAAATATCCACGAATGTGTTCGGGATTTCCTGGAACTGTACAATCTTCAATCGTTCGATCTTGTAAAATAAGTACACCGTTTTTATTTAATATACGAGAAGCTTCACATAAAAATGTAGGAATGTCTTGTAAATGATGAATAACTGCGCGCGAAATAACTATGTCGAATGTTTCGTTAGGGTATGGGATATTATGTGCATCACCGTGGATGAAAGAAATATTTGGGAAATTGTTGCAATTTTCTTTTGCAGCTTGTAATATTTCTTTTGAAAAATCAAGTCCCACAACATTTTTGGCTCCCATAAGAGCAAGTTCTTTCGTATAAATCCCGCCACCGCAGCCAATATCAATTATTTGCTTGTTTTGTATGTCTGTAATGTTTTTTACCATTTCAGCCCAAGAAATATGAGCGTTTCTTGTTGCGTATGTGTATTTATTATTTGCATCATGAAAATTAATGGACATGATAAAGACCTCCTTTCAATGATTAGTATAACTTATTTAATAGGATGTCACGTTTTTGTTTTATGTATGAAGATTATAAGAATTTCTTATCGTAAAAGGAGGATTAATTTGAAAGGGAAATATGTATTGTTGTTATTTGTTATGTTACTAGCAGCTTGTGGTCAAGCTGAGCAAAAACAAGAAACAAAAAAAGTAGAAGAGACGGTGAATGAAGTGAAAGAAACAATAGGGGTAACCGTTATACAAAAAAAACATAAAGAGAAAAAGTTGCAGGAATCAGAAGCGAAGTTAGTAATAGACATTTTGGATAAAGCTGAGAAACAAGAAATAACCGGAAGCTTCGGTGAACCTGAATATGAAATACAAATTAGTAGAGAGGGGAAAAAAGAAACTTATTATGCATGGTTAAGGGGAGAAGATAGACGAGGATGGGTGCAATATAAGAAAGTTATGTATATGTTGAATGAAAAAGATACGGAAAAGCTTTTGGCTATATTTCCAAATGTTTCAGAACAAAAAGAAGAAGAGATGCAGGTAGGTCCTTTAACGGAGGTAACAAAAAAAGATTTGCAGATTACCGCGTTTCATATTAAAGCAGGCGATCAAAACGTGAATTATATGGTACGGTATACGATTTCACAATCACTATACAACAAGTTAGTGAAGGAACAAGAATATTATTTGCAACTCACTTTCCCAGAAAAAGTTCAAAAATTAATTGGAGCAAAAGAGAGTGAAATGATTTTAGGTGAAAAAGTAAAGGAAGGGTATAAGCAATATGAATTGCATGCTACTGTGCAGGTAAAAGGCGCTTCAGAATCACAATTAAAATCATTAGAAACATATTACGAAAAGTATGATTTAAAAATATTAAACAGTGAAAAAGAAAAAATAGGTGTGTTTCAAAATATAATTCAAATCGTTAAAGAGTATGGTGAAAAAATGAATTTCCAAAGATAAAGTGAGAATTTAATCGGCGGAGGCTGCTCATTTCTCATTGATTAATAGTCTTTGCCAATTCGGCGTTGACTCTCACTTAACTTCTTTGTTTCAACTGAATTTTGGGGTAAGGCCCTTATTGGCTGTAACTGAATTGTAAATTCTATATAGCCTTTCCTAGGAAATGATAATAGAGAGGGGAGAAGAACACCCTCTCTATTATTTTGCTTTTGCAGATGGCTCATTCATTGATTTTCGTGTAATAAGAAATGAAATCATAAGAGCGGAAAGAATGATAAGAGTGATAAGTAAGTGATTTGGCAACCAATCTAATAATAATACATAGCTCACTGTATAAAAAATAAGAGTTGAAGCTAAAAATGATAAAACACTTATTATGAGAGATTGTAAATTCATTCGTATATACCTCCTTTATTTATATTTTTGGCTAAAAATGGATTAAATAAACATTATTTCTAACAATAGAAAAAAATATGTCATAATAAAGAGGAGAATAATTTTTGATGAGCTTGTATGACTCGTTACAGGGGGTTAAAGGAGAGAGATGAAAAATAATAAAAAAGGATTATGGGGAATTATTGTTGCCATAGGATTATTTTTACTGTCTAAGTTAAAGTGGGTATTTGCAATTTTTAAATTAGCAAAGTTTTCAACGGTATTTAGTATGTTTCTATCGCTTGGCGCATACGCAGTTCTATATGGTTGGAAATTTGGGGTGGCGCTCATTTATTTGTTGTTTGTTCATGAAATGGGCCATTTATGGGCTGCGAAAAGAAAAGGGATTCCAACATCGCCAGCAATCTTTATCCCATTTATGGGGGCTCTTATTGGAATGAAAGAGATGCCGAAAAATGCAAAAGATGAAGCTTACATTGCCTATATGGGTCCGCTTTTCGGGCTTCTGTCATATTTACCCGCGATACCGCTTTACATAATGACGAAAGAACCATTTTGGGCGCTTGTTATTTTGCTTGGAAGTATGATTAATTTCTTTAATTTAATTCCCGTTTCGCCGCTAGATGGTGGGCGAATTATTTCAGTTGTCAGCACTAAAATTTGGGGAGCAGGCCTTATTTTATTACTTGGCTATTCAATTTACTTTAAAAGTATTTTGGGAGGATTTATTGTTATTATCGGTTGTATGGAATTATATAGAGTGATAAAGAGAGATGAGCCGATTAAGGAATTAGGATATAGAATTGATGGAATGAAAGAATATGTTGCAAGGCTTGAAGAGGAGTTAAAAGAAACTGGTGCAGTACATCGAAATATATATATGATGCAACATGAAATAAATGTATTAAGGCAAAAAGAACGAGAGAAAGAATTAAAAACAGGAGAACTTCAAAAGCTTGAAGTGTTAGAGTATCTTTTACCAAAGTTTGAGCCACTTGATTACGTCCCATATGAAGATGAAAAAGAAACATATACAATTCATATAAGAGAAGCATTTGAAATGTCAGAAAGAAAATTACAGGAATGGGATGCAGACAAGAGACAACAGGAAAACTATTATAAAGTGGATGCGAAAACGAAATGGACAGTATTTGCTTGTTATATCGGATTAATGGCTATACTCGGTTACACAGCTTATGAAGGATATATTGTTTTACAAGAACATTTGCCAACGAGAAACGTATAGAAAAATATTGTCGAAATGATAGGAAGAATTTATACAGGAAGTATATTTCTACGAGAGAATGTTACAAGTATAGCCATACATTATAATATCTTTAGTAGAGAAGGAGTTCTGTATATGAAGAAATTGTTACGTGTATTCGGGATTATTATCGTAATGATCATCGCGAGTTATAGTCTTATGAAAGTGCTGTTACATTATGCGAATAAGCCTGCTGAGGTAAATACAATAGCTCAAGTAGAAGATGTGCAAGAAGAGACAAAAGTGCTAGATTTTATTCGAATGACACATGAAAGCTATAATAATTTCTTAAATTACGGTAAAGCAGAGAATTATACAGACGGGGATTGGAATCAATTTAAGCAATGGTTTCAACAACAAGAACCATCTTTAAAAAATATACATACGGAAATAAAGAATGAAAAAATAAAACGCGATGTAAATAGAAGCTATGAAATTGTAAAAAAGGGTGTGGAACTTCAAAATATTGAGTATGTAGTGTATGCCCACCGTGTATATCATGACTTGGATATTATCGTAAATAAATATAGGGGGGAAACGAATATCTGGGGGTATACAGAGTTTGGCGAGGGGAAAGATATAAAAGTAATTGAACAAGCTATACAAACAAAATAATAAGCTAGCTAGAATTCTAGTTAGCTTATTTTCTTTTGTAAGTACAATGTTCATATATTATTCACAAAAACAACGTGTTAATAGTGATTAAAATCACAATCTGCATTATAAGATTCAGTTAAACTAAAAACAGTTAAGGAAATAGAGGAGTGGGATACAATGTTAAGTGCAAAAACAATTGAAATCGTAAAGTCAACAGTACCATTATTACAAGAAAAAGGCGTTGAAATTACAACGAGATTTTATGAAATTTTATTTTCAGAACATCCGGAGTTATTGAATATTTTCAACCATACGAATCAGAAAAAGGGAAGACAACAACAAGCGTTAGCGAATGCTGTTTATGCAGCTGCAACGTACATTGATAATTTAGAAGCAATTATTCCAGTTGTAAAACAAATTGGTCATAAGCATAGAAGTTTAGGTATTAAAGCTGAGCATTATCCGATTGTAGGTACATGTTTACTACGTGCCATTAAAGAGGTCGCAGGTGCACCTGATGAAGTTTTAAATGCATGGGGAGAAGCATATGGTGTCATTGCTGATGCATTTATTAGCATTGAAGCAGAGATGTATGAAGAAGCTGCACATAAAGAAGGTGGATGGAAAGACTTCCGTAACTTTGTGATTGTTAAAAAAGTGAAGGAAAGCGATGTTATTACGTCATTTTATTTGAAACCTGAAGATGGAGGGAAAGTTTCTTCATTCATCCCAGGTCAATATGTAACGGTTCAAATCAATATTGAAGGTGAGACATATACACATAATCGTCAATACAGTTTATCCGATGCACCTGGGAAAGAATATTATCGTATTAGTGTAAAGAAAGAAAAAGGTGTAGATACACCAGACGGTAAAGTGTCTAATTACTTACATGAACATGTAAAAGAAGGAGATGTTTTACCAGTAAGTGCACCAGCGGGAGATTTCGTGTTAAATATGGATTCAACATTACCAGTTGTACTAATTAGTGGTGGAGTAGGGATTACACCGATGATGAGTATGTTAAATACGTTAATTGAACAAGATTCAAAACGTAATGTATATTTTATTCATGCAGCAATAAATAGTAATACACATGCAATGAAAGAACACGTTAAGGCAGTAGAAAATGAATATGAACAAGTTAAAGCATATACTTGTTATTCTGCACCGACTGAAAAAGATTTAGAAATGAAGAACTTTGATAAAGAAGGTTTCGTTGAAAGCGAATGGTTAAAAACTATTATTCAGACAACTGAAGCAGAATTTTATTTCTGTGGTCCAGTAGCATTTATGAAGCATATAAATGCTGCACTAACTGATTTAGGTGTGAAACAAGAGCATATTCATTATGAATTTTTCGGCCCAGCAACAAGCTTACAATAAGACAGATGAGAATAAACAAAAAAACGAGGTATTTATTTTACCTCGTTTTTTATTTGTTCTCGTAATAAACGGTTAACTGTTTCACGGCGTATGCCTATCAGTTGACCAATTTCAGTTTGTGTTAATATTTCATATATAGGAATGTCACCTAAATATAATGTGAACCATTCTTGTAAACGATGAAGACGTTCTTTCGGAGAGACAGTTGTCAATTGATCAATTCGTTGTTGCATCATTCTTAATTTAGATTGCAATTGCATAGCGATGTTGGCATATGATTCGGGATTTGCTTGAAGTCTCTCGTACCATTCACTACTAGTGATCGGTTCCACTTCTGTCTTTATTAAAGCGATAGCTGTACCGTGATATTCTTTCGGTGAAATTAAAGAATGATGAGGTATCGTTTCACCTGGAACGATAATGTTGAATAAAAATGGTGTTCCGTCTTCTTCTAGCCGAACTACTTTTAATAAGCCTGTTTTTATAAAGTATAAAGGACCGTCCTCGCCTTGACGGAATAGTACATCTCCTTTGTGTAGAATCAATGTTAGCCCCCCATTAATATGTTTCTATTTCTTCTATTTTAGCGTATATGTATATAGACAATATGCTATTTCAACAGCAATTTCATTGACGAAATGTATGCTATTACAGTAGTATACTATTTAGTGTGTAATAGTACTAGCAATGAATACGCTGTAGGGGGTTTAGTATATTGTTAGATGCGATAAGAATGACGGATATGAGAATTCCGGCGAATGCTATCATTCATGTAGAAGAGATGAAAGGTGGAGTCGTTTTATCCGTTGAAGTAGACGGCCAAATTATTTATACGATGGCTTATGATGAAGAAACAGATAGTTATGCTGAATTATATGATCGAAACGATAAGAGGGCGTGCCAAGTACATGAAGACTTTATGGGATGGTCACTTCTTCACTAAAAAAGATGTCAATATGACATCTTTTTTTATTAAATCGATAGAATATACAAAGAAATGAAATATAAGGATAAAATTTGTAATAATTGATTTTGCATTGTTAGCACTCTGTAACTGCAAGTGAACTATTTTTTCGCTATCATAAAGATAACAGTCGCAGTTATAGGAGTGGTCAACTTGAAGAAAGTACATATTTCAAATTATATGTTATTAAGTGCTTGTTTAATTTTATTTGTTCTCCTCGGAGGATTTTTATATTCATGTGTATAAGAAAAACGCATTCTAAAAAGAATACGTTATAAAAGGGAAATAATGATTAATCTAGTTCCAAGAATAATTAACGTAATACGTAATAAATTAATTACGGCGTTACCACTCAGTTTTGTATTAATGTAAGCCCCGATTTTTCCGCCGATCCATGCACCAGGAATAAGGATTAATGCATAAATCCAGCTGACATTTCCAAGTGAGATGTGAGTTGCAGAACTTACAATTGCTGATAGAAATACGATGAACATTGAAGTTGCTACTGCAATATGTGCTGGGAATGCAAAAAGAAGCATCATTGCTGGAACAAGTAAGGCACCGCCACCAATTCCAAATAACCCAGATATAAACCCAACTATAAAGGCGATAAAGATAGCAAGAAACGGTGGGAATTGGTAGTGTACAGCATTTCCATCATTATCTGTAAAAGAACGCTTAATTACAGACGTATTTGAGAGGGAAAGAGGTTTTAATTTGTCTCGAAGCATAAGTAGAATTGAGACGAATATAAGGAAAATCCCAAAGTATAAAGAAAATGTGTCTTGGTTTAAAAATTTATTTGCCCATGATCCGATAATACCACCAGGACCGCTTCCGATAAATAAAATAAGTCCACTTTTATAATCCACTCGCTTATGCTTCATGTAAGTAAGGGTAGAAGATAGTCCTGTGAAAACGACTGTTACCATAGAAGTCCCTACTGCAAGTTGTGGTGATAAACTGTGTAATCCAATTAATAACGGAACAATAATAATTCCGCCTCCAAGCCCAACTAGGCTGCCGACTGTCCCGGCGATTAGTCCGATGAAAAGTAACATGATGTATTCCAAAATTGCCAACTCCTCTAAATAACTTATCCACCAATTATTATACACGCTTTTTAATGAGAAATAGGCTTGTTCACAAAAAAGTCGTCTTCCTAGAAAAATAAGGAAGACGACTTTTGATTAGAAAACAAAATGTAATAGGTAGTAAAACAGAGCAGCTAAAGAAGCTGAAATAGGAAGTGTAATAACCCATGTAATTAACATACGTTTTGCAGTTCCCCATTTTACCCCCTTCACACGGTGAGAAGCACCAACCCCTAAAATAGAAGAAGAGATAACGTGCGTCGTACTAACCGGTAAGTGAATGAATGTTGCACCGAAAATAACAAGTGATGATGATAAATCGGCAGCTACACCATTTACAGGACGAATTTTCATAATTTGTCCACCGACAGTTTTAATAATTTTCCATCCACCGACAGAAGTACCAAGTCCCATTGCGATAGCACAAGATAATTGTACCCAGAACGGGATATCGCTAGAAGTATGATAGTTATTAGCCATAAGAGCCATCGTAATGATTCCCATTGCTTTTTGTGCATCATTCGTACCGTGTGTATAGGCTTGTAATGCTGCAGTGAAAATCTGGAATATACGGAAGTTTTTATTCGTTTTCGTTAAGTTAAAGTTTTTAAAGACCACTTTAAAAATACTGTAAACGATATAACCAATAACGAAAGCGATAATTGGTGAAATGATTAAAGCTTCAAGAATTTTAATGAATCCTTTAAGGTTTAATGAGCTAATACCAGCAGCAGCAATGGCTGCACCTGCGATGGAGCCAATAATTGCATGCGAAGAACTACTTGGGATACCGTAGTACCAAGTAATTAAGTTCCATGCTATCGCCGCAAGCAAAGCAGCTAAAATTACAAGAGAACCATTTTGTAAAGCAAATGGGTCAACGATATCTTTTGTAATCGTTTTTGCTACACCTGTAAATGTCATTGCACCTAAAAAGTTCATAATAGCTGCCATAATAATTGCATGTCTAGGCTTTAGAGCTTTCGTTGAAACAGCCGTTGCAATAGCGTTTGCTGTATCGTGAAATCCATTGATAAAGTCAAAAGCTAAAGCGCAAATGACTACTAAAACGGTCAGTATCAAGAGTGTATCCATGATCAAACTCCTTACGCGTTCTTCATAATAATTGTTTCTAATACGTTTGCAACGCTTTGACAGCTATCAGCTACTTCTTCAAGCTCTTCGTAAATCTCTTTAAATTGAATAATCTTAATCGGATCTTTTTCACGAGAGAATAAGTGCTTAATCGCATGACGACGAATATCATCGCATTGTGATTCGTAATCCTTAATCTTAATCGCGTTCGTACGAATGTCGACTAACTTCTTTTTAGAAAGTAGTTCAACAGAGTTTGCAATCTCAATCGCACATTGATTAATTGCTTCCACGAATTTAATCATGTATTCATCAGCTTCTGTAATAGAATACATTTCGAACAGACCAGCACTGTGATCTAATCCGTCTAATACATCATCCATACTCATTGCAAGTTGTAGGATGTCCTCACGTTCAATTGGAGTAATAAACGCTTTGTTTAGCTCCATAATGATTTCGTGAATAAATGAGTCACCTTTTGACTCATACTCTTTCATGCGCATAGAAAACTCTTTTAAATCGCTAGCATTTTTAATTTTATACTCCACGAAAAACTGCGCGCCTTCTTTTAAATTTTCGGAAACATTCATTAACATTTCAGAAAATTTATCTTTTTTTGATTTAAAGACCATTATTGTTACCCCCACAAAAGTAATATATGTAAAATATATTGGCTAATCAATTCTAACAAAAAACTGTCGTTTTTTAAAACATTTTATCGAAAAGTTTACAAAAACTTAACATAACTCTCGTTGTTCTATTAATAATATTAATATCCAATAGTGAATATCTTACTTGTAGAATGTCCTTTTCTTGCAAAAAGTATGAATGTAAAAGAAAAGCTTTACACTATAGGAATGACTACGTTATTATAGTAAATTTAAAAGGCGGTATATTCTTCCTTTTAAAAAGAAGAGTGTAAATAAATGAAGGAAGTGAACGAATGAAATTGAAGAACACTCATTTTAAAAAAATGCTTGAGTGGTTCAATAAGAGGAAGAAACTTCGTAATTCATTAATTGTATTGGGAAGTGTACTCATTACTCTATTTATTGCTATAAATATAATAATATCCATTCAAGACATATCTGAATTAAAACAAGCTGTTCCACAACCGACTTTAATTTATGATGCAAATAATGAGGTCGCAACTAAATTAGCTTCTTCGAAAACAGAAGGTGTTAAAAGAAAAGATATTCCTGATATTATGGTTCAGGCAATTGTTGCAGTAGAAGATAAGGGGTTTTTTAACCATCATGGTATTTATTATAGTGGAATTATAAGTGCAGTTTTTAAAAATATTACAGCAGGAGAAGTTGTAGCAGGGGGAAGTACAATTACACAACAGCTTGCAAAGAATGTATTTTTGACACAAGATCGTACATTTTCTCGTAAAATAAAGGAATACTTTTTAACCAAAAAAATAGAACGTACTTATACAAAAGATGAAATTATTGAAATGTATATGAATCAAATTTATTTTGGGGAAGGTGCTTGGGGAATAAAGAGGGCAGCTAAATCTTATTTTGATAAAGAGGTAAAAGATTTATCAATTTCAGAAGCTGCAACGATTGCAGGTTTAATTAAAGCGCCGTCTGCGTATTCTCCTTATAAAAACTTTAATAAATCAATTGAACGACGTAATGTCGTATTAAGTTTAATGAAGGAACAAGGATATATTTCTGAAGAGCAATACAATAAAGAAAAAGAGTCAGGCCTTGTATTAAAACGTGGGGTTGATGATAAATACAAAGGTAAATACTCCCAATATGTAGACTATATAGTTAGAGAAGCGATGGATAAGTATGAATTAACACAAAATGAAATTTTAGCAGGTGGTTATCGTATTTATACAGAGCTTGATCCGAAAAAACAACAAGCTGTAGAAGATGTTGTGAATAATGATAGTTATTTCAAAGATAGTGGCTCAGATCAACTTATGCAAACGGGTGTAGTCCTTATAAATCCAAAAACAGGCGGTGTTCCAGCTTTAGTTGGAGGTAGAGGACCATATCAGTTTTTACAATTTAATCATGCTACGCAATTAAAAAGACAGCCAGGTTCAACATTAAAGCCTCTAGCTGTATATGTACCCGCTTTAGAACAAGGGTATGAAGTATACGATATATTAAAAGATGAACCATTTCATATTAAAGAATATGAACCGAAAAATAGTGATCAGGCCTTTCATGGTAATGTGACAATGTATGAAGCGGTAGCAAAGTCGTATAATGTTTCCGCTGTGTGGCTATTAGAACAAATAGGATTAGATAAAGGATTGAAATCTTTAGAGCGATTTGGTATTCCGTTAGTACCAGAAGACCGTACGTATCCAATTGCTTTAGGTGGGATGCATGTAGGGACATCACCATTTGTAATGGCCCAAGCATATAGTACATTTGCTAATGATGGGGTTCAAGTAGAGGCTCATGCAATTAGAGAAGTTCAAAATGCTGAAGGGGAAATAATAGGGAAATGGTATAAGAAAGAGACACGAGTGACGAGTGAGAAAATTGCTCAAAAGATGACGTATTTATTAAAAGGTGTTGTAGAAAAGGGAACAGGTGGAAAAGCGAAAGTTACTAATGTTGATACAGCAGGGAAGACAGGGACTACTCAACTTGTAAATGGCCCGAGCGTAGGGGCAAAGGACTCGTGGTTTGTAGGATACACACCAGATTTAGTAGGTGCAGTTTGGGTAGGATATGACAAAACAGATAGCGAGCATTATGTTCCAGGTGGTAGTCAAATTACAACGACGATGTTCCGGGATATCATGAAAAAAGCAAATGCAAACCCAGCCCAAAAAGCGTTCCAATTGTCGTTAATATCTGAGGCGGACTATAAAAAACAATTGCAAACAATTGAAGAAGAAAAGCGAAGAAAAGAAGAAGAAAAGAAAAGGCAAGAAGAAGAACAAAAAAGGAAAAAAGAACAGCAAGAGTGGTTTAATAAAGTAAAAGAGTGGATTCCATCGTTATGGTAAAAGAAAGAGGCGAATTTCGTTATTCGCCTCTTTCTCATGTGAAAAATGAAGTGAGCTCATAATTAGTGGGGTAAATGCTACTATTCATTAAGAGTAATGTTGGTACTGCCAAAGGATTGAGAATCGTATGTGATGATTATTGTTCCTTTACTAATCGGTTCGTATGGTAATTCTTCTTCATAACTACCATTATTTTCATTATGGATAGTCAGCGTGATTTCATCAATTCCTTTATTTGTATACTGATCTTTAATCGTTTCAGTAATTTGAAGTAGAGTTTCGTAACTAGAAGCTTTCGTAATAAGCATTCCTTTTATAACTTTTTTTTCATTATTTGTGGAATTGGAATAAAGGATGTTGTTTTGTTTCGTATACAAAAGTGTGTATGGAACTGTTTTTCTCTCTGCTTTTGAAATAGTAGAATATTTTAGAGTTAAAAAAAACCCTACACATAAAATAATGCATATCATAAGAGCAATCCAAATGCGTATCGGTGACATAACTCTCATTTTTCATCCCTCTTTCATATCTTTGACTTCATTATTTATCATACAAAATGAGGATTAAGATAGAGTAAATTTGAGGTAAAGAAACGTAAAGAAGGAGCACTTATCCTCCCAAATAAGTGCTCCTTTTTATTAAAAGAGAGATTTAATAGACAATCAAAATCACACCTATTACTTATAAATGTGTTTAGTCCTCCCAAAATATTATCGGAAATTGTGGTTAGTAAATTCGGAGTACAGATAGTGTCGCAGTTGTATCGCCCGTGTTAGGAATAGAAATAGTATTTGCTGTAGGTTGTACAGAAATCGTTGTACCAGCTTGTAAAGTAACAATTGTAGAGAAAGAAACAGCACTACCGATAACATTAGTTGAAAAATTACGAGTAGGTGGTTGGCCATTGAATGAAATACCGAATCCAAACGGTGAAGAGCCTGGGAAAGTTGTAGATGCCGAGAAACTAATATCATATACGCCTGTAAAGTATGTGTAGTGTCATTAAAGTTAATATTATTTATTTCAAAAACTTGATTTAATTGAATATTAATTCCAGTTGATATTGTTTGAGCATTGGAGTTTCCTATTGCAGCTATAGTTACCCGAATCGGAGTACCCGCTGGTCCAGTAGCGCCTCCACCTAGGAACCAGATCCATATTGAACTAAGACAGCTTGAATAGCTTGGCCGAGAGCTTGAAGAAGTCTAACAAATTATTTAAGTTCGGACTTAGAGATGTTGATATAACTACAAGCTCTTACTTCGCAACAATCATTACCATAAAATACTTTCCCTTTATTTTTGTTGTTTATCTTTGCATTCCTTTCTTTCATAGAATAATAGTCGTTACTATATATTATAATGAAATTTAAATTAAATTCGTGATGGACAAACTACTATTTCTCAAAAAATAAGAAGTTTACCTACCTAACACGAACAATAAAGAAGTAGAGAAAAATCTATATGTTTTAAAAAACTCCCTTTAATTGTTAGAGTGTGCTTAACAATTAAAGGGAGTTAATAGAACAGCATTCTCATTTTATAAGTTAATTGCTTCACGATTTACTTTAGGTAAAATCGGAATAGAAATAGTGAAGGTTGTACCGTCTGGATCACTAGTCATTTTGAGCGTACCGTTATGATTTTGGATGATTTTTTTTGTTACTGATAAGCCTAGTCCTGTCCCCGAATCCTTCGTTGAGAAGAATGGATCAAAGATATATTCTTGAATAGCTAGAGGAATACCAATTCCATTGTCTGTGAAAGTAATCCGAACGAAGTTATCTAGGCGATAACTAGTGATTTGAATAGAAAGAGGCTTTTCGCCTTGAGCATCGACGGCATTTTGAAATAGGTTTAAAAATACTTGAACAAGTTCATGTCGATCAATATTGACTAAAATATCATCTAATTCATTAGAAAAGTTATAATCAATTGAAATGTTATGCAAGAAGACTTCACTAGCTAGTAACTGTTGAATATAGTCGCATAAAAATGTATTAATAGGAAACGGTTCTCTTGTAAATTCACGTGTTTTTGAAATGGCTAAAAATTTTGTAATAATACTATTTGCACGATCTAATTCAGGGATAAGTAAGCTTTTAAATAACTCTTTATTTGATGGAGAAACACTTTCTTGTAAAAATTGTAAGTATCCTCGTACTGTCGTAAGAGGGTTTCGTACCTCGTGTGCAATTCCGGCTGCGATTCGTCCTGCTAACGAAAACTTCTCTGCATCACGCTCTGTGTTTAAATAATGAAAGACACTAATAACCCTAAAAATCTCCCCGTTATAATCGCGAATAATTCGGTTGTTTATAATGCCATAGTTTTTGTCTAAAACTTCTTCATTATATATTTCTGTTCCCGTTCTTAATGTTTCAATCGCTTTAATTTTTTCTTCCGGCAAGCTTAGTAATTGTTGAATCGGTTTTCCGATAATATCATTTCGTATTACACCGAAATCATCTGCGGCAACTTGATTACATAAAGTAATATTCCCTTTACTATCGACAAAGGTTACATGATGTGAAAAGGCATCAAAAATATGTACAAAGTGTTTTTCAAGTTGTTCAAATAAGAATAATGAATCACAAGTAAGTTGAAAATGAGCCTCTTTATTCTCTTTTGGTATTTCTTGAATGGAATGAGTTGCTCTAGTTTTCTTTATTTGTAAACCAATATGTGGATTTTTGTATGTGAAATGATGTGGTAATTGATTTACAAGTTCTTCATAAAAACGCACTTTATTTTCTAGTTCTTCAATTCGTTTTTCATGAGATACAGTAGCATCGTTTGGAAGCATAAATAAATAACCCCTCATTTTAAAAATTCTTCCATATAGTATATCATATTTTAATAAGGATACTCTTAAAGAAAGGGCCACTTAATGAAATTGATTAGCAAAAGTGTTTGGGGAGTGAATAGAAGATAAAGTTAAAAAGGGAGGAATATATGTGCTGTTCATTGGAGTGACAGGATGGGGAGATCATGATTCTTTATACGTAGATTCCTATGAAAATAGAAATAAATTACGAACATATAGTGAGTATTTTCCTATTGTGGAAGTGGATAGTTCATTTTACGCGATGCAACCTGCACGAAATTATATAAAATGGGCAATGGAAACGCCGAAAGATTTTTCTTTTGTCGTAAAAGCGTATCAAGGAATGACAGGACATATGAAAGGGGAATTTCCTTTTTCTACGTTTGATGAGATGTTTGATGTGTATAAGCAGTCCATTCTTCCTTTAATAGAAGCTAATAAATTAAAAACAATTTTATTTCAATATCCACCATGGTTTGATTGCAAAAAGAAAAATGTAGATTTTCTTCGATATACGAAAGAAAAAATGGAAGGTTTACCATGTGCAATAGAATTTCGAAATCAAACATGGTTTTATCCAGAAATGAGAGATAAGACGTTACAGTTTCTAGAACAGGAGAAATGGGTTCATACAATTTGTGATGAACCACAGGCTGGGATAGGTTCTGTGCCACTCGTATTAGAGGTTACGAATTCAAACATGGCATTAATACGTTTTCACGGTCGAAATGTTCATGGTTGGCTTGATAAAGGGGAAAATTGGAGAGCGGTTCGTTGTTTATATCGCTACAACAATAAAGAACTGGAAGAATGGGTGGAACGACTAGAGCAATTAAAAAAGAAAACAAAGGATATATACGTACTGTTTAACAACAATTCAGGTGGGGATGCAGCAGATAATGCGAAACAGCTTATGAAAATGATGAACATTACATATGGTGAGCCGAAGCCGGAGCAATTAAATTTTTTTGAATGATAATAAACAAGAAAGGCACTGTACAAACAGGGGGAATGTACAGTGCCTTTCTATATGAAAAAGAGGGGTAACAATGTTACTGAGCGTTTGGTTGATTCATCAATTGTTGGCTTCATAATAAATGATAATGGTTATCATTATCATTGTCAATGGTTTTTCTAAAAATATATAAAAAACTTTGTATATTTTAAATAGAGATAAAAAAAGAACAGCATTAATGCTGTTCTTTTCCGTTGATGAATTGTTGTAAATCAAAAGGAGTTATCGCCTGGATAAATTCTTTTGAGATAAGTGTTTGCACGAGAGTGCTCTCAGAGATAGAAGCACCTGTTTTCTTTTCGTAAGCTTGTTTTAATAAATCAAGTTTTTCAGCCGTTTCTTTTGGTAATTCAATTGTAAGTGTGTTCATAATTTCTCCCCCTTATTATTAGAGTACCACTACAGTATAGGAGAGACAAGAAAAGAGAATATGAAATATAAAAAAGGTTACCAAATTTTCAAATGGTAACCTTTTTTATGTATAAGAGTTATTAAGCAATACCGATATACTTTAAAGTTTTTGATGGAGTACTGTGATCAAAGAAGTGTTGTAAAAATGCAATATCAACACCTGATTTGTATGCACAATAACCCCAAGTTTTTCGAAGTGTATGTGAGCTAATCCCTTCTAATCCAACTTCTTTTGCAGCTTTGTTTAAAATGTACCATGCATGTTGTCTCGTAATAGATTTTGTTCCTTTTTGAGATTTTAACAATGGTTCATTACGTTTCCAAGTTTTACGTTCTTTCATGTAGTCTTCGATTGCGTGCTGTAAGTCTTCATTTACAGCAAACCATTTATGTTTCTTCACTTTTTCATTGTAAAATAAAATGGAATGGCGAACATTTTCATTTTCATCGATTACATCACTAACTTTTAATTGTAAGATTTCACTTACTTTTAAGCCAGAATTTACAGCTAATACGAATAATAAGCCATCACGTTTCGAAGATTGTAAAAGTATATTTTTGATAGTTTCTAATTGTTTTTCATTTTGAATAGGTTGTCCTGCTTGTTTCATTTCACGCACTCTCCTCTTTTATATGTGTAAAGGAAAGGATTAACTTGTTTCTTACTATAAAGGGAGAGTGTGAATTTCATGTGAACTCCTAGTGAAATTAAGACAAATTATTTGACTTCTTTTACTTTTTGTAAATTGAAATAGAATACAACACTGTTAGTCGTATTATACACACCGTACTCGGCATGATGGAGGTCTAAAATGTTTTTTACAATAGATAATCCGAGACCGGTACCTCCGGTGTGACGGCTACGTGATGCATCTAGGCGATAGAAGCGATCCCAAATTTTTTCAAGACTTTCTTCAGGGATAGGGTTTCCTGTATTTTCGATTTCGATTTTTACGGTATCTTCTGCTTCTATAATGGAGACTTGTATTTTTTCTCCATCCGGCGTATAGCGGATGGCATTACTTAGTAAGTTCACAACTACTTGCTCAATACGGCTACGATTTGCTTTAACAAGTATAGAAGGGTCTGCATCGACGTTCACTTGTAGATGCTTTTCTTCCATGCTAAATAATAATTTTGTATAGACTTGTTGCGTTAATTCACCAATTGAGAACGTCGTCATATCTAGTTTGTAAGTACCAGATTCTAACTTTGCTAATTCTAACATTTCAACAATCAGCCTGTTCATATTTTCTGTTTCTTCTAAAATAACATCAGTATAATACGAAGTATCCTTACTAACACCATCTTTAATACCTTCTGCAAAACTTCTAATTACACTCAGTGGTGTTTTTAATTCGTGTGATACGCCAGAAATGAATTCTTTTCTTGTTTTCTCTAATTGACGTTCACGTTCAATGTCTTGTTGTAACTTTGTATTGGCAACATTTAATCGATCGATTCGATCTTTTAAATTTACAGATAATGTATTGATACTGCCGGAAAGCCCACCAATTTCATCGTCGGCTGTAACAGGTAATTTCTCGCTGAAATCAAAATTAGCCATTTTTTTTGTAACACGATTCATTTTAATTAATGGCTTAACAATGATTTTTGAGTAGTAGAAGGATAACAAAATAATAACGAGAAACACGATGATTAAGGCATAAACATAATAGTCTTTTAAAACTAGCATCGCTTCATTAACGGGTTGTAAAGACGCTATCGCAAAAGCATATTCTGTAATCTTTCCGTTTTCTATAATCGGCTTTACAAAGATACTATTTTTTATATTTTCGCCGCCATCTAATATGAAAGTGTTTAATTGGTTCGAGTTAGAAGTGCCATCTCTAATAATATCTGCAAAATATTGAACGGCTTGTAATGTTTCAATATCATTTGCAAGACGAACCTCAGCTTTTGATGGGAGCTGTAACTTAGTTATAACACCTGTAAAGACGATACGAGTTGTAGATTTGTATCGGCTTGCAAGTCTATTCTTAGAAGGATTACCATTAATTGACTGAAAATCCGAATAGAAATGTTCGTTTTGCCATTGATTATAATTCGTTCCTAATTTTTGTGGTGTAATAATATTATTCTCTTGTACGACTCCATCAACATTAATTATTACATCTTTTTTTAAACCTAAATTTTCGAATTTATTATATTCTTCTGGTGTTAAAAGGTTATTGAGTGGAATGGAATACTGTTTATTATTGTTGGGATTAAATACATCGATATAGTAATTGTTATCACTTTTAATAATACCGTTAGAATCCAAAAACTGCATATCGGCATTTGTTTTATCATGAAATTCTTGTTTTAGTTTTCTAACTTTCTCATAACTTTTATCACTTTTGTCATAATTATCTACGAATTTTTCAAAAGCAGTTTGAACTGTTTTTACTTTTTTATTAATATAAAATTTCTCTAAAAATAGAGATTGTCCTAGGAAAAAAAGTAGGAATATTATTGTAAATAAAGTTGATGTTAATAAAAATAGTTTAAAGACGATACTTCTGTTTTTCACTGCGTCACCTCTTATGAGAAATACTGTAAATGATTTCTTTATCCCGCTCGGGCAATAAGACTTCCACTTCAAAATTCGGCGAATACAAGGGAGTTAGTAGGTGGGAGATCAACTGTCCGTAAAAGCCTGATTGGTTCAACTAATAATCAGTGGGGGATGGAAAAAAACCACTGATTAAAGTTTCACTTTATTATAACAAACGTTACAATAAAGTAGAGGGGAGAAATCTGTCTCTTTATAAAATAGTTATTTATAAAAAGTCACATAAAAAGAACTCGCCAGACGTATGACAAGTTCTTTAGTGTATTATTGTTGAATTGCTGCATCTAAAGCGATTTCAATCATTTCGTTAAATGTAGTTTGACGCTCTTCAGATGTTGTTTCTTCGCCAGTGAAGATGTGATCGCTAACTGTTAATACAGATAATGCATTTACGCCGTATTTCGCTGCTAATGTATAAAGAGCAGTTGTTTCCATTTCTACTGCTAATACACCGTAATCTCCAAGTTTTTTAACCATGTCCATGCTTTCGCGATAAAACACATCTGCTGTTAAGACGTTACCGACACGAACGTGTAATCCTTTTTCAGTTCCAGCATCGTAAGCTTTCTTTAAAAGATCAAAGTTTGCAGCTGGTGCGAAATCAAATCCTGGGAATGTTAAACGGTTCATATTAGAATCAGTACAAGCCGTCATTGCGATAATAACATCACGAACTTTTACATCTTTTTGAATTGCACCGCAAGTGCCAACGCGAATTAAATTTTTAACTCCGTAGCTTTGGATTAATTCGTTTACATAAATAGAAATAGAAGGAACACCCATACCTGTACCTTGAACAGATACACGTTTTCCTTTATAAGTTCCAGTAAAACCTAACATACCACGTACGTTATTATAGCAAGTAACATCCTCTAGAAATGTTTCAGCGATATATTTTGCACGTAATGGATCACCTGGTAATAGAATAGATTCAGCGATTTCGCCTTGTTTTGCTTCGATATGTACACTCATGAAAAGTCCTCCTTATAATGTATTGATAGAAATCAATATCATTTGCATTATACACTACGAATCCTTTCAATTAAAATCTTTTTATTATTTGTAATATGTGCAAAATAGGAGGATTTCATAAATCATAATCTAGAATATATAGCTTAAGAAGTTTTATGTGAACAGAGACAATAAAAATGGTAGGTGATGTTTTGAAAAATCTTGTCATTGGGCTTATTGCGTTAGTACTTATTGTGGCAGGAGGATTTTACATAAAAAAATATCAAGAAAACGAAGAGACTGTAGGAGATGTTCAGGAAGTAAAGTGGGATGTGTCAAATGGAAAGGGAAATGAGAAAGTAGATATTGTATTTCAGTTGTTAAACAAAAAGAATAATGAAATTCGTGGTGTAAATGATCAAATACGGGCAGTGATTGTAGATGGACAGTTAAAACACATACAACAAATTAAACCTACATTTGCAGGGAACGGGTCATATAAGTTATCTTCCAAAATAGCGAAAGATGAAGAATATACGATATTTTTATACGAAGATAAAAATAAGTCCGTAGAGTCATTCGCTAGGAAAGATTTTGGTAGAACGAAAGAGGAGAACAATAAGAAAAAAGTGAAATTTCCAATCGACAGTGTACTTACAAAAAAAATAGGGGAGTATGAAGTTTCTCTTTTATTTGGCGCATTACATCCGAATGAACCAGTTACGTTAACATTTCAGTTTCAAGCGAAAAAGGGTGAAAAATTGAAATTACATTCAGAGAGAGGAGAAGTAGAGTCACTCTATATCGTGGATGAAACGAAGGAGAACTTTTTATACGCTATGCCTGTGGATACGGATGAACAATTACAATACCGTATTACATTTCCTGCCGAGGGTACGTATAAAATGTGGGGGAATTTCTATATAAATGGTAAGAAATATGAAAAAGAATTTATTGTACAAGTTCAAAAAAGAAAAAACAGCTAAGAATTTAGCTGTTTTTTCTTTTTCCTATTAATTTTGTTACAGAGAGCATTGTAATTGGTAAAGAATGATTCTTCCTAAATGCTAAATATTTACCGCTCCATGCTGGTTTATATTTTTCTTTAAAATGTCGTAATCCGCTGAAACTATACGTATAACGAACGTTATTAAAGATTGCAGCAGCCACTCGTTCAGACCAGAAAGACTGTGTGGATAAACCAACATTTGAAAGTGGTGCCATACCAATATTAAAGGAGTGGTATTCATTTTCTTTTGCCCATTGGAATAAGTGGATGAAAATTGCGTCCATAATGCCGCTAGGCGCATCTGGATAATATCGCATTAAATCGACAGATAATGATCCGTTTTGATATACGGGCATGAATGTTGTGAATGCAATAATTTTTCCATCCGCATCAGATAATGTTGCAATGGGAGCGCGACTAATATATTCACGATCGAAGTATCCGAGTGAAAAACCTTTCTCTTTTTTTCCACCAAGCCATGCATCTGAAACTTTTCTTAACTCTTCATATAATTCGTCTGAGAAAGGTGGCTCATGAATAGAGAATGTATAGCCTTCTCTTTCAAAACGGTTGAAAGTAGCTCGCATGCCAGCGCGTTTCTTTCCTGTTATTGTAAATGTATTTAAATCAACAACAGCTTCTTCACCGAGCTTAAAGAAGTTATAACCAAAATCGTGATATAAACTCATCCATTTACTTTCAATTTGGTAGAATACACAAATGTATCCAAATCGATCAGCCTCAGCTAAAAACTCTTGCAATACAGTACGATAGGAGGAAGGGTCCCCGATTGGATCACCTAGTACAATAAGTCGTTTTCCAGTTATTGAGAAGAGAATGAGTGCTTTTCCATCACTACTGAAAAAGAACTGTTTATCTCCTAAAAAACCTAAATGACTAAGTACATTTCCACCATGTTCATCTAAGAAGTTTTGTAATCTTTTATCATTAGCTGGTTGCCCGGGAAATTCATTTCGATAACGATTTGCAATGAGTGAACCAATTAGTAAAAAAGTAGGAACAAAAAAGGCAGCTGCTAATGCACTTCGTTTCACTTGTGTAATATTACGAACGACAAAATCAGGTTGGAAAGCTTCTTTTGCACTTGCAAATAAAATACCTAAGTTTTTATATAAATATAACGTTACAAGTAGGAATATAAAAACTTTTACGATATCGGATAGTGAGATTTCCATTTTCTCACGTACAAACCTTTTACGAAGCATATACAATACAGCGAGTACGATTAATAAAATAAAAGTTTCTTCAACATCAATTCCTTTTAGTGTATTAAAAATAGCCGCTCCAATTAAAGAAACAATCGTCATATAATAAGAACGTTTTGTTCCGTAATATATCCCTCGTGAAAGAATGAGGAGGAGAATACCGAATGTTAGCGATAAGCTAAAAGAAAATTGAATAAGATGTTTTGGAGCTAGAATATGTAAGGCGTGTGCCCGATTTATACTTGTCGGTAGAATAGTTGATAAAATAACCATTAAGCCAGCAAATACTGTTAAAGCAGCAGATGCCCAAGAACCTAACTTTCCTAGAAAGTCACGCTGCAAAGTCCATATAACACCAGTTGTCTCTAATGCAGGCGCAATAAAGGGTTTATCTTCAAACTTTTTAATGGCTACTCCTGTCATTTCAAAAGCTGCAAAAATGAGACCAAGGCAGAATGGTAAGATGTAATAGACGAGACGATATAATAACATAGCAGGAAGCAAAACACCTGTATCGATGCCGTATTGCCCAAGCCCAGTTAAGAAGACAAGATCAAATGATCCAAGACCACCAGGAACAAGACTAACGACACCAGCTAAAGCAGCAATGACATATACGCCTAAAAACTTTTGGAATTCGATTTCAATGCCAAATAATAGTAATATGACGTACATAACAATACCAGCAGATACCCATTCGACTAATGAAACTAATGAGTATAAAACAGTTGGGTTTTTCTCCTCTTCTTCTTGTCCCTCTGTTTGCATCGCTTTTCTATTTTTTAATTTAGAAAATCCGATATATATAGGGACGAAAAGAGCAAAGAAGATAAGAACAGGCCATAGCCATGGTTTTTCATGCAAAATAAATCTCGTGTCTAATATTCCGATAAGACCAAGAAATGAAAGAATGGCTAATCCATTAATAAAGGCAGTTGTCATCCAAGCGATACTTTTAATAAGTTTTCCATTTTCTTTTATGTATGGACGATAAAGCATTGTGCGTACGCCGGCTCCAACTAGACCACCAAACCCGATAAATCCATTTAAAGTATTAGCAATCCACGAGATACGGAAAATCTTTTGGACAGGGATATCAGCTTTTAAGTAACGAAGCATAACATAGTCATAAAAGAACATTGTTGATACAGCGAATGCACCAAGTGTAATTGCTAAAAAGACTCCTCCAGTTGGAATGTTTTTAATTGTATCAATCGCTTCTAAAAAAGAAATGCCCGCTAATTCTTTTTTTGCTTGAAAGAATACAATTGTTAATACAACAAATGGGAAGATAATTTTCCCGATTTGTAAGAAACGTTTCCATGAAAACGACATAAATACAACTCTCCTTGTATAAGAAAACTGAGACAATAATATTATTATGACAAACTTCAAGAAAAATAAAAAGGTAAATTCCTGTATAGGGGAGCTATTTTTTATATAGGTATATTTAAAAGAATATTTTGTTTATCAGAAAATTAAGTTAGAATAAGATGAAAGAAGGTGGAGGGGAGTATATGATTATAAAAGGTTATGTAGGATATGAGTTAGAAAAGGCGAAACCTAATACATCAGAAGATTTTTTTAACAGATCTGAAGTGACATATATATTAAATGATAAAGAGAAAACTTTTTCGGTTTTATACGTTCGATATTTTGAAGAAGTTTTACAAGAAATTACTCCTTTTGAAGGAAATCCAGTGTATAAAGTAGAAGAACAAAACATATATTTGCGCGATATTGTAGCGATATGTTGTTTAGTGAAGGATAGGGAACTTCGTGCGCAAAAACGTTTGTATTTAAATAATCTGGAAGAATTTCAACAATATTTTGATGAGGGAACGGTGTCGAAAGTACAAGAAATATTGGCTGAATTACATAAAAATAAAAGAGTAGAAATAGCGTGAAATGGCAAAGGAGAGAGAAAAAATGTCTAATTTGATGGTTGAAAATCAAACAGAACAAGTTTCTATATTTTTAGAAGATGCTATTAATTTGATAACCAATTATGTAAATTATCATACGTTGCCTTCTTTATTAGAGGAAACACCAGCAGGGAATGAGCAATATTATAAAGGGTTATTAGCATCAATGAGACGACTTCTCGTTTTTTGCGAAGAAGGACATGATGCATGTTTTGTTTTGTTGAATAGTCAGCCATTTCGAAAAACAGCAGCTGAAAAAATTTTATATAAGATTTACCATCAAGTAATTGCAGAGTTTTTTTCACCAAAGAGTGATTATTGGTATGAAAATAGTCGGTCTGCATATACAGGAAAAAATTCTATCGTTTTTCAACAAACACCACCTGCATCTTTGGGGCAAGTGATGAAGAGTTTAGAAGGTAAATTTCAATTGATACGTGAAGAACTAGAATATTATGAGACGGATTATCAGACAAAGATGTTACACAAATATTGATTGCGGAAAAGAAGCTAAGGTGACTTAGCTTCTTTTCCTTTTGTACAGTTATATAAGGGATTTTCATTGAATATAGTTAAGTGGATAGCATTAGGGAGGTGCAACATGAATCAGCAAGGTGTATTTACAGATTACTTTCATGAAGTAGAAAATTGGTGTGAAAGTGTTCTTCACGTATTAGATAGCCGCGCAATGGAAGTGTATGATGTCCATATGCTTGCTTATAAAATTCAGGCGTTGTTAGAGCGTATGAAAGAGCATGAGTATGAAACAGATGCAGAGTTTATGTATGAAATAAGTGATGATGTAGAACATATTCAGCATCACTTGCAGGAAGTATTTATGCAAGAAGAAGAGGAATATGAATTATATGAAAGAGGGGATAGCGAACGAGCTGTTCCAATTGGAGGACATACACTCCCGCCATTACCTTATCCGTATAATGCGTTAGAACCTTATATTTCTAAAGAAATTATGATGTTACACCATGATAAACATCATCGGAGTTACGTGGAAGGGTTAAATAAAGCAGAGAAGATGATGGAAGAAGCGAGAAAAACAAATCAATTTGATTTAATTAAGCATTGGGAAAGAGAAGCGGCTTTTCATGGGTCAGGTCATTACTTACACACGATATTTTGGAATAACATGAAAAAAGACGGTGGTGGGAGTCCAAGAGGTGCTTTTTCACAACAAATCGAACAAGATTTTGGGAGCTTTTTACGTTTCCAAAAACATTTTACAGAAGCGGCCTCTAAAGTAGAAGGTTCAGGCTGGGCAATTCTCGTTTGGGTGCCCCGGTCTGGAAGGTTAGAAATTTTGCAAAGTACACTTCATCAATTATTTACACAATGGGATACGATACCACTCCTTGTACTAGATGTCTGGGAACATGCGTATTATTTACAATACCAAAATCGAAAAGATGAATATATTAAAAACTGGTGGAATGTTGTAAATTGGCCTGATGTAGAAAAAAGGTTTGAAACTGCGAAACAAATTGAATGGACACCATATTAGACGCAAATTCTCTGCGTCTTTTTTAATGGAAGCAGAAGGAAGATTTCGTTCATATTTTAAAAGGCCAAGCATACACTTGTACAAAAAGTGCCAAAAGGACGTGGGGGGAAATATGAGACGAATTTGTGTAATCATTACGCTTCTTATTATGTACGCAAGCGTTATGCCGATTCCTACATATGCAAAGATGAACAGCAATGTCAGTGCTCGAAATGCTGTATTAATGGAGCAACAGTCTGGTCGTGTATTATACGGAAAAGCAGAACATGAACCTCAAAAAATTGCTAGTATAACAAAAATTATGACTGCCTTGTTAGCTGCTGAATCAGGGAAGATGAAAGAAATGGTGTCAGTTAGCAATGAAGCGGTGAGGGTGGAAGGATCAGCAATCTATTTAAAGCCTGGACAAAAAGTGAAGTTAGAAGATTTAGTATACGGACTCATGCTTAGATCTGGTAATGACGCAGCGCAAGTAATTGCTGAAAGTGTGGGTGGGAGTATAGATGGATTCGTATATTTAATGAATGAAAAGGCGAAAGAAATTGGAATGAAAGATACTCACTTCTCAAACCCTCATGGTTTAGATGGAGATGGATCACATTATTCGTCGGCTTACGATATGGCGTTATTAACGAAGTATGCAATGGGAAACGAGTCATTTAAAAAAATCTTTGGAACAAAAACGTATAAATCCGATTCTTGGGATTACCCGTGGAAAAATAAACATAAGTTGGTAACGTCTTATTATGAATTTGCAACAGGAGGAAAAACAGGCTTTACGAAGAAAGCAGGAAGAACGCTTGTTACAACGGCATCAAAAGATGGACTAGATTTAATTGTCGTAACTTTGAGTGCTTCTAGTGATTGGGATGATCATATGAATCTATTTGATAAAGGATTTGAACGTTTCAAGCAAACGAAAGTTTTAGGACAAGGAGCAATTGCTGAAATAAATGAAAAGAAGTATGCCAACCATGTTTATACGAAAAATAGTTTTTCCGTGCCGTTAACTGAAGAGGAAAGAAAGAACGTATTATTAAAAGTTGAACTGGATAAAAGTATAACGCTTGAGGATGGAGTAAAGGTTGGAAAGACAGATGTTTATGTTGGCAATGAGAAAGTTGGAGAACGGAATTTATTTTATAGTAAACGGAAGTTAGTAGCTACAACGGGACTTTACTGGAATAATGTGAAAGAAATTTTTTCTTACATGATAGGTGTTGGGAACAATGGTTAATCTCGTATGGGTAGCGATGGCTGTCATTGGGATTGTATACGCCATGATAAATGGAACGATGGAAGAAGTGAATAAGGCTGTATTTGACGGAGCAAAAGATGCAGTAACGATTTGTATAGGACTTATTAGTGTTTTAGTATTTTGGCTTGGTTTAATGAAAATTGCAGAGGAAGCCGGATTGTTAAAAAAATTAGTTTCACTTTTTATGCCGATAGTAAAAAGGTTGTTTCCAGAAATACCAAAGGATCATCCGTCCATGGGATTTATTCTATCAAATATGATGGCAAACTTTTTTGGTCTAGGTAATGCAGCAACCCCTCTTGGTATTAAAGCGATGGAACAACTAAAAGAGTTAAATGGAGGAAAGGATTCGGCGAGCCGTTCTATGGTGACGTTTCTAGCATTAAATACATCAGCTATTACATTAATTCCTACGACAGTCATTTCAATTCGAATGACATATGAATCAGCCAATCCTACTGAAATTGTTGGGGTAACATTTATTGCACAAGTACTTTCTATGATTGGAGCAATTTGGATTGACCGCTATTTTTACCGAAGAAGGAGTAGAAAGGGGCGGAAAAAATGAGTATTGTAAATACAATTTCCTTATGGGTAATCCCTTGTGTAATTGGTTTTATCCTTTTATATGGCACGATAAAGAAAGTGCCGACGTATGAATCGTTCGTTGAGGGAGGAAAAGAAGGGATTCAAATTGCAATTTCCATTTTACCGTTTATGGTTGGAATGCTTGTGTCTATTTCTATATTCCGATCGTCAGGTGCGCTAGATGCAATGATATCAGTAATGAAGCCAATGCTAGATTTAATTCACGTTCCAGCAGAAATCGTTCCATTAGCACTAATACGTCCTATTTCAGGTTCTGCTGGTCTAAGTATTACGACTGATTTAATTGCTACATATGGGCCAGACTCATTCATTGGGAGATTAGCTTCTACGATGCAAGGGAGTACAGATACGACTTTTTATATTTTAACAGTATACTTCGGAGCTGTTGGTATTAGAAAAATGGGAGATGCATTAAAAGTAGGTCTTTTTGCAGATTTAATCGGAATTATTTGCTCGATTGTCTTTGTTTCCCTATTGTTTCAGTAAAGCTATTCATTTTTTATGCTATTTCGCGTATAATACGTATACGACCACTATTAAGGTGTAGCTTAATAGTGGTTTTTTTATGCAGTATTTTTGACAAAATGATGAACTTTTATTGTGAGAAATATGAAAAATATGGACAATAATAAAGGATAAAAACATGATTTGACCTTTATATGTTTAATATCATCGCTATGTTGTTTAAGGGAGATGGAGCGAATAACCGTAAAGCGTATGCGGTTGCCAAGTCTTTCTAATGTAAGGTAAGATAAATTCGAGGTGAAAAAAAGAAATGGAACGATTACAAAAAGTGATTGCGCAAGCAGGTATTGCATCGAGAAGAAAGGCTGAGGAATTAATTCAGCAAGGAAAAGTGAAAGTTAACGGAAAAATAGTGAAAGAGTTAGGAACAAAAGTAACTCCTCAAGATAAAGTAGAAGTAAATAACATCCCTCTTGAAAAAGAAGAACCTGTTTATTTTTTACTATATAAACCAACTGGTGTAATTTCAAGTGTATCAGATGATAAAGGTAGAAGTGTTGTAACAGACTTTTTCCCTGAAATTACACAACGTTTATTCCCAATCGGACGTCTAGATTATGATACGTCAGGAGTATTATTAATGACAAACGACGGGGACTTCGCAAATATATTAATGCATCCTAAATATAAAGTTGAAAAAACGTATGTTGCAAAAATAAAAGGCCCATTAACAGGTGAGAAAATTCGCATGTTAGAACGCGGTGTTGCATTAGAAGATGGTAAAACAGCACCAGCACATGTGAAAATTATTTCTTGGGACAAGCGTAAAGAGATGGCTATTGTACAATTAACAATTCATGAAGGACGTAATCGTCAAGTGCGTCGTATGTTTGAAGCGTTAGACTGTAAAGTAGTGAAATTAAAACGTGAACGTTATGCTTTCTTAGAAGTAGGAAGCCTGCGACCTGGTGATGCGAGAGAATTGACACCACATGAGGTGAAACAATTACGCGCGCTTGCTTCTACAAAGCCAAGATAAGCTATAGAGTTAAAAATTCACCAGTGGAGTGCTCTGCTGGTGATTTATTCAATACAACATTTACAGAAGATAATACATAACATTTACCGAGGAGAGGAGAGGTAATATGAAGAAAAATCGCTTATTATTTCGCGTTATTATTCTACTCATTTTATGTGGTGCTGTAGGATTTACCCTTTATCAAGGATTGTTTGCTAATAAAGAGAAAATGCAAATCGGAAAAGAAGCACCTAACTTTGTTGTGACAGATTTAGAAGGGAAGAAAATTGAACTAAAAGATTTAAAGGGAAAAGGTGTATTTTTAAACTTTTGGGGTACGTGGTGTAAACCTTGTGAAAAAGAAATGCCTTATATGAATGAATTATATCCAAAGTATAAAGAAAAAGGCGTTGAAATCATAGCGTTAGATGCAGATGAAACGGATATTGCAGTAAAGAACTTTGTGAACCAATATGGTTTGAAATTCCCAGTTGCTATTGATAAAGGACAAAAGATTATAGGAACATATGGAGTAGGTCCATTACCGACAAGCTTTTTGATTGATAAAGATGGAAAAGTAGTGGAGCAAATTATAGGTGAACAAACGAAAGAACAGTTAGAAGGGTATTTAAAGAAAATTACTCCGTAATAAAGAAAGCCTTTACATAAGAGGTGCGTGTCTATAGTGCCTCTGATTTAAAAATTCTGAGTATTGCGGTAACTCGAGGTTAGAATATACAATAGTACATATAGATACAGGGGCGGTGAGAGTGTTGAAAGAAATTAAATGTGAATGTGGACATGTTAATCCGATAGGAACCGTTTTTTGTGAAGCTTGCGGGAAACCATTTGAAAGCAATGAAAATGCAAAACTATTGGATATGCGCTATGAGGGGAGTGCACGGAGATCTCTCACGCAAACAAAAACGATAGTCGATAAAATTTGGAGCTTTTTCTCTTCTGTAAAAGTCGGTGTATGGCTAATCGTAATAACTTTAGCTGCATCAGCGATAGGAACTATTTTTCCGCAAGAAATGTACATAACTCCAGGGATTGCACCAGCTGAATATTATAAGCAAGAATACGGATTTTTAGGGCAATTATACTATCAATTAGGATTTAATAATTTATACGGTTCATGGTGGTATATGATTTTGATTGCTTCTATCGGTATTTCACTTGTGATATGTAGTTTAGACCGCGTTATTCCACTTTATAAAGCTTTAAAAAAGCAAGGCGTAAAAAGACATCCTAGTTTTTTAAAGAGACAGAGATTATATGGGACTGGTACACCGCAAGATGGTGACCTGGAAAGAGTGCAAAAGAATTTAAAGAAAAGAAACTATAACGTGAAAGTGGAAGACGGAAACGTTTTAGCAGAAAAGGGACGCTTCTCGCGTTGGGGGCCATATGTAAATCATATCGGTCTTATTATCTTTTTATTCGGTGCGATGCTTCGTTTTTTACCGAGTATGTACGTAGACGAAGCACTTTGGTTACGTGATGGTGAAACGAAAGAAATACCAGGGACGGATGGACAATACTACTTAAAAAACGAGAGATTTATAAAAGAAGTTTATGATAAAAGTAAGGACAAGGAAGTTTTTGAGGAAGCGATTGATCGTGTAGGCGATAAAATGATTGCGAAAAACTTCCAAACGAATGCTGTATTATATAAAGCTGTGGGCGAAAATATAGCAGGGCAAAAACCAAAGTTGGAAAAAGTAAAAGAAGCGGAAATTCGAGTAAATGAACCACTGAAATTTGATCAATTTGCAGTGTATCAAGTGGATTATAAAGAAAGTGAATTTAAAAGTATGTCCTTCAACTTGCAAAATAAAGAAAATAATCAAAAATGGGGACCGATTAAAGTAGATTTAACGAATCCTAAGGAAAAATATGATTTAGGAAATGGTTATTCTCTAGAACTATTAAGCTATTTTCCTGATTTTTATTTTGATGAGAATGGAAAACCGAATACAAAAACGAAATTACCGAACAATCCTGCATTTGTATTTAAAATGTTTACACCTGAAACACCAGATGGTGAAGTGAGTTTTGTTGGTATTCAGCAAAATATAGAACCTGATGGAAACAACAAATATAAAATGTCGTTTGCGGGTGTTGAAATGCAAAATGCAACAGCACTTACTGTAAGAAAAGATTTAACGCTTTGGATTCTCGGTATTGGAGGATTTATATTTATGGTTGGTGTCATTCAAGGTATGTATTGGAATCATCGCCGTATTTGGATACAACGTGTTAATGATGAATGGTGGATTGCAGGGCATACGAATAAAAATTGGTTCGGTTTAAAGAAAGATATTGAAAGAGTAATAGAAGGTACAGCAATTCCACAGCCAAATGATAAAGTAATCGATAAAAAAATTAGTTAAGGTGGGGAAACGATATGGTGCAAATAAGTAGTAACTTTCTCTTTACCGCATTTATTTTATATTTAATTGCGACTCTATTTTTTGGTGGAGCCATTAAAGAAAAGGGTCATAAATGGGCAAATGTAGGAATAACAATTACAATTTTAGGGTTTATAGCACAAACAGTATATTTTGTTACAAGGTGGATTGCATCAGGGCATGCGCCAGTTAGTAACTTTTTTGAATTCGGTACATTTTTCGGCATGATGCTTGTAGGAGCATTTATTGTAATGTATTTTATGTACCGCGTAAGTATAATTGGACTATTTGCATTACCAGTTGCGCTTTTATTAATTGCCTATGCAAGTATGTTTCCGAGGGAAATATCTCCGCTTATTCCATCTTTAAAAAGTAATTGGTTACATATTCACGTGACGACTGCAGCAGCAGGACAAGCAATTTTAGCGATTAGTTTTATTACGGGCGTCATGTATTTATTAAAAAATGTAGATCAATCAACGAGAAGTAAACGGACATTTTGGCTAGAGACGGTAGTGTTTACGCTTGTTTGTACAGTTGGATTTATTGGAGTAACAACGGTATTTTCTAGTATGAAATATGAAGCGAAGTTTCAATGGGTTGATAAAAATGAACAACAACTGGAAATGAAGTACAATCTTCCAGCTTTAGTAGGACCGCATGAAGGGAAGTTACAGACAGAAAATAAATTAGAACCGGTAGTTGAAGTTCCAGCGATTGTAAATGCGAAAAAATTAAATACTGTTATTTGGTCAGTGTTAGTTGGAACATTACTTTATATTGTATTAAGGCTTGTTTTACGGAAGCGAGTATCGGCGGCACTTCAGCCGTTAGTAAAGAATACGAATAGTGATTTACTAGATGAAATCGGATATCGATCTATTGCAATTGGATTCCCAGTTTTCACATTAGGAGCGTTAATTTTTGCAATGATTTGGGCTCAAATAGCGTGGACGCGTTTTTGGGGCTGGGATCCGAAAGAGGTTTGGGCACTTATAACGTGGCTCTTTTATGCTGCAGTACTACATTTACGATTATCTAAAGGGTGGCATGGAGAGAAATCAGCTTGGCTTGCAGTAATTGGTTTTGCAATTATTATGTTTAACTTTATTGTAGTAAACTTAATTATTGCCGGTTTACATTCATATGCATAGAGAAATAAAATAGGAGAGTGCATGTCACTTTCCTATTTTATTTTTGTCAACTTTTCTTCTTTTTTGAGAAAAACATGACAAAGTAGCGGTTGATTTTGTAAAATGATGTCGAGGACATTATATACTGTTCAAAAAAAATACATAGTTTTGGAAAAAAATTGAACAAAATTTATTATTCTTGTGAAGCATAATATGGGAAGTGAAACATTTAGAAGATTGCTTAAATAAACGAGAATAGCGCAACATAATAGTAAAGAAGGGTAGGTGTGAACCGCTGAGGTGAGAGTACGCAGCGGGTAGAGATGGAAAATGAATCAAGAATTTTAATTGTAGATGATGAGGATCGTATTCGTCGTTTATTGAAAATGTACTTAGAAAGAGAACAATACACAATTGAAGAAGCAGATAATGGTGATACAGCTTTAGAAATGGCGTTGCAAAATGATTACGATTTAATCTTATTAGATCTTATGATGCCTGGTAAAGATGGCATTGAAGTATGTAAAGGGGTTCGTGAGAAGAAAGCGACACCAATTATTATGCTGACAGCAAAAGGTGAAGAAGTAAATAGAGTACAAGGATTTGAAGTTGGAACAGATGATTATATTGTAAAGCCATTTAGTCCACGTGAGGTCGTGCTACGTGTGAAAGCGGTATTACGTCGTGCTGTACCAACAACATTCTTTACACAAGATACAACGACAAAAGATGTTACTGTATTCCCGCACTTAACAATTGATAACGATGCACACCGTGTTACTGCAGATGGTAATGAAGTAAACTTAACGCCGAAAGAATATGAGTTACTATTATTTTTAGCGAAAGCTCCTGATAAAGTATTCGATCGTGAGCAATTGTTAAAAGAAGTATGGCAATATGAATTCTTCGGAGATTTACGTACAGTTGATACGCATGTAAAGCGTTTACGTGAGAAGTTAAGTAAAAAATCACCAGATGCTGCGAAGATGATTGTTACCGTTTGGGGCGTAGGTTATAAATTTGAGGTTGTGAACGACTGATGCTTTGGAGAAGTGTAGTAGGGAAGTTATGGATGACTATATTACTTCTCGTTTCGTTTGTGCTTGGATTTGTTGCGATTTTACTTTCACAGTTTTTTAGAACATATTATGTTGATATGAGTGAAGATAGGCTTCAAAAAGTTGCAACAAGTGTTTCAGAGTTAATTGAAGAAGGTGCCGATGTAAAAACGATTGAGAATATCGCGTACAAATTCTCTGATTCACTTTCAAGGATCATTATTGTAGAAGATGGTAAAGAAATATCATCTTCGCCGAAACAAGAAGGGTTAGTCACTCTTACAATGGATGATTTGAAAGAAGATAAAGAATTAGCGGCTGTTTTCACAGACAAAAAAGAAATTAAGAATAACATTAGAAAAGCCTCTAATAGTAGAAAGAATAAAAACACTGAAAATGATATTATGATTGTCGGAAAACCAGTGCAGTCAAAAAATCAAAGTGCAGTGTTCGTATACGAATCTTTACAAGTACCGATACAAGGCATGGAGAGAACGACTGATTTTATATTCTTATCAGCAGGGATTGCGATTATATTAACAACGTTCTTTGCATTCTTCTTGTCTACTCGAATTACAGCACCACTCCGTAAAATGCGTGAAGTTGCTTTTGAGGTGGCGCGTGGGAAGTTTGATGCGAAAGCTCCTATGGTGTCTCAGGACGAGATTGGTGAGCTTGCAACGGCCTTAAATCAAATGGGGAAACAGTTGAAGTTTAATATGAATGCACTGCAGCAAGAAAAAGAACAGTTAGCTAGTATTTTAAGTAGTATGGCAGATGGGGTTATTACGTTAAATCAAGAAGGTGAAGTCGTTGTAATTAATCCGCCGGCCGAACATTTCTTACAAGTTTGGCAAGAAGAAAAAGAGATAGAGCTAAGTAAAAAACTACCTTCTGAACTTGTGGAACTATTCCATCTTGTTGTAGAAAGTGAACAACAACAAGTTGTTGAAATTAATTTACAAAAAGGGAACTATGTAGTTCTTATGACGCCGCTTTACAATCAAACGAAAATTCGTGGAGCTGTAGCGGTACTGCGAGATATGACGGAAGAACGCCGTCTTGAAAAGATGCGTCAAGACTTTATTGCGAATGTATCGCATGAACTTCGTACACCAATGGTAATGCTGCAAGGGTATAGTGAAGCGATTTTAGATGATATTGTGCAAACGAAAGAAGAAATTGATGAGTTTGTTCAAATCATTTATGATGAATCCGTTCGTTTAGGTAAACTTGTAAATGAATTATTAGATTTAGCACGCATGGAAAGTGGTAATGTAGAGTTACATATAGGTGAAGTTGATATTCATCCTTTCGTTGAAAAAATAGGTCGTAAATTCCAAGGGATTGCAAAGGATAAAGAGGTCGCGTTAACGGTTGATTTCAAAGATTCAATTGAACAATACCCATTTGATGCAGATCGTATGGAGCAAGTATTGACGAATTTAATTGATAACGCAATACGTCATACAAACGCAGGCGGACATGTAACGCTTGTAATTGATTCGAAAAATAATGGCCTCATTTTTGAAGTACAAGATTCGGGTGCAGGCATTCCAGAAGAGGATATTCCATTTTTATTTGATCGTTTCTATAAAGCTGATAAAGCAAGAACACGTGGGAAAAAGGGTGGAACAGGACTCGGGCTTGCGATTGCGAAAAATATTGTTCAAGGTCATGATGGTAAAATTTCTGTTTCAAGTGTTGTTGGAGAAGGAACTACATTCTCTGTATATTTACCGAATCGTATAATTTAGATATTTGTTTTTAAAGTTGATAATGAATAAAGTTCTGCTGTTTTTTATTTTTTTGTAAACTCAATTAAATAAAGAATGGTAGAACTTTTTTCTATGTTGCTCGAATAAAGAATAACAAGAGAGGTGCTGTGAAGAAATGAAATTATATACAAAAACAGGAGATAAAGGAACGACAAGTGTAATAGGCGGTAGGGTTGATAAAGATGATATCCGTGTGGAAGCGTATGGAACAATAGACGAGGCGAATTCTCATATCGGATATGCAATGACTAAGCTTCAAGGCAGGACTTATAGAGATATTTACAATGAGCTCGAAAATATTCAACATGAGCTATTTGATTGCGGAGGAGACTTGGCAATAGTGGAACAAAAAATTCCTTATAAGGTGACAATTGAGATGGTTGAAAGCTTAGAAAGAAAGATTGATTTGTATATAGAAGAAGCACCGCCGCTAGAGCGCTTTATTTTACCAGGTGGAAGCGAGTCGGCAGCTGCTATTCATATTGCACGTACAGTTGTAAGGCGAGCAGAACGATGTATCGTGTCCTTACAAAAAGAAGGAGAAATAAATGAAGTTGTTCTAAAGTATGTAAATAGATTATCTGACTATTTATTTGCAGTAGCTAGAGTAATAAATGCCCGATTACAAGTGAAAGATGTGGAGTATAACCGTAGTGCATTAGTTTTTCGTGATAAGAAAGAGAAGGAAGTGGAGTAATTCACTTTCTTTTTTTGTATACTTTTTTCTGTAATATACCAAAATAGAGAAGGTATGGTGGTAATTAGAAAACGGAGGATGTATATGAAAGTTTTAAAATGCGGAGTCATGTTATTGAGTATACTGTTTGTATCTCAATTACATGTTTATGCAGAAGAAAATCGATGGACATGGCCTGTTGAAGGTCAGATAAGTGATTATTTTGGGACAAGGCATGGAAAACACTATGGTATTGATGTAGCTGCACCGATTGGAACGCCTGTGGCAGCTATCCAAGATGGTAAGGTAACGAAGTCTTATTATTCAAGTAGTTATGGAAATGTTGTATTTATTAAACACGGAGAATATGAGGCTGTATATGCACATTTAAATAAGAGATATGTGGGTCAAGGAGATTATATTTCAAAAGGTGAAAAAATTGGAGAAGTAGGGAACACGGGAGAATCGCGAGGTGCACACTTACATCTAGAACTTCATCAAGGAAGATGGACGATGGCGAAAAAGAATGCGATGAACCCATTGCTTGTTTTAAGTGAACAAAGAAATGAAGTTGTTTCTTCATCATTATATGTCGTACAAAAAGGGGATACTTTAGTTAGTATTGCACGGAAATTTAGTATGACACTTAAGGAAATTAAAGAAAAAAATGGATTGCAGCAAGAGCTAATTTATCCTAATCAACAATTATATGTTAAGTAAAGGCAACGTCTCAAAAATTAAACTTTGAATATTCTTAAATAAGGTTCGATGTAAATGAAATTATATGGGCGCTTCTGCTAGAAGTATTGAGTGAATTAGAGTATTTATATCTAAAAGAAAACCGTCCCAAAATTTATTTTGGGACGGCTTCTTTTACCAAAAAATAAAGACACATATAAATCCAGAAATAGCTAAATAGCTATATAAGTAAAAAACTTTTGTTCTTGTTTTCTCTTTTGTTCGAAACAGTACGATAGTCGGTTCAATTAAACCGATTGTCAAACAAAGTAGGCCAAGAAGCATACAACCAATCGAAATAGAATACAGGGCGATTTGTGGTGCTTGAAATGGAATCATCCATTTTAATAAAAATGCAATAAGTGCAGTGTAACAAATGCTACCGATGTATTTATTCAGTGGTGTATTAGAACGAAAACCAGGAAGTTTTTTTAAGAAAGAGCGGGAAACAACTTCTGTTTGTAAAGATGTATGCTCTTCAATAATTCTTTGAGCTTCTTTTCCTTTTTGAAAAAGGGATAAGATCCAATTTCGCTCACCCTGAAAAATAAATTGAGAAGTTGTCAAATAGTGATCAATCTTCACTTTACTCCAACTTTTCCACGGATGACGCTCACACAATTTTAATTTACTTTCTGTTTTTTTATCATACTGATAAATACTGATGCCATCTTCATCGAAAGTAGCATAGTATGTCTCGTTTGAGAATGTGCCTAAATCAATTGGGCAGTAGAAAAGTAATTCTTTTTTTAAGTAAAAGTATTCTTTTCTTAAGTTTTTTTTCATTGCTTCTCGAATAGAATGTCTCTTTTCTTTTTTCATGACATTTCCTCCATAACTCAGAAAATGTTCTTATCTTAACAATTCAATATCTTATCACTTTTAATTATATATGACTAGGTAATTCAAAAGAGAAATGCCGAATGATAAAAAATATGGATTGTATTGTAAAATATCTCGCAATTTATTTATTGTTACGAAAAATAAATAACTAATTTTAAATAAGTTACAATTTTTTTGTTCACAATGTTATGAGGTTGTTGTATAATGAAGGGGAAAATAGAATATCGGTCTATCTTCGGGGCAGGGTGAAAATCCCGACCGGCGGTGATGAACTATTTATGATTTTGTTCTAAGCCCGCGAGCCGTTAAGGCAGGATTTGGTGTGATTCCAAAGCCGACAGTACAGTCTGGATGGGAGAAGATGGAGGTTCAAGCGTTCAAAAAAGATATGGATTTGAACGTCTGTTTGATGTGCCTTAAATTCTCCCTTTGTGTAAAACACAAAGGGTTTTTTCGTTCTATGAAAAAATAGGCATAGCAGAACCTTTCCACTTTCCATGAGAAGATCGATGGAAAAGGAGAGAGAAAGATGAAACAAAAAAACAGTGTGGTGCAGATGGTGAGTGTAGCGATGCTAAGTAGTATTGCATATTTACTAATGATGTTAGATTTCCCTTTCCCAGGGCTTCCGCCATTTTTGAAAATTGATTTTAGTGATGTACCAGCTCTAATTGCAGCAATTATCTTTGGACCAGTAGCTGGAGTGATTGTAGAGGCAATAAAGAACATTTTACATTACGGGATTCAAGGAAGTTTAACGGGAGTACCAGTTGGAGAAATTGCAAACTTTATTGCAGGATGTTTATTTATTGGACCAGCAGCTTTCTTATTTAGAAAGTATCGTACTGTGAAGAGTTTAACGACAGGGTTAATGCTAGGGACAATTACAATGGCACTTATTATGAGTGTATTAAACTACATCATCATATTCCCGGCGTACACTTGGTTTTTAAATTCACCAGCTATGTCTAGCGAAGCTATAAGAACAACGGTTGTAACGGCAATCTTACCATTTAATTTAATTAAAGGAATTGTTGTAACAATTGTATTTGTGGCATTATTCTCACGCCTGAAAGTATGGGTGTTTGCAAAAATGAAAAATGCATAATATATATAAACCATTAGTAGTGTGGAACTACTAATGGTTTTTTATTAAGGAAAATAAAATTTAGATACAAAAAATGCCCCTCATCAATATGAGGGGCATTTTTTGAAGTTAATAAAAGACTATTCAAATTTTAAAGCGTCTCCGTCGAATGATTCGTCAGCAACTTTAATTGAGTCAGTTGGACAGCCTTCGAATGCATCCATCATATCTTCAATTAATACATCTGGAATTTCAACGATACCTTGGTTATCGTCTAATGTTACAAATGCAATACCTTCATCATCATAGTCATAAATGTCTGGTGCAGCAGCGCCACAAGCACCACATGCAATACAAGTATCTTTATCAACGATTGTATATTTTGCCATCTTTTTTCCCTCCTGATAATATGTATGTGAAAAGCTTGCCATAAAAATTATAACCTTATTGTAAAACGGTTTGTAAAACTTTTCAACATAAAATTATAATGATAATGCTTATCAATTAGAGTGTCAACTTATTTTTGAATTATGTCATAAGATTTTCAAAATACGTAAATATGATTTCGTTTGATACAATAGAATATATACAAGTATATAGTTCTTATTATGATAAGTTTAATGAGCGACAGTAGATAGTGTAATTGTACTGAAAAGAATGAAGTTAAGATTGGAAGGTGGAAGCGGTCATGCAAATACAATATACTTTGTTGCATTGTTTAAAACAATTGAATGGTGAAAGAACCGTTTCATCTATTTATTATTTACTAAAGGGCAAACGTTCTTCGCAAACTTTACAAGATGGAAATATGTTTAGAATTTCTTTTTTGTTCGGAATATATAAATCATTAAATAGAAATGACTATGATGGTGAAGTTGTAAAGTTGTTGCAAGCAGATTTTATTCAAGAAATACATGAAAATACATATGTGTTAACACCTAAGGGTAAAACGCAGTTACATAAATGGGAGGAAGTTTATGCTTTTCCAGCGCATTTGCATGGTTTACATTATGGAGAATTAGGTGAAACATTTTGGAAAAGATTGTCATTGATTATTCAAACTATATCAAATTTACAACAGAATAATACTAAGTTTATCCCGATTCAACAAGATACAGAAATAATGATGTGGGTGAAACGTTTTCTAACAGGAAGGCCATATAAGAGAAGTGAATTGGCGAGAAAACTGTGGACGGAAGTACATAATCTTTTAGAAAAAAGTAATGCGATAGAAGCGACGATTGTAACATATCGACTAACGGGTTATGAACGGATTGGTTGTACATTGCAACAATTAGCAGAAATTACGAAACAAGATATGTTCAGGGTGTATTTTTTATTTTGGGGTACAATGCATTTCTTTATACAAGAAGTTCGTGATAAAGAAAATGAATTTCCGCTATTAGCTGAAATTATATCTTATCCAAATGAGAGAGCTGAACTATTTAGTTTATCCACGAAAAAAACATATAATTTTTGGAGACAAGGGCGTTCTTTAGAAGAAATAGCAACGATTCGGAATTTGAAGGTTGCAACGATAGAAGATCATTTTGTTGAAATTGCTTTGCGAGAAAAAGATTTTTCTATTGAAATGTTTATGGAAAAAGAAAAGATAGACAAAGTAATAAAAGTAATTGAAGCATTGCAAACGCGGAAGTTACGTGTTTTGAAACAAGCGATTGGAGAAGATATCTCTTATTTTGAAGTTCGTCTTGTATTAGCGCGGATGGAGGGTGTAAATGAAACTTGAAGAATATTTATATAAGTGGTTTGGATATTCTGAATTTCGTCCAGGTCAAAAAGGAGTTATTACAGATTTATTAGAAGGAAAAGATGTGATAGCAATGCTTCCGACTGGAAGAGGAAAGTCTATGTGCTATCAGTTTCCGGGGCTTATGCGAGAAGGAACAGTGCTTGTTGTATCGCCGTTATTATCTTTAATGGAAGATCAAGTGACACAATTAAAGTATGTTGTGAAAAACCGAGTGATAGCATTTAATAGTTTTCGGACATTAAATGAAAAAAGAGAAGCGATGAAAAAATTATCTTCATATAAATTTATTTTTGTTTCACCAGAGATGTTACAGTCGGAGTTATTAATTAGGGAATTGAAGAAAATTCATATTTCATTATTTGTTGTTGATGAGGCTCATTGTATTTCTCAATGGGGTTATGATTTTAGACCGGACTATAAGAAACTAAATGTAGTTATTGAAAATATTGGTTCTCCTACAGTGTTAGCATTGACAGCCACAGCGACAAAAGGGGTACTGCAAGATATCGCAGACAGTTTAAATTTAAAGGGTGCCGCGGAACATGTATACTCTATTGACCGTCCTAATATTGCAATGGAGGTGCAATTTGTAGAGACGATAGAAGAAAAGAAAGAGGCGCTTTTGGAGCAGGTGATGTATTTACAAGGGCCGGGGATTGTATATTGTTCAAGTAGAGCGTGGACAGAAAGGTTAACGGAATACTTGAGAGGGAAAGGTGTTACTGGTGTAGCTTTTTATCATGGTGGTATGGAACATGAAGAGCGTATGTTAATTCAACAGCAGTTTATGAACGATCAATTGCAGATTGTAATATGTACAAGTGCATTTGGTATGGGGGTAAATAAGGCGAATACGCAATATATTATTCATTTTCATTATCCAACTAATATAGCTTCTTACTTACAAGAAATCGGAAGAGCTGGAAGAGATGGCAAACCGAGTATAGCTATTTTATTGTGTAGTCCGTTGGATCATGATTTACCACTTTCAATCATTGAGGATGAATTGCCAAGTAAGTCGCAAATACAATTTTTATTTTCTTTACTACAAGAAAGAATGTTTCAAACGAAAGAATTACCAATAGAAGATGTAGAAGAAATTTGTTATAATGCAGCAAGATTTAATGAGCAATATTGGCGTTTCGTTCGTTATCATCTCGAACAGGTTGGAATTATACAACAACGAAGATTATTATTAGAGGGTTTGTCAGATGAAATTATGAACCGATTAATAGCTGAAGTAGAAATAAGGTTGCGTAATAAATATAGTGAATTAGAAAATATGAAGTCATGGATACGAGTTAAAGGATGTAGACGTGAATATGTGCTGCAACAGTTCGGTTATAGGAAAGAGAAAGAGTTAAATAATTGCTGCGATTATTGCGGTATTACAAAAGAAGATTATAAAAAAAGACGAGCGCAACAATCGGATTTCGACTATAATTGGGAAACAGAGTTACAAAAGCTTTTCGGCCTAGAAAAGATGGAGGAATGATGAACATTCAAAGGCATAATGTTGAAGATATGAGTCCGCAGGAAATAAGGCTGAATCTATATATAACACAGTTAATTATTATCGGTATTGGCTGTTTACTAGCATATATATTATTTCAAGATGTAAAAGAAGTGTTTAATTTATGGAAATGGGAACCAGTATCTATACTTATTATAGGTGGTTTGTTAGCGATTGGTATTGTGTTATTAGATTATGTTGCAATGCGAGTGTTTCCAGAGTCTTGGTTTGATGATGGTGGTATTAACGATAAGATGTTTCGAGGAATGTCGGTTCTACATTTACTCGTTATTACGTTCGTAATCGGTTTTGCAGAAGAATTTTTATTTAGAGGTGTAGTGCAGACTCATTTTGGAATTGTAATTGCGAGTTTAGTATTTGCAGTGTTACATATTCGTTATATAACAAAGCCATTTTTGTTTTGTTTCGTCTGTTTCATTAGTTTTGTCTTTGGTTATGTATTTGAATGGACAGGGAATTTGTTTATAACAATCTTTGCACACTTTCTTGTTGATTTTATAATGGGACTCCAATTAAGAAAATAAATGGAAGGTGGTGGTGAACAACATGAGGAAACGAATTCCTGATTTTGAAGAGGAATTAGAAGTTGAGCGAGTGGAAGAAAAAGAAAGTTTACCGCCGCGTAGTGAAATTCATAGAAATAAAGAGAAAAAACAAAAGTTTAAAATAAATCACATTTTCGTCCGGGTTTTAACATTTCTATTCATTCTGCTGCCAATTAGTATTTTGTGGTATACGGATAAATATATTCAGGTGAAGGGCGATAGTAATAATGCCGGGAAAAGTGCGTTTGAAGTAATCTTCTTTGATTCAGCTAAATCTGATTCACAGAAACAGTCTGAAAAAGCGATAACGCATACTGTGAAAGAGGGAGAAACTTTAGAAAGTATAGCGAAGCAATATTTTTCGGATGAAAATGGGATTGAAGTCATTAAAAAGTATAATAACTTGCAAGAAGATGAAGTGAGTGCAGGGCAAGAATTAAAAATTCCGATAAAAGATAAATCCACAAAGCAAGAGAGCTAGTGAATTAAGCGATCACAATTTGTTATAAAAGCCTAGGATTATCTTTATGAGGAGGGGAGTAAAAAATATGATATGGATTATATTATTCAGTACTCTCATAGGCATTGGGATTTTATTACTTCTTGTGATGTATAAAGAAGCGACGCGTAATACGGTGTTGGAACATACTTTAGTATTTAAAGAATTTCCGAAAAGTTTTCAAAAAGTAAATGTGTTTTTTATTTCTGATATTCATAGAAGAGTTATTTCGAATTTGTTAATTGAACAAGTAAAAGGAAAAGTAGATCTAGTAATTATCGGAGGAGATTTAGCAGAGAAAGGTGTCTCTTTATCAAAAATCTCTGCGAATATTCAAAAGTTAAGAGAGATAGCTCCTGTATATTTTGTGTGGGGAAACAATGATTATGAGATAGAATATCATGAATTAGATGCGTTATTATTAGAAAATAACGTAAAAGTTTTAGATAATACAAGAGTGGTATTTGAGTCTGAATTAGGAGAGAAAATTTGTTTGCTCGGTATAGATGATGTTGGATTGCACCGTGATCGTCTAGATTTGGCATTGGCGGATTGTAAAGAAGAAGGTTTTCGTATCTTAGTTAGTCACAACCCTGATATAATAAAAAAGATGTCTGGAAATGAGCAGATTTCACTTGTATTAAGTGGACATACGCATGGGGGACAAATCCGATTATTCCCATCTAAAAAATATTTAAAAGGTGGCGTATATAACCATTTGAATACCATTCTCTTTGTTAGTAATGGGTACGGAACAACATTGATACCACTTCGTTTCCGAGCACCTGCTCAAACACATATTATTACATTGTGCGGAGGGAAATGATGCCAACTCTTAGTGGAAAATATAATATAAAAGCTGTTTCGAATATAATTGGAGTTCAGCCGAGTACGCTTCGTGCATGGGAAAGACGATATCAAATTATTGCCCCAAAGCGGAATCAAGCTGGGCATCGTTTATATACAGAAGAACATATTCAAATTTTAAAATGGTTAATGGAAAAAGTTTCTTCCGGTATGATGATTGGACAAGCAGTTCAGTTATTAGAAGAGAATCGTTTGCAGAGTACAGTTCAAAAAGAGATACCTTTTGATAAAGAAGTTGTTTTAGTGGACGATTTGCTACAAGCTTTGTTAAAATTTGATGAAATTACAATTACTGCATTATTAAACGAAGCTTTTAGTATATATTCAACAGAGAAGGTTGTTGCCAGTATCGTTCTTCGAGTGACAGACAATTTATTAATGTCAAAAAATAATAATGAGATTTCAATGGCGCAATTCCAATATGCACTATCATTTTTACAAACGCGTCTAGGAATGGTGTATCACAATGCCTCAATGTTTTCCTCTTTACACAAAGTTATTGTGTTAGAAAAGAATGCATTGCAAGGATTTATTTTTTCAACGTATTTACGCTTAAAAGGATATGAGGCGATATATATTAGGACAAGCTTAGCTGAAGATGGTATGTTGTCAGCGGTAGAAGAAATACAGCCGAAATATGTATTTGTATCTTTTGCTGACGAACAAGAAATGAAAAAGACGATGAACTTTATAAATTTATTACAAGAAAAAAGGGAATCTCTTTCTGTTGGCTTTATCGGAAAGCTAGGCGTTCTAAACCAGTTGGACATTGAAACAACCTTAATTGGTGATACAAAAGAAGAATGGGATGAATGGTTAAAAATGTCGGAATAGTTGTTCGAAAAGAACCATCTATTTTCTATTTCATATAATAAAAATTAGATGCATTGGTTACGTAGGGAGGGTATGAGATGAGGCTGGAACGATTAAATTACAATAAGATAAAAATTTTTCTAACATTTGATGATTTATCTGAACGAGGATTAACGAAAGAAGATTTATGGAGAAATGCGCCGAAAGTACAGCAATTATTTCGTGATATGATGCAAGAAGCAAATAAGGAATTAGGATTTGAAGCAGATGGTCCGATTGCAGTTGAAGTATTTTCTCTACAAGCACAAGGGATGGTTGTAATTGTAACGAAAGAAAATCAAGAAATGGATACAGATGATGAGTTTCGTGACGAGTTTATTGAAATGCAAGTGACTCTAGATGAAAGTGAGCATATATTATATGAGTTTGCTACGCTAGATGACATAATTAACCTGTCGAATCGCTTATATAACCTTGGTGTAACTGGCGGAAAGCTATATACGTGGGATAAGCGCTTCTATCTTTGGATGGAAGAAGAGGAACAAATTCAATTGTTAAAGGCGGATTTTATAGCTATTTTAGCGGAATACGGTAATCCGTCTACCGCAACTATTTATCGCATAATGGAGTACGGTAAAGAATTAATGGATTTTAATGCGATAGAACAAATACACAATTACTTTGTGAAAAAACAAAACCTCAGCTAATACAACATAGCTGAGGTTTTGTTTTTATTTGGATAAGGGAAGGGATGATTGTAAATACTCCAACATACTTTTTTAAAATAAAATATGCAGTTTTATGGGAGTATGTTTGAGTAAAATAAAAAATATTTAAATATTTAAGTATTTTACTTTTCTAAAAGTAATAAAAGGACTATAATAATAGTGAAAACGCTTGCAACAGAAAATAGTTTGTATATATTTGTTAGCGTTTTCTATTGCATTCCAAATTTAAGGGTGTATACTAGGCAATGAAGGTTTACTAAACAAGTGAAATTACAGGGGGTTTACTTACTATGGTAGCCGAAAAGGGAACTCAAACAAAAACACAACAACAAAGGGAACAACATTTTGAACTATTGAATTCAACACAAATTGTTATTAGTGAAGCGTTAGAAAAATTGGGTTATCCAAACGAAGTATATGAATTATTAAAAGAACCAATTCGTATGATGACAGTGAAAATACCAGTTCGTATGGATGACGGGACTGTTAAAATATTTACAGGGTATCGTGCACAACATAATGATGCTGTTGGTCCAACGAAAGGTGGAATTCGCTTCCATCCGAATGTAACAGAAAATGAAGTGAAAGCACTTTCAATCTGGATGAGTTTAAAATGTGGTATTGTTGATTTACCATATGGTGGAGGTAAGGGTGGAATTATCTGTGATCCACGTGAAATGTCATTCCGTGAGTTAGAAAGATTAAGCCGCGGTTATGTACGAGCAATTAGCCAAATCGTAGGTCCGACGAAAGATATTCCAGCTCCAGATGTATTCACAAACTCTCAAATTATGGCATGGATGATGGATGAGTATAGCCGTATTGATGAATTTAATTCACCAGGATTTATTACAGGTAAACCGCTTGTATTAGGTGGATCACATGGCCGTGAAACAGCAACAGCGAAAGGTGTAACAATTTGTATTCGTGAAGCTGCGAAAAAACGTGGCATTGATATTAAGGGTGCACGCGTTGTTGTCCAAGGGTTCGGTAATGCTGGTAGCTTCTTAGCTAAATTTATGCATGATGCAGGTGCGAAAGTTATTGCAATCTCAGATGCTTACGGTGCGTTACATGATCCAAACGGATTAGATATTGATTATTTATTAGACCGTCGTGATAGCTTCGGTACAGTAACAAAGCTATTTAACAATACAATTTCAAATAAAGAATTGTTAGAACTTGATTGCGATATTTTAGTTCCAGCTGCAATTGAGAACCAAATTACAGAAGAAAATGCTAATGATATTAAAGCGAAAATCGTTGTTGAAGCTGCAAATGGTCCAACAACATTAGAAGCGACTAAAATTTTAACAGATCGCGGAATTTTACTTGTTCCAGACGTGTTAGCAAGTGCTGGTGGTGTAACAGTATCTTACTTTGAGTGGGTACAAAATAACCAAGGATACTACTGGACTGAAGAAGAAGTAGAACAACGTTTAGAAAAAGTAATGGTAAGATCATTTGATTCTATTTATGAAACAGCACAAGTTCGTAAAGTGAACATGCGCTTAGCGGCGTACATGGTTGGTGTTCGTAAAATGGCTGAAGCAAGCCGCTTCAGAGGTTGGGTATAAAATATTATATCTTGAGAAAACGTGATTTCCTTTCGAGGGAATCACGTTTTTTTGTTGAAGTATTAAATGAGGTGTTATATATGGAGAATGAAATGCTGGAACGAGTAGAACAATTAGAAGAAAAGGTTAAGAGGTTAGAGGGAGAACTTGCAAGAACGATGAAAGCTCGAAAAGTAAGTACCGTTAGAATGTTCGGAGAAGGGCTACTGTTTTTGATATTTGGTGTGGTTGTAGTAGGGCCGATTATTGCCGTTGTAATCTCAATTTTTACTTGGCTTGCTGAAAAATAAAATAAAAATAAAAAAAGAACGCTTGTTCTATACGAACAAACGTGCTATACTCTCCTTAGATAAACAAAACGGAAATGATTTTAAGGAGAGATAAATGATGAAAATGACAGTAGACCAAAGATTTATGATGCCAGCAGATGTTGTAGAGCGAGTGGAAGTATTACGAAACAAACAAAGCAAGCGTGGCACATTATTACAATCGGTAAATAAATTTTTCGGTTTAGATACGAAAGAAGATTGTGTTTGGTTTTACGGTTTTTATGGAGTGGCTGTAAGTATCTTGTTGTTTATGGTGTTCACTTCAAATATTTTCGATTTTCTCTTCGTGTAAGAAATATGCGATAAGGACGTTGCTACCGAATACATATATAAGGAAGTAAGGTAATCTTCTAGAGCGGGAGTTGGTAGCAATGGCGATGTTTCCTATAGAACGCAACTATATTGGATATGGAAGTTCACGGCCGGGGATTCCTCTGACTAAAGTGAGATTTATTGTAAGCCATGATACGGGGAATCCAGGAAGCAATGCGATAGGAAATCGAGATTACTTTAATGAATTACAACCGAAAGCTTCGGCGCATACATTTATAGATGATAAAACAATATTGGAGATTATTCCTATAAATGAAGTTGCGTATCATGTTCGATATGGTGTGCCGACGGATAATGACTTATACGGCTATGACGCGAATAAGGCGGCCATTGGAGTGGAACTTTGTTATGGCGGTGATGTTAACTTTTGGGAAGCATATAATCGTTTTACATGGTATCATGCGTATTTATGCCAAAACTTTGGCTTAAATCCGAAAAAAGATATCGTGTCACATAAAACGCTTGATCCAGCTAGAAAGATTGATCCTGAGAATGTATTAGGGAAACAAGGTATTAAATTTCAGCAGTTTTTAGCAGATGTCTATCGGATGTACGTTTCGTTTAGATGACAAATATATGAAAAATGAATACAATAAAGATAGGTACCTACTGCTGTAAGTAGGTTTTTTCTTGTTTTTATAAATAGTGTATTGGTAGAAGACTAGGAGTGGACGAGTATGCAGAAAGAAACAGTTATTATAATCGGAGGCGGTCCGTGCGGATTAGCGGCAGCGATTTCGTTGCAAAAGGTAGGGATAAATCCGTTAGTAATTGAAAAAGGAAACATTGTAAATGCCATTTATAATTATCCAACTCATCAAACATTTTTCTCTTCTAGTGAAAAATTAGAAATTGGTGATGTAGCTTTTATTACAGAAAATCGTAAGCCAGTTCGAAATCAAGCGCTTGCGTATTATCGTGAAGTAGTAAAACGTAAATCTGTACGTGTAAATGCTTTTGAGCGAGTGGAGAAAGTTCAAAAAGATGGAGGAGTTTTTCAAGTTGAGACGACAAAGTGTGACGGAAGTAAAGAAACATATATAGCGAAATATATTGTTGTAGCAACTGGATATTATGATAATCCAAATTATATGAATGTTCCAGGTGAGGGATTGAAGAAAGTAGCTCACTATTTTAAAGAGGGGCATCCTTATTTTGATCGAGACGTAGTAGTTATAGGTGGGAAAAATTCGAGTGTAGATGCCGCATTAGAACTTGTTAAAGCTGGTGCGCGTGTAACGGTACTGTATCGTGGAATTGAGTATTCGCCAAGCATAAAGCCTTGGATTTTGCCGGAATTTGAGGCGTTAGTACGAAACGGTACAATTCAAATGCATTTCGGGGCTCATGTGAAAGAAATTACTGAGCATACATTAACGTTTACAGTTGATGGTGAAGTTTATACAATCCAAAACGATTTTGTATTTGCGATGACTGGTTATCATCCTGATCATAGCTTCTTAACGAAGATGGGTGTTCAGATTGATGAAGAAACAGGACGTCCAATTTATACAGAGGATAGAATGGAAACGAATGCTGAAAATATTTTCATTGCAGGTGTCATTGCTGCTGGAAATAATGCAAATGAAATATTTATCGAGAACGGTAGATTTCATGGAGATGCGATTGCGCAAACCATTGCATCAAGAGAAAAATAAAAAGGAGTTGTCGAGAAAATCTCGACAACTCCTTTTTATTCGTGCATAAACATATTTTGAATGGATTCATGAGAATTTGTATTCTCTAATGCGACAAGTAATTTAATACGTGCTTTTTGTGCATTTAAGCCGTATGTGAATACAACGCCCATATCTTTTAAGTGTTTACCGCCACCTTCATACGAATATACGTCTTGAACGATACCGTTGAAACAGCGAGAAACTAATACGACAGGAATACCTTTATTTAATAATCGTTCTAGACTAGGAAGTGTTCTTGGAGGTAGATTACCTTGTCCGAGCGCTTCGATAACAATACCGTCTACAGGAAGATTTTCGATTGCTGCTAATAATGTATCATCCATGCCAGCATATGCTTTTAGAACAACTACATTTTTAGACACTGTGTTTATCGTATATGTTTCATGATGTACTAAAGCGTGATGGAAGACAACGCCGCGTTTTGTTACCATTCCAATTGGTCCGTATTGTGGGCTTTGGAATGTTGCGACATTACTTGTATGTGTTTTCGTTACATTTGTAGCGCAATGAATTTCGTCATTTAATACGACTAAAACACCTTTTTCTGCAGCTTCATCACAACTAGCAACCTTTACAGCTGATAAGAAGTTATATAGGCCGTCAGCACCTAATTCATTGCTAGAGCGCATTGCACCTGTCACAACGATCGGAATAGTTGCTTGTACTGTTAAATCTAAGAAATAGGCTGTTTCTTCTAATGTATCAGTACCATGCGTAATGACTACGCCATGAATGTTGTCTTGTTTTACTCTTTCATCAATGATGACTTGTAATTGTAACATTTCGCTCGGTGTCATATGGGGAGATGGTAAATGGAACACATCTTCAACGATTAAATCAACATCGCCTTCTAAATCAGGAATGAATTTTAAAAGAGGATTTTTTTCACCTGGTTGTACGACTCCAGTTTCTTTATCCTCCTCCATTGCAATTGTTCCACCTGTGTGTAAAACTAGGATTCTTTTCAATTCTTATACCCCTTTCAAGTAAAAAATACATTTAGAACATAACATGTTTTTAGTAAATTCGACAATGGAAATGTATAAAAGTATGCCTCGCAAATGACAATAAAATTAACTGCTATATGTACGATGTATAAAATTACGAAACGAGATGTGTAAATATAGTATAGGAGGGAGCAATTACGGTGGAAAAGATGGAGAGAATTTTTATTCGTATATTAATAATACAATTTATTTGTCTTTCTGTTGTGCAATTGTTATTTATACATAAGTCATCAGTGAAATATTTATCTAAAATTGTTTATTATGAAGGTGTCATGGTAAAAGACAAAGCGGAAATCTTACAGGTGAATAGGTAGTTTTCATTTTCTTCTATGAAGGATTATGCTACAATAATTGAGGATTTAATGACGTGAAGCAAATGAGAAGAAGCAGGGTGAACACCTGCTTTTCGTTTTGTTTTATAAGTGAAAAAATGAGGTGTTACAATGGATAAACGAATTTCAATTGCTATAGATGGTCCAGCAGCTGCTGGTAAAAGTACAGTGGCAAAAGTTGTTGCGAAGGAACTTTCTTACGTTTATATTGATACAGGCGCAATGTACCGTACGCTTACATATGCAGCCCTTGAACAAAAAGTAGATATTGAAAATGAAGAGCAGTTAATGGAAGTTGTAAGGAATGTAAATATTGAATTTCAGCAAGGAGAAAATACACAGCTTGTATTTTTAAATGGACAAGATGTTTCTGAAGTAATTCGTACACCTGATGTGACGAATCGAGTATCTATTGTAGCAAAGCATCGCCTTGTTCGTGAAGAAATGGTACGCCGTCAGCAAGATTTAGCGAAAAAAGGCGGCGTTGTAATGGACGGCCGTGATATTGGTACACATGTATTACCGGATGCTGAAGTGAAAATCTTTATGCTTGCTTCTGTTGAAGAAAGAGCGGAAAGAAGACATTTAGAAAATTTAAATAAAGGTTTCGATTCTAATTTAGAGCAGCTAAAAGAAGAAATTGCTCAGCGTGATAAATTAGATTCAGAACGCGAAGTTTCTCCACTAAAAAAGGCTGATGATGCATTGGAATTAGATACGACTTCTTTATCAATTGAAGAAGTTGTCCAAAAAATTATGAGTATTGTTTCAGGAGTGTTTGCGAAATAAAGAAAGGGGATGATCCCCTTTCTTTTTTGTTTAAATAGAAATGTAAAGGATACGTGAATTGTGAGTCTCTTTCCTTGACAAATGAGCTGATTTGTAAGAAGTTAGTTAAAGAGGAATAAAACTGTCAGAATATATTCGCTATTATATTTCAAAACATACTTTTTTCAAGCTGGTTTTGCTGTATACTATTTATATAGGTTTAATATATTTTCTTATGAATGGTATTGAAAAAAGTATGTGATGAGAAATTCTTAAACATGCAAATGAAAACTTTGTTTTCATTTCGTATATACATAAAAAATGCTTTGTCAATTCTGTAGGGAGGTATTTCCATGGTAGAGAAAATGAATGAAGAAGTTATGGATTCAAAAGAATTACAAGTTGGTGACGTTGTTACAGGTTCTGTAACGAAAGTTGAAGAGAAACAAGTGCTTGTAAATGTTGGATACAAAACAGATGGCGTAATTCCAATTAGTGAATTAGCTAACGTTCATATTGAAAAAGCAAGCGATGTTGTAGAATTAGATCAAACACTAGAGTTGAAAATTATTAAATTAGAAGAAGATGATCTTGTCTTGTCTAAACGTGCTGTTGATGCAGAAAAAGCATGGGTAGAATTACAAGAGAAATTTACTTCTGGTCATGTGTTTGATGTTACTGTAAAAGATATTGTGAATGGCGGATTAGTTGTGGATCTTGGGGTTCGCGGTTTTATCCCAGCTTCACTTGTAGAAGTACATTATGTAGAAGACTTTACTGACTATAAAGGTAAAACGTTAGCGGTGAAAATTGTTGAATTAGACCGTGAAAAAAATCGTGTAATCCTTTCGCATAAAGCGGTAGTAGAATTAGAACTAGATTCTAAGAAAAAAGAAGCAATTTCTTCATTAAAAGAAGGGGACGTTGTTGAAGGAACAGTGCAACGATTAACTGACTTTGGTGCTTTCGTTAACGTTGGTGGCGTGGACGGTTTAGTTCACATTTCACAAATTTCACACGAACGTGTAGAGCAACCTTCTGAAGTTTTAGAGCAAGGTCAAAAGGTTAAGGTAAAGGTGTTATCTGTTGATGCTGATACACAACGTATTTCTTTATCGATTAAAGCAGCTCAACCAGGACCTTGGGAAAACGTTGCTGGCGAAATAAAAGCTGGAGATATTCGTGAGGGCGTAGTAAAACGCCTTGTTACATTTGGTGCATTCGTTGAGATTTTACCTGGCGTTGAAGGACTTGTACACGTATCTCAAATTGCAAATCGTCACGTGAAAAATCCGAATGAAGTATTGGAAATGGGACAAGAAGTAAAAGTGAAAGTACTTGAAGTTCACGCAGCAGAGAAACGTATTTCTTTAAGTATAAAAGAAGCGCTTGAGGAAAATAATGTAATTGAAGATTATAGTCAGTATGAGCCAAATGCTGATTCTGCTACTTTCCAATTAAGTGATATTATTGGTGAACAACTGAAAAAATTAAAGAAATAATGAGGGGTACAAGTGGTAAGGGCAAAACGTAAATTAGATCATATTGAATACGCTCTTTCTACTGGTCAGTCTCGTACGCATGGCTTTCATGATATTGATTTTGTGCATCAAAGCTTGCCAAATTCAAATTATGACACAATAACATGTGAAACAAAAATCGGCGAACTTTCACTAAGTTCGCCGATTTTTATCAATGCGATGACTGGTGGTGGAGGAGAGAAAACGTTACATATCAATGAGCAATTAGCATATGTAGCGAAACAACATAACCTTGCTATGGCTGTAGGTTCGCAAATGGCGGCGTTAAAAGATGAAAGTGAGGCTGCTTCTTATAAGGTGATCAGAAAGGTAAACCCAAATGGTATTTTCTTTGCTAATTTAGGTAGTGAGGCAACTATCGAGCAGGCAGAGCGTGCCGTTGATATGATTGAAGCGAATGCATTGCAAATTCATTTAAATGTCATACAAGAGTTAACGATGCCAGAAGGAGACCGTGATTTTACTGGCGTACTTCAGCGTATTGAGAAAATTGTTTTAAATAGTAAAGTTCCTGTCATTGTAAAAGAAGTTGGATTTGGGATGAGTAAGGAAACAATGCAACAGTTAGCGAACGTAGGTGTAACGGCAATTGATATTGGTGGGCAAGGTGGTACGAATTTTGCTGCTGTTGAAAATGAAAGAAGACAGCGAATGCTTTCTTATTTTAATAACTGGGGCATACAAACAGCAACCTCGATTATTGAAGCAACCTCTACAAATAATAACCTCTCTTTTATTGCATCAGGGGGTATACAGACAGCGCTTGACGTAGCGAAAGCAATCGCATTAGGGGCGAATACAACTGCGTTTGCTGGTTACTTTTTACGTATTTTAATGCAAGATGGTATCGAGAAATTAGTGGATGAAATTGAGCTTCTACATACAGATTTGAAATTTATTATGACAGCTCTTGGTGCGAAGACGATAGAAGAGTTGCAATCTGTACCTCTTGTTGTAAAAGGTGAAACATATCATTGGTTAATGCAGCGTGGTATTGATACTGCGCATTATAGTAGGAGATAAAAAATCAACCGTTCGGTTGATTTTTTGTTTTCTTTTCTTTCTCGTAATATAAAGTGGAGAATGGAATTGGTATTTTATAAAAATTGTAATTGAAAAAAGGTTAAAAAATGAAGATGATTAGTTACTGGATTTTTGAGAGGACTTGCTTTTATAAGGGAAATAGGTGGGGGTAAAAGAAGTGATAGGAGGATATAGTACACAAAATATTATTTCAATATAAATAAAAATCATTAAAATGATTATGCAAAAGACGGTTTCGTACAACATCGAAACCGTCTTTTTGTATTAATTAGTGCTGGTTTTGTTTTCGAGCCTGCTCTGGTGTATCAAGTCCAGTTGCACCTGGATATTGTAGTGATTGATTACGATCAGATTCAACGCGGCGTGATTCTCGTAGTTTTCGTTCTTGGCGATCTTTACCCATAATAAATAACACCTCCTTGTTAAAAGTGTTGCTGTTATAAGAAAAAACTATGCGTAAATAAAGTGGATTAACTTTCATAAAAAGTTCCCATAATGGAAAACATAGGAGGTGAAGTTGATGGATGGAAGTACTTTTTATTTTGTAGCTTGGATAGGGTGGATCATCGTAACCTTTTTTATGAAAAAGGACCCTATTCGGTGGAAGTTAGGCGCTTGTATAATGATTTTTATAATTTGCTCTCCGTTACATGTAACGATTGCCTCATTCGTGGTATCAGTAAATGCTCTTCTACTTTGTATTATTTCTTTTATAGGAATTACGCTATATTCTGTTTGGAAAAAATTATATAGCTTACTTTCGGCACTTATTATTGCAATGTTATATACAAGTTTTCATTTGTTAGAAATATATGATCCGATTTGGATTGTGGTGGATAGAGTGTTTCTGCTAAGTAGTGCTCTTGTGTATGCATCGGTGTTATTGCATGGGGATCGCATATTACGATTATGTTCCCTATATGTAGGGATGTTACAAGGAGAGTTGCTAGTGACATTTATTTTTCGGAAATTGAATTTTCCATATGATTACGGTAGTTTAGCATTTTTTGATATCGTCGCCGTTTCTACATTATTCATGGTAGTATTGTTTTGGATTGCAAAAGCATCAGTATACATGGAACAGTTTAAGAGAAAAACACGTAAAAGAAAGGCGAGGGTAATGCATGACTGAATATACATCAGCCATTTTATGCGGCGTAATAGCGGGGACAGTTACAAGAGTGTTAATGCTTCGGACGGATACGCGGCAATATCCGACGAGGCTGCATGGGAAAATTATTCATATTGCAATGGGGTTAATTGCAGCTGCTTTAGGAGCGATTGCAATCCCGTCTATTTTGAAAAAAGATTTTTCTGCCATTACATTTCTTACGTTAGCGGCAACACAATTTCGTGATGTACGTAATATGGAAAGAAACACGCTTCAACAATTAGATGGATATGAGCTCGTACCGCGTGGAAATACATATATTGAAGGAATTGCATTGGTTTTTGAAAGTCGCAACTATTTGGCGATGTTAACGTCGTTTGCAACGACATTTGCGTATATAGGGTTCCGTTCATGGATTGCGGGAGTAATTATGGCTATAATCGCATTTTTTATTGCGAAAAAATTAATGTCTGGAAAAAGGCTACATGATCTTGTTGAAATTGAGCACGTGCCCCTTCGTTTTGAAGGGGCAGGACTGTATATTGATAATATTTATATTATGAATATTGGATTGCCGGCGAGGCAAGAAGAGATTATGAAATATGGCATGGGGTTTATTTTAAAACCGAAATCAATTGATGCGATGGTGACAATCTCAAATTTAGGGCAACGGCAAGCTGTTTTACACGATGTTTCGGTGGCGCTAGGGATTTATAGAGATTCTGGTACACCAGCGCTTGTACCGTTAGCAAAGCGTGATTTAGAGGATGGTAGGGTTGGAATTTTTGTCTTACCGCAAGATCAAGATGCAGAGAAAGCGATAAGTGTTATAGGAAATGTACCAACGTTAGAAAGTGCCGTCCATATGTCATCGGAAGCCCCGAAAGGAAGGGGAGATAAGAGATGATGTTAGAAAGCGTTATCCTGGCAGTTATTACAACAGCGCCAGAAAAATTTGCAGGTGGTGCTCCTTTATTTGTTTGTGAGTCGATGGAGGAACTAGAATTTGTTGCAAATAATTTAGAGGCAATTTTAGATGGTATTGCGCATCGCTTACAAGAGAATGTATATATTATTGTGAAACATTAGGAACGTGTGTTATAATGTGAGGTGTTTTGATACGTTGAGAAATATTCTGGAATGCAAATCCCTTCTTGCACAAAGAAGGGTTTTTTACATAATAAACAGAAGCAAGTTGAAAGGATGAAAGTATATGCCGAAACCAGTAATAGCAATAGTAGGCCGCCCGAACGTAGGAAAATCTACTATTTTCAATAGAATAGTTGGAGAAAGAGTTTCAATCGTAGAAGATATCCCAGGTATAACTCGAGACCGTATTTATAGTGCGGGAGAATGGTTAAATCATGAGTTTAACATTATTGATACAGGTGGAATTGATATTGGAGACGAGCCGTTCTTGACACAAATTCGTCAACAGGCGGAAGTTGCGATTGATGAAGCAGATGTTATCATTTTTATGACGAATGGTCGCGATGGTGTAACTGCAGCGGATGAAGAAGTTGCTAAAATTTTGTATCGTTCTAAAAAACCAATTGTACTTGCGGTAAATAAGGTTGATAATCCAGAAATGCGTAGTGATATTTATGATTTTTATTCATTAGGATTTGGCGAGCCATTCCCGATTTCAGGTACACACGGTTTAGGACTTGGTGATTTGTTAGATGAAGCTGCAAATCATTTTCCAAAGATTGAAGAAGAGGCGTATGACGATGAAACAATCCGTTTCTCTTTAATTGGACGTCCAAATGTAGGGAAATCATCGCTTGTAAATGCACTTCTTGGTCAAGAACGTGTAATTGTAAGTAATATCGCAGGAACGACGCGTGATGCTGTCGATACACCATATAGTAAAGATGATCAAGATTATGTAATCATTGATACAGCTGGTATGCGTAAAAAAGGAAAAGTATATGAAAGTACAGAAAAGTATAGTGTACTTCGTGCACTTAGAGCGATTGAACGTTCTGACGTTGTTTTAGTTGTTTTAGACGGAGAAGAAGGAATTATTGAGCAAGATAAAAAAATCGCTGGATATGCTCATGATTCAGGACGAGCTGTTATTATCGTTGTAAACAAATGGGATGCAGTGAAAAAAGATGAAAAAACAATGAAAGCATTTGAAGAAAATATTCGTGCTCATTTCCAATTCTTGGATTATGCACCGATTGTATTCTTATCTGCAAAAACGAAAAAACGTACACAAACGTTATTACCGGTTATCAATGAGGTAAATGAAAGCCATAGTATCCGTGTACAAACAAACGTATTAAACGATGTAATTATGGATGCGGTAGCGATGAATCCAACACCGACTCATAATGGTAGCCGTCTGAAAATCTTCTATGCGACACAGGTTGCGGTAAAACCACCGACATTTGTTGTGTTTGTAAACGATACAGAATTAATGCACTTTTCATATGAGCGCTTCTTAAAGAATCGTTTACGTGAAGCGTTCGGTTTTGTAGGAACGCCGATTCACATTATTGCTCGAGCAAGAGACTAATGGAGAGGATGTGATTTTATGACAAAAATCACAGTAGTAGGAGCAGGTAGCTGGGGAACAGCGTTAGCGATGGTATTAGCTGACAATGGACATGATGTACGTATTTGGGGAAATCGCTCAGAACTTATGGATGAAATGAATACGAAACATGAGAATAGTCGATATCTCCCAGGCATTACATTGCCAAGCACAATCGTAGCCTACTCTTCTTTAGAAGAAGCATTAGTAGATGTAAATACAGTACTGCTAGTAGTACCGACGAAAGCGTACAGAGATGTATTACAAGAGATGAAAGAAATTGTTACAGAACCGATTACTTGGATTCATGCGAGTAAAGGGATTGAACCTGGTACGTCAAAACGTATTTCGGAAGTGATCGAGGAAGAAATTCCAGAGAACTTAATTAAAGATGTTGTTGTATTGTCTGGACCGAGTCATGCTGAAGAAGTTGGTTTACGACAAGCGACAACAGTTACGTCTGCAGCAAAGCGTATGGAAGCGGCTGAGGAAGTACAAGATTTATTTATGAATAGTTATTTCCGTGTATACACAAATCCAGATATCGTTGGAGTTGAACTTGGTGGTGCGTTAAAAAATATTATCGCATTAGCTGCTGGTATAACTGATGGTCTTGGATTAGGTGATAATGCAAAAGCGGCATTGATGACACGTGGTTTAACAGAGATTGCTCGTTTAGGAAGAAAAATGGGCGGGAATCCGTTAACGTTTGCTGGTCTAACCGGTATGGGAGACTTAATTGTAACTTGTACAAGTGTTCATAGCCGAAATTGGCGCGCTGGAAATATGCTTGGAAAAGGACATTCTTTAGAAGAAGTGTTAGAAAGCATGGGTATGGTTGTAGAAGGTGTAAGAACAACGAAAGCTGCTCATGAATTGGCAGAGAAAATGGAAGTTGAAATGCCGATTACAGCTGCTTTATATGACGTGCTGTTCAATGGGAATAACGTAAAAGATGCGGTAGGCTCATTGATGGGACGTGTTCGAAAACATGAAGTGGAAGCTATACCTGACTTACTGTAAAGAAAAGCGACAGAAGTACATTTGTACTTCTGTCGCTTTTTTATTTTATGGGTCTTTTCACCATTTTTTTATTTTTGCATAGGATGAAGAGTAACTTGAGGAGAGGGTGAAAAGAATGGATAATAACATTTTTAATAATATTGAGAAGGAAGCGAAAGTAAATAAAGAGGATATTTTTAAATTAGCGTCATCCGTGCAAAATGCGAATTTACGTGATGAAACTGTACTTCGTCAATTAATTCATCAAGTGGCTCTTATGGCGGGACGTGAAGTGCCGAAAGAGCAAGAGGATCAAATTGTAAAAGCGATTATTAATAATAATATGCCAGCAGATTTTGGCTCGTTAAGCAAAATGTTTAAAAAATAAATTATGAGAAACAAAGAGTTTGTAGATTGCATATGATAGCCATGAAAGAATGGGAATAGAGCTGTTTTTGGGCATATTTGGTCAACCGAAGCGAGAGATACAATCGCTTCGGTTTTATTTTTATCTAGATTAGTGGAAAATGCTGAAAAACCTATTGATTAAAGTTACATATTCGTAATTTGTAGTAAAATGTTCTTTTTGTATTTGTTTAAAGATTTTAATTTGTTAAAATAGTATAAAAATAGATTAATAAAAAGGGGTGTGTATATGTCAGAAGGGCTTATGAAAATGTGGTTGGCTTTAGGGGCAATTGGATTTATGTTTTTTGCAGTAAGTTTTATTTTATTAAGTAGACATAAAATACAGAATAAATTTTTGAAAGGGATTACAGCGTTAGTAGCGTACACCCTTATGGTTGTGTCAGGAATTGTTATTTTTCTTGTTGTATTTAGTGGACCTGTACAGCAGTAAATGGAATGGTCTCGAAAATACTACATACGGAGCAAGTTATATTAGTATGAAAAGGTGATGCTAGTGAAAAAAGTCCATATTATTTTAATATTTTGTTGTATGAGCCTTTTAACGGGGTGTCTGTATCCGAAAGAAAATATGAAGCAAAATGCGGTTCCTTATGAAGATCAGCTACAGGTTGTTCAAAAAGCTGTTGTGACATTTAAGGAGCAAAATGATGGGATATTGCCAATTAAGACGAGGGATATGAGTACACCTATTTATCAAAAGTATCCAATCGACTTTCAACAGATTGCCCCGCGTTACATACAAGAAGCACCAGGGAATGCATATGAAAGTGGAGGAGTATATCAATACGTATTAATAGACGTTGAAACAAATCCAACAGTAAAGTTAATTGATGTTAGGATGGCTGAACAAATTCAGGAACTATCTTTAAAGCTTAGGATGTATCGTGATGAACATCAATATCCACCTTTTAAAAAAGTAATTTCAGATGGTGTATATGAATTGGATTTTAAAAAACTAGGATATAAAGATGTGCCACAAGTGACAAGTCCATATTCTGGTAAAGGACTTCCTTTTGTAATTAATGAAAAAGGAGAAGTTTTTGTTGATTATAGAATCGACTTATATGACGCTTTGAAAAAAAATGAAGGGCAGTTTACGGAGGGAGAAGATATTCGAAATATACTTTCGAAAGGTTCCCCGTTTGTACCAGCTTATTCTTTACCGTACACAGTAAAGGACGGAGAACCAATTTTTTTAAAATCATAAGTCATGAACCTTTCTTTTAGTGAATAAGTTCTAGAAGAAAGGTTTTTTATGTTATACAACTTACGATGCAAACAAAAGATATTTTTTAATAGTCATATGAAATTGGACAAAATTATATGATATATTGTCCGAACTTCTAGAATACCATTATATTATATCAGATATTATAGGCAACGTTAGAGAAGGTATTAGTTGACTATAAACGCGGAATTATTCCCAAAAATTTTGAGGGAGGGAATCACTTGGAAAAGGTAGATATTTTTAAAGATATTGCAGAACGAACAGGCGGTGATATTTATTTTGGAGTTGTAGGAGCTGTTCGAACAGGGAAATCAACATTCATTAAAAAATTTATGGAACTTGTAGTTATTCCAAATATTGAGAATGAGTCTGACCGTCAAAGAGCGCAGGATGAATTGCCTCAAAGTGCTGCTGGTCGTACAATTATGACGACGGAACCGAAGTTTGTTCCAAACCAAGCGGTTTCTATCGAAGTAGATGAAGGACTTGAAGTGAATATTCGATTAGTAGATTGTGTTGGATATACGGTTCCAGGAGCGAAGGGCTATGAAGATGAGAATGGCCCGCGCATGATTAATACCCCTTGGTATGAAGAACCTATTCCATTCCATGAAGCTGCAGAAATCGGCACGCGTAAAGTAATTCAAGAACATTCAACAATTGGTGTTGTAATTACAACAGATGGAACAATTGGTGAAATTCCAAGAAGAGATTATATAGAGGCAGAAGAACGCGTTGTAAATGAATTGAAAGAAGTAGGAAAACCTTTCATTATGATAATTAATACGGTACAGCCGTATCATCCAGATACAGAGCAATTACGCCAAAGTTTATCAGAAGAATATGATATCCCGGTTATTGCAATGAGTGTGGAGAGTTTAAGAGAAACAGATGTATATAATGTACTTCGTGAAGCGCTATTTGAATTCCCTGTATTAGAAGTGAATGTGAACCTTCCGAGCTGGGTAATGGTGCTAAATGAAGGGCATTGGTTGCGTCAAAGTTATCAAGAAGCAGTTCAAGAAACTGTGAAGGATATAAAACGTCTTCGTGATGTGGATCGGGTTGTTTGGCAGTTTAGTCAATATGAATTTATTGATCGAGCGAGCTTAGCTGGCATTGATATGGGGCAAGGTGTGGCGGAGATTGATTTATATGCGCCAGATGAATTATATGATCAGATTTTAAAAGAAGTAGTAGGGGTAGAAATTCGGGGGAAAGATCATTTATTGAAGCTTATGCTCGATTTATCTCATGCGAAAACAGAATACGACCAAGTCGCAGACGCACTGCGTATGGTTAAACAAACAGGATATGGTGTAGCAGCGCCTGCGCTAGCAGATATGAGCTTAGATGAGCCAGAAATTATTCGTCACGGTTCAAGGTTTGGTGTGAAGTTAAAAGCGGTAGCGCCATCCATTCATATGATTAAAGTAGATGTAGAGTCAACGTTTGAACCGATCATTGGTACTGAAAAGCAAAGTGAAGAATTAGTTCGTTATTTAATGCAAGATTTTGAAGATGACCCGTTATCAATTTGGAATTCTGATATATTTGGACGTTCGCTTAGCTCAATTGTTCGAGAAGGAATTCAAGCGAAATTATCCTTAATGCCAGAAAACGCTAGATATAAATTAAAAGAAACGCTAGAAAGAATTATTAATGAAGGATCTGGCGGATTAATTGCGATTATACTATAAGAAAAATCCCTCTCATTGTAGAGGGATTTTTTGTTTTTTTTTGATTATAAAATAGAAAAATAAACAGTCATTATCTAATACATTGTTGTAAATTGTCAAGTTTCATCAGATTTTCACATTTTCACAGTAACAATTTCCTTAAAAATATTGAATTATAAAGGAGAATCGTATAATATAGGCGTTGATAATGATTTATCTACATCTTTGTAGTATAGAATTTGTAAAAATTGCCTACAAATGAAAGTAAGACTCATTTTATGATCATTATACAGTCTTATCTTTGGGAGGAGGTGAATGGCATGAACAAGACAGATTTAATCAATGCTGTTGCAGAAGCAAGTTCCCTTTCTAAAAAGGACGCAACAAAAGCAGTAGACGCTGTTTTTGATTCTATCTTAGAAGCTTTAAAACAAGGTGATAAAGTACAACTGATCGGATTCGGTAACTTCGAAGTTCGTGAGCGTGCGGCTCGTAAAGGTCGTAACCCACAAACAGGTGAGGAGATTGAAATCGCTGCAAGTAAAGTACCTGCATTCAAACCTGGTAAAGCGTTAAAAGATGCGGTTAAATAATCCTTACATATTAACAGGGAAGAAGAGTTTCCTTTTTGGGAACTCTTCTTTTTGCTTTTAAAAACATAAATATGCTAGAATGTGTTCGTATCACTTTTAGGTTTTCGGGAGGGCTAGCGGATGGAAAAAGTTAATTTAGAACAAATTGAACATGCAGTACGCCTTATTTTAGAGGCGATTGGGGATGATCCAAATCGTGAGGGAGTACTTGATACACCAAAACGTGTTGCAAAAATGTACGCAGAAGTGTTCTCAGGTATGCATGAAGATCCGAAAGAGCATTTGCATAAAGTATTCGGAGAAGATCACGAAGAGCTTGTACTAGTAAAAGATATACCATTTTATTCGATGTGTGAGCATCATTTAGTTCCATTCTATGGAGTTGCTCACGTTGCATATATTCCGCAAGGTGGAAAGGTGACAGGGTTAAGTAAATTAGCTCGTACTGTAGATACAATTGCACGTCGTCCACAACTGCAAGAACGTATTACATCAACAGTAGCGAACTCTATTATGGAAGTATTAGAGCCTCATGGTGTAATGGTAGTAGTAGAAGCAGAACATATGTGTATGACGATGCGTGGTGTGAAAAAACCAGGTGCGAAAACAGTAACGACAGCAGTGCGTGGTGTGCTTGAAAATGATGCTGCAGCGCGCAGTGAAATTTTATCGTTTATTAAAACGAAGTAAAGAAAAGCGGGAAACTGCTTTTCTTTTTTTTTTTAGTAAATAAATGATATAGTTTTAGCTAGACAGAGTGAGATTAGAAAAATTGCTTACATGAATGGTAGGTGTAGCCAAGTTTTGGTTATAGAAAATAGAGTGTATGTGTTATAATAAGTTTTATGAATTAGAAAACAAGGGTGATTTTTTGTGTGTGACATCTACGGAGGGTATGCGGGTATAAAAGAGAAATTGATGGAGAAATTACGCCATCCTTATTTTATAAACTATATTGAAGAACCATTTATTGATGAAGAAAAGATAGCATTGTTATATGGTGCTTTAAAGAGTGCAAACTTACATATAGAACAAATTGAGCATTACGTAGTAACGATTATGCTTGTGCAAATTGCGCTTGATACGCATGAAAAGGTATCAAATAAAGCAGGCGAGGAAGCGATTGAATCGCATAAATGTCGTCAATTAACAGTACTTGCAGGCGATTACTATAGTGGACTATATTATTATTTATTGTCTATGAATCGTGATATTGTTTTAATTCGTGCACTTGCTGAAGGAATTAAAGAGATAAATGAACACAAAATTATGTTATACCAAAAAGCGCATGAAACGACGGATGACATAATGAAAAGCGTAGTAACGATTGAGTCTGCGCTCCTTCAAAAAACATGTGATCATTTTCATTTATCACATTGGAAGCCATTTATCACATACGTATTAGGTGGAAATCGTCTTCAAAAAGAAATTCAATTGTATGCTGATAAACAACATTCACCTGTTTTTCAAGCGATGCAAGATGCTTTAGGGGATAAAGCAGAAGTAGTGATTAATAGTTGGATGATGGAATTGAGAAAGAAAGAAAAACAATTTTTAGAAAATCACATAGACATTAATGAAATAAATTCTGTGTTAAGGGATAAATAGAAGACATAAGCAATTTTACATTGGAAGAAGGTACGAGCATGCAACAATCAAAAGAAGAAAGAGTACATGACGTATTTGAAAAGATTTCTGATAAATACGATGTGATGAATTCTGTAATTAGTTTTCAAAGACATAAAGCGTGGCGTAAAGAAACGATGCGAATTATGGATGTACAACCAGGCAGTCAAGCGCTTGATGTATGCTGTGGAACCGCAGATTGGACAATTGCGCTAGCTGGAGCGGTAGGTGAACAAGGAAAGGTTGTTGGCTTAGACTTCAGTGAAAATATGTTATCTGTCGGTAAGCAAAAGGTAGAGGCGTTACAATTAAAACAAGTAGAACTTCTACATGGGAATGCAATGGAACTTCCATTTGAAGATAATACGTTTGATTATGTGACGATTGGGTTTGGTTTACGTAACGTACCGGATTATATGCACGTATTAAAAGAAATGACACGTGTAGTAAAACCAGGTGGAAAAGTAATCTGTTTAGAAACATCTCAACCAACAATGATTGGTTTTCGACAAGGGTATATTTTATACTTTAAATATATCATGCCGTTATTTGGAAAGATGTTTGCGAAAAGTTATAAAGAATATTCATGGCTTCAAGAATCTGCTAGTACGTTCCCAGGGATGAAAGAACTGGCTCAAATGTTTGAGCAAGCTGGACTTGAACGTGTGCAAGTAAAACCATTTACTTTTGGGGTAGCAGCGATGCATTTAGGTATTAAACCAGAATCAAAATAGAAAAAAGAAGTTTTAGGTTAAGGTGAACAATATGAAGTTACAACTTATGTACTCTTTTTTACGATCGGATATTAATGTGATAGAAAAAGAATTAAAAAAGACAGTCGCTTCTGAACAGCCATTAGTAGAAGAGGCAGCATTACAGCTTATTGAAGCTGGTGGGAAGCGAATTCGTCCTGTATTTGTGTTGCTTGCAGGGAAATTTGGAGATTATAAGTTAGATGCAATTAAGCATGTTGCTGTTGCGTTAGAACTTATTCATATGGCTTCTCTTGTTCACGATGATGTTATTGATGCTGCATTTTTACGACGCGGCAGTGCGACTGTGAATGCAAAATGGGGAGATCGTATTGCGATGTATACAGGGGACTATCTGTTCGCTAAGTCTCTTGAATGTATAACAAATATCGAAATTCCAGAGGCACATCAAGCGTTATCGCATACTATTTTAGAAGTCTGTAAAGGTGAAATTGAACAAATTAAAGATAAATACAATTATGACCAAAATTTAAGAACGTATTTAAGAAGAATAAAGCGAAAAACAGCATTATTAATTGCCGCGAGTTGTCAATTGGGAGCGATTGCTGCTGGTGCTAATCGTGATACGGTAAATCGTCTATTTTGGTATGGGTATTTTGTAGGAATGTCTTATCAAATTATTGATGACATTTTAGACTTCGTTTCTACAGAAGAGAAACTTGGAAAACCTGCTGGTGGAGATTTACTACAAGGGAATATTACACTTCCTGCTTTATATGCGATGGAAGATCCCGTACTTCGTCAGAAAATCACATCTGTACATGAAAATTCAACAGCAAGTGAAATGCAAGAAATTATTGATGCTGTAAAAAATAGTACAGCAATTGATCAAGCATTTGCGTTTAGTGAACGTTATTTACATAAAGCTTTAGAAATAATAAAACCACTCCCACGTGGACAAGCAAAGTACGCATTACAAAATGTTGCAAAGTATATTGGAAAACGAAAATTTTAATGTTTATTCTAAAAAATAAAATAATCTCTCTATTTCAAAACTATTGCACAATTGTGATAAGGGTGATAATATGTGTGTGGGGATATACAATTACATACATAATTCAGAAGTGGAGAGATTTTTTATGGAAAAAACATTTCTAATGGTAAAACCAGACGGTGTACAACGTGCCTTCATTGGGGAAATTGTAGCTCGTTTTGAGAAAAAAGGCTTTCAATTAGTTGGTGCAAAATTAATGCAAGTCACTCCGGAAATTGCTGGACAACACTACGCTGAGCATAAGGAAAAACCTTTCTTTGGTGAGTTAGTAGACTTTATTACATCTGGACCTGTGTTCGCAATGGTATGGCAAGGTGAAGGTGTAGTAGATACAGCGCGTAACATGATGGGGAAAACAAGACCACATGAAGCAGCTCCTGGAACAATTCGTGGAGATTTCGGTGTAACTGTTGCGAAAAACATTATCCATGGTTCTGATTCTTTAGAAAGCGCAGAGCGCGAGATTGCTATTTTCTTTAAAGAAGAAGAATTAGTTGACTACTCAAAATTAATGAATGAATGGATTTACTAATTATTTTGAAATAATTTGTAAACGCTTTAATCACTGTGATAATAGTAAAAAGTGCAAGAAGAATAGGGGTATTCTTCTTGCACTTTTTTTATTTTCAATTAGTTACGAAGTTTGAGCTGTTATGATATATTGATATTTAAATTAGGCCTATCGGAAATATAGAATAAGAAAATGGTCGATATATGATATAATTTCTTTAATATTTTTAGAATGATAAAAGTTAATATAGTGAGATAAATACATATACGAAAAGAGGAATAACGTATGCGATATATTACAGCTGGTGAATCTCATGGTCCGCAACTTACAACAATTATAGAGGGTGTTCCAGCAGGATTGTCTTTAGTAGCGGATGATATAAACGAAGAGTTAGCTAGAAGGCAAAAGGGGTATGGGCGTGGTAGACGCATGCAAATTGAAACGGATCAAGTGCAAATTTTAAGTGGTGTTAGACATGGAGAAACATTAGGTTCCCCTATTGCACTCGTTGTTGAAAATCGTGATTTTGCCCATTGGATAAAAGTTATGGGTGCAGAACCTTTAACGAAACAAGAAGAAAAAGAGATGAAAAGGAAAGTGACAAAACCAAGGCCTGGGCATGCTGATTTAAATGGTGCAATTAAATATGGTCATAGAGATATGAGGAATGTACTGGAACGTTCGTCAGCGCGCGAAACGACGGTGCGTGTTGCTGCTGGTGCGGTTGCTAAAAAGGTGTTAGCAGAACTTGGTATTAAAGTGGCGGGCCATGTAATTGAAATTGGCGGTGTACAAGCTAAGGAGGTTACGTATAGTTCAATTGAAGAATTAAAGAGTATTACAGAAGCATCTCCTGTACGTTGCTTAGATGACGAAGCTGGTAACCAAATGATGAAAGCGATTGATGATGCGAAAGCAAATGGTGATTCAATTGGTGGAATCGTTGAAGTAATTGTGGAAGGAATGCCAATTGGAGTAGGTAGCTACGTGCATTATGATCGAAAACTGGATGCGAAATTAGCAGCTGCAATTATGAGTATTAATGCTTTTAAAGGTGTCGAGATTGGAATTGGTTTTGAAGCAGCGCATAGACCGGGAAGTGAAGTTCATGATGAAATTCTATGGAATGAGGAGCATGGATATACAAAAAGAACAAATAATGCAGGTGGATTGGAAGGTGGTATGACGACTGGAATGCCAATTGTTGTGCGCGGTGTGATGAAACCGATACCTACACTTTATAAACCTCTTCAAAGTGTAGATATTGATACGAAAGAGCCTTTTACAGCGAGCATTGAACGTTCAGATAGTTGTGCAGTACCAGCAGCTAGTGTCGTTGCAGAAGCGGTTGTGGCTTGGGAATTAGCAACAGCTTTAATAGAACAATTCGGATTAGATCGTATGGAACTGATTCGTGAAAATATTGAGAAACATAATGAATATGCGAGGGGATTTTAATGGGAAACATACATATTCAAACGAAATCAAAAGAATATGATGTACATGTTGGTAAAGAAGCGTTGTCACACTTAACAATGATCGTTCAAAATATGCAGCCAGCTGTATCTAACGTAATGATCATTTCAGATGAAGCTGTTGCATCACTACATTTACAGACAGTTATCGATGCATTACAAGTGGAGCAGGACGTGTTTTCGTTTGTTGTACCAAGTGGCGAAAAAGAGAAGTCTTTCGAAAATTTCTATGCGGCTCATACGTCAGCTCTTGAAAATAAATTAGATAGAAATTCTTTAATTCTTGCACTGGGAGGCGGAATGATTGGAGATTTAGCTGGTTTTGTTGCTGCATCGTTTATGCGTGGTATTCGCTTTGTGCAGGTTCCGACGACTTTATTAGCGCACGATAGCGCAGTAGGTGGGAAAGTAGCGATTAATCATCCGTTAGGTAAAAATATGATTGGTGCATTCCATCAGCCAGAAGCAGTTGTATATCATACACCGTTTTTACAGTCTCTTCCTAAAAAAGAGTGGCGTTCAGGTTATGCAGAGGTGATAAAGCATGCTCTTATTGGTGATGTGGAGCTATATCATTGGTTAAAAGAAGAAGTGCAAACATTAGCGGATCTTCGTGATGAGAAGTTAATCCATATATTAACGAAGGCGATTCCTGTAAAGGCAAATGTTGTATCACAAGATGAAACAGAGAAGGGTGTACGTGCCCATTTGAACTTTGGACATACGTTAGGACATGCTCTTGAAAAAGAGCTAGGGTATGGAAATATTACTCACGGTGACGGCGTAGCGGTTGGAATGTTATTCGCCATATTTTTAAGTGAGCAAGTGTACAAGGTTAATCTTGCTTATGAAGATATGAAGCAGTGGTTCTTGAAATACGGCTATCCAAAAATGCCAAGAGATTTGAATGTAGAGCGCCTCGTTCAATTGATGAAACAAGATAAGAAAGCAAATGCAGGAGCAATTCATATGGTGCTTATGCAGGAATATGGGGTAGTGAATGTCGTATCTATTTCAGATGAGACTGTTCATATTGCGTTAGAGGCATTTCAAAAAGATATGGTTTAAAATGATAGCGAAGTGTTGTGAAGTGCTCATTTAGAGGTATTCTCGTAATAGTGACGGTTATGATAAAAGATTACAGTAAGGGGCTATAACTGTATTGTAATCAAATTGAATGAAATGACTGGGGGAAGAAAAATGAGAGTGAAAGAGCAATTGTTAACTTTGAGAGCGTATGTACCTGGGAAAAACATTGAAGAAGTAAAAAGGGAATATGGATTATCGAAAATTGTGAAATTAGCATCGAACGAAAATCCATTCGGTTGCTCAGCGCGTGTGACAGAAGCATTAACTTCTTTAGCGAGCCAATATGCCCTTTATCCAGATGGATATGCCTTTGAACTTCGGACAAAAGTAGCGGAACATTTAGGTGTAAAAGCAGAACAACTACTATTTGGTAGTGGATTAGATGAAGTCATTCAAATGATTAGCCGAGCGTTACTACATGAAGGAACAAACGTTGTAATGGCGAATCCTACGTTTTCACAATATCATCACCATGCTGTTATTGAAGGAGCAGAAGTTCGTGAAGTATCACTTAAAGATGGTATTCACGATTTAGATGCAATGCTAGAGCAAGTAGATGATAAAACGAAAATTGTATGGATTTGTAATCCGAATAATCCGACAGGTACATATGTTGAGAAACAAAAATTACTTTCATTTTTAGAATCGGTTCCTAAGTCGGCTCTCGTTATTATGGACGAAGCATATTATGAATACGCGGAAGCAGAAGACTATCCGCAAACATTACCACTTCTTGAAAAGTATGAAAATCTTATGGTTTTACGCACGTTTTCAAAAGCATATGGTTTAGCTGCTTTTCGTATTGGATATGCGATTGGGGATGCGAAGTTAATCGGACAGCTAGAAGTAGCAAGGTTACCATTCAATACATCAACTGTAGCGCAATCTGTAGCACTCGCTGCATTAGAAGATCAAGCCTTTTTACAAGATTGTGTGAAAAAGAATGCTGAAGGTCTAAATCAGTATTATGCATTTTGTAAAGAATATAACGTATTCTATTATCCATCTCAAACAAATTTCATTTTCTTAAAACTTGGTATACCGGGTAATGAAGCTTTCGAACGATTAATGAAAAAAGGATATATCGTTCGTTCTGGTGCTGCATTTGGTATCGATGATGGTATTCGTATTACTGTCGGTTTGAAAGAAGAAAATGATGAAATTATAGAGTTGCTGAAAGAGCTTGTAAATGAGCAAGTACAGAAAGAAGAAACATATTCTTAAGAGATTGTGAAGGCTCCTATTATAGGAGCCTTTTTTATCGTATTAAAAATAAAGGTTGAAGACTGGTAATTAAGTTGTTCTGTAAATCACGGTTTGTATGGCTTGATAATTAGTGAGAGAAGTTATTTGCACGGTCATAAAAGAAAGCGGTACAATAGAAGATGATGATAAGGTATCGGTGTCATATCCGAACCTTTTGAACAATTACCTACTCTGTAAGAAGAAGTATAAGAAGAAGCATGCTCATTCTAAAGGTTGCGTTCTAACAGTGAGTTGCTTATGATAAAGTGAAACTTTAATCAGTGGGGGGATGTTTATCCCCCGCTGATTATTAGTTGAACCAATCGGGCTTTTACGGGCAGTTGATCCCCAAACTAACTTCTTTGCCTTAGCTGAATTTTGAGGTGGGGGTCTTACTGCCCGTTAATAGCGGGGTAAATGAACAGAAGAGAATATTTTTTAGAATTAAAGGAGACGTTTATGCAAAAGTTTGAACAAGTTGTTTCATATATTGAAAATGGTGAAGCGGAAAAAGGATTACAATTATTAAAAGAACAATTAAAAATTGCAAATGATGAAGAGAAGTATGATATCGCTCGTTACTATCATACACTTGGATTTACAGATGAGGCATTAGCGATTACTGAAGACTTACGTTTACTGTATCCGGAAGAAAGTGAATTCACTGTATTTTTAGCAGAATTATATATTGATCTAGATAAAGAAGATGAAGCGATTGAAGTACTTCATGATATTCCAGAAAATGACGATTTATATGTTCAATCTTTATTACTTGTTGCAGATTTATTCCAAATGCAAGGTTTTGATGATGTAGCAGAGCAAAAACTATTAAAGGCGAAAGAAATGATGCCTGATGAACCTGTTATTACGTTTGGGTTAGCAGAATTATATAGTAGTAAAGGTGAAGAACAAAAGGCAATTACTTATTATGAATCGCTATTAGCGGAACATAAAGTAATGGGTGGTGTTGTAATCGCACTTCGTCTTGCAGAAACGTTAAGTGCGATTGGAAACTGGGAAGAGGCGATTTCTTATTATGAAGCAGGCCTAGAGGAACAAAAAGATATTCACTCATTATTTGGATATGCCTTCACATTATACCAAGGTGAAGAATATCAGAGAGCAATCGGTGCTTGGCAAGAACTAAAAGAATTAGACCCTGAGTACGCATCACTGTACATGTATTTAGCGAAAAGCTATGAAAAAGAAGGAATGCTTCAAGAAAGCTATGAAACGCTTCATGAAGGAATTAAAGTAGATGAGCTTTCAGTTCCGTTTTATGTAGAGTTAGCGAACATTGCGGCGAAATTAGGAAAAATAGTAGAAGCAGAGGAAGTTCTTCAAAAAGCACTTGAGTTAGATCCAGGGCATTTAGGCGCAACATTAAAATATGCGTATATCTTAAAAGAACAAGAAAAGTACGAAGATTTAATTGCAATTGTAGAGCGTGCTATTGATAGTGGAGAACCAGATACACAACTACTTTGGGACCTTGCGTATGCAAAAAAACAATTAGAAATGTATTCGGATGCATTAAAACACTATGAAAGTGCATATACTTCTTTTAAGAATCATCCAGACTTCTTAGAAGAATACGGTTATTTCTTATTGGAAGAAGGAAAGCGAAAAGAGGCGAAAGAAGTATTTACCCAGTTATTACAACTAGACCCGACACAAATTCATATTGAAGAGTTGTTATATAATTTAGAGGATTTTTCATAAGTTGGAAGGAAACTGAATGCCGCTTCTTGAATCTAAAAAGAAAAGAGAAAGACAGAGGAGGGACTTAATTGCTATGAATACCCCTGTTTCTGTAAACGAGAAGAAGGATTTTGTAAAATGGTTTTTGAATAATTACCAACTGAAACAGCGTGAATGTGTATGGATTCTGAATTATTTAATGAGTCACGACCAATTGATGCATAAAGTCCACTTCGTAGAGCATGCAAAATATTGTCCGCGTGGCTTAGTGATGTCAGCGAATTGTGTGAAAGACACACCGTTTCACTTTTTTAAACAAAATGTTATGACAACAGATGCTGAAAAATCGTTTCATGATATTCGTTTAAATCGAGATGAGGATATTTATATTCAACTCAACTTTAAATCATCGTTTCAAAATGCGAATTATGTAGCTGTATTAGAAGAAAACCCATATCTACCAAAGCATATTGAAGTAAATGAAAAAGATCGTTTACTTGCAGAAAGGTTTTTGGAAGAAAGTGTATTTTCGTTTAGAAGAGAACGCCTTTTGAAACAAATTGATGAAGCGTTAGATAAGCAAGATAAGGAAGCGTTTCATAGATTAACGGCAGAGTTAAAAACTTTATAGAATGTATTTGGATTAATATTTTTACAAATTTCAGACTTTTATCAAGAAAAACTACCTATATTGGGTAGTTTTTCTTTTTTTACCTCTTTTAGTATGGTTTAATATATATAAAGTGAAAGTTCTGTCATTTGTAAATGAAGGGGGGAAGAAATTTGAAATGGATTGTAAAAGATGTGGAACAGTTTGAGCAAGCAAGAGAGTATGTTGATACAGGAGTAATACCGCTTTTATCAATTTCGGCAGCGAAAGAAATAAAAATGGTTGTAGAACAAGGTGAATTTATCGAATTGTTGAGTATGGAATTGGAAAGAGAGTATAAAGGAAGAGTGCTTTTACTGCCTGCTTTTACGTATTTAGTAGAAAGTCAAAAGAATGAAAAAGGTCGTTTGCAAGAATGGACAAATCATTTACGAAGAGAAGGTTTTAAGCATATTGCTTATGTTACAAGTGATTTTTCATGGAAAGAGGATATACAAGAGTTACAGGGAGATTTATTTTGGTTTCCTTCATTAGCATTAGAACAATTTAGTGATCAAGCAAAGAGAGAAGTTATTCATGCACATATAAAAAATATAATGGTGATGTTGGAAGAGAAGTGGGGAAACTCGCAATAAACAGAAAGTTCTTATTATTATGAGTAGTATGATATTGACCTGTGCATGAGCGTATTATATCATGATAGTGTCCTAGTTTTTATTTTTTATATAATTTATCACGAGGGGACAATTTCTGATAGAGGGGGGAAATTTTCGTGAGCGAGAAAGAACATCGCGTGTCAAGAAGACAATTTTTAAATTACACACTCACAGGGGTAGGAGGCTTTATGGCTGCCGGTATTTTAATGCCGATGACGCGATTTGCGCTTGATCCGGTGTTAAGAAAAGAAGCCGGAACAGATATGGTTGCTGTTGCGCAAGTAAAGGATATTACAACAGAGCCGAAGCGTTTCGATTTTAAAGTGAAGCAGGTTGATGGTTGGTACAAGTCTGAAGAACCAAAATCGGCTTGGGTTCATAAAGATGAAAGCGGAGACATTGTTGCGTTCTCTCCAGTATGTAAACATTTAGGATGTACAGTTAACTGGAATTCGGACAAAGCACATCCGAATCAATTCTTTTGCCCATGTCACGGGGGGCGTTATACAAAAGATGGGATGAACATTAAGGGTACGCCACCCCTTGCTCCGCTTGATGTGTACGAGTCTAAAGTGAAAGATGGAACGCTGTATCTAGGAAAAGCAAAGCCAAGAGGGGGTGCAAAGTAGATGTTAAATAAAATTTATGATTGGGTAGATGAAAGATTAGATATTACACCAATATGGCGTGATATCGCTGATCATGAAGTACCTGAACATGTAAACCCGGCACATCACTTTTCTGCATTCGTCTATTGCTTTGGAGGACTTACCTTTTTCGTTACTGTAATTCAAATTTTATCTGGAATGTTTTTGACGATGTATTATGTGCCTGATATTAAAAATGCTTGGGAATCCGTTTACTATTTACAAAATGAAGTTGCTTATGGGCAAATTGTTCGTGGTATGCACCACTGGGGTGCTAGTCTCGTAATTGTAATGATGTTTTTACATACACTCAGAGTTTTCTTCCAAGGTGCGTATAAAAAGCCCCGTGAGTTAAATTGGATTGTTGGTGTTCTTATTTTCTTTGTTATGTTAGGTCTTGGTTTTACCGGATATTTATTACCGTGGGATATGAAAGCTTTATTTGCTACAAAAGTAGGGATTCAAATTGCAGAGCAAACACCGCTCATTGGTCCTTATATTAAAACATTACTCGCTGGTCATTCCGAAATTGTTGGCGCTCAAACATTAACTCGCTTCTTTGCTATTCACGTCTTCTTCTTACCAGCAGCACTTCTAGGTTTAATGGCCTTCCACTTCATCATGATTCGCAAACAAGGTATTTCCGGTCCACTATAAGAGATTGCTAAATTAAAGGGGAAAGAACTAAAGGAGGGAGATTATGCATCGCGGCAAAGGGATGAAGTTTGTAGGAGATTCTCGGGTACCAGTAGCTCGGAAACCAAATATTCCAAAAGACTATTCTGAATACCCAGGGAAAACAGAAGCATTTTGGCCGAACTTCTTGTTAAAAGAATGGATGGTTGGTGCAGTTTTTTTAATCGGTTATTTATGTTTAACAGTGGCGCATCCGTCGCCACTTGAGAGAATGGCGGATCCAACAGATGCTGGATATATACCACTTCCAGATTGGTATTTCTTATTCTTGTATCAGTTATTAAAGTATTCTTATGCTTCCGGTTCATTTACTGTAATTGGAGCGTTTATTATGCCAGGGATTGCGTTTGGTGCATTACTGTTAGCTCCATTTCTTGATCGAGGTCCAGAAAGACGTCCATTGAAGCGTCCTGTAGCAACTGGATTTATGCTTTTAGCAATTGCATCGATTATCTTTTTAACTTGGGAATCTGTAGCACACCACGACTGGGAAGCTGCAAAGAAACAAGGAGCAATTGTAAAAACAGCGCCAGTTGATAAAAATGATGATGGCTATAAATTAATGCAAAAAAATACTTGTTTAACATGTCATGGTGACAACTTACAGGGCGGGGCGGCAGCACCAGCACTGCAAAACTTAACTTTAAAGCCAGAAGAAATTGCTAAAATTGCGAAAGATGGAAAAGGTTCCATGCCTAAAGGTGTATTTAAAGGTACAGATGAGGAACTGAAGAAGCTTTCGGAATTCGTTGCAAAGTATAATAAAAAATAATAAAAAGCTGACTACAAAATTTGTAGTCAGCTTTTATATTTAGTTGGATGAAGTTTGTTATAATAGAGTAGGATTTAGTGAATGAATTACTTTGCTTGAAAGGTGTTGGACATACAGATTGGTGTACTTGTATGCAATGTTAAGACAACGCTCGGTATTATTATTTTTATTGGTTGTTAACATATTAGGTACAATTTACGGGTTTATATGGTACGGAAATCAATTGAAAGAAACGTCACCTATATTTTGGCCGTTTGTACCAGATAGTCCTATGGCGAGTCTCTTTTTTTTCTTTGTTTTAATTGCTTTTTTGACAAAGAGAAACTGGGGATTAATAGAAGCACTAGCGATTGTTACTTTAATAAAATATGGTATTTGGGCTGTTGTTGTAAATGCGATTATGATTTACGTAAAAGGTTCTATTGGCCTTATGGGCTACATGTTAATGCTTTCGCACTTTGCGATGGCGGTGCAAGGTGTTTTATATGCTCCATTTTACCGTATAAAAAAATGGCATTTTATAGTAGCGGGTGTGTGGACGTTGCATAACGATGCAATTGATTATTTATTTTGGCAAATGCCGCGATATGGAATTATGCATTTGTTTGTAGAGGAAATTGGTTATTTTACGTTTTGGTTAAGCGTTGCTGTACTATGTATTACATATTATTGTTGCTTACGTGAGCACAGGAAACAATTTTCTTTATGATGGTTAGAACATTTAGGGGGAGAACATGGAGAAAAATAAGAGTGGTACAAAAATATTGGATCGATTGATTACTTTAATTGTTTCATATAGCATAGCATTTTCTATTTTTGCACTTGCAACAACGGCAGTTGTGTATGGAAAATGGCTGTATTATTTTGAAATTGATTTTTTAAATATTCCTGATTTAGCGGATATGACGAAGGATGAAATTAAAAGAAATTACGATGTGCTTATTACATATTTATCCCCGTTTTATGACGGAGCATTACATTTGCCAACATTAGATATGTCTACAAATGGCCGTATTCATTTTGTAGATGTTAAAAATATTTTAGTAAAGATTCAATATGTGATGTATGCGACAATTATGATTGCAGTGATAGGCGGAATTTATTTATTAAAAAAGAAAAATGAAAAGTTTTTACTGCACGGATCGATTTTAACAATCATTTTTCCGATAGCGCTTATGTTACCAATCGCTATTAATTTTGAAAAGAGCTTTGTATTATTCCATAAGCTTTTATTCAGTAATGATTATTGGATGTTTGATATTGAAACGGATCCAGTTATATTAATGCTACCAGAGGAGTTCTTTATGCATGCTGCGTGTGCTATTTTATTATTCATTTTAGGTGGTAGTATACTTTGTTATAGTTTATATAGATATTTCGTAAAAAAGAAAAGGATGTCAAAGAAAAAATTCTCCGCTTAAAGAGAATTTTTTCTTTGTAAAACGATAATATATTTTTCGGTTCAGTTCTGTTCTATTCTTGTCCCAATTAACATATTTTGTACTAGTAGTTATAGGGGGGACCGGGATGAAGAGAACATTAATTGGATTGATAGCATTTCTAATTATAATGTTTCCATTACGTATATATGCTGAAGAGTGGAATGAGCTAACAGGGTTGTTAGATGACTCGTTACAGTTAGTGAAGCGTAATGAAGATGAAAAAGCAGTACAAGTATTACAACTTTTCTCAGAGCAATTTTTAATCAAGGGGAATGAAAAGAAGCAGGAAGTAACACCAGATCAAGTTAGAGTTATTTCTTTAGCTTACGACAAGGCGCAACAATCGCTCTTTGAAGAAGGTTTAGGTAAGCAAGCTAAAATGGATAATGTGCTGGCATTACAACTTGCTGTTGATGCGCAAGTATCGAAATATCAACCGCTTTGGATGGAAAGAGAAAGAAAAGTAATGGATGCCTTTTCTCAAATGGAAAAAGCGATGGAAAAAGAAGATGTTGGGCAGTTTCAACAAACGTTAAATACATTTTTAAATGAATTCAATATTATTTATCCAAGCTTAATGATTGCTTTGCCAGAAAACGAGGTACAGCGTGTAAATGCTCATTTATCTTATTTGGATGAATTTCGTAACGTTATGTTAAAAACGAAAGGCGGCCAAATGCAATTAGGGATTATTAAAGGGGATTTGCAAAAGATATTTCACACAGTAAAAAAGGATGAAATTGCACCCTCTCTCATTTGGTTTATGACAATTACTGGGGGACTTATTTTATTCACATTAACTTATGTTGGATGGAGAAAGTATAAAGGAGAGAGAGAGAAAAGAAAAAGTAATGTACATTCTAAAAATAGATAATGTAATAAGTAAAGATATGGATTGTAAGGTTTATTTATTGACAATAGTGGCAGAAGAAAATAGAATGAGAAGTACTATAATTAAAACTTCAATGGAGGTTCATGATGTTTTATTTAATTTACTTCGCGATCATAATGATCATACCGTTGTATGCACAGTCAAGAGTACGTAGTGCCTATAGCAAGTATTCACAAGTTTATTCAACATCAGGTATGACAGGAGCGGAAGTGGCTCGAAAAATTTTAGATGAAAATGGATTATACAACGTAGCTGTAGAAGAAACACCAGGTCATTTATCAGATCATTATGATCCAACCGCTAAGACGGTTCGATTATCAACAGATAACTATTATGGACATTCAGTTGCTGGTACGGCAGTTGCAGCACATGAAGTAGGACACGCAATTCAAGATGCAAAAGATTACAAATTTATGCGCGTTCGTCATTCGTTAGTGCCAGTTGCAAACTTTGGTTCGAATATGTCTTGGGTTTTCGTCCTAATCGGTATATTTGCACAAATGTCTGGTTTGTTGTTATTAGGTATCATTCTAATGGCAGCAGGTGTTGTGTTCCAGCTCGTTACATTACCAGTTGAGTTTGATGCGTCAAAGCGTGCGATGCAACAAATTGAAGCGTTAGGTATTGTATCAACAGATGAATATGGCCAAGCTCGTAAAGTATTAAATGCGGCAGCATTAACATATGTAGCAGCTGCAGCTGTAGCGGTATTTGAATTATTACGTCTCGTATTAATGTATACTGGTATGCAGCGTAGCGACGACTAAAGACTATCAATTTTGATAGTCTTTTTTTGTTGTGTGGCTTGAATTATATAATGTATTGCAAATAGAAATAATAGAAGTAATGCGGAAAGGCGGTGGGGGGAAATGAAATATCCAGACCATTTAGTAAAACAAGTGAAAGAGCGTAGTGCTCCTTATCAACTAGAAGGTTTTTTAAGTGGACAAGGCCCTGAAAATCCCAAATTTATGTTGTTAGGAGAAGCGCCTGGTGAAACAGAAATTCATAATGGGATTCCGTTTAGCGGGAGGGCGGGAAAACAATTAATGGGTTTTTTAGAGCGTATTCACGTTACAAGGGAAGAAGTATATATTACGAGCGCTGTTCGGAGTAGACCTTATAAATGGCGAGAGAAAAAAGAACGAAATGGTGAAATCATACAAAAAAAGTATAATAGAACGCCAAATCAAGGAGAAATAGTTGCCCATGCGCCTTTATTAGATTATGAATTAGAGAAAATAAATCCGAAGCTTATCGTCACGCTTGGAAATATCGGTCTTCAACGTTTAACAGGAAAAAATAAAAAAATCACAGATGTACATGGGCAATTATTAAAACAGCCCATTCAAAAATTAAAGGATGTGCAAAGTGCAGAGTTTATATGGTCAGAGAATGAATATCATGTTTTTCCAACTTTTCATCCAGCTTCTATTTTTTATAATCGGAGTTTATTGGAGCTTATTTATGAGGATTTGGAGAAGCTTAAAAGACTTGTAATAAAAAACTAGAAAAGCTAAGGTGCTTTTCTAGTTACATTTAATTATGTAAAGGGTTTTTATTTTCATCTAACGTAAATCCTTCACCAACTACATCATGTACATCACTTACAGCGACAAAAGCATGAGGATCTACAGACGTAATAATATTTTTTAATTTCACGATTTCATTTTTAGCAACAACGCAATACAATACGTTACGTTCCACTTTTGTATACGATCCAACGGCTTTTAAAAAGGTTGCTCCGCGCTCCATTTCAGATAAAATTTTGGCAGCAATTTCATCGTTTTTCTCTGAGATAATAGTCGCTCCTTTTGCAGCATAAGCCCCTTCTTGCATAAAATCAATGACTTTAGCACCGATAAAAACAGCAACTAGCGTATACATGCCCTCGCGGTATGATAAATAGGTAAGAATAGAGACTACGATAACGACAGCATCAAACATAAACATTGTTTTTCCCATACTCCAGCCAACATATTTGTGAGCTAGTCGTGCGATAATATCTACACCGCCAGTAGTCCCGCCATATTTAAATATTATTCCAAGGCCGATACCTATAAATGCCCCAGCGAATAAAGCTGCGAGTGTCATATCATTTTGCAAGTTTAAATGTAAGTTTAGCACTTCGTAACGCTGGAAAATCCATAGAAATAAAGATACGCTAAAGGTGCCGATTAATGTATATAAAAATGTCGTTCTGCCAAGTAACCTCCAACCAATAAAAAATATAGGGATATTTAAAATTAAGTTTGAGTAGGAAGGATCAAACTTAAATAAAAAATACAATAATAGTGTAATACCAGTAAACCCACCCTCTGCAAGGTGGTTTTCAATATTGATATTGACAATACCGAAAGAAAATATAGCGGAACCGATTAAAATAAAAATAATATTTCGCATCTTCAATTTTGATGTCATATAGAAATCCCCCTAATTATGTAATGATTGCATTGCTCCGCTGAAACAGTAAAACATAATAATAAGTAATTTCTAGTTGCAACCCGATTGGTGTGCGCTGATTTTTTGCGAAAAGCACATAAAAGAAGTTTCACTTTACCCCGTACCAACGGCTTGTAGGAGATAAAGTTCTGAAGAAAGGCGAACCAGCCGTAGGAACCCGATTAGTTCGGGCTGATCTTTTGCAAAAATCGCAAAAGAAGTTTCACTTTATTATAGTCTATCCAAAAAAGGGTAGCAAATAGGTGTTTGGCGGGGAATAATATTTGTCAAATCGCGATGAATTGGCTAACATGAAAGAGGAAGGATTAGAGGTGAATAGTATGGAAGCAAAAACGATGAAAGATATGCAGAAAGAAGTAGATGCATATATTGGTCAGTTTAAAGAAGGTTATTTCAGTCCGCTTGCAATGATGGCTCGTTTAACGGAAGAAATGGGAGAGCTTGCAAGAGAGGTAAATCATTATTATGGTGAGAAACCGAAGAAAACAACTGAAAAAGAAAATAGTATTGAAGAAGAGCTTGGAGATGTATTATTTGTTATGATTTGTATGGCAAATAGTTTAAATATTGATTTAGAGACAGCACATAACATTGTAATGAACAAATTTAATACACGTGATAAAGATCGCTGGACACGTATTGATGAGGGAGAGAAAGAATAATGAAAGAAATTAAAGTAATTATCGCCGGACCAAGAGGACGTATGGGACATGAAGCAGTCCTTCTTATGGAAAGAACGGAACATTTAAATTTAGTAGCAGCAGTGGATTATAAGCATGGTGGTGAGAAGATTTCTGATTTACCTGGCATGCCAGCATTACATGCACCGATTTACGCTGATTTACATACTTGTTTAGATGAAGTAGAAGCAGACGTGTTGTTAGATTTAACAACACCAGAAGTTGGGAAACAACACGTTACACTTGCAGTTGAGCGTGGACTTCGTTCTGTTATTGGTACAACTGGATTTACAGAAGAAGAATTGGCACGTTTAACAGAGAATGCAAAAGAAAAAGCAGTAGGAACAATTATTGCTCCAAACTTTGCAATTGGTGCAGTTCTTATGATGAAATTCTCACAAATGGCAGCGAAATATTTCCAAGATGTTGAGGTAATTGAATTACATCATGATCAAAAATTAGACGCACCATCTGGTACAGCTGTAAAAACGGTAGAATTAATTCGTCAAAATCGTGAATCAAAGCAGCAAGGTCATCCAAATGAAGTAGAGCAACTAGCAGGTGCACGTGGTGCAAATGTAGACGGTATTCACATTCATAGTGTACGTTTGCCAGGGCTTATTGCACACCAAGAAGTAATGTTCGGTGGAGATGGACAAATGTTAACAGTTCGTCATGATTCATTCAATCGTGCATCATTTATGTCAGGTGTAAAACTATCAATTGAGACAGTAATGAACCTGGATCATCTTGTGTACGGTTTAGAAAATATTATCGACTAAAGGGGAGACAACGGATGAAAATTGCCTTAATCGCACATGACAAAAAGAAAAATGATATGGTTTCGTTTGCATACGCATATAAACCAATTTTTGAACAACATGAATTATTTGCAACAGGAACGACAGGGCTTCGCATTATGGAAGCGACTGGATTAGTTGTAACAAGATATCAATCTGGCCCTCTTGGTGGAGATCAAGAAATTGGTGCAATGATTGCAAAAAATGATTTAGATATGGTGATTTTCTTCCGCGATCCATTAACAGCACAGCCGCATGAACCGGATGTGAATGCATTGCTTCGTTTATGTGATGTATATGCGATTCCACTTGCAACGAATATGGCAAGTGCTGAAATGTTAATGCACGCATTAGAGCGAGGAGATTTAGATTATCGTAAGTTAAGAAAATGAGGGGAACAATTATGAGTGGATTACATATATTAGCGTTTGGTGCTCATGCCGATGATGTTGAAATCGGCATGGCTGGTACCATCGCTAAATATACAAAGCAAGGGTATGAAGTAGGTATTTGTGATTTAACAGAAGCTGATCTTTCTTCAAATGGAACGATAGAGTTGAGAAAAGAAGAAGCAAAGGTTGCAGCTCGTATAATGGGAGTAAAAACGAGACTGAATTTAGCGATGCCAGACCGTGGTTTGTATATGAAAGAAGAGTATATACGTGAAATTGTCAAGGTGATCCGTACATATAAACCAAAACTAGTTTTTGCGCCGTACTATGAAGATCGCCATCCAGATCATGCAAATTGTGCAAAGCTTGTGGAAGAGGCTATTTTTTCAGCAGGAATCCGTAAATATATGCCGGAACTTGCACCACATCGTGTGGAGTCTTTTTATAATTATATGATTAATGGTTTTCATAAACCGAATTTTTGTATAGATATAAGTGAGCACCTCTCTATAAAGGTGGAAGCATTAGAATCGTATGAAAGTCAGTTTTCAACAGGGAGTGATGGGGTTAAGACACCGTTAACAGAAGGATATGTTGAAACGGTGATTGCTCGTGAGAAGATGTTTGGAAAAGAAGTTGGAGTCTTGTATGCCGAGGGATTTATGAGTAAGAAACCGGTTTTATTACATGCTGATTTATTAGGGGGATGTAAATGAAATTAAAAATAGGTATTACATGTTATCCTTCTGTAGGTGGTTCTGGAGTTGTTGGAACAGAATTAGGAAAGCAATTGGCGGAACGCGGGCATGAAATTCACTTTATTACATCGGGTTTACCATTCCGGTTAAATAAAGTATATCCAAACATTTATTTTCATGAAGTGACGGTAAACCAATACTCTGTATTTCAATATCCACCATACGATTTAGCGTTAGCAAGTAAAATGGCAGAGGTTGCACAAAGAGAAAATCTAGACATTTTACATGTGCATTACGCAATACCACATGCGATTTGTGCATATTTAGCAAAACAAATGATCGGAGAGCGTATTAAAATTGTTACAACCTTGCATGGAACAGATATTACTGTGTTAGGTTCCGACCCTTCGTTAAATAATTTAATTCGTTTTGGTATTGAGCAATCGGATGTTGTAACTGCTGTCTCGCATTCATTAATTAACGAAACGCATGAGCTTGTAAAACCAAGTAAAGAAATTCAAACGGTATATAACTTTATAGACGAACGTGTATATTTCAAGCGTAATATGTCTCAATTAAAGAAAGAATACGGTATAAGTGAGAGCGAAAAAGTACTTATTCATATTTCGAATTTCCGTAAAGTGAAACGTGTGCAGGATGTTGTTCAGGCATTTGCTAAAATTGTTAAAGAAGTAGATGCGAAGTTGCTTCTTGTTGGAGACGGACCAGAATTCTGTACGATTTTACAGATAGTGAAGAATTTACATATTGAAGATCGCGTTTTATTCCTAGGCAAGCAAGATAATGTTGCAGAACTACTTGCGATGAGTGATTTAATGTTGCTTCTATCAGAGAAGGAAAGTTTTGGTCTTGTTTTATTAGAAGCAATGGCGTGTGGTGTACCTTGTATCGGAACACGGGTCGGAGGTATTCCAGAGGTTATTCAACACGGGGAAACAGGATATTTATATGAAGTTGGCGATACAACAGGAGTGGCAAATCAAGCTACTCAGCTATTAAAGGACGAGGAACTTCATCGTAATATGGGAGAACGAGCAAGAGAAAGTGTTTATGAGCAATTTCGCTCAGAAAAAATTGTTTCACAATATGAAACGATTTACTATGACGTACTAAGGGATGACAAAAATGGAAAGATTTAAAAAAGCTAGTTCTATTATTGAGACATTAAAGCAACAAGGACATGAGGCTTACTTTGTTGGTGGGAGCGTACGAGATCTTATTATCGATAGGCCGATTGGAGATATTGATATTGCGACATCTGCTTTACCAGAAGAAGTGATGGCTATATTCCCAAGAAATGTTCCTGTTGGTCTTGAGCATGGAACTGTAATTGTTTTAGAAAATGGTGAGCCTTATGAGGTAACTACTTTTCGAACAGAAAGCGAATATGAAGATTTTCGAAGACCTAGTAGTGTTCAATTTGTTCGTTCATTAGAAGAGGATTTAAAACGTCGTGATTTCACGATGAATGCAATTGCTATGACAGAAGAAGGCGAAATGGTTGATTTATTCGCTGGACAGGAAGCCATTCAACAGAGAGAAATCGTGACAGTTGGAAATGCTGCGGATCGTTTTCAAGAAGATGCCCTGCGAATGATACGTGGTATTCGGTTTGTAAGCACGTTAGGTTTTTCAATAGAAACGAAAACGAAGCAAGCGATTGAAACGTATGGGCATTTGCTAGAACATATAGCAATTGAGCGCATTACAGTAGAGTTTGAGAAAATGTTAACTGGTACATATTGTGTGAAAGGTCTCAAAGAATTAGTAGAGACGAAGCTATTTTCTCATTTGCCATATTTACAAATGTCAGAAGAAAGACTCTTAACAGCTACGCGGTATAAATGGGATTCTTTCGAAACGGATATTGAGGCGTGGGCATTTTTCTTATATTGTATCGGAGAAGAACATCCATCTGTCTTTTTACGTCAATGGAAGTTTTCGAATAAAAAAATAAAAGATATTGTTGCAGTTTTATTGGCAATCCGTACTAGAAAGGAGAGGGGTTGGGATACAGTCCTTCTTTATAAAACGGGAATTCATATCGCTGAAATGGCAGAGAGAGTATATGAAGCGATGATTGAAAGCTATGACCCTACATCTGTTAAACGAGTACAATCAATGTTTCATGTATTGCCAATCCAGGAGCGTCAAGAAATGAATGTGACTGGTAATGATTTATTAAACTGGGCAAACAAAAAGCCTGGTCCGTGGGTTGCTGAAATGCTTCAGAAAATCGAGGAAGCAATCGTACAAGGGAACATAGTTAATGAGAAAGAGCGTATAAGGGAGTGGCTGCAAGGATGCAATCTACTATAAGAAAGCAGTTATTACAAGTTTTTTCTGAAGCGGATGGCGAGTTTGTATCCGGCCAAACGATTAGTGATAAACTTGGTTGTTCAAGAACTGCTGTATGGAAACATATGGAAGATCTCCGGAGTGAGGGATATGAACTTGAAGCTGTGCGTCGATTAGGTTACCGAATTGCAAGTAAGCCAGACAAAGTGACTGCTAATGAAATTCAGTTAGGGCTACAAACGAAGCGAATTGGTAGAACAGTGTATTTTGAAGAAACTGTTGAATCAACGCAGCACATTGCAGCAAAACTGGCTTATGAAGGTGCAGAAGAAGGAACTATCGTTGTAGCAGAAGAACAAACAGCGGGAAGAGGTCGTTTAAGCAGAAAATGGCATTCACCAAAAGGAACAGGCATTTGGATGAGTATTATTTTACGCCCATCGATTCCAGTTCATCATGCACCGCAACTTACTTTGTTAGCGGCTGTTAGTGTTGCACAGGCAATTGAAAAATGTACAGGTGTAGGCGTGGGAATAAAATGGCCAAATGATATTTTAATTCAAGGTAAAAAGGCTGTAGGTATATTAACAGAAATGCAAGCGGATCCTGATAAAATTAATGCTGTCATTATGGGCATCGGTATTAATGCGAATCAAAAGCAAGAACATTTTGATGAAGAAATTCAGCACATTGCTACTTCATTAGCGATTGAATCAGGTAAGCCGATTGTTCGTGCAGAACTTATGCAACAAATCTATTTACAACTAGAAAAATTATATGAAGAGTATTTACAAAATGGTTTCTCTGTCATTAAAATTCTTTGGGAAAGTTACGCTGTGAGCATCGGGAAAGAAATTACTGCTCGAACGATGAGAGAGACGATTACGGGGTTAGCGAAAGGAATCACAGAGGATGGTGTATTACTTCTGGAGGATCATGAGGGGAAAGTACATCATATTCATTCTGCAGATATCGAAATTAAGTAAAAGAAGTTCCTCTTTTGGAACTTCTTTTTATTTCAATATTTTTGAGTTGAATTTGTAACATGATAATAAATTCTTTTCATATTTAAAGTTCACTTCAAAATATCTTCCGTCTAGTTGGCCTGGCATGTTATTTGACGATTACTTTGCCTTCCATTCCTTTAAGAAGATGGTATCGACATATTAATTCATATGTACCAGTATTTTTAGGTTTCACGGTAATATTCTTTTCTTTTCCTGACTCGACTACGACGTCAATGCCGAGTTTTTTCACTGTAAAGGTGTGCTCGTTTTTACCTTTATTTTTCAATAGTAATGCTGTAGATCCTTCAAGCGGAATCGTGATGACATTTGGATTAAAGTAATCATCATTTAGTTCAACCTCAATCACGTTCGTTAAATCGGTGGGTTGTGTTACGACATTAACTGAGGAAAATACATGAAAGGATCCTAAAGACATCCACCATACAATCATTACAAGCAAACTGCTGAATCGAAATAACCACCTGTTCATAGACATCTGCAATTCTCCTTTGTTAAGTACTTTTCCTCAATTAACCTGTATCATTAGTTTAAGAGTTATACTATACAGTTCAATTGATTATAGAAGAAATTAACTTAGATTTTTTTAACATGCGTTGAAAAAACATGTATCTTTTCAAGATTGAATTATCTATAAAAACTTTATCCCGCTATTTGTCGGGCTGATTAAATTTTCACTTTATAGCATATATACTCTCTTGTTAAATTTCATATACCGTAATAAGAATAAAAAATTATTTTTTCAAAAAAATGTAGTAATTCCTTTTTGTAGTTTGCTATAATTAGTTCGAATGTGGGCAGTATCAGAGTGAACTGCACCATGATTCGAAGTAATATGAAAAATAATAACTTGGATTCTGCCTTGATCCAATAACGGACTGGGACAGAGGGATGAATAATGCCGACTAACACACAACCCTTCTGCCCTTTTATGGCCAGAGGGGTTTTTTATATGATTTCGGCCATCTCCTCTCTCCTGCATAAAGGAGGAGTAGTTTTTGAAAACAAAAACAGATTTTTTGAAGATGAAAGAGCAAGGTGAGCCGATTACAATGCTAACGGCGTATGATTATCCATCTGCTAAATTAGCAGAAGAAGCTGAAGTTGATATGATTTTAGTTGGAGATTCTCTTGGAATGGTTGTACTCGGATACGATTCAACAGTACCTGTAACAGTAGAGGATATGATTCATCATACGAAAGCTGTACGCCGCGGAGCGAAAGAGACGTTTATTGTAACTGATATGCCATTTATGTCGTATCACGTATCATTACAAGAAACGATGATGAATGCACGCCGCATCGTTCAAGAGAGCGGGGCGCACGCACTGAAGGTAGAAGGTGCTGGAGAAGTTATATCAACGATTCAATATTTGACGAACGCAGGAATTCCTGTTGTAGCGCATTTAGGTTTAACACCTCAATCTGTAGGAGTGTTGGGTGGATATAAAGTGCAAGGAAAAGATGCGGAGAGTGCAAAAAAATTAATAGAAGATGCAAAGAAATGTGAAGAAGCTGGTGCAATAGCGCTTGTGTTAGAATGTGTACCAATGCAGTTAGCAGAACTTATTTCAGAACAACTAACAATACCAACAATCGGGATTGGTGCAGGACAAAAAGTAGATGGGCAAGTGCTTGTTTATCATGATCTTATCTCATATGGCGTAAATCGTGTTCCAAAATTTGTGAAGCAATATACGTCTGTTCAAGAGGAGATTGTGCGCGGGATTTCACAATACGTTACTGAAGTAAAGACAAGGCAATTTCCTGAAGAAAAACATTCGTTCACAATGAAAGAAGAAGACCGCTTAGCGTTATACGGGGGAAAACAATAATGAAAATCGTAACTACAGTGCAAGAGATGCAGCAAATTACAAACGAACTGCATGCAAGTGGAAAAAGTATTGGTTTTGTTCCAACGATGGGTTATTTACATGAAGGGCATGCTACCTTATTACGTAAGGCAAGAGAAGAAAATGAAATTGTAGTTTTAAGTGTATTTGTAAACCCGCTGCAATTTGGCCCAAATGAAGATTTAGATCGATATCCTCGTGATATTGATAGAGATGAAAATGTAGCAAAAGAAAACGGTGTAGATTATTTATTTTATCCGAGTGTAGAAGAAATGTATCCATCAGAACAAACAACAACAGTAGAAGTTGTGAAACGCACGGACGTATTATGCGGTAAACAAAGACCTGGTCATTTTGCTGGTGTTGCAACTGTACTAATGAAACTATTTAATATTACGCTGCCCACGCGTGCTTATTTCGGTATGAAAGATGCTCAACAAGTTGCAGTAATTGAAGGATTTGTAACTGATTTCAATATTCCAGTTACAATCGTACCAGTTGATATTGTAAGGGAAGAAGATGGATTAGCGAAAAGTTCTCGTAACGTGTACCTATCACAAGATGAACGTGAAGAGGCTCTTCATTTATACCGCAGTCTATGTATAGCGAAAGAAAGAATTGAGGCAGGTGAACGTAATCCGGAAATCATTACAAATCTTGTGAAAGAGTATATTGAGACGCATACGAAAGGCACTTTAGATTATGCGGATTTATATGCATATCCGTCATTAACAATGGTAGAGAAAGTCGAAGGACGAATCATTTTAGCTATTGCAGTTAAATTTGAAAATGTAAGATTAATTGACAATATAACATTAACGGTTAAATAAGGGGGAGCATCTATGTTTCGCACAATGATGAGAGCAAAGTTACATCGTGCAACTGTAACGGAGGCAAATTTAAATTATGTAGGTAGTATTACAATTGATGAAGATTTAATGGATGCAGTAAATATTGTAGAAAATGAAAAAGTCCAAATTGTAAATAATAATAATGGTGCTCGCTTAGAGACATACGTTATTAAAGGGGAACGCGGTAGTGGTGTTGTTTGTTTAAACGGTGCTGCGGCAAGGCTTGTACAACCAGGGGACAAAGTAATTATTATTTGTTATGGGCTAGTTACGGAAGAAGAGGTTCATAAACAAGAACCAAAAATTGCAGTACTAGACGACAATAATCAAATTATTGAAATGTTAGGTGCTGAAAAAGCGGGTACGATATTATAAGTAGAAAAGCTATCTCCATTGCGGAGATAGCTTTTTTGTGCATCTTTTCATTAAGATGAGATAAAACGTGGTATAGTAACATTATATAAATTATTGTTGTTTGAACGGTAAGAAATTGAGGTGTTACATATATGAGTAAGCGTTATGTCGTTGTTGATTTAGAGACGACAGGGAACTCCTGGAAAGATGGGAAGGATAAAATTACCCAAATTGCAGCTGTTGTAGTAGAAGATGGAGAGATATTGGAGATTTTTTCGTCTTTTGTTAACCCAAAGAGAGAGATCCCACCATTTATTACAGAATTAACAGGGATTGATGAAAGTCTTGTAAAACAAGCCCCGTTATTTCAAGATGTAGCCCCGATGATTGTTGAGCTATTACAAGGTGCGGCTTTCGTTGCGCATAATGTTCACTTTGATTGGAATTTTTTAAATGAAGAATTAAGGCAGGCTGGATATACAGAAATACATTGTCCTAAAATCGACACGGTTGAATTGGCTCAAATTCTTTTACCGACAGCTGATAGTTATAAATTACGTGATTTAGCTAAGAAGCACGAACTAGAACATGATCAACCACATCGTGCGGATAGTGATGCTCTTGCAACAGCGGAATTATTTTTACAATTTTTAAATGAAATTGAAAAGTTACCACTTGTCACGTTGCAATCGCTTTATGAATTAAGCGACGTGTTTCAAAGTGATATAGCTGATGTGCTTTCTGAAAATATTTTAAAGAAAGTAATGCATGGTAAAGAAGATATAGCGGAGTATGAAATACATCGAAATATTGCGCTGAAAAAGCGGAACTATTCCTTAAACCTTGGAGAAACGTGTTCATCAAAGTTTGATGCTTTCTTGAATAAAACGATGGATAAATTGGAATCACATATGCCAAAGTTTGAAAGAAGAGAAAGTCAACAACTGATGATGAAAGAGATATATACGGCGTTAAGAGATTCTCGTTTTTCACTAATTGAAGCCGGTACAGGAACAGGAAAGACTCTTGCGTATTTGCTTCCTAGTCTTTATTTTGCAAAGAGAAAAGAAGAACCTGTCATTATAAGTACACAAACGGTACAACTCCAACAACAAATATTAGAAAAAGAAATTCCGTTATTACAAAAAATAATGCCATTTTCATTTGATGCAGCTCTTCTAAAAGGAAGAAAGCATTATCTTTGCTTACACAAATTTGAGTATGCTTTACAAGAGGAAGAAAAAAATTATGATATGGCACTTACGAAAGCGAAGATTTTAGTTTGGCTATTGCAAACTGAAACGGGTGATCGAGACGAATTAAATATTCCTGAGGGCGGAAAGTTACTTTGGAATCGTATTTGTAGTGATGCGTATAGTCCAGGCGGTATGCAAAGTAATTGGTTTAGTCGTTGTTTTTACCAGCGAGCGAAGAATAAAGCTTTATTTGCAGATATCGTTATTACAAATCATGCGTTATTATTTCAAGATTTTTCAAGTGAAGAACCGCTGTTTGCTTCATGCGAACATATTATTTTTGATGAAGCTCACCATATTGAAGAAGCTGCGAGTAGAACATTGGGTGAACAGTTCTCTTGTATGTATTTTCAATTGGTTATATCTCGTCTTGGGACGCTAGAAACAGAAGATGTACTCTCCAAAGTATATAAAATGATGAAAAAATCAGAGCAAGCATCTCGTTCAACTTTCCGTATGATAAGTTATAGTTTGAAGGAACTTAAGTTTGATGCGGATGAACTCTTCCAAATGTTACGTACTTTTATATTTAAACAAACAAAGCAAGAGCAAGGAACGAATAATATGCCGCTCATCTATAGGTATAACGCAGAACTAGAAAAAGGTAAGTTGTGGGATAGTATCGTCGAATTAACAAATCGTTTTATATATGAATTAAGAAGGGTAGTAACTGCTCTTGAGAAGCAAGTGGATATATTGCAAAGTAAGTTAGAATGGGAGATGCATGTTGTAACAGGTGAATTTATGCATTTAATTGAGTTGCTGAGAAAGATGGCAGAATCATTACAGTTACTCGTATTAGAAAAGAATTCGTATGTAACTTGGATGGAGACTGAAACGAAAGGGACGATTCATTCAACAGTTCTATATGCACAGCCTGTTCATATTGGTGAAAGATTTGCTGATAAATTTTTAACAGAAAAAAAGAGTGTTATTTTTACATCCGCAACACTAACAGTTAACGATACGTTTGATTATATAAAAGAGGAACTTGGTTTACATGATTTCGCTCCAAATACTTTAAAGGTTCCGTCACCATTTCGTTATGATGAACAGATGAAATTAATGGTTTCAACGGATGTACCTTTTATTAAGCAAGTAAGTAATGAGCGATATATTGAATCTGTATCGGAACATATTGCAAAGATAGCAAAAGCCACAAAAGGCAGAATGCTCGTTTTATTCACTTCGTATGAAATGTTAAAAGAAGCGTATGCGAATTTAAAAAATAATGATGAATTAGAGGGTTATTTATTACTCACCCAAAGTGTGAATAATAGAAGTCGAAGCCGCTTAATTCGAAAGTTTCAAGAGTTCGACAAATCAATTTTATTAGGGACGAGTAGTTTCTGGGAAGGGATAGATATTCCAGGAGATGCCTTAAGTTGTCTTGTTATTGTCCGTCTACCATTTACGCCTCCTCATCAACCTATGATGGAAGCGAAAGGTGAGTGGCTAAAAAATCAAGGTGAGGATGTATTCGCTAAATTAGCGTTGCCACAAGCAATATTACGTTTCAAACAAGGATTCGGCCGCTTAATTCGAACGAATACAGATACAGGAACGGTAGTAGTGTTAGATCGTCGTTTGACGAGTTCTTCCTATGGAAAACGATTTCTACAATCGATCCCTAACGTACCTCTTTATGAAGGGCCATTAGAAGAATTATTAGTACAATTAGAAGAACCATTAAATGAATAAAAATGGAAGAAAAATACGCCTGAAGTACTTATAAACTTCAGGCGTAAAAAATGTGGGTAGGAGGAATTTTATTTTTCTTACTTCTTGTATACAAAATGTGTTGGTTTTCGACTTGAAACCTTTTTTTGCTGTACATGTCCTGCTATAATAGATGGGTGATGAAGCAGGGGTTGTAAAGAATGTACTCTTATTGTAACCGCATTGCGTTCTTCTATAATTAGAAATTTTTGTGTAACGGAGGAGTTTTTTCATGGAGAAGAAAATCGAAGTACTATCAACGACGCGTATTAAATATTCGTCTGATTTGTATAAAATTGTTGATAGTTTGAATCGTACGTTAAAAGAGCAGGACCTCATGTTCGGACTAGCATTAGACGAAAAAGATAAAGAAACAGCTGTATTTACGATTTACAGAACGTAGCGATACAATGAAAAAGTGGATTTTTGCAATCATTATTGTTATCGTTGCTAGCGGAATATATGGGGCGTATGTTTATAATAAAGCGATGGGAAAGAAAATTCCAAAAGAGTCGAAATTTGTAGAAATTGCTAAAGAAAAAGCAAAGCTTACAAAGGTGAAATCTGTTGATTATTACAACGGAAAATCTGCATATATAGTCGTGCAAGGTACAGATGAAAAGGGAGAACAACTTATCGTTTGGGTGCCTGAGAAAAAAGGGGATACTGTAGTAAGGAAAAAGAGCGAAGGTATTTCTGAAAAAGAGGCTATACAAAGAACAATAGAGCAAGTCGGCAATGAAAGTAAGGAATCAAAAAGTAAGCCGAAAGAGATTATGAAAGTGAAATTAGGCTTTGAAAATGATGTACCACTATGGGAAGTTACATATATTGATGATGACAATCGTTATAGTTATTACTATCTTGAATTTAAAGATGGAAAATTTTTAAGACGATATAGCATTGAAAAATAGATGTAGGGGGAACTACAAATGAAATTAGCAAAGCGAGTAGCTGCTTTAACACCGTCTTCAACTTTAGAAATTACAGCAAAGGCACAAGCATTAAAAGCAGAGGGTCATGATGTAATTGCATTAGGGGCAGGGGAACCTGACTTTAATACACCAGAGCATATTATGGATGCTGCACATAAAGCGATGTTAGAAGGGCATACGAAGTATACACCAACAGGTGGATTACAATCGTTAAAACAAGAAATTGTGAAGAAATTTACTCGCGATCAAGGTATTGCGTATGATCCATCTGAAATTATTGTATGTAATGGCGCAAAGCATGCATTATATACATTATTCCAAGTATTACTTGATGAGGGAGATGAAGTTATCATCCCAACTCCTTACTGGGTAAGCTATCCAGAGCAAGTAAAGCTTGCTGGCGGTAAGCCGGTTTATGTAGAAGGTTTAGAAGACAATGAGTACAAAATTACAGCAAAGCAGCTGCGTGAGGCAATTACAGAGAAAACGAAAGCAGTTATTATTAATTCACCGAGCAATCCAACAGGAATGATTTATAGCAAAGAAGAATTACAACAGCTTGGAGAAGTATGTTTAGAACATGATATTTTAATCGTTTCTGATGAAATTTATGAAAAATTAATTTATGGTGGCGTAGAATATATTTCAATTGCCCAGCTTTCTAATGAATTAAAAGAACAAACACTTATTATTAATGGTGTATCTAAATCTCATTCTATGACAGGATGGCGTATTGGATATGCTGCAGGAAATAAGCAGCTTATTAAAGCGATGACGAACTTAGCGAGTCATAGTACGTCAAACCCTACTTCAATCGCTCAATACGGCGCAATTGCGGCATATGCAGGCTCACAAGAACCTGTGGAAACAATGCGTCAAGCCTTTGAAGAGAGATTAAACATCATTTATGATAAATTAATTCAAATCCCTGGCTTTACTTGTATTAAACCGCAAGGTGCATTTTACTTATTCCCTAACGTAAAAGAAGCTGTAGCTTTATCAGGATATGCAACAGTTGATGATTGGGCAAAAGCTCTATTAGAAGAGGAAAAAGTGGCTCTTGTACCAGGTACAGGATTTGGTGCTCCAAATAATGTTCGTTTATCATATGCGACATCTCTTGAACAAGTAGAGAAAGCATTGGAACGCATCCATACATTTATGAAAAGTAAAGTGCAAGCTTAATTGTATATTTCATTTATGTAATATACAAAACCTCCCTATTAATGGGGAGGTTTTTTTGACGAATTGTGGCAAAAAGAAATAGCTAAAGGTGTGTTATACTAGAGAGCGAGGTGTTTGGTGATGAAAAAGAAAATGATGTTACAGTGGTTTGAGCAGGGAAGCATTGCAATTCCAAAATTGCTTATGATGCATTATAAAAAATTAGGTTTAAATGAGACGGAATTTATGGTTGTACTTCATATACATACATTTTTAGAATCAGGTAATTCGTTTCCGACTCCTTCAGAGATTTCTGAACGGATGACGATAACAGAAATGAAATGTATGGAAATAATTCAAGCGTTGATTCAAAAAGGTTTTTTATCACTAGAAGGTGGACAAAGATCAGAAGCGATGATGTGCGAAAGTTATTCTTTACAACCGTTATGGGAAAAAATATTACATTTCTTAATGGATGAATCAATAGAGGAAGAGCAAAAAGAAAAAAAACAGCTGCAAGTAAATTTATATACAGTATTCGAAAAAGAATTTGGAAGACCACTTTCGCCGTTCGAATGTGAAACGTTAGGAATGTGGGAGGACCAAGATCAACATCATCCAAATTTAATTCAAGCGGCTCTTAGAGAAGCTGTAATGAGTGGAAAACTAAATTTCCGATATATTGATCGTATTTTATTTGAGTGGAAAAAGAATGGAATTAAAACGGTAGATCAGGCTCAAAATCAAGGTCAAAAATTTAGAGCGAATCAACAAAGAGCACAACAAATGACAAAACAAGAGACGAAATTTACTGGAAAAGTGCCTTTTTATAATTGGTTGGAGCAGTAATATAGGAGGGGAAATATGCTTAACAAAACGCAAATCCGTTATTGTTTAGACACAATGGCGGATATGTATCCAGAAGCACATTGTGAATTGGTTCATGACAATCCATTTGAACTTGTAATCGCGGTGGCGTTATCTGCACAATGTACAGATGTACTTGTAAATAAAGTGACAAGAAATTTATTTCAAAAATATAAAACACCAGAAGATTATTTAAGTGTTTCTCTAGAAGAATTACAACAAGATATACGCTCTATCGGATTGTATAGAAATAAAGCAAAAAACATTCAAAAATTATGCCGAATGTTATTAGATGACTATAATGGGGAGGTACCGAGCGATCGAGATGAACTTACGAAATTACCAGGTGTAGGAAGGAAAACAGCGAATGTTGTAGTTTCCGTAGCGTTTGGGATTCCGGCAATTGCTGTTGATACACATGTGGAGCGAGTGAGTAAACGATTAGCGATTTGTAGATGGAAAGACTCTGTGTTAGAAGTAGAAAAAACGTTAATGAAGAAAGTACCGATGGATGAGTGGGGGGTTACGCATCATCGTATGATTTTCTTTGGACGTTATCACTGTAAAGCACAACGACCGCAATGTGAGGAGTGCAGGCTGTTAGAAGTATGTCGTGAAGGAAAGAAGCGAATGAAGGTGAAATAAAGGATGGAGCGAGTTATAGAAATACCGAAAGAATTTCATTGCTTACCATTTTTTAAAGAAAGCGTAAATTCAATTGAGTATCATACAGACGAGTCTTTTGAAGAAATAATACAAAATACTTACTTTATATTTGATATTGAAAGACAGTATGAGCCATGGAAGGAAATTGAAAACAGTATTCCAGCAGTGTTGAATGTATGGAAAAATAAGCATGAAGACATTGCTATACTGTTTCGAAATAGAGATAAGCAAGAGGCTGAGGGGCCAATGATTCTTTTTGCAGCTCACTTGTTATCGGTTGTCTATTGGTTAAATGAGCAACCTGTTCATAGTTTGAATGAAATGCAAATAAATACGAATAAATTAAAAGTGCAACCTGTTAATTTTATGGAAAGGTATTCATTCATTATAAAGAAACCGAGTAATTATCATTCTTATATTCAATTAGCGCAGTTATATATCGAAATAGAAAAGCTGTTTGTAAAGAAAATGATAACAAAAAAGAAGTCTGCTTCTCGTTAAGAGAAACGGACTTCTTTTTTTGTTTATTAGGACTCTGTTGTAACAACAGCACCGTCTGCCTGAGGTGTATCTCCTCCGGTATTTTGGTGTTGCTGTTCTTGTTGTTTCTTAGCTTCGTCTTCAGCTTTTTTCTTGGCCTCTTCTTCAGCTTTCTTCTTAGCTTCGTCTTCAGCTTTTTTCTTAGCTTCGTCTTCAGCTTTTCTTCTAGCTTCCTCATCAGCTTTCTTTTGAGCTTCTTCTTGCTGTTTACGTTGTTGTTCTTGTTGTTGCTGCTGTTCTTGTTGTTTCTTAGCCTCTTCATCAGCTTTTTTCTTAGCTTCGTCTTGTTTTACTTTATCTTCATTAGCTTTTTTCTGGGCTTCCTCATCAGCTTTTTTCTTAGCTTCTTCATCGGCCTTTTTCTTAGCCTCTTCATCAGCTTTTTTCGCATCTGGAGTTCCGCCAGGCGCAGTGAAGGATGCACCAATTGCTGGGCTTGTTCCAGTACCTTTTTTCGCTACTACAGAGAAGCTGTAAGTAACACCTGGTTTAATACCACCAAGAGTAGCTGTCGTACCACTTATTGATAGGCTACCACTTGAACCGTCAGTTGCTTTATAGCTGGCTGCATATGCGTCAACTTCTGCTGGTCCAGACCAGTTTAGTGTAACTGTGCTAGCGCCATCAAAAGTGACATTCAGACCACTAGGGGCATCTACTTTAATTTGTTTAATTGCATCTTTTTTCGCACCTTTAACGTATAACTCTCCGTTTATTTCTTGTACAGAAGAAGGACGTTCAAAGCGTGATTTATCTGTAGCGAATTTGCTCATCATTATTTGGAACATTTGCTGTGCAATTCTAGTGGAGCGATCACTAACATAATTTTTTGGACCATCTTTTTCGTAACCAGTCCAAACAGCCATTGTGTATTGTGGTGTATATCCAGCAAACCAGCTATCTCTGTTTGCATCAGCTGGGATATCATATTTTTGAAGAACTGATGCATCAAAGTTTTGTGTTCCTGTTTTACCTGCTACGTCAACACCTGAAACGTATGCTGTTGGACCTGTACCACCAGAACCAGGTTTTACTACGTCACGAAGAACGTCAGTAACCATGTAAGCTGTATAGTCTTGCATTGCGCGTTGTTCCTTAGGTTTAAAGCTTTTCTTTTTCCCGTCCGGGAAGGTTACTTCTTTTACGAAGTGTGGTTTATTATAGTTACCACTATTACCGAAGGTTGCATATGCACCTGCTACTTCCAATGGAGACCCCTCGTTACTACCGATTGCTGTTGATTCGTAGACTTTTCCTTCTTTAAAGGTCATGCCTAAACCTTCAGCGAATTCTTTTGACTTATTAAGACCAACTGTTTGTGCTGTCTTTAAAGCTGGAATGTTTAATGACTTTTTCAAAGCTTCACGTAGTGAAACGTCACCTTTGTAGCTCTTTGTTGCATTTTGTATTTTTTTACCATTGGAATACGTATACTCTGAATCGTTTAATTGATGGTATGTAGACCATTGTAAATTTTCAATTGCCGGACCGTAGTCGAAAATTGGTTTCATTGTTGAACCAACTTGGCGTTTTAAATCAGTTGCCATATTATGACCTTTGAAAGTAGACTTACTTTCTTTACGTCCAGCACCAATTGCTCGAACTTCTCCAGACTGTGTATCCATAAATACGAATGACCCTTGGAATTGATCGTCTGGATACTTAATAAGATTGCCATCCATAATTTTGTCAGCGTAATCTTGAGCATCTTGATCAAGTGTTGTATGAATCGTTAAACCATCTGAACCGATATTTACATCAGGATATTCTTTTTCAACTTCTTTTACAACCGCATCTAAAAATGCTTGATACTTCATCTCAGTTACTTCTGAAGACGGTTGAAGGCCCTCTGTTACTGGGATCTTAACGGCGTTATTCATTTCTTCTTTTGTTATATAACCATGTCGATTCATTAATGATAATACAACATTACGACGATTTGTTGCTCGTTCAACATTTTCCTTTTTTGTTGGATCATAAATGTTTGGACCTTGGGGTAAACCAGCGAGCATAGCAGCTTCATGTAATTGCAAGTCTTTTAAATCTTTACCATAATATTTTTGCGCTGCTGTCGCAATACCATATGAACGGTTACCTAAATTAATCTTATTTAAGTACATTTCTAAAATCTCATGTTTAGAGTATTGTTGCTCTAATTTATAAGATAAGTACCATTCTTGTACTTTTCTCTTAGCAGTTTTATCCATCGTTAGAAAATAGTTTTTAACGACTTGCTGTGTAATCGTACTACCACCTTGGGAACCGAAACCACCAGTGACATTTTCCATAACTGCTTTTGTAGTTCGTTTAAAATCAATTCCATTATGATCATAGAAACGCGAATCCTCAGTTGCAAGGAATGCATTTTCAACTACTTTTGGAATTTGATCATAAGTAACATGCGTTCGTTTTTCAGCACCGTATTCATAGAAGAAATTCCCGTTTTTATCAAGAAACTTTGTTGATAAAGGATTAACAAGTTTGGATTTGTCTAATTTTGGAGCGTCCTTTACCATAACAAAGAAAGCGGAAACGCCGGCTACGAGACCAACGATACCAAGAAGTAGACAACCTATAAGGAATTTCTTGAAAAAGGAGCCTTTTTTCTTTGGTTTTTCTTCTTTATGTGTTTTTTTCTCTTGATTTTTCACATGATTTCGTTCTGTACGAGAACGATAATTATCTGACATTATACTTTCTCCTACCTTTCATTCTCTCCCCCAAAAGTCGAAAAAAGAGCCTTAGTGATGACTCTATCACGAAAAATAAACCGTGTCTAGTACACGGATATAGTCAATCCGAGGGTGATAACCGCATGATAATAAGGATCCATGCTCTTCTATTTCTTCTTTCGTAATCGACTTGCGTCCACCAGTATTTTGACGATTCCAAAATGCAATAATATGTTTTGCATCTAATAAATAAAATTCATCAAAAAGTGTAAATTTAATAATGACAAATGCAATTCCATTATGAGCAACCACTTGCTTCATATGTTCTATTTGATGAAGGTGGAAGTTTTGAAGTGGGAAACTAGTTTTATTTTTTGTTTCCTTTGCTTCAAAATCGATGTATTTCCCTTTGTATACACCGTTGTAATCTGTTGTAGAAGGTTGTTTAAAATACGCTTCTTTTACCACTGCAGCACTTCGAGCGGGGTAATCTACTTTTACAATTTGAAGAGGTGTAGGTTTTTTATGTACACATGCAATATTATGGGTTAAGTAATATTGATTTGTTTCATTCAATTCCTCTTCAAGGGACATACCTCTGTTGCTATAAGTATGTGTTTTTATAGGTGTTTTTTGAGGTTGTGAAGCTTGATTATACCTTTTTCCATTTGGGTAACGAATGGTCATAGTGTGTCCACTCCCAACTTACTAAGAATTACTTACAAAGGTGATTATATCAAAAAATGAAAAAAGATGTGACCTTTTTGATGAAAGGTATGATGACTTATTTATGTTGACATGGAATGATTATATGAAAATTAAACAAAATCGAGAAAAAAAGTTTTGTACAGAGGAAGAAAAAGCAATCATTCGCAATATTACAAAGAAAACAGAAATAGCTAATGTGGACAATATTTCTCGGACACAATCTTATCAAGAATATTATTTAAGAAATAGTGAAATCAGGTGGGCCTTTTTAGCGAGTATGGTTTCGAGAAATGCGGGATGGAATATGACCGATTTAGAAGGGAGATATTATGCTACTGTTTTACCTAAAACGGTAAAAAAACATTTATTTCTTCTGTACGAACAAGCTAATTGGATTATTTTCTTAGATGCCTTTCCTCAGCTATTATTGTATGAGGAAAGTAAGAAGAGACGTACACCTCTCTTTCATTTGTTGCAATATTTCAGCGTATCAATTTTTATGGAAAAAGAATGGTTACTTTTCTGGGAGAAAAGAGATATGAATAGGCTTATAACAGCCCTTATTATAAATGAACAAAATAAAATTCAAAAACCAGTCATTGAGAGCACATATTTTAAAAAACATGTATTCCATACTGCACTTTTTAAAGTACAAGAAAGATTTCATATTAGTGCAGTTATCTTCCCAACAATTGAAGGGAGGATGTATGGATTTTCGGTTTATCAATTTGAAACGTTACAACAGCGTATAGAACTGGGAAAAAAATTAGCATGGTTATTGTTTCATCCAATTTATAATGGTTCGTTTTATAAGTTTGCAGTGCAAACTACACATACTGGGTCTAGAGAAGATTATGAATTTTACTCAAAGGAAACTAGAAAATCGTGTACGCCAGCACTTAGAGATAGTTATCCTGTTGTTTTACATGAAGAAATAGAAATGAGAGATTGGTTTTGTGCAAATATGAAAATGAATGTGCTATTTGTACTTGAAGAACCTAAAGAGGAAGTTAATATAACAGAATGGTATAGGAGAAAGAGGGAACAAATCTATAGGATATCTATCGTAAATCGTTTCGTTAAAAGGATGGATGAGTTCATGATATAATGAAAAAGAAGTCCCGTCTTCCATTTTGAAGACGGGACTTCTTAATTTGAAATAATCCTGCTATGCTTGCTACGACTTTAATCTCAAAACGTAATGCTAGTAGGAGATTAAGGGTGACTTGAAATTTAACCGTACGTAATAAAGTCTCGCTTTATGTAGCAGGGAAGTTTGGACCATCTAGCTTTGGATTGCCAGTCTCGGGTTTATTTTGTTGTTTGTTTTGGTTTTTCTTTTTTTCATTTTTGTTCTTTGCCATTGTACTACACCTCCTTTTTGTATTGTTACCATTTCTATAAATGACATACGAAATGATTTCTTTGACGAATAACAACTAGTTTTGTCATGTGGGCAGGAGTGGTGAATCGTTCGGCGAAATTACATGACAAAGGAAAAGCAAAGAAGGAGGCGTTTTGTATATGGCGATGGTTCAGAAGGAAGATGTAATGAAAAAAATGGATCAAATGTTAAGTTCTCTCGATTTGCTGGAAATGAATATAGGGATTAGAATGAATCATGCATTAAAGGATGCGAGTGAAAAAATATGTAATAAGATAGAAATAACAGAAATGCATATTGAACATATGGAAAATAAATTAGTGCATCACGAAGAAAAAGGGAATTGGGTAAAGACATTTCAAAACGTCGTAGTGAGTGCATAATAAGGTGGGAAAGAGATGAAGAATGAAGCATTAATACAGTCTTCAGAAAAACTCATGCAGTATAATAATGAAGCGAATATAAAAAAAAGAGAACTAATCGAATACGACTTTTATAAGGATATGAAACCATTTGTAGACATGGTAGATGAGGAATTAAAGAAGTGGAAAGAATTAGCTTATACGTGGATTAAAGAAGAAAAGCCAAAGTATATACATGTACAGCAAATTGATCAAGTATACGATAATTTACAAACGAATGTGTTACAATGCTTTGTAAATAAAGGTAAAGGTAAACGATTCTTTGAAACACACCAAGCCATTTCGTATACTTTGCAAAATATAGTTGAGCAATGTAAATAACAAGAGGGAGAACCCTCTTGTTATTTTTATGCTTCTGTCATTGTTGTAGGTTTTGTTGCGCCGTTTATTTCTAATTCTTTTATTAATGTTCGATAATCTGAAATGCATATTTTTCCTTCGAGATACCAATGTCTCGCAAAGTCTAATAATTCATTTGCATTCTCTGTGCAATACCCCTTTTTTTGAGAAAACGCTTGTTTTAAATCCCCTAATACCATGTTGATTCCTCCCCCATGAGAATCTTCTTCTTAATTATCATAGCATGGAAGGGTTTTCTTTTTTAATTTTTTAAAAATTTAAACTTCCGACAAAAATAGACAGATACTCCATCACACATATTATTTTATAGGTACATATTATATATGTAGAAACTTATGTGAAGGAGGAGAGAATGCATGTTTCAACAATCTAACGTATATCAGCAAACAAATCCATATGCACAGCAAAATATGTACCAATATAATACGGATACATATTTACGGTATAATATGTATCCTTTCGAGCCTTATTATGGAAATCAAAATTATTATCAACCGTTTGAAGTGTCGTTTATGAATCAAGCTCAACAACCACAACAGCAGCAGCAACCTTATGTGAATCAGGCTCAACAACCACAACAACAGCAACCTCATGTGAATCAGGCTCAACAATCACAACAGCAGCAACCTTATGTGAATCAAGCTCAACAATCACAAGCTCAGCAACCATACATGAATCAACAACAGCAGCAGCCTTATATGAATTCGCAATATTATATGCCACCACCATCGCCCTATGCTAATCAACAAGCGATGTTTTATCCACCAAAACAGCCGTACCCGACGCAGAGTAAACAAAAGCAACAACAGCCAAGTCAGTTTTCTAGTTTTGTTTCTCAATTTAAAACATCCGATGGTAACTATGATGTAAATAAAATGATGAATACAGCTGGACAAATGATGAATGCGATGAATCAGGTGACAGGTATTGTAAAGCAAGTTGGAGGCTTTTTTGGTAAGTAATGTTGAAGAGTTGTCTATGAAAGTATGGTATATGAAATAAAGGACTAGACAAATTTCCTTGTAATAAATGGGTATATATAACAAACGGCTTTCTCTCTTTTCTCATACTGTAAAGTGTAATCAGATTTTTTTAACGAGAGAGGAGAGAAAAAACTATGCATCATTGTCATCCTTGTTTTGGAGGGCATAAGCCTGTAGGACCTATTTGTACAACTGCTCCTGTCGTTCATCCGACGAAACAATGCGTAACACACTCTTTTTCAACAACGGTGGTGCCACACATTTTCCCAACACATACAACACATGTACATCATCAACAAATTAAAAACCAAAACTTCTTCCCACAAACAAATTCAAATGTAAATGTTGTGGACCCAATCGACCCAGGATTCGGCGGTGGATGTGGACCGTGTGGCCATGGTCATCATCACCACGGTCATCAAATATCTCCATTTGGGCCAGGACCGAATGTATCACCGTTTGGACCAGGACCAAATGTATCACCGTTTTTACCAAACAATGTATCACCAGTAGGTCCAAATATCGGACCAAACGTTGGTGGAATATTTAAAAAGTAAATGATATGTTAGAACTAGCGAAATGCTAGTTCTTTTTTTGTAATTGGAGTGTTGATATGAAAGTTATTGCAGTAACAGGATATAAGCCATTTGAACTCGGAATATTTAAAAATGATCATCCAGGGGTGGGGTGTATAAAAAAGGCATTACACCGTAAATTAACCACTTTTGTAGAAGATGGTTTAGAATGGGTTATAATAAGCGGCCAGTTAGGTGTAGAATTATGGGCTGCTGAAGTTGTTTTTGAAATTCAAGTAGAATATCCAGATTTAAAATTAGCGGTATTCACTCCGTTTTTAGAACAAGAAGAAAATTGGAAAGAAGATAATCGTGAATATTACGAATTTATTCTTTCTCAAGCAGACCATGTTGATAGTATCACGAAACGGAAGTATGAAAGCCCAGAGCAATTTAAATTAAAAAATCAATTTTTTATTGAAAAAAGTGATGCACTTTTAGCGGTATACGATGAAGAAAAACCAGGAAGTCCCAAATATATTGTAGAAACAGCAAAGAAAAAAGGGGAAATAGAAAATTATCACAGTTATTTCATTCTTTTTTCTGAGTTACAAGATATAATAGAAGAGGAACAGTGGAATAATGCAGAGTAATATGTAATATAGTACTCGTATATATGATTGACAAAAAGCATTGTTTCTGAAAAAATTTAGTTAATGAAAGTTTTGGTAAAAATTTGAGGTGAAGAAAATGATTTCGGATAAAATTAAATTAACAGCGAAAGATATTTTAGAAAAAGAATTTAAAACAGGTATGAGAGGTTATCAGCAAGAAGAAGTAGATAAGTTTCTTGATATGATCATTAAAGACTATGAAGCTTTCCACAAAGAGTTTGAGCAATTAAAGCAACAAAATGCTCGTTTAAAGCGTGAATTAGAGGAACAAAAACTAGCAGTAACGCAAGTTCCACAACAACCTGTACAAACACCAGTTGCACAACCGGTTTATAACAACACGAATACGGATATTTTAAAACGCTTATCTAACTTAGAAAAAGCTGTATTTGGAAGTAAGTTATACGAATGATGTAAGGTGGGAAAAGGTTTAAGCATTTTACATAGAAAAAAACGTTGCAAAATCTTTTTGTTTCCACTATACTAATGGATGTCATAACGTTTGGGTAATCGCTGCAACGCCAACGTTGTAGAGGAAAGTCCATGCTCGCACGGCCTGAGATGGCTGTAGTGTTCGTGCCTAGCCAATTCATAAGCTAGGGTATTCTGGCTGTAAGGCTGGTTTAACGGCAGGGAAAAAACCTAAGTCCTTTCGGATATGGTTTGACTACCTTTAAAGTGCCACAGTGACGAAGTCCTTGAAGAAATGATAGGAGTGGAACGAGGTAAACCCCACGAGCGAGAAACCCAAATAATGGTAGGGGAATCTTTTCCAAGGAAATGAACGACGGGAAAGGACAGGTTATAAAACCTGTAGATAGATGATTGCCACCGGAGTACGAGGCGTGGGCCGTTTGTAGTACAAAGGAACAGAACATGGCTTACAGAACGTTATGAACCAACTATGAAATAACTCAGCTCTCCTTTGTTAGAGGAGGGCTTTTTATTTGTATGAAGTTATAAAGTATGAGTTAAAATGGTTAATGAGAAAATTTTTCGTAAAATGTAATGATTAATAGGAACAATTGCTATTAATTATTGTTTGAATATACATAAGAGGTGAATGCAAATGGGAAAAGTTACTTTAATTGCAACAGCGGCAATGGGTATTGAAGCGTTAGTTGCCCGAGAAGTTCGCGATCTTGGTTATGAATGTCAAGTAGAAAACAGCAAAGTAACATTTGAAGCAGATGAAAAGGCGATTTGTCGCACGAATTTATGGTTACGTACTGCGGATCGTGTAAAAATTAAAGTTGGCGAATTTAAAGCAACAACATTTGATGAGCTATTTGAAAAAACGAAAGCATTAAACTGGGGAGATTATATTCCAGAGAATGGCGAGTTCCCTGTTATCGGTAAATCTTTAAAATCTGAATTATTCAGTGTTTCGGATTGCCAACGTATTGTTAAAAAGGCTGTCGTTGAAAAATTAAAAACAACATATAAACGTACAACTTGGTTTGAAGAAGATGGTCCGTTATTCCGTATCGAGATTGCAATGCTCAAGGATATTGCAACATTAACAATTGATGCGAGTGGTGTTGGACTTCATAAACGTGGATACCGTATGGATCAAGGGGAAGCTCCGTTAAAAGAAACATTAGCTGCGTCTTTAATTAAATTAACAAACTGGAAGCCAGATCGTCCATTTGTTGATCCATTCTGTGGATCAGGTACAATTCCGATTGAAGCGGCATTAATTGGGCAAAACATTGCGCCAGGATTTAACCGTGGTTTCGCATCAGATGAGTGGGGCTGGGTAGGTAAACAAAACTGGCGTGAAGCGCGTCAAGAAGCTGAAGATTTAGCGAACTATGATCAACGATTACAAATCATAGGATCAGATATTGATCATCGTATGATTCGAGTTGCTCAAGATAACGCAGAAGAAGTAGGTTTAGGTGATTTAATTACATTTAAACAAATGCAGGTAAAAGATTTCACAACAAAAGAGGATTATGGCTACGTTGTAACGAATCCTCCATACGGAGAACGTTTAAGTGAAAAAGCACTCGTTGAACAACTGTATAAAGAAATGGGACAAGTATTCCGTCCGTTAGATACATGGTCAGCGTATGTATTAACAAGCTACGAAGCATTTGAGAAGTGTTACGGAAAAGATGCGTCGAAGAAGCGTAAACTGTTTAACGGATTTATCCGTACAGATTACTACCAATACTTCGGAAAACGTCCACCGCGTAATTCATAGTATAAAACTCCTCCAGCGCGCATATACTGGCTATTATGTAATGCGTAAAGGAGGAAGTGATATGGATAGTTTCCAATTATCAATGATTCAAAAAGCTATTCACCGTACGTATGATGAGCTCGGAAAAGAAGTGGATAGTCAAGGTGCGATTGTAGATGAAATACAAAAAGCACAAGAAGAATATCTGTCAGCTCTTTCACATGAAACAGCGATTGATAAACGGTATTTAAAGTCATTAATATAGAAGAAAATTTTCCTTTTTCGAAAGGAAAATTTTTTTTCGTGAATTTCTATGTATGGCAACAGGGGAAAGCAAATGCATACATATGCGTAGCAGTTGCTATTATCTTTTTATAGAAAAACTTTTTGGTTGGAGGCTAAGGATGTTTACTGAGAAGAGATTACCATTTGAAGTAGGAAAACAAGATAATTTTTATGATAAGTTGAATGAGTGGATTGGAGATGTATTTTACGACATCCTTCCGGAAAAAGGCTTTGAAGAGCGTGATGAACAAATTTTTATGGCGTTTCAGTTAGAACGCGCTTTCCAAGAAAAGAAAGTTATGTTCGCAGAAGCGGGTGTAGGAACAGGGAAAACAATTGTATATCTTCTATATGCAATTTGTTACGCGCGTTATACTGGGAAACCAGCTATTATTGCTTGTGCAGATGAAACGTTAATTGAGCAACTTGTGAAAGAAGAAGGGGACATTGCTAAGTTATCTGAAGCATTAGGGCTCTCTGTTGATGTAAGGCTTGCAAAATCAATGGATAATTATTTATGCTTACGTAAACTTGAAGATGTTATGAGTGGACGAGCTCCAGAAGTAATTGAAGACGTATATTATGAGTTACCACAGTTTGTATTTGATCATGGTACGATGCAAAACTTTACTCACTATGGTGACAGAAAAGAATTTCCACTTTTAAATGACGAAGAATGGTCAAAAGTAAATTGGGATTACTTCCAAGATTGCTTTACTTGTGATTCTCGTCATCGCTGTGGACAAACTCTTTCTCGTGAACATTATCGTAAAGCAGCAGATTTAATTATTTGTTCTCAAGATTTCTATATGGATCATATTTGGACGTACGATGCTCGTAAGCGTGAAGGGCAAATTCCGTTATTACCAGAAAGTAGCTGCGTTGTATTCGATGAAGGACATCTTGTAGAATATGCAGCTCAAAAAGCTTTAACATACCGTTTAAAGCAAACGATGATGGAGCAACTTTTAACGAGATTGCTACAAAACGATATTCGCGAGGAGTTTGCGCATTTAGTAGAAGAAACAATTTGGCAAACAGAGCGATTCTTTGATGTGTTACAAGAGAATAAAAAGGAAATTGCCGGTTCTGATCGTTTAGAAATTACTGTGACAGAAAAAGTAACAGCTGAAGCGAAGCGACTTTATGCAAAAATTGGTGAAGTCGGTGATGCATTAGTATTTGAAAGTGAAATGCATACAGTAAACACGTATGACTTAAATATCGTTGATGAGCATTTAGATGTGTTAGAACATTCACTTCGTCTGTTTATGCACGAGAAAAATGTAATTACATGGGGTGAAGAAGGTGATGGTGCCTTCACGTTAGTTATTATGCCGCGTGCAGTTGAAGAGGTGTTACAAGAGAAAGTATTCTCGAAGAAAATCCCGTATATTTTCTCTTCTGCGACATTATCGAACAACGATTCATTCGCATTTACAGCAAATAGTCTAGGGGTAAAAGATTACTTATCATTCTCAGTTGCCTCACCGTTTGATTATGAGGAGCAAATGGCGGTAAACTTACTATCGCATACGAAAGAAAATGAATGGGAAAGAAAGTGTCAATATACACTTGAAAATATACAAAAAACAAATGGACGTACGCTTGTATTATTCCGTACAACACAAGAACTTGCAGCGTTTAAAGAATATGTAAGTAAAGAACAAATGTCAGTTCCGTTCCTATATGAAGGAGATCAGGAAATTAGTCAGCTCGTTTCTCGTTTCCAAAATGAAGAAGAGACTGTACTTTGTGCCGTTCATTTATGGGAAGGTTTAGATATTCCAGGTTCATCATTATCACATGTTATCATTTGGTCATTACCATTCCCTCCAAACGATCCTGTGTTTGAAGCGAAACGTAAGCACGTAAATGATCCATTCTGGGATGTAGATGTACCGTATATGATTTTACGACTTCGTCAAGGGATCGGACGTTTAATTCGTACGAGCGACGATAAAGGTGCTATATCAATCTTCTTATCTGATTCAGAAGATGAGAAAGTAGTTGCAGCTGTGAAAAATGTACTGCCAGTAGAAGGTAAAGAATTATAAGGAAAAAGCTTGGCGCTTGCCAAGCTTTTTTCTATTATAAAAGGAATTTATGTTTCCGTGTCGAATTAAGTTTGAGGTAGAAAAAGGAGGCTTTTATACGATGACAGTTGCTACATATGAAGTAGAAAAACAATTTTTAACATACGTGAAGAAGATACAGAATTATGGAGAAGCATTAAGTTTAATGTTTTGGGATTTAAGAACAGGTGCACCAAAAAAAGGTGTGGATCAGCGTTCTGAAGTAATTGGTATGCTTTCGTCAGAAGTGTTTGCTATGTCGACTTCAGATGAGATGGGAAACTATTTAACAGAGCTTGAAGCTTTAATACGCGAAGATAAACTTTCTGAAACGACGAAGAAAATGGTTGAAGAGTGCCGGAAAGAATATGATAGAAATAAAAAAATTCCACAAGTTGAATATGAGGCTTATGTGAAATTAGAAGCGAAAGCGGAGAGTGTGTGGGAAGAAGCTCGCGAAAAATCTGATTTCGAAATGTTCCGCCCATACTTAGAAAAAATTGTGGAATTTAAAAAGAAATTTATTACATATTGGGGTTATGAAACATATAAATACAATACATTATTAGATATGTATGAGCCAGGTATTATAGTGGAAGTTTTAGATCACGTATTTGGTCAACTTCGTGAGCGCATCGTACCGCTTGTAAAAGAAATCTCTGAGTCTAAAAAAGGATTAAAAACAAGTGCTTTATCGGAACGATTTTCAAAAGAAAAACAAAAGAACTTTACATTAGAATTATTGAAGCAATTGAATTATGACTTTGAAGCAGGTCGTCTTGATGAAACAGTACATCCTTTCGAAATTACATTAAATAGAGGGGATGTTCGTATTACGACACGCTATGATGAAAAAGATTTTCGTATGGCTGTTTTTGGAACAATTCATGAATGTGGTCATGCAGTATATGAACAAAATATTGCAGAACAATTTGAAGGTACACCACTTTGCAGTGGTACATCTATGGGTATTCACGAATCACAATCATTATTCTTTGAGAACTTTATCGGCCGTAATAAATCATTCTGGAAGAAGAATTATGATTTATTAAAAGAGTATAGCAATGGTCAATTTGATGATATGTCAGTTGATGAGTTTTATGATGCAATTAACGAATCGAAACCGTCATTCATTCGTATAGAAGCAGATGAGCTTACATACCCGCTTCATGTTATGGTTCGTTATGAGCTTGAGAAAGAATTATTTGATGGTACATTACAAGTGAAGGACTTACCAGCAGCTTGGAATGATAAGATGGAAGCATATTTAGGCATTCGTCCGGAAAATAATGCACAAGGTGTATTGCAAGATGTTCACTGGGCTGGTGGTTCATTTGGATACTTCCCATCTTATGCGCTTGGTTACATGTATGCAGCACAGTTTAAGCAAAGAATGTTAAAAGACATTCCGAACTTTGACGCATTATTAGAAGAAGGAAACGTAACACCAATTCGTGAATGGTTAACAGAAAATATTCACCAATACGGTAAAACGAAAAAGCCACTTGAAATTTTAGAAGATGTGACAGGCGAAGGATTAAATGCAAACTACTTAGCAGATTATTTAGAAGCGAAGTATAAAGAAATTTATGAGTTATAAAAAAGAGCTGCTTAATTGCAGCTCTTTTTTTAAGGGGGATAAAAGAATGCTTTATACATATACAGTAATGACGCAAGAAGAAGCGGAAGAGATTGCATATAACTGGCACTATGAAGGGAAATATTCTTTTTATGATATAGCGGCAGATGAAGAAGATTTAGATGAGTTTTTACATGATGAGAGTAGAGGGAATCATACATTTTCTGTAAAGGAAAATGGCACTCTCATTGGTTTTTTTACTGTTTGTAAAATGAATAATGGAACGGTTGATATAGGACTTGGAATGAGACCTGATATAACTGGCAATGGATTTGGTTTACAGTTCGTGAATGCGGGACTAGCTTTTAGTGAAGAAAAATATGGGTGCAATTATATAACACTATCAGTAGTGAAATTTAATGAGAGAGCTATTAAAGTATATAAAAGGGCAGGGTTTGAAGCAGTTGGGACGTTTATACAAAAAACAAACGGTAGTTGTTTTGAGTTTTTGAAAATGAATTATATATGTGGAAAATAACAAAAAACAGAAGAGGGTTCTTCTGTTTTTTGCAACTACATTAACTTTCAGTTGATAGCATGTGTACAGCTATTTCATGCATGTCTTTCAAACCTGATACTTGAGCGTATTCAGCAACAGTGATACTACTTGTTGTTAGAAGTTCGATAATATGTTCATCCATTCTTGACCAAGTTTTACCGCCAGAATTGTCATAAGAACTAATTAACTTTGTTAGTCCATCTTTCCCAAAGAGCAGATAATGGGAAGCGAAATCGATAGATACATCAGCTATCCCTACTTCTGTCCAATCGATTAAGCCAGTTACATTATTTTTCTTATCAATCAGGATATGACCTGGATGTATATCCCCGTGCTTTACTCCTACATGAGATGGCCAAAAAGAGTCTTCAGCTAGCCATGCTTGCCAACGATCCCATAAGTTTTGATTGATGTGGTATTGTTCCTTCACTCGATTCATCCTTTGTTTCATAGAAGTTCTTAATTCATTAGCAGTAAGAATTTCAACACCTATATTATTAAATTTTTGCTGAGGTAATGAGTGTAAATTCGCTAGAACTTTTCCTAATGAAATATTGTATTCAGTTGGTGCATTCTTTTCATTAAAGTTCCATATATATTCTTGTTGTTCTATATCGATAGTAGCGGCAGGAACGCCACTTAGTTGTTTATAAGCGATTAGTTTCTCAGAGAATATAGACCAATCAGGAACTTGGAATTCTACATGTTTTTTCATAAGTTCTAATGCTTTTTTTCTCGTTGGACATGTCTCATAGATTCTGGTCTACGAGGGATTCTTAGTATCCATTTATCTCCGTTTTGTTCTTTAACGTGTGCTACTTGAAAGTCAACGCCAGATTCATTAATTACTATTGAATCTTCTAATATATTTAGTCCTTCCTTATTTGCTAATTGTTTAACTTTAAGTGTATTCATTCCCATTTCCTCCAAATGTTTATTCTAATTTTAATGTTTTCTGTTACTAATTGTTTCTAACTACATCAATATGATTAAAGTAGCGAGATATAAGGAAATGTAATCATAAAAAAACCACAGACGAGCTTCTGTCTGTGGTTAAGAGTAAACGAGGATATAATGAATAAACGCCTCTCTTTGTATGAAAAAATATACGAAAAAAAGACAGACGTATATCTGCCTTTCTTCATGTGGAAAGTGTACTCTTCCGTTGAAGATTATTAAAAATGTGCAGACTAATCCCGTTTACTCTGCTTTATGAAAACAGAGCCTTTGAACATATTAAGTTACTTATTGTTCAAAGTTTGCTGACGTAGTCTTCCTGCGTGCATCATCTTTAATAATCCTCCTTTTAATAGTATGGTAACACTATACTTTGTTTATAAGTAAATATCAATAAAAAATACTAGATATAATATCTTAAAAATCGAATTAACTAAAAATTTATATTCGGAAAATAGAGATAAAGGATATTTGCTTTTGTAATTGGAAATTGTGGAAGAAGATGTGTATGATAGAATTTTAGTAGTAAATAGTAGGTTTAGCAAGGAAAGGTAGAGGTAGTATGATTACAATTAAAACGAAAAATGAAATAGATTTGATGCATGAATCTGGAAAATTACTTGCTTCATGTCATAAAGAAATTGCGAAAATGATAAAGCCAGGTATAAAGACACAAGAGATTGATACGTTTGTTGAAATGTATTTAAAACAGCATGGTGCCACATCTGAACAGAAAGGTTACAATGGGTATCCATATGCGATATGTGCATCTGTAAACGATGAAATGTGTCATGGGTTTCCGGCCGATGTTCCTTTAAATGAAGGAGATATTGTAACAATTGACATGGTAGTAAACTTAAATGGTGGTCTTTCAGATTCTGCTTGGACGTATAGAGTTGGAAATGTTTCTGAGGAAGCGGAAAGGTTAATGGTAGTAGCTGAGAATGCATTGTATAAAGGGATTGATCAGGCGGTAATCGGTAATCATGTAGGAGACATTGGGTATGCAATTGAGAGTTACGTAGCAAATGAAGGTTGTTCTGTCGCAAGAGACTTTACGGGACATGGAATAGGTAAAGAGATCCATGAAGAACCAGCAATTTTTCATTTTGGGAAACAAGGACAAGGGCCTGAGTTGCAAGAAGGAATGGTAATTACAATTGAGCCAATTGTAAATGTAGGTATGCGATATTCTAAAGTAGATTTAAATGGATGGGCTGCAAGAACGATGGACGGGAAATTATCAGCGCAATATGAGCATACAATTGCAATTACAAAAGATGGGCCAATTGTTTTAACGACGCTTTGAAATAATATGTAAGAGTTTACAAAACTCGAACGAAAATGATGTTTTTATAAAATTTGTACGTGTTTTGTTAATAAATACTTTTCAAAGTATAAAAAGTGCGTTATAATCCATCTATAAAATAAATAGTTAGCTACACTCATATAATCGCGGGGATATGGCCTGCAAGTTTCTACCGAAGTACCGTAAATACTTTGACTATGAGTGAGGACGAATATATTGCTTGTTTAGCATTCTTTTTTGCGAAACTCCAAAAGCGCGTCTCTCACTTGTAACGAGTGGTGGCGGCTTTTGGAGTTTTTTATTGCATAAGAGGGGGAACAAACATGAAAGTATTACAAGAAAAGATTTTGAACGAAGGAAAGGTTTTATCTGGTGACGTATTAAAGGTAGATGCATTTTTAAATCATCAAATTGACCCAGTACTTATGCAAGAGATTGGAAAAGAATTTGCTAAACGTTTTAAAGAAGAGAACATTACAAAAATCGTAACGATTGAATCTTCAGGCATCGCACCAGCAGTTATGGCTGCATTAGAGCTTGGTGTAAAAGTAATCTTTGCAAGAAAACGTAAATCGTTAACGTTACAAGATAATATGTACGTTGCAAACGTATACTCATTTACGAAACAAGAAACGAATGAAATTTCATTATCTCGCAATCATATCGATGAAAATGATCGTGTATTAATCATCGATGACTTTTTAGCAAACGGTCAGGCTGCTTTAGGTTTAATGAGTTTAGTAGAGCAAGCTGGAGCGAGTATTGCAGGAATTGGAATTGTTATTGAAAAAGCATTTCAAGATGGAGGAAAGAAGCTTCGTGAACAAGGCGTTCGTGTTGAATCACTAGCAGAAATTGCATCACTTGATAACGGCACAGTTACATTTGTACAGCATGAAACTGCGGAGGTGAAATAAGCAATGAAGCAGCATCCATTTAAAATTGCATCGCTTGGTATGCAGCATATGCTTGCTATGTATGCTGGCGCAATTATCGTACCGCTTATTGTAGGCGGCGGACTTGGTTTAAATCAAAAAGAGTTAACATACTTAGTCTCAATTGATTTATTAATGTGCGGCGTTGCGACAATTTTACAAGCATTATCAAATCGCTTTTTCGGTATTGGACTCCCAGTTGTACTTGGTTGTACATTTACAGCGGTTGGGCCGATGATTGCAATTGGAAAACAATACGGTGTGTCTTCTATCTATGGGGCAATTATTGCTGCCGGGTTATTCGTTGTTATTTTTGCGAAATTATTTGGAAAGCTTGTAAAACTGTTTCCACCAGTTGTAACAGGGTCTGTCGTTACAGTAATTGGAGTTACACTTGTTCCAGCCGCTATTAATGATATGGCTGGTGGAGTAGGAAGCAAAGATTTCGGAAGTCTTGAAAACTTAGCGTTAGCATTTGGAGTGTTATTATTTATCATCATTATGTATCGTTTCTTTGATGGGTTTATCCGTTCAATTTCTATTCTATTAGGTTTGTTGTTCGGTACTATCGCTGCAGCATTTATGGGGAAAGTAAGCTTGCAAGCAGTTGGAGAGGCGGATTGGTTCCATGGTATTCAGCCATTTTACTTCGGTACACCAACATTTGAATTAACACCAATTATTACAATGATTCTCGTTGCTTGTGTAGGGATTGTAGAAGCAACAGGTGTATACTTTGCATTATCTGATATTTGCAATAAAAAAATCGGTGAAAAAGAATTAACAAAAGGGTATCGTGCAGAAGGATTAGCGATGGTGTTAGGTGGTATTTTTAACGCGTTCCCATATACAACATACTCTCAAAACGTAGGACTTGTTCAATTAACTGGAGTAAGAAATCGCGTTATTATTTATACTTGCGGTGGTATGTTAATCGCTCTTGGGTTTATTCCGAAAATTGCAGCTATCACAACAATTATTCCGAAGTCAGTACTTGGCGGTGCTATGCTCGCAATGTTTGGTATGGTTATGGCATATGGTATTAAAATGTTAAGTAGCGTTGACTTTGGAAGACAAGAAAACTTATTAATCGTTGCATGTTCTGTTGGAATTGGGCTTGGCGTAACAGTCGTTCCTACATTATTCTCACAACTTCCAGAAAGCATTCGTATTTTAACAGATAACGGAATTGTACTTGGAAGTGCATCAGCAGTATTGTTAAATATCGTATTTAATATGGTGCCGCAGCGCAAAGTGAAAGTAAAAGAAGAGCCGGTGTCTATGCAAAGTGCAGTAAGAGAAGCGTAAAAAAGCAAGGTCTCGTTATGAGACCTTGCTTTTCTTTTTAAGTGGCATCATTTTCCCGTAAGTACCAAGACGCCAAATGTACTCAAGTGGCCCGTATTGGTAATGTGAAAGCCACCAGCGGCTAATAAAGATTTGTAACGTGTAGAAACCGACGCAGAATAGTGGTCCAACCCATAATGGAGCAAGATAATCATTTTTGAATAGTAGCCCAAATACAAGTAATGTAACAATTGTATGTGAGATGTAATTCGTTAACGCCATTCGTCCAACGTATTGGAATGGACGTAATACTGTTTGCCATTTTTCTTTTTGTAATAAACGCATTAACGTGACAATGTAGAAGATGAACAATGTCTTTCCGCTTATCATCGTAATACCCATAAGTGAAAATGGTGTGTATGGTTGATTGTTCATAAAGAAGTAAACCATAATAAACCACATCGGTAATGTTAAAATGAACATAATGATTTGCCATTTTTTAAGTTTTGGATCTAATTCCTTAGCACGGCGGAAAATGTCTTTTTTACCGGCATATAATCCGAGTAAAAACAATCCTAGTGTTTCAGGAAGCATAATAAGACTGTTACTTATTGCTTCAGAATAGAAAGAATAGAATCTGTCTGTAATTTGTAAGCCCCAGTTTTCTAACGGCATAATGGCTATGGAAAGGCCTAGTTCATCTACCGGCACTAATAACATGACAAGAGAACCTAATAATGTGAACAATTGCATGAAACTTAATAGTACAATTGACCATATTAAAATAGTACGTGTCTTTCTTTTGTAAAATAAAAATAAGAAAAACCCGGTAATTGCATAAGTATGTAAAATGTCACCGTCCCATAAAAGAACGTAATGTAAGAACCCAAATAATAATAAGATAAGTAAGCGGCGAACAAACAAAGTTTTTGGACGATCGGTCTTCGCCTCAGCACGATTCATAAAAATATAAAAACCTAATCCGAATAAAAACGAAAAAATTGTATAAAATTTCGTTTGAATAAACATATCGTAAAATAGGCGAATATAGCTGTCTATCCCTTCGTAAATTCCTGTAATATCACGTGAGTCAACCCCGGCAATAATTGGCCAGTTAACAAGAAAAATACCTAATACAGCTATTCCTCTAATAATATCGATGGAATGTATCCTCTCGCCTTGTGAAATGTTTTGTGTCATTATTTTCCTCCTTGTTAAGTAATTCCCTTTTATTATACAAAATGTAAAGAAGAGGGTATATAGGTAATTTCCAATTTTTAAAACTGTTAAGATGCGTATTATGAGATATAATAAGAGTGCACAACAAGTTTTAACCTTCTTCAAAACAGGCAGTAAAGCTCCTTCCTATAAGGGGCTTTCTTTATGAAAAGTGTTGATAATGATTCTCTTTAATGATAAACTGTATTCAAAAGTGATAATCATTATCAAAAAAGGTTGGTGCGTAAGTATGGTATATGCATTAGTAGCAGGTACAGTCGTTGTATATGCAGTTATTACAAAGTATGTTTTAAATGGAGTAGGAACAGCAAAATGAGTGATATGACATAAAATCCCTTTCATTTGTAAAAAGAATGAAAGGGATTTTTTATTTTTAATGAGAATATGCTGAAAATTTAGTATGATAGTAAAGTGAAACTGTAATCAATGGGTAGGTGTAACTCTCACTGGTTATGAGCTCGCAAATAGCAGGGAAAAGTATATACATCTTGGATAAAGGGGAACAAGGGGATGACAAACATAGTACAGACAAACGGTATGAGAAAACTTGTTTGTTTTTATGAAGAGTGGCAAAAACACGGCGATGCAGAGAATAGTTTAAAGTTGTTTGAGGTGATTCAAAAATATAAACAAGAACAGCTTATGATAGCGTTCTGCGGTCACTTCTCTGCAGGGAAATCAACGATGATGAATCATCTATATAAAGCACAGTTGTTACCAACAAGTCCAATTCCGACAAGCGCTAACGTCGTTAAAATTGAAAAGGGATTTGATCGTGTTGTTGTAACGATTAAATCTGGAGAACAGTACGAATATGATGGTGCATATTCAGCGGAAGAATTAAAACAAATTTGTAAAGACGGTGATGAGGTAATTGGTGTTCATATTTATCGGAATGATGCGCCAATTCCTGAGGGTGTTATGTTAGTTGATACACCAGGGATTGATTCAACAGATGATGCCCATCAATTAGCGACAGAATCAACGCTGCATCTAGCAGACGTAATTTTTTATATGATGGATTATAATCACGTCCAATCGGAAGTGAATTTACAATTTGTTAAAGAATTGAAACAACGTAATAAAACGGTTTATCTCGTTGTAAATCAAATAGATAAACATAAAGAAAATGAATTATCGTTTGAGGATTATAAAGATAGTGTAAAACAATCGTTCTCTAACTGGGATATTGAAGTAGATGGAGTTTATTATACGTCATTAAGAATGATGAACCATCCACAAAATGAAATTGGAAGCTTAGAAACATTAATTACATCTATTATGAAAGAAAAAGAGCAGTATGTAAGAGATGGAATGGAGCGAGAAACAGAATATTTAATGGGGGAACATTTCTCGTTTATTCTTTCTGAAAATGAAAAAGCTCTTTTGACATATGAGGAAGAGTTAGCATCACCGCTTTCGATTTCAGAAATAGTTGAAAAGAAAGAAGAGCTAACGGAAATTAAACATCGCGAGGCTAGTAAAGAATCTCATGTGAGAAACGAATTTATAAAAGGTTTACAAGCTATATTAGATAACGCGTATTTAATGCCATTTGAAATGAGAGAATTGGCAAATGCATATTTAGAAACGAAATTAACAAAGTTTAAAGTTGGTTTGCTATTTGCAAAAGGAAAGACGGAGCAAGAAAAACAAAGACGTGTAGAGGCGTTTTATTCTGCCCTTCAAAAGACTGTTGAAACGCAACTTGATTTTCATGTGAAAGAATTTATTGTGGCCTTCTTAAAAGAAGAAGGATTGTTCACGGAGGAAATTGGGAAAGACATATATGCTTTAGAAATTGCTTTTGGACCAGAAATGTTAGCTGAAGTCATTAAACAAGGTGCAGGTTTCACAGGTGATTACTTACTTCTTTATACAGCGGATGTAGCGAATGAACTGAAGAAACGTTATTTTACAAAAGCTCAGCAAATTTTTGATAAAAGTGCAGTCGTTTTAAAGCAAAAGGTGAAGGAAGCAGTTGCTCGTATGGAACAAGAGATTGAAAAATATACGATGTTGCAAACGGCAAAAGAGACGGAATTACAATACAGTAACAATTTAGAGACATATGAAAGTTATTTACAAAATATTTGGCGCGAGCGTGTTGCTACACCAGAAGGATTGCAAATAGAGGAGATATTGCAACGTGAAAAACAAATTGTTAGTGAGAAATTTACACTACAAGAGCAGGAGATTGTAAATGATAACGGGGCGGCTCATGAAGAAGAGATAAAAGGAACAGCAGTTTTAAATATTCAGCGTATATTAGAGAAAGTGAAGAAAGCTGAAATGATATTAGAGCCATTGCCAGCGCTGAAACATGTACAGCAAGAGGTAATAGAAAAAAGGCGTCGTGTGGAAACGAAACAATTTACAGTAGCGTTATTCGGAGCTTTTAGTGCTGGAAAATCATCATTTGCCAATGCCTTACTAGGTGAGAAGGTACTTCCTGTATCACCAAATCCGACGACGGCAACGATTAATCAAATTTTGCCGGTTACAGAGGAAAAACCACACGGAACAGTAATGGTTCAATTCAAATCAAAGCAAGCTTTATTAGAAGATATGAAAGCTGTTTATAAGCTGTTTCATTATGAGATTACTACGTTAGATGAGGCGTTAGCACAAATTGATAAAGTTATGAAATATCCTTCACCAACTGGGAAGCAAAAAACAACATTTAGCTTTTTACGAGCGGTACAAAAAGGGTATGATGCAGTTTCTACTTATTTAGGAGAACAAGTACAAGTTACATTAGAAGAGTTCTCTGATTATGTAGCGAACGAAGAAAAATCATGCTTCGTTGAGTATATGGAGCTTTATTATGATTGTGCTTTAACAAGGCAGGGAGTAGCGCTTGTAGACACACCTGGAGCGGATTCTATTAATGCTCGCCATACGGATGTTGCATTCCAGTATATTAAAAACGCAGATGCTATTTTATTTGTAACATATTATAACCATGTATTCTCTCGTGCGGATCGTGAATTTTTAATTCAGCTTGGTCGTGTAAAGGATACTTTTGCCCTTGATAAAATGTTCTTCTTAATTAATGCGGCGGATTTAGCAGAGTCTGAAGAAGAACTTGAAATGGTAAAAGGTTATATCGCAGATCAGCTACTGCAATACGGTATTAGAAATCCGCGTTTATTTGCAATTTCAAGTTTATGTGCGCTTGAAGAGAAACAAGGAAAGAGTGTTGAAAAAGAGAAGTATGGTATTTTACAAAACTCTGGAATTACTAAGTTTGAGGAATCATTTACGTCCTTTATGATGAGAGATTTAATGCTTGTTTCTGTGCATGCTCTATACGGTGCGTTGCAAGGGGCAGATCAGCTTTTAGTAAACATGATAAATGGTGCAAAGCAGGGGAATGAAGAGAAAGAGAAGCAAACGAAAAAATATGAAGCAGAGCGTGATCAACTACTTCATATCATTTCATCATATAGTGTACTTGCTGAAGAACAGGCGATGCAAAATGAAGTGAAAGAGTTGCTTTATTACGTGCAACAGCGTCTATTCCTACGTTATAACGATGTGTTTACTGAATTTATTAATCCGGCGTCACTTCGAACGGATGGAAATGTGAAAACACAATTGCAACAGTGTGTTATGGAATTAGTAGCATTTATTCAGCATGATTTATTACAAGAAATGCGTGCGACATCATTACGTCTTGAAAAATGGATAGACGAAGCGATGAAGCGTGCAAAGGACGAAATTGTAGTGAACTGTAAAGTAGAAAATCAATCAATTTCTATGAATGGAACAGTGGAGTATGAATATAAAGATATTACACATAAAGAACCGTTCCCTTCAGTTGAAATAAAAGATTTCAAAAAAGCACTGGCACATTTTAAAAATGAAAAAAGCTTTTTTGAAAAAAATGATAAAGCATTCATGCAAGAAGAGGCTAAAGTTGTATTAGAACCTTTCGTATCAAACTATGTAGCTGATGAAAAAGATTTATTTGTTCATCATTATAAGCAAGAGTGGGATTTGAAATGGAACTTATTCCAAAAAGTAATGCAGCAAGATGTGATGAATTATTATGAAAGTATATTATTTGCATTGGCTGAAACGATTGATGTATCTCTATATGAGCAAAGTAAAGAACAATTGCACAAGCAGTTAGTAGAGATTGAAAAAGAAATTTATGTTATATAGTCGTTATGAGAAAAAGATTCGTTCAATTTTCTTTTGCAGTACAGTATCTAAAGATTTTACAAATCCAGCAAATTCATCGGTAGAAATCATATGAGTAAGAACGAGTCGTCTGCCGTCTGGTGTTTCACCGCATAAGACGAATGAAGAAAATTCATATGTTTTATTTTCTACTACTAATTTTGGATAGGAATACGTGTCGCTTTTCTTCTTCTTTCCATCAATAGAGATGACGTTGCATTTTTTCTCATTGTTGTCCATGATGAACCCCTCCTTTCTATTACTTATGGTAGACAAGGAGGGTTTAGAACAATAGAGAAAGGGGAATTTTTATGGGTGTAGTAATAGAGTATATTTCGAAAGAAGAAGCTATACCGAAGTCTTTATTGCTACTTGCTGATCCAAGTGAACGGCAAATAGCTACATATGTACAAAGAGGATTAACATACGTAGCAAAGCAAGAGGGTAGCGTTATCGGTGTATATGTTCTTTTAGAAACAAGGCCAAAGACGATGGAAATCATGAATATTGCGGTTGCAGAGCATGTGCAAGGAAAAGGGATTGGAAAGAAGCTAGTAAGTCATGCTGTAGAAACTGCTAAAGGATATGGTATGTCAAAACTGGAAGTTGGTACAGGCAATTCTAGTGTTTCACAACTTGCTTTATATCAAAAATGTGGATTTCGTATTTTTTCTATTGATTTTGATTACTTTTCGAAGCATTATGAAGAAGAGATTATTGAAAATGGCATTGTATGCCGTGATATGATTCGGCTTGCAATGGAATTGAATTAGAACGTATAACTTATTTAGGGGGAAGAGAAGATGGAAGTACATAAAGCAATTACAGCACATTCTCGTAAACAAAATGAAAGTGTAAAAGCATGTTTACAATTAGATGCGCAGCGTGAAGCAGCTATTGAAGCAGCCGTATCTCTTGCGTCAAATGGGAAAGAATTTTCGGTTGATGTCATTAATGTTGTAACAAAGCAAATTAATGATCTTGCAAAAAATGGTGTTACCTTGCAGCGTAAATATGTTACAGAAGAAATGGTTATGGAGTATGTAAGTCGTTTACAAGAGAAAGAAGGTCGTTAAAGATGATAGTTACAGTCGAATGGTTACGTGAGCATATAGAAGATGAGAACGTCCGTGTAATCGATTGTCGTTTTGATTTAGCGAAGCCTAATTGGGGTAGAGAAAAGTATAAAGAAGAACATATTCCTCATGCGTTATATTTTGATTTGAATTTAGATTTATCAAGTCCTATAGCAGAACATGGTGGCCGCCATCCGTTGCCAAGCATTGAAGAGTTTGCGGACAAGCTTTCGGAGGTTGGTATTGATGAACATACGACAGTAATTGCGTACGACAGTCAAGCTGGTGCAAATGCTGCTCGTTTATGGTGGTTATGTAACTATGTAGGACATGAGAAAGTATATATATTAGATGGTGGTTTCCCGGTTTGGAAAGAGAATGGACTACCGACAACAACGGAAATTCCTGTTGTTATACGAAAAACATTCAAAACAAACATACAAGATCATATGCTTGTATCGATGGAAACAGTAAGAGAGAATATCCAGGCAGGTGCAGATGTTACGTTAATTGATTCAAGAGAGCCAAAACGTTATGCTGGTGTAGAGGAACTTGTCGATCATAAAGCAGGACATATTCCGACAGCAGCAAACTATTTTTGGAAGGATGGAATGTTGCAATCAGGACAATTTAAGAATGAAGCTGAGCAACAAGGACGATTCCAAAATCTGTCGAAAGATAAGGAAACCATAGTATATTGTGGTTCTGGTGTTACGGCATGTCCAAATATCATTGCGTTAAAATTGGCTGGATTCCAAAATGTTAAATTGTATGCGGGTAGCTGGAGTGATTGGATTTCTTATCCAGAAAATCAAATTGCAAAAGAAGAAGATTAATCACTTGCATGCAAAAATAATTTGTATTAAAATAAGGTCACAAGCAAGAGATTGCTCGAAAAACTTTGTATTTTACACATTGGAAACAATGTGATAATATAACGACAAGTAAATAATACATCCTGCGGTGTACGTAACTTATTTATGTCTAAAACCGATGTTAGTTATACGGAAGCTCAATATTTAGCGACCATCATCAAGCCTTCCTTGTGGAGGAAGATGTACGGTAACTGTGAGGGCATCCACCTGCGAGTAGCGGGTTTTTGGACATTTACGAGGAGCGGCACGTGCGGGGGTCTTATTTCAACTAACCTTATATAAAATTCCTACGGTGTACGTAGCTTATGCATGTCTTAAACCAATAAGTTTAATATGGAAGTTCAATATTTAAATGTAGCTAACATGCCATCTTTTTAAGAAGGAAGTTACAAACATTTGTGAGAGCATCCACCTGTGAGAGCAGGTTTATGGACATCTAGAGAGAACGGCATATGTGGGGCTATATAAAAACCTTACGTTTTATACGTAAGGTTTTTTTGTTGCATAGATATATCAATATTATCTTGATTCACCTGTGAAGTTTCCGTAATAAATGTAGCACTTTCTGTCTTCATCAATCTCTCTTGAATCCAAGGAGAATTCCATAGACATGCCGTCTCGCTGAATATATATAATATCTGAATGAAGAGATGGTAAAATTTCTTCGTAGTTCCATACATCTTGACTATCTACTAAGCTTGAACTCGTTTCACTTAGTTCTCTAATTTCAAAACCGATGTGGGAGTATGTAGGGTCTGAAGGGTCATTGGCGAAAACTTCTTTTTGAATATAAATAACTGCTGTTCCGTCTGGATCAACCGAAGTTGCAGTAACAACATAAGTATTTTTCTCTTTAATAAAATATTCACAAGTCATGCGTGCGATAATTTCAGAATTAGAAATATTGGCGTAGTTCCATAAAGCAGGATACCCTTTCGTTTCATCATTAAGTCGATATTCTAAGCGCATTTCATCCCTCTTCTTCCTTTTTCTTCTACTTTATCATGCCATCCTATATAATAGGAATAGAATTTAAAAAGGGGAGTGCGAAGGTGACAAAAACGAAATGGCTAGTAGGTGGTGTCGTAACGTCTTTAATGACTGGCACTTTATTTGGTTGCGCACAAGATCTTCCCCCAAAACCGAATGATAATAGTTGTTCTGATTGGGATTGGGATGATGAACTTGGGGTATGGCAGTGTGATGATAGTAGTTCAGGTTATCGTGGGCATTATTTCTATGGTGGGCGATATTATCAAAATAAATCCACTTTTAAAAATTCATCGGCGTTTAAATCGTATCAATCGTCTGCTGAATTTAAAGGTGGAATTGGAAGCGGTTCAAAGGGAGGATTTGGGGGCTAAAATATGTCGCAATACATAAGGGATCGAAAAGATTTTTATTTAAAATATCCGAATTTTTGGTCGGATTTATATGAATGTGAATATAGTTTGTTTCATGTTTTTTCTATAACAAATCAGACTTTGGAACAATTACACTTAGCGACTGAACGAATGGGTAAAATATTTTTTAAGACTGCTAAACTTTTGCGAAATTTAAGTGACGAACAGCTTCTTGAGCTTGGTTTTCCTCCTGCGAGCTTATCATTCATTAGAATGAAAGGATTATATCCTGAATCTGTTATTTCACGATTTGATTTCGTTATAACGGTTGATAACCAAATTAAAATGCTTGAGTTTAATAGTGATACACCAACTTTTATTATGGAATGCTTTCAAATGAATGGAAAAGTTTGTGAAAACCTAGGTTATGATGATCCAAACTCGGATCAAGAACGATTACTATCTTCTGGTGTTACGAAAGCTGTAATGGAAGCGACAAAGGGATTAGACAATCCAAATGTTGTTTTTACAGCACATCATGAACATATTGAGGATTGGAATACGACTATGTATTTAAGTCAGTTATGCCATGTTGAAAATAAAGTAGTGCCAATGTCAGAACTTAGAATTACGAAAGGTGCTCTAGTTGATAAAGATGGGGCGAAGATTGATGTTTTATATCGTCAAACATATCCGATAGAAGATTTAATTGAGGATCAAGATCCTGAAACAGGAGATTTGGTAGGTGTGGAACTGCTGCAACTTGTAAAAGCCGGAAAGCTTTTTATAATAAATCCTTTGTCAGCATTTTTACTTCAGCCAAAATCAATTCAGTGTCTTATTTGGGGGTTAGCAGAAGAAGAGGTCTTTTATACAAACGAGGAACAACAGTGGATTAAAGAATATATGTTACCTACATATTTAGAACCAGATTTATTTTTAGGAAAAGGTTCTTTCGTTCAAAAACCTTCATTTGGTAGAGAAGGAGATACAATTACGATTCGCGATAAGGATGAAAATATTATGCTTCAAAATGCACATCAAACGTATAAAACTTCACTGCCGATATTTCAAAAGTATATAGAACTTCCAGTCGTATCCTTGGAAACAGAAAAAGGGATGGAGAAACTGTCGTATGTGTTTGGTTCTTTTTTAATTGCTGGAAAAGCAAGTAGTATCGGTATTCGCGCGGGAGAAAAGATTACAGGAAATGAATCGTACTATTTACCGGTAGGTATAAAAAGGAGGGGGAAAAATGATTAATTTTTTATCATATTTAGCAGTAACACTCGGACTTTTATGTATTGGTCTGTTCTTGATGGAAGTGACAACGAAAGTTAAGGAATTTAAGTTAATGGCTCAAGGGAATAAGGCGGTAAGCTATGTGCTTGGAGGACGATTACTTGGGTTAGCTATTGTTTTATATTCGACAGCAGCTAATTCAATTTCACTTCTTGATATGATTTCGTGGGGAGCAGTTGGGATTTTGGCTCAAATTATCGTTTTTTATTTAGCTGAGTGGCTTACACCACGCTTTAATATAAACAAAAGTCTTGAAGAAGATAATCAAGCAGTCGGTCTTTTTCTTATGTTTTTATCGCTTTCAATTGGGATTGTAATTGCTGGCTGTATAACTTATTAAAAACTTTACGTTTAAACGTAAAGTTTTTTATTTTATTCCGCTATTTGCCGGGCAGCCCGATTGGTGAGGGCTAATAATCAGTGGGGGATGAACAAAACCCCACTGATTAAAGTTTCACTTTATATATGTTAGTTTGCCATACCTTTTGAAAAAATTGTAGGCTACGGTTGACATCTATTTTAAATAAGAGTAACATTTTCAATGTAATGAAAATAAGTCTCTGTTAGGTGAGGCTCCTGTATAGAGAAATGCTACTGCCCAAAAATGTCGAGAGACGCCAATGGGTCAACAGGAATGATCGAATTAAGGTTTTTCTTAACGTAGCTGGTAATGTACCTATGCTATACAGTGCTAAAACTCGGTGAGGGAGAGGTCCGTAGATTTCTAATTATATTAGAAATCGTTTATTTGTGTATGTAATGGCCACTACTCTCTTAAGGGTAGGGGTCTTTTTTGTTACCAAGCTATGAGTAATTTCATAGTATAAACTATAAAATTAAACGAGGAGGTGAGGAGCATGTCAAATTCTGACTCGGTTCCGTTACCCATATACTTCAAATCAAAAATATATGATGTAGGCAGGAAACGATTTGTTCCTCCCTCTATATTTATCACAATGTAGCGTTTATAAAGCGCTAGACACTTTCACAGTAAAGTGGATAAATTGAGAAACAAAGCGTTTCTTCCTATGTTGTAAAGGAGGAGACGATAATATGTTATATGCAAACAAAACTGTGGGTAACACGTCATATAAACTAAGTAAAAAATCAATAAAAGAACAAACAATGCTTCAAAAAAATAAAGATTTATTAATTGAAATTGCAACAAGAGATGTAAAATCTGTATTTGCATATTTTAAAACAACAAGAGACGGACTATCAATGAAAGAGGCACAAAAACGTATTCAAGTATATGGCCGAAATGAACTAACTTCAAAAAGAGCACTTCTTGCAGAAGTAATGATGAAGCTTGGTGGCATGATCCCAGGTTTTTCAAAACAACGTGTGTGTGATGAATTACAACGTGAAACGATTACTGTATCTAGAGTAGAATGTTCTAGTAGTACAGGGCTAAATAGTGAACTGAAAATGATGGAGATACCAGTGCAAGAACTTGTACCTGGAGATATGATTTTTCTTTCGGCTGGAGATGCTGTGCCAGCTGATGTACGTATTATTTATGCAGATGATTTATTAGTAAATGAGTCTGTGTTAACGGGAAACGAAGCGAGTATAGAGAAGTTTGAAAGCTGCTATCACCTTGAACGTAAACGATTTATTCCATTAAAACGGATGAAAGATTATAATCCACTTGAGCTTGAAAATGTATGTTTTAAAGGTTCGCATATTGTTAGTGGAAATGCAAAGGCTGTCGTTGTTTCTACTGGAAAAAATACGTATTCAGGCATATTGCATACTTGTTGTAGTAGGATGTCTTAATGTGTTAATGGTGCTAAATATACAAAAACCATGTATAATAGACAAAGTTGAGCAAAAACGTAGAATGGTAATCTATTTATATAACCTTACGTGATAACGTGAGGTTATTATTTTTTTAATAGGAGAGGAATTATGAAAAAAGTATTATTAGTTGATGGTATGGCACTATTATTTCGTGCTTTTTACGCAACAAGTGTTTACGGACAATTTATGAAACGACAAGATGGAACCCCTACAAACGGGATTCATGGTTATATGAAACACTTGTTAACAGCTACGCAAGCGATCGAACCAACACATATCGTTACATGCTGGGATATGGGAAGTACGACATTTAGAACAGAATCGTTCTCGAATTATAAAGCAAATCGTGCAGCGCCACCAGAAGAATTAATTCCTCAATTTGATTTAGTGCAAGAAATGACTGCGAAATTATCCATTCCAGTTATCGGTATGAAAGGCTACGAAGCCGATGATTGTATCGGTACGCTTGCAAAACAATATTGCAATGAAGCTGAAGTTTATATTTTAACTGGTGATACAGATTTACTTCAACTTGTTGATAAGAACGTTACAGTTATGCTTCTGCGTAAAGGAATTGGAAATTACGAATATTACACACCGGAGAAAATCATGGAAGAAAAAGGTGTAGAGCCGTGGCAAATCGTCCATGCAAAAGCTTTCATGGGAGATACAAGTGATAATTATCCAGGTGTAAAAGGTATCGGTGAAAAAACAGCGTATAAGCTTATTCAAGAGCACGGAACAGTATCCGCTGTACTAGAAAATGTAGAATCATTAACGAAAGCGCAGCGTACGAAGATTGAAAGTGATTTAGAGAACTTAAATATTTCGTTGCAATTAGCACAAATTCACTGTGAAGTTCCAATTTCATGTTCACTAGAAGAGGGACTACACACAATGGATGAAGAAAAACTTAAATTTGTTTGTGAAGAAATGAATTGGGGAAGACCTGAAATATTAATAAATATGCTATAAATAGTTTGGAAAGAGGGATGTTGCATAAGTCGAACTTTGACTTATGCAACACCTTCTTTTTGTTTTTGTAAACAGTATTATAGTAAATAAAATTATGTCGAAATCAATTTTAAATATATAAATGTTTCGACAAGATATAATGATAAAAGTTGATGGAAATAGTAATTTTTATAATGAAGTGAATTAATTTCAACATAGTTTTAGAGAGTCTTTTTTTCGTGTTCACAAAGTTGTCAGAAAATAAACGGAATTTTCATATGAAGTTCAAATAGAATTCACAACAATCAATTATTATAAGGACACACAGATAATTCTTTATCTTTTATATAAACCATCCCCCAAGGAGGACAATGAAAATGAGAAAAAAAGTGAGAAAATCTTTTAAACAATTATTAATTGAAAATAAACAATCACTATTAAATAATAAAGAAAATATGAAAGAAATTGAAGAAAGAATTGAGAAACGACATGTAGCATATAGTGGTGCCAGTAATTAAATAAAATAAAAAAGATAGCCTATATAGGCTATCTTTTTTATTTTATATTGAAAAAACGCTATTCATCTCTTTAATTTTGTAAATATGCAAGAAATTTTTATAGTGTTTTTCTATCAATATTACTCATTTTTCGAGGTTGAAATTGGTATATACCAATTTTCGAGATTTACTATTCATAATATTACAAAAAATGTTACAATACACTCAAATTTATACTATAAAATCATTTTAATATGAAAAATTGGAATGAAAAGAAAGGAGAGGAATATGAATAAAGATGTCGCTTTGAAATGATTAGTATCATTTCATTAGGAGTTGATGTAAAAAGATGAAGAGATACGAAGAATTGGACTCTATAAGAGGGATTTCTTCATTAGTAGTAATGATTGGTCATCATTTAATGATTTTTTCAGCATTTCAAAATTACAGTTATGAAGATAATAAACCATTTGTTGTGTATCTATTAAAAGAAACACCTGCTCGTCTAATTTTTAGTAGTGGTAACGAATCTGTTATTATCTTTTTTGTTTTGAGCGGATTTGTTTTGTATGAATCTATTGAAAAAAACTATAGTAGCTATGGGTCATACCTTTTAAAACGTATATGCAGAATATATATTCCTTATATTGTGGCAATAATTATAGCGATTATATGCCAGACTACAATTAGTGAATATGGTATTTCTTATTTAAGTGAATGGTTTAATCGCTCATGGACGATTGAAAGTTCTTCAAGCTTAATCGCACAACATATTTTATTGGTTGGGAAATATAATACAGATGCATATAACGGTGTGATTTGGTCGCTTGTCCATGAAATGCGAATATCAATAATTTTCCCGTTAATTTTGATGATTTGCTTACGAAAAACGTTAAGGGGTTCATTACTATTATTGTTTAGTTTTAGTATATGTTCTGTCATCATATTATTTTTGTTTCGTTCGGGCTTAACATTAACAAGCTATGCATTAACTTTGCATTATACGGTGCTATTTTTACTAGGAGCACTAGTTGCGAAGTATAAAAATAATTTAATAGTTTTTTATAGTAATTGTACTAAAAACACGAAAATTGCATGGTTTTTATTTGCGATTTTACTTTTTATGTATGAAGGGCTTATTGGAGAAATGAAAGTGCTCAATAATTTTATATTTCGAGACTATGTAGTGGCGATAAGTGCATGTCTATTTGTCATATTAAGCTTGTCAATATCAACTTTGTCGTCCTTACTACGTAATAAATACTTGTTATATTTGGGGAAGATTTCTTACAGTCTTTATTTATATCATATTATATCGTTATTTTCCCTTATATACATGCTCCATAAAATATTACCGTTGCTTATTATTTTAATTTTTTCACTTGTTTTTTCGTTTATATTTGCAATGCTTTCGTATATATATGTAGAAAAATTTGCATTGAGAGTCGGAAAGTATGTAACAAAACAAGTGGATAGAAAGGAGAAAGGGTTATCTGTAAAGAGTGACTTGCAGGATGTTATTCAGAAAAGGGCGGTGAAATAATTGAAGCAAGAAATGAGTATAAAAGATTTTCAACAATTATTGAAAAGAAGATTCGTAACGATTATTTTAACGATGTGTTGTTTAACCGCTTCTTTAGTTCTTATCTCTATGTATGTTTTAAAGCCGTCATATCAATATTCAACGCAAATTCTTGTTGGGAATTTAGATGAGTTTAATAAGGAAAATTCAACAAATAAAACACAAGAAAATAAGCAACTAGTAACATCGTATGTCGATATTTTAAAAAGCCCATTAATTATTTCAACAGTTAAAAAAACTTTGAAATTAGAGCAATCAAGTTATGAATTAGCACAAAAAATCTCGGTGGTAAATACGGACAACTCACAAATTGTAACTGTTACAGTAAAAGATTCCAATCCGAAAGTCGTGAAAGACATAGTAAAGACATTGGCAGAGCAATCACAACAAAGTTTTCAACAGTACACAAATGTACAAGGTGTGAAAGTGTTGACGGATCCTGAGTTACAGGAACAGGCTGAAAAATTGTTTCCAAAATTTCAACTAATCATTCCTATTTCTTTAATTGTTAGTTTTTTTGTTGGGATAGGTTTAGCTGTATTTCGAGATTATTTTGATGAACGTATATACACGGAACAGGATTTAGAGAAAATAACAACAGTCTCTGTTATTGGTCACATAAATATGAAACCGAATAGAAAAAAGAAACCTACAGAGGTTGATAAACAATCATCTATATATCGAGGTGAACATGTTGATGTTTAGGACAAAGAAACAGCTGCCATTCGATCTGCATGATGATCTGATGAAAGAACAGTTTTATACGGTGTATCACGAGCTAAAAAAATCTGGAAAACAACTGTTCACAGTTAGTTCAACGAAGGACAGAGGGGTTGTTGCCTCGCTTATAGTAAATATGGGTCTAGTGTTTGCGGAAATGAAGAAAAAGGTGTTACTTATTGATGTGAATTTTTCTGATCCTAAATTACATGTATTATTACAAAGTGATCACATGATAACAGTAAACGATATAATAAGCTCTTCCCCCTGCAATTATGAATCTTTTTCTAGTAATTTGTCTAAATACTTATATTGTATTCCTGCAAAAAAAACAGTACACACAGGGACCCCCTTAGTTGCTATGGATGAATTTGATAATGCGATTGCTAAGTGGAAAGAAGATTTTGATTACATTTTCTTTTATTCTTCTGAAGTATTTGATCTTCCTGCTACGCACATTATTGCAGGGAAATGCGATGGAGTGGTCTTAGCAGTTAAAAAGCGAAAAGATTCACTACGTACAGTGCAAAAAGTAATAGTGGATATAAAGAGGAAAGAATGTGAATTAATAGGTATAATTTTATATTCTTGAATGTGGGGGTAACGATCCATGATTCGTGAAACAAATCAAGCCAAGTTGTATACGATTCCGGCTCAAGAAAAGCCTAGCATATTGAATCGAAGTGTAAAACGCTTGTTTGATATTATATTTTCAATCATATTGTTACTATTAACGATACCAATTATGTTGTTCTTTTGTATTATGATTACTTTAGAAACATCAGGGGCTCCAATTTACTTTCAAGAACGTTTAGGTATAAACGGGAAGAAGTTTAATGTATTTAAATTAAGATCGATGGTAAAGGATGCTGAAATAAATGGCCCGCAATGGGCAAAAGAACATGATTCAAGAATTACAAAAGTTGGATTGTTCATAAGAAAAACGAGAATTGATGAATTACCGCAACTTTTAAATATTTTAAGAGGAGATATGTCTTTTGTAGGCCCTCGACCAGAGAGAGAGTTTTTTTATAATGAATTTGATGCGTATATTCCAGAATTTAAGGATCGTTTAATGGTAAAACCAGGATTAACAGGATGGGCACAAATAAATGGAGGATATAATCTTGATCCAAAGGAAAAGTTGAGGCTGGATATGGAGTATATTGAAATGAAAACGATTCGGATGGATATCCGTATTTTATGTAAGACCGTTTTAATTGTATTGAACGGTAATGGTGCAAGATAAATATATATGTAAACAAACAACATATGTAAGTAGGTTACTTGCAAAGGAGAACTGGTATGGGTAGATCTATTCTAAACAATATTATCCATCTATTTTATAGTACGATTTTAGCTAACCTTCTTCAGGCTGTCAGTTTAATTATTTTAGCAAACTTTTTTAACGCACAACATTATGGGATGTTTAGTGTTGCCATAGCAGTGACGTTTGTTATGTTATTTTTTACAGACTTAGGACTTAGTAATACGTTTCTTCGAGAAGGGGCAAAGGGTGGAGCAGATTTAGAGAAGATTTTATCATCGTATATAAAAATAAGGATGATTCTACTTATTTTTATTTCTATCATCGGTTATGTTGCTATTCATTATATGTATGTAGATAAAAATTTAATTTATATGATGATAAACGTAATGTTTTTCATGTTAATAGGATTAACTTGGCAAAACATAGGAATTGTCTATTTTCAACTGATGGAACGTATGGAGTATATAGCGCTCATTAAAGTTGTATCATCATCGGTTGTTATTATAATTACATGTTTTTGTATTTTCGGAGAGTTACCGGTGTATGTAACGGCTCGCTTATATGCTTTTGGGTATATGATCGGTGGTGTATTCAGTATATATATCATGAGAAGAAAGACGAAAATGAATATGAAAGTCGTAATTCATAAAGCGTTATTTTGGCAATTAACTCCCTTTATTATTAGCGGTTTTTTAATAATGAGTACGCCACAATTAGCACCTATCTTGCTTAACTATACATTGCCATTAAGTATGGTAGGTGTTTTTGCAGTAGCCTACCGGATGCCGGCAGCTTTATATCAAGTACCGGGGGTAATTGCAGGTGCATTTTTTCCAGTGCTCTTTAAGCATTATAACCAGAATAATTTAGAAGCGCATACGAAATTAAATTTGCTTCAAATTAAATCAATGGCGATTGTAGGAATATGTATGACGATTGGTTTATATCATTTAGCACCATACTTTATTTCTATATTTTTTCATGAAGAATGGAGCAATGCAGTAGAACCACTCCAAATATTATCATTTCTTATTGTGCTACAAAGTTTAAATATTGCCATTGCTGACGGTTTAACGACGAGCGGATGTCAAAATAAGAGAACTGTTGTGCAGTGTGTAGCATTGGTGATAGGTGGGGTTATGCTTTATAGCTTTAGTAGTCTTGGTGGAGTGATAGGAGCGGCATACGCTATGGTTTTATTTGAAATTGTCGCTTTAGTGGGATATATAGCGGTAAGTGTAGTGAAGAAAAAAATTGTATTCCAAATTGTAATACCGTATACAATTTATTTTGGTGTAACCTTTATTGGAGTGCAATATATATTGCATACATATCATTTAATTGCGCTTGTTCTTAATATACTAATTGTAGTAGCTGCCATATTCCTATATGATTATGAGCTAAAAAAACTTCTTCTTTCTTTTATAAGAAAAATACGCAAAAAGGATTATATTACGAAACAGGGGATATAGCCTATGGAAAATAGTATGAAAGTATCGATGGGATGGATTATTCTTCTAATATTATTTGTTATGTTAAGTAAATACAATTTATATATTGGATTTTCATTGAAAATATATATGATTTTTTTAGTCATATATTTTTGTTTAACAATTAAAAACTTTCATATTCAAAAGTTATATTTTCATGAAGTTATATTTTTACTGTTTTATTTCATTTATTGTTTAAGTGGAATTCTTTCTATGTATTTAAATGCTAGTATTCGTATGATTTTTGGCGTGCTACTCGTTTTAGGATGCTATTTTATAATGAGGAATTTATTGGGGAATACTGAAATAGTGGTACTTGAATCATCTATTGCTTATGTAGGAGTAGTATTTAATATTGTAAGTCTAATACTCTATATAATCGGTTTACAATACTTTAGTTTATACGGTGGAGAAGAGAGAGAAATTTTTGCTGGTTTATTAGTTGATAGAGGATATCCACGGTTAATTGGATTGCTAGATGATCCTAACATTTTTATTTTCTATAATACAATATTTTTTATGTACTATATGACTAATTTACAAAATATCACTAACATCCTAGGGTTAATTTTATGTGTTACGACGAGTCTATTAACCTTTTCAAGGGGTGGTATATTAGCGCTTGTGCTTGTCGTTTTTGTATATATATGTATGTCTAGTTTCGCTAAAAAAATAAAAATAATTATGAGTTTAGTATTGTTTAGTGTAGTTATTTTTAGTTTATCGAATAGTGTAATGGGGGGCCAATTAGATGACATATTAAATAAACGAATCTCTGATTTTTCCCATGATAATGGAAGTGGTAGATTTACATTATGGGAAGCTGCTTTTAAATATTATTTATCCAATCCATATATCGGAATCGGTGCTTTTAACTTTTCGAATTATTATGAGTATCAATTTAATGAAAAATTATATGTACACAATACATTTTTAGAAATTTTGTCTGAATCGGGTACAATTGGTTTTCTTCTATATAGCGCGTTTTTATTCATATTAATATTCAAGCTAGCGCAGCATACTTTGTTTCGTGAAAAACCATACCTTCTATTGACTATGATTGCATTTTTATTTCAGATGATGTCATTGTCACTCATTATTAACGAAGCGTTCTTTTTATTTTTAGCAGTTGTTGTGAAGTATATTTCAATATATGAAGGAAGGGGAAAGATAGATGGTAAAATGTCTATCAGCACATAACGAGCCGCCTTATGTTTCTGTAATAACACCTTCTTATAATAGTATACGATTTATAGGTGAGACAATTTTATCTGTACAGAATCAATCGTATGAAAACTGGGAAATGATTATCGTTGATGACGGTTCAACCGACCAATCTGCGGAAAAAATTAAAGAGATAATAGAAGGAGACTCACGAATTAGATTATTATCATTAAAAGAAAATGTTGGTGCTGCTAAAGCTCGGAATTTAGCGATCCAAGAGGCAAGAGGAAGGTATATTGCCTTTTTAGATAGTGATGATATATGGTTGCCGCATAAATTGAAGACACAATTGTTATTTATGGAAGAAATGAATATTGCTTTTTCATATGCGTCGTATAGTTTAATTGATGAAAATGGTAATGAACTAAATCGCGAAGTGAGTGTACCAAAATCTGTTGACTATCATTATTTAGTAGGAAATACAATTATCGGGTGTTTAACAGTGATGATTGATCGTGAAAAAATTCCGTATGTAGAAATGCCTAGTATACAGCCGGAAGATACAGCGTTATGGCTGAACTTATTACATAAAGGGTATGAAGCAAAAGGGATACAGCAAGTGTTAGCAAAATATAGAATTGTTACAAATTCTGTTTCTAGAAATAAAATTAGAGCAGCTTTCCGGTATTGGAAATTGTTAAGGGAACAAGAAAGACTGAATTCGGTACAAATTTTTTACTATTTCAGCAAGTATGCTTATCATGCTTATAAAAAAAATAAAATCAATGTAGTTGGGAAGACGCAATTATGAATATACTGTTGATGACAGATAAATTGATAACTGGCGGAGCCGAGAGCTATTTCTGTAAATTGGAAAGTAATTTGCGTTATGAGGATTTTAAGATTTATACAGCTGCAGGTGATGGAGAACTATATGAATCTCTTACTAGAAAAGAAAATTTCATCTTACTTAGTAGATGGAATCATTTGAGAAATATTTATTATTTACGAAACGAAATTTGTAAACGAAAGATAGAACTTATTCATGCAAATAGTTTGCGAATGGTATTATATGCTTTGCTACTTCAAAAGTTTATTAAAAAAAAGATGAAAATTGTTTATACGAAACATAATGTAACGATATTAGAAAAGAAAATGCCAACGCTTTTTCGTTATTTCATGAATAAATATGTAAACAATATTATTACAGTAAGTGAGTTTGAAAAGAATAATTTAATTTCAATTCATGTAGCAGAAGAAAAAATAAATACAATTTATAACGGTGTCGATATTGAAAAGTTTTTATTCCAGCAGAAAAAGAAAGAATCTACATATAAAATAGGGATATTAGCTAGATTATCCAAAGAGAAAAACCATCTACTATTTGTTAAAATTGCAAATGTGTTGAAAAAGAGAAATGATTTTATGTTTTATATTGCTGGTGATGGACCAGAGAAAGAACCGATTATGAAAGAAATAGAAAAATATGGATTGCAACAGAGTGTAAAGATGCTAGGAAATATTTCTGAGCCGCATGAGTTTATAGGGAATATGGATGCCTTACTTTTATTATCTTTTCGTGAAGTGTTTCCAATGGTAGTAATTGAAGCAATGGCTACAGGGACACCAATAGTTTCAATAGATGTTGGTGGAATACATGAAGCAGTAATAGATGGAGAATCAGGTATTTTGATATCTGAATATTGCGAATATGAATTCGCAAGTGCGCTTGAGGAACTACAAGGGAATGAAGAAAAGGTAATTGCTATTAGACTAAAAGCACGAGAGAAAGCAATGATGTATTTCTCGTTAACTAAAATGATAGAGGAAACGAAAAATATATATGAATTAAACAAATGACCGGGTAGGTCGTTTGTTTTTTTTATTATAGAAACTTTTAAGAGACAACTCACATATTATATGAAAAAGGTAATATGAGGAGTGAATTTATTTTGTCAGAATATATTTCTTCCCAAGAAGATTGTGTGCCAGAAAGTAGCGTTCACATTAATTGTTTTGGCGCAGTTCCAAACTCGGGAAATGATAGCTCATTAGCAATTCAGCAAGCTATTGATTATTGTGTAGCGAATCGAATTTCGACGGTTAGAATTACCGGGGTAAATACGTACAAAATTGTAAAGCCGATTGTTATTAAATCAAACGTAAGATTAGAGTTAGATCCTACCGTAACGCTGCAAATTGATGGAGATTTTAATGCATTTGAGCTACAAAGTAACGCTTCGATAGTTGGTGGTACTCTTCAAGTTATAAATCCATTGTTTCAATCTGTTGTTATTTATGTTTCTGGTTCACAACAAATCGAAGTACCTAATCAATCTGTTATATCAAATATAAATATAGTAAATGCAACCCCATCGTATAAAGGAAAAGCTATACATTTTTATTGTCAAAAGGCATGGGATTTTATTAGTTTCTTTCAAGTTAAATTTATTCAAATTAAAAACTTTCAAACTGCAATACATTTGAAGACAGAATATATAAATGATATCAATACACCTTGTTGGATTAACGCCAATGTATTTCAATCTATATTTATTGATGGATGTGTGTATGGGATTGAAGTAGATGGAAATAGTGATTTACCAAATGAAAGTTCAGGAAATACGTTTCATGATATTCAAGTACAATGTAGACAACAAACGAAAAAAGTAATTCGTTGCTCAGGTGCGTATAATACATTTGATTGTATGATCTGGGATACGTACCGGATGAGTAGTGAACAAATTGTCATTGAATTTTCTTCTAATTCTCATCGTAACTACCTTTTTTCAAATCTGCTTTCGACAACTATTGTAGATAAAGGGCAATATAATGTTTGTAAGTCTACCTATGAAGAATCTCTTCGAATTCAGTTACCGATTACGTTAAATAAACCTCACTTAATAGGCAATCAAGATGATATATTAGTAAATGCTCAGCAAAAGTATATTGTTAAGCAAGTAAGTGGGAAAGTACCGTACGGTGGAAATCTAGCAAATTGCTTTAATTTAATAGATGAACAAAGTGTAAACTATATTGACGTTCCAGATAGTAATCCAGTTGTTATTGAACTGGATTTTACGAAAAAACCAATACAAATGTTAAATTGTTTCGGAATGTATTTTGGATGGGGAGAGAGTCCAAAAAAAATTAAAATTGAATATGCATTAAGCACAACTGGAAATTGGGTTATCGCATCGGATGTTCCATTAAATGTAGGCGATACAATTATATCGAATATGAAGGCGAATCAACTATATAAAGTAAGAATTACATTAAGTGGTTATTCTCAAGATCATAAGCGTTTTCGAATTAATCGCATTTTTGCAAGGTCTTCTATGGAAAATGGGAATGCTTGGTTAGCTACAACTGGTGGAAGAATGTTTGGAGATATTGAAATAGAGGCAAGTAAAGGCATAATCATGAAGACAGCTAGTGGAGTGAAATGGAAAGTTACTATTAATGAAGCTGGCCAACTTATTACGACTAAAATAACTTGAGGTGATGCTTAATTGTATATCCTTGGACGAGTTATAACGTAGTGTGATAAAGGCAATGAAAAAGAGATTGTAATTTGGTTTCAACCAAACTACAATCTCTTTTTTAATTTAATTCCACCAAATCCAAGTCCAAAGGTAATTTCTTGCATTTTGGGGAGTAATCCGTATGAAGCGTTCACCGTCAAAGAAGCAATTTAAATTTGGAAGTGTTTCGTCTGGATTTTCTGGAACAAAGGTGACGATGTTTTCGTTGCTTGTAACGGTTACTGTAATTGGTGGATCGGTAGGCGAGACTTGAAGTTGTAACGAAATATTGGCCGTATTTTTAAATTGATTATTAATAGGTGGACTTATTACTTGTACTGTGAATAACACGATAATTGTTTCATTTGGCTCTAAATTAGTGGCAACTAGGAAACCGATATTTGGGTTCGCTAGTGGAGAGCGTTCACCGTTAATAAAGACAGTGCCGTTTATAAATTGTAAACCTGCTGGAATGGTATCTTGTAAAGAAATATTTGAGAGTGAAATTTCGGAAGTATTTGTAATACGCACCGTGTAATCAAAGTATTGGTTTAAATAAGCGGAGCTGACGGAAGCGTTTTTCGTGACTGTTGCAGTTACAAATTGAACTGGTATACGAACAATATTTGAATTAACAATGAAAGTAATAATTGGATCCTGTGGTGTCAATTGAAAAGCAGCGGTAACTGTTGCAGAATTTATAATTGTACTGTTTGAAGGAATAGAAGTTACGAGAACTTGAAATGTTATAGTTGCTACTGTATCTGCAGATAAAGAACCAATATTAATACCAGTGTCTGGACGAACATTTTGAACCGAAGTACCGTTAATTGTTACGCTATTTTCTATAAATGTTGTACCAGCTGGAATGCTGTCTATAACAGAAGTACTGATTGTCGGAATGGGGGAGTGATTAAATACCGCTAATGTGAATGTAATGATATCTCCTATAACGACAATAGATTTGTCAGTTGTTTTTTCAATGCGAACCATCGGATCAATGACTGTCGTTGTAACGGTATTTGTTTGTTTTGTAATTGTAATAGGTGGTTTTGTTGGATCAATGATAACGGTATAGGAAACAGAAGCATCATTATTAATTGTAGATTGAAGAGTAGAAGAAGATATTGTCACTTGGAACGTAATAATAACAGATTCATTAGGAGCAAGATTTCCTAACGTAATACCATTTTCAGGATTTTCATTAGGCTGATTGATTCCGTTAATCGTAACACTATCAGCAACAAAAGTCGTATCTATTGGTACGGTGTCTATGGCAAGAAGGTCTTCAATCGTTACATTACCGCTATTCGTAATCGTAATTGTATACGTTAAAGTTTGACCAGGTAAGGCATTCGTTACATCAACAGATTTTATGGCAATGACATTATCATTTTGGACAGTAGTTGTGACGGTATTTGTTGTAGTCGTATTTGTAACGGGTACGTTATTTGGGTTGACTACATAGTTAAAAGTAGTAATTGCGTTGTTGTTTAGTTCATTTGGTGTTGGAATAGAAGTCACAGTTACTTGGAATGAAACGATAGCATCTCCACCAACAATTATAGTGCCAATTGGTATGCCGCTTACTGGATTCACTCCCGGAAGAGCTTCTCCGTTTACAATGACGCTATTTTCTATAAACGTAGTACCTTGAGGAATAATATCTTGAATGTTTACATCATTTGTTGCAACATTACCGGTTTGATTTAGTGTAATCGTATACGTTAACGTATCACCAACCGTTGCAAATGCAAGGTCAACAGCCTTATTACTATTCAAATTCGCGTGATTAATTTCTGTTGCGGCAGCTGATGAAATAATAGTTTCGGTAATAGGTGGTCGATCTGGTACCGTGTATTCATATTCAATTGTACTCGTGTTAGAGATTGGATTTGTTTGTGGAATCGAAGTAACCCGTACTTGGAATAGAATAGTTGCTGTCGTATTAGGCGGAATGTTATCAATTTGTATACCGTTAAGAGGGTTGTCATTTGGCCGAGCATTGCCGTTCACGATAACACTATTCTCTATAAAGCTCGTATTTGCTGGGATGATATCTGTAACAATAATGTTTTCGACTTGTATATTTCCGTTATTTATGATGGAAATTGTATAAGGGATGATAGTTTGTAAGTCAGCATATTGGATAGGCGTTGTTTTTGTCGCAATTACATTAGCAGAAATAACTTCAGTGAAGGTAATATTGCTAGTCGATATTTGTTCTTCCGCGTTTATTGTATAACGAGAAGTTGATTGATTTTGAACATGGCCGCTAGCAGGAAGAGCTACGACGGTAACAGAAAATGTGACTGGGATAGAAGTGTTAGGAGTAATCGTTCCTACAAGTATACCTGCACTTGGATTGGCGTTAAGCTGAGGAATGTTATTTACTAAAACGCTACCGTCAATAAAAGTTGTTCCATCAGGTATATTGTCTGTAAATACAACAGCAGTGGCATCCGTATTCCCTGTATTCGTTAAAGTTGTTGTATAAGTTAAAATGTCACCAATTGTTACAGAGGTCAAATCAACAGTTTTAAGTGAAACGATATCAGCATCATTAATTTGAACGAAAGTAGTATTGGAAGTAGTAGATTTTTGAATTGGTGCAAAGTCAGGATTGAAAATAAAGTCGTAGACGATGTTTGCAGTATTAGGTGCTGGATTTACAACAGGTAAATTCGTAACGGAAACTTGGAATGTTATTGTAGCTATTTGACCTGCTGCGACATTAGGAATGGAAAAGCCGATATTCGGATCTGCTGCAGGAAGTACAGTATTGTTAACTATTACACTTCCTGGAATAAATGCTGTTCCATCCGCTATAGTATCTGTAAAAAAGATGGAGTTAGTTGTAGTCGATCCGTTATTTTGAATGAATACTGTATATTCAATGGTTTCATCAATGTTAGCTAATACAGTATTAGCGGATTTTGTAGCAATAAGAATAGCATCAATAAATTGTATATTTGTACTATTGGAAGATGTCGTTTCTGAAATTGGTGGTGCGCTTGGGTCTGGTTCATACTCATAGTGAATGACTGCGATATTATTAATGTTATTTTGTGGCGGTATAGAGACTACGCTTACTTGAAAAGTAACAATAATTGTATTATTTGGAAGGATAATATCAAGGTTGATACCGGTAATTGGATTTTCATTAGGTCTCGGTATGCCATCTACAAGAATGCTATTTAGAACGAATGTGGTCCCAGCTGCAATTGCGTCAATTAGGAGAGTATTTGTAATAGGTACTGTACCGGCGTTTGTAACTGCGACTGTATATGTGATGATTTGACCAATGCGTGTAATGGATCTATTGGCGGATTTAATGGCACTAACATTTGCCGTCCGCACTTCAGTATTTACTGCATTTGATAACGATCTACGCTGAATAATTGGAGAACTAGGGTCAATTTGGTATTCGTACGAAGTGTCTGAAATATTAATGACTGTATTGCCCTCTGGTATATTTGTAAGTTGTACTTGGAATGAAATAGTGACTGTTTCATTTGGTTGTATCGTGCCGAGAGTTACTCCGTTTTCAGGATTAGCGCCAGGCTGAATTACATTATTTATTGCTAAGCTATCTTCAATGAATATAGTACCTTCTGGAATGTTATCAATGAAAACGGTATTGTTAGCTGGAACGCTTCCTATATTTTGAAGTGTATTTGTGTAGGTAATAATTTGCCCGATTGATACGAAAGTTACATCCGCACTTTTAACAGAAATAATATTTGCATTTTGAAGTGATGTTGTAACGATATTAGAATTTGCAGAACGATTTACTGGTGGGGCTGCAGGAATACTTACATATTGGTAAGTTGCTGAAGATTGATTTACAATTTCGGTTTCAGTAGGTGGATTATTTGTTTGCACTTGAAATAGTATCGTTTTGGAACTGTTTGCTGGAATTGTTCCAATCGGTATTCCGTTTTCTGGATTTACACCTGGCTGAAGGATACCGTTAATTGTGACACTATCGGGAACGAATGTAGTCCCAGCTGGAATAGAATCTGTGAAATTAATATTTATTGCGTCAACATTGCCGATATTTTTTACTTCAGAAATATAAAGTATAGTTCCGCCAATATCAACAGTTGTTGGATTGGATGTTTTTGTAATTGTCAATTGTGCTTGCACGAAATTTGTAATGACGATATTACTAGTAGATGTTTCAGTAATAGGCGGTTGCCCTGGGTCTGGCTGAATTGTATAAGTTGTGTTGGATTGATTTGTAATTGATTCTTGCGAGAATGAATCGTTAATAAGAATTTGGAACGAAATAAGGTGCGTAGCGTTTGCAGCTAGGTTAGGCAAAGTAACACCTACATTAGGATTGGCATCAAGTATAGCTGTTCCGTTAAGTGTAAAACTATTTTCTACAAAGGTAGTCCCTTGAGGGATAGTGTCTGAAAATGTGAGATTCGTAGTTGGGATATTTCCTGTATTTTCTAATGTTATTGTATAAGTCAAAATATCACCTGTTGTTGCTTGTTGTGCATTGACTGCTTTTAAAGAAAGGATAGTCGCATCCGAAATTTGTGTGAAAGCAGGATTAGACGTAATTGTTCGAGAGATGATGGGAGCAGTTGGATCAGCGATAAAATTATAGTCAATACGGGCCGTATTGGAAATTGGATTCACGCTTGGAATGGATTGAACGATAACCTGGAATGTGACGCTAACTATTTCTGACGGTGCGATGGAGTTTAATGGTATTCTTACATTAGGATCGGCACCTGGAACGGAAACGTTATTAATAGTTACGCTATTAGGAATAAATGCAGTTCCTTCTGGAACCAAATCTGTTAAAGTAACTGTATTTGCAGTAGTATTTCCGTTATTTTGAACGACTACTGTGTAAGTGATTGTACCGTCAGTAGATTGTACGAGAGAATCTGTATTTTTAATTGCGGATAACGATGCATCAACAACAGCTGTGTTAACCGTATTAGATGAGGATGTTGCTGTAACTGGAGGTTGACTTGGATTGACGATATACGTGTAACTTGTAATGGCTTGATTGATAATTGCTCCTTGCGGTGGAATAGAACTAGCGAGAAATTGGAACGTAATAGTAGCAGAATCACCTGGTGCGATAATACCAACTGGAATACCGAGAGTTGGACTTGCATCTGGAAGTGAAACTCCGTTGAGCGTGACACTATTTGGAACAAATAATGCTCCCTCAGGAATGCCGTTAATGAGTAATACAGAGTTTGCAGGGAAGTTTCCAGTGTTCGTTAATGTTGCTGTATACGTAATTACATCTCCGAGAGATACGATTGTTCGATTTGCTTGTAAAACAGTTGTAACAGTCGCGTTATTAATTTGTGTTGAAGCGCTATTAGAATTTATCGTGCTTGTAACAGGAGGAGAGGCTGGATCAACGATGAATGCGTATTGAATAGATGCTACGTTTGTAATCGGATTTGAAGGTGGGGTTGATGTAACTATGACTTGGAAAGTAATGGTTAAGGAACTACCCGCGTTAACTGTTCCGATATTAACTCCGTAATTTGGATTTGCGCCTGGAAGGCTACTTCCATTTACAGTAAAACTATTTTCAACAAAGGTTGTTCCTGCTGGAACCATGTCTGAGAAATTTACATTCGTAGCGTTTGTATTGCCATTATTTTGAATCAAAACTGTATAAGTGATTGTATCTTCAATATTTGCAAAGGCTGTATTAGTAGTTTTTACAGCTGAAAGTATTGCTGAATTAATAGAGGTAACGAAGACGTTCGTTTCCACATTGCCAGGTTGAGCCTGTAATGCATTGCCTACGTTATATTGGAAGTTAACAAATCCTAAGTTTTGGAGTTCAGGTGTGAGCGTTGTTGGGTTGCTTACAATTTGAACTTGGAATACGATTGTTACGATTTGATTTGGAGTTATTGTATTTATGCCAACGCCGTCAATGATAGAAGCGGATGTTAATGGAGTTCCATCAACAACAACTGATCCTGCAACAAATTGTGTCCACGATGGTATAGGGTCTGAGAATACAACATTGTTAGCTGGGATATTTCCTGTATTCGTAATAGTTGTTGTATACGTAATCGTATCACCAATCGTTGCAAATGCTTTATCTCCTATTTTAATCGTATTTAAAATAGCACTTTCAATTTGTGTTGAAACGCTATTAGAAGTAATGTTTTTTGAAACTGGAGGATTAGCTGGATTAACGATATGTTGAAAGCTAACGCTAGCTTGATTAGTAATTGGATTTATAGGCGGAATTTCATTGGCATTAATATGGAATGCTACGATGACAGATTCGTTTGGCGCAATATCACCAATTGGAACGCCTGTAATGATATTTGCATTTGGGATGCTAGTTCCGTTTAGTGTAAAACTATTTGGTTCAAAGGAAGTTCCGTCTGGAATAAGGTCGGTAAAAATAACATTCGTTGCACTAACATTTCCGCTATTTGTAATTGTAACGGTGTAGGTAATATCCTGCCCGATATCTACCGTAGATACATTTGAATTTTTTTGTGCAGTAAGGGTAGCGCTATTAATTTGTGTTGTCGTTGTATTAGATTGATTGGAAGTTGTAATAGGTGGCTGGCTAGGATCAACGACATAATGATATGTGATAGAAGCAGAGTTAGAAATGGGATTAAGTGTTGGAAGTGTAATAACAGTTGCTTGGAATGTAACGATTGCCGCATTACCACCATTAATGGAACCAATATTTACACCAGTAGATAAATCAGCGTTTGGAATGGTTTGCCCATTAACTGTGAAACTATTTGGAACGAAACTTAAATTACTATCAAGAATGTCAATAATAGTTACATCAGTTGCAGTCACATTCCCGGTATTAGGGAGGTTAAGTGTAAATGTTATTGTATTACCAACATCCGCGAAAGTAAGATCTGCTGTTTTTATGCTAATAATAGTTGCGTTGTTTATTTGAAGGAGTGTAGTGTTGGAAGTAGCTGTACTCGATACTGGCGGATTACCTGGATCAACAGTAAACTCATACGTCGTTGATGCTGTATTTGGTGCTGGGTTACTAGGAGGAATACTGTTCACTGTCACTTGAAAGACGATACTATATATTTCATTTGGTGGAAGTGTTGCAAGTAATACACCTGTATTTGGATTCGCGTTAGGTTGTAAAACGCCATTGACAGTTAATGTGTTAGGAACAAATGTGAGTCCACTTGGTAATACATCTGTGAATACAATGTTAGTTGCATCGGTATTTCCTACATTGGTAATAGAAGTAGTATAAAAAGCAGTTTGCCCGATATCTGCAAAGGATACACTTTCATTTTTCGTCATGGATAATATGGCTTCTTTAATTTGCGTTGAAACAGGATTACTAATTGAAGTTTCTGCATCAGGTGGTGAGACTAATTGGTACGATGTTGATGAGAAATTTACAATGGGGTTTTCCGTTGGTAATGACGTTACAGTAACTTGGAACGAAACGGTTACTGTAGTCCCGGCTGTTATAGTCCCAATATTCACACCATTCGATGGATCCGCACCACTTTGAGGAACCCCATTAATAGAGAATGTGTTTGCAATAAAAGTAGTTCCGCTCGGCATTGTATCTGTAAATATAACATTTTGTGCGGATGAGTTTCCATTGTTTGTTAAAGCGACAGTATAAGTGAGTGTGTCTCCAATACGACTAAAGGATTTATCGACTTGTTTTAATGAAAGAATGGTAGCTGTATTAATCGTAGTGAACACTGTGTTTGAAGTAACATTTCTTGAAACAATAGGGGCATTTGGGTCAGCGATAAATGTGTAAGAAGCACTAGCGGAATTGGCAATAGGATTTTGAACAGGTGTAGAAGTAGCCGTCACTTGAAATGCTATAGATATTGAGCTGTTAGGAGCAATTGCTCCAATCGTTATACCTGTATTAGGATTAAGGCCAATTTGCGTGATGCCATCTATTGTAACGCTATCAGTAATAAACGTTGTACCATCTGGTATAAGGTCGGTGAAAGTAATATTCGTTGCATTTGTATTACCATTATTCGTTAAAATTGTCGTATAGGTAATGGTATCACCTAGCGTTACAAGTGTTTGATCAACTGATTTAATCATCATTATCATAGCATCTAATACAGGGTTTGTAACAATGTTTGTTGAAGTAGAAGTAGTAGCAGGAGTTCCGTTTGGATCAACAGTATAAGAATATAAAATTGTATCGTTATCCATAATTGAGCTTGAAGGGGGAACAGAAATCACATTTACTTGGAAAGTAACAGTTACTGTTTCACCAGGAGCGATATTTGGTATATTTACTCCGAGTGCTGGCTGTGCACCAAGCTGCTGGATGCCATTTATAGTGATCGAATCTGGTACAAAAGTAGTACTAGGAGGAATCGCACTTGTAAAAGTTATATTTGTAGCTGGTGTATTTCCTGTATTCGTAATAGTCGTTGTATACGTAAGTGTATCCCCGACGGAAATAATAGATTTATCAACACTTTTTGTTGTAGTTAATACTGCGCTATTAATGGTCGTTGAAACTGTATTAGATACAGCTGTTTGTAATGCAGAAGGTTGGCTAGGATCAATCACATGTTCAAATTGTATGGAACTAAAATTAGAGATAGGATTTATACTTGGAATGTTTGTAACAAGTACGTTGAGAGAAATAACGGCCGTTCCATTTGGGTTTATATTTCCAATCTGTATCCCGCTAGCTGGATTTCCGATTTGCTGTGTACCAGAATCGTTTGTAAGAGTGCCAGATATGAATGTCGTTCCGTCAGGTAAAATATCTGTAAAAATGATATTTTGTGAAGTGACATTTCCAGGGTTACTTAATGTAATTGTATAAGAAATTGTATCGCCAATCGTTGCGAAAGTTTTATCTACAGATTTGATTGCCACAATTTCTCCGGAATTTATTTGTGTCGCAACGGGATTGGATGTCGTACTTCTTGAAACGAGTGGTAAATTAGGTCCTGTAATAAATTGATAGTCAATGGAGGCACTATTTACAACCGGTGAGTTTGGTCCACCAGGTCCAATTGTGAAAATTGGATTTGGAATACTAACTACTTGAACGCGAAAGGTGACGTTTGTAAAATCTCCTGCAATAATATCCCCAATTGGTATTCCATTCGCTGGATTTACCCCAGGCAATAAAACTCCGCCGACTCGAACGCTATCTTCTATAAATATTGTGTTATTTGGAATAGGATCTGTAAAAATGATATTCGTAGCAGTTGTGTTCCCTACATTTTCTAATAAAACTGTATACGTTAAAAATGAATTTCCAGGTGCTACGTCAGAAAATAGTCGATCCACACTTTTCGTTGCTTGAATAATTGCTTCATTAATTTGAACTAAAGTTGGATTACTTGTAGCTGTTTCTGTCACCGGTGGCTGGGTAGGGTCAACAATGATCAAGTATGTCGTACTGGATTGGTTCAAAGTTGGATTTGTAGCTGGTATTGAGCCAACGATAGCTTGAAAGCTAATTGTTGTCGTTCCTCCAACTGGAATTGAGTCTAAAGAGATTCCGCTATCTGGTCTAAATCCAAGTTGTGGGATGGTATTAATTTGTACGCTATCAGGAACGAATGAAAGTTCAGGTGGTAATATATCGATAAAAACAGGTGTGTTTGCGGTAGTATTTCCGCTATTAGTGAGAGTAGTTGTATACGTAATTGTATCGCCAACAGCGGCAAATGCACTGCTCGCAGTTTTCGTTGCGATAACGGAAGCTGAATTTACTTGCGTAAAAGTTGTATTGGATTGAACTGTTCGTGAAACAGGCGGTTCATTTATATCAACAATAAAGCTATATTGAAGCGATGATTTGTTCGGAATTGGATTAGGGTTTGGAAGCGTTGTGATGTTTACTTGGAAACTGAGTGTAACCGATGCATTTGAATTTAAGTTACCAATATTGATACCGTTTTGTGGATTTGCATTCGGGACGGTTACACCATTTATCTTAAAGCTATTTGGGACAAGGGTAGTACCGTTTGGAATTGTATCTGTAAAAACAATGTTGTTCGCAGTAGTATTTCCTGTGTTTGTAACAGATGAAGTGAATGTAATTGTATCACCAATCGTAGCGAAAGTTGTACTAGCACTTTTATTTATTACTAAAGTAGCGTCAATAATCGGTGTAACTGTTGTGTTTGTAACGGTACTACCAATAGCTGGCGTTTCAGCTGGATTCACTGCATATTCGTAGTTTACAAGAGCATTATTCGTTAAAGTTCCACTAGGTGGAATAGCCAGAATTTTCACTTGGAATGTAATGAAAGTAGTGTTTCCTGGTGAAATATCGTCTAAATGAATCCCTAATGAAGGATCTAATCCAGGTTGGGAAACATTATTTATTGTAACGGAATTTGGGATGAAGGATGCACCAGGTCCAAGCCCATCTGTTAAAACTGTAGCACTAGCAGGGATATTTCCTGTGTTCGTAACTGCAATTGTATAAGTAACGATATCTCCAATTGCAGCATTCGGTGTGTTCACTGATTTTGTAGCGATAATCGTGGCATTATTGATTTGAGTTGTTATTACGTTACTCAGCGCATTAGCGGATGCTGGAGGTAAGTTAGGATCTATGACATACTGATACGTTGTATTACTTTGGTTCGGGATTGGATTCGGGTTCGGGATAGAATTTACTTGTACTTGGAACGAGATGATTGTATTTGTATTCGGATCTATTGGATCGATTGCAATTCCGCTTGCTGGATTGACATTAGGCAGTGCATTCCCGTTTACAGTAACACTATTAGGAATGAACGATGTCCCGTTTGGGATTACATCTGTAAATATTACATTTGATGCAAGTGTATTCCCGTTATTCGTTAAAGTAGTCGTGTACGTAATAATATCATTTACGTTAGCAAACTGTTTATCTGCCGATTTAGTAGCGGCAATTGAGGCGTTATTAATAGTTGTCTGTACAGTGCTAGAAGCAACCATCTGCATCACAGCGGGTTTGGATGGATCATACGTATATTGGAATGTTGTGCCTGATTGATTTGTAATCGGATTTACAGCAGGGATAGTTGGTACAAAAACTTGGAATGCAACGGTGCGTGATGAATTTGCTCCTATCGTACCAATCGAAATGCCGTTAGCAGGATTTGCATTAGCTATAGGGACATTATTAATCGTTACAGTATTAGGAATGAAGAGGGTACCCGCTGGAATGATATCTGTAAACGTTACATTAGCAGCAGGGATATTCCCGTTATTTGTTAAAATAGTCGCATATAATATGATATCACCGACATCAGCAAAGTTTGTGCTTGTTAGCTTTGTAGCAATGATATTAGCAGTATTAATTTGTGTAGTTACTATATTGCTAGCAGCGTTTCTAACAAGAGCGGGTAAATTTGGATCAGCGATAAAGCTATATTGAAGTGAAGCGCTGTTTTGAATTGGATTTGGTGAAGGTAGCCCATTTGCACTTATTTGAAAAACAATCGTTGTAAAACCACCCGAAGGAATGGAGCCGACTTGAAGACCGGTACTGGGATCTGCACCTAGTTGTAAAGCACCACCTATAAAAATACTATTTGGTACGATAGTGGTGCCATTAGGGATTATATCAGTAACAATAACATTATTTGCTGTAGTATTGCCAAGATTAGCTAAAGAAATTGTATATGTGATTGGTTGCCCTACATCGGCGATAGTTAAATCTACTTCTTTGACAATAACTACATTAGCTAAATTAATTTGTGTACTTACAGTGTTACTTACAGATATTTCTATAGTTGGTGGATCTCCCGGATTTAGAATAAAACTATACTGTGTACTAGATGAATTTATCGTTGGGTTTTGTGTTGGTAAAGAGGTGACGGTTACTTGATAAGAGACGGTAAGTGAGCCGTTAGCAGGAATGGAAGGTAGTGGAACACCTATATTTGGATCTGCGTTATTTTGGAGTACACCATTAATAAGAAAAGTGTTTGGAATAAAGGTAGTACCGTCTGGATTTGTATCTACGAAAGTAGGACTATCAGCAGAAACACTTCCTGCATTCGTCAAAGTAACAGTATAAGTTAATATATCCCCTACGGTAGCGAACGCTTGATCCACTGTTTTTGCTGAAATGACATTTGCATCGTTTACTTGAGTAAATGTAGTGGTTGAAGTAGTGTTTTTATTTACAGGTGAAGCGTTTGGATCAACGATAAAGTTGTAGGAGACGAAAGCGCTATTTGAAATAGGGTTTGGATTTGGAATGCTAGTTATTACTACTTGGAATGAAGCTGTAATTGTAGTATTAGCATTGATGCTACCAATATTGATGCTAGCTGGTGTTATGCCCGGCTGAGTAACACCGTTAACTATAACACTGTTCGGTACAAAGGAAGTGCCATTCGCGATGGAATCGGATAGTAATACGTTGTTTGCTGCAACATTTCCATCGTTAGTAAGAGCAAAGGTGTAAGTTAATACATCGCCAACTTCCGCAAACGTCTTATCTACAGATTTATTAGCATGGAGATTTGCTAGTCTAATTGTAGATGTAACAGAATTAGAATTTGCTGTTTTTGAAGTTGGTGGCAGACTTGGATTTACAGTGTAAATGTAAGAGGCAAAAGCGTTATTAAGGATAGGATTTTGTGAAGTAATATTAATAACTGTTACTTGGAAAGAGAGGATAAAAGTAGCTCCAGCAGGAATTGTGCCAATAGGTAAAGCAACGAGAGAATCTACATTTTGCAAAACGCCGTTGAGCGTTACCGAACCTAATGTTAATATCGTTCCATTTGGAAGTGGATCTGTTAGTTGTACGTTATTAGCGGCTGTATTTCCACTGTTTGTAATAAGGATTGTATAACCTATCGTTTCACCAATTGTGGCAAATTGTTTGTTAGTTGATTTTGTTAATGTTACATTCGCATTGTTAATTTGAGTGGAAACGAGATTAGAAGAAATGTTTTTTGTAACGGGTGATTGGATAGGATTGACGGTATATTGATAAGAAGCATTTGATCCATTAGATACGACATTTGACACGGGTATTGTGTTTACTACTACTTGAAATGTAACATTTTTTGTTGTGCCGCTTGGGATGGATCCAATGTTCACGCCGTTAGCGGGATTTGCGCCCACTTGTGTAGTGCCATCTATTGTTAAACTGTTTAAAACAAAAGTTGTTCCAGTAGGAATGACATCTGTAAAAATAACATTGTTCGCATTTGTATTACCTGTACCTGTAAAAGAAACGGTGTACGTTAGTGTATCACCAATATCTGCAAAATTTTTATCTACTGCTTTTACCATTGTTACAGTAGCGTTATTCACTTGAGTAGATACGATATTTGTCGTATCAGTCCCACTTACTGCAGGTTGATTTGGTACAGGAATATATTGATATGTTGTTGTTCCACTATTTAATATTGGATTTGTTTGAGGGATAGAAGGAACGAGCACTTGGAATGAAATAGTAGTAGTGGAATTTGCGGCAATCGAACCAATTGATATACCATTAGCGGGATTTGCTCCAGCTTGAGTAACTCCGTTAACAGTTACACTTCCTGGAATGAAAGTAGTTCCGCTAGGAATCGGATCCGTATATATAACGTTCGTTGCAGCGATATTTCCTATATTAGCTAAGGCAATACTGTAAGTTAATGTTTCACCAATATCGGTAAAAATTTTGTTGACTGATTTTGTTCCATTAATATCTGCCAGGTTAATTTGTGTTCCAGCAGAATTGCTTGTTGCAAGACCGTTAAAGGTTGTTCCTCCGGCGATAGGTGTATATTGAAATGTAATATTAGCGGTATTAGAGATAGGGTTTTGACTTGGAAGAGAAACGACAGTAGCTTGGAAAGTTACTGTACGAGAAGCACCATTATTGATTGTTCCAAGAGATATACCAGCGGCGGGATTTGCGTTTGTTTGCGGGACATTATCTACTGTTACAGTGCCAGGTATAAAGGAAGTCCCGTTAGGGAGAATGTCTGTAAAGGTAACATTATTCGCCGGAAGAAGTCCGGTGTTAGGGATCGTAACTGTATAAGTGAGAATATCTCCAATTGCAGCAACACTTTTATTCACGCTTTTCGTTGCTTGTATAGTAGGTGAATTTATGTTGATTTGTAAACCGACTGTATTTAACATATACGCATCTCCGTTAGTTGTTAAACGGATTGCGGCGGACACTTGTGAGTTTGTTAAATAAGGAGAAATATCAATAGAAGTAATATCCCAGCCCTGTCTCCCAGCGGAGATGTTTGTGCCTGTAGAAGCACTTTGATTTCGCGTTCCAAATGTCCCAGTTGTATCTAAGTTTCCAGCAGCATTATTAATTTGAGAACCGAAGAAGTTATTTACAGCATTATTTGGCCCAGATAAAGCATTTAATGAACTGAAATTTGGTCCAAATAATGCTTGATCCCCGGTTAAATCTGCATCTCCTTCAGTGGAGCTTAAGAATAATCTCCCGCTTACAGGTCCTCCTGCGGGTGTTAAAAATCCTGAAACAGCTACATCTGCACTACCAGTATCAGCAGAAACACGGTTACCAGCTACGTAAATGGTTAAGTTTCTTGCAGGCAATGTCCCGTTTTGATAAGCGACAATGAGTGTCCATCCAGCCGAGTTAATAGATCCATTTGAAGCATCTAAAGGATCAACAAGTCCAGGGACAGCTCCTGTAGTATAGGAACCAGAACCCCCCGCTTGAATAAGAGTTGTTACGTCTGCTGAACGAGTATAAAAGCCAAATGTAATAGAGTTTGAAACGAATGTTTGATTTGAAGCTGTAACAGCTGAAGGAGTAATTGAGTATGTTGAAACGGGTGTCGTAAATGAAACGGGATTTCCTAGAACACTTGTAATATTTTGATCGCGAGTTAAATAATTTCCTCCCCATATGAGTTCTGCGTAAAGAATAGTACTGCCAGCAGGGATATTTAAAATAGCGGTAGAACTATTTTGTGTATAGTTTAACGTTGTACCAGCAGGAAAAGTAGGAACTTGTAAAGCTGTATTCGTAGTTACGAACGCACCAATGGCCCCGATTGTACCAGCACGGTTTTGATTACTAATTTTACTTAAGCCTAAAGTATTACCTGTAATAGCGAGTGCGCCGTTAGTGGTGGTAGAAAATCGATTCGTAATGGGCATGTTGTCACCTCATTTACAATATAGTCTTGGTCAAAATAACATATGTGTGTGACAAATAAAGGGAAACATGTACAAGTTGATTTAGTAATAATGATTTAAATGTCTAGATAAGGGGATGGAGTATGATTGAATTGGAAATTAGGGTGGAGCGTCTTAGGAAAGAACAAATAGGCGATATTGTAGCGTTATCTTCTTATATTGGCTGGGATTATAACATAGAAGAAATTGAAGCAGTTTTTAACTCAGGTATTGTATACGGCGTCTGGAATGAGAGAAAGGAACTTATTGCTAGCGCAGCAATTATATTATACGGGGAGGCGTTGGCATCTATTGGAATGGTAATTGTACATCCAGATTATAAGGGGAGAGGGATTGGAAAGATGACAACGAATTCATGCATGAATAGCGTATCAGCTCAAACTCCATGTATGCTTATTGCTACGGATGAAGGGAAGCCCTTATATGAAACATTAGGATTTAGGGTAGTAAGCTATGTTTCTAAATATATTTGTAACTCGTACAATGCGAATCATAAATGTGCAGAAAATGAAGAATATATGATGGTTTATAAAGAGAGTGATTTAGAAGGAATAATAAAAATAGATAAAGGCGCATTTGGGACAAGCCGAAACGAGTTTTTAAAACAAAGAATTATGCAAAGTGAGCAGTGTGTCGTTGTAAAGGATACGAAAGAAAATGTAGTAGGATACGGTATAAGTATACAAACGCCAGAAAATAAAATAATAGGACCAGTCGTTGCTAAAAATAATGCGATGGCGATGAGAATAGTACATGATTTAGCAAGAGGGCATAATGGAAAATTAAGAATGGATGTACCAGAAGGAAAGAACGATTTCATGAAAGAATTAGAGATTGCTGGTTTTAAAAAGGTGAATACACCACCAATTATGATGAAAAATAGTAATCGGTTAATAAAAAGAAATAGTGAACTATATAGTATTGCAGCACAAATTTTTGGATAAAGAAAGAATCCTTTTAAATGAAGGATTCTTTTTTGAGCTAATTTAATCACGATATTGGTCATGAGTTGGCTGAAAGAGGTCTTCCTCGATATCTCTCACCATAGAAAAATGATCAACGTTATAATGACCGTGTAAAGTTTTATTGTGATGAGCAATAATTTGCTCTGCAGATAATACGTTAGAATCAGTTGTGGAATGACCGTTTTTAATTAATGTAACATCAAATCCTTGTACAGTCGCAGTTCTAACTGCGGTGTCGATACAATGCTCTGTTTTACATCCACCGATAACGATATGGCCAATTTTCTCTTCTTTTAAAAGTTCAAGTAAAGAAGTGCCGTAGAATGAATTGGTTGCTGCTTTATTAATAAAGATTGCAGACTGAGGTACTTGAATTTGATTATGTACTTCAAATCCTTCTCCGCTACCAGAAGCAACATCGATATCTCTTACGAAAACAATAAGAGCATTGGAATCTATTGCTTTCTGCATGGCTGTATTTAGTGTAGATAATAGCTCGATTTTACGAAAAACTTCATTTTCTTGCTCATTTCCATCAATTAATTCTTGTTGAGCGTCGATAATTAATAGTGCTTGTTTCATCGTGTCTCCCCTTTAATATGAAATAAGTTCCACTGTACATATTCCTTCAGATTGTTAGGAAATCCTCCATTGCAAGCGAATTAGAAGAGCGATTTACAAAGTTGTCAAAGAAATTTCATTCTCATAGCGTGTAAAAACATGTATGATAGGAGATGGAGAATTTTTGAGTAGGTGGGAATAACATGCAAACAGTAGAAGATTATCTTTCATTCTTACATACGAAAGGATTTAAATTATCAGAGGAAGCACAAGGGTTTATTATGTTCGGACAAGGATATACTGGTGCGTCTGATGGGATTGTGAACGCAGCAATAGAAGCGACAATTAAACATCAATTGCAGTTTGATGGTAGTTATTTCGTTGCGTTATTAGAACGATTGAAAGAGGAAGAAATTACAGATAAAAAAAGCGCTAAGGCTTTTATGCGGAAGTTACAAGCATAACTTCACGCAGCCTGCGCTTCTTTTTTTGTTTTGGAAGGCCATTCAACAAAAATCATGCCCAGGAAAATACATAGACATCCGATAATAGCAGAAATAGAAAGTTGTTCATTTGCAACGAGAACGCCTGTTAATGCAGCAAAAACGGGTTCCATTGCGAAAATAATTGCTACTCTCGTTGGAGAAGTGTGCTTTTGGGCCGATGTTTGAATGAAAAAAGCAATAGATGTTGCAAACAGGGCAGTTAGAAAGAGTGCGAATAAAAAAGATTGATTCGTCCATAGTGATACTGAAAATAATTTTTCCCAATCTTCAAATAAAAAAGCGCAAATAGAAGAAAATATACCAACAGCTAATACTTGAGATGTGCTTAATAATAAAGGTGATATTTTCTTAGAAAAGAAGCCGTTAATAAGAATATGGGCAGCGAAAGCGATTGCACAACCGAGAACAAGTACATCTCCTATATTTAATTGGAAAGAATCAGCAGCTGTTAATAAGTATAAACCTGCTGTTGCTACAGCAATACCAAGTACGATAAAAATGGTAGCTTTTTGTTTTAAAAAGATAAAAGACAAAATTGGTACCATAACGATACTAAGCCCTGTTAAGAAACCTGCTTTTGAAGAAGTTGTATAAAGTAAGCCAAATGTTTGTAATACATAGCCAACACATAAAAAGAACCCAACGATTAATCCAGCGAGGCTACTCTGTTTTATATCTTGTTTTGAAGTGTTTTTTGAGAAAATCATTTGAACGAATAATAAAATAATTCCAGCGAATAAAAAGCGAATACCATTAAAGGTAAATGGACCAACGAAAGACATAGCATTTTGAACGACAACAAACGTAGCTCCCCAAATAAAAGAGACAAATAATAAAGCAAGAGGAGCAATCCAATCTTTTTTCACACTCATACCCCCGTTAATTTTGTAATATAGCTTTTCTAGCTAATTCATCAGCTACTTTATTTTGACTACTTGGAATCCACTTAATAAAAAAGAGATCGAAGTTTTTTATGTACTGTAGTGCTTCATCTAAAAGAGGTGCAAATATTTTATTTTTTGCGTATTCCTTTTCAACAGCCCGTTCGACAAGCTGGGAATCTGTACGAAAAGAGACAGTGCTATAATTATGCTCGATGCAATATTTTAATGCTAGAAGTAAAGCGCGGTATTCTGCTTCATGATTGGACATTGTTCCAAGTGGTAATGATAATTGTACAGGTGGCTGAACGCCTTTAATAAACACTCCTGCACCAGAAGGACCAGGATTTCCTTTTGATGCACCATCAATATATACTTCAATCAAAATGAGAAACCTCCAAATTATAAGGTTATCCCCTACTTAAATATTTTTTTGAAGTAGGGGATAGAGTAGTTATCCGATTGTGATGCTGTAACGACATGTAAATGTTTCATTCGCTTGTAAAGATTGAATTCCCTTTTTGTCCTTGAAATCTTTTGCTGGATTTACTTCATCAGCGATTCCATACCAAGGTTCAATACATAAGAAAGGTGCGTTATCCCCTGGTGTCCATACGCCGACAAATGGGAAGCCATCAAATTCTACTTTTACAAATTTATTATGTTTATGAGAACGAATCGAAATTTCATTCGTATTCATATTTTCAAAAATAAGCGCATCATTTTTGAATAAATCATATGTAAGTGGCAATTCAGTTGTATTTTCAGCGATTAATTGCTTTTTGTTTGAAAGGTAAGGTCCTTCTAATACGCTTGTTTCTAAGCGTTCCGAACCATTAAACGATAAGTGATAATCTGTAAATGATTCACCATCCAATAAAGGGAAGTTGAATCCAGGATGTGCCCCAATTGAGAAGAACATCTCTTTAGAAGTAGGATTGTTTACTTCATATGTTACATGAACGCTTTGTCCTTCTAGCTCATAAGAAACGAGTAATTCGAATTCGTATGGGTATTTTTTTAACGTTTCTTCATTATTAGTAACGATATAAGTGATCTTTGTTTCACTTTGTTCTTTCACAGAGAAAGTAAGATCACGAGCGAAACCGTGTTGTGTTAATGAATATGGTTTACCGTCTACGTAGTATGTATTATCTACTAATCGGCCGACAATTGGGAACAAAATTGGTGCGCGACGTCCCCAATATGTAGAATCACCTTGCCATAAATATTCTGTGTTGTCTTCTTTTAAGCGAACGCTTTGTAATTCTGCACCTTTGTCAGAAATGGAAACGATCACTTTTTCATTTTGGATTGTTGCTATCATGAAGTGAAACCTCCTAAATCTTTCATATGTTTCATTATACGTTGTCTAAAAGAAAAAAGGTAGTTCATGATAGGAATCTATTGACGAAAGAGGGGCTACCACGTAAAATATAATCTTGTTGCTAAAAAAAGAATAACGTGGTTCGAAACCATCCCACGTAAAAAAACTAAGGAGATTTTGTCATGAATATTAGAACTTTAGTCGGCAATGGTATTTTAGCGGCATTATATATTGCTGTTTCTATGCTTATTCAGCCATTTGGCTTTACGAATGTACAATTTCGTATTTCAGAGATGTTTAATCATCTCGTTGTATTTAACAAGAAAGCAATTTACGGAATTGTATTAGGTGTATTTTTAACGAATCTCTTTTTCTCACCTATGATCGCTTATGATTTAGTATTTGGAGTAGGGCAATCTATTCTTGCATTAGTTGCAACGATTATTTCTATGCGATTTATTAAAGGTGTTTGGGCTCGTATGATTTTTAATACGGTTATCTTTACGATTACAATGTTTATGATTGCAATTGAACTTCATCTTGCATTGGGTTTACCATTTATGTTGTCTTGGTTAACATGTGCAGTCGGTGAATTTGTTGTAATGGCCATTGGTATGCCTGTAATGTACTGGATTAATAAGCGAGTACAATTTGAAAGATTTATGTAATAGATGAAAGAGCTATTCCTATAGGGATAGCTCTTTTTGTATGTAATCATATTGAATATAATGCTGTGACTCTAGATAAAATATAATAAAATAAAGTAAGGCTTTCATTAGCTGGCTACATATAAGAAGTCTTATATAAGGGGAATCTAGTATGAAATATAAAATTCATTGGTTGTATAAAACGAAGCGAGGATTGCAGACGGAATTAACAACAGATTATATGAACATAGAAGAAATACTTCAATTTGCAGAGGATTTTGAGAAAACAGGAAGAGCTAAGGAACTTTTATTTTACGATGAAATGGATGCAGAATGGTCATTAAAGGAAATGAAAAAACTGAGTAAACAAGTAGAGGAAGAGCCCCAAGAAATACTCGTTTATTTTGATGGGGGATATGATGTGCAAACGAAAGAAGCTGGCGTTGGTATATGTGTGTACTATAAAAAAGGAAATACAAACTACCGCATTCGCCGCAATGCATATATAGAAGGTATAGATGATAATAATGAAGCGGAATATGCATCACTATTATACGGTATGAATATACTCGAGGAATTAGGGATTAAATATGAAGCAGTTACACTTCGCGGAGATTCTCAAGTTGTATTGCAGCAATTGGCGGGAGAATGGCCTTGTTATGATGAGCATTTAAACCATTATTTAGATCAAATTGAACAAAAGGCGAAGCAAATGAAATTAAAACTTGTATGTGATCCGATATCTAGAAAACAAAATAAAGAAGCACATCAATTAGCAACGCAAGCATTAGAAGGGACAGTCATTGATAGTCATAAAGAAATAACCGAATAGAGAGGTGCAAAGGTGGATAAAAAGCAACTCATTACAGAGGTAAATGACTTATTAGAAACATATTGTGAAGGATGTTTCTTGCGAGAACATAATCGAAAGACAAATAGTAAATATTATGCACATTCATTTTGTATAAGACAATGTACAGTTGGAGAAACATTGAAAAAGTATGGAGAACAGTTGTCATAAAAAAACATCCAGAGAAAATTCTCTGGATGTTTTTTAGTGCTTTGCTTCGTTTAATTGCTGCTCGCATTTGCTTAGTTTCTTTTCCTCGTTCATTAAAAATGGTTCATCTAAATCTACTGCAACAGATTTCATAATTTCAAGCTGTGAGCGAGCTGCTTCTACTGCAGTAGTGGCATGCTCTAATGTGTCTGGATCCATTGAAATTGTTGCAGAACCTACCATCTTTTGTGCTGTTTCTACACGGAATTTTACTTCTTCAAAATCATTTACTTCTGATCCCATTAATAATTCCTCCTTTGTATAGTGCGCATTTTACATAGTTTTTGCTCTGTAAAACGGAAATATACAAAGGAATAACAAAGAAGGTTACCAAGTAAGGTAACCTCCTGTTATATGTTGGATTAAAGTTTTACTACGTTAGCAGCTTGAGGTCCACGGTTACCTTCAGTAATGTCGAAAGATACTTCTTGACCTTCTTCTAAAGCTTTGTAGCCGTCTCCTTGAATAGCAGAGAAATGTACGAATACATCGTCAGCGCCTTCCATTTCGATAAATCCAAAACCTTTTTCGTTGTTAAACCATTTTACTTTTCCTTGCATGTTACAATTCCTCCTAAAAGCGTTTACTATTTTCATTTAGTGAAATTCATTTAAAGAAATAATATAAACTAAAAATGCTATATTCTTGAATATTCTGCTAAATGATTAATTTAAATATACACGAATTGGGAGAATTTAGTCAAGTAAGCGGTTTTATTTTTTATATTTTTAAATAATTTTCCAATCAAATTTTTAAATAGGTATAGGACAGGCCGAGTATGTAATATTCTTAATTGAATGCTATACATAACGAGGTGAAAGAATGAATAGGTCGTACTTATTAGATAATGAAGGAATGAGAACGAGAACCGACATACCGGATTGGGTTGCAAAAGAATTTGAGATTTTTTCAAGTGTCGTGTTAGAACCAACTTTTCCATGTTATTTCGGTTTAACAGCTTTGAAAAAGAATGAACTTCGTTATTCATTTCTTTCTCATAATGATTGGAGTCATTTGCCGCATACAATGTTATCTTTTTTAGAGTTAATGAAAGAGAGGCCGATTGTAAGAAGGGGCTTTTTCCTTTTTGTAGAACCGGAATGTGAAGAACGATCACTCGAATATTACCGTGATTCCTTTTGGAAAGTGTTACAGTATTTACATGAAAACGATAATCAAGCATGGCCAAAGCAAATTCCTGAGGATCCAGACCATTATTTATGGGAATTTTCATTTTGTGGTGAGCCAATATTCGCATTTGGAAACGCGCCAGCTTATAAACAACGAAAAACTAGACATTTAGGGAATTCTCTCGTTATTGGGTTTCAACCACGCACTATTTTTGATGGATTAGAGGGGGATCGTCCTAAAGGAGCATATTCAAGACAAATGGTCCGTGAGCGAGTTGAAAAGTGGGATCAATTGCCGAAACATCCTAACATTAGTCATTATGGTGACCCAGAGCATCGTGAATGGAAACAATATTTCATAGGAGACGATGTAGAACCAATAAAAGGGAAATGTCCTTTTCTTCATAGGATAGAAAAGTAAGAGCCATCACCTATATGGCTCTTTTGTATATTTTGGATAAAAAAGGGTATTTTATTATGGAAGCTAGTCCATTTTTTCAAATTACATCATTAACTAGTAGTAAAGAGAGTAGAAAGGATAGAGCGATGTTTGGAGCAATTATACAGCAAATCGTATTAGGTATTTCATTAGCTGCACCAGTAGGGCCGATTAATATTGAAATGTTAAAACGAGGAATTGAACGTGGGTTTTGGCATGCTTGGGTTGTTGGAATTGGTGGAATGACTGCAGATGTTTTATTTATGCTTCTCATTTATTTCGGTTTATCTTCTGTGTTTATGTATACATATGTACAAGCCTTCATGTATTGCACGGGTTTTTTCTTGTTATTTTATTTAGGATTTCAAAGTGTAAAACAAGGAATTTCCCACTCAAACATGGAATATAAAAAAGAAGAGGTAGGTGGTCTTAAGCAATCGTTTATGGCAGGATTTTTAATTGCGATATCCAATCCATTAAATCTTGTTTTTTGGTTTGGTATATACGGAAGTACACTTAGCTCATTACTTACGAAGGTAACGAAACAAGAAGCTTTTTTGTACAGTCTTTGCATTATTGCAGGTATTATTTTATGGAATTTAAATATTGCTTTTTCTGTACATTTTGGAAGAACTTTATTAAAACCAAAAGCGCTTGGCTACATAACAGCCGGAGCAGGTATTATTTTAGTAGGTTACTCTATACATTTTGCATACAAAGCTTTACAGTTGTTCACATAAGATTGAAGGGGAGATTTTTATGTATCGAACCACTATTGACGGAAAAGAAATTATAATTACGTTAGCGCCAAAAATCCGAAAAGAAATTACTGATAGAAATCCACTATATGAAGCAGTATTTCATAATGCTGCAAGATTGCTACAAACAAAGCAACCGACGTTTGCAGTAAATCATCAAATATTTGGTCTCATTATTGGAGAAGTGCAAAGAGGAGAAGTAACAGTGTTTGCAGTGGAACATATTATTCCGAAGCAAAATATATTTGGGCCAAACAATTTTTTCTCGGCAATAGAACAGCAGGCAAATTTGTAAAGTGAATAGAACAAGAATAGAAAAGAAATAGTCGTAACGATATGTTGCGGCTGTTTTTTTGGAAAAGGGGGAAACAAGATGAAGAAAGTGGGGAAAGAGTTCTTTTTACAACATGATATTGTTATTATGTATAGCATTCTATTTATTTTCATTATTATTTTAAAAATGCAATTTTTTACGTGGTTTGGCATGTTAGCATGTATGTTTGGGATTGTTTTCTATACACTTAATGAATATATGACACATCGTTTTTTATTCCATATAAAGCCACCTAAAAACACATTTCTATTAAAAATGTTAAGAAGATTGCATTATGATCACCACGTATATCCAGATGATTTAAAACTTTTGTTTTTACCTGTATGGTTTAGTATACCTAGTTTTACTATATATTTACTTATAGCATATGGTATTACAAAAAGTCTTACTATTACACTTTCATTTGGAATCGGAATGATTATTATGCTGCTCGTTTACGAATGGAAACATTATATTGCCCATAGACCGATTCGTCCCGTCACTAAGTTTGGAAGATGGCTAAAAAAACAACATATATTACACCATTATAAAAACGAAAAGTTTTGGTTCGGTGTTTCAAATCCAGTATTCGATTTTATATTTGGAACACTTAAAGACGGAAAAGAGGTTGAGTTAAGCGAAACAGCTCGTAATTTAGAAAAGGAAAAAAAGACAAAAGTAGTGCGTTAAGCACTGCTTTTGTCTTAATGAGGAAAAAATAAGTAAGGTGTCACTTTATGTTGAAAAAGTATATTAAAAATTTAGGGGAAATTGCCGAAAAATGTCTATCAAAAAATCTTTGCATGAATGCACGGATTGTCTACAATAAGTATAAGTTTCTGAATATTTATAAAATTTAGTCTTTAGGTATGCAAGGGGGAAGTGCATTTCAAGTAAGAGAGGGGATCGGTTAATGAAACGAGATGATACGTCAGCACGTAAGTTGCAAAATGAGGTGAATTATACAGAGGTCGTTCAGTCGGAAGAATTTCAATTGTTATTAAATACGAAAAAGAAGTTTATCATTCCAATGAGTATTTTCTTTTTTAGTTTTTTTATCGCATTACCTATTTTAACATCGTATTCAAAGGTGCTCAATACACCTGCATTTGGTGACGTTACATGGGCGTGGGTATTTGCTTTTTCCCAATTTATCATGACATGGGCACTATGTATGATTTATAGCAAAAAAGCAGAATCATTTGATGAAATCTCCCGAAAAATTCTGCAAGATATGCAAAAAGGGAGGGGCTGAACTTGAATACTACTGCGTTTGCACTATTTTTAATTATTGTTCTTGGTACGCTTGTCATAACCTATTTTGCATCGAAAAAAACGAAAAATGCGAGTGAATTTTATACGGCTGGAGGGGGATTAACTGGTTGGCAAAATGGTCTGGCCATTGCTGGAGATTATATGTCTGCTGCTTCATTTCTTGGTATAGCCGGAGCAATCGCATTAACTGGGTTTGATGGATTCTTTTATAGTATCGGTTTTTTAGTTGCTTATTTAGTTGTACTATATCTTGTTGCAGAACCGCTTAGAAATTTAGGAAAGTACACTTTGGCGGATATGATTGCAGCACGCTTTGATGCGAAAAAAGTTCGCGGAGTCGCAGCTCTTAATACGATGACGATTTCTATCTTTTATATGATTGCACAATTAGTTGGCGCGGGTGCACTTATTAAATTATTATTAGGAATTGAATATACGACATCTGTATTAATCGTTGGAACACTTATGACGGTGTATGTTATTTTTGGTGGTATGACAGCAACGAGCTGGGTACAAATTGTAAAGGCTGTATTACTTATGGCTGGTACGTTTATTATTTCTGTTATCGTTTTCGCAAAATTCAACTTCAGCGTGACTGAAATGTTCGCTCAAATGAAAACAGCTACACCATTAAAAGATTCATTTTTAAATCCAGGTGTAAAGTATAAGGATGGTCTTGATACACTTTCTTTAAATTTAGGACTAGTACTTGGTACAGCTGGATTACCACATATACTTGTCCGCTTTTTTACAGTACGTGATGCAAAAACTGCACGTCAATCTGTCGTATATGCGACGTGGTTAATTGGTGCATTTTATATTATGACGATTTTCTTAGGATTTGGTGCGGCGGCTTTTGTAGGAAATGAAGCGATTATTAAAGCGAACCCAGCTGGTAATATGGCGGCACCTTTATTAGCAAAAGCGTTAGGTGGAGATTTCTTATTTGCTTTCGTATCAGCAATTGCTTTTGCAACAATTTTGGCTGTAGTGGCAGGTCTCGTATTAACGGCAGCATCAGCATTCGCTCATGATTTTTATAATGAGATCATTCGCAAAGGGAAATCAACGGAAAAAGAGCAAGTATCTATGGCTCGGTATGCATCTATTGGAGTAGCGATACTATCTATCATACTTGCATTATTTGCCCAAACATTAAACGTAGCATTTTTAGTATCATTAGCATTTGCAGTTGCAGCGAGTGCAAATCTACCAGTGATTTTATTTACAATATATTGGAAGCGTTTTAATACAACGGGTGCTATTTCCGGTATGATTGTAGGGCTCGTATCAGCAATTGTTCTCGTAGCGTTGAGTCCGAATGTTTGGAACCCTGTAGCTGGAAAAGCTATTTTTGTTGGGGAAGCGATATTCCCATATACGACACCAGGAATTATTTCAATTCCGCTCGGATTTCTTGCAGCATATTTAGGAACTGTTTTATCTAGTAAGAAAGAAGATGCAGCGAAATTTGATGAAATTCTTGTGAAATCTAATACTGGTCACGGTATTAGTGATGCGTCTTCACATTAAATAAAAGAGGAGCTTTTCGATAGATAAGAAAAGCTCTTTTTTCTTTTGTCATTTTCTTGTAAATATTACTGATTTGTAAGTAGGATTTGTCTTAATTTTGTGGAATGAAAATAGCAGGGAGAAATTTAAGTCATCATGGCACCAGCGCAGCTTTTGTGAAAAATAAGTTGTTATGGAAGGTGGAAGTAATGATGAAAACGAAGCAAACTGATGAATTATTAGCAAAAGATGAGCAATATGTTTGGCACGGAATGCGTCCCTTTAGTCCAAATAGTACAATGGTAGGGGCAAAAGCTGAAGGGTGCTGGGTTGAAGATATACAAGGAAAAAGATATTTAGATGGTATGAGTGGTCTTTGGTGTGTGAATAGTGGATATGGAAGAAAGGAGCTCGCAGAAGCGGCTTATAAGCAATTACAAACATTATCATACTTTCCGATGTCACAATCTCATGAACCAGCTATAAAGCTTGCTGAAAAGTTAAATGAGTGGCTTGGGGGAGAGTATGTTATTTTCTTCTCAAATAGTGGTTCAGAAGCGAACGAAACAGCTTTTAAAATAGCAAGGCAATACTATGCGCAAAAAGGTGAACCACATCGTTATAAATTTATGTCACGTTATCGTGGGTATCACGGGAATACAATGGCGACAATGGCAGCGACGGGACAAGCGCAGCGTAGATATCAATATGAGCCGTTTGCTTCAGGCTTTTTACACGTAACACCACCGGATTGTTACCGTATGCCTGGGATTGAAGGGCAGCATATTTATGATGTAGAATGTGTGAAAGAAGTCGATCGTGTTATGACGTGGGAATTAAGTGAAACAATTGCCGCTTTTATTATGGAACCAATTATTACAGGTGGGGGCATTTTAATGCCACCACAAGACTATATGAAAGCTGTTCATGAGACGTGTCAAAAACACGGTGCCTTGCTTATTAGTGATGAAGTGATTTGCGGCTTCGGTCGTACAGGAAAAGCATTTGGATTTATGAATTATGATGTGAAGCCAGATATTATTACGATGGCAAAAGGCATTACGAGCGCATATTTACCATTATCTGCAACAGCTGTGAAAAAAGAAATATATGAAGCATTTAAAGGGAAGGGAGAGTATGAATTCTTCCGACATATTAATACATTTGGTGGAAATCCAGCAGCTTGTGCATTAGCACTTAAAAACTTAGAGATTATGGAAAATGAAAATTTAATCGAGCGATCTGCGCAAATGGGTTCCCTTTTATTAGAGCAACTAAAAGATGAAATTGGGGAACATCCGCTTGTTGGGAATATTAGAGGAAAAGGTCTATTAGTCGGAATTGAATTAGTAAATGATAAAGAGACGAAAGAGCCAATTGATAACGACAAAATTGCAAGTGTTGTAAATGCTTGTAAAGAAAAGGGCTTAATTATAGGACGCAATGGTATGACAACAGCAGGGTATAATAACGTCTTAACATTAGCACCGCCGCTTATTATTTCAAGTGAAGAAATTGCCTTTGTTGTTGGAACGTTGAAGACGGCGATGGAACGTATTTAATAAATAGAGAGAGGAGCGAGCTGTAATATAAGGCTCGCTTTTGTTTAGTAGGAGGGGACTTTTAATGGATAAATATGATCCGAACAAACATTATCACATCGGATATTATGAAGACGGATATGATTTAGAAGTGACGGCGTACAAAAGAATAAATGAACCAGTTTGGGATGCTTATCTTCCGCACTATGAGGCAGACGATTTTTATAAGAAAGTGGAGGAAATGAAACTGGGTGAATATATAGATGATTATGGTATTAAGGTGTATTCATTTAGTAATGATATCAATGATGAAGAAGCACGAACTATTTTTGAAAAATGGTTAAAAAAGAACGAGATTGTTTAAAGATAAAACAAAAAGGAGATTGCTATCTTATAAAATAGCAATCTCCTTTTATTATAGTAAACTTATTTACTTGCTTTCATTGCTTTATCTTTTGCACCAAAAGTATATTTTAACATTGGTGGTGTAATCATTGTAGTTAAAATAACGACAATAACGATTGCTGTAAAGTAATCTTGTGCCAATAGACCTGAAGAAAGTCCTGTTCCTGCAATGATAAGTGCAACTTCACCACGAGAAACCATTCCAGCACCGATAATTGCAGAAGACTTAGCGTCAAATCCAGTCATGCGTGCACCAACACCACAACCAATTAGTTTTGTTAATACAGCGATTACTGTTAATGCTAGGATGAACCAAATTTGATTGCCAATACCGTCAAATGTAATATTCATACCGATACTAACGAAGAATACTGGAACGAACATAGCGTAAGCAATTGGTTCTACTTTCTTTTCTACTTCATGTTTGTAGTTTGTTTGAGAAATTGCAATACCAGCAGCGAAAGCACCGATAATACCAGCAATTCCTAATAATTCGCCAAAATATGCGAATGAGAAACAGATGATAAGAGCCGCGCTCACGATAGACTCAGATACGCGTAGTGGTGATAACCAGCGCATAATCGCAGGAACACCTTTCCATCCGATTAAAATAATAGAAGCGAAGAATACTACTTTCTTCAAGATAACCATTGTTAAGTTAACATCATCAGTACCTAAGAAGCTCATTGCGAATGCTAATAAAATAACGACAAGAATGTCATCAAATACAGCTGCGCCTAGCATAGTTGTACTTTCACGTGTTTTCATCTTTCCTAAATCGCGAAGTGTTTGAACGGAAATACTAACACTTGTCGCACATAGAAGTAATCCTAAGAATACAGCGTTTCCTTGTTCCATTCCCATAACAAGGCCGGAAACGTAACCACCTACGAATGGAAGAATGATACCTCCGAGTGCAACTGCTAAAGAAGAATTACGATTGGCGTTTAATTCTTCTAAGTCTGTTTCAAGTCCAGCCATAAACATTAAGAGAATAACCCCGACATTACTTAATTGAGTTAGAAGCTCTGAATTTTCAATCCAACCTAATACAGCTGGACCGATAACGATACCGACAATTAATTTACCTAGTACAGAAGGTTGACCTAATCTAACGCTAAGATCACCAGCAAGCTTTGTACTTAATAAAATAAGTGCAATTTGAAAGAAAAATTCGAATTCCATCTGATCCTCTCCTCGTCATTTTTAATTTTATCATACGATTTCTCGGAATTTGCCTAATGAAAATATGTAAAACCCATTAAACAAAAGGGTCTGATTACAAGTTCTTTTGAACTCGTAATTTGAACCTGTAATTAATATATAATAGATTTTATAAAAAATCAATGAAAAAATGGGAGCTTTTTGAGGAAGAAGCTGTCTTATTGGGATATAGGTGTAAGAGTAGTGTGTGAATTTTATATGTATAAAATAGTATGAAGTCCTTTTCCATTACAAATAATAAATTCTACATACTATTTCACAAACTATAACTGTGAAAGGGAGGTTTTATCATTTGAATTCATTAAAAAATAACTTGTCTATTGTTGCTTTAGGTGGAGTAAATGAAATAGGAAAAAATATGTATGCTATTCAATATGAAAATGATATTGTCGTCATTGATTGTGGGTCTAAATTTCCAGATGAAAGTTTATTAGGGATTGATTTAATAATTCCAGACGTCACATATTTGCAAGAAAATAAAGAAAAAATTCGCGGTTTAGTAGTAACGCACGGGCATGAGGACCATATTGGCGGAATACCATATTTTTTAAAACAACTAAATGTACCAATCTATGCAACAAAGTTAACGTTAGGTTTAATTGAAATTAAATTAAAGGAACACAATCTTCAAAATGATACGGAATTAATCGTTATTCATTCAGAATCAGAAATTGATTGTGGTTCTATTAAGGCAACCTTTTTTAAAACGAACCACAGTATTCCGGATTGTCTCGGTATTGTTTTTCATACACCAGAAGGTACTGTAGTACATACAGGTGATTTTAAATTTGATTTAACACCAGTAAATAATCAACATCCTGATATTCATAAAATGGCTAAAATAGGAAGTGAAGGTGTACTAGCTTTATTATCTGAAAGCACAAATGCAGAACGCCCAGGTTTTACTCCATCAGAAAGGTCAGTAGGAGAACGGATAGAGGAAATATTTATGAAAGCAAATAGAAAAGTAATTATTTCTACGTTTGCTTCTAATGTGAATCGTGTTCAGCAAATAGTTGAAGCATGTATAAAAACAAATCGAAAATTGGCTTTGCTCGGGAGAAGTATGGTAAATGTAGTAGAAGTTGCTCTAGAGAAAGGATATTTACATATTCCAGACGGCATGTTAATTGAAGCGAGTGAGGTAAATCGTTTAGATCCAAAGCAGGTAGCGATACTTTGTACAGGAAGTCAAGGAGAACCGATGGCAGCTTTAGCGCGTTTAGCGAGTGGAAACTATAGACAAGTGGATATTTTACCAGAAGATACGGTTATTATAGCCGCGACCCCTATCCCAGGAAATGAACGTAACGTTTCTCGAATTATCGATAATTTATTTGCATTAGGAGCAAAGGTGATTTACGGATCAGGTAGTTCTACTGGAGTGCATGTATCCGGTCATGCATATCAAGAAGAGTTGAAGTTAATGCTTACATTAATGAAGCCAAAATATTTTATTCCAATTCATGGAGAGTTTAGAATGCTACATCACCATAGTTTGTTAGCAGAATCAATTGGTATTGAAAAGGAAAATATCTTTATCGTACGTAATGGAGATGTTGTAGATATAAGTAATGAAGTGGCAATTCAATCTAGAAGAATACAGGCAGGAAATATATATGTAGATGGATTAGGAATTGGAGATGTTGGAAATGCATTATTACGTGATCGTAAACAACTTTCAGAAGATGGAATGCTCGTTATAGTTATTACTTTTAATAAAGTGGATGGAGAAATAATTTCAGGTCCTGATATTATTTCTCGTGGATTTGTCTATGTTCGTGATTCAGAAGAATTTTTAAGAGAATTAAATAAATTAGCTGTTATTACAATTAATAATTTAAAGAAAGAGAATGTGAATAGCTGGGGTATTTTGAAAAGGGAGGTAAGAGAAGCGTTAGGGAAGTATATATATACAAATACAAAACGAAAGCCGATGATTCTTCCTATAATAATAGAGGTTTAATAGTAAAAAAAGAATTCTCGTATGGGAATTCTTTTTTGTTTTGAAGACAAAATGAACATATAATGAAATAAATAGAAATGGAAGGAAATAAAAGATGTTATTAAATAAACGTTTTACAATTGGAGAAATGGCAAAAATGCATAATATCGCAGAATCTACATTAAGGTATTATGATGAAAAAGGAATTTTTCATCCGTCCATTGTTGATCCTCAAACGAATTATCGTTATTATACAATCGATCAATTTTCACTATTAGATACGATTAAGTTTTTACGCCAATTAAACATTCCATTAAAGGAAATTAAAAAATATATTGATGAAAGAAATCCAGCATACGCACTCAATTTACTGGAAAAACAAAAAGAGATGATGCTGAAGAAACAAAGAGAAATTGAGTATGCTTTGGCGAAAATGGAGCATAGAATTCATTTAATTAAGGAAGCAACAAAAGCAAAAGCTGAACAAATGGTAATAAAAGAGATCCCGCCGCGAAAAATTACAGCTATTGCGGTTGCTCCAAATACGACGGATGATATGTTTGAGTACTACATCCATTCGCTTCAAAAAAATATGAGGCAAATGGATGATAGTTTATTTTCTGGAGATATTGGTGTAACTGTTGCGAAAAAAGGTTTAATGCAAAATGAGTTTCAAGCATATAGCAGTGTATTTATTCTTTTGGATTATATGCCGTATGAAGTGCATACTTCAGATGAAATTAAAGAAGGTTTATATGCTTGTTCTTATCATCATGGACCATATGAAGAAACAGATGCAACGTACAAGGAGTTACTTACATACATTGATAAAGAAGGTTACGAAGTACATGGAGATTCGATTGAGATTGGATTGATTGATTGGTCTGTAACAGAAGATCCTGAGGAGCAAGTAACAGAAATTCAAATTCCTGTAGTAAAAAAATAAGATGAAAACCTTTGAATTGATTACAAATTTACATTCATATAAGTCAGTTACCTATTTTTTAATTCTCTATTGACCTTAAAGTTACTTGAAGGTTTAAACTAAGAAAAGAGAGTTGAAAAAAAGGAGCATATTAGAGTATGGAAGCAACAGAAAAATTAAGAGAAAAACCAATTAAAAGTTTATTTATTTCTTATTTAATACCAGCAGTTCTTGGAATGGTATTAATGTCAGTGAATATTGTAATTGACGCGGTTATGATTAGTAGAGGAGTTGGGGCGAACGGTTTAGCAGGAGTGAACGTGGCTATTCCAGCCTTTTCGATTTTCTTCTCTATTTCATTATGGATTGGAATGGGCGGGGCAACGTTATACTCCATTGCATTAGGTGAAAATAAACGAGAAAGAGCAAGGTCTATTTTTACTCAATCAATGACGGTAGCAGTTGTTATCGTAGGGATTTTAGCAGCGATTTGCTTATGGAGAATAGAAGATTTAGCATACTTATTTGGTGCAAACGAAGTGATTCTACCATATGCGTTAGACTATTTACACGTATTATTAACATTTGGAATGATATACGTTTTAGAAAATATTTTAAGTACATTTATTCGAAATGATGGAAATCCTAATTTAGCGATGGCAGGTCTTGTTGTAACGGCTGTATTAAATATCGTGTTTGACTACATCTTTATTTTTATTTTTGGATGGGGCGTAACAGGTGCTGCTTCAGCGACTATTCTTTCGGCAGCGATTGGTTTCCTTGTATTATTAACTCATTTCTTTAGAAAAAGTAGTATCTTAAAGTGGACGAAATTCCATTTTGAATGGGATACTGTCAAACAAATTATGGTGATTGGTTTCCCAAGTTTTACAGCAGAAAGTACGGTTGCAATCGTAACGATTGGTTTTAATATCGCATTCGTCCAATATGCAGGAGAAGTAGGAGTAGCTTCCTATGCGATGGTGAATAGTATTCATGCAATGACATTACTATTATTCTTCGGTGTAGGTGCTGCATTGCAACCAATTGCTAGTTTCCATTATGGTGCAAACTTATCAGAAAGATTGCGTGAAGGATTGAAGTTTGCTGTGAAAATTGCAGTTGTCCTTGGAGGCGTTGCGATAATTGTCGGATTATTCTTCGGGAAATATATCATTGGTTTATTTGATGTTCAATCTCCAGAATTATTGGAGTTAACCTTAACAGGTATTAGTTTATTCTTTATCCAATACGTATTTTTAGGTTATAACATTGTGTATGGAGAGTACTTCCAATCAGTGCGACAAACGAAGAAATCAGTACTTATTATAATGAGCCGAGGATTACTATTTATTATTCCATTGTTATGGATTATGCCGAAATTATTTGGTATAAATGGAATTTGGCTCGTTATGCCAGTTGCAGAAGTAATGACAGCGGTTATCGTATTTACGATGAATCGTATGAAGCATCCTGTGCCATTAAATATGGCAGGAGAGAAAGAAGCGATATGATGAAGAAATCCCCTTAAGCAATTAAGGGGATTTTTTTATTCCTTTAAACTAATCGCAAAAGATCCATCCGTTTCTTGAACAGAAGCAAAGGCAACGTTTTTAATATTTGTAATTCCTTTTTCTTTTAATTCTTTATATAACCATTTTTCATCTTTATGTATTAACTTTAAGTTATCATATTGAATTTGTGAATCGACGATAAGTGCAATTGGTAATCCAGCATACTTAACATCTATGTTTAAATCTTTTGGAGTTAATGGTACAAGTTCTCTTTTTGGTAAAATACTAATAGCGCCGTTCGCTTCTAAAATAGCGTATTCAATTTCATGAACACTTGGATATCCTGCAACGCGAAGATTAGAAAGCAGTTCTGCAATGGGGTATCTACTTTTTTGTAAGTTCTCAAAAATAATATCACCATGTTTAATTAAAATGATAGGGTGTCCGAGAATAAAGCGATTTAGTTTGTTGAATAGGCTTAATTTTGTAAGGAGTAAATGTAAACATGTGATAACAACCATACCGAGAAATGCTTGTAAAGCACCAGAGACGGGTATGGCCTGGAAAGCTAAATAAGATAAAAAAATTATAGCCCCAAAATCATGAGGAGTTAGTTGCGCTAACGCGGATTTACCGAGTAACTTAAGCGATAGCAAAAATAAGATGAAAAAGAACGACACGTTACATAAAAAGAGAAGCAATAGAGACACTCCTTCGTGTAAAGTTGTACTTACTATTCCCGAAAGTAATATAAATATTACCTTTCAGAGGATAAATTAGGGTTTATTGGAATTTGTCTGTATACAAACAAATAAATGGATATTATCATGAAGGAAGTAAAAGAAAATAGGAGTATATGAATATGAGAAAGAAGAAAATAATGAAGGGCATTTTAGTTGTTATAATGATTTGCTCCGTGTATGCGGGGTTTTTACAATATCACATTTATAAGCATGGGCATATGAATGCAACATACGATGCTGATTACATAATTGTACTAGGATCGAAAGTAAATGGGGCGAAACCATCTTATTCATTGCAATATCGTATTGATAAAGCAGCTGAATATTTAAAATCACATGAGAAAACAATCGCTATCGTATCTGGAGGACAAGGAAAAGGCGAAGACATTTCAGAAGCATTAGCAATGAAACAAGGACTAATAAAACAAAATATCGCAGAAGACCGCATTATAATGGAGGACAAATCTACGAGTACAGATGAGAATATTACATTCTCAAAACCGTTAATTCCAGTCGATATGAAAAAAGGTATGATCGTAACAAACGATTTTCACATGTTTAGAGCGAAAAAAATAGCGGCCAAACAAGGTTTACAATTAGAAGGTCTTCCGGCAAAAACACCGAAACCAATCATCATTCCATCGAATGTACGAGAATATTTAGCAATTACACAGTATTGGTTTATGAATCGAATATAGTGAAAGTGATCCCGTCTGAAACTTCAGGCGGGATTTAGTTTGAGGAAAATCTTACAAATATGTCACGTTCGTGAAAGGTAAAGCGATAGTTTCTAGAATGATTTCCTGACATAATGAAGGTAACAAAAACTATTTAGAGGTGAATCGGATGAAAGGAAATAATATTTTATCTTCGTTATGTTACTTTAGTATCTTTTTTGCACCATTTTTACTACCAATTATCGTGTACTTTATTGCAGAAGATGAAGTGAAGTATCACGCGAAAAAAGCATTTTGGTCACATGTTTTCCCATACGCAATCTTATTTGGAGGACTAGCAGTATCAGGCATGTACGGTTTAGGTTTTAATCAATCTGACGGTGCTGGAATTGGAATGGCTATCACATATGCAGTGTTCATTCTTGTAGGAATTTACTACTTCATTTGGAATATCGTAAAAGGTATTAAAGTTTTGAAAACGGCGTAATAAGATAAGTATAATTTCATTTACCGTATTGATAAACGTTTTAATAAAGGAGCAATTCAAAAAGAATTGCTCTTTTTGTGCTTATAAGTTGTGAAAATTGAAAAAGATATGTTAATTTTTCATTATGAAGAGAAAAAAGGAGTGACTTTCATGAATGAGATGATACATAAGATGGAGCAACATGTTTCAGTTCGTAAATATAAAGAAGAATCAATTCCGAAAGATGTAGTAGAAAAGATGGTGCATGCTGCGCAACATGCAGCTTCATCACATTTTGTACAGGCGTATTCTGTTATATATGTAACAGATCAGGAATTAAAGGCTAAACTAGCAGAGCTATCCGGAAATCGCCATGTGAAGGACTGTGCAGCATTTTTTGTTTGTTGTGCAGATTTAAAACGACTTGAAATTGCATGTGAAAAACATAGTACAGAGATAAAGCATGAGGGAGTAGAAGACTTTATCGTTGCGACGGTAGATGCTTCCCTTTTTGCGCAAAACTTAGCACTAGCAGCAGAATCATTAGGATACGGTATTTGTTATATTGGTGGTATTCGTAATAATCCGAGAGAAGTGAGCGAATTGCTTCATTTACCGGATAAAGTATATCCTGTATTTGGAATGACAGTCGGTGTACCAGATGAAGAACATGGAGTTAAACCACGTTTACCAGTAGCAGCAGTTCTTCATGAAAATGGATATGATGAACAAAAATATGATGAATTACTAAACGAATATGATGAAACGATGAACGCGTATTATAAAGAAAGACCATCAAACAAGAAAAACGTAACATGGACAGAATCAATGAGTTCGTTTATGTCTAAAGAAAAAAGAATGCATATGAAAGAGTTTTTAAGTGAAAAAGGATTAAATAAGAAGTGAGTAAAGAGGCAAACCTGTGATGTGGGTTTGCCTTTTTTGGAAGGAGAAATACCTAAGTTCTTTATTCTTTCTGAACTTAGGTATTTTGTTTGTTATCATATACATAGAAATAAAAATTAATAATTTTTTACAAAAGTGATAGAAAAAGAGAATGAAATGCCAATAGTAAGTAAAAGCAGCTGCTAAAGGGGAGCTGAGGAAGGAAGATGCTTATGATTTTCAATTCTGAAGAGGATTTAATTATAGCTATGAAAAAACATGATCAAGATGCTTTGAAAGAAGTGATTGATCAATATGGAAAATTAATTTTGTACATTATTCATAAATCATTAAGTACCCCTATTGAAAAATAATATGTGGATGATTGTTATAACGATGTATTTACTGTCATTTGGTTTAATATCGACCAATTTGATAATGATAAAAAGCGGCATAATAGCCGCTTTTTATCGTTATCACGTTTAAAAATATATCATGATATTTCATTCGAAACCTAATTCTTAATGCATAACCTAAAGCAACTTCTATAATAAATGCAAACTTTCAATAAGAAGATACATACCCGTACAGCTTAAAAGGATATACGTAAATATTTTAAAAATCCGTTGATTAAGCCATTTGAACATAATTTGACCTATAAACAAACCTAAAAATACAATTGGAATGGCATAAAAACTTGATTCCCAAATGGTTTTGTTTGTGCCAGTAAAGAGTATTTGAGTTACTAGACTAATGAAATATATAAACAGATAAAAAGCTAATGTAGTTGCTCTTAACTTCTCTTTTTCAGTATTAGTTCCTGTAAAATAAAGTAACAGGGGTGGACCTGGCATACCGATACTTGTCGTTAAAAGACCAGATAATCCGCCAACTATGAAATCTCTAGATTGTGTTGATCTAACCTTAACGTTGCATATTAGCAACAATGTTAATAGTAAGAGTAGGATGCTAACTGCTAATTTAAAAGTGTTTATGTTAACGGAAATGAAGATTAAAATACCAAAAGGTACACCAACTATACTTCCCAAAATAAACCTTTTCAGTAGAACAAAATCAACGTCCATTCTTATTTTCCAAATGAGTGAAATGGAGATAATTAAAGATAAAATAATGTTTATTTGTATAGCTTCTTGTGGTAGAAATAACATAAGTAAGAAAGGGGTTGCCATTATGGAAAAGCCAAAACCTGTACTTGCTTGCAGAATAGAAGCCACTAATATAATACATATGAAAATGAATGTGATACCCAAAACAGCCCTCCTCTTTAATCAAGTTTAACTAGTTGAAGTCTCTTATTTAAGTGCAAACTTTCACAAACTTATTTATATTTTAACATAAATATCTAGTTTTTTCTCAAATAGTGTTGCCATATAAGGATCATTAACTAAAAAATTAGACTGACATTTTTAAGCAATTTTATTATTGGGAAACAAATAATGAATGGGATTAAAATCTATTGATTATCATTAGATTATTCACTGAGATCCCCGCGATAAACAAGAAAAGCCATATAAAATTTACAAAAATACAGCATGTAGCTAATAAACTGCCAATTATTTGAGGAGAAAGAATTTCTAACAGCCCTCCTGTAAAAAACATAGATAACTGAATAAGAGATCCGTAAACGGAATAATGGAATGAAAAAACTTTACCCATCATATTTTCGTGTGTGTAAGTTTGAAGTAATGTCGTATCAAGTGGAACGAGGATTCCTCCTGCTATGCGCATACAGAATAAAGTAACGATACCGATAATAAGTTGATCGGATAGAATGAATCCGAGAAAGAAAATTCCTTGTAATAATTAGGCTCAACCGAATACTTTTTTCATTTTTTCTTTATTATGAGACATATAAAGATTAACGAGAAGGCTTCCAATCATAAGCCCAATGCCTTGAACTGTATATAAAATTCCAATGTTAGTGTGGAAAATTCTCTCGGCATAGATCGTTAGGAGTAGCTGATAAGCGCCTCCAATAATGCCCCATGAAATGCCGACAAGAATTAATGTTAAAATAATTTTTGTTTGTAATATGTATGTATAACGATCTTTTATATCAGTGAAAAATGTTTCTTATTCCATATTAAACGATATTTTGTTAGTTGAAATCGCAAATAAGAGGGATATAAATTCATACGAAAGTATGAAAAAAACAGCTCAAATATGAGCTGTTTTTCTATAGTTTTTAGTTCATTTGTCAAGGATAGGATATATTAATATCCGTATCCGCCGCCACCCCAACAGCTACATCCGATGATGATTAGAAGGATGAATAGTACGATAAGCAAAGCAAATCCACCGCCGAAACCAGCGCAACTTCCACCATAACTCATATGTTTTCCTCCTTTTTAGTAAGTTAATCTATATGGTTCATGGACTACTATATACAGTATGTTTTTTGTATAGAAAACGAGCCAGTCTCATTTATAATTAGACAAATGCCTGTAGATTCATTAGGATTGTATGTTAGTGATTTGTAAATGAACCTTTACGTGATTCGTAATTTAGGCATAAAAAAATAAAAAATTGTAAAAAAAACCATTTTTTTATTTTTTTATGAGAGAATATGTACTATAATTTTACAAGTAATATTATGGGAAAAGGGAGTTTTAGTATAGAGATGGAGATGGGACAATTACAAAATAAAATAGAAAACAAAAAGAAAGAGTTAATTCAACTTGTTGCGAGACACGGATTGGATCATGATAAAGTTTTGTTATTTAGCCGAGATTTAGATATACTAATTAATAAGTTTATGAATGGAAAAGACAAAGTGCATAAATAAAAAATTTATAGTTTTTTATATTAAGATGTTTCACGAGAAGGAGAGGACAGTAATTGGAACATTTACAGGAAGAATTGTATAAACAAATAAAAGAAGAAAAAGGTACAGTTACAATTTTCTTAAAGAGTGGCGTTAGAATAGTAGGAGAAGTTGTTGGAGTAGATAAATTTACAGTTTTAATATTAGTGGATGGAAAACAACAGCTTATTTATAAGCAGGCTATATCAACAATAATGAAATAAGACACTCTTGTTGAGTGTCTTATTTCATTATTGCTTGCATGCCTCAACATCAATACCGGCAGCAATTAACTTCTTTTCTCCATCTTGTTCAATAATTTTTTGTAATTTAGATAGGAAAGAATCAAAGTTTGTATGCTTTGCTACTTGGAATGTCATTTTATGTTCAATTGGTAACCACGTATCAATATCAGCTTCGTTATGTTGGATTTTCACCTCAAGTTTATCGAGTGCATTAGCAACTTTTGCTTCGTACGTTTCTTTCGCTTCAAACTCCATCCATAAGTCATATAATTCCTCACCGAGAGAACTTGTTAATGTTTGTTTAATATTTAAAATAGCTTCTAGTTCATTTTTTTGTTTTTGTAGTTGTAATTCGTGACTATTCATTGTATCAAAAGCAGGGATATCACCAGCTTCGGCTTCGACTAGGTCGTGAATAATAACCATCTTAAGTAATTTCTCAATATTTACTTTTTGATCCAAATAAGGTTCAACTAAAATAGCCATTAGAGACATACGCCATGTATGTTCGGCAACACTTTCTTGACGTCCGTTAGAAAGCCAGCTATGTCGCATTTCATATTTTAGTTTTTCTGCTAATGCAATGACTTGTAAAATGTTGTGTTCCATCGTGATCCTCCTCATTTATCCATACTATAATTCTAATATAGAAATGAAATGTGTCAATTTCATGAGTATATTGCGATAAATAGATGATAAGCGTATAATACATGTTATATGTGAAAACGTATTATTAAAATAAAAAAATGTTATATAAAAATGGAAAGGAAAGGGCAGAAATATGGGAGAGAAAAATCAAGTATTAGCTAGACCACAAAGAAGAAAAAGGAAGTTTGATATTTCTAGCCCAGTGGGCATTATAGTAGGTTTCATTATAGTGATAGCAGCAATTATGCTTGGCGGCGGTGGAATAAAAGCTTTTAAAAACTTTTTAGATGTTTCATCTATTTTAATTGTCATAGGGGGAACAACAGCGACAATTGTTGTGGCATATCGATTTGGAGAAATAAAAAAATATACGAAAAGCATTTTTACTGTTTTACATAGAAGAGAAGAAGATTTAGAACAGTTAACGGATTTGTTTGTCGATTTTTCGAAAAAGTCTAAAAAGCACGGCTTGCTTTCTTTAGAGGTTGATGGAGAGCAAGTAGACAATCCTTTTATTCAAAAAGGAATTCGATTAATGTTAAGCGGTTACGATGAAGATGAATTAAAAGAAGTGTTACTGAAAGATATTGAAACGGAAGTGTATGAGTTAAGAAAAGGAGCAGCATTATTAGATAAAATTGGTGATTTTGCTCCAGCTTGGGGAATGATTGGTACGTTAATCGGTCTTATCATTATGCTCCAAAACTTACAAGATACATCGCAAATTGGTACAGGGATGGCAGTTGCGATGTTAACGACATTATATGGGTCCGTACTTGCGAATATGATTGCAATCCCTCTTGCGGAAAAAGTATATCGTGGTATTGAAGATTTATATACAGAGAAGAAGTTTGTAATAGAAGCAATTTCAGAATTGTATCGTGGACAAATCCCTTCTAAATTAAAGTTGAAACTGGATACATACGTATACGAAACAAAGGTAAAAAAGGTAAAAGGAGCAGCCTAATATTTCAAGGAGTGGTATGATGAGTAAAGGACCGCAAAAGGGATCGCCTCGTTGGATGACGACTTTTACAGATTTAACAATGTTATTATTAACTTTCTTTGTATTACTAGTTGCTACATCAAAGCAAGATGCAGTAAAATTGTCAAAGATGCTTGAAAAGTTTAGTGATACGGGGCAAGTAGATGCAAAAGTAATGGAAAATACAATACCGGATATTTCACATGAAAAAAATGATGAAAAGATGATCTCAAAAAAGAGAATGGATGAATTATATAAGAAGTTAAAAGCGTATGTAGATAATAACGGTATTAGTCAAGTGAATGTATATCGAGAGGATACAGGGGTAAGCGTCGTTATAGTAGATAATTTAATATTTGATACAGGCGATGCAAACGTTAAGCCCGAAGCGAAAGGGATAATAAGTCAATTAGTTGGATTTTTTCAATCCGTACCTAACCCAATTGTTGTAGAGGGACATACAGATAGTAGACCTATTCATAACGAGAAATTCCCTTCAAATTGGGAGTTATCTTCAGCACGAGCGGCAAATATGATTCACCATTTAATTGAAGTGTATAATGTGGATGATAAAAGGCTAGCTGCGGTAGGATATGCAGACACAAAGCCAATTGTACCAAATGATTCACCGCAAAACTGGGAAAAAAACCGTCGCGTTGTTATTTATATAAAAGAGTAGTATATTATTATTTTAATAATAAAATAATAAAAATACGAAAATTCTTTTAAAAAAATATTAAATTTTATCATTTTATTTTGTATAATGAGTGAGAATGATAAGGTGAAATATTAAGATATATTTATACATAGAAGGAGAGAATTAAAAAGAATGGCACATAAAATTTTAGTAGTAGACGATGCGATGTTTATGCGAACGATGATTAAAAACTTATTAAAAAGTAATGCTGAATTTGAAGTTATTGGCGAAGCAGAGAATGGGGTAGAAGCAATTCAAAAGTATAAAGAACTTCAACCTGATATTGTAACATTAGATATTACTATGCCAGAAATGGATGGGCTTGAAGCATTAAAAGAAATTATTAAAATTGATTCAAGTGCAAAGGTTGTTATTTGTTCTGCAATGGGACAACAAGGTATGGTATTAGATGCAATTAAGGGCGGGGCAAAAGACTTTATTGTAAAGCCATTCCAAGCGGATCGTGTAATTGAAGCTTTAACAAAAGTAGCAAATAGTTAATATAGAAGGGGTGCCACAAGGAATCAAAACAGTGATAGCGGATCGACGTGTGGCCCCCTTTTTTCTCATTATAAAACACTAAATTGTTATACATAAATGAAATGTTTGTTAGACAGGTAGGGGATAAAAATGCAAACAGATCTATTAAATATATTTTTTGAAGAGTCAGAAGAACATTTACAGTCGCTAAATGAAAATGTGCTAGTGTTAGAGCAAAATCCTGCTGATATGGATGTTGTAGGAGAAATATTCCGCTCCGCTCATACATTCAAAGGTATGTCTGCGAGTATGGAATTTACGGAGATGGCTGATTTAACACATAAGATGGAAAATGTGTTAGATGAAATTCGTCATGGGAATATAGTTGTAAATGCGGATATTATTGATGTGATTTTTGAGTGCATTGATAATTTGGAGAAGATGGTTGCAGATGTGCAACAAGGTGGAATGGGCAATATTGATGTAGTCTCAACTAAACAGAAATTAGAAGCATTATTGAACGGTAATGTAGAAACTACTACGGAACATATAGAGCAAAATCATATAGACAACGATGATGCAGTTTCGCATGCAGTGCATATAACAGTTGAACAGCAAGCAATTTTAAAAGCAGTACGTGCCATTATGTGTATTGAAGCATTACAAAATGTGGGGAATATACAAAAAACAGCTCCGAGTATTGAAGAAATTGAAGCAGATGCTTTCGGATTTGAATTTACAGTATTTATGGATACGGATTGTAGTATAGAAGAATTGAAACAAGTAGTACTTCATGTTTCTGAAATTGAGAAAGTGGAAGTAAAGCAAGGAGAACCTATATCGAGGGAAGTAGCTTCTAAAAAAGTCGTTACACAAGAAGTTGTGCAAGTAGAAGAAACGCTACAACCAGCTGTGGCTACGCAGGTAGAATCACCGATAGTGGCAACGAATCAGCCAGCTAAAAGTACTACAAAAACGAAAAATGCTAAAGTGGAGAATCGTTCAATTCGTGTTCAATTAGAGAAAATTGAAAGATTAATGAATATGTTTGAAGAAAGTGTAATTGAACGTGGGCGCATTGATGAATTGGCTCAAACGATTCAAAACAAGGAACTAATTGAACATTTAAATCGATTAGGCGATATTTCAAAAGATATTCAAAATGTACTATTAAATATGCGTATGGTGCCAATTGAAACTGTGTTCAATCGTTTCCCGCGTATGGTACGTATGTTAGCGAAAGATTTAGGGAAAAAAATCGATTTACAAATTACAGGTGAAGATACTGAAGTAGATAAAATTGTTATTGATGAAATCGGTGATCCGCTCGTTCATTTAATTCGAAATGCAATCGATCACGGTGTTGAAACTGTTGAAAAACGACGTGATGCAGGTAAAAATGAGACAGGTACTATTAAATTAGAAGCTTTTCATAGTGGAAATCATGTCGTTATTCAAATTACGGATGATGGAAACGGTATTAATAAAGGGAAAGTATTAGAAAAAGCGATTAAAAATGGCGTTGTAACTGAAGCAGATGCGAATAGATTAACAGATCGTGAAGTGTTTGATCTTATTTTCCAACCAGGATTTAGTACAGCTGAAGTTGTATCAGATCTTTCTGGACGCGGTGTCGGATTAGATGTTGTAAAACATACGATTCATAGTTTAGGTGGACATTTAATTATTGATTCTGAGGAAGGAAAGGGAAGTACATTTAGAATTGAACTTCCGTTAACGTTGTCTATTATTCAATCTATGCTTATTCAAACGAATGATAAGCGTTATGCTTTACCTCTTGGAAATATCGTTGAAGCAATTCGAATTAAGAAAGAAGACATCCAATCCTTACAAGGAAAAGATGTGTTAAATTATCGTAATCAAATTATTGAAGTGAAACATTTAAGTACTGTATTTGGTGAAAAAACAGTAGATGAGGCGTTTGCGTCATATGATGGTCAAATGGTTCCTGTGTTAATTGTTCGTAATACACATCGCAGCTATGGACTTATTGTAAACACAATTATCGGTCAAAGAGAAATAGTCTTAAAGTCATTAGGTGACTTCTTTGCAGAGAGTTCTAATTATTTCTCTGGTGCGACGATTCTCGGTGATGGACGAGTGGTCCTCATTTTAAACCCAGAAGGTTTATAATAGGAATGAAGGAAAGCTCCCCACTTGTATACAATTGGGGAGCTTTTTGACTAATCGTTACTACTCTAATAATGGCAATAAATACATATTAACGTTTTATATAATAAGTTTGCTAAAATCAAATGAGAGTTTATATCATTTGATAGAAAAACAGAAATGAGGAGGCAGGGAAAATGCCTGAGCAACACACAAAAGGGGATACGAGCACGATTGTGCTAGAAAAAGAAAATGAGCATTTAACGCCTCAAGAATGCGATATTCTTGGCGAAATTGCAAATATATCATTTGGTTCAGCTTCGACTGTATTATCAACAATTTTAAATAGGCAAGTAAGCATTACTGCTCCTCGCATAGAGTTGGTAGATTTATATGATTCAAGAGATGTCGAAGTTCCACATGTTGTATTAAACATTCACTTTACAAAAGGATTAGATATGGAAAACCTTCTTGTCCTTAAGCAAGATGTTGCATTGTCTATTGCTGATTTAATGATGATGGGAACAGGCGAGGTGGAGGACGGAAAAGAACTTGGTGAATTAGAGCTAAGTGCTGTACAAGAAGCGATGAATCAAATGATGGGATTCGCAGCTACATCTATGTCGGAATTCTTCCAAGATACAGTAGATATGTCTCCGCCGACGATTAAAGTTGTAAAGTTATCAGAAGAAATGGAGAAAATCTCTGAAATCGATGGAAATCATACGATTGTTAAAGTGTCGTTTGATTTAAAGATAGATAATCTTGTAAACTCTAAACTTGTACAAATTGTTTCTGTTGAGCATGCGAAACAAATGGTAAATAAATTAATGCAATTATCTGGTGGAGTAGAAGAAAAAGACGAGACAGCAGAAGTAGTGGAAACTGAGATTGTAGAAGAAGTTGAAAAAGAGCATTTAACACAAGAAGAGAAAGATGTGCTTGGTGAAATTGCAAATATTTCAATTGGTTCCGCTTCAACAGTATTGTCAACGCTTTTAAATCAGCCAGTTACAATTAGTACACCAAATGTGGAAGCAATCAATGTTCGTCATTATGATGGAGTACCAGTGCCATTTGTTATTTTAAATGTTGACTTTGTTGAAGGGCTAAAGAATGAGAATGTATTCGTATTTACGAAAGATGTCGCCTTAACAATGGTAGATTTAATGATGATGGGAACAGGGGAAGTTGATCCGGAAAAAGAGCTTACTGAATTAGAACTGAGCGGTATTAAAGAAATTATGAACCAAATGATGGGGCACGCTGCTACGGCGATGTCAGAAATGTTCCAAGAAAAAATGGACATGACGCCGCCAAATGTTAAATTTGTAACGTTAAAAGAAGAAATGGAGTATTTGGGAGAGTCAATGGAAGTGGACGAACTCGTTCAAATTACGTTCAATCTTGAAATTGGCGATCTGCTTCAATCGAAAATGTATCAAATTTTGCCGATTTCTGAAGCGAAAGAAATGGTAAGGCGACTTCTGTATCCAATGGTGGAAGAAGAAGAGATTGCAACAGAAGAAATTGAAGAAGAAAAAATTGTAGAACCAGTTGTGCAACCTATTGAATTTAAAGAAGTAAAACAAATGGAGCCAGTATATATGGACACGTCCATTCTACAAAATGTAGAAATGAACGTGAAATTTGTATTTGGAAGTACAGTGAAAACAATTCAAGATATATTAAGTTTACAAGAAAATGAAGCAGTTGTACTAGATGAGGATATTGATGAACCGATTCGTATTTATGTAAATGATGTATTAGTGGCGTATGGTGAACTTGTAAATGTAGATGGATTTTTCGGAGTAAAAGTGACGAAATCACTATAAGGCATTGAAATAGGAGTTTGAACTAGTAGATGAAAAACGTAAAGTTTTTTCTAATGAGTTGGCTATGCATACATGTATGCTTGTTCTTCCCCTTGCAAAGTCAGGCTGAGGAACAAATTGAGTCAGATCAAAAAATAAATGAAGTGAATGTACAAGAAGAAAATAAGGAATCTCAAGAATCGTCAGAGCAAGTGGAAACGAAGCAAGATGAAGAGAAACAAAAAGAAGTAGAACAAAAAGAAGTAAAACAACAAGAAGTAGAACAACAAGAAGTAGTAAATAAACAATTGGGTGAAAGAAAGATAGAAACGGAACAAGGAATTGTTACAGTAGATAAGCCGGAGCTTAAAGTTGGCGAAGAAGTGCGAATTGCTGTAGAACCAAATGGGAAAAACATTCAAAGCATGAAAGGTATATTGCAGTTACAAAAAAATGGCGAGCAATATGCGCAAGAAAGAATACTATCTTTTGAGTATGATGAAGAAACGAAGAGCTGGGTTGCTAACTATAAAGCAGAGGATTTTGATTTGCAAGGTGATTGGAATCTCCAGCTCGTTCAAAGTTACAAAGAGAATGAGAAAGAAGAAATCGTAAAAAATGAAGTGAAAGTCCCGCTCATTCGTATTAAAAATGAAACGCCAACTATAGATAAAGAATTGCCAAAGTTACAGAAAGTTACAATTGATGAAGTAAAAGAGAACTTAGTCGAACGAAAACAGGGAGATTCTATACATATACGAGTAAAAGCGTCAGATATAGAATCGGCTGTAAAAGAAGTGCGCGTTACATTAAAAGGGAAAGAAAATAAAGAACTTTCGTTTTTATTAGACTACAACAAGTATGATATGGATTGGCAAAAAGTATTTGAAATAACAGAAGAATTGCCAGCTGGGCCATACGAATTACATGTAGAGATAATAGATGCAGCAGGTAATAAACTTGTTGAGGAAAGTGAATATACCATTTCTATTTTGGCGCCAAAAAACGAAGATGACAAAAAGATAGAAGAGAAAGAGAAAGAGAAAGAAGATAAATTAGATAATAAACTAGAAAATGAATTAGAAGATAAGAAAGAAAATGAGAAGCAAGAGGATTTGAAAGTCAAAAACCCACTTCCAGAAGAAAAATTACCAGTTGTTCAAATTCCGAAGCAAGATGAGAAAGTAAATAAGTTTATAAAAGAACCGTTGAAAGAGCAAGAGGAATTTACTTACGTCATAAAAGAGCCGTTCGAAGACAACAAGGAAGTACATAAGGCGAAGGACCAAAAAGAGAAAAATAACAAACAAGTTGCCTCTAAAAAGAAAGAACAAAAAGAAGAATCAAAAGACAAGAAAGAAGAAAAAGGTGAACAGGGAGCACAAGCTTCGGATGTGTTTACTATCATGTCAGGTTTATTCGTACTGTTTTTAGTTTTAAAGAGTAATAAAGAATGGGGCTAATTATTTCATAGTAGTGGAGGCGCTTAAATGGAGATTAAACGTACGACAATTGAAGATAAGACGCTACAACCATTAAAACAGCCTGCAGCTATTTCGGAGCATGAAATTCAGAAAGAACGAAAGCGTAGCAATTTAGTGTTTACTGGACAGTCTAAAATTATTTCGAAAAATAATGAAATAGGTATTTTACTTGCAAGTTTAAGTGATGGAAAGATTATGAAGGAAATGCTTTCTAAAGAGATGGATACAGTGTTACAACTTTTTAAAAAGCTACATACGTTATCTGGAGAAGGTAAGCAAACAGAAAAAATATTTGAACAAGTAATTAGAAGCCTACAAGGGCTTGTTAAGCAGGCGCATATAAAAGACCTTCCTTTGTTAGATGGAACATATGATTTCGCTGAAGTACAACTATCATTTGGTAGAAAAGTACATATTCCGTTACTAGATGTGAGCGCACTTATTTCTAGAGTGGAAAGTGATTCTTCAGAAGGAAATATAAATTTGATGGTAACGGTTATTACTGCTTATATAACGAAATTGTCTAACGAAACAATTTTAATTAGCGTTACAGACCGCATTGCTAAAGATCGGGATGTAAGTGTATGGAGAGCGCTTGCGGAAATGAACATGACACAATTGTCACAGGCGTTAAAACAAACGATGCAAGAACATAAATGGTCTATGACGTTTCTTTTTCTCTTTATATGGATTGTCGGTATTATTTTAATTCGAGTTATGTAAAAAGGTCGTCACTCTATTCTGACGACCTTTTTATATTTTTTCGTAGAAGAATGTATCGAACCGCTGAAGATTGTAACGTTCGGGTGTTAAAATTTGTTCCGTACTACCAACAAATAGTACGCCGCCTTTTCGTAAAGAACGACTAAATTTTTCATAAAGTTTTACTCTTGCTTCTTCGGTAAAATAAATCATTACGTTGCGACAAATAATCAAATCATAATTTGTATCGAATGACTGCATTAAAAGGTCGTGCTGTTTGAACGTAACGTTTTGTTTAATGTTTTGATGCAATGAATATAGATCATTCTCTTTTGTGAAATGACGTTCTTTCAAATCATTAGGTAATTCCTTTAACGAACGTTCTGTATATTGACCGCGTTTTGCAGTTTCTAAAATATGAAAATCAAGATCTGTTGCTTGAATTTCAAAACGAAATGGAGCTAGATGCTTTGATAAAATTAAAGAAAGTGTATACGGTTCTTCACCAGCAGCGCAAGCGGCACTCCATACCTTTAATTTTCCGCTATTTTGTTCGAGTAATTTAGGTAGTGCTTTCGACTCTAAAGTTTGCCATCGTTCTTTATTTCTAAAAAACTCTGAAACGTTAATTGTAATATAGTCAATAAAATTTAAAAATAAATTTTGATCAGCACGTAATTTGTTTAAAAAATTAGTGTAGTTTTCAAAGCCTTTTCTCGAAATGAAAGCATCGATTCTACGGCGCATTCTATCTTGCTTATACGAAGCGATATCCATATTGAATTGTTGTTTAAAACTCGCGATAAAATGATCATAATCTTGTTCAATTATCATATTTACAATGGGCACAATAATGATATTGTGCCGCCCCCTTTACATCATACGAATTTTTTGTTCAAAGCTTTTTTTCACTTGCTTTTCATGTAATCCTGGTAAATCATAAATGACAGCATCAATACCTGCTTCTTTTGCAACATCGACAGGGATGACAGATGTATGTTTGTCCCCATTATAAAAACAGAGAACTAAATCAGTGTCTTCAATAATTTGTTTAACAAAAAACATATAATCTGATCGGTAAATGGAGTCAGAAGGATGATCGAAAGCAACATATTCGGCTCCGTGTTTTTTTAAGTAATCAACGACTTCTTGAAATTCATCTGTTATTGCTTGCAATGGTTGCAGCGTGTAAAGGCATAAATTTTGAGCGAGTCTTTCATTCTCAACGAAAAAACGAAGAACCTCATTTTCAATAGATTTATAACATAATATGTAAATTTTATGTTTGTGAGCATAGTCAGTTAAAAATTTTTTAATTTCTTCTTGATCTAATGCTGTTAATTGATTTGAACCACAAAGGAAAATATTCATAGAATTGTGCCACCTCATGCTAAATTGTAACATATCTTTTATAAAAAATAACTGCAAAATATTACTGTTCAGAGTATAATTATAAATAACTGGATTTTACGATTAAGTTTAGGAAGAAATAAAAAAATAAATAGGTGATATATATGCTACGTTCTATCTCGCATAATCCAATTTTATCGCATATACCGCCTGCTACTCAAATGCCGAAAGAAGCAAATGTCAGGACAGGACTTGCATTTTCGGATAATTTGCATGCAGATCCGAAAAAAGATAAATTGCTAGAACAAATGGAAGCGTTTGTCGATAATATTGGAGAAATTAAAGAGAAAATTGAAATGGAATTAACGCTTGATAATGTAATGGAATACAAAAATACAGTAAAATCATTTTTGAATTTTTACGTTGATAATGTATTGCAGTATAAAGATGTCATGTCTCGTCACCCACGTTACGGATATTCACAGAAAATGACGATTGTGAAACAGGCAGAAATGGGATTGAATGAATTAGAAGATGTTATGAATTTAATTAATACGAAAACAGGACATTTAGAAATGTTAAATCAAATTGGAGAAATCCATGGTTTAATTGTGAATTTAGTCTTGTAAAAGGAAGGAAGCTATATGTACATACAATTATATGAAAAACTCGTTATTATTCAAAAAGCGTATGAAAATATTCAAGCGCTTGGAGAGCAAATATATGAGAATTTAAAAAATAAAAATGTAAATGCAGTTCAAAAGTTACAAGTAGAGCAATTGCAGTACATTGATGGTTTAAAAGGGTTATCAAGCTCATTTGAAGAAATGGTTGTTCATTTCTGTAAAGAACAAGGAGTTGAATCGTTTCGTGTAAGTGCGTTATTTTCGTATTTTTCTCAAGAAGAAATTGAAAAAATGGAAGAATTACAAAAAAACGTAATTGGATTAGAAGAGAATGTAAAAATGATTCTTTTGAAAAATCAATATTACTTAAACGTACTATTAAAAACTACAGAAAGTATTGTGGATTCTGTTTCTGAATATAACTTAGAGCGAAACAATAATTCGCAAATCTTTATGAACGAACTATTGTAAAGGAGAAGTGAAGCTTTATGAGATTATCTGATTATAATACACCGCTATCAGGCATGTTAGCGGCTCAAATGGGGTTACAAACAACGAAACAAAACTTGTCTAACATTCATACACCGGGTTATGTGCGTCAAATGGTGAATTACGGATCTGTTGGAGCAAGCAATGGTCATACGCCAGAACAGAGAATTGGTTACGGTGTACAAACGCTAGGTGTTGACCGTATTACTGATGAGGTAAAGACGAAGCAGTTTAATGATCAATTATCTCAGCTCTCTTACTATAACTACATGAATTCGACTTTATCACGTGTAGAGTCTATGGTTGGAACGACAGGAAAGAATTCATTATCTAGTTTAATGGACGGTTTCTTTAATGCCTTTCGTGAAGTGGCAAAAAATCCAGAACAACCAAACTACTACGATACATTAATTTCTGAAACTGGGAAGTTCACAAGTCAAGTGAATCGTCTTGCGAAAAACTTAGATACAGTGGAAGCACAAACGGCAGAAGATATTGAAGCGCATGTTAATGAATTTAATCGTCTTGCTGCTAGTTTAGCAGAAGCGAATCATAAAATTGGACAAGCAGGTACACAAGTGCCGAATCAACTTTTAGATGAACGAGATCGTATCGTTACAGAGATGTCTAAGTATGCAAATATAGAAGTATCTTATGAATCTATGAATCCTAATATCGCGAGTGTTAGAATGAATGGTGTTTTAACAGTAAATGGACAAGATACATATCCACTTCAATTAAATAAAGAAAAAGACCCAATGTCAGTTGAGATTTACGGTTCAGAAATCTCCGTAACTAGCGGGGCGATAAAATCAGCGATTGATACGAAAGCGAAGATTGTTGAGTATAAAAAAAATCTTGAAGACTTAATGAGTTCGATGAAAAATCAAGTGAATACAGTGATGGGAAAAGATTTCTTCGTTGGAGATCATGCGAAAGATATGAAGTTAAATCCAGAATTCCAAAAAGATATTTCGAAAATGAAAATATCTGCTGAAACAGCAAATAAACTAGCAGCAATTACAGATGGAGATTATAAAGAAGGTCTTTCTTATAAACAAGCATTAGACCAATTTATAGTTCGTGTTGCATCTGATAAAAGTGCAGTAAATGGTTATCAAAAAATTCATGGGGACTTATTAGAAGGCATTCAGCAAGAAAAGATGAGCGTCGAAGGGGTAAATATGGAAGAGGAAATGGTAAATTTAATGGCCTTCCAAAAATACTTCGTCGCAAACTCTAAAGCTATTACTACGATGAATGAAGTGTTTGATAGTCTATTTTCGATTATTCGATAAGTGATAGTAATTGATTGGAAATATATAAGGAGGAGATAGAAATGAGAGTATCTACATTTCAAAATGCAAACTGGGCAAAGAATCAGTTAATGGATTTGAATGTGCAACAACAATACCATAGAAACCAAGTAACTTCAGGGAAGAAAAATCTTCTTATGAGTGAAGATCCACTAGCAGCAAGTAAATCATTTGCGATTCAACATTCGTTGGCGAATATTGAACAAATGCAAAAAGATTTAGCGGATTCTAAAAATGTATTAACACAAACTGAAAATACTTTACAAGGTGTTTTTAAATCTTTAACAAGAGCAGATCAATTAATGTTGCGGGCAATAAGTGAGCAAAATGGTGAAAAAGAATTGAAAGCCATCGGTGCAGAGATTGATCAAATTTTAAAACAAGTTGTATATTTAGCGAATACGAAAGAGCAAGGTCGTTATATTTTCGGTGGGGATAGCGCAGAGAAGCCACCATTTACAGAAGATGGTACGTATCAAGGTGGACAAAATGATGTGAACTGGCAACTAAATGACGGTTATGAATTAAAGGCATTCCGTAACGGAGAAGCATTATTATCCCCGGTTATAAAAACGTTAAAACAGATGAGCGAAGCGATGCAAAAAGGTGACCAAAAAGCGTTACAACCGTTACTAGGAGAAAATAAGAAAAACTTAGATGGCATCATTAACCGTACAACTGAAGTTGGTTCAACAATGAACACAATGGAGACGTTTAAAACAATTTTAAGCGAGCAAAACTTAGCGCTTCAAGAAAACCGTAAAGAAATTGAGGATGTTGATTTAGCGGTCGCAATTTCTGACTTGGCATATATAAATGCAACGTATGAAGCGACGCTTAAAGCGGTTAGTACGATGAGTAAAACGAGTATTTTAGATTATATGTAAACAATAAGGAGTGATAAATATGGCAGGAACGATGACAGGCATTGGTGGTAGACAACAGATTTGGAATCTTGGAAATAATATGATCGATACTTCTCACTTCGTTGAATTAGAAATGAATGCGTTAGATATGAAAAAGACACCGTATACGAAAGAAAAGAACGACCTTACAAATGATAAATTGTTATATACAAGTTTGAAATCAGAATTTAGCTCGTTCACACAAACTTTTAAAAACTTAGCGGCTTTTAAAGGGAATGAGAAAAAAGTAACAACATCACAAGACGGTTATATTAATGTAAAAGCTGATGGTGGTGCAATTGCAGGAACTTTTAATATGACAATTACACAGCTCGCGCAACGTCATCAAATAGCTTCTAATGAAATTAAAGATATAAATGCAAAGCTTCCTAAAGATGAAACATTAAAACTAGGCGGTAAAGAATTAAAAGTAACAACAGATATGACATATAAAGATTTAATTAATAAGATTAATGATGGAGATTATGGCGTATCAGCTTATACACTTGGAAATAAAATTTTCATGACCTCGAAAAAAGAGGGAACAGATGGACAGATTAAGTTTGAGGCGAACACATCTACGCTATTTCAAGATATTGGTTTAGCTAACGCGGATGGCAAAGCGCTCAATACAATCAATGAAGCACAAAATGCTAAATATAGTATTAATGGTATTACAGATGAAAGTTCTACTAATACAATTGAAGCTCTTCCTGGTGTAAAAATTGAGTTGTTAAAGGTAACTGAGCCGAAAGTAGAAGGAGCGCCAGATGCTGGTACAACAACAGATCCCAAAACAAAAGGTATAGACCTAAAATTTACAGTAAATGACTCAAACGTAACAGATGCATCGAATGTTATTAAAAAAATGGTAGCTGATTATAATAAAGCTGTTTCTACAGTAGATATCTTTGCTGGAAAAGGTGGAGCTTTCCAAGGTCAAGCTATTATGCAAAGTGTACGTCAAGCGATGAACAATGTCGTAACATTTTCTCAAGATGGTAATTATTTATTCACATTTGGTATTCAATTAAAGCAAGATGGAACGATGGAAATTGATGACGAAAAGTTAACGAAAGCATTAAAAGAGAAGCCAGATGCAGCTAAGCAATTTTTCTTTAGTTCTAACGGTTTAGGAAAAATGATGGAAGAACCGCTTGATAAACTATTCGGTGATAAAGGCGTAGTCGGCGAGAGAGTTAAAAACATTGATTCACGTGTAAGTGATTTAGATAAAAAGATTAAAGATATTGAGACGCAAAACTTGCAAAAGCAAGATGAAATTGTGAAGAAGTATCAAAAGCTAGAAAGTACATTGGCGGCGCTTGATAGCCAACTAAAAACAATTAAAGCAATGACAAAACAAAAAAGTGATGATTAATGAAAGTTGAGGAAGTGATCATATGCAAGCATGGCAACGTTATATGCAAAATGATATTATGACGAGTAATCCGATTAAAAATACAATTTTTATTTATGAAAGATGTATTGTAGAGTTTCGTAATTTAGAAGAACTTTTACATACTTTTAACTTACAAGAAGGGGACGCACTTCTTGAAAAGTTAGAACGTATTTTTGAAGAATTAAAACTTCAATTGAATCCTGAAATTACGAAAGATTTATATGATAGCTTATATGGTTTATACGATTGGATTAGCATTCAAATTCAAACGATGAAAGTAACGCGTGAAGCGAAAGATATTGATGCAATTGTGAAAGTGTTACAAGATTTAATAGACGGTTACCGCGGAGCACTTGAAAATGAACAATGATATTTATCGGACGTTTGTCAGCTGTTTTAATGAAATCGGTGAATTGCAAGTGTCAGACAGAGAGTTTGCTGAGAAGAGTGAGATGTTAAATCGCTGGATGATGACATTGGATGAAGAAACGCGTACGCAAGTTGCAGCAGAAGTAAGCCCATTTATTATTAAGGCAGCACAGCATATTCGGGATAAGCAAAAGATTTTGGAAGAAATGATTATGACAAATGATGGACGAATGAAGGCTAATTCATTTTACGGTAAATATTAATAATAACGTTTGGAAACAGATTCCCCTTTTAAAAGGGGGTCTATTCCTTCGTTTACATAAAGAACTCCGCTGATTGAGGTTTCATTTTATGACTGTGATGAAAAATAATAGTAATCTAAATAATAGAAAAATGGACTTTAGTTTATAGTTCGTATATTGAAATGTTGTATAGATTACTGTGTGTATACAGTTTTTTGCATTCTTTTTTATATTTTTGTATTTTTCTAAAGACAACAATGGAAAAATGGAATAAAATATGTAGGGGTACATAAAAGTAAATATTTTAATAAATGCATATAAGAAAATAAATAATGAAGTGAAACTTCTATCAGTGGATTATTAATTTAGAAAAGAAAGGGTGTGGAATATGCCAGATTTAGTGAGTGATGTAAGCCATTATATGAATTATTTAGTGACGAAACGAAATACTGTTTCTAGTAATATTGCAAATGCAAATACACCTGGCTATAAAGCACAAGATGTAACATTTGCTGAGCAGATGAATAAAAGTAGTGCATTATATAAAAACAATGCGGCTGATTTAAAGAGTAATCCAGATTTATATCAAACGAATGAAATGCACTTGCCGACAGTAAATACGAAAAATACATATGCAAAGATTCAAACAAAATCAATGCAAACGAATAAAGACGGAAATAGTGTGGATGTAACGACAGAAATGCTAGATTTAATGAAAACAAATCAGTTATACGGTATTTCAATTAACGCAATTAATACACAATATGCAATTAACCAAGCGGCACGCGGACGTTAAAGGTAGAAGGAGAGACAACGGATGTTTCAGGCAATAAATGCAAGTGGCTCAGGGCTAACGACAGCGAGAAAGTGGATGGAAGTTACTTCTAACAATATTGTAAATGCAAATACGACGGCGGCTCCGGGGACAGATTTATATGAGCGTCGTAGTGTGGTGCTAGAATCAAACAATAGTTTTGCAAGTATGCTAGATGGGGCTCCTACTAACGGAGTAAAGATAAAAAGTATTGAAGCAGACAAAACGGAAAATTTAGTGTATGATCCGACGCATCCGCACGCAAATGAAGAAGGATATGTACGTTATCCAAATATTGATGTAACTGCTGAAATGACGAATGTTATGGTTGCTCAAAAAATGTATGAAGCAAATACGAGTGTATTAAATGCGAATAAAAAAATGCTTGATAAAGATTTAGAAATCGGCCGAGGATAAGGGGGAAGATAGTAATATGAAAATCCAACCAATGTTACATACACAACCATTTGGAGCAATTCAGTCAATTGGTGCACCGAAAACTTCTCAAACATCTGTAGTTGAGGGGAAAAAGTTTATTGATTTATTGGAAGATATGAATCAAACGCAAAACAATGCGCAAACAGCAGTATATGATTTACTAACTAAAGGGGTAGGAGAAACACATGACGTTTTAATTCAGCAAAAGAAAGCTGAGTCTCAAATGAAAACAGCTGCTCTCGTACGTGATAATCTTATTGAAAATTATAAGTCACTAATTAATATGCAAATTTAGGAAAGTGGACGGGTGTGTTTAAATGGAAAAGATGAAAAATGTTATCCAATCGTTAAAAACGTGGCATAAGTTAGTAATTGGTGCTGCGCTTTTAGCGATTGTAACAGGAGCACTTTTATACTTCACCTTGCCAGATAAATATGTTGTTGTATATCAAAATTTAAATGATACAGATAAACAAGAGATTACAGCAGAATTATCGAAGTTAGGTGTCGATTATCAATTAGCGGCCGATGGTTCGATTCGTGTGCAAAAGAATGATGCTCCATGGGTTCGAAAAGAAATGAATGGGATGGGCTTACCGTTTAATTCTAAAAGCGGTGAGGAAATTTTATTAGAAAGCTCGCTCGGTTCAAGTGAGCAAGATAAAAAAATGAAGCAAATTGTCGGTACGAAGAAGCAATTGGAGCAAGATATTGTAAGAAACTTTGCGACAGTTGAAACGGCAAATGTTCAAATTACATTGCCTGAAAAAGAGACAATTTTTGATGAAGAAAAAGCAAAAGGAACAGCGGCGATTACAATTGGGGTGAAGCGTGGCCAATTGTTAACAGCTGATCAAGTTGCAGGTATACAGCAAATGATAAGTGCAGCAGTTCCTGGTGTAAAGGCAGAAGAAGTAAGCGTTATTGATAGTAAAAAAGGTGTTATCTCAAAAGGGACAGATGAAGCACATTCTAGTAGTTCTTCTTCTTATGAGAAAGAAGTAGAGATGCAGCACCAACTTGAAGGTAAATTAAAACAAGATATTGATGCAACGTTAATGACGATGTTTAAACCGAATGAATATAAAGTGAATACGAAAGTATCTGTAAACTACGATGAAGTTACACGTCAGTCAGAGAAATATGGTGATAAAGGTGTACTTCGTAGTAAACAAGAGCAAGAGGAAAGCTCTACTGCGCAAGAAGGGGCAGATCCGAAGCAAGGTGCTGGTATTACAGCGAACGGTGAAGTGCCAAACTACGGTACGAACAATAATCAAAATGGTAAAGTTGTCTATGATAATAAAAATGGTAACAAAATCGAAAACTATGAAATAGATAAAACAGTTGAAACAATTAAGAAACACCCAGAATTAACGAAAACAAATGTTGTTGTATGGGTAGATAATGATACGCTAGTAAAACGTAGAATGGATATGACAACTTTTAAAGAAGCAATCGGAACAGCGGCAGGACTTCAAGCTGATCCGAACGGTAACTTTATAAATGGTCAAGTTAACGTTGTAACTGTTCAGTTCGATCAGCCGAAAGTCGAAAAAGAGAAAGAGCCAGAAAAAAGTGGCATGAACTGGTGGTTATTCGGTGGAATTACAGCCGGCTTATTAGCGATCGGTGGTCTAGTATGGTTCTTATTAGCAAGACGTAAGAGAAAGAAAGAAGAAGAAGAGGAATATGAAGAATACTTAGCAGAAGATGAAGTTGCTGCAAGTAATGAAAGTATCTTGGAAATTCCTGAAGAAAAAATAGTGCCAGAGCCAAAACCTGAACCAGAAGAACCGAAAGAACCAACGTTAGATGAACAAGTGCAGGATGCTACGAAAGAACATGTAGAAGGTACTGCAAAAGTAATTAAAAAATGGCTAAACGGACAGTAAGGGAGGAACAACGATGTTAGATGAAATCTCCTCCAAAGAAAAAGCTGCCATCCTTATTCGTACATTAGAAGAAGGGGTGGCAGCAAAAGTCATTGAATATATGACAGCTGAGGAAAAAGAAGTATTACTTCGTGAAATCGCGAAGTTTCGTGTATATAAACCAGAAACGTTAGAAAATGTACTAGGAGAGTTCTTATATGAACTAAATGTAAAAGAATTGAACTTAGTCACTCCAGATAAAGAATACATTCGTCGCATATTTAAAAACATGCCAGAAGACGAACTGGAAAAATTATTGGAAGACCTTTGGTATAACAAAGATAATCCATTTGAATTCTTAAATTCACTTACAGATTTAGAGCCACTTCTTACAGTGCTTAATGATGAGTCACCACAAACAATTGCAATTATCGCTTCTTATATTAAACCGCAGCTTGCGTCTCAATTAATTGAGAGATTGCCAGATCATAAACGAGTAGAGACGGTAATGGGTATTGCGAAGTTAGAACAAGTTGATGGTGAATTAATTAATCAAATTGGTGAGTTGTTAAAATCGAAATTAAATAATATGGCATTCAGTGCAATTAATAAAACTGATGGTTTGAAAACAATCGTAAACATTTTAAATAATGTTTCACGTGGTGTTGAAAAAACAGTCTTTCAAAAGCTGGATGAAGTCGATTATGAGTTATCTGAGAAAATTAAAGAAAATATGTTTGTCTTTGAAGACTTACTTGGTCTTGAAGATCTTGCGCTTCGCCGTGTATTAGAAGAAATTACAGATAACGGTGTTCTTGCGAAAGCACTTAAAATTGCAAAAGAAGAAATTAAAGAGAAACTATTTACATGTATGTCTTCAAACCGTAAAGAGATGATTCTAGAAGAATTAGATGGCTTAGGACCGCTTAAGATGACGGATGCTGAAAAAGCACAGCAAACGATCACTGGTACAGTGAAAAAGCTAGAGAAAGAAGGAAGAATTATCGTTCAAAGAGGTGAAGAGGATGTCCTTATTTAAAAACAGAATTCCGAAGAATTCTGTTTCTTTTTCTGAAGAAACGTATGAATTACAATTCCCAAAACCAGCTTCAGTTCAAATAGAAGAGGAAGAATTACAAGCTGATCATGCAGAACTTCGCGCCCAGCAAGAATCATTACATATGGAAATGAATCAGCTAAGGCAAGAGCAGCAAATGCTAGAACGAGAGCGTCAGCAGTTATTACAAGATAAAGAACAATTTCAAATGCATATTCATGAACAAATGGAACAGATGGAAGCAGCGCGTGTGCAGTTTCAAAAAGAACAACAAGAAACAGCATATGAATGGACAGAGTTATTATGGGATCAATCTTTTCATCTAGCAGAAAAAATCGTGAATCAAGCGGTAGATTCACGATTGCTTGATGTGTTACCTATTTTAACTGGCATCGTGCAAACATTGCCAACTTCGTTTGAAAAATTAATCATTACAGTACATCCAGAAACGTTTGAACGTATTCAAGAAGAGAAGGAAAATACGAAAGAATATTGGTTACTACAATTAGTAGAATGGAAATATGATTTCTCCCTGCAGTTTGGTGAATTTGTTCTGGAAGAAGAGAAAGAGTTCTTTGAATTTAAATTTGCACCTATATTTGCGAAACTTCGTCAGAAATGGGAAGAAGAGAAGCTATTTGAGGAGCAAAATGTATGAGCCGTCTGTTAATGAATGAGAACGAAAAATGGAATAAGTTCATTGAAACACCACTGTATACGAAAGTAGGCAAAGTTCATAGTGTACAAGAACAGTTTTTCGTAGCAAAAGGGCCGAAAGCGAAGATTGGAGATGTTTGCTTCGTTGGAGAACATAAGGTCTTATGTGAAGTGATTGCCATTGAAAAAGAAAATAATATGCTACTTCCATTTGAACAGACAGAAAAAGTATGTTATGGAGATTCAGTGACATTAATTTCAGAAGATGTTGTTGTACCACGTGGTAATCACTTACTCGGAAAAGTGTTAAGTGCAAATGGTGAAGTGTTAAATGAGGACGCTGAAAACGTGCCATTACAGAAAATAAAATTAGATGCGCCGCCTATACATGCATTTGAACGTGAAGAGATTACTGATGTATTTGAAACAGGAATAAAATCAATTGATTCTATGCTAACAATTGGTATCGGTCAAAAGATTGGTATTTTTGCTGGGTCAGGTGTTGGTAAATCAACTTTACTTGGAATGATAGCAAAAAATGCAAAAGCTGATATAAACGTTATTAGTTTAGTAGGAGAACGTGGCCGGGAAGTAAAAGACTTTATTCGAAAAGAGTTAGGCGAGGAAGGGATGCGAAAAAGCGTCGTTGTTGTAGCGACGTCAGATGAAAGTCACCTTATGCAACTTCGTGCAGCGAAACTCGCAACGTCTATTGCTGAATACTTCCGTGATCAAGGCAATAACGTATTACTTATGATGGACTCTGTTACTCGTTTTGCCGATGCCCGTAGAAGCGTGGATATTGCTGTAAAAGAGCTACCGATTGGTGGTAAAACACTGTTAATGGAAAGTTATATGAAGAAGCTGTTAGAGCGGTCCGGAAAAACGCAAAAGGGATCTATAACAGGTATTTATACGGTGCTTGTTGATGGGGACGATTTAAATGGTCCTGTACCAGATTTAGCACGTGGTATTTTAGATGGACATATTGTATTAAAGCGTGAGCTTGCAACGCTTAGTCATTACCCTGCAATTTCAGTATTAGATTCAGTAAGTAGGATTATGGAAGAAATCGTGTCGCCACATCATTGGCAACTTGCAAATGAAATGAGGAAAATTTTATCAATTTATAAAGAAAATGAATTGTATTTTAAGTTAGGAACGATTCAAGAAAATGAAGAAAATGCTTATATTTTTGAATGTAAAAATAAAGTAGAAGGCATAAATACATTTTTAAAGCAAGGCCGATCGGATAGTTTCCAATTTGATGATATCGTTGAAGCGATACACCATATAGTATAAGGCCTCTGCCCAAGAGGTCTTATTTTTTTGTTTTTTAATATTTCACAGATTTTTTTGGAAAAAAACTATATAATAGAAAAAGAGAACGTTATAATAGGAAGGGGCTATGAAAACAGGTGGATAAACAGCAGTACGACACAATAAAATTGCAAATAAATCAAGAAAAAGAACATATTTTAAAAGAAGTGTATGAATTAACAGCTGAAAAAAGAAAAATAGAACAAAAAAAAGAATATGATTTATATGTTGTGAAATCGCGTAGTAAAGTCGTACAAACTGGGCAACGTATTATGGCTGGCATGCTTTCTTCACATACGTTTTCACCTGAAAGAATAGAAGAATGGAATCGAAAAATTAAAAAAACAGAAGGTTTTATTCAAAAAAATGAAAGCCTTTTAGAGCAAGTAAAAGAAAAAGAACGTGTCATTGATGAGATGTATCAAGAAGATTGCAAAAAGCTTGCGAAAGCACAAGAAAAGCTGGAAGAAAAAATGCTTCTGGATTTGAAAATGTGTATGAATGGATGAGGTGAATGTAGTGATACAGTCTGTATTACCGGTGCAACAAAGTTTACCTCCGCAAAAAGAAAAAGGGCTAGAAATACAATCAAAAAATGAAGATTCTTCATTCGATCGTACGATGAGAATCGAAAATAAAAAGCAGCCGAAAACGGAGAAAACGAAACGAGAAGAAGCACCAAAAGAAGAGAAAAAAGAATATAACCTTTCTAAACCATCGGTAACGAAAGAAGAACCAATTGTAAAGAAAGAAGAAAAAAAAGAGACAGAACAGTTGTTATTAGCTGTATCTGAGCAAATGGTTGCAATTGAGCAATTACATGTGCAGCCGGAATTGTTATATCAATACATACAAAAAATACAAGAGCTATATAAAGAATACGGCAATATTAAACTTAATGAATTACCTGCAGCTGAATTACAACAATTACAAGAACTTCTTTCAAATATGAATATCAAAAATGCTATATGTTTAGAAGATACAATGCAAATGGTATTAGACAAAATGAAGATGCCGGAGCAAATGATGCAAGCATTGAAGGTTGTAGAAACAGAAACTTGTAATATTGCAAAGAAACAAGAAGAGTTTAAAGACGTAGATCTTCCGAAAGGTGAGAGCGATGATGCAAAGGTAGAGTTGCCAGAGGTTGATGCATTAAATGATTCGAGCTCTACAGGTGCAGAGTTATTAAATAAAACGACGAGTACCGAACAAGTAGGGAAATCAAATAGTGGTGCTGAGAAAGTGTCATTACCTGACTTAGGAAAGAAAATGGAAGCGCAAGTAGAAGCGCTGCAAAAATTTGTAGTGAAACAAGAACGTGTTTTATTCCAGTTAAATCCAGAAAAACTTGGTACATTAACAGTGTTTATGAAAAAACACGGAGATCAAATTGACGTTCACGTAGAAATGGAAAAACACGATGCGAAAAAACGTGTTGAAATCATTTTTGATGAATTGAAATTAAAGTTAAAAGAAAAAGAAATCAATATTCAAATTAGCTATTCAGATAAAGATGAAAATCGTAAAGAACAGCGAGAACAAGAGCAAAGGCAAAAACAGAAATTAGCAAATACAAATCATGAAAAACAACAATCAACAGAATTTGCGGGATTATTGGAGGAATAAAGCGTGCCAACAGTTGGATTAAATACAACGAGTACAAATCATATTCCGTTACAAACAGGAGCGCAAAAAAGTAATGTACCTGTTAATGGTGTACAATCGCCAGTGCAACAAAGTAATGGAGTTTCTGCAGGAGCGCAAAAGACTCCTGGGGTAATGGGGAAAGATGATTTCCTAAAATTGTTTTTATCAAGTTTCCAACATCAAGATCCATTTAATGCGATGGATATGAATCAAATGATGAATCAGACAGCACAGTTATCTCTTATGGAACAAGTACAGAATATGACGAAAGCAGTAGATAAGCTGCAATCAACGATGTATTCAACAGCACTTGATGGTGGAATGAAGTTTTTAGGTAAATACGTAAGAGGTGTTGACGGTGACGGAAACAAAGTAACCGGTCAAGTAGAAACGGTTCGCCTTGCGGAAAATAACGATGTACAGCTCGTTATTAATAATAAGGTTGTATCTCTTCGTTTCGTTGAGAGAGTGTCTGATAAACCAATTGGGGAAACGAACCCAGAAGACGCAAAGAAAGACGATCAAAAAGTAACTGAAGAAGTAAAAACTACAAATTCATAAGGAGTGTCCATACGTTATGATTAAAGCGTTATATACAAGTATTACAGGAATGAATGCAACACAAAATGCATTAAGTGTAACTTCAAATAATATTGCCAATGCACAAACAGTAGGTTATAAAAAACAAAAAGCAATGTTTGATGATTTACTATATAACAATTCGATTGGTGCAAAAGGTGACGGTAAATACGCAGGAACGAATCCGAAAAGTATTGGTAACGGTGTGAAAATGAGTGGTACGGTTACGGATTATAGTGATGGTACAATTACGTTAACAGGTGGCAAAACACAAGCAGCAATGGAAGGTAATGGTTTCTTCGTTGTAGGTGATTCAAAGGGCGGAAATATGGAATTTACTCGTAAAGGTACGTTTGGGATATCTTCAGATTACTATATTACGAATACTGAAGGTCAATACGTGTTTGCATACCCTGCGAATGAGGCAACTGGTGAGGTTGATTTATCTGGAATTCCAGGACCGTTGCAAATTCCAATGGGAACAGCAATTGGTGGTATTCGAACATCGAAAGGGACAATTAAAGGTAATATTCCAACTGGTGAAAAACAAATCACACAAGATTTACCAGTATATGATAATGCGGGGAATACATGGACAATGCGTGTAGAGTTTAAACAAACAAGTGAACATAATTATACATATAAAGTACAAATGCGCAATGACTCGAAAAAAGAAACAGAGTTTAAAGATGTTCAAGGTGCAGGTGGTAATATGACATTTGATGCTGTTGGAAATCCAAATCCGAAAGAGCAAGGAGCCAATATTCCATTTGATGGCGGCTCTATAAAATTAGACTTAAGTCATTTAACAAATCATCCAACAGATAAAACATTATCAGTAACAGACGTAGATGGTAGAGCAGCAGCGACGGTTAAAGATTGCTTCATTGCTGACGGTGGATATGTAATGGTAAAATATTCTGATGGAAGTATGAAATCAGCTGGTCAATTAGCTGTTGCGATGTTCCCGAACGAAGGCGGACTAATGAAAACAGGTAATGGTAACTATACAGCGACGAATACAACAGGTATTTTAGCACTTGGTGCATCTGGTCAAAATGGTGCAGGTAAAGTACGCGGTGGTGCACAAGAAGGTGCAAACGTAGATTTATCTGTAGAGTTCGTTGACTTAATGTTATACCAACGCGGATTCCAAGGAAATGCGAAAGTAATTAAAGTTTCAGATGAAGTATTAAATGAAGTTGTAAACTTAATTCGATAATATATCGCATGGAAAAAATGTAATGGAGTAGAAAGGGTTTTTTATTCGTATGACAAGACAAGAGCGAATTTTACAATTGCCTTTTTTCGAAAATAAACGTGAACTTGCCGAGCAAGTATTAAAAATAGAACGAGAAGAGCATGTATATTTACCAGATCAATTTGAAATTAAGCAAGTGCCTCCGTATTCATTTGGCGAAAAACAAGCAATCATTGGCCGTATCCATGAGTTTTATTTCATAAGTGTTGGTAGCGATAGCGTTTGGAAGTATCAACTGTTTAAGGATGAGATGAAGTGTCGTGAGTTTTTTGTTATGTTGCCAAATATTACGGATCAGCAAATAGCGTTTTGGTTTAATAACATAGAGTTATTGAAAAGTTCTTAAAAAAGATCTTAAAAGCTCTTTTTAGGGTTGACGAGAGGACCCAGCGTTGTTTTGGAGCGGTTAGTGCCTAATAGGGACTCGACTGGTGTGTAAGGACAGAGGTATGAAGAGTTACTAGGGTAGTATAAGAAGAGGTAAGCAAGATAAACAGTTATGATCCAGAAGAGCTCCTAGTTGTAAGAATAGAGCTATGGAGGCGTACTGAGATAGTTGGAGATGAGATAATCATCTCATAGTAGGCCAGTGCCTTCTGGATAGTATGTGATGATAGATTTTTATAAAAGGAGAGGTGAGGAGGATGGCGCAAAATAAGTATCGCGTTACATTCATTTCGCCGAGTGAGGTTGAGCAGCGGACTGTAATGGCGGCGAATAGTTTGCCAGATTTAATCCGTAAAGTAGAGAGTGTTATTGCCGATCCAAACGGTTATTTTGTGAATGATAAAAAAAATAATTGCTATTTTAAAGTGATTAAAGAAAATGTTACGTTTATTCAATATGAGTTACTATTTTCGGATAAGGAAATTCATATTGAAAAATTAAAACATATAGCACCGGTGGTATTAAAACGATTATTCGAAAAAATAAATGACCCGGAATTATATGCACTCGCGCTACTTGATGTTGATATAGCAACGAAAGAATATGTGCTAGCAGAAATGAATTCTGAGCTGAGAATAAGAGTAGAGACGGAGCTTTCGAAAAAATGGGAAGCAATGCCGACGGAAATTGTAGGAGCACAAGAAGTGTTATTAGAGGCACTTGCTTCGTTTATACAAGATTAATTGTTTTTTAATAAAATGAATCGTTCGACTATCTATATTTTTTATATAGGTAGTTGACTTTTTCGCTTTTATAAAGCTTAATAATTAGATATACGGAATTAATGGAAGGGGAGCGACACCTTTATGTCACAAGCACAAAGTATTTTATTAGAAAGCGGAACAAATGAATTAGAGATTGTTACGTACACTGTTGGTGAAAACCTATTTAGTATTAATGTAATGAAAGTACGTGAAATCATTAATCCATTCCCTGTTACAACTGTGCCAGAATCTCATCATGCAGTTGAAGGTGTTGTTCAAGTACGCGGTGAAATTTTACCTGTTATTAACTTGGCAATGGCTCTTAATTTAAAGTCAACAAAGCCGCTTGATCAAACGAAATTTATCATCTCAGAATTAAACCAAATGAAAGTTATTTTCCGCGTTGATGAAGTGCATCGTATTCAACGTATTTCGTGGGAACAAATTGATGAACCAGCTTCATTATCTATGGGACTAGAAGAAACGACATCTGGTATTGTAAAACTAGATGGAAAAATCATCTTGCTATTAGATTATGAAAAAATTGTATGTGAAATTAGCGGTACTGGTTATGACAATAAATCAATTGCAGGGTTAGAACAAAAAACAGACCGAGCTGAAAAAGTAATTTATATTGCAGAAGATTCAGCGATGCTTCGCCAAATATTAGAAGAAACATTATCATCAGCTGGATATACGAAAATGAACTTCTTCAGCAATGGTGCAGAAGCGTTAGCGCAAATTGAAAAATTAGCGAAAGAGCAAGGCGAGAAAATGTTTGAACATATTCACTTGCTAATTACGGATATTGAAATGCCAAAAATGGATGGACATCATTTAACGAAAGTGGTTAAGGATAGTGAAGTAATGAATCGTTTACCAGTTATTATTTTCTCTTCATTAATTACAAATGAATTATTCCATAAAGGTGAAGCTGTAGGAGCAAATGCTCAAGTAAGTAAGCCAGATATTCAAGAGCTAATTGGTTTAGTTGATAAGTTAGTGCTTTAAAAGCTTCTTTTTAGCCGGAATAGAAGCTCTAGCCAAGTGTTGAGCGATCGTGCTTAATAGAGCCCTATGCGATGTTGAGACCAGAAATATAGAGTGGTTATAGGTAAGTAGAAGAGCTGGTGTATAACATTTTTCTATTTAGTAGGAATAGAGGAACTACTTATGTAAGGAAGTTTTCAGTGATTAATAGAGTCTCATGCGATGTGAGTTCAGAGGTATGAAGTAGTTTTAGGTAAGAAGAAGTGAGACTTCGATTGAGGATTGGAAGACTGGGTTTATAACTCTATTCTGTTAGACAGAGGAAGGAATTAGCCATGTGTAAGCATTGGTTAGTTCCTTTTTAGTATTCTATACTTTAAACAGGCAAAAAAATGAAAGGTTTCTTGGGTGTTTGACGCTGTATATGTGAATAATCTTTATTTAGAGATTTTTGATTTAAAAATATAAGCGAGCGTATTTTCGGGATTATTTTAGTAACATTTCGTGGTAACGCAAATTTTTTCGGTGAAAAAATATTCAAAATACCATATAATATAATTAAATGTAATTAATATGCAATTTTACATATTAATAAAAAAACATTTTCCAAATTTTTATACTTTCTATACATTTTTGTATGTTAATTATTTGACAGATAATTTCGAACTGTTATAATATGGATATGTAAAAATTGCTATTTTCTTAAAAGACATGGGAGTCAGATGAGAATTGTGAAAGGATGAGGGGGAGTGGCACAGATTATGTATCACCACACAGCAATTAATGTATTAGGTCTTTTACAAAACATGTCAAATAATAAAATGAACGATATGCAACTAGAGGTGGAATTAAAAAAAATAGAAAAAGAATTCCAAGTAAAGTATGAAGAATTAGTTGATTTACATAATAGAATGGTATTATTTCAAATAGATATAGAAAAAAATGGCGGGATGCGAGCGTACGAAAAATCAGCAATTACATGGCTGAAATCTGAACTAGAGCTACTGTATGAAGTGTATCAATTTTGTCAGCGTCACGGTTTAAACATTTTAAATATTTCAAAATACGTAAGTAAAAATGAACTAAATCTTTTTCCGAAAACAGAAAGTCAATTGCAAAATACGTATTATAAATTGAAAAAACGTGAAATACCGTTTGAAAATATTGAAAAACAAAAACCAGGACGAAAGCGAAAATATATACCAGTAAAAGAGACAATCGTTGCAAGAAAACAAGAAAACGAGTACGAATTAAAAGAAGAAATCCAGCATAAAGAGGATGAAAAAAATCTTGTAACAGTTATATCTGGTATCGTTGATAACTTTGAAACAATTAATCAATGTAGTGAAAGGAAAGAAGACGAACTACATCAGTTTATGGAAGGTATTTATAAGCTTTCTAGCATGGCAGCAGGGCGTTCTAGAGAAGCAAAGAATACACGTAGTCTAGAAGGTGAATTGCAGTCGTTACAACTGGAAAATGAAAGGCTAAAACGAGAGAAAGAAGAGCTTGTACAAGATATTAAAGGTATGACGCAGCTTTTAATTCATTTCATTACAAGTTCTGATATTGATCAAATACGTAAATTACCAACTTTCGTACAAGATTGTAAAATGGAATTACATAAACTAGGTCTATATAATGCACAAGACGGTAAAATGAAAATTATGGTTGACCGTAGTGGACAAGTTATGACGGTAACACAGTAATAAAATTTGGGTACAAAATAAAAGGGAGATACATAGTTTATATGTATTTCCCTTTTGTTTTGTATGGAATCGTTCCAAAGATGGAAGATGAATTTTTACGATTGTAGTAACTTAGAAACCATTTGCGGAATTTGATTCGCTTGTGAAACCATACTAAGTGCAACTTCAGTTAACAATTTAAACTTTAAAAAATCGCTCATTTCCTGCGCCATATCCGCATCTTCAATTCGAGATGCAGTATCTGTTAACGCCATACTTTGGCTATTTAAATTTTCAATATTGAACTGTAAACGATTTATCATAGAGCCAAGGTCGGCACGATGAAGTGATACATTTTGTAAAGCCTCTTCAATTTTACGAATTGCAGCTCTTGCTTCTTGTTCTGTTGAAATCTTGATGTCATGTTGTGTAGGGGAAGGGGGAATATGTTTCGTCATATTTATTGTATGACCGATATCGTCTAATGTAACTGGGCGGTTTTGACCGTCAAATACGGATAAATCATTAAACTCAGTCGTCTCGCCAATATAGCCAATTTGTTCTGTTAAAGACTGAAACTCTTTATTCAGTGAATCACGGTTTTTATTTGAATTTGTACCGTTTGCGGATTGAACGGCTAAATCACGCATACGCTGTAAAATATTTGTCACAGTTTGAAGGGCAGCTTCGGCTGTGCGAAGCATCGATATCGCATCCTCATTATTACGAATCGCCACGCGCATACCACTTGCTCTCGCATACATACGAGTCACAATCGCAACATTCGCTGGATTATCAGAAGCATGATTCAACTTCTTACCGGTCGCCAAATGCTCCATTGCCACATTCATACGTTTTTCATTCTCGTATAGCGATTGCCTAGCGTTCATACTCAAAAAATTCGTACCAATACGCATAATAGACACTCCTTATTGATTCATATATGGTCTTAAAGCCAATAAACAGCTATAAAAAGAAAAAGGAACTTTATGCTTATCTTCTAGTTGTGTTTTAACATGAGAAGGGATAGAGATAGGCACTGACCGCTTCTACGCCACGCGGATGCTCTCTCCTACCTAAAAAAGAAAGATCTTACAAATAATTCATCTATATAGAAAAAAATAAACCTCTCCGCAAGCAGAGAGGTTTATTCAGGAAACTAACTCAAATGGCTTATTGTAATAATTTAGAAACCATTTGTGGAGTTTGGTTTGCTTGAGAAAGCATGCTGATACCAGCTTCGTTCAAGATTTTGAACTTAGTCATTTCAGACATTTCTTTCGCCATGTCAGCGTCTTCGATTTGAGAAGCAGCTGAAGCCATAGAAGAAGATTGGCTCTTTAGGTTATTTACGTTAAAGTCAAGACGGTTTAATGTAGCACCTAGAGTTGCACGGTTAGAAGCGATTGTTTCTAATGCAGCATCAATTGATTTGATTGCGCCAGAAGCGTTTGGTGCAGATTTTGTAATATCACCTGCAGTAGGTTCAGTATAAGCAGTTCCGATTGCCGCAGCCGCTGTATGTGTACCATCAAAAGCAGTCATTTTGTCTGTAATACCTTCGATTGCCTTGTCAGACAGTAAGTTTTTATCAACGTTATTAAATGCTGTTTTAAACGCATCAACCGCTTTGTCAATAGTAGCTTGATCAGATTTATCATCTAATTTAGCTAAGTCAGCTTTAGCTGTTTTTAAAGCATCAAGGGTTGCTTTATTGTCAGTAAGGTCTTTTGCTGTAATAGTGATTGTTTTATCAGTAGTTCCTGCAATTGATAATGTATCAATATTTAAAGCTTTAGTAGATGAATCAGCTAGATTGATATTGATTTGTTTAGCTGTATCAGCGTTATCTAGAGTTTGAATAGCAATAGATTTGTTATCACCATTTAATAATTTCTTATCGTTAAACTCTGTGTTTTTAGAAATGTAATCGATTTGTTCTTTTAATGCAGAAAATTCTTTATCTAATGCTTTTTGGTTATCGCCAGTGTTCGTACCGTTCGCAGATTGGTTAGCGATGTCACGCATACGAAGTAAGATGTTAGATACAGAGTTTAAAGCTGAGTCAGCTGTACGGATTAAAGACATACCGTCTTGTGTGTTGTTAGCTGCAACACCTAATCCGCTTTCACGTGCACGCATACGAGTTGCGATTGCAAGACCTGCTGCATCGTCAGAAGCGTTGTTGATACGTTTACCGCTTGATAAACGGTCCATAGCGTTGCTCATTTTAGCTTGGTTTTGGCGCATGTACTCTTGAGTACGCATGCTGTTAATGTTTGTATTAATTCTCATGTTAAGAAACCCCCATTTTTTTATATTGACTTTTCTGCAAATTGAAAAACGGTAATATGCGAAAAAATCAATTTCGAGATTTATTGTAATCCTTGCTACAACGGGTGTCAACTAAAAATTCGAATTAATAAATATAAAAAAATAACAGTTTAACAATATATTCATTTTTTTATTACATAATTATTAAAAGGATTATTGCAAACTTTAAAAAAAAACTCTAATATTAGATTATCTTTGTTTACCGAAAAGGTGATATTATGATAATTGGAAATATAGTAAAAGAAGTGCTTGCATATAAGAAAGGACAAATTCAGCAAAAGCTAAGTAGTCCACAAGCATTTGTTAGTAGTCGTTTTCAAGAGAAGTTGCAGAGTGAGCCTGCGAAGGAGACGAAAGAAACTACGCAGCCGGCAAAAGTAGAAGATATGAGTCAGCCGGTACAATCTACGAAAATAGAAGCGGTTGTTAATAAACCCGTAGAAACTATTAATAAAGTAGAGGAAGCGAGTAAGCCTGAAGAAAAGGCTGAAACGAAGAAAGCAGATGAAGTGCAAGTTGCGCAAAAAGAGTTTGAACGACGTTTCCCAGAAACGAAAAATAAGGCTGCTGATACGTGGGAATTAACGAAGAAGTATAATATTCAAAAAATACGTTCTTCCAATGAAGGGAAGTATGAGGATATTATTGATCGCACTAGCCGTACATATGGAATTCCAAAAACGTTAATTCAAAAAATGATTGAAGTAGAGTCTAATTTTAATCCGAAAACGGTGTCACATGCCGGTGCGATGGGTCTTATGCAGCTTATGCCAGCGAATGTGAAGGAGATGGGTGTGAAGAATCCCTTTTCACCAGCTGAAAGTATTGAAGGTGGCGTGAAAGAGTTAAGCGGTTATTTAAAGAAAAATAACGGCGACTTAGTATTGGCACTTGCTTCTTATAATGCTGGTCCTGGCAATGTGAGAAAGTACGGAGGCGTACCGCCATTTAAAGAAACGCAAGGATATATTAAAAAAATATTAAATATCGACGTTTCAAAATAAGAAGTTTCATATAGAGAGAACATGAAATTTTCGTGAACATGATATGGGAGTTGGCTAGATTTGAAATTACAAGATGATATTCCGTTAACAATTTATTTTGAAATCGGAAATACGAAAAAGAAAATTGAAGATCTGCTTCATATTACGAAAGGTACATTGTATCGTCTTGAAAATTCAACGAAAAATACGGTGCGTCTTATGCTTGAGAATGAAGAGATTGGAACCGGAAAGATTTTGACGAAGAATGGGAAGATGTACGTTGAAATCGTTGAATTGAAAAGGTAGGGAAGGGGATTGTCATGAGTGGCGAAAAATTAAGCCAAGAGCAAATTGATGCCCTGCTGAAGGCGGTAAATGAAGGCGAGGAAATGCCAGCTTTCGCACAAGAAGCAGGAAAGCAAGAGAAATTTCAAGAGTATGATTTTAATAGACCAGAGAAGTTCGGTGTTGAGCATTTACGTAGTTTGCAAGCGATTGCTTCTACGTTTGGAAAACAGACGTCACAGACGTTATCAGCGCGTATGCGTATTCCAATTGAACTAGAGCCTTCAACAGTTGAGCAAGTTCCATTTACGAGTGAGTATGTGGAGAAAATGCCGAAAGATTATTATTTATATTGCGTAATTGATCTCGGTTTACCAGAGCTTGGAGAAATTGTTATTGAGATTGATTTAGCATTCGTTATTTATATTCATGAATGTTGGCTTGGCGGAGATAGTAAGCGTAACTTTACGATGCGCAGACCGTTAACAGCATTTGAGTTTTTAACGCTTGATAATATATTCTTGCTTCTTTGTAAAAATTTGGAGCAATCATTCGAAAGTGTTGTTGCGATTGAACCGAAATTTGTAACGACGGAAACAGATCCGAATGCACTAAAGATTACGACAGCGAGCGATATCATTTCATTACTTAATGTAAATATGAAAACAGATTTTTGGAATACGACGGTGCGTATCGGGATTCCGTTCTTATCTGTTGAAGAAATTATGGATAAGTTAACGTCTGAAAATATTGTCGAACATTCTTCGGATAAACGTAGGAAGTATACGTCTGAAGTGGAAGTGAAAGTAAATCAAGTGTACAAACCTGTTCACGTTGCGATTGGTGAGCAGAAAATGACAATGAGTGAGATTGAACAAATTGAAGAAGGCGATATTATTCCGCTTCATACGAAAGTTTCGGATGAATTACTTGGTTATGTAGATGGAAAGCATAAATTTAATTGTTTTATTGGAAAAGATGGAACGCGTAAGGCGCTCCTATTTAAAAGTTTTGTAGAGTAGGAGGATCCATATGAAGCATGAAGTATCTCCTGTGTCATTAATGGGATTAGAAGATTTTGCAGGAAAGCGAAATGAAGCAGGCAAAGCACATATCGATACTGTTTCAGATATTTCGATTGAACTTGGTGTAAAGCTTGGAAAGTCATCTATTACGCTTGGTGATGTAAAGCAGTTAAAAGTTGGCGATGTTCTTGAAGTAGAGAAAAACTTAGGACATAAAGTAGATGTGTATTTAAGTAATATGAAAGTCGGCATCGGTGAAGCAATCGTAATGGACGAGAAATTCGGTATTATCATTTCTGAAATTGAAGCTGACAAGAAACAAGCGGCGCTTATGAAAGCGCAAAGTCAAATGCAAGATAAAGAGTAGAGGAGGAGTCATATGTCGTATATGACGACCTTATTTCAAGTCGTTTTACTGTTTGGTGCGCTCGGTTACGGTGCATATTATATGACAAAAAAGACGCGCAAACAGCAGTTTTTTAAGCAGGGTGAAAATGGCCATATTCAAGTAAAAGACGGCGTGTATTTAAATCATCAAACGAGTGCCTTTTTATTTGAAGTGGACGGAAAGCAAGTGTTCACTGTTATTAGTAATAACGGTGTGCAGTCTGTGCAATTAACCGGAACAGGAAATCAGTTTCAACAAGCACTAGAAGACGCGGTGAAGACTGAAACGAAAAAAGTAGAGGATCCATCATGAGAATAAAGAAACAGTTATCATTATTAGCCGTTATTTTCGTATTTTCTATCGTTTTTTCAATTATTTTTGTAAATCCAGCGTATGCGGCCCCGAACGGTTTTATTAATTTCGAAAATGGAAAAGAGTTTACGAGTAATTCAAGTGTACAACTATTTGCGCTCGTTACCCTTTTATCATTATCTTCTTCTATCGTTCTATTATTTACACATTTTACTTATTTTATGATCGTTCTTGGGATTACACGTCAAGGACTTGGGGTAATGAATTTACCACCAAACCAAGTGCTTGTTGGACTTGCATTATTTTTATCACTCTTTACGATGCAGCCTGTACTCGGGCAACTGAAGAGCGATGTGTGGGATCCGATGACGAAAGAGAAAATAACAGTAAGCCAAGCTGCGGAAACGACAGCTCCTATTATGAAAGAATATATGTCAAAGCATACGTATAAGCATGATTTGAAAATGATGCTGAAAGTACGCGGAGAAGAGTTGCCGAAAGATTTGAAAGATCTTTCCTTATTTACACTTGTACCATCCTTTACGTTAACGCAAATTCAAAAAGGTTTACTAACAGGGATGTTCATTTATTTAGCGTTTGTATTTATAGATTTGATTATTAGTACACTTTTAATGTACCTCGGGATGATGATGGTACCGCCGATGATTTTAAGTTTACCGTTTAAAATACTCGTTTTCGTATATTTAGGTGGATATACAAAAATTGTCGATATTATGTTTAAGACGGTCGCCTGAAGCGTTTGATGCTATGTGATAGGAGTCATATAAATGAATACGTCACCAATTATAGATATTTTCCAAACCTTTTTTTATAAAGGGGTTATGATTTTAATGCCGATTGCCGTTGTAAGTCTGATTGTCGTTATTATTATCGCGGTTATTATGGCAATGATGCAAATTCAAGAGCAAACGCTGACGTTTTTACCGAAAATGGCGAGTATTGTGCTCGTTATTATCATTTTAGGTCCGTGGATGTTCCAAGAGTTAACGATGCTTATTTTAGATTTATTTGATAAAATCCCATCGCTATTGCGTTCGTACTAAGATAGGTGAACTGAAATGAATATGGAATTATGGGCGGCGACGTTTTTTGCGTTTTGTCGCATTACTTCATTTTTATATTTTTTACCGTTTTTCTCAGGCCGATCCATTCCAGCAATGGCGAAGGTTACAGTTGGACTTGCTCTTTCAATTACAGTGGCCGATCAAGTGGATGTCTCTCACATCAAGACAGTTTGGGACGTTGCAGCTTATGCAGGAACGCAAATTGTAATTGGATTATCACTTTCAAAAATTGTAGAAATGCTGTGGAACATTCCGAAAATGGCAGGGCATATTTTAGACTTTGATATTGGTTTATCACAAGCAAGTTTGTTTGATGTAAATGCAGGCTCACAGTCTACTTTACTATCAACCATTTTTGATATATTTTTTCTCATTATTTTTATTTCACTTGGCGGCATTAACTATTTCGTTGCCACTATTTTAAAGTCGTTTCAATATACAGAGGCGATTTCAAAATTGTTGACGACTAGTTTTTTAGATAGTCTACTCGCAACGTTATTATTTGCGATCACATCAGCGGTTGAAATTGCTCTGCCGCTTATGGGAAGTTTATTCATCATTAATTTTGTTCTAATTTTAATTGCAAAAAACGCTCCGCAATTAAACGTTTTTATGAATGCATACGTAATTAAAATTACATGTGGTATTTTGTTTATTGCGATGAGTGTACCGATGCTCGGTTATGTGTTTAAAAATATGACGGATGTATTACTTGAAGAATATACGAAACTATTTAACTTTTTCTTAACGAAGTAGGGGGACGCGCATGGCAAAGGATAATAAAACAGAAAAGGCCACCCCGCAGAAGCGTAAAAAATCGCGTGAAGAAGGGAATATTGCCCGGAGTAAAGATTTAAATAATTTATTTTCCATTCTCGTATTAGCAGTTGTCGTTTATTTCTTCGGAGATTGGCTAGGTTATGAGATTGCAAATTCCGTAGCGGTGCTGTTTGATCAAATTGGAAAAAATACAGATTCAACCGAGTATTTTTATTTAATGGGGATTTTATTACTGAAAGTATCGGCTCCGATATTAATACTCGTATATGCTTTTCATTTATTCAATTATATGATTCAAGTCGGCTTCCTATTTTCTTCTAAAGTCATTAAACCGAAAGCGTCACGTATTAATCCGAAAAACTATTTTACGAGATTGTTTAGTCGTAAAAGTTTAGTAGATATTTTGAAATCACTGTTTTACATGGGATTAATCGGTTACGTTTCGTACGTTCTCTTTAAAAAGAATTTAGAGAAGATTGTTAGTATGATTGGATTTAACTGGACAGCGTCACTTACTGAAATTATTAGCCAAATTAAATTTATCTTTTTAGCCATTTTAATTATTTTAATCATTCTTTCTATTATTGATTTCATTTATCAAAAATGGGAGTACGAACAAGATATTAAGATGAAAAAAGAAGAAGTAAAAAGGGAGCATAAAGATAATGAAGGGGACCCGCAAGTAAAAGGGAAACGAAAAAACTTTATGCATGCGATCTTGCAAGGAACAATTGCGAAGAAGATGGATGGCGCAACGTTTATTGTAAACAACCCGACTCATATTTCGGTTGTACTTCGTTACAATAAACACGTTGATGCAGCACCAATTGTCGTTGCAAAAGGGGAAGATGAGCTCGCATTATATATACGAACGCTTGCCCGTGAACAAGAAATACCAATGGTGGAAAACCGTCCGCTTGCTCGTTCTTTATATTATCAAGTCGAGGAAGATGAGACGATTCCAGAAGATTTATACGTAGCTGTAATTGAAGTTATGCGCTATTTAATTCAGACGAACGAACTTGAAGTGTAATAGCGCGTTTGGAGGAGATCTCTTTGTTTAAGATAGAGTCTGCAAGAACCTATTTTTCTATCTTTTTAGCAGCGTCATTCGTAGTGGCGCTCTTAATTCCACTTCCACCATTTATACTTGATATCATTATCGTTTTTCTACTAAGTATGTCAGTGCTTATTTATATGCGAGCGACAAGTATTAACGAGTGGGATGAATTAAAGTCATTTCCAACGATGTTGTTATTAATCGGGATTTTCCGCGTATCGATTAACGTTTCGACGACGCGAGCGATTTTGACAGATGGAAATGCAGGTCATGTTATTGAAGAGTTCGGCCAGTTCGTAATTGGCGGAAACTTATTAATTGGTATCGTTATTTTTACAGTATTAATCATATTCCAGTTTATCGTTGCAAACGGTGCATCTCGTACAGCTGAAGTAGCAGCTCGTTTTACACTTGATTCTTTACCGGGGAAACAAATGTCTATCGATGCTGATTTAAACCAGCGTATTATTTCAGAAAAAGATGCACAGGCAAAACGAAAAAAATTAAATATGGAAACAGAGTTTTACGGGGCGATGGATGGTGCCGGAAAGTTCATTAAAGGGGACGTTATTTTCGGGATTGTCATTTTATTCGTAAACATTATTTTCGGTTTAATTGTCGGCATGATGCAGCAAGGAATGAGCTTTGCAGATGCAGCTCTTCATTATACACAGTTAACTGTCGGTGACGGAATCGTAAACCAAATCGGTTCATTAATGCTTGCAATTTCAACAGGTATTATCGTAACGCGTGTATTTGACGGCTCACCGGATACAGTAACAGAAGGTATCTTTAAAGAGTTATTAGCGCATGAAGTCGTTGTATATGCACTAGGTGGTTTATTTATCTCAATGGGTATTTTTACTCCGCTACCGTTTCTACCATTCGCACTCGTTGGTGGAACGATTATCTTCTTAGGCATTCGTAATAAAAATCGAATAAAGAAAGAAAAAGAAGACGAGCTTCAAAAAGAATTAGAAATGATTCAAGGCGAAGATGAGCAACTGCAACAAGTGGAAGATTCATTCGGAGTATTTACGGATAAATATCCGATTATTGTAGAACTCGGTTTAGATTTAGCAGCACTTGTAAAGCAGAAAATTAACGGGGAAACAGCTCGTGATAAAGTTGTTCTTATGCGGAAGTCGATTATTACTGACCTTGGTATTAACGTTCCTGGAATTAACTTTAAAGATAATACGAGCTTTAGACCACGCGGACGTTACATTATTCGAATTAAAGGTGCTAAGGCGGCTGAAGGTGTTTTAAAATCAGGTTATTTATTAGCACTGAAAACACCGAACGTAATGGCTGATTTAGATGCAGAGCCAGCTAAAGATCCAATTTTCGGTGAAGATGGATATTGGATTTTAGAGCATATGGTGCAAGATGCACAAATGAAAGGCTATCAAGTGTTAGAGCCACTTAGCATATTAATTACACATTTAGATGTTGTCGTTAGACGTAATCTTCATGAATTAATTCAGCGTCAACATGTAAAAGACTTAATTAACTCGCTTGAAAATGATAATGGCGTTCTATTAGAAGAGATTAAGAAGAAAGAAATTGATTTATCACTCGTTCAAAATGTTATTAAACAACTTCTAAAAGAAGGTATTTCTATTCGTGATTTACCAACAATTATTGAAGGTATTATTGACGGCAAAGAAATTTATCAAAACCACGTTGACGGTGTGACATCATTTGTTCGTGAATGTATTTCAAAAGTTATTTGTGAAAATGCGAAAAATCCGGACGGAAAAATATATGCAGCGCTCTTCTCTGATTCAATTGAGTTAGATGCGGATGTTGTGAATAATTCATATCAAGGTTACTTATTAAACTGGGATTTAGATTTAGAAACACGTGTCGTTGAGCAAGTGCAGCGCGTCTTTAAGCAAGCACGTTTAATGGGAAGAGAACCAGTGTTATTAACACGTAGAAAAGATTTTAGATTTGCGATCGTAAGACTGCTAGAACGTTATCAAGTGGAAGCACAAGTACTTTGTATTAGCGAATTAGCACCAGAAATTGTTGTGGATCAAATTGCCTATATTGAATAGTAGGGGGTGAAGTAATGGAAAGTACAGAAAAGAAAGAAGCGTTAATGCGAATAAAAGCAGCTTCGAAAAATGAATTGTATCGAAAGTTATTTGACCAATATGGTACAGATTATTATTACGTTGTCGATGAAAGTGTAAAACGAAATATACCGTTTTTCTGGAAAAAGGATTATGAAATGTTAGTTGCTTTTCCAGAAGAAAAACAGGAAGAAGTGAATGAAGGTACAGCTCAATTTCATGAACAGTTAATGGATGTTGTGAATGATCCTTCAGAACAAATTGTGAAGGCGAATGGAATTCAATCAGTACTGCACAATTTAGAAAACGTAACGACTTCTATGTCATACGCGGCAATGCAAACAGGAAATAGTGAAGAATGGGCAAGAAAAAAAGAGAAACTATTAAAGCTGTTCGAAAAAGGAATTGTCGTTGTGAAACCGACGAAAGAAGCGGAAGTAACGAAAAAGAAAAAAGTTGTGAAACAAGTCGTTCAGGTAAAGAAAGAAGAAGTAGCTCCAAAGAAAGAAAATCAAGAATCTGTACCGTTTATTATTCAAAAAGTAATTCGGATGCTAGAACAAAACGATGTAGAACAATATTTCATTTATGCATATGCTGAAAAGTTAAAAATAAAGTTTGAAAATGCAACGATGATTACAGAAGAAGAAGTTATCAGGTACATATTGGAAGATATGAAATCTCATTTTAATACGGAAAACGTCTTTGAAAAAGAAGTACAAACAATCGCATTAATCGGTCCAACTGGCGTTGGTAAAACGACGACACTCGCGAAAATGGCATGGCAATTTCACGGTAAGAACAAAACAGTTGGTTTTATAACGACAGATCATTCTCGCATAGGGACAGTGCAGCAATTGCAAGATAACGTAAAGACAATTGGATCGGAAGTAATTGCTGTGCGTGATGAGGCTGCAATGACAAGAGCGCTTACGTACTTTAAAGAAGAAGCACGCGTCGATTATATTTTAATTGATACAGCCGGAAAAAATTATCGTACGTCAGAAACAGTGGAAGAAATGATTGAAACGATGGGACAAGTAGAACCAGATTATATTTGTTTAACGTTATCAGCTTCGATGAAAAGTAAAGATATGATTGAAATCATTACAAACTTTAAAGATATTCATATAGATGGTATTGTGTTTACAAAATTTGATGAAACAGCAAGTAGTGGTGAATTGTTGAAAATTCCAGCAGTATCATCAGCTCCTATTGTATTAATGACAGACGGACAAGATATAAAGAAAAATATACATATCGCTACAGCTGAACATTTAGCGAAACAAATGTTACAAACATCGTAGAAAAGAGGTGAAGAATAAGGCGCTTGCCTTATTCAAACGAGTATGAACGGTCTTTATATAGGTTCTATGGGTATGATGAATTACATGCAGCGTATTAATGTTCATTCGAATAACGTTGCAAATGCTCAAACGACAGGATTTAAAGCAGAAAATATGACGTCTAAAGTATTTGATGTACAAGACACATATCGCCGAGGAGATGGGGCGGTAACAAATATCGGTTCGGTCGATTACGCTGTAGTACCAGCTGCAACACATGTGAATTTAGTACAAGGAAATATACAAATGACAAATAGTGCTACAGATTTCTTTTTAGATGACGGCGCGGCCGGCACAACATCATTTTTCGTTACTTCTAAAAATGATGAAACGTTTTTAACGAGAGATGGTAGTTTCACATTAAATAGTGATCGTTATTTACAAACATCTTCAGGTGCTTTCGTAATGGGAGAGAATAATGAGCGTATTCGTATTCCAGAAGGAGCAAAGGTTGCTGTACAAGCAGACGGTACATTATATGATGAAGTAACACAAAATAATATTGCTCGTTTACAAACAAAAACAGTAGATGCCGAAACGAATGCTCGTCTCGTGCAACGTGAAAACAAAAGCTTTACACTAGCAGAAGGAAACATTGCTAATTTACCGAACGGAACAGGAATAGTAAAAAATCATATGCTAGAAAATTCAAATGTTGATATGACGAAAGAGATGGCAGATCTTATGACGGATCAAAAAATGATTCAAGCATCACAGCGTGTTATGACGTCATTTGATAAAATTTATGAAAAAGAAGCGAATGAAATATTGAGATAAAAGACTTCCAAAAGTGGGAGTCTTTTTTGTTATTGCTTTTATTACAGTTACATCATAAAATGATAATGATTATCAATATCATTTTATCTATTTTCATAAGAATAGAATTTCATAATGACAGCAACATTTGTTTAACTAAGTGAATTAAAAATAAGGGGATGGTGTGAAGATGTCTAAAAAGAATCAACTTTGCATTGGATTATGTTTAATTTCTAGAAAGAAAGAACAAGAGAATGAGTTTAATTCCGGAATTGATGAGCAAGTAGAGTTGGCACTACAGGCAGAAAAGGCTAAGTTAGATTTTGTTTTTAAAGCCGATTATTTAGTGGCCCACCCAGATTTAATTGCTAGAAATAAAGGGAATGTAATTTTAGACCCAACATTATTGTTTACTGCTATTGCGTACGCAACTGAAAAAATTGGAGTCGTTACAACCGCTTCAACTTCATTTTATCCACCATATATATTAGCAAGGCAATTACAATCGTTACACTGGATTAGTAACGGCCGAGTAGGGTGGAATATTGTTACATCAATTGACGGTGCTGAAAACTTTGGTGAGGAAGGGATGCCATCATCTGAGGAGAGATATGCGAAAGCAGCAGAATGTACAGAGTTAGTAAGAAAACTTTGGAGGAGTCATCCTTATGAAGTGTTGAAAATAGATAACACTGAAGTTATTAGAGAGATGGCCAAGCCAATTGAACATAGTGGTGAATATTTTGAGGTAAAAGGTCCGCTGAATATCCCACAGCATATATCAGGAGAAATGCCATTATTTCAAGCCGGTGCTTCAGAGTCTGGTCGGAATTTTGCTGCTTCTGTTGCAGATGCAATTTTTGCTGCAACGCCAGATGTAGAGTCAGGTATTGAACTTCGTCAAGATTTAAGAAGAAGAGCAGAACAGCATGGCCGGAAGCAAGATGCTATACGCGTATTACCTGGATTATATTTCTTTATAGGTGATACATATGAAGAGGCGCTAGAAATGCATAGACAAGCTCATCAACATCTCACAAAAGAGAAGAGATATGCGTTACTTGAAATGGTTCTCGGATTAGATGCGAGAGGGATTCCGCTAGAAAGTAAAATTACGGAAGAGATGCTGCCAAGTCGGGATCAAACTGTACGTAGTAAAACACATGCAGAATTATTACGGCATTTCATTATTAAAAATGAACCAACAGTTGAACAAATACTAGAGCGACCAGAAGTTGTTGGATCGGCTCATTGGGTTGCGGTTGGTACACCAAAAGACGTTGCGAAGCAAATTATGGATAGGTTTGAGGCCGGAGCGTTAGATGGATTTATTGCTATTCCAGGAGGATCTCCCAAGTCACTAAATCTATTCTTTAGTGAAGTCATTCCTTTATTTGTGAAGGCGGGAGTATTTAGGGAAGAGTATACAGGTTCTACTTTACGGGAGCATTTGGCGGGAAACATGTTAAATACTTTACAGTTAAAATAAATAATAGCATGTAGAAAAAAGCCTTATTATAAAAGGCTTTTTTTATTTAAAATTAAAAATTCTGAAATATAAGTTGACTGTATGAATATTATTTTTTATATTAGTAGGTATAACTATAACTACTAAAGAGGTGAGAGTATGAAAACGGCATTATATTTAGAAGATGCATACAAAACGAGTTGCGAGACAGAAGTGATAAGAGTGGAAGGGAATAAAGTATTTGTAAAAGAAACAGTTTTTTATCCAACTGGTGGAGGACAGGAATGTGATACGGGTGTCATTGTACAAGATGGGTCTGTATTTGAAGTTGAAAAAGTAAAGAAGGAGCAGGGAGAAATAGTTCACTATATAAAAGATGAAGCTCAAGTAAAATTAGGTCCAGTTAAATTAGAGATTAATTGGGAAAGACGTCATAATTTAATGCGTCATCACTCTTTACTGCATCTTATCGGAGCTGTAGTTTATGAAAAGTATGGAGCTCTATGCACCGGAAATCAAATTTATCCTGATAAAGCACGTATCGATTTTAATGAGTTACAAGAGTTATCGAGCGTGGAAGTAGAAGAAATTGTTGAGGAAGTGAATAAACTTATTAAGCAAAATAAAGAAATTTCCACTCGTTATATGAGCCGCGAAGAAGCAGAAAATGCTGTAGGAATGATTAAAACAGCAATAAATCTCCTGCCAACTACTATCCAAGAAATCCGCATTGTTACAATTGAAAACTTAGACGAACAAGCTTGTGGAGGCACACATGTGAAAAATACGAGTGAAATAGGAACACTTGTTATTGATAAAGTAAAAAGTAAAGGGAAGCAAAATCGCCGTTTTGAAGTAAGAGCGATTTAGATTGTGAGGGGTTACCGATGGATGAAATTATAAAGGAATTACAAAAGTTAGGATTTTCCCAATATGAATGTAAAGCGTATATTGGATTGTTAAAACATTCCCCAGTAACTGGCTATGAAGTGAGTAAACAAACAGGAGTACCTCGTTCTATGATTTACGAGGTACTCGGTAAGTTAATGGATAAAGGAGCAGTGCATATTGTACCTTCTGAACCAGTTAAATATGTACCAGTACCAGCTACCGAATTAATGAATCGAATGCGAAAAGACTTTGAAAAGTCCTTTGAATTTTTAGATGAGAAATTAAATTGTTTAGAACAAGAGCGACAAATAGATGTAATTTCGCATATTCGCTCAAATGATCGTGTTTTAAAAGAAATATGCAATATAATTAATAGGGCAAAGGAAGAATTATGGATTTCTGTATGGGAAGATCAAGTGCATGAAATTGAGCCATACATTTATCAAAAGGAAGAGGAAGGCGTACATATATTTTCAATCTTATTTGGAGCTCCAGAAACAAAAATAGGAGCGACGTTTCACCATAATTATATGACGCCTCACGTTGTTGAAAAGAGAATGGGTGGTCATTTAACTGTTATTGCGCGTGATGGAGAGGAAGTATTAATTGCGAACTTCTCAAATGATAGCACTTCATGGGCCGTTACAACGTATGACCCAGCGCTAGTTCTCGTTGCTACAGAGTATGTGCGGCACGATATTATGGTTGAAGAAATCACGAAGGAATTTGGAGCTGATAAGTTAGATACGTTATGGCGTGAAAATATAGATTTAGTTCATGTCGTAACAGGAAAACGAACTTTAGAAGGAATGGAGGATGATAGAGATGAGTAAAGCTCAGGCACATGTAGCTTTGCAGAGCGATGATACATTTCAGCAAGGAGTAAAAGATTGTTTACCAACTGTATTTGGTTACTTGAGCATCGGTATAGCAGCTGGTGTAATTGCAAAAACAGCAGGTTTTTCTATCATTGAAATTGCATTTATGTCCACTTTAATTTATGCAGGTTCTGCCCAATTTATATTAGCTGGTATGTATGCAGCCGGTGCTCCTGCTTCCGCAATTATTTTTACTGTATTTTTTGTTAACTTGCGCCACCTTCTTATGAGTGCTGCACTCGCGCCGTACTTTACGAAAATTCCTCTATTTAAAAACTTAATCATCGGTTCGCAAATTACAGATGAAACTTTCGGCGTTGCAGTGCAACACGCGGCGCAAAAAGGATATTTAGGTGAAAGATGGATGATCGGGCTTAACGTAACAGCGTATTTAAATTGGATTCTTGCTACTATTATTGGTGGACTGTTTGGTGAGTGGATACCAGATCCACATACATACGGGATGGATTATGCATTACCAGCGATGTTTATTGGATTATTTGTTCTTCAGCTCATAAGTAGTAAACCAAAACTAGCAATTCATTTAAGTGTTGCAATTGTAGCGATTATCATCGCATACGTTTCACACCTATTTATGCCAGATAGTATAGCGGTTATTATCGCAACCTTACTAGCTGCGACGATTGGAGTGGTGATTGAAAAATGGAAATGAGATTAGATGTATTATTACTTTTACTAGCAGCAGGAGCTGTTACACTCGTGCCACGTATTTTACCTCTACTCGTATTTAGCAAACTACAAATTCCTGACTGGGGTTTAAAATGGTTAAATTACATACCAATTGCGATATTAGCAGCGCTTTTAGCACAAGTTTTATTTATGCATGAGACGATGCAGTGGGATTACCTTATCGCAGCAATTCCCACATTTCTTGTAGCGATATATACTCGTAGTTTATTAGGTACAGTATTAACGGGAGTGGTTGTGATTATTTTGTTACGTTTCTTTTTCTAAAAAGGATTACGCTCATATAATAGCGAAAGGTGTAATAACATGAAAAATATAGGGGTGGTGTTATGATACTTTTAACGATAGGAGCAATTTTGTTAACGTTGTTTATTTTCTTTATTATCGGCTTTATTACGTTTATGATGTTTGTTGATAAGGCGACACCTCAAATATATTATACACCTTGTGAATCAGTGACAGTGAAAGCTAAAGGTAAAGATAGAAGGAAGAAAAGTTGAATGTTGGCTTTTCTTCCTTCTTCTATTACATCCCCGAAATAACTAACAACAATAACCCAAATAAAGAACTAATAAAGTTTCACTTTACAAGAAATGAATCTATTACATTGTATGCTTGTTTTGTAGAGTGCCCGTTATATTTTTCAGTGTACGGATTTAGAAATCCATGTTCACCGTGTAGTTGTTGTATTTCTAGTAAAGGATTTTTTTGTTGCTGCAATGTTTGAATTAAAGAGGATACTGAAAAACTAGCTTCTTTTTCAGGAAATATAAGTAGTGTAGCGCATGTAGGCTTTATGTGAACATAGTCGCGTATACGAGAACCGTAACATCCGATGATAAAATCTATTTTCGGATTGTTACTACATAGCCATGAGATGGTAGCTCCAACACTAAAGCCGATAAGTCCAATATGTGTATAATTGCTTGAAAGGGTATTGATGAATGCTTCAATTTGGTCTTTTCCATCATTAAATCCAATATGATTTACAAAATGTTCATATGCTTTTTCTTCATCACGATAATGAAATGCGTGTTGTAAGTGCAGAAGATTAGGACAGAATACGTCAATATGAGATGAAGTAAATTGCTCGGTAACGTGATGCATATGGTCGTTCACACCATATATTTCATGAACAATAACGAGAGCTAATTTTTCCTTCATAGTTATATTGTGCCTCTTTGAAACTTAAATTCTTTCTCAACAAGGCAAATACGCAGATGGAAGTTTTCATACCATTGCTCACGACCTCTTTTTTTCGCTTCTTTATGTAAGGCGTTCTTCTTCCAATTTTCAATTGCATCAAGTGATTCCCAATAAGAAATTGTTATTCCGAGCCCAGAATTACCTCGTGCACTTTCTACACCTAAAAATCCAGGTTGTTGCTTTGCAAGTTCCTCCATTGTTTCGGCAACGGTATTATAGTCTGTTGTATCATTTGATAAATTAGAAGTGAATATCACGGCATAATAATGACTCATTTTTTGTGAAGTATTTTTCATATACATTCCCCCCTTTAATAAGTATTTTAGCATGTAAAAAAGAAAAGAAGCACGACGCTTCTTTTCTTTTTTACGCTGTGAATTTTAATCCAGCATATATTTTACGACCCTTTTTTTGAATCCAACACACTTGTGCATTTTTCTTTTGAATATTACGTTCTTCCATTGTTACTTGTATAATTTGGTCAATCACAAGAGGGATGTTCGTTTGTACTTGGCACCCACCTGTACTATAGTCGATAATGGTCACTTCAATCGGCATCCCATTCATATGCAATGTTCCAGGAGACATCAGTTGCTCACGTATATGTTGCCTGCGAAATTGTCTTGGTGCTTTTTTTGTGTTTTTTATGAAAGATGCAATTGCTAGTGTAAGAAATGCTTTATCGTACACCTTTTCCACCCGGTCATTAACCGGTTTACTAAATAGATGAAGAATGAGTTTACAATATTGCTCATGGGATACATCATCAAATGATACACCAACTTGTACAGAACTTTCTTGTCTCCGAATCCATTTTTTTGTACTATAAATCTTTTCTACCTCGCCAAAAGATAGCATATAGGAAGATAGACTTGATAAAGTTTCAAATGGAATGGAGGAATCTAATTCAAAACGTGCCCCCGTTTCACTAATATCAAGGATATTGCAAGAAATGATCATATCTTCGGCATATAAAGTACCTGGTAAATTTACTACGAAACGTTCTGAATTTCGAAAACGCGGTCTTTCAAATGCTACAAATAGTGAAGTGACAATAGCTATCCCGTTGTATAGTAACCAGAAAATGTTAATATATAAGCTCTCTCTTTCAATATAATATTGCTCAGGGTATAAGAGCATAAGTGTTGCTCGAATAAGTGCAATAATTGTTAAAATGAGTAATATGAGATGAGGGATGCTTGCAATCCATAAAAAATGCCTTGTATTATTTTGAACTCCCTTTCTTGTCACATGAAATTGAAACTTTTTACGTAAGAAAATTTCTGATAAAATAGCAAATCCCATATAAGGAGCCATAGCAACTTCGTACACATGACTCCACGTAGTTGTTCGTTTTTTATTAGAAACAGCTTTGAAAATAAGCTGTGATGTTAAAAAGGCAGGTGCCCAGAACATAAATAAGTGCATGAAATTAATTTCTAAACTATAAATATCAAATACTAAAAATAATAGCGGTGCTAATAAAAATATCATTTTATAAACACCGAAAAACCAATAATGAATTCCATCTGCATATAAAAGACGCTGCATAAAAGATAATCCTTTTATAGTGAAAGGATTCCATTTTTTTACGACTTGAATGTTCCCTCTACACCAGCGGTCCCGTTGTTTTAATAAATCACTAAATGTTTCTGGGGATAATCCAACAGCTAGTGTTTCATTGACAAATATAGTCTCCCATTTGTTAGCTTGTAGTAGCATACCAGTTGCCATATCTTCAGTAATAACTCCAGTCGCAAATCCTCCAATTTCTTCAAGCGCGGTGCGGCGAAATAGGGCGTTACTACCAACATACATCGTAGCATTAAAGCGATCTTTCCCTTCTTCTAACTGGCGCATAAAGAAATCTTGTTCATTGGCGATGTTATCTTCAAAAAACAAATTATATTGGAAAGGATCAGCATTATAAAAAACTTGTGGTGCTTGAACGAATACAACATTATTTTTAGAAAAATATCCAATCGTTCGCTCTAAAAAGTTAGCTCGTGGTATCATATCGGCATCCATTGTTACGATAATATCACCTTTTGAATGAAGCATCGCATGATTTAAATTTCCAGCTTTTGCATGCTTGTTTTCGGTGCGAGTTATGTGATGAACAGAAAAATCTGCCGCAAGTTGCTTTACACTTTCACGGCGCCCGTCGTCACAAATATAAATGTTTAGTAACTCTTTCGGATAAGTAATCAACGTACAACCAGCTACAGTACGTTTTAACAAATCGATCGGTTCATTGTAAGTGGCAATAAATATGTCGACAGTAGGTAGTTTTTCAAAAGTGGATAATGGTACTTCTTTCCGTTTATATGGTTTCCATGAAACAATGCTAAAAACGATAGATTGTAAGTAACCAGCCCATTCTGTAATTAACAATATAATACCAGCGATAATACTTATGAGATTAATAGTTGGTAACGAATAAAAAGTTCGCCAAATAAGATAAATAGCATTACAAATGAGAAATAGAATAATAAGTAATTTTTTTGACCATAAATATTTGTGTGCAAGGGCGTAAGTAATAATGATTACGAAAAAAATAATACCTAAACCTTCGTATATAGAGAGGCTCATACAATTCCTCCTTTATGTATAGAGTGGGAAATAGAAAAAAATTTATATTATTCATCTATAAAGATTTAATTATTTCCAGAGTATAAAATATCACAAAATATAGGGTTAGAGTATAAAATTTACATTTTCTTATTATAAGCTTAAAAAATTAGAAGAAATAATAGTTGTATTTTTGATTCATAAGAAAAATGCCACTTCAAAAGAGAAGTGGCATTTCTTATATTTCCTCTAAGCTATTAACTGGAACAGTTAATTCGCGTCCTGGGTTTTTTACTTCATATATGCGGGCGGTTTCATTGCTTTCATCGACGTGTTGAATCATAACAGGCATGCCTTGAAAACTGACATTGGCTTGTTCCGCTGACACAGAAAGCTCTATTGCACGTTGTATATTCATTTATATTCCTCCCATCATTATTATCTTTGCTAAAAAAGAGGAATAATATACCATTTTGAGACATTCTTAAAGTTTTTGTATTATTTGTAACGTTTCTTTAATAAATGAAGAAAAGATGGAATTAGGATAACCATCCATCGTTTGAACTGCTTCTTTTGCTTCTTTCAGAGCAGCCGTTTTATCTTGAAGTTCTATATGACACAGGGCACGATATGATCCAGCTGTTAATAACCATGACTGATCAAGTGGATGACTCATATAATCTGGAATGTTAGCACGTTTTAATGTTTCCAAAGCTTCCTCGTAACGTTTTAAACCATACAGAGATTTTCCTTTTTCAAGATAATACAATCCATCGTCTTGAAAAATCGGTACATCTTTTAGTTTTTCTCGGAATTGTTCTAAATGTTCTAATGCAATTGTATATTCATTCGTAACGGTATTGTAGTAATAAGCTTTTAATATATCTATATTTGCAGCGGATAAAGTATCTTCTGTAAAAATGGCAAATTGCTCCGATTTTTTTATGTAATATAAATATCGTTCTTTATCGGTTGTAATGATTTTTTGATAAGATAAAATACGGTAAAATTCATCTGTTTTATAATACACTTGATGTTTTTTTGAAAATGCAAGTGCATCTAAAATGATTTTTTCACATTTTTCATAATTACCATATGCGAGTAAAATAATTGCTTCTTTTAAATATAATTGTATATGTGTAATAAGATCCATTTCTAAATTTTTCGTTTTATATTCATCGCGAATTCTGCTAATCAACTGTAAACATTCTTTATATTTTTTCCGTTTGTAGAGCATATAGTAAAACAGTAGTTTCGTTTCAGTACTTTCACGATACAAAGTATATTTTTCAAATATAGAAACAGCTGTTTCAACGTAATATTCAATATTGTAATCGTTCATAATGGCCGCTCCAGTTATGAACTGTTTATATAAACGTGCTGTGTTTAAAGTAAGGGGTAGTTCTTTTTGAACGATAGGTAGTAAAGTCTTGTATACTTCATCGCATTTATTTGATTTTATTAATGGCTCCATTTTTTGAATGAGTTCCACAATTTCTTCTTCATCTTCTTCTAATAAAAAGCTCGTTTCACATTCAAGTTTTTCCGCAATATATTGTAATGTTTTCATAGAAGGTGTAGCTTTTCCATTTTCAATTTGACTAAGCATACTTTTTGTCAGTTCCGAACCTGCCAGTGCTGTTTGCGTAAGCTTTTTTTCTTTTCGTAATGCTTTAATTTTTTCACCGAGAGTTGCCATATAATTGCTCCTTTATATTTAAAAAGTTTAATTGTATTTAACTTTTTGTTGTGAAAATTGGAAAGTTGATTATATAATAAGTTTAACACAATTTAACTTTTAAGGGGAGAGAGTCAAAAATGGGAGATATAAGTATAGGACAACATGATTCAAGAATGAAGATTGCAACTAGAAATATCATTTTAATGATGATTGGAAAAATGACGTCTTTATTAGGCGCAGGTATTTATACGTTCGCAATGGGGTTATATGTATTAAAGACTACTGGTTCAGGGATGGGGTTTGCAATTACGCTCGTTTGCGGATCACTTCCAAGGATGATCTGTGGCCCAATTGCTGGTGCTGTAGCAGACCGTGTGAATCGAAAATGGCTTGTCATTGGTACTGATTTATTAAGTAGTTTAACGATGCTTAGTATGTTTATTCTTGCTACTATATTTGGGCCATCACTTCTTTTTATTTATATTTCAGCAGCATTATTATCAATTTGTGCAAGTTTTTATTCTGTTGCATTAACTTCGTCTATTCCGAGTTTAGTAGATGAAGGACGTATTCAAAAAGCGAGTGCTTTAAATCAAACGGCGGCTTCTTTATCAAATATTTTAGGACCGATTATTGGCGGAGTTGTATATGGTTTCTTTTCAATTAAATCGTTTTTCCTATTAAATAGCATTACGTTCTTTTTAGCGGTTATTTTGCAATTATTTATCGTATTTGATTTATATAAAAAAGAAGTGGCTGAAAGTACAGAGCATTTCTTGACGAGTATAAAAGAAGGTTTTTTATATGTAAAAAGACAACGTGAAATATATGGTTTAATGAAAATAGCATTGTGGGTAAACTTTTTTGCGTGTGGTCTAACAGTTGCACTTCCGTACATTATCGTCCATACATTGCATTTATCTTCAAAGCAACTCGGTACTGTAGAGGGAATGTTAGCAGTCGGGATGCTAATGGGAGCGATTGCTTTATCAGTGCGTAAAGAATTGAATAATCCGTTTCGTTCTATTTATACTGGACTGTTTTTGTTTGCAGGTTTAAGTTTATGTACAGTCTTTCCGTTGTTAGTTGTCATTCCAAAAGTAGCAAGTTTTATTTACTATATTGCTTTTATGATGTTAACTGGTATAGCAATTATGATTGTAAACATTCCAATGCAAGTACATATGCAAAAAACGACAGGTCCGAGCTACCTAGGGCGTGTGTTTGGCCTACTTGAAACAATTGCGACTGCAATCGCACCACTTGGTATGATTGTATATGGACTACTATTAGATATGTTGCCAACTAGCATTGTTATGATGACAATAGGCGGAGGGTTATTGTTAGTTGTATTAGTTGGAGTAAAGCAACATATGGCGAAAAAACAAGTAGATGTGTCCGCTTAAAAATAATAAAAATTTGACTTATCATTATAAAAATGACTAAATTAGTATTTTAGTTTTTGAAACTCTTTTTCATGTATGTTAAAGTAAAGTGAGCTTGCAAAGAAAAGGAGACAACAGCATGAAAAAATTAAGTTTTGTTATGCTTTTTCTATTAATCGTAATGGCTGGATGTAGCAATTATGACACATATATTGAAACAGGTATGCAATCATTGAAAGATGAAAAGTATAGTGATGCAACAATGTGGTTCGAAAAAGCAGAAAAAGAGAAATCAGGAAATGAAGCGAAATCATATAAAGAAGTTGCTGAGAAAATGGATCACGGGGCAACAGCATTAAAAGACGGTAAGTATTTAGAAGCGAAAGACATTGCAAATGAAGTGTTACAAAAGAAAAAAGATGATGCACTTGAAAAAGCTGTAACATCAAATGCAGAGAATATGCTTCAAAAAGCAAAAGATGTAGAAGAGAAAGTGAATGAAAGAGTAGCAAAGCGTAGAAAGGTAGAAGAAGAAGGAATCGATAAAATTATTAAAGCTGTCGATAGTATAGATGAAGTGAAAGAAAAAGAGAAGAAAGTATCAGAAGCATTAGATAAGGCTGAAGAGGCGCAAGCAAAAATTGAGGCAAAGAAAAATAAATAGATTTATAGTGTAAAAGGCTGTCGTGCATAACGACAGCCTTTTAATTTTTTTTTGCAAATGAATGGATGCTCTGTAGTAAAAAAGAAATGATTTTAGAATTCCATCTGTCCTCATGATGAATCGTATAAATATTACGCTGAAATTCAAATTCTGGGATTGGTATATAGCATAGCTCATTTCGTTGTATTTCTTGCTCAATAGCAAGTTTAGAAATAAAGGCAATTCCATTACCATATTTTAAAATTTGTTTCATTGTTTCTAATGAGTCTAATTCAATTTCTGATTGGAATGTAATGTTATGAACTGACATCCATTTTGTAAGTAAATCTCTCGTTGTAGATGGATTACGATGCAATAGTATGCGTTCCTTTTCGATATTTTGTAACGATACATTTTCTTTCTTTGAAAAATGATGTTCTTTGGAAAAGGCAAGAACAAGTGTATCAGGTATTATATTCGTTTGTTTTAAAAGTGGTTCATCAAATGGAGCAGCGGAAATTATCCCAAGATCGATTTCGTGATTTTGTAGCATCATTCGAATTTCAGGGGCTGTTTTAACTAGTAGCGTTATTTTTATATTGGGAAATTCACATTGAAATTCATGAACGACTTCTGGCAAAAGATAAGTCGCTGGTACATAACTAGCGCCGATTGTTATAGCACCTTTATTAAAATCTTTAAACTCTTGCGTGACACGTCTAGCTTCTTTCATAAGTGCATCTATTTTAGAAGCATAATGGTGCAAAGCCTCACCAGCCTCTGTTAAGAAATACCTTCCAGAACGTAATTCGAATAAAGACACACCGAGTTCTTCTTCTAAGCTTTTTATATGAAATGTAATAGTTGGTTGTTTAACGCCAAGTTTTTCTGCAACAATTGTAAGCTTTTTGTATTTCTTAATAAGTACTACAATTTCTAATTTTAAGAGATTCATTATGAATTGCCGCCTTTTTTATTTTAACTATAGAAAAAATCTATAGAAATAAATAGTTTATTAGAAGTTTTTTAATTTAATCTTTACAGTACATTAACATTCAGTATAAATCTTCCATATAGAATGAAAGCAGGTTAAGAATGAGGGGAGAGAGGTGAAGCAATGGATATTACAATTAGTGGATTAGAAAAGACATTTGGAAAAACACAGGCGTTAAAGCCGTTGCAGATTGTAATGAAACAAGGTGAATTCACTACACTTTTAGGACCTTCGGGGTGTGGGAAAACGACTTTACTTAGAATGATAGCAGGGCTTGAAGAACCGGATAAGGGAGAAATATATTTTGGAGACCAGTGCATGTATTCTGCTGCAAAAAAGATAAAGACATCTCCTCATGAACGGAATATCGGTATGGTATTTCAAGATTTTGCTTTATGGCCGCACATGACTGTTTTTGACAATGTTGCATTTGGTTTAAGGGCTACAAAGCAAACAAATCATTTACGAGAAAAAGTAGAAGATGCGATAAAGCGAGTTCGCCTGCAAGGTATGGAGAAAAGATATCCACACGAACTTTCTGGTGGACAGCAACAACGTGTCGCATTCGCTAGAGCAATTGTAACAAAACCTCATTTTATTTTATTTGATGAACCGCTAAGTGCACTCGATGCAATTTTGCGAGAAGAAATGAGAATAGAGCTTATGGATATCGTTCATTCCATTGGTTTAACTGCACTGTATGTCACTCACGATCAAACAGAAGCAATGTCAATGTCAGACCAAATTATTGTCATGAAACAAGGAGAAGTATTACAAAAAGGAACACCGGAAGATATTTATGTGAAACCGTCTCATGAATTTGTTGCCAAATTTGTTGGTAAGGCGAATTGGCTTGTAGAGGGTAAAAAAATGGTTCGTCCAGAGCATGTGAACTGGACGAAAAATGAAGTGTGCGAAATGTATACAGGTGAAATTAAGCACGTTACATATGTAGGAGAACGGTATGAAATAAAAGTAAACATGGGGGCACTCGGAATATGGACAGCTTATCACAATAGTAAATTAAGCATCGGTAAACCAGTATCGTTATATGTGCCAAAAAAATGTATTCATCATATAGGGGGAGAATCGTATGAAGAAATTCAGTTCGCTTAAGTCTTTATTTGTATGTACTTTATTATTTTCGGCTGTAGTAACAGGGTGTAGTTCAAAGACAGGCAATGCAGATGCAAAAAGTAAAAATACGAATGAAAAGAAAATTGTTGTATATAGTGCAGGGCCAAAAGGGTTAGCAGAAAAAATTCAAAAAGACTTTGAAAAGAAAACAGGTATAAAAGTAGAAATGTTTCAAGGAACAACAGGTAAGATTTTAGCGAGAATGGAAGCTGAAAAGAAAAATCCAGTCGTTGATGTAGTCGTACTTGCATCATTACCAGCGATGGAAGGATTAAAGAAAGAGGGTCAAACGTTAGCTTATAAAGAAGCGAAACAAGCTGATAAGCTGCGTTCTGAATGGTCAGATGATAAAGGACATTATTTCGGGTATAGTGCTTCAGCATTAGGGATTGTGTACAATACAAAAAATGTGAAGACAGCGCCTGAAGATTGGAGCGATATAACGAAAGGGGAATGGAAAGGAAAAGTGAATCTTCCAGATCCAGCACTTTCAGGTTCAGCTTTAGACTTTGTAACAGGATACGTGAAAAAGAATGGACAAGATGGATGGAATTTATTTGAGCAGCTTAAGAAAAATGAAGTTACAGTAGCAGGAGCAAATCAGGAAGCGTTAGACCCAGTTGTAACAGGTGCGAAAGATATGGTCATTGCGGGTGTTGATTATATGACGTATAGCGCAAAAGCAAAGGGTGAACCTGTTGATATTGTATATCCAAAAAGCGGAACAGTTATTAGCCCACGTGCAGCGGGGATTATGAAGGATAGTAAAAATGTAGAGGGTGCAAAAGAGTTTATTGATTATTTATTATCAGATGATGTGCAAAAACAAGTTGCTAAAGCGTATTTATTGCCAGGTAGAACAGATATAAAAGCTGAAAATAGACCGAATGTAGAAGAGATTCCAGTATTAAATATTGATTGGAAAACAGTTGAGAAAGAGCAAGATGAAATAGGAAAACAATTTAAGAAAGTATTTCAATAAGATGGTGATTCCATGGTAAATCGATTCATATCAGTAAGACAAGTTGGAATGACGGTAGCGTTATTACTTGTGGCGATGTTAATCGTCATTCCGCTTTTTCTCATTTTATTTTCTAGTATATATGAAAATAGCAGCTGGAACTTTTTAAAGCCTTTTGAAGTGATGCAGAGTGGTGGATTAGCTGGGATTTTTCTAAACTCGATGCTTCTAGGTGTACTCGTTGTAATAGGAGCTACAATATTTGCATTTCCATTGGCGTTTATTATGAGCAAAACAGATGTAGGAAAGTATAGTAAGTTAGATATTGTTTTTATGATTCCATTTATGACACCGCCGTATATTGGATCAATGGGCTGGATTTTGTTCATGCAACCTAACGGCTATTTTGAACAATTTTTTCCGATGCTAAAGACAGTTTCATCATCGTTTTTTAGTTTAGGAGGTATGGTCTTAATTATGAGTCTGCATTTATTCCCATTCCTTTATTTCATGCTGAAAAACACGTTACTTCAGATTGGGAGTAGTAAAGAAGAAGCTGCAGCAGTTCATGGCGGAAGTTTTCTCTATCGTTTAAGAAAAATAATATTGCCGTTATTAGTATCAAGTTATGTAATGGGTGCTTTACTCATTTTCGTAAAGACGATTGCTGAATTTGGAACACCGGCTACATTCGGACGTAGAATAGGATTCCACGTGTTAACATCAGAAATCCATAAATTTATTTCGAGTTGGCCAATTGATTTTAGTAGTGCAACAGCATTATCTTCTTTATTACTTAGTGCTTGTATGCTCATTTGGTATATGCAAAATGTATTGAATCGAAAGTATTCATATGCAATGGTTAGTGGAAAAGGTGTGAAATCTAAAAGATATACTTTGTCTATATTTACGCGCGTTGTAGCATGGATGTATGTAATTGGTTTATTAATCGTATCAATTGGAATTCCATACTTTTCTATACTGATTGCTTCTTTGTCAAAATTAAGAGGCGGCGGTTTACATGTAAATAACTTTACAACAAGCCATTATGAGGCATTGTTTACAATGGGATCTCCGGGATTAGAGGCTTTATGGAATAGTTTTCTTTTTTCACTCGTAACAGCGATTATTGCGGTAATGATTGGAGTCTTTTTGGCACTTATGATTCGAAAGGGGAAAAAAAACTCTGAAAAATGGCTCGATATGTGCGGTATGTTACCCAATATGGTACCAGGAATCGTTATGGTTGTAGGTCTTATTCTATTTTGGAATTCACCATATATGCCCCTGTCAATTTACAATACACCAGTCATGGTTATCGTAACGTATGTTGTGCTGTTTTTACCTTACACGGTGCAATATGTAAAATCATCACTCGGACAAATTGATGATTCTCTCATGCAGGCAGGAAGTGTTTTTTCGGGAAATTATATTTATATTTTTAGAAAAATAATATTGCCTCTTATTATCCCAGGCATTCTTGCTGGATGGGCGATGACATTTACAATTTCGATAAGAGAGTTAGTAGCATCGCTTCTCGTATTACCTCCATCAGTAGAAACGTCAGCAACGTTTATTTTTGCTCAATTTGAACAGGGTGAAGTATCTATAGGCATGGCGATGGCCGTTGTTTCTGTTGGACTTACAACAATGTGCTTATTACTGCTACAACATATGGAGCAAAAGCGAAAAGGGGTAGCATGATGAGGATAGAAGTATGGGGTGGGGCAGGAGAATACGGTCGCTCCTGCTATTTTGTAAAAAATAAAGAGACGAAAATATTATTTGATTGTGGTATTAATCGATCATATGAGAAGAGTTATCCAGAAATAGAGAGAGAAGCTGTTCCATTTTTAGATGCGGTATTTTTATCACATATTCATGAAGATCATACGATGGGTTTACCTTTATTAGCGAAGTATGGATATAAGAAAAAAATTTGGACGACTCGTTATACGAAGGAGCAACTGCCGTTATATTATGAAAAATGGAGAAACTATAATGTGATGCAAGGGTGGAATTTACCTTATATCGACCAACACATAAAAGATTTAAATTATGTATGTATTGATGAGATTAGTAATCCAAATGAATGGATACAAATTACTCCTACATTGCGGTTTCAGTGGGGATATAGTGGGCATGTATTAGGAGCTGTTTGGTTTTTAGTTGATTTGTGTAATACATACGTGTTCTATTCCGGCGATTATTCAGCAGAGTCTAATATACTACGAGCTAATTTACCTGAGAAATTGGGCCACAATATAAAAGTTGCAATTGTAGATGCCGCTTACCACACAGATGATGTTTCGCAAAATGAAAGATTAGATGATCTATGTGCAGAAATTGAGCGAGTTATGCAGAATAAAGGAATAGCATTGCTACCGCTGCCACAACTTGGTAGGGCGCAAGATATAGTATTGTATTTATATGAACGATATAAAGAATTTCCGCTTATAGTAGATAAAGAAATTTTGGCTGGATTTGAAGAGATGTTCATATATAAAGATTGGATAAAAAATAATGAAGAACTTAAATGGATTATGGAGAGTTTAAAAAGAAACATAATAGTGATGGATAATGACATTAGTATGCAAAATAGTTATGGAATAGTTGTAATGAGTGATGCGAATATGCAAACGAAACGAGCACAGTTATGCTATGAACAGCTTCGGAATGAAAAACGTAATTCCGTTATTTTTACTGGGCATATTGCGAAAGGGAGTTTTGCAGAAAGAGTTATGAAAGAACATGTAAGGAGTACATGTAGGGTGAAGCGAGTTCCGTATAAAGTTCACCAAAGTATAAAAGACGTTAAAGAGATGTTAAATACATTATTACCAGAACATACGGTGCTAGTGCATGCTTTGAAAGAGGATACGGATCGATTACAACAAAAGCTAAGTACAGCAGGATATGAAAATGTATATTCACTTGCAATGGAACGTATAGAAGTCATTTAAAATGTAAAGGGGATAGGTATATGAAAAAAGTATTTGTATTCGTAAGTATTTTCTTTTGTTGTTTTCTTTATAACGTTAAGGAAGGGTTTGCTGCTAGTCCAATGAAACCTAGTTTTGAAGTAAAGTTATTATTGAAGCCAGAACAAGTATTAGGTTATAACAAAGAGATGAAGCAAGAGGTGCTAGAACATTTCCAGGCTGGTACAAAATATGAAAGAATACAAGTACAATTTTTAGATACTGCAAATAAAAGTTTAAGTGATGAAGGTTGGTTTGCTAGAATTCGAAAGAAAGAATTTAGTAAAGATTTTGAACTAACATATAAAAAAAGATATCCTATTCAAAATGGTGTAATTCAAGATGCACTAGAAGTAGCTAAAAAAGAAGGATTCGATAGTAATACGGATAGTTATGAGGCGGAAATAGATTGGGGATTTGAGAAGAAAACATTAAGCATTTCAAATAAGAAAAGCTACAGTGCTAAAGGATATGGGATACTTGATTTACCAAATGAACAAGCTGCTCAAAACATGTTAATAGAAAAATTACCAGGGAAAATGAACAAATGGTTGTATACAAATTGGGGAGAAGAGATGTTAAAGAATTCCCGTATTTACGGTCCTGTATTAATGAAGCGATATACAGGAGAGTTTGAAAACATAAAAGCAAATATTGAAATTTGGCCATTAAGTAATACTGGGAAATTAGAAGATGACTTCGTAATAGAAGTGTCATTTAAAACAAATGAAGAAAGTATTGCGACAAAACAAAGGGAATTATTAATGGCGAGTTTAGAGAAAAAAGGCTGGTTGTTACCGAAAGATAGTTTGAAGACAGAGCTTATTTTTCAGTAAATAGTAAAAAGGAATCCATATGCCATGGATTCCTTTTTATATATGAGTATTAAGCTAAATCATGTACAGAGATAATAAAGTTGTTTAATTTACAATAAAGTCATTTAAAAAATAATATAGTTGTTTAAAAATCCTTCTTCTACTAACGAGGCAGGTTAGTGGAAGAAATAGCAAGTGGGTTTAACTAGGAGAAGTGTCGATGACATTAAAGAAGACACCGAGGTGTCTTCTGTTTTTTAAATTAAAAATATCGATAAATTAGGATTTATTTACTTAACATTATACTTATTTTCGGACCGAGGCATCTAATCGGTGAGTATATACAAACCAAGTAATGCTTGCTGTTAATAATGTTGACGAAATTAAAGCTGTAAGAACACTATATGTTTGCCAAATAAGTATCGTTGACCAATCGAAGGCAAAAAACATTATACACTGGGCAATCGTAGCGATTAGGAAAATAATTGTTACGATTGTTCTCTTTTTTGTCATTGGCTGCTGCTCATTCGTTTTCCTTTTTCTTAATCCTAAGAAAAATAACAGAACGGCTAATAGGCAAAGAATAATTGTGGTAGACGACAAAATGATGTCCAAAAGCTGTGTGCCGCTTATCTCATATGACTGAGTTAGATTGCCGTTTAATATATTTTTAACTTTTAGTACCAGGTTTATATTGGTATTTGCGCCGTTGCTCAGTAAGCAGATGGCTGTTCTTTCATTTGGCAGTATGGCTACTTCGGTACTAAAATTTGGATTACCCCCAGTGTGTTCTATAAACGTTTGTTCGGCGTTTACCGACCAACCTGCCGCATAATACATATCATTGACAGCCGAAACAGACATATCACCCCTATGTGATTTTTCGATAGCCCTGTGAAATATTTCGGGTATGTCCTGCACAATACCCATCTGTATGCCCATCCAACGCGCCATATCTTTTGTATTAGAAATGATATAGCCGGCAGGTTTATTCCCAGCATAATCCGGAGCGTTAAATGGAGTTGTTATAAAAAAGGAAGAACGGTAGCCCTGTGCTAACTGTCCAGTGGCTTGAGCATCTTCTTTATAAACATACGTCTGGTGAAGACCTAAGGGTATAAATACCTGTTCCTTCATAAAGTCTTCATAGCTTTGTCGTGATACAATCTCAATAACCAAACCCAATACGTCATAATTAACGGTTCCATAGTTATATTGTTCACCGGGAGAGAACGCCAATTCTGCATCTACCAGCTTTTCCACGGTCTTTTGCAACATATCAGGCGTATTACCTTGTGGAATATTTTGAATATATCTAATATTTGTTAGGCCGCTGGTATGGTGAAGAAAGTTATTTAGTGTAAGGTTTTGCATATCAACAGGTTTACCTTGATACTTTAACGTAAACCAAGGTAAATATTTTTGGATAGGGTCAGTCATTGATAGCAGCCCTTGCTCTTCCAATAGCAAAATCCCCATACCAGTAAAAGCTTTACTCACCGAGGCCAACTCATAGAGTGTATTTTCACTTGCAGACAATCCCTTTTCAAGATCCGCATACCCAGAAGAAAAGTAGAACACTTCACCATCAGCAAGTATTGAGATTGACATTCCAGGCACACCTGATGTACGACGGGCATCATCTAGCAATGCTTGTATTGCCTCAGATTTCGAATCTGACAACGCATAACTTTGTGTTGCGAATCCTGGGAATAATATAAATATAGTTAATACAAAAACAATAGTCTTTTTCATACACTCTCCTTTTGAAGAATTATAAGGATATAAATAACTTATTTTTATAACTATAAACTAAATTCTAATTTATCTTTCTATTTACCTATATAATATGAAATAATTGTGAAGAGTTACACTTAAACTAACGGGGGCGTTAGTTCAATAAGAAGTAAACAACTGTATTATTCATTTTTTAAGCATTACATAAGCAGATGGATATAATTTGAAACAACTTTAAAGAGGCTTGCTGCATATAGAATGTAGTAAGCCTCTTATCTTTTTTAGTCAAAATTCAATAACTTTATTATCACTATACAAATCAGCTGACACGAACATATCACTATTTTGAAGATTTTTAGAGCGTAAACTATAAGCAACTACCTTCTTTTTATATTGTTTTACAACATCAACATGCTCTTCATGACTGTAAATATAAAATGTGAAATCTTTTTTACCACGTTTTGCATTGATAATTAAAGGAGTGCCTTCATTATGGGGTGGTGCATAATAGCGATCTAAAAATAAACCTTCGTTAAAATCATGAATAATTTTTGATTTCTGTTCGCCTTCTACGTTATTTCCGTGAATTGTAATAGTCACATTCTCTTCTTCAAGTTTTGGATGTGTTTCGTACTTGCTAATAATGGATTCAATAACAGTGTTAGGAAGGCTAGAAACGATAATTTTAAATGCCCCAAATACAACTAACATTACAATAAACCAAGTCGTCATAGTAATCATCCCCTTTATTCTATTTAATAATATAACTCATATGGTAATAGTACATATGGTGAAGTTTTGTATAATTTGTGAAAAATATGCCATTTTTACGAATGAAATATTAGAAAAATCAATTTTGTTACAAAAAGTTGAAATTGAAGTATTTTAAAAGAAAAAGGTTTATAATAAAAATATAACTAATAACCACATTACTAATTATAAGGAAGTGTAACTATGAGTACTGTAGCAATCGTATATGGTATTATTCTTTCCACAATTATTGTTTTGTTTTTTGTTGGGGTTTCACGTTATATTCATAAATGGAAAGAAAGCGTTGCGAAATTAAATCACATTGAAGAAGAACTTAGTGATTTAATGTTACATCATGGTAAATAAAAAGATAATTTTTTAACGAAACAATGTGAAGAATATCACAAAACATGCTCTCATCATGAAAGCATGTTTTTTTGTTATGTGAATGTTAGACATATTCATGAGATTTTTTTCGTGCAATACAGTGTGAAATAAAATAATAATTCTTTATGTGTAGGAAGAGTTATTCTATTTTGTATAATTTTGTAATTTAGTTCGGTATAATTATGATATAGAAGGAAATTTGTTAGAGGAGGTACATTGTGAACATATTAAAGATTATAGGAATTGTTGCAGGAGTGATCATAGTAGCAGTTATAGTTTTCTTTGTCATAATGAAGTATTATTTGTCAAAAAAAGATTCTGATTACGTATTAACGTATATAAAAGAACATAAAGACGATGAGACATGTTCATTACTGATTAGAAAAAATGGTGAGGTATTAACATCTATAAATGAAAATAAAAAATTGCCATTAGCGAGTACGGCAAAAATCGTAATAGCAGTTGAATTTGCTAAGCAAGTGTCAGAAGGAAAAATAAGTCGAGATGAACAAATTTCATTGCAGGAGCTAGAAAAATATTACGTTAAAAATACTGATGGTGGAGCGCATCCTACCTGGTTAGAAGATGCCAAAGTGAGAGAATTAGTGAAAAATAGACAAATCGCTTTAGAAGAAGTCGCTAAAGGAATGATTCATTATAGTTCTAATGCAAATACAACATATTTGTTAGATAAGCTTGGAATAGAAAGAGTAAATGAAAGTATAAAAGAGTTAGAGCTTACTAGTCATGATAAGTTCACTTCTTATACGGCTGCACTATATATGAGAGGATACGTAGAAAAAGAACTTCATGTGCCAGAAAATCAGTCATTAAAAACGTTACGTAACATGTCAAAAGATGAGTATAATAAACATGTGTTACAAATTCATGAATGGATGAAAGATGAAGAAGAATGGAAAAAACGTGAAATTCCATTAAAGGTAGATATGGAATTTCAGCGAATTTGGTCAGATCGATTAGTGAGTGCAAACGCTAAAGATTATATGAGTATAATGGAAAAAATAAATAGTAGAAATTATTTTCCTAAATTAATGCAAGAAGAAATCGAGAATATTTTCAAAGGAACAGTTAATAATAGTAAGTTAGAATTTGCGGGGCAAAAAGGTGGATCTACCGCATTCGTATTGACCAAAAGTTTGTATAGTACAGATAAGAAAGGTAATAAGATAGAAGCTGTCATTATGTTTAACGATATAGAAAATCAAGCTGTATATCAAAAGCTGAGAAATAATATAAATTATTTTATTCAAGATGCTATAACAGATGAAGAGTTTAGAAATAAATTATAATGAAATAATTTTATTATGTAAACAACATGCTATTAAAGGTAGGTATTGAGATGAGGTTGAATGAGTATATGCTTGAAACGTTTCCGAATTTAGAACTTAGACCACCTCTATTTTATAATTGGGATATTGGTATTCGTTTTAGATTAGGTGTGGACTATGATTGTAATAACATTTATGAAAATTGTCTATATTTAGAAGGCGTTTATAAAAGGACGATTACTTTATTTCAGTCTTTACATTCAACAAAAGATGATATTTATATTGTAGTGGATGTAAATGACCATGCAAACGGTGAAACTTTCAAACAGAAATTGAATATCTTTTCTAAGTATGTCAAAGAGAAGTCCGATTTGTTTAAGTTACAGAAAAATACAATCCCTTATGTTTTTCCAGATGAAGATGAAGATGGAGCATATAAAACACATAGATATACTTTGAAATGTGAAATCTCTGACTTTACATACATTCCTATGCTAAAAGCAATTTGTAATCAAGATATGGGAATAAAACCGAGTATTTTTCATAGGGTGTATTTTATAAATGTTAACAAGAATACTATATTTCACGTTTATGATGATAGAGGTTGTGATGTATTAGCTATCTCTCCTGATACAATTAGGGATATTTATAATACATATAATGATTGGATATTAGAATACGATAGAAATAAAATTGATAAAGTATTTAATTGGATGTAGTCTATTTTAATTGAGGGAAATACCATATGAGGTGTTTCCCTTTTATTAATATGAAAATCAACATTTAAATTTGACAGTACTTATAATAAAGGTAAAGGGATTTGATGGTAATGTATTGAATTTGGATAAAAACGGAAAAGGGAGATGAATAAATGACGACAATCTATTTCGTTCGCCATGCCCACTCTACATATACAAAAGAAGAAAGGGAACGACCTTTATCTGAAAAAGGGCACTGTGATGCAGAGAATGTAACGCATTTATTAAAAGATAAACATATTGATGTTGTTATTTCTAGTCCGTACAAAAGAGCGATCCAAACTGTACAAGGAATTGCGAATACATATAAATTATTAATACAAACAGAAGAAGATTTGCGTGAAAGATTATTGAGTACAGAGCCAGTAGCAGATTTTAATGTTGCTATGCAGAATGTGTGGAAAGATTGGAGTTTTGCATACGAAGGCGGAGAATCGAGTGATGTCGCACAAAGGCGCGCTGTAATATGTATGCAAAATATATTAAAACAATATGAAGGTAAGAACATTGTAATAGGTACGCATGGGAATATTATGGTATTACTAATGAATTATTTTAATTCGAAATATGATTTTGAGTTTTGGAAAACACTTCATATGCCTGATGTGTATAAATTAAATTTTGATAAAAATCGCTTCATTTCTGCTGAAAGAATAGAGAAAACAGGTCATCGGTTAAATATTTTGTAAAAGTTTATCAAAAAAAGAGGAAACAGAGAAGTTATTGTAGAAGTATGACTTTGTAACATAAAAAATATATGTTAAAGGAGGCTGTTTACATGTTTGAGAAAGAGAAAGAAGGGCTTATTGAAGTTCAAAACGTATATGAAATTGCACCAGAAGATGGAACAATTATTGGTATGGCAACGGAAGAAGAAATGGAAATTGCTGCTGAACTAGAGTTACAGTACTATGCTCATTCTCGTTTGTTAGAAGCAAATATTCAGTTAGACGGTTCCTCCTACAAAGAGTTACTTCAGGAGTTCCAGGAGTACGAAAGAAAATCAATGAGCTTTTGGCGAGCGATACATAAACGTTTAGCTGTGCCATGGGCGTGGGTACTACGTATTGATGTTGCGAATGGCCCTATATATGTAAGTAATGGTAGTTCATATTACGAAGAAATCGATGATGAAGAAGATTATGAATAGAAGATAAGTAAGGAAGCAGCTTTAGTTGCTTCCTTTTTTGATTTGTAAGAAATGAATTGCTTCAATAATAATATCTGGTCGATCATTTTCTATACCGTGACTAGCATGTTGGGCAAGAATATAGTGGCTGTTAGTTGAGAGGTGTAATTGTTCATGAATTAGTTCTTGCCACATTGCTTCAAGTTGTGTTGCTTCCTCTTTTGGCATGCCACCATTAGTCAATTGAGTAATAGAATATTGAGGATCTCTACCGATAACGATTAATGGTATTTCTAATGTTTTACATAGCTCTTTTAGTGAGAGAGCACAGTTTTTCCACTCAGATAGTTCAGAAGCTGTCGCTTTATATAATGAGGCGGAGGTAGAGAATTCAATTTGCTGTTTTGATTGATTGGCGAGCATAGATTTTAGTTCATTATAAAGTGTGTCTACATCCATTTTGGAATACATATTATATTTTTGAAACCAAACATCATCAGAATCAGTTTGATCAGAAATTGGTAAATGAAGTTCATCTAAACGGTGTAAGTTCATCGAAGTAGAATCAACTAAAATAAGTGCTTGCAGCTTATCTTCATGTAACATCGCAAAATGTTGTGCACATAATCCTCCGTAGGAATGACCGATTAGAATAAATGGCTCTTGAATAGCTAGTTTGTTTAGTAACATATGTAGCTCTTTTGTAACTTGCCTTATTGTACGCGGCTGATGGCCTACATCACTTTTTCCGTAACCTGGGCGATGGTATGAAACGACTGTAAAGTACTCTGAAAGCTTTTCTATAATAGGAAACCAATCATAAAATGAGCAACTCATTCCGGTTTGAATGACTACAGTTTGTTTACCACTTCCTTTTATATGTACTTCTATATTTTGCCCCATTATTTCTACAAATTTATGAATGTTAATTCCTCCTAAGCTTGAAATAATTTTTGACAAGCAAAAACGATACACCAAACACCTATACCGAGTAGGACAGATGTACTAAGTGTAAATGAATTTTTTAAACCAATATAGACGATAAATAATAGTAGTGCTGATGCGGGGAATCCATATAATACCCCTAAAGCAAATTGACTTAATTCTTGTTTATTCCCGCCTTCGAATGAAATCCAAAATAGACTAAGTAAACTAACGAGTGGAAGGGCAGCAATAAAGCCACCTATCGTACTGAAATGTTTAGCAACTTCAGTGATAACGCCGATAATAAGTGCCGAAACGATTACTTTAACGAGGAAATGCATATTTTGCCTCCTTCGCTAATAACGAAAATGCTTTTTCAATTAATTGTTGTTCTTCTTTTGATAACTGTGATTCTAATATTTTTATCTTTTCTTTATCCAGTAAAGTATGTTTTTCTAATACTTCAATCCCTTCAATTGTTAATGTAAGGTTTACCACTCTTTCATCTTGTTTATTTCTCTCTTTAACGATGAAGCCCTTTTGAATAAGGCGCTTTATGTGTTCAGACGCTGTGTTATGAGAAAGACTAAGCTCAGTAGCGACTTTTCCAATTGTTATATCTTTCTCACGAGAAACGATTTGTAAAATACGAATTGCTTGGTGGGAAAGGTTGTCCTCGTATTCGTATCGTAAGTGATAATAAATGCTCTCCCAATGTTGATTAATGTTGTTCATAATAATAAATCCCCTTTTTATATCGTATAGTAAGATATATTCGTTATTTTAGAAATAAAATCCTTTTATTTGGATAAAAAATGTTGAAAAAGTTTATTTTTATTGAAATATAAGGTAATCTATGTGTAAAGGTATACATTTAGCAAGAGAGAGGATGATAGCTGTGAATACATTCAAATGGATTAGTCATGAACAGATGTATGTAGATGAAATACATGTTGAAAAATGTGGTCCTCTTTCAGTCGGCGTATATGGGGGGAATCAAGAGAGTGATGCATATGAACGAGGAGATGCGGTGCTTGCTTGGTGGGATCCTGAATTACAATTTGAATTTGTTATGATTTTTGATACACATCACAAAACAAAAAATATAGATTATATAATAGAAGCGATTTCGGCAAGAAAAGAAAAACTAAAAGAGTTATTCTCATATCCAATACATTTAGCTTTTCATCATACACATATGTACTTATTAGCGTTATTTACAGATGAGTTATTTATTAAAAAATGTGATCAAGATGATGAGGAACTCGCTTGCTTAATTTGTTTACGAAAAGGCGAATTTTTATATTGGTTATCAGTTGGTGATTGTTTCGCGTATTTATTCCATTCTGAGAAAACGAAAAATGGAAAAGGACGATTAAATAAACGGAAAAATTACGAATATATTGGTAGGAAAAATATTTTTGCAGCAAATACACCTTGCTTTACGTCAGGTGTAAGAGGATTAGAAAAAGGAATGAATCACATTGTAATGGCAACAGATGGTATTTTAGAGTGTGACAAACGAAGGTTTGATGATGATCAATCTTTAGTAGAAATATTACACGACGGAAGTTGCTTGCAGATTGAGCCCGTATTAACAAATGTATTGCAGTGGAAAGGTAGAGATTGTGCCACGATTATTGGATGGTCTATTGATACTGATAATAAACAATGTGCTAATTAATATAAAAGGAGTTCAAGGTTTTTATCCTTGAACTCTTTTTTGTTAAGCAATATGAATATGATATGTTTTCAACCATTCATTTACTTGTAGCATATACTCCATGGCACTTCTTGCCTCAAAATTGTTAATCTCTTTATTACTTTGATCAGCAATTGAAAGTAAGATGGAATGGTTAATAAGTGAGAAAATAGGATTGTTTTTATTGCTACACATATCAAGTGTTAAATTACGGATTGTTTTTAAGTAGTGTGGATCTTGTGAAGTTGGATAAGCGCTTTTTCTTCTATTGCGTACATCGTCAGGTAAAGCTGGATGTAGTGCTCTACGTAAAATGCCTTTTTCAATATTATCAATACTTTTTATGTTGAAAGGAACATTCCATAAATATTCAACTAATCTATAATCGCAAAACGGTACACGAACTTCAAAACCAACAGCCATACTCATACGATCTTTACGGTCAAGTAAGAAAGGAAGGAATCTCGTTAAAAATAAATAAAACATTTGGCGTTGTTTCGCGGATTTTTTACTTTCCCCTTCAAGAGTAGGTACTTCATGAACAGCTTCATGGAATCTTTTATTGATATAATGTTCAGGATTACATTGCTTTGTTACTTCGTTTAATAATAGAGAAGATGTGTTTTTCCAGTTTGTTAACCATGGAAACTTATCTACATAAAGTAGTTCTTCTTGATGAAACCAAGGATATCCCCCGAATACTTCATCAGCCGATTCACCAGATAAAGCTACGGTTGCATCTTTTTTCATTTCGCAAAATAGTAAATATAGTGAAGTTTCCATTTCGCCTGCACTTGGCAAATCTTTCGCATGGAGGGGAACGAATAAGTGATTTGCTAATTCTTCAGCATTCACAATAATGTCATGATGCGATGTCCCTACATGTTCGGAAACACGTTTTACCCAAGGAGCGTCTAAGCCAGTGCGAGCAAATGTCAGCTCGAAATCTTTGGCGCTATTTAAAAAGTCGATTGAATACGTGTGAAGTGTTTCGTGCTCCTCTGCAAATTCTTTACCTGCAAGTGCAGTAATACCGCTAGAGTCTAATCCGCCTGATAACATACAAACGAGAGGAACATCGGCAATTAATTGTCTTTTTACTGTATCTTGTAAAATAGATAAAATATGCGAAGATGTATCTTCTATAGAGTCTGTATGGATCTTACTTTCTAAATTCCAATACTTCGTAACTACTTTTTTATGACGTGTAAATGTTATAGAATGTCCAGCACGTACTTCTTGAATATGCTTAAACACACCACATCCTGGAGTGCGAAATAAGCCTAATCCAAATATTTCATTTATTCCATCCGCATCAATTTCAGCAGGGACAGATGGATGCGCTAATAATGCTTTAATTTCAGAGCCGAAAATAATACTGCCATTTCTTTCTGTAAAAAAGAGCGGTTTTACACCTAAATGATCTCGTGCTAAAAACAATTGTTGCTTCTGTTCATCCCATAATGCAAAAGCGAAAATTCCGTTTAAATGTCGTACGCAGTCTTCTTTCCATTCTAAATAAGCATGTAGTAATACTTCTGTATCTGAATGGGTTTCAAATGTATGACCACATTTTTGAAGTTGCTCTCTCAGTTCACGGAAATTATAAATTTCTCCATTATAAGTAAGAGCATACGTATAATCACCAGCACGAAATGTCTGCGGCTGCGTCCCGCCTTCTGGATCAATAACAATTAAACGTCGGTGTGCAAAGGCCGCGCGAGGTGAAAACCAAAATCCTTCAGCATCAGGACCACGATGCTGGATACTATTTGCCATCTTTTCTAAAATAACATGTTCATTGGAGAGATCCTTATTCCAATTTACCCAACCTGTAATTCCACACATACACATCTCATCTCCTAATTTTAAAAATATATTAATGAAATAAAATGTACACCAAATTAAAGAATGACTATATAAATAGTGTACTACATGAATTAAATTGTAGACTTGAGAAAATTTTCTTTGAACGCATAGTCATGTGAGACAATGGCTAAGGGGAAGTATTCCATTACATACAAAAAATAAAAAAGATGAGAGAAAAAATTTCTTCAGACGTTATATAGGGTGTAAAAGCTTTTACAAAACAATAAGGGGAATCGCTACATGAAATCAAATGAGAAAAATTTTATAAAAAGATTACAGCGGCAAAAAGAAGGCGCGTTAGAATTTGTTGTCGATACATACTTACCACTCATAAAGGGGATCACGCATAAAGTTCTACTTCCAATTCAAAATGATGGACTCATAGAGGAATGTATAAACGATATATTTCTTTCCATTTGGAATAACGCAAATAAATTCCATGGAGAGCCGAGTGATTTTAAAAAGTGGATTGCAGCGATTGCAAAGTTTAAAGCAATTGATTATTACCGAAAAGCGACTAAAAAAGTAGAAATTATTTCAGATGAGTTTCATATCAGTACAGAAAAATCAGCAGAAGACGAATTAATCGTTATGGAAGATAGGGAAGAATTATTGAAGCTCATTAATCAATTAGAACCGTTAGATCAAAAGGTATTCATTATGAAATATTTACTTGGTATGAAGACAGAGGAAATAGGTGACAAGTTAGGATTAACTCGGGCAGCAATTGATAATCGAGTGTACCGGGGGAAAAAGAAACTACAACAAAATGCTACGAAAATTAGTTTTGGAGGTAGTGCAATATGAAAGACATTTATGAACTATTAAATGATATTGATATAGATGAAAAAGAACTAGAGGAAATTGAGGCTTCTGAAATTGAAAAAGAAAAAGTGAAGCGTAATGTAAAACAATCGATACGTACGAAGAAAAAGATGAAAAGTTGGAAAAAAGGTGTCGCTGCTGCATCTATTTTAGTAGGATTATCAGTTGCAACACTTGGTATTGGTTTTCCAACCTATGCTGGAGGTCTTCCTATAGTAGGAGATATATTCCGATTTTTAGATAATGGTAGAACAGGGCTACATGAAAATTATAAAGAGTTTTCGACTGAATTGAATATGACGAGAGAGAGTAATGGGGTTAAGGTTACAATTAATGATGCTGTGTTTGATGGGAGAACTGTAACGATAACGTATTCTATCGAAAGTGAAAAAGATTTAGGAGAGCATCCGAGCATATTTGGTTCCCCGCAAGTAAGCATGTCTAATGGTGCGGCTGGAAGTTCTAAAACTACGAAAGTAGGAGATAAAAAATATGTAGGTATGACTACAACAAGTGATCTTGGTAGTAAAAGAATGGACGTTGCAAATGTTAGATGGAATATGGAATCAATTAATATGTACGAAGAAAAAAAATCAATAAAAGGGAATTGGAATTTTGCTCTTACTTTAAAGGCGATGGATAGTAAGGATATAAAAGTTAATGGGATTTCCGAAAAAGAAGGTATAAAAGTAAATATAGACAAAATGGAAGTAACACCTATGTCATTTATCGTTTTTTATAATCAGGAAGAATCTAAGGCATTAAGGCGCATATGGGATAGTGCAGATGTTGAGCTAGAAATAAAAGATGATTTAGGAAATCAATACGCTGGTGAAGGAAATGGCGGAACGGGTACAGTAGCAGAACCACATAAAAGTAGTTGGAGTACTACATTCCAAAAATTGAATAAAAATGCTACAAAGCTTATCGTTACGCCTCATGTGAATTTGCGAGTGCATACACCTGAAAATCATGGTGGAGTGGAGTATGTGAATGGAAAAGAGAAGAAAATTGAAGTGCCGAAAAAAGAAGCGAAGAGTAAAGATATTGTTCTAGATGATATCGTAATTGATTTAAAGAAATAGAAGAGAGACTGCCTAAAAACATTAGGCAGTCTCTCTTTTCGCTAAAAACTAGTTACGAGTAACGCATGTGGATGCTGCGTTTTATACTCATCTTTCCACGGAATGTTTAGTTGTTCCCACGATTCGCCGCTATCATTGGATTGAAACACGCCGTTGTTATTTAACGTGTAAAACGTATGTGGTTCTGCCTTGTTTGTCGCAAACATCGAAATGACTGTACCGATTGCGGATGGTAGTCCTTGTTGTACTTGCTGGAAAGGAGTATCTTTCGTTTTTCGATAAATATAAGATTCATAAGGAATATGGTGATGAGCGAGATCAGCACTCGGTGCAGCTGAAACGAGAATCGTATTGCAATCAGCGGGATCGATAGCCATGCTGTATAAATAATGATGTTCAAGTCCTTCACTGCATGAGATCCAGCTGTTTCCATTGTTATAACTTTCAAGATATGCACGATCAGGTCCGCCCATAAATCCGTCACCACATGATGCATAAAGGCGATTTGGTGCTTCAGGGTGCATAAGTAATTGATGAGCATCGATAGGGGCACCGAATTTTTTATCGATCCATGTATGCCCTTTATCATTACTTTGAATAACAGCACCAGCTTCGATTGAAACGTGTATTGTATTAGGGTTGTTTGGATCAACTGTAATCCAGCGTACGTGATGGGTAAAAGGTCTAGGCGGAAATGCCCACGTATAAGAAGATAATAATGATTTCATATTTTTAAGTTCAGTCCACGTTTCACCACCATTTTCAGAGCGGAATAAAGCGCTCGGTTCTGTGCCAACATAAACGACACCATATCCGTTAACTTGTTCATTTGAGCTTATTGTTATGGAAGTGATAGAGGAGTGCAAAATACCATCTTCTTTAGGAAAATCAAAGTAACGATAAGAATCTCCAATTGGTCTCCATGAATCCCCGCTATCGTCACTTAACCATAGACCTCGTCCAAATGTTCCGCAATATACACGATTTTTTTGAAATGGATCAACAGCGATACAGGTAGGTTGCATATTTTGTAAGTGGTAAGTCGTTTCATAGTCATCATATTGTTCTTTCACTACAACAAGTTCACGTTCCATACAGAGAAATAAACGTTTCATTTTAGTAACCTCCTTAAAAATTCTTTCATTAGTAAACAATATGAAAATAAAAAAGAAGTAGTCTTGTTTTATTTGAGAAAAAGGGATTGTTTAAAAAGAAGCGAAGTGTGTATACAGAGGAAGCGGGCGTTTACAATCAGTCAATTCGGGATAAAGATGGGGAGTTTGTTTCATACTAACATACAGATATTGTACTTAAAGGAGTATTCGTATGGGACATTCGCATGATCATGGTCATTCAAAAAATAAAAAGGCGTTACTAATTGCCTTCCTACTAACAACAAGTTTTATGATTGCAGAAGTTGTTGGTGGATTTGTAACAAATAGCTTAGCACTATTATCTGACGCGGGGCATATGTTAAGTGATGCGGTATCTTTAGCCTTAAGTTTACTTGCGTTTAAGCTCGGAGAAAAAACAGCAACAACTGCGAAAACATATGGATATAAGCGAGTCGAAATGTTAGCAGCATTATGTAACGGTGTCGTTCTTATTGTCATTTCGGTATACATTTTTATTGAAGCAATCCGCCGTTTTAAAGAACCAGTTGAGATTGCTAGTAATGGGATGCTCATTATTGCTGTACTTGGTCTGCTTATTAATATTTTATCAGCTTGGATATTAATGAGAGGCGGAGATGTGAAGGGGAACTTGAATTTAAGAAGTGCTTTCCTCCACGTATTAGGCGATCTATTAGGATCAGTCGGAGCGATTATTGCAGCGCTATGTATTAAATTTTTCGGATGGACGGTTGCTGATGCGATTGCTAGTATTCTTGTGTCTATTTTAGTCATTATTAGTGGATGGCGTGTAACACGTGATACCGTCCATATATTAATGGAAGGTGCACCCCAGCACATAAATGTTGAAGAGGTAAAAAGTACATTATTAAATATTACGGTTGTAAAAGAAGTTCATGATTTGCACATATGGTCTGTCACATCTGATTTTCAAGTATTAACTTGCCATTTGATTATTAAAGGTGATGAAACGCAAAATGTATTAAAAGAGGCTACGGATGTATTAAAGGAGAAGTTTCATGTAGAACATGTCACCATTCAAGTAGAAATAGATGGTGAATTTAATCATAGTGAGACAACCTGCAAAGTATGAAAGAAAAAGGATAAGAAAATGTGTCATAACATTTTTCGCACGGCATACATATATATAATGTGGCCACAAATACTTTGTCAGGTAAATATTTCATGAAATTACTTTACTTATAAAGAGTCATCTTTTATAATCAAAAGTGGTAATTGATAAAGATTATCATTTTCAATGATCGTGGAAAGGAGTTTTTTTAAAGATGAGTAGTCAACTCCGTTTTGCTGTTGAAAATCGTAAGAGGCATTTAATTGATGAGTTAATTGGAGCAGGTGTGTTTAAAATTCGTGACCGACAATTATACGAGCTGTCTTTAGAGGAATTAGAAAAAGAGTATGAAGATATTGAGGATTACGCAAATATTCAGGCATAGCACATAGATTAGTAAATAAGGAGCTGGTTACACTTTTGTGTAGCCAGCTTTATTATTTCATAGAAATCATTTTTTATATTTCTTTCATGGGACGGAGCCAGTTTTGAGACATCATTTGTTCCATTTGTTTTTCATCTTGTTTTTGTAGCGCTTGAATAATAGGGTGCTGTTCTTTAGAGGTTGTTTTTGTTAGCAGGATATCAAGAAGAAACGTTTGTTGGAGATAAAAATAAATTAGTGAAGCTTTCAGGAGCATTTTCTTATATAGTCGGAGTTGCTACTATAATATTACCGCTTGGCTTAGAAAAAATAGGTGATGTAGTTGGTAACATATATACTATATTAATTGTTTTAGGTACAGTTGTATTTATAATTAAAGCAAACCTATTAAATAAGAGTGCTATAAAATAAAAAGGCTTCATTCTACTGAAGCCTTTTATTAATTATTATGAAGTATAAGTAAAAGCCGGAATAGGATCAATAAATGTATTCCACTTTTGTTCCATTTCCTTTTCTGTTAATAGACAATCATCTAATGATTGTTCAATCACAGAACGATTCATATCAATACCGATAAATACGAGCTCAGTTATTCGATCTCCATATCGCTCGTCCCAGTTTTTTAATACTTCTGGTTCTTCTGCAATCATTTGATTTCTTTCAGTTTCAGGTAATGCGGCTATCCATTCACCGGCTCCTTGAATTGTAATAGAGGAACCTGCTTGAGATAGAAGCCCTATCATATTATTACGAGATGCGAGCCAGAAGAATCCTTTCGCTCTTACAACATCTAAAGGCCATTTTTCTAGCCAATTCATAAGGCGCTCGGGATGGAAAGGATATTTGCGACGGTAAACAAAGGAATTGATACCGTATTCTTCCGTTTCCGGTGTATGATGTTCACTATTTAATTCTTGTATCCAGCCGGCCGATTGACTGGCTTCTTCATAATTAAATAGATTTGTGTTTAAAATTTCTTGTAATGGTACTTTGCTAAACGAAGATTTAAGAACTTTTGCATTAGGATTTAATTTTTTTAGTAAATGATGAAGCTCTATCACATCTTCTTTTTCTAGCAAATCTATTTTATTAAGAATAATTACGTTTGCAAACTCAATTTGATCTATTAATAAATCAATAACTTCCCGGGTATCATTCTCATCGATTGCTTGTTTTCACTCTAATAAACTTTCTCCATCTGCAAAATCATCCCAAAACCTATTTGCATCTACAACTGTAACCATCGTATCGAGGCGACAATTTCTCGTTAAATCAATGTTAAGAACTTCGTCTGTATAAGTAAACGTTTGAGCAACTGGAATAGGCTCACTTATACCAGAAGATTCAATAATAATATAGTCAATATCACCATTTTCAACAAGACGATCCACTTCTATCATTAAATCTTCTCGTAGTGTACAGCAGATGCAACCATTTTGAATTTCTACTAATTTCTCTTCCGTACGTGAAAAACCAGCCTTTTTTATAAGAGATGCATCAATGTTTACTTCGCTCATATCATTAACGATAACAGCTACTTTTAAGTTGTTCTTATTAGTCAAAATGTGATGTAGTAAGGTAGTTTTTCCAGATCCTAAAAACCCACTTAATACAGTGATAGGTACTTTTTTCATGAAATGATCTCCCTTTTAAATCGTAATGATTACGTTTTATATTAAACGATGGAAAAAGAAAAATCAATAATAAATCATAATGATTACGATTTGAGAATAGAAATAGACTATAAAATTTGTGCTGTAGTATGAAGCATTTGGACAAGCACATGTTTACATATAAATAAAATGGAGGCGAGAAGCTTGGTCTTTAATAGAGTTTCAAAAGAATTAGTAGGCATAGCTCTTATCGCTATGTTTCTCTTTTTATTATTTTTTGTAGATTTTACAAGTCTAGCAAATTTGCACAAAAATATACCACAGGAATGGTTGAATGTGAATACAGTATTTTTAAGTATCATTTTTGAAGCAATACCCTTTATTTTATTAGGGGTAATTGTTTCTTCATTTATTCAAGTGTTTGTGACGGAAGATATGATTCAAAAAGTAATGCCGAAATCTCCGATTGTTGCAATGATTCCAGCAGTATTTGTGGGAGTTCTTTTTCCAATGTGTGAATGTGTCATTATACCAATTGTAAGAAGGCTCATTCAAAAGGGGTTACCACTTCATGTAGGCATTGTTATTTTACTGAGTGCACCCATTATGAATCCAGTCGTTTTTTTATCTACTGTATATGCGTTTCAAAAAAATGATTATGTTGTATATGCACGCTTTGGGATAACAATTTTAGTTGCTCTATTCATAGGTCTAATTGTGTATTATTGCTATCGCCAAAGAAATGTTTTAAAAGACGTAGAGGTTTCAGTTCAAACAAGCAAAAAAAAGAGTTGGAAGGATGTTATGAATCACACTGTAGATGAGTTTTTTGATACTGGTAAGTATTTATTGATTGGTGCTTTTTTAGCAAGTGTATTTCAAACGTTTTTTGATCGGAATGTACTGGATGCAGTAGCACATAACGAAGTAATTGCCCCCTTTATTATGATGGGATTTGGTTATGTTTTATCAATTTGCTCTGCAGCCGATGCTTTTATAGCGGCATCTTTTGGACATGTTTTCTCAGTAAAGGCACTTCTCGCATTTCTTGTGTTTGGGCCGATGCTTGATATGAAAAATACGTTAATGCTATTTGCATATTTTCAAAAGAAATTTGTATTCTTTTTAATGGGAATTGTCATTGTATCTGTGTATACCATCCTGCAAATTATAATGTTATAGGAGGTGAGAAAGAATGGAGAAAGAGGAGCAGAAGGCATATCATCGCTATATTCGTGGCATTATTTTAATTGGTTTAGCAATGCTCTTATTTAAACTACTTGTAACAGGGAATATTTATAATTTTATCGCTCCAAAAATGATTAAATTTACGTATATAGCTTTTGTAGTGATTTTACTTCTTGGTTCTTTACAAGTTTGGAGAGATGGGGGAGAAAAAGAGGATGATTGTAATTGTTGTAAGCATCATACAGCATTAAAATCAGGGATGAAAAGTTTCTTTGTATATGTTTTATTTGTTGTTCCGATTATTAGTGCTTTTCTATTTGGAAATGTAACAATTGATGGAAGTTTAGCAGGAAAAAGGGGTATGAATCAAAGTGTACAGGCGAGAAGTATGGAAGGGAACGAAAAAGAGGGGAAACAGGATGATTTTGATGGGCGAGAGGTATTCGATGATCCAGATGAAACATCAAATTTATCAACGACTTATGAAACGGAAGAGCAAGTAGTAAAAAGTATGTTAGGACAGCATAAACTACAAGTAGAGGATAAGGATTATGTTCAAACAATGAGTATAATTGGTCAAGATGTAAAAGGGTTTAAAGGGAAAGAAATTATATTCTCAGGGTTTATATATAATGATAAGGATGTGACGGGTAATAAAGCAGTAGTGGCTCGATATGGCATAACTTGTTGTATTGCGGATGCATCAGTCTGGGGGATGATTGTTACCGGGAAAAACGTTGGGAAAATTCCAAAAGAAACATGGGTGAAAATAACAGGATTATTAGATGAAACGACATATAAAGGAACAGTCTTTCCACTTGTAAAAGTAAACAAAATCGAGAAAATTGATAAGCCAACTGAACCATATGTATATGACGCTTTACCTCAATAGAAAAGAATAAATTCTTCATATTTTCATGAAATAGAATCATAATCATGGCGATAAAAAAATAAAGATAAGAGTAATTTGGTTTGTTAAAAATATGTGCAGAAGGAGTTATGCGATGAACTGGGTTACTCATAAACCATCATTTGAATTTGAAACATTTAGTCCTATTATTCGGTCACAATCTGCGTGGAGTGGACATTTAGATTTTGCATATGACTTAGTAAGATTTGAAAAACCAGAAACTTTAGTTGAGTTAGGTACACATCTAGGTGCTTCTTTCTTCAGTTTTTGTCAGGGAGTAAAAGATGGAGGGTTATCGACTAAATGCTTTGCAGTAGATACTTGGGCTGGAGATGGGCATACAGGTCCATATGGAGAAGGGGTTTTTCAAATAGTAGAAAAAGTAGTGAGCGATAACTACCTTAATATAGGAAATTTAATTCGATCTACTTTTGATGATGCTGTAGACCAGTTTCAAGATGAAACGATAAATCTTTTGCATATTGATGGCTATCATACGTATGAAGCTGTTTCTCACGATTATAACACATGGCTACCGAAAGTCGCGAAAAACGGTATTGTATTATTTCATGATATTGAAGTTAGAAGTGGTGATTTCGGCGTATATCAGTTTTGGGATGAGGTAAAAGCGAAGTACCCTCATTTTCAATTTGCGCATTCATATGGACTGGGAGTGTTATTTCCGAAGGGTTGTAGTGATAAGTTTGAGGAAATACTTAAAAATAAAGAAGAAATACAAAATATGTATAAATAAAGATAGGGCATGCATCATTTTAATGATGTGTGCCCTATTTTTTGTGTAGAAAATAATGGTGTTAATTAAAAAGTGAAGATAGTTGTAAAAAGTTTTGTTGCAGCAAATATTAAAAAAGTTAGTATGGGATTGTTCTTTGTAAATAAAGTGAAGCTTTAATACGTTCATATCAATTCGGAATTTTACAGTAGTTAATTTCTTATCTAAGTGCTTTGCGCTTACTGAATTTTAAGGCGGAGGTCTTATTGGCCGAAAATATCGGGATAAATAAAAATACAACATTTTTTATATTTTTCATTGCGAAAAACGTAATCTACTTTTACAATAGAAAGGGTTGTGAATATATTATACTGGAAAAATAAATCGAAATAATATGAAAATTTTGTTTTGTCTTCGCTAATTGTATATTACATACATGTAAGACGACATACGTCATGTTATCGACTTGTAAGGAGAGAAAAAAATGAAAAGTGTAAGATTACCATCGATGCTAGAAATCATAGTTCTTTTATTACTATTTCTTGCTGTTGTCTTTTCCTTCCAAACGATTTTTGATCTCCCAATTCAATTAGCGCTATTTATTTCATGGTTTTTAGTAATTGCGCTTGGATTAAGATTAGGATTTCGTTATCAAGAATTGCAAGATGCAATTACGAAAGGGATTTCTAACGGATTAGAAGCAATACTGATTTTAGTTGCAGTAGGTGCTTTAATTGGAACGTGGATTGCTGGTGGGGTAGTACCAACATTAATCTATTATGGATTAGAATTTATTCACCCTAGCATATTCCTATTAGCAACATTAATTATTTGTTCTATAACTTCTATCGCAACAGGAACGTCTTGGGGAACAGTGGGAACAGCAGGTATTGCTATGATGGCGATTGGTGAAGGACTTGGTTTACCACTTCCGCTTGTTGCTGGTGCAGTTCTTTCAGGAGCTTATTTCGGCGACAAATTATCACCACTTTCTGATAGCACAGTTCTTGCAGCTTCTATGGCGAAAGTAGATGTTATTGCTCACGTTCGAGCTATGCTCGTATTAGATGTTCCAGCTTATATTATTACTAGTATTATGTTTACTGTAGCTGGTTGGATGTATGGCGGCGATAATGTAGATTTGAATCGAGTAGAATTTTTAAAAGAAGCTTTATTAAAGCAATTTGATATTAAAATATGGATGCTTATTCCAGCGGTCATTGTTATCGTTCTATTAGCGATGAAGAAACCGTCTATGCCAACAATTGCAATGGGAGCTTTAATTGGTGCAATTTGGGCAACTCTTTTCCAAGGGATGAACTTTGGAGAGGCGATTGGAACAGCTTATAACGGATTCTCAATTCAATCTGGTGTTGAGTTTGTTGACAAGTTATTAAACCGTGGTGGAATTAACGGCATGCTTGGCTCAGTAGCTGTTATTATTTTCGGTTTAGGATTTGGTGGATTACTTGAAAAACTAGGTGTTTTAAAAGTAATCGTATCAAAATTTGAGAAGAAATTAAATTCTGCAGGTAATGTAACATTGTCTACATTAATCGTGGCATTCTTAGCTAATATATTTGGTTGTGCGATGTATGTATCACTAATTTTAACACCAAAAATTATGGAAGATAGCTATGATAAATTAAAAATAGACCGTCGTGTATTAGCGCGTAACTCAGAAGTAGGTGGAACGTTAACTTCAGGTATGGTTCCATGGTCTGATAATGGTATTTTTATGGCGGGTATTTTAGGTGTAGCAACGTTCTCATACGTTCCGTTTATGTGGTTAAGCTTCGTATCGTTAATTTTAGCAGTTATTTACGGATATACAGGCAAATTCATCTGGTATGTAGATGATGCAGATAAAGGAAAGCAAGCATCATAAAATAAAAATCACCTTCTACAATATGTAGAAGGTGATTTTTTATTTTGTAATAGCATCTGCTGAAGTTACTTCATTCTCATATTTAGCAATTTTTTGTTGTATCTTTTTTAAGTTTTTTTCAGTGTCTTGGATGAGCTGTAAGACATTGGTCTCTTGTTGTTTCATTAATTCCAACCGTTGAAAGATGGTAGATTCTCCTTCCATAGACCAGTCGATAAATTGTTTTATTTTTTGAATAGGCATACCAGTGTTTTTTAAACACAAAATCATTTCTAAGTATTTGAGTGCTTCTTCATCAAAAGCTCGATCTCCTTTTTCATTTCTTTGCAGAAAAGGGAACAGTCCTTGTTTATCATAATAACGTATTTGAGAAATAGTTAAGTGTTGCATTTTGGCGACTTGCCCAATTGTATAATACATATCATTCATCCTTTTGTTACCAAGGTATAATGCCATTTTTATTTAGTATTTTACCATTATAGTTTGTTTCACTTAATGCATATTTAATAATAATTTTAGCACTTTCAATAGTTGTATGGCCACCAGGGGAATTTCCATTAAGATCAGTAGTTGTAAAACCAGGAGTTATCCCAAATACTTCTGGACCGTTAGTAGCAAATTCTTTACTAAAAGCTAATGTTAAAGCATTAATAGCAGTTTTGGAAGAATTATATCCTAGTGTATTGATTGGATGTGTTTCACCATTAGCAAACATTGTTAGTGAGGCCATGTCAGTTGTTACATTTAGTATTTTACTGTTGCTTGAATTCTTTAATAATGGTAAAAAGGCTTGTATCATTTGGAAAGTTCCAAAAAAGTTAACTTCAAATCCTTGGCGTAAAGTTTCAATATTTAATTCACTAGGTAGCGTATTGAAGTCTAATGCAATGCCTGCGTTATTAATTAATAAATGTAAATGGTCAGTCGTTTCGTGAATTTTCTTTGTTGCTTCTTGAATGGATTGTGAATTTGAAATATCTACTTGAATATAGGAAACGTTTGAAACATTTAAAGAGTCTACGGCTTGTTGTCCAAGTTGTTCATTACGAGCACCTAAAAATACGTGATAATTTTTTTCTGCTAATTGACGAACAAGTTCATATCCAATTCCTTTATTCGCACCTGTTATAAAAGCATATTTTTTCATATTGAATTCCTCCAGTAGTGTTATAGTAGGTTACAATGGAAAGGATACAGCCTAAACTTAAGTTTAGGTCAAGAGGAATTTTTTAAAATAAATATAAAATATCTATATATAAGAGTGAGAATTCTTATCATTTAAGAAAAAGTCTGTTATTATAAGAGATGTAGGTATTATATTTTCAAGGGGATGAAAACATGGAGTACAGAATTGAAAGAGATACATTAGGAGAAATAAAAGTTCCAGCTGATAAATTATGGGCAGCACAAACACAACGTAGTAAAGAAAACTTTCCAATTGGAACAGAGCAAATGCCGCTTGAAATTGTAAAAGCATTTGCAATTTTAAAGAAGAGTGCAGCGCTTAGCAATCAAAAATTAGGAAAGCTATCAGAAGAAAAAGCAGAAGCAATTGTAGAAGCTGCTGATGAAGTGATTGCAGGGAAATGGAATGAACATTTTCCGCTTGTCGTATGGCAAACAGGTAGTGGTACACAGTCAAACATGAATGTGAATGAAGTAATTGCAAATCGTGGGAATCAAATTTTGAAAGAGAATGGATCTGACGTACATATTCATCCAAATGATGATGTGAACATGTCACAAAGTTCAAATGATACATTTCCAACGGCGCTCCATGTAGCTTGTGTAATCGCAGTAGAAAATCACGTATTACCAGCAATCAGGAAATTAAAAGGAACTTTAGCAGAAAAAGTAACTGCATTTGAACATATTATAAAAATTGGTCGTACACATTTACAAGATGCAACACCGTTAACTTTAGGGCAAGAAATTAGCGGATGGCACCGTATGCTTGAAAAAACAGAGCGTATGATTGCAGAGAGCAATACATATATGAAAGAGTTAGCAATTGGTGGAACTGCGGTTGGAACAGGTATTAATGCTCATCCTAAATTTGGTGAGATGGTATCAGAGGAAATTAGTCAATTTACAGGTAAACAATTTGTTTCTGCACCAAATAAGTTCCATGCATTAACGAGCCATGATGAAGTTGTATATACTCACGGTGCATTAAAAGCATTAGCTGCAGATCTAATGAAGATCGCTAACGATGTACGTTGGCTTGCAAGTGGTCCACGTAGTGGTCTTGGAGAAATTATTATTCCAGCCAATGAACCAGGAAGCTCTATTATGCCAGGTAAAGTAAATCCAACGCAAAGTGAAGCATTAACGATGGTTGTAGCGCAAGTGATGGGGAATGATGCAACAATCGGATTTGCTGCGAGCCAAGGTAACTTTGAGTTAAACGTATTTAAACCTGTTATTGCTTATAACTTCTTACAATCAGCTCACTTATTAGCGGATGCAATTGTTTCGTTTAATGACAATTGTGCAGTTGGTATTGAAGCAGATGAAGAAGTAATTAATGAAAATGTGAATCGTTCACTAATGCTTGTAACAGCGCTAAACCCACATATCGGATATGAAAATGCAGCGAAAATTGCGAAGCATGCTCATAAAGAAGGATTAACTTTAAAAGAAGCAGCATTGCAATCTGGGCTACTAACAGAAGGGCAATTTGATGAAATTGTAGATCCAAAGAAAATGATTGCTCCAAAAGAGTAATAGAAAAAGCCAAGGTTCTTAGTATAGAATCTTGGCTTTTTTGATGTTCATTTTTATGTTTCATCTACTTGCAATACTGCAAGCTTCAAAATATATTATTTGTTAGCAGGCGTATTCATTACTTTCATCTGTGGGCAGTTCTCTTTTAAGAGTGAAATGAATTTTTCTTCTTCTTGTGGTACGAAAGTGGTCACTGAGTCAAATAAATTATAATTAATTTCTAATTGTTGCCTAGTCCATTTTTTTGAACGAAGTTTTTTGCCAGAGTACTTAATATGGCGAATGTCTTTAAATGGGATTTCAGTACGAAGTATGAAACCGTGTTTTACAACAAGAGATGATTCCGTTACGTTGTAGTGAGAGAAATAGAATGAAGAAAGATTCACGATATTTAATAGCATCATGAGAGTGAAAAAAATAGAATTTTCATTTTGGAAGAATAACGAAACGAAAAAAATAATTAGAAATAATGTAATGAAAATGACGTGGAATGGATTTTTTTTCGCTTTAAATTTCAAGTTAGTCACCTCGGTATACTTGTTCTTTAACTAAATTAAATCATAACATTGTGATAAAACGTGTGAATATGCAGAATTGCATATTCACACGTTTTATTATTCATGTAAAATTTCTTGATAGGATAAATTCAAAAGAAGTTTTGTAATAGTGGAGTGACATGAAGTGACTTACAAGAATAGAAAGATAGTGTTAGTCATAATTAGTTGTATGATGATTATGAGTAGTTGTGCTAATAAATTTGTTGAAGATAGAAATCGAAAGCATACATTTGTACAAGCAAGTAAGGTTTTAGTAGAGACTGTAAATAGAATATATAAATTGAAACTTTAATCAACTGATTATTAGCCCTCATTTAACTTCTTTGCTTCCGCTGAATTTTGATGTGGGAGTCTTACTGCCCTTAAATGTGGGATAAAAAGTAAAAGGTGTTTTCTTATACGGAAACATCTTTTTTGTAGTTGAAATTGAATACTGAAGTTTTGTAATGGATGAATACCGGTTCCATATTCACTAATCGCATATGTATTCTGTGCAATTTGCTTAACGGTAAACCAAGAGTCTTGAAGAATATCCATGTTCTATTTTACATCCTATAAAATGAATTTGTATAAACATATTCGCTTTTCGTTGTATTAAACCCTTTCGGTAGATGTTTTTATAAAAGTTTGTAAAATGGGTAAACGAAATGTTGAAATGTTTGTTTGTGTTATGATAAGATGGTGAAGTGATAATAAACGTTATAGTGATTTGTTTGGTTTTTGAATAAACATTTTGAAGGAGTGTTTAGTATGAGTGGTATTTCAGAGAAGTTTTGGGATGCGTCAATAGAGGAATTAAAGAAAGGGTATGTGTTTGATGGAGAAAAAGAGGAGTACATTTGCTTAGCTTGTGGTGAAACATTTATTAAAGGTGTTATTTATCAAGATAATCAAGTTTTGTATGAAGCAGAGAAGTTCGTCCGATTGCATATTCAAAATGAGCATACGTCTATGTTTGATTATTTGTTAAATATGGATAAGAAATTTACTGGTTTAACGGATTTACAAAAGAAAATGGTTCAGTTTTTCCATATGGGACTGAATGATAAAGAAATTGTAAAAGAGTTGGATGGCGGAAGTACATCAACAATTCGTAATCATCGATTTACACTGCGAGAGAAAATGAAGCAAGCAAAAGTATTTTTAGCTCTAATGGAATTATCAGAAGAAAAATCAAAAGTACAAACGAAATTTGTACCAATTCATAGAACAGCAACGATGGTGGATGATCGATACAATATTACGGAAGAAGAAAATGATGAAGTATTAAAAGCTCATTTTACAGAAGGATTAGATGGACCTCTTTCTAAATTTCCGAAAAAACAAAAGCGTAAATTAATTATATTACGTCATTTAGTAAAGAAGTTTGATAGTAATAAAAAGTATACTGAAAAAGAAGTAAATACAGTGATAGAAAATGTATACCCTGATTTCGTAACTTTAAGAAGATATTTAATCGAGTATGGATTTTTAGATCGAACAGCCGATGGAAGTCAATATTGGGTGAAGTTATAATCATACGAAAAGAAAGTGAATAGAAGCACAGTATTATAACAACTATACAAAGAGATAGATATTGAAAATTGATTTTTAATAAAAGGAGAAATGAAATTTGAAACCACCTGCAGATAACAATAAAGAAGGTGCGGAGTCACATAAGTTGGAAAGTGAGAGTAAACCGATTTGGAAATCGATGTCGATGTTTTTAGTACCATTATTATTAAGTAATGTACTACAATCAGTTGGACAATTATTTGGTATGGTAGTAGTAGGAAGATGGCTTGGAGTTAATGATTTAGCGGCTATATCAGCATTCTTCCCATTATTTTTCTTGCTCGTTTCATTTGTAATTGGTATCGGTTCAGGAAGCTCTATTTTAATTGGTCAGGCGTTTGGTGCTAAAAACGAAGATCGTTTAAAAGCTATCGTTGGTACGACGCTGACATTTACCTTTATTATTGGAGTTGTGTTGGCGATAATAGGCAGTATTTTTGCGATGGATATTATGCGTCTAATGGGAACGCCAGAAAATATTATTGAAATAAGTGTACATTATGCACGAATTTTATTTATATCGATGCCAGTATTATTTTTATATTTCGCATACACAACATTTATGAGAGGTACAGGAGATTCTAAAACGCCATTTTACTTTTTAATTGTAAGTACAGCGCTAAATATGATCTTATTACCAATTCTTATTTTTGGATGGTTAGGAGCTCCGAAATTAGATGTGTATGGAGCAGCCTATGCCTCTGTTATATCTACAGTTATTACGTTTATTGTCATGCTCTTGTATTTAAAGAAGAAAAATCACCCATTACAACTAGATAGCACGGTTAGAAAATACCTTCGAATGGATGGGGAGTTATTAAAGCTATTGCTAAGGCTCGGTATTCCAGCGAGTATTAATATGATATTAGTTTCATTATCTGAAATTGCTGTAATCGCGTTTGTAAATCGTTACGGTTCGGATGCAACAGCTGCTTACGGAGTTGTGAATCAAGTTGCAAGTTATGTACAAATGCCAGCAGTTAGCCTTGGTATTACAGTTTCTATTTTTGCAGCACAATCAATTGGGGCGAATCAATTTGATCGATTGCAGAAAGTTGTGAAGGTCGGAATTATTATGAACTACGTCATCGGTGGTGTGTTAATAGCTCTTATTTACTTATTCTCAAGAGACATTTTATCACTATTTTTAACGAGTCAAACAACAATTGAAATTGCTCATAGCTTAGTTATGATTACGTTATGGAGTTATTTAATTTTCGGTCATGCACAAATTATTAGTGCGACAATGCGAGCGAGTGGTACAGTACTTTGGCCAACTGTTATTGGAGTTGTTTCAATTTGGCTTGTGGAAGTACCCGTAGCATATTATCTTTCTTACCATACAAGTCTTGGAATAGAAGGGATCTGGATCGGGTATCCAGCAGCATTTATTGTCAGCTTAATACTACAGTATGCATATTATAAGCTTTCATGGCAAAAGAAACGAATTACACGATTAGTTAGTTAAATAGAAAAAATGTCTCTAAGTTATTTGACTTAGGGACATTTTTTTGTAGGTGCAGGTTTACAAATAGCTTTTTAAAGTTATATCAAAATGTTGTCTAATGAGTGTTTTATCACTCATATAAAACTCCCACGCTTTTTCTGGTTCACCGATAATCTCAAAGGATTCCTCTGTAATATATAAAGCGCAATTATCCTCCAGTGCAATTCCTTCTATATTCCCTTGATGATTTTGTAAAAAGGAATGGAAGGCGTTCATTCTATTTAATTGATTATAATGTGGACAAAATCTTTTATTAACAATCCCCCATCCGTTACTCTCTATATAACCAGAACCTTCATAATCTGATCGGATACTAGACGTGAACCAACACATAGCACCAGCGCTATAACCAGCAATAAGTGTTCCTTGTTGCAGAGCCAATAATAATTTTTCATCGAGTCTATGTTCTTTCCATTGCGTAAACATGTGAATATAATTCCCGCCACCTAGATAAATTAAATCGGCTGAATGAATCATCTCGTCTATTTCATACTTAGAAGGTGAATCTGTTGTAGTACGTAAAATTTGTACTTCACAATGTAATTGTTTTTCAAACGTGTCTAAAAATAATTTTATATAGCTTTCATCATCATGACTTGCCGTTGGAATAAACAATACTTTTGGATACTGTTTATTTGTTAATTCTATAAGGCGTTCATTAATAGGCAAGTGATTTGAATCTTGTAAATCACCGCCACCAATGACAGCTAATTTCATAGTAAAGCACCACCTAATCATTTTTGTTATATAAAAATTCGATAGAAGAGAGTTACATTCCTTCTGTAATGTAATCAATAATTAGAAAATGTAGCTTAAGTATATCGGAATAGTAAAGAAAACACTGATTATATATATCAGTGAATTAGAAACCATTCATTGATATATAATATTTCATACTAATGTTTCAAAAAATGGAAAAAATATGTTTAAATAGATATAATGAAGTATTAATTCATATTGAATTTATATTTATATTTTAAAAGGAAATCGGAAATAATAGCGATTTTCCAAAACAGTTTTTACTTTTAATAGGAAGTTGTATTACAATATGGTAAAATTATTTCAATATATTTATTTAATATGAAATACAAAGAAGGAGCGTGAAAAAAGTGGATTTTCGATTTGAATTTACAACGAAGCTGAAAGAATACTTAGACGATGAGAAGGATGAAAAAATAATAAAAGATGGGCACAGAGATGTAATTTTTCACTATTTATATGCGTTAGAGACTGAAATTGGCGTTGTTAAAAATCCTAATTTTACTTTTTTTGCATCAGGAAGACGTTCACATATAGTGTTAGAAAATGTTGAATTTAAAACAGAAGTAAATGTAAAAAGTAATATAATTGAAATTACAAAAATAGTGGATAATGTAGCTATTCCGTTAGATACTATCGTAGCGAAAGATCGGGAATTATTTGCACTTGGGCGTAATGAGAAGTTTAGTGTACAAATATTAGAGCAGTATCTTTTTGATACATTTGGAGATAAGTTAGGCTTATAATTAATGGAATGGCGTACGTATTTATAAGTAGTGAATTTTAGTGTATCTCATTCGTGTTTGACCTTTTATTTAATTTGTACTACAATTCGTAGTGTGAAAGGAGTCATACTATGTTTACTCAAAACTATAAATTAAATGAGCACGGGTTAAATCATTTCTTTGGACCGCTTGAAGCGAAAATTATGGAGATTGTTTGGTCTAACAAAGGTATTACGATTAAAGAAGTGCAGCAGAAATTAAGTGAAGAATCGCCTGTGAATTTTAACACTGTTATGACAGTTATGAACAGGTTAGTAGAGAAGTTACACTTAGAAAAACAGATTGTAAAAAGAAGTGGCATATATCGTGCTGTACAAACAAAAGAAGAATTCTTATCCAAGCAAACGAAGAAAATGACACAGGAATTGATGGGGGAATTTGGAGATTTAGTTGTAAATCATATGTTAGATGAGTTAGAGCAGGCTGATCCGACTTTAATAAAAAAGTTAGAAGACAAATTGAGTCAGTTAAAAAAAGAGGATTAATGAAATGAAATGGCAAATGCGTAAAATCGTATTGTTAGCAGTAATTGTTAGTACCCTCTTTTTCAGTATGTTAGTGTATTACGTTACATATCCATTTCTGTTTCAAAATAAGATGTTCTTTCTTTCAAATTTTTGCTTGTTCCAGTTAGAAAAACATATGAAAGAATTATCGCTGATTCGTATTATAATCGCTGGATTATTATTACTTACTATATTAATCGTGTGCAAAAGAATTTGGCGACAATTTTTCTATAGTAAAAAATTACAAAAAGTACTTATCCCTTTCATCCGAAAAGGAAAACAAATATATATATTGCCGACTACGGAAGTTGTGGCATTTACAATTGGATTATTCCGTCCGAAAGTTGTCATGTCGGAAGGTTTGCTTCAGACGTTTTCAGATGAAGAAATTGATGCAATTATTTTCCATGAAGAATATCATCAAAAGAATTGGGATCCGCTAAAATTATTTTGTTTTACGTTATTAGCAGAAGGAATGATGTACATCCCGATATTAAAAGGGTTGTTACAGCGATATCATACGTATCAGGAGCTAGCTGCTGATAAATATGCGATGCAAAAAATGGAATCTTCATTTGAGTTAGGTAGCGCGTTATTAAAATTAATTAAAATAAAGACAATGGAAAATCGATGTGTTACCGCTTCATTTGCAAAAACAGCAATAAATTTACGAATCGAGCAAGTGTTAAATGAAAAGGTTGTTAAGCTTACTATTCCGTTACATACGAATTCGGTATATGTAACAGTAGGTTTATTCTGTATGTCGGTTGTACTTATTGTCGGAGAGTGCATATAGCCTCTTTTTTTTAAGAATAAACACTACTTATTGTAGTGTTTTAGGGGGAATAAAATGAATGCAGCAGATTTAACAATTTGGCTTGTGGCTGGGGCGGGAGTATTGTCATTTATATCACCGTGCTCTTTACCGTTATATCCATCTTATTTATCTTATATTACAGGTGTGTCTATCCAAGATTTAAAAGAAAATCGTGGGATTATGCAAAAATCAGCGATTATACATACCATATTTTTTATGATCGGATTTTCGGTTATATTTTACGCGTTAGGTTTATCGGTAAGCTGGATTGGAATAACATTTTCATCTAACCAAAAATTGATTCAACAAATTGGTGGGATTTTTATTGTTTTAATGGGGCTATTTATGACGGGCTTGTTTCAGCCTAAGTGGCTTATGGCAGAGAAAAAGGTGCAGTATAGAAGTAAATCGACTGGATATATTCGCTCGATTTTAGTCGGTATGACATATGCAGCGGGTTGGACGCCATGTGTTGGACCGATATTTTCAGCTGTACTCATGCTTGGCGCGACGAATCCTGAAGGGGCACTTCTTTATATTACAGCGTATACTCTTGGGTTTGCGGTTCCATTTTTCGTGATGGCATTCTTTATTGGGAAGGTAAAATGGATTGTTACATATGCGAATGTCATGATGAAAATTGGCGGTGGAATGATGATTGTAACAGGTATTTTATTGTATACAAATCAAATGACGAAAATTACAGCATTCTTTATTCGTCTATTCGGTGGATTTACAGGCTTTTAAAAATGAGGAGGAAGAAAAGTGAAGAAACTAATTGCTATTATACTAGTAGGTGCTCTCGTTTGGGCGGGGGTTAACTTTTATAATTCAAAGAAAGAAGAAAAGGAAAGAAAAGCAAAGCAAGCAGAGTTACAAGAGAAAGAAGTATTACCACAAGTAGGTTTTAAAGCACCTGGCATCACATTAAAAGGATTAGACGGAAAGTTGCAGTCGTTAAATGATGCCAAGGGAAAACCGTATATTATTAATTTTTGGGCATCATGGTGTGGGCCGTGTGAAATGGAGGCACCTGACTTAGTTCATATGTATGATAAATATAAAAAGGATGTTGAAATTTTTGCGGTGAATGCAACTGTTAGTGACCCAGTACAAGAAGCAAGCGCATTTGCTAATCGCTATGGGTTTGAGTTTCCTGTTCTACTAGATATGGACGGAGTAGCTGGACTAGATTATAAAGTATTCTCTTTACCGACGACATTTTTTGTTAATAAAGATGGAATCATAGTAGATCATGTACGAGGTGTATTACCACCAGATCAATTAGAAAAGAAATTTAAGAAATTGATTGAGAATTAAAAGGAGATTTCGTGACGATGGAGTGGATCGTGAGGCTACAACCCATATCTCTTATAATTGGAAGTCTATTTGGATTTATGTTGATGAAACGAAAGATGAGGCATCAAAATGTATCATATGAAAAAATGATGGATGCCGTAACAAATGCTTTTCTTATCATCGTATTTGTATGGAAGTTTGCGCCAGTAATTTTAAATCCTGTATGGGCTTTTGGGGCGCCAGTGCAAGCAATATTAGCTGTTGGGAGTATGCAACATATTGTAGTAGGATGCGTAATTGCGAGTGTATACATTGTTTGGAAAAGTAAAAAGGAGCAATTTTCGCTTCGTATTTTACTTGATGTATTGCCTTTTAGTCTGTGTGTGAGTATTATCTTTTATTTTCTATTACATCATGAAGTAGGCGCACAAACGACACTACCATGGGGAATAAAAATATATGAATCTAAACTTTTATATCACCCTATTTTCGTATATGAGATCATCCTTGCTCTTTGTATAATGGGCTTTTTATGGATGAAAAATGAAAGGCTTGGAAATGGAAAGAATATAAGTGTTTTTCTAATTATTGAGGGGTTTGCTCAAATCATTATTTCGCTTGTTAGTGAACAAAATTCGGTTCTGTTTGGTCTATCAGCACAGCAAATAATGAGCTTTTGTATTATTAGTTTAGGGATTTTGTTAGTGTCGAAAAAATAAAAAATAGCCATGTACAGAGAGTATCTGTGTATGGCTATCTTTTATAAGCATATTTCTTCATCATATGCTAAATCATTATATTGTAGAAATCTAAAAACCCCTTTATTAGGGGTTTTTAGGTTTCTATAGGTCTGCATGTGTTTCTTGTTTATCTGTATCCCATTTTGGAAGTTGTTTTGCTTGTTGACTTTCAGTAAAATTATTAAATCCAAAAGCAAGTATGCATGTAAAGGTTAAAATAGCTAAACTAATCTTTTTCATTATCTTAGTGCCTCCTTAGTTAATAATTTTTGTTTTGCTTCGTAAGTTTTGAAAAAATATTTTTGAGATTTCTCTATTTTATTCACTTTATGAAATTCTACTGCTAATAATTCGTAATATTCTTGTGCATAATCGTATAATTCTTTACTGTTAAAATATGTAGTGCCTGCAATGATTGCGTTTTCTAAGTCGTCTAGAATACCAGTGTGTTGTGTTTTTAAGATAGTGAAATGGTGTTTATATTCTTGATTATTTAATTCATTACAAATTTCTAAGCCTTTTTGAACCCAATGGTTTGCAAGTTCTTTTTCATTTAAAATAAAATGTTCTTTGGCTTGTAGAAAATTGGCTTTTAGGTGTTTAGGTAATTTGTTTGTAACTATTGTAAGATGTCTAATAGCAAGGGTTGATAGATTTTGAGAAGAGTAGAGCCAACCTAAGTTATTTCGAACTTTTAAGATTAGTGTATCGTCTTTCAGCTTTTGTAAAATATTGATTGCTGAATTATAGTTCTCTTCGGCTTGTTCGAATTGTTTTAAATAAACAGAACATGAGCCTAAAATGTTTTCGCATAGAGCTATTTTAATTTCATAACGTGGATATTTTGAGAAAATCTCTTTAGCTTGATTTGCATAATTGATTGCTGTAAGTGGTTTGTTTGTATGGTGATTAAATATAGCAAATTTATATTTATATTCAGCTTCTTCTAGTTCGCCTGGTACATGTTTTAAAAGGGATTCAGCTTTTTCGTATTCTTTTTTTGCTTCATCATAATTTCCAATAATGGTAGCATGTTCAGCTTTAAAAAAGTGATAATAATAAGTAATAAAGTCTTCAGTTATTGGATTGTCTAAACGAACAATTTGACTAAAAGTATCATACTTAATGTTTGTCCAATCGGTTAGGACCTTATATTTAAAGTTTAGTAGGGAGTAGTAAAGCGATAGATTTTAATCAGCTTCAATTTTATTAATCTGTTTCTCTATTTTTTCTTTTAATTGTTTCGCTTCAATTAATTGCTCCGCTACCATTACTTGATATAAAATGTTTAATTCGTTGACAATCTGTTCATGCCCTTTTAATAACAAACTCATTATATATTCCCCCATCCGATAAAAGTATCCTAATTTAATTATTTCTATAATAACAAAATAGAAGAAGTATAAGAGTGATTTTACCATATTTTTCAAAAAAATTCTGAAAAATCAATTAATTTTTACGTATTTCTTATTTTTATGTGAATATTACAAGTGCCTCTGGTAGTGGTGGGATGAATCTGACTCATGATACGTTAGCATCAATGGGAGGGATAGTTTCAGTTGTAAATATGTTTTTAGGAGGATTGTTCGGATTGGGTCCAACTGTTAAGTTTTTAACAAAAATTTCACTTTCTTATTTAATAAAAACAGGATAATCCGCATTTTATAAGAACCATCCTGTTTTTATTTATACATTAAAAAATCGGCGGAGTAACAGAAAATAAAACTATCGCGTTTTTTTCAAAATGATTCACCCATTTATGCTTTAAATAAGCAGGTATCTTTACACTGTCACCAGTTTCTAATACGTATTCTTCCTCGTTTAAATATAATGTGATTTTCCCATCTAAGACAAATGCTAATTCTTCTCCTTTATGTTCTAGCACATTTTCTGATGAAGCTGTATTAGGCGGGACGGTCATAATTGCTGTTGCTAAATTTCCAGTGAAATCAGGTGAAAGCATTTCATATGATAAATTATCGATAATCATTTTCTTTCGTTTATGGGAACGTACAATTAAATCGTCTGTATTTGTATCTTCAAGTAAAAAGCTAAATGTTGGCACATCAAGAGCTTTAGCAAGCACTTTTAATGTTTGAATAGAAGGGTTAGCCGACCCACGCTCAATTTGACTTAACATAGATGGTGTAATATCGGCCATCTTTGCTAGTTCTTTACTAGTTAAACCTTTTTCTTTTCTTTGTTTTTCAATTTTTTTACCAATATCTATATTTTCCATAATGAAAATCTCCTCAAGGGTTATTAAATTATATTTAAATAAATTAAATTAAAATTAACTAAAGTGAACGATTTGTGTTAAACTATATTAAAATTAATTTAATTATAATTTATTATATGGTGAGCTACAAGGATATAAGGAGGAAACAAAATGAAAGAAATAGGGGCATTACAAGCAGAATACCCATTAGTGAATAAACTTATTGCAACAAAAGAAGTATTTTGGATAAACCCACACATAGAAAAGTATGAAAGGGCAATAAAAGATTCACCACTTAATGAAGAGAATGTAAAAGATGCGGAAGAGAGATTAAAGCGTTTTGCGCCATATATTGCGAAAGTTTTTCCTGAAACGAAAGGGACTAACGGCATAATCGAATCACCTTTAGTAAAAATACCTTCTATGAAAGAAGCTTTAGAGACAAATTACAAGCAACCTATTTTAGGAGAATTATTATTAAAATGTGATAGTCATCTCCCGATATCAGGATCAATTAAAGCTAGAGGTGGCATTTATGAAGTGTTGAAACATGCTGAGCAACTAGCATTGCAGCACGGAATGTTAACAGAAGAAGATGATTATTCCATTTTAGATAGTGATACATGTAGAGAGTTTTTCTCGAAGTATTCAATTGCGGTAGGTTCTACAGGGAATTTAGGACTTAGCATAGGAATTATGAGTGCGAATCTAGGTTTTAATGTAACTGTTCATATGTCAGCAGACGCAAAAGAATGGAAGAAAAGTTTATTAAGAAGTAAAGGTGTAAACGTTATTGAATATGAAGATGATTATAGCAAAGCAGTAGAAGAAGGAAGACGACAGGCAGATGCGGATCCTAGCTGTTATTTTGTAGACGATGAAAACTCACATGATCTATTTTTAGGATACTCAGTAGCAGCATCACGATTACAAAAGCAATTAGAAGAGTTAGAGGTTGTAGTAGATGAAGATCACCCTTTATTTGTTTACCTTCCGTGCGGAGTAGGAGGAGGACCTGGCGGAGTAGCATTCGGTTTAAAGTTATTGTATAAAGACAACGTTCATTGTTTCTTTGCAGAGCCAACACACTCACCATGTATGTTACTCGGCTTAATGACAGGCCTTCATGACAAAATTGCCGTTCAAGATATCGGAATTGATAATGTAACAGATGCGGATGGACTTGCGGTAGGAAGACCGTCTGGATTTGTCGGGAAAACGATGGAACCATTTTTAAGTGGAAATTATACAGTAAACGATGAAGAGTTATATAGATTGTTAAAAGAACTAGCTGATACGGAGAATATTTATTTAGAGCCTTCTGCACTAGCAGGTATGATAGGGCCAGTGAAAGTGTGTAAAGAAGATGAGTATTTACAAAAGCAACAGTTAACAGAGAAAGTGAAAAAAGGTACTCATATTGTGTGGGGAACGGGTGGAAGCATGGTTCCTAAAGATGTAATGAATGAATATTATAGGAAAGGTTTGGAATTAACGATATAAGAAAAATGAGGCTAGTTGTAGCCTCATTTTTTCATGTACATAAAAATCTTTGTTATTTTCACAATAGTTCTTTATAGTATATATAAAGGATAACTAATATTGAATAAATATAACAAAAAAGCTTTATTTTACATAATAAGAGGATGTGTATACGATGTCATTACAGACTAAATATATAGCGGGTATTTCGCTTGGGGTTATGGGTGTCGGCTTTGCGGCTTCTATCCCTTTTCAAGGAACGGTAGCTGGAGAGATTATACAAGGTGGATTTGAAGCTGGATTGGTTGGGGGACTTGCGGATTGGTTTGCGGTTACTGCTTTATTCCGTCATCCGATGGGAATACCAATTCCGCATACAGCTTTGTTACCTAAAAACCGTAAACGGGTAACGAAAGGGCTCATTCATACGTTAGAAAATGAATGGCTAACGAAAGAAAGTATTACGAATAAAGTAAAAGAGATGCAGTTAGCACAAATGGTACTGCAAATTGCTGAGAGAGAAATGCAGTCTGATGCTGTGAAAAAGGGGATTGTAACGATTGCAGAGAAAGCAATTGTTACAATAGATACAGAAAAGTTAGCTGTTATTATTGAAAAAGAATTAAAAACATATTTACATACAATCAATACAAGTAATATTTTACAAGTGCTTGTTGATCAATTAGTTGTGCAAGAATATGATGAAAAGACACTTGATTACATATTAGTGAAGGTAAAAGATTGGACAGCGCAAGATGAAGCTCGTTACCAGCTCGGTAGCTTAGGTATGAAGGCGATGGAAAATATAAAAGTAGATGGATTCTTGCAGTTTACTTTGAAATCATTTATGAATATTGTAGATGAAGATAAAATTGGCGGTATTTTGCAGAAGTTTATCATTAGTAATATTAACAGCTTACAAGAGGCTGATAATAGCACAAGACAACTTATATTAGCGAAGATTCGTCAAGAAATTATCAATGTAAAAGAAAATGAAGCTTTATTACAGGAATTAGAAAATTGGAAAGAAAAGTGGATTGCGAATTGGAATGCTACTGACAAAATAAAAGAGATGCTAGAGCAAGTACAACAAAGAGCAGTTGCTTTTGTAAATAATGAAGAATTTGCTAATCAATATGTTATTCCATTTTTACAAAAACAAATGAATAAAATAAAAGAAGATGAACAGACAGTTCAAAAAATAGAAGATTGGTTACAAAAACAAGTTGTGAATCTTATTGAGAAGAACCATTCGAAAATTGGTAAGCTTGTACAAGAAAACCTTGATAAGTTAGACGATAAAACGTTAATCGAAATGATTGAAAATAATGTCGGTAAAGATTTGCAGTGGATCCGAGTGAACGGGGCGGTTTGCGGATTTATGATTGGATTAGTGTTAGAAGGAATTAAAGCGATTATATAAGAAAAACCTTCCGCAATTGCGGAAGGTTTTTCTTATTTTTCAATAACGCTCATATTTAAATTATAAGTTTTCTCAATATTTAACTTGTGCGTGCCATTTCCAGTTTTAATTGAATTTTTATACCAATGTTCTTGGTTGTTTAATTCTGGATGTTCTTCTGAAGAAGTATTTTCTTTTTTTGTTAAATCTTCTACTTGTTCCCAAGGTGTGCTTCCGTGTGTTTCTTTTTGATTCGTTACTGCTGTTAAAGAAACATCACTCTCTTTTGCAAGATGGACAGACACTCTTGAGCTTTCTTGTACAAACCAATTATTTTGTAATTGACCTGGATAAAGAGATAGTTCGTTATTTGAAGCACGGATTTCCACATTTTTATTTTGTGGAAGAACAAGCGTTGGTTTCACTTGTGGTGCTGAACTAAATAACGTATGTTGAACAGGTAATGATTTTAAATTGATATACATCGTTTCTCCAGCCGTTTGAACTGAAAGGAAATCATCTTGTTTTAAATTGAGTTTTTCATTTGCTTTCGTCGTCATTTCATAAGTTCCCAAAAGGTGAATTTGATTTGTATTATTTCCCTCTATCGTTAGAGGCTGATGCCCTGCATCTACTACAATTTTTTTGATAGATTCAGGTATATCAAATTGTCCGTCTGGAATATTACTCGTTTGTCTCGTTGTGTTAATAGAATGACGAAATTCTTCTAGTAATCCAGTTGATAATAAACAGTAAAAAGCAATTCCGACGCTTCCTAAAACGCCGATAAAGAAAATGCTGAAAATATCATATTTAATAAATGATTGTTCCTTTTTAGAAAATAGAAGGTATAGTAAAACTTCAGCTCCAAGTATGATAAGTAAAACTGGCCACCATGCAGTTAGTGTATCTAATACTTGAATTCCTTTTACGACTGAAAATAGTAAAAAGCATCCTAACGATATAATAGAAAGCCCCATTGAGAATGTTCCAACACGCCAAGTCCTCATTCGCTTGTCCCACCTTTGTTTTCTTTATTTCCAAGTAACAATTTAAAGCCGCCGCCAATTAAAAGGAGCGCAACGATAGATGTTTGGAAATAGCGATAATATAGTTCACTAAGATGAATATTAAATATAGTTACAAAATAATCATTCAAAATAGGAAGGACTGTTTGATCTAATAAATAATAAACACCGAGTGTAATTAATCCGATACCAATCCATCTTTGATGATTTATAAAATAATCGATAATGGGTTCGTCTTGTACTCGTTCTTTTCCGTATTTTGCTGTTTGCTGTAAAGCATCAAAAAAGCTATAGAACCAAATGATTGGCACTAAAAATAAAAACGCAGAAAGTCTTAATAAGTCGAGTAAATAAATAGATAGTAAAAAGGCTGCCATAAGCTGAAGACCACGGCGTTGTAAGCCTAAATACATATGACCTGCTCCGGGGAACATCGCTAAAATAGAAGCAAATGTTTTATTTTTCTTTCCTTGCTCGCGGTGCTCTTCAAACTCTTCGAAAATAGTACGATCATCTAATTGCTCGCCACGTTCTTTTTTCTGGAGTTGCTGAACAACGTCAAAGAAATTGTAAATCCATAAAACAGGTAATGTAATAAGGAAGATAAGAAAACTTTCTTGCGATGTTAAAAGTGCAACGAAAATGATCATACTTCCGATTCCTGTGCAAGCTACTAAAAATGTAAGTCCGCGTTGCATAAGTCCTAATTGAAAATGGCCAAGTCCAGGGATGATGGATAAGAGAATGATATAAAATCGTTCGCTCTCTTTAGAGGATTCTATGAATTCTCCGGCAGCTTGTTTTTTCGATTGATTAATAATAGTGATAACTAAATCTAATAAATTGATTGCCCATAACACGACTAGTAAAAATAGAGAAAGAAAAGCAATATCACGGGCTCCTAATGCTATTGTACAAAATGCTGCAAAGATAAATAGAAATACAGCCCCTCCGCTATATAAAATAAACCGTCCAAATTTCTTTAAATATAAATGTCCAAGCCCAGGAATTAGCCCTAATACAAGTGCTAAAAAGGGATTTTTATTCATGCTTTGAACCTCCGTCCTTTTTCGATGTGTCTACCGATTTGTTTACAATTTGTTGTGAGATAGAAGACTCGTTATGTTTTGAAGATTTCTCTAAATTTGATGTCGCTGTAAAAATATACTGAAATAAACCACTTACCATAAAAATAATTGTAGCCGCAGTCGCAATTATGTAGTGAATGATCGTGCGCTTTAGTGAGGTTGTTTTTATATTTTCATTAGACTGTAGTGTTTCAAAATTAATTTGCGTCATAACTTCGTTCGTAAATGAATCATCATTTATCATTGGAAGGTTTTCATGTTGTTCATCAATACTTTCCATATAAAGTGCTAAACAATGATCACATTCATAAAGATGTTCTTCCATAGATTCACGTTCATTGCTTTCTATAAAATCTAATGTATAATTGCGCCAATCTTCTTTTGAATAATGCATCATAGAAACTCTTCCTCCTTCCAATGTTTTTTAATCCATTTTCTTGCCCGATACAGTTTCATTTCGACTGTTTTTACTTCAATGTTTTCCTGTAAAGCAATTTCTTGATAGCTTTTTTCTTGTAAGTAATGTGCGAGAACGACGTCACGGTAATTTTCAGGAAGTTCTCTCAGTTTTTGAGCAATGAGTAATTTCTGCTCTTTCGTCAATAATAAAGCCTCAATATTATGAGAGGACTGTATATTTTCCTCATTTTCTTTACATAAGGAGAGTTCTTCACTTTCTCGAGCTTTCTTCCTCTTATAATCAATAGCGTGATTGGTGGCAATACGTGCCATCCACGTTTTTAATCCGCGAAATTGATAATTTGGGAGAGAGGCGTGAATTTTTACGAATACTTCTTGTGTAACATCTTTCGCATCTTCTTCATGTCTTACAATAGAAAAGATAACTTGAAAAATATAATGACGATATGTTTGCACGAGGATACGAAAAGCATGTTCGCTTCCTTGTTGTGCTTTTTCAATTAATTGTTTTTCCTCAATGGGTCTCTCCCTCCTTTTTGACGCATTCTATTATATAGACGTAAAGAATGATAAGTCACCCTACACATTTTGTAAAAAAAGAATAATATATTTTTTGCAGAAGAGCTAGATGAAAAAAGTGTGAAAAAATGGTAAGCAGAAGTATATAATGAGCAAGTAGGAAATGTTATACGGAGAAAGGATGTGAATGTTAGTAGGAGGAAGGTCCATACTAACAAACATGAAAATTAAAATATTAATAGCAGACGATAATTCTTTTATTAGAGAAGGCATGAAAATTATTTTAAATACATATGAAGAGTTCGAAGTGGTAGATACAGTAAATGATGGAGAAGAAGCTGTAGCATATTGTAAAAAGCATGAAGTTGATATTGCTCTTTTGGATGTTCGTATGCCAAATATGAACGGTGTAGAGGCGACGAAGTTTATTTGTGAAGAGACGAAAACAAAACCGCTTATTTTAACGACGTTTGATGATGATGAATATATTTTGGATGCAGTAAAAAACGGAGCGAAAGGGTATTTATTAAAAAATAACGATCCGGAGCGTATTCGTGATGCAATAAAAGGGGTATATAATGGCCAAACTGTTATGCAAGATGTAGTTCTCGATAAAATTAAGTCCAATTTAATGGAAAGTAAAGAGGAAGAATGTAAAATAGATAAAAGTCTTTTTACTGAAAGAGAGCTTAGTATTATCGCATTAATTGCAAAAGGTTTCTCAAATAAAGAAATTTCGAAACAGCTTTTTATATCTGAAGGAACAATCGCAAATTATATTACATCAGTTTTAGGGAAAACGGGACTTGAACATCGCACACAAATTGCGATTTACTACTTAACAGGGAAAGTAGATTAATGATATGGAATTTTGGTTAACTGTAAGTAAATTAATTGTCTTTATATATATTGTGTTCAGTTACATACATTCAAATGTTACGAACTTACCATGGGTTATATTTGCTTTGCTTTTATATCTTTCTGTAAACGTGCTAATCTCTATATTAAAAAAAGATACGTACAAAAAAATATTGATTTGTATTTCAATTAGTGTAGTTATGTTATTAACATGGAGGGTTCATCCGTTTTTTATTTTGTTTTTACCTTTGAATTTATACGAAATTACATTCCATTACATAGACAAGAATTGGTCACGCTTTGTTATTATGATGCTTCCAATTACAATTACAGATGAAAGCATTCGAATGACTTATGGATTAATTGTTGCATTTTCTTTTCTCGTTTTAACTATGGCAGATCGATATATATCACGTGTAGTAAAGCTTGAATCGCAAAATGATAAGATGCGAAAAGATATGCAACGACTTACGAAAAACTTACATGAAAATAAAGAGTACATAAGACAATCAGAATACACATTTAAGCTAGAAGAGAGAAATCGGTTATCACAAGAAATTCATGATAAAATTGGTCACTCGATGACAGGTGCATTAATTCAAATGGAAGCTGCAAAGAGATTAATGGGGATAGATAAAGAAAAATCTGCGGAGTTATTACAAAATGCAATTCATATTTCAAAAGATGGAATTGAAAGTATTCGCATTACATTAAAAAATATGAAGCCACCAACTGAGCAAATTGGCATTCACCGTATGAAATTATTCATAGAGGAGTTTGCTAGTAAGCATGATGTAAACATTCCTTTCGTATATAAGGGAAACTTAGATATGATTTCTCCCATTCAGTGGAAAATTATTGGTGAAAATGTTACCGAGGCACTAACAAATGCGATGAAATATGCTGATGCGACAGTTATTTCTATAGATATTCATGTACTTAATAAGATGGTTAAGGTGCAAGTGAAGGATAACGGAAAAGGCGCAGCTCTTGTTAAGAAAGGTCTCGGTATTATGGGGATGGAGGAGCGAACAGCGTCTGTAAATGGGAAAATTATTGTAGATGGAACAAGTGGTTTTTCAGTGACGATGTTGTTGCCGATATAAGAGAATGGGACGAAGATGAACCATCTCATATGAAAAAAGTGAATAATCTCATGTGAAAAGAATGAACTTCTGCACTGAGCAGGTTCATTTTTTTTGTTTATACTAAAAGCAGAGAAACCGAAATAGGGGTGAAATGATGAATACATTAGAAATTAAAAATTTAACGAAAAAATTTGGTGATTTCATCGCGGTAGATAATATGTCTTTATCTATTAAAGAAGGAGAGATATTTGGCTTTTTAGGATCAAATGGTGCTGGTAAAAGTACAACGATAAATATGATTGCTGGGTTGTTAAGAAGTAATGAAGGTGAAATTAGCATATTAGGAAAAAATATAAAAAAACATAATCGATTTGCGAAGATGAATATCGGTATCGTTCCGCAAGATATTGCGATTTATGAAGAGTTAACTGCCTATGAAAATGTGAAATTCTTTGCTGGATTGTACGGTTTAAGAGGAGCAGAGCTAAAAGCAAGAGTAGAGGAAGCGCTTCAGTTTGTGGGGCTTAGTAATAAACATAAAAGTTATCCGAAAAACTTTTCTGGCGGGATGAAACGAAGATTGAATATCGCTTGTGCGATCGCTCATAGACCGAAGTTAATTATTATGGATGAGCCGACAGTGGGAATTGATCCACAGTCAAGAAACTATATTCTCCAGTCTGTTCGAAAATTAAATGAAATGGGAAGTACCATTATTTACACGAGCCACTACATGGAAGAAGTAGAAGAGATTTGTACGAAAATAGCAATTGTAGATCACGGTAAAGTAATTGCAGAAGGTACGAAAGAACAGTTAAAAGCGATTATTACTGATACGAAAGATATTTGGGTTGAAGTGAAGTCAGTAGAAAATTTAGATGTAAAAAAGTTAAAAGAGATAAACGGTGTGAAAGCTGTTCAAATTGAAGAGAACGTAATTAAAGTAAACTCGGATGCAGGAGTAAACAATTTAAATAAAATTATTCAGCACTTCATTAATCATGATATTGAAATTCGTTCGGTAGAGGAGCAGGCCCCGAACTTAGAAACAGTATTCCTTACGTTGACTGGAAGAAACTTACGAGATAAATAAAAGGTAAATGAAGAAAAGGTAAAGGGAGGTTCATCAATTGAACATCTTCAATATTGCAGTTATGCATATTAAAAGAGATTTCAGAGACGTAAGAACTTTAGTTTTTATGTTAGCATTTCCGGTTGTACTTATGCTTGTGTTAGGAACAGCGTTAACGAATGCATTTGATAGCGATAGTCAAGCGATTAAAGATATACAAGTGCTCTACAAAGATGAAGCGAGTAGCACATTTTCTCAATCGTTCGAAGCATTTACGAAAGAAGTCGATAAATCGGGTATTCATTTTAAAAAAGCTTCCGAAGGTATAGATGGGAAAGAAGAAGTGAAGCAAAATAAATATGCTGCTTATGTAGAGTTAAATAAAGATGGTGCAAAATTTTATGGAAGTGACAAAAGTAGTGTTGAGGGAAGTATTGTGGAAGGCATGCTTACAACATTTGTTGATAAGTACAATGTAGCGGCCGAAGTTGCAAAAGTAGATCCTAGTAAGGTGAGCACAGTTTTTTCAAGCGGAAATCATAATGATTATATAAAAGAAACATCTTTACAAGCTGCGAAAAAACCAGGTTCTATGGATTACTACGCGGTTGTAATGACAACGATGATTGCACTATATGCTGCGATGGGAGCGAGTTCTTTAATTCGAGGAGAACGAATACGTAAAACAGGAGATCGTCTCATTGCTGCACCTATAAGTAAGGCTGAAATATTCATTGGAAAAGTACTTGGTAGCCTAGTAGCAAATGCTCTGTGCATATTACTCGTCATGTTATTTAGTAAATTTGTTTTTCAAGCGAATTGGGGCGACCATCTTGGAATCATATTTCTTATTTTATTAACACAAATTTTTCTAGCAATTAGCTTCGGTTTAGGAATTGGATATATTACAAAAACACCGGAATCATCTAGAGCAATTATTATGGTTATTGTGCAATTATCCTCTATTTTTGGTGGTGCATATTTCGTAATAGAAGAAAATTTCGTTACGAATTTATCACCATTAACGTGGGCAAACACAGCTGTTATGAAAATTATTTATGCAAATGATGTAGGAGCAGCACTACCGGTAATATGTTTAAACCTTGGCATTTCAGCACTCTTTTTATTAATTGCAATGATTGCATTACGTAGACGGGAGGGGCTATAGTATGAAAGATATTTTATGGCTCATACAAAAAACGTTATCTGTACTTTTGAAAAATAAAAAAGGGTTATTCATTATTATTAGTTTGCCGATAATTGGAACACTAATCTCCTTCTCGATGTATGGGAATATGGGGCAAGGGACGTTAAATATCGGGGTTATTAATAAAGAAAATCAATCTATAGCAAATGATACGGTGAAATTTTTAGAAGGATTAAATCATGTAAAGGTAAGTAAAATTAAAGAATCTGAAGTAGAAGATAAACTCACTTCCAAAAAACTTGATGGAGTTATTACATTAGATTCTGGTTTTTCAAAAAGTGTTCGAGAAGGGAAACCAAATCATATTGAAATTTCATCGATTAAAGGTGATCAAGTAACAGGATTTATAAAATCATATTTATACAATTATATTGATAATGTAGCAGCTATTAGTAAAGTAGCAGGAACAGATCAAAGTGCATTTGATACTATGTACGCAGGATATCAAAAAGGTTCATTTAAAATGAAAACTGAGACGCTAGAAGATACTTCGAAAAATAAAGATATGACAAACCAAACGATGGGTTACCTTATTATGTTTATGCTATTTTCAGCAGCGAACTTATCAGGTTATATTTTAAAAGAAAAAGAAAATAGAACGTATTTTAGACTCTTATCAACGCCGATAGATGGGAAGAAATTCATATTATCTAATGTCGGGGTAAATATGCTGCTATTAACAGTACAAATTCTGATTACAATCTTATTCCTAACGAATATTTTTCATATAAATATCAATATGCCTTTCATAGTGATGATTGGTGTACTCATGCTATTTGCTTTAATAGCGATTGGAATATCGTTAGTCCTTGTCGCTTTTTCGAAAAACTCAGCATCAGCAAATGCACTGCAAAATATGATTATTGTACCGACATGTTTACTGGCTGGATGTTATTTTCCTTATGACATTATGCCAAAAGCGGTACAAAAAGTAGCTGATTTTCTTCCGCAGAGATGGCTATTAGACACAGTATCAAAACTACAACAAGGAATTCCAATTTCAGATTTGTATTTAAATATTTTAATCTTATTTGCCTTTGCAGTAGCATTCTTCTTAATTGCTATTTATAAGTTTGGAAGAAATAATGATGCGAGAAACTTTGTTTAATATGAAAAGGGTGTGACGTTAAGTCGCATCCTTTTTTGTATGAAGCATGAAATCTAAATTTGAATGACAAAATAGAAAGGTGGAAAGAAAATGAGCGGAAGGAAATCAAAATGATTAAAAAAATATTGCGAGTTACTTCTATTGTAATTACTATTTTCGTTTTTGTTTTAATTTGGATGCATATTGACGTTACGCTCGGAAGAAAAATGGAAGTCGGGAAAAATATGCCGACAGAGTACGCTCCTCATTATAGTGATTTTCAATTATATGTAGAAGGAAAGTCATTTTATAAACAGTTATTTACTGATATAAGAGAGGCGAAGCAATCTATTTACACGTACTTTTTCATTTTGTCGGATGATAAAAGTAGCCATACTTTTTTAAACTTATTAAAAGAGAAGGCGAGAGAAGGAGTAAACGTATATTTATCTGTCGATTTACTTAACGATTTATCATTTGAAAGAAAGGTGAAAAAAGAATTACAGGAAAGTGGCGTGCATTTTACATATAGTAGAAAACAGGAATTACCATTCGGGTTTTATTCCCTACATCATCGTAATCATCGCCGTATTACGACGATTGATGGAGAAATTGGCTATACAGGCGGATTTAATATAGGAGATGAGTACTTGGGGAAAGATAAGCGATTTGGATATTGGCGTGATTATCATGTACGGCTTAAAGGAGAAGGAGCAAAAGATTTAGAGGAGCAATTCGCTTTAGATTGGAAGCGAGATACGAAAGAAGATATAAAGAGAAGTACGAATAAGGCTAGCAAAGGGAATACATTACATACTATGACTAGTTACAATGGCCATTACGTTGCTGAGAAATATATAGAGCTCATAAAACAAGCTCAGCACTCAATTGTAATTGCAACGCCGTATTTTATAGCGAAAAATAAAGAATCTATGAATGCTTTAATCGCGGCGCAAAAGCGTGGTGTTACAGTAAAAATACTTTGGTCATATAAACCAGATCTACCTCTTATAAAAGAAGCGGCGTATCCATACATACGTCAGGCTGTTAATAATGGGATTACTGTATATGGGTATAAAAAAGGAATGTTTCATGGAAAGTTAATGCTGATTGATAATGAGTTAACTGTTATAGGTACAACAAACTTTACTTCGCGTAGCTTCAATATAAATGATGAAATGAATTTTTATATTTATGGTGGTCCTATTGTAGAACAAGTTAATAAGGCGTTAACAGAGGATTTTCATGATTCGAAAGAAATGACGAAAGAGTTTTTTGAAAAGTTATCTTTTTGGGAGCGTTGTAAGGAGAAAGTAGCGGGATTGGTTGACTTCTATTTGTGATGATGAATTAGGAAAGGGTGCCTACAAAAGACACCCTTTTTTGGTGGGAAATCATTATTTTTCATGCACCAGCAATGAAGCATCATCATTAATCAACGTCCCTACATGCTCCCCTAAACAAATTCGTTTCATCACTCCAGGCTCATCAAAGTTAAAGACATGTGCTGGTAAATTGTAGTCTCGGGCAAGCAGTAATGCTGCTTGATCCATGACTTGTATATTTTGTCTAACAACATCATTATAGTTTAGTTTGCTGTACATTTTTGCTGATTTGTTATGCTTTGGATCACTTGTAAAAACGCCGTCGACACCTTGTTTTGCGACTAATATGGCATCACTATTCATTTCAATAGCTCTTTGTACGCTTGGATAATCTGTCGTCACGAACGGTTGCCCGTTTCCGCCTCCAAAGATAACGATATAACCGTTATCTAAATGGTGGACTGCACGCAAACGAATGTATGGTTCAGCTACTGCATTAAATGGAATGGAAGTCATAACGCGCACTTCTCTATTTGTTTTACTTGTTAAAACACCGCGAAGCATTAAGCTGTTAATAATTGTACCTAACGTACCGATATTATCAGCTTCTACGCGATCAATTCCCCATTCTTCAGCTAGATGACCTCTAAAAATGTTACCGCCACCGATGACGATGGATACTTCGATACCTAAATCAACAATGGATAAAATTTCGTTTGCGATATGTTCTAATCGTTTGGAGTTAAAGCTATTTCCAGTTTGATCGGCAAGTGCACCGCCGCTTAATTTAATTAAGACACGTTTATATGGTCTCATAACTATTCCCCCTATATAGATCGCAATAAAAAAGGAACAAAGGCGAATGCCTTTGTTCCTTTTTAAGAAAATGAAAAAGAAAAGAAGAAGATAGGACGAATTTCTTTGTATAGTTTCTCATAACATCCACTCCTTTTCATTTCGATTTTTTTTAAGTATATATCTTTTTGATTATACGAAACAATCTGATTACTTATCAAGTTTATTTTATCGTTTTTTAACAAAATGGTGTCAATGAAAAAAAGAAGAAAAATATTTGAATTTTTTGTGACGAACTTGTAGGTTTTTGTATGATTTTGTAGGTTCGCTTATAAGATGTGTAAGTAGCTTTTATAAATTCAAATTGAAAGCGTTCGCATGAAGGGGATGAACATAAATGAAAAAATTCGGATTGGCAACACAAATTTTTGTAGCGCTTGTTTTAGGGATTGTAGTAGGGGCAGTCTTTTATGGCAATAAAACGGCGATTTCTTATATCACACCAATTGGGGATATATTTATTCACTTAATTAAGATGATTGTAGTACCAATTGTTATTTCAGCATTAATTGTTGCAGTAGCTGGTGTAGGAGATATGAAGAAGCTTGGGAAACTGGGTGGTAAGACAATTCTTTATTTCGAAATTATTACGACGATTGCTATTTTAATGGGATTACTTGCAGCGAATATATTCCAACCAGGTACTGGTGTTGATATGAGTAATTTACAGCAAAGTGATATTTCTTCTTATAAACAAACTGCAGATGCAACAGAGAAGAAAGGTTTTGCTGAGACAATTGTTCACATTGTACCGAAAAACGTATTTGAATCGATTGCACAAGGTGACCTATTACCGATTATATTCTTCTCAGTATTATTCGGCTTAGGAGTTGCGGCAATTGGGGAAAAAGGAAAGCCTGTCTTTAACTTTTTTGAAGGCGTACTCGAAGCCATGTTTTGGGTTACAAATCAAGTTATGAAATTTGCACCATTTGGTGTATTCGCATTAATTGCCGTTACGGTTGCAAAATTTGGTGTAGCAACACTACTTCCGCTAGGAAAACTAGTGCTAGCTGTATACGTAACTGTTATACTATTCGTTGTGATTGTATTAGGTATTAATGCACGAATGGTTGGAGTAAACATTTTTACATTAATAAAAATTTTAAAAGAAGAATTGATTCTTTCATTTACGACAGCAAGTTCAGAAGCTGTTTTACCTAATATAATGAGAAAAATGGAAGAGTTCGGTTGTCCAAAGGCAGTTGCCTCTTTCGTAATTCCGACAGGTTATACATTTAACTTGACTGGATCGGCTATTTATCAAGCGTTAGCGGCATTGTTTGTTGCACAAATGTACGGTGTGCACATGTCACTAACGGAGCAAATAACGTTATTATTCGTTCTCATGTTAACATCTAAAGGTATGGCGGGAGTTCCAGGTGCATCGTTCGTTGTTGTATTAGCAACGTTAGGTTCAATGGGGTTACCACTAGAAGGTATCGCATTAATTGCGGGAATTGACCGCATTTTAGATATGATTCGCTCATCTGTCAATGTATTAGGAAATGCATTAGCGGCCATTGTTATGTCGAAGTGGGAAGGCGAATTCGATAATGAGAAAGCAAAACAATATGTAGAAACAGTCAAAGAAACAAAAGCAGCATAAGAAATCGTTAAGGAGTGAATAATCATGGCAACATTAACTGAAGTTAAAAATGGTGTTCGAATTGAAAAAGATTTTTTAGGTGAAAAAGAAGTACCAAACTATGCATACTACGGCGTACAAACAATGCGTGCAGTTGAAAACTTCCCAATTACAGGATACAAAATCCATGAAGGTTTAATTAAAGCGTTCGCAGTTGTAAAAAAAGCAGCAGCGCTTGCGAATACAGATGTAGGAAGATTGGAATTAAACAAGGGCGGTGCGATCGCAGAAGCTGCTCAAGAAATTCTTGATGGAAAATGGCATGATCATTTCATCGTAGATCCAATCCAAGGCGGAGCGGGTACTTCAATGAACATGAATGCAAATGAAGTCATTGCCAATCGTGCTCTTGAATTATTAGGAATGGAAAAGGGAGACTATCATTATATTAGTCCAAATAGTCATGTAAATATGGCGCAATCAACAAATGATGCATTCCCAACGGCGATTCATATCGCAACGTTAAATGCATTAGAAGGCTTATTACAAACGATGGGTTATATGCATGATGTATTTGAATTAAAAGCCGAACAGTTCGATCATGTGATTAAAATGGGACGTACACATTTACAAGACGCTGTGCCAATTCGCCTTGGACAAGAATTTAAAGCGTACTCACGTGTACTTGAACGTGATATGAAACGCATTCAGCAATCACGTCAACACTTATATGAAGTGAACATGGGAGCAACTGCAGTTGGTACAGGCTTAAATGCAGATCCAGAATATATTGAAGCAGTTGTAAAACATTTAGCTGCAATTAGTGAATTACCGCTTGTTGGTGCAGAAGATTTAGTAGATGCGACGCAAAATACGGATGCTTATACTGAAGTATCTGCAGCGCTTAAAGTATGTATGATGAATATGTCTAAAATTGCGAATGACCTTCGCTTAATGGCATCAGGTCCGCGTGTTGGTTTAGCGGAAATTATGTTACCAGCTCGTCAACCAGGTTCATCTATTATGCCAGGGAAAGTAAACCCTGTTATGCCAGAAGTAATTAATCAAATTGCGTTCCAAGTAATTGGTAATGACCATACAATTTGCCTTGCTTCAGAAGCAGGACAATTAGAATTAAACGTTATGGAACCAGTACTTGTTTTCAACTTACTTCAATCGATTAGCATTATGAATAACGGTTTCCGTGCCTTTACAGATAATTGCTTAAAAGGAATTGAAGCGAATGAAGATCGCTTAAAAGAGTATGTTGAGAAAAGTGTAGGAATTATTACAGCCGTGAACCCTCATATCGGTTATGAAGCAGCAGCTCGCGTTGCGAAAGAAGCAATTGCAACAGGCCAATCCGTTCGAGAACTTTGTGTGAAAAATGGTGTATTGTCACAAGAAGACTTAGAGTTAATTCTAGATCCATTCGAAATGACACACCCAGGGATTGCAGGAGCAACTCTTTTAAAGAAAAATTAAAAGAAGAGGGGGACAATCCCCTCTTTTTTGTTTACAATATAGAAATGCTATATATGAATAGAGGTAGGGATGTTATGAGCAAGTTTACAGTAGCTTCTAATGGTGCATTAGAAACAACATTAAGAGGAGCAGAAGTATTATCAACACCACTTTTAAATAAAGGGGTAGCTTTCACACAAAATGAAAGAGAAGAGTTAGGTTTAAAAGGGTTATTACCGCCAGCGGTTTTAACGTTAGAAGAACAGGCACGCCGAGCATACGAACAATTTAGTTCTCAGCCGGATGATTTATTAAAGAATGTATACTTAACTGCGTTACATGATCGAAATGAAGTATTATTTTATCGTATATTAACAGATCATTTACGTGAAATGTTACCGATTGTATATACACCAACTGTCGGTGTAGCAATTCAAAGATATAGTCATGAATATCGTAAACCACGTGGTGTTTATTTATCAATTAACGATCCATCAGGTATCGAAGAAGCATTCACGAATATCGGTGCAACAGCTGAGAACATTGATTTAGTCGTTGTAACAGATGGAGAAGGCATATTAGGAATTGGTGACTGGGGCGTTGGTGGTATTAACATCGCAATCGGAAAATTAGCTGTTTACACTGCTGCAGTTGGAATCGATCCTAGTCGTGTATTACCGGTAATTTTAGATGTAGGTACAAACCGTGAGGAGCTATTAAACAATCCATTTTATATTGGAAATCGTCACCCTCGTATAACAGGTGAAGCTTACGATGAATTTATTGATACGTTTGTACAAGCGGTAAACAAACAATTCCCGAAAGCACTTTTACATTGGGAAGACTTTAGCTCTCGTAACGCACGAAAAATTTTAGATAAATATCGTCATGATGTTTGTACGTTTAATGATGATATTCAAGGTACAGGTGCAGTTTCACTTGCGGCAGTATTATCGGCAGTGAAAGCTTCTGGTGTACCGCTAAGTGAACACCGCGTTGTTGTATTTGGTGCTGGTACGGCTGGAATCGGTATCGCAGATCAAGTTAGAGATGCGATGGTCCGCGTAGGCGTATCTGAAGAAGAATCATATAAGCGTTTCTGGTGTATTGATCGTAACGGGTTAGTTACAGATAATATGGAAGATCTTCTTGATTTCCAAATTCCGTACGCAAGAAAAGAAGCAGAAGTAAGTGAGTGGAAGCAAAATGATGTGATCGGACTTGCTGAAGTTGTGAAACATGTAAAACCGACAATTTTAATTGGCACATCTACTGTTGCAGGTGCATTTAAAGAAGAGATTATTAAAGAAATGGCTTCTCACGTAGAAAGACCAATTATTTTACCAATGTCGAATCCGACGCCACTTGCTGAAGCAAAACCAGCAGATTTAATCGAGTGGACAGAAGGAAGAGCGTTAGTTGCAACAGGAAGTCCATTTGAACCAGTTACATATAACGGTGTAACGTATGTGATTGGACAATCAAATAATGCACTTATTTTCCCAGGTCTTGGTCTTGGAACAATTGTAGTACGAGCAAGCGTCATGACGGATGGAATGTTCGCAGCAGCAGCTGAAGCAGTTGCAAGTATGGTAGATACAAGTCAGCCAGGAGCACCTATTTTACCAGAGGTCGAAGAATTACGTAATATCTCAGAAATGGTTGCAATTGAAGTAGCTAAAGTTGCAGTTGCAGAAGGTGTTGCAAGAGTGAACTTAAGTGATAACGATATCAAGATGGCAGTGAAAGAAGCAATGTGGAAGCCAGAGTATCGCCAAATAAAAGCGGTAGAAAAGGTTAGAATATAGAAAAAAAGCCCGTTTATAACAATAAGCGGGCTTTCGCTTTTACTACTGAAAAAAAGTATAGGAAGTGTCACCTTTGAATTGGAATCAATTATGGAAGAAAGATATGTCCCTTTTAATTATATTAATGGTCGTTGTTCCGATTGCTGGGGAGCTGAACTTTCATCCCTTTAATGATACGTTTCGAGTTAGCTTCGGTACACCGCTATTCTTCTTTTTATTATTATTTTTAAGAAGAGTACCAGCAGGAGTTGCAGGTATTCTTGTTGGTATATCTGTAGTCTTATTCCGAGTATGTCTTGACTGGATCATGCAAGGTTCATTTCATATGACAGAATCATTTTATTTGCGTTATCCTGTGTTCTTCTATTATTTTATTTATGGCAGTTTTTTTTCGCTTTGCAGGGTAAATAAGTTCCATCAGAAACCAATCATTATTGGATGCCTTGGAATTTCAATTGAAATTGTTGCAAGTATGTCAGAACTTGCGTTTTATCACATGTTAGTACTAGGTACAATAATAACGATTTCTGAAGTAAATAAACTCATCATTATTGCTATTTTTCGTAGTTTCTTTGCACTTGGTTTTTTAAATATGATGAATTTATATGAAACGAAATTAAAAGAATCGCAAGTTCGAAAAGAAAATGAAAATATGTTAATGCATCTTTCTAATTTATATGTGGAATCTGTTCATTTGAAAAAGACGTTACAAAATGCGGAGTTAATTACACAAGAAGCATATCAACTATATCGAAATTTACAAGTAAGCGCTGATTCAAGTAGTAAAACAGCATTGAAAATAGCGGGAGAAGTGCATGAAATAAAAAAGGATAATCAAAGGATATTTGCAGGATTATCTAAACTGTTATTAGATAAAAATGTGGCTGAATATGTAGAAGGACATGAGTTAGCAGAAATGATTGTTAGAATAAACGAGAAGTATGCTGAAATGCTAGAAAAGGATATACGTTTTTCTAAACATATAGAAGGTGAGCATGCTGCATATCACGTGTATACAGTTCTATCAATTTTTAATAACCTCGCTGCAAATGCAGTTGAAGCAATTGAAGATAAAGGTGTCGTTATTATTAAGCTATATAAAAGAGATCAACATATATTTTTTGAAGTAATTGACGATGGACCTGGTATTGCACAAAAGTATAAGAAATTAGTATTTAAGCCAGGGTTTACTTCCAAGTATGATCAAACGGGAACGCCGTCAACTGGTATTGGGCTTTCTTACATAAATGAAATGGTAACAGAGCTAGGCGGAGAAGTGAGATTAGAAGGCCGAGAAAATAAAAGAGGATGTAAGTTTATCGTTTGTTTACCGGAGGGTAGTTTAAAGCGGGAAGGGGAATAGATTTGTTTTATTATATCGTAGACGATGATGAAGTTTTCCGTTCGATGCTTTCGCAAATTATTGAAGATGGAGATCTTGGAGAAGTAATTGGTGAGGCGGATGACGGAGCTTTTATTGAGGCGGATCAACTAAATTTTAAAAAAGTAGATATTTTATTTATTGATTTGTTGATGCCGATGAGGGACGGAATTGAAACAGTTCGTCACATTGCGTCAACTTTCACGGGGAAAATCATTATGATTTCTCAAGTGGAATCGAAGCAGCTTATAGGTGAGGCATATACACTTGGTGTAGAATATTATATTACAAAACCATTAAATAAAATCGAAGTTGTATCGGTTGTACGCAAAGTGATGGAGCGTATTAGATTGGAGCGTTCTATACACGATATTCAAAAATCATTGAATAACGTGTTTCAGTGGGAAAAACCGCAATTGCGTACTGAACCAGTGCAAGAAGGAAAAAAGATAGGGGATTTAGGGCGCTTTTTACTATCAGAACTCGGTATTGCGGGAGAGAATGGAAGTAAAGATTTACTTAGTATGCTGGAATATTTATATGGTCAAGAAAAGGCACAGACATTTGAGTTTGGCTTTCCTGCGTTAAAAGAAATTTTCCATCATATTACGATAAGAAAATTAGGGGATTTAGCTTTAGAGGCGGATATTGATAAAGAGAAAAAAGCGTCTGAACAAAGAGTACGTCGAGCTATTTATCAGTCGTTAAATCATTTGGCTTCTTTAGGATTAACAGACTTTTCAAATCCAAAATTTGAAAGCTATGCTCCAAAATTTTTCGATTTTACCGTAGTTAGAAAACGGATGACAGAAATGACGAAAGATGAACTCGCATCTTCTGGTCATACGCGAATTAATACGAAGAAGTTTATTCAAGTATTGTATTTTGAGGCGAAGAGGTTGATGGAGATAGAGTGAAGAAGATGCTTATAAATAAGCATCTTCTTTTGTTAAATCAACATTTTATATTTTCTCGTGGAGCATGTAAAATGTTAAGTAAGAGAAAATGGTTTTATATTAAGGAAGTGTCAAAGCGATGAGTTTCACATTGAATAAATCGATTATTAAAGAAGTGTGCGGAGAGACCTCATATAAAAGAGGTGAAGCCTATTATAAATCAAATAAAGTGATAATAGATCAGTACGATGAAAATAAAGAAATTTGTGAGGCGACAGTAAAAGGGAACGAGGATTTCCATGTTACAGTAGCAAAAGCCAAAAAGGGTGATGTTGTTGCAAAATGTAGTTGTCCTTCATTAGCGTCTTTTCAAACGTACTGTCAACATGTTGCAGCAGTATTAATACAAATAAACTATAATCAACAAACAGGTGGAATGAGCTCCACTAGTAACAGAAACGATCAATTGACAAGTGGTATGTTTCAGCTGTTTGCGGACAAACCACTGAGGCCAAAAAGTAAACAACACCGTTTTGATACACGCGAAATATTAGATGTTGAGTTTATATGTACACCAGTAGCTACGAGAAGTGGTGGAGCTCTACTTGGAATTCAATTGAAACTTGCCAAAGTGTATTTCATAAATCATATTAGAGAATTTCTTTCTAAGGTGGAGAAAAGAGAGTCTTTTCATTGTTCAAATGAATTTACATATACGCCAGATGTACATAGTTTTAAACAAGAAACGGATGCGATTATCCAGCAGCTCATTAAAATGTATCATAACGAAAAAATGTATGAGGATGCGCTAGAAGTACATGCGAAACAAGATGAAAGTATGATATTCATACCACCAGCTTCATGGAAAGATATGCTCTCTTCACTTTCTAAAGTTGAATATGTACAGCTGAAACAAAATGAACAACTGTTTCAGGGATTACAAGTTTCAAAAGGTTTGTTGCCGTTACACTTTGAATTTACAAAGGGAAATAATGGCGGATTTACACTTCATATAGATGGTCTAAATCGTGTACGAGTTATGGATATGTATAACAATGCACTTTACGATGGGAAATTATATCACTTACACATTGAAGATTGTATGCGACTTATTGAATTACAAAAGATGATAAGTCGCTCAAATAGTAATCAGTTTTATATTCCAGAAAGTAAGATGGAACATTTCGTCGGGAAAGTTGTACCAGGATTAATGAAGCTCGGAACTGTACACATTGATGAAGTAATATCGGATCGTGTTGAAACACCTTCGCTAAAAGCGAAATTGTATTTAGACCGCGTGAAAAATCGCTTATTAGCAGGTCTTGAATTTCACTATGGGAACGTCATGATTAATCCGCTAGAAGAGGATGGACAGCCGTCTGTTTTTAATCGTGATGAGAAAAAGGAAAAAGAGATTTTAGACATTATGAGTGAAAGTGCCTTTGCAAAAACAGAAGGCGGTTACTTTATGCATAATGAAGAAGCTGAGTATAACTTTTTATATCACGTCGTGCCAACATTAAAAGGTTTAGTTGATATTTATGCGACGACAGCAATTAAATTGCGAATTAGTAAAGGGGATGTAGTTCCTCTTATTAGAGTGAGAAGAAAAGAAAGAATTGATTGGTTGTCATTTCGTTTTGATATAAAAGGAATACCAGAAGCAGAAATTAAAGATGTATTAGCGGCCCTTGAAGAGAAACGTAAGTATTATCGATTGGCGAACGGTTCTTTTTTATCGCTAGAGAGTAAAGAGTTTAATGAAATTAATCAGTTTATAAAAGAATCAGGTATTCGGAAAGAATTTTTACATGGAGAAGAGGTAAATGTTCCGCTTATTCGGAGTGTAAAATGGATGAATGGACTTCATGAAGGCAATGTTTTAAGTGTGGATGATTCTGTTCAAGAGTTAGTAGAAAACATTCAAAATCCGAAAAAATTAAAGTTTGCTGTGCCAAATACTTTAAATGCAGAAATGAGAAAGTATCAAGTATATGGGTTCGAATGGATGAAAACACTTGCTTATTACCGTTTTGGCGGTATTTTGGCAGATGATATGGGACTTGGAAAAACGTTGCAAAGCATTGCTTTTATAGATTCTGTTTTGCCTGAGATTCGAGAAAAGAAGCTGCCTATATTAGTCGTTTCACCATCATCTCTTGTTTATAATTGGTTTAGTGAATTGAAAAAATTCGCCCCGCATATTAGAGCGGTTATTGCAGATGGAAACCAAGCAGAGCGCCGGAAGATTTTGAAAGATATAGCGGAATTTGATGTCATAATTACGTCATATCCATTACTGAGAAGAGATATAAGATTATATGCAAGACCATTTCATACACTATTTCTTGATGAAGCACAGGCGTTTAAAAACCCTACAACACAAACGGCAAGAGCTGTGAAAACAATTCAAGCTGAATACCGTTTCGGACTAACGGGGACACCTGTAGAAAATTCATTAGAAGAGCTATGGTCTATCTTCCATGTCGTTTTCCCGGAATTATTACCAGGAAGAAAAGAGTTCGGTGATTTAAGGCGTGAAGATATAGCGAAGCGAGTGAAACCATTCGTATTAAGACGGTTAAAAGGGGACGTATTAAATGAGTTGCCAGAGAAAATAGAGCACTTACAATCATCGGAGTTATTACCCGATCAAAAGAGTCTCTATGCTGCTTATTTAGCGAAGTTAAGGGAAGAAACGTTAAAGCATTTAGACAAAGACACGTTACGTAAAAATAAAATTAGAATTTTAGCTGGTTTAACGAGATTGCGACAAATTTGTTGTCATCCCGCTTTATTTGTTGATGATTACAAAGGAAGTTCAGCTAAATTTGAACAACTGTTAGAGATTCTAGAGGAATGTAGAAGTACAGGGAAGAGAATATTAATTTTTTCTCAATTTACGAAGATGCTTTCTATTATTGGTCGTGAGTTAAATCGACAAGCAATTCCATACTTTTATTTAGACGGGAGTACACCAGCGCAGGAACGTGTAGAGCTGTGCGATCGGTTTAACGAAGGAGAAGGAGAGCTATTTCTCATTTCTTTAAAAGCTGGTGGTACCGGACTTAATTTAACTGGTGCAGATACAGTAATATTATATGATTTATGGTGGAATCCAGCTGTTGAACAACAAGCGGCCGATAGAGCGTATCGAATGGGACAAAAAAATACAGTGCAAGTTATAAAGCTAGTAGCTCAGGGAACAATTGAGGAGAAAATGCATGAACTGCAAGAAAGTAAGAAAAATTTAATCGCTGAAGTGATTGAGCCGGGAGAAGAGAAATTGTCCTCAATCACAGAGGAAGAAATTCGAGATATTTTAATGATTTAATATAAAAAAGCTATGCCTTCAAATTGATGAGGGCATAGCTTTTTTGTTGTAATAATTATATTTTGTTTTGTACAAAGTAAAGAAATCAAATGTTATTTAAATTACTTCTTTGTACCTTTACTTTTGTATGGTTTGGCAGCTGCCTTTTTCTTTGCACTTGATTGCCAACGGTTCCATCCTTTACTTCCTGTACCTTGTCCTACACCTTTTTTCGGTTTTGCTTTCGTTTTACTCATATGATCACTCCGTTATATAAAAATCTTATTTGATAATAGTCAATGATTTAGAAAATACTCTTTATAAATGACTATGATTACTTTAAGTAAAAATAAACTGCTTGAATGCTATAGTATATCATGAAATTGCAAGTAAACTGAAAGGAATTATAAAGAAAATGAAAATAATAAGAAATACTGCGGATTCTATATTCCGAACGATCACATTAATTGTTGTGTATACGTTAGTTTCGATCAGTGAAACATTTTTTGGATTGACGAGGCAGAAAAAGTAAAGATGTTAAATTAACAACAATCAATAAAGCCGTAAAATAAAGAATTGAAAAACATTTTAAAACTTTTTGTTGACTTTCTTTATTTTTTGTATAGAATAATCATTAATAAAATGTTTCAGAGATGTGACAACAAAACGACTATGAAAGGACGAGTAGTAGTAGGACGTAGTTTAAGCGAGTCAGGGGTGGTGTGAGCCTGATACGAAGCCTATTATGAAGAACCTCCTGGAGTTGCTAACCGAAATCCTTTATAGGAAAGTAGACTTAGCCGGGAACTTCGCCGTTACAAGAAGAACAGTATCGAGATATTTTATCTCCGTACTGTATAAGTGAGCAACCTCTGTTGCTAATTTGGGTGGTACCGCGGAACCAAAGCCTTTCGTCCCAGTTTTTTGGGAAAGAAGGGCTTTTTTTGTTGGCTTCTTTTCACAACATCCAAACATTTTAGGAGGAAACCACCATGTATCAATCATTAATGACAGTAAGAGAGACTCAAATCGCAATTAAGGAAGTTAAAACATTTTTCGAGGACCAATTAGCAAAACGCCTTGAACTATTCCGCGTATCTGCACCATTATTCGTAACGAAAAAATCAGGATTAAACGATCACCTGAACGGTGTAGAACGCCCAATTGAATTTGATATGTTACATTCAGGAGAAGAATTAGAAATTGTTCATTCACTAGCGAAATGGAAACGATTTGCATTACATGAATACGGATACGAAGCTGGTGAAGGTTTATATACAAACATGAACGCGATTCGTCGTGATGAAGAACTTGATGCAACGCATTCCATTTATGTTGACCAATGGGATTGGGAAAAAATCGTTCAAAAAGAATGGCGTACTGTCGATTACTTACAAAAAACAGTACAAACAATTTATGGAATATTCAAAGATTTAGAAGATCACTTATTTGAAAAATATCCGTTCCTTGGAAAGTATTTACCAGAAGAGATTGTTTTCATTACTTCTCAAGAACTAGAAGATAAATATCCAGAATTAACACCGAAAGATCGTGAACACGCAATTGCGAAAGAACACGGTGCAGTCTTTATTATTGGAATTGGTGATGCACTTCGTTCAGGTGAAAAGCATGATGGACGCGCGGCTGATTATGACGATTGGAAATTAAACGGTGATATTTTATTCTGGCACCCAGTACTACAATCTTCATTTGAATTATCATCAATGGGAATTCGTGTTGATAGTAAATCACTTGATGAGCAGTTAACGAAAACTGGTGAAGACTTCAAACGTGAGTATGATTTCCATAAAGGTATATTAGAAGACGTACTACCATTAACAATCGGCGGTGGCATTGGACAATCAAGAATGTGCATGTACTTCTTACGTAAAGCACATATCGGTGAAGTTCAATCTTCTGTATGGCCTGACGATTTACGTGCAGCTTGTAAAAAAGAAAACATTCATCTGTTTTAATAGAAGTGAGGGAATAGCTTAAATATAGAGCTATTCCTTCTTTTTTATAAAACGTCACTTGCTTATTTATTACCGAGTTCTTCCGCTAAACCGATTAAAATTCCTTCGACTCCACGAATGTAGCAGAGACGATACGAGTTCTCGTATTGAACTACTTCGCCAACGAGTTCTGCACCATGCTTAGTGAGTCTGGATACCATTTCGTCAATGTCTTCAACGGTGAACATGACGCGTAGATAACCGAGGGCGTTTACAGGAGTATTTCGGTGATCTGATACAGTAGGTGGGGTGAGAAATCGCGAAAGTTCAATTCGGCTGTGGCCATCTGGAGTGACCATCATAGCAATCTCTACGCACTGAGAGCCGAGTCCAGTTACGCGACCAGCCCATTCACCTTCGACAGTGGCTCGCCCTTCGAGGTTCAAGCCAATCTCCTCGAAGAAAGAGATTGCGTTATCAAGGGATTCTACAACGATGCTGACATTGTCCATTCGTAGTAATTTGTTTTTTGCCATAGTCTTATCTCCTTATGTATAAAAGTTTATTATTTAATCATCCTCATAATTATACTACTAAGTAGTTACAAATTCCTTTCAGTCAAAAACACCTTGTCATAGTATATGAAAAGGTGACAAGGTGTTTTTTTATATGTCATATAGCATCTTGTTAACGAACAGCATTTTATTTAATAGGAAGGAAGTAGATTAATATGATTTTTTTATAAGCGTTACTGAAAATATCAAATTAGCTCATTTGCACTAAAGGCTCAATTTTCGCCATAAATGATTGATGCAACGCCTCAACACCTGTTACTAAATGAAGGCGGTCAATAACGACAGACACTTTAATTTCTGATGTACTTACCATTTTGATATGAATATTTTCTTCTTTTAAAGTAGTGAACATATTTGCAGCGACACCAGGGTTAGATACCATGCCAGATCCTACGATTGATACTTTTGCTAAGTGATTTTCATGTTCTACAGATTCGTAGTGAAGAGTTTCTTGATTTTGTTCCAAAACTTTTAAAGTTTCTCTTAAATCATTCGAGTGAATGGAGAAGGAGAGATGTACAGTTCCTTCATTTGTAATACTTTGAATGATGATATCTACATTAATGTGTGCTGCTGCTAATGTAGAGAAAACTGTTGAAAGCGAGCCTTGTTCTAGTCCTTTAATTGTGACACGTGTAATGTTATCCTCAAATGCAATACCTTTAACGATTGATTGTTGTTCCATGTTACATTCTCCTTTTACAATTGTTCCGTTTTCTTGTTCCATACTTGAGCGAACTTCTAAAACTACGTTATGATTTTTAGCAAACTCAACAGCGCGCGGGTGTAATACGCCAGCACCGAGATTAGCAAGCTCTAACATTTCGTCATAAGAAATTTCATCTAATTTGTAAGCATCTTTTACAACTCGTGGGTCCGTCGTATATACGCCTGTCACATCCGTATAAATATCACATTTTTTTGCTTTAAGTGCAGCGGCTAGTGCGACAGCAGTCGTATCAGAACCACCACGGCCAAGCGTTGTAATTTCATTTTCTACACTTATACCTTGGAAACCAGCTACGATAACAATCGTGCCTTCAGCAAGATAAGATTGAATACGATCTGTATGAATGTCAGTAATCCGTGCACTACTATGTACAGATTCTGTCGTAATACCTGCTTGCCACCCTGTTAATGAAATTGCATGATAGCCTTTTGCTTGCAGTGCCATTGTTAATAATGAAATAGTTACTTGTTCTCCTGTAGATAGAAGCATATCCATTTCACGTTTACTTGGATTTTCTGTGATAGCGTTAGCGAGTGCGACAAGTTCATCTGTGCTTTTTCCCATTGCTGAAACGACAGAGACAATGCTATGACCTCGTTCATATTCTTCAATAATTAAATTTGCTACATGTTGAATGCGTTCGACGCTTCCGACAGAAGTGCCACCAAATTTTTGAACAATTGTTTCCATTACAAATTCCTTCTTTCGTCTATTTTTAAGAATAGATTAGGAAATATATAAATCCCAATACTCCTGTAGTTACCAGAAAGACAAACAAAAAACACCATCTCAAATAAGTGAGGATGGTGCTGTTACAGGAAAAGGGAAACAGAAAACGGAGCTAATAAAAAAACCGCCAAAAAAGGAATATCATAAAAAAATGATATCTCTTTTTTGTAGATAGCTCTTCATACGTACACGTCTGTACATATGACAGTTCTGTTTCTATTCGAAAACAGCCCCAATTGATAAATGCAGAGAAATTTATCAATTTCGGCAATACTTCCTTTCATCTAAGTTCATAGACATCTCTGTGTCTCCATTAGAATACTCATAAGTATCGCAACCTCTATCTCACGTTTTAGGCGAGAGTGTTTGATTTATGAAGTTGTTGGTAACATTTGTTTTATAATAATTTAAATTTTTCGTGGAATCAAGTGTTTTATATATATTTTAAAAATTCTTTCTTTTTTATGAGGAAGTTTGTGAAAAATGTAGCAAAATAAATTCATTGCATGTACATTAAACTTATAGTGCATAGGAGGTGGGGAGAATGAAAAGGAAACAGCCTATTTATGTTGCGACAAAAATGAACACGACGATGGAAAAATTATGGGAATATACGCAAGAACCAGATATACATACAGAGTGGGATGCTCGCTTTACTGAAATTTCGTATTTAGAGAAAAAAGAAGGAGAACCACAGAAGTTTTTGTATAAAACAAAGATTGGATTTGGGCTTGAAATAGTTGGAGAAGGGGAATCAATAGGTGAAATAAGAAAAGAAACTGGTGAAAGAATTTCTTCTTTAAAATTTTGGACGGATAATACATTATCTCTTATTCAAATAGGACGTGGTTATTGGAAGTATACGCCCAATAAAGAATACATCCATTTTGAGACACAATATGATTATGATACAAGATTTGGTCGTATAGGAAATGTAATAGATTCCTATATTTTTCGTCCGTTATTAGGTTGGGCGACTGCTTGGAGTTTTGATGCCTTAAAATTATGGTTAGAAAAGGGGCTTCATCCTAGGTTACTAATTAGAAGAACAATGACGTATTGGCTCGTATGTTCTTTATTTGCTTTTGTATGGATATATCAAGGGATAGTGCCAAAACTACTGTTTACTCATTCAGAAGAAGTAAAGATGCTTTCTTTATTAATCGGTTCAAATGAAAGTAGTGTATGTATACTTAAAATAATTGGGGGGTTAGAAATAATTTTCGGTGTCGTATGGCTGTTGCCACTAACAAAACGAAAATTATTTATACTGCATATTATTGTATTACTAGTTTTAACGTTAGCGGCAGGATTTACGAATATCGCAAGCTTTACAGGACCGTTTAATCCGATTACATTAAATGTTCTTTTAATGGGGTTATCAATTGTCGGTTATATAAATAGTTTCGATTTACCAAGCGCGAAAAATTGCAAGAGGACGAGAAAGGGATAAGTGTATGGCTAATATGTATGAACGATTATTAGGGGATATCTATAAAAATCTTCATCCTGAATTGCAGAAGCGTTATGCGATTACAGAAGAAAATAGTTTTACAGGGGAAGGAAAGATGGATGAAATTTACGGTGGTTCTTTTTTCGTAAAATTCATATTAAAAATTGCATCGAAGTTTCGAATATTTTTCTCGGAACGAGGAGAGGAAATTCCATTTACGATACAAAACATAGCTGAGCGAGATGAATATGGACAAGAATTAGTAAGGTGGAACCGTACTTTTTATTTTCATAATAAGAAAAGATATTTTAACGCAGTTATGCAATTGGATGAAAACGAAAATGAAATTGTAGATTATTTTGGCGAACCACATTTACTCGTTTCTACACTACATTTTCATATCGATGAGTTAGGGGCAATGCATATTACTTCAAAGAAACAATGGTTTTATATGTTTGGAAGAAAAATTCCGTTGCCAAAATTCTTGTATGGTGAAGCAAAAATTGTTGAAAGTTATGATGCAACACTACAGTGTTTTCGAATTCATGTACAAGTACGAAACCCGTTAATTGGCTCGCTTTTTTCATATAAGGGAACATTTGTGGAAAGGAAATAAACGATATGAAAAATATAATATTTGGGCTTGCTGGTTATGTTGTTTTTCTATTATGTGAGCGGTCGAATATAAATCCTGTTGAAGCAATTATATTATTATCTGTTTTATTATTTATACCAATGTCACTTTGTATTATTGATAAAAGAAAAAGAGATGGCTCGTATTTATTATTTTATAAATTCGTATCGTTTTTATATCCAATTGCAGCAATTTGTGCAATGCTAGCTTTCGTCACAAATCACTATGTATTTGCGCTAGTTTGGTTTGTATATACAGGAATTGTTGCGTTATTTGGTGTAAGTAGATTGCTAGAAAGAGGATGGAAGCCGTTAGAAGAGACCGCCATAGATAGTGCGTTTATTTATTTGTTTTTAGGTGGTTTTTGGTTTTTTGCTTCAGTAGCAAAACTTTCAATTATGCAGTTTAGCTCTGACATTGTTTTACTCACAGCTGCACATTTTCATTATTCGGCGTTTCTATTGCCATTATCAGCTGGTTTAATAGGGAGAAAAAGAGAAAAGAGAAGTAAAGTATATGATGTTATTATGTTTATCATCATGATTTCACCTATGACAGTCGCAATAGGAATTACATACTCGAGAATATTTGAATTTTTTGCAGTGTTTCTATATTTATGTGCGATTTATGGGTATGGATTTTACGTTTGGAGAGCAAAATTTAATGCTATCAGTGCAAAGATTCTACTAATCGTTTCGTCTAGTACACTCATGGTTACAATTATGTTCTCACTTATATACTCATACGGGAATTTGAAGCATGTAATGACGATTACAATTGCTCAAATGGTTTGGATTCATGGTGTTGTCAATGGAATTGGAGTAGCGTTACCGGCATTTGTCGGCTGGATGATCGAAAAGAGTGTTCCGAATTATAAATACTATGGGAAACCAATGAGTAAATTAAGAGGAAGTGTGGCAATTGGTGAGGCTTTTTTATATAGCGGCAATTTAGTAGGCAGTAAGGAATACAACGGTTTAGTTGATCAAATAACTGATTTTCATAGTGAGTCATTTGACGTGACGAAGGTACCTTTAAGTATTATTCGTTTTTATGAAAATACAACAGAGTATGAGTTGCAATCAAATATTAAATGGGCTCGTTGGTTCCGCCCATTTGCATTTTGTTATGAGAAAATGAGTAAGCGTGTGGGACAAATACATTTAGGGATGGGCGGCAATTGGGAAACGATGCATGGCTCTATCATTAATGTAATAGATGAGAAAGATGGAAGAGAGAATGTAAGGGCTTGGCTAAGGAAAAATGAAGCAGGTGAATCTATTTTTGTAGCTCTTTATTCAAAGCATACAAATAAGAATGAGACATATATGAATATCGCCTTACCTTTACCTTATTCGAATATGACTGGTATTTTGAAAATATATAATGATATTCATGATTTAATCATTACTAGTAAGTTAAGAGAAAATGGTCAGGGAGATGAGGGTATTTATTTACATACTCGGTTCTTAACAATCCGTTTACCGTTAGCAGAGACTTTCGTCATTACAGAGGATAAGGATAAAATGTTAACAGCTCATCATAGCATGTGGATATTTGGACTTAAATTTTTACATATTCATTATAAGATTGAAAAAATTACTTAGAAGTAAGAAAGGCTTGGACAGGTTTCCAAGCTTTTTTTATGTATGGGTAATTGTCATAGAAATTTGTTTATTTAGCTCGTTATCCCAAACACGTTGAATTTCAAAAGTGCCTGTTTCAAAAAATAATGGGAATCTCTCTTTAAACCAATCTTGCATAGGAAGATGTAGTGCTGTATCGATTGGTATCCATAATAATTCGCCCTCAGGAGGGTTTAAAAGAAGTTCACCTTCAAATGAGTCTGTCCAGTAGTTAAATACCATGTACCGAACATTACCTTTCGGATTTACATATTCATCTAATCCTTTAAAAGTTAAATTCGAAACAAGTAATCCAGTTTCCTCTTTTACTTCTCTTATAGCGGCTTGAACGATACTTTCGGGGAAATCTACTTTGCCGCCAGGAGCGATGTAGCCAGGGAAACCTCGATGGTTGGGGCGTTTTATGAGTAAAACTTCATTGTTACGTTGGATCATACACATTGTATAGATCTGGTGTTCGATGTTATGTGAATTTAGAGGCATAATGATGTATTCTCCTTTATATTTTTTTGATAATTTTACCATAACATAATTGTTTCTTATATAATTATAAATTGAATATTATAAATTTTAAGTTATAAATTATAAATTCTATAGTCATTCGAAAAGAGGGAAGAGACATGCAAGGAGAAATACAAAAGGAGAAAAGTTTAGGTTATGTTGGTAAATTATTATTACCGGTTAAAGTATCACCACACTTTAAATTTTTATGGATTGGACAATTACTCTCGGCCTTAGGTAGTTCGATAACTATGGTCATACTCCCAGTTGTTGTGTATTCATTAATTGGCTCAACAGTTGTGATGGGAATGACAATGGCAATGTACATGCTACCTAATATTCTCGCTTTACCGTTTGCAGGTTTAATTGTAGACCGAATTGATCGGTTTAAATTAATGTTATTTACGGATATACTCCGCTGTATATTAATGCTATTACTTGCATCGCTTATATTTATGGATTTATTAACAATTACAGTTTTATACATTCTCGTTGCCTTATACGGACTTATGGAAGGGATATTCCAACCAGCATATTCTGCTGTAAGGGCGAAAGTATTCGTTCCTGAAATTCGTAATGCAGCTAACGCACTCACTCAAATGAGTAATCAAGGTATACGATTAATTGGACCAGCACTTGGTGGGTTAATCGTATCGGTTGCGTCTGCAGGGATAGGTTTCGGACTAGATGCAGTAACGTACTTATTATCATTTTTATGTTTATTATTTTTAAAAGAAATTAAGTTTGAAAAAGTAAAACCCATTGAAAAGAGTAAGCTTAATTACAAACAAGAGTTTATGGAAGGTGTATTAGTTTTAAAAAGTCATCCGTGGCTGTGGATTACAATTTTAGTTTTTTCTTTTATAAATATTTGTTATGCCGGCATTATCGTCGTATTAATTCCGTGGTTATTTAATGTTCATCATCATTTTGAAGCTTACGTGTATGGACTTGGCATGGCCTTTTCTGGTGGTGGGGCTGTAATTGCTGCATTAATATTTGGTGGGAAAGAGCGGTGGCATAAGAGAGGATTACTGGCTTATGGAGGTGTTTTAATGAGTGGTATTGCTTTATTAATTATGCCATTCATTTCTTGGGCACCCGCTTTAATATTCTTAATGGCAATTGAAGGATTTGGCATGATGATATTTGGACTCATTTGGGAAACGAGTTTACAGGAACTTGTACCAGAAGAAGCATTCGGAAGAGTGGCAAGTCTTGATATGTTGGGTTCTTTTGCTTTATTGCCATTAGGGTATGTAGTTGTAGGCTGGTTAGCTACTGTCATAGGTGGCGAGATAACTATTATAACACTAGCTAGTTTAGTAATTTTAACAATTGGAATAGCATTGTCTGTACCGAGTATTCGTCGATTTAATTGATTATATGGGAAAAGAGGGCTAGACCTATATAGAAAATAACCTAGCATATAATCAACCAGTATTAATAAAACAACTTTGTAATGAAAAGCCTTCCATACATATTTGGCGCAAAAAATTAGTATCGAAGCAACAAAATTAGAAATCACAAAAGAAGTGACGGAAGCGATACAAGCAGGTTTCAAAAAAGAAGAATAAGCCCTAAAGAAATTAGGACTTATTCTTCACTAAATACAAATGTTTGTTTCATTTTTTTACCTTCATTTACCGGATGGCCGTTATAAGAGAAATTCTTTTCTTCCCAAGTGATCACAACTTTAAAATTATGACTATTAAAGTCTAATGGGAATACCATGTACTCAAAGCTTGTATGACTTTTAGAAATATTTTCATTAGGTGTAGTAGGTTTAAAGGTAGCCTTAGAGGTAGGATTGTTATCAAGTATTTCCACAGATACGTTTGATACATCATGACCGATGTTTTTTACGAGTAAACTATACGTATCAAATACACCTTGCTTTGGCTGGATTGCTTGCTTGTTTGAGTTATGAGATTTATCAATTTCGACATACCATTGTTTAGACTTTGACGCAATCGGTAGTGACTGAAATGTGTAAGCACTAGCTTGCATTGGTAGTGCTAAACATATAAGCGTAAAGAGAGTTAATATTTTTCGTTTCATTTTTTGAGAGCTCCCATTCTTTAATGGATTTACTTGTTATTATCTTCTTTTTACGAGTAAATATACCATATAATGTAAAGTGAGTATTGTGAGTAGTGAATCAATATCTTATTCACTACTCTTATAGCTGGCATAATTACGTATGTAGTAAGAAAGAATAAATTTGTTTTTTCTATACTTAGATTACTGCCCTTTTTAAAAGGGCTATTTTTACGTTTTAAAAAAAGAATATACTAAGAGTTCCGTATAAATTATTTATTTTAATGTAGTTAAATGTGCTTGTAGATGTGAAATTAGAGAAGGAAGCTGTGTAGAGATGTTCCTACACAGCTTTTTAGGATATGAAAAAATTACCAAAAATATGTTAAAATAACATTGTCATACAACAAGGGGGATTTGTTTTATGGAAAATGGACATCTTGCTAAAGTAGATTTAACGAAAAAAATTGAATCAAAATCTAAGTACAACAAGAAACTCGAAAAATATCAAAGGCGCTTATTAGCATTACAACAAATTTTGAAAGAAGAAAAAATCGCGGTTATGCTTGTTATGGAAGGATGGGATGCGGCTGGTAAAGGTGGGGCAATTAAGCGGGTGACGGAACATCTTGACCCACGTGGGTTCCAAGTAGATCCAATTGGAGCGCCTGCACCTCATGAAAAACGTTACCATTATTTGCAACGTTTCTGGCGCAAAATTCCACAGTACGGGCAAATTACCATTTTTGATCGCTCATGGTACGGTCGTGTGTTAGTTGAGCGTGTTGAAGGTTTTGCTACAAAGGAAGAGTGGATGAGAGCATATGATGAGATTAATGATTTTGAAAAACTACTAACAGATGACCATTACATAATAGGGAAGTTCTTCTACCATATAAGTAAAGAGGAACAGTTAAAGAGATTTAACGATAGAGAGAAAAATCCTTTGAAAAGATGGAAAATTACAGATGAAGATTGGCGTAATCGTGAAAAATGGGATGAGTATGTTGAAGCGATGGAAGACATGTTTGAAAGAACAAGTAAGCCAAATGCGAAGTGGCATATTATTGAAAGTAACGATAAATTGTATGCCCGTGTGAAAACTTTAAAAATCATTATTTCATTCATAGAGGATTATTTCTTAGAACATAGTATAGAATTGCCTTCTTATTATTATGAAATGAAAGAGGATATTGAAGTTTTGCAAGATGTAGGTGTGAAGGAGTAAATAAGAAAATGGCCCTGTGAATTGGTAAAACCAAATTATGGGGCTTTTTTATTTAGAAACATTTTACAATTAACAGAATAAGGTATATAATCAATAATCATATTAACATTGTTAATATGAATATTGATTATATAATATGTGGGGGTTTTACTTTGAAGGGAAGAGATGTTGTTTTAGGTTTATTAATGGGAAAAGAAATGTCTGGTTACGATATTAAAATTGTTTTTGAAGACGTATTTACCCACTTTTTTGATGGAAGTTTTGGAATGATTTATCCAACGTTACGACAATTGGAGAATGAGGGGAAAATAAAAAAAGAGGTTGTCATGCAAGAGGGGAAACCGAATAAGAAAATGTACTTTATTACAGATGAAGGACGTGAAGAGTTTTATCAATATATGCAGACGCCTGTAGAGAAGGATGTTTTACGTTCGGATTTTTTAATGAGAATGTATTTTGGCAACTATAGTGATGATGTGACGATAAAAAAATGGATTAAAGATGAAATTGAAAGAAAAGAAGCGTACATTGCAGATCTTCGATTGAAATATGAAAAGTGGAGAGTAGGTATTACTTTCGTCGAAGAAATTTCACTAGATGTAGGTATTGCATCGTATAGTGCACAAGTAGAGACTTTGAAGAAAAAATTAGAAGAGTTAGAGGCGGAAGAAAACAATAAAACAGAAGAATGAAAAACGCGTTCACAATAAATAAAGGGGTATATAAAGATGGAACAATCAAAGGGTATTAAGATTGTCTTTTTAATGTGTCTAGGTATCTTTCTTTGTATGATTGATACGACAATTATGAATATAGCTTTACCAGCAATACAATCGAGTGTAAATACTTCATTAGAAAAGATGTCTTGGGTATTAAATGTTTATACAATGACGATTGCAGTACTTGCCATTCCGTTAGGGCGGATAGCTGATATCTTTGGAAAAGCAAAGATGTATGTTCTTGGTCTGGTGATTTTTGGTGGTGGATCGGTACTTTGCGCTTTTGCTAATACAGGTGATTTTCTTATTTTTTCTCGTTTTATACAAAGCATTGGGGCAGCGATTTTATTTCCAACAAGTATGGTAATTGGTGTATCAGCTATGCCATTAGCTAAGAGGCATGTTGCGCTTGCGATTTTAGGAGTAACACAAGGATTGTCAGCTGCTATGGGACCAGTGATAGGTGGAATTATTACACAAAATTTCGGTTGGAGATGGGTGTTCTTCGTAAATGTTCCAATTTGTATTCTTGGAATCATTTTATGCTGCATTATGCTGCAAATAAAAAATGAAGAACGTATTATCTCAAAAATAGATTGGGTAGGACTACTATTAAGTAGTACAGCAATTTTTTCATTTACTCTCATATTAGTAAAAGGTAATACATGGGGATGGCAAAGTAATATTGCTTTGTCTTGTTATGCAATTAGCACTATTTCTCTTATTCTATTTGTTTTAGTAGAACGAAAGATTCATAATCCAATGGTGAATTTAAAGTTATTTCAAAATCGAATGTTTGTCGGAGCGTCGATCGTTGTTATATTAAGTAATTTATTTTTAATTGGAGTTACTGTATTGCTTCCAACGTTCTTGACGAAACTACAAGGTCGAACGGAAATTGAAGCGGCTTTTTTAGTGACACCTATTTCAGCAATGATATTTTTTGTCTCACCAGTTGCAGCAACTTTAATTAAAAAACTCGGAAAAGTAACTATTATTTTGTCAGGATTTCTTGTTATGGGGCTTTCCTACTATTGGTTGCAAATGATTGATGTTCATTCAACAAATATAGAAATTATTATTCCGTGTATGATATTAGGTGTTGGATATGGTTTAGTAGTGGGGCCAATTACAGTTTTAAGTGCGTCTTCGTTTGAAGGAGAACTGTTAACTGCTTCTCAAAGTGTTGTATCAATGTTACGACAAGTTGGAATTGTATTGGCGGTTGCAATATTTGTCTCTAACTTAACTCACAATTTAACTGTAAATAAAGAAAAAGTATATCGTTATGCAGAAGAAAAGGTGCGTAATATTCATGTGAATAGTGCTGAGCAAACTGAAATTTTACAAATGACTAAAGAGAAAATAGAGAATCAAAGTTTAGAGTCGAATATAAATAAGAAACAAAATGCAATGACAATAGGATTAAGTAAAGAGAAAAAGGAAGAATTGATTCGCGACAAGACGGATGAAATATTAAGAGAAGTTCCAGTAGAATATAGAGATGTAAAAAGAGAAGAAGTTATGAGGCAAGTGACAAAAGAAGTTGAAAAACAAGAGGAAAGTATAAAGAAAGAGGTACTCACATTTTCAAATGATGTGAATCATTATGCCAAGAATCAGATGGCTATGAGTTTTACAGATTTATATAAAGCAAGTGTGCCAATTATTTTAATTTGTGCTTTCGTAAGTTTGTTGTTTTGGGAAGGGAAAGCTTTGAGTAAAAAGAGAAGGGGAAGATTAGTAGAAGAAGCGTAAAGAAAAACAGGCTATAGCAGCCTGTTTTTTTCATTGTTTCCTCCTTGCATATTGTGAATAGTAGTATTTTTAATATAGCATGGGATAAGTCGAGTATGATTAGAAAGTTTTTTAGAATGAAAGGGATGAATGGAAAATGCCATTGAATATGTAACGTTATACATAGTACATTAACAAGAGGGCTTAATTTTAAAAGGAGGATGGGGAATTGCTAGATAAGGCAGGGGCTTTAATAGATAATCATGTGTACACAGAAGAAGAGCAACAAAAACTATACAAACGAACGTTAATAATCGTCAGCATTTCACAAATGTTTGGCGGTGCAGGACTAGCTGCTGGTATTACAGTGGGAGCACTTCTTGCGCAGCAAATGCTTGGAACAGATGCATTTGCAGGATTACCAACTGCTATGTTTACATTGGGATCGGCATTAGCAGCTTTCATAGTAGGGAAGCTTTCGCAACGATATGGACGCCGGATAGGTCTTGCAACAGGGTTTATAGTAGGTGGATTTGGAGCAATTGGTGTTGTAATGGCAGCTTTAACAAATAGTATTATTCTTTTACTTATTTCTTTACTCATATATGGTGCCGGTACAGCCACGAATCTACAAGCTCGTTATGCAGGTACAGATTTAGCAGATAAGAAGCAGAGAGCAACGGCTGTTAGTATTACGATGGTAATGACGACTTTCGGTGCAGTTGCAGGACCAAATTTAGTAGGGGTAATGGGAAGTTTTGCTCATTCAATTGGAGTTCCTAAACTTGCAGGTCCGTTCATACTATCGGCAGCAGCATTTATACTGGCGGGTCTAGTTCTTTTTGTTATGCTTCGTCCAGATCCGTTAATTATTGCTAACATAATAGAAAGATATAAACAGGAACATACATATAAAGGGCAACCAATAACAGAAGAAGCGAAAGAAAATAAACGAGGTATTACAGTTGGAGCAATCGTAATGATACTTACGCAAATAGTGATGGTTGCGATTATGACGATGACGCCAGTTCATATGGGACACCACGGTCACGGTTTAAGTGCAGTAGGACTTGTGATAGGTTTTCATGTAGGTGCAATGTATCTTCCATCTTTCGTTACAGGAATGTTAATTGATAAAATTGGCCGAACTACAATGAGTATAGCTGGTGGAGTGATTTTACTTGCAGCGGGTGTCATAGCTGCGATAGCGCCAAGTGATTCTTTATTATTATTAATCGTTGCTCTTTCTTTACTTGGGCTAGGATGGAACCTCGGATTGATAAGTGGTACAGCACAAATCGTTGATTCCACAACACCGTCTACACGTGCTAAAACACAAGGGAAAATAGATGTTTTTATTGCGCTAGCTGGAGCTTCTGGTGGAGCGATGTCAGGTATGGTAGTAGCGAATTCAAGTTATGCGGTATTGTCATTGGCTGGAGGCGTGTTAGCGTTATTACTTATTCCTGTTGTGATATGGTCTCGAAAAGGGGCAAGAAATTAAATGAAAAAGAGGTTCTAGTTACTGACTAGAGCCTCTTTTTATACACTTAAATTAAATTCCACTCTACAATAAGCCCTAAATGTGTAAGACCACCACCGAATCCGTATAGTAAAAGTGTGTCTCCATTATTTAACTTCCCTTCTTTTATAGCTAAATCTAGAGCGAGTGGAATGGTGACTGAAGAGGTATTCCCCATATATTCCACGCTCGTTAATGTTTTTTGTATTGGAATTTGAGATTTTTCGCAAATAGATTCGACCATTCGTAAGTTAGCGCTGTGGGGTATGAACCAGTCTATATCATCTACTTGCATATTTGCGGTATGTAATAAATTTTTTATGCCTTTTGGCACTGTGTGTGTTGCCCATTTATATACTTCTCTTCCATTTTGAACGATTTTTTCATTTGTTTGCAGTGGTGTGCCATTCATAGTAGTAGATAAGTTTGTTCTGTATAGATGAATGCCGCCATTACCGTTTGTTCCCATGTGAGCAGCGATAAAGCTTTGGGTGTTTTCATCTCTTTCTAATAAAATAGCTCCAGCACCATCACCGAATAAAATACAGGTCGTTCTATCGGTATAATCAGTAACTTTAGATAATGTCTCTGTCGCTACGACAAGTACTTTTTTATGTGATCCAGAAGTGATTAAGCTATTACCGACGTGTAGTCCATATGTAAAACCAGCACAAGTTACATTTAAATCAAAAGCTATTGTATGAGGTATGTTGAAGTATTGTTGTATTTGGCAAGCAACACTAGGAAAAACGTAATCAGCAGTAGTAGTAGTAGCGACAATGATACAGTCGACATCTTCTAAGTTTTTCTTATATGTTGTACATAAATTTTCAATCGCTTTAATGGCTAAGTTTGAGGAGTATTCTTCTTCGCTAGCGATTCTTCTTTCACTAATTCCTGTTCTTTGTACAATCCATTCATCATTCGTATGGACCATCTTTTCTAAATTGTTATTAGACAATATTTGATCTGGAACATAAGTACCAATTGCAGTAATACGAGATTTAGAATGCATAGGAACATCTCCTAATTTTTATTTTTATAACCTGATACTGATATCAGGTTATAAAAATGTCAATATAGATTTTTGGTGTATTGAACGACTTAACTTACTATGAAGGGATTTATCGAGTGTTGTAAAAATAATATAAGAGAAGTTTCTAAAATTGATAATTGCTTTTGTTATTTTTATTGTGAGAAAAACTCGCAAAAAATGACGATTAAAGTAAAAATATAAAGATTTTCTTTAGCGTGATATAGGTTGTTAAACCTTGTGAAGGCGAATTACTTATGCTACACTTTATGTAACTTAAAATGAACGGAGGGGCTTCCTTTGATCTTAATCAGATTACGTCTCAATACTTTGTGCCAATAATTGAATAGCGCTCAAAGGCTCTGTCTGTGTACAGAGTGAACGGGATTGGTCTGCCTATTTTAAAGGAACCCTTTATTAAGCTTATATGTGAAAAAGAGGGAGGGACGAATACGCCCTCTTTTTGTTTTGCCTTTATAAATAGAATGGGATTGTATAGGTGAACACTTATTGTGGATACGTATATAATCTTGGGACTTTTTGACTATGAGATAGGATGAAAGCATAGCTTTCTTCTATTTCTTTGGTGAACCCTTATCCGTTTACGAAAACACAGGCAGCGACCTGTGTTTTTTATTTTACGTAATCGAAATGGAGGAATAAATATATGGAAGAAGTATTACAAAGAGCAGTTTTAGTTGGAGTAAATTTAGGTAATGAAGGTGATTTTGCATATTCGATGGAAGAGTTAACAAATCTTGCGGAAGCTTGTGATGTAGAGGTAATTGGGCAAGTAACGCAAAATTTACAACGAGTAAATCCGTCGCATTATATCGGAAAAGGAAAGATTGAAGAAGTAGCAGCGTATGTAAAAGAAATAGATGCGAATATGGTCATCTTTAATGATGAATTATCTCCTTCACAAATTCGAAATTTAGAAGAGGATTTAGATTGTAAGGTAATTGATCGTACCATTTTAATTTTAGATATTTTTGCGCAACGTGCGAAAACGAAAGAAGCACAGCTACAAGTAGAAGTAGCACACCTTCAGTACATGATGCCTCGTTTAATCGGTCTTCGTGAATCGTTAGGAAGACAGAGCGGCGGCGTTGGTACGAAAAATAAAGGTGTCGGTGAGAAGAAGTTAGAGTTAGATCGTCGTAAAATTGAAGAACAAATTTCAGTTTTAAATAAAGATTTAGAAGCGCTCGTTGCCCAGCGTCAAACGCAGCGAAAGCAACGTAAGAAAACTGAAATACCTGTAGTAGCATTAGTAGGTTATACGAATGCAGGAAAGTCTACGACGATGAATGCAATGCTTGAAATTTATAATGGTACAGAAGAAAAACAAGTATTTGAAAAAGATATGTTATTTGCGACGTTAGAAACATCTGTACGAAATATTGATTTGCCAGATAATAAATCATTCTTATTAACAGATACAGTTGGATTTGTAAGTAAATTACCACATCATCTTGTGAAGGCGTTCCGTTCAACATTAGAAGAAGTAGCGGAAGCAGACTTACTTATTCATGTTGTAGATTACGCAAATCCAAATTATGAACAATTAATTGATATTACAAATGAAACGTTAAAGAAAATTGGAGTAGAAAATATTCCAACAATCTATGCCTATAACAAATCAGATATGGTGGATGTTGAAATTCCGAAAGTACAAGAAGACCGCGTGTATTTATCTGCGAAGAAACATGTTGGAATTGAAGAGCTTGTAGAAATGGTTCGTTCCCATATTTATAAAGAATATACGAAATGTGAAATGTTAATTCCGTATGATCAAGGACAGGTAGTTTCGTATTTCAATAATCATGCACACGTTTTATCTACGAGTTACGAAAACGAAGGTACCAAATTAGAAATAGAATGTAAGACGAGTGATTACGAGAAGTATAAGCATTTTGCAATTTAATGTAAGAGGCAACCCAGTATGTGATTGGGTTGTCTTTTTTTGTACTGTTTTACCGCTGAAAGTTACAAGGATGCAAGCCAATGACGGGAGTTAAGTTATATTTCTGGAAAAAGAAATGAAAGCAGTATAGAATAGAAATGTTTCAAAAGTCAGAATTTATTACACCTACTGTAATAAATATATATTTTGTACAGAAAGGGGAGATTCACATATGCAGGCAGTTTCACACAAAAAAACTGTAGAAACACCGACAATATATCGAATTTTATTTGCGATTAGCTTTGGGCATTTTTTAAATGATTCGATGCAAGCAGTTGTGCCGGCGTTGTTTCCTATTTTGGAAAAAACGATGAATTTATCCTATATGCAAGTAGGGTGGATTGCGTTTGCTTTAAATATGACGTCATCGATTATGCAACCGGTGTTTGGTATGTATTCAGATAAGAAGCCATCACCATTTTTATTACCACTCGGTATGTTTTCAAGCATGCTTGGAATGATTGGACTCGCGTTTGCACCAAACTTTATTATTGTTATTATTTCTGTTTTATTTATTGGTTTAGGTTCCGCAGTTTTTCATCCAGAAGGCGCTCGTGTTGCGTATATGGCGGCAGGTGCAAAACGAGGGTTAGCGCAAGCGATTTATCAAGTTGGGGGAAACACGGGGAATTCCTTAGCTCCTATTTTTACAGCGCTAATTTTCGTTCCACTCGGTCAAATTGGTTCATTAGGTTTTACAGCATTTGCAGCAGTAGGAATTGTATTATTAATTTTCGTATCGAATTGGTACAAAAATGAATTAGCAACCGGCGCTGTAAGAAGGAAGAAGAGGGCTGCGCTTGAGGCGGAAAATGCAATTGTAAGTACACACATTAAATTCGTTATTATACTTCTTGTTTTTCTTACTTTTGTACGCTCTTGGTACGGTGCTGGTATCGGGAATTTCTATCAATTTTACTTAATAGAGCATTACGGTTTATCTATAAAAAATGCCCAGTATTTCGTATTCGCATTTATGATTGCTGGTGTGTTAGGAACTTTCTTCGGAGGACCGTTAGCAGATCGATTTGGTAAGAAAAATATCATCGTATTTTCAATGTTAGGTTCAGCGCCACTTGCACTGTTATTACCACATGTCTCACTTGTGTGGGTCGTACCGTTATTTTTATGTATCGGTTTTATTAGTTCAAGTAGTTTTAGTGTAATTGTTGTATATGCACAAGAGCTTGTACCTGGAAAAGTGGGAATGGTGTCAGGATTAATCGTAGGTCTTGCGTTTGGACTTGGAGCATTAGGTGCAGTAGTTCTTGGGAAATTAGCAGATATATATAGCCTGCAATTTATTATGCTATTATGTAGTTGTCTACCATTAATTGGACTCACTTCATGGTTACTGCCAAGTGATAAGAAAACGATAGAATAGGGGATGCGCTATGAAATTATGTGAAAACGTAACAGAATTAATAGGCGATACACCTGTCGTCCGATTATCTAAATTTATTCCGGAAGACGCAGCAGATGTGTATGTGAAACTAGAAATGTTTAATCCATCGCGCAGTGTGAAAGACCGTGCTGCTTATAATTTACTTCACGTTGCAGAAGAAAATGGTCTCATCAAACCAGGAGATACAATCATTGAACCGACAAGCGGGAATACAGGGATTGGTTTAGCGATGAATGCAGCAGCTAAAGGGTATAAAGCGATTTTAATTATGCCAGATAATATGTCAAAAGAGCGTATTAATTTATTGAAAGCATACGGAGCAGAAGTAGTTTTAACACCAGCAGAACAAAGAATGCCAGGAGCAATTGCGAAGGCGTTAGAATTGCAAAAGCAAATACCGAATAGTTTTATTCCGCAACAATTTGAAAACCCAGCTAATCCGAATATTCACCGCTATACGACTGCGCTTGAAATTTATGAACAAATGGATAGAGAGCTTGACGCCTTTGTTGCAACGGCAGGAACAGGCGGAACGATTACAGGGACTGGTGAAACGTTAAAAGAGAAATTACCAAACTTATATATTGCAGTAGTGGAACCGAAAGGATCTCCCGTTTTATCAGGTGGTGTACCAGGTCCTCATAAACTAGTAGGAACAAGCCCAGGGTTTATCCCGAAAAACTTAAATACAGAAGTGTATAACGAAATTATTCAAATTGCAGACGAAGAGGCTTTAACGACAATGAGAAACTTAGCTAGACAAGAGGGATTATTAGTTGGTCCGTCTTCTGGAGCATCTGTTTACGCTGCAATCATGATAGCGAAACGCCTAGGCGTTGGTAAAAAAGTTTTATGTATTGCGCCTGATACAGGTGAACGTTATTTGAGTATGGGGTTATTTGAATAAAAAGGATAGAAACACCTTAATAGTGAATAACTGCTATTAAGGTGTTTGTTTTATGGAATAAAGAGGGGGAGAAGAACAATGAAACTATTAAAACCAACCCATGAATATAGTGAGCATATTACAGCGTATAGACACGCGTTTTTACACTCAGGGGAACAACCATATGGAAGTAGTTCTTTACAAAACTTTGATTCTCTTGATGAATGGTTTGAAAAAGTGAGTAAACAAGAATTAGGAGAAAATTTACTAGCTAATCGAATGCCATCTAGTCAGTTTTTAAGTTTTGAAAAAGGAGAACTTATAGGTTTTGTGAATATTAGACATAGATTAAATCCAGAATTATTACGGGAAAGCGGTCATATTGGATATAGTGTCCATCCGAATAAACGTCGCCACGGTTACGCTACGAAACAACTAAAGCTTGCATTAGCTGAAGCGCAAAAATTAGGATTGCAGAAAGTATTAATAACTTGCGATAAATCCAATATCGGTTCTGCTAAAACGATTCAAAAGGTCGGCGGTGTGTTAGAAAATGAAATAGTTTCTTCTCGTACTGGTGAAGTTATTCAGCGCTTTTGGATAGAAATATGATGCAGTAGGAATTTGAAAAGGTAATGCAAGCTGTAATATCGAAATAGATAAATGGAATATAGGGGATTACTGCAATTTTAGGGGGAAATGAAATGGGATTAAAAGAGAAAGCGATAGAGATGTCAGAGATTTATAGGAAAAATCCGAAAGTAGAAGCCATTATTTTAGCGGGTTCAGTAGCTAGAAAGCTTGAAGATGAACATTCAGATATAGAATTACATATTTTATGGTCAACACCGCCGGAAGATGAGGATCGTAGGGCCCCTATTTATCATATTGATGGGAAAATATTATCGTATCATCCGTATGAGGAAGAAGAATGGTCGGAAACGTATTTAACGAAAGAGGGAATTAAATTAGAGATTAGTAACTTTTTAACAGAGACAGTAGAGAAAGTGATTTCGGATGTGGTGGATCAATATGATATAAGTTATGAAAAACAATGTATTGTATCATCCGTTCATGATGGTGTTAGTTTGTATGGAGAAGGGAAAGTGAATGAATTAAAAGAAAAAGTAGCGGCATATCCAGATGAACTAGTAAAACGGATGATTTCAGAAAATCTATGGTTAAGTAATCGTTGGCACAATCGAAAGGCGCTTTTAAAACGGAAAGATTGGCTTATGCTTTATGACGTTATTTGCGAAGTACAAAGGAACGTATTCGGTGTTTTATTTGGTTTGAATAAAATGTACGTACATCATCCAGCGTTTAAATGGATGCCTAATAATGTGGAACGAATGACTATTAAACCTGAAAAATTATATGAACGTATGGCGGACACATTAATAGGGAATCCAGAAAATAGTGTGCAGGAGTTAGAGTTGCTAATAGAAGAAGTGTTGCAACAAGTTCATACATACGCGCCAGGAGTAAATGTGGATGAGCAAGAAAAATCTATTTTTTATTTTGTGAAATAGAAAACAGTAATAAGGGGGAAGTTATGGGTTTTTTTAATAGGTTTTTTAAAAAAGTTGAAAAAGTAAATGAGCAAGAAGCCACTCTTCATGAATTAAGTGAAGAATTGTATGTTGAATCACCGGTAGAGGAAGCGACTAGTTACTGGGTATCAATGGCACAAAATATAATTGTTAATGCTGTAAAGGCGGCTGACAATGATGTGGAACGTGCTTTCGTATTATTGAATTTGAAGAAAGGTGAGGCTTCATTTGATATTTTTTATCAAATAAATGGGCAATTGTATTTCTGGGATCAGCTAGAAAATGTGACGATAAGAAATAGAATTCAGAACGAGTTGTTACCGCAAGCTCCAGAAGTTTCAAATGCAGTAAATGAGCAATTTCGTGAAGCTGATCACCCTATAATTTCGTTCGCACAATTGCAGTTTGAATGGGAAACGAAAGCCTGGTTCTCACATATAATTTGGGAAGATAACCTTGCTGCTCAATTGCCCAAAACTCAAATTTTAAATGAATGGTTTCGTGTAATTAAAGAAGAAACGAAAAATAGACCACTGGATAGTGATGCGAAATTTTCTTGGTATCCATCAAACTCTTAAAAACTAATACAGATAGAGATAGGTTATGTTTCTAGATGATTTTTCTTCTGGAATAAGTATCAATAATACGTAATTCTTTTTCTATTGCCTGTTAGAATTCGTTATGTACTAATCTACTTGTTTTCTAAACTAAAACTTATATTTCAAATTTTTAAATAGATTGTAATACATAAAAATTCAAAATATAAGTTGACACTATTTTTAATGTGTGATAAAAATGATAGTAATCAATTCGGAAAATAATATTTGGGCAATGAAAGGGTATAGTAGTGAATATCTCCCTATTTCAGAGAGCTGATGGTTGGTGTGAATCAGTATATAGATTATTCATGAAGTTCGTCCTGGAGCATCTTTCATAAATCTCGCATTATGAGGAAATGAAAGACGGTAGTTTATACCGTTATCAAATAAAGTGGTGAAGATTGTTTCACAACTAGGGTGGTACCGCGATATTTATCGTCCCTACGTATTTACGTAGGGACGTTTTTTATTTAGGTCCTAACTTTGGTGTGGCTTCATAACTAGGGTGGTACCGCGATATTTTATCGTCCCTACGTTTTTGCGTAGGGGCATTTTTATTTAGGTGGTTTCTTAGTATTCTTCACAACTAGGGTGGTACCGCGATATTTTTGTCGTCCCTACGTATTTACGTAGGGGCGTTTTTTATTATTAGGGAGGAAGTGAACGTATTAGAAAAGAGTATTGATAGAACAATATAAATACCGAATTGTAACAAAGAAAAAGAGACAGAGAGGAGATTAATAAATGAATTCACAGCAATGGACATCGAAATTAGGTTTCGTATTAGCTGCAGCAGGTTCGGCAATTGGTCTTGGGGCGATTTGGAAATTCCCATATATGGCCGGCATTGGAGGAGGCGGAGCGTTCTTCCTAATTTTCATCGGTTTCACATTATTAATTGGTTTACCGCTATTATTAGCTGAATTTGTTATTGGAAGAAGTACACAAAAAGAGGCTGTTGATGCATATAGAGAGATTGCTCCTAAAACGTTATGGCCTTGGTTAGGTAAATTAGGAATTGTAACATGTTTCATATTACTTTCTTTTTACAGTGTTGTAGGAGGCTGGATTTTATTATATTTATGGAATGCAATTACAGGTAGACTATGGGAAGGAAATGGAGCATACGAAGCTACGTTTGGTGAAATCATTTCCAATCCATATTTAGCAGTTGGATCACAGCTATTATTCATTCTTATTACTATTTTCATCGTAAGTAAAGGTGTACAAAATGGTGTTGAAAAAGTAAATAAATATTTCATGCCAGCACTATTCGTTTTATTCTTTGTATTAATCGTTCGTGCACTTACATTAGATGGTGCTGGAGAAGGAGTTCGTTTCTTCTTACAACCTGATTTCTCACATGTAACATCAGAAGTTATTTTATACGCAATGGGGCAATCGTTCTTCTCGTTATCTGTCGGGGTAGCCGTTATGGTAACGTATAGCTCGTACTTACCGAAAGAAGAAAGCTTACCACGTTCAGCATTTTCTATCGTAGCATTAACTCTTGTTATTACATTACTTGCAGGACTTGCAATTTTCCCAGTTGTGTTCGCATTCGGAATGGAACCATCTCAAGGACCAGGACTATTATTTATCGTATTGCCAGCTATTTTCAGTAAAATGGCATTCGGAAAATTATTCTTCATCGTTTTCTTATTACTATTCTTCTTCGCTACGATTACATCAGCAATTTCGATGTTAGAAATTAGTGTTGCGTCGTTAACATCAAAAGGTAAAGGGAAACGTGAAAAAATGGCCTTAATCGTAGGGTTATTAATCTTCGTTGTTGGGGTACCATCAGCATTATCATTCGGTATATTAAGTGATCTGAAGATTTTCGGAAAGACAGTCTTTGATTTAGCGGACTATGCAGTAAGTAACGTATTAATGCCACTTGGTGTATTATTAGTTTCTATCTTTGTTCCTTTAAAAATGAAGAAAGATGTATTAATGAAAGAGCTAGGTGTAAGTAAAAATAAAGGTTATAAACTATTCGTATTATGGTTATTCTTACTTCGCTTTATCGCACCAATTGCGATTATTATCGTATTCTTAAATGTACTTGGCATTATATAAAAAGAAAGGTGGCGTATCATACAAAGATACGCTACCTTTCTTTTTATTTTGCTCTTTTTTGCAATTCATTTACTGTTACGAACTGATAGCCCTTCTTAGATAAAGAATCTAAAATACCTTCAATCGTTTTTAAATTGTCATCAGACTCATCATACATAGAATGCAGTAAAATGATAGAACCTGGTTTTACATTTTTATTAACATATTTAATTTTATCAGCCGCAGATTTATAAAAAGTATCGGGCTCAAGATCCCATATAATCGTTTCAATATTATTTTTATTTAAATAATAGGGTAGTCCAATTAATTTTTTTCCGTTAGGCGGTCTAAAATCAATTTCGTCTGTAAATCCTGTTTGGCGGATTAATGAATTCGTTTTTTCTATTTCATCTTTAATAAAAGAAGGTGTTTTGAAAATCATTCTTTTATGAGAATATGTATGGTTTCCAAGCTGGTGCCCAGATTGCGCGATAGCTTCTCCTAATGATAGACTTTTCTCTAATTCATTTCCAATTAAAAAGAAAGTAGCTTTAGCGTTGTATTTATCTAGTAACGGTAATATTTGTTTTACATTGTTAGTAGGGCCATCATCAAAAGTTAAAGCGATCACTTTTTCATTTGTTTCTACGCGTTGTGTTAAATCTCCAAATAATTGAAAGCTTCTTGCGTTCATCAATTTGTATGTTCCGAATAATGCCGTGATAATAAAGAATAGTGTAACGATTGTAATGATAATTTTTTTCCTCATAACGTAACCTCACAATGATTTTTGATTCAATAAAAAGTATTATATCAAAATTAATTATTTATTGCTGAAAAAGTATGAAGATGCAAGGAGAGGGATTTTATCATATAATAAAATGCAAAAGGTATATTAGGAGGTGTTTATATGGCGATTATAATTCAATTGCCAGACACTGCAACGTCTCATGCAAAGCCAAGTATGGAAATGGCGATACTTTGCGTGAGGTAGACAAGTAATATACAATCGCCTATATGAGCTCGTATCATTTTTTATATTTGGCTTTGCACCTTATTGAAATGAACCATAAAAAATAAGGGGCGAGCAGAAATGAAATACGTAAAAGCTAATGCTGTTTTACCAGAGAGTTTAATTACTGAAATTCAAAAGTATATACAAGGTGAAACAATTTACATTCCGAAACAAGAAACGAAACATTATAAATGGGGTACACGATCTGGCGGAAGAAAACAACTAGATGAAAGAAATAAAGCAATTAAAGAAGCGTTTAAAAGTGGGATTGCTATTCATCAACTTGCAGAAGAATATTTTCTTTCTGGGGAAACGATTAAAAAGATTGTGTATTCTAAATGAGCATAAAAGAGTCTAGTTCAAATATTATTTTGAACTAGACTCTTTTTGCTTTGTATGTATTGGATATATAGGGTGTGAATGGGCATGATAATAGAAAAAATGAATCGCAATAGTATTGTATAGAAATGTGAATAGGAATAAAAACGTTATATTTCATATTACAGAAAGGTGAACACATATGAATCATCTTGGACAAATAACGATAGAACTTTTTGTTGGTTTTTTTGTTTTATTAATTGCTACTAAAATATTAGGGAAAACACAAATATCACAGCTAACCCCTTTTGATTTTATTTCTGCGATTGTAATCGGAGAACTAGTTGGAAACACTGTATATGATCCTGAGGTGAGAGTATGGTCTATTTTATACGCTGTGTTTGTATGGGTAATATTAATTTACGCAATAGAAGTAATAACACAAAAATTTAGAAGGACAAGAAAGTTCTTTGAAGGATACCCTTCTATTATCATTCGTAATGGGCATATTGATAGAGAACAATTAAAATCAAATCATTTGGACATTAACCAATTACAACAAATGTTAAGACAACAAAAAGATATATTTTCAATCCGAGAAGTTGAATATATGATATTGGAGCCTAACGGAAACATAAGCGTTCTGAAAAAAAGTAAATACGAATCTCCTACTATAAATGATTTAAGTTTAAAACATAAGCCTGTATACTTACCAATTTCATTAATTAGTGATGGAAAAGTAGTTAAGGATAATTTGAGGGAAGCGGGATTTGATGAAGGATGGCTTTATAAACAAATTAAGCAAAAAGGAATTACTAAATTTGAAGACGTATTATATGCGGAATGGAAAACAGATGATGGCTTCTTTTGTCAGGAAATGCAGCGGTAGAGAATAAGTGATATATGTAATGTTTGTTTCTAAGTTATCTTTTACATATCAAAAAACGTAATCATTGTATACAATAAAACTAGATCAACAATTTGTATGGAGTGATAAAGATGGAAGCGTTTATTAGAAGTGATCAATATAATTTTATAAAATCACAAGCTTATATTTTAGCAAACGGGCATGCAACGGCAAACGATAGAGGTGTAATTCAAGCGTTAAAATCACTTGCGATTGAAAAGATAATACATGTATTTGAGAATTTAACCGATGAACAGAAAGAGTTAATTGATACGGTATTAACAGTTCAAAATAGAGAAGATGCAGAATCATTTTTAATGAAAATAAATCCGTATGTAATTCCGTTTCAAGAAGTTACAGCACAAACATTAAAAAAATTATTTCCTAAAGCAAAAAAGCTAAAACTTCCCGATATGGAAGAACTGGATATGAAAGAATTATCTTATTTAAGCTGGATTGACAAAGGATCAAGCAGGAAATTTATTATAGCGAAAAATGATAAAAATAAGTTTGTTGGTCTGCAAGGAACGTTCCAAAGTTTAAATAAAAAAAGTATTTGTTCATTATGTCATGGGCATGAAGAAGTAGGGATGTTTTTAGTTGAAATTAAAGGTGATGTACCAGGAACTTTCGTTAAAAAGGGAAACTACATTTGCAAAGATGGTGTAGCTTGCAATCTGAATATGAAATCGCTAGATAAATTGAACGATTTTATTGACCGCTTGAAGAAATAACGAGAAAACCTCTAGTATTTAAACTGGAGGTTTTTATTTTTTGAAGAAGTAAAATAAGCTTTCTTTGTAAATGTAGATTTATAATGAAATTTGATAAAAATATCTATTATGATACAGTTGCTTATATGCAAGGAGGTAAAACATGGATTACATTTTACCGAAAGAAAAATTGAAGCGATGGCCAAAAGATACGATAGCGGCGGGGCGTGGTCATACTGTTGGTCTTAAATCGGATGGCACGGTAGTAGCGGTGGGCCGGAGTAAAGAAGGAGAATGCAATGTATGTGGCTGGCGAGATATTGAAGCAGTTGCAGCAGGCAATGTTCATATGGCGACGAACACAGGTAATGCTCATACAATCGGTCTTACATGTGACAATATTGCGATAGCAGTGGGTTGGAATAAGCATGAACAATGTGATGTAAACGATTGGCATAATATTGTAGCGGTTGCGGCAGGGTGGCGTCGTACTATTGGTCTTAAATCGGATGGCACGGTAGTAGCGGTGGGCCGAAATAAAGAAGGAGAATGCAATGTAAGCAGTTGGCAAGATATTGTGGCAGTCACAGCGGGTGACTGGCATACAGTCGGTCTTAAATTGGACGGCACATTGACGACTGTGGGGAATAATCGATATGGTCAATGCAATGTAAGTAGCTGGCGAGGTATTGTATCGGTCAAGGCTGGGTATCTTCATACTGTTGGTCTTAAACGAGACGGTACGGTGACAGCAGTGGGGAATGGTAAACATAACCAGTGTGATGTAAGTGGCTGGATAGATATTGTAGCAATAGCGGCTGGTCCGAATCATACAATCGGACTAAAATTAGACGGTACCGTGGTGGCAGTGGGCTGGAATGAGTATGGTCAATGTAACGTAAGCGATTGGCGCGATATTGTAGCGATAGCGGCTGGTTGTGCACATACAGTCGGACTAAAATCAGACGGCACGGTGGTCGCGGTAGGTAATAATGAATTTGGCCAATGCGATGTAGGTAGCTGGCGCGACATTCGGTTGCCTGGCAAATAGTCAATTTACAATAAATGATTAGTAATATTATTCTATTTTAGGAGTAATTATGGAATAGGATATGTAGAAAATAATTAAACTTAAATCTGTTGAATAAGAATCTCTTTTAAAAAGGGATTCTTATTATTTTTCGTAAAATGAGGGTCTAAATGGAATTTTTGAACAAACTTTCTTTCAAAATTACAGTAGAAGATATAAATAAAGTATAGAGGAGATAAAGGAATGCTTAAAAGGTTTTTACTTTCTTTACCGGATGTTTTACTTATATGTATCGTTCTCTACATAACGTACACAAATTCTTTTAGTTTTGGACAGATGTTAGTAATTTCAATTGCAATCGGAATTATTGGTGATCTTGCTATTAGAATTTGTAAGGATGTATTCACGTATATAAGGTGGACAATTAAACAAAGAAAAACTTGAATATGTTTAATTGTTATTAGGAGGGAATGAAATGACTAAGAAAAAGAATAGCGTAAAAAACGAGATAGTACTTTGGTCACTAACAGCAATTGTTCTATTAATTGTATGGTACTTTTATCAAAAATAAAAATGCATCGTACTAAAAAAGCACGATGCGTTTTTATTATTTTTTTTGCCAATTTTCTTTAATAAAGTCTTCACGACCAGATTCCTTTTGCTCAGTAGCATATTTCTCTGGATTCTTTTTATAGAAATGTTGGTGGTATTCCTCTGCTGCGTAAAAAGGTGCAGCAGGACGAATTTCAGTCACGATTGGATCTTTAAACATACCGCTTTCTGTAAGAGCTTGTTTTGATTTTTCAGCAAGCCCTTTTTGTGTTTCGTTATGATAAAAAATAGCGGTACGATAAGATGGACCACGGTCAAAAAATTGTCCGCCATCATCAGTGGGATCGATTTGTGGCCAATATAAGTCTAGTAATTTCTGATAAGGAAAAATAGAAGGATCGAATGTAATTTGAACAACTTCTAAATGTCCAGATGTTCCAACTTTTACTTGTTCATATGTTGGGTTTTCTACATGACCTCCTGCATAGCCAGAAAGTACTTTATGAATACCAGGAAGTTCATCAAATGGTTTTACCATGCACCAAAAGCAACCGCCTGCGAAGGTTGCGAGTTCGTATGTTTTTTCGGACATTGCTGTAATCCTCCTAAATGTATATGTTTTATATAGTATTATATAAATTGTTTTATTGCGCAATAAAAAAGATTTGAAAATATATGTTTTTTATAAACAAGATCCTCCGCTCACATCAATTAATTGTCCAGTTACCCAGCGGCTGTCTGGAGAAGCAAGGAATGCAGCAGTATCGGCAATGTCTTCTACTTCACCTAAGCGATTGAAAGCGGAAATAGTAGTAGCGTACTGCTTCATCATCGGGTCGCTCAAGAGTTCTGCATTCATATCTGTTTTAATAAATCCTGGAAGTATTGCATTCACCGTTATTCCTCGTGCTCCAAGCTGTTTTGCTAGTGTAAAAGTCATTGTATTAATAGCGCCTTTCGTCATACTATATGCAACAAAATCAGGTAAAGAAATGCGGGTCGCAGCGGATGAAATATTAATAATTCGGCTATTGTCACGTAAACGTGGCAGTGCTTGTTGAATGATAAAGAATGGTGCTTTTGCATTTACTGAAAACATTCTATCAAAAAATTGTTCAGTCGTTTCTTCAATAAAAGCACCAGGACCAATGCCAGCATTGTTTATTAAAATATCAAATTGTGTTTCACCAGTGCGCTTTTGTAATTCAGTATCTAAAGCTTTATAAAGGTTTTCTACACCATGTAAGGATTCTAAATTTGCGCCGATAGAAAAAGCTTGGCCACCATTTGATTGAATTTCATGAACAGTTTCTTCAGCGTCATCTTTTCGATTACCGTAATGAACAGCAACCAATGCACCGTCATTTGCTAAACGTTTAGCGATCGCTCGTCCAATTCCTCGGCTTGCTCCTGTAACTAACGCTACTTTCCCTTTTAACATAGTTTTCTCATCTCCTCATAAATTTTTCTTTATGTAGTAGTGCAAACATACTTAAGCAATATATGAGTGTATGTAAGTAATTCATTCCAATTTTGATTTGAGAAAAAATAAATAGAATGAATTTAGATTTTTTTTGAAAAAACATGTTGACAAAGAAAAGAACAACGTCCTATAATACGTGTAACAAATAAAAGTTAATTAAAAATTTTCTAACTTTATATGTTGTATATGCAAAGAAGAGGAAAGTAGATGATTATGATCGTTTCAGAGAGCTACTCCAAGGCTGCGAGAGTAGTAACAATCAAATCATTGAAGATCACCTCGGAGCATCGCTTGCGAAAGGGAAACTGAGTAGAGGGCGGCGGCATCGTCTCCGGTAAAAGGACGGGGGTCTAATTGGACCTACGAAGCTTATATTTCGCGAGAAGTATAAGGAAGCTGAGTGGTAACGCGAAACTCTCGCCTCAGCAATCAAAGCTACTAAATTGTAGTAGTTGATTGCTGAGGCGAGAGTTTTTATTTTAGAAAATAGAATAAGAGAATGCGTGGAAGAGGAGAGTAAATGATAAAGATTGTTTCAGAGAGCTGCCCCGAGGCTGTGAGGGTGGTAACAATGCACTCATTGAAAATCACCTCGGAGCACTACTTTTGAAAATTAGTAAAAAGTAGCGGGTTTGTTCCCGATAGAAAAACAAAAGTCTAATTGGACTTGCAGAGCTTATATTTCGTGAGAAGTGTAAGGAAGCTGAGTGGTACCACGATTCCCTCGTCTCAGCAATGGATTGCTACAAGTATGTAAGTAATCGATTGTTGAGACGAGTATATTTTTAATATTTATATACTGAATATTCTGTTAAAAATACTCATCTCAGCAATCGATGTAGAAATAGATTGCAAAAAATAGAGAAAAAAAGAGGAGCGATGTGAGATGGGAAACCAGTACATTTACATGAATGGGGAATTTGTAGAAAAAGAAAAGGCAGTTGTTTCAGTATATGATCATGGCTTTTTATACGGAGACGGTGTATTTGAAGGGATTCGTAGTTACGGAGGAAATGTATTTTGTTTAAAAGAACATGTAAAACGATTATATGAATCGGCAAAATCTATTTTACTTACAGTCCCACTGACAGTTGACGAAATGGAAGAAGCAGTTTTACAAACGTTGCAAAAAAATGAGTATGCGGATGCTTACATTCGTTTAATTGTTTCACGAGGAAAAGGTGACTTAGGGCTCGACCCTAGAAGTTGTGTGAAACCGAGCGTTATTATCATTGCAGAACAATTAAAGTTATTCCCTCAGGAATTTTACGATAATGGATTAAGCGTTGTATCTGTTGCATCAAGACGTAATACGCCAGATGCATTAGATCCACGCATTAAGTCAATGAACTACTTAAATAACGTACTTGTAAAAATTGAAGCGGCACAAGCAGGAGTGTTAGAGGCTCTTATGTTAAATCAACAAGGATATGTTTGTGAAGGTTCTGGCGATAATGTTTTCGTTGTGAAAGATGGAAAAGTATTAACCCCACCATCCTATTTAGGAGCATTAGAAGGTATTACGAGAAATAGTGTTATCGAGCTATGTGAACGACTGAGTATTCCATGTGAGGAAAGACCATTCACTCGCCATGATGTATATGTAGCGGATGAAGTATTTTTAACAGGAACAGCAGCGGAGTTAATTCCAGTTGTAAAAGTTGATTCGAGAGAAATTGGAGATGGGAAACCAGGAAGTGTAACGAAACAATTGACCGAAGAATTTAAAAAATTAACGAGAGAAAGAGGAGTACGTGTTCCCGGGCTGACGGAAAGCTTAGCATAAATAAGGAGAGGAGTTAATTGAAATGAAGCAGCAGTATACAGCGTATGAGAAGTTACAGTGTGAAGAAATGACAGGCGCTGGGCACGTGATTCAATGTTTGAAAAAATTGGGTGTAACGACCGTTTTCGGCTATCCAGGCGGAGCGATCTTACCAGTATACGATGCGTTATACGAAAGTGGTTTGAAACATGTTTTAACTCGTCATGAACAAGCTGCCATTCATGCGGCTGAAGGATATGCGAGAGCTTCTGGAAAGGTCGGGGTAGTCTTTGCTACCTCTGGCCCAGGGGCGACAAATTTAGTTACCGGCTTAGCAGACGCTTATATGGATTCGATTCCTTTAGTTGTCATTACCGGCCAAGTTGCAACGCCTTTAATTGGTAAAGATGGATTTCAAGAAGCGGATGTTGTCGGAATTACAGTACCTGTTACGAAGCATAATTACCAAGTTCGTGATGTAAATCATGTATCACGAATTGTGCAAGAAGCTTTTTACATCGCCGAAAGCGGACGCCCGGGACCAGTATTAATCGATATTCCAAAAGATGTTCAAAATGCAAAAGTCACCAGTTTCTTTAATGAAGAAGTTGATATTCCGGGGTACAAACCAGAACTTGTACCAGACAGTATGAAACTTAGAGAGGTAGCTAAAGCAATTTCAAAATCAAAGCGTCCGCTTCTTTATATTGGGGGAGGTGTCATTCATTCAGGTGGATCCGATGAACTTTTTGAATTCGTAAGGGAGAACCGTATTCCAGTCGTTTCAACTTTAATGGGACTTGGTGCATATCCACCGGGAGATCCATTGTTTTTAGGGATGCTTGGTATGCATGGGACATACGCTGCTAATATGGCGGTAACAGAATGTGATTTACTACTTGCATTAGGTGTTCGCTTCGATGATCGTGTAACAGGAAAATTAGAACTTTTTTCTCCGCACTCGAAAAAAGTACATATTGATATTGATCCTTCTGAGTTTCATAAAAATGTAACTGTAGAGCATCCCATTGTTGGTGATGTGAAAAAAGCGTTACACATGTTGTTACATATGTCTATTTATACACAAACAGACGAATGGCTTCAGAAAGTAAAGGCATGGAAAGAAGAATATCCACTTTCTTATAAGCAAAAAGAATCTGAGTTAAAACCACAGCATGTGATCAACTTAGTAAGTGAATTAACGAATGGTGAAGCGATTGTCACAACAGAAGTAGGACAGCATCAAATGTGGGCTGCTCACTTCTATAAAGCAAGAAAACCTCGGACGTTCCTTACCTCTGGAGGATTAGGAACGATGGGGTTTGGTTTTCCAGCAGCAATTGGTGCTCAGCTAGCTAAAAAAGAAGAACTTGTCATTTGTATTGCAGGTGATGCTTCTTTTCAAATGAACATTCAAGAACTACAAACAATTGCTGAAAATAACATCCCTGTAAAAGTATTTATCATAAATAACAAATTTTTAGGGATGGTAAGGCAATGGCAAGAAATGTTTTATGAAAATCGTTTATCAGAATCAAAAATTGGATCGCCAGATTTTGTGAAAGTGGCAGAAGCTTATGGAGTGAAGGGATTAAGAGCGACAAATTCAACAGAGGCGAAACAAGTGATGTTAGAAGCATTTGCTCATGAAGGTCCTGCCGTAGTTGATTTTTGTGTAGAAGAAGGTGAAAACGTATTTCCGATGGTTCCGCCAAACAAAGGGAATAACGAAATGATTATGAAGAGGTGGGAAGAATGAGTCATACTTTTTCACTCGTTATTCATAACGAGCCAAGCGTCTTATTACGTATAAGTGGGATTTTTGCTCGGCGTGGTTATTATATTTCTTCTTTACATTTAAATGAAAGAGATACAAGTGGTGTTTCTGAAATGAAACTCACAGCAGTTTGTACTGAAAATGAAGCGACATTACTTGTTAGTCAGTTGAAAAAATTAATTGATGTACTGCAAGTAAATAAATTATAAGGAGTGTATGGAATATGAAAACATATTATGAGAAAGATGCAAATGTAGAGTTATTACAAGGAAAAACTGTTGCAGTAGTTGGTTATGGATCACAAGGTCATGCGCAAGCACAAAATTTACGTGATTCTGGTGTAGAAGTTGTAGTTGGTGTTCGTCCTGGTAAGTCGTATGAAGTAGCGAAAGCAGATGGATTTGAAGTAATGTCTGTTTCAGAAGCGGTTCGAACCGCACAAGTTGTACAAATGTTATTGCCAGATGAACAGCAAGCTTATGTGTATAAAGCAGAGGTAGAAGAGAATCTTCGTGAAGGACAAATGTTACTTTTCTCACATGGATTTAATATTCACTTCGGACAAATTAACCCGCCAAGTTACGTAGATGTAGCGATGGTCGCGCCAAAAAGTCCAGGTCACCTCGTTCGTCGTGTATTTCAAGAAGGAAATGGTGTTCCGGCATTAGTGGCAGTACATCAAGATGCAACAGGAACAGCATTAAGTTTAGCTCTTGCGTATGCAAAAGGTGTAGGCTGTACACGTGCAGGCGTAATTGAAACGACATTCCAAGAAGAAACAGAGACGGATTTATTCGGAGAGCAAGCAGTGCTTTGCGGCGGGGTAACTGCGCTTGTGAAAGCTGGTTTTGAAACATTAACAGAAGGTGGATATCGACCTGAAATTGCATACTTTGAATGTTTACATGAATTAAAGTTAATTGTTGATTTAATGTACGAAGGCGGTTTAACGAACATGCGCCATTCTATTTCAGATACGGCAGAGTTCGGAGATTATGTAACAGGATCGAGAATTGTTACAGATGAAACGAAGAAAGAAATGAAACGAGTTTTGACAGAAATTCAGCAAGGTGAATTTGCGAAGAAATGGATTTTAGAAAATCAAGCAGGGCGTCCAACGTATAATGCGATGAAAAAAGCAGAGCGAAATCATCAGTTAGAAAAAGTAGGGGCAGAGCTTCGTGAAATGATGAGCTGGATTCATGCACCGAAAGAATTAGTGAAAAAATAGAGTAAGTGATTGTAAGTGAAAAATACGTAAGAGGGGATTTGACAAGATGAGAAGTGACATGATTAAAAAAGGTTTTGATAAAGCGCCGCACCGTAGTTTATTAAAAGCAACTGGTTTGAAAGATGAAGATTTTGATAAACCTTTCATAGCGATTTGTAATTCTTTTATTGAAATTATTCCAGGGCATAAGCACTTGAACGAGTTTGGGAAACTTGTAAAAGAGGCAGTTCGCGCGGCAGGTATGGTACCATTCGAATTCAATACGATTGGAGTTGACGATGGTATTGCGATGGGACATATCGGTATGCGTTATTCTCTTCCGAGTCGTGAAATTATTGCAGATTCAGTAGAAACGGTTGTAAATGCACACTGGTTTGACGGCATGATTTGTATCCCAAATTGTGACAAAATTACACCTGGTATGATGATGGCTGCACTACGTATTAACATTCCGACTGTGTTTGTTTCAGGCGGCCCGATGGCAGCAGGAAAAACATCTAAAGGAGAAGTTGTCGATTTAAGTTCTGTTTTTGAAGGAGTAGGAGCTTATCAATCTGGGAAAATTTCAGAAGAAGAATTAAAGGATATTGAAGATCATGGCTGTCCATCTTGTGGTTCTTGTTCCGGAATGTTTACGGCGAACTCTATGAACTGTTTATGTGAAGTGTTAGGTTTAGCTCTTCCTGGTAACGGGAGTATTTTAGCAATTGATCCAAGACGTGAAGAGTTAATTAAACAAGCAGCAGAGAAATTAAAAATTTTAATTGAAAGAGATATTAAACCGAGAGACATCGTAACGGAAGAAGCGATTGATGATGCGTTCGCGCTTGATATGGCAATGGGTGGATCAACGAATACAGTATTGCACACATTAGCTCTCGCACAAGAAGCGGGTTTAGATTACGATATGAATCGCATTGATGCCGTTTCAAGACGTGTACCACATTTATGTAAAGTAAGCCCTGCTTCCAATTGGCACATGGAAGATATTGATCGAGCGGGCGGGATTAGTGCAATTTTGAAAGAGATGAGCCGAAAAGAAGGGGTGCTTCATCTAGACCGAATAACGGCTACCGGGCAGACGTTAAGAGAAAACATTGCTCATGCAGAGATTAAAGATAAGGAAGTTATTCATTCTCTCGAAAACCCTCATAGTGAAGAAGGGGGATTACGTATATTAAAAGGAAACCTTGCGAAAGATGGAGCGGTTATTAAAAGCGGTGCAACAGAGGTAAAGCGTTTTGAAGGACCTTGCGTTATTTTTAATTCACAAGATGAGGCGCTTGCGGGCATTATGCTTGGAAAAGTGAAGAAAGGCGATGTAGTTGTTATTCGCTATGAAGGACCAAGAGGTGGCCCTGGTATGCCAGAGATGTTAGCGCCAACTTCAGCGATTGCTGGAATGGGATTAGGTGCAGATGTTGCGCTATTAACGGATGGTCGTTTCTCGGGTGCTTCACGTGGTATTTCAGTAGGACATATTTCACCAGAAGCAGCTGCGGGTGGAACGATTGCACTTCTTGAACAAGGGGATATTGTATGTATTGATGTTGAAGAACGCTTGCTAGAAGTAAGAGTTAGTGATGAAGAATTAGATAAGCGTAAAAAAGAATGGAAACGACCAGAAGCGAAAGTGAAAACTGGCTGGCTTGGACGTTATGCACAGATGGTAACATCGGCGAATACAGGTGCAGTTCTAAAAATCCCGGATTTTGATTGAGCCAATTTAAAAGAGATAAGGATGATATATAATGGTGCAGAAGGTAAAGGAGAGAGTGAAAATTGAAGATATCTTAATGGCTCATAATTGCATGAAAGATATCGTTATTAAAACACCGTTACAACGTGATACAGTTTTATCTGAGAAATATGATTGTGACGTTTATGTAAAACGAGAAGACTTACAATTGATTCGCTCTTTCAAAATTCGTGGTGCGTACAATTTAATTCAAAGTTTATCGAAAGAACAATTACAAAACGGTGTTGTATGCGCGAGCGCTGGTAATCATGCGCAAGGAGTTGCTTATACGTGTAATTTATTGAAGATTGCGTCAAAAATCTTCATGCCGACGACAACACCTAAACAAAAAGTATCACAAGTACAATTTTTCGGTGGTGATTTTGCGGAAATCGTATTAGTTGGTGATACATTTGATAGCTCTTTCCAAGAAGCGCAGCGCTATTGTGAAGAAAATAGAATGACGTTCGTTCATCCGTTTGATGATCCGTATGTAGTTGCTGGTCAAGGGACAGTTGCAGTTGAAATTATGCATGATATGGAGAAATCGGTTGACTATATCTTTACGGCAATCGGCGGTGGTGGGTTAGCATCAGGTGTTGGTACATATGTGAAAGGTGTTAGTCCTGCTACAAAGGTTATTGGTGTAGAGCCGATGGGAGCTGCATCTATGAAAGAGGCTTTTCTTCAAAATGAAAATGTCGCATTAGAGAAAATAGATAGTTTTGTTGATGGGGCAGCTGTTAAAAAAGTAGGAAAGTTAACATTTGAAACTTGTAAAGATGTAATTGATGACATTGTTTTAGTACCAGAGGGAAAAGTTTGTACGACGATTTTAGAACTGTATAAGAAAAATGCAATTGTAGCTGAACCGGCTGGTGCACTATCTATTGCAGCGCTTGATTTATATAGAGATGAAATAAAGGGTAAAACAGTTGTATGCACGCTAAGTGGTGGAAATAACGATATTGATAGAATGCAAGAAATGAAAGAACGTTCGCTCATTTACGAAGGATTAAAACATTACTTCATTATTGAATTCCCGCAACGTTCAGGTGCGCTAAGAGAATTTCTTGATAAAGGATTAGGACCAGAAGATGATATTACGCGCTTTGAATACATTAAGAAACATAATAAAGAAAATGGTCCAGCGTTAGTCGGCGTAGAGTTGAAACATAAAGAAGATTATGAGCAATTAATTACTCGCTTTAAAGAAAATAATATTCAATTTATGGAGCTTAATAAAAATCCTATTTTGTTTGATTTACTTATTTAATAGAAGGAAAGGGATAACATACGGTTTTACTAGAAATAAAAAAGATAGATATAAGCAGTAGAAACGCTACTTGTATCTATCTTTTTATAGTTAAACTAAATATTTTCCATATTCAAGAAGGATAAAGCTAGTTAACCAAAAGAGTATCGCAATACGAATGATTACATACATAGTAAATTCAAAGGTAGTAAGTTTTCGTTCGCGTTTTATTTTTTTTAGAAGTCTAACAGAGAAAATTGAACATAAAAGTAGAACGGCTATAGATATTTTATAAATATTCTCTAACAAACTTACATTTTCTAATAAGTCTTTCAGCATGTTCATCACCTATTCTGTAATGTATGTTACAGAGAAATAGATCTTGAGCTGTCTAGTTTCGTTTGTTTTTTATTTTCCCTGTAGCATCAATTTCTACATCAGTTGAAATTGTTTGTAAATATTGAAGAGCTTTTTTCTTTTCTTCCACATTTACAGGGGAAACTTGGTTGTTACGAATGATGTAAGGATTGAATGACATTTGTACATCCTTTCCTTTAAAAGTTAAAGTTAATACGCCAGTTTCGGCGCTTTTCCCATTCACATAACTCGGGAATAAAAAGTTACCTAATGAGTAAGCGATAGGAACTTTATTATAATACTCAAACCCTTGTAACCAATGTGGATGGCTTCCGACAATTGCGTTAGCTCCTGCTTCAACCATTTTAGGTACATATTGTTTTTGGTATTCTACCGGACGATTTGATTTTTCAACGCCCCAATGCATATAGACGATTAAATAGTCTGCATCTTGTTTTTGCTCTTTAATTGTTTTTGTTACGAGATTTAAATCATATCCGTTTGCAACACCAGGTTTATTGTTACCAGCTACCCAGTTCGTATCAGGCATAAATCGAACGAAGGAAAGAAATTTGAACTTTTTCCCTTTTACAGTCATTTCTCGTGCTGTATATGCATCTTTTGCATTTTTTCCGGCTCCGATATAAGGGAATTTTAATTTTTCTACGTGAGAAATCGTGTCTAATAATCCATCTTGCCCATAATCAAGTGTATGGTTATTTCCGATATTTACGATGTCATATCCAGTGTTTTTTATAGATTGTAGCGTGGATGGATCACTTTTAATCCAAAACAGTTGTCCAGGAGCTTTCTTTTCTCTCGTTGTAAATGCTGACTCTAAATTAACGAAAGAAATATCAGCTTTTGTTATTTCTTCTTTTACATGTTGGAATGGATAATCAGCCCCATTTTTTTCGATTACAGGACGTAATTGCCAATCGAACATTGTATCACCAGAGAAAGTGAGTGTAATTTCCGGGTCTTCTATTTTCTTTTCACTTGTTGAAGCGGTTTTACTAGATTTGTTTTGCAAATCGGGTTTGTCTTTCGCTTTTGAAGTAAAAGAGTAGTTAATTAATAAAACAATTGGTGTAATGCAAAAGGCTATTAACAGAAATCGTTTTAGTAAAGTTTTCATAAATACCGTCCCTTTTGAATTTATACCGCAATTTGTGGGCAATAAAACTCACGTTAATTAAAGTTTCACATTATGTATTACTACAAAAAAAATTGCGGTTTATGTTGTGGAAAACATTTGTTAATATTCTCAATATTAAGTTAACATATAGATAACCTGTAAATCAATGTATAAACCAAAATATAGAAATAAAGAATTCGAAGGGTGAAGAATAAGAAATGGTTATATTAGGAGCAGTTGTAAATGGGATTTGTATTATATTTGGTACTTTACTAGGTAAATTATTTAGTAGGATTCCAGAAAGTATGAAGGGAACAATTATGCATGCAATCGGTTTAGCGGTTACTGTGCTTGGGCTTCAAATGGCATTGAAAAGTGAAAATTTTCTTGTTGTCATACTAAGTTTAGTGATTGGTACCGTCATCGGGGAATGGCTACAATTAGAGAGAAAGTTAAAACTGTTAGGAGATTGGCTAGAAAATAAAGTTGGATCAAAAGGGAAAGGGAGCATATCAGAAGGCTTTGTAACTGCTACTTTAATTTTTGCAATAGGTGCGATGGGCATACTTGGTGCACTCGACAGCGGGATTCGCGGCAATCATGATATTTTATTTACAAAGGCGATTATCGATGGATTTATTTCTATTATATTAACGACAACTTTAGGAATTGGTGTAGTATTTTCGGCGATTCCAGTTATTTTATACGAAGGAGGGATCGCGGTTTTTGCAACACAAATTAATAGTTTGGTCCCGAAAGAATTAATGAATCAATTTATAGTGGAAATGACAGCTACAGGTGGTATTATGATAGCCGCTATTGGATTGAACTTACTTGGTGTTATTAAAATTAAGGTGGCAAATTTATTGCCAGGTATATTGGTAGTTGGAATAATCGTTTCACTTATTTATGGTTACGGTTTACTAGTAAAGTAATAGGGGGTGGAGATACATATGGAGGAGTATAAATTTACAAAACGTGTTCATAACATATTGAAGATTGCAGCAGAAGAGGCAGAAAGTAATATCATTCAACCAGCTCATCTGTTTATCGGTATGTGTAAAGAAGGTACTGGAGTTTGTAGCGAGTTGTATATGTATTTGTTCCGTAAAGTGGGGATAGATTTTTCAGAAAAACTTTCAATACGAAAACAATACGATTCACCGTATCAAGAGTATGAAAAAATAGGACAATATAAGGTATCTTATAAGGTGCTAGAAATTTTACAAATAGCGAAGAAACGTATGGAACGTTTCCAGCAAGTAATAATGAATGAAGGACATGTTATATATGCACTATTTCATGTAGATACGTTTATTGGAAATGTACAAATAAAAAAAGATATATTACGTATTATAGCTGAGCCAAGAGATTTAGCGGTCGATCTAAAATGTTTTGTTCCTACTTATAATCATTTAATTTGTACTGTTAGAAAGGCTAGCCCTTCTGATTTTGAAAAATTAGCAAGTTTTGTTAAAGAGGAATTTGGTGAACGTTGGTTACATTCAATAGAGTATGGATTTCGTACATATAAAGATAATTTACCTATTTATATAGCAGAACAAGAAGAAGTGATAGTAGGTTTCGCTTGTTATGATGTAGTGAGAGGAAAGAAGGGATTGTTTGGTCCAATGGGCACAGCGAAAAAAAATCGTGTGAATGGTGTAGGGAAGCAATTGTTATATCGTTGTTTACATAGTATGAAGAAAGAAGGATATGAATACGCAATTATTGGACAAGCAGGTCCGGTTGAGTTTTATGAGCGATGTTGTAATGCACGTTTAATACCGGTAGAGAGTAATTAACCAACTCCATATATGGGAGTTGTTTTTTTTATGAAAATAATGTAGAGATGTAGTGATTTTCACTAGAAAATAGCGGGTTTTGTAGTAAATTTTACAAATAAAGCAAATTACTAAACTTTTTACAAGAAAGGGTGTAGAATGGGTATCTAAAGAAAGAAGGTGTGAAAATGGCCAGCTGGAAACGAAATTTGATGATTTGTTGGCTAGGTTGTTTTACCACTGCAGCCGGTATGAGTTTAGTAATTCCTTTTTTATCTTTTTATATTGAGGAATTAGGAGTAACTGGCACTTCTAGTATTGCACAGTGGTCGGGACTTGCATTTGGTATAACATTTTTAATGGGTGCGATCGTATCACCAATATGGGGAAAGCTTGGTGATATACATGGACGGAAATTGATGCTTATTCGTGCGAGCCTTGGTATGGCGATTATTATGACGCTTATGGGGTTTGTAACGGATGTGTATCAACTAGTCGCACTAAGATTTTTGATGGGAGCGGTATCTGGTTTCCTTTCAACGGCGATGACATTTATTGCAGCAGAAACTCCGAAAGAGCATTCAGGTTGGGCAATTTCTACAATTTCAACTGGGGGCGTGAGCGGTTCTTTACTTGGCCCATTACTTGGTGGTTATTTGTCGGAGTTAATTGGAATGCGCCATGTTTTTCTTGTTACAGGAGCTTTTTTATTCCTTTCTTTTCTCATCGTTTTTTTCTTCCTACATGAAGAGAATCACTCCGCTCAAGCAAAAAAAGTACAACAGAAAAAAGTATGGACGATGGTTCCAGCAAAGCATTTAATTATTAGTTTATTTGTAACAACATTTATTATTCAACTTGCGAACATGTCAATTCAACCTATTATTACATTGTATGTAAAGAATTTAGAAGGCCCAGGAACAGCTCATATTGAAATGATTGCAGGTGCAGTCATGTCTGCGACAGGTTTAGCTATTATTATGGCAGCTCCTAAGCTAGGTAGATTATCAGATCAAATTGGTCCTCAAAAAACGTTAGTTGTAGCGTTGTTTGCTGCAGGAATTATTTTTATCCCGCAAGCATTTGTAACCTCAGCTTGGCAACTATTAATTCTTCGATTTTTATTAGGTATCGCACAAGCAGGATTATTACCTTCCGTACAAACTCTACTAAAACAACATACACCAACCCATGTAACGGGACGAATATTTGGATATAATCAATCGTTTCAGTTTTTAGGAAATATGATTGGACCAGTACTTGGTGGACAAATTGCAGCACATGCGGGCTTCCAATATGTTTTCTTCTCTACATCATCACTATTATTTATTGCGTGCATTTGGGTTTATTTTCATAATAAGAACGAAGAGGTATCAGAGAAACGACATTTGGAAGTTAGTTAACTAAGTGAATGAAAAAGAAGAGGATGAAGCAACGATTGCTTCATCCTTTTCTTTAAAATTGAAGACAAAGATAACTTAATGTACCCATCTCATAACTGCGGTGAATGACTTCACCGTTATTTTCACCGCTTCCCATAGCGATAAATAAAGGAACAAAATGCTCTGCTCTTGGTACTGCTAATTGTGCATGAGGGGCATTGTTCTCCCAATTAAATAATGCATCTTTATCAGTAGTCTGCATATGTTTAATAATCCAATCATCAAATTCAATTGCCCATTGTTCGGGTGTCGTTTGATTCCATTTCAAAGCTCGTAAGTTATGAACAGTAACACCGCTACCGATTATTAAAATATCTTCTTGTCCAAGCCCTTTAAGTGCTTCTCCAATCTTAAATTGCTCTTTTGCAGGAAGGAATGGATTGACTGAAATTTGGACGACAGGAATATTTGCTTCTGGATACATGCGGTGCAGAAGAGCCCATGAGCCATGATCTAAACCTCTCGTCATATTATGATGGACTGGAATACCTTTGTTTTTAAATTTTGTTTCTAACATAGATGCAATGTTAGAAGAACCTTTCGCACGATATTTGATTTCGTATAACTCAGGAGGAAAACCTCCAAAATCATAAATTGTTTCATATTCGTTATCTGATGAAGAAATCGTTAATGCTTCACTTTCCCAATGAGCAGTGAAAATAATAATCGCTTTCGGTTTATATGTTGCTCCAAGTGTTTTTAAAAACCTTGTATAGTCTGTATCTTGAATAGCAAGCATCGGTGATCCGTGTGCTAAAAATAATGATGGCATCATAATAGAAACCTCCCAAAAAATATAATAATTACTTTATGTAAGTAACTATATAATTTTATTTCAAATTCGTCAACATAATAGTTATTGAGCTAATTGGAAAAGTGCGGCATTTGTCATAATGAAAGCAATTGCATATAATACATAATAAGAATAATGAATGGATATTCATTTTTTGATATACATAATAGAGTTGGGGGCTGACGAAATGAACGTACAGGAAAGTTTCGTTACGGCATTGGATGGATCGGAAATTTATTTACGTAAGTGGCTACCAGAAAGAGATCCGCGAGGGATTATTCAAATTGCACATGGTATGACAGAACATGCAGGTGTTTATACAGACTTTATTGCTGCGTTATTAAAAGCAGGGTATGGTGTTTATGCACATGATCATAAAGGTCATGGGAAAACAGTGAAAAGAGAAGAAGATTATGGTCATTTTAAACCAAATGTAGGTTGGAATGAGGCTGTTTCTGATGTTATTTTTGTATCAGAAACGATAAGAAAAGAGCAGACATGCCCGTTATTTTTACTTGGACATAGTATGGGTTCTTTTTTATCAAGACGTGCTGTACAACTGAAAGGTGAATTATATGATGGAGTCCTTATTTCAGGAACTGGTGGAAATCCAGGGATTTTAGGGAGTATCGGTCATAAAGTAGCGACAATTGAGATGAAATTACGCGGGGAAAAAACGAAAAGTCCAATGTTAAATTTTTTATCTTTCGGAAACTTCAATTCACACTTTAAACCAAATCGTACAAAATTTGATTGGTTATCTTCAGATAACAGTCAAGTAGATAAATATATTGCGGACCCATTATGTGGATTCATTTGTACAACGAGTTTTTATCGAGAATTATTTTCTGGTGTATTAGAAGTAAATAAACTAGAAGAGTTCAAAAAAACACCGAAAAACCTTCCGATACATATTTTTTCAGGAGATCGTGATCCTGTTGGGGATATGGGGAAAGGTGTAAAAGAAGTATATGAAAATTATAAAAAATGCGGCGTGACAGATGTAACGCTGCATTTATATGAAAATGGCAGACATGAAATGTTCCATGAAGTAAATAAAGATGAAGTATTTCAAGATTTGATTTCTTGGTTAGATAAGCATATTGTATGAGAAGAAACCTCACTTTTTGAAGTGAGGTTTCTTTAAGGAGCTGGAGGAATAGTTATGAGTGAATTTGTTAATAAAGAATATGTAGAAATAGATTTTCAAGATGTTTGGATTAAGGAAGAGGAATTGAAGAATAGTACATTCATAAAATGCCGTTTTAGAGGGATAGATGCATCGGAAGTTTCTACTGAAAATTGTAACTTCATAGAATGTGATTTTACCGGTGCTCTTTTTAACGCTTCTATTCATCAAGGAACTACATTTGCGAATTGTAAGTTTGTTGGTGCGAATTTATTCGTATCGAAGTTTGAAGAATGTAAAATGACTGGCTCTGATTTTGAAGAAGCGAATTTAGACGGAATAACTATCATATCGGGTGATTGGTCATATACGAATTTAAGGTTTGCGAACTTAAGTAAACAAATGTTAAAGGGTATACGTTTCATGGAAGCGGACCTATATGAATGTAATTTAGAAAAAGCAGATTTACGTGAAGCGGATTTAACCGGTGCACAATTAGGTAAGGCGAAACTTAGCGGTGCAAATTTAAAGGGAGCGATAGTTGATAGAATTGACTTTACAAGCTTTAATTTGAAAAATGTAAAATTAGATATAGCACAGGCAGTTGCGGTAGCTAGATGTTATGGGGCTAAGGTAAACTAAATTGTTTAAAAAACCGTTCAAATTGCTGAACGGTTTTTTAAATCATAATAGTAGTATAATAGTGAATGAGGTGCTCATACTATGGAAGATAAAACATTAGGTATACTACTAGATGTAGTTGGGGAATTATTTTCAGATGAAATATCAATTGCCGTTTCGAATACGAAAGAATATATTTACTATCGGCCAAGTAAACGAATTGATTTAAAGATTAGCGCTGGGGACCCTATTAAGGAAGGGACGATTGCTCATAAAGCAATGGTAACGAAGCAAAAAGCCTCTGAGTTTATTAACCGAGATATTTTCGGTATTCCTTATCATGGAATGGCGGTACCATTTTCAAATAATGGCAAGATTGAAGGTTGCGTGACGGCAATTTATCCAGCTTTAACGGATGGTAAGTCAGTCGTTACTTTAAAAACAACAGACGGATGGGTTCCGGTTCCTTTTTCAAAGGTCATGTATTTAGAAGCTAAAGATAAAAAGACGTATGTGAATTCAGAAGAGTTAACAGGAACACATAAGTACTCGCTACAAGAATTCGAATACTTGTTGCCGAAAGATTCCTTTATTAGATGCCACCGTTCCTTTATTGTAAATGTTAATCATATTAAAGCGATTTATCCTGATACGCATTCTACTTTTGTACTTTCTATGGATAACGGAGAGAGGGTACCAGTGAGTCAGTCATACGCTAGCTATTTTCGTAAGCTTCTAGGATTCTAAAATTTTCTGCTTTAGAACCTAGATCCGCTGTTTTATCTGAATTTTCGGCATTGTGTAAGAAAACCCCTATTTTGATGGTGTTAATGTGTAAAATAATTATGAATATTCATTAAGAGAGGGATTACATATGGAAAATAATTTAGATAGAATTAGGGATCAACGATTAAAAGATCGCGTAGTTACACCCGAAGAAGCAGCTTCATGGATTGAAAGTGGAATGACTTTAGGTTTAAGTGGATTTACACGTGCTGGTGATGTAAAAGCAGTTCCATTTGCACTTGTAAATCGAGTTAAGAATGATAAATCTTTTAAAGTAAATGTTTATACAGGGGCTTCCTTAGGTTCGGATGTAGATAAATTATTTGCTGAGGCAGGGATTTTAGGGAAAAGATTGCCTTTCCAAGCCGATGCAACTATGCGAAAAGGAATTAATAACGGAGACTTTTTATTTGTGGATCAGCACTTATCTCATACAGCAGAGTTACTCCGTGCTGACGTTATGGATATAGATGTTGCTATTTTGGAAGCGGTTGCGATTACTGAAGATGGTATGATTATTCCAACCACTTCAATTGGAAATTCCTTAGCATTTTCCTTACATGCTAAGTCTATTATCATTGAAATGAATATGGCTCAATCTACGCAATTAGAGGGACTGCATGATTTATATGAACCAGGTAAACAAGGGGTAAGACTTCCAATTCCGCTCGTAAAAACGGATGATCGAATTGGAACAATTGGTATCCCGATAAATCCTGAAAAAGTGAAGGGGATTGTGTTTACGAATCAACTGGATTCACCATCGACAATTGTTCCTCCAGATGAAGAAACTGTCATTATGGCACAACATTTAATAGAGTTCCTTCGAGAAGAAGTTAAAGTAGGCCGATTAACAAAGAGTTTAGCACCGTTACAATCGGGAATTGGTTCAGTTGCCAATGCAGTATTGCACGGCATGCTAGATTCGGAGTTTGAAGATTTAGAAGTGTATTCTGAAGTTTTACAAGATGCGGTCTTTGATCTAATGGACGCTGGGAAAGTTAATTTCGCTTCCTGCTGCTCGATCACGCTTTCTGAAGAGAAAATGCAACAAGTATTTTCTAACTTTGAAAAATACCGAGACAAATTAATGATGCGCCCACAAGAGATTTCTAATCACCCTGAAATCATTCGCCGCCTCGGATTAATCTCGATTAATACTGCTTTAGAATTAGATATATACGGAAATGTTAACTCTACTCACGTTTTAGGTACAAAGATGATGAATGGTATTGGTGGTTCTGGTGATTTTGCGAGAAATGCACGTCTAGCTATATTTGTTACGAAATCAATTGCAAAAGGTGGTAACATTTCAAGTATCGTTCCTTTCGTTTCTCATGTAGATCATACGGAACATGATGTAGATGTTATCGTCACTGAACAAGGGTATGCTGACCTAAGAGGATTAGCGCCAAGAGAAAGAGTGGAACTAATTATTGAGAATTGTGTACATCCAATGTATCGTGACCAGCTAAGAGCTTATTACGAAGAAGCACAAACAAGAGGTGGACAAACTCCTCATGTTTTAGAAAAAGCTTTTTCTTGGCATACGAACTATGCTAAAAATGGAACAATGCTTGAAGCGGTAGTAGAAACTGTATAGGTGTGTATCGTACGAAATAGTAAAACGAATGAGTGAGCTTGAAGATTAAATTTTAGAAAAAGAGAACGCCGACTTTTAGGGATGGCGTTCTTTTTCTTTAAATAAATTGTTAAAAATCGTACTGATTATAATAAAGATTTATAAAAGTAATTTCTAATTTATGGGAATAAAAGGTTTTTTGAAGTGCTTTCCGAATCAATTTAGTAGTTTACATATTGAAAGTGAGGAAAAAGAATCATGAAGATAAGAGAAGCGTTATTAAGTGAAGCAAATGAATTAAGTGAATTCGCACTACATTCAAAAGCAACGTGGAATTATAGTGAAGAATTCATACTTGCCTGTAAGGAAGATTTAACAATTACGGAAGAGTACATAAAAAATAATTTTGTATATGTTTTAGAAAACGATAATACGAAGATTGGGTTTTTCTCATTTTTACATAACGATAAAGCTCTCGATTTCTTATACATTCATCCTCGTTACAAAGGAAAGGGGTATGGAAAAATAATGTGGAAGTTTGTAATAGAGTAAGCAAAGGAACTAGGAATAAAAAGCTTTACAATTGATAGTGATCCGAATGCAAAAGGATATTACTTAAAAATGGGAGCACAGTTAATAGGAGAGACACCATCAACTGTCTTTAAGGGTCGTTTACTGCCTCTTTTGAAATATGATGTGTAAAACTATTAATAGTAGGGGAAGATTAGAATGGATGATGTAAAGGAAAAAAGAATATATGAAGCACTAATAAAATCGTGGTCGATTGAAACAAGTTCAAAGTGGACAATTGAAAATCCAGCAAAGGGACAATGTGGTGTTACAGCTCTTGTCGTTCAAGACATATACGGAGGAGAAATTAAAAAGACAAAAGTAAGAGAGGTATGGCACTTTTATAACTTTATAGATGGGCAGAGATTTGATTTTACAGAGACTCAATTCAATGGGAAATTGAATTATATGGATGAAAAGTCAAATCGGGAAGAAGCATTTGCAGATACAAATGAAAAGCAATATAGCATTTTGAAGGAAAAAATAACAAAAGAATTAAAATTATCTTTTGACTCTTAATCTTTAATAAGTTACTATAATGGTGGTAACTTATTAAAGGGAACTTCATAGAGTTGAAAGGGGAAATACTTTTGAAAACAACTTATGTAAACGCTACAATTGTAACGATGAATGAACAAAACGAAGTGATAGAAAATGGATATATCATTGTAGAAAATGATCAAATTATAGATGTAAAGAGCGGAGAATTCGCTAATGATTTTGCAGTAGATGAAGTAATTGACATGAAAGGAAAGTGGGTTTTACCAGGGCTTGTAAATACACATACACACGTTGTAATGAGTCTCTTAAGGGGTATTGGCGATGATATGTTATTACAACCATGGCTGGAGACGAGAATTTGGCCACTTGAAAGTCAGTTTACTCCAGAGCTTGCGGTTGCTAGTACGGAATTAGGATTACTTGAAATGGTGAAAAGTGGTACAACATCATTCTCTGACATGTTTAATCCAATTGGAGTAGATCAAGATGCAATTATGGAAACGGTATCAAAGAGTGGGATGCGAGCTGCTGTTTCAAGAACTTTATTTAGCTTCGGAACGAAAGACGATGAAAAGAAAGCAATCGAAGAAGCTGAGAAATATGTGAAGCGTTACTATAACGAAAGTGGCATGTTAACTACGATGGTTGCACCGCATAGTCCATATACATGTAGTGCAGAACTGTTAGAAGAGTGCGCTCGTATTGCAGTAGAAAATCAAACGATGGTTCATATTCATCTTTCGGAAACAGAGCGTGAAGTACGTGATATTGAAGCGCAGTACGGGAAACGTCCAGTAGAATATGCAGCAAGTTGCGGGTTGTTTAAACGCCCAACAGTTATTGCACACGGTGTAGTATTAAATGAAAATGAGCGTGCATTTTTAGCAGAACATGATGTTCGAGTAGCACATAACCCAAATAGTAATTTAAAACTAGGTTCTGGTATAGCAAATGTAAAAGCGATGCTAGAGGCAGGAATGAAAGTAGGAATTGCAACAGATAGTGTGGCATCTAACAACAATTTAGATATGTTTGAAGAAATGCGCATAGCGACTTTACTACAAAAAGGTATTCACCAAGATGCAACAGCGTTACCAGTTGAAACAGCTCTTACACTTGCGACTAAAGGAGCTGCTGAAGTAATCGGGATGAAACAAACAGGATCACTTGAGGTTGGAAAGTGTGCTGATTTTATTACGATTGACCCATCTAATAAGCCGCATTTACAACCAGCAGATGAAGTGTTATCGCACCTGGTATATGCAGCTAGTGGAAAAGATATAAGCGATGTAATTATTAACGGAAAGCGTGTCGTTTGGAATGGCGAATGTAAAACGTTAGATGAAGAGCGTATTATATTTGAAGCGAGTCGTTATAAACGAGGTTTACAAAGATAGATAATTATGTGGCAGTTGAAAAAGCTATCCTTTTTTAAAAGGATAGCTTTTTTCTCGAACGAATAAATATTCAAAAGAATGTCGCATCTTTCTGTTCATATTTCTGCTATAATATATTACGCTTTATAATATTTTATATTTAAGGAGAACAACTCATGAAGCGAAAAAAGAGCCATTTAATGGTAATGGCACTTGTTACATCTTTATTATTAACAGCTTGTAATAATAAAGCGGATAAAAGTGACATAGAGGTTAAAAAACAAGTGTTAAATGTAACAGTATCAGAAGAAATTCCTTCTCTGGACACTGTGAAAACAACAGATGGTACATCAGCGCACGTTATGCAGAATATATTTGAAGGGTTATATGTATTAAATGATCAAGATCAGCCTACTCCAGCCATAGCAAAATCGTTTAAAAGAAGTGAAGATGGTAAGAAATATACATTTGACTTGCGTAAAGATGCAAAATGGTCAAATGGGGATAATGTAACAGCAAATGATTTTATGTTTGCGTGGAAACGTGCAATTAACCCTGAAACAGCATCTCAATATGCGTCCATGCTCTTTTATGTAAAAAATGCGAAAGAGATTAATAAGGGAGCAATGTCTCTAGATGAACTTGGAGTTACGGTTATAAATGATTATAAGTTAGAAGTTGAACTAGAACAGCCAATTCCGTATTTTTTACAGTTGTTAGCATTACCTATATATTTACCACAGCATGAATCATTTTTGAAAGAACAAGGAAACAATTATGCATTGGAACCTAGTAATCTCATATATAACGGTCCATTTGTATTAGAAAAATGGAAGCATGAACAAGAGTTTCAATTAAAGAAAAATGCTACATATTGGGATCAAAAGAAAGTGAAACTAGACGAAATAAACTTTCATATCGTGAAGGATACAATGACAGCTGTAAATTTATATGAAGCCGGAGATTTGGACCGGGTACCTATTAATTCGCAAGTTGTAGACAAGTATAAGGGGAATAAGGAATTACATATGTCGAGTGATCCTGGAATTGCTATGCTTCGTTTTAATGAAAAAAATACCGCGTTAGCAAATAAAAAGGTGCGTCAATCTATTTCATTAGCGTTAAATAAAGATGATTTCGTTGCTCACTTTATTAATAACGGAGCAAAACCTGCAAGTGGACTTGTACCAGTTGGTCATGTAAATGAAGAGACTGGCAAAGATTTTAGAAAAGAAAACGGAGATCTTTCTCTATATGACTTACAAAAGGCGAAAAAGATTTGGGAAGAAGCGAAAAAAGAACTTGGAGTAGGCGAAGTAAACCTTGAGTTTCTAACATTTGAACAAGATAACGCAAAACGTATGGCAGAATATATAAAAGGTGACTTAGAAAAGTATTTGCATGGATTAACGATACAAATTAAACAACAGCCATTTAAGCAAAAATTACAGTTAGAACAAACAGGTGATTACGATATAACTATGGCAAATTGGGGACCTGACTATAAAGACCCAATTAGTTATTTAGAGTTATTTACGACAGGGAATCCGAATAATAAAATGAATTATTCTAATGTTCGTTACGATGAATTAATAAAGAAAGCGAAAACGGATTTTGTACTAGATAGGGAAAAACGATGGGAAGCGTTGCGAGAAGCCGAGCAGGTATTATTAGAAGATGCTGCGGTGGCGCCGCTTTATCATATTGGCTCAGCGTATGTACAAAAGGAGTATGTAAAAGGGATTGAAAAACATCAATTTGGTGGTGTTTATACTTATAAGAATGCTTATATTGCTAATGAATAAATACAAAAAACCTTACTTTTTAAAAGTAAGGTTTTTTACACATGAATTCTATTAAACCGATTTTAATAAAGCGTAAAAATTCGTATCATATGGGATATCATCTTGATACATATAATTTTTTAGAACGCCTTCTTTTTCAAAGCCTAATTTTAATAGTACTTTATTGGAAGCTTCATTTTCAAGAAATACAATTGCCCCGATCCGCTTTAAATGAATCGTATGGAAACCGTATGATATAACCTCAGAAACAGCTTCAGTCGCATATCCTTTTCCCCAGTGTTCAGGTAAAAAGGCATAACTTATATTGGCTCGTTTATGCTCAGAAGACCAATCGTGAAAACCAATGGTACCGATGAGTTCTTTCTTGTCTTTTAATTCGATTCCCCATTTTATACCGTTTCTTGCATTGTAACTGAGCTTAAAGTTATGAATGATTTGTTTCACTTGATCAACATCTTGTAACGGTTTTTGGCCATAATAGCGCAGTACATTAGTATTAGAAAAGCATTGTAGTATACGCGGTGCATCTTCTTCGGTAAGTTCTCTTAAAATGAGTCGGTCTGTTTTCAATATAGGAAACATGCTTTCACTCCATTTCTTTTGAAACTAGAATGTGTTGTTATTATATAATCTAGTCTGAAAATAAAGATTATTCAAGAGGGGAGTAAGGTTTTAATTTATGATAAAATTGATTGTGGAATATATTTCAAAAAGAGGTTTGTATATGGAGAAAAATTCAATTTTAATTGTAGATGATGATCAAGATATTGTTCAATTTATAAAAGTGAATCTAATGCAAGAAGGTTTTAAAGTTTTTAGTGCTCATAACGGAGAAGAGGCTTTAGAAATAATAAATAATAACAGTATTCAACTTGCTATTTTGGATATTATGATGCCTCAAATGGATGGTATAGAACTTTGTAGAAGGGTTAGAGAGAAACATAGTTTACCAATTATGTTTTTAAGCGCGAAATCATCGGATGTAGATAAGGTAATTGGATTTAGTACTGGGGCAGATGATTATATTGTGAAGCCGTTCAGTACAATTGAATTTATCGCAAGAGTGAAAGCTCAATTAAGAAGGTATACATATTTCAACCAAAATGCTGTTCAAGTAATGGAAAAGAAAATAAATATTAGAGGTTTAGAAATAGATGAAGTGTCGAGAACAGTAATGTTATATGGAGAAACAATGAATCTTACGAAAACTGAATATGATATTTTGTACTTAATGGCCGCTGCAAAGAATCGTGTGTTCACTATTGAAGAAATATATGAGAGCGTTTGGAAAGAAAGAGCCTATGAAAGTAATAATACAGTAATGGTTCATATTGCAAGATTAAGAAATAAAATTGAAGAGAATCCAAAAGAGCCGAAGTTTATTCAAAATGTTTGGGGAGTCGGATATAAAATTGAAGATTAAATCATTACAAGGCATTAGAGCTAAGTTTTTTATTGCATTCATATGTAGCATTTTGTTAGCAACTGTAAGTATAATAGCGTTTCAAATTGTAATTGGAAATATATATAGTCATGTTACTGCGTTAGAGGAAAAATATTCATTTTTATATTTTATAGTTTTTTTGATTTTTACTACAACATACTTTGCATTCATGACAAAAACGATGATGAAAAGATTATCTCAAATTAATAAGAACGTGAAGAAAATAAGTGATGGTAATTTTGAAATACATATACCTATTTCGAAAAGCGATGAGATTGGTGAACTAGCGGCAAATGTTAATAGAATGGCGAAAAGTTTAAAAGAGTCTATTGAGAATGAAAAAAAATCACAGGAAATGAAAAATGAAATGATTAGTAATATTTCTCATGACTTACGAACGCCAGTAACATCTTTAATAGGTTATGCGGACCTGTTAGGAAATAAACTTCATTCAAATGGAGAAGAATGTGAAGAGTATGTAAGTATATTAAAGCGAAAAAGTTATGAATTAAAAAATCAAGTAGATGATTTATTAGAATACTGTCAAATAAATTATAGAGAGATTGAATTACATAAAGATGAAATAGATATGAAAGCATTAATTGAACAAATCATGATTGACTTTGTACCACAATTAGATGATGCCAATATGAGCTTTTATATTAAAAGTGATGAAGTGCTACATGTAGAAGTTGATGTGGCACTTATAGTGAGACTATTTGAAAATGTAATAGGTAATAGTATTATGTATGGAAAAGATGGAAAGGAAATTGCAATTGGAATTTCCAATAAAACAATGAATGTTGAAGTAGAAATTAAAAATTTTGGACAATGCATTCCGAAAGAGGACCTTCCTTACGTTTTTGAGAAATTTTATCGTAGTGAAAAATCACGTAGCTCTCATACGGGTGGGAAAGGAATAGGACTTGCAATTTCGAAAAGTATAGCACAGCTCCATCAAGGGGATATAACTGTACGTAGTAACGATAAAGAAACAGTTTTTACTGTAAAATTACCGCAGTATAAAAAAGTAAGAAAGTCGTAAGTATTTCTTTCATATGTCGTAATTTTTACTTTGTATCATTGAGAAAAAGGATATGAGAGTAGGGATACGACATGTGGAAGAAATTTTTATTAGTAATTATAGTTCCTTTTTTAATTATAAGTTGGAGTTTAATTTATGTAGCTAATGGTGTTACATCAGTCTTTGTTTGGTGGTGTATACAGGCTTTTAGTGTAATTTCAGTTTTTCTCTTAATAGGATCAGTAATAATGTTTTTTTTGAACGGCATTTTTAGAAAGCGGATAGATAGAACGCTACTTTTAATTATTCTGTTTTCTATCATTGGAGCTTGGCCTGTCGGTTGGTTTGCTAATATAGGTAGAATTGCTTATCCAGCAGATATACAATCGATGAGTCCTAAAGCAGTAGTTCGTGTTCCTTTGAATGAACGAGCATTGATAGGTTGGGGCGGTGATCGGTTAGAAACGAACTATCACGTTATAAAACCAAATGAAAGGTGGGCATATGATATCCTTATGCCGCCTGCTGAAGTGAAAAGTAGTATGTTAGAGGATTATGGAATATATGGAGCAGAAGTAATGGCACCAGCTTCTGGAACAGTTGTATCTATTAATAATGATGAAAAAGATGTAGTTCCAGGAGAGGATGATTTTCAGTCGATGGCGGGGAATCATATTTATTTACGACTAGATGAATCAGGGACATTTTTGATTCTTGCCCATTTAAAGAAAGGCTCAATTAAAGTGAGGGAAGACCAACATGTAAATGAAGGAGAGGTTCTTGCTCAAGTCGGTAACTCCGGAAGTTCAAGTGAGCCGCATTTACATATTCATCATCAAAGGCAGGATCCGTCCAAAGTAAATATGTTTTTTGCGGAAGGATTGCCACTTTACTTTCGAACTGAAAATGGTGTCATGATGCCGGAAAGAGGGACATACATAAGTGGTAAGTAGAAGAAAATCATTTCATCCAAAAAGGGTATTCCAAATTAAAATTGGAATACCCTTTTTTCATTACCCTACAAACGTTTGATACAGTAAGAAAATATTTAAAATGATAACGAGTGCTGCAATTATCCATGCGATAAATGTTGTTATACGGTGGTTAACGAGTGCACCCATAATCTTTTTATTACTTGTAAACATAATAAGTGGCACTAGTGCAAATGCAATACCAAATGATAAGACAACTTGACTCATAACGAGAGCGTAAGTTGGATTTACACCTAAAGCGATAATAACTAGTGGTGGAATCATTGTAATAAATCGACGTAAATATAACGGAATATGCATGCGAATGAATCCTTGCATAATAATATCACCTGACATTGTACCGACAGAAGAGCTTGATAAACCTGCTGATAAAAGTCCAATCCCAAATAATGCAGCCGATACAGGACCTACTAAGTTGGTAAATTGAGTGTAAGCAACATCTAAATCTTCAACGTGCATACCGTTTTTAAAGAATAGTGCAGCTGCTACAATTAACATACTTGCATTAATTGCTCCAGCGATAACCATTGCAATAATAATATCGATAAATTCGAAACGAAAAATCTTTTTCTTTTGTTCGTCAGTTGTTCCAACCACGCGGCGTTGTGTTAATGCAGAATGCAAGTATATTGCATGCGGCATAACTGTCGCACCTAAAATCCCTGCTGCAAGTAATATACTGTCTACACCTTGGAATTTCGGAATAAATAGTCCTGAAAGAAGGGGACTTAATTCTGGTTTTGCATAAAAAACTTGGATCCCAAATGCTATTACTACAATAAAGATCATCCCTGTAATAATAGCTTCTAGTGAGCGAAATCCTCTGCGTTGAAACTCAAGAATAATAAATGATCCGACTGCTGTAATTAAAGCAGCTGGTAACATAGGTATTCCAAATAATAAATACAATCCGAGTGCTGCCCCGATAAATTCAGCTAAATCTGTAGCCATAATAACGAGTTCACCTTGTATCCATAAGCCGATAGACACAGGCTTTGGAAAGTTTTCACGAGCTATTTCGGGTAAATTGTTTCCTGTAGCAATTCCTAATTTAGCCGATAAAGTTTGGATTAATACAGCCATTAAGTTAGAAGCGAATATAACCCATAATAGTAAATATCCATATTGTGAACCAGCTGCGATATTTGTAGCAAAGTTGCCAGGATCAATATAAGCAACGGACGCGATAAAAGCGGGCCCTAAAAATGGTAACAGTCTTTTCCAGCCTTTTGTTTCTCCACTTAAAGCTAAGTGAGCTGATTGTACAGTTGTACTTTCAGAAGGGAGATGTTCATCTTTTGTTATATCTTTATTCATAGTAGTTTTCCCCTTTAAAATGTTAACTTGATGAAATTATTGTATTTATTCTTACTCATTATTTCAATACATTTAAATATGTTATGTGATAATTTCATTTGAACACGAAAGTTTCCTTAATGCAAATTATATGCCTTTATGCAATGGATGGTGTGATAATGTAAAATGAATTGGGAGTTTATGGTGTGATGACATGGGGAAACATAGTGAATTAAAGGGCTGTTTTTGAAATTTATGTGAACATAAAGCCGATAATACAGCATATTAATTGATGGAATTGCATTTGTATGATATATAATATATTGGGATTACAACATAACCATAGTGTTTTGATGTGTAATCTTGTTTTTTTATTTTTGTTAACTGATAGAAAATAGTATAAAGAAAAGAAAATGGGATTCATTTTCTTATTATATATGTTTTGATATGAACGTTAACTTATACATGATTTTAAAAATTAGATAGGTGGTAGAAATACATTGGCAACTACAAAACCATACAGAGTATTACTATATTACATGTACACAACAATTGAAAATCCAGAAGAATTCGCGGCAGAGCATTTAGAATTTTGTAATTCACTTGAATTAAAAGGAAGAATTCTTGTAGCAAAAGAAGGTATTAACGGAACTTGTTCTGGAACTGTAGAGCAAACAGAAAAATACATGGAAGCAATGAACAATGATCCACGTTTTGATGGTATCGTATTTAAAATAGATGAAGAAGAAGGGCATGCATTCAAGAAAATGCACGTACGTCCTCGTCCAGAATTAGTTACACTTCGTCTAGAAGATGACATTAACCCACACGAAATAACTGGGAAGTATTTAGAGCCAAAAGATTTTTATGAGGCAATGAAACAAGAAGATACAGTTATCATTGATGCACGAAATGATTATGAATTTGATTTAGGACACTTCAAAGGTGCGATTAAACCTGATATTGAATCATTCCGTGAATTACCAGATTGGATTAGAGAAAACAAAGAAACACTTGAAGGTAAAAAGATTTTAACTTATTGTACAGGCGGAATTCGTTGTGAGAAATTCTCAGGTTGGTTAGTTCGTGAAGGTTATGAAGATGTAAGTCAGCTTCACGGCGGAATTGTAACGTACGGAAAAGACCCAGAAGTACAAGGTGAGCTTTGGGATGGACAATGTTACGTGTTTGATGAGCGTATCGCTGTACCAGTAAATCAAAAAGAACATGTTATCGTTGGTAAAGACCACTTTACAGGTGAACCATGTGAGCGCTATGTAAACTGTTCAAATCCAGAATGTAATAAGAAAATTTTATGTTCTGAAGAAAACGAAGCGAAATATTTACGTGCATGTTCTCATAAATGTCGTGTAAGTCCACGTAACCGCTACGTAATACAACATGAATTAACGGAAGAGCAAGTAGCTGCTGCATTAGAGAAAATCGAAGCAGGGAAGTAAGCTGAATTCGTATAATAAAAAGGTACTCCAAGCTTTATTTTGGAGTACCTTTTTTGTTATACGGTTCTGTCATTTGTCGGTAATTCGATATATTTGAAAAATCGCTGATAAAAATTTCATTTACTGCAGCATACCACATATTTGGAAATAACCTTCTTTAATTTTTATCCTCTTTTTCTTTTACAGCAGACAGTACAGTTTGTTTTACCCATGCTTTTCTTCTTTTGTGCTGCACAGCCCATTGGTATAACCCTTGAGCCCCTAAAATAAGTGAAATGACAATGCCGCTAATCGCAATTAATAGAGCGAAAAATTCAAGAGGTGACGATATTTTGTTTGAATCGGTGTTTCTTAGAAGATCGATCATAGTAAACCCTAACATTTGGCCTACTACAGAGTAGAGCGTTAAAATTAATAATAAGAGACTATCTTTTTTTGAGGCGACATTTTCTTGATATTTAAACAAACTATCAAGATTTTGTTTCGCGTTCGAGTATAAAACCTCAATATTAAAAAGTTTTCTTAAGCGGAAGAAAATATCTTCACTTTGTGATTGAGATACTAATTCTAAAGAAAAATAATTAGCAGTGAACGAATTAATCGAATAAATTAATTTCTCTATTTCATTAGTATCTTGTTCAATATTTAGCTCAGCATAGGCGTTTGCCATTTTTAATAAAACAATTTTATGGAATAGGTTTAATAATAAAGCGTAATAAAATTCTCCGTACATTTGACTAGCAAGTTTATCGATTTCGCGTTCTCCTTCATTTGTTACACATGTAAAAATATGTTCTTCCATAATGAAATAACGATTTGGAGCCCATCTCTGGTAAGCGTGTTTTTTTAAATAGTTATGAATGTAAGGAAGGTTACTTGCACTCACATATGGCTTACCATCACTTGTTAATCCGGAAAGACTGGAAGTACGATAAACATCCACTTCATTAAGTTCCATACCTTCTTTTAGTGACAATAAAGTTTGGACGTACATTCTCTGGTCTTCAAAGAAAGGGAAGGTTTGAAAGTATGAACTTCTTAATCTCTTCTTTTCAAAGAAATCAGTTACGCCATGAAATAAATAACCAAAAATGAATTTTTCAACTTGGGAATACTTTTTTCCGTTACATTCAATACAAATAGACTCATTTGTATCAGTTTTAGTTTCAAGTACACGGAAGCGATCTGCGAATTCGATTGCTTCAGATAAAGTCATGTTTGGAGCAGTGTTTACTTCTGTTCGAATTGTTAAGAAGCCAAGTTCATAAGGACAAAGTGTTACATCAATAGAGTGTATCTTGAATGGAATTGAAATAAGGTTTGTTGTTAAATGTCCAGTTAAGTTAAGATCTTTTGAATAACGTTGCAAGCCCTTTTGATGCTCTGAGTGAGGAAAGAGAATTTTATTTGTAAATGAGAGATAGTATGCTTCCATATTTTGATGTGAAACTTTAAACTCCCCATAATATGTATTTTCATCATCGAGATGATCGAGCCGAAAAGGACGAAAATCGTTTTTTTGTAAGAAAGGGAACATATTTTGTTCATATCCAGTTTTAAACGAAAACGGGAATATAAATTGGAATATAGCTGTTGCTACACCTTTTTCCTCAATTGTTTGTATTGCCTCCATCTACATTGTTTCCTTTCCATATATGCTATAGAAACAACATGCCCAAATTTATTTGAAAATAACCACTGTTTTATACTCAATTGAGAGTGAAAATTCAGCTTATTTAGCAGAGGACATGTATAATGTTATGTATACTAAAAGTTGTAAAATTGTATTTTGAAAAGGGGGATGCTGTATGCGGATTTTAGTATTAGGCGCTGGTGGAGTCGGAGGGTTTTTTGGTGGCAGATTAGTCGAAAAGGGAGAAGATGTTACATTTCTTGTTCGTAGTAAACGGAAAAAACAATTAGAGGAAAGAGGACTTGTAATCCGAAGTGTTAACGGGGATTTTTCCTTCCAACCGAAATTAATAACGAAAGAAGAGAGAACTTCTCCATTTGATGTCATTTTATTTTCAACAAAAGCGTATCACTTAAACGAGGCTATTCAAGATTTGAAGCCGTTTGTTGGCGAAAATACTGTAATCATTCCATTGTTAAATGGTATCGCTCATTTATCACTACTACAAAAAGAATTCGGCGAAGAAAAAGTAATTGGCGGTTTATGCTTTATCGAGACGACGTTAAACGATCAAGGAGAAATTGTACAAACTAGTGCTGCCAACAGACTTGTGTTTGGAGAAATTAAGTCTCAAAATTCAGAGAGAGTAAAGCATATTTCTAAAGCATTTGCAGGTACGAAGTCTAGTTTTGTTTTAAGTGAAAATATTACGCAAGATATGTGGCATAAATATTTATTTATTACTGTAATGTCAGGTGTGACAACGTTAATGCGTGCACCAATTGGACCAATCCGTGAAAGTGAAGGCGGCCGTGATTTTATCCGTAATGTGTTTGAGGAATCTGTACAAATCATGAGAGTATTAGGAGCTCCAGTAAAGGAAAATATTGCCCAGGAACATATGAAAACGATTGATAAAATTTCGTATGATATGAAGTCATCGATGCAGCGTGATATGGAAAAGGGTTCATTTATTGAAGGGAAGCACTTGCAAGGATATTTACTGGATGTAGCAGAGAAATTTTCTATAGCGGCACCATTATTAGGAACTATATATCAAAATTTAAAGGTGTATGAAGAGATGACCTTTAACAAATCTGTAATAGAATTAGATGTATGAAAAAATAAAAAAGATAGCAATATATAAGTGTATTGCTATCTTTTTTATTTTTTTGTATGACAAATCATTTATTTCTTTTCGTTCTATCTGTCAAATTTATTTCCTGTTCACGTTTACCATATAACTGATTAATTTCATTTGCTACTGCATCTAAATATGAATCGGAAAAAATAGGCTTCTTTTCTTTAGACATATGGGTCTCCTTTGTGGATTTTTTAGTATTCATTATGTATATTTCTCAGCGGATTATGCGCAATCATTTTAATTTTTTTCTTATTAAAAATTTTTGTTTACTTTTTGAAAATAAAGGAGTATTATAATCCACAGTTTCAATTTTCTAAATCGCTGAAACCGCATGGTACGGGGGACCCGTTTTTACGGATTAGTACATAATCCGATGGGGTGAATCCTTGAAAAAGGTAGGGCTACTCATAGGCCCGAATCCGACAGCTAACCTCGTAAGCGTTATATTGAGAAGGAAGGTGGAGCTTGTGCGACAAAAAAAATAATGTCTACAAGTCTATTTCGCTATGGCTTGTAGACATTTTTTGTTTTCTGAAGAAATAGTTTACTGGCTGTAACAAGCAGAAAAGTTCGTACAAAATTATTGGAGAGTGGACAGCATTGGTTTCATCTATTAAAAGATTTTTAATTGGAAGACCGTTAAAATCAACGGAGCTTGGAGAACAAAAGCTTAATAAAACGAAAGCTTTAGCTATTTTATCTTCTGACGCATTGTCATCAGTTGCTTACGGTCCAGAGCAAATTTTAATTGCTTTAGCAGGTGTTGGAGCGATCGCCTATTGGTATTCCATTCCGATCGCTGTTGGGGTATTAGTATTATTGACAGCCCTTATTTTATCTTATCGTCAAATTATTTTTGCTTATCCGCATGGCGGGGGAGCGTATGTTGTATCAAAAGAAAATTTAGGGATGAATCCAGGCTTAATTGCTGGAGGATCTTTATTAGTTGACTATATTTTAACTGTTGCGGTAAGTGTGTCCGCGGGTACAGATGCAATTACTTCTGCGTTTCCTAGCTTACATGCACATAACGTAATTATTGCGGTTATATTTGTTATATTAATTACGATATTAAATTTAAGAGGAGTAACGGAATCAGCTTCCGTGCTAGCATATCCTGTTTATTTATTCGTTTTAGCACTATTTATATTAATTGGTGTGGGCATATATAATATTTTAACTGGTCATGTTTCACCTACTTTACATGCGCCGATTGGAACACCAGTTGCAGGAATTAGTTTATTTTTATTACTAAGAGCATTTGCATCAGGTAGTTCTGCTTTAACAGGTGTTGAAGCAATTTCAAATGCAATTCCGAACTTTAAAGATCCTGCGCCAAACAATGCTGCAAAAACATTGCTTGCAATGGGTGCATTACTTGCTGTGTTATTTTCAGGAATTGTATTTTTAGCTTATTATTACGGAGTGACTCCGAGTAAAGAAGTAACAGTTGTTTCTCAAATTGCTGAACAAACATTTGGACGTAATTTCATGTACTATTTCATACAAGGTACAACAGCTTTAATATTAATTCTCGCTGCTAATACAGGCTATTCTGCATTTCCTTTATTAGCGGTTAACCTTGCAAAAGATAAATTCATACCGAGAATGTTTACGATTAGAGGAGACCGTTTAGGTTACTCAAACGGTATTATTATACTTGGAGTTGCTTCGATTATTTTAATTGTAGCTTTCCAAGGACAAACAGAACATTTAATTCCACTATATGCAGTAGGTGTATTTATTCCATTTACACTTTCTCAAACAGGGATGGTATTAAAATGGCTTCGGGAAAAACCTGAAGGATGGGCTTTAAGATTAACGGTTAATTTAATTGGTGCAGTTATTAGTTTTATCGTAATGAGCATGTTCTTTTTAACTAAATTTGCACAAGTTTGGTCGATACTTATTTTCTTACCTGCAATCATATTCTTATTCCACAGAATTAAGAAGCACTATGATGCGGTAGGTGATCAGTTAAGTTTAAAAACTTGTGAACCACTTGTTCCGATTAAGGGAAATGTAATCGTCGTTCCGGTAGCTGGTATGACTCACGTAGTAGAAAATTCATTGAACTATGCTAAGGCTCTTTCGGCAGATCAAGTTATTGCTGTATATGTTGCTTTTGACAGGGAAGAGGAAAAGAAATTTGAAGAGAAATGGAAAAAGTGGCAACCTGAAGTTAGGCTTGTTACATTACATTCTCATTATAGAAGTATTATCCAGCCGCTAACGAAGTTCATCGATACAGTGCAATATAAGGCAAGTGAATCGAATTACCGCGTTACGGTCGTTATACCACAGTTCATTCCAAAAAAAGGTTGGCATAACATTCTTCATAATCAATCCAGTTTACTCATACGTGCGTATTTACTTTATAAAAGAAATGTTGTTATTACGACAGTTCCATATCATTTGAAAAAATAAGAAGATTTTTTTAGGATAGCTTCGTGAAAATGAAGCTATCCTTTTTGTGTATATGCTATGCATAATTGCATATGGGCTCGAAAATTATATTTATATAATTTTATCAGTTATTTTCAAGTAGTGTTTTCTGTTGTGATATGTAGATATTTCAATCTATAAAGTGAATCGGATTATATTTTGAAATAAGGACACGAAAGCTTGAAAATAAAGGGAATGAAAATACTTCTTTACGTTATATAAACAGCTGTGTTTAAATGACCTTACAGTACAAAACATATATGAAAACAAAACGAAATTTCATATTTACGTATGTTGTTTAGTTTAAAATGAATAATATTTTTATGTAATATATTCACTGTGTGAATGTGGGGATTTCGATGAAATAGAAAATTTATACAATATTATTCATACTAAACACATATGAAAAATAATAAAATGTTTTGTGATGATAAGTAAGTACTGTAGCAATACGAGAGAGGTGGTTCGTACATGGATCGCGGTGAGAACGTTCTCTATTTTAACCATCTCAAATTATAGGTAAGAAAATAGAATAATAAAATGCGATAGTAATAGTTGCTAATACATAGGAGGAGTTAAAGTGAAAAAGACTTTAATTACAGGGTTATTGGTTACAGCAGTATCTACGAGTTGCTTCATTCCTGTAAGCGCTTACGCTAAGGAGGGGCAAACGGAAGTGAAAACAGTATATGCACAAAATGTAATTGCTCCAAATACATTATCCAATTCAATTAGAATGTTAGGATCACAATCACCGCTTATTCAAGCATACGGATTAATTATTTTACAACAGCCAGATATTAAGGTAAATGCGATGAGTAGCTTAACGAATCATCAAAAGTTTGCAAAGGCGAATGTACGAGAATGGATTGATGAATATAATCCGAAGCTAATTGACTTAAATCAAGAGATGATGAGATACAGCACTAGATTTAATAGCTATTATAGTAAGCTCTATGAATTAGCAGGAAACGTAAATGAAGATCAGCAAGCAAAAGCAGATTTTATGAGTGCATATGGAAAATTACAATTGCAAGTACAAAGCATCCAAGAGAGTATGGAGCAAGATTTATTAGAGTTAAATCGATTTAAAACAGTATTAGACAAAGATAGTAACAACTTATCAATTAAAGCCGATGAAGCAATAAAAACACTGCAAGGATCAAGTGGAGATATTGTGAAATTAAGAGAAGATATTAAAAGAATTCAAGGTGAAATTCAAGCTGAATTAACTACTATTTTGAATAGACCTCAAGAAATCATTAAAGGTTCTATTAATATTGGTAAACAAGTATTTACAATCACAAATCAAACTGCACAAACGAAAACAATCGATTTTGTTTCTATCGGTACTTTAAGTAATGAAATTGTAAATGCTGCAGATAGTCAAACGAGGGAAGCAGCTCTTCGCATTCAACAAAAGCAAAAGGAGTTATTGCCACTTATTCAAAAGTTATCACAAACTGAAGCAGAGGCGACTCAAATTACATTCGTTGAAGATCAAGTAAATAGCTTTACAGAATTAATTGATCGTCAAATTACAACTTTAGAAACGTTATTAACGGATTGGAAAGTTTTAAATAATAATATGATTCAAATTCAAACAAATGTCGAAGAAGGCACGTATACAGACAGTAGTTTACTTCAAAAACATTTCAATCAAATTAAAAAAGTAAGTGATGAAATGAATAAGCAAACAAATCAATTTGAAGATTACGTTACAAACGTTGAAGTACATTAAACAGAAAAATAATTAGCGATATAGGGAGAGAAGAAAAATGACAAAAAAACCTTATAAAGTAATGGCTCTATCAGCACTTATGGCAGTATTTGCAGCAGGAAATATTATGCCGGCTCATACGTATGCAGCTGAAAGTACAGTGAAACAAGCTCCAGTTCATGCGGTAGCAAAAGCTTATAATGACTATGAAGAATATTCATTAGGACCAGAAGGCCTAAAAGATGCAATGGAAAGAACAGGTTCAAATGCTTTAGTAATGGATCTGTACGCTTTAACAATTATTAAACAAGGTAATGTTAACTTTGGAAATGTATCGTCTGTTGATGCGGCTTTAAAAGGGAAAGTAATTCAGCACCAAGATACAGCTAGAGGAAATGCGAAGCAATGGTTAGATGTATTAAAACCACAGCTTATTTCAACGAATCAAAATATCATTAACTACAATACGAAATTCCAAAACTATTATGATACTTTAGTTGCTGCAGTTGATGCAAAGGATAAAGCGACTCTTACGAAAGGCTTAACTAGATTATCAAGTAGTATTAATGAAAATAAAGCACAAGTGGATCAGTTAGTAGAAGACTTGAAGAAATTCCGAAATAAAATGACTTCGGATACGCAAAACTTCAAGGGTGATGCAAATCAAATTACATCTATATTAGCTAGTCAAGATGCAGGAATTCCGCTATTACAAAATCAAATTACAACGTACAATGAAGCAATTAGTAAATATAATGCAATTATTATCGGTTCATCTGTTGCGACAGCTCTAGGACCAATTGCAATTATCGGTGGTGCAGTAGTTATTGCTACGGGCGCAGGAACACCGCTAGGAGTAGCATTAATTGCAGGTGGTGCAGCAGCTGTAGGCGGTGGTACAGCTGGAATCGTATTAGCGAAGAAAGAGCTTGATAATGCACAAGCAGAAATTCAAAAGATAACAGGACAAGTTACAACTGCGCAATTAGAAGTAGCTGGATTAACGAACATTAAAACACAAACAGAGTATTTAACAAATACAATTGATACTGCAATTACAGCGTTACAAAATATTTCAAACCAATGGTACACAATGGGATCAAAATATAATTCTTTACTTCAAAATGTGGATTCAATTAGTCCAAACGACCTTGTTTTCATTAAAGAAGATTTAAACATTGCGAAAGATAGCTGGAAAAATATTAAAGACTATGCAGAAAAGATTTATGCTGAAGATATTAAAGTAGTAGATACGAAAAAAGCATAATTGAATACGAATCGTTAGAGCGTTAAGTGTTGATGAATGATTTGAAGCTCCTGTTCAGTTGTGAGCAGGAGCTTTTTATACTCTTATAAAGAAAATAGGTGAAAAGTATGCAGAAAAGATTTTATAAAAAATGTCTTTTAGCGGTAATGATTGCTGGGGTGGCAACGAGTAACGTATCTCCTTTACATCCTTTTGCAGCAGAACAAAATGTAAAGGTACTACAAGAAAATGTGAAAAACTATTCTCTTGGACCAGCTGGATTCCAAGATGTAATGGCACAAACGACATCGAGTATATTTGCAATGGATTCATATGCAAAATTAATTCAAAATCAACAAGAGACGGATTTAAGTAAAATAAGTTCGATTAATAGTGAATTTAAAGGGAATATGATTCAGCATCAAAGAGATGCAAAAATTAATGCAGCATATTGGTTAAATAATATGAAGCCTCAAATTATGAAAACGGATCAAAATATTATAAATTACAATAATACTTTTCAATCGTATTATAACGACATGTTAATAGCGATTGACCAAAAGGATAGCGGAAAATTAAAAGCGGATTTAGAAAAGTTGTATGCGGATATTGTAAAGAATCAAAATGAGGTAGATGGATTATTAGGAAATTTGAAAGCTTTTCGCGATAGAATGGCGAAAGATACAAATAGTTTCAAAGAGGATACAAATCAGTTAACAGCGATATTGGCAAGTACGAATGCTGGTATTCCAGCTCTAGAGCAACAAATAAATACATATAACGATTCGATTAAAAAGAGTAATGATATGGTCATTGCTGGTGGCGTACTTTGCGTAGCGCTAATAACATGTCTTGCTGGCGGGCCGATGATTGCGGTTGCAAAAAAAGATATCGCAAATGCAGAAAGAGAGATAGCTAATTTAAAAGATAGAATTTCAGGAGCACAAGCAGAAATCGTAATTTTGACTGATGTAAAAAATAAAACAACAAACATGACGGAAACAATTGATGCAGCAATTACAGCACTACAAAACATATCAAACCAATGGTATACAGTAGGTGCAAAATATAATAATTTACTACAAAACGTAAAAGGAATTAGTCCGGAAGAGTTTACGTTTATAAAAGAAGATTTACATACAGCGAAAGATAGCTGGAAAGATGTAAAGGATTATACAGAAAAATTACATGAAGGTGTGGCAAAGTAAACAGTGGGCTAGTTCCGCTGTTTATTTTTATTCCGTTTTTTTGTGAGAGTTGAACTTGTAATTTTATATATAAGTTTTCATGTGTTTTATCCATGTGTGTATAAAAAATCTTTTTGTTATCGCTCCCTTTGATAGAATCCATTTTCACATAGGTTTTTTACCGAATTTTTTAAAAATTAAATTTTACGGCTTGATAATTCGTTTAAAATGATTTAATCTTATGTCAAATGATATATTTATCTATCAAAAATGCTTTTGTAAAGATAAAGGAGTGATTGAGAATGTTAAACGCCCCATTGATGGTAAGCCTTTAGGTGCAACCACATTGAAAAGATTGGGAAGAAATGAGTGAGCTTTCACAATAAAGAACTCTATAACTTTATGTAGTGTTTGATGCCCTTTGATTAGATTTTTTTTAAAAACAAACCAATATTAATTGAATCAAAGTTTAGAAATTAAATATATGAGTAGTAGAAAATAGCCATTAGTTGTTATCATGTCTTGATGAAAAACATAAAAAATAGGCAAGAAAAATTCTGAGAAAACCTGTTCAGAAAGTATGGTATGAAAGCAAGTTAGTGATGGGAATTCAAAACCAATTTGATAAAAGTGAGGTAAATAATATGACTTTTGAAGAAAAATTACAAGCATATGCAGAACTTACGGTGAAAATCGGTGTGAATATTCAACCAGGGCAATACTTATTAGTCAATACATCAGTGGATGCATTGGATTTCGCCCGTATAGTTGTGAAAGAGGCTTATAAGGCTGGGGCAGGGCGTGTTCATGTTAATTTCTCGGATGAAGAAATGGAACGTGCTTACTTTGATTATGCCTCAGATGAAGAATTTAATCGCTTCCCAGAGTGGATAGTCAAAATGAATGATGAGCTGATCGAATGTAAAGGAGCATTATTAATGATAGATGCTACAGATCCTGATAAATTTACAGGTATTTCATCTAATCGTCTAGCTACCTATCAAAAGGTAGCAGGAGCTGCTCTGAGCAACAATCGCAACGCCGTAATGAAGGATTCAGTAGCTTGGTCTATGGTAGCAGTTCCTTCACCAAAGTGGGCATCGAAGGTGTTCCCGGATTTAGCAGCTGAGGATCAAGTACCAGCATTATGGGAGGCTATTTTTAAAGCTGTTCGTATTGGTGAAGGCAGTGCTATTGAAAAATGGCGTGAACATGTAAAAAATTTAGAATCTCGTGCGGTCCTACTGAACAATAAAAAATATATAAAGCTTCACTATACAGCGCCAGGTACTGATTTAACAATTGCATTAGCACCACAGCATAAATGGATTACTGGAGGTGGTAAAACTCCTGATGATACTATCTTTATGGCTAATATGCCGACCGAAGAGGTTTATACGTTACCGATGAAACAAGGTGTAAATGGCTATGTAAGCAATACAAAACCATTAGTTTATCAAGGGAATATTATCGACGGCTTTAAACTGACATTTGAAGAAGGAAAAATTGTTAAAGCTGAAGCACAGGTAGGACATGATTTATTACAGGAGCTTATTAATGTGGATGAAGGCTCGTGCTATTTAGGTGAGATAGCACTTGTACCAAATGAATCACCAATTTCAGCATCGGGAATTTTATATTTTAATACATTGTTTGATGAAAATGCATCGAACCATTTAGCGATTGGTAAAGCTTATCCAACTTGCTTAGAGGATGGAAGAGATTTAGAAAACGATCAGCTTGAAACGTTAGGTGCAAATATTTCAGTAACACATGAGGATTTTATGATTGGCAGCAGTGAGATGGACATCGACGGTATTCTACCAGATGGAACTGTAGAACCAATTTTCCGTAAAGGTAGCTGGGCATTTTAAGTTTTTAATTTGAAGAAAGGAGTAGAGTGGATGAAACGGTTACTAAGCATAATTGGTGCAACTATATAGGGGGTTCATCTGCTTTTGCTTAGGCTGAAAACTACCTCTTTAATTAGAAGTAAAATACATTCAAAGGAGATAGGCCAATGAATTTCTGGGAAGTTGTTTTGATAGTAGTGAATTTTAGTCTATTGAGTTGGATACTGTTAATAGGCAGAGAAACGAAAAAGTGGTCTAAATTAGCTACTTTGATTGCCGTTGTAATGGTTACAGTTCAGTTATTGGCAGAAGGTTTTAGGTGGCAGATGATTCCGGCATATGTATCCCCAGTTATCTTAATTTTATGCTATTTATTAACTGGGCGGAAAAAGGGCTGTAGAAGTTGGGGTATATTCATAGTTAAGACCTCGTTGCTATGTATCTATTTGTCTGTAGCAGTGGCGCTACCCTTACTTATGCCAGTATTTTCATTTGAAGAACCAACCGGCCCACATAGGATCGGTACGAAGGTATATCATTGGATTGATCATCAGAGAAATGAACCATATTCGAAAAATCCAACCGATCGGCGCGAACTGATGGTGCAAATTTGGTATCCTACAGCTGAAAAAAGTAAAGGGGATCCAGAACTTTATATTCGTAACATAAATGAGCTTTCCAAGGGATTGGAAAAAACATTGTCCATTCCTGCATTTGCATTCAGCCACATGGAATTGGTAAAATCTCATTCGTTTATGGATTTACAACTCTCAGATTCAGAGAATCATTATCCCATATTACTTTTCTCTCATGGTTTTAATGGTTTTCGTAATCAAAACACGTTTCAAGTTGAGGAGTTGGCTAGTCAAGGATATATTGTTCTAAGTATCGATCATACCTTTGATGCTGCAGCTACCGTCTTTCCAGATGGTCGAACTGCTTACGTACAGCCCATCAATTTAACTGATGAAGGGGATAGCCACATAAAATTATGGGAGGAAGATGTCAGCTTTGTCCTTAATCAGATAGAGAAACTTAATCAAAACGATGAGATCGGCTTCTTTACAGGAAGAATGGATACTTCGCGAATTGGAATGTTTGGTCACTCTTACGGTGGAGCTACCGCAGCACAAATACTTGCAAAAGATTCTCGTGTCAAAGCAGCTATCAATATGGATGGTACATTGTATGGAGAAATCTTTCCTGAAAGTGGAATTGGAAAACCATTTCTACTCATGAGTGCAGAAGAGCCTGATGAAGCAGATCCCTATGAAGTGAGGGAGCGATATGGACGTGGGTTAGCTGGTGGTGGTATGTCAATGGTCATACCTCATACGGATCATACAAGCCTCACTGATTTACATTTGTTCTCCCCTCTGTTGCAGAGCCCAGGTGAAAACCCAAAGGAAGTTCATCGTATTATCAACGAATTCAGCCTGGCATTTTTTGACCAGTATGTAAAACAGAAGGATGACGGCTCAACCCTTAAAAGGCTGATGACCAAATACCCGGAAGTGAATTTGAAAGTAAACCGATAACTTTATGCAGAAAGAAGCTTCATTATAAAATATTCAGTAATTAAATGAAGTGCAACCGGATTTAATAAAAGTAGAAAAATTACTATAAGTATTAATGCGTCATGAAAAATAGTTTAAAAAACCTAGATAAGGTAATCAATTTCTCTACTAAGAAAGCGATTCGAACCATTTCCTTTGGTTCTTGTATTTATTACATTAAATAATTTAATTTCTTCATCGTTATCTAAATAATGAAATGCTAAAAATGAAACATTCAAAGTACTATCAGTTTCAGTAATATAATTCTTTTTGAAAAGCTACATTCAGCATCTGGACACTTTATTTGAGATTGTTTATTATAATATCAAATGATATATTTTTCTATCAAAAATGACGAATTTATACAGAAAAAGGGAGAGATTGACGATGAAGAAAGACTTGTCAGCGTTGAAGGAAGCGAGATTTAATGCAATTCTTGATTCGGCTACTATATTGCTTGTTGAAAATCCTACTGCTTCGATGAATGAAATTGCGGAATATGCGGGAATTGGAATTGCTACACTCCATCGCTACGTCGAAAGCAGGGAGAAATTGATGCTGTTCTTAGGCCATCGGGCTATACAACTGGTAAGTGATACTGTAAACCAGATTCCACTGGATGAGGAAAGAAGCGAAAACTATATCCCGGAACTCATTGAAGCGTTAATCCCTTTAGGTGACAAAATCTATTTTCTAGGTCATGATGCATCTGTATTTAACAACAAAGAATTAGGTGAAGCAGAAGAGAAGCTGAGGGAACCCTTACGACGCGTTATTGAGCTGTTACAACAAAGAGGTTATTTTCAGCAAACGGTTAGCAGCGAATGGATTTTGAATACGCTTTATGCTCTGCTTTTCCATACTTGGGAACAGGTACATGAAGGAAATGTGGCTAAAAAATCTGCTGCAGAGCTTGTTTTAAATACATTTTATTATGGTTTTAAAGCTAAGGATGATTTGAGAGGTAAGTGAACTGATTCAAATCCATGATAATTAATATCAATAATACAGAAAGCGAAAAGGAGGACTGGGAAATGAATCAAATCTCTATTGTAAAGGCTGTTCATCAATCCATGGTCGGCGCCCAGTTAAATGTAATGGCATTGGAATACATGGCGTTTCCACTTGCAGGATCTGAGGAGAAGAACACAGTCGAAGGGACATTTTGTAAGCTCTGGCGGCAGGAGAACAACCGTTTTAGTCATCAATACGCTTATGAAGCTCAAATGGACGGGAAAACTTTAGGGATGATTACTTGCTATCCCATACCCGTTTTAAACCGTCTTGCCTGGTCCACTTTTAAACAGCTGCTTTCATTCCGAAAGCTGGGTTTTGTTATTTATAACATTTTGAATATCAAAATGCTTTATTCCATGTTTACCTTGAAGGAGGGAGAAGATGACGAGTTTCACATCGGAACAATTGCCTTATTGCCCGAAAGTCGAGGACTAGGGATAGGTACCAGACTACTTAAGTTTGCCGAGGAACAAGCTTCCCTGCAAGGCTTTGCCAAATGCTCTCTGACGGTAAAGAAAGAGAATCAACTTGCCATTAAATTGTATCAGAGGATAGGCTACCAGATTACAGGCGAAATTAATAAACCAAAGTTATCGTTGTACAGAATGGTCAAAAACGTAGAATCTTACAACCGTTTATAAAAAATTTGTACCGTATCAGGGTACTGCCACATACCTATCAACCGAAATATTCTGAATTATCAACAAAATAAAAATGAACTTTTTGTTACAAGTTAATACAAAATTTCGTTCTGGAGGCACTAAAAAATTTTAGCTTGATAGTGATGGGATGGGGCCTCTATATAAAAAAACACAGTTTACACTCAAACTGTGTTTTTCGACGTACAATGATTTACCAACATCTCTTATTATTCTTTAAAATCTGCAACAGAACCAGGATTTCCCCTCAAAGTATAAATTCCAAGGGGAACCGTTTTTTTTATTTACTTATATACGTACAGCTGTACCACTGACAGCAACCATTAACATTCCATCACGAACAACTTCGTAATCTACGTCAATACCAACGATAGCGTTCGCACCTTTTTCTTTTGCAAGTTCTTTCATTTCGCCCATTGCAATATCACGAGCGTCTTTTAGCTTACTTTCATAAGCACCAACACGGCCACCGACAACATCACGAACGGAAGCGAATACATCGCGGACAATATTTGCACCCATAATAGCTTCACCATTTACAATATCAATATACTCAATAATCTCTTTACCTTGAATTCCAGAAGTTGTTGTTACAATCATGACTGACACTCTCCTAATATCTTATAATTTTTGATTAGCTTTCTTATGCCATAGAAAAAGTATTTTTGGCACCAGAAACAAGTCTAGTTTCTTACAGAATGAAACCAAGGCAATTGTTTAACATGTGTATCGCTATAACATATGCAATGGATCTTTTAGAAATAAGATAAGCCGCAGTAAGTATCAACGATCCAGGTAAATAAATAGCAATATCCGAAAGTTGGTTCGTATGAAGAAGTGTAAAAATCATAATCGAAATGATAGATGCAATAGCAGTACCAATATGGTAAGAAAAACGATTTATTAATATGTGACGAAACACAATTTCTTCAAGTATTGGACCCAGAATACCAAATACAAGCAATGTAAATACAAGAGGTACCTCCGCACCCGTTTCAAGGAGCTGCTCTTGGTTCTCTGGTTGACCAGTTGCTAGAAAACGCATAACACACTGTTCCACAATTACCGTAAATAAAACTACCATAGGAATACTTACTATTTTCAAAATTGTCTTCTCTTTAAAATAAGTAAAACTTTCAATAATTTCTTTCCTAAAGAAAATGATTCCTACAATAGCAGGTACAGTAAAACCGATGGCACTAAGAACAAATTCTGATTCAACTAAATTGACATTAGCTAAAAGTGATATGCCAAATAATATGTACAAGCCAATTTGAAATGGTACAAACATTGTAAAGATTATGAGCATAATGATTTCTTTTTTATTCATTTTTATAAAGTTCACTGTATTGCCCCCATAATTAAATTACCTATAATTTTTGATTTTTCTCTCTGCATAACGTTCTCCTTCTAAATATATTTATATAAGATTATAAACCGGACGGTTCGGTCCGGAACCTAATGATACTATAAGTTTCTAGTTTTTTAAACCCTTTTTATAAAGTATTAACAAAATCCAAATGGAAAAAAAGCAAATATATTTATATCTCAGTTTCTTTGGTACAATTTAATTCCAGTAATCATTAATGATTACCCTTTTATAGAATGAAGTGAAAGTGGGGATAGTTCAAACACTTTAGCTAAACATATTAATCAAAATTATATATAATAATCATATGTCTATACGTTAAATTTAACTATATATTTTTACACCTACTACGAAGTTAGGTGAAATTAGTTGTATAACATGACTGAATTAAATAATTGGTCATGTTAATTTTGACAGAAAATTCATTTGAATGATATAGATAATACAATTTGATTAATCTCTTTTCAAACTGTATTGTTTGAGGTTCACATAATATAGGGGTTGATAAGATATTTTCGCTCCAAACTTCTTTATACTTACAAAAAAATTCAAGAAAATAGATGGTAAATATCACCTGGAATATTAAGCTCGTTTTTATTAGGAGGATTACAAAGCATGACTAAAGTTGATAAGGTTAAAGAAAAAATTATTGAAACATCTTTATATTTATTTAATACTAATGGGATAACTCGCACATCCATCCAGGATATAATGACAGCTACTGAACTACCTAAAGGATCTATTTATCGTAGATTCAAAAGTAAAGAAGAAATTGTCCTTGCTGCCTACGACAAAAGTGGTGAGATTATGTGGAGTCATTTTCATAAAGCAATGGAAAATAAAAAGACAGCAATCGATAAAATCCTTGCAATTTTCCTTGTATATCAAGATGCAGCTAATAATCCTCCTATTGCTGGAGGCTGTCCATTACTTAATAGCGCAATTGAAAGTACTGGAGTATTTCCAGAATTACAAAAAGCAGCAGCAAAAGGTTATGATGATACAGTAATGTTAATGGCTTCTCTCATAAAAGAAGGAATAGAGAAACAAGAACTTAAAGAAGATATAGAGGTTATATCACTTGCTTCCTTTCTTGCATCTTCAATGGAGGGGGCTATTATGGCAAGTCGAGTATCTAACGATAATATACACCATCATTATTTTATTGAACAAATAAAACATCATCTTTTCACTTATTCTAAATAAGTGGGAACTTGCATTGTTTTCATCCAATTTTTATAAAATTAAATTGAATACATACCCCTTATAACCAGTATCTTCTGTTTATAAGGGGTATTTGAATAGTTTTTAGACGATGGTTTATGTTTCTTATTGAACGGTTTCATTGTATATAATAAGTGGAATATAAGTTCAGTTAGATAAAATTCGGTAGTCGAATTTTTTTGCATAAAGCTGTATAATGCTTGTAACGAAAGGGAAATACAGGAAGGGATTTGTAATGAGTTACTATGGAAAAAGATAAACAACAATTAAGCGTTGAAGTTGCAAGATTATATTATCAATCAGATTATAGTCAGCAAGAAATTGCTAACAAATTAAATATTTCAAGACCGACGATTTCTAGATTGTTAAAGTACGCGAAAGAAAAAGGGTTTGTTCAAATTAGCATCGCCGATCCATTTGCGGATTTAGATAACGTTGGGAATTTACTGAAAGAAAAATACAACTTGTTAGAGGCACATGTTGTATTTTCTCCAGTACCGGAATATGCAACGATTACAGAGTATATAAGTAAATATGCTGCTGAGTATATGGAAAAGACAGTTAAAAATGGTGATATTGTTGGTGTAAGCTGGGGAATGACTATGTATGAAATCGCTAGAAAAATCGTACCGCAACATGTAAAAGGGGTAGAGGTTGTCCAGCTAAAAGGTGGTATTAGTCATTCAAGTGTAAATACATATGCGAATGAAACGATAGCTTTATTTGCAGATGCTTTTCAAACGACGCCAAGAAATCTACCTCTTCCAGTTATATTTGATAATGCAGTGACAAAAGAATTAGTAGAGCAGGATCGACATATTCATCACATTATCGAAATGGGGAAGCAAGCGAATATTGCAATTTTTACTGTAGGAACAGTGCGAGATGAAGCGCTATTATTCCGATTAGGTTATTTCGATAAGGAGGAAACAAGTTTACTCAAAAAACAATCGGTCGGTGACATTTGTTCACGTTTCTTTGATGGAGACGGAAATATTAGTAGTGAAGAAATTAATAAGCGGACCATTGGAATTGAGTTAGAGGAACTGAAATTAAAGAAACGCTCTATTTTAGTTGCAGGTGGTAATAGAAAAATAAAAGCAATTGATGGTGCGTTACGTGGCGGGTATGCAAATGTATTAATTATCGATCAGCATACAGCAAAAGAATTGTTACATTATCAAAAAGATTAGAAATAAAAGGCGTTCTCAAAATGTTAATTTTGAGAACGCCTTTTATTTTGTTATGTATGAATGATAGGTGTTTTTTTGAACACAAATTGCCTTTTTAAAAATAATTATGGATATGGAGATACATACTACCATTGTTAATATAAAAGTTTTGATTTTAAATAGGAATTGTTTCTTAGTTAGAATGCGCTTTATTTACTACAAGAAAATTCCTTTTAAAAAAGAATGAACAAAATTTCAAAAGTGTATTTACATTTGTTCAACTAAGAGTTAGAATGAAGTTGTTAAAAGATATGAGGAGTGAAGATAATGAACATTGCAAAGTTAATTGACCATACAATTTTAAAAGCTAATACTACTAAAGAAGATGTTATGAAAGTAATCGAAGAAGCAAAGGAATATAAATTCGCTTCTGTTTGTATTAACCCAACATGGGTAAAATTAGCGGCTGATGAACTAGCTGGACATGATGTAGACGTTTGTACTGTAATCGGTTTCCCATTAGGAGCAAGCACTACTGAAACAAAAGCATTTGAAACAAAAGATGCTATCGCAAAAGGTGCAACTGAAGTTGATATGGTAATCAACGTAGGCGCTTTAAAAGATGGCGACAACGAACTTGTTGAAAAAGATATTTATGAAGTAGTACAAGCAGCAAAAGGAAAAGCTCTTGTAAAAGTAATCATTGAAACTTGTCTATTAACAGATGAAGAAAAAGTACGCGCTTGTGAATTATCAGTAAAAGCTGGTGCTGACTTCGTAAAAACTTCAACTGGATTCTCAACTGGCGGAGCAACTGCTGAAGATATCGCATTAATGCGTAAAACAGTAGGACCAAACGTTGGTGTAAAAGCATCTGGCGGTGTTCGTACACGTGAAGATGCAGATAAAATGGTAGCTGCTGGAGCTTCTCGCGTTGGAGCAAGTGCTAGTGTTGCAATCGTATTAAATGATGCAAAAGGTGCTACAGATAACTACTAATCGATAAAAGGTTAAAGCAATAGATATACGTTTAAAGTATATCTATTGCTTTAACAATTAAAGAAAATGTAAGCGGATACGAATGGGAGGAAACGGCTTATGAAATACTTAATCGGTGTTTTTGGCCTCGTATTGATTTTAGGTATCGCTTGGCTTGCTAGTAATGATAGAAAGAAAGTCAAATATCGTCCAATCATAACGATGGTTATATTACAATTCATTTTGGGGTTTCTATTATTAAATACAAGTATAGGGAATATATTAATTAGCGGAATAGCAGATGGTTTTGGAGAGTTATTAAAATATGCCGCTGACGGTGTGAATTTCGTATTTGGTGGATTAGTAAATCAAAAAGAGTTTTCGTTCTTTTTAAGTGTATTAATGCCAATCGTATTTATATCAGCCTTAATCGGTATTTTGCAACATATTAAAGTATTACCTATTATTGTGAAATCTATCGGTCTAGCATTAAGTAAAGTAAATGGAATGGGGAAACTAGAATCATATAATGCTGTTGCTTCTGCGATTTTAGGACAATCTGAAGTATTTATATCAGTTAAGAAACAACTAGGGTTATTGCCAGAGAAAAGAATGTATACATTATGTGCATCGGCAATGTCTACAGTTTCTATGTCTATCGTTGGATCATATATGGTGTTATTAAAACCACAATATGTTGTAACCGCTTTAGTGCTTAACTTATTCGGTGGCTTCATCATCGCTTCTATCATTAACCCGTATGAAGTTACTGAGGAAGAAGATATGTTAGAAGTACAAGAAGAAGAGAAAAAGACCTTCTTTGAAGTATTAGGGGAATACATTATTGATGGATTTAAAGTTGCGATTACAGTAGCAGCTATGTTAGTCGGTTTCGTTGCTCTTATCGCATTCATTAATGCAGTATTTAAAGGTGTAATCGGTATTTCATTCCAAGAAATTCTTGGTTATGCATTTGCACCATTTGCATTTATTATGGGTGTACCTTGGCATGAAGCAGTTAATGCCGGAAATATTATGGCAACAAAATTAGTATCAAATGAATTTGTCGCAATGACAGATTTAGCACAAGGAAACTTTAATTTCTCAGATAGAACGACAGCAATTATATCTGTATTCTTAGTTTCATTTGCAAACTTCTCTTCAATTGGAATTATTGCAGGTGCAGTTAAGAGCTTAAATGAAAAGCAAGGGAATGTAGTCGCAAGATTTGGTTTGAAATTACTATTCGGTGCAACGTTAGTAAGTTTCTTATCAGCAACAATCGTTGGCTTATTATTTTAATAGATTCATATAATATAAAAAGGAATGGTGATTGTAATGAGAATGGTAGATATTATCGCAAAAAAACGTGACGGCAAAGAACTAACGACTGAAGAAATCAAATTCTTTATTAATGGATATACAGACGGAAGTATTCCTGATTATCAAGTGAGTGCGCTTGCAATGGCAATCTTCTTTAAAGATATGACAGATCGCGAACGTGCAGATTTAACGATGGCGATGGTTGAGTCTGGAGAAACGATCGACTTATCAGCAATTGAAGGAATTAAAGTAGACAAACATTCAACTGGCGGTGTTGGTGATACAACAACTTTAGTATTAGGACCATTAGTTGCTGCTTTAGATGTACCAGTAGCAAAAATGTCTGGTCGTGGTTTAGGACATACAGGCGGAACAATTGATAAATTAGAAGCGGTAGAAGGATTCCACGTTGAAATTACGAAAGAACAATTCATTGATATTGTAAACCGTGACAAAGTAGCTGTTATTGGACAAACAGGAAACTTAACACCTGCAGATAAAAAGATTTATGCATTACGCGACGTAACAGGAACTGTTAACTCAATTCCTTTAATCGCAAGTTCAATTATGAGTAAAAAAATTGCAGCTGGTGCTGACGCAATTGTACTTGATGTAAAAACAGGTGCTGGTGCATTTATGAAAACAGAAGAAGATGCAAAAGAATTAGCACATGCAATGGTACGTATCGGAAATAATGTAGGACGTCAAACTATGGCTGTTATTTCGGACATGTCACAACCGCTTGGTTTTGCGATTGGTAACGCTCTAGAAGTAAAAGAAGCGATTGACACGTTAAAAGGTGAAGGTCCAGAAGATTTAACAGAATTAGTACTTGTATTAGGTAGCCAAATGGTCGTACTTGCGAAAAAAGCAAATACGTTAGAAGAAGCTCGTGAAATGCTAATTGAAGTGATGAAAAACGGAAAAGCAACTGAGAAATTTAAAGAGTTCTTAAGCAATCAAGGCGGAGACAGCTCGATTGTAGACAATCCAGAAAAAATGCCACAAGCTAAGTATGTAATTGATGTACCTGCAAAAACTTCAGGTGTTATTTCTAACATTGTTGCAGATGAAATCGGTATCGCAGCTATGTTACTAGGTGCTGGCCGCGCGACAAAAGAAGATGAAATCGATTTAGCGGTAGGATTAATGTTACGTAAAAAAGTTGGCGATGCAGTAAAAGAAGGCGAGCCATTCGTAACAATCTATGCAAACCGTGAAAATGTAGAAGATGTAAAAGCAAAAATCTATGAGAACATTTCTATCGCTGAAACAGCAGTGGCTCCTAAATTAGTTCATACAGTTATTACTGACTAATCATCATTACATTATTTTTAGGGGGAAATAATATGGATAAGAAAAAATATATTGAAGAAGCAAATAAGATGTTAGCAAAAGCATATATTCCGTATTCAAAATTTCCTGTTGGTGCAGCATTAGTTACGAAAGAAGGTAAAATCTATACTGGTTGTAATATAGAAAATGCTTCTTACGGTCTATGTAACTGCGCAGAAAGAACAGCGATCTTTAAAGCAGTATCAGAAGGGGAGCGTGACTTTAGTTACTTAGTTATTACAGGCGAAACAGACGGACCGATTTCACCATGTGGTGCTTGTAGACAAGTAATTGCTGAATTCTGTGAACCGAAAATGCAAGTTTTACTAACGAATGTAAAAGGTGATGAAAAGGAAGTGACTGTTGAGCAATTACTTCCAGGTGCTTTCTCAATAGAAGATTTAAAATAAGTTGAAAAGTGAACTGCACCTCCAGTTGTTAGACACGAATAACAATTGGAGGTGCAGTTTTTTACTTTATATTGCGGTGAATTATTTACTGATATTTCGTCCCCTTTTTCATCAATTTATTATTTTACCACATGTGAAATTTTAAAAAATAAATATTAAATATTAATGTAGTGTAAGTACAATATAAATTCCCAATTAATATTAAAAGATGATAGGCTATTTTTATAATTGAATTACCTTTCGTACTCTAAAAAATGCCCTACCAACAAAGGTTCTCTATCAATATAAAAATCTATACTAATATGGTATAATTTTCATGCTCTATTAAGTATAGAAGGGGTTTATACGATGGGACAATTTCAAAGTAATTTTCAAAGCGCTACACAAATCGCAACGCAAATGAGGGCAGCTTCAGATACAATCCAAAACGCAACAAATCGTTCTATAAAAAAGGCGACACGTACTACGCTTTCAGTTAATTCAAAAGCACAAGAAGCGAACCAACAAGTTTTAGATTTGACGAAACAATTTTCCACCGTCTTTCAACAAGCGGTCGATAATATTCATTCGGTAGCCAAAGAGTTTGAGAGAATGGATCACGAGCTTCACAATACTTTCCGCTAATATGACCACCTTCGTAAAGATAAAACGGTAGGAGGAAAAAATGGATCGAGATATCAAAAACCAAATTAAACAGTTAAATCAAAAATTACGAAGTGTATTTGAAGAACAGGACCGAAATCAATCCGCGCTTCGAACTCAGGAACAAGCGGAAGCTGATTTTCACGAATTGAAAAATCGAAGCAACCGCTTATTTAACCGTATTTTAGAAACTTGGCACAACGATAAAGAGTTATCTCATTTCTTTATAAATATCCGTCAAGAAGCACAACACATTGAGCGAAAACTTACATTTAAATTAGAAAATCAAAAAGAAACATTACTTAAAGAAAGACGAGACCTTAGTGATTCAGAAAACGACCTATCCTACCAGCAACAACAATTAGCAAGGGAGGTCAATGCATGAGTTTAAATATGTATTTGGGAGAAGTACAAAGCCAAACTCAAAGCATGAATGCTGTATGTACAGCTACCATTCAAGGTATGGAACAAGCCATTCAATCGATTGATGCTTTTACAAGTGATACCGTTCTACAAGGGCAAACTTACGATAGTGCAAAAGCATTTTTCGCAGAAACCTTTCGCCCTTTAGCACAAGGAATCATATACTTATGTGAAGAATTAATCCGTCAGAACGATGCATTTCCAAGTCAATTTCAATCACAAGTAGCTCAGGCAGATGTAATTGAACAAGAAATATTAGAACAAATTCGAGAGATTGACCGAATGAAAGCAAGTATGGAAGCCATTACTCAAACTATGCCAATACCAGGTATAGACGCTATGGCAAATCTTTTTACTGTCATGAGGAAAAAACTTCAAGAAAAGTTAGACCATCTACATGAATTTAATCAAACGTCTAGCAATAACTATGCTACAGCAATTCAATTAGCTACTAGTATTGCTACAGGTCTTGCAGAAGTACAAAGTGGAAAAGGTTTTAGTCCTGCAAGTGGTATATTTAGTACACAAGGATTGAATATGGAGTGGACGACTTCTATCCAGGCGATTACAGAAGATAGGAATCGTCAGGCTGATAATTCAATTGAAGAAGGTGCAATGTGCGGTAAAATTTCGCCTAAATCTGACTTCGAAAAGGCTTGGGAAAGAGAGAAAAAGGATCTAAGTGATGCATGGACTGGTATTTCTACAGGTTTTGTAGATGGTGCTGTAGATGCATGGGAAGGATTCGTAGCTTTAGGCGATAAAGAAACGTGGTTAAACATGCGAGATGCAATTATTAATTATAAAGAAACACTTCCTGCTGCATGGAATACTTTATCAGATTCATTCATTAATGATTTCTGGAACGGAGATATGGAAAGTAGAGAGCACTATGCTGCCTATGGTGTAGCATCATTATTAACAGGTTTTATTGGTGATAAAGGTCTTAGTAAAGCAGGACAAGCAGGGAAGTTAGCAATCGCTGGCAACCTAGCAAAAGGAAAGTCGTTTATGACTAATTCTGCTGCATATAGAAATGTATTAACTGATTTTAAGTTGAACACTGGAAACCGTTTGGCTTATGCTGATGTTGGAGGAAGTTCTATAAAATATGAACTTGGTGGGGCATACCAAGAAGCGAAAGACTTATTAAATCAATTTGCGGTTTCAAAAGAGGAATATAAAGATTTAAGAAAGAGAACACCCAATAATAGGATAAGAAAAAGCGTAAATACAGATGTACCCAAAATTGACCCTGTATATGGTTATGAAGTGGAAAAACTTGAAGCTGACCACATTGTTTCAATGAAAGAAATAACGGACATGGAAGGTTTTGACCTATTACCGAGAGAACAACAAATAGAAGTGCTTAATATGGATGTAAACTTTGTTGGACTTGGAAAACCAACAAATGCTTCTAAGAATGCAAAAGATTGGAGTACATGGCCGGGGCACCCTAAATACGGTAAGGTTCCGGAAATTATAAGACTAGAAATGTTAGAACGTGAAGCAGTGGCTAGAGAAGCTTTGAAAAAATCAATAAAAGAGAGGTTACAACCCATTGAAAACAATAGTTAAAAATATAGGTGGTAAAAAGATAATAGCTACAGCAGAAGAACATTTAGGCCCCCAGATAGAAAAGTTATTGTATTTGCTAACTAAAGTAGAAGATAATAAATTAGTTGATAGATTTTCTATGCAAGTTGGTTGGTCTATTTTTGTTCTATCCAAACGTGAAGATGGGTATCACATTATTGCCCCAGATTATACAAAAAATCCATTTAAGGATACTACAGATGATCTAACAATTGCTTTATGGGTGCAATTAGAACAAGTACATTGTTTACGTCAGTTAAATATTGACGGTGAAACAATAAAGTTTAGCGATAAAATAGTGACTTCAAAAAATGTGTTACAACTAGATGAGGTTTATTTACAAAGAGCTAGGGATTGTGATAAAGGTGATTCTGGTTGGTATATCGGTCCTGTCGATGAAACAGAAGAAACTGACGGTGAATTAGAAGCATATTACGCATATCAGCTACTAAAAATTAGACCTTCAATTATTCAAGTTTTAGCCTTACCTTATGAATATCTGGTAGTTTTTGAGAAAGATAAAATCAAAGCCATTTTAGATGATAATGATGTCGATGTTTGGAATGGAGTTGCAAACTGAGATTAGTTAAGTTCTAAAATAATTGAGAGGGCTTAACCGCATGAACTCAAAAATCCCGGAAATTCTAGGAATATTAGACGGTTATGAGAAAAGGGTAATTTTAGTAATTATAGAAACTGAAGCAATGGTTTAAATTAAACTAGAAACTTACAGGATGGAAAATAATCAATAATGAATAAATTATAAAAGAGCATCCCACCATTAAAAACTGCACCTCCAATTGTTAGACACAGTCTAACAATTGGAGGTGCAGTTTTTCTATGGTTAAATTCACAACTGATGAAAAAATATACATCGTTCAACGTTATTTGAACGGAAATGAAAGTTACCGAGAAATTAGTAAAGCTATTGATATAAGAGACACCGTAATTTTGAAATGGGTAAACCAATATAAACAAAATGGTTTTTTATTTGAAAATAGGATGTAATATTTTATTCATATTCCGTTCATAAACTTTCCGTAAAATGATTGTAGCGAATATGGAAAGTTTACAATAGGAGGAATAAAATGAAGAATTTATATAATGCATCATTCATTTACTTAATTATCGGTTTATTATCAGGAGTATTTGCAAGAGAGTATTCGAAAGCACAAGGAATTAAAGGATCCACAATGTTGCAATTAGTACATACACATGTACTAGTGCTTGGTTTCTTATTTTTTTTAATTGCTTTCGCTTTATGTAAAGTGTTTCATGTACAAGAAACAAAGAGCTTTCGTGCATGGTTTATTGTTTATAATGTAGGATTAATTTTTAATATTGCAACAATGCTATTTAGAGGTCTATTACAAGTAAACGGAACTGACTTTAACGGTTTAAGCCATATGGCTGGGGTAGGTCACGTTATTATAAGTGTAGGGCTCATTTGGTTTATGGTTTTGTTAAAAAAGTCATTTAAATAGATAGGAGTGGAAAGTATGATAGCACTTTTATCAAGTGTCGTAGCAGTTTGTATGGCTGTTGGGGTAATGTTTCTACGTTTTAAAGCAGCGAAAAAGCCGGTAACGAAAAAGAAAATTATATTGCCGCCAATTTTTATGAGTACAGGCGCGATGATGTACTTTTTACCAGAGTTTCGATTAACATCGTTAGAAATAGTCGAGGCAATTAGTATAGGGCTTATTTTCTCTATTTTTCTTATTAAAACAACTAAGTTCGAAATAAAAGGCGAACATATATTTATGAAACCGTCAAAAGCATTCATATTCATTTTAGTAGGCTTATTAGCTGTACGCGTGGCATTAAAGTCATATTTAAGCCAATCAATTGATTTGGCAGAGTTAAGCGGAATGTTTTTCTTACTTGCATTTGCGATGATTGTGTCGTGGAGAATTGCGATGTATCGCTCGTTTACTAAATTAGAAAAGACAATAAACAGAGCTGGAATTTCTATATAGGAAATCCAGCTCTGTTTATGTTTTATTAAAATTCTTTAGCGCGGAACTCATTTGCTTAATTTTAAACGTATTTGAGCATCTTGTAATGCGGCTGGTGTAACGTTAAGACCATTTTGATCAACAATTTTTGTGTTTAATAAAATGGAATCTAAGCTTCCACGAAATGTTTGTGTATAGTTTTGACGCAACATTTGTTGTTCTTGTTTTTCATCAACTGTTAATCCAGTTGCTTTTTCTTTTTTTGACAATTCGTTAATACGGAATAAAATGTTTTGCATTTTGTTCACCTCTTATTTAAATTTAAATTAGTAACTTACTAATTTATAGTTATTGTAACTTGTTTAGTTGTCTGTGTCAATACTATCTAAAATTTAGTTAAAAATTGACGAAAAATTATAACAATAATAGAATGAAGTGTATTGAATAATTAGTTTCACAATTATACATAAAACGCTAGGGGGATTATTATGAAATCAACATTTTTTGCTCAAAATAGAGAACGATTAGCAAACACATTACCAGAGGAATCCATTACGATTTTATTTGCTGGACAAGCACCTCATATGTCAGCCGATGCACATTATAAATTTGTACCGAATCGTAATTTTTACTACTTAACGGGAATCGGTGAACCAAATGTTATTTTTATGCTGAAAAAGTTTGGGAATAGTGTAGAAGAGACACTTTTCATTGAAAAATCAGATCCAGTAATGGAAAAATGGGTTGGGAAAACAGTTTCTAGCGAAGAAGCAGAGGGAATTTCAGGTATAAAGAAAGTTGTATATTTAGATAGCTTTGAAAAGACAATGTCAAATATACTTTTTACAGAAAATGCGAAGCATCTATATTTAGATATAGAAAGTCGTGAGTGGAATGGTATGGAGACAAAAACATTAGCATTTGCTAAACATGTAAGAGAAAAATACCCACACGTAACAATTGGTAATGTATATCCGAACATTTGTGAATTACGAGTATTTAAAACAGAAGAAGAAATTGAAATTATTAAAGAAGCGATTGCTATAACGAAAGACGGTATTTACAACGTACTTAAGCATGCAAAAGCAGACATGATGGAGTATGAATTAGAAGCACAATTTGATTTTACACTGAAATCATCTGGCATTAAGCACCATGCATTCAATACAATTTTGGCGAGTGGGAAAAATGCTACAGTTCTTCATTATGAAGATAATGATGCACAAATTCAAAATGGTGATTTAGTATTGCTAGATTTAGGCGCTCAAAAAGACTACTATAACGCTGATATTAGTTATACATTCCCGGAAAATGGAACATTCTCTAGTCGCCAAAAACAAATTTATAATATTGTATTAAAAGCATTAAAAGAAACAACAGAGATTATTAAGCCAGGATTAAAGTTCGCTGCATTAAATGAGCATACAAAAAAGGTACTGGCAGAAGAGTGTAAAGCAATTGGTTTAATTCAAGAAGATGAAGAGTTATCAAAATACTATTATCATGGTGTCAGCCATTTCCTTGGTTTAGATACACATGATGTAGGAACATATAAAGATAGAGTGTTAGAAGAAGGTATGGTTATAACAATTGAACCAGGTCTTTATATTGAGGAAGAGTCAATTGGTATTCGAATAGAAGATGATATTCTTGTAACGAAAGACGGGTATGAAAACTTGTCAAAAGATATCATTAGAGAAGTTGAAGAAATTGAAGAATTTATGAGTATAAATAATGAACATGTAAAAGGAAACCAAGCTGTAGTTAAATAATAAAAAGTCATCACTAATTTATTTGAACTTTATCTCGAATGGCGGACAATTAAAAAATCCATGATTCGGGATAGGGTTCTTTTATCTTCGAAATACTAATCTTTAATTATTAATCCTAATAAAGTTGCAAACTGAACAGCTTGATATGTTGATACTTTACATCCTCTTAAATCGTTCACTGAAACTGTAAGCGTATCAAAGCTAGAAGAACTAATATCTATCCCCTTCAGTGATGTCTGATCAAAATTAGCTTCATCAAGACTACATAATTGGAATTCAACTTTTTTAAGTTTACAGTCAAAAAAATCTGCAATATTTAATGAAGTTTCATTGAAGATGATTTTTTCTAGTTTGGAATTTCCAAATGCCGCTAAATTCAAAATTGAATTCTCAAATTTAACATTTCCTAAGCTAGATTCTGTGAAATTTACTCCGATTAATTTACTGTTTTTAAATTCGACTCTGTGAACAGAAGAATTGCTTAAATTAACATTTGATAAATCACAGTTTTCAAAACAAACATCTGTAATATCAATATTGCTAAAGTCTGTATTAGTAAACTTACAGTTTTTTATCACCGCATCATATAATCGTACTCTATCTACAGATTCATTTTCGAAAGTGGAGTCTATAATTTCACACACTTCCAATGTTGGATCTTCTTCATAAAAAATATCTTGAAAATTCTTTGAAGATAACTCTGGTGAAATTTTTGGTCTATCAATTTTCATCGTATATCAATCCTCTTCTATTTGATATATTTGTGTAATTTGAGTCTATTGTCTGTGAAGAACATTAGTTCTTATTATACAAAAATCTAAGTTCTTTTGTGAAGAGCATTTTAGCTACATTTTTCTTATTTAATAATAGAAGTGTTATTGTTTCTTAAGAAATAACGTCAAAACAAATACGAGAACGGCTAATATAGTCGCTACAAGGAAAGCATTTTGTATTTCTAAAATATTCGCCTCTTGTAATGTCTCCACTTTTAGTAATCTTCCAATTAGCTTACGTAAAATCTAATTACATCTCCTTATTTTCTTGAAAATCAACTTCTATAATGATTTTGAAAAAGGAGGGATTTTCCATGAAGCGATTTGTATTAAAAGCTGTTACGGTCTCTGTAATATTTTTAATTGCTGCATGTTCTTTGGCCACAAATACAACAAATGATCATAAAAATATGAAAGATAAAAAAACAATACAGACTGAAACAGCTACAAAACCATTGAAGGTTGAAAAAGGACCAGAAGTTACTTTAATAGCGAAAGAAGAAAAGCAAAAGTTAAGTAACGGTGTTATTGTTCCAGTCTGGACATTTAATGGATCATCTCCTGGTCCAGAAATTCGGGTGAAAAAAGGTGAAAAGGTGAAAGTGACATTAAAAAATGAATTATCTGCACCAGTATCTATTCATTGGCATGGATATCCTGTCCCAAATAACATGGATGGAATTCCAGGCGTGACACAAGATGCAGTTGAACCAGGAAAAAGTTTCACTTACGAATTTGAAGCGAACGTACCAGGAACGTACTGGTATCACTCGCATCAAGATTCTGTAAATCAATTAGATAGAGGTTTGTATGGAGCGCTCATTGTAGAAGATACAAAGGAAAAATATGATAAAGATTACACATTAATGTTGGATGAATGGGTTACAGATAAAGAAGAAATGAATAAGCAGTTAAAAGAAATGACAAAAGGGCAAATAGGTAATAAATCTAAAGGTAATGAAAATGAGGAAAAGAATGATGATAAGAACGGCATGGATCATTCTGGTATGGACGTGGGCAGTGATCAAAAAGACTCTAGTAATATGGAAGGAATGGACCATGGAAATATGAAGATGGAAGGTCATGATATGAGTATGTATGATTTATTCACAATCAATGGAAAAAGCGGTGATTTAGTAGTGCCATTGAAAGTGAATAAGGGAGATAAAGTTCGTTTTCGACTCGTTAATGCTGGTTATCTATCACATGATATACATGTTCACGGTCATGATATAAAAGTAATTGCGACAGATGGTCAACCAATAAACGATCCAAAAGTTATAAAGGATAAAGTAATTTCAATCGCACCGGGCGAACGTTATGATATTGAATTTACTGCTAATAAAACTGGGAAATGGTATGTTGAAGACCATTCGAAAAATAAAGGTGCAAAAGGAATGAAAGCTGTTATTGAATATGATGGCAGCAAAGAGATGAAAGATAAAGCAGACGAAAAAGAAAAATTACCGAAAGTAGATATAATGAAATATGGTACTAAAAAATTAGGTAGTTTCACGTTAAATCAAGAGTATACTGCCACATATAATATGGACTTAAATACGCAAATGAATGGAAATGAAATGGTATATACAATTAACGGAAAGGTATTTCCGGATATTGACCCAATTCAAGTAAAAAAGGGTGATTTAGTAAAAGTGAAGTTGGTAAATCGTTCTAAAATGGATGATCACCCAATGCATTTACACGGGCACTTCTTTCAGGTGTTGAGTAAAGATGGAAAACCGATAAAAGGTTCTCCAATTGTAAAAGATACATTGAACTTAAAACCAGGAGAAGAATATGAAGTAGCCTTTGTAGCAGACAATCCCGGTGAGTGGATGTTCCACTGTCACGACCTACATCATGCTTCAGCAGGGATGGTAACGGAAGTGAACTATACAGATTATAAATCTGACTATGTTCCAAACCAAAACATTCCTAATAAGCCAGAATAATAGGAAGCAGTTATCCTATGGATAGCTGCTTATTCATTTTTGTTGCAAGTACTAATGTATATGTTGATTATGCCCAGGTGCAGGAGTATGATCTGGGAATGTCGCGAATACGGCAACGATAATTACTACACTAATTGAAAGTAATAACAAAAAACGCTGTTGGATAAAAGTAGAAAAGTTCTCCGATAACAATTGAATCACACAGGACATAGTAATCGTTATAGTAAGTAAAAGGCTAATGAACAATATACTATGAGCTTGTTGAGCGTTTAACATTTCTGTAATCATTGCTCCCATCATACTTGCCATTAATCCAGAGAACATTCCTTCTAAAGCAGTATATAGGTGAAAACGTAGACCCACTAAAAAACCGATAAAACCACTAATTAAAATAGCAAGTAAAGTAGAATATAGTAATTCCCCCTTAAAGAGAATGCCTAAATAAAAACCAATACTTAAACCGATACTCATACTAAAAGACATAATAAATACCATATACTCCATTAGGGTACCCTTACGTTTAGAAATATAGGATGTAATAAGAATCGAGGTACAGCAAAGTGTTAAGGTAGTTAACGTATAAGCAAACATTATGATACCTCCTTGTCCTATCGTTCATTTCATCATATGTTTATATGGAGAGTACTTATGCTTATTAATATCTGCATATTATCTGCACAATTTCATAGATGTAAGCAAAGGAACGCTTGATTTTTTAGGGCGTCTTTTTTAATTGTAAGCATGTGAAAGAAATTGTTATATTATGAGTTTCTATTGTGAAGCCATAAAGAATAAGCGTATAATATTATAGGTCTCACATTTGCGAGACAAACCGCGAATGATAAATAAGATTGTTGTTTTATCATCGCTTCTAAACATATATACAATGAAAGTAACACTGGAATACAGATAGGGAGTTATAAAATGAAATTAATTATTGCCGAGAAACCAGATCAAGGGTTGGCTCTTGTTTCACAGTTTAAATATCGCCGGAAAGATGGATATTTAGAAGTAGAAGCGAATGAGTTATTTCCAAATGGAGCGTACTGTACATGGGCAATTGGTCATTTGACGCAGTTATGTAATCCAGAGCATTATCACGCAGAGTGGAAAAAATGGTCACTTAATACGTTACCGATGATTCCAGAGCGTTTTCAATTTGAAGTTACAAAGTCAAAGTATAAGCAATTTAACGTTGTGAAACAGCTGTTACATAATCCACAGGTAACAGAAATTATTCACGCAGGCGATGCTGGGCGTGAAGGGGAACTGATCGTACGAAATATTATTAATCTTTGTAACGTGCAAAAGCCGATGAAGCGTCTATGGATTTCGTCTTTAACGAAGCAAGCAATTTATCAAGGGTTTAAAAATTTACTTGATGAATCAGATACAATTAATACGTATTACGAAGCATACACAAGATCTTGTGCTGACTGGGTTGTTGGCATGAATGCATCACGTGTGTTTAGTATTTTGTTAAAGAAAAAAGGAATGAATGATGTATTTTCTGCTGGTCGTGTCCAAACACCAACGTTAGCATTGATTGTAAAGCGTGAGAAAGAAATTGAAAACTTTAAGTCAGAGCCTTTCTGGGAAGTGTTTGCAACCTTTAATATAGAAGGAAAGAAATATGACGGGAAATGGGAGAAGGATAATGAATCCCGCTTAAAAGACCCTGATATGGCGAATAAAATTGCGGCATTTTGCCAAGGGAAACCGGCTGTTGTGAAGGAAATGAAAACGGAGCGTAAAGAGTTTCAGCCGCCGCTTTTATTCAACTTATCATCACTGCAAGCAACGGCAAATAAAGCCTTTAAGTTTTCACCGAAAAAGACGCTTGATATAACGCAAGCACTCTATCAAAAAGGGATTGTTTCTTATCCACGTTCAGATTCTAACTATGTTACTCAAGGAGAAGCAGCGACTTTCCCTGATATTTTACAGAAGTTAAGTCAGTTTGATGAATATAAAGGTTTATTACCGGCTCCGGTTGAATCCATTATGAACAATAAGCGTTATGTAAATGAAAAGAAAGTAACAGATCACTACGCGATCATACCGACAGAGCAAGTTACAAATCCAAGCAAACTATCAGGTGATGAAAAGAAAATTTACGATATGATCGTAAGAAGACTAATTGCGGCGCATTATGAAGTAGCGATTTTTGACTATACAACGATTACAACTCTTGTAGACGAACGTGCTGCGTTCATTTCGAAAGGAAAACAGCAAATTCAAGAAGGTTGGCGTAAAGTTATTTTCCAAGACGATAAAGATGACGAAACCATTCTTCCAATTGTAGCTGAAGGTGAAGAAGGAAAAGTTGTAAAGGTGAAAGTGAAAGAAGGAAAAACACAGCCACCGAAGCGTTATACAGAAGGACAACTTATTACGTTAATGAAAACAGCCGGTAAGTATTTAGAGAATGAAGAGCTAGAGAAGGTATTGAAGAAAACAGAAGGTTTAGGTACGGAAGCGACCCGCGCGGGTATTATTACGATGCTGAAAGACCGTAAATATATAGATGTAAAGAAAAACCAAGTGTATGCGACTGATAAAGGAAAAGTATTAATTACCGCAATTGGTGACAAAATACTAGCTTCACCGGAAATGACTGCGAAATGGGAACAACGTCTTGCGGAAATTGGTGAAGGTACAGCTTCACCAGCTACATTTATGGAACAGACGAAAAAGCTATCAGCTAAAATTATTGAAGACGCAGTGGAAATGTCTGAGAAGTGGGATTTCACGGGACTACATGTTGAATCGATTGAACGAAAAGGATCGAAATTTACAACGGGTAAAAAGGTTGGTAGCTGTAAAAAATGTGATGGCGATGTAATTGATAAGACAACGTTTTACGGTTGTTCTAACTATAATACAACGCAATGTGATTTCACCATTTCAAAGAAGATATTAAGTAAAACAATTTCGCAAAAGAATATGACAAAGCTCTTAAAAGGTGAAAAGACTGATTTAATTAAAGGCTTTAAAAAGGGCGAGAAAACGTTTGATGCGAAATTAGAGTGGAAAGATAATAAGATTAATTTTGTATTTGAGAATTAATTTGTTAAAAGAGCATGACAGTTTTATGTCATGCTCTTTTGTTTTTTCTTTTATATAAAATTTAACGATAAAAAAAATCCTTTAAATAATAATTTTTTATTGTAAAACGATAAATTTTGTATTAAAATCAAAATCATAATAAATGAGTGAGGTGCTTTTGTTAAAAGGTAACAACCTTATTTTTAAAATTAGAGGAGGTATAACTATGAACATTAACAATTTGATTGTTAAACATATGGATAACCCCCATGAGTTGGAGAAGATGTATAGAAAAGATCCGAAAGCTTTTAAAAAAGCATTCTCACAAGCATGGGACCAAAACCCTGATTCTCAAATTCTAGGTGCTTGGTATGAAAGGTTGCATTTTAAGGAGAAAGTAAATAAAGAAAAAACATCTTTGTTTCAAAAAGGTTTCTTATTCATGGGCCTTTTAGCTATTCTGGCCGGCATAAGCACTAGAATCATTTTCCACTTTGTTGAGCAGGAAGCAATTGCTCCAATTAATTTGGCTTTTGGTGTAATTCCCTTTATTGCTGCTTATTTTGTTTACAATAATAAGCCGGAAAAAAGTATTATTTATTCCCTTATAGCGTTATTCCTAGTTTCCGGGGTGTATCTTAATACGTTGCCAATAAATTATAAAGACAGTACCATCCTTGCGTATTTACATCTTCCTATATTTTTATGGGTCTTAGTAGGGCTTGCATTTACAGGAAATGAATATTCAAAAGGCAGTACAAGATTAGCCTATATTAAATTTAATTTAGAATATTGTCTTCTCTACGGGAGCATGGCAGTGAGCGGAATGATACTAGCAATATTCACCATGCGTTTATTTAGCTTTGTTGACTTAGATATAGGAGAATTCTATTTTAGTAATGTTGTTTTATTTGGAGCAGCGGCTCTCGCTATTGTGACTGCATACTTAGTATCAATGAATCTTAAGCTTGCTAAAAATATTACACCATACATATCTAAAATTTTTAGTCCTCTCGTCCTGATTACCTTGCTTATCTATCTTATAACGGTAATTTTGGTCGGGAAAAATCCATTCTTGGATCGCAATTTCCTAATGGCCTTCAACGGAATACTGCTTGGTGTATTGGCTGTTACTATATTTTCTATCGTTGAGAGTGACTCAGACGAGAAAAAGAGTATTTCAGATTATATAAATTTTGCCTTAATTGTTCTGGCACTTATTATTGATACTGTTGCATTGTCAGCCATCGTATTTAGACTTTCTTCTTACGGGATTACACCTAATAGACTAGCTGTTTTAGGTGTAAACATACTGATCTGGGCAAATCTAATTTGGATTATGTTTTCCTATATGCGTTTCTTGCAAAATAAATCAGGACCAAAAGCTATCCAAGATGCCGTTACGAAGTATTTGCCAATATACGGACTTTGGGCAGCTTTCGTCATATTTACGTTTCCTATCATTTTTAATTAGAAAGGATCTGTTAATGCGGGAGTGGTGAGGGCTAATAATCATTGGGGGATGAACAAAACCCCCAATGATTAAAGTTTCACTTTATTATAATTGGTATTATTATGTTTGTAGTTTCGGTAATTTCATTTGTAATGATAAATAAGAAATAAGTGTTGTATGTAATCTTTCCATAATAAAAAACGTCCCAAAATGGGACGTTTTTTATTATGCGTATTGCCGTTTTTTCTTAATAAGCAACAAAACTTGTGACACACCAGCTAGTACTGGTAACTCAATCAATGGTCCAATAACGAGTGCAAGTGCGATAAGAGGCTCATCTGGAAAAGCGGTCACAGCGATAGCGAGTGCAACAGGTGAGTTTCTTGCTAACGTTGTTAAGCTTAGACTTACTGTATCTTTGTAAGATAAATGCATCATGCGCCCGATAAATTGTCCTAGTAAAAAATTAATGATGAAGAACAATAGAACAGGAACGAGTAATAATAAAACGACATTCATATTTTGCAGTAAATATTTACCTTGTGATGCAAACATCGCTACTATTGCTAAACTTAAAAATACAATTTGAGCAGAGCTGAAAAACGGAATGAGTTTATTCTCGAGAGTTTCAGCTTTTTTCATTTTATTCATAATGAATTTTGTAGCGTGTGCAAGTATAAATGGTAAGACGATTACGATAACAATACTTTCTACTAAAACAAAAACCGCTACAGTTTTCATGACACCAGCAAATAAAAATAAATAAATTGGAAGGAGTAGAACTTGCAAAATTAAATTTACAGGTAAAATTGCAGTAGAAAGTGCTACATTTCCTTTCGCTATTTCAGTAAAGATTAAGTACCAATCTGTGCATGGAGTAACCATTAACATTATAAATCCAACCCAAAGTGCTGGATGATCTGAAAGAAATAGTGCCCCTAACCCCCAAGCGAGTAAAGGTGTCCATAAGAAGTTAATAGTAAGACTTGTTCCAGCAAATTTTAAATTGCGAAATCCGTTTTTTATTTCTTTTAATGGGATGCTGAGGAATAATCCATATAGCATAAAAAATAAGAAGGGAACAATAAACTTGTCTGAATACGTATGTATCATATTAAATTGTCCGAGTACGATGCCGCATGTAACAGCAAAAAGAATAATAAAAGTTTGAATCTTTTCTATAGTGCTCATGAATAAATCCTTTCTATATATGAATTTTCCTCTCTAAGTTTATTATACAAGTAATAAAGATGTATTTGGTGTTCAATTGTATTTTAGTTAATATTTTTAAATTGAGATTTTGTTTTTTATTAAAAGTTACTTGACTAAAGTAAGTTGCTATATTACAATCACTTACATAAGGTAATTAAATAACAAAAAGTTTTGATTGGCTTTACTTAAGGTATCAATTGGAACTTTTTATTAGAATAAGAATTTTTATGATGATGAATAATGAATATGATAAGAAAGTTTAGGTGAAGAAAATGGGATTATTTAGCTCGTTATTTGGTAAAAAAGAAGAAAATAAGAATGTAGAGGGGAATAAAAAAATGTCAAAAGTATTATTTGTAAAAGCAAACGATCGTCCAGCGGAGCAAGCAGTTAGTTCAAAAATGTATGAAACATTTGTAAGTACTTATAAAGAAGCAAATCCAAATACAGAAATTACGGAATTAGATTTATTTGCATTAGATCTTCCTTATTACGGAAATATCGCGATTTCAGGTGGATATAAACGTAGCCAAGGCATGGAGTTAACAGCTGAAGAAGAGAAGGCAGTTGCTACAGTAGATCAATATTTAAATCAGTTTTTAGAAGCTGATAAGGTTGTATTTGCATTCCCATTATGGAACTTTACAGTACCAGCACCATTAATCACATATATTTCATACTTATCTCAAGCTGGAAAAACGTTTAAATATACAGCAAATGGCCCAGAAGGTTTAGTTGGTGGTAAAAAAGTAGTTGTGTTAGGTGCTCGTGGTTCAGATTACTCTTCAGAACAAATGGCTCCTATGGAAATGGCAGTTAATTACGTAACAACTGTACTTGGATTCTGGGGAATTACAAATCCAGAGACAGTTGTAATTGAAGGGCACAATCAATATCCAGATCGTTCACAACAAATTGTTGAAGAAGGTCTAGAAAACGTTAAAAAAGTAGCAGCGAAATTTTAATTCATGATAGTAAATGGAAAAACCAACATGGATGACCATGTTGGTTTTTTAGTCTATTTTTCATGTTAAAAAATGTATATTTATAAAATAAAAGAAAAGTTCGAAAATAGTATTGCAAAATATTATATAGCAAACTATAATGAGTTCAAGAATAGTTGATACTTAAATTAAATATTCAGAAAATTCAATTAGTTAAAATTGGAAAATGAGATAAGGAAATTTGAATGGGGGTTATATTATGGCGAATAAAGTACCGTTTTCGTTCATAGTAGTTATTGGATTAATGTTATTTGCACTATTTTTTGGAGCGGGAAATTTAATTTTCCCAGCGATGCTTGGTCAATCAGCAGGAGAGAATGTATGGATTGCTAACGCTGGATTTTTAGTAACTGGTGTTGGACTACCATTACTAGGTGTACTAGCATTTGGTTTTTCAGGTAAAGATGATTTGCAGTCATTAGCAAGTCGCGCTCACCCAGTGTTCGGGATTGTGTTTACAACAGTTTTATACTTAGCGATCGGTCCGTTATTTGCAATACCGAGAACAGGAAATGTATCTTATGAAATTGGTCTTAAGCCGTTTATGCCAGAGGGAGTAGGTTCTACACCTTTAATTCTTTTCACAATTATATTCTTTAGCATCACTTGTTTTTTTTCGCTAAATCCCGCGAAAATTGTCGATATTGTTGGAAAAATTTTAACGCCAATTAAGTTGACTTTCATCGGTATTTTAGTAATCGTTGCTTTTATACATCCGATTGGAGATATGCAAGCACCAGTGGAAGCTTATACATCACATGCATTCTTTAAAGGATTCCAAGAAGGATACTTAACGATGGATACGCTCGCATCATTCGTATTCGGGATTATTATCATTAATGCAATTAAAGAAAAAGGTGCAAAAACGAAAACACAAATTATGGTCGTTTGTGCAAAAGCGACCATAATTGCAGCATCTATTTTAGCAATTATCTATACAGCTCTTTCTTATATGGGTGCTTCAAGTGTTGCAAAGCTTGGACATTTAGAGAACGGTGGAGAAGTATTAGCGAAAGTTTCTAACTACTATTTTGGATCATACGGCGGAGTATTATTAGGATTAATGATTACAGTAGCGTGTTTAACAACTAGTGTGGGACTTGTATCAGCATGTTCTTCATTCTTCCATAAGTTATTCCCAAATGTTCCTTACAAAGCAATTGCAATCACGCTCTGTGTATTTAGTGCCATTGTTGCAAACGTAGGATTAACACAATTAATCGCAGTTTCTGTTCCAGTATTAACAGCAATTTATCCACTAGCAATCGTATTGATTTTCTTAACATTCTTCCATTCATTATTTAAAGGAAGAGCGGAAGTTTATCAAGTAAGCTTGATCGTAACATTTATCATCAGCTTATTCGATGGATTAAGTGCAGCTGGAGTTAACATTGAAGTAGTAAGCCAAGTGTTCACTAAATTCCTTCCGATGCAGGAAGTAGGACTAGGCTGGATCTTCCCAGCGATTATCGGTGGATTTATCGGATATGGCATTAGCATTTTAAAAGTGAAAAACCAAGTTCAACCAGCAACTAGAGCAGATAAGAAAATAGGTTAAATAAAAAAAGTTATAGACTTGTTTCTATAGCTTTTTTTGTTACTATTAATAATGAGAAAAAATAAAGTAGTAGGGGAAATAAAATGAAAAAAACAATTGATCATATCGGAATCGCAGTTCGTGATATAGATAGTACGATACGTTTTTATGAAAATGTGTTACTAGGAACTTTAATAGATCGTTACGTAAGTGAAGCTCCTGGTGTGGAAAGCGAAGTAGCCATTCTTGAAGTGGATGGAGATAGAATTGAATTACTTGCACCGACGAATAATACGACATCTCCAATTGCCCGTTTTATTAAACAAAAAGGTAAAGGTGTTCATCACGTTGCGTATCGAGTAGATGATTTAGATGTGGCTTTAGAGGAATTGAAAGAACAAGGTATTCGAACGTTAAAGCATACACTTCGAATTAATAAACACGGCAGAAGATTAATCTATCTTAACCCAGCGGATACAGAGGGAACAATCATAGAGTATTGTGATTATCCGGAAGAGAAATAGAAGAGGGATATTTTTTAAAAGGTGTTACGTAATAACGTAATACCTTTTTATTTATGTATTTCACACTTTCTTCACAAATGATTCACGATAACTTTTCTTCTTCAGGAACTTACGTAAATATATTTTATGATATAATAACAATCGACTTTAAAAATGTAAGTAGTATCTATGAAGGTAGTTACTATTATATTGGAAGTTTAGAGGTGAGAGAGAAATAAATAGTTATACTGTATAGAAGATTATATTTAATAAGGTTAATATTTCGCCCGATAATCAAACTTGGAAAGTTAAAGGAATGGAAGTATAGCGATGAGTAAGAAAGAAGTGAAGTGATTGTGAAAGTAATGAGAAAGTTAGGGACATGGTTATTAATTGCATGTGTGCTTATCATATCGATACCGAAAAGTACATCTGCTCATGCGTACGTTGTGAAATCAAACCCTGTTGAAAATGAAACTTTGAAGAAGGCACCATCTGTTGTGAAAATCGAATTCGATGAGGACATACAAGTTTCAAGTTTTAATACATTGTACGTGAGGGATACATCAGGTAAAAGGGTCGATTTGAAAGATGCTCATATTGATAAAAAAAACAAAAAACTATTAGAAGCAGGGTTAAAAGAAAATCTGAAAAACGGACTCTACTCTATTCAGTGGAAAGTGATTTCAGCTGATGGACATCCAATTCAAGGAGTTATTCCGTTCCGAATTGGGTCAGCGGAAGCGGGAGCAGATGATGTACAAGTAGAAGAGATGGGGTATGTCCCGCAAATAGATATGATTATGGAACGTGGGGTTCTATATACAAGTTTCTCACTATTTATAGGAGTGCTATTCTTTAATCTTATTATGTATAAAGGGAATGCAACCTCGGTTCGATCAAGGAGTAAGAACATAATATGGATTTCCTTATTTGGGATATTTATTAGCTTGTTATTCAATCTACCACTACAAGCAAAAATAAATGCAGATGTTTCATGGCTAGAAGCATTCAATCCTTTACTCTTAAAAGAAACGTTACAGCTTTCTGTTTTTGGATATGTATGGATTACTCAAATGGTTCTTATTAGTTCACTTATAATTGTTACGTATTTTGCGATGAAGTGTGGGAAGCTATCGTCGTTTAAAGTATGGAGTATTCCAATAGTATTGTTTATCGGGATACTTGTTATGAAAGCCTTTAATAGTCATGCATATGGTTTGAAGTTTAAAGAGATTGCTGTCGTTATGGATTTTCTGCATTTATTTGCAGCTTCATTATGGATTGGCGGTCTATCATCCATTATTCTTCTTTTACGTAAAGAGGATGACAAGTGGAGTATGTATTGGGATATGATTAAGCGTTTTTCACCGTGGGCAACAGGTGCTGTCATCGTGATTTTAATAACAGGTCTTTTTAACAGTACATTTTTTATTCCAACAATCCACTCTTTATTTGATACGAAGTATGGATTAGCTTTATTAGCAAAAATACTTTTATTCATTTTCATGGGGATATTGGGAATTGTACATTATGTGAAAGGGAAAATGAGAGCGCAGAAGGGATTAGGCGCTACGGTGAAAGTAGAGTTTATCATCGGAATTATCATTTTTGTCATTGTAGCTTTTATGACAAACGTACAAACACCACCGATGCCTCCTACTGGACCTTTTACAGAAAGTAAGCAACTGGATAATGGGTATGAACTTACTTTACATGTAAGTCCTAATAAAGTAGGACAAAATACATTTCATATTACTTTAAAGGATGAAAACGGACAACCTGTTACTGATATGGAGCAAATTATTTTAACTACTCAATCATTAGATATGAATATGGGAAAAGGTTCATTTAAAGTTTCAGCAGTTTCACCGGGAGAATATGAAGCAGAAGGTATGTATATTAACATGACAGGAAACTGGAATATACATGTTCATGGATTAACAAAATCTCTGGATAGCTTCGATACAGATTATAAATTTATTGTAGGTGGCAGATAAAGAGGCGTTATAGATGAAAGGGAGTTAATAGAAAATGAAACGTATAAAAAAATTAGGAACAACAATGATCGCAACAATAATTGCAATGGGAATCTTTTCGTTACCTGTTAGTGCTCATGTGACGGTAAAGCCAGAAACTTCTGATGTTAATTCATGGGAGACTTACACAATAAAGGTACCAGTTGAAAAAAATATAGCAACAACAAAAGTCACACTAAAAATACCGTCTGGCGTTGAGTTTCAACAGTATGAGCCAGTGCCAGGGTGGAAAGTGGAAGCGCAAAAAGATAGTGCTGGAAAAGTGAAAACTGTAGTATGGGAAGCGACAGGAGAAGGGATTTTAACCGGTCAATTCCAACGATTTACTTTCGTCGCTAAAAATCCGGATAAAGAGCAAAAAATAGCTTGGGACGCATATCAACAATATAAAGATGGAGAAATTGTTGAATGGACAGGCGATGAAAAAGCTGAAAAACCACATTCACTTACTACAATTGCAAAAGGTACGTCATTAACAGGAGAACATGGTGAAGTGTCTAGTGTAGAAAAGAATGAAGGCACTAGTAATATGCAAGTAATAGCGATTGTCTTATCTATTTTGGCGATTGTATCGTCGGTTGGTGCGTGTGTTTTTGTAGTACGTCGTAAAAAGTAAGACGTAAGAAAGAGCCTACAAACAGTAGGCTCTTTCTTACGTTTATTTCAATTCAACTTGCTGCCTTATAGCAAGTGCTTTTGGTTTTATATTTACAAAACAAATGCTCACAACAATAAATAATAGCCCAATAAATAAGCTCATTGTAATGGCCTCATGTAAGAAAATTGAACTTACAATAATAGCGATTAGTGGAATGAGGAATGTATAAGCCCCAACTTTACTTGCTTCACCAGCTCCAACAAGTGTGAAGTATGCAAGCCACCCCATTGCAATAACGAAGAACGAAATAAAGAGAAGTACGCTAACAAATGGTATACTCCAAGCGATACTAGACCAGCTTTCAAACTCTGAACCAAATCCAATTAAGCAAAGCCCGCCAATAATGAGCTGAAGTGTTACCATCCAAATGGAATTAACGCGGTGCCCAGTCTTCTTAATAAATACTGTTCCAAGTGCCCAGCCAATAGCGCATCCTATCGCGAGAAGGATTCCGATAATAGAGATATGTCCAGTTAAACTACTAGAGCTAATGACACCCACGCCAATAAATCCAAGAACAAGCCCAAAAATTTTTAAGCTGTACATAGATTCTTCAAGCCAAATCCATGAGAAAATGCCGAGTAAAACAGGTTGTAGAAATACAATGGCGGAAAATAACCCAGCTGGCATATATTGAAGGCCTACAGTTTGTAATCCGTAAAATATAATGATGTTAAGTAAAGAAGAAATAACGTATAAATGCCAAGTTTCTTTTAAGTGTAACTCTTTGTATTTCGGTAATGCGAAAAGGAGTAAAATGAATCCTCCAATTAAAGTTCGAACGCCTGCAAATAAAACGGGTGGTGTATAATGCAGGGCAAACTTAGATAAAGGCCAATTGATTCCCCACATGAAAACGAGAAAGGTAAGGATTATGGCCGTCTTAGTTCGAGAAAGCTGTGTCACGGTAAGACCTCCTTGTTGTTATTCATTTCACTATGATATGATATCGACTGTAATAAATAAAATGAATCTTTTTTATGGGGAGTATAAGTGATTAGTTATGACCATTACACAACTGCAAGTATTAATAAAAACCGTTGAGTTAGGTAGTTTTACGAAGGCAGCTCGGGTGTTAAATATGACGCAGCCAGCTGTTAGTCATGCGATTTCAAGTATTGAGTCAGAGATAGGAGTTACGATTCTTATACGTGATAAACGAAAAGGATTAATTGTTACGGATGTAGGAAACAGAATTCTTGTACATATTAGAGAGATTTTGAACGGTGTAGAGAAGATTGAACAAGAAGTTGCGATGGAGAAAGGGCACGAAGTTGGGACGATTCGAATTGGGAGTTTTCCGAGCGCTTCTGCACATTTCTTACCCAAAATGATAAACCTTTTTAAGGAGAAGTATCCGAACTTAGAAGTCGTTCTTTGTGAAGGAACGATTAAAGAAGTTGAAGATTGGTTAGTATCGAGGGTTATTGATATAGGAATTGTTATTTTGCCTAATAAAGATATGGAGATTGTTCCATTAACGAAGGGGAAAATGGTTGCTATCTTAAGAGAGGATCATCCTCTCTGTAAGAAGGACGCTCTTACAATTTGTGATTTAGAGAATGAACCGATCATATTATGTAAGGGTGGATACGAACCACCCATTATTGATATGTTTAAACAAGCAAACGTACCACTTCGGGCTGAATATGTAATTTCGACAGTTACTACAGCTTTAAATATGATTCAAGAAGGATTGGGCATTGCAATATTAGCTGAATTATCTTTAACGAATTTACCAAAAAATGTGCAAACGAGAGAATTGGAACCACAAGTATGGAGAGAAATTGCTTTAGCTGTTCCTTCATTAAAGGATTCTTCAATCGCTGTGCAGCTATTTATTGAAGAATTTCAATCGCTATTTGCAGAATAAAAAGAGGTGTCTCATATATCATAATGGGACACTTTTTAATTTACTTATAAAAAATCTATGAAAAGGATTGACTTATTTTTTAGTTGTAACTATAATGATTACATCGAGGTGGTGATTACGATGAAAATTAGTAGCCGCTTTTCCATAGCTGTTCATATTTTATCTATTTTGAAAAACAATCCATCTTCACTTTGTACTTCAGACTATATGGCTGAGAGTGTCAATACAAATCCAGTAGTCATTCGTAAAATCATGTCGTACTTGAAACAAGCTGGCTTTGTTTACGTAAATCGTGGACCGGGTGGCGCGGGATTACTAAAGGATTTATATGAAATCACATTGTTAGATGTGTATCATGCAGTGAACGTAGTCGAAGAAGACAAGCTATTTCATATTCACGAGCAACCGAATCCAGATTGTCCAATTGGGGCGAATATTCAAGCGGTGTTAGAAATTATTTTAATTCAAGCACAATCCGCGATGGAAGAAGTTTTGAGAAATATTACAATGGGGCAGTTGTTTGAAACTTTGCAAGAAAAAATGAATGCTTAAATCCTATTTATATTTTTTTGTCATTAATGTAACTGATTTGATTACAACAATAAAGGTAAGGTGTAAAAGTTATGACTGTAAAAATGAAAGTATACTCAGATTTTATATGTCCGTTTTGTTTTTTAGCAAAAGGTCCATTAGATGAGGTAGCGAAAGAGAAAGATGTAGAGATTGAATGGATGCCATTTGAATTACGTCCAAGTCCATATTCAAAAATAGATCCATGGAATGAACCAGAAAAATTAGGTTCATGGGATGCTTTCATTCTTCCGACAGCGAAGAAGTTAGGAATTGATATGCGCTTGCCACGTGTTTCACCACATCCATATACACATTTAGCTTTCGAAGGATGTCAATTTGCGAAAGAACGTGGACTAGGTAATGAGTATCATCACCGCGTATTCACAGCATTTTTCCAAGAAGAGCAAAACATTGAAGATATTGATGTGTTAACAAAATTAGCGGTAGAAGTAGGACTTCCTGAGGCGGAATTTAAAGATGCTTTAGTAATTCGTAAATATAAAGAAAAGCATCAAGAAGCAATTCAACACGCATATGATGAAGCGAATATTATGGCTGTTCCAACTGTCATGATTGGAGATGAAGTCATTCAAGGGCTTGCTAGTAAAGAAACACTAGAAAGGGTCATTGATAAAGAAATTGAAAAGGATAAAACAAATTCATTTGAAGGTATGCAATGTAATACCGATGGATATTGCTAATTCGCTTGTTATGAAATAACAAAATAAATTATAAAACAAACATTTGGAGGAATTAAAATGTCAGCAACTACAACAAACTTAAAAGAAGCAATTGTGAATCGCCGTTCAATTCGTAAAGTAGCAAAAAACGATGCAATTACGAAAGAAAGAATTGAAGAAGTGTTAAAAACAGCTTTACACGCACCAACATCTTTCAATATGCAAAGTGGTCGTATGGTTGTATTAATGGATGGAGAGCATGAAAAGTTTTGGGATATTGTTAAAGAAACACTAAGAGCTCGCGTACCAGCAGAAAACTTTGAAGCGACTGTAGAAAGACTAAAAGGCTTCCATGCAGGTGTAGGAACAGTTCTATTCTTTGAAGATCAAGCAACTGTACAAAAAATGCAAGAAAATGCGCCATTATATAAAGATCAGTTCCCATTCTGGTCTCATCAAGGAAATGCGATGTTACAACATACTGTGTGGATGCTATTATCTGCTGAAGGAATTGGAGCGTCATTACAACATTACAACCCAATCGTAGATGCTGAAGTGAAAGAAACTTGGAACATTCCAGCAGAGTGGAGCTTAGTAGGTCAAATGCCATTTGGTGAACCAAACGAACAACCAGCAGAAAGAACGTTCTTGCCTACTGAAGATGTAGTGAAATTTTATTAAGAAATACAATATGTAACGAGAAGGAAGCTGTGCTGAAAAACAGCTTCCTTTTTTGTAGTGGTGTTAATTTATGTGCATTTAGGGAAGAAATATAAGAAATAATCCGGTGAGAAGGGAATTAGAAAAATGAATGATGAGAAAAAGTATACAGTGGTAGGTACTGATGTTGAGGAAGTAAAGCGTTTAAATAAAAATTCAGGATTAACGTATAATCAAGTGAAAGAAATGTTAGCAAAGCAAATGCAAAAAAAGAAGTAATTAGATTGAAATCTTTCATTTTTTCATTTAGCATTTTGATTGGAGAGAGTTAAGTAAAAGGTAACTCTCTTTTTTGTATAGCTAAGCATCTTATAGAGTGGAGGAAGCAACATGAAGAAATGGGTAAAGGTAACGCTGTCTATCACTGGAGGCATTGTCTTATTAGCGTGTGCCGGCGGATATTACGTGTATAAAAATTATTTTCCAAAGGAACCTGAGCGTATTGTATATGATAAAGAAAGAGTGCTACAACCGATACATAATCAGCTTAAAGGAATCAATATAGAAAATGTAAAGATAAAAGAAAAAGAAGTCGTAAATGCGACTGTAGATGAGCTTCAAAAAATGATTGATGATGGAAAGTTGTCATATGAAGAATTAACGAGTATTTATCTCTTTAGAATACAAGAACATGATCAAAATGGAATAACATTAAATTCTGTTACAGAGATAAATCCTAATGCGATGGAAGAAGCAAGAAAGTTAGATCAAGAGCGGGGTAGAAACAAAAATTCGAATTTATATGGTATTCCTGTCGTTGTAAAAGATAATGTACAGACGGAAAAAGTGATGCCGACTAGTGCAGGAACTTATGTATTAAAAGATTGGATTGCAGATCAAGACGCAACAATTGTGAAGCAGTTGAAAGAAGAAGGAGCATTTGTTTTAGGAAAAGCGAATATGTCTGAGTGGGCGAACTATTTATCTTTTACAATGCCAAGCGGGTATAGCGGGAAAAAAGGACAAAATTTAAACCCGTACGGTCCGATTACATTCGATACTTCAGGATCAAGTTCAGGATCTGCTACAGTAGTTGCGGCGGATTTTGCGCCGCTTGCAATTGGAACAGAAACGACGGGATCGATTGTTGCACCAGCGGCGCAGCAATCAGTAGTTGGGTTACGTCCATCTTTAGGTATGGTAAGTAGAACAGGAATTATTCCATTAGCTGAAACTCTTGATACAGCAGGACCTATGGCAAGAACAGTAAAAGATGCAGCAACGTTATTTAATGCAATGATAGGTTATGACGAAAAAGATGTTATGACAGAAAAAATGAAAGATATAGAAAGAATTAATTATACAAAGGATTTATCAATAGATGGATTAAAAGGGAAAAAGATAGGGCTTCTTTTTTCTGTAGACCAACAAGATGAAAATAGAAAAACAGTAGCAGAAAAAATAAAAAAAGACCTTCAAGATGCAGGTGCAATATTGACTGATTATATTCAGTTAAACAATGGGGGTGTAGATAATTTGCAAACTTCAGAATATGAGTTCAAGCATAATGTAAACGACTATCTTTCACAGCAAAAGAATGTACCGGTAAAATCGTTAGAAGAGATTTTAGCGTTTAATAAAAAGGATAGTAAAAGACGAATAAAGTACGGACAAACATTAATTGAGGGGTCTGAAAAATCTGCTATAACGAAAGAAGAGTTCGAAAACGTAGTACAAACGAGTCAAGCAAATGCAAAAAAAGAGCTAGATAGGTATTTAGTAGAACAAGGTTTGGATGCTCTAGTTATGATTAATAACGATGAAGTTCTTCTATCAGCTGTAGCTGGTTATCCGGAATTAGCGGTTCCTGCTGGATATGATAAAAATGGAGAACCAATCGGTGTAGTGTTTGTAGGGAAACAGTTTGGTGAAAGAGAGCTTTTCAATATGGGATATGCGTATGAACAGCAGTCTAAAAATAGAAAATCACCTAGTTTATAAAAAGATTATATGAAAAATAACTGGAGTCCACCGAAATATGTTGGTGGATTCCAGTTAAACGAATCTAACAATATGAAAAGAAAAAAAGGATTCTTCTTAATTAGTAAGAAAGATTGTCTATAGGAGTTCATAAAATGTAATATATTCAATTTCCATCCATTGAAGGGGGAGGTTAATTTTTAATGAATGAAGTAAAGAGTTTTTTTCGAAGTAGAGGGTTTCAACGGTTTCTCGTTTTAATAATAGTAGCGCTTGTATTATATGCATTAAAAAGTATGATCAATTTAATATTAATTACGTTTATACTGACGTTTTTAATGGATCGATTTCAACGTTTTATTTCAAGAAAATTGAAAGTAAACCGGAAAATTGTTATTGCATGTTTGTATATAATACTAGTTTCCTTTATAGGCACAACGTTATATAAATATTTACCTGTGCTGACGATACAAATTTCACAATTAATTTATCAATTTAAACTGTTTTTTCAAAATCCACCTGATAATGAAATCGTTAAATATGTACTTTCGACAATTAATGGGATGGAAGTATCAAAATATATAGAACAAGGTGTAGATGTTATATATCAATCAATAGCAAATATAGGGAAGGTAAGTTTACAAATATTATTATCTCTAATTTTAAGCTTATTTTTCTTATTAGAAAAAGAGCGTATTATTACATTTACATCTAAGTTTAAAGATAGTAAGTTAAAAATCTTTTATGAGGAAATTGCATATTTTGGTGAAAGATTTGCAAGATCGTTCGGAAAAGTAATTGAAGCTCAGTTTTTAATTGCCGTTGTAAATTGTATTCTTACTGTCATTGCATTAATTGTTTTAGGATTTCCACAGCTACTTGTATTAGCTGTTATGGTTTTCTTACTAGGGTTGATTCCTGTTGCAGGTGTGATTATTTCTTTGTTTCCACTTTGTATCATTGCTTACAACGTAGGCGGAGTTATGTACGTAGTATACATACTCGTGTTCATAACAGTAATCCACGCTCTTGAAAGTTATTTTTTAAATCCGAAGTTTATGTCTGCAAAAACAAATTTACCAATCTTTTATACATTTATGATTCTCATCTTCTCAGAGCATTTCCTCGGAATATGGGGGCTTATTATCGGGATACCAATCTTTATCTTTTTATTAGATGTACTTGATATAAATAATGAGGATGCGACTAAAAAATAAGAAATGATAGAAAATCATTAAAAGGTCATAGGGGATAATTAAGATAAAAAAGCAATCCAAAATAAATTGGATTGCTTTTTTATCTTAATTAAAGAACCGGAGCCATTGTTTCTTTTAATACTTGAACAGAGTGATCGAATTTTAATTCTTCTTCTTCACTTAATTCAACCTCTAAAATTTCACGAACACCGCCGCGATTTAAAACAGCAGGCACCCCGATATAAACATCTTTTTGACCATATTGACCTTCTAAGTAAGCTGATACAGTTAATACACTATTTTCGTCGTTTAAAATTGCTTTTGTAACACGTAGAAGTGACATACCGATACCATAATAAGTTGCGCCTTTACGCTCAATAATATGGTAAGCTGCATCACGGACGTTTATGAAAATTTTGTCTAAATCTTCTTGATTATACGTGTTGTCTTTTTCAAGCAGTGTTTGTAGTTTTTGGATACCAACGGAAACATGACTCCAAACAGGAAGTTCAGTATCGCCGTGTTCTCCGATAATATAAGCGTGAATGTTGTGTGGACCAATATCGAAGTACTCACCTAACATATAGCGGAAACGAGCAGAATCAAGCGTTGTACCAGAACCGATTACACGTTCTTTCGGTAAACCAGATTCTTTCCAAGTTACGTAAGTTAAAATATCTACAGGGTTTGTTGCGATTAAGAAGATGCCATCAAATCCGCTATCCATAATACTGCGAACGATTTGTTTAAAGATTTTAGCGTTTTTCTCAACTAAATCTAAACGTGTTTCGCCTGGTTTTTGTGGTAATCCAGCTGTAATAACTACAAGGTCAGCATCTTTACAATCTTCGTAGCTGCCTTTCCATACTCTAGTTGGAGCTGGTGCGAATGGAACAGCATGACTTAAATCCATTGCTTCTCCTTCAGCTTTTGCCTCATTTACATCGACTAAAACAAATTCTTCAGCTACGGCTTGGTTAATCATGCAGTAAGCATAACTACATCCAACTGCTCCTGTTCCTACTAATACAACACGGTTAATACCTTTTTTCATTTCAAAATTCCTCGCAATTTCATTGGTTTTGTTATGTAAGATAATACGTCTTACTTCTATAGAATCATATCTAGTTTATTACATTTTATAAAAGATATTCAAGTATTTGAAAATGTATCCGTGTAATTCCTTGCCCAAAACATAGGAATGAAGGTAACTGAATATAATTCAGTAAAATCCTTTGTAAAAGGGGAAATGGCATGGGGAACCCATTAACAATGGAAGAAATGCTTCATATTATTCATGCAGGGCTTGTTAAAAAGAATAACCCAAAACGGATTACCATTGCCGGTGCAGGGATTTCTGGATTAGTTGCAGGTTCTTTATTAAAAGAGGCTGGGCACGAAGTAACGATTATAGAAGCAAATAACAGAATAGGTGGCAGGGTGTATACGATTCGGGAACCATTTAGTGTGGGTTTATATTTTAATGCGGGACCGATGAGAATCCCTGATACCCATAAGTTAACCTTAGCGTATATTTATAAATTTAAACTACCTTTAAACCTTTTTATAAATAAAACTTTTGCAGATATCATTTACACGAATAACATTCAAACGAGATTGAATGTGTTTGAAAATGATCCAAGTGTACTTGAATATCCGGTTTTGGATAAAGAAAGAGGAAAAACGGCAGAAGAGTTAATGATTGAGGTATTAGAACCAATACTAAATTATATTAAGAAGGAACCTGATAAAAACTGGCTTATTGTTGAAAAAAAGTATAAAACGTATTCGCTTGGTTCATTTTTAATGGAGTATTATTCAGATGTTGCAATAGATATAATCGGGGTACTTCTTGATATGGAAGCTTATATGGGAATGTCCTTAATTGAAGTATTACGTGAAATGATCTTCTTTACTTCAACAACGAAATATTATGAAATAACTGGTGGAATGGATAAGTTATCGAATGCATTCTTACCACAATTAAGAGAGCATATTTTAATGCCGTATAAGGTTGATAAAATCATACAAGAAGATAATAAAGTAATGTTACAAGGAAACCATGAGCAAACGTTAGAGCAATTTACAATAACAAGTGATTTTGCTATTATTACAATTCCGTTTTCAGCGTTAAGATTTGTAGAAGTTCAGCCATACTATTTATTCTCTTATTTTAAAAGAAGAGCAATTCGTGAATTAAATTATATTGCTGCAACTAAAATTGCAATAGAGTTTAAAAGTAGATTTTGGGAGAAAGCGGGACAGTGTGGTGGGAAATCTATTACTGATTTACCGATACGGTTTACATACTATCCGAGTTATGGCATTCATACTCCAGGACCAGCTGTTGTGTTGGCTAGTTATACGTGGGCAGATGAGGCGTTAACATGGGATAGTCTCCCCCAGAGAGATCGTATTCGTTACGCATTAAAAAATTTAGCGGAAATATACGGTGACATCGTCTATAGTGAGTTTGTCACTGGAACATCTTTTAGCTGGAGTAAAAATCCGTATTCTTGCGGTGCATTTACAGCTTTTGAACCAGGCCAAGAGCTCGAGTTATTTCCGTATATTACACCACCATCTGGAAAAGTACACTTTGCAGGAGAGCATACGACATTAACACATGGATGGATGCAAGGAGCAATTGAGTCTGGAGTTAGAGTTGCATATGAAGTAAATGAGCAGTGAATCTCTTATATTTACAAATGGTCATTCTTTTAATAAAATGATAAATATAAATCGTAATTATTACGCTTTGAATACATTTGAAATAAAGAAATGGATGGTCGGTTGAATGAATAAAGTGGAGATTCATATATTAGGTGGTTTTTTAGGTAGTGGAAAATCAACATTATTACAAAATTTATTGTTAGCAGAGAAAAAGAAGAATAGAAAAGTTGCAGTATTAATGAATGAAATTGGTGAATACTCGGTAGATACAGATATTATTGGAAAAGAGAATGTTTTAAGAGAACTTCTTAAAGGCTGTATTTGTTGTACGTTAAAAGAAGAGCTTGAAATACAATTACATTCGTTATACCAACAAGAAAGACCAGATGTCATTTATATAGAAACGACAGGTGTTGCGCATCCAATTGAAGTGTTAGACGCGTGTGTCTCGCCAATTTTAGCTCCTTTCCTGGAAGTGAAATCAATTGTAGTCGTTTTAGATGCAGTAAGGTGGTTAAACAAAAGTATATTAAGTGCAAATGTACAACAGCTATTGCATGAGCAACTGAAATTTGGTAGTCACATTCTTGTTAATAAAGCAGATTTACTAACAGATGAAGATAAGAACATAGTACTTGAAGAAGTAAAGACAATAAATGATCATGCGAAAATGTATGAGACAAAGTATTGTAATATATCTTTAAAAGATATAGAAGAAGCAGAATTTCCAAATGATGAGGAACATGAGACACTACACGTTAAACAGCATTTACATATACAAACGATGACGTATCAATTTACGAAACCGATTGATCAAGACAAATTATATGAATGGCTTTCGAATTTACCAGATAGTATTTATCGAGTGAAAGGCTTTGTGAAATTCCATGGAGATAAATACCCTCACCTATTCCAATATTCGTTCGGAGTACCGACTTTACTGGAACAAGATTTCGGTTTCCCAACAAACTTAGTAGTAATTGGAGAAGGAATAGATAAGAAACGATTGGCTGAAGGGTTAGAGAAAGTAGAACTTAACTCTAATTAAGGTGAAAAGACTAACTTAAAAAATAAGTTAGTCTTTTTGTATGGCCATTACTAAAATGAAACAGTATTTTCAATTGGATTGCAGAATATATATTGATTGTATGTCCGTTTCCATTACATAGGAAGGTGATTATATATTTGTGCCGAATGTAGAGGGTACTACAAGAGTTTTCCATTATCTATCGTATTAGTTAGTCATGATTACGGACAGGGGATTTTGGCGTGTTTGATTCTATCAGAAAGTAAAGTATGGGGAGGATCACAATGTCGATGAAAAAACGTAAGTGGCTAAAGACAATGTTTACTGGTTGTGTTTTAGGTTCGTTATTAATAACGGCAGCTTGTTCAGGAAAGAAAACAAGTACAGAAGATGAAAAAACGATTAAGGTAGGAGTCCTTGCTTCTTTAACAGGACCGCTAGAATCGTATGGAAAACAAACAGTGAACGGATTTGAATTAGGGTTAGACTATGCAACTGGTGGGACTGGGAAAGTAGATGGGAAAAAGATTAAGTTTGTTGTAGAAGATACAGAAACGAAAGCGGATGTAGCAGTGAAGAAAGCTACGAAGTTATTAGAAGAAGAGAAAGTTGATTTTTTAGTTGGATCGTCTAGTTCAAGTGATACGTTAGCGGTTTTACCACTGGCAGAAGAATATGAAAAGATTATGGTTGTAGAACCGGCAGTTGCGGATAGTATTACCGGGAAGAACTGGAATAAATATATTTTTAGAACTGGAAGAAGTTCCTCACAAGATGCGATTGCAGGAGCAGCAGCAATTGCGAAAAAAGATGTAAAGATTGCGACATTTGCCCCAGATAACGCTTTTGGTCGTGAAGGGATTGCTGCATTTAAAGCGGGTGCGAAAAAATTAGGTGCGAACATTGTGAATGAGCAATACGCGGATACAAATTCAACAGATTTTACAGCGAATATTCAAAATATCATTAGTTCAAAACCAGATTATTTATTTATCGTTTGGGCAGGGGCAAATTCACCTTGGAAACAGTTGAAAGATATGAATGTGGAAGCGCAAGGTATTAAAATTTCTACAGGTGCGCCAGATATACCAGCATTAAAAACAATGGATGCATTAGTAGGTATGCAAGGTTTTTCTGTATATTATCACACACTTCCAAAAAATAAAGTGAATGATTGGCTAGTTGAAGAGCATAAAAAACGTTTTAATGGTGCAGTGCCAGATTTGTTTACAGCGGGAGGAATGTCAGCAGCAATTTCTATTGTAGAAGCCTTAAAGAAAACAAAAGGTGATACAGATGTAGATACCTTGATTAAGAAAATGGAAGGAATGGAATTTGATACACCAAAAGGAAAGATGAAGTTTAGAGAGAAGGATCACCAAGCGATGCAGACACTGTATTCTATCACATTGAAAAAGCAAGACGGTGTTGATTATCCGGTGCCAGTGTTAGAGCGAGAATTAACGATGAAAGAAACAGAACCACCAGTTCAAAATAAATAGACTGAATTTTCTGTTGTTTTTGTATAAAGAGGGGGGACCCTCTTTATACATATTTCTTTCATACTCACGGCTTTAAAGGGAGGGGATTTCGTGACACATTTGTTAGAGACGAAAAATCTTAGCGTATCTTTTGGTGAAGATCATGTTATTAAAGATGTAAATTTAACTGTCCAAAAAGGAAAACTCATTTCTATTATCGGGCCAAATGGTGCGGGGAAGACAACATTATTTAATTTACTAAGTGGACAGATTTCACCCACAACAGGTGAAGTGTATTTTAAAGGGCAAGATATTACAAAACTATCGATTTCAGATCGAACACGCTTAGGAATCGGTCGCTCTTTTCAGCTTACAAACATATTCCCAGAATTAACGGTACTTGAAAATGTCCGTTTAAGTGTTCAATCATTCGTACAAGATTACTATAGCTTTTTCCCGAATCCAGCAAAATTAAAGCAACAAGTTGGAGAGGCGAGACGTTTCTTAAAAACAGTATTACTTCACGAGAAAGAGAACGTATTAGCGAAAGATTTGGCACATGGAGAGAAAAGAAAGCTAGAACTTGCGATGTTATTAGCTTTAAAAACGGATGTGTTATTACTTGATGAGCCGACGGCAGGTATTTCGGTTGAGGAAGTCCCTGCTATATTACAAGTGATTGAAAATATTAAGAAACATCCAGAGAGCACAATTGTACTTATCGAACACAAAATGGATATGATACTAGGTTTGTCAGATCATCTTATCGTTTTATTTCATGGAGAGTTATTGGCTGAAGGATTGCCAGAAGAAATTATGAAAGATGAGCGTGTACAAAGTGCTTATTTAGGGGGATTATATAGTGGCACTATTACAAGTGAATAATATAGAAACGTATTTAGATCAGTTTCATATTTTGCAAGGAGTATCTCTTACTGTTGAGAAAGGGACGATTACTGTACTGTTTGGTAGAAACGGGGCAGGGAAAACAACGACATTACGTTCAGTTATGGGGTTTCACCGGATTACAGATGGTCAAATTTATTATGATAGTGCAAAAGTAAGTGGATTACCTACACATTTAATTTCAAGGAAAGGAATAGGGTATGTACCAGAAAATCAAGGTATTTTTCATGATTTGACAGTAGAAGAAACATTCGCTCTTGCTAGGGGAAAAGGTGAAGAAGTAGAAGGGAAAATAGAGTGGATGCTGGAACTATTTCCGGATTTAAAGCAGTTTTGGAATAAGAAAAGTGGGCTCTTGAGCGGAGGGCAAAAGCAAATGTTGGCTATTTCAAGAGCGTTTATTAATAGTGATGGATTATTACTTATTGATGAACCGAGCAAAGGGCTATCCCCGATAATGGTGGAGAAATTAATGGTAGCTATTTTGAAGATGAAAGAGAAAACAACAGTTTTACTTGTTGAGCAAAATTTTATGATGGCTAGTCAAATTGGCGATTATTTTTACATTATGGATAACGGACGAATTGTTCATAACGGTTTTATGAATGAATTAAAAAAGGATAAGGAAATGTGTCATAAATATTTAGGAATCTCTTAACATGAATCCGAGGTGAAAAGGATGGATGTGTTAATAAATTTATTTGTAAATGGGATTTCAACAGGGATGCTCATTTTTTTGTTAGCATCAGGTCTTTCACTTATTTTCGGTCTAATGAGCGTTTTAAACTTTGCACACGGTGGTTTATTTGCATGGGGAGCATTTACAGGTGTTTGGTTATTTAATATGACAGGAAGTTATATATTAGCTTTAGTTGGAGCAGTAGCCATGGGAATGTTCCTAGGATTTATTTTAGAAAGGTTTCTTATTAGACCGGTATATGGAAATCATGTTCGACAGCTGCTCGTTACGCTTGGAGGAATGCTCGTTCTTAGTGAGTGTATTAAAATATTTTGGGGGCCAAACCCTATTAGTGCAAAATTACCGTTATGGTTACAAGGAAGTTTTACATCCGGAGGTATTATATTAATTAAATATCGTCTATTCGTTATTTTGATTGGGATAATTATTTACATTGCACTACTATTATTACTCAAAAAGACGAAGATAGGTCTTATGATCCGTGCTGGTGTAATGGATAAAGAAATGGTTCAAGCGCTTGGTATTAATGTAAAAGCGATATTTTCTTTCGTCTTTTTATTAGGAGCAGGGATGGCAGCTTTGGGAGGATTCTTATTAGCACCGTATTCGGGCGTTATTTTCGCCGAGATGGGCATGCAGTATGCAATTTTAGCATTTATAGTAGTAATTATCGGTGGATTAGGAAGCGTACAAGGTTCAGCTATTGCTTCTTTAATTGTCGGATTAGCTGGTGCTTTTACAGCGTATTTTATACCAGATTTATCACTTGCAATTAATATGTTAATGTTACTATTTTTCTTAATAGTGAAGCCAACTGGACTTGTTGGTGAAAAGGGGTGAAATGGTGAACAACACATCGGACCGAATTAAAGTATACTCCGGAGTATGTATGCTCATTTGTTTAAGTGTATTTCCGTTCGTAAATGATTCACGGAGCCTGTTAATTTTGTTCACTCAAATCTTCATCTTTGCTATTTTTGCAATGAGTTTTGATGTATTGCTTGGGTATACAGGAATTGTATCGTTCGGTCATTGTATGTTCTTTGGGATAGGAGCATATGGGGTAGCGCTTTTATTTGATCGACAAGGCGTATCAATAACGAACTTTTTAATTGGAATAGTAGCTGCAATTATCGTTTCAGCAATCGTTAGTTATATAATTGGTTTGCTTTCTTTACGATTGAAAAGTCATTTTTATGCAATGTTAACACTTGCTATTTCACAGTTGTTTTTCGTACTTGCTGAAAAATGGCGTGGGCTTACTCACGGAGGAGATGGTTTTACATTTGGAGTACCAGAAATATTCCGTGATCGTTTTACTTTTTATTATGTATCACTTGTATGTTTATGCTTCATTTTTATTCTATTACGTCTTTTTACAAAGTCTTCTATTGGGAAAGTATTAAAGGCAATTTCACAAAATGAACAACGTGTTGAAGCACTTGGATATAAAGTCCTCCATTATAAAATAATCGCAAGTGTAGTCGCAGGAATAGTAGCTGCAATTAGCGGTGGTTTATTTGTTATTACATTACGCTTTGTCAATACGACTGTATTTTCAATTGAAATGACACTAAATGCACTCTTAATGACAATGATTGGAGGAGTCGGAACATTAATTGGAGCTATTGCTGGGTCTGGGATTATTGAATCACTAAAATATTATTTATCAGAACTAGCGACGGAATATCCGATTTTTGAAAGATGGACGATTATTCTAGGTTTATTGTATATTATCGTGCTACTCGTTTTTCCGAAAGGATTGGTTGGGACGGTTAAGAAATTGAAGAGTTTTAAAAGGAATAAAAAGGAGAAAAGTACAGAAGTGGAGCAAAACGTGTGAAAAATCAATTGTATACAAAATAAAAATCCCTCTTGTATATTCGTTAAAGAGGGATTTTTATTTTGAAAAAAGTTTGTAATCAAAGTCATTTTATTAATCAAATAGTTCATCAGGGATATGCTTTATAAAGGTTTGATTCGTAAAAAAATGAACAGCTAAATTCTCAAGGGGAACATCTTCAATTATTACTAATGTATCATTTTTAATCGGTAAAAAAGCTATTCCTTTTCCATCAGCAATAAACTCTTCCATAAGCGAATAAGAATCCAACTGTTGAAGTTGTCGCTGAGATAGATTGTTTTCTTTTAGAAATTGTATTGTCTTATTCCTAAAAGGGCACTTTTTGTCATTGCTAACGAAGAAAATTTCTTTTGAATAATCAATGGTACATTTTTCTTTCGCTTTTAATAAGCCTACAGAAATTGAGGTTGTGAACACTTTTTTAAACGATGCGTCAGGATAATCCTCATAAGTTATGACCATATCAACTTTTTGTTGCTGCAGTAATTTTTGCAAATGACTACTACTTTCTACATATATTTGATAATTTCTGAAATTTACTTTAATACGCTTACTTAAATAATTTGTCAAAATAGATTGTGACGTCGCTATTATATAAGAAGAACCACTCGTTTTAATTTCATCTTTTACTTCTTCTAATAGAGTTAATATTTTATTCGTGTAATCTAATAAAATGTCACCAGCAGGTAACAAGGAAACACCTTTGTTATCTCTATGTAGTAAAGGCGTTTCTAATTCTTGTTCTAATTTTTTGATTCGCTCAGTTACGTTCGGTTGAACATATCCTAACTCTTTAGCAGCTTTACTAATAGAACCCTCACTGGCCACAGTTTTGAATATAATAAGATCATTTATTTCCATGTATCTCAGCCCCTTATGCACTATCATTATAAATGATACCAAACATAATTTATACCTATTTTACGTTAGCCGCTTATCGATTTATCATAATGTATATAAGATTGAAAGCGAGTGATAAACATGATTGGAATGCAATATAAGGTCATTCTTCCAAAGGATTATGACATGGAAATTATTAAGAAAAGGGTAAAGGATAATGGCTATAAAACTGATGGTTTCCAAGAACTAAATTTTAAAGCTTATTTAATTACGGAAACGGAGAAAGACGGGAATTTTTATAACTGCTATGCACCTTTATATATTTGGAATGGTCATGAAGGGATGAATAAATTTATCTTTGAAGGGTATTACGATAACATTTTACAATCTTTTGGATGGCAACAAATACATATAGGTGTTCCATTAGTGGTTAATCTAAGTGATGGATTTAAGAAAAGTAGATATGTTGTTGAATATGCAGGAAGTATTTCTCAAAGTAAAACGTTGATTGGGACTCAATTAAACACGATAAATGAAAATGTACAAAACAATGAAAAGTGTTTAGGGAATGTAATCGTTTATAATCCGGATAAATGGGGATACAGTAGGTTTGAGTTTTATGAAGAGAAGCCTGAAATGGTAACAAATAAAGGTGTTACAGTATATGAGATTTTGCACATTTCACGATGAAAACTTGTTGAAATTAAATTAAGAAAAAGGAATGAAAATGTATGCCTTTTGTGAACGTTTATTATCATGAAAATATATTAAATAAAGAAGAGTTGAAAAAGATAGGTGAATGTATTCATCTGTCATTAATTGAACATTTTAACATCCCTGAAAATGATTTTTTTCAAATGTTTTTACCTTATCAACAAAATCACTTTTTATATAATCCATATTATTTATTAGAAAGAGGAGAAAAGAGAACGGAGAATATGATTTATGTTTCTATTACATGTGGACCGGAAAGAACGATAAAACAAAAAAGGAATTTATATCAGTCGATATCCTTGAAGGTTTCTAAATGCTCGGGGATAAAAAGTGCAGATATTTTTATTACGCTAAATGAGACATCTGCTGAAAATTGGTCATTTGGTCAAGGATTGGCACAATTGGTAAAAGTGAAGGGTGAGTGAAATGATGAATGAATCAATTGAATATTGTATTCAAGAGAAAATGAGAGAAAAGGCACCTGCATTTGCTCATTATAGTGAAGAGATATTGTTTGAGGAAGTGTGGCGGGATGATACTTTAACATTAAGAGAAAGAAGTTTATGTACAGTGTCGGCATTAATCAGTCTTGGTCATACAGAACAATTATTATTTCATTTGCAGTTGGCCAAACAAAATGGAATTGCAGAAAATGAAATGATTGCATTAATAACGCATATGGCTTTTTATGTTGGCTGGCCCAAAGCAGTAACAGCTTTAAATATAGTAATGAATGAAATGAAAAGTTAAGAATAATGATAAGTAAGAATTCATGTTTATATGAATTCTTACTTATCATTATTTATGCAATACTCTATCGCTATATTTATTACATTTTATCTTGCTTTTTTATCACTTGCGTAGTAAATTGATAGTAAGATGAACGCTAGGAAGTGATGAAACATGCGTGATAATACGATAGGATCATTAATATGGTTACGTTTAATACGATTTACGAACCAAAGTAATCAAATGTCAAATGAGTTTTTAAAACGTTTTGATTTAACGACAGCTCAATTTGATGTGCTTTTGCAAATACGTACGTATCAACCACTAACACAAATGGAGTTAGCTGAAAAGGTAACTGTTACACAAGGTGGCATTTCTCGAATGTTAACTCGTCTTGAAAAAGAAGGATATATTGTACGAAAACAAGATTGGAAAACGAAAACAATTAGTCTTACAGAGCAAGGAGAAGCAGCTTTAGAGAGAGCATTGCCAGAGCAACTTGCATTTCAATCTTCGTTTTTTGATGATGTATTAAATGAAGAAGAGCAGAAAATATTATACGAGCTGATGACGAAAGTTCATAAGCATAGCGAAAAAAAAGAATTACCGCAAGAGTAATTTTTTTTACATCATCAATTGACTAATCAAGTGATGAGATAGGTAATACGGAGATATACTTGACTTACCAACGTTTTTAGAAGAAAAACTAATACTACTTTATTAAAGGGGAGAGTAACTATGGAAAAATACCGCATAGATACAAGAAAAGGAATTGAGTTTGGGTTATATTCAATTGGCGATCATGTTTTAAATCCACATAATGGGGAGAAAATTACGCCAGAAAAAAGAATTCACGAACTAATTGAAACAGCTAAGTTAGCAGATGAGGCAGGGCTTGATGTGTTTGCTGTAGGTGAAAGTCATCAAACGCATTTTACAACGCAAGCTCATACAGTTATTTTAGGTGCGGTCGCGCAAGCTACGAAAAATATAAAAATTGCAAGTTCCGCAACGATATTAAGTACATCTGACCCAGTTCGAGTATATGAGGATTTCGCTACCATTGACTTGATTTCTAATGGTCGTGCTGAAATCGTAGCTGGTCGTGGATCTCGTATTGGAGGATATAGTTTACTTGGTTATGACGTGAATGATTATGAAGAATTATTTGAAGAGAAGATGGATCTTTTATTAAAAATTAATAACGAGGAACATGTAACATGGAATGGACAGTTCAGAGCACCGCTCGCACATGCATCGGTTATTCCAAGAGCGAAAAATAATAACTTACCAATTTGGCGTGCAGTTGGAGGTCCACCAGCTAGTGCAATTAAAGCAGGACGTGCAGGTGTGCCAATGATGATAACAACACTTGGTGGTCCAGCAATTAACTTTAAAGTGTCAGTAGATGCTTACCGCGAGGCTGCTCAGCAAAGTGGATTTGATCCAGCTAGTTTACCAGTTGCGACAACGAGTTTATTTTATACGGCAAAAAATTCACAAGATGCACTTAGTGAATATTATCCTCACATTAATGCTGGTATGCTTACACTGCGCGGTGGTGGGTATCCGAAACAGCAATTTACAAATGCAATAGATTACCGTGATGCTTTAATGGTTGGTAGCCCACAACAAATCATTGAGAAAATGCTTTACCAATATGAATTGTTTGGCCAACAACGCTTTATGGCACAAATTGATTTTGGCGGTGTACCATTTGATAAAATTGAGAAAAATATTGAATTAATTGCTACTGAAATATTACCAGCCGTTAGAAAACATACAGCAAAATAAATAAAAAAACTGGGAGTCTAATTGACTCTCAGTTTTTTATTTGTTATGGAAAAATGACAAAAAAATGAACTTTTAGTCGAGGGAGAGGGAAGTTGTTTTCTATTTTTGAATAACATTATTTCGAGTTTGAATTTTGAAAATACATTTTTCTCTTGACAAAAAATAAGCATTTATCGAGGATAGTTTCGAGGACATTTTTTCGGTTGAAAGTCAAGTGTATGAAGAAAAAACGATTGTTTTATAGATATAAAAGTAAGAAGTATATTGAAAAAACACATTTTGCTAATGAAAAAAATCTGATTCAAAAAAATGACAAAAGACATATTTCAGACAAAATGATGTCAATAATACGTCAAAAATAACCTGAATTTACTATGCAGGTATATTATACAATTCGATTAACGAATAAAACACTACAGAAATAGTGAAAAGGTAAAAATTAGCATTGCAATAGTTTGAAAAACTGAAACTTCATATTTTTCGACAATACATACAAAATGTTTTTGTCTTTTCGTATTTCTTAATAATTGAGTTTGATAAGATTGCTCAATTAACTTTTATTATAAAAACTATGAAGGAAGTGATTTTAGTATGGAAACGCTCGAATTGGCACGAATACAGTTCGCATCAACAACGATTTTCCATTACTTTTTTGTTCCGCTGTCAATTGGTTTAGCTTTTATTATTGCGATCATGCAAACGTTGTATGTGGTAAAAGGGCAAGAAGTATATAAGAAGATGGCAAAGTTTTGGACGCAATTATTCCTTATTAACTTTGCAGTAGGTGTAGTAACAGGTATTTTACAAGAATTTCAGTTTGGTATGAACTGGTCAACGTATTCACGTTTTGTAGGTGATGTATTTGGTCCCTCGCTTGCAATTGAAGGATTACTGGCATTTTTCATTGAGTCTACATTCCTAGGTTTATGGGTATTCGGTGAGGATAAATTACCGAAGCGAATTCACTTAATGTGTATTTGGCTCCTTTCAATTGGAACGATGTTATCAGCATTCTGGATTTTAACTGCAAGTGCATTTATGCAGTCACCTGTCGGGTATGAAATGGCAGCTGATGGTCGTGCACAAATGAATGATTTCTTAGCCATTATTCAAAACCCACAACTATGGGTACAATTCCCGCATACAATTACAGCAGCAATTGCAACAGGTGCATTCTTTATTGCGGGTGTAAGTGCATGGAAAATTACAAAAGGACAAGAAACTGTAGTATTTAAAAAATCTTTCCGAATTTCTATCATTGTTGGAACAATTACAACGGCGCTTGTATTATTCTTCGGTCATGCACAAGCGCAACAATTAATTAAGACACATCCAATGAAGATGGCGGCAGCTGAAGCACTATGGAATACAAGTGAGGATCCAGCGCCATTTACAGTATTTTCGAAAATTGATACAGAGAAGAAAGAAAATTCGTTTGAAATTCAAATCCCTTATATGCTAAGTCTATTATCGTATGATAAGTTTAGCGGTCAAGTTGAAGGGATGAATCAAATTCAAAAACAATATGAAGAAAAATATGGACCTGGGGATTATATTCCTCCAGTGCATACAATGTTTTGGAGTTTTAGAGCGATGGTAATGAGTGGAACATTCATGCTTCTTCTAGGAGCTTACGGATGGTTCTTATCAAGAAAAGATCGTTTAGCTGAAAAAACGTGGTATTTAAAATTAATGGTGTATGCAATTTCTCTTCCATTCATCGGTAATACAGTAGGGTGGATTATGACTGAAATGGGTCGTCAACCTTGGGTTGTATTTGGTGTAATGAAAACAGAAGATGCTGTATCACCAAATGTAACATTCGGTGAAGTATTATTCTCACTTATTTCATTCACATCAATGTATTTAATTATGGGTGGAATTTGTGTGTACTTATTTGTTCGTACCATTAAGGGCCACACGAATAAGAAAACGAAAAAGGATTATCAAAGCCATGATCCATTTGATAAGGAGGAAGAGTATGTTATCTCTTAATGAGTTATGGTTTTTAGTTATTGCAATCTTATTTGTTGGATTCTTCGTACTGGAAGGTTTCGACTTTGGGGTAGGAATGGTTTCGAGGTTTTTAGGAAAGAATGATTTTGAAAAACGAGTTTACTTAAATACAATAGGACCGTTCTGGCACGCGAATGAAGTATGGCTTGTTTGTGCTGGTGGAGCCATGTTTGCGGCATTTCCGCACTGGTATGCAACTTTATTTAGTGGTTTTTATATTCCGTTTGTATTTATGCTTCTTGCTTTAATTTTAAGAGGTGTTTCCTTTAAATTTCGTGCGAAAATAGATAATCATAAATGGAAGAGTGCGTGGGATTGGGGGATGTTTATTGGAAGTATGTTACCTCCTATCCTTTGGGGAGTTGCGATTGCAAACTTTATGGTAGGTGTACCTATTGATGAGAGTAAAAATGTTGTAGGTGGATTCCTGCAATTACTTCATCCATTTGCGTTACTTGGGGGAGTAATGTTTCTCCTACTATGTATTGTTCACGGATTACAATTTCTTACGATACGTACAACTGGTAAATTGAGAGAACGTGCACGAATTGCTGCAATAAAAATTGCACCATTTTCATTAATTACACTTCTTGTTTTTGCTGGTGTGGGGTTATGGAAAACCGACATTTTCACTGCTCATGGAACAGAATGGATTATGGTACCAATCGGAGCTTTTGTAGCACTATTAGTGTCCACTTTATTAAATAAAAGAAGAAGAGATGGTTGGGCTTTCTTTATGACGAGTTTAACAATCATTTTACTAAGTGCGAGTGTATTTATCGGTATGTTCCCACGTGTTATGATTAGCTCTTTAGGAGCAATGAATGATTTGACAATTTACAACGCAGCATCAGGAGCTTATGCATTAAAACTTATGACTTACTTTGCGATTGCTATTTTGCCTTTCGTTATCGGAAGTCAAATATGGAGTTATTATGTATTTAGACAACCTGTTAAGTCAGACAACGATTTGGAGTACTAATGAAAAGAAAAAGAGGACTTCCGTCTTATCCCGGTAGCCGTATTTTATATGTAGCGTTAACGATTATTAGTATTTTAGAAGCTTTTAGTATTATTGCGCAAACAATCTTTTTAGCACGAGCTATTACGTTTTTATTTCATGGAGAGACAGTACAAACAATATTAAGTGAAATTGTTTATTTTGGTATCGCGTTTGCAGCGCGTAACATAGTAGTTCGAACATCACAAATATTAGTGGAACGTTTTGCCGAAAAAACAGGGTCGTTACTAAGAAAACAATTGATAGAGGCATATTTCACATTAGGTCCAAGGTATGTTCAAACGGTTGGAACTGGTCATCTGGTTACCTTATCAATTGAGGGGATTGAGAAATTTAAAACATATATTGAATTAACGATTCCTAAAATGATTAGAAGCAGTATCGTTCCAGGTCTAATTGTACTATATGTTTTTACGCTAGATATTGAGTCTGGAATCATTTTAGTTGTAACGATTCCTATCGTGATCATATTTATGATTCTTCTCGGATTAGCAGCGCAAAAAATGGCAGATAGTCAGTATGAGATATATCGTGTACTTTCGAACCATTTTGTAGATACGTTAAAAGGTTTAGAAACATTAAAGTATTTAGGGAAAAGTGAACAGCACGAAGGAAAGATTGAAAAAGTAAGTAAAAGATATAGAAAAGCAACGATGCGTACTTTGCGAGTTGCTTTTCTTTCTTCTTTTGCATTAGATTTCTTTACGAGTTTATCAATCGCGTTTGTGGCAGTTGGATTAGGGATACGCTTAATAGATGGAACGATTATACTATTACCAGCCCTTACAATTTTGATTTTAGCTCCGGAATATTTTCTGCCGATTAAACAAGTGGGAGCAAATTATCATGCGACATTAGATGGACAAATTGCGATGGAGCAAATAGAAGAGATTTTGCAACAACAAAAAGGAATAGAAAAGAAAGATTTAAATGAAGATATAGTATGGAATGCCTCTAGTAGCTTGAAATTACAAGATATCAAAGTTAATAATACTGAATCTGAGAAGGCTATATTAGAAAGGATTAATGTTACTTGGGAAGGTAACGGTGCTATTGGTGTTATTGGTGAAAGTGGTGCGGGGAAATCGACGTTAATCGACGTATTAGCCGGGTTTTTATCTCCTTCGAGTGGAAAGATGTTAGTAAATGGTCTAGAAGTTGATGGATCTACTCGTGAAGATTGGCAAAAAAATATTGCTTACATTCCGCAGCAACCTTATATTTTTCCGCTTTCATTAAAGGATAACATTCGTTTTTATGAAACAAATGCAACAGATGAAGAAGTTGAAAGAGTTATTAATGAAGTCGGCCTTCGTTCACTCGTTACATCACTTCCAAATGGGATGCACGAAAGAATTGGAGAAGGTGGACGTATGCTAAGTGGCGGACAAGAACAGCGTGTTGCTATGGCGCGTGCACTTTTAAGTAAAAAACCAATCATTTTATTAGATGAGCCTACGGCACATCTTGATATTGAAACCGAATTTGAAATAAAGCAAGCGATGTTACGTCTATTTAATGGAAAATTAGTATTTTTAGCAACCCACCGTCTACATTGGATGAAACAAATGGACCATATCCTTATTTTAAATAAAGGGGAAATGAAAGAAAGTGGGACGTATGAAGAACTTTTAGAGAATGAGACATTACATTTTCATAGGGAAGAGAGGGGAGAGAAATGAGCAACTGGGTTAAACCTTATATAAAACAAAATAAAGGTAGAATGACTTTAACTATTTTCCTTGGTCTTCTTGGAGTTAGTTCAGGAGCGATGTTACTTTTTATTTCAGGTTATTTGATCTCAAAATCTGCCCTTAGACCAGAAAATGTAATGGCTGTATATGTTCCTATTGTTGCAACAAGAGCGTTTAGTATAGGGCAAGCTGTGTTTCATTATATAGAGCGCTTAGTCGGACATGATGTCGTACTACGTATATTAGAAAAAATGAGAACGAAACTATATAGAATAGTAGAACCACAGGCGTTATTTTTTCGTTCTCGATTTCAAACGGGTGATATGTTAGGAGTGTTATCCGAAGATATAGAGCATTTGCAAAACCTATATTTACGTACAATATTCCCTAGCATATTAGCGCTAGTTGTTTATAGTATCTTCGTACTTGTTATCGGTGCATTTGACCTTGTGTTTGCACTTATTGTAGGTTGTATGTTAGCTATTATCGTGTTTCTTCTTCCGTTTGTATCATTACTTTTAATGAAGAAACACCATGTTACTTTGAAGCAAGGTAGAAGCCGTTTGTATCAACAACTGACGGATGCTGTTTTTGGATTATCTGATTGGCAGGCGAGTGGTCGTAAAGGTGAATTTATTAATGAGTATGTAAAACAAAATGATCAGTTGTTAAAAATAGAAAAGAGAGTGAAACGCTGGTATCATATTCGGGACAGTATCATTCAATTAGTAGTAGGTATTGTAGTTATTTCGATGATTATATGGACTGGGAATGAAGCGGCAAGCGAACAAATTGCTCCAACCGTAATCGCAGCTTTCGTATTAATGACTTTATCTGTAACGAACGCGCTTATTCCTATTGCAGATGCCATCGATCGAATCCCGTCGTATGTAGAATCTACTCATCGTCTTAATCGCGTAGAAAGTGATAGTGTTTTACATGATGAAATGGATTTGCAGGAGGAGAAAGATTACATTGAACCAAAACATGTAGATATTGAACTGAATCACGTATCGTATAGTTATCCAGATAGTAACGAGATTGTATTAAAAGACGTATCATTACAAATAAAAGCAGGGAAGAAAATTGCTATTTTAGGCAGGAGTGGGACAGGGAAATCTACTTTACTAAAATTATTAACAGGTGCGTTAAGCCCAGTAAATGGCAAAGTTGTATTGAATGGTAAACGAGCTCATACGAATCTTTTATCTAAATATATTTCTGTATTAAATCAAAAGCCACATTTGTTTGATACGACAATTGGAAATAATGTGAGAATCGGCAAACCAGAGGCGACGGATGAAGAGATATGGAAAGCTTTAGAGAAGGCACAATTAGCTTCACATATTACTTCTCTTCCAGCCGGATTACAAACAAAAATGCATGAAATGGGAAAACGGTTTTCTGGTGGGGAAAGACAAAGGGTTGCTTTTGCTAGAACTCTTATGCAAGAAACACCAATTATTGTACTTGATGAACCGACTATCGGTTTAGATCCAAAAACAGAATTGTCTTTAATTGAAACAATGTTTTCTGCAACGGAAGAAAAGACGGTTATTTGGATTACGCACCATCTTGTAGGAATAGAACATGTAGACGAAGTAATATTCCTTGATCGTGGCCAAATTGTCATGCAAGGTAGCCATAAACAACTTCTGAAAGAAAATGAAAAGTATCGTAAACTTTATGAGTTAGATAAAGGAATATGATTTGAATAAGCAATAATTGTAAAAATAGCTACGCCTAATGGTGGAGCTATTTTTTTGTTAGATTGCAGGTGTATATGATTGTTACGAATTAAAAATGAATTTCATATTATACATATAATGGAGGGGATGTACATGAAGGAGCAATTTAAAATCATTGTTTTAAGTGATGAATTATCAGGGGATAGGATTCGAAATACGTTAGACAAAAATAAATGTAAAACAATAGTTCATGTTGTAGACGTTTCAAATGTTGTTCGTATAGAAAGTTCTTTTCAATATATAGTCATTTGGAGAGGGGACGCAGAAAAACTTACAAATGACTTGATAAATAGGGGCGTACAAAGTTCAAAAATTATTAATTTAACAAAATACATGTATGAATGGAAGGATAAATTAATTTCTATCTATCAAATAAATCCGGATCTTATGTCTTTATACATTTCTATAAAAAAAGCAAAGAGTGATCCGACGTATGAATTGTTTGCTACCGGTTTGTCTTATCCACATTGTGGCATAAGTACGGAGCTCCTCTCAAAAAAGTCAATAAAATTAACACTTCCATCTCAAGATCTATACTATGATTATTTAATAGCGTCACAACTTCTATCAAACACTCATTCATTTCAATATTGTTTAATAGGAATAGCTTATTTCTCGTTTTACTTTGATATGTCGTTATCATCTGAATCATATAGAATTCACAAAGTATATTATCCATTGTTTCAAGATGGTCATCATACTGTAGTTTATTCTCCTTTACCCACGGATGGATTCTTACATCTAAATACTCCGAAACCACTTTTTTCTATTTTTAATTTGCATTTTGAATATATTTTATTAGACGAACTAAAAGATGAATCATTGATACTGCCTTGGATAAATGCTGAGTGGAATACCACTCCTCTTCACATTCCTTTTGAAGAACACGGGAAAATAAGAGCAGCTTCACACGCTAAATTGGCGTATCCTCATACTTTAGTTGAAAATAAAATGATTTTTAAGAAATATTTAGAATTACTATTAAAAAACGATATAAAGCCATTAATTGTTGTATTCCCTGTTACTTCACATTATTTCAATTGTAGTAGTAAGAAATTAAAAGAAGATTTTTATAAAGTTATAAATGAGTTTCAAACTCAATATTCTTTTCAAATCATAGATCTATTTGATTCGCCATTATTTTGTGAGGATGATTTTTATGATAGTGATCATATGAATAAAAAAGGTGCAAATAAAATGTCCGCGTTATTAAATATGTTTATTCAGGAACGAAAAGTATGATATTTTGTTTCATGTTTGCATAAAAGTATATAGGCTCCATACAGTTAAAGTAATGTGATTTTTGTGTCGCGTATATAAATAATATGCGAAGAGGTGAGAGAGTTAAAATGAGAAATCGTATTGAAAGAATTGAAGAGGTCGTAGAGCAACTTCCGTTGGTAAGTGTGTTAATTCCTACGTATAATCGTCCTCGCTACTTTGAAAAGGCGTTATGTAGTGTGTTAGAACAAACGTACCCTAATATAGAAATTATAGTTGGAGATGACAGCACGAATGACGAAACAGAAAAGGTGTTACAAAAATATTTATGTGATCATTTAAATATTATTTATATAAAAAACAGATCAACTCTCGGACAATTTGAAAATGCGCTAATGTTATTTCATGAAGCGAACGGTGAGTATATAAATTTTTTAATGGATGATGATATATTTCATGTGAATAAAATTGAAAAGATGATGAAGTATTTTTTCAATGATCTAGATAATGAAATTAAGCTAGTAACATCTCATCGTCAAGTAATTGATGATAAAGGGAAAGAACTACGACATATTTATTCAACTGTCCGTTTATTTGAAGAGGATACGATTATAGAGGGAATAGAATTAGGAAATAAGGTAATTGTGGATCAAAAAAATTATATTGGAGAACCAACAACAGTTTTATTTCGTAAAAATGATTTACAAGAACCGTATGGGATTTTTGATAAGAGGCGGTATTTATGTAATGTAGATATAGCTTCATGGTTATCTTTATTAAGTGAAGGAAAAGCAGTATATATAGCAGAGACACTTAGTTACTTTCGATTACATCCAGATCAACAGTTAAATGAATCTAATAAAATGATGGATGGGTTAGAAGATTTTTCACACAGTATTATAGCAGGAGAAAAATATGGTTTCTTATCCAACGAAAAAGAGTTAGACAAAGCGATAACTAATTTTCTGGATTATGCAAGAAGGATAGTTCCATCATCGATATTATATACATTAGACTACTATCAAAAAATTAGAGCGAAGAAAATAAACATAGAAAAGAAAAAACAACATATAAATAATAATTCTGCTTTACCGAAAGTAAGTATACTTATTCCTGCATACAATAGACCTTATTACTTGGAATTAGCGCTCAACAGTGCTCTGAATCAAACATATGAAAATATAGAAATTATTATTTCTGACGACAGTACAAATAATGAAGTCAATGTTATGATTCAACCGTACTTACGTGAATATGAGTGTATTACATATGTTAAAAATGAAACGCCATTAGTTGCTGAAAACTTTAATAAGTGTATAGAACTTGCGAATGGGGATTATATAAACTTTTTATTAGATGATGACTTATTTCATCATGAAAAGATCGAGAGAATGATGAAATACTTTTTGGCATTAGAAAACATTTCATTTGTGACGTCATATCGTGAACTGATTGATGAGAATGGAGAGATATTACCACCTTCAACATTGAATATGAAAATCGCGAAAGAAACAACACTTTTTGAAGGAAAAGAATTAGGGAATTATATGTTAAAAAACTTAAAAAATATAGTTGGTGAGCCGACAACTGTTTTGTTTAATCGGGATTTGTTTGAAGGTAAGTTTGGGTATTTTAAAGGAAAGGCTTATTCTGCTATTAATGATATTGCAACTTGGATAGATATGATGAGAAAAGGAAAAGTAGTTTATATACAAGAACCTCTTAGTTATTTTAGACAACATAGTGGACAAAATCAAAAACAAATGCATTTTATGTTAATGACAATTGAAGAGTGGATTGAATTAATTATAGATGCATATAATAGTGGATTTTTAAGTTCTGAAAGTGAGTATAAAGAGAGTTTATCTTATTGTTTAGAAAATGCGGGATTTATAGTTAAGGATGCAGTAAGAAACGGCGAAATAGATCAAATTTATAATGAAAAGATAAAAAAAGGGTTACACAAATTAGTTGCTCACATGTTTGAGAAAGAATTCTGTTATTGTCAATATTGCAATCAACAATTTGAAAAATTTTTACCTTGGCCAGCACATTATGATTTTCCGAAATATAAATTTGAGATGTGGAATAAAGATACAGGGATATGTCCAGTTTGTAATTCGATGGATCGTGAAAGATTGTATCGTACATACATTGAAACGGAAACAGACTTGTTAAATAGAAACTATACTATGCTTCATATTGCACCTGAAGCGAAGTTAAGAGATTGGTTTAACGAGTATAAAAATATTACGTACGTATGTGGTGACTTAGAACCAAAGGATCCATTAATGAAGGAAATTGATGTTACAAGGATTACATATGATAGTAATACCTTTGATGTAATATTATGTAGCCATGTGTTAGAACACGTTCCTGATGATGACAAAGCAATGCGAGAGTTATATAGAGTGTTAAAGCCAAATGGATGGGGAATTATTCAAGTACCAATCGTAATGAATGTAGATTTTATTGTAGAGAATGAATTAATTGTAACACCACAATTGAGGAAATTAGCTTTTGGTCAAGAAGATCATGTGAGAATTTATAATCAATCGGGATTTATTCAACGATTAATGAATGCAGGATTTAAGGTGGAATTATATAACATAGCGGAAAAACAAGGAATGAAAAGTGCTAGGAAATTTGGATTATCTGAAACAGATATGCTCTATATTGTCCGAAAATGATAGGAAGGAATAGATAGATATGGAGAATATTCCTTTTTTACGTGCTTCAACTGTACCTGTAATTGAGTATTTGGACGAATTGAAGGAAATTGATACATCTCACATATATACGAATTATGGACCTATAAATCAACGTTTTGAGGAAACAATTATGTCGGTATTTTTTCAAAACAGGGGAGCTGTTACAACAGTAGCAAACGCAACGTTAGGGTTAATGGCGGCTATTCAACTAAAGAAAAGAAGAAAGGGAAAGTATGCTCTCATGCCTAGCTTTACATTCCCTGCGACTGCCTTAGCCGCTATTTGGTGTGGATTGGAACCTTACTTTATTGATATTTCAATAGATGATTGGTATATGGATAAAACGGTACTTTTGGATAAGATAGAAGAATTAAAAGAAGAGGTTGCGATTGTTGTCCCGTACGCCACTTTTGGATCATGGATGAACTTAGAAGAATATGAAGAATTAGAGAAGAAGGGGATTCCGGTTGTCGTAGATGCGGCACCGGGATTTGGATTAATGAATAGAGGGATGCATTACGGTCAAGATTTTAGTGGAATGATCGTATATAGCTTTCATGCAACAAAGCCGTTCGGAATTGGTGAAGGAGGGCTCATATATAGTAAAAACGAAGAAGATATACAACGTATTAAAAGAATGGGGAATTTCGGATTTGATAAAAATCGTGAATGCACGATGATGGGGTTTAATTGTAAAATGTCTGAATACGCAGCAGCTATTGGGATTGCGACTATAAAAAAGTGGGATCAAAAATTAAAAGAACGCACCCGTATTTCTGAATGGTATAAACAGTTGTTACAAAATACTGGGTTAATGAAAAAAGGGTGGAAAGTCCAAAAGACAGAAGCAGTTATTCACCAATTTATGCCTATCATTTGTCCAGAAGAAGTTCGCAACATACAAGTAATAGAAGAACTGAAAAAACAGAAAATAGAAGCTAGATTATACTTTTCACCATCTTGCCACCAACAAGTTCTTTTTAAAAACTATAAGTCTACAGATTTAACAAAAACGAATAAAATAGCTAAACGAATCGTAAGTTTACCTTTATGGGAAGGAATGACGAAAGAACTAGTAGAGCAAATTGTAATCTGTTTAGAGCAGAAGGTGGTGTTGGTAGATGAATAGTTTTTATAGTCAAGAAGAACTAAAGAAAATTGGGTTTTTATCTGTTGGGAAAAATGTATTGATTAGTAAAAAAGCAAGTATATATAATCCGGGTGCTATATCAATTGGTAATCATGTAAGAATTGATGATTTTTGCATTTTAAGTGGCAAAATCACAATTGGAAGTTATTCGCACATATCAGCGTATACAGCGTTATATGGAGGGGAAGTTGGGATTGAAATGCATGATTTTGCAAACATCTCAGCTAAAACAATTGTATATGCAGTACTTGATGATTTCAGTGGAAATACATTAATGGGGCCAACCGTCCCGAATCAATATAGGGATGTGAAAGCAGAAAAAGTTATTTTAAAAAAACATGTGATTATTGGTGCTAATTCTATTGTTTTTCCAAATGTAACTGTAGGAGAAGGTACGGCAGTCGGCGCGATGAGTATGGTAAAAGAGAGTTTAGATGATTGGTATATTTACGCTGGAGTTCCCGTAAGGAAAGTAAAACCTCGTCAAAAAAAGATGCTAGAGTTAGAAATTGATTTTTTAAAAAGCATTCATTCTTAACAAAAAAGAATGAATGCTTTTTATTTTTATCCCGCTATTTGCCGGTAAAGATTCGACTGGTGAGGGCTAATTAAAGTTTCACTTTATGATAGAGCAGAGTGTATCTTAACTTATTATGTTTTAAATTTTGCTGACCAAGGCAATACTGAGCCATAGTGAATGTAAAGTTGGAGGGCGAGCGTATATGTTTGATGAGGATGGGATTGTATTAATTATGGAACCAGCTGATGAAAGAAACTTGAGGAGATTTATTTTTTCAGTGCCAAAGTCAGTGTATGAAAAGAAGGGGCTTACATTACACTATGGAACAGCTATAGGACAAGGATATATGGATATAATTGAAGATATTATAAGCGTACATATAGAAATAGATGTTGTAACGATAATAGGGCATGTAAGAGGATAAATAGCTATTTGAAAAAGGTTATAAACAATTTAGCTAGAAGTTATGTATAGAGAAAACTACAGACAATTATAAAGACGAAGGGAGTCTAAAATGAAAATAAAATCAATTTTATTAGTATTTATAGTTTCAATTGGTTTAATGGGATGTTCAATAGTGGAGGAAGGAAAGAACTCGATAGATTATGCTCAAAAGGCGACAGACTATGTAAATGAAATAAGTGCATTTGCAAATGATGCACCAGCATTAGCAGAAAAGGCCGTTAATGATAGTGAGGCTCGAAAAGAATTAGAAACGAAGCTTAGTGAAATTAAACAAGATATACCCACATTCAATGAATTAACGCCACCTGATGTAGCAAAGGATCTTCATCAACAAATCGTCGGATATAACGAAAAGTTAAATACGTTAATTGATACGGCGATGACAAAGATAGAAGAAGGGAAAGTGGATGTAGAGCAATTTAAAAACTCAGAGCTTATGCAGACGGTAGATCAAGTTCGAGATTTGAAAGATAAGGTGCAAAATTTAGGTCAATAGTAAAAAGCTCCGTTTGTGATAAACGGAGCTTTTTACTATTGGATACAATAAACGATTACACCAAAGATAATAATCATGTTACCGATGAGTTTACGTTTCGTTATTTTTTCCCCTAGGAAATACCAACCGAAAATTAATATGATGATATAACTTAAGGATTCTAATGCTGATGCTTGTTTTAATTCCATGCCCTTCATGGCGATTACATTTAATCCAGCGTTAAGTACAAATAAAGAGTAGCCGATAATAACATAAGGATTCACATATTCTTTTATTCTAGAATCGTATTGTTGTAAAGTAGCTTTTTTTAATAATATTTGTGAGTAATTAGCTAAAATTATCCCGAAAATAAATAATAACATATAACTATTCATCTTTTGTCACCACCACAATTCCGACGATAATAATAGCTGCACCAAGTAAATGATTCCACTGAATCGTATCTCCAAATAGAAATACTGACCAAAGCATTGACCATAGTATAATAATCCCGCGATGTGAATATGCTTTTGAAATTTCGAAATGTTTAATTACTTGTTGCCATAAAATTGCATATCCGAATAAAAGTACAACTAGTCCGAAATAAGCAATAAAAAATGAGATTGAAGCAATTGGAAATTGAGCTGCCCATTTCATGTAAACCATAATGATAGAATATATCAAAAAAGCTACATGTAAAAATACATAATTTTTAATAGTTGGTTTCATTTATTCACTCTCTTTTGCATATAAATATATATTTATACCTAATTTTTCTAATGATAGATATTGGAACGTATTTTGTTTAATCTTTCACATTCCAAAGTATATAGTATCATGGCTTTTATTGTAAAACAATAGAAGCCATGCATTCATTTTTTCCAAGGTTCTACAATATGTATCGTTTTATTTGTTGCATCTAACTCTACTTGAACACCGATAGGCATGGTAATCATTGGATGTGTATGACAACAATCGAAGTCGGCTAGAAAAGGAATTCTTTGATTTTGAAGTACTTCTAATAGTATTTCAAAAGGTTTTCGATTTGTACCACAATCATCAAATTGCTCATGTTTTCCAAGAATGATACCTGAAATTTTATCGAATACACCGTTAATTTTAAGGAATGAAAAGCTTCTTTCGATAGTAGCTGCATCTTTTGAACTGTCCTCAATAAAGAGAATATCGCCCTCTTGAATATGTGGCATATAGGGGCTACCAAAAATTCCTTGTATCGTGTTTAAATTCCCGCCAATAATACGCCCAGTAGCTTTTCCATCAATTACTGAAATCCAATTGTTTGGTCGAAGTTCTTTCTCCTTCGTCTTTTTTTCCCAATTAATAAATTCATCTGACCAAAATAATGGTTGTTTTATATGATAAGGAAGAGATTGATCATGTAGTAAAGTTTCTGCAAAATATTTGTATGTGCAATTAACAAAAGGTTCAAATTCGCCAAAGGAAGGGACGAGAGCTGGCCCATAAAATGTAGGAATTCCTGTTTTAACATAAATTCCTAGTAATAAAGCAGTTGCATCTGAATATCCAATCATTATTTTAGGGTTATTTAGAAAAGCATCATAATCAATATAAGGTAATAGTGAATTTGAATTCATCCCACCAATTGTTGACATAATACAAGAAATATTAGGATTTCTTATCAAGGCATTTAGTTCCTCAGCGCGCTCTTGTATACTACCAGAACGATAAAAATCATATCGACCTGTTAATGAACCTTCTAATATATGAAACCCTTTCTGTTGTAAGTAAGATTTTGCTCGTTCAAATCTTTTTAGAGAAGTGTAAGTTACTGGTGAAGAAGGGGAATAGATCCCAATTGTGTCTCCGTATTGCAATGATTTTGGAAGTAGCATTTGAATGAATCCCTTCTATTAAATAGTTTATCCCGCTATTTGCTGTGCAGTAAGATCCCCACCTCAAAATTCAGTGAAAGCGAAGAAGTTAGGTGGGGGGCGGGCTGCCCGTAAAAGCCCGATTGGTGGGGCTGATTAAAGTTTCCTTTATTTACGAGAATTTATTATTGAATATTCTTACGTTTCAATATTGTAAGTTTACCATAAATAAATTAAAATAATCATTGCTGTATATGAATAAACATACCTTTTTGCCTTGACTGTATAAAGGAATTGTTGTTAAGGTTAAATGTGAGTGTATAAAAGGTTTGCTAAAGGAGTTTTGAAATGAATCGGTTAAAATGGGGAAGGATGACAGTCCTATTAGTCATTATTTTAGGGGTATGTTGGTTCTTATTCCAAGGAAATCAAAAGAGCGTAGCAAATGTAGAGGGACAACCTTTGCAAGTGGCAGAACTACCTAAAGCAGGATTTTCTGAAAAAGTAGTCCCGCCAAAGTACATCCCACCAGAAATTAATGCAAAAGCAGCTATGATTATCGATGCGAGTGATGGAGATATTATTTATCAATATAATGAAAATGAAGCTTTTGCACCGGCTAGTATGTCTAAGATGATGACAGCGTATCTCCTACTAGAGAGTATACATAACGGGAAAGTTCGCTGGGAAGATCCAGTTAAAATGAGTGCGAAGGCGGCACAAACAGAGGGAGCGAGAATCCCAGTACAAGTTAATGACACATTAACTGTTAAAGATTTATATCATGCATTAATGATTGAGTCAGCTAATAATTCAGCTGTGGCTTTAGCAGAACATATGGCAAAATCGGAGAAAGATTTCGTTCAGCTTATGGATGCAAAAGCGAAACAGTTAAAAATGTCGGAACATGCTAAATTTGCAAATGCTTCTGGATTACAAGAGCCAGATGGAAGTGAAACAAAAATGACGGCTGCTGATGTAGCACAATTGGCGTATCATCTTATAAAAGATTATCCGGAAATATTAGAAGTGACTCACTTACGCCAAAGTCAGCTAGCATTTAATAATATTAATGTTATAAGCACAAACGACATGTTAAACAAAAATAATAAAAGTTTATATATAGAAGGAATGGACGGACTAAAGACTGGATTTACAGATAGTGCAGGATACTGTTTTACTGGGACTGCCAAGCAAGGTGATAACAGAATTATTACAGTAGTCATGGGGACCTCAAGTAAAACAAAACGTTTTACAGAGACGAATAAGTTAATGTCGTATGCATTTGGATTAGTTAATTAAGTAAGTAAAATACCAATCTAGATCGCTACATAAGTAAGGCTGTTTGTTGTTACTAATTTTAGATAACAATAAACAGTCTTTTTATTTTAACTTTAAAAAGGCAAAAGATTCTAAATACAAGTGTTATCATTTGAGTTTATTTGTTGCTGTGATATTATAAAGTTATAAGCTTATTAATAATAAGTTTGAGGGGCGTAATATGATGTATACATATGAAATAGCCTCAATTGAAAATTGGAGGGAATTATGATGGCAAAAGATTTTTACTCAGCAATTGAAGATAGAAGATCTATTTATGCAATTAGTAAAGAGCAAGTAGTTTCTGATGAGAAAATTCAAGAAGTGATTTATCATGCTGTAAAACATACACCTTCAGCTTTTAATTCTCAAAGTGCTCGTGTTGTTGTTTTATTAGGAGAACAACATGATAAATTATGGGATATTACGAAAGAAACGTTAAGAAAAATTGTACCTGAAAATAACTTTGCACCTACTGAAGAAAAAATGAATGCATTTAAAAGTGGTTATGGGACGGTTTTATATTTTGAAGACAGTGAAGTAGTGGAAGGCCTTCAAGCAAACTTTGCATTATATAAAGATAATTTCCCAACTTGGTCTCAGCAATCATCAGGAATGTTACAATTTGCAATTTGGACAGCTTTAGAAATTGAAGGGTTTGGTGCTACGTTACAGCATTACAATCCGCTAATTGATGAAGAAGTGAGAAAAGAGTGGGATGTTCCAGGAAATTGGAAACTCACTGCGCAAATGCCATTTGGTAAACCGGTAGTACAGGCTGGTGAAAAAGAATTCCAATCGTTAGAAAACCGTGTAAAAATTTATAAATAATTTGATAAAAGGTGAACAGGAATATAACCTGTTCGCCTTTTTTTATAAGTAATAAGGTTTTTTTTGTCCTTCATTTTTTATCTGATTTTTCAATTCATCTTTACGTGTTTCAACAACTGATATTTTTTGTAATGTTATCATTGAAACGAATTGAATAAAAGCATAGTACAGCTCTATATTTTTTTGTATAGGATCATCTATTATATGTCTCACAAATATGCCTCCTCTTTTTATTAGGATATGTATATAATACTATGGTTATCCTATAAATTCTATAATCAGAAAAAGAGAACAATTGGTATAGTGTGTGCTTTCTTTAAAGGAGAAATGGTTTTTATAAAATAAATCTTACAATTCGTCAAATTATTTCAAAATTGTAGATAGTATAGAAAATTAGTTTTCTAAAAATATTATACTATTGATTAATAGAGTGATTTTTGTCATGATGAAAGTATACTTTATGTAAGGAGCTTTATAAGGAAATACATAATGTAGTTTGTATTAGGTTAATAGAATTTTTCATAGAAGATAGAAAAGGGATATTTTATATTGAGATATTAAATGAAATGTCGAATTTTTATGCGATATACAAGAAATTTGAAAAAATCATTGCAAAAACACTATGTTTAATGATAAAGTTCACATGAAGTTCACACGGATTTCACTTTGTTCATTTAAAATGAACTCTGTGTGAAAAATAAAACTCTTGCTAAAAAATGGAACTGGATGAATATTTTACTTTGATAATATTGTAAAGTATTAAAGTTTTAAGTTTTTTTTAAGAGGATAGTAGGGAAAGGAAGTAAAGACAACTTATGAAAAAAGTAATTGCAGGTTTAGCAGCAGCTTCTGTAGCTGGCGTTGCAGTTCCAGGAATGGATTCTGCTCATGCACAAGTTTCAAATGAAGCGCTAAAAGAAATTAATGGACAAACTCAAACTCAAACGACTGTAACTGAAACAAAAACTGTAGAAACAACTTCTGAATTAAAATACACAGTAACTGCTGATGTATTAAATGTTCGTTCAGGTGCTGGTACAGGACATAACGTTATTTCTAAAGTAAAATCAGGCCAAGTGCTACAAGTAGTTGGACAAGAAAATGGTTGGTTCAAAGTAAACGTAAATGGTCAAACAGGTTATGTAAGTGGTGACTTCGTAACGACTGGTGGCAAAACAGGAACGACTGTTCAACAAGGAACAGGTACTTACACAGTAAACGTTTCTTCACTTAACGTACGTACAGGCCCAAGTACATCTCATACAGTATTAGGTTCTGTAAACAAAGGTAAAACAGTACAAGTTGTAGGTGAAGTACAAGATTGGTTTAAAATCAACTTCAATGGTGGAACTGGATACGTAAGCAAAGACTTCGTAACAAAAGGTGGTTCTGCTGTATCTAACGAAACACAACAACCAACTACAAACAACAATACTACAACAGTTCAAACTGGTGGTTCTTATGTTGTTAACACTGGTGCTTTAAAAGTACGTACAGGCCCAGCTACATACAACGCTGTAATCGGTGGAGTAACAAATGGTAAAGTATTAAACGTTACTGGCGCTGAAAATGGTTGGTACAAAATTAACCATAACGGCCGCACAGGTTACGTAAGTGCAGACTTCGTTAAGTTTGTAAAAGGCGGAGTAAATAACGTTACAAATAACAATAACAATAACGTTACAAATAACGTTCAACAACCAGGTAAAGACGTACAAAAACCAACAACAGGTGGAGATACATCTTCAATCGCTGGATTCGCTAGATCTTTAAATGGTTCACCATACAGAACTGCTGGTACAACACCTGCTGGTTTTGACTGCAGTGGATTCATTCACTACGTATTAAATCAAACTGGTCATAAAGGCGCTCGTCAAACAGTTGCTGGATACTGGAGCTCTAAAACAAAAACTAGCAATCCACAACCAGGTGATTTAGTATACTTCCAAAATACTTATAAATCAGGTCCTTCTCACATGGGTGTTTACTTAGGAAACGGTCAGTTCATTAGTGCAGAAACAGATGCAACTGGTGTACGTATTAGTTCTGTAAGTAACTCTTACTGGAGCAAGCACATTTTAGGTTACACAAAAGCATACTAAGAAAAAGTAGTTTTATATACTTTTCGTATAGAGAAAAGGCTTTCCAAGGAAACTTGGGAAGCCTTTTTATAGTTGAATAAATTGGAAGTTTAATAGTTTTTATTTTAACTTTCCATTTAAAAATCGATCATATAAGTCGTGGAAATAGTTAGGACGAAATAAGTTCGCTGCATGTCCTGCTAAAGGTATTTCCTTGTATAGAACGTTAGGTAAAATAGATTTCAAATCAAATAGACAAGATTTATAGAGATGATCATGCTCTCCCATTACCCATAGTATAGGGTGAGGGAGTGATTTTAATTTAGATTTTAAATCGAATTCTAACCGATGTCGTAATGACTGGGCAATTATGGATGAATGTAATTGTAATCCGAAACGGTAGTAAATATTTCTTGAAATGACTGCGAATGGATTTGCTTTTAGTATACCACTTGGAAAAATAGTATTTGCGTATTGAGAGAGCCATTTAGAGTATTCATCTCCTCGCTTCTCCCAAAAATTTTGAAATACATTATATAAACGAGAAGGGTTATTGTAATGTCCTCCAATATGACAAATACTTAATACTTTTTCTGGATGCATTTGTGCAAAAATTGTAGAGATGTAACAGCCGTAACTTAGTGCACAAATATGAGCTTTTTTAATATTTTCTTGTTCATATAAGTTTAATAATTGATCTACGAGGCGCTGTAATGAAAAGTCGATTGCTTCTCCTTTATCATCACCGTGACCTAATAAGTCATAAGTTATAATGTTGTAGGAGGCAGAAAATCGTTTTTGCTCCTTTTTGAAGGCGCGACGATTACCAACTAACCCATGAATAAAAATAATTGTTTCCTTTTCAGAATGTATATTTGTTTGCAAAAAGGATACTCCTTTCACTAACTGGAGATTTATATCGTGTTGTAAATTATTTATAATTTACATAGAATAATATTAAGTACCAGGTAATAATATCAGATGTTTATATCTGTTGTAAAGATGAGTTTTTATGTATATTTTGTAAAAATAGAAAAAGTGTGTTTACATTCAGTTTACATTTGTATCGTATTCTAATTTTAGAAAGAACAGATTTGTTTAACACGAGGAGATGAACAGGAATGGAAGTTAGAAATGAAATGAAGAAAAAAGGGAGTTGGAGGCAGTTTTTACGCCTTATTCAAGATACAAATCCTCCGAAAGGAATTTTAGTTTTTGCATTATTAATGAGTTTGCTTTCTACGGGAGCGAGTTTATTTATTCCCATGCTAACAAAAGGATTAGTAGATAATTTTTCGCTTTCTTCAATTAGTGCAGGACAAATTGTTGGGTTAGTTGCTTTCTTTGTAATGCAAACTATTGCGGCAGGGTTATCTATATATTTACTAAATTATATTGGGCAGAAGATTGTAGCGGGACTAAGAGAACGTTTGTGGAAAAAGGTACTTATCTTGCCGGTATCTTATTACGATCAAAATAGAACAGGTGATACGATTAGCCGTATGACGAATGATACAGGTGTTGTGAAAACGTTAATTTCTGAGCATTTGTCAAACTTATTAACAGGTGGTATTTCAATTGTTGGATCGTTAATTGTATTATTTGTTTTAGATTGGAAAATGACTGCGTTACTTTTAACGGTTATTCCGTTGTCTGTATTAATTTTAGTTCCACTTGGACGAAAAATGTATAAGATTTCAAAAGCGCTTCAAGATGAAACGGCATCTTTTACAAGTGTGTTAACGCAAGTGTTATCGGAAATTCGTTTAGTGAAATCTTCAAATACAGAAAAAAGAGAATATGAAACGGGTAATACAGGTATACAAAAGTTATTACAATTTGGTTTGAAAGAAGGAAAAGTGCAAGCATTAATTTCGCCAGTTATGTCGTTTGTTTTAATGGCACTACTTGTTATTATCGTAGGATATGGCGGGATGCGAGTTTCTAGCGGTGCATTAACAACTGGTGAACTTGTAGCGTTTATTTTGTATTTAGTTCAAATTATAATGCCGATGAGTCAATTATCTATGTTCTTTACACAATTTCAAAAGGCAATCGGTGCAACGGAAAGAATTAGTACGATTTTAGAATATGAAGTAGAAGATCATGAAACTGGTGTGAAAGTGGCAAATGCTAAGCAGCCGATCGTTCTTGAAAATGTACATTTTGAGTATAACGAAGAAGAGCAAGTTTTGAAAAATATTGATTTCATAATTGAATCTGGAAAAGTGACAGCGATTGTAGGACCAAGTGGTAGTGGGAAAACAACGTTATTCTCATTACTGGAACGTTTTTATGAGCCAACTAGTGGTGCCATTAAATTAGGAAAAGAATCAATTACGAGTTATTCATTACAGTCATGGCGACGTCAAATCGGTTACGTATCACAAGATAGTCCGTTAATCGATGGAACGATTCGTGATAATATTTGTTACGGTGTTGAAGGCGAAGTAACGGATGAAGAAATTGAAAAAGTAGCAGCAATGGCATATGTTGATGCATTTATTCATGACTTACCAAACGGTTATGCAACAGAAGTTGGAGAACGCGGTGTGAAGCTTTCTGGTGGACAAAGACAGCGAATTGCCATTGCCCGAGCGTTACTTCGAAATCCGCAAATTCTTATGCTAGATGAGGCAACTTCAAGCTTAGATAGTAAATCTGAGTCTGTCGTTCAAAAAGCGTTAAATAACTTAATGAAAGGCAGAACAACGTTAGTGATTGCGCATAGACTTTCTACTGTTGTAGATGCAGATAAAATTATCTTTATTGAGAAAGGGAATCTTACAGGTAGTGGTACGCATGATGAATTATTACAGACGCATGATATGTATCGTGAGTTTGCAACGCAACAATTGAAAATTAAAGAGGGTGCATTTTAAAAAAATATATTAGATGCTAAGTAGAAAGGAAATGGTTCCTTTGATACCTAAAATTTTAATAGTAGACGACGATCCACACATTAGGGAACTCGTTTCTGTATTTTTAGAACGAGAAGGTTTTCAAACATATGAGGCAATTGATGGAGTAGATGCACTTCGGAAAATGGATGACGTAAAAGTCGATATGGTTATTCTTGATATCATGATGCCAAATATGGATGGATTTGATGTATGTTTTGAATTAAGAAAATACTATGATATCCCGGTTCTGATGCTAACTGCCAAAGGGGAAACATCACAAAAAGTAAAAGGATTTCACCTTGGGACAGATGATTATCTTGTAAAGCCATTTGACCCTATAGAACTAGTAGTGAGAGTAAAGGCATTATTGAAACGTTACCAAATTACAGTTTCACAATCGATTCAAGTTGGAAATGTATTATTAAATCGTAAAACATTCGAAGTTACATCTGGAGAACAAACGGTTACGTTACCGTTAAAAGAATTTGAGCTGCTCTTTACTTTAGGGTCTAAATCGGGAAGAACTTGTTCGAGAGAGCAATTAATTGAAGAAATATGGGGATATGATTTTGAAGGGAATGAACGTACACTAGACGTTCATATTAATCGGTTACGTGAGAAGTTTCAAGAAGAGCAGTCGAAATTTAGTATTAAAACGATAAGAGGATTAGGGTATCGCTTAGAGGTAAGTAAATGAGAAAAAGAAAACGAATGAGTAAGTTGAAGATGTTGAAAGTATTTGGAGCGGTATTAGCGCTCTTTTCTTTTCTTACTATCATTTGGTCTATCGCATTTTATGTAGCAACTAGTTTATTGAATGCTTTTGACGTAAACGTATCGCCGTTTGTTGCCTTTCTAATTAGTGATATGGTCGGTTTTGTATTTATTATTCTTATTTGGACATTAATTGGAATATTAATGAGGCCAAAACGAGAGGCAATGATTTGGACTATTATTGAACCGATACAAAAAATTGCAAAAGGAGACTTCTCCGTAAAAATACGAAATGAAGAAAAGTATGATGGAGAAATTGGCGTGCTCGTAAAAAGTATAAATGATATGACAGATGAACTGAATACGATGGAGAAAATGAGACAAGAATTTGTATCAAATGTTTCTCATGAAATACAGTCACCATTAACTTCTATAAAAGGATTTGCTAGAGCACTACAAGACGATAATCTTTCTGAGGAAAAAAGAAAGCATTATCTTACCATTATTGAAACTGAAACAACGAGATTATCTAAACTAAGTCAAAATTTACTAAAGCTAACTCTTTTAGAATCCGAAGAGTATACACCAGAAAGAGTGAGCTATAGATTAGATCAACAGTTAAAGCAAATTGTGTTAAATAGTGAACCACTCTGGGCTGAAAAAGAAATTGAATTAGATCTTGATTTAGAGAAAGTCCATGTAACTGCAGACCAAGAAAGTATGAGTCAAGTGTGGATTAATTTAATTCATAATAGCATTAAATTTACTCCAAGCGGTGGTACAATTACTATTCAGTTAAAGGAACATGAGACAGTAGTGGAAGTGCGTATCTGTGATTCAGGAATTGGTATATCAGAAGAACAGAAACAACATATTTTTGAGCGTTTTTATAAAGCGGATTCTTCACGAAATCGTGCCTATGGAGGAAGTGGCTTAGGTTTAGCTATTGTAAAGAAAGTACTCGACCTTCATCAAGGAGAGATAAAAGTGGAGAGTGAGGAAGGAAAAGGTACTGAATTTATTGTGCGTATTCCTAATTATGAAGAAAAATAGTGTAGTGATAAAGAACCATTTTTTATTTCATACGCAGACACTCTTTTATGAGGAGGGTGTCTTTATTTTGCATGAATAATGATAAATACGTGCAATGAATGCATAGTAATTTTCTATAGTTACCTACAAGTAACCTACGCACATGAAAGTGCATCATTGCCTTTTTACATAAACATAGATACAATTTTAATATAATACATAACTGAGATGATTAAGGAGTGTTATACTTGGCAGAATTATTACAAGGCAAAAATGCTTTAATTACAGGAGCAGGTAGAGGGATTGGTCGCGCTGTCGCAATTGCATTAGCGAAAGAAGGCGTAAATGTAGGCCTATTAGCTCGTTCAGAAGAAAACTTAAAAGCTGTAGCGAAAGAAGTAGAAGCAGAAGGCGTAAAAGCTGTTATTGCAACTGCTGATGTTTCTTCATACGAAGAAGTGACTACTGCGATTGAAACGTTAAAAAATGGTTTAGGATCTATCGATATTTTAATTAATAACGCTGGTATTTCTAAGTTTGGTAAGTTTTTAGAACTAGACGTTGCTGATTGGGAAAAAATCATTCAAGTAAACTTAATGGGTGTATACTATGCAACTCGTGCTGCTTTACCGAGCATGATTGAACAACAATCTGGTGATATCATTAACATTTCATCTACAGCAGGACAAAAAGGTGCACCTGTAACAAGTGCATATAGTGCTTCTAAATTTGGTGTTCTTGGTTTAACTGAATCGTTAGCGATGGAAGTTCGTAAGCATAACATTCGTGTAACAGCTTTAACACCAAGTACAGTAGCAACTGATATGGCTGTAGATTTAGGATTAACTGATGGAAACCCTGATAAAGTAATGCAAGCAGAAGATATTGCAGAATTTATCGTAGCGCAGCTAAAATTAAATAAACGTACATTTATTAAATCTGCTGGGCTTTGGTCTACTAATCCATAGGAATTAAATTTAACTTTAAAAGAAGGGATATCTATTCTGTAAGGGGGAGATGTCCCTTCTTTATTTTTTGTATTTGAGACAGAATTTTCGGTATAATTAAAAGTGAATGGTAGAAAGCGTTGGGAAATTGAAAGGGATGGTATTTACATGAGTACAATTGAGAAATGGACGGCTGTTGATCAATATATGAGTGATGTATTAATACCGAAAGATTCTACATTAGAAAGGGTCCTTCAAGCGAATGCTGCAGCTAATTTACCGGCACATGATGTATCGCCAACGCAAGGGAAGTTTTTACAACTATTAGTACAAATTCAAGGAGCCCGAAACATTTTGGAAATTGGTACTCCAGGCGGATATAGCACGATATGGATTGCAAGGGGCTTACCATCTGGAGGCCAAGTTGTTACATTGGAAGCAAATGAAAAACATGCAGAAATTGCACGTAGCAATATTGAACGTGCTAATTTGAATGATAAAATTGAAATACGAACAGGATTAGCGTTAGATTCTTTACAACAAATAGAAAACGAGAAGTATGAACCGTTTGATTTTATCCCGCATTAACGGGCAGTAAGACTCCCACCTCAAAGGTCGGCTGGAGCAAAGAAGTTAGGTGGGAGATCAACTGCCCGTAAACGCCCGATTGGTTCAACTAATAATCAGTGGGGATGTCCCCCCACTGATTAAAGTTTCACTTTATTTTCATAGATGCTGATAAACAAAATAATCCGACTTATTTTTGAATGGGCACTGAAACTATCACGCCCTGGTACCGTAATTATTGGAGATAATGTAGTACGTGAAGGAGAAGTTATTAATGATACTAGTAACGATCCTCGTGTACAAGGGATACGTCGTTTCTATGAATTAATAGCTGCAGAGCCACGTGTTAGTGCTACAGCGCTTCAAACTGTCGGAAGTAAGGGATACGATGGATTTGTAATGGCAATCGTAAAAGAATGATGTAAGGAGACAGGTGGAATGAAAAAGATGTTTGAAAAATTATAACATGTATCGTGTATAACGAGATTAGCTCGTGGCCCTCCAGTATAGCACTATATTATATATTAAAAAATTGGAGGTTGTGAGTAGATGAGAACTGAAAAAGAAATGTTAGACGTAATTATAAATACAGCAATAGAGGATGAAAGAATTCGAGCAGTTATCATGAATGGATCGCGTGTAAATCCAAATGTGAAAAGAGATTGTTTTCAAGACTATGATATTATGTATGTTGTAAATGATATACAATCTTTTACGTCTAATCATAATTGGGTTCATAGATTTGGAGAAATAATGATAGTACAAATGCCAGAAGAAATGTCGTTAGTTCAACCAGATGAAGATGGAAAGTTTCCGTATTTAATGCAGTTCATGGATGGGAATCGGATTGATTTAACGCTAGTTCCAGTTGAGTTAATAAAAAAGTTCGTTGGACAAGATAGTTTAAGTAAACTGCTTCTTGATAAAGATAATTGTCTGGAAGAATTCCCACCAGCAAGTGATAAAGATTACTTAGTAAAAAAGCCTACAGAAAAAGAGTTTTTAGATTGTTGTAATGAATTTTGGTGGTGTAGTACGAATATCGCAAAAGGGTTATGGCGAGAGGAACTTTCTTATGCAAAAGGAATGCTTGAAGGACCAGTGCGAGATATGTTCATCGTAATGCTAGAATGGTATATTGGTATGAAAACAGACTTTACAGTTAATACAGGGAAGTTTGGAAAGCATTTCGAGCAATATATTGAAGAAGATATGTGGGAGCAATTTAAAAGGACATTTTCTAATGCAGAATATGAAAATATATGGGAGTCATTCTTTGTTATGGGTGATTTATTTAGAGAAGTGGCGAACGAAATTGCTAACACATATGAATATCAATATCCGCAAGATGATGATAAAGTGACGAACTATTTAAAACATGTGAAAGCTTTGCCAAAAGATAGTACATCAATTTATTAATAATATAAAGCAGTAAGACTGTCCTAATTAAGGACAGTCTTATTTTTGTTTATGAATAACAATTTCTCTAACAAAGTGCAGATGAATCACATATGAAAATTTAGGGAGGTTTTTTATCATGTATTATTTTTATTCGCCAGAAATGTTTGCTCCATATCAATGGGGACTAGAACGAGATGTTTCGTATGCTTATATGCCATATAACTCACTTTATTATGGAGAATATATAAGCGCATTGCCATACGCATATATCCCTCAAAGCTATGAAGTACAAATGAAAGTAGATGATCGTGGATCGTGGACACCATTTTCATGGGTTGAAAAATATGCGTACGCATTTTCAGGACCGTATAATAAAGCGGAAGTAGCTCTTACATTTGATGATGGACCAGATTCAGAATTCACGCCAAAAATATTAGATAAGTTAAAACAACATAATGTAAAAGCTACTTTTTTCTTACTTGGTGAAAACGCAGAAAAATTTCCGAACGTAGTAAAGCGTATTGCAAATGAAGGGCATGTAATTGGTAATCATACGTATAGTCATCCAAATTTAGCGAAAGTAAATGAGGATGAGTACCGTAATCAAATTATAAAAACAGAAGAAATATTAAATCGTTTAGCTGGTTATGCACCAAAGTTTATACGTCCGCCATACGGTGAAATACTTGAAAATCAATTGAAGTGGGCGACAGAGCAAAATTTTATGATTGTACAGTGGAGTGTTGATACAGTTGATTGGAAAGGTGTAAGCGCTGATACGATTACAAATAATGTATTAGGGAATTCATTTCCAGGAAGTGTCATCCTTCAACATTCAACACCAGGTGTGCATCTACAAGGATCTGTAGATGCACTAGACAAAATCATTCCGCAGTTAAAAACGAAAGGGGCACGTTTTGTAACACTTCCGAGTATGTTCCAGACATCAAAAGAAAGAAATTGAATGTGTTATAAATTGGAAAAAAAGGGGTCGTGTCGTATAATGAGGGTGTAAGTTAGGGGGGGTATAATTGATCTATGCATTAGTAAACGTAGGAATAAGCATATTGATCGGTGTTATATTTATACTTGCTGCAATTATCCTTCAAAAAAATCCACCAACGGATATTAACGCAGCATATGGTTATCGTACGAAACGATCCATGAAAAATAAGGAATTATGGGATGCGGGTAATAGGTATAGTGCAGAAGTGATGAAGCAAAACGGATTCATCATGATGTTAATTGGAAGTATTATTAGTATACTGTTTAGATATCCACATACAACAGCAGTGATTATGGCGGTCATGGTATTGTTAATCATTCACTTATTTAGGCGAGTAGAGAAGAGATTAAAGACAATTGAACAATGATGATAAGGAAAATAGGACTCTCAGTCAACGATAGATAGGAGTCCTATTATATTTACAAACTATTATTTTTTAGTAGTTCTTTTCCTTGTTCAACAACAAATTCATAGTATGCAAGATCATACGGATAAATATCTTCAAATGTTATCGTAATCGGTTTATTGTTTAGGACTGAAATCGTCGTTAAAGATGAAATCTCTCCTTTTAATAGTTGTAGAAAAGGAGTTGTATGTACTTTCATCACATCGTCTACTTCTTCACCTGGTGCGAATGGAAGTGGATTGTTGACATTGTGAAAATACATATGACAAAATTCACGATCAGTAAGATTTGAAATTTCATAATCTATTTTAAAGATGCCTTTGTATATTAAATCAGTAGTTTGAAAGGAAAGCCCCAATTCTTCTTCGATTTCACGAAGGCCACCAATTTGTACATCTTCATCATGCATAATATGTCCAGCTGAAGTAATATCCCATATACATGGAGCTTCTTTTTTATTTTTAGAGCGTAATTGGAAATATAAGAACATATCTTCATTATCTTTTTCTACAAACCAACAATGAAATGTTTCGTGCCAATCACCGTCACGATGCACTTCGTCACGTAATTTCTTCCCAAGTGTATTTCTTTCAGGATCAAATATTGTTAACCACTCTGTCATTTTAATTCCCCTTTCTGCAAATTTTATTATACAATATTTGTATTGAATTTTGGGAAAATAAAGAAAAAGGAGTGGTTATAAGTGGAGATAGAGCGTATGGAAATAAAATCGATTATTTCAACAGAGGAAGAGTTACGGAAAATATTGGGGCAACCAAGTGAGCGAGCATTGAAAAAAGTTATTTCATCATTAGACCACCATTGCATAGATTTTCTTTCTAAATCTCCTTTTCTAGTATTATCTACTGCAAATAAGTTGGGGGAGTGTGACGCCTCGCCGAGAGGAGACGCACCTGGATTTGTTTACATATTAAATAATAGTAAAATTATTATTCCGGAAAGACCAGGAAACCGCCGTATAGACTCCATTTTGAATATTATTTCCAATCCAAGTGTAGGATTAATCTTTTTTATTCCAGGTCTTGGGGAGACACTCAGAATAAATGGCCGAGCGTATATTACAAACGACGAAGAAGTTTTGAAAGAAATGCAGGCGAATGGACGTAATCCATTGCTTGGAATTGTTGTTGAAATAGAAGAGTGTTATATTCATTGTGCAAAAGCTTTTATTCGTTCTAAGATGTGGGATCCAGAATCTTGGTTAAATAAAAAAGAGTTACCTTCAGCAGCAAAAATGTTACTGGAGCATGCGAAAGTGAATACTTCAGAAGAAGATGTTGCACGTTCTTTAGAAGAAAGTTATACAAAAAGATTGTATTAAAAATTTTATTGATATAGTTTTGTGGAGCGGATATGTACGGGTTTTAGAATGGGGAATTTATCCCGCATTAACGGGCAGTAAGACCCCTACCTTAAAATTCAGCGTAAGTAAAGAAGTTAGGTGGGTATCAACTGCCCGTAAAAGCCCGATTGGTTCAACTAATAATCAGTGGGGATGAACAAAATCCCCACTGATTAAAGTTTCACTTTATATATGAACCGTTGATTTATAAACTGGAGAAATAACAAAATAGGTAAATTGAGTGGCGGTTGCATAATGCTATTGTAAAATATAATAAAAAAAGTTTTTGAAAATAGTTAGTAAAAATAGGCTTGCTTTTTAAAAAGTTGATAACTATAATAAGTTAACAAATAGACATGAACGAAAAAGTAACGATAAGGACATGGAATCATTTTTACGGTTTACAGAGAGGGAAGCCAAGGGTGTGAGCTTCCTAACACGAGAAATGATTTTACCACCTTTGAACTTCAATAGTGAACGAGTAATCTAGTAATTATTGACGGAATCAGCCGTTATCTGAACTTGAGCAATCTAGAAGGAGATACGTCTAGATTGGAACAAGGGTGGAACCACGAAAACACATTCGTCCCTTTCCTAGGGATGAGTGTGTTTTTTTATTACTTTGAAAGGAGGTGCTTGTAACATGAAACAATTTGTACGTACGGAAATAACCACCACCTGCATGGCCAAAGAGCAGAATAAGGTGATTTATAGGTGTAACAATTAAACTTTTAGGAGGAGATTAGAAGATGAATAACGTTATAAATGTTGGGGTATTAGGTTTAGGTACGGTCGGAAGTGGTGTTGTTCATATTTTGAAAGAACATTATAAAAAAATCGCTCTTGATACAGGATACGAAGTGAAAGCGAAAACAGTCGTTGTACGTGATTTAGAAAAAGAACGCGATGTTTGTATTGATGGAATTGCAGTAACAAGCCATGTAGATGAAGTTCTAAATGATTCGAATATTGATATTGTAGTAGAGGTAATGGGTGGAATTGAAGAAGCAAAACAGCATATTGTTAAGGCTTTACGAAATAAGAAACATGTCGTAACAGCAAATAAAGATTTAATGGCTGTATACGGTGCAGAGCTTCTCAAATTAGCGAACGAAAATGATTGTGATCTATGTTATGAAGCAAGTGTAGCGGGTGGTATTCCAGTGTTAAGAGGATTAACTGACGGGCTAGCATCAGATCAAATTGAAAAAATAATGGGAATTGTAAATGGTACAACAAATTATATGTTAACAAAAATGAGTCAAAATGGGTGGTCTTATGAAGAGGCTTTACAGGAAGCGCAAAAATTAGGTTTTGCAGAATCGGATCCGACAGCAGATGTAGATGGACTAGATGCGGCGAGAAAGGTAGCAATTCTTGCAAACTTAGGTTTTTCGATGAATGTTTCATTAGATGATGTGCAAGTAAGAGGGATTCGAAAGGTCGAAAAAGAAGATTTACAAATAGCTGAAAAGTTAGGATTTACTATGAAGTTAATTGGTAAGGCAGAAAAACAAGGACCAGCCATTCATTTAAGTGTAGAACCGACGCTTTTACCGAGACGGCATCCATTATCGAATGTAAATAATGAATTTAATGCAGTATATGTTCATGGTCAAGCGGTAGGAGAAGTAATGTTTTACGGACCTGGAGCTGGAAAGTTGCCAACTGGTTCTGCCGTAGTAAGTGATATTATTTCCATCGTTAAAAATATGAATCAAGTTCCGAAAAATAAAAGTGCATTAAAAGAACCAGTTCCTTATGAATTACAAGGTGATGAAGAAGTAGTTTCGAAATATTTCTTGCGTATTTCATTACGAGATGAGCCTGGGATGTTGCAAAAAATAACAGAATGTTTCGTTAATTACTCTGTAAGTTTAAAAGAAGTTATTCAATTACCTTTAAACCGTGAACTGGCAGAAGTTGTTGTTGTGACACATCGAACTTCCAAGTATCAATTCGAACGAGTTTTAGGAGCGATAGAAGCTGTCGCAAGTGAAATAAACAGTTACTACATTATTGAGGAGGAAAAACAATATGTATAAAGGACTATTAAAACAGTATGCTTCTTATTTACCGGTGAATGAAAAAACACCTGATGTGAGCTTAATGGAAGGAAACACACCTCTTATTCCGTTATTAAATATATCAAAGCAATTAGGGGTTCAGCTATATGGTAAGTACGAAGGAGCGAATCCGACAGGTTCTTTTAAAGATCGTGGTATGGTGATGGCAGTTGCTAAGGCGAAAGAAGAAGGTTCAGAAGCAATCATTTGTGCATCAACAGGTAATACATCAGCATCAGCTGCAGCATATGCGGCACGTCTTGGGATGAAATGTATAATCGTCATACCTGAAGGAAAGATTGCACATGGGAAATTAGCGCAAGCGGTCGCTTATGGAGCTGAAATTATTTCAATAGAAGGGAATTTCGATGATGCACTTAAGGCTGTAAGAAATATTGCTGCAGAAGAGCCGATTACGTTAGTAAACTCAGTAAATCCTTATCGAATTGAGGGGCAAAAAACGGCAGCATTTGAAATTTGTGACCAATTGCAAAATGCACCAGATGTTCTAGCTATCCCTGTTGGGAACGCAGGAAATATTACAGCATATTGGAAAGGTTTCTGTGAATATGAGAAAGAAAAAGGTTATAAGAAGCCAAGAATTCATGGCTTTGAAGCGGAAGGAGCAGCTGCAATTGTAAAAGGGCATGTAATTGAAGAGCCTGAAACAATTGCAACAGCGATTCGAATCGGTAACCCGGCAAGTTGGTCATACGCAGTAGAGGCTGCTGAGCAGTCTCACGGTGAAATAGATATGGTATCAGATGAAGAAATTTTACATGCGTATAGGTTATTGGCAAAAACTGAAGGAGTTTTCGCTGAACCGGGATCAAATGCTTCATTAGCCGGCGTAATTAAACATGTTGAATCTGGAAAAATCAAAAAGGGAGAAACAGTTGTTGCAGTATTAACTGGAAATGGTTTGAAGGATCCTGATATCGCTATTTCTTCAAATCAACTAGACATCGCAAGTGTGTCAAATGATATAGAACAAATTAAAGATCATATTAAAGGGGTGATTATGTCGTGATACCATTTAGCGTTCGTGTCCCTGCTAGTACGGCGAATGTTGGTCCTGGATTTGATTCAGTTGGAATAGCTTTGTCATTGTATTTAGATGTGGTGGTTAAAGAAAAAGCTGATAAATGGCAAGTAATCCATTCCTTTGAAGAATCAATTCCGACAGACGATAAAAATTTAATCGTTAGCACGGCATGTAAAGTATGTCCTTCTATATCACCCCATATAATAGAAGTTACTAGCAATATCCCATTAACGAGAGGGCTAGGAAGTAGTGCATCAGCGATTGTAGCTGGGATAGAGCTTGCGAATCAACTAGGTGATTTGAACTTAACTGCTGATCAAAAAGTTCAAATTGCTACAAATTTTGAAGGACATCCTGATAATGTTGCTGCTTCTATATTAGGTGGAACTGTAATCGGAGCACTTGATGGAAAGGATATTTCCGTCGTAAGAATTGAGAGCAAGGAATTAGGGGTAATTTCTCTTATTCCGAATGAAGAATTAAATACAGATGAAAGTCGATCTGTATTACCAAAGATGTTTCCGTTTCATGAGGCAGTTAAAGCTAGTGCGATAAGTAACGTATTAGTAGCTGCATTATGTCAAAAGCGGTGGGAAGTTGTAGGTGAAATGATGGAGAGAGACCATTTTCACGAGCCATATCGTTTAGAACTCGTACCGTTATTACCATCTATTCGTAAATGCGCAAAAGAATTTGGTGCGTACGGCACAGCACTTAGCGGTGCGGGACCATCTATTTTTATATTAACGCCATATGAGAAACGTCAAGAAATCGCTGAGCAATTAGCGAGAGTATTTACAGATATGAAAGTATGTGAGCTTGAAATCGACCATAAAGGTATTATTGTAAATAAGGAAGAGCATATTGGATTATAAAGAAAGCTGGCATGGCTAGCTTTCTTTACGTTGCAAACCTATTTTAAATTGGGTTTTTTCGGAAAAAAATATAAAACAAATGTTGATTTTGAATAATGTAAGTAAAGAGTGCATTCATTTTGGAGGTGATTAAATGAATAAAGAGTCACCAGAAGAAAAAAGAGAGCGTATGAGACAAAGTGAATTAAAAAGTAATCCTACGGGTTCTTTACGTGACGGACTCAATAGAGCGGAAGCAGGTAGTCTAGTTGATATAGCCGGCGGTATGAATTGGAAAGGTACAGGGATAATCATTTTAGTACTACTTTTAGGATACATTGTATACACTTATTTTTTCAGTTAAAGAATGCTTGTTAAAATTTTGATTTGTTTAGTTTCATAATTGTTGAGAAAAAATGCAGTTACTGTATTACATATCTTCTAAGCGAATTATAGTTGTTCATATCAACTTTTAATACTCCAAATAGAGCTAGCAAAATGCTAGCTCTATTATTTTTTGCCACATTCCTGTAACAAAGCATCTGTATATTCATTGGTGGAGGTGCAGAGGATGAAAAAAATGATAGCGATATGTCTTCTTACAACTATGTCGTTTTCGACTTTAGTCGGTTGTGACGTAAAAGGTAGTAATGCTGTACAAGAGTCTAAAATAAAGAAAGCGACGTATAAAGATTTTACTTATGATGTAAATCCAGAAACATTCACATTAACTGTAGAACATGAGGGGGTAAAGGAACAGGCATCACAACCCCTACCGAAAATGAAGGTATCGAATGTAAAAAAAGAAAAGGATCGTACATCGTGGGAATATCCAGATCAAAAAGTAAAAATAAAATTAGAAAAGAAAAAAGACCACTTAAACATTGAAGTGGAATCGACTGGTGCAGAAAGCTTTACATGGCCGAAAGTAGAAGCTGAAAATTATACACTTCCGTTATGGGAGGGTAAGCAAATTCCGAGCAATGATGAGAATTGGAAGAAGTTTTTAAAGGATGATGCATATTCATTTGCTGAATCATTTTCTATGAAGTTTTTCGCATTAAATGGTTCGAAATATTCAATTGTATATATTGCAAACAATATGTTTAATAATGAATTGAAATTTCATTCGGATCCGAAAATAGGATTTGATTTTACACATGAATTTCCGAGCATAAATAAAAATAAAACATATGGATTTCAATTATATGTGACAAATAATGATGCGGTAAGCATTGCTAAACTGTATAAGGATGATATTGTTCGAAAAGGTGAATTAAAAACATTACAAGAAAAGGCTAGAAAAAATAAAGAAATCGAAAAGTTATATGGAGCGGCGCATTTTTATTTTTGGAATCAAAATGGTTTATCAGAAAGTAATATAAATTGGCCAAAACTAAGAGAGCAAATAAATAGCCCGCTGTTTAGCCATATAAAAGAACTTATTCAAAAGAATAGTTCAGAGCCTGGGGAACTGAATGTATTAGATCAAGTAAGTAAACAAGATTTCATTGATAAGTATCAAAAAAATGTTATTTTACGTTATATAAACGAAGTATTATCTATGAAGGAATTTTATAAAGAGGATATTTTTCAAAACGTTGATCAGGAAGCTAGTGTGCTATTAAAGAAAGGTGTAGGTCACTTAACGAATACAGAATTGTATAGCTTAAATAAGCATTCATTAAAGTCGCTACTTGGTGATGCGGTTGAAGAGGTAAGTAAATGGGGTAATGCAGATGGAACGGACATACTAAAGGAAATGAAAGAGGCAGGAATAGAAAAAGCGTGGATTGGTCTGCCGAACTGGGAACAAGGATTTATGCAACCTAATTTCGTGACAAAAGCTAAGGAAATGGGGTATTTAGTTGGTCCGTATGATTCATATCATTCCATTCACGAAAAAAGTGATAAAAATTGGAACACAGCATCCTTTAATGACCCATCATTATACGAAGAGGCTACTGTAACGAAGAAAAACGGAGAAAAGGTGCAAGGCTTTTTAGGCAGAGGTCGCAAGTTAAACCCGACTTTATCGCTGCCTAGTGTAAAGGAACGCATGAATGATATATTACAAAATGGTCCTAAATATAATTCATGGTTTATTGATTGTGATGCGACAGGTGAAATTTACGATGACTATTCAGCGAAACATATAACGACACAAGAGCAAGATTTAAAAGCACGTTTAAAACGAATGGACTACATTGCACAAGAAAAGGGTATGGTCGTTGGTTCTGAAGGTGGAAATGATTTTGCTAGTAGTACGATTGCATTTGCACACGGAATTGAAACACCTGTTATTAAATGGGACGATGAAGATATGCGGAAAAATAAAACAAGTCCGTATTATGTCGGTGGATATTGGTCACCAAATCAAAACGTTCCCGAAAAATATGCAAAACAAGTACCATTGAAAGAAGAATATAAACAAGTATATTTAAACCCAGTATATTCGGTACCATTATATAAATTAGTATACAATGATTCCGTTATTACAACGCATCATTGGGAATGGGGAAGTTTAAAGGTAAAAGATGAAGTTGGAAATCGAATGCTGTCTGAATTATTGTATAATGTTCCTCCGTTGTACCATTTAGATGAAGTAGAGTGGAATAAGCATAAAAAAGAAATTACAGAGCATCTAAAAGTTTGGAATGAAGTTCATGAAAAAGCAGTAAAAGAAGAGATGACGAATTTTGCATATTTGTCAGAAGATAAGCTAGTACAATCTGTTTCTTATGGAAAAGATATTAAAATCATTGTGAACTTCTCAAATGAAGACATGGAAGTAGAAAAAACGAAAATAAAAGCAAAGTCGGCTTACATTGATAATCAGGGGAAGAAAAGCATGTATACGCCGTTTGAGAAATAATAACGTGAAATATACTGTATTCATAGAGATTTTATAATTAGCTGGACTCTTTATTCATATCATTTATCTGGAAAAAGATATCCTGATTTAAAATGAAAGAGTTAATGAATTTGTAAATTCACATGTTGCGAAGTGCTAAATTTTTGAAATTGGTAAATAGTGACTTGCCAAAAATAAGTACGAGAGTATAATGTGAAATGGAATACGTATTGGGTTTAAGTAGTAACCTTACAAAATTGTAAGGTTAGTGAAAGGAAATTCAATATGAAGATAAATAGACTTACATTATACTTGGTAAAGAGAAAGAGAGGCGAATGGGTATGAGCTCTGAATTAGAACAAAATACGAGAAGTAATAAAAAGCGTTCTAAAAGAAAGTCAATAAAATGGTTCATATTAATTCCATTTTTCCTACTTATTTTTGGAGGAGTAGGATATGGTTCGTTTATATATAATAAAGCAAAAGCAGTTGTAAATGATGCATATGCAAAAATTGAAAAGTCATCAAAGCGTGATAAAGAAGTTGAACCTTTAAAGGATAATATTTCAATATTAATCATGGGTGTAGATGGAAGTGAAATGAGAAAAAGCCAATATGGCGAAGCAGTTCGAACAGATGCACTTTTATTAGCAACAATTAATAAAGATGATAAGTCTGTTAAGCTAGTAAGTATTCCACGTGATTCACGTGTTTATATTCCAACTAGAAAAAAATTAGATAAAATTACTCATGCTCACGTATTTGGTGGCGTAGAAAGCACACGCGATACAGTGGAAAGATTTTTAAATGTCCCTGTTGATTATTATGTGAAGTTTAACTTTGAATCATTCGTACAAATTGTCGATTCAATTGGTGGTATTGATATTGATGTACCAGTTACTTTCACTGAACAAGATAGTAAAGACCAAGCTGGTATGATCCATTTAGAAAAAGGTTACCAACATTTAAATGGAGAACAAGCACTTGCACTTGCAAGAACGCGTAAAATTGATAGTGACGCAATGCGTGGACAGAGACAGCAACTTGTAATAGAAGCAATTGCCAAAAAAGCGATGTCTGTTCAATCAATTAGCAAAATGGGCTCTTTACTAGATGCGGTTGATAAAAACATGAAAACGAACTTAACATTTGACGATATGCTTGCCATTACAAAAAATATGGCAGGAACTAATTTGGAAATGGAAAAAATGCAAATAGAAGGTACAGATAAACGTATCGGTGGTATTTATTATTACATTCCAAATGAAAAAAATATAAAAGATATTTCAAAAAAATTAAATGATCATTTAGGTGTAACGCCAAAATCAGTTCGAAACGAATAATAAAAAAAGATTGGCTTTTGCCAATCTTTTTTTTGAAGTGGATTAGCAACTTTTTAATAACGTTTTTTTGTTCTAGAAAAATTATACTAAAATCATTTTAATTTATATAAACAAAAGGTGTAATTATACGATATACTAGAGGGGACTATTTGGAAATTAGCTCCTAAAGTTGAAGGAAAGGAAATTCAATTTATCACTATTTATAGAACAATTGAATTGGTGGAAATTGAAACAGGTTAAAGAAAGACTGTTCAAAATGCAATTACATATTCATACACATTGAAGCGATTAAGGTGAAAGATGAAGAGATAGTAATTGCGAAAGATCATTTATCATATATTGACCAGCTATTTTGCCAGATTAATAATTATGTAATAGGTGAAAATATGGTTTAGCTATCGTCAAAAAATGGTGGATCTTCATGGAGATACGTTGAGTCTTATAAGCACATGGAACAATACTTTTGATAAAACTCCCAGTATAATACAAAAAAATCTGTTTACATGGTGAAATAAAAATAAATAGATGTATAATTATATTGGGCGATTTATATATAAGATTAATAGGGAGAGGAATTCGATAGAATGGAAAAAGCTTTAAAAATTAAACAAATAGTAGTCGTTTTAATAGCGATTGCCGCAGTAGCTATTGGGTATTACATGTTCCAATCAATTACTTCACCAGCAAAAGCTGTTGCAAAACAAGAAAATGTAGTGCAGCTTGCAAGTGAACAGCCGAAAGTTGAAATGAATAAAACGGCACCAAGTCGTTTTAATGGAAAAGAAAGAAAAGTTGCTTATCTTACATTTGACGATGGGCCAGGGAAATATACGGCTGAATTATTAAATACGCTAAAACAACATGATGCGAAGGCGACGTTCTTTTTAATTGGAGCGAATGTAAAAGAATTTCCTGATTTAGTGAAACGTGAAAATGCTGAGGGTCATTATGTAGGCATGCATAGTATGACACATAATTTCGCAAAGTTATATAAAAATGGCGAGTATGTAAATGAAATGAAAGAAGATCAAGGTTTAATCGCTAATATTATTGGGAAATCACCTAAATTAACACGTCCTCCATATGGTTCGATGCCTGGATTGAATGAAGGTCTTCGAAATAAAGTGGTAGAAGGCGGATTTAAAGTATGGGATTGGACAATTGATTCATTAGATTGGAAATACAATAAAATGCCAGTTGATGCAGCTGCAGCACAAATTGCTCAAAATGTCTTAACAAACGCAACAAAACCACAAGAAGTAATTTTAATGCATGATATTCACCCGCAATCAGTTGCTGCTGTGCCAGCAATTTTAAAGGGGCTAAAAGAAAAGGGTTATGAGTTTGAAGCTTATCATGAAGAGAGTCACTTTCCAGTGAACTTCTGGCATGATAACCGTATGTAATGGAGGAATGAACGTTGAAGTATGGAAAAGTAGCAGTAGTTGGAGCATTATCAGTAGGGCTTTTAACAGGTTGTTTCGGTGAAAAGCCAGAAGAAAATCTATATACAGCTTTTGAAACAGCAGCAACACAAGAAAAATCTTTAGTGGATGAAGCAAAAAAATTAGAGCAGTTAGAGAAACAAGGGCAAGAATTATATGCTCAAATTTTGCAAGAAGGTAAAGATCATAATGAAGCAGTTGTGAAGAAAATAGAGCAAGCTACTGCAAATGTAGATGACCGTGAAAAAGTATTGAAAAGTGAAAAAGAAATGCTAGAAAAAGCACAGAAGGAAACGAAATCTGTTCAAAGTAATATAGAGAAAATTGAAGATAAGAAGTTACAAAAACAAGCAAAAGCAGTAGAAGAGTCGTATAAAAATCGTTATGATGCATTCAAAAAGATGAATGAAAATTACACGAAAGTATTAGCGACTGAAAAAGAACTGTATGAAAAATTAAAAGTAAAAGAAACGAAATTAAAAGAAATCGGTGAAAAAGTTAAAACTGTTAATGAATTAAATGTGGAAGCACAAAAATCGAAAGAGCAGTTTAACAAATTTACAAAAGAGTATAATGACAGTAAATTAGCATTCTACAAAGATGCAGAGATTAAGATTAAAGATCAGAAATAAAGAAGAATCTTAAGCATAATAAAAAGCCGGAGAAACATCGTTACAAATGTTTTTTCGGTTTTTTATGTTGAATGAATAGAAAAGACTGGAATTGATATCATAAAAGAGTTATAGTGAATTATTCCAAGGGAAATATTGTAAAGTAAGGAGAATGGAAATATGTCATATGAATTTTTACTCAAATTAGGTTTAGCACTCTTTTTAGGATTATTCATCGGGATAGATAGGCAGCTAAAGAATAAACCGCTTGGTGTGAAAACAAGTATGGTTATTTCTGTAGCAAGTTGTTTAATTACGATGGTTTCAATTGAAGCCGTACATGTATATTCTGTTCCAGGGCATACAAATATGGATCCAATGCGTCTAGCTGCTCAAATTGTGAGTGGGATTGGTTTTCTTGGGGCAGGTGTTATTTTACGAAGAAGTAATGATGTTATTTCTGGATTAACGACAGCTTCTATGGTGTGGGCTGCTTCAGCTTTAGGTATAGCAATTGGGGCAGGCTTTTATTTACAAGCGACGGTTGCTATGATTTTAATTATTTTAGCAATTAACGTACTTCCACAACTTGTGAAAATTGCAGGTCCGTATTCATTACGACAAAAGGATTTATCTATAAAAATTACTGTAAAAGAGCATCATGAGTTAGATGGTATATTTAAGCAAATTAAAAATTTAGGTATGCATGTGAAACGAGTGAAAATTAAAGATATAGATAGTGGAGCATTTCAGCAATTGGAAATGGTTATTTTAGCTCCAGAAGATTTATATACAACAGAGTTATATAGCTCCCTGAAAGAGATTGATCGTGTTGTTTCAGTGGAAGTGGAAAGTAGATAATTATGATAAAAAAGAGTGAAGTTGAAGTGACCCCTAAAAGTTAGACACGGTTATTTGATTAGGCAGCTTGATAAAAGTGAGTCCGGTATTGTACCGGGCTCATTTTTAATTTTGCCTTAATCCGTTTCGTATTATAATAATCTATATATTTTTCTAATTCTATTTTAAAGTGCTCTACATTTTCAAATTCTTTTATGTAGAGGAACTCCGACTTCATAATCCCAAAGAAATTTTCTATTACTGCGTTGTCGTAACAGTTGCCTTTTCGAGACATACTCTGGACGATAGCTCTTGATTCAAGAGTACGGACGTATTGTCTCATTTGATAATGCCATCCTTGATCCGAATGCATCAGTAGCTGGTGCGTTTCAGGTAAACGTTCCAATGCTTTCTCTAACATGTCTGAAACAAGCGAATACGTCGGTCTAGAACCAATTGTATAGGTAATAATTTCACCATTATACAAATCTAATACAGGTGATACATACAGTTTTTCTCCAAACAATTTAAACTCTGTGATGTCTGTTACCCACTTTTGATTCGGTGCATCTGTATGAAAATTACGCTCTAAAATATTAGGTGCAATTCTACCGACTTTTCCTTTATAGGATTTATATTTCTTCATACGCACAACACACTTTAACCCAAGCTCTTTCATAATGCGCTGAACCTTCTTGTGGTTCACTTTCTGGCCACGATTCGTTAATTCATCACGAATGCGACGGTAACCATAACGACCTTCATTTTCCTCATAAATCGCTTTAATCTCAGCTTTCAAATCGGCATCTACATCTGGACGATTCATTTTCTTTACTAAATCATAATACGTGCTTCGAGGAATAGTAGCTAGCTCCACGAGTGCCTTCACCGAATATTTATGCCTTAATTCATAGACTACTTGCGCTTTGTCTTGTTTTGTGATTTTTCCTTGTTTTGAACTAAGGCATTTAACTTTTTTAAGTACTCATTTTCCATCTCAAGCTGTTTAATGCGTGCTTCAAGTGCTTCGACTGACCCTTCAGCTAAATGTTGTTTTAATTGTTTATTTGAATCTTTTTTCATGGATGGACGCCCCTTTTTCTTAGATTGAAGGGCATCAATTCCTTGTGTTTCGAGCTGTTTTTTCCAAACAGAAATCGTTGAAGGGGCAGGAATATTAAAGATAGCTGCCGTCTCAAATAAGGACATACCGTTTTCAATCATAAAGTTTAGTACGTCTAGTTTAAATTGTTGTGTGTAATTTGTACATCGTTTTAGAAAAGCTTCCAGACCATTCTGTTTATATTGGTTTACCCAATTCAAAATGATTGTGTCACTTATACCGAGCGATCTACCCATTTCTCGATAACTTTCATTTCCGTTCAAATAACGTAGAACGATTTGTATTTTTTCATCAGCTGTAAATTTAGCCATAGAAAAACCGCACCTCCAATTGTTAGACTGTGTCTAACAATTGGGGTGCAGTTCAAGTGCATTCGCTCTTTTTTTATTTGGATTTTTAAGGAAATAAATTGATATAATGATGAATAACAAGGGGGAGAAATGATGGAAATACATATTAGAAGAGCTATAAAAGATGATATACGAGGTATAGCAAAGGTGCATGTTGATAGCTGGAAAACAACGTATAAAGGTATATTTGCTGACGAATTTTTAGAAAATATAACATATGAGCAACGAGAAAAACAATGGGAAAACATTTTTCAACAAGAAGATACATGCCAATATAGATTTGTAGCAGAGACGTTAAATGGAACGATAGTCGGATTTATTGATGGGGGAGTTGAAAGAAGCGGTGCATATAATTGTGATGGGGAATTATATGCAATCTATCTTTTACAACAGTATCAAGGATTGAAAATAGGCCAAAAGTTATTTCAAGCGTTACTATCAGAATGTGTAAAGAATGATATGCAATCTCTTTTAGTTTGGGTCGTTACGAATAATCCTTCTAAAAAGTTTTATGAAAAATTCAACCCTGAAAAAATTGATACGAAATTTTTAGAGAGAGTAAAGGTAGAAGAAACAGCGTATTGTTGGAGAGATTTGAATTTGTTACAAAAACAAACAGCTATATAGATTGATGCATATAATAGTATTATGTAAACATATCATAGGGAAAGGTATACCTCATTTGGTGTACCTTTTTATTAATCCATCAAAAAATGGATTAATAAAAGTAGGTAATTAGTTTGAAAACAAGAATTTTTCTAGTGTACTTTTAACTAGATTAAAGAAAAGAAAGAAAAAAAGAAAAATTTTATTTGATAAAAAAATTCTGAAATATACTCTTGAATTGAATATCATTATCAATTAGAATCATAATTGATAACGACATTCAATTATCGTTTATTATATAAAATTTCGATAGCTTTAATATAAAGAGGAGGACCAACATGCAGCATGCGAAACAAATCGCAGAACATGCAACATTACAAAGCTTTTTAAACTGTTATTTAAGAGAAACAGGGAGTGGAGAATGGATTACAGAGGATGAAAGAATGAAGAGTATCTTCAGTAATACGTTGAATAGAGATACAGTCCCCACATATTTATGTTGTCGGCTATCGGCACAGAACGTTACTTTGTATGGAGAAGTTATATATAAATCATCAACAGATCGCCATTTGTTTGGAGAAAAATTTTATTATCAAATTGGAGATAGTAATTCTGTTATTAAAGCAGATTACGTTACAGTTATTACATTTTTAATAAAAGAGATGTCTATCAACTACGGAGAAGGAACGAATCCTGCGGAACTTATGCTTCGAGTCATTCGTAGTTGTCAAAATATTGAGGAATTTATAAAAGAGAGAATAGAAGATACATCCGCATTATACGGTTTCCATACAACTTTTATAGAAGCGGAGCAGTCTTTATTATTTGGGCATTTAACTCATCCTACACCAAAGAGTAGACAGGGGATATTGGATTGGAAAAGTGAAATGTATTCTCCAGAATTAAAAGGAGAATGTCAGCTTCATTATTTTCGGGCACATAAAAGTATAGTAAATGAAAAATCATTATTATCAGCTTCTACAACAACGATTATAAAAGAAGAATTAAGTAATGATGAGATGGTTAGTAAGGAATTTATAGCGAAGTACTGTAAGGAAGATCAATATGCATTAATTCCAATTCATCCGCTTCAGGCAGAATGGCTCTTGCATCAAGCTTACGTACAGGATTGGATAGTTCAAGAATTGCTTGAGTATATTGGACCTGTAGGTAAGTATTTTATGGCAACATCATCACTAAGGACGCTGTATCATCCCGATTCGAAGTATATGCTTAAGTTTTCATTTCCGGTGAAAGTAACGAATTCAATGCGTATTAATAAACTGAAAGAACTTGAGAGTGGTCTTGAAGGGAAGGAAATGTTAAATACGGCTATTGGTGAAGTACGAGAAAGATTTCCAGGCTTTGATTTTATTTGTGATCCAGCCTATATTACATTAAATTATGGAACACAAGAATCTGGATTTGAAGTGATTATTCGCGAGAACCCTTTTTATAGTGAACATGCAAACGACGCAACATTAATTGCTGGGCTAGTTCAAGATGCTATACCTGGGGAGCGTACGCGGTTATCGAATATTATTCATCGCCTAGCAGATTTAGAAAGTAAAAGCTGTGAAGAAGTAAGCTTAGAGTGGTTTAGAAGATATATGAATATTTCTTTAAAGCCAATGGTATGGATGTATTTACAGTATGGTGTTGCATTAGAAGCTCATCAGCAAAATAGCGTTGTTCAGCTAAAAGATGGTTATCCGGTCAAATATTATTTCCGTGATAATCAAGGATTTTATTTCTGTAATTCAATGAAAGAGATGCTTAATAATGAATTAGCTGGTATTGGAGAACGTACTGGAAATTTATATGACGACTATATTGTGGATGAGAGATTTCGTTACTACTTAATTTTCAATCATATGTTTGGCCTCATTAATGGTTTTGGCACAGCAGGATTAATTAAGGAGGAAATTCTTCTCTCGGAATTAAGGTCTGTACTTGAATCATTCCTTCCGTATAACCGGGAACCTTCAACATTTTTAAGAGAATTATTGGACGAAGATAAGTTAGCGTGTAAAGCAAATTTACTAACGAGATTTTTCGATGTCGATGAGTTAAGTAATCCATTAGAGCAAGCAATTTATGTGCAAGTACATAATCCGCTCGTTAGAGAAGTGGCTGTTCGTTCATAAATAGCGTTAAAATTTCACGTAATACAAATAATGGTATTTTGTCATAAGGTGGAGGGTTTTATGAGAGTGGACATGTATCATACGAAAGTATTGAAGGCGCTCGAATCAGAAGATTACATTTCAGTACGAAGAAGAGTGCTACGTCAATTAGTAGAATCGTTAATTTATGAGGGGATTATTACACCGGTTCGCATAGAAAAAGAAGAACAAATTCTTTTTATAATACAAGGACTTGATGAAGAAGACAAAAGTGTCACGTACAAATGCTATGGCAGGGAACGGATGACATTTGGACGTATTTCTTTAGACTCATTAGTAGTAAGAGTCCAAGATGAACAGCAAGAAATACAATCTGTCTCGCAATTTCTAGAAGAAGTTTTTCGAGTTGCTAGTGTAGAACAAGCCAAATTAGATTCTTTTATGCACGAATTAGAACAAACAATATTTAAAGACACGATTGCACAATATGAAAGAAATAATAAGAAAGAATACAATCAAAAATCTTACGATGAGTTTGAAAGCCATTTAATAGACGGCCATCCATATCACCCTAGTTATAAAGCTCGTATTGGATTTCAATATCGTGACAATTTTCAATATGGATATGAATTTATGCAGCCAATAAAACTCATATGGATTGCAGCGCATAAAAAATACTCCAGTGTAGGGTATGAGAATGAAGTAATTTATGACGAAATTTTAATAGAGGAGATTGGTGAGCGTAAATTAGAAGAGTTTATGGAGCGAATTTGTAATCGGGGATGTAATCCAAAACAGTACGTGTTTATACCTGTTCATCCTTGGCAGTGGGAGAATTTCATCATTTCAAATTATGCGGATCATATACAGGGTAAATTTATTATTTATTTAGGAACATCAGAGGATGAGTATTGCGCACAACAGTCAATGAGAACGGTAAGAAATATTACGAATCCAAAGAAACCGTACGTTAAATTATCGATGAATTTACTCAACACTTCAACACTCCGTACGTTGAAACCGTATTCTGTTGTGAGTGCACCAGCAATATCAAATTGGTTAAGTGATGTTGTAAGTAATGACGCCTATTTAAGCGATGAAGCACGTTTAATCTTGTTAAAGGAGTTTTCCAGTGTAACGTATGACACAAATAAGAAAGCTATATATGGTTCATTAGGATGTATTTGGCGCGAAAGCGTTCACAAGTATTTAGATGCACAAGAGGACGCAATTCCTTTTAATGGTTTATACGCTAAAGAGAAAGATGGTACACCAATTATTGATGCATGGTTGAACAAATATGGAATGAAGGATTGGCTACAATTACTTATTCAAAAAGCGATAATACCAGTTATACATCTTGTTGTAGAGCATGGCATCGCACTGGAATCACATGGACAAAATATGATTCTAGTCCATAAAGAAGGGGTGCCTGTTCGTATTGCGTTAAAGGATTTTCATGAAGGGCTTGAGTTTTATCGTCCATATTTGAAAGAAGTTGATAAATGTCCCGACTTTACTAAAATGCATAGAACATATGCGAATGGAAAAATGAATGATTTCTTTGAAATGGATCGCATCGAATGTTTGCAAGAGATGGTATTAGATGCACTTTTCCTGTTTAATTTAGGAGAATTAGCGTTCGTACTTGCGGATGAATATGGATTGAAAGAAGAACGTTTTTGGATAATGGTTGTTGAAGAAATTGAAAATCATTTAAGAATATATCCACATTTGAAAGGTAGATTTGAAAATATTCAATTATATGCACCTACATTCTATGCTGAACAATTAACGAAACGTCGATTATATATGGATGTGGAATCGCTTGTTCATGAAGTTCCAAATCCATTGTATAGAGTAAGACAACTTATGAAACAAAAATCAGTTGTTACAGGGGGAAATTATGCTAATCGTTAATAAACAAGAGTATAGCAAAAGTGATTTTGAATTGAGATTACAAGTTTATGCAGAAATGGAACAATTTCAAAAAGCAGAAGGAAATAGATTTGCACTTTGTCTGAAAGATCCATTCGATATTATTACGCTTGTGTTTTTCTTAAAAGAAAAGAAATCATCAGTATTACTTATACATGAAGATACGCCAAAAGAAACAGCTATTGAAATGGCAAAGCGTGCAAATTGTGTAGGAATTTTATATGGAGAATATGGGGATTTTACAAAATTAGAAGTAGGGAACTTTTTACTAGAAGAGCCTTCTTTATTGCAATATAGTTCTGGAACTACAGGGGAACCGAAATTGATTCGTAGAGCATGGACAGAAGTTGATACGGAAATTACCGCTTATAATGAAGCTTTAAACTGTGGAGTAGATGAAGTGCCAATCGTTATGGCTCCTGTTTCACATTCATACGGACTAATATGTGGTACGTTATCAGCAATTAAGAGGGGGAGCAAGCCTGTAATCATTACGAACAAAAATCCTAAATTCGCATTAAATATAGTTCGTAATACAGAAAAACATATCATATATGCAGTGCCACTTATGTTACACATTATGGGGAGTTTTCCATTAGGAACGTTTCGGTTTCATAAAATTATGACATCCGGATCGCCTTTGCCAGAAGCACTATTTTATAAACTAAAAAAAATGACAACATTTATGATGCAGCAATATGGTTGTTCTGAAGCAGGTTGTATTAGTATATGTCATGATATGACAAGCCATTTAGATTTAGGGAACCCTCTACCTCATGCGAGTATAAGCATAGGTTCAGATGAAAATGCACCGGAAGAAATCGTCGTGAAAATGAACGATAAGGAAATTTTCACGAAAGATTTAGGGTATAAATCTGAGCGTGGCATTCATTTTATGGGGCGTATGGATGATGTAATTAACGTTTCAGGATTAAAAGTCTTTCCTATAGAGATAGAAGAAACAATGCTTCGATTGGAAGGTGTTCAAGAGGCAATTGTATATCGAGGGAAACATCCTGTGATGGGCGAAATAGTTAAAGCGAAAGTGATATCTCATGTTGATCCAGTGCAAATAAGAGGATGGTGTATTCAGCACTTACCTTCTTATAAAGTTCCGCATGAAATTGAAAGTGTAAATGAAATTCCTAAAAATAAAACGGGAAAAGTAAGTAGAAAGTTACTAGAGATGGGAGAGGTTACAACATGAGACGGGAAGCGTTAAAGAATGCCGTGTTAAAAATTATGATAGAAAAAATGGAACTGAAAAATGTAACGCATTTAGAAGAAACGATGCGCTTAAATCAAGATTTATATATAGATTCGGTAATGATGTTACAGCTTATTGTATACATAGAAATGGATTTAAAGCTATGCGTTCCAGAGGATGAGGTAGATTCAAAAGCATTTCTTACTGTAGGATCTTTGCTTGATTTTATGGAGGAGTTACAGCCGTTACAGGAAGTAAATGTGAATAACTAACCTTTAGGAAAGTGGATGAGAGTATGACTTCAATTAAAGTGCACTGTTTAGTGAGTTGTTTTTGTGAAATTATAAAAAGGCGTAGCGACATTGATTTTCGTCCATTTTATTTTGGACTATGGGATGGAGATTTTGATATAACAGAAGGCGGAATTATTTCATATCACTCTGAAAACATTAACCATGATCATTATTTACTTTGGTTTGAAAAATTGTACGGTATTAAAGTAAACGAATGGTATGATCATGCAAAAGATAAAGATAGCAATGTAGAAATGTTTTTAGAATTAGTAGAAAACAAGCCGGAAAATCGTTATATCATTGTAATGGTTGATATGTCTTTATTGCCAGAGAGGGAAAATAAATTTCATCAAAAACCGTTTCCGCATTATTTAATGATATCAAAAACAGAGAAAGAAGAAGAGTGGTTCATGCTAGATCCTGATTTTCGTTGGGAAGGGAGTATGGAAAGAGAAAAAGTACTTCACTCTGTTCAAGATAACCCATTTGGTGGAGGGTATTTCATTGATATAGAAAGAATTGGGGAGCCAACGCAAGAAACAGTAGCTAGTTATTTCACAGAAACATTCAAAAAGAACGACAATGAACTGACTATGGAACTAAAAAATGTAATTGTAAAAATGGCAAATGAGGAAGAAGGGTATACGCTTTCTGGACTTGTAGCAGCAGTAAAACAAATACCAGTACTTGCAATTCGTAAATATAGTTATGAGCATGCCTTTGCATACTTCCGTGAAACGTTGCAATATTCGGAGCAAGAATTTGATTATTGGTGTGATCGGGTAGAGGATATTGTACAAGGATTTACAAATGTACAGTATCGTGCAATTAAAATGGCAATGACGAATAATAAAGGTATGCTAGTATCGATTATTGAAAAACTGGATGAAATGAATGCAATTGAACTGCAAATTAAGAAGGAATTAGAGAGACAGTTTCTATCATGGAAAGGTATGAAAACAAATCAGTCTGTCGTAACTCTTTAATAAGCTAACTGAATTTAAGATAGGGGAGTTTAATGCTATGAAATATTCGCTATGTACCATTTCATTTCGTCATCAATTAATTTCATTTACTGATATTGTTCAATTTGCATATGAAAACGGTTTTGAAGGAATTGAATTATGGGGGACGCATGCACAAAATTTGTACATGCAAGAACGTGAAACGACAGAACGAGAATTGAATTTTCTAAAGGATAAAAACTTAGAAATTACGATGATAAGTGATTACTTAGATATATCATTATCAGCAGATTTTGAAAAAACGATAGAGAAAAGTGAACAACTTGTAGTACTAGCTAATTGGTTTAATACGAATAAAATTCGCACGTTTGCTGGGCAAAAAGGGAGCGAGGACTTCTCGGAACAAGAGAGAAAAGAGTATGTGAAGCGAATACATAAGATTTGTGATGTGTTTGCTCAGCACAATATGTATGTGCTGTTAGAAACACATCCCAATACACTAACGGACACATTGCCTGCTACTATAGAACTATTAGAAGAAGTAAATCATCCGAATTTAAAAATAAATCTTGATTTTCTTCATATATGGGAGTCTGGCGCAGATCCAATAGACAGTTTCCATCAATTAAAGCCGTGGACATTACATTACCATTTTAAGAATATATCTTCAGCGAATTATTTGCATGTGTTTGAACCTAATAATGTATATGCTGCAGCAGGAAGTCGTATTGGTATGGTTCCGTTATTTGAAGGTATTGTAAATTATGATGAGATTATTCAGGAAGTGAGGGATACGAATCTTTTTGCTTCTTTAGAATGGTTTGGACATAACTCAAAGGAGATATTAAAAGAAGAAATGAAAGTATTAATAAATAGAAATTTAGAAGTAGTAACTTCATAATGTGAAATGATGTGAGAGTCTCGTTTAGAGGCTCTTTTTTTATCGTGAAATAATAACCAAAAATTTCCATGTATTTTAATTTGAATTTTACACAATTTATATATAAATAAGGAGGTGATTGGTAATGGCTAGAAATCGTAATTCTAATCAATTAGCATCACATGGAGCACAAGCGGCTTTAGATCAAATGAAGTATGAAATTGCACAAGAGTTCGGTGTACAACTGGGAGCTGATACTTCTTCACGTGCAAACGGTTCTGTAGGCGGTGAAATCACAAAACGCCTAGTAGCGATGGCAGAACAACAGCTTGGTGGCGGATATACTCGCTAAATGTAGAAGGTTATAGGAGAAAGGAAGGATTCTTCCTTTCTTTTTTTTTCAATTAATTGGTATGGATATATAGCGAACAGAATTCAAAGAATAGAAGTAATACTATATTTTACCCAATTTCTTTTGTTGTGAATGGGAAGTATTAAAGATGTAATAGCCCTGGTGGAATGAAAATTATGTTCCAGCAGGGCTATTATATGGTAAGAAATATATGATGAAAGGTTCCGAAATCAACATGTTAAAAAAAGAAAACTGTTGTTTAATTGCGCTTGCATCAGTTCCACTTGTCATGACATTAGGGAATTCAATGCTTATTCCAATCTTGCCGACAATTGAAAAGAAATTACATATTTCATCGTTTCAAGTATCCATGATTATTACAATTTACTCTATCGTAGCCATTTTACTTATACCGATTGCTGGTTATTTATCAGATAGATGGGGACGAAAGATGGTAATGGTTCCGAGTTTGCTGATTGCGGCTATAGGAGGAGCGATAACTGGTTGGGTATCTTGGAAAGTTGATAATCCCTACATTTGGATACTAATGGGTAGAGCGATTCAAGGTATTGGTGCTGCTGGTGCAATGCCGGTTGTTATACCGTGTGTTGGTGATTTATACAAAGATGAAAAACAAGTTAGTACAGGTTTGGGAATCATTGAGACATCCAATACATTTGGAAAAGTGCTGAGCCCTATTTTAGGATCTGCTCTTGCTGCCATTGTATGGTTCTTACCATTTTGGGCGATTCCAGTTTTATGTGTCGTATCAATTGTTTTATTGCTGGTATTAGTAAAGGCAAAAAAACAAGAAGGGGAAGTACCACCACTAAAAGAGTTTATTCAATCTATTATCTCTACGTTTCGAGAAAAGGGAAGATGGTTAATTGCCATTTTTGCATTAGGTGCAATTATTATGCTTATTTTATTCGGAATTCTCTTTTATTTGTCGACTATACTGGAATCAAAGTATGACATTCATGGTATATGGAAAGGGTGTGTGCTTGCTATCCCGTTACTTGTACTGTCACTTAGTTCATATATGGCCGGTAAAAAAATTGGAGATAATCAAAATGTTATGAAGAAGTGTATTTATATTGGTTTTTTAATGGCAGCTGCATCAGTCATCATTCCTTTATTTATAAAAGGGATTTATTTACTACTTCTTTGTCTTGTTATTATGGGGATAGGAATTGGTATGGCACTCCCATGTTTAGATGCCCTCATTACACAAGGAATTGAAAAGGAGCAAAGGGGAACGGTTACGTCATTTTATAGTTCAATGCGATTTATCGGTGTAGCAGCTGGACCACCTTTATATTCTTTTTTTATGAAAGGGGCGGACCATGAAGTGTTTTATTTGACAAGTATTTTTGCTGCCATTGGTGCTGTTATAGCAATCATTTGGATTAAACCAGCAAAAGATGAAAAGACGGTAAAACAGAAACCGGAACCTACTTCATAATTTATAAGAGAATTGCATGATGTTTTCAGTAACATGCAATTCTCTTACGTTCATTAAGAATAAATAACTTGTTTTAACATATAAAGCGCGACACCCCATATGATGAGACCAGAAAATTTATTTAATAATAAGATTGCCTTTCCGGTTGAGTCTAGTCTTTTTAGAAATTTCCCCGCTAAAGCTAAGCTTATAAACCAAATCCAAGAAACGATAATAGTTGCAAGTGTGAAAGCCCATTTTTCACTTCCTATGTATTGAATAGAATTTGTTCCAATTACACCGATTGTGTCTAAAATTGCATGTGGATTTAATAATGAGACTGATGCTGCGAAAAGGATTTGCTTTTTTAAGGGCATACTTTTTTCTTGTTTTACATCGTTGGAAGGGTTACTTCTCCAAATAACAAAGCCCATATATAGGAGAAAGAAAAATCCAATTATATATAACGAGTTAGTTAGCCAAGAAAAAGTAAGGAGTACAAGGGAGACACCTTGCACCGCAATCAATATGAGTAACGTATCACATATAGAGGCAGTTAATACTACAGGGGCTGCCCTCCAAATGTTTGGTTGGCTTGCACCTTGGTTAAAGACAAAAACATTTTGTACACCTAATGGAATGATAAGTCCAAATGCAAGAATGATACCATGAATAATTGCTTCACTCATCATATTACCTCCTATTTTAATTCATTATGATAGTGTATATTGTATAGAAGAAATGAAAATTTGTATCCATCCATATGGTTGGGGAGGTTACCAACCAAAAAGAATATAAGGTGATATGATGGAAAGATTCGTTTGGAAACCGAATATGTCTCTAGCGACGCCGCTGTATAAACAAATAGAAACGTATATAAAAGAAAGGATCGTTAATGGAGAATGGACCGTTGGAACAAAATTACCTTCACAAAGAGATTTGGCCCATACATTTGGTGTGAATCGAAGCACAATTGTAATGGCTTTCGATGAACTAGTTGCGAAGGGATATATTGAAGGGAATGGCAGGAAAGGAACAATTGTTGTAAATAATAATGAGAATGCTTCAACTTACGCACCCCCGCCTAATTGGCAGTCTTATGTAGAAACAGGAGTTCATTATCCGAATCTCCCAGCTATTCAAGAGATTAATCAAGCTGAATTTTATCCACATGTAATTCGGTTAGGAACAGGTGAGCTCGCGCCGAGTCTCTTACCTGAGACAAAGATGAAAGAAATTATGAATAAGCTTTTAAAGTCAAATGTGACGCTTGGGTATGAAGAGCCGAAAGGAAATCTTTATTTAAGGGAAAAGATTTCCGAATACTTAAAGGGGCATGGTGTATATGTATCTCCTGACTCTATATTAATTGTTTCGGGAGCAATTCAAGCGCTGCAACTTATTTCTATGGGGCTTCTTTCGAAAGGGGCATCAATCTTATTAGAGAAACCATCTTATTTATATTCACTTAATGTTTTTCAATCAGCAGGAATACGTTTAATTGGAATCCCAATGGATGAGAGTGGCTTACATCCATTATTTATTGAGAAATATAAGAAGCAATTTAATGCCTCTATTTTATATACAATTCCGTCTTTTCATAATCCGACGAATTTTAGTATGGATACTAAGAGGCGAAAAGAAATAATGGAAGTATGTAATGAAATTGGATTACCTATTATAGAGGACGCAGTGTATCAAGACTTATGGTTTGATGCACCTTGTTCAAAACCTTTAAAAGCCTATGATAAAAATGGAATCGTATTACATATTGGAAGCATGTCCAAAGTAATTAGTCCAGGTTTAAGAATTGGATGGATTGTTGGACCCGAGCCAGTAATTCAAAGATTGTCAGACATAAAAATGCAAACAGATTATGGTTCAAGCTCTATATCCCAGCAAATTGCAGCAGAGTGGTTTACAAATGGTCTATATGATGAGCATTTACGATTTGTAAGAAGTGAATTGAAAAAACGAAGAGATTTTATGTTACTAATGTTAGATAAATATCTTCGTGAAATAGCAACTTGGCATGAACCAACAGGTGGGTTTTATATATGGGTACATATAAAAGTACCCATTTCATATCGTAGTTTATTTGATAAAGCTCTGCGAGAAAAGGTTTTATTAAACCCAGGTACTTTGTATGATAGAAGTGCAAATCAATTTTTGCGCCTATCATATTCATATGCAACGTTAGAAGAAATTGAAATAGGTATAAAAAAACTTGCACAACTAATGAAAAAGTAAGAGGAGAAAGTCATGAAACAATATGTAATTTGCCAAATGATTGGTGGACATAAATACTTAGCTGCTTATGCGGAGACGAAGCAAGAGGCGATTGAAAAAGCAGAACTGTTAGGATTAAGAACGGGAAATCGTTACATAGTTATTACTGCAGAAGAAGCCGAAGGGTTAACGTATCCTTAAACAATGTACGAGATTATATAGGAAGTAAATAAGCCTAGTAATATAAGAAATTACTAGGCTTATTTACTATTAGGTTGTTAAACGTTCTCGTATTTATATGCAAAGTAATAATATTATGAGTCAAGTTGACGGAAAAATCGATTTGTCTTTCGGTCTTGATTCCCTTTTCTATATTCATCAATATATTGCCTAAAGTTCCAAGCTTGTAAAAATTTATTAGCAGAGTTATAACCAGAATTGTAAAGCCATTCTTTTTCTTCCTTTGTCAGTTCAAAATTAGTACTTGTAATCGTTCCTGTTGGAATTGTAATGGTTCTTGCTTTTGATTCCTTATCTAAATGACGTAAATCATGGGCTTGCATCATTGTTTTAAATAGTCCTTTGAACATGGAAATAGGCTCGTTATAGCGAGCAGGGTCAGCTTGAATTTCATCCTTTACAAAATGAAATCCGAAAGTCGGCCAGCGAGGAGCGGTAGGTGAATCGAAGATCCAAATTGGATAATTACTTAGAATTCCTCCATCAACCATATAACAAGGCTGCTTCCATTTTGGAGTTCTCCATTTTACGGGTTCAAAGAAGAAGGGGATTGTACTACTCATTCTTACCGCTTTAGCAATAGAGAAGCGATAATTTAAAAATCCGTAGTTTGGTAAGTCGTCAGGAAAGACAACCATTTTACCATTACTAATATCAGAGGCGATGATTTTGAGTTTGTTTAGATCTGGTAAATCAGTAAATAAATGAACACCTTTTTTCCGAAGTAATTCTTCAATCCATTCTTCTATAAATACATTAGAGTATATACCTAGAGTAGTCCATGCACTTAGTCCCTTACCGATAAAAGGAATTCTATCAATAAAAGTTCTTTTCATAAATTTATTATAATCAATATCAGTTATAATCGTTTTTAACTCTGAACAAGAATATCCTGCCGCTAGGAGCGCTGCAATAATCGAACCAGCCGATGTACCAGCTACACGTTCCCATTCATAACCTTTTTCGGCTAACGCGCAAATTGCCCCAACATGCGCAATACCGCGCACACCGCCTCCTTCAAAAACACCATCAATCTTCATTAAACATACTTCCTTTCGAATAAAAGATTTGGAAATGGCAAAAAAGCACGTATTGTACGTGCTTTTTTTGCAATAGTTTTTAAGTTTACTAGCAGCCTACAAAGCCGCCCCAACAACTAGCTCCGATGATGATTAGAAGGATAAATAAAACGATTAATAAAGCGAAACCTCCGTAACCACAACCGCCGCCACCACCGTATCCGTAACCACAGCAACTATATCCGTAACCCATGTGGAATTCCTCCTTATATTTAAAAATGAACGAGGGGAAAATGTACTGGAAGAACTAAAGAATTATCGTGTTTGTAGGAACAATGTATAGTATGCTTATTTAAACTTGTTCGCGTACGAAGGATAAGCCCGTTTTTTGGAGGCTTGTTGATTTTGTAAAGAATGAAGTATAATCTTTGTACTAAGATACAAATAAGTATGTAAATGTAAGGAGAATTTATGAATAAAAAAATTGAAGTATTAATTGATAAATATGAACTAACACACTTGAAAGAGGAACTTATTAATACTATATTTCCTTGTATAAAAGTTGTGCCAAAGCAGCAGGAAACTGTTGCGATAGGTAGTTCGAAAATGGGGGGATTTCCAGATTTACCAGCTTTATTTGAATATCCAAAGCATAAAGGAAATCCACTACAATTTATCGCGCAATTTAACTTAAGTGATATACAAAATGTTGGTATGGATCACAATCTTCCTAAAACGGGGATGCTGTATTTCTTTTGCATTGAAAATTATTTTGAAGAAAATGTGAACCTAACAGAAGCTGGGCATGTACTTTATTATGATATTCCTGTAGAGCAATTACGAAGAGAAAATCAAATACAAGCGAAATATAACCAGTGTGCAATTACTTTTGAACTGACATACAAATTACCAGAACTTTTCATTGAAGATGAGGCTGATTCAGATCATTTCTTGCAATTACTTGAAGAGCTAATTCCGGATAACTACGATAACCATCAAATGTTTGGTGAGCCATTCTCTGTACAAGAAGAAGTGTTATATGAGACAGGAGAATATATGGGAGTAGACCCGCAGCAAATGACTCTTTTATTCCAAATTGATTCAGATCATAAAAATTGTAATATGGTTTGGGGAGAACTAGGAATGCTATATTTCTGCATTAGTAATGAAGATTTGAAAAATCGACGTTTTGAAAATACATGCTGCGTATTACAAACTTGCTAATGAAAAAAGGTTGTTCTTTTTAAAAGAACAACCTTTTTATGTGAATTAGTTAATATGCATAATCTCATATGACCTATACGAAAAAGTATTGTATACTCTGAAACTATACGATACTTTTTCGTATAGTTATAGAATATAAGGAGTGACAAGATGGGAAAGACAAGTAAGTATGTGACAGCTGCCGCACTTTGTTCAACTATAGTAATGGGAGGCTTACAAGCGTCATCTGTATCTTATGCAGCTACAAATCCGACTACAGTGACAGCACAATCAGATGTAAAGTTATTAGATGATTTCAGAAAAGAATTAAAAAAACAGATTGATAATCGAGAAGAAAATATTACAATCACATATAAAACAAAAGATAGAAATGCTAGAAATATTATGGATCAATTGTATGGTGAGTTTAATAAAATTGTAGATGCTGATGAGTATGTAAAATATAATGTAGCGTCTACTAGATATTCTATTAAAGGAATGCCAGGGGACTATACGTTTACACTGCAAGTAAAATACCGTGAATCAAAAGAACAAACTCAATATGTAAAAGCTCAGGCGAAAGCAATTGTTGGATCAATTGTAAAACCAGGGATGGATGAGCATGAGAAAGTAAAAGCTATTCACGATTACGTTGTTAAGCATGTGTCTTATGATACGTCTTATCAAGCGTATACGGCATATGAAGCATTAGCGAATCGTTCTGCCGTTTGCCAAGGATATACACTATTAACGTATGAGTTGTTAAAAGAGGCAGGTATTCAAAATCATATTGTAACAGGCACAGGAAACGGACAAGCTCACGCGTGGAATTTAGTAAACATTGAAAACAAATGGTATCACCTAGATACTACATTTGATGATCCAGTACCAGATAAAGCAGGGCGTGTAACTTACTCATATTTTAATATGTCTGACGAACAGTTAAGTAAAGATCACGACTGGGATCGTAGTAAATACCCAGCAGCAACTACAAGTTATTTTGGTGAATTAACAAATAAAATAAAAGCTGGTAGCTCAAAAACTGTCGTATATGAGCAAATGTTAAAAGAAACAAATTTACAATACTTATCTGCGGAATACGGAGCAGAAAATTATAATGAATTTAAGAAAAAGTTACAGCAACAGTTTGCAGCCAAACCAGAAAAAGTAGAAGTACGATATAAGCAGTCCATGGATGGAGCGATGCAAGATATAAAGAAAGTATTAAATGAAATAAATTGGCCAAAAGGTGCAAAGCGTGTGTCTTATCAAGTAGCACCATATAGTGCAATGGCCGGTTATTCATTAGCGACAATTACATTTACGTATTAAGTAATGAGAAAGAGCATCTGTAAAAGATGCTCTTTTTATATTTGTTGTTTAATTTAAAAAATTGTTAATTATGTGATAAAATAAAAAGGAGAAGATGTGAATGCTGAATGAACTTGTTCGAAAGTAATATATTTACATTGATATATACTTGTTTAGTAATCAGACTTATCGTTTTGTTTTTCATATCATTTACTTTGTTTATTAGAAGAGTATTACAAAGCAGCGCTGCAAAGAAACACTATGTAATTAATATGAACCAGAAGCTAGATCGAATTATTGAGTTGCTTGAAAAAGATAAGAAATAGCGATAGAAGTATGAAAAGGGGAAAGAGAATGGCCAACTATATAAAAGAATTACGTGAAAAAGTAGGGCATGATTATGTTTTCTTAAATTTTGCCGGTGGTTGTGTATTTAATAAAGAGGGAGAAGTATTATTGCAAAAAAGAGGAGACTTTAACGCTTGGGGATTTCCAGGTGGCGCAATGGAGATAGGAGAATCGGCTGCGGAAACTGCGATTCGAGAAATAAAAGAAGAAACCGGGTATGATGTAGAAATAAATGAGCTTATTGGAGTGTATACAAAATATTTTCAATCATATCCAAATGGAGATAAGGCACAGTCAATTGTGATGTGTTTTTCATGCTCAATAGTTGGAGGCGACAAAAAAGTAGATGGTGATGAAACGTTAGATTTGAAGTTTTTCCCGTTAGACGACATGCCACCGTTATTTTGTAAACAACATGAAGATTGCTTGCAAGATTTATTGGAGAAAAGAGTAGGGGTATATCGCTAACATAAAAAAAGAAGCTAAAAGATTAGCTTCTTTTTTTATGTTCTATTTCCACCAATCATCAAACATTGACGCTGGTACTTGTCTTTTATGCTCACTTACTGTGTAACGTTTTTCAATTTTCTCTGCAACGTCAGCTGGAACTGCTTTACCTTCTAAATAATCATCTAATTGATCATAAGTAATACCTAACTCTGTTTCATCAGCTTGACCCGGTTTTTCATCTAATAAATCAGCTGTTGGCATTTTTAAGTACAGTCGCTCGTCTGCACCTAACTCTTGTAATAATGCACGTCCCTGGCGCTTCGTTAATCCCGTTAATGGTAATAAATCTGCACCACCATCTCCGAATTTTGTAAAGAACCCTGTTACAGCTTCTGCAGCGTGATCTGTTCCGATAACAAGTAGCCCTTTTTGTCCACCAATTGCATATTGTGTAACCATACGGATACGAGCTTTCACGTTACCTTTATTGAAATCAGTTAATGATTCACCTAATAAGTTCTCGTATTGATTTGAAAAAGCATCAACGGTTGAAGCGATATCAAATGCAGTTGATTGATCAGCTTGAATAAATTGTAACGCTAATTGTGCGTCATCTTCATCCTTTTGTACTTTATAAGGAAGACGTACAGCGATAAACGTTGCGTTACCACCTTCGTTACGAATTTCTTCAACTGCAAGTTGTGCTAAGCGTCCTGCTAATGTAGAGTCTTGGCCGCCGCTAATCCCAAGTACAAATCCTTTTGCACCTGTTTTTTTTACATAATCTTTTAAGAAATCAACTCGTTTACGAATTTCAACTTTTGGATCAATTACAGGCTGAACATGTAATGCTTTCATAATCTGTTCTTGTAATGTCATTATATTTTCCTCCTATTCATATTAAAGCGGTAAAAAAAATTATGTATTATATTGGTACATACTTCTATCCTTTATTATTTCGCAAAACTAACGAATATACAATAGGATGTGTGTATGAATATGAATGTAGTCATTATAAATAAAGTACTACGCATAATCAATTTTTTTAAACCTTTCAAAAATGTAAGGTTTTTGTCATTTGAATCGATGGAAGGTATTTCCGTACTTTACTAATATAAAAACATAGTTAGTAGAAAGAAGGGCGGAGAAGTAATATGAACATTAGAGAACTCGCATATCGGAATGTAACGCGAAATAGACGGACATACTCAGCCTATTTTTTAAGTAGTGCATTTGCAATTATGGCCTTTTTTGTGTATTCATTTTTTGCGTTTCATCCGGCATTAAGTGCAGGAGAATTGGGGCAGTACGTATTCGTAAGTATGTCTTTTGCACAGTCTATTATTTACTTATTTACATTCTTCTTTATTTTATATTCGATGGGAATGTTTTTAAAAACGAGAAAGCGTGAGCTAGGAATTTTAATGATGCTAGGTATGACGAAATATCAATTAAAGCGTCTTATCTTTTTTGAAAATATTATGATTGGAATAGGGGCAATTATTTTTGGTGTTCTTTCAGGTATGTTATTTTCAGGGGTATTAATATTTGCCGCCCCGATGATATTAAAACTAGATATCTCCTTATCCTATTACATACCGATGAAAGCAATTGTTGTAACGAGTATTATGTTTTTCATATTATTTATGATCATATCATTGTTTAGTGCAGGAATGATTCGTAAAAATAAAATTATGAAGTTGTTTAGAGGATCAGCAGAGGCAAAACCGGAACCGAAAGCATCAATCATTTTTTCAATATTAGCAGTAGTGTTGCTTAGTGCTGGCTATATAGGAGCTCTTCTATCGCATGGCGCAATGGTATTTATTATGATGATTCCTGTTACAACGGTAGTTACTATTGGGACGTATTTGTTGTACAAGCAGCTGAGTGTCTTTATTATTCGATTATGTAAAAAAAGTAAACGTTTCTATTGGACACAGACTAATATTATTACGTTATCAGATTTAGCGTATCGCATGAGAGATAACGCAAGAATGTTCTTTATTGTAACCATTATTTCTACTGTAGCATTTTCAGCAATAGGGACATTAGTTGGCTTCGCATCCATGACGAAAGAGATAATGGAGAGACCAATTGCGTTTCATTACCATTCTAAGCAAGGGAATAGTAACGAATCACAACATATACAAATGATTGACAAAGGATTAAAGAAACATAATATAGCAGCTTCAAAAACTAATATTTCGACAAAGAAAACGGAGGAACAGTCGTTAAGAAGCGCCACTTTTATAAAAGAATCAGACTATAAGGAATATGCAAAGTTAACAGGAGAACCATTTAATACTGTAGCAAATAAAGAGGTTGTATTTTTGTCAGCTAATATACCAGGACCGGCGATGAAAGAAAGAAAAGAAATTACTTTACCCAATATGAATGAACATTTAAAGGTGAAAAAAGTTACTTCATCTTCATTGGGGAAAATATTAAGAGGAAATGTTTATGTAATCTCTAATAATCAATATGATTCATTACAAGATGGATTTATAGAGACAAAAGATTATATGTATAAAACTGAAAGAATGAAAGATGAGATTGAAATTGGTAAAGAGCTTACGCATCAAATTAAACCGCATCAAGAACATTCAACGTTTAGTGCGGAAGAGTACGAACAAAACCAAAGTTTACAAATTGCAGGACCGATTTTATTTGTAGGTTTCTTTATTGGTATAGTATTTTTCGTTTGCGCAGGAAGTTTCCTTTACTTCCGTTTATTCTCCGATTTGGAGGATGATGTTCGCTTGTTCGAAATGATTCGAAAAGTTGGATTGACGAGTGGGGAATTATCGAAGGTAGTTACAATTCGATTGGCGCTTTTATTCTTCGTTCCAATTGGTGTTGCAACATTACATGGGGCAGTAGCCTTAACGGCGTTAGGGCAAATGTTTGAGTACTCATTGTTTAAAGAAAATACAGTTGTATTAAGTATTTTCATAGGTATTCAAGTTGTATACTTCTTACTTATAAGATCCCGTTATGTAAAACAATTGAAAGAGAGATTACGTATGCATTAAATGTGTTTTTTTAACTCGAGTACAAAATTTTCTAAAAAGAGGCAAGTATTGTCAAAAAGTGATAAAATGGAAAAAGCGAGGTGGAAAAATTAATAGAGAGTAAGGGGGGAGAACTATGAAAGCAACAGGAGTTATTCGAAAAGTAGACGAATTAGGACGAATTGTTATCCCTAAAGAATTACGCGATGTATTGGGAATACAAATCAAATCACCGCTTGAAATTTTTGTAGAAGCAGATAAAATCATTTTGCAAAAATATCAACCTTACAATGCTTGCCAAATCACAGGTGATGTTTCAGAACAGAACATATCATTAGCAAATGGAAATATTACTGTTGGGATAGAGGGAGCGGAATATTTAGTAAAAGAAATAGAAAAGTTTTTAAACAAGAGTGAGGTTTAGTCTTAATTTATATTATTTTTCAAATTACATATCATTTTTTTAAAAGACTGTAAGAGGACCATTAATTGGTCCTCTTATTTTGGTTATTAGTTGAACGACACGGGCTGTTACTTCCTACAAATCATAGGGGAAATAAAAAAGTAGTATAGAGTTAGTTAATGATGTTGAGAAATATTTGAAAAGAAGGAAAACAAAAAGAATAAAACGAATGTTACATTTACAAGTATTCAAAAGTGGTCTGAAATGAAAATAATACATTTTCAGGAGGGATTACGATGAGTAGTACAGTGAATAAGCAAAAAGGTATACAATTGATTCCGTTTACCGTAAATAAGGTGGTAGAGCAAGTAAATGAAATTCCACCAGGTGTACAACTGATTCACGCTCCACAAGTATGGGAAAAGAGTGTGAAGGGGCAAGATGTAGTCGTTGCCGTATTAGATACAGGGTGTGATACCAATCATATAGATTTAAAGGATCGTATTATCGGCGGAAGAAATTTCACAAAAGATTATGAAGCTGATCCAAATGTGTATCTTGATAATAACGGACATGGTACTCATGTAGCGGGCACGATTGCCGCGACTGAAAATGGTGTCGGTGTATTGGGAGTTGCACCACTTGCTAAAATGTTAGTATTAAAAGTTTTAGCGGGAGATGGTTCTGGAAGTTATGAGCAAATTATTGAGGCAATTCATTATGCTGTAAATTGGAGAGGGCCGAATCAAGAGAAAGTGAGAATTATTTCAATGTCACTTGGTGGTCCGCAAGATGTTCCAGAATTACATGAAGCAATTCAAAATGCGGTAAATCAGGATGTTCTCGTTGTATGTGCTGCTGGAAATAATGGAGATTGCGATGATGAAACAGAGGAATTAGATTTCCCAGGTGCTTATTCTGAGGTAATTGAAGTTGGTGCTGTTAATTTAGAGCGGAAGATTACATGTTTTAGTAATTCAAATCAAGAAATTGATCTAGTAGCGCCAGGTGATGAAATATTATCTACGTATCCAGATGGGAAATATGCTGTGTTAAGTGGAACTTCCATGGCGACGCCGCATGTTGCTGGAGCGCTCGCCTTGCTCATTAAACAGTGTGAGAAAGAATATGGTCGAAAGTTATCGGAGCCGGAAATATATGCACAACTCATTAAAAGAACTGTACCTTTAGGGTACGAACGTACATCTGAAGGAAATGGATTAATAGATTTATTAAAAGAATAGCCATATTAAAAAACATCTCATATTCATATGAGATGTTTTTTAATATGGCTCTGTCGCATGTAATACAACTTGTAACAAACCTGGGAATCTAGCATTTAAATCTTCTTCACGAATTGAAATGAAACGTTGTGTTCCTTCAAGGCGCGTGTACATAACACCTGACTCACGTAAAACTTTGAAATGGTGAGATAAAGTTGATTTCGCAATAGGAATGTTTAAAGCGCCACAAGATTGTTCGTTTTTCTCTAGTAACATATTTACAATTTGTAAACGAATTTGATCGCTAAGTGCATATAAGACAGAAGAAAATTGAATTTCTTCTCGATTTGGATGATAGAGTGTACGCATATTTCACCTGCTTGTATAAGTTGAGATATTTGCACTATAACATATAAAGTGGTATATTTCTATTGTTCGAATATATTCGAACAATAGAAATATAGGGGGAGAAAAAATGAAGTATACAAAATTGCAAAAGGCAGGATTAAATATTTCAAAGTTGGGTTTAGGTACAAATGCAGTAGGGGGACATAATTTATATGCTGATGTGAATGAAGAAGAAGGAAAGCAATTAGTAGAAGAAGCTATTCAGCAAGGGATTACATTTTTTGATACAGCAGATTCATATGGTGTCGGTAGATCTGAGGAAATGGTAGGAGAAGTATTAAAGGGAAAACGCCATAAGCTTATACTTGCTACAAAAGGTGGAATTCAACCGTTATTAAATGGAGAAACTTATATTAACAATGAACCAAGTTATTTAAGAAATGCTGTGGAGAATAGCTTAAGAAGGTTACAGACTGATTATATTGATTTATATTATTTGCATTTTACAAATTCTGAAACAAGTTACATAGATTCAATCGGAGAGCTTACTCGTTTAAAAGAAGAAGGGAAAATTCGTTCAATTGGAATATCGAACGTAAACATAGAACAATTAAAAGAAGCGAACCAACATGGTCATATAGATGTTGTACAATCTCCGTACAATATGTTAGAACGTACGGCTGAGGAAGAACTGTTGCCGCATTGTATAGAAGCGGGTATTTCATTTATTCCATATGGGCCTCTTGCTTTTGGAATATTAGGCGGAAAATATACAGAAGATTTTAAATTGAACGAAGTCGATTGGCGCCAAAATGTAAATCTATTTGAAGAAAATACATATAAGAGTAATTTTAAGAAAGTGGAAAAGTTAAAAGGGCTAGCTAAAGAAAATGATATTGAAGTGTCTCATTTAGCGTTAGCATGGTTATTAAATAAAGAAGGAATTGATACAGTTATACCTGGTGGAAAGCGGGCAGAGCAAATAAGAGAAAGTGTGAAAGCGGTAGACGTTTCATTGAATAAAAGAGTCATGAAAGAAATCCAATCTATTTTAGAAGATTAGTGAAACAGAGGGATAGTACCCTCTGTTTATATAAGTGGAAATAAAAAATCTATCTTAAAGCGTTATAAACAATTACTTACAGATTCAAAGGTTTCACTTTCCTATTTTGCCTACTTTATTTTTCAAACCGGAAATTTTGCTGCATTTTCATTCTTTGGTGTATGGCTTTTCGTTCAATTTGGGTTACAGGTTCATGAAGTAGGTACGGCTATGCTTGTACTAGGATTAGGAAATTTAGCTGGTAATATTTTGGGCCCTAGACTCGTAAATAAAATTGGTTACAATTTTTCTTTCTATGGTGGAATTGTATTTACAGCAGTGTTATATGTAATACTCCCTTATTTAAAGAGTATTATATTTGTTGAATTATTTTTCTTTGTTTTATTTTTTGTGACAGGAATTTTGTTTGTATTAATGATGGGACACTTACAAAACATGTCTACTATAGCAAGAGGAACAGGTGCTGCTCTTGCAAATGCCTCGATGTACATTGGCCAAATGATTGGTGCGGCAATAGCAGGAATGTTATTTGCAACATCTCATAATTTTATATTAGTAGGTAGCTTTACTGCGTTATTATATGTTTTAGCTTTATTTCTGTTTAGAAAAAGTGAAAACATTAATAAAGATAATGAAAAAGGAATTGCATCATAAAGTTTTAGTAAATCAAAAAGCACTTTTTTGGTTAAGTCTAAAAGGTACTTTTCTTTTTGATTGCATAGTTGCTGCATTTTCATTATGTATACTTGCATCTTTAATAATTCGTTGTTCAGCTATATTATTGAAAAAGAATTGTAATAAAATTATGGGGAAATAAAAAATCCCTATGGTGATAGGGATTTATATATCGGCATATAGCTCCTCGGAAAAGGATATACCTAGTTTAACATATAGAAGTACTTATATTTGTGAAATAGATGTGAAAGTAATGTGAAAAATATTGTAACAAAAAGCACTGTTTTAGCTAATGTAACTAAAACAGTGCTTTTCTTTTTGATTGAACAGTTGCTGCATTTTCATCATGTATACCTGCATCTTTAATAATTCGTTGTTTTGCTTTATTTAATAGATGGTTCACTGCTTCACCAAAATAGTTAGCTTCGCTTTTTGTGCGGGCTTCTCGTAAACATTTATAGTTTTCTAGCAGTTCCTCTTTTTCGGAGTTTGTTAAGAAATCTTCTATTTTCTTTTTTGTCATACGAAACACCCTTTCTCCTGACAAACGACGCAATAGAAAATATTTATTTCTCATTATAACAATAATTTTAAAAGAAAGTATACACTAACGTCGCAATAATTTGTCAATTTCTTGAATCTTCTCATCAGCTTTCCCAATTTGCGTATTTTTAGCCTGTTCGCCACCAAGAGCTTGATGTAGTAAGAAAGTTTGACCGGAAATAGCAGTTACAATGGATACTTTTATAATTTCTTTTATTGCGGTGACATCGAATAAAACGAGTCCGAGAAGTGCGGCTAGGCTACCCGTAAAAATATCAGTTAAAAATCCAAAATGAAAAAATGTTTTCAAACGGCGTGGAAGCAATAACTTACCTTGGTTATTGATTAGATGGGAAACGAAGCCAGTAATGCCACCAACGAGAACAGCGGTTAGCCATTGATACATTTCCATCGAATCCACTCCTTTTAGTGAATAAGATTCGATTATTTTATATTGATTCCTTTTAATATTTCATATAAGCATATTGAGAAAGTTTGTTTGGGTATATTTTGTATTCAATTTAATTATAACGGAAAATTCAGATATATTTCAGTCTATTATATGAATCATTTTTACAATAATATGAATGCAGAAAGGGGTGCGTGATATGAATATAGATTATCGAATAAGAAGTGTAGATGGTTATACAAAAAAAATAGGGGAATTAGTAAGCATGCTTGAGCATACGAGAGCTGTAACATTAGGTGAAGTAAGAAATTTATCAGTTGAGCAATTAGATTTAATTATGCAGAGTAGCGGGAATTCAATTGGTGCCTTATTAAAACATATAGCAGCTATTGAAAAAGTTCATCAGCTTATTTCATTTCAAGATCGTGACTTTACAAAAGAAGAATTAGAAATATGGGAAGATGCACTGTATTTAGGGGAAGCGGATAGAGCGATCCGTGGTCATGAAATACAGTATTATGTACAACTTCTACAAAGTGTTCGAGAAGAATCTCTGAAGTATTTAAGTGAACAAGGTGATGAGTGGCTCATGTCAGAAAGAAAGTGGCCTAACGGTGTAGTATATAACCAGCACTATCTTTGGTTTCATGTGCTAGAAGATGAAATTAGTCACCGAGGACAAATTAGAATGCTCAAAAACAAATTATTTGAAAATTACGTTAAATGATGTAGCTTTTTATAGGAGAATTCCATATAATGAGAGTAATTAAAATAAGAACGGGGTGATGTGTTATGGCGAAAATAACTTATATGAATAATAAACCAAATACAAAGGTGGATGGAAAGGGCGAAACGATATAAGTGAGCGCACTATCCTTCCACTTAGCTAAAACTAGGGAGGATATCAATTTGAATCAAAATATTTTAGAATCGTATGGCTGGGATTCTTTTTTTGAGGAACAAGCTGTAGAGAAATTTGAAGTAGGTCGTATTTTACTTGAGCGTAAGCATATATATCGCATTATTTGTAACGATGGTGAATATATGGCAGAACTGTCTGGAAAGTTTCGGCATGAAGCAGTAACGAAGGGAGATTATCCAGCTGTTGGTGATTGGGTGTATATAAAGAAAATAGAGAATGAAAAGAAAGCTATCATTCATAGTATTTTTCCGAGAAGAAGCTCTTTTTCTAGACAAGAGGCTGGTACTCGAACGGAAGAACAAGTAATAGCAGCGAATGTAGATTATCTATTTTTAGTGAATGCACTTAACCATGATTTTAATGTAAGAAGAATGGAACGTTATTTACTTTTAGCGTATGAAAGCGGTGCAATGCCTGTAATTGTTTTAACAAAGAGTAGTTTATGTGAGGACATGGAACAGAAAATTGTTGAAACGGAAGCTGTGGCAATTGGTGTTCCAATCTTCGTCGTTGATAGTTTAGAGCATACTGGTATTGAATCGTTGCAGCAATTTGTTTCTTCAGGGAAAACAATTGCTTTAGTCGGATCATCCGGTGTTGGGAAATCCACTTTGTTAAATGCACTTATAGGAATTGAAGTAGCAAAAACGGGAGATATTCGTGAGGAAGATAGTAAAGGAAGACATACGACAACTCATCGTGAATTGTTCCGATTACCGAGTGGTAGTTTAGTTATTGATACTCCCGGCATGAGGGAATTGCAACTTTGGGAAGGAAGCGAAGCGATTCAAACAACATTCTCTGATATTGAAAAACTCGCGACAACATGCCGTTTTCGTGATTGTAAGCATGAGAATGAACCAGGATGCGCGGTGCATAGTGCAATTGATAACGGACTTATTACGATAGATCGTTTGAAAAGCTATAAAAAATTACAAAGAGAACTGGCGTATTTTATGAGAAAACAAGATGCAATCCTTGCCAGAGCAGAGCGTGATAAGTGGAAAAAGCTTTCTAAACAACATAAAAAAATGTAAAAACCAAAGGGTGCCCTTTGGTTTTTTCTATTTGTAAATTTTATAATAATATTATTTATATATATAGACAAAGAGAAATTAATTGTTTAAACTTTACAAAGTATTCATCATAGTAGGTTATGAAAATAATAATTAGGGATTGGGAAATATTAATAATTAACTCAATTTAACTTTTAAATTTGAAAATTAGGAGGTTCATAATGGGTAAACTATTAAATTTGTTTCGTGATATGAAAGTAGCAAAAAAGCTATTAATTTCATTCTTTGTAATTTTAATTGCGGCTGTGTCTATTATCGGAGGCATGTCTTATCAAACAGCCAAAAAGAATTTTGAATCACAAATTAAGAGTAGTGCCAACGACAATATAAAAATACTGGATAATTTAATCAATCAAATGATTGATGCAAAATTTAATGATGTGAATAATTTTGCACGGGTGATTCAGGGGAATATGTATCAAGGAGATAATCAGGATGAATTAAGAAAAATATTATCTCAATATATAAATTTAAATAAAGATGTTGAACAAGTATATGTTGCCGGAAATGATAAAAAATTTGTGCAAGAACCAAATATACAAATGGCAGCAGATTATGATCCAACAGCACGACCTTGGTATAAAGATGCAGTGGCAAAACAAGGTGGTATTGTTGTTACTGAGCCGTATAAGGCAAAAGGAAATGGACATATTGTCGTAACAATCGCAAAACAAACAGAAGATAAAAATGGGGTTGTTGCGCTAGATTTAAGTTTAGATAATTTATTAAAAACATCAAAGTTAATTAATATTGGTAAAAAAGGATATGCCTTCATTTTAGATGGAAAGCAAAAAATAATTGCTCATCCACAAGAAAAATCAGGAGAAAAAGCGACTGATTCTTGGGCAAAGAAAATTTATGAAGATAATCACGGTGCTTTTTCATATTCTTATGGTGGTAGTGAAAAGAATATGGTATTTGCTACAAATGTAAAAACAGGTTGGAAAATTGGTGGGACTATGTACTCAAGTGAAGTAATTGAAGCTGCTCAACCTGTATTTTATAATATGTTAATTGTTATGCTTATCTCATTAGTAATAGGTGGAGCACTTATTTATTTTGTAACACTTTCAATTACGAAGCCTTTAAAGAGATTAGTTGTTACCTCTAAAGAAATAAGTGAAGGGGATTTAACGCAAACAATTGAAATTCATTCTAATGATGAAATCGGCCAACTTGCTAAAGGCTTTAATGAGATGACGAATTCGTTACGGACGTTAATCGGAAGAATTAACGATTCAGCTGGGCATGTTGCAGCGGCATCAGAAGAGCTAACTGCAAGTGTAAGGCAAGCAAGTGAAGCGACTGAGCAAATCACAATCGCAATGGATGAAATATCAAGTGGGGCAACGACGCAAACAACAAGCGTAGAAAATGGTGCTATGTTGCTATTTGATGTAACGGAAGGAATTCAGCATGTAGCAAATAGTTCATCATCTATTAATACGGCTTCCGCACATACTCGTGAAAAAGCAGAAGATGGTGGGAAACTAGTAGGAAGAACAGTAAACCAGATGCAGTCTATTGCAGAATCTGTGTCACAATCAGATGCAGTTATACAATTACTAAATAATAAATCAAAACAAATTGGTGATATTTTAGAAGTAATTCAAAATATTGCAGATCAAACAAACCTTCTAGCTCTAAATGCGGCGATTGAAGCTGCAAGAGCCGGTGAGCATGGAAGAGGTTTTGCGATTGTTGCAGATGAAGTACGTAAATTGGCAGAGCAGTCTAGCGTATCTTCTAGTGAAATTAGTAAATTAATATGTGAAATACAAGATGATATGGGTAAGACAGTCAAATCTATGAATCATGTAAATGAGGAAGTTCAATCTGGACTTGTTATCGCAAATGAAACGAAGCAAAACTTTGCTGAAATTTTACAATCTACAAATGAAATAGCTAATCAAATTAAGACGATGGTTGAAACGGCTAATGGAATGTCAAAAGGGGCAAATGAAGTATCTATTTCGGTAGGACAAATTGCAATGACAGCACAAAATAATGCAACAAGCACACAAAATGTTGCGGCTTCAGCTGAAGAACAGCTAGCTTCGATGGAGGAAATTGGATCCGCAGCGGGCACGTTATCTCAAATGGCTGAAGAGTTACAAGGACTAATTGACAGATTTAAAGTTTAACAGAGAACAGGCTGTCCCTAAAATAGAAGTATGTATTGGGAGAGTCTGTTTTATTATGTAAATTTAAATGTGGGATGTAGAGTCCTCTTATGACGTTTAAAATGGTATTTTGCATAATATTTGTCGAAAAATAGAGGTATTTGTTAGCTTTGTGTATAATTGTTAACCTATAGAATACAAATAAAAGGAGAGTATTATGGGAGTGTACTGGGGGACAAAAAGACATTCTTGGCTTAGTTACGTTTCATTTTGGCTAAGTATTTCATTTTTTATTGTTTTTCTAATTGAAGTGTTTATATTAAAAACACTTTCGAATAGCTCGGTGCAAATTGTTAAATATTTTTATTTTATACTTGTACCAGTAAATATTTTTCTTAGTTTAAAGTTACTATTTAAGAAGAATGAAAAGAAAGCGTTACCTATTTTTAGTTTCATTGTCTCATTATTATTCGCAATTTTAATAATCGTATTAGTTTTAGCAGCTATAGGGAAGTTCTTTTAAGGGGAGTGGTATAAGTCACTCTCCTTTTTTATTTGTGTTAGTCTTACTATATGTAAAAGTGTGAATGCTGTAAGCTAATAAAAGCGGACAGTAGAGAATATTTGCATTGATTAAAGTCTGATGTTATTTGAACTTGTAAGAGAGTATGGAGTAATGAGGTAATATACATAATAATGGAGATAGAATTAGTTGTTTTATAAGTATGTATGAAGCAAATGAATACGGTAAGAACGGTGATATATGGTACAATAGCTATGGATAGTGATAGAGATAAAGGGTATATAAAATACTCATCGTTTTTAGTAAGAGAGGGGTTATCTTATGCTATACGAGGATTTGGAGACATTATTTCAAACAGCTCCGAAAGAAGATAGAGGCGGATGGAAATATATAATCCAAGAACAAAATGATACATATAAAATTGTTGATGAAATTCTGAAAAATCAAATGAGTGTCGAATTGTATTTTAATGAATACGATGAGGTGAAAATCACTTTATATAAAGATGGAATTCCCATTACGACTATGCAAAGAATTGCGATTTCAAAAGTTGAATTAGACGAAGATGAAGAGGGTATTCAATTTGTTTTAGAGCGCATGCCTAGTCGAATGATTCGGTTGCAATTAAAGCCATATTTAGCATTAGAAATGGGGCCGTACTGGGAAGTATGTGATGATTGTGAATGAACATAAAAAAGCATCCAATAACATGGATGCTTTTTTATGTTTTTTGAAGTTGTTTAAATGCAATGATTGGAAGTATAACAATACTTACCCATCCGATGATAGGATATAGAATGTGAAGTAAGTCACTGTAACCGATGTAACTAAAGCAATAACTAATTAGTAAAATAAAGAAAATAATATTGTTATTTTTCCACCCAGTAATAGATTGCATCTGTTTTGTCATTCCGAACACATTACCAACTAAAGTTGTGAAAACTTCACCGAAAATAATGAGAACGAAGAAGAAGTGAAAAGTTGCATTAAATCTTCTTATGACTTCAGCCATTGGGATGTTATATTGATAAAATTGATCGACTGATAAGATTGCTAAATGGCTGCATAATAAAATTAAAGAAAGTCCAGCACCCCCTAAAATCCCACCCCAAAAAATGGCTTTTCGATCCTTAACTTCACTGGCTAATGGGACGAGAACACTTTGGGCGAGAGAAAGATTTAAGGCGACATATGTAATAGGGCTAGTAATCCATTTCATATTCCAACTCTCTGCAGGAATAGTGTTATTAATGGAAGGTGTACCGTGAAAAAAGGTTGTAATAGCAAGTCCGATAATAAAAATCATCATAATAGGTACGACAAGTGTATTTACTTCAAAAACACCTTGTAATCCGCGGCTACTTATAATGAGACAAGCGATAACTGTAATGAGAATACCGAGTTGTCTTGGTAAGCGAAGTTGCTCTTCAAATACTGCACCAGCCCCTGATAACATAACGCTCGTTACGCCGAATAAAACGAGTAATAATAATGTGTTTACAACATTCCCAAATACATCCCCAAATAAATATTTGTTAAATTCTTGCGCTGAAAATGCCCCAATTTGCGATGAAAGTAACATCATCTTTGTGCCGAGCCAAATAAAAAAAAATCCACTTACACATATGCCAATTGTCCCATATAATCCATTCACTGTGAAAAATTCAACAATTTCTCGTCCAGTAGCAAATCCAGCTCCAACGACAGTTCCGATATAAGTAGCAGCTACTTTCTTTGCTACTTGCCATTGTTGATTGTCCATGTTATCCCTCTTTCTACTATGATGAGCTTGATGTACTATTATGCATATGTATGAGCTTGGACAATTAGACGTATGAAGTGTTTGAAAAAATACATGAATTAAATGATATTAGGGAAGTATTAAAGGTGTTAAAACTTTGTTACATATAAGCCGATTGTTCGAAAGGAAAGGGAATGTATGGTAAAATGTAATTAGGTTATTAAAAGATAAACATTACAAAATGATAAGAGGAGTGGGTTGTATGAGTACGAAAACAAATGTTGTTGAAGTATTAAACAAGCAGGTAGCAAACTGGAATGTGTTATATGTGAAACTACATAATTATCACTGGTATGTGACAGGGCCACACTTCTTTACATTACATGAGAAATTTGAAGAGTTTTATAATGAAGCTGGAACGTATATTGATGAGTTAGCAGAACGTATTTTAGCTTTAGAAGGTAAACCATTAGCGACAATGAAAGAATATCTCGCAACATCTAGTGTCAGCGAAGGGACAAGCAAAGAATCTGCAGAAGAAATGGTGCAAACATTAGTGAATGATTATTCTGCACTTATTCAAGAATTAAAAGAAGGTATGGAAGTTGCGGGCGAAGCTGGCGATGAAACATCAGCTGACATGTTGTTAGCAATTCATACAACATTAGAACAACATGTATGGATGCTAAGTGCATTCTTAAAATAACGATAAATATATAGAAACCCATTGAAAAATTATTTCAATGGGTTTTTTTATGATTTTTCAGTTTTCTTTTATGCTATAATATAGTAAAAAGGAGGCGATGCGATGTTTCGCTTTTTCAGAACTGGAAAAGAAGAGCGGGAAATTACGAAAGATGAATTAGAACAAGCGATGGCTCAGTTTTTAGAAACGAATGCTAATATTGTTTATACAGTATTAGTAAATGACGATTATACAGTGAATTATGATTTGTTAAAACCGTATTTACCTGCATTTCCAACAAATGATTTTCTCATAACGAAGGAAACGCTTGAGGTATTTGAACATACAGCAGAAAATTTAAACCTAGTGAAAGAAATTGATGTCGTACAAAAAGCAGTAGATCAATACGTAACAGAAAAAGAAATGTTCCCAATTGTTGAAGGTAGCGAAGATCGCCTCATATGCGGAATGAAACTAGGACCTTACTTAAATCGTAGCTTAAAAAGAGACTTATATATTTCAGAAAAACATTATTTAGTTTCAAGTAAACCAGATAGAAAAAAACAAAAGAGCGGGTAGATGTAATGAAAACAACAATACATATATTGTTGTCTTTTTTTGTTTGTTAAAATATTGATTTTTCAGTCTATTTTCATTTATACTAAATGCATTGGACAGGGAAGAGTAACTATTAAGCATCATTCTGAGAATAAGATATTGTTAGCGTAGGTTATACAAAGTGGTATAAAGATTCGCAAAAAAATATTATAAAAGGTTTCGGGGGAATTGGTACATGAAAAATAGTATGACTTACATTCAATTATTAAATGAAACGTTACGTTGTTATGCAAATAAAGGAAGTTTTGAAGCGTACAATTATATAATGGAAAATGCTACAGGTGTAATAGGGAATGAGGCGCAAATATATAATTTTAAGTATGCGCTCGCAAGTGCATCGGGACTTGAAAAAGAAGCATTACATTTAATGAGAGAGGCCATTATAGAAAAGGGATTCTGGTATGGAAATGAGTATTTAATTTCGGACGATGATTTAAAATCACTACATAAATTTGAAGAATTTCATACAATGGTTCAATTATGTAAAGAAAGAGAAGGATTAGCACATAAAACGGAAAGACCAGACGTGAAATATATATACAGCAAGAAAGAGGGAAATCTACTACTTACATTACATGGTGACCAAGAAAATATTCAAATAGTAGAGCCATATTGGAAATCAGTTTTGACACAAGATTACACGTTAGCTTTACCACAGTCTTCACAAATTCAGTTTTCAGGTGGATTTGTTTGGGATGATCTAGAGAGAGGGAAAGGGGAATTAAAAGAGCATTACAATAAGTTTATAGAAAATCATACAGTAGAAAATGTAATAATTGGTGGTTTTTCTGCAGGGGCAAGAGTAGCTTTATATACGATTTTACAAAAAGATATAGATGTAGATGGTTTTGTTTTTATGGCACCCTGGCTTCCCAAGATTGAAGAATGGGATGAGTTGTTGAGTGTGCTGCAGGATAAACATATAAAAGGATATATAGTATGCGGGGATCAAGATGAAGATTGTTTCGAATCCGTGCAGCAATTTGTACAACTATTAAGAGATAAGAATATAGAACATAAGTATAAAGTTGTGCCTGACTTAGATCATAATTATCCTATTAACTTTGATGAGCTATTAAAAGAAGCTATTGAATATATAGGAAATGAAAACAATAAGTAGTAAGAAAAAGAGATGCATCATATGTGATGCATCTCTTTTTAGAATTATAAATTAAAAGCATTTGCTAGTAAGCGATAAGACTTTAGTTTATGTTCGAATTGATGAGTAATCGTGACAATCATAAATTCGTCAGTATTGTATGCTTTGCTTAAGTTTATTATTTTTTCTTTTACAGAAGACGGATCACCAACAATCATACGTTGACGATTTTCTTTTATACGGAATAAATCATAAGCGCTGTATGAATAATTTTGAGCAGTTTCAATAGAAGGTGTACCAGTAGTTGGTTTTCCTTGCTCTAATAATAAGATTGATAAATCTAAACTAGAAGCAATTTTTTCTGCTTCTGCATTTGTTTCTCCGCAAATAACAAAAATAGCAACGATTGACTTTGGTTTATCTCCTAAAAATGAGGGCTGATATTGTTCTTGGTAAGCCCTCATAACTTCAGGGCCTCCAAAGCCATTAATAAATTGTGCAAATGCGAAAGAAGCTCCGTTGTTTGCAGCAATTTTAGCGCTCTCTCCACTAGAACCGAGCATCCACATTTCAGGAGATGTTGGGATAACTGGAGTGGCTTTTAAGTTTGCATAGTGATGGTTTTCTGGTACTTGATCATGTATGTACATTGCAACGTCTGCAATTTGTTCTGGATATTGATCAAGTGAGACCATTTTCCCTTCTTGAAGTGCGCGAGTTGCTATTGGCATACCACCAGGGGCTCTACCAACACCGAGATCGATACGATTTGGATACAGTGCTTCTAAAACACGGAAATTCTCAGCGACTTTATATGGGCTATAATGCGGTAACATAACACCACCTGAACCGACTCTAATATGGTCCGTTTTTGCGGCAATATGAGAAATAAGTATTTCTGGACTTGAACCAGCTAAGCCTACGGAATTATGATGTTCGGATACCCAAAAACGTGTGAATCCGAGTTTTTCAACTTCTTGTGCAAGCGTAACTGTATGTGAAAAAGCTTGGGCTGCTGTGCTACCATCTGAAATAGGTGATTGGTCTAATACACTTAACTTGATCATAGAATATACCTCTCAATCTTAATGTACATCCTATTATATATTTACTTATGAAAAATGCGTAGTGAAATGCTCAAAATGAAAAGCGGATAATCTTATTTCCGCTTTTAATGAGAAAATCCGCGTTCATAATGATTCATTTCGACTAGATTTAAAATATATTCATAGTTGTCAATTTCACGTTTTAGCTGTTCACGTTCTTTTGCAGATAGTGTCATATTGCTAAGTTTTTTACATAAGTTTTGTTTCTTTAATTCTAAATGTTTTTTTGTAGCATGGTAGTCATAAGTATGTTTCATTTTTAACCACTCCTTCTTTGCAGTTGCTATATTATACGAAGCATAAAGAAATATGAAATCTGTCTCTTATGTATTTTTAGTGAATATTCAAATTGCAATGGTGTTATGTTTATGGAGATCTATGAATAAAATGCACTAAACCACTAACGTCCATTTGATGAAATAAGGGGTGGAATTGTGCAGAAAGATATAATGTATAACACTGAAATGGATGAAGCGTTAAAAGTTATAGATAAAGGATTGAAGAAGACGATAAGTCCAAAACAAATTATTGTAGTGGGAGCTGGTATGGCTGGATTAGTTTCAGCATCTTTATTAAAGGCTGCAGGACATGATGTGAAAATTTTTGAAGCAAACAACCGGGTAGGTGGCCGTATAGAGACAGTTAGAATGGAAGATACCGGATTATATTTAGATGTGGGAGCAATGAGAATTCCGTATACACATAGGTTAACGATGGCATATATAAGAAAATTTGGGCTACAGGTGAGTCCTTTTATTAATAGGAATGAGACGGATATTATTTATGTAAATGGACGGAAAACGACGTTGAAACAATATGAAAAGGATCCGAGTATTTTAAGGTATCCTGTGGAAATGAACGAAGTGGGAAAAACGTCTGAAGAACTATTGTTATTAGCAGTACAGCCGATAATAAATTTTATTAAAAGAAATCCAGAGAAAAATTGGGATGTTGTAGTGAAGGATTTTGGGAGATATTCCACAGGACAATTTTTAAAGTATCATCCTTATCAGTATAATACTTACTTTTCGCCAGTAACAATTGAGATGATCGGTGTTCTATTAGATTTAGAAGGTTTTTTAGAGCGGTCGTTTGTAGAGACTTTACGATTTCTATACATTATGCAAGAGGAGAGCGGATTTTGTGAAATTATGGGCGGGAATGATAGATTACCAAAGTCATTTTTACCGCAATTAGAAGAAAATATTATATATAATCAAAAATTAATGAAGTTACATCAACACGATAATGGTGTGACAGCTTTCTATCGGAACGAGGAAACTTTTGAATATAGTAGTATTACAGGAGATTTAGTTATTGTTACTATCCCGTTTTCGACAATGCGTTTTGTAGAAGTAGATCCGTTTGATTCTATATCTCATGAAAAATGGAAAGCAATTCGTGAATTGCATTACATGCCTGCGACGAAAATAGGAATTCAATTTAAAAGCAGATTTTGGGAAGAACAAGGGCAATTAGGTGGCAGAATTATAACAGATTTGCCAATTCGTTATGCCTATTATCCAAGTCATGGAATTGGAGAAAAAGGACCTGCTATGATGTTAGGTAGCTATACATGGTCTTACGATGCATTGTTATGGGATGGTTTATCAAAAGGCGATCGTATTTATTACGCCTTACACAACTTAGCAACAATATTAGGAGGTCAAGTGTATGATGAGTTCATATCTGGAATATCAAAAAGCTGGACATTGGATCCGTATGCGCTTGGAGGATTTGCGCTTTTTCAAGCAGGTCAAGAATCTGAGCTACAACCAGCGATTGTCAAACCAGAGGGGAGAATATTCTTCGCTGGAGATCATACAACGCTATATCACGGATGGATTCAAGGTGCGATTGAATCTGGAATTTTTGTAGCGATGGAAGTGAATGAGTAAAATGTGTTTAATTCAGAAAATTCTTTACTATATAAATTGAGATGGATATTATTATATATAAAAGAATTATAGGGAGTGTTTACAGTGAATCCGTTATTATTCGATTTTCCTTCTGAATTTTATACTGACAGGCTTTTTATTCGAATGCCGAAACCAGGAGATGGTAAAGTTGTATATGATGCAATTCAAGCTTCAATACAAGAACTAAAACCTTGGATGGCTTTTGCACAAAAAGAGCAAACAGAGGAAGAAATAGAAGAAAGTATTAGAAAATCACATATTCAATTTTTGCAACGTGAAGATTTAAGATTACTAGTATTTTCGAAAGAAACAGGTGAATTTATTGCTTCAGCCGGATTACATCGTATTAATTGGGATATACCTCAATTTGAAATCGGATATTGGATTGATACAAGGTTTAGTGGAAAAGGCTATATGGTAGAGGCTGCGAAAGGTATAACGGATTATGCTTTTTCTGAATTGAAAGCAAACCGTGTAGAAATTCGTTGTGATTCTTTCAATAAGAAGAGTAGAGCGATACCTGAGAAATTAGGCTTTAAGTTAGAAGGTACGTTAGAAAGTGCGAGCGTTGCGGTAGATGGAAACGGATTAAGGGATATGTGTGTATTTGCTATGACTAGAAATACATATGAAAAAGAAGAGCTGTAAGAAAACAGCTCTTCTTTTTATGCATTATGGTACAGGATGTCCATTAGAGCTTTCGAAAATTGTAAACCATTGTTGACGGTCTAAGTTAACTTTTGTAGCAAGAGCGGCCGTTTTTACACGATCTAATTTACCAGATCCAACGATTGGCATCATGTTAGCTGGATGCGCAAGTAACCAAGCATACATAACCGTATCGATACTAGTAACACCTAGCTCAGTAGCAACTTTTTGCACAGTTTCACGTACACGTACGGCGCGTTCTGATTGACCAGTAAAGATTTCCCCACCAGCAAGAGGTGACCAAATCATTGGATTGATTCGTTTTTCTTGGCATAAATCAATTGTCCCTTTTTCAAAGTGCTCAAGCTGCAATGCAGAAACTTCAATTTGGTTCGTAATAAGCGGGAAATCTAAGTAAGAACTTAACATATTAAATTGTGAAGGTAAGAAGTTAGATACACCGAAGTGACGAACTTTTCCTTCTTGTTTTAATTGTGAAAATGCCTTTGCCACTTCATTTGGATCCATAAAAGGGTCGGGACGATGAATAAGTAATACGTCAATATAATCTGTATGTAAATTTTTTAGTGATGCTTCTGCACTTTGAATAATGTGCTCTGCACTAGTATTGTAGTGAGCAACATATCGCTCTGGAAATTTTGGTGATGGGGGAGCGATTCCACACTTTGTAATAATTTGCATGTTTTCTCGTAAGGAAGGCTTTAATTGTAAAGCTTCGCCAAATAACCCTTCACACGTATATCCGCCGTAAATGTCAGCGTGATCAAAAGTAGTAATTCCCATATCCATACAATCTTCAATGAAAGAAAGTAATTCTTGTTTCGTCATATCCCATTCTGCTAAACGCCAAAATCCTTGAATAATACGAGAGAATTCTAGCGTTTCATTCATTTGAACTCGTTCCATTATAAGTACCCCCTTGATGAATGATTATTATTTTGAAAAGGCTTTCTTACTACGTATTATTATATAGTTTGGGGGGCGTACATACAATAAATATGTTTTGCTAAAAAAATGATTTTCTCTATATGCTATAATGTAGAAACATATAGCTATAAGGAGATGTAAGGAATGATTCCAGTAACAATATTAACTGGTTTTCTTGGATCAGGGAAAACGACTTTATTAAATCGTATTTTATCAGAAAATCACGGTAAGAAATTAGCGGTGATTGTAAATGAAATAGGGCAAATTGGCATTGATAATCAGTTGATTATGAATGTAGAAGAAGAAATTATGGAAATGACAAATGGCTGTTTATGCTGTACTGTACGTGAAGATTTACTTGTTGCTTTAAAACAGTTACTGGACGTAAAAGCAGAAGGGAAAATGGATTTTGATGGTTTAGTAATTGAAACGACTGGACTTGCAAATCCAGGGCCGATTATTCAAACATTCTTTTTAGATCCAGTCATTCAATCTGCATACCAAATTAACGGTGTTGTAACGGTGGTAGATAGTTATCATATACATAAACATTTTGAAAAAGGATTAGAGGCAAAAGAGCAAATTGCGTTTGCGGATGTCGTTTTAGTAAATAAATTAGATTTAATTGAAGAGAGTGAGAAAGAAAATCTCTTGCATGAAATTCAAGGAATTAACCCGACTGCAAAGTTAATTGAGGCGACTAACTGTGAGGTAGATATACCATCTTTATTACAAATCCAAACGTTTAAAACGAAAGATACGTTGCAAATTTACCCTCATAAAGAACATAATCACTTAGAAGGTGTGAAATCATTTGTATTACGTGAAGAACGTCCGCTGGATTTACAAAAGCTTAATGAGTGGATGTCAGCTGTCGTTCAAGAGCTAGGGGAATATTTATATCGTTACAAAGGAATTTTATCGATAGATGGAGTAGATAAACGTATCGTTTTCCAAGGTGTACATACTTTATTTGCCGCTTCGTACGATAGAGAGTGGCAAGAGGGTGAAGAGCGAGTAAGTGAAGTAGTTTTCATCGGAAGAGATATTAATAAAGAGTGGTTCCAAGAACATTTTCAGGAGTGTGTGAAATAAGTCTGCGTAAATTGCAGGCTTATTTTTTATGAACATTCTATTAGATTGCAAAACAGAATTAAATAAGGGAAAGAAATTAAAAATTGATAAATGTATAATAAAAAGCCTGTTTTCACAGGCTTGTATTTTCGTCTATTAGTAACTCCATTACAACACCTACAACTGGACCTTCATCATCAATATCACCATTTAAGCGGAAACCAAATGATTCATACAGTCCCATTGCAAGTTTGTTGTCTGGATGTAAACTTAAGTAAATTATTTTGCATTCAAATTTTTCTTGTAAGAATTGAATGAGTAAGCGAAGGAAACGTTTTGCGTATCCTTTTCCTTGATATTGTTGGTCAATCATAAAGCGATCGAGCCATACGCTTTTATGTTTTTCTGAATACCATCCATACATTGCGTATCCTACAAGTGTTTCTCCATCATATAAACCTACTGACGTTCCGTTTCCTTCATATAATGATTCTGCTAAAGAAAACGCGTTACTTTCAATAAATTGTTGCTGATCTTTTGTGACGTTTAAAGCAACTACTGAACGCCAATTTTTTGCTGTTACTTCACAAATGTGAAGATTCATAATTCCAACTCACCTTCTAAATTAATATAGCTTTAAAGCTAATATGGATAATTTTACTTGTTATTTTGGTCAAGTCAAGGATAAATACATAAAAAGGCAGCTGAATACCAGATTCAGCTGCCTAGAAAATATAATGGATTAGTTTGTTGCTTCTTTCAATGTGTTTACGTTTTCTTCCATTAAAGTGAAGTAATCTTTATTATTTTTCGCATCATCTTCAGAAATAGTAGCTAAGTGATTTAAGCGTAAAACTTTTGTACCAGTTTCTTTTTGAATTACGGATGCTACTTTTGGAGTAGAGAACGTTTCGAATAAAATATATTTTAGACTATGTTCTTTTACTGTTTTTGTAATGTCAGCAAGCTGCTTTTGAGATGGTTCATCAGAAGCTGAAATTCCAGCGATAGGAATTTGTTTTAGGCCGTATCGTTGTTCCCAGTAACCATAGGCAGCATGAGAAACTAAAATTTCTTTCGTTTTTGCGTTCGCTACAGCTGCCTTAAATTGATCGTCTAAATCAGTAAATTTAGTTTGAAGTGCGGCGAAGTTTTTTTCGAATTCTTGTTTATGTTCAGGTTGTAATTCTACAAGTGCATTTTTAATTTTTTCCGCCTGTTTCATTGCTAGAGTAGGATCTAACCAAACATGCGGGTCTTTATCGTGATGATGTTCATCTTCTTTATGGCCATCTCCATGATCATGATGCTCTTCTTCAGTAGAAGCACGAAGCTCAATACCTTTAGATGCATTTACAATTTTAACATTTTCTTTTTGTAATGTTTTTTCCATTTTTTCAGCAAATGGTTCTAATTCAGCGCCGTTATAAACGAATAAATTAGCTTTTGCAACTTGTACTGTTTGTTTTTGACTTGGTTCAAATGTATGTGAATCTGCACCAGGTGGGTAAATTGCTTCAACATTTACATAGTCGCCACCGATTTTCTTTGCGAAATCAGCAAGTGGGAAAATCGTTGTATAAACTGTTAGCTTTCCATCTTTCTTGGCATTACTTTCTTTTTTATTTGAGCAGCCAGCGAAAATTAAGGTGAAAATAAGTAAGAATGAAAATATAGTCAATCTTTTAGGCATGAAGTTCTCCTCTTTTCTTTTTTACTGATATATTTTCCCCAATTATAGAAGAAAAATATCATTTTAATACAAAACGGAATAATTACGTTTTAGTTTGCGAACTTAGTATAATACATCTTTAATAAAGTTGCAATAAATAATAATCATTCCGATTTGTTTTTGTTATAAAGTTGTCAAATATAAGTGTATTATTTTTGCAAATGCATGCATATGTGACAACGCTGTTTTCATATATTGAAAAGGAGGTTAAAGAGGGGGGTGAGCGTTTGGGTTACTTAATGGAAGCTATTTTATTAATATTAGCGGTAGTATTGCCATTATCTTTTGTATTAATTTTTTTAAGAAGATTAATAAGTAATTTAGGGGACGCTACAACAATAACGAAATTACAAGAGAGAGATGAGAAAAAAGAGTAAGTAAAACACTATGCGTACGCATAGTGTTTTACTTGTGGTAAAATAAGATCAGGAAACTCCTAAAGGTTGTATTTTACTGAAGGAGAGAAAAGTAAAATAAGAGGTATATGCATATATGAATAAGCGAACAGCGTTAATACTTGGTGCAAGTGGTTTAGTTGGACAAGAGATAACGCGTCTATTACTTGAATCAGATTACTATGATTCGGTTACTATTTTTGTAAGAGATCCAATGCAATGGCAACATGAAAAGTTACAGCAGAAACAAGTTGATTTTTCGGTATTAGAGGAATATAAAGAGTTCTTTGCTGTGGATGATGTTTTTAGTTGCTTAGGAACAACAATAAAAAAAGCAAAAACAAAAGCAAATTTTAAAAAAGTAGATTATGAATATACGTTACGAGCTGCTTGTTTAGCTGAAAAACAAGGGGTACAAAATTTCCTTGTTGTGTCTTCTATGGGAGCGAATCCTAAATCATTTTTCTTTTATTCACAAGTGAAAGGAAGAATGGAAGAAGAATTGCAAAAGTTAGTGATCGGTGGTATTCACATTTTTAGACCATCATTATTAGTAGGAAATCGACAAGAATTTCGTTTCGGCGAACGAATGGCTGAAAAGTTATCTCGTATTATTCCTTTTATCTTTAAAGGGGCTTTCAAAAAGTATAAACCAATTTCAGCTAAAGATGTGGCGAAAGGGATGTATATAACCGCGCTGCGCGAAGAATCGGGTATCCATACTTATAATTCAAATGAAATTCCAACGATAGAATAAATAAAACCGAGAAGAATGACTTCTCGGTTTTATTTATTCGTATGAATTTTTCCTGGTGCTCGCTTATATTGGTGAGGTTCTTGCAATTCAAAGCCAAGTTCATTGGCTGCTATTCTCGGGAAGTACGGGTTGCGAAGTAACTCACGTCCGATGAAAATTAAATCTGCTTCGTTATCATTTAAAATTTGCTCTGCTTGAGATCCAGTCGTAATCAATCCAACTGCACCAGTTGCAATGTTAGCATGCTCTTTAATATGTTTAGCATATTGTACTTGATACCCAGGATAAACATCGATGCGTGCAGGGACAACAGCCCCAGAGCTACAATCAATTAAATCTACTCCTTGTTCTTTCATCCATTTTGTATACTGAACATAATCTTGAACTGTTAACCCGTCAGGATGATAATCATTTGCTGAAATACGAACGAATATTGGTCCGTCCCAAACTTTATTTACAGAGTCGATGATTTCGCGTAAGAAGCGATAGCGGTTTTCAGGTGAGCCGCCGTATTCATCCGTTCGTTTATTAGTAAGTGGTGATAGGAATTCATTGATAAGGTAACCGTGAGCGCCATGTAGTTCGATAACATCAAATCCGGCTTGTTTTGAACGTAACGCGGCCCTCTGAAAAGCTAATATAGTCTCTTTGATTTGCTGTATATTCATTTCTACTGGTATTTTCATCGTATCATTAAAAGGAATTGCAGAAGGAGCGAAAGCATTCGTATCTAATTCAGCTTTTCTTCCGGCGTGAGCGAGTTGAATGGCAGCTTTTGCACCGTTATCATGTATAAAAGTAGTCGTTTTATGTAAGCCTTCAATTAGGTTGTCATCCCAAATGCCTAAGTCTTTATTTGAAATTCGACCTTCAGGTAACACGGCTGTTGCTTCAATCATAACTAAACCAACTTGACCGGCAGCTCTTGTTCCATAATGAATGAGATGGAAATTCGTTACTTGGCCATCCCCGTTTTCCGATGAATACATGCACATAGGTGACATAACAATCCGGTTTTTTAATGTAACGTCCTTAATTGTATAAGGTGAAAAAAGTTCGGAATTCATCCAATAGCCTCCTAGATTGAATTTTCTTACATTGTATCATTCTCTTTTTTGTTTCTCTAATAAAACGCTTATACGAAAAATTTTGTATATTCGTGTTACAATGACTAATATGAACTGAATTGGAGGATGGCATATGTACCAGGCTTATTATGAAAGCGAAGTAGGTTTGCTTGAAATTACAGCGAATCAAGAAGGAATTACGTCTGTTATATTTGTTGATGAACGACAAGAAGAAAATAAAAATGAAATGATAGAACAATGTATAAATGAGTTAGATGAATATTTTAAAGGGAAAAGAAAAGAGTTTACGGTCCCGCTGTCTGCGGAGGGAACAGCATTTCAAAAAAATGTATGGGATGCACTTTATACTATTCCATACGGCGTAAGTGCTTCATATTTAGATATTGCAGAGAAAGTTGGAAATACAAAAGCTGTACGGGCAATAGGAGGGGCAAATAGTCGGAATCCAATTTCAATAATTGTTCCATGTCACCGTGTAATAGGAAAGAGTGGAAAGCTTGTTGGATATGCTGGTGGTTTATGGAGGAAAGAGTGGTTATTAAAACACGAAGGTATTTTGAAATGACGTATGTATGGGAAGAGGGATTGTTTTGAAATGTATAAATTGTGGGCAATCTTGCGAGGAGGAACAGTTAAATTGTGCAAGTTGTCAGCGAAACTTGGATAATGAACAAGAGGAAGGTAGCTCGTTAATAGATAAAGAACTAGAAGTATATGTAGGGAGACAATATCCGTATTACAAAAGGAAATGGGAACTTGAGAATAAGCGGATTGCTAGGTGGAGTTGGAATGGTTGGGCTGCTATTTTCAATATAGGCTGGCTAGGATATCGTAAGTATTATGTACCAGCTGCTTTATTTATGTTGTTATTAGTAGCGTGTGATGCATTTTCGTATTATATGGGATTTAATGTAGCGTTGCCAATCATTAATATGGTACCTCTTACGTTTTTATTACTCATTTTTATTCTGTTTGGAATGGGGATTTTTGCAAATGGATTATACTATCAATTTGCGGAAAGACGTATATACCGAATAAAAGCAAGAGAAATAAAAGATAAATCAGTTGAAAACTATCTAATCAATGATAGCGGCGGAACGAGCAAAATGGGAGCGACAATTGTTACTATTTTAGCAGTTGCTAGCATATTTTTTAGTCATTTCTTTTTTCCGACTGATCGAGACGTTATTCAAAAGGTTCGTACAAGCTCGCTTTATGAATATCCTTTCTTTTCAATAGGTGAATCTTTCGAAAATTATTTTCAAAATTCAGGTTGGATATATTATCGTGGAACGGAAGGGTTAGAATTAGTAGAATTCCAAGGATATAACACCGGAACGCCAAGACAAAAGGTGAAGATTCAATTTGTTGTCGATTATAAATTAGGTGAAGTGGAACCATACTCACTTATGGTTAATGGTGAATCTAAAACTGAAGAAGAGTTTTTGAAGCTGATGGAAGAAATATTTAAAGTTCAAAATCCATTTGATATAGAGGATGGATTACAAGTAAATGCTATTCAAGGAAGCGGCTGGAAAGAAATTTCCGATCGCTTTTTTCTATGTTTGTTAAAATAAATATTTAAAATAATCAGAATCTTTTGTATAATAAAATATATTATATAGGATTTAACTTATACATATAGATTGGGGGAAGGAAGAATGAAGAGAAAGACAACAACAATTGCTGCACTTGCGTTAACGACGAGTGTATTGGTTGCAGGATGTGGGAATGGTGAGAAGGCTTCGACAACGAAGAAAGAATCGAATAAGGGAATGGCCGATAAACAAGTTTTAAATTTGCTAGAAACAGCTGAAATTCCTTCAATGGATACATCTAAATCAACGGATTCTGTATCTTTCCGTGTATTTGTAAATGCAATGGAAGGTTTATATCGTCTAGATAAAGATAATAAACCAACACCAGGTATGGCAAAAGATGTGAAGATTAGTGAAGATAAAAAGACATATACATTTGAATTACGTGATGCGAAATGGTCAAATGGTGATCCAGTTCGAGCACAAGATTTTGTATATGCATGGCAACGTACATTAGATAAAGCAATAGCGGCAGAATATGCATTCATTTTATTTGATGTGAAAAATGCACAGAAAGTAAATAAAGGTGAATTACCAGCAGATCAATTGGGTGTTAAAGCGAAGGATGATAAAACGTTGGTAGTAGAATTAGAGCAACCAGCACCTTATTTTCTTGAGCTTACGTCGTTCCCTACATTTTTCCCATTAAATGAAAAATATGTGAAAGAGCAAGGAGATAAATACGGATTAGAAGCAGATAAATTAGTATATAATGGACCATTTACAATGAGTCAATGGAAACATGAACAAAATTATCAGTTAAAGAAAAATCCTAATTATTGGGATAAAGATACTGTAAAGTTAGACGAAATTAATGTAAGTATTGTGAAGGAAACAAGCACGGGAGTAAATTTATATGATAGTGATCAAGCAGATCGAGTTATTTTAACTTCTGAATTTGTTGATAAATATAAAAAGAATAAACCAGATGAATTTAAAACGAAGTTAGATCCACGCATATATTTCTTACGTTTTAACCAAAAAAATGCAACATTTAAAAACCAAAAAGTACGTGAAGCGATTGATTTAGCATACGATAAAAAAGGAATTGCTGATGTCATTTTAAATGACGGTTCATTGCCAGCATATTTCTTAGTACCTGAAAAATTCACGACAGGTCCGGATGGAAAAGATTTCCGCTCTGTAAATAAAAACTTCCGTGATAGTAAAGATAACGCAGAGAAAGCAAAAAAATTATGGGAAGAAGCGAAGAAAGAGCTTGGTCAAGATACAATTACGGTTGAATTACTAAACGATGATAACGGTAGCCGTAAAAAAGTAGGCGACTTTATTAAGGAAGAACTAGAGAAAAACTTGCCTGGTATTAAAGTGAATTTGAAACAGCAACCATACAAGCAGAAGCTAGATTTAGAAAAGAAATTCCAATATGAATTCTCATTATCTGCATGGAGCCCTGATTATCCGGATCCAATGACTTATATTGATATGTTTGTTACTGGAAGCTCATTTAATGAAATGGATTATTCTAATCCGAAGTATGATGATTTAGTAGCGAAATCAAAAGGAGAGCTATTAAAAGATGATAAAGCACGCTGGAATGCACTTGCGGAAGCTGAAAAAATCTTAATTGGTCAAGACGCAGCAATTTCTCCTACGTACCAACAAAGTACAGCTTATTTAGAGAAGCCATTTGTAAAAGGCATTGCTAACCATACGTTTGGCGGGGACTTCAGTTATAAATGGGCATATATTACAAAAAAATAGTATAATAAAAGATGAGTGAATTTTCGCTCATCTTTTATTTGTATAAGGAGGAATTATAGTTGTTAAGGGGAATCAATCACATTTGTTTTTCGGTATCTAATTTAGAAAACTCTATTATGTTTTATGAAAAAGTATTAGAAGGAGAATTACTAGTTAAAGGAAGAAAATTAGCTTATTTTAACATATGTGGAGTATGGATAGCGCTTAATGAAGAGACGCATATTCCGAGAAATGAGATTCATCAATCTTATACGCACATTGCATTTTCTGTTGAACAAGAAGACTTTAAATGTCTAATACAGCGATTAGAAGAAAATGATGTTCATATTTTACAAGGAAGAGAACGTGATGTAAGAGATTGCGAATCTATATACTTTGTTGATCCTGACGGTCATAAATTTGAGTTTCACTCAGGGACACTGCAAGACCGTTTAAATTATTATAGAGATGAGAAACCTCATATGACATTTTATTAGGGAGGGATAGCATTTGCATGCACTTGTAATTGGTGGAACAGGAATGCTAAAGAAAGTTTCTATGTGGCTTTGTGAGAAAGGATTTTATGTTTCTATTATCGGGCGAGATGAAGTGAAATTAGAAAATGTTAAGCGAATGAGTTCTGCACCAGAAAATATTACATGCCTTTCGTTAGATTATCATAATGATGAAGATGTAAAGCTAGCTATTAAAAGTACAATTAAGAAAAATGGCCCGATCACATTAGTTGTTGCATGGGTACACACAAGTGCAAAGCATGCACTATCAAATATTTGTAAAGAACTAGATTTGTCGTCTAAAACATATAGTTTATTTCATATTTTAGGTAGTAAAGCATCACGTATGCCTGCACAAAAAATAGGGAGTACGCGATGTATTTATCATAGAATTATTTTAGGTTTTATTTTAGAAGATACATATGGAAGATGGCTTACTCATGAAGAGATAGCTGATGGAGTTATAAAAGGGATTGAAAGTAAACGAGCGGAGTGGATTGTAGGGAGAGTTGAACCGTGGGAATTACGACCAACATGGTGAGGGGGAGTAAGAAATGAAAACAACTATATATGTAACAAGGCATGGTGAAACAGAGTGGAATGTAGCGAAGCGAATGCAGGGACGGAAAAATTCTGCTTTAACTGAAAATGGTATAGTTCAGGCGAAACAATTAGGGAATCGAATGAAAGATTTACCAATCCATGCGATCTATAGTAGTCCGAGCGAAAGAACACTTCATACGGCAGAGTTAATAAAGGGGGAACGTGATATACCTATTATAGCGGATGAGCATTTCTATGAAATCAACATGGGTATATGGGAAGGACAAACAATCGCGGATATAGAAAAGCAATTTCCAGAAGAAGTACATCTGTTTTGGAATGAGCCACATCTTTTTCAGTCAACATCAGGCGAAAATTTTGAGGCCGTTTATGAAAGAGTAATTGAAGGGATGCAGCTTCTTTTAGAGAAGCATAAGGGACAAAGCATATTGATTGTTTCTCATGCGGCAGCAGCAAAATTACTTGTAGGGCATTTCGCGGGAATTGAAATAGAAAATGTGTGGGATGATCCATTTATGCATAGTGCTAGTTTGAGCATAATAGAATTTGAAGAGGGTATTGGTAAAGTGAAACAATTTGCAGATATAAGTCACTTTCAATAAATGTAAAAAAGGCCGCAAAACGGCCTTTTTTTGGTGGTATAAAAACTAGCAGTTACGTTTTTTATACCAGAAGTGATCAAATTTCTTATTTTTGCAAGATGGGAATTTATGTCCGCCTTTGCAATCATTCCATTTGTGCCCATCATCGTGACAGTCTTTACCACGATCACATGAATCATCGCAAGAGCCGCCGTGTCCGTGAGGGAAGAATTCGCATTTTTTACAGTAACATCGTTTAGTCCAGTAAAATTTCTTTTCAAAACGTACACATTTTGTAACGAAAGTACAATGTTTTCTACGCGTACGTTTTGTAACTAAAACGCATTCTTTTCTACGTGTTACTTTCGTAACGAACGTCCATTTTTGAACGCGTACACGAGTACATTTCGTAACAAATGTCCACTTTTTAACGTGAGTACATTTTGTAACAAATGTACAATGTTTCACACGAGTACATCTTGTTCTTGGGCATTTACAATCGTCGCTACACTCAATTTTTGAAGAGCAATCGTCATCACATTCGAATGTGCTTGGATCTTGGTGTAAGAAATCCTCCATCCCAGCACTTTTGATTTCTTCAACAGCTTTTCTAATATCACGTTTCATAGAAATCCTCCTTATCATGTATTAAGTTGAAAAGGTATTCTTTTTCCTTAACATGATATGAGAGATGACGTCTTTCTGAACAGGACAAGAGTGTAATTTTCTATAAATAGATGATAGCGGATGTATGGACAAGACAAGGCGCATACATTGAATGAAGAGAACTGAGAAGGGATGAGAAAATATGTTACCTTCATATGATTTTTTTGTTCATCCAATGTACTTAGTGGAATTGAAAAAAGACATTTGGTCAGATAGTCCAGTGCCAGCAAAATTAACTTATGGAAAAAAGAAATATGACATTGATATCGTATACCGAGGAGCTCATATTCGTGAGTTTGAGAAAAAATCTTATCATGTTATGTTTTATAAACCAAAAAAATTTCAAGGTGCGAAAGAGTTTCATTTGAATTCTGAGTTTATGGATCCGTCTCTCATACGAAATAAACTATCGCTAGACTTTTTTCATAACATTGGTGTACTTTCGCCAAAATCACAACATGTATTTATAAAAATTAATGGTCAAATTCAAGGTGTGTATTTACAGTTAGAATCAGTTGATGAAAACTTTTTGAAAAATAGAGGATTACCGAGTGGTTCTATTTATTATGCGATAGATGATGATGCGAATTTTTCATTAATGAGTGAACGAGATAAAGATGTTAAGACGGAGCTCTTTGCGGGTTATGAATTTAAATATTCGAATGAAAATAGTGAAGAACAACTGAGTGAATTTGTATTTCAAGCGAATACTTTGACGAGGGAAGCCTATGAAAAAGAGATTGGGAAGTTTCTACATGTAGATAAATATTTACGATGGTTAGCAGGAGTTATTTTTACGCAAAACTTTGATGGTTTTGTCCATAACTATGCACTATATCATAACGATGAAACAAATTTATTTGAAGTTATACCGTGGGATTATGATGCGACTTGGGGGCGAGATGTACAAGGGAGACCGCTTAATCATGAATATATCCGCATTCAAGGGTATAACACGCTAAGTGCAAGATTGTTAGACATACCTGTGTTTAGAAAGCAGTATCGAAGTATTTTAGAAGAAATATTAGAAGACCAATTTACAGTTTCGTTTATGAGGCCGAAAGTAGAAGGATTGTGTGAATTGATTCGTCCATATTTACTACAAGATCCATATATGAAAGAAAAATTAGAAACATTTGATCAAGAGGCTGATATGATTTATGAATATATAAATAAAAGAAGAAAGTATATACAAGACCACTTATATGAATTGGATTAATTTTGAAAGAGATTGAAACGTTATCAATCTCTTTTTTTTGTATAATAAAGATGTATCAATAAAAGTGAAGTAATATATTTGAAAGAGAATGGGGATGCGGATATATGACGATTAAATGGATTGATTGGGTAAAACAAATACAATCTATAACCCAAGCAGGTTTAACGTATTCTAAGGATGTGTACGATATAGAACGCTTCCAACAATTACGAGACATTTCGATTTCGATGATGTCACATTACACAAAAACTGATTGGGAAGTTGTAGAGAAATTATTTGCAAGTGAGACAGGCTATCAAACACCTAAAGTTGATATAAGAGCAGTTGTTTTTCAAAATGAAAAGTTATTATTTGTGAAAGAAAAAAGCGATGGGAAATGGGCATTGCCAGGTGGATGGGCTGATGTCGGTTATACGCCAACCGAAGTTGCAGCAAAAGAGGTTGTCGAAGAGACGGGTTATGAGGTAGATCATTTTAAGTTACTAGCTATATTTGATAAAGAAAAACATCAACCATCTCCATCGGCGACGCATGTATATAAGATTTTCATTGGATGCGAGATTATTGGTGGAGAAAAGAAAACTAGCATTGAAACAGAAGAGGTGGAGTTTTTTGGTGAAAATGAATTGCCTAATTTATCAATTGCTAGAAATACAGAAGACCAAATTAAAGAGATGTTTGCCTACATGAAAGACCCGCAGAAAGAGAAATTAATAGATTAATCCTGCTTGAATTGTACATATTGTTAAAATGAAGATATTGGCAGATTGCAGCCTTTATGTAATAATGGGATGGTATGTGAAGAAAAAAGGAGATAAAAAAGAACATGTTAGCAAACATAATAGATCAGTTATTGCAATTTTTTGCAAGCTTAGGTTACTTTGGAGTAGCTCTTGCTTTAATGATTGAAGTAATCCCAAGTGAAATTGTACTTTCGTATGCTGGCTTTTTAGTAGCGGATGGTAAAATTAGTTTTGTGGGTGCAGTTATCGCCGGAACGATTGGTGGTACTTTAGCCCAAATCTTTTTATACTGGCTTGGATACTACGGAGGGCGTCCGGTTGTAGAGAAATATGGGAAATATCTGCTTATTAATAAACACCATTTAGACATAGCGGAAGGTTGGTTTAAGCGTTATGGAGCTGGCGTAATATTTTCTGCGCGCTTTATCCCAGTAGTACGTCATGCAATCTCTATTCCAGCAGGACTAGCTAAGATGCCATTAAAACTATTTACGCTTTATACGGTTGTAGCGATCATTCCATGGTCAATTCTATTTATATACTTAGGTGAAAAACTTGGTGGGAATTGGCGACAAATTAAAGAGTATGCATCTGATTACACACATTACATAATTATAGGAGCTGTTCTTTTTATTGCTCTATACTTCGGTTTAAAATATTTGAAAAAGAAAAAAACAACACGCTAAAGTCAATGATAATTCATTGGCTTTTTTTATTTGTTTCGGTTCTAAAAAAAAAGAGTTGTCCATAATGTATAATAATAAAGCGTAGCGGAGGAATGTGATGAAAGGGTCACCGTTTATACGTGGAACGATATTTTTAACGATGGCAACGATGATATCAAAAATGTTAGGGTTTATATATGTTATACCATTTACAGCAATGGTCGGTACGAGTGGGTACGTTTTATATACGTATGCATATCGCCCCTATACAATTATGCTCAGCATTGCGACAATGGGATTACCACTTGCAGTTTCAAAAATGGTATCAAAATATGATCAACTGAATGATTATCATACGGTTAAGAGAGTGTTGAAAAGTGGAATCGTGTTTATGTTTATAATGGGAGTCATTTCGTGTTTTACGTTATATATGCTAGCTCCGCATTTAGCTAAGCTTGTCATCGATGGAAATGATCAAACGGGGAATAGTGTAGGAGCGGTTACTACTAATATTCGAATTGTAAGTTTTGCGTTAATACTTGTGCCAGTAATGAGTTTATTAAGGGGCTTCTTTCAAGGATTCCAATCGATGGGGCCTTCTGCATTAAGTGTAGTTGTAGAGCAATTTTTTCGGGTTTTAACCATTTTAATAGGAAGCTTTGTCGTTTTATATGTTTTAAAAGCGTCTGTTTCATTAGCGGTTGGTATTTCAACGTTCGGTGCATTTATGGGAGCTGTAGGTGGATTAACTGTTTTAAGTGCATATTATATAAGAAGGAGAAGGCACTTAAAGAAAAAAGAGATGGCAAGTATACCACAAACAACAAAATCCTTTTTCTCATTGTATAAGGAGCTCTTTACATATTCTATTCCTTTTGTTGTGGTGGGCTTAGCAATTCCGTTGTATCAGACTATTGATACATTTACAATTAATAAACTACTTATACAAATAGGGTATATGCAAGGAGAAGCGGAAAAAATTAATGCGATAATTGGTCTTGTTCAAATGGTTGTGCTCATCCCGGTATCCGTTGCGACAGCTTTTAGTATGTCTCTCGTACCAGAGATGACGAAAGCTTACACAGCAGGAAATACGAAGCTATTGTACAAACATTTTACGAGAACAAATGTATTAGTAGTAGCGATTACGGTGCCGGCTGCAATTGGAATGATTGTGTTAGCCAAGCCTGTATATACTCTTTTATTCGGTGCTGGAAATGATCCAGAGATGGGGAGAATCATTTTACAGTATTATGCTCCTGCTTGCATACTATTTTCTCTTTTTACAGTAACGGCTGCTATGCTACAAGGAATCAATCAACAGCAGAAGACGGTGCTAGGACTAGTGATTGGAATTATTGTGAAAATAGTTTTAAATATTGTATTGCTTCCGTATTTCGATTATGTAAGTTTTATTATTTCAACATACGCGGGCTATACGATTTCAGTTGGGTTTAACTTGTGGATGCTTTCTAAATATGTTATAAAGGCAACATAAGCTTTTAAGGCAGAGAGCACTCTGTCTTTTTCTATGTTTATAATATTTTTCTTATAAAAACGTTTTCAAAATAATTTTTCTATTGAAATTTAAACGTATGTTTCATATGCTGAGAATGGCGGTTTAAAAACTGTGATTTAAGAGAGGTAGATTCCTACATGTAAAAAGAATCGGGGTGATAGTATGTTAAATATATATTTAACAGACCGAAACGGAAAACTACAAGAGATTGAGGAAATGCAAAAGGGGTGCTGGATTAATGTACTTCATCCAACAGAAGAAGAAATTCAATATCTAGTACAAACTTTAAATGTAGACTTAGATTTCATTAAAGACCCTTTGGATGATGAAGAACGCTCTCGTATTGAAAAGGAAGACAATAATACTTTAATTATCGTGGATATTCCGACAGTTAGACATGACGAAGAAGGAAATTCGATTTATGACACGATTCCAATAGGTATGATTGTGATGCCAGATTGCTTTGTAACAATTTGTTTAGAAGAAAACCCAATTTTTGAACGTTTTATTAATCAACGTATTAAAGAATTTTATACGTTTAAGAAGACGCGCTTTGCACTTCAGCTCTTATATACGATTTCTACTTATTATTTAAGATACTTAAAGCAAATAAATCGAAAAACAATTGATTTAGAGCATCAATTAAATCAGTCAATGAAAAATAAAGAGATTTTCACATTATTAGGCCTTGAGAAAAGTTTAGTATACTTTACAACGTCATTAAAGGCTAATAAAATTGTGATTCAAAAGTTAATGCGTAATAGTACATTTTTAAAAATGTATGAAGACGATCAAGATTTATTAGAAGATGTATTAATTGAAAATAAACAGGCTATTGAAATGGCGGAAATATATAGTCACATTTTAAGTGGAATGATGAATACTTTTAGCTCCGTTATATCAAATAATTTAAATAGTGTTATGAAACTGTTAACGTCAATTACGATCATTTTATCTTTACCGACGATGGTTTCTAGTTTCTTTGGGATGAACGTAAAGGTTCCGTTTGAAGGGGAAGCCCACGGTTTTGTAATTGTACTCATCATATGTGTAACACTATCTTTCACGTTAGCTTTTGTTTTTTGGAAGAAACGTTACTTTTAACGATAAAAAAGCTGCTCTAGCATAGTTATATAACTACGCTAGAGCAGCTTTTTTGCTATGAAATCTCAAATTTTGAATAGAATATAACTTGTACAATGTAATGTATATAAAGGGTATGTATTCCATATAAACCTTGTCCAATTAATGAAATGGGGTTAAAATTACATATTGTTAATGAAAAGTTGGAGGAAATACATCATGGAATTGTTTCAATTACCGAAAGCATTCCTGCAAATGAATACAATTTTTATCTCCATATTGATCGAAGCACTTCCTTTCGTGCTCATTGGTGTATTTATTTCAGGATTCATTCAAATGTTCGTGACAGAAGATATGGTAGCAAAATGGATGCCGAAAAACCGATTTCTGTCTGTTTTAGTAGCTACTTTTTTAGGGATGTTGTTTCCAGGTTGTGAATGTGGAATTGTTCCGATTGTAAGACGATTAATCGGAAAAGGGGTTCCGCCATATGCGGGGATTGCATTTATGTTAACTGGACCAATTATTAATCCAGTTGTTTTATTTGCAACATACGTTGCCTTTGGAAGTAGTATGCACATGGTATGGTATCGTTCTATTGTAGCGATTATCGTAGCAATTATCGTTGGAATTATATTATCATTTATGTTTAGAGAACATCAATTAAGAGATGATCACTTCCCAGAAGTGAATCATAAGCGTCCATTACGTAAAAAAATGTGGGATGTATGTACGCATGCTGTTGAGGAATTTTTCTCGATGGGAAAATATTTAGTATTAGGTGCGTTAATTGCAGCTGCAGTTCAAACGTTCGTACAAACTTCAACACTTCTTGCTATAGGACAAGGGCCGTTCTCTTCACCAGCTGTTATGATGGGACTTGCTTACATATTATCACTTTGTTCAGAAGCGGATGCGTTTATTGCTTCATCATTCCAAAGTACATTTTCAACAGCATCACTTGTCGCGTTCCTTGTTTACGGACCGATGGTGGATATTAAAAATATGTTTATGATGCTTGCGACATTTAAAACGAAATTTGTAATTGTCGTTACAGTTACAGTTACACTTGTTGTTTATGCAAGCTCACTACTCATTTATGCGATGGGGTGGTAGGTTATGTTTCGAGCGTATATATTATTAGGTTTTACAATATTAATTGCGCAGCTTCATATTTCGGGTAACATTACGAAGTATATCAATATGAAGTATGCTTATTTATCAACAACAGCAGCAATTATTTTAGGTTTCTTAACGATTGTACAAATTATCGTCGTTTTCCAAAAAGAGCACCAAAAGGAAAAAGAGAAAAATGATTGCAGTTGTGACCATAGCCATTGCGGGCATGATCATTCAAAAGATGAGAATACATGGTGGAAAAAAGCATTTTCGTACTCATTGTTTTGTTTTCCAATTATCTCAGGCTTATTTTTCCCGATTGCAACGTTAGATTCAGATATTGTTAAGGCGAAAGGATTTCATTTTCCTGTTGCACAAGCAGAAAGTAAGGATCCATTTATGACAAGACAATTTCTAAGACCTGATACGAGCATTTATTACGGGAAAGAAGGATACCGCGGTGTAATGGAAAAAGGGAAGAAAGAGTTTGTTACGAAAGACAATATTAATTTGAAAGATGAAGACTTCCTAAAGGGTATGGAAACAATTTATAATTATCCTGGCGAGTTTACTGGGAAAAAATTATCTTTTAAAGGGTTTGTTTTTAGAGATGATTCTTCTAAAAAAGAACAATACTTCTTATTCCGTTTCGGTATTATACATTGTGTAGCAGATTCTGGTGTGTATGGTATGTTAGTGAAAAAACCAGAAGGTGTAGAATGGAAAAATGATGATTGGATTCAAATAGAGGGAGAAATTTCTACTGAATTTTATCAGCCGTTTCATGCGAATATTCCTGTATTAGAAGTAACGAAATGGAATAAAGTTGAACAGCCGAAAGAACAATATGTATTTAGAGGGGCCGATTGATAAGATCGGTTCTTTTTTGTGGACTAAAAGTTCTGAATGTTGTTAATATTAAACGTGTAGTTCATTTCGTATAGTGATTATTGAAATATTAGGGATAAATCATTAAAGGGGTGATAACAATGACAGAAGTAAAGGGGAAAACAGCCAATGAGTCAAGGGTGTTCAAAACGAGCCGAGTATTCCCAACAGATTTAAATGATCATAACACGCTATTTGGTGGGAAGATATTAGCGGAGATGGATATGGTTGCTTCTATTTCAGCATCCAGACATTCGAGAAAGGAATGTGTCACAGCATCTATGGACTGGGTCGATTTCTTACATCCTGTTCGTTCTTCAGATTGTGTTAGTTATGAATCTTTCGTAATTTGGACGGGAAGAACTTCAATGGAAGTGTTTGTGAAGGTAGTGGCTGAAGATTTAATCTCAGGTGAGAAGCGTATAGCGGCAACGTCATTCGTTACTTTTGTGGCACTTAGTAAGGAAAATAATCCAGTTCCTGTACCGCGTGTTATCCCTGAAACAGAAGAAGAGAAAGAATTACATCGTATTGCTGTGTTACGTGCAGAACAGCGTCATATACGTAAGGCAGAGAGTAAGAAAGTAGCCACATTGTTAACCTTTTGAGATGAATATTTAGCCATTTAATTTACTATAGTAGGCGGAAATGGTTTTAAAATGAAAAGCGGACACCTAAAAATAGGTGTCCGCTTTTATAGTTTTTTCATCCACATATCATATGACAGTAGCAACTTAGCAGAAGCAAGCAGCACCGACGATGATTAAGAGGATAAATAATACGACTAGTAGCGCAAATCCATTACCATGTGCGAAGCCCATTGTTATTTCCTCCTTTTATTTTAAGATACAACATACAATATGCAAATGAGCTATTGTTTGATATGGACATATATCATGCAATGACATATTTTCTTGAATGATAATGTAATAAAAAAGGGAAGATATAGAAATAACAGTAAGTGGAGAAAGGAATTTATCCATGAAGCACTTTTTCGCTATAATTCTTTGTTTAATAGGTGTATTCATTTGGATGAACATCGATGTGGAAATGGGGAAGGAAATGGCTAGTGAATATGAATTAGGACAAGTTCGATTAGGTGAATTTCAACTATATACGAACGGTGAAGAGTTATATAGAAAATTATTTGACGATATAAACGATGCAGAAAAGTATATATATATCCATTTTTATATTGTAGGAAAAGATGAAATAAGCCAAGAGTTTTTACAGTTATTAGAGAAAAAAGCATCTAGCGGAGTAGAAGTGAAATTGTCAGTCGATCGGATAGGCGGATATAAGTTGAAGAAAAAGGTAATTAGCCGATTAAAGGAAAACGGTGTGAAGTTTACATTTAGTAAAAAACTGAAACTGAAAAATGTGTTCTATTCTTTGCATCAACGGAATCATAGACGCATTGTTACCATAGATGGAAAGATATCATACGTCGGTGGCTTTAATATCGGAAAGGAGTACCTTGGACAAGATCCGAAGTTTGGGCCATGGCGTGATTATCACGTGCGCATCCATGGTGATGGTGCAGCGGATATGGAAAGAAAGTTCGCCGAAGATTGGAAAGAAGATACAGGAGAAAAAATGCCTATACATGAAAGTATACCTACATTAGGGAATGTGAAATATCAATATTTATTTTCAAATGGAAAAGGCTTATGGGAAAAGTATGGGGCACTCTTAAAAAAGGCTAAAAAGTCTTTAATTATCGCTACACCATATTTTGTACCAAGTAAAGAAATGGTGAAAGAGTTAAAAGCTGCATTAAATCGTGGTGTTAATGTAAAAATTCTCGTGCCATTTAAAAGTGATGCCATATTGTTAAAACAAGCTGCCTATCCATATTTGAAAGATATGTTACATGCTGGAGCGGAGATTTATCAATATCGAAATGGATTCTTTCATGGGAAAGTAACAATCATTGATGGAGAAATTGTTGATATTGGGACAGCGAATTTTGATAATAGAAGTTTTTATTTAAATTGCGAGTCTAACTGTATCATATATGATAAAACAGTTGTTGATGAAGTATGGAGTCGATTACAGGTAGACTTTCATAAATCAAAACGATTTTCTGAAGAAGATTTTGAGAAAATTAGTGGATGGGATTGGTTTTTAGCAAGAATAGCGAATGTTTTAGCATCATATTTATAGCATATGGACAAAAGAGAAGGGAGGCGCTTTAATGGACTGTATGAAAGAATTAATGAGATATAGTTATATGTTAATATACAAGGTTGGAGAGTATGCTGGAAAGGTCAGAGACGAAGAATTAAAAAATCTATTACAGCACCATTTACCATATATGTTACAAGCATATAATGAACAAGTAAATTTTCAAGAAGGAGAGAATGTGCAGCATATAACCTGTGAAACAACGGAGTTTGATTTGCATGAAATGGAAAAGGAGACAGTTAGTAAATATACAGGGGATATTCATATTGCAACCTGTTATATTGCGCACTTGAAACGATTAGCTTTAAAGTTTGCTCAAGTTGCAGTGGAAGTTGCTAATCCGGAGTTTCGCTCATTTTTGGAAAATTGTTTCTTGAAAATGAACCGTTACGCTTATAGTGTGTGGCAATATGTTATGAAGAAGGAATATAAGATTACACATCTATATGAAAATGAAAAGTTTGCATGAGAAACTAAGGCGGAATGGTATGCGCCTTAGTTTTTTTACGTCCATTGAGAGGGAAAAACTAGTTTTATTGTGTATCAATTGGAAATGAAATATATAAATTTAAATTAGATTTTGTTATCAGAAAATTTACAAAAATTTACCGTATATTTACTGTTTTTCAATCTCTTCTTTAAAAATAGAGAGTAATATGAGGTTGTACATATTCTATCACAAGGGGGAAGCGCAAATGAATAAATGGGTTAAATCATTAACTGCTATGGCACTTGCAAGTTCTTTATTAATGGTAGGTTGTAGTAATGGTGAGGACAAGAAGAAAGAAGACGAAACAACAACACAACAAGAGGACAAAAAGGATAAAGAAACAAGCGGAACTGAGAAGTCTACGGATTCTAAAGAAAAGAAATAATGTAATAATAGAGCTTCCTCTTTTATATGAGGAAGCTTTTTTGTTGTAAATTGATTGAGATTATTGAAAAATAGAAAGAGAATGAAAGAGGGGGAAAACAAATGAAAGTATGTATATTGGGAGCAACAGGACGAGTAGGTTCAAATATAATTAATTTAGCATTAAAGGATTCAGCTGAAGTGACTGCATTAGCGCGTGATTTAAATAGAATAGAAATACAACATGAAAGGTTACGAGTGATAGAAGGTAATGTATTGAACGAAGAGGATATAAAGAAAGCGATAGAAGGAAGTGATATAGTAATTAGTGCACTTGGAACGGATCAAAATAGAACATTAGCGAAGAGTATGCCACAAATTATAAAGCAAATGGAAGAAGCAGGGGTTCATAAAATTATTACAGTAGGAACAGCCGGTATTTTACAAGCAAGAACAAATCCAAATTTATATCGTTTCCAATCAACGGAATCCAAAAGGAAAACGACAACAGCAGCAGAAGATCACTTGGCTGCATATAAGGTACTAAGTAATAGTAATAATTTATGTTGGACAGTTGTTTGTCCGACACATTTAATAGATGGTGAGGCGACAGAGGTATATCGAACTGAAAAAGATATATTGCCAGAAGGTGGATCAAAAATTACAGTGGGTGATACGGCACACTTTGCATGGGATCTATGTAAGAAAAACATATATGAAAATAGCCGAGTAGGTATTGCATATTAAAAAACCATCCCGAAGTCGGGATGGTTAAAAGATGATATAACATACGAAGATGATAATCATAATGATTTGGAGAATTGCTTTCGCTACTGTACTGCTTAAAAAACCAACTACAGTAGCGACTCCAACTAGAAAGGCATCTTTTGGCGCTTTTTTATGCACTAGTTCTGTTATAAATACTGATAAGAACGGTATGATAATAAGTCCGAATGGTGGGAAGAAAAACGATCCAACAATGATAGAAATCATTCCGACACGTTCGCCCCATTTAGAACTACCGTATTTTTTTAAGAAATATCCATTTGCAATAAAATCAGCAACGAAAATGAAAAGAGTGAAAATGACTTGAATAATCCAAAAAGAAGTTGTTAATTCTCCTCCATTTATACCGAAATGGTAAATCAAATATCCAGCCCAGACAGCTAGTATGCCAGGGATAATGGGATAAATAAAGGCGAGAAATGAAACAATGAAACAGGCAATGATACAAATTGTTAATAAAACAGTCACTTTATAGCTCCTTTTTAATATCTAGTTTATGTACAGCAACTTTTTTGACTTGATGTCCATCAAGTTCTAATACTTTAAATTGAAAACCAGCATATTCAATGGAATAGCCAGCTTCAATATTTAAGTCAACTGCTTGAGAGAGAATCCACCCTCCGATTGTATCTAAATCACTATCATCAATATGTAGGCCAAACATATCATTTACTTCAGAAATAAGTACCTTTCCATCTACAACAGTAAGCTTAGGTGTACGTTTTTCAATCATAGGTGGTTCATCCGCATCGAATTCATCTTGAATTTCTCCAATGATTTCTTCAAGAATATCTTCCATCGTTAAAAGTCCGGCAGTGCCACCATATTCATCCATAACGATTGCCATCTGAACGCGATTTTTTTGAAGGTGGACTAACGTTTTACGAATTGGAACTGTTTCAAATACAGTTAGAACAGGATGTATATAAGATTCAAGTGGTTTATAAATACCTTTCGTTTGATCATGGAATACTTCTTTCGTATTGATCATCCCAATGATATCATCTTTATCTTTTTCAATGATTGGATAGCGTGTATATTTCTCAGTAGCGACGATATCCATATTTTCTTCTAACGTATTTTCAGTAGATAAGCAAATCATTTCGGTACGAGGAACCATAATTTCTTTCGCAACTCGATCATCAAATTCAAAAATGTTATTTACATATTTATATTCGGTTTGGTTTATTTCACCGCTTTTAAAACTTTCACCTAAAATGAGTCGCAATTCCTCTTCAGAATGAGCAAGTTCATTTTCTTTCGCAGGTTCTAATCCGAGTAGTTTTGTGAAAAATATAGCTGCACTATTTAGTAGCCAAATGAATGGATACATAATTTTATCAAATAAAATAAGTGGTCTTGCAAATTTGAGTGTGATTGCTTCTGCTTTTTGAATTGCGAAAGACTTTGGAACTAACTCACCTAATACAACGTGGAAAAATGTAATAACACTAAAAGCAATAACAAAAGATAAAGTGTTAGCCATTGTTCCAGTAATATTAATTTTTTCAAAGAGCGGTCGTAGTATATGCTCCACAGTCGGTTCACCAAGCCAACCAAGCCCTAAAGAAGTGATCGTAATGCCGAGTTGACAAGCTGATAAATAAACATCTAAATTAGATAGGACACTTCTTGCAGCTAAAGCTTGTTTATTACCTTCATTTGCAAGTTGGTCAATTCGACTTTTACGTACTTTTACAACAGCGAATTCTGATGCGACGAAAAAGCCAGAAATAAGAATAAGTACAAATATGAGAAAAATATTTAATATGTCCAAGTGTGTTCTCTATTCCAAGGTTTGGAATAAAGATGTCACCTCCTGCAATTATGTTATACTTTTATAATAAATCCAAATGAAAAGAATAGTCAAAGGAAAAGGGTAAATATTGGTATGTTTCTGTAATAGTTTTTGAATTTGCTGTTATTTTGTCCGCTATACAAAAGGAATAACCCCCTACTTTTAGATTATAGAGGGTAATTTCAAATTAAGGTTTTGGAACACTTCTTGTTAAAGTATATGACTGTTGCTTGGAGTAGTTTGTGGTCCATAGTGTTTGAAGGAAAGAAAGTATGCTATATGGGATATAGAGTAGTAATAAGCCGACTGTAACAATTATAGGTGAATTTCCGCCAAATTGAACGATAAATTGTAACAGTCCACTTGTATGAAAAACGCATTCCATAAAAACGAATGAAAGAATAATGGAACCTAAAATTGATTTATGATTCGAAGTAAGCGCCAAAAATAATGTATCCACAAGAAAAGAATCATGTTTTATTTCATATTCATTTGTGTTTTTCAAGAAAGGAATCCATTTTTTTATTGCTTGCATAACGATAATCATGGAAGTACTACATACGATGATAAAAGATGAGTAGTAAGGAAGGTTTATAAATTGTGCGACGTATAGAAGTAGTAATAAGACTGAACATTGTAATACTACAGTGCAAAAAGAGTAAGGTATCCAATTCAATACAGTAGTAAACTTTTTAAACGAGTTAGGTACTTTGAAAAATAAATGGCCGATACCCAAACTTATGAAAAATCCGATCGCAAGGGTAAAAGTAAAACGAACAATCGATATAAAATATATTTCCCATATGTAAGGGAATAATGGTGTTGAATGATTAGAAGTATGTATCATTTGATTTGCTGAGAAAAAGATAGATTCATGCATCCAATCAACCTTTGGAATTGATATAGAAGAAAGCTGTGCGAAGTTTTGAAAAATGCTAATAAATCCATTTTGATAAGAGTAATTGTGTGTAATAAAAAGAGCTGGAATTGGACTTATGGCAAAAATAACAATAACACCAATTATTAATTTGTATATATGTGAGCGTAATAAGGACATATAACCACCTACTCTTGGAATATTCAGAAAATTCTTATTCTTATTTTAGCCGTTTTTGGAGCAAGTTACAATATATTTTTCTTCATGTATGGGCATATGGATAATTTTAAATTGTATTTAGAAATCTATTTTATGTGTGGAATATAAAGCAGAAACTGGTATGTAACAGTACAAATACAAAAAGCGTGAACAGTTTTGCATTTTCACGCTTTTTGTGTGGAATGAAGAGAATGTAGGGAAATGTTGAAAGGATTAAATAGATTTTTAAAATTGGAAAGTGATACCATAAAATTAAACGATGTTTAACTGATACATTCTAGAGGGGGGAGATAAATTGGGGGGGAATGAAAACGTATCAACGAAAGAAAAGATTTTAAATACAACATTGGAATTAATTAAAAAAGAAGGTTTTGAAAAGGTAACGATAAGAAAAATTGCAGCATTGTCAGATGTAAATATCGCGCTTGTAAATTACCATTTTGGTTCAAAAGAAAAGTTGATTAGTGAGACGATTAGAGTCTTATTAATTAGCTTTCAAGGCACTTTTTCTATTTTAGATAATATTACAGTGCCAGCAAAAGAAAGATTAAAAATATTTTTATTGGATTATGTACTAGTAATTCGGCAATATCCGGAGTTAGTTAGGAAGATTATTGCAATGGGAACTACGGCATTTACATCTCAATACGAATATGGGGATTTTTTGAAGAGGCTAGGTTTTAGTAAAGTGAAGAATATTTTGAGCGAAATAACGAATGAAACGGATCAGGAAATTTTAATGATGATGACAGTACAAATATTTGGATCTATTTTTCTTCCCACATTAATGATGCCAATTCTCGAATCAGGGGCAGATATAAAAGTACCATCTGTAGAAAAACAGATTGATTTCCTATTTGAACGCTATTTTTATAAAAATTGAGATAGTGGGTGATAGAGATGGCTAGTTTCTTTAGAAAGCATTGGTGTGATATAGGATTAGTAGTCGCTATTGTTGTCGTAGTTTGTTTAGTCGCGAATTTGGGAGAAATGAGTGAAATAAAAGTACTGTTATGGTTAAGTTTTGTGGCCATTTTAGTGCATCAATTTGAAGAGTATCGTTGGCCAGGTTATTTTGCTGGTCTATTTAATGTAGTTATATTTAAAAGTGATATACCAGATCGCTATCCATTAAATACGCAATCTGCTATGGTAATAAATATTTTGATTACGTATGTTTTTTATTTACTCCCGGTTTTCTTTCAAAATATAATATGGCTTGGGTTGGCACCTATTTTAATGGGATTTTTTCAATTCATATGGCATGGTATTTTTGCGAATATAAAAGCTAAAACAATATATAATCCGGGATTAGGTGCGGTTGTATTACTACATGTTCCAATTGGTTATGTATATATGAGATATATTCTTTTACACAATCTGGCTACAAATTTGGATTGGTTATTTGGGGTGATCTACTTTCTAATAGCTACCTATTTTTTAATTATAAAAGGAAATATATTAATGAAAAGTAAGGAGACAAATCATTACTTTTCTAAAAAGCAACTAGGTCCGTACAAATGATACATTGAAGTGATTCAGAATTCAGAGGAAGGGTTTTAGATGCTGAAGAAAGTGCAAGTGAAGGATTCATGAATAAATTATGACAAGAAAATGGAAAATTTTCAGAAAAATAAAATAAATTATTTATTTTTTTCTGAAAATATAATATAGTTATGGCACAGAAAGTATTTTAACATAAGGAGGCTTTTTATGAGGATTAAAGGGAATTACGTGCCGAAAAGGGAAGTTTTACTGTGCTCAAGTTCGATTACGATAGGGGAAGCGTTAGAGCATTTAAATAAAACGGGGTATCGTTGTGTACCAGTTTTAGATGAAAAAAAAGAGAAATTTTTAGGGAATATATATAAAGTAGATATTTTAGAATATAAAGGATCGCTTGATGAGAGTGTAATACAATTATTAAACGATAAAGAAGGATTTGTGAGAGAAGATTCATCTTTCTTTAAAGTATTTTTTACAATAAAAAAATTGCCATATTTATCAGTAGTTGACGAAAAAGGGATTTTCCTTGGAATTTTAACGCATAAAAAAGTTTTTGAGTTATTAGAGGATGCATGGGGCGTTCACTCTAGTAAATACTCTGTCATGATTGGAACGCAAGACTATAATGGAGCAATTCAAAAGTTATCGACAGTTTTAAAGAAATACACTGGTATTCAAAGTTTGATGACTTTTGATAATGATGCCTTATTAGTTCGTAGAATTATGTTTACATTAGGAGAAGAGTTTAACGACGGTGAATTAGAGACATTATTGAAAGATTTAGAAGATCACGGATTTAGAGTTGTGTATGTGGAAGAGATGAAAAATCCACGTGAAGTTGAAACGATAGAGTAACATACAAAAGCCATCTAATTATCTTGGATGGCTTTTGTTATGTTACGTGTGTAAAGTTATTTGAAAATAACGATAGGATAATAGGAGAGATTGTAACAATATTTGTGTAAGAGAATAAAAATTGTAGATAATTTCGATTTTCAAAAAAATCAATTTGAAAATATGTTTTTATTTTGCAACTAAATATGTTACTATATGTGTGATAAAAACAAAGAGGTCTGACAACTATACTCCACGTAATAACACTCTAATGATTTGAAAATTCAAAAAAATCAAAATTCGAAAATAACAATTGTATTAATGATTAGAGTAAAAATAAGGGGAATGGAGAAATTATGGAGAAAGACACTGCTTTGTAAGGGGCATATTTTATCATCTTGAGCAGAGAGGAGGATGCATAGCATATTGTAAAATATAGAGATAAACAATGGAAAAGTGCTATGCAAATGAAGAGCATGAAGGGACGTTTAAGGCCAGGTGATACGGTAGCAATTGGTTTAATGCTATTTGCATTATTTTTAGGAGCAGGAAATTTAATTTTTCCGCCAGTTTTAGGTCAACAAGCAGGAGAGAATGTTTGGATTGCTACAATAGGATTCCTTGTAACGGGAGTCGGATTACCCCTACTAGCTGTAACAGCTGTCGCGTTTGTAGAGGGGGACTTGAAAGCGCTGTCTTCTAGAGTCCACCCTATATTTGCGTTTATTTTCCCATTGATTAGTTATTTAGCAATTGGACCATTTTTCGCAATTCCGCGTACTGGAGCTGTTTCGTTTGAAATGGGTATGAAGCCTTTTTTATCAGAGGCAATGGTTTCAGAGTGGTACATGCTATTTCTTTTCACGATAGTTTTCTTCGGAATAACGTGGTATTTATCATTAAATCCATCTAAATTAGTGGATTGGTTCGGAAAGTTTCTTACGCCACTATTGGTATTAATTGTCGCTGTTATTGTCGGAAAGGCAATTATTGATCCAATTGGAGAGCCGGCTGCGCCGTTAGCTGCTTACAAAGAAAATGCTTTCTTTGGTGGATTTATTCAAGGATATTTAACGATGGATGCAATTAGTGCTCTCGTATTTGGAATTGTCGTTGTACAAGTTATTCGCTCTAAAGGGATAAAAGAGAGTAGTCAAATTGCAAAAATAACAGTCGTATCAGGTATTATTGCTGTACTTGGTTTAACGTTAATTTATTTATCACTTGCTTATCTTGGTTCAACAAGTACATCACTTGGTGTCTCAGAAAACGGTGGTCTTATTTTAACGAATGTTGTAAATGAGCTATATGGGACGAGTGGTAAAATTTTATTGGGGCTTGTTATTATACTCGCTTGTTTAACAACTTCTGTTGGGTTAACATCTGCGTGTGCGGGTTTCTTTACAAACTTATTCCCAAAACTTTCACATAAAACGATTGTAACAATGGTATGTGTATTTAGTTTAATTGTATCTAACCTAGGTTTAACACAATTAATCGCCGTAACATTACCTGTGTTAATGATCATTTATCCAGTTGCAATTGTATTAATCGTACTTTCGTATTTCCATAAGTGGATTGGGAAGCGTAATACAATTTATATTGGAGCTATTTTAGGTGCATTGTTAATTAGTTTCTTTAACGGTTTAGAAAGTGCGAACATTAAAATTGACGTGATTTCTAATGTACTACAAATGTTACCGTTATATAACGAAGGAATCGGATGGTTAATTCCATCATGTATTGGCGGGATTCTCGGTTTCTTCCTCTATAAATCAAATGAATCAAGTGAATTACAAAAGAAAGGTGCTTAGGCACCTTTCTTTTTTTGAAGGGGATTTTTATATTTTGTCTAAGTAATAATTGGGAGGAATGATAAAATGGCTAATTTTGAAGATTTTTTAAATTTGGATTTGCGAATTGGAACTGTAATACATGCAGAGGAATTTAAAGAAGCGAGAGTTCCAGCGATTAAACTAGAAATTGATTTTGGAGAAATTGGGATAAAGCAGTCAAGTGCTCAAATTACGAAAAGGTATAGTCCAGAAGGTTTAGTCGGTCAACAAATTGTTGCTGTTGTAAATTTTCCGCCAAAGCGTGTAGCTGGATTTAAATCGGAAGTGCTTGTGCTTGGCGGCGTTCCTGAAGCTGATGATGTTGTGTTGCTTCAGCCTAATATGGAATTGCCAAATGGAACAAAAATTAGCTAGGGTGAAGGCAGGGACTAATATGGATATCGGACGAGAATATTTACAATGTGCGATTTCGAACTTTAAAGCAACAAAGAAGCAAGGGGAACGGGCACTTTCTCAATTATCATACGAACAAATACAATGGTCTTCTCATGAAGAAACAAATAGTATAGCGATTATTATAAAGCATCTGCATGGTAATATGCGTTCTAGATGGACGGATTTTTTAACATCTGATGGTGAAAAAGTTGATCGTGACCGAGATGGTGAATTTGAAGGAGGCTATTCTTCAAAGAAGGAAGCCCTTGCAGCGTGGCAAGAAGGATGGGAATACGTTTTTAATACGATGAATACGATATTGCCGGAACATCTATTGAAGACGGTATACATTCGTGGTGAAGCTCATACGGTCCTGCAAGCAATTGAAAGGCAAATTTCTCATTATGCATTGCATATTGGACAGATTATTTACATCGGTAAAATGTTAAAAGAAAATGAGTGGCTATGTTTAAGCATTCCTAAAGGACAGTCAACTCGTTATGTAGAGAAAAAACGTTCAACATAATAATAAGAAAGAAACCGATAAAAAATGGGGAAAAAGAAAGTCAGCCAAATAATAGATGGTTCTGTAATCATAAGAATACTGCCAAAAATAAGTCCATATATAATAAGAAAGAAATTGAAAAGTGTATTCACAGGGAGAAACCGTGAGATGAACACTTGCTGTCGTTTAAAACAATCACTGTGAAATAAATAAAAGCGGAAGCACCATGTGGCTGTAATAAGATCTTTCTTTCTTACAATTCTTTTTTTGCATGTATGACAGATAAATGGTGGTTGCATTTCATTACGCTCCATTTTTTATTTTCATAATAATGTGAGACAAAAGTAGGTACAAAGTGTATGTTCCTATATACGCTCCTGCAATAAGGAAAAATGGATTCAGTAAAATTCCATGAATGCTTGTCATGAAAACTAAATCTTGTATTAAAACATCGTATATATTAATGGAAATAATTGTACCGATTACATACAGTGCCAAGTACGCAGAAATATGTAGCACAATAGAGACTTTTGGATGCTTAGCGGACAAATAAAAAATGAATGATAGAGCGATTGGTAATATTCCTATTAATAGCTTCAATTCATTTCACCTCATTAACAATATAGCCGAAATTTTAACGGTCTATTCTCTAGGGCTTGTACATAACTTGAAATAGAGAGGTGATAGTATGAATCGGGGCTTTTTTTTTATGAAGTTTACAAGCATGCGTAAGTTAGTTTTATTTGTTATTACTACAGTGCTAGCGACTTTTTTTCTTATTAGTATGATGGTAACCTCTATGAAAGAGACGAAGTCAACGTATTTATATAATTGGTTAAATGAGTTATCGATGAATGGTTACATGTATGTACTTGGAAAAGAGAATCATTATTTTACACAGGAGTATCGAAATTTGAATCAAGATTTTTCAATTTCTTCTTTTCTCTTTTCCATGGCTACAAATATTCGCTTTAATGATGTACGCAGTTTTGTCGGGAAAGAGCTCCCTGGGTTTGGTAAGTACGATACAGAAATTGTTATTGCGGGTGAGGGTACAAATTATTCTAACTTACCGATAGAGTCGAGTGTCCCTCTTGAAGAAGTAGTGAAGGAACGGACTAGTGGAACTGGACAAGCACCTAAACAAGATACGAGTAAAGAGAAAAAACAGCCGTCCCAAACGACCGGGAAAAGACAAGTTGCGTTTATTTATCATACACATAGCTGGGAATCCTATTTACCTTTACTTAACTTAACGAATGACCCGAATCCGAATAAAGCAACGAGTTCTGTATCGAATATTTCTATATTAGGAGACCGTTTCCGTGAACAACTAGAAGGTGAAGGAATTGGCGCCACTAACGATAAGAGTGATGTTGGTCAAAAGTTAATAAGTAAAGGTTTAAACAGTAATAGTTCGTATAAGATGTCACGAGAAATTGTGCAGCAAGCTATGGCTGGAAATAAAGATCTTCAATACTTTTTTGATTTGCATCGTGATAGTGCCCGAAAGAATGTAACGACAAAAACAATTGGAGATAAATCATATGCAAAGCTTGCATTTGTAGTAGGGAAAGGAAATAAAAACTATGAAAAAAACTTACAATTAGCGACAGCTTTACATGAGGCGATTAATAAGAAATATCCAGGAGTGAGTCGTGGGGTCATTCAAAAAGGGTTCCAGACAGGAAATGGAATCTATAATCAAGACCTATCAGGACAAGCGATATTAATAGAAGTTGGCGGTGTAGATAATACAGAGGAAGAATTGAATCGATCAATTGATGCACTTGCTAAAGCATTTGGTGAATATTTTTGGCAGGCAGAAAAAGTGAATGGATAAAGTGAAATTTAAATTGGTGAGAGACCTCACCTGATGAAGATGAGTTCACAGTATTTTTGAAAAAACGTAAGTGTAATGCTTGCGTTTTTTCTTTGTAATGATGAGACGTCACAGAATAGACATAATTTGTCGTTGTTATAGTAATATCGAAATTTGTCAATTTATAGTAGGAGATTTACAAAGGGATTTTCGGGAAAGTAGAGAAAATCTTTTTATAAGGAAAACTTTTTATTATGAAACTGGTAGGGTGATTGAAGTGATTAGGGAAATCGAAATAGAAGATGCAGCATCATTTTTGCAATTAAGTAAGCAATTAGATGAAGAAACGAAGTTTATGTTATATGAACCAGGAGAAAGAAAAACTACAGCTGAGCAACAAGAAAAAATGATCCATCGCTTTATAGAAAATGAATATGCAACAATATTTGTAGCAGTTGAAGATGAGAGGATAGTAGGTTTTATATTAGTGAATGGAAATAACATTCAAAGAAAGAGGCATGTAGCAACCATTGTAATTGGTATTTTGCAAGAGTATAACGGGCGAGGTATTGGGACGAGATTGTTTAAAGAGGTTGAGAAGTGGGCAAAATTACATGATGTATGGCGTTTAGAATTAACAGTAATGGCCCACAATACAAGAGCTCAGGCACTATATAAAAAAGCTGGATTTGAGAAAGAAGGTGTCAAAAAAGCTGCTCTTATTATCGATGGAAAGGGCATCGATGAGTATGAAATGGCCAAATTATTAAAATAAGAGGTCGTTATATGAAAAAAAGATGGGCACTACTTGGTATCATAGCTGCAATAATTATTGTTGGAGTAGCAGGAATCAATTATAAAATGTATAAGGATAAGCAGGCGCGGGAAGTAAGTGTAAATAGCATATTTCCGAAAGCAAAAGAAACGATTGCTAATATGGATGGGGATATTGCGGTAATTAATAATCCGAATTCAATGCTTGTACTTGTGAATAAAAGTAGGCGTTTACCAGATGGGTATAGACCGCCAGATTTAGTTATTCCGAAAGTGCGCTACTCTAGTGAAGGTGATCAAGAAAAGAAAAAGATGAGAAAAGAGGCAGCGAGGGCGCTTGAGGATATGTTTCAGCAGGCTGACAACGAGCGTATTTTCCTGTTTGCAGTTTCTGGATTTAGATCTTTTGATCGACAAAAAGCATTAAATACGATGTATAAAAAACAAGATGGAGAAGCAAAAACAGCAATGTCTAGCGCGGTTCCTGGTACAAGTGAGCATCAAACTGGACTAGCTATGGATATTACGTCTCAATCTGCTAAATTTCAGTTAGAGACGGTTTTTGGGGAAACGAAAGAAGGTCAGTGGCTTTCTGAAAATGCCCATAAATTTGGTTTTGTGATTCGATACACAAAAGCGAAAGAGACGATTACGGGCTATCGGTATGAACCATGGCACGTAAGGTATGTGGGAAATCCACAAGCTACATATTTGTATGATAATCAACTGACGCTTGAAGAAGTAACAGAGTGAACAATTGAGGGGAGAGGCGTACAATGACGATGTTATATAAGAAAAAAGTACATGCATATATTACAAGAGAAAAAGAGGGGGTTATGCAATTACTTGTTTTTAAACATCGTGATATACATGAAGCTGGTATTCAAGTGCCAGGGGGAACGGTTGATGAAGGTGAAACGTTAGAAGCGGCTATATTGCGTGAAGTACAGGAAGAATCCGGATTGCGTCATTTATGCATAGAGCGTTTTTTAGCAGATTACATTATACATATGAAAGAAAAACAGGAATATGAAAAACGCCACTTTTTCCATGTAACTTTACTAACAGATGTAAAGGATACTTGGGAACATATTGTAAGTGCTGGTGAGGAAGATAAAGGATTAGTATTTTGCTACGAATGGATTAATATTGCAAAATGCCCTGAATTAGCTGGGAAACAAGGTGAGTTTTTACATTTGTTAGATGAAGTATACGCACAGTAATGTAAGAGTCTGAAGCGAAGGTTAATCCGTTTCAGACTTTTTTTATTTTTCGGGAAATTAAAGGTGTTTAAATAAGGAAATTGAATTTCTTTAAAGGGATATTAATTTAGGATGTGTTGAGGTGAAAAAATGAAAAAGTAAGGGGTATACGCTAAAAAAGTTCATATAAGGGAGAATATAAATGGAAATTCAGTTTAATCCAATCTTAAAAACGGAACTAACAATTCAAGATATTCAAAATGAAATGGAATCTGGAAAGTTAACTTCAAAAGAGCTAGTGATGTATTATCTCTATAGAATCGCAAAGTATGATCAAGACGGACCGAAAATCAATTCAATTTTAGAAATCAATCCAGATGCTATTTTTATTGCAGAAGCGTTAGATCATGAAAGAAAGACAAAGGGTGTAAGGGGTCCGCTACATGGTATACCTGTTTTGGTTAAGGATAATATTGAAACGAATGACTCCATGCATACAAGTGCAGGTACGATTGCTCTAGAACAAAATATAAGTAGTGAAGATGCATTTCTCGTTACTAAACTGCGAGAAGCAGGGGCCGTGATAATAGGAAAAACGAATATGACAGAATTAGCAAATGCAATGTCTTTTAAAATGTGGGCTGGATATAGTGCAAGAGGTGGTCAAACAATTAATCCATACGGAACGGGTAAGGATGGTATGTTTGTTGGGGGCTCAAGTACAGGCTCTGCGATAGCAGTTGCCGCTAACTTTACAGTAGTATCTATTGGGACAGAAACCGATGCTTCTATTTTGAGCCCCGCTGTTCAAAACTCTGTAGTTGGCATTAAACCGACTGTCGGTCTAATTAGTCGTAGAGGAATTATTCCATTCACTTATTCGCAAGATACAGCTGGACCATTTGCTAGAACAGTAACAGATGCCGCTATTTTACTAGGGAGCTTAACTGGAGTGGATGAGAAAGATGTAGCAACTCGTAAAAGTGAAGGTAGGGCATATCAGGATTATACATCTTACCTTGATGCTAATGGTTTAAATGGAGCGAAAATTGGTGTGTTTAACGACGCACCAAAAGATTATTACGAAAATGGTGAGTATGATGAAAAATTGTTTAAAGAAACGATCCAAGTATTACGTAATGAGGGAGCGGCAGTAGTAGAGAATATTGATATTCATTCTTTTCATAGAGAATGGAGTTGGGGAGTTCCGCTTTATGAACTGAAGCATAGTTTAGATAACTATCTTTCTAAATTACGTTCTATTATTCCGGTACATTCTATTTCGGAGTTAATGGAGTTTAATAAAAACATGGCAGAAAGAGCTTTAAAATATGGACAAACTAAGTTAGAGGGAAGAAAAGATTTTCCTAATACGTTACGAAATCCAGAATATTTAAATGCGAGATTAGAAGATATATATTTTTCTCAAGAACAAGGCATTGATTTTGCATTGGAAAAATATAATCTTGATGCGATACTGTTTCCTTCCTATATAGGTTCTACTATATGTGCGAAAGCGGGTTATCCGTCTATAGCAATACCAGCAGGGTATATGGAAAGCGGGAGACCTTTTGGAATTACGATTGCAAGTACTGCCTTTAGTGAAGGGATATTAATTAAGCTAGCTTACGCTTTTGAACAGGCGACAAAACATAGAAAAATCCCGAACTTGTCATGAACAGAATAAACAAAAAGGACAGGGAATTCCTGTCCTTTTTGCTGTGTTGACTACAGTGATAGATTATTCTACTCTGGTTTATAATATTTTAATAAACTGAAAGATAAACAAGCGGAACATAAAATAAGAATAGAAGCGATTATATAAATTGTACGGACACCGAACATATCAGTAATAATGCCAACGCTAAGCATAGAAAGACCAGAAGTTGTTGAAAGAAGGGCGCCATGTGCTGTATACATTTTTGATAATAAAGAAGGGGCGACACTTGATTGTAAAACTGTCGTTTGAGAAATATCTCTAATTTGATAACATGGTCCCATTAGAACACATAGAAAAAGCGCAATAAATCCGCTGCTCGTCATACCATATAAAAATGTAAGAATGCTAAACATAAGAGAGCCAATCGACATGGATCGTATTAAATTGTTTTGAATATAGGAACTCATTTTCCATGCTAATAGACCACCGATTAACGTACCAACATAATAACTTGTATTAATATATCCCCACCATTCTTCGCTTTTATGAAGAATAGACGTAACATATGCCATTGTAATAGCACCAATCCATATTGTCCCTGCGAAAGTTTCAATTAAGTCCATATATGTAACGGTACGGAGAGAAGGATTTTGAAATAAGAGTTTCCAACCTTCCGATAAAGCAGTACTTTTTGAAGAGGGAGGGTCTGCTATTCGTTCAGTATGTATGGTATGTAATGAAAAGTGTAATGCAATGCATCCAAAAATCATCAACATGTTATTAATCATGAGTGTAGATGTAGCGCCAATGAGAAGAACGATAACACTCGTAAATGAATAAGCGGCGGCTTGCGCAATTTGTGTTGAAAAGGAAAAGATACTATTTACTTTTACTAATTTTTCTTTTGGTGTAAGGCGCGGAAGAATGCTGTATAGTAATGGAGCACTCCATCCACTACATAATGAAATGAAAAAAATAAAAGTTAATAGAGCTATAATATTTGTGGATAAGACCGGAAATAAAATCATTAATAATAGTAAAAAGACTGTTTTTAGCCATTGTAGCGTATATAACAACGTATAAGGTGGAAAACGATTTACTATAAGAGGTGCAGAGATGTTAGCAATTAGATTTGTGATAACTTGTAATAGTGGAAAAAGAGCAGTAATAGTAGCTGATTTAGTTGCTATATAAATATGAGTTGTAATAATCATTACATATACGATGTCAGCAAGAGTAATGCATATTTTGGAACCTAAGTAGTAAGTTAGTGACTGGTTTTTCAATAAGAATACCACCTCTAAAAAATAGTATTTAGTAATTAGAATAATTGTAGTTTAAAAATTAAAATTTTTAAAGAATTTCATTTTTTGTCACTTTTTGAAAGGAATTTTCATGTATAATGAAGAATATATTGATATAGTATTATATTAATAATCATTGTAACAGTGAGTATGTACAATAGCTTGTAGCAAACGCCCAAGTGTAAGAAAGGGCGGATAAACCATTCTTTTCTTCATATACATATAGAAAATGAGAAAGAAAGTGAGGGTTGCATATGGCTGCTTGGGTAATTTGGTTTATAATAGCTGGTATTTTATTTATCGCAGAAATGTTGTCGATTACATTTTACATGCTTTGGCTTGGAATTGGGGCTGTTGTCGGAGGTCTTATTGCTTTGTTTGCTCCTGATGCACTACTGTTACAAGTTACTGTTGGTGCAATTGTAAGTTTAACTTTGACATTCTTTACGAAAAGAATTTCAAAAAACTTTCGAGAAGCAAAAGGTTTTACTGATACAGTAGATATGCTTGTTGGTAAAAAAGGGATTGTTATGCAAGCGATTACAAATGAAGCGAATGGTATTGTAAAGGTGGATGGAGATACTTGGACAGCTATTGCAGATTCTTCAATTGATGCTGGAGAAAAAGTCGTTGTTATAAAGAGGCATAGTACTATATTACAAGTGAAAAAGGAGAGTGAATAAATATGGTAGCATTAACGTTAACGATTATATTCGCACTAATTGTAGTTACATTTATCGCATTAACAATTAAAATTATTCCTCAGCAAAAAGTTGGGGTTGTTGAAAGATTTGGTAAGTTTCAACGTATCATGCACCCTGGGTTAAATATTTTAATACCAATTGTAGATCGTGTCCGTGTATATCATGACTTACGTATTCAACAAACGAATGTACCACCGCAAAAGGTAATTACGAAAGATAATGTTCAAGTAGAAATTGATACAATTATTTTCTATCAAATTGTTGAACCAGAACTTGCGACATATGGTATTTCAAACTATGAATATGGTGTTCGTAATATTACTTCAGCAACGATGCGTCAAATCATCGGTAAAATGGAACTAGATGAAACGTTATCTGGTCGTGAAAAAATTTCAACAGAAATCCGCTTAGCGCTTGATGAAGCAACAGAAAAATGGGGCGTACGTATTGAACGTGTCGAAGTTGTTGATATTAACCCGCCAAAAGATGTGCAAGCATCAATGGAAAAACAAATGAAGGCTGAGCGTAATAAACGTGCGATTATTTTAGAAGCTGAAGCAGCAAAACAAGATAAAGTTCTTCGCGCTGAAGGGGAAAAGCAAAGTAAAATCTTGATGGCTGAAGGGGATAAAGAAGCGCGTATTCGCGAAGCTGAAGGTTTAAAAGAAGCGAAAGAATTAGAAGCGCAAGGGGAAGCAAGAGCAATTGAAGAAATCGCAAAAGCAGAACAAAACCGTATTGAATTGCTTCGTGAAGCGAATATAGATGAACGTATACTTGCTTATAAATCATTTGAATCATTAGAAGAAGTTGCAAAAGGACCAGCAAATAAAGTCTTTATTCCGTCTAATGCAATTGAAACACTTGGTACTCTTGGGGCAATTGGAGAAATATTTAAAGAAAAACAAGCGAAGAAACTACCTTCAAATGATACAGGAAAAGAACAATAAAAGTGAGGAAGAGAAATGGGATACCATTTCTCTTTTTTTGTGCGTATATTCCGAAAAGCTTGTACATATCCATGTATAAAGAAGGTGATGCAGTGAAAAAGTATGCAACTCGAATACATGGGAAGAAACTAATTTCGTTACTCCTTTTATATGCGCTAATAGTAATTATGATAGCGTCGATTCTGACGTCACTTTTACATACAATGAAATCGAATTATGCAAATCAATGGTTTGGAAAAGTATCGATGCAAGGTTTTGTTCAAATGATAGAAAGTGAGAATCGCTATTATGGATTTGATTATTTTAAGCAGAATAAACGAGAGTCAGTTGGGAATTTAATGTTCTCTATTGCGACAGATTTGAAGATTAAAGATTTAAGAACATTTGTCGGTAAAGAAGTACCTGGTATGTCAAAGTATTATTCTAACATTATCGTAGCTGGGGAAGGGACAAACTTGACGAATATCCCAAATGAATCTAGTGTACCGATTGAAGAAGTAACGAAAGAGCGGAAAGTAGCAAAAGATAAAGTTACAGAAGCGGAAAAGAATAATCCGGTTCAGAAAAAGAACGGAGCGAAAAAAGGTGAGAGTGCAGTATATATTTATCATACACATAGCTGGGAATCCTTCTTTCCATTATTACCAGGGGCAACTGATCCATCTAGCCCAGATGTAAATGTGTCCTTACTAGGAAAACGTATGAAGGAACAACTTGAGGGGCAAGGAATTCCAGTAATTCACGATAAAACGAATATGGGTGATTTATTAGCGAGTAAAAAGTGGGTATGGTATCAGTCATATAAAGCGTCTCATGAATATGTAAAAGAAGCATTAGCACAAAATAATAAAATTGCGTTTCCGATTGATATACATCGTGATGACCAGCGTAAGAAAGTAACAACAAAAGTAATTAACGGGAAATCGTATGCAAGATTATATTTTATAATTGGGATGGAAAATGAAAGGCGTGCTGAAAATGAAAAAATTGCAAGAGCAATCAATAGTTATTTAGATGAAAACTACTACGGATTAAGTAGAGGGATTTTTCCAAAGTATAAAAAAGATGGAAATGGCGTTTATAACCAAGATTTATCGAAAAATGCGATGTTAATTGAAGTTGGTGGTGTTGATAATACGTTAGATGAATTATATAACACAATTGATGTGTTAACAGAAGCGTTTAGTAAATATTATTGGAATGATGCGGAAAAAGTGAATGGATGAGGGACGGGAGACCGTTCCTTTTTTATTTTGAAATCTTAAAATGTGATATAATGGAATTTTATGAATGTTAAATAAAGGGAGAGAGAAACATGCAAATACTACTAATACGCCACGGAGAATCAGAAGCTGATATTTTACATGTGCATGAAGGACGAGCTGATTTTGAGTTAACTGAAAAAGGGAGACAACAAGTACAAAAACTTGTACAGAAAGTGAAAAAAGATTTTGCACCAGATTTCATTTGGGCAAGCACATTAAAACGTGCTCGTGAAACGGGTGAAACATTAGCAGAAGTAATTGGTTGTCCAATTCAATTAGAAGAGGAATTAATGGAGTTTAATAATGGAATACAAGCTGGCTTATCATTTGAAGAAGCAAAGAAATATCCAGAACCAAAGTTTCTTCATGACCGTTTTGAAAACGGAGAGTCATTTATTGAGTTTCGAATGAGAATAGAAGGGATTTTTTCTAAAATTGTGACAGAGAATACATATGATCGAATTGCGATTGTTGCCCATGGAGGCGTAATTAATAGTCTATTACGTGCATTTTTCAATATGCCAATTTCAATGGACTACTATTTCAAAATGGGAGATACGGGAATAAGTTTAATTGAAATTGAGGGTGAACAAAAAACGGTGCATTTCATTAATGATACGAATCATTTGGACGGGATGTAAAGACTTATGTACAAAGTTGCATTTTTTGATGTTGACGGTACGCTTTTAAGCGAGATTGATAGAAGTATGCACGAAAGTACAAAAGAAGCGGTACAAAGATTAATAGATAAGGGGATTCACGTAGTTGTTACAACAGGGAGACCATATAGTTTATGCTCACAATTTAAGGGGTTAGGCATAAATACGTATATTTCTGCAAATGGTGCACATATAAAATGTGGGGAAGAAGTTATACATAAATCAGTACTTTCAAGCGAAATCGTTCATGATATTTCAAATTTTGCTGAATTACATGGTCACAGTGTTTCTTACTTTACAGAAGAATTTGCAATGAATGATATTGCCTCCAAAGATGAACGTGTCATACGAGCGTTAAATGAAACTTTAAATTTAGAGCGGTATCCTGACAAAGTTAAAAACTTGTCAGATGAGATGTATTGCATATGTCTGTATGCCGATGAAGCAGAAGCTCAAAAATTCATTGAAAGATATCCAGCACTTACGTTTGACCGTTTTCATGGTTACGTTATAAATGTATTGGAAGATAGTAAAGTATCGAAGCTAACTGCAATTCAAAAAGTATTGGAACATTTAAATATTAGTAAATCAGAAGCCATTGCTTTTGGTGATGGTGGAAATGATATTGAGATGTTGCAGTATGTAGGATTAGGAGTTGCGATGGGAAATGGTGGAGAGGAGTTGAAGAGAAGGGCTGATTTCGTTACAACGAAGGCGAGTGAAGGCGGAATTTCTTATGCCTTAAAGAAGTTACGCATTATTTAAAACTGATAGCTAGTCAGTGTGAAAAATCCTGTTTTAATAATAGGATTTTTTTGTTCAACAATGTGCTTGCAATAAAAGGAAAAATATGAGTATAATGAGAAAGTAATTAGGTAAGCTAATTATTTAACGAGAAAGGAGAGTGAAGATGAATGGATTCAAGAAAAGATTCTCTTCCTTTAGGGATTGAGCCGTACGCAGAGTTAATCAAAAAGACAGCATCAGCGGAAACGGATCCAATCGCAGCAAAACTTGGTTTGTTAATGTTATGGACGTCTGATAATGTTCTTGATGCTGTTGACGTAGATTTAGCTCCACTTGGTATTTCAGAGAGTAAATTAGATTTTTTACTATTGTTTATTTTGCGTGAAATGGAAGCGAATGGGGAAGAAGTGAACATGAGTCCTTCGGATATTGCGAGTCGATTAGGGATTACACGTGCTTCTGTCACTGGCTTATTAGATTGGATGGAGAAACGAGAGTTAATCGTAAGATTCCACCATTCTAAAGATCGAAGAAGATTAAAGGTGAAAATTACTCCGAAAGGAAAAGAACTAGTTACACATTCTTTACCAACTTTTTGGTTATCTTGCGCTTCGTTAGTTGATGGCTTTAATCAAGAAGAGCGTCAAGTTTTAGAAAAGCTATTAAATAAAATGCAAGCAACTATGCAGGTGAAATTAGGAGAAGGTAGGTAAATAAGTTGATTATGAAGATCAACTTATTTATTTGGACATATAATTAGCTTGTCTTATTATATGTTTAACTAACTTTTTGTACGGTGATAATTTTTGCTATGTAATTAAAATAAATAAGAGTTAAAGGAATGCTATTTTAGTGATCTAGAGGTTTTAAACTAATAAAAATAAATGGTAATAAGGGAGAGAGTTTATGATGGAAATAGGAAAGGAAGTAAATAGTGAAAAGAATTATACAATAATGACAGCTGTATTATGTTGGTCGGGTATGGTAGTTATGTCTAGCCTATATGTAACAATACCTTTAATCTCTCTATTTTCAAACATTTTTAATACGTCATTAACACACTCGGCAGCTACAGGAAGTATATTTTCTGTTGGCTTTGCTATAGGGTGTTTGTTATTTGGGGCAATCTCTGATAAATATGGACGAAAAAAAGTGATTTTTATTGGATTGCTTGCACTGTCGATAGTTTCTTTTTGCTTAGGGTTTGTAGATAGTTTATTTTGGCTTGTTATTTTTAGAGGTATACAGGGGATAGCCGCAGCTACATTTTCTCCAGTAGCGTTAGCCTACGTTGTAGAAATGTTCCCAGTAGAAAAAAGGGTTACAACAATAGGGTTTGTTAGTACCGGTTTTTAGTAGCTGGAATTGTAGGGCAGGTAATAAGTACTGCTGTTAGTCAGCATTTTGGATGGCATATGGTTTTCTTTCTTCTTAGCATTGTCTATATAAGTACTGCTATATGGGTTTATTATTCTCTTCCGAAAGGAGAGACGTCTCAATCCTATACTGATATTTTGGGACCAATTAAACAGATGGGTAAAGTTTTTACAAATAAAAGCTTAGTATTAAGCTATATAATTGCATTCGTTTTATTAATGGCTTTTGTTAATATGTATACTGTTTTAGGGAATTATTTGAGCTCTCCTACGTACAATTTAACTGCGGAACAAATCCTTTATTTTCGCTTAGCAGGGCTGTTTGGTATGTTGCTGTCACCACTTGCAGGTCGTTTAACAAAGAGGTTTGAAATAAGGAAAGTTCTTCAAGGAGGATTGTTGATTGCTATTTTTAGTCTAAGTTCAATGGGCTTTGTTTCGTATCTATTTCTACTTGTAATGATGAGTGTCTGTTTTGTAATAGGTATTGCTATATCCGTTCCGTCTTTAGTTTCTCTTGTAGGTCAATTAGGAGGGAAAGCAAGGGGAATAGCGGTATCTATTTATACTTTTATTTTATTTTTAGGTACTAGTATAGGGCCTATCATTTCTATTTATCTTATGAAAATAGGAGGTTATGCTCAAACATTTATTTTATTAGGAATGATACTTTTTATTGGTTTTGTAGCTTCTCTATTTATAATTAATGAATGAGTGGAAAATCACTCAAATAAAGGAATGCGAGGATCTTTCATATGCTCGCATAATAAAATATGAATTTGTCCACGATGATGATAAAAGTGTGCAACGATTTCAAGTAACCATTCAAAGCGCGAATAAGAAATCCCCCAATAGGCAGTCATAACTTCTGCTAATTCTATTTGGGAGTAGGAAAGAAATGTTTTAGAGAGAAGGTTGTATCCTTCAATCATCGTTTGTTGCATGTGAGCAACTGTTACGGGCGTATGTTCTATATAAAAGGTATGTAATTCTTTTTCTGAAATACCATTTAAAATGAGTAAATCAGCATGACAAATAAGAGAAAGATGTGCATACATTTCAAATAATGATCGTTTTGAGTGAATCGGTTGTATTTTTAAATCGTTTTCACTATATTGGTTAAGCATATCAATAGAAGTATCAATAGCAACTTTTAGTTGATGTAATGCAGATTGAACAAACATTGTAATTCTCCTCGTCTCCGTATATAATAGTTTCTTGAGGATATTATATCATACTCAAAATTCCGAAAATTCTAGTAGTTTGACTAGCATAATGAAAAGTATTATATTGTAAAAGGTCATATGAAACGTGAAATAGAATGGAATGCAATTATTGAGTTAGGAGTTAGACCAATGAGTTTGAAATATGGAAGAGATACAATTGTAGAAATTGACTTAAATGCTGTAAAACATAATGTAAACGAATTTAAAAAACATGTAAATGATGAAAAAATTAAGATGATGGCTGCTGTAAAAGCGAATGGGTATGGCCATGGGGCAGTTGAAGTTGCCAAAGCTGCAATTGAAGCAGGAATAAATCAACTTGCAGTTGCATTTGTAGATGAAGCGATAGAATTAAGAGAAGCAGGAATTACTGTGCCGATTTTAATTTTAGGATACACACCAGTTGCGGCTGTAGAAGATGTAATTCAATATGACGTTATGATGACTGTTTATAGAGTAGAAGATTTACATGGTATAAATGAAATTGCAAACCGTCTTCAAAAGAAAGTACAAATTCAAGTGAAAATTGATACAGGAATGAGTCGTATCGGTTTACAAGAAGAAGAGGTTAAACCATTTTTAGAAGAATTAAACCGTATGGAGTATGTAGAGGTAGTAGGGATATTTACGCATTACTCTACGGCAGATGAAATCGATAAATCATATACGAATATGCAAACAAGTTTATTTGAAAAAGCTGTTAATACAGCGAGAGAATTAGGAATTCAAATACCATATATTCATAGTTCAAATAGTGCAGGATCAATGGAATTAAGTAACACATTTCAAAATATGGTACGCGTTGGAATAGGAGTATACGGTATGTATCCGTCAAAAGAAGTGGATCATACAATCGTTTCTTTACAGCCTGCGTTGTCGTTAAAATCAAAAGTAGCTCATATTAAACATGCGAAGAAGAATCGCGGTGTAAGTTATGGGAATACGTATGTAACAACTGGTGAAGAATGGATTGCGACTGTACCAATTGGTTATGCTGATGGTTATAATCGTCAATTATCTAATAAAGGCTATGCGTTAATTAACGGGATTCGAGTACCTGTTATCGGCCGTGTTTGTATGGATCAGTTAATGCTGGATGTTTCAAAAGCGATGCCAGTACAAGTAGGAGACGAAGTAGTATTCTACGGTAAACAAGGTGAAGAAAATATCGCAGTAGAAGAAATAGCGGATATGTTAGGTACAATAAACTATGAAGTTACATGTATGCTAGATAGAAGAATTCCGCGTGTCTATAAAGAAAATGACGAAACAACTGCAGTTGTAAATATATTAAGAAAAAACTGAATCATTTCGATTCAGTTTTTTTATTTTTGGCAAGTGAAAAATGCTCTATTTGTACCGTGGAATTGAATGTTCTTAAAACCTACGGATTCCAATGAAGAAATTATTTCTTCATTGGAATAACAAGCTTCTTCAAAAGAAAAGTCACTTCTTGTCCAATTATTATCTATGTCATGGTGAAATAGTATAAAGTTCATTTCTGCTTTTTTATTTTCATTATTATATGTAGAATCAATCGTACAAACATATTCTTTCTCTGAAATATGAAATGAAGCAATCCAGTTTTTAAGAAATCCTTTTTCCATATTCATATCAAATGCGAATATACCCTCGTTATGTAATACGGAGTAAACTTTCTGAAACACACTTTTTAGTTCATCTAAATTCATAATATGGTTTAAACTATCACCGGCAGAGATGACGTAGTGGAATTGCTCATTTATATTGAAATAGCGAGCGTCATCGACGATAAAGGTTGCATCTGGCGCATTTTTACGTGCATACTCAATCATTTGAGTAGAACCATCTATACCAGTTACTACAAAATTATGATCAAGTAGTTTCCTAGTAAGATGACCAGTCCCGCAACAAAGATCTAAAATATGAGAACGTGGTTGTGCATATTGTAAAACGAGTTGTTCAAAAGCTGGATAGGAGTGTTCAGAAAAATGCCCCCAATGTTTATTATAAATAGATGCGAAAATATCATAATTAGAATAAATAAGTTTTTTAGACATAAATATTCTCCTTGCTATTCATTAAATTATAATAATCATGCTTCATCATAATTTCAAAACCGCATTGTGTATAAAGCTTCAAAGCATTGTTATTCTTTGTTTCAACTTGTAATTCAATTGTTGTAGCACCATTTGTGAAGAGCTTATGTGTCATATAGTTTAAAATAGCTTTACCGTAGCCTTTACCTTGATAGGAAGGGTGGACAGCGAATCCTGATAATATAGTAGAATGATCTTGCTCAGTAACTGTAATCGTTCCTATCATTTTTTTATCGACAAGAGCACTGTAAACTTTATGAGAAGGTGAAGTCATCATTTTTTGTAACCATGTAGCCGTATTTTCTACTGAATCACCAAAAGCTTTACTAGAAATTTCAATAAGATCAAGAAGTGATTCTGAAGTTGCAAGAGTAAGCTGTATATTATTATCTGTTGTTTTTTGAAGTTCGTTTGTCTTGAACTCCATACTATATTCACTATATAAATATGGTAACTTCATATGTTTTACAAATTCATTCCCAGAAATAGAATCCCCATTGATAATAAGAAGAGCTTCATCTGTCTCTCTATTTTGTATTTCTTTCATTGCAGTTTGTAAAAGGATAGTTCCGAAACGTTGTTTTCTAAAATGAGGATGTACAAAGCCTATTAGTTCAAGCTTTGTTGGTCTTTCAAAATCATACATATTTAAAGCGCCAATTAATTGAGTGCTGTTATAAAGAAGAAAATCGTTTATATAATCTTCATTTCGATTTTTTAAAAAGTTGATATGTAAATTTGAAGAGTAATCAAGGTTGTCTTGTTGCCCACAAATATAAGCCAAATCCTTCATTTGCTGTATTTCACTTTCTGTTACAGAACGCTTTTTCCGAATATCCATTGTATAATCCCTCTCATTCGTATTTAAAAATAGGATGGGTGACTTAACCATTTCTTTAATTCCACATTACCTTGCACAGATAACAGTCGGTATAAATAACGATAAGGCTGTCTATATTCTTCTAAGTGAGGAATAGACATAATTGTTTCGTAACCACTTTGAAAGGCATGTGCTTCTTTTTCGGTAAGTACATATTCTAGTCCGATAAAATCAAGCTCTCGCGGAGCAACAGCGTAAGCTTCAGTATCTACTAAACCCGTAATAGTTGTACCGTCAGATAAAAATTGAGTAGGATCCATATCAATTAAGACGAGTGTAGATTCCTTTGGTACGGACAGGGAAGAAAGTTGTGATTCAAAGGTAGGGAATGCATTTTGTATGCTTTCATCATCAGAATAAAACATATTCACAAGCTCTTTACTTACGTTTAAAATATGTGATTGGAATTCATCTAGTGGAACTTGGAACGTGCCTGACGGATTTCCTATGAAATCGGCTTTAAATTTATGTATTTCTGCAAGTCCTTTTCCTAGGCTGAATAAAATAGAATCTGGTTGCTCGATAAAAGATTGAACTGTGTTACCTACTAACTTTTCAACCACCACAAATTCACGGCCATTTAAAACATGTTTTTCTAATATTGTTGGGATAGGAAGATTCGTATGTTCTTGCAACAATGTATGTACCGTTTCTAAATGATGGACGTTCCTTGGATCAATTCCAAATAAATTTTTACATCCCCACCAAAAATCATTATTTGGTTCTTCATTCATTTTAGAAGCACGAACGATAACTTCTGTATCTTCTGTTTGAACGAGAAAAACATCACTTGCATGATCTTCATAACCTGGGTGCAAGGCTTGAACGGATAGAATAGGTGAATTGAATAGTTGTTGTAACATGAAAAGACCTCTTTTTCTGTAAATTTATTATATAACAGGTGATGTGTTATGGGGATAAAGATAAAAAATTGAAATCATAGTTACATTTATAGTGAGAACTTATTAAAAATATTATATTTCTCCATTTTTGTGTGAATTGTCAAAAAAAACAGAGTGATAGTATTTGAATGTAAAGCTCGTATCTTTAAAGCTATGAAGAGTAAAAGTAGAATTAAGCATTCGTTTATAAGATTGTGAATCATAATAATGTAGACTATTGAAAATATTTCTCAATAATAAAATGAAGAGAAAAGCATGAAGAAGTAGAATGCATTCATTTATAATAGATTTAAATTAATTAATATAATTAATTGTTAATTTTATTATATTAAATGGATAGGAGAGAATATTATGGCAAATGTACTCGTAATAAATTTCCCTGGGGAAGGTCATATTAATCCGACTTTAGCTATTGTAAGTGAGTTAATTCAGCGAGGGGAAACAGTTGTTTCTTATTGTATTGAAGATTATAGAAAGAAGGTTGAAGCAACAGGTGCGGAATTCCGAGTGTTTGAGAATTTTCTCTCTCAAATTAATATTATGGAACGAGTAAATGAAGGTGGGAGCCCTTTGACGATGCTATCTCATATGATTGAAGCATCAGAGCGTATTGTTACTCAAATTGTAGAGGAAACAAAAGAGGAAAAATACGATTATTTAATATATGATAATCATTTTCCAGTAGGACGTATTATAGCGAATATTTTACAATTACCAAGCGTTTCATCTTGTACAACGTTTGCTGTTAATCAGTACATTAATTTTCATGATGGGCAAGAATCGAGACAAGTAGATGAAATGAATCCATTATATCAATCTTGTTTAGCGGGAATGGAAAGATGGAATAAGCAGTATGGAATGAAATGTAATAGTATGTATGATATTATGAACCATCCTGGTGATATTACGATTGTATATACTTCAAAAGAATATCAGCCGCGTTCAGATGTATTTGATGAATCGTATAAATTTGTAGGTCCATCAATTGCTACTCGAAAAGAAGTGGGGAGTTTTCCTACTGAAGATTTAAAAAATGAAAAAGTAATTTTCATTTCTATGGGAACAGTTTTTAATGAGCAACCTGCTCTGTATGAAAAGTGTTTTGAAGCGTTTAAAGATGTAGATGCGACAGTCGTATTAGTCGTTGGTAAGAAGATAAATATAAGTCAATTTGAAAATATCCCGAAAAACTTTAAGTTGTATAATTATGTCCCGCAATTAGAAGTTTTACAGCATGCTGATGTATTCGTGACACATGGTGGTATGAATAGTTCGAGTGAAGCGTTATATTACGGTGTTCCATTAGTTGTAATTCCGGTAACAGGAGATCAGCCATTCGTTGCAAAACGATTGACTGAAGTAGGGGCAGGCATAAGACTTAATCGTAACGAGTTAACTTCTGAATTGTTATGTGAGACTGTAAAGAAAGTAATGGATGATGTGACGTTTAAGGAAAATAGTCGTAAAGTGGGAGAGTCGCTTAGAAATGCTGGTGGATATCAAAGGGCAGTTGAGGAAATACTTGAATTAAAAATGAAGCCGTACGTAAAGATTAAATAGATGTTAAAAACACACTTACTTTTAATTGGTAAGTGTGTTTCTAGTATTACGCGCTAAATGTGTTACATAAAAATAGCGATAAAGGTGAAACTTTTGTGTATATAAACTGATATCTTTGTCTTAGCAGAAAAATTACGTTAAAATAATACTAAGAAAATATATAAGCTTTGGGGGTAATGAATGAAGAAAGTATTTGAATACGTATTATTAACAATTGGCTCAATTATAGTAGCAGGTTCATTAGAGCTTATTTTAGCACCTAATGGATTAGTAGATGGCGGGGTAACGGCTATTGCTATTATGGCAAATAAAGTTGCAGGATTGCCGCTTTATGGCGTTTTCTTAGGAATTAATATCCCAATTTTATTATTTACTGCAAAAGTAATGGGAAAGAAATTTTTTATCCGTACATCTTATGCGAATGTAGTTACAACACTCGGATTAATTTATTTAAAACCATTTCCAGCAATTACGACTTCTGAGTTATTAATTGTACTTTATGGTGGAGTGCTGTTCGGAATTGGTGTTGGGATTGTTGTTAAAATGGGTGGAGCAATTGACGGTTCGGAAATGTTAGCAGTTTGGATGAATAAACACTTTAATGTACCAATTAGTACATTTTTACTTGCAGTAAATGCAGTTATTTTCATCTTTGTTGCAATTTTATTTTCAATCGAACAAGCGATGTTCTCATTAGCAATTTTCTATATTGTTACGAAGATGATTGATTTTATATTAGATGGTATTAATCAAGGTAAGAGCGTTATGATTATTTCTGGTAAGAATAAAGAAATAGGCGATTTACTTATGAAAGAATTGCAACTATCTGTTACGTATCTACATGGAGAAGGTGGTTTTTTAGGGGAGCATAAGAGAATCATTTATTGCATTACAAACCGATTCATTTATCCGAAAATGAAAGATCTCGTTCTCTCTGTAGATCCAACCGCTATAATTGAAGCTTCCTATTCAACAGAAACGACTGGTGTGAAACGTCCGGGAAGGAAAGCTAGGTCAGGTGAGTAACTAGAAGAAGGCTGTCCAAAAAGTTATTTTGGAACAACCTTCTTTTTTATTTTGTTGAATTGTTAGTATGTTACAAGTTAAACCCACTGTTAACAAGTTTCCTTGCAACTAGGGAACCAAGCGTCTTTCAATAATGTAGCCAACGTCTCAATTTTATTTTCCGGAATACTACCAAAACCGAGTAATACATATGATTCCTTGCGTAAATCATTCATGAAATCATATGGAGAAAGTGGGTATAATTTAACGCTTTGTTTTTTAGCGGATTCAATCAGTTCATTTTCATTCATACTGTTATGTACACATAATACAATATGAAGTCCGGACTGTTCGCCAAGAATTTGAACATTAGCCCCCATTTCTTTCATAATGGATTTTACTAACGCATGATGTTTTCTTTTATATAGTGTACGACTCCGATTAAGGTGACGTTCCCAATTCCCGCTTTGTATAAAGTTAGCAAAAGCAAGTTGTTGTATTGTAGCCACTGTTTGTTTAAAAATTCCATGCAGTTCTTGATATATTTTTAAAAGATGTGGTGGTAAAACAACATATCCCATTCGTAAAGAAGGTAAAAAAGATTTTGAGAAAGTCCCCATATAAATAACGCGTTCATTTGAATCAAGACTTTGTAAAGAAGGAATCGGCTTACCAGCGTAGCGAAACTCTCCGTCATAGTCATCTTCAATAATGTATCCATTGCAATCATTAGCCCACTTTAACAATTCTAATCTTCTAGGTAAAGGCATAATAATCCCAAGTGGAAATTGGTGTGATGGTGTAACGTATGCGACATTGGCATTTGTATTGTATAAGCTAGAAATATTAATCCCTTTTTCATCCAATGGTATGGGATGGATTTGTCTATCACAGCTTTTAATGATTGCGTGTATACGGTGAAATCCAGGGTTTTCAATGCCGTATTCTTTTGTAGGGCCAAGCAGTTGAAGTAGTAACCAGAGAAGTGGCTGCGTTCCGGCACCGATCACAATTTGATCAGGTGAAGAATGTACACCGCGAGAATGATATAAATATGTTGATATATGCTCTCGAAGAGCGAATTCACCTTGAGGGTCTTCTTTGGCAAATAGTGCATTTTCGTATGTAAGTATGGATTCTTGTAATGCCCGTTTCCAATTTGTAATCGGAAATTTATTTTGATCAATAAGCCCTTGGCTACAATCGTATTCGAATTTTTCGTCTATCAAATTGCTCGTCTTCTTTGCTGCATTTCGTTTTTTATTTGGGATAACGTCAATATCGAAATTTGCTACAAAAATACCACGTTTCGGTTTACTTTCTACATAACCTTCAGCTAATAATTGTTGATAAGCTGATTCAACAGTAATGCGGCTAATATTAAGTTGTGATGCTAAATTTCTGTGTGAGGGTAGACGTGTGCCAACAGAAATAGTCCCTTGTATAATTTCAGCTTTTATATATTCGTAAATTTGCAAGTAAATAGGTGTGTTACTTTGTAATTGCAATGGGATAGTAAAATCCATATAAAACTCTCCTTTAAAACTGACCTTATAAAAAATACTGAAACTGCCACTTAAGTAAAGGGCAGTCACTTTCTATAATAATGATATAACATTTAGAAAATTAAATAAATAGTTAAGGGAGAGTTAAAAATGAATGTTAAAGAAGTAGTAACAGAAGAGCAATTACATGAAGTATTACCTGTTTTACAGCAATTACGAACACAACTTTCAAAAGAGGAAACAGGCACTTTATTTCGAAATATGAAAGAAGAAAATTATAAACTATTCTCGCTGCGTAATGAAGATGATGAAGTTGTTAGCCTTGCAGGTGTAGCGATTTGTACGAACTTTTATAATAAGAAGCACGTTTTCGTATATGACCTTGTAACGGCAGACGCACATCGTTCAAAAGGACATGGAAATGTATTACTTTCGTATATAGAGAACTGGGGAAAGGAAAACGGATGTGAGTCTATCACCCTCACGTCAGCATTTTCAAGAATTGATGCTCATCGTTTTTATGAAAGAGAAGGGTATGATAAGGTGAGTTATTCTTTTCATAAAGAATTATAAATAAGAAGAAGAAGCTGTCTCGAAAAGTTGGGAACAGCTTCTTCTTATTATTATTTCTCAAGTTATTATTGAACCGTAAATAGGTTGTAAGTTATGGTATATGTATTTGAAAAGGTTATATAGTGTTATTGTATCGAATTGTTTTAAGTAATAATAAAGAGAATGATTGGAGCGCTTATACTTGAAAAAAATAAAGAAACTATCAATCCCTAATGATGCTAGAGTTATTGTCATATCGGATATTCATGGAGAATTAAATCTTTTAAAAGAAGCACTACATAAAGTTAACTTTAAAGATGAAGATTATTTAATTATTAATGGAGATCTTTGCGAGAAAGGACGAGATAGCGTAGGTGTAGTAAACTACGTTATGAATCTTGTAAAGAACAATTCAAAGGTTCACGTTGTTGAAGGGAATTGTGAAGTTTTAGTTGATGCTCTTCTAAATGAAAATCCTCGTCTTATTAATTATTTATGTACGAGGAAGCATTCAATTTTTAATGAATGGCTAGAGCAATTGGATTTTTCAGTTCATGAAGGTACTTCAATTCGTGAAGTGAAAGAAGCATTGCTAAGTGAATTTTCACAAGAACTATATTGGCTAACGGAGTTGCCAACAGCGATTGAAACAGAAGATTATATTTTTGTGCATGCAGGGCTAGAAGATAGAGTAGATTGGAAAGAAACAGAGCGCAAAAATGCGATAGCAATGCCGGAGTTTTTTTATAAATCACATAAAGCAAATAAGTATGTAATAGTTGGTCATTGGCCAGTCGTGAACTATTCTGAAGAAGCACCGTCTAACAATCCAGTTATTGATGAGGAGAAAAAAATTATTGCAATTGATGGAGGAAATGCAATTAAAGAAGCAGGACAATTAAATGCATTTATTATTCAGAGGAAACAAACGGGCGATACATTTTCTTATACATATGTAGACTATTTCCCACAGTATGAAGTAATAGCGGATTTTAATGCGAATTCAGAAATGCAGGGCGGAGTGACATATCCGTATTATTACATAGAGCCTATCGAGAAGATGCAAGATTACACCGTATGTAAGCAAAAGGAAACGAATAATTTGCTCACTGTAAAAAATGAATATATGAAACAACTTGAGTCAGGTGAATATACAGTGAAAACCGATATTTCTTGTGCGCAAATAAGCGTTAGGAAGGGAGATATCGTTTCTCTCATTGATGATAGCTGTTCAGGATATGATTTAATTAAAAAAGATGGCGTAGAGGGTTGGATAGAGAAAGGGATTTTGCTTGAGGTGAATAAAAAGGGAAATAATATATTGAGCTGAAATAGGAGGGGATAACCTCCTATTTTTTATTACCTATTTTACAATCACATATTTCAATTAACCTTTTAAATTAGTGGACTGCTTGCTGTCTTTAATAAGTAAATAAATCGTAGTCGGCAGAATGATAAGCGTCATTCCTAAAAGAATTGCTAGTATGCCATAACCACTATAGGGAGCAGAAACGATAAAAGGAAGTATCGCTAAAAAAATCCCTGCTATCATCATTGAAATACTACTAATATTTAAAGCTCTTTTTTCAAGGTGCTTATCATTCCATTCTAATGAAACGGTTGATTTAGTCGTATCAATTTTGGAACTGAAATAACCTATTAATATAAATAAAAGCCCTAATGCTAAAAATATGAAATGATCAAGAGGGAGTGAAAAGCCAAGAGCAATGAGGGCGATGACAATATCGACAAAAAATAAGAATAGTAATATTGTGTTGCCGATCCAATGGAGAAATTTCTGGTTACTCGCTGCTTTAGATAAAGCTAAAAATATAAAGAATAAGAAGGAACATATAATTATATTTACGATTACAAAAGTGCTTTTATCCATTGTTGATGTAGGCGTTCCATTGAAGTCCCATTTCGTAACAATATTTGATGGTAAGAAGAAATATAGAATAATATTTGTGGTAACAATAGTGAGAAATAAAGCAATACTAAATCGATTATTCACTGAATCACCAGCTTTCTAAATCAATAATTGGTATCTAATAACAAAATTATACAATATAATATATGATATTAGTTTTGATTTTTCTGAAAAAACATTATAATTATATATGAAATAAAGAGGAATGCAGGAGGGAATTATGCAAAACGTTGTATTAAAGGGGAAGAAAGTTACAATTCGTACAATAGAAGAATCGGATATAAAAACATTATGGAATATCATATTTAAAGAAGAAAGCCCAGAATGGAAGAAATGGGATGCGCCATATTTCCCGTTCTCAATGCAAGAATACTCTTCTTATAAAGAGAAGATGCAAAATCGTTTGAAAGAAGAACCACTGTCAAATTTAATTATAGAAAATAACGGTCAAATCATTGGGACAGTCGGGTTTTATTGGGAATATAAAATGACGCGTTGGTTAGAGATGGGAGTTGTGATTTATGAGCCAACATACTGGAATGGTGGATATGGTACAGAAGCATTGAAATTATATAGAGATTTGCTATTTGAAAAAATGGAGATTGGTAGAGTAGGAATCACGACTTGGTCTGGCAATGAACGAATGATGAAAGTAGCAGAGAAAATAGGAATGAGCTTAGAAGGTAGAATGCGAAAGTGTCGTTATTATAACGGAACATACTATGATTCTATTCGAATGGGCATGATTCGTGAAGAATGGGAAGCGCTATGTGTAACGAAGGGGTGAGAAAGATTGTACGCTATCATTGCTACATTTGATCGTGTGTTTACTAATAAAATTACAGAATTACAAAATAAATTAACAAATGTAATTGGAACAAATCAATTAGCTGGAGTAGAACCTCATATAACGATTGCGGATTATAATGAGTTGGATGTTAATTTGTATATTGAAAAATTAAAGGAATTTGTAGCTATTCAAGAAAACATGTCTGCAGTCACTTTTCCTTCTGTTGGAACTTTTCCTACTAACGGTACGGTTTTTCTAGCGCCGACTGTTACCGATGATTTATTGAGACTTCATCATTTTTATCATGATCATTTCAAAACTTTTCATGATAATTCAAATTCATATTATGTACCAGGAAAATGGGTTCCGCATTGCACGATTGCGAATCATTTGAATTCAACTCATTTTTTAAGTGTGATGGAGTATATATATGAGAATTTTGATGTTACAACAGCTTCGATTGAAAAGTTAAAATTAATTAAGGTCAATTATGAAAATGGTTCTGCCGTTTCTTCTAGTATATTAGCAGAATATAATTTAAAGAGAATGGAGACATCGAGATGACATATATAATTAGAGAAATGAAGCAAGAAGATATTCAGGCTGTACAATCAGTAGCGAAAATAGCTTGGCATGATACATATGAAGGCATTATCCCGAGAGAGATTCAAGATAGTTTTTTAGACGAGGCATATTCTGATGAAAAAATGAAATATCGCCTTAAAAATACACATTTATTCGTTGCGGAAGAAGAGGGAGAAGTAATAGGATTTGCGAACTTTTCACCTGTTAGACTACAAAACGAAGCAGAATTAGGGGCAATTTATTTGTTACCAGATCAGCAAGGAAAAGGGATCGGAAGTGCTTTATTACAAAGAGGGATTAAGGCATTAAATGGGATACGGAAATTGTACATACATGTAGAAGCTGCAAATGAAAAAGGAAAACGCTTTTATGAAGCGAAAGGTTTTGCTGAATTAGAGCAATTTGAAGAAGACTTTGAAGGACATATGATGCAGACAGTAAGGATGGTTTTATACGTATAAGGAGGACTAGTAATGAAAACTTTTGATTTTAGTGAAAAAGTAGGAAAGCACTTATCAGTATTTCAATCTAATTTCATCATGTCGAAAATAGTAAACCATCAAGGAAATGTACATATCGGTGCTATGCATTTACAAGCCAATGGAATAATCGGATGTCATGAAGCAGTTGTATCTCAACTGCTTCTTATTGTGGACGGAGTAGGATATGTGTGTGGGGCAAATAAGGAAAAGGTAAAGATAGAGGCGGGACAAGCTGTGTTTTGGGAGAAGGGAGAGCTTCATGAAACAAGTACAGAACAAGGATTAACGGCAATTGTTATGGAAGCGGAGAATCTTGAACAAGGGATAGTAATGCCTATTATTCAAGGGGAGTTGTGAAAAATGATAATTAAGGCGAATCAAGAAGATACCAATGAAATATTAAAATATGCGGCTCAATCGCTTTTTGAAGGGACGAGAGGGAATTGTCAATTAAGTACCGAGAAAGCGATTGAAATTACAAAGCCGATTGTAGAAAAAGGAGCATACTATTTAATCATTAAAGAAGAAAATAAAGTAATGGGATGGATATTAATAGGGGAAAATACAGACTATTTTTCTCGTGAAAAACTTGGATTTATATATGAATTGTACGTTTTCCCAGAATATCGCGGGAGAGGATTATCGCGAGAACTGATGGAAGCTGGTATTAAGGAATTAAAGGAGAAGTATTCAGAAATTAGGTTGAATGTATTTGCTGGGAATTTTGCAAAAGAGATGTACGAAGAGTTTGGGTTTGTTGAAAGGCAGGTAATTATGACTTTGAAGTGAGTATTATAGTCGGAATGGGAGAAGAGAAAATAATGATTTAGTGGCTACTTTATCGCTGGAATTTAAAGCCAATAAGTCTTTATAAATATATAAAATAGATGGTTTGCCTTTATTTTATAGTAGATTGATAGAGTATGCTTAAAAAATAAATAAATTACTATTATACAATATATCGTTATTATAGTAAAAGATAAATTTTGGAAAAATATCATTTTTTTGTTTAGAAATTTTTAAATTATTGATATAATCAATTTGTAGAATTAATTATTGGTTAATTTTACTATTTTTAAATTTTAAGGGGGATTTAATAATGGCAGGACAAATTCGTATGTCACCAGAGGAACTTAAATCGAAAGCTACTCGATATGGACAGGGTGCAAATCAAATTGAGGACATTTTACGTCAACTACAAAACTTACAAAATGAATTAAGAGGAGAATGGGAAGGTCGTGCTTTCGAAGGTTTTGACCAACAGTTCAATCAATTAAAGCCAAAAGTACAAAACTTCGCACAGTTATTACAAGAAATTAATATGCAGCTTAATAAAACTGCAGAAGCTGTTGCTAGACATGACGAAGATCTTTCTCGTAATTTCGGTCTACAATAAGACAGATAAAAAGAAATATATAATTTAGCCATGCAACCATACGTTGTATGGCTAAATTACTTTAAAACTAGAGTAAGATACGAAGTCTTTCATTAGATAGACTCGCAGTCGCAGGAGTGATAAGTTGTGAAAAAGTTCAAATGGAGCATCTTGTTGTTTATTATTTTAGCTCTTGTACTATCAACAGGGGTCTCCTATTTAGCATTAAATCAAAATGTTAAGAAAGCTAATGAGAATACTACACCAAAAATGACAGTTGCGTTGGTAAATGAAGATCAGGGCACTGTTTTTGAGGGCAATAAAATAGCGTTTGGAGATCAATTTGTTAAAAATGTAAATAAAAATACGAAACAAGAATGGTACGTAGTTAGTCGCGGGGTAGCAGAAAATGGATTGAAAAATAATAATTACAATATGATGATTGTTATTCCAAATGATTTTTCTAGGAAAGCAGTTGCGATTGATTCAGAGATTCCGGAGAAATTAACGTTAAACTACAAAGTAAATGCAACTGGGAATAAGGATTTGAAAGCTGAGGCAGAAAATACAGCTTCTGTTATTTTAGAAGATTTCAATAAGCAAATAATCGACGTTTATTTTGCGAGTATTATCGGTAAGCTACAAGGTGCACAAGATAATATAGGTAAAATAATTGAAAAAGGAAACGTTCAAACAACTATGTATAAAAAAGATATACATAGTCCGTTAGCAAATTACACAAATCAATTTAAAACAGTACAAGATTATACAGGTGTTTCTGTTAATAGTTTCAAAGGATTTCAGGATGTTTTAAAAGGTTTCGGTCAAGCGTTAGATGAAGGGAATAAATCTAACAGTACGTACTTAGATGGTTTTAATAACTTTCAAAAAATGCAAACTGATAACAATTTGTTAGCGAATAATTTCACAAATCAATTCAATCAATATATGAATGATATGAATACAGGCGATGCTTTAAAGCAATTAAGTGCATTGGAATCAGCTAATAAAAGTATTTCAAATCAATTTACGTTTTCAGAGAAAGAACCAAATATTTTAACTGATGCTTCAGCAGTTCAAAAATATTTAGCAGATGTAAAAAAACAAGTATCTGAATATGATACAGAACTTGCTGGAAAGTTAGAAAGTGATATTCAAGAGACGGTAATTAAGAAGTTAAAGCAATCTATGTCGAATGATGGAAAGCAAGAAATCTTCATAAATACATTAATGAAACAACCAGATGCTCGAATAAAGAAACAAATCGAGAATTTAATTGCGAAATTACCTAGTTTAAACATGGAAGAAATCGGTCAAAGTGATTTACCAGATGCAACGAAATTACAACTGCAAAATGTAATTCAATTTACAAAAAAATATAATAAAGAAAATAATTTTTATTATGATCCTGTAAATAAAATATCTTTAGGAAACGCAATTAAAGAAGTGAAGGATAGACTTTATACAGAGAGAATTACATTTAGTGATACTGCGAAAGTAATTAAAATGGAATCGCCGCAAATTTTGAAGATAAAGATTCCAGAAGAATTTAAATTAGATGGAAGTACAGAAGCTTTATATATTGATGATGTGGATCGTACAAGTGACTTTCTACAAAGCGAAGCAGGAGAAATTACAATAGCTCCTCGTAATGAAGGGGATATAAAGATTGATCTGCATGTGAAGTTAAAAGATCCAAACATCAATATAGATGTTTTCTCTCCTGTAATGTGGCAATGGGAATTGAGTGGGACTCATACAAAAGAAACTAGTCCTGAGAAAGAAGAACCTAATAAAGAAGATAAAGGAACACAAACGGAAAATAGCAAGGTGGAAAATGTGGTTCATAAATCACAGTATGGCATAATGCCGTTAGTACACAATGCTAAAAAACCTATTATCAAAAAAATGGAAAACACAACAGGCAATAATGAAGGAAGCCAAGGAGGCGGAACAGGGAAAGATAACGGAACGGGAGGAAACCCAGGAGGCGGAACGGGAACAGATAACGGAACGGGAGGAAACCCAGGAGGCGGAACGGGAACAGATAACGGAACGGGAGGAAACCCAGGAGGCGGAACGGGAACAGATAACGGAACGGGAGGAAACCCAGGAGGCGGAACGGGAACAGATAACGGAACGGGAGGAAACCCAGGAGGCGGAACGGGAACAGATAACGGAACGGGAGGAAACCCAGGAGGCGGAACGGGAACAGATAACGGAACGGGAGGAAACCCAGGAGGCGGAACGGGAACAGATAACGGAACGGGAGGAAACCCAGGAGGCGGAACGGGAACAGATAACGGAACGGGAGGAAACCCAGGAGGCGGAACGGGAACAGACAACGGAACCGGAGGAAACCCAGGAGGCGGAACGGGAACAGATAACGGAACCGGAGGAAATCCAGGAGGCGAAACGGGAACAGATAACGGTAAAGTTATTGAAAGTACAACGAATCAAGTTATACATCAAAAAACAGAAAAAATACCAGATATTACTTCTAGTGTATTAATAAAAGAAGCAGTAGATACAGTTGAAAGTTATCAAGGTTTAATGAGCCTTTACGAAATGTATTATGGGATTGATTTAAGAACGAAAGATGTAGGTCCTAAGTTAGAAGAGGGAAGTTTAGATGCAATTGCGACGGACCAATCTTTGTACTACGTATTAAATAAACAAAGCTTAATCGATTTAATTTCAAATCTTGTTTCATCAAGTATTACTACAGAAATAAAGCAAGATATGTCAGGTTTAAAACAAAAAATAAACTCTTACCAACAATCCATTACTAGTGCGGATCAAAATTCTATGCTACTAGCGGAGAAATTAAATGGAACGACGCAACAAGCAACTAGTATGAATGAAAATTTAGGAGAGTATGTAAAAGGTTTAGCGAAATGGCGTGAGAATAGCTTAAAGCTAGTTGAAGAGCAGCAAGTAGTAACAACAAATCATGCTGGTGAGCAAACGGCTGTTTTATCGTTAGATTCTGGTATTAAATCATTAATGATGCAAAGTCAGTCATTGGTCGAAAGTTCGAAGCATAGTTTAGCAACTTCAGACGATGTATATAAAACATTTGATCAAATTAATGGACAAGCAAAAGAAATTCAAGACAGCGGAACGACAATTGTTTCAAAAGCTGATTTATTATTAAATGACTTTACAAAGAAAATGGAAGATGATAAATCATTCTCCAAAAACTTTACGAAAATTTTAGCGAATAGTCGTATTGGAGATCGTCAAAATGAAATGCTATATGACTTTTTAGCTAGTCCAGTTCAAAAGCAAAATGATGGAGTAATTGTAGCAGGTAATGCTTTTACACCGTACTTAATTGTATTAACTTGTTTCATTGTTGCATTATTTACAGCATACGCAATTGCGAATCAAGAAAAGAAACGAATGCAATCGGATCATTTTGAAGAGAAATTCTCATTAATTGATATGAATGTACCAACTACAGTAGTAGCTTTCGGTATATCAATTGTGGAAGGAATTAGTATAGGTATCATTTCTGGGCGTCTTTTAAAGTTCGGTCAGGATCAAAGTTTACTATGGATTGCGTTCATCACATTTATTATGATGGCGTTTGTATTGGTCTCAACCTACTTATTACGACAAATAAAAATGGTAGGAATGTTTATACTATTAGTATTTTTAAGCATGTACCTATTTTTAACTGAGGCAGTTGGAAGTAAAGTAGATCAAATGTCTTCTGTCGGAAAGATACGTCAATTCTCACCGCTTCAGTATATAGAAAGTTTTCTAAATGATTTTATTAGTGGTAAAGATACTGGGAAAGTTATTTTTGTCGTATTGTTTGTAATTGCCATTATTGGATTGGTTAGTAATCTATTTGTATGGCATAAGAAATGGGAGGAAAAAGAAGTAAATGATCAAACAATGGAGCATAGTGGCTAAGTTATCATTTCTCTCTATCCTTTTACTGTTTGTCGCGCTACCGATAAGGAGCGCGGCTGACAGTTATCTTGGTGATGATGGGAAGATTAAGTTTAAAGTGGATCGACTTGAAGAAAGCGACCAAGAAAAAAATAAAAAGGAACATAAGGAAACAGAATTAGATAAAGCATCAATTGAGTTATTTAACCAAGATATAGAAGAAGAAATTGAGAAAAAGAAAAAGAAAGAACAAAAAGATATGGAAGCTCTGCGAGATTCTCTTTTTATAAAACAAAAAGAGAATAATAGTGTTAAAGATACGAAAAATAGTTTGTTTAGCAGTGAATACATTGTCAGAAAAAGTGCAGATGAAGTAGCGAGTAATGAAACAATGAATGAAGAGCCAATTAGTATAACAATAATATTATTATTTGGCGGTGGCATTCTACTTATTTGCATCGGTATTTATACGGTTCTTCGTAAAAGTTGGAGGTAAAGCGATGGCAATACAAACACATATTAATGTCACAGTAGATTTTAATAAATGGAATGGAAATACATACGATTTGCGTATTCCGAATCACCAATCTATTAAATATTTATTGAAAAACTTATTAGATACGCTAAAGATTGATAATCATGAAGGTTCACATTTTGTAATTAAAGTGAAAAATAAGTCAATTGTTTTAACAGATAATGATCGTTTAATTGATCACCAAATAACAGATGGAGATATTTTGCAAGTTTTATAAAGAATATTTTTTACTTTTAGTTATTTGAAAATAAGTTATTACGGGTTATAAAGAAAAGGAGAAGAGGATAAACATGACGGAAAAAATAATTCAAATTGATGCAATGAACTATCAATTTCAAATAGAAAAAGAAAATTGGAAATTGGAGATGACCAAATCTCAAACACGTATAAAAGACTTCCGTCAATTCGATATAATTACGGGCGTATCATCTGAATTTGTACCATTAACAATAGAAGAAGCGGATGATATGTTTACGTTTCTATATCAAGTAGATAAAAAATTATATAAGTGGGACAATCTTAGCCGTTTTGGAAGAAATGAGAAATTAAGACTACTTCGGAATGTTGCGCAGTTTCGTAAATATTTAAATAAACGAATCACGTTCTTTTTACATCCAGACAATATAGTTTTTAATGCTAATTTAATACCAAGTATTATACATAGAGGAATTCGAGATATTGTTCCACCAACCCCGTTATCAGAAGAGCAATTTTTAACACAATATAAGTGTCTAATTATTGCTTTATTCTCCCAAAAACATAACTTTGATGATTTGTATGCTGGGTTACTAAAAGATGCAAAAGAAACAACATTTGAACAGACCGTTGCTCAAATGGAAAGCTTAGATGCATTACTGCAGTTTCTTGATGACAGCTTTGAGAAGGAACAAACAAAAACAGAGAAAAATATGCAGTTAGTACCTAAAAAAAGCTATAAATCGTTTAAATACTTAGCTTTTTCCTTCATAGCGGCGACAGTTATTTTAGCTGCTCCTTTAATATATTTCACTTTTATAAAATTTCCTTATCAAAATAAATTGTTAGAAGCAAATGCAAGTTTCATAGCAACTGATTATGACAAAGTCATTACGCAATTAAATGAAGAGGAATTTGAATCATTACCGATTGCATCTAAATATGAGTTAGCATTTGCATACATTACAGCTGAAAAACTAGGTGAAGCTCAAAAGAAATCGATTATGAAAAACATTAGTTTGAAAAGTGATGAAAAGTATTTGCTGTATTGGATGTATAACGGAAAAGGTAATTTTGATAAATCATTAGATTTAGCTAAGACACTTGATGATCCTCAGCTTATTATGTACGGCCTTGTTAAACAAATTGAATCACTGAAAAATAATCCGGATTTATCAGGAGAAGAACGTGATCAAAAGTTAAAAACATATGAGCAACAATTAGATGAATATAAAAAGAAATATGGCAATTCATCAAGCGATAAAAATTTGTCGGACACAGAGAAAAAAGAGTAAGCACTTGATGAGACAGTTGAAAAGGAGCAGTGAACACGGATGGAGCAACTATTAGTATTGACTTATGGAGACAAAATATATAAGTGCACATTACATCCAAATGAGCAATCAATAGTGTCGATTGGAAAAGAGTGGACAAATGATATTACGAATCCAAGTTTAGAACAAGAAATAGAGTTAAAGTGGAATAATGAAGTAAATGCTTGGATGGTACAGGATCAATTAATAGAATTCAATAAGGAAGTTGAGATTGGAAAAACAAGAGATGTGAGCTTGAAAATCTTTATATCTATTATTGGCACAACTAAAGTGTTTGATATCGGAACGAAACTTTCTCTTACAGTGAGTCGAAACGATTACGATGATATTTCTATTACCGGGACTAGTGTAGATTTAATGCTATCTCGCGAAACGTTGTACGATTCTTTTAAAGTGAACGTGTATGGCGGGGATGTATTTCATAATTATACGAAGTTAAAAGATAGCGTTATGTTGGAATCAGGAGACGTATTATATTTTGATGGTATTTTATTGGAGATTGGTAGTGAAGACATTCAAGTACTTTCTTCAGAAGATAAAGTGAAATCTGCGTTACCTATTTTAGTAGAATCAGAAACGAATTATCAAAGTGGTTATCCAGACTATCATCGTTCACCACGTATTATTTACCGTGAACCAGAAGAGAAAATGACAATTGCAAAGCCTTCAAGTATGCCATCAAAACCAACGGAGCATTTAGCAAGAATCATTGCACCTTCACTTGTCATGATTGTCGTAACTGTATTACTTGCTATTTTCATGAAATATGGAATGTTTATTATCGCATCGATTGCGATGACATTAGTAACAATCATTGTTTCTGTCACATCGTATATTAAAAATTTGAAGCAATATAAAGTCGACATTGTTGAACGAGATAAAAGCTATAGAGAGTATATAAAACAAAAAACGAAAGATTTACATGCAGAAAGTGAAAAACAGCGTCACGCATTACATTATCACAATCCAAATGTAGAAGTAATACGTAATATGGCAGTTCAAGTAAATCCTCGAATTTATGAAAAAACAATGTTACATCATGATTTCTTAACATTTAGCGTTGGAACAGGACAAGCTAATACGAGTTTTGAAATTCAATTTAATGAAGAAGAATTTAGTCAAACGAAAGATGAATTAATTGATATAGCACGTGAACTAAGACAGCGTTATCTATCATTGGAAGATGTACCAGTTGTAACAGATTTAATGAATGGACCAGTCGGTTATATTGGTCAACGCTCTTTAGTGTTAGAGCAATTACAATTATTAGTTGCACAAACGGCTTTATTCCATAGTTATTATGACTTGCAGTTTATTACTATTTTTCCGGAAGAAGAAAAAGAAAAATGGGATTGGATGCGCTGGTTACCTCATGGAAGTGTTCGCGATATAAATGTACGTGGATTTGTATACCATGATCGTAGCCGTGATCAAGTGTTAAATAGTTTGTATCAAATATTGAAAGAACGAAAATTAAAACTAGATGAAAAAAGTTCTACTAATGAAAAAATGTACTTTGCACCGCACTATGTCGTTCTCATTACAGATGAAAAACTAATATTAGACCATGTTGTTATGGAATTCTTTAATGATGATCCGAGTCAATTAGGTGTATCACTTGTATTTGTACAAGATGTTATGCAAAGTTTACCGGAGCATGTGAAAACGGTAATAGATATAAGAGATGCAAAACAAGGGAACATCATCTTAGAGCAAGGAGAGCTTGTTAACCGTCAATTTAAACTAAATCATGTGCCAAAAGGGTTCAATTTAGAAGATATTTCAAGGGCATTAGCACCATTAAATCATTTGCAAAACTTAAAAAATAGTATTCCAGAAAGCGTAACATTTTTAGAAATGTACGGCGTTGAAAAAGTAAAAGAACTGAATATTACAAGTCGCTGGGAGAAAAATGCAGCGCATAAATCTTTAGCTGTACCACTTGGATTACGTGGGAAAGAAGATATCGTAAACTTAAACTTACACGAAAAAGCACACGGACCACACGGGTTAATAGCAGGTACAACAGGTTCAGGTAAATCAGAAATTATACAATCGTACATTTTATCTCTAGCAGTTAATTTCCATCCGTACGAAGTAGCCTTTTTACTAATTGACTATAAAGGCGGCGGTATGGCGAATTTATTCAAAAACTTACCGCATTTATTAGGAACAATTACGAACTTAGATGGAGCACAAAGTATGAGAGCGCTCGCATCAATTAAAGCTGAATTACAAAAAAGACAACGATTATTTGGGGAAAATGATGTAAACCATATTAATCAGTATCAAAAACTGTATAAAGAAGGCTTAGTAAGTGAACCGATGCCACATCTATTTTTAATTAGTGATGAATTCGCGGAACTGAAGTCAGAACAACCAGAATTTATGAAAGAGTTAGTTTCAACAGCGCGTATCGGTCGTTCACTCGGAATCCATTTAATATTAGCTACGCAAAAACCGAGTGGTGTTGTAGATGATCAAATTTGGAGTAACTCGAAATTCAAACTAGCACTAAAAGTTCAAAATACGTCAGATAGTAATGAAATTTTAAAAACACCGGATGCTGCTGAAATTACATTACCAGGACGTGCTTACTTACAAGTTGGGAATAATGAAATTTATGAACTATTCCAATCAGCTTGGAGCGGAGCAGACTATGTAGAAAACAAAGAGGATAAAGAACATTTAGACGCAACAATCTATGCAATAAATGATCTAGGACAATATGAAATATTAAGTGAAGACTTAAGTGGACTTGGTAGCAGTAAAGAAGTAATAAGCGTACCATCTGAACTGGATGCTGTTATTGACTACATTCACGATTACGCAGAAATAAATGAAATTGAAGCATTAGCAAGACCGTGGTTACCACCACTTCCAGAAAGCGTATATTTACAAGACTTACATGCTATTCAGTTCAAAGAAGCATGGACGAAAGAAAAGAAACCATTACAAGCAACAATTGGTCTACTAGATCAGCCTGAATTACAATCACAAACACCATTAACACTAGATATTAGTAAAGACGGACACGTAGCGGTCTTCTCAAGTCCAGGCTACGGAAAATCAACATTCTTACAATCAGTCATTATGGATGTAGCTCGTCAGCATAGTCCGGAGCATTTGCATGTGTATTTATTAGACTTCGGAACAAATGGTTTAATGCCATTAAAATCTTTACCGCATGTGGCAGACATCATTACATTAGACCAAGTTGAAAAATGCGAGAAGTTTCTTCGTCGCATAGAAGACCTATTAAAAGATAGAAAGCAATTGCTAAGTAAATATGGCGTTGCGAGTCTTGAAATGTATGAGAGAGCTAGTAAAGAAGTATTACCAACAATATTAATTACATTAGATAACTATGATGCTGTTAGAGAAGCTGGATTTGTCGAAGATTTTGAACGCATTATTGCACAAATTGTACGTGAAGGGGCAGCGGTAGGAATTCATTTAATGCTTACAGCTACACGTCAAAATGCATTGAGAGTACAAGTAAATACAAATATTAAACTACAAATTGCTCTATATATGATAGATGAGGCAGAATCTAGAGCGATTGTAGGAAGAACAGAGTTGAAAATTGAAGAATTAGCAGGACGTGGTTTAGTTAAAATTGACGAACCAACAATCTTCCAAACAGCTTTACCGACAGATGGAGAAGATGTCCTTACTCGAATTGAAAATATACAAGCTGAAGGAAAAGAGATGGATTCCTTCTGGGATGGAGAAAGACCGAAAGCAATTCCTATGGTACCTGAAGTTCTAGAATACAAAGAATTTATTGCATGGCCAGAAACAAGAAAAATTATTGAAGCAGGCAAACTAACATTTGGTGTAGAAACAGAAAGCGTTACACCTCTCGAATTAGATTTAACGGAAGCGTCTAATATTGTTGTAGGGGGAATCAAGAAAGATGAAGTTGAAAATGTAGTTCATCAATTCCTTCAACAGTTAGCAGACAGTGGACACTTTGACCTAGGTTTAATTGATACAAGAACACGCAATTTCTCAAACTATAGAGAGAGCGCTGCTTTATATGTAGCTGAAAAAACAGGAATTGAGAAAACGATTAAACAAGTTACAAATGCTTATAAATCGAGAGAAGCGGCGTTTAAAGAGGAACAGGAAGCATCAAGTGAAACAGTGAACCCGGCAGAATTTATTAAGAAATTTAAGCCGATTGTAATCGTAATTGCAGATGTAAATGATATTTTAAGTAATTTAGAGGATAGCGATATATATAGTTTAGCGGAATTAATAACAAATGGTGCATTTATGGGCATCCACTTCGTAATTGGCTGTGATGTTGATTCAATTGACAGTCGATACGACTTAGTTTCAAAAACAATAAAAACGCAATCTCATGTTATTTTACTTAGAAAATCATCAGGCCAAATGGTCTTCGATGTATCTAATAAAGATTTAAGTAGTACAAAATTAAATCCATTTGAAGGGTATTTTGTTGAAAATCGTTTTGCTACTAGAATTAAAGTGCCAACTATTTAAGGGGGGATTTGCATGGGGATAGAGGAATTAAATAGTCAAAAATCTGGTTTATTAAGTAGTATAAGTCATCAACAAGGGCAATTGGCTGAACTACAAATGAAACTAAGAAGGCTAATAACTGCTAAAGGGAAATTTGTAAATAATCTTGAAGCAATTAAACAAAATCAAGAGCAGTTTAAGTCCTTAGAAATAAACGAGAGTAGTTGGAAAGGGCAAAGAGCAACTACTTTTAAAGAAACATATGAACAACAAGTCATTTCGAATTTAGGGAAGTTTATCGGAGAACTAGGGAGAGTGCAAGAAGACATCGATCAAGCTATACGGCGGCTTGAAAGAGAAATCGCTACATGTGAGTCTAGTATTCTTTCTCTAAGTAGAAGTGTTTCAATGGTTGACGCTAGTATTCAAGTAGAAGTACAGAAGGCGGGGAAATGATAAATGGGGGAAATTAAATTAAATAAAGGGGTATTTGATGCGAAAGTAAGTGATTTGAAAAGTGGTGCTAGTGATTTAGGTAAGACTAAATTTAATGGTATGCAGTTACATCGTACGAATTTAAGTAAACTGAAAAAATATTGTGAAGCGATTGAAAAGTTATCGAAAAAAGTGCAGCAATATGAACAAATACTACAAAAAGATATTAGTAGAATTCAGCAAACAGGACAAGAAATGGTTCAGCAAGATGAAAAGCTTGGAAAAGATTTGAAAGACAGTTCAGCTCACCGTGCTATGTAAAGGGAAAGGAGGGGGAAAATATGAGCAAAATCATAGAGTTACAAGAAGTAAAAGAACTGCAAGAGCGCTTTAATTCAAGTGCTGAAGAGTTAAATCAACATTTGGAAACATTGCAGCAAAAAATAGAGGACTTTACACAAATTAACTCTTTTCAAGGAAAAGCTGCTGATACTATTAAGAATCATTTATCTACAGTTCATGGAGCTGTTATCACTGGATTTACAGTTACAACGGAAATGTTAAAAAGTCAATTTCAAAAAGCAATAGAGGAGTTTAACAGTGAGGTTGACAGTGATGCAGATGCAAAAATTCATGGAAGTTATTTGGATGATGTAAAGAAAAAAGTTCATGGATATAGTGAGGGATTCAGCCACTCTAGTGAAGAGGCAAAAAAAACAGTAGGTACGATTAGTGACATCGTCGCAACTCAATACCCATCATCATCAAGTATCACTGAAGGCGCTGTAAAAAGCCAAAAAGAAATCAGTGATACATTAGAAAAATTAGAGACTTATAATAGTAAACAAAGTGACCTGCAAGAGTTTGATGAATTAATGCATAAAATAGATGAGGGAATGCAACAAATAAAAGTGAATAATGGAAATTTGTCTATCGCTGCAATAGGGAAGCTTATATCTAGCGTGGCAATTGGAAATATCATTAAGGTAATGGCAGATACAATGACCAAATTCGACATTAGTGTTAAGGGAACTAAGGCTCTTTTAGCTTCCTATATACGCATGCATTATGTTAAAAAGAATTATGCTTTAGACGTCCTTTTTGATCCTAAAGGTCGAAAAGGGAAAGGAGTATATGAACTATCGACATTAAAGAAAGAAGATTTGGTTAAAGTAGCAAAAATCCTTACAATGGATAATAATGATGATGTTTTAGTTCGATTTATCAAGAATAAATTAGAATTTGAATTTGGTGATTTAAAAACAACAAATGCACAAATAAAAAAAGCAAGAAAAACCATTTTAAAATTACCAGAGTTTCAAAGTTATCAAGATTTCCACGTTGATTGGGAGAAGAAAGGATTGCCTACTGCAATTGGGGAGAGAGGATTGAGTGCATTTAAGACTGCTTATGCAGACGGTTTAAAGGATTTACATCCTGGAAAATGGAAAGAAATGTTTAAAGGTATGGGGAAACCGGCCACAGTATTGAAAGGAGCAGGTATTTTTGGGGCTGTTGTGTCAGTCGGAGGGAATGTTGTAGACGCTACTAAAGATGATGGTTGGCAGTTACATGATGTAGCTGATATAGCAACAGATTCAGCTGTAGATATTGGAGCAAATGCTGGAGCGATGGCCACTGGTGCTGTAGCAGGGTCGTTTTTCCTTCCGCCGCTTGGAACTGTGGTTGGAGCTGGTGTTGCCGTAGGACTTACATGGGCAATTAATAAAAAATGGTCTTTTTTAGGAGGAGAAGACAATGCAATTGATCTTGCTAAAAAAGGAGTTAAAAAAGTAACACACAAACTTGGATCTATATTTTGGTAATAAGACTACAAGAAAGGTGCATATAGGTAATGTGGAATATAAAAGAAGAAGATTTAGATAAATTTCGGATGACATGTAAACGTCGATTAAGTCCTGAAGGTGCTTTTGGATTTATGATAGGAACAATAGTGTTTGTTTCAGTAATGATGTTTTTTCTTATTGGTACTTTAGTAACGTTTGGTTGGGACTATTATACTACTTTCTTTGAGAAAACAATCGTTAGAATGGAACTTGTGTTATATAGCTTACAAATAATTTTTTTAATTCTATATTCATTTCCAAAAGCTCGATTTAAATTTCAAAAGTTACAAACATTTGTTGTATTATTATATGCATTTCAATTAGGTACGATATTATTCACGGCTCTAATTCTTCCTGGAATGTCTGATTATACAATTGATCGAATTACATTAGTATATGTAGGTTTCTTATTTTTTGGAGCAGTGATTGTTCATATTGTGACAACGATTGATACGTTTAAACAGGCAAGTGAAGGTGCGTTTAGTATGAATGAAAGATCCGCTTCCTTTTTTAGTAAAACAAAAGGAACTATGATGAAAGTTGCTTCAATATACGCATTACTCCTACTTATTTTGATTTATTTTCATAATGATTATGCGTTTGATACTTTTATTGGGTATGTAATAGGTACTGTTTTAATGTATACGATAGCCATTGGTGCAGCTGAATTTCAGCTATTAGCGTATTGTAGATTTAAATTCCCTTCATTTAACATATCGTGGGAGCAACATAAAAGAGAGACTCCAAGATATCAAAAGAAAAATAAAAAAGGTAAATCAAAACGTAAGGCGTAAAGGAAATGAGTATAGTAGGTTTAAATGTTCGCCATTTACTATAATGTGGAAGGAATATGAAAGAGAGCGTAAGTGACATTTGAAGAAACAAAAGAATATATAGCCAAGAGAAAGAATAGTAAAAGGAGTAGGTATTATGAAAATTCAATATAAAGCATTATCACTTTTAAATTTAATTAGTATTACTCAAATTGTAAAAAAAGAAGATTGGTTATTACCTGCTATCGCACTGAGAAATCAAGTTGTTCATAATGGAATATATGCTGTAGGTCCTGTTCTTTTTAAATATCAGCCATTGGAAAATGAACCAGAGTACGGTGAATATACGTATTCTGTTCCAGTAAATGAGCGTGTTAAATTGGGAGAGAATTCTGCATATGAATACGTTGATGGATTAATTATTGAAGAGGCATTAAGTGTTCGATTTACTGATGAAGATGGTGATATTGAGGAGGCTTATAATTTAATACATGAGTTTGCAGAACAGCATCATATCAAGTTAGATAATGGTTTTTATCACGTATGTTTAGACGTATACGGTGACATGTGGCTAGATATTTATGCTCCTATTAGAGAAGTAGGTGAAACAATAAAATGATAATTGAAGGACAAAGTATTGCATATACAAATGTTGTTTCGAAAGAGTACTATTTTCATTACGAAGATATGGAAGAAGCAATTGAACATTTTATGTCAGAAATTGCAACAGAGAATTTAACAGTAAAAGGTCCGATGTTTTATGCTTTGAAAAATATACCATCTGATGAAAATATGTACGTTGAATTATTCATGCCAGTGAATGAAGATAAAATTCCAGCATCAGAAACACTTCAATTTAGGAGCTATTATTATGTTGATGAGATGCTCATGAAACGATATACGGGAGATTATGAAAAATTAACAGAGCAGGTATATGGTGAAATGCTTCTGTATATGGAGGATAATAATCTGAATTTAGCCTCGCCAATTTATCATGTGTTTAGCGGTGATGAGTCTTTACAGTATGTTGAAGTGAAGATTGCTGTATTTAATGAAGAATAATATTTTAAGCTTGTGGCTTTTAACATATGGAAACATCATGAAATATCATAAAAGAGATAGTTTTGAATAGGGTTTGGGGAAATATCATAAATAAAACCTTCTCTTCTCGTTAGAATGAGGAGGTTTTTCGTTCTCAAATTTATATGTAATTAACTTAATATTTCGACATGCGATTTTCAACGGGCTCATTCTGTATTGGTAGTAGTTACGTGCTATAGTTCGCTTTGTTGCTAGTTTGAAGGGGAAAGTTTATTCAAAAGTCAATTTGTAAAGAGGGGAAGGTGTTATTTTGATTAAGGATCGGAATGTTTCAGAAACAGAGCAAAGTTTTTTTCAAAGGACAATAGTATCTATCTATCAAGCGTTAGAATTTATAATGAAATATACAATGATTCTAATAATAATAATGTCAATATTTGTGATAATTGCTGCTGTTTATTTTAAAATATATGAGGGTATAGGGGCGGGTGTATTCCTCTTAATTTCGTCATTATTTGCATATTTGGTGTTTTTTAAGAAAAGTAAAAATGCCTAAATTAATAGCAAAAATAAAATTCCAAAGATTAACAACTATAATACGTTATTTGAAGAGGGAAAGTTTTGAATATGGCATGAATGTATAACAGTAAGAAAACCTTCTCTTTTCGTTAAAATGAGAAGGTTTTTATTTTTAATCTATATGATTTAAGTAAAGGTAGTTAAAGGTGGAAAACTTGGATATGGAATATAAAAAAAGAAGATTTAGATAAATTTCGGATGATATGTAAACATCGTTGGAGTCCTGAGGATGCTTTAGGATTTATGATAGGAACAATAAGGGAACGTAATGAAACTAAAAATGCCTAGAGTAACTGGTGACAGTATGAAGTTAAAGAGGAAAGCGAAGCAAGATTATGTGAATTATGAAAAGTCTTTTCATAATAATAAATCATTCTAAGGGAGCTGATTTGTTTTGAAGAATGGAAGATCAATTTGCAGCTAAGTTTAAAATGTGGCGGAGTAAGTTGGGTGAATCATAGACGTAAGAAAAAGAAACCGAAACAAATAAGAAAAGAAGCTGTTCAGATAAAACCGATAGTAGAAGAAAAACCACTAAAGAAGAGTAGCAACAAGTTGGTCGATATTCTCCTAGGTATTCTTCTTTTTCCAATTCTTATATGGGCTGTCTTGGAAGGTTGTACAACACAAGTAAGCAAAGGGAAGACTTTCCTTATTATCGTTTTCTTTCTCTTAATTACAATAGGGTTATCTATGATAGGAAACAAATAAGGGGGAGTTCAGATGTTTAAGAAGAAGGAGAAAAAAAACATTTACGTTAGATTGGTAAACACACAAGGGGAAATCATTCGAGAGTTTAATTGTACAGAAAAAGACTTGCGAAAAGTAAAAGAAAATGATACTGAAATTCGTTTGGTTGTAGATAACTCATATGAGATGGTAGCAACCGATGAACAACTAGAAAAATTACGAGTTATTAAGCAGTATGTTTTTAATATTCGCTGCTCAAATTAAATAACATTATTATTTGCAAAAATCGAATCCATTAAAATAAAAACAAATTTAAAATAACTGTAATAACCTCCTAGCATATTGTTGATGGGAGGTTATCACCTTTCTGAAGATAAAATTAAAGAGCTTTATTATCTCGATATAATTGTGATGACAGTAATGTTTTTACTAAGTGAGTGCAGTTTCGGGGGAAACAAAAATAGAGTATGAGGGATATGCTTAAGTGAAAGAGAGAAGAATATTTAGAGCTTTTGAGGAGAAAGAAGGCTATTTGAACTATCAAAAGTATTCTGATTATGTACGGTAATTAATATAGAGATAATATTATCTGAATATAGTTACACAAAGATAAATGTACTTAAAAAGTTAGGAATGTAATGGGATTTTAGTGAATGAAAATTATTTAAACTGTATAGAAGGTGAAAAGTCAGGATGTGGAATATAAAAGAGGAAGATTTAGAAGCATTTCGGATGACATGCAGAAGGCGTTTAAGTCTTGAAGGTGCGACGGGATTTATGCTCGGAACGATATTTTATACTTCATTATTTATGGTTATTATTTTTATAGGAGGAATAGATTATTATACTACCTTGTTTGATAAGGTAATTGTTAGGATTGAATTAGTGTTATATGGTTTGCAAGTAATGTTTTTAATTCTATATTTATTCCCTAAAGCTCGTTATAAATTTCAAAAATTACAAACGCTCGTTATATTATTATATGCATTTCAACTTGGAACTATCGGATGCACGTTATTTGTTCTTTCTGGAATGATTGAGCATTCAATTGATCTCAATACACGTGTTTATGTAGGTCTATTAGTATTAGGTGGAATTATTGTTCATATTGTGACAACAGTTGATACATTTAAACAAGCAAGCGAAGGTGCATTTAGTAGTGGGGACAAATCAGATTCGTTTTTTAGTAAAACAAAGGGACATGTTATACAAGGTGCTGTAATTTATGTGTTAATTCTTCTTGTTTTGATTTATATAAATAATAATTACTCATTAAACACAATGTTTGGTTATGTTATGTGTAATGTTGTTATGTATGCAGTAGCCATTGGAGCGGCAGAATTCCAACTATTGGCGTACTGTAGATTTAAATTCAAGTCATTTAATATGTCATGGGAAGAGAATGAGAGAATGCGAAAGCGAAATACAAAATCTAAAACGAAAAGTAAATAAGGGTGAAATGTATTACTTTCCAAAAAGGAACATAATGAGCTTAAAAATGCCTAGAGAAATCAACGGGGTGTCAGTATGAAGTTAAAGAAGAAAGCCAAGATGATGATAGTTCTGTCAATAATAGCAAATTTATTAAGTGGATGTGGTTTTGGGGAGACGAAGATAGAGTATGAGAGATTAGTAAAGGCATTGGATGAAGGTGATATGAAGACGGCTATGTCTGCGAGTGATGATGGGTATGCTTATGTGAAAGAAGAGGTTAGGGATAGCACGTTTGGGGCGGAAAATGATAATCGCATTAGCGTTGTATATCAAACAACAGGAGGAGTATACAATATTAAAGAAAAAAAGTTCTATGGAACAACTTTGCAAGAAATTGCTAGTTCATTAAATAGTGAGCAAAAAAAAGAAGAGATTGTATATAGAACTAGTATTAAATATGAAGATAATCAATCAAAAAGTCCAGATCAAAATTTGGATGTTTCGAATGTTCGATTTATATTTAATAGATTAAAGGGAATAGATAGTTTAAGACCAAAAAAAGATAAAAAAAGATTTAGTGAGTCATCCAAGGTAACATATTACTTAACTGAATCGGAATTTCAAGAAATAATTAATAATAAGTTAAAGGTGGACTACGATAAATTTGATGAAGCAATATTATTAATGGAATTTAGTTCGGCGAAAGATTCAAAAGAAAATCCAATGGAATTCACTACAATAAGCATCACAATGGGATATGAAAAAAAGAATAAAGAAGGCCGATTAATAAGGCATGATCAAAAAATAGCAATCTATTTAAATACTAAAGAAGATAACGATAAAGCTTCTAAAACCCGATATGAGGAGTATAAAAAACAATATTTGAATAATAAGTAATGTATAAAATAAGGGGAAAGGTGTAGTTATGGCATGAGTAAAAGGTTAGTTAAAAAAATAGTTATTGTAATGACAGTAACGTTTTTACTAAGCGCGTGCAGTTTCGGGGGAAAAATAGAGTATGAGAGATTAGTAAAGGCATTGGATGAAGGTGATATGAAAACGGTTATGTCTGCAAGTGATGATGGGTATGCTTATGTGAAAGAAGAGACTAGCGAAAGTACTTATGAAGAAAAAGAAGATGGTGAACATAGCAGGATAATATATCAAACAACCCATGGAGTATATAATGTGAAAGAAGACGACTTATATGGGAAAACAACTCAAAAGGTTGTTACTGATATAAAAAATGATAAAAACGTTGGTAGTAATCAAAATTACAAAAAAGAAACGGTCTATAGTACAAATTTAAAAAATGAAAAATCCCGTTCAGTAGCCCAGGATCAAGCTATGAATGTTTCATATGTAAAATTAATGTTTAGAGGATTAAATGAACTTAGTAAATTGAAATCGAGTGAAGATACAAAAAGATCTAGTGAACCGAGCATAATAAGCTATGATTTAACTGAATTACAGTTTAAAAACATCATGAATGATAAGTTAAATTTAAAATATGATAAATTTGATTCTGCAATATTGATGATTGAATTTAATACGCCTAATGATACAAAAGAAAATCAAATGAGAATAACACAAATAACAATATCGGTAAATTATGAAGAAAAAAAAGAAGATAAGCTTATAAAACGCAATCAAGAGATTTCAACATATTATCATACTAGGGAAGATAATAATCAAAGTTCCAAAAAAGAATATGTAAATTATGAAAAAGAGTATATAAATCAAAAATAATATATTTTAATTGAATTTTGAGAACGATAAATGTTGTGAAGATATGAGTAAAGAGGTAGTGAAAAATAGTTACTGTGATAACAGTTATGTTTTACTGAGCGCGTATAGTTTTGGTAAATCAAAATAGAGTATGAGAGTCTAATAAAGGCATTGGATGAAGGTGACAAGAAGACGGTTATACTTAATTGAAAGAAGAATATTTGGAACTTTTGAGGAAAAAAGACACTACTTGAACCATCAAAAAGCATTCTGATTAGATGATTATGGTAATTAATATGGTAATGATATACCTAAAAGATTATCTGAATTTAGTTGTACAAAGATCTATGTACTTAAAAATGTTAAGAATGTAATGGAATTTTAGTGCCTGAAAATTATTTAAACTGTATAGAAGGTGAAAAGTCAGGATGTGGAATATAAAAGAAGAAGATTTAGATAAGTTTAGGATGACATGTCAAGGCCGTTTAAGTCCTGAAGGTGCTGCGGGTTTTATGTTTGGAACAATATTTTATATTTCAATATTTATGTTTGTTATTTTTGTAGGGGATTTGAATTACTACAATAATTTTTTTGATAGAACTATTGTTAAAACTGAAATTGTGTTATTTAGTATTCAAATTATATTTTTAATTATATATCTATTTCCGAAAGCATGTTTTAAATTTCAAAAGTTACAAACGCTCGTTATATTATTATATGCGTTTCAGCTTGGAACGATATTATTTGTAGTTTCGATTGTCTCTGAAATGGCTGACAATTCAACTGGTAGGATGTATACTGGACTACTATTTGTAGGAGCAGTTATTATTCATATTGTAGCAACGTTAGATACATTTAAACAAGCAAGTGAAGGTGCGTTTAGTAGTGATGAAAGATCCACCTCGTTTTTTAGTAAGACAAAAGGAGCTATGATTAAGGGGGCTATAATATATGTATTAATACTACTTATTTTGATGTATTTTCAAAATGATTATTCAATTGATTTTTTTGTTATGTATGGAGTAGGAACTGTTTTAATGTATGCGGTTGCAATTGGAGCGGCAGAATTCCAACTATTGGCGTACTGTAGATTTAAATTCAAGTCATTTAATATGTCATGGGAAGAGAATGAGAGAATGCGTGGGAGAATTCGAAAACAAAATAAGAAATTCAAAACGAAAAATAAATAATATATTAATAAAATTTTAGTGCTCGAAAAATAATTGAAACGTATAGAAGGTGAAGAGCCAGGATGTGGAATATAAAAGAAGAAGATTTAGATAAGTTTAGGATGACATGTGAATATCGTTTAAGCCCTGAAGGTGCTACAGGATTTATGTTTGGAGGAATAGTTTATAGTTCAGTATTCATGTTTTTTATTTTTGTAGGAGGTTTGGATTATTATCATACTTTTTTTGATAAAACAATTGTTAAAACTGAAATTGTTTTATATAGCTTACAATTCATCTTTTTAATTCTATATTCATTTCCAAAAGCACGTTATAAATTTCAAAAGTTCCAAACGCTCGTTGTATTATTATATGCATTTCAATTAGGTACAATAACATTTACAGCGTTAGTTCTTCCTGGGATATCTGATTATTCAATTGACCAAATGACTTTAATTTGTGTAGGGTTATTATTTGTAGGAGCAGCTATCGTTCATATTGTGACAACAATTGATACATTTAAACAAGCGAGTGAAGGTGCGTTTAGTAAGGATGAAAGATCCATCTCATTTTTTAGTAAAAGAAAAGGAGATGTGATGAAGTGGGCTACAATATATGCGCTAATCCTGTTTATTTTGATATATTTTCATAATGGTTATGGAATTGATGTTTTAGTTCTTTATGCGGTAGGTATTGTTTTACTGTATACAGTAGCCATTGGAGCGGCAGAATTTCAACTATTGGTGTACTGTAGATTTAAATTCAAGTCATTTAATATGTCATGGGAAGAGAATGAGAGAATGCGAGGGAGAATTCGAAAGCGAAATACAAAATCCAAATCGAAAAGTAAATAAGAGTGAAATAGAATTGAAGTAAATGGAAATTATTTAAACTGTATAGAAGGTGAAATGTCAAGGTGTGGAATATAAAAGAAGAAGATTTAGATAAGTTTAGGATGACATGTAATGATCGTTTAAGTCCTGAGGGGGCTACAGGATTTATGTTTGGAGGAATACTATTTAGTTCAATAACCATTTTTTCTATTGTTTTATCAGCCGGGTGGGATTACTGCATGCTTCTCTTTAATATAGGAATTGTTAAGTTAGAAGTATTCTTATATATTATACAAATAATTCTTTTCGTCATTTATTCATTTCCGATAGCTCAATTTAAATTTCAAAAACTACAAACCCTTGTCGTATTATTATGTTCATTCCAATTGGCAACAATAGCTCCTATTGCTTTGACTGTTACTAAAATGGCTAATAATTCAATTGATTGGATTACAATACTGTATGCGGGTTTATTGCTTTTAGGAGCAGTAATTTTTCATATCGTAACAACAATAGATACATTTAAATTGGCAAGTGAAGGTGCGTTTAGTATGGATGAGAGGTCTGCTTCTTTCTTTAGTAAAACAAAAGGAAAGATGATGAAGTGGGCTACACTATACGCAGTAACTATTCTTATTTTGATATATTTTCATAACGATTATGGGTTTGATGATTTATTTATGTATGTAGTAGGGACCTTTTTAATGTATACGATAGCAATCGGTGCAGCTGAATTTCAGCTATTAGCATATTGCAGGTTTAAATTTCCGTCATTTAATAAAACGTGGGAGCAACATAAAAGAGAAACTCCAAGTTATCAAAAGAAAAATAAAAAAGGTAAATCGAAACGTAAGGCATAAAGAAAGGGTGTATTGTAAGTTTTGATGGTAAAAAAAGTAATGATTTAAAGAAGAATATTTGTATTGCTAAAAGAAATTTTAATTATGTAATGTGAATAAAAGAGTATCTAGTTGGAAATGTAGAGAGAGTAGTGTGATGATGAAATGAACAAAAAAAGGGTTTTTAAAATGATTAGTATCATAATAACAATCAGCCTACTACAAGCATGTAGTTTTTTTGAAGAAAAGATAGAGTATGAGCCATTTGTTAAGGCATTGGATGAAGGTGATATGAAGACGGTTATGTCTGCGAGTGATGATGGGTATGCTTTTGTGGAACAAAGAGGTATTTATAGTACGTTTGAGCAAAAAGAAGATGGAGAGCACAGTAAGACAATTCGTCAAACTACGGAAGGTGTATATAATACAAAAGATAAAAGTTTATATGGAGAGGCGATACAAACAGTTGCGACTGATATAGAAAAAGACAAGGGAAAAAGGACAAATGAGAATTATAAAAAAGAAACTATTTATAGTACTCATGTTAAGTATGAAAATGGACAGGTGAAAAGTTCGGATTCAAATCTAGATGTTTCATACGTAAACTTAATTGTAGATCGTTTAAAAGGGATAGGGAAACTAAAGATGAAGCCCGGGGATGATATAAAAAAGTTTGATCAGCCTAATTCAGTAGGATATCGACTAACTGAATCCGAATTCCAAAGTATTATTAATGATAAGTTAAAAATTAACTATGATGAATATGATGGATCAACAATTTCACTTAGTTTTGACTCTGCAAAAAATCCAAAACAGATATTACAATTAAGTATTGATATAGATTATAAGAAAAAGAATGGGGATGGAAAATTAGTAGAAAATATGTTCCAAATTATAACTTATTTTAATAGGAAACAGGATAATAACAAAGATGCGAAACAGGAATATATTGATTTTAAAGCACAGTATAATAAGACGCAGTAATATTTAGAAGGGCATTTGCACGTAAAGATAATAGCGACATAGGTGTGATAAATGTTTCATAAATATAGTGGAAAGAATTTGAGGGTAAACGCCCCAATTGCTGGAGTAGATGCAACAATTGGGGCGTTTATCTGTCTAAAATTAGCTTGAATACATGACATGTTTTAGTTAGGGGCATGGCTTTACAAGTAGTTTCTTCATAATAACGGTGTGAAGTTTTTGTGTAATCAGCTTTTATTGCAAAGTTACAACTATTTTCGCTTATAGAGTACCTCTTATTATCGATACATCGTCCACATCCCGATGTCTTTAAACCCTAGACGTTTATAAATTCGTCCAGCAGCTGGATTGTTATAAAATAAACAAAGTGTTCGGCCTTCTTTCGTAAATTCTTGAATCATTTTTTGTAGTATGAGTGAAGCATATCCATTTCCGCGATAATTCGGATGTGTGCATACGCCAACTACCATAGCGGATAATGAATTTTCAGCGGAAGTTGAGGCGGATGCGATGATTGCGCCATCTTTTTCAATATAATATGTACGTCCTGTATTGGTTTCGAGAGCTTGTCTTAATATTTTCTCTGATTCATTAGCAGTCGGGAATTCAGCGATGTTACTTCGTAATTGCATAATTCGCTCTACATCATCTAGTGTGGCAAGTTTAATTGTTTCTTGGGCAGGCGTACTAGGGAAGTTGTCGGCATTTAGACATTCACAAAAATACATTTCATTTTTCGTACCTAGCTGTATACTTGAAACGGTTTCAAATCGTTCAACAATAGTTGACTTGCCAGAGAGTTTCAGCGGCTTATATGCGGAAAGAAATGCCTCATAGTCAGTTACTACAAACTCTTCTTTACTATACGGTATAAATGCATCATGGAAGCGAAGTAAAATCGATTTTAATGTTCCATTCTTTTTAAATACACCCCATAATTCTTGAAAGTCTGTTTCATAACCGAAAGCTTCTATATCCCCAATAATAAACAAGTTAAGGGCGGCTTCTTCTTTTAGGTAAGCGAATACTTGTTCATGATCTTTCTTTGTTAATTTTCGCATCATAACGAATTGGCCCCTTTTTTTATTTTTTCTAAATATTACAACTTAAGTTTTTTGAAATCAATATAAAATTTTATGTTTAGTTCACAAACTTTCGGAAAAACTAGGAAAGATATGACAAAGGAGGTTATGAACGGTGGATCATCCAATTCAAGGGTTAATGAAAGCAGCAATGGAAAATTTAAAAGAAATGGTTGATGTAAATACGATTGTTGGAGAGCCTGTTCAAACGGCTGACGGTGGTGTGGTGTTAACGGTTTCTAAAGTAGCGTTCGGTTTTGGAGCAGGAGGTTCTGATTTCCAAACGAATGATGGACAAAGAGCGAACGGTAACGCTGCATTTGGTGGCGGTAGCGCGGGTGGTGTTTCGATTACACCAGTAGCATTTCTTGTGGTGAATAAAGATGGAGTAAATATTCTTCATTTACAAAATGCGACACATTTAGCAGAAAAAATGATTGAATTAGCTCCGCAAACAATTGATAAAATTCAATCGATGTTCCAAAAAGAAGAAAAGAAAGAGGGAAATCATCATCCTCAAAACCCTGATGAAATCCTTTAAAAACGCCTGCTTGTGAGCAGGCGTTTTTTCTTGTAATCACTATGTAATAAAACACATGAAATTGTAAATAGTTTTTGAAGTTTTTTCTATGTTTCTAAAATTTTTCATGTTAAAATATGCTATAGAATTGAAACATATAAAACGAAGGTGGCTAGGTGCTTTGTCTGGAGGATCTGACCAAGTAAAGAATATGATATATATTAATGGTAATCGTCGAGGTCATTGTTTTATTACATCAGGAATTACGTTTAAAGAGTTTGCGAGTAACATCCCTTCACCGCTTCATCAAGTGTTGCTTTTGAAGCACAACTTTGAATGGACGGATTTTCATTATCATACTTTATTTGAATATGTTGAGGAAGAAAATATACATAAGTTAATTCAAGCAGAGATTGATGAATTTGATGAATTTTGTTGGGTAGATTTTGATGATGCAAGCGATTTAGATGAATTAGAGCCGAAAGAAATTGCAGAATTATTATATTTGGCTCACAAAAAAGAACCACTTGCAAGAACATTCTTTCCGCTGTTGAAAAATCGATTTGTTTATTTTTCACATGATGACGGATGGTACAACAAAGTGTATTATCGTAGAATTGCTGATTTTGTAGGAATGTTAAGTAAAGTCATTCCGTATAAACTCGGTGCTTTCGGTAAGAAACGTTTTTCTTTCTTCCAAAAATCAAAAATTTTCCCAGCGATTTCAAAAGAATTGATTATGGGACTTATTCCACTAATGGAAGATGGTCTTTACATAGATCTAGCAGGGAAAATTGAGTCAAGAAGAGGTCTTGAAATTCCGGTATATGTAGTTGGTTCGTATGAAAGTACGGATGAGGTGTTAGATAATATCGATGAATTGAAAGAGGAAGCAACAGAAACAGGTTGGCTCATTTTTGATAAGAAAGAACAAGAGTGGCAATGGGTTGTTGACTAAGAAAACTTGGCGTATGAAGTCAAGTTTTCTTGTCATTTGAAAGGAGTACAAATGAAGAAATATTATACAATTGTGGGTATTATAAGTATTATTCTCGTGGCAATATTACTTATAACTTGTCCGAAAGAATCAGATTTTAAAGTGTATGTAGAGGATAAGTATGCGTTGAATTGTAATGAGAGTAGTTTTGAATGCACGCAAAATGTAGATGGTAAAAAAGAAAAACTACAATTTGAAAGTACAGATGCACGAAATGGTGTATTCTTTATGACTGTAAAGCAAACATTTAAAACAGAAGCTGGTGTTTCAAAAGAATATAGCGGAGTAGGAATGTTTGGTACATTTCTTTTTGTTTCAGAGAAGACTTTCTAGTAATAGAAGGTCTTTTTTTTATGCTTATGTTCATATAGATGAAGTAAGACAAGCATAGGAGGGATAGCGATGAAGAACACATGTATCGTTTGCGGTGGTGAGGAGTTTTTTTCCTCAACGTTATATGCACGTACGAAACAAGATTGGGCATATGCACCAAACATGTATCGATTTGAAAAAGTATTTATTGAGCATCGAGATGAAGAGAATTATCCTGTTTTCCAAGAAATTACAGCGAAACATTGTTGTGGATGCGGTCATATTATGTTGTATCATGAATGAACACACCAAGTATAACTTGGTGTGTTTTTTTAAAACGCTGACAAAGCAAGCGGATAAAGTAAAGTAAATAAAACAGAAAAACTACCAAAACCAATTGCTGTATATCCAAGTGTTCTTGCTCCGAAATTGACAGCTAATAGGCCAACTAAAATTGCTAGGGAGCCGAGCGTAACTGGATAAAAAGCAATGGAGAATAACGAAAGAAATAAAGCGACATAGCCTACCATTGCGCCGGTATTTGTACCTTCTATCTCATTTGCAATTTCTTTACGCTTATGTCTAATTGGAATGCCAGCTGGTGATATTTCAGCAGCATACTCTTCGTTTTTTTCACCACTTTTAAAATGATGATTTCTCTTTCTTCGCATGTACATCCCTCTCTTTCAATTGGGTGTATCTATAGTATCTTTCAAAATGAGAAGAGCATGAGTATGAGTTAAACCCAAGTAAAGCAAAAATTGGAGAATACGCATTCCATCGTTAACATATCCATCTCCTAGTGAAGATAAAGTGTGGGATTTTTTCCACTAGGACTGATTATCAGCCAGCAACAATTGGATTTTTATGAGCAGTTCTCTCCCATTAACTGGTCCGCATCCATTGAATTTTGAGGTAGGTATCTTACTGCAAGCGGGATAAAACAGGAATTTTGGAAAATGATGTAGAATGAAATGAATGATAATACGTGAAGGTAGGGGAATGTATGACGAAATTTAATTGGCACGAGTCAGCGGAGAAGAAATGGGATAGTAGTGCAGAGTTTTGGAATCAAAATAGTCAAGAGATGTGGGACAGCGGGAGCAGAAGTACAATTATTCCATTTTTTGAACAATACGTGAAGAAAGAAGCACAAGTGCTCGATGTTGGTTGTGGTGATGGCTACGGTACATATAAATTAAGTCGCGCAGGCTATAAAGCAGTGGGAGTAGATTTATCGGAAGTGATGATTCAAAAAGGTAAGGAGCGCGGAGAAGGACCGAATTTATCTTTTATAAAAGGAGATCTTTCTGCATTACCATTTGAAAATGAGCAATTTGAATCAATTATGGCAATTAATTCTTTAGAATGGACGGAAGAGCCATTACGAGCGTTAAATGAAATAAAGCGTGTGTTAAAGAAAAATGGATATGCATGTATTGCAATTTTAGGACCGACAGCAAAGCCACGAGAGAATAGTTATCCCCGCTTGTACGGAAAAGACGTTGTTTGTAATACAATGATGCCTTGGGAATTTGAACAGTTAGCGAAAGAACAAGGTTTTAAAGTTGTAGATGGCATCGGCGTATATAAGCGCGGAGTAAATGAGAAGATGCTAGGTCAACTACCTACAGAGTTACAACAATCGTTAACATTCTTATGGGTATTTATGTTAAAAAACGTATAAAGAAATGAAAGAATTTTTAGGAGGTAAATAAGTGCAGAAAATACAAAAAACTGATACAATATCATCAGAACCAATTAAAGGGGGACTAGGGTATATGACAACTACTACAACAGTGAAATCCGATATTGAAATCGCACAAGAAGCGAGTATGAAGAAGATTCAAGAAATTGCAGCTGATTTAAATATTTTAGAAGATGAATTAGAGCCATACGGGCATTATAAAGGTAAGTTATCTCTTGATATTTTTAAGCGCTTACAAGATGAGAAAGACGGTAAAGTTGTTTTAGTAACAGCGATTAACCCAACTCCAGCTGGAGAAGGTAAATCAACAGTAACAGTTGGTTTAGGTCAAGCTTTTAATAAAATTGGTAAGAAAACAGTAATTGCACTTCGTGAACCATCTCTTGGACCAACGATGGGATTAAAAGGTGGAGCAGCAGGTGGCGGTTTTTCACAAGTCGTACCAATGGAAGACATTAACCTTCACTTTACTGGAGATATCCATGCGATCACAACTGCCAATAACGCATTAGCAGCGTTTATTGATAATCATATCCAACAAGGAAACACACTTGGAATTGATACGCGTAAAATCGTTTGGAAACGCTGTGTTGACTTAAATGATCGTGCCCTTCGTAATGTAGTAATTGGTCTTGGTGGACCTGTACAAGGTGTACCACGTGAAGACGGTTTTGACATTACAGTAGCATCTGAAATTATGGCCGTGTTCTGCCTTGCAACAGATATTCAAGACTTAAAAGCACGTCTATCTCGCATCGTAGTTGCTTATAACTTTGCAAATCAACCTGTGACGGTTAAAGATTTAGGTGTAGAAGGTGCGTTAACGCTATTATTAAAAGACGCATTAAAGCCAAACTTAGTACAAACGTTAGAAAATACACCAGCTATTATTCATGGTGGACCATTTGCGAATATTGCTCACGGTTGTAACAGTGTTATCGCTACGACAATGGCAGCAAAATTAGGTGATTATGTTATTACAGAAGCTGGATTCGGTGCTGATTTAGGCGCTGAAAAGTTTTTAGATATTAAAGCCCGTGCAGCTGGTATTAAACCAGAAGCAGTTGTTATTGTTGCGACTATTCGTGCGCTTAAAATGCATGGCGGCGTTGCAAAAGATCAATTAAAAGAAGAAAATGTAGATGCATTAGCAAAAGGTATGGAAAACTTACAGAAGCATGTTGAAACAATTCAAAGCTTCGGTGTGCCTTTCGTAATTGCAATTAATAAATTCATTACAGATACAGATGCAGAAGTTACATACTTACAAGAGTGGTGTAATGAGCGTGGCTATGCAGTATCCTTAACAGAAGTTTGGGAGAAAGGTGGCCAAGGCGGAGTTGATCTTGCTGAAAAAGTACTAAAAGAAATCGAAAAAGGTGAAAACAACTACGCACCACTTTATGAATTAGAATTACCCTTAGAAGAAAAAATTCGTACAATTGCTCAAAAAGTATATGGCGCAAAAGATATTGAATTTGCTCCGAAAGCACGTAAGCAATTAGCTCAATATGAAGGAGAAGGTTGGAGTAACCTACCAGTTTGTATGGCGAAAACTCAATACTCTCTTTCTGACGATGCAACAAAATTAGGTCGTCCATCTGACTTTATCGTTACAATTCGTGAGTTAAAACCATCTATCGGTGCAGGCTTTATCGTTGCGTTAACAGGTACAATGTTAACAATGCCAGGTCTTCCAAAACAACCAGCAGCACTTCAAATGGATGTAAATGAAGATGGAAAAGCAGTAGGTTTATTCTAAAAGGTTGTAATTCATCTCGTTTATCTGTAAACTATATATACATCAAGTGGCGCCTTTCCATCGAAAGGCGCCTGTTTTTTGGAGGAAATTATGTTTGATCCAACTGCTTTTGACAATTTAAAAGTAATCGTAGAAGGTGCTGTGTATGATTTTGATCTACATGGAGATATTCTTGTAACAGATCGAAAAGATATGATGGACCTTGCTTCATTAAGTCGTATATATCATATCTCATTTCAATTAACAGAACCGTTTGAACCATTAGTAGAAGCAACATTTTCATTATCTGTGGATGCAAAGAACTTGTCTGGTGAAATACTAGAAGTGCCTCAGTTTACACCAGGTTGTGAAATGAAGCTAGCATTTTCATTCCCGTTAGAACAACCAGAAGTAGGATGCGAAGAAATTGAAACTTTAATGCGTTCTATATGGGGAAAAGAAAGAATGATTATGCAGAAAGTTTCATACGAATATAATAAGCAAGCGATTTCATATCATAATAAGGTAGAGGTTCTATTTCAAAAAGCGATTACAGAAGACCATGTTGATGATTTAATAGCTGTTATTTCACACATGATAGAAACGGTGCGAACAATACAGCATTTTCTTCAAAAATAGAGATAAAGGAGAAAAACAAATGATAAAAGATATGCAACCATTTTTACAAGAAGCTTGGGAGAAGGCTGGTTTTAAAGAATTAACTGAAATTCAAAAACAAGCGATTCCAACTATTTTAGAAGGACAAGACGTTATAGCTGAATCTCCAACTGGAACAGGAAAAACATTAGCGTACTTATTACCCCTTTTACATAAAATTAATCCTGAAGTAAAACAGCCACAAGTTGTTGTTTTAGCACCAACACGTGAACTTGTCATGCAAATTCATGAAGAGGTTCAAAAGTTTACAGCAGGAACTGAAATTTCAGGGGCATCTTTAATTGGTGGTGCAGATATTAAGCGCCAAGTTGAAAAATTAAAGAAACACCCGAGAGTAATTGTCGGTTCACCAGGACGTATTTTAGAATTAATTCGAATGAAAAAGTTAAAGATGCATGAAGTAAAAACGATTGTATTTGATGAGTTTGATCAAATTGTAAAACAAAAGATGATGGGCGCAGTACAAGATGTAATTAAATCTACAATGCGAGATCGTCAATTAGTATTCTTCTCGGCGACAATTACAAAAGCGGCAGAAGATGCTGCACGCGATTTAGCAGTTGAACCACAATTAGTGCGTATAACACGTGCAGAGTCAAAAAGCTTAGTTGAACATACGTATATCATTTGTGAGCGACGCGAAAAAAATGATTACGTAAGAAGAATTATGCATATGGGCGATGTAAAAGCAGTTGCTTTCTTAAATGACCCATTCCGTTTAGATGAAATTACTCAGAAATTGCAATTCCGTAAAATGAAAGCAGCAGCTCTTCATGCAGAAGCAAGTAAGCAAGAGCGTGAAGCGACGATGCGTGCATTCCGTGGTGGGAAACTAGAGATTCTCCTTGCTACTGATATTGCAGCACGCGGTATCGATATTGATGATTTAACACATGTAATTCACTTAGAGTTACCAGACACAGTAGACCAATACATTCACCGCTCAGGACGTACTGGACGTATGGGTAAAGAAGGAACAGTAGTTTCTCTTGTAACAGAACAAGAAGAACGTAAATTACTGCAATTTGCGAAAAAACTAGGCATCGTATTTACGAAGCAAGAAATGTTCAACGGATCATTCGTAGAAACGAAACCGAAAGCACCAAAGAAAAAGAAACCAGCATTTACTGGGAAGAAAAAGCCTAGATAAATAATGGGGAAGGCGTAACTATTTGTAGTTACGTCTTTTTTTATTTGCAATTGAATAATACAAGGAGGTTTATTAATGGTTATTAAAATGTATCTATCATCATTTTTTAAATCAACATATGTAAAAGGAAGTAATATAAAAAAAGTCGAATATTAAATTGATGCGAAATAATAAAAAGAAGGTACATATATGGATAGGAAATTAGGAATGTTTTTGAATACGAAACATATTGAAGTAAACGAAGGAATACAAAAAGCAAGGGAATGGGATTTAGAATATATTCAATTATATGCTATGAATAAAAACTTCAACTTAGCTAATATTCCAGTGGTAGAATGGACTGCTTTAAAGAAAAGCTTATCTTTTAATGGAATAAAGATTCCATCATTAGCAATTAGTTTTGGAGAAAATGGAATTACAGGAACAGAAGTTGACAGTGCAATAGATCAGATTAAATATATTACTGACAGAGGTTTGGAGCTGGGAGCAAAGATAATAACAGCTCATATTGGGAAAGTTCCAGATGATGAAAAAAGTGAGTACTATGATAAAATGATACGGGTTTGTTATGAGATAGGGGAATTAGCATTCAAACTTGGGGGAGTCTTTGCTATTGAGACGGGATCTGAAAAAACAATAGTATTAAAACAATTTTTAGAAACTGTAAACTCGAAAGGACTAGCTGTTAACTTTGACCCAGCAAATTTAATAAGTGATGTAAATGAAAATCCGGAAGAAAGTTTATTACTATTAAAAGATTATATAGTACAAACTCATATTAAAGATTGTAAAGAAGTGAAAAGCGATCGTTCAAGTAAGTATATAGAAGTAGCAGTAGGAAATGGTGAAGTGGATTTCGATATATTTTTCAAAGTATTAGATGAAATTGGATTCGACGGATATAACATGATTGAAAGAAATGATTATTTTGACGAACTGGATGGGATGAGTCAGTCGATAAATTTTGCAAAGAAGTACATACCAACTCAAAAGGAATAACGATAGCACCTGTGGAAACCTACATAGAATATAAAAAAACATTAGGGGGAAATGAAATGATCCATAAAGTTGGACAAATTATGCTGTATGTAAATAATCAAGATGAGGCAGTAAATTTTTGGACGGAAAAGGTAGGGTTTCATGTAGTAGCAGAGGAAGATAACAAGCAAGGAATGAGATGGATTGAAATCGCTCCGACTAATGGTGCTGAAACGAGCATTATACTACATAATAAAGAAGTTATTTCGAAAATGAGCCCAGAATTAAATCTTGGTACACCGTCCTTAATGTTCTTCTCAGAAAATCTGGATCAATTATATGCAGATTTAAAAAATAAAAATGTTACTGTTGGAGAAATGGTAACTATGCCTTCTGGTAAAGTATTTAACTTTGCTGATAGCGAAGGGAATTATTTTGCGGTTATGGAAAAGAACAAATAGTAATATTACTATGTGAAAATCCCCCTCAAATATATTGAGGGGGATTACATGTTTGAAGTGGATTTTTCATTAGAGAATTGATTAATATAAAATACGCCTTTTTCAATGGCTGTCTCAATATAACCAACGATTTGGTCAAACGTAAACACTTGTAAGTCTTCATGCAAATTTTGCTCCGGATACAACATATCTTCAAAAAGATACTTTCGAAAAGAAAAAACGTTTTCTTTAGAAACTTCTTCAATATCCATGATGTGAGCCTCTTGGTTGAGAAGAGAGAAGAGTTGCTGTTCTGTATCGTAATGATGAAGCAACTTTGCATTTAATAATTTAAAATCGTTATAGTACAGGGGTGCGATCGTTTCGTCATTTTCGATTCTATTTTTTAGCCAAGGTAGAAAAAAGCCGCTTAGCCAATTGTCATCGGCAATGAGATGGGTGTAATAGCCTAAGAGAAAAGGGGAATCCATATGAGCTTTATATTTTTGAAAAAAAGAATTGAAATCTATCCTTCTCGTATAGTTTTTCGTTGTACCAGCGTAAAAGTGTGAAGTTCCTTTTTCTTCTGCTGAATGAACCGCATCAGGGGCTACACCTCCAAGTATGAAAGAAGTTTTATCTTGGATATATAGTTTTTCGGCAATCTTGATAGCGATAATAGCATGCATAATTCGTGATCCCATGAATGACACCTCGGTTTCAAGTATTCATTTCAGGAAGAGGACTGAACAGTTAGTATTACTTTCCCTGTACTTTTTCTACTTTCGACCCATTCATGTGCTTTCCCTGCATCTTGAAGCGGAAAAGATTTCGTTGCTTTTACTTTTAGACTGCCATCACGTAAATAACGGAAAACTTCATTTGCAGTTTCTTGGAGTAGTTCAGGACGTTTTTTTCGTGTAGTGCCAAAGCTAAAACCGAGTATAGAGCGACAACTTGCGTGTAAATCTTTCGTTTGGAAATTACCAATTTCACCGCTAGCATTACCGAAATGAATGAGGCGACCATAATAAGCGAGACAATTTAAACTTTTTTCTGAAACCGTTCCAGAAATAGAGTCTAAAATTACATCAACCCCTTCACCGTTTGTCAGTTCGTTGACTTTCTTTACAAAATCCTCATCTTGGTGACAAATAACATAATCAGCTCCAGCATTTAAAGCTATTTTTCTTTTTACTTCACTTCCGACAGTACCAATAACGGTTCCAGCCCCTAATCGTTTTGCAAGTTGAATAGCTGTTGTACCAATTCCGCCAGCCGCAGCATGAATGAGTACAGACTCGCCTTGTTGAAGCCTTGCAACATTTGCGAGTAAATTATAGCTTGTAAAAGATACAATCGGACAAGCAGCTGCAGTTTGAAAATCGACTTCATCAGGTAAAACGAAAGTAAGGTTTTCGTTTGCGACAACGTATTCTGCGTAAGATCCATTTTGAGGAAAAGCAATGACACGTTGTCCAGGATGAATATTTTTCACTTGAGAACCGACACGTTCTACAATACCAGCGGCATCTATCCCTGGTATAAAAGGTAGTGCTTTATTTCCTTTTTTACCATAACGGGATTTAATATCGGCGAAATTCACACTAGTAGCAACAACACGAATTAAAACTTGATCTTCTGAAATAGCGGGTATATCCACATCTGTATATTTCATCACTTCAGGACCACCGAACGACGTTACAACGATAGCTTTCATTATATGTCCTCCTAAATTTGACTATATAAAACATTTTAAATGTTCATTAGAAATTGGGAAATTATATAATAGTTATGCGACTTTATAAGTGAAGCTTATGAACTCAATGAATCATAATATTAATTTATATAAAAAAACTTTTAAAAAATCGAACGAAATATGAATTACCTGCCAATATATAGTGTAAGACAAAGGAGGGCTGGAATATGAAGGGTGAAATAGATTACGCACATTTAATTCAATTAACTTTATCAGGCAATAAAGAAGCGTATAGCGAATTGTATGATAAAACGATTCAAGAAGTATATAAAACAGCACATTTTTTAATTGAAGATAAAACAGATGTAGATGATGTCGTTCAAGAAATATACATACAACTATATGAATCGCTTCGTAAGTATGATAGTGAGAAGCCATTTCGTCCTTGGCTAATTGGACTTGCGATTAAACAAATTCACTCTTATAGAAGAAAGAGGTGGATGCGACTACGCATTATAAAAAAAGCAGAAGAGCAAAGAAAACCAGTACAAATTGATTTTTCTAACGATGTTGTAAGTAAAATATCAAACAAAAAACTAATTGAACTCATTCATAAATTACCGTATAAATTGAAACAAGTTATTATCTTAAGATACTTACACGATTATTCACAAGAAGAAGTAGCACAAATATTACATATTCCAATTGGTACTGTGAAATCTAGAATTCATTCGGCATTAAAGAAACTACGTCAAAAAGAGCAAGTAGAAGAAATCTTTTTAGGAGAGGTAGGGAATGTGAAATGAGTTTAGATTGTAGAGTTAGAGAATCTATACGAGAAGAAGCGAAGGGGATTGTTGCCCCGCCGGAGTTAAAAGAAAAAGTAATCGTTCAAATTAAAATGAATCAAGGAGGGCGTAAGAGAAAGAAACATCTTATTGCAGGAGTGCTTGCAGCAGCTCTTTTAATACCGACGACTGGTTTTGCGTATCAATCTATTATGGCGGATGGTATATACGGATCTTTTGAGAATTTAAAAAAACATGCCGGAGCAATGACATTAGAAACGTATATGCGTTTTAATGCAAAATTATCAGAAGCGAAAGATGAAATGGGTACGAAGGAATATGAAGAGTTTACAAAAGAAATGAAAAAATTAACTAGTGCAAAGCTTGCGTACGGAGATTCGAACGGTAATATAGATTACGATCAATTATCACCAGCTAAAAAAGAGGAATTGAAAAAGGTAGTAATGGAGCTTCATCCGTATTTTGATAAATTAAATGGCCATAAATCTAGTAAAGAAGTACTAACTCCTGAAGAGTATGAACAATATATGGAGGCATTAATGTCATATCAAACTGTGTTAGTAAAAACGAAATCGAGTGGCGGGATAACAGTAGAAGAAGTACCTGAGGCGTACAAAGAAAGATTTATTAAAGCGGAGCAGTTTATGGAGTATGTAGATGAAAAGGTGAGATAAGTAAAAAAGCTCAAAGCTTTCTTTCGTTTAACTATTACATATTGAATATGTAAACAATAAAAAATGAGTATACAATCTACGTGATTGTATACTCATTTTATTATTACTTAAATTTCCTTACCGCATGAATAGCGACTCTTACAAGTAATATCGCACTTATAAATAAACCACCGTAACCAACGACACTTAAAAATTGATCATTTGGCTCTGTCGCACTGTTTGCTAAATGCAATACGCCTACCGAAATCCCACCAAATGCAGTTCCAATAAATGCAATGAGGAATTGTGAGATAAATGTAGTAATAAACGATGCATTTGTTTCGTCAGAGAAAAAGCCAACCTTAACGGATAGTTCTCCGTTTTCTAGTTTTGAACTTAAATCATCTAGTTTTCTAGGAATGCGTCGCATGGCAGGTAACATAGCGAGTAATTCGTTTGTTGCAGCTTCTTTTAAACTAGAATAATTGTTAACTGACATGAAACTAGCTGCATGATCTTTCGCAAAGCGTTTCGCTTCGTCCATTAAATTGAATTCGGGATTTAGTTGCAGCATCGTTCCTTCTAGCGTAATTAGAGAACGGAAAGCCCCTGCAACCATTGGATAAAATGCTAATTCAAACTCAGCGATTATTTGAAATAGCCCCTGAATGAATTCTTCAGAACCATTTGTAGAACCATACGTACTTTGGATTAATAATTGACTGATAGATTGTTCTAATGCCTCTTTATCAACATTTGGCTTCTTTTCAACTAATTGAAGCAGTCCATCAAGCAAGACATAAGAATTTTTGCGCTCAAAGCCGATAAGTAGTCGCTTGAATGCATCTTGTTGTAGTGTTCCTAATCGCCCGACGGAACCGAAATCAAGTAATGCAGGTGTGCCATCACGAAGAATATACACATTACCTGGATGAGGGTCTGCATGGAAAATACCTTTAAAGAAAATTTGCTCTAAAATACAATCAAAGAGTTGTCGTTGTACTTTTTTCGTATCAATTTGTAATTCATTTAATAATGCTGACCCACTTTTAACACTTACTCCATCTAAAAATTCAAGCACAAGTATTTTTGAATTACTGTATTCTTTATATACTTTCGGTATTTTTACTTTCGTTTCGCTATTTTTTAGTGAATCAGACACTTGTTCGAAGTTACGAGCCTCAATTTTGAAATCAATTTCTTCTTTCATTGCGATGGAGAAGCCATGTGCTAAATCAAGAAATCCGATATTTTTAGCCCAAGTTGATTTGTTGGAAATCCATAAAGAAAAATGAATTAAAATATCTAAGTCACGTTTAATTGTCTCAGAAATATTAGGACGTAGTAGTTTAACGACGACATCCTGGTCGTTTTCTTTCAACTTCGCTTTATGTACTTGGCCAATAGAGGCGGCAGCTAACGGTTCCATTTCAAAGGAGCTGAAAATTTCATCTTTTGGTATATGTAGTTCCTTTTTTAATATTTCTTCAACTTGTTTTTGTGATAAACGCGTTACATTTTCCTGAAGGTTTGATAACTCGTGAATAAAAGCAGGTGGTAATAAATCAGAGCGAGTTGATAAAACTTGTCCGAATTTAATAAATACACCGCCGCATTCTTCTAGTGTATTTCGAAGTGAAGTGGCGAGCTTACGATCTGCTTCTGGCGAGCGCTTTAAAGCTAAATATTTACCCATTCCGTGTTTTATTGCAATAGAAGAGACACGCATATATCTTTTTTGTCTACCAACCTTTGCGAAGAATTTTGAAATAGGATTTCGGCTTTCCGTTACTACGTCATCCATTTCGCCTCGTCTAATAGGATCAAATAATTCAAAAACTAGGTAACAAAGCATGGATACAATTAATGAGCTTCCTAGCCAAAAATATCTATCAACACCGACAACCGATTCATCTTGATAGCGTAAATATAAAAACCAATACAGAGCTGACGTAAGTGAAACACCTAAAGTTGCTGCACTTGCTTGTTTGAAAAGATTTAGTTTTGTACCAATTAGTCGACCACTAATAAAAGACATAATGATTGCTAGTAGAAAAAATTGAAAAAACATTGTATCATTCCTCCGAATTTTATTCGATAACTGTATTATACAGGAATATAATTATTCTAAAAACAAGCCAAGGAGGTACAATCCTTGACTTGCACGATTAAATAGAGCATTCAATTATATTTTTTCATCGTTGCATTGTCCTTTTGTATAAAACAATCTAATAGTGAATAACCAGCTATTAAACTAATTATCGTAACAAAAGTTGTATTTATAAGAATAACATTAGCTAAATAAGGTAGGTATTCGCCAAGTGGTGAGAAAAGTAGTGCTGGAGAAAAGGAAATTAATATTGTAGGCACTGTAATAGCGATAAACTTATCCGGTTGAAAACGCCAGTTTTGTTTACTTGTTTCGTGATTAATGGATTGAAGGAATCGTAATAAAATGCCGACCAAAAGAGGAAAGAGTGTAAAGTAGAATAATCTTGGATAAACGTTAAAGTTCACTTGCGCGTCTGTATCTAAATAAAATTGAATCTTCACTCCAACAAATAATAATAAGACGATAAATAATGTGAAGCAGAGGTATAGCATTACTCTTTGCATTATATTCCACCATCCTTTACTCAAAATATATTCAAAAAAAGAAGAGATATACAATAACTACTGTTGTATATCTCTTCTTTTACTGTTAGTTAATAGTGGAGTTTGCTTTTTCTTGCTTCGTGAAATAATCAATAATGCCCATCGCACTAATTTCTATATCTAGATGTAAAATGTTATAAACGGAATGATCTGCTGGAACGTTTAACTTTGTAAGATGAGAAGAGATTTTATCCATTAATAAAGTTTGTAAAGCTTTAGTCGCTTCATCGAAATCATTATACTGTTCAAAGACTTCCTTACCAGTATGAACGAAAATAGGTAGCCAATGTTCCAGTTGATTATATATTTCTGTAACATGAGAGGATGCGCCGTAATGACCGAAATAAATAGTATCTACATTCATGCTTTGAATGTGATTTTTAGAAGCAATCATCGCATCTGGTTGGAATTGTGAAGGGGACGTTGATGGTAGATATAACTCTACATCAACGTCTGCGAGTTCTCTATAATAAATTCCAATTGTATCGCCAGTAAAAATCCCGTTTGTTAATGAATCGTGAATGCTAATATGGTGCTTCGCATGCCCTGGTGTATCATAAAATGTAAGGATGCGGTCTTCTGCAATTTTTAACGTATCACCATGTTGTACAATATGAACACGTTCTTCTTCAATTGGAAGAATTGGATCAAAGAGTTTATCGAAATCTTCTTTGTACACAGCTTTTGCACCTAAAATAAGTTTTGTTGGATCAATCATATGACGAGCACCACGAGAATGCACATATAACGTAGCATTTGGGCATTTTTCCATCATTAAACCAGCAGCACCGGCGTGATCTAAATGAACATGTGTAACGATAATGTTTTTAACTTCGTTTAAATCAATATGTAATTGTTGTAAGCCGTCTAAAATATACGGAAGAGAAGGGGCTGCACAAGTTTCAATTAAAGTAATATCGTCACCTAATAAAACGTACGTACCTGTTCGTTCATTATGCTGTAAATCGAAATCATCAATAAGATATAGGTGAGAAGATAATTGCTCTACTTTTTTCATATTTACCACTCCTTATATATTACATGTTTCTATTATACGCTAAAATAGAAAAAAGGCAGAAAACGAAAGCTCGTCTTCTGCCTTTTGTAATACTATTATTTCGTTTGTTGTTTATTAATAGACATAATGAACAGTCCAACAATCCCACCAACTAATGGAAGCATAATTTCTCCTGCTAAATTAAAGTAGGAGCTTAAGAATAAACCATTTACATCGATTACCCAGCCAGTAACATACAATAACATCATATATAGTACGAAATAAAACTCGCGATTTGAAATCGTTTCATGTTGTGCAGTTTTCATAATGAACACCATCCTTTTCTTTTATAATGGAATATAAACTGTCACATTTTGTTCACATTTCGATTGTAAAACTTTCCATCATAAAAGTCTAGTAGTTTGTGCCGAATTTTCGAACGGAAATAAAGCGCTATCATTATAGCGTATAAGTACGTAATAAGAGCTGTATATTCACGAATGTAGTATAGTATAAACATAGAATGATAGTGAAGAGAGGGGCAAAGACAATGACAGTTTATGATTTTTCAGCTAAAACAATTACAGGTGAAGAAAAATCGTTAAAAGATTACGAAGGAAAAGCACTTCTTATTGTAAATGTAGCTAGTAAATGTGGTTTCACACCGCAATATAAAGGATTACAAGAGGTGTATGATAAATATAAAGACCAAGGACTCGAAATACTCGGGTTTCCTTGTAACCAATTCGGGGGACAAGAACCAGGTACAGAAGCGGACATTACTAGTTTTTGTGAATTAAACTACGGTGTAAACTTCCCAATGTTTGCAAAGGTTGATGTGAAAGGTGATAAGGCTCATCCTTTATATACATACATGACAGAACAAGCACCAGGTTTACTCGGTATGAAAGCAGTGAAATGGAATTTTACGAAGTTTTTAATCGGAAAAGACGGGAAAGTAGTAGGGCGTTTTGCGCCGCAGACGAAGCCGGTAGATTTAGAGGTTGAGATTGAGAAGGTACTTGGAGAATAATTAGGAGTTTCACTTTATTAAAAAACGTCTCAAAGAACAATGTAGTTCTTTGAGACGTTTTCTTTAAACTCACATTTTCAAGATTAAATAACTGTATCAAAGCCATCTGATTTAGGTAGAGAACCTGCTTTTTTCATAAGCACTTCCCATAAGTGTACGGATGTCTTCCATTCTGCTGCAGCCTGCCCCTGTTGATATATAGCGTTCTCATAACTGGCAGTAAGTTGTTGCATATCGGCCGATTTGTAAAGTGTATCGATATGGAGAGCGTATTCTCGGAATGTTTGACTTTCACCCCGTGGTATGCCAATTCTCGCAAATTGTTTTAAAAGTGCACCGTAAGCTTTTTGATAAACAGCATCATCTTTTCGGTATCTATAGAAATGAATAATAAGAAATGTCATCCATTTCATTCTAGTGATAAAGAGAATGTATCCCATAATACTAATTAGTATCGTAGAGAGGAATACGTACCACCAAGAAAAACTAGTTTTAGAATTTGTGACCTTTTTAGTAGAAGCTTCTTCTGTATGTTCTATTAAACTTTTAAGTTTTGCTTCATTATTTCGTTGGTGTATTTGCTCGTTATTAGAATTATTTGCTTCGCTATTTTGTGAAATAGGAGCAGGCGTATTATTTATAAAATTATAGGGATTGGTAAATCCTTTTGTTGGTTCGAATGGAATCCATCCGTATCCTGGGAAATATACTTCGACCCAAGAGTGTGCGTTATCGTTCGTGATTGTATAAACATCCGCACCTTCTGCAGAGGCAAGTGTATTGTCAAGAGTTCCTTCTGTATAGCCTTTTACCCAGCGAGCAGGAATCCCGGCAGAACGAAGTAGTACAATCATAGACGTCGAAAAATTATTACAGTAGCCGCTTTTTGTATCGAAAAGGAATTGATCTACATAATCTTGGCTTTTGGCAGGAAATAAGACATTCGTTGATTCGTATGTAAAAGAGTTGTCTGTGAAGTAATTTTCAATAGCTAATACTTTATCATATCGGTTGTCTTTATCATTTGTAAGATTGGCAGCCAAGTCTTTTACGCGCTGTGGTAATGACTCGGGAAGTTGTGTGTACTTTGTCATAAAATAAGGATTTGTTTCTTGACCTTCATTTGTTTTTACAGCTTTCAAGTTTTCTATGGAAAACTCAGGGATCTCATATGTTACTTTATACGAATGTAAAGTAGTAGAAGAGTCTCCATTCATTGTATAAATTTTTTCTGAAAACGAGTTAACACTGTATGATACATCAGAAGAAGCCTCAACTGATACTAATCCTGCTGGATAGGTAAGGTGAGGATAACTTTTTAGCATGGTAATTGTTGCCTCAGTCGTTTCCGTTTTTGTATTTTGTTCGTACCAGCTTACGACGTCGTTTTTATTTTTAAAAGAAACCTTTTTCGGATTTTCAGAAATTTCCCAGCCTTTTCCTGTATAAAAATCTTTTGTTTCTACTCGCCAATATTGTTTGTTTTGCGTCCGTGCTGTGAAAACAATTGTAGGATCCGCCTTAAAAGGACCACCTAATCGCGAGTCATCTAAACCATACCCAATTGTAGAAACTTTTTGTTCTTTACTTGCTTCAGATGTGTTGAATTTTAAAAAATCCATTGGGTTTGGCCATTGAGGGCCAAATTTTGGAGCAAAGTATGCGATGGTTGCTAATAATACAATAAATATTGTAAGTGGTCTAAGTAATTTTGAGATTTCCCTAGCATAATTTTGTAAGTGTTCGCGCTCTTTTATTCGTTCTACTTGAAGAAGACTAAGCATAAAAAAGCCGATGACAACAGTACGAATAATAGCGTAGTTTGCATTGTATAAATGTAAGTTATGAAAAGTTGCGATATAAATAATAGTCAATACAAGAAATAAAAACCCACGTTTTTTATGAATAATCCAAAATGAAGTGAAAGAACTCAAAAACCAAAATGAGAGAAAAAATAAAACCGTCGGAAAAACTGGAGAAATATCTAGTAAATTCCCTTGGAAAAATAGGGAGGAATTTCGAGACATATCAGAAAAGAGTGTTGTTAGCCAAGATGGATTTATAAAAGCATTTTTATAATATAGGGAATGAATGATAAATAGGACTGTGACAATTTTTATTGGAATCTGCCACCTCGTTTGAAAAAAAGAGAGAGCGAAGCAAATTCCTATAAATGTTACGAAAATATCTAATCTACCTACATTTGTAATACCTATAAGAGGTCTTATCCATTCTAGTAAAAGAAGAAATACACATGCATGCATGAAGAATTTGTTCGTATCCCACTTGTATTTTGCTTGTAATGTTATCATTTGCTCACCTCAAAAAACACGTTTGTATACCGGTTTTCATAAACCGTGTTTACAAATATTTGTCGTTTTTTTAGAGTTTCTAATATACTGAGTTCTCGGTGTGAAAGTTGATTCGCTTTTTCTTTCACGACAAAAATCATACATTTTCTATTTCTTATAGCAGCACAATCAGCCGCCTTTTGAATATCGGGAGAAAGATTACTTGTCACGAGTATAACCGTGACGGGCTCATAAATTTTTCTTAGTTCTATTTCTACACTCTGGGAGAGCGGGAATACACTGTCTGCTTGTACTTTTGCTAAATGACAAAGGATTTGTTGTAACTGCGTATCTCCATTATCTAAAGGGAAAATAGTTTGTTCTTTTCCGATAGACACGAATGATGCTGGTGAATTTTGTTTCAAGACAGCCCTTACGATAGAGGCAGTAAATGTGACGACTGATTCGAATAGAGGAGACTCGGTTCTGTCTATGAATATCATGATATTATGGCTGCGCTGTTGTTCAAACTCTTTTGTCATAATATTGTTTGTTCGTGCAGTTGCTTTCCAATCAATCCATGAAAAGCGATCTCCAGGTTTATAGTCTCTGACACCGACAGAGATTGTAGAGTCTTTTGCAGAATTTATATTTGCTGAAAGCGCTCCTTGTTCGAAATGATTTTCCAATTGTCGATACGCTATATCTACATACTGGGGATAGACTAAAAATGTATCTGGAACTGAAAAAGTTACTTCTTTCTCCATCATGCCGAATAAATCGCCAGTTTTGACACGAACGCTTGAAAAAGTGTGCTCGCCTCTAGGGATTGTGTCAATAACATATTGAAACGAAATATTTCGTTTCAATCCTGGGAAGAGTACTACCTTATTCATCTTTGTTTGTTTACAACTTATAAATTGTGGTGGTAGTTCATCTTCTATAACTAAATAAAGTAAGGGAAAAGGAAATTTTCTTTTTATTGTAATCGTGCTTACAAATTGTTCTCCTACTACATATCCATTTTGGTTTGTTGTTCGTTTTACTTCAGCGTCCCGTAAAGCGTAGAAGGGGAGTAGTAGTGAATAAAGAGCAATGGGAATTGTGCTGTAAAATAAAAACCAACTTACAAACCCTCCTTGAAACATAGCGTACACAAATGTTAAGACTAGGCATAAAGGGAGTAGCAATAACTTCATAACGTGATATAGCGCTCGCAGCATTTGTTTCATCAAGGGTTCATCGTCCTTTGAGTCGGCACGGTAGTTCGTGCAACGATTTTTGCGATAACTTGTTCTCCTGTTATCCCTTCAAATTTTGCTTCCATTTTTAGAATGAGCCTATGCGCTAAAACGTAAGGAGCTAAAAATTTAACATCGTCTGGAATAACATAATTTCTGCCATGGATAAATGCATAAGCTTGTGAAGCTTTCATTAAAGCAATTGAGCCACGTGGACTTGCTCCTAGCTGTATAGAGCTATACGTACGAGTCTGATTAACAAGCTTTACAATGTAATGCTTAATTGCTTTGTCCATACTTACTACCCGTACGCTTTGTTGTAAATAAAGTAATTCTTCTATTGTAGTAATGGCCTGTAATTGAGAGAGTGGATTTGTTTTTTCCATCCGGTTTAAAATTTCAAATTCTTCTTCTGGTGTAGGATATCCCATTTTTAGTTTCAATAAGAAACGATCGAGCTGAGCTTCTGGTAGAGAATATGTTCCTTCATATTCGACCGGATTTTGTGTAGCCATGACAAAGAACGGCTTTGGTAAAGGCCTTGTAATGCCATCTATTGTAATATTGCCTTCTTCCATACATTCAAGTAAAGCAGATTGTGTCTTAGGAGATGTACGATTAATTTCATCAGCAAGTACAAAATTCCCCATAATTGGTCCAGGCTTGAACTCAAATTGGAGCTCTTTCGGATTATAAATAGAAACTCCTGTTACATCTGATGGCAGTAAATCAGGTGTAAATTGAATTCGCTTGTAATCCGCATCAATGGATTTAGAAAGAGCACGTACTAGCATTGTTTTGCCGACACCAGGAACATCTTCTAATAGCACATGACCTTCAGCTAAGAGAGCTGTCAAAGCTAAGATTGTTTCTTTTCGTTTTCCGACCATTATTTTTTCAATATTATTGATTATTTTTTCTACAGTGGGATGTAATGAATCAAGCTGGGGCATCGTAATCCTCCTAATTTTATTATCGTTTTCTAATCTATTTAGTGGACAAATTTATAATTATATTTGCAGGTAGTAAAAATTTTGTCATTAATTCTAAGAATATTCAGAATATTTATTTCGATTACATCTAGTATAATTGTTTCCGTAACTAAGGGCAATACAGTAAATAATGATTTGTAGTTTTATGTAAAATATGTCTGGATATAAAATAGTATTGTTAAAGAAAAAATTCCTTATATACAATTTCTAAACTCTTTCTTATGGCAGTTTTGAAATAATATCAAAACTCTTTTTTATATATTTATAAAGAAAAACGTAGGAATTTCTCCTGCGTTTTTCTTTTGCAAAATAGTCGATACCTCAAAATACCATTCTCCTAATAATCACGATTAATCATAACCCTTCAAAACGGAATAAAAGATTTTCTCACAAACTTATTTTCTACTGAATTTTTGACAATCTCTTGAACTGTGCGAAATGTCACATCTGTATTTTACAACCTCTCTTATAGTAAGGGTATGTAAGAGAGACGTATTAAAGGAGTGAACAGTATGAAGAAGAAACCTTCAGCACTAATGAGACGTTTAAAATATTTTTCACCAATAGATCGTTATAACGATAATCATACTCAAGAAACATATGAAGATCGTGAATGGGAGAATGTGTACAGAAAGCGTTGGCAGCATGATAAAGTAATTCGTTCTACACATGGTGTGAACTGTACTGGTTCATGTAGCTGGAATATATATGTGAAAGATGGAATCGTAACTTGGGAAGGACAGGAGCTTAACTATCCAACTACAGGTCCAGATATGCCTGATTTTGAACCACGAGGATGTCCGCGTGGAGCGAGTTTTTCTTGGTATATTTATAGTCCACTTCGTGTGAAATATCCGTATGTACGTGGTGTTCTTTGGAGTATGTGGCAAGAGGAATTACAAAATAACAAGTCACCACTAGATGCTTGGAAAAGCATTATGGAAAACCCTGAAAAAGCACGCAAGTATAAGCAGGCACGTGGTAAAGGGGGATTCATTCGTGCGAATTGGGATGAAGTGTTACAACTTGTTTCTGCTTCATTACTCTACACAGTAATGAAATACGGTCCAGACCGAAATGTTGGTTTTTCACCAATTCCAGCTATGTCGATGTTAAGTCATGCTGCTGGTAGTCGTTTTATGCAACTTATGGGCGGGCCAATGCTTAGTTTCTATGATTGGTACGCAGATTTACCACCAGCTTCTCCTCAAATTTGGGGCGATCAAACAGATGTACCAGAAAGTAGTGACTGGTATAACTCTGGTTACATTATGACATGGGGTTCAAATGTACCGATGACGAGAACACCAGATGCTCACTTTTTAGCAGAGGTTCGATATAAAGGAACGAAAGTCGTTTCTGTCAGTCCTGACTTCGCTGAATCTACAAAGTTTGCCGATGATTGGATTAGTGTAAAACAAGGTACAGATGGTGCACTTGCGATGGCAATGGGGCATGTGATCTTACAAGAGTTTTACGTAGATAATCAAGTGGAATATTTCACAAAGTATGCGAAGCAATATACTGATTTTCCTTTCTTTGTCACATTGAAACAAAAAGGAGATCAATTCGTTGCTGATCGTTTCTTAAACGCTTCTGATATTGGACGCGAAACGAAGTTAGGAGAATGGAAGCCTGTTCTTTGGAACGAGAATACGAATGATTTTGCAACACCTCAAGGCACAATGGGCTCACGTTGGGATAACGAAAAGAAATGGAACTTGCGTTTAGAAGATGAAGAAACAGGTGAAAAGATTGACCCACGTCTTTCTTTACTTGGAATGGAAGAATCGATTGGAACTGTACAAATTCCGTACTTCTCTGATGATGGAAACAAAGTATTAGAACGTACAATTCCAGTGAAAAAGGTTATGACAGAAGAAGGCGAAGTGTTCGTTACAACTGTATACGACTTAACGTTAGCAAATTACGGCGTGAACCGAGGGCTTGGCGGACAAGAGCCGAAAGACTTCAATGATGATGTACCGTTTACACCTGCATGGCAAGAGAAAATGACAGGAGTGAAACGAGAACTAATTATTCAAATCGCTCGTGAGTTCGCACAAAATGCCGTTGATACAAATGGTCGCTCGATGATTATTGTTGGAGCTGGTATTAACCATTGGTTTAATTCTGATACGATTTATCGCGCAGTTTTAAATCTTGTTCTTCTAGTTGGAGCACAAGGAGTAAACGGCGGGGGATGGGCGCATTATGTTGGGCAAGAAAAATTACGACCAGCAGAAGGATGGCAAACAATCGCGATGGCAAAAGATTGGCAAGGGCCACCGAAATTACAAAATGGTACATCTTTCTTCTATTTCGTAACAGATCAATGGCGCTATGAAGATACACCGGTTGGACATCTAGCATCACCAGTAGAAGGCAACTCTCGTTATCAACATCACGGTGATTACAACGTATTAGCGGCACGACTTGGCTGGCTACCTTCGTATCCGACATTCGAGAAAAATGGGATTGAATTATATAAAGAAGCTGTTGCTGCTGGTGCAACAACGCAAGAAGAAATCGGAAAATATGTTGCACAAAGATTAAAAGAAAAAGGACTAAAATTTGCGATTGAAGATCCAGATAACAAAAACAACTTCCCGCGCAACTTATTCGTATGGCGTGCGAACTTAATTTCAAGTTCTGGTAAAGGGCACGAATATTTCTTAAAACATTTATTAGGTACAACAAACGGGTTAATGAATGACGATAGTGATTCATTACGACCAGAAGAAATTAAATGGCATGAAGAAGCACCAGAAGGGAAGTTAGATTTACTCATTAACTTAGATTTCCGTATGGCTGGAACAGCGCTTTATTCTGATATCGTCTTACCTGCTTCAACTTGGTACGAAAAACATGATTTAAGTAGTACAGATATGCATCCATTTGTGCATCCATTTAATCCAGCAATCGGTTCACCGTGGGAAGCGCGCTCTGACTGGGATATTTTCACTTCACTTTCTAAAGCTGTGTCAGATTTAGCGAAGAAAATTGATCTTGAACCAATGAAAGAAGTTGTTGCAACGCCACTTCTTCACGATACACCGCAAGAATTAGCGCAACCACTTGGCAAGATTAAAGATTGGAGCAAAGGTGAGTGTGAGCCAATACCAGGTAAAACAATGCCACAAATTCATGTTGTTGAAAGAGATTATAAAACAATTTATGACAAAATGACTTCGCTAGGACCAAATGCGGGAAAACAACCGATTGGTACGAAAGGGATTTCTTGGTCCGCAGAAAAAGAGTATGAGCAATTAAAGAGCCGATTAGGAGTTGTTCGAACGGATTCTATTGCAAAAGGTTGCCCAGACATAAAAGAAGCAATCAATGCTGCTGAAGCGGTATTAACACTTTCTTCTACAACAAATGGTCATATGGCTGTAAAAGCATGGGAAGCACTTGAAAAACAAACGGATTTAAAATTACGTGATTTAGCAGAAGAACGTGAAGAAGAATGCTTCACATTTGAACAAATTACAGCGCAGCCAAAAACAGTAATTACTTCTCCGGCCTTTACAGGTTCTGAAAAAGGTGGACGTCGTTACTCACCGTTTACAACAAATGTGGAACGCCTCATCCCTTGGAGAACAATCACTGGACGACAATCTTTCTACTTAGATCATGACATGATGAAAGAATTTGGTGAAACGATGGCAACGTTTAAACCGATTCTGCAACATAAACCGTTCCGTAAATCACGACCTGAAGTAGAAGGAAAAGAGATTACGTTAAATTATTTAACGCCGCATAATAAGTGGTCCATTCATAGTATGTATTTCGATTCATTACCGATGTTAACGCTGTTTAGAGGTGGTCCAACTGTTTGGATGAATAAAGAGGATGCTGAAGAAGCTGGTGTAGCAGATAATGATTGGATTGAGTGCTTTAATCGTAACGGTGTTGTTGTAGCCCGTGCTGTTGTAACGCATCGTATACCGAGAGGAATGGCGTTTATGCACCATGCACAAGATCGTCACATTAACGTACCTGGTACGAAATTAACAAGTAACCGCGGGGGAACGCATAATAGTCCAACTCGAATTCACGTAAAACCGACACATATGATTGGTGGATATGGTCAATTAAGTTATGGATTTAACTATTACGGTCCGACTGGGAACCAGCGTGACTTAAACGTTGTAATTCGCAAACTGAAGGAGGTAGATTGGCTTGAAGATTAAAGCACAAGTCGGAATGATAATGAATCTAGATAAATGCATCGGCTGCCATACTTGTAGCGTAACGTGCAAAAACACCTGGACAAATCGTCCAGGTGCTGAATATATGTACTTCAATAACGTAGAAACGAAGCCTGGAATTGGTTATCCGAAACAATGGGAAGATCAGGAGAAATATAAAGGCGGTTGGGAATTGAAAAATGGTGAAATTCAGCTGAAATCTGGTTCGAAAATGAAACGTCTTATGAACATTTTCCACAATCCAGATCAACCAACAATTGATGATTATTTTGAACCTTGGAATTATGATTATGAAACGTTAACAAATAGTCCGCAACGTAAGCATCAACCAGTTGCTCGTCCGAAATCAGCAATTACAGGCGAATTTATCGACAAAATTGAATGGGGTCCAAACTGGGAAGATGATTTAGCAGGCGGACATATAACAGGATTGCAAGATCCGAACGTAAAGAAAATGGAAGAAGAAATTAAAACAGATTTTGAAAACGTCTTTATGATGTATTTACCACGCATATGCGAACATTGTATGAATCCCTCGTGCGTATCATCTTGTCCATCTGGTGCGATGTATAAACGTGAAGAAGATGGGATTGTTCTTGTCGATCAAAATGCATGTCGCGCATGGAGATTCTGCGTATCATCTTGTCCATATAAAAAAGTGTATTTTAACTGGCAAACGAATAAAGCTGAAAAATGTACAATGTGTTTCCCACGTATTGAAGCGGGTATGCCAACGATTTGTTCGGAAACATGTGTAGGACGTATTCGGTATATTGGGGTAATGCTATATGACGCTGACAAAGTAAAAGAAGCAGCTTCTGTTGAAGACGAAAAAGATTTATATGAATCTCAGCTTACTGTTTTTCTAGATCCAAATGATCCAGAAGTGGCAGCTGAAGCGAAAAAACAAGGAATTCCTGAAGAATGGATTAAAGCGGCGCAACAATCGCCAATTTATAAAATGATTATCGATTGGAAAATTGCTCTACCTCTTCACCCAGAGTATCGTACAATGCCAATGGTTTGGTATATCCCGCCGCTTAGCCCGATTATGAATATGGTGGAGGGAAAAGGTAGTAACTGGCAAGCAGAAGAGATTTTCCCTGCTATTGATAATATGCGTATTCCAATTCAATATTTAGCGAATTTACTCACTGCGGGGGATGAATCACACATTCGTCTTACATTGAAGAAAATGGCTGTTATGCGAACGCATATGAGAGCACTTCAAATTAATAAAGAGCCAAATGAAGCTGTATTAAAAGAACTTGGTTTAACGAAACAGGATGTAGAAGATATGTATCGTCTTCTTGCCATCGCGAAATATAAAGATCGCTTCGTTATTCCGACATCTCACCGTGAACAAGTGGCAGATTTATATAGCGAACAAGGAAGCTGTGGTTTATCATTCACAGGTGGTCCAGGCTCTTGTATGACAATTTCTTAAATAAAGGGGGCAGAAAATTATGAAACAAAGTTTACAAACAGCTTTTTCTTGTTCTTCTTTTCTTCTCTCCTATCCCGAACTAGGGTGGAGAGAAGCTTTAACTGAATTGCAAGAAGAGGTTGAAACAATAGAACAGGAAGACGTTAAAGCGTCACTTACAGGCTTTATAAAGCAAGCGCTAGATAAAACGAATGATCAACTCATTGATAGTTACGTATATACATTCGATTTTGGGAAGAAAACAAATATGTATCTTACTTATATGAACACTGGTGAACAAAGAGAAAGAGGTATTGAATTACTAGAGTTAAAACAACATTATAAAAAATCAGGTTTTAGCGTAACAGATAAAGAACTACCTGACTATTTACCACTTTTACTTGAGTTTTTTGCAAATGCAAATGAGCAAGACAGTGAACCAATTATGAGTAAATACACGGAAAATATACAAGCATTACATGTTCAATTAAAAGAAGCGGGTAGTATGTATGAACCAATTCTTGCGTCTGTGCTACTCGCTATCGAAACATGGGGTGTACAGACAAATTAGAAAGGAGCGTTGTCAAAATGATGGATCAATTTCTTTGGGTATTGTTTCCCTATATCATTTTTGCGATCTTTATCGGTGGACATATTTTTAGATACAACTATGATCAATTTGGATGGACATCAAAATCTAGTGAACTATTAGAAAAGAAGATGCTCCGGGTCGGAAGTCTATTATTCCACTTTGGGATCATGTTCGTAATTGGCGGCCATGTTATGGGGATTTTAATTCCAGAAGCTGTATATCGTTCAATAGGTATTTCTGAGCATATGTATCATGTAGTAGCAATTAGTTTTGGGCTTCCGGCAGGTATTGCTTCTATTATCGGTTTAATTATATTAACGTACCGCCGTGTAACAGTAAAGCGTATCATTGCAACGAGTACAAAGGGAGATTATATTGCGCTTATTTTATTACTTATCGTAATGCTAGCAGGACTTTCTTCAACATTTTTAAATATAGATTCAAAAGGATTTGATTATCGTACAACGATTGGCCCTTGGTTCCGAAGTCTCTTTATTCTCCAACCGAAAGTTGAATATATGATGGAAGTACCAGTATGGTTTAAAATTCATATTCTTGCAGGAATGGGTTTATTCGCAGTATGGCCATTTACAAGACTTGTACATGTATTTAGTGCCCCAATTAAATATGTAAGCCGTAGTTATGTAATTTACAGAAGACGTATTCCTAATGAGTTGAAAAAATAATACTGCTGTAAACGGATAGGAGCTAATGGTTAAAACGAAACGAGGTCTAATATGGAAGGCCTCGTTTTTGTTTATATAGGGAATAACCGTTAATAAGTAGCTTAAATTGAAAAAAGATTAGCATCTAAATAAGATGCTAATCAATGCTACAAACAGAGGCAGAGCAATCTTCACAAGCAATTTCACATTTTAAAAATTGTAAATCGTGGATTGTAATCTTTCCTTTATGAATAGAAATTGTACCTTGCTTTTTTAATTCATTTAACATTCGATTTACACTTTCACGTGAAGTTGCACAGAAATTAGCAAGTTCTTGATTCGTTAATGGTAAATCGATGAGAATCCCATTTTCTTTTAATACACCGTAACTATTTGTCATTCGTATAAGAGTAGAATACAGGGCACCTTTTTTGCCGTGTAATACTAAATCTCGGAACTTCGTTTGCATTCTTCTTAAATGTTCACTAATCCATTTCATAAATTCAAATACAAGTGCGGGTTTTTGGAGCAATGCTTTTTCTAAGGTTTCACGCTTTATAACCCCTACTTCAACATCTTCAAGGCATTTTGAATTTAATAAATACTTCGCATTGTCCGTGAATAATGTTAATTCTCCAATAATGTCGTATGCCGAACAAATACGGAGTGTTAATTCTTGCCCGTCAGCACTTAATTTACTAATTTGTACTTTTCCTGAGTGGATGATATAGAGCTCTGTTGCCTCCATACCTTCTTGAAAAATAAAACTACCTTTTTTAATTTGCATTTTATATTCAACAGATGCAAGTAATTCTTTTAAATCTTGAGATAATGTCATACTGTTTGCCACAGTGATCACCTTTCTTCTTATAAGCAATACATTTCCTATTTTGAGTGTAAGTATGATGAAAATGCAAGAGCTATTTTAAAAATACATTGAAATTTCAATGACCGTAAGGGGGAAGTGATTTTCAATTTTTAGTTTGAAAAATTCAATAGACAAAGTGGATGAGATTAAAGATGTGAACAAAATTCGAACGGATTTGTGAAGAATTTTTGAATGGGGAAAGTAATGTGAGAAAAGTCACATTGAATATGTAGCTTCTTTTTTATAATGAAGGCAAATAAAAAAATGAAAGCTTACTAAGGATTACAGCAGAAAAGAAGGGATATAGATGCACGAGAACATGAAAGATTCTTTAGAACGGCCACTTCAAGATTTACGTATTTCAGTTATTGATCGTTGTAATTTTAGGTGTACATACTGTATGCCTGCTGAAGTGTTCGGACCTGATTACGCTTTTTTACAGGAAGAGCTTTTATTAACGTTTGATGAAATAGAAAGATTAGCCAGATTATTTATAAGTCTGGGAGTCAATAAAATTAGGCTTACTGGCGGTGAACCGTTATTGCGTAAAGACTTACCGATGTTAATTGCAAGACTTGCAAAGCTAGAAGGCTTAAAAGATATTGGACTCACAACAAACGGTATTCATTTAGCAAAACAAGCAAAGGCGTTAAAAGAAGCGGGATTAAAACGTGTAAATATTAGTTTAGATGCGATAGAGGATTATGTCTTCAAAAAAATTAATGGACGAAATGTAAATACAAAACCTGTACTGAAAGGAATTGAAGCAGCAAAGGCTGCTGGATTAGAAGTAAAGGTAAATATGGTCGTAAAAAAAGGAATGAATGATAGTCAAATTCTTCGTATGGCTCGTTATTTTAAAGAACAAGACATTCAGCTCCGTTTTATAGAGTTTATGGATGTGGGCAGTACAAACGACTGGAACTTTGAACAAGTTATTACGAAGGAACAATTAATAGAGAAGATTAATCGCGTATATCCAGTTGAGCCCGCTCAGCCTCGTTACTTTGGAGAAGTTGCGAAATTGTATCGATATGTAGGGAGCGATGCAGAAGTTGGGTTTATTACTTCAGTATCTGAGTCATTTTGTTCTTCTTGTACGAGAGCTCGTATCTCGGCAGACGGCAAGTTTTTCACGTGTCTATTTGGAACGAAAGGAACGGATTTGCGAACGCTTCTTCGAGGAAATATTTCTGATGCATTACTATTAAAAATTTTACAACATACATGGCGATATAGAACAGATCGATATTCAGATGAAAGAACGGCGGAAAGTACAAATCAACGTCCAAAAGTTGAAATGTCCTACATTGGCGGATAGTGAGAGGAGGATTCCCTATGCAAGAGCGATATGCAAGGCAAATATTGTTTTCTGGAATTGGTGAAATAGGACAAAGAAAAATAAGAGAAAAGCATGTGCTCCTAATTGGTGCAGGTGCATTAGGAGCTGCGAATGCAGAAACACTCGTTAGGATGGGAATTGGGAAATTGACAATCGCTGACCGTGACTACGTGGAATGGAGTAATTTACAGCGGCAACAGTTATACATAGAAGAAGATGCGCAGCAATGCAAACCGAAAGCAATTGCAGCGGCAGAACATGTAAGGAAGATTAATTCTGAAGTAAAAATTGTACCAGTTGTAACGGATGTCACAATGCAAGAAATAGAAGAGTTAACAAAAGAAGTGGATCTCATCATAGATGCGACTGACAATTTCGATACGCGCCTACTTATAAATGACATTTCACAAAAAGAAAATATACCTTGGATATATGGTGGATGCATTGGAAGTTACGGTGTAACGTATACAATTCTTCCTGGGAAAACACCATGTTTTCGCTGTCTAATGGATCATCCTATGGGCGGTGCAACATGCGATACAGCCGGAATCATTCAGCCAGCTGTACAAATGGTCGTTGCTCACCAAGTAACAGAGGCGATGAAAATATTGGTGGATGATTATGAGTCGTTAAGAGGAACGATGTTATCATTTGATATTTGGAACAATCAATATCTTTCATTAAAAGTAAATAGACAGAAAAAAAGTACATGTCCATCTTGTGGGAAATCACGAACGTATCCAAGTCTAGCATTTGAAGCGCAGATGAAAACGGAAGTGCTATGCGGACGGAATACAGTTCAAATCCGTTCAGGAATAAAGAGAGATCTTAATTTAAACGAAATTCAAACACGATTACAAAAAAGTGTACATGTCCAAAAAACGCCTTACTTACTATCATTTCTAATTGATGAATATCGTTTCGTTTTATTTACAGACGGTAGGGCATTTATTCATGGAACAAATGATGTGAAAATAGCAAAACGATTATACGCAAAATATATAGGATGAACAGAAAGAGCGTTGCCCCTTATTAAAACGAGGTGAAAAAGAATGTTAGAAAAACGTATACCAATTCCGGTGGCAGAAGCAGTGGCACGTGTAATGAAATACGCTCATCAAGGTGAAATAGAAAAGGTTTCTCTTATAGAAAGTTACGGAAGAATTCTTGGAGAAGATGTTATTGCAGATCATGATGTCCCTCACTTTGATCGCTCTCCATACGACGGGTTTGCGATTCGAGCAGAAGATACAAAAGAAGCGAGTAGTAGTAACCCCATTCAGTTTGAAGTGATTGGCGAAATTGGAGCAGGTTTTGTTTTTCCAGAAGAAGTGAAACCATTTCAAACTGTCCGTATTATGACAGGTGCCGCAATTCCAGCCGGATGTAATGCAGTTGTTATGTTAGAGCTAACTGAAGGATTTGAAGAAAGTGAAAAGACTTATATGAAATTGAAACGCTCCTTTATTGCTGGGGATAACATTTCTTTTAAAGGTGAAGATGTAAAACAAAATACCATCCTTGTGAAAAAAGGGACTGTTATTAACCCTGGAGTAGTGGCGCTTCTTTCTACGTTTGGTTATAGTACCGTTTACGTTGTAAAACAGCCGGTTATCGGAATTGTAACGACAGGAAGCGAACTGCTTGAAGTACATGAACAATTAAAGCCAGGGAAGATTCGAAATAGTAACTCCTATATGATAGCTGCTCAAGTTGAACGAGCGGGCGGAGTTGTACAGTATTATGGACAATTCGCTGACGATTTTGAGACGTGTTATAACACTGTGAAAAAAGCGATAAAAGAAGTCGATATTTTAATTACAACTGGTGGCGTTTCGGTAGGAGACTATGACTATTTACCTGCTATTTATGAGGAATTACGAGCTAATGTGCTTTTCAACAAAATAGCGATGCGACCAGGAAGTGTGACAACTGTAGCTGAGCTAGAAGGAAAACTATTATTTGGTCTATCTGGTAATCCTTCAGCTTGTTATGTCGGTTGTGAATTATATGTTCGGCCAGTCATTGGAACATATTTGCATAGAAAAGATTCGCACGTATATCGTACAGAGGCAATATTACAGAAAGGCTTTCTGAAAGCAAACCCATTTACTCGTTTTGTACGAGGGAAAGTGGAAATTGTAGATGGAACATTGCAAGCTACACCAGTTGGTTTAGACAAATCTAGTGCAATTTCTTCACTTGCAGGGGCGAATGCATGTATCGTCCTGCCGGGAGGAACGAGAGGATTTAAAGCAGGAATAACTGTCTCGGTACTGTTATTAGAATCAAGCGCCGGAAGTGAGTGGCCGTGGGAAGAACCACTTCGATCATACAAATAATAGAAAAATAGATTGCTAACTTATACAAAGATAAGAGGTGCAAGATGGCACATACGTATTATGAAGTAATTGATACACCTATTTCAATTGAAGAAGTTACAAACAAAGTAATTCGTCGTGAATGTGGCGCAGTTGCGACTTTCATTGGTACTGTTAGAGAATTTACGAAAGGCCGTCGTACGCTATATTTAGAGTATGTAGCATATAAGTCAATGGCGGAGAAACAGCTTAAGAGAATTGGCACCGAAGTAGGAGAGATGTGGCCTGGGACAAATGTCGCCATTACACATCGCATTGGTACATTACAAATTTCTGATCTTGCTGTTGTCGTCGCTGTTTCTACACCACACCGGAAAGCTGCCTATGAGGCGAACGAATATATTATGGAGCGTATAAAACAAATTGTTCCAATATGGAAGAAAGAGTTTTGGAAAGATGGTGAGTCATGGATAGGTGATCAGTTAGAGAAGGTAGCGTATGCAAATGGTGAGCCTGGAAAGGAGATGAGAATATGATTGAAGTACTATTATTTGCACATTTACAAGAAGAAGTAAGTAAGTCAGCATTACACATAGGTTGTGAAAATATTACGGTTGCTGAACTAAAGGAAGTCCTTATTACGAAATACAACGTAGCAATTTCAAGTGAGATAATGGTCGCTATAAATGAAGAGTATGCAAATGAGGATGATATCATTCAAACTGGCGATGTCATAGCAATGATTCCGCCAGTAAGTGGTGGTTGATTCTTTTCAGCCTAATCATGTTAGGACGTGATTAGGCTGGAGGGAATGAATATAACTATGCATACATAGGAGGGAACAGGATGAAAGGTCCTAATTTTCAATTAAGTTTACAAACTTCTAATCTAGTTATCGGTTTTATGGTATGGGTTATTTTATCATCATTAATGCCTTATATTAAAGCGGATATTCCATTAACTGCGGGACAAATTTCTATGGTAACAGCAGTACCGGTTATTTTAGGTTCTGTTCTTCGTATTCCAATTGGCTATTGGACAAATCGTTTCGGAGCAAGAAAATTATTCTTTATTAGTTTTATTCTATTATTATTTCCTGTCTTTTATATTAGTGTTGCCAATTCTATGATGGATTTAATTATTGGTGGATTATTTGTAGGAATTGGTGGAGCTGTATTCTCAGTAGGGGTAACTTCTTTACCAAAATACTTTCCGAAAGAGAGCCACGGTTTTGTAAATGGTATTTACGGTGTCGGTAACGCCGGAACAGCAATCACTTCGTTTTTAGCACCTGTTATCGCAACTTCAGTTGGTTGGAGAACGACAGTACAATGTTATTTAGTTTTACTTGCAGCATTTGCACTTATGAACTTTTTATTAGGTGATCGTAAGGAGAAAAAGGTGAATACACCATTAATGGAACAAATAAAAGGTGTATATAAAAATGAAAAACTTTGGTTTTTATGTATCTTTTACTTTTTAACATTCGGATCATTTGTCGCATTTACAGTATACTTACCAAACTTTTTAGTATCTCACTTCGGATTAGAAAAAGTAGATGCAGGTATGCGGACAGCCGGATTCATTGTACTCGCAACAATTATGCGCCCGATTGGTGGTTGGCTCGGTGATAAGTTTAATCCATTTAAAATATTAATCTTCGTATTTATCGGTTTAACACTTTCAGGTATTATTTTATCATTTATGCCTAGTATGAACGTGTATACATTTGGTTGCCTACTAGTCGCATTTTGTGCAGGGATTGGAAATGGTACAATCTTCAAACTCGTTCCAATGTACTTCTCAGAACAAGCCGGTATTGTAAATGGGCTCGTTTCAGCTTTAGGCGGACTAGGAGGATTCTTCCCGCCACTAATTTTAACATTACTATTCCAATTAACAGGTCATTATGCAATTGGATTTATGGCGTTATCAGAAGTCGCACTTGCTTGTTTAATCATTACAGTATGGATGTATAGCCAAGAGAAATTGTTAGTGATGTTAAAGAATCATTAATAAGGAAAAAGAACCGTCCCAAAGTATTTTGGGATGGTTCTTTTAGTAATAGGCTTCAACATGTTTTTATTGCTATCTCAACAAACGCTTGTTTTCTATAAGAATGTGCTTTTAAAATGAAAAACAGAAGGTTGATGGAATTTTATTTTAAAATATAGATGTCAAAAGTTATTTAATTAAAGGGCAGATTAGTTAAGGAAATCTTAAATCTATTCTAAAGATCGAACTCATTTTTAGAATGCAAATATTTAATTGAATCGGGATGTTTAGATGAAAAAAATATAAGTCCACTCAAGATAAACAAGTATCAGGTGTGTTAGGTGACTCAAGCGACAAGTATGGAATTGATGTAAGTATTCTTCGCATAGTAACTGCAGTATCAGATTTTTTTAGGGCAAGATTTTTTGGTAAGGCTAACGGATATTGTGAAAAAAGTACACTTAAACTAAAGAATACAGTTTAGTTCAATAAGATAAAGTTATGAATTTGTATAAATAATCTATAATTTTCTTTATGAGTCATATTTGATATGTTAAAGAAAAGAGAGCGTTTAATCCAACTAAAATATATGTAGAATGAGGTTTTAAATGATTATTTTTATTATATTAGACGTAATATTACCAATATTAATATTGCTGCTAATTGGTGCAATTTTACAAAGGAAGTTCCAATTTAACTTAAAGCAGCTATCTACACTTATTACTTATTGCTTGATGCCAGCGGCTGTATTTATGAATATATATGATATTAGTATAGAGACAGGTTTGTTGCTCCAGATAACATACTATTTAATGCTTTATAGTTTGAGTCTGATCATAGTAAGTCATTTCATTTCAAAAACATTAAAGTTAGAAAAAGGAGAAAGTGCAGCTCTAAAAAATAGTATTTCGTTAATGAATTCCGGTAATTATGGATTACCAGTAAGTCAATTGATTTTTAGTCACAATCCAGTGGGGGTTTCCATTCAAATTTTTATTGTGATTTTCCAGAATCTTTTAACTTATTCATATGGGATATATAACTTACTATCAGCAACAAAAACAATCGGAAGTATTATTCAATCATTTCTAAGACTGCCTGTACTTCATGCGCTTGTATTAGGGGTTCTCTTTCAATCTTTTAAAATTCAAATACCTAATTCTATCTTTCTACCTCTTAATCAGCTTGCGAATAGTTTTGTTGCAATAGCAATCATATTGCTAGGAGCGCAATTATCTAACATTAAGCTTAATTTTTTCCATCGAGTCATAACATGGGCTTTAATTGGAAGGTTACTGATAGGACCATTATTAGCACTTGCCATGATCTATCTACTAAACATTGATGGTATTGTTGCACAATCATTATTTATTGCAGGTTCTTTTCCTACTTCAAGAAATACATCAACCATTGCTATGGAGTATCAAATAGAGCCTGAACTACATGCACAAATCGTTTTATTTTCAACACTTTTCAGCATTGTTACAGTAACTGTCGTTATTTATTTGTCATATATTTTGTTTTGAATATACGTGCAAAAACGAATAGATTTGAGGCGGTAAATGATGGACGGAAATCCCATCGATATGAGAAGAAAACAGTCTTAGATATATTGGGTGTCGTTTACAATTGTACCATGTCTGATAATCAAGCAGTTTAATTCAAAAAAAGGAAACGCATTAGGGGTTATTTCGGATGCAAATCTTTAAAGCATCTACATATAGACTTGCGAAAAAAGACACAATTTCGCTTATAATTGACGTTACATGAGCTTAGTTTGATAGCGATGGGGTGGGAGTGTCAAGTAAGAATTTTTTCTTTATTGATTTTATGCGGTTTTTCCGCAAAATTGTAACTAAGGAGGGATTCCAAGTTGAGTAAACAGAATATCAGCACAACAGTTTCAGGAGATATAATTGTTACCCATCTAGTTGGAAATATAAAAACAGATGATGTGTATGAATGGTTTAATGGTTTTGAGCAGGTTTGTCAGCAATTCATTTCTGAAGGGCGGAAATACAAATTGTTGGTGGATAGAAAAGGATACACGCCAAATCATTTTTCTGTTCAAAAAGTATGGAAAGAGAAGTTCTTCAATGAAATCATTTTGAATAACAGTAAGGCAATTGCATTTCTCCTTGAAGAGGGGGAGATAATGGATTATTTACAACAATCTAATACGAAAGAATCTGTGAGATTTTTTGATGATTATGAACAAGCGCTAATTTGGTTGAATGAATATCCAATATAAAACCTGTATTGAAGCAGTTGCTCTCAAGCAACTGCTTTTTTTGTCCGTAATTGTTGCCGCTATTTTTCTTCACAGATTCTTGTCCAATTGTTTGTCTGATCCTAAAAAGCGAAACTAAAGCAAAAGGAACAAACGCCTCTAAAAAACGTTTGTTCAAAGTTAATTACTATTTTAGCTAAGTGATAGATTACATTTTATGAGTACGAGAAAGCTTGTTTATAAGTTTAGGAAATATAGATGTTAGTTCCTGCTTCAAATGCTTCGTAAACGATGGATCTTTACCTGAAGTTGAAATAGTGACAACATATTCATCATGTCGGATGACACCAGGTGTGTGAAACGATGATTTTGTACCATCACTTACGACGTTAACCCACTGGAAATCATGGGCGGCCTGTTTGACCATCATATTTACAGCATGTTGATTTGTAGCTGCATAAATAAGATGAGCATCTTTAATATCATTATTACTAAAAGCTTTTTGCTTCCAAGTAATATAAGGAAGTTCCTTCATTTCCTCGCAAATTTCTGGGCTGATAACGGTGACAAAAGCGCCTGTATCCTTTAATCCGGACGCTTTTCGATATGCGATTTTACCACCACCAACTATAACGACCACTTTTTTATTTAAATTAAACATAAGAGGGTACATGTTATACATATATGCATTCCTCCATTCGTTCTAATAATGTTAACTTCATGTATCTATCAAACTGAAGACAGTTACAAGTTGTAACGTGATCGTATTTTTTTGCATGCAATTTAATTTTTTGAAGTAATAATCCGGTAAAGAGAAGGTACGGCATGACATATACATGGGATGAAGTCGATGTTATAGCCTTGAGCTCAGCAGTAAAAGAGGGAGTTCCTTTCGTTAAAAAGGAGCACGATACTGGCATACTGAGTTTTCGTTCGACGACTGCTCCGATTTGTTGTAATTCATGTAACGGCTGTGGATCACTACTGCCTCTCCCTACGAGTAAAACACTACTACCTTGCATTGGCATAGTTTCACGTATTCTTTTTACTACAAGTTCAACCATATGTGGATGTGTACTAAAAGGTTGTACAACTGAAAATGTTATATGTGGATATTGCTTTTGTATTTTCTCTATCTCAAAAGGAATATCACGTTTATAGTGAGCTGCTGCAAATAATAAAACAGGTACAATCATTATTGCAGTTGCACCCTCTAGTATTGCTTCTGTAACTGCATCCGAAATGGTAGGTGTCGTTAGTTCTAGGAAAGCTATTTTTTGAATCCGTTCGTTACGTTCTTTTATAACAGATTGAATAAAGTGAATGAATTGTTCGTTACCTTTTTGTAAGCGGCTCCCGTGTCCAACATATACAATTCCTTTCATCGTACCACCAAATCTTTCTTCATAATCATGTCTTGTAATTGCTCATCTACATTATGAAAACCGACTTTATTCGCATAGTGTAAAGTTGGAACGTCGGTATACGAGAATGGGAGAGTAAGAATATTGATAAAGCCTAGGCGTTTTATTTCTGCTAGAAACGTATCAATAGAAGCACGACCTTCAAATACAATGCTGTCCCATGAGAATTCAGAAAGCATACGGGAATGAATTTCATCGAAGCGATGATCAATTGTGTACTCATGAGTCATCATATAGGAACCAGCACCAATTTTTTCTTGAATAACAGCAATTCGGTTAATGTTTCGTCCTAAATAAATCGTTGAATTCGAAGAAAATTGCGCAGGTTTACTTAACAATCCATATTGCATAAGCTTTTCTTGAATAGAAAGGTTCATATACTGAAGCTCTGCCTGTAAGGAGCGAATATCTTTATGATATTTACTACATGATTGCACTAAGATGTCTACACTCTCAGCGGAACAAAATACAAGACGATCAACGTTAAAAATCTTATTAATTTGTTCAGAGGTTAATGTGTATTCTTTCTTTTGGAAAATTGGAATTTGATATATTTCTGCACCGGACTCTTGTAACATTTGCTTTATTGCGCTTTTTTTATTTGTTGCAGATGCAAGTAAAACTTTCTTGCCGTGCAATGGTTTACGTTCTTTCCAAGCAATTTGATTCCGTAAAGTAACAACATCACCAACAATTGTCATAGAAGGGTTAGAAATATTTTCGTCTTTGACGATAGAAACAATGGTGGACAGTGTCCCTGTGACTACACGTTGTTTACCAGTTGTACCCCATTCAATGACGGCTACTGGTGTATCTTTTTTCTTTCCTGCTTGTAGTAAGTTTTCACAAATTGTAGGTAAGTTTTTTATACCCATGTAGTAGGCGATCGTGTCGCTATTATAGGATGAATTATATTTTCCATGATCGGTTAAAGGGCCTTTTGCATGCCCAGTTAATAAAGTGATGCTATTACTGTAGTTACGGTGGGTGAGGGGGATACCTGCATAGCTACTAGCGGCGATGCTAGATGTAATACCTGGTACGATTTCATATGGAACGTTCGCTGCTGCTAAAGTTTCTGCTTCTTCACCAACGCGGCCAAAAATAGATGGATCTCCGCCCTTTAATCGGACAACGATTTTTCCTTCTTGTGCGAATTGAAGGAGGTGGGCGTTAATCATTTCTTGTCGCATAATATGATTCTTTGGCATTTTGCCGCAATACATAAGTTCACATGTTTCTTTTGTATAACTAAGAAAGAAAGGGTTTAATAAACGGTCATATAAAACGATATCTGCACGCTTTAAACAATCTATCGCTTTCTTTGTAATAAGCCCTTCATCACCTGGTCCTGCACCAACTAAATATACATATCCGTTCATAATCGCACCTCTTCTATTTTTATGTAAAAGGAAGCCAGAGGAGGCTTCCTTTCGTAAATTACATGTTTATATAAATGTCACCATCAATAACTTCTACTTCGTATGTTTGGATACAGCCGTCATCAGGTTTTTGCACTTCACCTGTTAGTAATGAAATTTTCCAATCATGCAGTGGACAAAAGACGAATTCTCCAGATACAATTCCTTCTGCTAACGGTCCGTTTTTATGAGGACAACGATTTTCTACAGCTCGAATATCTCCATTTGAAAGGCGGAATAGGGCGATAGACATACCATTCATTTGCACCTCTTTACCGATTTGAATAGGAAGGTCTTCCGCACGCATAACTTTTATTTTTTCTTTCGTTTGTATCATATAGATCACAGCTCCTTATTTCACAGTTTCTACTTCATACATCGCTTTTAATGATTTCGTTTCTAGTGCTTGTCCCCATGCTTCTTTATATGTGCCACGAGCTTTTTGGAAACGTTCATTTAACTTAGTGACCATATTTGCATCTTGCAGTATTTCTTTTATGTGATCGAAGCCTAAACGTTCTGTCCAGTAGGCAGTACGCTCTCCATAAATACCAGTTTCACGATAATATTGCATATAAGCTGTAGCGATGCGAAGGACATCATCTTCAGTAGGGACAATCATTACAAAATCAGCTTCGCGTACTTCCGTACCACCATTTCCGCCAATATAAAGTTGGTATCCATTTTCGACACAAACAACGCCAAAATCTTTCGTCAGTACTTCCGCACAGTTACGCGGACAGCCCGTTACACCCATCTTCATTTTATGAGGTGTATCTACCATTTCTAATGATTGTTCAAGCAACATACCAAGTCCTAATGAATCTTTCGTACCGAAACGGCAGAAGCGAGAACCAACACATGATTTTACATTACGAAGCGATTTTGAATATGCATATCCCGAAGTCATATGTAAGTCAGCCCATACGTTAGGTAAATCTTGCTTCTTAACACCATATAAGCCGATTCGGCTTGCACCTGTAATTTTCACAAGAGGAACATCGTACTTTTTCGCAACTTCAGCAATTTTCATTAAATCATCAGCTGTTGTAACGCCTCCGTACATGCGTGGAATAACAGAGAATGTACCATCGTGCTGGATGTTACCATTCATTCTTTCATTAACGAAACGGGACGATTTATCATCTTCATATTCTTCTGGAATCGCCATACGTAAATAGTAGTTTAAAGCAGGACGACATTTTGAACAGCCTTCTTCATGTATAAAACCAAGAACATTTCGTACTTCTTTTGGAGATTTTAAGCCTTTCTCGTGAATGGCCGCTACGACTTCATCACGGGATAAAGTTGTACATCCACACATACCGGCAGATTGCGCTGAGGCATCAAAAGCATCTCCAAGTGTATGAGATAAAACTTGTTCCACAAGCGGACGGCATTTACCACAAGAACCTGCGGCTTTCGTACAGCCCTTAACTTCTTCAAAAGTCGTTAACTCTTGTTCTAAAATGGCGTGAACGATTGTACCTTTCGTAACACCATTACATCCGCAAATCGTGTCATCCGCACTCATTGTAGCAACGTCAAGTACACTTTCTTCACCAGCTTTGTGGAGAAGGGAAGCGGTTGTATATTCTTGTATATCCTCTTCTTTCTTTAACATGCTAAAGAGGCGTGTACCGTCAGCTGTGTCACCATATAAAACGATACCGACGACTTTATTGTCACGAATTAATACTTTTTTATAGGAACGTTTACATTCATCAAAGATGGATATTGCTTTCGTTTGGTCATCTTCATAAATTTGGCCAGCAGAGAATAAATCACAACCTGCAACTTTTAATTGCGTACCGACGATACTGCCCGTATATCCATCAGTTTGTAAATTCGTTATATGTTTTGCTAATATCGCACCTTGTTCATAAAGAGGAGCAACAAGTCCATATGCGATACCGTCATGTTCTGCACATTCTCCAACTGCATAAATGGATTCATCATTTGTTAGCATATAGTCATTGACTACAATACCGCGATTTACAATTAAACCAGCATCTTTTGCTATTTGCGTATTTGGGCGTATTCCGACAGCCATTACGATTAAATCACAATCTACAACTTCACCATCTTCAAATTGAATGCCCTCAACATGGTCTGTACCAAGAATTTTTACAGTTTTCTTTTCCATTAGAAATTGCATGCCTTGCGCTTCTAAATCTTCGCGTAATAGAGAAGCTGCTTTGGCATCTAGTTGTTGCTCCATTAAGCTTGGCATTAAATGAACGACATATACGTCCATTCCTAAATCAATAAGACCTCTTGCAGCTTCTAAGCCAAGTAATCCACCACCAATGACAACAGCCTTTTTCTTTTCATTAGCGGTATCAATCATAAATTGTGTATCTTCAATAGTTCGAAATCCTGTTACGCCAGGAAGAGTAGAACCTTCAACGGGCAAAATAAAAGCACTAGAACCTGTTGCGATAATTAGTTTGTCATATGTAAGAGTACGATTTTTTTCTGTGATAATTATTTTTTCTTCTCGGTTAATACTTTGAACCCTTTCATCTGTATACAAAGTTATTTCATTTTCCTCATACCAACTATATTCATTCATAATGATATCTTGCATATTTGTTTTGCCTTGTAAAACATGAGAGAGCATAATGCGATTGTAGTTTGGATGTGGTTCATCTCCAAAAATAGTAATCTCATATGAATCACTATCATGTTTTAATATTTCTTCCATACAACGTATGCCAGCCATACCATTTCCGATCATAACTAAACGTTTTTTCATTTTCGTTTCCCCTTTTTATGTGAAGTGTTGAACAAAGGATTATATTTCTATTATAGAAAATTTAAAAAGAGGGAGATGTGATATTTATCACATTTTTACAATGATTCACAAATTGTTAAAATTCGGACTTATTCGAGAGGGATGTGTATATTCTTTACCAAATGAAAAAACAGGACATAAGTATTTACACTCATGTCCTGCACTTAATTTACACTCTCGTAATTGCACGTGGAAATAAAATGTTATTTTCTAAATGAATATGCTCAAATAAATCAGACTCTAGTGCTTCAAGGCGTTGGTAAACAAGTCGATAAGTGCCGCAAGCTCCTTCTGGAGGAGTAAAGTCATTTGTAACTTTACGAAGCTCTTTAATAATGTTGCCTGCGTGGTTATGTTCATTTTCCAACTCATCTACTACTTTACGTAACTTCACATAGTTTTCTTCAGTTGGATTTTGTTCAAATTCTAAAATTAATGGAAAATCTTCTGTTTCTTCTTTAATTAAATGTTGTTCTAGTTCCATCTTTAGTTCATGAAATAGCTTATGAATTTGAGCTAAATGAGGCTGACTTGCCCCATGAACACGTAATACTTTTGTCACATACGGACTTAATTGTGGCAACTCTTCATTTAAATAGCGATGATGCTTATTTATAACATAATCAATCAATTCGCGATAAGAAGCATTTTTCCAATCAATTTCAGATTCATTTAATCGTTTCATATTATTATAAAGCGTATTTAACTCTGTAAGCACTTCAGTAGCTGATAAATTTCTTTCATGAATTGCATCAATAAGCGGTTTATTGCCACCACAACAAAAATCTATTCTATATGATTTAAAAAGATCACTAGCTTTCGGGAATTGTGTAACGATCTCACCGACAATAGAAGTTTCAGTAAATGTATGTTTCATATGAACGCCTCCATAAAGTTTGAATGTAATTACTAAATTAAGAATAGCGATAAATGAAAATCAATGTGGTGATTGAAATCACTTATTATGTGTCATTTTTGAGAATAATAGTATGAAATTTATTTAAGAACACATCTAAATAAGAGAAAGGGATATTAAATGTAAGGCATTACAGTAAAAAAAGAAGCTTTTACTAAGCTTCTTTTTTATTACTATTATTCGCATGCAACTCCATCGCCGTCTCTATCTAGTTTACGACTATATCCTGGTTGATCTTTATATAGAGGAGCTTTCCCCGCAGCTCTAACTGCATCACAATTTTTGTAATATGCACTACTAGTATTTCCTGAGGTAGGTTGTGTTTGAGTTTGCTGTGCTTTTTGCTCTTCTTGTTGCTTACGAGCTTGTTCATCAGCCTGACGTTTTTGTTCTTCTTGTTGCTTACGAGCTTGTTCATCAGCCTGACGTTTTTGTTCTTCTTGTTGCTTACGAGCTTGTTCATCAGCCTGACGTTTTTGTTCTTCTTGTTGTTTACGAGCCTGTTCATCAGCTAGACGTTCTTCATCCTCTTGCTTACGAGCTTGTTCCTCGGCTAGACGTTTTTCATCTTCTTGCTTACGAGCTTGTTCCTCGGCTAGACGTTTTTCATCTTCTTGCTTACGAGCTTGTTCCTCGGCTTGACGCTTCTCATCTTCTTGCTTTTGAGTTTTTTCGTCAGCCTCTTTCTTTTCTAGTTCTTTTTTCTTTTCGCTATCTTTTTGTTCTTCATTGTTAGAGGCAACTTTTGTACTAGTTGCTGTCGTTTTTTCAGAAGAAGGAGCTGAAATACCTAATAGCGCAACAAAAATGACAAATAATACGGCTGTAATAATAAATTGTTTTTTTGCTACACCTGTTTTCTTAATAACAGATAATATTGCAAGTACAAGGAAGAATATAAATAGAATGAAACTTAAAATAGCAAAAAATTCGATGACTGGGTGTTCAGATTTTGTTGTACCAGTCACTATTAATATAATTGAAATCATAAAAAGAATAACGGTAGGACGTCCATATTGTTTTGCTTTTCCATTTTTTTTAAAGAATGAAATGATACATAAGATTAAAAGAATAAAAGCAATAAAAAATAAAGCTGCACCAATATTACTCAAAATCGCCATTTTCATACCTCCATTTGTAAGATTTTTCTTATTGATTATATAGGAACTTATTGGATATTACACGTTTTATATAAATTTAGAAAATTAATATTTTTACTAGACTTATAAACATTTATTTGCATATAAGGGAAAATAGATATATTTACTATTACTTTTTGAAAGAGATTTCATAAATTATAGTATATCGATTGAAAGGAGGAGATTTGAATGGAATTTCAATTGTTGGTAACTTGTATATTACAAGAAGGTAATGCTTACTTTTTAGTAACGAAGGTAGACGATGTTATTACGTTAAAAGTACCGATTACTGCGGGAGTAGCAGGTTTATTTTTAGCTTTAGGTGTACCAAGATGTTCTTAATTTAAATATCTATAATAGAAGAGGAAGGGACATGCCTTTCTCTTCTATTATTACATAATATAATTATGTAAACTTTAATATCATATTTGTGATAGCACGTTTGAAATGGACATGCATATACTATAATGTTTCATTGGATGTTAGGGGTGGAAGGTAGTTTTAATAAGTGCATCCAGTGATGTTTTTAAGCTATGAAAATAAAAGAGGTGCTATTATATATGAAAAGAAAAACATTTGATATTCCAGTTACATTGCGAAGAGAGTGGTTTTTAATAGAGTTAGCTCATTTAACGAAAAAATATGGAATTGAAATTGCAACTAGCAAAATGGGTGCTGCACCGTTTTTAAGAGATCAAGTTACAGAATCAAAGATAGGGAAAGGGTTACAATACGATAAATATGATGATGAGTATATAATTGAAAATTAAAGGGTAACAACAAAATTAAATTAATTTATAACAAAATATAAAATAAAGCAGATTCTAAATATAGAATCTGCTTTATTATGAAATACTTCTAGTCAACTAACCTCTTTCTAGTGTTTTTCCTACATATTTCTCTTGCGTTATTCCAAAAGATTCACGAAGAATGCGAGCATAATCTTTAGATTCTATTGGTCGTTTATTTTTGGTGCCTTTAAAGGTTTCTGTGTAATTTTTATTTGTTAACGATATGTGACCATAAGTAGTTAATTTACAAGTGATAGCTCCTTTATTAAAAGGAGATTCTTTATGCTCTACAATCACTTTTTGAATGTTATTCACTTTTTTCTCATCTATTGGATCTAAAGTGAAAGCATAACCTATTTTCCATTCATTTGAAGGTTCAGATTGTAAGAAACTTGTAGATTCTCCGTTAGCTCCTTTTCTCATTTCTAAAATATGCGTACCTTTTCGAGTATTTCGTTTACGAATTCGATATTCTCCTGTTTGAGAGGAGATGGCTTCTCCTTTAAAAGGGACTGGATGTAAAGGGAGATGAGATGCAAAACCTGCATCCACAACATAATCTTTATTCTCATGACTTAATATGATAATGACATGACCATCATCGGGCTTCCATTTATTATCGTAAAGATCATAAACAGTACCGGCTACTTTGTATACTTGAAACCCACAATCAATTAAAAAATAATACAATAAGGAGTTTAATTCATAACAAAGTCCACCTCGTTTTTGAATAAGTAACTTTTCTATTAAGTTATCTTTTGAGATATTTTTAATAGTACCAGCCATAATATCAAGATTTTCATAGGGGAGAATCATTCCCATTTTTAATAAGATTTCATCTAAATCATCAAATGTTATTTCTTTTGCAGGAATTTTTAAGCGTTCAAAAAACTCCTTTTGTAAATTGGTCATCATAAAGTATTCTCCTTTCTTTTTACAGAATTTTCTTCTGCTCACCGATAGGTTAGTACTTCTACAAGGTTAATTCAAGTGCGCGGAAATTATCATAATATATGTTTCTGGAAATATGATTGTTTATTCGGAAATTTCAGTTTGATTTTTAATTGTAGGAAAGCCTTACAATATAGGGCCCTTTAAAATTATTTTGTATTTAATGAAAAGAAAGTACATATCTTTATTATGTTTTTAAATAACTAACTAGTAATAAAATGTTTTTTTACTAAAATTTTTTCAAGATTTGTATGCTTTATATAAACAATAATGATTTAAAAAATATCTGGATGTAGCGAAGTTAACAATTATTGAGAAACTTTTTTGTCGTATTCTATCAAAAGGAAGAGGTAGAAACAAAGAGAATAACGAGAGTTAAGGAAGAGGGTACACAACTAGTAACCTTCTAAAAATAGGGCTAACATCTTTTTAAAATTAAAGATTAGCTATTATTAAGGAAGGGAAAATATAAAATATTATAAAGAACACCTTCTTTCAAAAAAATAGGGGGAGTAATATGAGACTGATGAGAAGATGTGTGGCCTTACTAATTGTATTTTTTATCATGGCTCCAACGATTAGCACAAATGTACAGGCAGAAGTTGTAAAAGAGCTTGGAAAGGGGTTTCCTGACACAGAAGTATTTACACCTGGGGAATGGTTTTTAGGCCAAAAACCTGCTAATTATGATGAGAATAAACCACCAATTCTCTTTGTACAAGGAAGAAATGGTAATGCGGATAGTTGGTATGGAAAGACAGTATATCATGATATAAATGATATGTATGATTATGCTTTGAAAGCAGGCTATCAAACAGTGTTTATACAATTATATGATGCTGCGGGGAAAGGTTCGGCTAGTCAGTGGGATAACGGAAAACTGTTAGCACAAAAACTTGAAGAAATATATAATCATTTCGGTAAAAAAGTTAATATTGTAGCGCATAGTAAAGGTGGTATTGATACACAAGCCGCATTAGTTGAATATGATGCGAATCGATTTGTTGGAAATGTTATTACACTTGCTACACCGCATCACGGCTCAAATTTAGCAGATTTGTCATATAGTTGGTGGGCAGGGTGGCTAGCTTCTATATTAGGTCAAAAAGATGATGGTACGTACTCGTTACAAATAGGTGAAATGGCAAAGTTTCGTTCAACAATAGATAATAACCCAGCAGCTAAATTAAACCGTTACTATACGGCTACTGGGACTAGCTGGGGGCCAACATTTTCTGCATTATCTATGGGCGGGTTATATTTATCATCGTACGGTTCAAATGATGGACTAGTAAATGAATGGAGTGCGAAGCTATCGTACGGTACACATTTATTTACAGATTCCAGATTTGATCATGACAATATAAGAAAAGGATCAGCTGTTTTTACACGAATCGAACCATATTTACGTACGACAAATGTGGAATTACCAGCTTTAGTAGCATCCAGCACTAGTTCAAATGAAGATCTAGAACAATTAAATACAACTTCAAATCAAAATATTTTAGGAGGCGAATTACCACAAAATCAGTGGATAGAGCAAACCGTTACAGTTGATAAAAAAGCGGAAGGAATCGTTTCTGTACTAACTGCTTCTTCTGATGTAGAAGTACAAATGGTATCTCCAAAAGGAAAAATATATGCAAATAAAGATAGCGCTATAACTACTGGTGAAGGCGAATCTTTCTTTAATGGGGCGACAATTAGAACATTTAAGTTTGATAAATTGGAAGTAGGCGAATGGAAAATCAAAATGATGGCGAAGCAGTCGAAAGATGCATATTTAGTTGTAAGCGATTACAAGAATGACGCACCATTTGTTCTTCAAATACCTACAAAAGTTAAAGTAAATAAACCTGAGTATAAACTGAAAAAATCACCAATGGCACCTGAAATGAAAGGGGATCTTTCCATAACAGTAAGAGTCGTTAATAAAGAAGGTAAGTTAGTCTCTGAATTTAATGAATTACAAAATGTTAATACGAATACATTTACAGGTGCTTTGAAAGATATAAAACAACCGGGAGTATATAACGTTACGATGGATATAAAAGGGATGAATAAAGAAGGAAAACCATATAATCGTACGATTGTTAAGTCGGTTTATGTAGAGAAATAAGGAAGAATAAATAAGCATAATATAAAAGTGCAGAAATCTTGTGTTAGAAAGAATTCTGCACTTTTTTTGCGTGATGAGAGATAATAAAAGTCGAAGAAAACTGTTATTCAATAAAAAAAGATGCTGAAATAGCATCTGAATGTGAAGAAATAATATTAACTTAGTTTTGTAACTGTTAATTCAACTGAATTTATACCATTGTCACAAGTTACAATACTTTGACGATTAAAGCCACTATTATTTCTAAGTTGAAGAGTTGAATTAGCTGGCACTGTAACAATCGTTTCGCCAACGAGTTGAAGACATTCGTTATTTGATGAAGTATTCATTTGAATAGCGAAGTCACCTTGACTATTAGCAAGTGGATTGTTATTTAAAAATATAGTTATGACTGGGATATGTGGAAATACAGGATTTAAAGTAGTATTAATACTGGAAATGAACGAAACTCTATAATCACCAGCTTGTCTAAATTGTATAGTAGTAGGGTTTAGTAAGGAAACGCCTCCTGCTAAAGGTCCAACGTGATTAAATGGAAAAGGGTTGCCAAAAGGAACAGTTATAAATTCAGTTTGCCAAAAAGTTCCGTATGCAGGACAGCTTCGTTTATGTGAATGGTCACATGAACATTTTTTATTTGAACTGGAAGAAGATTTGCATGAGCATTTTTTATACGAGTTTGAAGAATGATAGTATGAACCCAATATATTACCTCCTATTCTTAATAAATGTAAAACACATAATAGTTTATGAAAATGAATCACAATTGGCGTGTATGCTTGTACTATAAAAGGAGATAGATTTGGAATATAAAGTGGTCAAATGATGAAATGTAGTATTGGGGTATTACCTTTAACACTTTTTGAAGATGATAAGGTTCAGAATTTGATAGAAAAATGAATGGGATTTCTAAATGGATTGAAGTAACGAGGAAACGTTTATCCCGCTATTTTCCGAGCAGTAAGACTCCCACCTCAAAATTCAGCGAAAGCAAAGAAGTTAGGTGGGGATGAACAAAACCCCCCACTGAGTAAAGTTTCACTTTACTATATTAATTTCGTATGACAAAACAGCAATATTATCTTTTGCTGTATGGATGTTATCGTTTGGTGAAGCTATGATATTTAATCGTATGTATATTAGATTATTTATTTTTTGTTTTTATTTGTGTAGCTGGGCAGGAAGAAGTCAGAAAAAATAGAATAAATGTACATATGAAGCATCGTTTGTTTTTGGTGTGAATAGTAATTAAAGATACGCTAAAATATTTAAAATTGTAACGAAAGAGAGATTAAATAATAGAAGGAGCAACTTACATGGAAAATATATTAAAGGTATCTTCAAAATCAAGCCCAAATTCAGTCGCAGGTGCAATAGCAGGTGTACTAAGAACAAGTGGTAATGTGGAAATTCAAGCGATTGGGGCTGGAGCTATAAATCAAGCGATTAAAGCAATTGCGATTGCAAGAGGGTTCGTCGCTCCAAGTGGTATTGACTTAGCTTTTGTTCCAGCGTTTCAAGAGATTTCTATTAATAATGAAGAGAGAACAGCGATTAAATTAATTGTAGGCCCTAGAAAGAAAAGGTCTTAGTAGAAGAGAGTGTTACTATAAGGGGAAAAGACTAATAGACTTCCCAGGTTAGATACGTTATTTTATGTAACCGATCCTTGGGTGTGGACACGGCATTATACCGGACGCATGTCTGTTAATTTCTCCTTAAATTTAGCAGGTGTTCTAAATACTTAAAAATGCCAAATCCTTTGTGATATAAGGGATTTGGCATTTTTGATGTTTTTAAAAATAAACAACCTTAAAACTGCTCATTTAGAAGATTTAGTTTTAGTAGCGGCCATTGAACGTTTTTATGATAGTTTACCTGATAAATGGAGAGAAATAGTAGCAGACAATATTGATTGTGCTAGTTATGTAGATGGGAAATATGAAGCGCACGTTTTAATGGAAAATGGTATGGAAATAAAAATAGAAATCTTTTATGTGGAAGAAGACAAAGATGAAGAATGGATATATAAAGCTTATAAAGTTTTATTATAGAAATTTCATTTTCATACAAAGGGGAATTGATATGAATTTTGTAAACTTTGAAACACAAGAGCAATTTAAACAGTTACAAAAAAATAATGTTGTAATTGTGAAATGGAAAAAAAGCGTAAGGCAGTACAAGGAATTAGGAGAAATCACACATCATAATTCTTACACAATTAATCGTATAAATGAATTGATTTTGAAAATAGTTTAGATGTTGTTGGAAATATAGTTAGTATATGTCCGAACTGTCATAGGTTGATTCATTATGGAAGAGACAAAGATAAGAAAAAAGTTTTAGAACTTCTCTTTGAACAAAGAAAAGATTCTTTGAAGAAGTTCGGTATTGAGGTATCTCTCAAAGAGCTATTTGGATACTATGGAATTCTAAAATAAGAATATTCATAGCTATAGTGAAGGTAGAATGTTTCATACTTAAACATAGCTATTATTGTGATGGAAATTTAAATTTCGTCTTTTGAAAGTATCAATAATTTGTATTATTTTTATAGGGTTATATATTTTTCTTTTGCTCTGCTGTATAGCAGAGCTCTTTTTTTGTCGTACAAAAGCCACCTATATATGTGAAGTGCACCCCAATTGTTAGGCTGTGTCTAACAATTGGGGTGCACTTCAGTCCTGTCGGGCGGCTTCTTTTAATTTATATTCACCAATTCATCAAACTTAAACTTAGTATTCAAACCAAAGGCATCTGTACAATATATAGTTTTCGTCATCGGTTCAATATGTAATACATTTATGTACATGTCTTGCACCATTCCATCACGATAGTATGAGATATGTATTTCTTCTTCCTCGTGAAAAGATTGCATTAACGCTCTTTCTATTCGTTCCATAGTATCTTGTGTTAAAAAAGGTTTAGGTACTTTATATTGTTCCTCAAACATTCTATGTATTTCCTCGTATTGCTCCGGTATTGAAGCAAACGGATTCCATTTCACCATACCTCTTCCACGTACTACAGGAAAGCTGTTATATCCCATGATGTAATACCTCACGTTTGTTTTTTTAACTCCACTACAAACATGTGTTCTTTTTTAAGGTTTGAAAAGGGACCATTTTGTTAACATGAATATTCAAAAATAATTTTTTCAAGTTAGAATATTCAAAAACTTATTTATGCAAACAAGCATGTCATGATAACATTTAACAAAAGGGGGTAGAAGTAGATGAGTGTTGACATTATTTCTAAAGAAGAAATCACAAAATTATTAAACGAATGGTATCAAGCTATGATTTCACAACGTGTATTACAGTCTCAGAAAATAAAAGAAGATATTGCAAATAAAATCAATAATATTAAGGAAGACCAAACAATATTAGTCTACTACGCTTTATTGAATGCACGGTATAAACTGCTAATTCGGGATATGGATAGTACAAAAGATATTCTGGACAAAATCGAGCCTTTACCAGAGTCTACAGAAACATTTTTAGAGTACTATCATCATTTATTTAAAGCAATTTACGCTATTAATAAAGCAAACCATAGTGAAGCAAGAATGCAATTTGAAAAAGCTGAAACGTTTTTAGAGTACATGCATGATGAAATTGAAAAAGCTGAATTTAATTATTGGCTTGCAGTCCATTACTATCACGTATTAAAACCGATCCTAGCAGTTCAATTTGCTACAAAGGCGAATGAAGTATTTTCAATTAGTCCAGGGTATGAATTAAAAACTGCAGCATGCTTAAATACTTTAGGAATGGCACACATTCGACTAAATGAATTCGAAAGTGCAGAGGAATATTTACTTTCAGCACTAGGTACCTTCCAAAAATCTAATGATGAACTTCTTATTAAACGAGTTAAGCATAATTTAGGACTTTTATACGCAAGTCAAAACATGCCAGAGTTAGCAATTAAACACTTAGAGGATTCATTAGAAAATAACGCTAAAACTATGTTTCTTTTAGCAAGAGAACATTTTAAGTTAGGTTATAGTCATATCGCTAATGAATATATTGAGAATGGCTATAAGATTAGCGACTTATGTTATCGTCATCATTTCCGAATTTTAAAAGCAGTACATAACTATGTACCGCAAGAAGAATTAGAAAATGTGGTTATAGAAGGTATTTCGTATTTTGAAAAAGAAGAATTATATGATTGGGTAAAAGAATATGCTTCTCTTTTAGGTGAAATATTCTATGGTTCAGAAAATCACAGAAAAGCAAGCAAGTATTTGCACATCGCTTTAGATGCAGACAAAAAGAGCATAGAAAGAAGGGCGCTAAAATGAAAAAAGCAATCTTATTAATGATGATGTTATCCGCTGTTTTTACTTTTGGTCTTACTAATGTAAAAGACATACCACAAAACGAAGCAATTGAAGTGTTTATGGATCATGGAGAACATATTTAAAACCTAAGGAAGAGGGCGCTTATAGTGTCCTCTTTTTAATATTTATTATTTATATGATGAGGTTGCAGGTACGTCTTTTGGTTATTGTTTGATAAACGTAGGATGTTTCTAAAAATGTGTATACAAAGGTGTATTTTTGTACTGTATATGTTCACGTACTATATAAAAAAGTATGAAAATCTATAAAAATAATTATTTCAATAAAATTTGTTTTAGATATTAAAAAGTGCCAAAACCCTTGTGGTATAAGGGGTTTGGCACTTTTGTGTTTTTTATATTTTATCAAATAAACAACCCTAAAACTGCTCATTCTTCTCCCAAGATTCTACGATATAGTATGGAAAACCTTATTATATCAAGGTTTATAAGTGTTGGTTTTCCTCGATGCTCACATTTTGCTCACATTAAATCTTTTCATTTGTTATCAGGTGTTTTCATTAGATTTTATTATGATCTCGAAGTTTTCCGCTGCTTGTTGCTGCATGTTCTGTGTGATATGACTATACTTATCTAAAGTCATTTGAATAGAAGAATGCCCTAAGCGATCTTGTACGATTTTAGGGTGTTCTCCAGCCTGAAGCATGAGTGTAGCGTGAGTATGTCGTAAGTCGTGTATACGAATTCGAGGAACACCAGCTTTTTTATAGTGATCATTCAAAAAGCGATGGGGAGCATCTATATGTAAGGGCGAATGTATCGTATTGCCGGTGAAAATAAACGCCTCATCATTCAAGTGTATACCCCAGCGGAAAAATTCTTTCTTTTTATAGGAGTAGTAGGATTGTAACTTCTCTATAACAAAAGAAGAGATACTAATGCTTCTATTTGAAGATTTAGTTTTTGTAGCAGCTTTAAATAGTCCTTTTTCTGTTTTTACAAGTGATTTATTAACCAGGATACGTTTATTATCAAAGTCAATATCTTTCCACGTTAGTGCAAGTAATTCTCCACGTCTCATACCTGTATAGATCGCGAGTAAGAAGAACATATGGTACTTAATATTTTTTTCTTTTAGATACTGGAGGAATCGATTACATTCTTCACTAGACCATGTTTTCATTTCGCCATGCTCTTCACGTGGTTTTTTTACTTTATTCATTATATTTTCATGCATGATTTCCCATTCTACAGCATGTTTGAATATGCATCTGAAACAGCGATGGATATTGCTGATTGTACCATTTGACAGGCCTTTTTCTTTAAGTTCAGCATAATAGCTTTGAATCGTTACAGGTTTAATACTTTTAATTTTTTTATAACCAAAAGGGGGAAGGATATAGAGTTTAATTAAGCTCATGTCTTTTTCATAAGATGTAATTTTTAATTCAGCTTTTCTAAGAGGTTTTAGTTTTTCCCATACATCTAAAACAGTTAATTGTTTGTCATCAAAATATATGCCTTTCTCTATCTCCGTAATCATAGTTGCAGCAGCATTTTGGGCTTCTTTTTTTGTTCTAAATCCACTCTTACTTTTTTGCTGGCGTTTTCCTGTGGCCGGATCTATACCGATATCTATTGTAAAAGACCAGGTATTTCCACGTTTACGAAAACTTCCTTTCATATTCAACACCTCCTGAATCGTTATTTCTAAAAATTACAGTATTGTGATATTTGATTCTGTAATTTACTTGCTAATAATTGATTTTCATAATGTAAAAGCCTTTTTTTAGCAAACTGTGTTGTTACATTGAATTTTTCTGAGATTATATATGCTTTTAACTGTAGGGGAGGAAGCTTTCTTAACATAAAAGTAGGTACACAAAATTGTTGTGCGAAGTTTTTAGCCTTTGCTTCTTGATAATCTAGAAACATTTGATGCATTAATAATTGATTACCAGAATGAAATAGGATGTGACAGGCCTCATGGCCAAAATCCTCCCATTGTTCTTGCTGAGAGATACGATTATCAATAACTAAGTTAGCTATTTGATTTCTTTCCATTGCATGACTTCCAAACGGAGCAAAGTACAGCAAAATGTTTAGCTTTTTCGCAATCTCCATCATATCAATTTGCTCGGGAACAAAAATAGATAAGGATTGGTACAAGTGCTGGATATAGTCTTCAAGTTGTGTATTGTAATAGGGTTGCGATTGAAACAAAATTTACACTCCATTCAAATAAAATAAGAACGTTTGTTCTTATTTTATAATAGAAAAGTAAAAATTGGAAGGCAAACTTATAAGATAGGGTATCGATATAATTATAATCCACTATCTATTAACAACTTAAGGAACTGGCTATATGTGAGAGGAAGTATCCGTTATGCGAACAGTAATAATTCCTCAATAAGAATATAATTATACAGAAAGTAGGAGTAGCTTTAGGTATATTCAAAATTTTAAATCATTTAGAGTTTTATATATATTAGACATACGCTTGAATTCAGGTAATTAGCAGATAAAATGAGGGTAATATTAGAGGTGTAATACTTGTCCTATCAGATTAGTGCGTATAACTATAAAATGTTATATTATTATTTAATAATTTAAAAAGGAAATGAATAAACAAAAATAACTACACTTATTGAGTTTTTTTGCTTATTCATATAATTAACGTTTGTTTTCTTTTTGTTTGATAAATTCCCAAAATTGTTTAAGTTCTTCTTGTTTCTCTGGAGAGGCGTCTTTAATATCTTTAAACCAGAGACCTAAGTTTTGATCTTCAAAAAGATTTTCCACAAATAATCTATTATTAGAATCACTTTCTCTTCCTAGAAGATAGTCAGAAGAAACGTTAAAAATGTCAGCAGCTTTGCTAATTAAGGAGTCCTCAATAGGTCTTTTTCCACTTTCAATTCTGGATAGCACACTGTTATTAATCCCCATTTTTTTTGCGAATTCTATTTGTGACCATTTTCTTTTTTCACGTAATTGCTTTATTCGATAGCCAATTGTGGATTCTGACATTTTTTCACCAACTTCCTAAAAACGTTATTATGTCAAATTTAAGATTATCTAAAGGTATTTTATCATTTTTTCCAAAATGGAAAAAGTGATTTGTTGAAATAGCAAAAAAAGCTTGACTTTGCTGTAATAGCAAAATATTATATAGGTATACATTTGCTGTTTTAGCAAAAAAGGAGATGGAAGTTTGGAGAAGTTGAATTTGGATTTTATTCAAAATAGACGTTTGGAACTACAGATTACGTTGTTAGATCTAGCAGAAGTTCTTGGTTTTAAGAATGCTTCCACGTATATGAAATACGAAAAAGGAAAGTATATGTTTAAGGCAAATCATTTGCCATTCATAGCAAAAGTATTAGATTGCAAAATAGAGGATCTTTTTTTAAAATAAAATTTGCTAAAATAGCAAAATAGGGAGAGAGCTATGATTAATTTCGACATTGAATCATTCCGTCAAATCATCCGTGAAGAAGTAAAAAAAGCAACTGAGCATCTTCAACCAATGAAAGAATTACCACCATTTTTAACTATTACAGAATTAATGGAACTATTACATATTAAACGTACCAAAGCATCTGAGTTATTAAACCGTTCTGATTTTCCAGTATGTCGCGAAGCAGGAGTTCTTATTCCTACACATCTTCTTTTTAAGTGGATGGAAAATCACACTGAATGGGTAGAAAACAATACAGAGTATTACAATCCATTTAAAGAATCCGTCTAATAATAAATTACCATAGTAAGTTGTCACAAATAAATATTGCTTTAGGTACGAATGGGGGAAGTAAACGATGTCCATAGGAAAAGAAGTTGCTATGGCACGAAAACGAAAGGGAATCACCCAAGAACAACTCTCCTTAGAAATCCCCGTGAGTCGTGAGTCACTAGCAAAATATGAAACTGAACAACGACGTTTACCAGAAGATTTACGAAAATGTATTACTGAAGGAATTGATGATCCACAGTTGTTTTTTAAAATGTGGAGTGAAGCAACAGGGGATGTAAGTATTCCGTTCTTCAACGGAGAGCAAATAGATCTTCACCCTACAAGTATGAGATACATGGTTTATCAAGAGACAAATGAAGCTTTGGAACAACTCAATACAGTATGTTGGTTTAAACCTTCACAAACTTGGTCTGAAAGTGAGAAAGAGGATTTGAAAAAATTAATGCATGAAATCTTGGATGCTACAGGTTCAATGATGAGCCTCGTAGCGGTCCTATGTGATCAATATGGTATTTCAATGAAAGAAGTCTTTAAGTACTGGAAAGTATCATTACGAGCTAGGAAGTATATAAAAGCTTAATTTAATTATTTTATTGGGGAGGTTTAAGTTATGACGATTGATTATGCAAGTCCAACTTTAAATCAATATAAAGCTCTAATTCGTAAAGAAGCAAATTTATATGGTGATATTCGAATTGCATCAGTTTGTGGAGACTATATGAAAGCTAGGGATTTAAAACAAGAGAAGAAATTAATGGAGATAAAAATTCGAATTATAGAAGCAGCATTCGTTTTGAAAAACAAAAATAAAAAAGAAAAGACTACCGCATAGCCCGCGATAGCCAAGAAAATTAACATATGAATTATAGCATACTTTAATTTAATGCGACAAGCAATTGTGCTTGTCGTTATGATCAGAAAGGCTGAGCCCCCATCTTTTAATAGATTCTGCTTTTTCTTTCTGGTCATAACGATGCGTACAGTATCAAATTATTAAAAATGGGGAGCAAATTATGAAAGTAGAATGTAATCGTCTGTTCGACTTAGTTCTACCAGGTGATTTTGCTTTTGCAAATGAATTACATAACTGTATGGTGACATGTATTCATAACATGTTCAATGCTGGTTCATTAGATGAAGCAAATCATTGGGAGAAAGAATTAAATAGATGCGCAAAAGAATTCAAGAGCCTTCGTAATGAAAAAGAGGATCACGATGTATCAAAGAGTTATCGTGTAGTTGTTAAAAACCTTCAAGGGCAGGGAATCAATGCATCAGTAGTTAGTCGAAGAAAATAAAAAATCTATCACTTGGCAGAGTGATAGATTTTAGACTCTTATAGAGAGTCTTTCTAAAAATAGAATTGGATTAAGTATATCAAAGCAAATCAAGTAAAACAATGGAGGATGAATAATATGGCAGTTTATAGACCTGTTCAAGTTTCATATTGGCAAGATGCTTTCGTTTTAGATCTTACACCGGAGGAGAAATACTTCTACTTATACTTAATGACTAATAGCAAAACTTCTCAGAGTGGTATCTATGAGCTGCCATTACGAGTGATAGAAATGGATACAGGGTATAACCGTGAAACGGTTGAGAAGCTGCTAGAGCGTTTTGCTGATTACGGGAAAATTCATTACAACAAAAAGACCAAAGAAATTATGTTGATTAATTGGCTTAAATTCAATGCTATTACAAATATGAATATTGAAAAGTGTGTGTTAAAAGAAATCCAGAATATTAAGTGTGAAGATTTTTTAATTGATTTTTATGAGACATGTTTAGAGTTAGAAAAGCAGCAAGATTTTAAAATTCCTCGTATTAAGGAATACTTCCAAGCTCGTTTTGAGTGGCTTATAAGGGACTTCGAAGACCCTATGAAGGAAAAAGAAGAAACAAAAACAGAAACAAAAGAAAAAGAAGAAACAAAAACAAAAGAAGAAGCAGCAAGCTGCTCAAGTGATAAAAAAGTTGCAGAAGAAAATCCAATAGCATTTTATGAGCAAAACTTTGGAGTTCTTAAACCATTTGTGGCTGAAGGGATTAATGCGTGGATTGAAGATTTGAATGCACAGCTTGTTATCAAAGCAATGAAAATAGCTTTAGAAAAGAATGCACCTAATATGTCTTATGTACAAGGTATTTTAAGAGATTGGCATGCTAAGGGGTATAAGAGTATTACTGATGTTGAAGCTGCACAAGCTCAATTCCGTAAGAAATACCAGTCTCGTGGTGGAAGAAGCAATACTAGAAAAGAAATCGTCCCTGATTGGTTACATACTCAAGATACAGAAGAGCAATCTCAGCCTGGAAAGCACGATGAAACGGATTTAGAGGGTGAACGTAAACGTTTAGAACAAGTATTAGCTAAATATAAAAAAGAGGCTTAGGAGGATTGTAATGCCAAAGCAGTTAACAATATTTGATGTTGAGCCTGTAGTAGCATTCGATACTGAGAAAGCAAACATTCATCGATTAAATTCTAAAGTTCGCTTTACGGATGTAGTTGTTCAAGTACCAAAGCAAGTAAGAGCTACTGATGAATTAAAACCAACAACAGCGCCAAATGATCAGTATGAATTATTTGAGGAATATACAATCGGAATTTGGAGATTTAAGCGAGTGGAAGATAAGCAGTTCGATTGGGAAGAAGCGGAGAAGCTTTGCAAGTCTGCGAGAGATAATAAAGAACCGATTTCAATACGACTTTATTTATCATTAGAACAATCATTTATTCCCGATAATGTTGTGGAATATTTATAACAAAATAAAAAAGTCGAGATTGCTCCCGACTTGCTTCGACAAAATAATCATAACACACGGGAGTGGTCTTAATGGGAATTATTAAAGAAAATCTTGTAGAAATGACAGCTGAAATAGATTTGAAAATAAACGGAATATATGTTGTTAAAAATGGTCAGGTCCAACTAATAGAACCCCCCAAAGGTGGATTTGGTGAACAATCATTTGTATATCAAAATGGAAAAGTAATTCGTATGGAAGAACGAAAAACACAGTTAATTTAATCAAATTTGAATTTTATTAAATTATAAAAGTCCCTGTAAGTATCAAAAGGGACTTTAGGTTAATACAATTTTGCTTAAGCATTAAAGTGTGTTAACAATTATTGCTCTAATAGCACGAGGTCCTAGAGTATCTCTAGTGTCATCTGTATTAAGTCTACTTGTGGTGATGAATAGGCTATACTGATAGGTTCCTGGAGGTGGAGTATCTACCCACATGACAGATGGATTTAAGGTTATTTGAGCGAATAGACTTGTTGTAATTATATTAAAAATATTTTCATTTCCAGTTGTTATCGGATCCCCATCTCTCAATAATCTAATTTCAATACCTGCGCCAAACTCGGATCCAATTTCAAAAGGAAAGAAATCTCCTGTAGCAAAAATATCAAGTATGACTATTTGTCCAGGTAATACAGTTATTAGGGGAAGATTTAAAGTAGGAATGGTAAAAGGAGGTACAGGTTCATTGTCACCTGTAAAAAATACATTAACTATGCCAGTAGGCCCAGTATTACCAGTAGGTCCGGTGTCGCCGGTAGGTCCAGTATTGCCAGTAGGTCCGGTGTTCCCGATAGGTCCAGTAGGCCCAGTACTGCCGGTAGGTCCGGTGTTCCCGGTAGATCCAGTAGGTCCAGTCGGTAGTGTGAATGGTGGGATAGGTGGTAAAGTAGGTCCGACTAAATTAGGATTTATTGAAGCAGAAGATAAAAAATCGTCCATTATATTTTCACCTCTGAAAAATTCGTATTACTAATAGTAAATGTGAAGGTAGAGTAAAGTGAAATGGACAAACGAGGAATTAGGCAATGGGATTTAAAAAAAAGCGTTATTTGAATAGAAAAGGGGCAAGAAAAGATAAAATAAGACCGCTCCTTTTATAGGAACGGCCGTACAAATATCATGTGCTGGAGGTCGCTCCAAATGGCATAAGATGTTTTCTCTCAAAAGTATGGACAAGAAGTTTTACGATTATAAGTAAAAACGGCAGGCAACTAATTAAGTTACCCGCCTGTTCTCAAGTGGTACGGAGGAGAGAGCTCCGTTTGGAAAGAGTACAGCCGTGGGAAATCGGCTTGCAGATAGTATGTACGATATAAAAAATATTATTCGTAAAGTGAAATATGAATGATTTTTTAATGAAAGTATTATTTTGTAGGATATTAATTAAATTGGAATTTTGTTAAGCGATGAAATGTTGAACAAATGTGAATGATTAGATGATACTAAGGTAAAAGAAAAAGAACCCTTTATAAGGATTCTTTTGGGGAGTCAATCTAACATTCACATTCGTAATCACGGTAATATTCATCGCACGAATCATTTCTATCATTGCAGCAGATACAAAATGTCTTTTTAATCAATACTTCAATGAAATTAAGGAAATCGGTATTATTTGTGAGAGTAAGGCTTTGAAAATCTTCTACTTGAAATACTCTTGTTTCATTTGTAGCAAGAGTCACGATAATTGGTGTAGGAGATTTTCTTGTTTGAATAGTGACTTCGATGGGGGAGACATCTTCGGGAACAGATATTTGAAGTAATGTTTTGTTGTGATTATTAGTTAAATCTTCAAAAACTCTTCTTGAAGTGTCAGGGGGTACGATAATAGTTAAAGGTGCATTTTCGGTTGGGGTAGTTTCTGAACCAGCTACGGTATGAGTTTCGATGAAACAGTTATCTTTTTGATAGTGAGAATTTGATTGTTCTTTATAATACTTGTTACGAGAATCATTTTGATTATTGCAACAGATACAAAATGTTTTTTGAATGAATATACCAATATTGCTATTGATATTAGTATTATTTGTGAGAGTGAGGCTATGGAAATCCTCTACTTGGAATACCCTGGTTTCACCTGCAACTATTGTTACATTAATCGGTAGACGAGAACTTCTTGTTCGGATAGTTACTTCAATTGGTTGGGAAGTACCGGGAATGCGAAGATCAAGTAATGTTTTATTGTGGTTATTGGTGGAATCTTCAAAAGCAGTTCTTGTAGTGTTAGCCGGTACGTTGAAATTTAAAGCTGTATTCGAACCAGTTAATGTATGGGTTTCGATAAAACAGTTATCTTTTTGATGGTGAGTGTACGATTGTTTTTTATAATACTTTTTACCATCTTTATAAAAATAATCAGCCATACTTATGTCGCTCTCCTTTCTTTGAGATATCTCTATATTTTATTAAAAAAAGAATAGAGTGCTTGTACAAAATAAGAAAATCCGCTCTTGTAATTAATTAAAAACATTATTTGATATGTAAATGTAAGAGCAATTCGGAAAGTGCTCTGTAAAGACTATTTATTCTAAAAAGAAAAGAATATAAAATATTTTATGAATTTATTTTTGATTTTTGGTGTATTCTTTGTATAAAAATTTCATTGGAAACAGAAAACTAGATGCCATAATAGCACCTAGTTTTAAAGGAGTACTAGTTTAATTTAATAATGGTTAATTCTAAAGCATTTATTCCATTATCGCACGTACGAATGTCCCTGTTGCCAAAAAAGCTATTATTTATAAGTTGAAGTGTTGAGTTGGCTGGAATTGATAAAATAGTTTCCCCCGTGAGTTGATCGCAATCTACGTCCTCTAAATCTTGTATTGAGAGACCAAAAGTAGCTTTGAAATTTGGAATCAGACTGTTATTTAATAGTATAGAAATGATAGGGGAATAAGGAAATGAAAGAGCTACAGTCAAGTTAATTGAGGAAATGAAAGAAACCCGATAATCCCCAGCTTGTGTGATACTAATTGTGGTAGGATTTAACAGAGAAATTCCCCCTACCATAGGGTCAGCCTGATTAAAAGAAAAAGGGGATTCGAAAGGGACTGTAATGATTTCCGTTTGCCAAAAAGTTCCGTAAGCTATTGATAGCGATCCAGTCGGCCCAGTGGGTCCAGTAGGTCCAGTGGGTCCAGTAGGTCCAGTGGGTCCAGTAGGTCCAGTGGGTCCAGTGGGTCCAGTAGGTCCAGTGGGTCCAGTCGGCCCAGTAGGTCCAGTGGGTCCAGTGGGTCCAGTCGGCCCAGTTGGTAGTGTGAATGGTGGAACAGGTGGTAAAGTAGGTCCAACTAAATTAGGGTTTATTGCAGCAGAAGATAAAAAATCGTCCATTATATTTTCACCTCTGAATAGTTAGTATTATTAATAGTAAATGCGGGGATAGAGAAAAGCGAAATGGACAAGTGAGGAATTAGACAATGGAATTTTCATAAAATCGTTATTTTATTATAGGAAAATAGGTGACTCAGCAAGTGTGCCAGCCGAGTCACCCAGTACTATCGATCCAAATAATGTTCTTTTTCTATATGTATTTATGTTGAGTTCCTAGAGGCTAGCTCAAAAACCACAGTTAAAGGACAAAGAAAATCATTTTAGAGAGTATTAGATTTTATTATGTTAATGCTACAACAGCAAGAGTTAAGCCCAACGTATTTAATGTATTAGAATATGGTCCTACATTAACAGTAAGAGTACTTGTTATACCTGAAGGTGTAGTGAAAATTGCGGGTGCTGATATAGAAGTGAATCCTGCAGTATATCCTAGAGAAGTACCTGAGCCAATGATTGGATTATTATTCAGATACATAGTGATACCTGCCGAATTACCTCCTGGTTGAATAATAACTTGCACTTCATAGATTGCCAAATAGGTTCTTCCACCTTCAAGTAAAACAGTTGTTGGTGGTGTGAATGAGATTGCTGTACCATTAGAATTTACCACGGTATCTAGTGGAATCGCAGAATTTACAGAAACTATTGTTGGGGTAGTTTGAACAACATTTAAACTGTTAGACGTGGGGGATGGACAAGTGCAAGGTTTGTGAATTTTAGAGTTATTATCATTTTGGTAATTCACAAATAATCAAACTCCTTTGTGTAAGATAATTTTTTATTCTATAAAACGTAACTTTTTGTGTATCTATGTTAATTTTAATAAGTTTGTGAAAATTAGCTGTATAGCATTGGTCAGTCAATTCTTAAAAGTATTTGATACTGTGGGGATTTCAAAGTGCATTCGATAAATATATATGAATGTTTTTCAAGGACATTACTGTAAGTTAGGAAACGTAATAAAATAACCCGCTATTTAAAACGGGTTATTTCCACAAGGTGTGCAAGGAATTCAAGGTAACTGGACCAGAGAAACCTGTGAAATTCTTTTTGATAATAATGTATGCAAAGGAATCAATAAGGTTGATGAAATTCAAACAGAATTCTTATTTAATAAAAAAACCGCGTACAAAAAATGTACAAGATTATCTAAAAACTTTGTCTTGCATGCTCGTTGCATTCTATGTTTATTGTATGTAAAACGTGATACATTGCAATACATTAAAAGAGCACTTTTGACAGTGCTCTCTGACCAAAACTAATATGGAAAAAGGATACCCAAGATATTATATGTATGTTTTTTAGATAGGTGCAGTTTTAAAACAAAATCTTTCTTTTGCACAACAAAGCAGCTAGTTAATAAAACTAACTGCTTGTTGTACAAAAGAAACGCTGCGCTTACAGAAATAGTTTGTAACTTTAAGTTACAAAAATAGTATGAACAGAGTCGAAAATGTTATTCGGAAATGAAAGAAAATAAAATAAAAAAGAGCACCATGCATAAGTGCTCTTTAAGATAGGAGGTAACACTTTGAGCTGGATGTTTAGGTTAAAAGTATATGATGTAGAAAAGAAATAAGACCTAAATTTTATTATCAACTCAATACAAAAGAGCAGCCAGCAAAAGCTAACTGCTCAGCCCTCAGAGAAAGGGGAAAAGAAAATTACAGAGGTCACTGTTAATTCAAGCTGTATCAGCCCATTTATAGTATTGGACAGAATTTAGAATTTTATTCGGACAAACTAAAAACGAGCAGTTATCATAGCTAACTGCTCTCACAAACCCTGCAACAATGGACTACTTTGGGGAAAAAGCAGCTTGTACTTAGTATTAACGGAATATTGGATTTTATTCGAGGGAATGAAAATTTGAATTACCTATAAATTCCTAATAACTAAAAGAGCAGCTAGCAAAAGCTAACTGCTCTGTGAATAAGAAGAACATAATGATCATTCGTATTCAACCTTGGTGTATCTATATTGTTAACATGTTTTAGAAATTTATTCAATATAAGAGCAGCTAACAAAAGTTAACTGCTCAAGTAGATACAACTTGGGTAAGAAGCAAGTTGTATTGTGATTAGTATTGTTAGAATATCGAATTTTATTTGTTTTAATAAAAAAGCAGCTAGCAAAAGCTAACTGCTCAGTCTTAAATAAGATCTAACTGGTTACAGCACATTAAAGATGGGTTATCTATAGTATGGACGGAATATTGAGTTTTATTCAGTGGATAGATGCATTTAATGAAAGAATGTAGCCCACCATATTCCGAATAATGCAATCCAACCAATGCTAAGTAATATGTATTTCAAAATTTTCATAATTAATCCTTTTAGATATAGATTGCTCAATTGAGTTGTCTTTCATTAATTTTTAACAAAATCCTCCTTTTAATAGAAGTGGTATGTAACTTAAAGTCACAGTTAGAGTATAAACGGAATCGGAAGAGTTATATGGGAATAACACTTAATAAAAGTTTTATTTTAAAAGAAAGTGGTGATACAAATGTATATCTGTCCAAAATGTTTCACTGATCAATATGAGCTTTTTGAACATTTTACATTATGTGGAGCGGATAATGAATATTGAGTATTTTAATAAGTTCAAAGATGTAGTCGGTTTATAAAGTTGGTTCAGTAATATGTATAAAAGCAATATAGAAGTACGTTTAACAAATACGTATAATTCCTAAAAAAATACTTTTATAAGACATTATCATAAAAGGAGATGGCAAAGAGACATTTAAAATTATTAACAGTGAGATGAGTAATTGAATAGGATTATATTAATTACTTAATGCTGGGATATGTTTTAAATGGAGAATCAATTTAAAGAGATATTTGGTGCATGGGTTGCAGCAATAGGAACAATTACTTCCGCTATTGGAAGTACGCCTTTTGATTTTATAAGCAGTAATGTAAGAAAGGATTTAAATGTTTATGGAAACGTATTACAGGCTGTTGGAAATGCTTTAGAGGCTGATGGTCAAGGAGAAGTGTCTCTTGAAAAAATCGGTAATGAAATCCAATCAATTGGTAATGTCACTGTAATATCGGGATTAATTATCGATTTTAAAGAAGAAACACAAATTAAATTAGTGATTGCCGGGAATTGGACACAGGCTTTGGGTGGACTTACAGCATTAGCAGATGAATTTGAGGATACATCCGATAAAGATGAACACTTAAATATTATAGGAAACTTATTACAATCAATTGGGAATTCATTACAGGCAATAGGGGGTATTGACGAATTAAAAAGTATCAGAAATGAGGACCAGTCTAATAAAGAAGGTAATGTAAATGATGTGGAGAAAGATACAAACACTCAGGTAAACAACGAAACTAATGAAAATGAAGAAGGAAAGCTAATAGATATTATAGGAAGTTGGGTTCAAGCAGTTGGTTCTGTAATTTCATTAATTGGACAAATACGTGAAGAGAGTGAGGAATTGGAAGGGAACGATGAATAGAGTAATTTAATAGAACAGTTAAAACAATAATTCTTTTAAAGTGAAAGCAAACAGAATATAGTCCGGCTAGAAAACTAGAGGACACCAATTCATTAAAGCGGCAATGAAAGCTGTTTTAGGGATAGGTGTCCTTTTTATTTTGAAAAGGGAGATGGGGGAATGAAGGTGCTAAGAGATCAATTGCGCGAATGGAAAAAGCAATCAAAACAAGCTAAGAAGAAAAACAAGAAAAAACGAAAAGAAAAACTAAGCACTCGTGACATTGAAGATTTAATGGGAATTCGTGGTCCACGTTATGAACGTAGACGTGGAGCTTTAAGACAAAAGTAATTTAAAAATAAAAAGGAGTGGTCTTACATGACTAAACAATTATCTTTCTTACCAAAAATTGATAGAACAGCAACACAAGAGGAATTAGAAGGTGTGTTGGAAAGTGTACGTATACATAGACAGTTTGGGATGATGCGTAAAGAAATGAAAGTCACTCCTTCTTATGAAATACGTGAGCATGGTCCTACACATGCAGTTGGAAAACCGTTAGAAGATGTTGCTATAGCAAATATTCAACAAAGTAAACGAGAAGAGTGGCTTGAGAAAATGTCATTACGTATTGATCAGTTTCTAACTCGATTAGGAAATGGACGTGCAGGAAGTATTCAAAGGGATATTATTTTTAAACGTTATTTAGAAGAAGAGGACGTATGTGATTACATGGTTTATAACGAAATAGGGATGTCAGAGCGTACATACCGACGTTGGAAGTCTAAAGCGTTTTATAAACTTGCTTTTGCGCTTGGATTAGAAGTTTACGAGACAGAAGAAACAGGAGGTAATGAATAATGAATTTTGTTCAACCGATACGTGATCCAGAGCAAATACAACAAATTAAAGAGTATTTAAAAGTAAAGAGCGAACGTAATTATATCTTGTTTGTAATGGGAATTAACACAGGCCTACGCATTAGTGACATTCTAAAACTGAAGGTTGGAGATTTAAAGGGAAGCCATATTTCAATGCGTGAAATGAAGACAGGTAAACAGAAACGTATTCAAATTACTGCAGCATTAAGAAGAGAGTTAAAATGGTATCTCGAAGGTATGGGAGATTATGAGTATCTAGTTAAGAGTAGGCAAGGAACGAATCGACCAATTGGAAGAAGCATGGCGTATAAAATACTTAGCAGTACAGCAGCAGAGTTTGGTTTAGATGAGATTGGGACGCATACACTACGTAAGACATTCGGATATCATATGTACATGCAGACAAAAAATATAGCCTTGCTGATGGAGATATTCAATCATTCAAGTGAACGGGTAACGTTAAGATATATAGGAGTAAATCAAGATGCAATGGATAAAGCAATGACTAGGTTTAAAATCTAATCATTGCTTTTTTCTTCTTGATTTTTGTTCCATATATATAAATAGATAAGGAATTAGCTTTTTTGGCTATTGATAATGATAGATTAGGTTAATTTTACATGTATACGAAATTCATCATGAACTTTTATTGAGGGTATTTTTATATATATTTACTCATAAGAATGAAACTAGGTTAGCATTTACTGGGGGGATTAAGAATGAATAGAGATGAAACCTCATTACATCCTGATACGGGTGTTACATCTGTAATGTTTGTTGAACGTTCATTAAATGAAATTCGTTTTTGGTCTAGAATCATGAAGGAACATTCTTTTTTTCTTCGATTGGGGTTTAGATGTGAGGATACTCAACTAATCGAAGAGGCCAATCAATTTTACCGATTGTTTGAACATATCGAACAAATAGCGTATTCCTATACAAATGAAACAGATCATGGGCAAATAAAAAGATTTAATTCAGAAGTACAACAAGCTGCAACTAATATTTGGGGATTTAAACGAAAAATTCTAGGATTAATTCTCACATGTAAATTGCCAGGACAAAATAATTTTCCACTGTTAGTGGACCATACAAGTAGAGAAGCTAATTATTTTAGAAACCGTTTAATCGAATTAAATGAAGGTAAATTAGATGCCCTTCCTGATGCTATTATTAAAGAGAATGTTTTCTTTCTAAGGATTATGGCAGACCATGCTAAATTTATTGGTCATCTTCTTGATCCATCAGAAAGAAAGCTTGTAGATACAGCCCGGAATTTTAGCAATGATTTTGATGAATTAATGTATCAAGCAGTTGATTTAGAATCTATGAAACCACAATCTCAAACAGTTCCTCTTTTAGATCAGTTTTTAGATCAAAATCGTGTGTCAGTCACATCTCTCCGGGATTTTAAGAAAACGGCACGTGATTTAATTGAGCAATGTAAAATAAAGAGTATCATTCATCCATTATTAGCAGACCATGTTTTCCGTGAGGCTGATAGGTTTCTTGAAATAATTGATATGTTTGATGTTCATCTTACAAATATTAAATCACAATCTAAATAGTCTGCCTAATTTTAAATAAGAATAAGCTCCTTTATTTCATATATAACTAGTTTAAATATCAATATGAATTTTTAAAAGTACCAATACGCAAAGGCTGCCACATATTAGCGATGGATAATATGTGGCAGCCTTTATTTTTTTGTACTACATTTTAAAAATGAAGGATTTTGGCCCAATATACGTTTTAATTGTATACAGTTCCTCATTTTTATTGTGTTGTGTAACCCAAAAGGGAAAGTCTTATGAAGCTATGAATATCAAGGACTTCAGCGACAGGTGCAGTTACACAAAATATAAGATATGGGTAAGTGGTAGTATCAAGGAATTGAATGGTGTATATACATAAATATAAAATGTAAGGGGGAGGTAATTGTGATTCATGTTAAATGAAGAACTATTAGAAGTAATAATTAGATATAAAAGGAATACTGGAAGAAATCCTGATGTGTTAAAGCTAAATCCAACTTATTTTAGAAATATTCTAGAAGAATTGAATTATCCACAGTGGATTATAAAAAAGAAAATGACAGAAATGAAAAAAAGTATATTCGGTGTATCAGTGGAATTAACAGATGCAGTGGAAAAATTTGAACTATGAAAAAGTTGGCAGAGTCGTGACCGCTTTTTGGCAGGAAATGTGCCGGTTATTTTGGAATTAATGTGTTATATTTGTATTGTGGGAAGTGGCGGGAAACACAACTCATTATGTTGTTTTTAAAATTCTAAACGGTTCGTAATGATGGCGCATAAAATCCGAAACCAACAGATGGTAACGATTGAATGATACCGTTATTAAGGAGAGCTTTTGCTCTTCTTCCAGTTACTTAATAATGCATAAAAAGATTGGTGCAGCAATATTAGGTGATTGGAAGAAGGGTAAAACTTCATTTACCGTAATTAAAATACAAATAAATAATTGATATCAGAGCATCCATAACGGTTGCTTTTTTCTTTGTTATATAGAAATTACACATTAAACGTATTTAAATACTGTTTTAGGTATAACATGAATTGACATCAATGGTACAGATATTAGATGTTAAATGTACCGTGAAACTCTTGGAAATACAATGATGGGAAATTATAATGATATTGGTATATTACAGGAGAAGGCGCAATTGTAGGAGTAAAGGGGATATGCCCAGGTTGCATACCATATTGACCATATGAAGGATATTGAGGTAAATGTTGCCAAGCAGAAGCTGGAGCTACAACAATCCTCATCGGTAAAGGATTCATAATATAATCACTCCTAAAGTAGTATTCATGTAATAGGGTATGCGCTCACTGAATATAGATGTGCACAATCTAGGCCTATAAACATAATAATTAACGAACAGAAAATACGGTTACTAATCTTATGATGTGTCCATTAGGGATGTTTTATTTTTAGAACAAACATGTGTATAGCAATTAGAGCAGGCGCTGCCGTGATCTGGGTGGCGTCTTGTTTGTTGTTAAGGAAAGATAAGCGCAAACGTGTTGCATTTATTATGAGGTGATACATATGGAATTAGAATTATTAAATGATTTAACAGCAGAGTTAAAGACACGAGTTTTATCTGATGCAGTTACATGGGAATTAATTAATGATATTGTATTGGATCATTTAGAGAGAATGACAGATAAAACAAAAATGAATGAAATGGGGATAGGGATGTATGGTGTTAAATGGGAAGATGTTAATTTGAAACCATATGCAGCGCTAGATAATGTTATTGGTGTTAATGATGCTCATCTTATTAGCGGCCTTTCTCCTGGTCATATAAAGAATCTATGTGCAGCAGGTGCTATTTGAATCCAAAAAGGTCGGCAATACGTGGATTTTAGATAATGAGAGATTTAGAGTATGGTTTGAATGCTCCCAATTAAACGAAACAAACTCAACACAAATATTGTAAGGGGTGATGGTATTGTCAAATGTACAATATACTGCTCATGCAAATAATGATAGTAAAGATGCTACAGAATATGTAAATGCATTAGCTTATATATCTTCATTTTTGTTAGCTTATTCTGATCAGAAAGTTATCGATAAATTGCTAACTCAATCCAATGAAAAAGAAACTGAACTAATTAATGGTATTTTAAGTAGATTGCAACTGCGTTTGTCCGAAAACTAGTGTCTCAAAAACAAAACATTATGAGACACTTAATATATGGGCCTTAAAACCTATAAAAATGGTATAACAAATGTCTCAAAACTATGTCTCAATTAATAATTGATTTTGATACAGGAATTTGATACACTTTTTATATCAAATAACAAGGGATGATGGTGCATGATATTCGGATATGCTAGGGTTTCTACTAAAAAACAAAATTTAGATATGCAATTGGATGAATTAAACCGTTATGGTTGTGAAGAAATAGTTACAGAAAAAGAAAGTGGAGCGAAAAAGGATAGAAAAGAGCTTCAATTATTACTTGGCAAACTTCGCAAAGGTGATACATTGGTTGTTTACAAGTTAGATCGTTTAGGAAGAACCATGCACCAGTTAGTTAATTTATTGCAAGAATTTAATGATAAGGAAATTCACTTTGTTTCTATTAAAGATGGTATTGATACATCTACAACAATGGGAAGGTTTTTATTTCATATATTTGGTGCAATGGCTGAAATGGAACGCGAGGTTATTAATGAACGTGTTGTTAGTGGTGTAGCTGCTGCAAAAGAACGAGGAAAACAAGGTGGTCGCAAACGTGCTCATACTCCGGAACAGATAGAGGGTATGCTAAAAATGGTTGAACAAGGATTACCTAAAGTTGATGTCTGTAAGATGTTCAATGTTTCAAGGGCCACTTTATATAGATACATAAATGAAGAAGAAAAAAATACGAAAAATTTAAAGTAGCGAATTCGCTGCTTTTTTATTTTGTAAAGCAATTAGCGTGAGGTGGTGTAAATGGAAGAAGAAACTATAAACGTTCCTACATGCTCTGTTTGTAATGAGCCGTGCATGTGGACATTAAAAATGCCATTAACTATTACTCATTTTGATAAAACATATCTCCGTGAAGCAAATACGGATAATGCTCATATATGCATTGAGTGTTTAGAGAAGGAAGTGCAAACAATTGGATAAGGGGGCAGGTGTTATGTAATTATGGCCAGACAACGAAGTCCAGACCGTAACAAAGCGTATGAAATATTTAAAGAACATAACGGTGATATTACAAATCGTAAAATTGCCGAATTGTTGTCTACATCCGAAAAAACTGTAAGTGAAAAAACGGTTGGCGGATGGAAATCCAAAGATGGATGGATAGACAAATTAAATGGAGTACTCCATAAAAATGAACGGAGTACTCCAAAGAAAGATACGGAGTACTCCAAAAAGAAACCAGGAGCACCCAAAGGTAATAAGAATGCTATAAACAATCGCGGTGGGGCCAAAAAGGGAAATAAAAATGCTGTCGGTAATTCCGGAGGTTCTGCTCCACTGCGTAATGGTAATGCTGCTACTCATGGTTTATATAGAAAGTATTTACCGCAAGAATTATATGATTTAAAAGAAGAGCTAGAGGAAGCAATTAACAATGATCCTTTATCGATTCTATGGGAAAGTATAATGCTGCAACACGCTCAAATTATTCATGCTCAACGTATTATGTTCGTTAAGGACAATGAAGACATGACAAAGGAACTGCGGGAAAACAAACTTACCGAAAGCGGCTATGAGGAAGAGTGGGAGATTCAATTTGCTTGGGATAAGCAAGCTAGTTTCTTAAATGCTCAATCTAAAGCACTTTCTACATTATCTGCTCTTATTAGAGATTTTGATAGATTAGCAAATATAGATGATGAGCGAAGGGCCAAACTTGAATTTATCCAGGTTCAAATCGACAAAATTAAATCTAATACTAATAATGATGATAACAATATTGAGCCAGTTGTCATTGTAGACAATATCAGTGGTGATTTAAATGTCTAAAAAACAAATAGCCGATATACTTCCGCCAGCATTCCATCAAGTTTGGTTAGCCCGTAAATGCGAATCGATATTAAAAATTGTTTGCAAGGGTGGTCGTGGTTCCGGTAAATCTACTGACATATCCATTTGTATTGTTATGGACCTTATTCAGTTTCCTATTACGGTTCTTTGCATACGTAAAGTAAAGGATACAATAAGAGAATCTTGCTATGAGCAAATAAAAGAAGCTATAGAAATACTGGGTGTAGAACATTTATTTCGTTTTAAAGAAAGTCCAATGGAAATTATTTATAAACCACGTGGGAATAAAATCATATTCCGTGGTGCTGATGATCCTGCAAAAATCAAATCTATTAAAATAGCGAAGTATCCAGTTGCTATTGCATGGTTTGAAGAGTTGGCCGAATTTAAATTAGAAGAAGATGTATCTACGATAGAGAAGTCTATTTTGCGTAAAGAATTACCGAATGGATTGCGATATAAAATGTATTACTCGTATAACCCACCGAAGAGAAAACAGTCCTGGGTTAATAAGAAGTTTGAAACGCAATTCAAGCCAAAGAATACATTTGTACATCATAGTACATATCATGATAACCCTCATATCTCTAAACAATTTGTGGAAGAAGCAGAAGAAACGAAAAGGCTTAAACCACAGCAATATGAACATGAATATGAAGGGAAACCGACAGGCAGTGGTGTTGTTCCATTTAGTAACCTTACATTCAGACGTATTACAGATGAAGAAATTAAATCATTTGATAATATACGTCAAGGGATTGACTGGGGTTATGGGAATGACGCACTGTCTTTTGGTCGTATGCATTATGATAAAACGCGCAGAAAGCTTTATATATTCGGTGAAATACATGGCGTTAAAATCAGTAATCGCTCATTAGCTGAAAAGATTAAACAACTTGGTTGGGATGACGTCGAGATAATTGCGGATTCATCGGAACCAAAATCAATTGATGAAATGAAAAATGATCATGGTATTAAGAAAATCAAAGGTGCGGTTAAAGGGCCTGGTTCTGTTGAATACGGTGAAAAATGGTTAGATGATTTAGAAGAAATCATAATTGATCCGGAGCGTTGTCCAAAAACTGCAGGAGAATTCGAAAATATTGATTATGAAGTTGATAAAGACGGTAATCCAAAAAATAGATTACAAGATAAAGATAATCACAGTATCGATATGACTCGTTACGCATGTGAGGACGATATGAGTAAACGTAAAGTAGTTATGGGTGGAAAGGTTAAAAGAGTGTAGTCGGATATTTATTGTTCGGCTATTTCTTTTGCTCCTTATTAATAGAAGAAAGGAGGACATACAAAGGATATGAGCGACAAGAAAACCATAAAGAATATAAAAGTATTTAGTATAAATAAAGCTGCAGATGCTCCAAAAAATAAGGAAGATAACAGCAAACAAATGGCGGTTGATCCATTCGCGCAAATATATGGAGATAGGGGATTGGTTAAGCCTCCTTATGATATGAAGGTACTAATGGATATAAAGGAAAGTAACCCTATTCATTCTGCTTGTATTAGCGCGAAAGTGGATGATATCGCGGGTGTTGGCTTTGACTTCGCGCCTTTTGAAGAAGTGAAAGAAGCAGCAAGCCAAGAGCAATATGAAATGCTAAAAAATTTCATGCGGAAGTGCAACCCAGAAATGACAAGTTCAGAAATTCTTAGAGCTGTATGGGAGGATTATGAAACAGTTGGTTGGGGAATCATTGAAGTTGTTCGCGATAATAAAGGTGAAAGTCCGGTAGAGCTTTATCATATACCGGGACATACAGTACGTGCTCATAAGGACAAAATACGCTTTGCTCAAATCGTAAACAATAAAGAAATTTGGTTTAAAAAGTTTAATTATCCAGATGATTATCATCTTGCTGATGGTAGGCCTTTAGGTGCAGAGGATCTTGCAGGAAGTGGGACAGAAAAAGCCGGGGAAGTAATTGTTATTCGTAAGTTTGGTTCTCGTTCTTCTTATTATGGAATACCTAATTACGTTAGTTCTATAGGTTCAATAGTTGGCTCACAAGCAGCAAGAGATTACAATATAGACTTTTTTACAGGCAAAACCATTCCGGATTCCATTTTATTTCTTGAGGGAGTCGATGAAGTAGATTCTGGAACAGAAAATGAACTGAAAGCATTTTTCTCTGCAGAAACAAAAGGAGAACACCATAAATTAGCCGTTGTACCTGTTCCACATGGTGCAAAAGCAAGGTTAGAAAAGATTAGTCCAGATGTAAAAGAAGGTAGCTTCCGTTTATATAAGCAGGATAGCGCAATGGAAATATGTGTGGCCCATCGTGTACCGCCTTATCGCATAGGATGGGCTATGACAGGTTCGTTGGGGCAAACAACCGCTAAAGAAATGAACGAGATGTACAAGCGTTCTATTATAGAGCCTGGTCAAGAAATCTTAGAACATCGATTAAATAATCAATTGTTCCGTGTATTTGCTGAAATACTAGGCGGTTTAGATTGGCATTTCAAATTAAATGAAATCGATACGGATGATCGTGAAGCGGATTTGAAGTATGCAAAAGACAGTTATGAAGGTGGAATATTAAAACTGAATGAGTCCCGTAAGGTAGTAGGTTATGAACCTGTACCAGAAGGGGATAAATTCTTTGATGGTACAACTGAATCTTCTCTACCGGAACCAATTGCAAAAGCTGCAGATAATGAGCAAGATAACTTAATTGCTATTAATACATTTAGGGAAAAGCATGAAGAAATAGAGAAAGCTATGCAAAAGAAGGTAGCTGATTTTTTTCTGAACAGGGAAAACGGCTATTAAACCTGCTTCCCGTAATTCGTATTAATAAAACAGATGAAGAATTTGTTCCTTTAATTAATGAAGCAGAAGTTGATGAATTTCTTGATAGTGTTGATTGGGATGAGGAACGACAAATGTTTGTCGATGAAGTCACGGACACACTACAGGATGATGTAACAGAGTTTGTACAGAGTACTATAGCTTCTAATGGTTTAACCTGGATGGTATTAGATCCAATTGGTGACGTTGCTGCAAAATGGGTAGCTACTTACGCTTTTGAATTAGCAAAGGGAATCCATGAAACCACTAAAGATAGATTAAGAGAAACAATGCTAAAGAATCTTAGTGAGGGAATGGGTGTCGATGCATTAAGTGTTTCCATTGCAGATGTAATGTCAGAAGCGAGCAACTACAGAGCGATGATGATTGCACGTACAGAAACTACATATGCAATGAATTACGGCAATTTAATTGCTTATAAGGGCGCAAATAGAAACAAGAAAACATGGCTTACAGGAAACGATGAACGTGTTTGTAAAGAATGTGGTGGTTTACATGGGGAAACGGTAGATATTGATGATCTATTTAGTAATGGAAAGATGTGCCCACCAGCTCATCCGCATTGCCGATGTACTATGATTTCAGAAGAGTAATAAAATACACCTATTTAATTGGGGTTTCATCGTCAAAACGTATAAGGCTTTAAATTGGCTGCTATGCGTTTTGACAGTGGAACCCCAATATTTATAGGGAAGGAGGTAAAACGATGGGATACGAACTAAAAAACGCCAATATCAGCTATGTTTCATTAGTTACAAAAGGCGCTAATGGTCGTCAATTCGCCATTATGAAAAGCGAATCTGCTAAACAACCAAATATATCAAAGCAAGTTCCAATCCTTAAAACAGAGGAAGAGAAGCAGCTTGTTACAGGTGTAGTATATGAACCTGATGTAGAAGACTCACACGGGGATAAAATGACAGCAGAAGAAATTGAAAAGGCTGCTTATACCTTTATGGAGAATTACCAACACATTGACAAGCAACATGATGAAATTGCTGGTAAAGGGACAGTTGTTGAAAACTGGATTGCTAAAAGTGATATGACAGTAGGCGAACAAGAAGTACAAGCAGGAACATGGCTTATGACTGTTCGTGTTGATGATGCAGACACCTGGGAAGAAATTAAAAAAGGTGAAGTTACCGGTTTTTCTATGGGTGGATTTGGTGAACGAGTAGAAATCGCCAAGACTGATGATTTTACTCATGAAGATAAAGGCCTTATTCGAAAGATGTTAGATTTCGTTAAAGGTGAAACTCACAAAATCACAAAAGGCGAAGTGAAAGACCGCTTTATTGATGAAAAACAAAAGCGTGATTTACGAGCTGTATTTAATTTGTTTGAAGATGTGTTCTATTGGGAGATTTGGGAAAGTAATCCCGATATCGATCGTATGGTAGCTGCTCTTGATGATATGAAGGACATACTTTCTTCTATTAAAGGTGGTTATACCATTGCGAAATCAGAAGACAGTGTACAAGCAGAAAGCATTGTTTTAGAAAGTATTAAAAAAGCGGGTAAAGTATTATCCCAAAAGAATCATACAAAATTAGATGAAGCATTGGCTTTAATTACTGAAATAAAAGAAGCTGCTTCACCACAGGAGGAAGATGAAATGAAAGCAGAAGATATTGCAGAGATTGTTAAACAAGCAGTAGAACCACTAGCTACTAAGTTAGAAAAGATTGAAAAGCAGGTGAATGGTGAAGAGGTAGAACCGACGCCAGAAGAGCAAACAGAGGAAGAAAAAGCTGCAGCAGTTATTCAAAAAGCACTAGAACCAATTACAAAACGACTTGAAAATATCGAAAATGCTGCTTCTATCCGTAAAGGCTTAGATCCAGACGAAGATTTTAAACCAGGACAACAACAAATTAAAAAATCAGTATTCTCAAATTTAAATTTGTAATATAAGGAGGAATAAACAATATGAACAATCAACAATTATTAAATCGTTTATCTAAAATTGAAAAGACAATTTCAACGGGATCACTTTCTTCTGGTTTATTAAATCCAGAGCAAAGCAAAGAATTCTTCCGAATGGCATTTGATTCAACACCATTCTCACAATTGCACCGAAAAGAAATGCGTAAAGCGAAGCAAGGTGAGTTAGACAAAATTGCAATTGGCGGACGTATTCTGCGTAAGAAAACAGAAAACAAAGATGATGAATACCGTGCTGGTGTTAAAACTTCTAAAATTGAGTACCATACAAAGGCTATGCGTTTACCTTGGGAAATTACAGAAGAAACTCTTCGTGAAAACATTGAAGGTGAAGGTTTCGAGGATACCGTAATGACTCTTATGTCAACTCAATTAGGTATCGATTTAGAGGATTTGCATTGGAATGGAGACACTGAATCTTCTGATCCGTTCTTATCGATCAATGATGGTTGGTTAAAGAAAATTAAAAAATCGTCAGAATCTCATATTGTGGACCATGCTAAGTTAGTAACTGGTACAGGCGAAGCGGCGGCAGCGAATGGATTTGGTAAAGGTTCTATTTTTGCTTTATCTGGTGCAATGCCAAATAAATATAAAAATAGCAATCTACGTTGGATCATGTCACCGAGCCGTAGAGAGAAATGGATTGAATATTTAACAAATCGTTCTACTGGCGCTGGAGATGCTGCATTACTTGGAGCTGGTGACCAAGTTAATAAACCAATGGGATATGGCATTGTTACTGTTCCATCTTTAACAGATGATGTAATCATGCTTGCTGATCCACGAAACTTTATCGCGGTTAATACATACGAGACTCGTGTCCGTAAAACAACCGAGGGTGAAAGTGCGATCATGGAAGATAAACGTTTCTATGTAATTCACTTTGATGATGATGCTGTAATTCAAGAAATGGATGCAGTAGCAATCCTAACAAATATTCCGGATACGTTTGGAGCTTAATATCCAGGCGTATTTTTTATGGGAATAAACCCTTTGTTATTAGGGATTTGAATGTATACTTTTTTATTATTTTCTTGTTTTTAATAGAAAACGAGTTAGAACCAATAAAACGAACAATACGAATGTAAACTTTTATTCATTAGTTTACATTCGAGAAAGGGGTGCTAATCATGAAAGTAGTTACGTTACGATATGGTGGTACTTACACCGCTTATGGACAAAAGTTCAAGAATGGCCAAGAAGAAACAGTTGCAAATGATAAAGCTGATTACCTTGTAAGTACTGGACATTTTGAACTTGTAAAAGAAGTCGATAAGAAGGAGAAAGAAACATAATGGATATTACCATGCAGGACATTAAAGACCGCGTAAATGTGCAGAAAATGCCCGATACGGTTATTCAAGAACTAATCGATTACTATGCAGTTATTGTTAGGAAGTATTTAAAAGTTAAGCCGGAGAATCCAATGAAAGAAGTCATTCAAACAAGCAAACTAGCTTGGCTTTCTTTTCCTGCTGAATCCATAGCAAAAGTTACTCATGTTAGTTCTAAACAAGATATGATCGATTCTATTACTGTAAATGGGCGTATTGTTTATGGTTTATCCGAAAATCAGTTATATGAATTCGAATATAAGATACAAGATTATGATGATCTGCAGGTACTTATGAAGAAATGTATTATTGATTTGGTTGTTTCTGCAGTAGTTCGCGCTAACTTACAACGAAAAGGTATGAAGACATCGGAGAGTATTGGGGATTATTCGTACCAGATTAGCCCAGAAACGCTAGATGAACCAGCTACAAACAATAAGATACTCAATGGCTTAAAAGGGTTTAGAGCAAGAGTTAAGCCGGTGATGGCCACATGAACGAAATGTATTTCGATGATGGTGGAATGGATGATTTATATATTCATGAGGTAGTTGTAAAACGAAAAAAGAAAAAGAAGCAATCCGCTGGTAACTATGCAGAAGTACCAGAGGACGTTTACGAGAAGATGATTTGCCGTGTAACTACGAATTCTGCTACTGATAATGAGAGATTTAAGCGTGATAAACAAAATTTTGATACAACATTTAAGATATATGCACCTGCTTCTTACATAATTAAACCCAATGATCTTATTCATTTCAAAAATGAAGATTTGGGCGCTGATTATACATTTGAAGTAAAAGGAGAGCCGCGTAATCCTGCATTTATGAATCATCACATTGAAATTTATTGCGAAAAGGTATGATTCTAAATGGCGAATTCAGTAGAAATTGAGTACTCAAGTAATATGGAGCAAGTAAAGACGCATATTAACGCTATGTGTGTTGAAAAAGTCACAGCAGCATCTATTCATTTACAAAATCAAGTTAAGAAGAACCTCACAGGTAGCCGTAGCGGTAAGCAATACAAAATACCTCATACGAGTCGTAAATATACCGCTTCTAAACCAGGGGAAGCTCCTGCTGTTCGTACCGGTGATTTATTAAATTCGATTAAGTATAATGTCAAACGATCACAATCGGAAGTGTTAGGCGCAGTAGGAAGCGATTTGAAAAAAGCAATATGGCTTGAAACTGGTACAAGTAATATGGAAGCCCGTCCATTCCTATTAAAAGCGTTTGAAAAAGAACGTAGAGAACTTAAAAGAATGATGGGAGGGTAATAGATGTCTAACGCTATCGCAGCTATTAGAATGCTTGTAGAAAACGATGAAATAATAAAGTCTAATCTATCGGAATATGGTGAAGGCGAAGACAGAGGCCCTGCTCTTACATCCCAAACTGCACAAGATGATATGAAAATGCCTTATGTAGTTATGAGAATTGAAGCAGATAATCCGGATGATGTTGAAATTATAGATCGTATGATTCTAAATTTCGATGTGTATTGTGATAATGGGGATTATGATAAGGCGAAGTTAATTGCTACACGTATTGAGAAGTTACTAGATAGAGAAGTTGGTTTAAAAGATGATGGGATACTTTCTATACATCGTGCAGGTAAACTGCCGGTACCAGATGAAGACCCATCTATCATTCATATAAATGCAAAATTCCTTGTTCGAACATTTCGAACGGACTTGTATTAGGAGGTAGAACAAATGGCTTGGAAATTGATTAACGGTGTCCGCGAAGGCACGACTGATAATTTTGTTATCGGTCCCGGTGTTATTTACAAAAATTTTAAAAGCATAAAAGAATTAGGCGAAATGGTTGGAGCGACTACCGGCGGAACAAAAGTCGGTTTTGATCGTGAATATTATGATGCAGATATTGATGGTGTCCTTGGTCATTTAGTGCGCGGTAAATGGCTTTTAAAAGATGTACCGCACGTTGAGGTTACATTAGTTGAATTTACAAAAGAAAACCTACAGTTGGCTTTACCTGGGATGACGGTAGATAGCACTACAGAAGAGGATTACGATATTATGAAACCTTCAAATGATATTCCAGATTCAAATTACCATGATATCGCACTAATCGGTATGATTTCGGGTAGTGAACTACCTGTTATTTTCGTAATTCGCAATGCAATGGTAGTCTCATCTATTGAAGTAGATCTAAAAGATGGTAAAGGAACGGTTGGTTTGAAATGTAAATTTATCGGTCATTACAGTGAATCTGCACCATCTACGCCACCGTATGAAATTTATGTACCAAAGAAAAAGAAAACTGCAGCAACTAAAGCGCCGGCTACCGCATAAATGGTAGTCGGTTTTCTATTACATAAAACAAGCTAAATGCTAAAAGGAGAGCACGAAATGAAATCTATTTTAGAAAAAATGATGAATACTGGTACAGAAATCACGATTTTAGGGGAGAAAATATTGATGCGTCGCTTAAATGTAACTGATGTTTGGCGGTTCGCTAAGATTATTTCTAAAGTTGGACGCCATGCAATAGCTGATTTTGCAGATTTCGGTAAAGCTAAAAATGAAATGGATGAACTAACAAAAGCTGCAGAGTCTCTTCCAGAAGAAGAAAAAAACGTTCAGTTAGCTGCACTTAAAGAACAACAAAAACAAAAAGGTTTAGAGTTTGCTTTACGTGTACTAACAATGATCCCGGCTTGTGAAGATGATTTCACAGAGTTCTTTGCAAGTTTACTAAAAGCTAAGAAAGAGGAATTTTGCCAACTCCCTCCCGAAGCAATGGTTTCTGTTATTCAAGGATTACTGGAAAGTGAAGACTTAATGACTTTTTTCAACCAAGTGCAGGGGCTAGTGAAAGTTCAGAGCGAGAAATGGAACCAACCAGCAGCAGCTCCGATTCAAGCGTAAATGAAAATTCAGATGAATATTTAGAAGAAGCCGAACAAAACATGTTACGTGCTTTCGACAAGATCCAAAAGCGGTATGGATGGACAGATGAATATGTCTTATCTATACCGTATTCGCGTTTAATGGACCTATTTTCTTTAATTGCACGAGAAGAGCAGCAAGAAGAACTAAATGAGTGGAAGAAGATGGCGTTCATTGGCTTTCAAACTCGTCAACTTGAAGAAGGTACTACTTTTAATGATTATCTTCAAGCTTTTGGACTAACTGACAACCAGGACGATAAAGAATCATCTTATGAAATGGGTGAAGTATGGACGAAAGAAGAGTGTGAAGCGCATGTTGAGCAGATTATGGCTCAATTCCAGGAAGACGACGATGAAGAATAAAATGGTTATCGGCCCCAGAAGGGGGTGCGTAAATGTTAGCTGAAATGTTCCAACTGTTCGGAACGATTGGTATTAAAGCAGAAGGCGCTTATAAAGATTTACAACAGTTTGAAGATCGAGTACAAAAGACTGCGAATGGAATGCATGATAAATTCCAAAAGGCAGGGGAATCAATTAGTCATGTAGGTAACAAAATGAAAGATGTTGGTACAAACATGACAACGGGCGTTTCCTTACCTTTAGCTGGTATCGGTGCTGCAGCTGTAAAAGTGGCTTCTGACTTCGATACTTCTCAAAGAAACATCCAATCTTCTTTAGGTCTTACTGAAAAAGGTGCTGAAAACCTTGGTAAAATCGCAAAAGAAACTTGGAAAGATGGATTTGGCCAAAGTATTGAAGAAGTGGATCAGTCTCTTATAAAAGTGTATCAGAATATGAAAGACGTTCCTCACGAAGAATTAGAAGAAGCTACAAAAAGCGCTATGACATTGGGTAAAACATTTGATTCTGATATCAATGAGGTAACCCGTGGTGCAGGGCAGTTAATGAATCAGTTCGGTATTTCCTCAAAGGAAGCATTTGATTTATTTGCTGCTGGTGGACAAGAAGGTTTGAACTATTCAAATGAAATGTTTGATAATGTGGCCGAATATGCTCCGCTTTACAAACAAGCCGGCTTCTCTGCTAACGAGATGTTTACCATTATGGCAAATGGTACTCGTGATGGTAGTTATAATCTCGATTACATTAACGATCTTGTAAAAGAATTCGGTATTCGGGTACAGGACGGTTCTAAAGGTGTATCTGATGCTTTTGCTGAAATGTCACCTCAAACACAAAAGGTCTGGGATAACTTTAACAAAGGTAAAGGAACTTCTGCAGATGTGTTTAATGCCGTCTTAGGCGATTTAGGTAAGATGGACGATAAAGTAAAAGCAAACCAACTTGGTGTTGCTGTATTCGGTACAAAATGGGAAGACATGGGCGCTCAAGCTGTCTTGGGCCTTAATAATGCAAATGGTGCGTTAGGCGATGTCGAGGGCACAATGGGTAAAATGCAGAAGACGCAGCAAGAAGCTTTTGGTGTTCGTTGGCAAAAGTTAATGCGTACTACAATGGCATCTTTAGAACCATTAGGACAAGCTATTTTAGATATTGCAGAAGTAGCACTTCCTCCAATTATTAAAACAGTAGAGGTGGTTGCAAAGGCATTTAGTTCTATGCCTAAGCCAATTCAAATTGGTATTGTAGCAATTTTAGGTATGGTCGCTGTATTAGGTCCATTAATCGCCATGATGGGCTTTATGACAAGTGGGGTTGGTGCATTTGTTGGCTCATTGAGATTCCTAGTACCAATACTTACTAAAGTACCATTACTATTTACAGGTATTCTTAAAGTCGGCCCTAAACTTATTGGTATGTTTGGTGGAATTGGGAAAGCTCTAGCGCTGTTGGGCAGATCCATGATGACCTTACTGATGAATCCCTGGACGATTGCCATACTAGCAATTGTAGGATTAGTATATCTAATTTATAAAAACTGGGATGACATCGTAAAATACACCAAGAAAGCAGTTAAATGGATTGGCGATGTCTGTTCTAAAGCTTGGGACGCAACCGTAAAAGGTGCAAAAAAGGCATGGAATGGTTTAGGTAAGTTCTTCTCTGGATTTTGGAATGGTACAAAAAAACTTTTCAAATCTGCTTCATCGTTTTTGGGTAAAGTCTTAGAAGAAGCTTGGAAATATATAAAACAAAGAATTGAATACAACATTAAAATTTGGAAAAATATTTTCGAGTTTGGATGGAATGCCATTAAATTTGTTTTTAATCTAGCATTAAGCGGTTTGAAAAAAATTGTAGATGGCACATGGAAATTCATTAAGAATAGTGTCCAAAAGGCAGTTAACACCTGGAAGAAAATTTTCTCTACTGGATGGAATGCTATTAAAAGAATTTTCTCTATGGCTTTAGCAATAATAAAGCAGTACGTAAAAACCGAATTCGAAAAAATGAAAAATACAATATCCAGTGTTTTTAACACGATTAAGGAAATTGTAAAAAAAGCCTGGGAATCAATTAAATCAACTTTTACTACAGTATTAAAATTCTTAAAAGATTTTGTGAAATCTTCTTGGGAATCTATTAAAGATACAATTTCTAGCGTTATGAACACGATTAAAAATGTGATTCAATCAGCTTGGAATTTTATAAAGTTTACAATTATTAATGCAGTTCGTGAATTTGTTGGGTTTGTAATTACTAATTTCAACAAATTATATAACACAATAACCGATGTTGTTGGCGGTATAAAAGAATTTATTGTTAGTAACTTTAAGACTATAAAGAAAGCAATCACGGGTGCATTTACAGGAGTTGTAGATACTGTAAAAGATGTATTTAGTAAAGTAGGTTCCATAGTAAAAAATGTAGCAAAAGATGCAGTTAGCTGGGGAAAAGATATTATCGCAGGTATCGGTGAAGGTATGTCCGGTATGGCAGATTGGCTTATAAAAAAAGCTAAAGGAGTTGTTTCGGGAATACCTAAAGCCGTATTAAAGTTCTTTGGTATCCGAAGCCCATCCCGGTTAATGATGGAATACGGGGGCTATATTACAGAAGGTCTTGGTGTAGGGATGGAAAAAATGATTCCTGCAGTAGACAAAGCTTCTGAACTATTAAATAAAGCTGTCGTTCCACCTAAACCAATGAAACTAGTAAGCGATGTATCTAATCAAATTGGCCAAATGGGAGCACGTTCTGCTGATCTAATCGGTAAAACTGCACATCCATTTGCTGGACAAACCCACGTTGAGAAGAAAACAGATAAAGGCGTATCAATTCAAAATGCTACATTTAAAGTCTCTGTTGAAAAACTACAATCTGCAGATGACTTTGTAAAAATGAGAAAGCTGCTACAAAACGTAGTTGCTGATGATCTAATGGGAATGGCGGTGCGAAATGTATGAGTATATTAAAAACATTGCATAGAAGAGGTGGTTCATACCATCTCTTAGGAAAGGCTGCAGAGTTAAAAGACACAATACGATATACCATTGATTTCTCATGGCCAGGGACATATAACTTTTCGTTTTTGTCCCAGGTTCCTATTGGTTCTGATGGCATGTTACCAGATAAGTACTTTATTGTTCGGGTAAATGGTATTGAGAGATTTAGAGCAAGAGGACCTTATGACTGGGAAGCCAGAGAAATCTTTGTAGGTGCAGGGCCACAAACAATTGAATTTACAACAATCGGTTATGGTTCCTCTGACATAGCATATATACGCGACGTACATTACTATGCATTTGGGCATGTACCTAATATCGAAAAGATTGAACAAACAAAATTACCGAAATCACTAGATGGCTTAAAAACTTATAATGTTATGCACGGATATCCTCGTTACCAGAGTGCGGGGAATAAAGGTTGTGAAGTAGAATTTACGGCTCTATTCAACGATATCGATCATTGGCGTGAGTTCATGAGGGAAATATATCGCCCTCATATTATTACAGGTGATTATGGTACCTATGGGGGTATTATCCCACCGAATGAAGTAGATGCAATACGAAAAGGAACGCTAGTCATAGCAAAATGCAAATTAATATCTATGTCACAAGCAGGAGTAGGAGTTGATGGAATGTGAGAGAAGGATCTATTTCTTTAATTAGAATGTTGGGGAGCTATTTCCAGGTTGGGAATAACTCCCCTAATTTAATTGTTTATATGAAAAGAAGAGACTCTTCTTCTTACGTACAAATACAACACCGTGTAATAGGCTTAGAAGTGCAGGAGAACGCAGATCAGTTTGCTAGTACATTTACTATTACCTTTGCAAATGAATACGGCCAAATGGCTCCTGATAACTGGTATGGTAAGTTCTCTTCTATTTCAGAATGGTTTTATAACAGTGAGGTAACAAATACAAACCAGCTATATCCGCAGACTGAATTTAAGGTGTCTATTGGCTACGGTGAAGAGGCTTTACCATATATACATGGTTTTGTATCTGATGTGAAGGTAAATGCAGAAAGTGGCACGATTTCAGTAACCTGCACTACATCCTATAAGAAGGTTTTACATAAATCAGTAATCCCAACACCTGGATCAGATGAAATTGTTGCACCTACCGGTAATGTTTATGATGTTGTGAAGTTCTTCTTTGAAAAAGCAGGAGTTACATTGCACGGTAACAGAGTAAATATTCCTGGAACCAATCAAAGTTGGATTGTTGAAGGAGCAACCGGAAAGAGATTTCAAAAATGGGATGAAATTGTACGCGATATTATAGATACAACATTCCACTACATCAAACACGAACCAGACGGAAGTTGTACATTTATGAAGATGCCAGACTATGCAATTAATGAACCTGCAAAGTTTAGTTTTAGAGAAGGGGAAAACCTTATTTCTTTAGATATGCAGCTAACTGACCAGGATATAAGTAACAGTATTGTTGTTAAATGTGGAGATTACGCAAACGGATTTCTTAATTCGTTTCTATTAAAAAATGTATCGCAGGGTGATTTACGAGAGGAAATGATAGAAGTACCCTGGGCAACAACATTCTTTGCAAGAAGAGCGGTTGCTGCAGCTTATCATTTAAAGGCAATTCAGAAGTTCAGAACATTAACAGTAGCAGTAGTTGGTGATCCAAGAATTCAATTATTTGATGTTATTTCTGTTTACAATAGAGATTCTGGTCAACAGTGGAATTACTTTGTTAAAGGGATTAATACAATGATCTCTGCAGATGATGGATTCTATCAAACTTTAGATTTAACTGTTAACTATGGGTATGAACCTGCGCCCTATACAGATATAACCGGTATTACAGTAAATGTAGATACATTACGTTTAAAGCTTTGGGATTGGGATTTAGAGGATGGCGATTTATTAAATATTTACTGTAATGATAAATTAATCGAAGAGAATTATTTCATCCGGAACAATCCGACATATGTAGATATTCCACTTGAATATGGCGTAAATATTATCGTATTTGAAGCAGTACGAAACCCAAAAGGGATTCTTACAGGACGTTTGCAAGTACTGGATACGCAAAATAATATCTTGTTCGATTATGGTTCCTTACCAGATTTATCATTTCCTCGGGTAAATCAAGATGCAAATCACTATTATATCCAGCGTCCAGCCAAAACCTGGTCTGTTACGCGCGTGAACTAGGGGTGATTCTATGATAATGCAAAAAAACTTATATGATCCAATCATGTATTTGATGAAAGGATTAATTGATAGGCAAATATATACCGGTGGTAAGCCAATGCCTGGGAACGACCCAAATGACGTATTTAAAGAAGGTATGACCGAAGGATATACACTTATTCGTGATGGTGCTCGTTTATCTGCAGTTGATGGAGATAAATATCTGCACTATGACTTAGCCTTTAATGCACACGGTATGCTAGAAAAGGTCCTTGTCTCTCATAAAGTAACCGGAAAAGAGATGGAGATACAATTAATATACAATGCACAAAAGCAATTAGAGCGTGTGCAGCCGAGACTTCTTAATAAAGGTAACGGTATACTATCTGATTTACCAATTCCCGATGTGTCGTAATGATGCACGGGAATTTTTTAATACACGAAAAAGGGTGATTGCTCTTGTTTGAAACAACCTATTTAGCCGGTGGCCGATTAGATCCACCTTTTCATCCGACTAAAACAGAACCATTTATACCTGGTTTCATTATGGATTCCACATCATTTAAAACGGATGAAGTGAAATATACATTACCTGCAGATATGGAGATTTACGCAATTAGTGTTAGTTCTTCCATTTACGAATTAGATGATAAATGGGGTTTAATCGTAAACGGGCAAACCGTTTGCCAAGATATTTATACAAAGCGGCTTCCGGAAGGGATGCACTTTATGGTTTATAAAGCAGTTAAAGCAGGAGACACAATTGTATTTCGATTCCATAACCAAGGAATTCTTGATAAAACAGTTTGGTTTGAATTGCACTTTTTAAGATAAGGGGGCGTATTGATGAGTTTTGCTGTTACCTATATGGCTGGTGGAAGATTCGACGCACCTTACTTCCCAACAAAAACAGAGCCATTCATACAAGGGCGAAGAGTTGGTATACATGATGAAATTCATGTAGATAAGTTTTCATTACCATTCGAAACAGAAATGATTGCTTTTTCTGTTGCCGCTTCACATTACAGTGATTCGGACTACTGGAATTTATTTATTAATGGCCAACAAGTATTTAAAGAGGTTTATGTAAAAGATGTGCCGGAGGGATTTAATTTCTCCATTGTAAAACCTATACCTGCTAATGCAGAACTAAAGTTTGAATACCACAATGCATCTGCAGAGAAAAAGGCTATATGGCTTAATTACCAACTATTAAGAGATTAGGAGCGTGAAATAGATGGCATACGTTGAAAAAATGTATACAGAAGGTGAATTCCAAGACGAAATTGTTAAATTGGTAATCGCTAACGGATGGAAGAAAGTAAAATCGTTTTTTAGAGCCGTTTATCCGGATTTAGACGTAAAATCCGAAGATGATTCAAAGTTTGAGTTCGGCATGAGTAAGCACATGCTAGTGAAGAACAATAGCGGTTCTATTTATGGAATTGCTCAAATTTCAAAATGGTCACTTAAAAAGTCAGAGATTAAATACAACTTCACAAATGAAGAAGGTAAGAAAGCTTTTGCCGAAGATGGTAAAAAACGTTTAGAAAGCGGTAGGGATCGTTCTTGTTTTTATGTTTATATGATTGAAAAAGAACCCAGCGTTGCAGATGATGGCGTTCTTGTTCTCCCTTATGAATTTAATAAATTTGAAAAAATATTATTAGATGTGGAATTAACTAAGATAGGAATTACTCTAAAGACAAATCCAAGTGGTGTCGGTACATATAAAGTTTACTCCTATGACGAAGCAGAGACACAAGTCATGATGTCTCCTTGGGTGAAAGTAACATTACGAAATACGAATTTACAAGGTATCAATGCTCAAACAAACTGGTGGCCGGATTCATTGGTTCGAATTAATGGCCAAGTTGATGAAAGCCGTGTTGTTTTATTAATACAAGCTGATAATACACCAGCCTTTGAAAACAATGTGGTTCCAGTTACACCGCTTTATATGGGCCAATTAGAAAGCTATGCAAATGATGATACATTAGGTGACGCTTTATGGGCGGGAACAGCCTTTGATACTGGAAATGAAGCAGCGTCACACAAATTCGATTTTAACGATACGAAACCATATAGAAATGTAGAAAACTACATGCCTGTCATGAAGTCTTATCCACGTTCCCCTGGTAACGGTATTGATAACGTAATTATTAAACGTTCAAGATTAGGAGCAAGGTACCAGGCCCATTTTATTGCTTGGAATGTAGCACCTAATGCAATGCCACCAGATCGCGTTGGTAAAGATGGCGGCCAATATTCACTAGCATGGCAATCGCAAGATAATGACGAATACAAATATCAATTCAACCCGTCTGTTTATAGCAATAAAGTACATACTTCTCGTGCTTATATTGTTCATCCAGATGAAGGTGTACGTGGATATTTACCTTATATGATCCTATTGTCTCCGTTAGGTCTATTAAATGGCGATAGATTAAAAGTTAGAAAGAATACTTGTCCGGATTCACACGACATTTACAAATTCTTTAATGTAGATGCTATTTCACCAATTACAAAAAGACCTGCTACGGCTTATCGTCCTGCTGGATTAGGTATTTTTGAGAAAACAGTATAAAGGAGTGTACATATATGTGGTTTGATAAAGTCGTATATTTACAAACATTACCGCAAGAATTAGAAAAACTATTTGCAGATAACGGTTGGAAACGAACGCTATTTTTCCAAATCAAGAGCGGCATTTCAAAATTTATTGATGTAAGGTTGTTTGAATCGTTAGGAAGTGATGGAGAACGCAGAAGATTCGGTATAGCAAATGCGTATGACACTGCTGATTCTGATTTCACTGATAGCCGGTTTATTTCTGCAGATTCTCCACTAGGTAAATTAGGGATGGGGGATGGAGTGAAGAAAGATTTCTCTATCCCTGTTTCTCCTGTTATTGGCCCTTCTGTCATTGTATATGTAAATGGATTTGAACAAGAAAAGAGTAAATATAAGGTGGATGCAACTACAGGAAAAGTAACATTTACTACCGCTATTGCAAAAGGGGATAAAGTAACGTGCGAATACAGATTAGCTACCAACACATATGAGCCAAACAATGACATGCTGTTATTTACTTTCAATCGATACTTTATTGAAAAAGAGATCCTTTCCGGTGATAAATTAGGGGAATTAGGAAAAGGAAATGGAACGAAAAAGAACTTCGCATTGCCATTCCATAACTTTGACGAAAGTAGGACCGTAGTTTACAAGGATAATACTATTGTTGATCCTAGCGAGTATTCGTTCACTGAAACGGAAATTGTATTTAAAACCGCACCTGCAGCAGATACAACAATTAAGATTAGCGGTATTTATTTCTTATTACCAAAAGAAGACGGAACACTGGATACATTAACGGCAAAAACAAGTTTCGATGTACAAAAGATGGAAAGTATTATGGGCGAAGTATATTCTACGATTAATTTTGTGAATCCATCGCCTTATACATCAATTAGTTTTACACCGGAGCAGCGTTTCTCTAAAGAATTAAATCGCGACTCTGTTGTTTATCTGTATGGGAATGCAAACAAGGACCGCTTAATTATGTTTATGCGTGTAGATCCAACACCAAATCCAGTTCGTGCATTATTTGTTCCGTTGTATATCGGAAAGTTATATACATTCGATGTTGCACCAAGAAAAAACATGATTATTTTAAGCGGCTGCAGACCAGGCGACCAATTTGTATATTCACCAAATAAGAAAATCGGTAATGCGCCACTTGATTACGGTTCTGATACATCAAACGGAAACGAAACGGTTCAATTATCACAATCAAGTACAGGAGCCATGTACCAGCATCATTATTTAGCTTTCATTACTCATGATATGTCAGTAGATAGTGGACAAGGACGCTTCAATCCATCGGTTTATAGTGGTAAATACCATTTATCTCAAATTTATATTGTGCATCCAAATGATGGCTACGTCGGAAAACTGGATGACGTATATGCGGTTCATCCAAAGAATATCCAGCAAGCCGATGAGCTAGAAATTGAAAAAACAGTTGTAGATGAAGTACTTGGTCAAGGTGATGGCCACCGTAAAGTATTTCATTTAGAACATAAGCCAAAGGGCGAAACGTTAAGGTTATTCATTTCGTGTAAAGAAGTAGAAAAAACAGATTATGTATACAATGCAGAGGATAAGACTGTTACATTTAACGAAGCACCGGTTATTGGTTCTGAAATCACAGGCGCTTATGAAATGGCTCAATTATATCGTTATACATTACCGACAACGCCAGTTTGTCCTATGACACAAGCAAAAGCAACACCATTTAATCCAATTGGTTTAGCAATCTACAAAGAAGATATTTAAGCATAAGGGGGTAGCAGAAGAATGAGTGAAAAAGTTTATTCTATTGCTTCCCCTTCTATATGTACCAAAGAAAAAAGTCATGTTGTTGTCGTTGGTTCTGGACCTAATCAGAATGAAAAAGTTTATTCTTTCTCTATTACACCAGCGAATACAGAAAACAAAAATGATGTTGATTATCCAGTTTGCATTGCTCCTTATGCGAGATATAAGGCTGTTAAAGAAGATAACGCAGGAATAACCGCCACAAAAGTAAGAGCAAAAGGGATTTTAACAGATGCTGTAGAGAATGCATTGCGACAAATAGAGGTAGAAGCCTACATTTCAAATGCAACTGATTCTGATTTAAATCGAAATATAAATGTGGCCAACATTGAAATGCAGCATTCGCAACGAATGGACAGGATTTCTGTTCAACTAATTTCTGGAGAAGAATCATCACAACACAGACGAATTTTTGATATAAACCATATCGAAGGGGTAAAGAGCGAAAAACCAAACGAGATAGAAGTAATGGTACACGCTTCTGATGAAACAAATCTTATAACGAATGAGTATGAAGCTGCACCAATCATAAAGCAGGATTTACTAAAAGGTAAGTTACGTGAATTCGCTGCAGGTGTAGAAGTATTACCGGAATGGGTAAATGTTGCGCGTATTGTATATGGTGAAGGTTTTTATAATGATCTTATGGCCGATAGAGTTACAACAGATTATGAAGCTGTATCAATGCATAATGAAACGAGCGAGATTGTTACCAGGGAGCTAAAAGCTACACATACAGAGGTTACTTTATCTACTGCAGTGCCAAATATATTACCTGTATCCATTGCCGAAAATGAAACTGGTGATATACAGCAAAAAGAAATGCTTCTTCATGCTCCGGCACAATTCGAATTTGGTACAAAAGAGCGAGAAGTCAAAGGAATCATAGAAGAATTTGATTTGTTCAATGGTATGGGTATACCTGTTTATCTTCCGGATTATGATTTATTTGCTCGTATGCAAAGAGACATTGAAACATCTATCGCTAAACAATATGAGTTGAATCGTGTAGAAGAAATTGAAAATGTGGACCTGCTTCCTTATGAAGATATTGAAAGTGCGTATTTAATTCGTGACATAGATGTAGCTCAAATTAACCTGGATCACTCTATTCGAGCAAAGGAACTTGCTGCAGATGTTATTGCAAATAACGAAGTAAAGAAGAAAATAAATGTATTTGATACTGAAAGAAATGAATCTGCATCATTTACAAGAACAAAAGCACAGTATGCGAATGTAGATACAACACACGCATTTGAACGTATCGTAGAAACACTTGATTCTGTTTATGCCGATCAACAAGAATTCGCAAATAAAGAAAATGTATTTACTGCAGCTATAGAGGTAGGACAAGAAGTTAAAAATGCTTCACGGGTATTATCTGTTAAAGATATTTCCGAAACTGATGATGCGAATAAATTGCAAAACATATTCGAGGTACAGAAAATTGTCGCAGAAGAAGCAGAGAGGTTACATGAAATAACTGCCAGTATTACTGATGCAGATTATTCTCATCGTATCTTAAAAGAATTACAAGGCGTATCGCCAGACGTTACATTTGCAGAAGTGAAAAATGAGCTACAAGCAACTGTAGTTGAACTGGAACAAGCTGATAAAGAAGATACTGCAGTACTTACACATGTTGATGAAATTTCTTCATTCGGATTAAAAGAACGCTTAATTATTACTGATGTAAATACTGATGAAGTTGCCAATAAAACCGAAAAAGAATTACAAGCTACCATAGAAGAGTTTGATTTATTTGAGGGCCTTGGTATTCCTGTATATCTTCCAGAATTCGATTTGTTTGGCCGTGTTCAAAAAGAACTAGAAACACGTATTGCCTTACTTAATGATTCATCTAAATCACTAAATGTGATGCAAATGAAGCTAGATCAAACAATTGAATCTGAAAAAGCAATAAAAGAATATACAACTGTAGTAATTGAAGAAGTAGCTTGGGACACCGTTCCAGTTATCTTAGATGCTGAACATATATCATTAGATATTTCTTATAAACAGGATACACAACAAGCTCTTATTACAGAGCAAGAAGCCTTTACCGGTATACGTGAATTTGAGGGCGGAATTATCTCTGATATAACACCAGCCGATAAAGAAGTTATAACAATAGATGCAAATGTAATTGAAACTGTAGATGCAGCAAGGGAATCTGAACAATATGCAATCGTTAGTGAACATGAATTATTAGAGCGACAGACTAGCGTAGAAGCTGTAACTAATGAAGCCGATACATTTTGTAGGGAACATGAATTAGAAGTCGTTACAGAGAAATATGAACGGTTTGAACATACACCAAAAAGAGAATCAGTTCTAGAGGATAATGAACTATTCAAAATGGAAAGAGTACTAGATACAGAAAAACCAGATGAATTAATAGTTATCGAAAAAGAAAATGATGATCCGAAGTTATGGCTGCGACATAGTCGTCAATCTTGGTGGACAAATTCAAATTGGAAGAAAACAAGATAAAGAGAAGGTGATGGTATGGCGTATATAGGACAAGTACTCAAAAATCCAGAAACCGGTTGGAGACGTTATGATGATGACAGTACCCTTATTACGTATGAAGGTGATTGGAGAATAGCTGAATCGTCTTACGCTGCTTATGGTAAATACCATCATTGTAGTGGTAAATCAAAAATACGATTTTCATTTGTGGGTAGTAAACTTCGGATAATAGGTGGTACTCATAGAGGTTGGACTGGTACTGTTTATGTTGAGATAGATGGTGAAAATTGTGGTACTTATACTAACTATAACCCTGCTTCATATGGGGAATATTCTATTCTTTTATACGAAAAGAACGATCTAGAGTACAAAGTTCATAATGTTGTTTTGCATACAGATCAGATAAGCACTTTAGATGCTCTAGATTTCGGAGAACCAGGAGGGCTTGTCGTTCCTATTAAAGTCGGTGATGTATTAAAAGAACCAGAGTCTGGTTGGAAACGGTTTGATGATACGGATAGCAATTTCCAATATTCCGGAGCATGGAGCACGACTAACAGACCTGACTACTACGGTGGTTCTATACACTATTGTCCAGGTAATAAAGATTTAGCGACTTTACAATTTCAGTTTTATGGTAAAGCTTTGCGGATTATAGGCTTATTCTCCCCTTCATTTGATATAGGTCAAATTTCAATTGATAATCTACCAACTGAAAATATCAATTATAAAAATACTACTGTACATTATCAGGCATTACTATACGAGAAATCGGATTTAACTGAGGGCGTTCATACAGTGAGTTTATCCGGCCTTAATATAAATTTTGATGCAATCGATATTCTGGCCGGAGAGTTAATTCCCTTTAATGCTCAAAAAAAACAAGTATCGCTATACGAAAAAGAAAGCGGAAAAATATTTGTAGATGATTTTGATTCCGTAAATCCAAAATGGCTTATGTCACCATCAAATTCATTTAACAATGCTGTTAAAAAAGGATTCTTACGCATGAATCATTCTACAGATAAAGACGTTATGCTTTTAATCGATAAACCACAAAGTAACTTTGCAATCCAGGTTATAGCGGATTATGCTCCTACAAAAGAAGGAGATGAAGGCGGCTTGCTAATCTATCAAAATGAAAAGAATAAAGTCGAGTTTCTTGAATCCTATTCTGCTAATGGTTCACAAAGCATTAAAGAGTGGATGGCAATATGCAAGGAAGATCAATGGGACTTTTATACAAAGACAGATACATTTTTTGATTATGCGGATAACGATTCATTGGAAGCAAAAAGAATTGGTGTTGTTTTAAAAAGAGGAACTGCAGAGGGATTTGTACCGCTAGACATCAATAAAATTATTATGACAACAAGCAATATGTTACGTCTGCGCCAACTATATGAAAATTATAAGGTTGTATTAAAAGATACTGTAGATAATATCCTGTCTACTAACATTGTAGCTGCAGCTCATACAGGCATTGATATTCTACTTCCTTCTTTAGAGTTTGAGGGAATCATAGAAATATATGACGAGGAAAACGAACTACTAGCAAAGAAACAAGCTACCTTTTACGGTGGGGATATGTATTGCATGGGTTCATCCCTGCAAATCAAAATGAATAGCGAAGAATTAAATACAACGGATCCAACGAACTTAGGTTACATGGTGAATAATGAGCGTATTGTAAAAATGACAATCGTAAATGATAACATCGGTGCTGCTACAAATATAAAACTATCCATTCAACAGTACATGGAGAAAGTCGGTTACACTTGGGCGCTTATTTCGTTAGATGGGACAAGCTATTCAAATGAAATACAGATTGATTCAGTAACCGCACAAAGTACGCGTGATTTTTGGGTAAAGGTTGTGAAGGATACAAATTTCCTAGCATTTGAACCAATTTATTTTAATATTCATCTAAAACATAATTGAGGTGAATACAATATGGGAACTGTAATGAAATTATATAAATATACATCCGAAAGCGAGATTACACCATCAATCCTTATTGAGAGGAATATACAAATTACAATTGAACCAGGAAAAACTCTATATACTCCACTAGATGTAGGTTGTAACAAATACGATATTCGTACGATTCAAGTTACAAATGATTCAAATGTTGAAGCAATGTTATTTATGTACGATCAAAAAGAGTATGGGAATCAAATCTATAAAAGCTTATCCGAAAAAAGAACGTATGATATTTTATCCATTCCTTGCGAAGATAAAGATCATACAAACAAGGTCCATCTTTATATAGAAAATAGGGGCGTGGCAACCTCTACTTTTAATGTTTCTATGAAAGCGATACGTTTAAGTTAAGGAGGAACATACAGAATGACAAATAAAATTTGTAAGTTACACAGACTAGAGCGAAGAGAAGTCTTTATGAAGATTATCGATGAAATGAAAAAGGCTGGATGGCAGCAATTAAATGCTGATGCGCCATCAAAAGATAAAATTTATGTCATGTACTCAAGCGGTAACGACGGTATGAAGAACCATTCTATAGAATTGCGGCCATTCGAAGTCGCTGCTGCAAGTAGCCAAGATATTATAGCAGGTAAATATCCCCATTTTGATATAAGGGATTCTGCTAATTTTGTTACTGATGCAAGCTTTAGATTAATTGAACGATATGATAAAGAGAAGGATGTTACTTTCGGAGGGCCTGGTGCGTTCTATCCATTATGTTTTCATCAAGGGAAAACAATTAACAATACTAGTCTTACTACTATTAGCAAACCAATTGCTATGGTGGACCTATATTTATACGTTGATAAAGACATTGTTATCTATTGTGTTTATGAAAACGATGATAATCTTCCAGAACGAAAAGGGAAGACTGTAATAGGATTATTTGGTATTCCAGATGAACTATATCAACAAGAACAATTCACACCTATATCTTCTCCTTTTAGTGTATTGGTGAGCGTTTGTCCAAAATGGGACCCTTATTCAGCACTGGTGGCTGCTAGAAGTAAACTTATATATGAGGGATTAAAAAATGTTTCTGTTCCTACTTTCATTTGGGATAAGGTATTTTTAAAGGCGCCATCTTTAGAAGGAGATATAATATTTACATCATTTTTTATGGGAGATAACGTAGATGGATTAAGAGCAAAATTTGATGGTCTTTACACATATAGAGGTTCAAATTTTGTAACTGGCGATATCGTTGAAATTTCTCAAGATGGAGAATTGCAGAAATACAAATTATTTAATACCTACTACTCAAGTGTATGGAGTTCATTTCCGGAGTACAACATTGCATTAAGAGTAGAATAAGGCTGGTGATTTCATGACAATAAAAGGCATCATAATTCAACCGAAAACAATATATCCAACCGTACAACGTAAACCACAAATACGCAAAGGCTCAAAATTAGAAATTAGTGACATGTATATTACAGGGGTGAGACAAACCACCACACGAAAAGGGGTTATGTTTAATTTCTCCCGAAACGAAAGCGAAACTACTGAAAAAGCAGTAATGAAACTACCACGTACTGAACCACTAGAATACGCGTGGAAGAAAATGAACATATAACTTTATCGAAATTGAGCGTGCTGCAGCAGGCTTTTTTATTTTGGTCAAAATTTGAAAGGAGGTGAGAACTTGGAAAGAATTCACGAACTCATCAAGGCATTGAATATAAGCGATGTTATTACAAGTACTCAATTTAAAGTAGGTGGTGCTATCGGTGGTGGATTAGGAACAATAATTAATTTGTTATACGGTAAAGCGAACTTAATTTGGATCTCGATTTACTGCTGGATTATCATGCTCGACTGGATTACAGGTAGTAAAGCTTCAAAGCTAGACGGAACATACTCATCACAATATGGAATTGAGGGCATCACGAGAACCGTGGTGCTTTTATCATTACCAGCCCTTGCACATTTATTTGATATTGCTCTTAAACTACCTGATTTCTTTTTCTTCATGGTAGTCGGTGGATTGAGTTACCACATTTTTAATAGTTTCGCAGCAAACTGTGCACGAATTGGCTGGGAAAAATGGATTCCTGCATGGTTATTAGAAAGTGTAGCATCCGAAATTCAAGCAAAAATCCAAAGAAGTGATGCACGAAAAGAAAAACATAATACCAAATAAAAAATACACGCCTTACATAAGGAGAGCATTGTCAAAAGACGGTGCTCTTTTTGTTTGGCAAAAAGGGGAAAATACACAATGAAAAAACCAATTAAACTATTCAGCTCATTATTTATGACTCTATTACTCTTATTTTCGTTTGCTACGGCTTCTTTTGCCGATAGAGTACTAATTATCCAAGACTTACCGAAACAAGCATATCGCTACGGTGTGGGCGCTTATGAGGGCGTTGTGGCACATAGTACAGCAACACCAGAAGCACCAGCGATTAACATTCGAAATTATGAAGCTAGAACATGGAGAAATGCATTTGTACACTATGCTGTAGATTGGAACGAAACAGTCCAAATTGCCGATACAAAATATGTGGCTTACGGTGCTGGACCATATGCAAATAAAAGATTTGTTCACGTAGAACTTTCTGAAACTAGCAACCCAGATAAATTTAAATCTTCTTACGAGCGTTATGTAAAACTATTAGCTAAGATTTTAAAAGATAGAGGGATTCATCCAAGCAAAGGTTTATGGACACATAAAGATATTACTTACAAATTAGGTGGAACTGACCACGAAGATCCGATTGATTACCTTCGCAGTCACGGTGTATCAGAATCGCAATTCAGAGCGGACGTACAAAAGGCGTATGAAGGCGCAACAGTTAAACCAAAACCACAAGAACCATTTCAAAACGTTGTAGGCGAAACAGGAGTAGCTTATATTGATGGATTTAACGTAAACCTAAGAAGTGGACCATCAACGAATTATGGTGTCATCCGTCAATTAAATAAAGGAGAAGCATATCAAGTATGGGGAAAACAAGGTAATTGGTTAAATCTTGGCGGTAACCAATGGATTTATAACAACCCTTCTTACATTAAATATCAAGGGGAACAAACTACTACTTCAAGTTCTGTAGTAGGAAAACGTGTTGTTTCTAAAGTGGACGACCTTCGTTTCTATGACTCTGCTTCTTGGTCTGATAAAGATGTAGCAGGAACAGTAGATGAAGGGCTTGGATTTACGATTGATGCTAAAGTATCCGTTAATGGTTCACCACAATACAAAGTACACAACAGTAAAGGCACAACATACTATGTAACTGCAAATGAAGCCTATGTGTATGTGAAGTAGAGAAAAAGGTCTACTCAATATGAGTAGACCTTTTTTATAAGTTTCTAGAAAATAACGTACTAATAACTATTTAGAATAATTTTCAAACCCCTTGCTAATAACTACAAGTCCTATTATGAAAGAAAGTGTTCTTATTATTAATTCAGCAACTAGCAAATCACCCATAGTCTTTGAAACATCATATAATTCACCAGTAATAATAATTGGTGCCATGATTATTAGTATTCCTATTAGAATTTGAATGAACAGAATATATTTAGGTTGCAGGGAGATCACCTCCATTAAATTAGCATGTATAATGAACTTAACATGTAATTAAGAAGTAATCGATCATTTAAAAATTTATCAACTTTAAAAATATACATATCCTTCTTTATAAGTATATTTATAGTGACTCGTCGCATAAGATGCATTAAAACCTACACTTCCTGTCTTCCCTACAGTAATGGATACATTGCCATTAAAAGTAGTTGTGCCATTATTATGAAAATCACCATTAACAATATAGAAAATTCTGTTAGGATCCTCTAAATTTGCTTGAACTGTACCACTGAACGTTTTAGAAAGACCATTTGCATCTCTATTCATATTAATATGTTTTATTTCCTTAATACCCCTGAAGCTTCCACCCCATTCATTTGTTTCACAATAAAACCTTAATGAAGGGCTATAGAAAGGTGTTACTGAAAAATTGGTTGTTAGTGTTCTGTACGTAGCGGCAAGTGTTGCAGCAGATGATTGTCCACGAGCTTTCCCCTGAGCCATGAGTTGCTGAGAAATTTCTTCTCTAGGTTTATTGGTATCTGCAGCAATTTGATTAACAAGTTCCCCAAACGTTAGTACCTCACCTATTTGTACATTCGATTGATCTGTTAAATCTAATACATTACCTTTTTTTATAGTAGAATCAACTGTGTTATTCTCAGCTGCGCTTGCAATTGTTCCTCCTCCGAATATAGCAAGAGATAATCCTGCAACACTTAAAACTTTACTAATCTTTTTCATTTTTCATACCTCCTAAAATATTAATTAAGACAATATCATGCTAATTTACCTTTATTTGTTAGCATAATTCAGATATTAACCCCAAAATAATGGGAAATAAATACTTATAAACCAAATAATTACCAAAAATTTTCGACAAATAAGGTTCACGCTATACCATTACTAGCATTACAATTAGTTTTATATAGATAATTCTTTCTTTACAATCTAACGATTTACCGATGTTTTTACGTCAATTGATAAAAAATAAATTAAATATTCTGAATATTATTTATAAAATTGTTTTTTACAACTTATTACAATTAAACTTTGTTATGATTGATTTTATATAAACTAAATAAAGGAGATTGTGATATGATCATTCTGAATAATGAAAAAGTTACCAGACTATTAAATGAATGGTATAAGGTTATTCTATCTAAACAAATAACAAAGGCGACAAGAATGAAAGAAGAAGTTGATGAAAAGATTAGTGTCTTAATGGTCGAACAAAATCGAGATTTACAAGATCAAAATCTCTTACTGTACTATTCTTTATTGGATTATAGTTATAAAGTGTTAATAAATAAATCATATGTAACTCGTAGTGATTTTGATGCAGTTGAAAAACTTACAACAAAAACTATTGATGAGTATTTAAGATACTACTACCATTTCTATAAAGCTGTGCATAACACCATGATTGCTAACTATATGGAGGCTATGGAGCAATTTGAAGAAGCTGAACGACTTTTAGAGTATATTCCTAATGACATTGAAAAAGCTGAATTTAATTATAAACTTGGTGAACTATATTACCATCTTCAACAACCTTTATTAACAATTAAGCATGTAATGAAAGCAAAAGACATATACAAAAAGTATGAAGATTATGTAATAAATCAAATTGAATGTGATACAATCCTGGGATTAGCAAGTGTCACTTTAAGTCAGTTTGAACAAGGAGAAGAACTTTTTGTTAAGTGTTTGGATATGGCTAAAAAACATAACTGCGCTCGACTAATTACCTTAATTCAGTACAACTTGGGTTTCCTTTATGCAAAACAAGGTATATCCGCAACTGCAATTCGACATTTAATGGATGTATATAAATCTGAAAAACCATATCATAAAACTATATTCTTACTGGCTCGAGAACATTTCAAAATAAATGAAATTGAACAAGCGCAAGAATTTTTGACTCAAGGTTTTGAATTAGCTGACGTTGAATATACACATCATTTACGAATACTTCGAGCACAATACGATGAAAATTATAAGCAGAATCTAGAAACAACGATTGCAGATGGACTAGATTACTTCGAATCCCAAAAACTTTATGGATTTATGGAAGAGTACTCTGGAATTTTAGCGAAAAAACTTTATCAAGAAGGTAATCATGAGAAGGCTAGCCAATACTTTAATATATCTTATGATGCTAAAGAATTACTTCAGAAGGGAAGTGCGTTAAAATGAAAAAAGTACTAATGGGATTTGTTAGTTTTGCTGCAGTTTTAACTATTGGAAGTTTTACAGAATCTTTTACATCACAAGCTGATCATGGTAGACCGCCTGCACCACAAAGACCAGATTATATTTCTAATGTGGCCGATTTTGATCACGGTAGACCACCTGCGCCGGCATACGAATACGGCGATACTTATATTGATCATGGTGAGCATATCTAAAACAAAAAGAGGACGAGATATTGATATGATCCCCTTATAGTAGACAGGAAAAAGAAAGCACATTAACCTGTTTACTATGGAGGGGATTTTTTTATGGGGAAAATTAGAGTCACTTACGATGTAGAATTTAAGAAAAAAGCTATAGATTTATACTTAAAAGAAGGCATGAGCTATAAAAACATTGCGAAAGAATTAGATATTCATCACTCGGTTGTAAGTCGTTGGGTGAAATACTTTGAAGCTGAAGGTATCAAAGGACTAGAAGAAAAACGTGGAAAAGCGAAAGGGCCAGGTATAGGAAGAACAAAAAAAGATCCAGAAGCTAAGATTAAACGATTAGAAGCCGAGAATGAAATGTTAAAAAAGCTCTTAGGGATGTAAAAGGAGGTATGCAAGCTATATCCAAAACGAGAAAGTTTGAAGCTATACTTGAGATGTTAGAAAAGGGGTATACGGTTAGCCTATTATGTGCCATCGCTGGTGTAACTAGAAGTGGGTATATAAGTGGACAAAGCGGCACTTAGTGCCTTCTGAAAAACAACTAGAGGACGCTAAAACCAAGAAAAAGATATTGAAGTGTCATAAAAAACTAAGAGGGATTTATGGATATAGAGGAGTGCAAGTGTGACTGAAAGTCACCTATAACCTTCATTTGAACCATAAGCGCATACAAAGATTGATGAATCAATTAGGCATCAAAGATTTCAAAAGAAATTAAATAATCTGAGTCCATATAAATATAGAACTCAGGTTACTTAGTTGCGCTTTTTAAATCCTGTCTACTTGACAGGGGTCACTGCATTATATAGTACTCCTCTATGAATCAGTACACCATTCATATATTGTTAATGTTTGTGAGTCATGAACAATTAAATGGTTTAACAAGTAAGGATTCAAGATAATGTATGTAAAATGAGTATAAGTTGTTACAAAGAAATAAAAAAGAGCACCATTATATGAACTGCACCCCAATTGTTAGACACAGTCTAACAATTGGAGGTGCAGTTTTTCTATGGCTAAATTTACAGCTGATGAAAAAATACAAATCGTTCTACGTTATTTGAACGGAAATGAAAGTTATCGAGAAATGGGTAGATCGCTCGGTATAAGTGACACAATCATTTTGAATTGGGTAAACCAATATAAACAGAATGGTCTGGAAGCTTTTCTAAAACGATGTACAAATTACACACAACAATTTAAACTAGACGTACTAAACTTTATGATTGAAAACGGTATGTCCTTATTTGAGACGGCAGCTATCTTTAATATTCCTGCCCCTTCAACGATTTCTGTTTGGAAAAAACAGCTCGAAACACAAGGAATTGATGCCCTTCAATCTAAGAAAAAGGGGCGTCCATCCATGAAAAAAGATTCAAATAAACAATTAAAACAACATTTAGCTGAAGGGTCAGTCGAAGCACTTGAAGCACGCATTAAACAGCTTGAGATGGAAAATGAGTACTTAAAAAAGTTAAATGCCTTAGTTCAAAACAAGGAAAAATCACAAAACAAGACAAAGCGCAAGTAGTCTATGAATTAAGGCATAAATATTCGGTGAAGGCACTCGTGGAGCTAGCTACTATTCCTCGAAGCACGTATTATGATTTAGTAAAGAAAATGAATCGTCCAGATGTAGATGCCGATTTGAAAGCTGAGATTAAAGCGATTTATGAGGAAAATGAAGGTCGTTATGGTTACCGTCGCATTCGTGATGAATTAACGAATCGTGGCCAGAAAGTGAACCACAAGAAGGTTCAGCGCATTATGAAAGAGCTTGGGTTAAAGTGTGTTGTGCGTATGAAGAAATATAAATCCTATAAAGGAAAAGTCGGTAGAATTGCACCTAATATTTTAGAGCGTAATTTTCATACAGATGCACCGAATCAAAAGTGGGTAACAGACATCACAGAGTTTAAATTGTTTGGAGAAAAACTGTATGTATCACCTGTATTAGATTTGTATAATGGTGAAATTATTACCTATACAATTGGTTCTAGACCGACGTATTCGCTTGTTTCAGACATGTTAGAGAAAGCATTGGAACGTTTACCTGAAACGCACCAGCTACTGATGCATTCGGATCAAGGATGGCATTATCAAATGAGACAATACGTCCGTACTCTTGAATCAAGAGCTATCGTCCAGAGTATGTCTCGAAAAGGCAACTGTTACGACAACGCAGTAATAGAAAATTTCTTTGGGATTATGAAGTCGGAGTTCCTCTACATAAAAGAATTTGAAAATGTAGAGCACTTTAAAATAGAATTAGAAAAATATATAGATTATTATAATACGAAACGGATTAAGGCAAAATTAAAAATGAGCCCGGTACAATACTGGACTCACTTTTATCAAGCTGCCTAATGAAATAACCGTGTCTAACTTTTAGGGGTCACTTCAATATGGTACTCTTTTATGAATCAGTACACCATTCAAATATTGTTGATGTTTGTGAGTCATGAACAATTAAATGGTTTAACAAGTAAGGATTCAAGATAATGTATGTAAAATAAGTATAAGTTGTTACAAAGAAATAAAAAAGAGTACCATTATATGGTACTCTTTTATGAATCAGTACACCATTCAAATATTGTTGATGTTTGTGAGTCATGAACAATTAAATGGTTTAACAAGTAAGGATTCAAGATAATGTATGTAAAATGAGTATAAGTTGTTACAAAGAAATAATAATTAGTCAGCAAAAGCAAAATGATTAGCTCTTAATGGAAAATGAAATGCATTATTAGAAACTCATGATATAAACAACTAGGTTGTAAAGATTAAACTTTTTCCAAAAACTTCATTTGATATTACTCTAGAATGGCATTATATAAATTATAAATTATAAATTAACAAGTCTTTTCGTTTATTGACAAAATAAACACGTTGATAGGAGTAATAACGTATTCCTTTAAAAATACGCTTTTTCATTAGGGAATTAATCTAAGCACTAGATAAATAGATGCGTATACTTATATTATGTGAGTTGTGAATGTAATTAAACTGAATTTTTATAGTTTAATTATTAGTAACTATTTTTATTCTAAGAAAATGGATATTTAAAAATATTCAACACTATTACAATAGAGTGTTTCTTAGTATAAGAATATTCTCTCAAAATTATTAAATAAGGAGGAAATAAATGAAACATAATGATTGTTTTGATCATAATAACTGCAATCCGATTGTTTTTTCAGCAGATTGTTGTAAAAATCCACAGTCAGTTCCTATTACTAGGGAACAATTAAGTCAATTAATTACTTTGCTAAACTCATTAGTATCAGCTATTTCAGCATTTTTTGCAAATCCAAGTGATGCAAATAGAGTAGCGTTATTCAATTTGTTTAATCAATTTTTAATTTTCTTAAATTCCTTATTACCTTCCCCAGAAGTTAATTTTTTGAAACAATTAACTCAAAGTATTTTAGTTTTATTACAATCTCCAGCTCCTAATTTAGGTCAATTGTCAACATTATTGCAACAATTTTATAGCGCACTTGCACAATTCTTCTTCGCTTTAGATCTGATCCCTATATCCTGCGACTCAAATGTCGACCCTGCAACTTTACAAATTCTTTTTAATTTATTAATTCAATTAATCAATGCTACTCCAGGGGCAACAGGTCCAACAGGTCCAACAGGCCCAGCAGGAACCGGAGCAGGTCCAACAGGTCCAACAGGCCCAGCAGGAACCGGAGCAGGTCCAACAGGAGCAACAGGAGCAACAGGAGCAACAGGCCTAACAGGTCCAACAGGTCCAACAGGTCCAACAGGTCCAACAGGTCTAACAGGTCTAACAGGTCTAACAGGTCCAACAGGCCTAACAGGAGCAACAGGCCTAACAGGTCCAACGGGTCCAACAGGAGCAACAGGTCCAACAGGTCCAACGGGTCCAACAGGTCTAACAGGTCCAACAGGCCTAACAGGAGCAACGGGAGCTGGAGCAGTTATTCCGTTCGCATCAGGTGGGCCAGTAGCATTAGCAACTGTTTTAGGTGGATTAGCAAACACAGGAGCACTTCTTGGATTTGGAAGTTCATTCTTCCCTGTAATTGTCCCACCTGGTGGCCCGATTACTATAGGCCCTGTACCTCCAGTATTTGATTTCGCATTTGTAGCTCCTCGCGCAGGTACAATTACTTCGTTAGCAGGATTCTTTAGTGTAACTGTAGCGGTTGCTTTAGCATTAGGAAGCATACAAATTCAAATGCAGTTGTACAGCGCACCAGCAGCAAGTAATACTTTCACTCCAGTAGGTGTACCATTACTATTAACACCAGCATTTAGTGGTCTAATTGCTATCGGTGCTACTTCAAGTGGCATTGTCGGAGAAGCCATTGCGGTCGCTCCACAAGATAAGATATTACTTGTTGTTTCATCAACTACACCTGGTTTTGATATAGCTACTGCTATTACAGGCTTTGCAAGTGCAGGTATAACATTCGTATAATCACTTGTAAGTTTTGTAGTTGAAAATTTTGATATAAAAAAGAGACTGTCAAAAAAGTATCCACAGATTAACTTTTGAAGACAGTCTCTTTTTTTAATTGTTTTTATACTTTATGCCTGGTGAAAACCATTAAATATGCTTAGAGAATCTGGTGAGATTTTGTTAAGTTAAATAATCACTGCTAGTAAATTACATAATAATAGACGTAAAAAAATATAGGTTTACAGCTGATTGTGGATTACGAACTAATTTCATACACATATAAAGGTATATATCTAAAATATTTAAAGTTTTAGCCTTATATATGTAAGGATTGAGACGTGGGAGGATTATATTTGGATCAATTATCATTTTTCAAGCATATAGAGGAGAAAGAAATCCGCACTTTCGTGATAGAAGAGTTGCGGAAATACAGAGTGTTACGTATTCGGTTTCAAAATCAGCAGGAAAAAACAGAACTTGGAGTAGAATTATTGTTTCCTGAGCTAAAGCAAGCGGATAAATATGAGTTGAAATATAGACAGTTAAAACGAGCTTTTGAAGAAGCTCTTGATGAGGATGAACAAAGGACTCTTGAAATGAAGTATATGAGTATCAAAGAATTAAATGATGATTACATTTATACTATCCTTGGAATGAAACGAGGTAAGTTTTATAGAAAACGTAAATCAGGTATCATCAACTTTGCTACAGCGCTTGGCATGATTTAAAAAGTAATGGAATTTTAGGAGTACTGTTCGGGGCACAATTTAGGGCACTTAATCAGGTGCCTTTTTACTTTGGAATCGGCGGTACGACATTTCTACAGTTAATTGTTCTTTGAAAAAAGAATGCTGTGGGGATAGCGTAGCCCCTTTATCAAAACGTTACTTGGTCGGAATGGACGGAGAAAAAAGGAAGAAAAAGACGAAAAACTTAATTGAATTTATTTATCCAGCCACGGTGCATGAGTGTCGTGGCTGGATATCAGGAAACTGTCCGGGTGCCAACAGGAAAAAGTGTTGGTTTTTCATATAAATCTCATAATTGATAATTGGTTTAAATAACCAGTGCACCAACAGCAAAATGTGATTCATATATTTGCGCACATTTTGCTCACATTTTGTTCACGTACTATATAAAAAAGTATGAAAATCTATAAAAATAATTATTTCAATAAAATTTGTTCTAGATATTAAAAAGTGCCGAAACCCTTGTGGTATAAGGGGTTTGGCACTTTTGTGTTTTTTATATTTTATCAAATAAACAACCCTAAAATTGCTCATTCTTCTCCCAAGATTCAACGATATAATGTGCAATCGTCGGATTGAAGCCTTTACCAACTAAAAACATAATCGCAGCAACTTCTGTTAATGCGTGTTCATGTGATGTATGTTTTGCTTCATTTAAACCGTAATCTACCCATGGTTTTACGAAATCTAGTACGGGTTTCTTGAAAGGTAAAAACTGTGTACCGACAACTTGTTGAATTTGTTGTTGTGTTGGTTCAGTAATTGGTCCAGGTGGCAATATTTGTGGTTGTGTAATGTCTAGTGTTGGTCCAGGCGGTAAAATTTGTGGTTGAGTTGGATCTATTGTTGGTGGTTTAGGTGGTGAGACACGTGCGTCGTAGTTTGGTTGATACATTTGTTGTTGGTATTGCGGTTGTTGTGGTTGAGTTGTGTATGGGTTTTGTGGTGCTGCATATGGATTTTGTTGATATTGTTGTTCTTGGTTTTGTGGTGCTACATATGGATTTTGAGGATATTGTTGTTCTTGGTTTTGTGGTGCTGCATATGGATTTTGTTGATATTGTTGTTCTTGGTTTTGTGGTATTACATATGGATTTTGAGGATATTGTTGTTCTTGGTTTTGTGCTACTGCATATGGATTTTGAGGATATTCATAATTTGGACGTGTGTCATATGGATTTTGTTGAAATTCAGTTTCTTGATTTTGCGTTGTTGCATATGGATTTTCGTCATATTGTTGTTCTTGTTGCTGTAACTCTTGTTCTTCGTATTGTTCTGTGTATCTCTGTTCCTGCTGTTGAGGGTAAAATGGTTGCCTTGGGTAAGGCGGTTGATTATTATAGAACATGTTTATTCCTCCTTCATGATGATGCCTACCACCTAGTGTATGGGCAGACAAGAAAATATGTGATGAAAAAATGCGGGCGTGTTACAATAAGTAACTGGGTGAAGATAAAATGACAAAACAAGAAAAAATCCAAAAAACAATTACTTTTGTAAAACATATTTTAGAAAAAGATGCGAGTGGGCATGATTGGTATCATATTGAGCGTGTACATAAACTGGCGATTTCTTTATCTGAGCAAGAAGGTGGAAATCGTTTTATAATTGAAATGGCAGCATTACTTCACGATGTGGCAGATGAAAAGCTAAATGAAAGTGAAGCAGCAGGAATGAAAAAAGTTTCTGATTGGTTAGAAGAGTTACGTGTTGAAGAAGAGGAAAGTAAACATATTCTTCATATCATCGCCAATATGTCTTATAAAGGTGGCCATGGCGGCACAGTAGAGTCACTTGAAGGGAAAATTGTTCAAGATGCGGATCGTTTAGATGCTCTTGGTGCAATTGGAATTGCTCGTACATTTGCATATGGCGGGGCAAAAGGGAGATTAATGTATGACCCAACTATTCCGCCGCGTGAAGAAATGACGAAAGAAGAGTATAGAAAAAATAATGATCCATCTTTAAATCATTTTTATGAAAAACTTTTGAAATTAAAAGATTTAATGAATACGAATGCAGCAAAACAAGAGGCTGAAATTCGTCATCGTTACATGGAACAGTTTATTGAACAATTTATGAAAGAGTGGAATGCACAAATATGAAAATGTTAACTGTGGAGAACTTATCAAAATCATATGGAGAAAAGCCGTTATTTGATGGATTATCATGTAGTATTACAGAAGGACAACGTGTCGGAATTATTGGTGTAAACGGTACTGGTAAATCGACATTATTAAAAATTATTGCAGGATTAGAAACTCCTGATACAGGTGATATGACGCATTCACGTGGGTATACAATTAGTTATTTATCACAGCAACCAGATTTTGATGAAAAACTAACAGTATTAGAGCAAGTGTTCCATGGTGATACACCTTTAATTCGTCTTCTTCGTGATTATGAAAAAGCGCTATTAAATATTGAAAAAGATCCAAGTAATGAAAAAGTACAGGAACAATTATTTGCAGTGCAGCAACGTATGGATGCAATGAGTGCATGGGAAGCAAATGCAAATGCGAAATCTCTTCTAACGAAATTAGGAATTACAGATTTCACTGCAATTGTTGGAAATTTATCTGGTGGACAGAAAAAACGTATCGCAATGGCACAATGTTTTATTGAAACACCTGATTTATTAATTTTAGACGAGCCTACGAACCATCTTGACCATGAGACAGTTGAATGGTTAGAAGAATATTTAGCAAGATATACAGGTGCGGTATTACTTGTAACCCATGATCGTTATTTCTTAGATCGTGTGACGAACCGTATTTTTGAATTAGATAATGGTAAATTATATAGCTACGAAGGAAACTATAGTACATTTTTAGAAGCGAAAGCACTTCGCGAAGAGCAAGAATTGGCACAAGAATCCAAACGCCAAAATTTATATCGTCGTGAACTTGCTTGGATTCGTCGTGGTGCAAAAGCCCGTTCTACGAAACAAAAGGCGCGTATTCAGCGTTTTGATGAGCTAAAGGAACAAGAAGGACCAGCTGCAAAACAGTCAGTTGATATTGCACTAAGTGGAAGTCGTCTAGGAAAGAAAGTACTTGAGTTAAAAGATGTAACGAAAAAATTTGGCGATAAGACGGTATTACATAATTTTAATCATATTGTGAAACCAGGTGATCGTATTGGAATTATTGGGGCGAACGGAAGCGGGAAATCTTCTCTATTAAATATGCTTGCAGGTAAGTTATCTCCTGATAGTGGTGAAGTTGAAGTAGGACAAACTGTAAAAGTTGCTTATTATACGCAAGAAAATGAAGAGATGAATTTAAATCAGCGTATGATTGAATACATTAAAGAGATTGCAGAAGTTATTCATACAACAGATGGAAAAGTAATTGGTGCATCTCAAATGTTAGAACGTTTCTTATTCCCGACTCATTCACATGGTACACCGCTTGGTAAACTATCTGGTGGTGAAAGAAGACGTTTATATTTATTACGTATTTTAATGGGAGAACCAAACGTACTTTTACTTGATGAACCTACGAACGATCTAGATACACAAACATTAACAGTACTAGAAGATTATTTAGAAGATTTCCCAGGTGTCGTTTTAACTGTATCGCATGACCGTTACTTCTTAGATAAGGTAGTAGATGAACTGTTCATCTTTACTGGCGGAGGCGAAGTGCGTGAGTTCCTAGGTAGTTATACAGATTATTTAGAAATGGAAAAAACGAGAGAACTTATGGAGAAAGCGGAAGTTCAAAAAGAGAAAAAAGTAGTAGAAGAAGCTCCAAAACAACAACGTAAACGTAAACTTTCATACAATGAGCAGCGTGAATGGGAAACGATTGAAGATACAATTGCCGAACTTGAAGAGAAAATTGAGTCAATTGGGGAAGAACTTGCGAAAGTTGGATCTGACTTCACAAAGGCACAAGAATTATCTGAAGCACAGCAGAAAACAGAAGAAGAGCTAGAAAAAAAGATGGAAAGATGGAGTGAACTATCAGACATCGTTGAAGGATTAAAATAAAAACAAGCTGCATATATTGAAAAGTAAAGAGAAAAACTTTACACTATTGGTAGAACCTATTTTAGGAGGGAAAAAATGAGAACATCTAATCCAATGTTGAAAAAAGAGGCATTCCGTAAAGAGGGAGCAAGCGCTTCTGCGATGACGATTGGCGGAACAGTAGGCAAAACGTTCATTATGCTTATCTTGCTACTTGCAACGTCTGTCTATTCATACATACAAATGATGCAGGGGACGATGAAGATGCCAGTATTAATTGGTGCTTTAATCGTTGCGGCAATCATCGCATTTGCGTCTATGTTCTTCCCGCGTATTTCACCTTTTGGTGCACCAATCTATGCAGCGGTAGAAGGGGTTGTGTTAGGAAGTATTTCAGCAGTTTATACAATGAAATTTGGCGATTCTATCGTTTTAAATGCTGTATTACTAACAATCTCAATTCTATTTGCAATGTTAGTGTTATATGCAACACGCGTAGTAAAAGTAACGGATAAATTCCGTACAGGCGTTATGGCAGCAACACTTGGAATTATGGTTATGTATTTAGTCGTATTCCTACTAAATATGTTTGGTGTAACTGTTCCATACATTCACCAAGGTGGTACAATCGGTATTATTATTAGTGCAGTTGTTATCGTAGTTGCTGCATTAAACTTATTACTAGATTTCGATTTAATCGAAAATGGTGTACGTAGTCAAGCTCCGAAATATATGGAGTGGTATACTGCGATGGGACTAATGCTTACATTAGTATGGTTATACTTAGAAATTCTTCGTTTTGTTTCTTACTTTACGAAAAATGACTAATAAAAAAATCCTGCATGAAAAATGCAGGATTTTTTTATTTTCAAAGATATATTGAATGTATGGTATAATATGGATGTTATCAACTTGAATTGAAGGAGATGGAATATGATGAAAGAGAAGAAAGGGATTATGAAAAAACTATTTTCTAAAAGTTTTTTCATAGAACTAGATGAAACTTTAACGTATCCATCATCAGAAGTTATTACTTCAGTGATTGAAGGATATGCAACTGAATGCAATGAGAGACTAAAATTTGAGAGTAAAGTTAAACCGATTACGTTCTACTTAGAAAATGTAATGTACCGTGCTGAAATAAAGATGGCTCGCGGAGGATATTACATATCTTGTACTGAAGTGTAATAAATTTTGAAACCATACATGTTTGAACTATGTATGGTTTCTTTTTTTGTTTTGTAGGGTCTAAAATAATACTTTTTACTTACGGATATATCATTTTGTGCTTTTTACTATTCAAATACTTCTCCTTACAATGAAGAAAAATATGTGAGGTGGTATAACTTATGATGAATCGAGTTGTATTAATCGGTAGATTGACAAAGGAGCCAGAATTATACTACACAAAACAAGGCGTCGCTTATGCAAGAATATGTATTGCGGTGAATAGAGGATTTCGAAATAGTTTAGGTGAACAACAAGTCGATTTTATTAATTGTGTCGTTTGGCGAAAATCGGCTGAGAATGTAACTGAATATTGTAAGAAGGGGTCACTTGTTGGGATTACAGGGCGTATTCAGACGAGTAATTACGATGATGAACAAGGCAAGAGAATATATAGAACTGAAGTTGTGATTGAGAGTATTACCTTTTTGGAGAGAAGGCGGGAGGGGGCATCATGATAAGAAGTAAAGAGTATCAAAAATAATAGAGGGGGTTAATAGCCCTCTATTATTTTTGAGTGATACCTCCCCAAACAACATCCAACTGTTGATAGAGTATATTTTTTGCATTTGTTTCATTAGCATGTAATTGGGAATGGGACATTAGTGTATAAAAATAAGTACTCATAATAGTAGAAGTGATAATATTTACATCCCATTGACTGTTTAATGTTCCTGCCTCTTTCGCTTCGGTAATAATTGAAGACAAACCTTCTTGTAGCTGTTGTATACTTTTTAATTCATTTTCTACTAAGTAGTTTGACTTTATAATCTCAAAGACGGCATGCTTCATGAAATCACCATGTCCAGTAAATCGATCCAGTAAATCTCCTAAAACAAGTTTGATTTTTTCTTTTGGATGTTCCATATTTTTATACGTTTTTAAACTTTCATTCCATAGGTCAATCTGAGAATCACCTAAAAATAATAATATGTTTTCTTTTTTCGGAAAATAGTTGAAGAAAGTTCCTTTTGCAATACCACATGCAGTAGTAATATCTTGAACCGTTACGTTTTCGTACCCACGTTCTTGGAAGAGCTGTATTGCCTTTAGGAATATAAGTTCTTTTAACTCTTTTTTTCTCGTTTCTCTTAGCATTTTATCTACTCCTAACACAAACAATTATAGCTGTTTAATAGATAATCTCAAATAGAATCTTACGTCAGAATTCAGTTTATTGTTTTATAAAGCTCTATATAATCGAAAGCAAGATAGAAAGAATTCTGTTTATAGTTTCTTGTTATAAACGAAAACTATATAGTTCGTGTGCTTGCCTTTCAGAAATCCATTTTGGAATACGTTTCATTACTTCATTTCTTATTATAGTTAAAGGTTTACTTTCTATTTGCGCCATTTTTCCAACTGTCCACGCAGTGGTTGAGATTTTTTCAATTCTATCTCTTCTTTTTTGTTCGTATTCTATAAATGCTTGACGATAATGAGCATTATTTTCGATACATTCAGCCAGAATAATCGCATCTTCAATTGCTTGACAAGCACCTTGACCTAAATTCGGAGTAAGTGCATGGGCAGCATCTCCAATAAATACGATGCGTTTGTCAAAAAATTGTTTCATTGGAGTGATGTCTACAATATCACGATGAATCATATTAACGTCAGATGCGTTTTTTAAAATAGCTGGAATGGGATTATGATAATTTTTGAAGTGATTATATAAATCTGCTGTTGTGTAAGCTTTGTATTTTGAATCTCTAGCTTTAGCGTTTATGAGTGCATACCAGTATACTTCATTGTTGGGAAGAGGGACGATACCAAATCTACCGTTTGTTCCCCAAGTTTCAATAAAATCGTTTGTTAAAGAAAGGTTATTAGTAGGAGTTACGCCGCGCCAACACGTATAGCCTGCATAACGGTAATTATCGCCTTGTGTTACTTGTTTTCGAACGACAGAATGAATACCATCAGCCGCAATGAGTATATTGCCGAGTGCTTCACTACCATCTTGAAATACTATTTTTAAGGCGTTTTCTTCATTCTGTTCTATTTTTACGCATTCTTTTCCCCATTCGACAGTATCCTCTTTTAGTTCAGAAAGTAATAATTGATGTAAATATTTTCTATGAATGGAGTACATTTTTGGATAGCAAGTTGGAATAATTAATTTATTGAAAGTAGTTCCTTTTTCGGATACAAGGTTAAAACCGTCACTTTCGTTGCCGAATTTTTTGATTTTCTCAGAAATTTCGTATAATTCCAGTGCTTGCATTGCATTTGGGGCAATGATAATACCTGCACCAGCAACAGTGGGTTCAGTTTTTTTGTCATATACTTTTACATCTAATCCTATTTTTTGTAGGGAAATTGCTGCACAAAGTCCAGCGATACCGCCACCAATAATTATGACATTATTCATTTGTTATCCCTCCACTTATAAATGACTTAACTCATAAAATGACTTGACTCATAAAATGACCAAGGTCATTTTATGAGTTAAGGTTAATTTCTTTTTATGTAATTGTCAATTAGACTTTTAACTATAGTTTTGGAAAGATTAGGTGAAAATAGAATGAATAAAGCTTTTCAGAAATGTAGAAAAGGAATTAGTAAAATTAAGCATCCGAGTAGGAGTATAGAGTGATAACATGTTACAATACAGCTAAGAACATGCAATAAAGGAGAGTTTTTTACGTGAAGATTAAAGCAATTGAACCGACGCCAAGTCCAAATACAATGAAAGTTATTTTGAATGAAGTATTACCATCAGGAGCGCGTAATAATTATACAAATGAAAATAAAGAACAAGCGCCAATGCAAGTGCAAGAAATTTTGAAAATTGAAGGCATTAAAGGTGTATATCATGTAGCCGACTTTTTAGCAGTGGAGCGAAATGCGAAGTATGACTGGAAAGTTTTATTACAACAAGTTCGTGCTGTTTTCGGCGAAGAAGTAGTGGAAGAAAGTGAAGAACAACAACTTGCTCATTTTGGAGAAGTGAAAGTGTTTGTTCAAATGTTCTTTACAATTCCAATGCAAGTAAAGTTAACAGATGGAACGACGGAAGAACGTGTTGGTTTACCAGATCGTTTTAAAGAATCAATTATGAAAGTGCAAATGTCTGCACCAAACGTTGTAAAAGAGCGTAAATGGGTGGAACAAAGTACACGTTACGGTAACTTTGAAGAAATCGGGAAAGAAGTAGTGGAAGAGATTGTTGCTGCTTATTCAGAAGAACGTGTAAATGAAACGGTTAAAGAATTATTAAATCAAGCAGGTGCTGTTGAAGTAACGATTCAAAAGCGTGAGCCATATAAAGTAACAGAAGAGATGATGAAAGATTCTGACTGGAAAAACCGTTTTGCAGCATTAGAACAAATGGATCCTACTGAAGAAGATATTCCAGTGTTGAAGATGGCGTTAGATGATGAAAAAGTTTCGATCCGCCGTTTAGCAACTGCGTATTTAGGTATGGTAAAAGGTGATGGAGTATTGCCATTATTATATAAAGCGTTATTAGATCGTTCAGTAAGTGTTCGCCGTACAGCAGGCGATTGCTTGTCAGACGTAGGTGATCCAGCAGCGATGTTCGTTATGATTAAATCTCTGAAAGATTCAAGTAAATTAGTACGCTGGCGTGCAGCTATGTTCTTATTTGAGCTTGGAGATGAAAGTGCAATTCCAGCATTAAAAGCAGCGCAAGATGATCCAGAGTTTGAAGTAGCGATGCAAGCGCGTCTAGCATTAGAGCGTATTGAAGGCGGAGAAGAAGCAAAAGGTTCTGTATGGAAACAAATGACAGAGTCTCGTAAAGGGGAATAATATATGATTGTTTTCTATGATAGTTGGTGTCCGATGTGTACGGCGGTTGCAGAACGTACGAAAAAATTAGATAAAAAAGGTAAGATGAAATTTGTTTCATTTCGAGATGAAGATGTAGTTGAGAAGTATGAGCTTTCTCAAGAACTACAAAGTAAGATGGAACAAAGACTGTATATTTTTAAAAATAATAAGTGGTATGACGGCATTCAGAGCATAGATGTATTAGCAAAGGCCGTACCATCTTATTGGTTTGCCGTTCCTTTTATAAAGCTATCTATCGTACTTGGTTTTGGAAGTAAAGTATACGATTATATCGCTAACAATAGAAAACTTGTCCCAGTTGGACATTGCCGCGGTGGGGTTTGTGAAATCCCTACAAAAAAATGAAATCATCGTAATCTTTCTTTTGCACCTAGTAATAGAGCGTGATATGATGAATTTGGAATGAAAGTTGAAGGAGAGATTACAAGATGTCAAATGCTTATGAAGAATACATGCGCCAAATGGTAATCCCAATGCGCCAAGAGTTAGTGCGTTCTGGGTTTGAAGAGTTAACTACAGAAGAAGCTGTAACAGAATTTATGGAAAATACATCAGGTACAACTTTAGTAGTTGTAAACTCTGTTTGTGGTTGTGCAGCTGGTTTAGCACGTCCATCAGCAGGTCAAGCGGTTGTTCGTGCTGAAAAACAACCTGATCATCTTGTAACTGTATTCGCAGGTCAAGATAAAGATGCTACCGCAAAAATGCGTGAATACTTCGGAGAAATCCCTCCATCTTCACCATCTATGGCATTATTAAATGGAAAAGAAGTTGTTCACTTCATTCACCGTCATGAAATTGAAGGTGCAACTATGGACGAAATTATTACGAACTTAGAGCAAGCTTTCGAAAAGAATTGCTAAAGAAGGGGGAGAGTAAATCTCCCTCTTTTCTTTATATAGAGGTGAAACAATGATCGTAACAACAGCAGGAAGAACGAATAAAGAAATGACAGATTATGCAAAGCAGGTAGCCGCAGAATTAAATCGTTCATTCGTTAAACGTAATGACATACCAGTACATAAGCTGCATGAGCAGTATGAACAAGATGTGCTTGTCGTAGGGAAGAACCGATTAGCTATTTATCCGAAAGGTACGGAAGAATCGTTTTTCTTTCATCCGAACTCAGCGATGTTTCGTGTAAAAAGGTTAATGCGTGGAGAACACGATCCGTTTGTACAAGCCACGCAATTAGAGAGAGGAATGACAGTGTTAGATTGTACGCTCGGGATGGCATCAGATAGTATTGTAGCTAGTTATGTTGTTGGTGAAAGCGGAAAAGTAACAGGACTTGAAGGCAATGAGTATATGGCTTATATTATGGAAAATGGTTTGAAAACATGGTCTTCATCCGTTTCTGAAATTGATGAAGCAATGCAAAGAATTCAAGTAAAGCAAACGGAGCATTTTTCATTTTTAGCGCAATGTGAAGACAATAGTTACGATGTCGTTTACCTTGATCCGATGTTTGAAGAAACTGTCATAGAATCCGACGGAATTAAAGGATTAAAACACTTCGCTTTGTATCATGATATTACTGACGAAACAATTGCGGAGGCAAAACGAGTGGCGAGAAAACGTGTCGTTTTAAAAGATCATTTTCGTAGTTCTAGATTTGAAAAACACAATTTTTATGTATACAAAAGAAAAAGTGCTAAGTTTCACTTTGGTGTAATTGACCCTTGCTAATTGTTTGAAAAGATGTATAATAAGCAATAATTAATTAAATATACTGTCTGTGATGAAGAGAGTAGTCTTTTTTAGAAGGAAAGCGAGCTAGGGATGGTGTGAGCCTAGTACGGAAGAAAAAGATGAAGCGCACTTCGGAGATGCTTCTTGAACGAATAGTAGAGAAAGCCGAGGCCCCCTGTCCTCGTTATAAACGGGAAAGTGGTTCGTAACGAACAACAAGGGTGGTACCACGGGTTAAAACTCGTCTCTTTTTTAGAGACGAGTTTTTTGTGTTTTAAAAAATAAGGAGGTTGTATCATGGATTATAAAATGCAGTTTGCGGAAAGTTTATCTAATATTTTCACGAATGAATTAACGCAAAAACAAATTTTAGATTTAATTGAAACACCGAAACAAGATGAATTTGGAGATGCAGCGTTCCCATGCTTTTCATTAGCGAAGCAATATAAAAAAGCACCAGCTCTTATCGCAAAGGAAGTTGCTGAGAAATTAAATAATCCGTTTTTTATGAAAGTAGAAGCCGTTGGTCCTTATGTAAATGTATTTTTCAATCGTGAAACTGTAAGTGATGCAGTATTAAAAACAGTTTTAGCGGAGAAAGAAGAGTTCGGTCAAAACCACTTTGGCTGTGAAAAAACAGTAGTAATTGATTATTCCTCTCCTAATATCGCGAAACCTTTTTCGATGGGGCATTTACGTTCTACAATGATAGGAAATTCGCTGAAACATATCGCTGAAAAATGTGGCTATGAAGTTGTAGGGATTAATTATATAGGAGATTGGGGAACACAGTTTGGAAAGTTAATTACGGCTTATAAAAAATGGGGAAATGAAGCAGTAGTTAAAGAAGATCCAATACGTGAGCTATTTAAGTTATATGTCCAATTCCATGAAGAGGTAAAAGACGACGAAGAACTAGAAGAAGAAGGACGTGCTTGGTTTAAGAAATTAGAAGAAGGTGATGAAGAAGCGGTAGAGCTTTGGAATTGGTTCCGTCATGAGTCCCTTAAAGAATTTTCTCGCATTTATGAACTTCTCGGTGTTGAATTTACTAATTTTCAAGGAGAAGCATTTTATAATAACTTAATGGAAGATTTTATTGGGATTTTAGAAGAGCATGATTTGCTTGAAGAATCAGAAGGCGCATTAGTCGTTAATTTAGAAGAAGAAGGAATGCCGCCCTGCTTAATTAGAAAATCAGATGGTGCGACGATTTATGCAACGCGTGACTTAACAGCAGCTTTATATCGTCAAAACACTTATGGGTTTGATAAAGCGCTATATGTTGTTGGTCCAGAACAAAGCTTACATTTCAATCAATTTTTCACTGTATTAAAAAAACTTGGCTATACTTGGGTTGATGGTATGGAACACGTACCGTTTGGCTTCATTTTAAAAGATGGTAAGAAAATGTCGACACGTAAAGGAAGAGTTATTTTACTCGAAGAAGTACTTGAGGAAGCAATTGAACTTGCAAAACAAAATATTGAAGAGAAAAACCCAAACTTAAAACAGAAAGAAGAAGTAGCAAAGCAAGTCGGTGTAGGGGCAGTTATTTTCCACGATTTAAAAAATGAGCGTATGCACAATATTGAATTCTCATTAGAAAACATGCTGAAATTTGAAGGAGAAACAGGCCCGTACGTACAGTACACACATGCACGTGCTTGCTCTATTTTAAGAAAAGAAAGTGTAGAATTTGAAACATGTACGTTTGCTTTAAAAGATGATCATAGCTGGAGTGTCGTAAAATTACTTAATAAATTCCCTCAAGTAATTGAAGCAGCTTTCAATAAAAATGAGCCATCAATCATTTCGAAATATGTATTAGATGTAGCACAATCATTCAATAAATATTACGGTAATGTTCGTATATTAGAAGAGAGCGAAGAAAAAGACAGCAGACTCGCATTGGTTTATGCTGTGACGGTTGTACTAAAAGAAGGATTACGTTTACTTGGGGTGGAGGCACCTGAGGAGATGTAGCATAAAAGGTGTATGTATCATTACAGATATGTATGCCTTTTTATTTGGTATAGGAGCCATGTAAGTAGTAATCTCACTTTATTAAACTAATTTCTGGGGGAATTAAAATGTAGGAATGTTTTTGTTAAATGGAGAATTGTAAGGGGTGTATATAAAAGGAGGCGTTAGACGTTGGAAACATACGATTGGAACAGTAAACTAGCGTATTTAAAAAACACGAGAGATTTATATTACAATAGCGATTATGTAAGTTTTCTAGTGAATTCAGTTTGGAAGATTTCTGATCCAGTACATGTTGTTGATTATGGCTGTGGATATGGTTATTTAGGGTTAGTTTTGTTGCCGTTACTTCCAGGTGGATCAACATATACAGGCATTGATAGCGGAGAAGCATTAATAGCTGAAGCGAGAGAGTTGTTTCGTTCCCTCCCGTATGAATCAGAATTTATTGAGGAAGATGCTACAGAAATTGAACTGAACGATAAATACGATATAGCAATCTGTCATGCTTTCTTATTACATATGAGTTCGCCAAAAACGATGCTACAAAAAATGATACATTCAATTAAAAAGGGCGGAAAAATAATCTGTTTTGAACCACATTGGATATCAAATATGTCTTCATACTCTTTAGATGGGGAGAAACAATCAGAATTTATTCAGTTAGGTGTTTTGCAGAAATTATTTGAAAGTGATACGAAAAGAAATGGTAAAGATGGCAATATAGGCATGAAAATACCGATATATTTAAGTGAATTAGGTGTGAAAAATATTGAGTGTAGAGTAAGCGATAAAGTGAACTTTTTAGATTCAAATATGCATCACAATGATAAAAACGATTTGTATCAATCATTAAAAGAAGAGGGGATTGCAGGCAATCCGGGTGATAAGCAGCAATTTATAGAATGTTTAATAGACAGAGGATTAACATATGATAATGCGCTAGCTCAATATGAAGCTGAACTCCGATTTTACAAAATATTTCATGTGCATTCTTCTTTAGTGTACGCTCCGAATATGAAAATTACATTTGGTGACATAGTATGTTAAAAGGTATGATATATAAGAATTGTCGTTTAATGTCGATAAGTCGGTATTCGACATATAATCGCTGATATATTTGAATTATCGGCGATATAATTTTATGTACTAAGTTCAGCTTTTACAAGATCAAAACTGCATGTTACGTTATTCCATATAATCAAACAAAATACAGAGAAAAGCAATCGTTTTTACTATATTTTGTTATAAATTTGAATAATATTAATTAATACCATCCATTATAAGAGATTTTAGTTGAATACATACTATATGGTGTGTAAAATCTAAGCAAGTAGCAGTTTAAATATAAATTCGAGGTGAATGCATGCTAGATTTTAAGCAGTTAGAAGCGTGTTTGAAAGATAAGAGATTTGTAGACGGATTACAGGAAATAAATAATGAAATTGCATATATAAAAGAAACGAATACTTTATCCTATGTGAAGAATTGGCTTGCCAATATTCCTTCGCATAAGGAGTTTGATATATTAATTCGCCTTACTGATGAAGGGCTTATGCACCAATACAGTTCATTTCTCATTCGCTACGCTTATAAAAAATTCCCAAATATGAGAACGCTCTCTTTATATTGTGATGAGTTAATTGATGAGCGAAAAATTCTTGAAGCAGAGCAGTTGTTAAAATCTTCTTTAGAAGAGTTAGGTAAAGAAGAAATAGATGCAGATTTTTTAGCGAAAACATATTTTACGTTAGTACGATGTCTTTTAGAAATGAAACGAAACGAAGAAGCGCTAATGTATATGAAAAAAGCAGAGGAGTACAGTACACGTGCAGTCTTTGATAAATGGGGCTACGTTTATATGCATACAGGTGAATGGGAGAAAGCGGAAGAACAATTTATTGCTGGCATACAGCATGAAGATTGTGAAGAGTTATCTACCTATTTATTATCACAATTGTATGCGAATAAAGGGGAACAAAAACGTGCAATACAGTTAATTGATGATGCGATTGTAAAGTTTCCACAAGTACCATATTTTCATTTTGAGAAGGTAAAGTATTTATTAGATTTAGAGCAATATGAAGAAATGTTAGCGGTAATAGATAACATAAATACTCAGCTGCCATATCATGCCTATAATACTTACTTTGTACATTTACGTGCAGAAGCGTTGTACAAAATGAATAAGTTTGCAGATTTACAAAAGCTATTAAGAGAAGAAAAGAGTTTAAAAGAATCTTTATATCATAATTTAGAAAAAAATCCGGATGGAAAAAAGGTTCACTTGCCGATAGTTCCTATTGTACAAAAGGATAATTATTGTGTTCCGACAAGTTTAGAGATGATGTTGCGTATATGGGGAGAGAAACGTACACAAGATGAAATAGCAGAGTTTATTTTTGATATGACAGGTTCGAAGTTTTCAGATACTGTTTCTTATTTAGAAGAATTAGGTTATGAATATCGTTATTTTAAAGGGAATGAAGAGAATTATAAGAGACTGATTGACGAAGGAATTCCTGTTTTATTAAGTATAGATATTGAGCATGCTTCACACGTACAAGTTCTATCTGGATATGATGATACATTGCAAGCTTTCTATGTTCAAGATCCAAACTTTATAGAACCAGTTCTTGTGGAATATAGTAAATTACAAGAAAAATATCGTTATACAGGCTGTTTAGCAATCACGTTTGTTCCGAAAGAAAAGAAGGAGCAACTAGCGTTTCTAAGTGAAGAAGAAAATCGTTATTTTAAATCTATTTTTTCTCTTACGGATCATTTAGATGAACATGACAAAGAGGGAATTAGTAACTTAGTACAATTTTTAAAAGAAACGAGTGATAATCCAAATACGTGGTTATATACGATAAAGCACTTAGATGTTGAAGTAGATAAAGAATTTATTTTATATTGTATCGATAAGTTAATGGAAAAGTTTCCGAACTCGGACTTTGTTAAATTGCATGGTGCACAGTGTTTTATTCGTCTTCAGGAAGTAGACAAAGCCGAGCAAATGCTGACAAGCGTTGAGAAGAAAAATAATCGTGCATTATATCATTTGATAAATGGAAGATATGCTTTTGAGCAGGAAAGTTATATAGAAGCAATTTCAAGCTTTCGTTCATCGTTACAATTAGACGCAGATCAGCCTATTGCTTGGAGTTTTCTCGCTTTATCCTATATGTATATTGATCAATCTGAAAAAGCATTGCAATACTCTCAAGTTGCGTTAGAGCGTAGTCCTGAAAGGTTTACTTTAACGAATCACGGTATAATATTAATAGATTTAGAAAGATATGAAGAAGCATATGAAATCTTTAATGACTTGTTAAAAGAATATAAATATGAAGCACATGTATGGTATGAACGAGCGAGATGTGCACATCAACTAGGAAAATTATATTTAGCAATAAAAGGGCTTAAAGTAGCGATTCATTTGGATAGTAATGCACCTTACATTTATACAAAACTTTCGGAAATATACGAATCTGATTTGAAGGATGAGGAAAGTACGAAAGAAATTTTATTAAACGGTATTGAGAATTGTGATGATAAAGCATCTCTTTACGTAAAATTAGGTGACTATCATTTTCAAAATGATAGCTTGGAAGAAGCAGAAGTATTGTATAAGCGTGCTTTAGAAGAAAATGATGAGGATGTTTATTCTCACTTCGGACTTACACAAGTTTATATGGCAAGAGAACAATACAAGGAAGCAAAAGAATATATTCTTGGTCTTGAGAAGCAAATTGAAAAGAGCCAAGATTTCCTCATGAATGCAGGAATGGTTTTATGGGATGCTGAAATTGAACTTGGTGGAAATGAAGAAGGGTTTAAAGTAGCGCTATCTAAGTTAGAAAATGGTATAAAGAAAAGTGATTATAATGTAGCAAGTGCGTTAGATGAATATGTGAATCGAATTAAAGGAACGGAATTTGTACAACGAGGTATAGCGTTTTTAAGAACGTTACACAAAGAAAGAAATGAAGTAAGTGAGTACGGTTGTTATGCAGGTATTTTATATGAATCTATTGGACAGTACGGCCAAGCGATGAAAAGATATAGTAAGGCGATAGAACAAAAGGAAACGGCATTACCGTATTACCGAATTGGTGAAACACTTATGGCATTAGGACAATTGACGGAAGCAAAACAAGCGTATGAAACATGTTTAGAGCTTGATGGGAATTTCGTAGGTGTACATTTACAGCTTGCGGAAATATACGAAAAAGAAGAAAACCGTTTTAAAGAACAAAGTCATATGGTTCAGGCGATGAAAGAAGAGCCGTTGCATATTAATATGGAATATTTGGCACAGCTTTCAGTAGATATGAATCTTCAGGAAGAATTGTTGACTGAACTAGAACAATTAGCGGAAGAAGTACCTGAAATATGGCGTTTAGATGCGATTGCATATGTGCATGGTGCGATGAATGAAATAGATAAAGAACAAGAACAGATTGAATACGCGCTACAATTAGATGGTGAGCATATAGAAGTTCTATATCATTATGCAAAAGTATTAGTGAAAAAAAGAAATGTAAAAGCAATTGAAGTTGCAATGAAAGTAATACAAAAAGATTTTGATAATGAACGTATATTTGATGTTTATGTAAAAGCAGTAGAGCAACATAAAAAATTGTCTAACATACGAGATTTTCTTCATACGTTAAAGGTGAAAAAAGCAGAAAGAAGTACAGCATTCATGTATGCTGCAGCTGCGGTTACGGAAATATGGATTGAACGCCAGCTGCATGAACAGCCGAAACGATCTATCATTACGAGAGCTTTTTATCGTATGAAAAATCGTGCGAAAGAAATTTCAATGGTTACTATGATAATTGATTTATATGAAATCTCTTTAAAGTTAAATCCGAAAAATAGTATGGCAGCACAGCGATTTGCGCTATTTTATGAGAATGTAGAGATGAATAAAGAAGCGATAGACATTCTGCACACCTCACTAGAAAATAAATGGGATTATGAAGTAGCGAAGCAACTTGTAAATCTTTTCGTTGAGTGCGAGGAAGAAGATATGTTAAGAGATGCTTTGGAATTAACGAAGCAAATGGTTCGAGAACTACCAGATGATTATGATACTCTTCTTCTGCAAGCACAAGTATTCTTTAAAGCAGGGGAAGAAAGAAAAGCAGAAAAGATTACCTTACAATTAACGGAGCAAACACCGTTCGTAAGTAGAGCATTTCTTGCTTTAGGAGAAATATATCAAAGTCAAGAAAGGTTTGAAGAGGCAATTCAAGTATTAGAAAATGCTTCTATACATCATCCAAATGAAACAGTAATTCTTCTTTCTTTAGCGTCTTCATATCATGGTGCCGGCCAAACACTAAAGGCAGAAAAAATAACAAATGAAGTATTAACAATGGATGCAAGTGATTTGTTAGCAAGATATGATCGTGCTTGTTATTTAGCACAGTTAAATAGAAATGAAGAGGCGAAGGAAGAGCTTGAAATTGTCCTTCGTGAGGATGACTCGGGATTCTTTGTTGAACTTATTGAGGATGATGAAAATTTAGCAGCATTGCGAGAATTTGAAAAGTAATTGTATAAGAATAGGGGATAAGGATAAGAATATATTTTGAATTAGTTGACAATTAGTTGTCAAATGGCATAAAATAACTTTTAATAAAGTATACAAATCTGAAGACGAGAAAGAGTAAAATAGTGAACTGTTCTCCAGAGAGCCGGTATATTGCTGAAAGCCGGTGGGCAGAAGTTATTTGAAAATCATCTCCGAGGAGCCGAGGCTGAAAGTGAGTAAGCCCGGACGGATGTCTACCGTTACAAAGAACACGTATGATAGTACGTTGCTAAGCGCTATTAGTGAAAAGCTAATAGAATTAGGGTGGTAACGCGGGTAAACCCGTCCCTACTTCATAGGGGCGGGTTTTTTGTGTGCTTTTAAAACATTCAAAGGAGTGATTGTAGATGAAGAAAGTAGATGTAAAAGAGTCAGCTGTAGGGAGAGAAACACGTATTCGTAAGCAGTGGAACGAACAAAGCATTTTTGAACAATCAATTCAGAATCGAGAAGGCGCGCAATCGTTTGTGTTTTATGAAGGGCCACCAACGGCGAACGGTTTACCACACGTCGGCCATGCACTTGGTCGGGCAATTAAAGATTTAGTAGCAAGATATAAAACGATGGCTGGTTATAAAGTAGTAAGAAAAGCAGGATGGGATACACACGGTTTACCTGTAGAACTAGGTGTTGAGAAGCAACTTGGTATTTCTGGTAAAAATGAGATCGAAGAATATGGTATTGAACCATTTATTCAAAAGTGTAAAGAGAGTGTTTTCACATATGAAAAGCAGTGGCGTGAATTCACTGAAAGTATTGGTTATTGGGTAGATATGGATGATCCATATGTAACTTTAGAGAATCCATATATCGAAAGTGTATGGCATATTTTGGGGACGATCCATGAAAAAGGATTGTTATATAAAGGACATAGAGTTTCACCATACTGCCCAAGCTGCCAAACCTCATTGAGCTCACATGAGGTTGCACAAGGGTATAAAACAGTAAAAGATTTAAGTGCAACTGTGAAGTTTAAAGTGAAAGATAGTGAAAATGAGTATTTCTTAGGTTGGACAACGACACCTTGGACACTTCCAGCAAACGTAGCGCTTGCTGTCCATCCAAATATGGAATACGTTAAAGCAAAACAAGAAGGTCATGTATATATTGTTGCGAAAGAACGTGTACAAGAAGTATTAAAAGAGAATTATGAAGTATTATCTGTTCATAAAGGCGAAGAATTATTAAACACATCTTATGCAGCCCCATTTCCGATGAAAGAAGTTACAAATGGTTACCGCGTTATCGCAGCAGATTTTGTAACAGCAGATAGTGGTACAGGACTTGTTCATATTGCTCCAGCATATGGAGAGGATGATTATAGAGTCGTTCAAAGTGAAGGATTGTCATTCTTGCACGTTGTAGATGAAAAAGGTGAGTATACAGAAGCAGTACCATTTTTGAAAGGAAAATTTGTAAAAGATTGTGACGTGGATATCGTTCGTTATTTAGCGAAGGAAGGTTTACTGTATCATAAAGAAAAATATGAACATAGCTATCCGCATTGCTGGCGTTGTGATTCACCACTACTTTATTATGCAGGAGAAAGTTGGTTAATCCGAACAACTGCAATTAAAGATACATTTTTACAAAATAATGATTCTGTTACTTGGTATCCGGATCATATGAAACATGGACGATTTGGTAAGTTTTTAGAAAATATGGTGGACTGGAATATTAGCCGAAATAGATATTGGGGAACGCCATTAAACGTATGGGAATGTGAAAGTTGTAATCATCAGTTCGCACCGAAAAGCATTGCTGAATTAAGAAAGCATAGTACGAACGAAACACCAGAAGATTTGGAATTGCATAAGCCTTATGTAGATGAAGTGCAAGTCTGCTGCGGGAAATGCGGAGGAACAATGAATCGTACACCAGAAGTAATTGATGTTTGGTTTGATAGTGGTTCTATGCCATTTGCACAATATCATTACCCATTTGAAAATAAAGAGTTATTTGAAGAGCAGTTTCCAGCGGATGTTATTGCAGAAGGAATTGATCAAACACGCGGCTGGTTTTATAGTTTATTAGCAGTCTCAGCACTGTATACAGGAAAAGTACCGTATAAACGAGTGTTATCATTAGGGCATGTCTTAGATGAAGAAGGACAGAAAATGTCTAAAAGTAAAGGGAATGCACTAGACCCAGTTGATTTAGTAGATAAGTTTGGTGCAGATGCGCTAAGATGGGCTTTACTTGTTGATAGTGCCCCGTGGAATGCGAAGCGTTTTTCTGAAAGAACAGTACTGGAAGCGAAATCTAAATTTGTAGATACATTAGTCAATGTGTATAGCTTCTACGTTTTATATGCAAATTTAGATGAGTATAATCCGAAAGAAACGTATAATGTAAAGCTTACGAAATTAGACGAATGGGTATTATCAAGATTGCATAGTACAACGAAAAAAGTGAGAACAGCACTTGATGATTATCAATTTACGAATGCAGCTCGTGAAATTGCAGCACTTGTAGATGAAGTGAGTAACTGGTATGTAAGACGCTCACGTAATCGTTTCTGGGAATCTGGTATGAACGCTGAAAAAGCTGCTGCGTATGAGACACTTCATGAAGTACTTGTAACAATTAGTAAATTAATTGCACCATTCACACCGTTTGTCGCGGAAGATATTCATCTTAATTTAGAAGGAAGTAGTGTTCATTTAGCTGATTATCCAGTTGTAAATGAATTACTACTTCAGCCGAAATTAGAAGCGGAAATGGATGCTGTTTTACAAGTTGTTGAACTTGGAAGAAGTAACCGTAATCAGCATTCTTTAAAAGTAAAACAGCCGCTAGCAGAACTTGTATTACTTGAGCATAACGAGAATGATATGGATTGGGAATCTTATCGTGATATCGTTATGGATGAGTTAAATGTAAAAGCGTTCCATGTTGAACTCGATGAAACAAAATACACATCATATCAATTGAAGCTTAATTTTAAAACAGCGGGGCCGAAGTTCGGTAAAAATGTGAATGCAGTGAATGGTTGGCTAAAACAATTATCACAAGAAGAAGTGCAAAACTTTGTATCAACAGGAAGAGCAGTTTACGAAGCAACACCAGGAGAAGAAGTAGTTGTAACTGCTGAAGATGTGTTAGTTGAGAAAGTTGCAAAATCAGGATTCTCTAATACGACTAACGGACAATACACAGTTATGTTAGATACGAATGTAACGGAAGAATTGTTACAAGAAGGAGTAGCGCGTGAATTCATTCGTGCGGTTCAAGAATATCGTAAACAGTTGAATTTACCAGTTAATTTACGAGTCGATGTTATTCTCGATACAGAAGTAGAGCTACAGCGAACGTTAACGAACCATAAAGATTTATTGGAAGAAAACTTACTCGTTAAACAATTTACATTTGGTCACTTAACGAACGAAGACGATGAACTTTCTTTAGGTGAGACAAAACTTAGAATTAAATTAAGTGCGGCTAATTAAAGAAAAAAGGAAGTTGGAATGATTCCAACTTCCTTTTTTGTATGATTAGAATTTATTTGACTATACATTCGATAGGATTACTAGCAATTTTCTTTTTTCATAGCGTACCGAAAACAATACTGTAGAAATATATTTCTACAGTATTGTTTTCACTTTACACATAAATATTGAGAAAATTTCACTTACCTCAAATGGAAAGGTAATAGAATTGTCCATAGAGAATTACTCCTAGATTCAATTTTTATCCCTCCATTTTGTGGAGAATGATTGCTGAGTGGTAACGGGATAAGGTTGAGCTACTTTATTAGGGGGAGTGGTTCTATGTTTAATAAAAAAATGGTGGCAATGGCAATGACTGTGCCGTTAGTAATGGGGACGATTTCTACGGTTTCGGCATTGGAAAAACAACAGCAAGTAAAGTTAGAAGCTTATTCGCCACAGAAAAAAGCAACTGAATATTTAAAAGAAAATGCTGCGCAGTATGAATTGAAGGCAGACCTTTCAGACTTGCAATATATTTCTACAACAGAAACGTCAGTAGCTTCATATGTTAGGTTCCAACAAGTTGTTAACGGTGCTCCTGTATTTTCAAAACAAATTACAGTTACTCTTAACGGAGAAGGAAAGGGAGTACTCGCTGTTTCTGATTATCAGCCTGTTACAGGTGTGAAGGAAGTAACGACAAAAATTAGTGAAAAAGATGCAATACAAAAATCAATGGCGTATGTTGGAGAAGCAAGTGAGCAAAACTTATGGGCTCCTACAGAGAAAGAATTCGGATATATTGTTGAAGAAGGAATGGCTCGTCCAGTATATAAAGTTGTAGTCCATTCTAATAATCCATTTGGTGCATGGGAAACATTTATTGATGCAGAAAATGGAAAGTTAATTAAAAAGGTTGATATAAACCGAAAAGCTGAAGGGTCAGGAAAAGTATTTTTACCTAACCCAGTAGTATCTAGCGGTAGTAAAGTAGGCTTAAAAGATAATAACGATGCAGATTCAACAGCTCTAACGAACCAACTGAAAACTGTTACGTTAAAAGGTTTAGATGGAACAGGATTTTTAATTGGAGAATATGTAACGATTTCTTCAAAAGCGAAAACAAAATCTACGAATTTACAATTTAACTATACACGTGCAAATGATAGCTTTGAAGATGTGATGTCGTATTATCATATCGATACATTACAGCGTTACATTCAAGGGTTAGGTTTTAAAAATATTAATAACCGTTCGATAAAAGTGAATGTTAATGGTACAACTGATGATAATTCATTCTATTCTCCATCAACAAAAGCTTTAACTTTCGGTACTGGCGGTGTTGATGATGCAGAAGATGCTGGTATTATCGCACATGAGTATGGGCATTCGATTCAAGATAACCAAGTTCCTGGCTTTGGTAGTTCAGCAGAAGGCGGAGCGATGGGAGAAGGATTTGGCGACTTCTTAGGTGCTACATATGAAGATGCAGTATCGACTACAGGATACGGAAAAGCATGTGTTGGAGAATGGGATGCGACAGCTTACTCTAGTTCAGATCCAACATGCTTACGCCGATTAGATACGAATAAAGTATATCCGAAAGATATAACGAATGAAGTGCATGATGATGGTGAAATTTGGGCACAAGGTCAATACGAAATGGCACAAGCTTTTGGCCGTGATGTAGCAACAAAAATCATTTTACAATCACACTGGTCATTAACACCAAACTCTAAATTCAGTGATGGAGCAAAAGCGATTAAGCAAGCAGATGCTCTTTTATATGGCGGACAACATGCTGCTGATATCGATCGTATTTGGGCAGCGAGAGGCATTAGTACGAATTAATATAAAAAGTCGTGGCATTATAAGCCACGACTTTTTAATTTGCTTACGAACTGGTACTAGTAAATAAAGCTATATCAATGATAGTGTGAATATATCCGTATCCCATTTACTTTTTAGCTTCTTTAAAAACAAAATGTTCTTTAAATTTTCTAGATTCAACTTTTTGACCATTTCGCATCAATCGGAATGGGTGTTCTTGCCATGTAATAATAACATCAACCTCATCCGCTTTTGTAGCAACAGGTAAATTAGCGTGTTCAAATCCAGTTTTTCCACTTGCTAAACGACTTTCCTTTAGGGAAAAGAGTTCATATTTCGTTTTCTTATTTGGTTCGTTGCGGAATACTTCGACGTTTACGTTATATACTTCACTATTCCCGATATTCTTTACTGAAAAATGATATGTTTGAAATTCAGTTTTTTTAGCTTGAAGCATATTTTTGTTTGTTTTTTTCGGTTTATCAATATTCACTAGCCATTGACCAGAGTTTTGAGAGATTGGTAAAGATTTTGGTGAATAGGCGTATGTTTCGTTTACTACAATTAGGCAAAACAATAGGAGAAAGAAACTAATTGCTTTTTGCATATGCACACCTCACTTTAAATTTGTTTATTAATATGCGTGAAAAATACGGTTTTTATGTAAAAAATAGGAAAATATTAGATGTGTAATTTCGGATTTGATACATAAGAATATGTATTACAAAATTAACTTTTCCCGTTTTAGAAGCAGTTAGGAGTTAGAAAATCAGAATGTTTCAAAAAAAATCTTGCATTTTATAAAGTTAGAAGTTAGAATACTCTGTAAATATAAAAAGTGATGATCAGGAAAAGTACATGGTGCAAAGGTCTACAGAGAGCAGCCGGTTGCTGAGAAGGTTGTGATACCGCATGATGGAAAGACACCTGTGAGTGTTGCTTTGAACGTGATTATTAGTAAAAGCAAACGGTACCTACCGTTATCAGGGCTAAGATGGTCAGTATGACAATTTGGGTGGTACCGCGGAAAAAAATCCGTCCCTATTTATAGGGGCGGATTTTTGTATTCTTTGAAAGGGGGTGAGTGACCGTGGATGATGACGATGACAACAATAACGTAAACAAATATAAAATTACTGGAGGGAAAAATAATGAATTCAATAATGAAGCGTTCACTCACAAAAGAATGTATGGAACAAAGTGGAAAGGTTGTATTACTTCAAGGATGGGTAAAAAAAATTCGGCATCTTGGAAATGTTAGTTTTTTATTATTACGGGACAGAACAGGAGTAATTCAATGTGTATTAGAGAATGGATTGGCTGGATATAAAGTTGATGTAGAAAGTGTTGTCCATGTAATCGGTGAAATAGTCGAGACGTCGAAAACAGAATTGGGTGTTGAAGTACTTGCTCATGAAGTGAAAGTAATAAACGGTGCAGAACCACTTCCATTTGAAATAAATAAAAAGAAGTTACAAGTGGGCTTAGATCAACTACTTAATGAGCGAGTAATATCATTAAGGCATGAGCGAACCGCAGCGATTTTTAAAGTGAAATCTACACTCGTTCAGAGCTTTAGTGAAATTCTTATAGAGAACGATTTCACACGGATCTTTACGCCGAAAATTGTTTCGCAAGGGGCAGAAGGAGGAGCAAATGTTTTTAAGCTTCCATACTTCCAAAAAGAAGCTTATTTAGCACAATCACCACAGTTCTATAAGCAAATGATGGTGGCAGGTGGGTTAGAACGAGTTTTTGAAATTGCACCTGTATATAGAGCGGAACATCATAATTCTTCCCGTCATTTGAATGAATATATATCGTTAGACGTAGAACTTGGTTTTATTCATGATTTTTATGAAGTGATGCAACTAGAAACGGATGTTTTACGATATATGTTTCAACAAGTAGCGAAAAAATGTGAAATAGAACTACAACTATTACAAATAGAAGTACCTGTTATTACTGAAATACCTAAAATTACATTGTTAGAAGCACAAGAAATTTTGAAAAGTAAGTATCGTAAAGAATCTCCTGTAGGGGATTTAGATACAGAAGGTGAAAAGTTACTAGGGAAATATGTAAAGGAAACATATAATAGTGAATTTGTTTTCATTACACATTATCCGAAAGAAGCGAGACCGATGTATACGATGCAAAATAAAGAGAATCCAGCTATTACTGATTCATTCGACTTATTATATAAAGGGTTAGAAATAACGTCAGGGGCACAGCGAATTCATAATTATGAAATGTTACTCGCTTCGTTTAAAGAAAAAGGATTACACCCAGAGAAATTTCAATCTTATTTAAATACATTCCGATACGGTTGTCCCCCGCATGGAGGTTTCGGAATTGGGTTAGAAAGGATTGTATATAAACTATTAGAATTAACAAATGTACGAGAGGCGAGTGCTTTTCCGAGAGATTGTACTCGTCTTATACCGTAAAAAGAATCTTCGCGATTATCGCGAAGATTCTTTTTATAGTTCGTTTGAAAAGATGAAAATATAGACTCTTTCTTTTGCTAATAAGCTTAGTAAAAGTGAGTTATCAATATGAACCATTTCGACAAAAAATTAATATACCCCTTGACAGTTACAAATATAACCGATATACTTCATATTAATTTCAAAAGAAAATATATTCTAAATATTACAATGTGTTGAATAGGAGTAGTAAGGTCATGTATTTGTACAGAGAGCTATGGGTTGGTGCGACATAGTCAAATGACATCCTGAACTCGCCTAGGAGCAGTAAGGTGGAACGGAATCACATTCTTAGTAAATCTTAACGGTTAACCTTCGATATTAGGTTTGTAATCAAACGATTACTACTAAGGTGGATTCATAATGGAATCAATAAGGGTGGTACCGCGTTAAGTAAATGGCTTAGCGTCTCTTTATATAGAGATGCTAGGCCATTTTTTTATTATATGGAAAAAGAAGTGGAGGGTTTATTTGGATAGGTCTATAAAATTTATTTATCTATATAAAAAGATTTAATTAGGAGGAAAATGAGATGAAACAAACGGAGCAATGGACTTCGAAATTAGGTTTTATAATGGCTGCAGCAGGATCAGCAATTGGACTTGGCGCAATATGGAAGTTTCCTTATATCGCCGGGAAGAGCGGGGGAGGAGCATTCTTTTTAATCTTTATATTATTTACTATATTAATTGGATTACCACTACTTATAGCTGAATTTATGATTGGACGTAGTACGCAGAAACAAGCAGTTGGCGCATTTAAAAGTATTGCACCAAATACAGGGTGGCACTGGATTGGACGCCTTGGTGTTGGAACGTGTTTTATACTACTTTCATTTTATAGTGTTGTAGGTGGATGGGTGTTAATTTATTTATTCAGAGGAATTACTGGACAACTAATTGCACCGGGACAAAATTACGGAGCATTATTTACTGAAACAATTGGGAATCCCACTTGGGCTATTATGGGACATTTCGCTTTTATGTTCATTACGATATGGGTTGTATCAAAGGGTGTACAAAACGGAATTGAAAAAGCAAGTAAATATATGTTGCCAGCATTGTTCGTTTTATTTGTCGCTCTTATTATTCGTTCGTTAACACTTGATGATGCTATGAAAGGTGTGAAGTTTTTCTTACAACCAGATTTCTCAAAGATTACTTCGGAAAGTATTTTGTTCGCAATGGGGCAATCATTCTTTGCAATTAGTATCGGGATTTCAATTATGGTTACCTATAGTTCCTATTTAAATAAAAAAGAAAGTTTACCAAAATCAGCAATAACAATTGTTGGATTGAATTTATTTGTTTCTTTATTTGCAGGTCTTGCCATTTTTCCGGCCGTATTTTCATTAGGAATGGAGCCGACAGAAGGACCTGGATTACTATTTATCGTATTACCATCTGTATTTAGTCAAATCCCATTCGGTGGATTTTTCTTAACAGTATTCCTTGCACTATTTACATTTGCGACATTAACATCGGCATTTTCTCTACTAGAAACTGTTGTTTCAGCATTAGCAAATGGTGAACAAGAAAAGAGAACGAAATTATCATGGCTGATCGGTTTCGGCATTTTCTTAGTAGGTATACCATCAGCGTTATCATTTGGAGTATGGAGTGATATTACGATTTTCGGAAAGAATATTTTTGATGCAGTAGACTTCTTATCTAGTAATATATTAATGCCACTTGGAGCACTATTTATTAGTATTTTCGTTTCATTCAAAATGGAAAAGAAGATACTAGAAGCAGAGTTTTTTGTAGGTGGAAATTATGGAAAGAAAGTATTTACTTGTTGGGCATTTTTACTTCGATTTGTAGCACCGCTCGCAATCATTATCGTCTTTTTAAATGTAATAGGGATTATTTAACAATAAATGTTATAATATTCAGTAAAAAAAGAAGATGGTGATGTTTATGGCGAATTTGATAGAAACAGGAGAGTATATGAATATTAGAGGGAAAAAGCTATACGTTGAAACACATGGAAATCCTAAAAATAAGCCAGTCTTATACTTGCATGGTGGACCAGGAGAGAGTTGTTATGATTTTTCATTTCATCAAGCGGAACGTTTAAAAGATTCTCTATATGTAATTATGATAGATCAAAGAGGTGTTGGTCGTTCAGAAAAAATTACTGAAGACGAAGCTTTTGGATTAAATGATTTGATTGAAGACTGTGAGGAATTAAAAAAAGTATTACAAATTGAGAAGTGGTCTATAATTGGACATTCTTTCGGTGGATATGTAGCATTGCTTTATGCGTCGATATATCCAAGTTCAATAGAGAAAATAATATTTGAAGGACCAACTTTTGATTTTGCATTAACAAGTAGAGCTTTGTTGCAAAAGACAGGGCATTTATTAAAAAAGTATGGAAAAGAAGAAGTAGCAAAAGAGTGCTTTGCTTATTCATCTAGCGATGCTAGTTCAGAAGAGTTGTTAGAAGCTTATATAAGATTAAGCGCTGAATTAGAAGAAAAAAGAATGGAGATTTACAATAATAAGGAAGATAGGACAGATGAGAGTTTATACAGTGATGAAGAGTGGGAAATATTTTCAAATCGCTCCAAAATGCACTTTGATAGATTAAAATTAGAGGGAGCATGTCATACATCATTATTATCAAAAATAAAAGATGTACAAAATCTAATGTTATTAATAGTAGGAAAACATGATGTAGTAACGTGTGAAGAACAAATTAAAACATTTAATAAAGATGCCCGAAAAGGCAAGTATATCGTATTTGAAGAGAGCGGTCATTCACCTCATTATGAGGAAGCAGATAGATTTGCAGAAACAGTCATACATTTTTTGAAATGAAGAAAAGGGTGCTTCTATAAATGAGAGGCACTCTTTCTAAATTTCTGGATATGTGATTGTGATGTTAGGCCACTTACTTTGCCAATTCTTTTTTATAACTCTGTTTTTGTACATATGTAGTCGTTCTTTCGATTTAAGAAAATGAGCTGTTGGTCTCACTTGTAAGGAAAGGACATCTTCAATACCACATGGGGCTGTTAATATAACATTGTTTAGTTCATCAAGTGTAACTCCTAAAGCCGTTGCTGTTTCAGGGAATTTAGAAATAGCATTAACAGAAGAAGAATATGGTGGCATATTATTCACTACATGCATACGAGCTTGATTTTTTACAGACCAAGGGATAGTAGCATCAATATTCATTAATTTCGTTTCTAATGATTGTTCGTATATCTCATCTTGATGTAGACTATCATAATAAATCACATCAACATCAGGCATAGCCGTTTTAGCTTCATAGTCATGTAAAGTATCCCAAATTTTAGAACGAACAAAGCCGGCACAAACCCACCAATCAGGTAACTCTAGTGATTTTGCCATTTGTAATACATTCATCATCCATTCGTCGTTTTCTATTAAGCGAATTATATCTTTCTCTGTTTTGATCTTCATTGATAAATTCACCTTTCTAGTAAATTAATGCATAAGTTCAATAATCCATAAAATCCAGTAAGCACCTGGTACAAATAGTAGTTGTGCCAATAATGTGCCGAGAAGTCTAGAAATCATTAGCCAACCATACATTTTACTCATAGATTCAGCACCGCTTTCTGATTGTAAAGCACGTTCTGTTAAAAGAGCAATGCGTGGATCGAGTAATACAGTTAATAAAATAGTGGCGAAACCATTTACAAGGCCAGAAGCTGTACTTGCATTTGTTGCATAATCTGGATTTAAAAAAGAAGCGTAAAGGGCAGAAAGTACCCCAGCTGTATAAATAGCAGTAGCAAACATGTTAATAAGCATAATACGCTTTGGAATACCACCGATACGCAGTCTATGAATCATTTCTAACTTTGGAAAGCGGACATATTTTTTTGTGTACTTTAATTTTTGAATGTTATTCGTTTTCATCATTCGAATGAAAGAACCGTCTGTTTCAAAGTTTTGAATGACATATCCAAATAGTTTTGTCAAAGTTGGATACAGTATAATCGCAAGCAATGTACCGATAGAAGCAGATAATAGTACAAGACGTATAATATGCTCTAAATCAATAGAAGGATCTAGTTTTGCTTCGTCCACAATCCCGCCAAGTAAAAAGGCTTGTAGTAAGTTTGACGTTCTTGAAATGAGTAATACGATTCCTACGACGGATAATGCGACAGCAATCTTCTTTAAACGAACCCCCGCTAATCGAATACTATAAGAGCTTGTTTCAACTGCGTGGATTACAATTGTGAAAGCCATTATAAAAATTAACGTAATTGACATTTGTTTCACCAGTTTCTATTAAAATAATTGTAACTTTTTTACTTTATCATATCTATCGTATTTTGTAACTGAAAGTATGTGACATATGGAAATTGATTTTTCGAAAAAATAGATAATGATAGTATAATAGGGAGAAGTGGAAGAGATGTTAGCAGTTATTTATACAGCAAATTAAGTGGAGGAATGAAACATGTATAAAACATTTCTATTTGATTTAGATGGAACTTTAACGGATCCGAAAGAAGGGATTGTAAATTCGGTTTTGTATGCGTTAAAAAAAGTAGGAATTGAAGAAGTACATATAAGTGAGTTAGATTCATTTATAGGTCCTCCTATTCAGCAATCATTCGTAGAGAGATATAATATGAGTGAAGGAGAGGTTGAACGTGCAGTTTTTTACTTCCGTGAGTATTTAAAGCAGCGTGGATTGTTTGAAAATAATGTATACGAGGGGATTCTGAAGCTCTTGCAACAATTAAAAAGTTCAGGAAATCGCATATTCGTAGCTACTTCAAAGCCCACTGTATTTGCGAAACAAGTTATAGAGCATTTTCAATTAACGAATTATTTCGAAGATATCATTGGAAGTAATTTAGATGGTACGAGAATAAAAAAAGAAGAAATAATTGCTCATATTTTACAAACAAATGAAGAACTAAATAAAGAAGAAATGATAATGATTGGTGATAGAAAGCACGATATAATAGGTGCGAATCAGAATGGAATTGCTTCAATTGGTGTTTTATATGGCTATGGCTGTGAGAAAGAACTGACTGAAGTTAGTGCGACTTACATAGTGAAAGATGTTGAAGAACTGTATCATTTTTGTGTAAGAAAAATTTTAATAAATCAGTAAATATAGGTACTAACAATCCCTTTATAACGTATGATGAGGAATTCGTTTCTGTTTAAAGGGATTTTTCATATGTAATCGAATATTTATAATTAGACATTTTTAGCATGAAAAAATTGTATGAATAAGAGGAGGGATGTCAGAATTAAAAGATTAGTAGAAGTTTATCAATAAATTTTAGAATATTCTGTTTAATGGAGGGGTAAAATTGGAGTTAGTTATTATATTATTAGTACTAAGTTTACTTATGTTCGTAGCATATAGAGGCTTTTCTGTTATTTTATTCGCACCGATATTTGCATTATTTGCAGTATTTTTGACAGAACCTAGTTATGTATTACCTTTCTTTTCTAATATCTTTATGGAGAAAATGGTTGGATTTATAAAGTTATATTTTCCTGTGTTTTTATTAGGAGCAATATTTGGAAAAGTAGTGGAAATTTCAGGAATTGCAGATTCTATCGCAAAAACGATTATTGAGTTAGTTGGTGAAAAACGTACTATATTAGCGATTGTATTAATGGGGGCTATTTTAACGTATAGTGGTGTTAGTGTGTATGTAGTAGTGTTTGCTGTTTATCCGTTCGCAGCTAAGTTGTTTCGACAAGCTAATATTCCAAAGCGTTTAATCCCTGGAACGATTGTTCTTGGAGCAGTAACGTTTACAATGGATGCGCTACCTGGATCACCACAAATTCAAAATGTAATACCTACAACATTTTTTAAAACGAATATTTATGCTGCACCGATACTCGGCATTGTAGGAGCAATTTTTGTTCTTACATTAGGTTTACTATATTTAGAGAGTAGACGTAAGAAGGCAAAAGCGGCAGGTGAAGGATATTTTGGTTTTAATGATGGAAATACTGAAATGGCAGCATCTTTGCAATTAGAACAAAAAAATATGCCATTAATTAATAACATTGAAATTACAAGAGCACAACAACTTATTGCATTTATACCACTTATTTTAGTAGGTGTAATGAATAAAGTGTTTACTATTATGATACCAAAGTGGTATCCAAGCGGTTTTGATTTTTCTGCAATTGGTATGAAAGCATTTGGAAAAGTAGAATTAAGTGCAGTAGTAGGAATTTGGTCTGTAGAATTGGCACTTATTATAGGGATCTTAACAACGTTATTATTATATTGGAAGCGAGTAGTAACAGGTTTCCAAGCTGGATTGAATACAAGTATTGGTGGAGCGCTACTTGCAACGATGAATACAGGAGCTGAGTTTGGATTCGGTGGTGTCATTGCAGCACTTCCAGGCTTCGTAATTATGAGAGATGGCATCTCTGCTACTTTCACAAATCCGTTAGTGAATGGTGCAGTAACGACGAATATTTTAGCTGGAATTACAGGCTCTGCATCAGGAGGAATGGGAATAGTATTAAGTGCAATGGGAGATAAATTTATTGCAGCGGCCAATCAATTTGATATTCCATTAGAAGTTATGCACCGTATCGTATCAATGGCATCAGGAGGAATGGATACACTACCGCATAACGGGGCTATTATTACTATTCTTACAGTAACAGGATTAACACATAAACAGTCCTATAAAGATATATTTGCTATTACAATTTTGAAAACGGTTGCTGTATTTTTAGTTATCGCGTTCTATACTTTAACAGGACTCTATTAAAAATTCGAATCGTAAAGATTCATCAAATCGATAATTTATATCATAAAATATTAAATAGGATAAGAAGGGGTGGAGTACTTGCAAGAAGTTTCTGAGTTTCGTATGCCAAAGTCGGTATTATATGGAAGGAATTCGCTTGAAAAACTTGGGGAACAATCAAAAAAGTTAGGGAAAAGAGCTTTTATAGTTACTGATACAATTATGGAGAAATTAGGATATCTTGAAAAGTGTATACAACAACTAAATAAGAAAAGTATTACTGTTAGTACATATAATAAAGTGGATGCTGAACCTACAAATATACACGTGTTAGAAGCCTTATCTCTTTGTAAAGAGGAAAAGTGTGATTTTATTATCGGTATTGGTGGTGGAAGTTGTATTGATGCTGCGAAAGCAGTAGCGGTTTTATATACAAATGGTGGAGAAGTTGAGGATTATGTCGAAAAGGATATTGAAATAGAAAACAATCCACTACCACTTATTGCAATTCCAACAACTTCTGGTACTGGATCGGAAGTTACAAGTGTAGCAGTAATTACGAATAAAAAAACAGATGTAAAAATGATGATGAAGCATCCTAGTTTTATACCGAAAGTAGCAATTATAGATCCAGTTTTGACAAGTTCGTTACCACCACAAATTACGGCAGCAACAGGAATAGATGCGTTATGTCATGCGATTGAAGCTTATATTTCTAAATTTTCACAGCCACTTACAGATGTACTTGCTCTTTCAGCTATTGAAAGTATTATGAAATATTTACGTATAGCATATGAAGATGGACGTAATATGGAGGCAAGAGAAGCGATGATGATTGCTTCCTTACAAGCTGGAATTGCATTTTCTAATGCATCAGTTACATTAGTTCATGGAATGTCAAGGCCAGTGGGAGCATTATTTCATGTACCGCATGGAATATCAAATGCCATACTATTACCTACAGTGTTAGAGTTTACAAAAACAAGTGCAGTGAAAAGGTTAGCAAAAATTGGACGTAGTTTAAATAAGGATTTGTATTCGAATTCTGATGAGGAAGTAGCAGACTACACGCTTGGGGAAATAAAAAAACTTTGCTTTGATCTTCGTATTCCAAATTTAAAAGAATATGGAATCGATGAAATTGAATTTGAAAATGCTATTTCTAAAATGGCATCAGATGCAATTGAAAGTGGTAGCCCAGCTAATAACCCACGTGTTCCATCATATGATGAAATCAAAGCGTTGTATCGAGAGTGTTTTAATTATAAGTATAAAGAATTTATAAAAACATCAGATTGTTAATTTCAGAATATTCTATAAAAATTTCCTTGGAAATGAAAGTACAATTACTCTTTATTATTTCCATATTAAATTCCGTAAAACAAGACTTTATATTTCAAACTTAAAGTCTTGTTTTATTATGTATAATATATACAATAAAACGTTGTTATTAGTTTTATAAAAAAGTTTAGGTAGGTGTTGTTTATATGAAAACGATAGGTCTTATAGGTGGTATGAGTTGGGAATCAACTTCTGAATATTATCGAATTATTAATGAAGAAATAAAAGAGAGATTAGGAGGGCTACATTCAGCAAAATGTTTGATTAATAGTGTGGATTTTGAAGAGATTGAACGATGTCAGTCTAGCGGAGATTGGGATGGTGCTGGAGAAATTCTAGGGAATGCGGCATATTCATTACAAAAGGGAGGAGCAGACTTTATAATCATTTGTACAAATACAATGCATAAGGTAGTTGGAAAAATAAAGGCGAAAATTGATATTCCAGTCTTACATATTGCTGATGCAACTGCAAAAGCAATTAAAAGAAAAGACATTCAAAAGGTTGGTCTGCTTGGAACTACATATACAATGGAGCAAGATTTCTATAAGTCACGTATAGAAGAAAATAATATAAAAGTAATAGTACCATCAGAAAAAAATAGAAAAGAAATAAATAAAGTAATATATACAGAATTATGTTTAGGAAAAATAGTATCTCAATCTAGAGAATATTATAAAAGAGTCATCGAAGAGTTAGTGCAAAAAGGAGCACAGGGAATCATATTAGGTTGTACAGAAATAGGGTTATTAATAAAGCAAGAAGACGTATCTGTCCCGATATTTGATACGACTCATATACATGCAATTGAAGCAGTCAAGGTAGCTCTAGATAGAATGTAATTATATTATGTAAACTAAATTCATATATCTGGAAAACATTCAGAAAATATTTTATAATGTAAGTGGTTACATTTAAGGGGGAATGCGCATGTTTTCAGTTCAACCAATCGCATTTGTACATAATGAAAGAAAGGAAATAAAAGATGATGAGTGGGGAGAAGTAAGATCCCGTATAACTTTAACTGAAATGTATGCAGAAGAAAGTATACAAGGGATTGAAGATTTTTCTCATATTGAAGTTGTTTTTTATTTTCATAAAGTAACTGACGAGCAAATTCAGTATTTTGCTAGACATCCTAGAAATAATAAGGATTATCCTGAAGTAGGTATTTTTGCACAGCGCGGGAAAAATCGCCCGAATCGCATAGGTGTAACAATTGTAAAGGTGATCAAAAGAGAAGGTAAATCAATTATTGTTGAGGGATTAGATGCTATTGATGGCACTCCTATATTGGATATAAAACCAATAATGAAAGAGTTTATGCCGAAAGAAGAAATACACCAGCCTAAATGGGCAACGGATATAATGAGACAGTATTGGAAGGGGAATGGAGTAAAATGAGAATATATGAGGCAACAATTGCAGATTTAGATGGACTAGCATCAGTTTTTAATAACTATCGCATGTTTTATAGGCAGGATTCTGATTTAGAAGGGGCAAAAGTATTTTTACGAAACCGAATTGAGAAAAAAGAGTCCGTTATTTTCGTAGCAGTTGAAGACGGCGAATATATTGGGTTCACACAACTATATCCATCATTTTCTTCCATTTCAATGAAAGAATTATGGATTTTAAATGATTTATTTGTACAAGCGGCGAAGCGTGGAGCCGGAACAGGTAAAAAATTATTAGAAGCTGCTAAAGAATACGCATTAGAAAATGGAGCAAAAGGTGTAAAATTACAAACAGAGATTGATAATTTATCAGCACAACGATTATATGCTGAAAATGGTTATTTGAGAGATAATCGTTATTTCCATTACGAATTAACGTTTTAAAAAATTAAGTTGAAAGAGGCATTTTCAAGAAAAAGAATTTCTTTGTAATGAGAAATTCTTTTTTATTTTTGCCTAAATTAAAAAGTATGACAATAACGATAAAACGATATTTATTTATTGTTAAACGATAAATTATGTGGTAAAATTATGTTGTCATTAAATAAGTGAGTTATTGTAAATGAATCTTAAATGAAGTTCAACAACGTTCTTAAAAGTAATTATTTTTCTTTCTGGAATTGCAGTGCTTGCCTTATGCATATTTTTAGTGCCGGAAATGGCGAATTTTGTAGCGAATTTGTATCCTAATATCGCTCCGATAAAATATCTTGTTTTCATTGTGATGTATGGAGCAGCTGTGCCTTTTTATGTTGCTCTTTATCAGGCTTTCAATCTTTTACAGTATATTGACGAGAACACAGCGTTCTCGTCAATATACTGTAAAGTCGTTAAAGAATATAAAGCGCTGTGCAGTTACAATCAGTGGTTTGTATGTATTAGGTTTGCCACTTTTTCATTTTATAGCGAAGAAAATGGAACCTCCTATTGGGTTAGTGGGACTTATTATCATTTTTGCTTCGTTCGTTAGCGCTGTTTTTACCGCTATCCTTCAACGCCTTCTACAAGAAGCAATTAACATAAAATCAGAAAATGATTTGACAGTTTGAGGTGGCGGATATGACAATTATTATTAATATTGACGTCATGTTAGCAAAATGAAAGATGAGTGTAACGGAGCTTTCGGAGAAGGTTGAAATTACGATGGCGAATCTTTCTATTTTGAAAAATGGGAAAGCAAAAGCGGTTCGTTTTTCAACATTAGAAGCGATATGTAAAGCTTTGGAGTGTCAGCCAGGGGATATTTTGGAGTATAAAAACGATGAGAATACTCAATAAAAACAGATAACAAATGTAAATAATAGAAGTCAATAAAGAAGGGATAGCCACTAAGCTATTCCTTCTTTACGTTAATTGCTGTTAGTAATAAAAAATATAATTTGAATTGCAATGTCTGCTTATCAAAAGGGAACTTGCTACCTTTGTATTATAGTTGATTTAAAACCCAGTTTGTTGCATCTTCAAAGTTATCTGCAATGTAGTTTGGTTCAATATGTGCCCATTTGTCTCGGTACGTATGCAAAGCATCATACCCAGCGCCTGTTCGGACTAGAATCGTTGTCGCATTTACTTTTGCTCCTGCAACAATATCAGTCCAGCGATCACCAACTACTGCACATTGTGTTAAATCAAGCCTATGTTTTTTTGCTGCTTTAAGCAGCATGCCTGTACTCGGTTTACGGCATTCACAACCATCACCGTGTTTATGAGGACATACATAAATATCATCAAAACCGAAGCCTTCTAATTCTTGTACAAAATCGGCTACAGTTGCTATTCCATCTGCAATCCCAGGTTGATTTGTGAAAGAGAAAATTTTTATATTCTTAGCTTTTAGTTTTTGCAAGGATGTTTTTGTGAATGGAAATAATGTAAAAGATCCTGGATAATGTATTGTAGTGTCACCACCAATTGTACCGTCACGATCAATGAAAATTGCTTTAATGTTTGTCATAGTTATAGCCCCTTCAATTTATAAGTAGTTTAAAAATGTTTTACAAATCGGTAGCCATTTACCTCATAGCCTAATTTTTTGTAAAAAGGATGAGCTTCTACTCTTTTTGTTCCACTAACTAGCCATGTGCCAATGCAATTATGTTTCTTTGCTAATTGTTCTGCATAATCCATCAAAACTTGTCCAATGCCTTTACGTCGTATGTTAGAATCAACGCTAATAATTGAAATCTCTCCATAACGTGTTACATCTTCTAAATTTTCACGTATACGAAATCCAAGTAATCCAAATATAGTTTCTTCTTCCTCGTAAACATATAAAAAATCAAACGGACTCATTTGTACGAATTGTAATCGATTGTTCATATCTTCATAGGAAATAGAGGAACCTTTTAATTCTTTTGTTAAAGAACAAAGTGCGTCTATATCATCTATCGTTGCTTCACGAATTTGAAAAGACATATTATCCACTCCAATAAAATGTAATCAAACATTTAGTATTCTGTTAAAAAATGTTTTTTCCTGCCATAAAAATAAATATTTTATAATGATATATAGATAGTTATATGTTATTCTTTTCCTTGATTGTATTGGAAATGGAAAGAGGGGAAATGCATGTTAGAAGTAAATATCCGCTCAGCTGGATATGAAATAGGTGAAAAAACAATTCGTGATATAGCTTTTTCTATCGAAAAAGGTGAACTAGTTGCTCTTATTGGAGCAAATGGTGCTGGGAAGAGTACGACGATAAAAACGATGCTGGGATTACTTGTAAATATGGACGGTGAAATATCATTCGGTGAAAAGAAAAATCCGTATGCATACGTACCAGAACATCCAACATACTATGATTACTTGACGCTCTGGGAACATATTGAATTATTAATGGCAGCTCGTGGAAGTGAAATGGGAAGCTGGGAAGAAAGAGCGGGACAATTATTACATACTTTTCGAATGGATAAGCATAAACATGAATATTTATCAAAGTTTTCAAAAGGTATGAAACAAAAATCGATGCTAATATTGGCGTTTTTAACTGAGCCAGATTTTTATATAATTGACGAACCCTTTATCGGTTTAGATCCAGTAGCTACGAAAGAGTTTTTAAGTTATTTATATAAAGAAAAAGAGCGCGGAGCAGGAATTTTACTTTGTACGCACGTATTGGATACTGCTGAAAAAATTTGTGAAAGATTTTTACTCATTTCACAAGGTACATTAGTCGCAGATGGACATTTAGAATCTATTCAAATGTTAGCGGAAATGCCGGATAGCTCATTACTAGACTGTTTTGATATAATTGTAAGGCGTGAACAACATGATTAAACAACAATTTTATAAAAGATTATGTCATGAGCTCCAGCGGAAGTGGAATTCTATATGTTCGGTAACAGATTGGACAGTCGCGTTATATATTATTATTCCAACACTTATATTTATGGGAATCTATTATAGGTCACTATGGATAAATGAATTATCAATGGAAGAGACGATTTATTTCGGATTAGGATTACTCGCATTTTATCTAGTAACATATCCGAGAGGAGTTCGTTCGTTTTTTGAGCAAGCGGATAGTTTATTTTTAATTTCGTATGCAACACATATGCGAAAATTAGTCCAGTATGGCATGATGTACACATTTGTTCGAATAGCGATAACGAATGTAATAGTAGTCGTTATTATGTTACCAGTGTTGATGAAAAGTATCGGAGTAACAGAGATACAAGTCGTATTATTTTGGGTATTCTTTACTATATTTCGATTTATGTTGTCGTTGTTAACAAGATTTATTCATGTACAGGTGGGGAAACGATGGGTTTTATGGATTGTAAAAAATGTAGTATTTTCTATGAGCTTGTCCTTTTTTGGAATTAGTTTATTTTTTATTTATAAAAATCTATATTATTCAATTCTATTTATCGGTCTAGTAATTTTCTTAAGTAGTGTATTAGTAAAAGAGAAAATGAATTATAAAAAGTTCTTTTTTAAAGAAATCGAGAAAGAAAAAGAGGAAAGCATGCGCTGGACGAGCGGAATTATGCAAGTTGGTGGTCATGCAGCTAAACCGAGTAGCTCGAATAAAAAACCGTGGATGTTTCCGCGTTCTAAAAGACTATTAGGAAAAAAAGCAGATTCTCTTATTATCGAATCTTTTTTGAAAGAATTTTTCCGTACAAGTACTGCACGAATATTTTATATTCAAATTGTATGTATGAGTACTGCAAGTATAATCATGACTCCAAGGTGGATTGCAGCTATTGTTCTTGTATTTACTGTAGTTGCAATTTCTCGCTATGCGCGTGATTATTGGAATGAATTTACGAAAAAAATGTTTCTTCATTTATATTGTGAAGAAGGAAAATTACTTTTGCTAAGGTGGAAGGCAGATCGTTATTTACTACTACCAGCAATACTCTTGTATGCAATAGTTATACTTGCCCAGTTTTATTTATTGCCAGCTGTGATTGGTGGCTTTGTTTTTATTTTATTAATTGTATGGATTGTATTTTTACCATAAAAAAAGAGCCATTGACGGCTCTTTTTCTAGTCTGTAACACATTGAGAAATAAAATATACTAAAACGAGTATGCTTGCGGCGGAATACATGACATCTAAAGTCATTCAAGTGCCTCCTCAATATTGTGGTATTAATATTGTATGAAATCTTACAATTTCATATTCAAGTGAAAAATATGTGAACGTTAACAAAATTGTAAAGTGCAAAAATTATAATCATTTTGTATAATAGAAGAAACCACCGTTATATAAAAAATAATGAGTGAAAGGGGAGGGAACATAAATGCCAAATTGGTTTAGAAAAACCTTAGTCGCATTAATTACCGTATTTACATTTGGTTTAGTGACGCCTCCTTCCATATTGCTTGATAATGCCAAAGCTGCGGACAAGCCTACGAGCACAGCTGGGCAACAAAGTTTGGAGAGCACGTCCTATACATATGAAGAAACGAATGACAGGTTAACCACCGATACTTTTATTACTTATGCAATGCAAGAAGCAGAGAAGCAGTCGATGCAAAAGTTTGGTACTAAAATTGGTCCAGTAATTGAAGATGAATTTAAAGATGTAATATTACCGAAAATTGAAGAGGCAATTGCTGAGCTTGCTAGTGATGTACCAGAAGACTCACTACAATCATTAGCGATTTCTCAAAAACCAGCTGGTGGAAATAATGAAAAGATTTTTCACGTCTACGATACGAAATCAGGAAATGATTTATTGCGTTTCCATGTAAGAAGAGATCATCCGCCGCAAGATGGTTATTATTTTAATTTCCATTATCACCGTTTTGATGATGGATACTCTGGACATCATGAGTTAGGAAATATTTATTGGAATACAAATGTACCGCCGAAATGGTTGTCTTAAAAAGAACAAGAGAAAATCTTGTTCTTTTTTATGTTTATAGAAGGGACAGACAACTATGTTGTTGAATAACATAGGTTTAGAAAAAAGAAGTAAAAGGAGTATGGAGATGCAAAAATACATTGTTTTTGACTTTGATGGCACATTAGTAGATTCGCAAAATATATTTGTACCAATTTATAATCAAATTGCTGAAAAGCACGGATATAAAACGGTAAAGGAAGAAGAAATTGAACATTTACGTAAATTAACGATGCCAGAGAGATGTAAACAACTCGATGTACCACTGTATAAATTACCGATATTAGCGTTGGAGTTTTATAAATTATATCAGCCTGCTATAAAAGATCTTGTTTTATTTCATGGGATGAAGGATGTATTAGATGAACTATATAAAAAAGGATACGGTATTGCGGTTATATCATCTAACTCAGAAGAGCATATTCGGGCATTTTTACACAAGAATGATATAGAAAATATACAAGAAGTGTATTGTTCTAAAAATCTGTTTGGTAAAGATAAAATGATAAAAAGATTTTTAAAATCGAAAAAGATAACAGAGCAGGATATGTTATACGTTGGTGATGAACAGCGAGATGTAGCAGCGTGTAAAAAGGCTGGAGTGAACGTGATTTGGGTATCTTGGGGATATGATGTCATTGAAACAGTGAAAAAAGATGCACCAGATTATATGGTTCATAAGCCGATGGAAATTGTGGAAGTAGTACAAGGAGCGTATTCTTAATATGAATACACTTCGAGCAGGCATTCATCATATTGAATTTTGGGTAGCGAATTTGGAGGAGTCCATTTCTTTTTATAATAAGTTGTTTTCCATAATTGGATGGAGAAAGTTAAATGAAGTAGCATATAGCACAGGAGAAAGTGAAATATATTTTAAAGAAGTAGATGAGGAAATCGTAAGGACGTTAGGGCCTAGACATATTTGTTATCAAGCTATTCATAGAGAAGTAGTTGATGAAGTAGCAGATTTTCTTTCTAGTACGAAAGTGAAGGTAATACGTGGTCCAATTGAAATGAATCATTATTCGGAAGGTTACTATACGATTGATTTTTACGATCCGAATGGATTTATTGTAGAAGTTGCTTATACACCAAAGGCAGAAATGTAAGGGGAATAGATATGAAGATAATTACAGCGCAGCAAAACAATATACAAATTGTAAAAGATGCAGTGGATATTAAAGAAATTTCTAAAGGTTTTTCGCCTGACAAGAAATATATAATTATGAGTGCGAATAATGAAAAATATTTATTTCGGACAGGCGATATAAAAGAGTATGAAAGAAAGAAAATAGAGTTTCAAATTTTAAATGAAATGGTAAAATGTAACGTACAGGCACAAAGGCCAATTGAAATAGGTATATTGGAAGAAGAAGGTGTATGCTATAGTATTTTTTCATATTTAGAAGGGGAAGATGCGAAGAGACTATTGTCTACGTATTCACCAAAAGAACAATATGATATTGGCATAGAGGCAGGAAAAGATTTAGCGAAAATGCATACACTTGAAGCTCCTAAGAATATACTTCCGTGGTATGAAAGAGCAATGAAAAAACATAGGAAATATTTAGAGGCGTATAAAACATACGGAATTAAAATTGAAAATGATGATAAAATTATTAAGTTTATAGATGAAAATGAAATGTATGTAAAGGATCGCCCAAATCGATTTCAACACGATGATTTTCATTTAGAAAATATAATTGTACGGGATGGGAGATATGTAGGTGTAGTTGATTTTAATGGTTATGACTGGGGCGACCCACTGCATGATTTCGTAAAAATTGCACTATTTGCAAGAGACATTAGTATTCCATATTCAATCGGACAAATAGAAGGATACTTTAATGAGAGAATACCAGAGGAGTTCTGGAAATTATATGCGGTGTACGTTGGCATGACAGTTTTCTCATCAGTTGTCTGGACATTACGAGCAGCACCGCATATGTTGGAGGATACGTTAGAGCGTCTTCATATTGTATTAGAAGATCATAAAAACTTTGAACTATCGAAGCCGATTTGGTTTCAACCAGATAAGATGGATATGAAATAGAAAAGGTAGGTGTGATTCGCACCTACCTTTATTTTTTACCATCAAAATAATTATTTGATTTTCTTAAATGTCAGCGGCTGAGTACTTAACATAGCTGGCACATGTAACTGAAGAGATGGGAATTCACCACTCACATTCATTTCATAAGCGAATAATAAACTCATTTTCATTTGGAATAAGTCAATTTTTGCAGAGAAGATGTCGTAGTGATGATGGTGCAATTGAACCTCCATCTCCATAAATTGTACAAATAACGAATCATCTTGTTTGTATACTTGTAATGTTCCGTATGCAGGATGTTCAAAAGTACCAGTATAATCCTCTAACTTGTGAGAAGGTGTAGTCCCTTTAATTTGTTCAGGAAGCGACTCAGTTGCTTCTTTCATCATTTCCTTCATTTTCTCAGTATCTTCTACAGCACGTTTATGCCAATCAATGGATTCTAATTCAAGTAGTTCGTCATAAATTTGATTAGCGAGATAAGTAGGAAGTAATGTTCCTCCAGCATTCGTTAAAATGACAAGGCCTATGTTTTCTGTTGGTATGAATGAAACAAGTGCTGAAAACCCATCAATATTACCGCCATGATGAATTACCTTATTACCACGGTAAGCGCTAATAAACCAACCAAGACCGTAACTATTTAATGGAGATTCAGGAAGTGATAAAACTGGTTGATCTGGAATGGAATTATGTGGTGTATACATTTGTTGTAATAATTCAGAGGAGATTAATTCATGATCTCCAAATTTACCTTTGTTTAAGTGAAGAAGGACCCAATTTGCCATATCTTCAATTGTAGAATTAATACACCCAGCAGCTCCAACTGTATCGATGTTATGGAATGGAACTTCTTTTATTTTACCTTCATTTTCAACGTAAGGTAAAGCATAATCATCTGTAGTTTGTGAATCTGTAACAGAGAAGTTTGTTTGATTCATATTTAAAGGCTCTAAAATATGTTCTGTAACGTATTGTTCCCACGTTTTATTTGTAATATTTTCCACAATGTAGCTGATTGTTGTATACATTAAGTTGTTATATAGAAACGCTGTTCGGAACGGCGCATCAAGTGGTAAATGTTTTATTTTTTCAACGAGATTTTTTCGAGATAAGGAAGAGCTATACCAAAGAGCCTCATGACGGCTTACACCGGTTCGATGAGAAGCTAAATCCCGTCCTGTAACTTGTGAGCTAGCAAGTAGTTCAGATAAAGTAAAGTTAGGTATATAAGACTGGATAGGGATATCCCAATTAAAATTTTTTTGCTGTGCTAACAAGCTTAATGAAAGTGTGCCAAATGCTTTCGTTGAGGAACCGATTGCGAATCGAGTATTCGGTGTAACAGCCTCTTTTGTTTCTATATTACGATAGCCGAAACCTTCTGAAATAATAACTTCACCGTCTTTTATAACAGCGACAGCAGCACCAGGAACATTTAAATCCTTCATCATTTTTTCAACCGCTGTTTGTAAAGAAGTCATAACAGGCGTTTCAATTTTAGACATACTTCTAACCTCCAAATATAAATTTTGTTCTACCGCACTATACTTTCGGTAATAGAAAATGAAAACCTTTTTAAATTTGGAAAGTTAATAATTTTGTAAGAATTAGCGGAAGAAATTTTATTAATTAGGATTATTAAATTTACCATTTTTCATGTTATGATAAATTGCATATACGATTGAAAGAAGGTTTTCCTACATATGAAACATGCTGAAAATGAATACTTAAATTTATGCCGCCATGTAATGAAACATGGTACGAAGAAAGAAGATCGTACAGGGACAGGAACTGTATCTGTATTTGGATATCAAATGCGTTTTGATTTGAGTAAAGGATTTCCTTTATTAACGACAAAAAGAGTACCATTTCGCCTTGTAGCAAGTGAACTACTTTGGTTTATGAAAGGTGATACAAATATTCGCTATTTATTGCAGCATAATAATAATATTTGGAATGAATGGGCGTTTAAGAGCTGGGTAGAAAGTGATGAGTATACTGGTCCTGACATGACGGATTTTGGTCTTCGCTCACAACAAGATGAAGAATTTAAAGTACAGTACGATGAGCAGATGGAATTGTTTAAAAAGAACGTTTTAGAAGATGATGATTTCTCAAATAAATATGGTTATTTAGGAGACGTTTATGGTAAACAGTGGCGAGCTTGGAAAACGACAGCTGGTGAGACACTTGATCAATTAAAAGATGTAATTGAAATGATTAAAAAAACACCAGACTCACGTCGTTTAATCGTTTCTGCTTGGAATCCTGAAGACGTACCAAGTATGGCATTACCCCCTTGTCATACATTATTCCAGTTTTATGTAGCGGACGGAAAGCTTTCTTGTCAGCTATATCAAAGAAGTGGTGACATATTCCTTGGAATACCATTTAACATCGCAAGTTATTCACTACTAACACATTTAATTGCACACGAATGTGGTCTTGAAGTAGGGGAATTTGTTCATACAATTGGTGATGCACACATTTATACAAATCATTTTGAACAAGTAGAAAAGCAATTGGCACGTGAACCACGTCCGTTCCCGAAACTTACATTAAATCCAGATGTGAAATCTGTTTTCGATTTTGAAATGGAAGATTTAACGATTGAAGGATACGATCCGCATCCAGCAATTAAAGCACCGGTTGCAGTATAATTGTAGAGGAGATGAAAAAATGATTGTTTCATTTATGGTCGCAATGGACGAAAATAGAGTAATTGGTAAAGATAATAATTTACCTTGGCGTTTACCGAGTGAATTACAATACGTGAAGAAAACAACGATGGGTCACCCGCTTATTATGGGAAGAAAGAACTATGAAGCGATTGGTAGACCGCTGCCTGGAAGACGTAATATTATTGTAACTCGTAATGAAGGATATCACGTTGAAGGATGTGAAGTTGTTCATTCTGTAGAAGAAGTATTTGAACTATGTAAAAATGAAGAAGAGATTTTTATTTTTGGCGGGGCGCAAATTTATGATCTCTTTTTACCTTATGTAGACAAATTGTATATAACAAAAATCCATTATGCATTTGAAGGAGATACATTCTTCCCAGAAATGGATATGACAAATTGGAAAGAGATTTTTGTAGAAAAAGGTTTAACAGATGAAAAAAACCCGTATACGTATTATTACCATGTATATGAGAAACAACAATAATAAAGAAGATTGATGTGAGAATTCGCATCAATCTTTTTATTTATATTCATCAATATAAGTTTATAGATGAGATTCGATAGTGCTATAATGATAGGTAGCATGTAAAAATGCTAAAATTTTCAAAAGTACTAATATAGAAAGAGGAGGAGAATCGATTGAGAAAGATATGGGGGATTCTTTTTCTTTGCTTAACATTCATGTTAGTTGGATGTGGTAAAGAAGAAAAACCACAAGAAGCGTTTGATACATATGTAAAAGCGTGGAATAAACAAAAATTTGCAGATATGTATGATCAACTATCAAAAAATGCAAAAAAAGATATTTCAAAGAAAGAATTTACTGAGAAATATGAAAAAATTTATTCTGGTATCGAAGTGAAAGACTTAAAGGTAGAAACAGGGGAAGTAAAAGAAGATAAAAAAGATGAAGGCCCTGTTCCTTTTAAAGTAAGCATGGATACAGTTGGTGGTAAAATTACTTTTGGCCATGAAGCAAAAATGGTGAAAGAAAAAGATGGAGATAAAGAATCTTGGAAAATAGATTGGACTCCTGATTTTATTTTCCCTGGCATGACGAAAGATAGTAAAGTGCGTATGCAGACAACACAGCCAAAACGTGGTGAAATATACGATCGTAATGGAAAAGGTCTTGCAACAAATGGGAAAGCTTCTGAAATCGGATTGATTCCTGAAAAGTTAGGCGATACTGCTCCGCAAACGAAAGAAACAGTAGCGAAGTTATTAAATATGTCTGTAGAAGAAATTGATCAAAAATTAGCTGCTAAATGGGTAAAACCAGGGTATCTCGTACCAATTGGAATTTTGCCTGAAGGGGCAACGCAAAATACGTACATTGATTTAGCAGGTGTTTCAACAAAACCTGTAAATGTTCGTACATATCCATTAGGGGAAGCGGCAGCTCATCTGACTGGTTATATCGGAAAGGTAAATGCTGAAGATTTAAAAACGCTTCAAAAGAAAGGCTATCAAGCTGATGATCCAGTTGGTAAAGCTGGTTTAGAGCAAGTATTAGAGGAAAAGCTACGCGGTAAAAAAGGTGGCCGTGTCTTTGTAGAAGATGCACAAGGAAAAGAAATTAAAAACTTGGCAAAAACAGATGCTGTTGATGGAGAAAACGTAACTTTAACTATTGATAGTGCTGTTCAAGAAAAAACGTACAATGAAATGAAGGGCGAAGCTGGTTCAAGTGCAGCAATTAATCCGAAAAGTGGAGAAACAATTGCACTAGTAAGTAGTCCAGCATATGATCCGAATTTAATTGCACGAGGAACATCGAAAGCACAACGCGAAGCTTGGAATAATGATCCGAAAAAACCGATGACGAATCGCTTTACACAATTATCGGTACCAGGTTCTGTATTTAAACCAATTACAGCTGCAATTGGTCTTGAAACGAAAACGATTGATCCAAAAGAAGAGTTAAAAATTGAAGGATTAAAATGGACAAAAGATTCTTCTTGGGGTAATTATTATGTAACGCGTGTGAAAGATGCAAATCCGATTGATTTTGATAAGGCGATGAAATACTCGGATAATATTTACTTCGCACAAGAAGCATTGAAAATCGGAAAAGACAAGTTTATGAGTGAAGCGAAAAAATTCGGATTCGATGAAAAATTACCAATTGAATATGGATTCCCTGCTTCTAAAATTGCAAATGACGGTATTAAAAATGATATTCAAATGGCAGATACAGGATATGGACAAGGGCAAGTATTAATGACTCCTCTTCATTTAGCTTTAACGTATGCGCCAATTGTAAATGATGGAACGATTCCATCACCGTATATTATTAAAACAGATAAACAACCAAAAGCTTGGAAAGAAAATGTAATTTCTAAAGGAAATCAGGATATATTAAAAACTGCTATGACGAAAGTAATTAATGATCCGGATGGTACAGGGAAAATTGCTAAAATTGATGGAATGACTCTTGCTGGAAAAACAGGTACAGCGGAATTAAAAGTATCCAAAGAGGCCGAAGGAAAAGAACTAGGCTGGTTCGCTGCATTTGATTTGAATTCACCAGATATGGTCATTACAATGATGATTGAAGATGTAAAAGGTAGAGGTGGAAGTAACATTCCAGCTGAAAAAGTGAAACATGTTTTTCAAAAATAATATGTAATAAAAGGCTATCTCTATAAATTATAGAGATAGCCTTTTTGTATGAGGAGTCTTAATATCTGTATACTAAATTTTAAAGAAACAAAATAAATCATTAACTTACGAAAAAAAAGTAGCTATTTTTTATTGACATTAATTAAAACTTTTTGTATTATACTTACATAAGGTAAGTTATTAACTTTCGAAAAATAAATCTTGAATTAAAGATAAAGAGAAAAAAGGGAGAGAATACAATGACAAAAGTACTATTTATCACAGCAAATCCAAATTCAGCAGAAGGTTCTTTCGGAATGGCAGTAGGGGAAGCTTTCATCGAGGCTTATAAAAACGAGCATCCACAAGACGAAGTTGTAACAATTGATCTATTCAATACTACTGTACCAGCAATCGATGCAGATGTATTTGGTGCTTGGGGTAAATTTGCAGCAGGTGAAGGCTTTGAAACTTTAACTGAAGTTCAACAACAAAAAGTAGCAGCAATGAACACAAACTTAGAAACATTTATGCATGCAGATCGTTATGTATTCGTAACTCCAATGTGGAACTTTAGCTATCCACCAGTAGTAAAAGCATACTTAGATAACGTAGCAATCGCAGGTAAAACATTCAAATATACTGAAAATGGTCCAGTTGGCTTATTAGAAGGTAAAAAAGCACTTCACATTCAAGCAACAGGTGGCGTATATTCTGAAGGAGCATACGCAGCTGTAGACTTCGGTCGTAATCACTTAAAAACTGTATTAGGATTTGTCGGAGTAAATGAAACTGAATATATTGCAGTTGAAGGTATGAATGCAAACCCTGAAAAAGCACAAGAAATTAAAGAAGCAGCAATTGCTAATGCTCGTGAATTAGCAAAACGTTTCTAATATAGAATGCCTTAAAAAGTCCAAACACTTGCTGTTTGGACTTTTTTTCTTCTTTTTCCTTCGTTTGTCTAGTATAATGAAGGTCGGAATGATAATAGGTGGGGGTTCTGTATGATTCAAACGTTTTTTAAAATCTTTTATTTAATTTTAATCGTAATTGCGATTACACCGAGAATGTGGCGTCTTAAAAGACAAGTAAATACGATGGCGCCAAAAGAAAAAGATAATGCTGTGTACAAAACGACAAATTGGTTTGGTAAGAAAATGGTACGTGTAGCTGGAGGGACAGTAGAAGTGAAAGGGCTTGAAAATGTTCCGAAAGACAAGCCGGTACTAGTTGTAAGTAATCACCAAAGTAATATGGATATCCCTGTTTTACTAGGTTACTTAAATAAACCAATTGGATTCGTGTCAAAAGCAGAAATTAAAAAGTTCCCAGTTGTGCCAACTTGGATGGAACTTATGAATTGTGTATTTATGGATCGTAGCAATCGTCGTCAATCTCTTAAAGCAATTAAAGATGGAATCGAGCTATTAAAGAATGGACATTCTATCGTAATTTTCCCAGAAGGGACAAGAAGTAAGGGTGGCGAAGTTGGAGAGTTTAAGGCTGGTAGTTTTCATCTTGCAGTAAAGTCAGGTGTAGCAATTTTACCTGTAACGTTAGATGGTACATATAAGATGTTTGAAGCGAATGGAAATCGTATGAAGCCAGCTCATGCAACAGTAACAATTTCTAAGCCGATTACACCTGAAGATTATGCGAATATGGATATTAAAGAATTAACGAAGCATACACAGGAAGTTATCGCATCACAATTACATAAGTAGTAAAAAAGGTTTCAGCTTATAGTAAGCTGAAACCTTTTTTATTATGCTGTAGGTAAGACATAAAAGAGTACACAAAAGAACATCATCGCACTACCACCTAAAACGAACAGGTGCCATATGGCATGGTTGAAAGGTAGCTTTTCCCAAAGGAAGAATATAGCTCCGACAGAATATAAAATTCCACCTGCTAAAAGTAGTGAAAAACCATGTCCAGTTAGATTTTCATAAAGTGGTTTAATGGCAACGATTATGAGCCAGCCCATAATGATGTAACATAAAGTTGATGCCTTTATAAAGCGACGTACAAAGAAAATTTTGAAGACGATACCTCCGATTGCAAGTGTCCATATAATAGCAAGTAACGTCCATCCTAATGGGCCACGAAGTGTAATAAGTAGAAAAGGAGTATACGTGCCAGCAATCAATAAGTAAATGGCTGAATGATCTAAAATAGTAAATATTTTTTCAACTTTAGGATGATGGATGCTGTGTAGCAATGTTGAAAACAAGTACAGTAAGAACATGCTTACACCATAAACAGTAAATGCAACTACAGCTGATGCGGTACCGTGCTTAGACGCATGAATAATCAATATGATTAAGGCAGGGATGCTTAAAATGGCACCGATACCATGTGTAATTGCATTTGCAATTTCTTCTTTTACAAATTGGGTCATTCGTGTCATTTTTTCAGTCATAATGCAAATCCTTTCTACTATCATGAAATAATATGTCATTTCCCTTACCATATCATACACAGGGGCAATAGAAAATGAAATTTGTATAATTGATTATATTTTTGAATTTTTTTGACAAAAGGCAATGGATTTGTTGACGTTTTCAAACTTTTTTGACAAAATAAAATTATGTAATAGTAGGACAAGGAAACTACTAATAAAGGGGATGGGGAAATGTTTTCAAATATTGGCTTTCCAGGGTTAATTTTAATTTTAGTAGCAGTACTCATTTTATTTGGGCCTAAAAAATTGCCGGAAATCGGGAAGGCTTTAGGGGAAACGTTAAAAGAGTTTAAAAAATCAACGAAAGAATTGACAGATGACGCATTTCAAGAAAAGGAAAAGAAAGAAAAAATGTAATGTATTTTCCTTGTAATGGATAAATAAAGTGTGGTGAACGAGTTGGAAGATCGGGAAATGAGCGTAGTAGAACATATTGTTGAGCTTCGAAAAAGAGTAATATATACGGTGTTATCCTTTGTACTATTTTTAATTATCGGATTTACTTTTACAAAGGATATTTATTTTTGGCTTGTAAAAGATTTACCAATGAAATTAACTGTTCTCGGTCCAAGTGATGTATTGTGGATTTTTTTCTCGATTGCTACAGTATTTGCTATCGTTTGTACAATTCCTTTTGCTGCTATACAAATTTGGTTATTTGTAAAACCGGGTTTACATCCAAATGAACAAAAGATGACAATAATGTATATACCGGTATTGTCTATATTATTTATTGCAGGTTTATGTTTTGGATACTTTATTGTAATGCCATTTCTATTTCACTTTTTAACTACGATAGGTAATGAAATGTTTAATACGATGTTTACGACAGAAAAGTATTTTCATTTTGTACTTAATTTAACAGTCCCATTTGCTGTGATTTTTGAATTACCAGTCGTTGTAATGTTTTTAACTAGTATTGGAATACTTACGGCGGAATTTTTAATAAAAATAAGAAGATATGCTTACGTAGCACTGATTATCATTGCATCTTGTATATCACCGCCTGACTTTTTATCTCATAGTTTAGTTGCGGTGCCGCTTATTTGTATTTATGAAGTAAGTATTGCTTTATCAAAGGTTGTTAGTAAGAGGAAAAAGAAAAGAGAAGAAATGCAGTCGAAAAGTGCCTCGTTATAAAGGCACTTTTTTATTTATTGGTTATACTATAGCTATAAACGTATACAATATATAGAAGAAAAAAATTATAGAATCTCCAAAATTTAGACAAACTTTGCGCTTTTATAAGCTTATACTAAATGTATTAAACAATTGATGGATAATGAGATTCCCGTCTCGGAGATATTTAGGATGGGAAGATGGATTAGGTGGAGATGAATAGAGTATAAATCTTCTAGCCATAAGGACTACAGAAATCATATAAGTCTGATTTTACTCCACTTTAAACAACGTGTTACAACGCAAAGTAGAGGAAGTTCAAAAATCCAATGAAAAAGAGGATTGATATTGTGATTACGAAAAGTTTTTATTTCACTCATTCAACAGGGGATTGTATTAAAATATTCGAAATCCCTGTCCTACAGGCGCAGCATCCATTATCGTTTCTAATTCAGTCTCGTCTTCAATTATTTATTGCAAAAATTCAAAAACAAAAACATCCAAGATTTGCATATTCTTTCCGTGAATATTTACAAAATTGTTTGAAGTGGAATGATTATTTAAATGTATATAAAACAAATACTCTTGAAAAAAATGCATGATATAGAGTAGAGACAGGGTTAGGAGCTCTGTCTTTTTCATTTTAGATATAAAAATATAATTAATTTGATGAAATTTCGTTCCAAATTGTTGAAAGCAATGGGAATACTAGTATAATAACAAGGAGAGCGTATTGGAAAGGGAAGAATATAATATGCAAAAAATTAAAATTGTAACAGATTCAACGGCAGATTTATCACAAGAAGTAATCGAGAAGTATGACATTCATGTTCTACCATTATCAATCTCTGTAAATGGACAAACATATTTAGATCGCGTTGATCTACAACCAGATGAATTTATTGAAGAAATGCTTAAATCAGAGGAATTACCAAAAACATCGCAACCAGCAATGGGTACATTTGTAGAAATGTATAACAAGTTAGGTGAAGATGGAAGTGAAGTACTTTCCATTCATATGACAAGTGGAATGAGTGGTACTGTAGCAACTGCAAATAGTGCTGCATCAATGACCGATACAAAAGTAACAGTTGTTGATTCTCAATTTATTACACATGCTTTAGCATATCAAGTAATTGAAGCTGCAAAAATGGCAAATGAAGGGCGCTCACTAGAAGAAATTTTAAAACGTGTAGATGAAGTAAGAAAGAATACTCGTTTATATGTAGTAGTAGATACATTAGAAAACTTAGTGAAGGGTGGACGTATCGGTAAAGGAAAAGCGTTTATCGGTTCGCTGCTTAATATAAAGCCAATTGCTAGTCTTGAAGACGGTGTTTATAATCCTGTAACGAAAGTTCGTAGCCAAGGCCAAATTGTAAAAACATTAGCTAAGTTATTTGAGCAAGATACAGCTGGAAAAGTTGTAAAGGCTGTTGCAATTCCACATGCGAAAGCAATTCCTTTAGCTGAAAGTATGAAAGCGGCGGTTGAAAAAGTGAGTGGGTTTGCTCAATCAGAAATTTTCTATACAACGCCTATAATTAGTACTCATACAGGTCCGGGTGCAATCGGATTTATGTATTTAGCAGAGTAATAAAAAAGCTACTTGAAAATATATTTCAAGTAGCTTTTTTATGTAAATAGAAAGTAAGAAATAAGAAGAGCTATACAGGCACTACCGCTAATGATATAGCGAGTCTGTAAATATCTATTCATAGAAAACACCCTTTATCCCGCAATTTGCGGACAGTAAAACTCCCACCTCAAAATTTAGCTGGAGCAAAGAGGTTAGGTAACGGGCTGTCCGTAAAAGCCTTCACTATAGGATTTTCTATATTATATGTTAGATGTAGAAAATCAGTCGCTACGTTACACATGTAAAGTTTCAATTTTTTCATTTATTTGCTTATCATTTGTTGCGTTACTATAAATAAAAGTTTGGCCTAAAAAGAGTACATGCAGTTGTTCCCATGGTAACATGCGCAAATTCCAATTATTTCGAAGTCTAGTTATTGCTTCACGAGGTGTTTCATCGGCGAGTGCAAATGCTCCGTAATGCATCGGTATAAAATGAGTAGCGTTTAAATCTAAATAAGCTTGCACAGCCTCTTCAGGTGAAACATGAGATACTTTCATAAACCATTCTGGTTCATAAGCGCCAATGGGCATAAGAGCAATATCAATTAAAAAGCGTTCACCAATTTCTTTGAAACCTTGGAAATAGCCACTGTCGCCACAAAAATATATGGTTTCCATAGTCGTTTCATTATCAATAATCCATCCCCCCCAGTGAGACGTATTCATATCAAATAAGAATCTTCTCGTCCAGTGCTGAGCAGGTACGAAGTGAAAAGAAACTTCGTTAATTATCGTACTTTCCCACCATTTATACTCTTCTACATGTTTAAATTTCTTACGAGTAAATAATTTTTTTAATCCGATAGGTACAAGGTATAGAACATCATCATTCAACTGACGAAGAGTTGAAAAATCTAAATGATCATAATGACCATGTGAAATAAGGACAATATCAATTTTAGGTAGTGCTTCTATAGAGAGTCCAGGTTCTGTAAGTCTTGGAACTAGCTTTAATTTATTGGCCCATACTGGATCTGTTAATATATTAAGTCCATTCGTTTGGATAAGAAAAGTAGAATGCCCAATCCATGTGACAGTCGTTTTTTTTACATTACTTTGCAAAAATGCACTTTGTTTAACGGGTGATTGTTCTACTAAGAAAGAAAAATCTTTTTTGTTTTGCTTTCGTTCTTTACGCCAGCGTAAAAAAGAGCGAATTGATTTTTTTGTACTAACATTATCCATATTTTCATAGCGCTTTGCCATGAACATCACCTCATTTAAAATCGTTGTATTTGTATTGTACCGAAATGTTGTTAAGGAATACAGTGTAAAACATGGATTAATGTTTAAGGAATTGTTAAAAAATAGGGAAAGGTATTTACAAAAGTAACAATAAAAATAGTTTTATCACTTCTATTTATAGAAATAATAGTAAAAAAATATATTTTGTCTAGTAATTCGCTTGAAATAAAGAAGTAACATACGTAAATTCGTACGATTTCGTGAACAAATGTAGTAAACAATTTTCTCGTAGTGTTAACTTTTGTTATTATAAACATAACCTATTTAAATTTAGGATAGAGAAAAGAGGTTTATAAATGAAGCGTTATCAAAAAATAATTGGTCTTATGGTTGTATTTTGTCTCTTTGTACTTGCTGGATGTAGTGGATCAGGTTCAAAGCTTCGTAAACCATTGAATTGGGATTTAGAAACTTTCCAATTTACAAATCAAGATGGAAAGCAATTTGGTACAAAAGATTTAAAAGGGAAAGTTTGGGTTGCAGATTTTATGTTCACAAATTGTCAAACAGTTTGTCCACCAATGACTGCAAATATGGCCAAGCTGCAAAAGATGGCAAAAGAAGAGAAGATAGACGTTCAGTTTGTTTCATTTAGTGTAGATCCAGACCTTGATAAACCAGAAAATCTGAAAGCATTTATTCAAAAGTTTACAGAGGATACTAGTAACTGGAATTTATTAACGGGATATTCGTTAGAAGATATTACAAAGTTTTCAAAAGATAATTTCCAATCACTTGTAGATAAGCCGGAGAACGGTCAGGTCATGCATGGTACATCATTTTATTTAATTGATCAAAACGGAAAAGTAATGAAAAAGTATAGTGGCATTAGTAATACGCCATACGAAGACATTATACGTGATATGAAGCGATTAGTGGATTAAAAATAAGGGTGCATAGCACCCTTATTTTTTTTGCATTAGTCTATGGATAAAATGTCATGTTGTTGGGGAAGTTTCGGCGCCCGAATTTCTAATACGCCGTTTTGATAAGAAGCTTTTGCTGCTTTTTTATTAATTGAATACGGCAACTTAATCAATCTTGATGCTTCTGAAATGGAACGTTCTCGGCGATAATAGTTATGGGATGTTTCTTCTTCCTCTTCGAGTATCTCTTCTTTTACAGAGACTTTTAAGTATTCACTTTGTATTTCAATTTGGATTTGCTCTTTTTGTATACCTGGTAGTTCAGCTGTAACAACGAGTTCTTCACCAACTTCATATAAATCTACAGGGAATGTTAATAAACGGTTTCCTTTTTGGAAAAAATGATTTAAATCAGCGATTACATTGCGAAGAGGTGTTTGCTCGAAGAAATCATCAATTTGCTTTAAGTAATTACGAACCGGTGGGCGAGAAGAATCTTTTTTTTCTTCACTCATGGTATTCCCTCCTAGAAATCAATTTGCAATATCATATGACAAAAGCGGAGAAAGGTGAGTGCCTAGTTTTCATGTTTTCATAAAAAATTGTTAAAAATGTGAAATGGAGTGATTTTTTTATAGTTTTTGGTCGCCATATTCAGTTGATTATGCTAGTATAAATAGGGTTGATATAGTAGTATAGAAACAGAATGAAAACCGAAAGAGGGTAAGAAGTATGTGTGGTTTTGTAGGATGTTTATGTGAAAACCCTAGAGAGTTTTCAGAAACAGAAAAACATCAATTTGAAAATATGAACACGATGATTTTCCACCGTGGTCCAGATGACGAAGGATATTTTCGTGATGAACATGTACAATTTGGCTTCCGCCGTTTAAGTATCATTGACTTAGAGGCAGGACATCAGCCGCTAACTTATGAAAATGATCGATATGTAATTATTTTTAATGGTGAAATTTACAACTATGTAGAATTACGTGAAATGTTACTTGAAAAAGGTGCAACGTTTGCAACGCAATCTGATACAGAAGTTATTATTGCATTGTATGCACATATGAAAGAAAAATGTGTAGACTACCTTCGTGGTATGTTTGCATTTATGATTTGGGATCGTGAAGAGAAGAAACTTTTCGGTGCACGTGACCACTTCGGTATTAAACCTCTATACATCGCACAGCAAGGTGATACTACATTCTTCGCATCTGAGAAGAAAAGTATTATGCATGTGATGGAAGATAAAGGCGTTAATCCAACGTCACTACAACATTATTTTACGTACCAATATGGCCCAGAGCCAGAAACATTAACAATTGATGTTAATAAAATCGAGCCTGGTCATTATTTCGTAAAAGAAATCGGTAAAGAGATGGAAATCCATCGCTACTGGAAACCTTATTTCAATGCTTCAAGTGCAACGAAAGAGGAGCATATCCAAGCAATTCGTGATGTACTATATGATTCAGTAAAAGTGCATATGCGTAGTGATGTACCAGTAGGTTCATTCTTATCTGGTGGTATCGATTCATCTATCATCGCTTCTATTGCAAGAGAAATGAATCCAAATCTTTTAACATTCTCTGTTGGTTTTGAGCAACGTGGTTTCAGTGAAGTTGATGTTGCAAAAGAAACTGCTGAGAAATTAGGCGTTAAAAACCATAACGTATTCATTTCAGCGAAAGAATTTATGGATGAGTTCCCAAAAATCATTTGGCATATGGATGATCCTTTAGCTGATCCAGCAGCTGTACCATTGTACTTCGTTGCTAAAGAAGCACGTAAACATGTAACAGTTGTTCTTTCAGGTGAAGGCGCAGACGAGCTATTTGGTGGTTATAACATTTACCGTGAGCCAAACTCACTAAAAATGTTCTCTTACATTCCTAGCCCAGGTAAGAGTGTTCTAAAAGCATTGAGTGGTGCTCTTAAAGAAGGATTTAAAGGTAAGAGCTTCCTAGAGCGTGGATGTACACCAATTGAAGAGCGTTACTATGGAAATGCGAAAATCTTCCGTGAAGAAGAAAAAGCTGAATTAATGAAGTATTACAATGAAAGTGTTAACTATATGGATATCACGAAACCATTGTATAACGAGATTAAAGATTATGATGATGTAAGTAAAATGCAGTACATTGACATGTTCACATGGTTACGCGGTGACATTTTATTAAAAGCTGATAAAATGACAATGGCAAACTCATTAGAACTTCGTGTACCGTTCTTAGATAAAGAAGTATTCGATGTTGCATCTAAAATTCCAACTGAACTTAAGATTGCTAACGGAACTACGAAAGCTATTTTACGTGAAGCAGCACGCGGAATCGTTCCAGATCACGTATTAGATCGTAAAAAACTTGGATTCCCAGTACCAATTCGTCACTGGTTAAAAGACGAAATGCATGATTGGGCTATAAATATTATAAACGAAAGTAAGACAGAGCATTTAATCGACAAACAGTATGTATTAAACTTACTGGAAGCACATTGTGCAGATAAAGGCGATTATAGCCGTAAAATTTGGACTGTACTTGCGTTTATGGTATGGCACCAAATTTATGTTGAGCATAAATACGATACGAACAAGTTCCATGAAGAAACAAAACGTGCGTATAGCTTAGTGTAATTAGAAAAACCTTAAGATCGCATACGGTCTTAAGGTTTTTTTTCATAAATAGGAAGTATTATTGATACAATAATAGTAAAAGGATGGACAACATATGATTACGTTTGAGAAAGTTACTATAGAAAATGAAAGCGTTGTTAAAGAAATGTTTAAATCGCATAGTTTAGGTGAGAAAAAGGTACAGTATTGTGTGAAAGTTGATGATACATATATTGGTGTAATAGATTATAGTGTTCAAGAGGAACGAGCTGTTTTATCACAGCTAATTATTCATTTTGATTACCAAGGTTATGGTTATGGTACAAATACGTATTTTACATTTGAAGAAATGATGAAACAAAGAAATGTGAAAGAAATAAAAGTGCTACAAGAGGAATTAACAGAAAAAGCGCATTCTTTCATAGAGAGTTTTGGCTTTACTTCAGAAGATGGAGCGTATGTGAAGAAAATATAACGATGATTATTTATGCGATACAATAAATATAAGGCAGGTGGATGTATGACAATGACTTCTGGTCTTGTATTAATTGGAGGGTGCTTTATAGTAGCAGAACTATGTCATATAATCATTCGGAAAAGAATGATTAAGAAAAGAAAGCCGTATGAATTACAATACGTCCCTGTCTTTTTCATTATATTTTGTATGCTTAGTACATTACAAAATATAATGAACTTTCCACCACTTGTGAATGTTTTTTTAAAGTTCGGTTTACTTTATAGTGGTGTTGGAATAGTACTTTTATTTATTTTATTTTGCATACGTTATATTCACTATCAATCGTATATATTTATTTTAAATTGGTTAAAGCAAGATGATAGAAACCGCCTTACATAAGGCGGTTTTTTTATTTGTGATTGTAACAGAACTTGTACATTTCACATAAAATAGGACGAGTAGCAATGCTAACATATTACAAGAAAGGGGCGGGGTAGTAAAATGAAACTTGTTATAGACGCAGGGCACGGTGGATATGATTCTGGTGCTGTTGGTAATGGCTTAGTAGAAAAAAACTTAACGCTTCAAATTGCTAGACGCGTTCGAGATATTTTAACGGTAAATTACCCAATTACAATTAAAATGACACGTGATAGTGACGTGTTTATTTCCTTATCGGAACGTGCTAATATTGCTAATGCTTTTGGTGCGGATTATTTTATTTCATTTCATATTAATAGCGGCGGGGGTACAGGTTTTGAAAGCTATATTTATAATGCGTTATCCAACAGCAGCACTGCATATGCAAAGCAACAAAAGATGCATACAGCAGTAAATCCTGTATTAACAAAATACGGTCTTCGTGATCGAGGAGCAAAAAAAGAAAATTATGCGGTATTAAGAGAAACCGCAATGGATGCAATTTTAACTGAGACTGCCTTTATTGATACAACGTTTGATGCAAATTTATTAAAAAATCCACAATTTATTGAAGATCTAAGTCAAGCGTATGCAAATGGAATAGCGGCTATTTTTGGAGTAGCTCCAAATCCACAACCTCCAAACCCACAACCGACACCTCAAACGAAGGGAATCGCTTATATCCTTGGGAAAAATGTAAATTTAAGAAATGGTCCATCAACTTCTTCCTCAGTTATTCGTCAATTAAATTCTCCAGAATCTTACGTTGTATATCAGGAAAGTAACGGATGGTTAGATTTGGGGAATGGACAATGGGTGTATAATGATCCTTCTTACATTAATTTTGTAAAGACAAGCAATAGTGATGGAAGTCCGATTGGGGTTGCATATATACAAGGGATGAATGTAAATTTAAGAAGTGGTCCATCAACTATATCTGCAGTTATCCGTCAATTAAATCCTCCAGAATCTTATTTAGTATATATAAATGAAAATGGCTGGTTAAACCTTGGTGGAAATCAGTGGGTATATAATGATCCATCGTATATTAAGTATACTCAATATTAGGAATTAAAATGATAATGCAATATGGATGCGTATCTTTGTTATGTATAACTCAGATACGCATTGTAATAACAACATAAATTTTCATACTTATACACTATATGTTAAAAAGAAACATTAGAAAAGCCAATAGAATCGAAATGGTATATATTAAAAAAGTTTTCTGATATACATTGACAATGTATGTAGTATACATTAATCTTTAATTGTTAATGATAATCGATTTCATCTAGGGAGGACATATGATACATACTAAAAAACTAATTATGTTCTGCATTATGATACTCATGGTTGTAATTGCAGGATGTAGTAAAGAAGAGAAAAAAGAAAATGATATATCAGCTAAAGCAAAAGATTCATATACGGTCAAGCATGCAATGGGCGAAACGACAGTAAATGGTACACCTAAAAAAGTTGTTGTTTTAACAAATGAAGGTGCAGAGGCTCTCCTAGCTGTGGGCGTAACGCCAGTGGGGACTACGAAACCACGTGCTGGTGATGAATGGTACCCTCATGTAGCGAAAGAATTAAAAAATACGGAAGTTGTAGGAACTGAACGTGATATTAATTTAGAAGCAGTAATGAAGCTTAAGCCAGATTTAATTATCGGAAATAAAATGCGTCACGAAAAAATATATGATCAGCTAAAAGAAATCGCACCAACTGTTTATGCAGAAACATTACGCGGTGATTGGAAAGAAAACTTTACGCTTTATACAAAAGCTGTAAATAAAGAAAAAGAAGGGCAAAAAGCTCTTGATGATTATAAAAAACGTATTGAAGGAATGAAAGAGAAGTTAGGCGATAAATTGAATTCTAAAGTTTCTATTATTCGTTTCGTGCCAGGTGATGTTCGTATTTATCAAAAAAACTCATTCTCGGGAGTTGTTTTAAATGATATTGGATTTAAACGACCACCATTACAAGATAAAGATGATTTTGCGATAAAAGGAATTACAAAAGAGCAAATTCCAAATATGGACGGGGACTACTTATTTTATTTCACGTCTGATAAAGATGCAGATAAGAATAATGAAGGAAATTCGTTAGCAAAGGAATGGACAGAAGATCCACTCTTTAAGCAACTACAGGCTTCTAAAAATAATAAAGTATTCCAAGTGGATGAAGTAATCTGGAATACAGCAGGCGGTATTAAAGCTGCGAATCTTATGTTAGATGATATTGAAAAATATTTCCTTAAATAAATGATAAAATACATCACTTTTACGAAGTGATGTATTTTTTGTTCGTGAAAATACAGAAAATTCCTTCTTTAAGGGTGACATAAGTTGTACAATAAAATCAATCATGTGATAAAGGAGTGGGGAAGAATGAAAGCTACTCATAAAGAGTGGATCTTGTTTAATGGGAGAATGATTAATACGAAGGAAGAACAGCCGATGGTCGCATTAGAAGAGCGCGGCTTCCAATTTGGTGATGGTATTTATGAAGTATTTAGACTATACGATGGCAAGCCTCATTTATTAGATTTACATTTGGAACGATTCTTTAACTCTATGGCAGAAATAAAACTAATTCCACCATTTACGAAGGAAGAATTAGTGGAAGAGTTACATCAAATGATTGAAAAAAATCAATTTCAAGAAGATGGGAATGTATATTTACAAATATCAAGAGGTGCACAACCACGCAATCATGTATATGAATCAGATTTACAACCGACATATTTTGCAAATCTTGTTTCGTTCCCAAGACCAGTTGCTTCAATGAAGGCAGGGATTAAGGTAACGGTAGAAGAGGACATCAGGTGGAAGTTTTGCCATATAAAATCATTAAATCTTTTACCAAATATCATGATTAAAAATAAAATAAATGAACAAGGGTATCAAGAAGCAATATTAGTACGAGATGGCATTGTGACTGAAGGGTGTCATTCGAATTTCTTTATGGTGAAAAATAATAAATTGATTACACATCCGGCTGACAATTTCATTCTACAGGGCATTACGCGGCACTATGTTATTACATTAGCGAAAGAGTTACATATCGAAGTAGAGGAACGAGAGTTTTCATTACAAGAAGTATATGAGGCTGATGAGTGCTTCTTTACAGCGACGCCGCTTGAAATATTCCCAGTCGTTCAAATTGGTGATGAACAGTTTGGAAACGGCGAAAGAGGACCAATTACAAAGAAACTCCAAGTGGCATATGAAGAAAGTATTAGATTGTTTAAAGTTATGAACTAATATTGAAGAAAAAAGCTGATATTCCTTCAGCTTTTTTTCATGATATAATTCAAGCGTAGGACAAGATTTGAAAACGCTGTAAAAAGGGGATTTAATGTATGAATTATGAAGGTTTTAAAGAAGTAATTCACGGAAGACGAAGTGTTAGAAAGTTCACAGAACAAGAAGTATCTACTAATGATATAAAAGAAATAATTGATTGTGCTCGTTATGCACCGAGCGATACGAACTCACAAACGTGGGAATTCTTGGTCATTATGAACCGAGAGAAGATTAAAGAAATTGAACAAATGACATGGGATGCTTTACATAAACTTGCGGCAAAAGCAACAGATAATGGAGAAGAGAAAGCAGGGAAATTACTTACGCGTTCTTTCGGACCATATGCGACAGCTTTCTCTGAGGCACCAGTATTAATCGTATGCTTGGCAACACCATATGAATCAAAGTTTCGTGAAAAGATATTTGATCCCATTGCTTTTGTTCCAGATTCAGTTTGGGAAGAAGAAGGGATTAAGAGTAGCTGTTTAGCGGCACAAAACTTAATGTTAGCTGCACATGCAAAGGGACTTGGTACTTGTCCAATGACAGGGCCAGTATTGCTAGCTCAAGATGAACTGCGCCAATATTTACAAATTGAGCCTGAAAAACAAATAAATATGGTTATTTCACTCGGATTTCCAAAAGATAAGCCAAAAAAACTTCCAAGAAAAGAAGTAGAAGAAATCACAACATTTGTTTTTTAAAGTGCAAAATAAAAAGACATTGGACATATCAATGTCTTTTTATTTTGGAGCGGGTATTATATCGATTTGTTGGGCTAAAATGATAAATAAGAAGGAATTACTATTTATTTCATAAAAAAAATTAATGTTCTATTAAGGAAAGTATGATACATTAATCGTGAGCAAGCTTCTATATGTTCATAAAAGTTTTAAAAGTTATTTTTGTATAATAAATTATAATCAAATGACAGGGGGGATGAATTTTGAAAAAATTCATAATCACTGGATTGTCTGTATTGTTATTAGTAGGTTGCGGTGCTCCACAGGAAAAAGAGGACGCGCAATCAAAACAGGAAGAACAAGTTGTAAACGCAAGTGATGAGAATATGGTTGTATTTCCTGAAGGCGCAATGTCAATTGGAGAAGGGAAAGTAAAAGTTATTACTCCAGATGGTACTTCTGAAAATGGAAATATACCGACTGTATTCATCAAAAAGGATACTTTAATTCAGCAAGTTGAATTAGAACTTTCTAATTTTCAAAGTGATAAAGAAACATTCATATTTGTAGATCAAATGTATACAGATAAACATCAAGTAACTAGTACAACACAGACAACAGTACAATTAAAAGAAAAGACGCTGGAAACAGGTAGTCATACAATTACTGCAGTTCAGTATGAAAACAATGACCCGAAAGGAAAGGTTATTAGTTTTAATCAAGCAACATTTGAGACAAAGCCTGCGTCTTAATCAGAATAAAAAGTACATTACTCAAAAAAGTAGTGTGCTTTTTTGTTTGGATGGAATGGTGTAATAGGGAATAATTTATTTCGTTTTCTAGTACGATTAAGCAGTAAGGAATCACTTGTTACTACTATGATGGAGAAAAAGGTTGAAGGTATGAATCGATATGTTCGTATCTTCTTGATTAGTATAATCATGTCAGTAATTTGGGTTACTATACAAGACGTTAATCAACTTACGTTTAATTATCAAACTTATGACTTGTTAATGGGAAGTATATGTTTTGTCATTGTGTGCCTGTTTTATGATAAACTTTGATTAAGATAAGTTTTACAAGAAAAATGTAGGTATTTCATTTGAAATGTCGAATAGTACATACGATGTCGTAATAACAAATTTTCTATTGTTTACTGTGAAACAGGAGAAGGGGAGATAGTAGTTATGAAACGAGCTCTTATTAATATTGATTATACATATGATTTTGTAGCGGAAAAAGGCGCTTTAACTTGCGGAAAACCAGGTCAAGAAATCGAACAGGAAATTGTACATATAACGAAGCAATATATTGAAAATGGAGATTACGTAGTGTTTGCAATTGATAAACATGAAGAAAATGATGAATATCATCCCGAAACGAAATTATTCCCTCCTCATAATATAGCAGGTACAAATGGTAGAGACTTATTCGGTGAGTTACAAGAAGTATACGAAACATATAAAAATGCTGAGAATGTATATTATATGGATAAAACGCGATACAGTGCGTTTGCTGGAACAGATTTAGAGATGAAGTTAAGAGAAAGAGGAATAGAAGAAGTTCATCTTGTAGGTGTTTGTACTGATATTTGCGTTCTTCATACAGCAGTAGATGCGTATAATAAAGGATTTAAAATTGTTGTTTATGAAAAGGCAGTTGCATCTTTTAATGCGCAAGGGCATGAATTTGCACTTGGACATTTTAAATCTTGTTTACATGCAGAAGTGAAATGAAAAAGAGGCCTTTAAAAAGGTCTCTTTTTTGCGTTTAAACCGAGACGACATTTTGCTCAATTAATTTTTTTATGAATGGACTAATATTTTGTGGTAGCTCATTTAAATTAAAAAACTGTACATGTAATGATTCGACTCGATCAGCTTGTAGCGAGCCACCTGTAATATCTTTGCAAAGGTAAGCGATTGTCATAGGGTAAAATTCATCTCCGTTCGGTAATTTCACAAAAAATTCTTTACCTGAAAATACACTTACTAGCTGAAGTGTACCAATTTCAATTCCTGTTTCTTCAAGTACTTCTCGTCTTCCAGCTTCTTCTGTAGATTCACCAAGTTCCACAAAACCTCCTGGGACACCCCACATGCCATTTCGCCTTTGTTGTAGTAATATTTGTCCTTGTTCATTGAAAACAGCTACCGCAACGCCTGCTAAATTGAGTGGCCTTGATCCAACAACTTCTCTTAGTTCTTCAATATATCCCATTGGTTGTAACCTCCGTGAGTAATAATATTTTCAAATGAACTATTCGATATAATGTAAATGTTTTCCTTTTGTTGAGATGAGTAGTGTAGTTTTAAAGTAAAGTCATAAAAAATTTCAATTGCCAGCTCCCTTTAGGTTATGAAAAAGGGTATATTTATAGAAGAATGTCTAATGAATTTAAAAAATATAGCGGCTTTGTATAGAATTTTTATTAGTTAAGGAAGTGGATGGATGAGTTTATTAACGTATACTGAAGAATTTTTTAATTATGTAAGGGAGTTTTTACTTTTAAGATTTTTGCTATTTGCTTTAGTTTTAATCATTATTTCGTTTGTAATAAACCGTATTATTGATTGGTTTTTTAGGAAATCAAGCTTTTTTGATGAAGAGGTAGAGCAGACGATTCAAAGTGTAATTCGATCTATTTTTAGATATATCATTATCATCAGTCTTATCATATATTTAATTAGCCAATTTGTAGATATAAAAAGTATTATTGCAGGTGCAGGGATAGCTGGAGTTGTCATCGGTTTTGCTGCACAACAGATGTTAAAAGATGTTATATTAGGCTTTGCAAGATTAGCGGACAAAGAGTTTCGAGTTGGTGATTTTGTAACTTTTAACGGAACAAATTCAGGAACTATTGAAGAGATTAGTATTCGTTTTATGCAAATACGTGAATGGTCAGGAAAATTACTTACCATCCCACACGGAGAGATTAGAACGATACAAAATTTTAATAAAGGATGGATGCGTGTAATTGAACGCATCACGGTAAGTTATCAGGAAGATCCAACAAGAGTGAAGGAATTGTTAGAAGAAGTATGTGTTATATGCAATGAAAAATTGGATCAAACTCTTTATAGAGTAGAGGATGAGGCTGTTGAACCATTTAAATACGTCGGTGTTACAGACTTAAATCCTAACCTGAAATATGTTGGCTATGAATTTTGTATTACAGGTTTAATAAAGCCAGAAGATTATTTTGAAACTTCTAGACAAGTAAGATTTGAATTAATGTCTATATTCCATAAGAATCAAGTGCAAATGCCGGCAGCGAATATGGTTGTTACTACTGAAAGTTTACAGCATATTCATGGTGGACAATCTTTATCGGACAGCTAAAGTAGAATCGCTTGTTAACAAAAATTCTGATTCCAACATTGGATAGAATAACAATAATAAAATGATTGATATAAAGAAAGGGCTGAAGGAATTCGGTTCTTTTTTTATTTATAGAATTTAGAAATTTCTTAATGTTATAATTGTAGTTGGTGATGAGAATGAACTTTGAAGAAAAAGAGATGCATCGTTTAGAAGCATTAAAAGAAATTGCTGAATTATTAAATGAAGCAACAAACTTACAGGATATGTTAGAAAAAGTGTTGCATACATTGTTACAAGTAATGAATTTACAAACAGGGTGGATATTCTTTATTGATGAAAGTGGAAAGCATAGCATGCTTGTAGACGAAAATTTACCAGAGGCTCTTACGTGGCAAGAGAAGAAGCCGATGTGTGAAGGAAACTGTTGGTGTGTAGAACGTTTTGTGAATGGGAGATTAGAAAAAGCGACTAATATTATTGAATGTAAGCGAATAGAAGATGCAATTGAATGTAATTGGGGAGAGACAGAAGATGTTACACATCATGCGACAATTCCGCTTAGGTCTGGATCAGAGAAATTTGGCCTATTAAATGTAGCCGCGCCTCATAAGACACATTTTTCTGAGGAAGAGTTAGCGTTATTAGAATCAATTGCATTTCAAATTGGAACGACAATACAACGTATTCAATTAGTTGAGAAAGAACGTAAATATGTAGTGGTAGCGGAAAGAAATCGACTTGCACGTGATTTACATGATTCAGTAAAACAATTGTTATTTTCTATTATGCTAACAGCAAAAGGTACTTTGAATATGACGCAAGATAGAGAATTGCAAGAGATGTTAAGTTATATTGGAGAATTATCACAAGAAGCATTACAAGAGATGACGTTATTAATTTGGCAATTAAGACCTGAAGGATTAGAGAAAGGATTAGCAGAAGCAATTCAAAATTACGGGAAGTTGTTAGGAGTTCAAGTGGAAGTTCGAATTGATGGGATGGTTTCAATTGGGGATGAAATAGAAGAAGTTTTATGGCGTATTAGCCAAGAGGCGCTACATAATTGTAAAAAGCATGCTTCGTGTGAAAAGGTACATGTTCTTTTAAAAATAGAAAATAACCAGTTATTTTTTTACATAGAAGATAATGGAATAGGATTTATACAAGATCAAGTAAGGGAGTCAGCACTTGGCCTGAAAAGTATGAAGGAACGTATTCAATTAATGAAGGGATCGTTTCAAATTATAACAGAGCTGAGAAAGGGTACAAAAATAGAAATTCAATTGCCGATTTGAAGGGGAGAATAAGATTGAAGATTAAATTGCTATTAGTTGAGGATCATCATATCGTTCGAAGAGGACTTGTATTCTTTTTGAAAACGAGAGGAGAATTTGAAATTATTGGGGAAGCGGAAAATGGCGAAGAGGCATTACATTTCGTGCAAAAAGAAAAACCAGATGTCGTACTAATGGATGTATCAATGCCGAAAATGGATGGAATTGAGGCGACAAAACGTCTAAAGCAATACGATGAGACGATAAAGGTACTTATATTAAGTAGTTTTTCAGAGCAAGATTATGTTATACCAGCACTTGAAGCTGGAGCAGATGGTTATCAATTAAAAGAAGTACAACCTGAGCAACTTGTCGCTTCTATTATTGCAGTACATCAAGGAAATGCGAATTTTCACCCGAAAGTAACACCTGCATTAATGGGGCGTTCCGCAGTAAAGAAGGAAATAGAAAATCCTTTTTCAATGTTAACGAAAAGAGAGCAAGAGGTACTTCGTGAAATTGCGAAAGGAAGAAGCAACAAGGAGATTGCAGCAGAACTTCATATTACAGAACAAACTGTGAAAACACACGTTTCAAACGTTTTAGCTAAATTGGAAGTGGATGATCGTACGCAAGCCGCATTATACGCAGTGAAACATGGGGAGAATTATTCATAAGTATGAATAATTCTGTTATATCGTATGACAGAATACATAGGAGCAATTAAAATTTATAGTAATCCCTAATATAGGTTTTTCTTCTTTTAATAATTAGGTACAATAAAGTGAAACTCTAATCAGGGGGGACCATCCCCACTGATGATTAGTTAAACTAATCGATTTTTACAGGATAAAGCTACGATGGAAGGGGAAGATATGCTATGCCTGGTACAAGAAGTGGGATTGGAAAGATTCAGGCTTCGTTAAATGGTTTATCACCGAAATTGCGAAGTATTGCCGAACATATTTTGAAACATCCACAAGATGTTGTACATAAATCTATTACAGAATTAGCTGAAGTTACGAATAGTTCCGAAGCTACGATATTCCGCTTATGTAAACACCTTGGTTTGCAAGGTTTTCAAGATTTAAAGATTACATTAGCCCGTGAAATTGTACATACACCAATGCAAAATATTCATGAAGAGGTATCAGCAGAAGATAGTATGGTAACTGTTGCTAAAAAAGTTTTTCATTCGCATATTACAGGACTGCAAGATACTTTACATTTGCTAAATGAAACAGCACTTGAGCAGGCTGTACGAGCCTTGCAAGAAGCAAGTCGAATTGAGTTTTATGGAAATGGTGGCTCTGGTATTATTGCGATGGATGCGTATCATAAGTTTATGAGAACGGGTATTTCTTGTATCGCTCATACTGATTCGCATTTTCAAATTATGGGAGCAGGTTTACTCTCGAAAAATTCAGTTGTTATTGGCATTTCTCACTCTGGTAGCAATAAAGGATTACTTGAAGCATTAGAAGTAGCGAAAGCAAGAGGGGCCAAAATTATTGCGATTACGAGCTATAAGAAATCAGCATTAAGTCAACTTGCTGATATAACGTTATATACATCAACACGTGAGACTGAGTTCCGCACAGAAGCAAGTTCATCACGATTAGCACAGTTAAGCTTATTAGATACTTTGTATGTAGGGTTGTCGTTGCAGCGACAAGAGGAAACGCTTAAAAATTTACAAAGTATACGTGAAACGATTTCGATGAAGCGAATATAAAAAAGCTCTTCAAATGAAGAGCTTTCAGACTGTAGACAAACTATTTTTGGAGAGTTCAAATGCTAAAAATAGTTTGTCTCGTATTTTATGGATAATTTATCCAATTACATTTATATGTAGTGCTTTCTATATATAATTTACTATAAGTGAGGAAGGTGTCTTATGAAAATATCCGTTTATGTTGCAAGTGCATTTAGCAAGGATCATAAAGGCGGAAATAAAGCAGGAGTGGTATTTATTGAGAATACAAATACATTGACCACTACTCAAAAAATGACAATAGCGAAACAACTGGGTTATGCGGAAACCGCATTTATATCAGAATCTGAAATTGCTGATTATAAATTTGAGTATTTTACTCCAAAAGAAGAAGTTGATTTATGTGGTCATGCCACAATTGGCTCTTTCGCGATACTGATGCATTTAAATAAAATTTTCAAGAATCGCTATACGATTGAAACGAACAGCGGTGTTCTTACTATTACCATAACAGATGACATCATATTCATGGAACAAAATAAACCGATATTCTATGATGTTGTATCTCCAAATGAGTTCACCGACTGTTTTGACATTAAAGATATAGACAATAAATACCCAATCCAAATTGTCTCCACGGGCTTAAAAGATATTTTAATTCCTATAAAAAGCGAAACACAATTACATGCACTGCAACCTAATTTTGAAAAAATTAAAGAAATCAGCAAGTATTATAATGTTGTTGGGATGCATCTATATACTTTTAATGACAATCGAATTATATGCAGAAATTTTGCTCCACTATACGACATTAATGAAGAAGCAGCGACTGGAACTTCAAACGGTGCATTAGCTTGCTACCTTTATGAACAGCACTATTTGCAAAAAGAAGTCTATGTATTTGAACAAGGTTATTCTTTACACTCGCCTTCCGAAATATTAGTTAAATTAGCAACCAATAGCAAAAATAAAATAGAAAAAGTTTATGTTGGCGGTAAAGGCTATTACTGTGAAACTAAGTGTTTAAATGTAGAAAATATTGAGTAAAGAGCTTTTTTTTATCGTTGAGAAGTTTGTTAATTTATTTTCTTTTCTTTTAGAAATGTATGACTTACATATAGTCAGTGATAAACTCTCATTTTTAAAAATTAAAAATAAAGACCGATTTGTGTAATGATTCAAATATTGTTCATAATTTCACAATTTGTTTATGAAGTGTCATGTTATGATGAACATGTAATGATGATTGAATACTTAAATTTGGTACGGTAACTAGCCAAAGTAGTGAGGAAAGTAGTTGTGAGATAAACTCATTAAAACGCTAGAACACTAAAGGGGAGATCACATATGAAAGCAGTAGTGGTTAATAAAAACAGCAAAGCAAACATCGAAGTGGTTGAAAAAGAATTACGTCCGTTACGCTCAGGTGAAGCGTTAGTAGATGTAGAGTATTGTGGAGTTTGCCACACTGATTTACACGTTGCGAATCATGATTTTGGTAACACTGATGGCCGTATTCTTGGTCATGAGGGTGTAGGTATTGTTACGAAAATAGCTGATGATGTTAATTCGCTAAAGATAGGTGACCGTGTAAGTATTGCATGGATGTTCCAATCTTGTGGACGTTGTGAATATTGCGTAACTGGTAGAGAAACATTTTGCCGTGAAGTTAAAAACGCAGGTTATTCAGTAGATGGTGGTATGGCTGAACAATGTATCGTTACAGCTGATTATGCGGTAAAAGTACCAGAAGGATTAGATCCTGCTCAAGCATCATCAATTACATGTGCTGGTGTAACTACATATAAAGCTATTAAAGTATCAGATATTAAACCTGGTCAACCTATTGTAATCTATGGCTGCGGTGGATTAGGTAACTTAGCTATCCAATATGCTAAAAATGTATTTGGTGCAAAGGTAATCGCAGTAGACATTAATGACGACAAATTAGCCTTAGCGAAAGAAGTTGGTGCTGATATGACTATCAATCCAATTTCTCAAGGTCCTGCTGATAAAATTGTTCAAGAGGAGCTTGGTGGCGCTTATGCTGCGGTAGTAACAGCAGTCTCTAAAGTAGCCTTTAACTCAGCAGTTGATGCAGTACGTGCTTGCGGTAAAGTAGTTGCAGTAGGGCTACCAGTAGAAACAATGGACTTAAACATCCCGCGACTTGTACTGGATGGAATTGAAGTAGTTGGTTCTCTAGTTGGTACTCGTAAAGATTTGGAAGAGGCGTTTATGTTTGGGGCAGAAGGAAAAGTAGTGCCGGTTGTTCAAACTTGTTCGCTAGATAAAGTACAAAATGTATTCGAAGAAATGGAACAAGGTAGAATTCAAGGGCGTATGGTAATTGATTTTAAAAAACATAATTGTGATTGCAAATAATTCACTTTAAATATAAAAATTGTGAGTCTAGCAAAGGACATGTAAAAAAAGTTAGACGGCATAAAAAGATGATCCCTGTATTTAATAGGGATCATCTTCTTTATTTTCTACTAATATCGATGCCAATTAATACTTGATTAATGAGAAACGATTAAAGGTTTACTTTATTTGCAAACGAAAAAGAATCTTTATGTTTAACAAATTTTTTATGATCTGGAACGTTTTGAATTGCTACAATTTGCGAATCTCTTGCTTTCAGTGCATCTTGAATCCCGATGGTCATAAGCTTAATAAATAGAATCGTAATAAAGAATGAAGCGAGAGTATAAAAAATAATCCACCATGAAAGATTCATTTCATTACGATTTAATCCAATAAGGCCTGCCCAATCATTAGATAGAGAAACAGGTTTGAGCACTCCGTCATAGAGTTCACGCATTTGTATGCCGCCAATTACAATGTTAAGCAACGCTAAATGGATAACGAGTATGAGTGTTTGGACGATATGTTCCATAAATAATACAAATAAGCGGTCAAGTAATAAGACTCGTAAGTGTTTTTTAATAATATGAAAACGACTAGCCCCCAGTAATTGTGAACTTAAGATGTAATCTTGTTTCATAAATTCATCAACCTCTGAGGATATGTATAAAGAAAGTGTAGGCAGAGCGACGAAAATAAGTACGAGTACTTGATAAAACGTAAATGAAATATTTGGATCTACCCCATCAGCATTTGACGTGATTACAATATTAACGGGCGTGATAAGTATGAATGCGATAAATAGAGTTGGAATATAATAAAAAACTTCTGAGCATGACTGGAAAAATCTCTTGAGTTTTGGAGCAAATAAACTTAAGAGGATTCCTATACATGTTCCGCATAAAATTCGAAAGAAGCTAATTGCCACGGCTAATAAAATAGTAAATTTTGCTCCTTCTACAATTTGTAAGAAAACAGACTCTCCAAAACGATCAGATCCAAAAGGTGGAATTAACGAAGGCGGAAAGGGGGCCTTTCCAAGTAATTCGTTATTTTCATTGTAAAGTAACTGAGGAGGTTTTGGGATGTTATCTTTAAAGAACCAACTATAAATAAAACTAGCTGAAATAAGTATGAATAAATAAGTAAAGCCGATTAAAAAGCGTTTTGATTTCCAAATAGATTTCATAATGATACTCCTTTCAATTGCTTTTTCCATCTATTCATCATGAATGAGATTATTTGGAAAATGGCGTAAAACGGTAAAATAATCATAACAAGTATAATAAATGTAGCTGGAGGTGAAACAAACGCCTTATTAAATAAAAATTGAATAATGCCTTCCATATTAAAAACAAATTCTAAAATGAATAAATTAGAAAGTAAGAAAACAAAAATCGTTTTTAAATGGTGGAAGAAGTGGATAGATATATTTTTGAATAAATGAATGGATAATATATAACTTGATGAAAGGCCTTTTCCATATGCAACCTCTACGTAATGTTTTCCTTGTTCTTCTTTTATGTATAACACCATCATCCGAAACATTTGTAATGTAGGTAAGACAGCTAATGATAAAATAGGGAGTAAATAAGCTCGATTTTCATTAAAAGAAATAATAGTGACAGGAGATTCCCCAAATTTCTGAAGTACCCATATGAAAAATATTTGCAAACAAATCATCATCATCATATCAGGGACAGCTTCTAATATGAACACAATTCGGTTTATCCATTTTTTTATATAATCTTTTGCTAAAAAATAAAAAAATGCCGTGCTAGATGATAAAAAGAGAGCAAGAAAAAAGGCTAAAAATAATATAGTAAATGAATATAGGTAAGGTTCTAAAACAGTTGGAAATAATGGTGTTTTTTTGAAATGGCCAAACTTCGGGTCGGATCCTATAATCACTAATGATTCAAGGGAGAAGACCTGTTTTAACATGGTAACGATCTGATTAAAAAAATAAATTGGTTGAAAGGTAAATCCTTGTTGAGTGATAAATAAATAAGGTAAATTTAATAATAGTAAGAGTGACAAAAGAATTGATGAAAGCTTAATTGTGAATTGAGATATTGTATTTAACATTAAATCCCTCCGACATCTTTTTACAACATTATACAATAAATTCTATATTATTGTTTTATTTTTCTGAAAAATAAAAATACTGTTGAATTTTATAGTATGCAAGATATATTTACAAGATAAAAAAGTAATAGTAGGGGCCGCGCTCTATTTTTATCAAGACAAAAGGACTAGTGAACTTAAAACAATAAACAAGAGCAAAATGCACAGAATTTTCATTCTGCGGGTAGTTACTTTTCTTGGCTTGATAGCGATATTACGTGACCGCTAAAAATGAATATTGCTTTTCAACTCTTTCTTCATGCAAATGAGTAGAACGTATGGAGGACTATGTATGTGTTGTTAATGAGAGGAAAGAGTGTATTGCGTAACGAATATAACGTAATTTTACCGCAAGGAGTAGCTAAATTTAGTGTATAAGTGAAATGGAATGAGTAGATTTATTTTTTTATATGAAAAAAATTTTCTTTTTATAACTTGATAAATGAAAAAATATTTTATATACTAATTCATGTAAACGGTTTACTAAATCGTATTTTGCTAGAAATGAAGGGAAGATTCGCATGGAAACAAGGGGGAGAGTAATCGGGATTGATATCGGTACCACAAGTACGAAAACGGTTGTGTTCACAGAAAAAGGAAAAGTCATTGCATCACATGCAATCGATTACCCAATTATTCAACCGAACGTCGGATGGGCTGAGCAAGATCCTGATGTAATATGTGCCGCTGTATACAAAAGTGTAAGCGTTGCCATCGAAAAGGGTAATGTATTACCAGAAGATATTTCTTCAATCGGTATTAGTACAGCTATGCACGCATTAATTGCAGTAGATGAAAATGGTGCGCCATTAACGCGTTCTATCATTTGGGCAGATAATCGAAGTACGAAGCAATCAGAAAAATTATTACAACAAATGAATGGGCATGAAATTTATAGACGTACAGGTACACCAATTCATCCGATGTCACCACTTTCTAAATTGTTATGGATGAAAGAAGAGGAACCAGAGTTATATACAAGTGCTTATAAATTCATTTCCATTAAAGAGTATGTGATTTACCAATTATTTTCACGCTACGTAGTTGATTATTCGATTGCTTCTGCTACGGGGTTATTTAATTTAGAAACATTAAACTGGGATGAAGATGTTTTAACTATGTTACATATGTCACCAGAACAATTATCAACCCCTGTACCAACTACATATATTTTATCAGGTATGAAGCCAGAATTAGCACAGAAGATGGGGATAAGTGCAGAGACACCAATTGTCATAGGAGCAAGTGATGGGGTTCTTGCAAATGTAGGAGTTGGGGCGATATCACCGGGTGCGGCTGCAATTACCATTGGAACGAGTGGTGCGGTTCGAACAATCTCATCAAATATAAATACAGATGAGAAAGGGAGAACGTTTTGTTACGCATTAACAGATGAGCACTGGGTAATCGGTGGTCCAACGAATAACGGCGGAATATTACTGAGATGGTTACGTGATGAATTTGGTAGTCCAGAGCAAGAAGTAGCAAGAAAGCTCGGAATTGATCCTTATGATTTATTAATTAAATATGCAGAAAGCGTACCAGCTGGAGCGGATGGGCTATTGTTCTTACCTTTCTTATCTGGAGAACGCGCACCTTACTGGAATGCAAATGCTCGTGGCACATTCTTTGGAATCAATCTTCAACATAAGCGAGAACATTTTATACGTGCAGTGATGGAAGGTGTTTGTATGAGTGTATATTCAGTAGCACTCGCAATTAGAGATTGTACAGGGCCACTTACTGAAATACGAGTTTCAGGAGGGTTTGCGAAATCTGCATTTTGGAGACAAATGTTGTCCGATATGATGGGGAAAGAATTGCTTGTACCTGAAAGTCATGAAGCATCTGCGCTTGGGGCAGCGGCAGTTGCTTTATATGCTGTAGGAAAAATTGATTCTCTTGAAGAGGTAAAGGATTGGATTGATATTGTTCATCACCATGTACCGAATAAAGAAAATACGGCTATATATTTAGAAATGTTTTATATGTATGAACGACTTTACAATCGCTTGAAAGAAGAATTTGATTGTATAGCTGCTTTCCAACGTAAATAATAGGGGGATTGGGAGAAATGGTAGTTGGGATCGTACTAGCGGCAGTTGTCATACTACTTTTACTTATTACGGTAGTAAAATGGCATCCATTTGTCGCATTAATTTTAACAGCAATTGGTGTAGGATTAGCAATGGGAATGCCTTTAATTGGAACTTCACCAAAAGATCCAGGAATTATTGATTCTATTAAACTAGGGCTTGGTAATACGTTAGGATTTTTAGCAATAGTTTTAGCACTAGGAACGATGCTTGGAAAAATGATGGCCGAATCTGGTGGTGCTGAACGTATCGCTAACACATTAATTAATCGTTTTGGGAAGAAACGAGTTCACTGGGCGATGATGTTCGTTGCATTTTTAGTAGGGATTCCGGTATTTTTCCAAGTTGGATTTGTCCTATTAATTCCGTTAGTATTTACAATTGCGTTAGAAACTGGGGTATCACTTATTACAATCGGTATTCCGCTAGTAGCAGGACTGTCAGTCGTACACGGACTTGTTCCACCGCATCCAGCGGCAATGGCGGCAGTTGGTATTTTTAAAGCAGATGTAGGGAAGACAATTTTATATGCATTAATTGTCGGACTTCCAACTGCAATCATATCAGGTCCACTTTACGGGAAATGGATTGGAGCTCGTATACATAAGGAAGTACCGTTAGATATAGCGGAGCAATTTGCTGAAAAAGATAATAAAAAAGAGCTTCCTAGCTTTGGGAATACATTGTTTACAATTTTACTTCCAGTATTTCTTATGCTTGGTGCATCAATAGCAGAAGTTGCATTAAATAAAACGAGTCAACTAGCACAAGTATTACACTTTACTGGAGATCCGATTGTCGCTTTATTAATTGCAACTATTTACTCTTTCTTTAGTCTTGGATATGCAAAAGGTTTCTCGAAAGATAAAGTATTACAATTTACAAATGATTGCCTTGGTCCAATTGCAAACATATTGTTAGTGATTGGTGCAGGCGGCGCATTTAATAAAGTACTATTAGATTCTGGAATTGGAACGACAATTGCAGATATGGCGAAAGAATCGCATATTTCACCGATATTATTAGGGTGGGGAATTGCGGCACTAATCCGAATCGCAACTGGATCGGCAACTGTTTCTATGATGACAGCAGCTGGAATTGTAGCACCGATTGCAGCAAGTATACCTGGTGTAAATGTTGAATTACTAGCACTTGCAACAGGCGCAGGGTCATTAATTTTATCACACGTGAATGATTCGGGATTTTGGATGATTAAAGAATATTTCGGAATGACTGTGAAAGAAACATTATTAACATGGACCGCAATGGAGACTATACTATCAGTTGTAGCACTTGGATTAATTTCGATATTAAATATATTTGTATAGAATGGGAGATTGATTAATATGAAACTAGGTTTAATTGGATTAGGAAAAATGGGATTCCCATTAGCTGAACACTTACATGAAGACAAGCATGAAGTAGTTGTATACGATGTAAATAAAGAGCTTGTAGAAAAGGCAGGAAAACTAGGAATTACTGCACGTCATACATTAAAAGAAATGATCGCTGAATTAGAAGCTCCTCGTACGATCTGGGTAATGGTGCCTGCAGGAGAAGTTGTAGAGTCAGTATTAAAAGATGTGTATCCGTTATTAGATGAAGGTGATATCGTTATTGAAGGCGGAAATTCATTCTATAAAGATACGTTACGCCGTGCTGAAGAAGCGAAAAGCTTTGGGTTACATTATGTAGATATCGGTACATCTGGCGGTGTAGAAGGAGCTAGATACGGTGCTTGTTTAATGGTTGGTGGAGAAAAAGAAATTTATGACCAATTAGAACCTTTATTTAAAGATTTAGCAGTAGAAAATGGCTATTCTTATGCTGGCCGCGTTGGTAGTGGTCATTTCTTAAAAATGGTTCATAACGGTATTGAGTACGGCATGATGCAAGCAATCGCTGAAGGATTTGAAGTACTAGATAAGAGTGACTTTGATTTCAATTATGAAGATGTTGCAAAAGTATGGGCGAACGGATCAGTAATCCGCGGTTGGTTAATGGACTTAACTGAAAAAGCATTTGCAGATGATCCTAAACTTGATGGCATTAAAGGTGTAATGAACTCTTCAGGAGAAGGGAAATGGACTGTTGAAACTGCGCTTGAGTTACAAGCAGCGGCACCAGTAATCGCGATGTCATTATTTATGCGCTATCGTTCTCAGGAAGATGATACATTCCATGGAAAAGTAGTTTCAGCACTACGTAATCAGTTCGGTGGACATGAAGTTGTAAAAAAATAAGGATGTTTTTGAAAAGAAACTTGTGCATAAGCGCAAGTTTCTTTTTTATAGTTTAAGAAATTACTAATTTACAAATACCAATCAATCATCGTTTTTTTGTCACAAATGACAGCTTCAACATTCATTGATTGAACAATATATTCTATATTTTCTTCTTTAGCTAATAATAAGGTTGTAAAGGAATCGTATATACTCATAAACGCATACTCATTGTCTTCGCCAGTAATAATTAACTCATTATTGCTAATGTCCCAAATATCTAATGGAGTAGTATTATTTACCTGTAATAATCCGTTTGTATCAAGAATTGGTTCAGAGAAATATAGATTTCTTGCACCTCTAGAACCGAGGAGTTTAAGTAATTTGTGTAATAAAAATATAGACGTATAATCTTCTGTTGGATAATAAAAATCTTTTTTTAAGTTTGAATGTAGCTTTTCAGCTAAATCCTCTCTTTTATATTCTTCTGAAAAGGCACTAATGGAAGTCAACATGGCCATTGCTAGGTCTGCGTATGAATGTAATCCACTACAAGACATCATTTCCTTCCAAGAAACGGACTTCCCATTATGAATGATTTCTTCAGCGCTAGGATAGATGTGCTCATATGGTCTTTTTCTCACAGACTTTTCCCATCCTAAAGGCATTTGGACAAAAGGATGTAGCAATATAGCTGCAGATTTAAAGTTTCTTGGTAGTTGTTCTAAAATTGGTGATTTGTCATCTAGCCAAATGTAATCCAACAAAATATAACCTCCTCTTAGACTTTGAAATGTACGGATTCCCGTATTATGTTTTTTTATATTGATTGTATCAAATATAAAGCGAAGCATGAAATATGTCCCAACATAAAAGTAAGAATAAATAAAATGAAGTTTTCATAAATAGTAAAAGGGTGCTTATGTCATCAGTATAGCTAAAAAATGTTGTTACATATGAGAAGAGCGTGTTAATAAAATATGAGGTGGTTAAATGGGAAATGAGCAAGTGAAGTCTGTAAAGGAAGAAAAAAAGTTATGTCTTTGTATGATCGTCAAAAATGAGTCTAGAATTATGGAAAGATGTTTAAATGCAACAAAATCAATTGTAGATTATGTTTCTATTTGTGATACTGGATCGACGGATAATACGCCTGAAATTATTGGAAATTGGTGTAAGGAAAATGAGATACCTGGGACAGTTCATCATGAGCCGTTTAAAAACTTTGGTTATAACAGAAGCTTAGCAGTTTCATTAGCGCAAAAAACATATCCAGAAGCGGATTATTTATTAATATTAGATGCGGATATGATTTTAGAGGTTGATCCGAATTTCGATAAAACGAGCTTAACGGAAGATCATTATCTTACATTGCAATATGATGTTCATATTAAATATTGGCTTACACGTTTATTAAAAGCTTCTTTACCATGGAAATCTGTCGGTGTTACTCATGAGTATTGGGATATAGATCGTTCAAAAGTTGGAGCGAATTACAATACGAGGGTAGATCGGTTAGAGACTCTTGTCGTGAATGATCCCGGAGATGGGGGGAGTAAAGCTGATAAATTTGAAAGAGATGAGAGGTTGTTGTTACAAGGAATAAATGACCCAGAAACAACGCCAGATTTGCATATAAGATATTTATTTTATTTAGCCCAGACTTATTTTCATTTAAGTCAATTTGAAGATTCGATTAAATGGTATAAAAAACGAGTGGAAGCAGGGGGATGGGTTGAAGAGGTATTCTATTCGTTATTGCGAATAGGATTTTGTTATGAGCAGTTAGCAAATCGTTCAGCAAATAAACAAAATGAAGTGACAGATGCTGATGAAAAAGAAAATGTTAAAGGGCAAGAAGAGCAATATTTAGCATTAGCTGTTTTTTATTTTCAAAAAGCGTGGGAATATAGACCAACTCGGGCTGAGCCATTATACCAACTTGCAAGGTTGTATCGATTACGATCTCAAAACAATATTGCTTTGATGTATGCTCTGCAAGGGAAGGAAATTCCTTTTCCAAAGGATGATCTTCTATTTGTAGATTATCATGTGTATGATTACTTATTTGACTATGAAATTTCTATTAGTGCTTTCTATATACCTCATAAAAAACATTTAGGGGCCGTGTCGCAAAAGTATTTGGAATCGATTAAAGAAGAGATTCCATTTCATATAGCAAATATAGTAGAGAATAATGCGAAATTTTATTAAATACATTTTCGGTTAAAGGAGTAGTGGAGTAATCATGGAATTAATGCGATGGGCGATTGAACTAGGAGAATCGGTGCATGGAAATACGTATGAAGAATTGATGCCACTACTAGACTATTATTATGATCGTGATCATTTAAAAGCGTATTGTATCGCAAATCTTCTTTTAAACATGGATGTATTAGATGAACATCGTGAAAGAATCGAATTAAGAAGATGCATCGCTGCTTATTATGCTGGATTATATAAAGTAGCAAGAAAACATGCAAATGAGTTAGCACTTAAACATCCGGATGTAGATTTATATAAAAATAATTTAAAATTAATGGAAGCTTATTTGAATAAAGAATATGATTATTGTCTTTTTATATGTCCAAAGACATACGGTAGTTTCATAGATGTTGCGCGAGCTTTAAAGTGGCGGTTGGAGCAGGAGGGAAATACAGTAATTATATCAGAAACAATACTGGAAAATGTAAAGAATACAGTTGTTTTTGGAGCACATACATACGCATATAACCCGAATCTTCTTCCGAAAGATGCAATTATTTATAATTTAGAACAGCTATACGAAGGAAGTCCATATGCGCACCCCCTTTATTTAATATTATTAAAAGATAGAGTGATTTGGGATTATAGTAAACAAAATATAGAATGGCTAAAACAAAAAGGGGTAGGAAAAGAAATAAAACATGTAGAAATGAACTATGCTCCAACTTTGGAAATAAAAAAAGATGCATTTGAAGATGAGATTACTGAAGATATTGATATTCTGTTTATAGGTGCCCTTAATCCGAGGCGGCAAGCTATTTTTGATCATCTAAAAGCGATTGCCCCGAATTTAAATATAGTTTTTAAAAATAATGCGTGGGGAATTGTTAGAAATGAATTGATTGCTAGAGCTAAAATTATATTAAATATTCATTTTTACTTATCAGGAATTCTTGAAACACCTCGCGTGTCTTATGCAGTCGCAAATAAGAAATTTATTATTTCCGAAAATAGTAATCCAGAAGATGAGGTAGAGTGGCCGGGAATTGTATTTACTCCGTACGAAAAAATAATTGAAAACGTAATGAAATATATAGAATTACCAGAAGAACGGAAAAAATTAGCGGAAAAAGCATATAATCATTTTGAAGCAAATGAAAGTTTAGGTACATTGAGTCTGAGAGATGAAACAAAGTAATTATACGAAACTCATACGAAAGTATGAGTTCTTTTTTGTTTATCATACTATTTTATGAAACAAGTTAACTCTTTATATTGTGTTTTGTATAGAAATTTCTGATAATATATAAGTAGAACTTGAAAACAAAGGGGAGAAATAATCATGAAACTAGTCGTTATTAACGGTACACCAAGAAAATTTGGTAGAACTCGCGTGGTGGCAAAATATATTGCGGATCAATTTGAAGGGGAATTATATGATTTAGCAATTGAGGAGTTACCTTTATACAATGGAGAAGAGTCACAACGTGATTTAGAGGCAGTAAAAAAATTGAAAACGTTAGTGAAAGCTGCGGATGGGGTTGTATTATGTACACCAGAATATCATAATGCGATGAGCGGTGCGCTGAAAAACTCTTTAGATTACTTAAGTAGTAGTGAATTTATTCATAAACCAGTTGCGTTGTTAGCGGTTGCTGGTGGCGGTAAAGGTGGAATAAATGCATTAAACAGCATGCGAACGGTCGCTAGAGGTGTTTATGCAAATGCAATTCCAAAACAAGTTGTGCTTGATGGATTACATGTGCAAGATGGTGAACTTGGGGAAGATGCCAAACCATTAATTCATGATGTAGTTAAAGAATTAAAAGCATATATGAGCGTATATAAAGAGGTGAAAAAGCAACTAGGAGTGGAGTGATATGTCCTCACTTTATCATGATTCTCGCTTGTATTACATTCTAGGGGCCAATAGTCTATCTGCTATTGGTTCCGGAATTGTTATGATAACGATTCCGTGGCTGTTAATTAAAGAGAGTGGAGGAGAGACAACGTTTGGTTATGTTTCTATCATTGCAACCCTCATTATGTTTTTATTAACACCACTCATTGGGCAAAGTATTGATCGTTTTTCAAGAAAATCTTTATTGCTATGTAACGAAGGAATCGGAATTGCCGTAATTGGAATAATGGTTATATGGGGATTTGCGGGGCAACCTTATCATTCTATTCACTATATTCTTATTTATATAGCCGGATCATTCTACTATTTATTATTTTATCCTACAATATTTGCGTTCAACCAAGAGATATTTCAAGCGGAACATTATAAAAGTTTAAGTGGAACGATGGAAATACAAGGACAGTTAACACAAGTTATTTCTGGAGCGGCCGCGAGCTTCTTAATTGAAATTGTATCTTTGAAGTGGATTTTGTTAGTAGACATGTTAACTTTTGCTGGAGCATTTTTTCTTTTCTTATGTATACCGTACGTAAAGAAAAAAGAAGTGAAAAGAAAAATAATATTTAAGAAGCAATTGTTTGAAGGAATTCACTTTATGAAAAAACGTCCTAAGCTCTTTTGGTTCTTACTGGCCACTTATATGCCGTTTATAGGTGTTATGATGGCAAATTATTTAATACCAGTTTATATTTCGGATATACTTAAAGTCAATGCCTTTGTATACGCAATAGAGGGGATGATGTACGGTGTTGGAGCGGTTGTTGCAGGAATCTGTATTCCACTCATAATGAAATATGTAAAAACAGAAGTTTCAATCGTTATGACGATGTTCATTTATGTAATTTCAATTACCGTAATGATTATTGAACCTTCCGTAATTTTCTTATATGGACTTGCAATTTTTCATGCAGTTGGAAATGCGGGTACAAGAGTGGCGAGAAATGTATTGATGATGGAGGAAATTCCAAACGAAGTAATGGGACGTGTAGACAGCTTATTTCGCCTAATTGGTACTGGAATACGAATTTTATTATTAATGTTGTTTACAGCGGGTGTATCTAAAGTCGGAGTCATGCTGCCGTTTTACGTATTAAGCTGCATATTGATCTTCTCATTAGGAATCGCTATTTATTATGTACTATCACAACGTAAAGTAGCGGCGCATGTTTCTAATAAATCAATCGTTTGAAAAAACACTTCTGCATCCCTTTCTTTTTCTATATAATAACAAGAAAGGGAGTGAATACTTATTTATGAACAAATGGATCTTTCTTATGATTTTATTATTACCGCCACTATACATCATTTATATGACGTTTCGAATGAACAAAGTTGCTCGTGAAAAGTTGAGCTATCACTCTCCGTACGTTCTTATACTGGGTGCAAAGTTATTTGGAGATAGACCGTCTTTATCTCTTCAAAATCGTTTGGATGTAGCGTTGGAGTATTTATTTTCCCATCCTGAAGCGAAAGTAATTGTTTCAGGTGGTCAAGGAGAAGATGAAGATATACCGGAAGCTCATAGCATGAGAAATTATTTAATGGTACACGGTATAGATGAGAGTCGTATTTTAATAGAAGATCAATCTACAAATACGTATGAAAACTTAAAATTTAGTATGGATTTATATAATGTGAAACATGCGGTAGTTGTAAGTAATACATATCATTTATATCGAACGAAAATAATTGCAAAGCGTTTAGGTATGAAGATGGAGGCGCTAGCTGCTGAAACACCAATTCGTTCTAAGAGAAAAATGTATGTTCGCGAATATGCTGCTATTATGAAAACAATATTGTTCGACCGTTAGAGCTCAAATGCGAGCTCTTTTTTAATTTAAAAGCGTATCATTTGAAATGAATGCCATATTCCATCAAAATAAAGGAAACAACAGTAAAGGAGTTGTGTTTGTGATTCAATTTAATCATGTGTCAAAATCGTATGAAGATGGCACGAAAGCAGTGGATTCATTGCATTTAGAAATTAAAAAGGGAGAATTTTTCGTTCTCATCGGTCCGAGTGGTTGCGGGAAAACAACGACAATGAAGATGATTAATCGTTTAATCGAAACGACTGAAGGATCGATTTTAATCGATGGAAAAGATATTCAACAATATAATATAAACGAATTACGTTGGGATATAGGATACGTGTTGCAGCAAATCGCTTTGTTTCCTCATATGACAATCGCTGAAAATATTGCAGTTGTTCCTGAAATGAGGCAATGGAGCAAAAAGGAAATAAAAGCACGCGTCGATGACTTGTTACATATGGTTGGATTAGATCCGGATATATATCGAGATCGTATGCCTGATGAATTGTCAGGAGGACAAAAACAACGTGTCGGTGTCGTGCGAGCATTAGCCGCAAACCCGAAAATCGTTCTTATGGATGAACCATTTAGTGCGTTAGATCCGTTAAGTAGGGAACAGCTTCAGAAGGATATTGTACAGTTGCAAAAAAAGATTCAAAAAACAATCGTGTTCGTAACACATGATATGCAAGAAGCATTATCACTTGGAAATCGCATTTGTATTATGAAAGAAGGAAAAGTTGTTCAACTAGATACACCAGAAGGAATTATACATAATCCGAAAAATGAATTTGTAGAGGAGTTCATTGGAAATCGTGGACGAACTTGGTATGAGGAGAAAAGTGTAGCAGATGTATTGCCGCTTGATCAAAGTGTGCAATTAGAAGGGCAGGCACTATCATTACATTCTTCTTTAGAAGAAGCGCTAGTTCGTGTGCGTGACGAGGAGGTCGTTCCAGTTGAAGAAAACGGTCAATATATTGGAGCGTTAACAAGTCGTCATATTGTCAATTACATTGTTGAACAAATGAAGGAAAGAGGTTAAACAGTGACTAATTTTATACAAACGTTCCAAGAACGAAAAATAGAATTACTAACTGCATTAAGTGAGCATTTACAAATATCGCTTATTTCATTATTTTTTGCAGTAATTATAGCGGTGCCACTTGGCATTTTATTAACAAGAAAAGAACGAATGGCTGAATTTATAATAGGAACTTCTGCGGTAATGCAGACAGTGCCATCACTTGCATTACTTGGACTATTAATTCCGTTAGTAGGAATCGGAAAACTTCCAGCGATTATCGCATTAGTTGTGTATGCACTATTACCTATTTTACGAAATACATATACAGGAATAAGGGAATTAGATGAATCACTAATAGAAGCCGCGAGAGCTATGGGGATGAATAGTTGGAGAAGGTTGTGGAAGGTAGAACTTCCTCTTGCATTGCCTATCATTATGGCCGGTATTCGTACAGCGATGGTATTAATTGTTGGAACGGCTACATTAGCAGCTCTCATTGGTGCTGGTGGGCTAGGTAAGCTTATATTATTAGGTATAGATCGAAATGATCATGCACTTATCATTTTAGGGGCCGTACCAGCCGCGTTACTCGCTTTATTCTTTGATATAGTACTTCGCATACTTGAACGACCGAAACGCTCTTCTAAGCGTGTTATATTGACGATATGTATAGTTGTAGTAATGATTGCTACTCCATTTCTTTGGAGTACAGAAAAGAAAGATATTGTTATTGCGGGCAAACTTGGATCAGAACCTGAAATTTTAATTCAAATGTATAAGCAGCTTATTGAACAAGATACCGATTTACACGTACAATTAAAACCAGGTCTTGGGAAAACAGCATTTGTATTTGAAGCGTTGAAATCAGGTGAAGTAGATGTGTACCCAGAATTTTCAGGAACAGCGCTATCTACTTTCGTGAAAGAAGAACCAAAGAGTACAAATCGTGATGAAGTATATGAGCAGGCTCGCGTTGGACTGGAAAAGAAATATAATATGATTATGTTGATGCCAATGGAGTATAACAATACATATGCACTAGCCATGCCGAAAAAAATAGCAGATCAAAAGAATATAAATACTATTTCTGATTTAGGGAATGTTGCGCAGGAAGCCAAAGTAGGATTTACATTGGAATTTGCTGATCGTGAAGATGGTTATAAAGGAATGCAAAAATTATATAACTATAAGTTCTCGAATGTTAAAACGATGGAGCCGAAGCTGCGTTATAGCGCAATTCAATCTGGGGATGTTAACGTAATTGATGCATATTCAACAGATAGTGAATTGGAGCAATACGGACTAAAAGTGCTAAAAGATGATAAAGGGTTATTCCCACCTTATCAAGGAGCACCATTATTAAGAAAAGAAACGTTACAGAAATATCCTGAACTTGAAAAGGTATTAAATAAATTATCTGGAAAGATTACAGATGAAGAAATGCGAAAAATGAATTATGAAGTTAATGTGAATGGTAAAAGTAGTGAAGAAGTCGCAAAACAATTTTTACAAAAAGAGAATTTACTTCGTTAAATTTACAAGAAATATACAAATTTATATGTTTGAAATGACCGTTCATTACAAAATGAGCGGTTTTTTTGTGCATACTTATACATTTTTTCAAAAAAGTATTCCATTTTTGTTCATTTTCTTTTAGAATAAGTAATGTTTTCCTGAAAAAATATAAGAGAAACGTCTATTAGAGAAAAAGGTGACTTTAATAGTTGAACGAACATAACACCTAGAATGACAGATGGGGTGGTACAAATAGAAAAGAAATTAGGATTCTTTCCATTAATCGCATTAGTAGTTGGAACGATGGTTGGTGGCGGTGTTTTTAGTTTACCGCATGATTTAGCAGTAGGAGCAAACAGTGGCGCAATAATAATTGGCTGGTGTATTACAGCGATGGGAATGATTCCACTTGCGCTCGTATATCAAACGTTAGCAAGACAAAAACCGGAACTTGAAGGTGGAATTTATAGTTATGCACGTGCTGGTTTCGGTGAATATATTGGGTTTAATAGTGCTTGGGGATATTGGCTAGCAGGAATCTTAGGTAATGTCGCAACAATTATGTTACTGTTTAGTACATTAGGTTATTTCTTCCCAATTTTTAAAGGAGGAAATAATGTTGCGTCAATCGTTGGGGCATCACTTTTATTATGGACACTTCACTTTCTAATTTTATTTGGAATTCGTGAAGCTTCTATTATGAATGTTATCGCAACAATAGGAAAGTTAGTTCCAATCGTACTATTTATCGCTGTAATGGTAACAGCATTTCGCTGGGACACATTTACACATGATTTTTGGGGGGAAGGAACAATCTCAGTTTCCGCTATACTTGGTCAAGTGAAAAATACAATGCTTGTAACACTTTGGGTTTTCATTGGAGTTGAAGGAGCGGTTGTATTATCTGGAAGAGCGAAAAATAGCCGAGACGTTGGTAAGGCAACAGTAATGGGGCTTATTTTAGTAATGTCCATTTATATTTTAATTTCTGTCCTATCAATGGGAGCTATGACAAGAGGCGAACTTTCTGTGTTAGAAACTCCGTCAATGGGACATGTATTAGAGCATGTTGTTGGTCCATGGGGGGCAGGTGCGATTAATATCGGGTTAGTTGCTTCACTTGTCGGTACATTAATTGGCTGGTTTTTACTTGTTTCTGAAATTTCTCATGTAGCAGGAAAAGATGGCGTATTTCCAAAAGTCTTTACGAAAACAAATAAAAAGCAAACACCGCACATGGCATTATGGATTTCAAATGGTGTTGCTCAAATTATATTTATCATCGTTCTGTTTTCAGAATCAACATATCAAATTATGTATTTCATTGCATCAACATCAATTTTATTACCATATTTATTATCAGCGTTATTCCAATTAAAATTAGTCATTACAAACGAGCTAAAAGACGCTAAATTAAAAAATGGAGCGTTAGCTTTAATTGCTTCGATTTACTCTGTATGGCTTCTTTATGCAGCTGGTTTAAAGAATTTACTACTAGTTTCAATTGTGTATGGAATTGGAATTATTGTTTACACGTTTGCAAGAAAAGAACAAGGGAACCGTTGTTTTGCAGGTGCAGAGAGATATGTGATGTGGGCAATTATTGTTGCGGCTATCACATCCCTGTATATGTTATTAACTGGAAATATAAAAATGTAAAAAGTCCTTTTTATTTAAAGGGCTTTTTTCTTTGTTTAGAGAATATTTACTACATAAGATATTCAGGAGGGATGAGAATGGAAGAAAAAGAACAGTTGTCTAGAATAATTGATTTAGCTAGTGAGTTAAGGAAAGTATTAGTGCAAGAATCTTTTTTTAATCATCATCCTGAATTGAGAGGAGTCATTGAAAATTTAGCAAGTTCTGTTGAAAATTTGGCGGAATTACAAAAAAGTAAAGATGAAAATGCTGAAGATCGATTACGTTACGTACTTGCTAAAATGAAAATTGCTCATAATGCAATTTTACAAGAGAAAAAAGCATTTCCTTCTCATTAATATACGTTTTAATTTTGAACCTGGCGGATAACGTCAGGTTTTTTATTTCTAGTTTTTCGTTTCTTTCATACACTAAGAATAGTATGAAAAAAGAAGGTGACTAAGGTGAGATTACATAAAGCTCTTCAGCCAAGTTTTATAAAACGAATGTACTATATGAGATTTTTAGGGAAATTTACAAAAGCTGAGAAAGAGAAGAGTGGAGAGAATTTCTTTGTACAATGCTTATCGCCAATACCATTCACTTTACAGGAACAATTTGCAAATGAACCATATGTATTTGAAGGGGTATGTAGTAATAAAAAGAATGAAAAAATCTTTTCGGAATTAAAGAAGAGGAAATTAGAAAAGCAATTAGTGATGTTTCGTCTTTATTATGAAAGAGGAAATGTATACGTGGAGTTAATATGTACAGAAGAACCGAAAGAAATAGCAAGCAGCTATAAAATGATTCCGGCACCTAAAGTTACAAATAATAAAAAAAGAGAGTCTTTAGAACGAAAACTTAGCAACGGTTATTTATCATTTCTTATGCCAAAATTTCCGAAAGACTTTGAGCCTCCCGAATTATTGTGGCATGATGGAAGACTGTACGGAAACATATCCTTAAAGTCATCAATTAGCTCAATCGCATATTTTGAACAGAAACGGGAATGTAAATATATAAACTGCAGTGACTGGACGAAGTATGTAGAAATAGCGGTAGAAGATCAATTATATTTTGTAAGTGATCATGTGTATGAGCAATTAAAAAAACGAATGCATGAAGAAGGTAAGATAGTTGAAGTAGAGGATATAAAAGTGCAAAAAGAGGAATGGGAATGGGATGAGCGTGAATCGTCCTTTTTACAGTATGTACAAAGTATGGTGCATAATAAAGGGCTATATTTGGATGAAACGGATATTTATAATTTCCATATAAGTGTAAAAACAAATATGTTAACGATTCTTGGTGGTATACCGGGCGTTGGGAAATCACGTTTTGTGCAAACTTATGCAGAAGCATTAGGGTTACAGTATGGGGAGGAATTGGTTTGGATTCCAATTTCGCCATCGTATCAAGAACCACATGATTTACTTGGTTACCTTCATCCGAATGGTACTTTTATTGAAAGTGAAACGAAGTTAGTTAGGACGTTAATGAAGGCGAAAGAAAATCAAAATCAACTGTATATAATCGTTTTTGATGAAATGAACATGTCTCATATTGAGCATTGGTTTACTCCATTTCTCTCTGTTCTTCAACTTGAAACAAAAAATCGTATTTTAAACTTGTATGAGGGTGTTCAGGACATTGAGAATTCAATTCCATCAACAATTGAAATTGGAGAAAATATTATATTTGTAGGTACTGTGAATTTTGATGAAACAACGAAAGAGCTCTCCGATCGATTATTAGACCGAACGAACCTAATAACGTTACAGAAAATTCCGTTTTGTGAGATGGGCATGGAACAGGGGAAAGTCGTATTACACCCACCTTTGAAAGTAACAGCGGGAGAATTTCGGATAAATTGGATGAGAAATAAAGCGATGATTGAAGTGTTTTCTGAAGAAGAATTAGAGCTATTAGATAAGTTGCATGTCGTATTGTCATCACATGATGCGTCTAAGGGAATTTCTTTCCGATGTGCAAATGCAATTGCGACTTATTTGCAAAACATACCGTTCCAAAATAACCATACCTATATGATCAGTAGAGAAGAGGGGTTTGATTTACAAATAAAGCAGCGTGTATTAACGAAAATCAGAGGGACCGAAATGATGGTTGGGTCTTTACTTTCTGAAGAAGCAAAAAGGGGAGCGACCTTAGTACCTCTTTTGCAATCTGCACTTGCAAACAGAGTATCTACATTTGAACATTCTTTAGCATATATACGAGAAAAACGTAGGGAACTGGAGCTGTATGGATATGCAAAATGAAGGGCATTACGAAACAAAAATCGTTGATACGAATGAAACGCTCCCTTTTGTATTAAAGTTAATCATTGGAAATGAGGGGAAAGGAGATTATATTTTATTAAATCGTCTTTGTACATCTACTACAGCATTGGTTCAATGTATTTATAAAGTACAAGAATTAAAACCAATTAGATTGCAGTATAATTATGAAATCCCAATGAATATTACTTTTATATGGAATAAAGTATATGAGGGACAGAAAAATATAAAAGAGGCTCAATATGAAATAAATGAAAAAAAACAAAGAGTATTAATATATGAACATGGGAAAACAGAATTCTTTTATCCATGGCGCTGCGGTTTATACCATTTTGAAGTGCGCATAGAAGATACAACGTATTATGGCGCTTTTCAAATCGTACCGAAAAACTTTTTTGATGATCAATTTGAAATGATTCAAGACTATGTGAAGTCAATTTTAAATGAGTTGATTTTGGATAGAGGTTATTATAAAAAGACTTTCTCTGCACTTAGCGATATTGAGGATTCTTCTTATTTAGTGTTGCTTAGAAAGTTACCCCAAAAAATGAAAATGATAAAGCAAATCTTTAAGAAAATAGAATCAAGTTCAAAATTTATAAATGCATATAAATGGGAAGGAAAAGAGCGAAAGCCAACAAGAAGAGGAACTATAGTGGCAGAAAGAAAACCTTATGCCAAACATTATAATCGTAAGTTTATAGAACAAAAAAATAGTAAGGAAAATGCATTTCTTAAATATAAAGCGATGCAATTTTATCATTATTTAATTGAAGCTAAAAGTTTTTTACGTCAAACAATTGAAATCTTAGAAAGAGAAAAAAAGAAAAAATCAGAAGAGTTTCAAGCCGTAAAAACGATTATACAAACAATTGAGCGAAATGGATCGGTAACCGATAGAGAGAAGCAAAAATATAAAAATATACATTTACTAAAAGAAGCCGATTTACGAAAGAGCTCAATGAAAATACAAGAATATAAAATATTGGCGCATATCGTGCATGAAAATGTACAATACTTTCAAATGTTAATGCACTCTTCGTTTTGGAGGGAAGTTACTGAAACAAGTAACATGAACTTACATGATTTACCGATACCACATCAACAATTACTACATCATTTAGAAGTACTCCCGCAATATACGGATCAATCTCCATCGTTATTATTTGTTTATAAGCCAACGTTTTTAGTGTATGAATATTACGCTTTTTTTATCGTTATTTCAATTTTAGAGCAAATTGGTTTTGAGGCTAGAAACTCAATTCGTGAACAAATACAAGAACATTTTTATGTAGATGGATTACAAGATGGAACGACAGTAGTTTTAGAACGAGATGATATAAAGGTGCATGCCGCATTTAATGATTTAATTGAAACACATCCTCTTATTGCATTAAGTAAAGGTAGTAATTTTTACAATGGTGAGGATACGAAGAAGCCAGATATTCGCTTAGACTGTTATGTAAAAGAAGATGGGAACTACGTATATAAATCTTCTATTATTATTGAAGTGAAATACAGTCCAATGTACAATATTTTTCAGCATGTCGGAAATACAAAAGCAACTGAGCAAATGTATAAGTACTGGTCTATAAAGTATGTAGAAGAACAGGATGGAAAGCGAGTCTATTATCGAAGGTCAATTTATGAAGTCATTTGTGTATATCCAGGAAGCCATATGCATAGTAAAAAAATTGAGTCTGGATGCGGTGTTTTCTTGCAGTTATATCCATATAAGACGAAACAAGGGGAAGAGAAATTAGCTGGAAAACATGGGATGGTACAAATTTTTGAAAAATGGTTAAAAAGCATTCAGAAGTAAAAGAAATCCTTTTTCATAAAGGATTTTTTTAGATTAAGAAGAATTATATGCTGTATGGAAAGAAACATAATGTAATTTAGGTTTGAAAAGTGATACGAATGTGTTATTAAAAGGAATGTGAGCGCGGGATAAAAGTCGATTAAATTGGAATCTAATTCACTTTGCAGAATATAATAAGTCATAAATATTTTTAGTTGCATACGAAGATTTGTTCTTATATGATAGATAGTGAAAGCGTTATCAAAAACAGAGCGGCGATGGGAAAGGCGGTTAAATATGTTCCAGCGTGTTCAAACAAAGGAAGAACATTTTGGGTTCGAGCAACTATGGGGAGATTTTTGTGAAGAAAGAAACTTAATGTTTGTAGAACGTAATTTAAATCCATCACGATTTTTATTAATAGAAGATGAACATCCTATTGGTACAGTAGAATGTATTAAGTATACGGTACCTGAACAATCAAATTCTGAGTTTTTCTATCCGTTTTCTAAAAATGATTTAGTAAAAGATTTGAAGAATGTGTATGAAATAGGCAAGTTAAGTATTTCGAAAACATCTCGTGGGAGAGGACATTTCAAAAGGTTAACAGCTATTTTATTTATACATGCGTTAGAAACAAAAGCTGAATGGTACATTGCAGCAGTGACAAAAAGAATGTATATGTATTTACTTACACTCGGTTTTCCAATTGAACCGATAGATAATCCATTTCAGTTTCATGATACTTTACAAGGTGTACCAGTAAGAATTCATGCTCGAAAAGGGGTTACGCATTTGTATTCTTTAAAAGAATTTCGTGATGTGATTCAAGGGAATGCTCATGCACAGGCATTAATTGCAGAATACAGTAAAAATATTATGTTAACGAAATAAAACGAAGTGAATATGTATAATAAAGAGAATAATATTTTTATAAGATATAACTCTTCATTAAAAAAGACCCTTATTATTTTAATAAGGGTCTAAAAATTATAATCCAAATATACTAAAAATCATTTTGCGGCGCTTCGGTTTCTTTTCTCGTTCGTATGTTGGTTTTGAATCAGGAGTAATATAAATGGGTTCTTCTTTCGTTAGCGCAGCTTCTAACTTTTGAATTCGCTCTAACATTTCCTCCATTTCACGACGGTGTTGTAAAAGTTGGTACGTGACGACATCATTTGCCTTATCTTGCATTTGTTCTTCCATTCGATCGAGCCTTCTTGTAATAGTGTTTAATTGATTAGCTAATTGCTCAAAATCATTCGATGATATGTTTTGAACAATTGTATTGACTTGAATTTTTAATTCTTCAACCTCATTTGAGGAAGCCTTTTGAGTAGGTTGAGGATTTTGAGACTGCTCTATTTGAAATAGATGGTGTTCTAACATTTGATCGACATCATCTTGTGTGAAAATAAAGTGGCCATATTTGTTTTTTTCTATCGTAAGATTTAATTGTTGCGCGATCCGGACAACAGCCTTTGGGCTAACACCTAATTTTTTTGCGATAAATGGTGTTTTATATTCCAAAATAATCCCTCCTATATATATCCTGTTGAATGATTTCGAGCTATGAAGTAAGTTCCCTTCTAGTGCGACAAAAGAAGTGTGGAATCGGCAAAGAAAGTGTTTTTTCACGAAATTGAGTTGAGAAGAATAGTTCGTTTAAATAAAAATATTTTATCGTAACATTTAGAATAATTTGACTAGTGTAAATGAATTAGATTATCATAATGATAAATATCTTTTTTATGTATGCATATAATATATAAAAAGGTGGTTGCTAATGTAGAATTTTGTTAGAGTATTAGAATGCTTACTTCACTTGAATATAATTAAGTAGGAGGTGGCTTCCTTGCTTACAATGTAAGTAAGGAAAAGTATTTGGACATATATAGTATAAGTATAGTGATTGTTTTAATTGCCTTAACGGCATTTTTCGTTGCAGCAGAATTTGCAATTGTTAAAGTGAGAAGTTCACGAATTGACTATTTAATTGCAGAAGGAAATAATCGTGCAACATCGGTCAAAACAGTCATTACAAACTTAGACGAATATTTATCTGCTTGTCAGCTAGGAATTACTGTTACAGCTTTAGGAATTGGGTGGTTTGGTAAACCTGCGTTAAAGCAAATGTTTGATACGCTTTTTGCAAATTGGAATATCTCTACTCAACTAGCAGACATTTTTGCTGTAATTTTAGTATTTTTTTTAATTACTTTTTTACATGTTGTAATAGGGGAATTGGCCCCAAAAACATTTGCAATTCAAAAATCTGAACAAGTAAGTTTGCTTGTTTCTAAGCCGTTAATTTTCTTTTATCGTATTGCATTCCCATTTATTTGGATATTAAATGGTTCAGCTCGAATCATTACGAAGTTGCTAGGGTTGAAACCGCCGAAGGGGCATGATGAGGTTCATTCAGAAGAAGAATTACGGTTGTTAGTTTCAGAGAGTTATAAAAATGGTGAAATTAATCAATCTGAATATAAATATGTAAATAAAATTTTTGAATTTGATGATCGGATTGCAAAAGAAATAATGGTACCTCGAACCGAAATGAATATTATAAGTAAAGAAATGCCTGCTGAAGAAGCTTTGCAAAAAATGTCTCGTGAAAAATATACAAGGTATCCAGTTGTTGATGGCGATAAAGACCACGTAATAGGTTTTGTGAATTTTAAAGATATTTTTACTGAGTTTGTACAACATAAAGCTGTTAATAAAAAGACAGTAGAGCAATATATGAGACCAATTATTTTAGTTATCGATTCTATCCCAATTCATGATTTGTTTTTAAAAATGCAAAAAGAAAGAACACATATTGCTATATTGATAGATGAATATGGTGGGACATCTGGACTTGTTACTGTTGAAGATATTCTGGAAGAAATTGTTGGAGATATTCAGGATGAGTTTGATACGGATGAGCAGCCAGAAATTCAACAAGTTAGTGAAACGAAGACGATACTAGAGGGAAAAGTACTTGTTAGTGAAGTGAATACGTTATTTGGTTTAGGGATTGATGATGATGGTGTTGATACAATTGGTGGTTGGATTTTAACGAAGAATATAGAGATTGCTGAAGAGGATTCCATTGAAATTGAAAATTATAAGTTTTGTGTGAAAGAATTAGATGGACACTATATAAAAAGATTGGAAGTTACAAAGATAGTAGAATCGATTGTTATTTTAGAAGATGAAAAACAAATTTCATTACAAGAGCAAATTAGCTCGTAAACTCTGCTAAATAGCAGAGTTTTTTTGAGCATAATGTTTTTTGAGGGATAGGGGCTATGATACAATGACATAAGCCAGACCTTTCACTAGGTGAATTATTGTTGTATACATATATTTGGAAGGAGAAGAAGTATGAAAAAGCATTTATATATAAATGGAGATTGGAAATCTGTAAACACGTATAAACCATTATACGCACCATATTCTGAAGAAATATTAGCAGAAATTGCACAAGGAACGGAAGAAGATGTAAAAGAGGCTGTTATTGCTGCAAAAAATGCAATGACAAAAATGAATAAATTATCCGCATATGATCGTGCGATTATTTTAGAGAAGGTTGCACAAAAAATGGATGAAAGAAGAGAAGAATTTGCAGAGATTATTGCAAAAGAAGCTGCAAAACCAATACGTGCTGCTAGGGGAGAAGTGGATCGTACTGTTCAAACATACAAATTTGCAGCTGAAGAAGCGAAGCGTATATATGGTGAGACATTGCCATTAGACGCCGCACCTGGTGCGGATGGGCGTATTGCATATACAATCCGAAAGCCGATTGGTGTAATAGGGGCTATTACACCATTTAATTTCCCATTAAATTTAGTTGCGCATAAAGTTGGACCTGCAATTGCTGCCGGAAATACAGTTGTGTTAAAGCCAGCTGATCAAACGCCATTATCATCTTATGCATTAGTTGAGTTATTTGAAGAGGCAGGATTGCCAAATGGAGCTTTAAATATCATTTCTGGTCCTGGCTCCACGGTGGGTGAGGCAATCGTTAAAAATGATTATGTTGCTTCTATTACTTTTACCGGAAGTCCAAAAGTTGGAATCGGAATAAAACAAAAGGCTGGGTTAAAACGAGTTACGTTAGAACTAGGATCAAATGCTGCTGTTATAATTGATGAAGATGTAGAGTTAACAGATGAAATCATTGAACGTGTAAAATGGGGAGCATTTGTTAATAATGGGCAAGTTTGTATTTCCGTACAACGTGTTTTTGTACATGAAACGAAAATGCATGAATTTCTTTCGAAGCTAAAGAAAGCGATGGAATCAGTAGTTGTTGGTGATCCACTGCTTGAAGAAACGGATGTATCAGCTTTAATTTCAAAAAAAGATGTAGAGCGAATTGATATGTGGGTTCAAGAAGCAATCAAGGAAGGAGCAACTATTTTACACGGTGGTAAGAAGCGGGATGCAAGAATTTTTGAACCGACTGTATTAACAAATGTTCCAAATCATGTATCTGTGCAGTGCCAAGAAGTATTCGGTCCACTCATGACAGTAAATACATTTAAAGAATTTGATGAAGCGATTGAGCAAGTAAATAATTCGCGTTACGGCTTACAGGCAGGAGTATTTACAAATAATTTATTTAAAGCAATGCGTGCAATCGATGAGTTAGAGGTTGGTGGTGTCATGATTAATGATATTCCAACGTTCAGAGTAGATCATATGCCTTATGGTGGTGTGAAAGAAAGTGGCACGGGGCGCGAAGGAATTAAATATGCAATAGAAGAAATGACAGAAATGAAATTAGTATGTATTAAAAAATAAAGTAGAAAAACTTAAACTTTGCGCTAAAAAAACGAGTAGGAAATGTTTACGATTCCATACTCGTTTTTTACGCTTCTAGTAACTATTTAATTAAGTGTAACTTTTACTTCATTTCTTGTTTGAAAATAGTATCTTCTACATAAATTTGTTCTTTATCTACAGCAGTAGCATGAGTTAATACTAAACCGATTGGTGTTTTTGTATCTTTATTTTGAACAATTGTAAAAGGAACATTTTTTTCGTTTGCTAATTTAATGTATTTTGATAAATGTGGGTAAGCAATGCCACCATTTAGGAGGAGTTGTAATGATTGAGAAGAGCGCATGCTACCCGCCACTTCAGAGTATACATTACTTTGCATTACTTGACCGATCGTTAAAGCGATTTCTACACGCTCACGTAATGTAGTTAAATACATATTACGTTCTTCTGGTTTGTTTTGCTTTTGGCCGTAAATGCCTTCTTGGAGATAATCTTCCACATTTTTATTTACCATATTTTTCACACCTTTCATTTTCTATTGTACGCAAGAATTAAAAATGATGCAAAAAAAAGTCGTGTTGACTACGGAAATAATGAAAATGTGTGAAGGAAAAAGGGTATTTGCATACAATTAGTTAAATAAGAAAGAAAAAAATAATTTTATCAACAGAAATTAACAAAATGTGACAAAAATCTATTAACGAATCATCTTTTTTGTGTTAATATTCAAAATATAAAGGGTATTCGTCGTATGGAAATGGAGGGAATGGAGGTTTTTCCAATCGATAAGGATATTAAAGAAATATTTTGTTCACACTTGAAAAACAATAGGCACCAATTCGTAGAGAACTGGAAAAACAAAATGATAATTTCCGAAAAAGATCCATTTAAACTAGAAGTAGTTCAAAATGGAGAGGATTTACTAGAGTTGATTATCGAACTTACTATGGAAGATAAAGATATAAATTATCTTCAACCGTTATGCGAGAAAATTGCTATTGAACGTGCTGGAGCAGATGCGAATATTGGAGATTTTGTTTATAACGCAAACGTGGGAAGAAATGAACTTTTCGAAGCGATGTGTGAATTAGATGTTAGCGCTCGTGAATTGAAACCAATTATGGCAAAAATACATACTTGTTTTGACAAATTAATTTATTATACCGTTTTAAAATACTCGGAAATTATATCGAAGAATTTAGAGGAAAAACAGCAATATATTAATGAAACACATAAAGAAAGGCTGACGATTTTAGGGCAAATGTCAGCTAGTTTTGTACATGAATTTCGTAATCCGCTTACTTCCATTATGGGATTTGTCAAACTATTAAAGGCAGATCATCCGAGTTTATCGTATTTAGATATTATTTCGCATGAATTAGATCAATTAAATTTTCGTATTTCGCAATTTTTACTCGTATCGAAAAAAGAAATGTGGAATGAATCGGAACGGTTTTGGCTTAATGACTTGTTTCAAGACATTATACAATTCTTATATCCGAGTTTGGTCAATGCGAATGTTTCAATTGAAAAGAATTTACCGTATCCAATTCCGCTTGTTGGTTATCGAAGTGAAGTGAGACAAGTATTTTTAAACATATTAATGAATTCAATTGATGCTCTTGAATCAATGAAAGAAGAACGAAAAATTATCATTGATGTATTTGAAGAAGATCAAGCTATTCGAATTGTGATAAAAAATAATGGACCAATGATTCCTGCTGAAAATGTAGAAACGATTTTTGAACCGTTTGTAACTACTAAAAAGTTAGGAACTGGTATTGGCTTATTTGTATGTAAACAAATTGTGGAAAAACATAATGGGTCCATTATGTGTCGATCAGATAACGATTGGACAGAATTTCAAATTGCATTTCAAAAATAAACAGTCTACACCAAATGAATGGTGTAGACTGTTTTAATTTGTGAGTATAACGGCTTCTAATTTAGGATCTTTAGTTGAATAACCTACTATTGAAATTGTATAAATAACATTTGGTTCAACATTGAATTTCGGTATAGTCAATAAAACGTTTTTATTATCTGCGAGTGAAATTTCAATATCCGCTGTACCGGGGCTAACTTGCAAAAAATCTGTTATCTGTTTAAAGATTACATTTTCAAATAAATGATCTCCATCTTTTAAATCGACATTTACAACAGGGGTATCTGGAGAGAAATGTGCAAAGCGTATTTTGGCTTGACCAGCTGGTAAATGTGTATTATCAAGTATAGGTTGTAATTGTAGGTGATTATCACTATTTATTGCAGCAAGAGTATAAGTATGATTTCCCATTATTGGTACCAATGCTGAAAAGATTGGAGTTTCATTTCCGACAGGGACAATATCTATACGGTATTTACCTTGTACTAATGATAAATAAGGGCTGAATTGCTTAAATGAAATATTTTTAATAACTTTTTGTCCGTTTACTAAAATGTCAACCGCCGGTATATTTGGATCGGCATGAAAAATTCTTATATGTGACGGTAAAGTAGCTTCTTGTGAATCCCTTGTTTCATGCGCCTGTACAAGTTTTGAAAGTGCATCGCAATATTTCATATATAATTCTATATATTTTTTAGGATTACGAAACTGATAGTAACGTGCGAGCTGTTCGTATTGCGTAACTTCTTGTCCATATTTTTCAATTTCAGATTGAGACATGAACATTCCTCCTTTGTCATCATTAAAATTATATGCGAAGCAAGAAAGCGGTTATGCGAAAAAATGATTTTATAAAGGGGAAAATTAAAAATTTACAACAAATATGTTGTCATAAAGAGGTGCTTGTGCTTACGAGTATTTTGCAGAGTAAAGCAGTACATATGATTGCACGAAAGTAAAATAAATGCCAAATTGAAAGTGCATTCCAATAACATATTGAATACATGTCCAGCAATCGCTAGAAAACTAGGGTTTTTTTTAATTATAGGCAAATACACATACAAAGTGATAATTGTCCTACATAAATTATAAAGGAAAGGTAGTTTGAATCTGAGGAAAGGGGTGCCACTTCGGGATAGGGATATCCTGATAGTAATTGTGAATGAAGTTATGAAAAGGTTTTGTGTTATAGGCTGTAGGATGAATTTGTAAACTTGATTTTTCTATTTATTTTAGCAATTGACAGTATTAACCCATAAGAGAGCGTCATGACGAACTGATTAATGTGGTTAATCGGTTCTTTTTTTATAGTTTAAAAATGAAAAATTTACATATTAAATATGAATCTGAACTGATTAGAAAGGTGTAGCGTTGTCGAAATTTGTTTTAAAATATGCAATTTAAAGTAGGATAATAGGAAGGAGTTTAACGGGAGTTCCGTCGAAGTGTACAGAATGTCGGCATTTGAGGGCAGCTGGCATTATGCTATAAAAACATTTGGTGATGTAGTCATTTCATATAAAAGGGAGGGTTACTTGGGCGTATAGAAAAGGGTTGGTCTTCATTTCAAGTTCTGAATTTTCTGTTTTATAGGTATTTTTAAGCACTCATTTGTATATTTTATAATAGTTTTTTGATAAATTCACTGCTTTTGCAGAGGATTCTTTTTTATGAAAGAAACGTCAATTTTCTTCATATATATATACAAATTGGAGAAATGGGGGAGCGCTATGCGCGATTACTTAATTAAACCACTTGTTGGTCAGCCGTATCCAATGATTTCACATGGAAAAGGTGTTTATTTGTATGATCAAAATGGTAATAAATATTTTGATGGTTCGTCAGGAGCAATTACGGCAGGTATTGGGCATGGCGTAAAGGAGATTGCAGACGTTATTAAAAAGCAAGCTGAGGAGATTGCTTTTGTTTATAGATCACAGTTTACGAGTGAACCAGCTGAAAAATTAGCGAAGAAGTTAAGTGATTTAAGTGTAGGAGATTTGAACTGGAGTTTCTTTGTAAATAGTGGTACGGAAGCAAATGAAACAGCTATGAAAATTGCAATTCAGCATTTTCAAGAGCGAGGTATTCAAGGTAAGCATAAAATTTTATCGAGATGGATGAGTTATCACGGTATTACGATGGGTGCGTTATCGATGTCTGGTCACCCACTACGTAGACAACGTTTCGTATCTATTTTGGAAGATTATCCGACTATACCAGCTCCATATTGTTTCAGGTGTCCTGTTCAAAAGGTATATCCAACTTGTCAGCTGGCATGTGCGACTGAATTAGAAAGATCAATTGAAAGAATTGGTGCAGAGCATATTGCTGCTTTTATTGCTGAGCCGATTATCGGAGCAGCTGGAGGCGCGGTTGTTCCGCCAAAAGACTATTATAAAGTCATTAAAGATATTTGCAACCATTACGATATTTTATTTATTGCGGATGAAGTAATGACTGGGCTTGGTCGTACGGGAGCATGGTTTGCGATGGAGCATTGGGGTGTAGAACCTGATATTATGACACTTGGTAAAGGGCTAGGAGCGGGATATACACCGATGGCAGCGACAGTTGTAAGTGATCGTGTTATAGAACCAATATTACGTGGATCACGTTCAGTAATGAGCGGTCATACGTTAAGTGCAAATCCATTGTCTGCAGCAACGGCTTTAGCTGTTATTGAATATATGGAGAAACATAATCTCCCTGAAAAAACAGCAGAAAAGGGAGAATATTTAATAAAAGGCTTACAGAAAGTTCAACAACAATCGACAATCATTGCTGATGTGCGCGGAAAAGGGTTGCTAATTGGAGTAGAATTGCAACCGTTTACAAAAGCGTCGGAGCTTATTTCGGTTGCAGCTAAAAATGGCCTGCTTTTATACCAAGCAGTTTCAGGGCAAGCAGGAAAAGAAGATAGTGCACTGCTAGTAGCACCGCCAATGACAACTACATATTCCGAGTTAGATGAATTACTTTCAATTTTCTCTAAAAGTGTGGAAGAGATGATGCAAAAAGGAGGGCATAGTATCGCATGACAACTATTACAAATACATTCGGTAAATTAAAAGAAATTGAGGAAGTAATTTCTTTGTTCCATGATGATATGACATTAATGTTTGGGGGATTTGGAGGGATTGGATCCCCTCCATCTTTAATACAGGCAATTTTAGAAAAAGGCGTTACAAATTTAAATTTGGTTGGAAATGACACTGGATTTCCTGATGTAGGTATCGGTCGTCTTGTTACAAATGAAAGAGTTAAATCACTAATTACTTCTCACATTGGCTCCAACCCAAATGCAGGAAGGCAACTAAACGAGGGAAGATTACAAATTGAGTTTTCTCCGCAGGGAACATTAGCAGAGCGCATTCGTGCTGGTGGTGTTGGTCTTGGTGGTGTTTTAGTTGATGTAGGTGTTGATACGATTGTGGAAGAGGGAAAACGAACAGTTGAAATGAATGGTAAGACATATTTAGTTGAAACAGCATTAACTGCTGAAGTTTCAATTGTATATGCGAAAAAGTCAGATCCGTTTGGTAACCTTGTTTTTGACAAAAGTGCACGAAATATGAATCCTCACGTAGCAATGGCTGGGGATATAACAATTGTAGAAGCAGAAGAAATAGTCCCGCTAGGAAGTTTAGATCCAGAGGAAATCGTCGTTCCAGGTGTTTTCGTAAATTATATTGTACCGTCGGAAGGAGTGAACTGGAAATGGGTATGGGCGTAGAAGTGAGAGATAAGATTGCTAGGCGAGCGGCGAAAGAAATACAAAATGGCATGATTGTAAATTTAGGTATTGGCATACCATCGCTTGTACCAAATCATTTGCCTGACGATATAAATGTTATGTTTCATGCGGAAAATGGAATCGTCGGAATGGGACCAACACCAAGTAAAGGGAATGAAGATGAAAATTTGTGTAACGCAGCAGGTTTACCAACTTCTCTTATAACAGGAGCGAGTTATTTCGATAGCTGTACAGCGTTTGGTATGATTCGAAAAGGTTTGCTAGATATAACGATTCTTGGTTCATTACAGGTAAGTGAAAATGGTGATTTAGCAAACTGGATTGTACCTGGAAAACGTGTTCCAGGCATTGGTGGAGCAATGGATTTAGCACAAAAAGCGAAGCGGGTCGTTGTTGTGATGAATCATGTTGATAAGTATGGAAATGCAAAAATTGTTTCAGAGTGTACATTGCCATTAACTTCAAAGAAATGTGTAGATTTAATTATTACTGATATGGCGGTCATGGAGGTAACTCCGAGTGGACTTATATTACAAGAATTAATGAGCCCATACACAGTAGAAGATGTAAAACGACATACAGAAGCTGATTTTCAAATTAGTTCTAACTTACTAGTAATTGAATGAAGGGAGATGTAATATGTGGAGCAATTAAAAAAGCAAGTTTGTGATTATATTGAGAGTCATGAAGAAGAAAGTGTAAAATTTTTAAAGCGATTAATTCAAGAAAAGAGCGTATCTGGTGATGAAAGCGGTGCGCAGGCGATTGTGATTGAAAAATTACGTGAATTAGGTTTAGACCTCGATATTTGGGAGCCTTCTTTTTCTAAAATGAAAGGTCATCCTTATTTTGTATCACCCCGTACAAGTTTTTCAGATAGCCCAAATATTGTAGCAACTTTAAAAGGAAGTGGCGACGGGAAATCTATGATATTAAATGGGCATATTGATGTAGTTCCGGAAGGGGATGTGAATCAGTGGGAACATCATCCTTATAGTGGTGAGAGAATAGGAAATCGTATATATGGCCGTGGAACGACGGATATGAAAGGCGGAAATGTCGCACTCATGCTTGCGATGGAAGCGATTATTGAATCTAGCATTGAATTAAAAGGAGACATCTATTTTCAAAGTGTAATAGAAGAGGAAAGTGGCGGAGCAGGGACATTAGCAACTATATTACGAGGATATAAGGCAGATGGTGTCATTATTCCAGAACCTACTAATATGAAGTTTTTTCCGAAACAACAAGGTTCCATGTGGTTTCGTCTACGTGTAAAAGGGAAAGCAGCACACGGTGGAACGCGTTATGAAGGGGTTAGTGCAATTGAAAAAAGTATGTTTGTTATAGAACATGTAAGAAAGCTAGAGGAGAAAAGAAATAGTCGAATCACAGATCCGTTATTTAAAGGAATTCCGATTCCAATTCCAATTAACATTGGGAAAATTGAAGGAGGGAGTTGGCCAAGTTCTGTTCCCGATGAATTAATTTTAGAAGGAAGATGCGGTGTTGCGCCGAATGAGACTATAGAGGCGGCAAAAGAAGAATTTGAGAATTGGATTGCTGAATTAAATGATGTGGACAATTGGTTTGTTGAAAATCCAGTAGAAGTAGAATGGTTTGGAGCGAGATGGGTTCCTGGTGAATTAGAAGAAAATCATGAACTTATTACCGCACTTCATCATAACTTTGTTGAAATCGAAGGGAACGAACCAATTATTGAAGCATCTCCTTGGGGGACTGATGGAGGTTTATTTACACAAATCTCAGGTGTACCAACTATAGTATTTGGTCCAGGAGAGACAAAAGTAGCACACTATCCAAACGAGTATATAGAAGTTGATAAAATGATAGCTGCCGCAAAAATTATTGCATGTACATTACTAGATTGGTGTGAGGTGAAAAAATGAAATACTATGAATCTTTTAGAGAACAGACGAATTGTTATACAGTAGAAGGCGTTTTAGATTATTTTAATAAACGTATCCGAGTAGACCACTATACAGGAAATGTTGAAAGTATTATACAGACAATTGACGAACTAGCAGAGAAACATTCTTTCACTAAATGTATTATTAAAGGAAAGGGAGAGCATGTTTCAACATGGCTCTCTTTCGGTTTTTTGTTGGAAGCAACGATACCTCATTATTTTCAAGGACACGATGCATACTTTTTTGTGAAATATAATAATGATGAAAGACGAAATAGTATGCATTGGACTGAGGAAGATACTATATTAAGCGGTGTAAAAGGAAAAGAAATAAAAGAAAAAGTAGTTCCAGAGAAATTTCTGCTGAGAAAAGCGACTGAAGAAGATGCAGAAGAATTAGCAACTGTATTCGGAAAAGTATTTGAAGTGTATCCGACACCTTTAAATGAAGCGAGTTATGTATTACAGACGATGAAAGAAGACGATACAATTTACTACGTGTATGAATTTGAGGGGGAAATTATTAGTACAGCATCTGCAGAAATGAATATAAAAGAAGGGAATGCAGAATTAACAAATTGTGCTACTTTACCTGAATATCGTAAACATGGATTTATGAAAAGTTTACTAATTAAATTAGAGGAAGAGCTCCGAGAAAAATCTATTTTCTGTTCCTATACAATTGCTCGATCGCTTTCTTTCGGAATGAATGCTGCATTTCATCAATTAGGCTATACGTATACAGGAAGACTGGCGAATAATTGCTACATTTTCGATAAGTTGGAAGATATGAATATATGGGTGAAAGATTTATCTAGCTATTCGAAAGCAGTAAAAATTCCACCTCAAAATTCGGCTGTAAAGCAAAATAGTTAGGTGGAGCTGGGTGTTCGAACAAGCCGTACTAATTAAAATATAAAATTGATCAAAATTATAGAACGGAATCGTCATGCTTACAATCGCACATAGGTATGCCGAAAATTCGGCATGTAATTGCTGGATTTTCGGCAAAAGGGGGGATGACATTGCTAGCAGTTTCGACACAAGAAGTCATTGAAGCGATTTTGGGCAGTATTGATGAGGCTATACACGCTGTAGATGAAAATGGAATTACAATATTTTATAACTCTGTAGCTGCAAAACACGATGGATCCAAGATTGAAAAAGTGTTAGGGAAGCATTTGTTAGAAGTGTTCCCGTCTTTATCAAGGGAAACGAGTACATTGATGAAAGTATTAGATACAAAAAAACCTATCGTACATCAAGTACAGCATTATCAAAATTTAAATGGTGAAGATGTTTGTACAGTAAATACGACGTTACCTATTTTTATAGATGGGAATATTGCCGGGGCTGTTGAAATTGCAAAGGATTACTCTACAATTCAAAAACTTACTGACACAATTGTTGATTTACAGTCGAAAATAAAACGGTCATCTAGAAAAAAATTGATTAAAAAGCATGCTGCATTTGAGACGATAGTGACAAATGATACGCGGTTTAAACAGACGAAAGAGCTAGCACAAAAAGTAGCACCAACAGACGCAAATGTTTTAATATATGGTGAAACAGGAACAGGAAAAGAACTGTTCGTACAAGCAATTCATGAAGCTTCTAAAAGAAAAAACAAGCCATTTATTGCACAAAACTGTGCAGCTTTACCAGAGTCGTTATTAGAAAGTTTATTGTTTGGAACGACAAAAGGAAGCTATACAGGAGCGATTGAAAGAGCTGGGCTATTTGAACTTGTTGATGGTGGTACATTATTTTTAGATGAACTGAATTCAATGCCTCTTGATTTGCAGGCAAAAATGTTACGAGTGTTAGAAGATGGAGTCATTAGAAGAATTGGTGATAATAAGACGAGAAAAGTAGATGTTCGCGTTATTACCGCAATGAACCAGCCTCCAGAAATATGTTTACGAGAGAATAAAATTCGCACTGATTTATATTATCGCTTAAACGTATTTTCATTATATATCCCACCACTTCGTGAAAGAACTGAGGATGTACTATTATTAGCATCTTATTTTTTGGAAGAATATAATAAAAGTTATAAAAAAGGTGTACTTCAAATTGATGAGGAAGCGAAAGATAGACTGCAAGCTTATCAGTGGCCTGGAAATGTCCGGGAGTTAAAACATACGATTGAACATGCTGTTATTATTGCAGAAGGGAATACATTAACAGCCAATTGTTTACCACGTACATTTCGGAAAGAGAAGTTTTCGAAGAAGAAGGGTATAATGCCACTTAGAGAAGCACTTCATCAAACAGAAAAAGAATTAATAGATCAAGCGTTGATTGAAACGGAAGGGAATATATTACAAGCCGCAAAAATGTTAGGTATCCCTCGTCAAACGCTTCAATATAAACTGAGCAAGTACGACAAAACCGCCGAATAATCGGCGGTTTTTGTGTGTTTGCACGAATAAAAGAGCGTTTACATATATATAAAGTAATGAATATAATGTTAAGTATTGATTTCATACAACGCTTAAAAATATTTTTTCGCTTATATAATAGGGTTCTCCGCACATTTACTTATCAACAATGTAAAGTTGGCATAACTATTGCTTATATAAAGGGTGAGCGTATAAAAAGGGGGAATAGCAATGTTACATGATGTATACAAACCAAATCGTCACTGGAAGGATATCGAATTATGGAAAGATGTTACTGAAGAGCAATGGAATGATTGGGTTTGGCAATTAACGAATACGATCAAAACGTTAGATGACTTAAGAAAAGTAATTAACTTAACACCTGAAGAAGAAGAGGGCGTTAAAATTTCAACGAAAACGATCCCGTTAAACATTACACCGTACTATGCTTGGCTAATGAATCCTGATGATCCACGCTGTCCGATTCGGATGCAATCAGTACCGATTTCGGAAGAGTTATATAAAACAAAATATGATTTAGAAGATCCGCTTCACGAAGATGAAGATTCACCAGTTCCAGGGCTAACACATCGTTATCCGGACCGTGTACTATTCTTAGTAACAAATCAATGTTCTATGTATTGTCGTTACTGTACACGCCGTCGTTTTAGTGGACAAATTGGAATGGGTGTACCGAAGAAACAATTAGATGATGCGATTGCTTATATTAGTGAAACACCACAAGTACGAGATGTATTAATCTCCGGTGGTGATGGACTTCTAATTAACGATAAAATTTTAGAATATGTATTGAAAAATTTACGAGAGATTCCGCATGTTGAGATTATTCGTATCGGAACGAGAGCACCAGTAGTATTCCCACAACGTATTACAGAAAATTTATGTAACATTATTAAAAAATACCATCCAGTATGGTTAAATACACATTTCAATACATCTATTGAAATTACTGAAGAATCGAAAAAGGCATGTGAAATGTTAGCGAATGCTGGTGTTCCAGTCGGAAACCAAGCAGTAATTTTAGCTGGTATTAACGACAGCGTTCCAATTATGAAAAAACTTATGCATGACTTAGTAAAAATCCGTGTACGTCCATACTACATTTATCAATGTGACTTATCTGAAGGTATCGGTCACTTCCGTGCACCAGTATCTAAAGGTCTTGAAATTATTGAAGGTTTACGTGGACACACATCTGGTTATGCAGTTCCGACATTCGTTGTTGATGCGCCAGGTGGAGGCGGTAAAATTGCACTTCAACCAAACTATTTAATCTCACAAAGTGCAGATAAAGTTGTACTTCGTAACTTTGAAGGTGTTATTACGACGTATCCAGAGCCAGAGAGCTATATTCCAGGAAGAGCGGAAGGATACTTTAAAGAGATTTATCCGAACTACGAAGAAAAACGTTCAGATGTTGGTATCGCAGGTCTTATGAGCGATAAGAAATTTAACCTCGTTCCAGACGACTTACAGCGTATGAACCGTCGTAAAGACTACGAAGATAATGATACTCATGCATCTTTAAAAGATAAACGTGATAAGCGTGATCAATTAAAAGATAAAAAATATCAAGCACAAATGGCTAAATTAGAAGAAAACGACAAAAAAACTGAGGGTGATGCAGTATGAATTGTATGTGGTGTGACAGTACAGAAGCGAAAGAAAGCTTGAATACTGTATATTGGGAATTACCAGATGGTACGAAAGCCATTGAAATCCAAAAGACACCATGTATTTCTTGTTCCTCGTGCGGGATGGACTATCAATCAGACCATACAGTAAAAGAAATTGAAGATCAGTTATTTTTAATTTATACGAAAGATTTACCAAAACAACTAACATATGAAGAATTAATGGGAAGACCACGTCTATTAAAAAGAAATTACTTCGACTTTTAACCAGCTTTTATGCTGGTTTTTTTCTTTTTTGCCTTGTATAATGTACCCAAGTTAGAAAGGTAGGGAATATTTTTGAAAAAGACATTTTACCATTATATGATGAAGCATCGTGCAGCTTTATTTAGAAATGAAATTTCAGATTTAGCAGAGGCGATGTATGATGATTTAAGTTTTCCGAAGCAATCTGAAGACTATGATGAAATTAGTTCATACTTAGAGTTGAGCGGAATGCTAGAAAGTATGTCTATATTTGATGAAGCCTGGGATTTATACATACAAGATAGATAAAAACTATTTGAAAACATACAGAATACATTACTTTGTTTAAAGTGAAGTATTCTGTATGTTTTTTTATATGAAATTTGTTGATTTGAAGCTAGTCTAGTTACTAGCTTTTTTTTGAGTGTAACGTAAATTTTATAAGATTATAATTTTTATTGAAAAAATTTATGAATATAAGCTTCTGTGATAAGCGTTTTTATGTAGGTTGCATATACTGATATCAAAATCACGACGTCAAAAAAAGGAGAGATAGAGATGGCAAGAAAAAAACAACCTAAATACAACGTAGGGGACATAGTCGTGATTACGCTATATGGAACCGTTGGGAAAATCACAAATATGAAGGTTTTAGATGGAGTTTATGTATACGAAGTCAATAATCACGATGGATTTTACGTAGAGCAAACGCTGCAGCACGTTACAGAGCAAGATATGAAAAAGGGCGATACGGAGTGGATTGAATTAAATTATAATTTCACGTTTGGTGATCTTGTGCAAGTAACTGGATATGATAAAGATGTTTTCCGTATTGTTGGTTTTCGTACAGAAGTATGGAGATATAAGAATGACGCATGGGAAGATACAATTTATGAATTGTCACGGATTACGGATGGTGAATGGTTAGAAGCGGATGAGTCAGATTTAACGTTACTTGCCAATGCTCAAACGGCAAATGCAATTTTGAAGAAACTGAAACAAGATAAAGCAGGTATGAATAAATTAGATTTAGGTAAGTTAAAGTCAATTAACAACTCGAAAAAAGTGAGTGTTAAGACGAATCGTCAAGAAATCATTGATGGATTACTTGATATTTATAACGATTATCAATTATTGTTCGATACATTTAAAGATGAAGAATATAAAATTGTAATGGATGTTGTTCATAATTATTTAGTTAAATTGACAGAGAAAAAATAGTTAACTAGAAAGAGAGAATAAATTGAACAACAACATATGCAGTATAAGGTATGCCTACAATTATTAAAAAAATAAAAAGCCACTTTATAAGAGAGTCTGCCCATTGATCTTCATGCATGAACTCTTCTTTTGTTTGTCCTACTTCATATTGATTTTCCATTATTATTTCCCCCTTTGAATAGCTTGTACTACAATCGTATGCATCTCGTCCAAAGCTTATGACCTATAAAAAAATAAAATCTATTTTTCTAATCTCATATACATAATTTTGAGATTTTTTCATAAAACAGAAATAAAGGAGTGATGCTCATGAAGGAAATTGAAGTCGTGATTGATACGGAAGAGATTGCGGAGTTTTTTTATGAGCAACTAATTGAAAGAGGGTACGTCCCGAAACGAGAAGAAATTGAAGATCTCGCAGATATTACATTTGAGTATTTATTAGAGAAATGCATGATTGATGAAGTTTTTGATGAAGAGGATGAATGAAAGTAACGACGGGCATAACTCGTCGTTTTTTTACTCTTTACAAACCTGTCACAAATATAGTCAATAATTATTGGTATAATTAAAATGAAATTTTACTCAAGAGGTGAAGGGATGTTCAAAAAAATTATTGATTCTTTATTAGGAAAGAAAAAATATCGTTCGTATTCAAGTAGTGATTATCGTCGTAGAGGGCGCTCGTATTCAAGTAGCGATTATAAACGACGTTCATCTGGTTATGGACATCAACATTATAAAAGAAAACGTAAAAGCCGTAGCTTCTTTTCAAGTAGCTGATGAAATGGCGTCGTGTACTAGCATTATTTGATAGACCACTGCGGAAAAATACAATTGTTGCAGAACGTTATAAAATTGAATCAGTAATTGGAATGGGCAGTTATGGGGTCACATATGTCGTTAATGATTTACAAGTAAATAGATATAAAGTCTTAAAACAATTAAGACAAAGTAAACAAAGATATGAGTCTGGTAGAAAATCATTTGAACAAGAGAAAATGATTTTACAAACATTAAATCATCATGCAATTCCTAGTCTGTATGATCATTTCATATGGGAGAAAAAGAGCTTCTTTGTGATGGAGTACATGCCTGGTAAAAATTTTGAAGATTATATTTTCATAGATGGGTATGTATATACAGAACGTGAAGTTTTTGAGATTTTATATGAAATATTAGAAATTGTATCGGTGTTTCATAGTGAAGGCATTATTCACCGAGATTTACGCATTCCAAACATATTAATGAAAGAAAATCAAATTAGTATTATTGATTTTGGATTGGCTAAATGGAAAGGTGAGGGTGATGAGAGAGCTACAACTTACGAAGGTGAACAAGCTTTGATGCGAGAAGTCCACTTTCGTAGCGACTTTTATGCACTCGGTCATTTCTCGTTATTTTTATTATATGCAGGATATGAATCTAATGAAAAACAGGAAAAACCATGGTACGAAGAATTAACTTTGGAAAATTATAATCGCGAAATGCTTATGCGAATGTTACAAATAAAAACGCCGTACTATGAGAATGTACAAGATTTAAAACAAGATGTAGCTTCTGCTTTAGAAAGGATGGAGACTCCATGTTTCAAAAGTTTTTAGCAAGCGTTGGTATTGGAAGTGCAAAGGTAGATACTGTTCTTGAAAAAGATGAGTATATTGTTGGGGAAGAAATAGTTGGAAAGGTTCATATAACTGGAGGTTCAGTTAGCCAGCAAATTGAAAGCATTTACTTAACATTATCGACGTCGTATGTACGAGAAGTGGATGATAAAAAAGTAACAGCAACGTATGATTTAGAGCGAGTACGCTTAACAGAACCATTTTCTATAGAACCGAATGAAAAAGTTGAAATTCCATTTTCTTTTCCAATGCCAATTGAAGCACCACTTACACTTGGTATGAAAACGGTTTGGATTCATACAGGTCTTGATATTAAACGTAGTATAGACCCAAGTGACCGCGACTACGTTCAAGTGTTACCCAATGCATTATTAAGTAGTGTTTTAGATAGTGTAAATGAATTAGGGTTTAAAGCACGTCATATAGAATGTGAAGAATTACCGCATCGATTACGTAAGCAAGTTCCATTCGCACAAGAATTTGAGTTTATTCCAGTTTCTGGAGAGTATTATGGGAAATTAGATGAATTAGAATTATTAATCTTGCCACGTGCATACGATCGACTAGAAATTATTATGGAAGTAGATAGAAAATCTCGTGGTTTAGCTGGATTATTCGCTGAGGCGCTTGATCTTGATGAGAAGGTGATTCGTTTTACCGTAACAAGAGAAGATATCCCTGAGATGAAGCAAAAAATTAATAATTATATTTTTTAATAAACTATGCATAAAAAAGAAATGGAGAGGAAAACTAAAACAACCGCTCCATTTTTTTGCATAGTGAGGTTATGTATGTGAAACGATATCGACATTTATACTTGCTAAGTTTTACGTTACTCATTTGTTTTGTCGTATTATCACTTTCGTATCATACCGCTTGTATTGAGAATTTTGACAATATAGTCGCACATTTTATTCAAAGCTTTCGAAACGATTATTTGACGACCTATTTTACTTGGGTGTCTTTTATCGGTTCCAAAAGGATATTTTTCCCATTACTCATTATTCTTGTAATGTATTTTCTCGTTAGAAAAAAGTTGCTTAGTGCATTGCTTCTAACAATTAATTACTACGGATCTCGTTATTTAAACAGTCTGCTTAAACTATGGTACGAACGAGCAAGACCTGATGTTACGCAGCTTGTTACTGCAACTGGATATAGTTTTCCGAGCGGTCATACGATGAATGCTACGGCTTTTTTAGGATTTATTGCATACGTCACAATTACTGAAGATCGTATTTCGTTGCATAAAAAATTGCTAATTATTCTTATAGCAAGCTTTGTTGTATTATCTATTTCAGTTAGCCGAATATATCTTGGCGTGCACTATCCATCTGACATATTAGCAGGATGGGCAGCTGGCGGTAGCTGGCTCGTTTTATGTGTTATATTCCATAAAACGTTCATAAAAAAAGAACCTATGTCATAATAGGTTCTTTTTTCATTGGCTCAACATGAATGTGTGCATGGTAAATTCCAAACTTTTTGCGAAGCATAGCTTCGATGTTGTCGGTAATACAGTGACTTTCTCCAACATCCATACGAGCATCTACTTCAATTGTAATATCAACGTACGTTTGATTCCCGTACATACGTGCTCGAATATCTACAATGTTTTCCACACCGCCAATATGCTCAATAGCATCAGCGTATTCCTCCATTTTATCAGGATCAATTCCATCTGTTAGCATATGAGAAGATTCTACGAAAATCTCCCATGCAGTTTTACAAATAATAAGACCAACAATTAAAGCGGCAATAGGGTCTAAAATAGGCATTTGGAACTGAGAACCGACAATACCTACTACAGTACCGATACTTACGAGTGCATCTGATAAATTATCTTTTGCAGCAGCTTCTAGTGATTTACTTTTTGTTCGTGCTGCAATTTTTTTCGTATACAAATACACGCAGTACATAACGACAGCAGAAAATAAAGCAACCCATGCAGCGAGTACATTAGGTGCTGCTTGTTTCGGATTTAAGAAAGATTGAATGGCACTAATAACAACTTCTAATCCGACTGTTGCCATAATGAAGGACGCAACAAGTGATGCGATTTGTTCGGCCCGTGAATGCCCATACGGATGATCTGGGTCACGAGGTTTACGAGATATTTTTAGACCAATTAATATCGCTAAAGAAGCACCGATATCCGTTAAGTTATTTAAACCGTCAGCACGTAATGCGCTAGAGAGGGTAATATAACTGATGATGATTTTCATAGAGGATAAAAATATGTAGGCCATAATGCTGACAATAGCACCTTTATCAGCTTCTTTATGAGAAAGAGTATCCATTTTAATCACTCACCTTTCTTTAAAGGAATTTCTTTCTATAAATAGAGTATCAAACGAAAGTCGTGTGGGTCTATACAAACATTGTTGACGTTTTATAGCTTTTTAAGAAGGGGATAACAAAGTTTCGTGAAGGAAAAATATGTTGAAAAGTACAAAGTCAGGGTGTGAACCTAATTAGAGTTTATTTACTAAAGAGATAGGAGGGTAGATGGATGAAGAAGCGAATACTTTTCTTAATATGTACTATTCTTATAATGACAGGGTGTAATTCATTAAACGATGAAAAACATCAAAAGATAATTGTGAAAACAGATGAAAGCCCTCTGAAAAATATTTTCCAGAGGGCTTTTATTTTAGTATGCTTCTAAAAACTCAGTAACTTGCTCTTCAGTTTTTGCATTAGCACTATGTAAGTGGCCTAGCTTCTCACCATTTTGGTATACAAGTAAACTTGGAATACCCATTACTTGATACTCTTCAGCGATACTTGGAAACTCATCTTTATTAATAGAATACCATTCAAATTTATTGAACTCTTCCATTACATCTCCGATAAAGTTGTCCATACGTACGCAATCTGGGCACCATGTAGTAAAGAACTTAACAACTACAGGCTCCTCGCTTGCGATGATGTCTTTGAATTCTTGTTCTGTTTTAATTTCTTTCATAAGTAAAACTCCTTTCAATATTACACGAATTTATATGCAAAATTCGTATTTGCAAACATGTTGCAAACTTATTATTTGTTTTTTAGTTTTGTAGTTCGTTCACACTTATAAAACTGTATTTTAAATTGTATATAACATGACTGCACTTCTAAGTGTGAAAATAACGGAACCTCACTTTTCTTTATAAGCTTTTTCCAGGGTTGTGTCAAACTTCTGAATTTTATACAGCAATTAAAGAAGCCCACACTTTGATTGAGTGTGGGCAGAGTGACTAAAATTAATCGCTTATTAATTTCGAATAGATATTTAAATCGATAAGCTTTCCAGCTGATTTTTCGCTCTTTCTCAGAGTCCCTTCAAAAGTAAAGTTTAATTTTTCTAATACCTTTATGGAATTTACATTTGTAGGTTCAACTTTTGCTTCAACACGATATAGTTTTAAATGTGTAAAAGCATAATCTAATAAAGAGGATATTGCTTCAGGGGCATATCCTTTACCCCAAAATTTTTTTGAAATATCATAACCAATCTCAGTCTTTGAGTTTTCAAAATCTAAGGAATTATAGCCACATGAACCGATAATGTGATTAGATTCTTTTTCAATAATAGTAAAACGTATAGCTTTATTATTTTGAGCGAGTTCGTTAAGAAATTGAATCATATCTTTTGCCTGGCTTTCATCGGTGAAATTACTTATATTCATGAATTTAGTAATATCAGGATCAGACCATATTTTAAACATACTTAATGAATCAGATGCTTTCATTTGCCTTAAATATAATCGTTGTGTGTGTAGTTCAGTAATCAATACTTTTACCTCCGTTATGTTGTAAGAATAGGTAGTTTAAAAATATTGATATCTGCGCATAATTCAGTCCCTTCTAGATTAATTAACTTTTATTATACAAGAAAATTACTACAGTGAACAAAGGCGTTAATTGGTTTAGCTATTTTCTATAATTGATGGAATCAGAGAGACAAAGGAACATGGTTTCAGTGGATTTAAAGATTTTAGCCCGCTATTTGTGAGCAGTAAGACCCCACCTTAAAATTCAGCAGAAGCAAAGAAGTTAGGTGGGGGTCGGGCTGCCCGTAAAAGCCCGATTGGTGAGGGCTAATAATCAGTGGGGGATGAACCCCCCCATTGATTAGAGTTTCACTTTATTCAATTCTTTAACAAACCCCTTATCTGGAAATTAAAGAACGCCTTGGGAGAAAGGCGTTCCATGACCAAGGAATGTATGGAAAATGATACTAAATGATTCATAATGAGATGATCATAAGTATTGTATGTATTTCTCTAATGTATGTGAAGTCTTTATTTCATAATATCGAAAAAGAACATGCATATAAGCATGCTCTTTCACAAGAAAGATAGATTTCTATGAGTGGATGCCTCCATACAATAATATATGCTTGTCCAGTTAAAAGGTGAAAAGTTTTATTAAAATCGTTATTTCAATGGAGAAGCCCTAGGATTAGGAGGCTAGGGCTTCAAGTCATGGTATATCTCACACGAAATTATAAAAAGAAAAGAACGTACTGAAGATAACACATGAATATTTCATATTTTATTATAAAAACTGTATAAGGCTAGAATTTATATAAATGTAATGGAAAGTAATTAATAAAAAATTTTATTAGGGATTTGCCTTAATCATTTATAACAGCCAAGAATATTTATAAAATATGACTGTAGAAACAGGTCCGATCTTTATAACGATGGAGGGAATTGGTGTGGACATAACTCAAAGTATGGCCAGAATAGTGGTTAATGGGAAAGATCTTCCGTTTACTTCAGTTAGAACTTCAATATGGAATCAAGGACCTGTAAATGATTTAATTGTTTCGACAAATCGGAGAGTCGAGGAGTTTTATCAATTTATGTGGTCACAAGTGCCAGTTACGCTCACAATGTATTTTCTTCAGGGAGCGGACTTGATGAGATTTGCTAGAATTGTTGGAATCAATTAAAGTGTAACGGGAGAATATATATATCATTTCTTTTGGGGATAAAATGAATTTAAAGCAGTTTAATAGCTGTTTTTTTATTTTATAGAGACATGATTCGAAGGCGAAGAATATGTATGGCTAGGAAGATTAGCTTAGATCGTGATATAGATAAATTATTATCGCTTCTGAGTTTTTAAAAAATTTTCAAGAAAATTGGGAGGTTCTAATTGGATATATATCAACGCTTGGTTATTAATAGGAAATATAATAAAGGTTAAAAAGTTTAATGGAAATTTATTTATTTTTTCGAATCATAAAATGAGCAATTTATGTGAAGAGAATAATGACTAGTGAGTGGTTTAATACATTTAAAGATAGGAACATAAAAAAAGCGGTGTTAGTAATATGTATTATACAAAACAATGTAGAGAAACGATCAATATATAGGTGTTATTTTTAAGGATGTTTATTTTTATAAGACAATATAATAAAGAAGGAACAGGTTAAGGGACAGTTTGAATTTCTAACAGAGAGCTGTGTGATTAAATAGGATAAAAGTAATTATTTAATGTTGGGATAGGTTATAAATGGAGAACCAATTAAAAGAAATATTTGGTGCATTGATAGCAGCTATAGGTACAATAACTTCCGCTATTGGAAGTACACCGTTCTATTTTATAAGCAGTAATGTAAGGGAGAATCTGAATATATATGGAAACACATTGCAAGCAGTTGGTAACGCTTTAGAGGCTGATGGTCAAGGGGGAATTTCTCTTGAAAAAATTGGGAATGAAATCCAATCAATTGGTAATGTAACTGTAATATCAGGGTTAGTTATTGATTTTAAAGATGAAACAAAAGTTAAATTAGTTATTTCTGGAAATTGGGCGCAGGCTTTAGGAGGACTTACAGCATTAGCAGATGAATTTGAAGATACTTCAGATAAGGATGAGTCTTTTAATGTTGTAGGAAACTTATTGCAAGCTATAGGAAATTCCTTGCAAGCGATTGGAGGAATATATGAGCTAAAAAGTATTAGAGGAGATCGGCAGGATAGTAAAGAAAATCTAGTAAATGATACAGGGGAAATTTTAGACAATCAAGCAAATAGTCAACCGGATAAAAAGAAAGAAGGCCAGTCAATAGATACCATAGGAAGTTGGATTCAAGCCGTAGGTTCTATATTTTCATTAATTGGACAAATACGTGAAGAAAGTGAGGAGTTAGAAGGGAGCGATAAATAGACTAGTTGTAAAAGAGCCTCACATATTGCGCATATTTGATAGTAGGAAATTTTTTTATTGAATGCTAAGTTTAAAATTATATGATGCAGTAAGTAAAAAGGGTTCAAGGAGTATTATTAGTTTAATAAAAAAGAGCGGTTAGCAAAAGCGAAAAGTTTTCATGAAAACTGGTAATAGAAACTGCTTTTTAGAAAAATAACATATACTTATTGAAAATGGAATACAGGAGTTCGTATTGTAGGTTTTGCATATGGCTATTCGTTCTCAGGAATTACACGTGAATTAGTAGGATTGTTAGTTTAGTAGTAATGAAACTTATGACGAATATTTCGATAGATGCCATTATCCAAGTGGTGTCTTTTTTTATTGTTAAGGAATAAATAAAAAAGAGAGTTTAAACCCTCTTTTTTATAATTATCTAACTATTATGCGCAAATTGGAATTCCTAATGCTATTAGAGTCAATGCTACTTGAAGAGAAAGTTCTAATCTAGCAATTTCGATTCCAGCAACTGAAATCACTAAAAGAGGTTGTCCATTAACGAACAAAACACAACTTTCCATGCTTACGCCTCCTTTCTAGTAATCTAATATAGTATATGGATTAAACTTAAAAAGTGTAATAGTTAAATGTATGAATTCAATATAATTAATAAATTAAACTATTATATTTAATAAATTAAAATTGACCTAACAGCTGCTTTTTTGTCACTTTATAAGAAGGGCCAGAATATATTAGAAGTATAAAAATTATAGGAGTGATAGATATGTTCTTTGCAAAGTTGCGTGGTAGAAATGAAGTTCCACCAGTAGAAACAGATGCTCGAGGAGAAGGTTTCTTTAAATTAAGCCGGGACGAGCTTAGCCTAAAATTTAAGTTGGATTTATTCGATATAGAGGATGTAGTAGCTGCACATCTGCATCTTGGATTAAAAGGAAAGAACGGTCCTGTTGTAGCTTTTTTATTTGGACCGATAACAAATCCAATTTCAATAGAGTGTGCAACTTTTACGGGAATGATTACTCAAGAAGATTTGGTCGGACCGCTAGTGGGTCAAACATTAGGCACTCTTATAAATGAGATTATATCTGGAAACATATATATTAATGTTCATACAGTACAACATCCTAATGGTGAAATTCGTGGACAACTAAATTATTGCTAATGAATTATGGCAGTAGGAAAATTTAGCGAGAAACAAAAAGCATCCGTTGAGTGTGCTTTTATTTAGAGAATGATATTTATATTGAAAATGTTTAACCTTAATAAGAGCTAGTGGATTAGCTTTTGCACTCACTGAAATATAGAATCATAACATATTTTGTAATAACTTATACGGAAGTGAGTTGAAAATCATGTTTTATTCATATTTTAATTCTCAAGCTGGCATGCGACCAGCGTATGGTACGTCTATAACGTATAGTGGAGCACAAAGTACAGTCCAAGCTATTCAACAAGCATTACAAATGCAACAACAAATGCAAATGCAGCAGCAAGGAGTACAACCATATTACTCATCCGTAGAGTATTTTTACCCAGTACATCATGTTACACCGTATGGAAGTTCTTTTCTTACTATTCCATATGGAACTGTATACAACTTATAACTAGTAAGGAATTATGTGGTGTATATAAATAAGGGTGCAGGTTAATAGCGCCCTTATGAACAATAAAAATAGCTAGTCCAAACCTTATAAATCAATCTTACATAATATGTAGTAATAAGTTTGAAAGGGGAATTAGTATGTCTTGTTATTACTACTGTAAGTATTGTAAGGAGTATAAAAAGAAGCACCATGATTGTTGTAAGAACACTAGTAAGTGCCATGATAACAAGGACAATCTTGTTAGAGCATCGGCATTTAGAGCTAGAAATACTGTGAATCAAAATGTTCCTGCTAATACTTTTGTGAAAGTGTTATTTCAAAATGAACAATTTGATTTAGCGAATGAGTATAATCCAGCAACATCTATTTTTATGCCGAAGACTAAAGGAGTATATTCTATTATTGGAACGATTGGTTTCTTTCCAAACGATCCAACTTTAAATTATAGAGCGCGTGTAGAAATTCGTGTGAATGGAAACGCAGCGATAGCTATAGATAATGACTTTTTTGGTCCAATAAGTTTTGGAAATGTAGTAAGTGTTTCGACGATTGTTCAATTGAATGCAGGGGATGAAGTTGAGGTTTATGCACAAAGTAGTATAGATGGAGTTTTAAGTCCTTTAGAAGATGGTGCACATTTTGAAGCAGCAAGATTTCCTTCTCCGATTAAATAAAGTCATTAAACATTGAGTTTACAGAAGCTTAAAGGTAAACCCTCACCGAAATGGTGAGGGTTTTTTACTCTATTAAAAATAGTAACAGGTCGTCCAAGCTATTCTAATCTATATAGCATACTATATAAAAATAAGTGTAAAGGGGGACTAACTATGTCTTATTATTACTGTAAGTATTGTAAAGATTACAAAAAGGAAAGTCATGATTGTTATAGAAAAAGTAGTAAATGTGATAGGAAGTATGTAAAGGTGAAGTGTTGTGATGATAAGAAAGAGGAGCTTGTAAGGGCATCGGCATTTAGAGCTGTGAATACAGTTAATCAACCTGTTCTAGCAAATACTCCTGTTAAAGTATTATTTCAAAATGAACAATTTGATCTAGCGAATGAATATAATCCAGTAACATCCATTTTCACTCCGAAAACTAGAGGAGTATATAGTGTATTAGGAAATATAACATTTTCTCCAAATGATTTTAATGTGAATTACAGAGCTAGAGTAGAAATTCGTGTAAATGGAAATCCAGCAATAGCGATAGATAATGATTTCTTTGGAACAGGAGTATTTTTTAATAATGATGTTTCAGTAACTACTATTCTTCAATTAGAAGCAGGAGATTCAGTTGAAGTTTTTGCAGAAAGTAGTATTGCGGGCGTAATTGTACAAAATGTTAATGGTTTAAATACGGTTCACTTTGAAGCGGCAAGATTTCCTTCTCCAATTAAATAAAACAGATCATTAAATGTTTTTTAGTAGGTTTAGTTAATCCCCTTACCAAATGGTGGGGGATTATTATTGTTTTTCTAAAATATATAAGTAAACAGGTAAAGTGTAGTTTAATTTGTAGAGGCTTTAACCTTATTCAGATAATGAAAAAAATAATATGTAAATAAGTAACATGCTTCTGAAAACTCAGTGTTAGTAAGTTTACTAGTTTTTTTATAGAACAAGAAAGACGAAATACATAAAAGATCGTATCATTACGTTTTTTCTCTACTATATAGAAATTACATATTGAACATAAATTTGTGAAGGGAATGCTAGTACACTGAAAAGAATAACATAAAGGCGATTACACTATATAAAAACAAAATCAATCCTAAGATGAGTAGTATTGGATGCAGCTTGAACATATTTGACCTCCTTGAGTACATAAAGAATTTTAATATATTGTTGGTCAATTTAGAAGGGGACGGTTACATAAAAAAAGAGCATACATAATAAGTACGCTCCAAAGAAAGATAGGTTTTATGAGTGGATAATCTCCATACGATAATATATGTCCTTTTAATAAAAACGTGTAAAAAATTAATGAATTATCAATGGAATATCATAAAATGAGTAATTTTAGTCTAGGAATGCAGTCATTTTCTTTCTCAGTTATTTTAGGTAACAAAGTTGTGAAAATCGTGCATTATGCGGACTAACAACGGGATAACGATCGTACTTCAGTTACATATTTCTTAAAGTCTGGATATTGCGTGATAGTTTGACATTTTGGGGTGCATAGTTGATTAATAATAGACACATTTGTAATTACTTCGTTACAAGGACCGAAAAATGTAACTTTTAGCTTTGAATTTGGTGGGATTTTGAACACGATAGGCTTTTTTTCCATGAAATCAGCTCCTAATATTGAGTATTATAATTTAATGGATATAGAGTCGTATTAGTATAATATGAAATTTCAGTGGATTTGCTTATAATAAAGAATTTCATAGTAGTAAAAGTGCTTAAAGATGTAAAAGGGAAATTGAGAATGCGAAATAAAATGTTTAATTAATATAATCAATAAATACGAAAATAGTTAATATAACTAATACATTTTTTAATTTGTTACATATCATGTTAGTAAGAATTGTATAAGGAGGTAGTATAAAATAGTGGAAGAAAATGTACAAGCTCAGCTTTCGCCACCGTGGATCACATATTTTAATGAATTAAAAAATTCAATAGGTGCTGATCCAACTGTTACAGTTGGGCCACTTATTCCTGTTGGTGGTAATTATATTATTTTAGTGCATGCGTTAAGTAATGAAAAAGCGAGAGCGTTAGCAACGTTTTTAAAATCTTTTGTACAATTTGGGAATGTAAGTGTGACAGTTATTGTAACGAATAATGAGAATGAAATTGTAAATCCATTTCCTTGTCCACTAGATGCATTTGAAATAGCTCATTTATTTCAAGTAGCACTAGAAAACAATCCTTATTTTGAACAAGTTGTGGTACAGCCTCAGTTCCCTGGCGGACCGAATGTTGTCTTTCCGGTGTTCACTGCGGAAGTCATTCAGTTTTTCAATGACGATATTTCTAACTTATGTCAAACGTTTACAGGTGTTGCTACCAATGTATTTCGTGATGTAATGAATGATGAGGTTTGTGATAGCCCAATATTATTTTCTACAAGTTGTGTTATGAACAGTGAAAATACACAATTACAAAATAAAGATTTAACACCAAAATTGTTTTATTAGACTATAAAAAGACATTTTCAGTAATAGAAAATGTCTTTTTTATGCACCAATAGTGTTCAGGTTGGACAATTGTAGGTTAACAGGAATAATTTTCAATTAATTAAAACTTTTCTAAATCTCATATTTCATGGAAAGATAGTAATTTTGATTTAAGAATATATAGAAAATGAGGAATGATTTTTATTAACTGAAAGGGAATTGATACTGGAAGTTTTAAGTTAATACTATAAGAGGATTTTTTCTAATATCCGTAAAAATGATCAATACCTAAATTGATAGGATGAGACTACATAACAAATAGTAAGGTATATTTCGAATATGATAATATTTTTTGTGACATACATGTTAAAGCTAATAGAAATATTTCTGAAAGAGAATATATTTTGAAAAACAGTAACGATTCTTTTTATTTATATTATAGATAGCTAGTTTTAGAGAGATAGGGCTTACAATAAAACAAGCTATGAATAAGACATTAAAAAGGAGCTGGAATGTATGGGTTATATTGTAGATATTTCAAAATGGAATGGAACTATCAATTGGGATATTGCAGCATCTCAGCTAGATTTAGTGATTGCTAGAGTTCAAGATGGCTCTAATACGGTGGATTTTATGTATCAAAATTATGTTAGTGAAATGAAAAAGTATAGTATCCCATTCGGTAATTATGCTTTTTGCCGTTTTATATCTATTGCTGATGCAAAGAAAGAGGCACAAGATTTTTGGAATCGTGGTGATCAATCAGCTAAGTTTTGGGTGGCGGACGTAGAAGTTCAAACGATGGCAGATATGCAAGGCGGGACACAGGCATTTATTGATGAATTACGCCGTTTAGGTGCGGAAAAAGTAGGATTATATGTAGGGCATCACATGTATTTATCATTTGGAGCACGTAATATTGAAGCTGATTTCGTATGGATCCCTCGTTATGGAGGGAATAAGCCAGCATATCCATGTGATATTTGGCAATATACGGATTCAGGGAATGTTCCTGGGATTGGGAAATGTGATCTGAATCGATTAGTAGGAAATAAGTCACTTTCTTGGTTTATAGATTCGAACAAAGCAAATCAATCTAACATAGTGTATAAACAGCAACCGAATGGCATTGGTATTGCAGTTTCGAAATATCCTGATGGATACGGAATAAATTTATATGAGAACCCCATGAATCCTCAATTTACAGGTGCACTCACTCAGAAAATTCCATATTTAATCTTAACAGGTTATTGGGGAGGCGGTGAGCAAGATATGATTTGTTTAGGGAACGATAAGCAGTGGGCATATTTAAAACATTTTAAGGTGAAATGGTTTTATGCAACTTCGAAATATCCTGTCGGCTACAGAGTAAATTATTATGAAGAGCCTGAATGTATGAATTATAAAGGAAATATAGATGGATCGACATCTTTTCGAGTGTGGGGTAGAGTGGGAAATGCGTTAGATATCGGGCAGAATAGTTGGATACCTGAAGAACATGTAATTATTAAGTAACTATAGAAGCTATATTTTTTTTGGAGCACATAAAGAGTTTTCTTACTATACATAGTAAGAAAACTCTTTATATTTAAAAATGAAAATACATGATACATAGTCTACTCATATGAAATGAATTACATGTAGAAAACACACTGTTTTCACAATGACTGTGTATAGTTAATTTGCATAATGATAAAAGTGAGGTATTTGAATTGAAAAAGAAAAAGATATTTATTGGAACGATTATTTCATGCGTGATGCTAGCATTATCTGCATGTGGTTCCTCAGACAACGTAGTAACATCAAAAGTAGGAAATGTTACAGAGAAAGAATTAAGTAAAGAATTACGACAACAATATGGAGAAAGTACTTTATATCAAATGATGTTAAGTAAGGCATTGCTAGATAAATATAAAGTTTCAGATGAGGAAGCAAAAAAGAAAGTAGAAGAAGCAAAAGATAAAATGGGTGAGAACTTTAAATCGACTTTAGAACAACTTGGATTGAAAAATGAAGATGAATTAAAAGAAAAAATGAAGCCAGAAATTGCATTTGAGAAAGCAATCAAAGCAACAGTCACAGAAAAAGATGTGAAAGATAACTATAAACCAGAAATGAAAGTAAGTCACATTTTAGTGAAAGATGAAAAAACGGCTAAAGAAATAAAGGAGAAAGTAAATAATGGTGAAGATTTTGCTGCCTTAGCAAAACAGTATTCAGAAGATACTGGTTCAAAGGAACAGGGCGGGGAAATATCTGGTTTTGCTCCTGGGCAAACAGTGAAAGAATTTGAGGAAGCTGCGTATAAATTAGATGCAGGCCAAGTAAGTGATCCAGTTAAAACAACTTACGGTTACCATATTATTAAAGTGACGGATAAAAAAGAATTGAAGCCATTTGATGAAGTAAAGGATAAAATTCGTAAAGATTTAGAACAACAAAGACTACAAGATACGACAGGTAAATGGAAACAACAAGTAGTCAATGATTTATTGAAAGATGCTGATATTAAAGTGAATAATAAAGAATTTAAAGATACATTTAAATTTCTAGAAAAGAAATAATAACTGTAATCATAATTAGAAAAGGGAACTCATATAGAGTTCCCTTTTCTAATTAGTGTGTGAGTTATAAATAGATAGTAAGACAATACAATATTACATTTAAATATTAAGAATTACAATGGGAAATTATGGGTTTAAATTAAAGAAATTATAATTATTTCAATGGAAGTAGATATGATACGGTTTTCATTATGTAAGTTTATTACATATATTTACTCTTTAATAATGGATATCGAACTTAATTTAAAAAATAGTACATATAATGTTTTTGAATAAATATTTAACATGGATAATTAGTAAAAAACTGAGCATTCGATTGGAAAGGATGTTCTTTTTAGTATGAACATTTTAGGATAAAGAATGAATCGTTTTAAACGCGTCATTTACCACATCAATAAATTAGGTGGGGAGAATATATGAAAGTAATCTTTCAGGGAGAGGGCGGTGCGAAAATTTTTGAGTCATATGATGAAAATATAAGTGATTTATTAGCAATATTAAAAGAAACGAAAGGGATTAAAATAGGGATGGTTGAGTATAAAGTGTTAAAGTACGAACTTAATTATTTTCGTCATCCGAAAAAATCGGATACAGAGAGAGAGTTACATATAATAGTACAACCTATGTATATGTAATAAAATATAATATAATAATAAAAATCACTGATTCAGTTTTGCAAAGTTTCATAGAGTATGTAAGAAAAGAGAGTGTTGTAAATGTTCTCTTTTCTTATGCTTTGTGAGTTCGTTCATCATAGTATATGTTTTCAGTTATAGATGGTTAATAAACGAAAAAATTTAAAACTTTTTTGTTTGGGTAGGGATTTTATATATGAATAAATATACTATGAAGTATTTTTTATACGAATATTGGAGGAGTATAAAATGAGTTTAGCTAGTTACATAGGCTGTAATGTAGAAATTCAGTTAACGGTTCCAGATTCTAATGATGTAATTGTTTTTGGACCGTGTTTTTCAGATGAAAGTATGCTTGAAATTGTACAAGAGTATCAATTCCAAACAAATTTCACATATGAGGTTTCAACTAGTTGGGGAATTGAACTTGTCGAGTGGCAAAACGTAAAGGAAAAAAAGAAGCGAAAGAAAAACTTTTAACTTTATGCAAGATTATGGAAGGCTATTTGGAAGATGGAGACTATTTCGAATTATTTAGTTGTTGGGTTGGTGATGAAGGTAAGGAACGAGTAGGGGAATTGAAATTAAAAATAAATCATTTTAATATAGATGAATTATGTATTCCAGAAAGAACATTAGTTAGGATAGAAAAATAAAATTTGAAATATTTTTTAGAAAAAGGCGATTTCACTTTGTGTGAAGTCGCTTTTTAGTTGTTATATGTATTTCATTTTACATAAGAAATGAGAAGTTTATTTGATAAAGGAAAAAGAAAGTATAGAGGTAAATAAAATTGTGTTTTTTGTTAAAAAATAATAAGTATGGCTCTTCTCAAAAGAACGTAAGTTCGTGTATAATAAGAACTAATGTTCCTTAGAGGGATAACCTAATTATAATTTAGAAGTAAATCCGAGTTTAGTGAGTATTAAAAATAACTAAGGGATAGTATGACTAAATAAATGTATAAATGATCAAGGAGATAAAAAATGAACGATGTAAAGATACAAAAAGAAGAAAGAGAGTGGGTTCCGTTTACAGTAATATCCGAACAACTTTTAAATATGAGAAAGATTATTGGAGAGAAATTAAAAGTACAAAAACCGCTTTTAACAAATGAAGCAAAAGAGAGAATTTCTGATAAATTATTAAATTCATTACTGTCTGAGAAAGAAATATTGGTAACATATTTTGAAGATGGCTACATATTAACAAGCTACATGACAGTTGTACATATTAATCCGGTAAAACAAATTGTAATTTGTACAGACGCCTTTTATAAAACTTACGTATTTAACGCTATGGATATTATTGAAATAACGTAAAAGAAGCTGAATATTAAATGGCAGCTTCTTTTATTTCTGATTTATGAAATAAATAATACAAGAAAAAGCAGCTAGCTTCATGCTAGCTGCTGAGCCCCAGGGAAAGGGAGAAAAAGATAGGGTACTCCAAAATCAACAAGAGCTGTCAAACAGCCTGATTATAGTATAGACAAATTAAAATTTTCTATACAGAAGGTTAAACATAAGATTAGGCTGTACCCACTTGGTTTTGATCTGCAAGGTCAGAATCAAATGTATTGGTCGCGCTAACACCGCTAAAAGTATTAACAACAAAACCAACGTTTGATGCGCCGGAGCCATTATAAGCTTTCGTATTTTCTTTCGGAGAAACGTTGTAGAAATCACCTAAGTTAAATGAACCATTACTATTTTGTACAACTAAATTTCCTACAACTGATGGCATAATTTTCACCTGCTTTATAATAAGTTGTTAACATTACTATATGGAGTTATAGTCCAGATGGTTCATACAATAAAAATTGTGGGATAGTAAAACGTTTGGAGCATGGATTTCAATAAAAGTGTGTTAAAATTAATATAATAAAGTTGAGTATTTTTTTGAAAAATTTGTATAATTAATATATATGAAAATAAAGGAGGCAAAATGTAATGAAAGATATTATGAAAAAAGTTGATTTAACAGATGCCAAATCAAGTAATCTTGTTGCACTAATTTATAGTAATGAAGTTATATTAGTTGAAGACGCATTTTGTCCAAATGAAATAAAATTAAAGTTTAATGAAATTGCAATTTTATCTGCAATTAAAACAGCTCATATTGCGAAAGTTTCTATTAGGAAAGAACTTGAAGCGCTTTTTCATGATACGGGTGTTATATTAGTGAAACAAAATGTTGATTATGGTAGTAGTCAATCTATTACCATGCATTTTGAGCAATTTAAAAAATTGCAATATGAGATTGAACATTTAAATAAAAGTATGTCATAAGGCAGCTAAATAAAGGTTCTATCATAAAGGTGGAATGTGTTGTGTTGAAAAAGTGGTTTAAAAATTATTTGGGTGAATCGCATTGTAAACATAAATATATTTTTATTAAGATGCAGGATAATGAGGATTTTAAAAAAGGTACATTAGGTGTAGTTTATATGTACCAGTGTGAGAAATGTGGAAAAGAGAAGTTGAAATGTAAAAACAATAATGAAATAAACAATGAATTTTTAGATAGGTAGCAAAAAGTAACCATGATGGTTACTTTTTTTGTTTATGTATGCAATATCAAAACTATTACTAAAGTATGAGTTGAGTTGATACTATAGTAAATGGCTGAATAAAAATGAAGAGAGTAATATATAGGGAAGGAGGATGAGCGAAATGAAGAGAAAAGAAATTGGTAAGTCTGTAATTATTACAGGTGTGACACAAGGGTTAGGACGTGCGATGGTTGATCGATTTCATGAATTAGGGTGGAACATATATGGTTGTGGACGCTCAAAAGATAAAATTGAAGAACTAAAAAAACAGTACAGTAAAATACATGATTTCCAAGTAATTGATATTTCAGATTCTCAGCAAGTTAACAATTGGGCAAATTATATACTTAATAGACATAAGGCTCCCAATCTGATAATAAATAATGCATCGATTGTAAATCAAAATGCACAACTTTGGAAAATTACGGCTCAAGAATTTGAAAATGTAATGAATGTAAACGTGAATGGTGTAGTAAATGTAATAAGAGCGTTTGTTCCAGCAATGGTAGTTAGGAAAGAAGGGATTATCATTAATATGAGTTCTAGTTGGGGAAGAGAAGGTGAGGCTGAGCTTGCGCCATATTGTGCCTCGAAATTTGCTATTGAAGGTATCACTAAATCTATGGCCCTGGAATTACCCTATGGCATGGCTGTAGTTGCTTTAGATCCTGGAGGGAGTATTAGTACTCCAATGCTGAAGTCATGTGCTCCACAATATATAAATGAATCACCTACACCTGAAACTTGGTCACATAAAGCAATTCAATATATATTGAATATAACAATAGATAAAAATGGAGATTCGTTGACATGTCCAGCATGCATATAAAAAAGCACCTTTAAGGTGCTTTTTTATATTAGTAGTACATTATATCATTCACAAAATTACATATGAAAAATAAAATAAACGATTAAGGGTGAGATTTGTTTGTTTTGAAAGCTTTAGAAAATATTTAAATAGGTGATAAAAATGAATCCACGCGGTTTAAGAGTGACAGGGGCATGGTTTCAAGTGGGAGGGAACCTTACAGCTGCTATTGGGACGACAAGAGGATTTATTGGAGAAGAGAAAGTTGAATCGGACCTTGTTATTGTAGGGAGCTCATTACAAGCCCTCGGGTATATATTACAAATCATTGCGAGCAAGTATGATGACGGGGAAGAAAAAAGAGAAAATCAAAATATAGGCTTAGAGAATCAAAGTAAATTACTTGATAAAATAGGAATTGAGTTATTAGCATTAGGGAATATATCAAATGTAATAGGAATATATTTTAATATAAATGAACAATTGAAAGAAAATGATTTTCTTATTATTATAGGGAACAGTTTACAATCAATCGGTGCTTTTTTAGGAGTAGAAGCAGCTTTGATGGATATAAATGTACTACAGAAAATTATTATACTAGGTAACTCCATGCAAAGTTTAGGAGCTGGATTACAAGCGTATCAAGGCGTTTCAAATTTATTGAAAGATGAGAGAGAAAATGAAGATAGAATTTTTGATAAGAAGGATGAGAGAATAATTGCACTCATTGGTATTTGGATACAAGCGGTTGGAACGTTAATTTCTGCAATTGGAGTAACTGCAATAGAGGAAGAAAATAGGCTAGCAAACAATGAAAAGTCTGAAATACTTATATAAGTAGAAGGAGAGACATTGATTTTAGAGGCAAGTTAAGATTAAAATAGTAGTAGGTTTCTTTGCGTATATTTTGAAAAGTGATATATAAAATACAAAATAAGGAGTTTTCAAGGGATGATGTATTTATTAGCAATTTTTCTTCCGCCTGTTGCTGTATTATTTTGTGGAAAACCAATTCAGGCAATAATAAATTTCATATTAACACTAATATTTTGGGTTCCAGGAGTTATACATGCAATTCTTGTAGTGCATGATAAAAAAGCTGATCGGCGTTTGAAAAAACAAATTCAAGCATATGATGAAATTAATAAGAGGAATCGAAGGTAATTTATCCGTGAAATATTTTTAAAAGAAAGGAGGATTAACCTCCTTTTTTTAGTGGGTGTTAAGTTTAAATTTTTGTGTGGCGGAAAGAATTTTTAATGTAAGTTTTATGATAATAACTTTTAGATTGTGCATGTAATAGGCCAGTATAGATACTTTCTGGTACATTAAAGAAATCGTACATACCATTCTTTAATTGGATTCGCAAAATCATAGAAAAAGGATTGTAGCCAACAGCAACTATATTTTTTGAAATCACGGGAGATAGCTTCATCATTACGCAACTCCTCACTTTTCATTTTTAATAATTTCTTGTAGATGTTGAGGTTATGAAGTTGAAATCCTTATAATTTAAGAGGTATTATACTTATATGCAATATATTAAATGTTTGTTATACGTAATTATAAGGAAGTTCACACGAAGTACATATCGTTGTGCTATTTTTATTTCACCTTTGATTTATAAATAAGAAAATATTGACCATTTGAAAAAAAGGTATATTATTTATACGAGGTATTAAAAATTCACTTTTTACATTCTATGCTTAAAGGGGCAGCGTTATTAGGAAAAATAGAAGTGAAAATAGTTTGTATAAGAAGTATTCTAAAAATTATAATCTGTGAATTGGGAAAATATTGAATGCTCCAGGTCAATATACTTTCTTAATCAAATTCATTTTAGAAAGTGACCTCAATATTTTTAAGTAAATCAACGGGAGAATTGAAAGGCAGGAGAAAGTAACATGTCAGAAAATTATCGTTCTCGAGAGGAACGACGACAAGTTAAAAAGAAAAAACAGCCAGCGTCTAAAACACAAAAACCAAAAGGTAAAACATCATTCTTTCGCAAGTTTTTAATTACTTGTTTATTACTTGGTATTGTTGGTTTAGTGGCGGGGGTTGCTACCTTTTTTGTAATGATTAAGGATGCACCAAAACTTGAGAAAGCAAAACTTGTTAATCCGTTATCCTCAAAAATTTATGATAAAAACGGGGATTTGGTATATGAATATGGAAAAGAAAAAAGGACGAATGTTACGTATGAGCAAATACCTAAATTAGTAGAAAATGCATTTTTAGCGACAGAAGATTCACGTTTTTATGAGCATAGCGGAGTAGATTTTAAAGGTACTGCCCGTGCTGTTCTAGTAAGTCTTAAAGGAGATTATGGTTCTCAAGGTGGAAGTACGATAACACAGCAAGTTATTAAAAACTACTTCTTATCAATGGACAAAACACCAAAGCGTAAGGCACAAGAAATATATTTAGCTTATAAGCTAGAACAACAGTATTCAAAACATGAGATATTAGAGATGTACTTAAATAAAATTAACTTAGGAAACCGTTCATATGGGATCGCAACAGCAGCACAAAACTACTATGGTAAAGAATTGAAGGACTTAACATTACCAGAAGTTGCGATGCTTGCAGGTTTACCGAAAGCACCGAATAACTATGATCCAACGAAAAAAGAAAATGTTCAAAAAGCAACAGAAAGAAGAAATGTTGTTCTAAACTTAATGAATCGACATGGATATATAACAAAACAGGAAATGGAAGAAGCATCAAAAGTTGACGTAGAAAAGGGACTCAAGCCTGCAACTCAACTACAAACAATGCCATATCCTGCATTTATGGATGCAGTTGTGAAAGAAGTAGAAAAAGAATTGCCAGATGCTAATATAGGTTCTGACGGTTTAGAAATTTATACAACGTTAGATCCGAAAGCACAGAAACTTGCTGATAATATTTTAAATAATAATATCATTGATTATCCGAACGATAAATTCCAAGGTGCATTTACATTTATGGATACGAAAACAGGAGAAGTTCGTGCTATAGGTAGTGGCCGTGGAGAAAATAAAGCTGTATTTAAAGGGCACAATATGGCAATTGAATTAGATCGTGCAGCTGGTTCAACGATGAAGCCGATTTTCGACTACGCTCCTGCAATTGAATATTTAAAATGGGCTACGTACCATCAAATTGATGACTCTCCATTTAAGTATTCAACGGGACAAGAAGTACGAAATTCAGATAGAAGTCACATGGGTCCAATTACAATGCGTGTAGCATTAGAAAAGTCACGAAATATCCCAGCAATTAAGACTGCGAAAGAAGTCGGAATTAATAAATCAAAAGACTTCTCTGAGAAATTAGGCATTACATTTAATGCAGCACCGACTGAATCAACAGCGATTGGTACAAATGAAGTATCACCAACTGAAATAGCGGGCGCTTATGCGGCATTTGGTAATGATGGTAAATATACGAAACCGCATTTTGTTAAGAAAGTCGTTTATCCAGATGGTAAGTCACAAAGTTTTGGACAAAAACCAAAACAAGTTATGACAGATTCTACAGCATATATGATTACAGATATGCTTCGTTCTGTAGTTAGATCAGGTACTGGTACATCTGCAAATGTAGCATCTTTAGATGTAGCTGGAAAAACGGGTACGACAAACTACTCATCAAAACAATTAGCTCAATATAAAATTCCAGAAAGTGCAACTCGTGATAGTTGGTTTGCTGGATATACACCGCAATATACGATGGCAGTATGGACTGGGTATATGAAAGATGGCAAAGACGAGTATATTAGTAGTAAAAATACGAAAATTGCACAGTTGATCTTTAAAGAAATGATGAGCGAAATGGCTACAGATAAATCACGCTTTAAAATGCCAAGTAGCGTCATTCAAGAAGGTAGTGAGCTACGTATAAAAGGTGAAAAACGTGATTCATCGCCAAATACTAGCGTACCGGATACAACGGAGCAACCAAAACAAGATCAACAGCAAAAAACTGAAGAAGAGAAAAAGCAAGAAGAATTAAAGAAACAAGAAGAACTGAAAAAACAAGAAGAACAAAAGAAACAAGAGGAACTTAAGAAGCAAGAAGAACAAAAGAAACTAGAAGAGCAAAAGAAACAAGAAGAAGAAAAGAAACAAAATGAACAAAATAACGGAGGAGGCCAAGGAACGACACCTCCAGCGAATAACGGAGGAGGCCAAGGAACGACACCTCCAGCGAATAACGGAGGAGGTCAAGGAACGACACCTCCAGCGAATAACGGAGGAAACCAAGGAACGACACCTCCAGCAAATAGCGGAGGAGGCCAAGGAACGACACCTCCAGCGAATAATGATGGAGGTCAAGGAACTCCAACCCCACCTGCAACAGTACAACCAAATAATGGTGGAAATGCAGGAGAGGTTCCTGCCAATAATGGACAATAAGAAAAATTTATAGAAAAGTTTTCAAAAAAGCACTTAAGATTTGTGGGAATTTACAATCTTAAGTGCTTTTTTCATTTTGCTATAGAAAATTTTATGTTAAGGGCCGGATAGAAGAAAAAGAGTGAATGTAGTTTATGTGAAATGTAACGTAAAGAGAGAAATGATTGTACGTATGGGTTATTCCGGAAAGGGACTAACTGTAATGGATTACATAAAGCATTAAATAAGAGGGAATTATATTCAAGTCTTTAATAAATGTCTTTCTTTAACGGTTACTTTCGTTTGGAAAACAATAAAAAAGTCGAATTTCTTATTTAAGAAATTCGACTTTTTATGTTGAAACTGGATTAAAGGTTCGCTTTATTAAGATGTAGGGTAATACAGTGATAGCTATTAAATGTTAAACGTACCATGAAAATTTTGGAAATAAATTGAAGGGAACTGATAAAAGACTTGAGTCGGAGGTAGTGGAGGATAACTATGGCTATAAATGGTAGTACTACTTGGGTGTGCACCATGATGCCAAAATGAGGGGGTAACTTGACCGGGAAGTTGATATTGTTGCCAAGTTGCGGGAAGTTCAATTCCTACATCGGAGCTAGCTGTATGAACTGCAGGAACATGTATCCCAGGAGTCGAAGGAACTACGGCAGTTACTCTTAATGATACCCACATAAAATATTCACTCCTAAGTTGTGTTAATAAATTAGTATATTCTTTTCACACGTATAAAGGTACATATATAGGACTTTCGTTTAAAACATGCGTACAAAGTCTTAAGACTAATGTAAGCTGATGGTGGACTATTTAATATGAAAAGATACGTCTATTTGCGGAGGGAAAAGAGATCAATAAAATGTACAATGAGGTTGTTAATCGTAATATTTTACGAGTGTATGGCGGTATTTTTATGGAACGATTATGGACGAAATCACTTATTCAAATGACTTTCGCAATGTTATTTTTATTTACAGGATTTTATTTACTTGTTCCAACGCTACCGCTCTTTATTAAAGAGATAGGTGGCAATGAATCGCAAGTTGGACTCATGATGGGGATGTTTACGATAGCTGCTGTAGTAATACGACCGATTATTGGAGGAATGCTAGATCAATATGGTAGAAGATCCTTTATTATTTTCGGACTTATCTTTTTTGGATTAACGATGTATTCCTATAATATAGCATCGACTATTGTCCTTTTAGCTGTTTTACGTGTTATTCACGGAGTAACATGGGCTGTTTCTACAACAGCTGTTGGAACAGCAATAACTGATATTATTCCAGATTCACGCCGTGGAGAAGGAATGGGCTGGTACGGGATGGCGATGACAATTGCAATGGCCATCGGACCTATGATTGGATTATGGGTTGTGCAAAATTATTCATTTAATGGTCTATTTTTATTAGCGACGTTGTTATCTTTTATGGCAGTCGTATTATCACTAATAACGAAGATGCCATTTACGCTACAAAAAGAAAAAGGAAAAATTCAGCTATTTGAGAAATCCGTATTAACAATCACGATTGTAGTATTCTTTTTATCGTTTGCATATGGAGGAATAACAACCTTTTTACCGTTATTTGCATCATCAATTCATGTAAATCCGGGAACTTTCTTTCTTGTATATGCAATTGCATTAACAATTGTAAGACCAATTTCAGGGAAACTATTAGATAAGTATGGAGAAGTATTCATCATACTCCCAGCATTATGTATTACTATTTTAGCTATAGTTGTTTTAACTATTTCAAATGGTTTGATAGGTGTAATTATCGCAGCAACATTATACGGTATTGGATTTGGTTCAGCGCAGCCAGCTTTGCAAGCGGCAATGCTTACAATTGTCGATCCGAGTAAAAGAGGAGTTGCAAATGCTTCATTTTTTACAGCGTTTGATTTAGGAATCGGGTTAGGTGCTATTGTACTTGGAGTTGTTTCACAAATGTTTGGTTATCGTATTTTATTTTCAGGGAGTGCAATTTCAGCATTGATAGCCTTAATTATTTTCGTCTTCTTTGTAAAACAACGATTAGGAAAAAAAGAGTTTGTGTAAACTGGAGGAATAAAGATGGAAATTTCAATTGATCGTAAAGCTCTGCAATGGTTCCAGGAAGAATTACGTATAAAGCACGGTGAATCTGTACGTTTTACTGTAAGGTACGGAGGGGATAGTTCAATTCAGCCCGGATATTCTTTAGGGGTTGTTGCTGAGAAACCAGATGGAGAAATAGTGTCAGTTGAGAAGGAAGGTATTATATTTTTTGTAGATTGTGATGATCTTTGGTATTTTCAAAACTATGATTTATTTGTAAGTTATCATGAGGAAATGGAAGAAATTCAATTTAATTATGTAAAATAATAACTTTATTAAAAATGAATAAGTTTTATATAAAAATTATATTTAAGAGATAGTGAAATAAATATCATATAGTAACGAGCTGTATTTATGTATAGCTCGTTTTTTTTATTTCTCAAATAAAATTAGAATAATTGTATATTTGGCGGTGTTATATGAAAAATCTTTATATCTTGTTTTTTAAAATACGCAAAGAAGTCTATTCTTTCTTTATAAAACATAAGAATTATTTTCAAAAAATTGTATTGTTACAGTAAGAAAAGTGTAGGAAACTTATCATTATAAAATAAATTGAAATCTTCTAAAAACTCTGATACATTGAAGTAGAAATGTAGTTTCACAATATTGTAAAGGCTTACAGTTATGTGCACGAAGATCTATTAGGATTGGAGGAAATAATGATGAAAGCTGAAGAAAAATTTTCCCCGGGATTAGATGGTATAGTGGCAGCGGAGACGAAAATTTCGTTTCTTGACACAGTAAAAGGTGAAATTGTAATTCAAGGGTATGACTTAATCGAACTCTCAAAAACAAAAGAGTATTTAGACATTGTGCACCTTTTATTGGAGGAACACCTACCGAATGAAGATGAAAAAGCAACACTTGAAAAGAAACTAAAAGCAGAATATGCAGTACCAGAAGGTGTATTCAACGTACTAAAGGCATTGCCTAAAGAGACGCATCCCATGGATGGATTACGTACAGGTGTGTCAGCGTTAGCTGGTTACGATAATGATATCGAAAACCGCTCGTTAGAAGTGAATAAAAGCCGAGGGTACAAGCTGTTAAGTAAAGTGCCAAACATTGTAGCGAATAGCTATCATATTTTAAATAATGAGGAGCCAATTGAACCTCTTAAAGAATTATCTTATAGTGCGAATTTCTTCTATATGTTAACTGGTAAAAAACCAACTGAACTTGAGGAAAAGATCTTTGATCGTTCCCTTGTTTTATATAGTGAGCATGAAATGCCAAACTCTACATTTACAGCTCGCGTTATTGCATCAACACAATCAGATTTATACGGTGCTTTAACAGGTGCAGTTGCATCTTTAAAAGGAAGTTTACATGGCGGTGCAAATGAAGCGGTTATGTACATGCTTTTAGAAGCTGGTAATGTTGAGAAATTTGAAGAGTTATTACAGAAGAAACTATATAACAAAGAAAAAATTATGGGCTTTGGACACCGTGTTTATATGAAGAAGATGGATCCAAGAGCACTTATGATGAAGGAAGCTTTAAAACAGTTATGTGATGTAAAAGGTGATTATACACTATATGAAATGTGTGAAGCTGGAGAAAAGATTATGGAAAAAGAAAAAGGAATTTATCCAAATCTTGATTATTATGCAGCTCCAGTATATTGGATGCTAGGTATTCCAATTCAACTTTACACACCAATCTTCTTTAGCTCTAGAACAGTGGGGTTATGTGCGCACGTTATTGAGCAACATGCAAATAATCGTTTGTTCCGTCCACGTGTAAATTATATTGGCGAGCGACATGTACTTAGTAAATAAGAACAACTGGGGAGTTGTTAGCGCCGCCCGCCAGATGGGTGTTTGACCGACACCCATCATTAATAATAACGAATTTTCGACAGAAAGGGAAGGATAGCATGATTAAAACAAATGAAATTAAGCAAAAAGATGCATTATTAGAAGAGATTACCGATTATGTATTAAATAAAGAGGTTACTAGTGCAGAAGCATTCAGTACAGCTCGTTACGTATTACTTGATACACTTGGATGTGGAATTTTAGCACTGCAATATCCAGAATGTACGAAATTACTAGGACCAGTTGTGCCAGGAACAATCGTGCCAAATGGTACACGTGTACCAGGTACGTCTTATGTACTAGATCCAGTAAAAGGTGCATTTAATATCGGATGTATGATCCGTTGGTTAGACTATAACGATACTTGGCTTGCAGCAGAGTGGGGACATCCATCTGATAACTTAGGCGGAATTTTAGCGGTTGCAGATTATATTAGCCTTGTTCGTATTTCAGAAGGAAAAGAAGCTTTAAAAGTACGTGAAGTATTAGAAATGATGATTAAAGCACATGAGATTCAAGGCGTGCTCGCTTTAGAAAACAGCTTAAACAGAGTTGGTCTTGACCATGTATTATATGTAAAAGTAGCAACAACTGCAGTAGTTGCGAAAATGCTTGGCGGAACACGTGAAGAAATCTTTAATGCATTATCACATGCGTGGATTGATAATTCTAGTCTTCGTACATATCGTCATGCTCCAAATACGGGCTCACGTAAATCATGGGCTGCAGGTGACGCAACGAGCCGCGGTGTTCATCTTGCAATGACTGCTCTAAAAGGTGAAATGGGTTATCCAACAGCCCTATCTGCACCAGGATGGGGATTCCAAGATGTATTATTCAATAAACAGGAATTAAAATTAGCAAGACCACTAGAGTCATATGTAATGGAAAATGTATTATTTAAAGTGTCATATCCAGCAGAATTCCATGCACAAACGGCTGCAGAATGTGCAGTGAAGTTGCATCCGGAAATTAAAGAGAGATTAGATGAAATTGACCGTATTACAATTACAACTCATGAATCAGCAATTCGTATTATTGATAAAGAAGGTCCATTAAATAACCCAGCTGATCGTGATCATTGCTTACAATACATTACGGCAATTGGTTTATTAAAAGGAGATATCGTTGCAGACGATTATGAAGATGCAGTAGCAAACGATCCACGTGTAGATGAATTACGTAATAAGATGGTTGTTGTTGAAAACAAACAGTACAGTTTAGATTACCTTGACCCGAACAAGCGCTCAATCGCCAACGCTGTTCAAGTTCACTTTAAAGATGGCACAGTAACAGAAAATGTGGAATGTGAATATCCACTTGGTCACCGTTTCCGTAGAGACGAAGCAATCCCAAAAGTTGTTCAAAAGTTCACTGCAAATATGGCAGGCCATTATTCTAGTAAGCAACAAGAACAAATTCATGAAGTTTGTTTAAATGAAGAAAAACTAGAAAATATGAATGTAAACGAATTTGTAGATCTATTCTTAATTTAATAATAGGGGGAATTTAGAATGGCTTGGGTTGTGAAAAAGCAGTCAACACAAGAGGAGCTTGCGAATCGATTCCGAGCTTTAGTAGAAGCAAATGAAATTTTGCAAATTCCAGGTGCTCATGATGCAATGGCGGCTTTAGTTGCAAAAAATACAGGTTTTTCAGCTCTTTATTTATCCGGAGCTGCTTATACTGCAAGTAAAGGGTTACCAGATTTAGGTATCGTGACGTCTACTGAAGTGGCTGAGAGAGCAAGAGATTTAGTAAGAGCTACAGACTTACCTGTTCTTGTTGACATTGATACAGGATTTGGTGGTGTACTAAATGTAGCGAGAACAGCTGTAGAAATGATGGAAGCGAAAGTAGCAGCTGTCCAAATTGAAGATCAGCAATTACCAAAAAAATGTGGACATTTAAATGGTAAGAAACTTGTTACTACAGAAGAATTGGTTCAAAAAATTAAAGCAATTAAAGAAGTTGCACCGAGCTTATACATTGTAGCACGTACTGATGCTCGCGGCGTTGAAGGGTTAGATGAAGCAATTGAAAGAGCAAATGCATATGTAAAAGCAGGTGCAGATGCAATTTTCCCTGAAGCGCTTCAATCAGAGGAAGAATTCCGTCTATTTAATAGTAAGGTAAATGCACCTTTACTTGCGAATATGACTGAATTCGGAAAAACTCCATATTATAGTGCAGAGGAATTTGCGAATATGGGCTTCCAAATGGTTATTTATCCTGTAACTTCACTTCGCGTTGCAGCGAAAGCGTATGAAAATGTGTTTACTTTGATTAAAGAAACAGGTTCTCAAAAAGATGCACTTTCTAATATGCAAACGAGAAGTGAATTATACGAAACAATTTCATATCATGACTTTGAAGAGTTAGATACTGGTATTGCAAAAACAGTATTATCAGAAGATCAATAGATAAAGCAGTGAAGGCGATGAAAATACATCTTTGGCAAAATAAAATGCTTGATGTGAAAAATCATCGCCTTCTATTTTCAAAAAAAGATATTCCACTCATCGTAGACGAGCATAAGCAAAAAGCTATGAAAGCCGAATGATAGGGGGATACATATGGAGAAAACGAAGTTACCATGGGATGAATTTTTTTCACTCAATAAAGATATAAATCATACTTACTTTACACCAGAAGATTTTTCAGGTGATGAAGATTTAATCGCAAAAACGACAGAACAATTCGTTAAACAAGAAATTGTTCCACAAATGGAGAATATTGAACAACATAACTATAAAGTTTCTCGTCAATTATTTGAGAAAGCTGGGGAACTTGGATTATTAGGCATTGAGGTACCAGAAGATTATGGCGGGTTCGAGTTAGGAAAGGCTGTCTCAGGTCTTGTAGCAGAGAAAATGGGTTACGCTGGTGCATTTAGCGTTTCATTTAATATACACGCTGGTGTCGGTACATTGCCTTACATATATTACGGAACGAAAGAACAGAAAGAAAAATATTTACCAAAAATCGCATCGGGAGAATGGATTGGGGCTTATGCTTTAACTGAGCCAAATGCTGGTTCGGATGCATTAAGTGCAAAAACGAGCGCAGTATTGAATGAAGAGGGAACAGCTTGGAAGTTAAATGGTGAGAAGCAATGGATTACAAATGCTCATATGGCAGATGTATACGTTGTTTTTGCGAAGACAAATAAAGGAATGACAGCATTTATTGTCGAAAGAACATGTGAAGGTGTATCCATTGGGTTAGAAGAAAAGAAAATGGGTATTAAAGGTTCTTCAACGGCGACTCTTATTTTAGAAGATGTTGTCATCCCTGTTGAAAATGTTTTAGGGGAAGTTGGGAAAGGGCATCACGTAGCTCTTAATATTCTTAACTTTGCTAGACTTAAACTTGCTTTTGGAAATATTGGAACAGCAAAACAAGCAATTGGTTTGTCGGTTCAATATGGAAAAGAGCGAAAACAGTTCCAAACGGAATTAGTAGACTTTACGATGATTCAAGAGAAAATTGCAAATATGATCATTGCTACATATGGAGCCGAAAGTGCAGCTTACCGTACAGCAGGTGTAATTGATGAAGCAATTCATGAGAGCGATGAAGATCTTATGAAAAAAATGTCTCAATTTGCAATTGAATGTGCACTAAATAAAGTAAATGCTTCTGAAACACTTGCTTATATTGTAGATGAAGCTGTACAAATTCATGGTGGTTACGGTTATATGCAAGAGTACGAGGTAGAACGATTGTATCGTGATGCTAGAATTAGTCGTATTTTTGAAGGAACGAACGAAATTAATAGATTAACAGTTGCCAAAATGTTAATGAAGCAAATCGAACAATTAGAAGATACTGAAGTAGAAAGTGATGTAGCAAATGTCGAAAGAAACCATCGTTACATTTTATTAGCGAAAAAATTGTTGAAACAATCTTTGAAAACGCTCTCTAAAACTCCAAGTCTAAAAATCGACCAAGAACAAGAATATTCACGTGTAATATCAAATATGTTGACGGACGTGTACGTCATGGAATCAGCGTTTTTACGTACGAGAAAAGCAGTAAGTAAAAATGGTGAGGAAAAAGAACGTACGAAGCAACAAATAACGGATGTTATTTGTGAAGAAGGATATCGTAAAGTAGAAGAAGCGGCGATTTCTGTACTTTCAGCGGCTGTCACAGAAGAAAAAGATAGACATGTGATTTTAGCTGAAATCCGTCAATTATTAGTACCTTTATACACGAACGTATTTATGAAGAAGAGAGAAATTGCGAAAGCTATTATAAATCGTGGGAAATATATTGTGTAAATAGGAGGAAAGCGATATGAAAAAGATTGGTTTTATCGGTTTAGGTAACATGGGTCTTCCGATGTCAAAAAATCTAGTTAAATCAGGTTACACAGTATATGGCGTGGACTTAAATAAAGAGGCAGAAGCGTCCTTTGAAAAAGAAGGCGGAATTATCGGTCTATCAATCTTAAAACTAGCAGAAACATGTGATGTAGTTTTTACAAGTTTACCTTCTCCTCGTGCTGTTGAAGCGGTATATTTTGGAGCAGAAGGATTATTTGAAAATGGTCACTCGAATGTAGTTTTCATTGATACAAGTACGGTATCGCCGCAGTTAAACAAACAATTAGAGGAAGCTGCAAAGGAAAAGAAAGTAGACTTTTTAGCAGCACCTGTGAGTGGTGGAGTAATCGGAGCCGAAAACCGTACATTAACGTTTATGGTTGGTGGATCAAAAGAGGTATATGAGAAAACGGAATCTATCATGGGCGTACTAGGCGCGAACATTTTCCACGTTAGTGAGCAGATTGATAGTGGTACAACTGTTAAGTTAATTAATAACTTATTAATTGGTTTTTATACAGCTGGAGTGAGTGAAGCTTTAACATTAGCGAAAAAGAACAATATGGATTTAGATAAAATGTTTGATATTTTAAATGTAAGTTACGGTCAAAGTAGAATTTATGAACGTAATTTTAAAAGTTTTATAGCACCTGAAAACTACGAGCCAGGATTTACTGTGAACTTATTGAAGAAAGATTTAGGATTTGCAGTTGACTTAGCTAAGGAAAGCGAACTCCATTTACCGGTAAGCGAAATGTTATTAAACGTATATGACGAAGCGAGTCAAGCTGGATATGGTGAAAACGATATGGCTGCTTTATATAAGAAAGTTAGCGAGCAATTAATTTCTAATCAAAAATAAATTATACAAAGGAGAGAATACAATGATTACAACTGAAATTAAACGAGTAAAAAATCACATTAACGGTGAGTGGGTTGAATCGACAGGTACGGAAGTAGAAGCAGTTCCAAATCCAGCGACTGGAAAAATTATCGCTTACGTTCCACTATCTCCAAAAGAAGATGTTGAAAAAGCTGTTGAAGCGGCAAAATCAGCATTCGAAACGTGGTCTAAAGTACCAGTTCCGAATCGTTCAAGAAATTTATATAAATATTTACAGCTATTACAAGAAAACAAAGATGAGCTTGCAAAAATCATTACGCTAGAGAATGGTAAGACGCTAACGGATGCAACAGGTGAAGTACAGCGTGGTATTGAAGCAGTGGAACTTGCAACATCGGCACCTAATTTAATGATGGGTCAAGCGCTGCCGAATATTGCTAGTGGAATTGATGGATCAATTTGGCGCTACCCAATCGGAGTTGTTGCTGGTATTACGCCATTTAACTTCCCAATGATGATTCCGTTATGGATGTTCCCACTTGCAATTGCTTGCGGTAATACATTCGTATTAAAAACATCGGAAAGAACGCCACTTTTAGCGGAGCGACTTGTAGAATTATTCTATGAAGCAGGTTTCCCAAAAGGCGTATTAAATTTAGTACAAGGCGGAAAAGATGTTGTAAATAGCATTTTAGAAAATAAAGATATTCAAGCTGTTTCGTTCGTCGGTTCTGAGCCAGTAGCTCGTTACGTATATGAAACAGGTACGAAACACGGAAAACGTGTACAAGCGTTAGCGGGTGCAAAAAACCATGCGATTGTAATGCCAGATTGCAATCTTGAGAAAACAGTACAAGGTGTAATTGGATCTGCATTTGCAAGTAGTGGAGAGCGCTGCATGGCATGCTCAGTAGTAGCAGTAGTGGATGAAATTGCTGATGAATTCATTGATGTATTAGTAGCAGAAACGAAAAAATTAAAAGTAGGCGATGGCTTTAACGAAGATAACTATGTTGGACCATTAATTCGTGAATCTCATAAAGAGCGTGTTTTAGGCTATATTAATAGTGGTGTAGCAGATGGGGCAACTTTATTAGTAGATGGCCGTAAAATTAATGAAGAAGTTGGAGAAGGTTATTTTGTAGGTGCGACAATCTTTGATGGCGTGAATCAAGAAATGAAAATTTGGCAAGATGAAATTTTTGCTCCAGTATTAAGCATTGTACGTGTTAAAGATTTAGAAGAAGGTATTAAACTAACAAATCAATCTAAATTTGCAAATGGTGCGGTTATTTATACGTCAAATGGTAAACATGCACAAACATTCCGTGATAACATCGATGCTGGTATGATTGGTGTAAATGTAAATGTTCCAGCACCAATGGCATTCTTCGCATTTGCAGGGAATAAAGCTTCATTCTTTGGTGATTTAGGTACAAATGGTACAGATGGCGTTCAATTCTATACACGTAAAAAAGTTGTAACTGAGCGCTGGTTTTAATAAAGAGTAGACTGTCAAATTAGTTGTGAAATGAAAAACACCACTATTAATAGTGGTGTTTTTCGTTTTTATCAATTACTTTTTTCAAAAGCTAGTTTAACACCAAATCCAATTAGGACGATTCCTGTTAGCCCTTGAATATAACGTTGCGTTTTCGGTTTTTTCATAAAAGCACTAATTTTATCAATTAAAAATATATAAAACGCAAACCAAAAGGCGGTTAAAACGAGGTAAGTAAGGCCCATTACAAGAAGTTGAATAAATGTATTATGATTTGGATTTAAAAATTGCGGTAAAAAAGTTAAAAAGAAGACTGCTATCTTAGGATTTAATAAATTCGTTAGAAATCCTTGGCGAAAGCAAGAAGTATGTTTGTTTTCATTATTTAAAGATATATCATTTGTATCTACGCCTTCTTTATTTCTTACTGCTAAAAGGGCTTTAATACCGATATATATTAAATAGAGAGCCCCAACGTACTTGAAAATAGAAAATAAAAGAGCTGACTTTACAATAAGTGCAGAAAGACCAATTACAGCAGCTAAAGTATGAATTAATAGCGCGATACATGTACCGAACACTGTTTTTACTCCACCGACTTTACCGGCAATCAATGTATTTTTCGTAGCCATTGCTGTATCTGGACCAGGTAAAATGATAAGACAAATAGACATAATGATGAAAAGAAGATAATTTTCTATCATAGCCGTCCCTCCTTTTTATTTTTAGAATATTTGATTAAAATCAGTGTAGCACAAAAGTGTATTTAATAAAATTAAATTTTATTAAAAATCATTAAATAAAAAGGCTATATAGTAGCTGTAATTACACTACTATATAGCCTCGATTTTATCCCGCTATTTGCGGGTAGTAAGATTTCCACCGCACAAGATTTAGCTGAAGCAAAGAAGTTAGGTGGGGGATGAACAAAACACCCACGCATTACAGTTTCATTTTATGCATTAAGTAAGTTAAAGAAACGATTCACATCTTCTTCTGAAACGTCACTTAACTGTTTATATTTATAATTCGGATTTTGATCTTTATCAACGACAACGGAGCGTACTCCTTCGAAGAAATCTTCATGTCTCATGAAATTTTTAGCAAGTATAAGGTCCGTAGCGAAGCATTCTTCAACGGATTTATCTTGTCCATCAATAAACTGTTTTAAGGTTACTTTTAGTGAAATAGGGGATTTTGATAACAGTGTTTCTTTTGTTTTTAGAGCAAAGGAACTTTCATCTTTCTCCAATGAATGGATGATTTCTTCAATTGTATCGAAAGCAAAATGTGAATTGATTGCTTCTAATGAAGGAGTCAGCTCGCTTTCTAAGTTTGGAGCAGTTGCAAATGTACGAATAACTTCTTTTAAATTAGTATGTACATCATCTTCTTTATGCCAATTTACACTTTCAAGTTCAGTAAGAAACTCTGGTAATGAATCAGATGTCATAAAGTAATCAGCAGCATTAATAAATAATACGTCAGAAGCTTTTAAAATAGATGCTGTTAAAGCAACGAAGCGTCCTGTATATCCAGGTGCTTTATTTAAGAAATATGCAGCTCCGACGTCTGGGAAGAAGCCGATATTCATCTCTGGCATTGCCCATTTCGTACGCTCAGTTACAATGCGATACTTCGCACCATTTGTAAGACCGACACCACCGCCCATTACAATTCCATCTAAACAAGCAATAATCGGTTTTGTATATTGATAAATATATGTATCAATTTCATACTCTTCTTCAAAAAAACGTTCTGCATGTTGCAATGCCACTTCATTGGAACGCGCTTCATAAAGAGTTTTAATGTCGCCGCCTGCACAAAAACCTTTTGTGCCAGCACCTTTTAACACGATAAGTGCAATACGCTCATCGTGTTCCCACTCTTTAAGTTTTTGTCCGATAGGTTGTAACATGTCATAAGATAAAGAATTAAGTGCTTTTGGACGGTTTAAAGTAATTGTTGCAACGCCGTTTTCACTAATAGAAAATAAAACGTGTTCAGTCATAATGCATCCTCCCTTACATATCTTCTTATTCTTAATTCTTGATATGTACTGAAATGTCCTTTATAAATTTTGTCAAAAGTTGACGGTAAATATTAATTTGGTCACCGCATATTTTGACGAGTTATCTTTGCAGGATTTCAGAGACTAAGGGGGAATATTACAACATTACTGTAAGTGTAATTATTTGAAGTTATAATGATAAAAACGCTATTATATAGGTGTGAATTGTTCATTATCAATTCTAAAAAGAGTGTTTGAAGAAAAAATGAATCGTACAATTGTAATAAAAAACTTTACACTGAATTAGAAATAGAGAAAGGAGAAATCGGAATGCCAGGACCTTTACTATTGTCGGTTATTATTTTGTCTTTTTTAATGATAGGAATAACGCAGTATTTTCATCATACAGATACGACAGAAGAAGTGAAGGATAAAGTACGTCTCGTATTTCCGATTTTTATAATATCTATTTCATTCTGTATTTTATTAAATAAAGATGGGTACATTGTCGCAGTGTTCTCATTTTTCGTCGCAATCGTTTTAATTACCGTTTTATATTATGTAATGAAAGACTTTATACAAAAATAAAGATGTCATAATAGGCATTTTTATTTTGGAGAAAATATAAAATTTCACATACCGTATTTTATATAAAATACATGAAGTATATAACAATAGAAAAGTGTGTACTTTGCTGTGTATGTACTTGTCAATCTTGCATAGCCACTATACTATTAAAATGTAGAGATTATAAAAAGGGGTTGTATCTATCATGAAATTTGAGATGCACACAAAAATTATTTCAAATGAAAAAGAAGTAAGATTACATATTGAAGAAAATATATTTCAATTAATATTGGATGGTTATCACTTATTTACAATTCAAGAAATATTGCCTTTATATAAATCAAATGAAGAAAGAATTGGAAGTGCAACGATATTGAAGCTAGAGTGGGAGAACGGAAAAACTACAATAAACTATCAACTCGTTTCACTAAAATCAGTAAATTAAAAGGAGTAGAAAAATATGAAGTTATTTCATACAGCGGATTGGCATTTAGGTAAGCTTGTTCATGGCGTGTATATGACTGAAGACCAAAAGATTGTATTAGATCAGTTTGTACAGGCGGTTGAAGAAGAAAAACCAGATGCCGTAATTATTGCAGGGGATTTATATGATCGAGCAATTCCACCTACAGAAGCAGTAGACTTATTAAATGATGTGCTGCAAAAAATAGTTATTGAATTACAAACACCAGTTATTGCAGTAGCTGGTAATCATGATAGTCCGGATCGTATCCATTTTGGAAGTGGTTTAATGAAAAAACAGGGATTACATATTGTAGGTCAATTTCAATTCCCGTATGAACCTGTCGTACTAAATGATGAATATGGAGAGGTTCACTTCCATCTAATACCGTATGCAGACCCAAGCATAGTGAGGCACGTGTTGAAAAATGAAGACGTACGTTCTCATGATGATGCGATGCGCATTTTTATGAATGAGCTCTCTGAAACGATGGATAAAGAAGCTAGACATGTATTTGTTGGACATGCATTTATAACTTCTTCAGGAGAAGCGGAGGAGAATACAAGTGATGCAGAACGACCACTTTCAATTGGTGGTGCTGAATATGTAAATAGTCATTATTTTGATAAGTTTCATTACACAGCGCTTGGACATTTACATCAAGCGCATTTCGTACGTAATGAGACGATTCGATATTCTGGTTCACCACTTGCCTATTCTATTTCTGAAGAGAAACATAAAAAAGGTTATTACATTGTAGAAATGAATGAAACCGGTGAAGTAGCAATTGAAAAAAGGTTACTTTCACCACGTCGTAAAATGCGAACAGTAGAAGCGAAAATAGATGAATTATTACAGCACCCAGTAAGTGAAGATTACGTATTTGTAAAATTATTAGACGAAAACCCTGTCTTACAGCCGATGGAGAAAATACGATCTGTATATCCAAATGCAATGCACGTTGAAAGAGCGATGCAAAGGCGAGAACTCACAGATACAAATGAAGTAACTGTTTCAAGACATAAAACGGATGATTTATCTCTTTTAAAGGCTTTCTATAAAGAAATGAAAGGGTTAGATTTATCAGAAGAGAAAGAACGCCTATTTATAGATGTATTACAAACAGTGCAAGAACGGGAAGGTGAACGAGGATGAGACCGATTCAGCTTATTATGACAGCATTCGGGCCATATAAACAGAAAGAAGTAATCGATTTTGAAGATCTTGGAGAACATCGTATTTTCGCTATTTCTGGGAATACAGGAGCTGGAAAAACAACGATTTTTGATGCGATTTGTTATGTGTTATATGGTGAGGCTAGTGGAGAAGAACGTAGTGATACGAGCATGCTTCGAAGTCAATTTGCTGATGATAATGTTTATACAAGTGTTGAACTAACCTTTCAGTTAAAAGGGAAACGCTATGAAATAAAACGACAACTTGGACATAAAAAACAAGGGAACAAGACGATCACAGGACATGCAGTAGAATTATATGAAGTTATTGATGGAGAAAACGTTCCAGCCGTCGATCGTTTTCATGTAACAGACGTAAACAAAAAAGTGGAAGATTTAATTGGGTTAAGTAAACATCAATTTAGCCAAATTGTTATGTTACCCCAAGGGGAATTCCGAAAACTATTAACATCTGAGACGGAAAACAAAGAAGAGATTTTACGTCGTATTTTTAAAACGGATCGTTATAAATTAATGCGTGAGTTACTTGATCAAAAGAGAAAACAATGGAAAGATGTCTTGCAAGAAAAACAAAAAGAGAGAGAGCTCTATTTCCGTAATGTTTTTAAATTACCAATCCGTGATGGAGCATTATTAGAGACATTAGTGGCACAAGAACATGTAAATACGCATCAAGTAGTAGAAGCGTTAGAACAAGAAACAACCGTGTATAAAGCAGAGGTTGAGCAATTACAAGTAGAACAAGATGTTCAAACGAAGCAATTAAAGGATGCAGAAACACGTTTTCATGCAGCAAAATCTATAAATGAGAAATTTATAGATTTACAACAAAAGAATGAGAAATATAACACTTTACAAGAGAACCGTGCAGCAATTGAAAGGAAAGAAAAATCCTTTAAACGTGCGGAACAAGCAAAGCGCTTATTACCATTTGAACAATGGTATGAAGAAGCGATGGAAAATGAGCAGAAAGTTGAAAGTTTGTTAAAACAGATAATTGTCAAACAAGAACAGATAATGAACAGCTTTGAACTTGCTAAGGAGAAGTATGAAGTAGTAAAGAATAAAGAAGCTGAACGAGAAGAGGCTAAAAAACTTGTTCAAAGATTAGAAGAGTTACAAGCAATCATTGAATCATTAGCTGAGAGAAAGCTGAATTTACAAAATGCCGAAATTCAAATAGGGAAATTAAAAGAAAGTATGCAAAAGTTAGATCAACAACTAGAAGAGCATACAAACCAAAAACAGAGAATGTCTGATGAATTGCAGCAATTAGAACAAGCACTTGAGCAATATGTAGCTAAAGTAGAAGAACTAACGAATATGCGAGAAGATGCAAAAGTTTTAAAGCAAGCATATGATGTTTGGCAAGAAAAACAAAAATTCGAGCAAGAAAAAGAAGCGGCAACTAATAAAATGCAAGTGGCAGTTCGTGCATATGAAAACATGGAGCGCCGCTGGTTAAGTGAACAAGCTGGTATATTAGCTCTTCATTTACATGACGGTGAATCTTGTCCGGTATGTGGTAGTACGAATCATCCACAAAAAGCTACAGAGCAAAGTAATGCGATCGATGAAAAAGAGTTAAACGATTTAAGAGATAAGAAGAACATTGCTGAAAAATTACATGTGCAAGTAGAGGAGAAATGGAATTTCTATCGACTACAATATGAACAAGTGATAGAAGAAGTTGTGAAGCGCGGCTACAATTCGGAAAAATTAGCTGAAACATATAGTGCACTTGTTCAAAAAGGAAAACAATTAGCTGCAGACGTGAATACGTTAAAAGCAAGTGAAGAAACACGTAAGCAGATTGCTGCGAACATGAAAAGCGTAGAAGAAAAAATAGAAGAACTTCAGAAACAAAAACGAGAAATGGAAACAATGCAGCACCGTACAGAAATGGAGTGTATGCAACTTCGTACGTCATATGAACATGATAAACGAAATATTCCAGAAAGCTTACAAACAGTACAAGCTTGGAAAGTACAGTTTGACCAAGCTATGCAGGAACTTAGGTTACTGGAGGACGAATGGAAGAAAGTGCAGGAAGCGTATCAGCATTGGCAAAATGAAAATATACGTATTCAAGCTGAACAAAAAGGTGCTTCTAATCAATTTGAAAGTGCAAAATTAAAGAAAGAAGAGACTTTCGCACGCTTTATGAAAGAGCTAGAACAAAGTGGGTTTACAGATCAATTCACGTATAAAGAAGCCAAATTAAGCGATGCCGAGATGGAGATGTTACAAAAAGAAATTCAAGGTTATTATTCATCGCTTGAAGTGCTTGCAAAACAAATCGAAGAGTTAAACTCAGAATTAAAAGATAAAGAGTATATGGATATTACATCTTTAGGTGAACACATAAAAGAACTAGAAATTAATCTCGATATCATTAAAGAAAAACGTCAACGTGCGCAAAATGCGGTAACATATATTTCTGATTTACATGAAAACATTAGACGTATTGACGAACAAATTCACGAGGAAGAAAAAGCCTTCCAAGAACTTGTTGATTTATATGAAGTAATGAAAGGTGATAACGAAAGTCGTATATCATTTGAACGTTACATCCTAATTGAGTATTTAGAACAAATTGTTCAAATCGCAAACGAACGACTACGTAAATTATCAAATGGACAATTTTATTTAAAACGAAGTGAGCGAGTTGAAAAGAGAAACCGTCAAAGTGGATTAGGATTAGATGTGTACGATGCATACACTGGTCAAACACGTGATGTAAAAACATTATCTGGCGGAGAGAAATTTAACGCATCACTTTGCTTAGCGCTAGGAATGGCAGATGTAATTCAGGCATATGAAGGTGGTATTTCCATCGAAACGATGTTCATCGATGAAGGGTTCGGTTCATTAGATGAAGAATCATTAACGAAAGCAGTAGATGCCTTAATTGACTTACAAAAATCAGGCCGATTTATCGGTGTCATTTCACACGTACAAGAGCTGAAAAACGCAATGCCGGCTGTATTAGAAGTAACGAAGCAGAAGGATGGGTGTAGTCAGACTAGGTTTGTGGTGAAGTAAGCCTAGAAAATGGAGTAGGGAACCTACCGATACTTTTAGTGTCATATGTATGAATAATAAAACGTCGTCTCTTCATTGGAGACGACGTTTTATTTTATAAAATATCTATGAATTATCTGTAGAAGGCGGCGTATTCTCTAAACGATTATAAGTTTTAAAGGCTGAAATTGCCGAGATAACTCCGCCTACTAAAAATAAAGCGGATCCTCCAACTAAGATGATACGACTGACATATGTTTCCCGTGCTTCTTCGACTTCTTCTTGTAACGCTGTAGGCATATGAATTCCCCTTTATAAAAGTTGTTTTATAAATAGTATATACAAACGCCTAAAATGTGTTAAAATAACTGATGATTTTATGCAGTGGGTAATTAGATGAGTAGGATGCGAGTGGCTAAATAAATCTTCATCACAAATTTATGCGAACTTCACATAGAGCACATATTAACATTGTATTATGTATATGTACCAAATAAATAAAGTGAATGTAAGTTCTGTTTTCAAAAATTTAAAATCCTTTTATTTCTATATGAAAGTTTTAATCAAGGGTTTTAAAAAATTTGGAAATAGATCTTATGAATATGGAATTCATATAAAAGGGGAATGTCTTATGACAACATATACGAGTGAAATGAGAAAAACTTTAGTTTCAGAAGAAGATGTAGATATTTTAAAAATTATGGCGCATCCAATCCGCCTGCAAATTGTAAATGAATTAAGTACGAGAAAAACTTGTAATGTAACACAATTAACAGAGTTACTGAATATTCCGCAATCTACTGTTTCACAACATTTATCAAAAATGAAGGGTAAAGTGTTACGAGCAGAGAGAAGAGGTTTAGAAATTTATTATCATATTAACAATTTAAAAGCGAGTAAGATTGTTAATGTTTTAGGGTATATAAACTAGTGAAATATTTTTATATAAAATAGCCCCTGCTGTTGAGCAGGGGCTATTTTGTATTGTTTTATGTATTTGTATTTAAAACTTTATAGTTTTTATGATTTACAATTGTTCGATCAAATTCAAAAGTACCACCGCTTACATTTGTAATTTCAACTAAGACCGATTCAGTATAAAGTTTTAGTACAGATCCTGTAATCTTTAAATTGTTTCGTTGAAAAAGTATAGTATCCCCTACGTTTGCTTTCATAGTACCTCCTTAAAGACAGAAATATTTTTTATTATATATATTAAACCACGGATAGATATATTAGTGAATATTTAGTTTTATTTATTGGAAAAAAATTTGTGATTTTATAAAAAATAAGGTACATCGAAGTATAAAAATTTTTTCTACTTGTAAAGGGAAATTTTAATTTAGCAATTGTATAACATGAGACATAATTTTTATAAAAGAAGATGATAAAACAGTTGTAAGTTGTATTGAAGCTAAACATTATAAAAGCTACTTATGTATTTAATCAGTAGTTTTTTGTATTTCGTCCTTCGTTTTCTGTAACTGATTCCATGTTTTTGACGCTCTATCTTGTAAGTGCTTACATAGGCGGAAACATCTTATACAATGAAGGTGTTAAATCAAAAGAGGTGACCAAAATGAACATAAAAAAAGTAAATTTAGCGAATAGCATTGAAATAGAAAGAGGAGGCGGAAAGGTATGAAAAAATCAACTGTTAATCCATGGTTTGTTGTTCTTGGCACAGTTATAGTACAGATGGGGCTTGGAACGATATATACATGGAGTTTATTCAATCAGCCTTTAGTTAGTAAATATGGTTGGAGTCTTAACGCTGTTGCGATAACTTTCTCAATTACTAGTCTTTCTTTAGCATTTTCAACTTTATTTGCGAGTAAATTGCAAGAAAAATGGGGACTTCGTAAACTTATTATGATAGCTGGATTAGCATTAGGACTAGGATTAATACTTAGTTCACAAGCGTCCTCATTAATATTGCTTTATGTACTAGCAGGAGTTGTTGTAGGTTATGCAGATGGTACAGCATATATCACTTCACTATCAAATTTAATAAAGTGGTTTCCGGAGCGTAAAGGTTTAATTGCTGGTATTTCTGTCTCTGCATATGGTTCAGGTAGCTTAATTTTTAAATATGTTAACGCACAGTTGATTGAATCAGTTGGTGTATCGCAAGCATTTATATACTGGGGTTTAATTGTTACAGCTATGATTGTAATTGGTGCTTGTTTAATCCATCAAGCCGCAGATCAAGGAGCAGTTCATGAAACAAAAACTAAGGAATACACAACGAAAGAAATGTTAGGCACAAAACAAGTATACTTATTATTTATAATGTTATTTACATCATGTATGAGTGGCTTATACTTAATTGGTATGGTAAAAGACATTGGTGTTCAACTTGTGGGACTTAGCGCAGCAACAGCAGCTAATGCGGTGGCTATGGTTGCAATCTTTAATACATTAGGTCGTATTATTTTAGGACCGTTATCGGATAAAATTGGTCGTTTAAAAATCGTTACTGGTACTTTTGTTGTTATGGCGAGTTCAGTTTTAGTTCTAGGTTTTGTAGATTTAAATTATGGTATTTACTTCGTATGTGTAGCAAGTGTAGCGTTTTGCTTTGGTGGAAATATCACTATTTTCCCAGCTATTGTTGGTGATTTCTTCGGTATGAAAAACCATAGTAAGAACTATGGAATTGTGTATCAAGGATTTGGATTTGGGGCGCTTGCAGGTTCCTTTATCGGTGCACTTCTGGGTGGATTCAAACCAACGTTCATGGTGATTGGTGTATTATGTGTCGTGTCATTCATTATCGCAATTTTAATTCAAGCACCTAAACATAAAAAAGAACAAGAAGAAGAGTATCGCAGCGTAGCATAAGTATATAAATCTTCTATAACACTATGATTACGAAAAAGCATCCTATTCTATTAATTAGGATGCTTTTTTTATGAGTTATTTTAACAAGGTTAAATTACTTTTTGGATTTTTATAGATGTAAAAGTGAGTGAAGTACTTATTTGGATTATATTGGAATATAATAAATTAATACATCGCATTCAAAATATATATTAAATCTTAAATAATAAAGAAGACATTCATTAGTATTTGCAAGATTTGTTTTCAGAAAAATATTGAGAAAATATATACTTGAGTTTTTCATAAAGCGTTGTAAATGAACGTAGCTCTAGTTTATCTTCTTCAATTTTAAAAAGAGAAGTTTGAATTTTATTTATAATATAAGTACTTTTAATGCGTTTACATATGATTTTATTAAGAAACATTAAAATGCTTTATCTGAAAAATAAAAAAAGATTGACAAGTTTATTGAGAAACATTATCATTTAGGTGTAAGATAGTAAATGAAAAACATTATCAATAAAATAGATTTTAAAGTAATGCGCACTTGACCAATTAGTTTAGTAAGTGTATTATTTTTTACAACGCTGATGATAATGAAAATCAATATCATTATTATTAGTGTTACTTAATGAAATTAATGTTTATGTGAAAGGATAGAGAAAATGAACTTAGGGGAATTTGATGGGAAAACAGTTTTAGTAACAGGTGCAGCACAAGGCATAGGCAGTGTCGTTGCCGAAATGTTTTTAGAAAGAGGAGCCACAGTTATTGCGGTTGATCAAAATGAAGAGGGGTTAAATGTACTCTTAAATCAAAATGAATTAAATAAAACACGTATGAAAACGTTTCGTTTAGATGTGAGTGATAGCACTGCTGTTGAAGACATTGTAAATCATATTGCAAATGAAATAGCGCCAATAGATATTTTAGTAAACGTTGCAGGGGTTTTACGTATGGGAGCAATTCATTCGTTAAGTGATGAAGATTGGAATAAAACATTCTCTGTAAATACTACAGGGGTTTTCAATATGTCCCGAGCGGTAAGTAAAAATATGATGTTAAGAAAATCAGGGGCAATTGTTACAGTCGGTTCAAATGCGGCAAATACGCCGAGAATGGAGATGGCTGCGTATGCTGCGTCAAAGGCTGCAACAACGATGTTTATGAAGTGTTTAGGATTAGAGCTTGCAGCATACAATATACGCTGCAACTTAGTTTCTCCAGGTTCTACTGAAACTGAGATGCAAAGATTACTATGGGCTGATGAGAATGGAGCTAAAAATATAATTGCTGGTTCTCAAAATACATATAGACTCGGAATTCCATTACAAAAAATTGCACAACCTTCAGAAGTTGCTGAAGCAGTGTTATTTTTAGCTTCAGATAGAGCAAGTCATATTACAATGCACAATTTATGTGTCGATGGCGGTGCTACGTTAGGAGTTTAATAAAAATTCAGGAGGTTATTATATTATGAGTGAACATACAGCTGTAAAGGAATTGTCAGAAAAACTTTTAGAAGATTATAAGACTGAATCTTCGTTCTTTTTTGCTTCACCAACTCGAACGATATTAGCAGAAGGAGAGTTTACTACAGTAAAGCATCGTGAAATTGAAAGTTTCCCAGAGCTTGTGCAAGCGACATTAAGTAATGCGAAACAAGCTGGAAATCCAAATCCTATTGTTATGGGTGCTTTGCCATTTGATCGTAGAAAAGAAGTCCAACTTATCGTACCAGAATATAGTAGAATTTCTGAGCGTTTACAATTGGATACAACCAATCAGCTTGAAACAAATGAGAACGTAACATTTGAAATGACGCCAGTACCAGAACCTGAAGTTTATATGAATGGTGTGAAGCAAGGAATTAAAAAAATACAGGACGGTGATTTGAAGAAAATCGTTCTATCTAGATCGTTAGATGTTAAATCTTCCGAAAAGATTGATAAGCAAAAACTTTTGCGAGAATTAGCAGAGCATAATAAGCATGGTTATACATTTGCTGTAAATTTACCGAAAGATGAAAAAGAGAACAGTAAGACGCTAATTGGAGCAAGCCCTGAATTACTTGTTTCACGTAATGGTATGCAAGTTATTTCTAACCCGTTAGCTGGTTCAAGGCCACGTAGTGAGGACCCAGTAGAAGATAAAAGAAGAGCAGAGGAATTACTTTCTTCGCCAAAAGATTTACATGAACATGCGGTAGTAGTTGAAGCGGTTGCCGCTGCACTTCGTCCGTATTGTCATACATTACATGTTCCAGAAAAGCCATCAGTTATTCATAGTGAAGCGATGTGGCATTTGTCTACAGAAGTGAAAGGTGAACTTAAGGATCCAAATACTTCTTCTTTACAATTAGCAATTGCCCTTCATCCTACGCCAGCAGTTTGCGGAACTCCGATGGAAAAAGCAAGAGAGGCTATACAGCATATTGAGCCATTTGACCGCGAGTTCTTTACAGGAATGCTAGGATGGAGCGATTTAAATGGAGATGGAGAATGGATTGTTACAATTCGTTGTGCTGAAGTACAAGAAAATACACTTCGTTTATATGCAGGAGCTGGAGTTGTTGCTGAGTCAAAACCAGAAGATGAGTTAGCAGAAACATCAGCTAAGTTCCAAACAATGCTAAAAGCTTTAGGGTTAAGAGATAGTTCACTTAATGAAAAATAGGGGGAAGAAAGAATGCTAGTAGGTTATACAGAATGGCCAAAAGAATTTGCCGATCGTTACCGAGAAGCAGGATGTTGGCTTGGTGAAACATTTGGAGGAGTGTTAAGAGAGCGAGCTGAGAAATATGGAGATCAAATCGCGGTTGTAAGCGGTAAGACGCATGTAACGTACAGTGAACTTGATAAAAAGGTAGATCGTTTAGCAGCAGGTTTACTGAATTTAGGAATAAAGAAAGAGGACAGAGTTGTAATCCAGTTACCTAACATTATCGAGTTTTTCGAAATATGTTTTGCACTATTTCGAATTGGAGCGCTTCCTGTCTTTGCACTGCCTTCACATCGAAGTAGTGAAATTAGTTATTTTTGTGAGTTTGGTGAGGCGAGCGCTTACGTTATTTCAGATAAGGCCCTCGGTTTTGATTATCGAAAACTAGCAAGAGAAGTGAAAGAGAAAGTGCCAACTTTACAACATGTAATTGTAGTGGGAGAAGAGGAAGAGTTTGTGAACATAAATGATCTGTATATGGATCCTATCTCATTGCCAGAAGTTCAGCCCAGTGATGTTGCATTTCTCCAATTATCAGGAGGGACAACAGGTCTTTCTAAATTAATTCCTAGAACACATGATGACTATATTTATAGTTTACGTGTTAGCGCTGAAATTTGTAATTTGAATGCAGAAAGCGTCTATATGACAGTTCTTCCAGTAGCACACAATTATCCAATGAGTTCTCCAGGAACATTTGGAACTTTCTATGCGGGTGGAAAAGTGGTATTGGCAACTGGTGGTAGCCCAGATGAGGCATTTGCTCTTATCGAAGAAGAAAAAGTTACAATTACAGCGCTCGTTCCGCCATTAGCAATGATTTGGCTTGATGCTGCATCTTCTCGTAATGCCGATTTATCGAGCCTAGAGGTTATTCAAGTAGGTGGTGCTAAGTTTAGTGCTGAGGTTGCAAAACGTATACGCCCTACATTTGGATGTACGTTACAGCAAGTATTCGGTATGGCGGAAGGATTAGTGAACTATACAAGATTAGACGATCCGGAAGAAATTATTATTCATACACAAGGTAGACCAATGTCTGCACACGATGAAGTACGAGTTGTTGATGAAAATGACAACGATGTAAAACCTGGCGAAGTAGGTAGTTTATTAACACGAGGTCCATATACAATTCGTGGTTACTATAAAGCCGAAGAGCATAATGCACGATCATTTACAAAGGATGGATTTTATCGCACAGGAGATCTTGTAAAAGTAAATGAACAAGGATACATCATTGTAGAAGGAAGAGATAAAGATCAAATTAACCGTGGTGGTGAGAAAGTTGCTGCGGAAGAAGTTGAAAATCATCTATTAGCACACGATGCGGTTCATGACGTAGCAATTGTATCTATGCCTGACGATTATTTAGGTGAACGCACCTGTGCTTTTGTTATAGCTCGCGGACAAGTTCCAACTGTAAGTGAATTAAAAATGTTTTTAAGAGAACGTGGTATAGCGGCTTATAAAATTCCAGATCGAATTGAATTTATTGAATCATTCCCGCAAACAGGAGTCGGAAAAGTCAGCAAAAAAGAACTACGTAAAGTCATTGCTGAAAAACTTATTACAGTAAAACAATAATAAAAACCGGAAGGAAGTGATTAGATGGCTATCCCATCTATTTCAGTATATAAAATGCCAATTGAATCAGAACTACCAAAAAATAAAGTGAATTGGACACCAGATCCGAAACGTGCAGTACTTTTAATTCATGACATGCAAGAATATTTTCTTGATGCATATAGCGATAAAGAATCACCAAAAGTAGAACTTATTTCAAATATTAAAATGATAAGAGAAAAATGTAAGGAACTTGGTATACCAGTTGTTTATACAGCACAACCTGGTGGGCAAACGTTAGAACAACGAGGTTTATTACAAGACTTTTGGGGTGACGGTATTCCTGCTGGACCGGATAAAAAGAAAATTGTTGATGAACTTACTCCTGATGAAGATGATATATTCCTAACAAAATGGAGATATAGTGCATTTAAAAAGACAAATCTATTAGAAATTTTAAATGAACAAGGAAGAGATCAACTTATTATTTGCGGTATTTATGCGCATATTGGCTGTCTTTTAACAGCTTGTGAAGCATTTATGGATGGTATAGAGCCCTTCTTTGTAGCAGATGCAGTTGCTGATTTTTCACTAGAGCATCATAAACAAGCATTGGAGTATGCATCTAATAGATGTGCAGTAACGACATCAACAAACCTACTGTTAAACGATTTGCAAAGTGTAAAAGGTGATGAGAGTGAAGGAATCACTATACAGGAAGTGCATGAACTAGTTGCACAACTACTTCGTGAGCCAATAGAAAGTATTGATTTTGATGAGGACTTATTAAATAGAGGACTTGATTCGGTCAGAATTATGAGTTTAGTAGAGAAGTGGCGTCGTGAAGGGAAAGAAATCACTTTTGCAGATTTAGCAGAACATCCAACTGTTGCAGGTTGGTACAGTTTACTATCTCACTAACAGCACAGGTGCTGTAACAAATAGACTACATAATAAAGGGGTAGTAAAGAATGCCTAACAGTCAAAAGATTCGTCATTCGTTATCATCTGCGCAGTCTGGTATGTGGTTTGCGCAACAATTAGATCCGCTTAACCCAATTTATAATACTGGGGAATATGTAGAAATAAACGGAAATATTCATCAAGAAATTTTCGAATTAGCTGTACGTAAAGTTGTAATAGAAGCAGAAGCACTTCATGTTCGCTTCGAAGAGGATGAAATTGGCCCATGGCAAGTTATTGAAGAATCACAGTTTTATATGCATTTTATTGACGTTCGTAAAGAAGAAAACCCTGAAGAAGCTGCTAAAGTATGGATGAAAAATGATTTATCTATGCCCGTCGATTTGAAAAAAGATATTTTATTTACGGAAGCACTTATTCAAGTTGAAAATAATCGTTTCTTTTGGTATCAGCGCATCCATCACATTGTGATGGATGGCTATGGATTTTCACTTCTTAGCCAAAAGGTAGCGAATGAGTATACATCACTTATAGAAGAAACAAACAAGAATGAAAAGCCATTTGGTTCTCTTACAAAAGTTGTACAAGAAGATATTGAGTATCGTGAGTCTAAACAATTTCAGGAAGATCGTACTTTTTGGTTAGAAAAGTTTGCTGATGAACCAGAAGTTGTAAGCTTGGCAGAACGAGCACCGAGAACATCAAATGGATTTTCACGAGAAACAGCTTATTTATCTAGTTCTAGCACGAAAACTTTACTAGAAGATATCAATATTTCGTTAACAAGTTGGCCGGAATTCATTGTCGCTGTAACAAGTATTTATATGCATAAATTAACAGGTGAAAATGATATTGTTTTAGGTTTACCGATGATGGGGCGTCTAGGTTCTGTATCTATTCATACACCAAGTATGGTAATGAATTTAGTACCACTGCGTCTCACTGTAACTCCAAATATAACTCTTGCGGAATTATTGCAGCAAGTTTCTAAAGAAATCCGAGATGTACGTCGTCATCATAAATACCGTCACGAGGAATTAAGAAGAGACTTAAAGTTACTAGGTGAAAATCAAAGGTTGTTTGGACCGTTAGTGAATGTTATGCCTTTTGATTACGGGCTTAATTTTGCTGGAAATCGTGGTATTACGCATAACTTATCAGCAGGACCTGTAGATGATTTATCGATAAATGTATATAAACGTTTTGATCAAAATGAGCTAATGATTCATTTTGATGCGAATCCCGAAGTATATAATGGCGCGGAGCTAGCATTGCATAAAGAAAGATTTATGAATCTATTTGAATTAGTAATAAAGAATTATGAGAAAAACGAGTCGATTGGAAAAATAAATATTACTCTGCCTGAAGAAAATCATAAGGTTTTATTGGAATGGAATGAAACGAAGGAAGATGATGAGTTAATCAGTCTACCTATATCATTTGAAAAACAAGTGCAAAAAAATCCAAATAAACTAGCGATTACTTGTGACGGTATAAACCTTACGTATAAAGAGCTAAATGAACGAGCGAATGAACTAGCACATTATTTAGTAGAAGAAGGAATACGACCAAATCAGTTTGTAGCTTTAGTATTCCCTAGATCAATAGAAATGGTAGTTAGTATGCTAGCAGTCTTAAAGGCTGGTGCAGCATATTTACCAATAGATCCAGAATACCCAGCAGAAAGAGTTAATTATATAGTAGATGATGCAAAACCAGTTTGTATCATAACACATTCATCTGTTTCATCTAAGTTAGTTATAGAAAATGGTATGAAAAAAATTGTATTAGATGGCGAAGAAACGAAACTAGCGTTACATACATATTCTCGTATGAATATAGCATGTAAGAATGATGTATTACTTTTAAACCCAGCCTATACAATATATACTTCAGGCTCAACAGGAAACCCAAAAGGTGTAATTGTTCCTATGAGAGGTTTAAGTAACTTTTTAATGGCTATGCAACAAAAGTTTTCGTTAAATGAAAATGATCATTTATTAGCAGTTACAACTTTTGCGTTTGATATTTCTGCTCTAGAAATTTATTTACCTCTTATTAGTGGTGCAAGTTTAACAATTGCGCAAAAAGAAGACATACAAGAGCCTTCTGCATTAACGACACTTTTACAAGAAGAAAGAGTGACCGTTATGCAGGCTACACCGACGCTTTGGCAGGCGTTAGTAACTGATTATCCAGAGAAGCTACAAGGGCTAAACGTACTTGTTGGTGGTGAAGCTCTTCCAGCGCATTTAGCAAATAAATTAAAAGAATTAGGTTGCTCAATAACTAATTTATATGGACCAACTGAAACGACGATTTGGTCTACTTTCATGAACATTGATGAAAGTGAAAAGGGTATACCTCCTATTGGAAAGCCAATTTCCAATACAGAAGTGTATGTATTGGATGCAGGGTTACAACCAGTTCCACCTGGAGTTATTGGTGAATTATATATTGCAGGGGAAGGACTTGCAAGCGGATATTTAGGAAAACCTGAGTTAACAGCTGAACGGTTTGTTGCAAATCCTTATGGAGAATCAGGGAAGCGCATGTACCGTACAGGAGATCTTGTGAAATGGCGTAGTGATGGTGCGTTAGAGTACATTAGTCGCGCAGATCATCAAATTAAAATTCGTGGATTCCGAATTGAATTAGCTGAAATTGAAACGGTATTACAACGACATGAAAATATTCAACAAGCGGTAGTAATGGTACGAGAAGATCGTCCAAATGATAAACGCATCATTGCATATATCATTGCAGAAGAAAAGGAACCGATTAATCTTTCAGAAATTCGTTCTTATGTTTCAGAAAGTTTAGCGAATTATATGATACCATCGGCATTTGTTGTGCTAGAAGAATTACCATTAACGCCAAATGGTAAGGTTGACAGAAAGAAATTACCTGCGCCTAATTTTAATGGAATGAACAATGAGAGGGTTGCTAGAAATCCGAAAGAAGAAATATTATGTGATTTATTTGCAGAAGTACTTGGTGTTTCTCGAATTAGTATTGATGATAATTTCTTTGAAATGGGTGGACATTCCCTTCTTGCATCTCGTTTAATGGCAAGAATTCGTGAAACGTTAAGTGTGGAATTAGGTATCGGGAAACTATTTGAATCACCAACTGTTGCCGAACTGGCGAAACAATTAAACCATGCAAAAAGTGCAAGACCAGCTATTCAGAAAGCAAGTAGGCCAAATGAAGTTCCACTTTCATTTGCACAGCGCAGGTTATGGTTCTTAAATTGTTTAGAAGGTCCAAGTCCTACTTATAATATTCCGCTAGTCATTCGTATGAATGGAATATTGAATGAGGAAGCATTACAAGGTGCTTTTTATGATGTAGTTGAGAAACATGAAACACTTAGAACAATTTTCCCTAACGTATTAGGTAGTTCCTATCAGAAAATTTTAGATATGGAAAACTTAAATCTAGAAATGATTATAACAAAAACATGTAAAGATGAATTAGAAAGTGTACTTTCAGAGGCGGTAAGATATAGTTTTAACCTCGATATTGAGCCGGCAGTTCGTTTGCAACTTTTTACAGTGAGTGAAAACGAACATGTATTATTAATTTTATTACATCATATTGTAGGTGATGGCTGGTCATTACAGCCGTTAACGAGAGATTTTACAGCGGCGTATAAAGCACGATGTCAAGGTGACAGAGTTCAGCTGGAGACACTTCCAGTTCAATACGCAGATTATGCACTTTGGCAACAACAATTGCTAGGTGATGAAACGACACCAGAGAGTCTTATTTCAACACAATTAGATTTTTGGAAAGAAGAACTTAAAGGTTTACCAGATCAAATGGAGTTACCTACAGATTTCCAGCGTCCAATTGAGACGAGTTACCGCGGGGAAACAATTCATTTTCATATAGATGAAGGTATGCATAGTAGGTTAGTAGAGCTTGCACGTAAAAATGGAGTTAGTTTGTTTATGGTGTTACAAGCAGGGCTTAGTGCACTATTTACAAGATTAGGTGCAGGCACTGATATACCAATTGGAAGTCCCATTGCTGGAAGAAATGATGATGTACTTTCAGATATTGTTGGTTTATTTGTAAATACATTAGTGTTACGTACAAATACTTCAGGAGATCCAAGTTTTAAAGAATTATTAAATAGAGTGAAGCAGGTAAATCTTGCAGCTTATGAAAATCAAGATGTTCCATTTGAAAGGCTTGTTGAAGTGTTAAATCCAGTACGTACTCGAAACAGCCACCCGTTGTTTCAGGTTATGTTAGCTTTTCAAAATACACCAGAAGCAACGTTTCATGTACCAGGTTTAGAAGCGAGCCTTGAAATTCAAAGCGTCGGTTCTGCAAAATTTGATTTAACATTTGAAATTAGTGAGAGTAACGGGGATGATGGTACTCCGAACGGTTTACATGGATTACTAGAGTTTAGTACCGATTTATATAAACGTGAAACGGTTCAAAAACTAATAGAACGATTCATTTTGTTATTAGATGATGCGGCGACAAATCCGGATCAATCCATTGGCAGATTAGAAATATTAACTTTAGCAGAGAAAAATACAGTATTAGAAAAGTGGAATGGTGGTTTTCAAATTGCACCAGAAATGACATTGCCACAATTATTTGAAAAACAGTCTCATATAAATCCAAATTCTATTGCTGTTGTCTTTGAAGATAAGAAATTAACTTATGAAGAGTTAAATAGAAAAGCAAATAAAATAGCTCGATTCCTAATAGCAAAAGGGATTGGTCCTGATCAACTCGTTGCTTTAGCGATGCCAAGATCATTAAACATGGTGGTAAGCTTATTAGCTGTTCTTAAAGCGGGTGCTGGATACCTTCCGTTAGATCCAGATTACCCAGCAGATCGTATTTCATTTATGCTACACGATGCGAAACCATCATGTGTTTTAACGAATTCAGAAGTGGAAATTGAATGTGACGAGGCACTAAAAGTTTTAGTTGATGATGTGAAAGTAATAGCAGAAGTTGAGAAATATAGTGAAGACAATATTGATGAAGTGGAACGAATTAAGCCATTATCTCCATCACATATTGCTTACGTTATTTATACATCAGGCTCAACGGGTAGACCGAAAGGCGTTATGATACCTCATCAAAATGTAGTAAGACTTTTAGGGGCAACTGATCATTGGTTCCAGTTTGACGGAAACGATGTTTGGACGATGTTCCATTCATACGCTTTTGATTTCTCGGTTTGGGAAATTTGGGGACCTTTATTATACGGAGGGCGTTTAGTTGTAGTGCCACATACTGTAAGTCGCTCGCCGAAAGAATTTTTACAGCTTCTTGTTAAAGAAAAGGTTACGGTTTTAAATCAAACTCCATCAGCGTTCTATCAATTGATGCAAGCAGATCGTGAAAATGAAGAGATTGGCCAAAAATTATCTTTACGATATGTTGTTTTTGGAGGAGAAGCACTTGAGCTAAGTCGCTTAGAAGATTGGTATAGTCGACATCCTCATAATGCACCAAAGCTTATTAATATGTACGGTATTACGGAGACGACAGTGCATGTTAGTTATATTGAATTAGATGAAACTATCGTCTCTTTACGAGCAAATAGTTTAATTGGGTGCAGTATACCTGACCTTAAAGTGTATGTGTTAGACAACTATTTACAACCAGTGCCACCTGGAGTAGTTGGAGAAATGTATGTTGCAGGTGCAGGGCTTGCGCGTGGATATTTAGGAAGAGCAGGATTAACGGCAGAACGCTTTATCGCAGATCCATTTGGCAAGCCAGGTACAAGAATGTATCGTACAGGAGACTTAGCTCGCTGGCGTAAAGATGGGACGCTAGATTATATAGGACGTGCAGATCATCAAATAAAAATTCGTGGATTCCGAATTGAATTAGGAGAAATAGAAGCAGTCATAATGAAGCACCCTAAAGTTGAGCAAGTAGCCGTTATTGTACGGGAAGATCAACCAGGGGATAAACGGTTAGTTTCTTATATCGTCGCATCAAATGATGAAGAGATTGATACGAATGAAATGCGTCAGTTTGCTAGTGGTAGTTTACCAGATTATATGGTTCCATACGCTTTTGTAGTAGTAAATGAGTTACCTTTAACTCCAAACGGTAAATTAGATAGAAAGGCATTGCCAGCTCCAGAATTTATCGCATCATCTTCTAGTCGTGGTCCAAGAACACCGCAAGAAGAAATGTTATGTGACTTGTTTACAGAAGTGCTAAGTGTACCTCAAATTGGAATTGATGACGGATTTTTTGATCTTGGTGGGCATTCACTCCTTGCAGTACAGCTTATGAGCCGCATTAAAGAGGCGCTTGGAGTGGAACTAAACATTGGCACTTTATTTGCAGCACCGACTGTTGCAGGGTTAGCTGAAAGACTTGAGATGGGGAATGGTCAAAGTGCACTTGATGTGTTGCTTCCATTACGAGCAAGCGGGGATCAATTACCACTATTTTGTGTACATCCAGCAGGTGGATTAAGTTGGTGCTATGCAGGACTTATGAAATCTTTAGGAACAGATTATCCAATCTATGGTGTACAAGCACGTGGTATTGCTAAAAATGAAGAACTTCCAAAAACTTTAGAGGAGATGGCGGCGGATTACTTGAAACACGTTCGTGAAGTACAGCCTCATGGACCATATCGTTTACTAGGCTGGTCGCTTGGAGGAAATGTTGTGCATGCAATGGCGGCGCAACTACAAAATGGAGGGGAAGAAGTAGAATTACTCGTTATGCTTGATTCTTATCCTGGACACTTCTTACCGAATACGGAAGCGCCTACTGAAGAGGAAGCGTTAATAGCATTACTTGCTTTAGGCGGATATGACCCAGATAACATGGATGGTAAACCACTTACAATGGAAAGTGCAGTTGAAATCCTTCGTAAAGATGGAAGTGCATTAGCAAGTCTTGAAGAAGAGACTATATTGAATTTGAAAGAAACATATGTAAATTCAGTAGGGTTGTTAGGGAAGTATGTACCGAAAGTTTATAACGGAGATATCTTATTCTTTAGATCTACTGTTATACCAGATTGGTTTGATCCTATTTCTCCAAATACGTGGCTAAATTATTTAGACGGGCAAATTGTGCAGCACGATATTGATTGTAGACATAAAGATCTATGTCAGCCAGGTCCACTCACGGAAATTGGACAAGTATTAGCGAAATATTTGCAGAATAAGAAAGGGGTAAGTAGAGTATGACGAATCCATTTGAAAATGATAATTACACATATAAAGTATTAATAAATGAGGAGGGCCAGTATTCTCTCTGGCCTGCTTTTCTCGATGTACCTATTGGCTGGAATGTCGTATATGAAGAAGCTAGTAGGCAGAGCTGCTTAGAATATGTTGAATATAACTGGAAAGATTTGAATCCGAAAAGTAATCAAGTTCGCGAAAAAACATTAGCAGGAAAACGATAATGAAAGCAAAACTAAATCCAAAAGTAGTTGTAAGTATCGTGTATATAACTGCGATGTTTATGGCTGCGATGGACGCAACGATTGTAAATGTAGCACTGCAAACGATAAGTAGAGAACTACAAGTACCTGCATCTGCAATGGGGACGGTTAATGTTGGGTATTTAGTTAGTTTAGCTGTTTTCCTTCCGATTTCTGGTTGGTTAGGAGATCGTTTTGGGACGAAAAGAGTATTTTTAATTGCTCTTTTCGTATTTACAATCGCTTCTGCTTTATGCGGAATGGCTAACGATATTACTTCATTGAATATTTTTCGTATCATTCAAGGTGCTGGTGGAGGGCTTTTAACACCGGTCGGAATGGCGATGTTATTTCGAACATTTTCACCAAAGGAAAGACCGAAGATTTCCCGGTTCATTGTACTTCCAATTGCTGTAGCGCCAGCAGTTGGGCCTATCATCGGTGGTTTCTTTGTAGATCAAATGTCTTGGCGTTGGGCATTTTATATTAATGTACCGTTTGGAATCGTTGCATTGTTATTTGGACTTCTATTTTTAGCAGAGCATGTTGAAAAATCAGCTGGTCGCTTTGATTCTCTTGGCTTTATTTTATCAGCACCAGGATTTGCGATGCTCATATATGCACTCAGCCAGGGACCATCAAAAGGGTGGATTTCTCCAGAAATTATGAGTACCGGGGTAGCTGGGCTTGTATTCATTGCGTTGTTTATAATCGTAGAACTGAAAGTAAAGCAACCGATGTTAGATTTACGCTTATTAAAAGAACCAGTATTTAGAAAGATGAGCATTATATCATTATTTTCATCAGCTGGTTTATTAGGAATGTTATTTGTTTTTCCACTTATGTATCAAAATGTGATAGGAGTTTCCGCGCTAGAATCAGGACTTACGACATTTCCAGAGGCGATTGGATTAATGATTTCTTCACAAATTGTGCCATGGTCATATAAGAAATTAGGAGCTCGAAAGGTAATTTCTATTGGATTAATATGTACGGCGGTTATATTTGTTTTATTGAGTTTTGTAAATCACGATACGAATCCGTGGCAAATCCGGGCATTATTGTTTGGCATTGGTATTTTCTTAGGTCAATCTGTCGGTGCGGTTCAATTTTCTGCCTTTAACAATATCACGCCGCCTTCTATGGGGAGAGCGACTACTATATTCAATGTGCAAAATCGATTAGGTTCAGCAATAGGAGTAGCTGTTTTAGCTAGTATACTAGCTGGTTTTGGAAGTAATAACGTTCAATCCGATTTTTTACCATATCAAGCAGCATTAATTGGATCAGCAATATTTTTGCTTATAGCACTACTATTTTCTTTACGTATTTCCGATAAAGAGGTAATGTCAAAGAAGAAAGAAAAAACATTATCAGTATCAGAAAAAGAGAAAGTACTTGTCAATGAGTAACAATATACGTATGCTTTTTTATGAAAATTGATATTCGTTGAATAAAGGAGAGTTTACATGATAGAAAGTAAAGTTGTAGATTCTATTCCAACTTTGAATGAGAATGATTGTCAAATATGGTGGGCAAGAATTTCAGATTTACAATCATGGCATTACAATTTACTAAATACTATAGAGCGAGAGAAAGCAAATTCGTATCATCATTCGGCAGATCGAGCTCGTTTTATAATAGGTTGCGTAATTAGTAGATTAGTTCTCGGCAAGATACTTTCTATGTCACCAGTCCAAGTACCAATTGATCGAATGTGTTCCGTATGTAAATTGCAGCATGGAAGACCACAATTACCAGAAGGTATGCCGCAATTATCTGTTTCGCATTCAGGTGAGTGGGTTGTCGTTGCATTTACAAAATCTGCACCTGTTGGCATAGATGTAGAACAAATGAATCCAAATGTAGATGTTATGAAAATGGCAGAAGGTGTATTAACAGAGATTGAAATAGCACAAGTTATGAAACTGCCAAATGAACAGAAAATAGAAGGTTTTTTAACATATTGGACTCGAAAAGAAGCGGTGTTGAAAGCGACAGGTGAAGGACTAATGATTCCACCAGTACATATTACAGTATCAGCTCCAAATAATCCTCCAAGATTGTTAGTTTTTAAGGATAAGCAAGAGTTGGCAAATAATACAATGATGGAAGATGTAAGGCCTAGTTTAGATTATATGGCTTCTGTTGCAATATTCAGTAAGGAAGTGACTGAAATTACGCAATTAGACGCGGTAGCACTTTTAAATCTTAAATAAAAAATTATAGAAGAGGTGTTCCTCATGTTAGTGGCGGAAAATAGAAAGAATGAATTCACTTATAATATACAAGCAATTAAAAATATTTTATTTTCTGGAGATACATCATCCATTCACGCTTTAGAAAAGCTTTTAAATGATACAGTTCAGTTTGATGTTCTTGAACAAGAGGCACTTGGTAGACAGTACATTCCGAAAGAAGCAAAGAATTTCTTTGATAAAGATGGAACATTTCTTTACCGTGTATCTAATGTTAGTTATAAAGGTAAGGTTTTATCTGAAAATCTAATTTTTGCAGACACTTCGTTTTTACCGGACGCAATAAAGAGTGAATTAGAGAGTGGAAATATTCCTGTTGAAAAGCTTATAGAAAAGATGGAAGTAAGAAGAAACGTATTATATGAAGGATATCAGCCATCTGGAAATATTATCGAATTGTTTGATGGATGTTCTGTTACAGCGAATGTGTATCCAACTAGAAAGTATCAAATTGTAAGTAACTGCAAATGTGTATTTTATATTTGTGAAGTGTACCATGCAGAGAATATAAAGCAATTGCTTAAATGAAAACAAGAAACCAGCCTATAAAATGGCTGGTTTCTTGTTTATTTAACAGCTTCTTTTAATTCTTTACCTGCTTTAAATGCAGGAACTTTACCAGCTGCGATTTGAATTTCTTCGCCAGTTTGCGGATTACGTCCTGTACGAGCAGATCTTTCGCGCACTTCAAAAGTTCCAAATCCGATTAATTGAACTTTATCGCCAGATTGTAATGCATTAGCAATTGTGTCAAATACGGATTGTACAGCTGCAGAAGCGTCCTTTTGAGAAATATCAGCTGATTGTGCTACGTTTTTAATTAATTCTGTTTTGTTCATGTTTTCACCTCATAAAAAAATTTTTGGAATGAATGTTTTAGTATAATAGATAGTAAAGATAAAGCTATCACTATGATTAGAAAGAATACTATATAATTATGTTAATTTCGTTGCAAGAGACTGAATCCCTTCTATTATTTAGGGATTAATTAAGAATCGATGCATATAAAAAGCTTAAGTATGAGGATGAGGGGGAGTATAGGAATGATTTTTCGTGAAAAAAATGAGAAGGAAAGTATATTAATTCGTCAACATGATCATGGTTTTTTAGCTGGAGAGATTGCAAAGCATATAAAAGAGGACTTTTTTGAAGGTAAAACATATTTAAAAGAAACAGTTGATGCAATATATGAGCATGACAGAGGATGGATAGAGCTTGATAAAGTACCAATTTTGAATGATGCTAAAAATATTCCATATACATTTATGGATTGTCCAAGCCCATTACGTTTTGTTTTTTATACGATTGGTTTGAATGAAATTGAAAATTCTAATCCATACGGGGCATTGCTTTGCAGTAAACATTTTTTATCATTTCCACTAAACGAGGAAGATGAAGAGATGATGTCATTTTATAAACATGAATTAGAACGACAAAAAAGAATTTTGAAAACGTCAACAAAGGAACAGTTTGCGATGTTTGATAAACATTATAGATTATTAAAGTTTTGTGATGAACTTTCTTTATACGTATGTATGAATAAGCCTGGTGTAAAAAAGAAAGATGAAATTGATTTATTTAAAGATGGTTTTGAAGGAACAGAAATGTTTAATAGTAATGAGGAGAAACTTATTCAAGCTGAATGGGTAGACGAGGAAACAATTCGGATTACACCATTTCCATTTCAAACGGAATTTCATACGTATGTAAAATATAAAACGATAAATAAACAGGAAATGAAAGGAAAAGGGATTGCAAAGGCTGATAGAGAATCGGAAATGAAGAAACAAACCATTCGTTTCATACAATAAGGAGGTAATATAAATTGAAAGACTATATATTAAAACAGTGTGATTACCATGCTTGGGCTAATACTAGATTATTCAATCGATTAAAAGAGTTACCAAACTATGAGACAATTTTTAATGAGCAGATACAGAGTGTATTCCCATCCATTAAGGATACTTTTGTGCATATTTATATTACAGATCAAGTGTGGTTACACATATTGCATGGTAAAAGTATGAATGAAGCAATACAAGACCGAGAAGATTTACGAAAACAAATTGAAACTAAATCGTTACATGAATTAGAAAAAATGTTTGAAAACATGGCAAATCAATATAAAGACTTTTTAATTACAATACAAGACGTGAATGCTGTATTTGTTATTGAGAACCCATATGCAGGGGCATTAGAAACTTCAATTTTAGAGTTAGTACAACATGTCGTAAATCATGGTACATATCATAGAGGAAATATAACAGCGATGATTCGTCAACTTGGTCATTCGTCGACAATGATGGATTTTGTACTGTATTTACATATGGTTAAAAAGCAGGGAGAGTAATATAGTTTGTAAGAAGGAGAGGCTTTAATTATAGAAGTCTCTCCTTCTATTTTATTCCGCATTCATGGTAGATCGACTGATTAAAGTTTTCTTAAGAAGCTTTATTTTCTTGTAATTGCTTAGCGTATTGTACAGCCTTAAATGCATTGACTCTACCATTTTTCCAGTACGTACCTGTACCACTAATTTTATCAGAAGTTGACTCAATAATTTGGCGAATTTGTGTATTGCTATATCCTTGATTTGCTAAAAGAGCAGCGACTCCTGCAACATGAGGTGTTGCCATAGAAGTACCACTTAATGATTGATACGAGCTTCCTTTATAAGTGGAGTATATATTTGAACCTGGTGCTGCAACATCTACCCAGCTACCATAAGTAGAAAATGAAGATTTCTTATCTGCTTGATCTGTAGAAGCAACTGCAATTACTTCGCTGTAATAAGCAGGGTAATTAGCTTTTGTATTTCCAGCATTTCCAGCAGCTGCAACTATAACAGAGCCTTTATTCCATGCATATTGAACGGCTTGTTGTAATGCAGTACCACCATTTGGAGCTCCTAAACTTAAACTAATTACTTTTGCTCCCGAATCAGCAGCTTCTCGAATACCTTGCGCTACAGCATCAAGTGTACCACTTCCTTGATTATCTAATACGCGGACAGCATAAATTGAAGTTTGTGGGGCAACACCAGCAATTCCGACACTGTTATTCGTAAGGGCTCCAGTAATTCCAGCGCAATGTGTACCATGACCATTACCATCATCAGATGTATTGTCGTTATCAACATAATCATGCCCGTAAATTACTTTCGAAGCCAAATCAGGGTGTGAGCCTTGAACTCCTGTATCAATAATAGCTACTTTTACACCAGGATCACTTCGTTGGCTATCCCAAGCTTGTGGAGCTTGAATCTTTTGCAATCCATATTGATTTTTAAAATATGGGTCGTTCGGAGTCCAAAAGGCGTGAACGTAATAATTCGGTTCTGCATATTCTACATCTGGATTATTTTTATAACTCTTTATTTTTTCTTTTACAGTACCTTTCGAAAATTGAACGACTTCAAAACCTAACTTATCATCTTTAGATAAGACATTAGCTCCGACAGATTTATGAAAAGATTGCACGTTACTTAAAGATGCATTTTGCTTGAACTTAACGATTAATTGGTTAGGAACGTAATCAGTAGATGATGTTTCAGCGCTTGAAGTATTCGTGTTAAAGAAGAAACCACCAATAATAAATGATAAAACAGATAGGAAAACAATGATTTTGTTTTTCAAAAGATTTTTCCTCCCTTTTCTTGGATAAGTTTTTCAGCGACGCTTTAATGTCGCATTCCTTTTCAACTATATAGTTAGACCATACGATTTATGTCATTTATGTGAAAAACTTTTAGTGGAATAAAAAAGGGAAAGATTGATATAAATATATTTTTAATGATATTTACTGAGTAAGAAAACAAAAAAAGGAATGCTCATCATGTATGAGTCATTCCTTTTTTCAGAGATTAACTTGCCTGTTTTTTATGACTTTCTTTTAATTTCTCTGCATGTAAAAAGCGATTCGTTTCAGCGACAACAATACTACTTAATCCAATTAGACCAATTAAGTTTGGAATTGCCATAAGTCCATTTGCAATATCCGCAAATGTCCATACGATGCCTAATTTTAAATTCGCACCAATAGCAATCATGACGATAAAGATTGCTTTATAATATTTAACAGCACTTTCTCCAAATAAATAAGCCACGCATTTCTCTCCATAATACGACCAGCCTAAAATAGTAGAGTAGGCAAATAAAATAATTGCGATACCGAGAATCATACTACCAGCAGTACCGAATACAGATTGGAATGCAAGTGTTGTAGCTTCAACGCCAGTTTTACCTGATTTCCATGCACCTGTTGTAATTAATACAAGTCCTGTAATTGTACATACAATAAACGTATCTAGAAAAGTACCGGTCATAGAAACTAATGCTTGCTTTGCAGGTGAATCTGTTTTTGCAGCCGCCGCGGCAATAGGGGCACTCCCTAAACCAGCCTCGTTCGCAAATACACCGCGCGCCATTCCGATTTGAATAGCTGATGCAACTGTTGCTCCGATAAAACCACCAGCAGCTGCAGTACCAGTAAATGCACCAGAAAAAATAAGTGAAAATGCTTCTGGAATTTGATCGTAGTGATAGAAAATAATAATAAGGCCAGCAATGATATAAAAGAAAGCTTTAATAGGAACGACATATCCCGTCACTTTCCCGATTTTTTTTACACCGCCTAAAATAACAATTGCGATTAAAAATGCCATTAGTATACCAGTTAAAGCAGGAGGGAAAGAGAAATTAATTCGCATTGCCTCTGCAACTGAATTAGATTGCACCATATTACCAATACCGAAAGAAGCAGTTGTACCGAATATAGCGAATAATACTGCTAGCCATTTCTTACCCAAACCACGTTCTAAATAATACATTGGCCCACCTGAATATTCACCATTTTCATTACTAACACGGTATTTCACTGCAAGTATTGCTTCAGCATACTTTGTTGCCATACCGAACAATGCGGTAATCCACATCCAAAATATTGCACCAGGTCCACCTATAGTAACAGCTGTTGCAACACCAGCGATATTTCCCATACCAATCGTTGCGGCCATAGCTGTCATAAGTGCTTGGAAGTGACTAATATCTCCAGAAGAAGAGGTATCTTCTGATTTTTTAAATGCTAGTTTGTGAGCGTATAATAGTTTACTAAACTGTAAACCTTTTAAACGCACTGTGAGAATGACACCAGTTCCAACGAGTAGCAACAAAGTTGGTAATCCCCACACGTATTGATTTAGTTGTTCTAATACTCTACTTAATGTCTCCATCTTTATTCTCCTTTTTTAGAAAAAATAAAAACCACTTCAAGTAAATGAAATGGTCTCTGGAGAAACAAGAGATAGAAAAATAAACCGATACAATCGGCTTTTTCTTTCGCTTGTCTCTGTCCTTTTACCTGAGAGATTATCCGCTAAAGTAGCGGATTTGCTCCTTCGGTGCTCGTTTTCCTCCGCGCTCTATAAAAGCGAGAGGGAGTCTCTCCAGAGATTCGTCCCCATGCAGTTCTACTTGTAACCAAGACCTGAGAGTTTCAAAGTTGGTATAACAACTTTTTGCCCCGTCGGTAGATCAATAGACCTTCTCCTGAATGGTTCATCCGAATTATAAAATTTACAAACACATTGATTGTAAATCAATAAAAATATTATAGACAGACAAATTGTAAATTGCAATCATTTTTTATTTTAAAATAGTAAATAGTTTTATTTTTTTGTAAGTCCTAATTTATCTTCAACTTCATTTAAAGTAGATAAAGCGATGACAATATGTTGATCCGCAAGTCCTAAAGCTTGTTTTGTTTTTTCAATAGTTTCATTGGTTGGAGTAGAGTTATTTGCTCCGTCTATAATCAAATTTGCTGCATTTTTCATGAAATTTGATGCGGATTTAAACTGAGTTGTGAATTGAAGTAGTTGTTTTTGTATATCTATATCTGTTATGTTTTCTTCAATTTTAAGTGTGTCTATTTCGTTCATAATTGTTTCATACTGCTTGGAAACGGCATTCATTGTAACTAATAGTTTATTTCGATCTACTGAATCTCCATTCGTGTTAATCTCTTCCCAGGCAGGCAACCAATCTTTTTCAATGATTTCATTATAATTAGTAGTCAATTCATTAATTTTAGGTTGTAATTTCGTTTTGAAAGTTTTTGTATCCGCTGTTTCTACAGGTGCTTTTTCGTTGTTATTTTTAACATTAGTAACGTAGAAAATTGTACCGAAAATGATGAAAATAGAAATAATAACTGTCCATTTAGTAAAAAGTAATTTCTGCAATATGTAACGCCTCCAAAATTTAAAAACTTATAATTATAATATATAACAATAATGTTGTTTGGAGTAGAGAAAATAGGTTGGAAATGATTTAAATTATGTCTTTTCTATACATAAATAATTAAATTTAGTAAAATGATGAAAGTTATATGTGAGAAAAGAGGGTTTTTAGTGAAAATGAATAGAAGAAAACTAGTTTCAAGTATTTCAATGGCTATGTTATTAGTTGGTGTAATTGCATTCATATTTATGAATAAAGAATCTAAAATTAAAGGTTTTCCAGTACCAATGTCAGCAATTCATATTAACGATGATAAGGAAGAGGATTATCAATATATAAGTGTAATGCCAATTACAAAGGCGAGTGGATGGGAGAACTTAGGGGAAAACGGGCATACTGTTAGTTTTAAAAAGGGGGAGCGGAAGGTAACTGTATTACATTATCCAGGAGAAATTACGTATTATTTGTTTGAAAAATAATTGATGATAAAAGAGATAGGGAGTAGATGATAATGTAAGATTGTTTACTTTCTATCTTTTTTGGATTTTAATTCTGAATTGTTTGAATTAAAATTATTATGCGTATAGTATAAAATAATATGTTTTATTGAATGATATAGATAATTGGTAATACATAATAATGTTATGTAAACTATAAGCGGGGTAAGAAAGCAAAGCAAGAGATTTTAATTTTTATATTTTAGATGTATTTTTACACGGTAAGTATTCCAATAATCAACTTACAACATTTACGGAGGGCATCAAACTTTGAATAAGTAATGGAGTTGATAACAAAATAAATTAACGTTTGTGTATATGGAAAAATAGAAAGTATGGCGAGTGGGAAATGGATCGAATCATAAGGGGGAATTAAAAATGTTACTAAAAACAATCTACTGTAAGGTGGAAGAAGAGAAAAAAGAATTGTTTTCCAGTGCGCAAGAAAAATGGCGTGATATACAGCACCTAGATGGTTTTCATGGACAATTTGGTGGATGGAATGAAGATGAGGCATGTGTATTTACTTTATGGGAAGATAGAAGTGTATATCAATCATTTATGAATGCTTCTCACGATACAATTTATTTAAATAGTAATCAAGAGGATACGTTTCTTTCATGTGAAATTGAATTATTTCAAACGTTGTATGATATAACTGATATGCATTTGGAAGATATTGTAATAGAGGGAGCGTTCGTAAGAGTTGCTATATGTGATGTAAAGTTGGAAAAGGAAAAGCATTTTTTACATAAGCAAGAAACAATTTGGAATAAAGGAATGGAAAAAGCAAAAGGAATGCTAGGTGGAGTAGTTGGGAAGTCTTTAAAAAATGAAAATCGTTACATAGTGTTAACGTATTGGAAAGATGAAATAGCGCACCAACATTATGTGGAAGAGATTTTCCCAGATTTATATAAATTAGCTAATATTCATGAAGATATAGAAGAGATAAAAGGAAAACAAGCTGTATGTAAGGAAGAATGGCTTGTATATTAAACGCTGAAAAAGTGCATAAATGATTGTATAATAACGATATTTTCTTATAAACAAGTAATTAATAGAAGACGTTATATACCCTTTCATGTTAATATATTTAAGTTATAATAGGAGGCTTACCCTTTTGTATTGTACGGTAGAAGCAGTGTGAGCTTGAAATTTTTTTTAGAAAAGGATGTGCCTAATTTGCGTATCAATAAATTTATTAGTGAAGCTGGAAAAGCGTCTCGACGTGGAGCGGATAAACTAATTAATGAGAGAAGAGTAATTATTAACGGTAAGGTTGCAAAAATTGGTGACCAAGTAAATCCAGGTGATGATGTACGAGTAAATGGAGAGCAGCTTCGAATTGCTCGAGATCACGTATATATCGCTTTAAATAAACCAGTAGGTATTACATGTACGAGTGAAAAAGCTGTAAAAGGTAACATTATCGATTTAGTGAACCATCCTTTACGAATTAGTCACATTGGACGTCTTGATAAAGACTCAGACGGTTTAATTTTGTTAACGAATGATGGTGATATCGTTAATGAAATTTTACGTGCTGAAAACAAACATGAGAAAGAATATATCGTTTCAGTAGATAAGCCAATTACTCCTGATTTCTTAGAGAAAATGGCAGCGGGTGTTAAAATTTTAGGAACAAAAACGCTTCCTTGTGAGATTACACAGCTATCAAAATATGAGTTCCAAATTATTTTAACCCAAGGGCTAAATCGCCAAATTCGCCGTATGTGTGAAGCTTTAGGTTATCAAGTATACACGTTAAAACGTACGAGAATTATGAATATCGAATTGAATAATTTACCAGTTGGACAGTGGAGAGATTTAACGAAGAAAGAGAAAAGACGTCTATTTGCAGACTTAAATTACGAACCACAAGATTGGTAAAATTGTGAAGTGAAACCAAAAAAATTTGGTTTCACTTTTTAAATTAAATAAATAATTTTTTAAACACTTGCAAAAATAAAATGAATAAGATATATTAAATAACAATAAATGGATGTTTTACAAAAAGCAAAGAAAAGGACACGAGTTATTTTACCCGGTTATACAGAGAAGGAAGGAAAGCTGAGAACTTCCTAACGCAGAAAAATAACTTACCACCTTAGAGCTGCACTAGGGAAATTAAGTATCTAGTGCCGTGTATGCGACGTTATCGCAAAAGAAGCCATTATGTTTTTTGTGATGGGAATCTGGGTGGAACCACGGATATAAGCATATTCGTCCCTATATTTAGGGATGAATATGCTTTTTTGCATTCAATTTCATAATAAGCGAAGAAAAGGACACGAGTTATTTTACCCGGTTATACAGAGAAGGAAGGAAAGCTGAGAACTTCCTAACGCAGAAAAATAACTTACCACCTTAGAGCTGCACTGGGGAAATTAAGTATCTAGTGCCGTATAAACGACGTTACCGTAAAAGAAGCCATTGTATGTTTACAATGGGAATCTGGGTGGAACCACGGGTATAAGCACGCTCGTCCCTATTTTAGGGATGAGTGTGCTTTTTATTATGAAATGGAGAGATGAAAAATGAAAGAACAAATGATTGAAATTAAATTTCCAGATGGTAGCGTGAAAGAATTTGTAAATGGAGTTACTTTAGAAGAAATTGCTGGATCCATTAGCAGTAGTTTGAAAAAGAAAGCAGTCGCGGGGAAAGTAAATGATGGATTATATGATTTACGCCGAAATATTGAAGAAAATGCGGAAGTGGAAATCATTACTATAGATTCAAATGAAGGTGTAGAAATTGCAAGACACTCTGCGGCACATATTTTAGCGCAAGCTGTAAAAAGATTGTATGGTGATATAAATCTTGGAGTAGGGCCTGTTATTGAAAATGGATTTTATTATGATATGGATCTTCCAAGTAGTGTAAACATAGAAGATTTACGAAAAATCGAAAAAGAAATGAAAAAGATTATAAATGAAAATATAAAGATAGAACGAGTTGAGGTTTCTCGAGAAGAAGCAGCTAAGCTGTTTCAAGAAATAGATGATAGTTTGAAATTAGAACTTTTAGAAGCAATTCCTAGTGGAGAAAGTGTAACACTATATAAACAAGGTGAATTTGTAGATTTATGTAGAGGACCACATTTACCATCTACAGGTTATTTGAAAGCATTTCAATTAACTCACGTTTCCGGTGCATATTGGCGAGGTGATAGTAATAACCAAGTGCTTCAGCGTATATATGGTGTTGCATTCTCTTCTCAAAAAGAATTAGAAGAGTATTTACATTTCGTTGAAGAAGCAGCAAAAAGAAATCATCGTAAGTTGGGAAGTGAGCTTGAGTTATTTATGTTTTCTGAAGAGGCTCCGGGAATGCCGTTTTATTTACCGAAAGGACAAATTATTCGAAACGAATTGGAAGCATTTTTAAGAGAAATTCAAAAAGAGTACAATTATCAAGAAGTACGCACTCCGTTCATGATGAACCAAGAAGTATGGGAGAGATCAGGGCACTGGGGACATTATAAAGATAATATGTATTTCTCTGAAGTAGATAATAAAAGTTTTGCATTAAAACCGATGAACTGCCCAGGGCACATGCTTATGTTTAAAAATAAATTGCATTCTTATCGTGAATTACCGATTCGTATGTGTGAATTTGGTCAAGTACATCGTCATGAATTTAGTGGTGCGTTAAACGGATTATTAAGAGTACGTACTTTCTGCCAAGATGATGCACATTTATTTGTAACTCCAAAACAAATTGAAGATGAAATTAAATCCGTAATGGCGCAAATTGATTACGTATATAAAACTTTTGGATTCGAATATGAAGTAGAGCTTTCTACTCGTCCAGAAGATTCAATGGGTGATGATAAATTATGGGAGCAAGCAGAAGTAGCATTAGAAAATGTATTACAATCGCTAAATTATAAATATAGACTAAATGAAGGTGACGGTGCATTTTACGGGCCGAAAATTGATTTTCATATTAAAGATGCTTTAAATAGAAGTCACCAGTGCGGAACAATCCAGCTTGATTTCCAAATGCCAGAGAAATTTGATTTAAATTATATAGATGAAAATAATGATAAGAAAAGACCAGTTGTTATTCACAGGGCAGTTTTAGGGTCATTAGATCGCTTCTTAGCAATATTAATTGAGCACTTTGGAGGTGCGTTCCCGGCATGGGTGGCACCAGTTCAAGTGAAAGTAGTTCCGGTTTCAAATGCAGTACATGAACAATATTGCAGTGAGGTTGCACATAAATTAGCAAAAGCTGGAGTTCGTGTTGAACAGGATGCACGAGATGAAAAATTAGGATATAAAATAAGAGAAGCACAAATGCAAAAAGTACCGTATTTTCTTGTTATTGGGGATAAGGAAATGGAAAGCGGAGCTGTAAATGTACGTAAATATGGGGAAGAGAAGTCAGAAGTTGTTGCGCTAGATGTATTTGTGGCAAGGATTGAAGAGGAAATAAAGAATAGAGAATATTGATTGTAAAGAAAACACACTATTAAAAATTAGTGTGTTTTCTTTTTTATCTTACAAAAATGTAAGGTAAATGTAAGCGAAATCGAGGGAACGAGTTGTAGAAAAATGAGAATATGAAGTAGGAAATAGGTTCATGTTACGGATGTAACTCTTATTGAATGCATAATTAAAAAATTCTTAAGAATTCACATGACAAAATAATAAGAAATATGTGAGAAATTGATTTTATACAAAAGGGATGGAGTGAAAGAGATGTCAACAAATGTAGTTACTGTAGAAAGTGTAGAAAAAACGTATGGGAAAAGAAATGAGAATCAGTCAAAAGCATTAAGGGGCGTATCGTTAAGTATTAAAGAAGGAGAATTTGTCGGGATTATGGGGCCTTCTGGATCTGGAAAAACGACTTTACTTAATGTGATAAGTACACTTGACCAGGCGACAGGTGGTAGTGTGACGATAGCTGGAACAAATATTACTTCTATGAAAGGTAATGCATTATCAGATTTTCGATCTCAAAAATTAGGTTTTATCTTTCAAGATTTTAACTTACTAGAAAATTTATCAATTTATGAAAATATCGCTTTACCACTTTCTTTGCAAGGCGTACCGTCCAGTGAGATTACTGGAAAGGTAAATGACGTTGCAAAAAAATTAGGCATCACTGAAATTTTAACAAAATATCCGACTGCTGTTTCTGGAGGACAAAAACAAAGAACAGCGGCGGCAAGAGCTTTAGTACATAATCCGGCAATTGTATTAGCAGATGAACCGACAGGAGCGCTTGATAGTAAAAACGCAAAAAGTTTATTAGAAGCGATGCAAGATTTACATGAAAATCACAATGTAAGTATTTTAATGGTTACACACGATGCATTTAGTGCAAGTTATTGTGAGCGTATTTTATTTATTCAAGATGGTCTTCTTTATAAAGAATTAAATCGTCAAGGCACTCGAGAGAATTTCTATCAAGACATTTTAGGTGTGCTCGCTCATATGGGCTCAGCTGCTGAGTCTAAGTAGGGGGCGAAACTATGTTATTTAAATTATCACGTCATAGTATGAAAAAGATGTTAAAAGATTATATGGTTTTACTTATTGGTCTCGTTATTAGTATTAGTATTTTCTACATGTTCCAAACGATGGCGATGAATAGTGAATTTACGAAAGATAATAGCCTAATTAGTAGTATTAGACTCGTCTTTTGGGTAGGTGCAATACTATTATCTTTCATTACTGTATTTTATATTATATATGCCAACTCTTTCTTGCTCACGTTAAGAAGAAAAGAACTCGGTATGTACATGATGCTTGGTGCGAAAAAGAAAAAAGTAGCACAGTTATTATTTATTGAAACATTCGGTATGGGGATTGTAAGTATTATTATCGGTATTGTAGTAGGGATGTTACTTGCAAGTGTAGCAGGAAACTTTTTAATGAATGGAATGGAAATTTCAGCAAAAGGTAGTTACGCATCTGTATACACACCAGCAATTTTAGTTACAGCTATTTTCTTCTTAATACTATTTTTCATTACTGGCTTAATGAACAGCGTCCGATTGTTACGTAAAACTGAACTAGAGTTAATTCGTGAAGATGAAACACTAGATGAAGTGAAGAAAAGTAAAACTCGCATTATTATAATGACAGTACTTGGTGTATTACTGGTAAGTACAGGGTACTATTTTATGATCAATGTAAAAATATATGCTGAATTAGGTTTTATTATAGCAACCATCGTTACAACACTTGGAACATATTTTATCTTTAGTTCATTACTCCCATTTTTTGTGATGAAAATTAAAGGGAATAAAAAACGAAATGAAATTGGTCTAAATAGTTTTACATATGCACAGCTACGCTTTCGAGTAAATAGTTTATCGAGAGTATTAGGTACTGTAGCGATGTTAATTGCATTAGGAGCAGGTGCGATGACTGCAGGTATGGCGTTCCAAAAAAATGTAGGTATTATGACAGACTTTTCTCGTGTATATGATGTTGTAATTCATGATCCGAATGATCAAGACAAAGCGGCCTTGAAAGAAATGGAAATTGTTGAAGAGAGCAATTACAAATATAAAGTAGATGGAGAAGCGGTTTATTATTTACGTAACGACTTAACTGCGAAACCACCACTTGTTTCAGACCATTTTGATACAAAAACTTTAAAAGAGCCTGTTCGTAAACGTGTGACTGAACCTTTAACTGAACCTGTATATTCAGCTTTAGAGGCTCCTGAATTAGCAAAATTCCCTCAAATGCCAAAGGATTGGGAAGACGCAGTTGTAAGAGAGATACAAATTACGCATAATCAATTTAGCGGAAAACCAGTAAGAATTGCAGACGAAGAGCATTATAAAGGGATTCAAGGAACAGAACACACTGTAACATTAGCAAAAGTAGATGATATGAAAAAATATAAACCGTTATTGATCGAAATAGACAAGAGACAAAAAGAACAAATTGAAAAAGCAACAGGTGCAAAGGTAGACTTATTTACGAAAATGACAATTTATCAGTTTATGAACAGCTTCATGAGCGGAACAATGTTTATGGGATTTTTCCTCGGAATTGCCTTTTTAGCAATGATGGCGAGTTCCCTTATGTTCAAAATATTAACAGGTGCTTCTCGTGATGTACGCCGTTATGAAATGTTACGAAAAATCGGCGTAAGACGTAGTATGTTAACGAAAAGTATATATAAAGAAATTTCATATTTATTTATCTTCCCAGCAATCATTGGCATCTCTCACGTTTTAGTGGGGCTTAACTTATTCAGCTTTATATTAGTTGATCCGTTTGTAAAAGTGTGGGTGCCAATAGGAATCTTCTTAGTCATTTATTTCATCTATTACTGGATAACTGTTCAACTTTATAAAGGGATGGTAATGCCGAAAGAAGAGGTAGCTAAATAGTTTATGAAAAGAGTCCTTGTTTTGAAAATAGGGCTCTTTTTATGTTTTTTATAAAGAAGGAAAAGATTGATAATGGTCGAAAAACATAATGTTATTTCCAATAAATTACTAAAATGATAATGTTTTATTAAGAGAAACGACCCGAAGTATGAAAGAAATGCTACAGTTATTTCGAAACAAAGTGTATGCACGTTTTTTCTAGGGAATATTTTAGAGCGACTTAGTTCTATGATTGCTGGAATTATTCTTTCTATAGAGAGATAGAAAGAATAAAAAAGATAGCTGAAGACAAATTGTTTTCAGCTATCTTTTTTGTTTAATTTAGTGATGTCCAGCTAGTAGAGTAAACGCTATTATTAGGAGAAAACCACTAGTTGCCCACATTAGAAATGTAAGGAAAGAGAGCTGTTTCTTAGCTTTCCAAAGCATTTCATGAATTGTGACATATCCAAGTGAACCAATAGCACTTCCCATAATGAGGCCTTGCAGGTGAAGAGCTTTTCCTTCCATCAAAATTCCAAAAACCGTACCAGTACCGAGAATAAGAGAAAGTAATAAAGTCGTTAATAAAAAGGAAATATATTTATGCTTTGTAAAAAGAAATGGAATAATTAAAGCTAATCCTTCTGGAATATGGTGCACGACGATTGCTATTAAAAAGGGAATGGCAGAGTCATTATGATTTATAAAAGCTGTACCTAACGCAAATCCACTAGGTATATTATGAATAAATATAGCGAAAGAGAGAAAAAGGAAGGTTTGCCATGCTTGTTGATCTTTTTTACGTATCATTGGATGATGACAATAGTTATCTAATAAGCTCATAACTAAAATACCGATGGCTATACCAAGTATAGGCCCAATTATTTCATAGCTTGAAAATGTTTCAGGGATAATTTCAAGTGATAATAACCCGAATAAAATACCACCACATAATGCGTATAAACGATGCATCTTTTCTTCAATGAGTTGGCGTGTTGCTACTCCAACAGCACCACCTAACAGTAATCCACCGAACGAAAAAAATGTTACAATCATTGGGATCCATAAACGTTCCATAGTATCACACTCCGATTCTATTCCCTTATTTTTAGCTTACGAAAAATTAAGTTGGATTAGTCCAAGTAATTGTGTTTGAGTATAGAGAAAAAAGTAGTGATTCGTTATAATTTATATATTAAATTTAAGTGAGAAAATGAAAAGGGGAATTGGTTATGCAACAAATTAAAAAAATAGGAAACTCATTTTGGTATATGACACCAGTTTCTGAAACAGATAGACCTATATTAGGAATGGTTGTTGGAAAAGAAAAAACTTTAATGATTGATGCAGGGAATTCAGAAGAACATGCACAATTATTTTTAGAAATGTTAAAAGAACAAAATGTATCGAATCCTGATTTTGTAGCACTAACGCATTGGCATTGGGATCATATTTTTGGATTATCTGTATTACGGAATGCATTAACTATTTCGCACGCTGAAACGAAAAAAGAAATGCAGGCAATAGTATCTTATGAATGGACAGATGAAGCGTTGGACGCACGCGTAAAAGAGGGTACTGAAATTGAATTTTGTGCGGATTGCATCAAGAAAGAGTTTGAAGAAAAAGCGAGAAATATTAACATTATTCCTCCAACCTTAACGTTCCAGGATCAAATGGAATTAGACCTTGGTGAAGTGACCTGCGTGTTAAAACATGTGGGCGGAGATCATGCACATGATTCTGTTGTTATGTACATAAAAGAAGAAAAGATATTGTTTTTAGGAGACTGTATATATGCAGATATTTTTTCTTCGAAGTGGAACTATACGACGAAAAGAACGTTTAAATTGATAGATGAATTAGAGAAATTTGATGCTGAGACATATATTCTTTCTCATGGGGAAGCGATAAATCGAGAGGAGTTTTTACAAGAGATTCGTATGTTAAAAACAGTAGGAACTTATACAGAAATTCATAAAGGCGATGAAGAGAAGATAAAGGCAGTGTATAAACAAGAACTAGATAGAGAATTAAATGAAGATGAGTTAGAAACAATAACGTATTTTGTCAATGGTTATGAAATGGTTAACCTGTAAAACATAGCTCTAATCAAATAGCATTATACTGCACAAAAAGAGTATTGAAATTTAATTCAATACTCTTTTAAATATTAAGTTCCAAGCAATTTCTAAATTTTTTGGCTGGTTCATCATCTGGATTTATACCACTTTCAAAACTGGTAGTGAAAGGTAACCACTGCCAATCTTCGCATCCTACAAAAGCTACTCTTGACCAATTCTCAATGAATTCAATGAAATTATTCGCAATCTTATACCCATGTCCTTCTCCATCGTCGTGGCTTAGGTAAATTATCGGAGCATCTATATCATCTTTCATATCAAATGCTAAATAATCTCCATTTCCCACTTCACAAAATGCTAATTTGTTGTGCCAAACTACATCATATTCATCATCTAGATTTGAAAAAACCTCGTCAACCAAGTCTTTACGTTCTTTTTCGAATTCAGAAAGACTTTCTAAACTCCAGTGGGGTGTTCCGCAAAAAATATCAGTAAATTCATTTGGTAGCTCTACATCGTCAGGTAAAAACCAGCGTAAGCTAAAATTTCCTGAGAACTCTAAAAGTACTTTTTTGAAGCTATTTGGTAGTTTAATACCCAGTTTTTCTTCTACTTGGATTATTTGTTCAAGGGAAGATGGTTCATCTATACAAACTTCTTGAACTTCACCACCTATGTATTTAATTCTAGAAGTTATAATTTCTATTCGTTCTTTTAGTAACTCATAATCCATCTTATCACCTCATGTTATATTAATTAAAGTATATCATTCTTAATAAATTTTTTCGTGTTATTGAGGTTTTAAGTAGCAGCTTTTTTAGCTAATTTAGTAATATATTCAAAGAAAACATCGTGTTTTACATCGTAAACGACATTTACAGGTCGTCCATTAGCAGTTTCCTCTGTACGTCCTTGGCTTGGTCCGTATGTATGAACGATACTATTAATCGTTTCAGTTTTTGCAAGGTTAGTGTTTCCGACAAGCGCGGTAGTTAGTACATCCCATAAATAGTAAGTAGAGTTCGTTGAGAAGTGAACGAGAGGGGGGACCATTGCATAGCATTGACCAAGGAAATCCATACCAATATACTTTCGTTCTTTTGCCCACTGTTCACGTATGTTTATAGTTAACGGAACTTGGTTTGTACTTTCTAGTGTCACTAAGTCGATTTTAATTTTTGCATCCCATACACGAGCCACTGCTTCAGGGTCCCAAAACGAATTCCACTCAGCTGTTCCATCATGCTCTGGTTCATGTACATTGCCTGCTGTAAGAAATGTACCACCCATCCAAACGAGACGTTCAATTTTATCTTCGATTATGGGAGCTTCATATAATGCACGAGCAAGGTCAGTTAGGGGCCCAGTAAATAATAAAGTTGTTTTTCCTTCCGTTTGTAGAAGCGTTTCTATTAAATGATGATGCGCGGGTTTTGTCACCACGGGTGTTACAACTTTTCCAGACTCATTTAAAATTGGTAGAGCATCTACATAAAATGCATGCATCCGCCAGTCTTTTGGAAACGGGTTTTGCCCGCGAGAGTTTGAAGCGGCTACTGCAATATTACCTTTGCCGAAGCGATCGATAATTTTACGACTGGCAGACATTGCGGGTTCTAAATAGCAGTCTGCTGGGATAACAGATACACCGGTAAGCTCAACGTTTTCCATTTGAAGTAATAAAAATAATGAAATTAAATCATCTACGCCGCCATCATGATTGAAGTACACTTTTTTCTTCATTGTAATCTCCATCCTATATGATTTAGTTAGAAATTAAATATGAATTGAGGAGAAGTCATCAATAATTTCCACCACTTCAATTTCTCCATTAATCAGTAGCTCAGGAAGTTCATTTCTAATATTTCCTTTCCAATACTCTCTAGCTTGTTCGATTTTTTGAGAAAAAGGAATACCATCTTCTTTTGGTAAAAGATTCCCGTCACCTTCAAAAGAACTTCCGATTACTTGTAGTTTAACAATCTGTAAAACTTCTCGATTGTAAGAATCAAATAATGCTTTCCATTTTAAAGCATCTTCATAGCTTTTTGCAGCGTATAAACAAGATAATCTGGAAGGATATTCAGGGAATTCTTGTAGTCTAACCATTTCTACAATTGTTTCTCTAGCTGCTCTAATTGTTTGATCCATATAACTCATGACTACTTTAGCATTTTCATTATTTATATGTAATTCGTTACTTTTATAGTGTTTATTTAAAATTTGTATGCCATCTTCACCATTAGCATTTAATTGTTCTCTTTCAAAAAAGAAGTGATATAGAGTATTGTGTTGATTTTTGTTAAAAGGAATGATTTGTCCGATATGCATTTTTTTCTTTGTTACGATATGATATACGAAAAATCCTTGTTCATTCATGGTTATCCTCCTAGTAATAATGTAATGCAATGTTAAATTTAGTAATTCAACATTGAAATATATAAAACCTTTATAAGTAAAAGTGAGAATTTGAGTTGAAAGTAAAGAAAATACATGAAAACGTTTTAAATTTGTTCACAAAATGTTCACTTACGAAGGGGGTTTCAATATCGATATAATGACAAAGACTCAAAGAGAAAGGATGATGAATTTTGCCAACAACAAGAAAAGAAAACCTCCAATTTGGTATGATGATGTGCCTTGGGATGGTTATCGTAATGACGTTTTACAATTTACTAATGAATGAAACAGGAGGACCAATTTATACTAAAGAGATTGCATTAGAACTATTAATTGGCTTTATTATTGCGCTATTAATTGAAATATGTATCGTTGGACCTTGTGCGAAAAAAATTGTATTCATGTTGCCATTTGATAAATCTAAGAAAATAAATATTATCGTTGCGATGGCGACAACTATGGTAATCGGAATGGTGTTCTTTATGTCATTTTTCGGTATGACTATGATGCATTTACATGGTGGACTACAAGGAGCTTCATTTGTTTCAATTTATTTTTCGATTTTTATTAAAAATTTCATAATGGCATATCCATTACAATTAATTATTATGGGACCGCTTGTACGTTTCTTATTTGCAAAGTTTGTTATGAAAAAGAAATCTTTTAATGTAGCGTAATTCAAATTTATAAAATTTTATATATAAATAATAAAGATAAACACATCTCGCATTTTTGAGGTGTGTTTTTTGTTCATTCCAAGTTATTTTCATAGTGATGTGACATTTGTCCTTTTGCCATTATAGGATTATAGCTTTTAATTAAGTCAGAAATAAAAGATGAGGAGATGATTTTTTGAAAGGTATTATATTTGCTGTTTTTGCGGGGATATTTATAACACTTCAAGGAACCTTTAATGCGAAACTTAGTTCACATATCGGTATATGGTCGACAAGTATTATAACCCATTTAATTGGATTCCTTATTGTAACAACTGTATTTTTGTTAAAGAAAGAAGAGAAAGTAACAGATTTAAAGAGTGTGAAAAAAGTATATTTAGCAGCGGGTGCATTTGGTGGATTCATTATTTGTGCAGAAACGATGGCGATATATTCACTAGGAGTTACATTGACAGCTGGCACACTAATGGTTGCTCAATTGTTAACGGCAACAGTTATTGAAATGAAAGGACTGTTTCATATAAAAAAGATACAGATGGAGAGATATCATATTGTGGGAACAATAGTAATGATTATAGGTATTGTTGTATTTAATATGTAAATGAAAGGAGAAATGAATATGGAGGATAAATCAGGTTTAATTACGCATTATTTGAGAACCAATAAAACGCTCGAGATTTTTTCAGAAATAGATACAGTTTATTTTCAATTAAATCACTTTGAAAAAGGCGAGCTTATTTGCAATATAGATGACGAAATGGATCGTTTATATTTTGTTGTTAAAGGTAAAGTAAAAGTTTACACGATTACACCTGAAGGGAAGAAACTAATCCTTCGCTTTATCAATCCATTGGCCATTATTGGTGATATTGAATTAATTCAAAATAGCAAAGCACATAATGTCGTTGAAGCTTGTTCAGATGTTGTAGCAATCTCTATTTCTAATACGGTTATTAGAAACAAGTTATTACATGATCCTATATTTATGAAGTTCTTGCTTGAAAACATTGCCAACACGTTAAAAATATCGACTCGTTTTACTGCTCTTAATTTACTTTATCCTGTAGAAGTACGTGTAGCTAGTTATTTGCTTTCAATTTCAACAGATAGTAACGGGAATATGTATAAAGGGGATTTGGATGCAACTTCAGTAACGAGTATTGCAGACTTTATAGGGGTAAGTTATAGGCACGTAATTCGGGTATTACAAAGATTTTATAATGATAAATTAATTGAAAAGAGTAATGGAGTTATTGTCATTAAAGATTTTTCTAGAATGAAGGAAGTCGCTAAAGATAATATATATGAGCAATGAAAGGGAGAGGAAGATTTTGATTGGATTTAGTTTAGCTATATTAGCAGGAATATTAATTAGCTTACAATCTGTTTTTAATGCAAAAGTAAATGAAAATGTAGGACAGTGGTTAACGACTACATGTGTCCTTGGAATAGGTCTCATTAGTTCTATTCTATTTTATATCATTACAGAAAACAGTATTAACATTAAAGTGTATACTACAAATTATTTGTTTTATGTAAGTGGACTGTTTGGCATCGGGTTAATTATTTGTATAATGGGTGCAATAAAGAGCTTAGGTCCAGCATATACGGTGCTAATTAGTCTTATTACTCAATTGGTCGTTGCGTTATGCATTGATACATTCGGATTATTTGGAATGGAGAGTATTCCATTACAATTAAATAAATTAGTTGGTATAGGTTTATTAATTGTGGGAGTAGGAATTTTTAAAAATCTATTTTTGAATAAGAAAGCTATTAGAATAACCGAGGATGAGATTTAAAGGTTATAAGGATGTTGATAATCAGATTATAGATGTTTATGTAGTGGGAATACATTTTATATATGTCTCTGTTAGTGAAGGGTCTATATATATTCGATAAAAAACGTGAATTAGCTATTAGTGTAGTTGAAAAGAAGACGTCAATAAGTTAAGGTCTTCTTTATGTATTGTTCTGAAGTTATCAGAACTTAAGTATAAGGGAATGGGAAGTGGTTTAAGTTAAGAAGAATATGCCCGAAAATAAAATATTACTTAACATATATAACTAATGAATGCAATGTCTTTTTCAGTTATTAAGTTGTAAATCATTTTATGATAAAATCTTTTACATAATTTAATAAAGGGGTAGTTTTCAATGGGTTATTTCTCAAATGGTTTATTAGTTTTGTTTGTGCTAATCGTATGCAGTTGTATATTTTTTGGTTGATAATATAATGAGAGTCTTATATAAAAGAAGTTATCTTAAGTGAGATAACTTCTTTTTATTTTATATTGAGAAGGAATTCTATCTTTCTTATTGAAGTTTGTTCTAGTTATTTTTACATCGATCAGATTTGTGTAAAGGGAATTTTATGAAATATAAACAAGCCAGAGAATAGGGAGTATTTACATGGAAAATAGTATACGCCACACAAGTGAACATCCTACAGATTTTAATGGATTATTATCCTTATACGAATCTTTAGGATGGAATTCTCTTAAATTAAAGGTTAACGAGTTAGAACAAATGTGTAAGCAAAGTTGGTATGCAATTTATGTTTTTGATGATAAGAGGTTAGTAGGGATGGGGCGTGTCATATCAGATGGAGTCATAACAGGCATTATTTGTGGAGTTGGTGTATTGCCAAAATATCAGTCTAGTGGCATCGGAAAAGAAATAGTGAAACGATTAATCCAGCACTGTGAACAAAACAAGGTTATTCCACAACTTATGTGTGTAGAAAAATTGCAATCTTACTATGAATCTATAGGGTTTGAAGCATTCTCTATTGGGATGACAAAACATATTATAAGATAGAGGTGCTTTATCCCGCTATTTGCCGGGCAGTAAAACCCCCACGGATTAAAGTTTCACTTTATATTTTCAGTTTACTCGTACATATTTTCAAACTTCAGTATAAAGGAGAATGGCTGTATGGAGATTGCTAAAGGGATAGAAATGTTACAACTTGAATTTCAAGAATTTGTTATTCATCCAATTCTTTTATGGGATGATGAAATGGCAGTATTAATAGATACGGGTTTCCCAGGACAAATTGAAGATATACAAGTAGAGATGGAAAAGGTTGGGGTATCATTTGATAAGTTAAAAGTCGTGATTTTGACGCATCAGGATATTGATCATATAGGTAGTCTTCCGGAGTTGTTGCAGCGCTGTGGAAATAATATTAAGGTTTATGCGCACGAATTAGATAAGCCATATATTGAGGGGGATTTGCCTTTATTGAAGGAAGGAAATGTAGAGAACCGACCAAAAGGAAAAGTGAGTGATACTGTGATTGACGGGCAAGAACTTCCGTATTGCGGTGGAATACTAATGCTTCATACTCCAGGGCATACTCCGGGTCATATTAGTTTATATTTGAAACGAAGTAAAATTCTTATTGCAGGAGACTCTATGTATAGTGTGAATGGGATGTTAGGAGGAATTCACGCCCCAACAACTATAAATATTAAGGAAGCAAAGCAGTCTTTGAAGAAGTATTTAAATTTACATATTGAATCTGTAGTTTGTTACCATGGGGGATTAAGTAAGGAGAATATAAATGTTCAACTTCAAAATTTGTAAAGTTAAAATGGAGTTTTTTGTTAAGTGACGTTGAAGTATAATCTGATTATTAGTATATAAATAAATTATAAAAGAGCATGTTTGAAAAAATTAAACATGCTCTTTTATTAAAGTAAATCAGTTTAATATGAATGACCTAACCCATTCCAATAAAAAGAAACGATTTCTTGTGCTAATTCATCTATATTTGCCAGAATAGGATTGTGATTTTCATCTTTAAAATTCCCAATTGATAATAAAGATACGAAAGCATGAGCCACAAATTTAGCGTTTCCTTTCGGAATTTCTTCGATGTGCATCGCAGTATCGAGTGCTTTTTCTAGCACTTCATACATATTATTTTCAGCATTTTTTAATTCCTTCAATTGTTCTTCAGATAACGACAGTTTAGCATCTTTCATAAAATTTTTCATATCAATATCCATCGTTGCGTGTAAGTAAACTTTGGCGAAGTCTAATAATCTTTCTTCTAAAGTTTTGTTTGTAGAGAGTATTTGAGACATATTCTCTCGTATACGTATCATCATTTGGGTCATAGTAGCGGTAAATAAATCGGCTTTTGTTGAATAGTAATAGTAGACGGTTGCTTTCGTAACACCACAAACTTTTGCGACTTCATCCATAGAAACGACTTGATAATTTTGTGTAAGAAATAAGCGAGTTGCCACTTCTAAAATGGTTTCTTTTGTAGATTTTGTATTTTTATTTTGCCGTGGCCTTCCGAGAGGACGTTGTTTTTGTTCCAAATCCATTCGCTCCTGACATTTATTCTTGAGATAATTATAACATAATTTTCAATCATTCTTGATTAATTAACCTACCAGTATATATAATTAATAATGAAGGAAAAAAGGAAGGTGGGTTTTTATGAAAAAGCACCCGTTACATATGTTAGGGAGGCTTGTAGCAGGGAAAAATACGCAATGGATCACTTTATCGGTGTGGGTTCTTATTACATTATTACTTTCATTTACGTTACCACAAGTAAACAGTACGAAAGAACCGAATCCAAAAAATTTACCTGAAACAGCTATGTCACAGCAAGCGGAAGCGCTTATGAAAAAAGAGTTTCCGAATAATGCAGGGAATCCGTTGTTAGTAGTATGGTATAGAGATGGTGGATTACAGTCACAGGATTATAAACTCATACAAGACGTTTATAAAGAGTTAAAAGCTAGTCCTTTAAAAGAACAATCAACGTTACCGCCATTTGATACAATTCCAGAGCAAGTATTATCAAAAAGTGCATCAAAAGATGGTACATCATTTGTTACACCGGTATTCTTTAATAAATCTGCTGGTACGGATATATTAAAAGGAAATATAGAAAAACTTGGAAAAATAGTGAATAGTAAGGTGGATGAAGATCCATTTAAACAAAAAATAAGTGAATCTGGTTTACATGTTCGATTATCTGGGCCTGTAGGTATTCAAACGGATGCAGTTAGTTTATTTAGTCAAGCAGATGTGAAATTGTTAGTGGCTACTGTATTATTAGTCTTGGTCCTATTAATTTTGCTTTACCGTTCGCCAATTTTAGCAATTTTACCTATACTTGTTGTTGGCTTTGCATACGGTATCATTAGTCCTACACTCGGTTTTTTAGCTGATCACGGATGGATTAAAGTAGATGCCCAAGCAATATCAATTATGACAGTATTATTGTTTGGTGCTGGAACGGACTATTGTCTATTTTTAATTTCGAGATATAGAGAGTACTTGTTAGAAGAAGAAAGTAAATATAAAGCATTACAACTTGCGATTAAAGCTTCTGGCGGTGCAATAATAATGAGTGCGTTAACTGTTGTACTTGGATTAGGAACATTACTACTTGCTCATTATGGTGCCTTTCATCGATTTGCAGTACCATTTAGTGTTGCTGTATTTATAATGGGAATCGCGGCTTTAACCATTTTACCAGCACTATTATTAATTTTCGGTAGGATTGCATTTTTCCCGTTTATACCGAGAACAACTTCAATGAATGAGGAGTTTGCAAGAAAGAAAAAGAGGGCTGTAAAAGTTGAAAAATCAAAAGGCTCCTTTAGTAAAAAACTTGGAGATGTAGTAGTACGAAGACCGTGGACAATAATTATGCTAACTGTGTTTGTATTAGGTGGATTGGCTTCGTTCGTACCACGTATTCAATACACATATGACTTATTAGAATCGTTTCCAAAGGATATGCCTTCTCGTGAAGGGTTTACGTTAATTAGTGATCATTTCTCAGCTGGTGAACTAGCACCAGTAAAAGTGGTTGTTGATACGAAAGGAAAAGAGCTCCCTATTAAACAAGAACTAGAGAAATTTTCTTTCGTAAATACAGTGAAAGAGCCAAAAGAGGGAAAAGAAAATAAGCAAATACAAATGTATGAAGTTTCTTTAGCGGAAAATCCATACTCAATTGAAGCGTTAGATCAAATTCCTAAATTGAAAAGTAATGTAGAAAAAGTATTAAAAGATGCTGGGATTCGTAATACTGAAGATCAATTGTGGATTGGTGGAGAAACAGCTTCATTATATGATACAAAGCAAATTACTGAACGTGATGAATCAGTAATTATTCCAGTAATGATTAGCATTATCGCTTTACTATTACTTGTCTACTTACGATCGGTTGTTGCGATGATTTATTTAATTGTAACTGTCGTTTTATCATTCTTCTCAGCGTTAGGAGCAGGATGGATATTGCTTCATTACGGTATGGGAGCGCCGGCCATTCAAGGTGCGATACCGTTGTACGCATTCGTATTTTTAGTTGCTTTAGGTGAAGATTATAATATCTTTATGGTTTCAGAAATATGGAAAAACAGAAAGACACAAAATCACTTGGATGCAGTAAAAAATGGTGTAATACAAACAGGTAGTGTTATTACATCGGCAGGTTTAATTTTAGCAGGAACTTTTGCAGTGTTAGGTACACTTCCAATTCAAGTATTAGTTCAATTTGGTATTGTAACTGCAATTGGCGTATTACTAGATACGTTTATCGTAAGACCGTTACTTGTACCCGCAATTACAGTTGTGTTAGGCCGATTTGCTTTTTGGCCAGGTAAACTTTCAAGAAAGAGTGAAGAAATACAAAAGGTGGATGCATAGTTAAAAAAGCCAAGGATATTTTCCTTGGCTTTTTCAATGTAGTTAATTAATTTTTTGAAGTCAAATCATCAGCTGCAGCGTGATCAGCATCTTCAATTGTTGTTTCGGGCATTCCGTATAAGCCGTTCATTGCTTGTTCTTCGATAGTAAGGTTTGCAGTATTATTATTTTGAATAGATGTAGTGTTTTCAGTAACATTTTCTTTTTTATTCATATTTTTGTTATTCATGTATGTATCCTCCAAATTTCATTTGATTTATCTATAGTATGTGGATGGATTTCCAGAAATATGTGAATTGATTCTTACATATGTTATATAATTAAATAAATAATTAGGGTGAAATGTACACTGTTAGGAGTGAACAATTATGGTGAAAGCAAGGGAATTAGCCTTCTAAAATAAAAAGAAAATTTTAGGAGGCTATTAGAATGAAGTTCCATGTAATTGATAGAGAAGATTGGAATAGAGAGCAGTATTTTGAGCATTATTTAAAGTTGAAATGTACATTTAGTATGACTGTGAATGTTGATATCACGATGTTATTAGAGGAAGTATATCAAAAGGGAATAAAATTTTATCCCGTTTTTATATATTTAATTTCTAGAGTAGTAAATAATCATAAAAAATTTCGAACATGTTTTAACGATGAAGGAGTTTTAGGCTATTGGGAGGAAATGATACCGAATTATACAATCTTTCATAAAGATGATAAGTCTTTTTCAAGTATATGGACGGATTATTCAAGTGATTTCCGCACTTTCTATAAAAATTATGAAGACGATATGAGATGCTATGCTAATGTTCATGGTCTTTTCACGAAAGAAAATATTCCGCCTAATGTATTTCCGATTTCTAGCATACCTTGGACTAGTTTTACTGGATTTAATCTTAATATTAATAATGATGAAAAATTTCTATTGCCAATTATAACTTGTGGGAAATATTTTAACGAAGGAAATAAGGTTATGCTACCAGTTTCATTGCAAGTACATCATTCGGTTTGTGATGGATATGATGCGAGTCAATTTATAGAAGATTTACAGCAGTTAAGTAATACTTGCAACGAGTGGCTTAAGTAATATCTAATTTTTAATTATATAAAGTGAAACTTTAATCAGTGGGGGGTTCAGCCCTCACCAATCGGGCGTTCACGGGCAGCAGGGCCCCACTTAACTTCTTTACTTTTGCTGAATTTTGAGGTGGGGGTCTTACTGTCCGGCAAATAGCGGGATAAAATTGAAAATGAATAAAAGAAGAGAACATGTTGATATTACATGGTCTCTTCTTTTATTCATTAATACTAAGTAATTGTGGAAAATATAGGGTGATTTGTAGTTTGATAGTAAAGAGAGTGATTAGTATTAATTTTCTTTGTTTTTAAAAATTTAAGGATATAAATGTTTTAATAGGGGGGAATAAAGTGAAATTCTTAAGCATTGAAAAAGATGAAATCTTAATTGGGAATATGGCAAAATTGTATTGTAAAATATTTGAGAAAACAAATTTCAATGAAATGATCGAGCGAATGAATAGGCATATAGAATATACAGGTTTTAAAGGTATAGTAGCAATAAATGATGAAAATGAAGTAGTTGGCTTTACTTATGGTTATCGCTCAATGGAGAGACAGTACTATAATCAATTAATGAGAGAAGCGTTACATCTAGAGCAAGTAGACGAATGGTTACAAGATTGTTTTGAATTTGTAGAGTTAGCAGTTCACCCACAATACCAAAATGAAGGTCTTGGAACAAAATTACATAATAAATTACTAGAAGGGCTTTCAAATAGAACAAGTGTTTTAACAACACAAATAAACAATGAAAAAGCACGTTCGTTATATGAAAGATTAGATTGGGTAAATGTATTAGAGCCATTTCATCCAAGTAAAAATGATGTTCCATATATAATAATGGGAAAAGCATTAAAAATAAAAGTGAATTGATAATTATGGAATTCACAATAGTTGTTGGTTTGTAATAATGAAAGGGAAAACAACAATGATATCTATAGAAAAAGCTACAATTTTAGATGCTGAGAAATTAACAGAAATAATGAAAAGAACATTTGATGCAGAAGCAAAACAATGGCTATACGGCCAAGATAATGTCATTGATTATAACATTCAACCGCCAGGATATTCTTCAGTTGAAATGATGGAATATTCCATTGAAGAATTGGATTCTTTCAAAGTTGTCATGGATAAAGAAATAATCGGAGGGATAATAGTTACGATTTCTGGTAAGTCGTACGGTCGAATTGATCGTATTTTTGTAGATCCTGTTTATCAAGGAAAAGGAATTGGATCACATGTTATGAAATTAATAGAAAAGGAATATCCGAACATAAAGATTTGGGATCTCGAAACATCTAGTAGACAAATTAACAATCATCACTTTTATAAAAAGATAGGTTACCAAATGATTTTTGAATCGGAAGATGAGTATTGTTACGTGAAAAGAATAAAAACAAGCTCAAACAAAGAGAGTGTAGTTACAAATAAAGATATGAAAAATAGTCAATACGAAAACTGTAATTTAGCAAATACAGAGTATTATCAAGTGAATTTAAAAAACAGTTCATTTGTTGGTAGCAATATAATGAATACGAATATGAGTAATTGTAATGTAAGTCAATCAAAGTTTAGAAATATAAATTTTAGAAGGTCATCATATGCAGATTTAAATCTTTCTGGCAGTAAATTTAATTTGGTGACTTTAGGTGGAGTGCAATTTAAAAATACAAGTCTCGGAGATGAGAAGGAACCTATTGTATTCGATAAATGTGATTTGGAAGGTAGCACCATAAGTAATAGTAATTTGAAAAATATTGAAATAGAAAATTGTGATATAGTCGGCATGAAACTAAATGGTATTCTGATTGAAAATTTGCTTAATTTATATAACAAGGTGAAAAGTTAACCATATCCATATAGTTGTTAATCTTTTAGGAAAATAAGTATTATATCGAAATAATTATGTGAAAATGACATAAAGAAATACGAGTGAGAAGGTCATTCATGAACGTTTCTAGAATACACACAAATATATTGTTATTTATATGGAGGAGAGAAAGATGGGGATCAACGTTAGAGCAGTAGAAATACAAGATGCTAGAGCAATTCATCGTATATGTATACAAGATGACGTTTTACCGTATATGGTTTTCTTACCTAGCATGCGTGTAGACGCTATGGAAAATAGAATTCGAAATTTAGCACCAAATCAATTTGAATTTGTTGCAGAATATGATGGAGAAATTGTTGGGTTTGTAGGTTTAACACAAAGTCCGGGACGAAGATCTCATTCAGGCGATTTATTCATTGGGGTTGATAGTGAATATCATAATAAAGGAATTGGGAAAGCACTTCTTACGAAGATGCTTGATCTGGCTGATAATTGGTTAATGTTAGAGAGAGTAGAACTAGGTGTGTTAGAAACGAATCCAAAAGCAAAAGCTTTATATGAAAAATTTGGATTTGTAGAAGAGGGAGTAAAGATAGGGAATTTGAAAGCTCATGGAAAGTTTATTAATGAAATTATGATGAGTCGTTTTAGACCGGATGGTTTAATTGTACATAATTAATAGTTAAAAGCATGACAGTATACTGTCATGCTTTTTTATTAGAATTTGGCTGTAATAAAAATAATACTAAACCAATAAAAATAACGGTAATTCCTAGTCCTTGTTGTAAAGAAATGGTCTCATGTAATATAAAGTACGCTAGTATACAAGTTCCAATTGTTTCTCCTAAAATGCTCATTGAAATTAAAGTAGCACTCATCCATTTTAATAACCAATTAAAAATGGTTTGTCCTAAAATTGTAGCAATGAAAGCTAATCCAATAAAGCACAACCAAGTTTGTGTAGAATAATGGATGAAAGATTCTTGTTGCGTGAAAGCAAATATGCCAAGAAAGCCAGCACTACTTCCATAACTAATTACCGAATATGGTATAAGTGCCAAATCTTTACGAACGTGTTGGCTAATGAAAAAATAAGCAGTAATGATACCGGCAGCGATAAATGCTAAAATATCTCCATATAAAGCTGCTCCACTAATTTGGAAATCTTGCCAGCCAATAACGATACTACCTGAAATAGCGATGAGGCAACCAATAACCGCTCCTTTCGTAAATCTCTCCTTAAATAAAAAATAAACACCAATCATTGAGAACAAAGGTTGTAGCGTTACGATAACTGTAGAGCTTGCTACAGAAGTATATTGTAATGATTCAAACCAAAGTACATAATGTGCAGCTAAAAATAGCCCAGATATGGATCCGAATCCCCATTGTTTTTTCGTTAAAGTTTTTAGCTCATTTCGACTATTTTTATTAAATAGTAATAACGGTAACAGAATCAGTGTGGCAAAGAATAATCGGTAAAAAGCAATGATTGTAGCAGGAGCATCTGCCAATTTTACAAAAATTGCTGAAGTTGATAAGGCGAATACACCAAAAAATAAGATGCAATATGAAAGAATAGGTGATTTCAAAGTTTGTCCCTCCGATAGAATGTTTATTATAATAAACTTGATACGATATAATGTACAAAAGTAAGTATATAAGTCCCGGAGATAATAGGGAAGGATTATTTGCCTTTGTTTAGTATGTCAGCACAAAGACAAAGAAACATGCATTATGATGGACGAAAGGAATTTTTACTATGATACATGATAGGCTTGGACAAACGGTATTAAGTTACCGTAAGAAAAATAACATGACAATTCGTGAATTCGCTGATTATGCAGGGATTAGTACATCGTTAATTAGCCAAATTGAAAGAGGGCATGCTAATCCTTCTTTAAATGTTTTGGAATTAATTGCAAAAGCATTAAATGTACCGCTGTTTACACTTTTTATTAACGAAATTGATACAGATTCGCTCATTTCTAAGAAAAAAGATCGAAAAAAAGTATATCGGGAAAACAATAATCACATTGTATATGATGTATTAACACCTGATTTTATGAAAGCACGTATTGAAATGCTAATGATGGATTTAAATAAACAAGCAAACACAACACAAAGCCATTATTCCCATGAAGATAAGGAAGAGATTGCTGTTGTTATGAAAGGGGAAGTGTATGTGGAATTGGAGGGAAAAGAATATTTTTTAGAAGAAGGCGATGTTGTACGTATTCCACCGAATGTGAAGCATCGATTTTTGAATAAAAGTGATGAATCGAATCACATTTTATTTGTACTGACACCATCTTTAGGGTGAAAATATAGTGATTTTTATCCCGCATTAACGGGCAGTAAGACCTCCCTCAAAATTCAGCGAAAGTAAAGAAGTTAGGTGGGGGATTAACTGCCCATAAATGCCCGATTGGTAAGGGCTGATTAAAGTTTCACTTTATTAGGGGAGATAGAAAATGGAAAACAAAAGTATTTTAAAAGGCGGCCTTTCAATTATTTCTCAATGCAAAAAAGAAACAAATGATATTTGGCATGCGCATTTTGGAGCAGCTGCAATTGCTAGTTATTTTTTTATGAAAGATAATAATATTGATGAAGAAACAGCTCGTAATATGTATTCGCAAACAAGGATGATGCTGAACAAGAAAAAAATTGGTGAGATGATTGATGATAAAAAAGAAATAGATTTTCAAATTGCGGAGAATATGATTATAAAATCTTTAGAACAAACGATTGATGAACTTCATTGGGTGGGGCATAACGTCATTTATGCGTCATTAAGTTTATTGGCTATGAAAGAGCTACAAAAATGGGGCGATAATCAAGCAATTGAAGGGATTACTACTCTTATTTTATCATTTCGAAAAACAATTCCAGGTAGATCGTGGATTGGTTATACGACGAAAGAAGTAAAACAATTAAGTTTTGAAGATGAGATAAAAAGTGAATTGAGTAATCCAACACAAGTATCTCAGTTCATTTTAAATGAGTTATCGAAATTTAATAGTATTTATCGAGCGGAATCGCATCATGATTTAATTGGGCATTTGCTTACTTACTCCCACGCAATTAATATAATGTACGATTTAGGGCATATAGATATATTTCAACGAGGGATACGCCCGCTTTTAAAACTAGTATACGTACTACGAGCTAGCCAAAAGCTCAAGCTGAATACGGGAATAACTTTACACTCACCTATAGATCGATTACCTTTAATTCAATCTAAACGTGCAAATATTTTACCAACTGAAAATATATTTTGGATAAAAGACTATAGTGAATTCGATTGGGATTTTGGTCATGTATTTAAATTCTCATATAGTTATTTTAATCATATAAAGAGAGCTCCAGATTATAAAGATATAACATTAGAAAAATTCCGGTATGTTATTAATTCTTAATGAACGTCAATAATCTGTAAGAGGGAGCTTAATCTAGTTTCTTTTTTGTTAGTAGTATATTATTTTTTCAAATTTGTAAGATTTTACATGCGTATTTTACTTTTACTAATTATGTAAGTAGGCTATACTGAAATACATACATTTTATTTTTGGAGAGATGTAAAACGACATGGAACTAGCGAAATTAGAAAAAGTAATTGAAATAAAAAAAGAAGAACTTTTATATTTAGTATCGGATTATGGAATTCAACATGAAAAAGTATTGGCATTGAGTCAAGAACTAGACAAATTAATCAATTACTTTATGTTTTTAAAATAAAGAGAACTATGACGTGGTTTGTATATGTTATAGTTCTTTTTTATTAGGTAATTTGAAAATATATTCAAATATATTGTCTAATTTCTTACAGAATGCGCAACTTGCTAGTCGAATATAAGGACTTTTGGTTATAATAAAAAGGAATTATTAATTGTATCGGTTAGGAGCGCAGCACATATGAAAACAGTTGTTGTTATCGGTGGAGGTATAACGGGACTTTCTACTATGTTTTATTTAGAAAAATTAAAAAAGGATTATAATATCGATTTAAATTTAATTCTTATTGAGAAAGAAGAGTATTTAGGTGGTAAAATCCATAGTGTGGAAGAAAAGGATTTCATTATGGAGTCAGGAGCGGATTCAATCGTTGCTCGTAATGAATATGTTATGCCACTTGTAAAAGATTTAAATTTAGAAGATGAAATGGTATATAATGAAACGGGTATTTCTTACATATATTCTGAAAACATGTTACATCCGATTCCTTCTGATACTATATTTGGGATACCGATGAGCGCCCAGTCTTTGTTTAGCAGTACGCTAGTCTCAACGAAAGGGAAAATCGTAGCTTTAAAAGATTTCATAACGAAAAATAAAGAGTTTACGAAAGATACATCACTTGCTCTATTTTTAGAAAGTTTCTTAGGGAAAGAGTTAGTGGAAAGACAAATTGCTCCTGTACTTTCAGGCGTATATTCTGGTAAATTGAATGAGCTTACAATGGCATCTACATTACCGTATTTACTGGATTATAAAAATAAGTATGGAAGTATTATTAAAGGTTTTGAAGAGAATAAAAAACAATTTCAATCAGCAGGAAATAAAAAATTCGTATCATTTAAAGGTGGACTATCTACGATAATTAATCGCTTAGAAGAAGTGCTTACTGAAACTGTCGTAAAAAAAGGTGCTATAACGACGGCTGTAAGTAAACAAGAAGATCGATATGAGATTTCTTTTGTAAATCATGAAACAATACAAGCTGATTATGTTGTTTTAGCAGCTCCGCATGATATAGCACAAACTTTATTACAGTCTAATGAGTTAAATGAGCAGTTTAATACATTTAAAAACTCATCTCTTATAAGTATTTACTTAGGATTTGACATACTAGATGAACAACTACCAGCTGACGGCACAGGGTTTATTGTAACGGAAAACAGTGATTTACATTGTGATGCTTGTACATGGACAAGTCGAAAGTGGAAACATACATCCGGTAAACAAAAATTATTGGTAAGAATGTTTTATAAGAGCACCAATCCGGTATATGAAACAATCAAAAATTATAGTGAAGAAGAATTAGTACGAGTAGCTTTATATGATATTGAAAAGAGTCTCGGAATTAAAGGTGAACCAGAAGTAGTCGAAGTTACAAATTGGAAAGATTTAATGCCGAAATATCATTTAGAACATAATCAAGCGGTTCAAGCATTGCAAGAAAAAATGACGAATCTTTATCCAAATGTATATGTAGCTGGTGCCTCATATTATGGTGTCGGAATTGGTGCGTGTATTGGAAATGGAAAGAATATAGCCAATGAAATAATGGCTACATTAAATGAATAATACTGTAGAATAAATAAAAACTGTTCCTTCAGCAAAATGGAGGAACAGTTTTTATTTATTTTATTTGAATGGAAATTGTATTGTTTTTTACATTGTTTTCTTTTATTGTTAATGTTATTTCTCCAGACTCTTTAAATGAATACGGTGATAGTTGATAAATATCTTTTATATCATGTTTTTCTTGTAATTTATTTACCGGTATTGATACGATATTTGGCTTCCATGTTTCTTGTTTTCCTGAAGGATATTCTATAAGTATTACCGGATTTTTTAACTGTATTGTTTTCCAAGAGACGAAATATAGTTGTACTTCTGTATTTTTTTTAATAATTCTTCGGAGAAATAACCGAATTCGCCTACATTACCGAAAATAGTGTAGTTTTGATTTTTTAATTTAATATCTAAATAACTAGGTTGATATGTTACCGCATGATAAGTTCCATATGAAAGTGAGAGTATGGCAGCGATTAAAATACCGATTGAAAATGTCCTAAAGCTATTACCTTTAAAGCTAGTCATCATGAATGAGTTTGGTGTGAATTTTTTTGCGAATAAAAAAATAAGTAATATGAGTAAGAGGGATAAGCTGATGAATATATACATAGGAAATCTTCACCTCCACAATAAAATAAATATTAACTATATTTTACCATAAATGTATGGGGTAGGTTGGTTGTTTAGAAGGAGAAAATGAAGAAACAATTTCTTTACAGTTCTTGATAATTTAAAATTCGATTTATGGAAATTATAGCGTCATGTTTGAGGTGCAATCAGAAGGTATCTAATTCGTGTATATAGAATTAAGAGAGAATGTGCCATTAGAAATGTTTGATTTATGGAACAATAAGGACTTTACTAATTATACATATTTTTTCTGATATAATGAATGAGTAGAGAGAAAGGAGTGATCCTATGGCATTTCCTATATTAGAAACAGAACGCTTACGTTTAGTTGAAATAGAACAATCTTATTGTCAAAAAATATATGAAATCTTTTCATTGGATGAAGTGACGTGTTACTACGGTATGAATTCTTTTACGGAGTTTGGACAAGCTTCACGTATGATCGAATCTTTTTCAAAAAATTACTTTGAGAAAAAGGCAATACGATGGGGAATTGTGTTAAAAGAAACGAACGTTTTAATAGGAACAATTGGACTAAACAATTTACAATTATGGAGTAAACGATCTGAGATTGGATATGATCTGCATCCTCGCTATTGGGGAAATGGTTATGCTTCAGAAGCAGCTGGAGAAATTATTGATTATGGATTTAAAGATTTAGGTTTGTTTAGAATTGGAGCTATTACATATCCTGAAAATGTTACTTCTTGTAGAATGTTATCTAAAATTGGCTTTCAAAAGGAAGGTTTATTGCGCGGATATATTCATCAAGGAAATAAGCAACACAATGCATTATTGTATTCTATAGTGCGAACTGATGTGGAGGACATAAATTTATAATAAAAAAACCTCTTAATTAAAAGAGGTTTTTTTTATTATAAATTAACCTAATTTAGGTAATAAACGTTCTCCGCTTTTCATGCTACTTTTACATAAAGGGCATTTAGGCTCTTCTTCAAATGAAAAGTTCTTTCTCATCCATCCTAAACAATCCTCTGCTTCACATTCCCAAACAGGGGTTTGTTCTGGTGGTACTTCTGCTACATCGTTCTTTCGATTGCGATACATGTAACCACTCCTTTTATGTAAAAAATTTTTGTTATATATTAAAAAGGTTGTTAACCTTGCTGGTAACAACCTTTTTATTGTTTGAATTATAGCTTTACAACGTTTTTAGCTTGAGGTCCGCGGTTACCTTCTTCAACTTCGAAGCTAACTTCTTGACCTTCGTCAAGAGACTTGAAGCCGTCGCCAGTGATAGCTGAGAAGTGAACGAATACGTCGTTACCGTCTGCAACTTCGATGAAACCGAAACCTTTTTCGCTGTTAAACCATTTTACTTTACCTGTTAATGTCATGGTAATGCCTCCTAAAAGTAGAAAAATTACAATATGATCGGCCTTATTTGAATGAAAATAAAAGTTCACATATTATCAAAAACCCATAAGGAGTACAAAATGTTCCTGATTGATACTTGATAATATGCAAAGAAAATATAGTGTTAAATTGACCTTAATTACTATCTTACAACAAATGGTGGGAAATAGCAAGTGCTGGTAATACCACTGAGTAAACTGGGTGATAATAGTAAAGGCACAAAGGCACCTCTTTTATTTATATATTATTCCTAATTTGGATTTATTCCAAACAAAAATAATTTATATGAAAAAATAAGTTTAAATAAAAGGCTAAATATTATTTTAATATTGCTAATGAGTAACATAATTAGGAGGATAGAATATTGCAAAATAAACAATTTAAAATAATTGAAGCAGTAAAAGAAGGAAGAAGAAAAGTTCATCCTGTTTTTGCTGTCATACTCGCGATTATATTTTTAACTTTAGGTGAGTTATTTATGTTGTTTATGCTGATTTTACCGAAAGCAGAAACAACTTTTATGAAGGCGATTTATAACGACATTGAGATGATATTAACGTTTGGCGGCGCAATATTTTTTGTGTTTTTATGGATTAGATTTGTAGAGAAAAGATCATTTTCATCCATTGGTTTTTGGAGAAATCAATGGATAAGAAAATATTTGAGAGGTGCATTAATAGGATTTGTTTTCATTTCAATACCAGTAATTTTACTCCTATTGGCAGGAGTTGTGACACTACAAATGCAACAAATTACAGTAACCGTTATGTTGGGTATTGTAGGTTCTTTAGTTGCATTTTTAATACAAGGGGCAACGGAAGAAATTATTGTACGAGGTTGGTTATTCCCGGTTCTTTCTGTTAGAAGTCGTATATGGGTTGGGATTGTTGTGACGTCTTTCTTATTTGGTTTTCTTCATTTACTTAATCCAGGTATTACAATTCTTTCAATATCGAATATAATATTAGTTGGTGTATTTGCAGCTGTTTACGTTTTAAAAGACAGTAGTCTGTGGGGGATTTGCGCATGGCATTCCATTTGGAATTGGGCACAATATAACGTCTACGGTTTTGCAGTTAGCGGGATGACCATATATTCAACGCCGCTATTTAAACCTACAACAAATGGCCCCGAATTCCTTCATGGAGGTTCGTTCGGAATTGAAGGTAGTATCATTACAACAATCATGCTCGCTATTGCTTCAATTGTTTTATGGAGAAAGTTATGGGGAAGAAAAGTGAAACAACGAAGTTTTAGTTAATGAAAGGGGGAGAAACTATGGGGATAATAGCATTTGAGGGAGCAAGCGCTGTTGGTAAAAGTACCACGTGCCGTGAATTAGAAAAGAATTATGGTGCTTATATAATACCTGAAGTGAATTCTTTATTTGAAAGGCCAAAAAATGAACATAGAACATGGTATTTTGAAAAACAAGTTGAGCGCTGGAATATAGCTGTTCAGAAGTCAGAGCAATATGAATTAGTAATACTCGATGGCGATATATATCAGCCACTTAGTTATAATTGGTGTTTTCATTTTGATCTATTTAATCAGCCATTATCTGTAATAGAAAATTTTTATAAAGAAAAGATGATAAATAGGGAAATTGGTTTTCCGGATCAATATTTTTATTTATATACGAACGATGAAGAACTTAGAAAGCGGAAAGTATCTGATGAAACGAAAAGAAGGAGAAACTTTGAAAAACATTTACATATATCAAAATCGTTTCAGTGTTATTATGAAAATTTAAATTCTGTTACAGATGGGTATTGTAAATTAATTGAGGCGAAAAGTGTAAAATCGAATGAAATAGAAATTGTAAAGAATTTAAACAGTTTAAATGTTTGTGAAGAAAGACGTTTTGATGTTTCGAGGTTAGATGCTATTACGAAGTGGTTAAAAGAAAATCGTGCATAAAGTAAAAACAACGAGTGTTATTTATCGCGCTCGTTGTTTTTTGTTTCTTTATAAATATAAAGGGAAAATTTGTAGAATATTTTCATTATTTAACAGAATAATCTTTCAATTTTAAAGAAAAAGAAATACAATATGAGGAAGTATATATAAATAATATGATAGGGGATGGGATGCGATATTTTGAATGAAGGAACAGTTTTTATATAAGAAGTAATTAGGTAGTAAGAACAGAGATATTTGGGAGGAAACAAGCGCGATGAAAACACTATTTAAAATAATAGGTATTCTAGCTGGTATGGCGGTAATTGGAGTAGGTTTAACATATGGTATGCTGTATTATTTAAATAATAGTAAACCAGCTGCGAAAAAGGCATCACCAGCTGCTCCAGCAGTAGAAGTATTAGCTGATAGTAATGTAAAAGCAGAAGATGCAAAGCTTTTAGAAAATGGCAATTATTCATTGCCGAATAGTGGTTTTAATAAAAATTTTAAATGGACAGATGAGAACATACAGACAGCATTACATGAAATGGCACATCAAAAAGCGAAAGCTGATCAAAAGTGGGGCTATATTTTTATTACACAAGAGCGGATTGAAAGCTTAATTGATATTGTAAAGAGTAATGATCTTGTACAGGGAAGTACATATGTAGAAATTTTAGAACGATGGAAACAAGGAAAATATGAAAAAGTTGATGCAGATCACAATAAGATTTGGAAATTACAAAGCGGGAATTTAGGAGAAGGAAAAGGAGTAATGTCGGAAGCTGAGCAAAAAGAATTAATTAATCAAGTGTTTATGAACAAAGGTACATATTCAGGTAGTAAATTAATTGCAGGCGGGGGACAGACTAATAAATAGTATACTAATTAATGAAAAAGAGTAATTGCTTATTAGGTAATTACTCTTTTTATATGTACGTCTTAATATTTTAGTCTCGTTCAAGTAAGGAAAGAAACGACTGTAATACCGGGGAAATCCATCTGGATTTATGATAGATTACATGACTTTGAATAATGGTTGGAGTTTCGATAGGCTGAAAACATAGTTGTTCTTTTTGGCAACTTTCTTGTACAACGATATAAGGAAGAATTGAAATGCCTAATTCACACATAACGGATTGTTTAATGACTTCAACATTGGAAGTTTCAAATGTTTTAGCTGGAATATTTCCACTTTGACGTAAAAAACGATCTACCATTGGCCTATAGCCGCAGCTTTGTTCTGTAAAAATGAACTGGGTGTCCTGTAATAACTGGAATGGATTTGCGTGTGCAGCGGAATAAGCTGGTAAAATCCATCCAAATGTTTCATTACTAAAAGTACGCGTAATAAAATCATTATGTTCTATACTTTCTCCAATTATGAAGACAACGTCTGTTTCTCCTTCACGTAATTTTTGTAATGCTTGTTCATTTGTGTTTGTTTCAAGTACGATATTTACTTTCGGATTTTTCTGTTTGTAAGTACGTAATAATTGTGGTAATCGGTATACCGCTAATGATTCATTAGATGTAATACTTAATGTACCTTCTAAATAATCTGTATTTTGGGGGATTTCTTGCGCTTTTTCATATATTGCAAGTAATTCTAATGCATAAGGATGAAATTGATGACCTGCTTTTGTAAGTAGCACTTTTTTCCCTAACCGATCGAAAAGAGGAATATGTAAATCGTTCTCTAAAGCTTTCATATGTGCTGTAACAGTAGATTGCGCATAACCTAGCGCATGAGCAGCTTTAGAAAAATTACCATACTTCACAATGGCGCAAAATGTTTTAACATGTCTCATTTCCATAAGCGATCCCTCTTTTATTATCATGATTTGTGAATGATTATATCATGTATTTTAATTTTCCAAATGATTAAATTCCGTATAAAATAAAATTGTGGAAATATTCATTCAAGTGATATTGGAGGAGAAAAGATGATCAAAAAGGGCTATCATGTAGCTGTTGTTGGGGCTACAGGTGCGGTAGGGCAAAAAATTATTGAACTGTTAGAGAATGAAATGAAGTTTAATATAGTTGAAGTTACATTGCTTTCATCAAAACGATCCGCCGGTAAGAAAGTAAGATTCAAAGGACGAGAGATAATTATACAAGAGGCAAAAACAACTAGCTTTGAAGGTGTAGATATTGCCTTTTTTAGTGCTGGGGGAGAAGTATCTAGACAATTTGTAACTCATGCAGTTTCTAGTGGTGCGATTGTAATTGATAACACAAGTGAGTACCGAATGGCACAAGGTGTACCGCTCGTTGTTCCGGAAGTGAATGCGCATACTTTAGAGCGGCATAAAGGTATTATTGCAGTTCCAAATTGTTCAGCATTACAGATGGTAACTGCACTTCAGCCGATTCGAAAATCATTCGGTTTAGAAAGAATTATCGTTTCAACATATCAAGCTGTATCGGGTTCTGGCATTCATGCGATTCATGAATTACAAGAGCAGGCTAAGTCTATGCTTGCTGGTAAAGAAGTGAAAAGTGATATATTACCGGCGAAAAAAGATAAAAAACATTATCCAATAGCGTTTAATGTACTGCCTCAAGTAGATATATTTACAGACAATGATTTTACTTTTGAAGAAGTAAAGATGATTCAAGAAACGAAGAAAATATTAGAAGATGAAAACTTGAAAATGGCAGCTACTTGTGTACGTGTTCCAGTCGTATCAGGGCATTCAGAATCGGTTTATATAGAACTGGAAAAAGAAGCAACCGTTGCGGAAATTAAGGAAGTATTAATGGATGCACCAGGTGTTATTTTGCAGGATAACCCTAGTGAACAGCTGTATCCAATGCCATTATATGCAGAAGGGAAAATAGATACATTTGTCGGAAGAATACGTAAAGATCCTGATACGCCAAACGGATTCCACCTCTGGATTGTTTCCGATAATTTATTGAAAGGTGCGGCTTGGAATTCAGTTCAAATCGCAGAGACTTTAGTGGAAAGGGGGATACTTTAATATAGTTTGAAAAATTGGGGAATCGTTAATGATTTCCCGGTTTTTACTCATTGAAAGTTGGAGGAAGTATGCCGTTTTCTGAGGTGAATGTGAACTTTAAAAATAAAAACTTATACTGACTTTTGGAGGGAAGATAAGAATAAATTGATGCCTAAAAGATAAATGGGATAAGATGGTAATATAAAGAGTGCATATACACTGGAGGGATTACCAATGCTAAAAGTTATGTTACCATTTGTTCTTATCTTTTTTCTTGTTATTGCGATGTATATTGCTTATCAAAAGAGAAAAAAATCCGAGATAAAAGGATTGAAAAGTGCGCTAACTTCTATTTGTTTCTTTTCACTCGCAATATTAAATATGTTTGCATATTGGTTTCATTTTGGCGGTTTTTTTACTTGGTTATTTTCAATTGTATTATTGCTAGTTGGTGCATATTTTACAAAATATATTCCAATATCTAAAAAGGTACATTAAAATTTATAAGAGTTTACATGCAATGTTTACTTTTTTGAAAAGAGATTATTCTACTAGATCGTTGTGAAACGATTTCATAGGACAATCTCTTTTGTTTAGTTTTGGAAAGAACGTACTGTGATTTGTAGTTGCTCAATAAATTCTCGAGTGGCAGCACACATATATTTATCTTTTCTATAAATAAGCCCTATTTCAATTATTGGAGTAGGGTTTTCTATTTTAATAGCTTGAATGTTTTTATTTTGTAAAAAGTCTATATATGGTTGTGGTAACACTGTAATTCCCATTCCTTTAGAAACCATTTGGATTAAAGATTCCATCGTACTAATTTCTAAAATTGGTCTTGGTCTAAAGTTGAATTTTTGACAATGAGATGTAATTAGTTCGGTTAAAAAGAAATTTTTAGGTAAAAGAATTAAAGGGTAGTTCTGTAGTTCAGTAATAGATACATGATTACGTTTAGCTAATCGATGACCAGTTGGCACGACCAATGTAAGGTCGCTTTTGTATAGAGGGATGGAGATAATTTCTTTATCTTGCACCGGGAGAAATGTAATGCCGATATCTAGTTCGTTTTGTAATAATTTTTCACGAATATCTCCTGTACGAAGCCCTAATACAGAAAGCTCTATATTGGGATATAAATTATTGAAATTTAAAATAGCTGGTGGTAGTAAATAATTTACGACGGTTAACAAAGCCCCTATTGTTAAGGAACCTTGCTGTAATCCGTTTAGGTCTTGAAGGGCTGAACGAGCTTGTTCGACTTCATGAAAAATGGTTTTACAATGTGATAATAAAATCTTCCCTGCTTCAGTTAAAGATATTTTTTTACCAATTCGATCGAAAAGTGGCATTCCTACTTCATGCTCTAATGCACGTATTTGTTGACTTAGTGAAGGCTGTGAAATATTTAATTTCTCAGCTGCTTTTGTGAAATGTAATTCTTTTGAAACAGCTAAAAAGTATTCAAGTTGTCGTAATTCGATTGAAATCACCTCAAGTATAATAATAGGTTATACCTATCATTATTATATAAATAATTGAATTGAACAATGATTTTAGAGGTTTTATAATCATCTTTATATAGCAGAGAGGGTTGTAAAAATTAATCGAGAGAAAATACATGTAACACCTTTAAAGGAGGAAATAGAATGGCTAATGAATATCGATTATTATCTTTAAATATAGGATTACCAAAAGAGGTTACATACGGCGGAAAAGTAATTCATACAGGCATAAATAAGAAACAAGTAAAGGAACCGGTATATTTATCCTTTGTAAAGTTTAATGGAGATGGACAGGCGGACTTAGTTCATCATGGAGGAGTAGATAAAGCAGTTTGTGTTTATACTGGTGATCACTATCCATACTGGGAACAAGAATTGAATCAAGATCTTGTATATGGGGCTTTTGGAGAAAATATAACAGTTAGTGGTATGCGCGAAGAGGATGTTTGTATTGGTGATACGTTTGAGCTAGGACAGGCAATCGTACAGGTAACACAACCAAGGCAACCTTGTTTTAAATTAGCAAAAAAATATAATATTCCAAAGTTACCACTATATTTTCAAGAAACAGGATATACAGGATTCTATTTTCGCGTATTAAAAGAAGGATGGGTATCATCAGTCGATACATTAAAAAGACTACAGTCTGATCCAAAAGGTGTTTCAGTAGCGTTTGCTAACCGTATCATGCACAAGGAAAAACAAAATATTGAAGGGATAAAAAGGATATTAGAAGTAAATGCACTTTCAAGTAGTTGGAGAAAGTCTTTTGAAAAGCGTATAAGTGGAGAAGAAATTAATACGAAGGAAAGACTTGAAGGGATAAAAGACTAAAAATATTTTATTATAAATAGTGTATTTCTATTAGTAAAAGCTAATTAGAAAGCGCTATTTTTATATAATAAACTAATTAATATCCAAAAATCTTAATATTGTTTTATTCGACTTATTTTCAAATAGTCAAAACATAAAATTAATTAGACTTTTTTTTTATGTTTTATGATAGTATATTGATTGGTAAGACCTCTATTTTTAAGAGTAGGTCATATAAGTATATCTAATTTAATGGAATTTAACATTTGGAGGTACAACATGGGGAATGTTGAAAAAATGGCAAGTCTTCTAATAGAAGAACCGAAAAGAGAGCAGTTATTTCCTTTATTTGAAGAAGTGTTTGAAATTACAACTCAAACATTGAATGATTTTTCGGATAAAGGGTATTGGGATGATACATATAAAGCTTTATCATTTTTACAAGAAGATAAAGTGATTGCAAATGTTGCGGCATTTTCACTCCCATTATTAATTAATGGAGAAAAAATAAATGCGGCGGGTATTCAATCAGTAATGACACATCCTAATTTCCGTAGACAAGGGCTAATGAAACAATTAATGGGTAAAATGATAGAAGAAATCGATAAGAAATGTGAATGTACATTATTGTTTACGGAAAAACCTGAACTATATACAGCGTTTGGATTTAAAGTTGTGCAGGAATATTTGATGACTATACCATACGATAAAAACAATAATAACGATTCACTACTTAAAAAATTAGATTACTATAATGTAGAGAATAGACAGTTAATACATGAAACTATTGATAGTGGCCAAAGACTTTCAAATAATTTTTCAACTTTAAATTTCCGTCCTTCATTTTATTTGAATATGTATGACTCGGAATGGAATGAGAAATTGTATTATTCAGAGAAACTAGATGCTTTAATCGTTTATGAAGTAGACAATGAAAAGTTGAAATTATTTGGAGTATTTGCGCCAGTACTTCCGGTTTTAGATGAAATATGTGGAGAAATCAATGAAAGGTTTACGGAAATCGAATTTTATTTTTCTCCAGATCAATTAGGGATTGAGGATGTACAGTTTACAGAATTACAGTCTAGTAAGTATTTAATGGTTCGAAGTGATAAAGAGTTAGATTTTAAAGGTTATAAATTCCCAGTATTAGCGGAGTTTTAAATGTCTATATAAATGCTTTATATATCGTATATACCAGAACGTATTGAGCAACTCACTATAATGAATGTACCTGAATACTATAAGATTAATGACAATCATGCGTTTATTGTCCGTTCGAAAGCAGAAACTGATTTTTGGCTTAAAACACATTATGGTTTTGAAGTAATGAATGGTCATGTATTTTATAATGAGATGATGACAGACTTTCAAGCTGAAGTTCAGTTACGTATGAATCCAAATTCAAAATTCGATCAAGCAGGTCTTTTTGTTATGATTTCGGAGAACTGTTGGCTAAAAACATCTTTAGAATATATCCCTGAAGGGCCATCTCACTTAGGTGCTGTCGTAACGAATAATGGATATTCTGACTGGTCAACGCAAGATTATCCAACTGAAGAAGCTAAGCAACAAATTCGTTTTCGAATTATTCGAAAACGTGGTGATTATACAATATATGTGAAAAAGAGCCATCAATGGGAACAAATAAGAATCACTCATTTAATGGAGGATATAGGGAATGAGCCTATTAAAATAGGTTTTTACACGTGTAGTCCTTCTAAAAATAAGGGATTTGAGACTGAGTTTTTAAATTTTACAATTGAAGAAATATAGATGAAAAACCGTATTCTTTTCAGTAAGAATGCGGTTTTTGTATTTACATAATATAAAGCACATTTATTGACCAGAAAGTCATTAATGCTTATCATTTAATAATGTTAAATATTAATTTACATAATATAATAGAAGTAATGAAGAAATTACAAAATATATCGCTTAAATAAGGAGGGATATGAATTATTCAGTGGTAATTTCATGGGAAAAGGAGATTATGTATGAAATCATTTCGTAAGTTATTACAGTATTTAAAACCATACATGTTCTTCGCTATTATTGGACCGCTATTTATGGTACTTGAGGTTGCGATGGACTTAATTCAACCGACTATTATGCAACATATCATTGATGTTGGGATTGCAAATCGGGATTTAAATTATGTAATAAAAATGGGGCTTCTTATGATAGGGGCAGCAGCACTCGGTTTAGTTGGAGGGCTTGGGTGTATGATGTATTCTACAAAAGCAGCTGTTAATTTCGCTACAGACATAAGAAAAGATGTGTTTGCGAAAATAGAAACATTTTCTAGTAATAATCGTGATTCATTTGGAACAGGTAAATTATTAACGATTGTGACGAATGATATCACTTCTATTCAATCGGCAATGACGATGACATTACGTGTTCTCGTTCGTGGCCCACTGTTATTTATCGGAAGTATAATTATTGTTTTTGTAACAGCGCGAGAGTTATTTCCAATATTACTTGTAGTTGTTCCAATTTTATTACTTGCAATTATTTTAATTGCAAGTAAAGCAAGTGGTACATTTAAAAAGGTGCAAGAGGCATTAGATAAAGTGAATACAAAGTTACAAGAAAATTTATCTGGTGTGCGTGTTATAAAAGCGTATGTAAGACAAAAATATGAAATCGCTCAATTTGGAAATGTAAATACAAATTTAACGAAGATAAATATTCGAGCTGTGCAACTTATTTCTTTAATGATGCCAATCATTATGCTAGTTGTAAGTGGCGGGATTGTTGCAACATTATGGATTGGTGGAGAAAAAGTATTCAGTGGAACACTTCAAGTAGGAGCGATTTTGGCATTTATTAATTACTTGAATATCATTTTAATGTCACTTATGTCGATTAGCATGGTATTTATTCAAATTGCGCGAGCTTTTCCATCTGCGGATCGTGTAAAGCAAGTGTTAAATACTGAAGTTGATATTATAAGCGAAGCGAATGCGATTGAACCTGAGAAAATCGAGGGGAATATAGAATTTAAAAATGTTAGTTATAGCTATACGAAAAATAATGAATATGTTTTAAAAGATATTTCGTTTAGCATACAAAAAGGTGAAAAAGTAGGGATTATTGGATCGACTGGAAGTGGTAAATCAACCTTAGCGAAACTGTTACCACGTCTATATGATGTGGATCAAGGTGAAATATGTATAGATGGAATAGATGTTAAAACATATGATTTGCAAAAACTCCGTGCTTCAATAGGCTTTGTACCTCAGAAGGCGTTATTGTTCTCAGGTAGTATAGAAGAGAATTTACGTTATGGTAAAGAAGATGCAACACACGATGAGCTGGAAGTAGCAACTGCATCAGCTTGTGCGAATGAGTTTATCAATAAGCTGGAAGAATCTTATCAATATAATTTAACACAAGGTGCAACAAATCTATCAGGTGGACAAAAACAACGTGTATCAATTGCAAGAGCACTTGTGAGAAAACCACCGATTCTAATATTAGATGATTCTACATCAGCAGTTGATGCGAAATCAGAGGCTACTATTCAAACAGCTTTAAAAACAAAATATAAAGGCACAACGACTTTATTAATTGCGTCCAAAATTTCTTCCATAATGGATGCGGATAAAATACTTGTATTAGATAATGGTGAATTAGTTGGTAATGGTACACATGAACAATTGTTAGAACAAAGTGAGGTTTATCAGGAAATTTATCTTTCCCAAGGTGGTAATTTGTATAAAGAAGGTGGGGAAGAACATGCGTAATTTTCAAGGACAATTTGCTAATAAAGGTAGAAGAAACACGCCAAAGATGGGAAAAGCTAAAAATGCTCAAGGAACTGTAATGCGGATATGGAATTATATGGGCTATCAAAAAGCTGCTCTTATGTTTGTTATATTTCTAGTAGTTGTTACTACATTACTTGGATTATTAGGTCCATATTTTATAGGAGTCATTATAGATCAATATATTGTACCGAAAGATTTAAGTGGTACAGCAAGAATGTGTATGTTACTTATCGCGATTTATGGTGTAACGGTACTTTTAACATGGTTACAAACGTTTGTCATGATTAACGTTGCATTAAAAACAATTCAAAAAATACGACAAGATATTTTTGAGAAAATCCAAACGCTTTCTTTACGGTTCTTTGATGTACGTTCTCAAGGTGATTTAATGAGCCGTGTGACAAATGATATAGATAATTTGAACCAAGCTTTGACACAAAGTGTTGTACAAATTATTTCATCAGCGTTAACTTTTATAGGTGTAACGATTGCGATGTTCGCCTTAAATTGGATTTTAGCAATTGTAACTTTAATTACAGTACCTATTATGTTTTACGTTACAAAAAAACTAGTTGCATATAGTGGTAAAAACTTTGCGAAGCGTCAAAAAGATTTAGGTGAATTAAATGGATTTATTGAGGAAGCAATTACAGGTGCGGATGTTACAACGTTGTACGGAAAAGAAAAAGAAACTGTACAAAATTTCAATAAAATTAATGAACAGCTAAGAGTTTCAGCTACGAAGGCTGATACATTTTCAGCTTTTATTTTTCCAAGTATGAACTTTATTAATAACTTAGGTATGGGGCTTGTCATTGGGACTGGATCAGTTATGGTCTTAAACGGAATGACAACAGTAGGTGTTATTGCGGCTTTTATTAATTATTCTCGTCAATTCTCAAGACCGTTAAGTCAATTTGCGACTTTAATGAATACAATTCAAGCAGCAGTTGCTGGTGGAGAACGTGTTTTTGAGATTATGGATGAGGTACCAGAAATTCAAAATAAAAAAGACGCATTTGTTGTACAAAATTTACAAGGGCATGTTGTACTTGAGAATGTTTCATTTGGCTACGCAGAAAATAAAACGATTTTAAAAGAAGTAAGTCTTAAAGCGCAGCCAGGAGAGACAATTGCTTTAGTTGGTCCGACTGGATCAGGGAAAACAACAATCATTAATTTGTTAACTCGTTTTTACGATATACAGCAAGGACAAATTCATATTGATGGAAAAGATATAAAAGATTATGATATTAATTCTTTACGAAGTAAAATAGGAGTAGTTTTACAGGATACGTATTTATTTGCAGGCTCGATTATGGATAATATCCGTTATGGACGCTTAGATGCTAGTGATGAAGAAGTCATCACTGCAGCTAAGGCAGCATCTGCACATTCTTTTATTAAGCATTTGCCAAATCAATATGAAACAGAAATTGCTTCAGAAGGATCGAATTTAAGTCAAGGACAAAAACAACTTCTTGCGATTGCACGAGCAATTTTAGCAGATGCAGATATATTAATTCTCGACGAAGCGACATCTAATATTGACACAAGAACAGAATTACAAATACAAGCAGGACTAAATAATTTAATGAGAGGTCGCACAAGTTTTGTGATCGCTCATCGACTTAAAACAATTGAAAAGGCAGATCAAATCCTTGTTATAAAAGATGGAAATATTTTAGAAAGAGGGAATCATGAATCTCTCATGGAAGATAAAGGATTCTATTTTGATTTGTATACGAGTCAGTTTAAAATATAGTAAAAGCATTGATATGTTGCGGTTTCTCTTGAGAGGAGAAACCGCATTTTTTTATATTTGAAAATATTATTATTCTAATGGTCTTTCACTACATATTTTAACAGCATCCTCCTGCATTCCAGGCAAAACATGTGAATAGCGATTTAATGTTATGAACATATCTTTATGACTGAAGTGTTCTAGATGTATACCTTGTTTCAAAAGTAGCGGAGCATGTGTATAACGTAAATCATAAAATCGAACTTTAAAAATTGGGATTTAAATAAAAAGAGCGCAGTATAGCGCTCTGAGACAAACTATATATTTAGAGAGAAATCAAGATAATATATGGATATTGTTTGAGAATGTTGTAGGTTTTAATTAAAAATAAAGCACACATATAAGTGTGCTTTTATGAACGCTTTAGATTTGTATGACTATATAGTCAACATACAATAAAATATGCTTGTTTAATATAAATGTGTGTCAAATCTATAAAAATATATTTTAGTGTGTATAAGGAACATTAAATGTTAGTTAGCCAAGTCTTTTGTTTTTATCCCGCTATTTGCCGGGCAGTAAGGCCCCCACCTCAAAATTCAGTGGAAGCAAAGAAGTTAGGTGAGGGCTGATTAAAGTTTCACTTTATTAACGAATTTGCGCAACTGTTAACGCTGCAGAACGAATATCTACTGTACCTATTACTTCAACGGGGACAATTTGAATTACATCACCAGGGTTTAAGTTAATTAGAATGACACCACTTGATACATCGACTTCACCAGTTCCGATAATATTAGAACGGACTGCGGTTCCGGATCCTGCAATAACATTAGTCGATGAATTTAATGTCAAGAAAAAGCGCGCTGCTTCCGGGGCTACCGGAACGTTATCAAGGCTAATTGTTAATGTATAGCTAATTTGATAAATACCAGCTATCTGAATTTTAATACCAGTTCCAGTACTAATTGTATCATTGATTACAGGGACAGTAATGTTAGGATTTGGGCCTGTACTAGGTAATAGTAGTGGTGTAAATAATGTTGCAAATTGAGGTGAAGTAGCATTGAAGGCAAAACCTAGGGCAGGTAGTGTACTAGGTGCTTGTGCTTCACAATTAAAATTAGCGAATTTACGAATTGATGAGCGCATATTTTCACTCCTTTCTTGTATTTAGATTGCGTGAGTATTAACTTCACGTTTTGGACAATCATAATACAATATATGAAAATTTATAGTAGATAGTGCACAAGCGTTACTATTACGGATAAAGCTATAAATAATATATGGAAAAAGCAGTTAGCTAAATTAGCTAACTGCTTAGTAGGTTCTCTAAGAGCAAATAGGAGAAGAATTATTGTGCCATATAAAAGGTCACTATAGATAAGTGCTCTTTTTGTGAGTGAGTATAAGTTCCTATCATTCTATCTAGTATATGCACTGTACTATATGTAGTTGCTACTAAAATTGATGTGAATTTTTAAAATTAGAGGTTTCTTTTAATGAAACCTCTAAAAAGATAAATCAAGTTACGTTATAGTAAATTCAATTGCAATAGGAGTGCCTCCATCTAGGACTGCTCCTCCTACAATAGTAGCAGCTGTAGTAGTCACACCAGTAATAGTATCACCTGTTTGAATAACACCATTAATATAAAGTGTTAAAAAGGCATAAGAAGCAGGGAATGTTGTTACAGCGCCAGTGTCATCAGTGAAGTCTGTGTTAGCAAAAGTTAAATCTGCTCCAGCAGCAGTTCCTGTTGCTGCTGTACTTACAAATCGTCTTCCAGCTATAAAAGGTTTAACGATAGGCATTTATATTCACCCCTTTTTGAGAATTAACTCAGACAAGTTTTTTGAAGGTTTTGTCCTGTATCGTATTCTATGCTGTGCTTCTACTAAGAGATACGGCTTGTATACTAGTAAATGAGTATAATTATTATGCGTTTTATAAGTTAGGTTCTTATCAGTAATTAAGTGATTAAGGTTGGATTTTGTATATGGTATGTTTAGGTTAAAAAAGAGCTCTTAATCAAATTATTATCTTAGTGTTGTAGGGAAACTGGCGGCCTCAGTGACAGATGGCAAAAATAATTTACGTGGTATTGTAATAAATTCAAGCGCAATTTGCTTTGGATAAATAAGTATTTGAGTTAAATCTAGAGCATGTATTAATAGTATCATGAAGCTTGTAAGAATTAAAAAACTACCCCAAAAGAAACTTTTTGAAGTGTTGCGGAAATCTTTTATTAAAGAAAAGAATGAAAAAAATGCGGTAACAATGAGAATTAAAAATTTATACTTATCAGCCATTGTGATCCTCCTAAAGAGCAGTAATTTATATTATACGGTATTTTTTCTCTATAATTATAAAAAGATTTTAAAATACCTATGTTGTAGACTTATTGTTTTCATTTTGCCTACAATCGTATAATACTAAAGCGAATAATGTTGAAGAACTTTATTAAGCTAGCGGCACACAACAAAATTAATATTATCTAGTGAGAAACATTCTAGTTTACTTCGTAGTCCCAATCCATAAATTGTGAAACTACGAAATAGATTATTAATAAAAACATTTTAAGATTATTATAATATTGATGTGATGTATACAGAAAAGAGGATAAAAAGCATCCAGAATGAGTTAATAGCTAGTGAATAACAATTGAAATAGCACTGAAAATCAATAAAACAGCCATAATGATGTTAAATAATTGATTATGTTTTAATAAAATTTTTTGGAACATGGAACCAAAAAGGCTCCAACTAAATGTACTCAGTAAACCAACTATACCTAGGAATAATGAGAAAAGTAGAAAAATTGAATATGAGTTGTAGTAAGGGAGTATAAAAGTAGAGACTACGGTGAGTCCAAATAATATTCCTTTTGGATTAACAAATTGAAGAAAAATACCCACTGTAAATAAGTTTTTATTATTTTTTTCATCGGGTTCTGCACTGCCTTTACTAGTGATTATTTTAAAGGCTAAATATAGCATATACGCGACACCTAAAATCTTTAAAGGCAATTCAATTATAGGTACAATATTAATTAATACAATATTAAAGAAACTACATAAAGAAGTGAGGATGAAAAAACCGAATGCTACTCCAAAGCAAAAGTTTATACTTCTCTTTAATCCGTGTTGATTTGCGTATGTCATAGCTAAGAAATTGTTAGGGCCAGGTGTGAAGCTGCTTATAAAAACAAATAACAAAAAAGAAAATATTGGCATTTTAAAACCCCCTAATTATTTTGTATGTTATAATGATCAAAAAGAACAATATAACGTGTGCTTTTTATTATACATAACGGACGTTATATTGTATACAATGTAGGAGTGTTTTTTATGGAAGAAATTCAACTTATTCTGGCAAAAAATTTAAAATCAATACGTGAAAAAGAAAAATTAAGTTTAGAAAAGGTCTCTCAATTAACAGGTGTAAGTAAAACGATGATTGGACAAATTGAAAGAGGAGATTCAAGCCCGACACTAACAACAATATGGAAAATTGCTAATGGTTTGAAAGTATCCTTTACCTCTTTAATTAATAATCCACAGCCTGATACGAAAGTGATTTTACGAAATGATGTTCAAGCATTGTCTGAAGACAATGGGAGATATAAAGTGTATCCCTCATTTCCTTTCCAAGATGATAGAAACTTCGAAATCTATACGGTTGAAATTGAAACAGAAGGGAATTTAAGTTCAGAAGCACATAAAGAGGGTACTGAGGAATTTATAACGGTATTTGAAGGGGAATTGAAAATTGATATAAATGATTGTCAATATACGTTAAATAATGGAGACTCAATTCGCTTTAAGGCGGATAGACCGCATACTTATACTAATTCAGGAAGAACATTAACTCGGTTAAGTATGACTATTTATTATCCAGCTTTATAAGCTGGCAATAATATAAAGAGTAAAAGTAAATGTGTATTGTTAAAACCATCTATAAGAGATGGTTTTATTTTTTTGAATAAAAAAAGACACTCAATTGAGTGTCAATATAGTATTGCTCTCGCGTATAGGATTGGAGATGTTTCTCAAATACATATTGAGATGGTCTGTAAAGGAGAAACAATCTTCATCTTTAATGTAACATCGACTTGGGGGAAGTGTAAATTGATAATATATATACGGAAAATTTAGTATAGATGTTTTCTACTATGGATATAGTATAATTTGTTTTTATTACTTAATCACTATAGTAACATTTACTAAGTGAGTATTTAGATTTTTTATTATAAAAAGAATGAATCATTTTTTAATCAATTCGTATAATTGTAAGAGAGGCACCTGTTGATCCGCCTCCAACTAAATTCACGACGGATAATATACCAAATAATTGTAGTGAAATTGTATTACCAGCATTTAAATTAGTAATTAAATTATTACTATAATTTGAAGTTGATAACGCGGGAGAAAAAATAGAGCCAGGAATTGGCGTAGAAGCGTTTAATAGTAGTCTTGTTCCAGCAAGTAGAGAGGTTGTCGTATTAACTTGATAGGTTAAATGATATCTTCCAGTTACAGGAATTGTAAATATATCGTTTGAGGCGTTAACTGTAAAATTACCGAGGCTTTGGTTATTAGAAAGAGGAATATTAGTGCCACCTAATATCACAGAGATGGGACCACCTAATGTATTATTAGCGAACATAGAGTTTGTTGTAACGATTAAACCAGTACTTCCGGTAGGCCCAGTACTTCCGGTAGGCCCAGTACTTCCGGTAGGTCCAGTACTTCCGGTAGGCCCAGTATTTCCGGTAGGTCCAGTACTCCCGGTAGGCCCAGTAAGCCTGTAAGGGAAAATAATGTCAAGGGCCATTGACATTATTTCTTTTTTTCTAATTTCATTATTATCTTGAATATAAATCACCTCATCTTTTTAAATAAGAATGTTATAGATTTAGTAATTTTTAAATAGAATGATTTATTTATTATATTAATTAAAGCGGTTATAGCAACGGTAAAATGTTTAATATATGTAATAATTCTTTGGGAAGAAAAAGAGAATAGTTATAAAGTCATTCTTGAATAATAGGATCATAATGATGTGTATGAATTAAAAAACATGTGGAATGAGGTATTAAATTGAAACGCAATGACAATTTATCATTGAATAAGGGGATGATAGGGCCAGAAAATATTGGACCTACATTTCCGATTCTTCCACCAATTTATATTCCAACAGGAGAAACAGGTCCGACCGGAATAACGGGAGCAACCGGAGAAACGGGACCGACCGGAATAACGGGACCGACCGGAAAAACGGGACCGACCGGAATAACGGGATCGACCGGAAAAACGGGACCGATCGGAATAACGGGAGCAACCGGAAAAACGGGACCGATCGGAATAACGGGAGCAACCGGAGAAACGGGACCGACCGGAATAACAGGTTCAACCGGAAAAACGGGACCGACCGGAATAACGGGATCGACCGGAATAACGGGACCGATCGGAATAACGGGAGCAACCGGAGAAACGGGACCGATCGGAATAACAGGTCCGACCGGAGAAACGGGACCGACCGGAATAACAGGTTCAACGGGAATAACGGGACTGACCGGAGTAACCGGGCTAACCGGAGAAACGGGACCAATCGGAATAACGGGACCGACCGGAGCAACAGGACCAACAGGACCAACCGGAGTAACCGGAACAACAGGGATAACAGGACCAACTGGAATAACAGGACCAACCGGAGTAACTGGAGCAACAGGTCCTACTGGGGGTATTGGCCCTATAACAACAACCAATTTGTTATATTACACTTTTGCAGATGGAGAGAAACTTATATATACAGATACTGACGGGATACCTCAATATGGTACAACAAATATTTTGTCTCCTAGTGAAGTTTCTTATATTAATTTGTTTGTTAACGGAATACTGCAGCCACAACCATTATATGAAGTGAGTACTGGTAAATTAACTTTATTGGATACGCAACCACCATCGCAAGGATCTTCAATTATATTACAATTTATCATTATTAATTAAAAGGACAGATCCTTAATGAAAAGGAATCTGTCCTTTTTGTTTCATATTTAAATAGTTAAAATTAAGTGAAGGTACATTCAATTTCTAGATGTTATAAATGGTTGAATAATAGGAAATTTACTTTCAATCCTTTTCATTGTGTATTGGAATAAAATATAGAATGAATTTTTCAATATATTATATGAGAGTTCTCTATGATACAAACGGCTTCATGTTTAAAAAGAGACCACAATTTTAGTAAAGAAATAATGTGAATTTATATGTAAAAAATGGCACCGTTAATTGTTGAGTATATTCAAATTAATATGTGTATTTGAACCTAAGAGATAAACGTGGAAAAATAAAATAAACCCGTAAGTTTAGGTATTTAATCTAAGCAGCCAATTATTAAAAACATATAATTAATATGTGAGTCATGAACATAATTAAATAACGTTTTTAAGTTTAATTATATTTCATGTTTCCTATTTTAAGTCAATATATAACATATTTTTTTACAAATTTATGATCCTTATAATAGGAAAAACTCAAATATAAAACAAGTAAGGAGGACATAAATGACAAGCAATAATTGTTTTGGTCATAACAACTGCAATAATCCGATTGTTTTCACTCCAGATTGTTGTAACAATCCACAAACAGTTCCGATTACTAGTGAGCAATTAGGTAGATTAATTACTTTACTAAATTCTTTAATAGCGGCTATTGCAGCGTTTTTTGCAAATCCAAGTGATGCTAACAGATTAGCTTTACTCAATTTGTTTACTCAACTATTGAACTTACTAAATGAATTAGCACCTTCTCCAGAAGGGAATTTCTTAAAACAATTAATTCAAAGTATTATTAATTTACTACAATCCCCTAACCCAGATTTAGGTCAATTGCTTTCTTTATTACAACAATTCTATAGTGCTCTTGCACCATTCTTCTTCTCTTTAATTATTGACCCTGCAAGTTTACAACTTTTATTAAACTTATTAACTCAATTAATTGGTGCTACTCCAGGAGGCGGAGCAACAGGCCCAACCGGTCCAACAGGTCCAGGAGGCGGAGCAACAGGTCCAACAGGTCCAACAGGTCCAGGAGGCGGAGCAACAGGTCCAACAGGAGCAACAGGCCCAACAGGGGATACAGGTCTTGCAGGTCCAACAGGTCCAACAGGAGACACAGGTTTAGCAGGAGCAACAGGCCCAACAGGAGCAACAGGCCCGACAGGAGCAGGAGTAACAGGTCCAACGGGAGACACAGGAGCAACGGGAGTAACAGGCCCAACAGGAGACACAGGAGCAACAGGTTTAGTAGGAGCAACAGGCCCAACAGGAGCAACAGGTTTAACAGGAGCAACAGGTTTAACAGGAGCAACAGGAGCAACAGGAGCAACAGGTGGCGGAGCTATTATTCCGTTTGCTTCCGGTACAACTCCATCTGCGTTAGTTAACGCGTTAATAGCTAATACAGGAACTCTTCTTGGATTTGGATTTAGTCAGCCTGGTGTAGCTTTAACTGGTGGAACAAGTATCACATTAGCATTAGGTGTAGGTGATTATGCATTTGTAGCACCGCGCGCAGGAACTATTACGTCATTAGCAGGTTTCTTTAGTGCAACAGCTGCATTAGCTCCACTATCACCAGTTCAAGTGCAGATACAAATATTAACTGCACCTGCAGCAAGCAATACGTTTACAGTACAAGGCGCACCTCTATTATTAACACCAGCATTTGCCGCAATAGCGATTGGTTCTACAGCATCAGGAATCATAGCTGAAGCTATTCCAGTAGCGGCTGGGGATAAAATACTGTTATATGTTTCATTAACAGCAGCAAGTCCAATAGCTGCAGTTGCTGGATTTGTAAGTGCAGGTATTAATATCGTTTAATTTGTTACAACGTTTAGTAGGAAATTAAACAGAGGTTTGTATATAGTCCTTCCTAAATTTAGGAAGGACTATATTTTTTTTGGGGAATAGGTAATAAATCAATTGAATAATCACTCTTTGTTAAGTTCGTATAAAAAGTATAATTTATCCTTTCCTATTTAAGGAATAAGTTATGTAACATAAAAAAATTCCGGTCAGCAAAAAAGATGAATTCTTTTACAAAAGAATTCATCCATAAAATAAACTATTTATTTTTATTACAGTTACATCCTTTTTTCTTTACATAGCCTTGCTGAGTTAAGTCTCTTTGCGATTGGGAATTGGAAGATTGGGAATTGGAAGATTGAGAGGATGCTGAAGAGCTACTATTTTTATTATAAGAGTAGTTTTTTCGATAGTTATAATTACTCATAGTACTATCACCTCCAATTTAATATATAAATATTATATGTATGTATACTATCAATTGTTACTATTATTAATAGGAAGAGAAGATACAATAAAAAATCTCCTCGGTATTTTCCTAGGAGATAAATGATGATTATTTTGAAAATTTACAAATTAATAACCCCAGTACAGAGGAAAGTAATAAGAATCTTGGCGATAGGGATTAGGCTGTTGAGTAAGGGGGTGGATTGGATAATTTTTCATTTCACGGTTTTGATTGCAGTTTGCCGGAGGACCAATTACAGTAGTTGATTGAATAGGAGAAATCGCTTGTTTCCATTGTTGTTCATTGAGGCAGTAAGTATGGGCCATCATATGAGCCGGAGTTAATCTTAAAATGTCAGAACCGAAAATAACTTCTGGCGCTGGGGCATTGAAAATAGCTAATAAATGAGTATTATCTGCTGTAGCAATTTCATAATGCCACCACGCTTGTGGAATGTTGGCAACTTGCCCCGGTTTTATCGGTAAGTTTAATATTTGATTCGTAAATGGATTAAGTAAAGAAACAACAGCAGACCCTGAAATACAATAAACAAGTTCAGCTGCATTTTGATGAATATGTGGTTCTACAACATTTCCTGTACTTAAATAAATATCTAATAAAGAAGTATTTTCTAAAGTATTTAATTGTTTAATGCCAAGTACATTTATATAATTTTGGGCATCTTTCTGAAAAAAATTACTTTTATTTACATCATAAGTAAAATTAGTTGAGGGGGAGGTATAGTCGATGTTGGCAGTCAATTGTATTACCCGCCTTTCTATAGGTAAGTTAGGTTACAAAATTAGGATATGTGTCTAGTCTTTGTTTTGTGCTGTTGTCGATAACTTAATAAATTCACTTATTCCATAAAGAATAAGGTATTAAGATTAAACTATATTCGTATTCCCATTCATACTTTGGATTGATGGAAAAAAGTAATGAAAATGTTAACTTAAAATTACATCAATCATTTATAAGGAGTGAATGTTCATGTCATTTAGTGAAATGATTAGAAATGAAGTACTCAGCTGGGCGGGTGTTTCTGAAAAACCGCATCGATTTGGTGGTATTGAAATAAATTATGGCAAGAAAGAACTTGGCCATCTTCATGGTGATAAATTAGCTGATTTACCATTTCCGAAGTTAAAGCGAGATGAATTAGTGAAGCAGGGATTGGTAAAACCACATCACGTATTACCTGAATCAGGATGGATCAGTTATTATATAAAGAGTGAAGAGGATATTCCATTTGCAATTGAGTTATTTCGTATGCAATATGACCGAATTAAAAAGTAATGAAATAAAGTAGGATAATAAAAATTTATTTTTATGTCACATCCCTCCTTAATCGTTCGTCTTGTATGTAGAACGATAAGGAGGGATTTTATTATGAATACATTTGATATAGCAATTGTTGGCGGTGGGCTTGCTGGATTAACAGCATCTATATATTTAGCGAAAGCTGGAAGGAAAGTGATTGTATTAGAAAAGTCCAGTCAATTCGGTGGCCGAGGGATGACTATAAATAAAAATGGAATCTGCATGAATCTTGGTGCACATGCTTTATATAGAGGCGGGGCAGCGTTTATAACTTTTAATGAGCTCGGTATGAATCTTCCAGGTGGAATACCATCTACAAAAGCACATGGAATATGGAAAGGGGATATATTCACCATCCCAACAGATTTTCGCTCAATTTTATCAACACCACTACTTTCGTGGTCTGCAAAAGTACAATTCTCACGTCTTATGATTCGTTTAGGAAATTTAGATGTAGGAGAAATTCCAAAAATGAGTCTAACTACATGGGCAGAAAATGAAATAAAAGATCCAATGGTTCGCAATATATTTTATGCGCTATGCCGGACGACAACATATACGTTTGCTCCTACAATACAATTAGCATCATCTGTACTAAAGCAAATACAGCTTTCTATAAAAGAAGGAGTGCTTTATGTAGATGGTGGTTGGGAAACGATAATAACAAAATTAAGAGCTATAGCGAACGATGCCGGCGTGCAATTTTTGGCTAAAAAGCATGTTTTGGAAATAGAGCATTACGAAGATAAACAAAGAATACATTGTGTTGATGATGAGGTTTTTGAAGTAGGTACAGTCATCGTGACGACTCCGCCGAAAGAAGCTTGTAAAATAATAAAAGGTGCAGAAGGAACAAGTTTGCATAGATGGAGTGAACAATCGGTACCGGTTACTGTTGCTGCATTAGATATTGGCTTGAGACAATTACCCAATCCTACACATCAATTTGTATTAGGATTAGATCAACCTATATTTTTCACAAATCAATCGAGAGCAGCTAAATTAAGTGAAGATGGATCAATTGCAGTGAGTCTAATTAAGTACCATAATCCTGTGCTAGCGATGAATCATATTCATGAAGATAAAGAACAGTTGGAAAGTACGATGGAGTTGTTACATCCAAATTGGAAAAGAGAAGTTGTTGCACAGCAATATTTACCGAAAATAACAGTAGTACATGATTTTCCTCATATTGACCGTGTTGAAAAACCGGGCCCAAATATACCTGAAATGCCAGGTATTTATGTTGCAGGAGATTGGGCAGGGCATGATGAAATATTAGCTGATGCTGCGGTAGCAAGCGGGAAACGTGCAGCGTTACACATTTTAAAGCAATATGAAAGTGAGGTAGTTCATCATGGAAACGGAGCAGTTATATGAAGCGTATCAACCATTATTATTTTCGTTAGCATACAGAATTCTTGGGAGCGTTATGGATGCTGAGGATATCGTTCAGGATGTATTTATCTCGCTAAATAATATAGAAGATCCTCAATCTATAGAAAATATGAAAGCATATTTATGTAAGATGGCGACAAATCGTTCAATTGATAAATTACGATCGGTAGCGCATAAACGTAACGTGTATGTAGGGATGTGGTTACCAGAGCCACTTGTAGAAGAGAGTGATGAGCCATCAAAGTCATTTATAATGAAAGAATCCCTTTCCACCGCATATTTATTACTTTTACAACAACTATCTGAGGTAGAAAGGATTGTTTTCATATTAAGAGAGGTTTTCAGTTATGAATACGAAGAAATAGCTTCAATTGTTGATAAGAGTAGTGTGAACTGCAGGAAGATCTTTCAACGTGCACGAAAAAGCATTTTGGAGAAACCGAAGCAATCAAAATTAAGCACGGAGAAAATGGCTTCTTATGTTGAAAAGTTTGTATCATCATTACAGTGTGGGGATGAGGAAGGTATGTTAGAAGTATTAAAAACAGATGCTATACTCAAAGCTGATGGTGGTGGTAAAGTTACGACTGCGATTAATCCGATTTATTCTGCGGATCGAATTATGCGCTTGTTCTTTGGGATTGCACAACGATTGACAGAAGAGTACACTGTTGATTTCAAAATGGTAAATGGTATGCCAGGAGTTATAGTTACAATAAATAATAAAGTAACGTATGTTCTTTCGTTTGCATTTGAGGATGAGAAAATTTCAAATATTTATATGATGGTTAATCCTGAAAAACTTATGCATTTAAATGTAAAAATATAAAAAAGCGCATTTCTTCAGAAATGCGTTTTTTATTATTTTTCTAACATTTCAAGAGGTACATCTTTTTCGCCAGCTACCTCAAATTTAATTTCCCCGTCTTCTTCATAAATACGTGTAATAATCGGTATAGTAATCATTAATTTTTTATGCTGCTTTCGTTTTCGAGCAGCATCTAAGCTAATCACGTTCATTTGTAAGCATCCTTTCTTCTGGAAATATATAAACAAAGAAAATGCGTCCGAAAAGGGCGCTTAATTGAATTTGAAATACCGATTCATTTAAATGGGGTTTATATAATTTAATAACTGCAATTTTAATATGAAATAATATGAATGGAATAATTGCACGTAGAAATTAACTTTACCAAAAAACGAAACAATATGCTATAAAAAATTATAAATCTTTGTCATATAACAGGAAAAAGGTTTTTGTTTCGCATATAATAAAAAGTAGACGGGCAGCAAGAGCTTTTTCATCATATTGCTTGGAAAGGCGATGAAAAGAATGGATACAGTAGATTCATTATTATTGCAACTTGAACAATATGGAGAAGAGCATGATCGAAATAAAAAAACAAGGGAAGAAAAATTACGGAATGTTTCTCGTGAGATGGGGCAATTTTTATCAATTTTAGTAAAAGGGTGTAATGCAAAAAACATCTTAGAAATTGGAACTTCTAATGGTTATTCTACATTGTGGTTAGCTAATGCGGTAGAAGAAACGAATGGAAATGTAACGACTGTAGAGCTTTCTTCAGAACGAGTTGGAGAGGCACTTGTCAATTTTGAAAAGGCAAACCTGTTACAAAGAATCGATATTCATAATCAAGAAGCCGGGGCATTTTTAGATTCGCAATTAAATCATTCATTTGATTTTATTTTCCTAGATTCAGAGCGTACGCAATACATGTGGTGGTTTGAGCATATAAAACGTATGTTACAACCAAAAGGTTTTCTTGTTGTTGATAATGCAACTTCTCATGCGAGTGAATTAGGTGAGTTTATAAAAATGATTGAAGAAGATGATACGTTTGAAACGGTGTTATTAGCGTTTCAAAAGGGAGCATTTGTAGCTCGCAAAAATAAATAAAAGTGAGCGTAATAGAATTATCACATTGAAAAAGGGTGAATGTCAAAAGATTGAGTGTAGCACGATTGAAAGAACGTAAATTATTTAGGAAATATATGAAGAATCCGCCTTCAGCATGTAGTTCTCTAGGTCTTAAGTCTGAGGAAAATTATGTTGATTACAGGTATACTTATAGTAAGAAACAGGGAATGACTGCATAAACAGACATTTCTAAAAAATCGATTTCAAGCAGGCAGAATGTATATGAAATACGATATAATTGATGAAATATAGTGCATATGAATTCGCACATATAAATAAAGGAGCGATTTTGTTGACTGAACTCGAGAAAAAAGAACCTGTATCCATTGTGAAAGATAATAATGTAGAAGTAGTAGTTGATACAGTTATAAAAGATGCAGAATTAGAGGAACTAAATAAAGAAGCTGATCTTTATGTACAAAAGTTAAATAGCGAGCAAAATACAGATTTATCAAAAGTATTGTCTCAGCTAGGAGATTTAGGGGATAAAGAGCAACAAGCAGCAGGACAAACGTTATCAGCTTTAAAACGCCCTGTAACAGCGATGATGAATGGGAAAAATGAAGAAATTCCAAATACATTGTTAGAATTACGAAAAGTGGTATCAGAGCTTGATCCCAATTCACTTAAAGCAAGTGGTATGAAGAAAATAATGTTTAAAGTATTCAAGAAAAATCCACTTGAAACATACGTGCATAAATACCAATCTATAGATAAACAAATCGAGGAAATTATTAGATCCCTCCTAATTGGTCGTGATAACCTACAAGAGGATACAGTTGGTCTTGAAATGTTAAAAGAACAATCGCACGATAAAATTCATGCTCTTGATAAACAAGTATACTTAGGGAAAAAGCTTGCTGGCATGCTTGAAGCTGAAAAACAAAATCCAGAGCGTCAAAGGGATATTCCGTTAATTAACGATGCATTAGAAAAGATACTTGTACGTACACGTAATATGCAGCAAGCGAAAAGTGTATTATTACAATCTATAGCTTCTGTAGACATCATTAAGAAAAACAATGAAAAATTAACAGAGGCAATACGTAATGCGATTACGATGACGCAAAACGTTGTAACAGTTTCAGCTGCTATTCAGCTAGCATTAACGAATCAACGTAAAACAATTGATGCCGTAAATGCGACGAATGAAGCAATTGAATCGATGGTGTTAAGTAATTCTCAAGCGTTAAAACAAAATACAGAAGAAACGACGAAATTGCTTGAGAATCCTGCTATTAGCATGGATAAATTACGCGAATCATTCCAAAATGTGTTCGCTGCAATTGAGGCATCTGAAAAATCGTCAGAACGTATTATTGAGTCAAGTAAGAAGTTTGTTATTGAACTAGACACATTTAATGATGAGATGAAGCAGAAACTCATTCAGCGTCCAAGGAAATAACGGATTATTAGAGGAGGTGAACAAATGAGTTTCATTCAAACAGTACTATTACTACTCGGTACATTGCTTTTAATAGCATTTACTGTCGTTGTTTTAGTCGTATATTTCGGACGGAAACTGTATTTTTCATGGACGAAGCCATATAAAAAAGCGCAAGATTCTTTAGATAAGTTATCAAACAAATCAATACCGTTTCTACAAGAATTTACACAACACCCACTGTTTTATCGCTGGATTCGCACCGAAGGAAAGAAAGAACAAAATATACTAAATACTCTATTCTGTGCATCAGGTCAACGTACGAGAGAACAAGTCTTCTCGATGTTACCGAAAGAAAAGCAGAAAAAAGTGCATGTAATGGCAAAAACTACGAAAAAGCTCACAAGTGAAGATATCGATGTGGCTGCGATGAAAGTGAAAGATTTCTTAAGACAAGAAACGCAGCAAACTGTAAAACCGACAGACTTATCATTTTACAAATTGTATTTTTATGACCGTTATCCAGACGCATTAAATACAATTCAAGCGTATAAACGCTCAATAAATCCTTCATTACAAAGAACGGTTGATGATATTACAATTTCGGTATTAAATGCACTTCCGTACTATCAAGAGCAACGCATGTTTGAACAACAACATAAACTTGAAACATTCTTAATGAAAGATTTAACGGCCATGTTATCGTTGGTAGTACAATTACCACCTTCACAAAGACCAGAGAAGGAAGAAGAACTGAAGATCTACTTGGAAAATTTCAAAAAAGAAATGGAAGTAGTAGAGCGAGATATTCGCGACTCGATTGATCACGATTTAAATGTGAAGATGAGGGCAGCGACTGAGAAGTTTAAGAATAAATAACAAAAAGCGCCTTAAAAGCTAAGTATCACAGCTTTAAGGCGCTTTTTGTTATGAGATTTTATTTTGCTCTAACGGTAGTATGACTAGAAGCCACACTTTCATTATGCAATCGATCAACTGCAGTTACGACATACGTATACATTTCTCCAGAAATAACGGTTTTATCTACATAAATTTCTCCAAGTTTTGTTTTTCTTACAGTAGTAAGTAAATTTTTAGGATTTTGTATATCCACTTCATTTTGCCCATTCGCGCGGTAAATAGCGTAATAAGCAGAATCATTATCTCTATTATCAATGATACCGATTGCAATACCTTCATTTCTTGGAATGGCACCTTTTAATGTCGGTTGTTTTGGTGGATCATGATCAATCCAAGGCATAGGCGGGATTAATGCAGGATGTATATATATGTCTTTTGAGAGTCTATCTTTAACTCCAAGTGGATTGTTATTAATATCTTTTAAGCTAAAATGCATACTACCTTTTATTTCAGGATATAGCCGGTTTAATGTAATTTGTCTTGGATATTCTTCTGGATCAGACCAAGCAGGGACGGAGTTATTATTAATTTTATAGGCCGCTTGACCGATGTATAGGTGAATCGGTTTGTTATTTGTTTCTTTAACCCACCAATCTACTAATATGTCATATGCAGCTGGTGTGAAACCTATATTCCAATATATTTGCGGTGTAATGTAGTCAATATATCCTTTTTGTATCCACTCACGTGTGTCAGCATAAAGGTCATCATAGTTTCTTTGGCCTGCGGTTGTGTTAGAGCCAGTCGGATCGTCAGCTATATTTCGCCATACACCGAACGGACTAATGCCAAACTTTACGTATGATTTTTCTTGTTTTATAGCAGTATTTAAATCTTTTACAAGTTCATTTACATTGTTACGTCGCCAATCTTCTATATTTGTAAATTTACCGTTATTATATGTTTCGTATGTTTTCTGATCTGGAAATTCTTCACCGGCTACTTTATATGGGTAAAAATAATCATCCATATGCAGCGCATCAATATCGTAATTTTGTACGATTTCTAAAGCACCTTCTGTTATAAATTTTTTCACTTCTGGAATACCGGGATTGTAATATAACTTTCCGCCATAAGGTACAACCCAATTGGGGTGTTGCCTTGCAGGGTGATTATTTGATAATCGATTTATATCAGTGTGATTCATCGTTATTCGGTATGGATTAATCCATGCGTGGAATTCTATATTTCTTTTGTGTGCTTCTTCAATCATAAATGCAAGTGGATCGTATCCGGGGTCTTTTCCTTGTGTACCCGTAATGTATTCAGACCAAGGGCCGTAATTTGAGGGATAGAAAGCATCAGCTGTTGGTTTAATTTGTACAACAACTGCATTCATACCAGTGCTTTTTACATCGTCTAATAATCTTATAAATTCTTGTTTCTGCTTTTCAATAGGTAAGCCAGTTTTTGTGGGCCAATCAATATTCAGAACTGATGCGATCCATACAGCACGTAATTCATGTTTTTTGTACGTAGTATTTACTTCAGCATAAGTAGAGTGAGGGGAAATGAAAGAGAAAGGGATGAACAAGATGACGATACAACATATCATTAATAAACGTTTAACGATCATTTATACGCCTCCCTATCATATGATTATTTAAAATAATATCTGAGGTGAGGTTGGCCTTGCAATAGAGAAAATTACACATTGAAACATTAATTTAATAGGAAAAATATTTTTAATGAAATTTACTTTCATTATAACTAAATTCATTTACTACTTCATATGCTTGTTAGTAAAGTGAAACTTCCTTTCATTTGAAGGGTAATAAATTATAAGTATAGGAGGATTAATAAATGAAGGTTTTGTTTGTCTGTTCTGGAGGAATGTCCAGTGCAATTGTTGTAAACGCTTTAAAAAAAGAAGCGGAGAAAAATGGTTTGAACATGGAAGTGTATGCAATTGGAACGAATGAGGTAGAGGAAGAAGTAAAGAATGGCTGGGATGTCGTAATGGTGGCACCTCAAATAAGACACCGATTTGACTCTGTAAAAAAATTTGCAGAGGAGGAATCTATTCCGTGTGGCATCATTCCACCGCAAGCATACACGCCGCTTGGAGGCCCGACTTTATTAAAAACTGTAAATGAATTAATCAGTTAGGGGGAAGCGTTATGAATAAGTTTGTCACGTTTCTTGATAAAAACTTATCTGGCCCGATGGCAAGGCTTTCTGAGCAGAGGCATCTACAAGCAATCCGTGATGGAGTTATTTCGGCGTTACCATTTATTATAGTAGGAAGCTTCTTTTTAATAGTAGCATTTCCACCACTGCCGAAAGATAGTTTCATATCGGTTTGGGCATTAAAGAATCAAACAAGTATATTAATACCATATCGTTTAACTATGTTTATTATGTCCTTATATATAGCATTTGGAATAGGATATAATTTAGCGAAAAGTTATAAATTAGATGCTTTATCAGGAGCACAGCTTGCGGTATGTTCACTACTTTTAACATTAACGCCTGAGTTAATTGATAAAAAAGGATTTATGCTTCCAATGACAAACCTCGGAGGTCATGGATTATTTGTGACGATGATTGTCTCTATTTTATCAGTTGAGATTTTAAGATTTTGTAAGAAGAATAACGTAACGATAAAAATGCCAGAACAAGTACCACCGTCAGTATCACGTTCATTTGAAGCACTTATACCTGCAGCATTCGTTATTATTATTATGAGTCTTATTACAGTCGTTTTTAAAGTTGATTTACATTACGTTGTAGATAAACTAGCCGCACCGTTAGTAAAAGCTGGTGATAGTTACTTTGGCGTTATTATACCTGTATTTTTAATTACGTTTTTCTGGTCTTTCGGGATACACGGAGTATCAGTTGTAGGTACTGTGGCAAGGCCGCTTTGGGATGTGTATTTAGGAAAGAACGGTGAAGCTGTAGCAAGTGGAGCGAGTCATTTTCCGTTTATTGCACCAGAACCGTTTTATCAATGGTTTATTTGGATTGGTGGTTCGGGCGCAACGTTAGGGCTTGTGTTAGCTATGATCGTATTTGGTCGATCAAAATATTCGAAAGCATTATCGAGAACGTGTATTGTTCCGGGGATTTTTAATATAAATGAACCGGTTATATTCGGTTTGCCGATTGTATTAAATCCAATTTTAATTATTCCTTTCGTCATTACACCGTTAGTAACAGCTACTATAGCTTATGCTGCAACAGCGATGGGATTTGTAACACCAACGCATATTATGCCGCCATGGACATTACCTGCTCCAATTGGTGCTTATTTAGCAACAGGTGGAGATTGGCGTGCGATTGTATTAGTTTTTATAAATATAGCAATATCGTTCCTTATTTATTTACCATTCTTTAAAATGTACGACAAAAATATGCTTGAAATTGAAAAGAATGGTGACGGGGAATCTGTTAATCCTTAATCTGCATGCTGTTATTTTGAGTGATAGACTTTTTGTCTATCACTTCTTTCACATTAAAACTAGAAAGGGGGAAATAGAATGAATATAAAATTTAGTTATAAAGGCGTATTTTTATTATTATTTGGAGTGATTTGTGCAAATTTACTTTTTGTCCCTTTATTAGGCATGCTAAATCTATCACAAATGCATAGTATCTGGCTCGTTACAAGTATTGCGGCAAGCGTTTTGCTTACGGTAGTTGTTTCTTTCATTGATGGATCGTTTGCATCGAAAGCTCAGTTGTTTTTTAGATTTATATTGTTTTCGATTGGTTGTACGTTCGTTACTTACATGATTGTTTTTTAGTAAATAGGAGGTCATGCACGTTATGTATATTGCAGGGGTAATGTCTGGTACTTCATTAGATGGAATAGATGTAGCGCTCGTTCATATAGAAGGAAGTGGTGTAGATTCTAAAATCAAACTCATCCATTTTACTACTGTTCCATTTTGTAATGATATGAAAAATGAGATCCAACAAGCGTTATCAATTGAAACTTCGAATGTCCAACTTATATGTAGTTTAAATTTTAAACTTGGTTTATGCTTCGCCAATGCTGTAAAGGAAGTTTGTAAAGAGGCCAATTTTCCTTTGAGACAATTAGATTTAATAGGCTCTCACGGACAAACGATTTATCATCAGCCAAAGCAAGAAGGAAATATTATTTCTTCAACATTGCAAATTGGGGAACCAGCAGTAATAGCATATGAAACGAACACGACAGTTATCTCGAATTTCCGAACGATGGACATGGCGGCAGGGGGACAAGGTGCACCACTTGTACCATATTCAGAGATTATTTTATATCGGCATCAAACTAAAAATAGACTACTACAAAATATTGGCGGGATTGGTAATGTTACAGTGGTTCCAAGTAAACGAAGTAATGAGAGTGTTATTGCTTTTGATACTGGACCAGGGAATATGATAATTGATGAAGTATGTCAAAGGTTATTTCAGTTGTCATATGATCAAAATGGTAAGATTGCAAAACAGGGAGTAGTTGTAGATGAAATTTTGACTTATTGTATGAACCATCCATTTTTGAACGTGAAACCACCAAAATCAACAGGTAGAGAACAGTTTGGAGAAGCGTTTGTGACTGAATTATTGAATCGATTTGAAAAGCATAGTAGAGAAAATATATTGGCAAATGTCACGATGTTTACAGCAAGTTCAATTGTTCATCATTATCAGGAATTTATTTTTCCGTATTATGAAATCGATGAAGTAATTTTAGGCGGGGGCGGAAGTTATAATCGTACACTTGTTGAAATGATACGATTTGGATTAAAGGAAGAAAAATGCAAAATATTTACTCAAGAAGATTTAGGCTATTCCTCAGCGGCGAAAGAAGCAATCGCCTTTGCGATTTTAGCAAACGAAACGTATCATCGTAATCCGAGTAATGTGCCGAGCGCAACAGGTGCAAAGCAATCTGTAGTTTTAGGGAATATAACATTCCCTCCAATTTGAAGAGAATGAGGCGAATATATGAAGTATATGATTGGAGTAGATGGCGGGGGAACGAAGACAGAAGCAATTGCATTTGATAAAGACGGTAACGAATTTGCAAGAGCTACAAGTGGATTTGGAAATATATTAATAGATTTTGAAGAAGCTCTTGTGCATATTATGGAAGCGATTGATCAATGCCAGAAAGGGTTATTAAAGGGGGATTGCGTTTGTATTTGTTTAGGATTAGCGGGTGTAAGTGGAGCAAATACAAATGAATTAACATTACGTCTAAAAAAGAAGTATGGAACACCAATTGAAGTATTCAATGACGCAATGATCGCACATGCAGCTACTTTAAAAGGGAATGACGGAATTTTAACAATTGGTGGTACAGGTGCGATTTGTCTTGGAAAGAAAGGGAAAGTGTACGAGTATAGTGGTGGATGGGGACATATTTTAGGTGATGAAGGAAGTGGATATTGGATTGCATTACAATCTTTAAAGAAAATGGCAATTCAATTTGATCAAGGAATCAGTCTTTGTCCATTGAGTTTGAATATTCAAAGGCAGTTTCAACTTTTGACACCGTCTCATATAAAAAGCTTAGTATATACTTCTTCTAAAGATAAAATTGCAGCAATCGCGCCATTAGTTATTCAGGAAGCGAGAAATGGAAATGATGATGCACATGAAATTATAATGCAAGCTGGAAAGGAATTAGCAAGGATTACAGTAAATGTTTATAACAAGTTAAACTTTAAGCACTCAACGCCAATTGCAGTAAGTGGCAGTATATTGCGTTTAGTTCCTGAAATATTTGCTGTATTTAAGAAATGCTGTGAAGAAAGTATGAAAGAAATTATATTTGTATCACAAGCAGAAATGGCAGTGAAAGGAACATATTATTTAATGAGGGATATATATTTTTAAAAATAGCGTATGAGAATTTTTGTATGATTTGTAAAAATATGATGTTAAAATGTATAAAGGGATGTATATTAAAACGTACAATATACGTAGTAATTGAATATTGTATATGTAATCCCATGTAGAAAGTGAATGATTACATGATTAATAGTATGCAGTTTTTATATTTGGTGGCTTCTTATTTAATTGGAAACATCTTGACCGCTTATATAGTAACAAAATTGAGACATAACGTTGATATTAGGGGTGAAGGAAGCGGAAATCCTGGTGCAAGAAATATGGGGCGCGTATATGGAAAAGGGTATTTCATCGCTACATTTTTAGGTGATGCAATTAAAGGAGCAATCGTTGTTACTGTTGCAAAATATCTTTTTGAAGATCCTACATTCGTAATGTTAACATTATTGGCCGTTATTATTGGACATATTTACCCAGTTTTATTTAAAGGTAAGGGCGGTAAAGGTATTTCAACATTTATTGGAGGATTAATCGCATTTGATTATTTGATAGCGCTTACCCTCATAGGCATTTTTATTGTATTTTATTTAATATTTAAAGGATTTACGAAGCCAGGACTAATTACGATTGCTTGTTTACCAATTTGTATGATTCTTTATTCTTATTCTATTGTTACGACTATTTTAAGTGGAATGATTATTGTACTTATTCTATATGTAAATCGAGAATAAAATGAATGTTTAATAAGTGGGGATAATCTCCACTTATCATTTTTTATTAAATAGATAAAGGAGATAAGGCATGGGGTTAATTTATAAAGTTGCTGATCAAGATTGGGAATTTGAAAGTATACATAAATTAAATTATAAAACTTTTGTGGAAGAGATTCCACAACATGAAGAAACGAAAGACCAGTTTCGTATAGATAGGTTTCATGAAGAAAATACATATTTAATTTGTTTAGATGAGGATAGATTAGTAGGTATGGTCGCGGTGCGGGGAAAACGACCATTCTCGTTAGATTATAAAATTTCAAATTTAGATGTTTATTTGCAAGAGCATGGAGAAAAAGTGTATGAAATTCGTTTACTTTCAGTAGAACGTGAATATAGGAATGGAAGAGCGTTGTTAGGATTAATCCGTTTTCTACATCGTTATTTGCTTCTAAACGGATATGAATTAGCACTCATTTCTGCAACAACACGTGAACTAGCTTTATATGAGCAGATGGGATTCAAAGATTTCCATACGTTAGTTGGTACAGAAGCAGCAACCTACCAGCCAATGTATGTTACCCCTGCTATGTTTGAAGAATCGAGTGTTGGAAGTATTATGACGAAAGAATACACGTTTTTACCTGGTCCAGTAGACATTGAAGAGAACGTTCGAAAGGCATTTTGTACTAAGCCTATTTCGCATCGCTCTAAGTCATTTCAAGTGACAATGGACAATGTGAAAAAACGGTTACTTCACATGACAAAAGCAAAACATGTACAACTTATGTTAGGAACAGGGACGTTAGCTAATGATGCGATTGCTTTACAGTTACGTTCTTTAAAAGGGAAAGGACTAGTATTAACAAATGGAGAATTTGGAAATAGATTAGTTGGGCATGCAAAACGAGCACAGTTACATTTTGATACGTATAAAAAGGAAATGAGAGAGCCGTTTATTTATACAGAATTAGAAGAAATAATGACAACTGGAAATTATGAATGGCTTTGGTTTGTTCATCATGAAACATCTACTGGAATGTTAAACGATTTAAACGAGCTAAATACTCTTTGTAACGAGAATCAAATGAAACTATGTGTAGATTGCATAAGCTCAATTGGAGCAATACCAATAGACTTGAAGGATGTGTATTTTGCAAGTGGTGTTAGCGGTAAAGCGATTAAATCATATACAGGAATTTCTTTCGTTTTTCATAACCACATTGTAAAAATAAACGAGGCTGTCCCGGCCTATATGGACATTGGCATGTATGAAGAAAATGAAAGTATTCCATACTCACAATCATGGAATTTAATTTATGCATTGCAAGAAGCGTTGAAGAGATTTGAAGATGAAAAGGCATTTGTAAAAATTAAAGAGACATACGATTATGTTGAAGAAGTTATTACTGATATGGGTTTAAAGCTTGTTTCACCTAAAGAACATGCCGCGCCAATTATACTTACTATTGTATTGAGTGAAGATCATTCTTCTAAAGTAGTAGGCGATGCATTAGCATTACAAGGATACATCGTTCATTATGAGTCATCTTATTTACAAAAGAATAATTGGATCCAAATTGCATGTTTAAATCATTATAAAGAACGTGATATGAAGAGGATGTTGAATTGTTTGCAAATGTGTTTATTTCAGAGTGGGGTACAAATATAAAGACTTTTTCTTTTCGTATAAAGGAGCTACGACTTACGAAAACTTAGGAATAGAACATTGGAAGAGGTGTAAGTATGATAACTAGAAAACTACCATTACATATAGACAATATTAAAAAAGCTCACAAGATTCTAGATAGAAATGCTCGTAAAACGCCATTAGTAAAATCTTTTTACTTGACTAGTAAAACGGGCGGAGAAATTCATTTGAAATTAGAAAATATGCAATTAACGGGTTCTTTTAAATTTCGTGGCGCATTTAATAAAATGTCGCGGCTCACGAATCAAGAAAAAGAAAGAGGTGTAATTGCATGTTCAGCAGGTAATCATGCACAAGGAGTTGCATTATCTGCTCATTTACTCGGTATTAAGAGTAAAATTGTTATGCCAATTTCTGCACCGCAGGCTAAAGTCGAAGCAACTAGAGGATATGGATCTGAAGTAATTTTACATGGTGAAACATTTGATGATGCAAAGGCAAAATGTGAAGAAATTATAAGGGAAACAGGTGAGACATACTTACATCCATATGATGATGTAGAGGTAATGGCTGGTCAAGGTACAATTGGATTAGATATTCTTGATGATATGTGGGATGTAGATACTGTCATTGTACCAATAGGTGGAGGCGGAATTATTTCTGGTATTTCTGTAGCATTAAAATCTTTTAATCCATCGATTAATATAATTGGTGTCCAAGCAGATAATGTTCATGGAATGAAGGCATCTTACGATAAAGGAGCAATCGTAGAACATTATGAGGCGCCTACTATTGCAGATGGTTGCGCTGTTAAAATACCAGGGGAATTAACATTTGAAATTGTAAAAGAATTAGTAGATGATATTGTAACTGTATCAGAAAAAGAACTGGAAGTAGCGATGAAAGATTTATTACAACGTGGGAAAGCTGTTGTAGAAGGTGCAGGTGCATTAGCAACTGCTGCACTTCTTGCAGGAAAAGTTGATAGCTATATAAAAGGAAAAAAAGTAGTAGCGGTTATATCTGGTGGGAACGTGGACTTACAGCGCATATCAAGTGTATGTGAGCACTTTTTTGTCGCTAATGAAGTGAAATAGTTTTATGAAAGAAGAGCTAAGAGAAATAATTTTAGCTCTTACTTTTTGTCTACTGTTTATTGTAAGTAGCAATAAATTTGCTGTTTAATGAATTGTTTTATTTAAGCGCCAATTTTTACACATATCTTGAATGTTACAATAATTATTTCAATATTGTCGAAACGTAAGCAGAAATTTAATATAATAGTTTTAATGTACTAATGAGCGGTGAGGAGGGCAGGTCATGAATAAAGAAGAACAGGTCATGAACGGTTTCAGGGAATTATATAATAAGCTGGTTTGGCTTAATAAAGATAAGATGGAAGAAGGTCTTAAAGGTTTTAAGTCTTCTGAAGTCCACTGCATTGAATATATTGAAAATAATGTGGATTCTAATGTGACACAACTTGCAGAGGCTTTTTATGTGACTCGCGGTGCTATAAGTAGAATGACTAAGAAGCTCATACAAAAAGGCCTTATTGAAAGCTACCAAAAGTCGGAAAATAAGAAAGAAATTTATTTTAGGCTTACCGAAGAAGGGAAAGAAATTTATAAAATCCATGAAGATCTGCACAAAGAGTTTCAAGAGCGGGATAAAGCTGTATTTGAGCAAGTAACTGAAGAAGAATTCGACAGTATAGTTAGTTTCGTGGAAAAGTATAGTAGACATTTGGATGCAGAAATAAAGAAACAAGGTATACATATTAAATCCTAATACATTTTAATAATGAAATGGCAGCCTTACTCTAATGAGAATAGGCTGCTTTTTTATTATGTTATTTTTGTTGACTAATCAACAAAACGGAGTTATCATTTTGTTGACACGACAACAAAATGTTTTAAGGAGAGAAGTTAAATGTCTATATTTAGATCACAAAATGAAAGGAAAACTGAAAAAAGCATAGATAAACATGCGTTACTATTCGGACTTATTTCTGTATTTCTTTGTGGTATAGGTTTCAGTATTATCATGCCTGTAGTCCCATTCTTAGTACAGCCATATACAAGTAATCCGGAAGAACAAGCATTAGTTGTTACACTACTAACTTCCGTATATGCGGCTTGCGTGTTTTTAGCTGCCCCAGTACTCGGAGCTTTAAGCGATAAGTATGGCCGTCGTCCATTACTTTTAATATGCTTATTTGGTTCTGCAATTGGGTACTTAGTTTTTGGTATAGGAGGAGCTTTATGGGTACTATTTGCTGGACGCATAATAGAAGGAATAACAGGCGGGAGCATAAGTACTATCTTCGCATATTTTGCAGACATCATTCCAAAAGAGCAGAGAACGAAATACTTTGGATGGGTGAGTGCAGTTGTAGGTGCGGGAACTATCATTGGCCCCACTATTGGGGGATTACTTGCCAAGTTTGGTGATACTGTACCTATGTATTTTGGAGCAATCATAACGTTAATAAATGTTGTATATGGGATCAAATATATGCCTGAGAGTCTTGACAAAAATAATAGGTTAAAAGAGATTACTTTTGTAAGGTTGAATCCTTTTGCACAGCTAGCAAACATACTTTCCATGAAAAATTTAAAATGGTTACTTGTCTCAGCGTTTTTACTTTGGATACCTAACGGATCTTTACAAGCAATTTTCACGCAATTTACAATGGATACTTTCAGTTGGAAACCTGCACTAATCGGACTTATGTTTTCAATTTTGGGCTTTCAAGACATTGTTTCACAAAGTTTTATAATGCCAAAGCTTTTGATTCAGCTTAGTGATAAACAAATAGCAATTCTTGGGATGGTTTCGGAGATTATAGGATACAGTTTTATTGCGGCATCAGCTTTGTTTTCACTCTATCCACTACTTATCGTTGGAATGCTGATGTATGGTTTTGGGGATTCAATTTTCGGGCCTTCATTCAACGGGATGCTTTCAAAGTCTGGCGGTTCTAGTGAACAAGGAAGGATTCAAGGGGGAAGTCAATCTATTCAAGCTTTAGCAAGAATGATTGGTCCTATTATTGGAGGGCAAATCTATGTATCGCTTGGTCATGCTGCACCTGCTTTTATGGGTGTGATCCTTATAGTCGCGGCAATAGCAGTTTTGTATAAGGGGACACATGCAACTGTATAACAGATAGATATAAGAACAAATAAAAGGGTGTCAGAACTTAGGAACACGTGCTGACACCCTATTTGTTTACGGTTTGAGAGCTAAGAGAAATGCTTTTGTTTAGGGATTTATTCTGCAATGCTCTCATAGTGAAGAGTAATGTTCAGTGAGGTTGAACTATCATTAATTACAGTTAGCTTTTTTTGAAAGTAAAAAGGTATGTAAATGACTAGTTAGTTTAATTATGCTTGTGCTGAAGTAAATAATGACTCCATTTTTACCTTGCTCTTCTCTCGAATTTCAGCATCTGCATGGCGCATAACATATTTATGCGCTACAGCGATTGCTAAAACATCATCTAATAAGCCAATCCCAATAATAGCAGCTATATCTGGAATGAAATCAATTGTTAATACGTAATAAGATAAAGCGGCTAATATTATGAATTTCGCTTTAGTAGGTAATTCTTTCTTTTTCATTGTGTAGAATAAGATAATACTTTCATATACGCTGGATTTACCGAGGTTTACAGAGCTTTTTTTGAACTTTTTCCAAAGTGTCTGTTTCTCCATATAAATACTCCTTTTACAAAAACATAGATTTTTTAAAAGGATAGACAAAGAAGTGAGAGATTAATCAATGTTATTGTTTTTCTTATTATATATTTCCATAAAAATAGGGGATTACCTGTTCAAAATAATATAATGTGGATTATGCCACGATTCACAGTGTTCCGTTACATAGTATATATATTGTAAAATGTATGTGTATGATTTAGTTATTATTATGCATTTTATAAGCGGTATGGGGGAAGAAAAATGAAAATAATAGAACTACCAATTGAATTCGAATTTAACGGGCAAAAACAATGTATTTATCCAAGTTTAATTATATTACATAATGAATTAACGTTAGTCGATACAGGATATACAAGTTTTTTACCTTTAATTGAAAATGCAATATTAAAACATGGATATGAGATGAAAAACTTAAAGAATATAATTATTACCCATTATGATGACGATCATATAGGGGCTTTATATGATTTTAAAATGAAATATCCAAATATTAATGTTATTGCTAGTGAAATTGAATCTAACTATATTAGTGGTGATATAAGATCAGAGAGGTTGGCTCAAGCTGAAAAAATGTTAGAACGTATGCCAAATGAAGAAAAAGAATTTGGTAAATGGTTTATTCAACAGTTAAAAAATATAAAACATATTTCCGTCGATGAAAAAGTACATGATGGTCAAATGATTTTGAATAATGAATGTCAAATAGTAGCGACGCCAGGACATACTTCGGGGCATATTTCATTATATTTTCCGAATTTAGACTGTGTAATTACAGGAGATGCAGCGGTTCAAGAGAATCGTGAGTTAGTAATAGCTAATCCGGATTTTTGCTTAGATATAGAAAGGGCGGAAAAGTCTTTAAATAGGATTAAAAGTCTTAAAGCAGCACAGTATTATTGCTACCATGGAGGAAAGCTGACTTTATAAAATAATGAAAACCGGTCTTTCCTAAATCAAAAAGATCGGTTTTTTAGTTCATATATTTTGCGATTTCAACCAAATCAGTAACAGTATATTTCGGTAAAATTGAAATGTATATGTACAAAAGAATATATATAATTTGAGCAAGGGTATAGGAGGAAGAAGATGGGTTCGTTATTTGATGTAATAGCAAATGTTATTTTGTTTTATCCTCGAAATGACATGAAATTGAAACACCATATTGCAAAATTAAGTGAATTAGAGTGGTTTCGAAATCTACATGAAGATCCGAAGTATACAAGTTTAATTTGGAGTAATAGAAAAATTAAAAAGTATATTTTGACTTCTGCAAATATGGAACCATTAATAAAATCCGAGAAAAAGCAAAAAGAATTTGTCCATCTAGTACAGGATGAATATAAAAAAAGAAGATAAGAATTTTTTTATTTTTCATATTTAGCGAAACAAATGGTACAATGAAAGCTAATGTGAAAAATAAGGAAAAGAAGTGGTCTATTTGAAAAACTTTTTAGAATTAGGAATTAGTGAAACTTTTAATCATACATTACGTGAAAATGGAATTACAGAAGCAACACCAATTCAAGAAAAGGCAATTCCAGTTATTCTGTCAGGTAAAGATATTATTGGGCAGGCGAAAACTGGAACGGGTAAAACGTTAGCATTTGTGTTACCGATTTTAGAAAAAATCAATCCAGAGTCTAGTGATGTTCAGGCTTTAATTGTTGCACCAACAAGGGAACTAGCTCTGCAAATTACAACTGAAATAAAAAAAATGCTTGTTCAAAGAGAAGATATTAATGTACTAGCGATTTATGGTGGGCAAGATGTAGCACAACAATTGAGAAAATTAAAAGGTAATACACATATTGTTGTTGCAACACCAGGACGATTATTAGATCATATACGACGCGAAACAATTGATTTAAGTAATCTTTCAACGATTGTACTAGATGAAGCGGATCAAATGCTTTATTTCGGTTTCTTATATGATATTGAAGATATTTTAGATGAGACACCTGGTAGTAAACAAACGATGTTATTCTCAGCAACGATGCCAAAAGATATTAAAAAATTGGCGAAGCGTTATATGGATGAGCCGCAAATGATTCAAGTACAAAGTGAAGAAGTAACGGTAGATACAATTGAGCAGCGTGTCATTGAGACGACAGATCGTGCAAAGCCAGATGCACTTCGTTTTGTTATGGATCGTGACCAGCCATTTTTAGCAGTTATTTTCTGTCGTACAAAGGTTAGAGCAAGTAAGCTTTATGATAATTTAAAAGGATTAGGTTATAATTGTGCTGAACTTCATGGTGATATACCTCAAGCGAAACGTGAAAGAGTTATGAAGAGTTTCCGCGAAGCTAAAATTCAGTACTTAATCGCAACGGATGTAGCAGCTCGTGGACTTGATGTAGATGGTGTAACGCACGTATTTAACTTTGATATCCCTGAAGATGTAGAAAGTTATATTCACCGCATTGGCCGAACAGGACGTGCAGGTGGATCAGGTCTTGCAATTACGTTCGTTGCAGCGAAAGATGAAAAACATTTAGAAGAAATTGAAAAAACGCTTGGTGCACCAATACAAAGAGAAATAATCGAACAACCGAAGATAAAACGTGTAGATGAAAATGGAAAACCGGTACCAAAGCCGGCTCCAAAGAAATCAGGTCAAAATCGTCAAAGAGATAGCCGCGAAGGTTCAAGAAGTGAATCAAGACGTGATTCGAGAAATAGCTCGAGAAGTGATTCAAGAAATGAAAATAACCGATCATTTAATAAGTCAAGTAATAAAAAAGGTAGTACAAAGCAAGGTCAGCAAAGACGTGGCCGTTAAAGTATGAAATGGTAATCTGGATGAAGAGATATATCGTTTGTTAATAGAGAAATCGCTATATAATAAAAAATCCTGATATAATTATTAATGCAGAAGGAGTCACAAAAATTTGTGGCTCTTTTTGTATTTAATAATAGGTTGGCGTGCATTTGCACCATAAGAGTAAAGTTTATAATTTCATTTACCGTATTTAAAATAATTTAAAGAATAAAGAAAAAATTAAAATGTGGAGCCTTTATTCGTCTGAAAGTTCAAAAAGATATATAATAATTTTCTGACCATTAATTCGTGGAGGGGTATTAATGAAAACTGAAACGTTACACACACAAGAAGACATTTTAAAAATGCTTGATTCATTATTAAGACCTGCAGAACCATTTTGGAATGAGTTTTATGAGAATAGAGAAAAGGATGTTCCGTTTTTTGAAAATGTTCCAGATGAGAATCTAGTTTCGAATATACAAAAAGAGAGAGTTTCAAAAGGGAAGGTATTAGAACTTGGATGTGGTCCAGGTAGAAATGCCATTTATTTAGCGACTCAAGGATTTGATGTAACAGCAGTGGATTTATCTGTAGAAGGCATTAATTGGGCTAAAGAAAGGGCATTGGCAAAAGGGGTAGAAATTCATTTTATTTGTAATTCAATTTTTAATTTAGAGGTTCAAAACGAATTTGATTTTGTATATGATTCGGGCTGTTTGCATCACATTCCACCGCATAGAAGAATAAATTATGTGGATTTAATTAAAAACTCATTAAAATCGGGTGGTTATTTCGGATTAACATGTTTTGCAGCAGGCAATTTAGATGAGCGAAATGGATCAGAAATAACAGATTGGGACGTATATAGAGAATGGAGTCTACAAGGTGGTCTTGCATACTCGGAAGAAAAGTTAAGAGAGATATTTAAAGAATTTGAGGTAATTGAGATTAGAAGGATGAAACAAATAAAACAACCGAATGAAATGTTTGGAGAATCATTTCTTTGGACAGCATTATTTAAGAAGAAATAAGAAAGTAGATAATTGACAAACTCATCGTTTTTATAGACAATACACTTATAGGAATGTACGTTCGGTTTTTGGCCGACTTATGTTTTACATAAATATATAACAAGGGGCTGTCTCCATATGAGTAACACAAATCAAAAAATTACTACGTTTTTAATGTTTGAAGGCAAAGCTGAGGAAGCAATGAATTTTTATACGTCGCTATTTGATCAATCGGAAATTGTAAGTATTTCTCGCTACGATGAAAATGGACCTGGTAAAGAGGGAACTGTAATTCATGCAACTTTTACGCTAAATGGCCAAGAGTTTATGTGTATTGATAGTTATGTAAATCATAATTTTACATTCACTCCAGCTATGTCTCTTTATGTAACTTGTGAGACAGAAGAAGAAATTGAAACGGTCTTTCATAAATTAGCGCAGGATGGAGCAATTCTCATGCCTTTAGGTTCTTATCCGTTTAGTAAAAAGTTTGGCTGGTTAAATGATAAGTATGGTGTATCTTGGCAGTTAACTCTTGCTGAATAAAAAAGAAAAAGCGTAGCTTATTTGTTTAATGGATTTAGTTAAAAGCTTGAAAAATGAAATAACATAAAAAAGCGTTCCAACTGTCAACAGTTTTGGAATGCTTTTTTTGTGGAAATGAGTTGTTTAAAACTTACCAATTCTACGATTATTTTAAATGAATGGATGTATATTTTTGTGTCTTTTTAGAATTTTTAGTAATTATTAGTATTTATCTGTTAATATAAATGTAAACAACTATGTATGAACTATCAGGCAGGTTAATAGGAAAAGGAAAGTATAAATAGTTAATAAGCTTACACATTGAATGCCACTAGATCGTTTGGAGGACTAATTGCAATGGATACTACACAACAAAACAGTAATGCATGGGATAAGAAGGTTGAAGAAGGTTCTAGATACACGCAGCCTGTAAGTAGCGAGATTATTGAGAAAAGCAAATCAGGTGAATGGGAGATTACAGTCACTACGGAAAAGTCAGTTCCTAGAGAGTGGTTTCCAAAGTCATTAGATGGATTAAAGATACTTTGCTTAGCGTCAGGTGGTGGACAACAAGCACCTGTTCTAGCTGCTGCTGGAGCAGATGTAACAGTTACTGATATATCTAAGAAGCAATTGGAACAAGATGAAAAGGTAGCAAAACGGGATGGTTTGACTTTAAAAACCGTACAAGGAGATATGTCAGACCTTGGTGACTTTGAGGATGAATATTTTGATATTGTTGTAAATCCTGTCTCTAATTTGTTTGTAAAAGATGTTCATCTTGTATGGAATGAAGTTTTTAGGGTTTTAAAGAATAAAGGTATTCTTATTGCTGGATTTACAAATCCATTACTATGGATCTTTGATGATAACCAAGAACAAAAAGGTATTCTTGATGTTAAACATTCAATTCCTTCATCAACATTGGATTATTTACCAGAGGATGAAGTTCAAGATTACATCGATCCAAATCAAACAATAGAATATGCGCATACTTTAGAAGACCAAATCCAAGGCCAAATTGATGCTGGTTTTGCTATAACAGGTTTTTATGAGGATGATTTTGGTGGAACAAGGATATTAGATAAGCATATTAAAACATTTATTGCGACAAAAGCTATAAAGTTAAAGATGGATTAAGAATTTTTACTTGTCGCACAGGGTGTTAGTCGAAGAAGGCTCTTAAAATAGAAAAGGATGGTACTTTCCATCCTTTTCCTTTATGTATTTTGAGGGTCGAAACTATTCTCAAAACAAGTTTTACACTACCAATTGTATAATTAGTTTTTTTATATTAAGAATTTTGCTGACCGAATCTTTTCCCGAGTTTAGCTAACAATTCAGGTTGATCGCTTTGGCTCATTATTACCTCAATAAAGATAAGTTGATTCTTATTAAAAGTTATATTTGTTAAGACTTCTGTTAACTCTGTTTCATTCTCCACTTTAAATGTTAGGCTTTTTTCTTCTGATCCGAATAGGTTCGGCAAGTTAGTATAATCCCACATCTGTATGTCATTATATGGTTGGTTTTGGCCGTGAATGGCACGTTCAACGGTGTATCCGTTGTTATTGATTAAAAATATAATCGGTTTTAAATTTTGACGTAGTATAGTTGATAACTCTTGGGCAGTTACTTGGAAAGAACCGTCACCAATAATTAAAATGTTGCGCCGTGATAAATTGGCGACCTGTGTACCAATTAGAGCGGGCAGTGTATATCCGATAGATCCCCATAACGGTTGTCCTACATATGCAGTGTTATTAGGTAGAGGGATAGCAGCACTACCAAAGAAAGGTGTTCCTTGCTCTACAATTAAGATGTCGTTTTCTTGTAAGAAATGGTACATTTGCTGCCAAAAACGTTTTTGTGTGACCATTTGTGCTTTTGGATTGAACTCTTCAGTAAAAGGTGATGATGCTGAAATAAATGGCTTAATTTCAAGAGTATCTTTATTACGATGCGCAATTGAATCACTTAAATGTTGTAAAACATCCTGCATTACAACTGGACCGTATTTTTTATCTATAATTTTCACAGTGTAGGGATGGATTTCTATAACTTGTTCTTTTGTAAAACCTTGTGTGAAGCCGCCTGTAATAGTATCAGTTAACTTCACACCAATACTAATAATACAATCCACTTTAAATTTTCATGTGGTACTACATCATCTAAAAAGGCAAGATTATAATCACCAGGAACCCCCAATGTATGTTCAATTCCTAATTCGTGTAGTCTATCCAATAAATATGTACTTACAGTATATTTTTTTCAAATGAATCATCTCCTAATTATGCAATGAATGTTTCAATAGACTAAATAAGTTCTAATAAGTTGATTAAAATATTCATTACTAGATTGTGGTATAATTTACATACAGGGGGAAAGTAGATGACACAACATAAAGAAGAACAGATGAATGAGGCATTAGCATTATTTTATTTTGCATATAAAACATTTACTGAAAAGCCAGATGAAATTATAAAAGAATATGGCATTCAACGAGTACATCATCGAATTTTATTTTTTATCGCACGTTTTCCAGGGATAAGTGTAAATGAGTTATTATCACTATTAGAAATAAGTAAACAAGCTCTCCACGGACCGCTACGTCAACTTGTGGAAAAGGGCTTAATTGAGAGTAATGAAGCTACACATGACCGCCGTGTGAAACAGTTGTCTTTAACAGAAAAAGGTGCAGATTTAGAGAAAAAACTGAGTGATGTACAAAGACAACAAATGGGTGCTATTTTTTCAAAATTTGGTGAATCATGTGAGGACAATTGGCACCAAGTTATGAATGAAATGGCAAATAGCCGATCAGGTTTTGATGCTTGGATAACGAAACGTGAACTACCAGTCGATCAAAAATAATGAAAAAACTTCTGTTTTTATCGTTTGAAAAAGAACAAATTTTATCCATACATTTGGCAACTATCGTTTGGTTATAGAGTGAATGGATAAAAAGATACATTACTAGATACTTTATACGTGTACGCAATGGAACAATAAAATTCACATTTCCGAAAGGGGAATTATAATGATAAAACTTGTACTTATTCGTCACGGACAAAGCTTATGGAATCTTGAAAATCGCTTTACTGGATGGACAGATGTTGATCTATCAGAGAATGGATTAAGTGAAGCGAGAGAAGCAGGAGCAATATTAAAGAAAAACGGATATACTTTTGATGTGGCTTATACATCTGTATTAAAACGCGCAATTCGGACGTTATGGATTGTACTTCATGAGATGGATCTTACTTGGGTCCCAATACATAAATCTTGGAAGCTAAATGAAAGACATTATGGTGCATTGCAAGGGCTGAATAAAGATGAAACTGCACAAAAATATGGTGAGGAGCGAGTTCATATTTGGAGAAGAAGTGTTGATGTAAGACCACCGGCTCTTACTGAAGACGATCCTCGATATGAAGCGACCGATCCAAGATATAAAACACTCAAAAAAGGTGAATTTCCATTAACTGAATGTTTAGAGGATACGGAGAAGAGAGTACTTACTTATTGGCATTCAGAAATAGCGCCGACATTAAAAAGTGGTAATAAAGTAATTATTTCATCACACGGTAACACAATTCGCTCGCTAGTAAAATATTTAGACAACCTTTCAAGTGATGGTGTAGTTTCATTAAATATTCCCACTAGCATTCCGCTTGTTTATGAATTAGACGAAAACTTACGTCCGATTCGTCATTATTATTTAAGTATGGATGGAGAAGTACCTGAAGGGGAAATTCCGAAACATATTTCTTTTTAATACGAAAATTTGAAATGAATGCTTGTCTACATATACAATATAGACTCATGGTAAAGTGAAATTTTAATCAGTGGGGGTCTTACTGCCCACAAATAACAGGATAAAAGACGTGGTACTTTCTAATATATATGCGATGTAGCTAAATTTAGAAGCTTGTCCACGTCTTTTGTCATAAAGAGAGCAGCTTGCGCATGTAATGATATCGTGAGTAGTTTTTGAATGGAGGGTGATGTGATTAATGATCTCTAACATTCGAATTGGCTTATTTGTTTTAGCGATTGTCTTTGTAGTCCTTGTTTTCTTTTATTGGAAAAATGAGGAGTTATACGAGGAGAAAAAGCAACGTATTAGAAAGACTTGGTATGGTTTGTTTATCATATCTGTCACCGTGTATTTCATGATAAAAGGAATTGATTTAACCCTCTGGAAAAATCTTTTAATGTTTACTGCAATGGTTATTTTTGTTGATATTGCGTTCATTTTAACACCTAATATTTCTGAAATATGGGGTGCGAAATTTAGCGATATTGGCAAGACAGTTCAATCAATAAAACGATCATTAATTGCATCTAAAGCGAGAGGAGAAATATACACCACAATTATTCAAAATGTTAATCCAGCAGTATTCGGTACGATGGAATGGCATACGGAAGAAGAATATACAAAGAGCTTAAATGTATTTTTAGATTCATATGGGGAAAAAATTGGCGCGAAAATTGTTGTTTTTGAAGCGGCAAAGGAATTAAATACAAACTTTCGTGGTATTCGCTCGCAATTTAGTATTATCGTTCCGTTAGAACATATCGAGCAATTGAATGAGCAGAAAGCAGTGCAAGTAGAAAATGTCGGGATCATACCAGCAAAAATAGTAAGTGATGTTTTCATTGTTATTGATGGAAAGAAAAATAACCTGCAAGATCGGGATTTTGAAAATGTATATAATTTAACAATACATCATAGTTATTTTAGTAAATAAGGACAGAATCTTTTTCTGTCCTTTTCTTCTATACATAAATTAAAAACAAAATCCGACAAAGTTGAATAAAATTGGACAATCATTCCTACACTAGCATGTAGAGGTGATTGTAGTGGTAAAAGATTATGACAATGATTTTTTTAAAGAAGATAACGAAGATACAACAGATTTCTCTTTAATAAAAGGGGATACGTTGCAGCAAGTAGAAGAATTAGAAGAAGAATTAAAAAGAAAATCATAAGTGTACACTCTTTCTACATTTGCTATATAATATAAATAAAAGGTTGTATCTTTTTGAAAAGGGGGAGAAGAGATGGCTGAAGTCAATGTACAAAAGTCTTCGTTTTTTAAAGAAAAAAAAGAAGAATCAAATACAGATTTCTCTCTTGTGAAAGGTGCATTAACGGAGAATATAAATCGGTTAGAGAAACTGATGAATAATAGTAGTTCAAAATATATACAGGTGAAAAGAACAAAAGAAAATGCATAGAGCATTTTCTTTTGTTCTTTTATTTAATAGTAAACTTTTCTCTTATTTTTTCAGGCAAATCTGCTTTCTGAATCTCTTCATAGGACTTTACTTCAATTGATGATATTTCATTTTTATTATTATCATCTTGATCTACATAAAGGCGTAAAAACGCGTCTTCATTTAATTTATGATTGTTTTCTTTTTTTGTACTTCTAAATGTAATTTGTTTTTTGACGCCATCTTCATGATATGCGGGCAGCGTATAGTTTCGTAAGTTTCTACCATCTACTTTTTCGATAGCTCCTTCGCCTTTTATCTGCATGTAATATACATCTTTACCAATTTTATTTAGTGACGCTCTCTCACAGCCAATAGTAAAACTAAAAAATAATAAACATAGTGTAATAATTGCTGCAAACTTTTTCATTTTCTTTATCTCCTTTAATGTGTTTCTTTAAAAAGTATACGACTATTATTAAATGAGAAAAATCGATATAGCTTACAACGCCCTTATAATGTTGTATGAGTGTTGTAAATAAAATGAACAATAAAAGTTAAAAGAAAGGTAAAATAATGAATCATGGTATAATGATAAAAGACTTACATACTATTTTTTCATTTTGAGAGGAGCTTGAAAAATGTATTCTACTTTAGAACAATTAACAAAGCACCCTGTATTTTATCATTTTGCAGAAATTTCAAAGATTCCTAGAGGATCAGGTAATGAAAAGGAAATTAGTGATTATTTAGTGGGATTTGCAAAAGAGCGTAACTTAGAAGTCATTCAAGATGAAGCATTAAATGTCATTATTAAAAAAGAAGCAACAGCTGGTTATGAAAATGTACCAGCTATTATTATTCAAGGTCATATGGATATGGTTTGCGAAAAAAATCAAGCAACAGTACATGATTTTGAAAAAGATCCAATTGAATTACGAATCATTGGGGACATGTTATATGCAAATCAAACAACTTTAGGTGCGGATAATGGTATTGCAGTTGCGTATGCATTAGCTTTATTAGATTCAAAAGAAATTCCGCATCCAGCACTTGAAGTCGTTATCACTACTGAAGAAGAAACGACAATGGGCGGGGCTTTTGCTATTGATCCAAATCATTTTGAAGGAAAGATATTTATAAATATTGATTCTGAAGAAGATCATAAATTACTTGTAAGTAGTGCAGGTGGTGCGAAAGCTGTTGAAACAATTCCCGTAATTTGGGATGCAACACCAGCGAATATGGATGCATACCGTCTATATGTTGGCGGTCTAAAAGGCGGACATTCTGGTATGGAAATTGATAAACAACGCGGTAATGCGAACAAAGTATTAGGACGAGTGTTACGTGATTTATCAGCACATACGGAGTTTAACATAAGTGAAGTTCACGGCGGATTAAAAACGAATGCAATTCCGCGTGAAAGTGTAGCTACAATTTTAATTCGTACAGAAGATGTAGGGCAAGTAGAAGAAAAACTAGAATCATGGACACGTGTATTACAAGAAGAAATGCGTGCTGTTGATTCAGATGTTCATGTTACACTGACAAAATTGGATGAAACAGTTGAAAAAGTATTTGCTAAAGAGACACAAAAGCAGCTTATTTCATCATTATTCTTAATTCCGAATGGTATTCAAAGTATGAGCATGGATATTAAAGGTCTTGTAGAAAGCTCAACAAATTTAGGCGTTATTGAAACGTTGCAAGATGAAATTAAATTACGTAACGAAGTGCGAAGTTCTGTAAGTAGTTTAAAACAACATGTTGCAGAAGAAATCAAATATATTGCTGAATTAGTTGGTGCTACATTTGAAATAGAGTCAGAGTATCCAGAATGGCCATACAATCCAAACTCACAAATTCGTAATTTATTTGAAAAAGTACATCAAGAAAAATACAATAAAGAAATTGAAATCTTCGCTGTACATGCGGGGATTGAGTGTAGCGCATTCGTTCAAAAGATGCCTGAATTAGATGCAATTTCATTCGGACCAGACATCTTTAACGTCCACACTCCAGATGAACATATCAGTATCTCTTCTGTAGTGAATAACTGGGGATTCTTCGTTGATGTAATGAAGGGTACGAAAGAATTAGCTAAGTAATAACGACGAAATAAAAAGGAGCCTATAAAAATTTATAGGCTCCTTTTTTGTATTGGAATTTATCTCGCTATTTGCCGGGCAGTAAGACTCCCACCTCAAAATTCAGCGAGAGCAAAGAAGTTAGGTGGGGATCGGGCAGCCCGTAAAAGCCCGATTAGTTTAACTAATAATCAGTGAGGGATGAATAAAACCCCCACTGATTAAAGTTTTACTTTATGAGAAGTCATTTTTCGTTAGTATGTAATATTAAGCTTGAACAATTAATAAGGATGAATTGTTGATGTTTTTTAGTACTGATGAAGGGGTGGAGAAATGAAGGGAAGAAAGCATTTTATTGTTTGTATGGTTTTATTGTTCTTCACATTTAGTTTTATTGGTGTTCAGAAAATAATAGCAGAAGAAGTTGAATTTTCAGGGACAACAGCTCCATTGAATGTAAATGTTAGAGAGGCGAAAAGTTTGAATGCAAATATTGTAGATGTGATTCCCGGAAATACAAAAGTATCTTTTAAAGGATGGGAGTATGGTGAAGCGGTTAAAGATTACTGGACAGGAAATTTAGATAATCGTTGGTTTTACTATTTTAAAGATGGAAAAAAAGTATATGTAACGTCAGCGTATATTAATGGAAATCCTCCAAGTACACCAATAGACCGTAAATTATCTGTACCTAACATATTACAAGAAAGATCAAATTGGTGTTGGGCAGGCACTTCGGTTTCAGTTTTAAATTATTTTGGGAAAACTCCTTCACAAGATCAGTACGTTAGGTATGTTAAGGGTGGATCATATAATAATCCTGCAACTTCACGTGAAATACAATATGGATTATCGGGATATGGTGTTAGTTCAGCTATAAGTTCTGGAGCAAAATCGTATGATTGGTTCAAAAGTCAAATTAATAGTAATCAGCCGATGATTGTACTCATTATGTGGCAAAATGGAGCTAACATCGGACACTTTCTAGTACTTGATGGATTTTATAAAGGGACAAATGGAACAGATTATATAACGTACATGGACCCTTGGTATGGTGATCATTATAATCATAATTTCAGTACGTTCCATAACAATAATAATTTTTGGTGGAGTGAAACTGTTTATAATATCCATGCAAACTAATAATATTAAAAGCGGGGGTTCATAAATGGGAAATCTACTTAAGCTTGTGATACCGTGCATGTGTTTAATGACCGTTATTATTTTCGCTAGTAAAATTAGTTATGCATCAAAAAATAAAAGTGAATCAGTACAATCGATCGCATTAAAAGATTATCAATATAGTAAGGGAAGTTCTTCTGAAAATTTAAATTTTGAAAAAATAACAACATCTCCATTTTCGTTACCAATCTATGCAACAATTCCAGCACAGCAAATTTTAAATAGCTCTGAATTTAAGCAATTGCTATTACCAACAAATGAAAAGCTGTGGTTTATTATGAAGGGTGAGCAGCCAGAAGGACTAATTGTTGCGAATGATACTGAACCGATTCGAACGGGCGGAGAAAATAGAAGTAAAGATTTATATGGATTATATAAAGCAATAAAAAATAATACAAATGAAACAAAAGATATTAGTTATTTCGAATTTGAAGGGCAAGGAATATTGGTAGTAAATCAAAATAATGATCAAGAAATATACCTTAGTAAAGGTGCTGCTGCCATATTAAAACTTCCTGCTGGTCAAAAGGTATTGAGCAATGAAGTAATACAGAAAATGAAAGAGAGAATTGTAACTAGTTTTGAAAAGTAGGAAGGGCTAATTCTTTTTTGTGTTTATACAAGGTTGAACAGATAACAGGATTAATGGTAGCATTAGGGCTGTTTAAAAGCTAATATTGAATATAAAAAGGTTAGAGAAGTTAATTCTCTAACCTTTTTATATTCTGCTATCTACTGTACAACCTTTTTGCATAGCTGAATTTCCTTATTAGAAAATAAGGGTGCATCTATAAAACCATAATGATAAACTAAAATACCTAATTCCACTCTAGAATTAATATGCCATTTTTCTTTAATATGATTAATTATCGTTGAAATTCTTCTAGGGGTAACATATATTTTTCTGGAAATTTCTGCATCTGTATATCCTTTTGCTACATAAATAGCCACTTCTAATTCTCTTTCGGTTAATATTCTTTTCATAAAATAAGCCCCTTCGAAATTGTTTATATAAAATCAAAAGAAACTATTAAAAAAAATAAAGGTCAAAAATCATATTTATTTCTTTTAATTTCGCTATTTGCGGGCAGTAAGATTCTCACCTCAAAATTTAGCTGTGACAAAGAAATCGAACTACCTGTAAACGCCTGCTTGGAGTGGACTAATAATCAGTGGTGATGAATAAAACTCCCATTGGTTATTAGTGAACTTTATTGTAATAATTTCCCATATTGTGATACAAGTTTGTAAAAAACTATAAATCCATATAAATAGTAATTGTAACTATACTAATTTTACATTACATTAAAAGTTGGAAAATATTCTTATACTCATAAAGTGTTACATTTGAGGGAGGAAAGATGGAATTCTACAATCTTGGTATTATTATTAAAGAACTTAGAAAGAAAAAAAATATGTCACAATCTGAATTATGTCATGGAATATGTTCACAAAGCCAAATTAGTAAGATAGAAAAAGGGATTATTTATCCATCTAGCATATTGTTGTATCAACTATCTGAAAGACTTGGTATTGATCCAAATTATATATTTGCACTGACCAAAAATAAAAAAATAAAATATATTGAAAATGTAAAATGTGTAATGAGAGATTGTGTGAAACAAAAAGAATATAATGAGCTTTACGAAATAGTGAAAAAAGAGAAAAACGAAAATAATTTCCAATCAAAAGAAGATAAACAATTTCTATTATGGCATGAAGCGATTGCTATATATTATGTAAATGGAGCAACAATTAATGCTTTTGACATTTTAAATAGAGCACTAAAACAAACTTTAAGTAGTAGTAACTTTTTATCAGAAAAAGAAATAAGCATAATGAATTCAATTGCTATAATACATGCAGAAAATGAAGAGTATGAGAAAAGCATAAATATATTAAAACAAAGTTTAATTAATTTTAATAAGATAGAATTTCCTAGAGAAAAAGAAATCAAATTAAGACTCATTCATACGTTAACAAAATGTCTACACCTTGCAAATCAATATGAAGAAGCGATTAAGTATAGTGAAATAGGTATAAAATTAGCCATAAATATGAATACTTTATACTTATTAGGTGAATTGTTTTTTGAAAAAGGTGCAATTTTATTGAAAGTTCAGCACTCTAATGAAGTTGGTTTAACATACATAAAAAAGGCATTATTTATATTTGAACTAACAGAAAGAAAACAATATATAAAAATGATCAAGGATAAATATATTAAAAATGAAGAATAAACAAGAAACAATCCTAACATAAGCTATTTTTAATTGGTATTTATTCCTAAAAAAAGTACTGTAATACGAACTATTCCTTATTGTTGTTTATTGCTAAAATAAGTACCGTAATATTAGATAAAAATAAAGGGTGGCATTTTATGAAATCAAGAGGGATTACTCGTAAAGCAGATAGCATGGGGCGTATTGTTATTCCAATGGAAATAAGACGGAGTTTAGGAATTGTAGAAAAAGATTCTCTTGAAATGTTTATAGAAGAGGATCAGATTATTTTACGAAAATATCAATCTCCAAGAGCTTGTGCACTTACAGGTGATATTTCAGACAGCAATATTTCGTTAGCGAATGGGAAGATTATTGTAAGTCCAGAGGGGACGGAACTATTAATAAAGAAGTTACAGCAATATCTTTTAAAATAAAAGGTAAGTAAGGATTTTAAAATAGAATATTCTTGTAAAGAAAGTCCTCTATCATTTAGGGGGCTTTTTTATCCGCTATTTGCCGGGCAATAAGACCCCCACCTCAAAATTCAGCGGAAGCAAAGAAGTTAGGCGGGGGCCCTGTTGCCCGTAAAATCCCGATTGGTGAGGGCTGATTAAAGTTCCACTTTATTACAGTTAGTTCAATGAAATACAAATTACCTTAAAATAGTCTGACTATTTTTTATAAAAAAACTATTCGTTTACATTTTTTGGTTTCGTGTTATATTTTTATTGTTAATATTAGTGTATTGAAAATTCTGATTTCAATCTTAGGAAAATTCTAGGGAAAGGAATATTTGTGCTTGAATTGAAAATCCTATAAACATAGTTTGAAAGTAAAGTATGAAAAGAAATCTCCATTAAATATACTAATTTAATGGAGATTTACGGGGTTAATGTAACTAAAAAGAAATTTTGTTTACTCCACGTTTATGCTCTGTAATTTGGTAACTGTAATAGCTCTGACGAAAAGCAAAGGAGCAAAAAAGAAGTAGGTAGTTTATTTAATAGAAGATATGGTGAAAAAATAAAACAACGGAGGTTTTATAATGAATAAAGGAATACTGCAGATTACAGAAATCGAAGAAATTAGCATTCCTAATGTATTGAAGGATAAAATCAAGAATCTAATAGACCATGAATTAAAAACTCATAATCCTTATACTTGTGATCAAGAAATAGCTGCAAGCTTTTCAAGAGAGTGGCTTAATTGTTTGATTGATTATTCAAAGAAAACTGCGAATTCAGATATGAAAAAACTACTACATATGATAAAAGTAGCGAATTGTGGTGGAAACGTACCACCTACTCTTATTAAAAATATTCCATGTGATCCTATGGAAACCCTATTACCTGGGGGAAATCGCAAAGGTTTTAATTATGGTGAAGACGAAGACGATAGAATGAAAAAATATTTTTATGCAGAATGGGTCACATGGCTTTTTGCCACACTTTTTAATTATGATGCTTTAATTCACCCATCCGAACATGCAGGGAAAAATAGATTTCACCTCATTTCCCCTTTGAACAACGATGAAGTTTTGCGAAATGTCGGTGCAAGCACCGGTGGCGGGAACTTTTATCAACATAACGATGCCACAGTGTATACAGACATGAAAGACCAATCAGATATTGAAGCAAGATTGAAAATATTCAATACGAATTTAGAAATTGTATCAAATAGACTTAATAAATCCGTGGAACGAATAGTGTCTGAAATTACTTGTGGAAAATTTACTAGAGTTGATGCTCTTTTATTAAAAGGAGTGTTAAATTTAAAAACTCAAACTCATATTGGAACGCCAAAATTACTTCAAAAGCATCTTGAAGAAAATCACTTCAGTAAAGATGATATATTGGCGATAAGTAAAATGCCTATTGCTCATATCGCAGGAATGGCGGATGGTGAAATATCGGGATTTGTAGGGGAAATAAACCAAATCATATTTTTGGATGATAATGGTGATATTATTGCAACTTGTTTGAATGGAGCAGAAAATAGATTGATTTATGTGGGAAAAAGTGAAGAAGAAAAATTGAAATTTGACATGTTTTTAGAACTCTTACGAACAACGCCCACTTATAAGGTTCCACTTACATCTGAAGATTTATTAATTATTCCAAATTCATACTATGGTAAACAAACAAATGTAACTCATGGTAGGGAAAGGTTATCTGAGGAAGAATATAAAATTCCGATTGGAGATAATAAGTACGGAAGAAGAATTGTTTGCAGGCAGTACGTTTCCAGCCGATTACGTGATCAGAAAGAAAGTTACTTTACAGATATTATTAACTAGTTTAAAGAGAGGAGGGACGATGGGGAGGTTTGGGGTATAATAGCTCAAGCCTTCCCATATTCTTTGTATGGATTTTACTATTGAATTACTCATATTACTATTTTTAGTAGCTGTATTAGCAGGGTGGATAGATACAATTGCTGGAGGCGGTGGTATGATAACTATCCCGATAATGTTATTAGTAGGTATGTCTCCTTCTGTAGCGATAGCAACTAATAAACTGCAAGGGAGTAGCGGAACTCTCATGGCGACAGTGTTTTTTATTAAGAAGAAAGAAATTAATCTTAAAGAAATGCGTTTGTCCATCTTAATGACCTTTTTTGGATCAGTTTTGGGTGGATGGCTTGTTTTACAGATACGGGCAGAATATCTAATCATGATATTACCTTTTTTACTTATTATTATTGGTCTTTATTTTCTATTATCTCCAAATATAGCAAACGAAGATCAACCGAGAAAAATAAGTATGTTGTTGTTTGCGTTAACAGTGGCTCCATTCCTTGGATTTTATGATGGTTTCTTCGGCCCAGGAACAGGTAGCTTGATTGCTTTAGCGTTCATTCTTTTATGTGGATATAGTGCTACGCGGGCAACTGCAAATGCTAAGATTTTGAATTTTACTAGTAATTTCGCTGCTTTGTTGTATTTTATTATTTTTGGCCAAATCGATTGGACAATTGGATTGATTATGATGCTTGGTCAAATTATAGGGTCATATATTGGGGCGAAGATGGTGCTTACAAAAGGGACGTCATTAATACGACCAATAGTGGTTATTGTTTGCTTTGTCATGGCAATTAAGATTTTTTTACAAAATATGAACTAAATGTAATAAATATAGTATTTGTATCGAAGTTAGAGTGTTTTCATATTGTTATTGTAGTATTACACTGTTTAAGATGTGTTCAAAATTACACAATTTGACTAGTGTAATGTATTGCGTTATGCTTTTTCTATTATAAAAGAAAGGCTTGAAGATAATGATTCGTCGTTTGAGAAAGCTAAAAAATGTAGCAGTCGTAGTAAGCTTCTAAGTAAATAGCAAAATATATAATACTTAGAAGCGAGGAATAAAGTTATGAAGCATCCATTATTTAATCATTGGTCAGAAACAAAATATATAAAAGATATAGTAACAAATCCACTCATTGAAGTAGGAGAATACTCCTATTATTCAGGGTATTATGGTCATCAAAATTTTGAAGATGGTTGTGTAAGGTATTTGTGGGGGGATGCTAAGTCACAAGCACTGTTTAATCCAATTGAACAGATGGGATGGCATCTTGATAAACTCATTATTGGGAATTATGTTTGCATTGCAAGTGGAGTAGTCATTTTAATGGGTGGTAACCATAATCATCACTCAGAATGGATTACAGTATATCCATTCGCTGAGCAAATTGAACAATCATATGAAACTAAGGGCGATACAGTCATTAAAAGTGATGCTTGGATTGGAATGAATGCTATAATAATGCCTGGCGTTACTATTGGTGAAGGTGCAATTGTTGCTGCAGGATCTGTCGTAAGTAAAGATGTTCCGCCGTATACAATAGTTGGTGGAAATCCTGCTAAGGAAATAAAGAAACGATTCACTGATACAGAAATAAACATGTTAATGGAAATGCGTTGGTTTGATTGGGATAGGAAATTGATCGAGAAGGCAATTCCGCTGTTATCTAGTCCATCCATTGAACCATTATTTGCTTTTTATAAAAATGAAGTAAAAAATAAATAAATTAGTTAGTTAGAAAAACTACATTCAGTATTGGGTGTAGTTTTTTTATTACAAAAAACTAATGGTTTAGACTAAAGAAAATTTATCTCTAATATAAGTCTAGCAAATAGCTCAATTGAATAATTAAAATCCCGATTGGTGAGGGTTAATAATTAGTGGGGATGAACAAAACCCCCACTGATTAAAGTTTCACTTTATTTTTTGTAAATGTGGAACAAATGTATTATGTAGATTGTCTATTAATTGTAATCCTAAAAAATATGAAAGTGCGAATCATTTTAAAAAATATAAGGGGATTAAAAATAAGGATATGCGTGGGAATACAAAGTATCAGGGCACCTAAAAGTGTCAGATAAGATGGTCTATATGAAAGCAATCCTAACGTTTAATATGTATATACAATTTGAGAACACTTTCTATTTTTTTTGAGATTATGTTAGAATAACGCTTTTTTGAGTACAAAGATATTGGAGGTAACAGAAGTGAAAGGTATGTTTTGCAAGAGATTTATTGCAATAGTAACAGTGCTTACACTATTTTTTAGTATGTTCGTTACATTTGGAAGAGCAGCAGCGGAAACAGTTTCTGCTATAGACGTTGAAGCAGGATCAGCAATTTTAATAGAAGCAAATTCCGGAAAAATTTTATATCAAAAAAATGCAGATGAATCATTGGCAATTGCTAGTATGACAAAAATGATGAGCGAATACTTAGTTCATGAAGCGGTAGATAAAGGAAAACTTAAATGGGATCAAAAAGTTAAAATTTCTGAATATGCACATAAGATTTCGCAAGATCGTTCATTATCAAACGTTCCATTAGAAAATGGTGGCTCTTATACGGTAAAAGAGTTATATGAGGCAATGGCAATTTATTCTGCAAATGGTGCAACAATTGCTTTAGTTGAAGAGATTGCTGGTAAAGAGGGCAATTTTGTAAAAATGATGAACGATAAGTCGAAAGAGTTTGGAATGAAAGATTATAAATTTGTAAACTCTACAGGCTTAACAAATCAAGATTTAAAAGGATATCACCTAGAAGGGACAACTCTAGACGAGAAAAATAAAATGTCTGCAAGGGATTGTGCAATTTTAGCACAACGTCTTATTCAAGATTTTCCCCAAATATTGAATACAGCAAAAATTCCTAAAAAAACATTCCAAGAGGGTGGTAAATATCCAATTGATATGGCGAACTTTAACTGGATGTTAAAAGGTTTAATTAAGCAATATGAAGGTGTAGATGGTTTGAAAACAGGAACGACTCCAGAAGCGGGAGATTGTTTCACTGGTACAGTAGAAAGAAATGGTATGCGCCTAATTTCTGTAGTGATAAAAGCAAAATCTCATACGGCACGCTTTGATGAAACAAAGAAATTATACGATTATGGATTTGCGAATTTTGAAGTGAAGAATGTCTACGGAAAAGATTCAGTAGTAAAAGGACATGAAACGGTACGAGTAGCAAATGCAAAAGAGAAAGATGTAGTAGTTCAAACGAAGCAAGCTGTTTCACTTCCAATGCGGAAGGGAAACAAAGACGGTTATAAAAAAGAATTTAAAGTATCAAATAAAGAACCAGAAGCGCCTATTAAAAAAGGTGTAACAATTAGTAAAATAATTATCTCGCCTAAAGATAATACCGATCCTGGGTTCTTATCAGGTAATTCATTACAAATAGATCTTGTAACAAAATCTGATGTGGAACAAGCAAATTGGTTTACACGTTTTATACGTAAAACTGGATCTTTTTTTAGTGGTATGTGGGATAGTGCGATTGATATAGTAAAAAGCTAATTTTATAAGATACAACTAAATATTAGTTTGAAACAAAAGGTTTCAAAGTATTATAGATTCTTATGTGGATAGTTTGGAATGAAAGATTGTATTACTTTTCAAACTTGGTCCTTCGGAACTTTTTGTATTTCTATTAAGCTAAAATAAATTTGTATCCATATACTCCAAAAACGCTATTCTTTTTGTAGAAATATACAGAAGGGATGGCGTTTATTATGAATCTTTCGATTTAAAGGATTCTGGTGCAAGGTTAGTTTAATAAAGTTACATGATGAAAAACCACCCATTAAAGTTTCACTTTATAAAAATTTAATAAAATCTTTTCTTTGTATTAAATATTTTGTTTTAAATTATGTATATAAAGAAATGGAGGTCAAATTAACTTTTTACTGCTTATATTAGGAATTTAAAGAAACGATGTGTACAATTCTCTCACTACATTCGCATAGTGGCCTTTATGAAAAGCAAAATCTACAATTTACAAGGAGAACATTTTATGAGTAAGAGAATAAAAGAATTAGATTCCATACGAGGGTTAGCGGCACTTACTGTGGTATTTGGACATTTTTGTTTAATGCTACCATCGTTGCCTAATTCTATTAAATTTTCCCCGCTTAGGTTTTTATGGGCGGGTGGGGAAGCTGTTATCGTTTTTTATGTACTAAGTGGTTTTGTGTTATCGATGGCACTTTATCATTCAAAAACAAATTATTGGGGATATTTAATTAAGAGATTTGTAAGAATCTATATTCCTTATTATTTTTGGATAATTGTTTCCTTTGTTTTATTTATTTTATTTTCGTCGTATGAAGTGGTAGGACTACGGGATTGGTTCTATGATAGGTGGCAAGGGTCTATAACAAAATTAGATATTCTAAACCACTTTGTGCTTCTTAATAACTTTTTTACGGAAAATTATAATCCAGTTATTTGGTCATTGGCTCAAGAAATGCGTATATCTATTGTGTTTCCTTTGTTATTCCTTCTTTTTTATAAATTGAATTGGAAGAAAACGATACTATTTGCTTTGAGCTTTTCTTTAATTAGTGTTTTTCTTAATGTGTTGTATATTGGGAAAGCTGAAGGATTTTATAATGGTTATGCTGATACACTGCATTTTACATCTATGTTTATGGTTGGAATGTTACTTTTTAAGTATCAGGAAAAACTTATCTACTCATATAGGAATATGAAAAAATTTAAAAAAGGATTTCTTATTGCATTAGGGATTATTCTGTATTTATATTCCATTTTAATTTATGGTTTTTCCCGTAATGATACTACTTTCTTATTAAAAGATTGGGGTGTCGTAATGGGGGTTGGTATATTTATTATAATGGCTATGAGTAACCTAAAAGTAAAAGCATTTTTAAATAAGAGTGTATTTGTATATTTAGGAGAAATTTCATACAGTATCTATTTGTGTCATTTTCCAATCATGATGGTACTATTTAAACTTTTGTATACAAAGATACCTATCTTTTTCCTTCTTACTTTATGCATTGCAATGACACTACTTTTTTCTATAGTTTCATATCATTTAATCGAAAAGAAATGTATCAACTGGGCAAAACAAAGAACAACCAATTTTTTGAAAAAAGTATAATTCCTAGAGAAATTTTATTTCTTTAGTAAATATACGAATATGACCGATTCCTAAGTATACTTAGGAATCGGTCAATTTTGGATTCTAAATGTAAATATAATTGAAATCGAAAACCACTTAGAAATAACAATTACGGTGTGAGCTATTGTATAGTATAGATATGGTTAATAATAAAGGGGGAATACATATGTGGAAGCGATTTGTAGCAATTGGTGATAGTTTTACAGAGGGGATAGGGGATGAAGTTGAGGGAATTGCATTAAAAAGCTGGATAGATCATTTTGTTCAACTGTGTGAAAACGATATAAAATATGCTAATTTGGCAAAGCGTGGCTTAGTAACTAAAGAAATTCGCTCGCAGCAATTGGAAAAGGCGTTAACTTTTAATCCAGATTTGGTTAGTCTCATTGCAGGGGCAAACGATGTTTTAAAAGGACGTTGGAATCATGATGCATATAAGAACGATATGGAATTTATGATAGATTCATTAAGTAAAGCAGGGGCTGATATTATTATAGCAAACCTTCCTGATTTTACAGTTAGGCTTCCTTTTGCTTCTGAAAAAAAACAAGTAATAAAAGAACAATTATTAGAGGCAAATGAAGTTATACGTTCACTGAGCAGAGAATATAAGTTTCATCATGTTGATTTTTGGAATCATCATTTAGTTAATGACAATACGCTTTGGTCTAAGGATTTAATTCATCCAAACTCAAAAGGATATGTAAAAGTTGCTGATTTGATTTTTAGTAGTTTGTCTGTACAGAAGACAAAATAATAGTTTGCAATTTAACGAATATGATATTAATTGTGCTAAGCTATGTTTTTTAGTAAATGGAGAGAACTAGAAATTTAGCATACAAAGCGTATCTACGATATATTTCTACAGTAGTGCATAAATGTAGAATTACAAAGAAAGATCACTTATGGAAATAGGTGGTCTTTAAACGTTTTTATAACTAAATTAAAATATATACTGTAGTACTAACAATTTCGTACTACATAAAAATTAAGTTCTCTTATAGAAAAACTGATTTTATATTATCTTAAAATATAATAACATATTCAAATCATATTTTGGGTGTGTATCCTAATTGTGAATAATTTGTAATTTTTTTGAAGTGTAAATATCTAATAAATAAAATAGGTAGTAGGTGTAGAAGTATTAATACTATATTATTCAATTCTGTTATGAGTACATTAGTAATTGGTAGTATTATATTTTTATTATCAATTTTAGTTATTGGAATTAATTTGCATAGAAAATATGTAGGATAAGAAAAGATAAATATACTTTATTGTATATTTATCTTTTTGTTTAGTAGGATTTATAGTCTCTTTAAACTATTATGTTAATAAAATTAAGAAACTTAATTTTTGATATCCTTATGGCTAAAGCCATCTATAAACTGACAATATAACTAAATAATTGTTTGGTATGATTTGTGGGTTGGTTTTTTTTATCCGAATTTTCTGATTCAAATATTTCAACTTTATGAATATAGTAGGTGAAATATTTGTGTGATAGTATTTGAGATAGAAAAAAGCCAACTTTAAAAAGGATGTGAATTGAATGTGCAAACAACTATAAATGGTTATATTAAGGTAATGTTTAGCTGTTTTTTAGTGTAAGGTAAAGGTCTATGTTGTAACAGTTGATATAAATACGAAGAAATAGGTGCGCCTAAATTTATCTGACTATTTAAAATAAACTAAACCTTGAGATTAGTCTAGGTTTTGACGAAGTTACATTCTAGGTGAAATCTTTATAATGATTAATTAGGTTTAATAAAGGGGTACCTTATACGCAAAAGCGTTTATATTAGTAACCTAAGGAGCTTGCTTTTATGAAAACTACTGATTCAAAAGGCCTATTAGGAAATAGGGTTTATTTACAAGTTTTCTCTGCTTATTCATTGCTTATGCTTGGTGTTTTTATTGATATGTTAGCGATTATGACTATAGTTGGGTTTGAATGGGAAGTAGATCCTACTATGATTGGATTGATCCCTGTTGCATATGCACTTCCTGGAATTATTTTTGGCTCATGGGCAGGTGTTATTGCAGATCGTTTTAGAAAAATTCCAATTATGATGTTCTGTAATCTAATGGTTGGTCTAATAACAATTGCTCTTTTATTTGTACAAGATATCCACTGGCTCTTAGTGGCATTAATGATTCGTTCCATTTTTATTGTTTTCTATTATCCTGCACAGCAAACACTAACAAGACAGATTGTATCCCCGGACTTACTTACTAAAGCAGTAAGTATCAACGGAATAGTAGAGCAGGGTACCAAGATAGTAGGTCCACTTATAGGGGGCATGTTGCTGAGCTGGTTTCAACCAGAGTTCTGCCTCATTATAAGAGCTATAAGTTGTTTATTAGCTACCTTAGTTCTCATACCCACAATAAAATTTAAAGAAACTATATCGAAAGAATTTGTTGAAAAGCAAAAACAAAGTACTTGGACCGCTTGGGTACAAGGGTGGGGTTATGTGTTATCTAATCGGATAATATTATCAACCATGATTTTCGTTACAATAGCCATGGCAGTATTACAATTAGTCGACTCACAATTCCCAACTTTATTTAAGAGCTTATTCCCACATGATAAAAGTAAAATGGGATATATCATTTCTATTATTGGTCTTGGCGGAATACTTGGTGCACTACTAACTCAGAAATTAAAACAATTTCAATATGGCTGGGTAGTATGTGGAGGTATGGTTTTAATGGGAATTGGTTTTGGGGGGATTGGTTTGATAACGCCCGGTACGGTCTTCGTTTTAGCCTATTTAATTAGTTTTATCGCTGGTATCGGAAGTGGGCTGATGCTTGTATCTAATCAAGTCATTTTACAAATAGAATCCGACCAAGATCAAGTAGGAAGAGTATTTGGTATACAAAGCAGTTTAACAAACGCAGTTCTAATTATTTCTCCTGCTATGAGTGGCCCATTAGTGCATTTGTTTGGAGTAACTCAACTCTATGTTTATGGAGGGATTGGGCTTGTTATTATTGGATTAATTGGAGTTTCACTGCAGAAATATTTATGGGCTAAACATAAACACGAACCTATAAGAGCAAATAATTTTTGAAGGGGAGATTTTTATGACCAATGAGGAATGTTATCGATTAAGCCATCCGCAGCGAAGAATATGGTATACAGAAGTTATTCATTCTGATAAAGGAATATGTAATTTAAGATTTTTATTTAAACTTCATCGGAAAATGAATTATTCAAAATTAAACCAAGTTGTGAATCGCGTTATCAGTGAAAATGACGGTCTGTGCATTAGGTTAAAAGAAAATGGGCATCAGGAACCGAAACAATATTTTATTAAACATGAAGAACAAGAATTTGAGTTTTTTGATTTCAGTAATGTGGAGAATACAAATTTGCTTGAGGAATGGATTGAGCAGAAAACAAAAGACACGTTTACATTATTTAATTCAGATTTATACTATTTCGCTTTAATAAAATTAAACGATAATGAATGTGCAGTCTTTGGAAATGTTCATCATATTATTATGGATGGTTTATCAATTCAAATATTTACTGAGCAAATTGCAAAATATTATTATGAAATGCATAACGAGAATGAGGAAGGCGAAATTAAAAATTCATATGTTCAATTCCTGACCAATGAACAAACATACTTGAATAGTAGTCGCTTTCAAAAAGATCAAAAATTCTGGTTAGAGGAATTTAAAACACTGCCATCTGTGACTGGATTGAAGCCCTATAATACGTACCAAGTTAGCACTAAAGCATCACGTGAGACATTTATATTAACGGAGCATTTGAAGAGAAAGATAGAAAAATTTTCTGAAGATTACAAAATTAGTTTATACACTTTTTTTGTTGCTGCTTTCTCGTTGTCCATGTATCGGTGGACTTCATCGCTTGATATTGGTTTAGGAATGGCTTACGGCAATCGTATGACTAAAATGGAACGAAAATTGATTGGAATGATGGTGAGTACAGTTCCTTTAAGAATGGATATTGATCCAGAAGAAGAAGTACTTTCATTTATTAGCAGGGTGTCCAGAAAACAAAGCAAATTATTGAGGCACCAGAAATATCCATTTGATTTGTTGTTAAAGCAGATTAATAAAGAGAATAATAGTAATGTGAGACTTTTCGGAACTACGATTGATTATAGGGATCGCGATGAAAGTGGTGACTCACTATGGATTCCAAACCATGAAGAGGTACAAGATTTTGCAGTGCATATTGAAAATCTAATTGATATTGACTCTTTACATGTACATATTGATTATCGTGAGGAGCTATTTTCTAAGGAAGAGATAAAACGGTTTTTTAACGTGATGTTAGCGATAATGGAAAACACTTTTGAAAAACCAAAGCAGAAGGTAGCTGAAATAGAAATCATTTCTGAGGAAGATAAAAGAATAAGTTTAGTTGAGTTCAACAATCCTAAACTGAATGTCCCACCTCAAGTAACTATTCATGAAATATTCGAACAGCAAGCGATGATTTATCCAAATACTATTGCAGTTACGTATGAACAAGAAAAAATTACTTATAAGGAGCTTAATGAACGTGCAAACCAGTTAGCTCATTATTTGCAGAAAAAGGGAGTAGGACCTGATACTTTAGTTGGAATATGCGTTGAACGTTCCCTCGAAATGATTGTAGGTATTTTAGGGGTTTTGAAGGCTGGTGGGGCTTATGTTCCACTCGATCCAACATATCCAGAGCAGCGACTTCAATATATTTTAGAAGATGCTAGCATTCAGTTATTCGTGACGCAAGAAAGTTTAAAAGAATTGAAATGGTTACCAGAAAATGTTGAGTCGATTTGCCTGGATCGTGATCAAGATGAGATTGGGAAAGAAAGTAAGACTTTGCCGCTTTCTGATGTCGGTCCCAAAAATCTGGCATATGTAATCTATACTTCGGGATCAACGGGAAATCCAAAGGGCGTTATGATAGAGCATCACAATGTCATTCGGTTATTTAAATCAACGGATTGTTGGTATCAGTTTAATGAAAAAGATACTTGGACGCTTTTTCATTCGTATGCATTTGATTTCTCAGTATGGGAAATTTGGGGAGCATTATTATATGGTGGAAAATTAGTTGTTGTTCCGTACTGGATTAGTCGATCACCTAAGGATTTTTATCAATTATTAGTGGAGGAAGAAGTCACAGTTCTAAATCAGACACCTTCCGCATTTCGACAATTAATACGAGTGTGTGAACAAGAAGATAAGAATAAAAATTTGCAGCTACGTTACGTAATATTTGGCGGAGAAGCATTAGAACCTATTAGCTTGTTACCGTGGTTTCAAAGGTATGGTGAGAAAAACCCACAGTTAATTAATATGTATGGAATTACAGAAACTACAGTTCATGTTACATATTATCCAATTACTCTAGATGATGTGCAGCATGCTTCAAGAAGTAATATTGGAAAGCGGATTCTCGATTTAGAAGTGTATATACTAGACGCTTATCAACAACCTGTTCCTATAGGTGTTGATGGTGAACTTTATATTGGTGGAGCAGGATTGGCACGTGGATATTTAAATAGACCTGAATTAACAGCAGAGCGTTTTATATCTCATCCATTTAGTAGTGATCCGAAAGCAAGATTATACCGGACAGGAGACTTAGCGAGGTATTTGCCAGATGGGAATTTAGATTATCGTGGAAGAATTGATCATCAGGTTAAAATACGTGGTTTCAGAATTGAAATTGGGGAAATTGAGTCTACTTTACATACATATGTATATGTAAAAGAGGCAGTTGTAATTGTAAGAGAAGATCAGCCGGGCGATAAAAGATTAGTAGCATATGTTGTAGGAGATGGAAATGTAGATGGGTGGAGAGAGTATCTTAAAGCGAAACTACCAAGTTATATGGTTCCTTCGGGATTTGTGGCGATGGAAGCTATTCCACTTACAGCTAACGGTAAAGTTGATCGTGAGGCCTTACCTATGCCGGAGGAAAAGCAGATTAATAGTGAATGTGTTGGCCCTCGGAATAGTAACGAACAGATACTGACTACCATTTGGAAGCGAGTATTAGGTGTTAAAAAGGTGGGAATCTATGATAATTTCTTTGAAATTGGTGGCGACTCGATTCTCAGTATTCAAATCATATCTCAAGCAAGTCAAGTGGGGTTAAAACTTACTCCAAAGCAAATGTTTGAATGCCCAACTATCGCTGAGCTGGCACAAGTGGCTATAGAAACGCAGGGAGTACAAGCGGAGCAGGGAATTGTGATAGGTGATGTGCCTCTTACTCCAATTCAGTGCTGGTTCTTCGAGCAAGAACATCCACATACAGAGCATTGGAATCAATCAATGCTTTTAAGAGTAAAAGAAAGATTGGATGTGAAATTACTAGAGGGAGCGATATTAAATTTACTCAAACATCATGATGCTTTACGTTTCCGGTACGAACAGTTACCGAACGGAACGTGGAGGCAGAGAAATGAAGAGACTGATGAGCTGTCAGTACTCCATGTTGTAAAACGGAATCAAGTTAATGAAAAAGAGTGGAATACAATAATACAAGAAGAAATGAACATTAATCAAGCTAGTTTCAATTTAGTTACTGGTCCGTTAATGAGAGTAGTGTACTTTGAAGATAACTTGACTGGAAATGATCGAATATTCTGGGTGATTCATCATTTAGTAGTAGATGGAGTGTCATGGAGGATTCTATTGGAAGATTTACAGGTGGTATATAACCAGATGAAACAAGGTCAAGAAGTTCGCTTACCTGCGAAAAGTACATCTTTTAAAGAGTGGTCTGAACGACTCCAGACATACAGTGATTCGGGTATTTCAAAAGAAGTACAAAATTATTGGAATCAACAAGTAGAAAAAGAAACGATGAAAATTCCAATGGACTATCCAATACAAGAAACGACAGAGGAATCGATTGATCAAGTGACGAGGACTTTAGGAATAGAAGAAACACATGAATTGTTACACGAAGTTCCAGTAACTCATAAGACAAGGATTGATGAGGTACTATTAACGGCATTAGGACAAGCTATCGTCGATTGTACAAATCAGCAAACCGTTTCTATTCATCTAGAAGGACACGGAAGAGAAGAGGTAATTGAAGGTATTGATTTATCAAGGACAGTGGGCTGGTTCACGAGTATTTATCCCGTTCATCTCAATTTTCAAGGAACTCAAACACCTATTGAAGGATTAAAGTCTGTCAAAGAACAATTGCGTCGAATCCCAAATCGCGGAGTTGACTATGGTATTTTACGTTACTTGAATAAAGGATTACTTCCGTTTTATCAGCAAAAGCCTTCAATAAGTTTTAACTATTTGGGCCAATTTGATCAGGTTTTCTCAAGGGAATCTTTGTTTATGCAAGAGACAGGATTTACATTTTTAGATCATGCTCCAGATTCCAAACCATCTCATTTAATTGATGTTATCGGAATGGTGAAAGATGAAAAGTTACATTTTGTTTGGATGTATAGTAGAGAACAGTTTTCTAAATTAAAAATTCAATTGATAGCAGATGGTATGTTGAGGCATCTTCGTCAACTTATAAATAAACCAACAACAGAGTCTGCTTTTACGGTATCAGATTTTGCTGATGCAGAGGATCTTACGGAAGAAAGCTTGAGCAAAGTATTACTTAAATTAAAAAAGAAGAGGGTGTAAAAATGGGAGACGTTATTGATATATATGGTTTATCACCTTTGCAAAAAGGAATACTGTTTCATACTTTATACGATCAAGATGATGAACATTCATTTTCCTATATTGTACAAGTAGGCTTCTTGCTCGGGGGGCAATTGGATATTGCTACTTTTGAAAAGGCCTGGGAATATGTTATTCATCGACATGAGGTTTTACGTTCAGTATTTGTGTGGGAGGAAGTAGAAAAACCACTACAAGCGGTTTACCAACGTCTTCCTTTTACTATTCATCAAGAGGATTGGAGCACCTATCCACATGATGAAAGGGCGAAGAAATTACAACAGTTTTTGAATGTAGATCGTAGAAAAGGATTTTTATTGGATGAAGCACCATTGATGAGAGTCACTGCGATTAAAGAGGCAAAAGAGGAAACGAGAATTATTTGGACACATCATCATATTTTGCTAGATGGATGGAGTGTGTCATTGGTCTTTAGTGAAGTGATGGAAGTTTATCTCAAGATGATAAAGGGAGAATTGTTGAATCTTCCTAAACCTCTTCCTTATAAAAAATATATTCAATGGATAAATAAACAAGATCAAAGTCAAGCAGAGGAATTTTGGAAAGAAGAATTAAAAGGGTTCTATGCACCTACTCCATTAGCAATGGAAAGAAAGGAACAAGGACAAGAGAAGGGTTATGGAGAATGTGCTTATCAAGTATCTGAGGAACTTACTGAGAGTTTACAAGAGTGGGTACGAAATAGTCGATTAACGTTGAATACGTTAGTACAAGGTGCATGGGCTTATTTGATGAGTAGGTATAGCGGTGACAGTGACGTCGTATTTGGCGTAACTAGCGCTGGGCGTCCTACTGATTTAATGGGAGCAGAGAATATGGTGGGGCTATTTATTAACACATTACCTACCAGAATTCGATTAACGGATAATACATCAGTAGTAGATTGGCTTCGTAAAATACAAATGAAAGAAATGGAACGAAGACAGTATGAGTATAATTCGTTGATAGATATTCAAGGCTGGAGTGAGGTTCCGCGAAATAGCTCCTTATTTCATACCTTGTATGTGTTTGAAAATTATCCAATTCAAGGTGAGAGAAATGATGATTTAAGATTACTAGATGTTACAAGCACGGAACAAACAAATTATCCTTTAACACTCATTGTAATGCCCGGTAAGAAAATTACTTTAAAGTTGATGTATGATCGAAGCTATTTTAATGAAGAAACAATAAATCGGATTCAGAATCACTTATTGCAAATATTAATTCAGATGACGAAGAGCCTAGATTCAAAACTATTTGAAATTACTCATTTAACAGAAGAAGAACAGATACAGTTACTAGAGGAATGGAATCATACTCAAGTTAATTATTCGGCTGAAGGCATGATTCATACGATGTTTGAGGAGCAAGTTAAAAAAACACCGGAAGCAATCGCGGCTAGTTACGAAAATGAACAAATTACCTATAAAGAGTTGGAGAAGCGTGCAAATCAGCTAGCTCATTATTTACAAAAGCATGGTGTAGGCCCAGAGTCTCTAGTTGGAGTATATATGGAACGTTCATTACAAATGATGATAGCGTTATTAGGTATTCTAAAATCAGGAGCAGCGTATGTTCCACTTGACCCTACTTATCCAGAGAGTCGGCTTCGATATATATTAGAGGATGCTGGAATCGAAGTACTAGTGACGGAAGAGAATTCTAAAAATTTGTTTGTATCTGAAAATATAGAAACGATTTGTATGAATAAAGATTACACTGCAATTGAAAAAGAAGAATCAACCCCATGTATAAGTGGTGTAACAGGAGAAAATTTAGCGTATGTTATGTATACTTCAGGATCTACAGGGAATCCAAAGGGAGTAATGATTGAGCATCATTCAGTAATTAATTATCTAGAATGGATGCAACATAAATATCCGCTTTCTGAAAAGGATGTGGTCTTGCAGAAAACGCCATTCTCATTTGATGTCTCTGTTTGGGAATTGTTTTGGGGCATTCACGTTGGTGCCAGTGTATCTTTCCTACCTCCAGGTGGAGAAAAAGATCCTTCTATTATAGCTGAAGTGATTAAACAACATCAGGTTACTATAGTTCAATTTGTACCTTCAATGTTATCTGTTTTCTTAGATCACTTCAATCGTATTGAATTGAACATGAATTGTTCGTCCGTACGCCATGTATTTTCTGGTGGAGAAGAACTAAGTTCAGGGTTAGTTAGACGATTTCAACAGAAATGGAATTATAGTGGACAAGTGAAATTAACCAACTTTTATGGACCAACTGAAGCCACTATTTATGTGAATGCATTTGATATTCAGCCTAATCAAGAATTTGTTTCTATTGGGCAGCCAATACAGAACACGCAATTATATGTATTAGACCAAAATCAACGCTTGCAATCAATAGGAATTGAGGGTGAGTTATATATTGGTGGTGCTGGTTTAGCACGTGGATACTTAAATCGTCCGAATCTTACTGCTGAAAAATTCGTTTCGCATCCATTCCAATTGGGGGAACGACTATATCGAACAGGAGATTCAGTAAGATATCTAACTGATGGAAATATAGAATTTATAGGTAGAATGGACCATCAAGTCAAAATGCGTGGTTTTAGGATTGAATTAGGAGAAATTGAAGCCACTTTAGAAAAATGTTCGTTTATTAAAGAGGCTGTCGTATTAGTTAGAGAAGATCGTCCAGGTGATCAACGATTGGTTGCATATGTAATAAGCGATGAAAATACCGAGGAGTGGAGAGAGTATTTACAAAAACAATTACCGAATCATATGATTCCAGCGCACTTTGTAGAGTTAGAACACTTCCCGCTTACTCCGAATGGGAAAATTGACCGAAAGGCCTTGCCAATACCTGATGAGCAAGCTATTGGAGATTTAAATGTTCTACCTCGGACGCCATCGGAAGAGCTTATTGCCTCGGTTTGGGGTCAAGTGTTAGGGATAGAAAATATTAGTATTCAGGATTCCTTCTTTGAACGTGGTGGGCACTCACTACTTGCTACTCAAATCGTCTCTCGGTTACAAGAACTGTTCCAAATTAAAATTCCATTACGTGAACTTTTCAAGCACGATACAGTGGAAGCATTGGCGAAACGAGTGGATCAGTTACGAAAAGAAGATAAAGAACGAGAGGTTGCTCCTCTTGTACCTATGAAACGAGAAGAAGTTATCCCACTTTCCTATGCGCAGAAACGTCTATGGTTTATTGATCAATTAATGCCAAATAGTGCGATGTACAATATTCATGCAGCGTGTCGCTTAACAGGTAAATGGTCAATTGAAGCATTGGAGGTCGGATGGAATCAATTGTTGGAGCGTCATGAATCATTAAGGACGACAATTCTAGAACAAGAGGATGAACCTTTTCAACAGGTTCAATCTCATGTGTTCAGACATATTCCTCAAACGAATCTAACAGATCTTTCTTTGGAAGATAGGGAAAGAGAAATGAAACGCCTTATTCAAAACGAGGCGGAGGAACCATTTCATTTGGGACAAGGTCCTCTGATTCGAACACGAATATTGAAAGTGGACAGGGAAGAATGGGTTCTCATTTGTACGATGCATCATATTATTTCAGATGGATGGTCAATGGGAATCTTACTTGAAGAATGGATGGCTTTTTATGAAGGAGCACTAACCGGAAAACCAGTGGAATTGAAGGAGTTATCTATCCAATATGCAGATTTTGTCATGTGGCAGAAGGAATGGCAAAAAGAGGAGAATTTGAATCAGCACCTTCAATATTGGAAGGAAGAATTATCTGGGGAACTACCGGTTTTACAATTACCGATGGATCGTCCTCGACCTGCAGTTCAAACCCATCGTGGTGCAAGTCAGTCCTTAATAGTGGCGAATTCCCTACAGGAAAAGCTCAAAGATTTAAGTCTGCAAGAAGGATGCACTTTATTTATGACATTGATGGCAGCGTATCAAAGCTTCCTTTCTCGTTATACAGGACAGGACGACATTATAGTTGGAAGCCCAATCGCTAATCGAAATGTGAAAGAGATTGAGGGATTAATAGGATTCTTTGCAAACACGTTGGTTTATCGAGCTGATTTCAGTGAAAATCCGACGTTCCAAGAACTTTTGTCGCAGGTAAGAAAAAAAGCGCTAAAAGCATACGAGTATCAGGACATCCCATTTGAGAAAGTGGTAGAATCCGTAAAACCTGAACGGAATACAAGTCATTCACCAATATTCCAAACTATGTTTACTTTACAGAATACGAAACAAGAGTTTCTTCAGCTATCTGAAAGACAAATGGAACTCATGGAAAGCCATGCTTCTGTTGCCAAATTTGATTTGAGTTTATTTGCTTCTGAGACGGAAGAAGGATTATCACTAACCTTTGAATATAATACTGATTTGTTTAATGATACAACCATTGAACGTATGGCAAGTCATTTTAAACATTGGTTAAATCAAATTGTCTCTCATCCAAAATGTGTACTATCAGAACTGAATATGTTATCGAAAGTAGAATATAAGCAACTACTAGAGGAATGGAATAAATCGCGTGTTATAGATATGGAAGAAAGTACGATTCATACAATGTTTGAAGAACAGGTGAAAAAAACACCAGAAGCAATTGCAGTAGTGTGCGAAGATGAAGAACTAACATATCGAGAGTTGGACGAACGCTCGAATCAGTTGGCACATTATTTACAAAAAAATGGTGTAACATGCGAATCATTAGTTGGGGTTTGCGTTACACGTTCATCCGAGATGATTGTCGGTCTTTTAGGAATTATGAAGGCGGGAGGAGCATATGTCCCAATTGATCCAGCGTATCCGGAAAGTCGACTGCAGTACATTTTAGAAGATGCTCAAATAAAGGTACTGGTGACGCAGGAAAAGTTACAACAAAAAATGGTTATACCTAAATTCGTCAACGTGATTTGTATTGATCGTAATCGAGCAGAAATAGAACAAGAAGTAACTACGGTATGTACGAGTGAAGTGACGGGCGATAACTTAGCCTATATTATCTATACTTCAGGTTCCACTGGAAATCCAAAGGGAGTAATGATTGAGCACAGGAATACAGTAACAATGATTCATTGGGCGCACCACACGTATTCCCGAAAGGAATTAGCGGGAGTGTTAGCTTCAACTTCGCTATCTTTTGATTTATCCGTTTTTGAAGTATTTGTTCCCTTAACGATGGGTGGTAAGGTGATTGTCACTGAAAATGCTCTACATCTAGAGAAGTTGTCTTCCAAAGGTGTGACTTTGGTTAATACTGTGCCATCGGCAGCAAAGGAACTGGTTCGAGCAAAAACAATACCTTCTTCGGTAAAGGTGATGAATATGGCTGGAGAACCATTGCCATATTCGCTTGTTCAAGATTTATACGAGAGAAATACGATTGAAAAGGTGTACAACCTATATGGACCGTCCGAAGATACTACGTATTCCACGTATATGGAATTAGAAAAAGGTGTCATGCATAGGGTCCCACCGATTGGTAAACCAATATTCAATACAGAAGTATATGTACTAAGTGCTGAACAAAAAATGGTTCCAATTGGTGTAGTTGGTGAGTTGTACATTGGTGGATCAGGATTAGCACGTGGATATTTAAAGCGCCCTGACTTAACGAAAAATCGTTTTATACCGCATCCGTTTAAAGAAGGAGAGCGAATATACCGGACTGGAGATTTAGTAAGGTATTTGCCGGATGGAAATTTGGAGTATGTTGGGCGAATCGATCATCAGGTGAAAATTCGTGGGTTCCGGATTGAACTAGGAGAAATTGAAGCGATATTACAACGGCATACACTAGTTAACGAAGCTATTGTGATGGTGCGGGAAGATTATCCTGGCGACCCACGTTTGATTGCCTATGTTGTAGGAGACGGAGATGCTCAAAAGTGGCGTGATTATCTCAAGGATCAACTACCAAATTATATGATCCCAGCCTATTTTGTTGGATTAAATGCATTTCCACTCACTCCTAATGGGAAAATTGATAGGAAGGCTTTACCAGCACCAGAGAAACAGGAGATAGCAAGTGGTTATATTGCTCCTCGTACGTCTACGGAAAAAACAATCGTTTCGATATGGCATGAAGTTTTAGGTATGGAAAACATCGGAATTCAGGATTCGTTTTTTGAAATTGGTGGCCATTCATTACTTGCTACGCAAGCTGTTTCTAATCTTAAAGAGGCTTTTGGAATCGACATACCATTGCATGATTTATTTATGTTTCATACGGTGGAGCAATTGGCAGAACAGATTGATCAATTGCTCGATAACAAAAATCAAGAAATGCAGAAGGGTAGTAAGGAGAATGTAAGTCTTCAAGACTATATTCAAAAAGAAGCAGAAGTGAGTAATGATGAAGAATTACTGGAACTACTTAAGCAATTAGAAGAGCTATCAGAGGAAGAAGCACAAGGGATATTCGAGAGTAATTTGATTGAGGAAGGGGTAAAAAAATGAGAAGTGATTTACTTGCAAAGCTGAGTTCACTTTCTCCTGAGAAGAGAGCATGGCTTCAGAAGCAAATGCAAAAAAAGGAGAATAAAGAAGCACTCCCGTTGTCTTATGCACAACAACGTTTGTGGTTTATGGACAGATTTAATCCAAATAGTTCTTTATATAATATTCCAACGGTATGGCATCTAAAAGGAAATTGGATACCTGAAGCATTAGAAAAGGGATTCAATCGACTCATTGAACGCCATGAATCATTACGAACTGTTTTTAAAGAAGTAGGAGAACAACCTGTGCAACAAATTGTCGAATTCCTTCCTAGAGCATTACCTGTAAGAGATTACTCTCAACTTCCTCTAGAAGTAAAAGAAAAAGAGGTAGATAGTTTAATTGCGAGAGAAGCGCAAGAACCATTTAATTTAATGAATGGTCCTTTAGTTCGTAATCAGCTTGTTCAATTAGAGAAGGATGAATGGTTATTACTGTGTACGATGCATCATATTATTTCTGATGCTTGGTCCATTGGTATATTCATGAATGAATTACTTGCTTTCTATGAAGAAGAAACGGGCGGAAATCCTGCTAAATTAAGTTCATTATCCATTCAATATGCAGACTTTGCGAAGTGGCAAAAGGAGTGGTTGCAAGGTGATGTGCTAAATCGTCAGCTTACGTATTGGCAAGAAGAATTATCTGGTGAGCTTCCTATTTTACAACTGCCAGTGGATCGACCTCGACCGGTTAAGCAGACTTACTCTGGGGCTACGCATCACGTAATTTTTCCTTATAAATTGCTTAGTCAATTGAAGGATATAAGTCGACAAGAAGGATCTACTTTATTTATGACTTTAATGGCCGCATACCAGAGCTTTCTTGCTCGTTATACGGGACAAAAAGATATTCTAGTTGGTAGTCCGATTGCAAATCGGAACCATAAGGGAGTAGAAGGATTAATTGGTTTCTTTGTTAATACGTTGGTTTACCGATCAGATTTGAGTGGCATCCCTACTTTTCGAGAGATTTTGAACCAAACAAAGAAAAAGGCGTTAAAAGCTTACGAATATCAAGATATACCATTTGAAAAAGTGGTAGAAGCTGTGCAACCTGAACGAAGCACGAGTCATTCCCCTATATTTCAGACCATGTTTACGCTACAAAATATAAAACAAGAACGACTAGATTTGCCTGATAGAAGTATTGAAATGGTAGAAAGTAATATGTCTATTGCTAAATTTGATTTGAGCTTAACTGCCTATGAAGTGGAAGAAGGTCTATTCGTCTCATTTGAATACAACACGGATTTATTTGATAGTAGTACCATTGCACGTATGGCAGGACATTTTGAGAACTGGCTAAATGAAATCACGTATCATCCAGATGAATCATATACAAAGCTGTCAATGTTATCGGATACTGAGCAAAAACAACTCCTAGAAGAATGGAATGATACGGACGTAGTTTATGGTCATGATTGTATGATTCATGAGCTATTTGAGCAGCAAGTTGCACGGACACCTAATGCAGTGGCGGTAGTTTATGAGGGTGGAAAGCTAACGTATCAAGAACTGAATGAAAAATCGAATCAATTGGCACATTTTCTACAAAAACGAGGTATCGGACCTGAATCATTAGTCGGTATATGTATTGAACGTTCTCCTGATATGATTATTGGTCTCTTTGGGATTTTGAAAGCAGGTGGGGCTTATGTCCCACTGGACCCAAGTTATCCCGAAAACCGCCTGAGATACATTTTGGAGAATTCACAAATTCAAGTGCTGTTAACAAAAGAGGCACTACAGGACTGGTTACCTAAAGATATTCGAGCAATTTGTTTAGACCGGGATCAAGTAATGATTTCTAAAGAGAGTAATTTAGCTCCGGTGAGTGGAGTAACAGCAAATAACTTAGCCTATATTATATACACTTCGGGTTCGACGGGAAATCCAAAGGGGGTAATGATTGAACATCATTCCGTTATCAACCGTCTACAGTGGATGCAGAAAAAATACCCATTGTCCGAGGACGATACAATCCTACAAAAGACACCGTTTTCATTTGATGTTTCTGTCTGGGAATTATTTTGGTGGTCATTTGTAGGAGCACGTGTTTGTTTACTTCCACCAGGAGGAGAGAAAGATCCTGCGGTGATTGAGGAGTATATTGAACGATATCGTGTGTCCACCATGCACTTTGTTCCGTCGATGTTATCTACTTTTTTAGATTATATGGAACTATATAATTCGAAAAGGGATGTATCGTCTTTAATTCAAGTTTTTACTAGTGGAGAAGCGTTAAACACTGAGCAGGTTCGCCGGTTTAAGGGGATCTTTTACAATGTTCAGCAAACAAAGTTAATTAACTTGTATGGTCCTACTGAAGCGACTGTGGATGTGACTTATTACGATTGTGATTTAGAAAAAGAGGCAATGCTTATTCCGATTGGTCGTCCGATTGATAATACAGAGTTGTATGTGTTAGATCAATATCAACAAGTGGTCCCGATTGGTGTGGCAGGGGAACTTTACCTTGGAGGAGTAGGATTGGCACGTGGCTACTTCAATCGACCGGATTTAACTACTGAACGTTTTATTCCGCATCCTTTTAAGGACGGGGAACGATTATATCGAACGGGTGACTTGGTGAGATATATGAATGATCGTAACTTAGAATATATTGGAAGAATAGATAACCAAGTCAAAATTAGAGGATTCCGAATTGAATTGGGAGAAATTGAAGCAGCTTTACATGATCACTCATCTGTAAAAGAGGCAGTCGTGTTGGTGAAGGAAGATCGACCAGGAGATAAGCAGTTAGTAGCTTATGTAGTGGGTGAAGGGGATACTGGAGAGTGGCGTGAATATCTCAAGAAGCAATTACCACATTATATGGTTCCGGCATACTTTTTCCAAATTGAAGGTATGCCACTCACTCCAAATGGTAAAGTGAATCGGAAAGCATTATTAGAATTAGAAGAACAGTTCATAAGTGAAGATATTACTTCATCACGAACACCAGTGGAGGAGCTCATAGTTTCCGTTTGGAGCCAAGTGTTAGGAATAAAAAATATTAGTGTGCAGGATTCCTTTTTTGAAATTGGTGGTCATTCACTACTAGCTACTCAAGTAGTGTCACGTTTACAGGAAATTTTTCAAATCGAATTACCAGTACGTGAACTATTTGAATATACAACGGTGGAGTCACTGGCAAAGCGATTAGAACAGCTACGTAAAGGAGATAAAAAACGAGAGATTCCGCCACTAATACCGATGGAGCGAGGAGAAGCTATTCCACTATCTTATGCCCAACAACGTTTATGGTTTATTGATCAATTTACACCTAATAGTGCCCTTTACAATATGCCAATGGTATGCCGTCTTACAGGGAATTGGCTACTTGAAGCATTGGAAACGGGATGGAATCAACTAATAGAACGTCATGAATCACTGCGGACGGTCTTTCAAGAAGTGAATGGTCAACCCGTACAGCAAATTAAATCGTATGCTTTTCAATCAATTCCGAAAACGGATTTAACTATGCTTTCTTCTGAAGACCGAGAAGAAGAGGTTAAACGTTTCATTCAACAAGAAACAGAAGTGCCATTTGATTTAACAGAGGGTCCATTAATCAGGACGAGTATTTTGCACGTGGGAGAGGAAGAATGGATACTCCTTTGTACTTTACATCATATCATTTCAGATGGATGGTCAATGGGAATCCTACTTGAAGAATGGATGGCATTTTATGAGAAAGCAACGGATGGAAAGGTGGCGGAACTTGAACCATTACCGGTTCAATATGCCGACTTTGCTCAGTGGCAAAAAGGATGGCTGAAGGAGGAAGTGCTTGATCAACAACTTCAATATTGGAGGGAAGAATTGTCTGGGGAGCTTCCTGTACTCCAACTTCCTATGGATCGCCCGCGTCCTGCAATACAAACTCATCACGGGTCGACATACACTCTAGTTTTGCCAAGCACGCTACATGATAAATTGAATGAACTTAGCCGAAAAGAAGGGGCTACACTCTTCATGACGCTGTTGGCTGCGTATCAAAGTTTTCTATCTCGTTATACGGGACAAGAAGATATTTTGGTCGGAAGCCCAATTGCGAATCGGAATTATAGAGAAATTGAAGGACTAATTGGTTTCTTCGTTAACACGCTGGTTTATCGAACTAATTTGAGTGGTGGACCGACATTTCAAGATGTACTGTATCAGGTTCGTCAAAAGGCATTGAAGGCGTATGAATATCAAGATATCCCATTTGAAAAAATTGTAGAAGTTGTGCAACCGGAGCGAAGTACAAGTCATTCGCCAATCTTCCAGACTATGTTCATCTTGCAAAATATGAAACAAGAGTTTCCGGTGTTATCTAGTAGAAGTATTGAAATGATAGAAAGCCATAGTCCAATTGCAAAGTTTGATTTAAGTGTGATGGCAGTTGAGACAGAAGAGGGATTACTTTTTACTTTTGAATACAATAAGGATTTATTCAATGCTACTACTATTGAACGGATGGCAGGACACTTTGAGAAATGGCTATATGAAGTTTCTCATCGCCCACAAAATCCGTTGCATGACCTGAGCATGCTATCGGAACCCGAGCGTAATTTGTTATTAGAAACATGGAATGACACTGTAATGGAAATGTCCCATCAGGGTCTTATTTGCGAAAGATTTGAGGAGCAAGTAGCAATGCGTCCTGATGCGATTGCGATAGTTGATCAAACAAAACAGTGGACTTATGGTGAACTGGATATACAAGCAAATCAGTTGGCAAATGTTTTACAGCGAAAGGGAGTAGCCCCAGAGTCAGTGGTGGGAGTTTATCTTCCGAGGTCAGCAGAGCTAATGGCAAGTTTACTAGGCATTTTAAAAGCTGGTGGAGCTTATGTTGTTTTAGACCCGTTGTATCCAAAATCAAGGTTAGAATACATGATTGAAGATGCAGGAATTCAATTTGTAGTGACGGCGGAAGTACAAGAAGGACATTTCGCACACGTCGAAATGGTGAGGTTAGAAGAATTAACGGTGGAAAGCGTAATTGCACCTACACGTCAAATAAATCCAGAGAACTTAGCCTATATTGTCTATACCTCTGGTTCTACAGGAAAACCGAAGGGTGTTATGGTTGAATATCGCTCATTAATGAATATGGTTTCTTGGCATCAAGAAGTTTATCGTATTTCAGCAGAGGATTGTGCGACTCAGATTGCAGGGGTTGCTTTTGATTCGGCTGTCCAGGAGATTTGGCCGTATCTAACTGCTGGTGCAGCACTCTACTTGTCAACAGAGGAACTGAGAATTAATCCAGAAGCACTAAGGGACTGGCTCATTGATTCACGAATAACAGCTAGTTTTGCACCTACGCCTATTCTGGAAAGACTCTTGAAATTATCTTGGCCAGATAAAACGGATCTTCGTTTTATCATTACTGGTGGGGATCAATTAACACAGTATCCATCTAACGATATTCCTTTTGCGGTAATTAATCAGTATGGTCCATCGGAAAATACCGTTGTTACCACAGATTGTTATGTACCTGTAGGAGTGACAACAGGTACGCCATCGATTGGTCGACCGATTGCGAATACAGAAGTTTATGTGTTAGATTCTCATCTTCAGCTAGTACCAATTGGTGTAATTGGAGATCTCTATATTGGAGGGAAGAGTCTTGCACGTGGATATGCTAATCGTCCGGATCTTACAAAGGAAAAATTTATTCCACATCCTTTCAAGTCAGGAGAACGTCTCTATTATACAGGAGACAAAGCAAGTTATCTTTCTGATGGTAATCTCCAGTTCCATGGACGTATAGATGACCAAGTGAAAATTCGTGGTTTCCGGATTGAATTGGGAGAAATAGAAGCTGTTTTGCAGGCGCATTCTTCTGTGAAAGAAGCTGTTGTATTGGTGCGAGAGGATAATCAAGGTGATAAGAGATTAGTAGCTTATGTAGTTGGTGAAGGAAGTGTCCATGAATGGCGAGAACATCTACAAACACATTTACCTAATTACATGGTTCCAACAAACTTTATTGAGATGGAATTTTTACCACTTACACCGAATGGAAAACTTGATTTGAAGGCATTGCCTATACTTAGTGAACAATCCGCTGAAAATACTGTATACCCAAGAACTCCGCTGGAAGAACTTATTGCTTCAGTGTGGAGTCAAGTGCTAGGAATAAGAGACATTGATGTTCAGGATTCTTTCTTTGAGCTCGGTGGTCACTCTCTACTTGCTACACAAGTGGTCTCACGCTTACAGGAGGTCTTTCAAATCAAATTGCCAGTACGTGAACTGTTCGAATATTCAACGGTCGAGGCATTATCGAAACGAATAGATCAGTTACGTAAGGGGAGCGAAAAACGAGAAATTCCACCATTGATGCCGATAGAACGAGGGGGAAATATTCCACTGTCTTATGCCCAACAGCGCTTATGGTTTATTGATCAATTTGCACCTAATAGTGCACTTTATAATATGCCAATGGCATGCCGTCTTACAGGGAATTGGTTACCTGAGGCATTGGAGTTGGGATGGAATCAGTTGATAGAGCGTCATGAATCTTTGCGGACTGTATTTTATGAAGAGGATGGCCATCCTATCCAGCAGATTCAACCGTACGTTTTCCGTCCGCTTCTGCAAATGGACTTAACTAAGCTTTCATTAGAGGAGCGAGAAAGAAAGTTGGAGCAATGGATTCAAACTGAAGTCGAATCTCCATTTGATTTAGAACAAGGGCCATTGTTCCGTGGGAAACTCATAAGAATTTCAGAAGAAGAATGGATTCTTCTGTGTAATATGCATCATATTATCTCAGATGGATGGTCGATGGAAATCTTACTTCAAGAATGGATGGCATTTTATGAGAATGCGATTGGTGAAAAACAAGCAGAGCTGGAACCACTACCAGTTCAATATGCCGATTTTGCTCAGTGGCAAAGAGAATGGTTGAAAGATGAATTACTATATCAACAACTTGCGTATTGGAAGGAAGAATTATCCGGTGAGTTACCAGTCTTAATGTTGCCAATGGATCGTCCGCGTCCGCCAGTGCAAACCCACCATGGATTAACTCATAATGTTTTGTTATCGCGCTCATTACTGGATAAATTAAACGAACTAAGTCGTCAAGAAGGGGCCACACTTTTCATGACCTTATTGGCAGCGTATCAAAGTTTCCTTGCTCGTTATACGGGACAAACGGATATTATTGTTGGTAGCCCAATTGCAAATCGAAATTATCGAGAAATTGAAGGACTGATTGGTTTCTTTGTCAATACATTGGTTTATCGAGCTGATTTAAGTAATGCACCGGCATTTCAAGAGTTGTTGTCTCAAGTGCGGATAAAAGCATTGAAGGCGTATGAGTATCAAGATGTTCCGTTTGAGAAAATTGTAGAGGTTATCCAACCTGAACGAAATACAAGCCATTCTCCGATTTTCCAAACCATGTTTACTTTGCAAAATACGGGACAGAAGCTACCAGAACTACATGGAAGAAATATAGAAGTAATGGAAAGTAATGCCCCTATCGCTAAGTTTGATTTAAGTTTAACTGCTGCAGAAGTGGAAGAGGGTTTATTACTTACTTTTGTTTATAGAACTGATTTATTTGACAGCTTAACTATTGAATCCATGGCTGAACATTTTGGGAACTGGTTGAATGTAATCGTGGAGAATCCTGATAAATCATTAGCTAAGTTGCCTATATTATCAGGATTACAGCAAAAACAGTTGGAAGAGTGGAATAATGATGCTGTAGCATATCCACAGGAAAGTACGATTCATCAGCTGTTTGAAGAGCAAGTAAATCGTACACCTGATGCGGTAGCAGTGGTAGATGAAAAACAGCAGTTAACGTATCGAGAGCTGAATGAAAAAGCTAATCAATTGGCCCACTATCTTCAGCAATGCGGAATTGGGAATGAATCATTGGTTGGACTTTGCTTTGAGCGTTCAGTTGAGATGGTTGTTAGTATTATGGGGATTTGGAAGGCTGGAGCAGCCTATGTTCCATTAGACCCATCATATCCAGAAAGTCGCCTACGATATATTTTGGAGGACACTGGAATTCAAGTATTAGTTACGAACGAGTCATTGGAAGACTGGATACCTAAAGAAATGAAGATAGTTTGTCTAGATAGGGATCAAGCAATGATTTCACAAGAAAGCATTCTTTCACCAAAATGTGAAGTAACAGGAGAAACCTTAGCGTATGTTATCTATACTTCAGGATCAACGGGGAATCCAAAGGGTGTCTTGATACAGCATCATTCTGTACTAAACTTGTCACATGGTTTACAAAAAGAGGTTTTCGAACATGAGATACCATCTAACATGCATGTCGGTTTAAATGCGTCAATTGCCTTTGATGCATCTATCCAGCAATTACAAATGCTGCTTTATGGTTCAAGTTTGTATATTATTCCAAATGAAGTACGAAGTGATCCGGAGCAGTTTGTAGCTTATATTAGGGAGAACAAGTTAGAAATCTTTGATATAACACCTTCATTGCTTCAATTACTTATAGATGTCGGATTGTTAGAAACGTGCGATGGCATTCATGTTCCAAGTAAGGTACTGGTTGGTGGTGAAGCAATTATGCCGTCATTATGGGAACAGCTAGTAGAGACTGATAAAATACAGTTTTATAATGTATATGGTCCTACAGAATGTACGGTTGATGCAACATGCTATCATATCAAAAAAGATAGTAAGAGAGTAACAATTGGGCGTCCATTGCCTAACGTCCAAACTTATGTATTAGATAGAAATAGGTTACCAGTTCCAGTTGGTGTGATGGGGGAACTTTATATCGGAGGAGCAGGTCTAGCAAGGGGGTACTTGAATCGTCCAGAGTTAACATCCGACCGATTTATTTCTCATCCATTCAAAGAAGGCGAGAGGTTATATAGAACAGGCGATCTTGTGAGATATCTTCCAGATGGTAATATAGACTACTTAGGAAGAATGGATAATCAAGTGAAGATTAGAGGATTTCGAATCGAACTTGGGGAGATTGAGTCGACTTTACAAGAGCATGACTTGGTAAAAGAGGTAGTTGTAATAGTTAGGGAAAATCAGTCGGGAGATAAGAGATTAGTAGCTTATGTAGTGGGCGAAGGTAGTTTAGAAGAATGGCGAGAGTATCTTAAAACAAAACTGCCAATCCATATGATACCTTCCTACTTTGTCGAAATGAAAGAATTACCGCTAACCATAAATGGAAAGGTTGATCGGAAATCGTTACCTATACCAGATTATCAAGGAACACAAGAAGGCTACGCGGCCCCAAGAAATGAACGTGAACATAAGCTTTCTATCATTTGGGAACGTGTGCTAGGTTCAAAACGTATTGGTATTTATGATAACTTTTTTGAAATTGGTGGAGATTCAATTCTTAGCATTCAGATTGTCTCTCGTGCAAAGCAAGCTGGTTTACAGTTGACACCAAAACAACTATTTGAACACCAAACGATTGCTGAGTTGGCGCAAGTAGTCAAAGAAGAACAAGGTGTACAAGCTGAACAAGGAATTATAACTGGAGAGACGATACTTACACCTATTCAGCAAAGGTTTTTTGCACAAAATCATCCTAATCCACATCATTGGAATCAATCCATGTTCTTTAGAACGAAAGAAAAATTGGACATAGGATCACTGGAAAAGGCAGCGCGTAGCCTTCTACTTCATCATGATGCCCTGCGTTTAAGATATGAACGTTTACCTAATGGGACTTGGGAACAGTGGAATGAAGGAATTAAAGAACAATTGATGCTGACTGTCATTTCATTAGACGAAGTGCCGGAAGCGTATTGGCATGAAGTTATTCAAAAAGAGATTAATGTTGCACAAGAAAGATTGAATTTACATGATGGTCCTTTAATGAGAATGGTGTATTTTGATGAAGATGAGAAGACTGGCCGATTATTTTGGACAATTCATCACTTAGCCGTGGATGGTGTTTCTTGGCGAATTTTATTGGAAGATTTGCAAACAGCGTATACGCAAGCAGTCCAAGGACAAAAAATTCAATTACCTATGAAGAGTACATCTTTTAAAGAATGGTCGGAGAAATTACAACATTACGCTGAAACTGGAATATCAAAAGAAGTGCTACATTACTGGGAGCAGCAGGCTGAACAAGACGTAGTTATACTGCCAGTAGATGGTACTATAAGTAATCCAGTAAGCGCAGTAACTGAGGAAATTACTGTGGTGTTAAACGAGAATGAGACCCGTATGTTATTGCAAGAGACTTTAAGCACTCACCGTGTCCAAATCAATGAAGTATTATTAGCAGCATTGGTACAAGCTACAGCAGCATGTACGGGGCAGCCGATATTAAGCGTAGATTTAGAGGGACATGGTCGAGAAGAGATTATTGAAGATGTTGATTTATCGAGAACCGTGGGATGGTTTACAAGTATTTACCCAGTTCATTTAAATATTACTAATGCTAATACGCCAATTGCAGCATTAAAAGCAGTTAAAGAACAAGTTCGCAAAATTCCTAATAAGGGTGTTGATTATGGGGTGTTGTGTTACATGAACGCAACAATGTGTGAGCAATTAAGCTTCCAATATACACCGTCTATTAGTTTTAACTATCTTGGACAATTTGACCAATTGTTTTCTAGCGATGCAATGTTTATTCCAGAGAACGAATTTAAGCGTTTAGATCATGCTGCCGGTTCCAAGCGATCGCATGTAATTGATGTAATTGGGGTTGTAACGGATGGAAAACTTCAATTCACTTGGGTATACAATGTTGGACAATTTGCCAAATCAACGATTCAAAGTATTGCACAGAATATGCTATATCAACTGAGTACATTGATCCAATTTTCAGATAGAGAATCTGCACTGACCATTTCGGATTTTGCAATGGCTAATCTTAGCCAAGAAGGTTTGACAAATGTACTAAACAAAATGCATCGCGGAAAGAACAATCAGATTACTGATTTATATCCACTATCACCTTTGCAAGAAGGTATGATTTTCCACACATTGCATGACCAAGGGGATGAACATGTTGCACCGTATATAGTGCAATTGAGTTTTATGATTCGAGGGAAAATGAATATTCCTACATTTGAGCAGGCGTGGAAATCTGTAATTCAGCGGCATGAAATTTTTCGTACAGCATTTGTATGGGACGAAATTGAAGAACCTGTACAAGTGGTGTATGAAAATATCCCATTTAAAGTGAACAAAGAAGACTGGCGTACAATGACGAGTGAAGAGATAGAGGAAAAAAGAAAAGTCTTTTTGGAATTAGATCGAAAACAAGCCTTCCAATTTGATGAAGCACCATTGATGCGGGTAACAGTCATTCAAGAAGGTGAGGAAGAATATCGGATTGTTTGGACCCATCACCATATTTTACTGGATGGATGGAGTTTACCATTAGTATTTAATGAATTACTTACAGTCTATCAAAAGAGAATGAATGGAGAAGCTGTGAAGTTACCTAAGTCCTCACCATATAAGAAATATATCCAATGGCTCAGAGAACAAGATAAGGAGCAGGCGGAACAATTCTGGAGAGAGAAGCTAAAAGGTTTTACTGCACCAACTTTACTGGGCTTAGAAAGTAAAGAGGGAGAAAAAGGTTACACAGAGAAGGTTACGTATTTATCAGAAGAGCAGACTCAAGCGTTACAAGGATGGGCGAAACGCAATAAACTTACTTTGAGTACAGTAATTCAAGGTGCATGGGCATATCTCATGAGCCGATATAGTGGAGAAAATGACATTGTTTTTGGTGTAACAAGCTCAGGGCGTTCTACGGAGATTATTGATGTTGAAAACATCGTAGGTCCTTTCATTACAACGTCACCGACGCGAATTCAATTGATGGATGATATAAAATTAATAGATTGGTTGCAGAAGATACAAGAGGAAGAGATAGAAAGAAGACAATATGAGTATGCTTCTTTGACAGAGATTCAGGCGTGGAGTGAAGTTCCTAGAGGAATACCGCTGTTCAATAGTTTATATGTGTTTGAAAATTATCCAGTGAAAGAGGAGTCTTCAGAAAATCTGGAAATTGGTGAATTGGAAGGGGTAGAACAAACCCACTACCCATTAGGGTTAGCTGTAGTTCCAGGAATCCAGTTATCGTTAAAGTTAATGTATGACCGTAGTAAGTTTAATAGAGTAACCATTGAACGAATGCTGGGTCATTTACACAAAGTGTTAATGCAAATGCTCAAAAACATTGATCAAAATCTATCGGAGCTAGTATATATTACGGAAGCTGAACAAAGAAAGCTATTGGAAGAATGGAATAATAATACTATATCCTATCCACGTGAGAATGCAATCCATCAACTATTCGAAGAGCAAGTAAATCGTACGCCTGACGCGTTGGCAGTGGTAGATGAAAAACAGCAACTAACATATCGAGAGCTGAATGAAAGAGCTAATCAATTAGCCCATCATTTACAGAAATGTGGAATTGGGACAGAGTCATTAGTTGGCCTTTGCTTTGATCGATCAGTTGAGATGGTTGTTGGTCTAATGGGAATTTGGAAGGCCGGAGCAGCCTATGTTCCATTGGATCCATCGAATCCGGAAAGCCGCCTACGATATATTTTAGAAGATACAGGAATTAAAGTGTTAGTTACAAATGAAGTATTACTAGGCTGGATACCTAAAGACATCAAGGTAGTTTGCCTAGATAGGGATCAAGCCATGATTTCTCGAGAAAGCAAACTTTCACCAACATGTGAGATGACAGGGGAAAACTTAGCGTATGTTATCTACACTTCTGGTTCGACAGGGAATCCAAAGGGGGCTTTAGTACAGCACCATTCTGTAATAAACCTATCATATGGTTTACAAAAAGAAGTTTTCTCACATGAGATACCTAGTAATATGCGCGTCGGTTTGAATGCATCAATTGCCTTTGATGTATCTATTCAGCAATTACAAATGCTGCTTTATGGTTCAAGTTTATATATTATTCCAAGTGAAGTTCGCACTAATCCAGAACAATTTGTGTCCTATATTAGGGAGAATAAATTGGAGATGTTTGATATGACACCTTCATTACTTCAGTTACTAATAGATGGAGGATTGCTAGAAATAAGTGCTGATGTTTATGTACCAAGCAAGATATTGGTCGGTGGTGAAGCAATCATGCCGTCATTATGGGAACAGCTAGTAGAGACTGAAAAAATTGATTTTTATAACGTATACGGTCCTACAGAATGTACGGTTGATGCAACGTGTTATCATATCAAAAAAGATAGTAAGAGAGTAACAATTGGCCGTCCGTTGCCGAACGTTCAAACTTATGTATTGGATAAAAATTTGTTACCTGTTCCAGTTGGTGTAACAGGTGAGCTATATATTGGTGGTGCAGGTATAGCGAGAGGATACTTGAATCGCCCAGAATTAACAGCAGAGAGATTCATCCGTCATCCATTTAATGAAGAAGAGCGTTTATATCGTACGGGAGATTTGGTTCGTTATTTACCTGATGGTAATTTAGATTACTTGAGAAGAATTGATAATCAAGTGAAAATTCGAGGATTCCGTATTGAACTTGAAGAGATTGAAGCAAATCTAGAGAGTTATCCATTGGTAAAAGAAGCAGTAGTTTTGGTGACAGAGGATAAGCTAGGAGAGCAGAGATTGGTTGCTTATGTAGTTGGAGATGGTAGTATGCATGATTGGCGTGAATATCTCAAGACACAAGTACCGAATTATATGGTTCCCGCACACTTTATTAAGGTAGACGAGATTCCTCTTACAACGAATGGCAAAGTTGATCGAAAGGCATTGAACAATTTAACTATTCTAAGAGAAAATAACTTTTCTACACCAATCATTCCAAGGGATGAAATTGAATATCAGTTGATTAAAATCTGGCAGGATGTGTTACAGATAGAAGATGTCTATGTAAATGATGATTTCTTTAATAGAGGAGGACACTCTCTCCTTGTAATTAAATTAGTTTCAAAAATTAGGGAGAAGTTTGGAAAAGAGATTAAGGTGTCTACATTGATTAAGAATCCAACAGTGGAAGGAATCGCATGCCTTATTCGTGATAAGCATGATATGACGAAATCAGTAGCAGCGCTAGTTCCACTACAAGAATCAGAGAAAAGACCTTTCTTCTGCGTTCATCCGTTTATGGGTAATGTATTCTGTTACATTCAACTAGCAAGATTGCTTAAGAGCCGTTGTTCATTTTATGGTTTACAGAATCCTCTTATAGAAAAGAAAGAAATTGACGAGTTAACTTTGCCGGAAGTAATTCAACTTTACATCGAAGAAATAAAACGTGTTCAGCCAGAAGGTCCATATCGTCTTGGAGGATGGTCTTTAGGCGGTGCGATTGCTTATGAAATCGCAACTGTATTAAAGAATCAAGGTGAGGAAGTTGAGTTGTTGGTACTCATGGATACTAAAGTACCTTCAAAGCAGGATCATAAAACAAGTGAGGATATGCTCTCATATATATATGAGCATTTCATTCCTAGAGATCTTACTGAGCAGGAAGGAGACCTTGTCCATAAACAAGATATGCTTGTGGAGCAATTAATTATGGAAGGAGTACTCACGCCTGATGCAGATCTTATCAATTTGAAGCAAGTTATCAATGCGCATAGGAAATGCCTGAACCTAATGGTAGAGCATGATTTAATACCATACTCTGGAGAAGTTCTCTACTTTAGTGCTGAGGAAGGAAAAGAGTTGTTTACAGATTGGGGACCTTTATTAAAAGGTAGAGTAAATAGGTATTCAGTCCCTGGATCACATGAAGAAATAGTGGATTCACCTGCAGTTGAAAAAATAGCTATGTATCTACTAAATGAATTTGAAGGAATAAAAGAGAAATCCATTTTATTAACGGAAAAGTAGAGAGTATAAAAGATGCAATGCAATGAACGAAAAGGGTAGACTAATACCTGCATATCAAGTGTAGGGAATAATGAATATATTAAGAGCATTACTTTTTAAGGGGATAATGTAAAAAGTAATTGGTAGAGACATAGAAATCTTTATGAGTTACCCATAGTATGATGTAAATACTATGAAATCTTTGTAATAGAAGCGAATGCCTGATGATATTACTGAGGAAAGGTGCATATTTTCATTGATATGTAAATATGCACCTATTCTATTGTATATGCAATAGAATAAAGTTAATTTGAATTTCCGTAACGTTCATATATGAAGTAATTCTTTAAAAAAGGAAGTGATTTATTATACAAATTCAAGCTGTGAAAATACCAAAGAATATTGAAAGTCATTTGCTTAAGCAACTTAGTAACTTAGTTTCAAATGAGAAGAAAGAACGAATGAAGCGTTTATTAAATTCATGCGACATTAATAGAACTCTAATAGGAGATTTACTAATCCGATCTCTAATCTGCCAAAAGTATAAAATTAATAATAAAGAAATTAGATTTATATATAATAAGTATGGAAAACCTTTTGTTGAAAAAATTTCTGACTTTCATTTTAATGTGTCTCATTCAGGAGAATGGGTGGTTTGTACTACTGCTAATTTTAACGTGGGTATTGATATAGAAAAAGTTTCAGAAATAGAGGCTTTTAAATTAGCAAAAGAATTTTTTTCAGCGGAAGAATTTTATGATATATCTAATATGAATTCTGATGAAAAAATTAATTATTTTTATGATTTATGGACATTAAAAGAAAGCTATATAAAAACGATTGGAAAAGGGCTTTATACCCCATTAAATTCATTCTCTATAAAAAAAGAATCACGAACTTCAATTTCATACAAGAATATACCTAAAAACTTTTACTTTAAACAATATAACATTGATCCAAATTATAAGTTATCTGCTTGTGCAACAAGAGATGAATTTCCGCAAGAGATAATAATTAAAGACATTTATACAATTTGCCAAACTATATACAAATTTGAAAGTAAGGAGAAAATCAATGCAGAAGACTAAACTTTTTTGCTTTCCACATGCTGGGGGATCTGCGTTTAACTACGCAAAATGGAAAAATTACTTTAATCCATATATTGAAGTAGTCCCGATAGAATTAGCTGGTAGAGGATATAGAATTGAAGAAAGCTTGTACCAAGGTATGGAAGAGGCCGTAAATGATGCCTACACTAGTATAGTTAAGCAAATAGACGCTTCACCGTACATTCTATTCGGGCATAGCATGGGGAGTTTGATTGCTTATGAAGTAGCTAGAAAAATACAGGGTTCTAATAACGAATTACCCGAATTTCTTGTTTTATCCGGTAGAAACCATCCAAATAGTAAAATAAAAAATATCCGATATAATCTTCCTAATGAACAATTTAAAAGAGAAGTTATTGCAATGGGAGGTACACCATCTGGGGTACTTCAATCAGAAGAATTAATGGAGATTTTTCTCCCTATTTTAAGAGCAGATTTTAAGATTGTCGAGACATATATTCATGAAAATAATATACAACCATGTGATATTGATTTTCTTATATTTAATGGGAAAAATGATGAATTTACTACATATGATCAAGTAATAAAATGGAAGCAATATACAAGTAAAACGTGTACTTTTCATTCTTTTGAAGGTAGTCATTTCTTTCTAAATGAAAATATTGAAGAAATAGCAAAGAGTATTATAGGAAAATTAAATTCTAAAAGATTATCAACTAGTTTTTAGGATTTTTCTAAGTATGCTCATGCCTAAGAAACAAAAATATGAAAGATGAAAAATACAGGCATTGCTGAAATATTGTTGAATATATGCATAGAAGCCTAAACGAACTGTTTAAAGGTAGAAACTCTAAGCAAAATGTACATGAATTAACTTTAGTTTAAGCTGGCTTTACCTATAATACCATCAAGATTCCTTATTATACTTAGTACAAAGTACACAACAGTTAGAGAGGCTGTATGTAAAGCAAATGAATATGTGAAGTGAAAAGGCCGACTCTTATAATTATGAGTGGGCCTTTTGGTTTTATGGATATCAAATTAGTGAGCAACATTTCAAAGGGTATCTTGTGATATAACTAAGTAGAATTTTTTAAACAAGGGGATGATGAGATGAATAAATTGAAGGGGAAAATTGCATTAGTAACAGGGGCTAGTAGAGGAATAGGCCGAAGTATTGCATTACATTTGGCACATGCTGGTGCGTTAGTCGTTGTTCACTATAGTAAAAGAAAAGAAGAAGCAGAAAGTGTAGTGGATAAAATTAAACAAGATGGCGGTTCCGCATTTGCGATTCGTGCAGACTTAAGTACTTTTAATGGCATTAATAACTTGTATTCAATGATGGATCAATCTCTTCAAAAATATATAGGTAATACTACATTTGATATCCTTGTAAACAACGCTGGAATTGGGCAGGTTTTAACATTAGAGGAATCTACAGAGGAGTCTTTTGATGAGGTTATGAATATTAATGTGAAAGCTCCATTTTTCATTATTCAGAAGGCTTTGCCACGTTTAAAAGATGGGGGAAGGATTATAAATATTTCGTCTTTTGTCACAAGGGTAGCCTCCCCAAGTGTTTTTGCCTACAGTATATCTAAGGGGGCAATAAATACACTCACTCATACTTTATCTCAACAACTTGGTGTTCGTGGTATTACAGTAAATGCAATTCTCCCAGGCATAATTAACACAGAAATGAATGCTGAGACATTGGGTAACCAAGATGGACAAAAATATGCTGCAGGTTTATCGACCTTTAATAGGTGGGGGGAACCTAATGATATAGCTGATATTGTAGGTTTTCTTTCATCATCAGACAGTCGTTGGATAACTGGTGAGTTAATTGATGCAAGTGGTGGATCTTGCTTATAATATTAGAGGAAAAGCCAACTTAAATTAAGTTGACTTTGCAATTCTATTATTTGTTTGTTAAACCAGTGAACTATGTACCATTTTTTAGTTCTTAGAATAGTCACCTTGAGATGGGGCCAAATGTAGTAAGTCAATCAGGGGAGAGAACTAATTATGCTTTAGTATGATTTATGATAAGTATAAATGGTAAAAAGCAATGAATATGCACAATTTCATATGTAAATAGGTACTTTTTGTTAACTCTTTTAAAGGGAAGGAAATGTATGAAATTATTATGATAGAATCAATTTGTATTAAATCGAAAGGGGATGAGAGTATGCTAAAAAGAATGATTATAGGAGTTTCATCATTATTAGTGGGAGCAACAGTTGGCTTAGCGACTGATGTATCCGCAGCACCTGCACCACCATTAACATCATTAAATGTGGTAAAAGTTGAATCTCAATTAGGCGGGGTTGAATTTATTGGTCCTAATAATTTAAGTACAGCTAAAGATCACGGAGGGAGCTATTTATACATTTATACAAATGAAATGGGATATGGTAGAAATCCAATTGCTCAAATGAGTGGTCAAAAACTAAAAAAAGTAGATTCTAAGATGATTGATATAAATGGGGATAGAACAGTGGATGGATGGGAATATAAATGGGATGCTTCAGGACAGCAAAATGGGCAATTTAAATATCAAAATACATCTACAAATGCACCTTGGAATACATTATCTACGTCATTAAATATTAAATAAACTAACAGAAGAATTCGATGTTATTTTTTTATGTTTGTTATATATGTAACGTTTGGATACCTAAAGGAGTCTACGTTTTTAAGTAGGCTCTTTCTAACTAATGATAAGATATCAGCAAATAGATAAACTATTTTTTCTAATCGACAAATTAAAAGTTTACATAACATTTTTCTGGTAAACAATTCTAGGTTTAATAGTGTAATCAATAAAGTAAGGAAATCTTTCATAAAATCAATTAAGTTATTTAGTGGGTCTTTCATCATAAATATCTAAAACTACATATTTATGAAATTTTATAAAATTTTCACTTTATATTTAGTCTTAAATCATACGATTTTAATACAAAATACTATAATTTGATTAGTAATAGCAGTGAAAAAAACATTAAATATATCTAGATTTTAAAGCTAATGTTACTTTATTACGTAATTTGTTTAAAGGGATATATAGGGTTATTATTCAATGTAACTAAAATAATTTAAAAGGAGATAGGAAGTTATGTTTAAAGTAAAAACAAGGGGAAAAATAAAAGAAATTGTTATGGTTTCAACGGCTTGTACCATGTTGTCAATGTATGGAGCACCAATTTCTAGTACAGAGGCAGCAACCCGATCTCATGCCCCATCAGTTTATGTAACACCACAGAATACTGCTGCTTCAGATATTATTAGCATAGACTGGTCACCAGTCCAAACAGCACCTTATACATATTGGGCTGTGCATAACTGGAATCAGGGAGGAGAAGGTGGTGGTTATGCGGGCTTCCAACAACAAAGTGGTTTTGATCAATTCGGTAAACGTACCCTTCACTTTGCGCTTTGGGATCCAATAGCATCAAACCAAGCAATAAAAGCTGAATATTTATCGCCGACTTCAGAAGCCAGTAGATTTGGTGGAGAAGGAACAGGTCTAAAGGTACAAACAACTTATAATTGGAAAGATAGTGAATGGTATCGAATGACTCTACGTTCTTGGCAAGAAGATGGCCATACAAAGTTTGGCCAGTGGATAAAAGATAATAAATTAAATCAATGGAAGTTAGTTGCTATTATGGATCATCCAGTTGCAAATGTGGCATTTAACTATGGTTTATCGATGTTTCAAGAGGACTGGGCTGGTAATGGACAAGATGTAAGAGAAGCACGTCTTAAAAATGGATACAGCAGAAAAGTTTCAGATAAACAATGGAATTCTTGGAATAATCAGCGTATCTCTGGGCAACATGATACGTCCTATCAATACGATGGAGGAGCAACTTCAGAATATCTATGGGTTAGGGCAGGAGGAAATACTCAATCAACTATTGGTACTGGAAAAACCTTTAATATAAATCAGCCTAGTCAACCAGAAATGGGAAATTTAGATTTTGATATTCAAAATACTCGCTTTGAAGATGGAAAATTAAATGTTTCATGGAAATTGAAAGAACAAAGTACTCCACAGTTTAAAGGGAAAATTGAAATCTATGACAATGAAAAGTTAATGGGACAACCTTTGAAAGTAATCGATAATATTAAGTCTTACAAAACTGAGGTAAGTCAAACTATGCAATTGCCTCAAACGGCTTTTGCTAAAATTACATTAACAGACATATTTGATCGAACTGTAGAGAAAAAAGTAGAAATTACAAATGGAAATTCTGATATTTTAGTAGGGAACCAATTTGCATGGTCCCTAAAAGGATATAGTGATCGAGAAATTGCAAAAGTAGATTATAATAAAACAGCAGAAGAGCTGAAAATCAAATTAGAAGCTGGTGTGCCGCATTCTTATTTCAATAGCACATATGCAAGTATTAAAGTCCAGAATTCATCTGGTAGCGTTTTGTACAATAAGGAAATTATGGGAAATAGACAACAAAATGCTGAAACCCAAACAGTACCTGTAAAAGAGGGAGATTATATAGAATTTACTCATATAGAAGGGGAAGTGGCGAAGGAAAAAACACGAGCGACTTTAACTAACCTTGAGAATGGAAAACAGGAATATATAGGAAAGAAAAGAACATATCGGGTTACATCTACAGGTTTAATCAGACAATAGACGTATTAAAAAGTTGGGGGAATCCCCAACTTTTTTATCATTTTAGTCAAGAGGATTCCTTCTTCAAGGAATGCGAAGTGAGTAGGTGGAGATAAACTGGCTTCGAATAACGGATAGCAGGAAGCTTTATCAATAAGTATGCAAATATTTTAAAAACTAATTTTTATACAAAAAGTGTATACTTATGACAAAAAAGTTTCGTTAAACCAATAATTTTGTTTTGGGTAAATTTAAGGTGCGTAATTAATATGCATTTTTCGAGAAAAATGCATAATTATGTCAAATTTTCTTCATTTACATGACCATGAACGTGGTATAAAAATGAAGCATATCCAAAATTATTAAAGGAGCTGAAAAAATGATTAAAAAACTTATTATTGGTTCTATTTTTTTAGGAACAGCAATAGGAGTAAGTAAACCTACATTTGCTTCAACAAATGATTCTCCATCACAGTTTCAAGATAGGGGAAATGCCCAAGTTCAATCAATACCATCACCATGGCAGTATTTAGGGCAAACCTCTAGGGAACTTCAAATTAAAACTAAGGATCCAAAAGTGCTTGCTTTTGAATTAGCAAAAGAGGCTCCATTTTACGAAGATGAATTAGTGGATGTGTGTTCTGCAATCTTAAGAGAAAATGTAAATGTAGTATATTGGACAAGTAAGGAATGGGCTAGATTTGAAGTAGGAAATTACGAGTTTAAACATGAAATGAAAATTTATAGAGATAAAGAACGTCAGCAATTAATTACTTCACTAGAATCATAAAAAAAATAGAAGCTATCTTTAGTAAGATATGCATCCAATGTAGACAGGAAAAGAAAGCACATAAAACTGTTTCGATATTGGAAAGTAAACTAAAAAAACAAGTATAATTACTTGTTTTTTTTAGGTACAGTAATTATTTAGAAGGCTTAGCTTGTGCATGGTCACCTACATTAATTGGATAACCATAATCCGCTCTACAACATGATTGGGATACAAAAGCTAGAAAGATATCAATCCATTTATTTTTAAATTGAATTAATATTCCTCCATCATGGTATGATTCGTTATATTTTGAAAAATCATTTCACAAGCAATATGTAATACTTTATGGGAACATTATTAAATTTGAACGATATTAACAGAACTTTGTTGATAATTAGCTAAAAAAGTATTGTACGATTAAATACATTGTGTTACATTTGTGTTACAAAACTATTACTTAATGTTATTATTGTTTCGTTAATGTTTCTTGTTGTTTCTGTAATGTTACGAAATTTATAGATGTTTTATGTGTATAGGAGTGTGTGTAGTAAAGAGTCTGAGTTGAAAATAAGTGCACACTTTAAATTTCCTTTCTGTCTGAATGAAGAAGACTACCAACTAATTAAGGGGTTTAAAGTAAAAACTTTAAATAAAATGTGCTTCCTTTCCCACACACAATTTAGTACATATTTAAAGTACAGTCTAGTTGCTACACAGACTCTTGTACATATAAACATTAAGGTGAAATAGAGATAAGGATTTATTACATAAAAAGCATTACTTAGCTAAACGTAAAAATATTATCTGTGCATTTTGATAAAATGTTAAAATGCCTAGATGATATTTTTTAGAAGATTTCTTGGATATGTTTATGAATAACAATTTCTAATACTTAATGATTCTCTACTGCTAAAATATCCAATAATTTATGTAATTGGATTTATAAGGTGTATGTACATTCACTTATATAGGGAAAATGAGGTTTTTCATATGAAGTATAGTTATAAAGTTTTTATATTTATTTGGACAATTATTTTATTGTTTTTTCTACTTTATTATGGTTACAGTGAATTTTCCGACACCGAGCAGGTGCCAGTCATAACAATCAAAAAATAGAAGTGAAAAATATTGAGAAAACCAAATGAGATAAAAATAGATACAGTAGAAAGACTACTACAGGAAGTAATTAATCGTACGAAGTTAGATGAAATATTGGAAATAAAAAACTTTAATGGAAAATATGTTGATTGCTGCTTGGGGAGAAAATTGTAGATATCACAATTGGTATAAAGATATTCATGAGTTATTCAGAGGTTACGATTTACACTGCCTTAGGAAAAAAAGATAGGTTTCCGAGAAACCCTTTATATTTAAGTAACGATTCAAGCTAATAGATTACATAAAATCAGAGCGGATTGTGCATCGTCTTATTCGAACTACAAGAAACCATAAACGAACAAGTAAAGCGGGACTTAGAGTAAACTGTAATGGTGAAACAGGAGGAGACGCATGGGTGTGGTGTTCAATTTGTCATGAAGAACATCCCGTTCTTTTCTGATATGTTTCAATATAATCAAGGAAACCCCTATCATTCCTTACCATTATGTCAGCACACATATATGGTATACGCTCATTTAACAGAGAATTATGTAGGGGAAGATTTATTTCTTCTGCAAAGTGCTGCAGCATTCCATGATACAGGTAAACCGTTTTGCCGTGTATTTAAAAAGCTCAAAGGGTACCATTCGTATTATGGTCACGAATATGTCAGTACTCACATCGCTTGCCACTTTTTAATGGAACTTGGTTTCGAATAGGAGTTTATTGAGAAAGTATTAATGATTACAGAGTTTCATATGAAGATGTTACATGGCGGGGAAGAGGCAGCACGTGAAATCTATCATTACTGCGGTGATGAGATGCTTACGAAATTATATTTTTTCCGAGATGCAGATGCATTTGCGAAGTAAAGAAGGGAAAAAATGCTTGTAAATATCCACGAACATTGCACGTTCCTTGGTCGATAGGGGTAACAAGTGATGACCGTGTTCTACAAAATATGGACGGATTTGAAACTCAAGAAGTAATCGTACTAGAAAAGTTAGATGGTGAAAATACATCCCTTTATAAAGATGCTATTCATGCAAGGTCGTTATCAAGTGGTCATCACCCATCGAGAACATGGGTAAAAACGTTACAAGGAAGTATGGGGTATAGAATTCCAGAAGGATGGCGTATATGTGGTGAAAATGTATATGCTTGTCATAGCATTCACTACACAGCACTGACTTCCTATTTTTATGTCTTTTCAATATGGAATGAGAAAAATGAATGTTTATCGTGGGATGCAACAGTTGCATGTTGTAAAAAGTTAGGCCTTGCACACGTTCCAGTGTTATATCGTGGCCCCTATAATGAAAAGGTAATTCGTTCGTGCTACAACGGTACTTCACTCTTTGGAGGGATTCAGGAAGGGTATGTACTTAGATTAACGGATGCGTTTCACTATAATGATTTTTCAAAATCCGTAGGGAAATTTGTTCGAAAAGACCATGTGCAATCCAATCAGCACTGGATGACACAAGCGGTTATCCCCAATAAATTAGCAAAATAAAAACACGCAATTCCAAATGGAACTGCGTGTTTTTTCGTTTTCTAACATCATTTGACGTTCATGTATGGTTACTCTTATCAGAGAATATACTCCCTAACACGGAAAGCTATTAATTTATTAGTTTTTATTCGTAACTTTTAAAGTATCTAATACGACTTTAGTCGCGTCAGCAATAAGCTTATCATTATATTCTGCATCTTCTTTATCATGATTAGAAAGGATGGCAAGAACAATTGGCTTTTTGTTTGGTGGCCAAATAATCGCAATATCATTCCTTGTTCCATAAGATCCTGCGCCTGTTTTATCAGCTACTTCCCATCCTTTTGGTACGCCCGCACGAATCAACTTATCACCAGTCGTATTTCTCTTCATCCAATCTACTAATAATTCACGTTTCTCTGTTGGAAGTGCAGATCCTAATGTAAATGATTGAAGTGTCTTAGCGATCGCTTCTGGTGTACTGGTATCGCGCGTTTCTCCAGGATGTACTTCATTTAATTCAGGTTCAAATCGTTCAGATTTAGTAACCGTATCTCCTGTTTCTCTCAAGATTTTTTCAAATGCGGATGGACCACCTAATTTTTTAAGAATTAAATTATGTGCCGTACTGTCACTATATCGAACAGAAGCATCTGCAAGTTCTTTTAACGTCATTCCTGTATCCACATGCTTTTCTGTAATTGGATTATAATTAGAAAGGTCTTCACGCGTATACGTAATCCTTTCATCAAGAGCTTCTATTGAGTTCTGACGTAAAAGAGCTCCCGCTGCTAATGATTTAGATGTAGAGGCAAATGCAAAACGATCATTTGGATGATAAGCAACAGTTTGATTTGTACCTGTATCCAGAGCATAGATACCAAGCTTAGCATTATATTCTTTTTCAAGCTTAGCAAAAGAATCATGACCTGTATTTTCTTGTTTAATTTGCTTTATTTGTTTTGTTTGCTTAGGTGGTTCAGATGGAGTATTACTATTAGAACACCCTATTAGTGTTACACATGAAAGTAATACGACAGGTACAATCTTTTTGTAGGTAAAGAACTTGTTTAAAACGTACATGAATTTTCAACCTCTTTCAACAATATATGGATTTTGTTTTGGTATTTTAAATACCGATGTTAATTAAAGTGGGTGTTGGATACCAATACTTCTGAAGTTGAATTTTAACAGGATAAGCAGAACCAAAGCGTTTATATGAATGAACGGTTACTGTTTAGGGTGTTTCTTTTTTGCTTACACTTGTAATAGTTTACCTGTGAAAGTATTAAACTCGTAACATTTAAATGAAGTATTTCAATACACACTTTTTTTACATCACTTTACTTTTGGGAATAATAAGTCCTTTCATATTTTTAGGAATACACATAATAGACACTCTAAGTAATAAATTTGTTCCATTTTAACTTGGTGAACGGTAAAGAAAATACAATGAATTGTAAATGAAACCTGTACGGGAGTATAGTACAGTGCATATGAAAAACCCCTCAATGCTATCTCTGAAAAAATCATAATTCTCGGCTTTATAAACTGTATTTTCAAAAACATTGCGAGCTTGTAAGAAAAATGAAAGGTAATTCAATATGAGATAAACAACCTTACTACTACAATGAAAAACAGAATTATTCTTAAAAATCATGAGATACGATATCAAGTTATTTGCGTGTTTAATATATTTGACCAAATATTCCAGTTTCAATAGGAAAAGTCGAATCAGACCATTAACGAATGGTATATTATTCGTATTTTGGAAAAGTCAAAATGTAGACAAGCATCTTCTATCAAATCTCATTCTTAGTGTGTACATTTGGAGGGGATTTCTCATATGAAATTAGTAAAAGTAACAGATGTTAGTTAGGAGAAAGATGATAATGTTAACAAATTCTATGGTAAGGTGAAGAAAGAAGGTAGCGTAGGTCTATTCCTACGTGTATATCATTTAGATAAAAAAGGTGTAACAGCTTGGGAGGAAGTGCAGGAAGACGAGCTTCCTAAGAAAGTAAAAGAAAAACTAGGTGTGAAATAATCATTTATTTGTGATGGTGGATTCTCCTACGTCGAGGGTTTGCCGTTTTTTATTATATGTTATGTTGTAATTTTTTATATGAAGTATATTGAAAAGATAGGGTAGATCTTCTGGAATGATATTTCCATAATTAATAATTTGTACGTTAACCTTTCCATTATTACTAATTCCTTTTATATCAACAAATTTCCCCACATATCCCTTTGTACCAATATCTTTTAAAGTACGTATAAAAAATGCCCTTTATCTTATCTTTATCTTATCTTTACCTTATCTTTAAATTTTTATATTAAACTTGAAACCTTAAAGTATTGATGTTTGAGTCTAAAAAGGGCGGGAGATAGATGTTCATTACATAGTTTGTAAATAACCAATTACCTTTGAAAAATTGAATTTTTTATACGAGGAGGAATATATGAAGGATACAAGTAAAAAACAAATTATAAAAGTGTTCCTTATTAGTATTTTAGGCTTAGGAATAATACTTGGAATGCTTTATTTTAATCATAAAACCAATATTCAACAAAATAAAGCACTAGCCACCGAAAAACGTGTATTGCAATATAAGTCTACCTTAAAAAAAGAATTAGAAAAATATAATTTAGGAGAGAAAACTGCAGTTTTATTAGGAATTATGTACCAAGAGAGTAGAGGTGAGGGAAACGACCCTATGCAGTCATCCGAATCACTTGGATTAAAACCAAATGAAATTCAAGAGACAAGCTTGAGCATTAAACAAGGGGTAAAACACTTTGCTAAAATGTACAAATATGGAACGGACAAGGATGTTAGCATGGATACAATTATTCAAAGCTATAATATGGGGCCAGGGTATATTGATTTTATTGCTAGTCAAGAAGTTAAACAACACTCGGAGGATTCAGCCAAAACGTTTTCTAAGATGAAGGTTGATCAAAATCCAGCGATGTATACTTGTGGTGGAAATAAAAATAATTTTAGGTATCCATATTGTTATGGTGATTTCACATATGCCACAAAGGTAAATGAAAAAACAAAACTTATTGAAGAACTTCTTCGAAATGTACATATCTCTTCTAAATAAGTTGCAGAATGAAATATAATGATACCATCAGTTATTAACAATAATATCTAAGAAAAAAACTACTTTCTTTCTTAATTCACACAATTTTCAAAAATAAATTCCGTGGATGTCAATATTTGTTATATAGTATATTTGTCAAAGCATTACCCCTAAAGTTTCTAAAGTCAAGCTGTAAGATAGTTTGTTTGTTTGTTTGGCCCGTATTTTCACCTTAAAACAAAAAAACTTGTAGAGATTCCTGCAAGTTTTTTTTGTTTTAAGGGTTAAAAGTGGATTTTAAATATAGTTGCAATTTTTTGAGGGGGAAAAGTAAATGTTTATAAAAACAGAAAGATTATTAATACGAAAATTTGAGTTCAAAGATTGGCAAGCTGTTCATGAGTATACATCAGATATCAATGTTATGAAATACATACCTGAAGGGGTTTTTACTGAAGAAAATACAAGGAACTTTGTGAATGAAAACATTGGTGAAAACGCTAAGAACTTTCCTGTAGTATTAATTAATAAAGATATTCTGATTGGTCATATAGTTTTTCATAAATATTTTGGTGAGCATACATATGAGATTGGTTGGGTGTTCAATCCAAAATACTTCAATAAAGGATATGCTTCTGAAGCAGCACAAGCTACATTGAAATATGGCTTTAAGGAAATGAAATTACATAGGATTATAGCTACATGTCAGCCACAAAATATTCCATCATATCGAGTGATGGAGAAGATTGGAATGAGAAGAGAAGGCTATTTTAGGAAGTGTATACCACATGGGAATGAATGGTGGGATGAATATTATTACGCTATTTTAGAAGAAGAGTAGTTTTTTAGAACGCACTATTTAAAACGGCAGATTAAAAACAAGTAGGTTATATTTCTTCTGCATATGTTATGAAAATAGTATAATTTAAGAACCCACAATGAAGATAATTACTGATAAAGATATGGTAGTGATGAGATCAGTTGTAGGTTTTGGTGAAAAAAAGTTATCAAACTTGGACATACTAATACTATTCCTCTACAAAGGCTTATAAACGGTATGAAAACAAAACAGTTGTTCAAGTGTAAGAATTTTGAGCCTAACTTTATTTTGTAAATAGTGAGATGATACATGCGGTACAACTTGAATCTTCGTAAAGAAGTATTTCTACATGTATATTACACTGAAAAAAAGTGCAATAGCTTGGGAAGGTGTGAAGATAGACGAGTTTCCAACAAAAGTAAATGAAAAAATAAATATGAAATGATTAGTTACTTGGTGCGGATTATGTTGGTCAAGATAACAAAATGTATTCAGTTATTCCTGTTGGATGGGGTGAAAAAAATAATCTTTGGGCTGAAGAGAAAAACGTAGGCGTGCAATCTAATGAGAATAATCCAAATAATTACAAGCCTCAAATAAACGAAGGCAAGAATATTGAAACGAATGATAAGCCCGCATCTAGTACAGCAGGTATAAAGGCAGATAATAAGCCCGAAGAAGCTACTACCAATTGTAAACCTAATAATAAAGAAGTTGAACAATATCATAATAAGGAACAGCAACATAAGGAAGTAGAAGGATTTAAGCCGAGCGATGCAGACATGGAGCGTATTAAACGACAAGAAGACCGGTGGAATACACCATCAGGTGGTGTTGGTGCTACATGGCAAGAAGAAATGAAAAAACAGAAATAAAATAACATACCTATTATACGGATTAAGTGAATTTAAAGTGGAAAATTTATAGTCTTTATTATATTTCATTATATTCATTCTATAAAATTCAAAAAGATTTCCCAGCACCCTGTCTATTAAAAAACATTAATATTGTTTTTGATATTGTCTTATAAGAAGGAATTCATTTAAGATATTAATTGAAAATATTGATTGGGAGGATGTTAGAAATGGAATTAAATAATGTGGATGGAATTAGTATAGAAAAAAGTACAAGTATTAACATGGAAGAAATGGAGTTATTGTTACTAGCTGATCCCTCAACAGAAGTAGTTAATGGATATCTTAAAAAGGGAGATTGTTTTGTTTTAAAAAAAGGTGCTGTTACTGTAGGTATTATGATTTTAATTCCTACCCGAACAGAAACGATTGAGATTATAAATATAGCAGTTTCCGAAAAAGAGCAAGGAAAAGGATATGGGAAATATTTACTTGGGTTTGCTATAGACTATGCTAAAAAAGAAGAATATAAAACTATAGAAATAGGCACAGGAAATTCTAGTTTAATGCAACTAGGCCTTTATCAAAAATGTGGTTTTAGAATAACCAGTGTGGATAAGGACTTTTTCTTACGAAATTATAATGAAGAAATATATGAAAATGGTATTCAATGTATGGATATGATTAGGTTAACGCAAAATTTATAAAAATTATTTGTACATAAAAATCGCAACCCCCATTAAATGTAGAGGGTTGCAATTTTTTTGATGTAAAGCGTCATTATGATTTTTGGGTAGCATTAAGGAGTTTATGTATTTGAGAATTATTACAAAATCAACAAGTGTTAATAAATTCATCTGTTATGTCAACAATTTGAATATATTTCAAATTGTTTTTTATAATTCAGATAGATTTTTTTCCATTAATTTTAATGAAAAGTAAAAAATATGAAACTCATCCATTTTAGTTATGGTTAAATGTTCATTTAAATCACTAAAAAATGGGATTTATTGGATAATTATAAGCATAATTTTTTCTTTATTCAAGGATGAAAATCGTACTAAATGTAGATATAACAACTATTATATTGTTTTAATGATATAAAAATATTTGGTTTTTTTAAAAAGAATTTTCTGAATTATAAATATTATTATATATTGAGAAAGTAAAAAAATAGAAAAATATCAATTGAATCCCAAAAAATAACGTGTGAATATTATAGATATAAATTACATCTTGATATTTCGCATGAATTTCTACAAATTTAGATGTTTATTAAATTAGGAGGATTGATAGTGCCAAAAATGTAGTTTGTTGCTAATTCAGTATTTTATATGCATCCATGGGATTTTAGAACGCACAGTTATTATTTGCTAGTAAGCATTTTAATATCAAATCTTTTGGGGAAGTGATAAGTAATGGTCACAGTATTAAATAATGAAACTAAAAGTTTATTAGTTGAAAAAATTGCAAATAAAAATGCGTGTATTGGATATGTAGGCCTAGGTTATGTTGGACTACCATCGGCTCTTAAATGTTTAGAAGTAGGTTATGCGGTAAGAGGTTTTGATAAAAACTCAGTAAAAATAAGAAAACTAGAACGTGGAATAAGCTATATCAGTGATATTCAAGATACTGAAATCCAAGATGCTTTACATACAAATAGATTTTTTGTTAGTACAGAAATGGATTATATAAACGAATGTGATGTTGTAGTTATATGTGTTCCTACACCATTAGAAAGAACTAGTAAACAACCAGATTTAACATATATTCATTCAGCAGTTGATGAAATAGTTAAATATATTAAAAAAGGTACATTAATTATCTTAGAAAGTACTACTTATCCAGGTACTACAAGAGAAGAAGTTTTATACAAATTAGAACAGAAAACTAATTTTAAAATTGGTGTAGATATATTTGTAGCATACTCTCCAGAGCGAATCGATCCTGCAAATCAATCGTTTTCAATTCAAGATATTATAAAAATCGTAGGTGGAGTTACATCTAATTGTACCGATTGTGCAGCAGCTTTCTATAGTAACTTAATTAAGGATATTCATAAGGTAAGCAGTCCAGAAGTAGCAGAGACAGCTAAGTTATTAGAAAATACGTATCGTTTTATAAATATCGCTTTTATTAATGAAATGACACAAATTTGTAATGAGTTAAACATAAATATTTGGGAAGTAATTGATGCCTCAGGAACTAAGCCATTTGGATTTCAAAAATTCTATCCTGGCCCTGGCGTAGGAGGACACTGTATTCCGATTGATCCTATTTATTTTAAGTGGATTGCAAATAATAAGGATTTAGCAACAAAAATGATTGATGTGGCAAGAGAAATTAATGAAAACATGCCTAAGTACGTTCTTAATAGAGCACTACAGTTACTAGATGATAAAGATGGTAAGGATATTCTTATGGTTGGTGTTGCATATAAAAAGAATGTTAATGATGCTAGGGAATCGCCAGCTTTGGATATTATGAATGATTTAATGATAGAAGACTATAACGTGGATTATTACGATCCGTTTATAGAGGAACTCATTGTGGGCGATAACACATTGAAAAAATCTATAGATTTAAACCTAAGTCAATTAGACAAATACACTTTAATTATTGTTCATACGGATCATGATTGCATTAATTTTAAATTGCTTAACGAGGTAAATTGTTTAATTTTAGACACAAGAAACATATTTAAAGATGAATCAGTATATAAAAAAAATATTATAAGTTTGTAGGTGATTACATGGTAGAGTTTATTCCTTTTTATCGACCGGAAATCAATGATGAAGATATAGATAGGGTAGTTTCTGCCCTTAAATCTGGATGGCTTTCAAAGGGGCCAAAAGTGATAGAGTTTGAAGAGAATTTAAAAGAATATCTGAATACTGAACATGTAGTAAGTTGTAATTCAGGGACTGCCGCATTACATTTAGCATTACTGTCTCTGGGAGTTGGATTAGAAGACGAAGTAATAGTTCCAAGTTTTACTTTTTGTTCAAGTGTAAACGTTATTATGCATGTAGGTGCAAAACCTGTATTTGTAGATATAGATGAAGAGAATTTATGTCTTGATCTTCAAGATGTTAAAAGAAAAATCACTAAAAAAACGAAAGCAATTATTGCAGTTCACTTTGCTGGATATCCGGCTAAATTAAAAGAACTTCAAAAATTATGTAAAGAATACGGACTGTTTTTGATAGAGGATGCAGCGCATGCATTAGGAACAAAATATGATAATACTTTAATTGGTACACATGGAGATGTTATTTGTTTCAGTTTTTATGCCACAAAAAATATAACAACAGGTGAAGGTGGAGCGTTAGTCACTAAAAATGAATCGATTGCTGAAAAAGCTAGATTATATGGTTGGCATGGTATCACCAAAAATGCATGGAATCGTTATGGTGAAGAAGGAAGCTGGCGTTATGATGTTCTATTACCTGGGTTTAAATATAACATGATGGATCTACAAGCTAGTTTGGGTATTAGTCAGTTAAAAAGAGCTGATGAAATGATTGAAAAACGCAAGAGAATAGCTGAAAGGTACCAAGAGGAATTAAAAGAGGTTCAAGAGTATATAACGTTACCTAATTATACTAACAATCCAAGTGTAAAACACGCATGGCATTTATTTGTTATAAAAATTAATTCTAATTCTCCTGTTAGTAGAGATCAGGTAATTCAAGAAATGAAAAAGAGAAACATTGGGCTAAGTGTTCACTTTATTCCTGTTCACATGCATCCGTATTATGAAGAGAGATTTAACGTATATTTACCTAAAACGGAAGAGATATTTAATCAAATTATTTCATTACCACTGTATAGTGCTCTTACAGACAATGAGGTTGAACATATTATAACGTCTTTAAAAAGTCTATATCAATTAAAAATAGGGAGGTAAATATTTATGAAAATTGGGGTTATTGGTGGCAGCGGATTTATTGGTAAGCATGTTACAAAGGAGTTACTAGCAAGGGGGTATGAAGTAGTTATATTTGATAAATTTAAACCAAGTATTGATGTTCCTTTTAAAGAAATTGATATTTTAGATATTGCAACATTAAGAGAAAATCTTATTGATGTCGATGGGGTAATCCATTTAGCTGCATTAGTGGGTGTTGATAATTGCCGTTTAAATGAAGAAGATGTAGTGAGGGTGAACTTTGAAGGCACGAAAAATATTGTACAGGTTTGTAACGAAAATGGCATAGAAAAATTATTGTTTTCTTCCAGTTCGGAGGTATATGGGGATGGAGTGAGTGTTCCGTTTAAAGAAAATGATATTAAAATTCCAAAATCAGCTTATGGAAAAGCTAAATTAATGTCCGAAGATTATTTGAAAGAATACGCTAGTAATAGTTTGAAAATTAGAGTGGTTCGTTATTTTAATGTATACGGTTCAGAACAAAATGATAACTTTGTAATTTCTAAGTTTTTAAAACAAGCTCATAGTGGTGAAGATATTACTATTTATGGAGATGGACAGCAAATTAGATGTTTTAGTTATATAAGTGATATTGTTAACGGAACTATACTAGCCTTTGAATATGAAGGAGAAAACTTTGCAGATTTTAATATTGGCAATAACAAACCTATATCTATGGAAGAACTAGCGATAAAAATTAATGAATTAATGGGCAATAAAAGTAAAATTAAATTTCTTGATTTAGGTGAAGAGGGAGTCCGAAATTCTAGCATTGAAATCTTTAGAAGAATCCCTTCAATAGAGAAAGCTAAATTATTTTTAAACTATCAACCAATTATTTCATTAGATAAAGGACTAGAGATAATAATAGGGGAGAAGTATGGAAACACAGTATCTATATCCTAAGAATCCAAAGAAAATTAAGTATCCCATATATTCTTCTCCTTGGAGTATATCTGATCATGTATTTTTTTTGAAAAGTGTATATAGACCTAATGATTCTAAACTTAAAAAAAGTCTTCAAGCTCTTTATCCGGATGCAGAAATTGTATTAACTAATAGCGGTACATCTGCATTAGTAGTTGGTTTAAAGTACTTAAAAGTGGCAAAGGGAGATGAAGTAATTCTATCAAACTTTAATTGTCCTAATGTAATAGAAGCAATATTAACGGTGGGAGCAAAACCTGTATTAATTGATTTAAACACTAATCATTCAATTTCTCTTAATAAAATAAAAAAACATTGGAATGCTAATACAAAGGCAATTATTCTTACGCACTTGTATGGATGTCATGACGATTTAGAAATTATTGACTGGGCTAGAGAAAATAATATTTATATCATCGATGATGCTGCACAAGCAATGTTTTCTTATCAAAATGGAAAGCCAGTTGGTAGTTTAGGCGACATTGGTATTTTAAGTTTTGGGGGAACTAAACCGATCCCAAGTATTGGGGGAGGAGCGTTACTTCTTAATCGTACAATAAGTGAATTATGTGACATGGGTGAAGAAAAGAAGGAAGAAGTAATTTTAGATTATAAGAATCATTTAAAAACACAATTAGCTATAAAAATAAAAAAGAGTAGAGTACTGAGTTTATTTACTAATTATTGGAGGAAATTAGAGATTCTGCCCTCCTATAATAATAGTAAATTAGATTCTTTACCGGAGAAAACGGAAGTTATAAATCCAAAAAGAATGTCTATAGTACGTTCATTGTTAATTGATAAACACCTACAGAAAACAAAGAAGATTTTAGAAATAAATATATGCAACGCTAGTCTGTGTTATACAATGCTGCAGGAAATTGAAGAAAAGTATGGCGTTAAGATTATATTTTCAGCTCAGAATGTTTATTTAAACTATTTTACCATTATATTCAAAGAATCATCTGATAGATATGAGTGTTCTGTACATTTAGCGGAAAAAGGTATACAAACTTGTTGGAATTACTTACCCCTGAGTGAGATCCCTATTTTTTCGAAGTACGCAACTGAGTCAGAAAATATAGATTATTTATGGCCAAGGGTATTATCAATACCTTTTAAATATCCTTTAGTGAATAAGGACCTTAAGTATATATGTAGTCAAATTCTGAAATATTTAGAGAATAAGAATTAAAAGGTGATTATATGGAAATCGAAATATGTACTGACGCCCAATATTGGGATGCCTGTATGGAAGAATACAATGGTTCTGTATTTCATAGTTACGAATGGGGAAAGTTAATGGAATTATTACCTGGTGTTCAATTTTTCCCAGTACTAATAGAAACACGAGATACAGTAGTTTTAACTCCTATGTATGTACAGGATGGTAGGCTTTTGGGAAGTTTAATTGGTTATGGAGGTCCAATAATAATTGGCCAAGATAAAATAGATTTTTCAGTTTATGAATCCATAATAAATAAGAAGTTTGAAAATAAAATTCAAAAGCTTTTATTACCTATAACGATAAATCCTTTTCAAAGTTATAGTAAAGAAAAGTGGGATTATAAAGAAACTTATATGTTAGATCTACCAAATAGGTTTGAGGATTTATGGACATCGTGTTCTGGAAAAGCTAGGACAAGTGTTAGGTATGCACGTAAACAGAATGTTGAAGTTCGTCCTATAACTGTAGCGGAATTAGATGAGTTTTACCAATTATATCAAGAACATAATACAAGTATAGGAGCGAGTTATTCATTTAGTAGAGAGTTTTTTTATCATTTAGTTCTTAATTTGCAAGAAAAAATCCTTTTCTTAGGGGCATTCTTAGAAGAAGAATTAATTAGTTCCAGCATTTTTATAATGGATAAAAAGGTTTTATATTATTGGATTAACATTAACAATACCGAAGGGAAAAATTCACAATCTTCATATTTACTACTAAATGATGCGTTTGAATTAGCAATTCATAATAAATTAAAGTATGCGGATTTAGGATATTCACATAATAAAGGGATTGCTAGACCTAAGATATACTGGGGGGCAGCTTTGAAAAAATGTTTTTGTTTAAAAGAAAGGATTTAAACTATGATTATTAGTGGCCACCAACCAAGTTATTTACCTTGGTATGGTTTTTTTGAAAAAATTCATAAATCAGATGTGTTTGTATTTCATGATATAGCACAATTTGAAAAAAAAGGTTTTTTAAATAGGAATCGTATTAAAACTTCACAAGGAGCGTCTTGGTTAACTGTTCCAATACAAATGAAGAATTATAAAGAAATTCCATTTAATAAGTTAAAGATAGACAATACTCAAGATTGGGAACGGAAGCATTGGAAAGCAATAAGAATTAATTATTCTAATGCACCTTACTTTAATGTATATAAGGATTATTTAGAAAATTTTTATTCAGAAGATTGGATTAATTTAAATGATATGAACATGAATTTTATTCATTTTATTATCCGTGAATTAAACATTGATACGGAACTATATTATGTATCAGATTTAGAGGGGATTACAGGTAAGAAAAGTGATTTTGTATTAGAGTTGTGTCAGAAATTTAATGCCAGTACTTATTATTCTGGAAGTTTAGGGCAAGATTATTTAGACGAAAATGATTTTGAGAATGAAAATATAGAAATTATCTACCAAAGAATAAGGGATTATTCCTACAAGCAATTATTTGGGGAATTTATACCACATTTATCTATTTTAGATATTTTACTAAATTGTGGACCAAAGGAAACAGAAAAATTAATTAAAGGAGTCTAAAATTTTATGAATGTACTTGTATTTGCCGCTCATCCGGATGATGAAATAATTGGTGTTGGTGGAACAATAGCGAAACATGTGAAACAAGGTGATGATGTACATGTTGTAATACTTGCAGAGGGAAAATCTTCTAGAGCTAAAGAATATAAAGAGCTAGATTTAGAGATTAAGAACTTATCTTATAAAGAAACAGAGGGGGCATGTACTACACTTGGTGTAAAAAGTTTTGCAAGACTAGATTTCCCTGATAATCGTCTTGATACATTACCCTTACTTGATGTAGTGAAAGAGATTGAAAATCACATTAAAAAAATAAATCCTACAATTATTTATACTCAATATGGTGGAGATATAAATATTGATCATACTGTTGTTTACAGAGCAGTAATGACAGCGACACGCCCTCTGCCAGATACTAATATCAAATGGGTATTTGCATATGAAACTTTATCTTCTACAGAGTGGAATTATAATGAAAAAGATAAGTTTCTTCCTAATTATTTTGTGAATATTGAAGATCATTTGGAGGAGAAATTAAGTGCGATGAGACATTATGAATCTGAGTTAAGGGAATTTCCTCATCCACGCTCTATAGAAGCAATGAGACATAACGCATTTGTATGGGGTGCCAAATCTGGATACCAAGCGGCTGAGGCATTTATGTTAGTAAGGGGGACATGGTAGGTGAAGAGAATATGTTAATACCACAGGTCCCGTTCTTTGGTTTAGATAGTAAACAGATTGACTTAAAATGGGTTGAAAAAGGCTATGGATTAGAAGCAAATATTTTTGATGGGACATCTTTATTTGATAACTCATATACAAAAAGGTTTTCTGAGGTCCTGTCTTTTGTTCAAACCCTTAATCCATCCTTGTTAACGCTGCATTTTCCTACTGATAATGCAGACTATCTCAATGATGAATTTATTAAAAAGCAACTATATGAATTTATTAACCTTGCTATAAAGTATAATGCATCAGGTATAACAGTGCATGCTAATCAATTCATGAATGTCGCGGAATTTCAAAACTATAATCTTCTAGATAATAGAAAAAGGATTATAGAGTTCTTTAATATGCTAGATGAGGAAATAAAAGGGACTGATATATGGATTGGCGTTGAAAACCTACCCATTATTGGAAACTTGGGCGATGATTTTGATCCTATATTTATATATCCCGAAGATTTTACTGATTTGGTTAATCTGGAGTTATCTAACGTTGGAATAACATGGGATATATGTCATTGGTCTATAACCTATCTTACACGTTTAGGTATTTCTAAATTATTAAGGCAAGAAGAAATTGAATATAAGGATTTTCATAAGTATTTAAGCTTAATGGATTATATTAAACATTTTCATTTTAGTTCTTTTAAGCATTTAACGATTCCTTATAGTGAGATACGTTGCTATGAGGGAGAGAATCCGGCTAATGGATCTATTGATGAAAGTTTATTACATGAAACTTTATTAAAAGTGAAGAACAATACTTTGGATAAAAACATAGGAATTGTATTTGAGGTTCAGGAAACTGATTATACGAATAGAAAGAGGTCATGGGAGACTCTTAATTGGTTTCATAAAAATATTACTGGTATGCAAACAAAAATGAATTATTTGGAGATATAAAAGGCACTATCGGTTTATTTATTTTTACATGTAACTTGAGTTAGAGATTATTTTAATGAACCTTTTCTTCTAAGTAAGTGTGTTAGGAGGGAAGGTTTTACTATTAATCTTTTTTAATCATAGGGAGGACAAATGAAAAAACTAACTCTTATAAAGAAGCTTATTGTAACTTTTGGGATTTTGTTGCTTTTCCTTTTTAGTAATTTATCTGAGGATGTAATACTAGTACATGCTATGACTAAGAACGACCAAAGTTCTCTCATGTCAGATAAGGTTCGTGCTAGTCGAGCTATTGAACATACACGTTTTCTGTCTGAGAAAATTGGTCCACGTCCAAGTGGGACTAAGGAAGAACATAAAACAGCTACATACATTGGAGATACATTAAAAAAATTAGGGTATGAAGTTGAGTATCAGGCCTTTCCTGTACCAGATCAATATATTGGGAGTATCTCTTTTAGTGTGTATGGAGAAAAAGAATGGCAAGTTGGAGCAGCATCTAATGCATCTATACCTAAAGATCCTGTCGTAGGGCCGGTAGTTTCTATAGGAAAAGAGAACGATATTAAAAATTCACCTGAGCCAATTCATGGGAAAATAGTATTACTGGAACAAGCTGATACGTATAAGAAATATAATGAACAAGTTGAGTATGCAGCAGAAAAGGGAGCAAAAGCTGTATTGTTATATAGTACGATTGGGGATAGAGGCAGCTATGGAGAAGCCTTTAACCCAGTTCTAAAAAAGAAACAATCAATACCTGTATTTGGGCTTGCTTATAATCAGGGAATTAGAATGAAAGATAAAATAGTGCATAATAAAAATATAGTTAGTTTAAAGGCAAAACACGAAATGAATTTGAGTTCATTAAATGTTATTGCGAAAAAAAAGCCCAAATACAAGACAGATAATGAGGATGTAGCAATAATGAGTGCTCATTATGATAGTGTTATCGGAGCACCTGGAGCAAATGACAATGCTTCTGGCGTAGGACTTTTATTAGAGTTAGCATACAATTTTAAAGATATAGAGATTAATAAAGAAATTCAATTCATAGCGTTTGGAGCAGAAGAAAATGAATCCTTAGGTGCTTACCATTATGTTAATCAGTTATCTACAACAGATAAGAAACATATTCTAGGGGTTTTTAATGCAGATATGATAGCGACAAGTTACCAACAGGCTAAGGACTTATATGCAATGACACTAGATGGCTCTCAAAATGAAGTAACAAATACTGCAGTAGCTACTAGTAAAGCATTAGGGAAATCGGTTGTATTAACTGGAAAGTTTGATTCTAGTGATCATGTACCATTTTACGAAGCTGGAATTTCCTCAGCACTATTTATTTGGATGGATGTAGAGAGTTGGAATCCCCTAATTTATCATGTTGAAAAGGTATTCCATACACCTCAAGATACCGTTTTAGAAAATATTTCTCCTCAACGTATGCAGGAGGCACTAGAAATTATAGGGACAAGTTTATATTACTTTATCAAAAGATAGGTTTTTTCGGGGGGGGGGGGTCAGCATAGCCGACTAAATTTAGATTTTAATAATAATATAGTAAAACTTTTGTTGGGATAAAAATATACTTTGAGCATAGGCGAGGTAACTATATGAGGAGTACATGGAAAGAATTAAAGGGGATGGATCTTAATGTCTGGATCCGCTTTATCGGAGAAGCCTTAAATGGTATTGCAATGATGATGTTAATGCCATTTTTTGCATTATATTTAAAGGATAAAGTGGATTCTCTACTTGAGGTAGGTATAGTTATAGCTTTATCCCCAATTGCGGCGAGTTTTGGTTCATTAATTGGAGGGCATATAGCGGATACTTATGGACGGAAACCAACTATGGTACTCTCTATGGCCAGTAATGGGCTACTAATGCTTGTTTTTTTGTTTATTGATAGTTTTATAGGGTATGCCATTTTATCTATTGGTTTAGGGCTATGTAATTCTTTCTTTGAACCAGCGGCATCTGCAATGGTTACCGATGTAACAGAACCTGAAAAAAGAACTGAGGCATATGGATTACTTAGAATGGCTCATAATATAGGAGCTGCGATAGGCCCTATAATTGGTGCAGCAGTTGTGGTTGTATCAAAAGATGTCATATTTTTGATTACTTCTGGAACCATGCTGTTTTATACAATATTAATGTTATTGTTTCTAAAGGAAACAAAGCCTAAAAATATAATGATACATGAGGAAACACATAAACAGTCAATAAGATTTACGTTAAGAGTTGTTATAAGAGATAGAATATTTCTATTCTATATAGTGACGGGAATCATTATATTTATGGGATTCTCACAATCGGAAGGTATGTTACCACTTCATTTTAGTAATGAGAATACAATGATTTTTGGAAATAGTAATCCATTTCCATATTTAATGACTTTAAATGGCTTATTGGTTGTATGTTTCCAATTTCCTATTTCAAAGTGGTTAACTCACAAACCAATTGGTAAATCAATGCTATATGGTGCTATTCTTTTTGGCGTTGGCCTTTTAGCAATAGGATGGTTACCAAAGTGGTTTCAAGTAATAGACGCAAATGATTTAATTATTCTAGGCTCATTATTAATAGCTTATACAGTTTATACAGTAGGGGAAATGATTATGTCACCTGTCCAAATGACATTCGTCGCTAATATAGCTCCAGAACATTTGAGGGGGACTTATATGGGGGCGGCTAATCTGCAATGGATTACAGGTAATGTATTTGGACCTCTTCTAGGCGGTGTATTACTGGATCAGCTTTTAGGACATATGTTATTTACAATCTTAGGTGTGGGTTGTATTATTTCTGGATTTGTTTACTTACTATTAGATAGACTTATTGAGAATAGAAGTAAACAAATACCTATAAAACAAACATCTTAATTTTAATATTGTTAATGAGTTGAAAATTAAATTTTATGTTTTAAGGATTAAATAAAGTGCACGTTTATTAAGAGTAAACGTGCACTTTATTTATTAGTGTTTAAACTTAATTTATATATAGTGAGTTTTTTAGGTGACGACTTAAGTGTATAAAAGTAATTTGCTACTTTATTTAATTAATTTCAACTAGACTTCTTGTCTTATCAATATGATTAAGTAACATACGATACTCTTCTTCGTACATAGTTACACGTTGTAGAAGGGAATGATTTTCTGTCTCTAAAGTTTTTATTTGACTTTGTAAGTTTGTAAATTCATATGTTTTTTTATAATTTTGTAGAAAGAGAATAATATCATCTAATGTCAAAGATAAAGAGTATGTTTCTTTTTTTGTTGAGAGGGAGAAATATTGTTTCCCACTTCTCGATTTTGTTTTGCTTGTTGTATTTCCTCTTGGTATTGTTTTCTCACGTATGAATTCCAGCGAAATCCACAAGCTGCAGGTGTCCGATTTAGTAGCTTTGCTACTTCCTTGAATGCAGTTAACTGTGTTCCACCGTTACGAATATTCTGGAGTACTGTGGATGCGAGAAGTAAATCGTTATCGTTCGTCCAGGAATCTTGTCTTGAGAGTACCACGTTTTAACCTCCTTTATATGTTTTATAACATTAATCAAATTAAACGTTCTCTTTTCCTTTTGTAAATTTGATATCAATCTCTCATTTTAATCTACTTAGAATAAATCCGTTAATACGTAGATTGCTGATGATGCGTTAGGTGGATTTACTTATATCACCCACCAATTTATTAGTGAAAAATTAATTTCGTTGTACATAATATTATAGGATCTTCTGACAAGAGACAATTACGCTGATATAGCCACTAATAGGAAATAAGAGTACTTTATCTGTTTGTATTTTGGGTTCTGGATAACGATTGTAATATGAGTTTTTAATAGACATTTAGTAGATATTTGTTAATTTAACATCTCTAAATGGAGGCATGTAACTTGAATATAATAGATTAAAAGAGGATATATACTATCGGGGTTAAAAAGAAAACGAAATAGAGAGGATATTTTAGGTTAGGAAAATTTGAATGGAATTGTCATTAAAGATAGGACCTTTCAAAAAGGGAGGATAATTGACAACTGTAGGTACTATGATTAGGAATTTAATTCTAATCATTTTATGTTGAGAAATAAAAAATTATTTTGTAAAAGGCGCGATGGGATGGGAATTCAGATAAATTTTACAAGAAGAGAAGGTAAAAGTAGAATTTTATTGAGAATAACTTGTGCTAGATTAACTTAAAAAACCTTATAATATAATTATATTATAAGGTTTTATTTTAACTATAATAATATTTATTGTGATTTTTTATCGAAGAATAAATTTAAATCTGTTTTGTCTGTGTCGTCTGCTAAAGCATTTTGTATAATATCATTTAATAATTGCATTTTTTCTTTTTCAAAGAATGGGACACTAATATAATAAGGTGTTCCTGCTTTTTCAATTCTTAATATTGTCTGGATACCGCTACCCGCAATTCCAATACCTAATAGTAGTAAAATTAATCCACCAATAAAACTATCACTTAAAGTACCTAATCCCAATAAGAAAATTAGTATTCCTAAAATCATTGGTTTAAAGAAATACTTGGTAGATAACATTGCTCCAGAAATATTTTTTAGAGGAATGTTTTGTTGGTCTTTACCAGCAGGAACAAAACCAAATAATGTGTTTGATAAGTTGGTTTTTACAAACCTATTATCAACGTCTACTCTGCCTTTTATCCAAAAGAATAATAGGCTGGTTGAAAATTCAAGTCCTTTCATCTTTTCATCTCCTGTTATAAATTACTAATAATAAAATCTGTATATCGTTATATTAACATTAATTATGAAATATGTGTATAATTTTTTGTGATTTTATATAAATTTATAATATACAGAATAACAAGAGTGAAAAAGTGTTAAGGGCAATACGATTATAGGGAGACTATTAACTAGTACAGGTTTTGCTGAAGTAAAAGCGAAACGAATTCTGTTTGATGAGGTGCCAATGGATTATTGGTCATTTATGCAATATATAATTTATCTAATGAGGGAAATGTTATTGTAGGATACGGAGATGGTATATTTGGTTTGGGAGATAATGTACCTGTGAACAAGTAGATGCACTACTTTATCGAGCGCATTTGAAGGGGTATGTGAAAGATGATCAGATACTACATATTCAAGGGAAGTCGTCATTTGCTAATCTTTATCATGATATTAATGAAAACTCAACAATGTTTTTAAAAGAAATTTTGACGGTGACAGAGTTAGGGATTTTTAAAGGAGACAAAAAAGGAAATCTTAGGACAAAAGGTACGTTTACACGCGCGGAGATGGAACAAATAATTAAAAATGCTTTTCCCTACAGTGTGAAAGCTCCGCATTAATTTAAAGGTATACCTGCTAACTTTTGGGTAGAAGAAGAAATTAGTGTAGTTTATATTTTAGCAGGAGTAGAGATAGGGGAATTTGCTCCATTTATGACAGCAACTCGTGAACAGTATGCTCAATTTTTATATAATGCTCTTTGAAATGATCTTTTATGGAATCTTAAAGATCTATTTGAATAATGAGAAGAGCTTTTTCTAAAAGGTAAATCAGTTATTAAACAAAGGCTATGGGGTTTTCTTACTGTAACCATTTCTTATTTATCATTAGACAGCTTGATTAATAAGAGAAAAAAGTTGGTGAGATAAAGGGCATCATTCTAATTAGAATGATGCCCTTCTTAATTTTAAATATAATTTAATGAAATACTTTTTCAATTGTGGGCATAACAGCTATTGGTGGTAGGGATTTAGTCCATGCAGCTGCATATACATTTAATTTCTCACCTAATGTGTAGTTTTCACTATCTGAAACAGGAACTCTTAAAATCTTATTTTGAGAAACTAGATTCCACCAATCATGTTGATAAGCAAGAGCTTCATCTTTTGTAGACGTAGCTGCAACTACTAAATAATTGTTCTCTACTGAAATGACATATCCAGTAAAAGGTTCTTGTTCTTGGTTCTGAATAGAATGAACAGGAATATTGTTGGCGGAAATCTTGTTAAAATCTGCAAAGGCCGGTGTTAATCCGAATGTAAATCCACATCCTAGTGTTAAAGCTGTTACCTTTGTTACGAATGTTTGTTTTTTGTTAAACATGATATATCCCCCTTATATTTTATCCTTACACTATCCACTTTCAATTTACATACATATAAAGCCTTTTAATATTAAGATATTTAACAATTATGTCACAATTATTCCATAAATGTTAATATTATCTATTAATGGAATTGGGTTTATGTTATAATTCACTAGGTGAACTATTGTTGTTCATTTCATCTCTTGATGAATGTATGCCCTTCCTTAAGTGTAAAGATGTTCGATTTTATTGGTGAAGAGAGGATATATCCCTCTTCTTTTTTTATTAATATGGGACTTTAGGGAATGAACAGAAAAAGAACCCTATGGGGTTCTTTTTCTAGGCATATTAACAGTAAGGAGAGTAATGAAATGCTAATTTCAAATCTTTATCAGGAGAAAAATTTGAAAAAGCTTATCATGTTATTATTTTTACATATATGTAATATAAAGTGAATTGATAATATTTAGACTTACTATTACTAATATTTAATTAAGATAGTTAGTACTACATTAATAGTGTTAACTATCTTGATTGGTATGGAATGTGATAGAAAGCATAAGTTTGTCGCAAACTTATGCTTTCAGAATTTGAAGAATATTCTTAATGTGTATTTTAAAGAAAATACAAAATTTTTACTAGATGTGAGAAAAAAGAATCGAAAATATCCTTTAAAATAAGATATATTTGGTTCAAAAAATTAGAGGGCACCAATTCATTAAAGCAGTAAAAACGTTTTAATGAATTAGTGTCCTTTTTGTTTTAAAAAGAGAATATATTTTCTCAACAGGACAAATGGTAATCAGCTATAAGTATTAATTATAAGAATAAAAGGAAAATAGAAATTAATAATAAAGGAGAATGCGAAATGATAACATTAATATCTGAAAAAATCTAGCTGAAATCCACGAAGACGATGTAGATGTATTAAAAGTAATGGCACATCCTGTTCGATTACAAATTGTAAATGAATTAATGCACCATAAAATGTGTAATGTTACACAGTTAACGGAAATATTAAGAATCCCCCAATCTACTGTTTCACAACATCTATCAAAATTAAGGGGAACCGTACTCCGTTCAGAAATAAGAGGGTTAGAGATGCATTATTATATAGATAATGCTAAGGCACGTCAGATTGTTGAAATTTTAGGTTTGTAGATTAATAATACATAAAAGGTTTTCTGTTACAAGGCAGGAAACCTTTTTTATATGTATAACTAATTGTGTGATAATATCATACTGTAGAAACTACCTAACAATAATTTAAATTTAACAGCTTGTTTTATCTTGCCATACACAATTTAACACGATATATAGGTATAAACTTACAAAGAAGGGTTTTAATTAGAAATTAGATATAACAATGGATAATGGTAAGTGTATTAAAGAAATTATAGAATTAATGAAATAAAAAATAATCAATAGTTGTTGTAAAGGCATATATTTATAAGAATGTGGCAGGAATGAAATGAACTTTACAGTTACTTTAACTTGGATGAAAAGAGATTTAATAATTGTTTAATAGAGTTCATTACCTAGTAAATACGGAGTTCCTGGGCTTGAAGGGGAGGATATAAAAAAGATAATGTGAATAATCCGAAACAAATATGTTTCGGATTAGAGGTTCGAGATTTTATCCATTTTCATTCAACGGTTTGTAAAAGGTAATAAGTTGAATTTTCTGGATTTTAATAAAGGAAATGTATTAGGTTAATCAATAGATACTCCACCAGAGACAATCAGTTTTGTTGGTGCTGGCGTATCTCCACCATTAAACGAAGAGTGTTGTGATACATTTAAACTAATTATGCTACATGCTAATGCACTTACTACTACCATACTTAATACAATTTTCTTAATCTTTTTCATTATTTTAACGCTCCTTTTCTCAAATGTTTCTTATCAGCATTATTACTAATATAGAAATATTTGCTTGCCTTAACATGATTATCTGCCTCATAAAATTGGATTGCTAAAATCCCTGCATATTCTTTTACACAATCCCACATTTCCTCTTTTTCAAAATAAGAAATAGCATCAGTAACTACTTTTTCTAGTTTAATTCTAGGTAGTTCTGTGATTAGTTCATTTAAAACTGCGAAACGATGCTTATATTCCTCATTTCCTGATTCATTTGTATACTTCATTCCTTGCTCGATATATGATTTTGCTGTTTCAATGCCTTCTAAATTATAATATGCTCTTGCTAAGACAAATAATGCTTTAAAATGATTCGGTAGGGTATTTATAATTTCAGAACTCTGTCTGATCGCCAATGGAAATAAATCTTGAATATTATATAACCAGCCCAAATTATGACGTACTCTTAATAATAATTGTTCTTCATTATACTTTTTAAAAACATCAATAACCGTATTGAGACATTCTTCAGCTCTTTCAAACTCTCTTAGATCTATACAAGCTAAACCGTATACATTGTCGCATAAGGCAACATTAATTTCATAGCCTACATGATTCTGGTATACTTTTTTTGCCTTTACTACATGTTGAATTGCTTCAAATGGTTGATAAGATTGATAACAGTAAGTTGAAAATCTATACTCAAACTCGGCTTTTTCTACTGCGTCAGGTATATCAATTAAAAGTTCTTCCGCCTTTTCATAGTGTGTTTTCGCTTCAGTATAATTTGCTAAAATTGTAGAATGAATTGCCTTAAAGAAATGATAATAGTAAGCTAAAAATAAAAAATCATCTTTGATAGTAGAGAGTTTTTCTATTTGATTAAAAGAATCTTTTGTAATACTCATTGCATCTACCAAGACCATATATCTAAAATTCAGTAGGGAATAATAGAATGATACATAGTGGTCTGCTTCTAGTCCTTTTAAACTTTCTTTTACTTTTAGGTATGTTTGTTTTGCTTCTTTTACATGATATAAACGAATTTCTTCATACCATTCGTGTAATAATCCCATCAATTGCTCATTACTCTTCTCTTGAACAGTCATAATATCCCCCTTTTCTATGTAAAGGCTTATTCTGATAATAACAGGAATTAGATACATTAAATTTAACAATGAGTTTTTTTCATTAATATACAGAATATTCGGAATATAGCGGTTACCCACCCTCTGTAATGCGACAAAATATAGCTAAGATAGTACAAATTTCGCTAAGTGATTTTTTGATGCTTAAATGTTTGCTATTGAATATATCGTATAAGAGGTGTCTTAGTACTATGGTAGAAAAGGAGGTAGCTTACATTGCTATTTTTTTGAGAAAATATTGGACTTATTAAGTTTCAAGGAATTCAATATAAGTATACTCATGTCTACTTATATTGAAAAGTGAGCGTTAGTTTATGATAAGTTTTGGGATTAATTTACTAAGGACAATGACAAATTTAAGAACAAGAAGAAAAGTAATGGATGCTAGAATTCTGCAAGCGTTAGGGTAGAATTTAAATGTTTTTTGAAAAAAAGAATTAGCTGAAGGGGATACAGTTGCTCTTCATGTACATTCTCGTACTAATTCTCAAGATAAGGGAGTTGCTATAGTGGATATATTTCGTATCAAGGATGGAAAGATTGTCGAACACTGGGATGTAATTCAAGAGATTCCAAGTGAAGCAGTTAATGATAATACGATGTTTTAGGTAGAAGGATATATATAAATTCAGATTTATAATAAAAAACTCCATTTTGATTAACCTTTTTTCAAAATGGAGTCTTTTTATTTTCCATATAAAATTAACAGTACCCTTGATGTATGAGTCACATCATAGTAAAAACTCTTCTATAGGCAAGAAGAGTTTTTTAGTAAGTCTATAGCATTCTGGGAGAAATTAATGTTTTTATTATTAATAATGAAAAATAATTAGGATAAGAAGGGGAAAATAGCATGAAAATGAAAGTAATGATTTTAACAGGTTCAGTACTTGCAGCAACAAATATTACGGGCAGATACAACTTTTAAAGATGTTCTTACTGATCATCATTTGGTCATATAAAGCATAAAAGAGAAAAATATCGTAGCAGGTTATAGAAATCGTATATATGGTTTCGGTGATAGTATTATACGTGGTTAAGTTGCTAGATTACTTTATCATTTTAGCCAAGATGGTTTTTAAAACATAATCAGTACGATTAAATGGGAGACATGAGTCATTGCTTATCGATGGTAAAGTAGACGTATATAATTTAAAAGGAAACCCATGCAACAATATAAATAATAATTTGTATGTGAACGTAAAAAATACCAAGATGGCCCTGAAGGGGAGGGGGGCTTGGTGTTTTTTAGCTAATATCACGATTTTTAAGTAATTTTCATATTCTGTTAACCGCACTAATATCAAGTTTTTTAATTCAATCGTTTAAATTTCGCAAGTGTATTCTTTATCTCTTTATCTTCCACATATCAGTGGGTAATCTTTGTATAATCTGATCTTATCTCTAAATCACAACTGTTACCCCAGTACCATCAAGTTAAAGTTTCATTTTATTTTGCTAACTTGATGGTGATGTGACGTAACCTTAATTATTTGGAAATTTAAAAAAGTCCCCTTAGTCATGTTAAAGGGACCTTGATCACGCAAATGATCTGTAAATCAATTCATTTTTGATAGACAGATCATTTGTATGATAATTTTTGTAAATAATTGCTGAATAGTGAATTTACATAAATGCTTTTAGAAGTTCTTGAATTAATGGGATTGCTCCACCTATAAATTTTAAAACTGCCATTGCGATTTCCATATTATTCTCTCCTCTTTTTTCGTATTAAGATATGATAAATCTTTATAAATTCATTATAGTAAGCGCTTACAATTATTACAATACATTTTCGTATGCAATATTGCATATTTATACATTAGATCTCTATTATTCATTTTTTAATGGTACTATAGCGAGGTGAGAGTCTTTAAGGGTTCTCCTTAATAGGAGGAAATATGGAAAGAGTGCAAGCGATTTACAGTAATCAAAAATTTAAGAGTTGGATTAAACAGGTATTAGCTGTAGGAGGAGTAATAGGGTGCTGTTATTTGGTGTTATATGCTTTCTGTTTCTTAGTTATCATGTAAATATTATACAACGAAACTAGTAGAGTCTTACCTAGAGAGGTAAGGCTCTTTTATTGTAGTACCTGGAGATGAGCAAACTACATACAATATCTATCAGGTTTTTCAGATCACTTTGTATGGTTCCTTGTTTAGAACAATAATTCCTATCATTGAAATTAAATAAACTTCTATTTAAAAGTTTCAATTTATATTGAAAACAGAATTCTATTGATAAAAAATATGTTTTTACTAGATACATATTAAAAAGACAAGTATAAATTATATTAGATTTTGGCAAAGTCTTTTTGACTTGGAAAAGGATTTAAATCTTACTTATAGATTTGATTCCTTTTTACATACTATAATCCTTATATTGCTACGTAAACATAATACAGTAATAATGATTTAAAAGCAAGAATTTTAGTAGCGGTACGTTCACACATCCATCAACTTAAGATTTTAAAGTAGCTCTTAAACAAAAAACTTCTTTTTTTAATTGATTCATAGTAAACAAGAAAGGTTGGCAAATTAACAACTAAAGAGATTTCTTCAGGTAAGCTAATAAGTAATCTATCAAAAGGTCCTTTACAAAATTTATACATAAGTCAATTATAAGATCATGTAAATTTAAAATTATGTAAATGTTATACATTTTTGTAAAAGACATTCATTGACACTTGCGTATATAAGTAACTATACTCGTTACATCAAATTGAATGTGTGATAATACGATTTTATTATTATTACAAACATGTAAATATAAAGATAGAAAATCCCAATTTGATAAATACAATGGTAGAGGTGTTTATTTTAATGAAGCACAAATTAATTGCAACAGGTATCCTTGCAGGATCTATATTATCCTATTCTTCTAATATTTTAGCAGATACTCATAAATTCCCTGATGTTCCTGTATGGGCTGATAAATCTGTTAATTATTTAGTTGATAAACAGGTATTGAATGGTTATCCAGATGGAACTTTTGGTTCAAATGACTCATTAGACAGAGCTTCGGCTACAAAAATTATGACAAAAGTTTTAGGGATACAAATTGATCCTAATGCAAAACCATCTTTTACAGATTCACAAAACCACTGGGCTACTCCTTATATTGCTGCTGCTGAAAGAGCTGGTATTGTTAAAGGTGAAGGTAATGGAATCTTCAATCCATCCGGAAAAGTAACTCGCGCTGCTATGGCTACGATGCTAGTAAATGCATATAAACTACAAAACACACCAAATTATAACGAGCAGGTTAGATTTGAAGATTTAAAAGGGCATTGGGGAGAAAAATATGCCAATATTTTAATAGATTTAAAAATTTCTAATGGTACTGAGAACGGTTGGCAACCAAATAGATTTATAACACGTGCTGAAGCTGCTCAACTTACTGCAAAAACAGATATGTTACAACAAAATTCAAACGATGAAAAAGAGATTATTACTGCTACTTCATATGAAGATTTAAATTTAACAGTGACTTCGAAAATTACAGCTCAAGAGATTGATAGTTTTATTGCGAAATATCATTCGGATAGTCCTTTAGTTGGACATGGGCAAGATTTTATCAATGCGCAAAATCAATATGGCGTGAGTGCTCATTATTTAGCAGCGCATGCGATTTTAGAATCTGGATACGGAAAATCAGAAATCGCATATCAAAAACATAATCTATTCGGTCTACGTGCATATGATGGAGATCCGTTTAAATATGCGAAATATTTACCAAGCTACGGCGATAGCATTGCTTATAACGCTAATTATGTACGAGAAAGATATTTAGAAGAAAGTGGTATGTATTATAACGGGCCAACATTAACTGGCATGAACGTGAAATATGCATCAGATAAAGGTTGGGCTAAGAAAATTGCGGGTATTATGGAACGTATTAAACCGTTTCGTGTAGAAGACTATACATATGCAAAAAAATTACCAAAGAATCCTGAAACATTAGATGTCGACGCATTATCTAATGAAATTCCATATAAAATGTATGCAGACGGTTCAAGCTCAAATGTTGTATCATCAGCTACTTACTATCAGGTACCTTATCCATTTAATTTAAAAATTAAAAGTAGACCAGATGTAGCTGTCGAGGAGAATAAAGTTGGTACAGTAACTTCTGGAACAACCATCTTTATTTATCGTGAAGATCCAAATGGATGGGTAGAATTCTCTTTTGAAGCGAATGGAGAAAAATACTGGACATTAAAAAGTAAATTAAGTATGTAATTAAAAAGATCTATTTCACTACTTTTAATCGATTAGATTATAATCTCATATAATTGAGAGACAATTTTTTTACTTTCTTAAAATAAAGTTATGTATACAAGAAAAGTTAGAGGATTATTTTCTCTAACTTTTCTTCGCTAGTATTTGAAATTAAAAAGATGGTGGAGTTACTCCAAATATAACAGTGACCTTGTTTAAAGAAGTGTTTTCCCATTTATGCTTTGCATAAGGTGGGATTTTAACACTATCACCTGTATTGAGAAGTAAAACCTCATCATTTAGATATAGTTTTACTTGTCCTTCCATAATACATGCTATTTCTTCCCCTTTATGTGCCACAGGCTCCATAGATGAAGCAGTTTGAGGTAACAGATTCATTAAAGCCAATTCTAGTGATCCATCTAAATTAGGAGATAATAGCTCATACGAAACATTGCCGCTTTCAGGAAAAGTTATTTTTTTTCTTTGGTTAGCTCTTACAACTAATTCTTCTGTACTGGTATCCTCTAAGAAAAAATTAAACAATGGAATATTTAATGCTACAGAAATTAATTTTAGTGTTTGTAATGATGGATTTGTGATTCCTTTCTCAATTTGACTTAACATGGAAGGTGTTATATCAGCTAACTCTGCTAAACGTTTACTGGTTAATCCGGCACCTTTTCTAAATGCCATAATTTTTTGACCAACATTAATATTGTTCATATATGTAATCCCCTTTAAATAAGTAAATAAAGTTAAATTTTAGTTAATTTTATTTACTTATACTTAATATATTGTTAATATATACTTAATTATAATAAAGTATGGTTAATTTTAAAACATCATATGTACATATGTCAGCAGCTGCTTCTCGTTTGAATAATACATATGCAAATAAAAGTTGCTGAATCTCATCCTCTATTTGTATATCTACCATATGGAGTAGGAGTAGGATATGGTGATGTTTATGGTATGAAGATCATGTACATGTATTTTTTGCTGAAATTATCCATTCTCCGTATAGGCTATTAGGTATGATGACCGGATTATATGATGGTATTCCCATACAAGATTCTGAATGAAAAGAATTCTAATAAATAAAGAACGACTTAAGAGTAAACATCAATGTTGTATTATAAAATTTTTAAGGAAGTGAAAATATTATGAAATCAGCTTTAAATAGTATTATGATCTCCTCGATTCTTGCAGTAGGAGGGGTCATTTCGCTTTTGTTTACTTTAATGGGAGGTCAAGATTGGATCTGGGATTGGGTAGGGTTATTACTGGCATATCTATCTTTGGGCATTTTAATAGGCTTATATAATAAAACTGTGGATCACAAAACATTATCTAGAATATTAAAAAGAATTTTGTTTATTTCCTTTAATTCTACAGTATTAGGAATAATAATAGGGATAACATGCCAACTATTAGGAAAGGCGAATCTTACTATAATGATGTATTATTGGTTGATAATGTTATTACTACATTTCATTACTATAATAACATTAGTTATCCTAGTATTTGTACATCAAAATAGTCAAAATTACAGCCTGTTATATACATTTATTGTAATTTTAAACATTTTCCTTACCCTAGGACCAGTATTATATCCTTTGGTTCTAACTATCATAGGAAATGGCATGAATGCTAGTGCAGGACACTAATTTTTACCTATATAGATTATTAAAATAAGTAATCCAAAATTGACATTGGTTAAGTTAAAGAACTTTATAAGCTAATAGGATAATATAACTAAACAACATAAAGTGAAATAATAGGATAGAAAGAAGATTATAATATGAAAATTAAGCTTAAGAAAAAAAGAATTATAAGTGTATTGTTGGCTATTACATTAGTAGCAATAGGGTATTACATGTTTCAATCTATTACGAATCCTAAGCTGGTAAATGCGAAAGAGGCAAATAGTGTTCAACAAGTGAGCAGTCTACCTAAAAATGAATTGAAAAAATCGATACCTAATCGTTTTGATGGTAAAGAAAGAAAAGTTGCATATTTAACTTTTGATGATGGACCAGGAAAATATACAGCTAATCTATTAGATGTATTAAAGAAAAATGATGTGAAAGCAACATTCTTTTTAATTGGCGATAATGTGAAAAGGTTCCCAGATTTAGTGAAACGAGAGCATGTAGAGAACCATTATGTGGGTATGCATAGTATGACACATAATTTTAAAAAGTTATACACCAATCAGGAATATGTTAAGGAAATGAAAGAGGATCAATCTTTAATTAGAAATGTTATTGGAAACTCCCCGAAATTAACACGCCCACCATATGGATCAATGCCTGGATTAAATGAATCACTTCGAAATGAAGTGGTCGGAAATAATTTAAAAGTATGGGATTGGACAATTGACTCTCTAGATTGGAAATATAATAAACTACCTGTGGATGTAGCGGCCGCAAAAATTGTTCAAAATGTCTTAGCAGGTGCGACGTCTTCAAAGGAAATTGTTTTAATGCACGATATTCATCCACAATCTGTTGCGGCTGTTCCAGCAATTATAAAAGGATTAAAAGAAAAAGGGTATGAATTTGAAGCTTATGATGAGAACAATCATTTTCCAATAAACTTCTGGCATGATAGCCGGATATAAAAGTATTTATGAGTTAAATGAATGGAATAAGAAATTGATATAGGGTTTAAATATATGTAAGAGCGCGTTGATCTAAATATATACCAACACGCTCTTTATTTATTTTTTATTATTTAAATGTAAGTATAGGGTTTTTATTGTATATAAATAATTAAATATCTTTTATTTTTATACAATAAATTACTTAATTGTTATATAAATATTGAATGAATTTAATTGTCGTTTTTAAAAAACAGTAAAATTGGCACAACACTAAACGTAATGGTAGTTATAGCAAGTGTCTCTTGTATCATATTATCTATACTAGGATTTTGGGGCCTTAATAAAGGGGAGCATTGTGAAGTCTTTTAATAGTATGCTGGATAACTTGCAAAAATTAATTGGAGAAGTAAAAAACACAACACAAGAAGTTACTGTTTCTACTGATGGGATGTTACAAGTTACTAAACGAGCATCTCATATATCAAGAGAGGTTGTTCATACTTATATTTGTTATCTATCTTGTCTCTTATTACTTGTATCTTCCAACCACTTAGAAACATATTCTTGCATACGAGATTCTAATGATTGAATCGTTTTATTTGATATAGCAAGTGCTTGATCCGCATACTTATTCGGGAACATGTTGCGCAAAGTAGGTTCATTTTCAGCACCATTTCCTGGTTCACGGTAATCTTCAATGATGTAATCATCGCCATTTTTTGTGACTGTCACACGGACTGGAAGTAAATGTCCTGCTTGAGGAACTGTCTGTGTTTCGCGGTTATATCCTTGCATGAGGGAATGGAGGTAGACATACATTTTTTCATCCTTCATCTCAGTTCCATAGATTACATGCGTCTCAAATTGTTTTTTTGTATGATTTAATTTGTCTTGATTCCAGGTAATGATACTTTCTGAAATAAGGGAATCTAGTTTGCTGTTTAGCGGAATCTCCGTTACATCCTTTGCATCATTTTGGACTGAATCACACCCTGTTGTAATGAAAACGAGTGTGATAATGCTTACGGTAATCATTATCTTTCTCAAAATCTTATTTTCATATATTAATGCAAAACGTCTGCTCATCAATTCACTCCATTTCTCTTCGTGCTAATCATCCACTGACATAAATATTTTATATAACAATAGTAAAATCGTCTTCAAACTAGAAACTTATTCTATCCAAGGGAATATAATACATACTATACCATTCTTACACATAACGGGAGAGACTCTATGAGAAAAGTTATAATGTATTGTGGGATCTTTAGTATGATTCTTTTAAGCGGTTGTATCCGATTCGGAAAAGACACTACAGATACCATTTATCTCATTCCAGAAGCATACGAAGGAGACCTTTTGGTTCTATACAATGTTCCAGGAGCTGAGTTGTTGCCAGAAGAAGATGGGTTTCGTGTTGTTACTTTTTCTGCAGACGGGACCGCAGTAACATCAACACCTAATATGAAATATGGGGAAGTCAACGATACCTATTACACGGTTAACAAGGAAGGAAAGCGCACCAAACTTGACGAAAGCTGCATACGCGTTGGTTCAAATGGAAGCACTACTGAAAACATCGGTGAAGAAAATGAGCATACTTTCTCATACGCGAAATTGGAAGTCACACCTAGTGCATGCTCACAAAGCTTCTCATCATACGGGAGAGAAGTACCAGAAAATCAAGAACATCCTGTAGAGAAGAAACTGAGGGACTTACTGGTGCGTGTAAAAGAGCAGTATATGAAAGTGAAGAGCTAAATTTTAAAATTCTAAAAAGGGTGAATGGATGGATGATGTTAGGGATAGGGCTAATTGTATTAGGCATTTTACTTGTCAGCATAGTATCATACCGAGAAATAAAGAAAGCAGGGGGCGTTACCTGGATTGAAATTCTAGTCTATCCCTTTTTATTATTAATATGCGCGCTACTCGAGCATATTGATTTGCCAGGGTTTTTAATATTTTTAGGTTTGGTATGTATTGTTTTTGGTAGCTGTATGGTCATGGGCGTCAATATTCTATAACATTAAGAGCAAAGCATCTAGTTCAGTTGCTTTTTTATTTTATTTTGTAATTTTTATTTTTAATGTCTATCACACTAGTTACCCAGACATACAGGGTTCCAAGTGCTGGTAAAAAACTTAGCAAGTTGAATGTATTCTCTATAATATAGAATGAAATAAAAATGGAGGAAAAATAAATAGACAATGGAAGAAAAATGTATACGTCACGTTTTAAAGATTTTAAACTTTGCACTTTATTCACCTCAGCTTTTCTGGCATTATGTTTTAAATAAGAACCCGTAAATTTGCAGATTCTCCTGGTGATGATTTTAAAATATGTAACTCAGTTTTAATCATAGAATGTATTGAGTCACTATAAAAATCAAATATTAATTTTCTAAAGAATCCTATACAAACCTTATTGCGTTAGAAATACAGACCTAATTATAACCGTTGTAAATGGATCCAATTAGATTTCGGCCATCCCAGTATCCGCATCATAACTAGTAACACTTCCTGTCATCCCTTTTAAAATACCAACATGGACTGTTGCATCCGCACTAACTGTTACAATTTTCATCACATTCAGCTCCGTTTCGATAATATGCTTTGAATTCCCGCGTGATCATTTATTCGTTAGATAACAAAAACGCACCGTAACCCAGTGCGTTTCAGACAAATATACCTATATGTTTTACTTTGTAATTTGGAAGGAGCCACCATAATAATATGAAGTGTCTATCTTCAGTACTGCTACATATGTACCTGGTGTGTAAACTGTTGTAATAGGTGTTGTGAACCTAGAATAGTAGTGGTGCCCAGCCTCACCTGCAGAAATGGTTTTGTAGCGCTGCAATTCACCTTCTCCGTTCAATCTATAAATCTTTACAACAACCACATCTTTTCCGCCTATATATACTGTCGTATCAAACATACCACCTTGTTTTAACCTACCAGGGGCTAATTCTTGTATATAGTCCGCATTGTGATGCAATAAGAAATACGTTTGCCATGGCCAATCATCCACAACAGCTGAAGCTTGCTTAATCGTATTTACTTCAGCGCGCGCTTTATCAGGTAGCGTACTGTCTAAAACGATAAAACCCGAAAAGGTTAAGGCACCAATTAAAGCAAATGAACATAATTTTTTCATATTAAATTCCTCCCGTTTATCTGACATTTTCATAGTCTACTTACAGGTATTAGGTTGTCATCCATTAATTGGATTGTTATTATAAAATCAATATATCATTTTCTTTTAATTTAATCAAATTAGAATTTTCCAACAAATTATGAGAATAGATAAAATTCTACCTTTCTCCGTTTTTTCTATCATACAGAAGAAAGAACAGAGGCGATAAAGAAATTTTATTCCTCTCTCTTTTCAAATTAACAACATTTCCCGTTTGTACGGTACGAGACTATATTAAACATAAAATAGACACGAAAGGGGATTGGAATTAGCGAATATTTACATGGAATCTAGGAGATGCAAGCTCAACATTTCATAACGGATCGATGGTTCCATTTCAACAGACTCCGAATCCGACAGTAATTTTGTTCTGTTTATTCATGAGGTAACGGAAGAGAATTTAGAAAAACTTGCTACAATTGCTCATCAGTATATAGAGGAGACCATCCATTGTTACAATTACGGCATTGTAGAAGAAATAGGTTAAAAGAATAAAACATACTGTTCCAAATTAATATTCCATGTGCTTTTGAACATACATTCCCTATTTTAAATGTATATATTGAATATATAAATATATTGTGTTATAATGTAAATTAGAAACTCGCGTGTTTCAAATACAACATTTTTATCTTCTTGATGACCTCTTATCTTTCCGTAAGAGGTCCTTTTTTTATCCCTCCGTATTGCATAGCCGCTAAAATACTATGAAAAGATACTAGAGATTACTCTACTGTGATATTCTCTAGTATCTTTTCTTTATCTATATTATCTATTGTTGGGTAAACGATGAATTATTACCTTTTGTATAATTTTTATACATCCTGCAAATACGTTATTTTTTTAGTAGGCAATTAAAATTTATATACATAATGCATAGAACAGTAGTGAGGAGATAACAGGAAGTAATAAATATTTTGGATGACTTCTTATTTTGTAAAACTAGGGTGTAGAAAGGATGAAACAGATGGAAGAAAAACGAATTGCGATTTTTGTAGTGGATGGCAATGTCAAAGTCGCGAGCAAACTCCGTGATGTTGTGTTAGATATTGTTGATTTTGATAATTTAGGAGAATACGTAGAGCCTGCTTTTACAGGGATATTGTATTAAGAACAGGAGGGAGTATGATTCCAAAAGAAGTAATGGTAGAATACGTCTCAATTTCCTGATTTAGCAAACCTGCTACCAACTGAAATTATTGTTTATCCGGCTATTTGCCGGGCAGCCCGATTGGTGAGGGCTGATTAAATTTTCACTTTATTAAATTGGATTAAGAGATTCTTGAAATGAGGTAGTAACAAAACAGCTTTGTGGGAATTAAACAAAAGGCTGTTAAAACAATTAAAGTGTTAGTTAAAAAAAGCTGATAGCTGAGCGAGAAGTAAACAATTAAAAAACTTTACTACATATGGAGCAAGTTTTTTCTTAACGTACGAAAATCTCGTTATGCATTACTATTAACTTAAGATCATGTATCTTATGATGAAAATAATTCTATCTCTCTATTCATTTATTCGAAGATTCTTAAAACTCTTGCGATAAAACGTGGATGTATTTATAATTATAGTTAGTTAAGCTAACTAATTATAGTTGGATTTTCAACACAGGAATAGTTCAATAAAAAACAAGAATCTGAAGCAAATTTGTTAATCTATAGGGCGATTCCTCAAAGAATAGAGCTGTACGCAGAATGAATTTAAAAAAACGGTAACGAAGGGAAACTAATTAAATGGCAGCTAAGCTTGGTTTATTTATGTTATGAGTATCTGATAATGCACGAGACAAAGAAATGGTATGTCGCTAATTACTTGCTTTCTGTGCTTCTTGTGCATCATTAATTGAGAAGTAAAGTTATTAAATAAAATACATGTAAGTATAAAAGATAAAGTTGGAGAAGGTAGATAAATACGTTGGATTATTAAATTCAACGTATTTTTACAGAATAAAAGTTAGTCTAACTTATTATAAGTTAAGCTAATTTAATTAGAAGGAGGTGAAAATTGTTTACAACTTGTCTTAGTAATAATACAAATTACTTAAATATACTGATTTCTATGGAACTTAAGAAATTTGGAACAAATAACAAGGAGGGTTTAATTAATGAATAGTTCTAAAGAAAATAATCCTATTTTGGCCGTCGTTAGCTCCAGCGGTAATCAAATTCATTTCTTCAATACGAAAAATTTTGAAAGAATAGGGGTTATAGATTCTCCAGTTACAGAACCTCATGAATTATGTTTCGATTCTAAGCGTCAATTGTTATATGTAAGTATTACTTATCGCTCAGGTTTTTATAGAAATAATCCGGAAAAAAGCCATGAAATTTTAGTTATCGATATTGATCAATTTAAAGTAATTGATATCATTGATATTTCGCCGGAATTTGCACCACATGGTTTAGTTTATAATGAAAAAAGACTTATTGTATGTAAGTGTTGAATCTGGTGAAGGAGGAATTTTAATTATTAATCTTAACACAAGAAAAGTGCTAGATAGAATCTCTACAGAAGCAACAGGTCCACATTGGTTTGTGACGAATCAGATGGTACAAAAGGATATTCCTCTAATAAAGAGGCGCCCTTTATATCGGTTTTAGATACACATAATAAGGAGTTAATTGGAAAAGTATCTATGCCCTATGGTAGTGAAGAACTAGCTATTTCTCCTAAAGGTAATCGAGTTTATATCCCTTCACCATGTTTACTTGGAGACTACAAAGAGGAGCAACCTACACTTAGCATCATTAATACAGAAACCGATAAAATTATAAAGACAAAATCATTTTCAGATTTAATTACTCCGGTTCATGTAACGAATGATGGGAAAGTATTGGTAGGACATACGCGTTTTCAGAATAAGAATGGAGAGAGAACAAGAAGTATGTTTTCTCCAGCACCAGGGTATGTTTCTATTCTTGATGGAGAATCGTTAAATATGTTAGGTACAATAGAAGTAGATTTACTCCCAATTACAATGCGTTCTTCTACGGACGGAACGGTTGGATATGTTTCTAACCTTAGATCAGGGACAATAAGTGTATTAGATTTAGTTAATTACAAGAATGTTCATACCATTGAAGTTGATCCAGGAGATCGAAATGCAGATCCTTCTGTAAATCAAGGAGCTCACGGTATAGCATATATAGAAAGGTAAAATAAGAAAACGCTATTCTTTTTGTAGAAATTTACAGAAAGTATGGCGTTTTTTATGTATCTATTAATTTCTGATGAATTCCAATTAGGTCTATTTTTTTGCTGGTTAGGAGCGCCTGTTATTCATTATTGACTTCTGATAAATAGATTATGTTTCCATGTTAAAAGAGTAGGCAAAGTTTTTTAATGCTCGTTATTAGCTTTTGTATGAAATTAACTTTGGATAATTGATTATTGTATTCTTCTAATTGGATTAGATATTCATAATTAATTTGCAACAACCAAACTTCTTTGAAAACGAACTAAAAGGTATTTTAAATGTATGTTTTAAAACACCACTAATAATGATAACGTTTGCTAAATATAGGAGCTCCTTAAGTTTGTAAGAAGCTTACAAACCTCCTTCTTCCAATGCAACTTAAGCGTAAATTAATTTTTTGTAAATATGGAACAATGTCCTTACTTACACTGTCTATTAAGCGTTAAACATTTTTTATTAAATAAATTAATTAAGAAAGGAATCATCATTTTTAACTAAGGGAGAAGATTGAATTGAAAAAATTATGGATGCTGCTTTTCGTTTGTTTCGCAGTTATGTTGGTAGGATGTAATAAAAACGAACCGCCAAAACAAGCATTTGAAGAATATATCAACTTATGGAATGATAGAAAATTTGCAAATATGTATGATCATTTATCAGATCATGCCAAAAAATCGATTTCTAAAAAAGAATTCACAGAAAAATATCAAAAAATCTATGAGGGGATTGGAGCTAAGAATTTAAAAGTTAAAATGAAAGGAGAGAATACGAAAGATAAAGAGCTTTTTCTTTTTGAAGTTAAAATGGATACGGATGTAGGATCAGTTTCATTCATCCACGAAGCAAAACTTGTGAAAGATAAAGAATCTTGGAAAATAGATTGGACACCGGACTTCATTTTCCCAGGAATGAAAAAAGATTACAAAGTACGTATGCAAATAGAGCAAGGAAAACGAGGAGAAATATATGATCGAAATGGAAAAGGGCTTGCAACGAATGGTAAAGCAACTGAGGTTGGAATTATTCCAGAGAAACTAGGCGAAGCAGCAGCGCAAACGAAAGGAATAGTAGCGCAATTACTTGATATGTCTATAGAAGAGGTCGAACAAAAGCTCACAGCGAAATGGATAAAACCAGACTCCTTTGTACCAATTGGCGTTTTAAAAGAGGGAACTAGACAGAATGATTATATTGAATTAGAAGGAGTTTCATCTCGCCCAGTAAATATTCGTACGTATCCATTAGGTGAAGCAGCGGCACACTTAACTGGATATATAGGAAAGGTGAATGCGGAGGAGTTAAAATCACTTCAAAAACAAGGTTATCAAGCAGATGATTTAGTAGGTAAGACCGGTTTAGAGAAAGTGTTAGAAAATAAATTGCGTGGTGAAAAGGGTGGACGCGTATTTATAGAAGATGAGAATGGGAAAGAGATTAAAAACGTAACAAAAAAAGAAGCAAAAGAAGGAGAAAATGTTACGTTAACAATTGATGCTGCAATTCAAGAAAAAATCTTTAATGAGATGAAAACTGAAGCAGGATCTAGTGCAGCGGTCAATCCTAAAACAGGTGAAACAATCGCACTTGTAAGTAGCCCTGCTTATAATCCAAATATAATAGTTAGAGGAGCATCGAAAGCCCAACGAGAAGCATGGAGTAACGACTCGAAACTACCAATGATGAATCGCTTCACACAAGCATTTGTACCAGGTTCCGTATTTAAAACGATTACAGGTGCAATTGGTTTGGAAACAAACACAATAAATCCGAAGGAAGAATTTAAAATTCAAGGATTGAAGTGGACAAAAGATTCATCTTGGGGAAATTACTATGTAACGCGTGTAAAGGATGCAAGTCCAATTGATTTTGATAAGGCAATGAAGTACTCTGATAATATTTATTTTGCTCAACAAGCTTTGAAAATGGGAAAAGATCAGTATATAAATGAATTTAAAAAGTACGGATTTCATGAAAAATTACCAATCGAATACGAATTTCCTATTTCAATCATTGCAAAAGATGGGATAAAAAATGATATTCAACTAGCAGACACGGGCTATGGACAAGGACAAGTATTAATGACGCCACTTCATTTAGCATTAACATATGCACCGATTGTGAATGAAGGGAATATTCCGTCGCCACATCTTTTAAAAGAAGCAAAAGTAGCGGGGAATTGGAAAGAAAATGTGATTTCTAAAAAGAATCAAGAAATATTAAAGAGTGCATTAATCAAAGTCATTAATGACCCTGATGGCGCAGGGAGAATTGCAAAGGTTGATGGTGTAACGCTTGCTGGTAAAACTGGTACAGCAGAACTGAAAGAGTCGAAAGAAGCAGACGGAAAAGAACTGGGATGGTTCGCAGCTTTCGATGCAAATGCACCAGACATGATTGTTACAATGATGATTGAAGATGTAAAAGGAAGAGGAGGAAGTAATGTTCCAGGTGAAAAAGTAAAACATGTATTTCAGAAATAATACTTAATTATAAGGTGAATTTTTTCACTAAATTTATTACATGTTTGCTTAACTCAAAGATATAAATTGGGAAAAATATAGAACAATTAAATTTCAAAAAAGCATTCTTTCTAATCGAGAATGCTTTTTTGCTGTGATTCTAGAAAAGTTGGCATTGCTAATGGTAAATAGAAGGGGATAGCAAATTGAAATGGACAAGTGGAGTTTTACGTTAAATTCAAAAAAACAGATTTTTATGAGTGGATTTTTATCATTGTATGCTTTACTTGTTTTTTAGTAGTATTATACTGCCTGAAAAAAGATAAACAATGGAACAAATGAAACTTGTATCTTGTCTATATATTGAAACCATAATAAAAGTGAGGGCAGTTTTATGTTTATTCAAATAAGTTTGAGGTGTGGAAATGGAACAGACGTTTATTGAAAAGTGTAATCATGATGAGCTGGACTATGTTATAAAAGACTATTGGCAAGATGTATGGAATTATTCATTTATTATTACGAAAGATCCACACTTATCAGATGATATCACGCAAGATGTATTTATAAAGGTGTTTAAAAATTGGAATTCATTTCGAAAGGAGTCATCTATTAAAACGTGGATATTAAAAATCACAAGAAATACGGCAATAAACTATTTGAAATCCTCCTATTTTAAAAGGATATCTTTAATAGGATTTTTTAGTGATGATAAGCAATCCCTGTCAGCAGAACAAGAATTTTTTAAGCAAGAAGAAATGAATGATGTGTGGAAGGTTGTATTAGAACTACCTAAAAAGCACCGTGAAATAATTATATTGGACGCAAAATATGAATTATCTTATGAAGAAATGGCTGAAACATTAGGAGTATCCATTGGAACTGTAAAATCGAGATTAAGTAGAGCGAGAAGTAAGGTTTCAAAATTAATAGGGGAGGGTAGTAGTGATGAACAATAAACAAAATCCTGACTGGTATAGAAAAATAAAAAAAGGGCCAATGGAGAATCGTAAAGATGAAGAAGAATTTATTTCTAAAATAAAGCAGTCTATATATGAAAATAATGAAGTGGATTTTGTAAAACATAAAAGACCATTTCGTAAAAAAGTATTACCTATTGTAGTTGTTTTGGTTTGTACAATGTTATTTTTCATTGTTCAACAACCTTGGCTTGATGATAATAAATCACCGGTACAAAGTAGTACTCAAATTAAGCCTAAAACAAAAGATGAGTCTGCTCAAGATCCATCACTAAAACAATTTATGAATGAACTATATCAAAGTATAAACTCGAAAAATGAAAATGACTTGTATAAAGCGTTAAATGATGAAGTTCTATTTAAAGGGAAGAGTTATAAGAAGGATGAACTGCAGTTTGATGAAGATATTTTTCATGAGTTGCAAGTCGCCCTTACAATGGGGGGAGAGTTTGCAAATGATACAAAGCAAGTATATAAAGTACCAAGTGGATTGACGGAAAGTAACCAACCAAAGCAAGCGCATTTTATATATGCAACTGTTACTGGAAATAAAACGAAAATTTTAGCTGAACCAAAGCGAGAATCACAAGTTTTATATGAAGTATCTAATGAAATGGTAAAAGCTTGGATTCCAGAAAAAGTAAATAATGATGGATATATAAAAATTTCGACAATTGATGGTAATACTGGATATGTACAGAAAGAGTACATTTTAACTGATATTAAATATTCATTTATGTTCGAAAAGAATAATGAAGGTATATGGAAAATAATAAATGTAGATTCTATATGGTAAAAGAGGAAGGTTCACTTTAATGAACCTTCCTCTTTGTTTTTATTCTCTTTTTGAAGAGTATCCCAGTACTCTAAAATTTCTGATGTAACGAGAGCGGCAATGTTTTTTTCAGAATTACTACCAGGAATAACGACAGAAACGGCAATTTGTGGATCTTCAGTAGGAGCATATGCAATGAAAAGAGAATGATTTATCATTCTTTCTTGCTCATTTGGAAAACCTGTAATACCTGTTTTACCTGCGACGTTAAAGGGTAACTTTTTGATCTCCTCTATATTTTGACTCATTCCACCTTGCACGACACTCCAAAAATTCATCGGGTAACGATTTGAACTTTCTAAAATTGGTTTAAACTTTTTTGTTTCCTTACCATCTTGACCAATAATCGCACTTACGATTTGAGGTTTATATTTATCACCTTTACTTGCCAAAGTTGCTGCATATTGAGCGAGTTGAAGAGGAGTATGCACTTCATTTCCTCCCCAAGAGGCATTTAATAAAGCTGAAATCCCATTTTCAAATTTATTAGATGGATGAAATTCATATTGTCCGTCTTCTTCAAAGGGTAAGTCAATCCCGGTTTTAGAACGTAGGCCGAATTGCATTAAATAATCTGTCCATATATGTGACACTTTTTCTATATTCCCATTATTTTGGTTGAATAAGGGCAGAGCTACTTTTGCTGTCATAAATGTGTTAGATGAATTAATGATAGCCTGCCTCGGTGTAATCTCGCCTGTTGGCGTTCCAGGTGCATTCGTAATGTTATTTTGATTATCATACTGAAAAGTACCTTTATCTAAATAAGTGTCTTCAGGTTGAAAAAGCTTTTCGTTTAATCCAATTAAAATAGTAAGTGGTTTTATAGTAGAAGCCATATTTACATAAGATTCACCATACTTTAATTTTTGAATTGCTTTATTTTGCGAAAGTGATTTAATGTTTTCTTTTCTAGAAGATACATGTGTATTTAATATATTTGGATCAAAAACTACCGAGTTGGCCATAGTTAAAATCGCGCCAGTTTTTGCATCGCTCACTACAGCATAACCAGCTTTAGCATCAGGTGTTTTCTTAATTTGAGATCTTAATGCTTCTTCTGCCTTTTGCTGCAACTCAGAGTCTAAAGCTAGCCGTACATCTTTACCATTTTGTACTTTTTGAATGTTCCATAAGAACTTTTTATTTTTCAATTTAAAAATAAGAGTTTTACCTGGTTTTCCTTTTAAATCATTTTCATATTGCAGCTCAATCCCGCTTTTTCCAACAGCCATATGCTTTGAATTAAGGTCATTTTCTACATAACCAATTACTTGTGAACCAATTTTGTGTTTAGGATAATATCGAATCCATTCATCTTTAATTATTACATTATTGGGTTTGTTTTTGTTTATGAATGCAAGTTCATTCTCAGTTATATCAGAGTATAACGGTATATCATTCATAGTCTGCTTTTTACAAGATTGTTGTAATTGAGATTTTATGTTCTCTGTAGAAATATCATGTTGAAATTCGCTTGAAAATTGATTAAAAAAAGCTAATGTGTTTGATGTATCTTGTTTCGATAGCTTTTCGTCATTAGAAGTGCAATATAGAGACTTAACTTTCTTATTTGTAGCTAGTATTACACCATTTTGATCAAAAATCTTTCCTCTTTCAGCTGAAGAAGTTGCGATAGTAATTGAAATGAAGTTGATTTTTAATAAAATTAGTAAAATCAAACCTACGATAGAAAAAACCGCAAAAAATCTCCATCTTTTTATATGTAACATATAACCCTCCCTTATGTAGCCTATTTCATCTTATATTTAATTATTTTTTTTGTAAATGTGGAACAACTTTCTTGTTTAGGTTGTCTATTAAGTATTACAGCATGATGAAAGGAATAATTAGCATGAAAATTTACTAGCAAGTTTATATGTAAGTTTAATAAGAGTCATTATACAGTTTAGCACTTCTAATGCAAGTGGCAAAAAAATAGAGAGAAAACAAGAAGGGAGAGGTATTAATTCTGTAGCTAAACGAAAAGGAATGGATGCTTACAAGGGTTAAGCAAAAAATTGAGGCGATATTTATAACCGATTATCGGTGTCTAATATATAAGGAATGCTTTTGGTATTTGTAGCAATTCCTGAAAGGATTAAATGGAGGATTTATGAAAGAACAAAAAGGCAAGAAGCAGAAGACATATATATCTATTCGATTAAATATAATGTTCCTTTGCATATTTGTACTATTCTCAGCTATTATTATGCAACTAGCAAAAGTACAAATCGTTGAGGGAGAGGCTTATAAGAATCAAGTGGAAAGTAGTCAAAATGCAATAACTAGTATTCCAGTTCCACGTGGGCAAATTTTAGATCGAGAAGGGAACACAGTTGTTAATAATAAATCTCTTCGCACAATTACGTATACAAGGGTGAAGGGAATTACGAGTGAAGATATTTTAAAAGCAGCAAAAGACTTGGCGAAAGTACTTGAAATGCCTGAACAAGATATAAATAAATTAACAGATATCGATAAAAAAGATTTTTGGATGCAGTTGAATTCGAAACGTGCGGAAACAAAGATTACTAAGAAAGATATAGAAAAGTTTAAGGAAAAGGGTATAGAGGGGAAAGAGTTAGATAAAAAAATAGAAGACTTAAGACGAGGTCGCGTTACAGAGGTAGAATTAGCAGAATTAACAGCACAAGATTTAAAGGTGTTAGCTATTAAAAGTAAAATGAGTTCAGGTTATCAATTAACACCACAAATTATTAAAAAAGATGTAACAGATGAAGAGTATGCGCGGATAAGCGAAAATCTTGGGAATTTTCCAGGAGTAGATGCAACTGTTGATTGGGAACGTAATTATGTAAACGGTAATTTATTTCGTTCTGTATTAGGAAATATTACGAGTAGTGAAGAAGGATTACCGAAAGAAAATTTAGATTCTTATTTAGTACGTGGATATAACCGTAATGATCGTGTCGGAAAAAGTTATATTGAACAACGATATGAAGATGTATTACACGGCACAAAAGAAGAAGTGAAAAATATTACTGACAAATCAGGAAACATTGTTAGCACAGAAATAATCTCTAAAGGAAAAAGTGGTAATAGTTTAACATTAACGATTGATATGGAATTACAAAAGAAAGTGGAAGAAAGTATAGAGAAAAACTTGAGAGCTTTTAAGCGTTCAGAGCCACTGCTCGATCGAGCTTTTGTTGTCATGACGAATCCAAATAACGGACAAATTTTATCTATGGCAGGCAAAAAGATTGTAGAAAAAGAAGGGAAAATAGAGGTTGAGGATTTGGCATTAGGTAACATGACAACTTCGTATGAGCTAGGGTCAGCTGTAAAAGGTGCTACTTTATTAACTGGATATGAGACAGGGGCAATACATCCAGGGGATCAATTTTATGACGCGCCGATGAAATTTAAAGGTACACAAGCTAAGAAATCGTGGAATGTATCCGGATTTGGTAATATTAATGATTTACGGGCTTTACAAGTATCTTCGAATGTATACATGTTCCAGACAGCTTTAAAAATTGCGGGAGTTAATTACGTACCAAATGGCTCATTGGATATTAAACAAGGAGCATTTGATACGATGCGCTATTATTTCAAGCAATTTGGTTTAGGCGTCCCAACAGGTATTGATTTACCGAATGAAATAATTGGACAAACGAGAAAAGTAGATAGTCAACCTGGGTTTTTACTAGATTTTTCTATCGGTCAGTATGATACGTATACGCCGTTGCAATTAGCGCAATATATTTCAACGATTGCGAATGGCGGTTATAGAATGCAACCTCAAATTGTACAAGAAATACGAGAACAATCAATAAAAGAAGAGGTTGGTAATGTTATACGTTCCATAGAGCCTGTCGTATTAAATCGAATTGATATGAAGAAAGAACATATCGATCGGATAAAAGAAGGGTTTAGATGGGTATTTCAAGAAGGTGATGGAACTGGCGTGAAGTATTTCAAAAATGCGCCATATAAACCAGCAGGAAAGACAGGAACAGCCCAAACTGTATATGGTGGAGATGACCCAATTGGCAGAAATGCAAAAGGAGAACGTATGGAATGCTATAACTTAACGTTAGTTGGATATGCTCCATATGATAATCCAGAAGTAGCATTTTCCGTAGTAGTTCCATGGCTCCATGATGATAAAAATGGAATTAATTCTATAATTGGAAAGGAAATTTTAGATGTATACTTTGATTTAAAACAGCAACGTATACATGGTGAAGCTACTAGTACAAGTAGCTCTAAGCAAAATTAGAGTACTTTTCTCAGGGAAGAGACCCTGTTCATATAAAGCCATTTATAAGTAAAAAAATGAAATGTGAAATAAGAGATAGCGGCGATCATAGCTACTATCTCTTATTTTGTTAATAACTCTCATACTAGCTATAAATTTTTTCAGTTTATGGAACAAGTTTGGTTCGATGATTGTCTATTATGTGTACGTATAAAAAGGTGCTAAAAATTTGGAAGGAATGATGGTTTTGAAAAATAAGAGGATGCTAAAAATAGGAATATGCGTTGGTATATTAGGTTTAAGTCTTACAAGCCTAGAAGCTTTTACAGGAGGGGCACTGCAAGTTGAAGCGAAAGAAAAGACTGGACATGTGAAACATAAAAATCAGGCGACGCATAAAGAGTTCTCTCAACTTGAGAAGAAATTTGATGCTCGATTAGGTGTATATGCGATTGATACTGGTACAAATCAAACAATCTCTTATCGATCTAATGAAAGATTTGCCTTCGCATCAACCTACAAGGCTTTAGCGGCAGGAGTATTACTACAGCAAAACTCAATTGATACATTAAATGAAGTGATTACATTTACGAAAGAAGACTTAGTGGATTATTCACCTGTTACAGAGAAACATGTAGATACTGGAATGAAACTAGGAGAAATTGCTGAGGCTGCTGTTCGTTCAAGTGATAATACTGCAGGGAACATTTTATTTAATAAAATAGGCGGACCTAAAGGATATGAAAAAGCGCTTAGGCAGATGGGGGATCGGATTACTATGTCTGATCGCTTTGAAACAGAATTAAACGAAGCTATTCCAGGAGACATTCGTGACACTAGTACAGCGAAAGCAATTGCTACGAATCTTAAAGCTTTTACGGTCGGAAATGCACTTCCAGCTGAAAAACGTAACATTCTTACAGAGTGGATGAAAGGAAATGCTACAGGGGACAAACTTATTCGTGCAGGCGTACCAACTGACTGGGTAGTTGGAGATAAATCAGGTGCTGGCAGTTACGGGACAAGAAATGATATTGCTATCGTTTGGCCTCCAAATAGAGCACCAGTTATCATCGCAATTTTATCTAGTAAAGATGAGAAAGAGGCTACCTATGATAATCAACTCATTGCAGAGGCAACTGAAGTTATAGTTAAGGCTCTTAGGTAATAGTATTTTAGTTTTCGCATTTTTAACATAAAAGTATTAAAAGTATAAAGTTAGAAAACGACTCTTTTCGTGTGATAAGAGTCGTTTTTGTGTTCTTATTATTAAAAAGGTAAAAGTAAAAATATAACGAATATATATGACGTATCTCATATGAAATTCTATGTACTGTATTATTTTATTAATTTAAACAAATTTCAAGAAAGTATAATATAATTCAGTTAGCATATAGAAGTGTTTGATGAGAATATAAAGGAGAAAATATGAAAAAAAAGATTAATAGAATCGTAATGATTATTTGTATAGTAGTAGGTTTTACAATCTTTTTATATTTACAGAACAATTTAATAAGTATAACTGAGGTTAAAATAACCTCTAGTAAAATACCCTCCTCTTTTAAAGGGTATAAAATTCTACAAATTTCAGACTTACACAATAAACAATTTGGCGATAATCAAGATGTGTTAATTCAAAAAATTAAAAGCATAGATCCAGATATTATTGCGATTACTGGTGATTTAATTGACAGTAAATCATATGATGCAGAAGTTAGTATGCAATTAATACGAGAAATTGTAAAGAAGTATCCTGTATATTTTGTGACAGGAAACCATGAACAATGGTCTGGAAAGTATAACAATTTAGAAAAAGAGTTGAAGAAATATGATGTCAATGTTTTAAGGAATGAACATGTGGGCATTCGAAAGGGTGAGCAAGAAATAAACTTGCTAGGTATTGATGATCCAGAGTTTGTTACTGGAAACGGTGATGAAGGAAATATTATAATAGATGAAATTAAAAAAACGAAAATTGAAATGCAGCCAGATAGATATAATGTATTATTATCCCATAGGCCTGAATTTATAAAGGAATATACGAATGAGAGATTGGATTTGGTTTTATCGGGACATGCTCATGGAGGGCAAGTTAGATTGCCATTTATCGGAGGATTAGTCGCGCCAAATCAAGGTGTTTTACCTAAATATACAGCGGGTTTATATATAGAACAAAATACATCAATGGTAGTGAGTAGAGGATTAGGAAATAGTATCATTCCGCAAAGAATTTTGAACAGGCCAGAAATTGTAGTCGTGCAGCTAAATTAAGTTGTACGATTTTTTTATACAATAATGAGTAAAGGTGTTTTATGTATTTTGCAGGAGTTAACATTACAATTTTGTTAAAAATTTTCTACGTTACATAAAGTAACAAAATTTGACCCTGAGTGTTTGTTATAGTGTAAATAATCAAAAAACTTAAAATTTGTCGAGTGAAAATTGTGATAAGTAATTCATGTAAAAAACTTAAAGGGGTGTACACATGCATAAAGAATATGAAATTGAAGAATACACGGCGATTGAGGAACAAATACATTATTATTGTAAATGTTTATTAGTAAGTCATCCTGATCAAATAATAAAGTATTTAGAAAAAAGGTTAGAAAAATATGCAGAAACATTACAATATGCACATTTATATCCTGACACAGTTATTTTACCGTTACAGCAATTAGTTATTGAATATTCTTTAGATGTTGCTAGAATTCGGAAGTATATGAATTTAAAAACGTAAAGTGAAATTTATAGTTTAAATGAAACAGAGTCGACTTTAGGAAATGAAATGCTAATGTCGACTCTGTTTCATTGTTTCATATCGTTGATTGAACATACATACTAATCAATGAAGTTTGACATATAATTAAGCAAGGGTAAAATAAAAGTGAGTACTCACTCATTTTATTGAAAAAGGAGGATGAAACGTGCAACAACTTTCCATTATTTTACGGACTGTATCAAAAAGTTTTGGAAAAAAAGAAGTGTTACACAATCTTTCATTGCAAGTTGAAAAAGCAGAGATTTTTGGTTTTGTTGGACCTTCTGGATCGGGGAAAACAACGCTCATTAAAATGATTGCAGGTATTAATGAGGCAACGAAAGGTGAAGTGCTTGTTAATAATACTAATATGCCTAATTTAAATGAAATGAAAAGAATTGGTTATATGGCCCAGGCGGATGCATTATACGAAGAATTGTCAGCATATGAAAATGCAGATTTTATAGCAACGATGTATGGACTAAAGGGAAAACGTAAAAAGAAAAGAATTGCAGAGGTTTTTGAACTTGTACAATTATCACAGTATATGAAAAAGCAAGTACAACAATTTTCAGGTGGAATGAAAAAACGTTTATCATTAGCAATAGCACTCCTCCATGAACCAGAAATATTAATTTTAGATGAGCCTACAGTGGGGATAGATCCGCTTCTTAGAAAAACGATTTGGGAAAAATTTTATGACCTTAAAAAGAAAGGCACAACGATTATTGTAACGACGCACATTATGGATGAAGCTGAATTTTGTGAGCGTCTAGGATTAATTAGAGAAGGGAAGCTAGTTGCGGTTGGAACAACTGAAGAATTGAAAAAACGCGTGTCATCTGGACGGATTGAAGATGTCTTTTTGCTAGAAGAGGTGGTGCCATCATGAGAGTTACTGGTGTAATCATTCGTATTATTCGCCAATTTTTTCGAGATAAGCGTTCGTTAGCGATGATGTTTGGGGCACCGATGTTATTACTGTGGCTATTATCGCTAGTGTTTACACAGAAAGACTATATACCTCAAATTGCTGTTGTTGATATGCCCGCTCAAATAGTAAAAGTGATGAAAGATCAAGAAGCATCAATTTATGAATACAGTAAAGAAAAGGCGATTTCTGAGTTGGAAAAACAAACGGTAGATGCAGTACTTCGAATAGAGAATGGAAAAATGAAACTTCTGTTGGAAGGTAGTGATTCGTCAAAAAATCGTGCTGTACTTCAAGTATTGCAAAAAAGCATAGAGAACAATGAAGTATCAATTATGAAACCTGAAGTAAATTATTTACATGGCTCTAAAGACTTTACGATGTTTGATGGGCTTGGTCCTGTATTAATTGGTTTCTTTACATTTTTCTTTGTATTTATATTATCAGGTGTATCTTTCGTAAGAGAACGTTTAAGTGGTACGCTAGAAAGGTTATTATCCACCCCAGTAAGAAGATGGGAAATAGTCGCAGGTTATATTATTGGTTTTGGAATCTTTGCCTTTATACAATCCATTATTATCGTAAGTTTTTCCGTTTATATTTTAGATTTATACGTAGCTGGATCCATATGGCTAACGCTACTTATTACATGTATGCTCTCTTTAACTGCACTAACATTAGGTACGTTTTTATCGGCATACGCAAATAATGAATTTCAAATGATTCAATTTATACCGCTTGTTATTGTGCCACAAATCTTCTTTTCTGGATTGTTTCCAATGGAATCTATGAATAAGTGGCTACAAATGTTAGGAAAAGTATTTCCACTCACATACGGCGCTGACGCAATGAGACAAGTGATGATTCGGAATCAAGGGTTTACAGAGATTGCATTAGATCTTACTGTATTATTACTTTTTTCAATATTATTTGCAGTAGGAAATGTATTTGCTTTAAAGAAACATCGCAAAATATAATAATGACAAAAAGGAGCTTTATAAATGCAGAAGGATTGGCTGGAGGAATTAATAGCTGCAACTAATACGGATAAACGAAATGAACGTCAAATGCGAATATTAGAGGCGGCTGTTGATATGTTTGGAGAAAAAGGATACGCTTCAACTTCAACAAGTGAAATTGCAAAACGGGCTGGTGTAGCGGAAGGAACAATCTTCCGCTACTATAAGACGAAAAAAGATTTATTACTAGCGGTCGTAATGCCAACTTTAACTAAGTTCGCTGCACCATTTTTCGTACAAACCTTTGCAAAAGAAATATTTAAATCGGAGTATGAATCGTACGAAGGACTTTTAAGGGTTGTAATTCATAATAGATTTAAATTTGCTCAAAAACACTTTCCTATGATAAAAATATTAATTCAAGAAGTACCATTCCAACCAGAACTGAAAAATGAAATACAACAATTAGTAGAAACAGAACTGTTTTCACATTTCAAAAAGTTGATTGTGAAATTTCAAGAAGAAGGGGAAATTATTGAGATACCACCATCTTCCGTACTACGTCTTACTTTATCAGCTGTATTAGGTTTATTATTAACACGATTTTTATTATTGCCTGAAGAAAAATGGAATGATGAAGCAGAAATTGAAAATACGATTCAATTTATATTGTATGGATTAACTCCACGAATTTAATCGTCGAAGTGTGAATTACATACATTACTTTTTAAGTAAAAATAAATCGCCTTTAAAAAGGCGATTTATTTTCGTTATATATTTTTGATAAATAAGTACTTGTTTACTAAAAACATTCTAAATCAGCGTGTTTCTTTGTCTCTTCTTCTAAGACCTAATAATCCTGCTAGTCCTAATAAACCAAGCCAAGCCCAATTATTATTTCTATCACGATTATCATTTAAATCATTTGTTGTATTTACATTTCGAGTTCTTACATCATTATTAACTCTGTCTAAATTATTGTCATTTACTCGAGTTGAAATATCAGTGTTATTCACTCTATTCATATTATTTCCATCGTATTCAGCTTGCGCAGATGTACCTAAAAACATAATAGAGAGTGCTAAAACACTTAAAATAGATGATAATTTCTTTTTCATAACAATTCCCTCCTTTCTTAATCATTAATTTCTCCGGAGCATCTGTGTATTATTCATTTCACAATATCTAAACCAGTATAAAAGGGCGCACATTTATTGAAAATAGAGTTGAATGATTGTTAATATATCATTGGATATATATTTCTCATAAAAATAAATGAATCAAACTTTGCTTAAAATGTTAATCTTAGTACAATTTATAGTATACGGACTAGCACTAAGGAGGTAATGAGATGCGACAATTTGCAAAACCAACAATCGTTGTAAGTAAATGTTTAGAATTTGATGCCTGTCGATATAATGGAGAGATGATTCCAGATGTAACAATACGAAATTTGCAGCCATTTGTTACATTTATACCTGTTTGTCCAGAAGTCGAGATTGGATTGGGGACTCCTCGTGAAACGATACGAATTGTAGAAGAAAATGGTGAGAATAGACTTGTGCAACCGTCGACACGAGAAGATGTAACTGGAAAAATGGAGCAGTTTTCAAATGACTTTTTACAAACGATATCGGATGTGGATGGTTTTATTTTAAAGAATCGTTCACCAAGTTGTGGTACGCGTGATGTGAAAATTTATTCTGGTTTTGAAAAAGCGCCAGCAAAGGGAAAAGGAGCTGGCTTATTTGGCGGAGCAGTAGTAAAAAAATTTTCGCATCTTCCTATTGAAGAGGAAGGTAGATTGTCGAATTTTATTATTAGAGAGCATTTCTTTACAAGGCTATTTACAATCGCATATTACAAAATGATTAAACATAATAAAAATATGAAAGACCTTGTATCGTTTCAGTCGGATAATAAATATTTATTTATGGCATATAATCAGGTGAAACAAAAGGAATTAGGGCGTATAATTGCAAATCACAAAAATGAAAAGATTGAAGTGGTATTTGAAAACTATGAGAAGACTTTATATGAATTATTTATGCGCACACCCCGTTATACATCGAATGTAAATGTATGCGAGCACATTTTTGGATATTTTAAAACAAAGCTAAAAAAACAAGAAAAAGATCATTTTATAGAACTGTTACAAAAGTATGCAGAAAAGAAAATACCGCTTAGTAGTTTACTTACAATTTTAAAATCATGGGCCATTCGATTTGATGAAAAGTATTTATTAAGACAAACGTATTTCGAACCATACCCTGAAGCCTTAGTAGAAATTTCTGATTCGGGAAAAGGTAGAGATTATTAAACAATAAATTACATAATTCGACACAAAACTTCCTATGTTGTTGTAGAACAATGTAGGAATTTTTTTGTGCATTAGTACAGAATCTGTTTTAAAATTAAGTTATGACAGAATTATAGCAATTATCTAACTAATGTTCTTGTCTTTTAAGTTGTTATGTTTGTAGTAGAAACTCGCACGCTGTCGAAACTCAATATTCGATAAGGGGTGTGTAGCGGAATGGAATTTACTCTAACTCGCGAAAAACAAATGATTAAAGAAATGGTACGTGACTTTGCTGAAAAGGAAATCGCACCGAAAGCTGTATATTATGACAAAACTGCAGAGTTTCCATATGAAACATTTCAAAAAATGGGCGAACTAGGATTATTAGGCATCCCATTCCCAGAAGAGTATGGAGGTTCAGGTGGCGATACAGTATCGTATGCGTTAGCAGTTGAAGAAATTGGTCGCGCTTGTGGTGGCACTGGTTTAAGCTATGCTGCAACAATTTCATTAGGTGCTTCTCCAATTTATTATTTCGGTACAGAAGAACAAAAACAAAAGTATTTAGTTCCAATGGCGTCAGGTAAAACATTAGGTGCCTTCGGATTAACGGAGCCGAATGCTGGATCTGATGCAGGTGGCACTCAAACGAAAGCGGTATTAGATGACGATGAGTATGTAATCAGTGGTGAGAAGTGTTGGATTACAAACGCAGAGTATGCAAACACAATTATTGTAACCGCTGTCAACGGCATTGAAGAGAATGGTAGAAAACGCATTTCGGCATTTATCGTGCCTACTACGAGTGAAGGGTTAACGATTTCTAGTCCTTACGATAAGATGGGTGTTCGTGCTTCTAATACTTGTGAAATCGTACTTGATGGTGTTCGTGTACCGAAAGAAAATATTCTTGGTGATGTAAATAAAGGTTTTAAACAATTTTTATATACACTTGATGGAGGGCGTATTTCAATCGCAGCATTGGCAGTTGGTATTGCACAATCAGCCTTTGAACGTGCATTGCAATATGCGAAAGAACGTCAACAATTTGGAAAGTCAATCTCTAATTTCCAAGCGATTCAATTTAAATTAGCTGATATGGCGACTGAAGTAGAGTTAGCTCGTAATTTAGTACATAAAGCAGCTTGGTTAAAAGATAACGATAAACCTTTCGGTAAAGAAGCGGCTATGGCAAAACTATTCGCATCGGAAGCAGCAAGTCGTATTGCGAATCAAGCAGTACAGATTCATGGTGGATATGGCTATATGCGTGAATATGAAGTTGAACGACATATTCGTGATGCGAAGCTATTAGAAATTGGTGAAGGAACTTCTGAAATTCAACGTCTCGTAATTGCTAGACATTTAGGATGTAGATAAAAGGGAGGAATCACTATGTTTCAAAAAATATTAATTGCGAATCGCGGGGAAATCGCTGTTCGTATTATGAAAACTTGTCAAAAACTTGGCATTCGCACTGTTGCTATTTATTCTGAAGCAGATGAAAATGCCCTTCATGTGAAGATGGCAAATGAAGCTTACTTAGTAGGTGGACCACGTGTTCAAGAAAGTTATTTAAACCTTGAAAAAATTATTGAAATAGCTAAGAAGACAAATGCAGAAGCGATTCATCCGGGTTATGGTTTATTATCAGAGAATCCGTCTTTTCCGGTTCGCTGCAAAGAAGAAGGAATCGTATTTATCGGTCCTTCAGAAGAAATCATTACGAAGATGGGAAGTAAAATCGAATCACGTATCGCAATGCAAGCAGCAGATGTCCCAGTAGTCCCAGGTATTACTACAAATATTGAAACTGCTGAAGAAGCAATTGAAATTGCAAAACAAATTGGTTATCCATTAATGCTTAAGGCATCCGCAGGCGGCGGAGGCATTGGTATGCAGTTGATGGAAACTGAGCAAACGCTCACCAAAGCGTTTGAAAGTAATAAAACAAGAGCGCAAAACTTTTTTGGTAACGGAGAAATGTATTTAGAGCGATATATAGCAGACGCGCATCATATTGAAATTCAGCTTTTAGCAGATACACATGGTAACACAGTGTATTTATGGGAGCGTGAATGTTCGGTGCAGCGCCGAAATCAAAAAGTAATCGAAGAAGCACCTTCACCATTTTTAGATGAAGGTACACGAAAGGCAATGGGAGAAGTTGCTGTACAAGCTGCCAAAGCACTTGGCTATACAAATGCAGGTACAGTTGAGTTTCTTGTAGATGATCAGAAGAACTTCTATTTCTTAGAGATGAATACGAGATTACAAGTAGAGCATCCAGTGACAGAAGAAATTACGGGATTAGACCTTGTAGAACAGCAACTTCTTATCGCAAGTGGAGAGAAACTATCATTTACTCAGGATGATGTAAAACGTAGTGGTCATGCCATTGAAGCTCGTATTTATGCAGAAGATCCGAAAACATTCTTCCCATCACCTGGGAAAATTACAAATTTAACATTACCGTCAAATGTACGGATCGATCACTTCTTAGAAAATCATGTAACGATTACACCTTTCTATGATCCAATGATTGCGAAAGTCATTGCACATGGCGAGACTCGTGAAGAAGCAATTTCGAAATTACATGATGCTCTAGAAGAATTAAAAGTAGAAGGTATTAAAACGAACACGCCAATGCTACTGCAAGTTTTGGAAGACGAAGTGTTCAAAGAGGGTATTTATACAACGGGTTTTGTAACGAAACAACTCGTTAAAAAATAAGATTTAACAATATTAAGGGGGAAAAAATGATGACGAAAGTATACGCATCGATGGCAGGAAACGTTTGGAAGATTGTTGTAGGAGTAGGAGATACAGTAGAGGAAGAGCAGGATGTCGTCATTTTGGAATCTATGAAAATGGAAATTCCAATCATTTCAGAAGAAGCCGGCACAGTTATGAAAATTAATGTGCAAGAAGGCGATTTTGTAAATGAAGGAGATGTATTATTAGAAATTGAATAGGGAGATATAGGGGGAAGCGAATTGAAACTACCTAATTTTGCTGTCATTAAAGAAGTCGGGCCACGTGATGGCTTACAAAATGAAAAAAAGATTGTTGGCACAAAAGATAAAGTAAAATGGATTCAACTACTTACAGAAGCAGGATTGTCGTATGTTGAAGTTTCCTCATTCGTTCACCCAAAATGGGTCCCTGCATTAGCAGATGCAAATGATGTATTTTCTGAGCTGAAAAGGGATCCAAATGTTACATATGCTGCGCTTGTTCCGAATCAAAATGGTTTGGAACGAGCTTTTTTGCAAAATGTAGATGAGGTGAATGTTTTTTTATCAGCAAGTGAATCTCATAATAAAAGTAATATTAATAAATCGATTAAAGAAGCATTAGTTGTAATTGAAGATATAACAAAACAGGCATTATTCGAAGGGAAAAAGGTAAGAGGCTATGTTTCTACTGTATTTGGATGTCCTTATGAAGGGGATATAAGTGCTACAGCAGTTGACGAATTATGTAATCAACTATTTTCATACGGCATTTATGAAGTTTCTCTTGGGGATACAATCGGTGTAGCGAATCCATTACAAGTAGAACAAGTATTAGAACACCTATTAAAGAAGTATGATGCTTCGCAGTTTGCAATGCATTTTCATAATACGTATGGAATGGCTCTAGCGAATGTAGTTAAATCATTAGAATACGGTATTACAACGTTTGATAGTTCTTGTGGTGGACTCGGGGGCTGCCCTTATGCACCAGGAGCATCAGGTAATGTTGCTACTGATGACCTAGTACATATGCTCCATAAATTAGGAGTCCAAACGAATATAGACGAAGAAAAGTTATTGAGAGCTAGTCAATTTATTCAAAGTAAGTTAAATATCCAATTACCGAGTCATGTGTATAGAGCGCTTCAACATAAAACGATAAGTAGGTGAGTAGATGCTACAATTACAAAACATTTCCGTTGATTACGTAACACCTCACGTAGTAAAGATTTCGTTAAATCGTGCGAGACAAGCAAACTCATTATCTTTGGCATTATTAGATGAATTACAAACTATATTAACTCAAATAAGTGAAGATTCAAGCGCACGTGTAGTTATTTTGACTGGTGCTGGTGAAAAAGCATTTTGTGCTGGTGCAGATTTAAAAGAGCGTGCCGATATGAATGAAGAACAAGTTCGTCATGCTGTTAGTATGATTCGCACTACTATGGAGATGGTTGAACAATTACCACAGCCAGTTATTGCTGCTATAAATGGAATCGCACTTGGTGGTGGTACGGAATTAAGTTTAGCTTGTGATTTTAGAATTGCTGCTGAATCTGCAAGTCTTGGTCTTACTGAAACGACACTTGCAATTATACCAGGAGCAGGTGGTACACAGCGCTTACCAAGATTAATTGGAGTTGGTAGAGCGAAAGAATTAATTTATACAGGTAGACGTATTTCAGCGCAAGAAGCAAAAGAATATGGTTTAGTAGAATTTGTTGTACCAGCTAATTTACTTGAAGAGAAAGCGATTGAAATAGCAGAGAAAATTGCTAGTAATGGACCTATTGCTGTTCGATTAGCAAAAGAAGCAATTTCAAATGGTATTCAAGTTGATTTACATACCGGATTACAAATGGAAAAACAAGCGTATGAAGGTGTAATCCACACGAAAGATAGATTAGAAGGATTACAAGCATTCAAGGAAAAACGCACACCAACGTATAAGGGGGAGTAAATATGTTAGATCAAAAACAACAATCTAATTCATTTGAAGAACGAGTTGAAACGATTAAACAAGGCGGCGCACCAAAGTATCATGAACAAAATAAAGCAAAAGGAAAATTATTTGTTCGAGATCGTTTAGCGCTTCTATTTGATAATGGCGAATATGTAGAAGATGCATTATTTGCTAACTGTGAACAAACAGGCTTACCTGCGGACGGCGTTGTAACGGCAACGGGTAAAATACATGGTCGTACTGCGTGTGTAATGGCCAATGATTCTACTGTAAAAGCTGGATCATGGGGATCACGCACAGTTGAAAAGATTTTACGTATTCAAGAAACAGCTGAAAAACTACGTGTTCCGTTATTTTATTTAGTTGACTCTGCTGGAGCACGTATTACAGATCAAGTAGAAATGTTCCCAGGGCGCCGTGGTGCAGGAAGAATCTTCTATAATCAAGTGAAATTATCAGGTAAAGTTCCTCAAGTATGCTTATTATTTGGACCTTCTGCAGCTGGTGGTGCCTATATTCCAGCCTTTTGCGACGTTGTAATGATGGTAGAAGGAAATGCATCTATGTATTTAGGATCTCCTCGTATGGCTGAGATGGTTATCGGTGAGAAGGTAACTTTAGAAGAGATGGGCGGAGCTCGTATGCATTGCTCTGTATCAGGATGCGGAGATGTTTTATGTAAGACAGAAGAAGATGCGATTACACAAGCAAGACAATACATTTCATATTTTCCAAACAACTACTTAGAAAAGACTCCATTGGTTACACCTCAAGAACCGAAACAATTCGATAAAACGTTAGAACAAATCATTCCAGAAAATCAAAATGCTCCTTTCAATATGAAAGATCTCATTAATAGAGTTATTGATGAAGGTTCATTCTATGAAGTGAAAAAATTATTTGCTCAAGAGCTAATTACAGGCTTAGCACGTATTGATGGTAAGCCAGTTGGTATTATTGCAAATCAGCCGCGTATGAAGGGCGGCGTATTATTCCACGATTCAGCTGATAAAGCTGCTAAGTTTATTAATTTATGCGATGCATATCATATTCCATTATTATTCCTTGCGGATGTACCAGGATTTATGATTGGTACAAAAGTAGAGCGTGCCGGTATTATTCGCCACGGTGCAAAAATGATTTCTGCAATGAGTGAAGCAACTGTACCGAAGATTTCTATCGTTGTTCGTAAAGCATATGGCGCTGGTTTATATGCGATGGCAGGTCCAGCATTTGAACCAGATTGCTGTCTGGCATTACCGACAGCCTCTATTGCGGTAATGGGTCCAGAAGCTGCGGTTAATGCTGTATATGCAAATAAAATTGCAGCTTTACCAGAAGAAGAGCGTGCTAGCTTCATTGCTGAAAAACGTGAAGAGTATAAGAAAGATATTGATATTTATCATTTAGCATCAGAGATGGTGATTGATGGTATTGTTCATCCAAACAATTTACGTGAAGAGTTAAAAGGACGTTTCGAAATGTATATGAGTAAATATCAAGTATTCACAGATCGTAAACATCCTGTATATCCAGTTTAAAAGCCCTATTTAGGGCTTTCTTGCTCAAAAAGTTAAGGAGGGGAAAACATTGAAACAAGCAGTTTGGTTTCCAACAGAAGAGTACAAGGAAAAAACACGTTTATATGGTTGGATGAAATCATTGGGATATGAAGACTATGAAACTTTTTATAATAAATCTATTGAGGAAACAGCTTGGTTTTGGGGAGAGGCAGAAAAAGCAGTAGGCTATCAATGGATGAAACCTTATACAGAAGTGTTAGACTTAGAAAATGGTACACCGTTTGCACAGTGGTATAATGACGGAACATGTAACGTTGTAGAATCAGCTTTATCTCGCTGGCTTGCGGATGAAGAGACGAGAATACAGCCAGCACTTCAGTACGAAGGGGAAAATGGAACTTCAAAATCATTTACATATGAAGAGCTTGACAACTGGGTAAGCCGTGTTGCAAATGGTTTGAAACATGCGGGTATTGAGAAAGGTGATCGTGTAACAATTTATATGCCGATGATTCCAGAAACAGTTGTTGCGATGCTAGCTGTAATGAAAATCGGAGCAATTATTTCACCAATATTCTCAGGCTTTGCGTCTGATGCAGTCATGACACGTGTGCAAGCGGCAGGTTCAAAAATGATTATTACCGCAGATGGATTTTCACGCCGCGGTAAAATTGTTTCTTTAAAAGATGAAGTAGATAAAGCTTGTGAACATTGCCCAACTGTTGAAAAAGTTGTTATCGTTCGTCATGCAGGAAATGATTTTACACCACATAACTATGATTTTTCGTGGAGTACGCTAGAAAAAGAAAAACCATTCATACATGCCGAGGAAATGCAAAGTGATGATCCATTAATGCTCATTTATACATCAGGAACGACTGGTAAGCCGAAAGGAACAGTACACACGCATGCAGGATTTCCTTTGAAAGCAGCTTTTGATGCAGGATTTGGAATGAATATTAAACAAGGTGATCGTGTATTATGGGTAACTGATATGGGCTGGATGATGGGGCCGTTTCTATTATTCGGTTCACTCATTAATGGAGCAACGATGGTTATGTACGAAGGTGTTCCAGACTTCCCAGAAGCAGACCGGTTATGGGAGACAGTTGATAAATATGAGATTACTCATCTAGGTATTTCGCCAACGTTAATCCGAGCATTGATGGCAAAAGGTGATGAGTATGTCAATAAACATTCTTTAAAGAGTTTGGAAGTATTCGCATCAACAGGAGAACCTTGGAATCCTGATCCATGGATGTGGCTGTTTGAAACAGTTGGAAAAGGAAATGTCCCAATCTGTAACTACTCAGGTGGAACTGAAATCTCTGGTGGGATTTTCGGTAATGTTCTTATTAAGCCAATAGCACCGATTAGTTTTAACGCATCTTTACCAGGAATGGCAGCTGTCGTACTGGATGATCAAGGTAAACCAATTCGAGATGAAGTCGGAGAATTATGCTTAGAGAAACCTTGGGTAGGTATGACGAAAAGCTTCTGGGAAGATGATGAACGTTACGTAAACACATATTGGTCGCGTTTTGAAAATAAATGGGTCCACGGTGACTGGGTCATTTACGATGGTGAACAATATATCATCACAGGGCGTTCAGACGATACGTTAAATATTGCAGGTAAACGTATTGGACCTGCTGAATATGAATCTATTCTTGTGAAACATAACGATGTAATCGAAGCTGCTGCAATTGGTGTACCTGACGAAGTAAAAGGTGAAGTTTGTCATTGTTTTGTAGTGTTAAGAGACCATGTAACATTCACAGGGGAATTAAAGAAAGAATTAATGAGTTTAGTAAACTCTCATATTGGAAAAGCGTTGTGTCCTAAAGACATCCACGTTGTAGAAGATTTACCGAAAACACGTAATTCTAAAGTAATGCGCCGTGTTATTAAAGCAGCTTACTTAGGAAAAGAATTAGGTGATTTATCATCGCTTGTAAATCCTGAAGTAGTTCCGTTTATTCAGGGTTTACAGTCTAGTAAATTATAAAATTAGAAAGGATCTCTATATAAATAGAGCTCCTTTTTTATGTTTATAAAAAGAGAAGAAGTGAAGTTGATGAAGAAGAAAAATTTTACTATTAGTGTTAAGTATGTTTTTTAGTTTTAATCAAAATACGATATTATGGAATGTCTATTCAATGTAGAAATACTAATTTACAACAACAAGGTGATGACAAAGCGTGACTGCTTATATGTCTGTTTAAACCTTTACGTGTTAATATATAAAAAGCTGACTATAAGCAGTCAGCTTTTTATATATTACATTCTAGTATTTGCCGGGCAGTAATGCCCCCATCTAAAAATTCAGCAAAAGCAAGGAAGTAGGTGAGGGATCAACTTTCCGGAAAAGCCCGATTGGTTCCAAAAGACATATTCTTTCCTTTACGTTGACATTAAAAATATTACCAATTTTTTCTTTTACAATGGCAACAAATAAAGAAACATTTACAACGACACTTATTTCGTTTAGAACTCCAATCGTCATCACAATGACACTTTTCTTTAGATTTCCACCAATCATCATTACAATGCTTTTTCTGAGAACTCCAATCATCATCACAATGACGCTTTTCTTTAGATTTCCACCAATCATCACAACAATGCTTTTTCTGAGAACTCCAGCAATCATTTTTCCAGGACATTCATTTCTACCTCCTTTCAATAGTGTTCATATTATTCTATGTTTTAATAAAAAAATGGCTTGTTTATTAACCTACTATTTTATTTTTATATGATAGAGTGTTTTCTACTCGGTATAGAGTTCATACAAACTATGCTAATTTTTAAGAGATAGTGGAGGGAACTACTACTAGTTATGGTATTTTTCAATAAACATTTGTTGAAGAAAATGTTCTGATTACAAATAATATCTTATTTTCGAGTACGTTTTTTAAAATGTATATTTTACGATAACAAAGGAAAAAACCATGAATAAAGTCTATGTATATATGAGTTAATGGGAAAATCTAGTGTGTTTTTAAGAGGCGTCTTATTTAAAAGAAAAAAGATTTATTTTAAAAAGTGGTGTCTAAACATTAAATGAAGTAGGACTAAACTCACCTGCCCTAATTAAACAAGCTTTTAATTAGGGCAGGTCTGTTTTTATAATGAATAATGAAAAGAAAGTTTGGTACAATTGTTTGTTTTTTTCTTTTTATGTGTTTGCCTCGTACCCTTTTAAGCTAATGGACATACTTTACTAATAGAAAGGATTAGGAGGTGAGGTATTGGGTTCTCGATTTAATAATTGTAAAAAGAAATGTACATGTAAACAAGATGATTGTTGGGAAGTATTCGAAGAGTGTAAAAAAGAACAGCATGAGAAATGTGATAATTCTTGTGTACAAGGAATTAGAGATGAACTTAAGAAATTAATTAATCGAACAGTTCAAATTAATACAGAGGGACGTACTTATGTAGGTACTGTCTCGTCTGTAAGTTGTGATGTAGTTAGGCTTGCGGCTATTCCTGGATCGGTTGCAGTAATTATTTCCATTTGCAAAATTGAAGCAATTTTCCCACCTATTACAACGGTTACTGCTGACTTTGATTTTAATGGTATTGATGTAGCAAACAAAGCATAATTATGTTGCTTTTTTGTAAAGCCATTCACATGAATGGCTTTATTTTAATTTCATATAAAAGGAGAATATATTCTTTATATAGAAATAAGTTTGAGGTTATAAAGCATGATGTACGAAAGGAGCAAGGAAGTGATTAAACTAGAAACCTTTAAAAAATCTGATTTTAAACAATTAATAAATTGGATTAATTCCGAAGAATTTCTAATACAATGGTCAGGTAATGCCTTCACATTTCCTTTAGACGAACAGCAATTAGAGAAGTATATAGAAAGTGCAAATACATTCGCTTTCAAAGTGGTAGATGAAGAGACTTCAGACGTTATTGGTCATATTTCGCTTGGGCAAATAGATAATATTAACAAGTCCGCTAGAATTGGAAAAGTATTAGTTGGTAATACGAAGATGAGAGGACGTTCTATAGGAAAACATATGATGAAAGCAGTACTTCATATTGCTTTTGACAAATTAAAACTACATAGAGTAACTCTTGGTGTTTATGATTTTAATACGTCGGCTATTTCATGTTACGAAAAAATAGGATTTGTAAAAGAAGGATTATTAAGAGAGTCGAAAAAAGTAGGGGAAACGTATTGGAATTTATGGGAAATGAGTATGTTAGAATATGAATGGAAGAAGTAGTAACAATAGTGATTTATAATTATATTATGTTAACAAAAGGGGATTGGTGGATATAGTGGATAATAAAACAAAAATTATTTCAGTTGCAGCTGTTTCAGGGGGAGGTAAAACTACAATTACAGAAAGGTTAAAGCATGAGTTTAAGAACTCAAAAGCTCTATATTTTGATAGTTATACATTTGATAACTGTCCTGCTGATATTTGTAAATGGATTGATGATGGGGCGAATTATGACGAGTGGGTATTAACACCATTAATTCATGATATTGAGCAACTTATACAAAATAATAGCTTAGACTATATTATTATAGATTATCCTTTTGCATACTTAAATAGTGAGATGCGAAAATTCATTGATGTAACTATATTTATTGATACGCCTTTAGATATTGCGATGGCTAGAAGGATTTTGCGAGATTTTAAGGAAGGTACAATAGATGAAATACATAATGATTTGGAACATTATATGACATATGCGAGAAAAGCTTATTTAGAAGCAATTCATACTGTTAAGCCGAATTCAGATATCATATTGGATGGTTCTTTATCTGTAAGTGAAATAATTAATCACGCTGTAGAGGAACTTGGCCGAAGAGAAGTGATTGTCAATGGTTAAATGTATAACAGATGCTGTTAGGTGGATAATTGAAGTAAGGGAGAGATAAATGTGTATACTTTATTTCAATATAATTGGCAAGTAAGAGATGAGTGGTTTAAGAGGTGTGAACAACTTTCAGAGGAAGATTTACTTTGCAAACTGGTGGTATTTTAGAAACATTAATTCATATTGTAGATGTAGAGTATAGTTGGATTAGTGCTCTTCAAGGAGAAGAAGATAAAGAACCGCAATTTAAAGATTATCATTCGATTCAAAAAGTGAAAGCGTTATCTGATTTATATAAACGAGAACTTGAAGGTTTTTTGCAGTCATGATCATCTAGCCTAGAATGCTAGCGTACTTAAAATAAGCAGTATAAAAAGTTAATTATTGTGTGCTTTGATTATATAATGTCGGCGAAATAAATAGTGTGAAGGACAGCTATCTTAACAAGTGCTTCATGTAACGTTCATATACTTTAATTTTTTATAATTAATCAAATTTGAATATTATAGAAACGGATAAAGAGGTATGGGTGGTGCTCTTTTTTATTGAATAGAATGGGTTGATTTTTCGGATTTTCATTACAATATAAAAATTAAAATTTGAATTTTGTTTGTTGTTAAGAAAAGGTGAGAAGAAAATAAAAAAAGAGGGCTAATGCCCTCTTTTTCTTTTAATTTGGTAATTAATCACAGATTGGTATCCCAAGCACTCTTAGAGCTAATGCTACTTGAAGGGAAATCTCTAATCTAGCAATTTCAATACCAGCTACTGAAAGAACTAAAAAAGGTTGTCCGTTTACAAATACAACGCAACTATCCATAGTTAAGCCTCCTTTCTAGTAATCTACTATAGTATATGAATGGAACTTTAAAATGTAATAGTTAAATTGTTGGATTTAATAGAATTAATAGATTAACCCATTTAAACTAAACAAACGAATACAACGAAAGGAAACAGAGATGGATGTATACCTCAAAAAACATAGGTTTTAAGACATGTAATGGGATATGAAATTCATCATATTGGTCAGCTATCTATATGGGCGAGGGAGTTAAACTAGCAATTTGTTTCAGCAAATTTGATTGGACGAGGATGATAGAATTAAAAACCGACTTGCATCTCAAACGCAAGTCGGTTTTTATATATAAGAAGATTTCTTAATTGAAATCTTCGGATTTTTTTTGACGTATATGTAAAAACATTAAAATTGTAATTATAAAGAAAACCAATAATGTTTGTATGATCAAATTTTTAAACTGAAGCAAAACTGCCCAAGATGTAACAGCATCTTTAAACGCTTGGAGTGCAGAGCACGAGGAAGGATCAAAACCATACTGTAGTAACTTTTTTGTTTCAATAAATGAAATGTTTTCTTCATCTGCATCTAATATTACTGAAATTAGTCTAGTGTCTCCTAGTTTTGCTGTACTGACAAAACTATAATTACCGTTAGTTGAAAAACTAGTTTGTAAGCCATCAACACCTTGAAGTTTAATGTTTTCATTAAGGGAATATATCATTTTATTCGTATTGAAAACCTGGGAATCTTTGAAGGTAAATTGGTAAGAGGTTAGTTTCGTAATATTCAATACATCTGGAAAATCTTTTACTAATCGTGCTGCTAGTTTAGCTGCATCTATTGCTGTTGTAGTTGATTGTTTATTTGTATCATTATTAATTCCAGTAGAGTTTAGAAATGGAGATGGTTGTAATAACTTTAGTTCTTTTGCTTTTTTATTCATTAATATTGTAAAGTTATCTTCATTTCCAGCAATGTGTTCTGCTAGAGCGAGTGCAGAACGATTATTCCCTGCCAGTAGCAATGCATGAAGTAAATCACGAACCGTTGTTTTATCATTCGATGTTACTTGTATAGGACTTGTTTCTACTCGGAAAACTTCGTTACTTATTTGTACGAAGTCATCTAACTGTATTTTTCTATCATTTAGTTGCTCCAATACGATATATTCTGTCATTAATTTAGATAAAGCAGCTGATTGTACTGGAGTTTCTTCATTTTTTTTATAAACAATTTCACCTGAATTAGCATTTATTAAAATAGCTGATTTAGCTTGAATAATGGGACCATTTACATAAAGATAAAAATATAAAACGATAAGTGCAGTAATAAAAAAAGATAATAATAAAATAGCGAATTTCTTTAAGAATTGCATAAGCGATCCTCCTATTATGACATCAATACTAGTATTGTAAAAAGGAATGCTTAATTAGGAAGAAAGAAAAGGTAAAGAATTTCTAAAGAATTATAAAGGATCATTAAATTTTGGGTGTTAATGGAAAAAGTTCAATTTCTTGTATGATAAGAAATTGAACTTTTTATTTATAATATTAACATTTGTATGGGAGTAGTTTTACAGTGAATGTTGTTTTTTCATCATCACTATATACTTCAATTGTTCCTTTATGCAATTCGACTATACTTTTTGCAATAGCTAATCCAAGTCCAGATCCACCAGTGTTTGTAGAGCGAGATTTCTCAACGCGATAAAAACGTTCAAAAATATGAGGTAAATCCGTACTAGGAATAGGTTGTCCGTAATTTGTTATATCAATTGTAATCATATTATTGCTTTCATAAGCAGTAAGGTCAATATAGCGACCTTCGCTTCCATAAGCGATAGCGTTTATAATAAGATTTTCAAACACACGCACTAATTTTTCACCATCAGCTAATACCATGAGCTTTTGAGATGGGAAAGAAGGTCGACATTCTATATTTGCTTCTTGAAATTGTATACGGAATTGAACAGTTAATTGCCCAAGTAACTCTACTATGTCAATAGGGACAGAATACAAGCTTAACTCTTTATTTTGAACACGTGTATATTCGAACAAGTCATTCATTAATGCATTAAGACGAGTTACTTTATCGTAAATGACTTGAATATAGTATCGCAATTCTACTTCATCTCTATAATTATCATGATGGATTAAATTTACGTATCCAACTATAGAAGTAAGGGGAGTACGTAAGTCATGTGATACATTTGTAATAAGTTCACTTTTTGCTTGTTCCGCTTGTCTTTCTTCATCAATGGAGACTTTTAATTGTTCAACAATTTCATTGACCCCGATTGCTAATTCTTCTAGATAATTATGATTTACAATAGAAACTTTATGATTGAAGTTTCCATTTGCAATATAACGAATTTCTTCTATCATTTTTTTAATACAAGTTTCATAATAAAGTTTTTTCTCGTGAAGATAAAAAATGTAAAGATAGGATGAAAAAATAGAAAATAAAAACAAATAAGATACAATCATCATCCATAACGATTCTTTAATCCCTTTATACTTTTCATAACCAAAAATTCGAATGAATTCTTTACCAAGTTCAGTTAGAGTAAGTGAACTCTCAATTACACTCGTAACGAGGCGATAAATAATTAACTCAGTAATAGGCGTGAGTGTGATAGCTAATAAGAGCCAAAAAATAAGTTTCCATTTAGGGATATCTTTTAATATATCAAATGCTTCATTTCTCAATTTTATAGCCAACTCCCCAAACAGTGTGAATAAATTTTTCTCCATTTATTACTGTTTCAAGTTTATCCCGTAAGTTGCTAATATGAACCATTACAGTCTTATTTGAACCGTAACCATCTTCATTCCAAACGCGTTCAAAAATTTCTTCTGAACTAAATACTCTTCCTGTATTACTTGCAAGTAAATATAAAATATCGAACTCAATAGAGGTTAATTTAATATACTCTCCATTTACTTTAACAGTATGATTATGTTTGTGTATTTCAACAGAGCGAATACGAATAATACCATCTTCATTCTTTTGCGAAGTAGCGTTTTGGAAAGAGGATCTTCGTAATAAAGCTTTCACTCTTGCTACTAATTCTAATGGATTGAATGGCTTGATCATATAATCATCGGCACCTGTCATAAGACCTAATATTTTATCCATATCTTCTGCTTTTGCACTAAGCATTAGAATTGGTACAGTATTATTTTCACGCACTTCCTGACAAACTTCTAATCCGTTTCGCTTTGGCATCATAATATCCAAAATCATAAGGTCAACTTCATATGTAGAAACCTTTTGCAATGCTTCATCGCCATCATAAGCTTTATAAATGTTATAGCCTTCATTTCGCAAATAAACAGCAAGTAATTCAACAATTTCTTTATCATCATCAATAATTAATATGTTTTTATTCATTTTGTAGTTCCTTTCCTTACAAATCATCAACATTACTATAATATCAAACATTTATGTACTTGTAGCAATGATTCTGTATAAAATTTCATGTAACGTATTAAAAAGGAGTAAAAAGATTAATAACGAATATAAAATAACAAAAATATTTAAATTCTGCATTATACTGAAAGTTAGTTATAAGGGGGATTTTCTATGTTATATAATGATATATATTCATTTGCTCCAACTGGAAAAATAGACAATGATATTAAAGATTTTCTACTAAAATATAATAAAGAGTTTACATATAAACATTCAATTCGTGTGGCAAATGAGGCAAAAAAGATTGCAGAAAAGTTTCACGTAGATAAAGAAAAAGCAGCAATTGCAGGATATTTACATGATATTAGTGGCATTTTTCCGAACGAGGAGCGGATTGCAGTTGCTGAAGAATTTGGGGTAGAAATAGAGGAAGCAGAAAGAAAGTTTCCTATGATTATTCATCAAAAACTATCGAGAGTAATCGCAAAAGAAATATTTAAAGTAGAAGATGAAGACGTATTAGATGCAATTTGTTGTCATACTACACTGCGTAAACACCCAACAAAGATGGATTTAGTTTTATTTGTTGCAGATAAAATAGAATGGGATCAAAAGGGGACACCACCATATTTAATAGAAATAAAAAAGGATTGGAAAAATCTTTGGAAAAAGCTGCTTTTGTATATATTTCATATTTGTGGGAAAGGAAAGATACATTGAAAGTTATACATCCGTGGCTAGAAGAAGCATATTGGTATTTAAAAAGAATTGTACAGTAGAAGGGACAAGGAAATGCAATTAAAAGAATATATGAATCAAACATTTCCAGGAGTTACATTAGTACCGTACTTATATTCTCAGTGGGGAAATCATTTGTATTTTGATTTTGGAAAAGATAAATATCAAATTGTAGAAGGAACCGACGATTTAAATATGGAATACTTTTCTCAGCTATATACATATAATAAATTCTTATTTGAAGACATATTTTCAAAAGAAGATGTAGTGTTTGTAGTGACAAATGTTTATAGATTTAAAAAGGAAAACACAAAAACTCCACAGAAAATAAATGTATACAATAAATATATTAAGAAAAGAGATTTAAGATTTCATATAAGACAAGAAACGTTACCGTTTCTATTTGAAGATGAAGAGGCAGATTTATCCCGCTATTTGCCGGGCAGTAAGACCCCCACCTCAAAATTCAGCGAAAGCAAAGAAGATAGGTGGGGGGCGGGCTGCCCCTAAAAGCCCGATTGGTGAGGGCTGATAATCAGTGGGGGATGAACTGATTAAAGTTTCACATTATATTGTACATATCAATTTTCTTTAAAATGTCTTGCGGAAGATATTAAATATGAATCGCTTATACAAGCTGCTAATCATGAGGATTTCTCTGTTTTGTATCCTCGATTTGGACGGAAAAAAGAAATTTCTTATCCAGATGTATTTCTCATAAATGCAACGAAAGATATTGTCATGTTTATGTATGATGATAGAGGATGTGAAGTAATTGCGAAGAATAAAGAAATAATACGAGATTTATATAAGAAATATAAAGAATGGATTCCAGATTATGAACGAGAAAGTATAGATAACTTATTTAAATGACAATAGGGGAAGTGAAGCGTGTAATGAAACGTATTGCAATTGTATCTGCATGGGAACCAGAACTGACGTATTTGCATCAACATTATCCGAGTGAACGTTTTGAAAAAAGAGCAGCTTGGGAATTTCATTTTCATACTATCAATGAGCTGGAAATTATATCAGTTGTAACTGGTGTCGGTAAAGTAAGCTGCGCTAGTTGTGTACAATTGTTAATTAGTGAGTTTCAGCCAGATGAGTTGTTTATGACAGGAATATGCGGAAGTTTATCAAACAAAGTGAAAAACGGTCATATTGTAGTAGCACTAAACGCAATACAACACGATGTTACTGCTGCTGGCTCAGGAGAAGATGTTTTTAATTTATATAACGGTAGAACAGCACCTATTGAAACAACAAAATCACTTGTAAGAAGAATAAAAAAAATACGATTGTATGATCCGATACATTTCGGTACATTTTTATCTGGAGATCAACGTATTCGTAGTTCAGAAATGAGATATTTACTTCATACTGTATACGGAGCATTGGCAGTTGATCAAGAAGTAGCAGCTTTCGCCTATGTGTGTCAAATAAATAAAAAACCATTTTTATGTTTAAAAGCTGCTTCAGATCAAGCAAATGATAAAACGAAAGAAGAACAAAAAATCTTTAAAATGCTAGCATGCGAAAGAGCATGTGAGCATTTAATTGCTTTTTTACGTGTTTATGAGATTAATGTAGTAAATAATAGATAGTTTGTTATAAAACAAATTAATAGTAAGTTATATGTAGGGAAATGTCCGTTCATTTCAAATTAAGAGCTGAAATTTATAATAGATGGAATATATTATATGGGTACATGTTGAGGTTAATACAAGCAATTGGAGGGCAATTTTATATGATTCAATATAAAAGGTGTAGTGAAGTAAATATTGATTTAGTATATGAAGCTTTTAAAGATGGATTTTCCGATTATATTATTAAGATGGAAGTTTCAAAAGAGGGTTTTATACAACGTTTTTTTGGACCAGAAGGTAATTTGCTAGAACATTCTTTTCTTGCTTTAGACGGTGACAAATCAGTTGGCGTAATATTAGGTGGTATAAAGGATTATGAAAGTATAAAGACTATGCGCTGTGGAACATTAGCGGTTCATCCTAATTACCGCGGTATTGGTGTGAGTCAAAAATTATTTGAACTGCATAAAGAAGAGGCGATTCAACATGGATGTAAGCAACTTTTTCTCGAAGTCATTGTAGGAAACGACCGAGCGATTCATTTTTATAATAAGTTGGGCTATGAAAAAGTGTACGATCTTTCTTATTATAATTTAAATGATTTGACTAAAATAATGAATAAAGATTGTAAGGATATTGAAGTAAAACAATTAGAATTTCCAACTTTTAAAGATGAAATTCAGAAATGGTTAAACTTCCATATAAATTGGCAAAATGATGTTGATTATATCGAAAAAACAAATAATGTATTTTATGGTGCATATGTCGATAATGACTTAAAAGGCTCTCTATGTGTAAATGAACAAGGTAAAATTAGTTTTATTTTCGTAGACAAAGTTTATAGAAATATTGGTGTTGGGATGAAATTATTAGAAGTAGCAAGAGAAGAATTAAATTTATCAAGTTTATCAATTGGGTTTCCTAACAATAATTTATTGGAGGGTTTTTTAAAGAAATGTGGATTTGAAAAGAATTCTTTAGCGCAATATGAAATGTATTTATTACTCTAAGAGCGGAAAGATTTATTCTTTTCGTTTTTTATTTAGCCGTTATGTTGGTAAATGCTCCGCAATTATAATTTGTAATGAGAGGGATTTTGTTTATCCTTAAGTTATTTTTTAAATTGTCAATTTTATGCTAATAATTTTCTTTGTATAATATTCTAATTTTATGTAGAATAGATACGATGGGAGGGGATGAAATGAATAATGGATTAAAGTTTAAGATTTTTGAATTGCATTGTCTCGTTCAAAAGACTTATTCTGATATTAAAATAGCATGTGATATTGCTATTTATCAAGAAAATACTTCTAAATATTTAATTTCATTAGGATTTTTAAATAAATCATATATTACTTATATAGAAGCAAAAAGATTCTATCGCGAAAATGAAGAGCTTGTAAGTGTAGAATTTGATAATTTCTTTGATATGTATGATAAATTAGAAAATGAATTAAAACAAGTTATTTCAACTGAAGATAAAAATCCTTCATTGCTACATAGCAGACTTGATCAGTTTCAGCAGAAAGTTGAAAATATAAATGACCTAATAAAAGTATTGCAAAATGCTCGTTAATGAATGCTCTTTTCTTTTTTGTATAGAAATTATGTATTAAAAACATTTTAGGGATATTACATATTGAAGAGGTGGCTTTTGTAGATTACAAAAGTCATCTTTTTATGTTAGGAATAGATTGTATACATTTTAGCAGTTTCATATAAATAATAGAAATTTATACGAGGTAAATATCATGGGAAATAAAAAAGAAATAGCTATAGTTGCATTAACAACAGGATTTGTTTTAACAAGTGTAACACCATATGGAGTAGGTCATGCAGAGGAACCTGGTCAAATGCAAGTTGAAATTCAAGAGGATTCGTTCCGTACAGGTGATCTTACACAACCATCAAAAAAGGCGCCAGAGAATGTAGTGAAAGATGCACTTAAGGAAAATACGGAGCATGCTTTGTCTCCAAAACAAGTTAGTGCAGAAACAGGAGTAGATTACAAGGTTCTTCAAAAACGTGGTTCTTATGATGGAACTACACTTGTGCGCATGCAACAAATATATGAAGGAAAAGAAGTGTATGGCCACCAGTTGACTGCTCACGTAGATAAAAAAGGTATTATTAAAAGCATTTCAGGAGCTAGCGCACAAAATTTAACACAAGAAGATTTAAAGAAACCTATTAATTTATCAAAAGAAGAAGCGAAACAATATATTTATAAAAAGTACGGAAACGACATTAAATTTATTTCTGAACCAGAAGTTAAGGCGGTTATTTTTGTTGATGAAAATCATGGGCAGGCTAGCAATGCATATCAAGTTACATTTGCTGCTACAACACCAAATTATGTATCTGGAACTTATTTAGTGAATGCTCATAATGGCGATATATTAAAAGATATGGTACAAGAATCAAGTTTGAAAATAAGTGAAGAGTATGTTGAATCCGTTAAGGAAAATAAAACTAGCAATTTCACATCATTAACTGGAACAGGAAAAGATGATTTAGGCGTAAATCGTACATTTGGTATTGCTAAACAGACCAGTGGGAATTATGCGCTTGCTGATTACACAAGAGGGCAAGGAATTGAGACATATGATGTAAATTATAGAGATATTACAAATGAAGAAAGTTATTATCCTGGCATACTAGCAACTAGCGCTTCAACAACATTTAATGATTCAAAGGCGGTAAGCGCTCATTTCTTAGCAACAAAGGTATATGATTTTTATAAAGAAAAATATAAGCGTAATAGTTTTGATAATAAAGAAAAAAAAGTAGTTTCAGTGGTACATGCATGGGATTCTGGAGGAACAAATGATCCTGAAAATTGGGAGAATGCATTTAGTACTAATATTAATAACATTAGTATGCTTTTATATGGAGATCCTATGGTAAAAGCGTTCGATATAGCCGGTCATGAATTTACACATGCAGTTACATCAAGTGAATCTAACCTTGAATTTTCAGGAGAATCTGGGGCAATTAACGAGGCATTATCGGATATTATGGGAACGGCTATAGAGAAATACATAAATAATGGGGAATTTAACTGGACAATAGGAGAACAAACTGGATCGACTTTTCGTAATATGAAAAATCCAACTGCAATTAATTTTTCAGAAGGACTACCGTATCCCGATGATTATAGTAAATATAATGATTTAAATGGAGAGGATTATGGAGGCGTTCATTTTAACTCAAGTATTATTAATAAAGTTGCGTATTTAATTGCACAAGGCGGTACTCATAACGGTGTAAATGTAAATGGTATTGGTGAAGATAAAATGTTTGATATTTTCTATTATGCAAATACTGATGAATTGAACATGACTTCTAATTTCTCTGAATTGAAATTGGCATGCCTTAAAGTTGCAACTAATAAATATGGAACGAACTCAATTGAAGTTCAAGCAGTCCAAAATGCTTTTGATGCGGCAAAAATTCCAGGAACAGTGAAAGAAAACGAAAAAACAGCAGAAAATCAAGCTCCAGAGTTAACTGTGCCGTTTACCATTACACTACGTGTAGGTGATACGTTTGATCCAATGAGAAATGTAAAAGCTGTTGATAAAGAAGATGGTGATTTAACAAATAAAGTAAAGCATAAAGGCGATGTAGATACTTCAAAACCAGGTACATACATTGTGGAATACTTGGTTGTTGATTCCCAAGGGAGAACTACAACGGCTAGACAGACTGTAATTGTAGAGGGAAATGGAGAAATATTAGATTTAGAACCTAAATTAACAGTGCCTGTTGGAGCGACAATGCATGTAGGAGATTCATTCGATCCAATGATAAAAGTAAAAGCTATTGATAAAGAAGACGGCGATCTTACTTCTAAAGTAAAAGTTGATGGTGGAGTAGATACATCTAAAGTCGGTACTTACGTATTAACGTACACGGTTACAGATTCTAAAGGTCATGAAGTAACGGCGAAACAAACTGTAACGGTTAAAGTTAGAGAAGAAGTTACAAATGAAAAACCAATACTAAAAGTACCTGCTACAACTTCAATTACTGAGGGTGATCAATTTGATCCGTTGGTAGGGGTATCAGCTACTGATAAAGAGGACGGTGACCTTACTTCTAAAGTAGCGTATGAAGGAACTATAGATACAACTAAAGCTGGTACTTATGAAATAATATATAGTGTCAAAGATTCCATGGGTAATGACGTAAATACAAAACAAAAAGTATTAGTGAAAGATAAAGAAACTAGCAAAGCTAATGGCCTTGCTAATAAGGCAAATAAGAGTAATATCTCAAACAACAGTAATAGCGATAAAAAAGAGTATACATATAAGGAGCTTCCAAAGACGGGTGTAAGTACAAATAACAGTGCAGCAATCGGCATATTGATGATTATTACAGGCACAGTACTCACTTTTGTTCGCAAATTTAGAAAGATACAAAAATAATAGTAGGGATTATTCGTTTGAAGAAAAGAGTTCATTATTCAGAAGAAATAAAGTAGAAAGTAAGTAAAACAAAATATGGATTTTTTACTTAATAAGATTTTAGTAGTTAAGCGGTGCATTTGGCTTCTATAAAAATTTGTAGTTGGATCATGTTCTGTCTACAAAACTACATTACATAAAAAACACGTTACTATTCTCATTAAAATAAAAGAATAGTAACGTGTTTTTTGGTTTGGAAAAAGCATAAATCCTATAGTTCATGAATCTGGGAGTGCTTCTAATCTGCCATTGATGAGTTACTGAAAACATTTTGTTTTAATGGAAGTTTCACTCTAAATGACAACATGAGAATTTCGATATTTACCAGGTGTTTCATTGGTGAATTTTTTGAAAATTTTAGTGAAATAACTTTGATCGCTAAAATTAAGCGAAGCGCATATGTCTGATAAGGGATAGGTGGTGAAAGTTAATAATTTCTTTGCTTCTTCGACTCGTTCACGTTGAATGTACTCAATTAATGAAATACCGACCTCTTTTTTAAATAATATAGATAAATAATCTGAATTCACATTTGCAAATTTAGCAAGTTGTTTAACAGATATTGGATTGTAAATATTTTTAAAAATATAGTTTTTGCAAATAGCAATAGTCTGTGAATGTTGCTGTGTTTTTTGTGCCTTTACACGGTCTGCAAAGGTGCAAAAAGCATTTTTTAATAAATCCCAAACAGATTCTTTGTCTTTTAAATCTTCTGTTCTTTGAATATGTAAATCATAAATTTTGTAAGCAATCCCAGATGGAAGTCCCCCTTTTATCGCATATCTAGTAGCGAGCGTGATGGATGAAATACAAATGTTTTTATGACGTCTTAATTGATGGAATGAAGATAAAGATGAAAGAGTCTCTTGTTGGAATTCGTAATAATATTTGAGTACGGTTTCTTTATCCCCGTTTTCTATAGATCTAAGTAGTTGCTGCTCTATATATAAATTATGATAAATGGATTCGTCTTTTTGCATTGAAATATATACATCTTCGTTTAAGATTCTGCTATGACTTATATGAACTGAGTCACTGTTATTTGAAAAGGTGCTTACATCTGAAATTTTTTTATAGAGAATGTTATAAAACAATATTGCTATATTTACAAAGAAATTTTGATCTTTCACTGACAATGAAAAATAACGGTCTCTTGTTCTTTTATAATTCGGAATAAAATTAAGGTTACTATCCACTTTACTTGTAGAAAAATTTACATGTGCCATGGGCCCAATAATAATAGTACCGTTCACCATATAATCACTCTTTATGTGAATTAAAATGAAGTGCCCTAGATGTTCGTGAGTTCTGAAGATGGGAGAATTATATGTATCATTTCTTTGAAAAAGCATATGTAACTGTTCTATTTTTGATGTATACAACGAATGTGAATCATTTTTTGATTTAAATTTTAAAAGAATATTGTTGTTACAATCTAAAAAACAAACTGGAATTTCGAAAGATTGGAAAAACATATTGCAAATGTACTCTATCTCAACTAGACTGAGCTTTTTAGTCATATTCTTCCTCCTTACAGTTATGCGTGATAGTTGAATAATTATATATTCCTTTTTTCATAAGTAGAAACGGAAAATCTTTATCAATAAAAAATATAAATAAAAGTTATAAACTTCTAAGAATAATACCATAATTTAACATGGATAGCACATATTATTTGAATATACAGGTAATAGTTTTGGACAGTAGCGTAAAATATGAATCGTCACACTTATTTGTTGGTTATTACTTATATGTATCAAAAAAGGATTAAGATTGGATTTTAAATAGGGATAGGAAGGGAGAAATGAATGGATTGACAGTAAGTGATTAGTCGAAATTAGCAGTGAAAGCTATTATGTAACAATGTAATAAGTCTTGAAGTAGAGATATGAGGGTAATTCAGGGGAGAAAATTACATATATCATGCAGAGAGACAACGTAATAATAGAAGATAAGAAAAGTGAATAAGTGATTGTAAACAATGGATTGTTGGACGACTATGTTTTATGTTATTGGTTTAAATCTGATACTTGGCACACTATTGCTTGTAAGAAGGTAATAGTAATAAAGAGATTTTTAAAATGATACAAGTAGTAAAGGGGAAAAGAGAAATGAAAAAAATATTTAGTGTGCTTTTAGTGTTATTCTTAACATTTTCTACATGGTCTAGTGTATTAGTAAAGGCAGATTCACCATCTAAAGGTACTTTAACGATTCATAAGTATGAACAAGAAAAAGATGGAGCGCAGGGACTAGAAGGTGACGGTTCTGCAAATCAAGAGGTGCCAAAAGATGCGAAACCATTAAAAGGTGTAACGTTTGAAGTGAAAAAGGTTGCGTCTTTTGAAAAAATTTCAAACGATGGGAAAATCGTAAAAGAAGATGTGAAACCTGTAATGGGAGCAACTCCAACGCAAGTAGTAACAGATGATAACGGACAAGCTGTATTAAAAGATATTCCGCTAGGACGTTATGAGGTGAAAGAAGTGGCAGGACCTCCACATGTTAATCTAAATCCCAATACGTATACAGTGGATATCCCATTAACGAATAAAGAGGGTAAGGTGCTAAACTATGATGTTCACATGTATCCTAAAAATGAGGTTAAACGTGGTGCAGTGGATTTAATAAAAACTGGTGTAAATGAAAAAGCATTAGCAGGTGCAGTATTCTCTTTATTTAAAAAAGACGGTACAGAAGTGAAAAAAGAGTTAGTAACAGATGCTAATGGTCATATTCGCGTGCAAGGATTGGTGTATGGAGAATACTATTTCCAAGAAACAAAAGCTCCGAAAGGCTATGTAATAGATCCAACTAAACGTGAGTTTTTTGTTAAGAACTCCGGAACAATTAATGAAGATGGAACTATTACTTCTGGTACAGTAGTTAAATTAGAAGTGAAAAACTATGAAGAACCAATAATTGATAAAAAGATTAACGGAAAATTGGAAGCGTTACCAATCAATCCGTTAACTAATTATAATTATGATATTAAAACATTAATTCCAGAAGACATTAAGGAATACAAAAAATATGTGGTAACAGATACTTTGGATAATCGTTTAGTGATTCAAGGAAAGCCAATCGTGAAAATTGATGGAGCAGAAGTAAATGCAAGCATTGTAGAGGTAGCTATAGAAGGTCAAAAAGTAACAGCTACAGTAAAAGATTTCACAAAATTAGATGGTAAAAAAGAATTTCATTTGCAAATTAAATCTCAAGTAAAAGAAGGAGTACCATCTGGTTCGGAAATTTTAAATACAGCAAAAATTGATTTTACAAATAAAAATGATGTAATTGGAGAAAAGGAATCTAAACCTGTAGTTGTTGTTCCAACAACTGGAATAATTGAGTTAACAAAAATTGATGGTGCTAATAAGAATAAATTAAAAGGTGCAGAGTTTGTACTTAAAGATAAAAATGGAAAAATAGTTGTTGTAGCAGGAAAAGAAGTAACAGGTGTATCAGATGAAAATGGTGTTATTAAATGGTCTAACATTCCATATGGAGACTATCAAATTTTCGAAACGAAAGCTCCAACATATACAAAAGAAGATGGTACAAAAGCTTCTTATCAATTATTAAAAGATCCCATTGATGTAAAGATTAGCGAAAATAATCAAACGGTTAAATTAACAATTGAAAATAATAAAAGTGGATGGGTTCTTCCGGTAACGGGTGGCATAGGAACGACTCTTTTTACTGTAATAGGCCTTACGTTAATGGTTACAGCGGCATTTGTTTTCTTCAGAAAAAAGTTTGCTAATAATTAAGATTTTAGGAACATGTAACTATGGGAAAAGGGGAGAAGCAAAATGCTTCCCTCTTTTCGATATTTAAGCATATACAGAGGTGGAAATATGAAACGAAATCTTGTTTTGGGAGGTATTTTTTTATTTGGATTAGGTGTTTTTTTATATCCTACTATTAGTAATTGGTTGGCGACTCGTGCACATTATTCTGAGATTAGCTCTTACGATAAGAATATCAAAGCATTACAAAAGAAAGAAGTCGAACGTAGGGAAAAAGAAGCAGCCGAATATAATAAACAAGTTCACACTTCCACGAAAACATTTACTGATCCATTTTCTGAAAAAAAAAGTAATCATCAAGCATATGCTGATGCGTTAAATTTAGGAGATGTAATGGGATATATTGAAATATCGAAAATTAATATAAAACTGCCAATCTATCAAGGGACATCTGAGGAAGTATTGAGCCGCGGGATAGGTCATTTAGATTTTTCTTCGCTCCCGATAGGTGGAGAAAATACGCACACTATTTTAACAGGGCATCGTGGTTTACCATCAGCAAAATTATTTACAGATTTAGATAAGTTGAGTGAAGGAGATCTTTTTTATATTCATTCTTTAGACAAAGTTCTTGCTTATAAAGTAGATCAAATTAAAGTAGTGTTACCACACGAAACGGACGATCTACAAATTGTAGAAAATAAAGATTATACAACTTTAATTACGTGTACGCCTTATGGAGTAAACACCAATAGGTTGCTAGTTCGAGGTGTGCGTGTGGAGTTAAACGAGAAAGAAAAACAAAAAGTGAGTACAGAGATATTTATATTTAATAAGTGGACTGTAATAGTTCCAATCCTATTGTTATGTGTGTTTCTAGTCGTAATTTATAAGAAAAGGTTAACTCGATAGAATGTATTTATTTATCCTGCATTAATGGGAAGTGGGACCGGAAATTCAGAGATAAGTAAAGAAAGTATATAAAGTATATAAAAGATGAAGTAAATCCTCATTGGTGAATATGTCATTTTATTCGACTATAGAAAAAATACGGTAAAGGTGGGAACAAAGGAATTGAGGCTACGATTAAAGCTGGTAAGTATTCATTTTATTGTTTTGTTAATGTTAAGTGTAAGTTTTGTCATATATGTACCAAAAGAAGTATATGGATCCACGACAAACTTAGAAGGTCTAGGTGATATATCGCGTTATAATGCAGTTGTCTTTGGTAACCATAAAGCAATAGGTGGCGACATTGAAGGAGCAACTGCAGTTCAAGGTGATATGGATGCATCGGGGTATACAATTGTAGGTGCTGCAGCGGGAACATCTAATATAGTAGGTGAAAAATGGGTTGATGAGGGATATCCGTCCTTGTTGTTGTCTGGAAAATTTAAGAAATCAAGAGAAGAATCTTTTATCATTCAAAACGGAATAGTAGTAATGACAAAAGAGAGTGATCCAGATCGCATCATACAATCCTCTTATGATCGTATCGTTTATAAAGAAAAACTAGAAATTGACGCGAAATTTAATGAATTTCGCAATATAGTGAACCAAGTCAGTAAAAATGCAGGTCAATATAAAACAAATACCCCAATTCCAAATATGAGTCATGGAATCGGAAAAGATATAAACAATCCTAATATTTATGTTTCATCAGAATTGACAGGGAAAATTAATTTAGATATAAGAGATGTATTTTTACCAAATGCTAAGGACAAAGATTTTATTGTTATGTATTCGGATGCAACAGAGGTTACATTTAAAAATGGGTCTATTCTATATGACACGAACAATATTGGAAGGGCTACAGATATAGTTCCTACATCACAACCATATTCTCCTAATTCCCCGTTTACTCAGCTATATGGGAAAGTGATTTGGGTTTTTCCAAATGCGAAAAAAATTATAACAGAGGGATATGGTGTCGTTGGTAGTGTGTTTGCCCCCAATGCTGTATTAGAAACAAAAGGCGGTTCGATTAATGGACAAGCATTTGTCGGTGCGGTACAACAAACTGGTGGATTTGAATTTCACAATTTCAAATTTAACTGGCAACATTGGAACAAGCCTAGTACTGGAAAAGTAAAAATAAAAAAAGTTGATAGTAATAATGATAATAAAAAATTGGTCGGAGCAAAGTTTCATATAGAAGATTCAAAAGGAAAAATAGTTGGAGAACTAGTAACAAATGAAGAAGGAGAAGCGATATCAAAAGACTTACCAAAAGGAAACTATACCTTAGTGGAAGTAGAAGCGCCAAAAGACTATGAATTATTAAAAGATAAAATAGCTGTAAAAATAGAAAAAGATGCAGTAGTAGAAATTAAAATAGGAAATAAGAAATTGCCAGATCCAATGGGAAAAATGAAGTTAGTGAAAGTAGACATAAGTGATAAAAATAAAAAGCTAGCAGGGGCAAAGTTTCATATAGAAGATCCAAAAGGAAAAATAGTTGGAGAACTAGTAACAAATGAAGAAGGAGAAGCGATATCAAAAGACTTACCAAAAGGAAACTATACCTTAGTGGAAGTAGAAGCACCTAAAGGTTACGAATTATTAAAAGAAAAAATAACTGTAAAAATAGAAAAAGATGCAGTAGTAGAAATTAAAATAGGAAATAAGAAATTGCCAGATCCAATGGGGAAAATGAAGCTTGTGAAAGTAGACATAAGTGATAAAAATAAAAAACTAGCAGGAGCAAAGTTTCATATAGAAGATTTAAAAGAAAAAGTAGTTGGAGAGTTAATAACAGATGAAAAAGGAGAAATGATATCAAAGGACTTACCAATAGGAAACTATACCTTAGTGGAAGTAGAAGCACCTAAAGGTTACGAATTATTAAAAGAAAAAATAACTGTAAAAATAGAAAAAGATGCAGTAGTAGAAATTAAAATAGAAAATAAGAAATTGCCAGATCCGACTGGGCAATTTGAAATTGAAAAAGTTGATGATAAGGATAGTGAATTAAAGCTAAAAGGCGCTGTATTTCAAGTGTTAGATAAAGAAGGGAAAGAAGTTAGTAGATTAATAACGGATGAAAAAGGAAAGGTAATTTCCAACCAATTAGCAATTGGAAAGTATACGATTAAAGAAATAAAAGCACCGAACGGATACATGTTACTTAGGGATCCAATAGAAATAGAAATTACAGAAGCAGTAAAGACACAAAAAATAACAGTAAAAAATGCGAAGAATAATTGGGTAATTCCTAATACTGGTGGGAGCGGAACAACAATTTTTTACGTAATTGGTATTATGCTAATGTTTGCTGTGCTATATTTCTGTAAGAAAAATCGTATATTATGAACTAATTTTATAGAGTTAGACAGATTGTTGCGTTAGAGAGTTTTTAGGGCATGAGTTCGGTATTGTACTGGACTCATGTTACTACATTTGTTGAAGGAGGAAGGATAATAGTAAACATAGAATATATTAATGAATTAAAATGTTTAAGAGGTGAACATGGTGGCAATAAAACAAGACGAAATTAAAGTAGTTGTCGGAGCTGGAGTGTTTAATAATAATCCAGGTTGGATTCAAACGCAAGAAGATGAACTTAACTTACTAGATAAAGCTACGTGGGAAGGAAGATTTGAATACAACTCTATTTCAGCTATTTTAGCTGAGCATGTATGGGAACACCTTACTTTTGAAGAAGGTGTAAGAGCAGCTGAAATTTGTTATGAATTTTTAAAACCATCTGGTCATATTCGGTGCGGAGTCCCTGATGCATTCTTTCAGGATGAGGCATATCAAAATATAGTTCAAATAGGGGGACCCGGTCCGAAAGATCATCCAGCAGCAAGTCATAAAATCGTTCATAATTATATAACATTAACGAAAATGTTTGAAACTGCTGGATTCGAGGTAGTTTTACTTGAATATTGTGATGAAAATGGTCGGTTTTATTACAACGAATGGGATGCAAACGACGGTGTTATTTTCCGTTTGAAAAGGTATGATTCTAGAAATAAAGGCGATAAACTTGGTTTTCCATCGCTAATTGTCGATGCGATTAAGCGTTAATCATTCAACAAAACAGGAGTTAATCCTATGATTTCATAAGTCGCAAATGCGGCTTTTTTATTTGTACGCAAATCTATATTTAATTTTCAATATTATATAACTCGATTTAGAAAATATTTAAGTTTTTCTCAGCACCATTCACTTTAAATTAACACTTCGCTGACATAAATATTTATTTTATATTTATATTCGTGTAAAATGAGATGAGAACATATATTCTATATAAGGAGGCAATTAAAATGATAGCTGAAATTGGGAAACTAACTGGTGGATATATTGTAAAATTTGAACGCGAATTTCCATATACGGTAGAGGAAGTTTGGTCTGTATTAACAGAAAACAGTAAGCTGAAAAAATGGATGTCCAATTTACAGATTGAAAGCCTTAAAACTGGTGGAATAATAAAGTTCGACATGATGGACGGTTCATTCATAAACATTGATATTTTAGAATGTCAACTAAACTCAGTACTTGAATTTACTTGGGATAAAGACCGTGTCCGATTTGAAATACATAAAGAGGAAAATGGTACTCTTTTACTTCTTAAAGAGTACATTCATGAATTAACAGATCATACACCGAGAGATATAGCTGGTTGGCATATTTGTTTAAATCTTTTTTCTTACGTTTTAAAAGGAGAAGAGAAAGAATTTTCTAAAGATGAATGGCAACAATGGTTTGAAATATACAAGGATAAGATTCATGAAGCGAGAGGATAATTGCATAATAGGTAATATTCATTATGTAATTATTATATTGTAAAAATGCTTTTGTGAATAAATAAGAATAGAGGTTAATATGAAAGTAAATCAATTAATTGCTAATAACATAAATAAATTAGATGCAACTATACCGTTTAATAAATCGTTTGGAATTGCTGGTTTATCTGGATCGGGTAAAACAACTTTTTGCCAAACAATTGGTGAAGAATCAAAAAAACGATTAGTTTCTTTATTGCCAAAGGCTGAATATCAATATTTATTTCCTAACATTATGGAAACAAATTTTAGTGCCATTAAGATGGAAGAAATACCTTTAGTACTTTTTCTAGGAAAATCATCGATTTCGTCTAATCCGCGTTCAACGATTGGTACTCATACTGGTGTTTTTACAGAGGTTCGGGAAAAACTTGCTGAGGTATTTAATCTTTCTCCAGAGGTCTTTTCATTTAATAATCAATTAGGCTGGTGTACTGGTTGTAAAGGCCGTGGTACTACAAAAAATGTTGAGTGTAAAAAATGTAAGGGAAAACGTTATAGTGAAGAAATTGAACAACATGAAATTGATTTGTTGGACAAGCCACATTCAATCTCAAATATTAATGATTTAAGTATTGAATCTATTCTTTCACTAGCAAAAGAGTTAAATATTAGTGAAGAAAAACAGCATATACTGCAAAATATTATTAATATGAACATTGGTTATTTAACATTAAATCGAATTATGGGTACGTTATCAGGTGGAGAGTTAACACGACTTTATTTGGCCGAATTCATGGCAGTAAGTGAAAATGCTGTAATTATTATTGATGAGATTTCAGTTGGACTTGATCATGAAACTTTATTACAAATTTTAGAAGAGATTAAACGATTAGGGTGTAAAAATCAAATTTGGCTTATTGATCATTCAGATACAGTACTAGATACAACTGATGAGCAATTGTTCTTTGGACCTGGTAGCGGAAAATATGGCGGGAAAATTGTGGAAGAATCACCAAGACCAAAGTCAATACTGTGGGATCGAAATAAAGAAATACCAACAGAATATTATACATTCTATGATTTATATTGCCGTAATATCCAAATGGCTGAGTTTCAAATTCCTAAAAACAGGCTTGTAACAGTTACAGGAGAATCAGGATGTGGGAAATCTACACTTGTCAACGAATGTCTAGCTACAGATTTTTTGAAACGATATCCAAAAGATAAATTAGTTATGGTAGGACAAGACCGAAATCAATCAATTACAAGTCGATCAACTGTAGCAACTTTCCTAGATATTAAAAAGAAACTGACAAAGTATAGTGAAGACATTGATGATATTTTTGAGCGCTCGATTGAGGATATTATTGATGAACTTCCAAATGAAGATATCGCTTATAAACGTTTGAGCCTACTAATTAAATTAGGGCTTGGCTATTTAACATTAGAGAGAAAAACACAAACATTATCGACAGGTGAGTTTCAATGTGTTCATTTAGTTTCGGAATTATTTGCAAACACTAGAAATCCACATACATTATTTATTTTTGATGAGCCTTCAAAAGGTTTATCACAAAATATTTTAAATCAATTTATCGATAGTATTAGAGGTATTCTGCAAGATGAATCAGTTTCGATCATTATGATTGAGCATAATCGTTACATGTTAGAAAGCTCTGATTATATAGTTGATTTTGGAAAAAGGCAGAATGAATCTATAGAGCATTTGGATGTTGTCAATCATGAGGATTACTATCGTCAAAAAAGTAATGTGAATAGCACAGAGAAAATACACATCTCTTCAATGCTTAAGCAGAAAAAAGGGGTTCACTATTTAGAAGAAAATCATATTAACTATTTTAAAAATGCCGAAAATATTTATAAGGGCGGTATTTTAAAAAGTTTATCATCAATGGCTAGGTTAATTTATGGTGAATATGAATCTGATACAATCGCACCTGTTATTGCTATTGATCTTGAAAGACATTTATATAGTCAATATAGTTTCTTATATGAGATTGGTGGATTAATTAATCATATTGTAGCTGCTCATCCAATTAATAAAGATACGAGAAGTTTTGATTTCTATTCACAGGACAATCATTGTCCATCTTGTTCTGGACGTCTTCAAATTGAAGTTTTTGATAAAGATATTGCCATTCAAGATAAAAGTGTTCCATTTTGGGATGGGCTATTCGATCCAGAAATCATGAAGGTATTAAAATTTTATCAGCATGAAAAAATAGAATTTCTATTCGAAGAAATAAAAAATGAGCTTGATCACGATTTGTCAAAGAGCTATAATGATATGTCAGAAGAAGAAAAGCATACGTTTTGGTACGGGTATTTTGAAAAATCATTTTATGATAAAAAAGGAAAGACACGCAGAACATGGGTAGGATTTAATACAATTATTGGTGGATATATTGTTATTTCAAAAGCACCTATTAAAGAAGAAATTAAAAGTTCAAAAAAAATGATGAAATGTCCAATTTGCGAGGGGACGGTTTTAAATCATCATAAACCACTTAAATTTGATAACGTAGATATTCGTGAAATAATTAATCAGCCTATTAATGAAGTAGTGAAAACAGTTGGTGATTTACCGACACTTGTTAAATTGAAGTCTATTGTTGGTGGCGATATGGCATTGACAGAAGATGTTTCTTTATTGCCAAGAAAAGCACAAGTTGCACTGAAGATGTTTGAATTAGAACAAGCAAGCTTTTCAAACTATGAAATGGTGTTACAAAATGTCTTACCATTCTGGGGTGAAATAAAAGGAAATATCGAATCCATTAGTGTTAATAATCAAGTAACTGTTTGTGATTTCCCTAATGTTTATGAAACGAGAGAAAACATTATAGATAAGTATTTCACAAATGGTAAATATAAAAAACTTACGTATGTATACGAAGCGTTTGGATACAAAAAAATAGTTACCCAAATTAATAAAATTAAAAAAAGTAATCCATGTCCATTTTGTAAAGGTAAGAAAGTGATAACCGAAGATAATCTACATGATGGTGTCTTTAAACTAACAATTCCATGTGTAACTTGTAATGCAAGTGGTATTAATGACGAAGGGTTAAAAGAAGTTGTCGAGGGCGTGGATGTACAAACGTGGTTAACTGGAAAAGTTAGTGATGTTGTGGATGAGAGCTTATTAACAGAAGCTGTTGGGCAAATACCAATTTTTAATCGTATTCGTGAGTTGGATAAACGAGATATGATGGCGGTTTATGAATGTCTTGAGAAAAATAACTAATGGTTATCAATTGCAGTAGTCATAAAAACAGGAATATAGGTTTTTAATTATATAAATATAACATGTTAAATTGTTATTTAAATCGTTAAAAATAGTTGACCCTCACATAATGTCATTGTTTATGATGAAGTTGAGCTTCAAAGTAGATGTAACTTATAGGAGGAAATCATGTTTAAAATAGGGGATTTTTCGAAACTATCTTCCATTAGTATACGTATGTTGAGACACTACGATAAAGTGGAATTATTACAACCAGTAAAAGTCGATGAGCAGAGTGGATATCGATTTTATTCAGCTGACCAATTAAAAAAGGTAAATCAAATTCAAACATTAAAAGCTATGGGGTTTAATATTGCTACCATCAAAGAAATAATAGAATGCGATAATATAGATAGCATAAAAGAGCAATTTTTAAATCGTAGTGCTCAAATTAAAGAAGACATGAATAACCTCCAAAAACAATTACGTCTCCTCGAAGACTCAATGAAAACGATGAGAGAGGATGTTGTTGAGATGAATTATCATGTTTCAATAAAAGAAATTCCAGAAAGAACTGTAGCTAGTGTTAGAAAGATTATTCCATCGTATAATTGCGAAGGTGATTTATGGAGTGTATTAATGCAAGAAATTCAAATGAAAAATATTAGTATTGCCCATCCGAGTTATAGTATTGCGGTTTTCCATGATCGTGAATACAAAGAAAATGATGTAGATATAGAAATACAGCTAAGTATTCTAGGTAAGCACGAAAATACAAAAGACGTTACATTTAAAAATATGAAATCAACCAATATAGCTTCTATAACAGTTAATGGAAGTTATGAACAGATGACAGCTGTAAATGAGGCTGCGGCAAAATGGATTGAGACAGAAGGTTACAAATTAGCAGGCCCGATGTTTAATATTTATCATGTGAGCCCAGCGATGGAATCGGATCCTAATAAGTGGGTTACAGAAGTTTGTTATCCAGTTAAATAATGATAAAGAAAAAAGGCATTAATTATATGCCTTTTTTCTTTGGAAACTTATCCATAAATATCAAGACAAATTACTTCGAGATTCGATTCGTCAACTACTAGCACAATTTTATTTGCAAATGTACAAAATGAGCGGATTGTAATGAATCATCTAAAAACCAACCAGTTGGTACTAAAGTAATGTAATCATCTATTTGGAAATTTCAGCAATGTTTAAATGAGCAACAAAAGCCACCGTAATAAGGGGCTTTTGTCTTAAATAATTTAATGATATGTGTACCCTCCATCAGGAAACAATACATTACCCGTAGTAAAACTATTTTGCATTAAATATAGGACAGTATGTGCAATTTCATCATTATATCCAGCTCGTTGTACAAGTGAAAGAGATTTATAAGCTTCGTAAGCAACTAGTCTATTTTCATTTTGTTCATTTTCTTTTTGTATTGTTCCAGGAGAAACCACATTAACTCTAATAGGAGCTAATTCCACAGCTAAAGCCTTCCCTAAACTTTCAATAGCACCATTGCAAGCTCCATAAGCAGGTGCGCCTTTAAGTGGTCTTTGACTAAATGCACCGGACATTAACACGATAGATCCAGAGTTTGAAAGAAAAGGAATTGCATATTTTACGGCATAATATTGAGGCCAAAACTTTCCGATGAAGCTACTTTCAGCAATTTCCTCTGTAGAGGTAATTGGTCCAAGTGTGTAAGAGGCTCCCGGTGTGAATAAATGATCAAAGTTCCCAACTGTCTTGAAAAAAATTTGTAATTGCTCTTTATTTTGATTATCCAATATATAAGTTTGAAGATGATTGCTATTTATTAATTTTTTAGCAACTTTTAATTTTTCTTCCGAACGCCCTGCAATAATAACATGTGCTCCTTGTTCAATTACTTGTTTTGCCGTTGCCAATCCAATACCAGAACTCCCGCCAATGATAACAATACGACTATTTTCTAATGTAGTAATAGACATATTTTAGCCACTCCTTTAATAAAAAATTTAGAATATAACTGTGCTATGCTTTTATTATTCGCTAAAAGGGAGCAAGTGAAAAGTACGCACTTTATATGTACATAGTCGTAAATTTCGTACTAATCGCTATTTATGCGGATAAGTAATTGGAAAAATCGCTAAATATGGTTTATCCCGCATTAACGGGCAGTAAAACTCTCACCTCAAAGTTAGGAAAATGCAAGGAAGTTAGGTAAGAGATCAATTGCCCGTAAAAGCCCGATTGGTTCAACTAATAATCAGTTTGGGATGAACAAAACCCTCACTGATTAAAGTTTCACTTTATGATATCTGAGGAGAGGTGAGAAAAATGGATTTACAAGAACCGAAGTTAAAAGGGGTAATAGCAACATTACAAATAATCGGTGGGAAATGGAAGCCACTCATTTTGTTTATTTTGCTAACAGATGGAATGAAACGTTTTGGTGAATTAAAGCGATTGATACCAGATATATCTCAAGGGACGTTAGCGAAGCAATTACGTGAATTAGAGCAAGATCAACTAATAAAACGCGAAATTTATCAAGAAATACCACCTAAAGTAGAATATAGCTTAACTGAACATGGAAAAACAGTCAGTACTGTTTTGGATAGTATGTGTAGTTGGGGAAGAGGGCATTTAGAATATATAGATAAAGATAAACCATAAAAATGTTATGTAAACTTATTGTAGTGTGAAGGGAAATATTGTTTTAATAATTTATAATATATAATTAAGGAGTGTCGTAGGTTATTATACATATTTAATTTATTTTTACAAAGGGGAAGTAATAAGATGAACGAATTAGAGTATAAAAGCTTCTATGATAAAGTAGGAAGATTAAATGGATGGGATTTTAGTAAAATAAAATGTGAAACTGTAGGAGATACATGGGACTTTTATAGTGAGGTAAAAGAAAGGTGTAAACCATCACATATTTTACTTGATGTTGGTACAGGGGGAGGAGAAAATGTACTTAACATAGCATCATCAGCTAAATTGTTGATTGGAATTGATAATTCTAACGGCATGATTGCAACGGCACATTCTAACTTGAAAAAATCAGGTGTACAAAATGTTGAGTTTCTTCAAATGGGTTCTGAAGCTTTAACATTTCCACATGCACATTTTGATATTGCTTCAAGTTGTCATGCCCCGTTTCTGGCATCTGAGTTAGCGAAAGTAATGAAAAAGGGTGCCTTTTTCTTAACACAACAAGTAAGTGAGAATGATAAATTAAACCTGAAAGAAGCATTTGGTAGAGGGCAATGCTTAGGTGAACGGGATGGTACTTTAAAAGAAAAGTATATGAATGAACTTATTAGTGCAGGATTTGATCTCGTGCAAGTACGTGAATATGATGTTACTGATTATTACAGTAGGTCTGAAGATCTCATTTTCTTATTAAAACATACCCCTATTATTCCTAGATTCGGAGAACAGGAAGAGGATTTTACTATTTTACAAAAGTTCATTGATACGTATAGTTTTGAAAAAGGGATTCGTACTAATTCAAAAAGATTTATGATTATTGCTGTAAAACCTTAATGTATTTTATCGTAAAAGTTGCTTTTCATTTAAGGAAAGGCAGCTTTTTTATATGGAAACAATGCAGGGGAAATTTGAAAAAATAGAAATAAGTAAAGTGTTAATTAAAAAACGAAATATGGAGGATATTTGTTTTGAAACGTTAGTGTACTAGCAATAAAAGAAGCTAACATATTCATACTAAAGTTGTAGTTTCTACATGAAAAATCCATCCTTCCGTTTGATTTTATCTATTTATAAGTGTAATACAATACGAATAGATAATAAGAAATGAGGGGGAATGTAAAGTGATTACACATATATTAGATATAAAATTACAAACGGTTTCCATAGAAGGGGTAAAACAAGTTTATAGGGACATATTATCTTTTCCAATAAAAAAAGAAACAGAATCATTTATTCAATTTAAAGTAACACCGTACACTACAATTAGTTTTCAAGAATTATATGAACCAATTGCACCTGCGCACTTTGCTTTTGAGATTCCATATTCAAAATTTCATGAAGTTGCAAGATGGCTTGAAAAGTCTGGATTACTCATTGTAAAATGGAAAGATGGTCATACAATTGATGAAGAGAGCGGCCGATTCAACTTATATTTCAGAGATGGCGATGGAAATCTTCTCGAAATTATCGCGCATAGTTATGTTAAAGAAGATGTATTAGTACCACACTCACCTTTAAACATTTTATACGTAAGGGAAATTGGTCTTCCTGTTAAAAGTGTACCTGTTTTTACGGAATGGTTAAAATCAAATCTAAATATGAAAACGATGGAAGATGGGGATATTTTTAACTTTGTTATAGGTGGCACTGCATATATCGTCGCGACTTGGTGGCAGAGACCTTGGATTCCAATCGCAATGAAAGCTTTACCACCGAAAGTTCATGTTTCTTTCGGAACACCGGATTCAGCATTTTTACAGCACATCCAAAATAACTTTAAGAAAAATAATGTTCCCTTTGAATGTAAACATAATGAAGTATCATTTATTGAGCAGGGATATTCATTTTCTATTGTGTATACACCAGAGTTTCATTCCAATATTCCTAAAGAACTAAACTTACCACTTTCTATTTAAGGATAGAAAGTGGTAAGTTTTTTATATCTTCGTGAAGAAGGTTTTCGTTATGATTAGAGTGAATGCAAAGAAAAGGATTAAGCGTTATTCAAACTTATTTTAAGGAGAGAAATGAAGTGAATCTAGGTAATCCAATTGCAAAAGGGAATACTGCAGAAATTTATTTAACTGATGATAAGGTTGTAAAATTATTTAAAGATTACCTCCCAGATACAGAGTCTATGAATGAAGCAAAAAAACAAAAATATGCTTATTCATGCGGGCTGCCAGTTCCAAACGTATTCGAAGTGACAAAGATACAAAATAGACAGGCAATTATTATGGAACATGTAAAAGGGGACAACATTGGTGATCTTCTGCTTAATAATTTAAATGAGGCAGAGCGTTATATCGGCCTTTGTGTTAATGAGCAAAAAAAGATCCATGCTATACATGTGAATACAGATGAAATGGAGTTAATGAGGGAAAGGTTAGAGCGTCAAATTAAATCTGTGCATAAATTGGATGAACGCAAAAAGAAGGATATATTACAAAAATTAGAATCTATTACATTTGATTTTAGGCTATGTCATGGAGATTTTCATCCATTTAATTTGATTTTGAGTAAGGAAGAGAAAGTGAAAGTTATAGATTGGGTAGATGCTAGTTCAGGTGATATTCGCGCAGATGTATTTCGAACATACTTGTTGTACTCACAATCTTCGGTAGAATTAGCTGAGATGTATTTACATATATATTGCAGTCGTACCAGCATATCAAGAGATGAAGTTTTTCAATGGGCTCCTATTATTATTGCAGCTAGATTTTCTGAAAAAGTATCACCGCAAAATGAAGTGTATTTGAAAAGATTATTGAATCAGTATTTATAAGTCATAAAAAAGGTTGTCAGCTAATTAATAAATGCTGTTGTTTAACCAAAGTTTCCTTGTAGTTAAACAACAGTATTCTTAAATATTGATATAGGTATTCTTATTTTCAATCTTCATCCTATAAAGGTTCATAATCCGTACTTGTTCCTCCGTTAATTCATCTTTATCCCAATACATATGCATTAAGCTATATTCAAAAATCTCCTTTAATTTAATAAATAACGGAAACTTGTCTTTCATCTCTTTTGGTAGCTCATTTTCCTCTTGGTAGCCTTCAAATAGTGCTTTTGTAATAGAATACTCATAGTCAACGATATTCCCATTTCCAGCAAATGAATATTCTATTGCACTATAAATAGGAACGGCTAAATCGAATATGTAAAAATGTTTTTCGCAGTCTTGAAAATCTATCATTGTTAAGTTTGAATTATTTTCGACTAAAATGTTTTCTAACCATAAATCTCCGTGTATTAAGCCGTAATTTGAAGGGGATTTTGGTAGCTCTTTTATGGAAGTTAAAACGTCAGATGCAATTTCTCTTATTGTATTTTCTTCTTTAGGGATATATTTAAGAAAATTATATTCTTCATTTTCATACCAATCGTTTATATGTTTTACTGGTTTAATCTTTTCAAAGCTTTTAGATATACGATGTAATTTTCCAATTTGTTTACCAAGTTTTTTAAATATATTAGAATTCCATTCAGACCTTGGTAAATGTATACCAGGAGCAGCTTTATATAATACAGCAAAAATCTCCTTGTCTAATGTGAATTTTTCTACAAAATTCCCTTGTAATGAAGGGATTATTGGTGGAACACCTAAACCATTTTGATATAAAAAATTTGTATATAAAACTTCCTCTATCTGTTCTTCATATGTTTTGTAGTTTGTAATTCTACTGAAGTATGTACCTTGTTCTGTAAGACATTCATACATCTCATTTGTTATTGGCTTAATGTTAATAAAATTCAACGGATACTGTTCATTTATGAATTGAAGTATTTCTTTTTCTAGCTTGTTCATTGAAACGTCCTTTCCAAACCTTAATTTTTTAACTTGGGAATTAAAAGAATTTTATTTTATAAAATTCGTGTTTAATTTTTGAAATCCTTTAAAATGAAATATGATGTAAATTGACCTTTAATAATTAGTAAGGTGTTGCCAACATACTCATTAACGCTAAATTGAAAAATGAATAGAAGGTATGACAAAATAAGATAGATGAAAAAATATAAAATTAATACTTATATATAGATTATAAAGACTTTAGAGAAAGGCTCATGTTATAAAACACAAGAAATATCAAAAGAAAGAAACGCACTTCTCCTATACTTTTAAATAAGGAGTGAAGGAAATGAATGAACATATACAGCAGATGATTAATTGGATTGAGAGCAATTTAAAAAAGAGATTTTCATTAGATGAATTATCTCGTTACATGGGGTATTCTCCTTATTATTGCTCTTTTAAATTTCATCAAGTAATGGGTTTCAGTATTAGACGTTATATTCTTCTTAGAAGGTTGTATTTATCTACGGAAGATTTAAAGAATGGTAGGAAGATAATTGAGGTCGCATTGGATTACGATTACTCTTCCCAAGAGGCTTATAGTAGAGCTTTCAAAAATGTTTTTGGAATGAATCCAAGAGAATACCAACTTAACAAAATGCCTATTCAATCATTTGTTAAACTAAATTTAAATAAAGAAGGGGCGTTTAATATGAATATTTCTAGAAAAATAGAGGTTGAGCAGTTACGAAATAGGAAGAGTGAGCTATTTGATAAAGAGGTACTTAACATATTAAATGGTCAAGTTATGTATGAAGAATTTAAAAACGAAAAGCTAATGGGTGATTCTGATTATGCACCATTTAATGAGGCAATGTGTGTGAACTCGGCTACTACTCAAGTTTTTAATGAAGAGTTTATTAAAACAAGAGCGAAAGGACATAACAGTTCAGTAGAAAGTTATATAAAAAAGGTTATAGATCCTTTAGAAAACCTTTTTACGAAAAAGTATAAATGTATTGTTCTATGGTTTGGTGAAGATATGTTTTGCCAAATGAACCTACTTACCATACTTTCTCACCTTGAACAGTCTGCTTATGAAGGGAAGGTATACTTAAATAGCTTTAGAGAGGATGAATTTAAAGTAAATCAAATTGAACTTGAATTGGGGAATTATTCTTCTATATACAATGAAGTATTAGTAAACCATAAAAAGACCTCTCATAAGGTACCACCTGTAATGTATCAGGCTATAGACTTATTTTTAGAAATGTTAACAGAAGATAATGCAGTAATGAAATTCATCTCTAAAAATAAAGATTTATCAACTCGTGAATTATTAATAAAGTTGTTTTATCTTTTTCCAACAATCGGATATGGAGATACTCAGTACATAGAGCTGATTAATAAAATAAAGAAGAAAGCTACACCAAAAATATAGGTGCAGCTTTCTTCTTATAATTGCTCAAGTAATTCTAATTCTTTTTCTACAAATAGCATTAGTTCTTTAATTGTTTCACCAGAAAAATCAAAACGAATACCGGCTGCATCATACACTTCTTTTATAGATTGAGAGCTTCCTAGTGATAATGCCTTTTTATAATTTTCTAGCGCTTGCTTAGGATCCTCTTTATATTGTTTATACATTTGTAATGCACCAAGTTGGGCGATCGCATATTCAATATAATAAAATGGTACTTCAAAAATATGGAGTACAGGTAGCCAACTCGTTGCTATCCAGTTTTCGTAGCCATCAATATGTATGACGCTAGACTGATAATGTTTTTGAAGTTGTAAGTATTTTTCATTTCTTTCTTCAGAAGTATGACTTGGATTTTCATACAGCCAGTGTTGAAATTGATCGACAATAAGCATAATAGGTAAATATGAAATAACATCTTTAAAGAAGTTAATTTTTGCTTGTTTTAAATCTTTTTTGTCTGTATAGAAGGTATCCCAATAATTAAGCGAGAATAACTCCATTGTCATACTGGCTAGCTCAGCTGTTTCAGCTGGAATTTCTATATACTGTCGTAATTTTAATGGTTTTATGAGTTCGTTATGAATACTATGACCCATTTCATGTATAAAAGTGACAATATCATCTTGTGTATAATTTAAGTTCATAAAAATATAAGATAATTGTGAAGCTGGTAAGTACTCACAAAAGCCACCAGCTGCTTTTCCTTTGCGGCTTGTTAAATCAAGACAATTGTGTTTATACATTCGGTTTAAAAGTGCTGAAAATTCAACATCTAGTTTATTAAAGATATGAGTGCTCTTTTCAATTAAATCATTTTCATTTGCAATAGGTTTAAGTACTTTTTGATCTGGAGTTACAGCTGATACATCCCACGGGCGAAGCGTATCAACTTGCAGTTTATCTTTTTTCTCTAGCAATATTTTATCTTTAAGAGGCACAACATACTTACGTATGGATTCAGCTAGTTCATAGCAATCTTTCGCTGAATAATCAAAACGCTCGTATTTTTTGAACATATAATCGCGATAATTCTCTAGTTGAATATTTTTTGCTTTTTGATGGCGAATTTCAATTAATTGATTTAATATGTTTTGGAGTTCTTTTTCAACAGATAAAAATTGTTCAGAAATAATGGTTTTTGCCTTTTTACGGGTGTCACGATTCGAATCTTGTAAATAGGATTGTAATTCTGTTATCGTTTTTTCTTCTCCGTCCCAAATTCCACTTAATCCTCCAGTGATTTCAAAGTACTCTGTGATTAATTTGTCTTCCTTTATTTCTAATTCGATATTTTCCTCACAAAATAACTTTTGAGCATTTTTTATTTTTGTATCTAATAAACCATATACGTTAGAATCTAATTCCATTCGAAAAGGTGACTCTAAATATTTATTATCCAATAAATTTTGATACCGCTTTAAAAGTGGCTTTACAAATTGTTGATCATGTTCAAAAGTATCCTTTATTTCTTCATCATCCGTATTACATTGAAAGGCGATGTAATGTGATCTTAATTGTTCTTCGATGTCCCAAATTACTTTTGACTGCTCTTTTAACCAATTTTCAAGGTCTAGTTTTGAAGAAATCATTTTATTTAATAAAGTCGAAAGAGTTTTTTCCAATTGTAGTACATTACTAATATCAATCGTATTTACACGTTGCATTATATATCCCTCACTTTTTATTTATTCATAGAGATATTCTATTTATTAATTGTAATTTCCTTGTTAAGTGGGGGAAATGTGAAATAATGTTAAATTTAATAATTAAAGAAGGTATTTATATGTCAAAGTAAAAAGTTTATCGTAAATGAAAATATATGGAGGGGTGCTACATGAGAAAGAAGTTACTTATGTTTTTATTTCCACTTGCTTTATCCCGCATTAACGGGCAGTAAGATCCCCACCTCAAAATTCAGCGAAAGAAGTTAGGTGGGGGGATCAACTGCCCGTAAAAGCCCGATTGGTTCAACTAATAATCATTGGGGATGAACAAAACCCCCAATGATTAAAGTTTCACTTTATTATGTGCCTGTGAGAATGAGATTGAAGATGCTAAAAGTGAAGAGTCTATAGTGATGGATATTGCTACAGCCGCGGTAAAGGAGGAATCTTTTTTTAGTGCTGCTATAAGAGATGAAAAAGAAAGAATATTAGATTTAGAGATTGCTGATAGCGAAGATAGTAACGAAATAAAAAATGATATTAATAAAAGATTGGTGATACAAGGTGTAACGTCTTATAAAATCAATATAACTCAAAGAAATAGAGAAGTTGTAAAGGCAGAGAGTAGATGGAATCAAGTTTTTGGACATATATTTGATGACGTATTCAGAAAAAATGGATATGAAGGGTTTGGTATTCAGCAAATAAATTATAAAAAGAATCAACCTGTTACCATTGATATAAAAACTAAGATTAGCGATGATGAAGTAGGGGCGAGAGAACTTGGACAGAAAATAGAAAAAGAAGTTGAAAGTGTACTTAAAACAGAAGCAGTAAAGAAATGGATTGAAAATGATTCATATGCTATTGGGATTTACGATATAGATATCGGAAAATTAACTAATTGAGGAATGAATGCTATATGAATGAAAAATCGATATAATTACTGAAGGAGGTGTAAGATGTATAAGTATTTACATATTTTAAACGACATAGAAAATATGATTCGAAATGGAGAAATAAAAGAAGGAAAGAAATTACCGTCTATACGGTCACTCGTTACGCAATATGAATGTAATAAGGCGACAGTTATACGAGCGCTACAAGAATTAGAAAAGCGTCACATTATATATTCTGTCCCTCAAAGTGGATACTACGTTGTTAAAAAATCAGAGAGTACTATAGAAAATAACGAGATAATTGATTTTGCCTCCTCAGCACCAGATCCAGATGTTTTTCCATATTTAGATTTTCAACATTGTATTAATAAGGCTATTGATACGTATAAAAATGATTTGTTTGTATATGGAACTCCGAAAGGGTTACCATCTTTAATTCCAGTTATTCAAAAACAGTTGGCAAATTATCAAGTGTTCACGAAAGAAGACAATATTTTTATAACGTCAGGTGTGCAGCAGGCGCTTGCTATATTAACTTCTATACCATTTCCGAATGGAAATGAAACTGTATTAATTGAACAGCCAACATATCATTTATATATTGATTATCTAGAAATAAATAAAGTTCCTGTAATCGGTATTAAACGTACGAATGAAGGTATCGATTTGAATGAATTGGAACAAATATTTCAAACTGAAAAAATAAAATTCTTTTATACGATACCGAGATATCATCATCCGCTTGGGACGTCTTATTCTAAAGATGAGAAAGAAAAAATCGTACTATTGGCTAAGAAATACAATGTATTTATAGTGGAAGATGATTATTTAGCAGATTTAGAAACTGATTCAAAAGCAGATCCGTTATATAGCTTGGATAATTGTAGTCATGTCATATATTTGAAAAGTTATTCAAAGATTATTTTTCCTGGTTTACGGGTTGGAGTTGCGGTCATTCCACCGTCCATTGCAAATGCTTTTTATACATACAAAAAGATACTAGATATTGATAGTCCGATGATTTCTCAAGCGGCTTTAGAAATTTATATAAAGAGCGGTATGTTTGAACGTCATAAAAGTAAAATTAATTCTTCCTACTACAATAGATCAATAAAACTAGCAGAAACATTAGAAAAAGTGCAAAATGAAAATCCATCATTATTTACATATAATAGACAAAATACATTTGGAATACACACTTGTTTAGAAATGCAGAAAAACATAGTTACAGAAACACTTATACAAAAACTAGGTGACATTCAAATAAGTATCGATACGATTGATAAGAATTATATGAGGAATTTTCCTAAAGAAAGACTGTTAAAATTAAATGTTTCGAATGTAAAAGAAGACAAGATTGAAGAAGGTATTCGTAAAGTAATTGAGGAAATCAACCAATCAAGACACTTGAATTTTCAGTTTAGAAAAGAATAATTTGAATTAGGAGATTTGTTGTGAGGCGCCAAATAATTCTCTTGTTTGTGTGTGCCGCTATAATAATTGGAGCTATAGTTGTGACTAAATATTATAAAAAAGATGACCAATGCATCGCGGTTGGTAAGTATTCAAGAGGTATTATCGTAGATCAAAATAACGAACCTACATCTAATGTGAAAATATATGAAGATTCAATTGAAGAAAGTAAGGAACGCAGTATTTCAAATGCACAAGGTGAATTTGAAATACTAGATGGGGTTTGTGGTGAGATTGTTTTACAATTAGTTACTCCAGATGGAGAAATCTATACGAGAAAATATGATAGTAAGTATATACCACAAGTAATAGAACTGAGTTATAAAAAGTAAGGGGAATTACATGTAACCATTACAAGGAACTGAGTTTAATTAATATTTTTTAGAGCACTCAATAGCTGAGTGCTCTTTTTATTTATGACATAAGTGTTTAAAATGGAAATGAACTACCAATTAATGATACTCTTAAAGTATAGCTTTTATTTTGAATAGGAGGGTGATGGAGTCTATGGCGGTACGTATAGTCGATGATTTACAGCAATTATCATTGTTACTTATGTTTTTAAGTACACTCATATTTTACAGATACTTAAAGAAGGTTAAACGAGAGAGAAAATTGACTGGCTTTGAATGGACAATGTATTTTGTCACTCAATTTGCGACATTAATTTGGGCAATTACTTATTTTATTAAACACTTAGCTGAATCATAAATACTAATCAATCTAGTTTACTGTTATCTATTTGGGATATAAATATAGTCCGTATCTAAATCAATGACAACATTGCTAGTGACGTCTTCTTGTAGTAACTTTGGAGTTTTTTTGTAATAATATCGTACACAAAATAAGCGTAGCAGATCCTCATTAGATATCTCTTCATTTCTTACATTTAAATACATCGTTATTAATTCGTTAATAGAACAGTTACGGCCAATAACATACTCGTTTATTCTATATCCATCAAATTCAATTATCATGTTATCACTGTTGGGTGCTAGCCAACGTTATAGCTTTAATTTTGGATGAATCTATTATACATTGTTTGAAACTTAGTGAGAATATATTTTTATAAAGTGAGAGGATATGAATGGAACAGTATAAGTTAGTTTTAGAAGGTGCGAAACAACTTAAGTGGGAACCGGGTAAAATTAGATCCATACAGGACGATGAAATTATTGTTAAAACAATTGCAGGAGCTATAAGCATTGGGGCCGAGTTACCACAGTATAATGGATCCGATGTTACGGATACGAATCCTTTTTATCCAAGAAAAACTGGATATGAAAGTTATGGTGAAGTGATTGAAGTTGGTAATAAAGTAACACATGTAAACGTAGGCGATAAAGTAGTTTTTTTATGGACATGAAACGATAGGGATAGTTAAGGGGCATAAAGTAATTCGAGTGCCTAGTTCTATACAACCTAAAGTTGCTTTATTATCTATTCTTTCGTGTGATGCCGCTAAAGGAGTATTGAAACTAAACCCGCAACAGGATGAAAAAGTACTTATAACTGGAATGGGAGTTATTGGTTTACTCGCTTGTTATTTCTTAAAATACTATGTAGGCGTTGAGCACGTGGATGTTGTTGAGCCTAATAAAAATAGAAGAGATTTTGCAAAGAATTTTGGTGCGAAAAACATATATGATTCAGAAGAAAAAATAATAGAAACATATAATTATGGTTTCGAATGTTCTGCTACAAATAGTGGATTTCATGCATTGCAAAAAGCTCTTAAAACTAATGGACAAATATGTATACTTTCTGATGGTAATAATGAGATTATTGCATCAGACGGGATAAGCTCGTTTATACATGTCGAAGATGCTGCAAGAGCTACTATGCTAGCTCTTAATTGGCCTTCAGGAATCGTAAATATTGTAGATGATTATCCAGCAACTAGTAAAGAATGGTTACCGATATATGCAGCAGCGATAGGGGCACCTAAGCCTAAAGTTCAAGATGGGAAAAATAGTTGGGAAAGAGGAGCTTCAAATAATAAGGCACGTAAAGAGTATGGATGGACACCTGTATTTCCATCATGGTCTGAAGGGTTTAACAATTTGATAGGGAAGTAAAATACACTTTTAATGGGAATGATAGTAATATCCACCATTAAAGGATTGGGTTATTATGAATATAATTTGGGAAAGTATTATATTAACTCTTACAGGAATAATTGTTTTGAAAATGACAGGTAGTACATCTGTCAGCCAAATGACAAGAGCTGAAATAATTATAGTTGTTTCAATTGGCCGTATTATTGTAGAACCTGTATTAAGTAGAAAAGTAGTCCCATCTCTATTTGCAGCTATCATATTTGCAAGCATACTACTTACCATTCATTTCTTTGAATTGAAATCAAGGAAGGTGGAACAATTCCTAAATGGAAGTAGCATTATAATTGTTGAAAACGGAGAGATTGTAAAAGAGAATTTGATGCAGGCAAAAATGTCGGAACAACAACTTTATATGCAATTAAGAGAAAAAGGGATTCATGATGTGAAGAGTTTACAGCAAGTTACAGCGGAACCGAATGGGCGTATTGGCTATCAATTAATAAAAGAAGCACAACCAATAACTTTAGAAATGTTAGAAAAAATATTAGATCAGTACAATATAAAAAGATGATTTCTCATGAGAAACAGCCAATACTACAATAAAAATATTGGCTGTTTTTTTATTTTCTATAAACGTAAGGGTTAATAAAATAGGGTAGATTTTTAACCAATCTTTATATTAGATATAGGCTTATTATTATGCTATATTCAATGGAGCTACGATGACTAAGGTAAGTGGTATGAATAGAAGAAAAAACTTTATAGCAAATACAAAAATGCTTTTAATTTGATACTAAAAATGGATTGAAAATAAGGAGATAGATACATAATGGAATTTTGGGAATCAAGTTTTATTGAAAAACAAACGATGTGGGGATTTGAACCTACAGAATCTGCAATTTTGACAAAAGATTTTTTTCTTGAAAAGAACGTTAAGGATATATTAGTTCCGGGTATTGGTTATGGAAGAAATGCAAAGGTTTTTATCGATAATGGTATAAATGTAACAGGTATTGAAATTTCAAAAACAGCCATTGATTTAGCAATGCAAAATGGCCTAGAAGATATTAGTATCTATCACGGTTCGGTAAATGAGATGCCTTTTAATAACAAATCGTATGATGGTATATACAGTCATGCACTTCTACATTTGTTGAATAAGCAAGAGAGAGAGCAATTTATTAAAGGTTGTTATAATCAGCTAAAACCAGGTGGATATATGGTTTTCACAACTGTTTCTCAAAAAGCCCCAATGTTTGGGAAGGGGAAACAGTTGGATAAAGACTATTTCGAAATAATGGAAGGCGTAAAAATGTTCTTCTATAATTCTGAATCTATAAAACGAGATTTTAATAAATATGGACTAGTACAAGTTTCCGAAATTGATGAACCAAATAAGAACATGGAGAATAAACCTTCAATAAATTTCTTAATGATAAAATGCCAGAAAGAACTATAAATAAAAGTTTTTAAATATTTCTAAAGATATTTATATATTGATTATGCACAAATATAAAGGACAAGCATATAGTATAAATACCTCTTAACTTTAAGTAACCTTAACTTTCGTTAATAGGGTATCTCAAAATCCCCGAAAAGAGCACTTGCGGAAACAAGTGCTCTTTTATTTGGAATTTTAAACCATAAATATTGCATAAAATGTTAAACTTGAAAAGAGTACTTTTTTTATTTAAAACTGTAGTATATGAATGGAGTGTTATTGAATGCAAACAAGAAAAGCATATCTATATGTATTTGACACGATGTCTGATTGGGAATACGGACATTTAATTGCTGAACTTAATACAGGAAGATATTTCAAAAAAGATGTAGCGCCTTTTAAAGTAGTAACAGTTGGAATAAATAAAGAAACGATTATTTCAATGGGGGGCTTGAATATAAAGCCGGATATTTCCCTAGATGAATGTATCCTTGAGAGTAACGATCTATTAATTTTACCTGGAGGGAATACTTGGAGTGAAGAAATACATAAACCTATTTTGAAAAAAGTTGGTGAAGCCTTAAGGCTTGGTACAATTGTGGCTGCCATTTGCGGTGCAACTATAGGTCTTGCAAATTACGGTTACTTGGATTCTATAAATCACACAAGTAATAATTTAGATTATATGAAAATGGTTTGTCCTACTTATAAAGGAGAAAATTTTTATGAAGTAGGACCTGTAGCATCCAGTGAAAATCTTATTACTGCATCGGGTGTAGCACCTCTAGAATTTGCCATGGAAGTATTAAGGAAATCAGATGTATTTGCGCCGGATACACTTCATTCATGGTATAAATTGAATGAGACTCATGAAGTGGAATATTTCTTCCAGTTAATGAATTCAATTAATAGCTGAGTAGTATTTCGAATGAAAATTATATTTTAGATGATGCGAAAACTAATAACAAAATAAAAGGTAAGGGTATTCCTATGAATATATGAGGGAATATTCTTACTTTTTATAGTATTATTTCTGAACGACAAACGTAATGGCATTTGTTTTTAATTGAACGTGTCTTTCATTACGAACTATATTATAAGCTAATTCCTTTATTTCAACTTTTAGTTTTTTCCATTCTTTATAAATGCTTTTTAAAGCACTTATCATTTCTTCGGTTGAAAGATTAATTTCAATTAAAGCTTCTAATTCTTCATTCGTTATTGAATCAATTTCTTGTATGTTAGAGTTAATAATTAAACAATTAATACCGCCGTTTTTTGTACCTCTTTTCATAGATTGGAGTACATTTTTAAAATCTTCTTCTGATTTGACATGTTCCAAACTTGATACTGCAACGATATAGTCATAAGTATTAGATCTAATATGATAGTTTTCAATTGCTGCTTGTTCTGTTTTTATAACCTCGAATACGTCATGTTCTTTGCTATAAATTTGTAGCTTTGTTAAAGCGGAATCAAGTAAATCAACACATGTAACAGTTCCGCTAGCATTTTTAATCTTTTGTGCAATTGGAATGCTATTTCTACCGACGCCAGAGCCAAGATCAAGCACTTGTAATTTGTTTTTCTCTTCAAAGTAGTCCATTAAATCCATAACTGTTTTAACCGGCTTGTGAAGCCAAGATCCAGTTTCAAATAGTTTATATTGTTCATAGCAAAGATCGTGATATTCCTTTTCTTCTTGTCTTATGTAATCGATACGGTTCATATTGTGTCAGTTCCAATATTTTCATTACAAAATGAATAGGTGGGGCAGCCTTTAACATTTGTTTGAATTCGAAAAATACCACCAGCATGTGGATACTGTTTTAATTCGTCATCCGTCATTCTTGTTCTGGCTGTTGTAACATATAAATCAGTTAAGTTAGGCCCACCAAACGTACATGATGTTACATATAACGCAGGAATTGGAATACTTAATATTTGTTCTCCAGTAGAGGGATTCCATCTAGTTATTTTTGAACCTCCCCAATGTGCAATCCATAAACAACCTTCTTCGTCAATTGTCATACCATCAGGTAGACCGTCATTTTCAGAGAAAATGATTACATCACTTGGATTATGAATTTCTCCAGTACGTATATTATATTGATAGCGAACCACTTTTTTAGTAGGTGTATCTATAAAGTAAAGGTATGTATGATCAGGTGACCAAGCCATTCCGTTTGAAGTATTTACATGTGAAATTTTTTTCTCTACACTCAAATTATTATGTAAACAATATAAGGAACCTGCAGCATTAATACCGTATGTATCTGTAGTACCTGCCCAGAAACGACCAGCGGGATCACATTTTCCATCGTTAAAACGATTTTCTATTAAATGTTGTTCGGGGTCAAAAATATGTGTCAGTTTTTCTGTATTTACATTAATAGAATAAAAGCCGTTTTCCATAGCTAAGAGTAGTACATCCTCTAAATATGGAACAACACAGCCAATTTGTTGATTGAGAGCAATTACTCGGTTCGTATTAGCGGTAGGATTGTATATGCATAATTTTCTCTCCATAATATCAACCCAATATAAAAGTTGCTTTTTTTCATTCCAACATGGTCCTTCAGCTAAACTTGCTTTAGCATCTAAAACTAATTCTATATTACTGAACAAGATGTTCACCTCGCGTTATAAGATATTAATATAATTCGATAAGAATAGAGGTAAACCTTTTAGTCAAAGGGTATTAAAATTTATAATGTAGAAAAATGACCTTCTCACAAGTGATTAAAAAAGTGTATAAACAAGGAGAGGAAAATGCATATGATGTTTTATGAGATTGTTTGCTTTTCTTGTAAGAATATATTTCGTGTTTACGAAGGTAGTGAAAAATATAAGCGATTTAAAGAGAAACCAAAAGGGGCATATTGTTGTGATGAGTGTAGCCACAAAATTCAATTAGAAGCGATAAAGAATTTTTTTAGATAATTTTACGATTTCGATTCGGAAAAGTTTGACAATAAAAGTGTTATAAATTATCATATTAAAAAACTAATATTTAAGGCATAGAAGAGAAGAGTAGTTAAGAAAGAATACGTACAGAGAGCTCTGGTAGCTGAGAAAGAGCGGTATACATCTTAACGAAAAAAGACTTGGAGCTGCGCAAGGAACTAATTTATTTAGGGATGGTGCGACGGGTTCTCCCGTTATAGAGATAGGGTATAAGCATATTTTGCCGTACCTGAAGAGGTTAATATGGTGACATATTAACAAACTGAGGTGGTACCGCGAAGCTAACAACTCTCGTCCTCAAGATGAATAATCTTGGGGGTGAGAGTTTTTTTGTTGCATAAAACTGGAAATTAGAAAACAAAAAAATAATTGAGGTGAGTAATATATGCATTGGGCGTATGAAGTAGCACATGAATTAATTAGGAAACATCCAAATAAAGAAACGTTTGTTTGTGCATCTGGAATTAGTCCGTCAGGTTCTGTTCATATTGGGAACTTTCGTGAAATCGTAACGACTTATTTCGTAGTAAGAGCACTTCAAGATTTAGGGAAAAAGACTCGTTTTATATTTTCGTGGGATGATTATGATAGGTTTAGAAAAGTTCCAAAAAATATTGATCCATCTTTTGCAAAGTATATTGGTATGCCATACTGTGATATTCCAGATCCGTATGGATGTCATAACTCGTATGCGGAGCATTTTGAAAAAGAGTTTGAAAAATCGCTTCAAGCATTTGGAATTGGAGTGGAATTTATTTATCAACATGATGAATATAGAAGCGGAAGGTATAACGAAAATATATTAGAGGCTTTGTATAAACGAAAAGATATATATGATATTTTAATGGATTTTAAAACTGGAGAGTGTAGTGAAGAAGAGCGAGAGAGCTTTTATCCAGCTACATTATATTGTGAGAGGTGCGGGAAAGATACAACAACTATTACACATTTTGATGAAGTATTAAAAACAATCCGGTATGAATGTGAATGCGGAAATGAAAAAGAGTTATCCGTATTAAATACAAATAAAATGAAACTAAATTGGAAAATCGATTGGCCGATGAGATGGATGATAGAGGAGGTTGTTTTTGAGCCGGGTGGCAGAGACCATTCATCAGAAACGGGTAGTTATAATGTATCAAAAGAAATTGCAAGGAAAATATTCAATCGTGAAGCTCCTCATTATGTTGCTTATGATTTTATTGGAATTAAAGGCAATCATGAAAAAATGTCTAGTTCTTCAGGAAATAGTATTACACCTAGTGAGTTGTTAAAAGTGTATTTACCAGAAGTAATTCTGTTTATGTTTGCAAAATATAGACCAAACGCAGCTTTTCATATCGGTCTTGATGAAGATGTGATTCGCAATTATACAGAATATGAGCGATTGAAAGATAGTTATGAAAATAAAACGCTCAAAAGTGAAGATTTACTTGATGCAATTAAACTTTCTAGAGTTACTATCGGGTTTAAAGAATATCCGAAATTTAATCAAGTAGCAGGAACGTTACCATTATTAAATTTTGATTCAACTATTTTACAGGGGATATTAAAGAAAATAGATAGGAGCTATGCATTAGATGAAATGAGAGCGGTGAGTAATCGCACAGAGTATTGGATAAGAAATTTTCAATCTGAAAAATTAATTGCGGTAAATCAAGAGAGAAATACAGAGTTTTACAACACATTGGATGAAAGACAGAAAGAATGGTTAGTAGAAGTTTGCGATATACTTCGTTCTAACAAAGATTACTCTCACTTAATGGAGCAATTATATGCGATTTGTCATCATGAAAATAAAAAAATAATGAAAGAAAATCAAAAACAATTATTCACTATTATATATAAGCTCATTATGAATCAATCAAATGGTCCTCGTATACCATTACTAATACATGTAGTAGGCATAGAAAGATTCATCACACTATTAGATTTCTAAAACACAGTTAAAAGCAACGCAAGTACCAAAAATTCTAAGTACTTGCGTTGCAAATTTTACTATCGTGAATATATTTTTGGACATTCATCACCACTAGGTTCATAAAAACAATGACTTTTAAATTGACCTGCAAACGGCTGATTATACCATTCAGGCGGACAAGCTCCAACTGGACGAAAATACCAAAGAGCCCATCGTGCAGGCCAGCGCCATTGACCTTGTAAAACTTTTCTTGCAATTTCTTTTTCTGAATCACGAGCGCGTTGGTAAAAATACCCGTATTGCACTGCTTCGAATCCTCCGGGACTTTGATATACTGCATCACGTACAGACCGAAGTTGTTTAAAATCTAAGCAATCACAAAATACCCGATTTACGACAACGCATCCAACAAGCTCCTCACCTTGACGACCTTCGCCTTCAGCTTCAGCACGAATTAAACGAGCTAGTAAATCAACATCACTTTCATTGTATGGAATAAGGGGCATAGTGATACCACCTTTCTGTTGTAGTAAAGAGTGTATGCTATAAAACAATCTGCGTGCTTTTTTACATAAAAATAACATTTAATTTTAAGAGGAGCTTGTATAAAAAAAGCTAATTAGTAATAGTAGATAAATATAAAAGGGAGAGGTATTATGTATCGAATTCATAAAGATGATATCATTTACTCAATGTCACCAGAAAATAAGCCATGTATGGAAGTAGAGAATGGGAGTAGACTTGTGTTTGAAACCTACGACTGTTTTGAAAACCAAATTGATTCTGAAGATGTTGTGTTTCAAGAATTAGATTGGAACCGAATTAATCCAGCGACTGGTCCAGTATATATTAATGGTGCAGAACCTGGCGATATATTAGTCGTAACGATTGAAAAAATTAATATTGCAGAGCAGGGTGTTTTAACTACAGGTGCGAATCTTGGTGTAATGGGTGAAGAGCTAAATGAAAACATAGTGAAAATTGTCCCAATACATAATGAACATGTTTTGTTTTCAAATGAATTACAAATCCCTGTTAATTCAATGATCGGTGTAATTGGTACTGCGCCGAAAGAAGAGAGCATTTCATGCGGCACCCCACATGATCACGGTGGGAATATGGATTGTAAAGAGATAAAAGAAGGGACGACATTACTATTACCTGTAAATGTTCCTGGCGCTCTATTAGCATTAGGTGATCTACATGCAGCAATGGGTGATGGTGAAATTGGTGTTAGTGGCGTAGAGGTTGCTGGTGAGGTAACTGTAACAGTTCAAACTATAAAAGGAAAGAAATGGCCATTACCAATGGCTATTCAAAAAGAAAAAATAATGACGATTGCTTCAGAGAAATTGTTAGATGATGCAGCAAATCGTGCTGTACATAATATGGTGACATTTTTACATGAAGTATTAGAAATGTCTAAAGCTGATGCAACTCTTTTATTATCGGCAGCAGGTAATTTAAAAGTTTGCCAAGTTGTTGATCCGCTGAAAACGGCGCGTATGGAACTAGGAATGGATTATGTGGAGAAACTAGGATTTACTTTTAGTAAATTTCATATTAAATAGATAAGGGACGAAAAAGGATACTTTTGTATAAAAGCATCCCTTTTTTAATTTACGGATTTTGTGAAAAGAGGTAGTATTTATTTTATATAAGTATATTTGAGATTGTGGATTAAAAAGGAGTTCAATAATGGTCAAAATTATGATTGTAGAAGACGATATGAAAATTGCAGAACTATTATCAACACATGTTGCGAAATATGGTTATCAAGGAGTTATTGTATCGGACTTTCAAAATGTATTAGACATTTTTTTAGAAGAACAACCAGAGTTAGTTTTATTAGATATTAATTTACCGAGTTTTGATGGGTACTTTTGGTGTCGTCAAATTCGCGGTGTTTCTACATGTCCGATACTATTCATTTCGGCTCGTGAAGGTACGATGGATCAAGTTATGGCGTTAGAAAACGGTGGCGATGATTTTATTCCGAAGCCTTTTCATTATGAAGTTGTAGTGGCGAAAATTCGTAGTCATTTAAGACGTGCATATGGAGATTATGCACCGAAACTAGAAGAGCGAATGATTGAGCAACAAGGCCTTTGTTTATATCCTGAAAGGCTTGTATTGAAACTTAGAAACGACGAAATTGATATAACGAGAAACGAAGCTATTTTATTAGAGACATTAATGAAAAATTATCCGCGTGTTGTGAGTAGAGAAGTGTTACTTAATAAATTATGGGATAGTGAATCTTATGTTGATGATAATACATTAAGTGTAAATACAACACGTGTGCGTAAAAAGTTACAAACGTTACATATAGAAGGTGCGATTGAAACGATTCGTAGTGTTGGATATAGATTGCACATTACTTGGGATAATGGTATAGAAAAATGATAAGGTTGTTTATACGTGATCATATACCAGTTATTTGCTTTACCATAATTCAACTACTAGCTATATTTCTCGTATATTGGTTTGATGGGCATAATCATATTACAACGGCGTTATACGCAATGTTTCTAGGTGTTTTCTTTATGGGAAGTTATTTAGTGTTTCGTTATTTTACACATCGTTCTTTTTATGAGCGCCTAGCAAACCCGATGCAATCTTTAGATGAATCTGTTCAAAAATCTGATTTTGCAGCTGTATCGGCTGCTCTTCAAGAACTACTTGAGGTGCAATATCGACATTATCAAAATCAGCTGCAAATACAAGAGAGAAAAAATAATGACCATTTAACCTTTATGAATCAGTGGATCCATCAAATGAAAACACCTTTATCTGTAATAGAATTAATTACACAGGATGAAGTAGATTCACGTTTTGAAAGTATAAATGAGGAAACAGACCGATTAAAAAAGGGATTGGAAATGGCTCTATATGTCGCACGATTAGAAGCGTTCACACAAGATTTTTATGTAGAAAGGGTACAACTACATAAAATAGTGAATGATTCGGTACATGAACATAAACGTTTCTTTATACGGAATTTTGTATATCCAGAGCTTGAAATTGATAAGGACATTACTGTAGAAAGTGATGTGAAATGGTTAAAGTTTTTAATCGGACAAATACTATCGAATGCGATTAAGTATTCATCAGGTAGTAGAGAAAAGATTAAAATGAAAGCTTGTAAGGAAGGTAATACCGTTATACTTGAAATTGCTGATAATGGCGTAGGTATACCGAAGCAAGATTTACCAAGAGTATTCAAACCTTTCTTTACAGGAGAAAACGGTAGAGATTTTAAAGAATCAACAGGAATGGGGCTATATCTTGTATATGAAATTACAAAACAATTAGGACATAGTGTGGAAATCCATTCAGAAGTTGGTAAAGGTACGGTAGTGCGAGTAATATTTTTTAATGTGTAAAAAGTAATCAAGGCTAAAGAACTTTGGAGATAAGTTTTTTAGCCTTGTTTTGTACCCTTGATAACATTGGAGAATGAAATATTCTATAGATAAGAGAGGCAAAATGAACCCAATAAGAATAAATGTAAGACTACATACATGAACCATTTTTTATAATAAAAATAGAATCTTATAGAAGTTGCGAATGATAGGAGGCTTGAAATGGATATTCGTAAAATGAAATATTTCATAACGGTGGCAGAAGAATTAAACTTTAGTCGTGCAGCAGAGCGTCTTATGATGGCACAACCGCCTTTAAGTCAAGAAATTCGAAAATTGGAAGAAGAATTAGGAGTTCAACTTTTTCACCGGACAAAAAGGATGGTTGAGCTTACCGAGGCGGGGAAAGTCTTTTTAGAAGGTGCTAGGCAAACATTACTTCAAGTAGATAGAACGATTAAAGAAACACAGCTTGCAGATGAAGGGAAAATCGGGCATTTAATCATCGGTTTTGTCGATTCTACAGAAACAGTTATAGGCATATTAAAAACATTTCGAGAACGTTTTCCAAAAATTCAGCTCATATTACGTGAGATGACAACAGACCAACAAATAAAAGCGCTTTACGAAAAACAAATTCATATTGGATTTATTCGTTCGGAGCAAAATAATGAAATATTATCTTCTGAAGTTTGTTCTGAAGAGTGTTTAAAGTTGGTTTTGCATGAAAATCACCCTTTCGTTTCGTTACCTAATATTTCAATCAAATCATTAGTGGAGGAACCATTCATTTTATTTCCTCGTCATTTCGGTACAAATTTTTATGATTTAATTATTAGTTACTTTTGGAAATATGGGGTAAGTTTAAATATTGTTCAAGAAGCAGTTCAAATGCAAACGATTGTAAACTTAGTTGCAGCTGGAATGGGGATTTCTGTCGTTCCATCCTCGGTGGAAAGCTATAAAAAATCAGGAGTGATGTATAAAGATATTCTAGAAAATACTCCGGAAATAAATTTATATGCTGGATGGAGGAAGGATGAAAAGTCTGTCGTGTTAAAGAACTTTTTAACAGTTGTTAGAGAGGTTTATATGACTTCCCACAGCCCATCTTTATAGGATGGGCTGTGGGAAGTTGGCAAGGGGTGTTTATTTATAGATAAAACTTACTCATGATTCAACCTGTTTTACTAGTATCATACTCAGCGAAACCTTTTAATACACTGTCAATCTGATCCATAATTTCAGGTTGCAATTTAACACTAGAAGCAATTACATTTTCTCTTATTTGTTCCGGATTTGAAGCACCAATAATTGCAGAAGAAACAGCTGGATTTTGTAATACCCAAGCAACTGCGAGTTGAGATAAGGTAAGGTTAATTTCTTGTGCGATAGGTTTAATTTCCTGGATAGCGGTAAGCACATCATCACTCATCCAACGTTGCACGAGTTTGTCAAAAAACGGTTTTCCAGCATCGGAGTTAGCACGCGATTGATTCGGTAATGGTTTACCAGGTTGATATTTTCCTGTAAGAATACCTTGTGCAAGTGGCGACCATACGATTTGGCCAAGTCCCTCACGTTGACATGTTGGAATCACATCAGTTTCAATAACTCGCCATAACATCGAATATTGAGGTTGGCTAGCGATAAATGGAATGTTCAATTCGCGTGCAAGTGCTGCACCACGGGTAATTTGTTCTGATGTCCATTCGCTTACGCCTAAATAGAGAACCTTACCTTGTCTTACAAGATCTGAGAAAGCTAACATTGTTTCCTCAAGAGGAGTTGTTATATCAAATCTATGTGCATAATAAATATCGATATAGTCTGTCTGTAATCGTTTTAACGATGCATTACAATTTTCTATAATATGTTTTCTTGATAATCCACGATCATTTTTTCCAGGACCGGTCGGATGACATACTTTTGTACATAGTTCTATACTTTCTCGGCGTATACCTTGCAAAGATCGGCCAAGTACTTCCTCAGCTATCGTGTCCGAATAAACATCAGCAGTATCGAACGTTGTAATTCCAACATCTAGTGCGGCTTTTACACAATCATTTGCAGTATTTTCGTTTACTTTTCCACCATGGTTTATCCAGTTCCCGTATGCGATTTTACTTACTGTTAATCCACTGTTTCCTAGTTTACTAAATTCCATTGTAGAACCACCCCTTAAAAATGATACCTTTATTATAAGAACTGAAATTTAGTATGTATAATATATGATTTATGATGAATTTATATAAAATTTATATAAGAGGGAATGCTTACAATTTTATTGCTAGGGAAAGCTAAAGCAAGTAGTACAACAAATGTGGTTGATACTTGTTCGATATGAAGTGAAGAAATAATGAATAGACCTTAAAAGAAAGCAATCTTTTTTAGCAGCACAAATAATTGCATTTACTCATACAGTACTATTATGGTACAATATGGTTACTAATGAGGGAAAGGAATGATGGGTGGACGATGATTAACTAATCTTATTTTTAAATGTTGAAATTCAATAAATTTCAATTTCTAAAAAATAGGATTAGTCTGCCCGATTTCCATACAACGGTATTGCTATTTATGTTGCGTAATAGCTTATTTGGGTGTAAATATTTTAACGACTAATCCTGCCAAATTTATTTGGGAGGATTTTTTTATTCTCCCTTAATGAAAGGGATCGGTATTATGAAAGAACTATTAAAATTAAATGATGTTTATGTTGAAATAAAAGAAAATATGTTGTTAGAGAAAATGAATGTGACAGTAAAACAAGGGGATGTTATCGGATTAATTGGTAAAAACGGTGCTGGTAAATCAACGTTACTTCAATTAATAAATGGAAAGATTGAGCCTTCAAAAGGGATTGTTGAATGGCAGCAAATGAATATGACAACCGCATATGTTGAGCAAGAAATAGAATCTTTTATTAGTAACGATGTAATTGCAAAAGAAGCAGAACTGCTTGCGAAATGGGGCGTGCCAACGAACGATTTTCATACTTTAAGTGGTGGTGAAAAGTTAAAAATTCGATTAGCAAAAGGATTTGCTAAAAATCCTAATGTCTTAATATTAGACGAACCGACAAATCATTTAGATGAAATGAGTACGGAATTTCTCATTAAACAAATAAAAAATATGAAAGGTACAGTTATCGTTGTATCGCATGATCGATATTTTTTAGATGTTGTTGCAACAAAAATATGGTCAATTGAGGACAAAAAATTAATTGACCATAGTGGTAATTATACAAGCTACATGAAAGCACGTGAGCAAAGAAGGAAGTCGCAGCAGCGAGAATATGAAAAGCAGCAAAAAAAGATAGAACAAGTAGAAACACATATAAAAGAATTAAGTTCATGGTCACAAAAGGCACACGCGCAGTCTACAAAACAAGAAAGTTTTAAAGAGTTTTATCGTGTAAAAGCGAAACGAATGGATGCGCAAGTGAAGTCAAAAAGAAAACGTCTCGAAAAAGAGCTGGAGAAAACGAAAGTAGAACGTGTGAAAGAAGAGTATTCAATTGAGTTCTCTATTCAAGCGAGTAAAAAAGTAGGAAAACGCTTTTTAGAAGTAAAGCAATTAAAAAAAGAATTTAATGGAAAAGCATTATTTGAAAACGTTAATTTTACAATTCAGCACGGTGAGAAAGTTGCAATTGTTGGACCAAACGGTAGCGGGAAAACAACATTACTGAAGATGATTATGGGAGCGGAAACTGCTGAAGGAGAAATATGGATTTCACCATCTGCAAACATCGGTTATTTAACACAAGAGGTTTTTGATTTGCCACTGGACAAAACGCCAGAAGATTTATTTTTTAAAGAGACGTTTGAAGAAAGAGGAAAAGTCCAAAATTTAATGAAACATTTAGGGTTCCAAGCTTCTCAATGGAAAGAGCCGATTGAGCATATGAGTATGGGAGAAAGAGTAAAATGTAAGCTAATGGCTTATATTTTAGATGAAAAAGATGTACTCATTTTAGATGAACCGACGAATCACTTGGATCTACCTTCACGTGAACAACTTGAAAATACATTAGCTGAGTATAACGGAACATTAATAATTGTTTCTCACGATCGATATTTTCTAGAGAAAACAACTAACATAAAACTCGTGTTTTTAAACAATACGATACAAAAGCAGCTAGAAGAACCTACTAAAACAAGAGATAATATTGAAGAGCTACGTTTAACGTTAGAAACAGAGAGACAAGAAGTATTAGGGAAATTAAGCTTTTTAACTTCTAACGACAAAGAATATAAAGAACTTGATGAACGATTTATAGAACTTACGAAGCAGATAAAGGCGTTATAACGTAAGTAAGGGGAATTAACATGGGAGAAGAGAGTTCAACTAAGTTATTTAGAATAGATTGTGGAGATATATACTTGCAAGGGTTTATGGTCAAAGATGCAGAAAGTATTTATAAAATAGCCAATCAACCGGAAATAGAAAAGTTTTTACCAGACTGGAAATCGACGAAAGAACAAAGGGTGGATTGGATTGCAAATTATGAAATACCAGCAAACAAAGCATTTCTTGAGGCAGTGAAAACTACGAATAACATAGATAATCATATGTTAAAGCTAGGAATATTTAAGGAAGCTACAAATGAATGCATTGGATGGTGCTGCACAGGCATGAAAGAAGAACTCCCTTCACCAAACAGAGAGATAATGTATGCTATCTCAAATAAACATCAAAATCATGGCTATGCTACAAAAGCGACTAAAGGCTTAATTGACTATTTGTTTAAAGAAACAAATTTAATTGTCCTTAACGCAATTACTTTAATTAACAATGTACCATCAAATAAAGTTATTAAAAAATGCGGGTTTACTTATTTGAGTGAACACAAGATAGCAAATCAACTATATAATCATTATGTATTGAGTAAATCTGAATGGATAAAAAATATTGTGCAGTAAAAGGAATTAATACGAAATCATAAAAAAGCTTAGAGCTAAAACTCTAAGCTTTTTTATATTCATTTTATCCCGCATAGGTACCTTAATCTTTATCATTCACGAATGTTTACACATTTTAGTAATAAGTAAAAAAGGGGATATTAGCTTAACATTTAGTAAAAGATTTTTTGGGCTAAATACAAATGCAGTCTTATCCAAAACGAGATTTTGGGTCTTTATGAGCTTGCCTATTATTGTATTATCAGTAGTACCTGCCATGATGTCGTTCTTTGTATCAGGAAATATTAAATCAATTTTATTATTTATATGTTGGATAAACACATTCATTTCCGCCTCAGATATTTACAATTCGTTTTTGATTGCAATGAAACCGAAGCACTCATTTTTTTTGCAGAGGTTATTATAAAGTGAAATAGTATTTAATGGGTAACTCAAATATGCTTTAACTACATACAGCAGTTAAAATATAATATTTGAAAGTAAAAAGACCGATAAAAATCGGTCTTTTCATATTAATAAAATTAAGATTAGAAAATAGCATTGTAATTCAAACCAATATGCAAATATTATAAGATAGATATGCTTTGTTTATAGATTGAAAATAGGTTTATTATCAGTTTTTTTAGAAATCTTACAAGCGTGTAAGATAAATGAAAGATGAATCAATATGAGCTGTAAGACAATTCATTTACACTCTATAGTGAGCGGTGGAAATGAAGGGAGAATATAAATGGAAATTTTGCAGGCAAATAGTATTAGTAAAGTATATAGAGGGAAAGTACCTTTTAAAGCATTAGTAGATATTGATTTATCAATTCAAGAAGGTGAATTTGTAGGAATTATGGGCCCGTCAGGTAGTGGGAAAACAACGTTATTAAATATGGTATCTACTATTGATTCTCCATCATCGGGAGAAATATTTATTAATGGTACAAATCCTTTCCAATTATCATCAGAAGAATTAGCGTTATTCCGCAGAAAACAATTAGGATTTGTTTTCCAATCATTTAATCTTCTTAGCACACTTACTGTAAAAGAAAACATCGTATTGCCGATGACTTTAGATGGTGTTTCTGTGCAAGATATGAACAAACGAGTGGAAGAGATTGCAGATAAATTAAACATTACAGATATATTGAGTAAAAGAACGTTTGAAATATCAGGGGGACAAGCTCAAAGAACAGCAATTGCTCGTGCGATCGTTCATAAGCCGCAATTGTTACTTGCAGATGAACCAACAGGGAATTTAGACTCTAAATCTTCAAATGATGTAATGGAGATGCTTGATACTCTAAATAAAGAAGAAAAAGCAACGATGATGTTAGTTACACATGATCCGTATGCAGCGAGCTTTTGCAGCCGAGTAATCTTTATTAAAGATGGTCAACTATATAACGAAATTTATTGTGGTGAAAGTAGGCAAACTTTTTATCAAAAGATTATGGATGTCCTTTCTTTGTTAGGAGGGAAAAGGCATGACTTTTCGTCAGTTCGCATTTAATAATATTTTTCGCAATAAGCGTACATATGCTGGCCATTTTTTAAGTAGTGCATTTTCTATTATGATTTTCTTTACGTATGCTCTTTTATTATTTCATCCTGATTTACAAGGTGAGTTGAAATCGACAAGTGCAACAATAAGTGCATTTGGTACATTGGGATTTTCAGTTTCGCAAGGATTGATTTTTGTATTTTCATTTTTCTTCATTCTATATTCAGTTAGTTCGTTTTTAAAGACGCGTAAGAAAGAATTTGGTATTTTAATGATGCAAGGTATGTCAATGAGACAGCTTAAGAAATTATTATTAATTGAAAATATGTTGATTGGACTTGGTTCAATTTGTATAGGGATTTTCATTGGACTCATATTTTCTAAACTAGTCTTATTGATAAGTGCAAGTGTATTAATGATTAATAATGGTTTACCTTTTTATATACCAGTGCGGGCTGTATTATTAACAGTTATTACATTTCTTTGCTTGTTTTTAATTGTTTCATTATTTACATTTAAAATGATAAAAGTAACGGAACTTGTGGAACTTATTCGAGCAGAGGAAAAGCCAAAACCTGAACCGAAATCTTCAGTTTTATTATCGATACTTTCTTTAATTAGTATAGGGTATGGATATTTTTCAGTATTTCGCTTCATACCAAGTACCAATTTTATTACGCTTGGAATAGGTGTGCTTCTAGTAATTATAGGAACGTACTTTTTATATACACAGTGTAGCGTGTATATACTGCATCTTGCTAAAAGGAGAGAATCTTTCTTTTTAAAGAGAACAAATATATTAACATTTTCTGAATTAATTTACCGTATGAAAGATAATGCAACGATGTTTTTTATAGTATCTATAGTTTCAGCAGTTGCATTTACAGCAATTGGTACAACAGCCGCAATTGGAAATAGGGATTTGGTAAGGATGACAAATCCGTATACATTTTTGTATGGAAGTTTTGAAAATGACAAAGTATTGAATAAAAATCTTTCTATTATAAAAAAACACCTTTCTGATGCTAATATTCCGTATCGAATGGCTTCATCTTCATATATATACACAGAAAATGGCGTAAATGTAATGAAGTTAAGTGAATACAACGATCTTGCTAAAGCACTAGGCTATCAACAAGAAACAATTGAAAAAGAAGATGAAATTTTATTAATTCCTGGAGTCGTATCACAAAAACAAGAATTTAAAAATGGCGAGTATAAAAAGAATATAGAAGTCATTCAAGGTGACTGGACAAAGACATTTCATGTGAAAAAAGCTGTAGAAAATTTAGTTTTACCACATGATTCTAGAACTATTTATATCGCTGTTCAAGATCAGGTATATGATGGAATACCTCTTACTAGTGACCCAGTTAATAAAGAAATTCCATATCGTACTTACGGATTTGTTGTAGATGATTGGATAAAAACGAAAGAGATTTCAAATCAATTAAAGAGTATATTCGATAAAAATCTTAGGGACAGAGATTTCTACTTTGAAGCTTTAACATTAAACTTGTTGGAAGCAAAGCAAAAGAATGGTTTATTACTTATGGTAAGTATTTTAGTTGGAATCGTCTTCTTTACATTCGCCGCTAGTTTTATTTATTTCCGATTATATACAGATTTGGATCGCGACCAACAGCAATATAAAATGATTTCGAAAATGGGATTAAGTAAAGGTGAGTTGAAAAAAGTTGTAACGAGGCAGTTATTATTAATGTTCTTTTTACCAATTTTCGTTGCAGTGATTCATACTGTAGTTGCTTATATAGCATTACAGCAATTAGTCGATTTTTCTATCATAAATAGCTCTATCGTTATTTTAATTTCATTTATATGTATACAAGTTTTATATTTCTTTATAACCCGTTGGCGTTACCTGCAAAAGCTTTATAAGGTTATGGAGCAATAGAATTTATTAGCTTGTAAGACTACACTAAAGTATGTGGAAAAATGAACTGTATGATGAAAGGAATCGTGATGAAAAGAATATTAACTATTTTTATGTTAACTATAATACTTTTAATAAGCTTTAGTGCATGTTCTAAAAAGGACAACTCATTTCCTGCAAACGGTGTATTAATTATTGGAGATGAAAATAATATTTCACCAATTATTAATCGTTATCAGGAAATTACGGAAGAAAATGAAGTGTTTTCTGTGAAAAAAGGGGAAGTTGGAAATGGAAATGTCTTAATTTTAAATGAATCTACAGCACAAGCATTGATTAAAGAAAAACTTTTTCGAAAACAAGATAATGGCTCCAATTATATTATAGATACGTTACCGAAATTCCCAAAAGAAGGGTCACTATTATTTACAAGTGAAGACGATAAGACTATGAAAAGTATTAAAATAGGAGGGGAAGAGATTCCTGTTACATACGATAGTGATGCTTGGATAGGTAACAATCGTAAATATTCAACGGAATGGTATATGATTGTAGCAAAAAATAGTGTGTATAAAGAAATAAAGGCAAATGAAATGAAAATGCATCTTCTTCATTTGAAAAAATCTCTAGGTGACGAAAAACCTAAAATGTCGACAGATAATACATTGGTTAATGAAAATGTTAAAGTAAAAAAACTAATTAAAGGTTTGGAAGGAAAAGTATCTTTCCAGTTTGTAACGATTGGAGAAAAATCATAAAAAAAGAGTTCGAGGTTGATAGAAACTTTATCACCCCCGAACTCTTTTTAGTTTGTAGACCAATCAAATATTATGCTTTACATTACTTCATTTAATCGAGTCTCGTTTGTTTCCTCAATCGCATTTGAATTTTGAACTGAATTATTTTGGGCTTCTTTTTCTTTACGAGCCTTTTGTAGCATTTCAAGGATTATCCATAAAGGAACACCTTTATCCTTTAACATCTTCCATAAATCTAATTCATTAAATTTATGCTCAGGCTGTTTCATTTCTTTTTCAGATGAACGAATATCAAACTTGATAGGATCATTTACTTTCTTACTTTCCAGTTTAGTAGAAGAGATAGTATTATGCTCAAGAGTAGATGGAGTTATTTTAGTAGGTTGAGATAATGTATGAATATTTGATCCGATTTGCATGCTTTTTCCTCCTTTTCAAGCAATGAGATTAGTTTTCTTATGGTTTTTAAATCTTTTTAACATGAGGAAACTATATCTAATTATAAATTCAAATAAACAGATTTACAAGTTGTATTGTAAAAAGTAAATGTTCACTTGAATTAATATTTATCAACAATTGTATATGTTTTCTATATATACAACGTATATAAAATACTTTACATTATGTTTAAGTTGTTAAAACATTCTGTTAATTTTTAGGAGAAAAATGTAAACGTTTTATTAGGGGGAGAAAGTATGGGGAAGTTATTTTTAAAAATATGTTTTTTCGCATTAGTGACCTTATGTTCATTCGCAGCGAAAATATCATATGCTGAAGAGAGGCAACCAAATAATTATCCTATCATATTGGTGAATGGATTTGCTGGATGGGGTAGAGAAGAAATGCTTGGCGTAAAGTATTGGGGTGGTGTTCATGATATACAGGAAGATTTGAAACGAAATGGTTATACGGTACATACCGCAGCTGTTGGACCTGTTTCTAGTAACTGGGATCGTGCATGTGAATTGTATGCGCAAATTAGCGGTGGCACAGTAGACTATGGTGCCTCGCATGCTGAGAAACATGGACATAATCGTTTTGGCAGAACTTATAGTGGTTTTACGCCGAATTGGAGTGAAACAAATAAAGTTCATTTAGTTGGGCATAGCATGGGTGGACAAACGATTAGAACATTAGTACAGCTATTAAAAGAAGGTAGTTTTGAAGAAAAGAATTATGCGAAAAATCACCCAGACACCAAAATATCACCACTATTTGAAGGTGGAAAATCATATGTTCATAGTGTTACAACATTAGCAACCCCTCACAACGGTACAACACTTGCGGATGGTAGTCTTCTGCTGCCGTTCGTTAAAGATTTACTCATTACAGCTGCGAGCTTTGGAGGAAACAATAATTTATCTTTATATGATTTTAAATTGGATCAATGGGGTATAAAGAAGATTGCTGGAGAGTCCTTTTTCCAATATAGTAATCGTATTCTAAATAGTTCACTTTGGAAAAATACAAAAGATATAAGTCAATGGGATTTAAGTACAGATGGTGCAAAGGAGTTAAATAATTGGGTAAAGACGCAACCGGATGTTTATTACTTATCTTATAGTGGACATGCATCACAAGCAGCACCTATTACAGGTTTACATTTGCCTCATATAACGATGAATAAAGTGTTGATGGGGAATGCATTTTTCTTAGGTTCTTATGCGAGATATGAAGAAAACCGTCCGTTAGTTGATACTTCTTGGTGGCAAAATGATGGTGTAGTAAATACCAATTCTATGATTGCACCAATTTCTAATGTTGCTGTAAATAATCATGAGTCATTACAGGTTGGAAAATGGAATCATATCGAAACGAAAGCGAATTGGGATCATCTCGACATGGTAGGATTAAGTGTTTCAGACTCGTTAGGTTTTTCTAGCATTCAAGAGTTTTATAGAACAATTGCTGAAAAGCTATCACGTTTACCGAAATAAGTAATAATAAAGCGCTCTCGATGGAATTCGAGAGCGCTTTATATTATATTGAAAGAGGGGTTTGGTAGAAAAATATGGGGGGATATTATGAAGATTCAAGTTGTATTATCAGGATACGGAACAGTAGGCAGAGAGTTTATAAAATTATTAAATGAAAAGTATTCATATATATATGAAACATATGGGATTCAATTAGTTGTAAGTGGCGTATTAGGAAGAAATATTGCAATACATAATGAAGACGGCTTATCTCTTCATCATTTATTGATGTATGGTGGCGGTACCGCTGCAATTGAAAAATATTTAGAGTATCATCCGAAGGAACGTGCAACAACTAGCATAAGTGGTACTGTATTGGTAGAATCAACAGTTACAAATCTTAAAGATGGAAATCCAGGGAAACAATATATGAAACAAGCGATTGAGAAACAGATGGATATAGTAGCAATTTCAAAAGGTGCACTCGTTACAAACTGGAGAGAAATAAATGAAGCAGCAAGAGGCGTAAATGTACGAATTCGATATAGCGGTGCAACAGCCGCTGCACTACCGACGCTAGATATCGGACAATTTAGTTTAGCCGGTTGCAGTATTGAAAAAATAGAAGGAATATTAAATGGAACAACTAATTATATTCTTACGAAAATGTATGAGGAAGATATGACATTTGAAGAAGCACTGAAAGAAGCGCAAAATAAAGGAATTGCTGAGACAAACCCTATATTAGATATAAGTGGTTCAGATAGTGCGTGTAAATTGTTACTTTTGACAAACAGCTTAATGGAAACAGAGAAAACACTTACTGATATACATATAAAAGGAATCGAGCACGTTACAAAACAGCAAATACAAAATGCTAAGGAACAACATAAAATTATTAAATTAATAGCATCAATATATAAGGATGAGGGTGGCAATGTGAATTTAAATGTTGAACCGTGCGAAATAGAAAAAGATCATCCGTTAGCAAAAGTAAATGGGACCGAAAAAGGAATTACGTTCTTTACAGATACGATGGGACAAGTTACTACAATTGGTGGGGCTTCTAATCCACGAGGCGCTGCAGCTGCAGCTTTAAAAGATGTAATTAACTTATATCGAAAAGACTTGTAAGACCGTACCGCCCTTTATAAAAAATACATATGTCGTGGACCTTTTGTGAATGAAATAAATATGCAAAAATGATTGCAGGGGGTAAGGAATTGTTTAAGGATTTTAAAGTTGTTAAAGATCGTCCCGTTTATATTCAATTGAAAGATTATTTGAAGAAGATGATTATGAAAGGGCACTTGCTCGGGAATCAAAAAATCCCATCAACAAGGGAACTAAGTGAATTACTAAGTGTGAGTAGAAACACTGTACTTGCTGCTTATGCAGATTTAGAGCAAGAAGGACTCATTTATGCAGTTAAAGGAAAAGGGAACTTTGTTGCGAAGGTAGATATATCTAACACTTCGTCTGTTGAAATAGATTGGAAAAATAAACTTAATACAGTGACCGCATTAGCGGATGAATTAGATTTAATGAAACATGGTGTTCGTTGGGAAAAGGGAATGATTGTTTTTAATAGTATAGCCCCGGATGAGAAGCTATTTGATGTTGAAAACTTCAAAAGAGCTTTTCTTACTCGTATGTCCATTGAAGGGGACATCGTATTGAACTACGGATATGCAAAGGGATATAAACCGTTAATGAATTATTTACTTCATTACATGGAAATGAAAGGTGTAGACATTTCGAATAAAGATATTCTAATTACAAATGGATTTACAGAAGGATTGGATATTGTACTTTCTTCTTTATCAAAAAAATCCGGTCGTGTCATTTGTGAGAATCCAACTCACCACGCTGCACTAAAGCTGTTCCGTTTACATGGACTTGAAGTTCATGGGATTGATATGAATGAGGATGGTATTGATACGAATGAAGTTGAAAAAAGCTTACGTGAAAAAGATTTTGATTTTGCTTATTTAATTCCTTCTTATCATAATCCAACCGGTATTGTTACGAGTTCAGAGAAAAGAACGGAATTGATGAGGTTATTCTCGAAATATAAGGTTCCTATTATAGAGGACGGATTTAATGAAGAATTACGTTATTCAGGTTCACATTTAGCTCCCTTATTAACTTTTGCTGGAGCTGGCAATAATGTGATTTATATTAGTAGCTTTTCAAAGGTACTTTTCCCTGGTTTACGTGTAGGTTGGATTATTGCAGATAAAGAGCTGATTCATTATTTAGAAAGCGTAAAAAGAGCAAGAACAATCCACACATCTACGTTAGATCAAGCGGTTCTATTTCAATATTTACATGAGGGATATTTTGAGAAATATTTAAAAAAGGCAAGATCGGTTTATAAGAAAAAATATGAGTTAGCTGTCGGCGCGTGTAATCAGTTCATTCCTTTCAAAAGAATGACTGGAGATGGTGGACTTCATTTATTTATAGAGCTAGAAGAGCATATGAATGCCCGCACACTTTTACAAAAGTGTTATGAGAAAGGCGTTACGTTTTCACCTGGAGATGTTTTTTACTCTGATGGAGAAGGGGCGAACACTTTCCGATTAGGGTTTTCGCGCTTGAAAGAAGAAGAAATAGTTCGGGGAATTAAAATAATTGGTGATACATTAAAAAATGAAATTTGGAGTTGAGAAAATGAAAATCGGTGTTATTATGGGCGGGGTATCGTCTGAAAAACAAGTTTCAATTATGACAGGGAATGAAATGATTGCTCATTTAGATAAAAATAAGTATGAAATAGTCCCAATTACATTAAATGAAAAAATGGATTTAATTGAAAAAGCGAAAGACATTGACTTTGCGTTGCTCGCATTACACGGGAAATATGGAGAAGATGGGACAGTTCAAGGAACACTGGAGAGTTTAGGGATTCCTTATAGCGGAAGTAATATGTTATCTAGTAGTATATGTATGGATAAGAATATTTCGAAAAAGATTTTACGTTATGAAGGTGTAGAAACACCAGATTGGATTGAACTTACAAAAATGGAGGATCTAAAGCTTGATGAGTTAGATAAGTTAGGATTTCCATTAGTGGTAAAACCAAACTCTGGCGGATCGAGTGTCGGGGTGAAAATCGTTTACAATAAAAATGAATTGATCTCAATGCTAGAAACTGTATTTGAATGGGATTCTGAAGTAGTAATTGAGAAGTATGTAAAAGGTGATGAAATTACATGTTCCATTCTGGATGGAAAACAGTTACCTATAGTTTCAATTCGACATGCAGCCGAGTTCTTTGACTACAATGCAAAATATGATGATACTAGTACAGTTGAGGAAGTTATCGAACTTCCAGCGGAAATTAATGAACGTGTAAATAAAGCGTCACTGGCTTGTTATAAAGCATTAAAATGTAGTGTTTATGCAAGAGTTGATATGATGGTGAAGGATGGAATTCCATATGTAATGGAAATTAATACATTACCAGGGATGACACAATCAAGTTTATTGCCAAAAAGTGCAGAAGCAGCGGGGATTAGTTATAGCAAACTATTAGATATGATTATTGAAACATCATTAAAAGTTAGAAAAGAAGAAGGGTTTTAAGGGGATTATATAACTAATTCTTTTGACAGTTTCACGAAGTATGCTATGATGAATACATTATAAAAACAAAATATTTATCCACTAGGGGGGCCTTTTATAGGCTGAGATCAAATGTGATTTTGAGACTCTTAGTACCTGATCTGGTTAATGCCAGCGTAGGGAAGTGGGAAAGACGTTGCTATTTAATGAGTAAATAAATACTGTCAATTTCACTTTCTTTACGCCTGTAAAGAAAGTTTTTTTATTTTACAGCTTTAATAATTGTGGATAAATACTTATATTTTATACATTATTGGAGGGATTTAAATGACTTTTTCACAATCATTACGTAAAGAAGTAGATTCAATTTGGGAAGCGAGTTTTAACCATCCTTTTGTAAAAAAACTTGGTGAAGGAACGTTAGATTTAGCTAGTTTTCGCTATTATGTGCTTCAAGATTCATATTATTTGAGTCATTTTGCTAGAGTACAAACTTTAGGAGCTGCAAAAGCTCTTGAATTAGAGACGACAGCTCGTATGGCACATCATGCTCAAAATACATATGAGGCCGAGTTATCTTTACATGAGAATTTTGCTAAAAAGCTAGGGATAACAAAAGAAGAAAAAGATAATTTTATTCCTGCGCCAACTGCATATGCGTATACTTCACATATGTATCGTGCTGCGTATGAAGGGCATTTAGGAGATATCATTGCAGCAATTTTACCTTGCTATTGGTTGTATTACGAAATTGGGGAACGTTTAAAAGAATGTCAGCCGGAAGAGCCAATTTATAACGAATGGATTTCTGCTTATGGATCTGATTGGTTCCGTATGCTAGTTGAAGAACAAATTATACGGTTAGATACTATTGCTGAAAAAGTAACAGAGGCAGACCGCAAGCGTATGAAACAGCATTTTATTATTAGCAGTCAATATGAATATTCATTTTGGGAAATGGCTTATACATTAGAAAAGTGGCCAGTGGATACAGACGTAAAAGACGTAATTGGATAAAGAATAGAAGTAATGTTAGAGATAGGTATGGATCATACCTATCTCTATATTTTTTCTTGTCAAATTTGCGTAAAGTCATTAGTGCTACGGATATGGTGAAATAGAATATCGATAATTTAGCTCATTTAATTGTCTACGCATTAACTGGATAAACTTCTGTCACATTTATTTTACAATTAAAGAACGTAAATGTTGGTGGTATGAAGTTAAATAAGAAAAGAAACCCGAGCTGTTAGCTGTAACGGAGTTGTTTTTTCTTTGCAGGAATTTCTAAGTTAACATGAAGTGCTGTTCATACAATATGCAAATTTGCATATTGTATTTTTTTGAGTTCTTTGTGTGTTAAAATCAAATATAGAGATATGGAAATATAAAGAAGCAAAAGCAGGAATATCCAATGAATTTTGAGAGGTGTTATATGTTTACAAATAAGAAATTAATTCGATTTGGTTTATCGTTGTTTGTATTTTTAGGGATAATTAATTTTACAATCAGCTATTTCCAAACATATCTTGAAACAGCAGCAGATATTAAATGGGTAATTCCAGAAATTTGGAAAACTATTTTACTAGATGTTCCTCAAGGTATACTTGTTCTTTTAGGCGCAATTGCATTATATGATTTCACAAAAGAGGCATCACAAAAAGACGCATCAATCTAAGTGTGTCTTTTTTCAATTAGAAATTTCATAGAGAGCTTTGCTGGAGAAATAGAATAAAAAGCCCTAATTAGGGCTTTTTTCTTTATAGGAATTTCTTAACCGTCATAGAAACCGGTTACTTAGAGGTGTTATAGCAAAGGCATTTACAGTACAAGAAAATCTAAGTGATATATGGAAATATATAGGATTTGTCCGCGTGATTATTGAGAAATTAATTGAGCTTAGTAAGTATGAAGATATGACGCTAGAATTTATATTTTATAATTTCTATTTATAAAAATGAGCCCATAGTAAAAATAGGTATATGAACAAGGTGCATCATCTAGTGATAAGTCATACTTTGTTGGTGTACGTATTGAACTTAGTTTATAGCGCTATTTCTACTTAGATGTAACGAACAGAAATATAGGGAAGCATCAATGAGGTTGTATTTTATAAACGGAGGTTATGAAAATGAATCAGTTTCAACAAGAAATACAAGCGTTAAGCCTTAATGATTACCGATCTGGAAATATTGTCTATTGGGACCAGCAAAATCAATATCCATATTACTATATTGAAGATGCTGCTCGTCGCTGTGGGGGTTGTGGTCGTTGTGGCGGAGGTCGTTGTGGCGGATTCCGTTGTGGTGGATTCCGTTGTATTGGTTGCTTCGGTTGTATTGGTTGCTTCGGTTGTTTTGGTTGCGGAGGTTGTGGTGGTTGTGGCGGCTGTGGCGGCTGTGGCGGTTGCTCTAACTGTTTTGATGGTTTTAGTGGTACTACTGATACTACTGGTACTATTATAACGTATGAATATTGATTGCATTTATCCTGCTATTTGCCGGGCAGTAAGACCCTAAAAAAATTCAGCGAGAGCAAAGAGAAGTTAGGTGGCCGGCTGCCCATAAAAGCCCGATGGATGAGGGCTAATTAAAGTTTCACCTTATCAATTAAAAAACATTAGTTTTATATATGTACGTGCCGACAAAGAATATAGTCATTATTAATGGATATATTCAATCATTCAAGTGAAAGAGTAACAATAAGATATATAGGTGTAATCAAGATGTGATGGATAAAGCAATGACTAGATTTAAAATCTAATCATTGTTTTTTTCTTATGGTTTTATCATTAAATATCTGTCTAGTTTGGGCATTGCTTCCTTCTAGCTAATGATTTTATTACAACCGTGTAAGGTTAATGTAATGTTAATCGATAGTAAAATAAGTTGCTTGAGTGTATTTTAAATAAGATTAAAAAGTACTGTTTATCTATAAAATAATTGGGTAAATAATATGTAATTAGGAAGTGTATGAATATGGTTGAACTAAAATCTATTTTCCATTCGTATAAAGTAAAGAGAAAAATAGCTAAAGATTTATACGGAAAAAGAGATGAATTGACACTGTTATTAAATGAATTTAATAATATGAAATGTACAGTAACATCTGAAAAGAAGAAAAATAATATATTATCTCGTTTGCAACTAATTTATCAAAATATAAAATTAGATAAGCAGTATCCTCTATCAGTTTCTTTTGATAGTAAATTATTGGAGCGATTAGAAAAAGAATCTCTACATACTATTGAGGATGGTGTAACATGTCTACATTTAATGTTAGATATGAATTATGAAAAAATAAAACAATATGGGTCGAGTACAAGTAGGTCATTCGTTCCATTATCGCAGTCTTCTATTTGTCTTGCTGATTGTATTTGTTTAACAGGATTTATAGTAGGTTTACTAGGAGTAATTTCATTTGGAGGGTTCATGTTATCTATATGTTCAACTACATAACGCTTGATATTTGTAAAAAGAGCACCGATTTGAAGTGACCCCTAAAAGTTAGACACGGTTATTTGATTAGGCAGCTTGATAAAAGTGAGTCCGGTATTGTACCGGGCTCATTTTTAATTTTGCCTTAATCCGTTTCGTATTATAATAATCTATATATTTTTCTAATTCTATTTTAAAGTGCTCTACATTTTCAAATTCTTTTATGTAGAGGAACTCCGACTTCATAATCCCAAAGAAATTTTCTATTACTGCGTTGTCGTAACAGTTGCCTTTTCGAGACATACTCTGGACGATAGCTCTTGATTCAAGAGTACGGACGTATTGTCTCATTTGATAATGCCATCCTTGATCCGAATGCATCAGTAGCTGGTGCGTTTCAGGTAAACGTTCCAATGCTTTCTCTAACATGTCTGAAACAAGCGAATACGTCGGTCTAGAACCAATTGTATAGGTAATAATTTCACCATTATACAAATCTAATACAGGTGATACATACAGTTTTTCTCCAAACAATTTAAACTCTGTGATGTCTGTTACCCACTTTTGATTCGGTGCATCTGTATGAAAATTACGCTCTAAAATATTAGGTGCAATTCTACCGACTTTTCCTTTATAGGATTTATATTTCTTCATACGCACAACACACTTTAACCCAAGCTCTTTCATAATGCGCTGAACCTTCTTGTGGTTCACTTTCTGGCCACGATTCGTTAATTCATCACGAATGCGACGGTAACCATAACGACCTTCATTTTCCTCATAAATCGCTTTAATCTCAGCTTTCAAATCGGCATCTACATCTGGACGATTCATTTTCTTTACTAAATCATAATACGTGCTTCGAGGAATAGTAGCTAGCTCCACGAGTGCCTTCACCGAATATTTATGCCTTAATTCATAGACTACTTGCGCTTTGTCTTGTTTTGTGATTTTTCCTTGTTTTGAACTAAGGCATTTAACTTTTTTAAGTACTCATTTTCCATCTCAAGCTGTTTAATGCGTGCTTCAAGTGCTTCGACTGACCCTTCAGCTAAATGTTGTTTTAATTGTTTATTTGAATCTTTTTTCATGGATGGACGCCCCTTTTTCTTAGATTGAAGGGCATCAATTCCTTGTGTTTCGAGCTGTTTTTTCCAAACAGAAATCGTTGAAGGGGCAGGAATATTAAAGATAGCTGCCGTCTCAAATAAGGACATACCGTTTTCAATCATAAAGTTTAGTACGTCTAGTTTAAATTGTTGTGTGTAATTTGTACATCGTTTTAGAAAAGCTTCCAGACCATTCTGTTTATATTGGTTTACCCAATTCAAAATGATTGTGTCACTTATACCGAGCGATCTACCCATTTCTCGATAACTTTCATTTCCGTTCAAATAACGTAGAACGATTTGTATTTTTTCATCAGCTGTAAATTTAGCCATAGAAAAACCGCACCTCCAATTGTTAGACTGTGTCTAACAATTGGGGTGCAGTTCAATTTAAGGTGTTCTTTTTTGGTTTTTCTATAAAGTTATTGTAAATGATAAGTACAATATATTATATGTATTATATAATTTAAATGTATTAAATTATGAATACTAAGAGGTGTTGTAGATAATAATTACTTTTAATTTTTAAAAGAGTCGGTTTGATAATGTTTTATGTAGATAGTTTTTACTTTTCTTTTAAATACTTTGTTTAAATGGATTAGATTAAGTAACTTTTGTTCTAGCTTTTTGATAATCAAGACAACTGAAGAAAGGAAAGAATCATTTTATGAAAAAATTAAGGTTGTTAACATTTGAAAATATAGTAGAACCTCTTTTAAATGAAAAGGTATCATTTATATACTTTCCTATTGAATGGCTGGACATCGTAGAGATACATTATAAGACGTTTTTATTAACGAGTAAGTTGAAACGTTTGAATGAAAGACTGTATGATATGTTTTCTGATATATTGTTTATTCAGCATAATCCGTACGTATTAAATGAAAATACACCATGGATTGTATCAAAAGAACCTATTAAACAAGAGCAGCTCAATTATATTTTTCAAAGTTGGTATGAGATTATTCATGATTGGAAACCAAATAAATTAGTAGAGCCACCAAAATATGAATGGCAATCCGATTTGATTTCTAATTTGCCAGTACTACATGATAATGAAACGTATTCTAAGTGGGTGCCCGCTTTAATCTCACATATTTTTTGTGAGCGTCCTATATATTTAGAAAATACAAATGCAGAAGAAATCTATTTTTCTCCTCTTAGATCACAAAATATTTGTGAGGCGATGTCAGGGCCAATAAAAGATGAAAAAACACAAGATTTTTTCTCCTATGTATATCGATTCGAATGCATAACCCGTGGTGGTGAGAACGCTCCATTATTAAATATTTCAATAGGGATTCGGAGATTTTATCAAGAATATAATCATCCAGATATTCCTTTACTTTTCAGACGAAAACGAGGGATGATATTGATTTCTACCCCAGAGTTTGCATCAAATAATAAAAAAATACGGTTTGTAAAACTAAAAATGCAACAAGCTACAACCGGCATGAAATGGATTAAGATATTTAGAAATTTAAAAGATGATTTTCAAATAGGTGGAGATTTGGATTTAGACCATATTCTCCAATATCCGAAAGATTATATTGTCGGGGAAAATAAAAGGGTGTTATTTCCATACAATGAAAGAATATATAAAGTCCAAGGTACTAAAATAGAACCAGGTATAAAAGTAAAGGAAAGAGAGTATTTATTTAAAGAATTCCAGCGTAAATTCTCTTATTTCACAATACTTCCAGAATGTAAAAAGGTAGCAACAAATAACAAAAATGAATTATTTCCTTTATTTGCACCAAAAGGATTAGAGACATTAACATTAGAAGTTTGGTCTGAAAATATAGCGCTGGAAATAGAACAAGCATTACTTGATAGCGAAATTGTTTTGACTAAAATTGGTGAAAATTCTTATGTATTGAATACAGATTTCCCAGTATTATTAAAGATTGTGAGATACAATATTGAAAAGGTGTTACAAAATCCATATAAAATGCAATATTGTCAAAAATATAAAACAAATCTTGTAGATGATGTTACGAAAGCTGTCTATGCTACCGCGGGTGAGCGCAGTGATGCGACATTAGCATTAATCGCAATGAAAAATTGTGATGGACGCGAAAAAATTGATCCAAAACAAATCATTAGAGAGGGATTTGCACGAACAAATCGTATTTCAACATTTATTAATTTATTTATAGGCCAAAGTGTATCTCGTAAAACAATTGTAAATAGTGTTTTTAGTCTATTAGAACAAAAAGGATTTTTGAAGCGTAGTTGGAATAAGATAAATTTACCTTGTACATATGTTAATTTATCAATTGAACGAATATCGAAATTTGATTTCTTACCTATTCTTTCAAAAATAAAAGGAAAAGAAATTTTATATAAATTATATGGGAATACAGAGTGGCAAAAGATTGATTACGTATTATTAAATATAAATAAACATAATGCATTTTTATCACAACCATCAAAGAGAAATGATATGGGGGCTCTTTTTAAACAATATGTTTTCGAAACATTAATGGAAATTGTACAATATGCAAAAGAACAAAATGAACAAGTTTACTTCATTGTAGATGCAAATTTGAGAAAATATTGGATAAAAGAGTTACAAAATAAAGAAATTAATACAGATATTTTACCTGATATTGTTCCAGAGGTATTAAAGGTTCCCAACTTAAATATTATTAGAATAAATACAGGTTTTGATGTACCAAGCTACGGTGTAATAGAATGTGATGATGCTCTAGATAGAATAGGCTTATATGCAGATCAAAAAGGGATGTATTATAGCACTGGTGAATATTCACTTAATTGTAGTGAAGTTTTTCAGCGATATATAATTGAAATTCTACCATTAGGTGTAAAACCTGTAGAAAGGGATTATATCGCTAAAATGATACATTACATGTGCTGTAATTCTAGTATGCTTTCGAAAAAGAATGTACACATGACATATTCCGTACATATGGAAAAAGTAATAAAGAGTTATATTACTGACATAGATGCAAGAGAATTTAAAGAATTTGATGATGAATTGGATGTAGATGTAGTAAAAGTAGAAAAGAAAGATTCAATTATTCTACTTTAAGTACTAGTAAACAAATCCTGCTCGTTATATCGATCAGGATTTGTCATTTTTTTATGCAAATAAGGATATCATTTGTCAAGTATCTTTTCGTTTACATATTTACTTTATGTGCAGACAGGATTAATATGTTTTTTAGAAATACAAAAACTATACCAAATGGAAAAGCGATTTTTATTAATTGAAAAAATTTGAAAGGAATGGGGAATGGTGAAGAAATTAGATGTGCTCTTAATGCTACTTAGCGTCCTCTTTCCAATTGCAGGACTTACAAAGCAAATCCCTCTAGAACAATCTGTATATATTGGAGGGCTTTTATTTTTTACTAGTTTCGGTAGTTATTTTGCTAAAAAGATGTATTCACGTATATGCAGCTGGATAGCGTATGCGCCATTTATAACATTACTGTTAGTTATTTGGCATCAGGATATTACAACAAGCTCAATCATAGCAAATGCGAAAATTGCTGCATGTGTCGCGTTAATTCCATGTTTATTTCGTTTTCGTACATATGGACTTACTTTGGGATTATTCTCATTATGGGCCGCTTTACTATGGGATATAAAAGAAGTACAGTCGTTAGTCATACTTGAACGCATGACGAGTTTAATGACAAGCCATTATGTATATATATTACTATTAATTGGAGGACTTGTATTAGGAGGATTACTTGCGATGTTCATTCACCGCAAAGAGAAAGATAATAATAAAGAAAATATAAATCTACTTGGACCAAAAAAGAAACGCAAAAGATTATCATTTAAGATTCGTCTTCCGAGATTACCGAAATTAAAGATGAAACTATTTAAGTTTGGTGGGAAAGAATCTAAAAGTAAAATTCGAGAAAAGATACATGAGCATAAGTACGAAGAACCAGTTGCAACATATAAAATGACAGAGAAAATAGATCCATACAAAGAAAATGAAGTTCAAGGTCAAACAAGGATGGAACGCCGAAGAAATAGGTTTAATGCATAATGAAGTTTAATAACCCCGTAATGACTTATCTTAATATTGATAAATCATTACGGTTTTTTTATGTAATTAAATAAAGGTTGCTAATGAGGGGGGGGATAGCATATTTTATAGGTGAGAAGTTAAATAAAATAAGGGGAGGATAAAATGCTTATCATTACATATATATCTGCTTGTATATTATTCTTAGTTAGCTTTTTACATGTATATTGGGGTTTCGGAGGTAATTGGGGGACAAATAGTGTTATACCAACTAAATCAGGGGAAAAGGCGTTTACACCTCGTGCCGGAATGACATTGTTCATTGTATTATTATTAAGTATGGCAGCGATAATTTTGTTGCAACAAGCAAATATTGTTCATTTTGCAGTTCCTAATGTTATTATTCAAGTCGGTTCCTGGATTTGTATGATCGTCTTTTCTATTAGAGTAATTGGTGAGTTTAATTATTTTGGTATCTTTAAACGACAAAAAGATACGCACTTCGCTAGAATGGATACTGGTTTATATATTCCACTTTGTGCATTTTTATCTTTATCTTTCTTATTAGTAATAATTTTGTGAGTAAATAATAGTAGTTTCTTTTCTCAAAATATATGTAAACGTGAGAAATCCAAGAGTAAATAAAAAAAGGGTGTAAGCGCCTTCTTGTCGAAATGTAAATTATTATGAAAGGCGGTGACACTATGAAGTATGTAAAAGTTAGTATGAATGGTGGAAGTGAACACAAATTTTCAATGACTTTAGATCGGTTTGAAGAACTTATTACTACAGAGAATGGGATATTAGAAAATAAATTAGTATGTATTGAAAATGTAATGATTAATCCTACTAATATATCTTCTGTAGTTGAAAAAATTGGTGTACCGGCTAAGTTTATGGAAGCTTAAAATCGTTAGATAAAAAACATCCCCAATGGATGTTTTTTAATTTATAAATATGAAATTGTATAGTGAATATTTGAGTAGATTTTTTTAGCAATGACTATGCATATATTAAGTACCTGAACATGGTGCTTAATATATGCACGAAATAATAAGTACAAGCATATATTATGTAGTAGGACAAGATCTTCGTGTCCTACTTAATACTCAGAAAAAACTTCTAATCACATAAGAGCATCCAATTGCAGGGTGCTCTTATTTTTGTAAAAATTTACTGCAAGGCTTATTTTATAGTAGGATGCAAGAATAAAGGGCTATTTTTAAATAATGTTCTTTAGCCTTTAATTTTAAATTTATCTTTAACATTAGTAAATATTAAAAATAATATGATAGCAGAAATTAAGTTAGATAAGTAGAAATCTTGATGAAACAGTAGTTCGAAGATGACATAGAAAGTAACGAATAAGGCGATAACAGGTAGTATGCAAATAAATATAAATCTCCAATTTTTTAAGTAATGTCTATAATTAGTAAGTACTTTCTCCATAAATGTAGCTCCTATATTTTTGTTTTTATATAATTATACATTTAGATACAAGGATTTTCAAAGTAAAAATATTTAGCAATTCAAAAATATAAGGAAAGTATTTGTTGAAAATCCAGATTGCTCTAGCAATCTGGATTTGACTTTAAAGAACTATACTAAAATGATACACTATAATCTACGTTATTTTTGAAATGAATAGAGGGATTTGTGTGATAGATAAAATTAAAAATGCTGTAGAGGATATGTACGAGGATGAGGTTAAAGATTTACTTCAAAGTATTCTCATACAGTTAAACTTATTAGAAGAAAACTATAGTGAAGATACAATTAAAAATTTGATGGATATTCCGAAACAATTAACGAGTAATCCTACTTATAAAAGAAATGTAAAAGAAAGTACGCACGTACATATTGCTTTTGATGATTCAACGGCTGGTTGCTTAACATATATGTTAAGTCAAGAAGAATTATCTGAAGAGAGTGTTGTTGCTTTTTCTGAATTCTTTTCAATTGGACCGATATATAAGTTGCATACGAATGGGGGGCAACTAGCAAGACAGAAGTGGTTAATAAATAATTTAACTGCTTATGATAGTTATTTTGAAGAAGAATATTTATCAAGATTTATAGCAACTATAGAAGAACTACATACTATTCCTGTTGAAACGCCTATTACAATTTGGAAGGCTGATAATGCACATGAACATGTAGGCCTAAGTTTTGTAATGGCACAATTAAAGGATAAGAAAAACATTCGAGTTATTAATACATCTGAAGCAAGTCGAGAAATATTAAAACAAGAGTATGATATTCGTGGAACTGGAGAATTACCACCTGAAAGTTTAGCTCTATTCCAAAAAAGTTTTGCAAAGTTACCTTATTTAACTGAAGAGAAGCGAATGAAGTTTGAACATGAATGGGATAGAATATCGGGAAGCGTAGAATGTTTAAGAGTGTGGAAAGAAAATGAAGTATATTCTGTACAAGAAGATTATTTTGATCAATTTATAATTGAATGCGCGAAAAGTGTGGGTGCTGATCGAGAATTCCTCAAAGCTCCTAGAGTAATTGGTGAAGCACTTGGTCTTGTTGAACAATTGGTTGGAGATACTTTCTTAGAATATCGCTTGAAACAATTAATTAAACAAGAAGTATTTGAATTTGAAGGTTCGTTAGATGAAATGCGTTTTTATAGTGTGAAGTTAAGGAAATAATAAACACCTTCTATTTTTGAAAGGCTCGTATTTTTAATAATACGAGCTTTTTAAGTTGAATTTGGGCTATAACATAAGCTTCCCAGAGAGGGCATATCACATATAAATGTTAAAGGTAATGAATGAAAAGTAGGTGATTTGTTAATATGTATAACCAACAAAATTATCCATATGATCAAGCGATGTATTATAATCCACAAAACTACGGGTATGAATCTGTAGATGAAGCGAGAGATATGGAACAAGAAGATTACAGACCAGATGATGCGGAAGATGCTCCAACGTCACCACCGCCGTCGCAAGCTCCGTCGTTACCGTCTACCTTTGCGTCTCCATCTCAAGCGGGCAATATGAAATCATGGATGTGTAATTGTCTAGGAAGATGGGGCTATTTACGTTTACATCGTCCTGGTCCTTTCGGAAGGGACTTATGGTTCTTTCCGACTGAAGTGAGAAGAAACGGAGTATCAGGTTACACTTGGCAAGGTGGTCGTCGTCGTAAAGTAAGTTATCGCTATCAACAAATTAGTAATTTTATGTGCTTCGCATAAAGAGTAGTGGGAGAGTGAAACGATTTTACTCTCTCACTTTTTTATTTTTCAATATACGAAGTAAGATTTTGGTTAAAAATTTACAATTTTCACGTTTTTATTAGAGTATAATGCATATGTTGGGTTGGTTTTCAAAAACAAATGAGAGTGAGGGAATACAATGTCAATGAAAAACAAGGTTGGACTAAAAATAGAGGAGGGCATTAATTTAGCTTCAGCTCAATTTAAAGAAGATGCGTATGAAATTTATAAAGAATCTAGAAAAATGCAACCTATCTTATTTGTGAATAAAACTGAACTAGGTGCGGAATGGCTTATCACAAGATATGAAGATGCTTTGCCACTTTTAAAAGATAGTCGCTTAAAAAAAGATCCAGCCAATGTATTTTCTCAAGATACATTGAATGTGTTTCTTACTGTTGACAATAGTGATTATTTAACTACTCATATGTTAAATTCAGATCCACCTAACCATAATCGTTTACGATCACTCGTACAAAAAGCTTTTACACCGAAGATGATCACGCAATTGGAAGGAAGAATACAGGATATTGCAGATGATTTGTTAAATGAAGTCGAGCGAAAGGGTTCATTAAATCTTGTTGATGATTATTCGTTCCCTTTACCGATTATTGTAATAAGTGAAATGCTTGGCATTCCAAAAGAAGATCAAGCGAAATTTAGAATTTGGTCTCATGCTGTCATTGCTTACCCAGAAACACCAGAAGAAATAAAAGAAACTGAAAAGCAACTATCTGAGTTTATTACATATCTTCAATATTTAGTTGATATTAAACGAAAAGAGCCAAAAGAAGACTTGGTGAGTGCTTTAATACTTGCAGAGAGTGAAGGGCATAAACTTAGCGCTCGGGAACTATATTCAATGATAATGTTACTAATTGTGGCGGGACACGAGACAACGGTAAATTTAATAACAAATACGGTATTAGCGCTCCTCGAAAATCCAGATCAATTACAGTTATTAAAAGAAAATCCAAAATTAATTGATGCCGCTATTGAGGAAGGACTACGATATTATTCTCCAGTTGAGGTTACAACTTCAAGATGGGCAGATGAACCTTTTCAAATTCACGACCAAACAATTGAAAAAGGAGATATGGTTGTCATTGCCTTAGCTTCTGCAAACCGTGATGAAACTGTATTTGAAAACCCAGAAGTATTCGATATTACTCGGGAAAATAATCGTCATATTGCCTTTGGTCATGGTAGCCATTTCTGCTTAGGCGCTCCACTTGCTAGGTTGGAAGCAAAGATTGCTATTACTACTTTGTTTAATCGAATGCCTGAACTACAAATAAAAGGGAATCGTGAAGAAATTAAATGGCAAGGTAACTATTTAATGCGTTCTTTAGAGGAATTGCCTTTAACTTTCTAGAATAGTAAAAGGAGACATGCATACATCGAAAATGATTTACATAGAGTATGTATGTGTTATTTAAATTCGAAACGGAAGGGTGAAGACATCCCAATGATCAACTAATTCTATTTGTAAGAGATCTTCGTTAAAAAACGAAATATTCTTCTGAATAGGGTTAGTCTGTACATTTATAGAAAAGGGATGTATTTCGCTCTGCGAATATATAGTCTTTTTATATGATTTGTGCTGCCTCCTGTTCAGAACATGAAATAGGAGGCTTTTTTATGTCGACAAATGTAGTAACGAAACAAAACAATGGGGTATCACAAGTATTAAAAAATCGGTTTGTTCAAGGGATTTTAGCATCAGCATTATTTTTACAAATAGGAATATGGGTTCGAAACTTTGCGGTATTACTATATGTAATGGAAATGACAAAAGGTGATGCTTTTGCTATTTCGATGATTTCAGTTGCTGAATTCGCTCCAATTTTTATTTTTTCATTTATTGGCGGTACTTTTGCTGATAGGTGGAAGCCAAAGAAGACAATGATATGGTGTGAGACGTTAAGTTCCATTTCAGTATTCGCTGTATTAATTACGCTTATGTTTGGAACGTGGAAAATTGTGTTTTTTGTGACACTCATCTCTGCAATCCTTTCACAGTTTTCACAACCATCTGGAATGAAGTTGTTTAAACAACATTTATCAACGGAACAAATTCAATTAGCAATGTCTATATATCAAACGATATTTGCAATATTTATGGTATTAGGACCAATCCTAGGGACATTTATCTTTCATAGTTTTGGAATTTATATTTCAATCATCATAACAGGCATCTCGTTTGTACTTGCGGCAGTTGTATTGTTATTTCTTCCGAAAGATCTTGAAAACGACGTAGAAAAGAAAGATATCACTCTGTTGCAGGAGATGAAGGACGGTATTAAGTATGTCAAAAAGAAAAAAGCATTAACTTTGCTGGGGCTTTGTTTTATGGCTGCAGGACTAGGTATAGGATTAATTCAGCCATTAGGTATATTTATTGTGACTGAGCAGTTAGGATTATCAAAAGAGAGTTTACAGTGGCTACTAACAGTAAATGGTGCGGGAATGATTGTTGGCGGGGCATTAGCGATGGTATTTGCGAAAAACGTTGCTCCGCAAAAGATGTTAATTATCGGTATGCTTGGTCAAGCAATTGGTATTAGCATTATAGGGTATTCTACAAATTTATGGGTTACACTTACAGCGCAGCTTTTTAGTGGTTTAGCTCTTCCTTGTATCCAAATTGGTATTAATACGCTTATTATTCAAAATAGCGATACCGATTTTATAGGTCGTGTAAATGGTATTTTAAGTCCGCTATTTACCGGTTCAATGGTAGTAACGATGAGTATAGCTGGCTCATTAAAAGAGATGTTTTCATTAAGTATGATGTATGAAGGGACGGCTTTACTTTTTATAATTGGATTATTGTTTATTATACCTATATACAATTTAAAGCCAGTAATAGCGATAGAAAGTGAAATAAGTGGTAAAGGAAGTGCTGTACAGAATGAATCCTAATCCAAATATTAAATACCCTATTGAAGGAAATCAAAACGTTCAATTTATAAAAAATACAATAACAAAATCTAATATACTTGTTGGTGACTATTCTTATTATGATGCGAAAGATGGAGAAAAATTTGAAAATCGAGTATTACATCATTATGAATTTCTTGGAGATCGCCTTATTATTGGAAAGTTTTGTTGTATTGCATCTGGAGTTAACTTTATTATGAACGGAGCCAATCATCGGATGGATGGATTTTCGGCATATCCATTTAATATATTTGGAAATGGGTGGGAGAAGTATACACCTAGTTTGTCTGATTTACCTTACAAAGGTGATACAGTTATAGGAAATGACGTTTGGATTGGTATGGATACAACAATTATGCCCGGAATAAAAATAGGGGATGGTGCAATCATTGCAGCTAAATCTGTTGTGACTAGAGACGTCGCACCATATACAATTGTTGGTGGAAACCCTGCAAATAAAATAAAAGAGAGATTTTCAAATGAAACAATTCAAGAATTATTGCAAATTCAATGGTGGCATTTTGATATTGAAAAAATAACTGGAAATATTGATGCTATTGTACGCGGAGATATTGAACCATTAAGAAAGCTAAAAAGGGAATAAAAAATGGATGACGAATAGTATCATACCTCCGAATTTTGTTAATGATAATAGAACAAGGAGGTGTGATACTATGGCACAAGACGTTTTATGTGAAGTAAACAACTGTAAATTTTGGGCGAACGGTAATAAATGTAGTGCAGAGGCAATTTACGTAGTAAGTCATAAAGGTAAACATGCATCTACAACGGAAGAAACAGATTGCAAAACATTCGATCCAGAAGTGTAAATTGTTTAAGGGTAGCCAAATCGTGGTTGCCCTTTTATTAATGATAGTATTGATAATAAATATCATTTTCATTCATTGATTTTAGCTTTTTTTGTTATTTTTTCATATTTTCTTCATAAGTGATGTAATCCAACTCAATTCATGTTCAATTCGTGATTTACTAAATTCAATGACTTCAGTAATAAAGGGTGAGGTAACCTCTAGAGACTGGATAGCGGTAAGTTGATTATGTAGTACGTTTTGACGTACAGTCAAAATCTCTTTTCTAGCTTCATATTCAAGTTTTTCAAATAGTGCGATACGAACAAGAAATTCTGCATTATTTGTCGCAAGTTTTTCGGGAAACTCTCGTAACATTTCAGAAAAAATTTCTTCTCCTGTTTCTGTTATATCGTACATATTTCGATTTGGTTTTCCAACTTGTTTATGTATTTTTTTCGTTATAGCACCCATATTTTCAAAGCGCCGAAGGGCAGGGTAAAGCATGTTGTGATTTAATTCAAAATTCTCACCTAAACGATTTTGAACATTTTTTTTGATTTCATATCCATGTTTTGGTCCTGTCGTTAATTCTGCTAGTAGTAAAATGTCAACGTACATAAAAATCCCCCTTATATATTTCTCAAGTTCTCTAATGAAAAATCTCCTTTAGTATATGTTAAAATAACATATGATAGTTTATACAACTTTGAACTGCCGACCTATCACTTTTATTGTAAAAGAAAAGGGAGGAAAGAACTATGGCTTCACCTGAAAATGTTATTTTAGTTCATGAAATTTCAAAGCTGAAAACAAAAGAAGAATTATGGAATCCATATGAATGGTATCGTTTGATGAGGGATAATCACCCAGTTCATTATGATGAAGAGCAGGATGTATGGAATGTTTTTTTATATGATGATGTAAATCGTGTTTTATCAGATTATCGCTTATTTTCAAGTAGAAGGGAGCGCAGACAATTCTCAATCCCTCCATTAGAAACTAGAATAAATATAAACTCTACAGATCCACCAGAACATCGCAATGTACGTTCCATTGTTTCTAAGGCATTTACTCCAAGAAGTCTAGAACAGTGGAAACCTCGAATACAGGCTATCGCAGATGAACTTGTACAGCATATCGAAAAATATAGTGAAGTTAATATCGTTGAACAGTTTGCTGCCCTTTTACCTGTTACCGTTATTTCTGATTTATTAGGAGTCCCAACAACAGATCGTAAAAAAATTAAAGAATGGTCTGATATTTTATTTATGCCGTATAGTAAAGAAAAGTTTAATGATCTGGATGCGGAGAAAGAGATAGCATTAAATGAATTCAAAGCATATCTTCTACCGATCGTTCAGGAAAAGAGATATCATTTAACTGATGATATCATTTCCGATTTAATTCGAGCTGAATATGAAGGCGAAAGATTAACCGATGAAGAAATTGTAACCTTTTCATTAGGTTTACTAGCGGCTGGGAATGAAACCACTACAAATTTAATTATTAATAGCTTTTATTGCTTTTTAGTAGATTCACCTGGAATTTATGAAGATTTAAGAAAAACCCCTAGCTTAATTTCAAAAGCGATTGAGGAAGTATTACGCTATCGCTTTCCTGTTACATTGGCCCGGAGGATTACAGAGGATACAAATATATTTGGCCCTTTAATGAAAAAGGATCAGATGATTGTTGCGTGGGTTAGTGCAGCGAATTTAGATGAGAAAAAATTTTCACACCCCTCTCAATTTAATGTACATCGAATAGGAAATGAAAAGCATTTAACCTTTGGGAAAGGTCCTCACTTTTGCTTAGGAGCACCACTTGCACGTTTAGAAGCTGAGATTGCATTAACTACCTTTATAAATGCTTTTGAAAAAATAGAGCTATCTCCATCTTTCTGTTTAGAAAAATGTATATTGGAAAATGAACAAACATTAAAATACTTACCTATTCGATTGAAAGCCAAATAACAATCTCAACAAGGTGCATACATTTGCATCTTGTTTTTTGTTTCTCAATTGTGAGTTTCAGGTAATTACCTTAATATGGAGTTGTATAAAACGTAGAGGAGGATTCCTATGTTGACTTGTAATGGAAGTAAATCATTTCAAAAGTTTATTAAAGGTGTTACAGATCTTATGGAAAACGGTTTATTTGAAGAAGAAATAGTGTGTGGCATTGAAAAGTTACTAGAAGAACTTTTAGAAAAGAAAACATGGCTTCCGTTAGATAAACAGAAGGTGAATTCGACTCAATATGCACGACATTTATTGTATGAGGATCCGCTCAAACGTTTTGAAGTACTAGCTCTCGTATGGAAAGATGGACAATCTACACCTTTACATGATCATGACGGCACATGGGGGGTAGAAGGCGTCTTTTCAGGAAGGATAATGGTGCAGAACTTTATACAAACGAAACAACTTGGAAATTCACTTGTTTATTTAACACATACAGGAAATCTATATTTGGGAGAAGGAGAAACCGATAAAGTCATTCCACCTGCGGATTGTCATATTCTTGAAATTAGCAAAAAGGAAAGCGTTATCACAATTCATATCTATGGAAAACGGTTAGAAAAGTTTAAAGTATATATCCCAACTGAAGAAAAAAATGTGTACATGTGTGAGACAAAATACATTAGTTATAATTCATAGTTTGAAATCCAAAGCTTTTTAAAAAGAAAAGCTTTGGATTTTATTTTTAATTATTTCTTGACCTGAAACGCTTTTCATAAATTATAAATAAGAAGTACCTCACGAGGATTGTATGAAAACGATACCTAATAATTAATTAGAACTCGTGTATTTATAGAAAGTGGTGAAGAAATAATGAAATTAATCGCAATTGATTTAGATGGAACTCTTCTTTCGGGGAATAAAATGATTAGTAAAGAAAATGCAGAAGCAATTCGAACATGTCAAGAAGCTGGCCATGTTGTAGCAATTTGTACTGGACGTTCTATTGTTGATATTGAACGATTATTGTTAGAAGTTGATTTAGAGTGTCCAATCATTGCGGAAAATGGTGCGCTTATATATAAAGATAAGAAAATGATGAAGAGATATCCAATTCAAAATATGCAGGCACTTGAAATTGTGGAATATCTTGAAGAGAATGGTTTATATTATCAGCTTTATACTGATAAAGGTGTGTATGTACCGGATTATGGAGTAGAGAGTGTACGTAATGAAATTGAGTATGTGAAGAATTCAAAAGAAAATTTCGACTTGAAAGAGTTAAAAACAATCGCAGCATTATATCTTGAGCATACAGCGTTTCATAGTGCGGAAAGTTGTAAGCCAATTGTAGAAACAGATATACATGTGCATAAACTATTACCATTTTCTTATGATATTGAGAAATTAAAAAAACTAAAAGAAACATTTATTCATAATACAGATTTAGCAATTACATCTTCATATTGGCACAATTTAGAGATTAATCATAGAGATGCTCAAAAAGGGAATGGATTATATACTTTAGCAGAATATCTTAATATTCCAGTTGAAAACACTGTAGCGATAGGTGATGGGCTAAACGACGTTTCTATGATGGAAAAAGCGAACATATCAATTGCGATGGGTAATGCAGTTGAAGAAATAAAAACAATCTGTAAATACGAAACGTTATCAAATGAAGAACATGGTGTGGCACATGCTTTATATAAATATGTAATGTAATTAAAAAAGAAAAAAGAATCCAAAGGGATTCTTTTTTCTTTTTTATTAGGGGTAAGGTATTCTATGAGATTCATAGAAGCCTTATTACATTTCATTATATAGAATATATTGGAATAAATGTTTATATTTTTCGTGAAATTTGTGAATATTTTATGAATTTTATACTTGTTGCATTTTTATACCGTTATTAGTGACGCGTATGACCCTCAAGGAAAAATTCAGTGAATGTAAGGAGGAATGAACGAAATATCTACTAATTAAAGGTATATTCAGTATATACATTCTTTTCTTATTTTAATTGAAAAATAAAATTTGTGCGAATAATTATTCTACAGCTATATACCTACACTAGCTTTCTTCGTATAATGGAGAAGTATGAATTTTAGATTTGTATTAATTTTACATATTGAGGTGAAAAAGGAATGAATTCGCGGCTAATGGAACTTATTGATGTGAGTACAATAGAAACCATGGCAGAACAATTTTATAAATTAACTAACATATCACATCAACTTCTTGATGCTGAAAAAGAGTGTATTTTTTCATTCGGAATGAATGAGATAATTAAGAGTAAACTTCCAAAGATTGAAATCCCCATTTTCTTATACAATCAACATTTAGGATCTTTTGTTGTATGGTCCAAAAAAAGCGAAATTTTCAGTTGTCAAAAATACTTTGAAATGCTCTCAAGTTTAATTTTAGATGGCGCAATAAAAGTAATTCAAAGTAAAAAAACAACGTTGCTTTCTCAGAAAGAGGAGGAACTACATACGATTTTACAAAACATGCCTGTTATGGTCGATGCGCTTGATTATAATGGAGATTTTGTTTTGTGGAACCGAGAATGTGAAATTGTAACAGGTTATACCGCTGAAGAAATAATTGGAAATCCAAATGCACTTCAATTATTATATCCTGATCATAGTTATCGCCAGCAAATACAAAAGAAATTTTTAACTTGTGGAAAAAATTTCAGAGATTGGGAAATGCACTTAACATGTAAAAATGGTGAAATCAAAACAATAATGTGGTCTAATATATCAGAACAGTTTCCTGTAACAGGATATAGTTATTGGGCTGTTGGTGTAGATATTACACATTTAAAAGCGATAGAAGAGCAGTTAAAACAACAAACATCTGAACTGGAATTAATATTTAAAGCTTTACCAGATTTATGTTTCTTAACAGAAGATGATGGCACAATTATAGATTACAAAGCAGGATCTCCTACAAAGTTTTACGTACCCGCAGAAGCTTTTATGGGAAAAAAGTTTTACGAAGTATTACCATCTTCAGTAGCACAGCAGTTTCAGGAAGCCATTAATCAAGTGAAGAAAAAAGGAACGAATGTAATTGTAGAATATCCACTCACACTTAATGGAAGTATTGATTTCTTTGAAGCTAGGTGCTTACCATTATTACATGATAAAATTATGATTATTGTACGTGACATTACAGAGCGAAAAAAGACAGAAGAATTGCTAAACAAATCAGATACGCTTGCAGCAATTGGTCAATTAGCAGCTGGGGTAGCTCATGAAGTAAGAAATCCCTTAACTGTAATTAAAGGTTTTATACAGTTATTCCAAATTAATAAAGAAGATCAAGAAAGATATTTTGATCTTATGCTTTCTGAAATTGAAAGGATAGAAGCGATCCTGCAAGAATTTTTGTCAATTGCTAAAACAGATGAGATAAATACAGAAAAGAAAAATATTTATCAAATTTTTAAAAATGTCGTATCGTTAATGAATACAAAAGCAATTATGACAAATATTCAAGTTGAACTATTTACGGATGACAAAGATATAATTATTGAATGCTCGGAAAATCAATTGAAACAAGTATTTATTAATATTTTGCAAAATTCAATCGAAGCTATGCCAAATGGTGGGGAAATTTCAATTCACATAAAAGAAATAAATGATGATGGTGTCATCATTCATGTAATAGATGAAGGAATAGGAATACCTGAAGAAAGAATTAAGAGATTAGGTGAACCTTTTTATAGTACGAAAGAAAAAGGGACTGGTATTGGATTAATGTTAAGTTATAAAATTATTGAAAGTCATCAAGGGACAATTAGTATCATGAGCGAGGTTGGTGTCGGGACAACAGTAACAATTTACTTACCGAAAGTACAAAGTAAACAATCTTTTTCTAATTGTGACGATAAATGTATAGCAATACGCACTAGTAGTAATTCTTAAATCAATTAATACCCAATAACAAAGCGATTAGTGAAAGCTAATCTTTTTGTTATTGGGTATTTTTTATATTTAATTTAGTAAACTTTATCTTTTCTTTACATTTGTTTTAATTTCTATTAAGTTTTAAACATTATATTAACATTTGTACAAAGCAATGTATAAAAATTGTACATTACTTTTAATATAGAAAAGTGATTATTATTTGGAATATTGTAAGGAGGAGATTATGACAAGGTGAAAAAACAAGAGAAGAAGAGTGGTAGAGTAGTACCTCTCCGGTTAAATATTTTATTCCTTTGTGTTTTTTTATTATTTTCTGGCATCATTATTCAGTTAGGAAAAGTGCAAATCTTTGATGGAGAAACATATAAAAATGAAGTAGAGAAGAGAGAAAATGCAACCGTGGGCCTTTCTGTACCACGTGGGAAAATATTTGATCGTGAAGGAAATCCAGTAGTTGATAATAAGTCTTTACGTACGATTACATATACAAAGGTGAAAGGTGTAAAACAAGAAGAAATATTAAAATCAGCAAGACAACTTGCAGACATTATTGAAATGCCGCAAGAAGATATAGATAAGTTAACTGAGACTGATAAGAAAGACTTTTGGATGCAATTAAATCCAGAACTTACTCAAGACTTAGTATCAAAAAAAGAAATAGATAAGTTCCGAGATAAGGATATTACCGGAAAAGAGCTAGACAAAAAAATAGAAGATTTAAAAAGGAAGCGCGTTACAGATAAAAATCTTCAAGAACTAACGGCTAAAGATATAGAAGTGTTAGCTATTAAAAGTAAAATGACCTCAGGTTTTCAGATGGCACCTCAAATTATTAAAAAGGACGTTAGTGAACAGGAATATGCGGTGATTAGTGAAAATTTAGCGAAACTTCCAGGGGTAGACGCATCAGTTGATTGGGAGAGAATCTATGTAAATGATGGTCTATTTCGTTCCGTTCTTGGTAACGTTTCAAATGCTGATGAAGGATTGCCACGTGAAAGATTAGATTATTATTTAGTGCGTGATTATAGCCGAAATGATAGGGTCGGCAAAAGTTATATCGAACAGCAATACGAAGATGTACTTCATGGTACGAAAAAAGAAGTAAGAAGCATTGCTGATAAACAAGGCAATACAATGAGAACGGAAACGGTTTCGGAAGGAAAAAGCGGTAAAAATTTAACTTTAACCATAGATATGGAATTGCAAAAAAAAGTAGAGGAGAGTATAGAAAAAATATTAAAACAATATAAAGGATCAGAATCAATGTTAGACCGTGCTTTCGTAGTGATGATGAATCCTAAAAATGGCCAAGTATTATCAATGGCTGGGAAAAGGCTTGTAGAAAAAGATGGGAAAATGGAAGTAGAAGATTATGCTTTAGGCACGCTGACAAGTTCATATGAGCTTGGATCAACGGTTAAAGGTGCGACAGTGTTAACAGGGTTTGAAACAAATGCAATAACTCCTGGAACACATTTTTATGATGCACCTATGAAGTTTAAAGGAACTAAGGAAAAGAAGTCTTGGAAAAATTTTGGTGATATAGACGATCTAAGAGCGTTACAAGTTTCTTCAAACGTTTATATGTTTAATATAGCATTAAAAATTGCTGGTGTGGATTATGTGAAAAATAGTTCACTAGATATTAAACAAGAATATTTTGATAAAATGAGATATTATTTCAGGCAATTTGGACTAGGCGTACAAACTGGTATTGATTTACCGAATGAAACTGCAGGACAAATTGGAAGAAAAGATAATCAGCCTGGTTTCTTATTAGATTATTCTATTGGACAATATGATACATATACACCACTTCAGCTTGCACAATATATTTCGACTATCGCAAATGGAGGGTATCGAATGAAACCACAAATTGTTCAAGAGATTAGAGAACAAACCGTTCAAAAAGATGAGGTTGGTAAAGTAGTACAATCAATAGAACCCGTTGTTTTAAATAGAATCGATATGAAACAAGAATATATTAATCAAGTAAAAGAAGGATTTAGAAAAGTATTTCAAGAAGGAGATGGAACGGGAGTAAGAGCGTTCCAAAAAGCACCATATAAACCAGCTGGTAAAACAGGGACCGCACAAACTGTATATGGTGGAGAAAATGAAATTGGGCGAAATGCGAAAGGCGATCGTAGAGAATGTTATAACTTAACATTAGCTGGATATGCGCCATATGATGATCCAGAAGTAGCATTTTCTGTTGTAGTACCGTGGGTTGAAAATGATAAATCGGGCATTAACTCCGATATTGGAAAAGAAGTTTTAGATGCTTATTTTGATTTGAAAAATAAGCGATTAACTGGTGAAGCGCCAAAAACAGATGCCTCTAAAGAGAATTAAAATGGACGAAACGTCTCTAGCATTCATGTGAACTAGAGGCGTTTTTATCTGGGAATAGATTAGAAATGAGGTATATATGAAGCCGTTTATTCTAAAATATTGGAGGAACATATGTAGCTACATCTTAATTATAATAGGGGTTATTTTTATTAATAAGTCATTTTTATTTTGTATGGTAGAAGGAATTTCGATGCAACCTACTTTGAATGAAAAAGATTATATACTTGTTAATAAGGTAAACGTCTGTTTATCGTCTTTTCATCATGGAGATGTTGTCATTATAAAAAAAGAAGACGAGCCTACTTACTATGTGAAACGAATTATTGGATTATCGGGGGATAACATACAACTAAAAGAGGATGAGGTATTTATTAACGGTAAAAAGCGTGATGAATCGTATATACATTTAGATATGTCACAAGTATCCAATCGTTTTTCAAATTTGAGAGAAATAAAAGTTCCTACGCATAAATTATTTGTGTTAGGGGATAATCGTAATCATAGTAAAGATAGTAGGAATACACTTGGACTTATTGATGAGTCAAATATAATAGGTAAAGTAGAAATGGTATTTTATCCATTTGATCATATAAAATGGATAAAATAATTCTATTAACTATTCACGTTTTATAAAATAAATCATATATTGATAGCATAGGACAAGCAGAGAAGCTTGTTCTAACCTCACAGAACACTCCTTATCACGGTTAGGCATCTACATAGGTAGATGCTTTTTTTATGTTGATGACTGAAAATTATTTATCAACATAATGTAGCAAGCATTTTAGGACTATTAGGGGACGATTACATGTACAAATAACAGTATGCTTTAATTAAAACAGTGAAATGTAAGGAGTGAGGAATAAGTGCTAAATATTTTAGTAGTTAATTTTCCAGCAGAGGGACATGTAAACCCTACATTAAATTTAGTGAAAGCCTTTACTGAACGAGGGGATAATGTACATTATATTACAACTGCAAACTTTAAAGATAGGATTGAAGATTTAGGAGCTACTGTACATACACATCCGGATCTATTAAAGGAGATTTCTATTGATGCTGAAACCTCATCTGGGTTAAATGCTTTCTTTCATGTGCATGTTCAAACTTCTTTATATATATTAGAAATTACGAAACAATTAAGTGAAAGCATAAATTTTGATTTCGTAATTTATGATATATTTGGTGCGGGAGAGTTAGTAAAGGAGTATTTACAAGTTCCAGGTGTAGTGTCCTCGCCTATATTTTTAATTCCTTCAGAGTTTTTGAAGACATTACCTTTTCATCCAAATGCAGATATACCATTCCAACCAGAGGAGATCTCTGAAAAATTACTAAACCAGATGGAACATGAATTTGGAGTAAAACCAAAGAATAATCTTCAATTTATGAATAATAAGGGTGATGTTTGTCTCGTATACACAAGTCGTTATTTCCAACCTAATAGCGAATCGTTCGGAGAAAATAACATTTTTATTGGACCGAGTATTTCAAAGCGTAAAACAAATATAAAGTTTCCACTGGAATCACTTAAAGAGAAGAAAGTTATTTATATTTCAATGGGAACACTGCTTGAAGGACTCGAACCATTCTTTAATACTTGTATTGATACTTTTTCAGATTTTGATGGGATAGTTGTAATGGCAATTGGTGATAGAAATGATATTTCTAAAATTAAGAAAGCACCAGATAATTTTATAATTGCTCCATACGTACCTCAATCAGAAATATTAAATGAAGCGGATGTTTTTATTACACATGGCGGCATGAATAGCGTACACGATGCCATTCATTATAATGTCCCATTTGTAATAATACCGCATGATAAAGATCAGCCTATGATAGCGCAAAGATTAACTGAACTGGAAGCAGCGCGTAGACTATTGAAAGAACATGTTAATGTGCACACTTTAAAAGAGGCTGTAACAGATGTTCTTTCAAACGAAAAGTATAAGCATGGTATACGAAAACTTAATGATAGCTTTTTAGAATGTGGTGGTTCAAAAGAAGTAATTGCAGTTATTGAATCTCTTTTAAATAAAGTGAAACTTTAATCGTTGGGGGTTTTACTGCCCGTAAATAGCGGGGGAAATAGTCGTAACTATATACAAGCATAGAGGTTCGTACCTTTATGCTTGTATATTCTTATCCAGCAAATTGCACAGCAGTATTTGCATGTAAAAAAGCAGTATCAAAAACGGGAACAGTAAGATCATTTGGGGAGATGAGTAAAGGTATTTCAGTACAGCCTAATAGTATACCTTCAGCGCCGTTTTGAATTAATGACTTTGTAATTTGTAATAGCTTTTCTTTAGATGCTTCTGAAATGATCCCTTTACTTAATTCATCTAATATGACATGATGGATAACTGTTCTTTCCTCTTCATTTGGGATAATTGTCTCAATGTTATATTTCGCTAATCGTGATTTATAGAAATCTTGCTCCATCGTTTGTTTTGTTCCTAATAGTCCGATACGTTTTATATTTTGTTTTACCATTTCTTTAGCACTTACATCGCCAATGTGAAGAAGCGGGATAGAGATTGCTTGTTCTACTTCTTCGGCAAATAGATGTACAGTATTTGAACACATTAATAAACAGTCAGCCCCAGATTTTTCAACCTTCTTTGCAACCGTGACTAGTTCATTTTTTACTTCTTCATATTGATGGTTTTGTAATAAAGTAGTTACTTCTCCAAAGTCCATACTATATAAAACTAGCTTCGCATTTTGATCGTATTGAGAGAGTGTAAGTGTATTAATATGTTTATAGTATAATGATGTAGATTCCCAACTTAATCCCCCAATTAAACCAATAACTTTCATAATGCATTCCTCCCGAAACGATTTTGAATTTATTATTTCATAATTCCGATAAGAATACAATGATTTAAATGTACTATTTAACGAAAAATAAAAATAGTTAGAAAAGTATTGAAATTTATGCTTTTTAGTGCCATAATACGAATTACAAATTAATACTTATCCAGAGAGGTGGAGGGAACGGCCCTAAGAAACCTCAGCAACCCCTATGCAATTTTATAGGAAGGTGCTAATTCCGCAGAGGACACGATGTGTTTTTTGAAAGATAAGAGGATTCTTGAACGTGAAAGAAAATGACCTCTTATGTAAGAGGTCATTTTTTTGTTGTATAGAAAGGAAGTGTCGATGCATAATTCATTTTTAAAATAAATATAGAATAATAAAAGTTGACCAATATGAGAGGGGAATTGTAATGAATAAATTATCAACAAAGTTAGTAGTAGCAATCGGGATTGGAGCAGCCTTATACGGGATATTAGGACTTTGGGGATTTTCTATTGCACCGAATACATTTATTAAACCAGCATTAGCTATATTAACTGTTTTTGGAGCATTATTTGGTCCAGTGGCAGGACTCTTAATCGGACTTATCGGTCATACCGTAACAGATACGATTGCTGGCTGGGGGATTTGGTGGGGCTGGGTTATTAGTTCAGGGATTATTGGTTTTTCAATGGGTCTTATTCAAAAAAGAGTTGGTTTTAGTGTGAAAAACGGGTCATTTAACAAGGGAGATATTTCTTATTTAGCAATTACTGGGTTAGTTGGTATTGTCATTGCTATTATATTTGCTGGGGCATTCGATATTATTGTGATGGGAGAACCATTTGACAAAATTGTTATACAAGTATTAGGAGCAACAATTTCCGATGTTATCGTATTCTTAGTTCTTGGATTGCCACTTACAATTGGCTTGGCGAAATCCAATAAGAAACATGCACATTTAAAAATTGAAAAGTAGGGATGTTAACATGCAACCAATTATTTCGTTTGAACAATTCACCTTTCAATACGGGCATGCTGCGCAGCCTACTTTAAGTGATATTACCTTTCATATATACCCTGGGGAAAAAGTGCTAATTGCTGGACGAAGTGGTTCAGGAAAGTCGACATTAGCTCATTGTATCAATGGGCTAATTCCATTTTCTTATGAAGGGATTAGTACAGGTAACGTATTAATTGCCGGTAAAGACCCGAGGGAAGGCAGTATTTTTGAACAGAGTAAACATGTGGGAACAATTTTGCAAGATCAAGATGCTCAATTTATTGGTATGACAGTAGAAGAAGATGTAGCTTTTTATTTAGAAAATGAATGTGTAAATCAAGAGGATATGAAAAAGATTGTTTCGGACTCATTAAGAAAGGTGAAGATGCATACGTTTCATAAACAAAGTCCACATGAATTATCAGGAGGTCAAAAACAAACAGTTTCTCTTGCTGGTTTATTAACAACAAATGCGGATATATTATTGTTCGATGAACCGTTAGCGAACTTAGATCCGCTAAGCGCCTTACATACGATAGAACTTATGAAAGATATACATGAGCAATATAATAAAACGATTGTTATTATCGAACATAGAATAGAAGAAATTTTAAAGCTGGATTTAGACAAAGTTATATTAATTGATGAAGGTAAAGTCATTGCAATAGGAACACCAAAAGAAATCTTAGCGTCAAATATATTACCATGTATTGGCTTAAGAGAGCCTATTTACATCGAAGCATTAAAGAGATTACATTTTGATAGTAATAATGACGTAATATATCCAATGGAAAACCTTCAAAAGGAAAAGGTAAGCAACGTTATAAGAGAGTGGATGGAGAAACAAGTCATATTAAAAGGTAATACTAAAAACAAGGAATTACTTAAAGTGGAGAATTTATCATTTTCATACCCTAATAAACAAAAAGTATTAGAAAATGTAAACCTTTCAATATATGAAGGAGAAATTGTGGCACTGTTGGGACATAATGGAGCAGGGAAATCAACATTAGCTCATAGTCTTATAGGCATAAACAAAATGAAAAATGGGGAAATCTTGTTAGAGGGTGAAGATATTAGTTCTTGGTCTATTCGTAAACGTGGGGAAACCATATCTTACGTGATGCAAAATCCAAATCATATGATTACACAGCCCACTGTTTTTGAAGAAGTTTCATTTACATTAAAATTAAATAATTTTTCTAAGGAAGAAATTAAGAATAGAGTAGAAGAAACTTTAAAAATTTGTGGTTTATATCCATTTCGTAATTGGCCAATTCAAGCGCTAAGCTATGGGCAAAAAAAGAGAGTAACAATCGCATCTGTATTAACAATAGATCCCAAGCTTATCATATTAGATGAACCGACAGCGGGACAAGATTATTATCATTATAAACAATTTATGTCGTTTATTAAAAAACTAGCTAAAAAGGGAATCTCATTTGTTTTTATCACTCACGATATGAATCTCGCACTAGAATATGCAGACCGTGCAGTAGTTCTACATGAAGGGAAAATTATTGCGGATGATACAGTGTCTAATGTATTTGGTGATCAAGAAACCTTACAAAGAGCCAACTTAAGAGAGAGTTCTTTAACCAAGCTTGTTAAATTTAGTGGGATTGTATGTCCAGAAAAATTTATGGAGCTTTATTTAGACAGTAATAGGAGGGAGGAAGGTGCATAGTACATATTTTCATCGTATGGATGGGGTAGTAAAATTGTTTTTATTTATTTTTTGTATGACGATTACTTTTTTGTTTTTTGATTTTAGGTTGTTGCTAATTTTATTTATTATTGGGTGTATTGGAATCGGAATTGCTAAAATTCCATTTCGTAAAATTTTAATTGTTTTTAGTGTCATATTTACATTTAGTTTATTAAACTCTGTCATGATTTTATTTATTACACCCACTCATGGATCTGAATTAACTGAATCATATACCTCGTTTTTACATATTGGATATGCAACAATTACATATGAAACATTATTTTATGCAGCTACACTTTCATTAAAGTATTTTACGTTATTACCATTTACACTTCTTTTTATTTACACGACAGATTCAAGTGAATTTGTAAGTAGTTTAAGTAAATTTGGTATTCATTATAAGATTACATATGCAATAAATATTGCACTGCGTTATATTCCTGACATCCAGTCTGAGTATAAAATTATTAAACACGCGCAAGAAGCGAGAGGAGTGGCTTTTGAAAAAGGAGAAGCAAGTTTATGGGTTCGTATGAAGAACCGTGTTTTAATTTTCTGGCCACTAATCATTCATTCTCTAGAAAGAATAGATACGGTTTCAAATGCAATGGATTTAAGAGGATTTGGAAAGAAGGATAAACGTACATGGTTTTATACAAGTAAGGCGAAACGTGAAGATTTCATCGCTTTATTTGCCGGTGTTTTCATATTCATTGTTGCCGTATATTTAAAATTAAACGTATTTCAAAACTTTTGGTATCCATTTTAAAGCACTCTTTAAACGAGTGCTTTTACTTATTTTTATGTAGACATGCTCAAAAAAGGGATATACACATAATGTATAATACGAACCAGTTAAAATGATCAACTACCTATTAGTTTTCAAACCAAAAGGAGGAGAAAATATGAGTTACGGTGGTTCTTGTGGTTTTGGTGGAGGTTTCGCTTTATTAGTTGTGTTATTCATTCTATTAATAATTGTAGGATGCAGCTGCTGGGGCGGAGGATACTAATTTTTAATTAGTCTTCACAAATGTAAACTAAAAAACATTGAAGATACTTATGTATCGAAACAAATAAAAAAGGAGCGACTATGCTCCTTTTTTATTTGTTTTAATGCGTATTCTTACTATATTTTGGGAACGTAATCGTTAAAGTCGTTCCTTTACTAACGATACTTCGGATTTTTAAACTTCCATACATCGTCTCAATAATCTTAACGGCAACCATCGTACCTAAACCGGTGCCTTTCGTTTTTGTACTAAAATACGGTTCACCGAATCGATGTATTTGCTCCTGTGACATTCCAACTCCACTATCTTCAATTCGTATTTCAACTTTACTATTATTGATAGATGAGGAAATATTTAAGGTACCACCATTAGGCATTGCTTCAATACTGTTTTTTATTAAGTTTAAAAAACATTGTTGAAAGTGTTGTTTATTACCAACAATGGTTGCCTCAGAAAAATCCTGTGTAATATGTATCGTATTCATATTACACAATGGCAATATCATATTAATAACTCGATTTAACTCTTGTTTTACTGAAATTTGATCTAATTTTTCTGGAGAAGGTTTGGCAAACGTTAAGTAATCATCGATAATTTCTTGGGCACGATTTAACTCTTCAAGTATATGTTTAATATATTCGTCTCTTGATTCAGGAGTTAAATTTGGTGTTTTTAAAAGCTGTGTAAATCCTTTTACAACCGTTAAAGGATTCCTTACTTCGTGCGATATACTTGCAGCGAGTTGGCTAACAATCTCCATTTTTTCCATTTTAATTAATTTTGAGCGCATTAATACAGCATCTTTAATAACTTCATTTATATAAACAATAAATAACATTAAAGTAGTCGGTAATACCATGAAATAAATAATATACAAATTATTCACTTCAAAATCTGATAAAGTTAATACAATTACAGTTGTAAATATTGCTAGGAAAAAGGTTAAAAACATGGAAAAAGCTACTTTAAGCTTTCTATTATATGTATTAAATTTTGAAGATGCGAGTGCTGTAACGATGAACATTATTCCGTAAACAACGACTGTTAGCATATTAAAGCCATAAAATATAAATCTTGTAATTAATAAAATTGTAAACAATATGATACCGACAGGGAATCCACCATAAAGCGTACCTATTATGACCGGAATTTGTCTTAAATCATGAATACAACTTTCATCCATATAGATAGGGTATCGCATACATAAAATAAGCGGGATACTAGAACAAAGGGTAATCAGTAATATTTTGTATTTTTTCAAATAATGCCTGCTATCATATATGAAATAAAAAACAAATATACTACATAAAATGTATAGAAGGTTATTTAATACGTTTTGGTTAATATAAACAAAGTCCATAATATTTGCCTCGTTATTCTGAATTTACTTAACATATGTATTATACATGATAACATGTGTTAGGATGTATAAACCTTGTTCATACAAGATTTATTTAGCTTTTTTTATAAAATGCAAACATTAGCTATTCAAAGATACTTTTACCAAAACTTTTTACTGCTTCTTTCTGCATGTTCGGTAAAACATGGTGGGTTATGTTGCTACTATAAGAAACGTAGGTATTCTTTTCTAAACTCATCCTTTTAATTTCTAGCCACTGAACGAGATAGTCTTTTAAAGTAAGCTTAGACGGTTCCACAAAAGTCCCTTCATTTAAATCCGTAATCCTTTTCGCCACATTTTTTACTGCTTCTTTTTTGTCTTATAACCAGAAAAACACTAAGTACTTATTTCCTCTTTTTCGAATATGTCCTTTCACTTAAAACACTCCTTCATTTTGTTTTGAATTATATTGTATAAGTCTAGTTGTAATGTTGCTACTTTGAAAATTGCATAGTTGGACATATGAGCGATGGATATATTTTACCATATATGAATAAATTCAGTTATAGGATATGATATGTAAGTTACTGCTAATTTTATATTTACAATATACTGAAAATTAAGTAATGAAAAAAATGGAAATATAAAATAATGCAAGGGGGAAAGAAAATGAAAAAGGTTTTTGTAGTGTTTTTTGTACTAGCATTCGCATTTATGTCTATCAATTCTTCAAAAGTTATGGCTTACGGAAATCATAAAGCGGATCTTTATACAAGCGGCGGATCTCAATTATTGAATTATGTTGGATCTAAACAACCTTTATATAATGATCCTGGTAACCCAAATGTAGTAGGTTATGTTGCTTATCAACCTGTTAAAGTAAAACAAGCATGGTATTTAATTAATACATTGTTAGGACAAAAATGGATAGGTTATAACCTTTAAAAAGCACTCATAATGAGTGCTTTTTTATTTATATATAAGTCTAGTTATAATTTTGGTGCTATGAAAATTACATATTTGGACATATGAGTGATGGATATATTTTATCATATTTAGATTGTTATTAAGGAATAAAAAAAGAGCCATAGGGCCTCTTTTTTTGCTGTATTCATGGAAATAAAATTAAAAGCGTTATTTTATTATAAAAAAATAGGTGACTCAACAATTGTGCTAGCCGAGTCACCTAGTACTATCGAACCAAATAATGTACTTTTTCTATATGTAGTTATGGGGAGTTCTTAGAGGCTAGCCCAATAGACAGTTAAGGGACAAATAAAATCATTTTAGAGAGTTTTACATTTTGTTATGTTAATGCTACAACAGCAAGAGTTAAGCCCAACGTATTTAATGTATTAGAATATGGTCCTACATTAACAGTAAGAGTACTTGTTATACCTGGAGGTGTAGTGAAAATTGCGGGTGCTGATACAGAAGTGAATCCGGCTGTATATCCTAGAGAAGTACCTGAGCCAATGATAGGATTATTATTCAGATACATAGTTATACCTGCCGAATTACCTCCTGGTTGAATAATAACTTGCACTTCATAGATTGCCAAATAGGTTCTTCCACCTTCAAGTAAAACAGTTGTTGGTGGTGTGAATGAGATTGCCGTACCATTAGAATTTACCACGGTATCTAGTGGAATCGCAGAGTTTACAGAAACTATTGATGGGGTAGTTTGAACAACATTTAAACTGTTAGCCGTGGGAGATGGACAAGAACAAGGTTTGTGAATGTTAGAGTTGTTATCATTTTGGTAATTCACAAATAATCAAGCTCCTTTGCGTAAGATAATTTTTTATCTTATATAAAACGTAGCCTTTTTGTATCTAAGTTATTTTTAATAAGTTTTTAAAGATAAGTCGAATATTGTTGGTCAGTCGACTTTTGAAATTATTTGAAACTCTGGGATTTTAAAGTGCGTTTGATAAATATATATGAAAAATTTTTTAAGGACATTACTGTAAGTTAGGAAACATAATAAAAAACGGTAAAATGAGGGGAGTAAAAGGAAAAGGAAAAGGAAAAGGAAAAGAACCCTTTATATAAAGGGTTTTTCTGGTGATTTAATATATCAATTACATTCGTGGTAATATTCATCACATGAATCGTTATTATCGTTACAGTATATACAAAATGTTTTTTGAACAAATAAACTAACTACACTAGTAGAACCTTCCTGCTTTGTAAGAGTAAGACTTTGAAAATCTTCAACTTGAAATATTTTTGTTTGAACAGGTTGTAATGTAGTAGTAATTGGTACGCTAGATCTTCTTGTTAGAATAGTTACTTGAACGGGTGCACTCATACCGACAACGAATAACTGAATTAATGTTTTATTATGATTGTTTGTAAAATCCTCAAATACAGTTTGTGGAGCGGTGGTTTCAAGGAAAACTGACACAGGTATATTTCCATTTGCATTTTCTGCAGAACCAGCTATCGTATGAGTTTCAATAAAACAGTTATTTTTTTGATTGTTGGAATGTGATTGGTTTTTATAATATTTTTTACCATCTTTATAAAAGTAATCAGCCATATGAATTTAAAGCTCCCTTCTTTTGGATATCTATATAGTCTATTTAATAAAGTGAAGTAGTGCTTGTACAACATAATAAAATCCGCTCTCGTAATTATCTAAAAATGTTATTTGGAAATTAAAGAGCGCCATTCAAGGCGCTCTCGGATAAACATTAATATTGAAAAAGAATACCACATTATATTTTATGCATGTTCTTAATAAATGTGTAGTTTTTTAGCAAAATCCTTATTTGAAAACAAGAAGCCCTAGAGTTAGGGCTCTAAGGCTTCTTATTTTGGTATTCTCACATGGTTTTTCAAAAAGAATAGAACATATTGAAGATAACATGTGAATGTTTCATAAATGTATCAAAAAAGTGAACAAAATTGCTAGTGGAGAAGAAGCAGAAATGAAGTTTCTAATACGTAAGTACGTGAAAGGTATTATTTCCGGTGAATAAAATGCGCATGGGACACCTAATCATTATTTTATCGGGGGAAAAGAATATGTTATGAACTTGGTTGAATGAAAAAATGAAAATTTTACTTTTAGAGTGAAACTAAACAAAAACGCTATTTTATTAGAAAAGGAGAATGAAAATGGAGGTCCAGTTAATTCACGAACAAACATATAAAAGTCAGTATGATTTAGAAAGTGCAGTAGAAAAATTCTACGATAGTCTCCGAGAAGAATTCGGAATGGTTGAGGACGAGGATATCAAGCAATTTGACCATATAAGCAGAGTATTTGAAGCGACGGCCGTAATGGAGAATGGTTTGAAATTGAAGGTAGAAATATTCTTTGCGGATGATGCAGACGAAGATGAATCATGGGTTTGTAAAGCTTATCAAGTAGCTTAATAAAAACTTCATTTGAAAGGAAAGTGATCAGGGTGGAAGTTCAATATGATGCGCAGGGCCGAATGAAGTATCATCCTGATTACGATCCGAATCATAAGAAGCCGTATACAACGAAAGAATTAGCCTACATATGTAAGTATTATGGATTCGGAAAGGTGAAGGGAATTGCTTTAGCATTAGGAAGAACGGAATTAACGATAAGGCAGCTAGTAAATACTCTCCGGAAGAATGGAATGTTTGAAAAATATAAAACTATGGGTGAGTAATTACAATAAAAATTTCATTTTATAGAAATAAAAACCCTAGTTTCCTAGGGTAATGGTATAACTGCCAAATATATTTTATTCGTTTATATCGTAACTTAATATTACGTTAAATACATCAGGTAAATGAAACCAATTGTAGAAAATAAGAGCAGTTAGCAAAAGCTAACTGCTCATCTCCAAGGGGGAACAAGGAGAAAATCTAATGTCATATATAGTATTGACGTAATATTTAGTTTTATTCGTGAAGAATTACATTTAACTTAATGCATAACCAATGATTAAAGTTAGTGTTAAAAACACTGATAATAACAATGTTAGCAGAACTGTTACTATGCTTCTAAGCATTGCTATCCAATTACCTGCTTTAGAGAATCCTTTAATACCAGCAAAAAATTTATATTATGCTTCATAGGTTGCTCCTTTGTTATCAAAATATTTCTATTAAATTTTAATGGAAAATATAAGAAAAAGATAGTGGTTATAAATTGGAATGAATTTTTTAACAAAATAATCCTTTTGTTTAAAGAAAAATAAGCTACCAAGTTACATTTATTAGAAATATTTTCTAAGGTATTCTTAAGAAGATGGGAATAGAAAGAATATCTTCGAGAGGAAAGGGATTAATTTATGTTAGGAAATTGGTTGGGTAAATTAAAAGAACCTAAATGTATACATAGATATAAACTTATTAATAGTCATGACAATGAAGATTTTAAAACTGGTAAGATGGGGATAGTTAGTTATTTCAAATGTGAAAAGTGTGGGAAAGAGAAGGAAATCAGCAAATATACTAATGATGTTAATAGTGACTATTGGGATATTTAAAACAACATTCGAATATCGTCCAGCTAGAAAACTAGAGGACACCAATTCATTAAAGCAGCAATTAAGGCTGTTTTACGAATGGGTGTCCTTTTTATTTTGAAAAGGGAGATGGGGTAATGGAGGGGTTAAAAAATCAGTTACATGAATGGAAAAAGAAATCCAAGCAAGAAAAGAAGAAAAAACCAAAAGAGAAATTAAGTACTCGTGAAATTGAGGATTTAATGGGGATGCATAGACCTTGTTATGAACGAAGACGTGGAGCAATAAGACAAAAATAATCTAAAAATAAAAAGGAGCGGTCTTATATGACTAAACAATTATCTTTCTTACCAAAAATTGATAGAACAGCGAAACAAGAGGAATTAGAAGGCGTGTTGGAAAGTGTACGTATACATAGGAAATGTGAAAATTAGAAACAGATTCTTTCTTCTAGTAGAAATTGAAGTGGAAGTTGGAAATGTAGCCATAGAGGAATTTGTTTTTATTCGAATATCTGAGCAAGAAGCTAGAACATTGTTAGTAGGGGGTATTCAACGTTGTACTATTTCTAATTGTATTCCTAGGTCTCATGATGATTTAGAAGTAGAATTCATTTGTGTTTTAATCGTGGGTGGGGAAGCATTTGCGGTTTTTGATGTAGAAGACGATGTTGATGAAGCTGTACTTGTTCCAATTTCATTAAGAGAAGCCGAGCGTTTAATCTGTAGAGGAGCAAGACGATGTAAAGTTATTAATAGATAAGAGTAAGCCTTTTTATGTTGTATATGTTGAAGATCTTTTAAATGAAAATACCCTAAATCACGGATACATAAATCATTTGGTGCTACAGTTGGAATACACAGAGAACCATAGGTTCGATTATGTTGTTTCCCTGGACCTGTATGGATATATAGGAATTGTCCGCTTAATAGGTCATATTCAAGTTGAATTTTCATCCCAGCAGTATGGCTACATCCTCCAGCCCAGGATAAATGGTTGAAAATATATCTGGAAGCTGAAATGCAGTGGAATCTAAAATGCGAATACGCTTGAAAACAGAGGTGTATGGAGAAGAAAGTGGTATAGATGAAGTTAATTTGTTATTTAGAAGGTTAGTCAATATATGTTGCAAAAACTGAACGGCTGATTTATTAAACCTTTGATTCAGTCCTTCCTGACTGATGAGTACTTCTGTGGATGATTCTAAACAGCTAGATAACTGAGCTAAAGAGGTTGTAGCGATATTTTGACTCATCCATATACATAAAGCGACTAAATCTTTTGCTTGGTATTTACTGGTTCGTTGCACGAAACCAACATCTCTAGCAAGATCCCGTAAGGTATTTGGAGATAAAAAACTTTGAATCTCTTGAGCAAATAGTTGTAATTCATCAGATACAGAAATAGACATACAAAAACGCCATCCTTTCCTATGATTCTACAAAAAGAATAGCGTATTTTTTCATTTTAGGGGAGATTTTGTTGAATTAGCTTGATAGCGATTAGTGGTACCCCTTATAGGATAATAGAAGTTTTGCATTTTCAATTTTTTTACACTCTATTAACAAGGCAGTTATAGCATCCTGATTTAGCGTTAAGAATATGAATATATTCTACTTCTTTATTATCAAAAATTTCATCTATATTTTCTCTTAAATTTACACCTTCTGTAACCCTTGCTTCTACAATCATTGAGTCAGCATTGTAGCCGCGTACAGATAGATACCTATGATGTAACATATGCGGAATTTCATTTACATCTAGCTTAGCAGTAGTTGCTCCCTTTCGTATAAATATAGGACCACTTGCTTTATAAGGCGAATTAACACTATGATATTGGTAATTCAGTAAAATTACCTCTTCTCCTACCTCTGCATCCTTCAAACTTACCCTGCAAGGATATCCAGGATTTTTATTTGCTATTATTTTGACTGCCCCGATATTTTTTAATACTTCTTCATTCATTAGAAATAGGTTATTAAACTCCTTCTCTTGTAACGCAACGATTTGAAAGTTATTTCTCATATTCTACCCCTCCTTAATTAGTTGTTATAAAGCAATTCACTAATGATGCTACCACTAAAGTTCATAAAACTTGTTCAATAATGCTGCCCGTTTGTTGAGGATTGAATTAAAAAGCCTACAATTCTATAACAGAGAAAAAATTGCTTATTATTGTTCAATACAAAGTTGTTTACTTTTAATCAATCAGTAATGATTTATCGAAAAATACGATGAGTACAAAGCACTCTTGTTAATTCATGCTATCTTTTGTTAAAGAACGTGAATTCAGTCAAGTTCTTGGTTTACGGTATTTCCACTATGGAAAGCCCGGAATTGACTCGGTGAAAATCCTGTATTTCTTTTAAATGCATTATAAAAGCTAGATACACTTTGATAGCCTGTTTGATAACCAATCTCTGTACTATTAAAGACCGTTGTCAAGAGCAGTTCCTTTGCTTTCTTAACTCTGATCCTTTCTAGATATATTCGAGGAGTATACCCTGTTCTTTCTTTGAAACTCCGATTTAAATGAAAACGACTAACTCCTACCCTTGATGCAATTTCATTTAAAGACATGTTTTGAACATAATTATTTTTTATCAATCGCATAGTATCTTCTAAAACGCATTCGAACGGGTCGTATATTTTTATATTTAGATCTGATCGGCATCTTTTGCATGGGCGATAGCCTGCCCTTTGAGCTTCTTGCGCATTTGAAAAAAAGGATACATTTTCATAATTAGGAACCTTAGACTTGCAAGAAGGCCGGCAGAAAATTCCAGTTGTCTTGACTGCGTAAAAGAATATCCCGTCATACGCTGAATCACATGATACTGTTGCTTTCCACATGGTATCTCTAGAAAGGTTATTTTGATCTTTCATTAGATTTTAATCCTCCCTTGTAGGCGAAAATCTTATTACTTAAAATCATATAAATCACATATATAGCCACGACAATTAACGGAACAAATATATACAATTGAAAAAATGGAATCACCAGCAAACATAAAATGAAAGAGATTAACGATGCCCACCATGCCAGTGTGTTCTTCCTAAATAATTTAACGCCTGCCGCCATTGAAAGAACATAAACTAGAATCCCAAGAGAAGTCGGTATAAACAAAATATCATCAAACGTTAGTGACAAAGCTTTTGTCACTAACACACCTGCTACCGAAAAACAGATAACAAACAATACCATCTGTCTTGGAATTTGAGTAGTTGCATGCAGCCTTGAGAAAAATTTTGGGAAAGCACCATCTCTGCTTAATGAATATCCTAATTGCGTTAGGCTGGCTACAAAAGCATTCGCTGTCCCTGTACAAATAATTAAAGCTAAAACAGCTGTAACGACTTTGGCACCTCCGCCTACTGTACCTCCCATTATAACACCGATAGGAGACAGGTTGCTTTCTTGACTGCCATACGTGGCCGTTCCAATAGTGACAAGACTTAGCGCTAAAAATAATAATCCAATGACAACTGCACTAATAACTGCTCCTTTGACAATATCTTTTTCTGGCCTTTTAAAGTGCTCAGCCAGATTACAAATCGCCTCCCAACCGAAAAATGCCCAAAAGATAACCGTTATAGCGTTCCCGACAGAAAACCATCCATTTGGAACAAAGGGAGTAAAATTCCCCCATTGTATTCTTGGAAATGCCACAAATACAGCTGACGCTAAAAGAATCAGTAATAAGGAACTTAAAATCACTGCAACTTTACCACTAACATTTACGCCGTAATAATTGGAAACACCTGCAATTACCAAAATAAAGACGGCAATTATAATTGTTTCAAAATGCGAAAATCCAAATGCCTGACTGACGTAAAAAGCACCAGTTAAAGATACAATCGTTTGACCAACTGCTGCTGTTACAAAGTAAAACCACCCAACGATATTGCCAAGATGATATCCAAAAGAATTTCTAACAAAGGTTGCTGCTCCACCAGAATCAGGATATATCCGTGCCAAACTAGCAAAGGAATAAGCAAGCGGAAAACTAATTATAATAACGATAAACCAGGATACAATAGATGCAGGGCCCGCTATTGAGGCCGTTACCCCCGATAAAAAAAGGACACCTGATCCTAGAATAGCTGAAATGTATAACGCAATTCCTTGAAATAATCCAATGGCTTTATTGTTCATGATCTCCCCCCTTTTATAGGATTTAGTGTACTAGTAAAAAGGGGGGGATTCTTCTTGTTTTTTGCGGTTTAATTCGTTTAATAAAACAATCAAAAGCATTTTTATTATATTTCTTCTTCAACAATCGGGCCAGATTGTTGAAGAAAGTAGCCTGTTCCAATAAAGAACTTTATTGTTCAGTAAACAACTTGTCATGAAACCATAAAACGAACCGAAATTTTTCTTAAGGGTAGAAACTTTGGCTCGCTTTATGTTGGAATTTGCTTAGCTTATATTTTCGTTAAAATGTGGGCGGGATCCCATGCCCATCAAGCTAACATTTTGAGACATCTCCATTACGAGAAATCTTCAAGAAAACAGACTTTGAAGTAAGGATACTATATACACGTATAGTACTCGCTATCATTGGTGCTTTGGCTTTATGGATGCTTATAGTAATCTATATAAAATAATCTTTTTTTATAAATAAAAGGGCCTGATGTGAGAGAAAAGGCCTTTTCAAAAATTGCATATGAGGAAAATCAATGTCAATAGTTTAATACCAATAAATAAGAATTAATTCCAGGTATTAAGTATTGAGAAATAAAAAATATTTAACGCAACAAATTGGTTAACTTTATGAGCTAACCAATTGTTACACAAAAGAAAATTAGGCCCTCTAATTAATAGATGTGTAACTTAAAGTTACAGTTATAGTGTAAGCGAGATTGAAAATGTTATACGAAAGTAATTCTGTTAAAAAGTTTCATTTTGTCATAAATAAAAGAGCAGTTAGCCCAGCCTAACTGCTCGATACAGAGGTAATAATCTAGCTACATAGATATTATATGCTGAGTTATTGATTTTATTTGTGTAAAAAACAAAAGAGCAGCTAACAAAACCTAGCCGCTCTAAACAGTGATGTGTCTCTAGATGTAGTTGTAGTATAAACAGAATGCTGAGTTTTATTCATGGGGAGATAGAAATGAGCTTGAAAATAGAATATAGTCCGGCTAGAAAACTAGAGGACACCAATTTTTAGAGCCGCGATAAAATTGTTTTAAGAAAGGGTGTTCTCTTTATTTTGAAAGGGGATTCGGGAAATGAAGGTATTAGAATAGAAATGTTTAAAAAACGCATAGATTGATAAAAAGTAAAGGGCGAATTCCTTATGAGAATAAGGAATATTATCATTTTTGTTACCATTTTCTTCTATCCTTATATAATTGATTTGTATTTTATATATAAATTAGGAGGGAATTTATGACTACAAATAAGGACTACATTCGTTATATCCGGGGAAAAGTAGGGCATGATTTAATATTTCTTAATTTTGCTGGAGGTATTGTTTATAACGAACGAAATGAAATTCTTTTACAAAAACGGGGAGATAGAAATGAGTGGGGTCTACCAGGTGGTGCTATGGAACTTGGAGAATCTCTTGAAGAAACCGCTAAACGAGAAATATTTGAGGAGACAGGATTAAATGTTGAGGTTGAACATCTTATAGGTGTCTACTCTAAATATTCTGGTGAGTTTCCGAACGGAGATAAAGCTCAGACTATCACTCATTGTTTTCAATGTAAGCCAATTGGCGGAGAACTTACTGTAGATGGTATTGAGACTTTGGATTTAAAATACTTCCCAATAGACCAAATACCAAAATTATTCACAAAACTACACGAAGATGCCTTAGAAGATTGGCTTTCCAAAAGAAAAGGTGTATTTAGATAAAACACTTTCAAATTAATTATCCATAATCTTTAACTAACGGGCGCTTTAATTGTGTAAGAAAATAAAAACTTTTAACTTCCGCTAAAGATAATTATGTTAATGATTTAGTGATGGCAGTCCTGTTAAGGACAAGAAGAGGAACGTATAAAAATAGAATTGTAGAAATAGAAAGAGTGGATTCCATGTGAGAGAATAGGGATCCACTTTTTTTCTTGCAACTGATAAAGAGACACTATATCTGACTTACATAAATATCCTAGTTGTTCAAATTTGTCCTTGCTAATGGTACCATTAGAGTCATGGAGGGATATTATGTTTACTTTTAGATAATGCTTTAAGTTAAGTCTTTACAATTAAGCCCATTAAACGAAAGCCTTTAAATATAGAGCGTACAACTTTCATGAAGATGCGCCCTAAAAGAAATATTAAGTATGTATTATTTCTTTTCTTTAACTTCGTATTTAGCTTCAATAAAATTTAATAGTTTACCTTTTTGATCATCATTTTCTTATATTTCCTTATCGTGTTGTATAATTGATTACGAGTTACTCTTTCTATTTTGATGTTCCTCTACTTTCTTATCATATACCTTAGAGAAATCATCCTTGTTTTCTTTAGCTAATTGGTAAACTGCTTCTTTCCACTGTTCTCTATCCATGCCTAACAGGTGGGGAGAACTATTCGCAATAACTACACTAACTTCTTTTACATCTTTACCTTTAGCTTCTAATATTGGTTTTGTACCTTTTCTTGCATCCTCTACCCCTTCTAAGATGAGTTTATGCGTGTCTTTATACTTATCAGGTACTTTTACGTTCTCCATTCGATCTAAAGCTTCATCCAAAATACTTGCCGTTTTGAATACCTCTTTATACTTTTCATCACCTTTTAGTGCATAACCTAAACCTATTATTATGTCATCCTTATTAAAGTTAAAATCTAGTAATTGTTCATACATGTAACTTGGATACTGTTCCTCAGATATTGTAGTTTTCAACATTGCTTTACTAGTTTCTTCAGTCTTAGGAGTAGAATCTTTATCTCCTAGCCCACAACCGTAATAGAACTGGCATTGTCAACGCTATGAGTTTCGTTGCTTTCATTATGTATTCCCCTTTTAGAAAGTATTGTAATTAATTAACATATTGTACCATAACGTAAATTATGAATATTAGATATACAAATTCCCTATCTTTACCGTGAAATGCATTTATTGTAATAATGAAGAATATGATACACATGCTTGGAATTGAAAAAATTTATAGCTCGTGAAATAAACATATACAAAGAAAAAGACATATTTATATTGTCCTCACCCTTACCGTCCATTTTGTCTAAAATATGGGTAGTCAAACCCACACATTAATACACAATTGGAAACATAATCAGTATATTAAGAAAAAATGTGTGAATTATTTAAACAAAAAAGTGTTAGCAAGTTTGCAAACGAACTTGCTAACACTTATACAGAATAGACATAACTTATTGCCGATATGTCGCCTTTGAAAATAGCTTTAATCAGTTACATCACACTTTATACGAAATACTCATAAAAACAGTCTTAATATACATGATAACAGTATAAACTCTATATTTCTTTTAATAATTTAAGGTTATATCCTTTCTGCATTCGCCGCGTTTAACCACGAATCATAGAATTCTGTAACTGATGCATACCGTTCTGCCCGATTTTCATTTACAGCACGATACGCTACCTCATATAATTCCTTACTTGCTTCCCATTTTATAAAGGAACGATCTTTTTCACCGCCTAGAAGTGAGAAAGCCATTGCTCCCATATTAAATACATTTGTTCTTTCATCAATTATAGCGTTTAGTTCAAATTCCTCTGGTGACATAAAACGGGAGGAACCCCATAGCCGGCCCATTTTATTTATGTAAGGTTTCTTACTGTATAAATCTATATCACAAATTTTTGTTTCGTTTGTATTAAAATTATATAAAATACTACCGTCATAAAAATCTATCGCTACATAGTTTTTCTTTTCTACATAAGTATGGAAAGAAAAAATGGAATGTAAGGAATGAATTCGTTTTATAGCAGACAAATGTCTAAATTTATAAAATGGAGAGTTTGGATTTTTATATTTCTCAGGAGGTGGGAAACGCCAATGCGAATGAAGACATTCACCATCAAACCAATCGAAAATTAATACATATCCAGATTGAACTGGAAAATGATCGATTAATCTTATAAGCGAGTCATGCTTTAAATCTTCATAGATAGTAACTGAATTTTTTAGCCTTTCAATAGCATCCCTTGTTGTTCCTTCATATGCAATTGTTTGTGCTCCTGCGTATTTAATAAATTTCTTATGACCATCTTTTTCTATACCAAAACTTATATTACCTGAATCTTGCTGGTCAAAAACTGCAAATACGGTCCCTAATTTAATAAGCCAATCAAAATTATGATATTCTTTCAATTGGAATGTTACGTTATTTAACTGAATTTCCACGGAATTATCTTTCATAGATTACCTCACATTTAATATAATTAAGTTGTACATTCCACTATTTCGACATATTTTATGGAAATCCTATGCTAATAATATAAAATTTTATAAATATAATGATAAACACTTATAAAGAGGTGAATATAATGGACCAACAAATTGTTATTAAAGCATATCAAAAAGACTGGGTTGAAGAGTATATAAAAGAAAAAGAGAAATTCTGTTCCTTGTTAGGACAAGAAATAATTGCTGTTGAACATATAGGAAGCACTGCAGTAAAAGGATTAGGAGCTAAACCTCTTATTGATATGATGATTGGCGTAACGGACTTGCAAATTACTGAAAACTGGATAGAAATTCTATCTGAAATTGGATATGAGTTTGTTCCAAAAGAAGCTACGAATTGGCGCTTTTTTAGAAAGGGAAAATGGAGAGCAGGTACTCATCATTTGCATGTTTATATTTATAATAGCGAAGAATGGAGAAACAATATTTTATTTCGGGACTTTCTAATAAGCCATGAATGGGCACGTGAAGAATATAGAGAATTAAAAGAGATGCTTGCTATTACATATACTTTTGATCGTGTGTCGTATACAAAGGCAAAAGCGCCGTTTATTCGAAAAATATTAGAATTAGCTAGAACTTAATAAATTTATAGATTCTTATCTAACTAGTTTTGAAACCTCTTCCTATACTTTTTATAGGGAGGGGATTTTTTGTTTTTTTCATGACAAAATATATAAGTTCTAATTATTGGAGGCAAACTATTTTATTTATTTTGATATTTCGAGTACATTGGAAATATTAAGGGGGAATTAAGCAATGAAAGCTATTGTACATCAATATAAAAAAGGATTAGAGGGATTAGAATATAAATTTTCACCTGAGATAAGTCCTAATGCAGGTGAAGTAAAAGTAAAGTTAAAAGCTGCAGGATTAAATCATAGGGATTTATTTATTATAAATAATAGAAAAGAAATGGATCTATCATTAGTAATAGGGTCAGATGGATCAGGAGTTGTTACAGAAATAGGAGAAGGAGTTTCAAATATTAAACTACATACAGAAGTTATTATTAATCCTAGTATTGGATGGGAACATGCTACTGAAGTACCGGAGTTACCGGAAGTGCTAGGTGGACCGAAAGATGGAACGTTTGCTGAATATGTAATTGTACCAGCTGAAAATGTAGTAGAAAAGCCTTCATATCTTACTTGGGAAGAATCAGGTGTTTTATCTTTATCCGCACTAACTGCATATAGAGCGCTTTTTACAAAAGGTAGACTGAAGTGCGGCGAACACGTTTTAATTCCGGGAATAGGCGGTGGTGTTGCTACATTTGCCATGTTATTCGCGAAAGCAATTGGCGCAAAAGTGAGTGTTACTTCTAGGGTAGAGAATAAAAGGGAACTTGCTGAGAAATATGGTGCAGATATTTCTTTTCATAGTGCTGGAAATTGGGAAGAGAGCTTACAAGGTGAAAAAGTAGATTTAATAATAGATAGTATAGGTCCGGCAACTTTTTTGAAATATTTTGATGTATTAAAACCAAATGGAAGAATCGTGAATTTTGGTGCAAGCTCAGGAGATAAAATTGAATTACCATTACGCGCGCTATTTTACAATCAAATTGATATTATGGGAACATCCATGGGTAGCGGTGAGGAATTTAATGAGATGATAAAATTTATAGAAAAACATCAAATTAAACCAATTATTGATAAAGTTTACTCGTTAGAAGAAGCAATTCGAGCACTAAGCCGTATGGAACATGGAGAACAATTCGGAAATATTGTACTTCAAATGAATTAAAAAATATGATTTTGCAATTAGTATATTTAAATGAATATTTTATGTATCCCAAACATGAAAAAATACGAACCGCCTTATTATAAAGGCTTACCAGCTTTATACATAAATTGCGTATAAAATTTGTTTTATAATTGTCATATGAATAATAGTAAAATGAGAATTAGATGAAAAAAGTTTAAGCCTATTTTCATAATGGTATTGTATACTGTGTAAATCAAGAACACTTGTATGTAAGGAGAGAGTTTAATGAATTACACAGTATTTCAGTGGTTTAATAATTTTGCTGATTCATCCAAACTATTAGATACGTTAATGGTTGCTATTACAAATAGCGCTGCATACGTAGCCATTTTATTTATGCTTATCTTATGGTTTAATAATGGAAAGAAAGATAAGGCAATTAGAAAACAATATACAGTTTTATATACGACGCTTTCGGTTATTTTTGCATTATTAGTAAATGTTCTTATACACGCAGTATATTACCATCCGCGTCCGTTCGTATCACATGATGTACATCAATTAGTACCACATGCAGCAGATTCATCATTCGTTAGCGATCATTCTGTACTTGTATTTTCAATCGTCTTCGTATTTATTCTTAGAGGAGAAAAACTGAAATATATCGCGCTATTATGGGCAGTATTAGTCGGTATATCACGTATGTACGTAGGTGTTCATTATCCTTTAGATATACTTGGTGCAGCATTCTTAACACTTATTATGAGCGCATTAGTAATGCAAAGTGCACGTATGTTTGAACCAATAGCGAAACTTGTATTCAAAATGTATGCATTAGTAGCGAGACGAATTCCTTTCTTAGCGAAATATAACCATATCGCATAATTGTATTATAAAAAAGTTCCCCTTTGGACATCCAGAGGGGAACTTTTTTATAGGAAATACGAAAAGAGTTTAGAGTGCTCTGTAATCAAGTTGTACTAATTAATATTTTGAAATTTCACGCACCGAATTTAAATTATATAAAATAATGACACAAAATAACAACAGTTAGTTTTGCATTGTTTTAAAGGAATTAAAAAGAAAACTTCGAAACATATAGTATCGCAAACAAAAATTACAAATTTAAAAACGTATCTTCGTACGAATCCATTCCAAAAGAGAGGAGATAAGTATGCAAAAACTCCAAACGAATAAAGGCGCTCGATATATGATGATTGCTTTTATTGTTTTGTTTCTTATTATGATTTTGCGTATATTCTATATTCAGGCAGTAGGAGTCGTGCATAATGTGAATGTAAAGGATCTAGCGAATGAACAACATAATAAAAAAGGTGTTTTAGAAGCGAATCGTGGTACTATCTATGACCAAACCGGGAAGGTGTTAGTACAAGATTCTACAACGTATCGAGTTGTTGTGAATTTAAAAGGAAAAGATAAAGTGAAAAATAAAGATGAAACCGCACAACAATTAGCCGATGCGCTTGAAATTGATAAAGAAGAAGTATTGAAAAACTTGCATGAAGGGCGTACACAAGTTGAAATTGGAAAAATTGGTCGGAACTTATCTAGGGAAACGAAGGAAAAAATTAATAATTTAAAAATACCAGGTGTATCTTTTATGACGGAAAAAGCAAGAGTGTATCCGAATGAAGACTTTGCATCCTATATACTTGGTTTTGCTAGACCAGATGATAAAGGGAATACAGAAGGAAAGTTTGGGCTTGAAAAGAGTTTGGATAAATATTTGCGCTCTACAAACGGGAATATAGAATATGTGGGTACACGAAGGGGGATTCCGCTTACGAATGATATAGGTAAAGTAGAACCTGCTAAAAATGGGAATAACGTATATTTAACCCTTGATAAACAAATTAATAGCTTTTTAGAAGAAGCGATGAACAAAGCACAAGAGCATTATGATCCTTCTATGTTAATTGGAATTATTGCTGATCCAAAAACAGGAAAGGTTTTAGCAATGTCTAGTAAACCTAGTTACAATCCTAATGTAGGTGATATCGAATACTTTTTAAATGATCCGATTGCAAATGCATATGAACCAGGTTCAACAATGAAAGTTTTTACGTTAGCAGCTGCCATTAATGAAGGTGTATATAACGGAAAAGAATATTTTCAATCTGGAAAATATTCCGTGGGTTCATCTGATATAAAAGATCATAATGGTGGATTTGGATGGGGATCAATTACGTTTGATGAAGGTTTTGAAAGGTCATCAAACGTAGCTTTCTCTATTTTAGAAGATCAGTTACTGAAACCAAATAAATTTAAGCAATATATGAATAAATTTGGATTCAATCAAAAAACAGGAATAGATTTACCTGGTGAAAGTAAAAATACTTTATTATTAAATACGCAAATTCAACAAGTTACAACTTCTTTCGGCCAAGGTTCTACAGTAACTCCTATTCAATTAATCCAAGCGGCTACTGCAATAGCAAATGACGGGAAAATGATGCAACCATATATCGTTGATAAAATTGTAAATCCAACAAACAAAGAAGTTATTATGGAAAATCAAACGAAAGAAATTGGGAATCCGATAAAAAAAGAAACAGCGGACAAGGTTAGAAGCTTAATGGAGCGTGTTATAACATCTTCAAAAGGAACTGGTACAATGTATAAAGTGGATGGTTATCCAATTGGAGGTAAGACAGGAACAGCACAAATTCCGAATCCTGAAAACGGCCGATATATGGAAGGGAAAGAGAATTACATTTTTTCCTTTTTAGGAATGGCTCCAATTGATGATCCGGAGTTAATCGTATACTTAGCTATTAAGCAGCCAAAGTTAAAAGGAGATGAGTATGGAGCTCAGCCTCTTGCTGAAATATTTAAACCTGTTATAAAAAACAGCCTTGAATATTTAAAAGTGAAACCGTATACAGAAAAACAAATAGCTGATGCAGCGAAACAATCTCAATTAAAAGTGCAAAATTATGTAAATAAATCGATGGATACAATAGAGAAAAGTGTAGAAAAAGAGAAGCTACAGCCGGTAATTTTAGGAGAAGGAAAAATAATAAAACAATACCCACAGTCTGGCGAGGTAATAAGTGAAGGAGATCGTATATTTTTATTAGGAAATAACGCACATATGCCAAATGTAAAAGGTTGGTCCATGCGTGATGTTATGTATTTCTCTAAGCTTTTGAAATTAGATTTGAAAACTTCTGGTACGGGTTATGTAACGAGCCAAAGTATTGAAAAAGGACAAGGTTTACAAGAAGGAGATACACTAGAAATAGAATTAGAACCGCCGTTACAACCGTTAACAGAGGCGAATACGAATTAATTCAGGTATTTGGAAGGAGCTATATGAAAATGGCTCTTTCTTTAGAGTTATAAGTAATTTCACGCACCGTAATTTTTAGAAAAAATAATAAATAAGCGAATTAATAATAATACGTTATTAAATATCTGATTATTTTTTATTTACAGTTAAAATCATTTGTGATAATATGGAAAAAATCAAATGCAGTGAAGAGAATAGTAAATAAAATGAATTTTTCACAGAGAGCTCCATTTAGCTGAAAAGGAGTAAAAATTCTTTATTGAATCAAGCCTCTGAGCAGTACACCGGAACCTGTTATGAAGGGGGTGGTGTGACGGGAGCTCCCGTTATAGAGCTATGGTATAAGCATGAATGAGAATGCAGTACCTGATAAGGTTAGTATGGTGACATATTAACAAACTAGGGTGGCACCGCGATGATAATCTCGTCCCTAAGATTAAAAGTCTTGGGGGTGGGATTTTTTTATTGTTGTAAAACAATTTGGAAAGCGGGGGCCAAAAATGAAAAACTTACTTAAAGATTGGAAATATCCTTTATTACTATTGTCCGGAGTTGGTATTGCGAATTTAGGGGCATGGATTTACTTAATAGCACTGAATGTACTTGTCTATAATATGGGTGGCTCAGCCTTAGCTGTTGTTACTTTATATGTAATAAAACCATTAGCCACTTTATTTACAAACGCTTGGTCTGGGAGTATGATTGATCGTTTAAATAAACGGAAGTTAATGATTCACCTCGATATATATCGTGCGTTATTTATCGCTATTTTACCTTTACTTCCGTCACTTTGGATTGTTTATGTATTCGTATTCTTTATAAGTATGGCCAGTGCAATTTATGAGTCAACTGCTATGACGTATATGACGAAATTAATTCCAGTAGAGCGAAGACAACGTTTCAACTCACTACGTAGTTTAATAGGATCTGGTGCATCACTAATTGGACCAGCAGTAGCGGGGGGATTATTAATTGCGGGTACACCAGAATTCGCTATATATATGAATGCTATAGCATTTCTCTTATCAGGATTAATTACATTACTTTTACCCAACCTTGATAAGAAAAAAGATTCGGATACAACTAGCAATACATTATCCCTTACAGTATTAAAAAAAGATTGGAGCACTGTTATAAATTTTAGTAGAAAACATGTGTATGTCGTATATGTGTATTTCTTATTTCAAAGTATGTTCGTATTAGCAACTGCTACTGATTCACTTGAACTATCGTTTGCGAAAGAGGTATTACTACTAACAGATAGTGAATACGGTTTTCTAGTTAGTATAGCTGGTGCAGGCTATATATTAGGTGCCATAACAAATACAATTTTGTCAAAGAAATTAGCACCTTCATTTCTAATTGGAATAGGATCATTATTCATCGCAATTGGTTATTTAATTTATGCCTTTTCAAATGTATTTTTAATAGCTGCTATTGGATTCTTTATTTTATCTTTTTCGATGGCATATGCAAATACAGGATTTTATACATTTTACCAAAATAACATCCCTGTTCATATGATGGGACGGATCGGGAGTATATATGGGCTTATTATTGCGTTAGTAACAATTTTTATTACAATATTATCTGGTGTTGCGACTCAGTTCATTTCTATACAACTTGTAGTTATTGTAGGGTCATTAATAATGTTATTTATCACTATCGTATTGTGTGTGTTTACTTTATTCCCATTGCAATCTAAGTTGTATTCTACTGAATCAATAAAGTGAAACTTTAATCAGTGGGGGTTTTGTTCATCCCCCGCTTAACTTCCACTGAATTTTGAGGTGGGGGTCTTACTGTCCGTTAATGCGGGATAAATTCGAAATAAACTTTGTGTTCTCATTAACAATTTATCGTATTCAATAAGAGGGTTCTTTCCCCTTTATATGGAAAAATTAATAAGGGGAAAGAACAATTTGGAAAGATAAGGGTGGTTGTCGTGATAAAAACAAAAGATGAGATTAATAAAATTGTAAAAGAAATACAAAAGGAAATAGATTTCTCTGGAGTAGTTTTAGTAAAAAAAGAAAAAAACCTAGTCTATGAAAAAGCATTGGGTTACGCAAACCAAAGTGAATGTATAAGCAATACGATACAAACAAGATTCGGCATTGCCTCAGGATGTAAAATTTTCACTGCAATTGGCATCTGTCAACTTGTTGAAAAAGGTGTTATTTCTTTTCATACAAAATTAAAAGATTGTCTAGAGATAAAATTTCCAAACTTTGATGAAGATATTACAATACATCAACTACTAACGCATAGCGCTGGTATACCAGATTATTTTGATGAAAGTATTATGGATAACTTCGAAGATCTTTGGAAACAAACACCTATGTATCTATTAAAGAGCTTAAAAGATTTTTTACCATTATTCCAAAACAGTAATATGATGTTTACACCTGGAAGTAAGTTTCACTACAACAATGCAGGTTTTATCATACTCGGATTAATAATAGAAGAACAGACGGGATTTAAATTTACGGAGTATATAGAAAAGAACATATTTAATCCAATTGGTATGAATGATTCTGGCTATTTTTCTTTAGATAGATTACCAAGACATACAGCACTAGGATATATAAAGGATGAAACTAACCAAAATTGGAGAACAAACGCCTACTCTATACCAATAAAAGGAGGAGCTGATGGAGGTGCATATGTTACTGCACCAGACATGCTGAAATTTTGGGCGGCACTATTTAATAATGAAATTTTAGGAAAGGAATATACAAAGTTACTTTTAACTCCCCACATTCAAGTAAATGATAAACAGTCTTACGGCTATGGAATATGGATTGAAACACGAGAAAACAAGGTATTCAAATATCATATAATGGGATATGATCCAGGCGTCAGTTTTCGCTCGTCTATATATCCAGAATTAGGAATCACTTTAGTTATTCCATCGAATAAAGGGGCAGGACCCGAAAAATTAATGACAGAAATAGAAAGAGCTTTTTAATTATATGGATATTAAAGAAGAGATACAAAAATAATTTAAACGGGTTCATGATAGTTTCTATTTTGAAAAATATTTTAGTTAACGAGAAACCCTTTATTTAGTAAATAAAGGGTTTTATAATTTCATAAAAATATATACAATTATATAGATTTTGGAATTCGAAAACATTACTATATAGTTGTAAATTTTAATTATTCATTCATATGAAAGGGCGTGTTAGCAATTTGTATATGATCAACGGTAGTTTGTTTATTATTTTAGGGGTTATTTGTTATTTAATTGTACGTGGAATATTAATTGGTACCAAAAATAAAAAACATGTGATTTGGTGGAAAGAAATAATAAGTTTTTTATTCGTGGTCTACATTTGTATGGTTGTTGCAGTAACTTTATTCCCTTTACCAATTGGTTTTCCTTCTAATGTTGAAAATCTGAATCGCTCGGTCAATATAATACCATTTGCATCAATTATTAAAGACATCAATCAAATTGGTAGTGCTTATGATGGGGATGCCCTGTTTATGATTGGTCTAATTGTAAGAAATGTAGGCGGGAATATTTTATTATTAATGCCTTTAGGATTTTCAGCACCAATCTTATGGGATAAATATACGAAATTCAAAAATAATATTTTATTAGGATTTGCTATATCAGTTAGTATTGAATTGCTACAATTAATTGAGTCTTTATTTAGTGGAGTGGGACGTATTACTGATATTGATGATGTGATCTGTAATGTTATAGGTTCTATTGTTGGATATTGTATTTATAATATCTTTTTAAAAGCTATTAATAAATTTAACATTCGATTGTTGGGTAAAACTAATTCTAAAGGTGTGGAATTAGTTGATAAATAGGAGTTTAAACGAGTTATTAAAAGCGTACGAGTAAAAAGTACGTCTTTTTATTTTTATAAATAATGCTTAAGGCTGATGAGAACTCACATTTTCCATCTTACACTTGAAAGTAGCTATTGTATTTCAATTATGGAATGAAAAGAGGAGAATATAATCTTTAAAGATAAACAAGTTTATAGGAGGATTCTAAATGGATATTTTACTTGTTGTTCTTATTATTGTTTTGATGCAAAGTAAAGAACGAAAAGTGAAAATAAACCGTATTTGGCTCATTCCGGCTTTGTTGTGCTTTGTAACAGTTCAGTCCATTATTCGTATGGGACAAATAACTTTGCTGCAAGGACTACTGTTTTTTGTAATGCTTGGAATTGGCTTAGGTATTGGAATTATACGGGGGAAAGCTTTAACATTTCGATTAGATAGTGAAACGGGTCATGTACTACGGAAAGGAAATTGGGTAAGTACAATAATTCTTCTTGTTATTTTAGGAGCAAAAATTATTATTAAACAAAGTATGTTTTCTGGTAGCACGCACCAGACACTAATGGTTGTAACAAATGCCTTTTTATGTATTACATTAGGCACCGTAATTAGTAGACGTTATTATATTTGGAAAAAATATAATGAATTAACACAAAAAGCGTAAATACATGCATCCCTTGTTTAACATTGTTGCGAACGGTAATACTAAATAACATTGAACTTTTACAACAAGGGATGATAATATGATATACATTTACACAGACTTCGGCGGTACACATACAACATCACTAGCTGCAGCATATCATTTAAATAAATTACCAACGGATCGTAAGTTAACAAAAGAAGAAATTTTGAATGTAGATTACTTTAATAAATTGAAAACAGAAGATATGGGAAAAATTATTTTTCATGGAATAGACGAAAACGGTCATCCTGTATATACGATTGGATGTGGCGCATCAAAAGTTGTTGTACCAGCGATGAAGCATTTAGGAGAAATCTTGCAAAAACATTATCAAAGTCATGAAAAAATTATTTTTTCTAATACATCACCAACCGTACCTTTACCAATGACTTTTGGTGGTCTGTTTTCTAGAAGGTTCCATATCGATTTTATTGGCGTACCGTTACTCGTATGGGGAGCAAAAATTTGCTGTGATAATATACAAAGGCTTGTTAGTTATACAAAAGAGGCAGGAAGATTAACGAATGATTATGTTGTAATTTTAGATAATGAAACTTTTAAATAGTATATGAATAAGAAGAAAATCGAGCAAATTCCTTGATTTTCTTTTTATTTGTGGAATAGACAAGAAATAGTCACATTTAATATACATCTACTATAGCCAAAATAATAAAGTCCTGTTACTATTACAGGGATATTCTCTTTTTATAACATAAATATATAGAAAAATTAGAAAAGAGGAATTGAATTAAGGGAGGAACAACATGAAGCGTGTTGCTTGGATTACTGATAGTACAACTGCGAATTTTAAAACAGAAGGAGATAACTTTGTTATCCCAATCGAAGTTATTATTGATGGAATTTCGTACAAAGATTGTGAAGAAGGTGTACGTGAACGGGTTTATAATGCGTTAAACGAAGGTAAAACAGTCACTACTTCACAACCTAATATTGGGGAAATGGTAGAGTTGTTTACAAAATGCAAAGAAGAATATGAAGAAGGATTTGCAGTTGCTATTAGCGGAAAAGTAAGTGGAACCTATCAAAATATGAAGTTAGCTGCAGAAATGGCAGGTTTTCCATTAACTGTATTAGACAGTGAAACAACAAGTTATCCAATGGATGAATTAATTAGAAAAGCGAAATCGTTATACAATGATGGTATGACTTTACAAGATATACACAAAACATTAGTAGATGAAAAAAGAAGACCTTTTCATGTATTCCCAAAGAGTTTAAAAGGTTTATATGCGAGTGGTCGTGTAAAGGGTATTCAATTTTTACTTGGAAGTTTATTAAGTGTGAACTTAATACTAGAAGTAAAAGGTGGAGAGCTTTTACTTGAAAAGAAAGTTCGTAAAATCCAAAAATGTCGAGAATATATTAAAAATGAACTTGAAAAAGAATTACCAAAAGTACTTCATATGTTCCATGCTAACGATAAAGCTGGAGCGGAAGAATGGATTGCAGATATTAAACAAGCATTCCCCGAAATAGATTTCAAATTATATCCATTACCAATTTCATTTGCGGTTCATGCAGGTGAGGGAACAATAGCAATTAGTTATTAAAGTAAAACCCGTGAATCATTCACGGGTTTTTTCAGAGTGTTGGGAAAGACCTTATATACTATAAGGTCTTTTGTACCTCTTAAAATGACTTGAATAGCGTTTATTTGAGGTCATTAGGTAGTTAGAGTAGTTAGAGATTGATGACTATCTTTAACGAAAAAAGTTGAAGTCATATTTTTAAATGCTAATAAATCAGAATATTCTAACTTTTATTTCTGCAGTTACAATCTATTTACATATAAGATTATTAGGATTATATTGACAATGAAAGAGAAAACAATAGATGGAAGGGGATGTTTTTTATGTTTAAAAAAGCAGCACTAGGGATTTCATCGTTAGCAATCACAGCGTTCGTCGGATTAGGGATGGCAACAGAAGCTTCAGCTGGACCAGCAGCACCACTTACTTCACTAAACGTCGTACAAGTAGAGTCTGAGCTGGGCGGAGTAGAAACAATTAACCAAAACAGCTTTAGCACAACACGTAACCACGGGGGAAAATACTTATATATTACAACGAAAGAGATGGGATACGGTCAAAATCCGTTTACTAAAATGAATGGTTCTAATGTAAAAAGTATTGGATCCACAATAATCGGCGGAAAACCAATCGTTGGCTGGTATTACAAATGGGATGCATCTGGACATCAACAAGGAACATTTGAATACCAAAAAACATCTATAAACGCGCCATTTAATACAATGCGTACGTCAATTTATATCCAATAATTTTTGAAAACGTTCGCACATATAGAATAGTTAAAAAGGTACTTCTAGGAGTACCTTTTTTTGATTTGAATCACGTTCATCTATATTTACAATTCCGATTCCATAGCAAGAACACTTCCCATAAAACAAAATCCTTAACGTCTATAAAATTTATATGAACGCGTAGTACAAGTCCTCTCCAGTTAAAGTACATAGGTTACTTAAATCATATTGAGATTAATCTTGTAAATCACTTAACCTATAATATATTATCTCAGCGAAAACAAATTAATACCGCTGATTTCCTAACACACTTTAATGAGTTGTTTAGTAAAATTTCATTTGAAAATTTATTACCTAGTGCAAAACCACTTGCTATATTCCATAGTTCAGAATATGTACCTGAAAATTATGATGTAGAAATTGCGATTCCCCTTGCAGAAGCCACTAATAAAACAAAAGTGTTTAATCCCGGTCTTTGCGCAATGGCTACGCTTATTGGTTCTTACGAAGAATTACCTTTTATTCATACAAAGCTACATGTTTGGATTGAAGAAAATAACTATAAACTGAATGGCGCTCCGTTTGAAGTTTATAAAACGAATCCTTATAGCACACAGGAGGAGAATAACATCATAGAAGTATATTTTCCTATAAAATGAATAAAGGAAGGGGTGTATCACAATGTATGGTATAAACCGGCCAACAATAAAAGAAAAAATATTAATTTTAGTTACTGAGATTATCTATCTAATCATTGCGTTTTACTTGCTTTTCATTACTTATTTCAAACAAGGCATTTCAATAGGGTTGTTTATAGCTTTAATTATCACCGCTTTACGATTAACAGCTATGATGTTTATATGGTTGCCTAGAGGGATTTCATGGCAAGAAGCCATTATGAACAGTATTGCTTTTGGAATTTATTATTTAGGTTTTCCAATCTTAATGATTACTAGTAATCAGGATCCTAATTTAATATTACTTACAATAGGTTGGATATTATTTTTAGGAGGAAGTATGTTAAACACAGTTTCAGAGCTACTTAGAAAATCCTTTAAAGATAATTCTGTAAATCAAGGTAAGCTATATACAGGCGGTTTATTTAAATATGCGATTCATATTAATTATCTGGGGGATTGCCTTTGGGTGTTAGGTTTAGCATTTATCTCTAGCAATATTTATAGTTTGTTTATATCTCTAGGCCTGTTCTTTGTATTTATTTTTGAATATATTCCAAAATCTGATGCTTACTTACAGATAAAGTATGGAGAACAATTTACAGTGTATAAACAGAATACAAAAAACTAATACCGTTTATTTGGTAAATCAGTTTCATAAATTATAAAAAGCGCAGGATCAGCATCCTGCGCTTTTCTATCGTAATTCAGCTGTTTTTCTAATAACAATTTTATCAATATCATCTTCTTCATCACCAATAAATAATCCTCGTTCTTTTAAATACGCTTCAAAATATAAATCAGCTTCAGCGCGTTCATCATATGGCTTTACAGAGAGAACGAAACCTAATTTGTTTTGTTCTTCTAAATGAGAAGTGGAGATGTAAGCCGGTACATTATGGCGTAAAAAGAGTTCTTTAACCGGAATAATCATATCTTTCATTAATTTCGTTAGCATACCCATTTCAAACTCGAAATTAAAGCGATCTATACTAGACAAATCAGCGAATACTACACCGATAAAACCTGTATTAAATACTTCTTGATATTCTACATCTTCGTCATGGTCGCCGTAAAAATTCTTTTCGATTAAATAATTTACAAAATAAGCAACGCCATCACTTTGTTCAAATGGTTTCGTTGAAAGAACAAAACCAATTTTCTTTTGTTTATGTAAATACACACATGACATGTATGCTGAAATGTTATGTTCTTTAAATAAAGCACTTGTTGCTCCAGAGAGACCATCTAATACGTGATGAACAATTTGAAGTTTTTTACGAGCGAAATAATAGGATTTCTTTTGTAACTCCAATGTATCAATAAAGACAGAGCCGATAAAGCCTGTATTTGAAATAATAGGTGCTTGCTTTTTTCTTCCTCTGCGCTTTAATGGAGCCATTGTTAAAATCATCCCTTCATGTACGTTTAAAATAAAAAGAACGTTTGTTCGTATATTTATATTTTACTATTAAAACGCTATAAAGTAAAGGGTTTTTGATGAAAATATAACAAAAAAGACACCTTATAAAAGGTGCCTTAAACGCTGTAAGGAATAGGGTTTACCCTAACTATTTATATTATGATACAGAAACAATCTCTTCTGTATCTTCTACATCTAAATGACAGTCCATAGTACGAACATCTTGATCTTCATGACTTCCGAAATAAATAGTAATTTTCATATGTATCGCTCCTTTATTCTAGGAATACCTAAAATAATTACTAGTAATGTTAATATTTATTATATACCACTTTTTTCATTCCGACAACGTTATATCATTTTTAATTATTTTAAACTATAGAGCACAATTTAAAGAGGTACTTTTTATAGAAAATGGTAAATTTCTAATATGTTATATTTAATATAGAAAAATTCGAGTGTTACTTTTTATGAAAAGGAGAACTATTGATGAATTATAAACAACTATTACTAGATAACTTTGCATTTAAAACTTCATATATTGCACAATTTGTGCCCGGAATGAGTATAAAAAAAACGAAAGATTATATTTCTGTTGATTGTGGATTACCTGCCGATACATTTAATATCATCACTCTACTAAACAATAATTTAACGGAAGGGATCGAGAAATTATATAAAGAGGTAGAATACTATTATCAAAGAAATTTTCCAATGAGTGTTTGGTTATGGGATGAGGAGCAAGAGCGGGATATAAAAAGTGAGTTAATTAAAATCGGTTTAAAAGAAGTGGAACAGAATATTGCGATGGTAGCAGACTTAAAAACAATTTCCCCAACAATAAACATGCCAGTAAGTTTTACTATTCAACAAGCAGCTTCCCCTGGACAAATAAATAAATTTGGAGAAACGTTAGCTCATCTATTCGGCACATCAGAAGAAGGTATACATGTACAAGCATTCTATAATCAAATTTCTAATCTTGATATATGTAACAGTGAGAATCTGAAATTATTTTTAGGGTTATATGAAGGTGAAGTCGTAACTGTTGGTTCATTGATATGTTCAAAAGATAGTATTGGTATTTATGACATAGCAACTAAAGAAGGAATGAGAGGACGAGGGTTCGGATCTACTATGTTCAATTTCCTTCTGCAAGAAGCACAAAAATTTAAAAATACTTATTGTGTATTACAAGCTTCACACGATGGAATCAATATTTATAAAAAATCGGGATTTCAAGCTATCGGTAAAATGACTGTATTGGAAAATCGACATTTAATTGAGTAAATCATTCTAGTTAAATCGTCTTTATATAGGAGCTTATAAATCGTTATGAAAAAGATATATCTTGTTACAATAATTTGTGCCTTTATAGTAATAAGTATCTTTGTTTTTCAGAAAATAAATGAACATAAGTATACTAAAGCTATTAATCAATCAAATCATATAAAAAATATCGCACATAGAGGTGCTTCTGCGTACGCACCTGAACATACAATAGCAGCATATAAATTAGGACAACAAATGAATGGAGATTATATAGAAATTGACCTCCAAATGACAAAAGATGGACATTTAGTGGCTATGCATGACGAAACCTTAAATCGTACAACAAATGGTACTGGGCTAGTGAAAGAGCATACATTAGAAGAAATAAAGCAACTAAATGCAGGTTCTTTTTTTTATGAAAAATATCCGAACTTAGCAAAGAAAGAATTTGAAAATGCTAAAGTCCCAACATTAAAAGAAATTATTGAAACGTTTGGGCATAACGCGAACTATTATATCGAAACAAAATCACCTGATGAATATTTAGGAATGGAAGAAAAATTATTAGAAATTATTAATTACTACGAAATACAGGATAAAGTTATTATTCAATCGTTTAGTGAAGAAAGTCTACAAAAGATTCATAGCTTAAATAGTAATATATCCATAGTACAATTATTACCTTATAAAAAAGCAGTTCAATTAACAAAATTAGAGATAGAAAAGTATAAAATGTACTGCATAGGTCTTGGTATGAATTACAAATATATCGATTCAGATTATGTAAAGAAAATAAAGAAAAGTGGATTAGAAGTTCATCCATTTACAGTAGATAATGAAAATGATATGAAAAAGTTACTTGCATGGGGAGTCGACGGGATGTTTACCAATTATCCAGATCATTTACATTCAATATTGGATTTGAAAAATCATGAATAAGTAGTGTTATTCATAAAGGGAAAATTTACACAACCTGTATACTAGGATTATCAATGCAAGAAGGCATGTATCATATCAAAAGAAAATACCAAAAACCGCAACTGGAAGACCTAGGTTGTGGTTTTTTATTGCTTTGATTTCAGTTTACAAAGTTTGAAGCTAGAAGTGAAAACCTTTTTAGATGAATTGGCTTCTTATGTATTTGTACTTCGTATCGTTCTAGGTATATGTACAACCCATGAGACGAATTTTGCATATGATAATAGAAAAGGAGATGTTGCATATTGAAATACCACAATAGAAATGTAAGTAATCTGAATAAATTAGCGGATAATACGAAAGCTACCGCTTTTAAGTGGTATCAGTACTGCATTGACAATGGTATTGAAGTGTTAATTTACGAAACAATCCGTACGGTCGAGCAACAACGTGAATATGTTCGTAAAGGAGCATCGCAAACGATGCGCTCATATCACTTAGTAGGACAAGCATTAGATTTTGTTCCAATTCAGTCGAATGGTACAGAAGATTGGAATGGCTATAATAAAGAACCGTGGGCATCAGCAATTCGTTATGCTAAACAAATTGGCTTTGAATGGGGCGGTGACTGGAAAGGATTTGTGGATAGCCCGCATTTGCAATATAACTACAAAGGGTATGGAACGGATACTTTTGGAAAAGGTTTTCAAAACGTAGCGACTCCTCCTCCAACGAATGATGGTGTAGGGGTAGCTTATATTAACGGTAGCAATGTAAATTTACGAAAAGGACCTGGTACTGGATATGGTGTTATTCGCCAATTAGGGAAAGGAGAGTCCTACAAAGTATTTGGGCAATCAAATGGCTGGTTAAATTTAGGTGGCGATCAGTGGATTTATAACGATCCATCATATATTCGTTATACGGGAGGAAATGTACCCGCAACTTCACAATCATCAAACGATGGTGTAGGCGTAGTTACTATAATAGCGGATGTATTGCGTGTTCGTACCGGACCAGGAACAAATTACGGTATTGTGAAAAATGTGTACCAAGGTGCAAAATATCAATCGTTTGGATATAAAGATGGTTGGTATAATGTTGGTGGAAATCAATGGGTTTCTGGTGAATATGTTACATTTGTAAAGTAAAAATAAGAGCCGTCCTGTTGGGCGGCATTTTATTATAGATGTTCATAGGACGAGTGCTCATAATATCATTCGTAATATATAGAGTATAATTTTTCATTCTAATAATCAGAAAGTAATCAAAATGTAATTAATTTTAACTACGCTTTTTATATTTTTTTGATACACTGGCTACGAGGGGGATACCAATTAATGTGGGTAAAAACCAAAACCATATTGGCGGAAGTAAATTTATAATGGGAATATGGATGCCGACATTTACTAAAAGTGCGGTGACTGCACCTATATAAGAACCTAACATACCTCTAATGTGGTGATGGAGCCAATTTTTCCAACGTTTTTTTCGTGCGAGGTATCCATAAATTGCAAATGAATAAGAGAAGATTGCTACATAAAATAAATATGCGATTTTATCCCAGTTGATAATGGATAATATTATTGCCGTAAGGGTAATGACAACATAGGATGCATGATATATCTCGCCCCATTCAGTATGTTTTCCTTTCTTCTTTTGAGCAACCATCGCTACAATACCAGTGATTAAGCATATTGTTCCAAATAGTATGTGTATGGTTAAAAGAATGTTAAAAATGCTCATAATAATTCCTCCTTTTTTATTTTTATAGTATTGCAGTATAGGAGAAAAGTTGAAACATATTGTTTGTTGGCCTTAATATATTGAAATAAAGGTAATCCTAGAACAAATTTAAACGGACAAATTTTTCTTGATTTTAGTGAGCCACGTATTACGTGAAATGAAGGAGAGACTTCCATGTTTACATCTATTACATATTTACAATCAGGGAATGACAAACAACAAAAGGTATATGATGTTTTAAATAAACTAAACATAATGGAGGATTTAGCTTTGTATAGTCCCGTTCTTTGCGGGACAATCCCTATAAGAATTGATACTCTCCAATCTGACTTAGATATAGTAATGGAAGTACATAACTTTGATGTTTTTGAGCAGGAAATGAGATCTTTATATGGTTCTTATAGAGGGTTCAATATAAAAAAGAAAAAAATGAAAGGTACTGAATCGATAAAGGTAAATTTTGAATTCGAAGGTTTTGAATTTGAATTATTTGCTCAGCCTAAGCCAGTGCGTAACCAAAATGCATATAGACATATGATAGTAGAGCACATGCTATTAATGCAGCATCCACATATAAGGGAAGAAATTCTTCGCTTGAAAGAGAACGGTATAAAAACAGAACCTGCTTTTGCTCAAGTATTAAACATTGAAGGAGATCCTTATGAAGGACTTATTGTGTTGGGGCAGGAAATGCGGTTGTGGTAAATAAGATACATAAAAACTCCTCTATAGAAAAAGAGGAGTTTTTATTATGCCATTAGCTTACGGATTAATTCACTCAGCAATTTAACCCCGTGAGTCATTTGTTCTGGAGAAGCATATCCATATGATAAACGAATGTACGGTTCTGATTCTTCTTCATAAATACGTCCTGGATTTAAAAGAATTCCCTTTGATAGTGCCTCTGAAAATAATTTCTTCATCGGAATGCTAGGTACAACCTTAAGCCATATAAAGAATCCGCCGTTAGGAATATCCCAAGTGGCAATATCTGCACAATACTTATTTAAAGCCCGTATCATGATTTGTCTTCGTTCTTTTAGTTGAATTCTTACGTTTGCAACATGTTCTTCATAAAAACCTTTTTTTATCCATTCAGCAGCAACTCTTTGGGATAACGAACTCGATCCATAGTCTGTTTGCATTTTTATATCTGACAATCTTTCAATAACTGGTTCAGGTCCAATAATCCATCCAATTCTAAGTCCTGGTCTAAGTGTTTTAGATAGACTACCAACATATAATACATGTCCATGTTTATCTATTGATTTTAAAGGAGCTGGAGGGGGTTCATCAATCCATAACTCACGATAAATATCATCTTCAATAATAGGTAACTGTTCCTTTTCACATATCTTTATTATTTCTTTTCTTCGTTCTTGAGACATTAATATCCCAGTTGGGTTTTGAAAACTAGGAATAGAATATAAAATGTTTTTCTTTTGACTGTATTTAATGCGTTTTAATAATTCGTTAGGTAAAATACCGTGATGATCCATAGCTATACCAGATAAATTTATATTTGCTGATTGAAATACATGAAGTGAATATAAGTAAGAAGGTTGTTCAAGTAAAACAGTTGATTCTCTATGCAAAAGACCAATTGATATTAATTGCAATGCTTGTAATGCACCAGAGACGATTAATATAGAACCCGGTGATACATGTATTCCGAATGATTTTACGTAGTTACTTATTGCCTCACGTAACGGTAAAAAACCTTTTTGTTCTTCGTATCCGAAATAATCTAATTCGTCACTTACGTTTTTCATAATGGACTGCATCGTTTTTAGCGGGAAAATTTGAGGTGCAAGTTCACCTTTACTAAGATGGATAAGTGTTTTATTTGCTTCTGCTTCATTTATTTCTCGTACCATTAACTTGCTAGGTTTATGAATACCAGCTTTTACATATTCACTCCAATCAGGCGGGGGATTCGTCGCTAATAATGACCATGTATTATTTGTTACAACTGTTCCTGCTCCGATTTTCCCTTGAATTAAGCCATCTGCCATAAGTTCATCGAGCGCAGTTATTACAGTACTTCGATTTACATGAAATAATTTTGCTAACTGCCTTTGACTAGGGATCTTACTTCCGATCGGCCATTCTCCGTTTTCGATTTTTTCTTTCATATAATCTACTATCTGCCGATATTTAGGCAGTTTTTTATTCGTTGTCATAAAAAAACTCCCTCGTTCAATTTAAAAATGCCAAGTGGTTGGTTTTTACGATAAATAACTGGTTGAAGACATTGTATCAACTATTAAATATGATGAAAAGAAATAATTGGTAATTTAAAAATGGTTGGTTTATTAGAAAGGGAGAGAAAACATGCATAATAAAAAATGGGATTTACGCATTATATATGCACACGCGTTTACGATTCTTATATGGGGAACTGCTTTTCCGGCAATTCGTATGGGGCTTGAATCTTATACACCTGAGCATCTTACTTTACTACGCTTATTAATCGCTTCATTTATACTTCTGTTGTTTTCTTTTATCTACAAGTTACGGCTACCGGATTTAAAGGATATCCCAGCAATTTTTATGTTCGGTGCTTTAGGATTCACTTTTTATCACATTGCATTAAACTACGGCGAAAAAACAGTAAATGCTGGTTCTGCAAGTTTAATTGTTTCGGTCACACCTATAGTAACGGCAATTCTTGCTTCTATATTTTTAAACGAAAAAATGAAATTAAATGGTTGGATCGGTGGTGTAATTAGTTTTATAGGAATTGCTCTCATATCATTTAGTCAAGGAGATGCTATTCAATTGAATAGTGGGGGATTATTTATATTATTAGCAGCGATTTCAGAAAGCCTATATTTTGTTTTTCAAACTTCTTACTTAAAAAAGTACGGCTTCTTACCATTTACCATATATACAATTTTATCTAGTACTGTATGTATGCTTATTTTCTTACCGGGAATGTATCAAGAAATACTAGCAGCTCCTCTTGAAGTGAATGTGAGTGTTTTATATTTAGGCTTATTTCCAACAGTACTCCCATATATCGCATTGGCCTATATCATATCTCATGCTGGTGCTGCTGAGGCAACAAGCTCTCTATATTTAACCCCAGTAACTGCATGTTTTATTGCTTGGTTATGGTTAGGAGAAGTGCCAACTTTAGTTTCGATAATTGGCGGAGGGATTACTATACTTGGTATCGTGATTGCTCATATACCAGTATTAAGAAAAGAAAAACATAGGAATTTAGCAAATAATCAATCCGTATAACGTAATTCAATAATAATTTTATGATACTTTTTCATATAGTTTCTTTCTTATGTTGATAAATATAATATTTTGTATTTCAGTTAAATATTGTATGTTACATTTTATGTAGTAAGCATTTTAAAAGGAGATGACAACATAATGAATGGAAAAAGAAATATTTTCACATGTATTTCTATTATAGGAATCGGTCTAGCTAGTTTTTCTAGTTTTAGTTTCGCAGCAAATGTAACGGACAATTCAGTACAAAATTCTATTCCCATAGTTAATCAACAAGTAGCTGCTGCAAAGGAAATGAAACCATTTCCCCAGCAAGTTAATTATGCAGGTGTTATAAAACCTACTCATGTTACACAGGAAAGTTTAAATGCTTCTGTAAGAAGTTACTACGATAATTGGAAAAAGAAATATTTGAAAAATGATTTATCTTCTTTACCTGGTGGTTATTACGTAAAAGGAGAGATTACGGGTGATGCGGATGGGTTTAAGCCACTTGGAACTTCAGAAGGTCAAGGGTATGGGATGATAATTACAGTATTAATGGCTGGTTACGATTCGAATGCCCAAAAAATCTATGATGGTTTATTTAAAACAGCAAGAACTTTTAAAAGCTCTCAAAATCCTAATTTAATGGGATGGGTTGTCGCAGATAGTAAAAAAGCACAAGGTCATTTTGATTCTGCTACTGATGGGGATTTAGATATTGCGTATTCTCTTCTTCTTGCTCATAAGCAGTGGGGATCAAATGGAACAGTTAATTATTTAAAAGAAGCACAAGACATGATTACAAAAGGTATTAAAGCTAGTAATGTTACAAATAATAGCCGACTAAATTTAGGAGATTGGGATTCTAAAAATTCACTTGATACGAGGCCATCTGATTGGATGATGTCACACCTTAGAGCATTTTATGAATTTACAGGTGATAAAACTTGGCTTACTGTTATTAATAATTTGTACGATGTTTATACGCAATTTAGTAATAAGTACTCTCCAAATACAGGACTTATTTCAGATTTCGTTGTAAAAAACCCACCACAACCCGCACCTAAAGACTTCTTAGAGGAGTCAGAATATACAAATGCATATTATTACAATGCTAGTCGGGTACCATTGAGAATTGTAATGGACTATGCGATGTACGGCGAGAAAAGAAGTAAAGTCATTTCTGATAAAGTCTCTTCATGGATTCAAAATAAAACGAATGGAAATCCTTCTAAAATTGTGGATGGTTATCAATTAAATGGATCTAATATTGGTAGTTATTCAACTGCTGTATTTGTTTCACCGTTTATTGCTGCAAGTATAACGAGTAGCAATAATCAAAAGTGGGTAAATAGCGGTTGGGATTGGATGAAGAATAAGAGAGAAAGCTATTTTAGTGATAGTTATAATTTATTAACTATGTTATTTATTACAGGAAATTGGTGGAAACCTGTACCTGATGATAAAAAAATACAAAATCAAATAAATGATGCAATTTATGAAGGATACGATAATTAATTAAATTTGAGAATGGTTACTTAAGAAAGGAATTAGCATACGCTAGTTCCTTTTTAATATTTTGTAAAACATTATCCATTCTAAAATTCGCATAGATATACTTGCTTTTTTCATATACATAGTTATTGATGACTCTATGTTTTTATGAGGGGAGAGTATTTCTTGGAAAAAGTATTATTTTTCGGAGACCCAGGTATTGATGACTCATTTGCCATTATGTATGGTTTACTGCATCCCGAAATTGAAATTGTAGGTATTGTAACTGGATACGGAAATGTTGAGCATATACATGCTGCACATAATGCAGCGTATATTTTACAGTTAGCAAATAGACAAGACATTCCTGTCATTAGTGGTGCAACAAAACCACTTACAGAAGAAATTACTACGTACTACCCTGAAATTCACGGAGCAGAAGGATTAGGGCCCATCCATGTTCCAGAAAGCGTATTATCTATTCCAATATACAATTTTGGTAGTATCGCTGCGATTCTTGTAAAGTACGGAAAAGATTTAACGATTGTTGATGTAGGAAGATCTACCTCGTTAGCAATTGCTTTTAATTTATGGAATGATTTAATGCTAGATGTAAAAGCAATATATTTCATGGGTGGTGTTTTTTTAGAAGTAGGAAACGTTACGCCGTTAGCAGAGGCAAATGTGTATGGAGATCCTATAGCAAGTAAAATTGTTTTCCATCAAGCAAAGAATTTATTAATATTCCCTTTAAATGTAACAAACAAAGCTGTGTTAACACCAAATGTATTTAGCTATATTCAAGCTAATACAAAGAATCCATTTCATATGATAATGAAACCAATGTATGACTACTATTTATCTGCATACCAAAAACTTAATCCATCTATCGAAGGACCTTTGCTACATGATGTGGTTGCAATAAGTGGATTAGTAAATCCAAGTTTTTTTGAATTTGTGCATCGTACAGTAAATGTAGATACATACGGAGATACGAAAGGACAAACATTTGCTGATTTCCGCCCTAGCTCTATACCTGAAGGGGCCCATATAGCATTAGAAATAGATGAACAAAAATTCATTCAAGATTTTATAAAAATCATGTTATAAGTTGTTGTCGAAAAAGGGAATTATTTCAATGCGTTGAATATAAAAATACATCCCTCTAGATAAAGGAGCTTACAATATTGAATGTCCAGTTAAAGGTTGTTACGAGAGAAAATTGGGAAGAAGCATTAAAGCTACAAGTTAAAGAAAATCAGTTGAAATTTGTTCCATCCGTAGCAGTTTCGCTTGCTAAAGTATATATAAAACCAGATGGTGACAATGTAGAGTACATACCATTCGCTATATACGTTGGTGACCTTATAGTTGGTTTTGTAATGCATGCAGTTGTAAGAAAGACATCAGATATGTATTGGATTAACGGATTTATTATTGATCAATCGCAGCAAGGTAATGGATATGGAAAAGCAGCATTACAAGAAAGTATTAATATAATAAAAAATACTTTTAAATCGTGTAAAGAAATTAGATTAACCGTACATAAAGATAATATCTCTGCAAAGAAACTATATGAACGATACAGTTTCAAATCATTAGAACAGGAGTATGATGGCGAGCAAGTATATCGTTTATTTGTTTAACTATTAGGAAGTAAAGGCGTGAAATGAAATATGCAATTTACTGAAGTGAAAATTGAAGTGTTCATTCCTGAAGAATATATTGAAACATTAAGGGATGAATTAAATAAAATTGGAGCATGTAAAACGGGCGAATATGACCATTGTCTTTCCTATAGTTCAGTGAAAGGATATTGGAGACCGTTAGACGAGGCATCTCCTTTTAATGGAGAAATTGGTCGAATATGCGAAGGGCAAGAATGTAAAGTTGAAATAAAGTGTAAACGAGAACTTGTAAAAGATGCTCTTGAAGTTATTAATGATATTCATCCGTATGAAACACCTATGATTTATATTATACCAATACTAAATGACTATTTTGAGCAACTATACATTGAATAACTAGGAGGAATATCAATTGAAAAGTAAATTTCATCATATTGTACGAGCAGTCATGATAAAAGATGAAAAATTATTAGTTGCTGAATATATTGGCCATCATTATTTTTTACCTGGTGGCCATGTTGAAATTGGAGAATCAGCAGAGAATGCATTAATAAGAGAGTTAAGAGAAGAACTTGGAGTAAACTGTAGTATACAACAATTTTTAGGAGTCATAGAAAATCAATGGCAAGATAAAGAAGTGCTTCATCATGAAATTAACCACATTTTTGAAGTAGAGTCACAAGATTTACATACGGACTTACCACCGAAATCTAGCGAGTCTCATTTAGCATTTCAATGGATAGATTGTAATAAAGAAGCCTTAAATCATTATGAAATCATGCCAATGCCTTTAGTGAAGGAATTACTAGAAAGAAAGTTAAGTGATGAACTACTAAATTGTTGGATTAGTAATTTTTAAATCACTTTATTTATAGTAAATACGTCCATCGAATGAATATAAAGAAAATAGGCTGAAAAACAAGGTACATCACCTAGTGTAAGTTCATATTTTGTTGATGTACGCATTTAGTCTATAGTCTTGTTTCTACTTTGTTCACAAGAATTTATTAACTTTAATATTTGGGCGGAATTTATATTTATAAATGGAGGGGTTCTTAATGAATCAGTTTCAACATGAACTACAAACATTAAATCTTAATGATTATCAAACTGGTAATGTTGTGTATTGGGATCAACAACAAAGTCAATATCCATACTACTACATTCAAGACGATGCACGTCGTTGTGGCGGATGCGGAGGTTGTGGTGGTCGCTGTGGTGGATGTGGCGGTGGAAGATGCGGAGGTTGTGGTGGTCGTTGTGTAGGATGCGCTGGTTGTTTCGGTTGTTTTAACTGCTGGAACTGGTGGATCATATAAGTATAGAAAATCAATAATATTTCGCATGAAAGAAAGGTGTAAATATTCTTTTATACTTTTCTTTCATGCGGTAATTTTTTATTCGTGTTAAGGGGGATGTATTTGTATACATATGATAAGTTAATTTCTTGGGTAGAAAATATAAAAGAAGAAAATCATAGTTCTGCAGCAGCACTGAGCATTATAAAAGATAATAAAATTGTACTAGAGCATTATAGTGGTTACCACTCAAATACCTCTACAAGTAAAAAAGTAACCGCGTCATCACAATTCAACGTTGCTTCTGCGAGAAAAAGTTATTTAGGTTTAATGGTAGCATACGCACTTTACGAAGGGAAAATAAACTCTATTGATGATGAAGCGATAAAATATTTTAAAGACTTTGATCCTGTATTGCTTGGTAAAACGACGATAAGACATTTAGTAACACATTCGCACGGATTAGAAGAAACGAATGACGGGACAATTTTTCGTGAATTTGAACCGGGACAATCATGGGCGTATAGAGATATTAATGTAAGAATGATGACACGTCTTATTTATCAGCTATATAACAAAAGTTTTCCTGAATTGTTAAAAGAGCGTGTTTTTAAACCTGCTAAATTTCAAGAAACAGGATGGAGAATACAGCAAGATGAAAATTTGGTTGAAATTATTAATAATCCAAATGAAGACCCGATAAGTGGAATTGGTACAGTAAATGATGGTACTGAAAAAAATCTATTTGTCTCAGCTAGAGAATTTGCGCAGTGGGGCAATCTTCATCTAAATCAAGGCATGATACATGATAAACAAATCGTTCCAAAAGAAGTTATAAAAATTGCTACGAGTTTGCAGAGTCCAACATTTATAAACAAAGAGCTACCACAAAATGGGGTGTTTTGGTTCATCCAAAATGAGCCTGCACAATTAAGCGAACTTGGTGAACGTATTCCAAAAGGGTCGTATCAAATATTAGGGATTACTGGACCGACTATTTTAGTAATACCTGAATATAATGTAGTTGTTGCAAAAATGTATAATAAAAGATATAACTACGGCGGTGATAATTACTTATATTATTTACGTGAATTTAGTAATTTAGTCGCTGATACATTTAGTAACCGTATTAGGGCATAATTACTCCTATAACAAAAAGGGGTGATTGAAAGTGAAAGATAAAGTGAACAAAAATAAAAAGCAAAATATAAAAGATGTAAATACAGAGCAAAATGCAATTTATAGCGATCCTAAAGATGCAGCTAATATGCAAACTGTACCGCAGCCGAAAGATTTTGATGAAATCGAATATTAATTTTTCATCCGACTATATGATGAATGAAAAATACGTCTTAAGTCTCATAACATTTAAGAAATTATTTGATAACATATATACATAAGCATTTGAAAATGTCTTATCTTAACAAAGCTTTCTTTAGAAATATCTGATATAACCTGCAAAAGGCACTTCTTTATGAAGTGTCTTTTTGTGTATATGAACTTAATTACCATTTTCCGTACAGTATCTTGTAATTTATGATGGATATACTAACTGTGAAAATTCATGTCAAGATAAAAGAAGGGGACAAGTTAGTATGAAACAAAGTTCTATAAATCCGTTACTAATTGTTCTAGGTACAATCATTGTTCAAATTGGCCTTGGAACAATTTATACATGGAGTTTATTTAATCAACCCCTTGTAAGTAAGTTTGGATGGAATCTTAATTCAGTAGCGATAACTTTCTCCATAACAAGTTTTTCTTTATCATTCTCAACTTTATTTGCAGCAAAGTTGCAGAAAAAATTAGGACTTCGAAAACTTATTGCTACTGCAGGAATTGTTTTAGGACTCGGCTTAATACTTAGTTCACAAGTTTCTTCTTTACCACTATTATATTTATTAGCTGGTGTCGTTGTTGGTTATGCGGATGGAACAGCTTATATTACATCACTATCTAATTTAATTAAATGGTTTCCAAATCGGAAAGGGCTTATTTCAGGTATATCTGTATCAGCGTATGGAATGGGCAGCTTAATCTTTAGATATATAAACGGAAATCTTATCGATAACCTTGGTGTATCACAAGCATTCTTATATTGGGGTATTATCGTGTTACTTTTAGTGTTAATCGGATCGTTCTTCTTACGTGAGGCAATTGTAAGTAATGCTGTAACTGAAACATTACACAATGACTATACTCCGCGTGAAATGATGCGAACGAAACAAGTATATCTGCTATTTTTTATGTTATTCACCTCGTGTATGGGTGGTTTGTATTTAATCAGTATGGTAAAAGATATCGGCGTACAACTCGTTGGACTTAGCGCAGCAACTGCTGCAAACGCCGTTGCTATGATTGCAATCTTTAATACAGTAGGTAGAATCATTCTTGGGACGTTATCAGATAAAATCGGCCGAATGAAAATTGTCTCTGCAACGTTTATTATTATAGGATTGTCAGTCTTTACTTTAAGTTTTATCCCGCTAAATTACGGAATCTATTTTGCTTGTGTAGCAAGTGTCGCCTTTTGCTTCGGTGGTAATATAACTATATTCCCAGCTATTGTCGGAGATTTCTTTGGATTAAAAAACCATAGTACAAATTACGGCATTGTCTACCAAGGTTTCGGATTTGGTGCGCTTGCAGGATCATTTATTGGAGCGATACTCGGGGGATTTCAACCAACTTTCATTATAATCGGTGTTTTAAGTGTTATTTCCTTCATTATTTCAATATTAATCCGTCCACCAACTGCAGAGAAGACAAAGGAACTAAAACATCTACATCGGAAAGTTGCTTAATTTTAAAAAGAGTCCTCATGTTAGGGCTCTTTTTTATTCCATTAACTTTGCTTCTTTACTAACTCATTAAAGACAGGACAATATCATTATAAAATTGAATAGATAAGTAAAAAGGAGCGTGACACTTAAAATGAAAATAGTACAGCAGTGGGTACAAGAAGATAGTGATTACATAAGAGAGAAAGTAATTGAATATAATCAAAAATATCTCGCAGATGAAGAAAAAACACCTTCAGAAAAGGTTAGTTTCATAGTAAGAAATGAAAAAGAAGAAATCGTAGGTGGGGTAACAGCAATAATTTTTTGGCACCATGTACACGTTGACTTTCTATGGGTTTCTGAAGAATATAGACACGAAGGTTATGGAACCAAGTTAATAAAACTTATTGAAGAATTTGCAATTGAAAAAGAGTGTAGGTTAATCAATTTAGATACTTTTAGCTTTCAAGCACCTGCTTTTTATAAAAAACATGGATATAAAGTAATTGGAGTAAGTGAAGATCATCCGAAAGGACATAATCATTATTATTTAGAAAAACGGCTAAAAAGTATATAGAATTTGTTAACATTAGTATTTGGAATACAAATGTAATCAAGGCGAGGTTATTATTAATTTTAGTTTTAATTTAATCAATTTTCATGCTAAAACTTCAAGAACGTTCTTTGGATAATCTTCCTAAGATACGTTCTTTCTTTATATATCAGTGGCCCATTCTTATTAACTCCACCAATAGCGGTAAAGGCAAGACTTAACTAACTTATATATATTAAAAGGAGTTAATGGTAGAATGGATAGAAGACAGAAAATTCCTTTTATTAAAAATAGAGGAGGTACATATGAAAAAAGTTAATGTTACATACGCGATTTTGTACGATAAAACTAATGAAAAGATCTTAATGGTAAAAAACAAAGGGGAAAATGGTTCTTATTATACATTACCGGGTGGCGCAGTTAAATTAGGAGAAACCTTAGAAGAAGGAGTAATTCGGGAAGTAAAAGAAGAAACAGGGTTACATATAAACGTAAAAGGGATTTGTTCTATCAGCGAAGCCTTTTTCGAGGAAAGAGATCATCATGCAATTTTCTTTAATTTTCTAGGCGAAATAATCGGCGGGGAGACATATATATCAAGACCAAAAGAAATCGAAGAGATTACTTGGATGGAATTACATATAGCAGCACCGTATTTACGCATACCAGAACATTTACTAGATTTATTACAAAAGAAAGAAACAGTACCTTATTTTTTTAACGGAACAATCGTTCATCAATCTTCATAAAAATATTATCTCATGTAAGGCGGGGAAAACATGGAGTTCATCGTTAATCACAAACAATTTACTCAAGCACTTTCAGAAGTTAACAAAGCGATATCAACAAAATCTTTAATTCCTATATTATCTGGTATAAAAATAACTGCAGATCAATCTGGAATTACTTTAATTGCAAGTAACTCGAATATTTTTATTGAAAAATTCATTCCTGTTTCAATTGAAGACGAAAAAATTGCAACTATTTTAAAGGCAGGAACTATTGTTGTACCTGCAAAGTATTTCATTGAAATAATAAAGAAAATGCCAAGTGATATAGCAATAAAAAGTAAGAATGAGCAAATTATTAAGATACAATCAGAAGAAATCACATTAAGTTTAAATGGATTTCCTGCAGATGAGTTTCCGAATGTACCGCTTATAGACAATCATGCAGAAATCAAGGTAGAGACAGAGCAATTGATTGAAGTATTTAAACAAACAGTCTTTGCGGTAGCGAAAAATGAATCTAGACCTGTTCTTACTGGGGTGCATATAGAGTTATCTAATAATAAGTTTATTTGTGCTGCAACTGACTCACATAGACTAGCGATACGTGAAACGCGACTTTCCTCAGATGTAAAAGCAAATTGTATTGTACCAAGCGCAACCATTAGTGAACTTCTAAAATTAATGAACAGCAATTCGGAATTCGTATATATTTACCTTTCAGAGAGTCATATTATATTTACGCTTGGAACAACTACATTATATTCAAGACTAATTGAAGGGAAATATCCTAATATTTCTAACCTTATTCCAAATGACTTTAAAACGATTATTAACATAGATAGAAAAAAGATATTACAAGGTGTAGACCGATCAAGTTTATTAGCAAGTGAATGGGCCAATAACAATGTTAACTTAGAAATCATAAACGAATCTACAATTAAAATTTCTTCAAACGCTTCTCAAATTGGGCAAATATCCGAAACGCAACAAATAGATGCGATTCAAGGTGAAAAACAATTAAATATATCTTTCGATGGGCGTTTTATGGTTGATGCTTTAAGAGCAATAAAAGAAGAAACGATTACTTTAAGCTTTGGCGGTTCTATGAGACCGATATTGATTGAAGCAGGAGAGCAATCTGCAGCAATCCATCTTATATCTCCAGTAAGAGCTTATTAAAAACGGAGGAAGGAATCACATTATGTACAAGCACACTTTATGTTTTATAAAAAGAAATGAAGAGATACTTATGTTAAATAGAGAATATGATCCGGTAAAAGGATTATGGAATGGGGTAGGAGGAAAGATAGAAAAGGGAGAAACACCTTTAGAAAATGCGATTCGTGAAATAAAGGAAGAGACTAATATAAAAGTTACGTATGACCAAATTCAATTTAAAGGCATTATTAAATGGGAGGATTCTTCATATTCTGGCGGTATTTATGTTTATCTAGTAGAGTTACTTCATGAATTTACATATCACACTCCAAAAAAAGTCGCAGAAGGAATTTTAGATTGGAAAGAGGTTTCTTGGATTCTTAGTGACTATAATTACGGTGTAGGAGAGATGATACCTAAATTTTTAGTTGAAGTGCTCCACAATGAATTAATATTAGAGCATAATTTTATTTTATCTAATCATAAATTAATAGATTATAGGAATAAAGAATTAGCTAAGCAGGACAACTCTATAGATAATATAATTCCATTATAAAAAGTAAGAATCGTAATCTATCATACACAGCAAAATAATTATCACCTAAATATAAAAGCCATAGATTATTCGAAGAGTAGCTAAGGAGAAAATTTATATGAGGATGAGTGTGATGAAGAAAATAATTATTTTACTCATAGGTATCGTTTTAATTACTATTGCTTTTTATCAATACAACAAAAAAGAAGGTTTAGCTAAAAATGATAAGGTGTATGTAGAAGACTTTAAAGGTAAAAATGATTCAAACAAAATACAATCTGCTATTAATAAAGCAGAATCTAGTAAAATTAAAACAGTATTGCTTGATGATAAGAAGTATAAAATTACGTCACCAATCGTAGTGAAACAGGGTGTAAAGTTATTATTTGGTTATGGAACACAATTTGTTGTTGAAGGTAATTTTAGAGTTCTAGAATTAGAAAAAAACGCTTCTATTGAAGGAGCTTATATAGCTATAGATGATCCTAAATTTAATTCTGAAGTTATATATTTAGACGGAAAAAATAAGTATTATAACACTTGGCACAAAACACAAATAAAAGATATAAATATTATCAATTGGACAGAAACGAATAAAGGTACCGGCATTTCTTTGTATTCTGGTGGGAAGGAAAATGAAATTTCATTTATTAATTTTGAAAATATAAAAGTTGTAGGCATGGAAACTGGGGTGAAATTAGTAGCAAAGAAACCACAATCTGGACATGCATGGATAAATGCCAACCGTTTTATGAACTTCTCTCTCGAAGATTGTGTAAATATGATTTTTATGGATAGTAATGTAACAACGCCAAATGAAATTAGTGGTAACCTATTTACAAACCTTCAAATACAACCTACAAATAAAACGAAAAGTATTGTAAAGGTAAGTGGACAGCATAACGAGTTCCATGGAATGGTGTGGGATTTACAGAAAATCAATCACGAAAACGAACTCATTGAACTAACTGATAAAAGTATGAATACAGTGATTGAAATGTCCAGTGTACCAGCAAATAGAATTTTAGATAGCGGGAAATCAAATATAGTGAAATAAGTTTAAATACAGAAAAAGAGCGAATTCCTTATAAGAGAGTTCGCTCTTTTTCTATTTATAATTAAATTTCTCTCCACCAAGCTGTTGAAGGATAGTTTGTAGATTTTAACGTAATAGATTCGCCAATTTGAGGCGTTGTAATTTTAACTTCTAAACGGTTAGCTTCTTTCGTAACACTCTCTAACGGTTCATTATCTTTATTTGATAAAACGATAGGCAAACCCTTTATAGGACGCAGCTTTGATTTTATTTTAAAGTAATCCGTCATTTAAAATGCCTTGTATTTCTTAAATCCGTCAAATTCATTATTTGTATCTATAAAGTACAAATCGCACAGCAGCAGCTAAGACAAATATTAAGTACATGTAAATTGTTTTTATTTAGTAAATTCCTTCTTATACGCAACAAAGAACATATGTTTCGTTGTATGTTATAGAAGAAAATATGTCTCTAATAAAAGAAAGGAAGGAGAGGATATAAGTGCACATAGAGCGAAAAAAGAAATCAAAATGTAAACTATCAAAATCTGAAATCATGCATTTGTATACTGAAGGGAAGAGCACCTCAGAAATCGCTGTGCTTGCTAATGTGTCTGCAAGGTATATTCGTATGGTTTTATCAGACAATAACGTACCAAGGCGCGCTATAGGGAGTTGGAAGAGAAAGTATGACATAACAGAAGATTACTTTAAAACGTGGTCAAACAATATGGCTTATATTTTAGGGTTTATAGCAGCAGATGGTGTTATACAGAAAGAAAATCAATGTGTCAGTATATCTCAAAAAGAAAGTTATATTTTAGAAAATATAAAAAAAGAACTAAAAACAAACCAGCCACTTTATCAAAACAAAAAAAACAAGCGTATACATGCTAAATATTAATAGCAAAACAATAAAAGACGACCTTATGAACATACACGGAATTATGCCATGTAAATCATTTAACATCGAATTTCCTTTTGTACCAGAAGAATATTTGCATCATTTTGTTCGTGGGTATTTTGATGGGGATGGTTACGTCAAGTATGAAACTTATACAGTTAATTTCGTAGGTGGATCATATAACTTTATGAATTCTTTACATCAAATTCTTCAAAATCGCAATTTACGAGCCGATTTACTAAATCAAAACAAACATTATCGCGTTATTTTATCTGGAAGAAAATCAATACAACTATTTTCAAATTGGATTTATAAAGACAAAGATATTTATTTGCATAGAAAATATGAAGTGTTTCAGAGAGAAAGTCTGAGTTTAGATCAATTACAAGATCGAAAATTAAAACAAACTCAAACTGCCGTTAAACAAAGAAAACAAAATTTCCTTGAAGAATATATGAAAAATAAATGTAATGCTACAACTTGTTCAAATTTAGAAATAAGCGAATCGGCTTTCAAACGTTGGCTAAAAAATGATAATCAATTTAAAAGAGATTATGAAAAGATTAATTTAACAATGTCCACTAGCGATAACTAAATATAAAATCCTAAAAAACCTTAGAATAGGTATGAAGATAGCTATTCTAAGGTTTTTTATTTTTAAATCATAAAGGATTCTTAATTTTATTGATTGAATATAGTAAATACATAGATTTTACAATTTTCTTGATAAAAAAGGAGAGAGACACCTTGCAAAAGAAATTTATCAATCCAGAAACGATGCCACCAAATTTTGGATATTCACATGTAGTGGAAGTTAGTAACGCTAAACGAACAATTTACATATCTGGACAAGTAGCGATTAACACTGATGGTCAAATAGTTGGCATTGGTGATTTAGCTACACAAACGCGACAAGTTTTCGAAAATATTAAAAGTGCATTAGAAACTTCGGAATTAAGATTTAATGATGTAGTAAAATTAACATTTTTCCTAACAGATATTTCTCAAATGGCCATGGTTAGAGATATACGAGATCAATACGTTGATACTAAGAATCCACCAGCAAGTTCAGCTGTCGAAGTTAGAAAGTTAATTAACGATAACTTATTAATTGAAATTGAAGCAATTGCTATAGCAAACTAATTTTAAGAACTTATCCGTAATCATATCAATGCAATTCGTTTAATGCGTTCAGTTAAAACGAATTGCATTTTTTATTGTCTTAAATATAATTTATATCTGGAGACATTTTCATCAACAACTTATAAAACAAACAACTAAACAATCCATCACACAGAATGATTAAAAAGAACGAGGGGAGGCTAATCACAAAAACTGACTTATTTATAATAAGTTTATAATTTGAAGTTAGTTAACATAATATATATTATAGGTAGTTATAGAGACAAAGCGATTACAGGTATCAAAAACCAAGTAAACTATACTTAATGAGACGGAACGGAGATTTTTAGTGAGATTCATATGAAATCTTATCTAAACAAATTTCTTCGGTTTTTATCGTTTTTATTTGTTATAAATTCATCACAGCAAATCTTACTCAATAATCGCTTAAGATTTAACGAATCCAAATCATTTTTGATCGGCAAGAAATTTTTATACAGAAAAATTATTTCTATACAAAATATAAATTAGTAATTTTATTTTATGTTTTACTTAATGAACTTATTGCTATTTGCACACGTTTTACAACTTTACATTATTTGTTGTTATTTCTGTTATTTAGGCTTGCCTTTCATTACACTCATTGTTTTTTATTCTAGTTAACATAACGCTTATTTTTAACATAAAAAATCCTCCTCACCTTCAGGAAGATTTTTTGTTTGCTATTAATTTATTTATATCTTCTAGTAACAATCCCAATTGTAAATGACATTGGAAAAATCTAGATTTAACAGCTCTTCCTTACGTATAAAGAAATTAGCAACCCCAGAATCGCCCCACATAATATTTAATGAATCGTCTGTATCGATTTGCAGCAATAATATGTCATGCTGTTGGTATTTTTCTTCCCATTCTCTCGGATCTGTCTGTGTGAAAAATGGATATCCACCAATTTTATGTCCTTGATCTTTACATAAATCATCATACAGTTCGCCTAATTCTATATTATTTTCTTCATCAACAATCTCTTCCCAATCAATGTTATCACTAAAAATCATTTCAAATCGATAATCTCTTGGTGTTACTGGTTGATATGCCAACTCAAACTTTAGTTTTGCTGCTTCGGGTATGATAAAATTCTCTAAATGTAAAGTGTTTAAATAACTAAAATCAGTAATTACCTTAGTTAAATCCGCTGTGATTGTAGAATGATAAACAATTCGAAAGTCTTTTTGGCTTGTGGGATGATCAAAATCTGCTCCAAAAAGATCTTCTTCAGGACTTACGAAAAACTGTAACAATCCCTTTTGAGGCATATATTCAACATGCGGCATTTCTTCAAAGTTTAACTGCGCAAGTAGCATCATAGGTTGTCCATTTGAGTCTTTAGGATGCTCTTGATCTATAGGTAAATACGGATAACCACCAAACTTACTTTCAAAAAGCGTTGTCTCTGCTAATGTTCCAGACACTTTAACATACGGTTTCACACTTTCTTCTAAAATACTACGATACTGTTCTAGTTCTTTCGGAATTTGAAGTTGATACGTATTCTTCACTACATTTGCCTCCCTTTAGTAACGAATTGAAAATGCCTAACTTAATTATATAGTAAGCGATAGCTTAATTGAAAATCGTTAAAAATCCATTTTCACCCTCATTTTTTGCGCGCTTGTCGGACAAAGTAAATTATGCTCTAAAACCTTTTTATTGATAGTTCGAATTAATTCCGCTGCTTCTGCCGTATTTGTATTTTCTTTTAGTCTTTCTTTTAAATCTTCAATTTCTTTTGAAAGCTCAATCCACCTAGGCAAAATATGATTATTTGCTAAAGTTCTATAAAGTTGCTTTTCAGGATTGTAAGAAAGATCTTTATCGAGATTAAGAGGTTTACCTTTACCAGGTAAATTATCAAAAGCTCCTTTCTGTTCTGTTTGTTTAACGATAGAACTAATATGATCCTCATACGTATACGACCAAACTTTTTCATCTTTTACTAAAATCTCTTGTTTCTTTAATTTTTTATCGAGTTCTTCCTGATTCATAGATTTTCTCTCCTTTTTATTTTATAGTGTGGTTTTTATCTATTTCAAAGCTTTCAATCCATCAAATAACTTTTTTCACCCTCACACGCTATCATGACCGTCTTGAAACTCTTCATAAGTGGTTTTGGTACCCTTTATCTTTTAAAGCTCTATACAAGTGATTATTGGCCGTTAAAAGAGGTTTGTTTTCAAGTTGTCCTGCTACCATATAAAAGTGAAATTGAGTTGCATTAGAATTTATAGATGAAATTTGATTTTCAATCCGAGGAATATCGTTTTCAAAAGTTAGTTCTTCTAGCTGATTAACAGGATCTACAGCAATACATGGCGGTATTCCATTTTCGTAAATTAAATAATTGAGTGTTTTTGCGATTGAAGATTACTTAATGCATGGATTTTTATTAAAGACAATGAAATGTTCTTGAAGATGTGAAGTTTGAGAATAATTATGAGGTAGATCAAGATGTTTTGCCTTTGCTGCAATGTGGCAGTAAGGATATTTAATTTTGATAGAATGATATAAGAGTCTTGCTACACTTTTGTAATAAGACTCTTTAAATAAGTTATTTACTAGAATAATTGTCTATTGCTTGAATAGAAAGTTCAAACGATTTTATTCTTCTTTCTAAAAGCGTTCTTTGAGGACTCCCAAGCTTTGACTTAACGTAAATCTTTTCAATTGATGGAAGCAAACCAATCAGAACATTACGAGCTTCTGCTAAATCTTCCTGAGTATAATGATGAGTTTCTTGCTTCCAAACACTTTCTAACATAGCTAAGCCGATACTAGCTGCTTTGAGTCTTTTTTTCACTAAAGTAGTATTTAATCCTTTTTGAGTCATCTGTGATAAGGCATTTTCAAGTTTACTAATTGTTGACTGTAAAGATTTTATTGATTCTACTTTATCTATATTTGATACGTTTTTCATGTTAATGTTATCCCTTCTACGTTGCTAACTTGTTTTGTTTAATGTTCAATGAAATCCTTAAAAGCTTGATTTCACTCGAAATATTTTAACATAAATAACTAACTGTATTCGAGTTGGACAATAACTTAAAGCAAAACAGCTATTCCTCTCTCCTCCCCTGTATCATTCTATTATATGTACTTCTTTCTTCTCATTAGAATTCCTATATAAACTAATTGTTAATATTGAATGTTTTATGAACAAAAAACGTACAAGTAATGTAACCTGTACGTTTTCGCTTTTATTCAGTAAGGTAATAAAGTAATAGCTTCCTGGTCTTCTCATAACTTATGAAATCTCTATACAAAATGGGATAATTCACAATTTCTGTTTCTAGAAAACGATATTGCGGAAACCACTCAAAAAACGATTTTCTTAACCACTTTATTTGTTGAAACGTAATGTTCTGTTCGTTTCCATTTAGTACAGAATTTAAAGTAGCTGCTGTATGCATCCAATGATGATTAAAATCAGCGTTTATACAATTATCTTCGGTAAATCTACTTTCTAAGTTTCGCTGCAATTTTGCTGTAGCGCGATAAGGAAACGGTTTGTACAGCGGACTAGGCATTTTCTGCAATTCATTAAAAATAACCCTTTTTCCTAACTTCAACTTTCTCCTCCTTTATTTCTCTATCCAATTTAATAAGTTTTCATAATGATATTGAGCATCTATATAGCCAAGGTTATATAAATTAACAAGTTTCTCTTTATTTCTTTCTATTCCACTTATTGGAAGTTGTACGCTAGGCTGAATGACATAAAAGTTGTCTTTTTGTTCTATTTGATTCATATAAGATATCGTCTCATTATAAAAACGATAATGTTCTACTAAAGATTCTGCGATATTCGGATATTTTCTATATAAAATTTTAGCCAGTCTAGAAAATTTATTCCGCTGCTTTTCGTATCCTTCTGGTTTTGTCATGATAACTACATTCTTTTCATAACCATCAGTTTGAGCTTTTAGAACTGGAATAGGATCTATAATTCCTCCATCTAACAACTTACGATTATCGTATTCTACAGCAGGTGCTATAAACGGAACTGAGCTAGATGCACGGATGATTTTTAAAATATCATTTCCATGTTCTATTTTATTATAATAAACAGCTCGTCCTGATTCGCAATCAGTCGTCCCTATAACAAATTGTTCATTACAGTTTAAGAAAGTTTGAAAATCAAACGGGACGATTTTATTAGGTACTTCATCAAATAAAAAGTCCATCCCAAATAATTCACGTTTTCGAATTAAATTTCGATAAGATATATACCTGTAATCTGATACTAGTTCTGTATTTACTTTCTTATTTCTCCCTTTTTGACGTGACAAATAGGTTGCCCCCATACAGGCTCCAGCTGATACGCCGACTACATACGGAAAGAATAAGTTCTTTTCCATGAAATATTCGAGTACACCTGCAGTATATAAACCTTTCATTCCTCCGCCCTCTAATACTAAACCGATATTCTTCATGTTATATCCCTCTGCTTCTTTTTTCTTAATTTCATATTAGCACAAGATTTTAAGATGAGGTTATATAAACTGATTACAACAATAACCAGAAACTACTAAAGTAATGTCATAATATCTTTGTGAGTAACATGTTACAATATAAGTAATTCATTCCACATATATTAAAGGAGGAATTTAATATGGGTTTATTTAGCGGTATTTTAGGAAATGCATCAAATACGAGTTCTGAAAGTGTAGAACGTGATTTAGAGAAGATTATGCTAGACGATGAAAAAGTAGAGCATGCTTATAAATTAATTCGTGATCTAATCGTATTTACAAATCGTCGACTTATTTTAGTAGATAAACAAGGAGTAACCGGCAAAAAAACAGAATACCATTCTATTCCTTATAAAAGTATTACACAATATAGCATCGAAACGGCTGGGCATTTTGATTTAGATGCAGAACTTAAAATTTGGGTGTCTAGTATGGAGGATCCAATTACGAAAGAATTTAAAGGTGACGATAGTATTTTAAGCATTCAAAAAGCGTTAGTGACATATACGACAAAGTAGTGGTTTCTTGTATTTTTATTCATTTCAGAAATTACTAACCCGGGTATTTTGGAAGAAAATACATCATTTTTGTATATTTAATCTAAAATAACATAAAAAGGTAAAGCGTGTTTTATATGCTTTACCTTTCTTTTTTGTAATAAATAAGTGTAGTTTTATCATTTAATTTCTTTATAACTTCTGTTCTTTTATACTCCATCTTTTCATACAAAAAACAATTTTTCTCTTCTTCTAAAATAGTAGCAAGTTCCCAGCTCGTTGCTTCAGGAAATATTTCCTCAATTAATGTAATCACCTTTTGAGCAATTCCTTTTCCTTGATAACCCGGATGAATAAACATTGGACTGATCCAAAATTTAGAGGGTGTTTCTTTTTGTGAAATGCATATCGCTCCAACAAGATTCATATCCACTATTATTTTATAGAAGCCACCGTTTACTTGATTTATTCTACAAATAGTTTTTTCGATAGTTTCATTTGCTGGATTTGTTTCATAGTCTTTATATTTATGTAATAAAGGGCTAAATGAGTCTATTTGCATTTGAAATATAACTTCTGCATCAGTTTCTGTCGCCTTCTCTAATATAATATCCATGTTACCAATTTAGACGCTTTCTTAAAGAAGTAATATGAGCGGTATGATGACGACCATGCCATGCGTATAGTCCTATTGCAACAGCAAGTTTTGTTTCACCAGTTTCAGGATGGTTAAATGTCTTTTCTAAATCTTCAATTTCTAGAGAATATAAAAGGTTAACCCATCTTTTATGTAATGAATCTAGCATTACTAGTGAAACATCTACCGGTAATTTTGAATCGGGTAACTCTGCCCACTTCTCTTCTTTATACGGCTTAATAGTTGGATTCTTTTCTGTCAGTGCTAATTTAAAGCGTATGTAGCTATTCATATGGCTATCAACGACGTGATGAACTACTTGACGTACAGTCCAACCTCCAACGCGATATGGTGTATCTAACTGCTTCTGATCTAAATCTTTAATTGCCTTTGTTAGTTCATTAGGTAAATCTTCAATTTCTTGAATCCATGTATCAATCATTTCTTCCGTTATAGGACGTTTGTATGTAAATTGGCCAATTGGATAACGCAAATCATTCATGAATAAGTCCTCCTTATTATAAGCGCGAAGTATTTCTCCAAATATAATGTACAAACTTCACATGTTCTCCATTTAATTCTACAGATGTTGTATCTGATTCGTTTTGATAAGAAGAAAATCCGCTTTTTTCTAGTACAATTTGTGATGCGAGATTATTAGTCGTTGTTTTAGCATAAATGTCAGTAATTTCATTATTTTTCGCTACATCTAAAATTAATTTTACGGCTGCTGTTGCAACTCCTTTTTTAGTAAATTTTTCTCCGACCCGATACCCTAGTGAACTAATTCGAGTTTCCGTATCTATATCTACTAAATTGATTCGCCCTACAATTTCTTTTTCTTCATTACGAATTAAATAAAAATAAGAATCTCCATCCGCTTGTTCTATTAATAAATCGTCTAGTAGTTTTTGGAAATATTCAAATTCAAAATATTTCGAGCCACGATTTGGTACCATTGTTTCAAAAAAAGATTTATTCGTAAGTTCAAACGTAAATAAATCCTTAACATCTTGTTTCTTTAGTTGCTCTATGTATATTTCCATCTCGTATTCTCCTTCTTGATTTACTAACTGTTATACATTCTTTTTTAATCAATTATATTCCTGCTATTTCTTTCGATTAAGCAATACAGATAGTAGCACTTTCGGATGAAAAAGATGAAATGGACTACGAATTAAATTCATCACTCGTACTAATCGAATATAAACATCAGAATTACTTGCGGATAGTCGATATATTTGTTTCGTATACCATAGCTGAAATTTTTGTTTTGTAGTTAATTCTCTCTTTAGCTGCGGGTGACGTGATATTTCTGTCGTTGTCATATCCCAAGGGGTTTCTATTATATTAGCTGTCTTTTTATAAAATTGTTGTGTAAATGTTTTATCAAGCTGTTTTCTGCCTTGCAGAAGTAATTGCAACTGGTGAGCCTCCATAGCAGCAACTGATACGCCTTGGCCGAAAACGGGATCAAAACGACATTGCGCATCTCCAACAACTAATAAGCCTTCTGGTACATTATTCACTAAATCAAATCGCCGGCGTACTTGATAAGGAATTTTGTATGTCTTTATATCAGTAATTCCCTCAGCCTTGTTTAGGAAGTCTGTAACATTAGAAATTGATAGGTTTTCAGCAAAATCATAAAACTCATCATCTGTTTGTGGTGCTTTCTCATTTGCGTATCCACTGAAAGTAACAAAATAACGATTATCTTCTATCGTTTGAATAAGAACGCCATAAGGGTTATCAGGGAAACTCGGAGACATTAGCATATTACAACAGTCTAACTCCTCATTTTCTTTAAGTTTGAACATTTTCGTTGCGTAAAATAAATCAATACGAACTTTCTCTTCTTTTACTTCAATTTCGTATTCTCGTAGCCATTCTATACTTTTTGAGCCAAATCCACTCGCATCAACTACAAGATCTGCATGAACTTCTTCTTGTGTGTCTGTCTCTAAATATTTAACTTTTACTCCACACACTTTGTTAAGCTTTGCATCTACCAATAACCCTTTAACCAATGTTTCATATTTAATAGTAATATTTGAAATTTGATGTATTCGTTTTTGAATATGCCATTCTAGCAAAGGACGACTTTGTTGAATCATATGTACTTCCCCTATGAACGGTTGTTTCCATAGACCGAATTGATGCCATTTCAAATCACGCGTAAAGTTGTTTATAATACTACCCGCTTCTATTAATTCGTTCGTAATATTAGGAAACAATTCTTCAATTGCGTTTTCTCCACCTTTTAATAACACGTGAGGATGATTACTTTGTGGAACTCTTTTTCTCGAAGACTTTCCATCCCATCTTTCACCAGTTTCTATAATGATTACTTCTTTAAAAGAAGTTGATAATGCTTTTGCTGCAAACTTTCCTGCCATACTTCCACCAATAACGATAGCCGTATTAAACATATTTTCCCCCTTAATAAAAAGAGATCCTGCCTTGTATGAATGAAACAGGATCTTAAACTAATTAACTTCTTTATCATTATACTTAAAATACATCAGTAAATTGCAACATTAAAATTAAAATACCTAATCCCCATACGTAATACGCGAATACTTTTAAGGAGTGACGTTTTAAATATTGAATCATCCATGAAACGGCTATGTATCCAAAAAACGCTGCTGATAACGTTCCGACAATTAAAGATGTACTAGAAATAGATTCTGCTTTCCCTTGAAAAACGTCTACAAATTGCAAAATAATGGCTCCGACAATGGCTGGCGTTGATAATAAAAAAGAAAAGTAAGCAGCAGTTTCACGGTCTAACTGCCTCCATAATGCAGCGACGATTGTCATACCAGAACGAGAAATCGCTGGGAAAATAGCAGCCGCTTGAAATGAACCGATAATTAATGCGTCTTTATATGTGATGTCATCCATTTTTTTACGACCATTCTTTTGTTTATCTGCCATGTAGAGAAAGAATCCGGTCACTAAAAACTCCCAACCGATCGTGATTCCTGTTTTTGAAATATCTTCAAAGAAGTCTTTAAACAATAAACCAATAACAACTGCAGGTATCGTCCCAACAATAAGTAATAACATGAGCTTTGAAAATGGGTTTTTAATTAAATATATAAATTCTTTTTTGTAATAAATAAACACTGCAAGTAAAGTCCCAATATGCAACATCGTATCTAAAAATAAGCCTGCTTTATCTAATTGAAATAAATGCCTTCCTAAATAAAGATGTCCGGTACTACTGATTGGTAAAAATTCTGTTAAACCTTGAATTATACCTAATATGAAAGCTTCTAACCAATTCATGATGGTCTCCTTTCTCTTTTGCTTGTACCAATATATGAGGGTTAAATTTTCGATATGAAAAAAACTATATTTCTCTATGAATTTACTTTTAATTTATGGATATATATGTAAAGAGAATTAAGGAGGGTTATTATGTGGAAGCACACAAAATTCGGTAATGTATTACTTTGGGTAGGCCCTATCCTTGTATTTTTAGGACTATGTATGACAAATGTTATTTCAGATATTCCTTTCTTTGAGGGAAAACATAAAACGCTTGGTATTGTACTTATATTTATAGGGATATTCTGTTTTATTGTGGCTAATCATTTGAAAAAAGGAGAAAGATATGAAGAATAAATCTAAATAAAAAACAATCCTGGCATATTAGCTAGGATTGTTTTTTATTAATGTTCATTATTTGTAGAATACTTTATCAACGTTATATTTCGCTTTATATTCATTAATGATATATGTTTCGTAAATTTCTCTTTCTGTTGGATCTTCTACGATACATGCATCAATGCGGTATACTTCATCACGGTGATTTTTAATTGGTGAAACATTATCTTCAAAATGCTTCTTAATACGTTGTCTAATTTTACGAGCTTTACCTACGAAAAGAAGTTCGTCATTAATATTGTAAAACATAAAAATGCCGCCTTTATCTCTAGGGAACAAGTGAAAATCGATAAATCCATTAATTGGAGTAATGATTGGCTCGTCTCCTTTAATAACTTGTTTACGTTCAGTAATTGTAACATCAACTTCAGGGATACTAATTTTAATCAAGTTCATTCACGTCCTCTTTTATTATAAAGATAAATAATAGCATACATAAGTAAGAAAAGCTATGTTCAGAGGCATATTTCATTTTATAATTCAAATATTATAGGTGTATCATGTAAATTGTTCTTCCAAATCATATGATCACTGGATTCGCCCCAGTAATCTTTCAATACATAGCTAGGTTTTCCAAACTTTTTCGTCCATATACTTTGCGCATTTTTATATCCACTATCTAAACAATATTCTGTTATCCCTCTGCTAAGTAATGTAAGAAACATTGTATGTAGTAATAAACTCCCTATTCCCTTTCTTTGATACTCCGGAAGTATGAATACAGTTCCTATTTCATACAAATTTTTAAGTACACCACCTGTACAACTATTAATCAATGTACTTGCTGGACCAATTTCGATTGTTCCAATGATTTTATCGTTACTTGTATCAATTGCTAATAAAAAGTAACGACTTTCTCCGTTACTATCAAAATCACTTTTCAAATACTGCTTTTTTGAGTTAATTTCATTTTCTATGTCATCCAATAATTGTGACAATCCTTCATTTTTGTATGTATTCGTAATAACTATCCGGAAAAATAAATATAGTTCATCTACATCATTCAAATTTGGTCTTCTAACTGCAACGTTAGTCATGAATGCATTCTCCAATCTTCATTATGCCATTGTCAATACAACACTTTACATAATCTATTCATCATTATTCTGCAAAAACCTGCATAAATCCAGCAGTATAGAAAGCTCAGTATAAATATTGATAAAATAATTTTTATGTCCATAGTTGTATGAACAGTAGGACCAAGTACCGGAAAACGGAAAACATCGAGAACGATCATAATCCCTATAAGTAGACAAGTCGCTGAAAAGGAAACAATCCAAATTCTCCTCTTGAATTTTAAAAAGGCTAGTCCTAAGGCTAGACCTAATAAGCCTGTAGTAAAAGGAAAGACAATTAGTTCACTTGGCTCAATAATAAATAATAGAAAAATAGTAAGAATATAAGAAAGTATTCCCTCACGAATAGAATAGAGAATAGCAAAAAAAATCGGCAATGTCGAAAATGGACTAATGAGCAAACCTATACCAGGAATTAAGTTCCCCGCTGCTTGAAACATGGTGGCCAATGCACTCATCAAAGCTGTAAGTACTAACTTATTCGCAAGGGACAAGTTTCTTTTATGAACAAAGCTTATATCATGCTCTATCATCAGTTGATACCAATAACGTACAAAACGATTCATTAAAATACCCCCTAAAGATACCTCATTCATTACTTTCTATATTATTCGTACACATATGGTTTATGAGTTACTTTCTCCAAGTTAATAGATGCTAATACATTGAAGATTTTTAGGGGGACAAGTTAAGTCTTGCGTTTTGGAAACAGAATAAATTCCTTATGTTTTTAGACTGAGCATTTGTATCGTATCAAGGAATAATTTCAAAAATGGTACCTTTGTTAAAATCAGTTACTTTCATAGAACCGTAAACTCCTAAATATAACCTAGTTTGAGCCGAATTTGTTCCTAAACTCATATAATAAGCTGCTTGCGTACCAAAATCATAATTGGTTTCAATAGCATGAAAGTCAGCATGTTTACCGTCTGTACCGGCTCTAGTATAAGCTAAAACACCCTTAACTGGCGGTCGAGAATCTTCTTTCTTAGCAAGGTCGGTAAAAACAACGCTACCCGTTAAATTTGAAATTGCATTTCCCATATATGGCTGAACTCCTGTAAGTGAAGTTCCTCCAAACTTATCGGTTCTAAAATCTTTATGAAAATAACTAAGTAGAGGCAGAATACGCTTCACTGAAGTTTGTATTGTTTCATCATAATAAACTATTGTTCTCTCATCCAAAGTCTGATTTTCGGAACAATGTCGTATAAAAGAAGTAGGTAAATCCCCTTCCCATCCTCGCCACCCAAAATTGATAAAACCATCTTGATTGGGAGTTAACCTCATAAAATGCATTTGAACAAGTTCTGTAACTGGTATAGGTTTATATTGAACAAATGAAAAAATAGACTCTACAATATCCTGTCCGACATTTCCGGTGTATTTGATATATTGATTATAAAACCTTTGAAATGAAATGCCGGTTATATTACGTACTCCTTTTGCAATTACTGTAAGTGTTTCTTGTATAGATAAAGGAAGGTCATTAAAGCGTGTAACTACAGGAGGGTTATTTATAAATGTATTTTTATTTACATCGATTTCAATTATTTTTCCTGCTATTTCTAAATCATCTTGGCTTAAATTAAATGGATCATAACCTGATCCGCCATCTCCATTTGTAAAAACAAGTTTTCCAGTCTCAGGTGAAAAGTTTAAACTATTGACTCCGTTATGATTAAAAAATGGTCTTCTTACATTCAGTAATGTTCGTCGCTTTTGAGCTTGGCCGTTAGATTGTAAAGTCCATTCTTCCACTGTATCAATGTGATCATATTGCGTATTTCTATTAACCCACTTTAAATTTAACGTTTTAGGGTCACAAGGATTCGGTTTAAATTGTTCAGAAAGTGCACCTGGACCTTGAGTTCCGGCTACTGAATAATGAAGATAAAATAAACCGTTTTGATAAAATTGCGGATGAAATGCAAGTCCTAGTAATCCTCGTTCATCATAACCGCTACTAGAAACACCTTCTTCAGATGTACCTAATTTAATAATTAGGTGACGCATATCTAAAAATTTTTTTATAACTCCGTCCCCTATGTAAAAAATCTCTCCTAATTGAGTTGCGATAAATAGTCTTTCGGTCGATTCACCTGGAAGTATCGTTGTTTTCAATACGGTTGGTAAATTTACGTTATGAACAATGGGTCGTAAATTAACTTTAACTTTTGTCAATTAACTGTACACCCCTTTTTCTTCTTTTTTATAGAAGAATATGATTAGAGTAGTTCTGTTAGTATTAAATAAGTCGCATTCCTTTTTATTACAATTTTGTATATAATATAAGTATCAATATACTGGGGGACTAATTATGACACTCTTATTACAAATCATCGTACCACTTATATGTGCAATATACTTATTTACCCTCTATCATAACGGGACGTATGGATCAGCTTCATTTATTTTAGCAGTCATGATAGGAATTTTCGGTTTAGAGAATATTTTTCAATATGCTAGTCTAACAGATCATACTATTTATCCATATTGGGGAAGTTTGAAGGCTGTTGTTATCGTTTTATCAGTCGTATTTCTATTTAAAAAAGGTGGTTTAACAGGGAAATATTGATTTTTAATGAGGTACATGTTTTCTTGTTAAATTGCTTTTATTTTATAAAAGAAGAAATATTTATGTAAAAACAAGAAGGGATGTGATACATATGTCTATAAATATTATTTCAATAGTCTCTATCATAATATGGATTGTGTTAATTACAGAACTTATAAAACCTTCAAAAGAACAGAATGGACGAAAAATAGTAACTTTAGTAACTGCTGGTTCCGCATCAACACTAATTTTGACGGTTTCATTTATTCAAAATATCCCGTTTTGGAATTGATAGTGATATAACAACCAAAAATATGTATAAATAAAAAGATTAGGATTCACTCCTAATCTTTTTATTTTGGGGTAGCACCACACATCCATCAACTTAAGAATAAACGCCACCAAAACAAAAAAAGCCCCAAAGTTTTCTTGAAAATAAGTTGGGGCTTTTGAACCAGAAAAGTACATTTTCAACTATGAAAACTACGATAAATTTGTCCTTTTTTCCTACTTGCTAAATTCAGCAAGTAAAATATTTTTAAAAGGATTAGGACTGCCAGTTCTACCCAAACTATTCCAATTGACGACCAACGTATGATTGCCTCCAAGTGTACCTCCAACTAGAGTTGTAAACCCTAGAATGCCACCTGAGTGTCCCCATATCGAGACACCGCTTGGCAGCTTAGTTTCATAGATTCCAAGACCATATCCATCGATTCCTTCTTTTCCTGTAGGAACTGTAGTAAGCATTTGTTTTAGTTGCTGTTCTTTCAGTAATTTGCCACCGAGCAAGCAAGAGAAGAATTTGTTTAAGTCGTCAGCAGTAGAAACCATATCTCCAGCAGAGCTAGCTGCACTTGGGTTATAATAAGTAACGTCTTTTAGCTCACTTGCTCCGTCTGGTTGGACATATCCACGGGCATGGTTAGTGCCTGGAATAACACTTGAGTTGCCTGGTAGGAATGTATTCGACAATTCAAGCGGTTCAATAATTCGATTTTCAACCTCTTCCGCATAGCTGTTTCCAGTTACTTTTTCAATAAGGATACCCAGTAATACGTATCCTGTGTTTGAATAAGACCAGCCCTTTCCTGGAGCAAAGTCTGGGGGAAGAGAAATCCCCATCTTCACTAACTCTTCAGCCGTATACGATTTTTTTGTATCCGTAAAATCAGCGTCTTTTGACCTTGAGTATTCAGCGATACCACTTGTATGGTTCAATATGTGCCGGATAGTAATCTTGTTACCATCATATCCATTTCCTTGAATGACACCAGGCAACCAGTCTTCGATGTAGTCGTTTAGCTTCAGGCGATTCTCTCCAGCTAATTGAAGTACAACTGTTGCGGTGAACGTCTTCGTCACACTCCCAATGCGAAAGCGAAAATCTGTTTTCATTGGTTTCTTGGTTCTCAGATCCGCTATTCCAGCGGCATACCCCCACGTTTTTCCACCCTCAGAAGTTTTAGCAAGTATCCCTGGGTATCCAAGTTGCAATGTATCCCGCATTGCTTGCTTGACGGAAGTATGATCTCGTTGCGTATTTGTTTGTAACGAACTAGATACATTTTGAGTGGGCTCTGCTTTTACAATTGAGGTTGGTGTTGTATATAACAGGGAACTTCCAGCTATTAAAAGGGCCAGACTTGCACATGTAATTTGACTACGTATTTTCATAAGGCATTCCTCTCCTCTATTCATATTGTATAAGTGCTTGCTGTTCCTTACTTCCTAACAAGACTTAGGGAAAGGCCCTCACGCATATAGATTAAAGCCCCAGTACAAAGGTATATATCAATACCAACAATTTGAGCCATTTAAATCTCCATCCCTTCTATAACAAAATTATTCAAAGGTATGAAAGCATATTATGTACCCTTAGTTATTGTTAGGATTAACACAACATGAGACATAACCCTAACCCATATTTTACTTTATTTATCCATAATATGTATTGAGAAAGAATGTAAATTCGAATCCTTTCCGTAACCCAACTATTGATTGTTTTTTCACCTATTATAATTAGTTATTTTGAATTCCATAATAAAAAAACTGTAAAAAAATAACGATTCCCTTAACGTACAGGAAGCGGTTGAAAAATATGTCTATACGCACAATTTTCTTGTTTTGATATGGTGAACCCATCGCCATTAAGCTAAGGTTTTGAAGTACCCACTAAATGAAATTTTTCTTTCTCTACAGTTAGTTACTTTGAGAAGTCATCTCATTTTTTTGTTTTTGGGGTGTTTCTTTTTCTTAACTTGATGGATGTGGGGTCTCGCCACATCCATCAAGTTATCTAAATAAAACACCCTCTAAAAATTAAGAATATTAAAAAATGAAAATAGACATTTATTCACTTCGTTCGTTATAATTCAAACAAAATAAAAAATCGTTTACATTTTACGATATCAAATTTACTGGAGGGGATAAAGATGAAAAAAGCACTTTACATCAATATAGGTGGAGAAGGACACTTAAATCCAACATTAGGATTAGTACATGATTTAGTACAACGTGGAGACAACATTGTCTATTATTCATCAAATGATTTTGAAGAAAAAATCAAAAAAGCAGGTGCACAATTCCGTCCCATCAATCAAGAGGCACAAAGAGAGCTTTCGGAAACTATGAATCTTATGACTTCCCATCCTCAAGAGTACTTATTACACTTCCTTCATGCTATGGAAAGAATTACTGATTCCATTTTTGAAGAAACCTCCAAATAGTCATTGTGGAATGAATAGCACAAGTGAATCACTTTATGGCGCAGGATTTATGTTAAATATCCAGCAATTATTGGCTGAGGATTTAAAACATGCCGTTAATGAAGTGTTGCAGCATTCGATTTACAAAGAGAATGCCAAAAAAATTAGTCACTCATTCCGTGAGGCAGGTGGTTATATCAAAGCTGTTGATGAGATTATTACATTTACTCGTTAATTCTGCTATGTATGCCACTCAAGGCCTATTAACTTAAGAATTTTATAACACCCTACAACAAGAATATAGAAGATAGAAGAAATGCTGGCAGTATCCCATACTCATCAAGATAAGAAATTAAATACCCCATTACTATCAATTCTTAAGTTGATAGTAATGGGGTAGCACCATATACCCAGCAAGCTAAGGTCTTGAAGTAGCCCCTAAACAAAAATTTAAATTTTTCTACAGTAATTTATGTGAATTCAACTCGTTTTTGGGAACATATGTGGTCCTTTTATAATTTGAATTTCTTTTTAAGCTTCTTATATTTTCTGTACGAACGTCTAACAATGTTTAACATAAAATACGGTATTTTAACGGGGAAAGGCAATTTATAAATGAAAGGAAAATAAAAGGTGAAATATGCCTTTTCTAGGTCTCTCCACTTACTATCTTCTTTTGTTTTTAAGAAATCAGATACATCGACCACATATCCCCTTCCTTTTTCCATCATCACATTTTTCCCGTGAACATCACAAGGAGTTAACCCTTGTTCCCTCGCATACTCCAAAGCCTCATTGATATCAAGTATTACCTGCTTAGGAATTTTAATCCCCTTATGAATAGCATCATATAAAGTAATTTCTTTTAAACGTTTCAATACTATGAAATTTTCTCCTTTATATATAAGCTTTGAATAAGAAGGATGATTTCCAATTCTTCGGTATGCTTCTGACTCTTTTTCAATTCCTTCTCCTTCTCGCACGTAAACTTTCACTACCCAATCTTTGTATTCTCTGTGCATGAATACTGCGGCATAATTACCTGTCCCTAAACACTTCCAAAGTCTAGGAATATCTTTAACTACTACAGGCTCGAATTCATCCTCACTTCGTATGCTTACCTCTTTTAATAATTCGTCCTTTATTAATCCCACAAAACTATTTATACTCATCATTCCCACTCCGGTTTTGCTAAAAGGGGCCCACCCACATTTTAACGAAAATATACACTAAGCGAATTTTAGCATAAAACGAGTCATCTTTCTTCTTAAAATAAAAAGATGACTCGTTCTATTTGAACTGTTGAATACTTAATATTTATTCCGCTATTCATAGCCAAAAACTGTACAACATAAAAATATTTCTAACTATTTTCATTTTTTCACAGGCAACTGTATAGGGCTTTTCTTAGTGCAAGTTCTCTTAGTTCATTACCCATGCCAAATCTATATTACTCTATTTTATAATCTAAAACACTGTTTAGAAGTGTAGCAAGATTTTTTTAATTGTTCAAATTCTTGTTCCACTAATATCTTTGTTAGCTAAAACTTTTATTGTTTTAATAGTCTTTTGTTTAATTCCCACAATGCTGTTTTGTTGCTATCCCATTTCAAAAACGTTACTGCTTCCTCAAAGCATAACCATTTATAATTGAAGTGTTCTTTAGATAATGATATGTTTTTTGTAGGGACTTTAACTCCAAAAGAAAATTCTTTTATTACATAAACCTCTTCTCCCCAAAGGAATCCTCCAACTACATCTTCTACTGGTAGTGAAGACACAGAATCTAATTGTATATATGGACATTCTCTTGTAATACCAGCCTCTTCAAATGCTTCCCGTTTTGCTGATTCAATAGGAATCTCACCGTCTTCTCCGCCACCAGCTATTCCTTGCCAATAACCATAATCACTTCGGTTAAAAATGGCATATTGAATAGAATCGACAGTTTTTATATAAGGAAATATCAATACTTGATATGGCGCTCTCATTACTTAACCTCCTCTCGAAAATAAGTTTTAAAGCAATATGAATAAAGAGCCGACATCACAATTCTACATTATTAATGCAGGTTTATAATGTCGGCCCTCTATTTTTAAATAATTTTATTTTTCATAAACAGGCTTACTCTTAACAGAGGAAAAACTGTTTATTTCTTGTCGAATTTGTTTAGCATGGTTTTTCCTAAATGTTAGCAGTACCCTATATTATTCAATTGCGCCAGCAACATCATAATCATTTAAATCTAATTCAATCGTTTGTCCGAGCGCTAGTTTAGCAAGTTCCGCTCCTAGATATGGACCAGCTGTTAAACCCGAAGCTCCTAATCCATTCGCAACGAGAATTCCTTCAAAGTTAGGTAGCGGTCCGATAACAGGTAAGAATCCTGGTGTAAATGGTCTGAATCCAACTCTCGTTTCAAGCATTGTAGCATTTTCTAAGCCAGGCGCAACTGTTAATGCCTTATGGAATACTTCATGTAAACCACCTGCTGTTACACGATGATCGAAACCAGTATCATTCTCATGTGTTGCACCAATTACGACATGCCCATTGTCAAACGTTAAAATATATTGATCGTTCGGTGGCATAACAACTGGCATATTTTCTGTTGCTGTATTTTCAATTTGCAGATGAACAATTTGTCCTTTTTGGAATGTAACTAAGAAATTAATTCCTAATGGGTTCAAGATTTCATTCGCCCATGCGCCTGCAGTTACAATAACCTTTTCTGCTAAAATTGTTTCATCGTTTACTGTAACTCCAGTAATATGATTTCCTTCACGGACTAATATGGCATCGCCTTTTATAAAAGTTGCACCATGTTTTTTCGCAGCACTTATTAACGCATTGCGTAATAATCTTCCATTTACTCGTGCAGCACCACTAATATGAACAGAACTATATTCGTCTGATAATGCTGGGAATAATTTTTTTGTTTCTTCAGCTGATAAGCGAGTTATTTCACCAATCTCTGGGGCATCTTCACGTCGTTTATAAGCTCGCTCTTCCATTTGATCTAACTTTTTCTCGTCAGTATGTAAACTAATTGCACCTACACGATTATATCCTGTGTCAGTTTCACCGTCTTCTTCTAATTGCTGAATTAACGAAGAATAGTAACGTGCACCGCCTTTAACGATTTTATACCATGCTTTATTACGACGCTGTGATAGCCATGGACATACAATACCTGCTCCTGCATCAGTTGCTTGCCCTAATTGTTGGCGATCCACGATAGTAACATTCGCACCTGCTTTAGCAAGATGATAAGCAGTAGACGCTCCTAAAATTCCAGATCCAACTACAATATACGATTTCATTTCAAACACCTTTTCTCTTTTTGCTAATTATATAAATATAAGAACATTCCTTAGTATAATGGAAGGAATACTTTTTTCAATGTACTCATCACAATTAATTGTTGCAGCATTGTGACTTTCTTAGTCATTATTTTTTCTTCTTACGGAATAATTCAATTGTTTTATAGCCTTGTGAAAGGATTTCTATCATTTTCTCTAGACGTTTTTCACGTGTTTTTTCTTGTTTCACAGAAAAAAGATTACGTGCCCAATCTTTTTGGTATCCAGGCGTTAAACTTTGATAAAACTTAAGTTCATTCGGATGATTAGCTAATAATGCTTCAACATCTTTAATTCGATCTGCATAATCGGCAACACATTGACTCATAGCAGATGTTTTCATTGTTTTTTTCTTTTCACGTTTTAAACCTACAACAGTAAAGACTTCATCCATACTTACCATTCGTGCAAATTTAATATTGCTTTCTCCCACATAACCATCTTCTCCAACGTTTAATGCCGGAAACATCTCATCACGGTGAATAAACGTACTATAACGAGCATTACCTTTTTTCGGATATGCGAAGAACACGTAACCTTTTTCAATTAGTAATTCTTCATTACTAATAATAAAATTCGTTTGTTTCACCATTTCATCAAGCGTTTCTACAAATATAAAGATAGCATCGTGTTCTTTTGAGAATACAGTTTCTTTACCTGTAAAAATGTCATAATTACTTGGTTCGTTAATTACGACCATATTTGTATACTTATTAAGTTTCAATTTATCAATAACTGACATAATAATCTTCCTTTACATTCAAAATTCATTGTACATACTTTTTCGTACTGTTCTAGTGTATTATATGTATTAAGAAAATCAAACTTTAAATCATATTATTCTGCTGCAAAAGAACCAGTTTTTCATACATATGAAGAAACTGAGGAAACATTAACTATACCGCAGTTTCCGAAACATATTAGACGAAAACCATTTACACCAAAAAATAATAAAGATAGCCGCCTCTGATTAAGTACCGGCTATCTTTATTATTCATAACTTAATAGCAAATAAAGTATATAAAAGCTCTCTATATTGCTCTTCTGTAACCTCACGCTTAGTTTTTGCTCCATAAATAATTTCAGTTACACTATTATTCGTTAAAGAGACATGCCCAGAGTCCGTCAATTTCACTGCAATTGGTCCCTTATTAAAAATAGATTTCTCATCTTCTATTACTCTTCTTTGAACATCGTTTACTACTATCTCATCAATAATATGTTTATAAAAGGCATGACAAACTTTCCATTCTCCTTCAGCATCTATTCTTTCTAAAACATAATTTCCTTTACTCGTATCTTTTCGTCTCACCCGGTACGACCCATTCTTTGAAGAAACAGACTCATCAGTAAAAGGTACAGGAACAAGAGGTACTAATGAAGCTATACCTACATCAATTAAATACTGTACATTAGCATAAGTTAAAATAATTGTTATATGGCCATCCTCAAGTGCCCATGCATTTATATCATTTTTATAAACCGTACCTAATGCCAGTTGTACATCATAGCCACAGTCTTTTAAGAAATAGTAAAAAAGGGTGTTTAATTCGTAGCAAAGTCCACCACGGGAACTAGTTAAAATTTTCTCTCGTAAGTTTTCCAGAGAGATTTGATTCGTATTTCGTGCTATAACGTCTAAATTCTCAAATGGTATAGTATGTGCAAATGAAAAGAGTATAGTAGGTAATTCTTCAAACGTTACTTCATTACGTTTTTTAAGATTTAATCTTGCGAAAAGCTGATCTTGTAAACTTGTCATATTTAGCACCCCTTAAAATTTTATAAGTTTAAATAATATATGCTGATTGTAAGTTTTAAGGGGTACTGTAACAACGTACATTTTATGTAACTGTACCGGTACAAAAAGTCTAACCGACAAGATCACTAAAGATAAGAAGCTACAAATACAAATTTAATAGCTTGTCTATAGGTAAATTATTACAATCGCTTAAATCAACAAAATACTGAAGTTGCCACATTTGGCTCTTTTTAGCTTGATTGCTGACAGGCTTATCCCATATAGGATAAATCCTCATAGCCATCTTGCCTTTTTGATTTTGTGTTCTCAAGATTTTTTCCTTAAGAAGAATCTCTTTAGGCAAAATGAATTGTCCTAGTTTATGATCATCTATACAAGTAATAACTAATAAGTCAGGAGCAGCGTCATAAGAAAATGCTTGATTTTGCATATTGTCATCTTTCTCCCAAAAAGAAACAAATTGCCCAATTTTATTAGGAGTAACTTTTGATTTTCTAAAACGAATGGTTTTGTTATTTAAGTGGAATAAACATCCTGCATATTCTGCGTTTTGCTTTTCTTCTTTTAGATTCGTAATCATTAAATTGTTAGGTTGGTAAACTATATTATTTAAATTTCGGATCGTATCATTAAAATTGTTCAAAAAAACTCCCCCTTTATTCATCTCTTAGTTTACCACAAACATCAGTTCTTCTATATCGTATATAATCATGAACTAAGTGAAATGGGGGAATTTAGCAGGATATAATTTTTACTTTAATGTACTTAGTTTTTCAATTGCTTGTTGCTCAGTTGCTAAGTAAAAAATGTCATTCCCTTTATTACATTCATAAATAAAGTCTTTTAAGCTTTTACTAGTGTAAATAGAGAACTCCCCAATGATAGCAATCTTTACCTTGTAGTTTATAAACTTTTGAAGGATATCACCCGCAAGACGTGTTTTTAAATCAAAGAAGCTTTCACTTATTAATGACTTGTGGATAATAATATGCTTCGCATCTACCTCGTATTGAACTGTTGCCATAGTATCTAATGCAGACTGAACATCCGATATTAATACCTTATCGTTTCTAATGACCGCAATATTGATTCCATCGATTACTACTTTCTTTATGTCCATAGTCCCACCCCTTTATAATGTGCACCGTATGAGTAAAATTGTTTTACAAAACTTCGTATTAATCATAGATTAAATTAGCCGCAGCTATTAAAATCGCCTCTATTCTTTATTACTAATACGGTCAATGAAATTAATGATAGTTTCTCTTTTTTATATTTTTGAATATATATATGAAATTGCTTTTACTTGTTATAAAAATATTGTGGAGTAACATAACTTAACAAACTATCCAAAGTGTTAATCTCGGCATATGGTTGTATTTTGGTAGTATTCTTGATTTTTTGAGGGTTAAACCACACACCTTTTATATTTACATTTTGAGGACCAGCAATATCCTTTTCTAAGTCATCCCCAACAAATAAAGTATTTTCCGGCTGTAAATTTAGCTTATTTAATGCTAGTTCGAATATACGTTTATCAGGTTTACTAAATCCCACTTCTTCAGAAATAATGATTGTTTCAAAATACCTATTTAAATTCGTGTTAAATATTTTAGCTTTTTGCCTCTGAGTTGAGCCATTTGTTATAATTCCAACTTTAAAGTGCTTCTTTATTTGATTTAAGAAATGAATAGTATTTTGGTCTATTGAAAAACATCTAGGGAAATTATTATTCCAAAAATCTTGGATATAATTGCGTGGCAATCTATACTTCGGCGTGAATTCATCAAACAATGATTCTAAAACTGTCGTTTTATTACTTATGCCATATTCTCTTTTATCGTATTCTTTGAATTTCTGTAACATGTTGCTTTTAGCCGCACCATCTACATTTTCATAACACTTTTCTAAAACAATTAAAAATAATGCCGCTACTGCCTTATCCCTATCAAGTAACGTATCATCTAAATCAAACAGCATACCTTTATAACACTTCAAATCATTTCACAACCTTTCTAGTATTATCTAAACCTCTTCAAGTTCGTACTCTTAAACTTTTGGTTTAGCAAGAGCATTGTTATGTAGTGATTAACGACTAAACAGAAACTAGATGAAAGAAATCCAAAGTTCTTGGCACACACTCTAGTATTATTGTAGCTTCTTCTATATTAAAATTCCTTTCCCTCTTTTGGTAAAGAAGCACAAGTGTATTTTCACAAACTTTAAGAAATTACATAGAATTCACATTATTATACATTAGTTTTTCGTAAATATTATTCATACATCAATTCATACGATAAGTTTTTTAATCAATTATTTCTCCATAAAAAAGTAATATAGCTAATAATACTTTTTGGTAGTAAACGTCCTATGAAGTTTACTACTGTATCTCCACATAAACTCCAGATAGTACGGCTATAATGACTACCAGAGGTGATATTATGAAAAACTATCATATTCTCGTGGTAGAGGACGATCAAGAAATTCAGGAATTAATTAAACAATTTTTAATGACACAGCATTATACAGTGGTAGTCGCTTCAGATGGACTAGAGGGTATGACACAATTTAATAAGCAATCCTTTGATTTAATTCTCCTAGATGTCATGATGCCCAATCTTAATGGGTTTGAAGTTTCTAAAATGATTCGAAGTCAGTCAAACGTACCAATTATTATGCTAACTGCGTTGGAAGAAGAGGAAGATCAAATGAAAGGATTCGATCTTGGGATCGATGATTATATAACAAAACCCTTTTCATTTCATGTTTTGATTAGACGAGTCGAAGCTGTACTTAGAAGAAGTTATGATAAAAATGTAAATAATCATTTGATATTTAAAGAAGTTCGTATCGATGTGGATGCATATAGAGTCTATGTAAATGATGTTGAAATTATATTAACGACAAAAGAGTTTGAAATTCTACAACTACTATTTCAAAATGAGAGAAAAGTACTTACAAGAGAAAATATCGTAGAGAAGGTTTGGGGGTACGATTATTTTGGAGAAACACGAATAATTGATACACATATTAAAAACCTACGCAAAAAATTAGCTATCCCTTATATTAAAACAATAAAGGGTATTGGTTATAAAATTGATGAATAGTATTGTGAAACTCATGAAGATGAAGCAAATTACTTATAAACTCTTTATGACTACATCTCTCATTTTGTTATCCTTTGCAGTATTGATTTATTTAACTTTATACTTCTTTCTCCCTACGTTTTATGAGCAATATAAAACAGATCAACTTCAAACAGGGATAAACGAAATCATTGATAAGTCTAAAAATCTTACGTTTCAAGATGCGATACCACTTTTTGATGAATACGCAAAAAAAAATAATGCGATGCTTTACCTTCAAAATAAAGAAGGAGTAATTATTTACTCTCCTTCATTTTCTTTTATTCAAAGTGGTACGCAAAAAACAGTAGTTACTAAAGCAACACGATTCGAGAATGCAAGTACCCTTAGAAATTCATATAACGTTACGAAACCAATTCAATTCCAAGATGGTGGTTTAACGCTTATAGTCTTTGCTACATTTCAACCGATTGATGAAGCTTCACAGGTTTTAGTACGATTTCTCCCCTATATTAGTATCATTGTACTCATTATTGGTATAGGAAGTGCTTATTTTTATTCCAGGTTTATTACAAAGCCACTTATTTATATTAATGAAGGTGCACAAAAGATGGCAAATTTAGATTTCTCCGAAAAAATTGAGGTTCGCTCTACAGATGAGTTAGGAGAATTGTCTAATAGTTTGAATGACATGTCTATTAACTTACAACAAGCTATGTTTGATTTAAAAAAAGCAAATGAACAATTAAAAAATGATATTGAAAAAGAAAGAGAAATAGAAACAAAACGCAGAGAGTTTTTTGCGATTGTAGCACATGAATTAAAGTCCCCTCTTACTGTAATGAAAGGATACTTAGAAGGGATGATATACAATATTGGCCCTTATCAAAATCGCGATCAATATTTAAAGAAAAATCATCAAATTATTGAAAGTATGGAACAATTAGTTCGTGAAATTTTAAGCGTATCGAAATTAGAACAACACACCTTCAAACTAAAAGTAGAGGAAGTTAATCCTTCAAAGTTAATAGGTACAATCACAAAAGATCTCGAATTTTTTGCTTCTCAAAAAAGTATCGAAATAATAAAAGAATTTGATTCTGACCTTTCTATTTATACAGATTGTGCTCTTTTAGAAAAAGCATGCAAAAATATTATCCACAATGCGGTTATGTATTCACCACATAATGAAAAAGTCTATATAAAGTTAAGAGAGAATTCTAAACAAGATCAAATCGAAATGAAAATTATAAATACAGGTATCAATATTAAAGATGAAGATATTCAACAAATTTTCAAACCATTTTATCGAATTGAAAAATCAAGGAATCGAAATACTGGAGGAAGTGGTTTGGGGCTATATATTGTTAAACAAATTCTTGAAACGTTAGATATAAAGTATTCAATAAAAAATATGGAACATAGTGTGCAATTTTGCATGAGTATTCCGCTATCTAAACATAAAAACAAATAAACTCTCCTTTAAATAGGACGAGTTTATTTGTTTTTGTAGTAAGTATAAACTTATTAACAGGCTTTTCGTTTAATGACGTATGCTACTTTTTAAATGGCGATTGTCATAAGTAGTGACAAACTGTATTCAACTTAAATGTTTACCTATAACAGCAAAAAAAGCGAAATTACGCTTAGCAGCAAATTAGATTCTCTTATTTGAGATACATTTCATCTATGAAACTGAAAAGGAGGATGAAAAATGTTTATTCACCTCCATTTTTCAGATTAATTTGGAATTCTTTTATGATAAGCTATATGTAAAGATTAAACATAAAGGATGATTCGTATGGAAATAAGACCAAAGGTAAGTGAATATAACTCCTATTATGCAACGTATACCAACTTGGTATCAGACGGAAATATCATACATATTCTAGAACAACAAATGAAGGAAACGAATCTTTTATTAAAGGGAATTTCTAATAGTAAGGGACTTTTCCGGTATGCTCCTACTAAATGGAGTATAAAAGAAGTAATCGGTCATATAGCAGATACAGAACGTATTATGGCGTATCGATTGCTATCTATCGCTCGAGGCGAGACAGCAGAACTTCCAGGCTATAATGATGATATGTATGTTCTTAGAGCTGCTTTTGATAAGCAATCTATGCAAGATCTTCTTGAGAATTTAATAGTTGTTCGCCAATCTACCCTGTATTTACTTAGAAGCTTAGATAAAGAAGCCTGGTCACAAAGAGGAAATGCGAATAATTCTGAAGTTACAGTTCGTGCATTAGCATACATCATTGCCGGTCATGAGCTTCATCATCTTCAAATTATAAAAGAACGTTATCTTGGTTCTGATGCATATCCAGCAAGTTAATATTTGAAGAACAAGAGTCCTATTTATGTAGGGCTCTTGTTCAGTATTTATAACGTATTAGCACTTAGAATCATGGCAATTAAATGCATTTATTTATAAAATTCACCACATAATATATATGCTATCCTCTTTTATTCTGTACATAATTTTCTTTAGGTTGATATACTATAAACACAATAGTTCTGGAAAGGTGATGATATTATGTATGAACAACAAAATAATAGAGATAGAGATCAAAAAATGATGTTTTCGATGCAAGGAGTTCCCACAAATAAAATTAACATGAATCAATTACCTAAATGGATTAAAATTTTTGGATATTGCGCGTTTGGTTGGATGATAGTATTTAGTTTAATTATGATTGTAGGTTTAATTCTGCAATAACTATACAGATACATAGATAGGTAAACGGGACGATATTTAGATTATACATCTAGGTAATGTTCCGTTTTTTATGTATGATTATCCCATGATATAGGTAACCAATTATACTAAAAAGAACTTGTAGAATATCCTACAAGTTCTTTTTCAAATATTATTAAAACGGGAACAACAAACTATTTTAACATTCAGTACAGGGAGACCATTTTGATTATGGCTTGATTTTATTATAAAACAAATATAAGCTTTTGAAAGGTCTAGATTTTGAAAATTATGTGAATTGAACAGCTACGATGTTTATATTAGATTTCATTTACAACCAACTTCTTCTTACTTAAATACACTGCACGATCTGATTTTTTAGCAACCTCCTGTGAGTGCGTCACAACAATAATACATTTATTCTCTTTATGTGCAAGTTCTTGAAACAGTTCTATAATATCCATTGCGGTTTGCTCATCAAGGTTTCCTGTTGGCTCATCCGCAATCAATAAATCAACATTACAAGATAGTGCTCGAGCAATTGCTACACGCTGTTGTTGCCCACCGCTTAGTTGCAGGACGTTTCGTTTCGCTTCAGCTTCTGAGAGTCCTACCCTCTCTAATAACTGTAATGCTCTTGCTGTTTTATTTTGCACTTTAACACCTGTAATTTCCATTGCTGTTAAGACATTTTGAAGAGCTGTCATATAGGTTATTAAGTTATAAGATTGGAAAATTACAGATACATTTTGATTACGGTATCGATCCAAACCAATTTTTCTAATATCTTTGCCATTATACAGTACATAACCATTTTTAGGGACATCTAGTCCACAACCTAAGCTTAGAGTTGTGGTTTTACCAGATCCAGATGGTCCTAAAATCGTGTAGAAATGTCCTTTTTGAAAAGAAAAGTTAACATTTTCTAGTATCGCTACATTTTTTCCATTACTTTCATAATAATAATCTAAATTTTTAAACTGTAAAATTGTCTCCATATCGAGCCTCCTCATTCATCTTTTAAAAGAATTTGTTTTGGGTTTAAACGTAGAATAGATAATGCCGGAAGAAGCGTTGCTATTATAGCAATAGCTAGTCCAATTCCACCCATTTTTCCTACATCTTCTCCTGTTACACTTACATCAATTTTATTAATCGGATCTTCTTTTTGATTTTGTAGAGTACCACCAGGTCCAGCCATCATTACAGTACCATGTTGCGAGGTATCTGTTTCTTCGCTTGAAGTAGCAATTTCATTCGAAAGTAAATTATCCCCGATATATTGAGAAACTTTAGCTCCTGTTGTTATGGATAATCCAAATGCTAAAATAGCGACACACACTACTTCTACTACGAATTGCGCCATCAGCTTCCACTTTTTCTCTCCAATGGACAATAGAATTCCCATTTCTTTACGACGCCCTTTAATTGATAGCATTATGATTAATCCTAAAATGATCGCACCTGCAATCGATACAATATAAATAATCATTTGAGAAGTCGAAGAGATATTTTCGATAGGACCAATCATTTGCTTGTACAATGAATCATGCGCATCTAATTTATAATAATTAAAATCAATATTAAATTTTCTTGCTTCTTTTTTAAATGCATCAATATATTGTGGATCATTCAAGAAATACACGACTTGAACACTACTTATACCTTGGTCTACTTCTAATTTTTTCATAGTTGAATGCGGCATATATAGTTTATTAGCTGGATCCATAATAGGAGGAGCCTGTTGACCCATTGCTTGCTCATTTGTTTCGTAAATACCGATAATTTCAACCTCAAGGGTTTCCTTCTTATCCCCTGATTGCACTTTAACTTTGTCTCCTACTTTCAAATTGTTTAATTCCGCTAATCGTTTTTCCATTAAAGCTACATTCTGATCCTTCATTTGCTCTGTTATTGGTTTTCCATCAATGATTTTACTTTTTCCGTTTTTAAAGCTTTCTTGTAATGCAGTCTTGCGAACTCCCTCAATCATAAAAGAAGCGTTCATATCGATTTCTGTACCAGAGCTTGAACCGCCTCGCGCAGCCGCCATTCCCACTTTACCTTTTCCTTCTCCTTCTGAAGCTCCTACTAGTTTAAGCCCATCAGAAATACCGAAAGTGTTAGCTATGTAATTATAATCTTTTACATACTTGGACTTCGCTAATTGATCTGTTTCTTTTGCATCGAGCTGCGGCGGATTTGGCATTTCTCCAGTTTCCTTAGCTTTTTGACCTAATTTGTCGAAATCAAGACCTAAAGTAACATCTGCACCAAGTTTTTTTCTTGCAGCATCCGCTGCTTTTTTTGATGCATTTTGGATTGTGAAACCTGAAAGAACCAAATTTGTAACAATCAGAAAAACTGCCATCAAAATTAATGATGTTCCTATCCTTTTTTTCATACTAAGAATTGCTCGTTTCATAAAATTCATTTTTTCTTACCTCCTTGATAACTTGTATTCTATATAGGTTATCTAGAGTTTATATGGAGCTAATCGGTAGTTTAACTAGAGATATAAGGAGTTTATGTGTAGTTATTCATTTACCTGTTCAAGAAAAGCTAGAACACAAATTCAAAAATACAGTCGTTTTTGAATATTGGTAAGGAGTTATTCCGTTTAATAAATTTATATAAAGGTTAAGATTAATTTAATGTATGTAGCACAAAAAATATTTACTGTGTAATTTCTATACAATAAATATAGAGAAACCTATTTGGATATCTATAATAGGGATTTTAATATAGTTACTGTATCTCATACAAATCACGTCGCTTTAAAAGGTGCATCTTTTAATACGAAAATAAGCAAGTTAATATTCTCTTATATGAATAAGAATATTAACTTGCTTTTTAGATTTTAGTATAATTTATTTATAGTTTTATTTTATTGCAAGCTTTATAATATGATATACAAATTTATCACCTACTATTAGGAAAAGAGAATATTTTATAATTAATTTACAACATAAATTTTGTCCATGTTTTAAACAATATGTATCTTGGAGGAGGTTAATTTGATTTTTTCAAAACTCATTGATCGGTACGCCTTGTATGATTTACATAAAAAAAGAAGTGTAGAGTTTCAGTATACTTCCCTTTCTAACACTTCATTAAATATAAAGGACATAGAATCTTTTTATAAAGTAAAACCATCACATATTCATTTTGACATTAAGCATTCAAAGCAGGAAAATGAATACATGGTTGGGCAATTCAACTATAAAAGCTCGGTTCAATCCGGTGATTCACGCAACGATTCTGTAACTGGGGAATTATTCTTACATAAAACTGAAGATGCACCTCATGTTATCTTTGTTCACGGTTGGAGAATGGATTCTAACGAACGTGTAAAAAAAATATTCCATGACCATATGACCAGCCTGAAGTGGAATATGTATTATTTCACTCTACCCTATCATTTTGAAAGAAAACCCGATCAATCCTTATTCAGTGGAGAGTACATGGTAAGTGCAAATATTGAACGAACAGTACAAGCAACTAGACAAGCGGTAGCTGATTTACGGGCTTTGATTAAATGGATTAAAGCAAATAAAAATGGGCCCCTCATTCTAATAGGAATTAGTTTAGGCGGATTTATTACTAACTTAACCTCTCTTGTTGAAGAAGAAATTGATGTGTTAGCATCCATTTTCTATGCAAATCGACTTTCTTATTCTATTTGGAATACAACTCCAGGTAAATTTATTAGAGAAGACTTGGAACATCATGGTGTTACGTATGATGATTTAATAGATTATTGGAAAATCACTGAACCGAGTCAAGCATTGCCAAAAGTAAAAAAAGAAAATATTTTATTAATTTCAGGTAAGCATGATCTATATGTGCATTCTGAGGATACAGACTACTTGTGGGAATCTTGGGAAAGACCTCCACGATATATTTATAAATGTGGGCATGCCGGGATCGTTCTTAAACGTAAAAAAATTGCAACTGATACTATTGATTTTATTCAAAATCGATTGAACTCCCCGCACTTATCCAATGTCATGCCTTAAATCGCGAGATTACTAAGTACAAAATCTTATACTTATATTGTTATATTTTTTACTAGTCACCTTTGTAAATCTTCGCCCCTAGCCTTACACGATTGAAAATGAAATAAAATAAATAACTAAGGAACTAATTTACCATATGGAAAAACATTGCTCAACATTTTCACTAGTAGTCCCTGTATATGCAATATTACATATAAAAATCTTTATGTATTCCGTTATTAATTTAAAAGGAAATTATTCATCCATTAATCTATACCATCCGTATTTGCAGTTAAGGATACCCTAATTACATATGAAAAAGAGAGAAGAACATTGGTTAGTTCTTCTCTCTTTGTTTATTTTTAAGATAACTATCTATAAAATTTTGCTTTTCATAATTCTTCATGAGTCTAGAAAAGAATCTAATCCTTTTCTAGACTCAAAAAGAAATTTTTCTAATGTACATAATTACAACGACATTAAACCACTTTGCTCTTAAATCCAATACTTGTATTATTAATTGCATGAAAGTCCTTCTTGAGAAAGGTTTTAATTCCTGAATATTCTGTTGACCGTTATAACATATCCAATTTACAATTTAATTGTGGTGTTCTTTCACAATTAAACTACTTAGAATACACTTCATTTATTTGAAAACAATTACAAATAGAGGTGCTAAAATGAAAACTAGAGTAAATCCAGAATTATTACAAGGGTTAGAGATGTTTCCGGATCTCGATTTACGCCCGGAAAACTTGCAATCAATCAGAGAAGGGATAGCTCAAATGAGACCACCTACCGTTGTTGATGACTCCCTTTCGTTAAAAGATAAAGTCATTGTTGGACCTGATGATAATCCGTTACCATTAAGAATTTATCGTCCAAAATCAAATCATGAATCTTTACCTGTCTTATTATGGATACATGGTGGTGGTTATATCTTAGGTTCTATAGATGATAACGATGATACTTGTATGAGGTTTGCAAAAGAAGCTGGCTGTGTGGTTGTATCTGTAGACTACCGCTTAGCACCTGAACACCCTTACCCAGCACCAATTGAGGATTGTTATTCAGCTTTAAAATGGATTGCTGATAATGCAAAGTCATTAAACATTGATTCAAATCGTATTGGGGTTGCAGGAGTAAGTGCCGGCGGTGGACTAACAGCAGCATTATCATTATTAGCCCGAGATCGAAAATATCCTTCAATTTGTTTACAAATGCCACTATATCCAATGATTGATGACAGAAATGATACACCTTCAGCGAATGAAATTAAAGAGGGATTTGTTTGGAATCAAAAGGCAAATGAAGCTGGCTGGAAAATGTATTTAGGAGAAATGTATGGAACGGATCAAATCCCTGCCTATGCAGCACCTTCTCGAGCTGAGGATTATAGTGACTTACCGTATACTTACACATTTGTTGGTCAATTAGATCCATTCCGCAGCGAAACATTAACCTATGTAAGCAAACTAGCGCAAGCTGGTGTTGATGTGGAGTTTCATTTATATCCAAATGCCTATCACTGGTTTGAAGGGTTAAATCCAAATGCCGATGTATCTATTTATGCTGTGAACGAAATAGTACAAGCAATAAAGACTGGTTTCAAACGAGTATCCAAGGTTGAGGCTTAATCCCATTACAAGATAAATACTTATAAATAGTATATATGTTATCATTTAAACATAATAGCCGATTCTAAATGAGAATCGGCTATTAATATGTAAAATCCGCCTAATATATCAAGGTTGAGAAACAGATATAAGATGTTTAGGCGATGTGTTTATTTCCTCTGCCAATGCTTTTATGTTCATCATGATTTGAAGTATTTCTTCTTTTGTTGTCCTTGGGTTGATAGAGCAAAGTCGAATTACTACTTTTTCTTTTAATTTAGTAGTACTTAGCATAGCAAATCCTCTTTGATTAATTTCTTCCACCAATTTTTTGTTTATTTCATGAATTGTATCTGTAGATGTTAGCTCACATGGAATATAACGAAAAGTAACAATTCCTAATTGGGCGGGTGTTACTACTTCCCAATCTTTTTCTTTCCTTAAAAACTCTTCAACTTGTTCAGCTAGCATAATGCCATGATCAATTGCCTCACGAAAAGCTGTAACTCCGAATGCTTTAAAAGAAAGCCATACCTTTAATGCTCTAAATCTACGAGAAAGTTCAATTCCACGCTCCCCAAAATTCACTTTTTCTTCTATATTAGTTTCTGTATCCTTAATATACTCTGGGATCATACGGAATGTTTCACTTAAATATTGGCTATTTCGAATGAGTACACAACCAACATCATAAGGCTGAAAAAGCCATTTGTGCGGGTCTAACGTTAAAGAATCGGCACGATGAATTCCACTTAATAACTCCCTTCCTTTTTCACTGAGAATTGCTGCAGCCCCATAAGCTCCATCCACGTGTAGCCATATATCTTCATCATTACAAAGATCAGCCAATTCGTTGAGGGAATCAACCGCTCCGCAATTCGTTGTCCCTGCATTAGCAATAACACAGAATGGTTTTTTCCCTTTTAGTCGATCTTCTTTTATTTGCTTTCTTAAAGTACTAACTGAAATTTTTAAATCTTCATCTGTCTCAATTCGGCAAATTTGATGCTGTTTAAAACCTAATACTTTAAGTGCTCGATCTACAGAAAAATGAGTTTGGTTAGAAAAATAAACAATCGCATTTTCTATGTCATTATTCAGCTTGACCTGTCTCGCTACAGTAAGTGCAGTCAAATTAGCCATGGAACCGCCACTGACAAATAGGCCCTCAGCTGAATCAGGGAATCCTAGCATTGATTTTAACCAGTTAATTGTCGTTAATTCAATTTGTTCAGCACCTGCACCTACTATCCAAGCTGTAGGAAATACATTAAACCCACTTGCTAAAAAATCTGCTAATACACCAACATAATTGTTAGGACCTGGAACAAAAGCCATAAAATGAGGATGATCCACATGAGTAATTTGATTAAACACATTGTTATTAAGAAAATGAAGTAATTCTTTTGGATTAGATCCGTTTTCCGGAATCGTTTCAATTAGCTTGTCTCTAAAAATATTACTATCAATCGTTTCTGAAACTGGTTTACTTTTTAAATGATTCATATGATCAACAATCAAGTCAACCGCTTGATATCCTAACTGACGCATCTCTTCGGCTGATAGCTGCAAGTTTTTTGTCATTTGATTTACCCCTATTCTATTTAAAAAGGCGAGTCCTTGCTCGCCTTTTCATTTTTTATAATTTGTAATCATCGATTGTCTGTATTGGATTTTGAAGAATCGTGTTGATTAACCCATGGATGTGATTTAATATTTCCTGTATTTTCTCTGCTTCATATACCGTTTGATCATATCCAAACTTTATTGTAAGTCTTTCTTCAGGGAAGCACATAATTCCATACTTTACATGTGGCTCATCAACAACTTCGTAATCCGTGATAGCAAAATGTCTGTTTTCATTTGAAGAAAAGATTGCTGGATTAGTTGGATAGTTTTCAAAAACCCAAAGATGGTCAGTCAACTCAGTTTTTAATTCACTTTGCTTTTGTATATCAACAAATGAATAGTATGCATACTCATTACATTTCAATGTCTCTAGTTGTACCTTTTGCAGAAAATCCACAAAAGATTGCGTTTCTGTCCATGCTAATCGGATAGGCAAAACATTTGTGAACAGACCGAACATATTTTCAATTCCTTCTACTTCGGGAGGTCTGACTGATACTAGATTAGGCAATACTACTTCTCTCGTTCCGTTAAATTTGCCAAGCAATATTCCCCATACAGCTAGTAATGCCGTATTCATAGTTATATTATTTTTAGTTACAAATGTCTGTAACTGATCAGTCAAATCCTTGTCTAATGTTAAATCCATAAAAGTGAAGTTTAACCCTTCACTTTTAGATGGGACTTTCTTTTTAGGAATACTAATTTTCTGATTGTATCCTGATAAATAATCTCGCCAAAAATGACGTGCTTTCTCATGATCTTGTGCCAAAGTCCAATCTATAAATGTTTCAAAAGGTTTTACCATAGGTAACTCCGCCGTAGTTCCCGCATTTGTAGTTTCGTAGAGCTGGAATAATTCGTCTATCAAAATGCTGACGCTCCAACCATCACATAATAGATGATGGGAACTCCAAATTACCTTATACTCGTTATTACCTAGTTGGAATATACAGAGACGGGTCATAAGTTCACCATTTTTAAATCCTTGACTTAAATTTTCATTCATCCACTGATCTAGGAATTCTTGCTGTTCTTGTTTCGTCATCTCAATCAAGTTTTTTATTTCTGAATTTATTTGAACATCATATAGAACAGCTTGCCAAGGTTTTGCTTGTTCATCTTGCACAATTATTGTTCTTAAAGAATCATGACGATCAACTAATTGTTGGAAACACTGAATAAAGAGTTTAATATCCAACTCCCCCTCAAGTGCCCAAATTGTTTGTTCAAAATATGCATTTGTATCAGGTTCATTCGTAGCATGTTCATAAATAACTTCTTGGAAAGGTGCTAACGGGTAAATACGTTCTATTTTTATATCCGGCATTTTTTCTTGTATTTTGGTAAGTGTTTGTTGATTAAGTTGTTTATCTTTAATATTTAGTAATGTAGCTTTATTATCGTTCATTATGTTTACATTATTTGTTTGTGAACTTGAAAAATGGTCTAGCTTTTTAACAAATTGAACCATGTCCCTTAATATAGGAAATGAAAATAGATTTTTTGGTTCAAGCTCAAATCCTTGTCGATACAATCTGACGGACACTTGAATCGCTTTTATCGAATCTCCACCTAAGGCGAAGAAATGATCATTTACTCCAACTTGATCTATTTTGAGTACTTCTTGCCAAATACTAGTTAATATTTTTTCCATTTCAGTTTTTGGAGCAATAAATACTTCATTTGTTTGTTTCTCGGGAGTAGGGAGCGCTTTTCTATCTAATTTACCGTTTGGAGTCAAGGGTAATTGGTCCAAATAAACAAAATAAGAAGGAATCATGTAATCTGGCAAGTGATCTCGCAAATGCTTTCGTAGTTCTGTTGTACTAATATTTTGCTCAGTTACCACATATGCAACTAAAAATTTTATTCCGTTCTCATCTGTTTGATCAATTACGACAGCATGTTCGACTTGTTTATAAGTTAGAAGACAATGAGCGATTTCTTCTAACTCTACTCGATACCCTTGAATTTTTACTTGGTAATCTTGGCGGCCTAAAAATTCAATATATCCCTCAGAATGCATTTTTCCACAATCTCCTGTTTTGTATATAAGACCAAAATCAGGATGTGACACAAACGCTTCATTTGTTTTCTTTTCATCATTTAAATATCCTTTAGCAAGGCCCACTCCCCCGATATATAAATCTCCAATTACACCAACAGGGCACATTTTCTTTTCATAGTTCAACACATAATACGTTTGGTTTGCCAAGGGCATCCCGTATGGAATACTATTCCAATGTGATTCCACCTGTTTGACCGGATAATAAATTGACCAAATCGATGCTTCTGTTGCCCCTCCTAGTGAAACTACTTCTGCAATCGGAAAATGTCGTTTTATTTTTTCTGGTAAAGAAAGCGGAATCCAATCTCCACTATGTAAAACTAAACGTAAAGAAGAATGTTCAAAATGAGAACCTACTTGATCCAATGCCAAATCCATGATTGCAGGCACTGTATTCCAAATTGTAATCCCTCTACGTTCGACAGTGCGGATTAATTCTTGCATGTCTCTCGGATCACGAATCATTACTAACATTGCACCTGTGCTTAAAGCTCCGAAAATATCGTATACAGATAGGTCAAAACACATGGAAGAGATACTAATAATACGATCATCTTCATTTACCTCATATTTTTGATTTATGTCTTGAATCGTATTTGTAACCGCTTGGTGAGTAATAATTACTCCTTTTGGTTTTCCTGTACTTCCTGAAGTGTATATAATATAGGCAATATCTTCTGGACCAGCAATAGCGGGCATGTCTTCTGTTGTATAAAATGACAAATCATTTTCTTCATAAAGACTAGGTTCTAATAAAAGCTTGCATGAGCTATTTTTTAAAATATATGTTTGGCGATCTAAAGGATGATCGGGATCAATCGGAACATAAGCAGCACCTGCTTTTAAAATACCTAGCATATTAACAATTGTGTCAACTCGTCTTTTGGCTAAAAGACCCACTTTGTCACCAAGACCAATGCCCTGCTCTTTTAAGAAGTGGGCAATTTGATTGGAGCGTTTATGAAGTTCCGAGTATGTTAACCATTTTTGCTCAAATACCACCGCTACTTCATTCGGTGTACGTTTTACTTGGTCTGTAAATAATTGATACAGAGTAGTTGAAGGTATTTTTTCTGTTGTTTCATTATATTGTTCAATTAAAGTTTGATCCGACTCTTTCATCTGCAAAGATGTTATATCGCTTTGTTTCACCAATTGTTCCAATAAGTCAACAAATTGGGAAAACATTGCTTCTATCACATCAATATCAAACAACTCTTCAACATAATTCCAGCTAATTAATAACTCACCATTTTTTTCAATTACTACATTATCCAAATACACTTGTGGAGTCCGAGCATGAATATAGCGAAGAGAACCAAGTTGTTCCCAAGAGAAAGCACCTGCACCTGCTAACATCGAGGTGAAAACGATTGGCATAACTGCTTTTGGTGTCATTTGATGATATCGAGTAAAATCTCGAATAAAGTTAACTCCATCGTAATGACGATGTTCAAGGCCATCTAATAAAGTAGATTGCGTTTCTTTTACTCTAGTAAAGAAAGTTTGCTCTGGTTTTACATCAACATCCAATAAAATAAGCGATGTGAAATCTCCAACAATCTGTTCTACTTCATCATGAACAGGATAACGGTTAAATACAGTCAAGTTAATTGCTAATCGACGTTGATTACTCCAATATGCCAACACATCACCATATATTGTACAAAGTAGAGCGGAAGGAGTTACCTCTTTCTCTTGTGCTAACTTTCTTAGCTTTGTCCATTTTTTATTATCCAGGATTTTTGTAAGTGATTGGAATTTAGGAGTAGCAATCTCTGCTGGATCCTTTTTTAACAGCAAAGAAGGTGCAAACGGAAAGTCAGGAAGCTTACTTGTCCAATAATCTTTTGCTGTTTTATATTCTTCGCTTTGTTCCATTTCATCATAGATAAACATATAATCTTGAAAATCAAAAGATAAAGATTCTAATTTTTGATTTGGTTTATAATAATAATGCAACAAATCCTGTCCAACAATGTTCATGCTTGCTCCGTCCATTAACAAAGCATCGTATCGAAAACATAATAAATACGTGTCTTCTTTTAAAAGAAAAGCTTTCAATTCAAACAAAGGCCATTGCCCCAAAGGGAATACATGGTTAGTCATTCGAGAACGCTCTTCTTGTAAGCGAGCATGTTGATTCCTATCATCTAAATCTATGAGACTCTCTATTTCAATCTCGTAATCAGGAACGCTTTGTAATATTTGCTGTTTTCCCTCTGGTAAAATTACAGCTCGCAACATTGGATGACGATGGATCACCTTTTGAAAACTTTTTGAAAGACGATTGATATCCAATGCTGTTTCATATTCAAAATATGTTTGAGGGGAAATACCACTTAATTCAAACTGTGAATTCCTTCCTAACATATACGCTGTCTGAACTTCTGTTAAGGAGAATGGATTAGACAAATCTTTAACATGAGTTGGTTTACTTTCAAAGTTTTCTTCTTTATGCTCTAACTTTACACAAGAACTCAGTTGAGCGATTGTAGGGTGCTTAAAAAAATCTGTTGTACTTATTTTTAAGCAGTCTTTTCTTAATAAATTAATTACCTGAAGTGCTTTAATGGATTCTCCTTTTAATGCAAAAAAATTATCATGAATACCGATTCCCTCAATCTCCATAACTTTTTCCCACGCACGCACCAATTTTTGTTCAATTTCATTGCGCGGGGCAACGTATGGAATTGATACATAATCCGTTTGGGTTATATCCAATAACCTTTTTCTATCCACTTTTCCATTTGGATTCAATGGAATCTCTTCTACCTGAATCATTTTTTCAGGAATCATAAACTCAGGTAATTTATCACTTAAATATTTTCTGATTTCACCAAAAGACACCTTGTTATCCGATACATAGTAGGCAGCTAATAATTTCCTATTTCCATACACTTGATCAACAACGATAGCCTGGTTTATTTCTGGATATTCCCTTAATTGAGTTTCGATTTCTCTTAATTCAATCCGATACCCTCGAATTTTCACTTGATGATCCATTCGACCTAAATACTCAAGTTCTCCATTAGGCAACCAACGAACGAGATCACCTGTATGATACATCATTTCCCCTGCCGCAAAAGGACTCTGTACAAATTTTTCATCTGTCAGTTTACTTTTACCAAGATACCCTCGTGCTACCGCTACTCCAGCAATGCAGAGTTCACCGGGAATTCCAAATGGTTTTAATTGGCCATACTTATTCAATATATAGGAATGATAATTCGGATTTGGTTTGCCGATCGTAACTTCTTTGGAAGTGCTCAAGTCTTTTACTGTTGCGCAAATGGTTGTTTCTGTGGGACCATAAATATTTAAAATTGTTGCTTCACTGATACAACGAATTTTTTCAACCAAATCAATGGAAAATGCTTCTCCTGCTAATAAAATAGATTTTAAATCTTTTAGAAAATTTGCCCCTTCTGGATCACTCAAAATCACTTCCATTCGCGATGGCGTTGATTCCCATAAATCCACCTTATGTTTTTTGACCAAATGAGCCAATTCTTTTGTTGCAAACTGTTCCTCTGTAGCAATTACTACTTTTGAACCTTGCGTTAAAGGAAGACATATTTCTAACAAGGAAATATCAAAAGATACACTAGCAAGAAACAAGAATGATTGATTAGCTTTTACTTTTTCTCTCATTACATTTAAAAAATGAACTAGCGATTTTTGTTCTATCATTACCCCTTTTGGATTTCCTGTCGATCCTGATGTGTAAATAACATAAGCCAAATCATTAGGATTATGTTCTCGTACTAAATTACTTTCTTCACCTTGGAAAAGATATTCTTTATCAAGATACAGTACTTCACCCGCAAATTGCGGCAATACTTCCTCTGTTCGCTTACTAAGTAAATATTTTGCTTGACTATCTTGTAACATATATTCAATTCGTTCAGTTGGGTAGTTAGGGTCGATTGGTAAATACGCTGCTCCTGCTTTTAAAATCCCCATCATACCAATAATCATTTCTAATGACCGATCTACCATAACGCCAATAATACTTTCTTTTGAAACACCTTTACTTTGAAGAATAGAAGCCAATTGATTCGCTTTCTTATTCAATTCTCTATATGTCAAAGATTGATCATTACAAACAACAGCAATTTGATCTGGAGTTTTTAATACTTGCGCTTCAAACAAATCTTGAAATGATTGAAACAAGTCTATGCCCGTTTGAAAAGTATTCAATCCTTCTAACAACTCTTTTTCTTCTTCTGCAATAATACAAATATCTTTCAATGCCAAATTCGGATTTTGTGAAACTTGCTTTAAAACATAACAATACGAATTGGCAAACTGTTGCAAAGAAGAGAATGAACGGGACTTACAAGAAATTTGAAATTCAAATTCATTATGTATTTCATTCCATTTTCTTCGTATCCATAGGGCTAAATTATTCTCTGCGTATTCTTCTAGCGAATTTTCATTATGTAATCCTTCCATCCCGATTACAATTTGAAAAGGAGTTAAATTGTGTTTAACTAATAATTCAGAGAGCGGATACTCCTGATTTTCATACCCGAATAAAGTCGTTTGTTCAATCTCATTTACTAATTGTTTAAAGGTGTGATGCGGATGGATTTCACTTCCTAAAGGAATCAACTTATTAAGATTCTCACTTTGTTCAAGATTCTTTTCAATTATAGGAATACCAATAGTAATTCTTTCTTGATCTGTATAATGTGCCAAACAAACCCTTAAAGCGGCTTGAAACCAGCTAAATAATAATAAATCTTGAGACTTATTTATTTTTTGTATACTTTTACTAAATTCTACATTCACTATGACTTGAACGTACTCACAAGGTGTTTCTTTATTTAGTTGGTAATCGCTATTAAATTTAAATACAGAAAAATCGAGAATCTCGGAAGATAATTGCTCCTTCCAAAACGCTTCTACTTCTTTATTTTCATGAATTGAACTTCGATCTTTAATGTGCATTTTTATCTTTATCCCCCTAATATTCATTTCTTCTACTCGTTAATTTTTAAGCCAACTTCAAGCCCATGGAGAAACACTTGATGATTATCCAAACATAAAAATTGCTGAATATCTTCAAATTTCATATGACCAACTGAACAAACCCCTAAATTTAATGTTTCAGCAACCATATTTAAGGTAGCAGTGATAATGCCTGACTCAATACAAGCAAATAAATATCCATCTGAACCGTATTTCGGGATGGAAGCGTTCGCATTATAAACCAAATAAACTGAGAAGGCAGATTGAGTAAATAAATCCTGATTAATTAACTCATGATCACTTTTGATTACTTGATCAATGCTGTTTACAATCACAAGACTATTTTTTGATGGGTTATAATAATAAAATCCAGCTTTCATACCCTCTATACGTTTTGGTTTTACATAAACAAAGATATCAATGGGATAGAGCCCGCCTGCACTTGCGTAATGATAGTATATTTTTTCTTCCTTAACCTGTTTTAGAGTTGATAAGAATTGGGAAAATTCCGAAAAACTAATATGTTTTTCCGTATCAAATTGACGACAAGATCTACGTTCCTTAATTATAGTAGGTAGCTCATTTGTTGTTTCAAGTTGAATTTCGGTCGACCGTGCAGTAACGTGCGTGCGATTTAATTGTTCACTCATATACTTATCTAACTTTTCTTTAGAAAAGCGAATCTGGTTGCTATATGGATTTGGAAAAATCTTTTCTTGTGAAGAAAATACTTCTCTTGGGTGTAATATGTTACTTACTAACACACGATTTTTTATCATAAGCTCTATGTTTTTTTGTGTCTCTGCTACATTTCCTAACGAAAAGCGCTCTACTAGTTCACTAATTTTCACACCTTTTTGAGCCATAAAATAAAAATCTGGAAACCACTCAGACAGAATACCTGTAAATCTCATTTCCCCTATCAAAACTTCATTATGCAACTTCTCCCAATGCTTAATCGGAGACCAGTAATAAATTTTCTCGCTCATATAACCCTCCATAAACGTTTAACTTATTTTTGAAATGCAATTTTCTAATTTACAAAAATTTTTTCGGATTCTGCTCCTTGTCTCATAGTGATTATAAATACATGCACTTTAACGAAACTTGAAAATAATGAAATAACTTTTTCTTCATTAAAATTTTTTATTTCATCATAAAAAATGATTTCTTTTTGGATACTTCACATCCTTTCCCATAGTAATCCTATAAGGTATAAACCATTTATAACATTGAGAATATTCATGTATTTCCAATGTGAAATTATTGTAATGGATTGGAGAGCGGTTGAATATAGTTATTAAATCAAATAATGTTGAGAAAGTTTTATTTATTATATCGATAAAATTTTATGATGTAATTTATTACAAATAGATTAAGAAAAGAGTTTTAAATTTTTCTTAATCAGTTAGTGTGAAAATATCACATACTATTACATACAATCGAGTTACTTACATTTCATATTCAAAATAGAGAAAAGACACCTTGAATGGTGTCTTTTCTCTATTTTAATTCCATATACTTTTTACGCCTTTGTTATTTTTAAACGATTTGTAGGAATTAATACAACTCGAACATCTAGTTCGTTATATGTTCGAATATATAATAAACATTATCTGAATTACGAATGTATTTCAGGTAATTTTATAAATAAACTCAAAGATATCTTCTTCTCCTACTGCCACAAAAGAAATAATCTATTGCTTATTTCTTTTATTAAATTGTAATATAATTACAGTATGTGAAATTATATTACATTAACTTTAAAAACGAAGTGAGAATAATCTTCACTTCGCTTTTTTTATTTGCAATCCTTGTTAAATTTGCTCAATGCAGTATTTATTTCCACATTCTTCGCTTTTATTTAATCGGTTTCTCTGTTTTTAAGACAAATGAACTTAATGCAGGAACTTTAATTTTATTGTCATGGACAACATAAAGTGGTTTACTTCCCGCCTGCTTGCTGTCTACTAGTACTTTCCAAGGCCCTTTCGATGGAAGTGTTATTTCAACAGCTTCTCTATTTGCATTGTGAGCCACTGTAAAGTATTCATTTTTATTCCCCTCTATTGTATAAGCTACAGTATTTTTCGGAGCATCAATAAATGATACGTGTGTTTTTATTTGCTCTGCAGATGTCATTCGAAAAGCTGAGTACTTTTTGCGTAATTCTATTAAACCCTTCATATAATCTACTTCATTATTAAACGTTGCACGGCGCAGCCAATCCATCTGGTTAATTGAATCTGGAGATTTGTAACTATTATGATCACCGTATTTCGTCCGCATAAACTCTTGCCCTGCATGTAAAAATGGAACTCCTTGTGATGTTAATAAAATTGAAGAAGACAATTTGTGCATTTGTTTTCGCACTTCTTCACTGTCACCTGAATTAGTTAACTCAAGTTTATCCCATAATGTATGATTGTCATGTGCTTCCACATAAGTTAATACCTGTTCCGGATCTTGATAGGTAGACGAATTTGTATCGTAGTCAATACCTGCCGTAATACCTTTTTTAATACGATCTTCCATGTTTTCCTTTCCATTTATAAAACCATTTTCCTTTTCCTCAAATACACTACCTTTCAACCCATCACGTATATTATCGTTAAAATGAGCAATCCCTTTCATTTTCTCTGCATTTTTTTGATTTGCTTTCAGCTCAGCTGCAAGAGGTGTATTTAAATCCCATCCTTCTCCATGCAGTATAATAGAAGGGTCAATTTGATTAACAGCTTTACGTATTTCATTCATCGTTTCATAATCATGAATACCCATTAAATCAAAACGGAATCCATCTAAATTGTATTCTTTTGCCCAATATGTGACGGAATCTATCATAAATTTCCTCATCATTTTTCTTTCTGAAGCAGTATCATTTCCTACTCCAGTTCCATTTGCAAATGTTCCATCTTCATTGTAACGATAATAATAACCTGGAACTAACTTATGGAAATTAGATTCAGCAGCGTTATACATATGGTTATATACTACATCCATCACTACTCGAAGATTATTATCATGTAGTGTTTGAACCATTTGCTTCAATTCAGTTATTCGCACAGTCGGCTCATAAGGATTTGTAGAATAGGAGCCTTCTGGAACGTTGAAATTTTTAGGATCATATCCCCAGTTATATTGCGGTTCATTTAAAGTCTCTTCATTTACAGAAGCATAATCAAATATCGGTAAAAACTGAACGTGAGTAACACCTAGATCCTTTATATGATCAAGTCCTGTTTTTACACCTTCTGGCCCTTTTGTTCCTTTTTCTGTTACACCTAAATACTTCCCTTTCTGTTTAATACTACTTTCAGGTTGGATGGAAAGATCGCGTACATGTAACTCATAAATAATAGCATCTTCCGGATTTTTAAATTTTGGCTTTTTGTTTGCTTTCCATTTTTTCGGATTTGTTTCTTCTAAATTAACGACTGCACCTTTATCTCCAATTACAGAAGCAGCACGCACATATGGATCAACCGCTTCAGTCCATGTATCACCAATTTTGACCTTATACGTATAAAAGAGCCCTTTTTGATTCCCCTTTAGTTCTGCTGTCCAAGTTCCCTTTTCACCTTGTTGCATGTTTATTTCAGCACCTATTTTATCGTTCCAGTTTTTATATGTAACTAACTTCGCTTCGCTTGCAGTAGGAGCCCATAAACGGAACTTTGTATGTTGCGCGGTATATGTATTCCCTAAATCGTTACCACTATAATAAAATAAATTATCAAATTCCTCGCTACGAATGACTTTACCAATTTCAGTATTCGTATCAGCTAAGTTTTCTATTTTAACTTTGTATGTTTGTTTTAAATCAATTTTCTGTTCCGTAATTATTTTGACCTTATTAGTAATATCTCCACTATTTATATCATAAGGACTAATATTTTTAATTTTAATGCCTTCAATTTCAATTTTCTTTTCCCTAATATGAAACGGGACATTAGTCGTTACGGTAATTTCATGGAAACTATCAATAGTTGCTTTTTGAATTGAGAGATCTGAAGAAGGCTTAGATTTATATACTTTTTCATCGCCCGAAAGAATCCATACTTCAGCACGACCGCCCTTTATATTTTCAATCCAACGATCCCCACCATCTTTTTCCCATTCATTTGTTCGAACTATAAATCCTACACGATTATAGTCACCGTCTATTTTTATCTTAGCGTATTTTCCAAATTCATCTTCACCAGTAAATTCATAAGATGTACCATTTGCATTTTCTCCCCATAACCAAAGATTCCAGTCTTTTGTATTTCCAAGCTTCTCTTTGTAATGAATGATAACTTCAGTTGTTTTCGAATTTGAAACTGCCTTCACACCCTGAAAGGAGAAAACAGATGATAACATAACGATTAAAGTAAGTAATAAAACTGTTTTGTTAATTAATCTTTTTATAATTTGCACCACATACACCCTTTCTTCAAATATTACTAGCGATTTATTATGCTTACACTGAATAACACTGCTTAAATTAATCTAGAAATCTCTTTTGCTTCACCTCCATATTGGCTATTTTCACGTATGTATTTCAATGACCTTTTAATACGAAAGCGTTTGCATAAATACTTAAAAAAATAGATTTGTGTATGCCCTCATATATTTGTAAATGCTAAAAGGTCAGGGAAATCATTTTAAAGCAATCGTTTGTTATCGTTTTCATTTTATAGACTTTCTATCAAGAGGTCAATATATTATTAATTTTCTGTTTTTATATACTTTAAACCTTATTTATTTGTCGCAACTTCTTACAGATAACGCGCCTAATTATTGCTTAGTCAGTTTATTTTCAACAATACATCGCTACGTAAAAAAGCTAATATCCTTAAAATGATATTAGCTTTTTTCATAATGTATTAATATATGAATGAGAACTATAATTCTAAATTACTTAATTTTTGCTGCATCAAATGCCTTTTGAACTGCTTGAACTTCAGCTGTATTCGCCCCATATTTATTAGTTGCCACTCGAATACATGCTGATTTCAATTCTTTGAAATTAGAAGTCATGTTTAACTCATCAGTATTTGCATAATAGAAAATATCAAACATTTTATCTTCACCAATTCCTTTAACAGTTACTCCGTTATGAGTTCCGCCTTTTGCAATGAGATACGCAACTTTATTAATAATACTTGAATTAAAATGAACACCGCCTTGATCCCATCCATTAAAATCGTTAAATTCACTGTAATCATCTGGATAAGGTACTCCGAGTGAAGATGGAACAGAAGCTGGGTTTTCCATATCACGGAAAACAGATCCCGTTTGTTCTCCCATTGTCCAATTAAAGTTTCCATTATTTACGTATTTCTCAATAGATGTTCCCATAATATCAGATAGCGCCTCATTAATCGCACCGGATTCACCGTAATATTCAAGATTAGATTCACTAGAAGTAACAGCATGTGTAAATTCATGTCCAGCTACGTCATATGCTTTAACAATAGGATCCCCATATACAAGCATACTTCCATTATTAGCACTTAATGCATTCTGCCAATTTTTCGGATCATTCGTCTCTTCAGAATCCCAAGCATGTACAACTGAAACTACCTTTTGTCCCTTATTATCAAAGCTATTACGTTTGTATTTATCTTTATAAAAATCAAATACTTTTGTTGCTAAGTAATGAGCACTTACTGCTTTTGGATCGTTAAATGTTGCCGAAGTACTAGTCGCTAATGTACCAGGATAATAGCTTTCTTCTTTAGTAATATCTCTGTAATTCACATCATATGTTTCAATTCCTTGCCCTCTTGTATAATCAGCAAGAGCATATTTGCCATTACTTTGTTTAGAGATACCAAATGAACGAGAAATACCTAAATCATCTTTTCCTGTTCCAGTTAATGATGTAAGACTGCTTTGTTTACTTTTCTTTAAAGCTCCAACTAGTTTGTCACTAGCTTTTAAGTTAGATTCTTGTACCATATTTTTTAACATATCACCATTTTGTGCATTTACTAAATAAGTACCAGAAACATAGTTTGGTGTTGCAGCTTCAAAGGTAACTTGGTATGCATTTTTAGCTTGTCCATTATTTTCATCAACAAAAATAACCTCTTTAACTTCTGGCTCAGTAATAAACTTGATATCGTTCCCGTACTTCGTATAAATAAATTGTTTTGCTTCATCTTTTGACAGATTAATAGGTTTTTTCAATTCTTCTTGTTTTAGATTTTGCGCGCTATCACCTGAAACACTTTTAATAACACCATTATTATCTACGTGTGCAGTTAATTGATGACCATATACTTCTTTTCCTTCGTATGTTTGCTGCATACGTACAAGTGTAGTTCCATCATACGAACCACGTTTTTGAAGGACTTTATAATCTACTCCTGCTTCTCCATTGACTTGTTTTTGGGAGAGAGCTTGCTCTGTTTTCTCCTTAAGTGCATCCTTTACTATATTTTCTGGTGTCTTTTGTGACGGTTGTGTCAGTTCACCCGAACGGAACGATTCTTCCTGAATTTGAACTTGTAGTTGATCTGTTTCCTCTGCATGACCTACCCCATATGGTGCCACAGCTGTTAAAGCTAATCCAGTTGTTAATGCTACCTTAGTTAATGTCTTTTTGTTTTTCATTATTTCACCTCGTATAATTTTTGAAATAGAAAGCTTGTACAAAGTATACTGTCTATTTCTGTCGGAAAAAAGAGAAAATACACAATTTATGTAACATTATGCAAAATTACATAAATTGTGGTCAATATTATAAATAATGAACGGAACACATATGTACATTAATTTGAATAAAAGAGAGTCCTTATAGGCGCTCATCCAATTGGTTAGTTATTAATTATCTATATTCATTGTAATAAAAGTATACTTACCTCTAAATAACAACATAAAAACCCACTTTTTACTATTTTAAGAGTGGGTTTCATACTATTAAAATAACAATTACTATAAGAAACCTTATAATTTATATTTTTTTAGTAATCCTATTAAGTTTTTTATAAAATTCACCTTTTGTCTTTGCATGATTAAACTCATTTGGATTAATATTTGCTTTTTGTGCGAGTGCTACAATCTCTTCTTTTGAAATTGAGTCTTTCGTATTTATAGATGCTATATTTGTGTATTTTCCGTCTTCTGTTTTTGGAATTTCTAAAATCCCTTTATTCACAAGATCAACTACAGCCTTATGCTCTGAAGAATGTAAATCTACACCAGTAATTTTCCAATTACGCATAACTTTTGGCGTGTATACACCGTTCTTTACCTCTTTTAAATATGTAATAGCAAGGTTACGAATGGTTCCACCTGTTTCTCCAAATGCATTCTCTTGTTTAGATGACCAAATTTGTTCAAACTTACGCCCCTCTAAAGCTCCTCCTTTTGCCTGAAGAGCCTCCATTCTGTATGCATTCATTCCCAGCGTCATAACATCGCTCATTTTGATTGGTTTGTTTGTACGAATAGAGCGTAAATTTGTAATTCTACTTCCGTATGGTTTTGTTAAGTCAATTTCGTATTTTACGCCTCCAAAGAAATCGTTCGTACTGTATTTAGATGCACGGCGGGTTTTATCAAAGCTAACGGTTACATCTCCGGCACGAGATGAGTTAAAATATCCTGCTGCCCATTCCATATAGTCTTTTAAATCTTTTCCAGAAATCTTATATACTGTAATCTCTCCCAAGGCATATTGGTAATTATACGCAATATCTTTTTTCTTAATAGGACCTGTATCCAAACGGGCATAATCATTATCAATTTGATGGGCTACTACATCTGCTTTACTGTAGTAGAGCATGACTTCATGAAAGAAATCTGATAAAGGTGTTTCTTGAATCTGAACACTTGGGATACCCTTTATTTCATTTTCAGGAACAAGATTTCTACCCTTTAATTGAGCGACTACAACATTTGCATCTCCTCTCGCATATTCGTGAAAAGGTGTTAGTGTTTCTTCAAGTGTAGGATCAGATAATATCGTTGTTCCATCAGCATTTTTTACAGGTATAGCGGTAGCAGTTTTATCTTTTAAAACCAACTTCTCATCTTGCTTTGTAAAAGTAAGGTCAATACGTGAAATATGTGTTCCATATTTATCTGGTTCTGTAATAATTACGCCATTTACAACTTCTTTTTTTACAAGTTTATGCATATGAGCCGCAAAAATAGCACTTAGTTCCGGACAAGCATTTGCAATATCTTGTACACCAGTACCAGGGATACCGTTCTCATTTTCTAGTCCCATATGCATAACTCCTACCATTACATCTACTTTACCTTCTAATTCCTTAATTGCCTTTTTCGTCTCTTCTACCGGATTTTTCACCACTAAACCATTTAAGTGATCTGTCCCTTTTTCAAAATCACTAATCATTGGTGTATTCATACCAATAATCCCAACTTTAATTCCACCTTTTTCTACAATTGTATATGCAGGAAGAAAGCGCTCTCCATTTTCCTTATAAATATTTCCTGCTAGCGTTTTTCCCTTATATTGCTCACTAACTTTTTTCAATGTATCTAATCCAAAGTTGAATTCATGATTTCCAAATGCCCAGGCGTCATATCCCATTGTATTCATCGCTACCATCATTGGCGATTGTGGCTTATCGTTGAATAATTCTACTGAGTTTCCTTGAATTGTATCCCCGGCATCTACTAATATGGTATTTTGATTTTCTTGACGGACCTTCTTTATAACCGTATAAAGCTGCGTCAAACTTCCACTCATATTTGCTCCATCAAGCGCATAATCCCAAGGCATAAATCTGCCATGAATATCTGCAGTACCTAACAATGTAATATTAACTTCAGATTCCTCAGCCTTAGAGATAGGTGGTTTGACTATTACTGCTGTTCCGAGCAGTAATAGAATTACAAAGTAACATACATAGTTCTTCCATTTCATTTTTTTCATAATAATAATATTTCTCCCCTTTTTGTACTTTCGTAAAGTTGTTTGAACTTTAAAAATGTAACTTATTATTCGGGAAACTTCAACTACAAAAGATAATTTTGAAGGTGGTTCTGTTGCAAAAATAAAGAGAATAAATTGCATACATCCCCTAACAGAATTGTATTTTATCGTTTCCTGACAGAATACCCCTTCCTTAAGGGTGTGAAGTGTACTTTCAAAATAAGGACATATCATTCATTATCATTTCAATTTATTAAAACGTGCATATACAATATGTTATGATGATTAATTTTTTGAATTTCGTTGCTGATTTATTTCCTTCTAAATAAAAACACTTTCAAACAAAATAACCCCGCTCTTCATTTAAGACGGGGTTACACTTATACAGAAAATCGGATAGTTTTATATTTTCTTAAGCTTATTGGTTACTTTCAACTAATTTCATTCTATTTTTGTTTTCTTCTGAATCAATATGAATCAATCGTTTCCCCTGTTTATAATACGCATCAATAAACAGGGAATGATTTTTACTTTTCAATTTCACAAAGCAATTTTATCTCTTTGATTTGTTCTATATGACGCTGTTCATGCAAATAGATTAATTCTATCCACTGATCAAGAAATAATTCTCCAAGAGCTGGATGCATCACTGATTTTTTTACTAATTTAGATTCATCTTCTATTGTACTCAGAAAACGCATCAATTCTTTTCTAGAGTCGTTTAACAAATCAACCATTTGCAGCACTTCAAATGGTTCTATACTTGGTTCAATCATTTCTGGTGCTATAAACTTTTTCGTTCTATCTAATAAAATAGTGTGAATTTCTTTACGCTCATTTTGGGTACTATCTAACTTTTTTAATCCTGACGAAATAACTGTTATAATTCTCTCATCTAATAAAACTAAATGATGACAAACTTGTGCAATACTCCATTTATCCTTATCTGGTTTCCTATTAAATTGAGCATCACTCAACAAATTAATTTCCTCAACTAATTGATTTCTCGTTTCATAAAACTTGTTATTTACAAATGTATCCATGTGGATTCTCCTTTCATTGCAACCTACATACTTAAATTCCTACGCTAGAAATATTATCTTCGAAAAAAGATTTTCTTTCACTACTATTCCAATTTCATTTTAAAGCCACAAATAAATCAACCTTTAACTTTCCTTCTAAATCTTCAGGAACATTATTTAAGCAAAACTCTAAATTATCTCTATCATAATCTGCATCATACTCACTATTTGGTAGCCACTCTGCATACATGTATTGATACGCTTCACTTAATTTATGAGGTTCACCATAGAACTGGTATAGACCATATGTACCTCCATCTAATCTTTTAAATTGCACATCCTGATACTTTTCTTTATCGAAGTTTTCAGGAATCGTAACACATGCATCATGCCGGCACTTATGACTTGCAACAAGTTCAGGATTATCTAATGATATTCCGATAAATGATTGCTCTGGTGGATAAAGGTTATTTTCAATTGACCAGTTCAGTAACTTTCCCCAGTGATTTTGCGGTTCAAAGTAGCTACCAGTTCGTCTTATATACGCTACTTCTAATGGTGGTAATTTTTTTATAACAACTTTCATTTACATCTTCTCCCCTATAAATACGTACACTGTTTATTTAGCTTTCTTTAATATTTATTCCTTCTTAAATAAAAAGAATTTTCTAATCACATAAAGTGAACCTTTAATCAGCGGGGGATAAATTTTAATTGTAATATAATTGATTACTACTACTAAAGTAGTATGTACTTTCATACTTTTATTTGATTTTAAATTCTTTTTAAATCGATATATTAATTGTAAGGAAATAAAATATCATCCTTCTTTACGTCATATTGCATTTAGAGTTTCATATGAGGATTTAAAAGAATCATTACATTGGTTACACTCACTTCAAATTAAAACCGTTCCGTTTGGAAGTAATGAATCTATTGAACCCTTTGTCCGTCCACATCAAGGTAATGCATCTGTTTATTTTATTGATCCAGATGGTAATAGCTTAGAACTTATTTGTCATATTGTTGTACCTAATGCACTAAAACATATAACTAATAAATTATCATTTAAAGATTGGGAGACACTATTAGCTGACACATTTGAATGAATATAAGCTATAAATCATAATGGCTCGCCTTTATTTTTATAACATGTATAACAATCGTGAATAATAATGTCCTATCAATTTATCATTAAATAAATGTAAAAAATGACCCTATTTATTCATTTTTCATGCGTATGTATGTACATTTGTGAATTTATTCGATATATTATGGGTATTGAATGATTACGAAAAGTGTATAGGTCCCTTATATAACACCTTATATTTTTATATCCGTGAAAACTACAAAGTGTATGAAAATCCATTTGTCAAATGAATTTAGTGCGGAAGGAGGTTTGTGGTTACTTCATAGGGTATAATAATCAGTTTTTTACTGATAAAAATATAGGAGGCGACATAATGTTTCGTACGATTTCAAATTTCATGAGAGTAGCTGAGATAAGAAGGAAAATCCTTTTTACACTAGCGATGTTAATCGTTTTTCGAATTGGCACGTTTATTCCAGTTCCTCATACTAACGCAGAGGTATTAAAAGTACAAGATCAAGCTAACGTTCTAGGTATGTTAAACGTATTTGGTGGAGGAGCACTGCAACACTTCTCAATCTTTGCTGTAGGTATTACACCATATATTACAGCTTCTATCATAGTACAATTACTTCAAATGGATGTTATACCTAAATTTTCGGAATGGGCAAAGCAAGGAGAAATGGGCCGTAAGAAATCAGCTCAATTCACTCGATACTTTACAATCATTCTCGCATTCATACAGGCCATCGGAATGTCGTATGGCTTTAATAATATAGCTGGTGGACAATTAATAACAGATCAAAGCTGGACTACATACTTATTTATTGCGACAGTTTTAACTGCAGGTACTGCATTTTTACTTTGGTTAGGCGAACAAATTACCGCTAACGGAGTTGGTAATGGTATTTCGATGATTATCTTCGCAGGTCTCGTTGCCGCGATTCCAAATGTTGCAAATCAAATTTATTTACAACAATTCCAAAATGCTGGCGATCAGCTATTCATGCACATAATAAAAATTGTTTTAATTGGACTCGTAATTTTAGCGATAGTTGTTGGCGTTATTTACATTCAACAAGCTGTACGTAAAATACCGATACAATATGCAAAAGCTGTTTCAGGAAACAATCAATATCAAGGAGCAAAAAACACTCATTTACCTCTTAAAGTAAATAGTGCTGGTGTTATACCAGTTATCTTTGCTTCTGCATTTTTAATGACGCCGCGTACAATTGCGCAGCTCTTCCCTGATTCAAGCATATCAAAATGGTTAGTTGCAAATCTTGATTTCGCACATCCAATTGGAATGACACTTTATGTCGGTCTTATCGTTGCTTTCACATACTTCTACGCATTTATTCAAGTAAATCCTGAACAAATGGCTGAGAATTTGAAAAAGCAAAATGGATATGTTCCTGGTATTCGTCCTGGTAAAGCAACTGAACAATATGTAACTAAAATTTTATACCGTTTAACATTTATCGGTGCAATTTTCTTAGGTGCAATTTCTATATTACCGCTCGTATTCACGAAAATTGCTACGTTACCACCTTCTGCCCAAATTGGTGGTACAAGCTTACTTATCATTGTCGGTGTAGCACTAGAAACTATGAAGACGTTAGAAAGCCAGCTTGTAAAACGTCATTATAAAGGTTTTATTAAAAAAGTGAATTAATTATAAAAAACACAGTTGGTTATTTTTCCAACTGTGTTTTTTATTGTATCAGTCCTGTAATATACAGGGCTGTTGCTTTATTAAACTACATCTCCTTCTCTAATAACCGCCCTTTTTTGAAATAAGTCCGTAGTGTTGAACGATTGGTCAAGAATACACCTATCAATATAAAACAAGCCCCCATTCCCATTGTAGGATTTAAAGGTTCTCCTAAAATGATATATCCCACAATTATTGCAATTAATGGTGATACATATAACCACGTCGATGGAAATACTGGATTTGTTTTTGATAAGAGCCAGTAATATAATCCGTGTCCACCGATTGATCCGATAAATATGAGATATAAAATAGGCCATTGTACACTCCATGAAGTTAATACACTTACATTTGGTTGTTCTACAATAATAGATGCGATTAGTAGTAAAATCCCTCCATAAAACATTTGAATACCATTAATAAGAAATGGTGATACATTTGATAAATCTGAAAGTATTTCTTTCGAACGAATAGAGCCTATTCCGTAAAATAACTCACCTATAACTAAAACAATACAAGCAATACTCCATATGAAACTTACTTGTTGATGCATTCCTGGTAAAGAAACAAATATAACACCTATTAGTGCGATAACTAAAGCAACGAGTTGTTCCTTTTGTAATTTCTCCCTATTCCTCTTTGCTTGTATTAATAAAATCATCATTGGTCCCGTAGCAGAAAGAACAGCAGCTAATCCCGAAGAAATATATTGTTCTGACCAATATAAACTTGCGAATGTCATAAATGTTAAACAAAATCCAGCATACATAATACGTTTTGAAAATATATGTGGCATAATTTCTTTTCGCTTTAATTTAAAAAGAATCATAAGGATTATACCCGCTAAAAAGAAGCGAATTCCTGCTGAAAACAACGGTGGCGCCCCTGCTTCAATCCCAATTTTTATCGTTAAAAATGTTGTCCCGAAAATAATACATACTAAAATGTAATTAAAAATGACCATTTTTCTTCCTCCTTTTTACTCTTAAAATGAGTATAGAGGGTATGGTGTATAACAGTGTATCGGTACATATAACAGTTACTTCAAGTTGTAGTTGATTCCCTATATATTTTTCGCTTTAATTAAATTAAAAAGAAAAATAGGTGAACCTATGAAGATTGTATTGCGTAAAGAATCAAACATACCGTATTACAAGCAAATATATATGCAAATTGTTGAAAGAGTACAAAGTGGTATGCTTTCACATGGTGAATCCCTTCCTTCTTTACGTTGTATGGCCACAGATTTACAAATCAATGTATTAACTGTTCGTAAAGCGTATAAACAGTTAGAAACGAAAGGGTATATACGCATCGAACAAGGAAAAGGTGCTTACATATATAAACGTGTAAAGAAAGATTTCAAACCGATACCGTATAAATGGCAACAATCAAGATCTATTAATGTTATGCGTTCTCAATATGCAATGAATAAGCACCGTAAATATTATGATTTTTCACAAGCAATTCTGTATCCTCGTCTGTTACCAAATCCATTTTTGGCAGACGAAATGCATAAATTGCTAGATAAAAATCCGATGTTGTTAGCAACTTATGGGCCAGTTCAAGGCGATTATGAACTGCGAGTTGAAATAGCAAATTACTTAAATGAACACCAGAAATTAGTGACGGACCCATCTCAATTATTAATTACAAGCGGAGCACAACAAGGAATTGATTTAATTGCTCAAACATTATTAAAACCTGGAGATATCGTATTAGTAGAAAGTCCATGTTACAGTGCTGCGCTTGACGTTTTCATCAATAAAGGTGTTCAAATCATTCCTATTTCTCTTGATAATCATGGAGTTCGCTCCGACTTAATTGATGATATTTGTCAAAGTAAAAATCCTGTTTTATTGTATACAAATCCCACCTTCCAGAACCCGACAGGTACAGTAATGAGTAAAGAACGAAGAATGGAACTTATAGAACTAGCGGAGCTATATCAATTTTTTATCATTGAAGATGATTCTTTCGGAGAAATATATTTTGAAGGTGCTATAGTCCCACCACCAATCAAAAGTTTTGATAAGGATGGCCACGTGATATATATAAAAGGATTTAGTAAAACGTTAGCACCAGGACTCCGTATCGCAGTACTTTTTGCCGATGGTCCTATTTTTGAATGGCTATATGCAGTGAAAGGTTCCATGGATATCGGTAGTCCTTTATTAACACAGAAGGCACTTCTACCTTTCTTACGTGCGGAACGTATGAAAAATCATTTAGAAAAATTACGTACAGCTTTACAAATGAGACGTGATTTAACAATTGATATATTATCGCCATTAAAAGGACTAAACTTTGAGATACCAAATGGCGGTTTTAATTTATGGGTGACACTGCCTGATTGGATAGATCCCTTTACCTTATTACAAAAAGCAAATGAAGTAGATGTCTCTTTTTTACCAGGAACAGCTTGTCTATTAAACTACGAAACAAATGATAACCAATTAAGAATTAGCTATTCAATGTTAAACGAGAAAGATATGGCAATTGGATTAGAGAAATTACATGATACAATACGAAACAGTATTTGTTAGAAGTAATAACACAATAGCCAACAATAAATAATACCCGAAAATGACAATGTGTAGTATGGGCTATTATTTATTGTTGAGCTTTTTCGTTATTCAAATCTAGTTACTCTATAAGCTGTAATCTTTATTATCATTCCACTTTAACTATAATCTTTCCTCTAACATGTTGTCCTTCACTCAAAATATGAGCTTCTTGAACTCCCGCTTCATTAAATGGCACCACTTTACTTATGATTGGTTTGATTTTTCCGTTTACAATTAAAGCTGATAATTCTTCTAATTGTTTTCCATTTGGTTTTAGCCATAAAAATCCTGATTTTATTCCTTCTACTTTTTGTAGTGGTTCATGAACAATGGAAACTAGAACACCACCAGGTTTAATAATTCGAAAACTTTTTTCTTGCACTTCGCCACCTATTGTATCTAACACAATATCAAAATCTGATACTAGTTCTTCAAATTTATCTTTTTTATAATCAATAACGAGATCCGCTCCTAAAGACTGTAAAAATTCTTTATTTTTACTACTAGCAGTCGTGGCAACAAAAGCTCCAAATGATTTTGCGATTTGGATTGCCAAACTTCCAACGCCACCAGCTCCAGCATGAATGAATACACGATCATTTTCTTTTATTTTTGCGTAATCTACAAGACTTTGCCACGCTGTAAGTCCTGCAAGAGGAATAGAAGCTGCTTCTTCGTAACTAATATTATTAGGCATATGTGATACTAAATCTAATTGTACTGCAATGAATTCAGCATAAGAGCCGCTTCCTATATTTTCAGGTTTCGTAAACACTTTATCTCCTATATTGAAACACTCTACATCTTCTCCAACTTCTTCAATAACTCCAGCTACATCTAATCCTAAAGTGATTGGAAATGAAAAGCGTAACTGTTCTTGTAAGTCACCTTTTCTTATTTTCCAATCAACTGGATTAACAGATGTTGCATGAATACGTATTAATACCTCATTATTCTTAACAACCGGTTTTAAAACTTGTCTTTCTTTTAATTCTTCAACACTACCATATTGATCAATAACAATTGCTTTCATTTACTCTCCTCCTTGCTGTTTATTTTAATAACATACAATTATTTCTCAAATTTTTTTGTCTTGAATTACCATATAATTATTTTTGGGGGTAATTATGCAAGAAGCATTATAAAGTGAAACTTTAATCAGCCCTCACCAATTGGGCTCCTACTGCTCGTTAATACTGGATGAATTTCAAAACAAATCTTACACACATCTTAGAATCATCCAAAACTGTTTTATTAATTAAATTCAAAAGAAATGAGGCTAACTATATGAGTGAAAAGATATTTAAAATAAACGGAATTGATATATGTACAGAAAGCTTTGGGAACCCTAAGAACCCTGCTATTTTATTAATTATGGGCGCTACATGTTCCATGGTTTATTGGGACGAAGAGTTTTGTGAGCTGTTGGCTAGTACGGGGAAATTTGTTATTCGCTTTGATAACCGTGATGTTGGACGCTCTGTTGCCTACGAACCTAGAACTTCCAATTATACAGTAACAGATATGGCTGAAGATGCAATTGGAGTACTAGATGCTTATCATATTGATAAAGCTCACCTATTTGGTATGTCATTAGGTGGTATGATTGCTCAAATTGCCGCTATAAAACATCCCGAAAGAATTTTGACGCTAACTTTACTAGCGACTAGTGTAATAGGATCTGATGACAATACTCGCGATTTACCTCCAATGGATGAAAGAATTTTAACACATCATGTAAATGGCACAAGTATAGATTGGACAAATAAAAACGATGTGGCAGAGTATTTAGTTTCAGGATCTCGTCTATTATGTGGATCAGAACGAATATTTGATGAAAATAGAGTTTATACACAAGTAAAACAAGAAATAGAACGCGCAAATAATTTATTAAGTATGTTTAATCATGCTTTACTTCAAGGTGATGATGCATATGAAGGTGTACTTCACTCCATACAAGCACCTACATTGGTTATTCACGGAACAGATGATACAGCACTCCCATTCGAACATGGCCTCGCACTAATTGATGAAATTCCAAACTCAGTACTATTAACTCTTAAAGGGGCAGGCCATGAAAACCATCCAGATGACTGGGAAAGCATAATTACTGCTGTTTCTAAACATACATCTGAAATTTAGACAAACAAATAATTAACAAAAGGGGCACAAATTGTATTGTGCCCCTTCTATTTACAAACAAAAACCCATCACTGTATTCGTATGTATAGTGATGGGACTTCTTATATTTTTCTATGTTTAAAAAAATGGACAATCTAATTGATCAACAGATTCCCATAATTTTTTTTTTGCATTTTCGGTGGATGTATTTGTTTCTAGTGTCATGTTTTTAAAAGGGTTTACTTCAACTTTTAATAAGGATGAAGGCTCCACATATAATGAGAAAACATGGCTGCTTGGTAAAGCTTTAGAAACGTCAATATCTCCTACTTGTTTAAATAGTTGCTGCGCAGCAAAAAAGAAGAAATTAGTTGGATTTGATTGTTTATTCAGCCACGCAAGCATTTCAGGTGATACCGATTTATGAATATTGATTTTTACTCGATCACCACGTTTATATCGCCTAGATCGCATACTTCCACCAACTAACTTATCGTTAAGTTTGTAAATCCTAACTCTTTTTGCTTATGCTCTCTATATTTTGGCGAACAAGTATAGACTAATAATCCTCGTGCATTGGTAAATAACGGATTATCTACAAAGATTACATTTTTGAGTCGTCCTTTTTGCTTTAAAATCATTTTTAAACTGTTTTTAATAATTACTGCACCACCGCCATAAATAAACACGTATGGATCGTCTTTCATATCATCAATTTTATTTATAATATCTGTTGCAACACGAGCTGCTAAACCTAATAGTGCCGGCTGTGATTCCTCAACTAATAAGGTATTTCTCGGATGCTTATCATTTAAATAAATTTGATTGAATTCTGTAATACTATCAATCGTCTTAGTTGGATACTTTCGGTTCCATCTCGTGATAATTTGTAATAACGTCTCTTTTACACCATAAGATAAACCTTTACTTAGTTGCGGACGGAAATTTACCCCTAATGAAACAACTTCTTCTGTCGTCCCTGCACCAATATCAAAAGAGAGTAGAGTCTTATCTACAAAATCAATTTCAGAAACTTGATTCGGCTCACATTCTATTTTATGTTTCACAACATTTCCTTCTTCATCGTATACAATGCCCCACGTCCCAGATGCGCCCTCAGGCAGGCATTTACAATACTCAATTGAAACATTAATTGTCACATCGCGTCCGTTCGGATAATGGAAAATTACCTTATGATTTCCCATATAACGTTTTGCATTTTCAGCAGCTATTTCTTGTGTAATAAGCTGCATAGGAAGAGCGACAGATAAATCATAACGAATATTAATATGGCTAGAAGTTGGACTTTGACGCATAGCGCTTACCGCCAAACCTGATAGTATTGTAATAACCATTAACTCATCCGTTGACTTATTTGATTTCTTCTCTACCTCAGTACCTTTTAATTGATCTTGAATGACTTTTTCTCCAACGATGTATCGTACATTATTAAGCATTAACGATGGCGAACTTATAGTCACATCAATGTGGTTTTCTAATTCAGATAATGAAACATCTACCTCATCTAAGAGTCCTGTCGGCTCACCTATATATAAAGAATAAATACTCGGAATAAAAATAGGGTCTTGCCCTTTCACCATTAACTTCAAACCGTTGTTTCCTGCATCTGCACCAGCTTTTAAAAGTATAGACATAACTACCCCCTAAATTAATCTGACATCCCTTCCAAATATATGCGAGCCCATTCTTTTACATTCAAATGTATTGTAATTTTTTATTTATCATAAAACCAAAATATTGCATACTTATATATTTTATGTAAAAAGTATTTGACATGATACTTTTCCAATTTTATACTTATATTTGTAAAGAGTTTTTTACAATCGAGGGGGCAATTATTTATTGAATACTAAAAAAACTATTTTTATCATCATTGTTTTAGCATTAATTGCAATAATAGTACATGGCACATATAAATACATCACTGAAGGTTCTATTTTGGGTGGTACGATTTTTGCTATTTCGTTAATACTTAGTAATTTAATTAATCACATTACTTGGGGAGATCCCCACGGTGTATCAGAAGAAAGTCAAGATGAAATGGGCCAACAAATTACATATAAAAGCTTTAAAATTGCGTATTTTGTGCTTGTAGTTATAATGTTCCTTTTATTAATCTTCTCCGAAGGATTTTCTATGGGGGCTAATTTAGATGGCGTTAAAAACCTCCCTCTGTTCATCGCAATTTGCTCTTCATTCTTTATTTATCCTATTGTCGAACTCATAGTTGCAAAACAATATAAGTAAAAAGATGAGGTTTTCTACATGTAGAAAACCTCATCTTTTTATATTTACATACTCTCTACAATTGCTTTTAATTTATTCACAGTCCGCCAATTCCTAACTGTAGCTGGTGTATGTAACTTCTGAAACTGGTTCATTAATTTAGAATTTCGAATGCTATTTTTGAAAAACAAATAAGCAACCTTCTCATCTATATAGCAATCTTCAAGTTCACTTTTAAATGTAAGCAATTGACTACTCTCTTCTTCAGAAAGTACATTAGCTAAAAAAGCAACATGAACACTTTCCCCTTCTAACAATGAATGAACTTCATACGGACATTGTTTAATAATATTTATAAATTCATCATGTGTTCTTAGCATGACTGGAACATCGAAATCAAATTCATTTTTCATTTCAGATTGTATTCGGTCCTTTAGAAAGTTTATACCTTCCTCAGATTCGAACACGATATTACCACTTTGTATATATGTTTTCACATGTTTTAATTCTATTGATTCAAACAATCGTTTTAAATCAGCCATTTTGATTACTTTATGTCCACCGACATTGATTCCTCTTAGTAGTGCAACATAAATTGTCATATTATTCCCCCACAATAAAATGAATTTATCAACTGAATTGATTTTCCCACTCATATTTCTCGGATATTTGTTTTAATTCTTCTAACATATCATGAATAGATAATACCTCAAATAAAATAATAGATTCACTTGAAAAATGGTGATGATAATGATCTGGTTTATAATCTTTTAAATCATTTTTATAACTCCAAAATTGCTTGTCTAATTCAGCAATAAGTTTAAAATGTTCCTCATCAATTTCATTACAACGGTTTCTCAATATAGCAATTATAGAATAAGTTGTTTGTTGTAATATTTCCCTTTCACTTTGTGACCAGTCACAGGTCTCAATTGACACTCGAGCTAAATTATCTATATGGTAAATGATTTGCTGTAATAAATGCAATTGCTTTTGTACAAGTAAAAAGCTTTTCATTTCCTTCTTTGTATGGTGATGATACTTCCAATCTTTCTGCTCATATTGAACAAATTGTATCGCCTTATGCAATAATAAAGTCAATTTAGATAGATCCTGAGCTGTCTCCTTTTTCATACCTTTTCCTGCAAGTAATGCAGTAATCCATTCTTCCATAATATTTGCTGTTTTAGCAAATAGATCCTCTGTACATCCAAAAATCGTTTTCGTGTAGTGTGGTGGGAAAATGAAAAAATTCACTAAAGTAGATACTATAATACCAGTAGATGTAGTAGCTAAACGAATTAAAAATGCAGTAAAATAATGATCTGCCGTAATTGGAATCATAGCTACAGCAGTTAAAGTCGCGACTAATGTTCCCGCATGTAACCTTAGTTTTTGACATGTAACAATCGTAAACATCGCAGCTAATGCATAAGAAATTGCTTGATGGCCTAGGAAAAATGTGAAAGTCATGGCATATGCCGATCCAATTGTTGAGGCCGGAAAGCGAATAAACCCTTTTTTTATTGAGTCTGTTGCAGTTGGTTCAATTGTAACAATTGCTGTTATTACAGCAAAAATAGTTGGGATGTTAAAAAATTTACAAACTAACACTGTAAGAAAAACTGCAATCCCAGTTTTAATCACTCTTCCCCCAACAATATTCCATTGTCTATCTTGATTCATTTTTTATATCCTTCATTTCTGTTTCATTTTATATACATATATTATATATTGTTAAAATAAAAAAACCTACTACACGAATATTCAAGAGTAAGTTTTCTATCTCATTATTTCATTATAGGTAAATGCATTATTATTTGTTGGCCAATTGGTCCCATTCTTCTAAAACCTTTATCTTGGAAGCCGACTTTTGCATATAAATTTTGTGCAGGAATATTTCTTTCATTCACAGCAAGTACAACTTCATTTTTTATTGGAAAATAACGTTTTACAAACTCTTCTAATAATAACAATGACTTTTTAGCGTATCCCTTTCTTTGTCTATTGTGATTAATAGAAAATGATGTTAAAAGTAAAGCATCCTCATTATCCGTGAACTCCTTTACTCTATCTCCCGTTTGCAATGCGAAAAGACCAACCGGTACCCCATTGTAATCTAAAATAACAATCACATTTTTTGTACGATCACTTTTTGCTTTCTCCAGTAATGCGCTTGGATCTGATGTAAACTGAACTTGTTCACTTGGTAAAGTAAATGTTTGTATAACTTCTTTATATTTCTCCTTATACGGAACTAATTGAATTTCCCCTGTGTGTATGTTCATGCTAAACTCTCCCATTTTTTGCTTATTAACTTATACCTTGCTGTACTTTTGAATGCACTCTTCCATCTAAAAAGGTAATTTCAACAAATGAATTTGGATCGTTTCCTTTCCAAGCAAAAATTTGTTTAATTTGTGTAGAATGCTCTACCCCTTCTTCTATAAGTAAATCCCCTTCACAACCAATTAAATCTTTTACTTCTGTATAAGTCATTCCTTCATTTATGTTCGAGAAATGGTTTATATTGATAGACGCTTTCTGTTGCCTTTCCATCACAGTAGAAGAAGTTGCTGTTTGATTTTTCACTTCTTTTCTTTGTTCACACGCTGTCATACTGAAACCTAAGCAAAAACTAAACAATATACATGCGCTTTTTTTCATCATAACAGTTGTCCCTCCCATCATAATTAAACCATATATTCCCTTAAAAATAAACTGAATATTTAATATTATATTCAAAAACCTCGTACAATTAAGTACGAGGCTAATTTCATTTATTCAAATGATTATTTGATTGATCATCCTGTTCTTTTCTTAGCTCTTGTTTTTCATCTTTTGGTAATTGTTTATCATTATCTTTAATTGGATTCGTTTCTCTATTTTCAATCATATCATTTGGAACTTGTGGCATTACTCGGCCCACAATAGCCGCTAATTCATCTAGTATACCTTCACCTGTTTTTCCTTTTTTAATTTGCTTTCCAATTTGTTTGAGGCGTTCATACGTATCAACATCTGCTACAACGACTGCATTAGCACCGTCAGGATCATTTTTTAAACTTTCTGCAACAGAGTATTTAATTGATTCAACTCGAGTTCGATCAAGTTTTGCTTTTACGTCTATACCTACAATTGCATATTTGCCGACTACTACGGCTGTCGCATCATTCACACCTGGCACACTTGCAGCTAAAGATGCTAAATGATCTGCTGCTTTTTCATTTGGCTTATTTGATTTATTCGTATAATTAACATTTTTCATTGAGACATTTTTTTGTTCCGGCTTTTCGTTTGGATTGTCTTTTTTTCCAATACTGCATCCAGTTATAACGAAGCAAAGCATCAATATATATATTAGAGTTTTCATTATTTTCACCACTTCACTATTAAGGTTTAATCATAAATTTTTTCAACAGCTTGCATTTTCTTTACCTTTTCTTCGGCCCCACTATTAGCATTAATGAATATTTGGTACGTATCTTTTCCTAAAGTACCTACAAATTCATAGCAAAGTACTTCATTATGCAAATCATTGACTACTACAGCTTTACGTTCTTCCATTACTTTCACATCCGGATTGATTTTCTTTCTTGCTTCTGCTACAGTTAACTTTGCCGATGGAACTGTTCGTTTTTGATGCGACGCTAAATATTCTTTTGCGGAGAACCCTACGATAGAACCGTCATCTAAAGCAATTTTCATTTGGATTGCTTCTGGATAAATTCGTACTCCATTTTCATTTACTACATACGTAAACACACCAACATTATCATATTGAGAGCTATCATAAAGCTCCATATTATTAAACTTATGGTCCTTTAAAAATTTCAAACCTTTACTACCTGCATCGTTTAAACTAACTTTCTGTTCTTTAATTTCGCGGTTATTCATAACCCAAATTGGATATCCTCCTTTTCCCGTAATATCCATATAGAACTCATTGTTCGTTGCTTCATCTTTAATTTTCACACTATAGAAGGATTCTTTCGCACCTTTTCCGCTTTTCTCAACATCTACTTTTTCATTTCCTTTTAAATTCAAAAACGATTTTGCAATTTTCGCCGCTTCATCTTTAGAAATTGCCTTTCCTTGCGCTTCAAATCCGCCTTTTTTATTTTTTTGCGCACTTGTAAAGGTCGGTCCGAAGTTTGTAGAAGAATATGATGTTACGTTTTTCTCTACAGTTTTCAATCCATCAATAATTGTGTTATCTGCTGGATCGCGATTTGATGCAAGTGCCATTTCTACATCCATCCAGCGTAAATTATTTTTCAAAACAAGATGTTGTACTTTTCTTAGTTCATCTTGTATATTTCCTGCATTTGAATATAAAGTTTGCAACGTTTTATATTCTTGCTCATTTAAAGGCTCTTTTTCTAAATCACGAATGGCTGCACGGTAACTAAAATCACCGATATTCGCTAAAAATTCTTCCGTTTTATTAAATGGCATTAATGTTAAAGGAAGTTGCCCTACATCTGAGCGAGCTTCAGATGTTAAACGCCATACATCCGCTAATGCAGGTGATAAAGATGATCGTGAATTCATCGCAAGTGTTGTGCCAATTTTATCGTGTAATAAATCGACTTCGTATGCTAAATCATGGAATGCACGTTGATAGCTATTTTCCGCTCTAATTAAAACCGCATTTTTCTCTTGGTGCTCTTTATAGCCCCAGTATCCTGTTCCTACTACACCGACTGTTAATAATACAATGATAATACCTCGTAACATTGTCCCACCTCCGCTCTATTTACAGAAAATATGTTTACCGATTTTTTTAATTTGTGGACGAGTCCAAATCCATTTACTAGTCGCAGTATCTGGATTGAAATAATATAAAGCATTTCCTGTTGGATCCCATCCATTAATCGCATCTAATACAGCTTTTTTCGCTGTTTCATTTGGCGTTAAATATATTTGCCCATCCGCAACTGCCGTAAAGGCTCTTGGCTCAAATATTACTCCTGAAACGGTATTTGGAAATGATGCACTTGTAACACGATTTAAAATAACAGCAGCTACTGCAACTTGTCCTAAATACGGTTCACCACGTGATTCCCCGTATACTGCGTTTGCCATGAGTTGAATGTCATTTTGCGAATAACCATTCGGAACATTTGTCCCTTTATTTTGAGATGGTTTATTTTTTTGTGCAGTACTACCACTATTTCCTTTATTGGCAGTGGACTTGTCATACTTCGTTGCCTTCACGAGCATTTGCTTCGTTTTAGCTCCAGCTAAACCATCAACGGGTAATCCGAATTTCTCTTGAAAATTCCGAAGTGCCCAATATGTACCCCATCCGAAAACACCATCCACTTTTCCCGTATAAAATCCGTTATATTTCAAACGAGATTGCAGTTCAATGACATCTTCGCCAGATGCTCCTCTTTGAATGACTTGATTAGAAAAAGCTTCTACATTCTTTAGTTGTATACTACTGACCATTAAAGACAGTCCTATGAACGCAAGTAAAACTGCTATTTTAAAAATAGCTTTTTGGCGCATACTTTTCCCTCCTTAATTACAGAAATGATTTCTTGGTTATGTTTTGTAAAAGCCTCGCTTTTATGTAAAGAAGACAAAAAAATCCAAACTAATATCGTTGAAAAAATATGTAAACAATATAAAAAAAGGATAAAAGGAGTTCATCATGAAGAAATCGTTAAAACGTGTCGCACTCGTCATTCTGTTCCTAACAACATGTTCAAATATATATACAGGCTCATCAATTGTTCATGCGCAGCCGCCGTATGCCAAATGGGGTAAACTTGCCGTAGAAAAGACGAAAGAACAATACCCAAAAGCAGAAATTATTGATTATCTACATATAGGTAGAAAACCCAAAACAGTTCAAATAACTGTTGAAAAATTTAAATTGTGGTTACGTGAAGATGGAAAAGAATATGGTGTTTTTGTTGATGTAGAATTTGAAACGAAGACGGAGAAATTTATAAAGTTGTCGTTTCAGAAGACGAGTAGATAAAGTGAACCCCCACTGTTAAAAACAGAAACAGTGGGGGTTCTTGCATTTCTAAAATTCTTTCCTAAAATTTCGATTCCCTAAAAATCTTACCAATATACAAATAGCGCCAATTACAACGGCTATCCCTATACTATATAAAAGGACTCTACCATATCCTCCTATTCTCGGATCTAAAAAAGGATATGGATACCAATTTACGATTGGACCACGTAATAAGCTATATACAACGTAAAAAAACGGGAATAAGAGCCAACTTGCAGCTTTTTTCCAGGTGATTTTCTTATTTGGTGGATTTAAAACCCAATCTAAAAGCATGGTAATTGGCATGATATAATGCAGCACCGTATTTACCCATGGTATTGCAGTTTGAAGTGATTCTTCTAATCCTCTTAATAGTAAAAAATAAATTAGTCCTGTCGTAAGTATATATACCGTTGCCGCACCACGAAGTATACCAAACTGCTCTGATCGACCAAATGTAGCTGTTCCGATACTGCTTAAAAGGAGAATACATGCAACTAAAATGTTACTTTCAATCGTAAAGAAACTAAAAAAGTTAACTGGATTGAACGGTTTCACTTGTGCCCTGATTATGAATTGCGTAATAATGGCGCTACATGCTAGAAGACTTAAACATAATCTAAATAAAGATAAAGTTTTTTCACCCCTCATACATTCCCTCCTTTTCTTATAAATAATTAGAATTTCCCTGTACATGCTCAATAAATAATTTTAATGGAACGAGCCCACGCTTTGGCATATGACTACTTATAATAGCTACTACTTCTAACTGAGGAATGATAACGATGTATTGTCCGCCATATCCCATAGCGAAATATATACAATACGGTATGTGAAATCTTTCGTTATGTAATACCCACCAGTGATATCCATATGCACCGACATGTTCATATGTTTCAAATTGCGCCCTGCTTGACTCTTCTAACCATTGTGCTGATACAATTTCTTTCCCATTCCAATATCCATTTTGTAAACATAATTTTCCTAATTTTAATAAATCTGTAGATTTCATTTTCATACCGAAGCCGCCAACATATATACCCTGCGGATCTTGTTGCCATTCGTATTCGTTAATTTCTAATGGATCAAATAAATATTTCTTTGCAAACCGCTCTGTCGACATTCCAGTAGCTTCTTGAATAATATAGCTCAGTAAATGAGAAGAACCTGAATTATAATTCATTTTTGTAGCAGGTTTTTCAATTATTGGCTTTTCTAATATGTACTGTACCCAGTTCTCTGATTCTACAAAGTCATTTGGGAATACTACTCCATTCCCAAACTCTTTCCAATCCTCACCAGTAGTCATTGTTAATAAGTGATAAAGCGTCAAATCATGTTTTTCCCCAGGTACATTTTCAATCCACTCTGTAATCGGTGTATGTATATCATTTATATAGCCCTTATCAATTGCAATACCAATTAATAAAGATACGATACTTTTTGTAATCGAATTTATTTTATATAAGTTATTTGCACATTCAGGTGTTTTATAATACTCAGTTGTTAATTCCCCTTTTTGATAAACAAGAAATGTATTCACTTTTTTCTTTTCGAATTTATTTTCTAGTTGCTTGAAATCCAAAAACTTTACCTCCATTTAAATAGTTACTCCATTTATTATATCTTGTTACTTCATTTTAAACATAATTGTGCTCAAATAAAAATAAACCTGTCAGCCATAATGAACTGACAGGTTTATTTTTATAATTTCGTACGAACATTCCAAAGCTCTGGGAAGAATCTTTGATCAAGTACTCGTTTTAAATAAGAAACACCGGAGGATCCACCTGTTCCCATTTTATGTCCAATAATTCTTTCTACTGTTTTCATATGACGGAAACGCCATTGTTGTAGCCAGTCTTCAATATCAATCAATTTTTCAGCAAGCTGATATAAATTCCAATATTTTTTCACATCCACATACACTTCTAACCACGCCGCTTCTACTGTTGCATCTTCTTCATAAGGCTGCGTAATATCACGGTTTAACACATCTTTATGAATAGGGAATCCTTCTTTTACTAATGCTTGAATCGCGACATCATATAGACTTGGTGCATGTAGCGCTTTATGAAGTCGTGCATGTAATTCTGGATCCTTTTCATAAATTTTTAATGCGTGCGGCGTTTTATAGCCAAGTGCATACTCAATCATACGATATTGATACGATTGAAAACCTGAAGCTTGACCGAGTGAATCACGAAACTCAATATATTCTGATGGTGTTAATGTCGCAAGAATATCCCAAGATTGAATAATTTGAGACTGAATTTTTGATACACGTGCTAACATTTTAAAAGCTGGTTGTAATTTATCTTGTTTAATAGATTCAATCGCCGCATTTAGCTCATGTAAAATGAGCTTCATCCAAAGCTCACTTGCTTGGTGGATAACGATAAATAACATTTCATCATGATGGTCCGATAATCTTTTTTGAGAAGATAGTAAACTATCTAATTGTAAATACTCCCCATACGTCATATTCTCTTTAAAATCCGTATGAATCCCTTTTTCCATAATTACTTTTTCATTTTCTTTCATATTAGCCAAACGCCCCTTTTATATAATTCTACTTATATTGGTCTAATAACGGCTCGAACTGGACTTCCATCTGCATCAGTTAATGCAAGTGGTAATGCAATAAGTTCATAATCACCGTCTGCTACATGATCTAGTACGACATTTTCTAAAATATGAATTCCATGTTTAAATAATTGATGATGCGTTGCTAATTCTTTATCATCTAACGGATCAACTGATGGTACATCTACTCCGATTAAACGAATACCTTTCTCTGATAGAAAAGGTGCTATGTCTGCACGTAAATGAGGGATCACATCTGGAAATTCTTCAGTTTTTCCATGTGAAGATGTACGTAATAATAATCGTTCTACACCTTCTAAATGAAAGCTTTCTAATTCCTTTTTCCCGATGCTTTCAAGATTAGAAACGTCAATAATCCGTGCTGGGCCAACATAAACTTGAACATCTAAATCCAATACTTTCTTTCCATCATTATCAAAATGAAATGGTGCATCAATATGAGTGCCTGTATGAATACTCATCGTTAACTTTCCGACATTTACCGAGCCACTTTCTTCTTTTGACCATGAAACTTCATACGAGAACGGTGTGTCTCCTGGCCACGTTGCAATATTATTATTTAGCGGTTGTGAAATATCAATCCACTCTGATGTTTTCATACTTATGCCACAACCTCTCGCTTATTTTCAAACTGCTTATACTTTTCTTCTTTCATAATTCCCTTTAATATTTGTACAGATTTCCACACTTCTTCGTATGTGTTATATAAAGCGACCGGCGCAAGTCTCACTCCATTTGGCGCTCTAAAATCTGGAATTACTCCATTTGCCTTTAGCGCTTTACATATACGTGCTGCTTCTGCATGCTCTAAATAAATGTGCCCGCCTCGACTTTCATCCTCTAACGGATTTCCAATTGTAAATCCGAAATCTTTTAATTCATGATCAATTAAATTCAGCATGTATCTCGTAATATGTAAAGATTTCTCACGTAAACGTTCAATACCAGCATCTTTGAAAATTTCAAGAGAACCAATTAATGGTGCTATACTTAATACGTGAGGTGTACCAATTTGATAAGCACCTGCATGATCAGCGGCTGTTAATGTATGCTCCATATCAAACTGCTTATCTTTTTTAGAACTAAACCATCCAGACAACCCTGGCAGTCTATTAAAATGTTTATTATTTACATAAAGTCCTGCAACACCACCCGGTCCTGCATTTAAATATTTATAATTGCACCAAACAGCAAAATCAACATCCCAATCTTTGAAATGATGCGGAATAGATCCTATTGAATGACATAAATCAAATCCGATATGAATGTCTCGTTTATGTGCTTCCGTTGTTAAACGTTTCATATCAAGAATTTGACCACTTCTATATAAAACAGAAGGTAATAAAATTAAAGCGATATCATCTTCCATCGCATGAATAATATCTTCTTCAGAAAGTGTTCTACCATCTCGGCTTTTCACTCTTACTAGATGCTCATCTGGGTCTAATCCTTTTAAACGTATTTGACTTTGAAGTGCATAAATATCTGACGGGAAAGTTAATTCATCCGCAAGTATTTTTGTACGTATTCCTTTCGGTTCATAAAACGTCGCAATAACTTGGTGTATATTTGTAGTCGTAGAACCGGTTACAATAGTTTCCTCCGGTAAAGCTCCAATAAGAGGGGCTGTAAGTTTACCTAATTTCTCTGAAAGGAAGAACCACGGGTGCTCACCTTCAGTCCAGCCGTCAATTCCATATTCTTTCCACGAATCTAGCAACGTAAGTAATGATTTCTCTGCTCTTTTTGAAAGTAGCCCTAATGAGTTTCCATCTAAATATATAGTACCTTCTTTTTTATAGAATTCAGTTTGAAAATCTTTCAGTTCATCATGTTTATCACATTCAAGCGCATACTCATAAGTTGGTTGAAATGGTTCTTTATACATGGTGTCACCTTCTCTTAATTTTCTTTTTATTCTAACTAATTGAAATATAGCACCTTAATTGATATAACGTCAATGATATTATGTCAGTTGACTTTATATATGAACTTCTTTTACAATACACTTATATTTTCAGATATTTCAGTATAAAGAGGTGATTCTTTGAAAAACTCTACTCTTTCATCAAGAAAACACCGCTCCTTAGAAACGAAGAAGAAACTACTACACTCTGGTTACACTATTTTTATACGTAACGGATTTCAAAAAACGACAATTACACAAATTATTAAACATGCAGAAACCGGTTACGGAACAGCATATGTATACTTCAAAAACAAAGACGATCTCCTAATTAGTTTAATGGAAGATGTTATGAATCAATTTCATAATATTGCCAAGCGCTCCTTTTTGCCTCAAACGAAGGAAGAAGCTCATAAAATGATTCGAAATCAAGTTAGAGCATTTCTCCAACTAGCAAAGAAAGAACGAGCTATTTTACAAGTTGTAGAGGAAGCGATAGGATTATCAAGAGAAATACGGCAAAAATGGGATGAGATTCGGGAACGTTTTATAACAAGTATTAAACAGGATATTACTTACTCTCAAGAAAGTGGATTAGCACAACCTAATTTAAATAAAGAGATTGTAGCACGCGGTTGGTTCGCGATGAATGAATCGTTTCTTTGGAGTATTACGCAAAATGACAAAAAGATTAACTTAGAGGAAATTGTGTATACGTTAACGGAGATGTATACGATCGGGTTATATAAATAGCACACCTTCAATAAGTAAGGTGTGTTATTTTACATCTATAAAAATATATTATCTGGGTATGGTAGCGCTAAAGTAGGCTTTTCAGAAAATGAGAAATATTGTAGTTTTAAAGATTCACCATCTATCGATTTCAGTTTTCCACTAGTAATTTCACATTCAAACACAACAACAATATATTCTACTTGATCGCCATTCGGATATATATGACGGAACCTTTCCCCTCCAAATACCCCTTTTTGTTTTTTTACTTGCACTTTCAAACCCGTTTCTTCCCACACTTCACGAACTACCGCTTCTTCTGGAGTTTCTCCAGGCTCAATTGCTCCAGCTGGCAAACTCCAGTATTCTCCACCAGGATATTGAAATAAGATTTTCCCTTGCTCATTTTTAATAACAGCAGCTACACTCGTTATTAGAATTAGTTCACGGCCTAATTGCTCACGGATTTTTTTATAATATAGCGACATCGACATATAATTCTCTCCCACTCCAATAATAAACAACTGTATTTTCTGACACCTATTGTATAATAATACCAATAGCAATTTCTATATAGAAAGGATAAGAAAATGACCCAAGTACAACTAGTAAATAGCTTTCTATCATTTTTAGGTACGACAAAACAGCCTACTAGCTTAAAGTTTTTAAATGAGCTTATTAAAGCTCATCAAGAAAAAATAAAATGGGAAACCCTTACTAAAATAATTGACTGGGAAAAGGGTAATGAAACAGAGGATTATTTTCCTTCCATTGAGACATACATAAACCGTATTACAACAAAAGGTCTCGGGGGTACTTGTTGGACGCACTCAATTGGATTCCATTGGTTATTATCAAATCTTGGTTTTAATGTTCATTATATGTATATGGATCCCGGACATTTATGCTTACGGGTTAACTTAGACCAACCTTATTATGTTGATGTTGGTTATTGTGCACCTTTATTCCAAGCTTACCCACTTTATGAATCATTTCAAGTAAGTAATGTAAGAGAAACTTTCACTTATGAAGTCTCAAATAATAGGATTAAAATTGCTAGAAATCCAGGTCCAGCAAAAATCTTACATACAGATCCAATACATTTATCAAGTATGAAAGAACTCATTAAAAAGTCTAACGATTGGCATACATCTCCTGTATTAAAGAAAATTCAGATTTTCGGTTATATCGATGGTATTCCAACTTCTATTAATGATAATGTTTTAAAACGATATTTCCAAGGTAAGAAAATAGAACAAAGCCTTACATCTTCTGAACTTAATTATTGGATAACAGAAAGATTTTGTATTGATAAAGAAATATATGAAAGAGCTATTGAGATTTCCAATGAAAAATCTTCAAACAGTAAAAGCGTTACTCATGAGATTAAGTAACGCTTTTACCTTAATATATTTTTAATATTAATCTTCTTTATGATAAGCAGCTTCTACACATTCTGCTAGACGTTCCATTTGTTCCATGGTTAAACCTCGTGAAATCCAACCTGTTAACTTATACATCATTTTATAATAAAAATTACTAGGTTCATATTCTGAAATTAATGTTAGTGCTGTACCTTCCTCATCTTCTTCTAACATATAAGTCATTGCTGAATATCCTTGCTTCATTTCACTACCAAGTGAAATAATATGCGGTGCATCGTATTCAAGGATTTCTACTTCAGCCTCGAATATTTTCTTACCGACTTTTTGAACAGTAATATATTTATCTCCTACACGTGGATTCTCTTTATCCATATTTGAAGGATAGCGATTTTCTATTATAAACGTATTCCATTCTTTTATTTTTTCATCTTCTAATATGTAGTCACATACAACATCCAATGGTGCTTTTATTACTATTTCAATTGCAAAACTCATTATACTGCCCCTCTCAAATACCCTATCCATTTCTATTTTAACTAAATCATTATGCCATATTTTATATAGTGAAATACAAGTAGAATTTTAACTTTTTATTGTGAGGGGATTCAATAAATAATCATTTTTTATTAATTTAAAAACTTATTCATACAAAATATTTTATTAAAGATACAACAATTAAAAACAAAGCCACGAGTAGTAAAGCAATCCCTATACTTCTATTTTCTTTTTCGTTATTTTTTAAATTTTGCACGCCTAAGCTAACTAACATAAACCCTAAAAGCGTTTGTAAAATTAGCATACTCAGTTCCGCAGTATCATTCCAACTATAAATGGAATACCCCATTATAATAATTGCAAGTAAAACAGTTACGATCCTATTCATACGCAAATCCCCCCTTTTTAAAAAGAAACCGCTAAGTTTCCTTAGCGGTTTTATTAACAATTTATATTTAGTAAATGTGCTTTTCATGAATTTGATATAAGTCAAAAGAATTTCCTGTCCAATATAACTACGCATGTTAGCCCACTTCTTCTTTATCCAGTCTACTTACAATTCCAACTATAAATTTATATTCAATCCTCCTCTTCTTAACCTTTTTAAACCTTTCTTTCGTATCAAAAATTAAACACGTTTTCCGAAACCACACTCGTACATATAAAGACTCAAAATAAATAGGTTTTATAATTCCTCGTTCTTCAAATTCAGTTCCATCTTTATTTTCAGTTTCTGTTCGAACGAACCACCTATTTCCGAAGCCAATTTCAATATACCTCACACACTAACCCCCATTAGGAAATTTCCCTTCTAACAATTCTATTATTTCCCCGGTAAGCGCAGATTCCGACAGAACATGAGCCCACAAAGAAAAAGTAGATTACAAAAATCTACTTTATAACTTATATTTTTGCATTCGCTTATAAAATGTACTACGGGGTACATCTAATAGTTTTGCAGCTAATGAAACATTTCCGTTTGTCTTTTGTAATACTTCAATCATGCTATCACGCTGTATTTTTTCGCGAAAATTTAGTGGATGTTCTGTTTTATTTTCAACTTGTAACTCAAGTTGTTGTTGATTTCCCATCATTGTTTGTAGCAAAAAAGCGACTTGCTTTTCGCATATTTCCCGTCCTTGCGACAAGATGTAAATGCGTTCTAATACATTTACTAGTTCTCGAATATTTCCGGGCCATGTATGTTGTAAAAATTGATTGCAAATACTCTTTGGAAATACAACATTCCAATTCTTCCGTTCGCAAAAGTGTTGTATAAAATATGAGATATCCTCTTTTCTTTCTATTAACGATGGAACATATAACGGATAAACGTGCAAACGATAATATAAATCTTGACGGAATTTCCCTTCTTCTACTAACCGTAGTAAATCTTTATGTGTGGCAGTAATAATACGAATATTTACTGGTACCTCTTTTGAACTTCCTATTGGAGTTATTGTACGTTCTTGTAAAACACGCAATAATGCTACTTGCATCTCTGGTGGTACTTCACCAATTTCATCTAAAAATAATGTTCCTCCATGCGCTTGTTCAAATTTCCCTTTATACCCTTGACGTCGCGCACCTGTAAACGCACCTTCAACGTAACCGAACAATTCACTTTCCATTAATTCTTTAGGCAGAGAACCGCAGTTAACAGCTATAAAGGGCCCATCTTTTCTTGGGCTATTTTCATGAATCGCTCTCGCAACATATTCCTTTCCTACTCCTGTCTCACCACATACATACACACTAGCATCAGTCGGTGAAACAAGCTTAATTTCTTCTAGTGTGTGTTGAAATGCTTTGCTTGTCCCGGTAACTCCTGAAAAAGTAATTCCTTTTATAAATGCGAAAGCAGAATATGTATTTATTTGTTTGTTTTTCTTTAAATACATACATTTCCCAATCATTCTTTCATTACTATATACTGGTATCTCTAATTTAGTTTCCAATCCATGGTGCATTAACTCTTCAAGCTTCATTCTTGACCAATTATTTATTCGTTCACGAACACTCTTACTCGCAGAAACGATAACATCACGATGATTACAAATAACTACTTGTTCGTCACTATCAATGACATCCAAAAAACGATGAATTAAGTGTAATTCATTTTGATGAACTCTTATGCTACATTCACGTTCTATCGCATGTGCAATTGAAGTTACCATACCGAGCATATATGGATGCGAAAATTCAATTGGACAGGAGAAATCTAGAACACCAATTAATTTCCCGTCATCATTATGGATAGGAGCAGCCGCACAACTCCAGCTATGAGATGCCACGGAATAATGTTCAGTACCACTTATCATAATAGCTTCTTCAATTTCTAGCGCTGTTCCAATTGCATTTGTACCAACAGCTGCTTCTGTCCATTTTACACCTTCAATAAAATTAATATGTTTCGCTCGCTTTAACGTTTGTTTATTTCCACTTAACGATAGAACATAACCATCTGGATCGATTAATAATGCCATCATTTGTAGTTCATCAATGGTTTTTCTCATATTTTGTATTTGAGGTAATGCTATATCAAGAAAAATTTCACTCTTTTTCTTTTGTTCTTGAAAAACATTAGAAGACAAAATTTTCTGACCTTTATTCATATAAGGATTCACATTTGCTTGTCTACATCGATGCCATGACTCTGAAATTCTTTCGTTTATACGGTTCGAATCAAAGACTCCTTCATCAATAAACTTTTTCCATGTATGTAAGTAAAACGGTGAAGCTAACATTGTATCATCTCCCTTTTAATTGTTTTGGAGATTTATAAAACATACTTCTATTATAAAACTGAATAAAAGCGTTTTCAATACAACTAGAAAGATGACACAAATATATTAATAATTTGAATATATTAATTCTCGTCTTTATTCTTTTTTAGTAGCACCATATTTTGTATAATGGACGCAAAGAAAATACATAACCAAAACCACTTTTGTGGATTACCATTTATAAAGAAAACAATCACGGCTATTGCAAATAAAATAGCGGCTGATAAACTAATATATAATTTCGTTCTGACCTGCATTAGTCTTCACTCCTATTATTTTACAGTACATACTAACTCTTCATTTTTCATCTCTACTATGTACTTCTGTAAAACATATTCTCTTCCGCCATGTTTTTCATACCAATGATGTATTCTTTTTACATGAATCTCCTCACTTCTAATTTTCGATTCAATTTCTTTATACCGTTCAAAACTATCATATTCCCATATGGCGAATACTTCAGACGTACTATTCTTATTATCTTTCATCCAGCGTCCTATTAGCCTAGAGCCATGCTTTAACTGATTAGGTAAGTTCGTGTTATTGAAATGATTATTAAATACTTCTATGAATTCATTTTTCACTACATAGTACTTCCTTCTGTAAAACATACCTCTTCCCCTCTTTTATGAAAAGTATCAGTAAACCTTCCCATCACTACCGTATTATAATACTTTCCATCCGATAGTCTTTTGTCATTTTTCAAAATGCCTTCTACTTCAAAACCTAATTTTTTATACAGATGAATAGCTTTCTCGTTTGTCTCTAATACTTGTAAAGATATTTTATTTACTGCATTTTCATCAGCCCATTTAATAGATTGTTGCAATAGACTCTTACCCATTCTATATCCCCAAAACTCTTTTAAAATACAAACACCAAACTCCACTTTATGAGATAATCTCTTAAAATTTGACCCTTCACATCTTGAAAATCCAACGATTCGATTGTGCACTTCTACAACTAAAAAGAGATTCTTAGTCTCTTCACTATCTGTTTTTATTATTTTTTGAAATCCTAGATCATCTATAAATCCCTCTCCAGCATCTCTATCCATATTTTCAGTTTCTCCATCAATCTGAACTCTAATTTTCGATAACTGCTCTGCATCTTTCTCAGCTGCAGAACGAATTGTATAAGTTAATCCATTTATATGAAACTCTTGCTCTTTTACAATCATGTCAAACTCCTTTCAAATGAATATAATGGCGCTATTACAACTTGTTTACCTTGTTTCTCAAAGTCCTGAACAGCTTCTTTACTAGCCTCTTCGTCAGTTATAATAATGTCAATTTTTTTTAGAGACTCTCCTCTTATAAAACAATCTATTCCAAGTTTATTATGCGGAACTAAACAAATATTTCTTCTAGCAATTTCACTTACTCTTTTACTAAAATAAGCAACTTCAGGTGTTGCGGTACTAATACCTTGTAATGAAATGCCTCCACCTGTAGAGAAATACAGATCAATAGAAAATCTACTTATCAATTCAGAGGCAAGTGTATCAGTAATATTCCCTGAAGGTTTTACTTTTCCGCCAATTAAATACGTATCAATATTCTTATATTCTCGTAGATAACCAGCTATTTCTATAGAATTCGTAATAACCGTAAATGATACTTCCGGTAAATATTTCAGCATCGCATTATGAACGGAAGCCCCACCAATAAAAATTGAATCACCTTCTTGTATATAAGATACCGCAACTCTTGCAATTGTGTCCTCATATATTGAGCTATCACTATAACGTTTAGTTGGTTCCGCAGCTAAGTTTCTCACTCGCGTAAGTTCAATTGCACCTCCGTGCGTTCTTTTTAATAAACCATCCTTTTCCATAATAGACAAATCTCTTCTTATAGAATCAATAGACATATCAAATCTTTCCGCAAGATCCTTTGCTATTACTCTTCCATCTGTATTAAGTAGTTCTAAAATTTTCTCTCGACGTTCTTCAGTAAACATGTTATCACCACCGTTATTGAAGGTTCAGAAATTTGAACTTTATATTAATTATATGCACGTTTCTTCCGTTTCACAATATTTTCAATCCTTTTTCTTCCGTCTTTATGCAGTGTTTTCCTCTTTTTCTATTTTGTTAACTTCACATAAAATAAATGCAGATTTGCATATTCCACTAAAAGACTTCTATTTATTTCCTTATTCATGTAAAATTATTCCTATGTTTTACTTTTTAATACAGAAAGGGATTACTATGAAATCACTAATCAAAACGACATGTACAGCATTATTATTTACAGGAATATTAACAGGGTGCAATAGCAATACTACACCAAAACAAGAAAAGAGCGCTCTCGAAAAGAATGCAATGCACTATGGAGAAATAGTTAAAAATGAATACTATAGAGCGACAGTTGAGAATGCAAAGTTTGAAAAAATAGACGAAGAGCGGCGCCTTACTACTCGTGTTATGATTAATAATGTTCGAGACGATGGACAAACTATTGATCTTTCGGAAATAAAATATTTCATACAAGATGAAAAAACTGGTCAGAAATATGAAGGTGAAGCTCATCCGATAGGTGACGAGCACTATAAAAATGTTCCACACGAATTCTCTTTAACTACTGACGTTGTATTTGAACTGAAAACTTCACCAAAAGATTTAAATAATATGTATTTATACATAGATAGCAAAGCTGCGCCGTTAACAAATACATATTGGAAGCTTGATAATTTAGTATCTAAATAGAAAGACCAGTCTTATACGACTGGTCTTTTTACATTCATACATTTAACTTTCATTAACACTTATATTAATTTTCTAATAACAACTTGAATAACATCAGCTAAACCAGTGTGCCCTTTCCCTTCAACTCGCTCTTGTTCTCCATTAAAGAAATGAATTACCTTATGTTCTTCACACCAAGTAAGGATATCAATTGGATCATACAGCATATCAACATCTTTTGGTCCACCAGTACTATAGTTTATTTGTTTTTTTGAGTAAACTTCAAACATAATTAATCCACCAGGCTTTATCGTTTGTATCATTTTATCTAATATCATTTTTTTATAATCATCATGAAAATGTCCAAATACCATAATTGCCGCATCATATTCATTTTCTGGCAAACTATCAGCTAATAAATCTACTTTTTTTGTATGCACGTTTACGTTATGCTTCTCTGCCAATTTTTTTGTCTTTTCTAATCCATCTTTCGAATAATCAATAGCTGTTACTTCGTTCCCTTGTCTTGCTAGAAATACAGCATTTCTACCTTCTCCCTCCGCAAATGCTATTACTTTATTGTGATTTGCTAAACGAAATGCTTGTTCTTTAATAAATGTATTAGGTTCTTCCCCGTAAAAATATTCATCTGATTTATATCGATCATTCCAAAAATTATTCATCATCTTCTCTCCTTCTTCATATCATTTTCTAACTACAATTAAAGATATTAAAGAGCCTTTTTATCCTTAATTAATTTAAAAATAAAAGCAGATTAAAAATCCACTTTTATTTTTTTCGCAAGATCTACGATTTTTTGATTTCTTAACTCTTCTTCCATTTTCTCTTCTGCTGCGAGCATTGCCTCATTAATTAAACATCCAGGTTTGTCATGTAAACAACAGTCAAACAATGATGTTTTGCCTTCAATTGCATGTATAATATCTAAAAATGAAATATCTTCCCAATTCTTACTAAGCGAGTAACCGCCCTTTGGACCAGATGATGAGTGTATCATCCCTTCCTTCGTCAACTTAGTTAGTATTTTAGACAAGTACGTTGGTGAAACATTTTGCATTTCTGCTAATTGGTAAACACTAACTAACTTATTTGGTGTGGCCTTTGCCAGAAAAAGCATTGTATGAAGAGCATAATTTGTAGCTTTAGAATATTTCATAGTACAGCTCCTATTGTAGACTCCATGTATCTACAATAACTTTATTTTTTTATTATGTCAAACGTTTGTAATACTCCATACAACATTATTTCTTCACAAGTAATACATCTGCTGCGCAAATCGTCACTTCTCTAAATGGAGAGTCAAATAAAACACCTAGTTCAAAACCATCTTCAGTAAGAGCTATTTCATGATATAGCCACCAAGCACTGTCAAAGTTTTCCTGCATAGAACACTTTGTTACTCCTATAAAGGTTACTTCAAGTTTATCAAATTCACTAAAAGTACCACTGCAATCTAATACGATAGACAAAGTATCTTCTGATTCTCTCTTTATTACTTTAATTACACTATCGTGTAGTGATGTCTTGTGTAACTGAGCGACATTTGACGGAAGTTTTTTCTCAATGGAATTAAAATATTCTACGTATGATTGATCTAATTGTGCCATTCTTTTCTCATAATCTGTTGTCCACTCTTGCATAAGTTTTTTCAGTTCACCTGAGGGGTATTCTGAATTAATTGTTATGTTTTGTATAATTGAGTATATCGATTCAGGAAGGAATTTTAATAAATCTATTTTCCTTTCCTCTATTTCTTCCTTTAAACTTTGTATATCCATTTCCGACCATTCTTTTATAGACTCTATAAAACTTACAAATTCTAAAACTTGCATTTTTTTATACCATTCTCTTGTAAAATATTTCAATGACACCTCTCCTAAAATATCTTTACATCCAGTAAAAGCAATACATCCACTTATTATATCATTCCAATAACCATTTTTTCTAAAGAAATAATGTAAAAATGTAAATATTCCGCCTATTATTTCTAAAACTTCAGAATATTTACAAAAGTATAAAATTAGAATACATTTTAGCTGTACAAGATTCACCTGTACAAAAATTCAAACAAAAAGGGATGGTTATATGTTGAAGAAATTAGTAGCAGGGACATTAGTAGCGGGTTTTGCATTAACTGGAGGACTAGGTGCAGTAAGCGCTGAGGAAAAAAGTAACACAATTAAGTCATTTGATTATTTAAAAGTGGATGAACAAAATGTTAATTCATTTGCAAAATTAAGTGATCAGGATAAGAAAGATATCCAAATTACTATGGTATTACCTAAGCAAAATGAAAATGGAGATTGGCTAGCTTATGGTTTTACTAGCCGCGAAACATTGGATGCGTATATTGCAAAGGATAAAAAAGCAATTAAAAATAATATTAATCCTTTAGGTAGTGGTGCTGGTAGTACTGATTTTTATGAACATAAAGATAAAGGTGGCCAATATATTTACTGGAGCAGTGGCTTTAAAAACTTACCATCTAGCTGGAATGACAGAATTTCTTCTGTAAGTACAGCGTCGCCTTCTGCAAGTTATTCAACAACACTTTGGGAACACACTTCAACACAAGGATATGGAAAAGGCGTTTTATTTAAACACGCTGATTGGTACGGTAAAACTGCTAATTTAGCTCCTGAATGGAACGATAAAACTTCAGCTATTGACATTAAAAAGTAATAGAGGATTTAATTTCTTCTATAAAAATTCAAACCACTATTCTCTCATTCATTTAGAGAATAGTGGTTTATTATAATTCGATTTAAGCATGTACAGCCTGTCCTACAGCTTGCAATAATGCTTCATGAATCGCTTCAGATAAGGTTGGATGCGCTGCAATATAATCTCTCATTATATCAGCGGTAACTTCTGTATGAATCATTACGGTCCCTTGACCAATAAGTTCAGTTGCATGAGGACCGATAATAGAAATCCCTACAATTTCTTGGTATTTAGGTTCCACAATGACTTTTACTTTACCCGTTTGTTCTCCTAAAATAAGAGCTTTTCCGTTCGCTGTAAAATGGAATTCTCCAATGAGAATATCACCATATTGTTCTCTTGCACCTTTTTCACTTAACCCGACACTAGCTATTTCTGGAGCTGTGTATATACAACGGGGAACAGCGTGATAATTTACTTTCACGTCTTCTCCGCTTGCGTGTAATGCTGCTGTCGTTCCTTCATGGAAGGCAACGTGAGCAAGCTGAATTCCACCGATCACATCACCAACTGCGTAAATATGTGATACGTTCGTTTGCATATGTTCATTCACAGCAATCCCTTTATTTGAAAACTGAACTCCTGCCTTTTCTAATCCTAATTGTTGTACTCGTGGTTTTCTTCCTACAGAAACAAGAACAAATTCTGGAGTTACTTCGTGAGTAATTCCCTCGTATTCAAATGAAGCTTGCTTCTTATAGTTATTTAATCCTTTTAAAACTGCTCCCGTAAAAATTTCCACACCATCTTTTTCTAATTTCTCTCTTAAAATATTCGCGATATCTTCATCTTCACCAGGTAGTAATTGCGGTGCCATCTCAACTATCGATACTTTTGTGCCGAGTCTACTATAAATACTTGCAAACTCACATCCTATTACACCACCGCCAACGATTAACAATGAAGATGGTACACTCTCAAGAGACATTGCATGGCTACTATTTAAAATCCATTTTCCATCGAACGGAGCGAATGGTAATTCTGTAGGTTCGGAACCAGCTGCAATAATAAAGCTCCCTCCATCAATTACTTCTTCTTTATTTCCTTGTACAACTCGCACACGATGATCCGTTTCGAATTTCGCTTTTCCTTTTACAACTTTAATTTTATTTTTCTTCATTAAATATTGTATTCCTTGGACGAGTTGCTTTACGATTTGTGATTTCCTCGCCTGTATTTGACCCCAATCAATTGAGATATTTTCTGTATTAATCGTAACTCCATAATCATTCGCTTTTCTCACAATGTCATGTACTTCAGCACTTTCTAACAGTGATTTCGTAGGCATACACCCAACATTTAAACATGTTCCGCCAAGGTCAGCTTCATCAATAAGAGTGACATCTTTGCCATTTTGAGCCGCGGTAATTGCTGCTACATAGCCAGCAGGTCCGCCCCCAATAACAACTAATTTACTCATTCTCTCACCTTCTCTTTATAAAAGAATTGTTATAGGTTCTTCTAAATAATGTTTAATTGTGCGTAAAAATGCAGCTGCTGGTGCACCGTCTAATACACGATGATCGAATGTTAAACTTAAAGGTAACATACTTCCTTTTCTTAATTTTTTCCCTTTAAATACAGGAACATGTTCAATTGCACCTACACCTAAAATACCAGTTTCAGGTGTATTTAATACCGGTGTGAAATATTCAATACCAAAGCTACCTAAATTACTAATTGTAAATGTCGTTCCGTGCATATCATCACTACTTAAGCTACCTGCTCGTGCCTTTTGTGCCACATTCTTAATCTCTTTAGACAACTCTACTAAAGATAAATTATTTGCAAAGCGAATAGCTGGAACGACTAACCCTTTTTCTAATGCGACTGCCATGCCTAAATGCACATGTTCAAATTGATGAATTGCATCATCTATATAAGCGCTGTTCATTTCTTTATGCTCTCCAAGTGCTAATACAACAGCATGCGAGACGAAATCCGTAATAGTTAATTTATTATCATATCTTTTTTGTACAACTTCCGCTATTTCTTTATGTAAAGCAACTAAATCTGTTACATCTACTTTCATCGTTAACGTTAATTGTGCGCTATTTTGTAAGCTTGCGTGCATACGATTTGCGATTGCTTTACGCATACCAGTAACAGGAATCGCTTTACTTTCTTCTCGTTCAGATATTTCCGGAACGTTTACTCTTACCTCAAGTACTTTTAATACATCTGCCTTTGTAATCCTTCCGCCAGGACCTGTACCAACTAATGCCTTGATATCCAGATTTTCAGACTTTGCAATTTTCTTCGCTACAGGTGAAATTTTAATTCTTTGCTTCGATACTTCTTTCCCATTTGCTTCTTGATTTTGTACATTTTGTACTTCTATATTAGATGTTTTTTCTTCTACAACATGTGTGCTTTCCTGCATTTCTACCTTTTCATTCGGTTTACCGATGTAGCAAATTACAGTACCAGGCGGCACTCCTTCATCTTCACTTACAGCTATATCAAGTACCGTACCATCAGCTGGCGCTTCAATTTCCGTTTCAATTTTTTCTGAATTAATACTAGCAATTAGTTCTCCTTTTGCTACATTATCGCCTGCTTTAATATTCCAGTTCGTAATAATACCTTCTTTCATCGCCATACCTAACTTCGGCATTACAACTTCTACAGCCATGTGTCTCTCTCCCTTCTCATCGTTTTATTACACATGTAATAAAGATTGGTCTCCAATCATTTCTGATACAGTTTCAATTACTTTTTCTGGCGTTGGCAAATACAACTTTTCAAGTGGTGGTGAGAACGGAACAGGTGTATGTGGTGCTGTAATTCGTTTAATAGGTGCATCTAACAAATCAAAACCTTTATCCGCTACAATTGCCGCAATATCTGTTGCAATACTACATCTAGGATTCGCTTCGTCAATGACGATAAGACGATTTGTTTTTTCAACAGATGATAAAATAGTATCTTCATCAAGTGGTGATAAAGATCGTGGATCAATTACTTCTACTTCAAGCCCCTTTTTCGATAATTGCTTTGCAGCTGCAAGCGCTGTATGAACTTGCTTTCCGATTGCGACAATTGTTACATCAGAACCTTCCCGTTTAATATCTGCTTTTCCTAATGGAATTGTATAGTATCCTTCTGGCACTTCACCTTTCATATTGTAAAGTGTTTTATCCTCAAAGAAGATTACTGGATCATCATCTTCAATTGCCGCTAATAATAAGCCTTTTGCATCATACGGTGTGGAAGGAACAACAACTTTAATACCTGGTATGCTCGTAAATAATGCGTACAAACTTTGTGAATGTTGAGCTGCTGCACTAAAACCAGCGCCATGCATCGTACGTACTGTAACGGGTACTTTTGCTTTACCTCCAAACATATAACGGAATTTCGCACCTTGGTTTAATACTTGGTCAAGACAACTACCGATAAAATCATTAAACATTAACTCAGCTATCGGACGTAACCCAGTTGCAGCAGCTGCCATCGCAGCTCCCATATAACCCGCTTCAGAAATTGGTGTATCCAATATACGATTTCGACCAAACTCTTGTACAAGTCCTTTCGTAACACCAAGAACACCACCCCAAGCTTCATCATCTTGCAGGTGATCAACTTGTGCACCGCCTGCAACATCTTCACCTATTAAAATTACATTTTCATCACGACGCATTGAGATTTTCATCGCTTCATTAATTGCAGTTGACATACTTACTGTTCTAGTCATAATTTTTCACCCTCCTCTTATTTGTAAGAAACGTATACATCTTTTAATAATTCTTCATCGTCTGGGTATGGACTATTTTCACTAAATTCAATGGATCTTTGTACTGCATCATCTACTGCTTTTTCCATATCAACAAGTTCAGATTCTGTTAATAAACCTTCATGAATTAAATGCTTACGGAAATTCACAATTGCATCTTTTTCATTTAAATGTTCTTCTTTTTCTTCTGTTGTTTTATATGTTTGCGCTTCACCTTCGAAATGACCATAATTACGATATGTCATACATTCAATAATTGTTGGACCATCACCATTACGCGCACGTTCCACTGCTTCTGCAGCAGCTTTATATACAGCGAGAAGATCTTTTCCATCTACTTGAACACCTGGAATATTATAAGCTTTTGCACGATTGGCAATAGAATCACAACTTGAAGCATATTCAAATGTAGTTGCTTCACCATAACCATTATTTTCTGCGATAAAAATAACCGGTAACTTCCAAATCGCTGCTAAATTAACCCCTTCATGAAATGTCCCTTCATTATTTGCTCCGTCACCGAAGAAGCAAACACTTACATCCTTTGTTCCTTTATATTTAGCTGTTAATGCTGAACCGCAAGCAAGTGGGAAACCGCCACCTACAATGCCATTTGCACCAAGCATTCCTTTATCTAAATCGGCAATATGCATGGAACCACCTTTGCCTTTACATAACCCTGTCGCTTTCCCGAAAAGCTCAGCCATCATACCATTTAAATCACAACCTTTTGCGATACAATGTCCATGACCTCTATGTGTACTTGTAATACTGTCACTATCCGTTAAGTGGGCACATACACCAACTGCTACCGCTTCTTCACCTGCGTATAAATGAACGAAACCTGGCAAAACGCCTTGCGCGAACAATTCATGCACCTTATCTTCAAATTTACGAATCTCTAACATTTTTTTATACATCCAACGAGCTTGTTCTTTCGTAATTTCATTCCCTTTACTTTCAGTTGTTTTTAACATGTCCAGCCCTCCTATTTTCTTGTTCGTCTGTTATATTGCAAGTACTATGCCAAATTCTAATCCTTGATTTCATGGGTTTTCTCATTTCTTTCATAATAAAAAAGTGGACAAAATGAGACAGATGTCTCGTTTTGTCCACTTTTGTTCACCTAATTTGAGAACTATTATCTTATTCATTCTCAAAGCTCTGCTGTAATTTTCGGATGTAAATAATTTGCCCAATATGATATGCATTATGAGTTGTTACATTCGCTAACACTTCCCACCACTTTGCAGAAACAGGAAATCCCACTACATCACTTTCAACCTTTTCTTCATTAATGAGATTTTGCCATTGTAACAGTTTTTCTAGTAGTTTTTCCCGTAATTCATCGAAAGTTTGATTATCTGAAAGCATAAAACTTTTGTTATTATCTCCTATAGCGGGTACTGCATTCACATTTGATTCTTTATACCTAGTTTGCCACGTAGAGTTCCAATACAGTAAATGTTGTACGATTTCAGCTATACTATTACTCTCTTCATTCGGTTTCCAGCAAGCTTCCCTCTCAGATAAATCCTTAACTGCATCGGAAAATGGCATATACCAACTAGGATCATTTGCATTCGCTAATAGCTGATCTGCTAATACATCTTTCACATGGACCATTTTTTTCCCTCATTTCATTATCATATTAATATACACTACTCTATATACGCTCATTCCCTATAATCCCCTTTTTTACATACAAATTGATTTCATACTAAATGTAAGAATAATAGATTTTCTTATCATAACTCGTTATGATAAAAGAAAAAGAAAGCTGGCGGAAAATGAATAAAAAAATCGCAATAATTACAGGAGCCTCAAGTGGATTTGGACTATTAACTACACTCGAACTCGCAAAAAAAGATTATTTAGTTATCGCTACAATGCGAAACCTTGAAAAACAAGTAAACTTAATATCTCAAGTTACTCAACTTAACTTACAGCACAATATAAAAGTTCAACAATTAGATGTAACCGATCAAAATTCTATACATAACTTCCAATTATTTTTAAAAGAAATACAAAAAGTAGACCTTCTTGTTAATAATGCAGGATATGCAAATGGCGGCTTTGTAGAAGAAATCCCAGTAGACGAATATCGAAAGCAATTTGAAACGAACCTTTTTGGATCTATATCAATCACTCAGCTTGTTTTACCATATATGAGAGAAAAAAGAAGCGGAAAAATCATTAATATAAGCAGCATTAGCGGCCAAGTTGGATTTCCTGGTTTATCTCCTTATGTATCTTCAAAATATGCATTAGAAGGCTGGAGTGAATCGCTTCGCTTAGAATTAAAACCTTTCGGAATAGACGTCGCTTTAATTGAACCTGGTTCTTACAACACAAATATATGGGAGGTTGGTAAACAACTAGCTGAAAACCAATCTGATACAACATCTCCTTACAAAGAATATATGGATAAAATACAAAAACATATTAATAGCGGTAGTGATACATTTGGTAATCCGATAGATGTTGCTAATAAAATTGTTGAAATTGCTGAAACAAAGCGTACTACTTTACGATATCCTATTGGAAAAGGTGTAAAATTTATGATCTTTACGAAGAAGATTCTTCCTTGGAGATTGTGGGAACACCTTGTTTTGAGAAGCTTTAAGAAGATGTAATAAACTTTTTGAAAACTATTTTGAAAGAGGTGCTAATTAAATGTTAGGTTTACCGTATGGGAAAGTGTTTTTAGTGCCGTGGACTGAAGAATGGGAAATTGAGTTTATGAAAGAGAAACAAATCATTGAGGAACAAATTGGCGAACATATTTTAGCGATACACCATATTGGTAGTACTTCTATTCCATATTTAAGTGCAAAGCCAATTATTGATATAGCAATAGAACTAAAAGATAATGCAGTTGGCATACAATGTATCGCAAAGTTGGAACTACTAAATTATAAATACAGAAAAGATGTATTGCCTGAAAGATACTATTTTAATAAAGGAGAGCCACGAACTCATCAAATTCATATGTATGAACAAGGAAATAAATATTTAATAGAACAATTACAATTTCGAGATTACTTAATAGACAATAAAACATCTCGTATACAGTATGAACAATTAAAAATTCAACTTTCACAAGCTAATCCTACTGATAAACATAAGTATGCGGAGGACAAAACAAATTTCATTACATTCATACTAGCTAAAATAAATGATTGAATGAAAAAGACAGAATTTCATACACAGAATAAGAAACCGTTTATTCCTAAGTAAATGGTTTCTTATTCGTTAGTTATCTTATTATTTATACTATCAATTTTTTTATTATACAGCAGGTGGAAAGAAGTAAAATAGTATCGAAGTCATAAAAATAAACGTGAATACCCCAATTACCGAAAATATATATTCTTTCGACTCTCTATCATACTTCCATTCCATCAATGCTCTTAAGATTAACTTCCTACCTAAATAAGTAAAAATGACATAAGCAATATTAATACTTTCGAATTTAAAGATAAACATAAAGCTAGTTATTAAATAAATAAAAAGTAGTCCTATTTCCAATTTTTTATGTAAACTATTTACATGTTTCTTATATCCCCAAAAACCACCCTTGGGCATATTCAATTTTTTTCTTAAAAACTTATCGAGAAAATAGACAGCTATACAAAAAACAATAGTTATAATCCAAAAAGTAGAAGCTCCTATTTTCACCCCTCCTATTATTTCATTTAATTACTTGAAATAAATTGGACTATATTACGGTTATCCCCTTCTAAATAACTTATGATTCCTTCAGGATATGTCGGCTTCTCCTGTAATTCCTCTAGACTTTTCCAAATTAATATAATATCCTCATGCTCTTTATGCCTTATTTCATTTGTAATGATTTTTTCAACAGTCCCCCAATATATCAATGTACAATGATGACCTTTTTCGTTGTCCCACTCAAAAATGTGTTCATTTACAATTGCTAACTCTTGAACATGAACTTTCAAATCGTATTCTTCTATTAACTCTCGAATTATTGCTTCTTTTGACGTTTCACCAAATTCAATAGAGCCACCTGGAAAACGATAAAATGATTCGTTTTCATCACATTGTACTAGTACTTTTGAATGTTCGTCGTTTACAATCATTACTTCAGCCCGTAAATGTGGTCTTATCATTTTCTCACCCTTTATTTGTATGACCATCCATCACCAATACGTATTATAGAATACATTCAAAATAATACCTGTAATTATTAATAACGGAACAATTCCAAACGAAATAATATATTCTTTTGCTTTACTATCATATTTCCACTGCATATATCCTTGAAAAATGTACAACGTCATAAAAAAGAAAATTGGTATATAAGTCATGTATATTGGATTCCAAATTGAACCTATCATCATAAGTACTACATAAGAAATAATGATGATCCATTGTCCCCATTTATGTGATTGACTGACATATTTACTATTCCATCCTGTTTGTCTCGGTATATTTAACTTCTTCCTCACGATTTTTTCTAAAAAAATTAAAATTATAATCCATAACAATAAGACAATTAGTTTCAAAAGAAACAGAAAGGCCTCCTCCTTTACCTTTTCTCCGGCTGATCACTAGGATACGTGGCATTCTCTTTATTTTCAACGTCCCAACTAATTATAGTCGCACTATCACGTCCCAACTGATGATGCACGTGTTCTAAAACATTGTGAATATTTTCTTTAAGTGTTTTATCATTTCTATTCATAGCATTATACAAATTTACAGGTGTTTCATATCGGTGTTCCCCGCATTCTAATACTCCATCTGTCACTATTACAATTCGGTTCTTTCCAGTACGTAATTCACGAATACCTGATGAATAGCAAGGAACAGGTAAATCAAATGTGTTTACATTTCCAATCCATTCGTAAAAATGACGTTGATTTAATGCATATTGCCCTAACTTATGTAACTCTTCATGAAATACATACACTAAACAATCACCAATAGAAAGCCACCATATATAATTTTCTTTTCTTACACATAGTAAGCAAGCTGTTTCACCTTTAATTCTTTGGCATTTTTCTTTAAATGAAGAGGATTGAAAAATTGAAAGTATATGATTTTCAACAGATTGAAATACTGTATCAATCGATTCATTCATTATTACTTTTATATTTTCATATTCTTTTTCGATTGTATTTACTACTAAATCAACACTTTCCGCACTATTATGTCCATCTAAAATAGCTGTAAACTCCCAATCACCATTCGACCAAACTAATGCACCATCTTCATTCTTTTTTGCTCCAGCGTTTATATTACCGCCATATATTCCGAGTACGATATCACCATATTGTTTTACTGAAACTTCGTCTAAACACATCTTCTTATTTCCAACCCATGAATATTTTCTATTATTTGTTGTATGCATACTCATTTACCATATACTTACGTATTCTTTCGCATAGTTTTTTTATTTTCTCTTCATCACCATATGGTGCACCAGTCCATTTCGCTACTTCGGTTGGTGACCAAAATTCTTTTGGTGTATTCGGATAACGTGGAATAATGTGCACCTGCATATGTGGTACACCATTTCCTGAAACAAAAGTGTAAATATACTCTGCACCTTCGCTTTCGTTTAGCGCTTTACTTACTCTACTTGTTATAAGTCCGAACGCTTTCGCTTCTTCATCTGTTAGTTCAGCGAGGCCAGGTACATGTCTTTTTATATCTATCATTACATAACCTAGGTATGATTCTTCACTATCCCAGTAGACATGTCCAACGTAAACGAGTTCATCTTCGTAAATAGCTCCACCTGGAACTATAATATTTCCTTTATGTTTTTCGCAAATGAAGCAGTTTTGTTCTACTTGATTGTTTGTTGACATATCCATCACCATCCTTTTCATATATAATATCACAAAAAAAGGAAAAACAGGTTTAACATTCCGAATATTCATTCTTTTGATACTGCAACTTTGAAATGAATTTACACCTCATTATTTCTTCAAAAACGCAATCCCAATTATAATCCCAATCACAATTCCGATTACTAAATTATTTGTAAAGTGCCCTTGAAATACACCGATTACAACCCCTATACCGACACCTATTGCCAAAGCATCATTTCTTTTTTTATTTTTAGCCAAAATTGCATCTCCTCCCATCATTTCTCCCTAAACAACATGCACTCACTTAAATGTATTAATATACGCACTATCTCGCTTGAATCTTTTCAAAAAAAGCACTTTAACTTCATATATAATATTTTCCATTTTCTGTACATACTCCTTTTATAATGAAAAAATTTCAAGTAACCATTAAATATATATAGGCATTTACTATAAGAAAGATCCGTAATTTATTGAAGGAGGAACGATTCAAATGCATCCTCATTGGAATCCAAATATAAATCAACAGTATGTTTATTCCCCCCATCCTGTAAGGAATACATTGCATCATGATTCACAATATATGATGCCGCGCATCGCTAGCCTTGAAAGTCAGTTAGCTAAATTAATCTCATTAATCGAAGAAAATAATCAATTAATTAAATCCATGGAACAACAGCAAAACCAAGTTTGTGCACCAGCTGGAGGTTCTGTTATCGTTCGTATGTAAACTGGATGCAATAAAAAACACACTTTGTAGTATAAAAGTGTGTTTTTTGGTCATTATTTTCTTTTCGTATGGAACCCTTGTGTAATTCGGTCTAATATAATTGCGATTACTACGATAGCTAATCCAGCTTCAAATCCCATTCCGATATTAACTTGTGTTACCGAGCGATATACATCAACTCCAAGCCCAGGAGCTCCTACAAGTGACGCTGTTACAACCATTGATAACGAAAGCATAATGCTTTGGTTCACACCAGCCATAATCGTTCCGGTTGCAAGTGGTAATTGTACTTTAAATAGTTTTTGTGATGCTGTGGATCCAAATGCATTCGCTGCTTCAATTAAATCTTCTGGAACTTGTCTAATTCCTAAGTCAGTAAAACGAATTGTAGGTGGCATTGCAAAGATTACCGATGCAATAATTCCAGGTACTACACCAACTCCGAAAAATGTAATCGCTGGAATGAGGTATACGAATGCCGGCATTGTTTGCATAAAATCTAATGTTGGTTTTAAAAATTTTGAAAAACGTTCATTTTGAGATGCTAATATTCCAATTGGAATTCCGACAATAATTGAAATAATAACAGACGTAAGTACGAGTGCTAATGTTTGCATCGTTTGTGCCCAGTAGTTAATATTTAAAATAAACAATAAGCCGATTAGTGTAAAAATAATTAATGATACTTTTCTCGTTGTGTACCAAATGAGGAAACAAAGGATAATAATCATCAATATGGCCGGTATTATTGTTAAAAAATTAGTGAGTAAATCAACGAATCCGCCGATAATATAAGAGAACCCTCGGAATATGCCTTCAAGGTGCTCATATAAACTTGCAACAAATGAGTCGACCCATTCTCCTAAAGGAATACGTGGTATATTATTCATCGTCTTTCACCTCTTCCTCAATGTTTCCTGCAAGAGCTTGAATGACACTTTCACGTTTAATAATTCCTCTTAGCCTTTTCTTCTCATCGATTACTGGTAACGGATATTTCATCTCCGCCATTTTTGCATATGTCTCTTCCAGTAAAGTATCTAAATACACATGCGGAATATCATTAAGTAATAAATCAGCAATCGGCCATTGTTTTTGAACTGCTTTACTCGCATCATCCGCGGTTAATATACCTAAAAACTCATACTTTTTATTGACAACATATACAGTTGAAACACCTGCATTCCTCATAATTTGAAGGGCTACACGTGGTCCACGATCAATTAATAAAGTTTCTGGTCGTTTTAATATAGATTCCGCTGTAATTACTTTTCCTAAATTCACATCCGCAACAAACTTTTCTACGAATTCATTAGCGGGGCTCATCATAATTTCTTCTGGCGTTCCAATTTGGACAATTTCTCCATCTTTCATTAATGCGATACGATCCCCAATTCGAAGCGCTTCATCTAAATCATGTGTAATAAATATAATCGTTTTTTCCATTTTATCTTGTAACTCTAACAATTCATCTTGCATTTCTTTTCGAATAAGTGGATCTAATGCACTGAATGACTCGTCCATTAGTAATACATCTGGATTATTCGTTAGTGCTCTTGCGATTCCAACGCGCTGCTGCATACCACCACTAAGTTGACTTGGATAATTATCTTTATGATGATCGAGTCCTACTAACTGTAGCGATTCTAACGCTTTTTTCTCTCGCTCTTCTACCGAAACCCCTTGTATTTCTAAACCATATGCAACATTTTGTATAACCGTACGATGCGGAAATAGAGCGAACTTCTGAAATACCATACTCATTTTCGTTCTTCTTACTCTCCGTAACTCTTCTTTTCCCATCGTTGCGATGTCTTCACCATCTATGTATATATGACCTGCAGTTGGTTTAATCAATTGATTTAACATACGAACTAGCGTAGATTTCCCGCTACCAGACAAACCCATAATAACGAAAATTTCTCCAGAGTATACCTCAAACGTTGCTTTTTTTACACCAACGTTCATTCCTGTCTCTTTTAAAATTTCCGATTTGCTTTTCCCCTCTTTTAATAAAGAAAGGGCTCTTTGCGGATGTTTCCCGAATACTTTTGTTACGTTTTCAACACGCACCTTTGTATTATCCATGTCACTACTCCTTTTCTACCCATCTATTCACATAGTGTTGCGATTTTGCAAAGAAATATTACATAAAAATGACATTCATAAGATTTCTTTAAAATTCTCGTTTCCGTTCATAATAAGAATGCTTACTTATACATTTATTTTATAAGGCAAACACTACTTAGGAGGTTTTCGATGCGAAAGAAAATTTGGTTTATATGCCTTGCATTATTTATTACTATGAGTTTCACTTCATGTAATGCAACAAATGCAAATTCGAAAGGAAAAATTAAACTTGGTGTAACAAGTTGGAAAGAAAATATTGCAACTGCAAACATGTGGAAAGTTTTATTAGAAGAAAAAGGCTACAAAGTTGAGCTCATGTATTTAGAAAAAGCCGCAATTTGGACTGGTGTCGCTCGTGGTGATGTTGATGCGAATTTAGAAGTATGGCTACCCGTTACGGATAAGCCGCTAAACGATCGTTATAAAGATGATATTGTCTTAAAATCAAAATGGTACGAAGGTACTGGACTTGGTCTAGTCGTACCTTCCTATGTGAAAAATATTAACAGTATTGAAGACTTAAATGCTCATAAAGATGAATTAGATAATAAAATTGTCGGTATCGAACCTGGTAGTAGTCTTATGAATTTAACGAATAAAGCAATGAAAGAATATGATATAAAACTAAAACTTGTCCAATCCTCAGAAGCTGCGATGATGAGTGAATTAAAGAAAGCATATACGAAAAAGAAACCAATCGCTGTTACGCTTTGGAATCCGCATTGGGGTTTTTCAGAATTTGACTTAAAATATTTAAAAGACCCTAAGAAAGTATATGGTGAAAAAGATGACATTTATTACTCCGTTCGTAAAGGTTTCGAAAAAGATCACCCAGATGTTATAAAATACTTTGATAAATGGAAAATGACCGATGAACAACTTGGTACGTTAATGGTCATGTTAAATAAAACAAAAGATCCTGAAGAAGCTGCGCGAAAATGGATTAAAAAAAATCAAGCATTAGTTGATGAATGGGTAAAAGATTAATAAAAAGGCTAGAGAATTAACATATCCTCTAGCCTTTTTCATCTTATTTTTTCGTAACAACATCATCTACAATTCCATATTCCTTAGCTTCTTCTGCGGTCATAAAATAATCTCTTTCTGTATCATGCGCTACTCTTTCAATCGGTTGGCCTGTTTTTTCTGCAATCATTTTATTAATATCATGCTTTAACTTTAATATCCTTTTTGCTGTTATTTCAATTTCTGTTGCTTGCCCCTGTGCACCACCAAGCGGCTGATGAATCATAATTTCACTGTTAGGGAGCGCAAACCGTTTTCCTTTTGCTCCTGATAATAATAACAATGCACCAAATGATGCCGCAAAGCCCATGCATAGCGTTTGTACATCTGGTTTAATTAAATTCATCGTATCTAATATTGCAAAACCTGCTGTCGTTGAACCTCCTGGGCTATTGATATATAAATATATATCTTTTTCTGCATCTTCTGCTTCTAAAAATAATAGTTGAGCTACGACACTACTCGCTACTTGATCATTAATTTCTGAACCGATAATAATAATGCGGTCTTTTAATAGCCTTGAATATATATCATAGGAACGTTCTCCTAATTTTGTTTGTTCTACTACATATGGAATTGCATTCATTTTAAATCCCCCCAATACTTGTTATGCAACGCAAAGCATACAACTGTAGGAAGAAGGTTCTTTTACACTAAATAATAAGACTGGCTGTTTAGATGGTAACTTAGTAAAATCTATTGTCGGAAGAAGTTTCGTTAACAATTCCGGTCTTTCCTCACGAATAGACGTTACAACAACTTCAATATCCTCTGTGAATTCGACTATCTCGATCCCTTCTTCACTTACAGTTTTCAGCCTATTTCTACTCCGAAATAAAGAAGCTTTCACTGCACCTTCTGATACAGAACACAATTTAGCAATATCAGCGATACTATATTGAAAAACATCTTTTAATAATAAAATTGCGGATTGCTGTACATTTAATGAAGACAATACTTTCCCTACCATTTCATGCAAATCTGCAATGTTCTCATGTGGTTCTTCAACAGTGATTTGTTCTCTTATTTTTTCATGAACAGACTTAGACTTCATCTGATCTAACCAACGATTTCTAGCTATTTTATAGACGAGTGTCATACAAATATCTTTATTTCTATATTTTTGAAGCACTTTACACACCGTTTCTTGGGCGAGATCTTCCCCATCCCATTTGTTTTTCGTTAAAAAAGTACAGTATCTTTTTAGCTCTCCATATTGTTCAATTAAAAAATTTATATTTGAATGATTCATATCGATATGATTCTTTAAAACATGAGTTACTTTTGTGCACAAAATAACCACTCCTTTTCAGCGCTTACTTAATAAACGATTCTACATTTAAAAAAGTTACGGGGGTATAAAAAAATAATGTTTATGTTCAAGAATTCGCGGTCATAAATATGTTATGTACAATTTTACGTGAGGAGGAACAAATTTGCCAAAATTAACAATTGAAGGTGCGGGAACTTTTGATGTGAAAGAAGGAACAAAGTTAGTATTAGCAATTGAAGATAGCGGTGTCAACATTCTCCATCGTTGCGGCGGGAATGCACGTTGCACGACTTGTAGAGTAGAAATACTAGCAGGTGATTTCTGTGAAGCGAGTGCGAATGAGAAACATGCAATGACGGAAAAAGGGATTGAAGATCATTTACGATTATCTTGTCAAATGCGTGTACATAAAGATATAGTCGTTCGTCCGGTACTTACAGTTGAAAATTCAAGTCTTGATGCTGGGCCACGTCCGGCGGAGTAAAGCGATGAATTTAAAACAACTCGCTGGCGAATATGCTGCTAACTTTGTAAATGATGGCATGAAGATTGGGCTTGGTACAGGTTCTACTGTATATTGGACAATACAAAAATTAGGTGAGTATGTAAAAGAAGGATTATCATTTCAAGCTGTACCGACATCAAAGGAAACTGAAGCATTAGCACAGCAACTAAATATCCCCCTAATTTCGTTAAACGACGTACAAAGTCTTGATTTTACAATTGATGGAGCGGATGAAATTGATTCAAATTTACAACTTATAAAAGGCGGTGGTGGTGCATTACTTCGTGAAAAAATCGTTGCCTCTTCCTCTAAAGAACTAATTATCATTGCTGATGAATCGAAACTTGTAACACATTTAGGTAATTTTCCATTACCTGTTGAAATCATCCCTTTTTCATGGAAACAAACCGAAAATAAAATTCAGTCTTTAGGGTGTCAAACAACATTACGTTTGAAAAATAATGAAACCTATATAACCGATAACAATAACATGATTATCGATTGTATATTCTCTAATCATATTTCTAATCCTGCCCATTTACACACCCAATTAAAAATGATTACTGGTGTAGTTGAAACAGGATTGTTTATAAGTATGACGAGTAAAGCAATTATCGGCACTAAAAATGGGATAAAGGAATTGTAATAAAAGCTGACTTTTTAAAGTTGGCTTTTTAGTATGTTCATCTTCTCTTAATAGCACTTTATTATGATATACTATGAAAACACAAGCTGATTACACTAGAAAGGACTGAACATTTTGCAATCCAAACTTATAACAGAACTTACTGATTTAGAAACTGCCTTTCACATTCGAAAAGAAGTATTTGTAAAAGAACAAGGTGTCCCTCTTGCAGATGAATTCGATATATTCGATGAAATCGGAGAGCAATGTAAACATATTTTAGTTTATTATCATGAGTTTCCTGTAGGCACAGGGCGTATACGATTTGTTGATGGTGTCGGAAAATTAGAACGTATTTGTATTTTAAAAGATTATCGTACATACGGATTAGGTAAAGTTATCATTCAAACGTTAGAAGAAATTGCTCGTAACGAACAAGTTACAAAAGTGAAGCTACACGGTCAAACACAAGCTGAAGGATTTTATAAAAAATTAGGCTATCAAACTTCTTCTGATATATTCATGGAAGATAGCATTCCACATATACTTATGACGAAAATGTTATCATAATAGAAAGGTGACTATATTGTTTATTCATATAGTCACCTCTCTGTATCTTATTCACTTGAAAGTCTCTTTAGTGAATATTCCAATGAAAGAACTTTTAACTTGAAAGCAAAGAACCTAGCATACATAGTCTTAAAACACCCTTAATGAAATTGGCATTCTCTAGTTTTCTATTCGCACTATATTCTGTTTGCTTTCACTTTAAAAAGAATATTTTATTAAACTCACTATGAATTGTTGTCTAAAATCTCTTGTCTTTCTTCTCTTATTTGACCGATTAATGAAACTACTGAACCAACCGCTTGAATCCAGCTCCCCGTAATCACTATAATCTGTCCATCCTCCTCATTTCCTTCCGAAATTTCTTCCACTTTATCCCGACTAGCTTTCAATTCATCTATTCCACCTATTGCCTGTAATGAATTTCCAGTCGCTTGTAACACATTCCCAAAAATGTTATACGATTCATCTATGTCGGAACTATCCTCTAATTCACCACCTATTGATGTAATACCACCTAATGCTTGAATCCAATTCCCTGCAATCACTACTTTTTTTTGTGTATTATCTTCAAATTCTATAATGAGTCCTGTTAAAACCGTTACATTACCAATTGATTGGATTTCATTACCGATTTTTTCAAGAGATATTTCCCCTTGTCCATCAGCTTCTAGGCCGTTCCCTGTTGCCTGTAATACATTCCCCCATACGTTTAAATCTCTTCTTAATTCGTCATTCAATTTTTTAAAAGGTGTACTACCAACCGCAGCAATAATTGTCCCTACTGCAACAAACCAAGCACCAACTATCTCCTTAATCGGATCATCCATTTTCAATCTATCCCGTCATTAATTTACTACTTACAGGATATGAATTTATGCATCTCCATGTTAATAGCCTACTTCTCTCCATTTGAATAAAAATCAATATTTCTTTAATATTATAAATACATCTAGTGTGACATCCCTGTTTGCCGTTAGCTTTTGCTAACGGCTCATTTATTTTTTTCTTGCTTCTCGGAGAATTCTCTAAATACGTTTCCCAATACGTACACATTCTTTATTCCTCCTCGAATACAATACATAACTCAATATAATATCTATATATCGATTAGTTAAACTTGGCTAACTGCTCCTTTATTTATAGTAAAATTAAATTTCTATAATTTTTTTAAAAATCCATCTCGACATCCATAATTCCAAACATTTAAAATCAAAAATATAATTTTATCATCACAGGAAAATTTTCTGAATAACTTTCTTGTTAAAAAGTTTTCACCTTAAAATTTGACAAGCATATGTTATTGAATGGAGATTCTCCATTCATAAGATTCTTACCTTTCTTATCTAGAGCACACTTTAATGTGTGCTTATTTTTAGTTAGAAACTACAACATTCTCAAATAGTATGCATATCAAATTGTTTTTTCAATTATTTTCAAGAGCGGATATTATTCTTTAGTACAAGCACTCTTTCCTTTTAATTAATACTATATATTGATATCCCAAAGAAAGGAGAGCAAAATAATTATGGCTAATTATTTTTATAAAGATGGTAAAAAATATTATAAAAACCAATCGTATTCGAACGATCAAAAAAATAACTGTTTTATTGAAACTCATACGATAACTGGTTCTGAAGAAAATGCAAATGGAAATATACCTTTATCTGTTTTCCTTGAAACCACCGCTCCACAAACTGTATTTGAGGATTTCACAAACAATCATAATAAAACATTAATTCAGTTATTCGTTGTCGGGATGAGTGCACCCGTTCAAGTAACTATTCTAACAAGAAAATCTAGCCGCCCAATTACTACAACATTACAACCTGTTCAAACAAAAATATTTCAAGTTGAAGATTTTCAAAGTCTTACTTTTACGAAACAGGAAGGCCCTACTAGTATAGTTAGTTTATTTGTGCAAAAAACATTTTGTATTTGCTGTAACGATAATAAAGATTCGTGTGATGAATATCATCAAGATTGTAATTAATAGATTAACGCACCAAAAGAACCCGTTTTACAAAGGGTTCTTTTTATTTCACTCCATACATTTTCAAAAACATTTTAGAATCATACACAACGATTTTTCTATAAATCTCTCCTTTTCCCGCTATTTTATTAAAATAACACTTTAGTTTAATTAATTACGGGACTTATCATCATTGAATGAAGGGAAGTAAAATTTAGAAAAAAAGACGACGCTGAATACGTCGTCTTTTTTATAAATAGAAAAGCGAATTCTCAAGATTCCCTTTTGCATCAAAGCCCATCATCTCTTAGTTCATGCCTAGGTAAAGCTTACACTGTTTTCCATAATGATAATGCATAAATCCAGTTTGGATCACCATTTCCTTGATAACTCTGGACTGCTTCATATACTTTTCCTTCGTGTAGAACTCTATCTCCCTTTTTATATGCTTTTTTTGCATCCCACGCTTCATATGAAGCGCTTTCATCTTTTGTAGTAATTGTGAATATATCACTCTGTACGGATTCATTTCCAGCTACATCAACAGCTTTCACTACATATTTATAAGTAGTATTAGCAAGCAGATTTTTATCCATATAAGAAGTTGTATTGGATGTTGCAATCTTTTTCATTAATCCTTCTATTTCTCTATAAATATCATAATGGTCTACACCAATGTTATCGTCAGATGGACTCCACATTAAATCCACACTTGATGCTGTCGTTCCCATACTATGTAATCCTTTTGGTTGTGTTGGTGCTTCTGTATCAGGAGTCGCAACTGTTGTTTTTACTGTAAGCGCTGTACTTTCTTTCGATACATTTCCAGCTGCGTCAATTGCTTTTACAGTATAAGAGTATTCTGTGCTTGGTTGTAATTTCTTATCAATAAAATGAGTGCCTAGTATTGTATCGATCATCTCTCCGTTACGGAAGATTTGATATCCTCTTACCCCTACATTATCCGTAGAAGAGTTCCATGTTAGTTCTACACTATTCGCTGTTACTTTTTTCGTCTGAAGTCCATTTGGAATACTTGGCGCTTCTATGTCTGGTTTCACATCATTAATAAGATTAACATCAATTACATTATAGAATGCATTTGCTGTATCAGCTACATCCCATACTGCTAAAATCACATGATATCCACTACGATCAGTAGGTACATTAATTTTATGAGTTAAATTATTTGAAGCTGCAGAACCATCGTGTTGCACAGTTCCAATTGGTTCAAAATCTGCTCTTGTTAGCGCTTTATTTGGATTCCATCCTTTTTTAGTAATATAGTAATGCCACTTACTCGTTAAGTGAGGCGCAGTATACTTCCAAGTAAATGTATTTTCCCCACCAGTGATTGTATTTTTAAACCAACGATTTGCTGTTTGTTGATCTAAAATACCACCAAATTTTCCGCCTGCTGAAGCAATTTGTCCATCTACTGGACCACCTTGTGGGAACCCTTTTGGAGCTTCTAAACTTTGTGGTTCATACATAACACTTCCGCAGTTTACATTTAGCGCACCATAAGTTGGACTACATAAAGCGGATCGGCTACCGGGCTTTTCAACAAAACCGTGCGCATAAGCATTTTGAGGAATAAGTGTCGTACTAATAATTCCAGCTGTTAATGCTACAGCTCCTAAACTTTTTTTGTTCATTTTCATGTTTTGTAGTTGTTTTAAAAATCGATTATTCATGTTCATGTCTCCTTCTTGTTATACTTTGTAGTGGAATGTGGGCTTTGATGTAAAAGAATAACAAGAGACAAACTTGTACCGATGTATGTATTAATTATGCATACACCGCAGTGAAAATATATTTTTTCCTTGTGAAATATTTCACTTTATGAATATATCATGACATAGAACTCGCCTAAGCATGTGCAGAAGTTGTGCAGAAACAGTGAAATTATTACTAACATATAAAACCACATCCTGAAATCATAAAGTAAAACTTTAATTAGTTGGGGTTTTACGGTCGGTTAATACGGGATAAAATAAAAGTGTGCAGCAGAAATTGTAGACTTAGTTCTCAAAATTCACATTTAGTATTTTCATTTTTTCCATTTAAACAATTCTTCTCTTCTTACAACAGAAAAGTGTCTATATCATTTAATATAGACACTTTTTTCATGTATAACTTTATATTTATTACTGACCTACAAATGTAAAAATTTCATCAACAGCTTCCTTATATCCACCCGATGTTCGGAATGATTCCTTCAAATTCAAAGCAGCCTCTTTATATGAAGGGTTATTTAAAATTAACTCCACACTTTCACGCAATTTCTCCACGGTTAATTCATTCATATGTAATTGAACTCCTGCTCCAAGACTCTCCACTTGCTTTGCGATTTGCTGGCTGATCTGCACTTTGCGGTATTACAACGAGCAGAACCCCGTTATATAGTCCTTCATGCGTACTGTTCATCCCGCCGTGTGTAATAAATAGTTTCGTATAAGTAAGCAGTTCGGTTTGAGGCACATAGTGTTTCACAATGAAGTTTTTAGGAATTTCGCCTAGATTACTTATTTTCGTTTTATTACCAATAGACATAACAATTGTATGCTCACTATTCTCAAAGGCCTTCATACACAGTTTATAAAAGTCAATCGCTTCATTAAAAACAGTACCTAATGAAATATAAATCGGACTTTTTTCTTCAATTGAAGTAAAATCAACGTCTCTGTTTTTCACGTGTGCAGAGATAGATGGTCCTACAAATTTATATGTTTCATCAAACGTATCACCAAAAGGCTGGAACTCCTTAATTGTATACACAATAGTAAGGGGTGCAGGATTACAGAAAACTTCATACTGTGATTTTATTTCAACACCATATTTTTCAGCAATTCCCTTCGTTAAGTTTTGAAAATCATTCTGTATTTTATCATGAATTTCTACTGGAATATTTTTTGACAGATGACCTAACATTTGTTCAAAAGATTTTTCATCCTGCGCAAAAGATGTACATGAATTTATGGATGGCAGTTTAAGAATTTGAGCAATTAAGTGCCCACAGCCAAACATAGAATCATGAATTATGTAATCAAAATGTTCACCTTCAATTTGTTCTAGAACACTAGGTATAACAATATCCGCTGTATGTAGAAGACCGTTTATTCTTTCCTGTAAATAATTTCTGCCCCCAAATAGAAACGCTTTTATAAATTTTTGATCATCAATCGTTCGTACAGTAGCACCTGTCTTTTCAATCCGCTCCCTGAAAGCTTCTATTGAGAAATAAACGACCTCTTCACCGCGAGAAATCAATTCTTCTACAACCGGTAAAGTTGGATTTATATGTCCTTCTGATCCAGCGTTAATACATAAAACACGCGCCATTATAAACACTCCTTACGTTAAATCATTTCTATGTTAGCAAGAGTATGGATTCTCTCCATACTCTTTTCTTTGTTGTTCGTATCATATTCCTGCTAAATTGACCTAGCAAGTCTAAAACCGAGATCTTCTATATGAAATGTGGGATGGCTTCGGCGACGACAAGTAGCGCCGCAACCTCTCGCTGTCTCCGCCCAACTACCTCCACGAAAAATGCGGTATGATCCGTATACTTTTTCATCATACAAATCATAGCACCATTCCCAAACGTTCCCTAGCATATCATAAAGTCCCCATGCATTCGGTTCCTTTTGGCCAACGTCATGAATTTGTCCATTTGAATTTTCATTATACCACGCTATATCAAGAAGTTTCCCGTATGTATATCCGGTTGTACTTGCTTTACATGCATATTGCCACTCTGCCTCAGATGGTAATCGGTAGCCATTCGAATCTAAATTACATTTCACAATTTGACCAACATCACTAATAGAATAATATTCTTTTAATCCCGCTATTTTTGAAAGTACATTACAAAACGCAATGGCATCGTTCCATGAAATATTTACAACTGGTTTATGATTTTTTTCAAAATTATTTAATGTACTATTTGTAATAGCATCATATAGTTCCATTGTTACAGCATACTTTGCAAGAAGAAATGGTTGAATTTGTACTAGCCATTCTTTTTTTATTCGATCATCTCTTAATACTACCTCTCCAGCTGGAATATTGACCATTAATGAATCGATTAGTTGAATTAAATCGTTAGTCATTTTCTATTCCTCCAAACGTTCATTTTATATGAACTTATAGTCATATACTCATTACAAAATACAATTTTCAAAAAGCGTTAAATTTTTCATAATAAAAAACGATTAGTTTTATTAAACTAATCGGTAAGATCCACAAAGAATTTTTGTGTTACATTCTATTATTATATGTGCTCTAAAAATTTCCGAACCTCATTTGGAGATTTTAAAACAATAACCTTTTTCTCTTCGGGCAATTGCTCTAACTCTTTTAAAATTGTAGGTCGTTTAGCATTAGGATATTCCCATATCCATTTAAAAAATTGCAAATCAAATCTTTCTTCACATCCCGCGCCCATATCTGGTCTTGTTTTATTTCGGTATTTTACAATTCTTTTAAAAGCACGATAAATACAAATTGTTCTATGAATATCAAGGAAAATAATTGTATCAGCTGCATTCAGTCTGATACCCATCGTCCCGCCATAATTCCCATCAATAATCCACTTCTCATCTTTAATTAAGTTATTTTGAACTGTTATTTGTTCTTCTCTCGGAACACCTTCCCAATTCGGTTTCCAAAATAAAATACATCAAGATGATGCACCTTAATATTTAATTTATTTCCTAACTGTCTTGCTAGTGTAGATTTTCCTGAACCACCAGAACCAATTAATATTATTTTTTTCATACCTTTACGATACCTTCTATAACTTCTTCAATATCTTCCTTATTAGCAAAAATCCAGAAGAACATTTCTTCATTTAACTTTAATAAATCTGGTAACTGGACAAAATAAGCAATAAAGATAATTTGAATTGAAAGCATAACATACCAAATAGCTTTTAGTTCTTCTTTCGTTAAATCATTTTGTTTATAATAACCTTCAAAGACTTTGCTAACGATATGTAACCATTTTCCTCTTAATCTTTCATCACTAAATAGCTCGCTTAATACACTTGTACAGCAATAACATACATCAAATATTTTTACATTATTTTCTAAAATCTCGAAATCTATAAACCCTTCCAGTTTATCATCTTTAAAGATTACATTTGATAGATGCATATCACGATGAATAATTTGTCTCGGTAATGGATGGACCGTTTCCTTGAAATCTGTGTGCATTCGCTCCATCTTTTGAATTACCTCTCGATGAACATACTCATTCTTTTCTAAAATTGGTATAGCCCATTCAAATACCGTCTTATATAAATTTCTTTTTATTAACTCATGATCACTATTCACCGAATGTAATGCTTTGTGCAGATTAGCTATTTCTTCTCCAATTGTACTTGCTAGCCTTTCCAGCTTATCCGTATCTTTTATTTCTAAAACACTTCCGGCAACATACTCATATAAGCAATAATATTTTTCTTTATATAATACATATTGTTCATCATTTTCTGTCTTTACTACTCTCTGTACTTTAATTCCCTTTTCATACAGTTGATCCAAAACATCGAATTCAACTAGAAGTTGGTCTATCGATCCCGTTCTCTTTAAAATATACTCTTTATTCTTGCATATAACCTTCGCTACTTTTGGTTGCATTACAGTAGCTGTGACATGTTCATTTTGAAACCAAAACTTTGCAATTTCCAGTGCTTGTTCCATTTACAAATACTCCTTTTACAATTCTTATTTCTTCCGAAAAATAACCTCACACAGTATTCCCACTCCAACACCAATTGTATAAGCCACTAAATCACTCCACAAAAAACCGTATCCCAACACGAGTCCACCCAAAGTCGTTGCACGCATGCTATCTATCCATTCAGCATGATACAATTGGCTCACTTCAATCCCGTAGCAAAACATTAAACTAATAAAAGACAACTTCTTCGTCTCTGTTTTAAGAAACAAAAATCCAAAGCCAGTGAAAATCATTAATGCCCATAAAGCATCGCCTAAGTAATCATTTAATAGATGTGGTAGTGCAAAAGAAAACTTCCTTGAGCTAAGACCTAAAATAATAACAACTATAGTAAATAGTGCATATAATACTCTATTTCGTTTCGTATTCATTTTAAAGTCTCCTAATATATAATGTATAACTGTAAATAGCTAGTAAAATAAAGTTATTTTACTAGCTATTTATTAGTTGCTTTTATGATAAGAAAATGTGGATTCATATTTAGATAATAATATGATTTTTCGTCTACTTCTTTCATCTTTTCAACTGCCTTCGGTTCCACTATCTCTTCTAATACAAAATAATTTGTAGTTTCATTTATTATGTCTTGTAGTGACCTTCTGAAAAACTTGACTTCAATAGTAATATTCGGTTTAACCCAAGTATCTATTAATAACTGTTTTTCAAAATAATTTTCACATGGAAACTTTGTGAAATCCATAAAAGGATGATGAATAGAATAAATAAGTTCTCCACCTGGCTTCAGTACACGACGAAATTCTTGAAATACTTGATTCCAATTTTCTAAGTAATGAAGAGTTAACGAACTTACAATCACATCATACGTACTATCTTCAAATGGCAATGTTTCTTGCAGATCATGACAAAGGAACGTTGCTTCTTCTCCTATATTTTCTTTTGCTGCTTTTACCATTTCAGGACTTATATCAATTGCTGTAACATTTGCTCTTCTTCCTATGAATTGAGAAGTATACCATCCAGCTGCACATCCAGCATCTAGTATCTTTTTTCCTTCTAGTTCCTTTGGAATAAGCTCCATCATCGCCGGTCTTTCATAATAACTGTTATATGGATTTGCGAAATCTAGATTTTCTTTATATGTACTCGCTAATTTATCATACGTATCTTTAATCGAATCTTTCATTACACACACTCCTAATACATATTAATTCATTAACTCCTGCTGCTTTTTCTTTGAAAATGATTGTAGTACTAAATCATACGACCAATCAATCATTTTATTTATTTGCTCCTGTTCTATACCCTTACGAATATAAACGGTATTCCAATGTTTTTTATTCATATGATACCCTGGAATAATTGTCTCTGGATAATCTTCTCTTATTCTTAATGAGACTTCTGGATCACACTTCAATGTAATCGCAGCTTTTTCACCTTCTTCATGATTTACTATCGCAAATATTTTATTATTAAGCCTCATACATGTTGCACTCCAACCATCTGGAGAATCTTCTGTCGCCTTTCTTTTCGATAAACAGTACGCTCTTGTTGCATTCATTTTAATTGGCACCTCTTATTCTTTCCCTATTTGATTACGGTGCATCACAATTTGCTTTGTTGCTTGAAATTGCTGCTCACCGTAAAACTTTATTAGCTTCTCTCCGCAAAATAGACTAACAATATCAATATGAGATATTTCCCGAAGTAACATTGTAAGCATCTTCTCTCCAATACCTTTATTTCTTACACTCTCATGTATGACAACACCTTCAATGTATGCTCGAAAAACACCATCAGAAACGACTCTAGCAAATCCAACTAATTCATTTTCTTCCCATACTCCAATGGCTATACTATTCTTTAACATTTTTTCAATATCGACTTCTTTTCTTTCTGGCCATCAACCGATAGAATCATAAAGCTTCTTTATTTTTTCTGCACAGATTAGTTGTTCTTGTTGCAATTTATACGTGTACAGATTATTTCTCCTATAATTCAGTATACATAATATTATTATAATCTCTTTTCAAAAAAGTGCTGACTATGACCTTTCGGGTGATCTTCAACGACACCATACTCCCTGTAACCGTGCTTTTTATAAAATTCTGGTGCTTGGAAACTAAATGAATCTAGCAATATTAATCTACACCCTTTTTCCTTTGCAATACCTTCAATTTCATGTAAAAGTTGGCTACCATAACCGTCATGACGAACTGATTCATCAACCCATAAAAAGTCGATATGAAGGTGATAAAAATACATCGTACCTGTTACGCCACCAAAAATTTTTCCTTCTTCATTTTTTACTACGAGGCTTACTTCTTCCATCGTCTGTCTTGCCTCATCTGTTAAGATGGACATATTATATTGAATAGCTTTATTTTTAATATATTCTCCTTCAGTGCGTGTACCGTTCTTTATATGTTTCATATATATTGCTTCCTTTCAGCTCAGTAAGCTACATTTTATTTTTTCTCTTTAAAAATACTAATACATACGAATCCACCATATGTAACAAAGCATGAAAAGCCAATTATCCCTGGTACAGAGACATAGCCTATCCTTATGTAACTTATAACTGCGAAACAAGTGATAGACAATAAAATAGATGGCCAAAATATAAGAGCTGTTTTTCTTCGCCCTCGTTTCGATTTACTTTCTTTCTCTTCAGAAACACGTGTACCAAAAAGCAATACAATACAAATAAGGATTGCTGCAAAGTAAATTGTATCTAATGACAAATTGTGATTATATAGTGCGATTCCAACTTCAAGAGCAATAATCGTTAAAATTAAAATAATGATTGTTGAAGTCTTTAAGTTTCTTTTCAACCGCTCACTCCTAGCATGTTTTCACTATATTCTTTGTATATGTACTTTAAAACTACTGCAAAAGCTTCATCTACCTCTTTATTTTCACGTCGATTCGGTAAATCTTTTCCCCCAATCACATAAAGAAGCGGAAATTCGTTAAACATTCCTATTATACCAATATTTATTGTAGCTGTGAGCAATCCACCTGTCATATGAGCTAAATGATAATATGGGATTTCTTCATACTCTCCTTGTTGTCTTACCATGCCACTAATAATTGGTTCCCATAATTCTGGTTCTGATTTATAACCTTGAAAGGTTTGTATCAAAAGGGCAAGAACTTCATTTAAGTCTCCAATATTTTTCTCATCTCTAGCATTCTCTTGTATATGAATTTTTGAAAAGTACGTTTGTACATACATTTTCACAGCATCCCATCCACCACAGTGCATTACAACTGACTGTGCAACGTAACTATCATGACAAGCTATCATTACCTCGACCGCTTGACTAAGTGTTAAAGAAGTTCTTCCTTGTAAATGCGGATATAACTGCGTACTATCTTCATGCGGATTAAATTTAATGTGATGAAGTATATCATTCCAATTATGTTTATTTTCCTTCACCATTTGTGCTACTACAAATCCAATAACTAATTTTGCTGCTGATGCTAACGGAATATTTAATTCACTATTATATGAAGCAACTATACGATTGTTTTTTGTAGAATAAATTTCCATTCCCACATAATTAGATTGTACCTCTTTTATTTTATTTATGACAGTTTCCATTTCCATCCCTCTTTTCATATCGTTATATTAACTTCTAATAATTCAATATTGAATATAAAAAACCTTTTCATCAGCTATTAAAATAAGAAAAAGGTAGCATGAATTTTTTCTTGCTACCGAAAAATATTTATTCTTCTATAGGATTTTCAGGACCGTTAAGCTCCAGCTGATAAAAAGCTAAATCTAGCCATTTATTAAACTTATAACCAGCTTTTTTTATTGTCCCTGCATGAACAAATCCATAGTTTTGATGCAAGGCAATACTTTTCTCATTCTCTGCATCAATTCCAGCAATTAAGGTCATATACTCTCGTTCCTTCGCAATTTTAATTAATTCTTTCATGAATAAAGACCCAATGCCATTTTTTCTATATGTCTTATCTACATACACAGAATGTTCAACTGAATATTTATAAGCAGGCCACGCTCTAAATGGGCCGAATGTCGCAAATCCTACTACTTTATTATCTAATTCGTATATGAAAATTGGATACCCTTCGGCCTTTTTTTGTTCATACCAATCTATTCTATTTTCAAGGGTTACAGGTTTATACGCATATACAGCTGTTGTATAAAGTATCGCATCGTTATAAATATCTAAAATGTATGCTAAATCTCTTTTCGTTGCTTCCCTTATCATTGTTTTCTTCCTTTCATCATGTTCATCTTATTTCACTATCTTTTTAATAGTTTTATTTTACCGAAATTTCCGATTTTTATCTACGTACGAATACTAGCTTTTCGGAAACCATCAAATATATTTATTGCAGCAGATAACGTATAGAAGAAAATTCCTCCCCCAATGAGCCACGTTTTAAACTCCTCTGTGGAAATAGTAAATGCATTTGCCAAATACGTAATAAATCCTGTGTTAAATAAATGTGGATTTACTACAATTACAATGAATACTATCGTCCCAGCTACTTGAAGAATAGCATTTCCAATCGCCAATCTTTGCGTCCATTGTCCCTGTACTAACTTATAAAGAGATATACCTATTTCAAAAACAATCACAATAGCAACGATTGGCCAATACTGAAGTAATACATCTTGATTAAACGTCGGCGCAACAAACTTCAATCCATTTTCCGTACCATTGTATACGCCAACGAGATGATTCGCATAGAAGTAAAGTGTAGCCCATATTGCCGTCCACATTAGACCTCCAAACACTTCAAACTTTGAGATCGCCTTTTTCTTCGGGATATACGCAATATTTTTCAAATCATCTGGCGTCCATTTTTTTAAACTTGTTGTTAATGGTTGTGGGTCCTTTTCTTTATCCGTTCTTTCTATAACAGCAAACACAACTGTCAGCCAGAAAAATACTTGGAAACCTACTTCAAACGTTCTTCCAATGCCTTCACCTATCAATTTTAAAATAACATTTAATACAGCCTGATCACCACTATAACTAATAAAATTTTCTGCAACCATTGAAATAAGCGCAATTACAACTGCGATTGGTAAGATCATTTTTAATAATGTCATATATACATCAAAATAACGTGGTCCAATTAAATGCATTGGTCTATCCAAGTACCCATTAGCTAATGCAACTGGACTTCCCAATTTTTCAAGAACTCTTTTTTCATCATCTTCATTATAATCATCCGGTAACATATCCTCGATTGTTGACCGTAGTTCAAGAATAATATCTTCACGATTTTTTTCAGGTAATCTCTTCGCTACTTCCTCGACATAAATATCAATTAAATTCATTCTTGTCCTCCTTTAATAAGTTATAAAGTTCCTTCGAATCCTTTATCCATTCCTTTTTTAACTGCAAAAATATCTCTAATCCGTATTCACTTAAAACGTAATACTTACGCGGTCTACTCTCCGTTTTATCCCAACTACTCGTCACTAGCTCTTGCTTTTCTAATCGGCGAAGTAGTGGATATAAAGTACTTTGATCGATTGTGATCCCTGATTTCTCCAATAATTGGACAAGTGAATACCCATACTGCGGTGTTCTTAACTGGCTTAAAACCGCTAATGTTAATGTTCCTCTTCTTAGTTCAGTAATTAACGAATTTAATAAAGCATCCATTCACTCACCTCTTTCCCATTACTATATGTCATACAGTATATGTTTTATACTATGTATCGTACAGTATTAGTGTGATAAAAACAATATTTTTTACAAAAAAACGGATAATGAAATACACTAACTATATGATTTGCGCTTTTCTCACTAACATATATAACATACTTATCTTTTTTAATCAGTGGGGGTTTGGTTCATTCCCCACTGATTATCAGCCCTCACCAATCGAGCTGTCTGTTAATGCGGGATAAACTCTCCGTTTTCTTTATGCAATGGAACAACCTCTACAATCGCCTCAACATTAATTACTCCGTAAACATGCGGATATTCTTGACCGTTAGAAGCAAGTTCATATTTTACTTCTGCTTTTAATAGGGTTGGATCAATTGTAAGTAATAAAACATCTTCTTCATGCTTGAAATATTTTTCTGCAACTTTTAAAGCTTGATCTACTAATGAACAATGAATAAATCCCTCTTCTATAAGTGAATCTTCATTAATTTCTCCAATTATTTTTGCGATTTCCCAATTACTTTTCGTAATTACTTTTGTAATCATAGTAACTCTCCCTTTTTAATTTATGTAATGATATAATAACACTAAATTTTCAACACGTTCTTAATAGATTGGGGGACTTATAATACATAAACCTCATACTGCATTACAAACCATTATTATAAATATGAATACAAATGAACATTGGCATGATTTTATTTGTTACTGTCAGCATCGCGAAGCGGGACTTCGAAAATTAGCTTATAAACATTTAGAGACATTTATTTCAAATGCAAAGAAATGGGAATCAAAAGATCAAGAAGAGTTTGCCATTTCGCTGTTTACTATTTTAGATGCATTAAACGAAAAAGATGAGGTCTTAACTTTCTCACTAAATAGTTTTCTAATTGATATTCTATATAGATGGACAGAAAACAATCCGATTGATTCAAGACCTTTTAGATGGATAGGAATTTATATGGACTCTAGCAATAAAGAAGACGATTTAGAAAAATCCCTTCGAAAAGCGATTGAATTAGGTGGTTATACCGAACAAAAAGCCATGATATACCTAGTTTCTAATTACATCAATACTTTAGAATTTGGTACAAATGAATTCCCTTCAGGTTATTGCGGAGATTTAAGCGAATGTATAGAAAAACTTCCCTATATGCTGCAATTAATTAATAGAATTCAGAATAAGAACATAAAGAAGCTACACATTGGTCAAATACAAGTACAACTACACCTTATTCTAGATTGGTTAAAACATACACAAATTCCAGTAGATGCCGTTCGTATACGGGAAAAAGGACAAACTAAGGAATTAGAAAAGGTCATTGTATATTATTTATACAACAGCTCAAGTCGTTAATTCATCTTGTACAGAGATAATGAATTTGTTTAAAAAACGCCAGTCATGTTATTCAAAAATCGGGTTATATAACGGAATAAATTATTGTAAAAATTAGAAACATTTGAAATAATCGTTATTAAGTTGAAGCAGAGCGAATGCAGAAAAAGGTGATACGACTTTTTCTTACTTAAGAATCGCGAAACAGTTAAAAATTTTAATTAATTATATTCCGAAAGGGTGTGTGTAGTATCTTATCAACTAATGTTTTTACTTATAAATCTAAGGATGGAAAAACAGTAATAATTAGAGAAGCTAAAGAACAGGATGCAGAAAGAATACTAGATTCTGCTTCAAAAGCTTTAATAAACGCTCCATACATGCTAAGTACGGTTGAGGATGTAAAAAAGGTGCGTATCGATGCTATTCAAAAAACGTTAAAAGCTTATCATGAAAATCCAAATTATGTACAGTTTATTGCTGAAGTTGATGGTAAGTTAGTCGGTGCAATAGATTTTAAGAACGGAAACAAAGAAAAAATTAGTCATCAAGGGGCTTTTGCGATGACCATACTACCTGAATATCGAAATTATGGTATTGGAAGAGCTCTTCTAGAAACGTTAATCAATTGGGCTAAAAATAACAGTAAGATTGAAAAAGTTTGTCTTGAGGTAATGGAAGATAATCTAGGTGCAATCCAGTTATATAAGAATCTAGGCTTCTTTGAAGAGGGTAGAAAAGCAAAGGGTGTAAAATTGGATGATAGCTATCAAAATTTAATATTAATGGCTTTATTCGTTTAAAATTGAACATTATTCAACAATGGGCGGTATTGTTGAATAAAACTTAGATTTTCAAACGACTTTATTGTTATATTTTTAAGTACAGTGAAGTATCTTATATCGAAAATTAAATAACTATGTTTTAACCCCGTCCTAAATTTAGAGCGGGGTTATACTTGTTTTAGGTTTTAAAATTAAATAACTTTATTGTCATTTTACACATCTACCATTTCAATATAAAAAAGAGGATTTTCATACAGTACTAGAAAATCCTCTTTTTATATTTATCCCACATTAGCTTGCAGTAAAACTCCCCACTGATTATAGTTTCACTTTATTTTAATCCTTTAATTAAAGGTGACGCTTCCCCACTATGGAAAATCCATAAGTCATGAAGTGATCTCGTACATCCGACATATAGTAACTTTGCATCATGTTTTGTGTTTTTGTAATGTTCTTCATCCACATCAATTAAAAGCACCGCATCAAATTCTAAACCTTTCGCTAAATAGACAGGTACTACTGAAATACCACCTTCATATTTACTTTGATCTGCTTCAATAACGTTTACAGCCAATCCTGCTTTTGTTAATTTCTCATATATATCGCGGCATTCATCGTCTGTTCTTCCTATTACCGCAATGGTTTTCACATCTTCGTTTTGTAGATGTTTTAACGTCTTCATAATCTCATTAAATTGATCTTCTGCATGGATTACCTTAACATCTTCACCACTGCGAAAAACTGGTGTTGCGAGCCCAACTGGAATCTCTGCATTTTTAATTATTTCGTTCGCAAATTCTATAATTTCTTTTGTAGAACGATAACTTCTCGTCAGTTCATAATAACCTGTTTCTTGGAATACTTCTTTAAAAGCACTCCAATCTTCAATTCCTTGATAATCATAAATTGCTTGAGATAAATCACCTAATATAGTAAAAGAATTACCTAGTGTAATTTCTTTTAATACATAAACTTGGAATGGTGGAAAATCTTGCGCTTCATCAATAACGACGTGATGGAATTTCTGTCCGATTTCAATACCTGTTATGCGGTGATGTATGTAAATTAAAGCTGGTAAATCTTCTACATACACTTCTTTTTTACGACAACTCTTTTCAGTTTCTTTCACAAGTTCTTCAGGCAATACTTCGAGTATTTCTTTACTTTTCAATATTGAACTATATAGTGAAAGTGGGCTCATTTTCGGCCAAAACTTCATATAAGTGTTCAATCTCTTTGTCGCTTCTTTTTTTAACAATTTCTTCTCGTTTGTTTCTCCATACTTTTTCAGTTCAATTTCAATCCAGCGCTTCATTCGGCCGACTAATCTTTCTCTTCTTTTCTTTAATGGATAATGTTTATATTCAACTTGCATCCATTTTTTTATGTCTTCTACTGGAATAATAGCTTTGTCCCATGCCTCAAAATCACTTGTTGGTATTAATTCATTTTCAAATTGAATCATTCTCTCTTCAATAAAGAACTTAAATTCCAGTGTACCTTTCAATTTACCGAGCATAACCTTTTCTTCATCACGATTAATTGAAAATGCTTCTTTCAATTTTTCTTCTGTCTGCTTTAGTTTCACTGAATCATCTAACGTACGTAATGCCCAATCCGGAAACGTTGTTTGACTAATATTCCCTACACCTAATTCAGGAAGTACACTCGAAATATAGTCTAAAAACAGACTATTCGGCGCAAATACGATCATTCTCTCAGCTTCTAGCTGCTCACGATATTCATAAATCAAAAAAGCAAGGCGATGTAAAGCAATTGTTGTCTTTCCGCTCCCTGCAACCCCTTGAATTAATAATGGCAAGTTTCTTTCCGCACGAATAATATCATTTTGTTCCGATTGAATCGTTGAAACAATATCCTTTAGTTTATTATCTTTATTCTCACCTAATCGATATAGAAGAAAATCATCGGCATGTGATACATCTTCATTTCCTTTTACATATGTATCAACGACACGTTCAAGTTCTCTTTTTCGAATAGAAATGTTTCGTTTTAAATACACATCACCTTCTACTAACCCATCTGGTGATTGATAAAATGCTAATTCTTCTCCACCGGTAAATGAATAAAACATACTTGCGACAGGTGCTCTCCAATCAATAATGATTGGTTTCATCGTGTCCATATCCGAAACCCCTACTTTTCCAATATAAATCGGCATAGCTGCTTCTTTACCATCTTCCTTAAAATCTAACCTTCCAAAGTACGGCTCTTGCACACCAATACGTAAATTTTGTCTATTAGACTCTCTCATACTTTCAAGAATTTGCTCCTTAAAATCTTCTCCATAATAAACTGGGATTTTTTCAAGCTTATCCAATTGCTCATCCATCGTATGCAAAGTATCCTTCATTTTTTGTAACTCATCTTCAAATATGTTGCTCATTTCGACGATTCCCTCCTGTCCGTTCTAATTTTTCAGTCGAAGTATCATTGTATTAAAAATCCAATCATAAAGTCAATAGTTTCTATTTAAATTTTCCGAAAAAACTTACTTTTCATCTTTCTAATTTAAAAAGAATATGCAACATTTAAATCACACAACTACACATATATTAAATTGATGTATACAAAAACGACAATTATTCACACAATAAAAGTAAAAAGAGTAAGGATTTTGAACTGCACCCCAATTGTTAGACACAGTCTAACAATTGGAGGTGCGGTTTTTCTATGGCTAAATTTACAGCTGATGAAAAAATACAAATCGTTCTACGTTATTTGAACGGAAATGAAAGTTATCGAGAAATGGGTAGATCGCTCGGTATAAGTGACACAATCATTTTGAATTGGGTAAACCAATATAAACAGAATGGTCTGGAAGCTTTTCTAAAACGATGTACAAATTACACACAACAATTTAAACTAGACGTACTAAACTTTATGATTGAAAACGGTATGTCCTTATTTGAGACGGCAGCTATCTTTAATATTCCTGCCCCTTCAACGATTTCTGTTTGGAAAAAACAGCTCGAAACACAAGGAATTGATGCCCTTCAATCTAAGAAAAAGGGGCGTCCATCCATGAAAAAAGATTCAAATAAACAATTAAAACAACATTTAGCTGAAGGGTCAGTCGAAGCACTTGAAGCACGCATTAAACAGCTTGAGATGGAAAATGAGTACTTAAAAAAGTTAAATGCCTTAGTTCAAAACAAGGAAAAATCACAAAACAAGACAAAGCGCAAGTAGTCTATGAATTAAGGCATAAATATTCGGTGAAGGCACTCGTGGAGCTAGCTACTATTCCTCGAAGCACGTATTATGATTTAGTAAAGAAAATGAATCGTCCAGATGTAGATGCCGATTTGAAAGCTGAGATTAAAGCGATTTATGAGGAAAATGAAGGTCGTTATGGTTACCGTCGCATTCGTGATGAATTAACGAATCGTGGCCAGAAAGTGAACCACAAGAAGGTTCAGCGCATTATGAAAGAGCTTGGGTTAAAGTGTGTTGTGCGTATGAAGAAATATAAATCCTATAAAGGAAAAGTCGGTAGAATTGCACCTAATATTTTAGAGCGTAATTTTCATACAGATGCACCGAATCAAAAGTGGGTAACAGACATCACAGAGTTTAAATTGTTTGGAGAAAAACTGTATGTATCACCTGTATTAGATTTGTATAATGGTGAAATTATTACCTATACAATTGGTTCTAGACCGACGTATTCGCTTGTTTCAGACATGTTAGAGAAAGCATTGGAACGTTTACCTGAAACGCACCAGCTACTGATGCATTCGGATCAAGGATGGCATTATCAAATGAGACAATACGTCCGTACTCTTGAATCAAGAGCTATCGTCCAGAGTATGTCTCGAAAAGGCAACTGTTACGACAACGCAGTAATAGAAAATTTCTTTGGGATTATGAAGTCGGAGTTCCTCTACATAAAAGAATTTGAAAATGTAGAGCACTTTAAAATAGAATTAGAAAAATATATAGATTATTATAATACGAAACGGATTAAGGCAAAATTAAAAATGAGCCCGGTACAATACCGGACTCACTTTTATCAAGCTGCCTAATCAAATAACCGTGTCTAACTTTTAGGGGTCACTTCAATTTAATCCCTACTCTTTTTTACTTTTATTCGATATGATAAACATTCATTTAAAGAGGATCGCTCTTTATATTTCCCAGCTTCAAAATCATGCGCTCCTCCTGGGAAAATCCCAACTATACTTAAATGAGCCTCGGCACATAAATTACTAATCTCACCTACAGCATAGCAGCGTAAAGATTGTGTCACGATATCATTTGAAGAATCTATTTCCCACCAATGGTCTAGCATTCTTGCATTTTCACTATCATATTCATACTTTCGCATTGCAGAACCTATCGGCATTTCTTGTCCATTGGCCTTTTCCCAATATAACGGTTGATAAATATCAATAAGTGCACATCCATCATCCATCATCCAATTTTTAATTCGTTTTAATAGAATCAATTGTTCCTCATCTGTTCCTACACCAAATCCGTCTAAATAAATAACAACATCAAACTTTTCTTTAAAGTTAATTTTATAAAAATCGGCGCAATGAACCTCAATATCATTAGTAGCATGTTCTTTTGCAAACATAGCTAACTCCGGTACAAGCTCAACAGTAGTCATTTTTACATTCAAATTAGACATCGCCCTTGCAAATCCGCCATTTCCAGCTCCTAGTTCTAACATCGTCTGAATTGGATATCCAACTTGTTCTTGCACTTCTTTAGCAACTTCCTGTAACCAATTTTCATTATTTATATCATAGCTTATTAGTTCAAATTGTTTTTTATAAAATTCTTTTACATTTAATTCGTTCATTATTATTCTCCTCCTGCAAATTATTTTTCTGTTACAGGTGAGAAACTAAATTTCTAATGCCCATGAAAAATCCTCCTTTTGATTTCCCTATATTTACAATTCATCAAAATAATAAGAATTTTGAAAGTGAAAGTATAAAAAATAGATAATGGATTATTCCACTATCTACTCTTTAGCTACTTTTATTTTTCTTTTTGATACTCCACCCAGTCACCAGAATCAATAACTTTCAATATCATCTTTTTATCTTGAGCGATATACACATATGCTTCTATTTCCCTATCAGCAACATATACTGTTTGCGTGATTCGATCATATAAATCGGTCTCCGCATTACCTGTATATTCTTCTAGTTCATCTAACTTACACAATATCTCATCATTTACTACATAAACTTCTCCATACACCTTTTCTTCAATCGAATAAGTCATAGCCGGATATCCTTCATTCGTATCAAATAATTTTCCATATGTCCAAGCTCTGTCTGCAATGCACGTTGCACCTAACATATAATGAGCATTCGTTTGTCCTCTTCTTAACGTGCCATAAACGAACACATGATACATAAATTCTTATCCCCTTTATATGTCTCTACTTTCTTATTTGTAAATAAGCACGAATCATAAAGTAACTCACTTCATTCGGAAGCTGTTCTTTAATAGATTTCAGCCCACCCTCTGCATTTTGAACGGCAGTTTCAATAAGAGATTCATACTCTGCTGGAACAAAGCTTTGCCAATCTACTTCCATTCCATCCTCATAGCAGCGAATTAAATGGTTTTCAATTGTTTGTCTTGATAAGTTACGTTCTTTTGCAATCTCATTCAAATCAATACCTTGTTTATACATTTCATACGTTTCTAAATGAGAATTTGCGGACGCTTTTCCTGACTTTTTACGCTCTGCAACTACTTCTGTCTTAATCGTTTCAGCGTAATTTGGATTTTCCTCAATAAAATGCTGAACTGCTTGTAAGAAGTGCGAGCCATATTTCACAAGTTTGTGTTCTCCGATACCTTTTACCGTCAACAATTCGGAATCACTTTGCGGCATTTTCACGCACATATCTTTTAATGTTTGGTCAGAGAAAATAACGAACGGAGGTACACCTTCTCCTTGTGCAATTTCTTTACGTACTTCACGAAGCACTTCAAATAAAGGATGGTCTTGTACAATTTGTCTTGTCTCTACTCGTTCTTTTCGTAAAACATTCTCTTTACCAAGTAATACTTCTTTCCCTTTTTCTGTTACTTTTAACGTCGGATAAGTGCCATGTTCAACTGCAATTAACTCATCTGAAATTAAAAACTCAATAAACTCACTGACCTCTTTTACACTACGGTTCGATAAAAGCCCATACGTTGGTAAAGTATGAAAATTAAATTCAATAACTTTCTTATTTTTCGACCCCGTTAATACTTGCGCTATCATTTGCTTCCCAAAGCGTTGGTTCGTTCTAATCATGCATGATAAAACCATTTGTGATTCCCTTGTCACATCAATGCTCTCGCGATCGTCTGTACAATTACCACAGCGTCCACAATCTTCTTTCGGTTCTTCTCCAAAGTATTGCAAAATGAATGATTGTAAGCATTGTTCTGTATGACAGTAATCGGTCATATTTTGCAATTTTTCAAGTTCATTTGAAAAACGTGATTCTCCAGTTGATTGATCAATTAAAAAACGCTGTACTTGTACATCTTGAGAAGAATATAACAATATACATGTACTATCTAATCCGTCACGACCAGCACGTCCTGCTTCTTGATAGTAACTTTCCATATTTTTTGGAAGCTGATAATGAATTACGTAACGAATATTCGATTTATCAATACCCATCCCGAATGCAGATGTTGCTACCATTACACTTACTTCATCTCGTAAAAAGAGTTCTTGTTGCTCATTTCGATCACTATCACTCATACCAGCATGATATTTTGATACAGAAACTCCAGCCTTCATTAAATCTTCATATAACTGATCGACTACTTTTCTAGTAGCTGCATATATAATCCCAGATTCCTTTTGATTTTGACGAATATAATCCGCCAAATATGCATTTCGATCTTGCCCTTTAATGACAGAAAACGATAAGTTCTCACGCTCAAACGTTGTCATAATTGTATTTTCTTGATTAATTTCAAGTGTGTTACAAATGTCCTCACGTACTTGCGGTGTTGCTGTTGCTGTTAATGCTAATACGAGCGGTTTTTCTGGAAGATAATCTAATATGCGATGTATATGTAAATAACTTGGACGGAAATCATGTCCCCACTGTGAAATACAGTGTGCTTCATCAATCGCAATCATAGGGATTTTCATATCGATAAGTTGGTCAACAAACTCCATCGAATCAAGACGCTCAGGCGCGACATAAAGTAATTTGTAATGTCCTTGTTTCGCTAATTGAATTCGCTGATTTGCTTCGGCAATAGAAATAGAACTATTAATATATGTAGCTGAAATGCCATTCTGTACCAATGTATCTACTTGATCCTTCATAAGTGATATTAAAGGCGATATAACCAACGTCGTTCCTTCAAATACTAATGCCGGAATTTGATAACAAATCGACTTACCGCCACCCGTTGGCATAATACATACTGTATCTTTCCCATCTAGTACATTTTTAATTGTTTCATCTTGTCCTCTTCGAAACGAAGAATAACCAAAGTAGGACGCTAAAAGTTCTTGTGCTTTAGTAAACAAAAAAGAGTCACCTGCTTTTCTTTATCTTTCATCTACTTCTATTATATCAATCACTTATGCGACTTGAAAGAGATGAATAGATGCTTATTATTTTTTCATTATTCTATGTTTCTCCACCTATTTAATATGAATTAGCATCCATGTTTTATATGTTTTACAACATTTATAACGTAAATCCAGTAAACATGAAGAAAGAGTTTCAATTTAAATATTCATTTTATTTCCCTTTCTTGAATACTACTAATCGTATACATATAAATTCAGGAGGTTTCTATATGAAACATCATAATATGAGTTCCATCACGGCAAAAAAGAAAACAACACAACTCCAATTCTCTAATAATGATGCGTGGAAATATGAATCATACTATAAGTACCAACCATTATTCTCTTATAAAAAGCTTTTTAATTTTCTTTCTCAACTTTTTAGATGTTAATATATGCGCAAAAAATATATCATTCGCAGAATTTTTCTCAATATTAAATGTATAGACTTACTACAATTCAGTTGTTACCATATATAATAATCTGTTGGATAAACCCCTTAAGTTGACCTGCTTATATTAGCAGGTCTTTTTCATGATTACTTACTTCTACACCTCAATCTCACTTCCAAGTCTTTTTTCCATTTTATAACCATATTTAAATCCCAACAATTAATGATAATCATAAATTGTTGGGATTTTAATTGTTCACATATAATTATGCAATTCTTCTTTCTCAATACACAAAACACATTTTACTTGTTACTATGAAAGTACTCCAGATGAGTTTTTGCTCATCGACATTATCTAGTTAATGGGGCCAGCCGCGGGAAGCAGGTCTCTTTGACTTTATTAAGGTCCCAATTTCATTTGGACACATTTACCAGGTTTTTTCAAAAGAATTTTATGATAACATTACGTAGTCGAGTCCGACATCTCGGCAATACCCTTTTGAGGGTCTGTAACTTCCCTTGCAGACCCTCTTTTACTTTATATTCAATTTATTCATATATACCACAAGATCATTCACCTAATTTCTCCAATTCAAATTCCCTAAAAATAATCTAGGACACGTAACTAAACATAAATCTATATCATACTTTGAGTTATACATGTTCAAAGGAGTGTTACTATTTATGTATTCTTATTGGCAATCGTATTACTCCCCCTACCATAACCCTTATGTAAACTATGATTTATCCGTACGTAACTACCGAATTAGTAAAAACGAGAATTTTTTAAAAGGGTATATGCGTTCTTTATGGGAACAACACGTCGCTTGGACGAGATTGGCTATTATAAGTATTGTATTTAATTTACCCGATGTTAACGTTACTGTTGGACGACTTCTACAAAACGCAACACATATGGGACTATCACTTGAACCATTTTACGGTGAAGATGCAGTAAAAAAATATAGTGCATTAATTAAGGATCACTTAGTCATTGCAGCAGATCTTGTTAAAGCCGCAAAAACTGGTGATCAAAATGCAGCTGCCGCTATAGAGAAAAAATGGTACGCTAATGGTGATGAAATCGTTGAGTTTCTTAATAACATCAACCCATATATAGGAAAAGAAGAATTTCGAAAAATGTTTTATGAACATTTAGCACTAACGAAAGCAGAAGCACTTGCCTTCCTAAATAAAGATTATGAAGCAGGAGTAAAACTTTACGATAAAATTGAAAAAGAAGCATTAGAAATGGCTGACATGATAACAAACGCAATCGTAAAACAATTCCCGCAAGTATTTCAATAAAGTGAAACTTTAATCAGTGAGGGGTTTGTTCATCCCCCACTGATTATCAGCTCTCACCAATCGGCTTATTTAGTTTTCTCTCCATGATATTTCACCTCTCCTCTTTACATTTAGCTTATATCGATATATTTTATTAATATCCGTTTTTTATAGGAGGAAATAGTTTGATTAACGCGATTGGTCTCGTTTTTATACTTACAAATAAACACGAGAAAAAAAAGAAAGTTTACTTAAATGAAAAATTTGCACTAATAGATATTATTGATTCTAAAGAAGTATTTGATGATGAAGGAAATCCTTTAGTAGAACTAACATGTAAATACAGTATATATTTAGATGAAAAATATTACTGTAAATCTCTCGATGATTATACCGGACAAGTCTTTCCTTTCTTAAGTGCAAAAATAGGAAAAGGTCTTCTAAGAAACTTAAACTACTACTTTTCTTACGTTGATGCCTATGATAAGAAACCACCAGTTAAAGAAATAAGACCACTTATGAAACAAGTAACTAACAGATAGCCAAAAATACCAAAAAAAGAAAGCATCTAACCCTGGATGTTTTCTTTTTTATTAAAAACTCATTAACTTTCATCCTCTTCTAAAAGTATGTATCCAAGCATATTTTAAATTAAAAACATTGGAGGATTAGAGTGAATGAAATACTCAGAAACAATTATAAGCAAACGACTTCGAATACTTAAAATGACGGGTATGTTTTTCATGCTAGTGTTAATAGCATGGATTGGCTATACAAAATTACTTTATGAAAACGGCTTTCTTCAAGAAAAAAAGAATTCAGTAGAAGTAATGAACACTAGCATTACAGGAGAAATAGAGCAGCTTTTTCATATAAACTTGCAAGGTTATCGAAAAACAATCCTTGATGCTGTTATAGAAGCCAGTAAAACCGATCCAAGTGAACTATCCTTAATTGAACTAGTCAACAAATCCTGCTCGCGAGATTGCATAGGTGAACCAGTTACATATGTAAACTCAAACAATGGATATATCTTTTATAAGGAATCTAATGGAACTAATGTAGCTATAACGGTTAAAAAGAAAGACACATGGGTAATTGTAAAGAAATCTGTTCAAGATGGAATATAATCACCCCAAAAAAGAGTACGCATCGTACTCTTTTTTATTATTAATACCCTTCCTCTTCATGCCTACAATGGCATTTCGCTTTTGTTTTACAATGACATTTTTCACACTCACACTTCGGTCTCTCTTTGCAACAACATTCGTGAAAATCACTGCGTTTACATCTACATCTCCCAAACATTAAATTATCCCAAAATTCATTACAATTTCGGGAATGCCCACAATGACAAGTATTCCCCATGGATATGCTTCCTCCTTAATAGAATTCATCATATTCTATGTTTGAAAGTATACAAAGGCTTGTTTATTAGTCTATTTTCTCCATATTATAACTAGATTTAGAAGATTACATAAAAATAAAAAGCCGTCATATGACGGCTTTTTATTTAGCAAACTACTCTTTTGTATAAAAAAATTTAATTCCTTTCGTATCTAACCAAGCCGTTGCTTTGTCCAGTTCGTTCCCTTGACGATAATCTGTCTCGAAATACACAAGTCCTTGGTTATTTCCGGGAGATATTATTTTAGAAGTATATCCAAGCTTATCCATCATTTGAATCATGTCAGGAATTAAATTTACACCAAATTCATAAGTAACTACTTTGTTATATTTATTCACTATAATTCCAACCCCTTCTTGTTTCTTTATTGGCTCAACAGTTTGATTTATAAACCAAGCTAACGGTTTATTTCCAATTAGCTCATTTAAATCACATTTTCCGATACCAGCTACATTCCCTGTTTCTGTGTATTGCCAAATATCACATGGATACGCCGGTTTGTTACCACCATAACGAGGAATCCATACAAAATCAGAATTGACATTTGCCATTCCAAATGGAGCATACATATGATGAGCAATATATAAACCGACCTTCTTAGCTCCTAATCTACGTAATTCATCAATAAATGCTTGTGCACCCGCTCTCATATCATTCATTGTTTTTACTTCTACGTCAGCTACCCAAACTGTGGCATTTTTTTCACCACGGTTCCAAAAGTCTCTTGCTTCTATCCGTGCATCCTCTACTGAAACGAAACGACAGAACGCATAATTACCAAACGGAATATTTCTTACTTTCATTGCTTGTACATAATTATTATATAAAGGATCAACATAAGTTGAACCATCTTGCACACGTGCAATTACGAAATCTAATTGTGGGGCTGCGATATCCCAGTTAATATTGCCATTCCATTTTGAAATATCTACAATGTAACCCATTATTCATCATCTCCTTTTTTATTATCATATTCAGAGATTGTATTTTTTGCTCTTATCCCTTAAACAATCAAGTCAGTTTTTTTATTAGCAGTAGAGATTTTGTATTCATTGATAATGATTTAAAATTTAACTTATGTATCGAAAAATAGAATATTATTATAGATTTAAAAGATGATTATTCAAAAAAACTAAAGTATATAATTAAAACCACCTTTTTGATAGGTGGTTTTAATTATATACATTGTCCATATTTGTGGTTACATAGTATATTATCGTGAGCCATTAAAATAATAAAAGCCAACTTGTATTTTTAACCCACTGATTAAAGTTTTACTTTATCTCACATACTCATAGTACCACTTACGCGCATCTAACCAAGCTGTAAATTTATCGATATTTCCAGCTGGATAGCCATTCGTTATAGCATAACCAATGCCATCTTTCTGAACGACAATTTGTCCATCAATACCCGCATCAACCATCGCTTGAGCCAAAGCTTGTAAATTACTAAATGCTACACCGCCAGTTTTTACTTTGAGCAAATCCACTGTACCTCCTCCAGTTTGTCCTGTAAGAGCAAACACAATAGAATTAGCGATTTTATCAACATTCCATTTTGCCATGTCAGATTCATTATCAATAAATCCTAATTCTATAAGAATAGCAGGTGCTTTCGTCCCATTTAATACCGCTAAATCTGTACGCTGTTTTGCACCTCGATCACGCCATCCAATATCTTTTGCTAGTTGAGCTGAGATTTTAGCCGCCAAGTCTTTCTGATCATAATACAGAACCTCAACACCCTGTCCATTTCCATCGCTTGCATTAAGATGAAAAGAAATAACTAAATCCACAGCATGGGAATTGCTTTTACGAATGATATTATTTAAATTTTGTGATTGAGTTGTCCCTACCTCGTCCGTATCGTCATAAACCGTGTGTCCTAAGGCTCTTAACTTAGCCGCCACGGCATCTTTAACTTGCCTATCCAGAACGTGTTCTTTCCGATTCCCGAAATTAGCACCTTGAACAATACTATTATGTCCTCCGTGCAAACTATATCTAGCCATTATTCATCAACATCTCCTTTCTTAATATTCTATTCAAAACTTGTCTTATTGCTATTCCCACTTACAATCTTAACTGTACCCATACACCCTACATTTTCTAAAATTGACGGTACGAACAAAAAAGCATCACCCTTTCGGCGATGCCTAAGCTCCCTAAATAAATAGAGTTTAAAATCACTGAAACTTCACCTATATTTCCTCCCCTTCCTTCACAGCTTCTATTAACCTCTGCAACATATACCCAATCCCTTTACACCCCTCTAGCGGATATGTAATCATTTCTTCTGGATATAACTTTGTCACTACTTTTTCATGCTTTTTTCCTGCTAGTAAGACGATTTCGTCAAACTGTAATAAACTTTTATCTACCATCTGTTTTTGTAATTGCTCTATACTTATTACCTCATCGCTTTTTGAATCAAATGCAAGATCATAGTTTTCTAATACAATATCATTTGGTCTTAAAAATCCATGTTTCGCTGATAATATAACCCAGTTTTCGAAAAACATAGTTGCGTACGCCTGACATGCTTTTCCGAACGGACTAATATATACATCTTTTGCTTCCATCGGTCCGTAGTTTGAATGCTTATCCCAAATTTTCTTTTTTCCACAAGGAATTATACATAGCCTTTTCATATATATTTCTACTCCCTTTACTTCTGTAAATAAAATTCGTTATTTTGTACATTTTTCTCTCGAAATACTATATAATAATTCCGAAAGCTAAAATTACACATTTTACCATATATGTACTATGGATCACTCTCATTGCAAATATTATAATACCATAAAAATTTTTGCTTTTTTTCTTCAAAATATTAAATATAAATTTTAACATAAGGATGTATAGATATAATTAAAAAGGAGGTTCATAAAAATGAAAAATATTATCCCTGCACTATTAGTCTATTTTATCGTTTGCGTTATTTCCGTTATCATCCCAGCATCTGAAGGCTATAATTATGTCGGCTGGAAGTTATTTGTTGGGCAAGTGTATGCGATACCTATTTTCTTCATTACTGCGATAATCACATTTTATATAAACAAGAAAAAATCTTACGAATAAACGATTATAAGGATAGCTAACGCTATCCTTATTTTAATTCGTTAATCAAATCTAAAATAGCCCTTGCAGTACTTTGTATCCTTTCTTCCGAAAAGTCAAACGCAACACCTGTATTTATATATATTTCCTGTATAGGTAAATTCCAATCTGAACTCGCTCCCTCTTTAAAGAAAGCAATCGCTTGTTCCTGATTCTCTCGATAAATTTGAAACAATTGCATCGCTCCTATTTGCGCAATTGCATATTCAATTTTATAAAAAGGAAACTGAACAAAGTGAAATGACTCGAACCAATTTCATTCTCTACTCCTGCAATATCAACTGATGAATATTGATACCTTTTACATAGTTCAATATATTTCTCATCTCGCTCTTCTGGTGAATGGTTTGGATTTGTATAAAGCCAGTGCTGGAATACATCTCCTGAAACTGACGATATTAATAACGATAAAGTACGATATAATTGAGCTTGCTGTACTTCTTTATAATCATCCTCTTGCGTATAAAAAATATTAAGCTTATCCATTAATAGTAATTCAAGACTAAGGGAATAAAGTTCCGCCACCTCTTCACGAAGGTATCTTTCCTGCATACTACTTTCATTGTTAAATTGTTTATAAAAGTGAAATGCATGCCCCAATTCATGTATTAATGCATGAATCGCATAAAATGAAGAACTAAAATTAGAATAAACAAAAACGTCTTTACTATGAGATAAGGTAAAGCAAGCAGCTCCTGGTGCTTTATTTTTCCGTTCTTGTACGTCAATTAATCCCGCTTTCCTTTATACGAGTAAATTCCTCATGAAAACATGAATCTGTCTTCCGCAACATTTCTTCAATTCCATCCAATAAATCAATGTAATTTTCAAATGGATATTTTTGCAAATTACAAGGAGCAAGATCCCAGGGACGATACGTTTTTACATCAAGATTCTTTTTAAGAAAACTTCCTAACTGTTTCCAAATTGATACAACACACTTTTCTATCGACTCATGAAACTTAAAACAATCTTCAATACTGTAATCTCTATTTTTTTGTTTAAAGGCATACTCACTATAATTATTAAACCCTGCATTTAATTTTCTGTTTTTTAGAGATAAAAAAGGACAAGTAGCCAATCTGACTACTTGTCCTTGCTGTTTATGTGTACTCAATAAAATTAAGCTTGGAATGCTTCTGTTAATACTGGTACGATTTGTTTTTTACGAGATACAACACCTTTTAATGTAGCTGTGTTGTTTTCTAGTGATACGTTGTATGCTTTCTCAACAACGTTTGCTGCTTTACCGATCGCAAGACCGACAGAATCGTTAGTTAAGATATCAGTTACAACGAATAAGAATAGGTCTAAACCTTTTTCTTCTACTACTGCAGAAATTACTTTTTCAAGTTCCGCTTGGTGTACAAGAACGTCGTTTGTATCAACAGCGTTTACTTGTGCGATTTCAACTTTCGCATTACCCATTTGGAATTCTTTAGCGTCAAGAGAGATTAATTGCTCCATTGTTTTTCCGCTTAAGTCAGCACCAGCTTTTAACATTTCTAAGCCGTAGCTATCAGCATCTACACCAGCGATTTCCGCTAATTCACGAGCAGCTGCTACGTCTTGTTCTGTGCAAGTTGGAGATTTGAATAGTAAAGAATCTGAAATAATTGCAGATAACATTAAACCTGCAACTTCTTTACGAATTGTAACGCCATTTTCTTTGTACATTTTGTTTAAGATTGTAGCTGTACATCCAACTGGCTCACAACGATAGTATATAGGATCGCTTGTTTCAAAGTTAGCAATACGGTGATGGTCAATAACTTCTAACACACGAACTGATTCGATATCGTTAGCACTTTGTTGACGCTCGTTATGGTCAACTAAAATAACGTTGTCCACTTCGCTTGCTACTGTCTCAACAAAACGCGGTCCTTCTACTTTAAAATAGTCTAACGCAAATTGAGTTTCACCGCTGATTTCGCCTAAACGTACAGGCTCAGCATTCATTCCTAATTCTTTTTTCAATTCTGCATAAGCAATTGCAGAACAAATTGCATCTGTATCTGGGTTTTTATGCCCGAAAACTAGTACTTTTTCCATGTTTTCCACCTCTTCATGAAAAGGATATCTTAAAGAAGCAAATATGACAATATTTAAAGCATATTTTTTTATAAATAATTGCACTTTCTTCTATATTTTTCATCATTTTCATAAAAAAAATCATCTAAAATGAATTAGATGATCGAAATATATGTTTCAATTAAAATAGTGTAGGAGCTTGCACTACGTTGTTAAAAGCGAAATTTGAAGCTAAGCCATTATTCACAAGGTTTACATCTATAACTTGATAAAACGCATTTCCAGTGTCTGCAATTTCCCAAACAGCTAAAATAAGATGGTATCCACTACGATCAGTTGGTACATTTGCTTCATGCGTTACTGTTGTCCCTGGTCTAGCCCCACCGTCATTTTTCACATAGAATGGCACTAAATCTAAATCTGATCGCGTTAAAGGTTTATTTGGATTCCAGCCTTTTTTCGTAATATAATATTTCCACTCTTTCGTACTATGAGGAGCAGTTAGTTTCCACTTGAATGTATTCGTCCCGCCATTTAACGTAACTTTCTTCCACCTATCCACAGTTTGAACATCTAAAGCAGGAAAATGACCAGCCCCTGCAATTTGTCCATCAGAAGGTCCTAGTTGCGGAAATCCCCCTATCCCTTCTACACTTTGTGGTTCATATTGAATCGGTCCACAATTTACATTTACCCCTTGCTTACATAAATAAGATCGGCTCGCTGGTGATTCTACATAACCATGAGCTGAAGCCTTTTCTGAAAATCCAAATGTTAATAATCCCGTAAGTAATACGCCACCACTTAAAATAACTTTCTTCATCTTTTGTAAACTATTCTTTTTCATTCTTTCATCCCCTTCCGATAATAAAGCGAAAATAACTATAGTTGGCTAGTCATCTTCTCTACATTTATTATAAGACGAGAATCATTACTAAAAGAACCCTCTAAAAACTTTCTCAAATTCATTTAGTGCAAATGGATTATATCAATAAATTTATTTAACACCGCCAGAAAAATATAGACGGTGTTAAAATAGTTTCTTATTATTCAGTATGATAACCTTTTAATCACAATTTATATGCATTTATAATAAAGAACCGTAGCATCTAACTTTCCATTCGGAGAAATTGCATATCCTGGTATTGTTCCAACTTCTTGGTAGTCTAATGATTTGTACAATTTATTGGATGGATCTCCTTCTCTAGTATCTAATACTAAAAGAGACCTGTTTTCTTGCTTCGCTCGTTCCTCTGCTTTTTGCATAAGCAATCGTCCAATACCGTTACGTCTAAAGTTTGGATGAGTCATTAATTTGCAAATCTCGGCTCTATGAATTCCGTTAGGCTTTGTAACTAATTGTATTTGAATACTCCCTGCTACTTCGTTGTTTATTTTAGCTACATACAATATCACTTCTGGCGCTATGACTGTTTGCCAATACTTTGTTGCGTCTTTTTGTTCCAGTGGAGGCAAAAAACCAATTGATGCCCCATCATTTACAACCGTTTTCAAAAGTTTCGAAAGTTCTTCCATATCATTTTCTAGTTGCTTAATTTCTTCAATTACTAAATTTCGCATTACTTTTCCCCCTTTTGTTTCATTGTAACAATTTTTAAAGAAGGAATAATGAAATAATAAGATGAATTTATATTAAGATATGATTTTTTGTGAGAGGATAACGATATGAAATATATATTAGATAGAACGTACGCAAAAGAACTACTCGAATGGGCATATGAACAAAACCCGGGCCCTTGGTTTGAACATTCACTACATGTTGCTCATGCAACTGAAAACATAATTATAGAACTTATAAAAAAAGGGTATGACCTAGATGCTGACATAGCATATAACGCTGCCCTTTTGCATGATATCGGAAGATACAAAGGTTTTACCAAATCGGTCATTCATTCCTATGATGGTTATATGTATATGAATGATTTAGGATATGCAGGAAACGCCATTATTTGTGTGACACACTCATTTCCCTGTAAAAATGAACATATAGATATCGCAGCGGAATGGCATCTCGTTCCTGACCACATGAAAAGCCGGTTGGTTGCAATATTGAATGAACATAGTAACTACGACTTATACAATAAAGTAATTACTCTTTGTGACGCTCTTGCTGACGCGGATGGCTTTACTACGCTGGAAAGAAGATTAATTTCCGTTGGTTTGCGTCATGGTACAACATCTCATACATCTTTACATTGGAAAGGGTTTTATGCAATTAAGAAAGAATTAGAAGCTTTAATCGGTAAGAGTATATACACAGTTCTTCCTGATGTAGAGAATTCGATTTATGAAGATATAGAATACTAAAGTGAATACAAATTTAATTTCACATAAAAAAACGTTTTAAACATAAAGTTTAAAACGTTTTTTTATTCAATGCTTTTGATTTTTCAGTTCTGTTAAACACTCTTGCACTAAAGTTACCGCTTGACTCATCGCAGCTCCGCCAGCAAATGCTGCTGAAACACCACATGCTTCCAGAATCTCTTTATCCGAACATCCTTGATCAAGACAACCTTTTGTATGATAAATTGTACAATACTCATCTTGCGTTGCTAAACTAATTCCTAATGCAATAAGTTGTTTTTCTCTTTTTGTTAAAGCACCCTCTTGAAAACAAGCTTGCGTAAACGCATTATATGTCTCAGCGATTTCAGGAATTTGATTTGTAAAACTACCTATACCTTCTTTATAATGATGTAGAATATCATTTATCGAACTATGTTGCTCATGTTCCATCTTATTCCCTCCAGTCATATTATCCATACCTATTGTAGTATGCGATGAAATGGAGGCAATATACCTTCTTTTAAATTAAGAATTTTCAGTTAATTTACGTTATAATTTTAAATTATCATCTACAATAACTTTTTCTCTAGAACTTTTTCTTTCAACCTCTTTACTTCTTTCTTCCCAAAATGTTAATCCTTCAATCCCCACATTTTTAGGATTAAATACTGGATCTTTCCCTTCTTTTTTCTGCGTTTCATAGTCTTTTAACACTTTTAATGCGATTTTACTTAATAATAGAATCGCGATTAAGTTTAACCATGCCATACTACCGATTCCTAAATCTCCGAGATTCCATAAAAGCGACGCTGATTCAACACTACCGATGTAAACCATAATTAAAAATCCAAATTTTAAAACTGGTTTTAACCAGCCATACTTCAATTGACGATCTAAATAAGTAAGCGTCGTTTCAGCGATATAGTAATAAGCGAGTAACGTTGTAAATGCAAAAAAGAAAATTGCAATTGAAATAAATATTGGACCAAACCCTGTCATCACAGTTTCAACTGCTTGTTGCGTATAAATTGGACCTGCTTCCACATTTCCTATGTTTTTTACAATAGCGCGTTTCCCTTCAGGTATAACATTATACATACCTGTAATTAATATCATAAGAGCTGTCGCTGTACATACGACAATTGTATCGATATATACGGAAAACGCTTGAACTAATCCTTGTTTTGCAGGATGCGATACTTCAGCAGCAGCCGAACTATACGTCGCTTCTCCGACACCAGCAACGTTTGAAAATACAGCGCGTTTTACGCCCCATGCAATAGCTGCACCAACAATTCCACCAAACATTTCATTTACACCAAATGCGCTAGAGAAAATTAAAGCAAACATACTTGGAATCTCCGTTACATTCGCAATTAATATGATACATGTAACAATTACATAACCAATTGCCATAAATGGAACAAGCATTTGAGAAACGCCAGCTATTCTCTTTACACCACCAAAAATAATTGCTGCTAGTAACACGACTAAAAATATACCAGTTATATATTTGTTAATACCATTAGAGTTTTCAAATCCAACTGCGATACTACTAGATTGAATACCTGGTAATAACACGCCATATGAAAGTGTTACAACTACCGCTACAATGACTGCAAACCATTTCATTTTTAAACCTTTCTCAATGAAATATGGAGTACCGCCGCGATATTCATTCCCTACTTTACTTTTGTATACTTGAGATAATGTTGATTCAACAAACGCGCTCGCTGCCCCTAACAAAGCCATTACCCACATCCAAAATACAGTTCCAGGCCCGCCGAAAGCGATTGCTGTCGCTACCCCTGCGATATTACCAATTCCAACTCTTCCTGATAAGGCTAAACAAAATGCCTGAAAAGATGATATTCCCGTCTCTGAACTCTTTCCTTCAAATAATAGTTTAATCATCTCTTTAAAATAACGAATTTGCAAAAAGCGTGTTGCAATCGTGAAATATACGCCTGCCCCTAATGCAAAAACAACTAAACCGATACTCCACACTTGCCCTACTAACCATTCTACTAAATTCTCCATCCAAATCCCCCTTATCATTCTTTTGAAAAACAATTTTGTATATAAGAAAACGGACAACTATTATCAAACTTTCTAGTTGTCCGCATCTTTCATTATTTCATCCCTCAATTTTTGTCAGTAAAACGCCCTATTACTTTATATTTACCCAAACACTTTTCACTTCTGTATAATTATCAAGCGCATATGAACCTAATTCGCGGCCAATACCAGATTGTTTGTATCCACCAAATGGTGCAGCTGCATTTTCTAAGTTATAATCATTAATCCACACTGTTCCTGCTTTTAATTTATTTGCCACTTGATGACCCGTTTTGATATTTTGCGTCCATACACCCGCAGCAAGGCCATAAGATGAGTTGTTCGCTCGTTCAATTACTTCTTCTGTCGAATCAAATGGAAGTACAACAACAACTGGTCCAAATATTTCTTCCTTAACGATTGTCATATCGTCTGTAACGTCTGTGAATACAGTTGGCTTAACGAAATAACCTTTTTCAAGCGCACGTTCACCACCAGCCGCAACTGTAGCACCTTCTTTCTTCCCTTGCTCAATGTAATTTAACACACGCTCTTGTTGTTTCTTAGATACGAGTGGACCCATCTCCGTTCCTTTCTCCATACCTGCTCCAAGTTTTACGTTGTTCGCCATTTTCACAAGTGCATCTACTACAGTTTCATAATGTTTACGATGAACAAATACACGTGATCCTGCGCTACAATTTTGACCGTGATTATACATAATACCTTGGAATGCACCACTAATTGCTTCTTCCAAGTCCGCATCTTCTAAAATGATATTTGGTGATTTGCCGCCAAGCTCTAACGTTACATGCTTAATCATTTCTGCAGACTGACGCATAATATACTTTCCTGTAACAGTAGATCCTGTAAAAGCAACTTTATCAATGTCATGATGATTTACAATTGCCGCTCCTGCTTCAGGACCAAAGCCTGGTACAAAGTTTACAACACCGTTTGGAAATCCAGCCTCTTTAAAGAGTTTTGCTGTATATAGTAAGGATAAAGGTGTTTGCTCTGCTGGTTTTAATACGATCGTACAACCTGTCGCCAGTGCAGCTCCCATTTTCCAAGAAGACATAACGAGCGGAAAGTTCCACGGAATAATCTGACCTACAACACCTACAGGTTCATGTCTCGTATAGTTTAAGTAATCTTTTGAAATCGGGATTGTTTGCCCAATAATTTTTGTAGCCCATCCTGCGTAATAACGATAATTTTCTACAGTCGCTGAAATATCATCCTCAAGTGCTACTTGATACGGCTTCCCATTATCTAAAGCTTCTAGTTGCGCTAATTCTTCTCTATGTTCTTCAATTAAATCTGCTAATTTATAAATAAGATGTGCTCTTTCAGCAGTAGTCATTTCTGCCCACGGACCAGATTCAAATGCAGATCTTGCTGCTTTTACTGCAGCATCAATATCCTCTTCTTGCGCTTCACATACGACTGCTAGAACATCTTCTGTTGCTGGATTGTACGTTTCAAACGTCTTTCCGCCAATAGCAGAAACAAATTCGCCATTAATAAACATTTTAATTTCTTCATTTAAAAACGCTTCCACTTTTGGTTTCAGCTCAATATTTGTCTTTAACATTATGTTCTCCTCCTTATTTAAACAGCTGCATGAGCTGCAATATTTGATAAAATCGTTTGAAGCTTTTGATCTTCGTTAACAGTTAATCCTAGTCTTGGATAGCGAGAAGGTCCTCCCGCTTGCCCATGTAATTCCATGGAACGTTTAACGATTTGAACATATTTCCCTGACCCTTCAAGAAACTCGCAAAGTGGTAAAATAGCATCGTTTATTTCCCATGCTTTTTCTAATTCACCATTTTGAAAATGCTCATACATTTTTGTAACGAGACCAGGAACGATATTTCCTGCTACTGAAACCCATCCCGAGGCACCAACTAAATATGATTCCATAACTAAATCTTCAGAACCACAGAAGACTTGGAAAGCCCCTTCACTTTGTCTTACTAAATCTCTCGCTTTTCGAATATCTCCGCTAGATTCTTTAATACGTGTAACATTTTCACAATTTTTTCCAATACGGAGCATTAGCTCTGTACTCATATCAACACCAGAAGTAAATGGATTATTGTATAACATAATTGGTATATTTACAGAGTTTGAGATTTCTTTAAAATGAAAATAAATCTCCTCTTCCTTCGGTTTACAATAGTAAGAGTTTATAATTAATGCACAATCCGCTCCGTGTGCTTCTGCATGTTTCGTATATTCAATTGTTTCTTTCGTCGTCTCTGCTGCAGTTCCAACAATGACTGGAATACGGCCATCAATTTCTTTCAACACGGTTTCTACCATTTTAAATCGCTCTTCTTTTGATAAACTTACAAACTCTCCTGTACTTCCATTAATGATGACACCTGCAACCTTTTGTTCGATAAAGTAATTTACATTTTGTTTTACCCCATCCCAATTAATTTCCTGAAATTCATCCATCGGTGTTATTAATACTGGAAATGCCCCTTTAATTTTTTGCATATTTATCTCTCCTTATCACATTTTATTTTAATAAGAACCCTGCCGGAAATGGATCCGTAGGGTCTAATAGAAACGTCTGCATTCCTGTAATAAATCCTCTACTTTCAAAACGGAAAATGTATCCTAGCTCCTCCTTCTTCACTTTTTCCACAGTTATAAAACTATTAAATATACTTTCATTTTTAAAAGGTTTATCCGCCGTATAATCATTTTTAAATAACGCATGAACATAGGAAACGATAGTAGAAACAAAACCTGGCGAACGTACGATAAAGTTATCTTCATGAAATGTAATCGACTTTATATGGTTCTTTTCTTTTTGCGAAGGATCTACTAAAATAAGCCTTTTTATTAGCGACTGTTTTTGTATAGCCTGCAGTGTAGCTTCTCCCCATCTTTTCAATTCTGGAATGTTTTCAACACGAATTTCTGGCGAATACGCACCTTTTTCTACAACTGCATATACTTTATCTGCTTGTATGAGAGAATAACTTACATTACCAACCTGTAAATTTTCCTCAATCAAATAGCAAAGTTTGCTTTCAAACGAAACAGATATAACTTCATCATTCTCTACATACGCATGAACTAAAAATATTCCAGATAACGTTTCAATTTTATATTGATTGGACTCTCTCTTTTTTAAATACCCACTTTCGAGTAACATCGTTATTACCGCAACAATGCCCCCATAATGAAGCGGAATCGAACCTTCATGATTAAAAAATAATACAGCTGCATCTACTTCATTATGGATAGATGGAACGACAATACACCCATTCAAACCAATAAAACCACGTGGTTCATTTAATAAAAGCTTCATCTCTTCTGCTAATTCACCTGAAAATTGTTCATTTAATTGCTCCAAACTGTAATAGTATTTGCATGGTACGTCCTTCATTACACGAAATGCCTCGCCATTTACATGTACGTCTACTGCTGTATACATTTTTTGAATGTTCATTTTATATCCTCCGTTTCATGTTCCATCGGCGGAATTAGCAAAAATCCTTCTTTGAGTGGATCCATTTCATTGTAAAAAAATTTATGCATACCCATAAGCCAAGCTGATCCCGTAATTTTCGTTATGACAGCTTCAATATTTTCAACATGTGTCGTATTCACGACATATCCTTTAAATAAAGAACCAACGATACTCTCATGAATGAACTCTTCACCAATTTTGATTTCTTTCTGAGCGTATAATACAGCTAGCTTCGCAGATGTTCCTGTACCGCATGGGGATCGATCTATTCCGCCTGGTGGTACAACAACTGTATTTTTCACATGCGCACATTCATGAGTAGCATCTGTATAAAATTCAACATGTGTTAATCCTCTAATAAACGAATACTCTGGATGAATGATTTCAAACTTCTCATTAATTGTGTTTCTTATATGAATCGCCTTATCGATGATTGTAGATGCATTTTCTGGTACTAATTCTAGGCCTACTGACTTCGCATCAATAATGGCATAAAAATTCCCTCCATACGCAATATCAGCCTCTACAGTTCCAATGTCTTTGACGTGTACAGTAATATTTTTCAATAAAAAAGCTGGTATGTTACAGAAAGATGCCTCTTTTGCTTTTCCATCTTGAACAGCAATATCTACTTCCACTAAGCCAGCCGGGGTATCTAGTTTTAAAGAAGTAATCGGTTCAACTACTGGAATTAAACCTGATTCAACTAACGCTGTACATACACCGATTGTATCGTGACCGCACATTGGTAAGTATCCACCTGTCTCTATGTATATAACACCTATATCAGCCTCAGGATGACACGGGTCTGTTAATAATGCCCCTGACATTACATCATGACCACGCGGTTCATTCATTAACAATTTTCGAATCCAATCATATTCCTTTTTCATATGTAACATCTTCTCTGCCATCGTCTCTCCAATCAACTTTGGAAGTCCGCTAATTAATGTCCTCGTTGGATTCCCGCCCGTATGTGTATCAATAGTCGTAAAGACTCTTTGTGACCTCATCCGTTTAACACCCTTTCTGTAAAACGACTCAAACGAAGTGGTTCAATAGGAATAATTGTCTCTTTTTCATTTAATAACTCTTCAATTACTTTCCCAGTAACTGCTGCAAGACTAATCCCATCCCCTTCATGTCCAGCGGCAATGAAATAATTCGGAATATGTTCCACTCGTGAAATAATCGGCAAATGATCTTCTGTCCACGGACGTAAACCAGCGTAAGAACGAATTACCATCATATCTGCCATTTTCGGATAAAAGCGAATCGCTCTATTTGCGATACATTTAATGACTTCATTGTTTATTCTCGTATGAAACCCTACAAATTCACGACTACTTCCAATTAAGAAATTTTGACTTTCAGTAGGCTCAAATACGAGCGCAACCCCGTATTTTTCAGTTAAAGCATCTACTTTTCTTTTTCCGCCAAATTTAGAAATTAAATAACCGAATTCCATTACTTTACGGCATCCTACATGTTGTTGCCTTGATGCTACTATAATATGCCCTTTTCTCGGTTCAATTGGTATATTTACATTTAACATCTGACCAATCTTAGGAGCCCACACACCGGCTGCATTTACAACTTGTTTTGCTGTAAAAGTACCATTCGTAGTTTCTACAACAAATGAACCATTCGTCTCTATTTTCATACTCTTTACTTCGGTCTGCTTAAAGGCTTTTGCGCCAAACTTTTGTGCCTCTGACAGAAGCGAGAAAGCAAGGAGATATGGATTCACAGTTGAATCCGTCGCACATTCTAAACCGCCTAATAAATCATCAGCAAAAAAAGGCGACTCTTCTCTTATATCTTGCCTATCAAGCATTCGAAACGGTAATCCAGCTTCTTTTTGCCGATCTACCCATTGCTGCGCAGCTTCCATCTCTTCGTCTGACTCACATACGAGAATACTTCCTGGTGCCCTATATTCAAATGAATGCTCTAATTTTTCACTTAAATCAGTTACTAATTTTTGACTTACTAAAGACATTTGACTATCAAACCCTGGGTCTTTATCAATGGCCAAAATATTCCCATCACACCGTGAAGACGTCCCGCTGACAAATTCTCCTTTTTCAATGATTGTTACGTCTCTTCCGTATTTTGAAGTGTAATAAGCGATAGAACACCCTATTATTCCACCACCTATAATTAAAACGTCGCAGTGCCTCACAATATACTCCTCCTTTCCCTAAACCTCTCACTTTCTTTTATGCAATTGACGTGCCAATTCTGCACATATACAATTTCCATAAACAATATTTTTATTTGTAAAAATAATTCAAATTTATAGTAAATAGGTGTATTATTTTTTTATCACTGTCAAATTTTTTATACATAACGGGAGGATATTATGGCATTTTCATTTCCGACTATACAAGAGTTTTTGGAAAGTATTTTAATCGATCATACATGTAGCCTTAATCACATTAAGCAAGTAAACGGAAGGTTTTATTATCTCCCTTCTACTACAGAAGAATATAATTGCGCCATTATTTATGTAGATGACTCATTCACTGCATTAATTGACGCTTTTTCTTATGAATTAGCTGTTATCATCCTTAACGAAAACGATGAGCCGATATTCTGTATAACCTCTCAGCAAATGATTCCATTTCTTTATAAGTCCTACAATGAACTACAGTCATTTTATAACACCGTAATACAAACAACTGACTCTTCTGTTACAGTCATTGATAGTAAAGAATGCGTTCGAACTTGGACAGATGGTGCTGAAAAAATATTTTCAGTCAACCATAATGAGATTATTGGGCAACCGATTACTCGTTTTTTTGATTATAAAGACTTGGAAATTTTACAATCTTTACATGATGGAAAAAATATAGTCGCTCAGTTCCATCAGCCTCGTCCCGATTTATTCGTATTAATTAATTCAAATCCAGTTTATTGTAATGATGAAATTATAGGAGCAGTCGTTTCAGAAACAGATGTTACAAATCAAGTCGCTTTAAATGAAAAACTATTTAATATGTCACATGAAATGCACCGTTTAGAACAAGAAGTGGCAAAGTATAAAGATGAATCCGATCCATTCCTTGCGATGAATGGGAAAAGTCCTGTTATACAAAGAACGATACAATTAGCTAGAAAAGTTTGTTCGGTGAAATCAACTGTTTTAATACTTGGGGAAAGCGGAGTTGGAAAAGAAGTATTTGCGAAAGCAATTCATGAAGCAAGTGAAGCAGCGAAGGCGCCTTTCATTTCGATTAACTGCGGGGCAATTCCAGAAGCTTTATTTGAAAGTGAATTATTCGGTTACGAGCGTGGGGCCTTTTCTGGAGCGAATAGTAAAGGGAAAAAAGGTAAAATCGAACTCGCACAAGGCGGTACTTTATTCCTCGATGAGATTGGCGAAATGCCGCTCGATATGCAAGTAAAACTGTTACGTGTACTACAAGAACGAAAGTATTACCGAGTTGGCGGAGAAAAAGAAATTAATATTGATTTCCGCATTATCGCTGCTACAAATCGGGATTTACAAGAAGAAATGAGAAAAGGAACTTTCCGAGAAGATTTATATTATCGTTTAAATGTAGTTAGCCTGCATATTCCACCGCTGCGTGAAAGACGAGAGGATATTATCGAACTCACATACTCATTCTTAAACGATTTTTCGATCAACTATAACCGACCAATTCGTGACCTACCTTCAAGCATTATGCATGAACTGCTTCATTACAATTGGCCAGGTAATATTCGCGAACTTCGAAACGTTGTTGAACGGCTTGTGGTATTCGCAACAGACGGAATTATAAAACAAGAATATTTACCATTTCATACGACTGAAACTTTAGACAACCATACAGCTCATTCCCTATTACTCAGCAACAATAATACAATCCTTTCTTTACAAGAAGAGATGGATGAGCATGAGAAAAAAGTTATTGAAAGGGCTTTACGAATTTTAAATGGGAATAAATTAGAATGCGCAAAACAACTTGGCGTAACAAGGGCTACTTTATATAACCGTTTAAAGAAACTCGGACTTCAATAAAGAATCAGTATGCACCAATCAGGCGTTTATAGGTAGCCCTCTCCCCTCTATATTGGCATGATTTTTGCATATATAATTTGTGCAAACCGAACTAGAGGAGGAATACATATGACAAATAAAAACAACTTAATCGTTTGTCGTTGTGAAGAGGTTACATATGGACAACTTCAATCGACAATTGCTGAATATAACTGCTCGGCAAGAGAATTAAAACTAAGAACACGTGCTGGCATGGGATTTTGCGGTGGTCGCACATGCAGAATAATGATAGATCGAATGATAGAAAATGCGAATCCTGACGTAACTCTTAATGAACTACCGTTAAAATATCAACCACCAATACGTGCAGTTACTTTTGGATCGGTAGGTGAAAGTAAATGAATAGAATTACACATCACCCTATTTTAGGTACTTTACAAAGTAGTGAGCGTATTACTTTTCAATTTAACGGTCATCAATACGAAGCATATGAACATGAAACGATAGCTGCTGCCCTGTTAGCAAATGAAATACGGACATTAAGAGTTCATGAAGATAGCGGGACACCGCGAGGTATTTATTGTAATATCGGGCACTGTTCCGAATGCCGCGTGACAGTAAATAATCAAACAAATGTACGCGCATGCTTAACTGTTGTAGAAGAAAACATGGTTGTTGAAAGCGGGAAACAGCATCCGAATATCGTGAGAGAGATGGTGAAAAAACGATGAGTGATGTAATTATCATTGGTGCAGGACCAGCGGGATTATCTGCTTCTATCTCTTGTGCTCGTTTCGGACTAAAAGTGCTCGTTATTGATGAATTTATGAAGCCGGGCGGGAGATTGTTAGGACAGTTGCATCAAGAGCCTACTGGAGAATGGTGGAACGGAATAGAAGAATCGAAGCGACTTCATGAAGAAGCAGAATCACTTTCAGTACATATCAGGTGCGGTGTTTCGGTCTATAATTTAGATAAAGATGAAAACAATTGGTTTGTACATACTAATATCGGTACGTTAGAAGCACCGTTCGTACTACTTGCTACTGGTGCTGCGGAATATTCTATTCCCCTTCCAGGCTGGACACTTCCAGGAGTGATGTCAATTGGAGCAGCTCAAGTTATGACAAATGTTCATCGCGTGCAAGTTGGAAAAAAAGGAATCATTATTGGTGCTAACATTTTGTCTTTCGCCATTTTAAGTGAATTGCAATTAGCGGGAATTAAAGTAGATCATATTGTACTCCCTGAAAAAAGCGAGTTAAGTCAAAAAGCTGGTGAACCTGAAGAAGTTTTAAACTCTCTTTTAAATGCAGCACATCTCGCTCCTTCTGCTATTTTACGAATAGGTAGCCACTTTATGAAATATGATTGGATTCGAAAAGCTGGATTAACATTCTATCCAAACAGCGGAATGAAAATAAACGGAACGCCACTTCACCTTCGGAAAGCAGCTCTTGAAATTATCGGAACAGATCAAGTTGAAGGTGTACGTATTGCTAATATTGACTCTAAAGGAAATGTTATTAATGGATCAGAGAAAATATATGAAGCAGATTTTGTTTGTATTGCCGGGGGATTATACCCACTTGCCGAACTTGCAGCTGTAGCTGGTTGTCCCTTCCATTACATTTCAGAATTAGGTGGACACGTTCCTCTCCATTCCGAAACAATGGAAACCCCTCTTCCAGGTTTATTTGTAGCTGGCAATATTACAGGCATTGAAAGCGGAAAAATTGCGATGGCGCAAGGAACTGTTGCAGGTCTATCAATTGCTAAATATGCAGGTGAACAACATGATATAGTCGACCAACAATTATATCACGCCATTCAAAACGTTCACTCTGTTCGTCAGAAAGCTGCAATTCAGTTTAATCCGATGGTAGATATCGGTAGACGAAAGATGAATGAAATTTGGCGTGATTATTCTTCTACATATGCACATACTAAAAAGAGCTGCTGAGATTATTCTCAACAGCTCTTTTCTCTACTCATCCGAGTTATTAAATTTCGCTAATGCGTAAATACCTTCTTCATCATCTAATTCAAGCTGTAATCTCGCTGCGAATGAATTGACATTATATTCTCTGTCAAGCAATAAGCGTAATGCTTCGATTAAGTTTGCTTGAATTAAAATTTGCTGGCGACCATTTACCTCTACTTCCGCAGAGAAACCGTAGTCATCGTCATACATGAGTTCAACTAACACTTCTTCTGGACCCACTTGTCTTTTTTCAGCTATATATACGCAAAGCGCATTTATTAATTCTTGTTCAGAAATTTTTATTGTTTCCATGCTACTTCATCTGCCTTCTTTTTACGTTGGTCTTTGAAGTATTTAAATGCACGAACTGCTAACATTACGATACCAGCCATTACTAACATATTTACCATAAACGCTAATACAGAACCAAGAGCTCCCATATTTGCAAATAAGCTACCCATTAGTAAACCACCAAGACCACCTAGTAATAAACCTTTCATAAAGCTTCCTTTATTACTTTTTGGTGCTGTGTTTGTTGCTTTCGTTTTTGAATCTGGAGTCGTTTTTTGAGAATTTACATTTGAGTCTTTTTTGTTTAAATCAACTTTTGACTTTTGACCTGAACTTGGTGTAAATGATTTTTTACCAGATTTGTAACTTTTCGCTGCCGCATGATCTACGAACATAAAGCTGCTAGCCCCAAAGATAACCATAAATGCTGTCATTACTGCTACAAGTTTTTTCAACATATTATATCCATTCTCCTTTTATATAGATATATGTGAAATCTATCTTTCTAGTAAATTCAGAATGATAGATTTGTTTTTAAGAACATTTTAAAGGTTCTTATGAACTTATTATATGAACTTTTGTCGAAATATGCAAGTATTATTTACTTCCGACAGTTTGGTGACAAAGGAAAAATTAAGCAAAACAGAATTGACTTTAAATGAAACAAAACATATTATAAGTTCATAAGAACTTTTTATTATTTTGGAGGTGAAAAGATGGAAACATTTCATCTCACACGAAACGAAATGGCTACCCTTCTTCTATCACTAAGAGGATGGAATACGAAAAAGCCTCTCGGTATTTTACAAGAAGCTTGGGCAAAGTCACATAAAAAAGATATTGAAAGCGGACAAAGCGTTACAGCTTTTATTACTACCGCACTTTCACCTATTTTTGAAAAGCTGATTAAAATTGACGATACTGATGTCGGTTTTTCTTTAAATGAAATAGTTGCGCTTGGCAATCAGATTGAAAACACAAGTTTCTCTGTAACTGCTATGCAAAACTGGGTGAAACGAGATATAAAAGAAATGATTGGCTCTCCTCAAAAAGGGAAAAAATATTCGATTGAACAAGCAGCCTTACTGTTCATTGTCGAAGATTTAAAAACAGCACTTGATTTTGAATCAATTCGTAAGCTATTACGCCTTATCGTTAATGACCCAGCCGATCGAAGTGATGATTTAATCAATCCTGTTCATTTATATGTAGCATACTCTTCTCTATTTGAAGAACTCAATCAAGGGAATTGCTTACAACTAAATGCAACAGATACAGTTCATACAATTGAAAACATCGTAAAAGAAAAAGCTGATAAAATCGCAAGCAAGTTCGATCAAATTAATAACGAACAACGCGAAGCAATTCGTAACGCTATTATTATTGCGACCCTTTCTGTACATACCGCTTATGTACAAATGTTAGCAAAACGTTACGTAACAGCAACGTTATTTTTACAGAACTTAGATGTGAAGCCTTAAAAAATAGGAGCAGAAATGCTTCTATTTTTTTATGAGAAATTTTTAATAATCTTTTCATTAACCCTTCATGAAAACGTGGCTTATATCCTTTACTATAATACTTATGGGAGACATAAAAGAATTGAAATAGCAATCCCCTATATGAATAAGGTATAATATACATATAGTGAACCTTTTATATTATTAAGTAAAGGGGCATATATTCAAAAATCCATAAATTAGAAGGTGCAACAATGTTAAGTAGTTTTATTCATTCAGTATTAACGTTTTTTGAAGGATTAGGTTATTGGGGCATTATGCTTGGACTTATGATTGAGATTATCCCAAGTGAAATTGTCCTTGCTTATGCAGGATACTTAGTATTCAATGGTAGTATCTCATTTATAGGCGCAGTTGTATTCGGTACAATTGGCGGTGTTATTGCCCAAATCTTTATTTATTGGCTTGGACGATACGGCGGACGCCCTATATTAGAACGTTATGGAAAATATATTTTCATACATAAAAAACAAATAGATGCTGCAGAAGATTGGTTTAATCGTTACGGAACTGGCGTCATTTTTACAGCACGCTTCATTCCAGTAGTGCGTCATGCGATTTCAATTCCTGCTGGTATTACAAAAATGCCTTTACTACGTTTCACTACATTAACAGCACTTGCGATTATCCCTTGGTCTATTATTTTCATTTATTTAGGTGAAAAACTAGGTGAAAATTGGGAGAATATAAACGATATTGCTGGTCCGTATGTGAAATCATTTGCAATTGGTGGCGTCGTACTTATACTTTTATACTTCGTTATAAAAAAATGGACAAAAAAGCGCAAAAATCTTGCTTAAGAATATAATAAAAACCGCTATAAATTCATTCGAAGTTATAGCGGTTTTTTATTTATATATGAATTAATCTTCAGGAATTATATAACACCTTTCCATCTACATTTACATGGATAAGCAACCATTCGATCATTCTTTTCGTATATTATCTCAAAAAGGAGTGATTCCCCTATGCATTGGCAGCAAAAAATACCATACTTAATCGGACGCCCTATCGGTATTTCCTTCATAAATGGGCAAGGAACTTCCGGCGTATTATGTTCAGCGCATGATGGTCAATTATATGTGTATGAATACCTTTATCAAGCTCAGTTCGCAATGAAACATTATGATTATAGACAGGTTCAAGATATACATGCATTCCCAAATTGTCCTCACCAAAATCCTCTATACTAAAAAAATCGGAACGGCTCATAGCCATTCCGATTTCTATACTTTATTTCTCAGAATAAAATTTCTGCACTGCTTCATCAAAATAAATCCAACCTTTCCAGCCCAAATGAATCGTATCTTTTAAGAAATACTTATCATATTCATGGCCAGAGAAATCAACTACTGGATATCCTGCTTTCTCAACCTGTTCTCGAACTTTTTTATAATACACTTCACGGCGTTCTTTCGGGAATCCAGTATAATCATACCAAGGCCCATTTACAGGTACAGAAATAAAGAGCGGTTTGACATTTTTCTCTTTAAATAAATCTAAAATAATTTGTAAATCATTATATTCTGGTGATTCATCATATGTTTCATTTGCTCTAAAGTTTTTTAAACCTTTAAGTTTTTTCTTCAGATTATTCTTATGATAATACGGATTTTCAATTCCAAATGTATTTGTAGTAGACTCAGCTTTCCCTTCTTGTTCTGCGTGTTTACGTGCGTCTTCCCAAGAAATTGAACGAAGTCCGCTATTTGTTTTCTCTTTCATCGGTTCGATTTTAAATAAAGAGTTAAATAAATCTCTATGATCTAAAATATTTCGATGCATATAAGCAAGTGGTTTAACTAAACCTGCTTTTATGTTATGTTTCGTATCATTATATACAATACCTTCTAATGAATTTTTTAATATATCATCTTCTTGAACAACTTTATAATCTAATAGCCGTTTCGCGATTTGCTTCTTCATTTCTGGATTTATCTCATCATTAAAAATAAAATGATATGCTTGTTGTTTGGAGAAATTATTAGTGAAATCCCCTTGTGATACACCAGTCTTTGTAAACCATTGTGGTGAAAGAACAAAGACTACTTTTTTACCTTCTAATTCATCCATAGTAGATGTCATATTTAAAATATGAGCTAAACTTTGTGTACCGCCAGTTCCAATTAAAAACGGTGTAAAACCAGCTGGATTTACTTTGAAATAATTAGACGGATGATATGCATCCATTCGTAAAAATTCTGATGAACCGTACATCGGTAAATACTGTGAATTATCTAACATTTTTTGCTGTAAGAAAACACTTTGTAATTTCTCTTTTTGTAAAGAAGTAGCCGCATCTTCTACCTTCTTATCACTAATAAGCGATACTAAACTTTTCGATGGGATTAGAATGATAATGAAAAAAAGCACACACGCTAAAATTATAGGACCAAAAGCATGCTTCATTTTCATCTTCTGTCCCTCTTTCTATCGTTATTAACTTGTAACCCTTGTCTTTGACACGCCATCTTTTCTCTCCTTTTTCTCTATACATGTTCCATTCTATTTGTCTATTATATACATGTATGTATTTCCTTCCTTGTTCTATTAAATCCTATAGAAATAGCGCAAGAAAATGTTTCCATAGAAACACGTTAATTATACAAGATTCTACATAAATTTCACACTGGAATTTTAGTAATAATTTTATTTTTAAGTCGTAAAAAAACATATGAAATGTCTATATTTCATTCGGAACTGTACAAAAAAACAGACTATCACATACGTGAAGTCTGTTTCCCCATTCTTTTATTTTTGTACATCTGCCCATTTTAAACTTGTAGCTGGACCAAATTGATGTACATATAAATCTTTCACATATGGTTTTTGTAAGTAAGATAATCCGCGCTGGAATACCGGTGCAATTACTGCATCATCAAGTAGCATTTTTTCAGCATCCTGCATTGCTTTCCAGCGAGCCTTTTCATCATTACCTAATTCTGTTTTAATCTTCTTAATTAACGCATCATATTCTGGGTTTGCATATTCTGTATTATTAACACTACTTCCAGAAAGGAATACTTCTAAGTAAGTCATTGGATCTGGATAATCCGGTAACCAGCGTGATAACGACATTTCATATTCTTTCTTCTTCTCTAGTGCTAATTTTTGCGTATGTGGTTGCAATTTCACATTCACTTTTAAACCTGGTAAATTTTTCTCAAGCTGCTCTTTAATGTACTCTCCAACTTTTTTAAAGTTTTCTAAGTCATAATTTAATAGTTCTAACGTCACTTCATCTGTACCTGTTTCTTGCTTTGCCTTTTCCCAATATTCTTTCGCTTTTTTTACATCAGTTTTATTAAACTCACCTGCCGTACTTCTAAAATCTTTTTTATCTGGTCCCTTTAAAAATCCTTTTGGTACGTAATAGTTTGCAGCAACCGAACCATCATTTAAAAATGAATCCGCAAGTCCTTTCTTATCAAAAACTGTACTTAGCGCAAGACGTGCATTTTTATTTTTAAGAATCGGTACATTTTCATTAAATCGGAAGAAGTACATAACTGGATCTGTATATTGTTTTAGCTCTTTATTATTTTTATATTTATCCACGAATTCTGTAGAAATAACAGCTCTATCAACTTTATCTGTTTCATATAAATTTACCGCAGTTGAAATTTCTTTTACAATTTGATAGTTTACTTCATCTAACTTCACTTCTTTTTTATCCCAATACTTATCGTTTTTCTTCATTGTAAAGCTAGCTTCATGCTTCCACTCTGATAATGTAAATGGTCCATTATATACCGCTTTATTTGCTTCTAATCCGTATTTATCACCTTGCTCTTTCGCATATTTTTCGTTAATTGGATAGAAGGATGGTAAAATTAATAATTTCGTAAAATACGGTACAGGATGTTCTAGCTCTACGACGAACGTTTTATCATCCTTCGCTTTTACTCCTAATTCATCTAGACCTAGTTGTTTTTTATTTATCTTCTCAGCGTTTTTCACATCGTACGCAATGTATGCATATTGAGAAGCGGTATCTGGATTAATCAATTGCTTCCAAGCGTATACGTAATCATGAGCGGTTACTGGATCTCCGTTTGACCATTTCGCATCACGCAAATGAAATGTATATGTCTTTCCATCTTTACTCACTTCATATTTTTGTGCGCCTGCCTCAATTACTTCATCATTTTTCGATAGACGGAATAGTCCTTCCATTACGTTATTCAAAACGTTAAACGAGATTGCATCTGTGACTTTCACTGAGTTTAACGACGGAATTTCACCCGTTTCTAGTAACTGTAATACTTTCTTTTCATCTTTCGGCTTTGTTGTAGTTTTTTCTTTTGCGCAGCCAACTAAAAATGAAGAAACTAATAGAGTACTAACTAATGAGTAACGAACAACTTTTTTCATTTAAAAATCCCCTCTATTTTTAAGGTAAGTAACGACGAGCACCAGCGTATTCTTCTATATATCCTGGTGTATTTAGTGGTATAATCTCTACCGACCTTTCAGCTCTTGGTGAGTGAATCATATTGCCATCACCAATATACATTGCAACGTGATGGACACTACCTTTCCCTTGATCATGTGCAAAGAAAATTAAATCTCCCTTTTGTAAGTTTTCTTTATCAACTGCAACCCCTGCTCTTGATTGCGGTCCAGAATCTCGCGGAATTGTAATGCCGTGCGATTTATAGATCGTATGCGTGAAGCCAGAGCAATCAAATCCAAAACCACTTGTACCAGCCCATATATACGGTAAACCTAAAAACATTTTCCCTGTGTTAATTAAATCATCAGCGGTCGGTTTTGGAATATCAGTTTGAGAGCGGTAAACTGTTCCATCATTTTTTCGTAGCCATGCTTTCTGACCATTTGGCAACAATACACGGTATGAAATTGTGTCTTCACTTAATAGCGGCAGTCTTGTATTATAACTGACTTCAAGTGATTTATGTTTTTCAGAAGGATTTATATATAAAATCGCTGTTGGCTTTGTTATTAACACAAAAGGTTCAGTTGTTTTATCTGCAAATTCTTGATTATATGTTAATTGCTTTTCAGGCATCCAGCCCGGATAACCTTCTTCATTTCGTGGCGTTGGCTGTCCATGCACTAATACCTTCACCCACTCGCCTTTCTTATCAATAACAGTTACTTCTTGACCGAGTAACGCTTGTGTTTCTAATTTATTTGCATTTGTTAACCATAGTTTCTCGTCAAGTGTCATTGATTTCGTCCATTTCCATAGATCCACTGGATTTGTTGCACTCGGTGTATCGATTGGCCTTAATGCATCAGGTGCTGTCCATAACGTTGCAGCAGATACATCTATAAATGCTTTATTATCCTTCTTTTCTTCAGCATTTGCCGATGTAAACGATGAAAATATAAATAAAGTTGTTAAAAATGCAGTTCCTACTTTTTTCATATATATCCCCCTTAAAAAAATAGTTTACTAGTCTCTTCTCCTAAGACTTACTATTCACTGTCGATTGAAGGTTTACCTTTGATCCAGAATAAGTCATTCCTTCCGGCTCTTCCATTAACCAAAGCGGTGCATCAAGATCAAAATAATGAATATTAGGATGCGCTGCCGCTAAATGCGCAACAGCACTAACGGAAAGTGAAGATTCCATCATGCTTCCCACCATACACTTCACACCAGCTGTTTCTGCGATATCTGCAATACGCCATGCTTCACGTATGCCACCACATTTCATTAATTTAATATTAATTAAGTCTGCATATCTTCCTTGAACGAGCTTTAATGCATCACTTGCTGAAAATATACTTTCATCGGCCATAATTGGCGTTTGCACACGATCTTTGACGTACTTTAACCCATCCCAATCTTTCGCGTGTACTGGTTGTTCAATAAATTCTATATTTAAATTACGATTTTCCATCCCTTGAATGATAGAGACCGCTTCTTTTGGACTCCAACCTTGATTCGCATCTAAACGTAATGTCGTATTTCTTGGTACCACATTTCGAATTGCCTCAATACGTTCCAAATCTAAATGCGCCTCTTTACCCACTTTAATCTTTAATGTTTGAAATCCTTTTTCTATATGTTTCTTCGCTTCTTTTGCCATTAATACAGGCTCATCCACACTCACTGTAATATCCGTATAAATTTCTTTCTTCCCGCCTAACAATGCATATAACGGCACCTTTTGATATTGGCAATATACATCATATAAAGCGATATCTACCGCTGCTTTCGCACTTGAATTTCTAATACAACTCATTTGAATGCGCTGTAGTAACTGCTGAAACTGAATGATATCTTGACCAATTAAACATGAACGCATCGGTCCTAAAATCGCTTCTTCTATTCCACTGGTGAAATCACCCGTAATAACTGGCGTTGCGGCTGCAGCTCCCTTACCAATCACTCCTTCATCTGTATGAATATAAACATCTATACTTTCAATTTCTGTTACAGTACGAAGCGCGGTTTTAAACGGTGTATGAAGTTTTACACGTCTACGATTTACTTTTACATCTGTAATTTTCATTTTGTTCATCCTTTCGTTCTCCAATGAAGTGAAATTTTAATCCACCGGAGATTTATACCCACAGATTATTAAGTAAACCTATTGGGCATTTACTCTCCTATCTCTCTACTTTGTTTCCGTTTACTTTTGATGTAGGATGATAATGTGAAATAAAAAAATCCAGCCATAAGAATGATTCTTACGGCTGGATTTTGTCTATGATTGAGTAGACAAAGCAGCAATCTGATTATATTTTTTCTGTGCATCTTTTAGCGCTACAAGTAACGCTTTTTGAGAAGAGCCGAAATATCGGTTCTTTACTTCCATTACTAACGCCGGGTCATTTATATTTTTATGTAGAAATAAATATTTAACAAATTGAGATGTTAATGCAATTGTCGCTGAGCAGTCTGCATCTACAATTTCCCCTGTATCCTTAACAAGTACAAATGCTACGAAATAGCTTTTAAACTTTTCAGTAATGGGATTATTTTGAGGTGCTTTCGCATCCCCTACGATATAAATTGTATTTGAAGCGTACACAGCTATCTTCCTTTCGTATACGAGGATAACGGGTTTCTTAATAGTCGTATGAGCGAGGAACTCAACGTTGATTAAAAAATGTATCCGCTTACCTTGTATTATAATATAATTGACAGAATTTTAACAACATTTATTTTAGTGCATATTCCATATCTATGAAAATAGCTTAAACTCTTCATTTTTACAATATGTGATTATTCCTTGTACCATTACATTCATACATAAAAAAACAGTTAGCGACGGCTAACTATTTTTTTCATTACTTGGGCATCACAAATATAGTTTCATTTGACTTAGAAAATTGATACTCTTTTCTCGCAAACTTCAAAATTTCTTCCTCATCGTCTGTTAAATTTTCTATGTTAGTCTTTAAAGAATCTTTATCTTTCTTTAAAGATACTAATTGTTCCTTTTGATCCGTAATCGTACCTTTCTTCTTATCAATTACTTCTTGTTGTTTCGTTAAAATATATTGAACGTACAGAGTAGTTGCTGCAATAAAAAGGACCATTAAAATAAGTCGCCTTAACTTCTTTTTATTTATCCTACGCTTGTCACTAGGTTGTGATAACTGCTCTGGTATATTAGGAACATTTACTCGTTTGAGTTTCCTCATTCAAATCCCCCTAACCCATATTTTTCACTACCATCGGCACGTTTTCTTACTAAACTAAATTCTATTCTTATAAAATAAACTCCTTCACAAAAATATCCCATAAATTAACCAATTAAAGATAGCATTCGACGACATTTCCATATTTACACCGATTTTTTTTATACATGCTGCTATAAAATAGTAGTTTCTGTAATTCTTTTTCTACTATTGTAGAAGAGTTTTTTCACACACAAAATTCCTTCCCTACATATCCATGTTATAACATGCTTACAAGGAGGGAAAATATGCATTACCGCACATTAGGTAACACTGGAATAACTGTTTCTGAAATAGGTTTTGGGGCATGGGCAATCGGTGGTGATGAATGGGGACCTGTTAACGATAAACAATCTATAACTGCTATAAAAAAAGCCATTGAGTGTGGTGTGAATTTTATTGATACTGCGGATGTGTATGGTTTAGGACATAGTGAAAAGTTGGTGGCTACCGCGATTAAAGGACATCGTAATGATATTATACTATCAACGAAAGGTGGTTTAATCGGACATCACTATGACCCTAATGGCGTTCCTGTATATGATACTCCTGAAAAAATCATCGCCGTATTTGAAACAAGTTTACAACGTCTTCAAACAGATTATATTGATCTTTATTTTTGTCATATTTGGTGGCATAATCGTAGAGAAACAGAAGCATTTCTACGTGCATTTGACATATTAAAACGTGATGGCAAAGTAAGAGCAGTCGGTGTTTCGACTCATGATTTACAATACATTCATCATTTCAATAACAACAACGAAATTGATATCGTACAACTTGATTACAATATATTAAATCGAAAACCAGAAAAAGATATATTACCATTCTTACAAGAGAAAAATCTAGGGGCTGTTATTCGTGGTCCATTAAAAATGGGCATTTTAACTGGAAAATTTACAAATAAAACAATTTTTCCAGATGGAGATTTACGCAAAGATTGGCCAAATGAAACTTGGTTTCAAGAAGACTTACAAACCGTAGAGAAACTTCGGTTGCTCTCAAAAAAAAATCAGACCCTAGGGCAACTTGCACTTCGCTATGTACTCTCTCATCCGGCAGTAAGTGTTGTAATTCCTGGTGCGAAGTCAGGAACGCAAGCACAAGAAAATGCAAATGCATCTGTTCGCCCTATTTTGAGTGATGAAGAGCTTAACTATATTCATTCAATATAAAAAGCCCAATCCGGGCTTTTTAATTTGGCAAACTAATATCATACTCCATTCGCTTCGCTGTGTCCTCCGCAACATGCACACCTAACAAGTTTTTCACAATATGAAATGCCATATTAATTCCAGCTGAAATTCCGGCAGATGTTATAATATGTCCTTCATCTACAAACTTTACATTTTCTATAACTTCAACATTTTGAAACTCATTTTTAAACTTTTCAATACTAGCCCAATGTGTTGTTGCTTTTAACCCTTCCAGTAAACCTGCTTTCGCCAGTAATAACGCTCCTGTACAAACTGAAGTCATCAGCTTTACTTCTTTCATTTGTTGGCGAATCCATTTTATTACTATTTCATTTTTTATTTCATATTTTCTAGCACCTAGCCCACCCGGAATTATTAAAATATCCACTGGTGGTAAATTTTCAATACTATAATCTGGCTGTACCTTCAATCCATTCCTTGCTGTAATCATTTCTCCATTCTCGCTAACTGTATAAACAGTAAATGGTTTTTCTTCATTCACCTCAGTTACAGAAAAAACTTCAAATGGTCCTGCAAAATCTAACACTTCTACTTCATTAAATAAAAATATACCAACACTCCATTTATTCATCATAAGTTCACTTCCTGTTTCAAATGATGTAAAAGGTGATCATATCCTTTTTCTAATGCAATATCATACGCTGTTTTCCCATCATTTTTCTTTATCATCTTATTAGCTCCATTTTTAAGGAGTAACATAATTATTTCTTCATTTCCTAATAATGCCGCTTCGTGAAGTCCTGTCCAGCCACCACTTTGCATAATATTTACATCTGATCCTTTTTCAATTAAGAAAGCAACAAGTTCACTTTGCTTGTTCGCGATTGCTGCTTGCAAAGGCGTATTTTCATTTTCGTTTTTCGCTCTACTATGTATATCTGCACCGCTTTCTAAAAGAAAACTCGCTATTTCTTTTTGTCCAAAATAAGCTGCTAAATGAAGTGGTGTCCAGCCATCTTCACTACATTCGTTAACAATACTTGGACTCGCCTTTATAAACTTCACTACTTTTTCCTTATGACCACTTATAACAGCTTGTGCTATTGATTGTAAATGCTCCATAATAATCTCCCATCCTTCAAACTATTTAAGCATCTCCTTCTACATGTTCTATTAATTATTACATTTTCCTTTTAAAACCTTAAGTTTACATAACAATATTATATATCCCTTTTTGTGCTTAATGCTGAATAGCAATAATGTTAAAAATACTGCCTTTAAACAATGAAGACCATGATTTCATTAGAGTTACTGAAAAAGCAAGCAAAAAACTATACACATAGTTTTCATCATATTTGTTCAGTTGCATGAAATAAAACAGGTAATGTTTATTCTGCTATTCATGCTTTCAACATATCAAATAATATTATTCCAATAAAAAAACAATCCATTTTAAAAATGGATTGTTTTTTTATTTCTGTTTTATGCGGTTTATTTTTTTGTATTTTCAATGACGAAATAATTACGTTTACAAAAATGAAACGCCACTATCTTCGTCCCTCTTATAGTGAGTTTTTCGTTTGAAAACAAAAAACTTTTTTCACCTTACGTTTGAAAAAAACATATGTAAAATTCTCTAAAACAGCTGCCTTATCATACTAATCTATAGCAATTCTGTCTTCTTCCCTTACCTGTTTCCTTTAACACATACGATTTTAAAACAAGCGCCGTTAATGAATCTGTTAATGTTTTATATGATAAATTTGATAATGCCAATAGATCGTTCGTATATAACATTCTATGCTTCTCTAATAATAATAGCACCAATCGTTCAGACGGTTTTAATGCCTCATCACTTTCTAGTATAAAGTCTATATTTTTCATTTCTCTAATTATTACTCCTTATATAAAAAAATACTTTAGGTGCTAATTTAATATAAAAATAATACACAACAAAATTTGAAATATATTAAAATAACATTACTTTAGGACACTATTATACTATAACATATAAAAAGCATTTGCCGAAATAGGAAATGCTTTTTATATTGCTTATATAATTCTTCAAAAACCACATTTAAAAACGGTTAGTCATTCTCTAAATATGAATGACTAACCGTTTTCCAGCTTCTTCCCAATTAACATGTTTTACCTTAAATATTTATTGCAATATGCGGCTTACTGTAACGACTTGTTCCACCGCCACCTACTACTACTTTACCGCCTTTTTCAAAAATTAATAATTTACTTGAACCATCTGCAAGAAGCACTATTACTTCAGCATTATTACTTGTTGCTACATAAATTACATAACCACTCTTTGATATACAAGTTTCCCAATTCGCATCAAATTCTGATCTTACTACACGATTTGAATACACTTGATTTTCAATTCTATCTTGTTCTACGTTTTCCAAATTTATTCTCTCCTCTTCCCTGTATAGTTATATATATTAAAATAGCGACCGATTTTAACATAAATAGTATATGTAATTAGTAGGAGAATGCTTAGACAATGGAAACGAAATAGACTTCAAAAATTTTACAATTGAAACTTCTCTTTAATCATTTCCGCTACTTCTTTTGCACTCAAATACGTGTTATTAATTTTTATATACTCTTCTTTTTCAATTTCACCATGAAGAGAATTTAATCTATGCTTTTTCATCGTCTCTTTCAAATTATTTTGAGACCACTCAATATCTCTTTTTTTCGGTTTATGTTCTAATCTATTCAGACTTTTATTCCGTTCTAATCTTTCATCTAATTCCGCTTCCAGCTCTATAAAATACACTGTCCCACCTTTTGATTCAAAAATACTTTCTACATAATGTATATAATCCCAATCCGATTGGAGGTCAAATGCCCATATATACGTAAAAATCATTCCAGATAAATCACTTTTAGATACTTCTTCAAATATTTCATTACGAAATAAACTTACTAGCCTTTTTGCTTCTGTCGTACTGTAATCAAAAATTGGACTTACTAAATCAATTGTCATGTGGTTATGAAAAAGTTTTAAACCGGTTAATGTTGCTAATTCTTGACCCACTGTCATTTTCCCAACTGCTTGTGGGCCAAATATTAATATAAGTTTCATTTATTTCCCTCCGATCTTTCTCTATAAACAATTACATAAAATTAAAAATAAGGCAGCCGATTTTTAATCGATTGCCTTATTTTTTTATTCATAGTATTAGTTCTATTCTTTTCGCACAGCTTCAAAAGTAAACATTTGATTTGCATTTGACGGTTCGTTTTTATAAGCATATTCAGCAGAGCAAGTAATATTAGAGAAACCTATACTTTCTAACAGAAGTTTAAACTCTTCTATTCCATACCAACGTACCGCAAAGCGTTGTAGTTCTGTTTGTACTAACTGTCCTTTACTCCACTTTTCATATTTCAAATATGATACAGTAACTTGGTTCAGCCAATCTATTTCAATTGATTTATTTTCTAATGTGATTCCGTCTCCGCTCGGCAAAGAAAAAGTCGATGTATGAATTTCCCCAGTCTTCCAGTCATACGGAAGCATAATATCTACGATTAATCGTCCGCCTGGATTAAGATGTTCATAAAAATATTTCAATGCGTTTATAGAATCGACACGATTTTCAATTAAACAAAAAGATCCAGTAGGAATGATAATTGCCTCATATTTATGCGGAAGTGATAATTGTTGCAAGCTTCCTTCATATAAATTAGGATGTAAGCCTCTCTCTTTACAGCGCTTACGGCAAGAATCTAGCATTTCAGGTGAATAATCTATCCCATCTACTGTAAAACCAGCCTCTAGAAGTGGAATGATGACACGCCCTGAACCTACTGCAGCTTCGAGGATTCTTCCTCTACAATCTTTTAAACGTTCTTTGTAATACTCAATATCACCATTTAAAGAATAACCGACTGGTTTTGTGTAATCATACAGTTCCGTACAAAGTGTACTATAAAAACTAAACATTTATTTTCTCCTCCGTTTTTACGTACGGAAGATTTCAATTCAACTAATCTTCCTGTACCTCGAATTTTAATGAGATTTTGAAAGAGCTGACTGTCATAATATATCACTCACTTTCCATAGAATATAATGATATTGTATTACATAACCTTCCAATTTGAAATATAAAAATTAAAAATTCAGACTGTAAATTAAAGAGCTTACTTTAGTAAGCTCTTTAGAAAAAATATTTATTTCACAATCGGCAATGTCACTTCACTTAATTTCACTGTAAGTTTCGTTCCAGCTTTCGGTCTAATTGTATAATCATAATCACTTGCAATTAAAACAACTCCGATTTGATGCCCCACTTTAAATACATAATCATCTGGCTGCATGTCCCATGTAAATGTATAATCTTTGCCCGGTTGAATCGCCGTTGAATTTTCTATACTCTTTAAGTTTTGTGGATCCATCCAGCCTCTCGTTACGATTTCCGGCTTCGCTCCTCCATAGTCAACAAGTAATGCTGTTAAATTTGATACAGATTGATCAATATTTCCTGTAATTGAAATATTTGGCATACCACTTATACGCGTATCTTTTTGCAGTACAGGCATTGTATATACTAATCGATTGGCTACTTCTAATTCTGGGTTTGCTACTAATTGATTTGATTTTATTTGTGCATCATCTACGAATGAGAAAACTTTATTAACCGATCCCATACTTAGTCGCAAATTGACTGATTTATTACTTAAATACATACGGATTTTTGAAGGTACAGCCGCTGGATCTGGCCAATTTTTTATCTTTTGCCACGATTTATTTTCTCTTTGCACATCAACCATTGGTTCATCCATAATTCCATTTTCAATTCCGTACAACCAATAATCTAACCATTTATTTTGTGTTTGCTGCCAGTTATTACTTGATGTCCCACCATGAACACCTTGGTGTAGCCACATTTTACGAGGTACATCATTTTCTCCAAGAGCATCCCACCATTGTGCGAACTGTTTCGTCTTAACATTCCAATCGTTTAAACCATGAACAACAAATACACTCGCTTTTACATTTTTAGCATCTTTTACATAATTTCTTTTATCCCAAAAATCGTTATAATTACCCGTTTTCCGATCTTGTCCAGCAGTAAGTTCTGTCATTATCGGACCACAAACTTCTGAATTCTTTCTTGTCAGTACTGCTTCTGCCATATTATCTGTATCTTCTCCTTGATATCCGCCTGGAGCAATGACTGCACCATTTGCACGATAATAATCATACCAACTACTAATTGCTGCGATTGGAATAATTGTTTTTAAACCTTCAACTCCAGTAGTCGCAACAGCATTTGGTAATGTACCATTATAAGAAACGCCAGTCATACCTACATTTCCTGTAGACCAATTTGCCTGAACTTCCTCACCCTGTTCTGTAAATGCTTTCGCGCGACCGTTTACCCAATCAATAACAGACTTTGTACCGAGTATTTCTTGTTCATCTCCAGTTGTAGGGCATCCATCTGATTTTCCAGTACCGATACTTTCGCCTAGAATAACTGCATAACCTCTTGGCACGTAATAGTTCCCATACGAACCAAGATTAACTGCTCCATACGGTTTTCCTTCATACGCATACAATTCTTCATCTACATTATATACAGGAACATCTTTTAATCCAGATCGATATGGACTCATTTCATAAATAACAGGAACCTTCACATTCGGATCTGTCTTTGGACGCATAACTTTTATCGATACTCTGTCTTTCTTACCGTCGCGATCACTATCAACTTCTGTCTCTACATATAAATTTTCGATAATAGCTTCATCGAGAGAATAAATCGGCTTTGTCATCCCATTTTCTAATTCAATTTTCGTATTTTTAGTCTCTTCCTTATTCTCTGCATGCACATCCATAGTAAAGCTAGGTATAATTGTTGCAGATAGCATTGCTGACAGTGTAATTGCCATTTTCTTTTTACTCAAAATGTTCCCTCCCCTTATTCGTTCTCTTTTACTATATAAAAAATAACTGAAAATTCAGTTTTATTTTTATATAAAAGTTGAGAAACTCAAAGATTTCTTATTAAGTAAAATTTAATGCAGGTGTGAAAGTATTTTCCCACTCCCCCCTTCTTTATAAAGTGAAACTGTAATCAGCACTCACCAATCGGGCATTTACGAGCAGCAGGGCCCCCGCCTAACTTCTTTGCTTCCGCTAAATTTTGAGGTGGGGGTCTTACTGCCCGGCAAATAGCGGGATAAATAGAGGAAAAGACAACCGATATTTCTATCGATTGTCTTACATTCCATTTATTATTTTTCTAACTCTTTAAAGGTATCTTTCAAGTCTTTATCAGATACCTTTATATCTGCATTTTTAAGCAGATCTCTAGTAACTTGTTGATGGAATTGAGGATCTTGTATACGTTGCTGTTCTAATTCTTTACGAATATTCTCTTTCTCTTCCTCATACGGTTTAAGCTCTTTTTTATCCGTTAACTTAATAATATGATATCCGAAGGAAGATTTAACAGGTTCACTCAATTGACCAACTTCTAACTTATATGCAGCATCCTCAAATTCTTTCACCATCATACCTGGTCCAAATTCAGATAGTTCTCCACCTTTCTCTTTAGAACCTGGATCCTCTGAATATTGTTTAGCCAATGCCGCGAAATCTTCGCCACTATTTAATTTTTCTTTAATTTCTTTTGCTGTCTTTTCATCTTTCACTAAAATATGGCTAACTTGAAGCTTTGGCTTATAGTGATCTTTAAAATCTTTTTCCGTTACGGTTGCTTTAATAGCTTTTTCAAAAGCGAAAGTAAGCTTTAATTTCTCTTTCAACTGATCTTCATTTTTCACACCATTAGATTCCATATATGTATTAAAATTATCGCCCATCTTGTCTTTTAATTCTTTTAGTTGTTTCGTTACCTCTTCATCCGTAACTTTATATTTATCATCTAATACTTTCTCTACTACCATTTCAGATAAATTCTGTTTACCGTAGTTTTCTTTTAATTTTTTGTTAAAATCACTTTCTGAAATGCTTCCTGATTTTGTAGTTACAATATTATCTGATGAACCACATGCGGATAAAGATAACGTCATCCCCATTAAAATGCTACCTATTACTAATTTCTTTCTTTTCAAATCCGAATACCTCACTTCATTAAATTCAAATGTAACTATGTAAATGTAACGTTTCCCTGTGAACTTCACGTGAATTTAATGAAAGTAGAACATTTGCTAATTCTCCATTTAATACATCAATTTTGAAAATTATGGTGATTCATCCTGTATCGCTAACCTCTAAAGCTGCAAAAAGGACTAATATTTTCATTAATCCTTTTTCACATTTATATAAAATTGAATTTCTCCATCTATAGAGGAAACTCCATATTCAAAACCATGTCTTTCTAAAATACTTTTCACTATCGCTAGTCCTAATCCTGTACCTGATTTTTCTTTACTACGAGAAAATTCTAGTACGTAAAAAGGCTCCCAAATTTTATCGATATCTTTAATTTTTTCCGTATGAATGCCATTTTTTATTTGAAAATATATACTTTTATTTCTATCTTCTAAAGTAATTATTATGTTTTGATTTGCTGAATATTTTATTGCATTAGAAATTAAATTTTGAAACACCATTCTCATTTTATTTAAATCTGCATAAACGATTGTATCGCTCGTATTACAGTTTACTTGCAAGTTAATTTCTTTCGAATCCAGTTCAATCTGATGCTTATCTAATATACTCTGGACCAGTGGTTCAATAGGGAATTCTTCTTTTTGTAAAATATCTCTTTCTAGTTTAGAAAATCGTAATAGTTCTTCAATTAAGTTTGATATTTGATCTGTTTGTTTAATAATTGTATCTACGTAAGTCCCATCATCTAGTCCATCTTTAATCCCCATAGAGTATGCTTTTACTAATGCGATCGGTGTCTTTAATTCATGCGTCACATCACCCATAAATCGTTTTAAATGTTCATTACGATCAGTTAAATCTTGATGTGCTTCATGTAGTTTTTCGCTCATGATATTAATACTATTGGCCAACTCTCCTATTTCATCATTCGTTTTCACTTTCGTTCTTTTAAACTGCAAATGTGAAATATCCTGAGCTACATCACTCAGCTCTTTCAGTGGCGTCGTTATTATTTTTGAAAGTATCCACACAAGTAAAATAATAAGAAGCAGCGAGAAACATACGATGTATAAGTAAAATGTATTTAACGTACTTATAATTTCATTTGAATTCGCAATAGAAGTCCCAATTAAAATTATCGTATCATCTTTCGCAATATATTTAGCAAAAAAACTCGCTTTTACCTTTCCTTGATCGTACAGTTTATTCGATTGCCCTTCCGTCTTCACTTTCATGACTTCGTCTTTCGTAATCCAAAGCTTATTTAACGTCACTTTCTTTTTCGTAAGTTGCATGCGTAATGCTTCGTTCATAGCATCTTCTGACTGATTAATTGGCGTATACGCAATTGTAACGTTGTTTTCACTTTCAATTGTATGAATAACATCCTCTATATTTTCCACTGTTGTATTTTGTATTTGTGTTGTAAATTTATTTAAGTTTTCACGTGTTTTATAAATATTATAGTTCGGTAAGAGATTGTTAATGCATAATAACGAAATCATAAAGATGAGAATAACAGTTGCAGAAATACTGAAAAATAACTTTTTTCCAAGTTTATTCACTTTGTTCCTCCAAACTATAGCCCAGCCCGCGATGCGTCTTAATAATATTTTCTCCAATTTTTTTACGCAGCCTTCTTACATGTGTATCAACAGTTCTCTCTTCTCCAAAATAGTCAAATCCCCATACAATATCTAGCAATTTTTTACGAGTTAAAATCGTTCCTTTATGATTTAAAAAGCATTTTATTAATTCGAGCTCTGTTTTTGTAATTTCTAACTCTATATCATTTTTATATACTTTATTTTTGGCGAAATTTATCTTTACATCTTGTACTTGAATAATATCATCATGCTGAATAAGCTTTTTCGCTCGTGTAATTAGTACTCCTGGATGAAATGGTTTTTTTACGTACTCATCTGCCCCACTTTGAAGCGCTGCTAATTCATCTTCGCTTTCACTTTTCGCCGTAAGCATTAACACTTTTACGCTTGAATTCTTTTTTATTTCCTGACAGACAGTAATACCACTATGTTTCGGCATCATCCAATCCAAAATTGCTAAATCAATTTTTTCATCATAAAACATTTGAAGTGCTTCCTCTCCGTCTTTCGCTAATAAAACTTCGAAGCCTTCTTTTTCAAAATAAGCTTTTAAAATTCTTAACATATCTTGTTCGTCATCTGCAATTAAAACTTTCATATTTTTTCCTCCACTGCTTTTAAACAAAAACCAATTGTATCATACAACATCTTTGTTACATGAATGTGACAGAAAAATATTTAAAGCTTTTGAGGGGATAGTAATGGTGAGGTGTTGTATTATGATAAAAAAAATCGGGGTCATTTCTCTTCTTTTATTTCTATTATCAACAAATGCGTTCGCAAAAACCAATCAACAAATGGAAGTATTTGATTGTCAAAAAGAAATGGTCATTCAAAAACAATCTTTAGATCCAGTAATCCAAAAAGAAGCAGTTCAATACGCTAAAGCAATAACCGGTCCATTTAAAAACTTAAATGTCGTTCCAAAAGATGGCTATATGATAAAAATCCCATTATCTAAGCCGGTTTCTATTACTAATCAATGGTTACACACTACAATAGACGAAGTACTTATACTGCTCCCACTAAATGAAAAGCCTTATATTATGCTTTATGATGATGAAAATAATCCGCATTTTTATTATGTAAAAGGTAAACCAGGATTATTATTGAAACAAATGAACGTTAAAACGTAATTGACTGAAAAGGAGTCACCTTATAAGCTAAATTTTAAAAGCTAAGGTGCTCTTTTTTATAATAACAATTTAGTAAATGAAATTATAAAAGTTGTTTTTTAATATAAGGGTCGCAACTTCATATATATCAGCGATTTTTAAGATATATCGATTTACCAACAAAAACCCTGTCCGTAGCTATTCTTTGGATAGCAATCTCTATAATAGTTTGTAGTGACTCGATCCCGTATATAATCCCCCTTTTACAAATCCATTTGCAGTATAAAACACATCCCCTTGCTTCGTGTCAGCATGTAAAACAATCACTTCAAAATACTTTTCCGCATGACATAATAGTTGGTTTAATAATAAGTTCCCTAACCCTATACGCCGATAATCCCTTGAAATATAAAATCTCCTTAACCGCCCAATCTTATTGTCTTTTGTGTACGGATCCTCATTTAAACCTCCAACTCCAATTAACATATCACCTTGGAAAACACCATATAAACATTCTCCAGTTTTATTGAATACATTTATTTTGTTTTTATATTCATTTATTAGTCTTATAAGGAAATTAAAACCTTCTTCTTCACTATCTTGAACGAGATGACTGAATTCATACTCCATTAAATTTTCTATTTTTTGAATATGTATATCTTTCAAGTCCATTCCCCCTAAGTATGAAAACACATAAAAATGCTCGAGAATCATTTATTCTGAGCATTTTTATGGTTGTTACTTTATGTAATTCATAGCGTGCGTATTCTTCACTTCAGATAATATCCCCTTCAACTCCATTAAATCATCTATTACTATATCAGCCTGAGCAAGTTCATCTTCTTGCGCAAAATCAAAATTGCACCCAGTTGCAAGTAAACCGTTGTCTTTCGCTGCATTTATATCAGATAGCCGGTCACCAACTACCGCTGCCTCTTTTATATCATATTTGTTCATAATACTTTTAACTAAGTCACCTTTATTTAGCGATTGTATTTGTTCAATACTAAACGTTTCAGTCACCCACTTGTCTAAAGCATAATAAGTTACGATTGCTCGTAAATATTCAGTTAAACCATTACTAGCAATGTAAATTGAACAATTATTTTCTTTTATATATGTAAATATTTCTTTTACATTTGAATATAAAGCGCCTTTTCCGCTTTTTATGTTTTCAATTAGTCTATCTAAAAAATATGCATCTGTTTGTTCTCTTACTTCAATAGAATGGTCCGGTAATAAAGCTTCCCAAACTTGCGGTAACGGCACACCCATAATTTCTCTATATTTATTAATTGGTGTTACTGTATCCCATAGTTGTAGTGATCTTAAGTGATTGAAAGTATCATCTAACGATAATTCTAAAATTTTATCTGTTTGAAATAACGTTCCGTCCATATCAAAAATTAACGCTTGTAACATCTCATTCTCTCCTTTTGAACTATAGTACAGTTTTACTCTTTATATTTTTAAGCATCTCAATAATAATTTCTGAGCAATAATTCGCAGCAGTTTTCGCGAAGTCATCATAAGAAATTTGAGCTTCATCATCTGCACTGTCAGAAATACATCTTATAATGAGAAACGATATATCATTTATATAGGCAACATGTCCAATTGCTACCCCTTCCATTTCTGTACAATGAGGTGCGTATTCGTCTATTAATTTCGCCTTTAACTTTGAATCTTCAACAAAACATTCACCGCTGATAATTCTTCCTTCATGAACTGCAATCTGTAAACTACTACTAATACAAGCTTTACGTGCTAACTCTACCAATTCCTTACTTGCAATAAATTGCTCTTGAAACGGAAATAAGTTTTTCATTTGAGTTTTACTTACATCATGATGAGTAACATTCGTTGAAATAACTATATCGCCGACTTTTACATCTGAATGTAATCCGCCAGCAACGCCCGTATTAATGATAGAGTCTACATCAAATTTATGAATTAATGTTTGCGCACATGCAGCTGCATTTACTTTCCCTACACCAGAACGTGTAATAATTACTTCTATTCCCATGAATTCTCCAATATAAAAAGGCATTCCCGCTATTGTCTGTTCCTCTTGTATAACTAGTTTTTCTAAAAGTAAATCTATTTCAATTTGCATTGCTCCAATAATGCCGATTCTGTTCATGTATGTAGTCTCCTTTATTAATTAATCCCTTTAATCCTCTCAGACATAACCGACAATAAAAATTTCGGAAGTACAAGTTGTCTCTTTAACCTTTTCGGCTGTGAGAGTAACCTATACAGCCATTCAGTTCCAGTATCCCTCATCATTTTCGGTGCTCTTTTTACAGTACCAGATATTATATCAATCATGCCTCCGATACCAATAGATAGCGGAACGTTTAATGTTTGTATGTTTTCATAGATGAACTCTTCTTGTTTTGGTGAACCTAGTCCTACGAGTAGTAAATGCGGCTTGAATTGCTTAATTTTCATTTTTATTTCTTCTATTTCTTCACCATTTACAAATCCATGCTGTCCTTTAAACTGCGCTCCTGGGAACTGCTCATTTAATTTTTCTAATGCCTTTTTATTACTTTCTGGAGCGGCTCCAAAAAGAAAGACACGATATTCATTGTCGTTACAATATTTTATTAAATCGTGAGTTAAATCCGCTCCAGTAACACGTTCTTTCAAAGTTCCTTTTAATATTTTCGAGCCAATTATGACACCAATCCCGTCCGCTGTTATTAAATCCGCAGATAGTAACATCTTTTTAAACTGCTTTGATTTTTCCGTATTTTCCTTTGCAGACATAACAATTTCAGGATTTGCAGTTACTACAAACCTTGGTTTCTCTTGTTGTTCATGTACCCAACCTTTTAATAAACTTATAGCTTTTGCATATTCTAAAGTTGAAAAAGGTATACCTTTTATAAACTGTTGATCCACTATACTCTCCCCTTATATAAGCTGCAAATATTCATCAATGTCTTTAGAAATTTGAATAAAAGCTTTATTCCAAAATTCATAATTTCTTTAATCCCTCTACAGGATTGCATTTGATATAGGCTAACTTCAAAGGTTTCATCTTCATCCATACCATATCGACCGATTATCACAGATTAAAAAATAAAAAAGGATTGATCAAAAGATCAATCCTTTACTCTACTTCATTTAAGAAAAATAACGTTATAACGCCAGGACCTGTATGTGCACCGATTGCTGCACCAATTGTATTTACGATAAATACTTCACAGCCAAATCTTTCCGTAATTAATGCTTTTAATGCTTCAGCTGTTTCTAAATCGTCACCGTGAGTCATACCGATTGTTTGACCTTTAAGGTCTTTACCACGCTCTTCCATAATATCAACAATACGGCTTAATACTTTCTTTTTCCCTCGTACCTTTTCAAGTGGGACAAGTTTTCCTTCTTCCACGTTCAAAATCGGCTTAATGTTTAATAAACCACCGATAAATCCTGCTACTTTACTTAAGCGCCCGCCTCTAACAAGGTACTGTAAGTCAGCTACAGTGAAGATATGTTCCATATGGTTCATTAGAAAAGCGACACGGTTTAATATGTCTTCTTTTGATGCGCCGTTTTTTGCCATTTTAGCAGCTTCTAATACGACAAGCCCTTGACCAAGCGAAGCACATTTCGTATCAATAATTTCTAAATCTAAATCTGCATATGTTTCTTTTACTTCCTCTTTAATGACAACTGATGATTGATATGTACCAGACAGTTCAGATGAAAAAGCTAAATATATACAAGGATTACCTTCTTTTGCATAAGAAACAAATTTTTCTTGGAAAGTTTCAAGTGAAGGCAATGACGTTTTATAAACAGCGCCTTCTCTCATTTTTTGCAGTAATGTAACTGACTCTAATGTTACTCCATCTAAATACTCTGTTTCTACTTCATCATATACACGGAGTGGAATTAAATCAATATCATATGCTTGCAGCAATTCTACTGGTAAATCCGCCGCACTATCCGTAATGATTTTAACACCCATTTTTAAACCTCTATTCTGTTATAAATATAAAATAATAAAATAAAAATAGTACTTTTAAATTATATACGTAAAACTTAAATGAAGAAAGGAAAACACTTTATATTGTATGCACTATTCTTCAAAACTTGAACTATTAATGAAAATGGTTCTATTTTAAACACCTTTTTCTTATCATTTTTCAATAACACGAATAATTTTATAAGTATTTTGTATCATCATATTTTAATTCTTTATCTTAATATAATCTTTTCAAATTTATACTGTTTAAAATTTATACTGTTTAAAATTTAAAAGCCACATCCAATAAAGGAAATGGCTTTTAAATTTCCATAAAACAACCAAACTTTATTTCCCATCACATTGTTCTCATTATTATTTTGGCGATGTTAATGATTAATATTTATAGCCTGTACTATATTCACCTGTAAGAATCACTATATAAAAAAACAGGTTAAACATTTTATAAAATATTTAATTTTACTAGTAAAGCTAATAAAATTTGGAGAAGAATTTGAACATTTACTGCTATGTCTGTATCCGTAGTCGTAACTGTAACATTTCTAGAATTTCTAATAACAGTTTCTTGTTTATTAATTTGTTTAATAGATGATTTTTGAAACAATTCTTGTGCTACACGGTCAGCTTTTTCACTATCTGCTATAGAAATACTTATTATAACCACGATAGCTGCTTGTAATGCTGCTTGAATAGATAAAGCAGCTTTTGTATCTGTAGTAGTAACTTCTACATCTGCTGAATCTACAATTGTAATAGATTCTTCAGAAATTTGATACGTTTTACTTTCTTGCGCAGCTGCTTCTGAAACGCTAGCATTTTTAAAAGATGGATGAGGATTTGAGGAATCTAATGCACTCCACTTTTTATTTTCATCTGAATGACATGTTTTGTCCATGCGTTCACCCCCTTTCAATCTAAATAATTATTAACTTGTGATTGTATTTCAGAAACAATACTTTTAATTTGCTGCTTTTTTTCTGGTGATAAATTTTTTAGTTTTTCTTCATTTATCCCATGCCTATTAAAAATATCTGAGAGTAAAAGGTCTATAATTATATTCTTTTGATCCTTATCAAACTTAAAGGAAGAAAATTTATTTAAATCATCCATTTACAATGTTCACTCCTATCAGTTTTCTATAAAAATTTCAAATAACTACCAGCATTATATGTATTTAAATAAAAATTGCTTGGACAAGTAACTTAATCTTTTATTTTTACTTTTTTTTACTAATAAAATCAAAAAGCTGTCTTCTAATACGAAGACAGCCCTCCTTTACTTCACATATATAAGTTTTATTCACTGTTAAATAATAAGTTCACCTTTGTTATTGTGTAGTTTTCCACACTTAATTTCCCATCAATCTTGAATATTAATTCGGTCATAATGAGAAGTCCAAGCTTGTACCACATATTACAACAAAAAATATTTACTTAGAGTGAACCCTTGTGGCTAAATATAAATGGGATAGACACTTTATAAAATGTTTAGTTTAACTAGTAACGCTAATAAAATTTGAAGGAGAATTTGAATATTCACTGCAATATCTGTATCAGTAGTTGTTACGGTTACGTTTCTGGAATTTTTAATAAATGTTTTTTGTCTATTAATTTGTTTAATAGATGATTTTTGAAATAATTCTTGTGTTATTTTATCTGCCTTTTCACTATCTGCTATAGAAATACTTACTACAACTACGATAGCTGCTTGTAATGCCGCTTGGATAGATAGCGCAGCTTTTGTATCTGTAGTAGTAACTTGTACATCTGCTGAATCTACTATTTCAATATATTCCTCAGAAACTTGATCGATTTCATCTGTTTGTATAGCTTCTTCTAAAAAATTTGCATTTTTACTATATGAATAAGAATTTACTGATTCGGAATCCTGATTTATTGGCTCAGAAACCTGTTTTTTTGGTTCACAATCCTTTTTTATTGGCTCAGAATCCACTTTTTTTCGTTCAGAATCCCGATTTAATGGATCCCGGTTTTTCTTTCGTCTACAAACTTCACAATCACACATAAAATCACCCCTTTTAAACTAAAAAATTAGCAATATTAAAATATTGGCTAACTACTAGCATTTTATGTATTTTTTAATAATTTGTTTGGACAAGTAACTTGAATTTATATTTTACTTCTAATTTTTTTTTGTAATAACAAAAAATAGCCTTCTAACAAGAAGACAACCATCTTTTATTTCACATTTATATAAAAGACCCATACTTAAATACACTTAACTTCATATGATATTTTTAGAATGAGTAGTCGTTACTGAAGGGCACTTTTCGAAGTGCTCTTATATTTAATCCCCCCTTTTTCAGGAGGATTTTTTTACTAAACTCTAATACAATTTGCATCAACTAGGCTGGCGATTATCACATTTCCTTAAGAGATTCAATTAATACAGTAACTACTAATTAAAATAACGCTATGATCCCTATACACTTAAACAATATTGCGTTACCGAACGTATGAACTAATTTTTATTTTGACTATGTAACACTAAATTCACAACATTATTATCCTATATTTGGTGAAGCCTACATTTCAATGCCAGCAACCCCACACTTTTAATTAATAACTTAAACAAATGTGCTATCTCAAGGTTCCTTTGATATAGTATCTTATGTTCTATATAATGAAGAGAGCGCTAGTATTCGGAAGGAGGATGTATATGAGTATTCAACTAGCTACATCTAACGATTTAAAATGGATTAATAGTCAATATGAATCAATAGGATTTGTACGAAGTGATTTAAAGAGAGATAAAGTTGCAATTATTACATATAACAACGAGTATGCAGGTGTTGGACGATTAGTCCAAATAGATGCAGATACTATAGAAATGGGCGGGATTTTTATTCTCCCTAAATTTAGAGGGCTACAATTAGCTGGTGAGCTTGTTTCATTTTTAGTAGAAACTGTAAAAAAATCACAAATACAAGATGTATATTGTCTTCCTTTTGAGGAATTAGAAAACTTTTATAAGAAATATGGCTATACTGAAGTCGATACTACGAAAGAAGCAGTCCATCCAATTATTCTAAAAAAATATAATTGGTGTTTGGAGAACTACGATAAACACGTTCTACTATTTAAATTGTAAATATAATAAAAAGTATATTCTCAATCGTTTTTCTATCAGTACTCCTAATCGGAGCCTAAGGATTAATCAAAGATATTTTATCTCTCCTTTTATAAATGGCTGATTAAAACTCAATGTTCCGTCAATACTATAGGTAACATGATTGTATTTCTCCATTCTCCCTTGGAGAGGAGCAGTTAGCTTTTGCTAGCTGCTCTTTTATTTTTTCAAAAAGTCACATAAATATCTTTAATTCCAAACATTCAAAAGATAAAATGTGATAAGATTGTTATGAAGATATTTACCAACTAATAAATGCGCCCTAGACTTACGTACTAGGGCGTATTTATTTTTTAGTATGTAATTCCTTCACTCATCTATTATCCACAAAATAAGTATCATACGCTTTATCAAAAACATATCCTAACTTTTCTGCTAGGTTAGCAGATGTAGTATTCGCTGCGTCCCAGTTTGGATACTTTCCATTTTCTAAGCAATCCAATATAAGAGCTGCACTAACTACAGTTGCCAAACCTTTTCTTCTATGATTGTGATCAGTCGCAACTTCAATTTCAATTCCATCATTATAAATACTATACGAGGATGCACCACATACAACTTCTCCGTTATATAAAATGCTATAACCTATACCACGGTTTATATAATCTTCTACCGACTGAAATTGACTTATAAAATCTTCAGAGATTTTATGTAATGTAGGGCTATTTGCGATATGCTCATCTATTCTTTTTAACTCATATCCTTTTGGAAGTATTGATATAAAAGACTGTAATTTTGAACGATTAAAACCTTCTGAATTTCGTTTGAACTTATAGCGTAAAAACTTATCTATTTTTCTTTCATGGAATGTTTCTAAGCGTTGTTTCCACTCTTCACTATTTACGATAACTAAAATTCTTTCAGGAATATTACGTAATAACTCTTCTGTTTCTTGCACATTTGGGTCTCCAGCGTAAAATGTGAAAATTCCTACCGTAACTTGTGCTACTGTTGGATTTTCAAGATCATTTACCCAAGCAGTCCCCATATGCCCTTGTAAATAAGAAAGTAAAATAACGTTATTGAAATCATCAAACATAGAAACTAGTTTTTTTCTTGTATGTATATTCGCTTCATGTATCATTTACATTCCCGCCTTCTATAAAATCAATCTTATTCTAAATCTTTTAGAATAAACTTATATAATTTTTCAATCAACCATTTACCATATAAGAAAACACCTATTAAACTAAATTTTTATATAATTATAAATCATTCACAAATATAAAATTATTATAACATCTAATAAAAAAAGAGTATCTCACTTTTTAAACTTTAGAATATACATCGTGTATGTATAAACCCTCAACATAATGTATGAGGATTTATCAAAAAATGCGTTATAACTCCTTCTTAGAAATAAAAGATTCCATTTCACCATTTTTATATACTTTAGTCAATTTAACAACTGACTTGTACGTGTTAACGTCATCCTTTATCATTTTTTTCAGCTCTTCTATTTCGATATTACTAGTTCCACTCTCTACCTTTAAACAATTTGAAATGTTTAAGTATCCACTAGATGCGAAAAGAATAACGAATGTAATATCAGGAAAATTAATGAACAGCATTCCAAACTTCAAAGGGTTCGCAGCAGTATCCGATAAAACTAATCGAAAATCTAACAGTTCAGGTACTTGAACAAAATCCTTAGAAACAATCGCTTCACCTACAATTGCAACTTGCTTTACTACATTCCCAAGTTCATCTGTAAATTCAGTACATATAGGTGCATCAATTGTTTTCGCTTGTAAACATAAATTTAATTCTGGATTATGAAAATCAAAAAAGATTGTACTCCCCTCTGTTAAACATTGCGGGCACACATTTCCTAGCAAGCTAAAGTCCTCTTCAATATATTTAACTTTCGATTTGCAACTACAAACTTTTCCTATTCGGATTGCATCAATTTTTGAGCAATCTACAAAAATAACCTCACTGTCTTCTTGTACGAATGATACAATCCCTTTCATCGCATTAAATGAAAGAAAATAAGATACAACGATTTCGTTTCCTACTATTACAATACTTTCAACTTTAGTATACGGTTCTAGACTTTGTAAAAATTCACATATACTATTTTGGCAACATCCACAATCACGTTTCGGCTCACAATCCACTTACACTCCATCCCTTCTCTATATAGAATAGCTAATACATATATATGAAAGGAAAACAAAAAAGCTTGGACAATATAACTTTAACGTAGGAATATCGTTACCTATTCATAATATTAGTACGGGAATTACACCAATAATGAGTAATAACACATAATTTTTACTATAAATACATATAACAATTTCATCTTTCATGAAAAAAACGTTATAATGAAGTGTAGCCTCTACGATTACGTTATAAAGGAGATTAAAACAATGGCTAAAATTAAAGTATACCAAGTAAAAGAAGAAAATATGGAAGCAGTAAAAAACATCATTGATGTTGAGGAACAAAACCCAACTGCTGAAAACTTACAAAATCTATATGCATGTGTATTAGAAACTGAAGATATGGCATTGCCTGAATCATACATTGAAGAAGATATCTTAATCGATTCTATGGAAGTTATGGTTAACGCTTCTCAAAGCAAAGTAAGAGACTTAGGTGCATACGATGTAATTGAAGTTCAAAACAAAGGTAAGAAAACACAAATTTTATTACTTGCAGACGAAGAATACGAAATTATTGAAGGCTAATCTAACACCATACATACGAAAAAGCTCCTTTCCAATTGGAAAGGAGCTTTTTCATTACGCTTTTGATGTTTCACTTTTTTTATTTGTTTGTTCTTTCTTAATTACCATGCGCTCATTTCCCATAAAGAAAATGAATATGAATGCTAATCCAGCTGGTACCAATGCCCACATGAATGTTTGAACAATTGAACTAGAAAGAGCATCAATAATCTTATCTAATATTTGCGGAGGGATTTGAGATCTTGCCGATTCTGATAAAATGGCTCTTGAATCCCCTAATGTGTTTGTATTCATTCCCCCGCTCATGCCTTTAAATGCTTCTTCTAATTGATCTTGGAAACCTGTTCTTTGGATCATTCCGAAGATTGTAATACCAAGTGTCATACCTAATGAACGAATGAAATTACTCGTCGAAGTCGCAGATCCGCGCTGTTCCATACCGAAGTTGTGAATAGCTGCCATACTTAGTACAGAGAATGAGAAGCCGACTCCAAATCCGATAATAATCATATACACTGTTAATAATACACGACTTGTTTCTGGCGTTAATGTGCTTAATAAAAATAGTCCAATTAGCATAATAACCGCAGAAATGATCATAATGTTTCGGTAGCTAAGCTTTGTCGTTAAAAACCCACCTAACTGCGCTGTTACGACTGAGCCTAACATCATTGGTAAAAGTAATAATCCCGAGTTTGTTGCAGTGCCACCGTATACACCTTGAATGAATAATGGAATGTATACAGTTGCTGACATAAACGCAGCTCCGTAACATAAAGCAATAATTGTACTCATTCCGAACAAACGTTGTTTAAACATCTCAAATGAAATGATCGGTTCTTCTACTTTACGTTCAATAAAAATGAATGCAATAATTAAAATAGCGAATCCACCAAATAAACTTAAAATAAAGTTAGAATCCCAATCATACTTTTGTCCGCCAAGTTCAAGCGCAAACATTAAAGAAACTACTGCTCCAACTAAAGTAATTGCGCCAAACCAATCAATTTTTTGCTTTCTATGAACTCTTGACTCTTTATAAAAGAATGTAATAAAAATAAGTGCTAAAACGCCAAGCGGTAAGTTAATATAAAATACCCAGTGCCAGCTTATGTAATCTGTAATATACGCACCAAGCAACGGACCAAAAATACTTGATAAACCAAATACTGCTCCGAATAAACCACCCATTTTCCCACGCTTTTCAGGAGGGAAAATATCAAAAACGATAGTAAACGCGATCGGCACTAATGCCCCGCCGCCAATACCTTGAATGGCACGATAAATCCCTAACTGTGTAATATTTTCAGCAGTACCACAAAGTGCCGAACCAATCATAAAGACGATTAAACCGAAAATAAAGAACCTCTTTCTACCATACATATCTGATAGTTTTCCGAATATCGGCATACCTGCCATTTCTGCGACCATATAGGCAGAAACGACCCATACAAAGTTTTCAAGGCCTCCTAAATCACCAACGATTGTTCCCATCGCTGTAACGACAATGGTATTATCCATTGATGCCATTAAAATACCTAGCAATAAGCCCGCTACAACAAAGCCGAGCTTATTATTCTTCTCAACCATAACCTTGCTCTCCCTCATACTACTTATATTTGTTTATGTTCTTTTACGACTGCATTACTTTTTTGGTTAAAACTAGTATGATATTCTACAATACTAATTTCACATCCAGGACCAATTGTAACGTTGTTTCCTCTTACAACTTCAGCAATCGTATGTTCTAAATAGATATCATCTCCTTCAATGATAGATGTTTGGAGGCTTCCAGCATGATTGGTAAATGGAATAAATCTCACTTTTTTACGAACGGTAATCTTCTGACCACCAATTTCTCTTACTTTGCTACCTTCATAACGAAGTGAAATTTCAATATTTTCAGCATTAAGTAATCCATCACTTTCAAGGCCACCAGTTAGTGATAGTTCTTCAACTTCAATATCTCCTTTTACATTTAAAGCGCCTTTCACATCTACGAAATCACCAGTTAATTTCCCCTTAACTTCTATCATACCTCTTACTTTTATTTTTTCAATATGAGCATCACTATGCATTTGTGTATTTCCGTATACTTTTACAGATTCCGCATCTACATTTCCTTGTACTTCACTATCTCCATACACGACATAACTTTTCACTTTCATATTACCGCACACTTCACTCGTGCCGTACGTTTTAAATTCATTACAGCTCATATCATTAGAAATCGTTCCTTCACCGCGAATCTTTACTTTATTATAATCTCCGCCCGCTGAACTACCAGAACCATTAACAGTAAGACTGTGTTGATGTTCCATATCATTTTCTCCCTTCCATTAAATCTGCTTAATTTCTTTTACATTTGCGCTTTTATCAACAGTAAGAACACCCGTATATTCGATTAGTTCAATCTCACAGTTCGGTCCTACCGTAACATTATTTCCTCTTACCGTTCTTATGTGAGCATAATCAATATCGATATTGTCACCTTCTAATAGTTCAGCCTCTAATTGCATACCAAATACTGATTTAAACAGCCTACTAAAAGTACTTAGTCTATGCTTTACTTTAATCGTTTGACCACCAATTTCTTTCGCTCGACATGTACCGTGAATATTAATATTTATTTCATCAGCGCTTAATAATCCGCCAATTGTAAATTGTCCTTCTGAAGAAAAAGTATCCACTTCACAATTACCGTCAATTGTAGCTTGACCATTGACCTTAAATTCTTCACCAGTGACATTTCCACCTATCGTACCTTTTCCTGCAATTTTCAAACTGTTTGCCTTTACATCTTGCGTAATTGTTGCTTTCCCATCAATTCGCATCGTTTCAGCATGAACTGTGCCATCGACTTTACCAGATCCGCTAATTCGTGCACTGCTACTTTTCAAATCGCCAGTAACTGCACCGTAACCGTTACATTCAAATTGCTCACATTCAACATTTCCATTCACAGTTCCTTTTCCGTTTAATTGTACTTTATGAAACTCGCCGCCATTGGATGAACCGTAACCATTTATAATCAAATTATCTGTACGCATACTTTCTCCTCCACTACAACAATTTAGTTTTTAATGCTTCGGTATATTTCATAATCGCTTCGCGTAAAACGATTTTAGTGCCTTTTTCAAAAATTAAATCGTCCACGTTTGAAACTAATAAACATGTAGAAATCCCTAATTTTCGGACAACGATTAAATCACAAGTTTTATGTTTAATTGCTTCATAATTTTCACGTAAAACTTGCAAGACCATTTTTCCTTCTTCTAAACTAATCTCTCCCGATTGTAGTAATTCTTCTAACATGTACACATAAAGAATATCTACAAATTGAAACTCTGCTGTTTTATTCGTTTGTTCTATGAAAAATTGTAAAACTGGTTCTGATGCAATCTCCTTACGTAAAATGTCTTCCTTTGTTAAAAGAATTTCTCTCACACTCGGTGAAAACATATTCGCTAGTTCATCAAGTGATAAATCCTCTTTCATCGTTTGGATCTTATCGATGCGCTCTAATATCTTTTCTTTCGGAAAAAATGTCTCTTGACCCGTGAATGTTGACTTTCGTATAAACCAATCTTCCGGTATTAAATTTTTTCTCTTCCACCTATATAACTGTCCGTATGAAATACCAGTTAGTTCTAATAAATCTTTTTTTGAAATTAAATCTGTACTCAACTGTATAACACCCCTTCCTGATAACAATGTAACATAACACTGTTACGCTGTAAATAGACTTTTATCACAAGTAGGGTAACAATGTGTAAAACAAACCTATTCCCACATACAAAAAAGGCTCTTACACATCTTATGAAAATGCGCAAAAGCCCTTATATATCAAGATTTAAACCAAATATTATAAAAATCAATCCAACCTTGTGAATTAATCATTATACTTTGGACTTTTTCATGTGTACTTACCTCTTGTTTATTACGATATAAAGGAATAATATGAATTTGACGTAACAAAGTATCCTCAATATCGCGTAACAGTGTAACTCTTTTCTCTAATTCTTCTTGTTTAAAATAAGGAGACAACTTTTCATGAAAGTCCATGCTGCTTTGTCCATGAATAAAACTATTTTTTGTAAGAAACATATATAATAGACTATCTTCTATTCGTTCACTTATTGTGGCACTATCATGCATCATATCGGCCTTTTGTATCGTACTTACTTCCAATAGCTCTTCTATGTCAAGAAAATTATTTTCTACACGAATCCCGTACTTCACACACTCTTTTTGTATCCATTGTGCATCTTCAACATGATCTCGTCCTGTAAATGTGTAGAGTTGTAGCACTTCATTATGATAAGTACTCCTTTTAATTAAACTTTCTACATCTTCCTCAATCTCTACAATGCTTTCACCTGCTAATATTAGTTTCTGTGCCACTTCTCCACGTTCTCCGCCGAGTTCTTGAACGATTGTATAACCATGAATGATTTTATATAATGCTTTCCGAAATAACTCATCTTGCATTGGTCCTTCTTTCGTATGATTACATGTTATATATGTCACGTTCGACTCAAGCCGAGACAATTCTTTATTATGTTTTTCTTTATCTTTATACTGCGCCTTTACTAAAACATCGTATGTACTTACACCTTGTTCTACATTCCACAACTCAACACGATCTAAAAAAGGTCTTTCACGAAAATATAAAGGATGACCTTCTAAAATGAACAAATTTTCATTACTTTTATATAATTGAAAAGGCCCTGTTCCAATTAGCTCTCCTGCTTCATCTTTATTCACGATAGAACACTGTTCTGCACTTAGCATATGTAAAAACATTCGATTTTCCGTATGTAATTGAATTTCGACAACGTAGTCATCCACTGAACGAATACTTTCAACGTGTTGTAACATCCATGCGTGTGCATTATTTTCCAGCTTCATAAATCGATTCAATGAGTATATAACATCATGTGCAGTAAGTTGTTTTCCATTATGAAAGTGAACTCCTTTTCGTAAATAAAACGTCCATATTTTTTCAGCATCATTATATTCCCAGTGAAATGCAAGTCTTGGCTCTATAATGTTTGTATTACCGTCTACATACACGAGTGTATCGAATATATGTTTTACCATATGGCATTCTGAACGCATTGTAGCGTATACAGGATCTAATGTGATATCTAAATTCATTTGTACTTGCAACCGGAGTACATCTCTTCTCCCTTCAGATGTCATTTCAATCTTATGACCAAATATTGAATCCACCCAGGAGTGATATTCTTCCTTTACTAATGGAAAATGTGAGCTATAGCGTTCCACAAATATGCTCCCGCTTTTCACATCCCCTTTTTTCGTTATTTCTTTTCCTCTATCTAAAATTAAAGATATCGGGTCCTTTTGAAATATTAACTTAGAACGATTTCCTCTGCCGCGACCTGGAAACCACTTGATCCAATTTAACTCATCTAATTTTTTTATAATTAATTTACTATTACGCTCTGTACAAAATAATGTTTCAGATATATTTTGCACTGTTACTTCCAATTGTTCTCCCTCTTTTTCCCCTTTTCCATAAGCACTCCATAGTTCAATGTATTGATCTAAAATAAACATCATAATCCCCCTAAAAGGTGAAAAATACTCCCTATTGTTTCTACACTTTTTCCAATTCTTCTTTCATCTTATCATTTCAATATAGAAAGGAGGAATTAATATTGAATTATCTCTTACTTCGTTACAATAAACCTATTTTTATTAGACTGTGTGGTGAATTATTAACCAGAACGACTGAATCTATGTTAGCTATCATTATGATTATTTACGTCAATAAAATGTTAAACGGCAATGTAATAATAACTATGCTGATTTTCGGATTACAGCCACTTTCAGACATTTTATTTACACTTATTGCTGGAGGAATTACTGATAAATATGGCCGGAAAAAGATTATGTTACTCGGCTTATTGCTACAAAGTGTTGCAATCGGTAGTTTCGTTTTCGCTCAATCCGTTTTTATATTTGCACTGTTATATGTCATTAATGGCATTGGCCGTTCCTTATATATTCCGGCTCAACGTGCACAAATTGCTGATTTAACAAAAAAAGAGCAGCAAGCAGAAATTTTTGCTCTCCTACAAACGATGGGAGCAATTGGATCCGTAGTCGGCCCTTTAATCGGTGCAAGTTTTTATAATACTCACCCAGAATATTTATTTATCGTGCAAAGTGTAACCCTTACGATATATGCCGTTGTTGTTTGGACCCAGCTCCCAGAAACCGTTCCACCAATAAGTATGTCAAAACAAACAGTTGAGGCAAGTTCACCAAAGCAATTTGTTTTTAAACATTACGCCATATTCGGTCTTATGTTTTCTACACTTCCTATTAGCTTTTTTTATGCACAAACTGAGACGAATTATCGTATTTTCGCAGAACATGTATTTCTTAATCTCGTATTCATACTCGCATTTATTTCAACATGTAAAGCCATTTTGGAAATCATTCTACAAATCTTCCTCGTAAAATGGTCTGAACGATTTTCTATGGCGAAAATCATCCTTATTTCTTACGCCTGCTATACAATAGCTGCAGTTGGCTTTAGTTATTCAACGACGATATTGTCGTTATTCTTCACCTTACTCTTTTTAGTCATTGGAGAAAGTATTGCTCTAAACCATTTATTACGATTCGTTTCAGAAATTGCACCTCATGATAAACGTGGTTTATATTTTTCAATTTACGGTATACACTGGGATATATCTCGAACGTGTGGACCAGTTATTGGTGCAGTTTTATTAAGTAAGTTAAATGGAAGTATGCTGTTTTATATTTGCGCTAGTTTCTTATTAGTTGGAGGTATTGTACAAGCGTTATTTGTTCAAAATTTGGAACGAAAAAAAATCGCAAACCAGCCTACACATAATTTATAAGTTACTACTTTTTCAGTAGATCAACATTTCTTATTGGATGCATGCAAAAAAACAAAAGTGAAGTATTTCGCATATGAAATGAGACGTTCCTTGTTTACAACTAAAACACCTCACTTCATAAAGAGCGAGGTGTTTTTGAAATCACTTAATTTCTTATCCTGCCATTTTATTAATACTATCCTCTGGTGAAAACACGGAAATATGATCTACATTACCAGTCGATTTTGGAATGACAAATTTTAACTCATACTGGTTATTTACTTTGTATACATATATTTTGTCTCCACCATTCCCTTTAACTGAAGATGGTTTTCCTAACGCTTTTTCAATTTCTTGTAATGTAATCGATTTTAGTTCTGCATGATATGAGCGTACATCAAAAACTTGTGACCCTTTATTAAATCCAAAAACAACATTTTTATTTGTAAAAGTTGCGTACATTCCGTTCCCTGCTTGTTCGGTTTTATTCGCTTTCCCCCATGCTTTTTCTATTTCTTCAATATCCCCTGTATGGGCTCCAAATGGTACATTAGGTACTTTTCCTTCTTTTGCTAATTCAAACAAATCTTTAACGTGGTTAATTGATTTTTGATTAAATGTTCTATTTTTCGAATCTGGCTCAGTTGATGGTTTTGTTGTTTTTTCATTACTTGGTTTTGTTTCAAGATTTTTCTGTTCTTCTGAAGAATTACTTTGTTTATTTTTATTATTTTCCAAGGTTGGATTTGTTTCGTTTTTTTCGTCTGTCTCTTTACATGCGGCTAGCGCAAACATACATGTAAACACCAAAAATAACATAACTATTTTTAAATATATTTTCATCATTTTTACCCCCTATTGCATCTTATTTATTTCGTTAACCAACCCATTACACTACTTTTCAAATTATGTTTGTTCCAAAAAGTCAGTACTTCACTCTCTCAAAAAGCTTGTACAAAATATATTACAAAAGCTGTTTCTAAAAAGTAACCAAGTCTGTTATATCCGAAGTAACTACCTCCTGATAAACGAAACCATTTTCATCTCCTTATTTAACCCTTCTCTTCTCAATGACAATATCCTCTATCTATCACTTAAAACATGTTGTCACAACAGCTCCTTCAAACAGAAAAAAAAACAGTAGGAAGTGATTACTCTTTTCCTACTGGTTGAAATGAAATTAAATGGTAAATCTTAGCTTCTTAAAAAGTGTAGCGATAGTGTTTTTTACAGTTTCAAAATTATAAACAAACGTGTTATCTCCACTTAATGATGAAATACATGTTAAACCTGCAGCTTTAATAAAAGCTTTTACATCTACAAGCATAGAATTAGCCTCCATGAATTTAATTACAATCATTATAACAGGTGTTTTACGATGCTAACATGAAAGTAATAAATAAATTTCTATTATGAATTTATCCTGCTATTTGCCGGGCAGTAAAATCTCCACCTCAAAATTCAGCAGAAGCAAAGAAGTTAGATGGGCAGGGCTGCCCGTAAAAGCCTTATTGGTTCAACTAATAATACACCAATTCAATGTCATATAAAAAAGCTGCCCCAAAAGGACAGCTTCAAATATGTATATTATACTTCGATTGATTTACCATCTTCAACAATATGATAAAGTAAGTGCGCTAAATGATGAATTGGACCGTATTCTTCCTCTTCCTCATCTGTTTCGCCTTGGAATTCAAGATCGTTTAAGTATAGCGCTAAAAATTGATAATATAGTTTTAAATCAAATCCGTAGCACGCAGTTGGTTCTTCATGATCCCCTTCATATTGTAACATTAAGTATTGATCATTTCCTTCTGCATCTTCTGCATCAAAGAATACGAAGAAGCCAACGTTTGTATCTAAATCAAATAAATGACGAGTACCTTTTTCAGTTGCTTTATTGAAGTCCTCTTCACTTAATTTATGTACTGTTGTCGCTTTTGCATTATCTTCTTGATGGAAATTTACTGTAAATGATTTCAATGCTGACACCTCCTGATTGTATAATACTAGCATAACATATAAAAAGGACTGCTTACAAATGTAAACAGTCCTGCTACATTCATTTCCGCATTGCTCGTAGTAAAAAACTCACAATGAAAATCAAAATAACCGCACCAATTAAAGCAGGAATGATTGCAAATCCGCCTATTACAGGACCGAAACTACCAAGTAATTTCGTACCAATCCAAGAACCGATAATACCAGCAATAATATTACCAATTACACCACCTGGTACATCCCTTCCAGTAATTAAGCTTGCAAACCATCCTAATAAACCACCAACGATTAAAGACCAAATCATATAATAACCTCCTTTATATTTAACCAATCAAAATATAATTAGAAACAATTGCTTACCATTAGTTATGTGACATTTTTCATAAGTTATTCATGCTGCTCAACTATAAGACTTTTGAGAATAATACAGACTGATAAACCATTTTTCGGACTAACGATTTATCCGACTTATTATTAACACATTAAGGACAATCTGGCTTCAATATTGTTCGCATAAACTCTTCTTTAAAAGCAGGATAGTTAAAACCAACAGCAATTCTTTGAATCGGCCGACCATCAAACCTTGTTGGTTCAGCTATTTTTCTAAAGTCAGCTACACTTTGGCCCCTAGTCACATCATTTGTCGTACTAATCCACACTGCCGATTTTTTATATTCAAAAATACTATCATTTATAAACGAGACAAACGGTAGTAAATCGTGTATAGGGCTTCCACCAATACCCGGATATTCTTTTTTATAGAAGTTCTCATAATAAAAATCAATCATTGGTTTAATGAGTTTCGCCTGTCCAGTTCCTTGTTTATCTATTATATTGGCCATTTCAGGCGTAATAAGCGCGCCCTGTGTTACATTTAACGGGTATATACTAGCGTTTTTCGCATATTTCATAACAATATTTGCTGCAATTGGATCACCATAAAAATTCGCTTCAGATACTGGTGTAACATTACCTGGAAATAGGAAAGCACCGCCCATTATATAATACGAACAAATACGATCCATTATATTGGGATACAATAAAAATAACGTAGCAAGCGTCGTTAGTCTTCCTGTCGCCACAATTATAATATCTTCTGGACAAGGTTCGATTAATTTGATTAATTCACAAAAATTTTCTCGTTTACAAATTCTCATCTCAGGTGGATTAATAGGACCTAAACCGTGATCCCCATGGATTTCAGGGAAAAACAAAGGTTCTTCAGCTGTCATCGGCCTACTCGCACCTTCAATAATTTTTACATGTGTAGCATAGTACCTTTCTAAAAAATAAACATTTTCCGTAACGATTTCTCGTGATACATTCCCGTACTCTGCAACAATACCTAGAATATCTAATTTACATGTTTTATTTGCATAAATTAACGCTACGGCGTCATCAATACCAAAGTCTCCAAAAAAGATGATTTTCTTATTAACTATTCTCACCCCTCTTCAGCATAATCTACTATTATTATTATGTGAAAAAGACAAGGCGGTGAAACAGCGCAAACTAAAAAAGCCGCCTATTTATTGGCGACTTCAATCTTTTTATAAGACAAATATGCTAGTACATTTTTACTCGAATCGTATTTCGGGTTATTTCCTTTTCTCGACTCTCTCATATGTGTCTTTTCAAATCCAGGAATGTCCGGCATTTTCCCCATAAATTCAAGCATTTCTTCCTCAGTACCTTCAATGCGTACACGAATCATTATAACTATTCCTCAATTCTCAGTTTCTCTGTACTAAGTATATCGTACTTCAGAAAGACTGCAACACATTTATCTTTTTAATGTTGTACTTTTTTTACATATAAACATAGCCATTTCAGTATAGAATGAATCTACTTTATTATTTTTAAATTGAATATTAAAATATCCCTTCATTTCGTTTGGTGCTTTCATCATACATTCTGTTAATTTTTCGCGCTTTTGTACAGGGACATTCATCATATTACACCACCAGTCAAAATCAAACTTCTTATCAAAAGTAAGACATGACTGCATTTGCAAACCGTTTTTTTCTAATAAAGTAAGCCATTCTGTCTTTTTTAGAGCTCGTTCATGACTTGGGTCCCGCTTTTTTTCTATAAAATTATAAAATGTATCATATTCATTATTTTCTGGCGAAACATTATCTATTAAGATGAATAATCCATTATCCTCCAACGTACGATTTACTTCAAAAATAAATTGAGCCGGATTCGTAAAATGATGGGCTGCAATCCGGCATGTAATTGTATCAAAAAAATGGTCTGCAAATGGTAAATCCTCTGCGTTTCCTACTACAAAAGACACATTTCCATGACCATTCTGCTTTATAAAACCTTTTGCTTCTTCTAACATCTGTTCTGTTAAATCAAGTGCAACTACTTCTTCAAACATAGGTGCTAACATATTCGCAACATGTCCGCCACCAGTAGCAACATCAAGAAGACGATTATTATGGCGAGACGCAACTTGTTGAACTACATATTGTAAGTCCTGTCCTTTAGCATGTATTTTACTATTCACATACTTATCTGCATTACTGCCAAACTGTTTTTTCACAAGCTCTTCCTTACTCATTTTATCATCTTCTTTCTATTGTTATTTACATATACGATTCATATAATTATTACAATTCTCTTCATGTATTTTCAAATCCTCTTTTCATCTCACTTCTTATCAAGTTTACCTATAATCAAAATAATATAATTTTACGTTTTACTATTAAACAAAAAAGGCTACGGGAACTTGTCCCCTAACCTGACTAAATATTTACTACATTTTTATTTCTTCGTATATATCTATATAATATAAATCCTCTTTCAACTTCATAATAACATCTACTTCGTTATAAGTAGCCTCACGAGCATGTAAACCAAATTGATCCATACCAATCCATATCCACCCAGGTGTATGATATAAAACATCTAAGTTAAAATAATCTAATTTAGTAAGCTCCGATGTAATAAATTTATCTTTATTAGCGATTTGTTTATCTAGTAAACCATATTCTTTACCATTTTCAAATAGCGATATAACTTTCCCTACAATCGGATGTTCACGAACAATAAAATGATATTCCTTTTCCTCTACATTTGCCACAATCAAACGAGAAACAGATAAATCAGCCCCCGAATTCGACATATTTGTTTATTCACCTCCTTATATAGGTTTCTTCAATATAATAACAAATGAATATTCAAATTAAGTTAATATAATGTAAAAAATAAAAAGCTGACTTCCCTTTAGAAATCAACCTTTACAATTTGATCAACTTTATACTTTTACAAATTATTATAATGTTTCTTTTTCCTCATCATTTCCGGAAACTAAACTTCCTATAGCATCCGCTGTTACTTCTACTACAAATTCACAAATACCTGCTACAACTTCTCCAATTACTTCATCCATCTTTTTACCCCCTTATTTTATGCAACTTATTTGTAGTATAGAAGAAATTGGTGAATGTAAACTATCGAAAAAGGTGACATAAACCTTACAAAATTGTAAGCTCTTTCATCCCTTTACTTACTTCCTTTGAAACTCCAAGTATTTTTAGCAGACATATAGGCCATCATAATATGAAGAAAGTAATAATCTAGTGTCAGGAGGCGTTTAATATATATTATGTAAAATTAATTAAAGGTCAATCTTTCTACGCTTTTGACCATCGTTTCTTAGTGTCTGAAGAAGAAGAGGTTTCTGAGAGAATTTATAATTACTTACGACGTAATGAATTTTTTGAAGTACGTAAAGAAGAATATTCTGCTTAATTACAAAAAGCATTAAGAAAAATATCATCTTATTATGATATATTCTTGATGCTTTTATGTAAATTGCTTCTTTTCAACAATTGTTGTGGACTCTATTATAATATTCTAGTATTTGTCCAAGATAATTCATCCCTATTTCCGTATTTCAGTATATGAAGAGGTTGTGAATATGACTCATATCATTGATTATTAAGCTACTCAACCTATAAGTAAAACTGATGCAACAACTTTTGCAATCCCCTCTTCTCCAAACAAAGTAATTCTAGCAAATTTGAAATTGAGAATTTCAAGTAGAGATTCACGTAATAATCGAGTAGAATTAATAGCTACAGTTGGTGTAGAAGGTATAACTGAGATTTCACAAGTTTTATTCCGAATTTTCCTTGATAACATTGAAATTTTCAATACACAAGTAGGTATTGAATCAACAAATTCTGAACAATTTTACGTACAAACATTCCAAGCTACAGACCAAAACATTAGCAGTGGAACACACGAATATTCATTAACTGTAGAAAACCTTATTAGTAGTGCAAGTGCAGAAGTTGCTGGTCCTCTATCTTTTAGCGCTTTAGCTATTGGACAAGAGCGTAAATATTGCTAATTGAAATTAATGTTTAATTTTGTACTTTGGAAAAGCAAGACGTAGTTATACGTTCTTGCTTTTTTATATTTATCCTTACTTTCTATTAGCTTTAATCATGAATTTTTTACGTTTTGCTTCATTTATTTCATCAATTAATACATCAAATTTTTTACAAATCAAAAAGATTGAAATCCAATTATGAAACACGTAATATAGACTCTGACTCTAAAAAAGTTCGTATAAAAATACTACATAAATAAGGAGGTTTTATATACGAGTTTTTTCATTTTAAAAGACGGAGAGGTTTTATGTTATGTGGCGTAATAAAAATGTTTGGATTGTTTTAATTGGGGAGTTTATTGCAGGTCTAGGATTATGGCTTGGTATTCTTGGCAACCTTGAGTTTATGCAAAAATATGTCCCTTCTGATTTCATGAAATCAGTTATATTATTTATCGGACTATTAGCCGGTGTTCTAGTTGGCCCTATGGCCGGTCGTGTCATCGATCAGTATGAAAAGAAAAAAGTTCTTCTTTACGCTGGATTTGGTCGAGTTTTAAGTGTTATTTTCATGTTTTTCGCTATTCAATTTGAAAGTATCGCATTTATGATTGCATTTATGGTTGCTCTTCAAATTTCAGCAGCATTTTATTTCCCTGCATTACAATCTGTAATTCCACTCATCGTACGTGAGAATGAGTTATTACAAATGAACGGTGTACATATGAATGTTGGTACAATCGCTCGTATTGCAGGTACTTCACTAGGTGGAATTCTTTTAGTTGTAATGAGTTTACAGTATATGTACGCCTTTTCAATGGCAGCATACGCCTTATTATTCCTCTCGACGTTCTTCCTACAATTCGAAGACAAGAAATCAACAACACCAAGTAAACAAGCTGCAAAAGACAATAGCTTTATGGAAGTATTTCGTATTTTAAAAGGAATTCCTATTGCTTTTACAGCACTTATATTAAGTATCATCCCTCTATTATTTATAGCAGGGTTTAATTTAATGGTTATTAACATTAGCGAAATGCAACATGATCCTACGATTAAAGGGTTCATATATACAATTGAAGGTGTCGCATTTATGTTAGGTGCCTTCGTAATTAAACGTCTATCTGATCATTTCAAACCCGAAAAATTACTATATTTCTTCGCAATTTGTACTGCTTTTGCACACCTGTCATTGTTCTTTAGCGATATAAAATGGATGGCTCTTACATCATTTGGTTTGTTTGGGTTTAGTGTTGGCTGCTTCTTCCCTATTATGTCGACAATTTTCCAAACGAAAGTGGAAAAAAGTTATCACGGTCGCCTCTTCTCATTCCGTAATATGTTTGAGAGGGTTATGTTCCAAATCGTCTTACTTGGCACAGGGTTCTTCTTAGATACAATTGGGTTACAATATATGGTTCTCATCTTCGGAGTCGTTTCATTATTGATTATTTCTATTTCCCTTTCTAAGCAGAAACATTATGAAAAACAGCATTCACAATCTGCGAATTTATAAAATAAACAAAGAAGTATGGATATAATATTGAATCCATACTTCTTTGTTCTATAATACGCCTATTTATTACGTTTATTGAAATTACCTAAAGGAGTATCCCCCTTTTATTTCGAATAGATTATAAAGAGTACTCTTTATAAAAGGAGTGGTAAAATGTCTGATGGCATTGAAGTATTTATTGTCCTGCTCTTTGCAATTGCTCTGTTTAGCATACTAAACTTTTTAGCCATTTCCTTATCTGGACATAGTTTTAAAAAAAGAATCGTGGCAGGTTTCATATTTTTACTACTGACTCCCATTATCTTTTTGACTATCGCAACATTTGCTTCTATATTCGATAAAGCAGGATTTGGCGCAGGTACGTTAGCCTTTATGATCGCAAGCGTATATATAATAAATGGAATAGTGCTTCTGCTTTCCTCTTTATATATCCTCAAAAAAGACATAACATAGGCTATAGTACTAGCATGAATCTGACTTTACACTAGATTCATGCTTATTTAATTTCTCCTAAATTTTTATATGAAATTAAATAATTCTTTAAAAAAATTTAAACTTTATTTATTATAATATCCCTATCGTATTCGCACGTTTATTCAAATTTAAAAGAAAGGAGCACAAAATGAAAAAGGTTCTACTTACAATTCCTATACTAATCATCCTACTTAGTGGATGCAGCAATAACGATATATACGGTTCTTGGGAAGTCGTTGACAATAAAAATGGTGAATGCCCTGTATATTATAAATTTGAAACAGTTGTCAAAAAAGAAAATAAAGAGGAAATTGTGCAAAATTTAGTAGAAATGCAAACCACAAAGAATAAAGACGATTTATATAAAGGCTCAGTTGTCAAAAATTCTAATGTATATCACATTGATTATGGTAATTCATTTACATCAGAGCAAACTTTAAAAGTTGCCGACGGTACATTAAATGTATACTTTTTGACAGCTGAAAAATTATGCACGTATAAAAAGAAATGATTACATTTCAGAGGAAACGCAGAAAATATTTTCTGCGTTATTTCACTTTAGAAATCTTCCACAAATACTTAATAAAAACTATCAAATAACTTAAGTTATATAAAATGAATCCTATAATAGACATTTCAATTAACACGTCTACGCTATTTACATCGATACTTTTCAAAATAGGCTAATACTTCCTCTAAATTTGTCAATCGTTTTAATTTTCATAAAAAAATGATAAAATATAAACATGTGTTTTCAGAATAATTAAAAACGCAGAATGAAAGCACTGTTTTAGGAGGGGTTTTGATGACTTACACGTTAGCAACTAGAATGAAAGCATTCCAATCTTCTATATTTAGTGAATTAGGAGCCTATAAAAAAGAAAAAATTGCAGCAGGTCATAACATGATTGATTTGAGCATCGGAAATCCTGATATGCCGCCCGCTGATTTTGTAAGAGAAACAATGGTACATACAGCGAGTGAGAAAGAGAGCTACGGGTATACATTATCAGGTATTCAAGAATTTCACGAAGCTGTAACTGAATATTACAACAACACTCATAACGTTTTATTAAATGCGGATAAAGAAGTTTTATTATTAATGGGTTCACAAGACGGGCTCGTTCATTTACCTATGGTTTATGCAAATCCAGGTGATATTATATTAGTTCCTGATCCAGGATATACAGCTTATGAAACAGGTATTCAAATGGCTGGTGCAACATCTTACTACATGCCTTTAAAGAAAGAGAATGCTTTCTTACCAGACTTAGGGGTCATCCCTGAAGAAATTGCCGCTCAAGCGAAGATGATGATTTTAAACTTCCCAGGGAATCCCGTTCCAGCAATGGCCCATGAAGATTTCTTTAAAGAAGTAATCGCATTCGCGAAAAAGCATAATATTATCGTTGTCCATGATTTTGCTTATGCTGAATTTTATTTCGATGGTAATAAGCCAATTAGCTTCCTCTCTGTACATGGTGCTAAAGAAGTTGGTGTAGAAATCAATTCTTTGTCAAAAAGTTATAGTTTAGCAGGTAGCCGTATTGGATATATGATTGGAAACGAAGAAATTGTTCGTGCACTTACTCAATTTAAATCTAATACCGACTACGGTGTATTTTTACCAATTCAAAAAGCGGCATCTGCAGCACTAAGAAATGGCGCGGTATTTTGTGAGAAAAACCGCGATATTTATCAAGAACGGAGAGATACTTTAGTCGATGGATTCCGAACATTTGGTTGGAATGTCGATAAGCCAGCCGGTAGTATGTTTGTCTGGGCTGAAATTCCACAAGGATGGACTTCTCTAGACTTCGCTTATGCATTAATGGATCGTGCGAATATCGTTGTTACACCTGGTCATGCATTTGGACCTCACGGAGAAGGCTTCGTACGTATTGCACTCGTTCAAGATAAAGAAGTGTTGCAACAAGTTGTTGAAAACATTAGAAATAGCGGCATTTTCGTCCTTGAAAAAGTAAATGAATTAGTTAAAAATTAGTTCCCACTCCCCTGCTTAACTTTAGCAGGGGTATTATTAATTGGAGGTACTTTCATATGCATATTAAAGACACACTTCCCCATCGTTATCCATTTTTAATGATTGATAAAGTAATAAATGTAAAACAAGATGAATTCGTTACAGGATATAAACTCATTACAAATAACGAATGGTTTATAAACGATAGTCACAAACATATGCCTCATATGTTAATTGTAGAAGCACTTGCTCAGCTTAGTGCATTTGTACATACAAGTGATTCTGAAGGACTAGGATTTCTCTCCTCTTTAGATGGAGTTGAATTCCACGGAAAAGCATATCCCGGTGATAAACTTGATTTACATTATGAGCTAACGCGCAATCGTCGAGGTTTTATTCTTGGTAAAGGTATTGCAACTGTAAACGACCAGCCTATTGTAACTATAGAAAAACTATTAATATATCAAGCAGATTAAAGTGTTCCTTATATCAGTTGGAAATATCTATTCTCAACCAATTAAATAAATAAGAAAATATATTACGTAGTTAGGAGCAGGGAAATGGAACGTACTATCGGTATCGATGCTGGAGGCACATTAACGAAAATAGCTTATTTTAACGAAAAAAAGCTATTAACTTTTGAAAAATTTTATTCGCATGAACAACATAAAATAATAGATTGGATTAAAAACAACAATGGCATAAAACAAATATGTATTACGGGTGGTAAATCGAAACTATTACAGCATCTGCTTACAGGTTCATATAAAATAATAGAGCTAAACGAATTTGAAGCTACTCTTGCAGGTGTCCAATACATATTAAAAGAAGAAAAACATGCTATACGCAATTTTATTTTAACCAATATCGGTACAGGTACTTCTATCCATTACGTTTATAATGAACAATATATTCGCGCTGGTGGAACCGGAGTTGGCGGTGGGACTATTATGGGACTTTCAAAATTGTTAACAAATATAGATCATTTTGAAGATGTAATCCCTCTAACAAAAGTAGGATCTAGAAAAGAACTAGATATTACGGTTGGAGATATTTATGGTGGTATTCTTTCCCCTATCGATAATAACTTAACTGCTAGTAACTTCGGAAAAGCAGCCATTACAGAATCAAATAATAGTAGCTCCGATATACTAGCTACTGTACAAGGACTTGTCGGTGAAGTCGTTACTGCATTAAGCCTTCAATTCGCTGAAACAAAAAACATTGAACACATTATTTATATTGGTTCAACTTTATGTAATAACATACAACTTCAACATATTATTAGTAGCTACACCGAATATCAAAATAAAACACCAATCTTTTTACAAGATGGTGGTAATAGCGGTGCAATTGGTGCATTACTTCATGCTACGAAATAAAAAGCTGACTTTTGTCAGCTTTTTAGAAATGGCACTTCAAATTCAATAATTGATTCCCCGTTCTCTCCAATTCGCTCCACGCTTATTCTATCAATCACACAATTTAACTTCCCATGAAAACTAGGAATCTCCTTCACTACTTCAGCAGCTAACGCGACACTTTCTTTTCTTCCGACTGTTACATGCGGGATGTACGGAATGTCTTCTTTCAAAAATTGTAATAAAGGTCCTGTATATAGAATATTATGTAGTTCCTCTATTTGTTCTTTCCCCTTTTCAACTCGTAAAAACAAATATTCTCTTTCACTTGTAATTTGATTCTTAAATTCAATTTCTATATTCTGTATCGGTTTTGATACATTTATAATATGTAATTTCAGCTCATCATTTGAAATCGAACTTTCAAATGGGAATACAATTGTAATATGCGGTGGAATTAATCCAAATAAAGGATCATGTTTTTGCCTAATGTCCTCGATTTCGCTAATGAACATGTTGTTTAGAAAAAGTAAAATTGTACGCATTTTTATCCCCTCAACTTTTCCTCATTATAATATGTATCATATTCTATGACAGCCTGCCCTTCAACAACTTGTTTTGCTTACCTGTAAAAATAAAAAAACTTCTCAAATGAGAAGTTTTCATATAGCATGATTATTATTTTCCAGCCAAACTTTCCTAAACTTTATATAACAGGCAATTCTCCAAGGAAAAATATACGATACTGCAACAACGTAAAATAATAAACCAATCGTTTGTTGATCTAAATCAACGATAAATTGTCTTGAACCATATCTTAAAAAGACAAGTGCAATAAAAGTAATTAAAAAAGCTGCACTTTTTTTCGTATAAATATTCCCATCATCTCTTCGTTCATAATTTGTTAATACTATAAGCGGTACAGCAAAAAGTACACCAATGAATACCGCTATAATTACTTGTAATATAGCTGGATGTACGGGACCTAAAAACCATACAATACCTGGTGTTAAAAATAGTAATGGCCATAAAATACGTTTTCCCGATCCCTTTATTGGCTTATGCATGGAGCGATAACGACGCCAAAATATTAGTAGTGCAATGCATAAAAAGACGGTTATTAGTGAGGACGTGTCTCCCATATATTTTCCTTCTCCCTAAAAGAATAATCTATCACTATTTTAAACTGTTCGTTCAAATGATACTTTACGAATAAATATACTACTAGTTATGATATAAAGAATTGTTAATCCAATTGAAATAACAATAAAATAAGGGATATCTATTAAAGATACATCATTTGTAAATAACAATCCTTTTATCCCTACTTCTCCATACAGCACACTATTTGTTGAAAGGAAAAGCGACCCACCAATCATGAGACCAATCCATTGAAATCTTTGCTTAAAAATTACTACTACTTGAAAGAAACATGCTATCGTAACATAAAATAAAAATTGTAAAATAAACTGTTGTATTAATTGCTCTCCAAAGTTAACATTTACTAAGTTATATTTTATATCTTGTAAAAACAGTATTTGAAGGAATGAAAACAATGCGGATTGCAACACGATATAACAAATCGCTCCGATAAAATATTGTATTCTCGTTATACCAAATGAAACTGCTAAACGAAATACATCATCTTGAACAATGAAAACACTCCCTACTATAAAAATCATAATTGCAATTGAAGGATTATTGATAATTTCGGGTAAATAACCAACTTTCGCTTCATTTAAATGAGCAGCATATAAAGCTCCTTTTATTAATAAAGCTACAATCCAAAATATTAAAATTGCTTTATAATGAAAATTTATATGTAACCTCAATTGTTTCATTAACGTCGTCATTCCACTTCACCACCAGTCATGTGAATAAATAGTTTTTGTAATGTAATTCTATCAATTACTAAACCTTCTTTTTCAAGAGAGTAACAATCTTCATTAGAAAGCTCTTCCCATATAACAGCAATACCTTTATTCCCATAAATTTCTTTATTTATAACTTTTTTATTAATCAAGAACTCCTCCACTTTACCTTTTTGCCCTGAAATAATATGACCTTGTTGCAATAAATCTTCCACTGTTGATTGAACAACAAGTGCACCTTCTTTTATGATAATTACTTCTTCAATAACATGGGTTACTTCTTCTACCAGATGTGTTGATAATATAATTGTTCTGGGATACTCCCCGTAATCTTCTAGTAGTAAACTATAAAATAACTCACGATGTGCTGCGTCTAATCCTGTAGTTGGTTCATCAAAAATAGTAATTGTCGCTCTGCTTGCTAACCCTTTAATAATTCCTACAACTGTTTGCATGCCATGAGATAGTTTATGGTATTTCTCTGTTATATTAAGCTGAAATTTACCCGCCAGTTCTTCAGCAAACTTCTGATCCCAATTTTTATAAAACATGTTACATATCTTAAAAATTTCTTTTACGCTATAACTTAAATGAGACTCTTCTTTTACTCTAACGAAACAAATATTTTGCATCGCTTTACTATTTTCAAAAACATCTTCACCAAATATTGATACACTTCCACTACTTGAAGTAATTTGTCCTGCTAGTAAATTTAATAAAGTCGTTTTCCCTGCTCCGTTCCTTCCAAGCAAACCATATATTTTATTCTCTTCCAATGAAATCGTTACTTCATTTACAGCTATTTTCTTTTTATACTTTTTCGTTACATCTTTCGTTTCAAGTGCAATCATCCCTCTTTCCCCTCCTTCGTAATCTTTTGAATCATATCCATCAATTCATCTTTTGATATTTCTAGTACTTTCGCTTCTTCCCACACTTTAGGTAAATATTCAGTCATAAAAGTATTTTGTCTTTTTTTTAGTACGACTTCTTTCGCTCCCTTTGCAACAAACATTCCGATCCCTCTCTTTTTATATAAAATCCCCTCATCCACTAATACATTCACCCCTTTAGCTGCGGTAGCCGGATTTATTTGTAACATCTTCGCAAATTGATTTGTCGATGGAACTTGTTCTTCTTCAAGCAATATGTCTTTTAAAATATCAGATTCAATCGTTTCTGCAATTTGTATGTATATTAATTTATTTTGTTCTAGAGTCGGCTTCACATTTTCACCACCTTAGGTTCATAGGTTCATTACTTATGTAATCAACCATATCACATAGAATTATTTTTTTCCATAAATTTCTTTTACAAAAAAAGAGAGTCATTCAATTAAGAATGTCTCTCTTTCTAAAAATGCGAAGTTTCAACTCTTGTTCTCAAATTCTTTTCATTTATACCATTTTGACAAAAATTAAACTGTTGTCCCTCAATACATTTTGTACGATCTACTACTTGCCCTAAATGATAGCTTGTATGCTCAACCAAATGTAATAGACTTTGAAGATCAATATGCCTTTTTTCTTCCCAGACCTGTATATATGCTTTGCCCCACTCATCAAATATTTCTTCAACAGTTTTTAACAAAGCTTCAGATCTTATTTGTTTCACTGGAAAATATTCTTCAATACCATTTTCAAAAACTATATTTGGATCCTTATAACGCCTTGTATTTCTCTGTAAATGTTCACAAATATGTAGTACGATTCCACCAATTGAATTAACAGAGGTCTCTTTTTTCCACAAATCTTCTTCACTAACGAGCCTAATTGCCTGTACTAATTTAGGTAAATAATGATCCTGCATTCTATGATAAGAAATTTTGTATACTAACTCCATCTTCTCCCCTCCATTATTTCAACTGGCTCACTGGATATTTAGCAAATAAAGATTTCCGAAAATCTTTATCTTCCACAAGCATTTTAATTTTTTCTTCATTGCCGTTAAAGAACTTTATAACTTTATTTTTATCCCATATATCTTTTTCTTTTGGAAAATCATCGAATTCCCTATGCAAAATTGATAACATTTCTTCCCTCGTTATCTTAAAGTTTTTATTTTCTATTTGAAACTCATAAGCTTTTGCGTTTGGTACTAAAATTACTAGATAGGTAGCATTAAAGAGAAAATTCTTCTTCATCGTATCTTTCTCATTAAACCAATACGTCTCAATCATTTCTTCTGTAAGAGCTCCACTCTCTTTTGCACCATAGTTCACTTTTATATTTTCATTTTCTAAACTTATACTTTGAACTGTTCCACCACCGGATAAATGATTAATAATTGCAACCACATCTGAATTATTACCAACGTATGTCCCAGTATATTTCTTAAAATCATCTGACCTAACATCATATATATCTTTTATTCTTTCTCCGTTAGAACAAGCCGTAATGAATAAAAAAATTGTTAGCATAACGATTATGTTATGATGCATATATTTCATTTAGCATCCCCCATTTTTATCGATATTTCGTTAATTACAATATTTACTTTCAAATCCCTTTTTAAATATACGCATTTTAATCAAAATTAAAAATTTTCATTTTTTATGTTTACAATTATCCATTAATTGTATATACTTACTAACGTAAGAAAAAAATTCTAAAAGGAGGTCGAAGGAAATGATGAAATTACAATTACATGCATTAACTTTAGCGTTAACTGCACCTGTGTTTTCTGGACAATTAAATATGAATTCGACCACCCTAATGGAGAATTGAAAATCGTACTTTATTTCATTTAATTCATAAATTCGCCACAGGAGGTCGTATACTTTCCTGTGGCTTTTTCACGCCCCGCCATAGGAGAACTGTATCTTCCTGTGGTTTTTTTGCGCGGTTTTTTAGTCTCTTACATTATTTTTCTAAGAAAGGAGCAACATTCAATGACTATTAGCGTATTGTTTTTAAGTATTACGATTCAAAGAAATACAATTTCCAAAGGGGAAATTCTTCATAATGAGCAAATTGAAAAAGCTATGAATGATGTTAAGGAGCGCCAAGCACTTTACTGTGATCACCTGTAATTCCTTTTCGAAAGGAGGAATTCATTTATGACTTTTCATATTTTCTTTTTTACGACTGTGCTTCAAAAAAATACTTTATCTGAAACTGAAATCAATCGTAAACAACAGTTAAAACAACTGACTGATAAAATAACTGACATTAAAAGTTCATACTACACTCAAATGTATTAAAAATATATTTTAAAGGGGCAATATATTCATGAAATTTAAAGCATTCTTTTTAACAATCACCATTCAAAAACGTAAGCTTTCACAGAAAGAGATTTTACGTGAGCAACACATCCAAAGCATTATGGACGAAGTAAAAGAGCGCCAATCTTCTTATTACACTCGTCTTTTCTAAATCACTTATAAAGGGGTCATAAATCTAATGAAATTTAAAGCATTCTTTTTAACAATCACCATTCAAAAACGTAAGCTTTCACAGAAAGAGATTTTACGTGAGCAACACATCCAAAACATTATGGACGAAGTAAAAGAGCGCCAATCTTCTTATTACACTCGTCTTTTCTAAATCACTTATAAAGGGGTAATTATCCAATGAAATTTAAAGTATTCTTTTTAACCATTACCATTCAAAAAAATAAATTTTCTGAGTCTGAAATGCTTCATGAACGACAAATTAATCAAGCTATGGATTCTGTAAAAGAAAGACAAAGTCATTACTGTAGTCATCTGTAATTCCAATTCGAAAGGAGGAATTCACATATGAAGTTTCACCTTTTCTTTTTAACGATTACGATTCAAAAAGAAACAATATCTCAAAATGAATTAAAACAAGAAAGACAATATAAACAAGTTATTAATGAAATTCGAGATCGTAGAAGCAAATACTACACTCACCTTTAATCGTTTAACTATATAGAATTGAAAGGAGTCGATTTTGATGTTGATAGCGTGCTGTAAGGAAATGATTTGGATAGTTCAGAGGGATTCCACATAGTTTTATAGAGCCTTATATCACACAAGTTCATCACTGAATTTGATGTATAAAAAATATATAATAAAATCAAATCAACCCACTTTTAATTATTTTTTATAAACAAAAGATACACCACTTAAAAAGCGGTGTATCTTTCTCAGGTTTTACTATTTCCGATTACTTCTCTTCGTCTTAAACAATCTCACTAAGTTCGAAACAACTGTTTTTGTTACTGCATAAACTGGTACTGCTAAAATCATTCCGATGATTCCAGCAAAGTTACCTACCCCTAAAATTAGGATAATAATTGTTAATGGGTGGATGTTTAATTTCGAGCTCATAATACGTGGTGAAATAATATTACTTTCAAACTGTTGTACAATTGTTACGATAATAATTACGTATAAGGCTTGCATCGGAGATACGAACAGTCCTACAATAACAGCTGGCGCTGCCCCAATAAATGGACCTAAGTTAGGAATGATGTTTGTAAATGCTGCAATAATTCCTAAAACGAAAGCGTACGGTAAATCGATAATTAAATAACCGATAAAAGTAAACGCACCTACAAATATACAAACGAGCGCTTGCCCTTGAATATATGCAGATAATGTTTCGTTCGTTTCCTTAATGATACGAAGCCCCTCTTCACGGTAAGACTCTGGTAATAAACTTACCGCTTTTCCTGGAAAGGCATGTCCATCTTTAAACATGTAAAATAAAATGAACGGTACAGTAAATACAACTAATGCAACGTTCGTGATAATACCAAATAAAGCCGTTGCACTCGACGTAATTGTATTTGGTATATCTTTTAAGTATTCAATCGCATTTTTTTCAATTGTTTCAATGGAAACGTAGTTTTGTGTAGATAACCATTCAAACAACCTATGATGTGATAATTCTTGTATGTATACTTTTCCCTCTTTTATGTAGCCTGGCATATTTTTCACTAAGTCCATTAGCTGTTGTGAAATCGTAGGAACAACTATTCCAACGCCAACCGCAGTTAATGTTATGATAAAAAGATATAACATTAATATCGCTAAATTTCTAGGTACTTTTTTATTCTCCAAAAAGATTAATACAGGATTAAATATGAAGTATAAAAAAAGCGCGATTAAGATTGGGAAAAATAATGTTGATATGAAGATACCAATCGGTTGAAATAAAAATGATATTTTTGTGCAAATAAATATGATTCCTACAACCATTAGCACTTCTAATGTCCAAAAGTGCACTTTTGATTTCAAAAAAACGGCCTCCTTTAAACTAGCACTTCTCTTCATTGTACCAAAATAAGTATGAATTTCACATAATATTTTCCTTTACAATATTCCAAAATACCGATAAATACACTACAATGAGATTACATACAAATTTGCAGGTAAAGGTGATAAAAATGACACAATGCATCATTTGCAGAAAAGATACGAAAGAACTTAGTGAACAATATGTCATTCCAGAAATATTATGTGGATATTATTTCACAAACTCAATTTGTGATACTTGTCATGAACAAATGACAACAAATATTGATCGTCCTTTAATTAGGCATAAATTGAGTCAATTTAAGATTGAACAAATGAAAAGACAAATTGATTCCCCACTCTATACGAATGAGCACGGTGAGGAACTTGCGGCTGCTGAGACTGATGTTGTCGAAGTAAGCGACGAGATTCTTTATTCTAATGCATTAATTATGAAACTATGTAAAAAGCACGATATTTCCTTACATAATGAAATTTGGAAAGAGGAACGTGTAACGAAAGTAGCGAGTTCTATTCAACGTGAATTACTATTAGATAACCGTAAATATAAAATGAGTGTATTAAAAATGGCTTATACATTCGCTGTACAAGCAGTTGACGGCTACTTTGAAGATCAAGATGCAATTGATATTTCTACCATTCTCTCCAATGCAGATTTCGTGGAACTAAAAGAAAAAAGCATTGTACGTGATTTAAGCAAAAGTTCTTTATGGAATACGCTAAATACAAGTAGTGAAAATCATTACTTTATTTTACTTAGCGATAAAGACGGCCTGTTTTGCTTCATTCGTTTGTTTGACATCTTTGATGTTGTCGTTCATTTATCAGAAAAAAGATTTGACCTTCCATCGCCGATTGTCGGTGTAAATAATGTGAATACGCAGAAATTTTATGTCCAAAGTTTAAAACAGTATATGGATGGGCTGTTTAAAGAAAAAGCACCTACTATATAACAGAAACCAGAACATACGGTCTCCTTTCTTGATGAAAAGACACTGTGTTATAATGAGTATGAAAAGAACAATACAATCACATAAACCAATTATAAATTGTATATAAATAAAAAAGACTAGTGTGCGGCTACACACTAGTCCACGTAACTTAGCAGATTGGATTGTTCATTTATCCTATTTGTTTCTTACAAACAAAACAACCCACATTCTATAAGCATAGGTGGGTTGTTATTTTTTGAGCTTGTCTATTAAAACGACGACGAACGTTAACAATGCAACGAGAAACAGTCCACCTTGCAGTAGCAACGCTATTTCACTCACGTATTATCACCCCCCTCCTACTCGGAGAAGTGATAATTGAACAACCAACCGCACCTTAAGTTACCCTTTAATTTTACCATATTTTCTAATAATTTACGATGAAAACCCGCAAGCGAATAACTTGCGGGTTTTTTATCCCGTATTAACAGGCAGTAAACAAAATGAAGCAATAAATAGGTGAAACTTTATTTCTCACTATTTTTTTAATGCATATGCATCAGCAATCATTTCACCAACCATTTTATTTTCTTCTTTCTTCTCGTCTTTCAATAATGGGAATAACAATTCTGCGACCTCATACGCTTCTTCTAAATGCGGATATCCTGATAAAACAAACGTATCAATTCCTAACGATTCATATTCTTTTATCCTTTCTGCTACTGTATGTGGATTGCCTACAAGTGCAGTACCTGCCCCACCTCTTACAAGTCCGATTCCAGCCCATAAATTAGGGCTTATCTCTAACGACTCTCTCGTACCTTTATTTAAATGTGTCATCCTCTTTTGACCAACCGAATCATATCTTGCAAATGTCTTTTGAGCAAGCTCAATTGTTTCATTATCCACATATTGAATTAAACGTTCTGCCTCTTCCCACGCTTCTTCTTCTGTTTCTCTTACAATTACGTGTAATCTAATGCCAAATCGTACTGTACGCCCCTTCTCTTCTGCAAGTTTTCTTACTTCTTCTATTTTCTCTTTCACTTGCTCTGGTGGCTCTCCCCACGTTAAATATACATCACTATGTTCAGCTGCTACTTCTTTTCCAGCAGCTGATGATCCTCCGAAATATATAGGAGGATATGGTGTTTGAACTGGCGGGAATACAACTTTACTATCTGTAACTTGAATATGTTTTCCTTCTAAAGAGATCGTTTCACCTTGCAATGTCGATTTCCAAACTTTTAAAAATTCATCCGCTGCTTCATATCTTTCATCATGCTCAAGATATAATCCATCTCCTTGTAGTTCAACTGGATCTCCTCCAGCTACTACGTTAATAAGTAGTCTCCCATCTGAAATTCTATCAAATGTAGATGCCATCCTAGCTGCAACTGTAGGTGACATTAGTCCTGGTCTCACTGCTACTAAAAATTTTAGTTTTTCTGTTTCAGCAGCAAGAGCTGAAGCTAACACCCAAGGGTCTTCACATCCTTGACCAGTTGGAAGTAAAACACCCGTATATCCTAAATACTCAGCTGCCGCAGCAACTTGCTTATAATAACCATATTCAGCTGCTCTTCCTCGTTTTGTCGTTCCTAAATATCGACCATCTCCATAAGCCGGAATAAACCATAATAATTCCATACCTTTACACACCCCTTATTTATTTTGAAACGTATACTAACAAATTCTATATAAATTACCCCTAATAATTTATATGTTAATTCCTAGTCTCACCTTTAAAATTATCTCGCCATCTTAAAAACTTCACTTCTAGTAAACGTACTAGAGAGTCAGAAAACTTCCCAACAAATGCAAAGATAATTATGCCGACAAATACGATATCTGTATTTGAAAATTGCCTTGCATCCATAATCATATAACCAATACCTTCTGTAGATCCCATAAGTTCTGCTACTACTAAACTCACCCATGCAACACCTAACGATAACCTTGCTCCTAGTAAAAGGTTAGGCAATGCAGATGGTAAAATTAGTTTCGTAATTAGTTTTCTTTTGCTAAACTCTAACACTCTCGCAACATCAAATAACTTTGAATCCACACCTCTAATACCTAAAAATGCGTTTACGTATAAAGGAAAAAATGCACCATCTGCAATTAATAGCACTTTCGATGTTTCACCAAAACCGAACCATAATACGAAAAGCGGCGCAACAGCTAAATGAGGTACAGTTCTTAACATTTGCACAGATGGGTCTAAATATTGCTCACTTCTCGTTGAAAATCCAACAATCGTTCCTAAAATGATTCCTAAGCCCCCACCAATAAAGAAACCAGCCGCAGCCCTGAATACACTAATACTTAAATGGCCGAATAACTCTCCTGTTTTAATAAGCTCTTGGAAAGCTAGAAAAATATCTAATGGTGTTGGTAAAACTGTTTTAGAAACAAGACCGAATACGCCAGCCAACTGCCAAATTATTAATATAATAACCGGTATAGTAATCGCCCTTACTAAAACTTTTACATTTAACTTTCGTACCTTCTTTATGCCATTTTTCTTAATCGTTATACTCGCTGGTTTCATAACAGCTTTCGTATTTTCCACTTTACAAAACCTCTTTTCACTTCGCTTTCAATCCTTTTTCTACGAAAGAATTATCTACAACTTTTTCCGTCTTAATTTCTTTCTTTATAGAACCGAGCTTATATTGAAAATCCGCTGTCTTTTGTTGTTCTGCTATTATTTCCTTCGTTACCGGAACTAAAATTGGTTTGTCGTGATTAAACACTTCTTTTACAATCTCTGCATCTATCTTTTTTACAGAAGTGTATACTTTTATTGCTTCATCTAAGTTAGCATCTTGCCATACACGTGCTTTCTCATAAACTTTGAGGAATTTCTCAACTAATTCTGGATGTTCTTTCGCAAATTTTGTCCTCGTAATTAAAAATTCTGGTGAAGAGACATTTAATGTTTCACCGTCTGCAATCACCTTTGCACCTTTATTTAACGTATGTAATGATATGAAAGGGTCCCAAATCGCCCATGCATCTACTGATCCTGATTCGAATGCAGGCTGCGCTTCATCTGGTTGTAATTGAATGACATTTACATCTTTTGCATCAATACCTTCTTTATCAAGTGCTCGATACAATAAATTAAAGGCACTACTTCCTTTTGCTACTGCAATTTTTTTACCTTTTAAATCCTTTACACTCACAATCTTGCTATCTTTTTGAACGAGAATTCCAGTTCCTTTTCTCGCATAACTTGTATTGGCGATTTCGGTAAATCCAATACCTGCTGCTTGCGCTGAAATGACTGGAGAATTCCCTACTTCACCAAAGTCCAACCGGTTTGATGCGATTGCTTCAAAATAAGGAGGTCCACTTTGGAACTCTGTCCATTTCACTTTAACTCCTTCTTTTTTAAACTCCTCTTCAAACCATCCCTTTTTCTTTGCTAGTAATAGCGGGCTTAATCCTTGCTGTATACCAATTTGTATTGTTACATCTTCTTTCTTACTACTTGCTGTACTTTTTTCGCATCCTAATAAAAACATTAATATAGCTAAAGCAAAAGAAAGAACTTTAAATTTTTTATACATATAAAATCACCCTTTTCCTATATACTTGTTTGAATCAATCCTCCATATTCAAACTGCTGTAATACTTTCGTTCGAAGTTGTTGGAACGATTGAGAAGTTTTATTTCGCGGATAAGGCAAATTATTTTCAATCACTTTATGTATTTTCCCTGGTCTTGCATTCATAATGATGATTCGGTTTGAAAGATATATCGCTTCGTCTATATCATGTGTAACGAATATCATTGTTGTTTTTTTCTGCTCCCAAATATTTAGCAATACTTCTTGCAAATGACTTCGAGTAAAAGCATCCAGCGCTCCAAAAGGTTCATCAAGTAATAATACATTCGGATCTCTTAATAACGCTCTCGCTATCGCAACACGTTGTGACATCCCGCCTGAAATTTCTTTCGGATACGATTTTTCAAAGCCATCTAACCGAACGATTTCAACCCATTCTCTCACCTTATCTTTCACATACTTATCTTTTAACGACAAATCTGCCGCTATATTTTCTTCAACTGTTAACCATGGAAAAAGCCTATGTTCTTGAAAAATAAAACCTTGTTTCTTACTCGGTTTTAAGATAGACTCCCCATCAATAACAACTTCCCCTTCAAAATCATTATCTAGACCTGCAACAATTTTTAGTAATGTACTTTTTCCACACCCACTCGGACCAATTACTGTAACAAAATCCCCTTTCTCTAATTGAAAATTAATATTCTCTAATACTTGAACAGTACCAGTTTGTTTCAAAAAATATTTTGATACCCCATCAATTGAAACAGTCATTTCTTCCCCTCCTTAAAATGATTCATATAAATGAACAGATTCAGTATTTGTGCAATAAAAAAACCAAAGGCATTTTATCAACAGATAAAATGCCTTTGGTTTCTCCAATCAGCAATACGTTATGGAATTAAGTACATATTATAAAAATATTTCCGATAAGTCAACTGGGTTTTAGCGAACATTATTTATTTTTAAAGATATCAGCAGTCCCTTTTATTATTTTTGGAAGGAACGTTTTAATTGTATCCATTAATATATAAAGAGCTTCCTTCACATAACCACCTTCGAAATTTCCTAATGGTTCTGGTAATTCATCCTCATCTAATATGAAGTATTCTCCATTTGGAAGTACCATAATATCAATGATTAAATCTTCGAAGGAAACCACTTCGTCTTTTATTTGTGTATTTTTTACGATATTAAAATAGGAACCTAAATACTTCCCTTTTATATCTCTCCATACGTATAAATTGTACGGACAATCTTTCCAGTAATATGCGATTGTATAACTCCCTTTTGGGATTGTTAACTTAGTATCATTTGCAGTCATTGTAAATGAATGCTGCACCTCGTGAAATAAAACAATACTTTGTGATTGCTTTTCAAGTAATAAACACTTGTGATCTACTATTGTTGAGTTATACCGGATTTTTCTTTCTATAATTTCAATTTTCGATGTAAGTAACTTATTCATTATTTTGTTTCCCCTTACACTAGTTCTATCCTCAATTATATCCATTTATATAGTGATAAAGAAGTATATAGTTTTTTATATAATGATTTATACAAGAAAAACTCCTTCTTATTTAGAAAGAGTTTTTCACTTCTAACGGAAGTTTATTTGTTTTTATGTAACTAACAGCACTATTACTCATGTTTTAACTTTTCCTTAACCGCATCATAAAATTTTCGTTCTTCATCAACATTTAAGTGAACACGACTTACTGTTTTAGAAAAGCCATATAACAACTGTGCTTTCACTGGCTCTTTTAATGTTATTTCAAAAGTAGCAGGTTCTTTTATGAACTCCATAACAGTTGCATCCAATATCTGTTTCCCTTCTTTTGCCGATAGCAATTCACCCTTGTAGAACGCAATATTATCAATTTGTGTAAATGGTATAACAATTTTCTTTCCTAATCCAATTTGAATGATTACTTGTTCTTCTGTTACGACAAGTGGATTTTTACGCATTGCTTGTATTTCAGCTAAAAAATAAAACATTGCATATACATTTAAAATAAGTAACACCCATGCTACAACCGGATTCCATTGATGAAACAAATAATGAAAACCGATACTTTCTATTAAGGTCGCATGGATGATCATGATATATACACCTATTGCACCAGTCTTTTTGTGATATGAGTATACGGATTCACCTTCTGGTACTTTTTCACGCCACGATAAAAATGCATAATAGATTAACTTACACTCCGTTACAATGATATCTATTAATTTATTTCTTTTCATAGTAGCTTCAAATGCTGCATCAATCGCATAAGAAAAGGAATAATTTTCTCTTCTATGTTTTTTATATTTTTTTATTATTTTAGGAAGCACTCTAACAATTTTATAGAGAAGGAATAATTCTAGACCTACAAATGCAATTTCAGCCGCAACAATAATATAAGAGATGAATGAAAAAGCTTGTAAATAGTAACTTGGAATAATAAATCTTGCAAAAATATATCCAGCTATTACAACAGGAAATATATACGTTAACGAGTATCTTTTTCGAATAATGAAGAAATACGTGATGGTTGGAATGACAAACATGCAATCTAATAATGACCCAAGCACAACTTCTTTCGGCGCAGCTGGTACTATTGGAAGGGCATACAATAAGTAGTTTGATAGTATTATTAAAGAGACGAGTCCAATCCAAATACCTTTTCGCCTTCGCGATAGTGTAACATTCATACGTTCACTCCTTTATTTAAAAACCTCATTTAAATGGTCTTTATAAAATGAAATGGCACGCTCAAATTCTTTTACTTCCTCTACTTTCACGACAGTTTCAAGTAATAATTTCATAGCTGATTCGTGATCGTTTACATTATATTTTGCTAATGATAAAAATACTTTCATTGGATCGTTCTCTGGGAATTTTTTCACCCCAGCTTCTAATACTGTAATTGCCTTTTCATATTCCCCTATACAACGATATGTACTTCCTAAACCAATATAAGCACCGCAAAGTGATTCGCCATCAAGTCCATTTGCGATTGCTTGCTCATAATACGGAATTGCTTCTGTTTCTAGCCCCATTACATCATGTATCCACGCACACTGATACAGTACTTCTGCATCCTTTGTAAAGTTTGTTAATCCTATAAGCATCTCTTTAGACTGCGCATATTTCTTTTCGTTTCTAAGTTTAATAGCTTGCTTTAATAAATGTTCCATAGAATCCACTCCTCACCAATTATTCTGTGTATAGCTCTTGATTGATATACGCTTCACATTCGTGTAAAAGTAAAATTCCCACCAATTAAAGTTTCGCTTACTTATTACTATGCGGATTCATTCTTATCTAAAAACTTAATTTTAAAAAGCAGTGACACGATTACATAATACCTCTAAGCTTTTGACAATTTCTTTCGCTGTTTCATCTTTCCCATTACACAACTTCCCTTTACCATCTTGTCCAATTACATAATGCACAGCTCCGCGCGAATATAAAGAATGTGGTGAATTCGCAATCATTACATTCGCCCTTGCTTCTTTCATTCTATTTTTCGCTCTTTCAAACAGTTCTTCTTCATTTAAATCACTTTCAAGTTTAAAACCAATAAGTACTGTTTCTGGGTCCCATTCTTTTATTTGTTTTAATACTTTTGGAGCCTTTTGAAAGTGAATAATCGGTGCAATATCACTTGAAATTTTTCCGTTCATATTAAGAACATTACCATCTTGATCACAGATCTTCTCCACAATCCAATCTGATCCAGCCGCTGCCATAATAACCGCATCAACCTTTTCATGTGTGATGATACTTTTCATTTTATCTTGTAAATCAACAATCCCTTCAAATGGATGTAATTCTAACCCTCTATGTACATCGCTCGGTTTCTCCGCAAAATAACCGTGTAAATATATAACATGTGCCCCTTTAGCTAGAAGTTCTTCTGCGATTATCCTTCCGATTGTACCTTTAGCCATATTCGTATGCCCGCGTACTTGATCCCATTTTTCTAGACAACCACCGCTCGTAATTAATACCTTTTTCCCTTTCATTGTAACCATCCCTTACTAATTTTTCTTACGAAACCATTCTGTTCCAAAGTCAACTATATCACGCTGTTTCATTAGACGACACGTTGCATTCCCTATCTTCCCATTTTTTACAGTTCCTTTTCGCTCAAACTCAACACCAATTTCAACAAACTTCTCAGATTCGTAATCCATTTCAACAAACTCTTTCCACACTCTCTCACCGTTTTCTATAATAGGTGCTCCTACTTGTATTAACTCACATGCACCAGTACGCACCTCGGATAAATGAACAGACGTATTGGAATCATATCCAACACCAATTAATAATACGTACCCGTCTAAATCATATATTTTTCTTAATGGAGATTCTTCTCCAAAGCTCATTGATAACGAATGGTTCATTGTTATTTCTACTGCATGTTTTCCCCATGCAGCAAAACTTCCTAACGGATGATTACTACGTACTACATTCGGATATGTACGAAAACATTCAACTATTTCACCCATTCCCCTTGTTGGGGTTATACGTGAATCAAATGCCGGGACGTTATCTCGGATAATTTGCCACCAGTCTTCCGGTACAGGTGGTCTTGACCAATGTTTCGGATCGGATAAATCCGAAGATTGCGTTGGCATTATTATCGTTCCTTCTTCCGTAACAACTTTCATTAATGCTTCTACTACGGCAACCGCACCACCAGATATCCACCCGATAGAACTTAGTGATGAATGAACGATAATTGTCATTCCTTTTTCGATTCCTAATGCTTTTAAATCTTTTGTTATTGTTTCGATTGTATTTGGAAATTTTGTACTTGCTACTATATCATTCATTTTCATATTGGTTCCCCCACTAGCCATGTAAATTTAAACTTTTATATAAATATATTATCATATTTTTCTTAATTTTTAACTTAATCATATTCATTACTACAAAAATATGTATATTATTATACTGAAGACTCAAAACTCTATTAAAATCGTAGATAATGATGAACGAGAGTTTTTTGAAATGAAGAAAAATGTAGATCTTATTTTTTCAGACTATACTCCATATGCATATTTTTATACTATTTTTCCAAATAACAATGAAATCTTTCGATTTCCTTATATTTTTCTCCTAAACTTTTAACTCGAAAACCAATTCTTTTATAAAATTCTACCGCCCCATCGTCTGTCTCTGCTTCTATATAAGTCAATTGATATATTCTTACAACCTCTTTAATCATTTGCAGTGCAATTCCTTTTTGACGATAATCTGGATCCACTGCTATATGACATACTCGTGCTTTAGTTGCTCCGATTACTTCTATACCTATACAAGCTTTTTCTTCATATTTGTACAAAGTCCCTTTATTATTTTGATAAAGTAATACTGCTTTCTTTAAGCTTATTTCATTTGGACCGACGGCATATTGTAGCACATTTAATATTGAATCTTTTTCAAGTTGTTCAACAAGTTGTAAATTCATACTTTCATCCCTTTCTACGAAAAAATACTAGCTCTTAATAAAAAGAGCTAGTCTCATTACGCCGTTATTTTTTCTTCTTTTTTTACAACGACAGCTACATAACTATGAAGTATCATCCCAATAATAACGAGACTCATACCAATCCAAGATAATGATGACGGAATTGGTGCAGATAACCAGATCAGCTCTCCTACTAGCGCAAATAAAACTTCACCAGACTGCGTCGCTTCCACTGTTGCTAGTTTTTGTGGATCATCTTTCACAAGATCTGTTGCAAAGAAAAATAATACTGTCGCGATTAACCCCGAACTAACTGCTACAATAAAACATTGAAAAACTTGGCTACTTGACGGTAATCCGCCAGTTGATACTTCGTAACCAGATAATAAAAACCAAAATGGTAAACTTGCTAATGTCATACCGAGTACTCGCTGAAATACATCTAATTCCCCTTTACAAACTTGCATCATTTTTCGATTTCCAAGAGGATACGCAAATGCTGCAATAAGTACAGGAACTACACATAAAACGGTTTCACGAATACCTAATGAAGAAGCATGTTCTACTTGCATGAGAACAACACCAAATAAAATAATACCCGACATAACTAATTCCTTCATCGGAAGTTTTTTATGTAGTGGATCCACCGCAAAAAATGGTGTTAACAAAATCCCTGCAACGATTGTAATTTGCCATGTTGATGCAACAAGCCAACCTGGTCCGAACGCTCCAGCAAAACTAAGCGGTGCATAAAAGAGACCAAATCCAACGATACTCCATACTAACCATTCTTTCGGATTGTTTTTCATATATTGAAAGAGTTGCTTTAAGTTCCCTCTATACATAACAATAAGTAATAGCATTGGAACCATAAAATAATACCGTAATGATGCACTCCAAATCCAGCTTCCACCTTCTAAGTCCATTGCCCGGTTTAAAACAAAGGTAAAGGCAAAGAAAAATGATGCCAGTATCCCTATAACAATTGCTTTCATTGTAAAACCCCTTGTTTAGTTTCTCCCTAATACTATACAACAAAATAAATATAATTAAAATTCACAATCTTTAACTTGTATGTAATCTAGCTCTATATAATTTCCTCAATCGACTTATATGTGCTTGATGATATCGATTATGATCTGCTATATGCCAAATTCCCCATCTTATAGTCGCAGTTTCCCCTTTTTCATACAAAACTTCCCGCGTTAAATCAGTTTCTGTTAGTTTCATACATTCTTCATGAAACAATTTTTGCACTGCTTCATAATCTTGCATTAACTCTTGCAACGTGTATTTTCTTAAACTCGGCATTTCTCCTACTTCATTCAACATAGGACCATATTTATTTTCAAATGTTGTTGGAACATCTTCTCCCTTGAAACGATACACCCAATGTAAATCGACAACTGCTAAATGCTGAAGTAACTGCCCAATACTATTTTCATTATTTTCAGACCCTTTATAGGATAGTTCGTTCTCTTCAGTACCTTCTACTAACCTTTGCAATCTATTAAACGTATCAGCAACCGTCGCATACAAAATCGCTACTTGAAGGTCCATATTTCTTTCTAAATGGAGATCTTTCATGCTAAACTTCCTCTCTTAAAAGAACAACACCATATGTTCATCATCACTATACACACCATTCATTTTTATAGCCCTTTTTTCAATTCCGTACGTTTTAAATCCCATTGATTCATATAATCGTTTGGCTGGTTCGTTCGTTGACACAACCCCTAAGTTCAATTGCTCTAGCTTCATCTCTTTTGCCCTTTCAATTGCTTTACGTATTAAATCACGTGCAAGACCACTTCTTCGATTTTCAGTATCTACATACATTGCAACGATATGCCCTTTATGCTTATATGCATCCTTTTCTTCTGTTAATAAAGTAACAACCCCAACTAAACGATTTTCATTATTAAAAGCACCAAATGTAAAACTACTGTTAGATGAAAGATTACTAGCAACGCGTTCAAGAGGGTTTTCTTGACGTACTGCTTCTTCATAAGTCGTTACAAATGCTTCTGGGTTTACTTGTAGTGCTTGTAAACGTAACTCCCAATATTGTTTTGCATCCGTTTTTGTAAGTAATCGAATCATTTTATCTTCCCCTTTTTCATTTACATAATATTTTTATAGGTTATTATTTTTTAATTCATACTCTTCTTTTAATATACTGTAACGATAGCGATGAATGAACTTCCCCTGTCTCAATCGATCATTTCTCATTAACCCTTCGCATACAAATCCGGCATGTTCATAACTCTTTTTAGCTTGTGTATTATCTTCATCTACACGTAACCAAATTTTCTCCAATTCAAACTGGGAAAAACCTATATGTAACATGCTGTTTAGAGCTGCCATTCCAAATCCTTTACCCCAATAGTCTTTATTTCCAATCGCAATTCCTAGTTCTGCATTTTTATTTGTTTTATCAAAATTTTTAAGGTCTACCCATCCAATATGTATACCTTTCTCAGTAACAATTGCCCTTTGTTCATAACCATTTTTTCGGCTTATACAAGCTTCAATCCAGTTTCTCGTATCTTCACGAGTGAACGGAGGATATTGATCTGGTACGACTAAATGCTTTGTTACATCTCTATCTAATGACCATTGATAGCGATCTTCTACATCATCTAATGTCAATTCTCTTAATTGAACATATGGTACATTCATTTTTCTCTCCCCTTTTTATTTACCAATAGAAAATCCTTCGAACACTCTTCCACCATACTGTTCTAACGTCTTTTCTATAAAATGAATTAATTCATTTTTCTCTCCCGTTTTATAAAAATGATCAAAAGCGGCTACAAATTTGTTTGCATATTGCTCATCATACCTTCTTAGCACTCTAATGAACCATTTTGAACTCCCAAGCCACCTACCATTTACTCTTAATACATATTCATGTACTAAATCCGCTAATAGATTAGCGATAAACAATTCTTCTTCTCTTTTCGTTGCACCAATAAAGTCATCTAAAGTATCCGTAATAAAATATCGCTTCTGCTTAATCGTTTCTTCCGTCCATTTATCTGGTCCTTTATGTAGTAAACCATTCGCTTCTTTTTTTAATTTCTCAACAATTTCCTTTTCCCCTTTTAATGCAATCCCTTCTGAAACTAATTGTGGTAACGACGGTCTCCCTCGATCACAATCCATTTTGAAAAAGGTTTTATATGTTTCAAAATTATGAACAAACACCTCAACAGGCCATCCATTACTATAGAAAGATTCTCTATAACAAGAAGTTAAACTTTGATCGACTATTACAATATCAAGGTCAGATGTTTTCGTCGCTTCTCCTCGTGCAACGCTTCCGCCGAGTAAAGCTACATCACAATTCGGAAATTGTGATGTAATTATGTTTTGTGCTGCTTCAATTGGTTTCATAACCGTTCCTCTTTTCTTATTTCACTTTCTTTTTTTCAGCTCTTTCTCTCGCTTTTTTTATATAGCTTTCTGCATCTGGTGTTTTACATGATGTCGCACCGTGATCAACCTCTACTTTTCCAATTTCACGCGCAATTCCAATCGTTTGTCGCTCTAAGTCTTCATTACGAATTCCTATTGCGATTAAAGCACTATTCATCGCTTCTTTTTTTCTATTTTTTTCATTATGTATATTTTCTTTAATCTCTTCTAAGTACGGAGAGAAGAAATCATCATGTAACGCTTTATTTTTAATCGCTATATTTGCTAATAAAGACCAGCCAGCTCTTCCAATCCATTCATCATTAAACTTTGTCCACTCTTCCATTCTTTCTATTGCAATTGGCGAAGTACATATAGATGTCATAAGAAGATCCATTAAACAGTAATAATCAACATCCTGAACCCAACTATTAAGCTGTTCTGTCGTTATTTTCTTCGGATCTAAAATATAAGTTGCTAATGTCATTGCGTCCATATTTTTTGTTTCCCACAATTCAACTGCTAAATCATGATCTTTTTTTAGCTTCTTTTTTAACAATTTTAAATTCGCAAAACTAACTCCGAATAGTGGCTCTTTCGCTCCGTGGTTTTTATACGTTTTACGATTTTGTTCTGTTCCATATTTCTCTAGTTGCTGCATTACTTCCTCAAGAAACATATACCCACCTCTTTATCTTTTATGTTGACTTTATACATGTATGCACGATATATTCTACATTACTTTTTGGTTTTCCTATATTTATTTTTAAAATACGGTATGTGAAATTTCTAAACATTACACAGCCACACCATCAAAAAACTGTACCAGTTAAACATACAGTTTTTTGATGGTCCTCTCTATCATTTGGTCTATCCCCTATTTTTCAACTAATTTTTTTACATCTGACCACTCTTCTATTGACCCTGCGTCCGGAAAAACTGTAACTACATTAAAATTCGCACCTTTTTCTTTCCCAATTTGTTTAGCAGCTAATAAATTCGCTGCCGCAGAAGTTCCTATTTTTATACCAGTATCTTTGTAAAAACGTGCCATTTCATACAGGGTATCTTCATATGAATAAGTCCATTGTTTTTCTATCAAATTTTCTTCCTGTTCTATGAAATGTTGTTTCCTTCCTAAGCCGAACCCACCTGATCCAGCATATTTCTTTAAATCATTTGGTGGTTGTTCCGAAGCATAAGGCAATTCAGCAGGCATTACTAAATGTAGTTCAACATTTTTTGTATAATTCTTTATTGCTGTATAGCCTCCCATTAGAGTTCCACCAGTACCAGCAGATGCTACCCATGCATGTATTGGTTTTCCAATCATTTGTGCAATAATTTCTCGCCCTGTACCTTCAATATGACTTACTATATTTGCATTATTATAATGTTGGAATAAAAAGTATAATTCTGGATTTTGTTTGCTAATCTCTATTGCCTTCTCAATTACTGCGTAAAACCCCTTACATTTATCAACTAAGATTACGTTAGCACCATAATATTTGAGTTTATTTAATAGAGATTGACCAGTTGCAGAACTTAACACTAACGTGCATTCAATCCCTAAACAATTACAAATACACCCAATTGACCTCGCTAAGCTTCCACCACTATACTCTAAAATATTTTGTTTTTTGTCCGCTTCTTGTAAATATTTATTAATCATTCCAAGTGCGGCCCTATCCTTAATTGATCCTGTAGGATTATGCCATTCACATTTAGCATAGATAGAAAGGTTCTTCGTTTCTTCGCATTCTAATTTCATGAGAGGTGTATTTCCAACATGTTTAGAAAACTCTTTAAAATGTTTTACTATCATACTTTTATACCTCCTTCATAACTTATGTTTATTACATTTGCTCTTAGCCAAAATCTTTCTACATTTTAATAACTCTCTCAATAAGATTTTCTTATATAAAAATCCCTACAAACACTGTAGGGATTTATGTCTAAATCATTTTGTTACACTCTATTTCATATAATAATAGTTTCTTTATTCAGATGCATTCATAAGCACAATTCTCCAACCATCTGGATCCTCTATTGTGGTTCCTTTCTCTATCCAATACGGGTTTTCTGGTTCCACCTCATGATAGCCTATATTACTTAATCGATTCACTATCTTTTCAATTTCACCTTTATTAGGCATATAAAAAACTAGTAAATTATCTTTTGTCGGTGCCGGACATGGACTTCCATTAACATGTGTAGTAAACTCCAAATGATATTCTTCATCTGGTAAACCAAACATAACCCCGTCATATCCTTCATGATTGTGAAATTCCCCTATACGTTTTAATCCTAATCCTGTTTCATAAAAACTTATCACTTCTTCAAATCTATCTGTTGGTCTTGCAATTCTAAATTGAACCCAATTCTTCATGCAAATCTCCTCCTTTTCATTTTCCAAAGCTTTATAGTAATTAGTATAGGTTACATATATTCCCTTTAACATCCCTCATTAGTGTGAGCTTCCTAAGTTGAAAGACCTATAAGTTAATAAACAATAGGACTTTCGTATAAAATTCATATAAAATTAGTTATATAAATGTAGAGATGAAATACAAGCTATTACGTATGAAATAGTTCTCCTTGCAGGGCCTTTATATACCGATCAGCAGATCTTTGTACAGCTTTATTTGCATCTTCCACCACACCATGAAATGCATTATATAGTCGACTAAATTGGATATCTTTTACTTTCTCTGCCATATCTCTAACTTTATTCGCTGGTAATGGAATAAGATTGGGATAACTATACATAAAACTTACCCATTTTTGATCCGAAACTACTTGTATAATATCACCTGATAACAAAATACCTTTCCCTTCATTACCGTCTTTCCAATGTATAACAGTCCCGCCCTTAAAATGGCCTCCTAAGCGATGTAATATAAGTTCTTCCGATAACAAAAGATGCTCCCCAGACCAAAATTTAATTTGCTTACTCGGACGAACCACCCACTCTTTATCATCTTCATGAATATAAATAGGTACATTGAATGTTTCTGCCCATTTAACTTGTGTAGAATAATAATGTGGATGAGAAAGTGCTATTGCTTGAATACTACCTAAATCATATATACGTTGTATCGTTTTATCCTCTAAATAACTAATGCAATCCCACATAACATTTAGAGTTTTACTTTGTATTAAAAATGCTGTTTGTCCAATCGCAAATTTAGGTTTAGTAGTAATGCTATACAAACCGCTTTCTTCTTTTATTATTTCGTTTTTGTATAAATTGCTATTTTGCATTGTTTCTAATGTTGTCCATGACTGCCCAATTGGATTAACATATTGTCTTTCCTCATTACAAATTTTACAACGAGAAGGTGCTTCTTCATTTTCGGGATACTGTACTCCACATGTAGTGCAAATATAATTATTCATATTCCCACTCCTTTTTTTTATGTAATTGTTTCTTTACCAATATTTTAATAAAAAACAAAAATATTCGAATCAATAATTGGAACGAAAATGAAGTGATACGAAAGTATGATTAGTCTCCTTTCGTTTTAAGACTTTAGTCTAATTCCTATAAATTTTTTATTTCCTACTTCCAAGAAAATAGAGTTTTAATTTTATTAAAACTTTCTAATATATTTAATCCTTTAATCGTTAAAAGAAGGAGCAAATCTTCATAAAATAAACGAATAAATTAATAGTTTTTGTCAAAATTTTAACACAACAATACTTACTAACACACATCAGGGGGATATTAGGCTTAAATTAAGGAAAGATTTTAATAAAAAGCATTATAATGCTTTATGAAGGAATTACTGCATTAGGTGCTATTATTTTGTACGAGGTATTTAATATAGAAGTTTGTTGATAGAAATATCGGATCAATTAAATTTGATGATTGAAGAGTTTGTAACGAGAGATGAATATTGATTTCAAGCTTCATTTTAGGGGAAATAAACATCACAAACTACATGAATTAAAAAGTAGCCTTAAAGCAAAAGTCATATCCATGAAATGTTTAAATTCATATACAATTTTATACAACCACTTTTTTATAAAGCAAGAAAAGTGGTTGTATGTTTTAAAAAGTATTTTTTGTTACAAAATCATGCTACACATTTCATTAAACTACAACTACTCATTTTCTTTTTTCTTCTTTTGTTCCTCAGATGGCTCTTCTGTTGGATCTGGTTCTTGCTCATCCTTTTTGTTTAATTCATTATTTTTTTCCTCCTGTCTTTGTTCAGAAGGTTCCTCCGTTGGATCTGGCTCCTTTTCATCTATTGGAGCTGGATTACAGCCAATTAATAATCCTACTGTAAATATGCTTGTCATTAATATTGAAAGCATTTTTTTATAATTCAATTAAAGCACCTCCTAAAATTAATATCCCTTGTATTGTTTCCAATTCACCATTCAATTTATCCAATCATTTGTGATGTTTCTTCCAAAATGACATTCCTTTAAAATCTTGCATACTTTTTGCCAAACTTTTTTACACTTGTAAAAAAGTTTTTTTGCATTTCCCTACCTATAATTGCTAATATAGTAGAGTAGAACTTTTATAGAGAGAAGGAAAATTATGCACAATGGAATTCGAATGACAACTTTGGTAAAAAGGGCTATGTTGGTTTGTGCGGGGGTATTATTTACATACGAAGCCGCTTTAGGATCAGTACATACTGCTTTAGCTAGTACAGAGGATGAAGCAAAATCTGTTCAACTTGTAAGTGAGATTCAAACATCTCTTGCTCCGAAAGAGGCTCCAAAGCATTATAACGGACAAGTTAGAAAAGTCGCTTACTTAACATTTGATGACGGTCCCGGAAAATACACAGCTGAGCTTTTAGATATGTTAAAGAAAGAAAATGCAAAAGCAACATTCTTCCTAATTGGTTCAAACGTAAAAGCTTTCCCTGATCTTGTAAAACGCGAAGATGCTGAAGGCCACTACGTTGGGATGCACAGTATGACTCATAACTACAAGAAACTTTACACTGAAGGTCATTATGTAGATGAAATGAAGGAAGATCAAGGCTTAATCGCTGGTGTTTTAGGTAAATCACCAGTATTAACTCGCCCATCTTACGGATCAATGCCAGGATTAAACGAAGCTCTTCGCAACAAAGTTGTAGAAAATGGCTTAAAGGTTTGGGATTGGACAATTGATTCTTTAGACTGGAAATATAACAAAATGCAAGTTGATGCTGCATCTGCTAAAATTGTAGAGAACGTACTACATGGTGCTACAAATCCAACAGAAGTTATCCTTATGCATGATATTCATCCACAATCGGTAAAAGCAGTACCTGGAATTATTAAAGGACTGAAAGAAAAAGGATATGAATTAGAAGCATATAATGAGAACGAACACTTCCCATTAAACTTCTGGCATGATAATCGTATGTAATGAAAAGACTTGATTCCCTCTAGTAGGTTATCAAGTCTTTTTTATCGTTTTGGGAAATTTCTTTGTTGCTCTTCAATAAAAAGAATAATCTTTTCTCTGTCCTCTTGTGTAATACTTATAGAAAATTCGTACTCCTCTTCCTTACACCATGAAGGGGTAAGTTCCTGAGATAATCGGACTACAATTTGAAACTCATCTTCATTTTCCCCCATTAATTCAAACGCTATATTAGGCTCTATGAAATCTAGTTCGGTATATGTAGGATTCGGTAATGATTGAAACCATTTTTTCATACGCTGTAAGTCGAACGTTTGTAGAAAAGGATCCATCGTTTCAAAAACTTTATTTCCTTCTGACAGTTTCGCTTTTACTATTAGCCAATTTCTATCACACTCCTCTTTTGCATCTTTAAATTGGTATTTCACCACCTCTAAATGTAATGCTTTTTTTTATTTTGAAAATTCATAAATTTCTCCTCTTCTTGCTATAAAACTTTTACTTTATAAATTTGAAATTTATACGCCTTTCTTAACTTGTAAGACACTTTCTATCTCCCATTAATTTCAACTCTTAGATATAATGATTTTTATTTACTAATACATATGACTGATTTTAACATATCATCCTTTATACATTAAATAAATTTGATTTGCAATATAATCTGAACTAAAGTGAAGTCCATTCCTTATCCACCACATGATAATCCCTACCAAAGAGGCTGTTTTAATATCAACTGCAACGTAATCATCAGGTAAATTCTTTTTCGTATTCTCTCTTCTCGTTTCTATTAATTGCTTTAAAAATAAAAACAATTGCTCCTCAAATTGATTCATTTTAAATAATATAAATAAAAAATTTCGGTGAATATATAAATAATCTAGCAATTGTGTTAGCTTTTGTTTTTCTGATAAATCTTTTGCATGTATTAAATCAACAATTTTATTTGAAAGCTCATTTAAAATTTCGCTAGTGATTTGGTCTAGTAAATCTTGAATATCTTGATAATGCAAATAAAATGTTGTTCGATTTAACCCTGCTTTTGTTGCGATTTTCTGAACCGTTAAGCTTGAAATAGTAGGATTCGCCAATTAGCAGGTGCTATTGGAACAGCAGTTATTATCACGGTGTATACAATTCAATCCACTTCACACATTTCACAGTTATCTAGTGAGAATGGAAATATATCAGCTATGCAAGTAACAAACTTATCTTCTATCTATAGCTCAAGTGATGCGTACGTATTTATGTTAGTCTTATCTATTGTGGCTTTAATTATTGCATGTTTCACGCCTAAAAAAGTAATAATCAAAGATACGAAAGTAAATCTTCAAACAAAAAATGATAATTAAAAATTAAGCACTTAAAAGATGGTTCCAGAATTGTACCGTATCCATCTTTTTAAGTGTTTATGCACCATAATTATAATCCTTAATTACTATTTGAAGAGATTGTATTTTAATAAATAATCCTTAGAATTCTTAATACGGAATAGCTTATAAGTACATATTAATTATAAGGAGTGATATATTTATGGATTTTCTTTCACCTGAATATTTGTCTGCCTTATTAGCAATTATCGTAATCGATTTAGTGTTAGCCGGAGATAACGCCATTGTAATTGGATTAGCAGCAAGACGATTACCGAAAGATCAACAAAAGAAAGTTATCATTTGGGGAACCGTTGGAGCAATTGCTATAAGAGCTCTTGCTACTTTAGTTGTCGTTTGGTTATTAAAAATACCAGGATTACTTTTAATTGGTGGTGTACTTCTTATATGGATTGCTTACAAATTAATTGCTGAAGGCAAAGACCATGATATTAAGGCAGAAGAAGGATTTTGGTCTGCTATTAAAACCATTATCATTGCTGATGCGTTAATGGGTATTGATAATGTACTCGCTGTTGCAGGAGCTGCGCATGGTAACTTTTCTTTAGTAATCATCGGGCTATTAGTTTCTATTCCTGTAGTCGTATGGGGCAGTACATTGATTTTAAAATGGGTAGATCGTTTTCCTGTCATCATTACGATTGGAGCAGCGGTTTTAGCTTATACTGCTGCAAAAATGATTGTAGATGAGAAATGGTTCGCTGGATTTTTCGAAAGTAACCCTTTCATTAAATGGGCATTTATCATTATGATCATTGTTGGTGTAGTGTTCTTCGGAAAAGCAAAACAAAAAGCAACAGCTAGTTCTGTCTAATAATGATGGTATATTTACAAATAAAAAGCGCTATTCATATGAATAGCGCCTTTTATTATTTAGCTTCCCCTTCCGGAGTCGTTTTTACCTTCGTTTTGTTTTTATCACGATTGTTATAGTTATACTTCGAACGATCTACTGGAGTGAATCCTTCCGGTGTGTAGAATCGTAATAAGTCACCATTTACGACTTGGTCAGAGTATTTTAGTGAGTTTTGAACCATTTGTTCATTTTTCTTTATTTCATCTGTAAATTCTACAGGTTTTCCAGTTGTTGTATCATAGTATTTGCCGTTTAGTGCAGTAACAGTTGGGCTTACGTAGTTACCGTTACGGAACGCAACGACTTGTTTATGCTCTGGTGATAATAAATCTGAACCGAATTGAACATAGTTTTTCGTATCTGTACCTAGTAAGTGTAATAACGTAGGAAGAACGTCAATTTCACCGCCATATTGATGTTGTACGCCACCTTTCACTCCTGGTACACGAACGATTAAAGGCACACGTTGTAACTGTGCATTTTCAAATGAGTTCATTTCTTTACCCATTACTTTTGACATTGCTGCGTTATGATTATCTGAAATACCGTAATGGTCTCCGTACATAACGATAATTGAGTTATCATATAAACCAGATTGTTTCAAGTAATCGATGAAGCCTTTTACAGATTCATCTAAATAGCGTGCTGTTTGGAAGTACGTATCTACTGATGAATCACCTGTTGTTGCTGGTTCAATCGTTGCTTCTGCCTTATCAATTGGATAAGGGAAATGGTTCGATAACGTAATAAACTTCGTATAGAACGGTTGTTTCAACGTTTGTAATAACGGAATAGATTCATTAAAGAACGGTTTATCTTTTAATCCGTAGTTTACTACGTCTTTTTCATTCATATCGTAGTATGACGCATCAAAGAATTTATTAAAACCAAATGATTTATAAATATCGTCACGGTTCCAGAATGTTTTGTAGTTACCATGGAATACTGCTGATGTGTATCCTTGTTGTCCTAAAATAGCTGGTGCTGATTGATACGTATTATGAGATTTCGTTGTAAAGACAGAACCTTGCGGTAAACCAAACATTGAATTCTCTAACATAAACTCCGCATCAGATGTTTTCCCTTGTCCTGTTTGATGGAAGAAGTTATCAAAGTATAGCGTATTCGCATCTTTTGTAAATGAGTTTAAGAACGGTGTAACTTCTTGACCATTTAATTTGTAATCAATTAAGAAGTTTTGGAATGACTCTAAATGAATATAAATTACGTTCATTCCCTTTCCTTTACCGAAATACTCAGGATTTGGACTTGCATAAGTTGATGTTAAATAATTTCGTACTTCTGTCATATTATCGCCATCAGCTAATGCTCGTTCTGTCGATGCTTTCGCACTTTGAATTCCATCATAAATTGTGTAGTTGTATGCCCCTAAATATTTCACAATATAATTACGGTCAAACGTTCTTGTTAATAATTCAGGACGGTCAGACTCTGCAAGACCTAAATTAACACTGAATAATAAAATACCTGCTACAAATACTAGAGATACTTTATGCTTCGCAACACGAATTGGTTTTGGATTTGCAAATTTTGTTGCAACTAACACAATTAATATAATCGTGTCTAAGAAGTATAGTGGATCATAAAGATGTAGCAACGCAAGAATACTACCACCTAAATCTCCAAAGTTATTCGTTTGTGTTAATGTTGGGAACGTAATAAAGTCACTGAAAAAGCGATAGTAAACTACGTTTGCATATAAAAGAATCGACAATAACAAGTTGATAACAATTAACCAAATATAAGATCGCTTCCCTTTTGCAAATAATGCAAGTCCTAAAAATAGAACTGCTGAACTAAGCGGGTTAAAAAACAGCAAGAATTTTTGGATTGTGTTTGAAATTCCTAAATTAAATTCCGTTACATAGGCTGCATACGTTTTGAGCCACAATAAAATAACGGCAAACAGAAAGAATCCAAAATGATTGCTTAACACACTTTTGCTCTTTAATAAGAACTGTTTCATTTCTCCACCTCTTTTGATCATCCAAGGCTTATTTTTTATAAGTCTGTCTCTCTATTCGATTTTTCTTCTTCAAATAGATTTTTTTATTTAACTATATGAAGAATATTAGTAATTATAATTTGAAGCTTGTATTTATTCAACTATTTCTTTTTAAACATTTTGACCTTGGTTTCTATTTAATAAAATAAATTTGTAACATTTCCTGTTTTCTCCCAAGATTCATCCACTAATTATGACATCCCATACTATATACCTTTATAAACTCATTCGCAAACTATTCTATCTCCAATTTTGGTACATATTTCACATGACAAAATAATGTTATTTAATTATATTGCTCACCTTACATTCCCCTGCTTCAACTAAATCTTAAAGTCATTACATCTCTTCCATACATGAAAAATCCTCATGTTCACTAATATTATATTTGAATAATTATTCATTTGCCCCCACCAATGGTGTTATGTTTTCTCGACAAAAAAACTCGCTCTAAAAAGAGCGAGTTTTTTCATTATATATTATTGACCTTTGTACATTGCATCTACTTGTTTTTGAAGTTCTTCATTTTCTAAGTACTCATCGTAAGTTGCTTCTTTATCGATTACACCGTTTGGCGTTACTTCGATAATGCGGTTTGCAATTGTTTGTACGAACTGATGGTCATGAGATGTGAATAACATTGTACCTTTGAAAGCAATTAAACCGTTGTTTAATGCAGTGATAGACTCAAGGTCTAAGTGGTTCGTTGGATCGTCAAGTGTGATTACGTTCGCACCACTTAACATCATTTTAGATAACATACAACGAACTTTTTCGCCTCCAGATAATACAGAAACGTTCTTCTTAACTTCTTCACCTGAGAATAACATACGGCCTAAGAAACCACGTAAGAAGCTTTCTGACTCATCTTGTGGAGAGAATTGGCGTAACCAATCAACTAAGTTATAGTCACTGTTCTCAAAGTATTTAGAGTTATCTCTTGGGAAGTAAGATTGAGATGTTGTGACACCCCATTTGAATGAACCGCTATCTGGCTCCATTTCACCCATAAGGATTTTAAATAATGTTGTCATCGCGATATCGTTACGACCGATAAATGCAACTTTATCACCTTTATTTAAAGTGAAGTACACATTATCTAACACTTTTTCGCCATCAATTGTTTTAGAAAGGCCTTCAACAGTTAATAAGTCATTTCCTATTTCACGCTCAGGTGTGAAGCCAACGAATGGGTAACGACGTGATGATGGTCTAATATCATCTAATGTAATTTTATCTAATAATTTTTTACGAGAAGTTGCTTGTTTCGCTTTAGATGCGTTTGAGCTAAAGCGTGCAATGAAGTTTTGTAACTCTTTTACTTTCTCTTCTTTTTTCTTATTAGCATCTTGTGTTAATTTTAAAGCTAATTGGCTTGACTCATACCAGAAGTCATAGTTACCAACATAAAGTTGAATTTTACCGAAATCAAGATCAGCCATGTGCGTACATACTTTATTTAAGAAGTGACGGTCATGGGATACAACGATTACTGTATTTTCAAAGTTCATTAAGAAGTTTTCTAACCATTGAATCGCTTTTAAGTCCAAGTGGTTGGTAGGCTCATCTAGTAATAGAATATCAGGTTTACCGAATAATGCTTGAGCAAGTAATACTTTTACTTTCTCTGCACCAGTCAATTCTGATAATTTTTTGTCATGAAGATCTTCACCAATACCAAGACCTTTTAGAAGGATTGCAGCTTCTGACTCAGCTTCCCAACCGTTAAGCTCAGCGAACTCACCTTCAAGTTCTGCAGCACGCATTCCATCTTCATCACTAAAGTCTTCTTTCATGTAAATAGCATTTTTCTCTTGCATTACTTTGTAAAGTTGCGTGTGACCCATAATTACTGTTTCTAATACTGGGAACTCTTCATATTCGAAGTGGTTCTGTTTTAATACTGCTAGACGCTCACCTGGCGTAATATGTATATCACCTGTTGATGGTTCAATTTCTCCAGATAAAATCTTTAGAAATGTTGATTTACCAGCACCGTTTGCTCCGATTAAACCGTAGCAGTTACCTGGCGTGAATTTTATGTTAACATCTTCAAATAATTTGCGATCCGCGAAACGCAAACTAACGTTACTTACTGTAATCATTTGTGTCCTCCTACTAATACCGCTTATTTCAGCGTTTTCTCACCTATTGTCTTAAAAAATCGCATATTACGACTCAATTATTGTAGACTATAGCTATTATATAGTAGAAGCTGGATGAATAGCAACGGTTGATTACTATTCATCCCTTTTCTATCTTGAATAAAATGTACGTTTTTAACGAAATAATATTATATAGAAGCATATTTCATAATGAACAGAGATATGAAAGATGAAAAATTCGCAAAATATAAAGATGTGATGGACAAATTTATTAAATAAGAAGAATCCCCTTTTAAAAGGGGATTCTTTTACTTTCTTTTACTTAATTTTTTCGTATAATTCTTCATTTTATTCGTTAACCCTATTAACGCAGGTATCAATATTGGCATCACAATAATAGCTAATAATAACAGTGCAACACCAACAACAGATGCTACTTGTATAAGCGTCAATACACCTGAAGGGATTAATGCAGCAAATGTACCACCTAAAATAAGTGCCGCTGATAATACGACTCCTCCTATGTGACGAGATGCATTTACAATTTTCGTTGCTGGGTCCCCCTCTAGCTCATTGTATCTCATCATTACGAAAATGCTATAATCCACACCTAAAGCGACTATCATTATAAAACTAAAGAATGGTACATTCCAGCTCAATGACTCTACGTTTAGTATGTGTGTACTAATTTGTTCACTTATACCAAGTGATGCAAAATAAGCTAATATTAAAGATCCAATAATGAAGATTGTATTTAAAAATGACCGTGTAATAACGAGTAATACAACCGCAATTCCAATTAACATAATTGTAGCTGTACGTAAGAAATCTTGGCCCGTTACTTCTTTTAAATCAACGTTTCTTGCTGTTGTACCGCCGATCGCTTTTTTTGTTGATTTTAATTCTGTACCATTTAATGTACCGTCTATCGTTTTATTAATTTCTTCAATGATTGGCATCGCTTCTTTTGAATACGGATTTACGTCTAAAATGATTGTCATTTTAGCAGTCTTTCTATCATGTGACATGTACGTATTCAATGCTTTTTGGAAATCTTCTCCCTCTAAAACTTCTTTTGGAATATAAAATTTCTCAGAGCTTTTTGATTCATTCAATTCTCCTAAATATTTCTGAGCATCCCCTAGTCCGTTACTTACCTTTTCGAGCCCTTCTGTACTTTTAGATAATCCTGATTGTAATTGCCTCATCTGTTCTTGCAAGTCTTTCAGCCCGGTTAATAACTGGCCTTGCCCATCATTTATTTTTGTTAATCCGGTTTGTAACTCAGATGACTTGTTCGCAATTTGTTTAGAACCTGAAGCACCTTCATCTAATCCATTTTTAAGATCAGCTGCTCCTTTTTGTAATTTAGTAACTCCATTGTTCATTTCTTTTAAACCGTTATCCACTTTCAATAACGATTGATTCGCTTCTTTAAATGAGCCCATCGCCGCTTTATGATGCGTTGCTAATTGATTTAATTCATTTGAAAGCACACCTAATTGCTTCTGAGCCTCTTTAGCAATTCCTATCGTTTGTAGTATGTTCGGATCATTTGCTAATTCTGGTTTCGTTTGAATAAAATTGGTCATTAACACTTCAATTTGTTCATAACCTTTTTTCGCACCATCAATTGCTTGAGAAATACTTCCGAAGTATTGATCGTAAGAGCTTAAACCTTTTTCTAACTGTGCATAACCAGCATGAAGTTGTGAAGTTGCATTAGATAAAACATTTATATTTTCATTTACTGAAGTTAATCCACCCTCAATTTGTTGCGCACCTTGTGCTCCGTCATTTATACCACTTGATAGTTGATGTAAAGCTGTTCCTAATGCCGTTACACCGTTTTTCGCTTCGTTTGTTCCATCAATTAACTTTTGAACGTTTGCAAGACTATTTGAGTCTTTACTACCCATTTTATCTTTCGCAGCAGTTAACCCATCATTAATGTCCTTTATACCACCATTGGCATCTCCTAACCCCGTATTTAGTTCTCCAGCTTGTTTATTTATATATAGTTCTTTTATCCTTTCCCCAGTTGGACGCGTCGGTGAATATACTTCTGACACACCTTTCACTTTCAAAATCTTATCAGTTAGTTCATCTAAAGTTTGAAGAGAACTCGCCTCGTCTAACTTGTTATCCGATTGAATGACTAACGTACTTGGTGAAGAAAAACCAGGTGGAAAATGTTCTTCTATTACGTTAATCCCCTTTTTCGATTCATATTTATTATCTACTTCAAATAAATCATTGTAATTTAGTGTGTTAGAATATTTCATTAGGAAAGGAATCGATATCACAAATACAATGATTAAAGCTGCGAATGGTCTTACTACTGAGTTTTTCGCAAGAAATCCCCATAAACGACTATCCTCATGACCTTTAAATGTTTTTACTGGATAAAACATTCCTTTTCCTAAAAGCACCATAAAAAATGGATTTAACGTAGTTAATACGAGTAATAATACTGCGACACCAATTGCTACGGCTGAAGTAGATTGATATAATTTAAAACTCGCTAAAGCAAGAGATGCAAAACCAATTAGTACTGCTATCCCACTATATAAAACGGTTTTCCCTGCCGATTTAAACGTTTCTTTCGTAGCTAAAAATGCATTTTCTTGTTTACTTAATTCTTCTTTAAACCTCGTATATAATAAAATGTTATAATCTGTTCCTACTCCAAAGAGGACGACGACTACGAACACTTGTGTAAAGTTTGAAAATGGGAAATTAAATTGATCCACAAGCTGAGCAATAATCCCCATTGAAACTAAATACGACACACCGACTGTAAGAAGAGAAACAATCGGAACAACTGGTGAACGGAATACGAGGATTAATACTACAAGAATGAAAATGATTGAAATAACTTCTGTCTTTTTCACTCCCTCTTGAGAGGATTTAAGAAAATCACCCGCTATTAAGTCACTTCCTGTTAAATACGTTTTTACCCCTTTCGTTTGCACTTTTTCATGAAGATTATTTGAAACCTTTGATATTTCACCATGTTTTTTATCTATCGATATTTGCGTTAAAATAGTCGTATTATCTTTAGAAACTAATTGTTTTTCCAAGTCTTTATTATCTAAATATGAAACAACTTCCTTAATTCCTAATTGCTCTTTTTCATTTTGCAGGGCGTTGATTGTTTTTGTTATTTCCTTCTTTTGTTCATCTGTTAAAGCTGCCTTATTGCCACTATTAAAAACGGCTATAATTTCATACTTTTCAACCCCTTCTTTATCCATCTCTTTCATCATCTTGTCAGCAATACTGCTTTGTTCTGTATTAGGGATTGTAATTTTCCCTTTTTCCTTCACTAATTTATCCATATTAGGCATCGTTACGATCATTGTAATAGTAATAACTATCCATAATAGAAAAGATAAACTTCTCCAATTTTTTAGCTTACTCATTTTAATCATCTCCCGTTTTGAAAGTATAATGTTAGTTCCGGAATGAATATTCATTCCTTTAGTTGTAAAGATTTATCATCTCCTGTTATTCTTTTTCATACCTTTCTCGGAATGAATGTTCATTCCTGTCCTTATAACGCTATAGAATCAAATGATTCTAATAGCATTCCAACAACTTTCTTCCAATTCCTTTACCAAATCATCTGTATATTCTAACTGCCCTGTTTCCATTACTTTAATTAATTTTTCAATTGGTTGATATACAATAATAATTAAAGCAATTGGTGGTAATGGACGAAGCAAACCTTTTTCGATTCCATCTTCAATCAAGTTCATGAAGAAACCCATGAAGTCCTCGAATATTTCATTGCTATGTTCATCTAGAAAATAACTATCACAGTGAGAATTTGTAAAAAGAAAAGCATCTGCATTTTGTCTCGCAAATTCAAATAAACGGTTGTATGTATGGCTAAACTGTTCACGAATATTTGCATCGACCGGGAAATCGTTTTTTATTAATTCCGATAGTTGTAAAACACTTTTCGTAAATAAAGAATTAACAAGCGCTTCTTTATTTTCAAAATAACGGTAGATCGTACCTGCGCCTACTTTTGCTTTTTCAGCAATCATCGGAATTGTTGTACCATCATAACCTCGTTCTGCAAAAAGTTGTATTGCAGCATCAAAAATATCCTCTTGTTTGTTTTTAACCATTTTTCCACCTCAATTTCCAGGAATGAAAATTCATTCCGTTTTTAATTATAAATTAGATGCGCTAAAAGTCAAGTATGTGACAAAGTATAGTTACTGTTTTTAAATGAAGTTATATCGACGTTTTTTATGATTTATCGACTTACCGATAAAAATTCACAATATAAGAGGAAGCTATCCCGAAATTTCACTTAGGATAGCTCATCTTCATACATGCAAATTAAAAGAAATCATAAATAAATGGCTTACGTACTGGTACTAAATTCTCAAATGACCGTATTGCCTCGTCACTTCCACTAATTAATTCAAGTTCATTTAGTTCTAATGGACGTTTATATCCAAGCATTATTGCCGATAGTGCAGTTATATCCAGTTTAATTCCTTTTTCCGTTGTTTCTTCTACAATTGTTATTTCATGATTTGCAAGTCTCACTGCTACGTTATTCCACGGAGCAAATGCGTCTGTAATGTGTAGAATTATTTGTTGCTGTACATTGTTCCAGCTCAACTTATATTGTTTTAAGAACTGCTCTACATCTATAATTCTTCCCATAAAATATGGTTTTATTTCTGTCTTCACGCGTGGCTCTTGCAATGAATATAGCAACGGTTCGTTTTCACTTACTGTCATTTCAAGTTCTTTAATCATAGAATCATGCTGGCAAATAAAGTTCCACAGACCATTTCGTGCTTCATTATGCAGTGGTACAAATTCTTCTACTGTCATTTTATAGTTTTCTATTTTGTATAACATGTAACCTGCTGCCTTTTTATTTTCATCATAGTAAATCGCTAATGTTAAATCATCATAAACTGCTTGTAACCACCAGTTCTTCTCTCGAACTAACATACCTGAAAAACGTTCTGCAAATACTTCATAGAGCTTCTCGACTTCTTCTGGATGATTTTCTTTATTGAAACGTTTCACAGTGCCATTTACTTGTTTTTTCATCACTAAATCGCTCTTAGTCATATGACATGTGACTAAATTCGCACAAAGTTCCCAGCCGTATTTACGGTAAAATGAAACCGCAAATGGATGTAACATAGAGACTGTATAGCCATCTTTTTTCATCGTTTGAAGTGAATATTGAAGTAGCTCTTTTACATACCCACTTCTTCTGTACTCTGGATACGTCGCTACTCCTGCAACGCCACCCATTTTAAATTTTTCTTTACCTATGTAAATATGAAACGGAATAAGATGTAGTTTTGCTGCTAAGTCTTCCCCTTCCATAATGCCGTATATTTTATGACTTTCCTTCATCTTTGTAAGTTGCTGCTGTAATCGTTCCTCATCTACTTTATATTGAAAAGCGTATTCTGATAAACGTAATGCTTCTCTGAACTTATCTTCTTTTAATTGTATGACATTCATATAATTCTCCTCCATTCCCTGTTTGAATTGTATCACAATTCTTACTTTTGTAGTTCGGTAAGTGAAATTAGAAAGACGTTTTAACAAAAAAAGCAGATACATCACGTATCTGCTTTCCATCCTTATTATTTAGCTAACTTTTGAAGTTCATCAAAGAATGTAGGATATGATACACCTACTGCTTCTGCATCTTCAATAATTATTTTCCCTTCTGCCAGGCAGCCAGCAATCGCAAGCATCATTCCGATGCGGTGATCACCGTAACTATTTACTGTATTGCCTTTTAAAGCTGATTTTCCGTAAATGATCATGCCGTCATCAGTTGCTTCTATGCGAGCTCCTAGTTTCGTTAACTCCGCAACGACTGTATCAATACGATTTGTTTCTTTTACTTTTAATTCGTGTGCATCTCTAATAACTGTAATACCTTCTGCTTGTGTTGCCGCTAAAGCGATAACTGGAATTTCATCGATTAGTCTTGGAATAATATCCCCACCAATTTCAATTCCTTTTAATGAAGATGTTTCAATCGTAATGTTTGCAGCTGGTTCTGATGCGCCTTCGTTAATCGGCTCTATAGTAAATGTAGCACCCATTTTCTCTAAAACATCAATAATACCTGTACGAGTTGGATTCATTCCTACATTTTGTAATATTAGTTTACTATTTGGGATGATTGCACCTGCTACTAAGAAAAATGCTGCTGATGATACGTCACCTGGCACTTGAATGTTTGTTGCTGTTAATTTTTGTCCACCTGACAGCTTCACTGTCTTTCCTTCTCGAGTTACTTTAACACCAAATGCTTCAAGCATTCTTTCCGTATGATCGCGGGAAATATGTGGTTCTGTAACAGCTGTTACACCTTCTGCGCGAAGCCCTGCAAGTAAAATAGCTGACTTTACTTGTGCACTTGCAACAGGAGAAATATATTCAATTGCTTTTAAATCTCCACCACGTATTGTTAGCGGTGTAAATGTTCCTTCTTCTCTGCCGTCAATGTTTGCACCCATTTGTTTTAATGGGTTTGTTACACGCTTCATCGGTCTTTTTGCGATAGATTCATCACCTTGTACGCAAGAGAAAAATGGTGTGTTAGCTAATATACCTGACATTAATCGAATTGTTGTACCAGAATTACCAACATCTAATACAGCTTTCGGTTCTTGTAAACCTTCTAATCCTTTACCAACTACAGTAACTTCATCACCGTTTTGCGTAATTTCTACTCCCATTTCTTTAAAACATGAAATAGTACTTAAACAGTCTGCACCGGACAAGAAACCTTTAATTGTTGTTTTCCCTTCTGCAATCGAACCGAACATAACAGCACGGTGTGAAATGGATTTATCACCTGGGATTGTAATATTGCCATTCAATCCGTTATTAACAGGTTGTATTGTTCTTTCTTTCACGTTTTTCACCTTCTCATTTAAATTGTTTCATAAGTTTGGTATTCTTCTTCTCCAAGCGCTAGCTTTGCTTTCATACGATCTTCTTCCCTTTGGAAGCTAATACGTAATACCCCAAGCAGTCCTTCACGCGCTTCTAATATTTGCAAGTTCGTAATACTAATTTCCTCGCGCGCTAAAATACTCGTAATATGAGCCAATGCCCCCACCTTATCTAATACATCAACGTATAAGTCGTGATAAGCAGGAATTGCACCACTCTTTCTTACTGGTAAAGAATCACGGTATTCTTTCGCATCTGCAAAATAGTTTTGAATCTCGCCTGCATCTCCAGTAGAAACTGTCTTATATAAACCTTCCATTTCAGAGATCCACTCTTTTAATAATACCATTAAATGCTCTCGATTTTGCTTTACAATATCACTCCACATTTTCGGACTACTAGATGCGATACGTGTAATATCTTTGAAACCTCCAGCAGCTAGCTGATGAATGAGCGGATTATCTCCTGCATGCTTCTCAACTTGCTTTACTAAACCTGCTGCGATAAGATGCGGGAAATGACTAACGATCCCTGTTACATAATCATGTTCTTCTGTATTTAAAACAAGAAAATGTGATCCTGTTCCTTTTAACCATACTTTAAGGTCTTCCACTTGTTCATTTGGTACATGATTCATCGGTGTTAAAATGTAAAATGCATTTTCAAATAAATGCGCCTTTGCGCTTTCAACTCCCGTTTTATGAGAACCCGCCATCGGATGTCCCCCAATGAAAGAAACTTCCTTTGAAAATAAAGCTTCCGCTTCGTTCATAATAGACCCTTTTGTACTACCAACATCAGTCACTATAACATCTTCTCGTAAACGGAATGACGCAAGTTTGTGTAATAACTTCTTCGTTTCTTCAACTGGAGAAGCAAAAACAATTAAATGTGCCTCTTCACATGCATGTTGTAAATCAACTGCTATTTCATCTACTACGTGTAATTCTTTTGCACGCTCTACTTGCTCTTTAAATATATCATAACCTGTTATCATTACATCGTGCTCTTTCTTAATTGCTAATGCGAGAGAGCCTCCTATTAAACCTGTTCCAATTAATACTACCTTTTTACGCATTTGCCTCATCTCGAGACTTACTTTTTTTATTTTCAAAGTGTTGTTTTAACACTGAAATCACTCCTTCATTTTGCTCCCTTGTTCCAACTGTAATACGGACACCATTTGGGAATGGACGAATAATAAACCCTGCATGTGCGCAAGCTTCATAAATCTCTCCAGCATTATCTACCGGTAAGAAGATGAAATTAGTTTGTGACGAATAAAATGGTATACCGTTTTCCTTACAGAAACTCTCGTATTGCTGTAATCCTTCTGTATTCACGCGAACTATTTCTTTAATAAACTCGTCATCACTAAAAGCAATTGTAGCTGCTTTTTGCGCTAATGAAGATACGTTAAATGGTAAACGTACAACATTTAATTTCTCAATTAGCTCTTCCTGTCCGATCGCATATCCAACGCGGAAAGAAGCTAATCCGTATGCTTTAGAAAACGTTCTAAGTACAAGAATGTTTTTATGTTTTTCTAAAAGCGGTAATATCTCAGGGAAGTCTTTTGCTGTTACGTATTCATAGTACGCTTCATCAATGACAATTAACGTATTTTCACTAATGCCTTCAATAAATTGAGTTAATTTTTGCTCATTCACATATGTGCCCGTCGGGTTGTTCGGATTACAAATCCATACGATTTTCGTATTATTATTTACCGCTGACGAAATTTCGTCTAAATCGTATACACCTTTATTTAAAGGAATTTCTTTCACTTCACAGCCTTCAATAATCGCATGATGACGGTACTGCGGGAATGTTGCACCTGCTGTTACAATGTTATCTCCCGCTCGTAATACGGCGCGGCTTATTATTTGAATGATTTCATCTAAACCACTACCACAAAGTACTTGTTCCATTTGCACATGCAACTTATCTGCGATTGTTTGACGGAGCGTTGTAGCACCTCCGTCAGGATATAAAGAATGTTCCAACCAAGATTTTTGCAACTCTTCTAAAACTCTCGGTGAACAACCGAATGGATTTTCATTCGATGCTAATTTCACAAACGAATGATCTCCGTACACTTCTTTCATTTGTTCTGGTGATTTACCTGGTTTATATGGTTGTAATGATGATAGTTGATCCTTTACTTGCACGTTAAACCCACCTTTTTATTAAAATTCTTTTGCGTAGTTATTGTGTTGCATAATGTTTTGTTTTAATAATTCCATACGATCTTTTCCGAATTGTTCGACTAGTGCATCTGCAAGTTCCCATGCCACAACAGATTCAGCTACTACACCCGCTGCTGGTACTGCGCAACTATCAGATCTTTCAATACTCGCTTGGAATTCTTCTTTCGTATCAATATCAACGCTTGCTAACGGTTTGTATAAAGTAGGAATTGGCTTCATAACGCCTCTTACGACAATTGGCATACCTGTTGTCATACCGCCTTCTAAACCGCCGGCATTATTCGTTTTTCTCGTGTATCCTTTTTCTTTATCCCACAGAATTTCATCATGCACTTTGCTTCCAGGTTGTCGTGCCGCTTCAAAACCTACGCCAATTTCAGCACCTTTAAATGCATTTATACTCATAATTGCACCAGCAAGTTTTGCATCTAATTTACGATCGTAATGAACGTAACTACCAACGCCAATTGGCATACCTTCTGCAATGACTTCCACGATGCCACCGATTGAATCTCCACTACTTTTTGCGTTGTCAATCGCATTCATCATTTCTTGCTCTACTTCTTTATCTAAACATCGAACTGGTGAGTTTTCAGTAATTGTTTGAATTTCTTCAATTGATAAGTTTGAAATATGTTTTGCTTTTACTCCACCAATTTCAAGAACATGTCCTGCAATTTCCACGCCTAATTCGCTTAAAATTTGTTTTGCAACTGCACCAGCAGCTACACGAACTGTCGTTTCTCTTGCAGATGAGCGCTCTAATACGTTTCTTATATCACGATGACCATATTTAATTGCTCCATTTAAATCCGCATGTCCGGGACGTGGTTTTGTAATTGTACGTTTCATGTCTTTACTTTCTTTTTCCGAAATTGGCTCGGCACCCATTACTTTCGTCCAATGTTTGAAATCATCATTTTTTACGATTAACGTAATCGGTGATCCAAGTGTCATCCCGTGACGAACACCACTTACAATTTCAACTGTATCTGTTTCAATTTGCATGCGTCTTCCGCGTCCATGACCTTTTTGTCTTCTTAATAATTCTTTATTAATATGTTCCGCCGTAAGTGTCAAACCTGCTGGTACACCTTCTAAAATAACTGTTAACTGCGGTCCATGTGATTCTCCAGCTGTAATGTATCTCATTTCTCTTGCCCCTTTACTATTTTTTTGTACAAAAAAGTCCCTACTGAGCGCTCAGTAGGGACGATGTTTATCGCGGTACCACCCTAGTTGTAGACAACTGTCGTCTACCTCTCTTCTTCTTTAACGATCGTTTGACCGTCTTCCCCTCCATAAGTTGTCGGGAAAGATGCTCCAAGGCTGTAATTCATGCTTACCTTTGTACTGATTCACACCGACCACCAGCTCTCTTTAACAGTGAGATAAGCACTACTGTTTCCTCTTCAATGCATATATGATATGGAATTAAGATAATTTATTTTTGAAACCTTTTAACTCATCCATGAATCTATGGAATTCTGGAATGTCCATTTGTTGTGCAGAATCTGATAATGCAACTGCTGGATCTGGATGCACTTCAGCCATTACTGCATCTGCGCCAATTGCAAGTGCCGCTTTCGCTGTTGGTAATAATAAATCTCTGCGTCCAGTTGAATGTGTTACATCAACGATAACTGGTAAATGTGTTTCTTTCTTTAAAATTGGTACTGCAGAAATGTCTAATGTGTTACGTGTCGCTCTTTCGTATGTGCGGATACCACGCTCACAAAGAATAATTTGATCGTTGCCTTGCGCAATGATGTATTCCGCTGCGTTAATGAACTCATCAATTGTTGCTGCTAATCCACGTTTTAATAATACTGGTTTGTTAACTTTACCTACAGCACGTAATAAATCGAAGTTTTGCATGTTACGTGCACCAACTTGAATTACATCAACGTAGTCTAATGCCATTTCAACATCGTTCGGATTTAAAATTTCACTAATAATTGCTAAGTCGAACTCGTCTGCTACTTGACGTAAAATTTGAAGTCCTTCTACTCCTAAACCTTGGAAATCGTATGGAGATGTTCTCGGTTTGAATGCACCGCCGCGCATTAATTTTAAGCCTTGATCTTTCATCGCTTGCCCTACTTGACGAACTTGCTCTAAGCTTTCTACTGCACAAGGTCCCATGATGAACGTTTGTGCTCCGTTTCCAATCAATTCACCTTTTACATCAACGATTGTATTTTCTTGTTTCTTTTTACGTGATACTAGTAACGCTTTGCGGTTATCATCTTCTTGTAACTCTAAGCTTGCTTTGAAAATCGTTTTGAAAATATGTTGAACAGTTGATGTTTCGAATGGTCCTTCGTTATGCTCTGCGATCATATCAAGTACTTCACGCTCACGTACTGGATCAAAGCGTTTCGTACCTTGTACTTGCTTTTGCTCTCCAATTTTTTGAACAATTTCACCACGTTTGTTTAAAAGGTGTAATAGTTGTAAGTTAATTTCATCTACCTGTTTACGTAATTGATCTAATTCATGATTTGCCATTTGGAAATCCTCCTCTAATGTTTTAAAAGTATAGTAAGAGAATAAAAGATTCTCTATTTTCTGAACTGGTTAATTATACAAATTTATAGTGGAATCGATACCTCTTCTTATTTTAAACTAATAATTCGTACAAAGACATGAACTACTAGTTAAAAACCCACTTTTTTGTACAAAAAAGCCCTACTGATGCAATCAGTAGGGACGATATTTATCGCGGTACCACCCTAGTTGTAGACTTCTTTCGTCTACCTCTCTTCATTGTTAACGATCATCTGACCGTCTTTCCCTTCATAAAGACAAATACTATCTTTACTACGAAAAAGATGCTCCAGGACTGTAATTCGCTCTTGTTTTTGTACTGGTTCGCACCAACCACCAGCTCTCTGTTACAGGGAAACAACAACTACTGCTTTTCCTTTCAATGCATGACTATTTTATTTTCAAGTTGGACCACTAAAATACAAAAAGTCCCTACTGAATAAATCAGTAGGGACGATATTTATCGCGGTACCACCCTAGTTGTAGACTAACTTTCCGTCTACCTCTCTTCACTGTTAACGATCAATTGACCGCTTTTTCCTCATAAAGACAAACTATCTTTATTACGAAAAAGATGCTCCAAGACTGTAATTCATGATTATCCCTGTACTGGTTCACACCAACCACCAGCTCTCTGTTACAGTAAGACTAACCACTACTGTGATCTCTTCATTGCACTTTGTTTATTCAAATGTTTTTGAAATTGAATAAGTATGATTCGTATTATAGAACGCTTTTTAAAACACTGTCAACAACTTTTTATATATTTTTTTAAAATTCCACTTTCATCCTATAATTCTTTTTGTAAATCACCCATTACAATTCCTATGCGAATTATTTCATTTTCTAGTAAATGTAAAACATATTCCTCTACTTCATACTGAACTAATAATTCTTTTATTTGTATGATTTCTTTTTCAAATAAAACGGCTTCGTGACATGTTTGTAGTAAAATAAAAAACACATTTGCAAACATTTCTTTATGCGCTTTCATACTTTCTTTTTTATGAAGCATTTCAATCAATAACTGCTTCATTTCCTCACCTGTACATTTACCATGTACACTTGAAAATGCACGAGACATAATACATAATCCTTTTTCTAATATTTCATCCATGTATAAGATAATACGTAAAAGCATTACATATTCTCTCGCAGTTATCTCACCCATTTTTGGTCGTTCTCGTAAAAATACACTGAGCCAAGCTGTCCAAAATTTTTGTTGTTCTTTTACGCTTAATGTTTTGACGTAATAGCATAAAAACTGCATAAATTTAATTTTATTTTCTTCATTTTCTAGTATGAGCAAAGGGTATAACCACTCTGTTTTTTGCTCCCAATATAGTACACATTTAATAAATACAAAGCTAAGCCACTTCAAGAAAGCTTCCCTCGTATGCGGATGTAATACTTCCAAATGTTCTATCGCATACTTAATAAAACGCTTCATTTCTGTAAATAAAGGTAAATTTATTTGCGTGTAACATAAACCAGCCCATGCATATTCCGTAATTTCATTTTGTTTTTTTAAATCTAAGTATGGTAACAAATATTTTCGGCACCATTGCTTTTCAATATGATATAGAAATGTAATATCTGCTATTAAACGAGCAAACATAAAGTTTGTTCGTTCCAAATTAACTCTTACTTGTTCTTCAAATAAAAATAAATATTCATATACATTACGATCGTATAAATGATCATATGATAACAACTTTAATAATACAGCCGTCATTTTCCCAACAGGATGCTGAATTGATTCATTGTAAAAATCTTGTTTTCCAAGCTTAAAATCCGTATCACTCTTCATAACTTGAGGAAACACTGAAAAAGCAAAGCGTTTTACAACACGTATACTATTCTCTTCTAACTCTTCTAGTCGATTACTAATTTCATATAGAAAACTACTAATTAACCAATGATAAGCAGTATTTCTAACAAATTTCTGCAATAGCGGAATAATTTTTTGGATTTGATCATTTGTCAATCCTCGGTTATTTCGCCATTCTCTAATACAAACAAACCATACTTCATTACTTATTTCTTGCACTCCTACTAATTGATATGCGAATGAAATACTCCACTCTGTATTCAATTTACATGCTTTTGATAACATCTCTAAAAAATGGCGTTGTTCAAAAACACCATCTTGCGAAAATTGCCGAACTTGCTTCATAATTTCAACATCTTTCAGCTGCAATAATCCGTCAGCTGTTACATTACAAGTAATGCTTTGCGCTGTATCCTCTTTCTTTTGTACACTGTATCGTTCAGAATGAAAATGAGGATGCTTTTGCTTCATTAACTCATACCCATTTGCCGTAGATGGACTATTTGAATCACACTTGAATAATAAGTCTAATACGAGACATGCATCAAATACCCTCTCTTCTGTAAGATGCTTTATTACAGTTCGAGTGACTTCTTCTTTTGTTTCTTCTAAACAATGTGCATAATGCCTTTTTAAAAGTTGAAAAACTTCGTGTTTATAAGTGAAATCTAAAAGAAGTCCTTCATGTAACAACCATTTCATTTTGTCATCTACACGAACAAAAATATTTTTATTCATCGCGTCAATTGCAATTCGCTTTTGAAGTACACTATTTGCTTCTATCATTTCTGTAATATAATAATCCGCTTTTTTCTCATTGTTTTCACATAAATAAGTTAGACACTCTTTTACAATTTGTATTAAAAATGCAAGATCATTTTGATGAAAATCTTTTTCTACATCTTCCTTATTTCTTTTTTTCAGTGCCGTTTGTCTTAACGACAACATTCTCAATTTTTCTAATCCGATCATCATAATTGGAACAGCATAATGGGTGATATATGGCCTCATCTTTTCGTTCCAAATTTGCTCCACATGAGAAAATGTAGATACTGGTAAGCGACTCGATTCCTCGAGTTCTATTGATTCTTGCGTATCATTTCCCCATTTTCTTACACGTTTCAACTTCAGTTTTCCATCTAAAATAAAAGTTAGTAACAATAAGGCAATTTCCTTATGCTCAGGAAAAGAACATTTTTGCAGTAACTTAGAAATCTTTTCTATAGAGCTACTATCTTTTTCAGCTGTTTCTAATAAAAAGAGTGTCCATCTTGCAAACAACAACGGATCCATCTTACTCTTCGTTTCGTTTAAGTAGTTACAAATCGTTCTCCATAATAACGGTGATATTTTAGAATAGTTTTTATAAATTAATTGAAATAATTCTTTCTGATGACTAAAAAGAAATTGTTCCACTAACCATTCTGCAAGTAATTCATCTACTTCATTATAGTTTGGCGTAAGCATAAACAAATTTTGTAATTTACCTTCTGCTTCTAACCATTCGACCCATTCATAATCATGAGCAAATTCCACAAAGTAACGAACTGTTTCAATTTTTTTAATTGATTGCTTTATGTATGATAATTGTTCCTGTTCTACTGACGGGGGAACCGTTACAATATCCCGAATACGCATTCTTTTCGTAATATAATTATCGCCCATTAATTCCGCCCAGCGTTTTACCGCTTTTACGAGGGATTGATGATTATTCACTTTATTCGGATACACAATTGGTCTTATCCCTAAATGTTCCCAGTGGTACGTATTTTCCCCTTGTGCGACAAAAGCAAATCGTCTTGTACTTGGTGGTAAACCAGTTGCTAAATATTTCATTACTGGGTCATTATGACTATATCCAACGAATAAAACGGTGTAATTCGAGAATAGATCGACTAAAAATCTTCTCGCCCACCCTTCGGTTAAGTAAGCCCTTCCAAAATCACCGTCTGTTAAAATTAAAGCCTCTTTCTCCTGTTCTACATTACCATGTATATAAGCAAGACCTTTAAACGCTCTCCCAGTCGGTAAAGCTGGAGCATAATAAACATTGATATCTCTATTTATTTCCTTAATTGCAGTTGTAAAATGTTGATCAAAATTTGTTGTTACAATGCGGATATCTGTATCTAAAGGAAATAACCTTGGAATTGCAAAATGCAATGGATTCGGTTTTGATTTCTCTATATGAACAAGATCTCTTGCAACTTGATGTACATCTTTTGTTTTTGCAATTTTACCAAGATAATAATCATGTGGTTCTGTTATTTCACGTTTTTCGACATATAACGTTTTTGCAATTGCATCAACTAAATCATCAAAATTCGGTAAGTTTGATTTCCCTTTCATAGAAACTCCCGCTCCAACAAATAACACTAACTTTCCTTGCTCAAGGTGATCGATTAACTCATCTGGAATTTCTACTTCTGAAGTAATCCACATCCTGGATTCCCCCTTACCTAAAAATGTCATACACTCTCATTTTACTATAACATTTTTCCATTGTTTTTATAATATTTAGACGAAATTCCGAACATGAAAAAGTTTTACGTAAATAAATCCGTTACAATGTATGAACTCCAGAATTTATTGAAAAACTATGTATAAATCGGAGGTGTGAATTTTGAATGATTTCACAGTAGTGCTTATCAAGTTTATATCGTGCATTATCGCATTTAGCATTGGGCTTGCTTTATTTTTCCCTGCAACGTTTGTTCAAATTATTTCATTCAGTCTCTTTGTTACAATCGTATCCTACATGTTCGTTGATAAAATCATTTTAAATCGAATTGGCAATACTGGTGCCATTATGTCGGATTTCTTATTAACATATTTAAGCGTATGGATTTTCGGTAATATTTTATTAGACAACTATATGCAAATTGCATGGGGCAGTATCCTTTCTGCCATCGTCTTCACTTTATCTGAAGTAATCGTTCATCGCTTCTCTAACTCTCATACAAGGCACAACAATGATAACATTCGTATTAATCGCCGCTTTGCATATGGTACGGAATTTGCTGAAGAACAAAATATATTGGATAAAGACAAGAAGAAGTAACATTTTAATGCAGGAGCACCCTTTTTAATTATGTAGTGCTCCTTTTTTGTATATTTTCATTATGGTACGTGAAATTATATAAACGATTATTTCAAAATATCGACTTACCGACAATATTTGACGCTTTTTTCTAATAAAAAAACTACCTCTTATTTAGAGGCAGCCACTTTCAAGTCTTTTAATGCAACAACATCCGCAAACGCTCCCAATACTGCGTTATGATGTTGCACAATATCTTCAGCACGTAACACTTCTGTATTAAATGTACTATGCGCATCACTCACTAACGTTACTTTATATCCTTCACTACATGCTCTGCGCGTTGTCGTATCTACACAATACTCTGATTGCATTCCCGAAAGAATAACGTGTTCAATTCCTTTCTCTTGTAACACTTCGCTTAAGTTTGTCTTATGGAATGAATCTGGCGTCGTCTTTTCAACAATATTATCTCCTTCTTGCGGAGCGATGGCCGCATGGATTCGCCATCCATCCGTACCTTTTTCTAACGGATGGTCTTTAGGACCGTTATGTTGGATATAAATAACTGGAATATCATTTGAACGACATTCCATAATAAGCTCTTGCAGTGTTTGTAAAAACTTTCCCCCATTATGTACTGGCATTCCAGCTGTATACATACCCGCTTGCACATCAATTACGATTAACGCTTTTTTCATTTCGCACAGCTCCCTTCGTTTATATAAGCCATTGCATATTCATTATAATTGTTTGTATTCCATCATCCAACAATCTTCTAATTTCCCCTCATGCAGCTCATGTTCCTTTAAAATCTTTACTTTTTTAAATCCGCATTTTTCATAACACTTTATCGCTCGTTCATTATTTACTTTCGGATCCATTGCAATTGCTTCTGCTCTCATTTCACCCATAATATATGTAATTGCTGCCTGAACGAGTTTTTGTCCAATTCCTTTTCCCCAATAGGCTGGTTCACCGATAAATTGGTCCATTCCCCATACATTTTGTGATTCTTTATAGCCATATAACGCTTTCCACTCTGAATCAACTGGGTACATTTGTATGTAACCAATCGGAACGGTATCAAATTCTATTAAACATCTTTTTTCATTATTGTTTGGATTATGTATAAAATGATCAAGCACCTTTTCTACAGACTGCGGATTATCTCGTCCTTCGTAATACCGCAGGACTGCTGGGTCCGTTAACCATTTAGAAACGATAGATGCATCATCTTCCATTACGTATCTAATCAATAAACCTTCTTTTTGAAAAAGCATATTATACCTCTATTATTCCTTTATATTTTTTCTTGATGTTATATCTTTCATTGCACCTACTAATGCATATGGTAGTAATGTAATCGAAAAAAATGCTGTAAATACGTTAAATTGCGGGATTGTATAGAGTGTGAACCATTCAGTGAAAAATTGAGAATTTAATATTCTATTAAAAAACTCTCCGCCTGGCCTAAAGTTTGGTGCCCACGCAGTTATTTCACACAAAATAAAGTGAAACTTTAATCAGTGGGGGTTTTGTTCATCCCCCACTGATTATTAGTTGAACCATTCGGGCTTTTACGGGCAGTTGATCCCCCACCTAACTTCTTCGCTTTCGCTGAATTTTGAGGTGGGGGTCTTACTGCCCGTTAATGCGGGATAAACAGTAACTGAACAATAAAAAATGCCCCTAGATAACGAAACCAAGTCCGTTTCCATATAGGTCGTGCATTTTTTAATATATCCCCCATCTAACCCCCTCCTTAAATATCCGTCATATTAATTATACACTTTCCTCACTTTATTTGTTAAAATTTTCTATATAATTAATACTGTTGGGGGGAATACATTATGTCTAATCCTATATTTACATCCACTTTAATCATTCTTAGAGGAAACTCCGCAAGTGGTAAAACAACGATTGCAAAGCAACTACAAGAACATTTCGGACAAGGTACACTTTTAGTATCACAGGATGTTGTGCGTAGAGATATGCTTAGAGTACACGACACAATGGGGAATTTATCACATGATTTACTATTTGAAATTACAAAGTACGGAAAAGGAAAATGTGAATTTGTTATTTTAGAAGGTATATTGAACAGTCGTAGGTATGGTGAGATGTTAAAAGAATTAATTCGTTATTTTGATAAAAATGCATTTACATATTACTTTGATTTATCATTAGAGGAAACTATTAGACGACATAACACAAGGGACAAACGACATGAATTTGGTGAAGATTCCCTACAAAAATGGTATAATCCGCACGATACAATTGAGGTTTCCAGAGAAACTATTTTTACAGATAACTTTACGCAAAAAGATATATTTGATGCGATTCTTAATGATGTTGCGATACAAAAACAAGACTAATATAATATGTTAGTCTTGTTATGTACTTTGTGTTTCCGTTTTTATAATTGAACAATCTTTACATAAATAATAGTATATATTCATTTCCCCAAACTGGAAATCAACTACTGAAATAAGTTCACGTTCCTCGATATCTTGTGTAATTGTAGCAACATACTATTCTTCTCTACTTCTCAATACCCTTCTGTTCTACTTCCTTACCTCATTCTTAATAGTTTTTCTAAACATGATACAATTTTTATGTTTTATTACAGTTTTATTAATAAGTCATTTAAGAATCCTATTATACTTCCACTAAAAAAATAAAAGCCAGCCTCAATAAAGAGAACTGACTTCTATTTGGATCATTATAGTTACTATAAAATTTTCACTTTAACAGTTTGTCTTCCCCAATTCATAGCTTTACTTTTTGAACCCATTAATACATCAATACGATTACCTTTAATTGCGCTTCCAGTATCACCAGCGATAGCTTCTCCATAACCTTCCACCCATACTTTAGATCCTAATGGGATTACTTTCGGGTCAACTGCGATAATTCTCATATTCGGATTTGCCGTTAAATCATGCCCCATCGCAGTTAAAACGCGTCCACCATATGTACCATTTTCACTTGGATCAGCAGTATACGCTGTCGCTACTACCGTTAATTCACGTTTAGCAGACTCTATGTTGTTTTTTGATACTTCTTTCGCTCTCTCTTCTTCTTTAGCTTTTGCTATTTCTCTTGCTTTCTCTTCTTCTTTAGCTTTTGCTATTTCTCTTGCTTTTTCTTCTTCTTTAGCTTTTGCTATTTCTCTTGCTTTTTCTTCTTCTTTAGCTTTTGCTATTTCTCTTGCTTTTTCTTCTTCTTTAGCTTTTGCTATTTCTCTTGCTTTCTCTTCTTCTTTAGCTTTTGCTATTTCTCTTGCTTTTTCTTCTTCTTTAGCTTTTGCTATTTCTTGCACTTTTTCTTCTTCTTTAACTTTTACTTCTTCTTTGACTTTTGCCTCTTCTTTATGCTTTACTATTTCTTGCGCTTTCAGTTCTTCTTTAACTTTTACTTCTTCTTTGACTTTTGCCTCTTCTTTATGCTTTACTATTTCTTGCGCTTTCGGTTCTTCTTTAACTTTTACTTCTTCTTTGACTTTTGCCTCTTCTTTAGGCTTTACTATTTCTTGCGCTTTCGGTTCTTCTTTAACTTTTACTTCTTCTTTGACTTTTGCCTCTTCTTTAGGCTTTACTATTTCTTGCACTTTCGGTTCTTCCTTAACTTTTACTTTCTCTGATACTTTCGCCTCTTCTTTAGGCTTTACTATTTCTTGTGCTTTCGTTGTTTCTTTCGCTTTTGCTACTTTCTGCGTCTTTACTTCTTTCTTTTCTTTAACTGATTTTTGTACTTTCGCTACTTGCTTCATTTTCTCTTCAGTTTTCTTTTCAGTTGGTGCTGTACTTGATAGGAAAGAAACGTTTGCATAAGCTGTTTTTCCTTTATACTCAAATTGCAGCCATCCGTCTTTTACTTGATGCGTTGATTCAATTACATCATCTTTTTTCAGTCTGCCAAGAATTTCTGATTCTGTGTTTGCTTCGGTACGTACATTTAACAAATTCGCCGTTACATGATACACATCTTTTGTAAACTCCGAACTTACAAACACTTCTTTACCGTTCAATTCAATTTTTGACCAACCATCTTCGGTATTGATGACTTTTAACTCTTGCCCATTCTTTACTTTTTCGACCACTTTTGATTCTGTAGTCGGTTTTTCACGTACGTTAAGTACATCTGCTGTTACGATTGTTTCTGCGGTAGCAGTTGTGGTAAACGCCCCCAATCCAAAAATAGTTGCTGTTGCTGCGCCAATTACTTTTTTCATATTAGCCTCCATTATATTTTTTTGAATTTTATCAAATGCCTCTGTAAAATTGTATAATTTTACATAATATCAAAACATTTGCAACAGTATATTAATACGGCTTAATATACTGTTATTAAAACTCCTCACTTCAATACTAACAAATTCTTATTTCTAATTCTATATATTATAAATCTCCTTATCTTTTATAAAAGCTTCATGCCCTTCTTCACACTAAATAGTCGTTGCAATTCCCGCCAAAAATAAACTTACGATTGCTAAAATTTTAGTAGCGACTATAGCACCTCTTAAATGAAACTTATAATCTTTATATCCCTTCATTCCTTCTGTACTAGGAATCACAACAAACCTTGGAGTAATCCAGCAAAAAATTAGCCAATCAATTATAAGTAAATCTACTAAATTGAAAATCATTAAAATACCAAAAGTGTGTAAATAAGCATCCATATACATTAATTTTTCATGCTTATGTAATATATATGTAGAAACGAAAGGACAACCGAAAAGAATAGCATTATATACAATATTAAAGTAAATGGTTTGCTTTTTTTCATGAATCGATTTTGGAAAAACTACTTTTTGAATATCTTTCGGATAATCAGTTAATGATAGTCGAGGATTATAATATAAGGACCCTAAAATCATTACGGATAGTACAGTAGACATGATGACACCAACGTACATCATTTGCTCAAATTGATTCATACGCTTCATTCACCCTTTCTGTAATTACTATGTTGATCATTCACTTAATTACACATTGTATGTACGTACATAATCAAAAATTAACAACTAGCTTTAACAACTAGCTTTAACACCAAAGCAAAATTGTTGCAATGCAAATGCAAACTTAATACAGTGGAAGCCTAATTGCTACAGATAGGATGGATGAAACCTATGAAAATTGAACATATCGTAATTTGGGTAAATGACTTAGAATGAATGCGTGATTTTTATATGAAATACTTTAACAGTAAAGTAAACTCTATAGCCATTCTTTCAATTTTACTTCATCCAACATTACAACCCCTTCTCATGATCTTTCACAATATATTCGCTCGTTTTTCACAAAAGGTTCATTTTACATGAAAATTTATTTATTACAATAAAAATATAAGGTATATTTTTAAGAAAAGGAGGATTTCAAGAATGAATCAAGAGGATAAAATTTACGCTGAAAAAGTGTTAAAAAATCTATTCATCGGATCACAAGTTGATGGATTACAATTTGGTATTTCTCCAGCCGCTATAAAGATTCATTTCACAAACTTTCACGACTCAGTTGATTATGACGGACAATTATATATCAATATCGAATCCAAATGGTGTTTATTTAATAAACCTCAAAAAAGATACCCATTAAATGAAGCTGAATTTGAAGTTTATTCTGAGGAAGAAGAATATGAAAGAATATTTAAGATAAGAAGACAAAAAGTCACCGATATACAACTCGGCTTAGAAAGCCCTCATTTAATTATTACATTAGAGAATGGACAAATTATTTTTTTAAATGGTTTTCATGATTATTATGAATGTTGGCAAGCTGGTGTCCTATGTGAGCAATGGCTTGTAGTCGCTACACCTGGGAATGAAATCGCCACTTGGGCTCCCGATGAGTTTATCGATAAATAAACTGTCTTCACGAAGAAGAACCGAAGATATTTTATGAACTACATAACTATTTCTATTACACTTAAACGAATGACCATTTTACTTTAATAGAAATCACTTTATTAAATTTGAAAGGATGATAATGATGGCATCTGTCCATGATTTTGGAATAATTGACGATTTTACTGCTCAAAAAAATTACGAAGATTATACACCAGAGAAATATCATTGTATTTCTGTTGATGATGATATTATCAGTAGTTTAAATCAAAATTTATCAATTATGAAAACCTACTTCCATACAGTCAAAAATCAGGAATACGGTTTAGCCTATTGCGGTATTACAATTATCCCGCCTGAATCATTAGCAATATTCTATGAAACAGTTACATCTTCAAAGTTCTTCAAAAATTCTGATGAGCTGAATGAGTTAACTTCAAAAATTGAACAAGCTACAGCAGAACAGAAGTACATGATCCATTATGGGGTTTAAATGTAATACAAAAAATGCTTAGGATTTCTCCGAAGCATTTTTTGTATGTTACTAATAAATTTATTCCTTAACCATTTAGTCCATGATTGAGCCTATGGCCCCACCTTTTACAAGTGAGGGCGCCCCTATTAATCTAAATAGGCGTCTCATTTCCAATCTTCCAGCTAAACCATTTCCCATGCCCTTCTGTTTCTCCAACCGTTTCACGATATTCGTTTCCGTTAATATAATAATCAATATGAAGGTCACGATCCCACATGTTGTTATAAAGGTGGAATACATCACGTTTTGCGCCAATTTCTTGTATTTGTTTTTCTAACTTATGTTTTACTTGTTCTGGTATTTGATTTGCAACGTGTGTATGGAAAATACAAATAACAGCTTCTTCACTTATTTGTTCAATAATAGATGATAATAGCTCTACACCGTCTCCTTCTATGAATTGGACAGATTCATTTTTCACTAAAGATGCAGCTTGATCAAACATCTCAAGCCTTTCTTTATGTTCTGGCCAAATTAAAGCACGTAACCATAAATAATCTTCCTCATTATGTAAATCATTCACATGTAAGTCCAGTCCGATTCTTTCTACGACAGATGGGCTTTCTTTAAGTAAATGCGGCATATTCTCTCCTCTTATTTCAGCAGTTACATGCACAGTTGAATTTATATTTCCGTACATTTCATCCGTTCCGTACGAATAACGATATTGGTCCCAGAACAGTTGTAATCCAGAACTTGTCCCAATTTCAATTAACGCTAACGGCTTCTTCACTTTGTTAAATATGTAGCAGAAACTTGGGTATAAGTATGCACACCGTCTTACTTCATTCGTTTGAACGAGTTTCGTTTGTAACAAAGTAACGATTTCTTCTCGGTACTCTTTACAGAAATCTTTAAAATGATTAAAAGCTTTATCTAAATTTGTATCAGCATTTTCAACTAAACTACTATAATACGTTTTAAATGATGTTCTTTCCCTGCTAGCAATAAATAATGTACTGCACCTAATAGTAAGTTTGGGACTGGTTGACCTACCTGAGCATAGGACGATAGTGTAAGTACTTCCTCATCTTCAGCAATTTTCATTGATAAATATTCATATAAATCACTTGACCCTTTACATTCCTTTATTGAAAAGTTTCGAAATAAGTTTGAAATTTGTTCTTTTGTACACATTAGAGTCCCTCCTTTTTTTCAGAATAATCTTACCATTACAGAAAGAATAATCCCATAAAAAGGTACTCGATTTAGTCACTTAAGGATACGTAAGCTTTTTCGAGATAATTTCAAACTGTAATTTTTTTCTATTTACCACCTTAAAAGAGCTTGTTAAATAAGATTTTTAGCGAATAAAACGTTAAATAGTTTAAAATTATCAGATAACACTAGATATTTTAGTCTATTAATTATTATAATAGAGTATGAGATGGTTATATAATTGAGACAAAAAAGGTATACACCTAGGTGGGGCCTAGGCGGTGTTTCTCTTTTACGGCTTAGACATAGAAAACACCTACACTTTTTTGCCAATATAGGGGATGGAGAGATTATCATGAGCAACATGCAGCAAAAAACAGACGTTATCTTAATTGGTGCAGGAATTATGAGTGCAACGTTAGGCTCATTACTAAAAGAATTAGCACCTGAATGGGAAATTAAAGTTTTTGAAAAACTCGCAAGTGCCGGGGAAGAAAGCTCTAACGAATGGAATAATGCAGGTACAGGGCATTCTGCGCTATGCGAACTGAACTATACTTCCGAAAAATCTGACGGATCTATAGATATTGGTAAGGCTGTAAAAGTGAATGAGCAATTCCAGCTTTCAAGACAATTTTGGGCATATCTTGTAAAAAGCAAATTAATTCGTAATCCACAAGATTTTATTATGCCACTACCTCATATGAGTTTAGTACAAGGGGAAAAAAATGTTGAGTTTCTAAAAAACCGTTTTGAAGCGCTTTCAAAAAATCCACTGTTTCAAGGAATGGAATTTTCCGACGCTCCTGAAACATTAAAAAAATGGCTTCCACTCATTATGGAAGGCCGTACATCTAATGAACCGATGGCGGCAACGAAGATTGACTCTGGAACAGATGTTAACTTCGGTGCATTAACACGTATGTTGTTTGATTACTTAAAAACGAAAAATGTCGAGCTAAACTACAAGCATAGTGTTGAAAATATTAAGCGCACGAAAAATGGTTTGTGGGAAGTGAAAGTACACGATATGAATAGTGGTAAAATTGAGCATCATACTGCTAAATTCGTCTTTATTGGCGGTGGTGGCGGTAGTCTACCTCTACTTCAAAAGACTGGTATCCCTGAATCAAAGCATATCGGTGGATTCCCAGTAAGTGGACTATTTATGGTATGTAAAAACCAAAAAGTTGTAGAGCAACATCATGCGAAAGTATACGGTAAAGCTAAAGTTGGCGCTCCGCCAATGTCTGTACCTCACCTTGATACGAGATATATAGATAATAAAAAAGCTTTATTATTCGGACCATTCGCAGGGTTCTCACCTAAATTCTTAAAAACTGGCTCAAATCTTGACTTAATCGGTTCTGTAAAACCGAATAACGTCTTAACGATGTTAGCTGCTGGTGTAAAAGAAATGGGACTTACAAAATACTTAATTCAGCAAGTTATGTTATCGCACGAAAAACGCATGGAAGAATTACGCGAATTCATTCCGAACGCGAAAAGTGAAGATTGGGATATTGTAGTTGCTGGACAACGTGTACAAGTAATTAAAGATACTGATGCTGGCGGTAAAGGAACACTTCAATTTGGTACAGAAGTAGTAAGTGCAGCTGACGGCTCAATCGCCGCATTACTAGGCGCATCACCAGGTGCTTCTACTGCTGTTCACGTCATGCTTGAAGTATTAGAAAAATGTTTCCCAAGCCGCATGGTAGAATGGGAAGAAAAAATAAAAGAAATGATTCCTTCATATGGCATTTCACTAACTGAAAATCCAAGGTTGTTCCAAGACCTACACACTTCTACAGGTCGTACGCTTGGATTAAATGAAAAAGAAACAGTTCATAACTAATGAAGAAATAAAAAACGTCCGATATATTCGGACGTTTTTTCGTTACTAGAAATTATATTTATCAATATTCTCTTTCGTAAATACAACCCGCTCTGGCAATACAATAATTCCATTTCCTTCTGCCTCATAATCATAACCTTGGATGGAGTTTGGCTCTACTTTCACTTTTCCGATTCCTTTTACTTCAAAACTATCCCCTACTTTTAACTTCTTCCCTTTTACTACTATTTCATTTGCTACATACGTTGCGAGTGCACCTTGTTGTTTTACATCCCATAATCCAAATTGTTGTACTGTTCCTCGTTTTACGTAATCACGCATAACGTTTGGTGTAGAGAAGCCAGTTACAACAACTTTTTTATCCATTTTCAAGTTTTCAGCTGCTTGTGCCATCGCTGGTAGTGCCGTTGCATCCGGGCAAATGACTGCATTAATATCTGGATACGTTTTTAATATGTTCTCCCCTACTGATAACGATTTTTGCGCATTATTTTCACCGTACTGCGTCGTTACAATTTCCCAGTTCGGATATTTCTTTTTAATAATTTCTTTCGCTTTCGTTACCCATTGGTTTTGATCCGTTACTGTTGGACTAGAATAAAAGAAAGCTACTTTTCCTTTATCTCCAATTTGCTTGGAAGTCATTTCAATTAATAAGTTAGCAAGTTGGTCTGGTGTCCCTTGACTTATATAAAAAGAACGGTCTTTCGGATTCACATCAGAATCCCACGTTAAGACAGTCATTCCTTTTTTCTTAGCACGCTGCAGTGATTGCGATAAACCATCAACTGATGTAGAGGAAACCATAAGTGCATCATAGTTTTGATTAATGAAATTATTTATATACTTTACTTGCCCTGATACACTCGCTTCAGACGGCCCATCATATTTCACTTGTACGCCTAGCTTATCTCCCATCTCCTTTGCTCCTTCACCGCCCGATGTAAAGAAGCCAACTCCAGTTAATTTCGGGATAAATGCAAATTTCACATCATCTGCTTTTTTCTTATCTGCCGTTTGACTGGAACAAGCGATTAAACCAATTAAACAAATACATACGATCAATACAATCCCTAGTTTTCTCTTCATGACATTTCCCCCTTATGCAAATTCCGTCTTTTCCCTGCTAAGAATTGATGTAATTTGAAATGTCTCATAATAACTGAAAGAATAAGGATAATACCTATTACTACATTTGATTGTTCATTTGTTAAACCTGTCATTTGTAGGCCATATTGCATAAGGCCTATAAAAATACTCGCTAGTACAGTACCAATAATACTTCCTTTTCCTCCCGTAATAAGTGTCCCGCCTAATACGACTGCTGTAATGATTGGTAATATTGTTTCACTTCCCATATCAGCACGTGCGGAACCGAAATATGCAGTTAAGAAAGCACCCCCTAATCCACCTCCTAACCCAGAAAGTATGTAAGCAATGATTACTACTTTCTTCGTCTGAATCCCGGTGTATTTTGCTGTATTTTCGTTCGCTCCTGTTAATTGTACGTGGCGTCCATATATCGTTCGGTGAAACAAAATCGTGCATACAATTGTTAATGCGATAAGAAGCCATAATAAGTTAGGTATTCCTATAAAACTACCATTTGCTAGTTGTACATAAGCATCAGGTAAACCACTTATCCCTTCATATCCAGAAGCACCCGCCCCTCCTGAAATGACGAGTGCAATTCCTCCATATAAAAACATCGTTCCGAGTGTAACAACTAGTGGTTCTACATCTGTCATTTTTATAATGAATCCATTTAAAGCGCCTGCTAAGCAACTGACTATAAGTGCCATTATTACTGCTAATAAAATATGAATCCCATTCATCCAAAGTACACCAATTAAAATCGAAGTTAGCCCCATAATAGATCCTACAGATACGTCAATTCCTCCTGTTACAATAACGAAAGTCATTGGAATCGCTGCGATTGCTATAAACAGAAAATCATTTGTACTAAAAAGGAGATTACTAATATTTAAAAAATCACGATTTATAAAACTAAAGAGAATGAATTCTATAAGAAGTAATACGATTAGAACACCTTCCCATCTGTAAAAATACTTCATAGATTCATCCTCCTCTCTACTTTCCACTTCTTCATGACACTATCTAGTATGATAATAAGTAATAGTAAAAAACCCGAAATAGCATTATTCCAAAATGCTGGTATTTTTAAAAAGACGAGTGAGCTACTTATTGTTTCTAAAAATAACGCTCCTAATGCAGCTCCAAATAAAGATCCTGTTCCTCCTTTTAAGTGAATTCCTCCTAGTACAGCGGCTGCGATTACTTGTAATTCTAATCCTGTACCTGTTTGATTTGGCACGAAACCGATATTCATAACAAATATGCAACCAGCGATCGCAGCGCTTATGCCTGAAATCATAAACGCATATATCTTCACTTTATTAACAGGTATACCAATAAGCCTCGCGCCATCTTCATTATCACCTACCGCATAAAAGTATCTTCCCAATGGCACTTTTCTTAAAAAGAAGTATAGTAGTAGTAAAATAATAAGAACGAACCATACGGTTATAGGTAAACCAAGAATGATGATAGATGGCAGCTGCTTAAAATCGTTTGGAATATCTTCAATCCACTTCCCGCCTGTGAAAATTAACATTGTACCTCTAATAATTCCTAACATGCCTAATGTCATAATAATGGCTGGTACCCGAAACTTCGCAACTCCAATACCATTTACGAAACCAATAATGGCCCCAAGTATAATAGCTACAAATATCGACAAGAATGCACTATACCCATTCGTTAACATCATTCCGCAAACTGCTGCACTTAACCCCATGCTTGAACCAACTGATACATCTATATTTTTCGTAAATAAGACGAACGATTGACCGATTGCTAGCACGACTAAAATAACGCTTGATTTCATCAGTAAAGATAACGAGTTAAATTGAATAAAACTAGGGTTTATCATTCCTACAATAGCTATATAAATTAGTAGTAACAGTATGATAGACGTTTCATGCATTTTTAACATACGTTTCATTCCGCTACACCTCCGTATGCAAGGCGTGTAACTTCATTCACACTCAGTTGTTCTTTTTCCATATGAGAAACAAATCGCCCATTTCTCATTACATATACACGGTTTACTAATTGGACAATTTCTTCAACATCTGAAGAGATTAATAAAATTGCGAGTCCTTCCCTTTTCATTTTTTTTATCGTCTCATACACTTCAAGCCTTGCTTTCGCATCAATTCCGCGAGTCGGCTCATCAAGAATAATAATTTTAGGATTACATGCAAGATACTTCGCAAGCACGACCTTCTGCTGATTACCTCCTGATAAAGATGCCAGTTCTTTATTCATATTCTGTACAACAATTCGGAACTGTTCTATAAACGAATTAACTAAAGCGCTTTCTTTTTCTTGATTTATAAAAAAGCGATTATTTTGATATAAACTTGCTGCTGCAATATTTTCTTTAACAGAAGCAATTGAGAAAATTCCATTCCTCGCTCTATCCTCTGGCACATAAACTAGTCCTTCGTCTAGCCTTTTATGCAAAGAACACGTATCAATTGATTTTCCACCCAATAAGATAGACCCTGATTTTATAGTTTTCAATCCAAATATCGCTTCTGCTAATTCCGTTCTGCCAGATCCTATAATGCCAGCAACACCTACAACCTCACCGGCATGTACAGTGAATGATATATTTTCGAATGCGTGACCATTTATATCAACCACTTCTAATATTTTTTTCGTCTTTACTGTCTCTTGAACTACTTCTATTTTCTCTTTCTGTTTATATCCTTTTGGCAATAGTCCCTCCATCAGCATGTCATATGTATAGTCACATACATCACCTTGGCTTACAACCATTCCATCACGTAGTATTGCTACTTTGTTGGCAATTTCAAAGATTTCTGGAAAACGATGCGTAATATAAATCATCCCAATTCCTTTTTCTTGTAAACTTTTCATCAACACAAAAAGACTCTTAATTTCGTGTGTTGTTAATGTCGATGTTGGCTCATCTAGAATAAGAATCTCAGCTTCTCTTATTAATCCTCTAACGATTTCTACTAACTGTTGTTGCGCAATCGATAATGTTCCTCCTAGTTTATTAAGGTCAATATCCCATCCTAAGCTGCTAATCAATTGCTGAATCTGTATTTTTAGTTTCTTTTTCTTTTTCTTTTCTTTTAACCCGATACATATATTTTCTTCAATAGTCATATGCGGAAAAATGAGTGGTTCTTGCGGTATTAAATAAATACCTTTTCGGTGTGCTTCTGATGGATTTGAAAACTGTTGCTTCATTCCTTTTACATACATCTCTCCACCATCATACGAATATAACCCCGTTAATATTTTCATTAATGTTGATTTCCCGGCGCCATTTCCCCCCACTAAAGCGTATATATCTCCGCGCTCTACTTGTAAGTTCACTTCTTTTAATACAAGTTGATTTAAAAACGCCTTACTCATTTTCTTTACTTGTAATAAAGGTACGTTCTCCACATGATGTCACCTGCCTTTATCCAGAACATTTTTTGAGAAAATGATTATTTGTTCTACTTGTTTTGTAGCATTGTATATTCCTTTTTTTATATCTAGAACACTTTTTTCTACGTACTATTAATCGTTTCAACTGGAATAAACAAAATATATGGTACATATGTTTAAGCTGTGGTCAATTGTTGAAAGGGATGAAGAGTATGACTCAGCTGAACTTTGAAGAAAATTTATTAACTAAAGTAGCTTGGTACTATTATAAAGACCAATTAACACAACAGGAGATCGCGTCACTTCTTCATATTTCAAGAAATAAAGTCGTCCGGTTATTAGATAAAGCGCGGAGTGAAGGTATCGTTACATTTCACGTAAAAGGGACTGGTTTGCACTGTTTAAGTATTGAGCGTGACCTAATGAAAAAATTCCACTTAAAAGATGCTTTTATTATCCCTACCCCAGTAAACAATTATCACGCTTCTCTCGGAAAAGCTGCTGCACAATATTTAGAAACTCATCTCCAGCAAGGCGATTTACTCGGTATTGGCTGGGGAGAAACAATTAGCAAAATGCTAGAAAACATTCATTTTGAAAGTTCTATCAACCTTTCAATCGTAACGCTCACAGGCGGGGTAAATCACTATCTCCCGAGAAAACAAAACTATTTACACTACATGCAAGGCGAACTTCACATTATCCCTACGCCGTTTCTAGCGTCTACAACCGAAATGGCACAAAGTATTCTATCAGAACCGAGTGTAAAAGATATGCTTCAAGTCGCTTCACTTGCTCATACGGCTGTTGTCGGTATTGGGGGATTATCTCAAGACGCTACGATTGTAAAAGAAGAAAAATTAACACTACGTGAGATGACATATATTCGTAGTCAAAACGGTGCTGGCGATATTTTAGGTCAGTTTTATAATACAAATGGCGATTTATTAGAGCTCTCGCATCACAATCGTCTAATTGGCACGCCCCTCTCTATTTTGCGCAATATGAAGCATGTCGTCGGTGTTGCTGGAGGTACTGAAAAGATAGATGCAATTTATGGTGCCTTAAAAGGAAAGTTTATTCATTCATTAATTACCGATGAGGAAACTGCCCTCTCCTTATTACGAAAGGATGGTGATTGTTAATGTCCCATTTATTAGCTTTCGATGCTGGTACAGGGAGCATTCGAGCAGTTCTTTTTGATTTACATGGTAATCAAATTGCAGTAAGTCAAAAAGAATGGATTCACAAATCTGACCTTCGTTATCCAGGCTCTATGAACTTTGATGTAGTAGAAAATTGGAAGCTAGTACAAGAATGTACGAAAGAGGTGCTTCAAAAAAGCAACACTCCTGCCTCTTCTATTCTTGCTATTAGCGCTACAAGTATGCGAGAAGGATTTGTTTTATATGATCAAGATGGGCAAGAAATATGGGCGTGTGCAAATGTTGATGGGCGCGCATCCGTCGAAGTTAGTGAATTAAAAGAAATTCGGTCACATCTTGAAAAAGATTTATATACAAAGTCTGGTCAAACTTTTTCATTAGGTGCTTTACCACGCCTACTCTGGATAAAAAAACATGAACCCGACGTCTATAATAATATTCACTCTTTTACAATGTTAAACGATTGGATTTTATATAAACTAAGCAGCGTACTACAAATTGATCCCTCAAACGGATGCACGTCAGGTATTTTTGACTTACAAAATAGAGTGTGGGATAACGATGTCGCTAAGGAGTGCGGTCTATCTTTGCCATTTTCACCAACAGTAAATGAAGCTGGTACAGTAATTGGCAACGTTACAAAAGAGTGTGCAGCATTAACTGGATTACGTGAAGGGATTCCTGTCGTCGCCGGGGGTGGAGATGCTCAAATGGCATCGCTCGGAACAGGAATCGTGAAACCGAATCAAACGTTAATATGCGGGGGTAGCTTTTGGCAACAAGAAGTGAATGTTACTGAGCCAATAACAGATCCACATGCTGCGATTCGAGTAAATTGTCACGTTGTTCCGAACCTATGGCAATATGAAACAATCGCCTTTTTCCCAGGTCTCGTTATGCGCTGGTTTCGAGACGCTTTTTGCCAAGAAGAAAAGAAACTTGCTGATAAACTCGGTGTAGATGCTTATGAATTACTAGAAGAACAAGCGAAAGACGTACCTGTCGGTTCACATGGCATTATCCCTACTTTTTCAAACGTTATGAACTACATTTCTTGGCGTCATGCCGCACCTTCTTTTTTAAATTTAAGTTTAGACGCTGACAAATGCGGAAAAAAAGAACTGTTTCGTGCTATTGAAGAAAATGCAGCCTTCATTACACTTGGAAACTTAAAATTAATAAAAAATCTAACTGGCACATTCCCTTCTGAAGTTATTTTTGCTGGCGGTGCCGCTAAAGGAAAACTATGGCCACAAATTCTATCAGACGTACTCGGTATTCCTGTAAAAGTACCTGTTGTGAAAGAAGCAGCTGCTTTAGGAACTGCGATTGCTGCTGGAGTTGGTGCTGGCATATATTCATCTATGGAAGAAACTGCCGAAGAGTTTGTACAGTGGGAGCAAACATTCGAACCAGTTACTGAAAATCACGAACTATATAAAGAGTTCTATGAAACATGGAAAACTGTATATGACAGTCAGCTCGCTTTAGCTGATAAAGGGCTCACCTCACATATGTGGATTGCGCCTGGTGCACTGTAACACATTACATAAAGGAGTGAACTGTATGTTAAAAGCGAATGAAAATGACTTCTCCTATCGCTTCGGTGATAACGGGCCGAAATATTTAATACAAGGTCCAAATATTGATCTTGGCCTTGTTGTCATTCAACCGGGCCAGGAGTTTCAAAACCATTATCATACGACGTGCGAAGAGGTCTTTTATGCATTAGAAGGTGAAATAGATTTCTATGTGAATAATGAAAGAGTTCCAATTAAACAAGGTGATGTCCTGCAAGTTCGTCCTCATGAATCTCACTATCTTATTAACCATTCTGACAAACCTTTTAAAGCTGTTTTTATTAAGTCACCACATTTACCAAATAAAGATACTGTACAAACGGAAAATCCAACATTAACGAAGGAGTGATTTGGAATGACTTGGGGATTTAAAAATCGATTAAATACAATTTTACCTGATGGTAGAGCGGTTATGTTAGCAATAGATCACGGTTATTTCTTAGGACCAATTCACGGACTAGAACAACCACTTGAAACAGTAAAAAACTTACTTCCTTATACAGACTCCCTCTTTTTAACGCGTGGTGTACTTAGCTCCTGTATTCCTGAAAACTGCAGCACACCGATGGTTATGCGTGTATCTGGCGGCGCTACTGTCGTCGGTAAAGATTTAGCGAATGAAACAATTGTTACACCTGTAAAAGAAGCAGTGAAGCAAAACGCAATTGGCGTTGGCGTTTCTGTTTTTGTCGGATCAGACTATGAAACACAAACTGTTTCGAATCTCGCAAATGTAGTCTCTGAAGCTCACGATTACGGCCTACCCGTACTCGGCATTACCGCAGTCGCAAAAGAATTACAAAAACGTGAAGCTCGCTTTCTAGCACTTGCTTCCCGCGTATGTGTTGAAATGGGTGCTGATATTATTAAAACGTATTACTGCGAAGGATTCGAAAAAATAACGAGCACATGCCCTGCCCCAGTCGTCATCGCAGGTGGCCCAAAACTAGATTCAATTGAAGACGCATTAAACATTACGTACAATGCGCTGCAAGAAGGCGCAATTGGAGTAGACATGGGCCGAAACATATGGCAATCCGAGCACCCAGCTGCGATGATTCAAGCGATACATGGCATTGTGAAGAATGGATTGAATGTGAAAGAGGCGCTTGAACTTTATGATGATGTGAAGAATTAATGTGAAAAGACAGACTATTTATTAGTCTGTCTTTTTTACTTTACAGTGAAACTTTCTTAATCCGTCTTCTAATATGATACATACTTAAATTCTATACACCTTCAAATGATTACTCTTGATGATTACTATTAAGCTTTGAAACTTTCTTACCTTCTCTATAATCAAGACAAGACACTTCAATTAATAAGCCATTAAATACTGTAAAATAAAAACCATAACTACTACCTCGCATCGAATAAGGTTCCTTATCTATTTCAATGCCGCCTGCTACTAAACGATTATACGCTTGATCAACTTCATTTGAAGTATCCACTAAAAAACCAATATGAAAAGCTTCAGGATACATAACTTCCTTATTTCCCTTAAATGCTTTTGGATCGCTCAGCACAAGTATAAATCCACTTTCATCACTCATCACTACTAGTGCCTTTCCCTTTTGCTCCAAAAATTGAAAATCAAAAAATGTTTCAAAGAAATGTCTCGCTTCTGATAAATCATCAACACATAAATTCAAATGATTTAACTTCATTCACTCATCTCCTTTTAAGCAGAGGGTATGTAGACTCATTTTCATAACACTTAAATATGCAAGGTAAGATATTCAAGCGTTCCGTCTAAGACTATGCTTTATAAGTCTAATACTTTTCTCCATAGCCTAGAACGTTTTTTATGACTGCAATTATATAAACCGTTCGACGTGAAATATTAATGTACCTATATAAAATAGTCTCATTATTTATTTTCCAGATTGTGTAGAACCCACTCAACCAGGAAAATTGCTGAAGGGATGCGCTCTGTTGTATCACCTAAAAATAGCTTATTAAGTAACTCATCTAAATGAATTGGCTTATTCGGCAACGTTTGAATATACCTTAAAGCAGATCCCGCTGGCGGTACTGGCTTATTATTAATAGCCCATATCCCTTCTAACAATGTCCAAGTTGACGTATGAACTAAGTATGAAGCTTTTAACTCATCATTTGCTTTTAAAGCAGATTGAATTTTAATAAGCGAACTATGCAACCAATGAGAAATGCCCTTCATTTTGTCACTTGAAACACGATAGTTTTCAAATTCATATGTAGCTATTTCCTTTAACTTTTTTAACTCACCGCTTTTATCAAACAAAATTTTCCCTTCTAGAAATGAGTATAGTTCCATCGGATTGTTTTTAAAGTTTACTTGAATTTGATTAAAATCTGCACCCTTATATTCAACTAAAATATCTTCTCTCATTTCAGAATGAAATTTCTTCTTTTGTCCGTCTTCTAAAAGAATATAGAAGTCTAAATCAGATTCAGGATATGCATCGCCTCTTGCAACAGATCCAATTAGCATGAATCCATTTACCTTTTCCATAGATAAGACTTCCGCTACTATTGTTTGCACTAATTTTTTATGTTGTTCATATGTAATGAATGCAAGTTTTTCTATCATTCCCATCCCCCCAGTAATAAAAAAGAGGATACATGATTGCTTCTACAACATGTATCCTCTGCTTGTATATTACGACTGCTGATAAGCCGCTTTTGATGATTTCACATAATAAACTGCGTGATCCACATTAATGATATGATCTGGTTTTGGTTTACCACGGCCCGCTCTATGTCCAGCTAAGTGTTCTTCACTTGTTTCCCAGTTTTTCCATGCTTCTTCAGATTCCCAGCGAATCATAACGACTACTTCTTCGTCGCCGCGTCTTACTTTTTTCACAAGAACACTTAAGTCAATAAAGCCTTCAAATTTTTCAATAATACCTTCTCCAGTAAAACGTTCTACAACTATATTTGATGTACCTTCTTTTACTGTAAATGTTTTCGTTTCGATAAACATATATCCCACTCCTTCATTGTAATACGAATACTACTATTATAGTTGATTATGATAATTATTTTCAATTATAAAGTTTAAATTTTTCGAATTATGCTGTTTTCTCTTCTATCGCCTCATCTAAAAATTTGAAATATGGGAGTAAGATTCCGATTAAAGAAGTGACACATATAATTGAACCGATAATAAAGTATAGTGCTCTTACTCCCCACATTTCACTCAATATGCCCCCTACTAACACACCTAACGGCATAGCGGATCGTATGAAAAATAATCGCACCGAAAATATTTGTCCTATCATATTGTTCGGAACTGATTGTTGGCATATCGTTGTGTTATAAACATTGAAAAATGCAATACAAACACCTGCAACTATTTCAATTATTACCGCCATTACAATACTGTGGTTAAAACCTAGCGAAATGTATGTGAGTCCCCCGATAAACAATCCTCCAAGCATAAGTATACGCCTGCTTTTATATGTTACTTTTCCGACTAGTATAGATCCAACTACATAGCCAAGTGGGAATCCGGCCATAAAATAACCAAATTCCGCATATCCCGCTGACAGCTCGTCTTTTATATAAGGAAGATTTGTAACCATCGTTACCCCAACTCCAAATTGCACGAAAGTAAGAAATATACCGAGCCAAACGATGATTGGTTTTGTAAAAAAATATGTAAAACCGTGAAGAAACTGTCCAAGCCGCGTTTTCCGAATAGGTTGCGACGTTCTATTTTCTTTTATATAAAGTAAGAAAGCACCACTAACAAATAAACAAATGCATACGAAAGATAATGTAAGTTCTGTTCCAATGAAATGAATGACTACTCCGCCTAATACTGGCGCAAGAAACATCATAAGGCGAGTCATTCCATCAATGTACGCATTTGCATCTTGAAGTTGTTCTTTCCCTACAATGCTCGGTGTAATTGCTTGACTTGCAGGTGTATAAAGTGGTGTAATAAGTCCCACTACAATTTGAACAACATAAATGTGCCAAACTTCTATACTACCCGAAACTAGCATCACCAAAGGTAATAAAAATACGGACGCTCGTATCCATTGTGAAAAAATCATAATCCACTTCCGGCTCCATTTATCAATAAATGGGCCGCTGATTAATTGCAGTATGAGTGATGGGATGAAATATAATAACCACATACTACTTAAAGCCATTTCTGATCCTGTTAACTCATATACTAGAATTGAATTACATAACGTTCCGAAAGCCCCTCCTAATTCAGAGATTGCACTACCAATCCACATAAAAAAGAACGAACGATTTTTCAATATATTTTTCAATTTCACACACCAACTTTTCTTTTATATTCCTCCCTTTATGTACATTCTCGTTGTTAATTATCTATTCAAAAACATATCTAATTCTTTCGCTAAAGACTGTACTGCTTTCTTTCTTAATACATATTTTCCGTCATGTATATCAACTAACTTCGCTGCACGTAACAATTTCAAATGATGGTGTACAGTCGATTTACCGAGTTGCAATCTTTCCGTTATTTCCTGTAATGTACGTTCTTTTTCAAACAACATTTTTACAATTCGCAATCTCGCTTCATCTCCAAGAGCCTTATGTTTTTGAACTAAAAAATAATTCGGTTCATACGGATCTTCAGGATGAATACTTTCATTCGCAACTGGATAATGAAATACTTTCGTATCATCAATATCTGCTTCAATATTCCACGGTCTGTACGTCATTTGCGGAATAAGAAGTACGTGATGAACACTTGGCTCTGGCATATAGTTCACTCCGCCAGTCGCCCACTCGACAAACTCTTCCGGCTTCATCTTTTTATTCATTTCATTTTTTGCTTCATAATCTCGTTTTAATATAGAAAGTATTTCTTCTTCCTCACTCTTAATTACACTCTCATACCACCCTGTCATTACAGCGATTAAATGAGATTTCAGCACTTGTACATCTACATCACATATAAAGCGAATGTACGTAGAGAAAAAATGATGATCATGTGTTAATTCCTTTAGCTCATGTATTGCAGTTCCATCTCTACTTGCGGCTAAACGTCTTTTTTTCTCATATTTCTCCCCTAAAAACGGTAAGCATGTATACTTCAAATCTTCTTCTGAAAGTGAATCGATTTTAGCATGAAACTGCGATACACCCTGTATGTCTTCTTCATACAACAACTGAAGCAATGCTTTCCACGTATTATTTTCTTCGACAAATTGTAAGTGCTCTCTCATTTCTTCTGTTAATGATTTCTTAATTTCTTCCCATTCATTTTGACTCTTTTCAAGTGTATCAATTAACCTCTTATGAGTAATTGCTGCAATGCCAAGCGCACATTCGAAAAGTATCGAATATTTCACTTGAACGTTATAAGTTTCCCTCTTTCTACTCGTTATGTGATAGACCTCCATTTTTATCCCCTCCTTGTTTGCTATATATTAAATTCTATTTTTATCGAATTTAACCTTCTATATTTTTAGAATTATTTTGCGACTTCAAAAAAACTCTAATCAATGAGCAAATAGAGAAAGGTTTATACTCTTTTTCATTCTGACTTAATTAAAGCCTTGATTATTAAGTATCATATTAAAAAGAAGTTTTTTAATGGCTCTGTTATAAGTTGTCTTTCACCCTCTTGTGCAACTATAGAAAAGGTTTATTGAAGAGAAAAGAGCATTGGTTTTATGAAGAAAAATGAACAGGAGGCTATACGAATGGGAAGAAAAGAAATGTTGCAAAATGGAGTCCAACAAGTTTTTTACGAAGAAGAATGGTACCCACCAATATCAGAAGCGTTAAAGAATCTTACGGTTGAACAAGCATGTTGGCAACCAGAAGGTGCTGCCAGTAATACGATTTGGGAAAATGTGAACCATTTATTAATCTTTAAAGAACGCCTACTTTCCCGCTTACATGAAGACGACACATTTGTTGCTCCACAAAATAATGATGAGACGTTTATCCAAGGTGGACCTAATGATGATGCCGCTTGGCAGCAAACCGTAAAGCGAACGCTTCAAGTACATGATGCCTTACAATCTTCATTAACCGCCCTTCAAGAAGCAGAACTAGATCAACTAAGTCCTTCTCTACCAGTTTGGCAACAATATATGAATATCCTTTTGCATGATGCTTATCATACAGGACAAATTATACAGCTTCGGAAACTTCAAGGTTCATGGCCAACTCACCGTTCTTATTTATAAAGTGAAATTTTAATCAGCTCTTACCAATCGGGATTTTGCGGGCAGCCCATCCCCACCTCACTTCTTTGCTTTCCTTGAATTTTGAGGTAAAAATCTTACTGCTCGTTAATCCGGAATAAACGATGTTTAAAATCGCATACGTTTAATATCCAACAAAACAATTGAAAACAGCTAATTGTTCGATAATTACTACGATTGCTCAAAATAAAGCAAATTAAAATACATTGATTCCTAACATAACTTACATGCTTCATAACTTCTAATCATAATCCAAATTTGGAAGAATAGATGCTTTTTTATATACAAATAATAACTCTCAAGGAGTTGTTGACATGTATTTCATATTGAATATGTTAGGGATTTTCGTTGTCATATTAATCATTTTCTTATGTTCGCCTAATAAAAAACATATAAAATGGAGACCAATTGTAATTCTCATCCTATTGGAGCTTTTTATTACGTGGTTTATGTTAGGCACAAAGCTCGGCAGTATTATCATTAATAAAATTGCGTCATTTTTCAGTTGGCTACTAGCATGTGCGAATGAAGGTATTCGATTTGCATTTCCTTCAGCTATGGAAAGTCAGCACATTGATTTCTTCTTTAGTGCGTTACTTCCTATCATTTTTGTTATTACTTTTTTCGATATTCTTTCTTATTTCGGAATCTTAACTTGGATTATTGATAAAGTAGGTGCAGTTATTTCAAAGATTTCTCGTTTACCAAAGTTAGAAAGTTTCTTTTCGATTCAAATGATGTTTTTAGGAAACACCGAAGCACTTGCGGTTGTTCGGGATCAATTATCTGTTTTAAAAGAAAATCGATTATTAACTTTTGGAATTATGAGTATGAGTAGCGTTAGCGGATCCATTCTTGGTGCTTATTTATCAATGGTTCCAGCAACATATATTTTCAGCGCAATCCCATTAAACTGTATTAACGCATTAATTTTAGCCAATGTATTAAATCCTGTGGAAGTTTCGAAAGAAGAAGACGTTGTTTACACACCTTCAAAACATGAAAAAAAGGATTTCTTTTCTACTATTTCAAACAGTATGTTAGTTGGGATGAATATGGTTATCGTTATTTTAGCTATGGTAATTGGTTATGTAGCTTTAACAGCATGTTTAAATGGGATTTTAGGATTTTTTGTAACGGGGTTAACAATCCAAAAAATCTTCTCCATTATCTTTAGTCCTTTTGCATTTTTACTCGGTTTATCAGGCAGTGATGCTATGTATGTAGCTGAATTAATGGGGATCAAAATAACGACGAATGAATTTGTTGCAATGATGGATTTAAAATCAAACTTAAAGTCGCTACAACCGCATACGGTTGCGGTTGCAACAACATTTCTAGCTTCTTTTGCTAACTTTAGTACAGTAGGTATGATTTACGGAACTTACAATTCATTATTTGGCGGGGAAAAATCATCAGTCATCGGTAAAAATGTTTGGAAGCTTCTTGTTAGCGGGATGGCTGTTTCTTTATTAAGCGCTATGCTTGTAGGGCTTTTTGTATGGTAAATGGATATTATAATAACAAAAGACATCTCAATTAAATTGGATGTCTTTTGTTATTCTTAGCTCCGAATTTGTCCATTTCCACGAATTACATATTTTGTGGAAGTTAATGCTGGAAGCCCCATTGGTCCTCTTACGTGTAATTTTTGCGTACTGATACCAATTTCCGCTCCGAATCCAAATTCGGATCCATCTGTAAAACGAGTCGATGCATTATGATAAAGTGCCGCGGCATCTACAGAAGTAAAAAACTTGCTGACGTTTTCCTCGTTTTCAGTAATAATTGCTTCAGAATGCATAGATCCATACGTATTTATATGATGAATCGCTTCTTCAACAGTGGAAACCACTTTCACTGCTAGTGTGAGAGATAAAAACTCAGTTTCCCAGTCTTCTTCTGTCGCAAGTAAGATAGAAGAATCAATCGCCACTGCTTTATTATCACCACGTAGCTCCACTCCTCTTTCCTTCAAGGAAGAAAACAACTCGCTACCATATTGCTCTGCCCAATTCTCATGAAGTACAATCGTCTCAATTGCATTACATACAGATGGACGCTGTGTTTTTGCATTTATAATAATATTAAACGCCATTTGTTTATCTGCTGTTTCATCAATGAATATATGACAATTTCCCGCACCTGTTTCAAGTACTGGAACAGACGCTTCTCTCACAACAGTATCGATTAATTGTTTGCCACCTCTTGGAATAAGAACGTCTAGATAATCCTTCATTGTAAACAACTGCTTCGCGCTATTTCGCGTTGTATCTTCTATAAGCTGTACGCTTTCTTGAGGTAAGCTTGTTAGTTTGAGCGCTCTGTGAATAACGGCAACGATGGCCTTATTAGAATGAATAGCAGAAGAACTACCACGTAATATGACTGCGTTTCCTGTCTTCAAACAAATTGTAGCTGCATCCACTGTTACATTCGGTCTTGCCTCATAAATCATGCCTATAACACCAAGTGGTACGCGCATCTCCTGAATAGATAGTCCATTTGGCCTTTCCCATGCACTTACACATTCTCCTACAGGATCACGTAATTCAATTAGCTGCTTAATCCCCTCTGTCATATCAATAATACGATTTTCAGTTAGCAGAAGACGATCAAGGAGTGAATCAGAAAATCCTTTTGCCTTACCTTCTTCAATATCCCTCTTGTTTTCTTCTAAAATATAAGCTGTTTCTAATATTAACTGATCAGCTATTGCGGAAAGTGCTTCATTTTTTTGCTCTGTAGATTTAAGCACAAGCTCTCTAGCAACCTCTTTTGCTTTTATCCCCTTTGCCAACACTTCATTCATTTTTATTTCCTCCTTTTTAAAGTGAAACCCAATGATCCCTATGGATGACTTCATAACTATGTCTCTCGCCTCTTACTTGAATATCTTGGCTTTGCATACCTTTTACATCTCTTAGTTCCTCTGCACTATATGTGCATTGTCCTTTTCCTATTACGCGCCCTTGTTGCGTTACAACCTCTACAACTTCACCCACTTGGAAAAATCCTAATACATTCGTAACACCAGCTGGAAGTAAACTCTTACCATGCTGAATGATGGCAGTAGCTGCCCCAGCATCTACTTCAATTTGTCCGCTAACAAGCGAATGTAAGGCAATCCATTGCTTGTTCATCTTCATTTCTTTTTGAGGAGCATTACCAACATACGTTCCATCACCCTTACCCTTCAAAACATCTACAAACTTTTCCTGTCCACGTCCTGTTCCGATAAATACACTCACACCAAGAGAGAGCGCTGTCTTTGCAGCATCGATTTTTGATTTCATACCGCCAGTCCCAAGTTTTGAGCCAGCATCTCCTGCAAGAGAAGAAATTTCTTCCGTAACTTCAGGAAGAAAATAATATTTTTTTGCATCCGCATTTTTCTGAGGATTTTTGTCATATAACCCGTTCACATCCGTAAAGATCATAAGCATATCCGCCGAAACAAGCCCGCTTACTAAAGCTGACAGCATATCATTATCACCGAACGTCAGCTCCTCTAAGGAGATGGAATCATTTTCATTAATAATTGGAAGAGCGGAGCGGTTTAATAATTCTCCTAACGTAGCGTAAGCATTACTATATTGTTCTTTTCTAGAAAAATCACTTCTCGTCAGCAAAAGTTGCGCAGTAACGATGCCATATTTACGGAATTCCTCGGTGTACGCCTGCATTAACAAACTTTGTCCGACAGCTGCTGCAGCCTGTTTCCCTTTAATCGTTACAGGTCTGCTAGGATATCCTAGCGCTGAAAAACCTGCAGCGACGGCTCCAGATGTAATTAACACAACCTCGTGCCCATCTTCTTTCAACCGAGCCAATGCGGCAACGTGATCTGAAAGCTGTTCTGTAGAGATGCCTCCGTGACTATCTGCCAAGGAACTACTTCCAATCTTTACAACAACTCGTTGTTTTTTCACTTTTTTATCCCCCAAATCTAAAATCAAAGTTTTTTATAAATTACACTTCATTCACTTTGTAACTATATCTATTCTCATCAATGCTGCAATGAAGTATTTAAGAGCAAAATAAAAATGACCACTTCGCCCTTAATAAAATAAAAAGGACGAAACGGTCATTGTTCCGCGGTACCACCTTAATTGATATACATAGATATCCACTTGGTGCCTATAACGCAGGCGAACGCCTAAACTTTCATTTAAGACTCAGGGATAGGTTCGATATATTCTATACGAGGAATCTTTCAGCCGGTGAATTCCACTCTCTTTCGCAAGAAGACATATGTACTAGTTCCCTTCAACGATTTTCAATCTAATTTTTTTATATTATGCGATATAGTTCGATTCGGTGTCAAGAGGTATTTTTAAAAATAAATAGAGCCGCAAGTTATTTGTATGAAATTATCTCCCTACTGAATGAAAATACAAAATGATATAAGTTTAACTCATATTCATAAACATAAAACCTTACATTATAGTGTATATATTTACATAATGTCGAATATAATTAATTTTTATCTTTTAGTGTTGCAAAAAGGAATATATTCTCTTAGAATGTTTCTTTATATTGCACAGGGATGTTATTCTTATTCTAAGAAAATAATATCAAACCGATATAATTGATTATAAAAGGAGCAAAATTGAGTTATTATGGATAAACAAATTGGATTCATCGGTTGCGGAAATATGGGAATGGCTATGATTGGCGGAATGATAAACAAAAATATAGTGTCTTCAAATCAAATTATTTGTTCAGATTTAAACACTGCTAATTTAAAAAATGCTAGTGAAAAATATGGGCTAACTACAACTACCGACAACAATGAAGTAGCTAAAAATGCTGATATTTTAATTTTATCAATCAAACCAGACCTATACGCGTCAATAATTAATGAAATAAAAGAAGTAATCAAAAACGATGCTATCATCGTTACGATCGCTGCTGGGAAAAGTATTGAAAGTACTGAAAATGCCTTTAATAAAAAAGTAAAGGTTGTAAGGGTAATGCCTAATACTCCTGCTCTTGTTGGAGAAGGAATGTCTGCATTATGCCCGAATGAAATGGTGACAGAAAAAGATTTAGAAGATGTACTAAACATTTTCAATAGTTTTGGTCAAACAGAGATCGTAAGTGAAAAATTAATGGATGTTGTCACATCCGTAAGTGGTTCTTCACCAGCTTATGTATATATGATTATAGAAGCGATGGCAGATGCTGCTGTACTAGATGGTATGCCAAGAAATCAAGCATATAAATTCGCTGCTCAAGCTGTGTTAGGCTCTGCAAAAATGGTACTAGAAACAGGAATACATCCAGGTGAATTGAAAGATATGGTTTGTTCTCCTGGCGGAACGACAATAGAAGCTGTAGCAACATTAGAGGAAAAAGGACTGAGAACAGCGATTATTTCAGCTATGCAGCGTTGTACGCAAAAGTCTGTTGAACTATCTGGTCAAACTAAAAAGTAAAACTGTAAAAGAGATCGCGTTAGCTATGAATTCATATGAATTTAATTAGAAATTCACTACATGATAAACGGCCAAACTCATATATACTTGAGTTTGGCCGTTTCAGTTTTAATTATATTAAAATAATTTCATTCGAATCTTCTTTACAGGTTCTGTTTTATCCCTTACCTATTCCCTACTATGATTGTGTAATTTTATTAGAAACTAATAATTTTTCAATGCATTTCGGTAACATATCTAATAGCGTTTCAAATGCGTAGTTTACATCTAGACGTTCTGTCCATTGATGTGCATCTTTTCCTACCGGCCCCATATTTAATACTGGAACATCAAACTCTTCTAATTCCTGAAGCGGAATTGAATAACCTTGATCCCATAATGGCATATTGTCTACAAGCGAACTCATTGAATCCAGTGGATACTGCAAGCCTACATAACTTAAATCTGAAATCCCCCCAAAATAATTTTGGTTTTCAAATGTAATTTTATGATTGTAGTGTGCATACTTTTCCATTTCTACAACTACCTCTTTTATTAAAGGATTGTTGCGTGAACTCACAGCTGGATAGTACGGCGGAGCGAAGAAAAGTACAATCATCGGTGCCTTTTCTTTACATAAAATCGCTAATTTATCTACTAAATCAATGGTTACCGCACGATCATCTTTATCTCCTCTATTTTTTATAATATTAGATTGAATATGATTTATTTTTTCTCGTCCATGTTGCTCAATTGCATATGTGATAAGCTCTTCATAAGTTAATACATTTACTTTGAGATTAGGTGGTATAAATGGATTATATTTAGAAAAACGATATGCATGTTTTTCATACGACTCTTCTATTTTCTCTGCTACTTTCGTTACTTTTTGACGTAACAATGCAACTACATCTGTCATTGATTTTTCTAATAAAAACAAATTAAATAATGTAACTGCACGATGCGGAATTTGTACAGAATAATCCTCTTTTAAGTCCCTTTGAAGTAAGTTAGTTGGCGGAGGACTCGCTTCCCCTTCTACAATATCACAAAGGTCTGTGTTTAACTCTAATTCTGCTGTTATTAATGAAGCCATATAACTCCCATTTAACCCTGCAAAAGGTTCACCTACATGTGTCTCTTTTCCGTAGCAAAGAAAACCAGGTAACACTTTACCAATAGAGCCAGTGTAAATATACTTATTTTGGTCACCAGGATGTCTTGAAAACATAGGCTCTGAGTTTAAGACCGTTTTATAATCTAAGTTATGCTCTCTTGCTAAATCTAACAGTCTCGGAACAGCGGCCCTCATCCCTACAGAATTTACTTCTTCATCTGGTACAGCCAATAAAAGAACATTCCCATCAAATCTTTCTTCGCAAGCTTGCTCAATCATTGCCATTTGTAATGCGAGGCCGCATTTCATATCCATTGTTCCTCTACCAAACAGCCATTCTCCATGTTCTATATCTTCACGTACATGGTCTGGAAGTTCATCTTTATGAGAATAAAACATAGATGTTAACTTTTTAGGATTAAATGCATCTTCTTTCCACATTCCGTAATCTTGTACATCTACAACATCAAAGTGACTTACTAGAATTACAGTATTTTTTGTACTATCGCTTTTCTTTACTAGTGCTGTAACAAAATATCGTCCGTCCCCTGTCGGATTTTTTTGCAAATGGTGCGGTTTTTGTTTGAAATACTGTAAGTCAGATAATTGTTCCACAACAAAGTCTGGCAATATTACTTCAGCTTCTGAACCGGTAATACTAGGAATTTCAACAAGACTGCTTAATAATTGAACCAATTGTTCTTTTGATTGCCACTTTGACATATAAATCCCCCTATTTTCCGCATTATGAAAACTAATTCCATTATATGAATAAAAAATGACGACAGCTATCAAAATTATAGTTCTGATGTACTGCCGATTTTTATTGATATTTCATGAGCCGCTTGTTTTACCTTGCTAATAAGAAAAGATAGTCGATCATCATTAATACGATGACTAATTAACCCAACACTTAATGCTCCTACTACTTTATGATTAAATCCGATAATAGGTGCAGCTACTGAAGCTGTCCCTTCTGTTTTTTCACCATAACTGACAGCATATCCTTCATTTTTTATTTGCTTTATTTGATTAAGAAGAATTTGCTTTTGTTCTGGTAATGAAGGAAGTAAATACTCTACAATATGTTCCATTTCATTCGTTTTCATATTGGCAAGCATCGTTTTATTTGCAGCACCAATTGAAAGTGGAATTTGTTCTCCTAGATTATCGATAACTCGAATTTTTAAAGGACTATCAATTCTTTCAATGATAATAGAATGTGTTCCGTTTGGAATATTCAAATAGACACTTTCTTCCACTTCAGAAGCCAAACGTTTCATCACTTCTCTTGCAACAGATCTATAGTCTACCTTCTCCAATTGACGCAACCCTATTTCCATCCACATTGGTCCAATTTTGTACTGTTTTGTCTCTGTAATTTGTGTAACTAACCCATGCTCCATTAGAGAGTTAAGTAATCTATGTACTGTACTAACCGGGAGATGTGTTCCATCAGCTATATCAGAAATAGCCCAATACTCTTTTTCATTTGTAGAATTCAATAATTTAATAATACTTACCGCTCGATCAATGGACTGTACCATAACTCGCCTCAACTTTACTCGTAATATGTTAGTACGTTTAATTAACTATCAATTTAGCAAATATTCGAAATGAAATCAATCTATTTATTTAATTTTCTAACAATAAAAACATATCACTAATAACAAATTGAAAACGCAAACAAAAAAATATTGACTTTTCTTTTTAATTATCTGAAAATTATAACAAGATTTCACATCACGGAATACATTCCATAATACGGAAAAACACCAAACTTTATTCTATCAACTATGAAAGTGAGGAAAACAATGGCGCAAGTAAGCAATACAAACAATGAATTAAAACGGACGATGAAAAGTAGACACTTATTCATGATTGCACTCGGTGGTGTGATTGGAACGGGGTTATTTAACGGATCTGGCTTTATTATAAGTCAAGCTGGACCTGGCGGATCCGTACTTGCCTTTATGGCCGGTGGATTATTAATGTATTTCGTTATGCTATGTCTTGGTGAACTTGCTGTAGCCATGCCTGTTTCAGGTTCTTTCCAGGAATATGCCACTAAGTTCATCAATCCTGCAACTGGCTTTACAATCGGATGGTTGTATTGGTTAAGCTGGGCGAATACGACCGGTCTTGAATTTACAACTGCCGGCATTACAATGCAGCGCTGGTTTCCTGATATTCCTGTTTGGGTTTGGTGTTTAATATTTGGCGTTACAATCTTCACTATTAACGCATTATCTGCTCGTAGTTATGCAGAAACAGAATTTTGGTTTTCAAGTATAAAAGTATCTGCCATTATCGCTTTCATTATTCTTGGCGGCGCCGCTATGTTCGGTTTTATTGATTTAAAAGGCGACGAACCAGCTCCGCTATTATCAAATTTCGTAAATCATGGTGGTTTATTCCCAAATGGACTTGCCGCTATTCTTTTAACAATGGTTACAGTCAACTATTCCTTCCAAGGTACAGAACTTGTTGGAATCGCAGCAGGTGAAAGTGAAGATCCAGCAAAAACTTTACCTCGTTCTATTAGAAATATTATATGGCGCACGATGTTTTTCTTCGTCTTAGCAATCTTTGTTCTTGTTGCTTTAATTCCTTGGGAAGAAGCTGGATTAACAAAGAGCCCATTCGTTGCTGTTTTTGATAATATCGGTATTCCATATGCAGCTGATATTATGAACTTTGTTATTCTTACTGCTGTTCTTTCTGTTGCAAACTCAGGACTATACGCTGCTACTCGAATGCTTTGGTCTTTATCAAAAAACGAAATGGCTCCAGCCTTTTTAAAGAAATTATCATCACGTGGGATTCCTCTCAACGCTTTAATCATGACGATAGCTATTTCTGCTTTTTCTCTTTTGACAAGCGTAGTAGCTGCTGAAACGGTTTACTTATGGCTCATTTCAATTTCCGGAGTCATTACCATTATTGTTTGGATGTCAATTTGTGTTTCTCAATTCTTTTTCCGCAAACATTATTTAGCAGACGGTGGAAAATTAGAAGACTTAAAATTTAAAACACCACTTTATCCACTCGTACCAATTCTTGGTTTTGGATTGTATGGCATTATATTAATCAGTCTTATTTTTATCCCAGAACAACGACTTGGAATCTATTGCACTGTACCATTTATCATCTTTTGCTATACCTACTATCACTTTAAAGTTAAGAAAAGAATATCTACTAACACTCATAGTGAAAGTAAAATTAGCGAGACTATGTAATATTTGACGATACATAAAAGACCACACGTGGCGCTTCACTTCATGTATGGTCTTTTATCGTTCCTTCTTTCATTTCTCCCTACTATTGAAAGGATTATTTATAACACTTTAAGTTCTGAATTTCTCAGATGAACTATGGGTTGAAAAGTGAGCATTTCAATACCTTCCCCCCAGATTTCAAGTTTTGCCAATGATGATGTTGAAAGTGTTAATGTAGTAAATGCTACAATACTAGCAATTATGATTTTTACTGTTCATAAGTTGATGATTCAGCTTACTATTACTGTTTTGTTTTGATATATTTAATATATATTTAAAGACAGACAGGAGTTAGATACGATGATAAAAGGTTTCGGAGGAATATTTTGGAGAACTAAGAATCTTGATGTTATAAAAAAATGGTACAGTGAAGTGTTGAAACTTGATATAGAAGATTGGAATGGGACTGTGATTAAACCCCAGTTAGGAAATGAGACCATCTTTTCTTTCTTTACTGAGAATGACAATTATTTTCCAACAGAACAACAAGTAATGTTAAATTTCCAAGTATATAATCTAAACAAGACTATAAAGCATCTTGAGAATATTGGTGTACCTCTTGAAAAGAAAGAAGAAATGAGTGAATTTGGAAAGTTTATTTGGATTAAGGATCCTGAAGGTCGATTGATTGAACTTTGGGAGAAATAGGTGATTATACTTATCTACTATTAAGTTAACAGCCGCGTTAATACAACAAGGTAAATAAAAAGTCGATTCCTTTAACTCCACAGGAAATCGATTTTTTTGTGGAGTTAAAATTCTTAGCTTTGTAATTTCGCATTTTTCAAATTCTGCCCTATGGCCATCAACTTAAGAACATTAAAAAAGATGCTATTCTTACGAAAAGAATAGTGTTTTTCATTATTTTAATATGATTTCATCTGAATTTAATGAATATATCCCCTCTCCTACAAAAGTAGTAGAATATTCATTTAAACTTGCTACCTCAGTTGGATTTATCTTATTTCAATTTCAATATAATAGTAAGTAGGTATATCGGATATAGATGTACATTACTAGGCTTATACATATTTCAACTTTAGAATTACATTCACTATTCAATTGGTAGTTACCAATAAAGAAAGGAATGATCATAATAATACAGAACATATACGAAACTCATTTACATGTAAAAAATTTAGAAAAAGCGATAAATTTCTATCAAAACAAGCTAGGATTAACGTTAGCAAGAAAACTCTCCAAAAGAAGAGTGGCTTTCTTTTGGGTCGGAGAAAATAAAAAACAAATGCTTGGACTATGGGAAGTAAATAATATCGAAGACTTTGAGCCGAGACATTTTGCTTTTGGTGTAAATTTAGAATCTTTAATGACTTCTAAATCTTGGTTAGAGGAACGTGGAATAGAAGTGATAGGAAGTCAAGGAAAAGGAAATCAAGAGCCAATTGTCCAAAGGTGGATGCCCGCTGCAAGTGTATACTTTCTAGATTGTGATGGAAATAAATTAGAATTCATTTCTATGTTACATGAGAATCCAGATGAATTAGAATATGCATCTTATTTAAGTGTATGGAATGCGGAACACCAAGAAAAATGAATGAAATTTCCATTCAAGTCTTTTCTTATTTTTAGATATAATGTTGTACTATCCCCCTTTTGCTATTAATTTTCGTCGGATTTATGAACAGTTATCATAATGGAGAATTCATGACAACTCCACTTATTAACATAATGTATTTACTGTCACCTTATATTTGTACTTACGTACGAGCAATTCCTAATCTGCTTCAATTATAATTTGAATCATTTAATTTTTCTTCTTATCTGGCATCTACTCTTTAAACAAAAACTCCCCTTAAATCGAAAATGATTAAGGGGAGTTTTATATACGATGCAATTATAGTTCAGATTTCACCCGAACAGAAACATTATTTTTAATTATATTTTTGACATCTTTAAAGCTAACAAAATTGTTACTTTTCTCATCCCAAAGACGGAAACGTAGTGATTGTAAGCTTGTAGCAAGCGTAATCGTTGGTACATTTTTTAAAGGAAGCGTATTATTGTGTGCCTCTTCTAGTTTATAGTTAGGTACTCTTGGGCTTAAATGGTGAACATGATGGAATCCAATATTACCCGTTAGAAATTGCAAAATTTTGGGAAGCTTATAAAAAGAACTTCCTTCCACTGCCGCTTTCACATATTCCCAATCTTTATCCTCTTCAAAATAAGAATCCTCAAATGTGTGCTGTACGTAAAACAGCCAAATCCCTACTGAACCTGCTATTAAGAATATAGTACCATGTACTAACAGAAACGATTGCCACCCAATCGCCCAGCAAAGTATAGCTACTACAGCAACGATTAAAATATTTGTTAAATAAGTGTTCATACGTTCTTTTTTTCTAGCACCTTTTCGGTTAAATCTATTTTTAAGCAGGAAAACATAAATTGGGCCTAACCCAAACATAACGAATGGATTGCGATATAAACGATATGCTAAACGGAGTCTAAATGGTGCTGCTACATATTCATCTACTGTAAGCGTCCAAATATCCCCTGTACCCCTCTTATCCAAATTACCACTCGTAGCGTGGTGAATAGAATGCTCATGCCCCCACTGATCAAATGGGAATAATGTTAAAACACCCATACACGTTCCAACTATTCTATTTGCACGTCGACTTTTAAAGAATGAATAATGGGTACAATCATGAAAAATAATGAAAATCCTTGTCATAAATCCAGCGGCTAACAGTGCTGGAACTAATGTTAACCAATAAGAAACTGACAAACTTTTATAAGCAAGGTACCATAAAATAATAAATGGCACGATTGTGTTGATCAGTTGCCAAACACTTTTTTTAATCGTTGATTTTTCAAAAGGAGCAACTTGTTTTTTTAAATTTTTAGTATTTTCTAAGGTCATTGTTCTAATTCCTTTCCTTTTTGTTGCTAATTCATATTATAGCACACTATTAGTATCAGGTGTTAAAAGTAGCTATAATAAATATTTTATACTATGAAAATCTCTTTTTTCTTACTCATTACTTACAAATTTCTTACGTCCAAAATAGCTTCTATAATTGGACAGACGGAGCATTTTATGTATCAAAAAAACTTCATATTTTTCCAATAAGTACATAAAAAACAGCGAGTTTTTTCACAAGAAGAAAAAAGCTGCAATCAGTCAGTTTCACCGACTTATCGCAGCTTCTCTTCTTTTTACCTTATTTTATCGATGAAGCCAAACTGCACCTGCAGACTTGTCTTCAGCTTGGCCTACTACTTCAAACTTCAGTCCTAGCTTCGGTAACTTACGTCCTGCATCAGGAATAACGCTGTTGATGTATTGCTTAGAATCATCAAATTTTGCCACTCCTGGTAATCCTTTATAATCAAAGATACCGCGTGTTGGTGAATTTACTTTCCATGCTGGTGTTTGATCAAATGAGAATGCCGCATCGGCAATTTGATAACGCGTACTGCTCTTCACAGTAGGTTGTCCGTTTAATGTCCCTACAATTGCCTCTGGATGAGAATCTACTACTCCTAAGAACCCTTCACCTGGATGAACGCCTACCCAGTTATCTGTAAAGCTTTGATCCGCATACCATACAACCATTCCTGTATTAAATACTGGGCCACGTGCATGTTGTAACGCAGTGTCAGAACCAGCGTAATTTCTCCACTCTACATAGTAATTATGTTTTTTCTGTTCAAATCCGTTAGACACAGTAAAGCCTTTTAACGTCATTGCTGGCTGACCTTCTGCATCATCAGAGAAAACAACTTTTCCATCTACAGTTAAGGCTGCATTATCTAACGCAAATCCTTTATAAGCTACTGCAATATCTGTTAAGTACTCAAATTGCAGTTTTACTTTTTTCCCTTTGAATTGGCTTAAATCGTATGATTTATCAACCCATTTACCATCAGTTGTATCCGCGCCGCCTTTTACATCTTTTTCGCCCATTCTATCAATGCGTGTCTTCGTTCCATCTTCTGCAATCGCATATACGTCAAGGAAATCATACTTCGCTTCAAGTTCGTAAAATGCCTTATAATCGAACTTAGCATCCTTTGCATTTGTTAAGTCAAATACTGGTGTCTCAAGTGTTGTATGAATGTCATTTCCTTTTGTACTGTAATAGAACTTCTTACCAAACGCCGATTCGATATTTTTTATATCTTTGTCCGGCAAGTTAACACGAACAATTCCAGGTCGTTTAGATTTTGTAGTACTTTGATCTACATATGTTGCAACACCGATTCCTTTGCTAAGTTTGTCATAATCTACTTCAAGAATATTCGCCCAGTTCCCCTTCATATTCTTTTGGAAAAACTCTTTATTTTGTGGCGAGAAACTCGTTGGCTCTGTTCCTGCAATTTTTCCAGCCCAGCTACCACCACTCATAATAGACCATGACTCAACAGGTTCACCTTGTCCTGAGTACTTTGTATCATATTCATCTGGTAAGCCTAAATCATGGCCATACTCATGTGCAAACACACCAACTGCTCCGTCTTCAGGCTCGATTGTATAATCATATGCAGCCATCTTTCCGCCCCAGTTCGAAACAGAAGATTTCGTGCCATCAATTGCATATGGTTTTGAACCTAGTTTTGAACGATGTGACCAAATCGCATCATCTTTCAATTTACCGCCGCCAGCTTCTTGACCAACGCCAGCATGTACAACCATTAAATGATCAATAATGCCATCTGGCTCATTTTTATTTCCATCACCATCTTGATCGTATTGATCAAATTGGTCATAGTCTGCTAAATTGATTCCTTTTGCTACCGCTGCTTTTAATGCTTCTTTCACAAAATCTTTTGGTCCTAAAGGCCCCTTGTTATCATGCCCAGTACCCGCATCAGCACCATAATCTGATGCTTTTCCTGGAACAGTAAGCCACTCTGTTACAGTCCCATCAACTGTATAGCTACCACCAGATTGTTCTTCATAATATTGCTTAAATGTGTTAATCTTCGATCCATCAAATAAAGTGAATGGTTCATCACCAAATAACATTTTTTGATAATGTTCACGATTAAAGTCCTTAGAATACATGTATCCTGGCTCTTGATCAATATTGTTATGCTTAAAATCGCTAAATTCTACAAGTAAAACAAGTACTTTATCTTTTCGAACAGCTCCATTGTATTCTTCTTGCTTCGCTGATGTAGTAGGTACTTTTCCATTTAATTTCCCTGGATTCAATGCTGCACCTTGTCCAGCTACTGGGCCTACTTCAGGCTGCTGTGCCTGTTCATTTTCCTTCATTTTTGTATCTTTTACTTTTTTCATAAAATCAGAAGCTTCTTGTGTAAGACTATCTCCTGTTAAGATTTCTTTCCCAGGGTTTTCCCCTTTCTTTTTCTCAACATATTTTTCGACAGCCTTTGACGTCTCAGCTTGTGATGCAGATTGATCAATTACCCCCCGTTGTTTTAGCGCTTCTGCCAAACGCTCCTCCGGTATTAAGTGCTCATCTATTGGTAGAGATGATGTTGGTGTCTCAGCATAAGCTGCGTGACCTCCAAAAGCAAACGTACTACTTAGTACTGCTGCTGTTGTTAATACCGCTAATGGTTTTAATTTCTTTTTCTTTTTCAATGTATTTCCTCCCCAGTGTCTGCAAATTATCGTTTTTTGCCGATAACAACATAATATTCGTTATAATACGAATATTCAATCTTTTTCAACAAATAAAATGTTGAGAAATATTTTTTTATGCAGGGTGAAATACATAAGATATAAAAACAAACAGACTCTCCTATAAATAACAGTGAACTTTTATATGTTCTTAGTTACAATTAAAATCCAGTAAATCTGGGATTCATACTTTTTTAATAAAAATAAGAATTAAATATTTTCTATACTATTTAATCTATGGATTACCATATTACTCACTATTCTCATTATTACAAGCTAATAGTGGTTCGTACATCATTATAGCGTGATTCTCTGTTACATATTGATCTTCTATTAACTGTTTCTGTTGATTATATACTTTACGTTGAATCACATTATGTCGTATATAACCGCCCCAGTATGCAGGTTGAATTGAATGTTCTTTCTCATACACTTCATATTGATAAAGTTGCGGATAGACTGTTCTCCATTCACCAACTAAATATTCATCTGTCATATAAAGATGAAGTTGATACGGTTGGTCCGTTTCATTTTTAATTTGTAAATCCAAATAGTTATAGGAACAAGTTGCTCCACTCCCAAACGGTTGAGTTCGCCTAGAATCAGGAAAGACATCAAAGCTATGACGATATCGTTCTGTTACTGTCAGTGGTGTATGTAAAGTCATCCAATATATTAAATTCGAAAGCTGACAAAGACCTCCTCCAATACCTGTTTGAAAAGATCCGTAATGTAATACCATACCTTCTACATACCCTTTTTTCCTCGTAGGCTTACCTATTAAACGCCAGTAAGAAAATGTTTCTCCTGGTCTAATGACGATACCATTTAGTTTTTTAACAGCAATTTTCAAATTAACAACCTTATTCTGTTGATACCACATATCTACATCTTTGAGCTTACGGAGTAATATCGTTCGGTGCTGAATTGCTGTACAAGGTAGCTTTTCTTGTTGGAACCTTTTTGCATATGTTTTTCCGTCTGATAACCACTGAATATACCTCTTTGTAGAGTAATACCACGTCCCTAGCATAATTCGATACTTAGAACGCTGTTTAGGACGTAAGTGCACTATATTCATTTTATTCCCTCTCTCTTTCTTCAAATAAATTCTAATATATCTCTAATTCAATAAACTACAGTTTTCTTAGCGGCATAATAATTTTTGTAAATAAAAAACGCAAAAAAATAATAAATTTACTCTAGTGGAGATTTTATTTTGAGGATTGCTTTCTAATTATATGAAACTGCGCTACAATACGATAAATTGAAATAAACACATTATAAATATAACGGATAACCTTAAATAAAAAATAATGAAAATTAAAGAAATTCTAAAGTATTAATATATTTTTCGTAAATATTAATTGATAATACATTAGACTTTACTATATGTATAAATTCTCTATTCTACAAAACGAAATTTTTTAATGTAAGAAAAGAATATAATTCCCCTTTAACATTTATACAAGTCTCCTCTGAAAAACTTTACAAAACAATCCGAGCCCTTATATTTAGAATGAACACAAAAAATTGCCACCAGTTAGCTTAACTGGTTGGCAATTTTTTAACGAGAATGCTTTACAAATAGTTGAATTGCTTCTTGTGGTACATAGCACTTTCCATTACTCTCTACAATAATACTTCCTAATTCATACCCTTTACCATTGATACGAATTATATTTTTGTTACCAAATAGTTGTGCTTCTACTTTATTATGTTTTACCACAAGTAACGGGTTTACTCCTTCGGTTTTGTCGGCTGTTACAGTTGCACCGATTTTCTTAAAGGCTTGCTCACTCTCTAAAAATATTTTATTCGTTACTTCTTCTAAGTTAAAGCCCATCGCTTTGGCCATCGTCTTCGCAATGTCTGTATTCTGGATTAAGCCTTCTGGTTTTTGAGGTCCATAAGAATATAAGAATACATCCTCACCTGTATGTCCTCCTGTCGTAAAGCCGATATTTGCACGATTAGCCAATAATGTAGTAAGGATTCGTCCTACATCCATTTTCTTTTTTTCCGCTTTTAATTTTTCTTTTTCATCATGAGTTAGATTATCCAAACCGTATAGTTTAGCTACATCTTCTACATTTGATAAATCAGATTTCAGTTTATTTATAGTTCCTTCAAGTGTCATTTTCGCCTTTTTCAATGGATCAATGTATGCAGAAACCGGTGTAGTATTGTATCCTTTTGTCGTATTCCTATTCCCTATAGAGATGCCGCTGTTACCATGATCAGTTAAAGCGATAAGCATCGTATCCCCATCTTTCTTCGCAAATTGTAACGCCTTTGCTACCGCTTCATCAAATGCCAATACATCGCTAATAATCCCAATCGGATCATTAGCATGAGCTGCCCAATCTGGCTTACTACCTTCTACGAATAAAAAAAAGCCATCTTTATCTTTTGATAATGTTTGAATTGCTTTTTCTGTCATTTGAGAAAGTGTCGGTTGTTCTGGATTTGTTGCTATACGATCCATATCAAACGCAAGAGCATGATGTGAGAAAGAGCCCCAAATTTTATTAGATTTGGAGTTCAATAACGCATCTTTCGTTTCAACAAAATCGTATCCTTTGTCTTGAATCACCTTTACTAAATTTTCACCATCTTTTCGGATTCCATTACTTTTTATAGGTAGAAGCGCCGCTTTTCCCCCGCCTAATACGACATCTATATTTTGATATACTTGCTGCTTCGCAATTACGTTAAATTGCTTGCGATTGACATGGTGAGCTGAGAATCCCGCCGGAGTAGCATGCTGAATTTCAGATGTAGCAACAATTCCCGTTGCACGACCAGTACGTTTTGCACCTTCTAATACGTTTGCGACCGGCCGTAACTTGTCCTCTTCTTTTATTGGCTTTAAGCTAGGTGAATTTACAATAGAAGGTAGTACACCTACATATCCTGAATTCGATTTATTTCCAGTTGCTAATGCTGTTGCTGCTGGCGCTGAGTCTGTAATAGCTGATTCCGCCGAAAACGTACGAACACCTCCTGTTACAATTTGATCTAACGTAAGCGGTGCCCCTTTATACCAGCGAGCCAATGTTGTCGCCGTTGAACTAGTCCCGTCCATAACCATCATAATTATATTTTTAGGCTGATGTTCTACTTTTTTCACCTTAGCTTTGGCCGCATGATAATTCATCATACTTTCCGTACTTAATACGCTTACTATTATAGCTGCCACTAATAGCAACTTTTTTATCTTCACACCATAATTCAACATGATTGTTCCTCCATAAACTTTGCATTCATTTAAATACACCTTATTTCCTTTTCCATTCCAAAACCTACATATGTTTTATTAGTTCCCAATTCTCATAAAGCTAACAATAGTTACCTTCTCTTTCTTTAATTAAATATCGGTATGTTTCATCTATCTTATAAAAAAGATTTAGCATTCTTTTCATTAATTACTTGTTTAACAATAAATCCTCGATTAAAAGAAATAAAAATTTATTGTTAAACAATAAATTTCATGTTAAATTAATAAGATATTAAATAAATGAGGTGCTTTTTATGAAACAAGGATCCACACTCTTTTTAAAGACCGTTGTGATTCTGATCGGAATCCCTGTTCTTGCTATGTGCATTTTTTTAGTCCCTAAAATAGGAAATTTCGCCGCAGAATTATATCCAGATATTGCATATATTAAATATCTTGTATTTATCAACTTATACGCAACAGCACTACCTTATTACTTCGCACTGTACCAAACATTTAAGCTTTTAAACTATATTGATAAAAACAACGCATTTTCAGAGTTATCTGTTAAAGCTTTAAAAAATATTAAGTACAGCGCATTGGCAATTAGTGTATTATATGTATTAGGTATGCCACTTTTCTATCTTGTGGCAGAGAGAGATGACGCCCCTGGCATTATTATTATCGGAATGATTATGATTTTTGCTTCAATGGTAATCGCGGTCTTTGCTGCCGTTCTCCAAAGACTATTAAAAGATGCTATAGATATAAAATCAGAAAATGATTTAACGGTCTGAGGTGAATAATATGGCAATTATCATTAATATTGATGTAATGTTAGCGAAAAGAAAAATGAGTGTAACAGAGCTTTCGGAGAAGGTTGGAATTACAATGGCTAACCTTTCTATTTTGAAAAACGGAAAAGCAAAAGCAGTTCGGTTTTCAACTTTAGAAGCAATATGTAAAGCATTAGAATGCCAACCGGGTGATATTTTAGAATATCAACCTGAAGAAACCGAATAAAAAGAGTCCTTCATACGAGAAGGACTCTTTTTATTACACATTACGGCGCAAAACTAATTTGACCAGTAAACAATAGGATAATTGCTATGATCCAAAATATAAAAAATGATGAGGACAGTATTAATGAAAGAATAGCAATTCCCTTCTTCTCTGTTCTTTTCGTCATTGTGATTATTGAAAGCATGATACCTACACCTGTCAGGGCAATTGTAATATAATCTCCAACTATATTACCTGCATTCGCTATCCTTGTTGGCGTTATAAACACGAATAGAAAACACAAAATACCGATGAGTAAAGATATATAGCTTATTATACTGTACTTCTTTTTAGGAACTATTTCTGTTTTCATACTAACCCCACCCCTTCTATATAGCTATGAGTTCATATTAACACGAATAACCATAATTTGGTTAAAACATAAAAAAGATAAAGTGGACGCTATCACTTTATCCTTCAGTTTATTTCTATCTAACAATTAACCTGGCTACTTCTTTAATAAAGATGGACGGACATTCTTTAACTCCTAGCAATTTTTATATACAGAAAATAAAATGAAATAGTTCTAAAAAATAAAGACTGTACCTTTAAAATGAAATATACAGTCTTAAATACTAACTTATTTTATAAAGAAAACTCTCTATTTATCACTACCTTAAAAAACTCCGAGTAATGTGATAAAGAATAATCCTCTACATCACAATTACCTTGAAACATACATGTTGAAATACCTAATTCTTTTGCAGGTAATAAATCTAATTCTCTATCTCCAATAGCTAAATCAATATTGTATTTTTTATGCAGATGATTATAAGCCAAAGAGTTCGGCTTTCGAGGAAAGCCATCGTCAATTGTAACCATATCTACGAAGTATTTTTCCCAGCCGTAATATTTTAAAATGGCCATAACCCCTTTCCTATGTTTATGGGTCATAATCACATTTTTATTTGCAAATTTCAAAACCTCTTCGACACCCGCAAAAGGTTCCATATCTTTTGGAGTAAATTTCCCCTTCAAAACTTTAATTTTTTCTTCCTGCTCGCATGAAATATTATAATATTGAATTGCATGAGAGTATGATATTTTTAAGTTTTTGTATATTTCTTGTTTTTCTACTGAATCACCTAATATTTCAGAAAGCATCATTGTATATGCAGGATACGTATCAAATAACGTCCCATCAAAATCCCATAAAATATTCATTCTATTCACCTTCTATTTTCAAATCATTCAATGACTAAATCCGCCCTATCCTTCGGCAATTCCATTTCTAAGTAATAATCCTCTGCTTTCCAATACCTATTTTCAAACTTTGAAAGGTTTTTCTGCGTTTTTTCACTCTCACGTAGAAACCTTGTCTCTCTTGGACAGTCCAAATAGACCATATAATGAAAGAAATCTCTCCATTCTTTTCGCTGTAGAAAGACTCCTTCAATAACAATTACGCCTACAATAGGAATCTGTACTTTTTTCATTTCACATGAGTCTGTTTCCTCTTGATAAAAAGGCAAAGTCAGTTTTGTCTCATGTTGTAACTTCTGAAAAAACTTCTGCCTCAAGTATGGAATATCCCACTGTAAACAATAATACTCATACCATTCTTCATATCCTGTATGATAGCGTTTATTACGCTCCACTATGTGATCATCAATATGAAAAATATGAAACGGAATGCCTTCTTGTTTCATATTTTCTTTTAAATTTGCTACGAATGTTGTTTTTCCAGATCGACTTAAACCATCTATACCTAAAATGAATCTATTTTCCCTATGCTTCTTCATAATCTTTATAAGTTCGTTTGTGCTCATTACTTCTTCCACTCTTCTTTTAATAAAGAATATAAAATAGTATCATGAGCAACTCCATTTTGAATCATATGTTTTCGAAGTAATCCTTCTTCTTGAAACCCTGCTTTACTTAATAATTTTTGAGAAGCTTTATTTTCTACATATACAACAGCAGCAATTCTTATAAGTTGCAATGTTTCAAACCCGTAAGCTAAAATCGCCTGTAACGCTTCCGTTGCGTACCCTTGTCCCCAATATGTATCATCTAATTCATAACCAATTTCAGCTCGTCTATGATGATTGTTAATTAAATGAAATCCACACGTCCCAATTAATTGGCCCGTCCCTTTTTTCTCGATTCCCCAGCGAAATACACTTCCTTCTTCATAACGATTTTTAAACGTTTGAATCGTTGTTTTCGCTTGCTCAATATTTTGGAAAGAATCCATTCCGAAATAACGTATAACAGATTCTTTCGAAAAATAACGGAACATCGTTTCCGCATCTAATAGTGTAAGTTCTCTTAAGAATAAACGTTCTGTTTCTAGTTTCGGAAATCCCATCTCTCTTTCTCCCTCTATTCTAATGAACTACAAATTTCAATATAATTTCCATCTGGATCAGCAATGTAAGAAATTGTTTGTCCCCACGGTTTTACAATAGGTTCAACTAAAATCTTAATACCTTGTTCTCTAAATTGCTCAATCGTTTCTTGTACATTCTCAACAACGAATCCTAATTCGAAATGAGAAGACTGTAATTCACCTTCTGTAAGCGGTAGTCCTGTTAATTCTTTCACATCTTGCCGCGTATTCATCGCTAAAATGGTAGTTCCAGTATTAAATTCAATATATGTACCGTGCTCTGCTTTTATAGGTAACTGTAAAATATCTTTATAGAATTTTAAACATTCCTCAAACTTTTCTACATATAAAATGATGTACTTCATTTTCAAATCCATTTTACATCCCCCTTTATATCTACCCCTAAAATTTCGACAAAAGTCTCATAAAAACCTTGTTCTTTGTAGTAATGAGCAAAAAAAATGAGGCCGATTTCTCGGCCCCCCAGCTTATTGGCATAAAACAGGAGATTTGGTTTGGACATAACCAGTTCGTACTTTTATTATATTTTATTTTTTCTGAATTTTAAATACATTAAACACCTATTTATATTGAGAAAGTTTTTTGCTTGCATAAAATTAAAGAGTTTAAGAAATGATACAAATGGAGGTGTATACATATGGAACCAATGCTATGTCCAAGTTGTAAAACGAACCGTACTCGCTTTAATATTCTTGAGCAACAAGTAAAACCAGTCAAATTAAATCCACAAACTGGTCAAGTAGAAGAAGAATATACAAATGACACGATGAATGCTTTTCATATGGCCTATCAAGGACCTACTTATCGCGTCCAATGCGCTGTATGTGGGCTTGTTGAAAACCCAGAACAATTTATTAAACCTGCTCAAAATCAGTCTTTCTAATAAAAACATTATTATCCCTTATAGAAATAGATTTTTCTATAAGGGATTTTTCCGTTTAATAACTTAATTAAAAATGTGTTTCTTCCTTATTATATGTTAAACTTCGCACTCTTTTAGAAATGTTTACATAGGAGAGGTAAAACAAACAATAAAAAGATAACGCTTCCATCAATATTTCTACTATTAACTTGTCATATAGTCATCTTTTACTTTTGGATCTTCGATTGGGAGAAAATAACGACTCCTTACGATCTAACAATATGGATTGTTTCTACTATTTGTAGTCTTTTACTTTACTACCATTTTTAAAATCAAAAATCTAATAAATTAATATTAATTGCTAGTTCGTTATTGTTGATTATTTCTTCTTCATTTATGATTTTTTTAGGTGTTGTTACTGATATTATCTTTGTAACTGTTAGTTCTATGAATTAAAAAGTTGGTCTTTTATTATATAAAAAAGAATGAACAAAAAAAATATATATAGAAATTAGAGAAGTTGATTCCCATCAATATATATCTTCTCTAAGAATATCACTCTTTGTTAAAATATTTCCTTTTTTAACTTTTTAATCTTCCTAAATAAATTAATAAACGCATATAAATATATACAAACTAAAAACCCTACCATACCTTTATATAATCCTGATTCTGATACTCCAAGAAAACATAAGTAAAGCACTGGAATTAACATTACAAACATAATTGCAACGAACTGTATCAATTCAACAAGTTTTTGTATCTTCGTTTCTTTGTCTGAATAAATATCAGGTAACTCATTTTCCTCTTCTACTTCTTTACAAAAGTAATTCCACTTCGCAAAACTCGTTACATGTTTCCAACCACACATTTCATATATTTCGATATATTCTTTTTGTTTTTCTGTCGAATCTTTATACTCTAATCTAAAGTCTGCTTTATATACTACATCTTTCGGCTCAGTTTTCTTAAACCTATACATTACGTTATACTTTTGTAACGCCCAGCCTTGTTGATGCATTTTACGTAAATACGCTTCTTCTTTTTCTAAGCTCCATACTGCGAAAGGTTTGAATATCTTCTTTGTCTCCATCTTCCATTCACTCCCCTAATATACTGTTTCCATTCTTTACAGACCGCTGTAATCTGTTGTACTCCAGTTCCAGCACTTCTCTCCCAAACGGCGTTAACTCATAGCACTTCTTTCTATCTGTAGAGGCAACTTCAACAATTAACTTCTCTTTTAGTAACTTCGTCGTATTCCCGTATAAAGTACCAGGACCAAGCTTTACTTCCCCATTTGTCATCTCTTCTACCATTTGCATAATTCCATATCCGTGCATTGGTTTCACTAGTGATAACAGTATGTAATATGTCGCCTCAGTTAACGGAATATATTTTTGCGCCTTCGCATTCATTATAACTACCTCCGATGCATCGCCTTATGATATATCGACTTGCGATACATCACATATCGATATTGTATAATCATATTCCAAAATATGCAAGAGTAATTTAATAATTAAATATCCATTTCTTTGAATTAAAAAACCATACAAATTTTCTGAATAATTTGTTAAAATATAGAAATATTAGCTCTTTTATAATGAAAGGAATGGTACATATGATACATAAATTGAAAGAAAACATCGGATCTGTGTTTGTTGGGAAAGAAAATGTTATTGATCTACTGCTCGTTTCACTTCTTGCTGATGGACATGCACTACTCGAAGACGTGCCTGGTACTGGGAAAACGTTACTGGCGAAAACCATTTCCAAAAGTATTGGTGGTAGTTTTTCTCGCGTTCAATTCACCCCTGATGTACTTCCAAGTGATGTAACAGGTATTGAATACTTCAACCCAAAAACAAGCGAATTCGAATTAAGAATTGGACCGGTTATGACAAACATTTTGCTAGCAGATGAAATTAACCGTGCAATGCCGAGAACGCAGTCGAGTTTGTTAGAAGCGATGGAAGAACGACAAGTGACGCTCGAAAAAAAATCTACGCCTCTGCCGAAACCATTCTTTGTTATTGCGACGCAAAACCCAATCGAATCACAAGGGACTTTCCCTCTTCCAGATGCACAGCTTGATCGCTTTTTAATGACGATTTCAATTGGTTATCCAACTCCTAAAGATGAGTTACAAATGATGCGACGTTTTCGGAACGATTTACCATTAGAAAGTGTCACATCTGTCATCTCATTAGAAGATATTTTAGAAGCTCAAAAACGAGTAAAAGAAATATTTGTTTCGGAACCGTTAGAACATTACATTATTAAACTTGCTCATGCTACAAGAAATCATGATTATATCGCTAACGGTGTAAGCCCACGTGCCACATTAGCTTTAGTACGTGCTGTTCAAGCTTTAGCCTTTTTACATGGGAGAGAATATTGCACACCAGAAGATATACAATTGTTAGTTCCTTCTGTTTGGAATCACCGTATCGTCTTATCAATGGAAGGTGCATTACGTACGACAAAAAATGATATTATGCAAAGTATTTTAAAAGAAGTTGATGTACCCGTGGAGATTGAGCAAGCATGAATGGACAGCGCGTTGTAACTGTACCTTTATTTTTTCAACTTCATATTATTCAACTAACCGTTCCAATCGCGTTACTTTTCACATTCTTTTTCCCGCAACGAATGCTTATGTTTCTCTTTTTCTTCTATTATATATTTGCGATTTTTATTTATAAATATGTCGCTTTCATAGAGAAGAAGTTTCAAATCATAAATGAGAAACAAACTACACGGCTTTTTCCTGAGGAATCTGGACAGTTTTTTATTCATTTAAAAAATGGAGCCAGCATACCGCTCGTTAATGGTGTTTGTTACTTTCATTTAAATTCGTCCCTTATACCGCATAAAGAGCAAGGCATTGAACAAATATCAAAAACGTTATTCTCTTTCCCATTTTCACAACCTGCACATTCGGCACAAAAATGGGATTTAACATTAACCGCTACGAAGCGTGGGGTGTTTCAAATTGAACAGTTTGAATGTGTATTAAAAGATCCATTTCATCTATTAACTGTACATTTACCTGTTTTTGATAAATTAAGGACTGAAATTATTGTGTATCCTTCTCCTAAAGAAGTAGCAGGTTTGCAAGAACTTCAGCAACTTTTAATCGGATCCTATCAAACGAATTTTTCTTTTTACAATGACGAAACATCTATTATAGGTGTAAAACGCTATGAACGTGAATCATTCCGTTCTATTCATTGGAAGGCATCTGCTAAAATGCAGGAATTACAAGCGAAGCAATATGAACCTGTAAAAAATTATAGTTGGACGATTTGTCTTTCTTTAGCTGCCGATCGTGGATTTGGTTGGAAAGATAATGTTGAAGATTTAATTTCATTCGCAACATACATTTGCCAATATGCAACGAAGCATCAAATACCGTTTGAATTATTTATTAGTGTATTAGCAGAAGGTGGTGCATTACATTTATCGTTACATGAAGGGCAAACGCAATATGCAAAAGCTTTAGAAGAATTAGCCCGTATTTCAGATGATAGTACGTTACTTCCGAAACAAGGATTCCTTCATTATGTAACGAGAAAGAGAGAACGATCGTCTACAATGATATACATTGGTTTACAAAGAAATGAACTCCCTCTTCTCTCGCAGCCAACGTTTCTCATTACTAGTGAAGGGATGGTGGAATCGGTTGAAAACTTGGCTATATCACATTCATGATTTCATTCTGCTCCTCCTGCTTTCATTATTAACAGAAAGAGATGAACTAATTAGTATTGCAATATTTTTAACAACAGGCTATATTGGAGTATTTCTTATTCATAAATTTATGCAGAAAAAAACAACAGGATTTGTAATACTTTTAGTTCTTCAAATCGTTCTTTTCTCTTTATTTTTACCTTTTTCTCTTTTTGGCACAATCATATTACCACTATTTTTCTTTATCGTACATGTGGTCGGACCTGGATATCCAGTTCAAAAATCTTTAGGTGGTATTGTATGGTTTGTCGTTTCAGTTATATTTTATGCACCCTTTCCACCGTTGTGGAAACTATTAATGTTAGCCTTGCATCTTATGATTACATTTTGGTTAACCGGGGCAAATCGCAAACAACAACTATTACGTTTTGCTTCTATCATTACGATTGGCTTAATGAGTATATTAATTGTTCAAATATTTCCTTTCATTCGACTTATTTTTGGTTTTATAACGGAAGTAGTCGCATTAGGCATCGGCTATGCTTTAATGCCATTAATTAAAGCAGCGGAATTAAAAGATACTGAAGATGTTTGGGCAAATAAAGGACATCTCTTAAAACCCAAAATTGAAGACGGAAAAAAAATTCCTGATTTTGATCCAATACTCATAAATAGCGCTACAATAATAGTCTGTACAGCTATCGCTATTTACGTCGTTTGGAAAATAGTAAAAAAACGAAAACATTTAAGTTTACCAAATATGCACGTCTTCGAATCTACTATCATTACTGATAAAGAAGGAATGAGCCAAAATCGTTTTAAACGAAATAAACCGCCACATAACGAAATTCGGAAGGAAATTTTCAAGCTAGAGAGTAAGTTAACCCCTCCTTTAAATAGAAAACGGGGAGAAACTGTTGAGGCTTGGCTAGAAAGAATACATGATGAAGAAGATGTAAATATTCAAAGTGATATTATTATAGATGCTTATAATACGGTGCGTTATTCAAATGGTAAAAGCATTGTACTTCTGCATGAATTTAAGGAAGAGATTCATAAGCTTTATGCATATCAAAAACATTTGAAGAAAAGAAAGAAATAAGACAACAAAAGACTCCTATTTTTTCATTCATGTGCTCAGTTTAGGGAGAGAAAAATGCTAATAACCATTAGAAATAACACAATAATTTGTATGTATTTCGCATTATAAATAGCAAACTAAAACGCTCAGAAAATATTCTGAGCGTTTTCATTTCCTTCTTCAACTAAAGTACCAGTTAGTGCAAAAAGCTATTTCACCATTTGTATTGTTAACTTATCTTTTAACATTGAGCTATATGAGTCAATTTCATATTTTGTATTATTGATTTTTTCTTTTTTCATTTTTAACATATCGAATATTTCTAATTCTAAATTCCTTCTAGCTTCAAGAACTTTTATCGCTCCTTCTACACCTGAATGGTTATGTTCTTTCCCATAGCCTTGGTTAGTGTAATAGTCGACGATTCCTGTGGACCATTCTGGAGTTCTTTCTTTTAGTGCCTTCCTAAATGAAAATTCAAGATTATCTTGTTCTACATACAATAACATTGGATTTAAATTCTCTATAATTTTTGCAACTTTCATTACATAATTTATTATTTTTTCTTTTTGTTCACCATATTTAATCATCCCAATAGTTAATGAGTTTTGTATGAAACAACATTCAAAGATATAAACCTTATTGTCTTCTAGAGCACTTTCAGTAAAGTCATTCCATTTGTCAGCAATTAATTCAACATTTTTATCGAATGACAATTCATATATATCGTTTTTTGAAATATCGTTAAATAATTCGTCCGAAAACTGATCACCAAACTCATTTTTTATCTTTCTGTATGGTAATAAATAATTGCTTCCTTTTTTTAGAACTCTTTTAAGAAGCACTTCTTTAAAATCTCCACTGTTAGATAATAATCTATCAAATTCAAATTTATTAAAACAAGATACACCATCATAGTCGGCTGGATGGTTCAAATTTCCCTCTAAAAATAGTTCAACTTCAATTTTATTTTGGCTTAGAATTTCATTTATTAGCTTTGCAGTGGTTGATTTTCCAAATCCAGGTAAACCTTCTACTATTATTAGTTTTGTGTTCATAATTATAAATCCCTTTCTTCAAAGTATTTAACCAAGATAAAAAAATCACTTACTTCACTGCAATCACCCCTTCAAAATATGATATTCACCATTTCCTTTGAAAAATCCTGCTTAAAGTAACCTGACCGTTAGTTTAAGAACATTTTTTCACAATCTCTATAATTATTTTAACGTAATTTTCCATTTACCTTTTAAAAAATATAGTCCACCATTATTTGAGTGAACTATCTAAATTAAATTATATCTTTTAAATCAAACTGTTTTCCAGTAATACCCAATCGTTATACTGGTGTTTTTACTGTTTTCTTTTTCCCTTCGTTTGTGGTAAATGGTATACAAAAGTTATAATGGGTTCGAATTATCGTTAGAGCCATTTGTGCGTATTTTGGATTAAAATTAGAATGGATATAACTTTTACCATCTCCACGAGCTATCATTAAAGGTCTTTCTAGACAACCAATTTAGCAATGGTTTTAGTATATAAAATAGCAAGAGTACATAAAAGTGCTTAAACATTTTAATAACAATATAAAAAGGGATGCTAAATCATATGTGATTTACATCCCTTTTTTGTTTGTTATTTTATATTTTCTCTCCCGTAACTGAACCCGTTATTTATTCATAGGAGTCTTTTTATACTTCTACGTTGCTTTTTAAATGGAAGCATTCTTCCCTGCTTCAATTTCTAATGACTCTTCATGCCACCAAAGTGTTTCTTCAGGGTCTTCTTTAGCGATTAGGTGTGCTTCTTTTTTCGTTTCTACTGTAGGATATGAACCTTTTAGCGCACGCCCTGAAGTCGTAACAAATAGTACACTAAATACAACTAATCCAATAATACTTACACCTGCTAAATAAAATGCCGGTGCGAGCGGGTTACCAGTTGCATGAACTAAGTATGAACATACGAGCGGTGTTGTTCCACCGAATATCGATACAGAAATATTAAATGAGATCGAAAGTGCTCGATAACGTACATCGGTGAAAAAGAGTGATGGTAATAATGAAGGTAATGTTCCTTCATATACACTTAAGAAGAAACCTAGTACGAAAATACCTGCAAATATAGCTGCAATATGTCCGTTACCTATTAGTAAAAATGCTGGAATTGCAAATACAGTTAAACCAAGTAAACCAATTTGCACAACGCGTTTATTACCAATTTTATCACTTAACTTACCAAAATATAGTGCTAGTGGAATCATAAGTGCCATCGTAATAGAAATAATTAATAAGCCTGTTGTTTCTTCGACTTTAAGTACTTGAGTTAGATAAGAAGGAATATACGAAAGAATCATATAATTTGTAATATTAAAGAAGGCGACAATTACTGTGCTTAATAAGAAGTCTTTTTTGTGATATTTAATAATATCCATAAATGAAAATTGTTCATTGTCTTCAGATTCCTCTTGTGCTTTTTCCATCTCTTCAAAGATTGGAGATTCATCTAGATGACGGCGTAAGTATAAACCGACCAAACCAATTGGTGCAGCTACTAAGAACGGAATACGCCATCCCCAGCTGAGCATTTGCTCATCTGTTAACAATAACGTCAAAATGGTAACAATTACCGATGCAGCAATGTAACCTGAGAGTGTTCCAATTTCAAGACCACTACCGAGTATACCACGCTTTTTATCTGGAGAAGATTCTGCGATATAAACCATTGCACCTGAATATTCGCCGCCTGTAGAGAAGCCTTGAATCATTCGGGCAACTAAAAGTAGTATTGGTGCCCATACACCAATTTGTTCATAGGTTGGTAGTAATGCGATGAATAATGTAGAAAGTGCCATTAAAATAATAGTAGTACTTAACACGATTTTTCGGCCGTACTTATCTCCTATTCTACCAAAGAATACACCTCCGATTGGTCGAACGAGAAAGGCTGCTGCAAATGTACCGAATGTAAGTACAAGCTGCAATCCACTATTATCAACACCTGAGAAGAATAATTGACTTAAAATAACCGCTAAATACGCGTATAATCCGAAGTCAAACCACTCCATTGCGTTTCCTATACCAGTAGCAATTACTGCTTTCCTGGCTTGTTTAGGATTGACAATATTAACGTCTTGAGGTTCAAAATTTAAATCATTATTTTGTTGCATATAATAAAACAGCTCCTTATTTAATTTAACTTCTTTAAGCACACCTTCTCTTATTGAATAAAATTAATTCGAAGCACTTAAGGAAAATTAACGTCTCCTTATCTGTTATTATTGTTTCACATAATTAATTATTTGTCCAATGAGATGCTCTCTATGTTAAGTAATTTACTATTTTAAAAAGCTAAAGAAGCCGCTAAAATAGCGGCTTCTTTAGCTTTTTATATTTTTTTATATTTTTTTATATTTTTTTAAATACTTGCTGTAGCAGCTATGTTATGAACACAGGAAATAAACTCATAAGTGAATGCGTCAATTTCCTCTTTCGTAATAATATACGGCGGAAGTAATCGAATAATATTCCCTTGTGTTACATCGACCAACATCCCTTTATTCATTAACTCAATCTGTAATTTCTTCACATTTTCATTCGTGTCATTCACACTTATCCCAAACATCATCCCCGCATGACGCACTTCCTGAATATAATAAGAATTTTCTTTCTGAATGTCTTGCAGTTTGTCATTTAAATATAGTGACGTTTCATAAGCTTCTTGCATTAACCCATCATCAAGTAATGTATTTAATACAGTTAAACCTAATGCTGTTCCCATTGATGAGTGAGCAAACGTTGTCCCGTGATCTCCTGGTGAAAATACATCACATAACTTTTCACCTACAATAATTCCCCCTAGCGGTATCCCGCCTCCTGCTCCTTTACCGATTTGAATAATGTCCGGTGTAATATTAAAATTTTGATAAGCAAATAGTTTTCCCGTTCGACCCATTCCACTTTGAACTTCATCAACGACAAGAAGTACATTATATTTTTTACATAAATTTTGAACACCATGTAAATATTCACTTGATAAAGGATAAATCCCCCCGCTACCTAAAACAGGCTCTAGCATAATCGCAATTGGATTTTCTTTAATAATGGTTTCTTCTAATTGGTCTATATTCTCGCGCTCTACTTCATATACAGGAATAGATGTTTTAGGAAAATTTTGATATACCTTTTCTTGTCTCGTAAAATGTAGTGCCCCTAACGTCCTCCCGTGAAAACTATCTTTTAACACAACTACTCCATCACGCTCTTCATTCGCAATAGATCTATATTTATCAATTAATTTTAATGTCGTTTCTGTCGCTTCCGTACCAGAGTTTGTAAAAAAGACTTTTCCGCTTTTTAAAGTACAACCTACTAATTTCTTTGCATACTCAATTGCAACTGGGTTTAAAAAATGAAACGGTAAATGCAACGATTTCGCAACTTGCTCCATTGTCGTTTGTACAATTTTAGGATGATTATATCCTAATACATTTACTCCTACGCCAGAAAATAAATCTAAATACTCTTTACCATCTACATCATACAGTTTACACCCTTCTCCCCTTTCCATTGCAACCTCTGTACGACAATATGTAGACATCATATATTCTTTATCTAATTGAAACCAATCCGACATGCTAAATTCCTCCTAGTTATTTTCCCTTTTTTAACGTTCATTCTCTATATAATCGTTTATAAATTAAGTTTTAAGATTGAAATTTTAATAGTGGTTTTCTTCCACATTTTTAGTAAAACGTGTGCTTTCTCTTCCCGATATTCATTTTTCCATAATTTCTTCTATTTCAACAGGTCCACTACATATGTGTTTTTTTCATCTAGCGGTATGTTACTGCTTTGAACTGTGCGTGTCATACATAATTAAGGCTATAGAATCATATTTAGTAACAATGGACAAAAAAGATTTGGAGGCTATATCGATGGATGAAAACTATGATAAACAGGGGCAATCTATACTAGGGAAAGACTTTAATGAAAATGACGAACGTAATGAACAAGCTAAACTTCACTCTCAAACAGTTGGTTCACGTGGACCCGTACTAGAGCAAGATAGTGTACTGCATGAGTCATTACAAGAATTTATTCATGAAAAAATTTTAGAAAGACCTGTTCATGTAAAAGGATTTGGTGCGTTCGGTTATTTTCAAACGATATATTCGATGTCTGAACATACTAAATTAAGTTTTTTACAAAATTCTAATGAGAAAGTTCCTGTAATGGTGCGATTTTCGTTAGCTGTTAGTACGAAAGGAACACCGGATACTTCTAGAAATGTACGCGGTTTTTCCACAAAATTTTATACGAAAGAAGGCATTTTTGACCTTTTATGCAATCACATCCCTGTTTTTTCTGTTCGTGATCCGATGCGTTTCCCTGAAACGATTCAAGCATTATTGCCTTCACCTAAAAATAACTTAATAGACCCTAATAGATTTTGGAGTTTTGTCGCTAAAGCACCTGAATCTATTCATTTTGTTGTCCGTTTATACTCTAATAATGGTACGGCCAAAAGTCTTCGCCACATTCCAGGACATAGTGTTAATACATATGTATGGAGAAATGCGGAAGGTAATCGAAAGTATGTAAAGTATCATTGGTACCCATTTGAAGGTGTACAGTACATTACTAGTAAAGAAGCAATTAAACTAGCTGCTGAAAATCCTGATTATAGCGGGAAAGATTTATATGATGCTATTGAAAATGGTAAACCATTGGAGTATGGTTTATACGTCCAGCTCATGGATCCGAAAGATGAAGCTTACCTATCTTATGATCCTTTAGATGACACAAAAGTATGGGATGAACAGACGTATCCTCTCATACCAGTCGGGAAAATGGTATTAGATAAAAATCCTGAAAATTTTATGGAACAAGTAGAAAAAGTCGCATTTTCCCCTTCTAATTTACTGGATGGTGCAGAACTATCAGATGATAAAATGCTGCAAGGGCGCGCTAATATTTACAGTGATTCACAACGAAGAAGAATTGGTCCCGAATTTCGCAAATTAACGATTAACCAGCAGCAAGATTGGACACCGACTAAGCAAATAACGAGCGGTGACGGAAGATACGTTGAAGGTAAACTTGAAAGAACTTCTATAACAAAACAAAATGACTTTACGCAGGCTGGTGAATTTTATACGAAGTTACAGCCGATAGAAAAAGAACATCTCGCTGAAAACTTAGCTAGTGATTTGAAAGTTATATCCGATGATATTCGAAAGGTAGTTTTGGGGTATTTTCATAAAGTGTCAGCTGATTTGGTGAATAAAATTGAGAGAGCAATACAAAAGCTTTGAGAATAAAAAAAACGTCATTTTTAATCTATAAAATGACGTTTTTTTTATGGCGAAATTACTAGGAATTTCTACCGCCTCATTTACAAGTATTAACGAAATTTTTCTCCTTCAAAATTTCCGTTATTTCATTTGGGATTATGATACTCATATCTCTTTTTCAAATAATCTTTTTCACATTGCAACGGTTTGTATTCCACTATTTCCCCTTGCTTCTTTTGCGTTTCAGTAACAACCCATTCCCCTTTTTCAAGTTCAAGGTGTTTTATCACATTTGTATCGTCTATTTCTTTATAGAGTAAAAATGCTTCAAGCGGCTTTACAAACAATCTTGGCTCTCCTCTATATCCACCACTTTCAAAAACTTTAGTTAACGAATTATAATACGTATCATCAATCCGACCACCATACATTAAATGTGCAGCTTCTAAATCTCTTTTATTAACTTCCCAAAAGCCACCTTCATCAAAATCCAAATGAAATACGGATTTAATGTCCTTCATAATATTTTCCACATACTTTTCATCCCGAATTTTACTTTCTTCGAGACAATCTGAAGTTAACTTTGGTGCATCTGTTTGAGAATGTACAACGTGTTGTATCGATACACACAAAATAAATATGCTTAAGATGTACAATATTTTTTTCATAATTACATATCACCTCAAATGATTTAGATACTATATTATTTGAGGCTTACAATATTCTTATGCTAGAAATGAGAAAGGTCCTATAAAATAAATTTTTTATAGGACCTTTCCTTTTAATATTGCTTTATCAAATTCACGGGCGGGGCAACTACCTTACTACTTTTCACATCATATAATCCTATAGGTGTTACTCGTATAAAAGGCAAGTGCGTCGCAGAAAAGAATAAAATCGTAAATGCTGGATCGTTATAAGCATATCCTCGCGCTTGCAGTAAGTTCACCATCTTTTTCTCTTCTTGTATTAATTCACTCATCTTTACATCCGACATAATCCCGAGCAATGGTAATGCAATTTCGTGCAATACTTCATTCTTTTCAGCAATTACAATCCCTCCGCCAAGCTCTTTTACTCTATGAAAAGCTGTAAGCATATCTTCTTTACTCTTTCCAATAAGAATGATATCGCCTGTACCTGAATAAGAACTAGCAAGGCCACCTAATTCATTCGCAAAACCTTTCACAACTGTATTCACTCGCCAACTGCCATCACGGGCAATCATCATGAGGAAACATTCATCATGAACAATAGACAGTTCATTAAGGCCTAAGTCGATTTCGCTAACGTATGGTTTTGTTATAACGTTATTCAATAAGTGTATACCTGCTTTATTAGAAAAAACCATATCCTCTTTTTCTATGGTCCAGTCTAACAGTAGTGGAGTTACTTTGAAGTTACTCCATTCTATAAGTAACGATTCATTTTTGTTTACTCTATCACGCTTTACCCATTGTCCTTTTGCGATTACACTCGTTGGCACCGGATTTTCTTTACTTTCTAAAATATTGACATTGGCGATTCTACCTGTCGCAATTGAACCATGCACATGCTCCATATTATAATAGCGAGCAATATTATAACTTGCCATATGGTATGCATCTATTACTGGCACTCCTTGTTTTATCGCGGTAGAAATCATAACGTTTGTCATTCCATTTGCATAAAACGAAGGATGTGAGCCGTCTGTAGTAAGAATAAATCTATCAAACTGCTTTACGCCTAGTTCCAACAATTCTTTCAGTAAAACTTCTAAATCTGGACGGATTGAAGAATTTCTTAGGGAAACAGTGTAACCTTGCATAAGACGAGCGAAAGCTTCCTGCCCTGTCATCGCCTCATGATCACAATCTGTACCTAACAGTTTTAACTTCGCTAAAGTCGTTTCAGATGCACCTGGAAAATGTCCTTCTACTTTTTTATGTAATCGTTTCGTTTCCTGCACCCAATGTAACATTTCATCATCACCATGTAATAATTTGGGCCATGCTGTTAGCTCGCCGCCTTGAATCACCGCTTCATGCTGTAGCCACTCTACTATTTCTTCACTATTAAACAAAGATTCCCCGTTTTGTAATTCAGTCTGTCCATCAAAACGGCACCACCAATGCATACTTGCTGGAATCTTATTGAATTCATCTAATAAACGAAATGCTTCTTCACGCTTTAATGTGAAAAATAAAGTTAAATTATCATTAATAAAAGTTGTTGTCCCAAACTGCATCGCATGATTCGCTAGCGTCTCTGGGTTATACAACTGATATGGATGTGCATGGGGTTCTATGTAACCGGGTACGACATACTTTCCTTCACAATCAACAACTTCACACTCCGTTAATTGCTTTGGCAGCTGCTCCCCTACATATACAATTCGATCATTATATATCCAAATGTGCGCTGTCATCCACTCGCGTATATAGGAATTTAAATATGTTACATTCTTTAATAATATGTGTGGACTTCTTGTGCCATCTAGTACTTCAACATGTTCTCGTAATTGCTTATTACTCCATTTAAAATGATTTTGTCCCATTGTATTCAACTCCACTGTTATATTAGTTAATATTAGAAATAATTAACAAACTAAAGTATCATCTATTCATAACTCCCCTTTATCCCCCCTATTACTTTCATTATATGAAAAGATTATAAAAATAACAATTTTCAGAAATAAACACATTTCTTTTCTTCAAAATAAAAAGAATGCCATGTAACTGACATCCTTTTTATTTTTATCGTAAGCATTAAGATTGATTTTCACTTTGAAATACAATTGATGCCATATCATAAATGCAACTACTGTCCATAGTTGCGAACTTAAAAAAGCACCTCTTTTAAATATAACTATAACAAAATTCCATTCACTTTCTTTTCATCTATTTATTAAATTCAATTTGCATCATTTTATTAAACTGCGGAACAATATCGACCCCACCTATAGAGTTGAGACTGATAGCCAATGTATGTTTGCCTCCAATTACTCCCCCAGCAAAAGTTGTAAATCCAGGAATTCCTCCTCCATGCCCCCAAACTGAAACACCGTTTGGAAGTTTAGTCTCATAGATTCCAAGACCGTATGCGTCACCAACCCCTTTTCCTTCTATAGGAACTGTAGTAAGCATTTCTTTTAGCTCGCGTTCCTTCAGTAACTTACCACCGAGTAAAGATGAAAAGAACTTATTTAAATCATCCGCATTAGAAATCATATCTCCAGCTGCATTAGCTAAACTCGGATTATAATAAGTAATATCTTTCAACTCGCCTGTTCCTTCCATTTTTACATATCCACGAGCATGATTCTTTCCTGGGATGACGGGTGAATTTCCTGGTAAAAACGTATTTGATAGGTCCAAAGGTTCAATAATTCGCTTTTCGATTTCTTCCGCATAACTATTTCCAGTTATTTTTTCAATAAGCATTCCTAGTATTACGTATCCTGTGTTTGAATACAACCAGTCTTTACCCGGCGAGAAATCTGGAGGCAGCGAAAGGCCTATTTTCACTATTTCTTCTGCTGTATACGTTTTTTTCGAATTCATTATGTCCGCGTCTTTTGACTTTAAGTATTCAGCGATACCACTCGTATGATTCAAAAGTTGTCGTATCGTAATTTGATTACCATCATACCCATTTCCTTGCACGAGACCCGGTAGCCACTTTTCAATTGGATCATCAAGTTGTAGGCGCTTTTCTCCTACTAATTGAAGAATAGTCGTGGCAGTAAACGACTTCGTCACACTACCAATCCGAAAGCGATAATCCGAATTCACCGGTTTCTTTGTACTTAAGTCCGCCACGCCAGCAGTAAAACTACTAGTTTTTCCGTTATTAGACGCCTTAGCTAATATTCCTACAGCACCAAGCTGTACTGTTTCCTGCATTACTTGTTTCCAGCCATTACGATTCTTTTGATCATGTACTTGTGACGAACTAGAAATATTTTGAGTTGACTCTGCAGTCACAGTAAAACCAGGTGTGAATAGAGCAGTACCCGCTAATAAAACTGCAAAACTTGCTAACTTAATTGAATTACATTTTTTCATAAGGCTTTCTCTCCTCCATTAATATCGGATTGATTCAAGCTATACTTTCATCCTATATGATAAATCTCTCTTTTTTCTTATCCATTCCTTACGAAATGCTTACGTTTAAATTTAAATACGGTAAACTGAGGAAGAGTTATGCATGCAAATAAAAAGAGAACATGTTTTCATTTTTTATGTAAACATGTTCTCTTAAACATTTAAAATTCTATATCAACTTTTCATCCTATTCTTTACACAACTAATTTATATTCCTTTTTACCAGCCCGCACTAGCATTCATACCATTTCCAATAATAGAAAGTAATAGCGGCCATAATACTGGTCCTAGTGTAAGAAATACATTTAGAAGTATGAGCATTCTATATCCAACGGTGAAATTGTGATTTTTACGATTAACAAATACTAAACTGATTAATGATATTATAGTTGTTAAAAATAATACTAACATTAGCAACCAATACCACACCATTAAACTAAGACTCCATGGTGTTAATAGCTCATGTATGATACAAAATGAGATTCCTAATACAGAAAAACTAAAACTAGTCACCGCTGTTTTTATAAGCCATTTATTTATTTTTTTATCGTATGTATTTTTACAATATAAATCTATTAAAGTATATAAAGATAAATATGCCATTAATACACCTATCCAAGACAATAACCAGTCTCCGTCCCCTTTGAATAATACGTACAGTAACCAACACATACCTACTGCTGAAAAAACAAAGGAAATAAGTATGCTTTTTAATACCGATTTCATTACATTTTCACACCCTTAAAAAATTAAAAATTAATTATAATTTATAAAAATTAAGTATAGGTTAACATGTAATGAAGTATAAGTAAATAAAGTTAATTTTGTTTACCTATTCGAATACGGTTTCATATAAGAAAATAATTCATGTTAATCAAATTTCCATATAAAAAAGAAAAGGTGAATATTTATGTATCCACCTTCCCATCTCCCTCTACCCACTTCATTATTTCTTCCACATCTAAATCCGTATACGTCTTTTCACCATAACGAACAGACTCATATAACGAGATAATATCCCTTGTTCTACAAATTCTTTTTAACCATTGTTGCATCGTTTCATAGGATCTTCTCTGTTCATGAAATGGTAATGTTCTTTCCCATTCAACTAACGTTTTTCTTATCTTATCTGTCGGTAACGGCTGTTCTAACTGATGAATGACTTTTTCATTCTTTATGCTTCTTACCGCAGTGTGCTTTGTAATCAATTCTTTCTCCTGTACTATTTCTGTTTTCGTCAATTTTTTCCTAATATACTTGTAGATGGCATATATAATTGATATTGCAATTATCACATAAAAAGCTATAGTAATCCATATATTTGAAAGAACAGAAAGCACGTCACTCCATAGACTTTCTCTTTCGAAAGGTTGAAATTTTTTACCCGTTTTCGTTCTTATACCTGTATCTTCTACTTCTTCATATTCATCTTCATCTATTTTGGAATCATCGAAATTTTCACCTATACTAGTAAAATCATAATTTCTTTCCGATATTGTCTTAGTCTTACTGAAAAAACGCTCTTTTACTATGTCTTGTACATACACAACACCTTGTGATAACGTTATCGCACTAATCGCAAAGAAAAGTATGATTAAAGTTCTTACACTCCATAACTTCACTTTCATATGCCGCTTCTTATTCACCATGACATAAGCCCCTTCTTATTCTTTCATTACAATCCATTTATTCGTTCTACTGTATTTCTTTGGTGAAGTACCAATAATTAAAGGAACCGCATCCAGTTCCTTTCGACGAAAGCCTGCTGTGTAAAAGTAAGAAGAAGATATAGGCGTATCTTGGTCTGATATCGAGGCAAGTACCTTTAATACATTTTGCAAATGTTTCCGATTATCCCCATTTTTTATATGTAGCAAACCGTTATCTTTTACACTATTGATCCATACTTCAAACGAACAGTTTTGCATAAGAAGTTGTTTGCATATACCTGCTGTTAATTCAATTAGTTCCTCTATATCATTTCGCAAAGAAACACCACTTTTATTTTGCAAGTTGAGATAAATCGCGTATTTATCACATTGTGTTCGCTCATACTTTTTCGCAGTTATCGTCCCTGTTTTCGCTGTTGCACTCCAGTGGATGGAACGAAAATCTTCATTTTCATAAGACTTTACTCCCATTACTTTCGTTTCATCATATAAGGGTGAAGACATCGCTTTTCGAAATCCTCGTGACCATTCTTGTAATTCAGGAACTTGTATTTTCGGAACAGCTGGTAAGACTAAATAAGAGGGCGTATCAACTTGTTTATATGTTATATGGTTCGTTATAAATCCAAAGAGATCAGTAATAACAATTTCAACTTCTTCCCATTTCGCGATGCCTCTTTTTAACGCTACAGCTTGCAAATCAAATGAAACTGACTCCCTTCCTTTTAAATTAAAATTCATATAATAATTTGAACCTGTACTATGATTTTTGTTTATTTCATCATGATTCCAAGTTAGCTTATTTTCACATTTAAATCGAAATACGATATTAAGAATAGGAAATATCGACTTGTTTGAAATTTTCATTTTGCACATATTCGTTTCACCTATAAAAACGTTCGAATTCCCTTGAATGTATTCCCATTCAACACGAGATACTTTACGTATATATACATGCATAGCACCTATTAAAATTACATATAAAAATACGAGAGATAAAAACAGTAGATTACTTGAAAATACACTTAAAATAACGGCTACAACTGACATAACCCCCATTACGAAAGGCTCCGCTAAAGGTGTATACGCAAGCTGTTGATTCATCGTACATTCTCCACTGGCACACTAATCGTATGAAGAATTTCTTTCATAATTTGTTCTTTCGTCGTTTTCATCTCTCCCTCAATCGTTAACGTTAAACGATGAGCACAAACTGATGCAGCGAGCGTCTTAATATCATCTGGCGTACAGTAATCTCTTTCATTTAATATTGCCCGTGCTTGAATTGCTCTCATAAATGCCAACGTTCCCCGAGGGCTTACACCAATTTCAATTAACTCATGGTTACGAGTTGCTTCAATAATTTCAAGGAGATAATCTTGCACATCATTCCCTACTAACACTTCTCTTGCACGCTTTTGCATCGTAATAATTTCTTCACTTGAAATAATAGAATGTAACGTTTCTAATGGATCATTCATTTGAAACCGATTCATCATTTCCTTTTCAGCTTCTCTCGTAGGATAACCTTGGCGTATTGTGAGTAAAAACCGGTCTAACTGAGCATCTGGTAACGGAAATGTGCCCGCTGATTCGAGTGGATTTTGCGTTGCTATAACTAAAAAAGGTTCTGGTAATGAATGTGTCTGTTTCGCAATTGTAACAGTACGCTCTTCCATAACCTCAAGTAACGAAGATTGTGTTCTCGGTACAGCTCGATTAATTTCATCCACTAATACGATATTTGCAAAAATCGGTCCTAACCTTGTTTTAAAATCCGATTCCTTTACATGAAAATATTCAAGACCAATAACATCTCCAGGCAAAGTATCCGCTGTAAATTGTATTCTTTGAAATTTAGCGTCCACACTTTTAGCCAAACTTTTCGCTAATGTTGTTTTTCCTGTCCCAGGTACATCTTCTAATAAAATATGTCCCCTTGCTATTAGAGCAATGGCTGCTAGTTCTATCGATTCGTCTTTTCCTATAATAACCTTCGAAATATTATTAGTAATTTTCTTTAATGTACTCATATAGTAATCTACCACCTTTTAATTATCTAAAAATTAAGAATATATTTTTTCCAAATTATAACATGTAATTCGAAGATGAAATAGAGTGAAAATAAATCTTTTATTTTTTCTTCATTGCACGCAAAAAAGCACCTATTGTCGTATATTGACAATGAGGTGCTTAACTCACGTAATTTTCATATTGTGTATTTAACACCTTATATACATTCACTATCTTTCTATTTCACTCCAAATATCAATATCACTTTCATTTAAAATCGATTTAATTTCGTCTTTCTCAAAAACTACTAAATAATTATAAGGTAAAGCTAGTACTTGAATAATTGCAGGTTTCATTTTTAATAATTCGTAGGCGTATATGGTCTCTAATTCTCCTGATACTTCTTCATTGATAGGACCTATATACCAACCCGAATCATCTTCATCACAACCACTAGATCTTTGTAAATAAAACTCTTCTTGTTGCAACACGTCTTTCGCTATCACAATCTTATCATTAAATTTTATTAATTCCCCCTCCATATTTAATCGGCGTAAGCAATGTGATTGCTCAAGTTGTACCCATAATGCAATCGTTAAGTCTTCCGTCTTATCTTTAAAAGGATTTTTAGTATAATCCCGGGTAATAATTTGATAATACTCTTCATACTTATATAAACTATAAACAGACCATCCAATTTGTATTGAAAATCCATCTATTAATTTATCTTCTACTTTAGATAATAAATTAAATAGTGTTTCTGCATGAAAAATTAAAGGTTCTTCTACTTTAGCTTTTATATTTTTATTACCTATATTTTTGATTATTGTTTTCAAATAAATGTTCTCCACTTCTATTGAATTTGCTCACTCAATCTACATTCCTCAACTTGCCTTATATAGACTTTCGCTATAAACACCAATAATATTTCTAATATTAAAACTCTTCTCCCCACACTACTGTATTTCCTATTTCTAACTCGACATAATATTCTCGACCTTCAATTGGATTTTCTCCATTCCAACTACCTTTTCTATGTCGTGCCAACTACTACGTTAAAACTTACGAATTTGTACGAGTTCATTAGTTTAATATACATTCCATCTGTTTATATTCATCCCCCAGTAAAATATCATCTTGCCTAAGCTCGTACCTCTTTTTCTTTTCTATCATTGCACATAGTACTCCATAATGGTTCAACCATCATAGAATACGTATTTTCAAACACCCTGTCACTTTCCTATCTCACTTAAAGATTCTCTTTTCACTCTTGATCATCATAAGCATCACCCAGTGATTCAAATTCACTCTTTAGCCAATAACAATATTGTCCATTATTCTTAATAAGTTTTTCAAGTAAGTCAGTGAATGAAGTGGCAATAATTTGCGACTCCCCAACTATTCCATGTCGATCAAAGAAACTATCATAACATCTACCTAATCTCTCTTCACTAAGATTTATTGTTAAATATTCACCCTTACCATCATTGCATATAATATACCAATTTGATGAAATATCTTCTTCACATAACTCTCCTACAATTACGGGATTAGCCAAAATAAACTCCTCTGGGGTAACAATATGAATAGGATATTCCTCATTTTCAAATAAAGTTAGACCACCACAAAGACTATAAAATTCTTTTAAATCACCTGGTAGCATATGCTTATTCTTATCAACTATCGGTAATTTTGTAGGCTCCTGAACTCGACAATTAGGTAATGATTTTACTTTTTTAATCAACTGATTAATATTTTCCATCTAAATTACTCCCTAAAATTATATTGATTAAAGGCCCTATAATACTCTTGTCTAGCTAAACGTGGTACATTCGCAGCATCAAACATTTTTTCCGTCAATTCATGTATTTCTTTTGGTGAAACAGATTTCCAATCTACTTTACCTCCAACCTTTTTCCCTGTTTTTTCAAAGAGCCATTGTCTATAAACAGCTTTAGTAGCATTGTGTTGCTCTTTAGTTAAAGCTATATTTGGAGTATTCGCCCCTCTACTAACATAATCAGGGACATTATGTTCAGCCCATACATCCATAACGCCATGATGATTTTCTAATGGTGAATTGCTTGGTCTATACGGTACTACATCGTATGGTTCTGTAGTCTTACCCTTACCGCCATCTTTAGACTTCGCAAACTTATAATAAGCTTCTATTAATTCGCCTTGAGGTATATTTTGGTTACAATAGTTCCACCAACACTAGAGAATGCATAAGAAGCATCTCTCTTAAATGATTGTAACATTTCAAGGGTAGGCTTCAATTCTTTTGCTAGTGTTACTGCATTAGCAAATGTACTTACTCCACTTGATGCTTTTGCTCCTTTTGTGATATGGCCTATTGAAGATTTAGCTAAACTCTTAAATCAATTTATATATATAAAAATATATTCTGATAACAACATGTTGATGAATTTACTAACAGTCAATTAGATATTATGGATATTTAGATAAAAAAACAGTGATAATTCCTAATTAGTTCTGCATCAATCTTACTTCTAGCTCACTAGATCCCTTACCAACATTACCCTTATAGCTACTTTAACACAAACTAAAAAATCCACAGTGTAAAAAGTTGAACACTGTGGATTATTACATTTATTTTCCTTGATAATGCACCATATCATAAGGGTAGTATAAAGTATTTTTTAAACTTGAATCATCTAATTTTAAAATCTTTACGATTGCTCCGCTTTCGTAACTCCAATAACCATTGTAGATATCATTTTTATTTTCATGTGAATCATACCAGCCTGTATCACTATGCCCCTTATACCATTTTCCCTCTAAATATTCTTTCAATTCCTTTACTGATTCTTCTTTATTCTTTGCATTGACCACACGATAAATTGATTTATATGGGTCTGCAAAGATAAATTCTGTGGTATTCCCTTCCCAATTTTCATCTTTATAACTAAATAAAAAATCAATCAAATAATCATTCAATTTCTCTTTTTCTACCAACTTTTCTAATTCAATTATATAATCTTTTGAAACATCTAGCATTATCCCAATAGAAAGAACCCACAATAAATCTATATATCTATATTTGCCACTCCATCCCTTTTTCATCGCCTCAATTATTTCGGGGTAAAAATCTCTTAGTACTTCCATAGGTCTTCCCATTGAATATAAACAATTAAATTTATCAATACAAATTGATTCAATATATCCATAAGCTCTTTTAATACTACCTAAATCATTTGGTCTTTCATTTTTTACTTTCATTGCTAATTCTTTATACTTTTCTATTCTATTATTCTGTCTATTTAAATAATCCTCGAAATAATCTTCATTTTTTAAAATATCTCTCATTTCATTCTCCTTACTCAATTATTTTCTTCCCAGAAGAATCCAAAATGCTTTTAACCACATTACCATCCTTATCAACATTAATTAGTATATTTTGTACATTTTCAGGATTCAAAAGCATTTCTTCTCGAATTTTATCTGCCATTTCTTCTCCAACAGTTGATTCCAAACGTCTAGAACCATCTATCCATGTTTCGCTCATTTGCTTTCCATCTTTTGTATTTGAAAGTTGCGCAGTATTATACTTAGCCTCCGCTATTACATACTTAGGCGGCGGAGATGAATTTTCATATATACCATCTATTCCCTTAACAATTTTTTGATCTAATGTTAATACACGATCATCACTAATTCTAGTATATGTTTGACTTTCAAAAAAGTCATCCATCTTCATTTCACCATAATTTCCTTTACGCTTCGTTGTTTTTAAAGCTACTTCGCCACTTTCTACTGATTCTATTACCGTACGTTGTTGTGCTCTAGCTGCTTCTAATGTTTGGGCTACTTTTCTAGATTCCTTAGCTATTTCACCAGTTTTACCCTTACTACCATCTTTAGATTTCGCAAACTTATAATAAGCTTCTATTAATTCACCTTGAGGTATTTTGGTTACAACAGTTCCACCAACACTAGAGAATGCATAGGAAGCCTCTTTCTTAAATGATTGTAACATTTCAAGCGTAGGCTGCAATTCTTTTGCTAGTTTTTCTGCATTAGCAATTGTACTTATTCCACTTGATGTCTTTGCGATATGACCGATTTTATTTAGCGCCTTTAACTTATTTACTTCTCCTACATAATATATATACTCTGAAATACTCTACTTAATTTACAGAACCATTCGTAAACACAAAAATAGTGGCAGTTGGATTCTCCAAACTACCACTATTTTTAACCTCTTAATTCATTAAATTCCGTATAAATTAGTTTTTCAACGTTACTCATGATACACAATGTTTTAATTTGCTTATTATAGAACTTCCTCTACATCGACACTCTCTATCTTCACTTCATACATATTTGGGATATTTACTTCTTTTGGTACCCATGCATAATAATTTTGATCATTCTCTAACATAAATTGAACTAACTTTGTTTCTGAAACATTCCAGAAATTTTTAAGATTATCGATGTAGTCCTCTAAATCTTCTTTATAGTCCAATTGTAATATATAATCTCTTACCGTCAGGGCAAACACAATTAAACTTCCTAATAGATTTTTTTGCTCATTTTCTTCTTCATACTCTTGTGGTAAGAACCACACTTGACCTATTCCTATCGTTTTTTTGTATTTTTCATAAAAACTACTATCATTCATATTCTCATAATCATATATTAATTCATTGACCAATGAATGCCATTTTGGCGGAATAATGTTTTCCAATGCAGGATTATGTTCAATTCCTTCTACTATTTCCTCAATTTCTTCTGTCTCATCTTCATAGTGATATTCACTTAGGTCTATATGCTTGAATTTCATTTCATTTTTATAATGTGCCAAATCATATGGATAATGGTTATTATCTTTTAAACTTGTATCATCCAGTTCCAAAATTTTTGCAAGCGCTGCCGTTTCAAAACTCCAATATCCTACATATCCAGGTTCTTTATGCGCATTTTTCCATTCATAATCATAATGGCCTCTAAACCATTCTTTCTCCATGTACGTTTGTAATCTTTTAGACGCTTCTTTTTTATCTGTTTGTGCAAGTTCTATAATTTCTCTCGTTTTTGCATATGGATTTTCTTTATAATATCTATTCATCATTTTTGTGTATCCGATATCACTAGCGCATAAGAGGAAATCAATTACTGCGTCATTCACATTTTTTTTATCAACTATCTTTTTTAATCTTTCTATATTCTTTTTATCCGTTTCTAACAAAATTCCTAAAGAAATTATCCAAAGCATATATATATAACCCACTTTGCTAGCTCCTGTATGCTCTAAATCATCCATTGCATTATAAAAATATACTTCCATTGTGCTAATGTCTTCTCCTAAAGAATACATTGCTCTAATGTCGTTCATCTCATGTATAAAATTCCTTAAATATCTTCCTTCTATAATACTTATATTATCTTTAGGCTTTCTTTGTATACCATTCTTTTCATCTTCTTCTAAACTTCTAATCTCCTCTCTATTATCTTCAATAAACTTTTTATGGAGTTCTATTCCTTTTTTACATTTTTCTTCTATGCACAATTGATCTCTCATTCTATTTAATTCCTCCTAGCTTCTAAATTATGGCCATTCTCCAATATTGTTTCCTTCTTCATCTAACCTATATGTTTTTACGTTTCCACTACTATCGACTTTTGATAATACTCTTTCAACTGCACTATCTTCCAATGCATTCGCAATCTTTTCTGCTAATACTTCATCTCCATCAACAGCTTTCAATATTCTACTTTTTCCAGTTTCAGAACCGTTCAACCAATCATTTGACATTTCTCGTCCATCTTTAGTTTTCCCCAATTGTGAACTACCAAACTTAGCTTCATCAATAACATATTTAATATTTGAATTTGGATTTGCATTTTCGTATAATCCATCAATTCCTTTTACTATTTTATCATTTATACCTGTTGGTGCACTTTTTCCGACTGGCTTTAAATCAAATCCAGCTTCTTTTAAACTTTGATTATTCAATAAATTGTCACTAGATTTTATTTCACCATAATTACCTTTTTGCTTATTTGTAGCTGTTTTTGCGTCAAAATTGTCTACATTTGTATTTTTGCTACTGCTAGGTTTACCGTTAGCCGTATCCTAAGTATCATCCTTAGCCCCTTTAACTCAACCAATTTCTTCCTAAAGCTTTGAAATCTTACTTTGAGTATAGGCTTTCGTGTCTTTACGACTTAGGGTGATTGCCTCTTCAAATATTAACTACTATAATTACAAGTAAATTAAAACAAACTTAAAAGGAATGAATTCTTTACTATACAGAATTCATTCCTCACTAGTTGCTTAAAATATTTATCTAACTCTTTAGTTTCAATTCACATTCAATGTCCCCTAAACATACATTAAATTTAAATTTCCCTCCATATTTTTAAATTCCTAAAAATGATGGAAAGCTAGCATACCCTGCAAGCTTATGCTGAATACCACTCTTCCGTAGAAAAATTATCAGCATTTGAATTTCCTTCTAACTCCCATTCGCTAATAAAATTAATTATTTCTCCTAAAATTAGATTTATATCATGATTTTTTATAATCAAACCTCTATGATTATTCCAAGTCAAATCAATTTCGATATTTATATTCAACTCATCCTCACATTTACTTAAAAAGTCATTCATTACTAAGGTAAAACATAAATTTACAAAATTATCAGAAACCCAAATTACGGATGAATCATCATTAACCTTCTCTATTCTAAATCTTAAATTATTGTATGCAATCCACTTTATATTACCTTGTATTTTTTCTTCTTTCATAATTATTTTCCTCCCATACTATGAAATAATCCTGTCAAGACATCCATTGCTGGATTTGTTTTTAAACTGCCATATATCACATCTTCCCATGAACCATACTTTTTATAAAGTTGTTCAGGTGTAGGTCCTTCTGCCCTGCCATATTCAAGAATATTTCTTTCTTTCATTGCATTCAATCCATCTAAATTATTAGATTTTATATACGTTTCCATTCTTCCTTGATTTCGCTCTTCGACTTTCAATCTAGCAATTTCCTCCATAGATAGCCCATCATTTTGAAGATTTTTAATATCTTGTTCTAGTTGTATTCTTTTTTGTTGTATTTTTTCATGATACTTTATTCTTTCGCTTCTTGCATAAGCAACTTCATCACCATTTGTCCAGTCTACCCCAAACTTATTTAAGGCAGATTCCTTCTTAGGTGAATATCCATATACAGCTTCAGTATTTCCCTCAATCTCCTTTGCTATCTTAGGATTATCTAATGGATTTCGAAGTTTAGAATTTATTTCTCTTCTGGTACCACCAGCCTCGACTATATCATCAAGATAATTGCTTACAGTTTTACCCGTACCCTTACCACCATCTTTAGACTTCGCAAACTTATAATAAGCTTCTATCAATTCACCTTGTGGTATTTTGGTTATAATAGTTCCACCAACATTAGAGAATGCATAGGAAGCCTCTTTCTTAAATGATTGTAACATTTCAAGCGTAGGCTTCAATTCTTTTGCTAGTTTTACTGCATTAGCAAATGTACTTACTCCACTTGATGCCTTTGCTCCTTTTGTGATATGGCCTACTTTATTTAGTGCCCTATCGCCTAATATTGTGGTAGCTATTTGTGTTAATCCATAGGTAGTCAATTCTGTACGACTCTCTGCATCTCCCTCTATCATATCTCGTTTTATTTTATTTGAAAATGCATGCCACATATTTTTTGCAGTTTCATCCAAATGGAAAAGTGCATAGGTTACATTAATAAAAGTTCCTATGTCCATATTACTTAAAGCTATTGCGGACTCGATTTCATCACCAACAGCTTTCCCCGATCCTCTTTGAATAGCTTCCCACATCTTTTTCGCTGTTTCAAACGTGCTAACTATACCGTCTGCCGCATCGTCCCAAGCATTTCTAACCGGAGATTTCTTCTCAATTATGTTATTTGTTTCTATATCTTTAATTGACTGATCATTTTTTCGAGCTGTTTCTTCTATAATCCCCTGAATAGAACTCACCCAATCCATATTCAACCCTTGTGTACTAAACGTCCCACTCACAGGACTAAATCCTTTCCCTCTTTGCACTTCAGCGAGTCCAGCTGTGATGCTAGCGGCTAATTGGAGGGCGGTGCTGTAGTTGTTGCTGGATGAATGATTGAATTCATATAGACGCTCTAGTTTTTCTTCTAGTTTTTTTCTCATTGCAATTAAGACTGCAATAATTGCGTCTACTCCAGGCATTGGTGTAAGTACTTCTATTGCTTCTATACTTGCAATGGATTGATTGATTTCTTGTATTTGTTGTCTTATTTCATGTTCGATAACATCTGTTGAAGCAACTTTTGCTTGAAAATCGTTTGGAAATGCTTCGTTTTGGCGAATTAATTCTTCACATAAGCATATGATTCCTTGTGCTAATGGCCGAAATGTTTGGACAAGGTAGGCTTTTGCACTACTGTATGTTTGTCCTTGTAATACTGTGTCTATCGCAAAGGCATCAATAGATTGAATGGCTTGTTCCATACTTTGAATCGTAGCATTACATATAGCGTTCATACTTTGAGTTTGACTTTGTACTTCTCCCAAATACATGTTTAAACTCATGTATTGGCCTCCCTTTGTAGTTGCTGCTGTTCATAGGAAAGGTTGTTTTCTTTCTCACTGAGATGCCGTTTTTCTTTAAGCAACGTCTCTTTTTCGTTTTCTAATTCGAATGTAAGTTTTCTTTCATACTGCCCGATCTCTTGCCGCATATTCGTAAAAAAGTGAAATGCTTCTTTGTCACCATACCAAGTTTCTAGTATTCGGTTAAATAAACGATTATTTCTATTTTTCCATTCATGAAAACTAGCCTCAGCTCGTTCTTGATTTTGCAGCTCGATTCGGTTTTCATTTTGTTCTTCAAATATAATTCGTAATTTTTGATTACATTGACTGATTTTCGTTTCAATTTCTTGACTCATCTTTTCTCCCTACCTTTTCCCCTTTACGTAGGCTGTTATATTATTGAAAAGTCTTTTGAAGTCCGGTATCCATTTTCTCAAATTCATTTGCTACGGAATGGATATTATCAATCGTTTGTTGAAAAGCAGCGCAAAATTGTGTCGTGATCTGTAAATTTTGTTGATTTGCTTCTTGTGCTTTAAAGTTCACAGATAGTGTCGTACGCGTTGCCTTATTTATAGAGCGACTAGTAGCACTTTGCATTCGATCTGAAGCATTTCTCATTTTCGTTGCAAGTTGCGTTGCCCTATGCAAATTACTTTGAAAATCTCCCATCACTTACTCCCCTCTACCTTATATTTTCAAGAAAATTATACCATGGAAAAATATTCTAATAAACGAAATGTTCGAATTTAACATACAATTCACCACTATTACTGAACATAATTTCAACATAATTGTATCAAAAGTAGGTTCTACTTATACAAAAAAGATGACCTCAGCTATACGCTAAAGTCATCTTTTCTACCTTATTATTTCACTAACTCTCCATTATAAGCTTTTATATCTAATGGAGCAGTTAAAAACTGTGCTGCTTTACTAACGAAAGATGTGAAGTGTTCACTCGTATTATGACCCGCAACTGCCTCTTCATCTTTCCATACTTCTACCATCGTATAAACACTTTCTTTTTCTGTATCTTTATATAAATCATAAGATACATTTCCATTTTCTTCTCTTGAACCGTGAATGAGTGGCTGAATTTCTTCTAAAAATGATTGTTGTTTTGCTGGATTTACTTGAAATATTGCGTGAATAATAATCATGGTGTTTCCCCTCTCATATTCCACTTATTTCTTTGAAATTACTTCCACTCAGCAACTTTTTCAATTGGAAGGCGTACTGATTGGTAACCACTGTCAGCAGCTTTTCCGATTGAAATTAACATTACTGGTACGTGACGTTCTTTATCTAATCCGAATGCTTCTGCGATTTGATCTTTTTCAAATCCGCCAATTGGGCAAGTGTCATAACCGTGAGCACGAGCTGCTAGCATAAATTGCATTGCTACAAGACCACCGTCAATTAGTACTGTATCTTTCATGACTTCTGGTGTAACCATTGAGAAGTAAGCTGAAAGTTTTTTCATTTGATCTTCTTTTACTTCTGCTGGCATAAGTCCGCGCTCTACAGCTGTACCGTAAATTTCTTCTGCGTTATCAAAGTTGTTTAAATCACCAAATACAGCAATCATTGCTGAAGATGTTTCTACTTGAGATTGATTGAATTTCGCTAGTGGCGCAAGTGTTGCTTTCGCTTCGTCACTTTCAATTACTAAAAATCTCCATGGTTGCATGTTTACAGATGATGGTGCAAGTGTTGCTTCTGTAAGAATTTCTGTCATTTCTTCTTTGCTAATTTTCACTGATGTGTCATATTTACGAATTGAACGACGTCCTGTTAAAATTTCGTTAAAATCATTTGTTTTTACTGAGTTAGTCATAGTTGTATTCTCCCTTTTTTATAATTCTTTTATATTTTCTTGAATGTGATTTAACATATTTAAAAGATTATCGCGCTGTTCTTCACTTAATCCTTTAAATGCAGATGCTGCAAAACGTTCTTTTTCCTCTTGAAACGCCTGAATTTTATTTCGTCCCTCTTCAGTTAGAGAAACTAACGTAATTCTGTTATCTTCTGGATTTTTACGTCTTACTATCATTTCATTTGCCTCAAGCTGCTTTAAATGCCTTGTTATCGCAGCATTATCAATATTCACTTCTTGCTGAAGTGCTTTTTGACTAATTTCACCTACTTCAAATAATTGAAGTATAAGCTCTAATCGAGACTGGCTCATACCCGTACACCCTTCAAATTTCGAACTTACTTCTTTATTTAGAAAGTGTAATTTATATAAAATAATCGCTTCTTTTGAGCATGAACTTGTCAAATTACCCCTCCTTTACAATCAAAATAAAAACATTTGATGTATCAATAGTTGATATGTCAATTAATATAATCTATATCGATTTAGAATGCAAGCATTTTGTTTTTATTTTATTTTTTCCAAATTAAGGCGCTTTGTAGCGTTACAAATAATGTTAATTGCACTATAATAATACTAATTTAAAGAACTGGAGAGTGATTGTAATGCGGCAATACACAAATAGAAATGAGGAAATGAAAATGGAAAATGAAATGAGGATATTTAAATATGACAACAATAAATATAGGGATTGTCGCGCACGTAGACGCTGGCAAGACGAGTTTGACTGAGCGTATTCTTTATGAAACAAATGTAATTAAAGAAATTGGCCGAGTTGATAGTGGTAATACACAAACTGACTCAATGGAATTAGAAAGACAGCGCGGAATTACGATTAAAGCATCTGTCGTTTCTTTCTATATAAATGACTTAAAAGTAAATGTAATTGATACACCTGGACACGCTGATTTTATCGCTGAAGTGGAGCGATCCTTCCGCGTTTTAGACGGTGCGATTTTAGTTATTTCTGCCGTTGAAGGTGTGCAAGCACAAACGAAGATTTTAATGCGAACATTACAGAAACTAAACATACCAACAATATTATTCGTAAATAAAATTGATCGTAATGGCGCAAATACTGAAAAAGTTATGAAACAAATAAAAGAGATTCTTTCAAATGAAGCATTCCCCTTCTACTCTGTTCTAAACGTAGGAACGAAAGGAGCCCGGATTATTGCATACAAATCATATGACGATTGTACGGAACTGTTAGCGCCATATAATGAATCGTTACTTGCGTCATATGTAAATGATGAAATCGTACCGGACGTATTATTAAGAGAAGAACTCGAAAAACAAATACAGCAAGCAAGTGTGTACCCAATCTTTTTCGGTTCAGCCATGACAGGTATAGGTGTAACTGAACTGCTCGAAAATATTTCAACCTTATTTCCAGCTAATAAGTCGGCAGAAAACGAAACATTATCCGGTGTTGTGTTTAAAATTGAACGTGAACCTTCTGGAGAAAAGATTGCTTATGTAAGAGTTTTTTCTGGTCGTTTACACGTAAGAAAATATGTTGATATACAGCGCGGAGACGTTCTGGGGCATAAAGAAAAGGTTAAGAAAATATGTCTATTTCATAACGGGAATGTTGTTCAAGCTTCTATCGTTCCTAGCGGAGAATTTTGCAAAGTGTGGGGACTGAATGATATTAAAATTGGTGATATTATCGGTGAACGGACTCGTTATATAAAAGATATTCACTTTGCCGAACCACAAATGGAAGCGGCCATTGATGCAGTATCAAAAGAAAGAATTCATGATTTATACGCTGCACTTATGGAACTCTGTGAAGAAGATCCACTCATTAAAGTGTGGAAAGATGATGTTCATAAGGAACTATACATTCGCCTTTTCGGTGAAGTGCAAAAAGAAGTAATTGAAACCACACTTTTTGAGAAGTATAATTTGCAGGTTACTTTCTCAAATACACGAGTTGTATGTATTGAGAAACCAATTGGCATAGGGAATAGCGTTGAAGTAATGGGCGAAAAAGCGAATCCATTTTACGCAACAATTGGCTTCGAAGTGGAGCGTGGTGAACTTAATTCTGGCATAACGTATAACTTAGGTGTTGAGCTTGGATCACTTCCATTAGCATTCCATAAAGCGATTGAAGATACGGTATTTCAAACGTTAAAACAAGGTTTATATGGTTGGGAAGTTACAGATATTATCGTCACATTAACACATACCGGTTATGCTAGTCCTGTTACAACAGCAAGTGACTTTAGAAATTTAACACCACTCGTTTTAATGAATGCTTTAAAGCAAGCTGAAACACATGTATATGAGCCAATAAACGAGTTTGAATTAACTGTACCGGAGCACGCAATTAGTACCGCGATGTATAAGCTCGCTGCCGTTCCAGCAACTTTTGCAGAGCCTATATTATATAATGATTCTTACCAATTAACAGGATCATTACCTGTTGCAAAAACAGAGAATTTTAAACGAATGCTACATTCATTTACAGAAGGAGACGGCATATTTACAACGAAGCCAGCTGGTTTCACAAAGCTTATGGCTCCCTTCCCTACTCGAAAACGTGTTGATTATAATCCGCTGAACCGTAAGGATTATTTACTTCATGTTTTGAAGGCTTATTAAAGTAAAAGAGGTGCAATTCGCACCTCTTTTGCATGTATTAATAGGTTAGTTTGTCCTAACAACTTCTTTAAGTTCTCCTATTATTTTCGCTATAGCCTCAATTGAATTTTCCGTTTCATATCCCCCAACATTTACAGAATGATTTGCATTTTTGACAACTTCAATCTGTAAATTCGTTTTATATAACTGATCAATTTGATCTGCATTGTATTGGTAATCTTTATCCCCAATAACTAAAAACCCTTCGTGTCGACTATGTAAGATAGAATCAAAAATTGTATCAAACGTCAGTAAAGGTGTAAGTAGTATCATTTTTGACTGCGCGAATTCGTCTCTCTTCATTAAATCATTTGCAATCGGAATTGTTCCGAGTGATTTCCCTAAAAACATAGTATCGTTATATTGCTTACCTTTTAATACGCCCTTCATTATAGGATTAATATCATCCATCATTACTTTCGTTATTTCTTCCATTGTTTTATTCATTACTTGTTCGTCATAAGAATAATGAATATGTACTACATCTATTTTATTTTCGAGCATAAGCATCGTCGCATAATAAAATAACGGTTTATCGTAATTGTATCCTGAACCGGAGAACATAAAGCAAATCCTACTAGAACCTTTTTCGATATGTGTGTAACGAATTACTTTATCATCTATATGTATTTCTTTTTTAGTCCCCTTCACCCTTTTCCCCTCCGAATACATTTAATTTTGTAAAACGATATGTTCTGTATGAACTGCTATATCCTTTACTTTCTCTTTTATAAATGCAGGCTGTAAATTATATGCCTCTAACTCTTCTACCGGCACCCACTTAAAGAAATACGTTCTACCTTCTTCTTCCAAAATATATTGATCCGCTCCATTTGCAGGTAACTCATGTAGCTCTACTTCATAATAAAAACTAATTTCATGAAACTTTCGCTCAGAAAGTGTAAAGAAATTTTCTACTGACCATATTAATCTTTTCCCTTTCATAGGAACACCTAATTCTTCTGCAAGTTCTCGTTTTAACGTATCTTCACTATTTTCTAGCATTTTCACTCTTCCGCCTGGTACATACCAATAATCTTCCCCTTTGTTTTGAAGAATAAGTATTTTATTATCCTGTTTACAAATTGCTCCGACGCGATAATTAAAACATGTTTCCTCTACTTTAAACGTAAGATCCATCCGTAATGCCCCCTCATATAAATATCGAATTATTACAAAACAATTATGTAATTACTGTACAAATAAGGTTACTAAATTTATCCACTTCATTCAATGGTTTTTGAATTTTCTAAACTATTATTTTTCATCATTACAAGTGTATATACATATGTTACAATCACATTGCACACTAGAAAACATTATGGGGGTACGGATGGAAACGTTATTAATCCAGCAAACTGAGAAATCAAATAAGTTTTGGAAAATCGTTGTGAAAGAAAAAGACTATGTTGTGTTTTACGGAAAAATTGGCACAGCTGGCAGTGTGAAAGCGAAAGAGTTTGAAACAGAAGAAGAATGTATGAAAGAAGCTAATAAACTAGTTGCTTCCAAACGTAAAAAAGGATATACAGACCCGTTGCCTGGGGAAGATTACATAAAAGAAAAAACGATAACCGAAGAAGAATTTTGGGAACTACTTCATCGTGCAAAAACGAAAGGTGAGGACCAAGAAGAACAAATAGAATGGCTTACTTCTCACCTTGCTAAACGTACAGTACATGAAATTGTAGCATTTGATACGCATATGCATCGTCTTTTGAAAGACTCCTATACCTCCCGTTTATGGGCAGCAGCCTATATTATTATGGGTGGCTGTTCAGATGATACTTTCGATTACTTCCGCGGATGGTTATTATATCAAGGAAAAGAGACATACGAAGCTTGTATTGAAGATCCAGAACGATTAATTCCTGTATTAGAAAACTTGAGTGAGTATGACGTCCCAGAGATTGAAGAACTTTCTTTATATTTCGGTTTCACTGTATATGCAGAAAAAACTGGTGACGAAGATGATACTTACTTTACACTTTACCATGTCTTATCTAATGAAGAATTCGACGATGTAGATTTTGAATTTGACTGGAATGAAGACGATGAAGAAGGTTTAAAAAAGATGTTTCCTAAGCTATGGGAGATGTATGGGGAAGAACCGATTGAGTAGTAGATTAATTATTCGTGAAAAAGCGCCTTGTTTCTTTAGTAACAAGGCGCTTTTTTTGATACTATATTTAAATTATTATCTTCCCACTCTCCCACCACTCCATAAAAGTCTTTAAAGAAGGAGCAACCCACGTTCTACTATCATTTTCATGATTCCATACATATATATCATCTCTTTGCACTTTTCCATTCAAAATGGAATAGCCAAACAAATCACCATTTCCGCCATCAGCAAAAAATAATAAACAGTCAAAAGGCATGTATAAATCCTTAAAATCAACTATATTTCTCATACTCATATTTTCAGTTTTAATTTTTGAAGCAGACCATATAAAGTCACCGTATTCACCTTCTATACCATTTGTTTCCTGTAATAATTGATATAAATCATTCGGTAACTCCACATGTATACATTGTTGTATATCAGTAAGTTCCTCCTTCGTAGCCGAATTTTTTAAGCTTAAGTTTGATGAGATACTGTGAATGGTGTCTTTCCACATCACCTTTTCTCCTCCTTATGTGCAATCAAGTATATTCAAAGGACACCGCTAAATTTATTGATACCATCTTTCTAACAATTCCTTCTCCCTCTCCCCTGAAATACCTGCTTTTAATTCCCATTCGTCCACACTCTTCATCCACTCATACACATCTGTAACTGTATGTCCTAACCTTCTAAAAGTAAGTCCTTCTTTAACAGCACTTTCAATACTAATTGAAAATCCACCTTTCCACGGCTTCGTTTCACCTTCTAATGAAAAAGTTTCTGGAAGCCATAAAGGCATCTCTGTCCAAGGCTGCACTTTATGTTCATTCATAAACGATTCATCTATCCAAACGAATTCAGCATCACTATTCGTAACTTTTTTACACGTATTTAATAGCTCTTCCATCGTCAAATCATCATTCGGACCTGTTACATTGAATGTACCTGCATTTTTGTTTTCTGCCATGTTTAGTCCCCAGTTTGCGACGTCTTTTATATCAACTATCTGTACTGGACGGTCTTTTCTTCCTGGAACTAACACTTTACCTCCTTTTGCTACACGCCCGATCCAGTATGGAAGTCGATCTGTATAATCGAACATTCCTGAAAGAAGTCCTGCTCTTACGTGTAAAACACGCCCCGGCCAATACTTCTCTGCTTCTTTTTCGCATAATACTTTCAGCGCACCATAATGCTCATAAGGAGATATTTCACCATTCTCTACAGCCTTTATTTGCTCTTCCGTCGGTTCAGGTTGTAATATATAGTCTTCTTTTATGTCATGCAGAATCCAATCTTTATATACGGAAAGGCTTGAGATGAATATATAGTGTTCAATATTATCTTTAAGCACTTCTCCAACATTCCTAATATGATGCGGAGAAAATCCACATGTGTCTATGACAACATCCCACGTTCGATTTTTTAAACTTGATACATCGTTATTTCTGTCACCGGTTAACTGCTCCACATTAGAAAAAATTTCTTTGTTTGTTCCTCGGTTAAATAACGTAATTTCATGCCCTCTCTGTAAAGCCTCATCTACAAATGCTCTTCCTAAAAATCGTGTACCGCCTAGAATTAGAATTTTCATGGTTCTCCCCCATTCGTGATTAATAACCCTTCCTAATGTTTAACGATTTTTTATTGAGGAAAGTTACGGGGAGCGTTTAAATTTTTCTACAAGTTCACCATTACTCTTTTAAAAGTATATACTCTTTGATTAATCTCCATCTATCCTTTGTTTCTGGCACAACTTCAGAAGCCATCACCACCACCAATTCCTTCTCTGGAATACAACAAATCATATTCCCACCATCACCCATTGCACAATACGAATAGACACCCTCTTCTTCTCGTAACCACCATAAGTAACCATATTGATTTGAATTCATCGCTATTGATTCTTTTATCCATGATTTTGATAGTATTTGTTTTCCATTATGAATACCTTCATTCAAATACATCTGTCCAAACTTAGCCATATCCCTAACCGTTAACGTTAGTCCCCAGCCGCCCGCCGAAATACCATTTGGATCGTGAACCCATCCTTTCACATCTTTTCCGAATAAGTCATCAAATCCAAATGCTTTCATATTATAGTTTGGAATTTCTCTCATGCCGAGTGGCTGAAATAAGTATTCATTCGCAAATTCACGCGCATTTTTTCCTATTGCGTTCGTTATGATCGCTGATAGTATATGAGCTCCTGCAGATGAATATTTAAAAGATCCAATTTCTCCGCCGTTTCCTATCCTATTTAACGTATATTGTATCCAATCTTGTTGTGTACATAGTTCTTCTAACGGTTCCTGCCAGTCTACGAATGGATGTGGAGCTGTCATCGTTAGAAGATGGCTTACTGTTACTTCAGATGAATTAACGTTATATTCCGGGAAAAATTCTATTACTCTTTGATCAACGCTTTTTATATAGCCTTTATCTACACATAGTCCAATTAACGCAGAAATAATCGTTTTTGTGACTGACGCTATATGAAATGCATCATCTGGACCGTGACCGTTATAATATTTTTCAAAAATAACATCACCTTTTTGTACTACTAACATCCCATTAATATTTTTATACTCTTCTTTTATAATCAAATCTAACTTTTCAGCAGTTTTCATTTTTATTCCCCTTTAACCCATAATTAAAAAGGTTCGATCGGTACATATATATCAACTATATGTTTATTTTCCGGGTGCCGTCTTGGGTCATTTTTATACATTTCAAAAGGATACGAATCTCTCGGTTTATATCCGCTATTAGGAAGCCACTCACCGTATAAGAAATCCCATGCTCCTTTATATTCATCCTGGAATATTTCAAAATGACCTACCGCATACTTTCCAGAAGGTATTACCATTATTCCAATGTCGCTCGTTTCTACTGGGGACCCCTCTGGAATTTTTATACATAAACTTGTTCTTAAATGATTTTCTTCAGTAAATTCATGATGATCGTGGTAAATGGTTAATACTTTCGTATCCTCAAATACATGACAGTTTTCCTTCGCTGCGTAATGAAATAATTTCTCTATCATTTTTGGAAAAGCTATCGTTAACTCTTCATATGTACCGATATGCCTTATGTATGCGACGTGTATATCGTCCGCTGTTACAATTTCAACATTTCCTCGAACCTTCTTACATTCATTGTATTGAGGAATTCCCCTTACGTCTTTGCAATTCTTGCTATTATCGTTTCGATATTGAGATGGACTTATTCCGTAATGACTTTTAAATGTGCGGGAGAAAACTGCTGAATCTGTAAACCCGAAGTGATACGCAATATGTGTAATCGTCATATCTGTGCGATATGTAAGTAGATTTGTTGCCCTTTCTAACTTCAATCGGTTTACATACCGTGATAATGGCTCGTCTACTATCCCCTTGAAAATCCGATGAAAATGAAACTTTGAAAATCCTGCTATATCCGCTAGCTCTTCAATGGATAGTGAATCATTTATGTGTGATTCTATATAATCTTGCACTTTATAAATGCGTCGTAAGTATTCATTTCTACTTTGTTTACTCTCCATATTTTTATCTCCTCACAACAAAAAGGCTACCGTTAAGCTAGCCTACTTTTACACATTTTTCAAAAACAAAACTCTACTACCGCCGTTCCCATCATAATTTGTATGTACCGATACACCCTCTACCTCATCATCCCCGGCCTCAATTCGAAAACCGATTTCTTGATGAAACTGTATCGACTTTTTGTTAATTGGTGACGTAATTGCTTTTACAACTTTACGATTATTTGCACGAGCGATATCAAAGAAATAAGAATACAATGTCGATGCGATTCCTCTTCTTCTATACTTCGGATTGACACCGATAAAATGAACATATGCTTCATCTTTATATGTTTGTGAAAAGAATCCACATAAGAAACCTAACGTTTCGCCATCTTCTTCAATGATAAAACTCGTTTCTTGAAAATGAACGAAGAACAGTTTTGGCAACATAGCAGCCATATCTCTACCGCCCCACCAATCATTTAAAACAGAATGAATCTTTACATAATCTTCCCCTTGGATGTTTCTTACTTGCATATGTTTCTCCCTTTCACTCACTTCATTTTTTCATAAATTTTAATAACCGTTTCTACTAAAAGGATGAATACCCATATTCCACAAAATACAAGAACAGACTGAAATATCGATCCAATTATCATAACACCAACTGCACCTGTTATTGAAAAAGATATTCCACCAAGCCCTGGATCCTGTATAAATGCTCCAGCAGAAAAAGCGGTTATAATTGATACTATTAAATAAATAACACTCATTATTTTTAATATTTTTATAGAAAGATACGAAGTTTGTTCTTTCTCCACTTGTGATAATTCGATTTCCCCGCTCGCAATTCCTTTTTGCAAACAGTCCTCACATAAAAATTCTTCCTTAATTTTTTTACCCCCATGTATTGTACCCGTTATCTCTTTACAACTTGAACATTTTCGATTTATCATGTTGTTACCACTCCAATCTATTAAGATTATACTTATATCATTCTGCATTTACCTTAATATCCCTTTTATGTATTTTATAGAGAAAGGTCGTGTTTTATGATTTCAAAACTTACGTTTGGCTCGAAAAAGCGTACCGTTCATTATGTATTAAGACCTAGTTGTTATGCAGTTATTTTCCATTCATCTTCTTCAATGATTGCTGTTATCCAAAAAGGAGACCGTTATTTTTTACCTGGTGGTGGTATGGAAGGTACCGAAACAAAAGATGAATGCTTACATCGTGAACTACTAGAGGAATTAGGATGGGCAATTGAAATTGATCAGTATATCGGTAATGCGGCACGATATTTTTATGCAGAGAAAGAAGATACATATTATTTAAACGATGGGTTCTTTTATATTGCGAACATGGTGCAGAAACAAACTGAAAACTGTGGGGAGGATCATGTTTTACGATGGATGTCTCCATTACTTGCTGTTAAGCTTCTCATTCACGATCATCAAAAATGGGCGGTTGAACAAGCACTTTTATTACGAAAACAAAAATGATCTCCTTCTATATGAAAGAGATCATTTTTACTATTAACTGACTTTTTTCAAATTGAAAGCAGGCTTTTTCATTCCACCTTTTTTTACAACATATAAGCCGATGAAGATAATAAGTCCGCCAACGAGTTGCATCATATTAATTTGCTCTCCAATTGTAACTGCCGCAAAGATAACTGCGAACAATGGTACGAGATACATATAAACCATTACTTTCGTTGAGCCTATTTGACTAATACCGACATACCACATTGCTAGTCCGAAGATGGTCGCAAAGATGATTGAATATGCTAGTGAACCCCAGCTTGGCGTATCTACTGGCCATGTTAAAGAGTTTACGTTGAATAAACAGTATATAACAAGTGGTACAATTCCAATTAAAGTAGACCATGATGTAACTCTCATTGCGGAGTATTTTGTAATAAGAGGTTGCGCTAATATTGGATACCATCCCCACGCAATTGCTGCGACTAATCCAATTACATTTCCGAGCCACGCATATTCGTAAGTAGCTCCTCCTGTATGTCCTGTTAATAAAACAAATGCTGCACCAATAAACGCTACTATTGAACCAATTTGTACTTTCATCGAAAAACGTTCTTGTTTGTGCAATACTGCTAATATCCCTGTAAATATAGGTGACATCGCAATTAATAATGAGGCGTTCGTTGCTGAAGTATATTTCACAGATAACATAAACATCGTTTGATACATTGCTGTACCAACGATACCGACTACTACTAATCGTAACCAATCTTTTCTTTCAATACGTAATGAGCGTTCCATCATAAATGTAATAAGTAATAAGACCGGTGATGCTACTAAAAATCGTAAACTATTAAATTGAATGGATGACATATATGCCACGCCATACTTTCCTATTGTATAATTTGCTCCCCATACTAACGCTACTGATACTAGGAGCCATTCCATTTGCCATCTTTTCATCCGAATCTCCCCTTCCATATTTAGCATAGTAAAATTGGCTGGATATAGCACCGTCCAATTGGCTGTTTTTTTACCCAGCCAATTTGTTATACTTAATGTATATAAGAGATACGGAGGCGTTTGTATGGAATGGAAGCTAGATAGTGACAGTAAAATCCCTATTTATCAGCAAGTGGTTGACTTTATTGAAAAACGTATTACATATGGAGAACTTCCTCCAGGAAGCTTCCTCCCTTCAGAACGGAAATTAGCTACGCAGTTAAATGTAAACAGAAGTACAGTAACGACTGCTTATAATGAACTTCGTGCTATGGGAATTGTAGAAAGTACGACTGGTAAAGGTACACGTGTGAGTACACATATGTGGGGCGTTTCTCCAACATTAACGCCGAACTGGAGAAATTTCGTAGAAGGTGGTACTTTTTTACCAAACTTACCACTACTTCGCCATATTCGGGCAGAAGTACAACAAAATGAAAATATTATAGATTTCGCTAATGGAGAACTCGGTTGTAATCTTTATCCTCACGATCAACTACAAACGATTTTACGTGAACAACCGTTAACGCATTCATTAAGTTACGATCATCCGCAAGGCTATCTCCCGCTAAGACAAGCGGTCGTAAAATATATGAAGGAATATTTAAAAGTTGAGGCGACTGAACAATCCATTATGATTACATCCGGCGCTCAACAAGCACTGCACCTTATCGTGCAATGTTTATTAAATCCAGGTGATGCTGTTGCTTTCGAAAGTCCTTCACACTGTTATTCCCTGCCGTTATTCCAATCAGCAGGTATTCGTATTTTCCCATTACCTGTCGATGAACACGGCATTAATCCAGACGATGTACAAGAGCTATACAGAAAGCACCGCATTAAAATGATTTTTTTAAATCCAAATTTCCAAAACCCTACGGGGACGATGCTTCATCCAAACCGTAGAAAAAAACTATTATCACTTTGCGCAGATTTACGAATTGCAATCGTTGAAGATGATCCATCTAGTTTGCTGACGCTAGAAAAGAAACAACCTTGTCCTACTTTGAAATCAATAGATGAAAATGGAACTGTCATTTATGTACATTCTTTATCAAAAATGATTGCGCCAGGATTACGAGTCGGTTGGCTTGTCGCCCCGCAGTCTGTCGTAGAGCGATTATCAGATGCACGGCACCAAATGGAATTAGGAATGAGTATTTTCCCGCAGTGGCTTATGCAACAATTTTTTGAAACTGTACCATTTCAGTCTCATATCGTACCGTTACGAAAACAACTAGCAGAAAAAAGAGACGTTATCGTTCGTGCCCTAAACGAGCAACTTCATGATAAAATCTCTTTTTCAAACCCTACTGGTGGTATATACATTTGGGGGAAATTAAAAGAACCTATAAACGAAAAACAAATCATTATGCAAAGTTTAAAACAAGAAATTGCTTTTATGCCAGGTAGTATTTTCGGTGCGAAAGATGGTTATATACGTTTATCTTATGGAAAAGTGGATATTGATCAAATTGAGGAAGGTATTTCTCGTTTACGCGAGGCTATTTTGGTATGTGAAAATAACTTTAAATAAAGCTTTCTCGTTTGACAAAACCTAAATCTACCATTATTATCAACTCGAACCTATTTATAGGAGTGATAAAATGAAGATTTACGTTGATGCAGATGCTTGTCCTGTAAAAGATGTAATTATTTTTGAGGCTACGAATGTGGAAATTCCTGTTACCCTCGTTACTAGCTTTTCACATTATTCTAATGCAGAGCAGCCAAAAGGTGTCGAAACAATTTATGTTGATTCTGGAGCAGATGCTGCAGATTACCGGATTATGCAGTTAGCAAAAAAAGAAGATTTAATCGTAACGCAAGATTACGGTCTTGCTTCACTCGCTTTAGCAAAAGGCTGTATCGTACTACACCATAAAGGCTATAAGTATACGAATGACAACATTGAACAATTGTTACAAACACGGTATTTAAGTGCAATGGTTCGCAAAAGCGGTAAGCGTACAAAGGGACCGAAACCATTTACAGCAGAAGATAAAGAGAAATTTAGAGCACTCTTTAAAAGTATGATCGCTCATTAAAGATGAACCTTCTTTTCGCAAGGAAAACTTCGCAACACAAAGAAGAGAATATCCAAATGAACATTCTCTTCTTGAGGTTTACCCGTTTAAAATGAAGGTAAATTATCTAAGTTATTTTCCTTTATTCCATCAGGTTCACTACGTATAATATCTCTGCCATACTTATGAAATACGTCTACATGAGCTAACTTCCCTGATTTTGCTTCTTCAAGGGCAGTCATATAATCTAACTCTCTCCCGCTACTTGTTTTAAACGCAATTAAATCACCATCATCATTTTTACGAACAGCAACAATTTGTTCTGCTCCTGAATTAACTTCATGGTCTACTTCAAATTGAGCTTGTTCTTCTCCTTGATGTAAGTAATCATTATAAACTTTTTCAAAGTCTTTATTGTCCATAACATTCACCTCCAACACATTTTTTAGTATGGTTGGGAGGTAGTGGTTTTATGTACTTTTCTCTTAGAAAAACGTATTTTTAATACCTACGCAACCCTTTCAAAGTCTCCAATATATCCTCTGTAAAGGCTGTACTACCTTCTGTCTCTAAAACTCTGAAATAAAAACTTCTTAAGAAAGTTCTAATATTTTGTACTAAAATAGCATGCTGCGGATGTCGGATATCTTCAACCGTTGCTATACTATGTAGCCAATTGCTCCACTCTTCTTCAGTTAAAAGATTTTGGTTACGTAAAGACATAATCGGCTTTACTAACCTCTCATCTTCAAAGTGCACATACACGTAATCACTTAATCGAACCTTCTGACGAACAGCTGCAAGAATCGCATATGAAAACTCACGATTTTGGATTGTACGTGCTAAAGCATCGAGCGCATCTGCTGCATGTGCAGTAGAGTGTGCCCAGCCTTTTCCTTCTACGTATCCTCTTACATCTTCTTCTAAATATACATATTCTAGTACTTGTTCTGCCACACTATACAGCTGTTCTTCAGATAACAGTGGTTCTCTTTCATGAACAGATAAAATAAGCGGCGGAATTAATACAGAGAACGCACGTTTAAAGACAGAATCTGTTCCCTTTTCACCAATTTTATAAAATAAATAATCAGGGCTAATTGCTTGCAGCATTAATCCTCGTAATTCTTTTTGTCTAAACACATCATTTGTAATCCATTTGTAAAGCGTACTATAAATTAAATCATCGCGTAATTCAGCATCAGTTGACCCGATATAATCTAACATCCACTGTGCATATGGATAAGCATCTACGTCTTCTGGTACAGCATAATTATTATTTTTAATTTGTAGTAGTTCTTCTTTTAGTTCTAGTACTTCATTCATTATATTTCTTGTCCCCTTTTTGCGTTTTTTATTGTCTTATCCCCTTTTATTTGCTTCATAAAATTAATTTAATTATAACAATAAACAAAAGGCTATACATATATTTCTGATTATGTAATACGCTCATTCATGAAATATAACTTCTGGATTTCCTAAATCACTATTCTGAAATACAACATCCGCACAACTTTTCGGATTATGCTCATCTATATACATCTTACAGGCCGCATGATATCTGTTTAAAAACATTTTCTCAGCTTCTTCATAACTTCCAAAAGCCTCAGTCTCGCGCTTTGCACCACGTTTTCTCGCAATCTCAAAATCTGTATCTACGAAAATTTTATAGTCAAATAAATGCTCTACGTCTTTTTTCAATAGAAACGTCCCATCTACTATTAGTACCATATTAGGTTGAGCCAATAGCTGCCCATTATGGACAGGTATATCCGTTATTAAGTTATGAGAAATCGTATCATATTGTAAATTCCCGTTAGGCCCTAAAGGCTTTAATAATCTTTCTTTGAAAGCTGTATAATCGTGTGCATCTTCATAATACCCTCTTGCAGATTCTTTTCCTTGCGCGTATCGAATTGCTCTCGGATTATGAAAATCATCAATGCTGGCGCGTGTTACTGGTAATCCTCGTTTTTTTATTCCTTCCGCTAGTTCGTTTGCAAATGTTGTTTTTCCCGACGCTGTAATACCACTTACTCCAACTCTTGTTGGATGGGTTAAGTTTAGCTTTAAAATATGATCTGCAATTTTTTTGATTTGTTGTTTTCGGTTCATGATATTGCCTCCACACAATCGGTTTACATAATATAATTATGAGTTATAACTTATGTCGCTATTTGTCGGAAAGTCAATATTCTTTTTCGAATCGTCGATATATCGAAAAAAATCGTTGATATATTATGATTGGCTTACTTTCCCTTAAACCCTCGATATAAAGCAGTCCGTAATTCTTGTTTGTATTCTTCAATTTCTGGCATATCGAGTTCTTCTGCTAGTCTGATGGCTAGTTCAATATCATACGGTACTCGTACGAGTTGAATAGAAAAGCTCGCTGCTTCTTTTTCATTGTAAGTTCCTTCAAATATTAAATAGGAAGCTTGTGTTATTTCAAGTGGGTTTCCTACGCTACCGGCATTACATAACGTTTTCCCTCTGAAATTTTGAACGAACGCTTGGTGAACGTCACCGTAACAAACGACATCTGGTTTTCTTTCCCCTTCTATATTCTCTGTGAGCTCACTATTTTCGAACATACTAATACGCTCTTCTCTTGAGGCATGTGGTTGAATTCTTTCATATAAACTTCTCGGTGAAGCGTGGAACATACGGATCAGTTTGCCGCTCATAAAAAATTCGATTGAAAATGGTAAGCTTCTTAAATAGTCATTTTGTTCTTCCGATAATTGTTTTTGATGCCATTTTAACGTTCCAAATTCAGTCGGTTTTGTAATGAAATCATCCCAGTTCCCCATTACAACTCCTTCACATTCTTTACGAATGATTTCAATCACTTCGCTAGAATGAGGACCTTTTCCGACTAAATCTCCAAGACACACGACGCGCTCGATTCCTCTTAATTTAATATCTTGCAGTACAGATTCTAATGCTGGAATATTACCATGTATATCTGAAATTACCGCTATTTTATCCAAATGAATCCCTCCATTACTTATAGTTTATTATATCCTCATGTAGTAATTGATACCATTTTGGAATATAGGATGAAAAATGATTATGATCTTCTAAAATTCCGTTCAATCTTTCCTTCATATCATTTACTAAATGTGGCGTGCTTCGGTTTGTCCATACGATATCAGCTGGGAATGTCATTGCTGCATATAATGAGTACAGTTTCCAAAAATGAAGCGACGGTTCGCCTCCGCAATATCCGTGAACTTGTCCAACCGCAAATGGTTTACTTATTCTTGTAGTAAAAATCGCTACGTTATAAAAATCATGTATTGGATCACCAAAATCATATCCACCAAAATCGATAACGATAAACTCCTTATTATGAATCATACTATTTGCTGGATGGAAGTCATCGTGTAAAAAGGTAATAGGGCGATTTTTCAATAATTGTTTATGCTCCCCTACAAATCTTAATACTGGCTTCAAATCAAGGAAGTCTATTTCATAATTTGCTAACGCTTCTACGTATCTTTCGTATTTATTCCATCGAACCGTTTCCCATTTATTACTTGCACTTTCTCTTCCAATTGAGTGAATCCTCTTTAGTACTTCTCCTGCTTTTCTTCCTGCATGGTACTGTTCTTCCACGGCTAGCTTCCCTAAACCTTCTTCACCATTTATACCTTGGATCCATTCAAATACTTGAACACATTTATTTATTTGTTCAAGTTTTATAAAATGAATTAACTTAGGCGTTGGAATATGTAATGACTCTAATTTTTTCATATACATATATTCTTCTTGTTTACGTTCAAAATGAACAGCATCACATACTTTTACAAAATATGTTACTCTGTTTTCTAACTCTATTTTATATTTCTCTTCATGTGAAAAACCTTTTGATATAGCTGTACACTTTACAATATGAGGCCATTCTAGTTTTCTCTCTATCTCTCTAAGCGTTTCCTTCACAACGTTCACCTCTATCAATATATGTACAAACTACCTAGCACTTCATGCTCTTGTTTATTTTCTCCTTTAAATTCCACCGCAAAAGGATTTTCGCCATTCTTATTCAGATGTTCTAGCACTAGCCCTTCTCCAATCGGCTCACAAAACTGCACATGAATATCTCCAAATACTACACTTTGACACTCGGCATTCCATTTTTCACTTTTCACAACTGAGCTTGTAGATAGCCCCATTACTTCTTTCCATTTCCGCACCGTTTCTCGAACGTTTTTCACTGCATAATGGATCGTTTCAATTTGTTGTACTTTATTTTTATGTTCAGTGATCGTTCCAATGTTACGTAAATCATTTCTTCTTTCTTCGTCCGTTTCATTCCATTGTATAAAGAAAGGTAATTTCGGTCCGTTCTCTTCTTGCTTTACAAATAACATTTTCCATTCTAAAAGGCGGCCATCTTTTCTCATACGTTTCCCTTCAAATGGTCCTATCGTATGTAAACCGTGCTTACTAAACTTTACTGCTAGGTCTTCAATTGCATCTGCTCGAATTGCGATTTGCAGCATTCCTTCTCCGTCTTGTAATTTCACTACTGTTTCTTGTACTAATGGATTGTCTGCTTCTTTCGCTTTTTCTTCATGCTGCACTGCTAAAAATTCGATATATGATAAATCAAAATAACATAAACTATTCCAAGTACCCCAAGTAATATGCTCTCCACCTATTGCAGTATAAAATCCGTGCGCCTGCATTTGTTTTGCCGCTTCTTCCGGTGTACAATGTACGGCGTGTACTAGATGATCAAATCGCAACATGTCCTTCTCCCCTTTCTCTCCATCCTTTTATTGTATATTTTATTTTTCTTGCATTCAATTCAAAAAACTTTAAAACCCAGTTGATTTATACGATTAATATGTATTATAATGAAACAAATTTAATTATTGCTGATTGGAAAAACCAAAGGCACTTTTCTCATACGGGAAAAGTGCCTTTTTCATTTATTATTACAGGGGGATTATTTATGCAGAAATTAATTGTCTTTGCTATTATCGGATTTTTCGCTCAATTGATCGATGGGGCACTTGGAATGGCGTATGGGGTAACATCTACCTCACTATTATTAATGTTTGGTATCGCACCGGCTGTAGCTTCCGCTTCTGTTCATTTAGCTGAAGTCGTTACAACCGCCGCTTCCGGCGCATCTCATATCAAATTTGGAAACGTTGATAAATATACAGTTTCCAGACTTACATTACCTGGAGCAATTGGTGCATTTGTTGGGGCATGTTTTTTAAGTAATTTACCTGGCGATGTAATTAAACCGTACATTTCCGTTTTTTTATTTACTTTAGGGGTTTATATTTTATTACGATTCGTCCTTCAAAAACAAATTGTTGCTTCAAATAAGCGTATGTCTGCAAAACAACTTGTGCCGCTTGGTTTATTCGCTGGATTCGTTGATTCAACTGGTGGCGGTGGCTGGGGGCCGATTACGACACCAGTTCTTCTAGCAAGAGGAAATGAAGCTAGAAAAGTTATTGGATCTGTAGATACGAGTGAATTTCCTGTTTCACTCGCTGCAACAATTGGTTTCTTCATCTCACTTGGCTGGGAACAAGTAAGCTGGGTTTGGGTATTTGCCTTAATGCTTGGCGGTATTGTCGCAGCTCCAATTGCTGCATGGTTAGTTCGTATCGTTCCAGCACATTTACTTGGGGTATTAGTTGGTGGTCTTATTATCTTTACGAATATACGTACACTGCTGACTACATTTAAAGTGGATCCAACTATTATTTCACTTTCTTACGTGGCAGTTGGTCTTGTCGTTATTATTTCTATTTTCATTGCTGTTCGCAATCATTCCAAGCGTTCTAACGCATCGACAGCCGGATATCCGAATGATCAAAAACAAATGCTACCATAACGATAAAAATACCGCCCGATATACTTCGAGCGGTATTTTTTATTTTTCTATTTTCCAATTAATCATCGTTTCTGTAGCATTTACTCTCTTCATATGTAACTTTTCTAAAACACGAATCGAACTATAGTTATCTAGGATTGTCTCTGCAATTATTGTTTCTACCTCTCCTGTTTTGAAAGCCCAATCGATTAGTTCTCTTACAGCTTCTGTTGCATAGCCCTGATTCCAATATTTCTCAATAAATCCATAGCCAATTTCTACTGTTTGATTCTCGTTTGGTTTCCCTTTAAACCCAATATCACCTAAAACGCTATCATCTTCTTTCCGAAGAACATACCACGCGCCCCATGGTAATATAGCTGCATCTTGTTTTACATTCTTTACATGCCCTACAATATGCGGACCGCTATTGTATCCTTGCTCGTTAGCAATTTGAATCCTCTCTTCTGTACACGGCACTATATAGAGCCTTTCTGTTTCTAATTTCATATTGATTTCCCCTTTTTACTTAAACGTTACTCTAATTATAACAAATAATATGACTTTATCATGAATGTCGAATTATATTTTTCTGAATTTTCTTTTTATTTAGAGGGTTTTTCAATATTTTTTGCGAAACATTTGTATAACAATTTTTTCTTTGCTTATTGCTACATAATAATAGGTTCGGGTGGAGTTTTGCAAGCGTTTCCTATACAATAACCGATATTTTTTGACTTTTCCTAACAAAATATCTTGCAATATATTCAGAAAGTCATTACAATTGCCATATATTAAAAATCTTAGCAATATATCAAATCCTCATCAATCCGATGAGGTAGAGGTTGCGACTTTTATGAGTAAAACGGACGAGACACAGAGAATGTCACCAACTCCGTTTGAAAGGAAAGGTTGCCGAAGTTTATATTTCTTCTCTGGAAATATGAGCTGGGGCTGTCTCCGAAAGGAACAGAACTGTCACGTTTACAAATTACCGTGTAAACGTGGGGTGCTATCTTAACGGAAGGGTATGATGGGGTGGTTATTTGTGAAACGTTCCGCCAAATTCCTTTGGCGGTTTTTTGTATTTTTCTCCCCCGCTCCTTCCTAACCTACAAGAAAAGGAGTGTTGAACATGAATAGCGCAACAAATCAATCTACCTCTAAAACGCAAACTACACAAGGACAAGGTGAATTAAAACGCGGATTAAAATCTCGTCACCTTACGATGATTTCTCTCGGTGGTACAATTGGTACCGGACTATTTCTTGCCAGCGGTGGTGTCATCCATACAGCTGGACCTGGTGGCGCATTAATTGCATACGCCGCAATTGGAATTATGGTTTATTTTTTAATGACAAGCTTAGCTGAACTTGCAGCTTACATGCCTGTTACTGGATCTTTTAGTACGTATGCAACAAAATTTGTTGATCCATCACTTGGCTTTGCACTTGGATGGAACTATTGGTATAACTGGGCAATTACGATTGCTGCTGAACTTGCAGCTGTAACATTAATTATGAAATTTTGGTTCCCAGATACTCCTTCTCTTATTTGGAGTGGATTATGTTTAGCTATTATTTTCCTTTTAAACTATTTATCTGTTAAAGGGTTTGGTGAATCTGAATATTGGTTCGCACTTATTAAAGTAGTTACTATTATTATCTTTTTAATTGTTGGTTTCATGATGATTTTCGGAATTATGGGCGGCGAAACTGTTGGATTTAAAAACTTCACAGTTGCAGATGCACCATTTAACGGCGGTATCATGGCAATTATCGGTGTATTTATGGCAGCTGGTTTCTCCTTCCAAGGAACTGAATTATTAGGAGTAGCTGCTGGTGAAACATCTGATCCAGAACGTAATATCCCAAAAGCAATTCGTTCAATCTTTTGGCGTATTCTTTTATTCTATATCCTTGCGATTCTCGTTATCGGTTTACTAATTCCTTATACAACTGAAAGCCTTGCTGCAAGTGATGTAACAGTAAGTCCGTTTACACTTATTTTTGAAAAAGCGGGCGTTGCCTTTGCTGCTTCTGTTATGAACGCTGTTATTTTAACTGCTGTACTATCTGCTGGTAACTCTGGTATGTATGCATCAACTCGTATGCTTTGGGATTTAGCTCGCCAAGGAAAAGCACCAAAGTTTCTTGGTAAATTAGATAGCCGCGGTGTACCTGTTAACGCATTAATCGTAACGTCAATTGTTGGTAGTATTGCTTTCATTGCTTCTTTATTCGGTGACGGTGTTGTATACATTTGGTTATTAAACGCATCTGGAATGTCTGGTTTTATCGCATGGGTCGGAATTGCAATTAGTCATTACCGTTTCCGTAAAGCATATATCGCACAAGGAAAAGATTTAAAAGACTTACCATATAGAGCAAAATGGTTCCCATTCGGTCCAATCTTCGCATTTACACTTTGTATCATCGTAATTTTAGGACAAAACTACGGCGCATTTATGGGTGAAGCAATTGATTGGAACGGTGTACTCGTTTCTTACATCGGTTTACCACTCTTCTTAGTACTATGGTTAGGTTATAAATTTACGAAAAAAACAAAAGTGATTCCACTTGATAAATGTGAACTAAAATAAAGTGAAACGAGCAAACAAATTTGTTTGCTCGTTTTTTGTTGCAAACCTCTTTCCTTTATTATTGCTCCTGTTTTTGCAATAATAAAGGAAATATAAATAAAGGTTGGGATACAATGAACATTCGTATTACTGATGAAGCAAAAGCAGCTATACGTAGATTAGAACGTGAAGATAAAAAGATCGTTCGCATTAGAGGAACAATGACGAACTCTTGTAGTATTTTCGTTGATGTCGATTTAATTTGGGATACATATAACGCAGATGATGTTGTATATGAAGATGTAGAGCTTATCGTACAAATGGATTCATTCACGAAAGAATACACTGGTGATACAGTGAAACTTGATTATAAGACGACAGGTTTTAGTATTACGACTCCGAGTGAGACTTTAGTTTATGGATTGTCGATTAAAAAATAAAAATTGTTTTCATTTGACCACCGAGGTGAAAAAATGGGTAAATATGTTCCGTTAAAATTTTTATTTAATGAAGAATTAGCAGAGAAAATAGCTGATTCTATTTGTAAACACGATCCTAATTTTTCTAAAAGAATCTTTGTAGATTCTGTAACATATAAAGTTGAAAATTTAGAGTTAAAACAACGTATTGAAGTAATAGCAGATGAATTACACAATGCTTTACAAAAAGATTTTAATGTAGCAATACATATATTACTGAAAACATTAGGACCAGAAAATACAACAGAAGTAGGCACATTCACAAACGGATATATGTACATGCCTATCGCAAAATACGTTGAAAAATATGGTCTGAACGATTTTGAAACCTCATTCAACACCATGTATGAAATAACGAAAAGGAATAACGCTGAATATGCCATTCGGCCTTTTCTTGAAACATACCATGAAGACACACTAGACATATTACAACAGTGAGTTCATGACCAAAACAGTTATCTCTATCAGTGTTTCAGTAGTTTGGAACAAAAGGCTGCTGGTACTAGAATGAGTTTGCTTAATTTCCCAGGCTTTCTAACGAAAGGAATGGGGATTGCGATTGTAGGTGGATTATTATCGATACATTTGCTAAACCGAAAATTACTACCTATGAATGCTAATTCTTTCACTCATTTGTATAGTAATTTACTATTACTTTTTGCAGGAATCATATTGATTAGCTGGTTGGTTACTATGAAAATGTATAAATGCTCCAGAAGAAATATATATCAAGTGAAAAGATTCATTTTTCAATAACTTTTTTGTTATATTTTTCAATCTAGTGACGTTTCTTACATCAAGATTAAACAACTATATTTTTAACCCCGATCTAAATTTAGATCGGGTTATACTTATTTGGACTTTTGAAATTAAATAACTTTATTATCATTTTACATATAAAAAATCAAAATTTAACAATTTACCCTATATGCATTATAAAAGGCTTGTCTAAAATAATGTATATGTCAAGAAAACTTGTCTGTAAGTTGAAATGTTGTAGAATCTAGAGTCCGAATATGCTTACGGTAGATCCTCCTAATCATACTCGCCTGCGTCGGATGGTCTCTAAACCCTTTATACCACGTATGATTGAGGACCTTCGTTCCCGTATTCAGCAACTTGCCGACGAATTGTTAGTTGCTGTACAAGAACAAGGAAAGATGGAAATTATTGCAGATTTTGCTTAACCACTACCCATTATTTTCATTTCAGAGGTGCTTGGGATTCCCGCCACTGATCGAAACCAGTTCCGCAAATAGACAAAAAACTCATGGACACCTCTGTGGAACCTATTCAGGGAACTGAAGTTAAAACAACACTTAAAAGTTTATTCATTACATTGAGACATTACTTAACGAAAAGCGTCTAAATCCTGATTCTGATTTGATAAACGATCTCATTCAAACAAGAGAGCAAGAAAACAAGTTGAATAAGAACGAGCTTCTTTCGACAATTTGGCTATTCATCATCGCTGGACATGAAACGACAGTTAATTACATAGAGAAGTCAACGTCTTTTTTATTTTAGGGGAACTTGTTTTGTTAATTTGATATTTACAGTTAAGTTAAGTGACATTTGATTCTCATAATCCGTATTATCTGAAGTTAATAAAGTCTATTACACTCTCTTCTTTAGGAACGTTTCCATAATATCTTTCTTAAATTTTTCATAATCAAACTGAAAAGCTACATTATGCGTTTTATAGCCTGGATTAGTAACAAAACGAAAATCTGCAATGCTTTGACCAAATCCTTCTCCTTGATCAGGGATTACTTTAATAGGTACTCTTGAAAGACTAACAGCGTCTTGATTTAGCAAATACCAAACTGTTACAAAATCATGCATAGGACTTCCACTTATACCAGGATTAGACTTGGAGTAGAAATTATAATAATAATCTAACATAGGTTTGATGATGAGTCCTGCAAGATCCTGTGTACTCCGATGAAATGCATCAATTTGCTGGACCATTTCGGGTGTAACAATCGCGTGTTGAGTCACATTTAAAGGAATAATCGTCAAGTTCTTTGCATGCTGCAGAATTAAGTTTGCTGCATAAGGGTCTGCGTAAAAATTAGCTTCAGCCACAGCAGTTACGTTACCTGGATAGAAAAAAGCTCCCCCCATGCAAATGCATTCTCTTACATTTCGCATTGTTTCTAAATTTAATACAAAAGTCGTAGCTAGCGAAGAAAGTCTTCCTAAATTGATAATTGTAAGATCTTCTAAATTTGATTCTATAATTTGATAAATATCATTTAAAGGATAAACTGGATATGAAATTTCAGGTGGAATAATAGGTCCTAATCCAACTTTTCCATGTACCTCAGGGAAATACTGAATCACTATACCTGTCAACGGTACAGAAGCACCAAGGAATACAGGTATTTCTTCTCTTCCCGCAATGTACTTTAAATAGTTAATATTTCTTATTACATCTTCTCTTGATACATTTCCATAATCGGCCACAATTCCTACAAGTTGAATGTCTTTACGAAAAAAGGTGTACAGTATAGCAAACGCATCATCAATCCCTAAATCTGTAAACAGGAGAACCTTTTTTTGCATATCTCTTCCTCCAAAATTTATAGAATTCTACTTTCACCAATGATGCAGTGATTAGAATACGCTTGTATATATATTTTTTATGTATTCTTAAAGAGTGGATTCTATTCACTTGAAATAGTTTTGCTTATCTAAATCTGATATTATATTCAAGCACAAAATACATAAGGGTATTAGAGATATGGAAAAATCTGTTGTTATTGAGGAATTTACATCGGATTGGGCACTACAATTAGGGCTCACCATATCAAAAACAAAAATTGTACGTTTAGACACAAAATTAACATAGTTTAATTAGCTCCCTGTACGTTAAGGAATTAGTTTCTATATTTGAGGAGATGTATGTGACAGGTGTATATTTAGGGGAATCTAATATTCACCATTCAAATATGATAGAATAGAAGTATATCCAAAACGGAGGAATAACAAATGAACTCAAACACAAAACAGTTTATTTATGATATCCAGCAAAGAAAGAACAATTATATAGAAAATGCTCTAATAGCAATACAACACCCTAAAAAAGAGCAATCTGAACAGGTCATTCAAAATATAGTAGAGAAGATGGATATGATGATTAGTCTAGTTACTACGTACATGAGGATTGAATCTGGATCTACGGAAGAATTAAAAGAACTTCAGAAAGAAATTATCCATGCTCAAGCATATATCCAAAAACGAAAATTTGAAGAAACACAGAGATAAAACCCTGTGTTTTTATTTGATGCTCTATAATGCTAATCTATTATAAATCAAATTACATGTGATTATTGTTTTGGCATAATCCATACAATTTGTTGAATGCGTACAATATATGGCACCGTATCTTCAATGAGCAAATGATCTAGTTTCACATCCTTTAATTTACCTCTTATATTGCCTCTTACAGTTTCAATAACCACATGTTTACCAATTACTGATTGTAATGTCTGATATACATAGGGATTAGGCACACTTACCATATTTTGTTTACTAAAGTCATTTCCCTCCAAATAACTCATTCTATAAAACTCCTTTCTAACTTGCATTCTTTCTACTAATATATGATATAAATCTTATAAATATGCTAGAAGGATAATTCATTATATGGACGGAAATAACATTTTAATAGGGTACGGTTTCTATTTCTACATTGCTAAAAAAATGATTTATATAAAGTTACTTTTACTAGTTAATAGGAGATGATAAAGGGATATTTTGAATATACATCTAGGTTGTTCCTTTCTGGTTATGTATCATTTTAAATACGCCCTTTATTAGAATAGTGCTCATACTTTTTTTGAGATTCTTTCGTAATACGTGCGTTAAGTAAAATTGCTAACAATAAAAATACTCCATATTTTCCGCCTGTAGCTCCTATGATAATCACACTACTACAAACAAGTACAATTAATAGGATAAACGAAACTAAATAAATACGATCATAATTCTTTGACATCTTCTCGTATTTTATGCGTTCTTTCCTTGCATCCATTTTAATTCCTCCTTTAGATGATCCATTTCACTCTCAGATAAATCTCGCCCTTAAAAAGGAAACAATCTATCGTTTTAAATAATTAGTTTGTTTTTTTATCAACTAATTTATATAACGTAAAAAGAAATCCTACCAATATTAAGCTTTCCACCATGATAATCTCCATCCTCTCCTTCCTTTTAACCCCAACACATCAGATAAAAGTTATGTATATCCCATATTAGCTGCAGCAAGCAAAAAGGATCCCCCTTTTCTTAAAGGCTGATCCTTTTCTCCTTGCATGCAACTATTTTTACCTATTCTTGATTAATTAGAATAATAGCTGGTCCATCTACACGAATTCCACCAACTTCGATTTTTTCATAAGGCTCAACTGTAATAGAAATAATCCCTTCTCGCTTCTTTAATTCATTACTTAATTCTTTTGTTAACATTTTTTTCATGTGCGGACTCCTTCTTACTGCTTAATTTACTATTGTTATGTAAATAAAATAAAAAATGGTTTCTTGGTCTGGAAACCATTTTTTGTAGTTTACCATATGGTGTTACCAGTTCGTTTATCAATTTTACGTAAAGAAGATAAACAATTACTATTCACTGTCTCAGTAGATGTAAGGAACTCTTAAAGCTGGCGGTGAGATTGATTGTTTTTTCTTCTAGAAATAATGACTTAGATAGTATATTACCTAAAACAATGAAAGCCCTACCTCTCTTTCATCCTTACGGCTCCTTGTCCGTGCCAGTGTGAATCAGGATTGCAAAAATCAAGTGACTATTTAATCGAGTTATTTAATGAAACTTCGAATGTTCGTAAAATAAATTTAAAAATAAAAATGGATTAGATTGAAGTAATAACAAAAGAGGTTCCTACTCTAAAAGTGAGTTGAAGAAATTGAATGTCTTTGAAATGATTTACTTTTAATACTCATCATATTCTCGAAAAATTCAGGATGTTTTCGGGAGATATAATACATTATCTATAATAAACCTTAACAGAAACTTTTTATTTGATTTTCAGTGATTCCTTTAATTAATTCTAGTTCACTGACCAAAAACTTATATGCATCATCCAACAATTTTTTTTCACTTGTATTCAGTGTTTTTTCTTTCTTCATACGCATTAAATCGCGTACAACTTCAGCACCTTCTTGTATTTCACCCGTTTTTATTTTGTCCGTGTTCACTTTATGCCTTTGTTTCCACGGCAGTAATTTACATGATTCTTCATGCTGAAAAATGTGTATAATGTGTTTTAATGCAAGTATATCAGTAACTGGGCGTATATTCGAATTCAATATTTTACCCGTAGGAATCATGACTTGCATATTACTGATAGACATTTTGATGACATAATACTGTTGTTTTTCCCCTGAGAATTCTTTTTCTTCTATGGCTTCAATTATACCTGCTCCGTGCATTGGATAAACAATGTTATCGCCAATTTGAAACATATAATCCACCTCCATATGTGGTAACCTTTTCAAGCTTAACACATATGTTATTTTTTATCAAATATTTAATAATATCACAAGTTTATTTTAGGTGTCAATTACTTTTTTCTTCAAAAGTTAAATCAAGTAAAACAGCCGTAAAATACCAAAGAGCGTTCGAGATTTCCAATAAAAGAAAAGGGAATCCATACGCGTATATCCTGAAATCTCCACCCATTAACGTAGATCAATTTCCCCTTGAAAACGGCCAAATCGATCCCGTATTTTTTTCAATCTTATATGATACTCCAAAATCTCAATTCTTGCTTTTTCTGCTAGAGGGGCAATTGGTCGTAAATCTTTTAACCCCCAATACTCAACCACTACATCAAGTACTTGATCAAAATATTGTAGTGGGCCATAGTTTGCTTCTTTTGCAATCACAGCCATTCTATTTTCAAAATCAGGCATGACGGCACCTGGCATTTTAAAATTCCTAATCACATTGGCAATATGGTAGCAATAATTTGGTTCCAATTCTAAATGTGTTCGAATAACGTCTCGATAAAACGCATAATGAAGTGTTTCATCTTTTGCAAGACGGCGTAATAATGTAGCAAGATCTGGATCATGCTTACTTGCCACCTTAGCTACATTATTGTAAAACACCATTGTTGCAAGTTCTTGTAGCGTCGTATATGTCATGGCTTCGATTGGTGTATGAAAATCAGGCTCAAATCCACACTCAACGACTGATTTTCTTAATTCATGTATACGTTTAGGGTTTACACTTCGAGTGAGTAGTAAATATGTCTCTAATAAATTCGAATGTTGATCCTCTTCTGAGGTCCAAGTATGAATAAAGTCTGTAATAACAGAAAGGGAACCTTTAAAAGTCGCAGATAAATACGTTGTAAACCATGGTAAATTCACTTCTGTTAATAAAGCTGTTTCAATGGCCGTAATTACACCAGAAGGGAGAGTAACTTGACTTTCATCCCAAGGAACTCTTTTAAAGTCCATTCCCTTATCCCATGGTAAAAACTCATGATAAGCCCAGTCTATCTTCTGCGCTCTTATTTTATGTTGTTCATACAGTTCTTTTAAACGTGGTTCTAATCGAAAATCTAAATCATTTGTTAACATTTAAGTGCCCCCTTTTTCTTACCATGGATATTCATCCTATTTTTATCCTTAAAAATTTTCTACAAATAAATATTACTTTCCTTTTTTAAAGTCAAACAAAACAAATTTGTAACAAAATTTTTTAAGAGCACTATATTTTTATAGGATTTTTTTATTAAAAGGAGGACCGTTACATCTATTTTCTTTTTTATAAAATAGATACTGAAACATACAATATGTTAGTTAGCCTAAATAATAGCTTTGACAAGTGCCAACCCAATTCCATTCGAGCCAAGCTTTTTAGAACTACTTGATTTATAGAATCGTTCAAAAATATGAGGTAATTCTTCAGCTAAAATTCCCTCTCCAAAATCTTGGATCACTGGTTCGATATAGATTGGAGAATTTTTGACCTGAATCATTATGTTACCACCTGGTTTAGAATGTTCTATTGCATTCTTCAACAGGTTTAACAAAGCTTCCTCCATCTATATTTTTTCGTGAATAACGATTATTTCTCTCGGTGCATTCCAATTAATATATTTTTATCACTTATCATGCTTTCCAAGCGATTTAGAACTTCCTTAGTCATATCTACTAAATTCCCTAGCTCTTGATCAAAGGATTTCCACTTATTTATCCCGAATATATAAATAACCATTCTCACAAGGAGCGAATTTATATGAATCTATTCGAACATGAAACATAAAACTGCTTCATTTTAATAAGAGGTCCTCCCTTTTTCTTTTCTCATCATATTATCCATTAAAAAATAGGAGGACAAATTTATGAAACGTGATCCATTATTTTTAACTTTATTAGAAAGTGCAAATACAAACTTTAGTGGCTGGGATTTTTCTTTCATTTCAGAAACGGGTCGAATGAAGAGCGAGCCATTATCGTGGTCGTACGGCAGTACTGCTTTTCAGCTTATGCAACGTGCAGAATCAATGCTCGATATGGGTACTGGTGGCGGAGAGTTTTTATCTATGTTACAACCGTTCCCGTCAACTACATTCGCTACTGAGGGCTACGCTCCAAACGTGCCAATTGCTCAGAAGAAATTAGAACCTTTAGGGGTTACAGTTGTGGCAGTAAGTGATGATACTGCTTTACCATTTCAAAATGAACAGTTTGATTTCATTCTGAATCAACATGAATCCTATTCTGCTTCTGAGGTAAATAGAATACTTTCTCCTAATGGAACATTTCTTACACAACAAGTTGGCGGTCTTGATTGCGTTGAACTTAATGAACAATTGGGTACGCCTCTAAATAGTGAGTTTGCAAATTGGTCTCTCGAAACTGCATGCAGTGAGTTAAACCAAAATGGATTTACTATTTTAGAAGCAAAAGAAGAATTCCCTTTCCAACGTTTTTATGATATTGGCGCTATCATCTATTATTTAAAAGCAATTCCGTGGCAAATTCCTGATTTTACTGTCGAAAAGTACTTTGAGGAGTTATATCGTATACATGAGATTATTTTGCAAAAAGGATATTTAGATGTGAATCAACATCGATTTATAATTAAGGCGATTCGTAGCTAACAAAAAGAGGTGGCAAAGCCACCTCCTTTTTGTTCCGTTTACGTATATTCTCTACTCTTTCACCATAAGAAAAGTTATATCATATATATTACAATTCTGACCAATGAATTGTATTTCTGAAACATATAATCACCTCGCATATATAATGAGAGCAAAAACGTGATTTTTCACTATCCTCTTCTATTGAGAAATGAGTTGTTTTTCATATCGCTTATTCGCATCATCTTCTGTCAAACATGCAGTTGTGTAATGAATAATATTCCGGTTATCATACGTGAATATATGTTTTAACTTATTTTCTTCTGTTAATACTGTCGGTAAGTATTTTGGTAAATTGCTAACAACACCTCTATTATCACCATCTAATATCCAATCAATTTCTTTCCATTCTAATAATCCTTCAGCCGTACGAAATGGTGTATTCATTTGCATTCCATCTGGCAAATCAGCAACGAACACATACATTCCTTCACTAGCCTGGGGCTCATCTTTACCTTTAAAACCAACAGTCCCTTTATACATTACACTTGAAAGTTCTATACCCGTTTCCTCAAACGTTTCTCTAATTATTCCTTCGTATGGCGTTTCATTATCTTCTATTTTTCCTCCAACACCATTCCACATCCCCATATTCGGCTTTTTATTTCTATTTAATAGCAGTATTTTATCGCTTTTTCTAATAAAACAAATTGTGTATTTGTACATACAATCATTTCCTTTCATTTTCCACATGAGTTATTTGGCTTATTTTCAAGTAAAAACACTCGCCTTACAATTCCTTACTACATAATATATAGTACAACTTTCATGCGTAAACACTTTACGTCAAACGAGAGAATCCTTTTTAGAAAGGAGAATTTAAAATCGATAATATAAGCAATGAATTTCTAAACCAATATTACAACAGCCTCGTGTGGTTAAACGATACACACTGGTTCGGAGTTTCAATCTGTAAACTTCCCTCTGACCTCTTTTTGTATCAAGAAATTATTTATGAATTAAAGCCCGATTTAATTATTGAATGCGGGACTTTTCACGGTGGTAGTGCACTGTATTTAGCTTCTATGTTAGATTTAATTGGAAAAGGTCACGTACTTACTATCGATATAACTCCGCAGCCAAATCGGCCATCACATAATCGGATTACGTATTTAACAGCCTCTTCTGTTTCTGTGCAGGCCGTCCAAACAATAGTAAGCATGCGCAAACCTGATGATGTGGTTTTAGTTATTTTAGATTCTGATCATAGTAAAGAGCATGTATCCAAAGAACTATTACTATATAAATCTATCGTCACTACTGGCAGTTATATGATTGTAGAAGATACCTCCATTAATGGAAATCCGCTTCTTCCCGATTGGGGTCCTGGTCCGATGGAGGCTGTGGATGAGTTTTTAACTAAAAATAATAACTTCATAATCGACGAGTCTAAACATAAATTTTTCATATCATTTAATCCAAAAGGTTTTTTAAAGAAAATAAAGTGAAACTTTAATAAGTGGGGTTTTGCTTCTCCCCCACTTATTCTATCATTTTCATTTTTGAAAAAGGATAATATACGAATTCCACCTTGCCAATTATGTTATCTTCTTCAATATATCCTAAGCCATTTCGACTATCTCTACTTACTTCGCGGTTATCTCCCATTACAAATAACTTATTTGGCGGAATTTTTGTCTTTTGAAAGTTATAAAACACTTGTGTGTTGTTAAATAAATCTTTGTTCGTATATGGTTCTTCTTGCTTTTTATCGTTCACATATACCTTTCCGTTCGTTATGTTAATTACATCACCCGGAAGCCCTATTACACGTTTCACATAATATTTCGATTCATCCGCTTCCTTTATAATAACAATTTCTCCGCGTTGTAAATTAGAAAGACGTACTACTGCTTTATTTACAAATACGTAATCTGCTTCATATAAAGTCGGCTGCATCGATTCCCCTTCCACTTTACATAAAGTAAAAGAATGGTAGCCTATTACCATCACCAATATAAATAGTATGTACTTTCCCCAGCCTCTCTTAATTTCCTTTTTCATATCCATTCCCACCTTATAAAGCGCTTTTTAACTCAAAAAATATATCACTGCACAATATGTTTCCATGCAGTGATACTATTTTTACTGTGCCTTGTTCGGTTGTTCTACTGGAATTGAATTTGTATTTGATCTATTTGTTTTTAATTCAAAATACGCATCCAAAATCTCTTTACCAATCGCAGAATTAATTCCTGATTTATCATCATTCACCCATGGTACAACAACTGAAAAAGCTACTTCCGGATCAGCATCATATGGTGCATAACCGGCAAGAGTTAAATTATAACATTTTTTTCGGTTGTTATTCTCATCTCTTCCAATATCACTTTCTCCACCATATACTGTCTCAGCTGTTCCTGTTTTTCCCGCTGGTTTATATGGTAAACCTTTAAACGTTCCGGTACCTGTTCCGTCAGCTTCTTGAAAAACTCTTCTAAACCCTTCTTTTACATGATTAATGTACGAAGTGTCCATATCCACTCGATTTAATACAACTGGTTCAATCGACCGAACGACTTTTCCTACATCCTCTGGTCTATTCGGTTGCTCTCTAACTTCTTGTACAATTTGTGGTTTCATTCGGTAACCGCCATTTGCAATTGTGGAAATATATTGCGCAAGCTGAAGAGGCGTGTATGTATCATACTGTCCAATCGCGTAATCAAGTAAAAATCCGGGTATGTTATCAGTTCTACCTACTTGACCGATTGCTTCATTTGGCAGATCAATACCAGTCGACACACCTAGGCCAAATTGTCTAAAATAGTAGCGCATTTTATTAAATGTTTCTTGTTTAATATCTAATGGATTATTTGGGACATAATTAATGCCTGCCATTTTTAAAGCTGTATTAAACATATAAACGTTCGATGAAACTTGTAAAGCTCTTAAATCATCAATATCCCCAAATTCTTTCCACGATTTCTTCGGCTTAGAACTTCCTTTAAAATACATTGGTGCATCAAAGAAATGTGTATATGGCTTAATCGCTTCTGTTTGATATCCAGCTAATAAAGTAGCACCTTTTACAGTTGATCCTAACTCATAAGAACTTGTCATCGTTCCTAATGCATAATCTTCTATTTGCATACCGCCATCTTTATTTACAATTTTCTTTCCTGCCATTGATAAAATTTGACCGTTTTTCGGATTCATCATTACTACGAACGCACGATCCATCATCGGCTCTGCAGCATGAAAAGCTCGTAAATTCTTTTCAAGGCTTCCCTCTACTTTTTTCTGTAAATCCATATCGACTGTTAACATTAAGTTATTTCCACTTTTTCCTTCGGTCACTTTTTCTGTTCGAACAATTTTCCCTGCTTTATCCATAATATTTTTAGACTGTTCTTTCGTTCCATGTAGTGCATCTTCGTATTGTTTTTCAATGTAACTTTTACCAATACGATCGTTTCGATTATAATCACGAACTAAATAATAATCTAATTGTTCTCTTGGCAACCCTTCATTTTCATTAGAAACGCTACCTAGTATAGAGCGCAGTATTTTATCATTTGGGTATTCTCGTTCCCAATCTACTGTCGTATCTACCCCCGGTAAACTTGCCAATCTTTCACTAACGACAGCATATTCATTTTGACTTACATCTTTTTTAACGATTTGCGGTGTCATTTTATATCCCGCATTCATTTTGCTTTTAATTACTAATACTTCTATATCTTCCTTTGAAAGCTCATTTAATTCTTCTTGTGTAATTCTTTCCCGGCGCAGTTCTTCTACTTTTTTATCTAATTCTTTTCCTTCTATTTCTTGCTTTCTAAATTTACTCTCATCTTCTTTCGTTACTTTCGCTGCTGCCCGCTTTTCATTTAACTGCATCCAAAAATCTTTCTTATCTGTCTCTGTTAACTTATCCATGTCCTCTTGCGACATTTCAATCAGCTTGGCTAAATCTCTTGCTACTTGTAAAACTTCTTTCGAGTCTACTCCTCTCATTTTCGTATATGTAACGGTTCGCAATGGTTTATTATTTACAATAACGTGACCTTGCCGATCAAACATTTTCCCTCTAGGAACGGGAGTGCTTACCGTTACATCTTCCTTTTTGTTTACTTCATTTCTATACGTTTCTCCATCAATGATTTGTACTTTACCTAATTGAATTATAATAGCTGAAAATAAAAGAAAGACAATAAAAAATAGTACATTTAACCGAAAAGGAATATGAGTCTTTTTCTTTTTCGATTGTTTCTTCTGCTCCTTTTTCTGTCTCATTTCGCTCCCTCGCTTCATTCTATTAACATTTCTACGCAAAATCATTATGTATCAAATTTATTTATATGATATATATAGAATTTTATATTAATTACAAAAGAAATAAAAGATTTAATTTTCAGTTTTTTAATTAATTACCCTATTTATTACCATTCCCTTAATGCACAATAACATGAATATTATTCTAAAAGAAAAATGGGGCAAATTGATTTTTATAAATTATAGAGATGTGGTTACTACATTATCAAAATGTTTTCATATGGCTTAAAACAGTGATTACTCAAATAAAAAACTGAGGCGGATACCTCAGTTTTTTCGATAACTTATTTCATTGAAGATAATCCTTCAACAAATTCACCAATTTTATTTTGAAAAACATAATCAAAGTTATATTCCTGTTCTGTTAACTCTTCATTTACTAAAATAGTTGTTGCTCCTACTTCCCTCTTTGCGATTTCCGGGAATGAAGCGACAGGTTGTACTTTTAATGACGTTCCCATAACGAGAAGTACATCTGTTTCATATAAACGTTTCATCGCATTTTGATATTGCGGCAGTGTATCTCCGTATAAAACAACGTCTGGATTTAAAATGAAATTACACTTCTGACAGCGCGGTACTTCATGATCAATCATATACTGTAAATCATAGCCTGATTTACATTTTGGACAATGTGCTGTTTGAAGTGTTCCATGTAAATCAATGACGTGCTTACTGCCACCTAATTGATGTAAACCGTCAATATTTTGCGTTAAAATCGTAATATCTTTCCCTTGTTCTTCTAGCTCAGCTAAAAAGCGATGGCCACGATTTGGTTTATATTGATGGAACGTATTAATTTGAAAGATTTCTTTATAATGCTTCCAAAATTCTTTCGGACTTCGGTTATAGTACCCTCTTGATAAGTACATCTCCACATTCGCATCAGCATACAATCCATTTGCTGAACGAAAATCTGGAATACCACTTTCCGTACTTGCACCAGCGCCTGTTAATACTGTAATTTTCTTCGCTTTTTCTAAAATTGAACGTACTTCTTCAAATTGTTGCACAAAAATCACCTCTATGTATATTCCTATACTTATTATACCAGTTGTTTACAGAAGGTGTTGTACAATTCGTTTTATTTAATGCGTCGCACCCCCAACCTCTACAATATCTACTTCAACTGTCGTCGTTACCGCAACTGCCAATTCTATCCCTTTACGAATAGTAGAAAGAGACATACTCGGTTGGCCTGGATAGTTACTCGCTTGTTCTGGCAGGAACGGAATATGAATAAATCCGCCTTTTATTTTCTTATCACGCTTCTCTAGTTCATGCATGAGACCGTAGAATAAATGATTACAAACGAATGTACCTGCTGTTTGTGAAACGGAAGCTGGTATACCTTCTTCTTGCAGTCTTTTTACGATTGCTTTCATCGGAAGTGTAGACCAATAAGCAGCTGGTCCTTCTTCTGCAACTGGCACATCTATGGGCTGATTCCCTTCATTGTCAGCAATTCTTGCATCATCAACGTTAATTGCGACACGCTCTATCGTAATATCTGGTCTGCCCCCAGCTTGTCCGATACATATAATCATTTCAGGGTTTAGTTCTTCTATATATTCTTTTAATACTTTTATTGATTTATGAAATACCGTTGGGACTTGTTTGCTAATAATCGTGTACTCTCCAATTGTTTTTTCATGCAAACTTTTTGCTACTTCCCAAGCTGGGTTGATGCTTTCTCCGCCAAACGGATCAAATCCTGTTAATAATACTGTTTTCATAGTTTTCCCTCCTAATTAGAAACGATATACAAGGCCGTACATAATAAACATATTGATAATAAAGATTGAAAGAGCAATTGGTACTTGTGCTTTAATAACTGCATTTTTATCCTTTAGTTCTAAAAGCATCGCCGGAACGATATTAAAGTTTGCTGCCATTGGCGTAAGTAGCGTTCCGCAATATCCAGCAAACATACCGAGTGCTGCCATAATTGCTGGATTCCCACCGTGCATTTGAACAATTAAAGGTAAACCAATTCCGCCAGTAATAACGGCAAACGCTGCGAATGCATTTCCCATTACGACTGTGAAAAGCATCATTCCTAAACAATACGCCATAACAGCAACGAACGGATACTCTGTCGGTAACACTTGTCCGACTAAATCTGAAACAACTTGTCCAACGCCAGACTTCGCGAATATACCGCCAAGTGCTGCTAACATTTGTGGTAAAATTACAGCCCAGCCGACAGCTTGCAATAGTCTGCTTCCTTCTTGTACAGGCGTTGTTATTTTTGATTTTGTAATACGCATCGCCGCAACGAATGCGAGTAATGCACCAAGCGCTAATGCAACTAATGTTACTTTATCTGGATCAACAAGAGAGACATTTCCCCATTTAATTTTCCCTAAGGTCAACGTACCGATAATTGTAAAAATAGGAATTAATAGTGCAGGCATAAAAATTTTATTTTTTAATTTCTCAGCATGTTTTACACGCTCTTGTACTGGAACTTCTTTTTCCTCTGATTTTGTTACTTTATTTAGCGAGGCTAAAACGACCATAGCGAGCACGATACAGCCAACGTAAAACGAAGGAATTACATTTCCGAATAAAAATGTAACTGCAAACAATGCCCAAAATAAACTAGAACCGAATCTGTTGGGATGTTCACGATCGAATGCGATACGAACAGCGATAAAAGCAACGATTATCCCTAATACATAATAGATTGTATCCATTGTGATGATGTTCATATTAGATTGCCTCCTTCTCTTCTTTTCCTTCTGCCTTCATTGTTTTCTCTATATATTTATCAAACCTTCTAAATCTAATCCAGCTTACAATAAGTGCAGATATTGCAGTTGGAATGCCCCAAAGTGCCATATCCCATACACCCACATGCATACCTACTGAATCGAAGAACCCTTTCATTAATAAAATAGCACCAGTTGCGATGAAAATATCTTCTCCGAAAAACCAAGCTGTATTTTCCGCAGCAGCTGCGTTTGCTTTAATCTTTTCTCTTAATTTTTCAGGAAGTTTACCGTATTTACCTTGCGCGGCCCCTTCTGCCATCGGTGCAACGAGCGGTCTTACCGTTTGTGCATGCCCACCAATATTAAGCCCTAGTGCTGCTGACGATTCTCTTATCGTAAAATATGACATTAATACTCTTCCAGTTGTTGCTCCTTTTGATTTCGTTATAAGTGCTTCTGCTCTTTCTTTTAAACCGTAACGCTCTAAAATTCCGATTACCGGTAAAGTTAATATAATTGGCATAGACATATATCTATTTTCTATGAAAAATTTACCGAACATGCTGATCACATCATAAAAACTTAATCCTGAAACCATCCCCGTAACAATACCTGCAACCATAACTACTAAAAGTGTATTTAATCTAAATAAAAAGCCCACTGCAACAAGTAGTATTCCGATTAATTTAATCATCCCAGCACTTCCCCCTATTTTTTATTTCGGTGCACAAATAGAAATACCATTACGTTCGAATATTCTGTATATTTTTCCCGCAAATTGTACTGCTTTTTCTCCATCACCGTGTAAACAAATCGTCTGCGCCTGAACTGCTACTTCCTCTCCATTGACCGAATTTACATAGCCTTCTTTCACCATTTGAAGCACTTGCTTTATCGCTTCGTCTTCATTTTTTATAAGTGCATTTTCTTCTGTACGGCTCGTTAACGTTCCATCTTGCTTATATGTACGATCCGCAAACGCTTCTTGTACGAGAGTTACATTGTATTTTTCTGCAGCCTGTATAAACGCCTCGCTATTTGCTAATCCGTAAAGCGATAGACTCGGATTCATATGATAAATTGCCTTAGCGATTGCATCTGCAATTTTCGAATCCGTTGCCGCCATATTATATAAGGCACCATGCGGCTTTACATGCTGCATTTTCCCGCCTGCCGCTTTTACAAATGCGTCTAATGCGCCGATTTGATATAAAACATAATCGTATACTTCACTTGCTGAAACATTCATGTTTCTTCTACCGAATCCAATTAAATCAGGAAATCCAGGATGCGCTCCTATCGCTACGTTATGCTCCAAAGCTTTTTCAACAGTTTGACGCATAACAGACGGATCACCCGCATGAAAACCGCAAGCAACGTTTATAGAGGAAACGAACGGAAGAATTTCATCATCATTCCCCATTTTATAAGCTCCAAAACTTTCTCCTAAATCACAGTTTAAATCGATTGTAGTCACAATGTATTCCTCCTAATTCCAGCTTCGTAAAGCGATGAATTTCTTTAATAGATTCATATTTACTTCCTGTTCTATGTACAATTGTTCCGCTTCTTCAAGCGTAATTTTCTCAAAAGAAACATAGTCCCCCGGCTTTAGCTGGGCAAGAAGAGGGAAATCTACTGAAATGATATTTCCCATTCTCGGATAGCCACCTGTCGTTTGCCTATCTGCCATTAATATAATCGGCTGTCCACCATTAGGAACTTGAATGGTTCCAAATGTAACAGGACTCGATAAAATCTCTTTTTCTTCAATCCTATTTAAAACTTCTCCCTCAACCCTATAGCCCATACGGTCAGCATAATTAGATACTTTATACTCTTTCGTAAAAAATGTCTTTCTACTTTCTTCTGTAAATTGATCGTATTCAAAGTCAGTTATGACACGAAGCTTAGGATGTTTCTTATATTTTGGTAGTACGCTGTTGCTAATTGCCCATTTCGTTTTTATTCGCTCATTTTTTTGTAAGTCTTGAATGAAACGATTCGCCATTTCTGGTTGTGCACCAATTTGGAAGTAGTCACCCTTGTTGAGCATTCTTCCTTCTATACCGCCAATCGCAGCACGTATGTACGTACTTTTACTTCCCATAGTGTGATCAATATGGATGCCACCCGCAAAAGTCACATACGCTCTGCAACCACTTTTTACTTTTCCAAAACAAAGCATACTACCTTCTTCCGCTAAAATGGGACGCCATAACGGGATACGTTCTCCATTCAGTAACGGTTCCATATCTGCTCCACCAATCGCAAGTAAAGTCGTTTTCTTTATTAACAATTTAGGTCCCATAATCGTCATTTCGAGTGCCGCTTCATTCTCTTCATTACCAACTAACATATTGATCATCCGAATTGCACTTTGATCCATAGCCCCGCCAACAGGTACACCATATTGTTGATAATAAGATCGCCCTAAATCTTGGACTGTTGTAAACATCCCTGCATGCAAAACCTCTACATCCATTTTTTAGCCCCCTCAAGCGATACGTACTCTTCCTTCGTTATTGGGATAAATCGTAAATACATACCACTTTGAATATATGTTGGTATTTCTTCGTTCGGATTAAATAGAGTAATAGGTGTTCGGCCGATAATATTCCATCCACCTGGTGTTTCAAGCGGATAAATACCTGTTTGATTTCCGCCAATACCTACTGAACCAGGAGAGATTTGTAATCGTGGCGTTTCTTTTCTAGGTGTTTCTAATTCTTTTGATAGTCCTCCTAAATACGGAAACCCTGGTGTAAAACCAAGCATATATACAAAATATGTAGTTTCACTATGTATTCGAATCACATCTTCTACTTGTAAACCTTTATAATGTGCAACCTCTTCTAAATCAGGTCCATATTCTCCCCCGTAGCACACTGGTATAGAAATATGTTTCACATCCTGTTTTACTTCTTCTTTATAAGAATCACACAGCTCCTTTATATACTGACGAACGTAATCATATGACCTTTCACTTCTCTCATTTCTCTTCCATACTTCATATGCATTGTAGTAAACAGCTAATGAAGTAAACGACGGAACGCACTCAATCATTCCTGCAAACGGCTGTTGCTGCAGTGCTTGAAATAACCACTGTACTTTCTCATATATATCCATCTTAATTTCTTCACCAAATGTAACAATAATTGCTTGATCCCCTAACGCAGAAAATTTCATCCTACTCCCTCTTTCTATGCCAAAAAGCCGAGTTCTTTCGAAATGCGATGCGCTGTTTCTTTCACCTTCGCAATAAAATATGAAATGTTACTTTCGCTGTACTCAATTGCTAATCCTGAAATACTAATGCCTGCTACAACCGTTCCATCGCTCGCAAAAATGGGTGCTGCTATCGCGGCTGTATGATTTTCCAACTCAGAATAACTAATTGTGTAGCCTTCCTTTTTTGCCATTTGCAACACTTCTAACAATTGTTTCTTATCCACGATTGTTCCATCTGCAAACTGTTTTAAATCCACTTCCTCTATGTATCTCCGTTTCTCTTCCTCAGAGAAATATGATAGTAAAATTCTTGGACATGCGCCAGCATAAAGTGGTGCTCTTCTTCCAACCGCCGTATACACGCGTACCGGCTGAACACCTTCCATCTTTTCAACATAAATTGCATCATTACCATCTTGAATTATTAAATTAACTGCCTGTCCTAAACTATCTCTAAGTTCTTTCATATAAGGAATTGCTATATTTCTTACTGATAACCGGTGTGAAACAAGTTGACCGAACCGTAAAAATACGACCCCTAAACGATATTTCCCCTTTTCGTTTTTTTGTAAAAACTCCATCTCTTCTAACGAGCCAATTAAACGATAAACAGATGTTTTCGGCATATTTGTAAGCTGAACCATCTCAGTTAAACTTAGCTCTTCATGCTCATAAAACAACTCTAAAATATCCATTGTCTTAACTGCCGTTTTATTTATACTCATTCTATCTCCCTTTCGTTCCGAATTACGGAACTTAAATTCCATTTTTCGAAACAAACATATAATTTAAAATTATAAAATATTCTTTCAATTCAATCAATAGATTTTAAGCAAATAAAAAAGTATGGAAGAATATCTCTCCCATACTTCACCACACTTTATAACGCTCTTACTTGTTTTAACGGCCAGAAAACAGCTTGTCCTTTTCCGACAATTTCATCTTCTGAAATAAAGCCAAACATGCGACCATCCTTAGAAACTTCACGATTATCCCCTAAAACAAATACTTGGCCTTCTGGCACTTTCGTTTTCCCTGTGATTTGTTCTAACGTAAAGTCTGGAGTTAATACACGGCCTACTGCTTTTTCTTTAAACTGTTTTAAATATGGTTCTTCCATCGCTTTGCCGTTTACATATAAAACATCATTTTTATACTCAACTGTATCGCCTGGCAAACCAATTACTCGTTTTACTAAATCGTACCCTTCTTTTCCGTGGAAGACGATAATATCAAAGCGATCTAATCCACTTATACTATAACCAATCTTATTCACGAGAACTCGTTCGTTATTTTCTAAAGTGGGCATCATCGATTCACCTTGTACTAAAGAAGGTGTAAATAAAACACCGCGAATAATAGCAATTAATACAAGGGTAAACCCTATCGTTTTAGCCCAAGAGAATAATTCTTTCTTCGTATTTTCCTTCATCGTTTCTCCTCTTTCTTAAGCACTTATTTTATTATTTCAACTAGTTCTTGTACTACATTAGGATCTATTTCAGAAAAACATGATTTTGCTTCTCTTACCGCTGTACCGACATGTGCTTGCGAAATTCCAGTTTCATCTAGCAATCGCTTTATATTTTCTTTCGTCACGCCAGCTCCAGCTACAAGCTGAATTTGACCATCACTTACTTTTTGCATTTCTGTAAGCACCGGAATATTGTCTACAATATCTCCTTGTCCACCTGAAGTTAAAACGTGAGTTACTTTATGAAACTTCTTTAAAGTTCTCATCGCTTCTACTGGATTTTCTATATCATCTATCGCACGGTGGTACGTTACATTCATTCCATCTACAACAGATAGTAAATCCGCTAATTTCTCTTCATCTACTTCATTTTGTTCGTTTAATACGCCTAATACTACACCAGCTGCTCCTAACTTCTGCGCAACTATAATATCTTCTTTCATCATTTCAATTTCTTCTTCCGTATATGTAAAAGACTTCGCATGCGGACGAATCATAACATGAATTGGTATACTCACCGCTTCTACCGCTTTTTTTATAAAAGCATAACTTGGTGTTAAACCACCTTCTGTATAAGATGAAATTAATTCAATCCGCTTCCCGCCAGCGCTTTCAATTCGTTTTACATCTTCTAAACATGTTGCAATAACCTCTAACATGAGATGACCTCTTTTCGTGCTTTTTTCTTATTATAACATTAGTAAAAATAAGAAGCCTAGCTTTCTCCTTTAAAACTTAAAAAAGAAGAATGAAAAGAAAGATTTTTTATTGGCAACGATTATTGGTAACATCCTATTATTCATGTACACTCCTACCATAATGAAAAAGCCCGTCATTTTGACGGACTTTTCTAATTTCAAGCTTTTCTTTCCTCAGTTTTCATATCAATGCCTAATTGATCTTCCAATAACTTTACACCTTTCTTTGTAAGATGGACAGCTCGGTTCTTATCCGTTTTCGTAATCCATCCTTGTTCAAAAAGCAGTTTTGCAATTGCAGACCCTAGCCAACCAGAAATATGGTAACGCCGTTCACTCCAATCAAGGCAAGGTTTTGCAAATACCCTCCTTTTTGTATCTTCCTCATCAACATTTATTCCAAAATTCAGAAACCATTGTTTACCTTGTTCTGTTACAATGTATTCTCCATCCTCTAAAATTATAAATTTCCTATCTAGTAATTTTTCAGTTATCTCTACACCGAGTTTGCCTGCAAGATGATCATAACAAGTTCGAGCATAACGAATTTGTTTTAGTTGACCTGATTGTTTTAAAGAGCGAACTTGAACTGTTGGTGCGATTGTCTCTAACTTTTCAAGCACTTCTGCAACTTCTTGATTAGCAAGTCGATAGTAACGATGTCTACCATGTTGTTCAACTGTAAGTAGATTCCCCTCTACTAATTTAGAAAGATGAGAACTAATTGTTGGATGTGACACTTTTGCCATATAAGCCAATTCGCTAGCAGGTAGTGCCTGATTATTCATTAGACAATCTAAGATGATTGCTCTTGTAGGTTCAGCAATTAGTTTAGCTATATATGAGATATTCGGATATACATTCATATTTCGATGATACCCTAACTGTTAAATTGATACAATTATTTTAAGTTTAATAGTAAAGAAGAATTTATTATGAATGCAATTGATCTTAGTATATTAAATTTGAAAGAGACGAGAAGGCGCTCAGAAAAATTATGGAATTCTCTTCCCGATAATTTTCTTAATTGGAGGCCTGATAATGAGGCTATTTCTTTTGGTGAGATGATTCGTCACGTATGGAGCTCAACTTTTTACTATCATATGATTTTAAAAAACAACGGCTCAATAAATGATATACATTTCCCGTATGATGAAGAGCCAATTACTTGTGTAAAAAAGGAAATTGAATTGGCACAATCATACTTTACTGACTTCATAGAGTATGTTCAATCCATAAACATAGCAGAGCTAGATTCAACCCTTATCGATCGAAGCGATGTTGGCTATCAAAGATATTTAGGAGACATGCTATTACGAATTGCCTATCATGATGCGGTCCATGCAGGTCAATTTTTACAATATTTACGAATGATAAACTTAGAAAGACCATTAATTTGGGATTAAATACGAAAAATGTTTATACAGCCTTCAAACTGGCATTACAACAAGAATTTTTCAACAAGAAACAATCACAAAACCATGATAATCATTTATATTAAAAACCTACATCTCAACCAAGTACTTCATACACATAAAAAGCACGGATTTGATCACTAATCAAACCCGTGCTTTCAAAACAACTATTTTATCCATAAACAATAAAATATAAGCTTTAAAAACTACGACCGAAACGCCGCATCCGCCAGCATAGACAATATTGCATCATCCATCGGTGGATTGTGTAATCCTGCTCTGACGTTTAAATAGTAACGATGGAGCGGATTTTTTTCTGATAAACTTTTTGCTCCTACGATGCGCATTGATTTATCCACTATGGATATCGCCGCATTTGTTACGGCGTATTTCACTGCCGCTAATTCTGCTTGCAGTGACAGTTTATCTTCTGCCTCATCGTATTTTTTCGCAATTTGATATAAAAAGACGCGAGCTTGCATAAGCTCGAGTTCTAATTCTCCAACTAATCTTCTAACATTCGGTAATAAACTAATAGAATGGTTTAAACTATTTGGTCTGTATGATCCCGCAAACTGAACTGCATAATTTCTTGCTGATTGTGCAATTCCTAAATAACATGCTGGTATATGTAGCAACCAGCCAATACCCTTTTGTTTCACTTTCCCGCCTTTTACATCCGTAAAAAAGCGGTTGTCTATCTCTACATTTTGTAAGACAAGGTCGTGGCTAGCAGTCCCTCGCATTGCAACGCTATCCCACGTTTCTTCAATAGATACACCGAGTGTATTTCTTGGAATAACAAACTCACCAACTTCTTCTTGGCCTTCCATACTTGCTGAAATAATAAAATAATCAAGTACTGGCGCCATCGTTGTAAAAGTTTTTCTTCCATTTATAACCCACTTCTCGCCTTGTTGAACCGCTATTGTTTCTGGTTTGCCGCCACGCGTCGGACTCCCTGTTTTCGGTTCTGTTGCTGCCCTGTTAAAGAGCGCACCATTACGTACTTCTTCGCAAAACCATTTGAACATCTCATCATTCCAAGAGCGATTTTCCGCTAGCTCCTTCACAATGCCAAGATGCCAGCCAATCGATAATGCAGTAGCTCCACAGCCTTCCGCGATTTTCTCTTGAAATAAAACGAAGTCATATAAAGAAATGGCACTACCACCAAATTCCTTCGGTAACGTTAATTTCGTATATCCGATATCTTTCAAATCATTTATATTTTCATACGGAAATGATCCTAATTCACTTAGCTGATGCTCCCTTTCCATGAACTTCGGAATCAATTTATTTATTTTCTCAATAATTAAAGACTGTTCTTCTGTTTCAACAAATGAGAGTGCCATACTATAATCTCCTTTATCCCGCATTAACGGGCAGTAAAACTCCCACCTAAAAATTCAGGTGAAGCAAAGGAAGTTAGGCGGGAGATCAACTGCCCGTAAACGCCCGATTGGTTCAACTAATAATCAGTGGGAAACCCACCCACTGATTAAAGTTTCACTTTATGCTCGATTCATAAACCGTTCATTTTGTCATTATGATTATATGAAGCTACCTCTCTATTGTTTCACTATTCCGATAAAAATACAATGTTTTTGACTAATAAGAAAAGTTCCTATTTAAGGATAGATCCTTTTCTTATATTAGTCCCCCTTCAATGCTTTTAACGGCAAAGAGGTTACATATCCAATATACGAGAATAATTCTTTAAAGAAGAATGGTATTTCTGTATCTAACGTTTTATATGCTGATGTCGGCGTTGGTGAAGCATATGCTTCAATATTAATATGTTTTGCGATTCTCATTGCGCGTTTCATATGAAGTGGATCACTTACAATCGTGTATGTGTGTATTCCGTTCTCTATTCCAACTTGCTTCGCATTCTTTAAATTTTCTTCAGTGAAAAGGGATTTTGTTTCAATTAAAATATCTTCCTCTTTTACACCTTGTTTCATTGCATATACTCTTGCAGTACGTGCTTCCTCAAGTTCTGCCTCGAACTTTGTACCACCTGTAAAAATAATCTTTTTAATATTTCCGTTCCTATATAAAGAAATCGCATGATTAATTCTTTCTTTAAATACAGGAGATGGTTTTCCGTTCCATGAAGCTGCGCCTAGTACGATACCAGCATCCGTTTTCACGTCATCATTTGCTTTAAAACGATAACTCCAAATATCGTAAGCTGCATAACTTACATATAAAATAGCAGAACAAATCATTAGTAAAAATACTTGAAAGATTCGTCTTTTCTTACTCTTCTTATTTTCTTTCATTTGTAATTGCCTCCGTACATCATCCATACTTCTATAAAAAACATTTATATCAAATCGTTTTGTTTGAGTTTATTTAAAAGAAGGAACTTTACTTGTTATTTATATATAAAAGGGTTTTCATTTAAAATTGAGGATTATCAATTCATTTTCATTTGCGGTTTTCATTACATTTTTTTAAATTCATAAGTTTATTACCATACAACTACATTGTAACGAATTTTTTCTCAGAAGGGAACGATGAAACAAAAGGAATTAAAATAAAGTAGCATTTTGTAAGAAAAAAGGTATATTTTTCATACCTCACGAACAATATACCTTTCAAAACACGAATTATACCTTTTCTTTATATAACTCTAATTTTTCTAACAATTGTTCTTTTACGCCTGGCCATTCACTCGAGATAATACTGTACACCACCGCATCTCTCACATAACCATTCGGTAATTTTCTTTCATTTCTAAGCACACCCTCTTTTACTGCGCCTAACCTTTCAATTGCTCGTTGTGCTTTTTCATTTCTTGCATCCGTCTTAATTTGTACCCTAAGCATATGCAGTTTTTCAAAAGCATACTGGAGAAGCATATACTTACACTCTGTATTTATACTCGTACGTTGCACACTCGGATGATACCACGTTTGCCCTAACTCAACTGTCTTATCTTCTACTGAAATATTATATAAACGTGTACTTCCTACAATCTTATTCGTCTGTTGATCTACGACTACCAAAGGTATTTGAGTACCTCTTCCGTAACCCTTTATCGCTTTTTGAACGTATTGTTGCATATCTTGCACACTATCCATTTTAGAGATTAAATACGCCCAAATATCCCGATTTCCTTCTACAATCGAAAACAAAGTTTCGACATCAGTATTATCCATTAACCGCAACTTTGCTCTTTCGTGAATAATTTCCATTTGTAAGCCCCCTTTGTTGTTACTATAACATACCATCAATATCGTTTTATTAATATATAAAAATATTTTTTCGTAAACGTGTAGTACATCTAAAAATAAAAAATGCGATGCCTTTATTCAAGCATCGCACTTATAATTTCGCACTACCTACGATTTTACAATAAATATTCATTTACACAAGTTAGTAAACGTCATATATTTAGAACTTACATTCTAGTTCAAAGCAACAAATAAGCAATCGGCGTAATGATAAGCAACGTTAAAATCGTTCTCTGCACATACAGAATAATAAGTTCAGATACTTTTAACGGAATATCTGTTGATAATATACAAGGAATGGAAGCGGAGAAAAACAGTATAGATGATACGGAAACAACTGCAATGACAAACTTTGTCACAAGTGGCGCACTTACAACTAATAATGACGGTAAAAACATTTCTGCAATACCAACTGATGCGGCTTTAGCGACTAAGTCTGCTTCTGGTAATTGTAATAGCCATGTAAACGGATAGAAAATATAACTGATCCAATCAAATATTGGCGTAAACTTCGCTAAGACGATACCAATTAATCCTACTGACATAATGGATGGTAGAATTCCCATCGTCATAATAAATCCGTCTTTTAAATTCACTGCAATATTTTTCATAATGCTCGGTGCAGACTTTGATACTTCTAACGCATCTTCCCAAGCACATTCTAACATTTTCTCTTTATAAACAGGCTCTGGGAACCCTTCTTCTGTTACATATGTATCTGGTTTTCTACTGAGGGGCGGGATTCTTACGGTGATAGCAGTCACGATGAATGTTACAACAAGCGTAGTCCAAAAATAAACATTCCATAAATGCATAATATCTAATGTTTTTGCGATGATGATCATAAATGTAGCGGATACTGTAGAAAATCCTGTAGCGATAATCGCCGCTTCTTTTGTGGTATACTTTCCTTCTTTATACACGCGATTCGTAATAAGGAGAGCAAGCGAATAACTTCCAACGAAGGACGCAACTGCATCGATTGCCGATCTCCCCGGCGTATTCCATAATGGCCTCATAATCGGACGACAAAATGTACCGATAAATTCAAGCAATCCATATCCGACTAATAACGCTAAAAACGCCGAGCCAATTGGAACGAGCAAACTTACTGATATGACTAGCTTCTCATACAAAAACGGTCCAACATCTGGCGCAAAGAACCAAGCTGGTCCTACTTTTAAACAATATAATATGCCAAAAACAACGCCAACTACTTTTAAAATAGAAAAACAAATGTCTACGATAGATGCATTCCATTTCTTCGTATAAAATGGATAAATCGCACCAATTGCCATAACAAATAATGCATAATAAGGTACTACGTCAGGAACCGAAGCCCTAATCCACGATACGATATGATCAATCATAATAGACGATGCACCGTTTATCGTAACAGGAACGAAAAACATAAACACTCCAACGAGACTAGCAAGTATAAACCGGAGAATAATCCCCTTCTCTCGCCCTGCCTTAATTATATTGCTCTTTAATTCAATTTCACTCAAAATTCGACACCTCCTATTATCTAAATATTCTGTATAATTATGTTATATTCCTTCTTTCCGTTTCTACTATTTAATCATATGAAAAAACCTATTTTGAAATAGGCTTTTCTATTCCCCTTTATAATCATCCACAATCACTTGAATGATACGATAAGATTCTTCTGCCACCCTCTCATTACTATCCTTATTTGCGTCATATGTAATTAACGCCTTCCAAAGTGCCCATCCTCTCGCTCTATTCCATGTTTCTTCGTCCATACGTAACACTTCTTTAAATACGTTTCTACTATTTTCATCAAAAAATGTCCAAGCCATCGCCGCATCACATGCAGGATCTCCTACTCCTAAAATACCAAAATCAATTACAGCACAAAGCTTTCCATCTTTAACGAGTAAATTCCCTGGCGCTACATCTCCATGAACCCAAACTGGCTTACGGTCCCATGTTGAACTAAGTGCTACATTCCAAAGGTGCTTTAATAATGCCTCGTCAAAAACATCCTTATTATTTTCAATAGCAACTCTCGCCTCTTCATCATATACCGATATAAGTCCGCCCCGGTAAAAATTATGTGTTCCAGCTAAAGGTCCGTTACTCGCATCAATAGATTGCAATTCTACTAAAAAAGATCCTAAATCCGCTGCAAATTCATTTAAATCACGAACGTTTTGTTTCGTAACTGTTTCCCCCTCTATCCACTTATTAATAGACCAAGGCAATGGATACGCTTCAGACGGATTTCCTTTCGCAAGTGGGGTAGAAATCGGTAAAGAAAGCCTCTTACTTAATAGTGGTAACCACTTATTTTCTTTCTCTACTTGCGGTGCATATGCCACATCACTTGGCAATCTTACACTCATCTCATCCCCTAAGTGAAACGTCCTATTATCATGCCCACTAAACTTTACAGGTTTCACTTCTAAATGGGCCCATTCGGGAAACTGTTCCTGTATTAACTTTTCAACTAAACTTACATTAATTAGATGCATTCACATTCTCCTTTTCTTTTGAAACTTACTAAGCCCATCCGTACTTCCAACATATTCAAAACCATTTTTCTTATAAAAATCATTCAACGTACGATTATGCCCCACACAATCTAACTTCAAATACTCTTTATCACATTGCACATTCTCTTCTACCCACTGTAAAATCCATTCGCCTATTCCATTTCCCTTATACTTCCGTTTCACCGCAAATCTATGAATATATAATGAATTAGAAACTTCCTCTTTACCAAAAATATGTTCATCCCATTCATTTTGTTTAGGAGAAACTGTAACCGTACCAACTATTTCATCTTCTTTCAGAACAACATATGTATATTTTTCTCTTATACATTCTAGTATTTCAGCCGTAGCTTCCTCTCCTAAAAGATACTGCCACTGATCCACTTCTTTATATTGTAGCCATTGCGCTACTTCTTTTAATAAAAGGAGAATACTATCACTTTCAATTTCAGTAGCAATTCGAATTTCATGTTCTTTACTTATATTTCTCTCCATATTGCCGTTCCCCTTTCAAATTGCTACCATACTGACAAATGCGTCCTTCCATCATTTTCATCTGTAATATATTCTACATAAAATCCTTGATTCACTGCGTTTTCATACATCATTTCAATCTCTTCTTGGTTTTTCGCATAAATTTGTATATACTCACCATCCGCTACTAATACGACTACTTCACACTTACTCTCCTTAAATTCTTCAAATGTTGCAATTTCTCCTAGTACCTCTCCTTTTGGACATGCTTTTAAATCTAAAAATAAAAGATAATATATGTTATCTTTTATTAGCTTTTTTAATTCTGATCCTTCCATGATCTCGTTATCTTCTGAAAATAATTCTGAACCTAATTCATTTCCTATTATTATATAAGCTTCCTCCCTTCCCATGACTTGCCAATCAAATACAGTAATATCAATTGGCTTTAATACTTTCCAAAGTAAATTATCATATCCATCTAGAATATCTACTGTAATCCCTCTTTTCATATACTTGCTCCTAACTTATTCATTTTCATTTCATACATTATATATCAAATGTAATTACTATATTTTGTCGATACATATGTACATCATAAAAAAACCGCTCCACTACTAGCGAAACGGTTTCCTTCTGCTTACATTTAAATATTTCATTCAATTGTTGCACTACGTTTTAAAATATTTTTTAATATATGCACCACATCAGTCGTTCATTCTTAATGCTCACTTCGACTTCACGAAGTAATATAAAAACCATACTGCATGATTTTGTTCATCCGCAGCTATTCTCCGCAACAACTCTTTCAGATGTGCATCCGATGTCTCATCTGAAATTTCCAAATAAAAATCTACTGTTTTTTGTTCATCTTGTATAGCGAACTCTAATCCTTGTAAATACGTATTTGGGCAGTCTTCAGTAATTTGTGGTTTTGGCTGCCTACCAGTTAAACTCGTATAAATTTGTACAAAGTTGTGAAAATGCTTTATTTCATCATTACGAATTTCAAGAATTTGTTTTTGTTCTACTTGATTTGGAGCCATATTCGCTAATTTTGCATAGCAGCTTATAGCGCTATACTCTCCGTTTATAGCTTTTTCAATATCACTAATCAACTTATCATTTTGTCTATACCAATCATAATAATTCGAATTATACATCGTATCCCTCCATACTTTCGCTTAACATTTTATGCATTTAGAAATAGTAGGAGCCTGTGTATATAACGGGACGACTTTAGATTGAAAGTAAAGTTTGAGAAAAGGGTCTATTTTGCAAAGGAATTGCTTATTCATAAAGTGAAACTATAATCAATGGGGATTTTACTACACGGCAAATAGCGGGTAAAATATCACTATTTTTTTGTACGCTGTTGCTATAAATTCGCGAATGAATCAGGTTTCCAACCAGATGTGGTGTTGAGATGCGAAGCTATTATGAATCCAGTCATATAACTAGGAGGTACCACTATGCCATCTTTATTTAAACCTATGGCCTTCCAGCTGAAAACCGAAAGACTTGAGCTTAGTATGTGGGAGGAATCCGATTCCGTTTGGCTGAGCAAATTAATTGGCGAACGTGGTGTGGACATTCCAGCCGTTGATTCCGTTCGTAACCGGCTCATTGAGATGCGCAAGAAGGCAGAGGAAAATGGCATTTCCCTTCTCACTATTCGAAGGCGCAATGAAGGCGATTTCATCGGATACTGCGGCTTAATTATCGGTCGTTCCACACTTGAAGAGCCGGAGATTGCATACGAGTTGTTCCGCAGCGCCCATGGTAAAGGTTATGCAACTGAGGCGGCATCCGTTGTACTGGACGCTGCGATTGCTACTGGGCGCCATAGACTTTGGTCGACTGTAGGCGCTTGGAATATCGCTTCACTCCGGGTACTAGAAAAGATAGGATTTAAGCGTCATCACAGTACGTGGGATGATGAACGTGGTGAGATTGTTTGGAACGTACGCGATTTTTAGAGATTCCGACTTAATTCTAAGGCGACAACAGCAGATACTCATTCTTCAGCTTTTAGATTTCATCACAAAAAAGCCGTTTCACTAATTTAGTGAAACGGCTTTTTTTAAGCGTTCAATTCTGTTTTATGCCCTTTTACTACACTACGTTTGAATGTAGTTGCTAATATAGTAACCATACTTACTATACCAATCCAAACGAGTACAGTAACAGGTGTATTCCAGCTTAATCCTTTTCCGAAGAAGAAGATTTCTCTTAGGCCTTCAATCATAAATTTCATTGGTAACCATGAGTAAACCCAGTCTTGATAAAACGGAGACAACATCTCAGGTGCTAACGATAATAACGGCGCTCCGAAGAATAGTAATAAAGCGAATAAACCGATTCCTTTTAGTCCAACTAATGAAAGTACCGCAGATATCATTAAGAAGAAACTAAAAGAAGTAATAGATAAGAATAGAGCTGTATCCGTGAAGTTCGAAATATTTAACCCTACCATCCCATCTGCAATCCATGTAAGACCAAACCCAATTACAAGTGTCGCAATAGCTCCTGTTACGATTTGTTTTACTTTTAACAGAAAGTTTTCTTTTCTTGAGCTTACTGGCATTTTACTAATCGCAATAAAAATAATCGCTGCACTAGCTAAACTTGCAATCCATAACGGTTGGAACAATGATATTGGTGAGTTACCGTTCGCACTATTTTTGCCGACCTCATTCACATTTTTCACGTTCTTTACAATAGGTGTTACTAATTTCTCAGCTTGGTCTGTTGTTACAGTAGCTCCTTTTGTTTTCAACCCTTCTAATATTTGTGTACGGACATTATTGTTCATATTATCAACGATCGCCTGTAATATTTGCCCTACCATAGTTGATGCAGCCGTATTCATTCCTTGATTAATATATATTTCTATCTCAGGTGAAGATGGCTGTGGTGTTCGTAACGATGCTTGTTTTGCACTAAATTCTTTCGGAATGACTAACGCTGCATAATACTCTTTATTATTTAGCCCTTTTTGAACTGCTTCCTTATTCTTCACTTCTACCCACTTTACCGCAGGTTCTTCATCTGATTTCGATGATTTTTTCACCGTATCAACAATTGTTTGCCCCATATTCATTTTCGGTTGATTTGGAATTTCTACACCTTGATCCTCATTTACAATTGCAATTGGCAAGTTTTTCGGCTGCGGTTGAACAGTTGGAAATAACGTTAATGAAAAAATAAAAACAACAAACAGTGCAATAACTGGTGATAAAAATAAAAGTTTATTTTTAAACATTTTCTTTTTTCCTCCTTTAATTTGATTTATAATAATCAACAACGTGTTGTTTATTTATATTTTGAATTATATGTTCGAGTTGAACCATATACAATAATCAAAAATCGGGAATGTGTCGGTTATAAGACACATTTTCTAAATGTGTTGAGTAAAATTAAGGAGGGACATGCGTTGCGCGATAGCAATTTAGATTTGCGTGTTGTTCGTACGAAAACCGCCATACGAAATGCATTGGTGGAGCTAATTGAAGAAAAAGGTTTTGACGCCATTACAGTGAAAGATATTACAACGAAAGCAAACATTAATCGCGGTACTTTCTATGCGCACTATCAAGATAAATTTGATTTAATGACAAAATGCCAAGAAGACATTATGTATGAGTTTTCTAAAATTGCCAAACAGAAATTCCCGGAAGTTATTGCTGATCTTGGAACAAATCCTTCTCCAACAATGCCATTTATACTTATCACTTCTATTCTTGAATTTCTAAATGAAAATAGTGATTTTATGAGAGCTGTGCTTAGCCCAAATGGAGATTTATCTTTCCAAACAAAACTGAAAGATTTTATGTGGAAAACATTATTTGAAGATACGAATGGTCCTCTCATTAATAAGGAAAATTTACTTGTTCCAAGCGAATACTTAACTTCTTATATGGCATCTGCACATATAGGTGTCATACAGCAATGGTTAAATAATGGACAAAAAGAAACACCTGAGGAGATTGCTCGCTTTTTATCAACTATTGCAGTTCATGGACCTTTTTATGCGGCTGGTTTAAAGAAATAAGTCAGCTATATAATAAAAGAGCATCCACTATAATAGTGGATGCTCTTTTACTTACAACACTTCAATATACCCTTCTGTTCCATGTATCCGAATTCGTTGACCGTCTTTTATTCGTTTCGTAGCATTCTCTACTCCGACGACTGCTGGTAATCCATACTCACGTGCAATTACTGCTCCGTGCGTCATAAGCCCACCGACTTCTGTTACTAACCCTTTTATAGAAACAAACAAAGGTGTCCAGCCAGGATCGGTAAATGCCGTAACTAATATATCTCCCTCTTCCAAATTCGCGTCTTCCATATTTAAAATAACGCGTGCTCTCCCCTCAATCACTCCAGAAGAAACAGGCAAACCTACTATTGCTTCAGCTGGGAGATTTTCTCGTTTATATTTACCTGTAATGATTTCTCCATCAGACGTCATAACTCGCGGCGGCGTTAGTTTTTCATATAATTTGTACTCATTTTTTTGCTTATGAATAAGCTCGTAATCTAGTTTATTTGTGCGGACGACTTCGTGAAGTTCTTCAAAAGTTAAGTAGTATATATCATCGACTTCATGAATGACCCCGCTCTGCACAAGTTGCTTAGCTTCTTTCAATAACGCCTGCTTATATATAAAATAACGATTAATCATGCCGTATTTTGGATATTCACGATAACCGATACAATTACGGATGTTGCGAATCATTCGCTTCGTTTCTTCTACTTTTTGTTTTCCATCCGGCAAGTCTTGTAATCGATCTACTAACTCTTCTTCTTTTTTCAAAGCTTCCTGTAGTCCTTCTTCAAACTTTCGCTTACTAGCGCCAGCTTCAAAGTCTCTTATATTATTTAAAATCATCGGGATAATGATTGTTGGCTTTTCACTCCAGCGCGTTTTCGTAATGTCGATTTCTCGGCTGCATCTCATTCCATATTTGCTTAGAAACGCCTCGATTGCATCCCGAACTTTTTCCCCGCCTTTAAACTGAACTAATTCATCTAAAAAGCTGTCATCTTCTACATGCTGTAAATACGCAATGACTTCTGGATACGGCCGAATCACATCTGCAACATCTAATAATGCTAAACCCATTTCTGAAGTAATATTATTTTGTACGGATTGAGAAAGTGTATCTGCTGCATTTTTTTCACCTAGCCATTGCTCCATCTTTTCATTCATCCATGTTGAAGCATTCATACCAGCCATAATAACAGCTATACTTTGCGGGTTAAATAATACTTTCTTTAATTGCTGGATGTCTTGCAAAATAAAATCAAATACATCCACACCTGATTTCGTTTGCATGTTTCGTTTTAACTCTTCGATCGATTCTTGACTATTCTGTATTAAATTCGTAACGATTGCCGTATTATTTTCGATTTCTGTTTGCGAACTTGCAGGTTGCTTACTTTTACTAGCACTCTTTCCTTTTTCATCATCCGGTAACAATTGAATAAAATCATCTCGCTCGATTATAGTCGTTAATGCATCTCTTACGAGTGGATCCGATTTTCCTAAAGTGTTTATTAAGTAATCTCTGCTAGCAGGTAAAGCTAATTGTTGCGTAGCATCAACAAATAACCTGCCTCCCGCTTTACGCATAGGAGCACTAGTCGTTAACAAGAAAAAAGATAACCCAAGTGGTTTCATCGCATCGGTCATCATTTGTTGGTGACCAACCGATATATACACATGATTTTCCCCATCATTTACTCCTGGAATTGGATATAAAGTCGTAATCGGCCTGCTTTGGACTATATAAAATGTATCATCAACTAAACACCATTCAATATCTTGCGGACAACCAAAATAAACTTCGATTTGTCTTCCGATGCGTGCTAGTTGTAAAATTTGTTGTTCAGTAAGTGTTTGAACTTTTTGCTGATTAGGAGCAATTTTCTTTGTCTCTGTTCCGCCTTCTTTTCGTCCATAGATGGCTAATTTTTTCGTTGCGATGACCTTTCCGACGATTTCATCTTCTTTTACCTTATAATTATCGGCAGAAACCAATCCAGATACTAGCGCCTCGCCAAGTCCAAAGCTGGCATCGATTGACAACACCTTCCTATTCGAAGTAATCGGATCGGCAGTAAATAAAATCCCTGAAGCCACAGGGAAAACCATTTTTTGAACGACAACACATATAGAAACTTGATTATGATCAAAACCGTTTTGCATTCGGTATATAACCGCTCGATCTGTAAATAAAGAAGCCCAGCATTTTTTAATATGCTGCAAAATGCTTTCTTTTCCAATAATATTTAAATACGTATCTTGTTGACCAGCAAACGAGGCATACGGTAAATCTTCAGCAGTAGCACTCGAACGCACTGCATACGCATGTTCATCGCCAAAGCGAGAGAGATGATGAGCTACTGATTCCACTACATCAACTGGAATTTCCACCGCCATAATGACTTCTCTAATCTTCTTACTAATTTCACAAATTTGACCTCGTTCCTCAATTTTTAGCATCGTTAGCTGCTGCAACAAAATTTGAAGCCCTTCATTTTGCTCGATGGCCTTTTCATACCCTATCGTTGTAACACAAAATCCTTCTGGCACTTGTATCCCTTGAATGTTGGATAACTCCCCTAAATTCAAACCTTTTCCACCGACAAGTGAAAGGTACGTGTTTTCTATTTCCTGAAAATCGAGAACGAAAGAACTCATGTAACATCTCTCCTTACTTTACTTGTGTTCTTGATTGTATCAGTAGTAAATGAGAAGAAACAGTCTATTTCGAACTTGATTTACATGATATAATTAAGTTAGGAAGAGATAATCTTTTTTATTTATCCCCTCGAATTCACTTCAATTATATCTCCAAACTTAAACATTCTTTGATTATGAAAAGCATCGATACAAGTAATCGTCTTATTTAATGGATTTATATCAGCTACTGTTATGTAATTTTTGTATAAACTTACATTATAATATCCAGATGAATCTTTTATTAACTCGTAATCCCTCCTCAAAAAATAGTAGAAACTACAATTGTAAAATCAATATTTCCTGTTTGCACTTTATATAAATTGATATGAATCTCTCTTAATTCTAGGACTAAATTATTGTTTTTTAATCCCACATTAATTCTTTTCTCAAATTCGCCAAAATGAATTTTCAAGATTAGGGAACTATAATGTCGTATTAAAATATATTAAGGGGGAGAAAAATTGGACAATGAAATGAATTATGGAAGTGATTACAAGTTTATTCCAGCAACTTCAATTGAAAGTGGTCATGGCATTGAAGTATTGCCTGATTTATTTTGTTACACGATTCAAATCGTCAATATATGCTTTGCTGGAAATCCTGAGACCAATGATTTTGTTTTAGTTGATGCTGGAATGCCTAAATGTGCAAATAAAATTATCTCTATCGCTGAGGATCGATTTGGTACCAATAGTCGCCCAAAAGCCATTATTTTAACTCACGGCCATTTTGATCATGTTGGGGGAATAATTGAACTCATCAAGTATTGGGATGTTCCCGTCTATGCACATCAGATGGAGATACCGTTCCTGACCGGACAACAAAGCTATCCAGAACCAGACCCTACAGTTGAAGGTGGTATGGTAGCAAAAATGTCTCCTCTGTTCCCAAACGAACCAATTGACTTAGGAAATAACGTAAAAGCGCTACCTACCGATGGAACTGTTCCCCATATGCCAGAGTTTAGATGGATTCATACACCAGGACATACTCCAGGGCATATTTCATTATTCCGAGAAAAAGAACGAACTTTAATTGCTGGGGACGCTTTTGTTACAGTGAAACAGGAGTATCTGTATAAAGTAATAACTCAAGAACAGGAAATAAGCGGTCCGCCTCGTTATTTAACAACAGACTGGAAAGCCGCTAAAGAGTCAGTTATTAAGCTAGAGAAGTTAAAGCCTCTAACCGCTGTTACTGGACATGGGATACCGATGTCGGGTGAATTGCTATCAACAAGCCTCAAAACACTCGTTCAAGAATTTGATAAAATCGCTTTACCCGATTATGGAAAATATGTAGACTAAAAGATACATTAAGCATGAAAATAATTTTTATTCTTATATTTAAGAAACAAAATCAAAACGGAAAAAATTATTAAGTTTAATAAAAAACACTGTACTTAGGCAACATCTCTATTATTAGAATAGAACTACGCCTTGTGAATAAAACTCGATATTCCTCAAATACTATCTGTAGTATAAGCCCGCTTCTTACCCAGGTTGTACTTCTTACCATAAAAAAGAGCAGTCATAATAATGAAGTGACCCCTAAAAGTTAGACACGGTTATTTCATTAGGCAGCTTGATAAAAGTGAGTCCGGTATTGTACCGGGCTCATTTTTAATTTTGCCTTAATCCGTTTCGTATTATAATAATCTATATATTTTTCTAATTCTATTTTAAAGTGCTCTACATTTTCAAATTCTTTTATGTAGAGGAACTCCGATTTCATAATCCCAAAGAAATTTTCTATTACTGCGTTGTCGTAACAGTTGCCTTTTCGAGACATACTCTGGACGATAGCTCTTGATTCAAGAGTACGGACGTATTGTCTCATTTGATAATGCCATCCTTGATCCGAATGCATCAGTAGCTGGTGCGTTTCAGGTAAACGTTCCAATGCTTTCTCTAACATGTCTGAAACAAGCGAATACGTCGGTCTAGAACCAATTGTATAGGTAATAATTTCACCATTATACAAATCTAATACAGGTGATACATACAGTTTTTCTCCAAACAATTTAAACTCTGTGATGTCTGTTACCCACTTTTGATTCGGTGCATCTGTATGAAAATTACGCTCTAAAATATTAGGTGCAATTCTACCGACTTTTCCTTTATAGGATTTATATTTCTTCATACGCACAACACACTTTAACCCAAGCTCTTTCATAATGCGCTGAACCTTCTTGTGGTTCACTTTCTGGCCACGATTCGTTAATTCATCACAAATGCGACGGTAACCATAACGACCTTCATTTTCCTCATAAATCGCTTTAATCTCAGCTTTCAAATCGGCATCTACATCTGGACGATTCATTTTCTTTACTAAATCATAATACGTGCTTCGAGGAATAGTAGCTAGCTCCACGAGTGCCTTCACCGAATATTTATGCCTTAATTCATAGACTACTTGCGCTTTGTCTTGTTTTGTGACTTTTCCTTGTTTCGAACTAAGGCATTTAACTTTTTTAAGTACTCATTTTCCATCTCAAGCTGTTTAATGCGCGCTTCAAGTGCTTCGACTGACCCTTCAGCTAAAGGTTGTTTTAATTGTTTATTTGAATCTTTTTTCATGGATGGACGCCCCTTTTTCTTAGATTGAAGGGCATCAATTCCTTGTGTTTCGAGCTGTTTTTTCCAAACAGAAATCGTTGAAGGGGCAGGAATATTAAAGATAGCTGCCGTCTCAAATAAGGACATACCGTTTTCAATCATAAAGTTTAGTACGTCTAGTTTAAATTGTTGTGTGTAATTTGTACATCGTTTTAGAAAAGCTTCCAGACCATTCTGTTTATATTGGTTTACCCAATTCAAAATGATTGTGTCACTTATACCGAGCGATCTACCCATTTCTCGATAACTTTCATTTCCGTTCAAATAACGTAGAACGATTTGTATTTTTTCATCAGCTGTAAATTTAGCCATAGAAAAACTGCTCTTTTTACTTTTAACATACTTTTTTTAATTTTGTTCATACCATACTTAATCCATAATACAGTTTAACTAAATTTCATTTCAAAGTTTTTAGTTTCAAAAAATCCGATACATCCCATGACCTTACTACATTATTAACTTTTGTTCGCTGTCTGCTACCCCTAGACCATTGCAAACAAAGTATAAAAATAAGAACAATATCAACGAAATCGCCGCCATAATACATCAGCACGCCCCCAATTTCTGCTTGTTCAGTAACTACACCAGCAGGCGGATGAGCATATATGTATTTTGATAATATCCCATGACCAGCTGATGCAATTATTAAAATAATTGATCGGTACATATAGCTATACCTATGGGATATTAAATCAACATAAATCATTGATGTGGTAAACAGATATCCTGCAATAAAAACGTGGAAATGTATGAACAAATGAAGAAGTATACTTTCGTGCATCATCGAGTATAAGCTAGTCGTATAGAGAATCCATAGTCCTCCTAAATTAAGCAAGGTTGCGATAATTGGATGAGTAAGAAGTTGTAGAGGCCTACTCTTTAGTATCCTTGAAAGACGTCGCGCTGTTCTCACATTGAACGTTCGTAAAAAAAGAGTCATTGGAGCGGCTAATGCTATAAAAATTGGAGCAAGCATCCCAAGGAGTAAATGCACAAGCATATGCACTGTGAAATCATTATGAGCACGATGAGCTAAGGGCCCAACAACTGCTATTGCCACACAAATAAGTCCTAAAATCCAGAAGACACTTCGATATAACGACCATCGTTTGTAATGGCGATTTGATAAAATCGTGGCTACTATATAAATTATTAACATAATTAAAATGAATACGAATACTAAAATATCCAGTACATTCCATATTTCATGATGAAGATGGTTATTATTCATTTAAGCTTTTACCTCTCAATAATCTTTCATCAGTTCTTGTCTGAAAAACTAGCAGAATGCCAATTAAAAGCATTACAGTCGCAATTATATTCCATATTACGTCGTAGATAAGAACATTATCTACGTATCGAATCTGATGTATTTTCATTAGTTTGTGTTGAATTATACCGTCATATAATTGAAATCCACCACTACCAAGCATTAATCCGCTCCACCATCTTTTCAACCAAAATGCATTTCTACGGCGAAGATCAGCAACCATAAACAAGGAACCAATCGTTGCAAACCAACTAAAAGCATGAAAAAGACCATCTGAAATGAGTCCAATATCTGTTGTAGATTTATCATAGAAATGGTGCCAATGTAGCAGTTGATGAAAAATAGTTTCATCTATAAAAGCTACTAACCCTAGCCCAAACAAGATACCTGACCATAGATTACGGGTCAAATAAACAGAAGAGGTTAAATAGCTTGTATTATCGGTTTTGGTAACCATTAAATCCTATCCTTTCCACTAATGTATATTCTTATTTTTCCCAAAAGAAAAACGTGCTAAACATACTTAGTACCAAAGGAAAATAACATTCAATTAGATGTATCATATAAATACTTATTCTCAAGCGTATTTAATATTTTATTAAAACTCACTAAAAAAGCTTTAAGTGGTTCACCATTCTAAAATAGAGCTAGTATAATTTCTTTAACATTTTAGAATCAATCTATCTTTTTAGCATTTAATCAATTTATTAACAATGGAAATTACCATATAGTCTTAACTATTTGATCCTCTATAAATAAACTATAGTTTTTCTCTAATGATAATTTCCAAATCTTCATTTTAATATTGCATTTGTATTGCCTTTTGCACATTTTGAACATCATTTTTTAATAGTTGCTTTAAATCATAAGCTGGATAGTAACCACGCTCATACATAAAGTTAAAAACCTGTGCATGTAATTGTATAGCATCATTTATTTGACGGGTTAAAACTTCTCTAAGTCGCGGCGTTGCAGTTTCGGTAATCGCTATTGCATAGTTTCGAACAGATGTCTTTGCTAATCCAAGTAAATCTCCAGCGTAAAATCCAGTGTCATCACGATGCTGCGATTGAAATCCAGGAGCATAAGGATAAAATTGTACTAACTCTTGTAGATTGTTTTGGATGGCATTTATAGCTTTAATATATAACGATTGAAGTGCTTGATTAGGTACATTCCTAACTGATTTTTTTAATTTGATTAAACCGTTTGCTTGAAATGCTACTAATTCATGTAACTCCAATGTTTCATGCCAAGCTAGCTGATTAGGATAAGACATAGACGTTCCCCCTTAATATTCATTCATGCTACACTATGCAAAAAAATTCAAAAAGGGCCTATACTACATGAATTCATTTCAATCTAATTCATGATTGCTTATTATCCTTCTATGTTAATCACAATAAAGTATCCTTAATTCCTCTTCCCTACTTTTTTATATCCTTAATTTTGATTTTCAAAATGACTTCTTCGCCTTTACAATCTATAAATTTAATTTTTTCTTCCTTAAAAATCCCCATCATAATACATCCCTTCTTGTTTCGTTATAAACCATATTAGTTAGAAAATATAAATTTGAACATTGTACCTACATATTCCTTATATATTTTTCAAATTTTATAGCTACTTAAATTTATACGTTATTAAAGATCAACTATTAAAGTAACTACATTGAAGGGGATTCTTCATTAAATCATATTATTTTTATAGATTAAAAAACAATTATTCTAGTCGTGTTAGTCACCTATTCTTAAATAATTAATAGGTTATATATTATGACTTAGGAGGGATAAAAAGATGACTATGCTTTATAATAAAGACTCTTTACAAAAAAATATTATTACCCTTCCACATTGGCAACGAGAAGCTTTCCGTTCTTTTAAATTAAAAATGACAGATAAAGATAAACCTTTCCCTTGTATACCAGCTCAACACGGCTTTACAGCAAATCACCTCAGGTACGGATTTATTGGTGATCCTAGAGATACGAATACTAGCGAGGATTTTGCTGCATTACTTAAAGAATATACTGAATGTTCTAGAGACACAGGTCAATACGCCTCACTCATTGTTTTTATTCATACACCAACAGATTTAAAGCAAGAAACTACCGTTGAGGATTTTGAACATATTTATTGGTCTCTACTTAATACAACTAGCCGTTTGGACGAGATGGAATGGCCTATGCACATTCCAAATGATCCTATGGAAAACACTTGGGAATTTTGCTTTCATAATGAATCATATTTTGTTTACTGCGCTACACCTGCCCATGTCAATAGACAAAGTAGACATTTTTCATGTATGATGCTTGCTTTAACTCCTAGGTGGGTTTTACAGGGAATTATGAATTCTGAGAAACGCAGTAGAAAACTAAAAAACTTAATACGTCAACGTCTAGCCGCTTATGACAAAGCTCCTATTCACCCTTCTCTTAAAGATTATGGTGAAAAAGATAATTATGAATGGCAACAATATTTTTTACGTGATGATGAAACAATTCCATCCAAGTGTCCCTTTTCTCGAATAATAAAATACTTGCATAAAAATAAGTAACCCACTCCACTTTTTATTATTTAGTTGTACAAACTTTAACCACTGAATAGATTTAATATAGATCAAATTTAGTGGGAGGAGCATATCATACGTGGGCATATTTTTAAGCTATGTTTTCTTAGGTTTATCATTATCTGCTCCAATGGGGCCTATTAATGCTGCACAGTTAGAAAAAGGTATTAGGAGTGGTTTTTTTCACGCTTGGATTCTTGGCATAGGAGCCTTACTTGCAGATGTCATCTACATGGTACTTATTTATTTAGGTGTCATTCATTTCCTCGAAAAAGATATTATAAAACTTTTCTTATGGTCTTTCGGCGCTTTTGTTTTAATCTATACAGGTATCGAAAGTTTAAAAAATGCAAATCAAATTAGCATTAGTAATACGAGAAATGATGATTCAGTTATTAAAAGCTTTTTTTCTGGTTTTTTTATGTCCTTATCTAATCCATTAACAATTCTATTTTGGCTTGGAATTTTCGGCTCTATATTAGCAAAAGCCGCTTCTTCCTATAATAAAGAGCAGCTTTTGTTATATAGTTTCGGGATTATTTTAGGCATTTTTATTTGGGATATTACGATGGCAAGTACATCTAGTATATTTCGTAAAATTTTGAATGCACGTATATTGTCTCTTATAACAGTAGTATCTGGAATATCACTTATTATTTATGGATTATATTTTGGTTTTCAAACTTACCAAATCATTTTTCAATAACTTCTATTATTTAGTTCTGACATACTATTCATGGTGTGAAAAGAAAGATACTTCATATAGCTGGATTCCTTTTTCGTGAGACAAAATGAACAATTATAGTAACAATAATAACTATTCCTAAAAACAACAAGCTCACTAAGAAACCAAAACGCGTTGTTTTTTGTAATAGTGTTCCACTAACAGCTAGTGCAATCATAATAAGACCAATAATACTTTTTATCTGCATCCACCCTTTTGGATTCATTAGTCTCCAAAAGGAAAGAAGGATTAAACTCCATGTATATAACAACATTAATCCAGCTGCAGTTGTTACATATTCATATATATTTTTTGGTAGTAATAAAGCACTAAGGATAGAAGCACCAAGCCCCATTATAATAAGAATTAAAGCTGGAAACGAGATATTTTTCTTGTTTTTTTTCGCAAACATCGCAGGTGCATCACCTTCTTCAGCTAAGTTCATTAATACACTTGTCACTGCAAATAATGAACCAACTAACGTTGAAAAACCCGCTAAAATTAATACTACATTTAAAATAAATGGCACATACGGCAAATTATAGTCTTGTAATGCTATTACAAAAGGACTTTCTTTCGTATTAAACTGATTTAACGGAACCATCATAATTGCCAACCCTAAAGAGACTACGTAAATAATCGTTAAAATCATTAACATTACTCTCCCTGATTTTTGTGCATCTTTAGGGTCTTTCAGTCTTATTGTCATTAACCCCATAATTTCGATTCCTCCAAATGCATAAAATGCATAAATCAGAGAGGACCAAGTGCCTTTTAATCCATTTGGGAACCAATCTTTAAAATTCCGTGGAATTTGCGCCTTATATAAACCACCCTTTATAAATCCTAAAATAACCAAAATAGCAATCACAATGAACCCTATAATAGCCGCGATTTTTATAATAGCCATCCATTTTTCTAAACGTTCGAATATTTTTACCCCTATAAAAATAATTAATATAGCCGCTACTCCATATACAGCAGCAAATATCCATAGTGGTATTTTAGGGAACCAGTAACGTGAAAAGATTCCTAACGCACTTAACTGGCTACCCATAATAAGCAACTCCGAACACCAATATGTCCATCCGTGACTAAAACCCGCCCAATTTCCAAAAGCTTTTCTTGAATAAATGCGAAACGATCCTTTTTGCGGATCTTCCACAGCCATTTTTGCCAATGCTTCAAATACAATATATGTAGTGAATCCAGTTAAAATCAAAATAAGAATAATTGAAGATCCACCTATTTTAATCCCTATACTGGATCCTAAAAAAAAGCCCGTTCCTATCGTACAACCAATTCCAATAAGTGAGAGTTGCCACCATTTTAAATCTTTTTTTTCTTTCGTTTCGTTCTTAACATCATGACAGGTCATATTACGATTCTCCTTTATTCATTTTGAGAATGTCCCTCATGATTACTTAAGTACTTTTCAGCAAGCTTTTCAACAACATCAACGACATCATGTGCCTTTATTTTATGGTTTGCTACTCTCTCACTTCCTACAGAAATCTCAACTGTAAATAACGCTTCATATTTCATTTTTTCTGCCCCTTTCGCATCAAATATAACCTCTTATCTTTTATCCTTTTATTTCACAAAAATTCATTATGTATTTAAAACCTCGAGAGTCTAAAAGTTAAACAAATAAAAATGTATGAGAAAGGAGAGACGGCATGCCTCTCCTTTATATCCATTTCATATATAAAATTAACGAGTAACGCCACCGCCAAGTTGTTGCTCAGCTAGTGATACAAGACGTTTCGTAATTTCACCACCAACAGATCCGTTTGCACGAGCTGTTGCATCTGCTCCAAGTTGTACGCCAAATTCTTGAGCAATTTCATATTTCATTTGATCAAGAGCTTGTTCAGCGCCACGTACTAATAATTGATTGCTACTTCCACTGTTATTGTTTGACATGTTCATTCACCTCCTTCTTTCTTTAATATGTTAAATTACATGCTAAAATATATAGCTAATTAATTGGTAATTACGACCGTGAATTCAAAGGTATAATTGATGCCCTTTAAGCCCAACATAATAGTGTATAGGAGAACGAAATACAATATACGTGCCATGGGATATTATAAATAGGCCTCCATCAGAAAATGAAACGGGTTACGCTATATAAAAGCATAACCCGTTTCTAATGAAATATTTTATTCCATATACGTTTAAACAATGGAGGAAAATGATGAAACATATTATTGCTTTATTAATTAAATACACAGCGATAACTGCAGTATTACTTATCGTACTCAGTATCTTTCAAGGCATTTCCATTCCTAGAGTATTACTCATTTCTCTTTTCTTAACAGGAGCTGCCTATTTAATCGGCGATCTCTTCATTTTACCTAAATACGGAAATACGATTGCTACAATGGCAGATTTCGGCTTAAGCTTCTTCGGAATTTGGCTTTTAACATACTTGTTTACTAATTTAGATGCTACTCGTAATATTGGACTTTCTTCATTCTTAGCCGCTTTAATTATTGGCGGAATAGAGGTTTTCTTCCACATTTATATGAAGAGGTTAGTACTGCGTAACGACGATGAATTAAGAAATCACAATCATATTCATCATGATAAATATGCTATGGAAATGTCAGATGAATATATGGATTCTTCTACAATAAATAAATCTAAAGTTGAGGATACATCTAAAAAATAAAAAAGTGGCCAATGCCACTTTTTTATTTTTGTTTATTAAGCTTGATCAGAGTTTTTCACATGTAATGGAGGTGGAACTACCCACCCTTTTTTCTTACTTAAACGCAGTAACGTTACACCTGCTTGCGCTTTTTTCATATGAAATTGTCCAAATAGCATTCCGACATCTTCTCGAAGACATTTTCCCATCACTTGACTACATGTCACAAGTCCAGCTGCTAATCCTGTAGAAACCGCTGCTGCAATTTCTGCATCATTAATACGTGCTCCAGGAGGAATGTCTTCAATAGATGCAACTGGTCGTTCTGGCGGAGCTGGCGGTAAAGCTACGCCATTAACTTTTAAAAGAGTTTTTAACTCTTCTATTTCTGAATTCATATCATTTTCAATTAAGCTTTCTAAAAACTTCTTCAAATCTTCGTCACCTGTATGATTCATAAATACTTGATGGCTTGCGATTCCACCTTGTGCGGCTAGAAGATAACTCCAAATATCAAATACTTCTCCGTAATGTAACGGTTCATTTTGAGGGTTTCCACTTAAAATACCCATTTTTAAATTCCTCCCTTTCGAAAATATCATAATCAATATTGATTTCAATATTGAAATCAAATTTTTAAGTATGCTTTTTCCTGCAAAAGCTTTTCTACTATGCATGGAAAACACCTTTCCAACACTGCGTGTTTATTGTTTAGGAAAGTCGTTTACAAATTAAATACCCAAAGATTATGAAAGAAGATTATCAATAATCTTTGAGTGAGAATCCATTTACTATAAGGGTTTTTATTTTTATACATATACAAAAGAAATTGATTTACATATTCGCTATATTTTATACGAATTCTCTTAGCGGTTAGCTCTACCACCAAGTTGTTGTTCAGCCATTGCAACTAAACGTTTTGTAATTTCACCACCAACAGATCCGTTTGAACGAGCTGTTGTATCTGCACCAAGTTGTACACCAAACTCTTGTGCAATTTCATATTTCATTTGATCAAGAGCCTGTTCAGCACCTCGAACTAATAATTCATTACGATTTCCACTATTATTGTTTGCCATATTATTTCACCTCCGATGTTTTTAATATGCGACAAATTATGAAATAATAATTATCCTTTTTATGGAAATTAGATTATGAATAATTATTGAGTTTCTTCTTAAAATAGGGCAAAAGATATAAGAAAGAAGAGTTGCTATAACATACTTTCATAACAACACTATGTACAGGTTTCTCTTTACTAAAAATTTATATTTTATCAAGAGATACATATAAAGTGAAATTTTAATCAGTGGGGTTTTGTTCATCCCCGGGTGATTATCAGCCCTCATCAATCGGGCTTTTACGGGCAGCCGGCAAATAGCGAGATAAATTATGAAAAATGATTCCTAAGGAGATATGAGATGAAAGCTGTAACCTATCAAGGACCAAACCAAGTACAAGTTAAACAGGTTGATGATGCAAAGTTAGAGAAAAAAGATGATATTATTGTAAAAATTACTTCAACTGCTATTTGCGGTTCTGATTTACATTTATATCAGGGCAACATGCCTTTACCTCCAGGTTACATTATTGGTCATGAGCCAATGGGCATTGTTGAAGAAGTTGGTCCAGATGTTACTAAAGTGAAAAAAGGAGATCGTGTTGTCATCCCCTTCAACGTTTCTTGTGGACATTGTTTTTATTGCCAACATGAAATGGAAAGCCAATGTGATAACTCCAATCCTCATTATGATTCTGGTGGATACTTTGGTTATACAGAGAAATTTGGTAACCATCCAGGTGGACAAGCAGAATATTTAAAAGTTCCTTTTGGAAATTTCACTCCATTTGTTATACCAGAATCATGCGAACTTGAAGATGAATCTTTACTGTTTTTATCCGATGTTTTGCCAACAGCCTATTGGAGTGTAATAAACGCTGGTGTTAAGCCAGGTGATACTGTTATCGTCCTTGGTTGCGGGCCTGTTGGATTAATGACACAAAAATTTGCTTGGATGCAAGGTGCTAAGCGTGTAATCGCAGTCGATTACTTAGATTATCGTATAAATTATGCAAAAAAGATTAACAATGTTGAGGTATTTGAGTTTACAAAATTCCCCGATATGGGAGAACATTTAAAGGAAATCACACATGGCGGTGCCGATGTAGTCATTGATTGCGTGGGCATGGATGGAAAAAAATCGCCACTAGAATTTCTAGAACAAAAATTAAAATTACAAGGCGGAACTCTCGGCCCTATTCAAATCGCTACGAAAGCCGTAAGAAAATATGGAACGGTTCAAATGACTGGCGTTTATGGTGGCAATTATAATGCATTTCCACTCGGAGCATTTTGGGTTAGAAATATTAACCTTAAAATGGGACAAGCACCTGTTATTCATTTTATGCCGGAACTATTTGAAAAAATAATAAACAAAGAATTCGATCCAAAAGAGATTATTACACACAAAATCCCCCTTGAAGAAGCGAGCTATGGTTATCAAATTTTTAATAATCGTGAAGATGATTGTATAAAAGTCATTTTAAAACCTTGAAGATACAATTTTTTATTAAATTGTAAGTAGCTATTCCCCCATTTTCATCTCATATCGAAAATAGTTATTTCCAAAAGAATTTGCATTTTGAGATCATGATTTATTGGTAAAAAAATGAATTTGAGTATTAAGTAACCAATTAGCGGACACGATAACAATGTTAACTAACTTAAAAGAGGTGTACTTCATGTTTTATTATAAAGAAGAACTGATTAATATTATCAAGCCGGACAAGCCAGATCCAGCTGCCGCAAAAGTTTTACAAGAAATATTAGGTGGGCATTATGGCGAAATGCGTACAATGATGCAATACTTCTTCCAAAGCTCAAATTTTAGAGGTAAAGAGAAGCAATATCGCGATTTACTTCGAGGTGTTTTTTTAGAGGAAATAAGCCATGTAGAACTTGTACAACATACAATTAATCAGCTACTAACTGGATCTGGTGAACCTACGCCAGGAAATGCTGGTATTGACAACGCACCGCTTGATGAAGCGGTTAAACATGCAAACCCTCACCACTTTATTGTAGGTGCTCAAAGTTCATTACCTGTTGATGCAGCTGGAAATCCGTGGAATGGATCTTGGGTATATAGTCATGGAAACTTAATTAGCGATTTACTAGATAATGTCGTACTTGAATCTACAGGCGTACTTCAAAAGACTAGAATTTATGAAATGAGTTCTAATCAAACATTTAGAGAAACTCTTGCATTTTTAATTGTACGTGATAATGCACATCAAAATGCTTTCGCAAAAGCTTTAGAGACATTGGGTGTTGAATGGGGAAAACTCTTCCCTGTGCCGAACTATGATATTAATAAATACCCAGAGTGCAGAAAGTATGTAGACATGGGATTCCATAACGCACAATTTAATTTTAGCTTAGATCCAACAAGAATGGGAGAAATATTCCAAGGTGAATCACCAAGTAGAAACAAAGGAACATTAGCAGTAACTGACCCGCCAAAAGGTTTTCCTGTACCAGAACTTCCTGAAATGCCAAATGAGCATAGTCCTGGATTAAAAGATATGGGTCTTTAAGATCATTATGGCCAACTATTGATTCATGGTTGGTCATAGTTATTTATAAAGATTCATGTAAACTTGTTGTTAACATGATAGGATGTTTTAATAAATCCTCTTTATTTAAAAGTGATGTTGATTATATTGCTGCTCCTCTTAATTTTGTTTCTATGAACCATTAAACGCCACTGTATACTTACTTATAATCTCCCTACCTCTATTCACGTATAACATCCTTATATTGTAAACAAAGAGGAGGGACTTCTCCCCCCTCTTCTTTTAATTTTTCTTTAAAAGAGTTGCTCCTGCAATCCCTGGGTGTGTCATTTCGAATGGATCTAGAATTAATTCTAAGTCTTCTTGTGACAGTACACCATTTTTCACACAAAGTTCTCGAACGGATTGCCCTGTCGCGATTGCTTCTTTCGCAACGCGAGCTGCTGCTTCATAACCGATATGAGGGTTCACGGCTGTAATAATTCCTACACTTTTCTCAACATACTCTTTTAAGCGATCTTCATTCGCTTCAATTCCTTTTAAGCAATTATCTGTAAAGGCACGGAAACCGTTATTCATAATGCTAATCGATTGAAGTAAGTTGAAAACAAGTACTGGTTCCATAACGTTTAATTCTAATTGTCCTGCTTCTGAAGCAAGGCAAATTGTATGGTCATTACCAATTACTTGGAACGCAATTTGATTAATTACTTCTGGCATAACAGGGTTTACTTTCCCTGGCATAATAGATGAACCTGGTTGACGAGCTGGTAACATAATTTCCGCTAAACCAACACGCGGACCTGATGCCATTAAGCGAAGGTCATTCGCAATTTTAGACATATTCATCATACATACTTTAAGCGCTGCAGATACTTCAGTATAAGCATCCGTATTTTGCGTCGCATCTACTAAATCTTCTGCACCAACAAGCGGTAATTCACTAATTGCAGCTAAATGTTTTACAACTGCTTCAATATATTCTGGATCTGCATTTAAGCCTGTACCAACTGCAGTTGCTCCCATGTTCACTTCATATAAGTGTTGACGTGATTGCTGAATGCGTTTCATATCACGTTCAAGTACACGTGAGTACGCTTTAAATTCTTGTCCAAGGCGAATTGGCACAGCGTCTTGTAAATGTGTACGTCCCATTTTAATCACATGATCGAACTGTTCGGCTTTTAATTCAAATACATCATGCATATAACCCATCGTTTGTAATAAGCCTTCTAATGCATTTAACGTTGCGATATGAATCGCCGTTGGGAATGCATCATTTGTTGATTGCGCCATATTTACATGACTATTTGGACTAATATAATGATAGTCTCCCTTTTCCATTCCTAATAATTCAAGAGCACGATTGGCAATGACTTCATTTGCATTCATGTTCATTGAAGTACCCGCTCCGCCTTGGATTGGATCTACGATGAAATGATCATGCCATTTTCCATCAAGAATTTCTTGAGCAGCTTCTGCGATGGCACCGCCCTTGTTTAATTCCAATCTTCCTACATCTGTATTGGCAAGCGCTGCAGCTTTTTTTACAACTGCGAACGCTTTAATTAAACTTTCATGAATTTTATATCCTGTAATCGGGAAATTTTCAACAGCGCGTAAAGTTTGAATTCCGTAATATGCCTCAATAGGTAATTCCTTTCCTCCCAAAAAATCATTCTCCACTCGCACGTTCTTGTTTGTCATTTCCATTTTAATTTCTCCCCCATATTAAATGTAAAACCTAAATAAATCATATGAAGTCATTACCAATCCTTATCAGATTTTATTGTTAAATCGTAGGCTAAAGGCTCTTCAATAATTTTTTTAATCTCTTCTAATTTATTAGTTTTCCCAAGCGCCCACATCAATTTTGCTATGATGGCTTCCGTATTCATATCTCCAGATAATATTACTTGATGTTGTGCCACTTTCCGTCCTACTTCATAGAGAAGTATGTCTTCTCCTTCTTCCAGGCATTGAGTAGTAATCACTACAGCAATCCCCATTTCAGTCAACTCTTGAATTTTCGAAAGCAAGTTCCTTCCTTCAAAAGGTAATCCACCGTTACCAAAACTTTCAATAATAATCCCTTTGTACAAATCTTTTAAACAATCAAATATCTCTGGTTTTGTACCTGGATACAATTTCATAAGAAAAACATCCGTACATAAATTAGTATTTATTGAAAGTTCATTATGGGAGGACTTTGGCTTCCAATGATATTTCAGTTCATCTTCATTTACCTCAGCAACATATGGATAATTCACACTTTCAAATGCATCATAACTTTTTGTTCGCATTTTAACTGCTCTCGTCCCAATAATCACCCTACTATCAAAAACAATAAACACACCGCCAACATCCTCACAGGCAAATCTAAGAGCATCAGCTACATTTTTCTTTGCGTCTGTCTTTTTAAAACTAATAGGTACTTGTGAACCTGTTAAAACAACTGGTTTTCTTAAACCTTGAAGCATATAAGATAACGCGGAAGATGTATAAGCTAACGTATCCGTTCCATGTGTAATCACAAACCCGTCATAGTCATCATAGTGATTAAAAACAGCATTAGCTATTTCTTTCCAGTGCTCAGGTTGCATATTGGTACTATCAATATTCATTAAGATTTTGCAATCTATTTCTAAGTTTCGAGAAGACTTCGAAAAATAATTCAATAATTCCTCAGCGGACAATCCTGGAACAAGCCCCTCATTCCCCTCCACAGATGCAATTGTCCCACCAGTTGCAAGTAATAAAATTTTCTTCATACACAACCCCTCCATAAAATAAACAACGATATATCGTTCGCGTAATGCGTATTTATATTTATCATTATAGAACTTAATTTGAATTAATCAAGATTTTGTATTCAATACGCGTACTTTTTTTCTATTCTTGATTCTTTTTCTATGTTATAATTAATTTAATAAAATTAGATGGGGTATGAGACGAATGCTGGAACGTTTATCTAAATTAAGAAAAAATCAAAAATGGTCCTTACAAGAGACAGCAGATCGACTTGGGATTGCGAAAAGCACCTATGCCGGGTATGAAAATGGTTATAGATTACCTTCATTACAATCTTTATCAAAAATAGCCGATTTATTTGATACATCTGTAGATTATATATTAGGTCGAATTGAACATTCACATCAAAACAAAGATGTAATTGATATTACAAGACTCCTAAACGATCCAGATCCAACACTTTTAATAGATGGAGAAGCACTGTCAACAGAAGAGATAATAGATTTTATTGCTTTTGTGAGAAGTAAACGAGAACTAAGTTCCAAGAGAATAGAAAATATTGAACCAACATGTAAAAGTTGATTCAATAAAAAACGAAGACACTGTACTCTTTAAACTTAGAAATACTTAGACAATTAATTTGCAAACGGTTTATATAATGAATTCTTAGCAGCTGGCCTCATTCGGGGACTTATACTTGGAAATAATCCCATTGGTTATATGATTCAATTATTTTTCATCATTTGTGTAGTGGTAGCGGCTATTTTCAGAGGTTTCACATCCAATAAATCAATTATCATGAAACAAGGATTTCTCGCTATTTTAGCGTTGCTTGCCCTTTTATCTGTCATATAGAACTAAAGCTTTTCAATAAAGGAACTCACTTTTGAAGAATACGCCATTCTTTCTGTAGATTTATAAGAAAGAATGGCGTTTTTGTATGTCTATTTCTGTATCGAAAGAATTTGAAAGTATAACAGAATTCAAACAAGAATTAGCAAAGTAGATAAAGTACTATAATCATGAAAGAATCAAGGAAAAATAAAAGGAAATGAATCCAGTATTGTACTAGGCTCATTCCCTAGAGACTACTTAATAAACCGACCTTTCTAACTTTCGGGGGCACAGTCTAGTTGAAGTGCTACAACTACTTTAAAGTTAAGTGTTTAACTTTGAAGTACTTAATTCTTTTTTCCAGACAAAGCATACATTATATCTTGATGCTTTATTGTCCTCTTATAATTATGTGGTATCGGGAATTTGTTTCGGTGTTCTTTTATTATAATTATGATTACTATAAGTGATAAAGCTACAGGTATAAAAACGATTAACAAAGCATCTTAATGTTTATGAAATTCTTTGTTAATCGTTTCTCTTCTCCCTAATCTCCTGCGAGACTATATTTTTTCATTAAAATTCCCCATATCTTATTTGATTTATTCTGTAACACCAGATTGGGTTACTTTTACATCAGCTGTTACACGAAAACGTAATTGTTTATAGGATTCTTCCCATTCTTGACTGTTCCATTTTCTTACGTGAGTTCTACCAAGCTTTCTAAGTCCTATAGGATCTGTGTCTTTTTTAATAAATCTCTTTATCAATGTAGTTGCTTTTTTCTCTATTTCTTTTTCCATAATTTTTTCTAATTTTTTTATTTCTTTAGGATTATCTAGATTTTTTGTTTTTGTAAATTCTTGAATTTCAGCTTTAACTTGAATATGAGCATTTACGAATGGATGCTTACTATTCCCCTCCATCTTATATTTTGTTCTAGCTTTTATATTCTCTATCGTGGCGTAAGTATTTGGGGAACCAGGTAGTTTGAATTGGTATGTACCTTGTTTAAAATTATCTGTCAACAATTTAAATACAAATAAATCTTTAGGGTTTACTTTATCAACCATTTTACATCTTTTAAAAAGTGCTATTCCATCTAACTCCAACACATTACCTTTTTTAGATATTATCGGTAAATATGAATCTCTCGCATCATCATTAAGTTGGTTTAAAAACATAAAAAAATTTGTTTTTGGCTGCGTTCCATTATCTATATTTTGCTCCAGTAAAGAGGATAGATAGGAAGCAATTTCTTTTTCTTCAGAATAGTTCCCCTTTAATAGTGATTCCCCTTTTACATTTGTAATTGCTAAATAAATTGCATTTCCTACACTAGGATTTCGATTCAAAGTCTCTAAAATTTCCTGCATTCCCTTTTCAATTATTTTTTCATTAAATATAATAACACGCAATTGCCCCAACTCTAGAGGTCCAGAAGATTTTTCGGATGCTCTTGCAAGAACTTCTCTACCAGTCTGGCCTGATGCTGAATAGATTTTCGTTTCACCTTCCCCGCCTCCTTTATAAGCTGAAATCGCAAAGGTTCCTTTTAGCTTACCTTTTGCTTCGGTATCATATGCCGCAACTTGAACTAAGTCAATGTCATCCACAATTTTCGTTTTAGCACAACCTATTAAGAAGACACTTACTATAAGGAAAAGTATCCATCGCTTCATGTTTATCTCCTTAACTTTATTTTGGCGGTTTGAATTAGCCATAGTACAGGTAGGTATACATATATATATATAAAGCCCATTTGACCTGTCCAAGTATTTAATAAGTTAATTTTATTACGGTTATTCAAGAAAAATGATAAAACAAAGATGAATAGGATGATAACTGGCAAAACATATTTTTGCTTTATTCCCAGTGCCTCTTTTATACCACGACTTACTCCCCATAATGTAAAGGAAACATTGGGTAATATAAAAAAAGCCCAAACAGAAACAATAATGTATTCAAACCGCTCTATAAAGGGAAATTGTATAATTTTAATCATGCTTAAATATGCCCATATCGCACTCGCTAGTTGTTTTTCACTAAAAAACGCAAGAGTTAAAATCATAAGGTATGTGTAGACAATAGTCGTTACTAAATTTGCATAGTGCGCATATTTTTGAGACGTTTTTGCCTTTTTAATAAATGGGTAGTACAGCAATAACATTTCAAATCCAAAAAAACTAAACATATTTCCTTTCATTCCTTTCATAATTTCTAGGAATGAATGCTGTGCAATTGGAAATAAATTTCGGAAATCTGCATACTGCAAAGGATAAAAAAATGTGAAGATTAGAATGCTTGGGATAACGATTCCAAAGAAACCGATTCCGACAACTACACGAAATCCTCCAGTAACAATGTAATAGCATAAACCCAAAAAAGCCCCAGCTATAACCCAAGATGAAATAGAAGGAAACATCCAAACATGTACTACTTCGATATAAGTATGTAGTGTTGTTGCACCTAACAATACAATATAGGATAAAAAAATGAAGTTGAATATTCCACCAATCCATTTTCCAAGTACGTTTTGATTGATTGCAATGATGTCTCCATTACCCTGATTTAAAATCTGATATATGATCCAAATCATAAGATTGACAGATATTCCAAAAAGTAGCGTGCTAATCCACGCATCATTTCCAACTAATTTTGCACTAATCCTTTCAAAACCAAGCATACCAACCCCCATCTGTATAGTAATAATTAAAAAAAATACCATATATGGAGAGACTTGATACTCAATTGGGATCTGTTTCATAATGCTCCTCCCTGTTAAATTCAATCATCAAAATCATTTCTTGATAGTATTTTATTTTTCTCTACCTCTTCTGGATTAAAGCGAAAACGCTGTTTAGACCTTGAAAAAATAGGACGTCGAAACATCGCTGAAATCGGCATACGTACAATACTGTCTTTCCAATCTGTAAGGCGTGTAGGATAAAAAGGAAACAAATAAGGACGTCTTAATGATTCTGTACGTAATAAACGTGCTAAAAGCAAAGAGCTTGTTAAAACAATTCCTAATAAACCCAACAGGTGTGCGGCGATTATAAAAGGAAAACGAATTACTCGAATTGTATTACCAATTCGATATATTGGTGCTGTAAATGAGCTAAGGGCTGAAAGTGCAACAATGATAATAAGTACATTACTTGTAAGACTTGCCTCTACCGATGCCTGTCCAATTACAATACCACCTACTATACCGACAGTTAGACCCACTTTAGTTGGTAAACGTGCCCCCGCTTCTCTCAGTAATTCAATCGTTATTTCTAAAAAAAGTGCTTCAATAACTGGAGGAAAAGGTACTTTACTTCTCGATATGATTAACGTTTCAAGAAGTTCTCTCGGAATTAGCTCGTAATGATATGTTAAAATTGCAACATATAATGGAGTTGTTAAGACAGAAAAAATAAAAGCAAAAAGCCTTAGCAGTCGAAAAAAGGAGGAAATAATCCAAGGCATGGTGTAATCTTCTGTCGTAGAAAAAAAGTCAATTAATGTTGTTGGAAGAGTGATAGCATAAGGCGAGCCATCTACAAAAAGTGCAATTTTCCCTTCTGCTAATACAGCTGCCACACGGTCCGGACGTTCTGTATTCAAAAATTGAGGGAATATAGAATTCGGGTTGTCTGCAATTAACTGCATCAAATAAGTACTATCCAAAACATGGTCTGTTTTTATTTGACTTACCCTTTTTATAATTTCTTGTAGATTTTGATCATTTACAATTCCCTCAATAAATACAATCGCAACAGTTGTGTTAGAGAGAGATCCTACTTTCAATTCTTTCATTTGTAAATAAGGTGTTGGAAGCTTTCTACGTACTAAATTTAAATTTACATCTAAATCTTCGACAAATGCGATTTGCGGACCCACAATATTGTATTCAATTTCGGCTTTTGTAATATCCCTTTTTTCTTTCTTTGACACATTTACTAACAAACAATTTAATTTATCTGTATCGAACTGAATCAGTATATAGCCATTTAAAATACTATCCTGAATATCTTCCATTTGATTTGTTATTTTTGAATTCTCAAAAGGTAAGACAGAGTGAATATCTTGTAACGAATCGAAGCTCTTCTCTTTTATATAAGTCAAAACCTCTTCATGAAATATATTTACATCGATTAATGTTCTAAAATATGAAATGACTATAGAGGAATTATTAGAAGCAATTTCCAACGTTATAAAATCTTTAGATTTTTTTAGTAATTTCATTAAATCCTGCAAAGATTCTATAGAGTAAACAGATATTCTTTCATGTGGTTTCAATTGATAATACCCTTCCTTTCAGAAAGAAACTATATATAGTTTTCAGGAAATTGCTATTTTTAAAATTAGGGATGGTGATATGTAAATATACTTATTGAATTAATAATAACGCCTTTGAAAATAACTTAACCAAAATTAGTTAAAAAATGTATTAAAAGTAAAAATAAGAAATGTTTTCGAGCATAATTACAATATTAAAAACATCCTTTCTTTTAGTTCTAAAGAAAGGATGTTTTTATAACAAGCTTTTTCAATTGTCTATTCTATAGGGTAAATTTACCAGTGTTCTTCTCTTTATTATTTCATTAAGTAACATTAGCATTACATTCTGTATGGTTTCTTTAAAAATTTCAGTAAAAGAATATATTAATTTTGAAGTGTACAAATAGGGAGAGTGACTTCAACTGTAGTCCCCTTATTCACTTCACTCTCAATAAATACCTTTCCCTGATGTGTTTCAATGATTTTATAACAGATCATTAACCCTAAGCCAATCCCCTCTTCTTTAATACTATAAAAAGGTTCTCCAAGGTATGGTATACGTTCTTTTGGAATCCCACACCCTTGATCGATAAAACGAATTCTTACTTGATTATTATCAAGTATATTTATTTGAATCAGAATTTCCCCTCCCATCGGCATAGATTCAATTGCATTTTTTAATATATTAACAAATACTTGTTTTAATTGATTTCCTTCACATGAAATCAATGGAATACCAGGGTTAAGATCGATTCTAAATTTTATATTATGCATCATTGCTTGAGGTTGTAGTAGCATTAAAACTTGATCCATTAGCAAACTAATATCATTAGGTTGTATTTTTACCACCTGTGGTTTGGCTACCGCCATAAATTCAGTTGTTATGCTCTCTATACGCTCAATCTCTGATGATACTATATTAATATAACCCTGATTATTCTCATTTTCTGTTGATTTTAGTAATTGCATGAACCCTTTCATTGCAGTTAATGGATTATTAATCTCATGAGCCATTGCAGTCGCTAATTGTCCTACAACAGCAAGTTTTTCAGATTTTCGTAATAATTCTTCTGTTTTTAGCCGTTCAGTGATATCACGAGAAATACTTAGGAAAACCTTTTTACCATTTAAGTTAAAAACACGAACACTAAACTCAGCTGTTATTACTTTTCCTGTTGGAAAAACATATTCATCTTGCAAAGTGAAGGAAGTTTGTCCCTTTTTAATTTTTTCTAATAGCCTTACGATCATTTGAGAATCTTGTGGTACTATATTTGAAAATGATAATGAGAGCAACTCTTCTCTACTATATCCAAATCTTCTACACCCAACAGGGTTTACCTCAATAAATCGACTTGGAGCATTATCTTCATTCAGCTCTACTACATATACCGCATCAGTTGCTTGTTCAATTAGTGCACGGTACTTCATTTCACTATCTCTTAATTGCTGGTGTAATCGATGTCGTTCTCTTTCTGCTTGTTTTCTTTCAGAGATGTCTCTACATATTGCTGATAAAGCTATCACATTTCCTCTTACATCTAGTATAGGAGAAACTGTCAGACTGACATCAAGAAGACTCCCATCGCTCCTTTGTCTAACAGTTTCTAATCTAGTAACCACAGATTCGCCTGTTAGAATTTTCTGAATATTTTTAAGCGATTCTTCCATTAAAAAATCTGGTACACAAGGTAATCTCTTACCTATGATTTCTTGTGATGACCACCCAAATATCTTTTCATAAGCTTTATTCGCTTGTAAAATATGCCCTTCTCGATCAGAAATGGTAATAGCATCTAGATTGTGCTTTATAAATGATTCCAATAATTCTTTGGTAGCGCTTAATTCTGATTCTACCTTTTTCCTTTCGGTTATATCAACTGTAGAACCAACAACTTCAATAACTTGTCCATTTCGTTTAATCGGCCTAAGCGCAATAAGAATAATAGTTTTATCATTTGGCCAAGGTAATTCAAATATAATTTCTTTTCCTTCCCATGCCTGAAGATAGTACTTCATCAATTGTGGAACTAAATGTGGAGGAACAATAGAAGCATCAATAGTACGTAAGCTTTTTCCTACCACCTGTTCAGAATAAAATCCGTTTTGATAATAAAACTGTCCATCACATAAAGTGTGTATAAAGTGCTTACCCACTTTTTTAAATTTAAAAATTCCTCCTTGAAGCTCATGTACGGTATCTGCAAGTTCTTGCTTCGATTTTTTTAATTCTCGATTCATTTTAGATAAGTCCTGTGTTAAATAATACAATCTCTGGTAGGCTTCCATAAGAAATAGCCCAATTAAAAGTCCTAACGCTATATATAATAAGCCTCCTGTGTAAAGTAATGTAGTATTAAATAATACGCCAACTAACCACTTTATTCCAATAAAAACAGAAAAATATAACGATGCACTTTTAAAAGGATGTAGTTTTTTAAAATAAGTTTTAAAGGTAGAAAATAGAATCCCCATACCTAAATAAGCAATCACAGGAGGTTCCCAGTACCCTCCTGTGTAAAAGATACGCATTACAATTATGCTAATTAACGTAATCCAACCAGCAATACGACCAAAGTAAATAAAAGATAGAATAAGAGGAACAACTCGAAGATCGTAAGAAAATCCCATGTATGGAAAAGAAAAGAACATTAACGTAACTGCAATAATCCCTCCATAGAGCTTTTCGAAATATCGACTAGAATTAATTGTAAACACTTGAATAAATATTGCTGCGCTAACTAATAAAGAAAAAATAGAAAGGTTGATGAAATAATCTTTAATAATCATGTAATGTCCCTCCTTGCATTAAGTGTATTCGACAAAAAAGCTAAAAATCCTACAAATTGTATAAACAGTTCAAATGCATAAATTTTAAACTAGGATAAAATCTGGAAAAGTAAATAAGGAGCACAGCAGATGAGATATTTTAATGAAAAATAGTTCAAAAAAGATAATAGTAACCGTTGACTACTATTATCTTTTTTCTTTAAGTTATCGTAATACGTATGAAACTCTAAGGGACGTGGTATGTCATTTCATCAAACAATGATTATATGCTGAGTCATGAATATAGAAACTTCAACAGTAATTTTTGAAAAATAACATAAAAAACAAAACTATCTTTGAAAATGGAAAAAATCTATATAAATGTCAACTAATCTATGTACAAAAACGTTCACTTAATTTTGCATAAAGTCACTCCACTTAGGAAGCTAAGTAGTTCTTCAAGGTCGATAAGAACACCTGTAGATGCTTCAGGATAACTACATAATTGTATGAGTAATGTACTTGAAACCTTTCGGTAAAACCATACACATAATACAACTAACTCCTTGGTTCAATATTTACTTTTTCGCTGAACAAATTCTTTTTCTTGAGCAAAATATTCTAGGATATAAGGAGATTTTTCAATTAACTTGGTGTCTAGTTTATTCTCCAGCTCCAATTACTTCGTTACTTTCAGATTCAGTTCATTATATTTTGTACTTTGTCTTTATACACAACATATTCTTTACCATCCACTACTGCTACTACCGCAAATTCATCATTTGGATTGAATGAAAGCCAATCAGCCCACATGTTAGTATTAGCCCCTCCACTCCACATATTATGAACAGTGTTTTTAGTTAAATTCATAACTTTATAAGACGCATTTGGCGCATTTGTTCCAGTCTTTATTTCAAAAGTGTATGCGTTATGAATTTTTTTATAAAAGTAGAAAACGTTTGATGGACGAAGCTGATTCAAAAAATCCTGTTCTTTTTTCTCTGCAATTTTTATCCCTTCTTGCAAAGTGACAACATCTGTTTTTAATGTTTTCCAACTGTTTTTCGCTGCATTCAAGCTAGGGGTTAAGAATTTATATTTATTTTGATCAGCTTTTTGATCAGCTTTATCAATATGTCCCAGTACACCCGAATATTGAGAATCTAAATCCTCCCATTGCGTAGACATATAAGTAAGAGCAGTGATAGCACTATCAAGCGTACTATGCATATCACTAATATTATGAAATGCAACTCCAACTACACGATTCAATGTTATTTTATAATCTACAGTCTGACGCAATTTTGCTAATTCAGGTTCTAGCCAACCTAACTTACCTCTTGCATCACCTATCATTATGCCACCAGCAATCAAGGTTGGAATAAAGGGGATTTTTACCATGTCTAACCCCTTAGATTCTATGTCTTTCTGATATTTTACTTGTCCTAAAAGGTCCTCTAGACGCTTTTGGTCATCCTCCACATCAGCACCTTGGTTTTTTAAAATCGATTGCAATGTCTCTTTATGACTTCCAAATGTTCTAACATCTTCTCCAATAGCATTTTTTAATTGAATTAATTCTTCTATTAATGCTTTTGCAGACTTTTGATTTTGTTGAATTCCTCCCTGTAAATCTGTAATCCCTTTTTTTAAAGTATCTCCATTTCCATTATTGATCGCCTCTACTAATGTTTCATAATAATTTTCAAATTTTGTATCGTATTCTATAATGTCTGTCAATGTATCAAAAAGCTGTTTTTTCACTTGTGTATTCCATGTAACAGCATGTGCTCTTGCATTCTTTTGATCTTGTACAATTTTACTAGGTAAATCTGCATTTCCATTAATAGTTATTCCTTCAAAACTCACATCTGGATTATTAATTAGCAAATAAGAATATTCATTCATAGCTTTTGCAAATAAACCAGCATCTTGCAAAGCTTTTTTCATCTGTTCTTCATTTGCTGAAAGAGATATATTTTCAGTGTTCGTTTGTTCAATTTCAATCGCAAAAGTTTCTAGTGGTATGACTGCATAAGTAGTTGTTATAGTTAAAAACGCTGATACAGCGAGTAGTTTATTAGGGATTTTTTTCATCATTTCGTATTCCTCCTATATAAGGTATGGTTTCAAGTTCTAATCTTATTAAAAAGCGATGTCTTTCAAAATGAGTTCTACATCTTTTATCAGTATCGTTTGAACTTTCTTTAGCAGCCTTCAAATCATTAAGTATTAAAGAAAATGTATATAATCTGCTTCAAATTAACCGATTCTGTTGCAAATTTTAAAAAAGCAATTAAACTACAAGGTTATTTTTTATTCGAATCATACTTATATATAATTGAAAGGCGAAGTCTTTAATGAGACTCCGCCTTTCTGTTATATAAGGATTTATTAATTATTACTTTTCTGTTTAACAGTGTAATCATAGACTTTCTATGTTTTAGTTCACTTTACGCAGAATTAATATTTCCCTATTTTTGTGGAGTAACAGTTTCCACTTTTAATTCCTTTATTCCTTCTTTTAATGTAACAGCATCTGTTCGTAATGTTTTCCAACTGTCTTTCGCTGCATTTAAATTAGGTTTTAAGAATTTAAATTTATTTTGATCGGCTTTTTGAGCTGCATTCTCAATATGCCCTAGAACGCCCGAATATTGAGAATCTAAATCATGCCACTGCGTGGACATATAAGTAAGAGCGTTAATAGCATCATCAAGCGCCTTGTGCATTTCATTAATATTACTGTAAGCAACTCCAACTACACGATTTAAGGTTACTTTATAATCCACAGTCTGACGTAATTCTGCTAATAAAGGCTCTAACTTACCTAAATTATCCCTTGCTACTCCCACTATAATACCGCCAATTATTGGTAGACCCAAAATAGCACCCTTCATTACATTAAACCCATCAGATTCTAATTGTTTATAATAGTTTACTGATCCTAATACTTCTTCTAGACGCTTTTGATCGGCATCAACATCTGCACCTTGATTTTTTAAAATTGACTGCAAGAGCTCTTTATTACTTCCAAAAGCTCTAACATCATGTCCAATAGAGTCTCTTAATTTAGTTAATTCTTCTATTAGTTGTTGTGCATACTTTTGATTTTGTTGAATTTCACCTCGCAAATCTGTAATCCCTTCTTTTAAAGTTTCTCCATCCCCTGTATTAATCGCTTCTACCATTGTTTCATAATAATTGTCAAATGTTGTATCGTATTCAACAATACCATTCAATGTATCTAAAAGCTGTTTTTTTACTTTCGTATCCCAAGTAACAGCATGTGCCCTTGCATTCTTTTGATCTTGTACGATTCTACCAGGTAAATCTACATATCCATTAATGGTAATTCCCTCAAAATTCACATCAGGATTCTTAATTAACATATAAGAATAGGCATTCATAGATTTTGCAAATAATCCAGCCTTTTGCAAGGTCTCTTTCATTCTCGCTTCATTTGCAGAAAGAGCCGTATCTCCATTGTTCGTTTGTTCAATTTCACTTGCAAAAGTTGTTACTGGTGAAACTACATTAGCAGTTGTAATAGTTAATAGCGTCGATACAGCGAGTAATTTATAAGGGATTTTTTTTATCATTTCATTTTCCTCCAATTTAGGTTTTAAATTTCAGTTCTACTCCTGTTTAAAAGCAATATCTTTTGAAATGAATTCTGCATCTTTATGAATATCATTCCAACTTTCTTTAGCGGCTTTTAAATCATCTGGTATTAAAGAGAATTTGTGGTCTTGCATAGAATCGATATTATCCAGTAAATCTGTATAATTTGCGCCCATTGTATTCCATTGCTTTTGAATATTTGTTAGAGACAATATCGCTTGATCTACAGTCTGATATAAATATGCCAATGTTTCTTTCGCGTTAGTAAGCGAAAGAACTGCTTGATTAGCACGATCTGCTTTCATACTTAATTCTCCGATTTTGTTAGAAATTTCATTATAGGAGTCCATATGCTTAGATGCTGTGACACCAGCCGCAGTTCCTAGACCGATACCAGCTGCACCAAGAGCCGAGAGTCCACCAACAACAGCCGGTGTTGCTGTACCGCCAGTTACAACAATAACTACCGCTCCTCCAATAGCTGCAATAACTAAAATAGCTGCTCCCAATCCACCACCAATTGACCATGCTAATACATCATCAAAATGTTTTTTCTGAGTAGAACGAAGTCGCTCAATTTCAGCTTGAAGTTGTGGAATCGTTGCCTGTTGACCTGCTAATATTGCAGTTAATCCACCTTTCCCATCTGGACCACCAACATTATTTTTAAAATCTGTAGAATTTTGATATAGTTTCCCTTTGAAGTCTTGTAGCATCTTAATCACATCTGTAACTTCTTTTGAATTTGTATTGATTGTAGTAATTAAATCATTTATACCCTCTTTTAGACCTGCCTTATCTTTCTTTCGTACAGTTTCTACTAATGTGTCGTAATAATTTTGAAATTGTTCATCGTAATTTACAATATTACGAGCAGTTTTTTGAATCTGTGGCTTCGCTGTATCTAACCAGTAATTCGCATTGATTCGTGACAGCTCTTGATTAAGGTGAATATTTTTGAGCAACTCTCCCCCCTCTGAGCCTAAATCGATATTAGATAAATTTACATTTGGTTGCTTAATCATTGTTTTTGCGTATAAATCCATTACTAGAATATGAGACCCTGTTTCAGCTAATGCTTTCTTCAGTCCTTCGGGGCCTAATGCATAATTGCCTACTTTTTGTTCTTGAGCGGTCGTTTCTTGTGCAAATGCATGAATAGTGTTACCGGTAGTAGCAGTTATAACAGTTGCTAATGTAGCTAAAGTTAGTACTTTGAATGGAAATTTTTTCATGACTATTCTCCTTCTTTCGCTAAATGCTTATAATCTGTATGAATTCCCTAAAAACGCAATATTAAAATTTATATACTTGTTCTTCAAGGTAACTTATTACATTTTTTAATTGTCTTAATGTATCTTTTTGAGACTGCTCGTTAGTTGTATCAACATTAGTAGATAATTTTGTAATGCTATTTTTTATTAGATTTAAATCTTCTTTATAGCGCTTTAGTAGATCCAGTTCTACATCTACTTGATTTGCAAACGTATGCAAATCATTTTGTGTAAGAAGAAGCATTGATTTTTGTAAATCAGCTATTGATAGTTTCGTTGTTAAATCATATATTTTTTGATTTTGTTTCTCTAAATCATCTAAATATGCTCGCTGTTCTGCTGTTAATTTATTTACTTCAGCAAAAACGCCAAATGTTTTCTTAATCTTTTCGGTATCAATGACCTTCATCAGGTCATACTCTTGTGTTTTTGCTGCGGCTGCGGCTGCTATTTCACCTTGTTTGCTTTTCTCAATTGCTTCACGAGCTGCTTTTTTTGCTGATTCAATCTCTAGAGCAGTTTTACCTTGTTCTGTCGCTTCTTGCGCCGCTTTTTTCTCCGCTTCTAGAATAGAGTTGTTAATTTCTTTTCCTTTGTTATACGCTGCCACCCCTGCTTGAGCAGCTGGTTCAATAATTTCTTTTGAAAGACTATAAACTTCTTTGAATATAGCAAATCCCTGCTCATTTAAAGCTCCTGGTATTAATGCAATTTGCTGTAAATCATTTTGAATTGCTTTTTTGGTATTTAATATTTCATTTTTTAACTGATCTATTTTTCCTGTTCCATCTGTACTTAGTATGCCTTGCGCAGTTGCCACATTAGTATCAAAATCTTTTAATTTTTTATCAAGCTGTAATTTAAGATCTGTTAATTCATTGATTTGTCGTTGCGCATTTTCTTGATTCGTCATAGCCATTTCTTGAAGTACTTCAAGTCTATCCGAAAATCCTTCTCTATCTTCTTTATTGTCTACAAACGATTTTAATGTCGGGTAATAACTATTAAATTTTGTTACAAATCCTTTACTTTTTGAATTTAATAGAATTAACTGTGGATAGAGTTCCGATGACCATTCCTTCATATCTTGTTTGATTAGGAATTGATTGGTATTTAAAGCTGGGACTTCCTCTAGCTGTACATTAGGACTCATTAAAGATTGATCAATATACGTTTGGATTAATTTAGATTGCGCACCTAATTTTCGTAATGAAGAGGAAATATCCATGCCTTCCTGTTGAGTTTCCGCTTGAACGATTGGTGTTGCGAGAGTATTGATAGGAATAGTTGCTCCAGTTACAATGGATGTGACTAATAATCCTGTCATTATTTTAGTTTTCATTCCGTACACTCCTTTACCATTGTTTTTATAACTTAATTCATATAACTTGTACGACCGCTCTCTTTGTAAACTGGATAAGAAGGAGAAATCTTTCAGATACGTTAATATCGTTGTTTTTTACTTCTAATAGGATGTAAGGATTTTATTTATCTCTCATTTCGATACTCTATTTTTTTAAATATAAATAACAAAAATTTATTAACTATATTTGAATCAGGCACCTTATGAGTAGTAAATTATTAATTCTTTCCTAAAGTTGCGGTTTAACTTACAGAATCGTGAGGATCAATAAACCAATGCTTACAGTTAATCTTGTCATAACATTGTTTAATTTCAATTTGATAATATCCCTCTTAGTTTTGTCAGCAAACTCCTTAGTAGACAACAAAAGGTGAAATTATACTGTACATTGCTTATACTTTTATTGCGGAATAACTTCACTTTTGTTATGCAGAAACTTAGAACACGTTTATTACCAATTTGATTCTTGACCTCTTGTAAATAAATTGACTATTTAGAAAATTATTAAAGACATAATGTTACTTATAACTTCACTATAATTCCTATTAGCGTAACCTTCTCCTTTCTGTCTGGTCATACCAGTTATGTTGTTCATTAAAACATTAAATTTTTAATGCGTAAATAGAAAAATTTTGTCGATTACGCTCGATAATTTACTGTTAAATAAAAATATGAACCGAAAAAAATTATATAAATATAGTTATTCGTAAATTTCATTTCTGTAATTGTAATGATTACAAATTAATGTGTATACGGTTAAAAATAACTATTTTAGCTCAACCAAGAAATTTTATTTTAGAAAAAATACTTATAGAATAATATAATAGGTTTTTTTATACTTTTTTACCTTTATTTAGTTATGTATAATTGCATAAAATGTAGATATATTTAGTAATATATGTTATATTATTGATTTTTTCACGAAATATCCTAATATCATTATTAATAAATATATAATATGAAGATATTAGTCTATAAACTTATCATCGTTATAAACATAGGTTTTAAATTACAAAAAAGCTGCAAAGCTTCCTTGGAACACTTTGCAGCCTTCTATCTTTTTGTTTCCTTTAGCAAAATAATGGTTAGTGAATTTTCATTTTTTGGGATACTTACACCCATGTTTAAGTCTTTACATTGGAGACAGTAGATAACAAACTTATATTATTGTATATTTTTCACGGTACTGCCTAGGGGTCATGCTAGTGATTTTTTTGAAAACTCTTATAAAATAACTTTGGTCATTAAAGTTAAGCCAAGCACAGATATCTGATAACGAATAAGTAGTGAGTGTTAATAATTTCTTTGCTTCTTCCACTCGTTCCCTTTGAATATATTCGCTTAAAGTAATTCCCATTTCTTTTTTAAATAGTTTAGACAGATAAGTAGGCGTAATTTCTAAATGATTAGCAAGTTCATTCAGAGATATTCCATCGTAAACATTTTTATTAATATGTTTTATACATGTAGTAACCGCGTAAGAATACTTTTTTGCATTGTATTCTTTCACACGATCTGCAAAAGTACGTAAAGCATCCCCTGACAATCGCTTTACAGATTCTACATTATCTAATTGTTCCAGGGTTTGTATATATAAAATACTATGAGCAAAAGCAATATCTGGTGGCAGGTTTCCTTCTATTGCATATCGAGTGGCTAAGGTAATCGCAATAATTCCAAGGTTTTTTTGATTCCTGAGCGGATCCTCTATTAGCATAAGTTCAACATCTTCTTGCGAAACCGCATACATATACTGTATTAACTTTTTTTTATTCCCTTCTTTAATAGTCGAAAAGAAATCATTTACTAATGACATATTGTGCGTTTTAGGTTTGTTTTGTCGACGTTTTAAAATATATAAATCAGGTTTCACATTTTTATTAGGAATTTCCTCTAGTACTTTATTTTTTTCCAAGACAATATCTACATCTAACTTTTCATTGAAAATCATGTAATGTAATAAAATTCCCATATCAATTAATGTAGTTTTTTTAATCTCAGATAAACACTGATAATAGGCAAGTCTTTCTTGAATGTTATCATTTGATTTAAATTCTTTCTGAAATTTTATGATCATATCATCTGAATCTTTTGGATGTATAGTAGGACCGATTATAATAGTCCCTTTAATATCATCATGATTTTCTATATGAATTAGAACAAAATTTTCAAGATAGTTGTTACTTCGGAAAAGTGGCAAGTTAAAGGGATCGTTTTCTTGATAAATATCACTAAGATGTTCTTCTTTTGAAGAATAAAAAGGACTACAAACATTATCAGATGTAGAATGATATAAAATTTTTCTGTCTGCAGATAAAATATGTACAGGGGCATTAAATGCTTTATGTGCAAGATCACACAAGTGTTGTATATCGATAGAAGTATTCATTACATTCTCCTTTATAGATCCATAAAATATATTCTGTTAGATATAATTCACGACAAATAATACTATAAAATATCAAATTAGTACAATTCACAACAAAATATTACTATATCTTTTTTATAAAAATCATATATTATTTAATTGTAGTTAGCATCTAAATATCAGAGTAGATAAGTAAACGAAATAAGCTAAGTTCTTTTCTTAATTCTACAAGATATAATTATTGAACTTGAGAAAACAGTGAAGCACTACAAAATACAGTGATAGTCAATGCGAGGACCGAGATAGAAAAATATTACAAATAAAACGAAAGTAACAGGAGATACTGTACCACCGCAAGAAATAACAGTCAAAGTTCCAATTCAATCATTTATACAAATTGAATTCAAAAAATAAATACTGCTAATTTAAATATGAAACTGAAAAACTATTTTGCTCCAAATTTTAGAAAAAGATAATAAAGAAGTCGTGAAATCGGAAAAAGAGGAAAGCGATACGGCTATTTTTGAAACACTATGTTTTGAAAAGTACAAGGTGGAGGAAATTCAAGTGCTCAATTAAACATTTAATTGAGAGAAAGGTCTTTTCATCAACTAAAAATAAAAATAAAAAACGAATGGAATATTCAAAAAATGACACTATATTACTGGTCGTAACATTAGTTTTACTTTCCACAAAAGAGGGAAAAATATATAGACTTTACAAATACTAAGAATAGCAAAATAGCTAGTTTTATTACCGCATCACATAAAGTGAAACTTTAATCAGTGGGGGTTTTGTTCATCCCCCACTGATTATTAGCCCACACAAATCGGGATTTTACAGACAGTTGATCCCCCACCTAACTTCTTTGCTTCCGCTGAATTTTGAGGTGGGGGTCTTACTGCCCGGCAAATAGCGGGATAAACTTATTATTAATTTCCAAACACAATAGTTGTTAATCAACAAAAAACTTCAATAATTAAGGTACACAGTAAATTGATCTCAAAACAGTAATTACTACAGTATCAGTTTTTACTTATTCTATAAAAAAAGAAATATCACTTAATAATCATTACTTTATATCAATTTAGACATAAAACATTTTATTATATCGGCTTAAGTATTATGGAATTAAAATTATAAATAACACCAAAACCCTTTTAAGGGATCATACATCGTTCGTATCGAATTTATCACCTTTCGATACCTATGTCATTAACACAACTAAAAAAGATTATTACAAAGGAATCTGAGAGGTTTTTTCAATTTCGAAATTTATTTTTTTGTAAATTAAAGGAAAAATAATCCGTATATATACGGATTATTTTCTTAGTGTAATCTGTATTGACCTGTTAACTGTTTTTCAGCCATTCAAACTAAGCGTTTTGTAAACTCTCCACCGATCCGAACCATTTGCAGATGATGTGATGTATCAGGTCCCAGTGTGACTCTTAGTTCAAAAGCAATTTCATACTTCATTTGCTCAATAGTACTTGTAGTAGCAGAAATAAGAATTTCCTTTGTATTACTTTCGTATCTTTGAATATTTATAATTGCACTTCCAATATATTTATAAATAACATGTGCCTACTTATGCTATTTATGCATAAGCGACCTAATTTCTTCCAGTATTTTTATAGGAACCCTTTCCCTCCCCTTATTCCACCAATTAAATTTGAAACACAAATGTACATTACATTTCAATATAACAATAAAAGCTACAAAAGCAACGAATTTACTATTTTAAAGTTAAGTGTTTAACCTTGAAGTACTTAAATTCTTTTTTCCAGATAAAGCATACATTATATCTTGATGTTTTATTGTCCTCTTATAATTATGTGGTATCGGGAATTTATTTCGGTGTTCTTTTATTATAATTAAAGTTTGAAGTTCTATGCTCAATACTTTTGCGAGAACATGATAGTTATATCCATTGTTTAACAGAGAAATTATGTCATAAAACATAGTTTTTCCACCCACTAATTTTACTAATTTATTCTTTAACTCCTCCCCTTTTTCTTTAGCTTCATCAATTTCTAACAACATAGATTTTTTATTTGTCTGCTTAATGTATTGAGTATACAACTCTGGGAATTCTTTTTGTACTTCTTTGTTTAATACTGGTTTATATTTAATCATATAAGTAACTTGTAACAATGAGCGTTTTAACAAACTATCTTCAATGAGATACGCTACTTTATTAAATAAATGTACATATTCCTCAATATTGGAATAACTATTAAAATGAGCTAATACTCTACTTTTTATACTAAAAGCCTTGCCTACATAAATAATATTGTCATTATAATCTTTAATGAAATAAATACCACTGTCAGATTTTTTCAATTTATTATCCAATTCTTCTATACTCATAAAATGCAATTCACTCATACTTCTCTCTCCTTAGCAGTTTTAAATCGTAAAAAACAAGCAAGGTTTCTAAAAAAGTACTTAGCTGCCCTAGCATCTCTTATTTTATCTCTTGCTAAATGTCAAAAAACTGTTTCTATGTTACTCAACTATCAATATGATTATTAATAAAATTTTCTATCGTTATTATCTCGCAATTTTATCATGTAATTTCGAGATCGTTTCCTCATTTAAATTACTGTGTTTTATCGAATAAAGGAAATATATTACTACCCCAATAGTAATCCAAATACTAAAGTACACCCATGTCCTTAACGGTAAATTTAGCATTAAAAACAAACAACATACAATTGCAACGCATGGTAATACAGGTACAAAAGGTACCATAAATCCACGTTTTAAATTTGGGTGTGATTTACGTAGAATAATAACTGATAGACAAACTAACGCAAACGTCACCAAACTACCGATATTAACTAAATTAACTAATTCTTTCAAATCAATAAACCCAGCTATTATAGAGCTCCCTATTCCTGCCAATCCAGTTATAAAAGTGGGTGCTCCAGTTTTCTTATTAACTTTCGCAAATGATTTCGGTAACAATCCATCACGACTCATTGCAAAGAATACTCGTGTTGCCGCATACATATTGGAAAAAATAACAGCCATAAGGCCAATTACAGCACCTGCAGCAATTGCACCAGCGACTTTTCCTTGTCCTACAACTTCCATTACATAAGCCATTGCCTCAGGGACATTTAATTCTTTATAGGAAACCATTCCTGTCATAACAAGGCATACCATAACATAAATAATTGTACATATGATTAATGATGCAATAATACCGATCGGAAGATTACGTTTCGGGTCTTTTACTTCTTCTGCTGAAGTTGCTAATATATCAAAACCCGTAAAAGCGAATAAAATAGCTGCTCCACCCGTAAAAACTCCACTTAAACCGTATGGTGCAATTGGTATCCAGTTCATTGGTTTTACATAGAATATACCAACCGTAATAAACAACAAAATCATTCCAATTTTAATCAATACCATTGTATTATTGATTCGTTTACTTTCCCTCGTACCACGGGATAACATCCATGCTAATATCAATGTAATGATTACTGCTGGTAGATTCACAATACCACCATGCGAAGGAATCGTTACTAGAGCTTTAGGTATCTCTAATCCAAATCCCTTTATTAAATTGTGGAAATAGCCTGTCCATCCAGCAGCGACAGCCGCTGTTGCCACGATATATATTAACAGCAATGACCAACCTACTAGATGAGCAACAAACTCACCAATTGTTGCATATGAGTACGTATATACACTACCAGACGCCGGGAGTGTAGAAGCAATTTCCGCGTAACATAATGCTATAAATCCACATATAATTGCTGCAAGTATAAATGAAAAAACAACTGCTGGACCAGCATTTCTTGCTGCTACTAATCCAGTTAACACAAGAACACCCGTTCCAACTATCGAGCCTACCCCTAACATAATTAAATCAAATGCTCCTAATGTTTTCGTTAAAGTCTTGCTTTGATTATGCTCCAACAATTGTGTAACGGATTTCTTTTTTAGTAAATTACTCATATTTTCTGTATCCCCTTTAAAATAAGGTTTATTCTTCTCGTTAGTGTTGTATATAAATTTACTTAGTTATTAACTAGCCTCATAATATTTCTTTTACATTAAATAGATTTGAAATATTATATAAATTCGCTTCTCACTTACTAGTTAAACTAGACATTTCCATAGATTTTTGCGTACAACGTTTCATAGCTGAAATGATAGCTGTTCTTAAACCTTTTTCTTCTAGCGTTACTACAGCTTCTATCGTCGTTCCACCTGGAGAACAAACCATATCCTTCAATTCACCTGGATGTATTCCTGTTTCCAATACCATTTTTGCAGAACCTAATACAGCCTGAGCCGCAAATTTATAAGCTTGTTTTCTCGGCATACCGCCAAGTACAGCAGCATCTGCCATGGCTTCTATAAACATATACACATATGCTGGAGAAGAACCACTAATAGATGTAACAACATCCATTAGTTTTTCATTTATGACCTCCGTCTGGCCGAAAATATTAAATATGTTCAGTACCTCTTTTATATCTTTTTCTGTAACCATTTCATTAAAACATAACGCAGACATTCCTTCTCCAACAAGTGCCGGTGTATTAGGCATTACTCTAACAACTTTCAACTTTCTACCAAATTCATTCTCAGTGCTCTTAATACTTTTTCCTGCAGCAATAGTTACAACGATTACATCATTTTTTATTTGATCTTTTATTTGGTTAATTACCGATGAGTATAAATCTGGTTTGATTGATAAAATTAAAATGTCAGCGCTGTTAGCGACTTCATTGTTGTTAGTAGTTATAGTTATGCCATATTCATTACTAGCATTTTTTAAATTAATGACATTTAAATCTGAACAAATTATTTGATCTGGAGAAACTATATTTTTTTTAATCATCCCACCTATCATAGCAATACCCATGTTTCCACATCCGATAAAACCTATTTGTTTATTCATAATAATTTGCTCTTGCTCCTTCTACTCTAAATTTTATTGATTTTGAAATTATTATTCTAAATAAGGGCTATTACAATTACTTGATTTATCAATAGAATTTCAAAATTCTCCTTCCTATATAGAGCTTACATATACCTCTAATAACTTCTTTGCTTTCGCTGAATTTTGAGGTGTGAGTCTTACTGCCCGGCAAATAGCGGGATAAAATCATTTCTTTAATCTATAATAAGAAGGACATAAAAAAACAAAAAGTTACAAAAATTTTCAAATTAAAACTTTTATAACTTTTTGTTTTGATTCAAATATAATTTCAATTAAGGTATCTCATCGTTTTAAACTTGACGCTCCATAATCTTGTATAGTTACATTTATATGATATTTAATCGGTACTTTACTAAATGTTTGATCCCAATCTTTTTTGACTTTCTCCCATGTTCTCGGGTGTTTAATTCTTAATTGGTTGCCAAAACCCGCAATATCGACTTGATATTCTTTTTGTATTTTTTTTGTAACATGATGTACTAAGTGCTTTACTTCTTTTTCAATAGCTTTTTCTTCCTTTTTTAAAAATTCATTTTCAAAATCTTTTCCTGATTGCATCCAATTTTCAGACAAACGCCCTTCTGATTCAATGTTTACATCAAAGGAAATATTATTTCCGTTAACATGTGGTATGATTTTGCTTTTTATTGACTTTATTTCGTATATAATGAGTTTCTTTGATTCTTTATCAAAAGTTTTTACCACACCACCATTCCTTTTTCCGTTTATCCATACTACTCCTTCCAATTCCTGTTCATTTAAAAAGCCCATCAACTTTTTTGTCTTCCCTTTAATTACAGCAGCTCCTGCAAATTTTGTTTCCCCTTTTATCGAGATTACATTTTGCAAAAGAAAACTGGACCCTGACCGCATCTTTCCTTCCAATTTAGCGAGCGATACAGGAGGTAAAATCCTTGTTGTTCTATTTCTATTATCTGCAATTCCAGACAAACGAAATGCTGGAATTTCTCCTTTTTTGTTTGATTCCAGTACCTCCTTCGCTAGCCCCTTGCTAATTAAGAGCATACAGCTAAGCCGAACTTCATTGTCACGGAGATACTGTTCAAGTAATTGTTCTAAACTGTATGTACGTACAAGACTATCACTAATAACAATGTTTTTTAAATGTGGGCTGAACATTGTGCTCTCTCTTTTCAATGAAAACTCACGAACAATTTGATGAATGGAATCACCTGTCTCAGAAACATTAATATAACGTTTTTGTTGTCCATTTCCTTTACTTTGTGCTTGCGAACTAACAATTTGATAAGTAGCTGTTATAAGATTTCTTTTAGGATAACCTCCTTCCTCATCTTCTTTCTCAATTGTTGAATTCTTCCCTTTATCTAGTGCTATACCTGCAGTTAAACTCAACTCTTCTACTTCTTTACTGCTCCAACATCCTGTTAAAAATAGAAGCAAAAGCGTCCATAACAAAGCAAAATAGAACCGCATATAATTAAATTTATTTTTCACACTACTCCTCCTTTTAATCGCGTAATAATAAGAAGAAGCAGTGGCAGTAAACCAAATAAAAATAAAGCAGCATTACCGAGCATATCCCCCAATTTAAGCAAGTCATTTATATTTTTCGAAGTCATAGCAATGATGTAAATGATTGGAATCAAAGCAAAAATAAACGGATGAATACTCTTTTTAAAGAGTTGCGCTAATCCTAATGCAGCTGCATAATAACTAATCGTATAGGTAGCAAATATTTGCATAATCCATATTACAAGCAGTAAAGATTCAAAACGTTCAAATATCAATCCAGAAATTTCAAAACTGCGCATAAGGTCAATTGTCGGCCATGTTCTTGTTACAACCCCATCAATTGATAATGCACCAATGACCATTACAACAGTTATTACATAAAAGATTAACGGAATAGAAATTCCAACTAAAATAGCTTTTACTGCTTTATTTCGTTGTTCCATAAATACCAAAAGAATTAACATAATTTCAGGACCTGTATATGCGAGAGACGTTGTTTTTATCCCATCTAATACTGGTTTAATTCCCAAACCTAATACGGGACGGAGATTATCTATCTCGAATATTCCGATGCTCATAAAGGAAATGATTAAAAAAATAAAAACAGTAATAGGAAATATTATTTCAAACATCCGTGCAATTGAATTAATACCACTCATAATCAAATAGAGACCTATCCACATAAAAGGCATAACAATAGCCCATGTGGGGGTTCCTTCGAGCAAAAAAAAGCTTATTACTTCTGCCATTGAACGAATTTGAAATGCTGAAGTTGTAAGAAAATACCCTATAATAAGAAAACTAAGCAACCTGCCTATCCATTTCCCTACAATATCTTGACTGTATTGGTAAAATGTTTTTTCTGGAAACTGCTGACTTAATTTGACCATAATTACTCCTGAAACCATTGCCAGTATTCCACCTAATATCACACTTATCCATACATCTGGTGTTTTCACTTTTTCCACAGATGCTCTAGGCAGAGTGAGAATTCCTGTCCCAAGTATGTAATTTACAATAATAACAACTGCCTGTGAAGTTGTTATTCGGTCTTTAAGTTTAGTAATCACTGAAGGCCACTTCCTTTCGTCATCAGCTACCTTTTGCGGATATTTTTTTTGGTATGCATTATTTTTGGTCGACGTCTCATTATTTTTAATGGCATGCGAACCATAAAATCTTTCCAGTCACTGAATCGATATGGAACAGCAGGACTGGTATAAGGAACGCCAAAACTTTTCAGTTTCACTAAATGACTGCAAAGTAAAAGAAAGAAGAGAATAACTCCATACAAACCAAATATCGCAGCACAAAACATAGCTACAAAACGAAGAATGCGTAACGTAATTCCTACACTATATTGTGGAATAGTAAAAGAAGAAATAGCTGTTACCGCAACAACGATAACCATTATTGGACTAACAATTCCTGCTTCTACGGCAGCTTGACCAATTATTAAACCGCCCACAATTCCCATTGCAGGTCCAATCGGTTTAGGCAGACGTAAACCTGCTTCTCGCAAAACTTCGATAGCTACTTCCATAATTAACGCTTCTATTAAAGCGGGAAAAGGAACTCCTTCTCGCGATCCGATAATAGAAATAGCGAGCTTAGTGGGAATTAATCCTGGATGAAATGAAATAAAAGAAATATACAGTGCTGGAGCAAATAATGAAACAAAAGCTGTCATGAAGCGTAATAAGCGGAGAAGCGTACCAGGAAGCCACCTTTCATAATAATCTTCTGGTGATTGCAGCAGCATACTAAATGTAACTGGAGCAATTAAAACAAATGGTGTTCCATCTAACAAAATAGCTACTCGACCTTCCATTAAAGCACTAATAACACGATCAGGTCGTTCTGTATTTTGAATCTGTGGAAAAGGACTTAGATAATTATCTTCAATGAGTTGCTCTATATAACCAGATTCGAGTACACTGTCTATGTCAATTTTCTGAATTCTGTTTTTTACTTCATCCACCAATTCTGTACTAGCAAGATCTCTAATAAATGCGACAACTAACTCTTTCTTTGCACGTTCTCCTACTGGTAGCTTTACTAATGATAAGCTCTCATCCGCACAATGTCGTCGCAAAAGTGAGGTATTATCACTTAATACTTCAGTAAAACCGACCCGTGGCCCTCTGACTAATGCCTCCGATACTGGTTCTTCAATGTTTCGTTTATTTGCTTTTGTTGTACCAAGAATAAACACATCTGCTAAACCATCAATTAAAAGAGCTGTTGAACCTATCAATACTTTGGGTATTAAATCTTTTATGTAATGGACTTCTGCTACTTCACTAATTGTAAGAACTTTATTTTTAATATATTCTTTTGAAACAGTCCCCTCCACATAAGAAGTTTCATTTTTATATTCATCAGAAAAATCATCCATTAGTAATTTCATAATATGTTTGTCAATTATCTCTTTATCTGATAGGCCATCAACAAAAACGATCCCAGCCTGAATATCTGTGCGTCCAATATTAAACTTCCGAAAGCGAACATCAGAATTATGTCCGATTTGTTGCTTTATAAGTTCTAAGTTAGAGGCAAAATCATTTGTGAAATGAACGATTGCATTTTGAGAAGGTTTATGCTCTTGTTTCGTTTTACTTTGAATATTATTTTTTTTCACTTGTTTGTCTCTTGACTTCCACCAACTCATTCTTCCCACTCTTTCTCTGACATACGAACCCAATGAAAAACTCTTGAGATAGTATACGGAATTAAAAACAAGATAAAAGCTTGTACAAAGACTTTCCAATCTGGAAGATAAGAAGTAATTATGTTCCACATTTTTATCACCCAATTTATATACTCTGCTAGGATTGAGATTTCTAAAAAACGATATGTACTTAATAAAAAATAACGATAAGATTAAAGAGCAGAAAAGCGAGACATTATGCTTATTTAGTACCAATAACCTAATTAGTATAAAAACATTTCTGACCTAAAATACCATTTCCAATTATAATTTGTTAAATATTATCTCCTTTTCCGTTATTTATATGCTCGCATTTGAATTTCAAATAATATAAGGATCAATGATATTTCCTCTTAAAGAAAAAAAGATGCTAGAAGATAGCATCTTTTTTTAAATTCAACTTACTATGTATTTATATTTTATTGTGAAAATACTCGTTTTTTTTAATGAATATTAATGTTTAAAAAAATAAAAAATACATATTCTTTTGTTCTAAGTTCATACACTTCTACCGAATCGATACGGAATTTTCTGATTTTAAAATCAATATGAAATAAAGGAAAATACTCTCTTAGAAAAACTATATAAAACAAATAACATGAAAACAATTATCAATCTAGCAATTGAAAATAATAATTAGCAAGAGTTTATCATCTTAACTCCAGGTGTATTCGTTTTGCTTCAAAATAAAGAACTTGAATAAATTTTTTCGTATCAATACGAGCAGGTAATGTTGGTTCATTATTCAATTCTGTCATCTTTCTCCTTACGGTAGTAAAATCAAAAAATCTAGAAGCATAATTTTCGAACTTCGGGTTTAAAAAATCAGTAAGTCCAAGGGATGCTAAATGGTTTAATGATTGATAAATTGCTCTCCGAATCCGTTGTTTGGAAGCTTCTATGAACCTTTTTAATTCGGCATCTTCAGCTGAATCCCCAAGTTTTTTTTGAGCCAAATTCATAAAAATCTCTTTTAGTGAGGGAAAGCCTTGTTCCAACGTGTTATCTTGTTCATATTTATATAAATAATCTAGCATATCCATTAAATCTTTACTTCCACTTTCACTGGCTATTCCTAATTCAGACAAAAGAAAATGAATGGAATTTTGAAAATGATTGAAAGTATTTAAATGTTTTTCATTACGGTATTTTTCTTGCACACTTGAATTACTATCCAATTTTAGTACCATATTAAGCGATTCTTGAATGTTTTTTATTGATTTTTCCAAACGAATTCGTTCAATGACTTTCCGAACAACTGTTAATACTTCAATCCGGTTAATTGGCTTAATAATATAGTATTCAACACCAAGCGAATAAGCTTCAGCAATTAATTCTTTTGATTCTACTTGAGAGACTATGATGATTTTCCCTTTAAACGAAGGCTTTATTTGACGAATTGTTTTTATTCCATCTTGATTCGGCATTAACAAATCGATAAATAAAATGTCTATATTTTTAAGGATTACCATTTGTTGCTCTAAAGATAAACCATCCTCAGCTTCTCCTATAACCTCCCCAAGATCTTCATCCTCGATAATTTGAGCCAACATTGAGCGAACCGCTTTTTCATCATCTACTATATAAAAATACATAGAATCACCCTTTCGAAATTATATGATCAATCCCTAATCTAATTATAAAAATTGATCCTTTTCCTTCGGTTCTGTCCTCAAGCGTAACATCACCTTCAAGTTGTGCGACCATTTCTTTAACATACGATAATCCGATACCTGTCGATGGATTGCCTAAATCATCATATTTAGAAGTAAACCCAGGCTCAAAAATTGAATCTTTATATTTTGAAGAAATACCAGGACCATTATCGCCTATTTGAAATTCAACAAAATGGTGGTCTTTATTAATGTCAATTGTGATGGTTCCCATACCTTGGATAGCTTCTACAGCGTTTGTAACGATATTATTTATAATAGATAAGATTGTATAAATATGATAATGAGGATGCACACCATCAATTTTATACACAAATTGGATATCTTTCTCTAACAACTGTGCATATTTCGTATTTGCCCGTATAATGATATTTACTAGTTCATGTACAGACATATAATCTGTAAAACTTTCATCAGAAATTAGTTTTGAAAGTCCCGCAAAAATACGTTGGTTATCCTTTTTAACGTCATGGACCTCACCAGCAATTTGTAATGCCTGTTGCCTTAAATCCTCAAACTGAAAATCCATCTGTTTATGCTCAAAAGAGTCTAAAGTTTTATATAAATCATAGGATTTTTTTGTTATATTCTCAGCATCTTGTAATGTTTTTTTTAAATGAACAGCATCTTCATATAAATTAGAGATGAGCATGAGCATATGTTCATTTTGTTTCTTTATATGTCGCTCCCTTGATTGTGCTTCATACAATTTCATCATATTGAAAAAGCTTAGAACTATAAAACTATGGGAACATGCGATAACAATGATCTCATTTATTGCCTCGGATGTGATCGATGTTTTTAATACGAAATATTGAATCATTAATTCCACACAGTCTGACAGTATTTCAATCATGCAACCAATAAAACCAATCATTAGTGGTTGATGATAAAAACGTTTGATTTTTGCTAAATGAAAGAGATACGAATAAGTAAAATAAAAGAAAAAACTAGGATAGTGAGTATGAAAAGCGGCTAGCCAATCCATATTTTCCTTTATAATGACATCCATTGAGATACGAAATACTACCACGACTATCGCTGTTAAAAAACCCGGTAAAAATGCTGGAACTCGTCGAAACAATAATAAAAAAAAGAAAAATGTTGGTGCACCAAAGCTCATTCTAAATGTTTCATTTAAGGGAAATGACTTTATTTCACCTACTAAGGGTACTGTAAGTATCATTAAAACGAGAATATAGATGTCTTTTTTTACTAAATTACTAAGATTCAAAATAATCACTTCTCACTTTCGCCTAACAGTCAGTATACAAACCTATTTGCATTAATACAATACTTACTCTATTTTTTTCAAAAACTGATAAATAAGTTATAAACGAAAGCATTATAGATTGTGAGTATTCATTACACTCTTCTACTTTAGAAAGATACTTTATAACTCAAAAATGTTCAGACACAATATAAGGTCTGAACACTTTTGGACTCGCTCTAACACCAAAATATCTGTGCTCCTTTTTAAAATATACTTAAATCCCATTCTTTTGCAATATGTTCTAACAACATAATTCCTGGTAAACTATTCCCATACTCATCAATGGCTGGTCCGTAAATACCAATACCACATCCATCTTGAAACGATAAATCCTTCCTAGATTTTGAGGGAACAAGTGTCATAATTCCGCCGGATACCCCACTCTTAGCTGGTAATCCAATGAAAGCAGCAAATTTTCCAGAAGCGTTGTACATTCCACAAGTAAGCATTAAAGCTTTTGTTAACCTAGCTACTTCTTTAGGGAGCACTTGTTCTTTGCGAATAGGATGATATCCATCATGTGCTAGTATAAGCCCTATTAAGGCAATATCTTCTGTATTTATTTCAATCGAACATTGTTTTAAGTAAACCTCTAGTGTCTCCTCCACATCTGATTCTAGAAAACCATTCTCCTTTAAATAGTATGCTAATGCTCTATTACGATGAGCCGTTTCCCATTCTGATTGAAATACTATTTCATTAATAGCGGGACGCTTCTCTATCATTTTTTCAATTAATACGTATAGAGATTCTAATTTTTCTTGCACCGATGTCCCTGGCAAAAGTGAAGCTATCGTAATCGCTCCAGCATTGATCATAGGATTAAAAGGTTTTCCTGGTTTATGTATCTCTAAACGAATAATTGAATTAAAGGCATCTCCAGTTGGCTCTACGTCAACTCGTTCTAATACATAAGAAATACCGCGACTTAAACAAGCGGCTATAAAACCGATTACTTTTGATATACTTTGTAATGTGAAAGGTATCTCCCAATCTCCTGATTTTATCATTGTTCCATCTGGCTTTACTATACAAATACCTAACTGCGATACATTTATTTCCCCCAGAGCGGGAATATAACTGGCGCTTCGTCCCTTAGCTGCATACGCTCGATAATGAGCTACCCATTGATCTAAGCAAACTTTTTCTTGCCCCTCAACTTGAACGCTAGAATCCTTTATCATTTAATAATATTCCCCCGTACTATTAACTTTATATAGAATGATTTTTTCTTTACTATAATCAATAATATTTGCACTAGAACCAAGAAAAATATTCAGACATATTGCAGTCTGAATATCCTTCTTATTACACACTTTTCTTTTTTGAAGTTTTCTCATAACTATCCCAACATTCAATATTTTCAAGTCCTTTAATGTTTTCTTTATAAAAAATAGGATCTTTACCAGCTTTTTTCTGGTTTATATAATCTTGTAACGCCGCAAATGCTACTTTTGAAAGTAAGGTAATAGCAATTAAATTAATAATAACCATAAAGCCCATAAATAAGTCCGCTAAATCCCATACAATTTGAATCTTTGCAACAGAACCAAATACAATCATAGCCAACACACTTATTCTGTATATCATTAACCACACTTTACTTGTATGTAAGAAGCGAATGTTTGTTTCACCATAATAATAGTTGCCAATTAACGCACCAAATCCAAATAAAAAAACAAAGATAGCAAGACAACCCGATGCCCAAGGGCCTATGTGTTCACTTAATGCTGCTTGTGTAAGTGCAATACCATTTAACCCCGGTTGTTTATATGCATCAGACAGCAAAATAATAAAGGCGGTGCTAGTACAAATGATTAGTGTATCCGTTAATACACCAAATGCTTGAATCAGTCCTTGTTTCACCGGATGACTTGTTGTTGCTGTTGCAGCAACGTTTGGTGCACTTCCCATACCAGCTTCATTTGAGAATAAACCGCGTTTAACTCCATTCATAAGTGCTGCACCAATTGAACCGCCTGCTATTTGTTTAAAACCAAATGCGTTTTGAACAATAAGAGAAAGAACTTCCGGCATTTTTGATATGTTGGTAACTACAACAAATAATGCAACTCCAATGTATAATACCGCTAAAAATACCACCTTGTATTCAGCCATTTTTGCAATACGTTGTACACCACCAAAAATAATCGCAGCGAAAGCAATGGCCATGATTATCCCAACTGTTAGACGATCTGTACCAAATGAGTTTTGAAAAGCAATTGTAACTGTATTTGATTGTACTGAATTGAATACAAGTCCAAAAGTAATTGTGATTAAAATAGAGAATAATACTCCCATCCAACGTTTATTCAACCCTTTTTCCATATAATAGGATGGACCACCGCGGAAACCAGTTTTATCTTTTACTTTATATATCTGTGCTAATGTGCTTTCGACAAAACTAGATGCCGAGCTAATAATAGAAATAATCCACATCCAAAATACAGCTCCAGGACCACCTAATGCAATTGCAATCGCAATTCCTGTAATATTCCCTGTCCCAACGCGGGCTGCCATACCAATACAAAACGCTTGAAAAGGAGAGATTTGATCTTTAGAACCACTTTTCCCCTCCATTAATACACGGACCATCTCTTTTAACATTCGAAACTGTACAAAATTCAATTTAAATGTAAAATAAATTCCGCAAATAACAAGCATAATAATTAACAATTTAGACCATAAAAAATCATTTGTTGATCCGACTAACTCTACAAAAAACCTTTCCATATCATCACTCCATGCCAAAGTTTATATATTATAATTTATATAAAATCACCTATATTTCCTGGTATAAATACCTCTTTCATATTCAAATACAACAAGGATAAAAATTTTCTATATTAATCGGATTGGCCTGTTTAAGCAAACAGCACAACATGTAACCGTAAAACTGAAATTTTGAAGTACTTAACGCTTATACAAACGGATGCTCTACCCCTTTCTGCAAACTAATATTTTTATCCACTAACATTGTTGTACTATTATGTTTGTTTCGTTTACCGGTGATTTAAATCATAAAATCAATAGTGATTAACTGGTTATTTGTTAATTTTCTCAAGAACATGGAAATATCTCCTTTCTCACTACTAATCTCAAAAATAGGCTAGATAAAAAATTTATAGAAAAACTATGAAGCGCTTTCAATCTTCAACTAAGAGAAGCTTGTCTTTAATTTATAATTAAAAGTACAGAATGTTACGAAAAAGTACAGATTTTTATAAAAACAAAAAAATATTTTAAGATTTTTCATCTAAAAAAACAGTGAGATTTTGTGAATTTTATACAGTATCCAAACGTCGCGGATGCTGTTCTACCTAACCTCTGACAAGCCTCTATTTTCTTCATAAAAACATGCATATTTTTTCTCTTTTAGAAGTTCATATAAAGTATTTGAAATCAAGAATCAATGGAATATTATAAGAATATTAAAAAAATAAAACATTTAATTTATTTATGTTATCATACAAAAAACATTTGTTTTCTCAATTAATCCCCCTAGTTGGATTCGTCTATATTGCACATATTTACAACAGGAAAGACACTAAGAAAAAAAGATTTTGTTGAAGGGATGAAACATTACAAAACTCTTATTTAGGACCTTATGACATCCTCTTTTCTAGCAATATCGAGTTATCCCAAAAAACGTATATTTACTAACATAGATTACAGGTGGTGTATTGTGAAAGAAATAGTATTCGTTCAAAATAAAAAAAGACTCCTTATGAAATTCGAATTTTTAAAAAAGGATTTAGTACTTACCATTTCACTGATACTAGCAATTGTAAGCTGCTTAATACATTCGCCAAAGATCGAATATATTAACTTTGAAGTGTTAATTAGCTTATTTAATCTGATGGTAGCCATTAAGGCCTTGGAACAGCTAAAGATATTAGACAAACTTGCCGTTGCGATTTTAAATAAATGCAATAACAGCAGGTCAATATCTATTATTCTAATTTTGTTATGCTTTATTTGCTCCATGTTTGTAACAAATGATGTTGCTCTCCTCACTTTTGTACCAATAACACTTGTCATTAGTAAAAAAACACAAATGAACATGATGGAGACAATCATCCTGCAGACAATTGCAGCAAACATCGGTAGTAGCTTGATGCCTATGGGAAACCCACAAAATTTATACCTATATTCTTACTATGGAATTAAGCTCATCCCATTTTTAGGTTCAATTCTGCTTTTAGCTGTACTTGGAATTAGTTTATTATTTATATTTACTCAAAAACTTCAAAAAACAGATTTGAAAATAGAACTACCTGTTATTACCGTGAAAAATCGAAAAAAAGCTACCGTCTGGATTTTGATACTTATTACTATCATTGCATCTATTTTTGGTGTTATTAATTATTACATCGCGCTAATAGTCACACTGATAGCAGCATTTACGTTAGATAGAAACTTACTATTTAAGATCGATTACTTTCTTCTAATAACCTTTGTCTGTTTTTTTATTTTTATCGGAAACATTTCCCATTCCGATGCACTGGGGACATTTGCTCGCGCTAATTTAAGAGGAGATACTTCAGTCTTCTTTAGTTCCATATTTTTGAGTCAATTGATTAGCAATTTTCCTACTTCAATTCTTCTATCAAACTTTACTTCTGATTGGAAAGCTTTATTACTAGGAGTAAATATTGGAGGGCTTGGAACAATTATCGCATCTTTAGCCAGTGTAATCTCCTATAAACTATTCATTCAGGCCAATGTTAAAGAGAGTAAGGCATATTTAATTAAATTTAGCATTTACAACTTTTCATTTTTAATCATACTTACATGTATACAATACTTTATCTTTAAATTTCTAAAAATTTTTTAAAAAATTGATTCCTTTAGAAAAACCCAAATTTCTCAGCATTAAATTGAGAAATTTGGGTTTTAATATAGGTATGTTTAAAGAGCTACAACAAAGTTACCATCAATTTAATATTTTGAGATGTTCCCAAAGCGAAAACCTTTTAGCTTTTACGTTATTTAATAGAGTTCGGTTCATTTTTTATGCACTCAGTTATATAATAAATGACTGAATTTATAGGGTAATAACTTTCAATTAATAATAGAAATATAACTTATTACAATGTTATTCCATTTTTGAAGTCCTCTTCACAAAATCTTTAATGTCCCTCAATTTTTTTCCGCTAATATTATCTTTGATCGTTGAATCTATTTCAATTTCTAATTTTGCAAATGCTGCTCCTACACAATTATAGATACTTGATCCAAAAGCAAGATGTCTTGCAGTACCACTAAATGCCTTTTTAATATCAATGTCAGGACGATAAACGGTGAATTTATCAAACCTTTCAAATACGTTAGAGTCACAATTTGTTGCACCAATCATACAGTAGTATCCACATAACTAGTTACATTCTCCTTTTTCTATTGTTAATAGCTTCGTAATAAAAGCTGTTAAACAGCAAAAGTGCGAAGTCTTAAATTAGACTTCGCACCTTATACAAATTTACAATCCGTGACGATACCAACACAAATGCAATACTATATACATAATCACTCATTATATGTGTTGCTCTTTTAATTGGCCAATGTATAAACAAATCCTTTTACTTAGCCATCCTTCATGATTGGCTTGATTGTTTCTAGATACTTAATCCCTCTATACTCATTTCAAGCGGTAATCCATTCCGATGGAAATTACAAATGACAAAATTTATCCGTTTTTCCTACTTGCTAAATTCAGCAAGTAAAATGTTTTTAAAAAATTCCGGGTTATTAATGTTTAAACTGTTCGAATTGATAGCGAGTATATGTTTACCTCCAAGTGTTCCACCAACAAAAGTGGAAAACCCTGGAACGGCCCCCCTGTGTCCCCATACCGAGACACCGTTCGGAAGCTTAATTTCAAGGATTCCAAGACCATATCCGGTTCCCTCTCTATTTGTAGGAACTGTAGTAAGCATTTGTTTTAACTGCTGTTCCTTCAGTAATTTGCCACCTAGTAAGTAAGAGAAGAATTTGCTTAAGTCGTCAGCAGTAGAAATCATATCTCCATCCGAGCTACCTGGGTTAATATAAGTAACGTCTTTTAGCTCACTCGCTCCGTCTAGTTGCAAATAGCCACGGGCATGCTTAGTCCCTGGAATCACGCTTGAATTGCCAGGTAGGAATGTATTTGACAAATCAAGCGGTTCAATAATCCGATTTTCAACCTCTTCGGCATAACTGTTGCCAGTTACTTTTTCAATAAGGATCCCCAGTAATACGTATCCTGTGTTTGAATAAGACCAACCCTTTCCTGGGGCAAAGTCTGGGGGAAGTGAAATCCCCATCTTTACAAATTCTTCAGCCGTATACGATTTTTTTATATCCGTAATATCAAAGTCTTTTGAATTTATATAGTCAGCAATACCACTTGTATGATTCAATATTTGCCGGATAGTAATCTGGTTACCATCATATCCGTTTCCTTGAATCACACCAGGTAACCATTTTTCAATTGAGTCGTCTAGATTCAAACGGTTCTCTCCAGATAATTGAAGTAGAACTGTTGCAATGAACGTTTTCGTCACACTGCCAATGCGAAAGCGAAAATCTGCTTTCATTGGTTTCTTAGTTCTCAAATCCGCTATCCCAGCACTATAACTCCAAGTTTTACCCCCCTTAGAAATTTGAGCGAGTATTCCCGGGTATCCAAGTTGCAGTTCATCTCGCATTGCTTTCTTAACGGAAGTACGATCGCTTTTCGTACTTGTTTGTAACGAACTAGATACATTTTGCGTAGGTTCTGCTTTTACAATTGATGTTGGTGTTATGTATAACAGGGAACTTCCAGCTATTAAAAGTGCTAGACTTGCACATGTAATTTTACTGCGTGTTTTCATAAAGAATTCCTCTCTTCTATTAAAATTGTATAGATAGTTGATAGCAGTGTCATATACGAACCACACAGCTATCCATTCTCCCAATGATGAAAAGGCAACAATGCATTTGCAATCATTGTACTCATTATTTTCACAAAACACTCTTGTTACTGATTGTTATATATAGGCCGTACTTATCCCCCCTTCACGACTCCTTATATTTTTATCCTACACAATGAAAATCTCTTTTTTCTTACCTATTCCTTACAAATTCCTTACATACAAAATCACTTGTACACTAGGGTTGAAGTAGCATCTGTGCCCGAAAGCGCAAAAAACACCGATGCTTTTCGCTTCAGTGTTTTTGCGCTTTACATATTGAAGATTCGTTTTACTCTTAACAGGTTAAACTGCTAATTTTTTCTAATGCGATTATTCTTCTTGCTATATAAAACAAATTTCATTGTGTTATATGAAACACTATGAAATTTGTCATTAAGGCATATTATTCTAAATTTATTGATGTACTTGAGATGGACTCACTTTTTGAATTTGAACAAGTATATCAAACGCTTTACCTAATGATATATCAACAGTTTTTGGTATATCAGGCCCTTCGGTAGTTATTCCAGCGAAAATTGGATGTTGTTCGTGTAACCAAGTTTTTGTCACGCCGTTCGCCTTACGTAAATCAATAAAAAATTGATCTTTTTTGACCTGTCCAAAAATGTAGTTATAACTGTTTGGATCATCCAATTTTAATGTTCCATAGGGGCCAAATTCACCGTCACTATTAATTGGCCACAGTAAGACTTTATTTCAAACCCACAAAAAATAGATTACCTGTACAATAAAAAGTATAGGTAATCTATTTTTTTTGAGATTAATAAAAACCTAATTTATTTTTTGAATTCTTCCATCAATAATAGACTGAATTGGTTCTTTTGATTTTTTTATATAATCTACTAATGCTTCAAAATCAGTTGGTCCTGTTTCAGCATCTTTACCGTTTTTAAAAGATACAAATCCATCTCCACCTGAAGCTAGAAATGCGTTAGCAACGACGCTGTAAGTTTTCGAAGGAATAATTTCTTCTCCATTTGTTAAGCGAATACTTGTTACTTTTTCTCCATTAGGCTTGTTCGCATCCCAAGTGTATTGGATCCCTGAAATTTGAAGCATTCTTGTTATGTCTTTTTGCCATTGTTGATTTAAAATATCACGAATGTCTTGACCTGTTAAATTTACTTTTATTAATTGATTTCCGAATGGTTGAATACCATATATCTCTCCCCATGTAATATCACCAGCATCTAAGTCATTACGAATACCACCAGGATTCATAAGTGCAATTTGGGATTGCATTGTTGCACGCTGGGCATCAGCAACCAAATTTCCGAGAGTAGATTCACCAGCCGTATTGAGTTTGCGATCTAGTGGAGCAATAGACTTACCTACAACTTCATTAACAAGAGGTGCGATTTTTGCTTGATATTTCTCCATCTTCTTCTTTATTTTTTTATCAGGCTCCATGCCTTCATGGTAAGTTGTAACAATTTCTGCTTTTTTCTCAACAATATCTTGTGTCTTACGGTCAATCTTTACATCAACATCAGCAAAAGCCATACCATATGAATTTGCTTGTACGACAAGTTTATTATTAACAGTTCCATTTACATAGGTGTGGCTATGCCCACCAAAAATAACATCGACTTCTGGATCAGTCTCATTTGCTAATCGGACGATATCACCATTTGTTACGCCGTTCCCATCTGTTATACCTCCGTTATGTGCAAGAACAACGATAGATTTAACGCCTAGTTTTTTTAATTGCTTTACGGATTTGTTAATAGCTTCAACTTCATCTGTAATTTCCACATTCTTTAGCATAGTAGGCATAACAAGGTTAGGAACATCCGTTGTTACAACTCCGATAAATCCAACAGGAACTCCTTGTACCTTTTTTATAGTGAATGGTGGTAAAAATAAACGACCGGTGGATTTATTATAGAAATTTGCAGCAACATATGGGAATTTTGCTCCTTTAAAATTCCCTGTTTTCTCATGATATCCACCATAAATAAGGCGGTTCATTTCCGCAACACCTTCATCAAATTCATGATTTCCTATAGTTCCAACATCGAATTTCAAATCATTTAGAAATTCAATTGTAGGTTCGTCTTGTAATAATGCTGAAACAGGAGTACTTGCTCCAACAACATCGCCAGCATGTACCTTTAATGTATTCGGATTTTGTTTTTCACGATCACGTAAATAAGCCCCTAAGTACTCAATTCCCCCTGCATCTTTATTGTTAATTTTTTTTACAGTGTCTAGTTGCCCATGAAAATCGTTAATACCGAGCATTTGCACATCTATGTAGCGGTTTGGTTCTGTACTCGCTTGGATTGAAGGCGCAGCAAATACACTAGTAAAAGTAACTGTACTTAATGCTAAAGCAACTGGAATGATTTTTTTCAACATAAAATTTCTCTCCCCTAATTAAAATCTGACATAATACGATGTTATTTTAATATATTAAGAGAATTATTTCCATAAAAATTCTACCAATTATAAAAATTAATAAGATTTTATTGTTTTCTGACAAGATATTTTTTCCTCAAAAAAATGTATATTTCTTTGTTTTGAGGAAGAAATATTATCTTGATAGTAATATAACAATACTTCTAAGAAATCTAAAAAACTCTAATCAATACATTTTAGCTGTTAAGAAGAATATTCAATTCAAAACTAATGGCGATTTATTAACCTAACATCTCAATATCAATATTTAAAAAGATGCTCCTGGATTTATCCAAGAGCATCTTTTATAAAGCTTTATTTTAACTTATTTATAATGTCTCAATTAACAATTATATAGTTGTAATCAGTCCTTTAAAAATGATAGGAGTGCTTCATTAAATTCTTTAGCATGCGTTGCATTGAGCCCATGTGGACCACCCTTTATTAATGCTACTTTAGAATTAGGAATTGCTTCATGTGTTAATTTCCCACTATATTCATATGGTACAGTTGCATCTGAATCACCATGAATGACAAGGGTAGGTATATTAATCTTGGCTAAATCGCTTCTGAAGTCTGTTTTGCTGAAAGCAGCGATACAATCTAATGTTCCTTTAGGTGATGCACCCGCAGCGATATCCCTATTGTAAAGTCGAAATGGTTCACTAACTAAGTCAGTTCGATCTCCAGCAGCAAAAAAACCTTTCGTAAACTCATCAAGGAATGCTATGCGATCACTTTTCACTCCATTTTCAAATCCTTGAATTGCTACATCATCTAATACACCCTCAGGATGATCTGCTGACTTGTAAAGGAATGGTGGTACAGCTCCGGCAAATACAGCCTTCTCTATTCTATGGGTTCCATATTTCCCAATATACCGGGCTACTTCGCCTCCCCCCATAGAAAAACCAACAAGTGTGACATTTTGAAGCTCTAAATGTTCTAATAGTTGATGTAAATCAGAAGTAAAGGTATCATATTCATACCCTTCCCACGGCTGAGATGATTTTCCAAAGCCTCGACGATCATATGTTATAACTCTGTATCCAGCCTCAACAAGAGCGGGAACTTGATATTCCCAAGATCGACCACTTAACGGCCAACCATGAATGAGTACAACTGGTTTTCCTATACCATGATCCTCATAATATATCTCAATTGGTGCTTGATTTTCGGTTCCTACAGTAATTTTTTCCATTCTCCTACCTCCTTTAATATGTATCCTTTTCTTCAATAATTCGGATGAATCTCATAAGCTATTCATGCACGTTTATGTTGTGAACTCTAAGTATGAAACTCTATTGTTCCAATGCATTTTTTCTCCGTTTGGAACAATCCCCCCTCTAATACCTTTTTCATCATAAAATAATTACTGAACATTACTCATATTCAATTGTAATAACAAAAATAGGTGACTATCAATATTGTTCTATCTATAGGATGTATAGGTAAAACCAATCTATTTTATAGTGAAAACAACTATAGTTACGACCTATACAAATTATAGATAATTTAGAATTGATTAATGAATCAGTTTTCAAATACTATAAATTTGTATAGCACTTCATGTTCTGTGAATGCTGCTATAACCAATATTATTGGTCAGCTTAGTTATAAACGAAGAAACTTATGATAGTATTCGACTATTTAAACTTTCTTCGATTACTTAATTTTTAGGAGGAATACATAATGACTGATCTCTATTCTCGTATTAACAAAGATGATGCTGTCGTGCTTTTAGTAGATCATCAAACTGGTCTTATGTCCGGACTAGTACGTGACTATGGTGTTGATGAATTCAAGAACAATGTTTTAGCTCTTGCTCATACTGCTAAGTTTTTTGATTTACCAGTTATTTTAACAACAAGTTTTGAAAACGGACCTAACGGACCTTTAATGCAAGAATTGGTTGATCTCTTTCCTCATGCACCAAAAATAGCTCGACCTGGACAAATTAACGCATGGGATAATGATGATTTTGTAAAAGCAATCGAAGAAACTGGAAAAAAGCAAATTATCATCGCCGGCGTAGTTACGGACGTTTGTGTTGCTTTCCCTGCACTTTCCGCTATAAAAGCTGGATATGAAGTATTTGCTGTTACTGATGCTTCAGGTACTTTCAATAAACAAGTTGCAGATGCTGCAAATACTCGTATGGCACATAGTGGTGTGCAACTTATGAACTGGTTTAGCGTAGCTTGCGAATTACAACGCGATTGGCGCAACGATGTCGAAGGTTTTGGCAATTTGCTTGCTAGCAATCTTCCAGGCTATCAAAATATAATTGGAAGCTATATGGGCGCACAGCGAGATCTTAGTAAACAAAATGCATAAATGTATTTCAAGGAAATAGCTTTAAATCACTTTTTAAAAAATGGATAGTATACATTTAGTGCTGATTAAATCAGCACTCTCTTTTTAATTAACAGAAAAAACATTATTTTCAATAATATTGATTTTAAACAATTAAAAAAGGAGCGTTTTATTATGAGTAATTTAGAATTGTTAAATCCGGAGAACAGTGCCTTAATTTTGATTGATTTTCAGCCTCAAATGACTTTTGGAGTTGCAAGTATTGATAGACAAACATTGATTAATAACGTTATGCTGCTTGCTAAATCAGCAAAAACTTTTAACGTACCTACTATTCTTACTACAGTTGAAACACGCAGCTTTTCTGGTTATTTTTGGCCGCAAATTCTTGACATATTCCCAAACCATGAAATTATAGAACGCAGTTCAATGAATTCTTGGGAAGATCCAAAATTTGTTGAAGCAGTTAAAGCAACAGGTAGAAAGAAATTAATATTTGCAGCACTTTGGACTGAAGTTTGCCTTGCATTCCCTGTGCTTGAAGCAATTAAAGCTGGCTATGAGGTGTATGCAGTTGATGATGCTTCAGGTGGTACTAGTTTGACAGCACATAACGCTGCTATGCGTCGTGTAGAACAAGCTGGTGCAATTCCAGTGACAGCAATTCAAGTTTTACTTGAATACCAACGTGATTGGGCACACAAAGACACTTATGATGCTGTAATGGAGATTGTAAAAGAACACACTGGCGCTTATGGTCAAGGTGTAGAATACGCATATACTATGGTTCACGGCGCGCTTCCAAGCAGAAAAATATGAAACTAGAAGGAGTAGCTGTCGAAGAGACTCATACAGAGAACACAATGGATGCTGCTAATCCAGTAACAACGATTGTTACATGGGAAATTCAACAGGGTAAAGAAAAACAGTTTGAAACATGGAGACATGAAATTGAGGCTGCGGCTACTAAATTCCCAGGACATTTAGGTGTAAATCTAATAGTCCCAAGTAACGAATCCAGAGAGTATACTGTTATTTTTCGCTTTGATACGTATGAGCATCTACGTGCTTGGCAAGAATCAGATGTTCGCCGGGATTTGTTAAAAACGGCCGAGCAATTTCAAGCCACTAATCCAACTTACAAAACTGAAAGCAGTTTGGCTTATTGGTTTGTTACTCCGAAAACGCCAGTTCCACCGCCAAAATGGAAAATGTCTATCGTTACCCTTTTGGGTGTATGGCCTCTTAGCATGTTAGTTCCTAAATTGATAGGACCTATTATAAAACATATGAATCCTATTATGTCAGCTTTTTTTGTTTCTGTATGTATAGTGTCCTTGCTATCATGGGTAGTCATGCCGATTTTCGGTAAATTATTTCATCCATGGTTACAAAATAATAGAAAGTAGACGAGGTGTGAACATGACTTTACCGGATATGATCTTATATAACGGAAAAATTACTACCCTTGACCCTTCTCAACCTGAGGTATCTGCTATCGCCATAACTGATGGTTTAGTCACTGCAGTAGGTGGAGATGAGCTTCTTAATAGTGCCACGGAAAAAACAAAGAAAATAGACCTTAAAAGAAAGAGAGCTATTCCAGGCCTGAATGACTCTCATATACACGTTATTCGTGGTGGTCTACATTATAATATGGAATTACGTTGGGAAGGCGTGCCATCACTTTTTATTGCTCTAGAAATGCTCAAAGAACAGGCAAGGCGTACACCTGCTCCTCAGTGGGTAAGAGTAGTTGGAGGTTGGTCTGAATTTCAATTTAAAGAGAGACGGTTGCCAACTTTGGAAGAAATTAATGCCGTTTCTGAACACACTCCTGTCTTTGTGCTACATCTTTACGATAGAGCACTTGTAAATCGTGCAGGGCTGCATGCACTGGGATATACGAAAGATACACCAGACCCTCCAGGCTGCTTAATTGAGCGGGATAAACGAGGTAATCCAACAGGCCTTTTAATTGCGAATCCTAACGCTTCTATTCTTTATTCAAGTTTGGGTAAAGCACCAGTACTTAATTTTGACGACCAGATTAACTCAACTCGCCATTTTATGCGCGAATTAAATAGATTAGGTATTACAAGTGCTATTGACGCAGGTGGTGGATTCCAAAATTATCCGGATGATTACAAAGTTGTTGAACATTTAGCCGAGAAGGAACAATTAACTTTGCGTATTGCTTATAATCTATTTACGCAAAATCCAAATCATGAATATGAAGACTTTGCTTCATGGGCAAAAATTGTTTCTCCAGGTCAAGGAAGTGATAAGTATAAAATGAATGGTGCCGGAGAGATGTTAGTATTCTCAGCAGCCGATTTTGAAAAATTTCAAATGCCACGGCCTGAACTAGCTACGATGATGGAAGCTGACTTAAAGAAAGTAATTTCTCTATTGGTGGAAAACCGTTGGCCCTTCCGTTTACATGCAACTTATGATGAGTCAATCACACGTTTCTTAAATGTATTTGAGGAAGTTAACAGTGAAATTCCTTTTAATGGTCTACGATGGTGGTTTGACCATGCAGAAACAATCTCAGATCGTAGTATGGAACGTGTTAAGGCTTTAAATGGCGGTATTGCCATCCAAGACCGCATGGCTTTTCAAGGTGAATACTTTGTTGATTTATACGGAAAGGAAGCTGCAAAGCGTACTCCTCCGATTTATCGTATGTTAGACCTTGGTATACCTGTTGGCGCCGGTAGTGATGCAACTAGGGTTTCCAGCTATAACCCTTGGGTTGCCCTTTACTGGATGGTTGCCGGAAAAACCATTGGTGGGCTTTCCATATACGATGAAAAAAATAAACTTGATAGAAAAGTAGCCCTGGAATTATATTCAAAAGGAAGTGCGTGGTTCTCTGATGATGAAGGTAAAAAGGGAACCCTGGCAGTAGGTCAGTTTGCTGATCTTGCTGTATTGTCTGCTGACTACTTTACTGTGCCAGAAGAAGAAATCAAAAACCTTGAATCATTACTCACCATTATGGGTGGGCAGGTTGTTTATGGAAATGATGAATTTAAAAATTTATCACCTGAATTGCCGCCAGCATCACCTGATTGGTCACCGACGGGCGTTTATGGTTATGGTGGTGCTAACCTAGCCAACACTATACTTTCCCACGATTCCCATGATAACAAGTTACATAGTTGCAGTAACCCTCTCCATCAACACACTCATACCGTAATAGGAAAAGATGGAACTACATGGGGTATCGGTTGTACTTGCTTTGCTTTCTAAGTCAAAACCACCGGTATAATGCCGGTGGTTTTCTTTCTGCAATAAGGGTATGTAGATTCGAAATAGCATTGTATATCCCTACATGGAATGTGTTACTATGCGATAAGACCGAAGAATTGATTGATTAACTTAACTTGTTTTTGATAGCCTTCTCTCCTTGCAAAGTCTGTCCTTTTTTCCTTAATTAAAAGTCAATGGTATCCCCCTCTTGATCGACTACACCACACATATAAATCCACTGCCCTTTGACTTTAATATAGATCTTAATTTTTCAATTGTTACACTAGAATCATTATTATTTCTATTACACTGATACTTTTTGCGAATCATTTAACTTCTGCATAAAGATACGTGCTGCAAAACTTAAAAATTTATCATCAAAGTGAATAAGATTAATATCTTGGCCTGGTGTTGGATCAGTAATACGAACTATGCTCAAAGTATCATTATTAACAAAGTTAACCAGTGAAAGAGGTATTATGGCAACCCCATGTCCATTGTATACAAGGCTCAATAGAGAAATAGAAGATTTTGTTTCTATATTTGCTTCAGATAAAGATAACCCTAAACTCTCACAATATATCTTAATAGATTCACGACAACTACATGAAACCATTATTCTACTCAGCCCTACTAATTCTCGAAAAGAAACAAATGATTTTTCATTCAAAGGATGATTTTTTGGAATTACAAGGACGAGCTCTTCACTATACAAAAGGGTGCTTGTTAATATGTCTGGAATTTGAGCACTACGTGTAATCCCGAAATCAATATTTTTGTCAACGATTTGATTTACAGCAACTTCGGATTCTATAATCTTTACTACAATGTTGGGATAATGTTGTTGAAACTTCATAATATAAGGTGTTAAATAAGTGAGATCCTCTAATAAACCTCCTATAGTAATCACACCTCTTTTTACACCCTTTAATTCAAAAATTTCATTATACACGTCATCAAATTGTTGCATGATAAATTTTCCTTTATCAAATAGCAGCTTACCCGCTTCTGTCATTTTGATACCTCTTCCAACTCGATGAAACAAGGGTGTATCAAGTTCCCCTTCTAAAACACGGATTTGTTGACTTAAAGTCGGCTGTGAAATACCTAGAACTTCCGCAGCTTTAGTGAAACTATTATTATTACAAACTTGAATAAAATACTCTAAATGACGTAATTCCATTCTTGATACCCACTCTCCGCTTTATGAAAGATTTATAATTTAAAGGACGATATGTATACGTTAACATAACAACTTTATTTCATGTTATACCAATTGAAATTACATGGTTTATTCATTTTGTATTATAATAAATTTACTACCATTTATTAATTTTTCCTCCTATTTATTTAAATTAGATTTAATTAGGACATTACTAATTCGAGATATATTTCTAAAAATTTATAGTTCGAGTGCATAATACCCTAATTTTTTCAACTTTTCGATTATCATTTTTTTCTCAATATAGTCCAAACCACCAAATATATGCCGAATCGCCTCTTTATGCTGAGGAAAAATACTATCCATTAACTGAATACCATCTGAAGTAATTGACGCATACGTGACACGGCGGTCTTTTGGACATGGTTTTCGTATTAAGAACCTCTTCTTTTCCAACTTATCCACTACATACGTGATACTACTACTTGCAAGTAATATTTTCCCTCCAATTTTTTGTATAGGCTGATCGCCTTTACTATATAGTAGCTCAAGCACTGCAAATTCAGTTGGATTAAGTCCATAACTTTTTATATCCTCTTCAATACGCTTAGTAATTGCCTGTGCTGCCCTTGATAATGTAACAAATAACTTTAAAGATAAGCTCTCATCATTAATCACACTCATAATTACCAATCCTTTACAAGTTATCTTGAATTCGAGATTTATTATATTATCGTCGAAATATTATGTCAATAATTCATTTTAGTTTTATTAAGCCCCTTATCATTTATTTCTCAACATAAGAAATATGGAATTAGAAGAAAAAATTGTTAATATATAAGTATCTCAATTACGTTATTTCTTTTAAAGAGAGCTTGTATTCTAACGCAAGTTCTCCTTTTTTATATTCTAAATTGAATCCGGACAAAGTTCACATATTGAGTCTGCCCATGTATATGCTATAGTTTTTAAACAAAGATTAGAGCCCTCCTACAAGAAGGAGAGCTCTAATCTTTCATATAAATATTCACAATTTTTATCATTGCGGGGAAATCAAAACTTTAACTTGATAGGGATATGGCACTACCCCATCGCTATCAAGCTAAGACCATAAAACGTTAATTATAATAGAGGTTGTTTCTTTTTTTTAAAAGCTACGTGTAGGGAATTTAAAGATTTGCATACGAAATAAACCCTAATGGGTTTCAATTTTTTGATTTAAGCCGCTTGATTATCAAACATGGTACAATTGTAAATGACACCTAATATATTAAAGACTGTTTTCTTCTCATATCGATGAGATTTTCTCCCGTTTTGCTGTAGGAGGTTGAACAGGCGAATTAAAATCTTTGATAGCTCTTGGGTGTCTTTCTGTATAGCTTGGAAAATAAGAAGAAAGTAATCTTTAATCATATATATGGCCTTATATTCACTCAGTTCTCGTTTCTTTTTCATAAGAAGCAATTGTCGCATTTGAAACATGGTAGAAGAACAAAGTAAAATGGCAATCAGTTGCCCATACAAATGGCATTCTAATCGTTCTCGTTTTATCTTTTTACAATGATGAATATGAAAGAATGATTTCCACGTTTTAAATAAAAGCTCGATTTGCCAACGTAAAGAATACCAATCATGTACTTGTCCCATCGGGACAATATCTATAGAGGTATTTGTCATATATACATTGATACCGCTAAGTCGTTTACTACGAGCAGAATACTTCATTCCTTTCTTTTTTTCTCTTACAGTTTGATCGTGTAATCGTTTTTGTTGTTGTTCTTTTGTTAGTCGATGAACAATCACACGAGTCGGCACTTTATCAGTCATTCCTACATAAGCGTCAGCTATTTCACATGTTTGTCCTGGTTGAAGAGAGCTCATTAAACCCTCCATATCTATTTGAATATACTCTGTACCTTTCTTAATTCTTCCATCTTGAAAATAATCAGGATTGGGATTTTTTTGATAAATACGTGTATTCGACTTGATACGAGAGATATAGTAAGCCTTTTGGTCTTGTATATGTTTAAGATCTTTCAAATGAAAATACCCTAAATCTCGGATACATAAATCATTCGCTGTCACAGTTGGAACACGCAGGGAACCGTAGGTTCGATCATGTTGTTTACCTGGACCTGTATGGATATGCAGGAACTGGCCACTTAATAGATCATACTCTAGCTGAATCTTCACCCCCGCTGTATGGCTGCATCCTCCTGCACCTGGATAAACAAATGAAAAGGGATCTGGAAGTTGAAATGCAGTTGAATCTAAAATACGAATACGTTTGAAAACAGAAGTATATGGAGAAGGAATAGGTATAGATGAGGCCAATTTTTGGTTTAGTAGTTTAGATAATATGTGTTGTAAAAATTGGACAGCCGCTTTATTAAATCGTTGATTCAGTCCCTCAGGACTGATGAGCACTTCTGTCGATGCTTCTAAACAGCTAGATAACTGGGTTAAAGAAGTTGTAGCGACATTTTGACTCATCCATACACATAAAGCGACTAAATCTTTTGCTTGGTATTTACTAGTTCTTTGTACAAAACCAACATCTCTAGCAAGATCTCGTAAGATATTTGGAGATAAGAATTTTTGAATTTCTTGAGCTAATAGTTGTAATTCATCAGATACAGAAATAGACATACAAAAACGCCATCCTTTCCTATGATTCTACAGAAAGAATAGCGTATTTTTTCATTTTATGGGGTATTTTGTTTTGGTATCTTGATAGCGATGGAGTGGACTCCCTTTTTAACATAAGGGTAATTTATGTCGTGTTTAGCAATTATTCATTACATAATGCAAATGATTATTTACATTTTGTTAGTAATCATTTACAATTACAGTAATTGTAAATGAGGAAAGGGGAATTATGATACTAGAAAACAGAGTTAGAGAATTACGAGCACGATTTAGATGGACTCAGCAAGACTTGGCCGATGCAATTGGGGTCACAAGGCAGACAATTGGATTAATAGAAAAAGGTGATTATTCTCCATCTGTCACTATGGCGTTAAAATTAGCTGCTGTATTTCAAGTTACCGTAGAAGAGGTTTTTTATTTAAAGGGAGAGGAACGATTATGATAAAACAGGTTTTAAGATCTCCACTTATAGGGGCCAGTATATTTGTGTTGATTATTGCATTTTTACTATTTTCTCTTATGAATACACAAGTCATTTTAGCTAAGTTATGTTTCGGGATTTTAGTGACGGTTACTTTTTTATGGCTCATTCTCACAAGGATTTATAACCGAAAGAATCCTCATGATAAGATTAGGCTATTTGGTTTTATACCATCCGAATTTCGTGAAATAGATGAAGGGCAGCAGTGGGTAACCTATAAGGCTTGCCGAAATGTGTATATTTACTATAGTATTGCGCTTCCAGTAACGGCAGGGATTTGCTTTCTCTTTTCTCAACATAATTTTGTTCCATTATTGTGCATTGGTTTACTAGGTGCAGGTCAATATATTGTCTATTGGTTAACCACTATTTTTATTTTAAATCGTATTTAACAAAGGGGATGAAACAATATGGTGGAGTGGGCTCAAAATGCGGGGGCATTATGGCAATATGTAGTGTTATTTCTTTTAGCATTTGCCCCATGGATGGATGTATCAATTGTTGTACCACTTGGTATCGCATGGGGATTACAACCATTCGCAGTAGGAGTAACAGCATTTGCAGGAAATCTTATCTTGGTTCTATTACTCGGTTTTTTCTTTAAACAGTATGCAAAATGGCAAGCAGCAAGAAAACAAAAAAAAGGTATAACAACACCTTCTAAAAAAGAAACCCGATCAAGAAAAATATGGGATCGATATGGTATTCCAGGTTTGGCTCTTCTAGCTCCAATTCTCGTAGGAACTGATATTGCAGCCGTATTAGCTTTAACATTTGGATCTAACCGGACACACGTCATAAGTTGGATGACGGTCAGTCTAGCAGTATGGACAGTCATTTTTACAGTTGCTGCGATGTATGGACTTAGCTTTTTAAATATTATTTAGGATATCATAGTGATTTTAGGTAATCTAAAATCGTTCACTACCTAAAAATTATGGAGTGATGAAGTGAGTTCATATGATATTAGGAGAAAAGCTTTGACCAAAAACATTTGAACACTCAACTAGCTGTACGATATGGTCATAGTACCGTAATTCACGAACCTATATGGATAGAGACACATTGCTATCAAACTAATATTTTGAAGCATCCCCAAAACAAAAAAATTGTACATTTTCATCTGGAAATGTCAATTTTCTCGTTTTGGGGTATTTGCTTTCCTTAGGTTGATGGGCATGTGGCACTACCCCAATTAATAAATATTATTAACTATATATCTATCATATTTTTTATAAACAGGACTAATTAGATTTAAAAAAAGATTTCTTTTTCTTTACTCGTAATAAATCACCTGTCCACCCTTTGAATCGCATATACATATACATACCTACCGTTGTGAAAATAATAAATAAGAGAGCGATTAAATAGCTATATTTCCATTCTAGTTCAGGCATGTATTTAAAATTCATTCCCCATAATGCTCCTAAAGCTGTCAAAGGCGTACTCACAGCAGTTAATACAGTAAGAGCTTTCATAATTTCATTCCCACGATGAGAAGAAACAACTTCTTGTAAATGAATCATCGTGTCTAATTCTTCTTGGTACTCTTTAACAAGTTGTAATCCACGCTCTAATTTTACGTGTGTTTGTTTATAACAAAGGGTGTTTGTTAAGTTTTCTAACCAAGCTTCCTCCAAGCCTTGTAACACTTCCTGTATTAAGCGAAACACATGTGTGTTCATAAATAATTCATGACGAATATGATAAATCCTTTCTAAAACTGCTATGTTATTATGATGATAAAAATCCCATAATACATTTCTGAAATTGTTTTCAAAGTAGTCAACCTTTCGCAAATAATGAGATATAAACATTGATAAGATAGCACATAATCCTTCAGCAGAACTATTACAATTTTTTGTACCCATAGGGAAATTATGTATTAATTCTTGAAAATCCTCTTCCTCTTTTTCTTGGACCGTTATCAGTATTCCATGAGCTACAAAATAATGAAGAAATTTTTGAATTTTGGCGTCCTTTTTATCTTGATCATATAAAAACGAACCATATACACAAGTTTGGCTTGGTGATAACGTATAAACATATAATCCATTTTCACAGGGAGAATTTATTTTCTTTACAAATTGAGAGAAATAAGATGTTACATCACGGGGGATTATAGAAGAAAGTTTTTCAAGCTTACTAGTTTTCACATGATACCAACTCCATTTCGTCATTTTTATGCATTCCATATTATTCTTCCTTTCTAAATAGTTTTATGTTTGATCGAATCATATCCGTAATACGAAATTTGTATGTAGGTATTCATGTCTTGAAGGAAAAGTTTTTAGATCATCTAAATTACAAAATAAATGACATAGGAGGTCTTATTCTTTTAAAAGGAAGACCCCCTATATATTAGTTATTTTTATTTTCAATTTTAAACATTTCCTCTATACAAGCACTTTTTATCTTTTCTTATAAAGAATTTATTATATGTGGAAAAGAAGCTACATAATTTGGCACGTCTATTCAATGAACTCCATTTCAGTCGTTATTATAATTTGGATTCATATGCAGATTGATTGGTGATGTCGTCAAATACTTGACTCCCAATAATGTAGTATCCATGAAGTGCAGCCTCTTTCGAAGCGTCTACCATACGGAAAGAAGCAATTTCACTTTGCATTTTTTCAATTCGTTTTTTGTGGAGATCTACTATTCCTCCTGTCCAAATGATAGTATCATACTGTTCTAACGTAAATTGTTCTTGTAATACACGTATGACGTCTTGGAAGTGTGCATCCAACTCTTTTTGAATCAAAGTATGAACCTGACTTGTCTCATAATTTTCGTCTCGATCTCCATATCCTTTTTCTAATATTTTTGGCATGTCGTTAATATGCAATTGATTACTTTCACCCGCATGATTCTGCAGGATATTCTTAATATTTTTCAAAGGCTTGCTACATCCTAGTTCCGTCTCATAATGATTTAAAATGAGATTCTGTTTCATATCTGCCATTTCTAATGTACGAAATCCACCATCAATAATTAAGATGCGATCTTGTTCCTGAATAATTCCCTCTTTTAAGAAATAGGCATGTAAAGCGACTGGTTGCTGAAGAATCAAAGCATTTTCCACCGTAATATTAATAAATTTCCCATCAATTTGCACGGAAGTTTCTTTTTTTAGTGCATGTTGTAATTGCTCGTGCTGACTACCAAAACAAGTGACTGGAAGCCCGGTAACAACTAAAGGTAACACGACATTTTCTTTATAATCCTTTGCAATGCAACCAAATATTTGTTGTTTAAAACGTTCGCTTTCATAATAATTTTCTATTTCTTCATTAAATGGAGGAAGCAATGAAGCGTCAGATTGATGTGCTTCATTTCCCATGTAGTATGCAAAGTCTAAGTCTATAAAACTCACCTTTGTTAAATCTTCACTGTCAGTATGATTAGGTACAGGGGCTAGTGTGGAAGCTTCACTCTTAATCGTCATCTCAGAATCTACATCCTGTCGATATGCCCGCTTGGTAAAGCCAATTCCTACATCAATTGCATACAGAGATTTCATACTTTTTTCCTCACTTTCTCTTTTAAGAATTAAATCTAGGCACTCTCTTCTTTCCCTTCTTTCACATATTTCTTTTCATTTTTCGTTTTTTCTCCGTCTAGGTTCCTACTATTTTCATTTATTTCGTAATCCTTTTCATCTTTTTTCTTTTTGTTACTTTCGTTTTCTGTTAAGTCTTTAATGGTAGAAATGACAACTGGTGTGGCTGTAAGCAATTGTGGTAATGTTTGTTTTGCAACATTAGCTGCAGTTGCAGAGAATTGTTTACTTGTCTCAGTTACCTTCTCCAATGTTTCCTTTATGTTTCCTTCTTGTAGTTTTTCTTTTACGCTTTTTCCTTTTGTTTGTATAGCTTTCCGATTTTCTTTTTTTAATAGGGAGACGATGACTCCGGTCGTAATCCCAATCACAGCATATTTAAATATTGTATGTTTCATTTTTCTCACCCTTCTCTACTTTTATTTTCTTCAATGCTACAACTTAAAATAATTACCTTACCTATTGCAATCTATTAGAGAGAATGATAGGTTTGCGACTTCCTATCACTCGCCATTGGTGTTTCAGCTGTTACTAGGAGTAAAATCCTCCCTTGATCTAGTTTTTCTTCATATAAGTTAGCTTCCTCCTTCGACAATCCCATTTCTTCCATTTGATTTCGAAGTTCGTCCCCTTTTTTGGAGAAAAAGTTGATAATACTTGTTCCCAATCCTTGTTCTTTTACTCCAATCGTATTTGTGTTTGTATCATCCGCAATCTTTTTTGTTAGATGTTTTTCATGTGTTAAGACATACATGTCATCTTGGTGAATCCCTTGCAATTCTAGCTCTTTTACTTTCATAACTACTTCCTGTTCATTTTCATATTCATGAACCACCGGTTTTCTTTCATTCTTGTGCATTGTATTTTTCCTCCTTTAGATTTTTTATTTTTTTATTTAGTTGTTATGTAATATGTAATACACCTATTTTAAAGATGTTAAACCTAAATTTTCGAAAAATTTTACACAATAGGTTATTCATGTTTTTAATATCAAAGAAATGTCACAAGAACTTTGCTTTGATAAAAGCGCTCCAAATAACGATTTGTTTGGAAGGTAAGCACATTGTTTTATAGAAATCATAGAAAAATAAAAAAGCACTCCTTTTCAAAGAGTGCTAAAAAAAAACATATAACCTAATAAAAATATTTCTATTTTGATTACAGAAAGAAAGTCTTTATTAAAACATATAGTTGCTAATTTAATTGCGATCTTCCTTGCACCCAAGCAGCAATGTCATTTATAACATACTCAGGGATATTAGCAGGACTATAATATTCATCCGGTTTACTTATTTCTCCATCACCTTCTGTAAAGAAATGATTTAACTTCGGATATAGTCGATAATCGACGTTATCTCGTTCTTTTAATTGTTCTTTCCAAAGAGGAATTTCGATTTTTGATTGAACTTGATAGTCTCTTTCCCCTTGAATAATAAGAAGCGGTGTCTTTTGTTCTTTTGACATTTCGGCTGCTTTAATTTTTCGGATAGAATCCCAAAATATTGCTGATCCTAAGTAAAAATCTTTTGGGGGATTCTGACTAGAGAAATTTGGATCATTTAATAATTCAAATTGTGCTTTGTAGAATTTATATTCATCTAGATTCATTGCTCCAATAGAAAAAAGGTACTCAAATTGATCTAAAACAACGTCTTGGATCGTACGAGCTGGCCCACCCATTACAATTGCCCCAGCAATATTATTATTTTGGTCTTTTTCAATCATTTTCGGAAGCATCATTCCACCTTGACTATGACCCAAAATATAAATTTGATTTTTATTTATTAGAGGCTCATTTTTAAGAAATTGAGTTACAAGAAGAGCATCATCTGTTGTCTCTTTATCAACTGTATAAAAGGGACTAAATTGTGTTTTCAACCCATGTTCATAAGTTCTTTTATTATAGCGAAGGACAGCAATTCCCTTCGATGCAAGACCTTCAGCTAAATCGCGAAACGGTTTTAAAGCAAACGCTGTTTCATCCTGATCAGTTGCTCCTGATCCTTGAACAAGAATAACCGCTGGAAAAGGACCATTTCCTTTTGGAACCGACAATGTTCCTGGTAATGGAAATGCACCACTTCCAACTACTACTTCTTTATCAACAAATGATTCAGGCTTACTATATGACGGACGCTCAGCAACAGGACTAAACGACATGCTGAGTTGAAAATCGTCTATTTTTCCAGATGGATCTAGTTTAATTAGTAAAGGTACAGTCATTTTTTCAAAAACTAATTGAATCTCCACATTTGTATGAACAGGATTTGTCTCTTTTTGTGTAACCTCTCCAATTTCTATAAAAGAACCTGCTTGTAATTGAACTGGGAGTCCCTCCCAATAGCTCTTCAGCCATTCTTCGGATATTATTTTCTGTAATGACCTTGAGGTTAAATCAAATGCAGATTTATAATCTTCACTATTCATATGGCGAATAAATGAAAGAGTAGTAGATATAATAGGATTTTCATCATCACTATTTTCTACTTTTTTTATAGTTGTGTTTGCTTCCTTTAATTTCGAAATAAATTGATGGTTAAACGGATAATTATATGTATCAGGATATAAGCCTGTTTTCAATACTTCCGTATTCCGTCCCTCATACAAACTTGAAGAACTCGTAAAATTTTCAGGTAAAATTACTTCCTCCGCATATGAGACTGAGGGAATTGTTATTGAAAAAATCGCACTAACAAGTAATAACTTATTACTTGTTCTTCTTTTCTTACCCATACTTATTGATTCTCCTTTCAAAATTTAAAATTTCTAATACAGTATGCCAACTATAAGGAAAATAAAAATTATCAAAGAGATTAATAATCTATTTTACGATCCCCCCTAACTAATTAAAAATCTATCATTAACAAACTTCAATAAAAAATGCCCTCCCCCTCTTTTTTTATTGTTGGATTTTCCAAGGACTTAGAAGCACAGCACTAATTTACATGTAAATGACCCATGAGATTCTCTGTTTCAAAAGAAAAAAGCACCCCACTAGATGCTTTCTTTAATTGTTCTCACTCTCATTTATTTAGTTAATTCTCTTATTACTGTAAAATAAATTTATTCTATTTCCTAAATCTCACTTATTTCTTAATTCACTCATACCAATATAAAACCTAATAACCTATCCTCAAAAAATAAAGAAAACAGGTTATTTGGCTATTCATTCCGTAAGCTTACTGCTCAAGTTAGTCTTTTTTCACACGGTTAAACTTTATTAAGAAAACCTTAAGGAATTTCCCTCTATATTTATAAGAATTTTTTTCTATACTGAATCATGTAAATGAACAAGAGGAGAAACGATCATGAAGAAATTTGTAATTTGCATACTAGGAATAGGCCTCCCTATATACTTACTACCTTTCATATTACGCGGAGATTTAGACAGATTTAATCCGATTGCTGAAGAAAAGAATGTATATGCCGTTGCGAAAGGATATGGTGTTCCAGATTATCATCATAAAGGAAGAGCTATGTACTCACTAAAAGGTGTTGATGAATTAAGCAATGAAAAAGAATATAAAGTTGGAACGAACACGCCTAATGATTTTACAAGAAAAATTTACTTAAAAATTCATGTGAAAGGTAAGTATGTCTATTCCTACGATATTATTTCTGAAAAGGACATTCCAGAGAAAATAAGGGGACAATTGGAGATAGCAAAGAAATAAAAGAGCCAATTCGTACGAGTTGGCTCTTTATTATCGCTCCCATCTACCGTTTGGAGAATTCTTTCGATCGATTTATTAAGTTCGTTATCATTGTTTTAACAACCATTCTTCAATTACTTTAACTGTTTCATCCCGTTGTGCTTTTGACGTAATTAAGCTTGCATTATCACCTTTTTGCTCACCATACATGCCAAAATGAGCATGGTTTCCGCCTTTTATCATGTGCATAGTTGTATTCTTTGACATTAACTTTTTATTGTTCTCTATTTTTTCTACAGTTGCTAAAGCATCTACTTCTCCATAAATAGATAACATTGGAATCGATTTTGTAGAGAAATCATCTGCAGGATAAGAGCCTAAGAAAATGATCCCATCTACCTTGTCTTCATTCTGAAAGGCATACTTAGAAATCATAGCTCCGCCCATTGAATGTCCAGCAACGTACCATTTTTGAACTTCAGGGTACTGTTCAATTACACTATCTACCGCATTGATTCCAAGTATCGCTAAGTTTAATGGTAACTTAGGCATTACTACAAAATGCCCATCTTTTGCAAGAGCTTCTCCTAAGTAACTATAAGCTTCAGCTTCTACTTTAGCACCTTGATAAAAAATAACCCCTATTTTAGCATCTTTCTGTCCAAAAACTATATTATCTTCATCTTTTTTATCATCCACTAACGACAAAGCCTCTTTCGTTGGTTTGTAAGTAAACTGGGACCAAGTAAAAAAAGTAATACTCCCTATAAGTAAAATACCAAGTAAAGAGTACAGAACAATTTTCATCCATTTCTTCATATGTATGACCTCCCTAAGATGTATATATTCTATACTTTAGATTATCATTAATAAACATAAAAACTCGAGCATTTTTATTGTGCTCAAATTTTTAGTTCCGTCTTTAATTTAAACTATAAATTGTCCAAGATAAATATGTAGCAAATGCAGACCATAAAAAATAAGGGATTAGCAACCATGCCGATACTTTAGATAAATTGGAAGAAAACATAATGAGAAGTAACGTAGTAATAGCGACTAGTAAACAATCTACTGTTGCTAAAAACAAATTCTTTTGGCTAAATTGAAAATAGCTGAATGCTTGATTGAATATATAATTTAAAAGGAATACAAACCAAAATGTTTTTGGCTTAAATCCATAGTTGTTGTAAATAATTGCAACTGATAATGCAATAAGTCCAAATAATACAGCCCATATCATTCCGATTGTTATACCAGGAGGTGTCCAAGACGGCTTTTCTAACGCATCATACCAAGTACGATCAATAGGGAATAAAACACTAGAAACATAAAACAAACTATATGTTAGTAAAAATACTATAATACTAGATTTTTTCATAAACATTCTCCTTTTTACTAGAAGATTATAGAAACTTTATATGATTAGTATGCCCTTGTAATGGATAAATTTCTAATATTTAAATTTCAAATACATATCGTTTAATCTATTTTATACGAACTCTTTCATACTTTTATATGCACACAGTGCTCTCTCTCTTGCTGCCTTATGATCAACGACTGGCAAAGGATATGTATTACCAAGCTTTATATTGGCCTTTTGTAAAATATGCTCAGGTGCTTCCCAAGGTTTATGTATATACTTATTCGGTATATCTCTTAATTCTGGTACCCATTTTCTTATATACTCTCCATTTTTATCAAACTTTTCTCCTTGTGTGATAGGATTAAAAATACGAAAGTACGGTGATGCATCTGCTCCACTTCCAGCAACCCATTGCCATCCCATTGTATTATTTGCAATATCAGCATCTAGTAGTGTATCCATAAACCATTTTGCTCCTTCTTGCCACGGAATTAACAAATGCTTTACAAGAAAAGAGGCTACAGCCATTCTTGTCCGATTATGCATAAAACCTGTTTGCCAAAGCTCCCGCATTCCCGCGTCAATAAACGGATAACCAGTTTCACCTTTTTGCCATACTCTTAATAACTCCTCTTCCTTATTCCACGGAAAATGTTCAAAGTTTTTATTAAGAGGTTTATATACTGTAAACGGATAGTGATATAGCAAATAATAAGAAAACTCTCGCCAAATTAATTGGCGTATAAAACTATTCACTTGTTTTTCAAAAAGACTACATTGTCTTTCGGTACTTTTATTTATTAAGTAACGATACATTAACTTCACTGATATTTGGCCAAATGAAAGATATGGCGCCAACATCGAATGAGCATTTTGATTTGGAAAATCTCTTCCTTCACTATAAGAGGCTAATTTGCTAGAGAAAAATTTCTTGAATGTTTTGTATGCCCCTTCCTCTGTAGGCTCCCATATTGATTCAATATGAGATGTCCACGGTATAGTTGGCAGCAAGTGTAATTCTGAAACAGATAAGCTTGCTGGTAAAGAGCTTCCCCATTTTATACTCTGCACTTTGCTAATAGGTTTAGGTATTACCTGCTTTTGAAATGTATTGTAAAAAGGCGTAAACACCTTATATTCAGTGTTGTCCTTCTTTTTTATAATCCACGGTTCTAATAATAAATGCGAATTAAATTCCTTACAAATAATACCTTTATCTTCTAACATCATTTTCATTTTTTGATTAGATTGTAATCTGTCCGGATCATAGCAAATATTCCAATATACAGCCGTTATATCTAATTGTTCTATGAGAGAAAGTATTTCTTCCTCCGTACGTCCTTTACGAATTATTAAAGTAGAGCCCAATGCCTCAAGTTGCTTCTTTACATCTATTACAGCATGGTGCAACCACCACTTTGACGCCTCCCCCATTAAAAAATCTTCATCTTGTACATATACCGGAAGAACCTCACCGGACTGAACAGCCTCAAATAGCGCTGGGTTATCATATAAACGAAAATCTTTTTGAAACATAACGATAATTTTATTTTGCATGGCTACCTCTTCTGATTCTTAAAACATAATAAAATTTATTATACAACAGCAATTTATACATAAGAATTTATTTGTCTTTAATAAATTAGTTAACTTTTTCAACTATTTTATTAGTAGGAATTTTAACAACCGTTTCTTTTTCCCCTATTCTATCAATCTTGAAACCATGAACTTTAACATCAGACGGTACTAGTGGATGATGACAAATCATATCTATACTCTTCTCAATATTTTCACTAACATTTTCTTTTCCACTTAGCCATTCATCGAGGCTACCACTTGAAAATTCAGGCATGCAATTTTCAAAGAGATAGTCTAGTTCCCTGTTATTTTTTATGAAATCACGTTGAATTTGTAGATTAACTGGAGAAGTTTCTTTATCCTCTATTCCTACAACAAAAATTTCTTCAACATTTTCTTGATAAATAGCAATAATAATAGATCTCATTATATCTCCATAAGGATGTACAATTACAGAATCATAGCTGTGTATAGTCAACATGTTTTCTTGTTGAATGTTAGTTACTTGTTGGATGCTAGGCTCTATTCCGTGTTCAATGTCTGTTAATAATAAAACTTTTTTATTCTTTGAATTCATATGGAGCACTCCTTCTTCATTATTGTATTTATGAAACTTTTAAGCTAGTAACAATAATAATTGTTACCAGTTTTTCCAGCGTCCCTCTGGATCAACACTTGCAAGTCTAACCCATCCATTTTGAACTTTTTCTTGAAATGTGAAATCATTATTTAACAAACGTTCTATATATTCAATAGGTGCTTGAATGACAATTAGTAAACGAAGTGGTGAATGATACGTCTCACTATCTGACTGCATAACCGATTGCCAAGGTAAGCCTGGCAACAGATCACTAGCATTCCCTTGCATAACACCGAGACCCGCCGTTACGGTTTGGGTTGTTTTATTTCCACTACCATAATAATGAGGAGCTACAGTTGATGCGTAATATTGTAGATTTATCCACTGCGCAACTGTTCCTGGTCCTGCAATAATGTTAGCTAATATATCCCCACTTTCATCCTGTTTCCAATCATAATTATGAAGGAAAGCCCTACCTTCTAAGTCACAATCTTGAGTTAATTCACGCTGTCCGATAATAAAAGATGCATTACGGGCTAATCCCCATTCTGGACGTATTTCACTCCAATCTTCTGCAAATCGATGTGCCTCTTTACTCGGATTTTTTATTTTCGTTTTAAAATTAGGTAATTGCGTTAAACGTTCTCTATTTGCATGTTGGCTCACATTTGGCATAATCGTCTCAATACAATCAAACGCTTCTTGCGCAGTTTTCGAAAGTTTTGGGACGTAAATCCATTCCAATTCGTCCACTGTTGTTTTATGTTCAGCTGCTGCAAAAATGGTATCCTCAGGAATTTTAATACCTTCAGCAAACAACGCCTCTCTCACTTCTGGAAGATTACATAAAGTCGCAAAAACTCTTGCATTGAATCCTCCTGCTGCTCCGCCACAAGCACCACACTCAAGTGCTGCCGCATAAGGATTGTTCGTACTTTGACTACTATGTCCGCACATTACAACTAAAGGAGCAAATTTTTCTGTCAGTCCCACCATTTTTAAAGCTTGACGCACATAATTCACTTTTTCTTCTTTCGTAAAACCAATAGGTATCTCACCTTTTGTGTCATGAACATGATTAAGGGAGAATGTTGTATCAGGTTTTTGTAACATAGTTTTACGAAGGTTACGAATGAAACCACCAACTCCTCTTGGGACAAAGCTTCTTGTCACCATTTGTAGACCAAATAAAGGACCACTTAACTCAGGTAGCGCCATACTCGTCAGTACGTTCTGTTTCATCGTTTTAAATGTATAACGTACCGAACTGCCTACCCTCTTACGTTGCTCATAAGATTTAAGTTCATTTTCATTTGTGAGCTCTTTTATTTGATGTTTCGGTTTGAGTATAACTGGCAAAGAAGGATGGTTGTTATTACTACCTAGTTCACTAGTTGCAATTGGTAATCCAAAGAAACCAGCTATTCCAAATGTTTCAAACGGACCTAATTTTTCAAGGTGGCGACGAAACGGTTCTGAACGTACATCAATACAGAATGCTAATTGAGCTAATACATGCTTTTTATCATTAGTTGCACGTTGTTTAGAAGCAATCTTCTTCCTTAATTGCTCTGCATGCGTCTGTTCCCAAGCTTCCAGCCAAAGTTTCCTACGAATATTTTCATCAAAACGATAAGCGAATACTAATAATTCACTTTGTTCAGCAGCAGGCATTTGTAACCATTCCCGTGTTGAAATATTCCCCCAATAGATCCAAGAAGCTATAAGCGGGACGATTGCAACTTTTTTCTCAACCTTTTGATTTTTTAAAGGTAAATAAGGCTTTGTAATAGCCAGCTCCATAGAAATTCGAACTGCTAAATATTCTATTAGGAGTTCCTGTTCCTGAATTGATTGTTGTGAGCGCCATCGTATCATTCCTGCCCACCCAGGCAAAGAAAGTAAGTGCCCTTCAAGGTAAGCTTGTATGTTAGATTCAGAAATTCCTAGTTCAGATAATGCTCTCGCTAAAGCTACTTGGGCATCTTGTGGCCAATCTTTTAAAACTTTACGCTCATTTTTACTGAGCGCTGGATCAAATTTAATAAGGTGTTGCCATGCACGATAAAAACCTTTCTCTCGATTTGGCATCGTCCAACTTGATCCGGAGTCATCAAGATATAATTTACACCATTTAATGATATGATAATTAAGAATATCAGATAGGTTTTCACCCTTTTGGTTCTCTATAAGTGAACTTACAGGTTGCAAAGAAGAGTCTTTCATACTCTCTGTATTTATATAACTCATTTCTTCTGCCAGTTTATTTACTTCTGGCAATGATAATAGACTAGAAGGTAATTCCTCTAATTTTAAAGCTACTTGGCAAAACTGCTCCACTTTCTTTCGCGGGATATGAAAAGATTGTGAATCAAGCCAACGAGACAAGCCACTTTGTAAAAATGATTCCTCAATCTCCCCTTTTGCCTTTGCCGAATGAATCATAGCAGCACTCGGATATATATCCACATTACGAATTTCTTTTAACCAATCTGCAACTTGTTCAAATGATTGTTTTTCAAGTCCCATCCAAGGGTGGTGAGCTGCAAACGTAGAGATAGGCCAAAGTGGTGCAATCACTCGGCTAGCAGATGCAACTAAATCATTTATATTATTTTCTTGCATATCAATATTTGTATCTTTCTTTAATATTGACAATATGCTCATCACGAATTACCTCCCTTTGATACATAATGTTTCAGATAGCCTGGGTGACTTTCTACTGACTTTCTTCTCGCCTCACCTACTCGAACTAACCAAAGATAAAGTACAGCGAATAAAGTAGAAGATTGATTACGAGTAACGAAAGTACTAATAGCACTACTAAATAGTAAAATACATATAACAAAGATAACAGCTGGAGCTGAAGGTTGAACACTTTGATACATGTCAGTATGCAACCATTTGTAAAGAGAATTATGAACGGTAAAATAAATGAGAGAAAAACCAGCTAAAATAAATACGCCAACAATTCGTCCCATTCTTCCCTCTCCAAAAACAACAAGCTGTTTCCATGAAAAGTATAATGACCACCCTAAGATGAACGCACTAACTAATTCATACCCTTCTCCAGAAGTCGTAAACCAAAAAGCAATCGCTATAAATAATCCGAAAACACGTCCGACCATAATCCATAAATCAGATATCTTTTCATTAGACTGCTTCACTGCCCCAAAACGTTGCACGGAAGAACCAGCTTGTAAAAACAGTGTAGCTTTAAACAAACCATGTAAAATCAAATGAATAACAGCCGCTAAATAGGCTCCTAATGCGCATTGAATAAGCATAAACCCCATTTGTGCAATAGTTGATCCCACTAGCTGACGTTTATAATCAACTTGAACTAGGCTAATTCCTGTTCCGATTAAGATAGAAATACTTGAGAAAATTAGTAAAATGATTTGTGCAATATCATCATGAAAAAGAGGTGAAAATCTAGTTAACATGATACCGCCAGCATTTACTAAACCAGCATGCATAATAGCAGACACAGGAGTTGGAGCTACAGCTGACTCAATTAACCATCTTTGAAAAGGCCATTGTGCTGCTGGAATCATCACAGCTACTATAATCAATAAGTTAATTCCTGTTTTCTCCAACGTTCCAAATTGAGCTACATTTTCATTCGTTAAAACTGATGTTAATTGCCACTGTCCAGTGCCTTGAAAAAGCCAAATGATAGCTGATAGCAAGGCGATCCAGCTTATTGTAAATAAATAACTAGAAATTTTTGTTGCTTCACTAACTACTTTCCAACCTTTATTTAGCCCTATGAGTAGAACCAATCCTATAAGAGTTGCTCCCCAACAAATAATCATGAAACGAAGATCATTACTTAACCATGCGACTGAAGATACACCTGTAGTAAATGTAAAAAGTGCAAAGTATTTTCGATATGAGCGATCTCCCAGTAAGTAACGTATAGAAAAACGCTGAATGATTAAACCAATTGTAAGAACAAAGAAAGCCATGAACCAAGCTAAAGTATCTAGATGCCAAGGCCCTACAACTCTATCTTCATTGTGATTAACAAGTGCGAGTAAAGAAACCAATGAAGGCAATGCAGCGATACCAATATGGATATGAACAAAACGTAAAGGTATCCTTGCATGTAAAAACAATAATCCACTTAGCCAAGAAGCGCTAAGCGCCATAAAAAATAATGTTAACAGTGTTGATGAACTCAGCGAAATTAACATGTACAATACTCCCTTCCAAACGAAAATAACCTATAAAAATTCCTTTTAAGTAAGATAGTTCTTTAATTTCAAGTTTCATTCACTCTTTTTAGTACATCGTTTTTTCCCATAAAAAAAACCGACAACTTCCATAATTCAATGATTTTATATCATCATTGAATTATGGAGATTGTCGGTTTCCCTTCAACTAACTTCAATAAAGTTTTTTGAAGAGCTCCCATTTTATAGAGGATAATAATGTATGTATTACTCCTGTTAAAAAGAAATGTATATTTCTGATCTCCTAGACTATGCAATCAATATATCAATTTATGTTATAAGCTATCTTTTAATTAAGAAACTTTTTCATTTAGTCAATATTACATATTAAAAAAATGCTAAAGCCTTAATTATAGCAAACTGTTAAAATGAGCATCTATCAATTTTTTAAAACAATTATAAGATAAACCATATTAAGCAGTTTGTCAATTTCTTTATCCGTTTTTTAAGAGTTATTAGAATTAAGATTTATTATACCTAAATAACTTCAAGTTTTTAATTATTAGCCTGTTAATAAAGTGCAAAACTTGTAGGTTTCTTAATCCTTCCACTAACCTTAAGGTATTTTTAAAATTTCTCCTCAAGATTATGAAGCAATTTAAAAATCATTACTCGTTCGCCTGTACGGGAGCTTATATCCGTATGAAAGCTTTTCACTTTTTCTCCAGTTAATTCTAGTATAATCTCTTTCAGATCATCAATTCCAGATTCAACTAGCTCCGAACGATTTTTCTTTATCGTTAGCATACCGTCTTTTGTTTCACAAACCGTATATTCAGCCGGCGTTAAAACACCTTGTAAATTTACGATAATCATATCCCGTAATATATCTGTCTTAACGGATATAGACCCGCGTCCTAGGTAGTCCTTTTCCCAGTGAGTAATTGCTTTGCTTATCTCTGATTCAATAGAGCCTTTTGAGTTTTTCATCTTTGTATCCTCCTTCAATAAAATGTAATTACAATAACAATATAATAATCTGGATTGATTTTATTTTCAATTATTGAGAAGAATTTATAGGAATCGTTGTCATGTATCCTTTAGTATTAAAGTGAATTTTTATATTGCAATATACGTTTTTTTGATTATCTCCAACATAATACTCTTACTATAAAGACTCTGTTGCATACATTTCTAAAAAGGACATTCCGGAGAAAATAAGAAAACTCTTGTAACGTAATATACAAACGAAAAATCCTACACTTATAAGTAGGATTTTTCTCTTTTTATATTAGTCAAAAAACTAAAAGTATACCTGTCCTCCAAATATATTACCGATTGGGCTTATGCATATTTCCTTCGAATTTTGCCAACCACCAATAACAGTAAAGGAATCCCTAGCTCATAAACGGGAAATGCAATTGGAATTACGAAAAATATGTAGTAATAATGGGTAAATGTTTGGATATTTTTAACTGACACAGCTATGATGAACGAAATAGGAGCAAGAACTAACGCTACTTTTCGCCAATCCTTCAAATGAAATATTTGTGCTGTTCCATAACAAGCGATAAACATGTATAACGCCAATTTCACAAAAATACTAAAAAACCAAATAATAACTATCAAAATATCCACATTTTGAATGAACTCCATGACAGATATGTATCGGCTCAAATCGTAAACCGGATACAAAAAACTTGAAGATAAATTCGGACCGAATGTTAAAATGACCGCTAATGTTCCGATTGTTACCATGAAAACGGCTAATCCTACCCCCAACATCGCCCTTGATGGCGCTTGCTCTGGTTTATCCATAAAGAAAACGAACATCATCATCATAACAGCCTCTCCAAAAAATGCGGCTACAGGGGTATAGGAACCTTTAAGGATGGGAAGCCAGCCAGAATCGTGATAAATAGGCCGCATATAATCCCAATTCATATTGCCAACATTCAAAATGATTATAAACGTTATCATTAAAAGTACAATTGGCCCTATGATTTCACTTAAACGTCCAATACCTTCCACCCCTCCTTGGTAAATGATAAAAATGAGCAATAACATCGCAGTAAAGACAATGACCCACAAAGGTGTATTATGAAACAAAGCGATAATAATGAATTCACCAAATTCACGGACGGTTATCCAAATTATCATGTACCACCCAAAGAAGTAAGGAATCATCAGTAGCTTTCCTAGCCATTTACCAAGAATAGTTTGACTAAATTCAATGAGAGTTTGTTTCGGATAAAGCGAACCAAGTGTAGTTGCCAAAAAAGTAAGAGCAACCCCTATCACTCCTGCAATCAAAATCGAGATCCACGCATCTTGTTTGACAGTACGAATCGTCGCTGGAATAACTAGAAGGAGTGATTGTCCCACTTCAAATGTGAACATCATCCAAAAGATTTGCCTGCCAGAGATTTTCATCGAATTTCTCACACTCTATATTCCTCCTTATTTTTTCATTTCATTTTTCTTCAACTGCAACGGTGGTCCAGTCAGTCCTACTCGCCGAATAGTAAGCTTTGTATGAACAGAAACCTCCACTTTTCGAAATTGTTTACTCCAATTCTTTTTTAACCCTTTCCATTCGGATGGATATTTTTGATGAATGGCTTCTCCAAATCCAAAGATATCGGTTCCGTATTGTTTTTGAACCTTTTTAATAGTTTGGAGAGCTTCCTTTTCGGACTGTTTTTCCAATACATGTTCTAAAAGAGTAAGATTTTTTGGCTGCGAAAGATCTAAATTCGTATTGTTCTCCTGAATTGTTCCTTCACCAGAAAAAACAATGTCACACTTAATTGTGTCCCCTTGTATAGTAGGTATGATTTTTCTATTGATCTTTGTCATATATAAACTTGCACTACCATTTCCTTTAGAGGCCGTTGCTGTAACTGTCTGTTTACTTAAACGATTCACTATCCAAAGAGTAGTTAACCATTCCTGCATGTTCAAGTATCCTACCAATTTGAAATCGTTGTTAAATATAGCACCGCCTACAATTTGAAATCCTTTGACCACGGTTTTACCTTTTTCATGAGACACATTTAGTTTAATAACGGGCAAAATCGGGGTGATTCCATCACTCGTACCAGCAATAAGAAAATTTAATAAAGACATATCTCCCGCTGCCTCTATTTGCATATGCTCTTTAAGTGCCCCAAGTGCCGGGATAGACTCTAAAGGGATGGACGCTTTCAGAAAATCTTTTGCAGTATTCCCTTTTATGACGAACACACCTACTCGTAATCGAATATCAGGATCGCGGCTATATGCATCTAAAACTGGAGCAAGACCACTTTTAGCCATTTTTTCTCCAATCAATATTACACGCTGGTGCCCTCGAAAAATTTCTCTCGACATTTTTGTTTGCATCATTTGTATAGCTTCATGTGTATCCTTTCCCGTTCCCGATTCTGTAAAAAACGCTTTTCCTGCATTACTTCTTCCGCTCTGTCCCATTCCCATTTTTGATGGAATAATAAACTGAGCACTAATTTCAATCTTATTATTCTTCGCTTGATCAAGTCCCCATCCTAATTCTATTGCCAAATCATTTAATTCTGTCCGATCCCAACATCCCGTCAAGAAGCATAAAGAAATGACCAGTATCATACAGAGTGCCTTGTGCAGGCTCATTCTGTTTCCCCTCCCCGTTTCTCATCTGGCTTTTGTCCACCTGGAAAACGGACTTTCTCTTCACCAGATACCATTATTGGGCGGTGGGTCATATTCCAACGAGGTGTTCGGAGAAAAACATCCTTTAAATCACGAGGAGTCTGAGGTGCAACTGGACTTAAATACGGAATGCCAAAAGAACGAATGTTAGTTAAATGAATCAAAATCGCAAGGGTACTTATTGCAACACCGTATAGCCCGAGCATTCCTGCCAATAACAGCATAGGAAAGCGTAACATCCGGTAAGCTGTTCCTAAGTTGTAGCGCGGGAATGCAAATGACGCAATACCGGTCGTCGCCACAACAATGACCAAAGGTGCCGAAATAATACCTGCTTGCACAGCAGCTTGCCCGATAACAAGTGCTCCGACAATACTAACTGCGGATCCAACAGGTTTTGGTAACCGAACCCCCGCTTCCCTCAAACCTTCAAATAAAAACTCCATCATTAGCGCTTCTATGACAGCCGGGAAAGGAATGCCTTCTCGCGCAGCTGCAATACTAATAAGCAAATTTGTCGGAATTAATTTAGGATGAAAGGTTGTAATAGCAACATAGAGAGAAGGAAGAAATAATGAAATATTAATTAATATTAAACGAATCCATCGAACAAAAGTTGTGTAGATGGAGCGTTCATAATAATCCTCCGCTGCTTGCAGACCTGTCCAAAATGTCATAGGAACGATCAAAACGAAAGGTGTGTTATCTACTAAAATGGCGACTTTCCCCTCTAATAAACTTGCACAAACCGCATCTGGCCGCTCAGTATTTTGAATTTGTGGAAAGGGAGAAAAGGGTTGGTCCTCAATAAACTCTTCAATGAAAGCTGACTCCAACACTCCATCAATTTGAATTCGCTTTACCCTTTGGCGAACTTCATCCAAAACCGAATCAGGTGCAATTCCCTCAATATAGGCAATTACCACATCTGTCTGTGACAATTCCCCAATCGAATAAGGTTCCATTTTTAGTTTTTGGCTTCGAATTCTTCGGCGAATCAGGCTCGTATTGACCCTTATTGTTTCCGTAAACCCGTCCCGAGGGCCACGAACAGAGATCTCGGCAGCCGGCTCTTCAATACCTCGTTTTTCAAAACCTTTTAAATCAGCGACTAGAGCTTGACTCTCTCCTTCTGTTAAAATGACGATATTCGCTTTCAATACTGCTTCTATAACCTCACGAACTTTAGAGATTGTCTTTACTTGAGAAACCGCAATTAGCTGATTTTGTATAATTTCTCCTACCGAATCCACACTCTTTACTCCACTAGGCAGACCTTCGAACATCATTGGTTTCAAAACAACTTGTTCCACAACTTTAGTGTCGACTAATCCATCTATATAAATAAAAAGAATTTCATTTTGACTATCTATGATTATTGGACGAAAAACAATATCGGAACAATTTTCAAAAACTTGTCTCAAAACTTCTTCATTCGCAGATACATTCTGCTTGAGTTCACACTCTTGATTATTATGGAGCAGCATACTTGCACTCTCAAGTTCCTGAATATCTTTTCTCAAACGCTTTCTACTAAGTTTTTTCATCATACTACCCCATTTATCGAGTGGTTTATGTTTTTATACTTGAACTTTAGTGTTAGGATTTCTTGACAGACAAGCTTTAGAAACCGTTCCACTATAATGTTTTGGGTAAGTAATCATTTATCTAGAAAACAAAAGGAAAATATCCCCTCTATATCCTTCTTAAAATCTCCTTACACATGAAAATTATTCAATTTTTTCTATAAGTTAGTTATTCTAAAATGAGGTATCCATAAAGTAACTTGTAACTGATGCTTTGTTAAATTGGTACTAATGAGCTTATAGAAACAAGCAAAAAAAGCATGTCCTGAAGAAAGATGAATCAGAACATGCTCTTAATTTATTTATTTGATACTATAGACGTTGATCTTTCTGGAAGTTTAGTTGAAAATGATCCGCTTCATTGTATACCCCGAATTCATATCCTTTTTCCTTATAAAATTTAATAATTTCAGGAAGCGCTTGTAATGTTTGTGGTTTTTCATGCATTAGAACTACTTCCACATCTTCTGTTGTTGTACGCTTTACATTCTCTATAATTTGCTGTGGATTACCTTTTAATTTCCAATCATTTGAATCTATCGTCCAATCCCAAACTTTTATTCCTGCTTCTACAATTTGGTTACGAATTTCCTCGCCCTTTAATCCTGGTGCAGATCCATATGGCGGACGAACTAGTTTAGGAGTTGTACCCGTAATATTATGGATAAGAGCTAACGTTTCTTTCATCTCCGGTACAAATTGTCCTTTTTTGTATAACTTATCACTATTATGTGTCATACTATGAGCACCAATATAATGTCCTTCTTTTACTGCTCGCTTTACGTTTTCCTGAAAAGCGGTATTCTGTAAATTGCTACCTTGCATAAAAAATGTCGAAGCAACATGTTGCTCTTTTAGTACATCTAAAAATTTCCCAGTTAATTCGCTAGGACCGTCATCGAATGTTAAATAAACAACCTTTCCTACCGGTTTTCCATCAGGTCTTTTCTGTTTTGCTGGTGGTGTTTCCTTTTTCTTTTCTTGTTGTTGCGTATTAACTTGATTACTACTTTCATTAGCTACTCCCTTCGCTGGGATAGAGTTCCATTTCCCAATTAAAAAGAATGTGAAAAAGGTCGTTGCTAAAACAACCCCTAGAGATAGTATTGCCTTAGTTCCTACATTTGTTTTTTTCTTATTTTGTGATTCTTTCATTATGTTTCGATCCTTTCCCTACTAATTTTCATATTCATTATTTATACAGCTAAGCATTAACTCCAGTTGATATTTACAATAAATAGATTAATAGAGGAAGGTGAAGATAAAATGCAGATAATGTCGAAATTAGTTAAAGAATAGCGTACTGCATCCACTCTTTAGAAAAATATTGTTTTCTCTAATACAGTTAAATTTGAAAACTGGATATACATCCAAAATAAAAAATACTACTCTTTCTAAACAAAATTTTTATATCAAGATAATAGTATACTGTTATAAAGATAAAATACTGAGTTAGCCATACTATTGAAATTCTATTATAATTTTGTAATTGGAATTAATTTGAATCAAATAAAGAACTAGAAGAAATATTATTATGTGGAGGTGCTCCGATGAACCTTTTAATTAGAGAGTTAGAAAAAAATGATTTAGACAATTTCCCGAAGATCGATGACAGTTTTATAGTGAATGCTCGGTTAATTCTTTCTCTTTCCAAAGTAAATAGACGCATAGAATATACAGTAGAAGACGTTCCAAGTTATGAAAAAAGTTATTTACAAAATCAAGATGATAATGAAGAACTGGCTTACAATGAATATATAAATAAACCTAATCAAGTCATTTACATAGCACTGTTACATAACCAAATCATTGGATTAATGGTATTGAAAAAGAATTGGAATCACTATGCTTACATAGAAGATATAACGGTGGATAAAAAATATCGTACACTCGGAGTTGGTAAAAGATTGGTTGATCAGGCAAAGCGATGGGCAAAAGAAGGCAACATGCCCGGGATCATGCTTGAAACGCAAAATAATAATGTCGCAGCATGTAAATTTTATGAAAAATGTGGATTTGTAATTGGTGGGTTTGATTTTCTTGTTTATAAAGGTTTAGATATTGAAAATGATGAAGTTGCAATTTATTGGTATTTATATTTCAAATGAAACTGTTTTTAGCATTAAACAAAGTCAAAATAAAAACCCCAATTTCTCCATATTAAAATTGAGAAATTGGGGTTAAGTTATTTAACAAGATTTTTTATCTAAAACAGATAACTAATTAATAATCCTGCCGATAATAAGAAGCCAAAAATCGTATTTGTCATTGCTGTTGATTTCATTGCGATGCGCATATACCCAGGGTCCTTTGCTCCTTTTTGGAAACTTTGAATAGCAGAGATTGGCTTTCTCAAACCTAGGAACATAACTAATGCCCAAGGGCTTATATAACCCATCAATACAATCACCGCAATCCATAAATAAGCAATGAAAAAGGCTACAGCTAGTGTTACTATTGCTTTTTCTCTCCCAAGGAGGATTACCAACGTCTTTCTTCCACCTTTAATATCTTCTTCGATATCTCGGATGTTATTCGACATGTTGATTGCACCTACTAAAATCCCAATTGGAATGGAAATCAATACACTTTCAATCGTTATCGTATTTGTTTGAATAAAGAAAGCAATAAGTACAAAACATGTCCCCATTAACAATCCAGAAACTAATTCTCCAAACGGAGTGTACGCAATTGGTAATGGACCACCTGTATATAAATAGCCAACCGCCATTCCAATTAAACCAATAACCACTAACCACCAACTACTATTCATACAAATATAAATGCCAATAAAAGCTGCTACGACATATAATAAAAGCGCAACTGTTAACACATTTTTTGGCTTCAATCCATGACGGACAATTCCGCCACCGATGCCAACGGATTCAGCAGTGTCTAATCCACGTTTGAAATCATAGTACTCATTAAATAAATTCGTTGCGATTTGCAATGCTAAACATGCAAGCATCATCGCAATAAATAAAAGCCAATCAATTTTGGCAACATAAAGTGATGCCACTGTTCCTAAAATTACAGGAGAAAACGTCGCCGTTAATGTATGTGGGCGCGTCATCTTCCATATTAATTTAGCGGAACTAATTTCTTTTTCATTCCCCATAACTCTGTTCAATCTCCCTACATTTTAAGTATAAATTACTAGCAGTATCTTTCTATCTATTTCCTGCCACGCATCCATTCATTATATCAATAAATGATTATCCTTTCTAACAAATCTACTTTTAATAAAGTAAAAATTATAAAATGAAACTTTAATTAGTAGAAGTTTTGTCACCCCCACTGATTATTAGTACATATTCAGTGGGATTTTACGGGCAGCCCTCCCTCCCATTCGCTGAATTTTTAAGGAGGAAATCTTATCCGCCCGCAAATATTGGGATAAATAAAAGAGCCAACTCATATGAGCTAGCTCTTTCATCTCTTATTTTATAAAAATTCAATAGTTACGCTACATTGAAAAACAGATAAATCCTACTTTTGTAGCCCATTAATAATGGTATCTATATTCCATTTCATCATTTTTAAGTAAGTATCTCCATCCTCACCTGATTTACCTAGTGAGTCTGTAAAAATTGTCCCTGCAATTGGCACGTTTGTTTCTTTTGAAACAGTTTCCATACTACGTCGATCTACACTTGTTTCAACAAATAAAGCTGGCACTTTGTTTGTTTGAATTAAACTTACAACATCTCTAATTTGATCTGGCGTACCTTGATTCTCTGAGTTAATTTCCCAAATGTATCCCGTCTTAATGTCATATGCTTTTCCAAAGTATTTAAAAGCACCTTCGCTAGAGATTAAGAAACGTTTTTCTTCAGGAATTTGATGAATTCTGTTTACTGTCTCATCGTGTAACTTTTGAAGTTCTGCTACATACTCATCAGCATTTTTAGTATAGAACTCTTTATTTTTAGGATCTTCTTTAATTAATGCCTGCTTCACATTTTCAGCGTATAAAATACCATTTTTAATATTCATCCAAGCATGTGGGTCTGGTTCTTTTTCTAATCCTTTTGTTTCTAAGTAAATAGCTTCTACACCTTCACTTACTTTATAAACCGGTGCATCTTTCGCTGATTTATTTGCCGTTTTTAATAGCTTTTTAAACCACGCTCCACCTTCTTCTAGGTTTAGCCCATTGTAAAATACCATATCTGCATCTGTCATTTTCATAACATCTTTTGGTAGTGGATCATATTCATGCGGGTTAGCTCCGATTGGAACAAGACTATGAATCTCAACTTTATCTCCACCAATTTGCTTCACCATATCATATATAATGGAGTATGTAGTTACAACTTTTAATTTTCCATTACCCTCTTCTTTTCCATTTGTGTTACTCGAACACGCTGTTAATGCAAATACAAAAATACAAATTACCGATAATACAACATTTTTAAATTTCATCATTATCCTCCAATCAATTATGACAACTCTGCTCTATTTTTTCTAATTTTGATAGCTCTCCAAAACAAACCTTGTGACGGTGAGAAAAAGAATGCCAATCCGAACAAGAATGTTGCGACAAGAACAATTGTTGCACCTGAAGCAAGATTATAAGAGAAACTAAAATATAACCCTACTACAGATGAAAGCGCACCAATGCCTGCTGCTAAATAAATCATGACCCATAAACGGTTTGTTAATAAATACGCTGTAGCCGCTGGTGTAATAAGCATCGCAACGACTAGAATAATTCCAACAGTTTGAAGTGAAGCTACTGTAACCATTGTAAGGAGAATCATTAAGCCATAATGAATCCATTTATTCGGTAATCCATAGCTTTGCGCCATCGTTGGATCAAACGTGGATACGAGTAATTCTTTGTAAAACAACATTACAAGACCAATAATGACCACTCCAATAATCAGTGTCATCCACATATCAGAAGAACGAACCGATAAGACATTCCCGAATAAAATATGATACAAATCAGAACTACTCTTCATAAAGGTAATTAAAATAATCCCTACAGCGAAAACAGATGTAAACATAATTCCTATCGCCATATCATGTTTAATACGACTATTTTGACTTACAAATCCGATTCCTACTGCAGTAATAACACCTGTTAAAACCGCTCCTATAAAATAGTTCATTCCAATCATATAAGAAAGCGCTACTCCTGGAAGAACAGCATGTGAAATGGCATCACCCATTAATGCCATACCTCGTAAAATAATAAAACATCCAATGACACCACAGATAATTCCTACCATAACGGAAGTTAATAACGCCTTCTGCAGAAAACTATACTGCGTTAATGCATCTATAAATTCTACAATCTTCATGATGAATGTACCTCCGCTGCATTATTAAACAATATTCCTTGATTCACATACGCTTTTGACATAACAGTTGGTTCTAATACTTGGCGTACTTCTCCGTAATGAATTAAGCTTTTATTCATTAATAGTAATTTATCAAAATACGATTCTGCTTTACTTAAATCATGATGGACAACGACAATCGTTTTTCCTTCTTTACGTAGTTCCCTAAGAATTTTAATGATTGTCTCTTCACTTGTTACATCAATTCCGACAAACGGCTCATCTAAGAAGAATATTTCCGCCTTTTGCGCTAAAGCTCTCGCCAAAAAGACACGTTGTTGTTGTCCACCTGACAACTCACCGATTTGGCGATTTTTAAACTCTTCCATTCCGACTTTTTTTAAGCAATCAAACGCCCAATCCCGATGCTCTTTCTTCGGTCTTTTCATCATACCTAAAGATGGATACGTTCCAATTAGCACGACATCTAAAACTGTAATCGGAAAGTCCCAATCTATATCACTTCTTTGCGGTACATATGCAACACTCTTTCTAACGCTTCGAATATCCTCTCCAAGAATTTGGACATATCCCTTATCATTTGGGATTAAATCTAATACAGCTTTCATTAAAGTAGATTTCCCCGCTCCATTTGGACCAATAATTCCAACGAGCTTCCCTTTTTCAATATCGAAGGAGACATTTTGAACTACTTGATTCCCTTGATACGATACAAACAAATCTTTAACAATTATAGCCTCACCCATTTTTTATGCATTCCCCTTTCTTTTTTTCGTGTATATAATTATTTTGCACAAAGGCAACTTTTAAGCAAAAAAATATAAAGCGAATGTAAACCCGCGCTTAAGTTTCCTTAAGGAAACTTTTTTATATGAGTCAAATTATATAAGCTATATGAAAATTTGTAAACTAAATTTTACTAATTTATAAATATATAATGAAAATAATTATCAATGTGGAACAAAATATATTATCTATTTTATGATTTTTTGAAAAAGATATTACTGTGAAAAAATAAGCAATATAGTATATAAATGAAAGAACCTACTCGTATGAGTTGGCTCTTTCTCTTTTACAATATTTGATACGCTCTGCAGCAAAAAATATAATTAAATTACTTCCAAACAACACCTCGCCTCTCATATTCCATTCTATATTCAACAGCAGCTGCAATTTTAGAACTTGCGAACTTTTCCGTAATCCAAAGAGCTAAATCAGTTCCTGAAGTAACTCCTCTTGCAGTGATAATATCGCCTTGATCTACAATTCGGTAATAAAGAAGTTCTGCCCCATATTTACTCATTTCACCCTGTGCCAAATGGTGCATCGTCGCCTTTTTACCATTCAATATACCTGAGGCTGCTAGTAGCATACCTCCTGTACAAACTCCAGCAACGATCGTTCCTGCTTTGTGCATCTCTTTAATCATTTCGGTCAAAGTACCAAGCTCTGCTTGTTTTCGTGCCCCATGCTTTGCTTTATGATTCCAGCCACCACCAGGTACAATTAACAAATCTGGGCGATTATCCATTCGTAAAAAATCATGTAGTGTAACCGTAACTCCAAACGAGGTAGTAACTTCTTGTTTTCGTTCACTTGATACGAGTTCAACTGTAAACGGAGCCCCTTCTTCTATTGCTCTTTTCAGTACTTCAAACGGCGCGAAAGAGACAAGTTCTCCGAAGCCATCAAACAATACAATTTGTATTTTCATTTTCGGACACCCCATATAGTTTCTTTTTTGAATCGTAAATTAGGACAATAAATGTTATCTACAAATTAACAATGAAGATAGTCTTTCTCCTCTCACTCTATAAACTTCAAAATGTTCCTCTAGCTGCCCCGCATCTTCTAATACATTTAGCGTTTTCTTCACAAAATTCCAATTCAAACTACCAGATAACCATAATAATGAAGACAGTCTTTTATAATTGTTTGAGGTTAAAATATTATTAGCCTTATATCCTTCTAAAAATGAACTAGCAACACTTGAACATACTTCATGCGAATGTATTCCTTCTGTTCGAGAATACCACTTTATTAAAAAGGCTAACCCTTCAACGCGGTCAACATAACTAATAGATTCAAAATCCACAATTCCTTTTACCTTTTGACTTAATCCCCATAAAACATTCAAAGGATTTAAATCGGTTTGTACAATAAACTCCAAATCATTCGTATATACACATTCTATATGACACTTAGCGAGCTCTATATACCCCCGCAATTCCTTACATGTACCACCTTTATTTTCTAATAGCTTTATAAACTCACCATATCCATCTAAATGCGATTTCTTTTGAAAAGTCGAGCTTTGAAATGTACTAGAAATATCATGTATATTTCTTGCTTCCTTTCCAAAAATCTCTGCCATTGTTTCTGTACAATGAGTAACATGCTCCCCTTCAATCCAAGTAGACAATACAAACCGGTACTGTTCATCATTCCAAGTAACAAATGTAAATGACCCTCCCGCCTGATTCTCCTTAATCTGCATAAATGGGATTCCATGCTCTCGTAAATAATACGTAAATCGTACTTGCTCTTTCAATTGTTCATTTGATAACGGCCCAAAAGCTGGATTGATTGTTCGATCGCTATTGATAAACCGTGCGGAATACCGATCTCCATTTACGATAATTTTATAGTGTAGATCGGTATGCCAACTGTTCTTATGTAATTCTTCTTCCACTATTAGTGAATGAATTTCTTTAAAATAATTTATTACTACATTTCTTATTATACGTTTCACCCTATTCCCCTTTCATGCAAAAATTCATTCTTGTACTTCCGAATAAAAACCTTTTAAAGTGAGGATTTTTAAGATACACCTAATGTATTCAAATAAAGAATTCTATCCTACTGTGGAGTAATAATAAAGTTATGTAATTTTGTCGCCAAAATTACAATAGCCTTCTATCTATGTAGATGAAAGAAGGCTACTAAATCTTTTTAAAAATCTAGTTATTTCATAGTGAATGTATTATTGATTAAATAATACATTTGTTTAATACAAGTACTAAATAAGAAAAAATAACCGTTATAATGCAATTAACAAATTGAGGATTTTCATTTAAACTTTATAAAACTCAAATGTATTTTTTTCTATACATATTGTTTCATCAGAGGTTTTGATAATGATATCAAAACGCTGACTATACGAATGCATAAATACTTCATATTGAATCCGGCGTTCTTCATGAGACTGCCTTAAATAATTTATATCGGCTCCCCTTTCAGCTATATCCCGGCTTGATCTTCTTATTAGTTCCGTTTCGCCATCTGTATAAAAATAAATTTTCAAATCAAATAAATCAGGATTAATAAATGCGGCGCTCATTCCTTCCACAATCGTTACTTTATTTTCCGAAGAAATCAACTTACTTTTCATATAATGCGTATCTATCGTATAAAAATCTATCCCAGCTCTAACCATATGAATATCTCTTTCTAAAGCTGCCAAATGGTGCGCAGCTGGATGACAAGCTGTCATTTTATAACGATGATTTTCATTTTGATATGTATAGTGAATCACTGCATGCTTACGGATATCCGAACTAACAATGTAAGGATCTGTATTAATATAATTTACTTCATTTTGATTTAGTAGGTTTACGAGTCTATTAGTAAACGTTGTTTTTCCAGCTGCACCATGTCCTGAAATACCGATAACAATTTGTTCATCTCTCATCTTTAACCAATTTATGATTTCTTGTAACAACTTATCCATCATTATCCCCCTTGCGCTAATATACTACCCTTTATTTCAATATCCAAAAATCCCTTTATTTAATTATACATAAAAAGGGAAAGATAGTGTGATTATTCATCATACCACCTCTAATTCTAAGCAACTTTATTATCTTTTATATGACTTTATTATTTATGAACACCTACATGATTAAATACATTTCTAACTTTATAAACCCAACAGAATATCCTCTGCTTTTCGGTAATTTATGCGAACCAATGCAGTCATAACTATGTACAATAAAAAAAGAGCCAATCATACAATAGAAGATTGACTCTTTCCTTTATTTACTCCCCTGTTTCAGAAAATCTCTTTATACGTTTTCCAATTTCATCGCGAACACGTTGAAATTCAGACCACCCTTTTCCTGCCGGGTCATCAAATCCCCAGTGAACACGATTTACGTGCGGAGGTGTCGAAGGACAAACCGAATCCGCATGACTACAAAGGGTAACAACTAAATCAGCGTTATTTAAAATATTTACATCAATTATATCTGATGTTTGATTCGTTATGTCAATATTAACTTCTTTCATCGCTTTAATAGCATTTGGATTTACTCCATGTGCTTCAATACCTGCAGAATATACATTCCACTTATCCCCTACATATTGTTTGCCCCATGCTTCTGCCATTTGGCTTCGGCATGAATTTCCTGTGCATAAGAAATAAATTGTCTTTTTATTTTCCATGTTGTTTTCCGCCTTTGTTTTTAATTATACTGGTTGATTATTAAAATATTTACGCTTAAACCAAAAAGCGACGTTTACAAGTGCAATCATTACAGGTACTTCCACTAACGGTCCGATAACAGCTGCAAATGCTGCGCCTGAATGAATACCAAACACCCCAACTGCTACAGCAATTGCTAACTCAAAGTTATTACTACCTGCTGTAAATGCTAACGTTGTAGTTACCGGATAGTTGGCACCAATTTTCCTTCCCATAAAGAAAGATACAAAAAACATTACAATAAAATAAATGAGTAACGGAATCGCTATTCTTACCACATCTAGTGGCACGCTAACAATCATCTCCCCTTTTAAGGAGAACATGATGATGATTGTAAATAGTAATGCAAGTAATGTAAGTGGACTAATTTTCGGTATAAACACCTTTTCATACCACTGTCTTCCTTTTAACTTAACGAGTACAAAGCGTGTCAACATACCTGCTATAAAAGGAATTCCCAAATAGATAAATACGGATTTCGCTACTTCTATCATTGTAATATCGACAATAGCACCTTCAATTCCTAACCATTCTGGAATGACTGTTACAAACACGTATGCATAAACGGAGAAGAATAACATTTGGAATACTGAGTTAAAAGCCACTAAACCTGCCGCATACTCTTTATCCCCATCAGCAAGGTCGTTCCAAACAATTACCATTGCAATACAACGTGCTAAACCAATCATAATGAGCCCGACCATGTATTCTGGCTTATCAGGAAGAAAAATAATTGCTAAAACAAACATAAGTACAGGTCCAATAATCCAGTTTTGTACTAAAGATAAAACCAATACTTTTACATCTTTAAATACGCGGCCCATTTCCTCGTAACGAACCTTTGCTAATGGTGGATACATCATGACAATTAAACCAGCAGCAAGCGGAATAGACGTCGTTCCAACTTGTAATGTATTCAGTCCATCTACTACACTAGGAAACACAAACCCTAAACCAATTCCAACTGCCATAGCTAGAAAAATCCATAGTGTTAAATATCGATCTAGAAAAGATAAACGTTTCATTTTATCCCCCTTCTTCTATGAAAAACCAAAATATATTTCATAGATAATTTCTCTCTTTTATATGTAATTAATCAATTTTTTTGATTAATAGAATAAAATTTTAACAGCAGCTACCTTTGCCTGTTTTTCTAAAGATACAGCATAATTCTTCTGATAATAAATTATTTACTTCCGCATCATTTAAATCATAATAACTCCACGTACCTTTTGTTTCTTTTACAATTAAACCTGCATCTAATAAGATTTTTAAATGATAGGACAACTTGGATTGCGTCATTTCAAAAACTTCAGTTAAATCACATACACACGTCTGACCTCGCTGACAAAGCTCATACATAATTTCTAAACGTTTCTGATCCGCCAACGCTTTAAATTTTTTCTCATAGAGCTGAAAATCTTGTGCCATTTTAGTTCACTCTCCCTTCATCAATTTTTTTTGATATTTATAGTATATATGTAGTTTAGCTCTTTATGCAACTAATTAATCAATTTTTTTTGATTAATATATTCTTCTCTTCTTTCCCTTAACAGAACTTTTAAGTTATTAAATTACAAAATGCCCTGCATAACAGGGCTATTTTGTAGAATTATGCATGTTTGTATTTGAAATCATACGAAATACTTTCACATAGAAAACTGCACTAACAAGGGTACAAAGCAATATAATTCCGAACACAACAATTGGAGATAGCCATGTAGAAAATACAATCATTATTGGTGCAATAAAACGCCCAATGGTAAATTGTAAATTAGATGCTGCCATATACTGTCCTCTAGAATTTTCAGGTGCATATTTACTGACAAAACTATGTACAACTGGCGAACGAATCAATTCCCCAATAGTTAATATTGCCATAAAGCCAAATAGTAGCCATATATTCGTTGTTAACCCTATTAGAAACATACCCATTCCAAATAATATATTAGAGACAATTAAAACGTTTCGGTCGCTCCAATTCTCAAAATATTTTGCAACAGGTAAAGAACATAAAACAAACAAAATGCCATTTAACCCCATCATCCATCCGAAAATTTCAGTATTACTCAAAGAGAATGAACCAATATTCCATGAGAAAAGAGATTGAGTTGGTACAAATTCCTTTACATATAATGCAAGATAAAGATCTAGCTGCATGAAAGCTATCATAATCAAAACTCCCGCAAATATGTAAAGAGAGAAAATTTTATCACTAAAAATTTTCATATAATTATTCCATTGTTCTTTAAAGATTTTTGATATTGGATTGTTATCTCCATCATTTTTAGAAGCTTCGGGCAGCGTTTCTCTAATTATGAAATAGATTGCTATAAAATAAATAAATGTAACAATTGTACAAGTCCATAACAATTCACTTCGATAATGAAAGAAGAAAAATGAACCTAACACTGGTCCAAATACAGCACCAATATTATTTGCTGTAACAAAAGTGGCAAAGACCACCCTTCTATCCTTTTCTGGCACTATATCAGCTATCATTGCAGAACTTGCTGGACTGTATATTGCCCCGCTAATTCCAATACCGATATAGGCTAAATAATTAATCCAATGTGAATGAGATAAAGCAAAAACTGCAAACATTGCTACTTGTATGATTGTGCCTAATAGCATGACAGGTCGACGCCCTAATCGATCAGCTAAATATCCACCTAACAAATTACCTATTATGCCTACAAGAGGTATAATTGCCATTAAAATTCCGCCAATTGCTTTACCAAAAGCATCGCTATAGTATATTGCCATAAACGGAAAATACATCCAAAACAATGTATTGAACATAGTTTCGCCAATCAATCTAGTTTTTAAATTTCTGTCCCAAGATAACCATTTCAACGTAATACATCTCCTATTTTAACTTTTCAAATATTCACTATACATTTTATAAACTGTCAGTCCAAGGGAAATATAATAACATAAAGTGAATTTATTTTACAAATTAATATAGAAATATAAATTTTAATTACAACACATTCTCTAGTTATTATCCTTTAATGCAATTCGAACTCACAGATCACCGTTACTATTAAACTAGACTAGACTAGATCCAAGATATCACTAAAGAAATTCATCCTCAAAATTAATGAAGAAACAAATGATTCATAAATAGAAAAGAACATTGATTTTTTTCAATGTTCTTTTCTATTATTTCTGCATATGAATTAGATTTATATTCGAAAAAGTGCCTTACCCCTGATTCCTCTGTGCCTCTCTAAACTCCTCCTTCACCTTCTCTAACAACCCTTCTTCCGTAATTAATCGATACGCCGTATTTGCTAATGCTTTTGCCGATGTAATTAATGCTTTATCTCCAAGTTCTGAACGTGCTGCTTCTCTAAATTCATTCGTATGTGCAATTAAGTCATCTGGTCCGATTTTAATGTACGGATGAATTGTCGGTACGACTTGACTTACGTTTCCTGCGTCGGTTGAACCGATCCCTACTCTTTCTTTACGATTTACCTCTTCACCTAATAGTTCTAATTCTTCCGCTACGATATCGTTATATGTTTTTGTTACGAGTAATTCATCGATTTCATTTTGGAATTGATGAATTTTTACTTTTGCACCTGTTGCTAACGCTGCTCCCTCAGCAATGTTTCTTACTTTTTCTGTTACTTCTGCACATCTTTTTCGCGTTGCTGCGCGGATGAAGAACCTTGCCGCGGCGTAGTCAGGAATAATGTTAGGTGCTTTTCCGCCTTCTGTAATAACGCCATGAATTTTCACGTCTGACGGAAGTTGTTGGCGAAGTGCGTTAATACTGTTATAAAGCTGAATAACCGCATCTAATGCATTAATCCCTTCTTCTGGTGAGGCTGCAGCGTGAGCTGTTTTTCCGTAAAAATGAAAATCAAGTGGATCGACTGCTAATGAAGGACTCGTTGTCGCTGTCTTTGCGCTCGGATGAATCATAAGCGCCGCATCAATGTCTTTAAATAAACCTGCCTTTACATAACTTGATTTCGCGCTACCATTTGGCCCGCCTTCTTCTGCTGGTGTACCAAACACGACAACTTCCCCGCCAATTTCTTCAAGCGTTTCTGATAATGCGATTGCTGCTGCAACGCTAATTGTGCCAATTAAATTGTGACCACACGCATGACCTAGTCCTGGTAAAGCGTCATACTCCGCTAAAAATGCAATGACTGGTCCTTGTTTTCCTGAACTTTTTCGCGCGATAAAACCTGTTTCATGTCCAGCTATATTGTGTTGCAGCTGAAATCCTGCACTACCTAGTAATAAGCTTAACGTTCTGGATGCGTAAAACTCTTGGTTTCCAATCTCCGGATTCGCATGAATATCATGACTTGTTTCTATGTACTTTTCCTTATTTCTTTCGATACTCTCTTCAATTGTTTTTCTTTGTGACGTTACTCCTGTCGCTCCCATTGTTCTTCCTCCTTTTATTTTCACGTAAAAAAGCCTCTTTCTAAAAGATAGAAAGAGGCTTCTGTATATACAATCAAAATGAGCTTCTTTCTTATCTTTCAAGTTACCTTGCTGGAATTGGCACAGTATTCATAACGAATCCGCTGCCGAGGTATCATAGGGCCAGTCCCTCCACCTCTCGTGATAAGAATTTTCATAAAATTATATTAAATTACATTCATTCTAAGTTCATTCCAAATAAAAGTCAAGGAATTCCTATCCGAATTTACCGAATATCTAAAAATCCTTTTAATACACCAATTGTTTCTGGCGCTTGCAGTCTGGCACATACGTACGGAAATTCTGTACTACCTTCAAACATCATTTGAGATGTAAGCGGTGCGCCTGCCCAGAAGATTTCATCATCAATTACGATAAACGGGAATGCTTTATTTTGTCTTTGTAACTTTACATTTTTCAGTGGAACTGGTCCATCACTATAAACTGTTATCTGTGCATTTGTACGCATTAACGCTTGCCATACTCGCTTATCCACTTGTTTTGTAATTGGAAGTGAAATAATAATTTTTCGTTTTGCGGCTAAAATATCTTTTAATAACCCTTTCGGCTCTTCAAGATTCATTTCCATAAACCAGCGTAAACGTTTCGAAATTTTCCGTTCCCACAATTGTCTTGATGTCGTGCGATCATACACATCTCCATGACGTTCTATATGAGCTGTTAATTGTGATAACGCTTGTTTTCTCGAAAGGTTTTTACGCATATAATGGCAATCTGATAATTGAATGAACTTCCCTCTCGCTCTTGTCACTGCTACATTGACGAGGCGATGGTTTTTGTGATCAAAGAATAATACGCCAGGTCGTTCTTGCGGATAACTGTCAACCGTATCAAAGATCATCATATCTCTTTCAGAACCTTGGAACTTATGAACTGTCGCCGCTAAAACTGGTATGTTTTGATATTTCGTTCTCTGCAACATTTCTCTAATACACGTTGATAAAAAGCGTGACTGCGCCCTGTAAGGTGTCACAACACCAATCGACTGAACACCGTCTAACAATCCGATTAACATCATTTGCATCGCTACTAAACCAGACATAATGTTAAAACGTGAACCAGAAGCCGCATCTTTTAACGAAAAAGCTCCCATTTGGCTCGTATCAAATAAAACACTCGCTTCATTTGCGAACGGCTGCAATTGCGCAAGTTCTTTACGCTCTGAAACAGAAGGATGATCGTATACTCTATTTTTATAAATAAACGAATTCGTAAACTTCGATATATTCGCATGCATACGTCTTTGTTCCTGCAACATAAATAGGTTCGGATGTGCTTCTGATTTATTAACAGACTCAACAATCCCAGCATGGTAAAACATATCTTCCCCAAGCCATTTGCGAACAAGTTCATGGTTCGCCATCGCAATTGGAGGTAATTGTAAAAAGTCGCCACAAACAACGATACGTTTTCCAAGTGAAGCAGCTAATGCGATTTGCGGAACGAACGCCATACTCACTTCATCTACAACAACTAAATCAAATGTACGCTCATAAATTAGCGCATCAATTGCACATTTTGATAGAGTTGCACCAATTACTTTCGCATTTTCAATATATTCTTTTTCTACTTCTTTAATTTTCGCTTTTTGCTTTCGAAGATCACTTTCAATCTCTTGTATACGCTTCTTATCAGCAGAAGTCGCTTTATATGATAAAATCTTTTCACGAAGATCTTGTCGTGTTTCTTCTAAATAGAGTCTTTCTTCTCCCCAAGATCCGTTCGTCGTTTCAACTAGCTTCGACGTAAGTAATGTTTCATGATTTCGTATATGTTCATGTTGACTATAACCGTAACGAACAATTTCGCCAGGTGTCCATTTCTTTTTCTTCTCAATTTGTTTCGTTACTTCGCTCATTAATACGTCCACTGCCGCATTACTATGAGCTAACACAAGTACCGATTTTCCTTTTTGGTAATGAGCCGAAATAATACGTGATAAATTGTACGACTTCCCTGTTCCAGGCGGTCCCCATACGTACGTTGTCGGATTGTAAAACGAACGATATGCTAGTTCATTTTTCGGATTTTTCATCTTCTCAATATGCTTCGGACTGCTCGTCCCATCAACGAGACGCTTTATACGATTACGTTTTAGCTTATCTTTACGTGCTTCTTTCAATCGCTCTTGCAGTTGCTCTAAAAGTTGCCACGGTTCACTGTATAAAACCGCTTCTCTTATTTCACCTTGTATATAATCATTTAATTTCAATTCTATTTCTAATCCATGTACAGATAATACTTCTCCTGTCGCTTCCTCACCATCGAACTCAATTCGAATTGGTGAACCTTCAGGTAAACTTACTTCCGAAATAAGCTGAAATACATACACTGTATTCTCATAATCTGTATATAAAAAACGACCGTTCATGATAGAAATTTTACTACCACCTATCGTTTTCCAATGTTTAATTTCATATGCTAATGCATAATGCCACTCTTTCATCGTTTCCGATAATGAAGGAGTTTGAGTAGGTATATTCATCGTATAATCTCCTTCCTTCTCCCCAAACATACTTTCTCACTATACCATACAACACGCTTAAATTTGTAAGGTTTTTATCTTGCTTATTTTCTTAATTTTCAATAATATATTGTATATAATTTTCAGAAAGAAGGAATCTACATGCCAGTTAGAAGAATTGAACACGTAGGACTTATGGTTGCAAACTTAGAAACATCTATTACTTTTTATGAAAAAGTAGTTGGCTTACAGCTCATTAAGCGAATGGGACACCCAAACCCAGACTTAAAACTCGCTTTTTTAGGTGTAGAAGAATCGAAGGAAACGATACTTGAATTAATTGAAGGCTACAATTCTTCTCTTCCGGCAGAAGGAAAAGTACATCACATTTGCTTTAAGGTAGATTCATTAGAAGAAGAAATCACAAGACTAAAGAAACACACAGTAACCTTTTTACTAGGAGAAGAAGTCGAAACATTACCAGATGGAACACGTTACATATTCTTCGCTGGTCCTGATGGAGAGTGGATTGAGTTTTTTGAGACGGAGAGATAAAGCAAACCTTTATTTTGCGGGATAGAAAAGGAGCCGGAATTACGGTCCTTGTTTTTAACCAGTAACAATGAAACATACCTCCAACCTAAGAATTTACCAAGATTAAAAATACAATCATTTTGTTAGGAGGAGAGAATGGGAAATACAGTCTTTATTATTGTTTTTTGGATACTGATACTATTTCCAATCCTTTATGTAATCAAGATAAAGGATTGGAATATAAAAACAGCTGCCTTATTTGTTGGAAGGATTCTATTAAGTATTGTCTATTTTATAAATGGAATGGTATTAGGTCTGCAACGAAATTGGGTAGAACCTCCCTATGAAACAGAATGGGATTTCTTTGTAAAGTCTTTACTAAACGGAAAAACTGATGCACTTATACACTTGTTACTTCTAATTATTATCATTACTTTGGATCTATTCATTACATTTTATTATATCAATAAAAAGAAATAGGATATTCTCTCCTATTTCTTTTTTATGAGTAGCGCCATATCGTTATCAAACTAAGGTTTTATGTTGCCCCTAAACAATAATTTTTTACATTTTTACTCTGGAGATGTCAATTTTACTATATTTTGGGTATTTATTTTTACTAGCTTGATGGACATGGGGGTGATTTATTTTCTTAGGCTGATAGGCATGTGGTGCTATCCCATTGCTATTAAGCTAAGAATTTAATTGTAATATCATTTAAGGTAATACTTAAGATACAAATAAAATATCTTTTCCATGTCGCACTGTTTTATTGAAGTCTATCCCGAGTTGTAGCTAGTTCAATGCGACTGTAAATTCGGAGTTCGGTGCGCCAGCAAATACAACCGTTCCGTTCTCTGGTAGTTTCACTTTGTTATTATCACTAACGACGGTAAAATTGACGCATACTCCATTCTCATCATACACCGCGAATGAACTTCCTGATGGCAACTCCACATTCATCGTTTTCCCTGCTGCCTCTTGCGGGACCGTAAACCATTTCGCATGCCCATTTTTTTGCAATGTAACTTTCGATAATTGACCTGTATCAAGGGGTTTTACGTTAGATTCACTGACGTATAAAAAGCTGGACATCTCCATATATTCAGTACCATCCTCTGTATAGAAATGGGCTTCCTTTGTATCCCGCCCATTCATCACAGGAATTTGAATTTGATGCGTCGCCGTATTCGGACCTGTAATTTTTTTGCCGTCCCAATATCCATCCTTGATCGTAATTTGTGTGTTAAGAGGCATTAGTTGTCCTAGATAGTTCATAGAATTAAATTTTTCGTTAACGAGATAGAACTTGCCACCCTCGCGCTTCGCCCATGCAGCAGCTGTTTTCTTCGGTAACACATTGTTTTCTAATTTCTGGGCTAAATAGTGAGTCAGCACATTTTGCCCCAATCCCGGTGATAATTCATATGTGCTCTCTCTCAAATAAACTTTTCCATTCTTCTCTGTGACGAAGTTAAGCTTGGAAGTACCCTTCTCATTTATAAAGCTTCCATCCGCCGTATATACATATTTTTCTTCCGGTTTAGTTGGTAAAACCAGTTCTCCCTTCTTCGTAATTTCTATTTTGAAATGGCTATAGCTATTTCCATAAAATCCTGCTTTTTTTACCACGTCTTGAGGTACTTTAGCCTTGACGGGCTTTCCGAAGGATTTATCTGGCTTTATATCCTTAATTGTCCCTTTCTCTTTAAGCCTAGCTAGCAGTAATTTATTTGCCAACAGTTGATTTGTCATGCTGCTGCCGCCGGAGGACAATACAGCTGCTGCCATCTTCTGTTCTGGAAGCACGACCAATGTAGCATGTTGCAGTATCGTATCCCCACCCTTAGTCAACGCTTTTATCCCATATTCACTGAATGGGTATAGTTTTACACTATCCCAGCCAAGTCCATAGTTGAACACATTTCCGCTATCTCCCGGCCACATTCCTTTTTTATATTCTTCTTGTTCCATCGCCTTGACTGCTTTATTAGAGAGAATTTCTTTTCCCTGTCCCATAAATATTTGTGAGAATCGCACCACATCTTCTGCAGTAGAAGAGATTCCTCCCGTACCAATTAGATTCACCATTTCACTTGGTAGCTGTCCCTGGTATGTCGGAGAATACAGTCCAGCCCGCTTTTCGTCTTCCCATTTGTCTTGCGATGTTATCGTATGATTCAGTTTTAATGGCTCTGTAAACTTTTGATGTAGAAATTCAGTAAAACTCATACCGCTGACTCTTTCTACCAAGATCTCAGCCAGTGTAAAACCGTCATTACAGTATACTGAGAACGCACCAGGGTCTGCCTTCAAGTTTTGGTTGGACAATTGTTGCAATAATATATCATGGGCATAAGCATCATTATCTTTAAATAAAAATACATTATTGAACGTCGAACCTTGCAAACCCGAGGAGTGATTCAACAGCATACGCGGTGTAATACGCTTATATCGTTTATCTTTCATTTTAAAATCAGGAATATAGCGGGCAACAGGAGCATCCAAATCAACTTTTCCTTCGTCTACCAGTTTCATAACAGCCGCAGCTGTATATACTTTACTGGTTGAACCAATCCCGTATAGAGTATCTTTGGTTAGTGGCTCTTTCCCTTCTATGTCGTTCTTACCTGTCTGCCCCGACAAAATAAGTTTACCATTATCAATCAGCGCATACTGTACACTAGTCGTCTCATAGGACTTCGTGAGCAGTGCAGCGTTCTCTGCAGCAATCTTCTCTAAATCTTTGCTAGCAACTTCTTGGCTAGATACAACCGGAGTCTTACTGCTAGAAGACGCTATCGCTCCTGTTGGTAGACTCATCGTTAGAGCTAAGGTAGCGGCTAACACTCCAGATAATTTATTTTCCATAAGAAAAATTCCTCCTTAGATAAATGATCGATTTCATCTTTTATTTGTTCAATTACAAACATCACATAAACTACTATTCTGGCTTTATCCCTACTGTCTATATTCAACAATTAAAATACTTTTAAAAAGACCAGTATTCTCGGCTCTACCCATACTGTTCAAATTGCCGTCAACATATGCCCCTCCAGCAAAAGTATCAAATCCTAGAATAACATCTGTATGTTCCCATATCGGGACACCGTTAGGAAATATAATTTCATAGATTCCTAGACCATATCCATTGATTCTTCCCTTTCCTGTAGGAACTGTAGTGAGTATTCTGTTCTTTCAGTAATTGCCACCAATAGAATGCTCTTATTACTAGTTTGTTTTTCGTATAAATGTATCCTATTTACCCTCCCTCTTTTACGCTTCTCTATATTTGTATCCTACACAATAAAAATTTCTTTTTTCTTATCCATTTCTTACAATTTCCTTACGTTCAAATCACTTCTATAATTAGATAGGTTTTATTTTAAAATCTCCAGGATAATAAGTGCATATATAATCCCACGATTTTATAGAAGATGGATTAATAACCTTTCATGCACATCTCTAATATTCCCTTAGATTCCACCCTCAACCTTTACCACAGTTCCAACTGGCATCAACACTTCTTCACATTCTTATAAGTGGAAGTCATTATTTCATATTCATCATTGTAAAAAGATAAAACGAGAACTGAAACACCCCCTAATATAATTGACGTTGTATGAGCTTTGATTGATAGCGACGGGGTACCGCCAGTATTTCGGAAAAAACCACACTAAGGGTATACAAGGTTTTATACAGTTTTTCAGTTAATCCAATAACAGACAAGAACCCTAAAACCGCACCAGGATAGGAAAGTATAAAAAAAGCATAGATCCATAGAACAAAAAAAAGACGATTCCCTTGTAAAATTAGGGAACCGTCTTTTTCTTCGCTATCGATAACAAAAATCAAGTACGTAATATTTTATTTGTCGATATTTTTTCAATCTTCATTATCGATTTCTATTGTACCCGTTCTAGCACTAACCTTTAAAATATTTAACAGATTATCAGGTGTCTTAATTTCCACTTCATATTCAAATTTTGATTGTGCTAAGTTGTCATCTTCTAATTCGAATTCTTTTTTCACATTAATAATTTCTCCATTTGTATGAGTTAAAGAAATTTCACGAACTTGTTTCTCTGTGTAGTTTTCATTCTTTTTTGCATAATTGTAACCCATACCATAATATCCACCAACAATAGCAATACCACTTACTAAAATAGTAATTACACTTATAATTATTTTCTTTTTATGTTTTAACATTTCCATCTACTCCTTAATGATTAATCCTCTATTCCAAATCTTGCTTCAAGTGCATTTTCTGCTTGCTCTAATTGATCTTCCAGTATATCGTGTTCTTTTTCTTGCGTTTGATATTGTTCAACAGTTATCGTTCCAGCGTGATAATCTGCTTCTAGCTGATTATCAGATAGATCTATCTTGTCATCCAATTGGTCAATTTCTTTTTTTGTTGCCAAGTACATATTTAAGTTATCTTCTTTTGCTCCAACTGGTTTCGTGTTATTTGCCTTTTCTACAATAGATGTGACTTCGTTTTTGAAATCTTGTGTTTGCTTCGTATCATTCGTAGCAGGCTCTGTTTTGTTTGGTTCTTGTTGTAGTTGAGCAACTTCTTTTTGTAATTTATCATTTTCCACTTTCAGTTGTTGCACTTCTGTATTGTTAACAGCTTGAGTAGAACAAGCTGTTAACAATACACAAGATATCGCTCCAATCAGCATCCATTTTCGCATTCTGTTTTCCTCCCTTTACATGTGCACCTTATCCTTGCCTTTATATTACTGAACAAACATTAAAGGAAGATTAATGTATAAAAAAATAAAGTGAAGACTTTTACGGGTAGCCCGACTTCCCCTAACTCCCTCGCATTCGCCGAATTTTGAAGGAGGAGTCTTACTGCCCGTTAATGCTGGATAAAATGATATAATTAAATCGTTTCTAATCTTGCTTTAATGTTTTGGAATTATAGTGATACATATTAATAAGAAGAAAAGGAGAATGTTAATGCGAGTTCTTATTGTCGAAGATGAACAAGACTTACAAAATATATTGGTAAAACGATTAAATGCAGAACATTATAGTGTCGATGCATGTGGGAATGGAGAAGATGCCTTGGATTATATAAACATGGCTACCTACGATTTGATTGTGCTTGACATTATGATTCCAGGAATAGATGGTTTACAAGTATTACAAAGATTACGCGCGGACAATAATACAACTCCTGTCTTGCTTCTTACAGCTAAAGATACAATTGATGATCGTGTAACAGGACTCGACTTAGGTGCGGATGATTATTTAGTAAAGCCGTTTGCTTTTGACGAACTGTTAGCAAGAATTCGAGTGTTAATGCGAAGAAAAACAGGAAATACATCTAATGTGTTTGAAATCGCTGACCTAGTGGTAGATTGCAATATGCATAAAGTAACACGAGGAGACCAAGTTATCACTCTTTCCAGTAAGGAATTTGCTATTTTAGAATATATGATTCGTAATAAAGAAGTTGTGCTGACACGAGATAAAATTGAGCAACATGTGTGGAATTACGACTATGAAGGTGGCTCGAATATTATTGATGTTTACGTCCGCTATCTTCGCAAAAAAATTGATAGCCAGTTTGAAACGAAGTTAATTCATACAGTACGAGGAACTGGTTACGTATTGCGAGTAGAATCATGAAAAGACTATCAATAAAAATGAGAGTAACCCTGTGGTATACGGGGCTAATTGTAATTATTATGGCACTCGTGTTAGCTTTTATTTTAACTTCTTCAGATAAAGTTTTGCTTTTTAATATGAAAGATCAATTAAAGAGCACAGTAAAAGAAAGCATGGAAGATATCAAATATAAGCATGGGCAGTTAAAGATTGACGATGATTTTGAAACCTTAGAAGATGGCGTAAATATTAGTATTTATAGTAAACAAGGTGAGCTGTTAGTAGGACATAGTCCAACAAGCTTTAATAAAAAGATATCGCTTAAATCCGATGAAATACAAACCATTAAAGACGGCAATAAAGAATGGATAGTATATGATTTTCTCCATAATGCAGGCGGCGATGAGCAAATCTGGGTTCGTGGAATAATGACTATGAACCAATTATCATCAACGATGAATACGCTTATCGTGGTAACAATCATCTCATTCCCATTACTTATTCTCATTGCGGCAGTCGGAGGATATTTTATTACGCAAAGAGCGTTTCGACCTGTGCAACAAATGAGTGATTCAGCTAGTAAAATTGGTGATGGTAAAGACCTTTCGAAAAGAATTAATTTACAAGGTTCACCAAAAGATGAAATGTATCATTTAGCACAAACCTTTGACAAAATGTTCGAGCGATTGGAGACATCATTTGAAAGTGAAAAACAATTTACATCTGACGCATCTCATGAATTAAGAACACCAACATCTGTTATTATTTCGCAATGCGAATACGCTTTATCACAGGGGAATAATCCGAAAGAAACGGAAGAATCGTTAGAAGTAATTTTAAGGCAATCACGTAAAATGTCCACTCTAATCTCACAACTCTTATTATTGGCAAGAGCTGACCAAGGGAAACATAATACTTTCCAATTTGAATGTATCAATATGAGTGAATTAACGGAAATCGTCGTAGAAGAGCTCTCATTAATGGTGCAAGAGGCTTCGATTGATATAACAACTAATATAGAGGAAGACCTCTTTATTAAAGCAGATCAAACATTGATGATGCGTTTATTAATGAATTTACTAACGAATGCAATTGCATATAGCAAAGCGAGTGGAACTGTGAATATGCAACTATTCCGTGATGAAACCAACATAATAGGTAAAGTCTCTGATAATGGTATAGGCATCAGCGAGCAACATATTACTAAAATATGGGACCGCTTCTATCGAGTTGACGCAGCACGAACATCTTCAAACATCGGAAACACAGGTTTAGGATTGTCTATGGTAAAATGGATTGTCGAACTACACGGAGGAGAAATTACAGTTGAAAGTGAATTAGGAGAAGGCAGTACTTTTACATTTAAACTACCAATTGAAAAACAAGCATAATTTATGCGCATCTGTCGCTTCAAAATAAAGATTGATATTTAAAGGCTCTCTACAATCCTTATGTAAAAATAACTGACGCATTTTAAACATCATCGATTTTATCATTTTGGACAACCTATTCTGTTAAATTGATATACATGCGAAAAAACTATCGAAATAAAACCCCAGAAATCCAACGGTCTCTGGGGCTCCATTATATATTTAGCTCTTTTTGCTTTTTGTTTTGTTTATGTCTATACAGCAATTTTCGGCTTATTAGAGAAATCACTAATAAGGTCAGAATTAATAAGATAAGTTGCATAAATGATAAATCAAAATATTTAGCACCTGTAACGATTAAAAGTGTAGAAATCGTGCCTTTTACAACGAAAAAAATAATAACCCATAACCCGCCTTTTTTCCAGTTCATTTTATATTACCCTTTCCTACGTTTAAATTCTTAAAATATTTAATGATAGTTCTTACATGTGACAACTTAATAGAAATCTATTATATTAACAAAAAATTCATGTCTAATTAAATGCGACGATTCTATATTAAGTGAAAATGATATTCATTGTCAATTTTATTGATTATTTGAATACTTATTCTTAATCTCTTTCTACTTTGTTTCTTATAAGCAATACACTTTTATATTCAAACAAAAACACCTCCATTACATTTGCACACTTAGTATGCGAATGCAAGAGGTGTTTTTTTCATATACCATCAGGTAAGATTTCCTGCTTTGTTTATTTCTTGATACTTAGCTATTTTTTAGTACACGATAACTGGATCATAAGTGTTCAAACTATCATATACAGTTTTTGCAACATTAGGAAGAAGGTTCACACACCCACCTGATCCTCCTGTTAAATAAGCATTATTTGCCCAGTCTTTTCGCCAACCGGCATCGTGGAACCCTTGACCGCTATTTGTGAATGGGACCCAGTAATCTACTTTAACTGCATAATCAGCTTTACCTACTGCGCTGCCTCTGAGCGTGTATGGTGTTCGTTTATATAGGACGTACCAAACACCTGGTGATGTATCTTCACCCGTGCTATGTTTACCAGTTACTACATTTGTTGTAACAACTAATTTTCCATCTTTATAAATCCAAATTTGTTGCTCTGCAATTGAAACTTCTGCATATGTGTCTCCGATGCCATTATTCGATGTTGTTTTATAACCGATACCTTCCTTCTCCCAACCATTTCCATGAATATTAGAAGCAGAAAGCGATTTTTCGCCTTTCTCAAAGGCTTGTTGAACTTGTTTAGTTTCTTTTTCAACATCTAGTGCCCAGCCGTAGCCTTGCCCTTTTACTGATATGATTGAACCGGAATGCGTTTTAAATGAGAAATCTTTATTTAATGTTGATTTGGCATTATTAATTTCAATAATTTTCTTCTTAATGTCGCTCGCGTCAATTGTAACTTTCATATCCTTTGACATAGAGGCATTTTGAATTAAATCTTTCGCTTTTAAAGGATAAACTTCATTCTGCACTTTATACTCAACAGACTGCCCAAGAAGATTCTGTAGTGCTTTCTCCTCTTTTTTGACAATTGGATCGTCTTCTTTAATAGGTTTTATGTATGCAGACTTCAGGTGAATTTCGCTTTTATATTTTTGCTTATCGTAATCTTTTAGTAGACTAGTAACGTCATACTGTTTTCCTTCAACACTTTTCGAAATAACTATTTTTCCTTGTTCTAGCTTCGCCATAGCATCTTGAGGCGCTTTTAATTTTGCATTCATAGAGATGAGCGTTTCTTCTACAAGTTTTTTCATCGTTTCACTACGATACTGATCTGCCTTCTCTGGTAGTAATGAATAATTTTCTCCCTTTGAGGAAGGGAAAAATGTCCACTGACTTTTTAATAGTTTCTTAACTTGAGGCAAATCTTTTTCCGTAAGTTCCGTTTTTGTATCTTTTTCATCTAAAATTTGTTGTTGATCAACATAGACTTTGTTTGCTAGTCCAGATGTCTTTAATTTCTGTATTGCCTGATCAGCGCTCAGACCACCAACTTTTGTGTCATTAATTGTAACATTCGAATTGAAGTGAGTTGCCTGATAATAACTCATTCCCCCAATAAGAAGTGCAATTACACCAATACCCACTGCGATAAACTTCCAATTTGTATAACGTTTTTTTGATCTTACTCGTTTTTGATCAATTTCTTCAACTGATTCATTTGTTGTATTGTTGTTCATCAATCTTTCCCCCGTATGCATTAACGTCAAACGATTTTCAACTAAAATCATAGACTAGTGTACCTTATTTTTCCTAAAATTTCATTATTTCCGACCACATTTTATCGCAATTCATCGATTAAATTTAGATTTTTTAATGGTACGATGCATTGAACATCCCTTTACAAGTCATAAAGTGAAATTTCAATCAATCGTTATACATCAAGAAAATTAGCTAAATCTTATTCGGAAAATTTTTCCTCTTTACGTAAAATACGAATTATATTCTCCATTTTATGAACATCAACCCCTAATTTTGTCAAAAAAATAAACGATAGTCCTTCTACATTTTTGATAAAAGGACTATCGTTTTTTCAGTTAGAGTATTTGTATAATCGTTTAACTTTTTATTTCCTGAAGGTCTAACGTGATGAAGATGATGAAATTTCATCTCATAGCCTTTAAATGAAAAACATTATGTTTTTTATGACAATCAAGTTTATTTTTATAAATTAAACCCTTAGCTTGATGCCTCCCATATATCCAGCAGCCTAAGATTAAGTAAGAGTCCATTCAACTAGATTTTTTCTAATATTTTTAGGTGCATCTTATTTCGCCTCGTCATATTTCACTAATTGAATTTAAAACACATCCGTATGCTATTTAGTAAAATTTACGATTCGAGACGTAATTATTGCAGTAATCAAGATAATAATAGCGGTTATCAAGCCAGATTCTCCAATCCAAATCTCAGTTTGATACCCTGTACTTGCACGTGTGAAAGGTCCTTGAATAATGGCATTCCAAGTAGCATGGATGATAACCGAAGGCCAAATGCTACCTGTGATAAGTCGTAAATAAGCTATAATATAACCGAATGGTACAATACAAAGATAGATACCAAGTACTGAAAGAACGACAGATGGTCCCGCTACATATAGACCAGCAATAACTATTGGAACATGCCACGTTGCCCAAATCAATCCACTAATAAGGATGGGCCGTGAAAACTCTGCATCGACTAGCCTTGTGAGCATATAACCTCGCCAACCCATTTCTTCTCCCAAAGCCGGGATTAAGCCAAGCAAACTTCCGAAAATGCCGCTCAATACTACTAGATAAATGAAGTTGAATGGTGCCGTTACATACTGAAGCCCAAGCATATTGTAGATCGGTTCTAAAATAAACATACCAACTTCGGGATACTGAAACCCCGCAATTCCGCTCAACCAGGCGATAGAATAAGTAATTCCACAAATAATCATAGGGATTAGCAGAGCAAAACCAATCCCTTTCCATATCTTTAAGTTACCGAGACTAAAAGATACATCTTTAAACCCTTCTTTCAGTATTATGCGAGTCAAAATAGAAGATAATGCTGGGGTAAACATATATACCACAATAAGCGGCATACTTTTCGTAATTATTACTACTACATTTAGGATAATAGAAGTAATGATTAAGATACTCAAAAAGAGTTGAAGTCCTATTTTAGCACGTTGGATTTTATCTTTATTGTGGAACGATTTTGCGTGTAATATCATTTTAATCCGCCCTTCCCCTTTCATTCACTTGTTTATCGAATTTACTTCTTGTCATTTCCACAGACACAACTTAGAATAAAAATGTTTTTGTATACAGATTCATTCATCTTTAAAATCCCTCCCCAATTTATAGTCTAGTCTTACTTACGACTCATCAATGTAATTATTATTTATAAGTTGTCATAACCGATAGTACAAAAGTGTAATGATTAGTCTATGACCTGTGTCAATTAACCTTATGACAATATGTAACTAGAAAATATGATATGGAATAGATAACAATTGAATTAAGGCAATTGATTCGTTCAAGTACAATGAATCAATCTTGCTTTACAAATAATTCAATTGAGGTGGAAAAAATGAATAAGAAAAGCATAATTGCAATGGTTAGTACAGCTTTATTAGTCACAGGATGTGTAGAAGTAGGAAAGGCTCAAACAGTAGCAGTCGAAAATTCAGGTCAATCAATACAAAAAAATATAGTTAAATCCATACAATCACAGGCTTACCCATTAAAAACGATAGAGCCGTCAAAATCATTTGAGGATTTAAAACCACTTAAGAAAATGATTGGGAGCGCGCAATATGTGGGATTAGGAGAGAATACTCATGGAAGCTCTGAAATTTTCACTATGAAATTTCGCCTTGTGAAATATTTGGTTACTGAGATGGGTTTTACAAATTTCGCAATGGAAGAAGATTGGGGAAACGGCTTAAAGCTAAATGAATATATCCAAACAGGAAAAGGAAACCCTAGGGAGTTTTTAAACTTGTTATATCCTACTGATGAAATTATAGCCATGATTGAGTGGATGAAAGATTATAATGCCGATCCATCCAATAAAAAAAAGATCCAATTTATCGGGCTCGACTTAAAGGAATTGGACCAAGGTTGCTTTAATAAAGTAATTGATTATGTAAAGCTGCATCGACCAAATTTGCTGGCAGAAGTAGAAGAAAATTATAAAGAATTGTCGGCTTTTAATGGAAGTACACAGGAATATATGGACCTTGCTCCTGAAATAAAAGAAAAGTTCAAAACAAACGCTGAGAGAGTAGCTCGATTACTAAAAGATGAGAATAAACAAGCCAACACAGAAATAGTTTCACCCGAGTACATCTGGGCGAAAGCAACGGCAAGTGCAATAGAGAAATTTACCACAATGCTAATTCCTAACGACTATCCAAGTATGTTAAAGCTACATGAGCAATACTTGGCCGATCATGCAATGTGGGCACAAGAAACATTTGGTGGTAAAACGATGGTATGGGGACACAATATTCATATTGCTAAAGGAATTATCGATGAGAAATTATACCCTTATGTTGCGGGGCAATTTTTGAAGGAACGTTTAGACAATAATTATGTCACAATTGGTAGTACAACTACGAAGGGGAATTTCACCTTATACAGCGAATATGATCCTTCTACTGGAGGTAAGATTACAACGCGTTCGATTCCACAAAATGTAAATAGTTTTAACTATACCCTCGGAAAAGTACCATATAACATGTTTTTATTGGATAACCGTCACCTTAAAGGACAAGCAGAGAAATGGGTTAAAGCCAAAAGACCATTACTAAGTATAGGGGGACAAATATTCCCAAACGAATCGACATACTTTGATAAATCATTGCTTGAGCAATTTGATATTATTTTTCACATTCGAAAAACAAGTCCATCTCATATTAAATAAAAGTACAAAACAATCCCGTTCTTGCAAATGCAAAAACGGGATTGTTTTGTGGAGGATTAATAAAATGAAACTTTATTCAGTAGGGGTTTTGTTCATCCCAACTGATTATCAGCCCTCACCAATCGGGCTTTTACGGACAGCCCGACCCCCACCTAACTTCTTTGCTTCCACCTGAATTTTGAGGTGGGGGTCTTACTGCCCGGCAAATAGCGGGATATAAGCATCTTTTTAACCAGCAGTAGGCTGCTCTCCCCTTTTTAGCATCATTTAGAAATGTCATATGACACTTTTACACTAGTGAGAATGACAAAAAAAGCAGTATGATTCGGTTATTACATAGATAGGAGCGATGAACTTTATGAAATCAAAATTCATCCAGAATGGTTATTTTTTATTGCTAACTTTCGTTACAGGATTGTTTTATTTTTGTTTTTATCTAATAGCTCTGCTATTTAGTTTCACCCTTTCATTTACTGTTGTTGGGATTCCATTAATTATGCGCGTACTACAGACTACCACACACTTTATCCAATTCGAGCGCATACAGACGAAAATTTATACAGATATTTCAACAGACTCTTACGATAGAAATATAACAATGGATACATCGAACTGGGCTCAGGTGAAATTAGTGCTTACAGATCGTCGCACTTGGTCTGCTGTCTATTGGTTAATGCAGAAATTTGTGATTGGCATTTTCAGTCTTATTAGTGCAATCATTTTTTATGTAATGCCACTTATGTTCCTGTTGGCACCACTACTGTATCGATACATCGATATGAATATTATATTCATACAGATAGATACGTTTGCCAAGTCACTCTTTGTAATGTTTATGGGTATAGTATTTACCGCCATAAGTATTAGAATAGTAGAAGGTTTGACACAGAAAATTGGGGGCTATACACGTAGTATGATTCAGCAACTAAATCAATAGAAGTTTGCAATCTGTGAGTAGTATCGCAGTTTTAAATTTAAAAGTATAATAGGCATGAAGGATTAAATTATAATATATGAAGTAAAAAGGTAGGCTACTTAGGGGGTAAATGACTTGTTAGATATGGTTAAGTATTGGTTTTGGTACGATTGGATTATGTTAGGAGTCCGTATACTTGTTAGTGTCTCTATCGCCATAACCACATTCGATTTTCAGGATAGTTTAACATTGCCACTTTGGATTGTTATTTTTTGGGAGGTTGTTGCCTTCTCGATTCCATGGGTAGCCTTACTGTTCAATTACAAATATTACTTGTTCACAGAAATACTGCTATATGGTGGACTGTGTATATATTTAACCTCTTTATTTCCGGAAGCTAACGTTACATTTCTGATATCGGCTTTTCTAATTGCTGCGAATAGTAAGCATTTGTCCTATTATTGGACAGCTCCAACAACAGTTTTTATAACAACTGGAATTCTCTATGCGGTTGCGCCAAGTAATAGCTATTGGATTTTAGTTACCTACTATGGACTTGCTTATGTAATGGGCTTCGCTTTCCATTTATTAATCGTCAATCATAAGCAAAATGAAGCGATTCGTAAACAAAACGCGGTACTTGAGCAATATATGTCTCAGATTGAACGCATTACACTGGCGGAAGAACGAAACAGACTGTCGAGTGAGCTTCATGATACAGTTGGTCACGCTTATACTTCTATTATTATGGGGATGGAAACGTTGCGTATCGAAATTGCTACTGAAATGGGTATACAGAGGCTAGATTCTCTGCTTGAAATGGGACGTAAAAGCATCGAAGATGTGAGAGGTTACTTACATCAAATGGAGTCTCCGTGTCAATCGCCTTCCTTGATTCAATCTCTACAAAATCTTGGGGTCGAATTTCAGGAGCACGCTCAGGTAAATGTAAGTTTTAGGACATTCGGAGAGGAATATCCACTGTCTCGGCAAGCGAAGATCGCATTCATTCGTTGTTTACAAGAGTCCCTTACGAATGCAGTACGTCATGGTCAGGGGACTGAAATTATAGTTTCATTGCAGTTTGACGAACAATATACGAGGTTAGAAGTTCAAGATAATGGAAAAGGAAATGTAGAATGGCAGGAAGGCTTTGGTATGAATGCGATGAAAGAACGGGCAATGAACTTGCAAGGTCAATTGTCTGTATATACAAAGCCAGAGGAAGGAATGCTTGTTACATGTACCATACCGCGACAAACTGAAATAAAAGATGGACTTATTCGTTTGTTAATTGTAGACGATCAACCATTTGTTCGGGAAAGTTTGAGGACACTACTCGATAGATATGAAGATTTAAATGTAGTCGGTTTAGCTGAGGATGGCAATGAAGCCATCGATTTGTGTGGGCGCCTTCAACCCCATGTTATACTTATGGATTTAGATATGCAGCACATGGATGGAGTCGAAGCAACCAAAAAAATCAAGCAACAATGGCCACATATCCGCGTATTGATTTTCACAACTTTTCAGGATACCGAACAGGCGTTGGAATCCCTTCGCAACGGTGCGGATGGTTTTTTACTCAAATCTATTGAAACATTGGAGCTAGCTAATACGATCCGACTTATTCACAAAGGTGGGACACTGATTGATCAGGGAATGTCTCACAAAATATTTGAGAAGTTTGATGAGCAAAAAGAGACACCACAATCAAAAGCAACCGCTTATGAGCTAACAGCTAGGGAGATAGAAATATTGCAGCTAGTGGCAAAGGGACTTCGATACACTACCATAGCATCAAGGTTATATTTATCGAATGGTACGGTCAGAAATTATGCTTCCACAGCTTATACAAAGCTAGGAGTCCGCAACAAAGAAGAAGCTGTTCAAAAGGCTCTAGAAATTGGAATTATTGAATAAGAAAAATGTTTTTTGTTTCTCTACAGCAAGGTAAAATGTAGTTACAAGATACAGTAAAGGATAAAGTGAAACTTTAATCAGTGGGAATTTTGTTCATCCCCCACTGATTATCAGCCCTCACCAATCGGGCTTTTACGGGCAGCCCGCCCCACCTCACTTCTTTGCTCTCGCTGAATTTTGAGGTGGGGGTCTCACTGTCCGTTAATGCGGGATAAACTTATGAATTTAATTGAATATCATTTTTGATAGGTAATTTTTTCGAAAAATTTAACCCTGTTTTAAAAAATTTAAATAGCGTTACTACATATTGAATGTAGCAACGCTATTGTTTTCTATATTAGAAATTAAACATCTTTATTATCGCTATACGGAAGACAGTTTCAGGTCTTTTCATGTGGGGATTCCTCTAAACCAGTCCCCCTAATTCACTTGTTGTCTCTGAAAATAGTCATTTAAAAATATAGTTGCTAATTTCATTTCACTCTTCCTTGCACCCAAGTGGCAATATCATTTATAACATACTCTGGGATATTAGCAGGACTATACTATTCATCCGATTGACTTAATTCTCCTTCTCCTTCTGTAAAGAAGTGATTTAACTTTTGATACAGTCAATAATCAATGTTATCTCTCTCTTTTAATTGTTATTTCCAAAAAGGATTATCTATCATTCTTTATAAATTGCAAAATTTAAGGTCAGAAAAGGATTTCTATTTTTTATAAACAGGTGGAATGCTTTGTGGAAAATTGAAAATATCTTCTGGATCGTATTTAGCTTTCACTTGAGTCAATCGTTTAAAGTTTTCACCATAATATAAATCCGACCAATCTTTCATTGAGAGGTCAGGTGTGTTAACATAGACACCTTTCGTAAAAGGAATTAACGCGTGACGAAAAGCTTCTACCCAACGAATCCCTTGTGCAGCTCCCTCAGGTTTGTCCCAAGTGGAAAATAACACCATATTCATTAGAGCTTTTCGATAAAAATAAGCAGTTGCTTCCTCGGGTACTGCAGAAACAGTCCCCCCTAAGCCCTGAAAAAATATAGAAACAGTAGAATTAGGTGGAGATTGACTCATAAAATGTTGAATTGTAGCAATACCTTCTTCAGGTAATAAAGAATCCATAAAAGGTGCTACGCTTTTAAATGGAAAAGGAGTTGTAGGCTGATGATTGGATATTAACGTTATAGCTTCTAAATAAGAGAGTTCTTTTATGTCTACCTTTATAGGTGATCCAATTTTGAGAAGTGGTTGTATCAATTTCTGTAAGTCTGTAACTGATCCATGAAAAATCCCATGCATCAACACAGGAGCTGTCTTTTCTGAAGACAATAATAATGTAGGAGTAAAGCGTTTATCAGAAGTAGGTAGAGTATACTTTTGCCATTCCTGTATAACGGCTTTTAAATCTTGATGCCTCCAACTAACTTCAACAAAACCAACAGTCTTAATTTCCTGAGTACGAAAGCGAAAAGATGTACAAATACCGAAACTTCCGCCTCCACCACGTAAAGCCCAAAATAGATCAGGATGCTCCTGATCATTAACCTGCAATACACAGCCGTTAGCATCAACCATTTCTATTTCTACGACATGATCAAGTAGTAGTCCTAATGGTCGAGAAAGAATACCTTGCCCACCACCTAGCGCTATTCCTGCGATAGCTGGTTTAGGACAGACCCCATTAGGAATAGCTAATCCCTCTTTCCCAAGAAGCTCAGCTAGATGGAGATTTTTACAACCAGCTCCTACTGTAACAGTTTTTGATGTTGGATCTATTTTTATTTGATTTATCTCACTGACATCAATTACAATACCACCATCTAAAACTGACAAGCCTTCATAATTGTGCCCTCCTGAACGTACTCGGATAGGTACGTTATTATGTAACGACCATCGTACTGCATTCACAACGTCTTGAGTATTTTGTGCAAAGACAATAACAAAAGGGAATCTATTAAAAAATGTGTTGAACGCCTGACGTGCTGAATCATATTGCGCTTCACCAGGCGATACAATACGTCCTGTTAAACTTATATTTTCATCATAGAGCATATAGAAACCTCTCTCTCCGTACAAAAATTTTTAATGCTATCATGCTAATAATATGTATGTAAAAAAAAGTAAGAACCGCCAATTATATTGGTGATTCTTACTTTTTTTCATAAAATTAAACAAATCCTTGCAGCTTTTAAATCGACAAAAGCCGTTTTTGAGCCTTTATTTTTACTATATGGCGTAGTGACGCATACATACCTATCAACCTTGCTTGATGGTGATAGGACACGGCAACAATCCTTTCTCTTTCGGGCTACTCATTATAAATAATAGATTTTCAGGGTGAAACTTTAACTTATGAGATTATAGCATTACAAGCTTTAAAGAAAACTCATACAAATTAATCCTATTAAATAAAACTTGCCAATGGCCCCTAAAAGTAGTAATCGTTGCCGCGCCCCTTCTTAGATAAAAGATAAATTTTTAATTTAAAATCTAAAATAAATAGTTTATGGACTGTAGTGCTAGTCCACCTATTATTTCTAAATTTCTTGTACCCATTCAAAATAATCAATAAAACGAGGTCCGATTATGTCTATACTTCGTATAAATAACATCATTACATTAATCTTTTTTCGGGAGTACAATCCCTTTATATAATTGAACTGTAATCAAGTAATAAATCGAGTAAATTACTACAAAAATAACAAGTGGTAACCAAATACGAAAGTACGGATCGATTAAAAGCGATCCAAACATGTTCATACCAACTAATATGTGAGTAATCCCCACAATTGCTGGGAATAAGAATATGAAGAATAACTCTTTATAGATTGATTTTGTTAATAATTCTCGGCGAACACCAATTTTACGAAGCATTTGATAACGTGCTACATCTTTTGATGCTCCCGACAGAACTTTAAACATTAAGCAACTTGCCATCATTGCTAAAAATGCAACTCCAACGAAAAAGCCCATAAACATTAGTCCGCTGGAAAAATCATGACTCGTAATATATTTTTGATACTTACTATCCAATTCTTCCGCTTTCACATTTTTATATTTTGCTATCTGTAATTCATCAAGTTTTTTCCATTCTTTTATGTATGATCCAAAATCATCTGTTTTCCCTATAAATACAGTACTTTCTTTACCCTTCAACCCATCGTATATGTTTTGTTCTACAATTTTGATTTCATAATCAGGATACATATAATTTGGCTGGATCGTTCTGAAAGCCTGAATCCATTGTTTTGTGTCGATCTCTCCTTTAACCCATTTTATTGAAAATGCACCAATTGGTACTTCCTCTGAAACTTTCTCTATTTTCATACCTTGCAAGAAAGGACGATTTTTTTCTACATCTTCTTTAAGATAATAAACATACCTATCATCAACTTTGTAATGGTATTCAAATTTTTCTTGAAATAAGATACCACCCAAAATTGTCTTTTCTTCCGCAGTTGGATTATGAATGACTGAATCGTAAATTCGCATTTGATCTGTCATGTTTATAATGTTGTTTTTAAATGCCATACCACAAGCAATTCCACCAGCACCAAGAGCCACTAAAATTGCTACTGTTGCAAGCACATTTGTTAGACTATTAATGCGGAAATTTAATTGTGCAAAAGTAAAAGCATTGAGGCCTTTTTCACTACGTTTTTTATTACTCTTTAGCTTGTTAATCATAACTGGAAGAAGGGATCCAAATATAAGGTAAGTACCAACGGTTGCTGAGATTAATCCGACGGCCATTAATCCCAAAGCAATTAGCGGATTTGCATATGACATATAGATCAGTGATGCATAACCAATACCTAATAAAAGAATACCAAGGAATGCAATTACAACTGTCATTTTTCCTTTTATGGCAACACGTTCTGTTTGTGCATCTGCATGTACAAGTTGCAGTACAGAAATACGCGATAATTTAATACTATTCATAATTGCAGATAATACAAATAGTGCAAAGAAGGAGACGCAAGTAATAGCTATTGATGGCAGATAAAATGCTTTATAACCTTTACCAGCAAACTCGAGTTGTTTCATTAATAGCTGACCGATACCTTCTGCAAGTCCTACACCAATTGTAATTCCAATCAAAAGAGAGGTGGCACCTAATATGATTGTTTCAATGAACATAAGTAAGGTAACTTTATGCTTTTTTGCTCCTAACATCATATACATACCAAATTCTTTTTGACGAAGAGCTGATAAGAAAGAGTTTGCATATAAAATATAGAAAAATGTGATAATCGCTAACAAAACGGAACCAATTTTAAAGACAGCCACAATATCCCTAATAGAAGAGTTAGATTCAAGGAACGTTTTATTGGATGCTAGCGTTTGAAACATATAAAAAGTTGAAATAGAGACAATAAGACCAACAAGTAAAACAATGTAATCTTGCAACTTACTTTTTAGGCCTGACATAGAAAGCTTAAATAACATGATTGAACTTCCTTCCTTACGCTTTTTCTGTGCCTAAGTTTGCAAGCACATCTAAAATTTCTTTATAGAATTCTTCACGGGTACTACCGCGATGAATTTCTTTATATAACTCACCATCTTGAATGAATAAAATACGTTGACAGTAACTTGCGCTGTAAGGATCATGCGTAACCATCATAATGGATACACCTTGCTCTTTATTTAAGCTTGTCATGGCATTAAGTAAACTCGTTGCATTTTTAGAATCTAGAGCTCCAGTCGGCTCGTCTCCCAAAATAATTGCTGGTTCATGAACTAACGCACGTGCTGCTGCGGAACGTTGCTTTTGTCCACCAGATACTTCAGAAGGATATTTTTGAAGTATAGCTGTAATGCCTAACATATCAGCTACTTTTTCTACTTTCTTTCCAATATTACGAGATGAAACACCTTGAAGTGAAAGTGGGAGTGCGATATTTTCATAGATAGATAAATTCTCCAATAAGTTAAAGTCTTGGAAAATGAATCCTAACTTTTGTGAACGAAAATCAGAAAGTTCACCCTGCTTCATCCTCGTAATATCCGTTCCTGCAATTTCAACAACGCCGCCTGTCGCTTTATCTAACGTTGAAATTACATTTAATAATGTTGTTTTACCAGAACCAGAAGGCCCCATAATACCGACAAACTCCCCCTCTTGAATTGAGAATGATACACCTTTTAATGCATGTGATTGATTCTCACCTTTTTTACCGTACAATTTTTGAATGTTTTTTACATCTACAACTGGCTTTATCATTTATATCCTCCTACATTTTTTATTTCATTACAATAAGCTACTACGTTTGTTTACTACTAATAAAATAGTCATATTGCATTCACCCTAAAGCTACAATGAAGTCTTTCCTTTTTTCTTCTTTGCTCACCTCATCACTTTGAATACACCCATGATAAACTATAAAAATTAGGAAACACCCTGTAAAATCCTTAAGAATTCTTAAGTTTTATAAAAAAAGCTTATGGAACCTGTAATTCCATAAGCCGTTCTATTTGATTGGATGTTCAACAATAAAGGACATCCAGCCATCTTTATATTCTGCATGTATATTACCATCATGAAGTTCAACAATTCTTTTTGAGATAGCAAGTCCCAGTCCATTTCCTTGATTATTTTTTCTTGCCTTATCACCCCTGAAAAACCTTTCAAACAATTTATTTGGATCGCTAACAGGCGATCTCTCGACTTTATTTGATACTTTTAAAATTGCTTTGTTATCCATTAATTCAAGACATATGAATAATTGGGATGGTTTCATGCTGTACTTTATCGCATTCATAAACAGATTTTCATATACACGTACCATTTTTTCTGCATCTATGAAGATAGGTATTATTTCTTGTGTAATTGATTTTTGAACGATTAAACTTTCCTTTTCAAATATAGGAATGTATTCTCCAACTATTTGCTCCAACAGACCTGATAAATCAACTTCATTAAGATTTAACTTAGCATCTATGCCTGATAAACGAGTATATTCAAACAGCTCATCAATTAAATATTTCAGTCTCTGTGACTTTGAATAAGTGGTTTCAAGGTATTCCTGTAATTGTGTGTTATTGTTGTATTGCCCTCTTTTTAATAAATCTAAATAACCAATAATAGATGTCAACGGTGTGCGTAAGTCATGAGATACGTTAGTTATGAGCTCATTTTTTGTACGTTCTAATCGTCTTTCTTGTTCAAATGTATTTTCCAATTCCTTAGACATATAGTTGATATTTTTAGCAAGTTGGGTCAATTCGTCCTTCCCCTTAATCCCAATTGTTAGACCTAGTTTTCCATTGGCAATATCATTCACGTTATCAGAAATAAGCTTCAAATATACTATTTTCTTTCGAACCAATATCAAAAAAAGTATAATAAAGGTAAAGATTGCGAACGCGAATAAGAACAACATTGCGACATTGAATTCAAACATACCAAATTCTTCGTGTTTTATAAATAATGGATCTATGACGTATGCCAAAATGAGGATTGTTAAACCAAATGAAATAAAAAAACTAATTGCAACAGCACCAAGAAGTTTTATAATGATCTTATTTCTGAAACTAACATTCTTCATATTTTATACCCAATTCCCCAAACAGTTTTAATGTAAATGGGATGTTTAGAATCCTCTTCAATTTTGTCTCTTATTTTTGTAATATGCACCATGACGGTATTGTCTGATTTATAAAAAACCTCTTTCCAAACTGCTTCATATATTTTTGCTACACTCAGGACAATCCCTTTATTGCGGGCAAGTAGTTCGAGAATAGCAAACTCTTTTGGAGTTAACCTTGTTTCTTTTCCTCTTACCCATACTTGACGTGTATCTGTATTTACGGTTAAGTCACCAATTTCTAGAATGCTTTTATTATGTTCTACGGACGTATTGTATTTTTTAAATCTTCTTAATTGGGATTTCACTCTAGCGATTAATTCTAATGGGTTAAACGGTTTTGATAAATAATCATCTGCACCAGAGGCTAGGCCCTGAATTTTGTCTATATCCTCAGATTTTGCAGATAGCATAATGATAGGCATATTGCGATCTTCCCTAATTTTCATACATGCTTCAATGCCATCCATATTCGGCATCATAATATCTAAAATAACCAAATCAAATTCCTTTTCTTCTAACAGTTGTAAAGCTTGTATAGCATCTTCTGCCTTTTGAGTTTTTAGGCCTTCATTTTCTAGATATACAGAGATAAGATTTCTAATCTCTTTATCATCATCAACAATAAGAATTTTTGACTCCATATTATTCCTCCACATTAAATGCAATAAGTATACAATAAAGCATATATTTGTTGTTACTTAATTAATAAACTTACTAGAGATAGTTTCTATCTTTTTTTCTTTAATTAAGACGATTCTTTGTAAAATACACAAAAAGACCGTCACAGTATTGTGACGGAAAAACAGGAAAATTTCAATAACTAATACTATTATTATTTATTTTTAGTTTTTAAGACACCCAGCGCTATTTTGGTTGCTTCTGCAATAAGCTTATCATCGTATTTAGCATCCTCTTTATCATGATTAGAAAGTATCGCAAGAACAATTGGCTTTTTATTTGGTGGCCAAATAATTGCGATATCATTTCTGGTTCCATAAGATCCCGAGCCCGTCTTATCAGCTACTTCCCATCCTCCTGGAACTCCAGCACGAATTAAGTTGTCTCCGGTAGTATTCCTTTTCATCCAATCTATTAATAAATCCCGTTTCTCAGTTGAAAGTACATCTCCTAACGCAAAAGCCTGAAGACTAGTAGCTAATGCCTTTGGGGTACTAGTATCATGTACGTCTCCTGGATGCACTTCGTTTAACTCTGGTTCAAAACGTTCAGGATTTGTAACGGTATCTCCTATTTCTCTCAGTGATTTTTTGAATTCGCTAGGTCCACCTAATTGTTTAAGAATAAGATTTTGTGCAGTATTATCACTATATCGAAGGGAAGCATCTGCAAGCTCTTTCAGAGTCATCCCCCTATCAACATACTTTTCTGTAATTGGATTGTAATTAACAAGATCTTCACGAGTATACAAAACTCTTTGATTTAGATCTTCTATTGATTTCTTTTGTAAAAGTACTCCCACAGCTAAAGCTTTGTGGGTAGATGCGTATGCAAACCGTTTATCTGATTGATACGTAACGGTTTGATTCGTATCAGTGTCCAATGCATAAATACCAAGTTTAGCATCAAATTCTTTTTCAAGTTTAGCAAAAGAATCATTACCAGTAGTTTCTTGTTTGATTTGATTTGTTTGTTTCGTTTGTTTAAGTGATTCAGATTGAGTATTACCATCGGAACAGCCTATAAGCGTTGCACATGAAAGAAATACTACAGGTACCATCTTTTTGTAATGTAAAATGTTAAAAAACTTGTTTAAGACTATCATACATTTTCAACCTCTTTCAAGAATATATAGTTTTTCTAGGTGTTATACATACCGACACAATGAAAAAGTCTATCGGATATCACTCTTCTTGCATCTCACTTTTCATAAAGTGAAATGCAAGAAGCCCTCACCAATCGGGCTTTTACGGGTAAATAGCGGGATAAAATGAGCGAATTATCATGAACACCTGTTTTATACGTATACTTAATAGACAACTTAAGTAACAAGTTTGTTCCATTTTTATCAGTAGTCGTATCTAGAAACCTAAAAAAGTCCATTTAGAAGATCTAAATGGACTTTTTTACTCATATAATCCTATCTATAGTTAAACGAATAAGATTAAATAAATTTAAATTTTCTTGCTTTATCTACTAAACTGTTTAGGCATTTCTTTAACGTGCTTATCATCATCACGCCAATCATAGGTTTCTTTCTGTGAAATATCTAAAGTTTGATCTCCAATTCTAACAATATTCTTATTTACCCATTCAATATATGGATCGGTATCTGGATAATTCCAATATATATTTTTCTCTGAATCTGTATCAAGGTTAACTAATTCACCCCTAACAGCATCCGCACTTAATGATCCTGCATTATGAAAATAAGTCTTGATGAGATATTTTCCATCTGGAGATTTCACTGTTCGAATTAATTCCCCTTTTGGAACACCTTGCAAACTAAAAAATTTCCAATATCCAAACCCAACTATAATTACTAACATAGTAATTATAGTTAGTAATACTTTTCTTTTTGTTTTTTTTAATTTCACCTTTTGTATTTATAATACTCATTCAACTCCATTCCATAGAACTAATACCATATTATACCATTAAATAAATGGTATAATATATCAAAAATAAAAATCCTCCCGTAATAGTATTATAAAAAGGGCATGTGATGGTCTCCCTATTTATAAAGTGAAACTTTAATCCCACTCACCAATCGGGCTACCCGTTAATGCGGGATAAACATGAAAATTCCCCTTTAAGAAAAATATAAAAAATCAGACAGTATACTTGAATTGCTCTTCGCAAGAGAATATACTAATAAAGCAGGCTATGACGTTCCTTCCTTCTAACTTCTTTGACCAAATAGGGATGTTACTTTCCTGCTAAACACATAGGCTATGACAATTCTTCCTTCTTTGTAGAAATTTCAAATTGTTTTAGAGTTGTCAATTTCCTATGAAAATAATTAGACTATAAAACCTCTTTCTTCTTTGGGATTGAATAAACTTTAGTTTATCAACCATTGATGTAGAGGTTTTCTTTTCTTAATTAACAAATTACCACTTAACAACTAAATGTTATACCCCTAATTTTCCACTAAAAAATAGCTATGTACCCTCAGTGCATTTCTCTATAATTAGTGTGTTTATGCATGTAAAAATAAAAATCTACCACTGAAAGGAGGACAGTCAGACTATTCCCCTCTTTTATAAGGAGTGAATAGCTGGCGTTCTCATGAAAAATTCTATTTACATAAGAAGAAGTTTGAAAGTAATTATAAAAAGAGAAGAAAATAAACTACCGAACATTTATTTAGCCACTGTTTTAAAAAACTTGGAAAGTTTAGGATTTACTTTTTCCGAGCCTTTAATAGAAGAGTTGCAAACACTTTCGGTTGATACATTCACATCGTTTTACAAAGAGTTGGTAAAACATTTAAAAGAAATGGTTGGTGCACATATTCAGTTTGCTCCTATGTATCCAAACTTTCCGCAACAAATGATGGATTTAAGTGACGCTGATTTATACATTAATGCTATTATTCATTATGTGACGTTGCGCCTACCTGTATCAAAAGTAGAAGAACGACTTCCTCTTTTAGATAGCGTTGATTTGAAAGTTATTAACTTAGGAAGTGAAGAAGATTTCAATCAAATGATTTCTCAATTGATTAGTGCAAACAGCTCTATTTCCTCAACTGATAAGACAGATGTAGAATGGGCTATTACACACACTGAAGATGTTTCCTGTTTTCTACCTAATGTAATTCCTCATAAGGAAAATATGTCTTTTATAATTGGAGTTTTATTAATAAACAGAAAAATATCAGCCGATGCTGCTGCAAAGTATTTTAAAACAGCAACTGATGTTCTTCGCCTTGCAGTTGCTTTATCTGAAGGCGATGTGAGTTTAGCATCTTCCGTTCGATTCAAGAAGTTTAACCGAGCAGAAAGACGCTTCCTTTTAGGATTGTTAGAGCAATGCGGAAACATTACCGAAGATATGCTTCGATACAAAAAACGTTGGATTCGTCTAGGTGAAATTCTTCATCCAGCAGAATATCATACTCGTTTCCCAAAAACCCACCGAGCATTTGAGATTCTTCGCAACAACATTAAAGTTGAAACATTTAATGGAAAAATAGAAGCAGCTTTGTTGAATCGTGATATCATGACAGCGAAAAATCTTTTAAAAACTCGCCCTGGGGAATTTGCCAGACGCTTGGATCATTTAATCCGTTTATGTAGTGATAAGTCAACAGATGTTTTCCATATTCTCGAAGAGTTTCTAAGTATAATAGGAGACGTTTCTACTCCTGTATTACTTCAACTCACAGCTCATTTTAAGCATCGAAATGATAAAAATGAATTTCGTACCTTTTTTCCAAAGGGAAATGTAGCAAAAGCTATAGGTATTGAAAATACACTTCCATTTATCTCAGAGGATATTTGTTTAATGATTGTAAAAATGTGTGAAGATACTTTAAAAAATCGCTTCGCAAAACTTCCAAGTCTCGGAAAAGTATTTTTGGATGAACAGTTAAAAAATCACTTAGTTCCCTTCTCTCAACGTTCAGCCAGCAAAGCGCTTCGCACATTATCTCGAGGAAGTAAAGTAGATTTGCCAGAAGGAGATACGATTCGTTTTTTCCTATGGTGGAAAGAAGGCTATGTGAATGGACAACATACAGGACGCGTTGACATTGATTTGTCTGCTGCAATGTACGACGAAGATTGGCAATACAAAGAACATGTATCCTTCACGAACTTACGTTCAAAAAATTTCAAAGCCTACCATAGCGGAGACATTACTTCTGCACCAAAGGGGGCATCTGAATTCATTGATTTCGATATTCCGTCTGTGCTGAAATATGGTGGACGCTATGTAGTCATGACTTTGCTTTCTTACACAGACCAACCATATAAAGATTTACCAGAATGCTTTACTGGTTGGATGGTTCGTCAATATCCTGGTTCAGGTGAAATATTTGAACCTTCTACTGTTCAAGATAAAGTGGATATTACTGCCGACACCCAAATCTCTATTCCAGTTATCTTAGACTTAAAGGAACGAAAATTGATTTGGACAGATTTATCTCTTACAAGAGATCTAACTTATGATAATACCATCGAGGCGAATCAAAAAGGTATGATACTAGTTGGAAAGGCTTTAACTAATTTAGTTAAACCGAATTTATATGACTTGTTCCGATTACATATTGAAGCTAGAGGTGAACTCGTTCAAGACATCGAAGAAGCAGAAACTATTTTCTCTTTGGATAAAGGGATTACTCCTTTCGATATTGAAAAAATAATATCTGATTTTATAGCTGACCCACAAGGCTAACTACATTACAAACATTGATAATGTGTGGAAAATATCCATGTATAATGTCTATGTGAAACAGGACCTGATAGATGCATATCAGGTCCTGTTTTTTATTTAGTAGATACTAAATAGTCCGGTTAATCATTATTCAGCTAAATACACGATACTAATAAAGTGAAATTTATTCGAAAGAAGTTCATTAGTTAATACGTATCTAATTAAGAAACATTCATATACCAGCCCAAACATCTTTTCCATATCGCCCTTCATCTTGCACACGATCCAACCAATTCCTTGCTTCTTGTTCACTGACTTCATGAATTTCTTGATATGCTTGACAAAGGGTATCTTCTACATCCGGAGCCATTTTACTGCCATCACCACATATATAAAGATGAGCTCCATTATCTAATAACGAAATTAAATTGATACTATCTTGTTTTATTAAATGCTGTACATATGTTTTGGGATGTCCCTCTAGACGAGAAAAAGCTGTGTGTAAAGAGATTAATCCATCTCTTTCATCATTTTCTAGCTCTGTACGATAGAGATAATCTTTTTCAGGATGACGACAACCAAAATATAGATGCGCTTGTCCTAAATTAATACCTTTTTGCTTTTGAACACGACGCGCTTGCAAGAATCCACGGAATGGTGCAACTCCAGTACCTGGCCCAACCATAATAATTGGTGTTTCTGGATCTTTAGGTAATTCAAAGTTTGATTGTGGCGTTCGAATGAAACAAATAATCTCATCTTTATTATGACGCTGAGCTAAATAATTAGAAGCGACTCCTTCATATGTCCCTTCTCCACTCCATGCAGGCGCATTAACAACACCGACCGTAATGCTCAGACGATTCTGTGCAACAAGTGGAGAGCTTGAAATAGAATAGTAACGCGGTTTGAGCGCAGGAAGCAGTTCTAAAAAGCGTTCAAATCGGATTTCACAAGCCTCATACTTTTCAAGAAGATCCAACATTGAAATACGTTTCTTTAGTATTTGTTCATGATAGACCCCTTCTTCTAATAATGCTTCCAATTCTTTTTTATGAGGAGGGCATGCTGTGAATGTTACCATTTCTCGTATTTGTGCACGAGTGGCTGCTTCTTGAACTTCGACACTATAACTAAGAAGGTCCAATAAACTAACAGGACTGTCTAAAGGTATGTGATTTATACTTCGTCCACTTGCACTCAGTATGACTTGATCCTTTCCGTTTAATCCAAAGCGTTTTAAAATTCGATTAACATTCTTCTCGCTATTAATTGGCAGCACTCCAAGGTGGTCTCCTTCTTGATATGTAGCGCCTTCTGGCAAGGATACCTCGATATGTCGTGTACTTCTATCGCTGCTGGATGATTGGAGTTCACGATTTTCTAGTATAGTTGCATAAACTGCTTCATATGTTCGTGCAAGAGAAGATCCTCCAAGACGACTGACAAATTGCAGACTCAAAGTACTACGCTCTTTCTCCATATTTTTGTTAAATTCCAATCCAAATGCCTTCATCGCATCAGACCACATGCCTTGTTTCCATTGCTCGAGCTGTTCCTCAAAATCACCACTTGCATCTGCTTCTCCGCGTTTAGAAAACCTTGTTGCTCCTTTTTGAGCCATCTGCTCATCAATGTATCTTGGAATCCGTTGATAGGTACTAGCCCAATTATGATCTCCACAACCAAAAACTGCGTATTGAACACCTTTTAGCTCATCTGGTTTTAGTTCCTCCAACCATTGCACAAACTGTCCTGCATTACTTGGCGGTTTTCCATTATAAGAAGAAGTTACAATAAGAACCGCTCCTTCTTTCGGTAGACTTCCAATTCGATCGTTAAGAGCTACCACTTCCGTTTGAACCCCTTCTAAACTAGCTGTATCTGCTAATTCTCTTGCAATACCTTCTGCTACACCTGTATCCGAGCCGTACAGAACAAGAAGTGAAAGATTATCAGCCCCAATAATAGAAGGTGTCTTCTGAACGTGCTGCTTAATTTCATGGTTTTTCAGCTTGTCCTCTGTAGGTGCAAGAACAGTAGGATGACTAATAGTTTGTTTTCGGGGTAGAATCCTAATCTTAAAATCACCGGGCTTTAGCGTTAATGTTTGTTTTACGTCCAGCTGATAGTTTTGATAATCGATTAATTCAAAATGTTGAAGAAGCATTCCCATTACAAGAGTGGCTTCATGAAGTGCAAATTGCATACCGATACATGCTCTCTGGCCATTTCCAAATGGCTTATAAGCATGATGAGGAACCTTATCCAGCTCTTCAAATCGTTCAGGTTGGAATTCTTCCACATTGTCTCCCCATGCATCTTTATCCCTATGCAGCTGTGGAATAAGAACAGAAATACGATCTTCTCCTTTCTTAATTGGGTATTTCCCGCCAATCACTGTATCTTCTTTTGCATAGAGACTGAATGCTGGAGCGGTAGGCCATAGACGTAGCGATTCATTTAAAATCATCCGTATATACTTCAGTTTCATAACTTGTTGGTATGTTGGAGTAGGATCTGTCAAAATACGGTCTACTTCTTCATAGGCTTTTTTTAACTTATCCGGATTCTTTAATAAAAAGTAAATTGCAAAAGATAACAATCCACTTGTTGTCTCATGCCCAGCTATTAAAAAAGTGATAATTTGGAAACGAATGTTTTCATCATCTAATTTTTCACCAGTTTCCGGATCCTGTACATTTAACATACGGGAAAGTAAATCATTTTCTTCCTGATCTCCACTACTTTTACGTTCAGCAATAATATTATCTACTAAAGAAAACATAGATTGGATATCATGCTGAAATTGACGTTTCGTTCTCCACATGAGTTTGTCTTCTATATCCAGCCGCTGCAATTGGTGCATTGCCTCATCTAGAGCACGGCTCATGCTAGTGATAAAAGGATGAGGGGTCTCACGATAAAAGCTATTAAATCGGTAATTAAAACCACATAGACCAATTGTATCTAACGTAAGGCGAGTCATATCCTCCGGAACATCTACGTCTTCATTCGGATTAAGCCGTGCCCATTTTTGAACGAGTTGTACAGCAAGATCGACCATCATGGCATGGTAATCTTTCATTGCCCGTTGGCTAAATGTAGGCATCAAAATATTATGAGCTTTTTTCCAGTTAGGCTCGTGAGTCTCGCTAGTAAATAATCCGTCTCCAGCAAAGGCACGAACCTTTGCCAAAGCACCCTCTATGCTTTTATCGAACCGCGTTTCGTCACAAACTTCTGCTACCAGTTCATGTCCAGAAACGACAATTATGGCATCACTTAAAGTTTGAATTCGAAAAATGGGACCATACTCTTCCGCCAGCTTAATAAACGATAGAGTCGGTTTATCTTTATCGATTAATGGGAGATTACCCAGCGGTCCATATGTTTTCGGCTGGGGAATGGCAGATACTTTTTTTTCCATTTAAAACACCCTTTCAAAAAAGCATGAAATAGCATATCCCATTTAATAAAGAGGAAATAGCAACTAATTGCCTGGGATACAGATATGTAATTGATTACCTTATTTTATCTTTTCCCTAACTATTCATGATTATGATATTGAGTATAAGCTTGGCAATTAGATTTATAAATTGTAGAAAAATACTAAATTAAAATGAAGCGAATAAATATAATTGGATCCTTTTAATATTGGCGTTAAAAGATAAGCTAAAATTATAATGTTTATGAGAATTTGCAAACGGATCTCATCTCTTGCATTTGTTTATAAAACGATCATTTTGATTTATTTTCTTCTAAAACACCCCAAAATAGAGAAGTTGACGAGCTTAAGATTGTAGTATTCGAAAAATCAGTAGTTTAGTTAAACCAATACGATAAGCAAGTATACCGTGTTACTAATGAAAGAGGACCTGATATGAACGTCAGGTCCTCTTTCACTATATATAATTATTTCACTGCTTCTTTCAGCTCTTTTCCAGCTTTAAATATCGGCGCCTTAGCAGCAAAAAAACTTGTAGGAATCATTATCTAGCGTTTTATTCTTCTCTACCGATTTAACTTCTCGACAGCTTCCGCACTTGTATCTACACGTTTAACGAAAAAAACTAATAGTAGTGCAACAACATTCATGCCAAGCGCTACATAGAATGAATATTGAATTCCGGATAATAAAGCCTTCTGAGTTAACATTGCCTTCGTAGCCTCTGTGAAGGTTGTTGGATCTACATCAGCCATTAGACTTTCAGCTTTTGTTTTTGTTACAGAATTCATAATCGTAACAAGAATAGCAGTACCAATCGAACCGGACACTTGTTGAGCTGTATTATTAACAGCTGTACCGTGCGGATTTAAGCGCGTTGGCAATTGATTGAGGCCATTTGTCATAAGTGGCATCATCACCATCGCCATCCCAAACATCCGCAATGTGTAAATAAGAATAATATGTGTGTGACTAGAATCGAGTTGCAGATTTGCCAGCATATAAGTTGAAACGGCTGTAATGGAAAGTCCTACTATACCAAGAATCCGAGGGCCATATTTATCAAATAGTTTACCTGTAATTGGTGACATAACCCCCATTATTACCGCACCTGGAAGCATCATCAGCCCAGAGCTCAGCGGTGAAATACCGCGGACGTTTTGTACATAAGCTGGTGTTAAAATCATCCCCGAAAACATGGCCACTGCGTTGACAATTGCAATTACAGACGCAAGTGCAAACATTGGGTACTTGTAAACACGTAAATCCAATAACGGCTCATCCATTTTTAATTGGCGGATAATAAAAGCAATTAGGGCAATAGCGCCTATGATTAAGGTTGTTAAGACAACTTTATTTGTCCAACCATCGGAGCTTGCAGAACTGAATCCATATAACAAACCGCCAAAACCGACAGAAGATAATAGTAATGAGAGATAATCAAGTTTTGCATTTTTGTTTTGTTTCATGACATTCTCAGATTTCCAAATCCCTAACAGTAAGCTAATGATTGCTAACGGTAAAATCATTTCAAAAAGCAAACGCCAGTCATAATACTCTACAATATAACCTGATAGTGTCGGTCCAATTGCTGGAGCTGTAATCATAACTAGTCCAAAAATCCCCATTGCTGTTCCCCTTTTTTCTCTTGGAAAGCTTACTAGCATAATATTCATTAACAAAGGCCCCATAACTGAAGAGCCTGCCGCTTGAACCATCCGACCAGTAAGTAATAAACCAAAATTCGGCGCTACAGCTGCTAAGGCAGTACCAAGAATAAAAATCACCATAGATGTAATGAATAGGCTTCTATTCGAGAAACGCGTTATTAAAAATGCTGATGCCGGAATTAATATACCACTTACAAGCATATACCCTGTAGAAAGCCACTGGATCGTTGAATAATCTTGAATGTCTAAATCTTTCATTATTGATGGCAAGGCTACATTTAAAAGCGAGTTATTTAGAAATGAAACAAATGCCCCAATAAAAAGGATTACAAGCATTAAATATGGTGGTTTTCTTTTATGTAATGTTTCACTCATATATTTAATTGCCCCTTCATTATAAATTTCATTGATTCGTTTAAATCGTTTACATATTTGCACAAGAAAACATTACCCTTGCAGTATTTTGCCAAACTCTTCGAATGGATATTCTCTTTTTAGCAATTCCACTTGCCCAACATAACATTTTAAAATCTTTTTTTGATTAAACCTTTATAAAAACGTTTGTTAACGGAATTTAAATTAGGCTGAAATATATAAAAGAAGCGACTGAAAATACCCTTCTAAAATAAAGTGAAACTTTAAATCAACAAGGCCACACACCTATTCCTTTAAATACAGGCTTGTAGATCTAGTTATGTAACCATCCATAAAAAGGAATATTACATAGGCTAAGTCTAACATTACATTTTTAAAGTGAGGAGAATAAGCGTATGCACCAATATTGGTATTTGAATTCAAAGGGAAACGGGGAACAATATACTAACCAAATTTCATTATATTCACAGCCCGAAATAACTAAATCTGAGGTAATGAATGATTTGAAGATTCCTGAGAATTGGAGTTACCGAGTCTATCCAGTTAGTTGGGATTCATCAGCCAATTATACGGGATTCACTCCCCAACCCCCTCCCTTCTCTTGGGGGGAACCAATCAATTATGCAGGGATAATGCCACAAGGTCACCCTACTAATTGGCCTCCATTACCAGGTCATGCAGGTTTTAATTTTCAAAAACCTCCCTTCCCCTGGGCCCAACCATTCAATCATACAGGGATGTTCGCACAAGGTCATCTTGCCGCTTTATTATCGCCGCCAGCTAAGCCTTTTCATATCAATACCAATAACTCGGGTGTTTTTGGAAACCCTCCAGGATGGGGTAGTCCGTGGGCCCCAATGGGATGGGGAAATAACGGAGGTAACGGTCAGCTAGGAATGCTTGGAAACTTATTTACAGCAGGAAAAGGCACCATGAGTGGAATAGGAATGATTAGTAGTCTAATCGGGATGGGGAAGTTCTTCTTTTAGTTAATTAGAACAGGAGAATGTGGCTGTAGCTTTAATCAACCACATTTAAGGACAGTAATCTCCCACCTAACTTCCTAGCATAGCATTCGCGGAAATTTTAGGTGGATATGTATTGTTACAAGTTACTGTTTTACTTTGAGTGCTCCTTTACTTTCTTATCAAGTGCCTTACTATAAGCATCTTTGTTTTCCTGCGATAACTCATAAATTGCTTTTTTCCAATGCTCTCCGTCTACACCTGATAAAAATTCAGTACCTTTCATTGTAGCTTCTTGAACCTTCTGTTTATCTTCTTTACCAGCATCCTTAATTAACTTCGTTGCTTTTCTTGCCTCTGTTACCCCTTCTTGTATGGATTTGTGAATGTCTTTGTATGTATCAGGTACTTTTATGTGTTCCATATTGTCTAAAATTTTATCTATCTCGTTTGATGTTTTTAAAACAGCTTTTGCTTTTTCTTTGTCCTTTAAGGATTCTCCTAAGTTTAGTAATAGTTCATCCTTCTTAAATTGGAACTCTACCACTTGCTCACATATGTAGTACGGATACTGTTGTTCGGAAAGTACTGTTTTCGTTATTGCTTTACTAGTTTGCTCAGTCTTATGAGTAGAATCTTTATCTCCTGCCTCGCATCCGACTAACAGCATAAATGGAACTGCTAACGTTACTAGTTTCTTTGCTCTCATTATGTATTCTCCTTGTAGAAATTATTGTAAGTAATTAACATATCAAACTATAACATACATTACATTATGGTTCACTTCCATTACGCTTTTAAAATGCAAAATAAGAATACACCCCATAAGCCGCAAATAAGATTAATAGAATAGAAATGCCGAGTACTGTATATAATCCATTTTAAATTTGAATTCATATCATCCTCCTACCTCTCAATAATTCCAGTATATAACAAAAAAAGCATTGGATACCCAATGCTTTTACACTTACGCAAATAAAGACGTATTCGCATATAAAGCTGGTGAACCACCTGAATGTACGAATAAAATATTGTCTTCTTTATTAAATGTACCTTTTTTAATTAAGTCGATTAATCCCGCTACCGCTTTACCTGTATACACTGGATCAAGTAAAATACCTTCTGTTTTCGCAAGTAACTGAACTGCCTCTACCATTTCCGGTGTTGGTAACGCATATCCTGGCCCTACATATTCATCAAAGCACGTAACAGCGTCACGCGGGATAAAGTTTGGAATACCAACGTGTGCTGAAGTTTCATCTACAAGTTTTGCTACTTTCTCTTCTTGCTCAGCTTTTCCTCTACTTACGTTGATTCCAATTACAGGAATGTGGCTTTGTGTTCCAGCAAAACCAGTAATTAAACCAGCGTGCATACCAGCGCTACCGCTTACGCAAACGACTGTACTGAAATCAATTCCTTGGTCAAATGATTGTGCCATAATTTCTTGCGCACAAGCAACGTATCCCATTGCACCAGTAGGATTTGATCCACCAACTGGTATGACATATGGTGTATTACCTTTTTCACTAACTTCTTTCGCTACTTTATGCATCTCTTCCATAAGATCTGCCCCGTTTGGTACAACAATTACATTTTCAGCACCTAGTAAATGATATAAGAAATAGTTTCCGTTAAAGTCTGGCTTCTCTTCTGGTTCAAGCCCTTCTTCTAATACAAGGATACATTTCATTTTTTCTTTTACCGCAGCTGCCAGTGTTAGACGGCAATGGTTTGACTGAATACCACCAGCTGTAATTAACGTATCTGCACCTTTTGCCTCTGCATCCGCAACTAGAAACTCTAACTTTCTCGTCTTATTACCACCAGCTGTTAAACCAAGTAAATCATCTCGTTTAAAATAAATAGTCGGCCCACCAAGTGCTTCAGAAAAGTTGTTTAACTTTTCAATTGGTGTATATGATTCTGTATATTTTTTTCTCGGGAATTTAGCTAAATTCATTGTAACGCTCCTTTTGTACTTCTTTCACAATATATGTAACGTTACTATTATTACACGTAAAAATGGTGAAGTCATCTTTCTGGGTTAAAAATGTATTAGAATTTCGTTTTGATAAGTAAAACCGTATTAATGATTTTAACTTAATTACGGTACATGAAATTTATATCAACGATTTTTTAAATATATCGTTCATTCCTTACAATATATCAACGATTTTTCAAATATATCTATCGTAACTTGCAATATATCAACGATTTTCTTAATATATCAATCTATCGACAAAAAACGACAGACAGGCAGCCATTTCTCATCAACAAAAAGAGCCCACACATTCAAATGCAGACTCCCTCCAATCACTTATTTATCGAAAAACGAAGTAACTGTGTTAATCCCGGCTCTAAATTCATTTCACCTTTATGGCGTACATATACCACTTTATCCCCATCAAATTTCGGAGGGTTTGCTTTACTATACGTATGCCACTCATTCGTTCCTTCTATAGAATACTCCATATATTCAGTTGCACCGACAATTATATTTTTACTATCATCTGCCGCTACATTTGGTGCCATCTGCGCAATTTTTGAATCACTAATTAATAACTTCTTTATATCCTTATCACGTTTGTAATCGTAAGCTGTCACAATTACATCGTTACCATATGCTTTCACTTGTAACCCTTGTTTAAATGAATAGCCATCTGGAGCAGTTTTCTCTCCTCCATTTGGTCCCGCTGACATCCAGCCTGTTTCAATCCCGCCCGTATTTACAACAGTGAAACCTTTTTCATCTCCGCCTTTAATTTTCTTTTTACCAGCCCAGTCAGGTAAGTTTAAATCCCAATGCGTATGACTCGTGAAGAAAACAACTTGCGGATAGTCTTTTAATATATCGTACAATTTATCCACGTTTAAATAATCTTGTAAATACGGCGATTGTCTTGATCCAGATACCGTATCAGGTAAAACGTGATGAGAGAAAATAAAGATTGGCTTATTTTTATCTTTTTGACTATACTCTTCTAAATTTTGTTTTAACCAACCTAATTGCTCATCACTCATATATACTTCGTCCCACATTTTTGAATCGTGGTATTTCATATATTTTTCAGTTCCTAAAAATAGAAGCGGATACCCATCTAATTCTTTTTTATGATATACCTTTTCTTGTCCACTAAATTTCAGATAGCGGTTAAATAAAGTTTCCTCAGTTACACCATTTGGCCATGTACTTTGAGAGAGTTTCCCATCTGCTGTCCATTTCCCAGCATAAAACTCATGATTCCCAACAGTAGACCATACATTTTCTGGATGCTTATTTTTATTTAACACACGCTTTACATCATCATATTGTGACTGTTGTCCAGTTGGCGTTATATCCCCATTCATAATAAGCGCTCTAGAAAGTGGCGTCACTTTGTTCATATCTTTTAGCACATGATCAAAATCCCCTAAATCCCCTTGAATATCACTAATAACGTTAAAAGTTGTAGCTGATTTCCGGACTTGCTCTTTCCCTTCCGCATGTGCTGAAAACGTCGGTAATAATGCCGCCATAACTGCTAACGAAGCAACTGTCTTTTTCATACAAATTCTCCCCCTAATAATAGAATGTACAAACTGACATGTTCTGCTTTCTCTTAGGTGCTTGTCCAATTCACATTATAGGGGGCGATTGTAAAGATTAATGGAGTAAAAATTTAAGTGTTTTTTAAGAGATTTTGTCTTTTTTACACGCCCCATTTAACAATTAACACTAATTTTTCTATTAACCTACTAATATTAACTGAATGTAAATTTATACGATAAATCACTTCGTTTAATATGTTGTGTTTTAATTTCCTTTACACAATTTCAATAAAGTACTTTACCATTTTAAATTCTCTTCATTAATCCTCAACTTCTATTCCGGCCTGTTTTAATGGTTCTAATACTTTCGGGTAACACATTGAAATATATTCCACTGTTTTTAAATTTTTTAGATTTTGAAATCCTTCAACAGATATAACATCAAATAAACTGTCTTCACCGTCCCAATCAGGCTTTAAAATATGATAAATTTCATTCCCACCATCAAAGCAAAGGGACTCAATCTTTTCCAAATCACTTATTTCCAAAGTTAACGCTTCTAAAAAAGCTTTGATTTCAACAATTGGCCCAGCTCCTGAATACCATTCAAAATAATTCGTATGCTTTTCTATTAAGTCTTTCAATTCTTTTAGAAATAGTGGCTCTTTATCTAATAAAGCTTCAATTACCACTAACTTAAAATTAAAATCCTGAAACATTTTACTCTTCCTCATTTTAAATTCCTCCAATGTTATAACATCCTTGTCCAAATTATTATAAGTAAAACATATCCAATTGCAGCTTCTTTATTTCTTTCAATATCACATTAAAAAGGGATATGCTTAATTGCATGTCCACAATCGAGAAAATATACATTATACATATTTTCTTACTAATTATATTCTTTATATACTTACCTTCGCTTCTCTAGCATCTTGTTTCTTAATTAAGTCTAAGTAAAAATGCGAGACAGTTGTGTTGTAATAAGGGGAAATGAATATGAATGACAGATTAAATGTAAACATGCCTATAAATGCAGTTAATAAAAACCAACCAATAAAAGATAACCAAAGAACAAATAACTTGAACTTATGTCCTTTCATTATTCTTTTACTCTCCCTTAATGCTTCACTTGCTGTATAATCCGGATTCTCTATTAAAATATAATATGCCATTGAATAAGAAAAATATTTAATAATACCTGGAACAATTAATAACAGACTCCATAAAAATAGAAAAACAGCCTGCAACACTCCTAATTTCATTGATTTACACAAATTATTTTTCCTAAACCCCACAAATACATCGTCCACCTTAGCATCTTCATTTTTACCTAAGCGTAAGGTGAAAACAGAATACCCATAATTAAAGATACCTTGTATGACACTGTAAATTAAGAAACAAATCAGTCCTATAAAAAAATAACTTAGAATAAGTAAAACTAGTGCTGTTAGATCTACTTGTAGTTGCCCACCCATTGAATAAATAAAGAAAACATCCAAACCAATTATCCCAATAAACAAGCCAAATATTAAATATATAAAACTAGCGATTGCTGATGCACTTAAAGTTGGTACAAAATAGTATAACGCCGATATCCCTATACTTACTCCCCATTTCCCATCTAACGAATTAAGTGCTGCTTTCTTTAAATTTCTTATCAAACTTGCATCCTCCTTTTTTCCATATTTTAGCCAATAAAAATTTTACAAATAAAAAACTTGTAGCAAGCCCCACTACAAGTTCTTTTAGCTAAACATTTTAGCTTATCAAAACAAAATATACCTTCTACACAATCGGGGGTAATTTCTAAAATATGGTTTATTAAAATCATTATATAATATAATCATGGATTTTTGTTGAATATTCTATGTTTTCCGACAAATATACCCGAAACTCTTCCTGATGTTCATTTAGATATAATAACTTATATAGCAATATATTTATCATTATCTTTCCCAATAAACCCTATCCTCTTGTTTTCCACAAAAAAGCACAGAGATTCCTCCCCATGCCTACTAATTTCCTACCTTTTTACCGCATGTACATAATGTACTGTCTCAAAAGCTTCTAAATAATCGTTTCGTCCTTCAAAATATAATACATCAATATCCTCTGGTGATAAATGCTCATAAATGAGTAAGCCCGCCTTCTCTAACAGTTCTTCCATTTCAGCATAAGAATAACATGATTTCATCGGTTCTCCGCCTACCGCAGCCATTTTCACCATATTTTCAACTCGATTGGACAGTCCTTTTTTCTTAAATAAGTTTTCATCGGGATAATCGAAAACGATAGAACTCCCTACTGGAACTATCTCAAACAAGCACTCTATTAAACTAGCAAGTTCCTCTTTCGTTAAATAGTATGTTACACCTAATAGACTAAAGAACGTCTTTTTATTTTCAAATCCTTCATTGCGTAACTGTTCATAGGAAAATCCTTTCGTGAAATCCATCGAAACAAAATGAAGGTTATTTGGAACTTCAAGTTCTACTTCTTTTATTCTTTCCTTCTTAAACGCCTGCGTAGAAGGATGATCCACTTCAAATATTTCTATTTTATTTTCTAATTCTCGGTGTCTAAAACTGAACGTATCTAAGCCTGCACCGAGTATGACGTATTGTTTCGCTCCTAATGTAATTTCATGTAGTAATACTCTTTCACAATATGCGGCACGTGCTAAAGGTGTTGGTGATAACTGAACTTGCGTAATCCATTTTAATATTTCTTTTGGATTGTCTTGAAACTGCTCTGCAATTTCTTTATTGAAAAAGTGAATCCCTTGAACCATGTTCGTTTCAATATTGTTACGTTCTTTTTGTGAAATGAAATCTTTAGCTACATAATCATCAAAGATTTTAGGATTATCAAATTCACTATGATACGCCCTTCCGAAAGCTGATACTAACGACGTTACACTTGCTTCACCTTGTTTCACACACATACACTCTCCTTCATTTTCACAACAAAAATAGGGTTCCCCTGGCCAGGAGAACCCTATTATACACCTTATTTTTATATTGGTAAATTATAGAATAAATAAGTTTTTTTGTCAAGTTTTCAGCCTACTAACGCTCCAATAATTTGTGTAATCTCTAGCAGGAAGATTTCGATCTACACCGAATATTCCAGTTCATAACAATACAAATGGAGGGCGTCATGAAAAGATTAGTCATCATTACAGTTGGAAAAACACACAGTGGAAAAACTACATTTGCAAAAGAGCTAGAAAAAGAGTTACCTAATTCTTTTATTATGGACCAGGACAACCAAGCTGAATTTATTAACACACATTATGAAAAATTACAGCCGACAGAAGGTTCAAATATACTAAAGCACGGTCTTTCAAAATTCATTGTTGATTATGCGAAAGAACATACAAATTTACACCTTATTATTTGTAATTCCAATCGCAGTAAAAGCGGAAGATTCTATTTACTAAACGAATTATTTCCACAGAATGAATATGTACGCATATTAGTTCATTTTGACATTCCAGATGATGTACTTTACGAAAGAGTGGCTCGAAGCACGCGAAGTTCGAATATTTTTAGAGGTGGATATTCTAGTTTCAAAGAAGTACTTGATCGACAACAAACTGAATCACTTCACGATGATGTGGTAGATCCTGTAGAAAACGAGGCTGATTATTTGTTTGTTATTCGCAATAATAAAGATGTAAGCTTTACTATAGAAGAAATTGTTCATCTAGCTAAAGGTTTATCCCCTACCCCCAAATAAGAGATTATAAAAATTACATAATCATAGATTATTATGCAAATCCTTCCTCTAAGCGCCTAACATAGTATATAATAATAAGATAATCTACTTCTATATGCTCATTTTTACACAAAACAGTTCATGCATATGAAAGAAAAGAGGTACAAAAATATGAAAACAAAACAAACAATCGCTGCGTCTACACTAGCTTTAGCAATGATTGCTGGCGCGAACCCTGCTCATGCGGAAGTAAATGATGCTACTCCTCAGCAAAGTACGGGAGATCGATTAGCTGAAATTAAGCAACATAAACAAGAGTTAGATGCGAAATTGCAGCAACACAAAGAAAACGTGGATCAAACATTGAATGAACTTAACAAGGTTAAGGAAAATGTTGATACGAAGGTGAATGAACTACATGAACGTAAACAAGTTGCTGATGAAAAAATTAACGAGATTAAACAACATAAACAAGAGTTAGATGCAAAACTTCAGCAAGACAAACAAATCGCCGAAGATAAAATCGCTGAAATTAAAGAGCATAAAAAACAAGTAGAAGATAAAGTTGCTGAAGTAAAAGAGCATAAGCAAAATATCGATAACAAAGTGAATGAGATTAAAGAACATAAACAAACTGTCGATGAAAAAGTGAATGAAATGAAGCAACATAAAGAGAACATCGATCAAAAGGTTAATGAACTTAAGGAAGTAAAAAAACAAGTAGATGAAAAATTAGCTGAGTTAAAGAAAGCGAAACAAACTGCTGAGGACAAACTTGCTGAGTTAAAAGAAAACAAGCCGAATACTGGTAACACGTTAGAGGAACTTAAGAAAATTAAAGGCAATTTAGACAGTCTTTCCGCTAACTTAGAACTAGCTAAACAAGATGTGAAAAACAAACTAGCTGCATTACAAGAAGCTAGACAAGATTTAATCAATAAAATTAACGAAATTAAACAATCAAAACAAACTGTTTCAGACGATTTATCAAAGAAAAAACAAGACTTAGATATTAAAATCAACGACTTTAAACACACTGAGAAAAAAATTGATGACAAATTAGCTGAGATACATACAACGAAGCAAAATGTTGATAATAAGATTAATGAAGTATCACAGGCTAAACAAACTAATGGTACTAAAAACAATAACGCTAAAGAACTTCCTAACGCTGGTAGCGAGCAATCAAACAATATGGCTCTAGGAATGCTATCTGTATTAGGCGGTGTTTTATTACTTACTCGTAATAAAATTAAAACGTTATTCTCTAAATAAATCCATTAAAAAAAAGGAAACCCGCACATACATGTACGGGTTTCCTTTTTTTATATTAACTGTCCATCTCGAAGCATCAATATACGATCACATACATCAAGCATTCTTTCATCATGTGTAATCATAATTGCTGCTTTTTGGCTCTCTTTCACTTCACGTTTCATCATTTCTACAACTTCACGTGCACGTTTTGAGTCTAAGCTTGCCGTTGGCTCATCCGCTAATATTAAATCTGGGTTGTTCATGAACGCACGAGCGATTGCTACCCTTTGTTTTTCCCCGCCAGATAGTTGATTTGGATAATGATTCTTTCTTTCTCCTAATCCAAATGCCGCTAATAAATGATCTGCACGCTTTTCCGATTCTTGTTTACTTTCTTTTTTCAGCTTTGCAATGTAAAGCAATTGTTCTTTCACATTTAAATATGGAACAAGATTTGCAAACTGGAAAATGAAGCCGATTTTTTTCAAACGAATGTCTGTCATTTCCTTTTCTGATAACTGTGTAATATTTTGCTCACGAATGTAAATATCCCCTTTTGATGGTGATAATAATGCACCCGCGATTGATAATAACGTACTTTTCCCTGATCCAGAAGGACCGACGATTCCGATAAATTCTCCGGCTTTCACATCAAGCGATATCGGATGAAGGGCTGTTACTTCCGTATTCCCTTCTCCGTACACTTTACTTACTTTGTCTAATTTTAATAATGAAGTCATTACATCCCGCCTCCAATTGCCTCTAGCGCATCAACTTTTAATACTTGGTATAACGAAATAAGTGTTCCTAAAATACTAATTACGATAAAGATTGCTGCATATTGTGCAATCATCGGTGTTGTTAATAAGAACGGCATACCTGCTGGTAAAATTTGTTCTAACCCTTGTACAAGAACGATACTGATTACCATCGCAACGACTGATAAGAATAACGCCTGCACGACTAAGCTATTTGCTAAATACGAGTTCTTTGTACCGATTGCTTTTAATACACCTAATTGCTGTGTTTTTTGCAGTGTAATGACGTAGAAGAATACACCAATTAGTAATGCAGCGATAACAAGTAAGAATGCAATGATCATTGTTAATGTTCCTTGCTCTTCTTTAAACCCTGGAATACTTTGCAGCACTTCTTTTTTGTCAATTACGTGTGCATTTTTTACTTCTTTATCTGTATTAAGTGCGATTGCACTATAATCTTTTTGGTTTGGTTGTGAAATAGCGCCCCATACGTCTTCATTTACATAAACGACTGGTGTATGGCTAAACATTTGATCTTTCGTAAATCCGACGATTGTAAATTCTTTCTTTGAAACAGGATCGATAATTGTATCCCCAATATCGATTCCTTTTTCTTTAATTGATTCATCAGCAACCATTTCATTATTTGCTGTACCTAATTTCTCACCTTTTACAATGTTCGGTTCTAAAAATGAATCACGTTCACTTGAAAAAATAGCGATATCAACCTTTTTCGAACTATCTTTCTTTTCATACGTTGAAACTTTCACCCGAAATGGAACTGCCTCTTTCTCGTCCACTTGATTTACTACGTTATCTACATCGTCTTTCTTAATTTGTGAACGAAGTAATTTATTTTCCGCATCATCTGCTAAAACGAACTTATTCGCCTCCATATTTTGAATCGATGAAGCATTATCATATGATAATCCATTTGCTAATCCTGAAATAACAAGAACTAAAAATGATAATAAAACCATGATAAGTCCGATTAATCCGTATCTTAATTTTGATTGTTTCAATTCACGCAGAGCTAAAAACATTATGCTCGCTCCTTCCTCTTTCTTTCTATGCACTTATCATAAAAAAGAAATATGAACGGAATATGAACAGAAGATTACAGAGTAAAAAATAAATTTTCTGAAAGTATTGAAAATAAATAGAATCCTTGATACAATTCAGTCAAATAATATTGACCGAGTAATTTTATTAAAGGAGTTGATCATGTTGAAGCCCGTATTAACACTAACCACTTATAGCCAACTAAAAGCATTAAGCGATCCACTACGTGCCGAAATGATGATACGTCTATGCGAACGTCCTTATACTGGACAATTACTATCTGAGAAATTCGGCATTTCAAGGGCGAAAATTCATTATCATTTAAAAGAATTAGAAAAGAATGGTCTTATAGAGATTGTTTATACAGAAGAAAAGAATGGCATTGTTCAAAAGTTTTATCAATCTGTCGCTAAAGGCTTCACCCCTGCCGCAGATCTATTACCTCATTTAGAAATATTAAGCGAATCAGGTCGCCAAATCTTTTTACAAATGATAGAAAGAACGAAAAGCCAAATTCTTGCTGCACCAGAAGAAGCTTTTACATTACAAAATGCAAGTGAAGATCCAGCTAAGTGGAATTACGTTTCATCCTGCTGGGAATTTGATGCTACGCCAGAACAATTTCAAGTGTGGGTGAAAAAGTTTTATGAATTAATGGCTGAATTAAACGAAATCACAAAAGGTGCAGATAAAAATCCGAATAGCAAACCTTATTATATTTCTACTACTGCACTTCAAATCGCCGAGAGAACAATGCAGCAATTTATTAAAAAAGAAGAAAAATCGTAATACGATTTTTTTTACCGAGACGGTCAATTTTATTTTACCGAATAAAATTATTATAAAGGAGTAGATAAAGTGGACATATTAAAAAACCGGAATTTCCTCTTATTATTTTTAGGGAGAATTTTTACAAACATAGGAGATAGCTTGTATTATGTAGCGGCGATGTGGCTCGTATATAAACTGAGTGGTAATCCTTTTTATTCTGGATTGGCTGGTTTCCTTACACTATTACCTTCTGCACTTCAATTTTTTACCGGTCCATTCGTTGATAGATGGTCAATAAAAAACACCCTCGTCATCACACAAGTTTTGCAATGCATTCTTATTTTAATCATTCCAATTACACACTACTTCGACCTACTAACAGTCCACCTACTACTCATCATCATGCCCATCGTAGCTTTTATCGAACAATTCGCCTATCCCGCACAATCGAAAGCTTTACCACTTCTACTGCATAAAACACAATTATTAAAAGGAAACTCACTCTTTTCATTTGCATATCAAGGCATTGATTTAATTTGTACGACTCTTTCTGGAATATTAGTAGCACTATTTGGCGCAATTACTTTATATGTGATCGACTCCTTTACATTCGCGATTACTGCCCTTTTGTTCTTTTCATTAAAAATGCCAAAACAAACTGAAGCAGACACAACACTTTCAACAAAGCAATATTTCTCTGATTTAAAAGAAGGCTTTTCAATCGTCTTTCGTTCATTGATGGGCGTCTTCTTAATCGGTTCCGTTGTCGCTAATTTTTCAATCGGTATGACGATGGCAATACTCCCTTCTTTCGCTGATTCTTTAGGCGGTGTGAAATTATATGGTTTCTTTTTAGCCGCTATATCCGCCGGTTGTTTAATTGGAGCACTATTCAGTTCATCGGTTGGTAAATATAATGTTGGCCGTGTCTCCATTATTAGCTTTGCCACTGGTGCTTTCTTTTGGTTTCTCTCTACGGTTGTACCGTTTCAATGGTTATCTATTTTTTTATTCGGCTTAGCTTGGATACCAATTGGTGCGACCAACATATTATTTGCGACTATTGGTCAAATTGTAATTCCAAACCAATATCTTGGGCGTATCAATTCAGTCACACGGAGTATGGGCACAATTGCTATGCCGTTCGGTTCTTTAATTGGCGGATACACTGCGAATGTATATAGTAGCCAAATCATTTTTGCGCTCGCTAGCATCGGGATTTTATTCATCTCCCTCGTATGGCTGCTTCATCCAAAATTACGGGCTTTGCCGAAAGCTGATGAAATTACGGCGGATACTTTTGAGCTTCGGTTTAAGGAAGAACAGGTGAAAGGTACTGCTTTGTAACAGAAAGAAAATATTTTCTTTCTGTTACAAAGCTCAAACAAGCATAACCCTATTCGAAATTTCGAACGAAGTTATGCTTGTTTACTTTTTGATGCAAAATAGCACCCTTTAATGGAATAACTAATACGTTCCGTTAACGCTTTGCTGGCCATGCCCCCTGCATTTTCCTTAATTGAATAATTTGGCCTGTATGATAAGCATCATGAAGCATGATGTCCAGTAATTTCTCTTCAAGTGAATTTTGTTCAAGCTCTTTTTCAGAAATCACGCTCAATACCTGTCTTAAATTACGCTGAGCATTTTCAGAACGTTCAACGACTTCCTTCCATTCCGTGTCATCATTAGATTGCTTAGTAAGATAAAAAGTGTCATTACCGTCAAGGTTATGTGCCCATCCATGACCTTCCAAGTTTGCAGCAAGCCTCTCTTTGTAATAAATGAGATGATTAACGTTCTCCCAAATGGTATTCGTTTCCTCACCAGATGGTTTCCACATAGCCTGTTCGGCTGTAAGTCCTTCTATAGCATGTTTAAACGGTGCATACCAACTCTCTTTATCGAATGTTGAATCTAGTGCGTTTAATAACAAGTCAGTTCGTTTCAAATTAATTTCCTCCCTACACGGTTCAAGTTTTAATACAATCCTTATAACTCTGTAGAGATTCTACATTTTTAAATAAACTTCCTGCTAATCTTATGCCACAAATCGGTCCAATTATGTAATTAAAATGACTCCCATTCTTTCACTTTACACGTATACTAGCGCCCCAAAAAAGAAGAGGCCGTTTCCAAACAGCCTCTTCCATCTATTTCGGAAGCTCCACCCGAACAGTAGTCCCTTCCCCTTTCGTGCTATACACTGAAACGTCTCCGTTATGCAGTTCCACAATCTTCTGCACAATCGATAATCCTAAACCACTACCTTCTACGTTTCTCGCTCTTGCCGTATCTACTTTGTAAAAACGATCAAATATACGGTCCATCTCTTCTTTTTCCATACCAATTCCGTTATCAGATATAGAGATAATGACACTAGACTCTAACTCTTCGACGAAAAACTCAATCGTCCCACCATCGTTTGAAAACTTAATGCTATTCGTGAAAATGTTACTCCATACTTGATGAAGTAAGTTTTCATCACCTTTTATAGTGATATCTGGCACATCAAATTCAACGGCGATATCTTTTTCCCGCCATTTCCACTCAAGCATAAAAATGACGTCTTTAATTTGCTTCTGTAGATTGAATTCTCTTATTTGTAGAACCTTTTCCTCTTTATCTAATGAAGCGAGCGTAAGTAACTGTTTACATAAACTAGACATTCGCTTACTTTCACCCTCAATAATTTGTAAGTAATGATTTCTTTCTTCCTCACTCATCTTTTCTGTTTGCAACGTCTTTGAAAAACCTTGTATGGAAGAAAGTGGCGACTGAAATTCATGTGAAACGTTCGAAACGAATTCTTGTCTCATTTCATCTAGTTCTTTAATACTCTTCGTCATCTTTTGGAAGCTTGTAGATAACGTTCCTATTTCATCTTTTCGTTTTACGTCTAATTCAATTTCATATTCCCCACTCGCAATTTTTTGCGTAGCCTTCGTAAATTTACGAATGGGACGAACGATGTAACCTGCTGCAATCGCTATAAAAATAATACTTAGTAAAACGATAAACCCAAGTAATACCGCTAAGAAAATTCGCATCTCGCCAAATTGTTGCTGAATGTCAGGGCGAATGAATAAAGCGTACTGTTTATCACCGTGTTTTACCGGGACACCGACGCTATTAATTAATTCATTATCGAAAAATCCTGTAATGAAAAGGCGCGTTGGATAAGTAGAAACACCATTAAATGTCTCCCCCTGCAATACTTTATGAACGGTATCATCACTTATTGTCGTCTTACGAAATGCATTTCCGATACGCTTTCCATTCTTTTGATCATCGACAATATAAATTTCATATCCTAGCTTCGCAATAGACCGTAAGTATGCCTCTTGATTTTCTTCACTTTGCTTTTCATATAACGATTTTACTTCTTCAGCATACTTTAAAATCTTTTCACTATTATACGGTTTTAACTTCACTTGATAATATACGTTCGTTAATAAAAAGCCTATAATACTACTAAGTAGCATAATGCCGACCGTCATAAATACAAATCTAGAATATAGTGATTTCATCTTATTTCAGCTCCAACTTATACCCGAGGCCGCGCACCGTTGTAATTTGAAAATCATCCGTTCGTTTTGAAAAACGATCTCTTAATCGCTTTACATGAACGTCAACCGTTCGTTCATCCCCTTCAAAATCCATTCCCCATACTAATTCAATTAATTCTTCCCTTGAAAATGTTCTTCCAGGATAACTAGCCAGTTGCGATAACAATTCAAATTCCTTCAGTGGAAGCAAAATCGTTTGTCCGTTACACTTCACTTCAAAGCCTTTTCGGTCAATTGTTGTACCGTGCAACGTAATAATATCAGCACTCAGCATTTGATAACGACGAAGTAATGCTTTCATACGGAAAATGACTTCAGCTGGCTCAAATGGTTTTACGATATAATCGTCTGTACCAGAAATGAATCCTTTTTCTTTATCCACTAACTGGTCTTTCGCAGTTAATAAAATAACAGGAATATCATGATACTTACGAATTTCTTCACATAACGTATAACCATCAACAAACGGCATCATAATGTCTACAATCGCAAGATGAATATTTTCCTTCTCTAATACTTCTTGCGCTATCTTTCCATCTTCAGCCTCAAAAACTTTAAACCCCTCTTTTTGTAAATGATAATGCAATAACTCTCTAATATGTTTATCATCATCAGCTAATAAAATATGTATCATCTTCATTAAACCCTCTCTCGTTCATCCTTCTACATCACTACATTAAGAAACAATTGGATTTTTTGCAAGAAAAAGAAAAACAGAATTTATAAGTTCTTGGTGGATTGAAGAAGGTTTCAAAAACAGTCAGTCTTCAAATGTATAAGTAATTTAAAGAAAAGGATTCCTTAGAAGATACTTTTGTTATCATTATGGTCAGCTGCTTTATTTTTCTTATAACTTGATGACGTACTCTGGTGTACGAATAAGTGATCTATTACTTTTTTAGTAAGTGGTATAAAGAAATTCAGCAATAACCCACCTAAACAAACAGTTAATATAGTTCCAACACCTATTGGTCCATGTAAAATCGTTGCCATTATTAAGAATATAAGGTAAATAAATGTTCGTGCTATAAAAATATTCGTTCTAGTTAATTTTTGTATGATTAAAGTTAATCGGTCAATTGGAATGGGAGCAAAATTTGTTTGTAAATATATTGCAGTTCCTAATCCTGTAATAACTAATCCGATTCCAAAATAAATCATTTTACTGTACCATATTTCAGGTGTAATTAAATCGCGTAATAAAAATAGCCACACATCAATACCAATACCCGTTATGAATGCTGTTAACAACCCTAGTACCTCTGGTCTTTGTCTTTTTAATTTCGAATTACAACATATTAATAATAAAGCTATTATTATTTCCCAGCTTCCCACAGTAAGCCCCACATTTAAAGAAAGTCCTACTAAAAGTGCATCAAAAGGTGAAGTGCCAAAATCTGATTGTATTGTGACAGAAATACCAAGGGTTAATATTAAAATTCCTAATACATAAAAAACATACTTCATTTTAATCAACCTCTTCATCGTCATTTTTGTTGCATTTACAATAAAAATATTTTATATTAAATGTAACTTCAAATTGTTGCATTTGCAATAAAAACAAAAGATAAGGAGTTCATTATGAAAGAAATTCTTCGTGAAATTGGCATGATTGCAAGAGCATTAGATTCTATTAGTAATATAGAATTTAAAGAATATGAGCTTACAAAAGGTCAGTATTTGTACCTTGTGCGAATATGTGAAAACCCAGGAATCATTCAAGAAAAGCTATCTGAGATGATAAAAGTAGATCGTACAACCGCAGCCCGTGCTATCAAAAAGCTTGAAATCAATGGATTTATCGAAAAGAAAGAAGATGAATCTAACAAGAAAATCAAAAAACTTTTCCCAACAGAAAAAGGGAAAAATGTCTATCCTTTTATTAAAAGAGAAAACGATTATTCAAATACTGTTGCATTAGAGGGATTTTCGGAAACAGAAGCGGAAACTATTTCTAATCTTCTTCAAAGAGTAAGAAAAAATATAGAAAAAGATTGGGAATTTGTAAAAAAGGGAAATAAGAGAAATTATTGATTATATAAAGGAGCGAACTATTCAAATGACTACACATATAGAAAAGTGCACCCTTGAAGATATACACAGACTTCAAGATATTAGTTATGAAACATTTAATGAGACTTTTAAACATCAGAATTCACCCGAAAGTATGAATCACTATTTGGAAAAGGCATTTAACTTAAAACAATTAGAAAAAGAATTATCCAATATCTCTTCTCAATTCTTTTTTGTCTACTTTAACGATGAAATTGCTGGATATTTAAAGGTCAATATTGATGATGCTCAGTCTGAAGAAATGGGAAATGAATCACTTGAAGTAGAGAGAATTTATATAAAGAGCTCCTTTCAAAAACATGGTCTTGGTAAATATCTACTAAATAATGCTATTGAAATTGCAATAGAACATAATAAAAAGAATATTTGGCTAGGCGTATGGGAGAAAAATGAAAATGCTATTGCTTTTTATAAGAAATTAGGTTTTGTACAAGCTGGCTCTCATTCCTTTTATATGGGCGATGACGAACAAGTTGACCTTATAATGATCAAAACACTCATATAACTTTTTTTGAAAGGTGGGCTATTATGTATATTCCAAAGTATTTTAAAGTCACAAATGTTGATGAAATTTGGGATTTTGTTCAAAAAAACTCTTTTGGAACAATCGTCACAACTAAAAAAGAGAAACCAATCGCAACTCATTTGCCCTTTGGATTAACTAAACAAGGTGATGACTATTTTATTACTGGACATATGGCTTATGGGAACCCCCAGTGGAGAACATTTGAAACCTGCGAAGATGTTCTTGTAATGTTTCAGGGACCGCACTCTTACATCTCTTCTTCTTGGTATGAAAATGAAGAAGTTCCAACATGGAATTATCAAGCCGTTCATATATATGGTAAAGCAAGTATTTTAGATAAACAGGAATTAATAGATGAATTAACAACAATGTTGAAAAAATATGAAGAACATCGTGAAAATCCAATATTATGGGATAAACTTTCCCCCACTCTCTTAGAAAATGAACTGAAAGGGATAGTTGGGTTTAAAATTAAAGTAGGAGACATCCAGGCTGCATATAAATTAAGTCAAAATCGGAATGAGAGGGATTATAGTAATATTATTGATAAATTGTACGATGAAGGAAATCCAGATGCGAAACAAATGGCAAAACTCATGGGGAATAGATTAAACAATCACATATAATTCATTGTAATTCAACTCTCACATTTCAAAATTAAAGAAAAGACTGGAGGGCTTTATCGGCAGTTTTCTTTAGAACGTAAAAGATTGAGCTTAAAGTGCATGGGGGTTAATTATAAATATAGATCCATTAGAAAAGAATCTATTTTGAAAAAAGATTATTCAAAATAGATTCTTACGTTTTAGTATTAAGATTATTTTAATCAAAAATAATTTCTAAGCCTTCGAAATATCAACAAATCCTTCTCCGAACACATCACGAACATCGTGTATAGCGATGAACGCCGCCGGATCCGTAGTTTGAACAATCCGCTTTAGCTTCACTACTTCTTGCTTATTAATAACAACATAAAGAATTTCCTTTGGAGTTTTCGTGTAATAGCCATGACCTGAGTACACAGTAACCCCTCTGCCCATTAAGGTAGTTACCTTCCCAGCTATTTCATTCGGGTTATCAGAAATAATCGTAATGGCTTTCTTCGGATTTAAACCTTCAATTACAAACTCCATCACTTTCGTTGCTACATATAGCATAATAATTGTTATCATCAGTTTTTCTGCACCAATGATGAAATAAGATGAAAACGCAACAATTAAATCGAAGAACAGTAGACCGTAGCTAATGCTCCAGCCTAAATATTTATGCGTCATCCTTGCTAAGATGGTAGTACCTGCAGTTGTTCCACCAACGCGAATAATAAGACCAATCCCGCACCCAATAAATATTCCTCCGAAAATGGCATTTACAAGCATTTCATCCGAAGCAATCGTCCAGCCTTCTGTCAAATGAAGAAATAGCGAGTTCGTAACTACAGCGATAATCGTATAAATTGTTGTAATCTTATTTAAAAACTTATAACCGGCTATTAACAAAATCGCATTTAAAATTAAGTTAACTAAGCCCGGTGACCATTCAAATAAATAGTACGTAATAATCGTGATACCTGTTACCCCACCCTCACCAAACTCGTTCGGGATAACAAACAAATTAACACCTAACGCAAAAAGAAATGCACCGATAATAATAAAAATAATGTCTGTCGTTCTTTTTTTCATACAGTACCTCACTTCTTATGTAAATATTTATTCTGCCATAAACTCTCACTATTATATCGTGGAATATTCAAATCGAACAGTGGTTTGTTTTTATTTTAATATAAGATAAAAAATCAACATTATTTATTATGTACTGCAAATAAAGTTTTGATTTCAACCGTAATTTACTCTTAAAAAGAAATGCTAAACATTGACTTGCACAAATTTCAAATAAAAAAGTACCCATCTAATTGTCATACGCAATGAGAATTAGATGGGTACTGCATGATACATTTAGTTTTTACATGTATTGTTTGGAGAAAATTGCAAATAACGACCTATACTCGCCTTATTAAGACCAAATCCATACATCATCATTATTTTCAGCGTTCGTCTTTGCTTCATGAACTTTTTCAATATGATCAACTGTGTTCCAGTTAATAGAAATACCACCCCAGCCCACATACTCCATATCAATTTTCACTTTCTCACCCACATTAAATACTTGTCCCTTTGTTAAGAAAACATCAATAATATCTTTCTTCCCATTTAGCGATGGATACTCAACTACAACATATTTAGTAGCACCGTCTCCCTCATCTTCCATCGTTCCTACTTTTGATACTTCTCCAATTACATAATTAGGTGAGCCATCTTCTTTCATGTGCATACCTAACTTGTTTGTTGTATTTTCAACTGCAGTTGCAACCATATATTCTGTAAAATTACGCATCATAGATCCAGTAGCTTTTACTTCATCTCCTACTTTCACATTTGAAAATGAATCAATATACACACTAACAGGTTCTTCGTATTGCTTAGATTTTACGACAATTACACCGTTATCTACTTCTACTACTCGTCCTTCTAACGTCGAGAAGTTCGATTCAATAGAAGCTGCACTCGCTTTTGTTACTTCTAGTCCTGGTAAATTTGTTCCTGATAATGCTGCGATCCCTAAAGCACCTGCTAAAATTATTTTTTTCATACCCATTATGAAACATCTCCATTCATGATGATTGTATTTGTTTGATTGGTATCGACCAACCTGTAATCATTATAGTTACAGGTCGTGAAAATAACAACCGTTTTCCTCATGCAATGTTGCATACTGTAATTTTTAAATATACAACAATGAGTCTAGATTCTCGAGTTACAGCAGGTGAAATTGTTGATGATGAAGAAGCTAATGTTATGCATCATATTTTTCAGCGCTACGATTTGTATAGCCGTAGTTCATTACATTATGTAGGAGCGGGATTCATATGTTAATAAAACCAAAGAGATTACAGCCAGGAGATATCGTGGCGACAGTAAGTCCTTCATGGGGAGGAGCAGGTGATTCTGAAATAAGATGGCGATATGAGCAAGGAGTAAAAAGATTAGAAGAGGTTTTTCGTCTTACCGTTATCCCAATGCCAAATAGTTTAAAAGGTAGCGAATACCTTTATAACAATCCAGAGGCTCGTGCGGAAGATATAATGACTGCATTTAAAGATACACGCGTGAAAGCAATTATCGCGAATATTGGCGGTGAAGATAGCATCCGGTTACTCCCCTATATAGATTTTAATGTGATACGCGAAAACCCGAAAATTTTTATGGGGTACTCTGACGTTACTATTTCACATTTATTTTGTCATAAAGCAGGCCTTTCCTCTTTATACGGTCCAGCAATTTTGACTGATTTTGCTGAAAATGTAGAGATGGATCCATATACAGTTGAAATGGTAAATCGAACTCTCTTTTCAAATGAAACGATTGACGAAATTCAACCAGCTCATGAATGGACGAGTGAGCGTTTAGAATGGATAGAGAGTAATAAGGATACAAGACGTACGATGCAGCAAAACAAAGGATATGGGCTACTTCAAGGCTCTACTACTGTACAAGGGCGTTTAATTGGTGGTTGTATAGAAGTACTGGAATTTGCAAAAGGAACGGAACTTTGGCCTGAGAAAAAACATTGGGAGAATAGTATTCTTTTCTTTGAAACCTCTGAAGATCATCCGGAACCAAGTTATATAAAATATTGGTTACGAAATTATGCAGCGCAAGGTATTCTGCAAAAAGCAAAAGGTATCATCTTCGGTAAACCGAAAGATGAACAATATTATGAAGAATATAAACATGAAATACTGCTGGTTATGAAGGAACATCATTTAGAAGATTTACCGATTCTTTATAATTTAAATTTTGGCCATACCGAGCCAAAGTTTATTTTACCTTACGGCGCGTTGGCAGAAATTGATTGTGAAAATGTATCTTTTTCTATTTTAGAGAGTGGCGTGGAATGAATAAAAACACTCCTATGAGATATGTCTGTGAATTGGTACTTTTTAAAAGTATATAATTGGAGGGAGATTACGTGTATGGAAGTAACATTTACAGTAAGTAAATGGGATGAAAAACCAATCGATGATACTAGAAAAGATTTCCCTATTAATATTGCACATGTCGAATATGATATTGATGGTGAATTAAAAGGAAAAGCTTTTGTTGAATACTTCTTATATTATTTAGACTCAAATATAAATGATGGTCACTTAGCTACTGCTAAAATTTCTGGATTTTTACACTTTGAAGGAATTTATAAGGGGCAACAAGGGACATTTACAGCTATAGAGCAAGGAATATTTGATAAAGGAAATTTAGATTCCCCAGGAACAATTATTAAAGCTACTGGTAACTTAGAAAATCTGAGAGGGTCCTATAATTATCAGTTTACAGGTCAAACCAGTAAACTAATTTTAGAGTTGGAATTTTAGCAAAATATCCTATAATTTAGTGGAAAAGACATTTCTTGTAATACTAGGAATGTCCTTTTTGTTGACGAGCTAGTACGTTATAGTCACCACCAATTTTTATAGGCAGCGTTGATGTTAATAGTCCTTGTACAACGAATCTCCCCTGCTCATCTGGTGTAACATGATGAACACCTTCATCTTTCGATACTTCCGTAAATAACGCAACATCTTCTTTTGTAAACGTTCGTTCAAAGGTGATTTTTTCGCCTACTTGTAATTTCATCCCATGCCCCTCCTCAAAAACTCTTTTAAAATAAGAAAAACCGAAACTATAATCATTTCGGTTTTTCAAAACTGTAGAAGTCTATATTTACTTTAAAGAATGTACAAACAACCCGCTGCGCAGTTTCGGTTCAAACCACGTTGATTTTGGCGGCATAACTTCTCCAGCGTCTGCGATTGCTAATAACGATTCCATTGATGTCGGATATAGTGAGAACGCTGCTTTATATTCACCGCTATTTACAAGGCGTTCTAGTTCTTCTAACCCGCGGATTCCTCCGACAAAATCAACGCGTGAATCAGATCGCGGATCGTGTATTTCAAGTACTTGGCTTAATAAATGATCTTGCAGAATAGATACATCCAAACCTTTCACGAGATCATTCGCATCAAACGTTTCCTCTTTCACTGTAAGCTTATACCACTTCTCATTTACATACATTCCAAATGTTTTTGGCTCATTTGGTTTATACGGAGAAACAGCCGCTTCTTCTACATAAAAGTATTGCGCTATTTGTTTTAAAAACTGTTCTTCTGATAAACCATTTAAATCTTTTACAACTCGGTTATAGTCCCAAATCGATAATTCATCCTGAGGGAATAAAACAGATAAGAAGAAATTAAACTCTTCTTCTCCTGTGTAATTCGGATATTGTTCTCTTCGCATGATCCCTACTTTTGCAGCTGATGCAGAGCGGTGATGTCCATCTGCAATGTACAGGTTAGGAATATCTTCAAATAAGTTTACTAAACTTGCAATTACTTCTTCATCAGCTATTTTCCAAGCAACGTGCCTAACGCCGTCTTCTGCTGTAAATGTATAGATTGGCGCATGTTCTTCTTTCCAGCTGGCAATGAAATGCTTTATCTCTTCTTTTGTACGATACGTTAAAAAGATAGGACCCGTATTTGCATCACACACATCTACGTGACGAATACGATCTAGCTCTTTTTCATGACGCGTTCTCTCATGTTTTTTAATTGTATCATCTTCATACTCATCAATAGATGTACAAACGACAAGGCCTGACTGCGTTCTTCCCTGCATCGTCAGTTCATAAATGTATAACGCTGGCTCTTCGTCTTGAATGAACACTTCTTCTCGTATAAATCGATTTAAATTTTCACCCGCTTTTTCATATACACGATCATCGTACGGTGAAAGTGCCGGGTCTAAATCAATTTCTGCTTTATCAACATGCAAGAAAGAATATGGATTCCCTTTTACAACTTCCCTTGCCTCTTCACTATTTAATACGTCATACGGTAAAGCTGCCACTTGTGCCGCTTTTTCCTCTACTGGACGAATGGCCCGAAACGGTCGTATTTTTGCCACATTCCTCTCTCCTTTACACAATCATTCGAACGGCTACAACACCTGTAATTTTGCTTATATTTTCTACAATATTCTCTTTTATTATATCATCAATTCCGTTATCGATATCAATCATTGTGTATGCCCAAGAATGTTTACTACGATTAATCATATCGGCAATATTAATATGATGTTCCGCTAAGCATCCTGTAATTTGTCCTACCATATTCGGGACGTTTTGATGCATAATTGTAATTCGTTTCTTTCCGATATACGGCAATTCTACGTTTGGATAGTTTACTGAATTACGAATATTTCCTGTCTCTAAATATTCACGTAATTGGCGCGCTGCCATGAATGCACAGTTTTCTTCTGATTCGGACGTAGATGCACCAAGGTGAGGCGTCGCTGTTACATTTTTCATCTTTATCACATTTTCATTCGGGAAGTCTGTTACGTAATGCGTAATAACATCTTCTTCTAACGCTTTTTGAAGAACATTTTCATCTACAAGTTCTCCTCTTGAGAAATTGAATAAACGCATACCTTTTTTCATCTTCTCTATAGCGTGTTCCCCAATAATTCCCTTCGTTTGATTTGTAAGAGGAATATGCAGTGTAATATAATCACACGTTGCAAAAATTTCATCAAGGCTAAATGCTCTTTGCACATGTGTAGAAAGACGCCAAGCTGTTTCAACTGAAATATAAGGATCATATCCAATAACGTCCATCCCTAACGCTAACGCATCGTTCGCAACTAAAGCACCGATTGCGCCAAGGCCAATTACACCTAGACGTTTTCCTGCAATTTCTGATCCAACGAATTGTTTTTTTCCTGATTCAACAAGCTGCGGTACTTCTTCACCCTCTAAATTTTTCGTCCAGCTTACACCGTTAATAATGTTACGTGAAGACATAATAAGGCTGGCGATAATAAGTTCCTTTACTGCATTGGCATTCGCTCCTGGTGTATTAAATACTACAATCCCTTTTTCTGTACATCGCTCGACAGGAATATTATTTACACCAGCACCAGCTCTTGCAATCGCCTTTAAGTCTTTTGAAAACTCTTCTTGGTGTAAAGAATAGCTGCGAAGTAAAATACCATCTGGGTGGTCCATTCTATCCCCTACTTCATAACGCTCTCCGTCAAGAACTTGCAAACCCTTTTCTGCAATTTGATTTAACGTTTGAACACGAAACATATCCCCATCTCCCTATCTATTCTCAAGCTCAAATTCCTTCATATAATCTACTAATTGTTTTACACCTTCCACTGGCATCGCATTGTAAATACTTGCACGCATACCACCGACTGAGCGATGTCCTTTTAACGTAACAAGGCCGCGTTCTTTCGTTTTTTGTAAAAACTCATTGTTCAGCTCTTCTGACGGTGTTGTAAATGGAATATTCATAAGTGATCGATACGCAGGGTCAACTGGTGAAGTAAACAATTTAGATTCATCTAAAAAATGATAAATAAGTGAAGATTTCATTTTATTTTGTTCTTCAATCGCAGATACTCCGCCTTGCTCTTTCAACCACTCTAGTACAAGTTTTGTTACGTAAATACTAAAGGATGGCGGTGTATTATATAAGGAGTTATTTTTACTGTAAGTTTCATAATTTAACATTGTCGGACAAGAGCGATCTGCTCCCCCAATTAAATCTCTTTTTATAATAGCAATCGTTAAGCCCGCAGGTCCTAAATTCTTTTGCGCCCCCGCATATATAAGACCAAACTTCGAAACATCATATCGCTCTGATAAAATATTTGAGGACATATCCGCAACGAGCGGCACTCTTTCTACATGTGGAATGTCCACATATTTTGTCCCCTCAATTGTATTATTCGTTGTAATATGTACATAATCTAGTTTTTCATCACTTAATAAACCGTCCAGTTTAGGAATCGTAGTAAACTTCTCTTGCTCGGAAGAAGCAATCACTTGTACTTCCCCAACTTTTTCGGCTTCTTGTAGTGCCTTTTTAGACCATGAGCCAGTTAGTACGTATCCAGCTTTTTTATACGTATTCATTAAGTTGAACGGTATCATAGAGAATTGTAATGACGCACCGCCTTGTAAAAATAAAATATCATACTCATCAGGGATGCTCATTAATTCACGAAGTAAGTTACTCGCTTCCTCTATAATACTTTGAAAATAAGAAGATCGATGACTCATTTCTATAATAGACATGCCTGTCCCGTTATAATTTACAAGCTCCTTTTGCACTTTCTCTAAAACTGGCAAAGGGAGTATTGATGGTCCTGCTGAAAAATTATAGACTCTCTCCATTACCCTCATAACCTCCCTATTTCTCATTTGATTATTTTTTAAACTTTCTGAATTATAACCTAAAATATAATATGTGGTCAATTTGTTTTCTATTATTACGACGCAAGACGCGATGGAATCGCTTGCAAGTGCAGACTTTTTATATATACATAAAAAAGTGTTAAGTACATAATCGCACTTAACACTCTAATAATAGAATAATAATAGCTAGTCGTTCGTAAAGAACCGATCAAAAATTTGATAAATAGCAGAAAGACCAATGAGCCAATAAATAGTGTCCACAAGCGCCGGCATAGAACCAAACCATTTCTCAACTACATTGTAATCTAACGCTACAAATAACCAATTCAAACCGCCGAGAATCACCAAAATTACTGTAAGGTAAGACAAAAATTTCATTATGATTGCCCCCTAGGTGATAAGATGGTGAAAGGCCTTTCACTAGAAATATATGTAGTAAACTTTAAAACTTACCTATTTTATAAAATTTATTTTCGGTACCACCCGTTAATAACTGCCTCTGCTTCTTTACTATGTATTTGATACGCATGTGTACTATCATTAGAGCCAATAAACCAAATTGAAAAACCTTTAAAATATGGTTTCGGTTCTAATACATCGCGGTAAGCACGCCATCCATTTAATTGTACATCTTTCGAAAACACATTTGAAACATCTGGATTCCATGGATTTTGTAATCCAAGTTCACGCGCCGGAACGTTAAACCCACCGAAGTAAACTGGTTTTCCTGTTGCATTATGTAATTGTTCCAATTGCTGAACAACATTTTGCCCACGATTATACACTGTCGTCGCAAATAAACTTTTCTTTACTTCTTCATATGTTGGATTTCTTTTTCCTGAAACTTCAAACCAACTATCAATACTTACAATATCCACCTTTTTTAAATACGGACGATTGATTTTCTCTTTAAACTTCGCTTCATAAGAAGGGTCCCAGCTTGCTGTTAACCACCAGTTCATTTGATACAAAACATTTCCTTTATACTGATTACGAACAAAATCAATTGTATCGCTCCAGTATCCTTCTGCATACTCCATATTCACGAAATTAGAAGCAATCTTTAGTCCATACACATTGTATTTACTTGTAATGGAATTAAAAATATCTTGCAGAATAACCGTCTTCCAATTCCAGAAGAAATCATTAATGTTACTTGGGTTCCATTCTGTCTCTCCAACATTCCCCTGCTGAATATACGGGAACGGTTCCACTATAACTTGAATATTACGCTTTAATAATTCTTGAATTAAAATAATAGCTTGTTGCTTTTGCGCTTGATTAATTACCATGTTAGTAGAAGTCACATTTGGGATATCTACCTGAATCGGTACATTTACTGTATTTAAATTTAAGCGCTCCACATCCGCTAATACTTTCGCTACATTTCCAACTTCCCATACTGTTACGTTTCCTGATTTGATTTTTCCAGATTGAACAGTATTTACATCTGCCTGTACATTTCCTTGAAAACAAAAAGAAAACAACATAATAAACACTCCTAAAAAACTTATTAAACTCTTATTTTTCTTCACAACTTTCCCCCTATAATTTTTGGCTTTCTTGATTATTTTATACAACGTTTCATATATATTCCACAAAAAATCCAATAAATTTTTATTGATAAAAATGCTATTCATCCTTTATTCACATCTTACTCATACTAAGCCCCTAAAAATAGTAAGATAAATAAAAAAGGAACGGATTTCCGCTCCTTTTTTATCTTTTTACGATTATCAATCCATTTCCCTTTTAGGCTCTACCAACATGATGTGGGATTCCTTTTCAGTGAAAGGTTTATGCTCAACGCCTCTCGGGACAATAAACATCTCGCCCTTAGAAATTTTCACCTGTCCATCACGGAAATCGATGAACATCTCCCCTTCAAGCACAATAAATAGCTTATCCGTATCAGGATGCTCATGCCATATAAAATCTCCATTAGCTTTAAAAAGCTGAATTTGATCATCATTCATTTCACCAATCACTCGTGGATACCAATAATCGTTAATTTTAGATAACTCGTCATTTAGTTTAATAGGTTGGTAATGGATAATAATCCCTCCTCATTTTTAACTTCCACTATATTACAATAATCTAAGTAAAAAAGTCGTCATTACGCTTAAAAAGAAAATGCTCCGGCCAGAACTTTTCATTCAGATAGTACAAAGGAGTGATTTCAATGAAAGTTCTTTCAATCCAATGTTTCCTTTAACTCTCCATAAGTATAGAACAGTGATTTTCAAATAAGAATGGACCCCTGTTGACATTAGTATGGATTATTGATGAACTTCTCGCGATATTTAGTAGGCGAAATGCCAACTCGCTTCTTGAAAACTCTACTAAAATAAAAAGGGTCTGCAATTCCAACAGCCTGCGAAATTTGTTGTACAGGCACACCACTTGTACATAACATTTTTTGAGCCATCTTTATACGATAGTTCAATAAATATTCTGCTGGCCCCATACCTGCATGCTTTCTAAACACGTAAGAAAGACGATTTCGATTAACATTATTTTGTTCTGTAAGCGTATGTATTGTAATATCTTTATAATAGTATTTGCGAACGTAACTAGATATTCGTTCGAATAAAGTATGCGACTCATAGTTGTTTTCTCTATTGACAACACTTAATAAAGCTTCATTCAACGCTTCGCGAAACAGCATTTCGGTCTGAAGCATCGAAATGCCTCCACGCTGATTATACACATCCCAAAGACGCATAAGTAATTCGACAAGACGAGGAGATTGTCCTGTTAATAATTCAAAATGCTGATGAGTAAAGCCAGAGTCTTCTCGTTCTGGATTGCTTATCTGATATAAAACAAGAATATATTCCCAGTTTATTTCACCAAGCATTTTATGGGCTAATGTCATTTTTGCACCCCCATGTATAACTTTTCCTGGGGAAAGGATATACGGCGTACCATTAAATTGAAATTGCGTCTTCCCTGTAAGTGGAAATACAAATCCTGGGAAAGAATCTGTAGACTCAGCACAAGGCACACCTGGATTTTTAGCATAACGATATACTCCTTCTACTCGGAAAGGATTATTGGCAAGATACTCTGCTAACTCATTCACGTCCAACTTCACAATGCACGCCTCATTTCAATAATAATTTTCTTGTAATTCGCGAGATTAATTGGTGTACATTCTGGGCAACGCTAAACTAAAAATAGTACATACGACTTAACAAGATCTGGTTATTAACCTATAAATATATTGTTTTTCATTTATTGACAAAAGTATCCTCCCTATATTATTGATAATGATTTTCATTGTAGTTTGATAAAAAAACATTTGTCAAGTTGGATGGCGTAGAAAAATGACGAAACAAGGGGTACAGAGGGACCGTTCTGTTGCAAATAATACCTGGTCTTTGTTAACTAATTCCCCTCAAAACTGGAATAATCATGTTAATAGTTGTAATGGCTTTATTTGTTACAGCACTTGCAGCATGTGGAAATAATCGTAATCCTGAAGAAGTTGCTACAGCGTATTTCGAAGATGGAAACAGCCTACTATCAAATTAAATGATAGTAGGCTGGCTGTTAAAATTATTTAAGAACTGGGTTATGTTCTAAATGATAAGCTTTCATTATCAAAAAGATTATTACTAGTCCCTCCACAAACAAAAACCCCCTATCACTTCGGTTCTAAATTTAGCACCTTCCCCTCTATTCCCTCCGTATTCAATGTAGTCGTATGATACGTTCCACTTACCCAATCATCTATTTGATCATGATACCAATCACTTCTAAAATGTCCCGATTGTCCTGGTCCCACTATATGATAACCGTTTGACATATCTTTCGTATCAATAATGAATCTCCAAGACGCTCCGTGATTTACAATGCCGTTATCGCCGTAACTCGCTGCTTGCACGGTAACTTGACTTCCACCAATCGGGACTGGTTTCTCACGATTAAAAGCGAGTAGTGCTAACATACTAGATGATTTTGAAATTGGATGTGTAAAAGCGAGTTGATGGTAATCGCCCCACTTCCACTCTCCAACATCCGGTCCATATTCCTTCTGCAATTTCTTCATTACATTCTCGTACGATGTATGCACAACTTTTGTGAAACCTCCGTACTTCGTAAACCACGCGCTATTTTCTCCCGCTACTTCTTTTCGAATCAATTCATCAACAACTTGTGACTTCCCTTCAAATAACTTCATTACATCTTTCGGTATTTCTTTTGAAAATAACGTATTTGAAATCTCTTTCATTAATAAATGGAATATTAATGGTGCCGCTTCATCTTTACTATCGTAAAAATTCCACTTTGTTAATTGGTTTACACCTTCTTTCTCTACCTCATTTAAAGATGCTTTATTTAACTCTTTTAAAAATATAGGAGTAAACTCTTTCCCGTATAAATTCTTTTGATCCATCTGTAACTCTTCTAAATCTTTCACCGTATACTTTTCCTTCTCTTGCAAAAATTCTTGAATACGCATTTGCCTATATGGCTGTGCCCACGTATTGCTAATATGGTACGGATAATCATTATCAACAATTTTATTATTCGCAGTTGAAATAAAACCTTCTTTCGGATTTATAACTTTCGGCAGCTGATCAAATGGAATATATCCTTCCCATTCATATTCATCTGTCCATCCTGGAACAGGCAAGCTACCATCGCCTTTTTTACGCACTGGTATATTTCCATTCGCTTTATAAGCAATCGTGCCATCGTTTGATGCAAACACAAAGTTTTGCGTTGGTGTATGGAAATCTTGAAGAGCGGTTTCAAACTCCGTCCAGTCTTTTGCTTTGTTCATATTTAATACAGCTTTTAACTCAGCTGACGGTTCTAAAGCTGTCCACTTTAAAGAGAATACGGTTTTCGTTTTCTCCTTTCCCTTATTCGCAAACTCTGAAATTACTGGTCCATGCCTCGTAATTGTAACGTTATAAGGAATTGTCTTCCCGCCTTTTACTTTAATAGACTCGTCTACAACGGTAGCTTTCTCCCATTTATCGTTATACAGAAATTCATTTTCATTATTAGGATTTCTCTTCTCAATATATAAATCTTGCACATCAGGCCCTGTATTCGTAACGCCCCACGCTATTTTGTCATTGTGTCCTAATATAACACCTGGTACTCCAGCGAAAATAACGCCACTCACATTTAAACCTTGCATTTCAAGTCTCGTTTGATACCAAATAGAAGGCGTCGCAAGAGATAAATGAGGATCATCTGCTAAAATTGGCTTACCTGATGCACTCTTCTCACCGCTCACAACCCAGTTATTACTACCGTTAAACTCCGGCGGAATTATCGTTTTTGAAAAACTTTGCGCTACGTCCACATTTGTATTTTTCAGTTCAGCTAGCAATCTAGGAGCATCTTTCGGATATTTAGGAAATAGCTCATTTGCTTGCTCTTTCGGAAGGTTTTTCAGCGCCCAATATCGAAACGCCTGTCCATGCCAATGTCCTCCTAAGTCAAACGCCATATACTTCCCGATCGTTAAAGTATCAACAATTGACCACTCAGCAGGTTCATAACCTAATATAGTAAACTCAACTGGTAATTTCTTTTCCTTTTTCGCCTCACGTATAAAAGCGTTCACCCCATCAGCAAATGACTGCAGGGCATATTTTGCTTCTCCATCATATTGACTAACTGAAGCTTCTGACGCTCGCCGTAAACCGAGTGTTCGAAACAATTTATCTCGGTCAACAGCTGCTTCCCCAACAACTTCACTTAACATACCAGAAGCTTGTCTTCTACTTAAATCCATTTGAAACAACCGATCTTGCGCTTGTACATACCCTTGTGAAAAATATAAATCATGTGCATTTTCCGATTTAATATGCGGGACACCTTTACTATCCCGCTTCACCGTAACAGCGTGTTGTAAATCCTCTAGCTTTATCGTTCCATCTATCTTTGGCATAGATTTCAGCGTATATATATTCAAAAAAATCGCAGCGGAAATAACTAACAGGAGAACGATACTACTAGCCCAAATAAAAATTCTTCTTCCCCTTTTTCGTTTCTTCTTTATAACTACCTCCATATAACCACCCCTTTCTCACACTATTCGCTTCTTTTTGAGAATGAACCTTTTAAAAACATTAAAAAACCCCCTTCATTTTCCTACCAATGAAGGGGGTCTTTCTTATCGTTTGCTACGCCAACTTTCATTATGCCCAAGATTTGCACCTGTCGCTACTTGCACATCATATAACATTTCACTAAAGAAGCGTTTATCTACTTCTTTTGGTACAATGCGTCTTTCATCATCAATTTCATCGTATTCATATGAACCACGATTCACTGTACCTGCTTTATAAAATTGAATGTCAAATACACATACATCTTCTTCATCTTCATAACCAATCGGCGCTCCGCTAAATGACAATTGCACTCCTAATCCGTTACAAGTATCTTCTTTGTAAAATATATAATACACACCGCCATCTTGAACAGATCCACGGATCCATCCAAGCTTCGTCATCTTACCGAATAACGAACGACCATTTAGTAAAATACCACCAAATCTCTCAATAGCACTCTCATCATTCTCTTCTACTACAAACACTGGACGCTCAATTTGTAGGAACGGCTGAACAATTCCCGCACTTTCTAATTGCTCTTTCCATAATTCCTTCTCCGCCCCAGACAATTCTAACGGATGAACGAAACCAATAACAGTGCCAAATGAAAGTTCATAACTCTTCCCGTCAATTGTACAGAACACGCCACCTTCTGCATAACGGAATGCGTTCAGCAACTTCCCTTCCTTATACTCACCCCAAATGAGTGAAATAGAAAATTGCTTCATAATTGGATTATCCATAAATACAGACTTCCATGCATTATGTGACCAATAACGCTTTAACGAAAGTGCCGCTTCCAATCGTTGTTTTTGCATTGAAAGAGTAGTTCGGAGTTCCTTCTTTAAAGAGGCTAATTCTTTTTTAGCCTCTTCAGCCTTTTCTACATCATCTTTTGCATTCGGCTTTGGAAGTGACTTCATACGTTTTCCTTCCTCTGTCTCTAATTCAATTTTTGACTCTGTAGTTAAAATGGCAGTAAAACTTCGATTCCCGAAATCAATTATCTTTTCACCATGTATAGTAAAGCCAAGGTCCGGCACCAATTGATCTTCCAGCTCTTCCTCTGTTATACCACGTGTTTTCGCAGCAAGACTTAGCGCTTCTTTTGCTGCATTACGTACTTGCTTATGTTTATATTTAAATGCTATTGCATGAATAGACATAAGTGCAAGCTTAGATGAAGACAAACCTAAAGCACGAACGGCATCCGCTGCTATCTTTCCTCTCATTTGAAGCACCCATTCATCAATTTGCTTTATAAGTATGTCGACCATTTTGTCGTCACTATACATTCCGTATAACGAAAGAATTCCACGCTTCTTCACATCTGCGTCTTGAGAAATCCATATTTGATATATCGTTTGCACATATTCTTTTAAGTCCTCTTCATTTAAAGCTCTACCAATTACTTCTGCCGTTTCTTTCTTCTCAATAACAGCATCTGAGATATACTGTTGTAAATAGGCTAACGGAATTGCAGCATCAGCAATTTCATTAGAGTCACGTAAACGGATTTGTGGCTCATCCCCAATCAATTGCAGAAGTGAATTTCTTGTTTGTTCCGTTAAAATACGTGCACATAGTTCTTCGATCTTTTCTTCCTCCGTTTGAAATAAAAACGAGAATTTTCCTGCGAAAGATTCATTTTTACTTTCTTGCAAAGCTTCCTGTACAAGTTTCGTATATTTTTCAAGCTTATACTCTATTAGTATTTTCATCACATTTTCACGAACAATCTTCTTTTTATTATGAAGTTCAACTGCTACATCCGCTGCAGCTTCTACATCTTTTGAAAGCAGTTTAACTACAGACTCACGCATTTTTTTAGATGAATCCCCTAAGCTTTTAATTAAAATCGGACGCATTTTAACCATGTTATCCTTTGCTAACTCTTCTAAAATATATGCTTTTGCCATAGCAGAATACTCATCAAACCGTTCAATTATATATGCTTGTTCTTTTACAATTACACAAACAAGCGCTTCCTTCGCCTTATTTCTCTCTTCACTGTAGCATGCAGCTTCTTCAACTGCATAAGCGATAAGTTTTTCCTTACTTAACCCATACGAAAGCAGATCTTCTAATACTTGTTTCGGCTCTACTCCTCTGACAGAACATTCGTAAAGAAGTTCGTATAAATTAACACTATCATCATCTCCAAACTGTAGTGTAAGTACAGCTTCCCTTTTCGCTACATCATCTATATCCCAAAGAAGCGCAACCTCTAACACCGGCATACCCCAATACATACTTCTATATTTCGGATTTTTAAGTATTTGCTTTATATCCTCAAGTGACAACTTCCCTAGTAAATAATCACAATATGTATCCCGCAATGTAGACAATTTAAATTGCAAAGCAGCAACAAAAAATTCTTCTCGCATTTTCCCTCTATTTAGCTCATATCCTTTTTCGGCTAGCGTTCGTGCGATGATGAGATAATTCATTTTACTTACATATTGCAAAGTTTGTTGAATAAATTCAGGATTTCCCTCCAACATAAAGCATAGCAATTCATATTCATACGTCTTACAAAAATCCTCACTATTCAAATCATGTTGCCTTAGACGATGCGCAAAAAATCTTTCCTTAGAAATCCAAAACTGTGTACAAAAACTTTGAATTTCTTCATATGTTTCTCTATTTACACTACCAGTTTTTTTGTAGTTTTGAGACTGACCAAGAGTGTGACACATATAACGTGTTGCATAGTTTATAAAACCCCAAACATTTTTCTTCGCCAATATCTCAATATATCGCCTCGCAACATTCGAATGTTTATGAACACAAAATAATAGCCGCCAAATATGTTCCGGTAAATTCCCACCTATAAATACTTCACTATCATCTTCACCTTTTAAATACCGTTTAACTGCTTCAACCTTTTCCTTTTCCCCTAGCAGTTTCAATATAAATTCTGTATGTTCTTCTAACCTCTTATTCAATAAAGAACTATATGTACGAAACTTTTCATACTCTACATCAAACATTACGAGAAGTAATGTTACTTGCTGTTTAGTTGGTAAAGTATGTAATTGTTCCTCTATATAGTTCGGTTTCTCTTTTGTTAACTCTCTAAGAAAAACATCTGCTTCATTGACGTAACTTGAAATACTAGATAAATACCTACATGCAATTGCTACAAGTTTGTCCAAAGGTAGTGCACTTTTTTCTAAATAAACCTTCATTTTAGAAAAACTGACATGCGCAAAACGGACTACAAGAACATTTAATAATTGCTCCTCGAGTATATGATAAAATAACCGAAAGAAACCCGGATCTTGTTTATGTACTTTCCTAAAATCGTTTATAAATCGCTCCGCAAAATCGCTTCTTTTTTGATCACGAATCGTCGTTAGTTCAATATCTTTTAAAATCTCTTCTTCTTTTGTCTGTATATATCGTAGTGCTAATTGTTCCTGTTCTTCTGTCATATTAATATATTGAAACAACTCAGATGTACTAGTAGTCAAACTTTGTACCCCCCGCATCTTTTTATCTATTATAAAAATACCCTTATTTAATGGTAGTATAGCATAAAACCCACAAAAAACGAACGTACATTCTACATTAAATTAATGTAAATTAAAATACACTACTCAACATACATTTCCTTCTCTCTAAACTTCCCATTACACACTTCTCCCCACTAAAATCCTTTAACTTTTTGCTACACCAATTCCTCAAAATCCCCTTCACATAAGCTAACGTTTTCTTATTATTTTCAAACGCAATTTTAAGTGCCTCTAACACTTTCTCTCCAGAAAATTTTTGTATCCAATTCTTCAATTCTTTCACAATATATGGGGATAAACTACTAATATTTTGTTCATAAAACTTATAAACTTCACTATTTGGAACGTCCTCTTCTATACTTTCTACCTCTTCCACTTCTTCTTTCTCTTCAATAACTACTTGTGAACTACTATTATCCTCTTCTTTTGGCATACCAAAATGCTGCAATAATAATGGAATCGTGTATTCTTCTTCAAGGCATTTACGTAAAAACATATGTATGAACTCATTACTTTTTACAGTCTTTAACTCACGTAATACGCACTTTTCTACATTCGTATTTGAAATAGGGTTATAGTGTAACCAGTTTATTATGAATACCTCTTTCGTTTCCGTATCATATAAAATCTTTCCATACTCAACAAACCTGTTTAGCAACTTCTCAACAGTCTCCATACTATAACCTGTTTCAAGCTCTGCCACACGCTTCGGTAATATGTAAATACCACATTGCTTCGTTTTCGTACCAGTTAACAAATATATGTAAAAATAACGCTCCTCTGGCGTTAAATCTAATATGAATTCATCTTGCCAAAAGTTCACCTGCACATTACGGTATACCGCCATATGTTTCCCTCCACTCTTTGCTAGTAAATAGGAAGATTTTAATCCTTCATTATAAAAATAGGAATGCGGGAATGGTTTTGGCATTCGAATTACAATTTTTTTACTACTACAACACCGGTTTCATTTTTTCGCGCTTGTTTTGTTCTTGTAGTTGTTATTGTTTTTGTTTTTTCTTAGTGATTTATTACTTGGTAGGGGCTTATGAGGGGCTTGGAAGGGCATTCTACATTACAATCTATCAAATACAATTGTTCTTCCTACTAAATAGGAGCTATTCCAAATTATTATTTTGGATAGCTCCTTTCAAATTCTTCTTATTTTTTTACTTCTACCAATGTCAGCTTCTACATACAATTTCTTCTGCTATTTGTGGGCAGTAACACTCTCATTTCAAAATTTGGTGAATAAACTGCTTGATTGCAATGCGAGTGGCCCTCACTGATTAAAGTTTCATTTTATTTTTGCATTGAATCTAACATCTTCACAATAAAGGCAGCCGCCTGACCACGAGTTGCTGTGCCTCGAGGATCAAACTCATTATTTCCAATACCATTAACTACCTTTAGACTGTATAATCGTTGAACCGATTCTTTGTATGTTATTAAATGCTTATCTGTAAATGGTAATGCTACTAACTCACCTGTAATTCCTTTATATCGTAATGCTTTGTCAATCATAATAGATACTTCTTCACGAGTAATTGGTGAGTTAGGATCAAAAATCCCTTCACCACGACCATTAATAATTCCTGCACTTGCACAACGTTTAATACCGTCATGAAGTGATGGATGTGCCTCATTAATATCTACAAATGACTTATTTCCCTCTGGTAGTTTAAGAGCATTCGAGATTAATTTCGCAAACTCCGCTCTCGTTACATTTCGATATGGAGCAAATACACCATTGCCTTCGCCTTGCATAATACCTAGACTGTTTAATTTACGAATATGCCCTTCAAACCATCCACCTGTAATATCATCTTTTGGTTTTTGTACTTCTTCCTTAGGCTTTTGTACTTCTTCCTTTGGTACATTGTAGTTAATTTTAATCCAACTTGGGTCATAGAAAATCCATTCTCCATTACCTACTTTATACCAACCATTTTTAACCGCTAATACTTTGTAACGATCTCCGTTTGAAGCTTTACGTACAACACGATGTTCAATACCCGCATCACTACGCACATTGATGCCGCTACCATTTACCACTAGTTCCATGCTAGGTTCAGCTGGATTATTTTCATTTGGATCAAATGATTCATTTTTATCTTGTAAAGGCGTATCAATCTGCGCATTTATATTTGCATACCATTGAATTCCTTGTACGAAACCAGCCCAATTACCACGTGAAATTAAAATATCAGGACATTTTTTCCCGCTCCATTGTTGATGCTTGTAAATATGATCTGCACCAATTCCTTCTTTGTTCATTAAATAACCTGCAAGTCGTTTTGCATTTTCTAACGCTTTATTGTAATCACCGTCTTGGTTAACCGCGATCTCAATACCGATAGACTCCCTGTTTCCAGATCCATCTCCATCTCCTGCATGCCAACCATTTTCGTTTGTTGGTAAGTGTTGATAAATTTGTTTATCGTCTACAGTAAAATGCCATGAAGCTGTTCGGAAAGTGCCTTCCGTTGCTTGCTTATATAAATATTTCGCATGATTTTCAGCATTAGCACCAGCGGCCGTATTTGCCGTCTCATGGATTGTAATGTAACGTGCTTTCATCGGATTTGCAGGACGAATATCAGAGTTTCCTGCTGGAACAATCCACTCTACAAATGGAACTCCTGCAAGTGTTCCATATTTCTTCGTACTCGGTGCACTATATTGAATACCTCTTGGCTTTACAACAGGTTTCATTTGACGATCAGATCCATCATTTCGACCATCTACAGATTCAAATGCCTTTTCAATGTTTGAAATAGCTTCCTTTTCTGCTACTTGCCCCTTCTTAGCATCTTGCATTTTGTTTAATTCTTCTGTTTCATCATGTTTATGCTTATATTCTTCTAAAAGAATTTTTTCATTTTCAGATACTTCTGCTTCGTTAACTTGTACATGATCAGGAACTTCCAACTTGAAATTAGAATAATTTAATCCGCTCGTTCCATTTTCTCCCTGGGCAATATTAAGTTGATCAGTTTGAGATTTGTTCAACTCTTTTGCTGATGCTGATAAAGGTACGCTCCCTAAAATCACTAGACTTGTTGATAGTGCGATTACTTGTTGTTTGATTGTCTTATTCATTATTATAATAGATACATACACATTCCCGCCGTGTATGTATCTCAACCTCCCTTTATTCTCACATTAATTTGTTAAAATATGAATCTACTATGTACTTCTAATATGACTTCTTTTTATTTACATATTTAAATAATTATATTTTATAACCATTAAGAAAATATTTATATGTCATCCCTACAGATGAATTTCATCTAACATACTTTTTACAAAATCCGTCAACAAACATTATTTTACAACTAATTACAAATACCGTCAAAAGCATTTGTACATACTGGCATGTTTTTAGGCTGGATCATTGAACATAATTTATTTAGTCAAGAATTTGAAGAAGAGTCTCCAGACGAAATTAATCAATTTAAACTTAGACAAATGACTGGCACACAAATTTATATAAACTGGGATGGCGTTTTAGCAGACAACATGTTAAATGATGAGGGCAACCAATTCGCAATGTACTACTTTAACAATAAGGATGAGTGGAAGTATATAGATGATTACTCAGGTATTTTTACAGACGATGGAGAAACTCTCTACCACGTGCAAGTTACTTGAGAAAATTATTTCAAATTAAAAGAAGTTATTGATAATAGCTATAATTTTTGGAAAGACAACTTACAAAATATATAATTATAACAAGTCGATTTCTTATTTTAATAAGGAATCGACTTTCTTAATATTTAATTTGCTGATTAACATCTCACTCAAAAATTATTTTACTAACGATACTATTATAGATACCGAATTATCTATAACGGAACGTTCTGGGCGTGATTTCATTAACACTGTTAATCCAATTAAGGACGTGACTAATGTTTGCGCTAATGCTTTAGCGTTCAAATCACTTTGTAGTTCTCCTGATCGAATTCCTTTCATGATTAATTCTTGAAAAATAACTGCAAGATACATTTGGTGTTCTCTAGTCAGTACTTCAAACTTTTCATTATGAGGAGCAAGCTCAACCATTGTGTTAATACAAAAACAGCCTTTACTGAACTCTTTTTTATATTCCTCTTCCACCATATTTTCAAAAAACATCCGAATTGCTTCTTTTACAGATTGTTCGTTTTGAAGTTTTGTTCGTATACGAGCCGCATGTAAATTTGTGTATCTCCTTAATGCCGCTTCAAATAAGCCCTCTTTATCACCAAAAGCTGAATATAAACTCGGTTTTTGTATTTCCATTCTTGCAGTTAGATCACTTAATGAAGTAGTAGCGTATCCTTTCTCCCAAAAAAGTTGCATAGCAGCATCCAAAGCTTTTTCTTCATCAAATTCGCGTAGTCGAGCCATTTAAAAATATCCCCTTCCTCTACATTTTTAGATTATAAACTAACACTTTATGTACCAATCAGTATATTATATATCGTATTAAATTATAAACGATGTGTCAAAGAAAACAGAATTAACTCAAAATAAACTTGACATATACATTTACTCAAGATTATATTTTACTTACAAAATAACATACCGTTCGGTACGTTATTTACACCAATACAAAATGGAGCTGATTTTATGAATAGCAAGGAAAAGATGATGACCACTCTTAAACATAATGATCCCCAGTTATATTCACCTATTAGCGCAAACATGTCCCGCTACATGACTCTATTATTCGCAATAGCTTGCGGGATGGCGGTGGCAAATATATATTTCGCTCATCCGCTACTTGATTCTTTATCAAATGAATTTAAGATTAGTCATTCAACTATCGGTATTGTGATTACTATTACTCAAGTTTGTTATGCAATTGGATTACTTTTATTAGTTCCACTTGGTGACTTATTAAACCAAAAAAGACTCATTATTGTTCAAATGGTTTTATCCGTTATCGCTTTAATTGTAATTGGGACCGCTCCCTCGGCCATCGTACTTTTTATAGGTATGGCCTTAGTAGGAATTCTTGCAACAGTTACGCAAACACTCGTCGCATACGCATCCATTTTAGCAAATCCAGCTGAACGTGGACGCATAGTAGGTTTCGTTACAAGCGGCGTTGTAATAGGCATTCTCCTTGCGCGTACATTTGCAGGCGCATTAACAGATTTAGCTGGATGGCGATCCGTTTATCTCACCTCCGCTACACTTATACTATTCGTAACTGTTTTGTTATATCGTAATTTACCTACTCTTGGACAGAGCAGAATGACAACTATGCCTTACCGGAAGTTAATACGTTCTGTACTCTTATTATTTATAGAAGAACGACTCTTACGCATTCGCGGAATATTAGCATTGCTCATTTTCACTTCATTCAGTATTTTATGGACTTCTTTAGTATTACCTCTAAGTGCTACACCACATAATCTTTCACATACAGCTATTGGTGCGTTCGGCCTTGCTGGAGTTGCAGGTGCATTAGCTGCTACTAAAGCTGGACAATTAGCTGATAAAGGATTAGGACAAAGAACAACTGGCATAGCTTTATCTTTATTAGTACTTTCATGGCTCCTAATTAAATCTATTAATCACTCTCTATTATTACTAATTTTCGGCATTATCCTCTTAGATTTAGCGGTGCAAGCTGTACATGTCACCAATCAAAGTATGCTGTTCACAGTGCGTCCCGAAGCAAGAAGTCGACTTACTGCCAGTTACATGATTTTTTATTCTATCGGTAGTGCAACAGGTGCAATTCTTTCAACAAATACGTATGCAAAATATGGTTGGGATGGCGTATGCATATTAGGTGTATCTATTAGTGCTTGTGCTCTTTTATTTTGGATAATAACCTTGCGGCGATCATCACAGCTGAACGAAGAATAATTCATTTATGATTAATACGTGTTTTTCTACAAGACTATAGAATAGCATTTATTTTTTAACACAAATCAACGGCATTTTCATATAAAAAATGCCGTTGATTCACAATTTCATAATAAGAGATCCTATACTATCGAAATACATCTATTACAAATTCCCTTTAACGTTTTCAACAATTTCGTTTATCGTATTTCGATCAAACTTATCACTAATTTCGTATGGCTCACGATCTTCTACTAATTGTACGCCGACGATATCGTTGCGATTTTTACTATATTGCACTTCAATAATAGACCCACGCTCTATTTGTTTCCAAACGAGACTTGCTTCATCTTTATTATCTAAAATAATACAGTCCTCAATATTTTCATCAATTCCAATTAACTTATTATCATCCATATATCCAATCTCGTATTGTTGCCGTTCTTTCGCTTTGCCACTTACTAATATACCTTTGCTACCATATGAATAATCCATATAGTCCTTTTTCTCCGTTTGTACCGCTTTCGGCTTTTGTGCTTCAGTTTTTTCAGTAGCCCCACAACCTGTAATAAGACTGATTGGCATAACCACTATTAATACTAATCTAGTGAATTTCTTTATCATTTGTAACCAACCTCATATATTTAATGTAAAACTCCATTTATTACTCTATTAAAGAATAACATGATACTAAGTAAACAGAACGAAAGATAACATATTATTTACATACCCACACTTTAATGAAGGACCAGACCATTTAAACCTAGTCCTCCATAACTTTAGCTTTGCTTCACATACTTAATTGTATGAAATGACGTCTCATTAAATAATCGCAAGTTTTCCCCATCATAATCTTGAACTTTATATGCTATTTTCTTTTTTTGAATTGTATCTTCTACACCGTCTACTAAACGTTTATTGAGATGTAAATAGATTGTAAAAGCTTCCTTATCATATTCCCAAGTGCCTTCAATATAATTCTTTTTATTTGGATACTCATCTTTACCATACGTTTCAAATGTCTTATCACCTTTTAAAATAAGTGACATAATGAAACCGTCTGTTCCTTTGAATCCCCAATTACCAATTAATTCCGTACCATCCTTCACATTCTTCATAACGTTATCCGTATTAATTCCAGCTTTCTTATCTAACTCTTTCAAATCTTTCACAGATACTGTACCGTCACCGATTTTAATATCCCCTTCAAGGTCTTTGAATGCCTTAAGCCAGTAAATATCTCCTTCTTTCACTAACTTTTCGGATTTCTCCATTAACTCTTTATCAGTCTTATCGCCTTTTTCTCTTTTTTCTTTTCGGGTGAATACTTCATTGATTAAAGAAAAAGACTCTCTAAAATAACTAATTGCTTTTTCAAAATCCTTTTGTTGATTTACATACTCTGCAGGCGGATCTATCGACTCAAATTTATCTAACACTTTATTTAATTCTTTCACACTATCTACTATATCTGCTTTCTTTTTCTTACCGTCAAAAACCTCTCTTGTAATATTGTTATGCTCCGCAAACAACTTATCAAACTCTATCCCTAATTTATACACTTTATTAGGATAGTCTTCCTTTGAAACTTTTTCTTTCTTACTATTAGACTTCGATTCTTTTACTTTAGACTCTTCTGTTTTCTCCTGTTTAGAAGTGTTCGTTTTCTCAGAAACTCCACAACCAAATAACAACATGACCGGAACTGCTACCCCTAGTAGTTTCTTTGTATTCATGACTGATTTCTCCTTTTACTTGAATAGATTACTCTTGCTATACCCATCCTCTTTTTTTATCTTGTAATTAAAGTTACAATCGCAATAACTCCTAGAATCGGTCCCCAATATTCCATTTTTATAAAAAATAATGAGTGCTTTTTGTTAAACATAACTTTTTCACCAGTTTCGGTATCTATATAAACTTTCCCATCTGGCTTATTAATATATTTACCTAAATACCAAGACATAACCCCTGATATAATAAACATTACCGCCATTGGCCAACTATGATCTTGAAAATATGTAGCGTCCCCCGTTATAGATCCAAAGATAGCCTTACCCAAAAGAGTATTAATAATTACAATAATTGCGACTAAAAAACCCCAACCAGACCAAATAATCATTTATTTCTCCTCCTAAAGCGTACAACTTTGTACTTTATGTTAATTTGAACTGCAAACGAAAATGTTTAAAAAACCGAATATTCAGACGTTAATAATTATATTTAGCTTACATTCGATTCTAACTTTAATGTTCTAAATGCAAATGAACCAGATATAATTTGTAAAATTGTCGGAATAAGTAAAAAGAATAATGACATAAACAACATAACTATAGGAATCACAATCATACAAACTCCATAAACTTTATTATTAACCTTGTTTACTAAACATGATAAAATAAGCAATCCTATTTGAACCGTTAAAATAATAGAGTAATAAGCTAAAAGTTCATAATCAAAACCTTCCATAATATTAAACGCTACAACTATTAATAGTATGGAAATAATAATTCCTATAATGCCACCAATTAAACCTAGTACGAATTCAATCGTTCTTTTCAATTCAATCCCCCTTTTATGAGCCACTAAAAACTTGTATATTTTTCCCATTCACCATCATACCAAATATTTATTGGAAAAACTATACATATTTTTCATACTCCCTTACCTTACAGTGACCTTCTTACCTTTATAGATAGCTTGTAGTAGTTACAAAATTAAAACCTTCAAAATTACTAACCGAATTGTCATACTGAAAATTATAAATTAATATGATAGAATTGTAGGATTTCTTTAATTTAACTTCTTCGTTAATTCGAGAAAGTATTTTGTCATCATATGAACATCCCGTTAATAACATAGAAATGTCATCACTTGCTTCTTCTAACACTTCCTTTTCAATAAAATCCTCATCTACATCAATCATATCTATATTAAAATCAACAAAAAAACTCGCTGGTATAGCGTCTCCTTCTTCATCATACGTAACATCTATATATGTATCCAACTGATCTTGCGTTTTCATATTACCTAACCATATTGAAACTATTCCATGTACTTCCATTGTAGTTCTCCTTTATTTTTTATCTTGCAGAACCAATTCTATAACTTACCGACTACTTTAAAACTCATAATTTTTATGAAAAACATTTCTTCTTTCCATTTAGTTAAATGGGGTTATTCGGAAATTCACTATCATACTTATTAATTAGCGCTTTATCATTTTCATTAATTGGTACTTCACCTAAGTATTTATGTTTCCAAATAATCATTTGATCACTAAAACTATATTCTGTGTCGAGCCAATTGGTATAATCGAAATGCATGTTAAATTCCCCACTATGTTCCAGAGACATTGTAAAAGAGTACCAAAGCTCTTGCTGATTATCTTTGAAAACATTTCTTAATTCCTTACTCACTTTATATAAAGAATCTTCTTTCCTTTCAAACTCCTCTTCATTAACTTCGTATTTAAAAGGAATTTCTACACTATACTTATAATTTTCTTTATTTCTGAAGTTGTTATAGAAAAAGTAAGTTCCCCCTCCAGCTTCTGATATTTGTGCATAAAAATAAAATTTCTCCCATTCTTCTGGAATCATGGCATGAACCGTTTCCGCTATCTCTCTATATAATCGATTCAATTTTATTTCCAATTGAATACCCCCTATTTGATTTTCATCATTCACTTTTTCTATATTATACCACCCTTTTAATTAGCTCTTTATTTCATCTAAAATTCAAACCAAGTTTCGATGCCTTTAGAAAGTAGACATACCTCTTAAATACAATTAGTATTAAAATAAGAAATATGAAAGACTTAAAAAGGCTCTTACATGAAGGAAGGAAGTGCACAGCTATGGATTTTAAAACAGTTATGCAAGAACTTGAGGCTCTAGGTAAGGAACGAACGAAAAAAATATACATATCTAACGGTGCGCATGAGCCAGTATTCGGAGTAGCCACAGGTGCTATGAAACCAATCGCCAAACAAATAAAATTAAACCAAGAGTTAGCTGAAGAACTTTATGCGACAGGTAATTACGATGCTATGTACTTTGCAGGCATTATTGCGGATCCGAAAGCTATGAGTGAGTCTGATTTTGATCGTTGGATAGATGGGGCTTATTTTTATATGCTATCTGATTATGTTGTAGCCGTAACTTTATCGGAGTCAAATATTGCACAAGACGTTGCTGATAAATGGATTGCAAGTGGGGACGAGCTTAAAATGTCTGCAGGCTGGAGTTGCTACTGTTGGCTTTTAGGAAATCGCAAAGACAATGAATTTTCCGAAAGTAAAATTTCCGATATGCTTGAAATGGTGAAAGATACAATTCATCATTCTCCAGAACGAACAAAATCCGCTATGAATAATTTCCTAAACACTGCGGCAATTTCATATGTACCACTACACGAAAAAGCAGTCGAGATTGCAAAAGAAGTTGGTATAGTTGAAGTCAAACGGGAGAATAAAAAAAGCAGTTTGTTAAATGCTACAGAGAGTATTCAGAAAGAACTTGATAGAGGAAGACTTGGTTTTAAACGTAAGTATGTAAGGTGTTAAAAGTATGAAGGTGTCAATGTAGGAGAGATTGACACCTTTTTTGTGGACATTACTAGACTAACGGAGCTGCAAATTAAAGGGAACCAATCATTCATCTCCCACTATACATCTCAAACTTCTCCTTTCAATTTATATACCCTATCTCTTTTCTCATCATCTTTGATAAAAATAAGTTTTCCTTCTGTAACAAAACCTTCTAATAGTAAACATACTTGTCCATATGCTTTAGGCTTATTCGTAGTGAATCTTTCATCGGGTATTTTACCAGATCTTATTAATCGTTCACATAGCTCAAGCGCACTTATTTCTTCACAATCAATTAATTCTAAAATATCTTTTTGTAATGGTGATAAAGGGGCTGGTACCTTACATATCTCAGCTACCTCCACCTTTTCTTTTTCTTCTTCAAATAAATCTTCAAATGAAATTTGATTCATTACACCTGTTCCTTTCTAACAATTGATTTATATAACATGAATTGAATTCTATAGGTACAAGAACTTTAAATATTAGCTATTGTTATGTAGTGCTTACCTCGTTGCATGAATTTCAAACTCATGTACATCATTTCATATAGTATATTTTGATTATACCAAATATACGTTCTGTCTTCTATTGTAGAATTCGTTATTACAGGAATGAAAGTAATAGTAAACATTTTTCTTCTCGTTAGTTGTATAAAAAACTATGTAAAAAAACAGAAAAAGTTTACATAATAAAATTATAGTGATCTTTTAGATTTCTACGCTAAAACGCAAAAAAGCACTTGTTGCCTCAAATAGACAATCAAGTGCTTTAAGTTTCATCTTTTTTAAATAGCATAAATCTGTAAGTTTTTTAGTAACAGTACGACACCTTTTATATGTCATGACAACTACTACATTAAAACTTACGAGTTTCTATCAGTTCGTTAGTTTAATATGCATTCCATGTGTTTTGAAGTATGCACTTTTTAATAGCCTACTTTTTTTCCACTGCAAATACACTTTATTTTCTATTCATCTACATATATGATTGTTATCTTTAACCAAGTACCACATTTTTTAGCATTCTCATGTATAAAGTTACTGTAACCCATTTCGTATATTTGCTTAATATCTTAAATTATTAATTACAACATACAAAAGCTGGTAATTAAGGATTCTTCAATCCATTAATAAAATCCTTAAAGCTATCAGCTATTTTATACGTATTTTCTTCTTCACTAGACTGTGGAAAATAAAAAGAGTGATCCCAATAATATACACCATGGTTTTCAGTATCTGTAATAAGTACAATTAACCCTGAATTCGGATCATCTCCTATGATTAAACTGGTCGGTAACATATCTTCTTCAAACTCTTCATAGCATTCACTTAAATCAAAAGTTTTTGTTACACCTATACCATACAAAACATCTAAAGGGATTTCCTGATTTAATTCTTTAACAAAAAATTTACTATACCTAACTTTCGAAGTCCCTCCGTTATATTCACTTAAAAATTTTTTATAATCTTCCGGAAGTAAAAATCCTAAAAACTCTTCTAATTCTTCAATTGATTCTTCAGTTGCTTTACCAAAAGCATTTAAATTCATTTATTTCACTCCTATTTAATCTTTTAACTTCTTAGCTAATGACATTCCACCCATATGTCGAAATCTTCTGTGTATCTCTTTACTAACTTCTTGCATTGTTGTTAAATCTTGATGATGGTGCCATGTGTTTTCATCTAATTTTGGTCCATTTGGAGCTAATTCATCAGCTTTAGCAAAATCAATGTCATATCTATTAAATTCACCTATCGGAACTTCTTGTCTTACCAACCCAGCAGATTTAAAGTTGGGAAAACCTCTAGGATAAGAAACTCGATTTGGAGGAATCTCCCAATCAATATAAGTCCATATTCCTTCCCCACTAATTTCGATTTTCCCACCTTTTTTCTGCCATTTTTCAGGATTTCTAGAATATAAGGGTTTAGTAGATAATTGTTCCTCTGTAAATTTCACTATTTCTGGATTTTTACCCGTACCCTTAGCAAGTTGATAAGCGTCATAGCTGCCGTACTTGCCTTTGAAAACTTTCCAGCTACTTCTCCAACAGTTGAAGATTCTATATAAGGAAGCTTCATTCCTATTCCAGTATCCACCGTCCTAACTGCTACTGGAATAGGAGTATTTTTCATAGCATCTAGTGTATTCTTTAAAGTGTTATTTTCCTTAAGCGATTGTACCACATTATTTCTACGCTAAAACGCAAAAAAGCACTCGTTGCCTTTAATTGACAATCAAGTGCTTTAAGTTCATATGTTTTTAAGTAGCATAAATTTGTAAGTTTTGTAGTAACAATATATCTATTTTGTTTTCTGTCCACTTCAAATATATTTTGCTATAGATTTATCAGTATTTATGTTTTTATAGATGTACAGTAAAATACACTTAAAACAAGCATAATTGTATAAACTACCCCTTTAAAGCTAATATTTCTTCTCTATTATAGTCAATCATTGCTAAAAAGTACTCGTCAAAGTTCTCAAATCTATCTATTTCTTCGCCCGCAAACCAAATAATCTCTCCTGGTCTAGAAGAAGAAGGTAGACATAAAACAAATAAATCCCTATCAAATTTCGAAACTGCAATTGGTAGTAGCTCATGTCTTAAAACACCACTACCCTCTAAAACAACATCATCTATAGCTTTTAATAGCATCTGAGCATAATCCATTATAGAAGATTCCTTTAATTGCTCCGTACCAAATAAATCCACCGTTTGATAAAAACCTGCCCAACCATTGGCATATTGAAGAAATTCTCGATACATTGAATCAAGTTTATATCCCAATTCTTGTTCAATAGTGCAAATAGATTTTTCATTTGCTCCCACCTCTGGAAAATGGTGTGGCCATATTTTTTCTACATCTTGTTTCATTAGCTCCTGCTTCACTAAAATCATTGTAGCTATCTTATCTTTCCAATTATTCACCGTCTACTCCTCCTCTACAAACTTAAATTTTGTAGGTTTATAACCAATTGGATATTTATTAGCCTGTCCACCTATGCTCATATTAACTTTTGGGTCAAGGTCTAACCAACTATGAGGATCCGGTTTCCCCATCCAAGTTGTATCGGGAACATGACCAACATGTCCCTTGTATGCTTCTCCATTATCAGCAGCACGCTTGCCTTCTAGTCTTGCCGCACGTGAAGCTTCTTGTCTTAATTTACCTTTAGTTGATACTCTTCCTGTTGGTGATAAAGCACCCGCTTCTAAAGCTTTATTAGATCCCTCAACATAAGCCTTAACTTGTGCTATCTGTTCATCTGTCGCTCCTGGTGGTGCTTTGACTTCAACAGGTCCCCCAGTTTTACCCGTACCCTATGTTGTAATCTTAAACCCTCACAATAAAAAAGCAAACCATGTAAAACCTTATTAAACTACTTCTTTTTCTTCCACTACCGGCAATTCATAAGCTGTTTTATATTTCATCATGCCATATACAATGTTTACAAGCCTTCTCATAATACATACCAATGCTTGTCCTTTTGTTTTTCCTTCTTTAAGCTTCTTTTGATAGTACGCATGAAACACTGGATTTCGTGGCATCTTACTCCCTTTTGCTACTTGCACTTGCTGTACTGCTAAATTATAAAATAAAGCGTGTAGCGCCCTGTTTCCTTGTTTGCTTTTGTGTGTCTTACCTTTCCCACCAGAACCAAAGTAAACAGGTGCAATCCCCGCAAATCGTGCTAATTTATTGGCATTTGAAAATCGCCTTACATCCCCAATTTCTGCAATTAATGCCGATGCCGTCACAAGTTCTATTCCCGGCATCGTCTCTAATTGATAATCTAGTAGATTTACTAGCTGTTTTAATTCTCTTTCGATGTATTTCATTTCTGTCTTTTTAAACTCAATGTCCCGTACAATACTTCTTACTAAAAAGTCTCGTGTTTCTTGATATTCCTTCATTGTATGTCCATCTTCTTTTACAAGTTTTAATATGTCGCTTGCTTTCTTTACTGAACATGTATTGTTGCTAACATCTAATAAAAAAGCTGTTAATTGTTTTATATTTGCCCCCTCTAAACAAGAGGGTGACGGATATTGCTGCCAAAATGCTAATGCTGTTTTTCCATCTAACTCTGAGAAAAACTTTTTATAACTTGGATAATGGTGGTTTAATTGAATATGTAATTGGTTCTTTAACGCACTTTGTGCTTTTACTAATGCATTCCTTCTTGACACTAGTTGTTGTATCGACCAAAATAAATCGTTTGGCTTTGCATCTGGTAATTGATTTAACTTATTTATTAGTATACGGGCTACGCATTCCGCATCCCAACTATCATTTTTTTGTATCATCACTTGGCTCTTTCGTTCTAAAAATGATAAAGCTGGATTTACTTCTTTCACTACTTGTTCATGATCTACTAAATATTTCGCTAATGCTCTTCCATAACCGCCAACATCCTCTAAACCAAATACAACTGATAAACCATCACTCACATATGTCTCTACTTCTAATAAAAACTTCGAAAATGCAGATGGTTTATTCTCAAATTGTATTTCTCCTAATTTCTCTTGCCAACAATTAATAATAACAGCCGTATGATGCTCCTTATGTAAATCTACTCCTACATACAAATAGTTCTGTCTATTATGCATAACTCATCCCTCTATTCAATGATTTAGTCATATACAAAAATGTCGGCAACCTTAGTTCGAGCGTTCATCTTTCGATGCGCATAGGTACGCAAGCCTATCCATTTTTCATCTCTTTAGTAGTATGTATAGTAAAATGAGCTAATTTTTTAAGTGAGTTTATAAAATAATTGCTGCATGTTGTCCTTTTGTTTGTATTTTCCCGTATTTATACATGCCACGATAAAAATTCTCTCTATCTAACATGCGTTTCACTTGTACTTTCGTAAATTGTTTACCTTTCGCTGTGCAGTAGCCTTCTACATTCAATTGTTCTGCCAATTGGGTAAGTGACCAATGTTTAAAAATGTGTCTTAACTCAAATAGTCTACGTACAACTACTGCTTTCCCAGCATCTACTTCTAACACCTTTTGTCCTTTTTTGGCCTTGTAGCCAAAAAGTACGCCACCACCTGCATATCCACCTCGTTCAGCCTTCTTCTTTCTACCTCTACTTAACTTCAATGCAATTTCAAGTCTTTGATATTGGTCTAATAGTTCTAACATGCCATTCACCAAAAAGTCATTTGGATCATGTGTGTAAATACTATAGCTTGATTGTTCAATTGCCTTCACATCTACTTCATGTTTCTTTAGTTCTCGTTGTATCAATACTTTCGCCATATCAGAGCGCCACAATCGTGATGTATTCAACACAACAACATAGCTTACTTGTTTATACGCCATATCGGACAATAGCTCTTGTAGTCCATCACGTTCAACTGTTAATCCCTCTTCATCAACAGTCGCTCCGCTTAATCCTCTATCTTCATACACACGAAGTAGTTCTAAATTATTTTCGTTACAGTAACGTTCAATCTCTTCTATTTGATACGCTAAACTATACCCATCACGTACTTGTCCTTCCGTTGAAACTCGTATGTAACCAACTACTTTCTTTCCCATCATAAATCCCCTCCCGTTACAGTAATTTGAGTCCCTGTAACGTTTATCCGTTTTTTTGCGGATAACGTGTTCGTAACGTAAATCCGTTAAAACGTACTTTACGATGACTTCAAAACATAATACAACCCTTTATTTTTACAATAGTTTTTTCTCTAGTAGTGTCGTACACTGTACAAAGCCACTACAGTTTATAAAATTTAACACTTAATACATTTATAAAATTATACGTTTACCAACTTATTTCTACTCTAAAATGCAAAAAAGCACTTGTTGCCATAATTGACAATCAAGCGCTTTAAGTTCATCTGTTTTTAAGTAGCTTTAATTTATAAGTTTTATAATAATAGTATGACACCTTATATATATCGTGACAAATATTAATTTAAAACTAACGAGCTTGTACGAGTTCGTTAATTTTATGTCTCTTCCATGCGTTTATATTCATCTTTCGGTAAAATGTCATCTCACCTAAGCTCGCACCTCGTTTTCTGTTCTATCATTGTACGTAATACTCCATGATGGTACAACCATCATGGGTCTCTACTTTTAAACCACTTATTGTTTTTCTTTCCACTACAAATATACTTTATTTTTTATCTGGTGAATATACAATTATTCTCCCTTGTGGATATTCACCTTCCCATCCACAAGGCCATCCCCCAAGCTTATAAACCTCAAAGATTCTTTCATAAAAATTATCAACTTTTCCATTTACTAAACGATTTAGTGCACACATATGTAAATCTCCAATTATTTCTTCAAAAATATCAATATATTGTAATACAAAATCACCTGGATAGTTCTCAGATGATTGAATAATCTCCCTTATAGGACGCTCCATAGAGTTTAAATCATGCTCATATAATTGTCCTATTATTTCCCCACCTTCTGAGGATTTAATATCTTCCCAAACGTTTTCAACCTCATCCAAATCTTGAGACCATGCCAATTCTTGTGCTCTTTCATACTCATTAACCATAACAACATCACGATTTAGAAGGTTTTCATTATGAAAAAGTTGTAAATTTGTAATAAAATTAATAACCTCTTCGACTAATTGAGTGTTTTTTCCGTACTTCATTTATTTATCCACCTTTCCCAAAGTTCTTCAGTAGCACCGCCACCTCTTTGCCAAATCTTTATTTCTTCATTTAATTTTGTTTTGTAAAACTTCTCAATACCAATTTCTAATACCTTTGATTTGTATAATGGCAAGCCACTTTCTGTACCTTTTTTTAATTTTTGTTGCAATTCAAATACTTGTTGTTCCAACTCCTTAATACTTTGATTGATATTTAATTTATCTAACTGATCTTTAACCACATTATTATATACACTATGAAATCCTCTATGCCTAGACAAAGCACTTGGATCTTTTGCTGGTATCGGTAAAAATATCCCGTTATCAGCATGATCCATATCCATTCCAATTTTCTTTAATACCGGATGATTTCTTAAATTTTTAGGTATTATATGTTGCGCCTGATATCCTTTCCGTGATGCAGAACGTGGAAGCCCCATGGATTCCAATAAATTTTGCCCTAATTTTGTAGAACTACCTCCTGTAACCTTTCCAGGGGTACCTGGAATAAGTCTAGTAGCTTCACCCGTACCCTTAGCCACACTACCTTCCTTACTAACTCCTGAACCACCACTACCCTTAGCAAGTTGATAAGCGTCATCCTTAGCTGCCGTACTTGCCTTTGAAAACTTTCCAGCTACTTCTCCAACAGTTGAAGATTCTATATAAGGAAGCTTTATTCCTATTCCAGTATCCACCGTCCTAACTGCTACTGGAATAGGAGTATTTTTCATAGCATCTAGTGCATTTTTTAAAGTCTTATTTTCCTTAAGCGATTGTACCACATTTTTACCCAAATTTGGATTAAAACCAGGCATTCCTTCTTTGAATTTTAATAATTTGGCTAAATCAGCTAATTCACTCGTCCCTTTGAATGCTTTTACTCCTTTTCCTACTGCTCCAACAACTGGGATTGCATCTAATCCGCCAAAAATGATGTTTCCTACCCGCTCTTCTTGGCTCAATTTCCTATGTGTTCCCCAGTCTTCTCCGTCGATACCGCTTTTTATTTGTACACCTCCGTATACTACTGCGGCAGCGGCCCCGAGTGGTGGACAAAGGATTGTTGTGATGATGATTCCTACGCCTATTCCTATGTCTCGCACCATTTCTAGTTTTTTCTGTTCATCTTCTATCGATTTGTATTCAAATCCTCGTGTGGATGGGACTACTTTCTTGTATTCTTCATAATTTAATTTTGCATCCGGATTTTGTTTTTTTAGTTCTTTGTATTCCCCTCTCAGTACGTTATCAAATGCAGGTGAATCTCTAAAAATATCTTCTACTGTTATTTTATCTTTCTTCTTCTGTATTGTTTGTGGTACACTTCCGTAGCCTGCATGCGCACCTGGTAATACTGTCGTTGTTGTAGAGCCAATTCGGTTATTTGTTTCAAAACTGAGAATAGATGTATCTCTCATTTTTTGAGCGAATTTATCCATTTCTACTAAAAAAGGTTTATCTATATGTTCAGAGACTAATCGCCCTGCTTCTCCGCAATATTTTTGTAATGTCGAATAACTATCAAGTAATTCCCCGATTTTTTGCGATTGATCTTTAGGATTAAAATGGATACTACCATCCGAGTCTAAATCTCGTATTCTTCCATCAATTCTTTTTAATAATTCATTTGCTTCCCGTAATTTCATGAGTGCATCTTTTGTAATTCGATTCATACCATCCCCCATGTTTTGCCATGGTTCAGGTCTATATTTCACATCCATCTCGTTTTCATCCCCCCAGCCGTATGGTGATTTCTACAACTTACTTAATATTTCACGTAATTGTTCGTCCTTTTCAAGCATTTCTACACATACATTTCCTACAACTGTCGCTGACCTAGAATAGTGTTCAGCCAATTCTAGTGTTTTGTGTAATATATCAGGATATTTTTCAATTACTCTCATCGCTTCACCTTTTTGATAAAAATCACAGCTTAATAAACTCTCAATATTCGTTCCAATGACGTCTACATGGATTTTATATATATTTTCTAACTTCATTACTATATCAAGTAGTTCTTGAAAATTAACTAATACTTCTTCTCCACCAGAACCACTATCTCCCATTGATACTTGCATTATTGAATACCTCCTAACGAGAATTGTCTCGGGTCAATTAACTTTTTATATGGCATTTTTAACACGTCATACAATTTCTTATTAATCGCATAGAGGCTCACCCAGTCATATCGATTACGATCTACATCGATTTGAACGAAATCTTCTCCTTCAGTAAAATATAAGAAACATTCCCATTTTCCTCCTCTATTACTTCGAGGCCTCGTATACGTTTCTATCGCTATAACGTCTTTATTTGATAAATCTTTTTCTTCAAATGTTTTTTGTTCTGCCTCTGTCATTCTCTTTGAGAAAAATGTATCTTCTATTTCCCTCGGTTCTCTCAATAAGAAAGGAATGCGTGTTAATAATGAAAAATATACGTCCGGCTTTGGTATGTAGTGGATCTCGTATTTTTTATTTGGTTCTATTTCTGTTAATACAGCCACTCGGTCTTTATCCTCTTTTAAAAAGCCAATTAATACATTATTCATTCTCGTGTATTCATGACAATTTTCATATTCCTTTAATAGTTCAATTATTTGAAAAGCTGCAGGGGTAATTCCATTTTCACTTGTAAGTAGGCCTTTTTCTTTTAAACTCGTAGTTGCTTTCGTGACACATTCTGCATCAAGTAAAATAATTGCGTCACGGTTTGGCAATCCAAATATATCGGTAACCCCAGCTGCACCTGCGAGAACATATAATTCAGCAGGTGCAAAACTCATTTCTTTCCCCATTCTTTTATCCCTCGCTTCTCCATCACAGTTGTTTTATCGCCCTTACTTCCGATTTATCTCCGTACGTTTGAATGCTTTTATCTAACTCTTTCAAAGCTTTCGTATGTCCTTCAAATGCCTCTACCATTTCTGAATTATATTGAATGATCAAATCAAGATAACTTAAAAATGCATCTCTCGTTTTTCCATTCCATTTCGCACCTGTGACATATGCTTTTAAGTCTTTCGCTTGGTTTAAAGAATCCTTCATACCATTTTCAATGTTTTGTGCGTAAGAAATGGCACTTGCAGTGTTACTTCCTATAATTTCAACCTCTTTACCACTCATGTTGGTTCCCTCCATTCTTTGTATGCTTAATGGATAAGTTTTTCAAATTCCTTTTTCTTTTCTTCAAAAGCCTTGGTCGCTGCAGCGTATGCTGACGCTTTCTCTGATTCTGCTTTCGCTTTATATTCCAAATACTTTGCATAAGCTGTACTTTTTGCAGATCCAACATCGCTTAATGTACTTTTAAAATAGGATACTAATGTATGTAATTCTTCATCCTTTTCATGACGTTTTTGTTCAAATTCAACTGCCGGAATTTTATTAGCTTCTAAGCCATTACTTTTACTCTCATACTCTCTCTTCGCTGATTCAGCCTCTTGAATGAATTGCTTTAACTCTCTTTCTTTATCTTTTAAATAATCATGTAAATCATCATACCGATCTCGTTTCCTCGCACTTTCTGTAAAACCAGACGCATTTAAAAAAGCATTGTACAATTCATCTAACATCTTTCTCCCCCTTTAGCACAATAACTATGTAGTTAAATTCGTATATTTAAACATGAATATTCATTGCATTAAGAATTAACAAATAATTATTTTTACATATTGCTATTTTATCAAAGGGATTTTAACATTTCCATATTTTATGAATGGCTTTCGCATTTTTCTTCAATAAAGTGAAACTTTAATCAATATGACTATGTATTTATTACTACCTTTTATCCAATTCATTCGTATTAAATCCTTGCTTGAGAGTAAGACCAGTTCTTTCTTATTTCATAAACAACTATTTCTGGATAATCCCAATGAAGCGTACGAGTAGGCTCCCGGACTCGTTTTACTATTCCTTGGGCTGTTTTGTTTCTATATTCATTCCAATATTTTGGCTCAGTCGCTCTTAAAAGAACGATAGAAAAAGGATCTGATATGAATATCAGATCCTTAACTTTAATTTCTTAATACATACATCTTTTTACACGATAACTGGTTCGTACGTGCTCAAATTATCATACTCAGTTTTTACAATACTAGGTGGAATGTTAACACATCCTCAGATTCACCTTTTCTTGTAGCAGTGCATAATGTTTAATGAAATTAAAGCACATTTTACTTACCAGACTTAATTTTTTCGTTATATTCTTCTAAAGTTAACCCTTTTTCTTTTAGATAAACAGCAACTTCTTTTCCTACATAACGATAGTGCCATGGCTCATACTTAATGCCAGTAATATTCTCTTTATCTTTTGGATAGCGGAGAGTAAATCCATACTCTGCAGCATTCTTATCTAACCATTTGAATGCATCGGTAGTTTCAAATTTTGCATTTAAATCTTCTACAGTATTCTGCCATTCAACTGAAATAATGTCTAACGCTAATCCAGTATGATGTTCACTTGCACCAGGATACTGAAGATATTCCAATGCCTTAGCACTAGCCTCTTTATCCGACAAACCTTGAGATTTATAGCTTTTAACTGAAGCATCATAATAAGTTTGTTGTAATTTTATAGCTCGATAACCTGATCTTAAATAAAGATTGATTCCCTCTTTTTTTGCAGCTGCTACCATATCCTGATAGGAAGTTGCAATTCTACTATCTATTTTCATATTTGGCTTCGCATTTTGGGTGATACTTGTTAATTCAATTCCTAGTTCCTTTGATAACATATGCTCTCTATTTACAAGGATAATTCTCCAATCATTAACATCAGAGATAGGTAAAACATCTTTTTTCTTCGCATGTATTTCATTTTTATTTTTATCGTTATTATTAGTAGTTGCCTGAGATGTTTGCTTTCCACTACAAGCAGCAAGACTCCATCCCATTGCTAATACCAATGCTAAAATTATAAATTTTTTAATTGTATCTCATTCCCTTTTTGTTTATTAGTCTTTATACCAATTCCCCAACACGTCTCTAGGAATCTCCTTGAAATCCTTCAAAGAAACGGGGCCGACAAATTTTTTAATTCCATGTTTTTTAGAATTTTCATCCGAATAATCTTTTAAAAATTGAATTTTAAATTGTTTCTTACCATCGGCATAGTCGGTTACTGTCGGTACGATTGCCGCTTGTCGTATACCAAAAGTTTTATCTTCATACTTAACAAATTGTACATAAGATAATCCTCCAACTAATGTTTCTAATTTTTCCTGCGCAGAAATAAGATTTCCAAGAGAATAATAGATTAGCGTTTCATGTCCATCTTTATTTTGTTTCCACTCAATTGGTTGAATTACATGTGGATGATTTCCAATTACTACATCTACACCTAAATCTGTTAAATATTGAGCAACTTCTTTTTGTTGCTTTGAAGGTGTTGAGGTATATTCTACTCCCCAATGCACCATAACAATCACCATATCAGAGCTACTCTTCGCCTTTTCCACATCATTTTGTATCGCTTTTTTATCAATTAAATTTAAAGCCCAAGACTTATCAGCTGGAATTTTAATTCCATTCGTACCATATGTATAATTTAGTAACGCAAAACGAATACCATTTTTTGTAATCGTTTTTATTTCATTACGCTCGTTTTTACTCTCATTAATACCTACCGGGATAACATCCGGATATTTCTTCCAGTATTCTCTTGTATTCGCAACACCTTTAATACCCATATCCATAGCGTGATTTGTCGCTTGCGTCACTATATTGAATCCAGTGTCCACTAAAGATTGGCCTACTTCTTCAGGTGTATTGAAAGTCGGATATCCCTGTACTTTTAAATTATTTCCGGCAATCGGAGTCTCCTGGTTCACTATAGCAAGATCACTTGATTTAACAGCTTTTTTGATATTTTCATAAATATAATTATAATCATATGAACCGTCTTTTTGTTTGCCATCTTTAATTACTGCGTCATGATATAAATTATCACCCGTAGCTATTAAATTCACAACCGATTGTACTTTTTTATCTTCCGTAAAATTAGGAGACTGTTGGATAGGACTTTTCTCTACCCAATTTGGTGCTTTTAATGATGTATCTATATTGGATTCAGCCGGTGGTAACGAAGCTTTAGATGTCTTAACATCAGTATTACCACAAGCGGTTAAAAGCACTAAAAAAATAAGACATACTAAAAAAAACTTTTTACTTCTCTGTAAAGTATCTAACATGTGATCCTCTTTTCTGTTTTATTCCTTATAACCAGTTCTAACAAATCATTCTTTACAACAACGTATTTTGGTTTTACTCTTAATTATGGAAGGACACTCTGTTACCCCTGCTTCGGAATATACTAATAATTGTTTTCCGCTTTCTAGCAATCTATCGATTCGATCAGAAGTGATAGATTACTAGAAAAAGATGATACATCAGGATATCGACTAGTTTGATATACCTGTTCCAATTGCAGTAACTCGTTTAATATTTAAACAAGATAGGAGAATCGTTCATATAGCCTCTTCTCTCGCTTTATGTTTAAAGTGCCTCCAAAAAAGGGATCGTTGCTGTACCCCTGTACATAGTGCGAAATTTTTGCAACTAATTTCTTTCATTCAAGCGACAAACATTATACCGATAACAATAAGTAAGACCCAAGAACTTATTTTACCAATATACGAAAAAAGTAGCAATCTTTTGTCCCATATAAAGAAGCCCATTAGGAGAAATGAACGAGAGATTCATTCTATTCAATTCCTTCATTGATTAATAAAAAAACAAGCCATCCAACTATTGGATGGCTCTATACTATAAAGAGAATTTGTTATTGGATTACTTCAATTTCCCTTCAAAAACAATCTTCCTACCGCACGGCTCAACTACTGTTTTGCCGTCTTTCTTTACTTCATGAAAGATTGGCTCTTCCATACGACGAGACGGAGCGTAGCCTTCTTGTTCCATACGTGCTAAGCAGTCTGTAATTGTTTCATTTTCAAGTACTTCAAATTTCTTTTTATTAGGTTGTTTTGTCATGACCTAACCTACTTTCTATTTTTCTTGATGCAAATTGATTTTTCATGTAGACCATATATAACATTGCGAGAATTCCCATTATAATCATAACCGCAATAAAAAAGCTTGTATACTGTATTTTTTCTATAAATACGCCGCCTAATACAGGTCCCATAATACTTCCTAAACTAAAAGCGATTCCGGATAATATATTACCTGCCGGTAGTAAATGTCTCGGTAATAAATCAGTCATAAATCCAAGCCCTAAAGAGAAGCACGATCCAATAACCATACCCGCTAAAAGCATGCAGGCAAAGACGATCCAGTAATATTGATCAAATACGGCGGCAAGTAGAAAAATGCCCGTACTTATGCTAAACGTCCAAGTTAATATACGGTCCCTTCCGTATTTATCACTTAATATACCGAGCGGAATTTGTGTAATAATACCCCCAACTGCAAATGCTGGTAATAAGAAGGATACATCTGAAACAGACCACCCTTTACGAAGTGCGTATACTGGTAAGTTACTGTTTAGCATTGCTTCAAGTACGCCATATGCAAGTGGTCCCAGCAGTGCAATCCATCCTAATCCAACAACTTGTTTATAACGAGAAAATGATGATTCACTCTTCGCTTCTCTTTCATCTTGCGCTGGGAATGCATTTTTTGTTGGAAGTAGTAAAAGCCAACCTATTAGACAAAGTATAGTAGATATAATAAATGGTGTTGCAAGACCGTACTGCACAGTGCTTGCTAAATACGGACCAACGGCAAAACCAATTCCGAAGAATACACCGTATATCGATACTTGTCTCCCTATTTTACTTGGGTCTGATGTTGTCGTGATCCATGTTTGTGTTCCGACATGAAGCATATGATCTCCAACTCCAACTAGAAATCTAAGGATAAACCATACCCAAAATGAAAATGTTTGTGTAAAAAAGAATAATGAAATAATAACGAGAAACCCACCTATAACAATAATCGGCTTCATTCCAAACCTTTGCATCGGTTTTTCAAGAAACGGCGAAATAACTAATATCCCAATGTACAATGCCGTCGCATGAATACCATTAATACTTGAACTAACCCCTTCTTGTTCAAAAATCATTGCAATGGCCGGTAAGAGCATTCCTTGTGACAAACCCGAGATTGCTACAATCCCAACCATAATCCAAAAAGTAAAACGCATTGACATCCTCTGTCCCTCTCCTTCTCACGCTTCCACTTTTCATTATAAACTGTTTCTGCAAATGCGTGTACGAATATTCGCAATAAAAAACAAGCTAAAAGAATGAACCTTTTAGCTTGTTATCTTATCCTTCCCAAACTTGCGCTTTCACATTGTAATGAAAGTGTTTAAAATATGGATTTTCATAAAATGAAGGTCCATATAAGTAATGTTGCATATGAGCTGTTAGTGGCTGCTGCATTTGTAAAGGAACTACAGCTGGTGAAACTTGCATATACATCGGATCTATCATTATTTTTGTATAGATATGATGATTATATGGCGAATAAGCGATTAAGGATGGTTTATGCATTGATAATCTCCCCTTATACATACAAATGTTATAGTATATGCAACACTTCTCATTTCGGGGATTATTTCTGTTCTAACCAATTCTCTACATGTTTTATAAATACATCTAAACAATCAATAAACGGTGAGTGTCCGCAATCTTCTAATACCTTCAACTCTGCATTTGGCAAATGTTTCGCTAATTCCTCACCGACTACTTGCGGTACGACATAATCTCTATCACCTTGTATGACGAGTGTTGGCGCTTTAATACGATGAATTTGCTTACTTCCCTCTACAACCCCGTTATGTTCATCTGAAATATTAAATGTAATGAGCGCATAATTCACATCTACGAAATTACGTTGCGTTAACATATCATCTAAATACTTTTCATAACGGTCCGGTTCAGGTTGATTATGTGTATATATTAATAGATTCCATACTGTACGGTAATATAGTTTGTTCATATTTTTTATCGCATCTAATACTGGAGCGATTTGTACTGGATCTTGCGCAATTTCTTCTTTCGTCTTTACTAAACTTGATACAATCGGCTGCCCATTCGTATCTTTTTTAAAGATTGGGTATCCTTTCATTCCTACTGATTCTACTAAAATTAACTTTTCTACAAAATTTGGGTGATTCGCTGTAAATTGCATCGCAACGCCACCGCCCATTGACCAGCCCATTAATGAGAATTTCTCTAGCTTTAACTCGTCGATAAATAATTTTACATCTTCTGCAAAGTCTTGTAATGAATCTATGGACTGATTATACGTTGATTGTCCAAACCCTCTTAAATCAAGAGCGTAAATATGGTATTGATCTTGCAACTTTTCAATAACTAAATCCCAATGTTGTGACGATGTCATGTTCCCGTGAATGAGTACAAGAATATCTGTATTTCGCCTTCCAACTTCCTGATATGCAATCGTTTCTCCGTTCGATAGTGAAATAAACTCCATTGTTGCAGGCTTAATCATCACAAGTTCCCCCATTCTATTTAATAGAAAGAAAATTCTTTACTTAATTAAAGAATAGCACGCAGAATATACGTTCGCAACATAAAACCTATAAGAATTTTTTACATAAATCAACATGTCCATTACTAGACAATTATTATAAAAAAGTATATAGTTAGCTAGGTAACTAATTTGAAAGGATCAAAATACATGGACGAAAAACAACATTTTTTTCACATCGTCAGCCAGACTTCTCGGAAGTTTACGAAGAAATTTAATGAACGTGTATCTCCAACAGGGTTATTTAGTGCGCAATGGGCTGTTATTTTCCGCATTAATCAAACTGGTTCTTGTACGCAAACAGAATTATGCCAGTATTTAAATGTTGAATCACCAACGATGACTCGTACGTTAACACGTATGGAAACGATGGGATGGATTATTCGTACAGAAGGTAAAGATCGCCGCGAAAAGCTTATTTCTTTATCCGAAACAGCGATAAAGATGATTCCAGTATGGCAAGAAGAAGTTGACACTTTCGAAGAAAAAACGCTAGAAGGTATTAACGAAGATGATTTACATCAAGCATTTCAAGTGTTACAACAAATTATTAAAAATTTAGATTAAATTGGAGGGATGACGATGCAAAGTGAGAAACTTTGGACGAAGGATTTCCTCGGAACTTGTTTTAGTAGTCTATTTCTCTTCTTAACATTTTACATGCTTATGACTACTCTGCCTGTCTATGTAATAGACGGCCTAAAAGGAAAACCTGAGGAAATTGGTTTAGTTGCAACTGTGTTTCTTATTTCTTCTGTTTTATGTAGACCATTCACAGGAAAATGGCTCGATGATTTAGGAAGAAAGAAAATATTATTTATTTCACTTTCATTATTTTTAGCCGCTACTGTTATGTATTTCGGTGCGCAAAGTTTATTCTTATTACTTGCCCTTCGCTTCTTACACGGTATTGGGTTCGGGATGGCAACGACAGCTACTGGTACGATTGTAACTGATGTTGCGCCAGCTCATCGACGAGGCGAAGCACTTGCATATTTCGGCGTATTTATGAGTCTGCCGATGGTAATTGGTCCTTTTTTAGGTTTAACAATTATTTCTCATTTTTCGTTTACTATATTATTTATCGTTTGTTCCGTATTTTCATTACTTGCATTTTTATTAGGGCTACTTGTAGATATTCCACACGAAGCACCTGTTAGCAAACAAAAACGTGAAAAAATGAAATGGAAAGACTTAATCGAACCATCTTCTATTCCGATTGCACTTACAGGATTTGTTTTAGCCTTTTCTTATAGTGGTATTTTATCCTTTATTCCTATTTATGCGAAAGAACTCGGTTTAAGTGAAATTGCAAGTTACTTCTTTATTTTATACGCACTTGTTGTTGTCATTTCTCGTCCATTTACAGGAAAGATTTTTGATCGCTTCGGTGAAAATGTACTCGTTTACCCTGCTATCATTATTTTCACAATCGGAATGTTCATATTAAGCCAAGCACAAACTTCATTTTGGTTCCTTGGCGCAGGTATGCTAATCGGTTTAGGTTACGGGACATTAATTCCGAGTTTCCAAACGATTGCGATTTCTGCCGCTCCAAACCATAGACGTGGTTCTGCGACAGCTACGTATTTCTCATTCTTTGATAGTGGTATTGGTTTTGGTTCTTTCATTTTAGGTATTGTCGCAGCGAAATCCAGTTATCATAATATGTATTTTATCGCAGCTATTATCGTTGCGTTCACTTTACTTTTATATTATGGATTACACGGACGAAAACAAAAATTCAAGAAACAACCTACAGACGGAAAAATTTCCGCTTAACGTTAATAAGGAAAGTAAACTTCCCCGTTTACTTTCCTTATTTTGTATTTCTTTCAAGACGAGCGTATACTTATAGTAGAAATAAAAAGGAGGGCCATATATGAAACTAAAAAGATCTCCCCTACTCTTACTTATACTAACATTCATATTTGTAATTACAGGGCTTGGGTTTACTTACTTCAAACAAAATAAAACGACTCCATCAAAACATAATGTGACAAAAGAAAACTGGTTAAATGACCCTTACTTACGTTGGTCATATACCCATATGAAAGAATTCACTTTAGTTAATAACGTAAAAAACAATCCTGACCAAATTGCTCACTTCCCTTCCGCATTGCAAAACTTAGACGATTTTGCTGTGGAGCGTAGATTCGGAAATACAACTCCTCTAAAAAAACTTTTAGACGATAACAAAACAGATGCTTTTGTCGTTGTACATAATGGACAACTTGTTTACGAACGATATTTCAATGGGTATAAACAGAATGAACCTCATGGTATGGCATCATTAGCAAAAGTCTTTACCGGGGCAATTATACAATCTCTCGCTGAAGAAAAACGTATTGACTTAGAAAAAACAGCTGACACTTACATAAAAGAATTAAAAAACACACCGTTCGGTAATGCCACACTTCAGCAATTAATGGACATGCAAGTTTCAGCTGAATATCCTACTCATGGATATGAGCAACCTGGGCTAGAAAATCAAGATGCACAATTATATTTAGCTAGCAATATTTTACCCCGCGGCAAAAATTACGACGGTCCGATGAAAATTTATGATATGTTACGGGAAGCCGAAGAAACTGCACCGCCTGGTTCTTCCTTTTCTTACAATAACGGATCAACAGAAACGCTCGCTTGGATTATTAGAACTATTACTGGTAAATCACTAGCTGAAAATGTAAGTGAACGAATTTGGTCTCAAATTGGTATGGAAGAAAACGCGTATTACGTTACAGATGAAACAAAAGTAGAACAAGCTAGTGCTGGATTAAATGCAACTGCTAGAGATATGGCGAGATTTGGGCAATTACTATTAAACAACGGGGAATATAACGGAAAACAAATTCTCCCTTCTTCTATTACAGAAAGTGTAAAAAATGTACAAGAAGGTGAACTTGAAATTAGTAGTGGCGCTTCTATTTCTTATCATAATCAATGGTGGATTCCCCACAATGAACAAGGTGCTTTCGAAGTGTTAGGTAGTTACGGACAAACACTTTACATCGATCCGAAAGCCAATATGGTAATCGTTCATTTCTCTTCTAACGCAACGCCAAGTAATGAAATACATTCGGTTTATTCAAATATGTATATTGATATTGCACATCATTTAGAAAAGCTTCCACAGTAGTGGAAGCAGGAGTTTAAACCTTGCACAGTTATGACTATTCAATTGAACACTCGATCTGTTGTGCTAAAACGTCAATATAGTAAAAAAGGATCTCTCTTGATATAGAGAGATCCTTTTTTTTATTTCTTCTTCTTTTCTGTCGGTTGGCTTTGTTTAGCGAAATTAGATGAATCATCGAAATTTGGTTGCTTTTTACCTGCATTATTACTTCTACCTTTTCCCATATGTAATGCACCTCCCCTCATCCTTACTATTCCCAATAAAAAACTCCTCTTGCGTTCAGGAAAAAATTTTTATTGTCGCTTATTAATAATGTCCAACAGTTCTCGTAGTACTTCCAACACTCTCGGTTCTGCCATACCATATTGTATACTTTCAACCATAATGTTAATGGTGATCATCATGATGAGCTTGATAAAGAACAGCTTGTGGATAAAAAAACCGTACATTCCATACATGTGAAAGAAGTTTTAGTGGTATTTTGACTCATCCAAGCATATAAAGTAACTAAATACTTGCTTGGTACCTATCTGTTTGTTGCACAAAACCAACATCCCTAGTAATCTCTCGTAAGATATTTGGAGATAACAATCTTTAAAATTCTTAAGCAAATAATTGTAATTCATCAGATACAAGAATAGACATAAAAAAACGCTATCCTTTCCTATATATTTATAGAAAGAATAGGTTTTTTCATTTTAATAGTATTACTTGATAGTATTGGCATTCCTATTAAAGCTAATATACAAATAACATCAATAAACTTGTAACTATGCCAACCCAAATGCAAAGAATGAAACAATAACCCATAATGTCTTTAATTTTCAATCCCAGCACACCTAAAAGAGGTAATGCCCAGAACGGCTGAATCAAATTTGTCCATGCGTCCCCCCAACCTACCGCCATAGCGATAGTAGCCGGATCTACACCTAACTTCAATCCTGCCGGGACCTGCAGTGGTCCTTGTAAAGCCCATTGCCCCCCGCCAGATGGCGCCAATAAGTTTACCAACCCGGCTGACCAATATGTAAATATATCAAATGTATCCTTTGACGCAATGGATGCCATCCATTCAATGATTGAGCTTCCCAAACCTGAACTACCTAAAACAGCAATAATCCCTGCATAAAATGGAAACTGTAAGATAATTGGAGAAATGGATTGCGCAGATTCTTTGAATCCTTGTGCAAAGTTACCAAGAGAACCATGTAGGAGCAAACCAAGTGACAAGAAAAACAAATTAATGATATTTAAATCTAAACTATGACCGTTCATGAATTCATAAACACAATACAACGTGCCGATTGCGCCTAATATTATTCCTAAAACTGGTGTCCATTCCAGTTTTTCCGCAGGAGTTAAACTTTTTTGAGGAGGTTTTACAAAAGAATTTGTATCAGTTTCGATTGCTTTATAGCTGATAATCCCACTTTTAGGAGCCATAAGTACAATAATAATTGGCATCGTGATGAATAGAGTGAAAAAAATAATTAAAGTAGAGTAACTAAAGATTGTTTGTGAGGTAGGAATAATTCCAATCATATCTACAAGAAAATGATCCTTTGTGGCAATTGTCAGGCCAATAGAACTGGAGAGACCTGCGCTATATAAGGCTGTCGGAGCATAAGCAGCTGCTACAAGTAATGGAAAATGTGCATTCGCATTCTTTTTTGCTACTTCCTTTGCAATGATAGCTCCCACAACTACGGCTAGACCCCAATTGATATAGTATGCAATTGCACTGATCAAAAATGTCATCGTATAGGCCTTTTGAGGTGTATCGGCTAACTTTGCAACAGACTGCAAGGCTCTATTAATAAACGGGACAGAAGCTAACGTCATCCCTGTAACCATTAGCAATACCATTTGCATTGTAAACGTTAAATAAGTCCAAAACCCATCCCCCCAAGATTTTACGATTTTGTACGGATTTGAGGGATTCATCAACAAAGCTATAATGAAAGTAAATAAAGTGAGCAGCACTGCAATAACAAAGGCATCCGGGACATATTTCTGAGACCATCTCGAAAATATATTTGCACATCGTGTAAGCAACGATTCTTTCTTTTCTGGTTCTGAATTTGTCTCCATTAAGGAATGTTTCATAAATATTCTCCTTTCTAAATTTTAATAAGGTAAATATAAATAACATTCCACAAAAGAAAATAAAATCCTTTTGCACTTGCTGCATATTAATCAACTAGATCAATATTCAAATACCGTTCCTTTCAACCTTTCTGGGCATTACCAGCATTAGCGATAGCTGGTTTAGGTGCTCGTGACATTATGGGATTTTGTGTTGTGAACTTACTATATGCGGGTTTTATCATTAGTCTATACTTCTTATTTATTTAAACGAAAAGCTAGTTTTATACTAGTTTTTTTACATAATAAATCATTTATTTCCCATGCAATTTATAACTGTATTCCACTCTACGTCCTTAAGATGTAATGCCTCAAACGCAAAAAAATCTTCACACACTTTTTCAATTAGATATGGATTTTCCCTCAAAAAATTCCACTGTAATACTTTAGGAAGAAAATGCATTTCATATTCTTTACTTCCCCGTACTACCTCATCAACTTCTCTTTCACAAATTCCTCTTATCAAGTAGTCATTTCTTAACTCAATTTGAATTTGTTGAAATGTATCGCTGCATTTTTTCAATTGAAGTAAACGCGTAACATACTTCCGAAAAAGTTCGCCATCATACTGAACACAGTTTATAATACGGTCGACTTCATTCATAATGTACGAGCCTTTTCTTCTATTTGTAATAACCATTTTTCACGCTTTGATACTTTACTCGTTTTCACAGATTGAAACACTGACCGTTTTATATCGCGAATGCCACAAAAACGTAAAACACCTCTCTTCATCATAATCCAATCTGCTGATCGATATAACAATGCGACGTACCATAGAGGCGAGTCTAACGTATTAATAACCCACGCTTTTTTCCCTTGCAATAATCCTTTCGGCAGAACCCCTTCATATTTATAAGCAAATCCAGCTACGAAAATACGATCGATAAATCCTTTTAAAATTGCTGGCATCCCCCACCACCATATTGGATAGATGAATAAAAGTGTATCTGCTTCTTCTACTAACGTTCTGTACCGAGCTGTTTCTTCTTCATTTACTAAATCACGTCTTTTCTTCTCTTCATGAAATACGAGGACTGGATCAAATTGTTCTTTGTATAAATCAAGTACGGTAACTGAATGATTTGTTTCCTGTAGTCCTTTTTGCACATGATTTAAAATCGCCGCGTTAAAACTTGAAGGATTAGGATGAGCGTATACAATTAGTACATTCACTACATAACAACTCCCTCTATAAGTTAAAGTTTCCCCTTCTTTAACAACTTCTCTACAATTTGCACGTTTTTCGAACTTTGTAATAAACGGTTTAATACAGTAAGTAACTCTTCCTTTTCTAAATCTTTCAGTTTCTCTTTAACTGCACTCTCACCAGTGCCTTGAATATCATAAACAACTGCCGCCATACGTTTACAATAATTTTCATAGGGACACTCACAGTTACTTTCTGAAAAATCTTTGAGGTCGATAACGACTTCATAATTTCCTGCATTACCATTCACAAAAGCAAATACTTTATTATCATGTACTTCAACATCTTCTACATGTCCATCTTCATAATATTCATATCCTCTATCAATAATATATTTCGGAATATGCCTATATAGTTCTTTTATTAAATAAGCATACATAACAACACCTCTTCCTTTAATTCCCTTTTGACTTCTAGAGCCCCTGCATGTTATTCTAATAACTGTCAAATAGCAAGTCTATATGACAAAATGACTGACACCTATTCGGCGAAGGTGTCTCTTTTCATTTGCAGCCGATATGAATTGCCTCTTTCAGGCACATTCAATTTTTGACACTACACACTCAACACCATTCCCTGTATCAGGCTGCTTTAGCAGTCTTTTACTCTACATACTCCGTTATTTTAAGAAAAAAAGAGAGCTTAGCTCCCTTTTCTCGCCTTATACAATACCCCTTTTTCAGCATAGAGATATTCATCAGCTAATGTAATTTTCCCATCCAGTTTTAGTTCGTCTAATAATCTTGATAAATAAAATTGATGCAACATCTTTTTCGTGAATTTTCCTTCATGATGCGAAACGATATGTTCTTGAATATCTAATAATGATATCGGCTTATCTTGCTCTATCATATATTCATAAACTGTACTACGCAGTTTTACGTATTTTTCGAGTGTCACAGTAATGCGCAACCCCTTTCTTCTTAATATAAATTTTCGTAATCGGTTTTTTTGCAATAAAAAAACCTCTCCGATAAGAAGAAGTTACGTATATATCTTCGTCTTATCTCCCAGAACAAATATGTTCTGCTGGAATTAGCACCTGCATCGCGGTTGCTGGGTTTCATCGGGCCAGTCCCTCCACCTCTCTGGATAAGAAAATATTCACTTAATTCTTACTATACGTAATTCCACTTTAATTGTCAAACAAATATAATAAATATAACAAATTATATTTTCTTCCTTACTGTTCATACTACCCATATACGAACATGCAAGGAGGATTATGAAATGCATCAAAATGCTCGCGGATATGTACAAGATTCTTTTCAATCATTACAAGAAGCTAAAAATTGTTTAGAAGAAGCGCTCGAAACAGTTGAAAAAGATTTTAATCGCGCTCGTATTGAACAATCACTTTATGCTGTTGAACAAGCTATTCAACGTTGCGAGTACACCGTTCACATTTTAGAAAAAGATTAAAAACTTCCCATCTATTGATGGGAAGTTTTTTCAAATGGCATACTTCATAATTATTGCCGTTATGATTAAAAAATATACAGAATTAGCAATTTCTAAAATTCCTACTTTTATAATAGAAATTTTTTTGCCATACAACACAATTGCTCGAATGACACTTGGTATAAAAATAAGAGAACACCACGGATTAATCGCAAATACAATTATCGTTAATAAGATATGATATCCCCAAGATATAAGACGATACTTCGGGTTATTTTTTTCACGAATCATCGTTTTCACATAGAACGTACTACCTAAAAAGTATAAAAATGAAATAAGTGCAATGAATAAAGCTGTATGATCGATTTGCTTCATTGAAAAGTAATAACTAATTAACCCACCGATACAAAACACAATGATTGCACAAATATCATTTAATAGTGCTCTTTCATTTTTTTGACGGGCGTAATACATATTCACTATAAATAATGGAATCATTACTATTAAGAATAAAAGAATTCGCCACTCATATAATAAAGAAATCATCCCAAATAGGAACGCAATGCTGAAATAAACAATGGCAGCTTGTAAAAACTCTTTTTTTCGTCTTTGCTTTATGTACGTAAGAAATGGATACGTAGCTAAATAGATAAAAAACCACGCTAAAAACAATGGAATATGATAAATAGTAGGTTTCCCAAGTATGACACTTAATAAAAAAGGAATAACAAGCATGGCCCATGCACCATGTTGCTTCGGAATAACTAACTTCATTAACTATACACCTCACTTTTGAAAAAAGTTCTCACCTACCATTATACAAATAATTTTATATAATAACGGATGCATATTAAATCAATTTTTTGACAAAAAAATGCTCCTTACAATATGTAAGAAGCATGAAAGAGGCAAACGAATATGTAAGTCGCGACCCTACCTTATATGAGTATGCTTTTCTATGTCACGTTATGCTCATCTAATATACCGTATTTCTTTTTAAATCTTGTAAGAATCGTAATCCATGAAGTACTAAATAGTAATAAGAAAATAACATTCGAAATCGCATGGCTCAAATCAAAGTAAAAACTTGCGATATAATACGAAATGACAGTTTCCCACGTTGCTTCTCGTATAAAACCGAGAAGGCCCCAGAAATTCATAATCCAGCCAAATAAAAAGCCAACAATTACTCCGTAAAGAAGTCTTCCCCATAGCTTTTTCATAAAAAATGTATTACGAAGTAGACCTGCTATAAAACCAATCATACCCCACGAAAACATTTGCCACGGTGTCCATGGACCTTGTCCTAAAAAAATATTAGATACGATTGCTGCTGTAGCACCAATCATAAAACCAGTTTCACTTCCAAATACAATTGCAGAAACGATAATGACAAAAGAAGTTGGTTGTACACTTGGTAAAATAGAAAATGGCACCCGGCTTACTGCTGCAATTGCTGCTAATACAGCAACGAGAACAATTTCACGTGAAACAAACACCTTTCTTTCAAAACGGATATAGAAAGGTAACATAATAACCGCTAATATAAACAAACTACTTAACATGTAATAACCGTCCATGACAAGTGTCGTAAGAAGTAATGTGCCGATTATTACTGCAAAGATACATATTATGAATGCAACATATCGTTTGGACAAGCTTCGTACACATCCTCCCACGTTAATGCATATGGCAATTCTTTTCGAATGAATCGGTTAATAGATGTTGTATAAAAGAAGTTGCCGCTAAAAAATTCTTTCGGTGCATCATTCATAATGACTGTTCCATCAAATAACATCATACATTGATCCACGTATTTCGCTGCAAACTCAATATCATGCGTTGCCATTACAATTGTTGTACCTTCTTTTTGCAGCTTCCTAAATAGTTCTCCTACTCTTTCTTTCTTCCATGGATCTAACCCCTTTGTCGGTTCATCAAGTAATAATAGCGTTGGCTTTGATAATAACGTTGTACATAATGCAAGTAATTGTTGCTCTCCCCCGCTACAATCATGCGGATGGCGTTCTTTAAGCGAGTACAACCAAAACTGTTTTAGCGTATCTTCTGCTATTTCTTTTCCTTGTTCTCCATATAATTCACGCGCACGTTCATAAACCTCGTCCCATACTGTATCAAATGTAAAATGGTAATACGGATGCTGCGATACATACCCAATACTTTTAAATCGTTCTTTCGAATCAATTTTATGTATTACTTTTCCGTTCCACTTTACTTTCCCTCTTCTCGCTTTTTGTAATCCTGCTAAAATCGTTAACAGTGTAGACTTACCTGTACCATTCTTCCCAACGAGTGCTACCCATTTTCCTTTTTCAATCGAAACTGATAAATCACGTAAAATAAGCGGACTATTTTTTTCATATTGGAACGAAATATGCTCTGCGCTTAAAATTACCTCTTGCTTTTCACTTTGTGCTATTGGCTCATTTACATATGATATCGCTGCAAAATCATTCATTTTCATTTGCGCCTCTCGCACTGTAAACGGAATATCTCTCACATTCCACTCTAAAAATAGCCTTGGAATTTGCGGAATAAATGGACGGAATGTTTCTACTCCCCACATATCCGTAATAACAATTTTAGGACTACCATCATACATAATACGGCCATTATCCATACAAACAACGCGTGTTGCAAGCGGGATAACTTCATCTAAACGATGTTCACTTAAAATAATCGTAATTCCAAGTTCTTCATTAATCCGTTTTAATAATCCTAAAAACTCTTTTGCAGCGATTGGATCTAACTGCGCTGTCGGTTCATCTAATAATAGCAATTTCGGCTGCATAACTAATACCGCAGCTAAATTGACAAGCTGCTTCTGCCCACCAGATAACGTATGAACAGATTGATGCAATAAATCTTGAAATCCTAAAAAGCTAATAAGCTCTGCTATTCTTTTTTGAATAATATGTGATGGTAATCCGATATTTTCTAAAGAAAATGCTAATTCTTGAATCACTGTATCCATAACAATCTGGTTTTCTGGGTTTTGAAATACCATCCCAATTTCTTGGGCAGATAACAAATCAGCTACTTCCTCTATTAAAACACCCTCATAAAATATCTCTCCAGAACGCGTACCAATTGGAAGTAACTCCTTTTTAAAATGTTTTAATAACGTCGTCTTCCCAGATCCCGATCCTCCAGCAAGTGCAATAAACTCACCTTTTTGAACAGAAAGAGAAATATGCTGTAACGCTTTTTCATTTTCATCAGCATATACAAATGATAAATTGTTTATTTCTGCATGCGCCACCATATCCATTCTCTCCCTTCCATTATGATTGGTAAACTAATAAACATCGTAAATACGACAAACATCATCCCATCGTATTGCTGAAATAGAATCGATTCAACTTTCGGATAAATAATCAATTTCCCCCCGCTATAATTACTACATACAATAGCAGCTATAAATAGAATGATTAAATAATTGAGCGTATACCAATCGCGCCTTTCCATTCTATAGCGAATATACGTCGTACGCTTCGTTACACCAAATCCACGAGCTTGCATAGAATCTGCCGTTTGCAGTGCATCTTCTAATGAACAAATTAATAATACTTGCAGCAATTGCATACCATTTTTGACGCGTTCAATTATCGAACCTGAATCTACCTGCACACCTTTCGTCTTTTGAACGAGTGTGATTTTCTTTAATCGCCTTATAAACAAAGGAACAAATCTCACTGTAGTCATCGTTAACAATGCAACTTTCGGTGAAATTCTTGAAAACAAATATAAAAATTTATGACTGGAAATAATATCATTGTATGACGCAAAGGTAAACATAACTGCAACTAGTAATAACCCCATTACTATTCCAAACATAATCGCCTCAAGCTTAATACGGCTATCACCTAACCAAAATAACGTAGTTCGACCTCTATGCGTTAATAACGAATTAAATAAAATTACCATAAAGAAGAAAACAATTGTGCTCGGTAGCATCTTTCTTATCTTTTCGCTATTTCCTTGCATCACATTTAACATAATAATTAATAGTATTGCTCCAATTAAAAAAAGAGGATGAAGACACATCGTACATAGTATCATCACCCCGATATAATAGAAAAAATTCACAAAAGGATGTAAAGAAGAAAAACTTATTTTCATAGCCCTTTACCGAATGCCTTTCTTATTGTAATACGTATACCCACTCAATTGTATCTCCTGGTTTTACCGTAGCTACACCAGCACTATGGTTTGGAAAAGCACCGTTCACACGATATTTCCATCCACTAGTATCCGCAATATCTTTTTCATATAAATCATTAATACCTTTTACATAAATACTATCTCTAGATCCGCTTGCATCAACATCTAATCCTGTACGTTGTAATACTTTATACACAGTATCGCCATCTTGTACATCCATCTTTTTCGCACCCATTATATATCCGTTATTTCCTTTTACCGAGATTGTTACTTGTTTTGCTTGCGGTTTAGGCGGTGGAACCGGATCTGATTTTCGTTGTTCAGAATTTGGAACGGTCGGAGTCGGTATCGTTTTCTCATCTTTATTCGGATCAACTTTTTGCTCCTGCTTCGGTGTTTCTTTCGGCTGATTCACAACCTTTGCTTCTTCTTTTACTTCTGGTGCTTTCGGTTGTTGTTTCTCTTCTTGTGCTGGTTGCTGCTCTGGTTGCTTATTTACAGCCGGCTGTTCTTTCGGTTGTTCCTGTTGTTTCTCTTCTTTCTTTACCTCTGGTTGTGCCTGCGGCTTTTCCTCTTTCGGCTTCTCTTCTACTTTTTGTTCTTGTTTCTCTTTCTGCTCTTTCTGCTCTTCTTGCTGCTTTTGCTCTGATTCAGCTTGCTTTTCTTCTGTTTTTTCTTCCGGCTCCGCTTCATCTTTTTGTTCTTCTTGTTTCGCTACCTCTTCTTGCTTCGGTTCTACCTTCTTCTCAGGCTTTACAGCTGCCTCTTCACATCCGGCAAGTAGCCCGAGCGAAAGCAGTAAAGAAATGAACCATTTCACCTTACTCATCATATCTCTCACCTTTCATACGAAAATTAGGAGCAAATAATTGCTCCTAATTTTTTGTTAAGCTGCTTTACGTCTCCATAATACATATGCAGAAGCAATACATAATACACCCATACCTACTTCTGTTGCTGCACTATGAGAAGATGCTCCTGTTTTTGGTAGACTGTTACCGTTTCCGATTTTTTTATCCTTAACCGGTTCGTTATCTACAACTACTTTTAGATTTTCAGCTTTTGTTTCTTGTTGTACTTGTTTTTGTTCTTTCGGTTCTTCAATAACTTCTTTTTCTACTACATTATTTTCTGGTTCAACGACCTTTTCTGGCTCTTCAACCGGTTTTGGCTTAATTACATCACCAGCGTCTACATTAGACCAATCATAAATAGATTTTCCCATTTCCTTAAATTGAAGTAATGCTAAAAGAGCCTGTTCTGTAGCCATTCCGTTACCATTTTGATCACTTGGTAACCATTTAAATTCACCATTTGAAAGTTGATATGATAATAGGTTTTGCATTGCCTTATGAAGACGATTTTGATCTACATCTTTAACAAGTGATAATCCAATAATTGCTTGCGCAGTACTATTTGAATTTTCTTGTCCATCAGCTGAAAAACCGCCATTTTGCAGCTGTTCGTTATATAAATACGCAACAGCTTTTTGTATAGCTGGTTTCACATCTGATCGCTCTTGATAAGGAGCTAATGCTGATAAAACCATACCTGTTACATCAACGCTACTAGCACTATCTTTACTACCTGAACTATTATAAGTCCATCCACCGTCTGTATGCTGATTATTTAACAGTGCTTCCACTAGAGCAACTCTGTTCCATTTTGATTCAACTGGAATCTCATACTTCTTCGTATCAAATGCAAGTAAAGCAAATGCATAACCTGTTACAGAATTCACTTTATCTGACTCATACAATTTTTGAACTAAATTATGTCCACCTACATTTTTAGGGTCTGCACTCATTGCATTCATCATAATAATTGTTCTAGCTAAATCTGTCGCTGAAAAACGATTAATGCGCTTTTCTACTTTTTCAGTTACTGACTTAACATAATTTAATTTTGCCTCAATTGGCACATTCTTTCCAGAACGAGAAAGCGCTACAGCTACCCAGTCACTTTCAATTCCATCTTGTAACATCTTATCTGATGTTTTAGAAATGGCTTCGTTTAATTGTGCACTTGGATCTTGAATGTTCTCTTGCTTTGGTTGTTCTGTTTTTTTATCATCTTGACCTTCTGGTTTTGGCTCGACTGTCGGTTTACCATTTTCATCTTCCGGTTTTGGCTCGACTGTCGGTTTACCATTTTCACCTTCCGGTTTTGGCTCGACTGTCGGCTTACCATTTTCATCTTCCGGTTTTGGCTCGACTGTCGGTTTACCACTTTCACCTTCTGGTTTTGGCTCGACTGTCGGTTTACCATTTTCGCCTTCTGGTTTTGGTTCTTCTGTTTTACAAGTCCCGAACTTATCTAACGTTTCTTTCAATGTTTCCTGGCTCATATTGCTCCAGTCTGAAACAAAGCGAAAGACAACAACATCTCCAGATTTTAATTTATAACTATCTGCTCCGACTTCTGCAGACTTATCATTTACATCATACAGCCAAGCACTTGTAGCCCCAGCCATTAAACCATCGATTCCTTTTACATATGTTCCAAACGACATCGTTTCAGATTCTACTTTGTCCCCCATGACCTTTTGCAGCAAACTTAAAGCTGTTTCCCCATCTTTAATTTGCTCTTCTTTCGGACATAACATAATGCCTTTTTGTGATTCCCCAATAATTGCAAGTTTTGCTGTATTTCCTTCAGCAAACGTAATATGTACTGTATTCGCAAAAGAAACAAATACAAGTGTCACTGCCATTAACGACGTAAGCAGCCACTTTTTCAACATTGCCATCCCAAAATTTCCTCCCTTACTACCATTTACACAAAAAAAGGCCCTTCAAGGGCGTGCGATTGACACTCTCTTTTTGTAAGTGTCGAACAAAAATGTACAACACCTCCTACCCGCATTATTCGCGGCTATATTTGTATAGGAAAAATAATTTTGTTTATGAACGTATCATTGTGATAACATTCACTTTTCTTGGCACAACTTACTTCCATTTAAGTTATCGTAAAACGATAAACCTATACATTCTGTAAACTTTAAATTTCTGTATTATTTTACTATTGACAAAGAATTTTGTCCATGCTTTATCGGATTTATTTTCTAAGAATAATAACTTATTAACTCTTAACTATGTAAACTCTTTTCACTAATAATGACGCCATCTTCATCCGCATAAACATATTCATTTGGATTCCAATCCACTTTTCCAAAGTGCAATGAAATATTTCGTTCTCCTTTTCCTTCTTTCACACTTCTATTTGGCATCGTTCCTAACGCTAAAATACCAATATTAATATTCTTTAGTTCACTAGAATCACGAACATACCCATTCACAATAATTCCTGCTAACTTTCTTTCTTCCGCAATAGCTGCCAAATTATCACCGAGTAACGCACAATTAGTAGACGCTCCGCCATCAACAACTAATACTGTTCCTTCTGGTAATGTTTGCAATCCTTCCTGCACTAGTACATTATCATCTTTCACTTTTACAGTTGCAATTTTCCCGTGGAATTGTTCTTTCTTCCCAAAAGATCGAAAAGACTGACGACATATTTGTAATTCCTTTTCAAATTCATCACATAGATCCGTAGTTTTCCACATCTTATTCCCTCTTTTCCTTTTTCTTTCTACATAACATATTCTTGGCTTATTTTCGTTTCCCTGTCTAACATTGCAATAATTTGTATGTACGGGAAAGGATACAAAAACTATTGCCTTAAGAAGCCACCTTTATTATAATCTATTTCACGGATTAAATTCAGAATATTAAAAATTAACCAAGTGAAGAAGGAGGGATTTTATGCAAATACAAACTGAGGCAAAAAAACAACCTAGTAAACAAAAGTTTAAAATGCCTGATGCTTACGTACTACTATTTTTTATTGCCTTACTTTGCGCCATTGCTACGTATTTCGTTCCTGCTGGAGAATTTAAAAGGGTTACAAACGGGACCGTTACAACAACAATACCAGGTAGCTACCATTCTGTTCCGCAATCACCTGTAGGATTTGTTTCTTTTTTTACCGCTATTGAAAAAGGAATGACACTTGCTGCTCCTATTATCTTTCTAATTTTATTTACAGGTGGAGCCATTGCAATTCTTGAAAAAACAGGTGCCCTTGACGGTTTAATCTATCATGTTATTAACAAATTTCGTAATCAGCAATTACTTTTCATTTGTATCGTTGCCGCACTTTTTTCTATTCTTGGAACGACTGGCATTATCGTTAATTCAGTTATCGGTTTTATCCCCATCGGCATCATCGTTGCACGCACATTGAAATGGGACGCTATCGTCGGTGTAGCAATTATTTATTTAGGTACTTATGCTGGCTTTAATGCTACTATTTTATCTCCCTCACCTTTAGGCATTTCACAAAAGATTGCAGAACTTCCGATGTTTTCCGGAATTGGTTTACGCACCGCAATCTATATATCTTTTTTACTTGCCACTATCCTTTATATAAATTGGTATGTAAAGCGCTTGAAAAAATCGAATAAAGGAAGCATTCTTGGCGATAACTGGTTTCCAAGTAACGCTCTTTCAAGCGAAAAAGAAACAGAGAAAAAAGAAGTTCCTTGGACGATACGTCATAAATTAATTTTACTCGTTTCAGCTTTATCATTAATTGCATTTTTAATAGGCGCTTTTCGTCTACATTGGACGGACGCAGAAATGACCGCTACTTTTATTTTCATAGCAATTACAGCCGGAATAATAGGTGGCATGAAAGCAAACGATATCGCTTCTACTTTTCTAGCGGGCTGCCAAAATCTCATATATGGTGCTTTAATCGTTGGAATGGCTCGTTGTATTTCAGTCATTTTAGAACAAGGAAAATTGCTTGATACAATTGTTAACCAACTCGCACAAGCTCTCGAAGGACAAAGCCCTGTATTTGGTGTTATCGGTATGTACGTAAGTAGTGCCGCATTACACTTCCTTATTTCATCCGGGACAGGAGAATCGGTTATTTTTATTCCGATATTAGCTCCATTAGCTGATTTCATGCACATTACACGCCAAGTTACAGTACAGGCTGTTATGCTTGGAGAAGGTGTAGTCAACTGCTTAAATCCAACTTCCGGTGTTTTAATGGGCGTTCTCGCAGCAAGCGGCATTTCTTACGGCAAATGGATTCGATTCATGGCTCCACTTGCATTCATTTGGTTTATCATTGGACTTGTTTTTCTTATTATTGGGGTGAATATTGAGTGGGGACCGTACTAAAATACCCATATATACTTAACTTGATAAAATATCTATCCTATTCTCCTCTTCAATCCTATAAAAATCATTTATTCTAGTAAACATATAAGAAGGGATTGATCATAATGATCAATCCCTTTTATCAAAATATAATACCTTTAAAAATCTTAGTTCCAAATTTTATTTACCCATTCAGGATGATCAATAAAAGGATTGCGGTTATGTTGATATTTTGTAAAAATCACTTCATTACGCTTTCGCTCTAAATCATCGACCGGGTCTTGTTCATTCCATTTTAATAAAACAGATAGTTTCCCCATGTATGCATCTTTATTGTTATTCACTTTTTCATTTAGTTCTAAATCTATTTCGCCGTTGTCCCCCTCGTAACGAACAGCCATATAAAACAGCATTCTAGCAATATCTCCTTTTACACTATCACGAGGTTCCCAAGAATCACTATCATATTTACATTCTGTCGCTTCAGAGTGATTTACACCACCGTTATCAAAATCCAGATTTCCACGTGAACTATTTACAGATACATCCGTCGCTCTTAAATGATGTAGATCTGTTCCAGGTCCTGCAGTCGTTCCAAAGTCCCCGTGAGATTTTGCCCAAACATGCTCTCGGTTCCAGTTATTTACTCCTGATCCATTCGTAAGCTTCCCTTGCGAACGACCAGTATATAAGAGTAACACATTATTTTTATTATTTGGATCTTCATCAGTATCTCTTAGTGCTTCCCAAACCGCACTGTATGATAACTTTGTATGATTATCAATAATATTATGCAGTTCCTTCTTTAATTCTAACCCCGTTTTTCCTATTGCGTTATTATAATATGTATCGTCATAACTTTTTACAATAATCTCTTGTGCTGATGCAAGAGCTACTTCACCGTGTATAGTATCTGTGAATGATAGCGATGCAGAACCTAAAATAAAAAATGAAGATAGTGTAATCATAGCAATCTTTATATTTCGAAACTTCATATACCCATTCCCCTTTAAAATATAATTTGAAGCTATTCACTAAAAAGTGCTTTCTAACCCCCGAAACCTTTTAGAAATCCATACCCCTTTTCTGTTTATTTAATACACGACTCTATCCAGTCTGTATCACTTCTAAACTTTTTGTTTATTCACATTCCAAACAATTTCACTTTTTACATGGAATATCCTTCTCTTATAAAGATTATTAAAATATTCTTTACAATTAAAAAGTAGTTTAATATTAACTTATAAATTTAAATTTATTTATGCAATAATGCATATTTGATAAATACTTTAAAAAACAGTTTGAATAAAAAGCATTCAAAGAAAACCATGCCACAAAACAGATACAATCTAAGACAGAAATAATAAAAATCAAGATGATAGCTCGACTTTTCCCTTTTCTATAACTGTCTTTATTTTTGTGTAAAACCTTTCTTTCTCTGAATAATACGTACAAAAATAGATTGGATACCATGTAGGCACCAATCTATTTTAATTAAAGAAACTGTGTCAATTCTGAGTTCACAACACGTTGTGCAGTAATGATAACACTGTCAGCTGTTAGTCCATAAACACTATATAGTCCACCAGGTTGATTAGGAACAATTTGAACTTCATATTCAAATGCTTGTCCAAAAGCAGGATGAACTAAACTTAGAGTTGCAAAAGTAGAAGCATTAGAATTCACATTGAAGTTTACCTGTTCAATTAATACTAATGAACCGTCAAGTCTAAAAACTCTAGCTACTCCAGTAAGTGGGCCCGCAGTACGGTTAAGGATCTTTACCCTAACTCTATTTGCATTAGCAGGTTGATTTCCTACGTTTTCAATTGGTCCTGTAGTAAGTGCCATATAACATCACCCCCATTATATTATTATGATATTCAACGGTATATATTGACGTTATAGTTTAATTACCCAATTTATTTTAAATAAAAAAGCTTGTTTCTTATATTTTCTATAAGAAACAAGCTTTTTTTTTCAACTACCATTCCTAAGACAAGTTTATCCGTCTCAAAAACATTTACAGTTACTTGACGTTTATGCTGGAGCAGAACTACTACTATTTACTTTGCATTGAATCTATATATTTTTTAACTACTTCATATACATATTCTTGATTTGCGGCTGCTGTATTTGGGTTATATTTCCCGCCGTTTGTTTTATTATTAGATAATACTCGAATCCCTAAAAATGGGACATCATAAGCTTTCGCGATTTGAGCTGCAGCAGCTCCTTCCATTTCTTCTACAGATGTACCGTATTTTGTATGGAACCACTTAATTCTATCTACTTCATTATTCCAAAGGTCTGCTGAGCCTATAGTACCTTCAACCACTTTACCTTTTGTATATTTATCTTTTACCGCATTAGCTGCTGCAAGTAAATCCTTATCTCCTTCGTAGTATCGGATTTTCTCAGCATTTGGATCTTCTCCTGCACTTCCTTCAGAAGCCATTAAGTCCATAGATATCCATTTTGTCGGCTCAATTCCTTGATTCTCATCCATATTTGTTGTTTTTAATGAACCTATATTTGCAACTTGTTTTCCTAATACAATATCAAATACATTTAAATTTGGATCATGTCCACCTGATGTTCCTTGGTTAATAATTGCTGTAGGTTTATATTTTTCAATAGCCACCGCTATAGCAGCTGCTGTATTCTCCATTCCTTTACCTGTTTTCGCAACGATTACAGGATAATTGTCGACAGTTCCTTTATAAAATACAAAAGTTCCAGACTTTTCTTCTTTCACATTTTTTAGCCTTTTCGCAAACTTTTCTGCTTCTATCGGCATTGGCCCTTGAATTAAGATAGGTTTTTGATTGCTTTTTGCCTCAACTTGTTTCGGACTCGCATTACATCCCGCAAGTATCGAGAATGACAATGCAACAGTAGTTACTAGGGCAGCACATTTTTTCAACGTATTCTTCTTCATAAATAATCTCTCCTCTTTCTCTTGTTGTGTTTTCTATACTCGATGCTTTTGGTCCAAACAAAAAAGTTCTAGAAATTGTAGAAGAATCTCTACTTTCTAGAACTACGGTAGTCAAAGTTAATTGAGCAAAAGATAAAACAAATGCCAAATTATAGATCGGTAGCGCTCATTAGAATAGAACGGCCGAATACTTTAACCCGTAGTCCAGTTCTTTCATTGGGAACTAGGTAGAAACGCTCGGACCATATTACCGAGTATATACGAGTGATGTTATTCAAAATTATTATATGGATAATATAACAAACTATTAGTGTGCGCGCAATTAAAACATGAACATTTTTCGTTAAGTTTTTAAAAATGTTCGTTTTTAAAGATAAATCCGATAAAAAAATAACCTTCCCAAATAACTTACATCGTAAAAAAATTATATACTAAACTAGTTTATCCTACAGCAATCGTTAATGAAAATCTTCCTAAAATAAAAAGAAGTCCCATAAAACTAGAACTTCTTTTTATATGTATATTTACTTCGTTACCTCTCCAAACTGCGCTCTCGTCACTTTCGCCAAGTCATCCACTTTCAGCTCAATTTGTATACCAATCTTCCCGCCACTTACGATCATCGTTTCAAGTGATTGGGCGCTTTCATCGATACATGTAGAAAATAACTTCTTCATTCCGACTGGTGAACAACCACCGCGAATGTATCCTGACACTTTCGTAATATCTTTTACAGGAATCATTTCAATCTTCTTTTCACTTACTGCTTTTGCGGCAGCTTTTAAATTTAATTCCTCATCTACTGGGATGATAAAAACATGATAATTTTTACTATTTCCTTGAGCGATTAACGTTTTATATACTTCTCTCACTTCTCGTCCAATTTTCTCGGCTACTGATACGCCATCAATTTTCCCATCGTCTGGATCATATGACATCATCGAATATTCGATCTTTTCTTTATCTAATATTCGCATCGCATTTGTTTTATCTTTTTTCATAACGTTCTCCTTAAAAGGTTATTTCATATTATTAAGTTTTATTATACACCCTTTTCCATTTCTCCTACATAACTTCACGTATATTTCAAAACTAAAAATATTGATAATTCAAAAATCATCTGATATAATTTGGAAAAACTTACGTTAAGGAGAGATTTGCAATGCGAAATTTTAATACTTCTTTCCAACTTCATCATCATACGTAACGCCGTGTATCCGAAGAAAAATTTTTCTTCGTGGGTACAGGGCTTTTCCTGTTGACCCACGAAGCGTTCATAAAGCTATGTGGGTATTTTTATACCTGCATAGCTTTTTTTAATTAAAAAAAGGAGTGATTACAATGGAAATGAAAAATGTAAAAGGAACGAAAGACTATTTACCAGAGGAGCAAGTGCTGCGAAATAAAATTAAAAGAACTTGCGAAGATACATTTGAACGATACGGATGCAAACCGTTAGAGACACCAATGTTAAATATGTATGAGCTTATGTCTTACAAGTACGGTGGTGGCGATGAAATATTAAAAGAAATATATACACTTCAGGATCAAGGAAAACGTGACCTTGCCTTACGATACGATTTAACTATTCCATTCGCAAAAGTCGTGGCAATGAATCCGAACATCCGCCTTCCGTTTAAACGTTATGAAATTGGGAAAGTATTTCGAGATGGGCCAATTAAACAAGGAAGATTTCGTGAATTTATACAATGCGACGTTGATATAGTCGGTGTAGAATCAGTCATGGCTGAAGCGGAACTCATGAGCATGGCGTTTGAGCTGTTCCGAACATTAAACTTAGAGATAACGATCCAATATAATAACCGAAAACTGTTAAATGGTATTCTTCAGGCCATTAACATCCCTACTGAATTAACAAGTGACGTCATTTTATCATTAGACAAAATCGAAAAGATTGGGATTGATGGTGTACGAAAAGATGTATTAGAGCGCGGAATTTCTGAAGAAATGGCTGATACAATATGTAATACTGTATTATCTTGTCTAAAGCTTTCAATTGATGACTTTAAAGACGCTTTCAATACTCCAATCGTTGCCGATGGAGTAAACGAATTGCAACAATTACAGCAATATTTAATCGCTCTTGGAATAAATGAAAATGCTATATTCAATCCGTTTTTAGCGCGAGGACTTACAATGTACACAGGCACCGTATATGAAATCTTTTTAAAAGATGGATCGATTACATCTAGCATCGGTAGCGGCGGTCGATACGATAATATTATTGGGGCATTCCGTGGCGATAATATTAGCTATCCAACAGTCGGTATTTCATTCGGTTTAGACGTTATTTATACAGCACTCTCACAGAAAGAAACGATATCATCTACAGCGGATGTATTTATCATCCCACTCGGGACAGAATTACAATGCTTACAAATTGCCCAGCAATTACGTTCTACCACTTCCTTAAAAGTCGAACTCGAACTAGCAGGACGCAAATTAAAACGTGCTCTTAATTATGCCAATAAAGAGAATATCCCTTACGTGCTTATTATTGGTGAAGAAGAACTTAGTACAGAAACCGTTATGCTGCGGAATATGAAGGAAGGTAGTGAGGTGAAGGTTCCCCTTTCTTCTTTAAGTAGTTATTTATAATACGAATCACCCTCGTTTGGGTGGTTTTTCTATTTTATAGATAAGGAAACAATTAGTTAACATAAAATAATTATATTATACTAAAAACCACAAGTGTTTAATATCCAATCACCTATCTTTTTTGGTAATATATAGATATTAATTATTTTAGGAGGATTTACTTTTAAAACTTACATACAAGCACTAAAGTGGCCTACAGGGATCTATCATCTTTTATTACTTCCTTGCTATTATATATTTCCAAGTCTTGTTAACCTAGATGGGATACCTTTACTACTATTGATTGCTTTACATATCACTACTATTTTATTAGCTAAAAAAGCAGGCATGAATACGTACGCTCATTATATAGGTATTATCGTTACTCTAGTTGCCTTCTTTCCTTATATAGAAATCCTTCTACATATGATAGCAGCCATTTTTCTTTTATTAGATGCTGTTTCTATGAATGCAAAAGAAGTGTATGATTCATAGATGGATAAAATGAAACTTTAATCCATAGAGTTTTGAGATAGGTTGGCAAAAAGGATTTACTTTTTAAGTAAACCTTTTTTCATTTTTAATTACTTTCCTTACTCCAGAATAATAAAAGAATATTCTGTTTAATTTTTATAAATTTCTAAATATTTATAAAACATTCAAATTAACATACATTTTAGTTATGTAAAAAATCTAAGTTTTAAGGAGATGAATCCATGCTTAAAAAGTTGATAGCAGGTGCATTATTAACTGTTTCGTCGTTAACTGGAGGACTGGGGTCAGTATCAGCTAGTACCGAAAAGGATTATTCGATTAGCTCTTTTGAATATGTAACTGTAGATGAAAAGACTGTAGATTCGTTTAACAAATTGGGTGCTCCATCTAAGGAAGACGTAAAAATAACTGTAGTTCTACCGAAACAAAATCAAAATGGAGACTGGTTATCTTATGGATTTTCGAACAAAGAAAGTTTAGATTCTTTTATTGAAAAAGACAAACAAAGGTTGAATAATACAATCAATCCCCTTGGTGTTGGAGGGAGCGGACCTAATAGTACAGATTTCTATGAACATGCAAATAAAGGTGGCGAGTATTTTTCTCTTAGTAGCGGTTTTAAAAATTTGCCTCCTAATTGGCAAAATAGAATTTCTTCTGTAAGTACAGCATCCCCTACTGCTAGCTATTCGACAACGCTATGGGATCGTACTTCAACTGAAGGATATGGTAAAGGTATCGTCTTCAAACACTCTGATTGGTATGGTAAAACTGTAAACTTGAATGACTTTGCAATTTCAGCAGTTGAAGTTAAAAAGTAAAAAACATAGAAATAAAGTGAAACTTTAATCAGTGGGGGTTTTGTTCATCCCCCACCTAACTTCTTTGCTCCCACTGAATTTTGAGGTGGGGATCTTACTGCCCGTTAATGCGGGATAAAAGGTGTCTTTACGTATGGAAAACACCTTTTATTTCTACAACTCTTAACTATTATTTTTCGTATTCCTACTTTCCAAAACTTTCTCCATATTATGAGTCGCCCATTCCATCATTAATAGAATCATTGGACGTAGTGATTCACCAAGCTCAGTTAACGAATATTCTACTTTAGGTGGAACTTCACGGTATACTTCACGATGGATGATGCCGTCTGCTTCAAGTTCTCTCAGCTGCAGTGTTAACATTCTTTGTGTGATATTAGGTTTTAATCTTTTTAATTCATTAAACCGCTTTGTACCATCTAATAAATGATACAAAATAACCCCTTTCCATTTTCCACCAATAACCTCAACCATAGCTTCAACTGGACAAGAATATTTATTTAAAAATGGGTAATTTATATTATTTTCATTCGAACAATCCATCATAACTCCTTTCCCTTACCAATAGTATCTTTTTTGATACTATAACACAAAAATGTGCGTACTTGTGTCTATGTTACTTTAAAAATATAATTTACTTACAAAATAAATTAACGAAAAGAGGAACTTTTATGACAAATACAAAAGAGAAAATTATGGAGGCTTTTCATTTCAGACATGCATGTAAAGAGTTCGATCCTATACACAAAATTTCAGAAGAGGATTTTAAATTCATTTTAGAAACAGGCAGATTATCTCCTTCTTCTTTTGGATATGAGCCTTGGAAATTTATTGTCGTACAAAATAAAGAATTAAGAGAAAAACTACAACCGTATTCATGGGGCGCTGGTGGGCAACTTGCAACAGCTAGTCATTTTGTTATTGTTCTTTCAAGAAACATTAAAGATATGCATTATGATGCAGAGTATATTAAATATATGATGAACGATATTATTGGATTGCCTGAAGACACTCAAAAAATTAGATATGAATTCTTCAAAAAGTTCCAGGAAACAGATTTTAACTTATTACAATCCGATCGTGCTGTATTTGATTGGGCATCCAAGCAATCTTATATCGCTTTAGGTAATATGATGACGAGCGCAGCTCAAATCGGTATTGATTCTTGTCCAATAGAAGGATTTGATAAAGAGGAAGTAGATTCTTTACTTCGTCAAGAAGGCATTATACAAGGCGATAACTTTGAAGCATCAGTTATGGTTGCCTTTGGTTACCGTAAAGAAGAGCCAAAGCGTGATAAAACAAGACAGACTATGGATACAATTGTTGAATGGATTAAGTAATATAGCACACACAAATAATGCTCCTAATAGCTGGATACTTATACTAAAGAACTATCAGTCGTTTTTCTTATGTATGAATTTGATTTTTCATGGAAAGATATATTAGTATGTATACAGTTTGAGCGCTCTATTTTTTAGAGTCGAACAGGAGGAGAATGAATATGTCTGATATTGAAGTTGGCGAAGTGTTTACTCTTAGTGATGAGAATAACGAAGAGCAAGAAGTAGAAGTACTTGGAGCGATGGATGTCGAAGGCGCAGAATATATTGCAGTTGCCTTTGTTGAAGATATCCAAACAGAAACTGAGGAAGACATTGATATTTTCTTTTTAAAAGTAGAAGAAGATAATGAGTTTTCATACATTGAAAATGATGAAGAGTTTGATAAAGTATCTGCTGCGTTTGAAAAGATTTTGGATGAGCAAGAGCAAGAATAGTATGAATGAAAAACATGAGGGCGGATGCATATCCGCCCTCTTTTTATTTATTACTCATCCAGAGACTCACGCAGTAATTGCAGTACATCTTTCATCGCAAAAGGTCCATCTTTTTTAACATGCTCCGCAAATTCTGAAACGAGACGTAATGTTCTCACACTTTCGATTGGATGTTCTCCTGATGCACTTTCAGCTGAAAGCATAACTGCATTCGTCCCGTCCAGTACAGCTTGAAACACATCAGTCACCTCTGCTCTTGTTGGAATAGAATGATCTACCATAGATTGAAGCATTTGTGTTGCTGTAATGACATATGTATTCGTTCGATTACATTCCTGAATCATCATTTTCTGTAAAAGCGGAATGCATTGATACGGTAACTCTACTCCTAAATCGCCCCTTGCAATCATAATTCCATCTGCTTCTTTACATATATCTTGAAAATTCTCGATTGCTTCCATCGTTTCTATTTTTGCAATTACATTAGGTGACGTTTCTTTATACTGTTGTATAAAATCCCGTATTTCTTTTATATGACTAGGTTTTCTTACGAAAGAACACGCGATAAAATCAACATTCTCTTCTAAAAGAAACTGAATATCTTTTTTATCTTTCTCTGTAATAGCTGGTAAACGAACAGCCGCATCTGGTAAATTAACTCCTTTATGAGATGAGATATTGCCACCTGTTTTTACCTTCGTTTCTATTTTGTCCGTACTTATCTTTTCAACAATTAATTCAACTTCTCCATCATTAATCAAAATTCTACTGTCTACTTTCACATCATTCGCAATTCCTTCATAATCAACGCTTGCTTCTGTATTACTCCCTGTAACTGGTTGTGTATGTAAAATAAAAGAATCTCCTGCCTGAAGTGTAATTTGCTCTCCCTTCACTTCACCTAATCTTATTTTAGGACCTTGTACATCACCCAAAAATTTAATAGAGTCATCTAATGATTTCACTAAACGAATGATGTCTTTATGACTTTCATGCGTGCCATGCGATAAATTTAGTCGAACAATTTTCATACCATTCTTTATTAACTGTGCTAACGTTTCTTTATTATTACTTGCGGGTCCAATTGTACAAATTCGATCAATTGTCATTTTTGTCACCATCCTTTTTTAAATAAGTTTCCCATATGAATTTAAAAATAACAGACATAATGACATGAATAGATTAAAATTTACACAAATTTCATAAGGTTAAACCTATATTCCTTGCTGGCTAAGCATTAGAAGATATATTCGCTTTTTTGCAAATGAAGATATGTTGAATTGAAAGTAAAAGAAAAGTTAAGTATGGGATAAACCATTGAGAGTTTCGAATTTTTCATATATTGTATGAATTGAGTTCGAACTCAAAAATTTAAAAAGGTGGGAAAATTAGTGAATATGAAAAAATCTTTATCGGTGACAACTTTAGGGTTAGCGGTTTTAGGTTTTGGTTTTACTAATAACGCAAGTGCTTCAGAGGTCGACACTGTAGACAAGCAGCCCGTTTTAGTTGACTTTGATACAATTCAATCAACAAAAACATCTATTGTTCCTAGTTTGACTGTTGCAGCTGCACCTAAGAATGACTCTAACATTAGCGTATATACTCCCTTTTTTGGTAACCCATATGCAGTTGCGAAATCGAAATCAACTACGACCGAAGACTATATTTATGCAAAAGCAAGAACTTTCAATGGCGATGGCTCATTAGTAAATACGAAAAGTAATAGTGCAAAAAAATCATCCTTTGTAAATGCTACAGCGACCAACACAAGCGTTTATTATGGAGATGATTACGCTATCGGTAATCATACCTATAAATTAAGTGGTTATAATGATGTAAATCACGAAACAAAAGCCTTCTGGTAAGAAAGAGAAAAAAGATATGCATCTTGCATATCTTTTTTCTCTAATACTTTACATATATTGAGGTGCTATTTATGAAACAAATATATATTATTAGCGGTGTTTTACTTATTTCATTACTTACAATTTATATTTTGTTCAATACTTCAATCATACAACCTCATCCTCTTTCCATAGAAAATAAACGAGAGCAACAAACCAATACTATTTCTTACGGATTGAAGGATAATCAAGGCCAACATATCAACAATGGCAGTACAATTACTAGTGAGGATAATAAAATTAATGTAACATTATCATTCGTACATACTATTAATGAAAACCGAAAATATGGATTAATTGTTCTAGAAGATTACGAACAAAAACCTTTTAAAATAGAAGATACTACTAATGAAATATCACACTATTTTTTTGATATGAAACCAAACAGTTCAATTACTACGAAAATCTCTTTACACACCTCTCCTAATGCAAATGAATTAACCTTTTTAATAATTAAAAAACCTGAATACAAATTAAAAGATAATAACTTAAATAAAGCAGCTATTTTAGAAGATATTCTAAGTATGCGATATTCAATGCATCCTCTTCAGAAAGAAAACGAAAAAATAAAACTCTCCCTTATAGATCCAGATGCTATTTTAAAAGATGGTCTTTACGAACCATTATTTGTTACGAACCGTGAAGAGAACTTACAAACTGTCTTCTTTGAAAAGGAAGGCAAGCAATTAACCCTATCAAACGGTAATGAAACGAATGATGAAATGACTTACGCAATCGTGGCTTTTAAAGATTGGAAACAAGTTGAAATATTTAACAATAGAAAAGTCGTTTATACTAAGGTTGCACCTGAAACAAGACAAATCTTTAATTTCACATTGCCTTCAGTGGATCAGGAAAGTAATTTTCAACTCGTCGCTTTTCCATTTCCTTTTAAAGTTAGCGAAGAAGATTATATCAGTCAACAAGCATTCAGTTCCTTTCGCATCGTAATTGAAAATGATAATAAATAAGTTATACTGTGCACATTACAACAACCTAAAAAAGGCCTACTCACACGAGTAGGCTTTTGAAACTATGAAAGTTTCGTCAATAACTGATTTAAATCTTTTTTCGTTTTCGTCGTTAATGATTTCATTTTATTAATATCGATTTTTTCTTTCTCCGCTCCTACAATTAACGGATACATACTTTGACCGATTGTTTTAGAATCCGTCGGATGTGATGCTTCTAGCTCTTTTTCAATCACGTCCCACTTTTCATTAATTTGTTTGCCAAGCTTATTCACTGTTTCCAATTTTGGATTAGCAGCTAACTGCTTGTCCAAGCTATCAATTAATGCTACAACTTCTTTAACGTTCGTTTTCACAGCAACACTTTTCTTCGGATCTTTCGTTGTCTTTTCGTTATTGTTTGTGTTTGAGCTTGTACTTGTGCTTTGATCTGCTGTTTTCCCGCTAGTCGTTTGGTCATTCGTTTTTCCTGTCGTTTCTTTTTCTTTTGTTTTCACATTCTCATTTTGAGTTGACGTTTTGCCGTTACTTTCTGTTCCTGATGATTCTTTCGTATTTTTTGCATCTTTATCTGTTTTTTCATTTGAAGAAGTATTTGTTTCTTTTTCAGTATCTTTCGTTGTTTTGGACGCTTCATCTGCACTTGTCGTTTTTGCTTCTCCTTCATTTTGCGCTGTTACTTGCTCTTTCTTTTCTGCCTCTTTATCTGCTGATGGACTACAAGCTGCCATAGTAAGCATTGTACCAATTGTTATCGATGCGATAGCGACCTTTTTCATTTTCATATAAATCCCCCTATGTTTACTTTATTTATCCTCCCCTTTACGATTCGATTTCCCCTTAAAAAATCCCTTTTCATACGAATTACCATCTTTCCGACAGTAATCTTCATAATAATACGGACAAAAACTGATAAACTCATTTTAATATTCGAGTTTCTTCTACTTCATTTTTCTGCTCGTAAGTAAAAGAAAAAGAGTATATTGTCACATTAAGAATTACTATCTTTATATGACGATATACTCTTCTATCAAATTTTTATCTTTCTTGACATTTTATTTATACAAAAAAATAAAATTTTCTTTCGTTTTTTGTTTCTCAACATTTGTTAACATAATATTTTTATGAATAACCACCATTCGAGTGAATAACTTGCCCAGTAACCCATTTCGCTTCTTCACTTACTAAAAAAGAAATTAAGCGCGCAGCATCCATTGTTTCTCCAACTCTACCTTGCGGGAATTTCCATACTAAATAATGTTTTAATTCCTCTGTAATCCACCCTGTATTTGTTGGTCCTGGATCAACGGCATTAACAGTAATCCCCTTCTCCATCGCTACTGGTGCTACTGACTTTGTAAATGCTTCAATTGCCCCTTTCGTTGCTGCATATGCTAGTTCATCTGGCATTGGACCTACTGACTGTCCTGAAGTAAGATTAATAATACTCCCGCCCGTTTTAAGTGAATAATGTTTTATAAACAATGAACTTAATAGCATAGTAGCCCGAATATTAACTGTATAATGTTTATCCAACTGCTCTACATCTAATTCCTCAATTCTCGTATGAGTAGAATATACTGCATTATTAACTAGAATAGATGGATCACCTAACCGTTCTGATACCATATAAAACAAACGATTTGGCGAATAAGACTGCGATAAATTGATTTCTGCCATTTCACATCGAACATCGTAACTTTCAATTTCCTTTTTCAGCAAAAAGGGTTCTTGATCACTCATTCCCCATGGCATCGCTTTATCATACTTTGGCCAGTACGTGAAAAAAATGTCTATCCCCTTTTGAGCAAGCACCTTGCATACAGCTGCACCAATTCCATTCAGACGAGTTGCCCCTGTTACAATTGCTATTTTCTTCACCTTTTTCTCCTCCATCTATACACAGATCCCCTGCATGAATACAGAGGATCTATCTTCTTATTGAATATTTGACAGTATACGTTCAGCACCTAATTTTAACATTTTAATAAAGATATAATTTACAATCGTAAACATTACAAATAAAACGATAAACATAACCCACAGTCCGACATGAAGGAAGAAGTATAATACACTTACTCCCCCCACAATAATTAAAGCTATTAAAATATTAGCTAAAAAATTCCACAAAGTGGTATATCGGCTCTTAAATAATTTCTGCTCTGTATCCCAATGAATATCTGCAGTTTGCGCGTCCCAGCGTGTTCCGATTAAATTAATTAATAACAACCCGTTCGCACTTAGTAAAAACCACAGTATCATAAAGACTGGAGAAATCCCAGCTACAACTGCCATCGTAATACCGAATACTGCTAAAATGATCACATTAATTAACCAAGCAGTGATTGCTTTCGCAAAAAAGATATCCGAAGCCTTTACCGGTAAATAACGATTCACAAACCAAGAGCTTCCATCTCGCGAAAATGACGTTGTTGCAATGACGTTACTACCCATTAAAAATAACGATGCACAAAGACCAACACCAATTGCAAATCCTGTTGTCTTTGGATTGTTAATATACTCTGTAATAAACTTTAAATTTCCATCTTGCACAAATAAAATAAAGAACAACATAATTGGCATAACGAAAGTTTGTACAATGCAATTTAAGAAAAATTGTGGTGTACGGAATAACGTTTTAAATTCTTTTTTCACATACGCTTTTAAATGCGAACTTTGTACTGTTGATTTCTGTAAACCTTCCGCCGAAATAACTTGTTTCTTTGCTGTACTCGTTGAAAGTCCAATAACCCCTTTTAAATATGTACGCTCTGCTATGTAATAAAACAACACAAAGAAGACAAATGAAATAACTGCAAAGATTATTACATATAAAGGTCCCTTCCAATTTGCATTTTCTACTAATGCCACTGCTCCAAAATATGTAGTTGGAAAATAATTTGTCATTTGTACTAAAAGAGAAGATTGATTATTTACAAGGTATTCCGCAGCCCCATCTCCAGAAAACGCACTTTTATTTCTCCACTGCATAAATACGTTAATTCCTACAATAAATAATATACTTACGATTCCAATAAATATATTTCCTCGATCTTTATTTTTCGCTATATTTGTATACCTCATAATAATTGTCATCAGTAACGAAGCTAATACTAACGGCACGATTGGGAAGAGTAAGTAAATAAAAATCATATATATGTAATATGTAATAAATGCGCCACTTTTTAAACCGTACGTAATGAAGATTGGTAATAAAATGAATGAACTCATTACGTATTGTGTAATTAATACCGTTAAAAATTTTGCCGAAATAATTTGCGCTGGTTTTAATGGTAACGGCAGTAACATTTCAATATCATTGCTGTAGTAAAATACAGTTAAAATGTTCGTTATACTCATTAAAAATACCCATATACTCGCAATCGCAAGTCCCATTGCAATAATCATTCCCGGCCCTTGCCCTAATTGTTTCAGACCTTCATACATTCCGTGCGTCATCGAACCAAATATTAAAAATCCAACAAATAAAATAGCTGCAAATGAAAATAAATACGCCCATCGCTTCTTCTTATCTGCTATAAAATCTGCGTAATTTAACTTTAATAGTACCTTCGTTAACGTCCAAATTTTACTCATTGCCCGTCATCTCCAAGAACATTTTTTCAAGTGATTCATTGGATTTAAAATGATCTCTCATTTCATCTAAATTTCCTTTAAACTGCAAATTCCCCTTATTAATAATAGCAACCCGGTCACATATTTTTTCCGCTACTTCTAATACGTGTGTAGAGAAAAATACAATCTTTCCTTTATCCGCATGTTCTCTCATCATTTCTTTTAAAATATATGCAGATTTCGGATCAAGCCCTGTTAACGGTTCATCTAAAATCCATACATCTGGTTCATGCACGAGCACACCAATAATAACGATTTTTTGTCTCATACCGTGCGAATAACTTTGAATTTGATCAGATAATGCATTATAAAGATCAAACTTCTTCGCTAAAGACTCTATTCGTTCTTGTCTTACTTCTTTCGGCACTTCATACATATCAGCCATAAAGTTTAAATATTCAATTCCTTTTAAACGTAAAAACATATCTGGGCTATCCGGCACATAACCAAACGTCTTCTTCGCTTCCATCGGCTCTTCCATAATATTTTTTCCGTTAATCGTAATAGTCCCTTTGTCCACCCCGTGAATGCCAGTAATCATCTTAATTGTCGTGGATTTACCCGCACCATTCGGTCCTAAAAATCCAAAGATTTCGCCGCTAGGTACAGATAAACTTAAATCTTTTACTGCATAGGTAGACCCATTATAACTTTTTGACACATTCGTAATTTCAATCATTCCATCCAATCCTTTCCTTAATTACCAAATAACTATATTGATATTATAGCATACTTCTATTTTAAGATTTTTACATTTTTCAGTTTATTTAACCTTTAAAATAAATATACACCCCTAATCCAACAACTAAAACGACAGCTAGTATAATATAAATCATTGTTAATCGTTTAATATTCCCCTTTGTCGCTTTGCTATAATTTGCATCACCATTACGCCCAATTAACACCGTCGCAATGACAGTAATCACTACAAGTAATACAACGATCATGATCCAAGTTAGCATTTCTTCCTCCCCCTCCTTACAACCATTTTACAATATTATCCTCTTTATTTCGCAGCATATTTCCTCTTTTTACTATTATTATGAAGCAAACTGGAAAACTATTATTACCATTCCTATCCAATTGTGATATATTTGTAACATAACGTGACTTATTTCTAACAACGTAAGGAGGACCTATCATGAAAACAACTTGGATAAAATATTTAGGATTTCTCGGTTTCTTCGGTTTCCTCGGATTTTTTTATGAAAAAGGATTGTTTACTATGTTCTGTTTCTTCTCCTTTTTCACATCGTATAGAACAGTTCAACACGATGAACTGTTTGAACAAATTGTCAATAAATCGTGTCGCAATGCATTTATCGTTACATTACTAACTACCGCTATCATTATATTTATTGAAATGTTATTTCCAAACCCCATCTTACAAGAAATTGATATCACTCTTATTTTCGGCACACTCATTCTTACGTTCGGTTTTTCTATGTTCTTTTATGATAAACCTGTTGATGAAATGGAAGATGCACCATGGCGTTCGTAACGAAGATAAAAGAATACCGCGCAAAATTGAACATGACACAAGAAGATTTAGCGAAGCAAGTTGGTGTACGCCGTGAAACAATTAGCCACCTTGAAAAAGGTAAGTATAATCCTTCATTGCAACTCGCTCACGATATAGCGAAGGCACTTCATAGTACGATTGATGAGATTTTTATTTTTGAGGATAAATAAAAAATACCGTCATTCTTTCCAAGAAGAATGACGGTATTTCTCATCGATTATCCATATAAAACCGCATGAAATACGCCTAATAGTAAGTATTGATCCTCCATGTAATCTCCATCATATGCATTCATCTCGATGTAATACATATCTTCCTCAAGACGAATATTCCAATCTGCGATTAAATAGCCTTTTCGTAATAATTTTCCCATTCCAAATGAAGTTTTATGAACAACATATTCTTCTGCCTTATATGTAAAGGTAAATATAAAATTTGCATCCAATAACTTTCCGTCACATACAAGTATTTCATGCTCTGCATCATTATTATCGATGTACGTTACTAAAATCTTTCTTTGGCGCTGCCTACTTACATCCTTTGCAATGACGCGAATATTGTTCTTAATATCCTTTATTTCATAAATGATATTACTACCAATTTTCGGAATAAAATCCAGCACTCTCATCAGCGTATTTTTATAATAGCCCCTTACTACGCCTACTTGCTCGCTTCCATTATAAACCTCTATCGGCGTCGTATCTGCTTTGCTATCACACGGTCGTTTGTAAGAAAGCTGCATCATTCGCTCTCCTCTTAAGTACTGATCAAACGTCACAGGATATTCTATCGCACGCAGTTCCTTATTTAGCTCATATAAATAGCATTGAACGCTCTCTACTAATGTTTCAGTAGAGATACGCTCTTGAAGTTCAAATTCTTGCCAGCTGGAAGAAACATTCCATTGGTTATGATCCTCTTCATAGAATAAGCCAAGAATGACCTCTTCACGGTCAGCCGTTTCATATTTCATAGGCACGTTTTGCCCGTGTTGAACTTGTTCCATCCACTGACCTAAATAAATGCCCAGCTCTGCAACCTTCATACATGATTTTTGAAAAAATACTCTGTCACCCATACAAATTGTTAAATCCCCTTCGATAAAACCATTTGTATAAGCAACATACCGTGGCTCATCCTTCTGCGGGAGATTCTTGTCTAACTCAAATAAAAACGTTAACATCCTTCATTCACCTCTAGTTGTTACACTAATCATACATGACATCGCATCACTCTGAGAAACTATTTATATACGTATATTTAATTCACGCATTATAACACGTGAATGACCTTGTATAGTAGCGTTATTTTTTGTTCTATATCTTAGTATATGAACTTATATGAGCGATTTTTCAAATATATCTATCGCAACTTACAATATATCATCGATTTGCCGACAAATATCAGCACAATTAAAATGAAGCTACCTTTTCTTCCGCCACTCCCAAAATTTCTAAAATTTGTAGCAGACTCTCCACTTCATAAGTCGGCTTAACTTCTGCCCTATTTTCTTTCAAACTTGGATTATACCAACACGTATCAATGCTGTAATCTTCTCCGCCTTTCATATCAGAAGTTAGCGAATCTCCGACCATTAGTACACTTGATTTATCCGTAATTCCAAATTTCTCAAATGCATAATCAAAAATCTCACGTGCTGGCTTTTGATGACCAACTTCTTCAGAAATAATAATATGATCAAAGAAATTACATAAAGGTGAATTTCCGATTCTTGATTGTTGCACCTTCGTATATCCATTCGTAATAATACCTAACTTGCAATCTTGTAGATTTTCACATAATTGTACTGCGCCTTCTATAAGGTGTACTTCTTTCCCTAAGTTTTCAAGATATACATCACTAAATTGCTGTGCATCTACATTTATATTATGAAGTGCAAATAATTGTCTAAATCGATCTACTGCTAATTCACTTAGCGTAATCATTTTATTTTCTAAATCTCTCCATAATCCATTACTAATCTCTTTATAACTTGCAAGATAATCATTATACCCTGTAGGCATACCAAACTGTACAAACGCATTATGTAATGCGTGTCTTTCCGTTTCAGGGAAATCTAATAATGTATCATCTACGTCGAATAATATAACTTTGTATTTCATGATGTTCTCCTCAATTCCTATTTTAAAAGCTTCGTTCTCATTGCTTAAAATTTATTTAATTCTTTTAACTAAAGCACACTTTAATTCAATTTTTATATAACTAAAATTACACCTCTGCGCTTAATAATTTATAATCATTATTAAAATAGGCATGTATCATGTGTCCACCAAATAAATCTCCATCATGATATTCACAGTATATATCATTTTCTCTAATTTCAATGTCATAGAGCGTAATCGCTTTTGCAAATTTTTCTTTCGTTATATCATATTCTCCTGCATCTACAGCATCCCAATTTAAATGTTCATCATTATCATCATACTCAGGCCAAAAATCATTTTTGTAATTTATCAATTTTTCTGCTATGGCTACTTTAGCCTTTTTATCAAATTCTTCTATACATAAAAAAAGCTTCTCTGCCCTTTTAATCATCTCATTAACATCTACATATTCATTTCTAATATCCAATTGCCAATGTATTTCCTCATTTTTTTGCTGATATACTTTACATGTCTCATTAAAGGTAAACAATCCTATTAATTCACTTTTTATTGATTTCCCCATCTCCTAATTTCCTTTCTATTATGATAACCCTCCATCAAATACATAGACATTTTCTTGCTTTTTCCCTATAGTTCATTATAGAAATCATTATAAATCACACGACTTTACCGTCACTTAACATAATAACACGATAGTAATATAAGTTTATATATTTCATTATGAGGCGCTTAACCTGCTCTTTATTGAATACACCATTATCTTCTATTTTCAACTACGCTATAAGTAAAAGGAGGCTAATCCGCTCAGCCTCCTTTTACTTATTAATCTTCTAGTAATAACTCTTTCATTTCCTCTAACGACTCTTTCGTAAAGCCAAGAGCCCTTTCAGCGTATGCTTCAACTGATCCGTATTGCTTTTGAATTTCACCAATCGCAGCTTGCAAGTATTCAGCACGTGCTTCAAACATTGCACCTAATATCGCTCTGCTCTCATCGTTTTGTAATTTCGCACCTAAAAAGGCCATCATTTTTTCATTTAGCTTTTCACGAAATCCGTTACTTAGTAAGTAGTCTTCCATTACTGTTTTTTCTGGTACACCTAGTAAAAGTAGTAATAATGCTGAACCAAATCCAGTACGATCTTTTCCAGCTGTACAGTGGTTTACTAACGGTAAGTTTTCCGGGTTTTGCGCTAAGTTTAAGAAGCTCACGAATGCCTCGTTACCACTTACGAAACCTTGATTCATTTTCACAAGATATTCACCTGGTTTTCCTAACATAGAAAGGTCACCAACTTGGAAAAACTCATTTATATTTAAGTCTTTCGCTAAGTCTTGCATAACTGGTAAGCACACTTGACGAGCACCCGTAATCTCTGGATTCGGCTTATGCTTCACTTCAAAGTCTGTACGGTAATCGCAAATTAACTTTAAGCCAGACTTTTGTAAATAGGCAATATCCCATTCAGTTAGCCCTGCTAATTCTTCAGAGCGGTATAATTTGCCCCATTTTACTTTACGGCCTTCAGTCGTTTCATATCCTCCCATATCACGGAAGTTAAACGCACCTTGTAATGGCAATCTACGCTCGGCTACTGTTACTGCTTGTCCATTACTTCCTACTAATCTAAAATATGGACGTTCATTTTCACTCGGGTTTTCAATTGTATATGATAATTCTCCATTTACCGTTGCAAGTAGTTCTCCATTTTCTTCAATATGATCTGGTGAAGTACTCCAATAAATACGAACTTCTTCTATATTATTTTCCCACTTTATTTGTAACGTATTATCTTCAATTCTTTCTACAGTTGCTTGTAGCCAATTTCTTTGCTGCTCCATTCTTTCACCAACGCTTTCTCATATAATCGAATCTTTCTTTATTGTATTATAGGAATATCTATTTTGTCGTTCTCATTTTTCTTTTTATCTTACAAAGAGGCAAAAAGTTCTTTTACTTGTTCATAAGTTGTACACGGATTCCCTCGAAAGACATATGCAATTTGTTCATCACCTAAATCTTTATATACAACTGTCCCGCGATCAGGGTGCGAATAAATAGTCCCCTCCCGCTATACGAGTTCGAGAATATAGACCATTCATCCTCCTAAAACACCCTCACATACCGCTCAGTACAACTTAGCAGCTGACATCCATTCTTTTCAAAAACATCCTTCATCCATTCATTTTGTATATTTGTCTCACCAATATAATAAGATGCACCTATTTCCTTTAAGACAAACAACGCACCTGCAAATAATACAGCTTCATATCCCTTATTACGCATATTTGGAGTAACTGCGAAGTACATAAGTTTCCCTTCTTCTAACGTACCTCTTTCAATATGCGGGATTACAATTCCTATCGGCTTTTCATCGACATTCGCTGTTAAGCAATGTTCTTTCCATTGCTCACCAATTTCTTGTAGCATCATATGCACAAATTGATCATGAACGACTGGTTCTCCCGTCGCTTCATTCCACAGTGAATAAAAAGCCTCTTCCCCTACTTCTTCAATTAACTTAAAATCAACTTCACTTTCTATATCTTCTACTTCGTATATATCTTTAAATACAATCATGCTTTCCGTAACATATTCAAATGAATACGTTTCAAAACATTTTTTATACACATCATAATTTGGGCTTTTTGAAGAAATTTCAAAATGTAATTTTTCTAATCCATCTTTTTCAGCTTCGGCAACGCAATACTGCATCATTCCCTCTAATTGCTCTTCTGTAAAAACCTCTGCATTATTTTCTTTTATCATAATAGAAGAAGCACTTCTTCTTATTTTAAAATGTTTTTCTAACTGTTCTATCGTCGTCATATTCTTCCCTCATCTATATCATACTCGAATTTCTAATCGTTCTCCTTGCATGAGCAGGATTGTCCTTGAATATATAGAATACTAGAAAAGATCGCATCTTTAAAGTGCGGAGGAGGTTCTCCAGTGAATATTACAGCATTGCAACAACAGTTAGAGCTTATACAACAAAATGACTATACGCAACTACAGCATATAGACGTAAATGAGTTAACTTTGAACATGCTTCAGTATATCGGAACGACTGATAGCTACGTTCGTTACCAACTTATATATAAATGTTTTGCGCATTTCATTCATCATGAATTCCTTATGGACGATCAGCTGAAATTACTTCTGCAAACTTGTTTAAGTGATGAGTATTTATATTGTGACATTTACTCCCCACATACAGATGGGGTTTTCACACGTTCTTACACTGTTTCGTTAATTGCGTTAATACTCCAATTCGCTAATTCGCACTACTTTTGTACAGAGGAGGATATCGAAGAAATAAAAAATAAACTCATTACATATACAAACTTAGAAACGGATTTTCGAGGCTATATTGAAAACAAAGGATGGGCTCATTGTCTTGCTCACGTATCTGATGCTTTCACCGAAATTGTTCATAATACGTATACGACCTTTGAATGGTACGAAGAATTAATTCATTGTTTATTAAATAAAATTTTTATTCCATCTGACCTTTTTCATAATAATGAAGATGAACGCATTGTTACTCCATTACTAGCAATGCTGTATCATGATTTTCCTCAAAACGAGTTAATTTCTATTATTCATAAAAAAATAAAAAGGCTTCCTCAAATTAGAAAACGCCTTTCACTTAATGAGTATTGTATTTTATGCGCCAACATTAAAACCTTTTTACGCACATTATTTTTCAGAACGAAAGATGACCATAACTTAGCTTTTACAGCGCGTAAAACAGAAAGAATGTTAAAAGAACTCCCTAACTATTATTAAATACAAGGAGCAAAAATATGGGCTACATTGAAGACATGAGAAATCTAGTAGGAAATCATCCACTTATTTTAATAGGATCACATGCCATTATATTAAATGAAAAAGATGAAGTATTACTGCAGCTTCGGACAGATTTTAACCGATGGGGCATTATTGGGGGTGCCTTAGAATATAACGAAACGTTAGAAGGTGCTTTAAAACGAGAAGTATTTGAAGAAACTGGACTTATTATTAAAAATCCAGAACTATTCCGTACATACTCAGGGCCAGATTTCTTTCAAATCTATCCAAACGGCGATCAAGTACATGGTGTACTCGTTGTTTATATTTGCCGCGAATTTCACGGGGAGCTTATATGTGATAAAACTGAGTCAAAAGAATTACGTTTCTTTCCGTTTGATGAGTTACCTAGTACTCTTCATCCAGTCATTGAGGGGATTCTTCGCGATTTTCATCACTCTAATTAAAAATATAAATAAAACAACCTCATTTCCCGTCATTACAACGTGAAATGAGGTTGTTATCGTTCACCGTAAATCCCTATTTCCCCAAAATGATATTAACGCTCTCTTTCTACAACTTTATATCCCTTTATAAAAAGGATAGTTATATAAGAAACAATAAATGAAAGAATAGTATACATGCCAACCCAAAAGAAAAATGCTGGATCGTGCACTGTAACACTTAACATAAGAAAAATAAGAAATGTTACAATTGGCATCGCGTAAAATGTACCTACTTTATATGTCACAGCTATTGAAAAAATACAAATAAGCAATGGATATATACAGAAAATAAAAATGATTTCACTCAATGTTATGTCCCCCTTTCTGCAGAAATAATAGGTTTCTCGTAAACATTTGGGGGAACAACAAAATTTTATTTTTTATTAGTAAATATAATGTTAGATTGTTATCTCAATCTGATTCCCTTCAGGATCACTTACTACACTTTCATAGTAACCATCCCCTGTAGTTCGTGGGCCGTTTAACACAGGGTACCCTGCTTCTCTTAATGTATGAGTTAATTCGTTCACCTTTTCTTTATTACCTACAGAAAAAGCAATATGCGCATATCCTACTGTTTGTGTTTTTATTTTATCGTCTATCCCTACTTGTCTCATAAGTTCTAGACGCGCACCACCTTCAAAAGTTATGAAATAAGATTCAAACTGCTTTTTCGGATTGTGATATAAGCTATTTTCTTCACCACCGAAGTACTGTTTATAGAAATCACACATTCCTTCTAAATCATTCACCCAAATTGCTACATGTTCAATTTTCATAATCGACACCTTTTCTTTTATGTTATTCAACTGGCAATTGGATGCTTCATTGCCAGTACATTTAATTTTCTTTATTTGTTCTCGTAATCATAAGATCAAGTCCAAGGCTTTTTAACCCATATAAATAATCTTCTTTCCAGTTGCTCACTGTTATTTTCGGAATATGTTCTGCCGGAATGTACTGCGGACAACTTTTTACAATTTGATCTATTACAAATTGATTCACTTCATCATCACAGAAGATAAACGTATGAGGGTTAATAATAGCTATACATGTAGCTATTAAACGAGTAATAGCATCTATATTATATTCCTCTGAATTATGCGAATCCCCACTTCTCAAAGCTTGTAAGAAATTTTTATTATCATACTGCGGAACGAAAGATATCTCTCCTGAGAAAAATGTACTTCCGCGTACGACATCTCCATTTACCATAATCCCCGCACCTGGGCCATTTTGACCTGAATACAAATATACAAGAGAGGAATTGTCATTATTCCTCGTGTTTTTATGATACCCGAGCACTGCAGCATTCATATCGTTTTCTATTACTACTGGTATAGAAAACAGTTCCTCAAAGTGACTTTTCAAATTAAAATTTTGAAACTTTTCATATCCAGGAATATAGAAAATACGCCCATTATCGACCGCACCAGGGACACCAATTGATATAGAACTTATTTTTGGAAACATAGCTATAAGACTTTCTATATGTTCTGTTAATACGCTTAGTCCCGCATCAATTAATGCACTTGAAGTACTCCCTTGTTCTTTTACTTCCCCTAAACAGTTAAAAATTGTATAATTCGTCTCATTTTTTTCTAAAAATATCGCTAATCCTAACATATATTCTGGATTATACGCATATCGTTTCGCTCTTCTTCCGCCACTTGAATCATCTAAACCGACTAAAGTGACTTCACCATCTTGTTTCATATTTTCTATAAATTTACTTATCGTTGGAAAACTAATTTCTAATGTATTACTAAGTTCAACTTTCGTCGCACTTCCTTGCTCTAGAAGAGCCGTACGAATGCCGCGAAGGATCGTCTCTTTAATTGATTTTTGAGTAACAAATTGTTCACTCAAATCGCTCACCACCTTAATCAACATACTTATTAAACACTTTTAATAAGTTGCGTTGACAATATATCATACATCATTTTCTAAAGCAATAGAGATGATATATTTCCGCTGCATGCAATCCTTATTTAGCTCGGTGTATTCTCTCTTGTAATAGACGATACAATTCCAGACAAAAGAACAAATAATAAAACCGCTAGCAAGGCATTACGTATTCCGAATGCTTCCCCAAGTATCCCTAAAAATGGTGGTCCGACTAAAAAGGCTGTATAACCAATGATAGAAACTGCAGCAACATTAGAAGTCGCATTTTCACGGTCATCTCCAGCAGCTGACAGACCAATTGGGAAACCTAGCGCTGCACCAATCCCCCACAGTACTACACCAAATGCTAGAAAATACGAATTACTCCCAAATATTACGATTGAAATTCCTAGAATCGCCATCATAATAGTGGCACGTACGACAGCGACACGACCGAATCGATCAAGGAAATAGCTGCTACACATACGAGTTAACGTCATTGCTAATACAAAAATTGCGTACATAATAGAACCTGCCACTATACTTTGCTCATGTCCATCTACCATCACGATAGGTAGCCAATCATTTGCACTACCTTCTGCAAATGCCATTCCAAGCACAAAAAGACCAATTAAAAGCACCTTTTTTTCCATACGTAAGGAAGTACGCTTCTCTCTCCTTTTGTTCCGCGATTTCTCCTTCTTTCCTGTTCCATGCGGAAGAAAACGATACACCATACATACAAGTAATAGAAACATGACCGAAATCACAAGAAACTGATACAGAATCGGGATGTGAAGCGACGCTGCGACAGAACCACTGAGCGCGCCTACTAAAGTTCCTACACTAAAAAAGCCATGAAATTTCGGAAGAAGAGTTGTTCCTAATTTCTGCTCAATGGAAGAACCTTCTACATTCAATGCGACTTCCGCCAATCCGTAGCCTACTCCAAATACTAGTAAGCTACTAAAAGCCCCCATACTAGAAACAAAATAAATATTTATACCTAAACAAATCAATCCAACAATCATAAAAAACATGCTGCCTATAATAACGTCTCTAGCTCCCTTACAGTCAATGAAGCGGCTTGCACTCAGTAAACCAATTATTGAACCAACAGATAGTCCGAACAAAATCCAGCCCATTTCTGCATTTGACACTGCTAACATATCTCGAGTAGTTGCTGTTCTTGAAATCCATGTAGCAAATGCCACACCTGGCAAAGCAAATAAGAGAAAAAGAGCATTTCGAGAGGCAAGTAATGTCTTTGTATGATTGTTCGCACTATATTTCTCCATATGAAACACCTTCCCCATTGTCTATACGATAAGACACCAGTTTATTCATATACCCGTAAAAAAAACGATTTCTATAAGTCTATCGTTTTAATAACTTTAGCTGGATTACCACCAACAACTACATTATGAGGTACATCTTTTGTCACAACTGCCCCTGAGGCAATTACAGCGTTGTCTCCAATTGAAATACCAGGGTTAATTATAGCTCCCCCGCCAACCCAAACGTTGTTACCAATCTTTACAGGCTTTCCATATTCTTTACCGGAATTCCGCTCTACCGGATGTAGCGGATGCGTAGCAGTATAAATGTGAACTCCAGGTGCAAACATACAATTATCACCGATTCGTACTTCACAAACGTCCAAAATCACACAATTGAAATTTGCGAAAAAGCTCTTTCCAACATGGATGTTGTAGCCATAATCACAACGAAAATCAGGATTGATTTGGGCTTTCCCGTCAGCTGAAGAACCTAAAAGCTGATTTAATAACGTAAAACGTTTTTCATCTCCTATCTCCATCGCCTCATTATAAAGGCGTGTTAAACGTTTTGCTTCAGTTCTATCAGCTACTAACTCTTCATCATCTGGCATATACATTTCTCCTGCCACCATCTTTTCTTTCTCCGTTTTCATACATTCATCTCCTTTTTTATTGAATGAGATCCACTTATTAAACTTCTTTAATAAGTGACTTAAATTATACTTATTAAACACATTTAATAAGTAACCCTATATTAGCATACTTTTTAACATATGCAACTAATAAGTTTTGAAAAGAAGTGCGAATTCCTTGCTCTACATATCAATATGAAGAATATTATATAGATAAACAAGGGAACGCTCAGCGCCCCCTCTCAAATCCAATCCGTTTTTTAATTTCAGCTAAATTTACCTTCGCGATTTCTCTTGCCCGCTCAGCACCTTTTTCTAACGCTTCGTATAATAAATTTGGCTCATTCATATACATAGCGTATTTCTCACGAGGTCCAGCTAACTCACGATCTACAACGCGAAACAACTCTTTTTTCACATCACCCCATCCGATTCCAGTCTCATATTTTTCACGGATCGACTGTATTTCATCTTCCATCGCAAATTCTTTATATGTCATAAATAACGTTTCTAGTTCTTTCGGTTCATTCGGAAGTGAAGAATCTGTTTTGATTTTAAATATTAACTTTCGTAGTTTTTCTTTCTCTGCAAATAATGGGATTACATTCCCGTAACTTTTACTCATCTTTCTTCCATCAAGTCCTAGTAATATTGCTCCTTCTTCTTGTATGACATACTCCGGAAGTGTAAATGTCGTGCCGAATGTATGCTTAAAATACGTCGCAATATCACGTGCAATTTCAATATGCTGAATTTGATCTTTCCCAACTGGTACATGAGTAGCTTGAAATAGTAATATATCCGCCGCCATTAAGATCGGATACGTATATAATCCCATATTCACTCCTGCATCTATCTCTAAACCCGCTTCTTTATTTTGCTCCACCTTCGCTTTATACGCATGAGCACGGTTCATAAGTCCTTTCGGAGTTAAGCAAGCTAATATCCAAGCTAATTCTAGAATCTCCGGCACTTCTGTTTGTCGATAAAAAATAACATCTTCCCCAAGTCCAAGCGATAACCAAGTAGCTGCTACCTCTTTCGTATAACTGCTGAACTTTTCTGAATCATGCACAGCATTTAACGCATGATAATCAGCTATAAAGTACAATGCTTTTCCTTCATTATTCTTTGACATTTGTAATGCAGGTTTAATCGCGCCAATATAATTTCCTAAATGCGGATAACCTGTCGGCTTAATTCCTGTTAACATTATTTTTTCACTCACACTAACTCCTCCTTTCTCAAAATAAAAAGAGCCTCTCATCCTTAAAAAGGACGAGAAACTCCCGCGGTACCACCTTAATTAGCTATCATTATAGCTCACTTCAACTTCTTAACGTGAAGTAACCGTCTTTACCTACTCATTTCAGTTAGAAGCTCCAGAGCCCATTCCATATTCATCCCTTACTGATTCTCACCACATATCAGCTCTCTGAAAAGTTTCGAATATGTACTCTTCTCTTTCATTGCTTTTTCGTTATTTTTTTACAGTTTATCACATTTCACTTCCAAACAAACCCGAATTTTCTATTTTATATAGCAGGAATTTCCACTTCAATTGTCTAATCTTATATAGGTTTGCAGAAATATTCAAAACAACTTTGGAGGTTTTTTCATGGTAAAATATATATCCATTTTAGGTTCCACAGGATCCATCGGCACATCTGCATTAGATGTTATTTCAGCTCATCCTGAACATTTCAAAATCGTCGGTTTAACCGCAAATTATAACATTGATCTTCTTGAGCAACAAATCAAAACGTTTCAACCTCGTATTGTAAGCGTTGCGACAAAAGACTTAGCAGACACGCTTCGTACGCGTATTTCAGCAAATACAAAAATCACACACGGGACTGATGGCTTAATTGCAGTAGCTACTCACCCTGATTCAAATCTTGTATTAAGTTCTGTTGTCGGTGTTTCAGGATTACTCCCAACAATTGAAGCATTAAAAGCGAAGAAAGATATCGCTATTGCTAATAAAGAAACTTTAGTTGCAGCTGGACATATCGTAACTGAACTAGCGAAACAAAACGGATGTCGCTTAATTCCAGTAGATAGTGAGCATTCAGCTATTTTCCAATGTTTAAACGGAGAAAATAATAAAGAGATTGAGAAGTTAATTGTAACAGCTTCCGGTGGTGCTTTTCGTGATAAAACACGTGAAGAAATGCAAACGTTACAAGCTAAGGACGCTTTAAAACATCCAAACTGGTTAATGGGCGCAAAACTAACGATTGATTCTGCCACATTAATGAATAAAGGATTCGAAGTAATGGAAGCGAGATGGCTATTTGATATTCCGTATGAAAAAATTGATGTAATGATTCATAAAGAAAGCATCATTCATTCTTTAGTAGAATTTATTGATGGATCAGTTATGGCACAGCTCGGTGCTCCTGATATGAGAATGCCTATTCAATATGCGTTTCACTATCCTACTCGGCTACCTTCTTCCTATAAAAAATTAAATTTATTAGAAATCAGTAGTTTACATTTTGAAAAACCAGATTTAGAGAAGTTCCCTTGTCTACAATACGCATATGAATGTGGCAAAATCGGTGGTACTACTCCCGCTGTATTAAATGCAGCAAATGAAATTGCGAATGCACGATTCTTAAAAAATGAAATTGTCTTTTTCGATATTGAAAAAACAATTTACAAAACAGTTGAAGCTCATCATAACGTAAAAGACCTTTCACTAGATGCTATATTGGAAGCGGATCAATGGGCGCGCCAATATGCAAATGAATTGTTAATAAAAAAGAGCTAAAACAGTTCCCACTGTTTTAGCTCTTTTTTCACGTATTCAACTTAACAAATCTATAACCGTGCGTAACTAACACTTTTAATATCGCGTATCCTGGAATGGCTAAAATAATGCCCATAATCCCGAATAAGTTTCCGGCAGTTAAAATGATAAATATGATTGTAATTGGGTGAATATCTAGCTTTTTCCCCATTACTTGAGGAGAAATAAATTTACCTTCTGCTAATTGTACAACCATCATAACAATGATTACTTTTAACACCATTGCTGGCGAGTCAATAAATGCGATAATTAACGCTGGTGTAATAGCAATAATTGGTCCTACGTACGGAACGATATTTACAATCATCGCTAAAATCGCAAGTAGTACCGCATATTTAATACCGATAATAAGGTAACCGATTAATAGCATAATACCGATAAACAAGCTCACGATAATTTGCCCTCTAATATACGAGCTAATCGCATAGTGCATATCATCTAGTATTCTCATTGCTGCTGGTTGTCTTTGTTCTGAAATGAATTTTAAGAAGTGATTCGGCAATTGTTCGCCATCTTTTAAAAGATAGAACAATATAAATGGAACCATTACAAATGTTAAAACAACCTCTGTAACAGTACTCAAGAATCCAGTTACATTCCCAGTTACTGATGATAATGACTTTGTAAAATCAACTGTATAGTCTTTTACCATATTCGCAACATTAATATTTAAATTCTCCTGAATTTTACCAAGTAAATTACTTTCCCCGAATCTACGCGCTGCTTGTTCAATCTCATGGCCAAAGTACGGTAAGTTATCAATTAATGCATCAATTTGATCTTTAATAATAGGGATAACAGTTACAACTAAAAACACAAATAATCCGATTACTATTAAGTATATTGAGGCTATCGATACGATTCTTGAAACACCTTTCTTTTCTAAAAGTGAAACGAATGGATGCAAAATATAGAATAGCACGCCTGCCAATAGTACTGGGAAGAAAATTGTTTTTAAAAATACGATAAACGGTGTAAAAACAAATGATATTTTTGTTAGTAATAAAATATTAATAAACAATAACGCAAATCCAAGCAATACCGCCAAATAATTTTGTTCTCTAAAAAACTTTCTTAACTTATCTCTTTTTCTTATATTTATTTTCTCCAATGAAACCACCTCTTCGAATGATGAAAAGCCCTTATTCAGGGCTCTTCATCATAATCTATATCTCTATTTCCTTGCAGCTTTCACTACAAATGATACAATAAGAATTAACACGATTGCACCTAATAATGCCGGCACGACATGAATCCCACCAAATGATGGCCCAAAGGATCCAAATAATCTACCACCTAACGAAGCACCTAATAAACCTGCGATAATATTTCCGAACATACCACCTGGGAAATTTTTACCCGTTATAGAACTAGCAATTGCACCTATAATAGCACCAACTATTAATGTGATAATCCATCCCATTTTTAGTCCTCCATTTCTATTATAGTTTGTATGATTCAATACAAACATATGTATTTATCATTGCTAATCATATTTCACTATAGAAATATATTTACTACTATTTTACATATGGAGATACATATATTATATGCAAAAAAGAAAAATATTGTCAAACTCACCCATAAAGCAATTATATTAATATACCATATTCAAAGGAGGCTTCATTATCTATGATTCTTAAGTTAAATTCCACTTCTTTTGAAGTAGCAACATCCATTTTACAAGTTCAAATTCCAGCCTATAAAGTTGAAGGGGACTACTTAAATAGTACTGCCATACCCCGTTTATATGATACTGTAAACGATATTCAAAGTTGCGTTGAAACATTCTATGGATATTTTTCTGAAAATAAACTTGTCGGCTTTATTTCTTTTGTACAAGAAGAAAAACTAATTGATATCCACAGGTTAGTTGTATCGCCCGATTTTTTTCAAAAAGGAATTGCGACGAAACTCCTAATTTATATATTTAACATGTTCCCTTCTTCTATGACATACATTGTACAAACAGGTAAAGCAAATACCCCTGCTATCGCATTATATAAAAAACACGGCTTCCTTGAAGTAACATACACCGAACTACCTGATGGAATAGTACTTACACAACTGAAAAAACAGAAAAAATAAAATAATTTGACTAATCGTTTTATTTATGTTACCTTTTACCTTATAATACCTTTTGCTGAGTCCAAATTTTGGAGCGGGGGAACCAATTTTGTAGCTATGCTACTTGGGGCGAATCTTTTTTTAAGTAGGGAAACTCTCACTTCCCGAGTCCGACAGCTAACCTCGTAAGCGTAATGGGAGAGGAAGGTGCTTTTTGCCTATGTTACACATTTTGCCTCCTTAATTATAAATATGGGATCGATATCAAATAGTCACCTATATTTATAGAAAAGGAGATATGTATTATGTTACGTTTATCTGATCACGCAATAAAAATGATGGAGCAAAGACTTCGACTCGAACAACATCGCACATATCAAGCAAATAAAATTGTAGATAACTTACATCACAAATACTTCTTTCAACATATTTTTCAGCCAAAAAGATAAAGCAAAACTTTAATCAGTGGGGGCATCCCCACTGATTATTAGTTAAACCAATCGGGCTTTTACGGTCCGTTGATCTATCACCTAACTTCTTTACTCTAACTGAATTTTGTAGTGGGTGTCTTACTGCCCGTTAATGCAGGATAAAAAATTGTTCATTTAACATCAAAAACACAAGGTGTGTCTAAAAAGACATTCCTTGTGTTTTTATATTTCTTATAATATTCTCACTACATTTAAACTTGCCGTAATCGTACCTGCTATTGTAGTCACATGCCCAACACCGAGCGGGCCATTTTGTAATATAAACGTTGAATTTGCACTAGCTACATTTACAAGAAGCGTATTTGAAATAGATGGTTCCAATACTACAGTTGATGTCGTTACATTTTGTATAAAACTCCCTGTTACTTGTGTTCCATTTAATAGTAATCTTACAGATACTACTTCATTCCCACCAGTCGCGTCCCCTTGGAAATAGTAGCTTACTAAATATATTCCTGGCGTCGATACTGTGACAGTTGTAGCACTAGTTAAAGATACACCAGTTCCATATACAGTGGATCCCGAGTTAATTGGAATATTGGCACTTGCTGCAATTGTGCTTGTTGATGTAGAAAAGAAATAGCCACCACCTGTCGATATAGCAGATGATCCTGTTGCTCCAGTTAAGCCGGTTGGACCAGTGGCGCCGGTTGGGCCTGTTACTCCCGTTCCCCCTGTTGCTCCAGTTATTCCTTGTATGCCTTGTATTCCAGTCGGGCCAGTGGCACCAGTCACTCCCGTCTGGCCGGTTGCTCCCGTCGAACCTGTTATCCCTTGGAGACCTTGGATTCCTTGAAGACCTTGGGGACCCGTTTCTCCAGTCGGGCCGGTTGCTCCCGTTGGACCCATTTCTCCTTGTGATCCTTGAATTCCTTGAGGACCTTGGGGACCCGTTTCTCCAGTCGGACCGGTTGCTCCTGTTGGACCGGTTGGGCCCGCCTGGCCGGTTATTCCTTGTAGACCTTGAGGGCCGGTTGGACCAGTTGGGCCGATTGGACCTTGCACTCCTTGTATCCCCTGAATTCCTTGGGGACCAGTTGGACCAATCGGACCTTGGATTCCCTGAATTCCTTGAGGACCCGTTGCCCCTGTCGGACCTGTTGGACCTTGGGGACCTTGCACTCCTTGTATTCCTTGAGGACCGGTTGGGCCTATACTTCCTTGCGGTCCCTGGATACCTTGTATTCCTTGAGGACCGGTTGGGCCTGTTATGCCACTCGGACCTTGTACGCCTTGCACTCCTTGTGGGCCAGTTGGGCCACTCGGACCTTGTACGCCTTGTAGACCTTGTAAACCAGTTGGACCTGTCGCTCCCCTTACTCCTTGCTCACCTTGTATACCTTGAACCCCTTGTGGGCCGGTTGGACCGATTGGACCCTGTGCCCCTTGCACTCCTTGGGGACCTGTCGGACCGGTTGGGCCGATTGAGCCTTGTAATCCTTGTAGACCTTGCGGACCTGTCGGGCCGATTACTCCTTGTATCCCTTGTGGACCTTGAATGCCTTGGTCACCCGTTGGACCTGTTGCCCCCATCGGCCCCTGTACCCCTTGCAAACCTGTTAAACCGGTTGCTCCTGTTGGACCCTGTATTCCTTGCACTCCTTGGATTCCTGTTGCTCCTGTTGCTCCTGTCGCCCCTGTTGCCCCTGTTGCTCCTGTCGGACCGGTTGGACCCCCTGGTGATCCTGCTGGACCGGTTGGACCGGTTGGGCCTCCCGGAGGACCGGTTGGACCTGTTGCTCCTGTTGGACCCGTTGCAGAACCAGTCGGACCGGTTATCCCAGTTGATCCGGTTGATCCAGTTGGACCTGGATCCCCTTGTAAACCAGTTGCCCCTGTCGGACCGATTACACCTTGCACTCCTTGGATTCCTTGAGAACCGGTTGGACCTACCTGCCCCATTTCTCCCTGGGGACCTTGTAAACCTTGAACACCAGTTTCCCCTTGTGGCCCCATTGGCCCCTGTTCCCCTTGGATTCCTTGAGAACCTGTTGGGCCCGTTGGACCAATTAGACCCTGTATTCCTTGTATTCCTGTTATACCTTGTAAACCACTACTTCCTAAATTACCTTGAACACCTTGTATACCAGTATTTCCAGTCGGACCTGTTGGACCATTGTCCCCTTGCACTCCTTGTATACCTTGTATTCCTGTTGGACCTGTCGGACCGACTTCCCCTTGCATTCCTTGTATGCCTTGTATTCCTGTTGAACCTGTTGGACCGATTGGACCAGGAATTCCTTGTATCCCCTGAATACCAGTTGGACCTGTCGGACCTCTTTCGCCTTGAATTCCTTGAACACCTTGTATTCCCTGTGGGCCTTGTTCTCCCATAGGTCCTTGACTACCTTGAGAGCCTTGTGGTCCAGTTAAACCTGTTGGACCTGTTGGACCATTTTCTCCCTGTACCCCTTGCACCCCTTGTATTCCTGTCGGACCTGTTGGACCGATTGGACCTTGTACGCCTTGTATTCCCTGCGGTCCAGTTGGTCCACCTAAAGCACCTGTTGGACCGGTTGGTCCAGTGGGCCCCGTAATACCTGGCGGCGGAAAAGGAATAGGTGCTTGAAACTTACTACACTTATCTTGATTCTTCACAAGCATCTCCTCCCGTTTGTAACGCATCAAACTATTTGTAATATGTTTAAGCTAGCTGTTATTACTCCCGCTAATGTCGTTACATGCCCAATAGCTAATGGACCATTTTGTAATGACAAAGTGGAATTTGGAGAAGTAACTTCAATTACCATCGTATTTGAAATCGCTGGTTCTAATATAAAATTACCTTTTGTAACATAAAGAATAAAACTCCCTGCGACTTGCGTTCCGTTTAAAACAAGCCTTACCGAAATCGTTTCATTCCCCAAAATTGCATCCCCTTGAAAATAATAACTTATTAAATATATCCCTGGCGTACTTAACGTTATAGTTGTCGCATTTGTTAAACTAACTCCTGCTCCAAAAATTGTAGAACCAGAATTAATTGGTATTAGCGCATTCGCTGCAATTGTACTCGTTGCAGTGGAAAAGAAATAACCGCCCCCACTAGGTAAACCAGTCGCTCCAGTCGCTCCTGCTATCCCCGAGAAACCTATTGATCCTACATTACCAGTTGCGCCTGTTGGTCCAACCGCTCCGTTTTGCCCCTGACTACCTTGCGCTCCAACTGGGCCTATACTACCACTAGCACCTGTCACCCCACTTGCTCCAATTGGGCCTTGCAAACCTTGAATTCCTTGTATACCTTGTATTCCTTGCGGACCCGTTGCACCTATATCGCCTGTCATTCCTGTTATTCCTTGTATTCCCGTAATCCCTTGAACACCTTGCACACCTTGTGGTCCAGTTGACCCGGTTGCTCCAGTAGCTCCAGTTTCACCCGTTGCACCAGTAATTCCAATATTCCCTTGTGGGCCTTGGGGTCCTTGACTACCTTGTGCCCCTTGGACTCCTTGAGAGCCAGTTATACCGACCTCCCCTGTATTTCCTTGGGGACCTCTAATTCCTTGTGCTCCTGTTGGACCGATTATTCCTTGCACTCCTTGTATTCCTTGCACTCCTTGAACTCCTGTTGGACCCGTTATTCCTTGTAATCCTTGAGGACCTTGCAAACCAATAGCTCCAGTCGGACCGATTATTCCTTGCACTCCTTGAAGACCTTGTGCACCTTGTGCACCTGTCAATCCCGTAGTCCCTTGTATCCCTTGAACTCCTTGAGGACCTTGTGCTCCAGCTGCTCCTGTTTCCCCTTGAATTCCTTGTACTCCTTGTATACCTTGCGCTCCAGCTGGACCAGTTGCTCCTCGGATTCCTTGTTCACCTTGAACTCCTTCCGCTCCTGTAACACCAGCTGGACCGGCTATCCCTTGTATTCCCACCATTCCTTGTGCACCTGTTGGGCCTATTACACCTTGAATACCTTGAATACCTTTAGGGCCTTCTGCACCTGTCGGACCAGTTACTCCACGCGTACCTTGTATTCCTTGAGAACCTTCTGCACCCGTTGGACCCGTTATACCTGGGTTACCTTGAGGACCTTGTGCCCCTTGGACTCCAACTGCTCCAACTACACCTTGGGAACCTTGGACTCCCCTTACACCTTGAGGACCTGTTGGACCTGTTATACCTTGCACTCCTTGCGCTCCAATTGGTCCTATCCCTCCGCTTACACCTGTTGAACCAGTCGCACCCGTTGGACCTGTTGGACCTCCTGGCGGGCCGGGTGGACCTGATGGACCAGTCACTCCACTAGATGGACCAATTGGACCGGTTGTTCCCGTCGGACCACCCGGTGGTCCTTCTGAGCCTTGTGTACCAGTAGGACCAGTTGCTCCTGTTATCCCTCGTACTCCTTTTGCTCCTTGAAAACCTGTGGATCCACTTACTCCTTGTATTCCTTGAACTCCTTGTGGACCTTGAGGGCCTGTTACACCGGTTATTCCCTTTATTCCGCTTATACCTTGAGGACCTTGTATTCCAGTAGAACCAGTTGGTCCTACTACACCTTGTGCCCCTTGATCACCTTGGTGTCCTTGTTCTCCAGTAATTCCTTGTATTCCTTGAGCGCCGTCTTCTCCTTGTATACCAGTAGCCCCTTGCTCTCCTTGTATCCCTTGAACACCTTGAGGACCTTGGGAACCAGTTACCCCTGGAACTCCAGTTACCCCTCTCTCTCCTTGTATTCCTTGTGCCCCTGTTTGTCCTCGCTCACCTACTTCCCCTTGTATTCCTTGTATGCCCTGTATTCCTTGACTACCAGCAGGACCCGTAGCTCCCTGTGTTCCTTCTAATCCTTGTACCCCAATATCACCAATTGGACCTTGGTTTCCGATTAATCCTTGAGCACCTTGGAGGCCAGTTGGACCAGTTATACCTTGCTCTCCGGTATCACCAACAGCTCCTTGTATTCCCTGCGCTCCTGTTGTCCCTCGCGAACCTTGTATTCCCCTGATACCTTGAGGTCCTTGGGGACCAGTTGCTCCCGTCGGTCCAGTCATCCCTGTTGGACCAACAGGACCTTCATGCCCTCCAGTTGGACCTACAGGGCCACTATTACCTGTTGGACCAGTTGCACCTATAAGCGGAAGAGGCAGTGCCACTCCGAATTTTTTGCAATTTTTATGATGACGCACAACAATCCCCCTTCCCTAAAATCATTACACCTTTTATATGAAATGCATTTTTTTAAAAAAAGTACACCTCTGACCTTATTTTTTAAAAATAAAGAAGCCTATCATTTCAACTATTTGAAACGATAGGCTTCTTTTTATAAAACAATTTGTTTCCTCGCCTTAATAATAAAAGTAGTTGGTACCATCCTAGCTTTATATAAAGAATAATATTTCGTAGACGGCTCAGCTAGTTCTCCATCAAACGAGCTCGATGGTTCAGGCTCTTCTATTCTCTCAATTATAAAGCCTGCTCTATTTAACTCATTTATATATGTACTTATTTTTCTCTTATATAATATCGCTTGTACATTTTCTCCTTTAAATGTTTCAAACGTAATGGACGTTTCCTCATGATAAGAAGACTTTATAGCAACTTCTTCTGTACCATACTGTAAGTTTGAATATACTGGGTGCTCCCAACTAAAAATAAAACTTTCTCCTGGCTTTAAATAGGAATATATAAACTCTACTGTTTTTCCTAAATTTGAAGTCCAACCTAATGCATAAATGGAATATATAATATCAAAATACCCTTTCTGAATATCTCCTTCTTCTTCCATTGCTCCGCATATTAACTTTGGATTCCAACGCTTTTACGTTTTATTCGCTGTTTTAATTTGTTCACTTGAAAGATCAAGACCCCATACTTCCTCTGCCCTATGCTCTGCCATATATTGCAACGAATGTCCACTTCCACTTCCACACCCAATATCAAGAACTTTTTTATTTCTAATTGACTCGAACAAATGAATCTCATCTTCAGACGCCGTATACGGACCATATTTCGGTAAACAATCCACTTGAAAGAAATATGGTGCAACTGTATCCCAACACTTTTTGTTTAAAGCTAACATTTGTGTGCCTTCCATAGCATTCCCCCCATCCATTTTTCTTTCTCTAATATTACTTACATATCATAACCAGATCGCCCTTTTCTCTTCGCCCGGTAGTTTTTCACTTTTGCAATCGTCCCGCATGCTCTTCCTCCTTCTTCTCCAGCATACATACCGCACCATCTTTTACTTCCATTTCGCGAATGATCATAAAATACCCAGCGACAATCTGGACATGCTTTTAACCTTCCCCACACATTTTCTTGAATTGACATTAACACAATGCTTAGCACTTTTGTATACACATTCTCTTCATATACTGGTTCATATGTAATACCTTTCATATCTTCCTTTATATGTACATGAAATGGGTATTTCTCTAACCATTTTTGCAATGATTCTTCGCCTTCAATTGTCATCCGAATATCTTCTCGAAAACCTCTTAATTCCTCTATCGTATGAAATGGAAACTCTTCATCAAAATATTCTTTCATAAAGAGCTTTATATCTTCTTTTGTTTGCAGCAAATCAATTGGCTCTCTCGTATCGTTTGGTATTCTCCATGTATTTAAAAATTCCCGAATATATTCTAGTTCATTTGGAGCGTTTTGATTCAATTCGATCCACCTTCTTCTTAAAATTTACTTTTTTCTGACTTTATGTATAATTATAGTATAAAATAGTTAACCATCAAATAATTTTACTGGTTACATAATTAGGGGGATTTCTATGAAAAGTTTCTCAACACCGATACGTTTCATGCTTATTTCTTCATTTTTTATGTCTTTTGGGTATTTTGCAGTATACGCATTTTTAGCTATTTATCTATTAACCTTTCTTCATTTTTCTGCTGTCCAAGTAGGAACAGTGTTGACGGTTATGACAATTACATCACGAGTTATCCCATTATTCTCAGGGTTAATTGCTGACAAAATAGGCTATATCATTATGATGATAGCTGGTTTATTTTTGAGAGGAATCGGATTTATCGCTTTAGGAATATGCTCTGATTTCTATACAATTTCTATTTCTTCTGCACTTATCGGCTTCGGAACTGCATTTTACGAACCTGCCGCTCGCGCTATATTTGGCTCACAGCCAGCTCATTTGAGAAAAAATTTATTTACATATTTAAACCTTAGCTTTAATTGCGGTGCAATAATCGGACCAATTGCAGGAGGGTTCTTACTCTTACTCGATCCACTCTACGCTTTCTCTCTAACAGGATCTCTTATGCTGTTATTTGCTTTTATCTTTTACTTACTTAAAAATCACTTCCAAGTCACTACTGAAAACACGTCTATTACATTAGGAATACAGGCCATCTTACAAAACAAGTCTTTCCTTCTGTTTTCCTTTATCATGATTTTCTTCTATATTATGTTTACTCAGCTTACTGTCGCACTTCCACTTCATATGAAAAACATTAGTAATAGCAATCAACTTGCTACACTCGTTATTACGATAAATGCGATAACAGGCGTCATATTTATGGTATTATTCCGAAAATTATTCCACAAATACAACACACTTTCGATTATTAAATACGGTGTTTTATTAATGAGTATTTCCTTTTTACTCATTCCTTTATTTCAACACCCATATTGGCTCTTTATTTGTGTAATTTTATTTACAATCGGTGAAACACTCGTATTACCTAACGCTGATATCGCTATTGCAAATTACAGTAATGAATCATATACAGCCACTTTCTTCGGATTTTATCAACTATCACTCGCATTTGGTTTTATCATCGGTAACTATACCGGGACATCGTTTACATCCAATTTAAACGGAATGTATACACCATGGCTTATTTTCGGCGGAATAGGAGTTATTGGTTTTATTTCACTCCATATTTTAAATATTAAAAAAGGGAGCTCTAAAGAGGATATATACCTATGTAATGAGACGAAACCTCTTTAACACATTACAATTGAAATGGTACCTTTAGACAAGCAACCTATAATAAAAAAATTCGACCATCATACTTGACAGTCGAATCTTTTTATTTTTCATATTCAAGATGATTATGTCTTTTACAACCAAATAAATAGCACCCCCCTAAATGATAAGTTTCAAATTCTAACCCTGGAACATATCCAGATTTGATACGTTCTATCATTGTTTTATAACAATTATTCTCTTCTGTATATTCCTCAATTAACTCTTTCTTATCTTTTTCTGTCCAGTTTTCTTCTACTTCTTCATTCTGAACATCTTCTATTTCTGATGTTTTCGCTTCGATAGATTCCTGTATAACTTCATTTATACGGGAGAAATTATTAGCTTTATATAGAGCATATACAAACCTACCAATCCAGTTAGGACTTTTCCAAACTTCTTTGTATCCCTTTTCGAACCATTCAATTGCTTCGTTATAGCAATTCAACTCAACATATAAATCTGCTACATGAATTTCTCCTAAAAAATTATCAGATTTCCTGTTAAAAGCATCTAACTTCTCTTTCGCTTCTGTCGTTCGCCCTAAATCAATTAAGCATTTTACATAGCTATACATTATATAGTCCGAATCCCCTGCAACTCGCAAAAAAAATTCCGAAGCTTTTTCTAACTCTCCAAGGTTATAATGCGCTACAGCTACATTGTGAAATGCTTCATCCGATGGTTGCATCGAAATAGATTTTTGCAATACTTCTTTCGCTTCTTCCCATTTTTCTTGTTTCGTGTAAATTTCCCCTAAGATGTTATAAGGAAAGTATGAAGAAGGATTCAACTTAACAACTTCTCTTATTAATTCAAGAGCTTTATCATCATTCTCTTCCTCATAAAAGTACATCCAAGCCAGATTATTGAGAGATTGTACGTCTCTAGATTCATGTACTGCTTGTTGAAACAGTTCCATTGCTTCCTCATATTTATTTTGTTCAAACATTTCAATTGCCTTCTCATTAATGTTCAAATAACTACCTCCGAAGTAAATGAATTCATCTATTCCCTATCATTATTGTAAAATGTAAAAATTATAATTTCTATAAAAAAATTTCTTTCTCTCGTCTACATTTCGATTGAAATAGAAGCTAAAACACACGAATTTACAACAATCAGTAAATTTTTTAATCTCCCTTAAATTGGATATACATCCTGTTTTAATTTACATATTATGGTACAATTAAAAGGGTACTAACTAAACATTTACGCTCCACACTAGTAATCTAGCAATACCAAAATCAAAATTCACATGGAATTGAGGGATGTTATGAAACAGAAATTAGCTGTTCTTCTATTCACCGGAATCATATTATCCGGATGTTCAGCTATTGCAGGAAATTCTTTAGAAACTGGAAACGGCAGTATGGAATTATTAACACCAACCATTACAACAAAAGATAATGAATTAGAAATTAAGACCGAGGGCATTGATGAAAATAAAGTGACCTTTATTTATGTTGCTAATAAAAAAGTATTGGAACAAAAAATTAATAATGGTGAATCCTACAAGCTTAACATTAAAGATATCGAACACGCTCATAGGACGGACTACAAGCCAAAAGTTCAACTTTTGCAAACAAAAGATGATGATAAAGATGGAGAAATGGTAACCTTTAAACAAGTTAGGTATACAGTTAAAAAAAATTAATTTTATAGGCATTTCATTATAAATGTAACGAACGAAAATTTACTTTTAACAGTGGGTAAATATAAGGGGTGCTAGCATGAAAAGAAGATGGATTTATTGGTGGATTGGTAACATATTTTGGATTATAGCTTTCGGGATATTGACAGCTATCATTTTGCTAAGAGAGGTTGATGGGACCGGTGTTACTCAAACACCTGAGCTGAAATTAATAGCCTTTATCGTTTTATTAATTGCATTTATATTACCAATAATTATTCAAGTTGTATGGTTACTTGTTAATTTAAGAAAGAGTAGAAAAAAATAATACATAAAAAAGAGAGGAATCTTTTTCAAACTTGATTCCTCTCTTTTTATTTTGGGATTATGCCATGCTTTTAAAGCTGCACTACCCCCTTTTCTTTACGATGCATGTTCATCTTTCTTCTTCATTAACGCTCTCTTCTTCATCGCCTTCGTTAAATATCCGCCTTTAAATGAACGGATTTCATAAGAAGACATAAACGCTTTCGGTGCAATTTTATTAATGATTTCTAACAGTTCTTTCTCTCTAGAGCGCTTTGCAACGATATCTAAGCGATAACGTATAGAATTAATTCCTTCGCCTTCAAATACCGTAACACCAAATCCAGAGTGACGTAGTTCATCTACTAATTCATTACAACGGTCTAGTAAACTAACTTGATACGTAATATAACCAATTGCTAATTTATTCTCTATATAACCGCCTAATAAAAGTCCTGTACTAAAGCCAATGACATAGGCAACGATGTTCATCCAATTTGATAAATCTTGAAACACAATACCTAAACTGACAATGTAAATAGCTCCTTCTAACAATCCAACACCAGCAGCGGATCTTGTTTGATTCTTTACAAGCAAAATCGTACGGATTGTTAAAATTGGAACATAAATAATTTGAAGCACAAAAATAAGTAACGCTTGTAACATTGGTATCCACCTCTTTCAAAAAGTCTTTTGTCATAATAACATACATAACCTTTAGAAATCGATGGGTTTTTAAATTTTTTTACATTATTTTTCATACTATTGAAAAACAAAAAAAAGAAGCGTATTATATTTGTCGTAAAATTGATTCCTTTCATTAGCTCACTTAAACACAAAAAAGGAACCCCATTAGGCCCCTTTCATCATAGCTCTATGTTTTTCGAAGCATGTTCCCTTTGCTTCTCTTCCTCTTTCACTAACTGCATATTCGCATAAGCTAAATTTGCAATCATTAAAAAGTGACCACCTAAAATGCCTGTACCAAATGCCCACATTTCCATTTCATGCTCAATTTCATACATGATGATTGCTCCTAAAATGGCAGCTGCAAATCGGTTTAGAACTCCTAACCCAGGAGTCTTTTCCTTCATTACGATACTTTTTCCGAGTTTCTCCACCCTGCGAGCTAATAACCAAAGACAATAGGCGCTTACTGCTAATCCAATACCAAACCCTGTCACTTGTTTTCCAAACGGAGTAATCGTCCACATAAGTAGTAAACCACTAAAGATCACATACAATTGTAATCGATATACACGTAAGGCTTCTTGAATCAAAATATCCGCTCCTAAGTTCTCATTTTTTGTACTTTAGAAGAAAAGCAGCAACTTACACAGTTGCTGCTTTCTCTTCTTCTTGTTCTTGTTCCATCTTACGAATTTCAACACGTTTAATTTGGTAAGCGTCTTTTTCTAACACTTTAAATTCATAACCTTCCGCCTCAACGTGTTGTCCTTCTTCGATTTCATGATTTTGCATCATAATCCATCCACCGATTGTATCCACATCATCTTCTTCGATGTGTAATCCAAATAAATCTTTCACTTCTGAGATAAGCACTTTTCCATCAACAATGATATGTTGCTCGTTCACATGTTGAATTGGTGGTGCTTCATCTTCATCATATTCGTCACGGATTTCGCCGACGATTTCCTCCAAGATATCTTCAAGCGTTACAATTCCGGCTGTTCCTCCGTACTCATCATATAAAACAGCCATCGGAATTCGCTTTTTCTGCATTTGAAGTAATAAATCGTGAATTGGAGTCGTTTCCATCACTTCAATAATCGGACGCATATACGAGCGAATAGATGATAAATCTTTTTGATCCTCGGTCATATATCGAATAAAGAAATCTTTTACGTTGACCATACCGATAATATCATCTTTATCTTCTCCAAAAATCGGATAACGTGTGTATCGCTCATTTTGGATTACTTTCATGTGTTCTTCTACTGAATCTTCCAGGTAGAAACCAATGATTTCTGTTCGCGGTACCATAATCTCTTTCGCAATACGATTATCAAATTCAAAAATGTTATTTACATACTTGTATTCAGCTTGATTAATTTCGCCGCTTTCATAGCTATCTGAAAGGATAAGACGTAATTCTTCTTCTGTATGAGCTACTTCATGTTCTGAAGCTGGCTTTAAACCGAATAAACCAGTTATCACACGAGCTGAACCGTTCAATACCCAAATAAATGGATACATTACTTTATAGAACATCATTAATGGACCTGCCAATAATAACGTTACCCTTTCAGCCTTTTGAATTGCCATCGTTTTCGGAGCTAATTCCCCTACTACAACGTGTAAATACGTCATAATCATAAAAGCAAGACCAAATGTTAATACTGATGAAATAGAAGGATTTAAGTTCCATTTCTCAAATAACGGGTGTAATAACTTTTCGATTGTCGGTTCACCTAACCAACCTAATCCCATAGCTGTAACTGTAATACCTAATTGACAAGCAGATAAATATTCATCTAAATTTGTTGTTACCTTTTTCGCTGCTAAAGCACCGCGTTTTCCTTCCGCAACAAGCTGATCGATACGGCTTGAACGTATCTTTACAATCGCAAACTCTGCTGCTACGAAAAATCCAGTAAATGCGATTAAAATCGCAACCATGACTAAATTAAATATTTCCAATGAATCCCCTTAGTTAAAAAACTAAGGTGTCCACCTCCTGTATACTATAATGTTTTCTTATTTGTTTGTTAGAAAACATAGCCCGATACAAAAATTAAAGAGGTCGGATTTCACTTATTCTATAATAATAGAGCAAGTGTCTGTATTAAAGCTGTCGTTTGACCTGATAAAGATTTCGATATTTTTTCACGTTGTGAATCAGTCAATTCATCTAAAAGCGGTTTTAACTCAGTAAGCTCCACTTCTAATCGGTGAATATGGTCTGTCACTTCATTCACTTGTTTCGAAACGTGTTCATTGATACCGAGCAGCTTCTTCTTCTCCTCGATTTTCTCTTTAATCTCACAAAGCGGCATATGCATTTCTTTGCACTTCTCAATAAATTGTAATGTCTCAAATGCTGTTTCGTCGTAATAGCGATAATTAGATTGAGATCGCTCCGCTTTTAAGATACCTAGATTCGTATAATAATCAATCGTTCGTTTCGACACGTGAGCCATGAGAGCCAACTGTCCGATTCGATACACCTTCCCAACGATCTTCCCCCCCTTGTTTATATTACTTACATCATACAACACATAAACTGTACAGTCAAACGTGACGGTTTATTATTCACAATTTATACACAACTTCATATATTTTCTTAAACTTATAGAATATGATTCTACTTATATAATTAAATTATTAAATTTCATTAATTACGTGCTAGCCAAATATATTTATGAAATCACCTGTTCTTTTCAAATTTTCTTATTTTAGAACATACCGTTCTATTTCTAAAAAAATAACCCAGTACAATAAACTGAAAATTAAGTTATAATATCATTATAAAATATGAAGGAGGAATGCACTCATGTACTACAACACTTCATTCGAAAACGATCAACCTGTAGGCCGTCTATAAACTAAGACGGGCATTCATTTAGCACATACACTACGCCTCGTCTTAGGGAACTCATATTACCCTAAAAATAGACGGAGGTACTTTACATGAAACAAACAATTTTAGGAGCTATATATTTATCACTAACAGCAAGTATATGGGGTGGTATGTATGTTGTTAGCAAATACATACTCGATTTTATCCCACCACTGACACTCGTTTGGTTACGCTTTATTATCGCTTTTGTTGTTTTGTATTTCATTTTGAAAATAGCTGAGAAAAAGCAAAAGAAAAAAGCAACCATTCGCAAAAAAGATTGGCTATTATTCGCTTGGATTGGATTTATCGGCTATTTCATTTCAATCACATGCCAATTTATCGGAACAAAATTATCCGACGCTCATACAGGCTCGTTAGTTACATCAGCTACACCTGCATTTATGGTTATATTTGCAGCGCTCATTTTGAAAGAAAAACTAACTGCTCGTAGACTTTTATCTACTATAATAGCGACAATCGGTGTCATTATCGTAATCGGATGGGATATTGAAATCGGCTCCTATTTTATCGGAACAATCATTTTAGTTGGAGCCGCTATTACGTGGGCTTTACTATCTATTTATGTAAAAATCGCTTCAATCCAATTTTCATCCTTAGTTATTACAACGTACGCAATTTTCTTTTCACTCTTTTTTATTACACCTTTTATGATATGGGAGCTACAAGCGGCCTCTATCGGAACAGTAAATACGTACGTAATATTAGGCGTATTATACTTAGGAATCGTCTCAACAGCAGGTGCCTTTTTCCTTTGGAATAAAGGATTAGAATTACTGGATGCAAGCATCGGTTCCTTATTTTTCTTCTTCCAACCTATCGTTGGATCGTTACTTGGTTGGTTGCTCTTAAATGAAACATTAAATAGTAACTTTTTCATTGGTGGTATTCTCATTATATGTAGCGTTTTAATTACTACTTTTGAAAAGAAATAAAAAGCAGGCAGAGATTCTTAGTCTCTGCCTGTTCGTATAATTGGATCTTGGTCGTGAAAACCAATACAAATCGGTATATTACTTTGCACTTCACTACGTACACTTATAAAACTACACAGCGTTTTAGCAATTAAATATAAAGTTATACCGATTGCTTTTTCACTTGTGTCAAAGCCATTTTCATTATACATATCCGCTAATTCTACAGACCCCGGCCCCTCAATATTATATGTCCATTCTGAAGCCCAATTATCGTCCTCTTCTTCCATTGAAACATATTCCTCACAAATATAAAGTGAAACTTTAATCAGTGGGGGCGTTCTTCATCCCCACTGATTATTAGTTGAACCAATCGGGCTTTTACGGGCAGTTGACTTCCCACGTAACTTCTTTGCTTTCGCTGAATTTTGAGGTGGGGGTCTTACTGCCCGTTAATGCGGGATAAAACTGACTATTCCACTCGTTATCAAGATCATACTCAAAATAAATCGCCTTTGCTTCTTCATTAGTAGCCATTTCTACAGCTGCATCCAAACCTACTCTAATACTTTCCTTATATGACTCTAAATCAATTGCTTTAATTCGTTCTGCATATTCTGTAGACGCCAACATGCAACAAATATCATAATACTTCGCTTCTATTTGCTCTACTGCTAACGAAAAGGCATCCTCTTGCACCTCTTCTAAATACTGAAATATATCCACACTAAATACTCCTCACTCTTTACGCACTCCAATGCGATGGACGAGACAATAATTTCGGTAATTTCGTATGTTTGTCCCCTCTAGCCGCATTAACTTGAACTTGCGTCAGGAAAATACTATTTGTAAAATCAGTCCCGCGAATATCTGCATCTCGTAAATCTGCTCCGATGAGATCTGCCCCTCGTAAGTCTGCTCCATTTAAGTTTGCCGCAATTAAATATGCTCCTCTTAAATTTGCACCTTGTAAATCTTTCTTTTTCAGATTTGCTCCCATAAGGTCTGCACCGCGGTGTATGATTCGTTTCTTACGCGCAGTATTCATTTCCTTCCATACTAATTCGCTCGTTTCTAAAAGAAGAATGTTTACCTCTGCCCTATGCACTGGAACATTTATTTTCATTAACTTATCTGGATTTAAATTCGAAAGTCGCTCTGTCTCCTCAATTGCGGTCTTCAGCTCTTTATGAATTGGCTGTGTTGCCTTTAAAAGAATCGCTTCATTCAAATACCAAAGCATTTCATGAAGTTGATGCATAACTGGAAAAGCATCATACATTTTTCTCGCATGCTTAGCATCTTTCCGCCAATCAACCCCGTTAAATGTAACTTGAGAAATCTTCTGCCCAGCGCCGAAACATTCAAATACTGTACAACCTTTATAACCTTTTCCTCTAAGATTTTTATGTATACTACATTTAAAATCTGATTGTAAGTTGGAACATGGTTTACCACCATCTTTATTCACTGCAAAATCTACCGATGCTGCGAACGGTAATGCAACGCAACATAGACCGAAGCATTTTTCGCAGTTTGCTTTTAAATGATCATTATGATTAGTCAAAATCTATACCCCCTGTTGTCTTTTGACTATTTCATAATATTCCAACTGTAATAAATAATCAATTTTAAAATAAACCGGCATCTTTCGTTTCAATTCATAACTTTATCATTCGATTTCCTTTCAATTGAAAAGGACTATTTTTATTTAATGAATTATAATTAAATTATAAATTTTCTAACTAAAAGGAGACTTATTATGGCACTACAAATGAAAACAAACTGTCAAATTTGCGATCAATCGCTCGAACAAGATTCTGAAGCATACATTTGTGTATATGAATGTACATTTTGCGCACCATGTACAGAAGAAAGACACAACGTTTGTCCAAACTGCGGCGGCGAATTAGTACGTAGACCGAAAAAGAAACAATAAAAAGCAAAGCGATATCGCTTTGCTTTTTATTGTTTTCTGAATATATGAAATTATATCGAACACAACTTAAACATTTAAAAACTTCACACAAACAGGCTCTGGCACAGCAACATCAGATTGTAAAAGTGTTAACTTTCCTGTAGATTCATCTCTTGAAAATAGCACAAGATTATGTGACTTTTCATTTGTAGCAACAAGAAACTTTTCAGTGGGATCTAATACAAAGTCCCTCGGCCAATTTCCTTCTGTAGATGTATGTTCAACAAATGTAAGCTGACCTGAATTTTGATCTACGCTATAAATAGCGATACTATTATGACCACGATTACCTGCATATACAAAACGGCCGTCAGAAGAAATATGGATAGCACTTCCTTGACTATTTTCATCAAAGTGTTCTGGAAGAGTAGAAATATACTGTACTTCTGTAAAGGATCCTTCTTCCGAGTTATATGTTAGCGCAATAACCTCTGAACTAAGCTCCGTCATTACATAAGCGTATTTTCCATTTGGATGAAAAGTAATGTGTCTTGGACCACTCCCTGGATTTACAGATAAACTATTCACTTCTGTTAATGTACTATCTTTTATTTCATACGTAATTAACTTATCAATTCCTAAATCAACACCTATCACATATTTTTCATCAGGAGTATATCCCGCGTAATGTGCATGTGGTTTTTCTTGTCTTTCTTTATTTGGACCTGAACCTTCATGCGCCATAATAGATGAAGCAGGATTTACAGTTCCATTTTCTTCATTTATTTCAAAAGACTCAATCGTTCCTTTATGGTAATTTGCTGTAACTACCGTATGATTCCCACTATCAACGCTCACATGACAAGGAGAAGCCCCTTCTACTACTTGTCTGTTTTCTGCCTTTAACTCTCCAGTTTTACTATCAATTGAATAGGCAGCTACACCACCAGATTCTCCTTCCTTAACAACGGAATAGAGATACTCATTATTTCGGTTAATCGTTACATATGTAGGGTTATCCAGCTTAGCGGCAAGTGTTACATTACTAATTTTTTTTGCTTCTGTGTCTAAAGTAATCTTATATATTCCTTCACTATTTTCTTTTGTGTAAGTTCCAACATATCCAATAAACTCTTTGTTATCCTTCATTTTTATAACCCTCTCTCCCTATATTTTTCGTTCATCATACTTCTTAAAATATTTTATGTTGAAAGAGTATCCTAAAAAATCGGAGTACCTCTTTATACGTTACCATATTTTCTTTATAAATAGCTTTTAAACCCACTTTTTTTGGTACGCTGCTATACTTTCATATTCTTCTTCCAATTGACGAGACAGACGAATATAGATTGGTGTTAAATCTTTATATTTTTCCACACTTTCCATGTTTGGCCCATGATGAAAATCTGCCCCTACCATTTCAGAAACTACGCATAATGTATCTATTTCACCTAAACTATATAAACCGAGGATTGCAGCACCTAAGCAAGAGCTTTCGAAACTTTCAGGAACATATACGTCTTGATGGAAAATATCTGCCATCATCTGTCTCCAAAGTTCCGATCTTGCAAAACCGCCTGTCGCTTGAATTTTTTTTGGTTCGCCAATTAGCTCTTTTAAAGCGAGAAGAACGGTATATAAATTATAAATTACTCCTTCTAAAACAGCACGGATAAGATGTTCTTTCTTATGATGCAATCCGAGTCCAAAGAAAGATCCCCGTGCATTTGCATTCCATAAAGGAGCTCTTTCCCCTGCTAAATACGGATGAAACAATAAACCGTCAGATCCAGGATTCACATTTGCTGCTATTTCAGTAAGTACTTCATATGGATCTTTTCCTAAACGCTTCGCAAGTTCAATCTCTGAAGTGCCCAATTGGTCACGAGCCCATCTGAAAATCATACCACCGTTATTAACTGGACCACCGATTACCCAATGGTCTTCAGTTAACGCATAACAAAAAATTCTACCTTTTGGATCTGTTACAGGACGATTTGTTACAGCACGTATCGCACCGCTTGTACCAATTGTAACAGCCACAACGCCAGGGTCTATTGCATTTACACCTAAATTAGATAGTACTCCATCACTCGCTCCTACTACAAAAGGCGTAGAAACAAGTACATTCATCTCTTTGGCAAGCTCTTCATCTAATCCTGTTAAACTGTGCGTTGTTGGAACAAGTTTAGAAAGCTTGTCATCTGTAATTCCCGCAACATGTAAAGCCTCTTCATCCCATTTTAAAGATTTCAAATTAAACATCCCTGTCGCTGATGCTATAGAATGATCAATTACATATTCTTTATATAACTTGTAGAAAACATATTCTTTAATAGAAATGAATTTATAACTTCTTGCGAACAATTCTACCCGCTCATTCTGTAACCAAACTAATTTCGAAAGTGGTGACATCGGATGAATAGGTGTCCCAGTACGTAAATAAATTTCATGACCATTCATATCATTCTTTATTTTCTCCGCCCAGCTTGCACTTCTATTATCTGCCCACGTGATACATTTCGTTAACGGATTTCCATCTTCGTCTACAGCGATAACGCTATGCATTGCCGAACTGAAAGAAACACAGAGAATATCAACCGCTTGTATATTACTTGATTGCACAACTTCTTTAATCGTATGTATCACCGCTTGAAAGATTTCTTCTGGATCTTGTTCTGCTATTTCAGGCGTAGGAGAATATAAAGGATATTCAATTCCATGACTTGCAATAACAGATCCATCAATTGAAAACAAAACCGATTTTGTACTAGTTGTCCCAATATCTACACCGATCATATATTTCGATCTCACTATGTAACCCCTTTCAGAATATCCCATTAAAAAAGAACACTCTCAATTCTTTACTAATTATGCATACATACTTGGGAGCACCATGGTTTATACGAAAAAAGACTCTCCCTTATGAGAATTACGTGCTAACTAACTTTACTCTCATAAGGGGGCCTTTTCATATCTATTGTACTAATTTGAAAATGAATCGTTTCTATATGATATTGCTGTTTTCACGTAATAAGATGTCAAAATCAAGATTAAGTTTATAGGATGAAGTCACATAGAGATTGACCCTCTCGTAAAAAAGCAATTAGTGAACATTTCACTTCATTATAATTTAGGCGCTTTCGCCCAATCAGCAGCAAATTTCTCAATACCTTGGTCTGTTAATGGGTGCATAGCAAGTTGTTCAATTACTTTATAAGGAATTGTTGCAATGTGAGCACCTGCCATCGCTACACGAGTTACATGATCTGGATGTCTAACAGAAGCCGCAATAATTTGTGTATCTAGTTGATGAACATCGAATAATTCAGCAATTTTAGCAACTAATAATACGCCATCTTCAGAAATATCATCTAAGCGTCCTAAAAATGGAGAAACGTACGTTGCACCTGCTCGAGCAGCTAAAAGTGCTTGGTTCACCGTGAAAATAAGTGTAACATTCGTTTTCACACCTTTTTCAGTAAGGTAGCGACAAGCTTCTAATCCAGCTAACGTCATCGGAAGTTTAATTGTAACTTTTTCATCGCCACCGTTAATTTTAATCAGTTCTTCTGCTTGGGCGATCATCTCTTCAGCTGTAACAGCATCTGGCGTTACTTCTGCCGAAACAGATTCAACTTTAGGAACTGCCTGACAAATTTCTGCAATACGGTCTTCAAATTTAATGCCCTCTTTTGCTACTAAAGAAGGATTCGTTGTAACACCAGCTAAAACTCCAAGTTTATATGCTTTTTTTATGTCCTCAAGATTTGCAGTATCAATAAAAAATTTCATGATTAATTCCCTCCAGTTTTTAAACGTTGATGAGTTACATGTTTAATATGCTTATCCCGTAAAAGCCCGATTGGTGTGGAATGAAGCCCCTACTTATTAAAGTTTCACTTTATTTCTTTTCTACTGCATGTCCGCCAAATTCATTGCGCAGAGCTGCTACAACTTTTCCTGTAAATGTATCATTGTCTAATGAGCGGTAGCGCATTAATAGAGACATTGCGATAACAGGAGTTGCTGTTTGAAGGTCTAATGCTGTTTCTACTGTCCATTTTCCTTCACCAGAAGAATGCATAACACCCTTAATCTCATCCAATTTTGCATCTTTAGAAAATGCATTTTCTGTTAATTCCATTAACCAAGAACGAATGACTGAACCGTTGTTCCATACTCTTGATACTTTTTCATAATCGTAGTCAAATTCACTTTTCTCTAGAATCTCAAATCCTTCACCAATAGCAGCCATCATACCGTATTCAATTCCGTTATGAACCATTTTTAAGAAGTGACCACTACCAGCTTTTCCAGCATATAAGAATCCATTTTCTACAGCAGTATCGCGGAAGATAGGTTCAACGATGTCCCAAGCTTCTTGATCTCCTCCGATCATGTAACAAGCACCATTACGAGCGCCTTCCATTCCGCCAGAAGTTCCTGCATCCATAAAGTGAATGCCATCTTTCTTTAATTGCTCATATCGGCGGATAGACTCTTTATAATGTGAATTACCAGCTTCAATTAAAATATCTCCTTTTGATAAAAGTGGTGTAACCTCATCAATAACAGAATCAACAACAGCGTGTGGTACCATTACCCAAAGAATTCTTGGTGATTGTAATGACTGAACAAGTTCACTTAAACTAGATGTACCCGTTGCCCCGTACTCTTTCATTTCTTCTACTGCGCTCGTATTTAAATCAAATGCTACTACTTCATGTTTATGATCCATTAAATTTTTCCCTAAATTTAATCCCATTTTACCTAACCCAATTAATCCTACTTGCATAATATAATTCCTCCTCAAATCATCTTTTATTAAAAATCCATATCACTACAATCTGGAATACCTTTCAGCACTGAAATGTTAGTATGTACAGAAAGGTATTCACAGTCATAGCTTAAGAATTCAACACATTTTTTGTAATTTGAACAACATTTTCTGTCGTAAATCCAAATAGATTCATGACTTCAGCTCCAGTTCCTGAAGCTCCAAATGTTTCAATTGATAGTACTTTTCCTTCTTGTCCTACATAACGTTCCCAACCTAGAGATACACCCATCTCAAGAGATACTCGTTTCGTTACAGAAGACGGAAGAACGGATTCTTTATATTCGTTCGATTGGCGATCGAATAACTCCCAGCTCGGCATTGCAACGATGCGAACAGAAACTTGTTCTTCTTCTAATTTTGCTTTCGCACTAGCAGCTAAGGATACTTCAGAACCTGTCGCAATTAAAATTACATCCGGATTTTCATTTGTTTGTGTTAATACGTAAGCTCCTTTAGAGAGATTCTCTATGTTCGCTTTCGTTTCATTAAACACCGGTAAATTTTGACGGCTCAGTACTAAAACGACTGGACCATCCGTTTGCTGTAAAGCATACGCCCAAGCACTTGCTGTTTCATTTGCATCTGACGGACGGATAACTGTTAGACCAGGAATTGCTCGAAGCGCTGCCAATTGTTCAATTGGTTCATGCGTTGGACCATCTTCTCCTACAGCAATCGAATCATGTGTAAATACGTAAGTAACAGGTAACTTTTGCAGTGCAGCCAGTCGAATCGATGGACGAAGGTAATCATTAAATACAAAGAATGTACTTACGAAAGGTTTTACTCCTCCATGGAGAGCCAGTCCATTCGCTGCCGCGCCCATTGCATGTTCACGTACACCGAAGTATATATTTCGTCCAGCATATGATTCTACTGCATATACTGCTTCACCTTTTATATCTGTCATCGTAGAATGAGAAAGATCCGCACTTCCACCGAAAATAGAAGGAATCGATTTCACATAATGATTAATAGCTTCCCCACTTGCAACACGAGTGGAAATTGTTTTTTCAGTATCAAAAGATAGAATGTCTTTCGCTTCAATTAAAACCTCACCTGTAATCGCTTTTTCTAATTCATCTGCTAGTGCAGGGTTTGACTCTCTGTATACGTTAAATTGCTCATTCCATTCGTTCTCTTTTTCAATACCTTTTTGTTTCAGTTCATTAAAATGAGCTGTTACTTCTTCAGGCACAAAGAAGTCTTCCTCATAGTGCCAACCATACACTTGTTTTGTCGCTGTCGCTTCTTCTACTCCAAGCGGATTACCATGTGCTTTATTCGTTCCAGCAACTTTTGGACTTCCATAACCTATAATGGTTCTAATTTCTATAAGAGTAGGTTGATCCGTATTTTCTTTCGCTAATGTAATGGCTTTTGTAATAGCATCGACATCGGTTCCATCTTCAACTCTTACATATTGCCAATGTACAGATTCTGCCCTTTTCTGAATATCTTCAGAGAAAGCAATGCCTAATTCACCATCAAGTGAAATTTCATTTGAATCATACAGTACAATTAACTTGCCAAGTTTCATATGTCCTGCCATTGACATCGCTTCATAAGCGACACCCTCCATTAAGTCACCATCTCCGACTAAAGCATACGTATTGTGATCTATAATAGAGTGACCATCCTTATTAAACTTCGCTGCTAAATGAGCTTCTGCCATTGCCATTCCGACAGCATTAGCAATCCCTTGTCCTAACGGGCCTGTAGTCGCTTCAACTCCAGGAGTATGACCAAACTCAGGATGTCCTGGTGTTTTACTATTTAACTTTCTGAAGTTTTTCAAGTCATCAATTGAAACGTCATATCCAGCTAAATGAAGTAGGCTATATAACAGACTAGATCCATGTCCTGCCGATAAAACGAAACGATCACGGTTAAACCATTCTGGGTGATTAGGATTGTAATTTAAATGATTCGCCCATAATGCATAAGCCATTGGTGCTGCTCCCATCGGAAGACCTGGATGACCTGAGTTTGCCGCATTAATAGCATCAATCGATAACGTACGAAGTGTATTCACTGCTAATTGATTTATGTTTTGTGCCATAGTAATCGTCCCCCTAAATGCTTTCATGAAAGAAAGTACTTATTTTTCCGTCTCTTGATCTAACCACCATTTAAATCCACTTTCTTGCAACAGTTCATTAGACGCTTCTGGACCATATGAACCAGACTCATATTCATGAAGCGGTAATAAGTTTTCCTCGAACGCTTCAAGAATTGGTTGTACCCATTCCCATGACAATTCAACTTCTCTCCAATGTGCAAAGAATGTAGCGTCTCCACTCACCGCATCATGAATGAGTCTTTCATACGCTTCAGGTACTCCCACATCCACTTGCTCGCAAGTAAAGTTAATACGCATCGGTTCAATCTCTCCATTTTTCAATGGATTTTTACTATTTAACTGTAATGAAACATTCTCACCTGGGCTAATTTCAATTATTAATAAGTTAGGTGCTGCATTTGGATTATTATCTTGATATTGCTGTTTTAACGTATTTTTAAATTCAATTACAATACGAGTAGACTTTTCTTTCATTCGTTTTCCTGTTCGTATATAGAAGGGAACGCCAGTCCAAAATGGATTATCGATCCACAAACGAGCAGCAACAAATGTGTCTATGTTAGAAGAAGGATTTACTCCTGGCTCCTCTTTATACGCTACAACTTGCCCGCCTTTTATCTCTCCTGAAGAGTATTGACCGCGAATGATATGGCTTTGAACGTCTTCTTTTTTCACTTTACGAAGCGTCTCCATTACTTTTCGTTTTTCCTCTCGAATTTCACACGCATTAACCTTTTCCGGCAGATTCATAGCAGTCATCATTAATATTTGTAACATATGATTTTGAACCATATCTCGAATGGCTCCTGCATGATCATAATATCCGGCTCTTTCTTCAACCCCAACTGTTTCACTAGCTGTAATTTGTACATTTGCTATATGTTCTTTGTTCCAAATCGATTGGAGAACAGGATTTGCAAATTCTAGTGCTTCAAGGTTTTGAATCATCGGTTTACCTAAATAGTGATCAATACGGTATATCTCGTCTTCTTCAAACGTGCGACTAAGCTTATCATTAAGCTCACGAGCAGATGTAAGGTCGTGCCCAAACGGTTTCTCAATCATCAGGCGTTTCCATCCATCTGTTTTATCAAGTCCGCTTTCCTTAATATTTAAAGCAATGGTCTCGAAAAATTCAGGAGCAACTGAAAGATAGAACATTCTATTACCTTTTATATGTAGTTCCTCTTCCCTTTCACGAACGACTTGTAATAACCTCTCATAGTCTTCCGGTTTACTCACATCTAATGGACAATAGCGAAAATTATCTAAAAAACCTTCGAGTTCCGGAGTACCTTCTTCCCTCTGACGAGAAAACGTCTCTATTGATTCTTTTATTCTTTTTTGAAAATCTATATGAGACACTTCACGTCTTCCAAGCCCGATAACAGATATTTGCTTTGGAAGCTTTTGATCTCTATATAAGTTATATAGCGCGGGGTAAATTTTGCGTTTTGCTAAGTCCCCTGTCGCTCCAAATAAAACAAAGGTCATTGATTCCAAGTTCAGTCCCCCTCGTGATGTATAGTCATTGTCACTATAGTAAAAATGCATTGTACAGAAGCTACTATCATTGTTGATTCACTCTTGCTTCTTAACTTCAAATTTTTTATATTTGTCGCTTTCTCATTGTCCCCAATATTAATAGTGGCAATTCAAAGCATTTTTACCACATACTACTTAATTACTATAACTTATATAAAATAATTTAATTATTAAAAGTAATTAAGTTATTTTATATCTATCATATTAACTACATAAATTATCATCGTCAAGAAAAGTGTCTCGGATTAAAGATTCTTCATTCCCTAATATCTTTTAGTACTCATGTATTTATTAGAAAAAGATTAGATCTATGTTCATTACATGAAATGAATAATAAAAAGGCCAAAATGAACATATTCTTGTTCGTTTTGGCCTTTTTATTATTGCTTCAGATGATTCTTAACTGCTCTTATAACCAATTCGTGATCTTCTTCTGGTGGTAATCCCGAAACTGTTATCATTCCAATAACCCCTACGTCTTTTATTCTGATAGGAAAGCAGCCACCAAACGCAGCATATTCCGAAGTATCTAAAAGATATTTTTCATTATATGAGATTCCAGTTATTTCACTTTGTATCTGCATATAATACGAGCTATGATCATGCAGAGAAACGACTCGTTTTTTACGCTCAATCCATTTCGTATTTTCCTCATTTGTCCCTGTCATTTTGAAATGAAACAATTGCACACCGTTTTTCGTTATATCAACAGCAATCAATTTCCCCTCTTTCTTCGCTGTTTCAACGATAAATAAACCTAGTTGCAGTGCATCTTCATTTGTAAAAGAGGAAAATTGAAGTGTTTCCTCCTCTATTAAAATTCGTTTACTTATTTCATTCAAATTTGAAGTACTCATATCTTTAACCTCCATAATTGTTTTATGCCACACCGACATTTTTCCGAAATTATTAGGCCATATAGTACAACCTTTCAATCAATCTGATTCTAAATAAACTACTGTAACATCTTTGGTGACTAGTACCGTAAAGCTTGTTTTCTTCTTACTGGTGCTATTATGAATGATATTCAAAGTTATAAAAAGTACTATTCTAGTTACCCTTATCTTACAGAGACTATTATGAAATATATTTAACATCTTAAAAATGTATGTACTAAAGAATAATATTTTTAATCACTAGCTTTTTTGATCAATCATTATAATCCAATTTCATCAAAATTTTTATCAATTATTACACTATCCAACAATAGGAGGAAACAAAGATGGATGAAAATATATCCAAAAGCTGAAAAGCAGTTGAATCCCTTGAAGGAATAGTTGTAATTCACTACATATAGAAATAGACATACAAAAACGCTATCCTTTCCTATAATTCTAAAGAAAGAATAGCGTATTTTTTCAAAAATGAGTTCTTTTATTGAGAAACTTTGATTCTATATCATACATAAAAGAGCAACTAGTGCTAAAACAGCTGGAAGTCCTTGTTTCACAATAATTGATTTATTAGATGTGAAACCTCCGAAAATAGCTGCTATCACCACACAAATCACGAAAAATAATTGGACCATATAACCAATTGGATTGAGCCCAAGTACAAGTCCCCAAATGAGACCAGCCGCTAAAAATCCATTATATAAACCTTGGTTTGCAAACATAATGGCTACGTTTCGATCTCCTTCTAAATGCTTCGGTAATTTGAAAGCACGTTTCGCTACTTTTGAATCAATAAAAAACATTTCAAGGATCATGATAAACAAATGTTCTAATGCTACGATCCCGACTAAAATAGCTGCGATTATTTCCACACTATTCTGCCCCCTACACTCTCTATTCTTTAATATTCTCTACATTTTTTTGTATCTGTAATAGAACATGAATAAGTATTTTGCGTTCTTCTCCACTGATATTTACGAACATTTCCTTCATAAAATGTTCCTTTTCTTTCTTGTCAAAATATTAATTGATGTATCAATTATTGATACATCAATTAATATACATCTCTCTTTTTATTTTTGCAAGTTTTTTTGCTCAATTGGTTTTATTTTGTTCCAGCAACTTTAAACCAATTCAAAACATCAGTTCGTATTTCTAGAAATCATAATTACTTTAAGTTCATTCTGACAATCATATTTAACTAAATATATAAAAGAATTGAGTTATATCTCCATCAATTTATAAAAATTAATTTTTTCTAAAAACAGATACTTTACGTTTTTTATAGTAATAAAAATCATTTTTTGTTTCAGAGGCAATCCATTTTGTTAGCTTGATGGGCATAGGATAGCACCATATGACGAACCAATTATCTTTCAAGAAGACGGCTAGAAATCTGGATTTGGTACAGGAGTTGCCTACTTCCCCGATCCAGATGGTACTAATTTAGAGCTAATTGCTCCAAAAGGGCCATTCAGACATGAATAGTTAAAATAAATTAATACCGAAACAAGCCACCTTCTGCCTGGAAGGTGGCTTGTTTGTCGGCAAGTTGATAGAATGACTAAAAAAGGACAAACTCTCCAATGTGAGAAGTTTGTCCAAAAAGTTTTTCATGTTAACTATTTTTACACTAATACCAATAATAGTGAATTAGAATAATGACTTAATACTTGCTAAGACAGTAAGTACACCTACAATAATAACAAATACGTTGCTCATTTTCCCTTTGTATTTAGCTAGTACTGGCACTTTTTGAATCGCATACATCGGTAATAGACATAAGATAGCAGCAACTAAAGGACCGCTTAGAGAATCAATAAGTCCAAGAATACTTGGATTTGTATAAGCAACAAACCAGCATGATAATACAACAAAAGTAAGGATTACTGTCTTAATTGTTTTTTCTTCAATATCTTTTCCACGTGATTTACCGAACTTAATAATCATGTCACGCATTACTTCAAATGCTCCGATATAATGGCCAAGGAAAGACTTTGTAATAGCCACAAAAGCAATAATTGGAGCTGCAATCGTGATTACAGGTGAATTAAGTTCATTCGCAAGATATGAAAGGATTGATAAGTTTTGCTCTTTTGCCATTTTTAAATCCTCTGGAGTTAAGCTCAGTGCACTACTCCAAACGAAGAACATAACTACAACGAATGTCATGATATAACAAACCTTTTGTATTTGCGCACATTTAGCATCAGTGGCTTCGATTCCATACGTAGCTCTCTGTTTCACAACAAATGATGAAATCATAGGTGAATGATTAAATGAGAATACGATGATTGGTAGAATCAACAGTATCGTTCCCAAATATCCTGTTCCTGTTGAAGCAGTAGAAACAGCTGAAAAGCTAAGCATTGACGTATTCCACTGTGGAATTAAAGATATTGCGATAAACAGTAGAGAAGCTATGAAAGGATACACTAGCATACTCATGATCTTTACAGTGATATCTTGACCAAAATTCAGTATAGCGATAAGACCAAGAACTAATACAAGTGATAAAATAGCCCTTGGAGGCTCTGGCATGTGCAATTGATGCACGATAAAACTACTTGCAGTATTTGTAAGCGCAACCGAATACATTAGTACGATTGTATAAATTGAACTGAAATATACGATGTTAAAAATGATACTCGCTTTATTTCCGAAATACTCTCTAATTGTACCTGTGATCCCCTCATCAGCAGAATTAGAAGCGTATATCATTTTAGCAAGCGCCCTATGTGAGTAGTACATAACTGGATATGCAAGTAATGTAATTAGTAGTAAAGATAATAAACCACCTGAACCTGCATTAATCGGTAAAAAGAGCACCCCTGCTCCAATTGCAGTTCCAAATAGACTGAGTGCCCATGTAGTATCCTGCTTATGCCACTTTTTCGGATCTGCATATTGCTCATTTTTTAGTGCGGTATTTTCAGCTTGAACTTCTATTTTCTTTGCAGTATTCCCGTTCATATAATAACTCCCCCTTGTATCTATTTCTACATCTCTCTTTGCTGCTAACAAATATTCCCTTTCGGAAAATGAATTCCTTACAAGTTGCCCCACATTGTATGTCCTTCATCATAATGAAACCAAATTGAAACATTCGCTAGTTAGCGTCCTAATATAATTGTTAGCGTTCACAAAAAAGTTTACTCATAATATCCGCTCTTTATATAAAGACCCCTTAAGAGAACAATATAGAATAGACTTCATAAATACGTTGCAACATTTCTAATAACAGTGTATTACTTTAATGGTTTCTCTTTTTTTACTTTTAACAGTAATTTTAGCTAAACCGGCCTCTCTTCATTTGCGAGGCATTTCTTTCTCAATTCTATACATTACTTTAATAACTTCGGCAGCACTGATGATATTGCTTACACAAGCCACTGAAGCACTTTACATACATTTCGCCTCTAATCACACACCTTTCTTACTAGTAATCGCATTTTTTATATTTTCTCCAGAGATAATAAAATTTCTCTCGACGCCCTCATTATAACGTGTATATTTATAAAATTAATATTTTTATATTTTCAGAAATATTAAAGTGGAATAATTTTATATGGATAATATTTTACAGTTAGCATGTAGCCATTGTTTTTATCGCTTAAAGCTGAATTAGTTAGTAAAAAAATACAATAATACATTGTTTTTCTAGGTTACTCATTATAAAGATACTTATATCCCCTTTATCAAAAAATTTCATTTTAAACATAAAAGATATTCTAATAAATAATTAATGTAGGTAAAAAGAAAAAATTCCAAAATAAAAAAACCAAATTTTAGGATATATATTATTAATATTGAATTCATATACATTTTAAAAAGATACACTGAGTAAAAAAACAAAAAAGCTGCCCCATATGGACAGCTCATTTACATAATTATCATTATCAAGGATGCACAAACAAATCACTTCAATGTTATCTTAATTGTAGTTTGTTCGACTCTTCTTCAGGAATATCTCTATGTTTATAATGAATCGTTTTTAGATCATTTCCTTTTATGCGAAAAGTAATTGTGTCCTCTCCATAAGGCGGGTTGTGTGCACCCTCAAAAGTTTGAATTTGAACAGTTACATAAAAAGTATAGTTTGTTGTATCTTTTTTTATTTCAAGTATTTTTTCAGAACCTCGATACCAAAGTTTTGGTTCCTTATAATAGTTTTCAACCTCTTTACTTATTGGCTCCAATAAGAGCTCAATTACTACTTCTTTTAAAAGCTGTTTTGATACAGTTATTCTGCTGATTTTCTTTCTTTTTACATCTATAATTCTCCAAAAATCCCCGCTCTTTTCAACGGTATAAAGAACATTCGTACCGTCCGCTTTCAAAAGATGAAAATAACCTTTATTTCCCTTAATATATAATCGTGGTTCATTAATCCACTCACCTTCTGTTTGCACTATTCCTAAAAACAACTGAGTAAGTGGTGTTATCTTATAATCTAATTGGTTAAATTCACCAAACGAATAAAGTTTATAACCAGTTAAATCTATGCCAAAATTTCTGTTTATATCATTTTCCTTTTTTACAATTGCTTGAGCAGAAATGCAGGGTAATAAAAAAATAAACAGACATATGATGCTAACCATTGTTAATCTTATTTTCATAACATCCATCCCCTCTTTTATTAAGATGCAACAAAAGAAAGGATATTATTGATTAGGGTATAAGCTAAAAAATTAAACTCCCCCATTAACTAGCTCGTTTATCGAGTTTAATTTTGAAGAAAGTCCGATAAACCATTCTTCGTCTCCTGTTAATAATGCAAGGTCTATAAGGTAAAGAATTTGTTCCTTATTTATTGCCTTTGATTCAGGGAGTTTTTTTACATGTTTACTTAAAAAGGACATTGTTTTATTTATTGTATCTCTGTTGTCACATTTCACAACATTAACCTTAACTACTTCCCCTACATTATCAAATAATTCAATATAACCAAGTATTAATTCACCCTCTACTGATATTCCTCGAACCCAATCGCCTACTTTTAAAACAGGATTATGCTTTGACATCATACTCTTTCACCTTCCTACAAATTATTTTTAGTGACGATAAACAACATAAAAAAATAAATTTAACTGTAATATTTTTCATTACATTTATGTGTTAAGAACTCACGGCTATATAATAATTAAGCCGCTTAACGCTCTTGATTAATAAGGTCAACAACTTCTTTCATTGTATAATTCTTTAAGTATTCACCTAGATGTTCTTCAGCACCTAAGAAAATAGCAAAAAGAACTTTTCGCATGTTCGAACCTACAACACACTGATCGTTTGATTCCGGACACTTCGGCTGCAAAGCACCTTCAGAGGTTATCTGATAAATATGCCAAAGATTAATTTCATCTAAATCGCGAGCGAAAATAAAACCGCCACCAGTCCCCTCTTTCGATTGTATAAACTTATGTTTTTTTAACAAACTTAGTACTTTGCGAATGCGTACTGGGTGAACACCTGCACTTTCTGAAATAGCATTACTTGTTGACATCCGGTCTGGCTGTAAAGCTAAATAAGTTAAACTGTGTATGGCCAAGGTAAAATCGCTGTTCATTGTTTTCCTCCTACAATCAAAAATATTGTTTCTCATATATTAACATACTGTAGCCGTCAACTACCCCTACTGAGATAAAGCCTTTCAGTGGGGATTGAGTTTGAATGCTAGGTCTTTTCTGTCTATTACTAGACAGTTGACGCTCTAGCGTTCATGCCACCTTATGGTAACACCCCAAGTATGTTTTTGGTTGGTACTGACAACGAATGATTGTTTTCCCACTTCCACCACCCTTTCGAAAAAGAGCAGTTCTCCCTTATAGAAGAAGCCACCACTCAGATGAATCCGGCGTGTGCTACAAGCCCCGACAAGTCGAGTACACATGGATGGTTGACACACCCACTAAGCTATGCGCGAAGCAACAGCCTTACGTTTTTGCACTTCTAATAGAATCGGCGTTTTTACCTTGAGATTGCCATCTAATTCTACAACTTTTGATTTTTTCAATGTATTCAGCGCACCATTAATATCAGCATGGATACATGTTCCTGCTTTACTTTGGTACAGACCACGCGTGATTCGTTTGCCACTAAAGCAATAATGAGTTTTACCATCCTTAGACCAAACTGGAACCGGATCTTTATCCAGAAAACTAGCTTTTGAAGTATAGCTTTCTTCTTGTTTTACAAATCGGATGCCTTCTTTTATACATTTATTCTCAATTGCTGCCATCAGTTTGTGAAATGGGATTTGAACAAATGTTTGATTATTCTTTTTCCCCATATCAGATTTTTGTTTCCAACCAGCGTTATACCCTACGACAATTGTATCTACGTTACATGCTCTCACTTTTTTGAACAACAGGCCTACAGTTTGTGAAATGTAACCATTTATTTGTCGTTCTCGTTTGTGCCAAAGTACAGCCATTTGATTCGTTACAATACGTTTTGAAATTCCATTGTCCATATTTTTCCGCCCTAGATTACGTATCATTTTGTTGAAGTACTGGTTAATGGATTTTAATTTTTTCCCATCAATTAAAAATGCATCACCTGTATTTGTCACACAACTTACTAATCTATCTACACCTAAATCGCAACTCAAAGCGTTACTCGTGGTCGTGGGTGGTTTCTTCATTTGAGAAACGTGCATCTCATATGTGTAATGCACCTCAAAGAACCGACCTTTTTGCTTCGGTATAATCTCAATGTAGGAGATTTTTTTATTTCTCAAGTTTTTAGGCATACGTATTTTAATGGAACCGAATTTTTTCCTGAATGCCACATTCATCGGAATGATCCAATATCCGTTCTCATCCACTTTTGGCACTTGATAGATTTCAATAATTCGTTTGTCCGTGGAACGAGAATAATTTGGAAACTTCGGACGACCTGTGAACTTCTCAGGATGTTTCTTCCACTGTTCCAACGCTTTAAAAAAGCTTTTTACTTCTGTAAATACGGCTCTACGAATCGCTTGAACAGAGTTTGATTGAACGCCCGAGTAGTTCGTATCGGCTTGCATAGCAGTGTCCACTTCTTTTACAGTAGCCATCCTGTTATTGTTCAAGTAACTTTGTTTCATCGTGTATAGCCCAACATTTCGCAACGCTTTTGAACTATGCGACATGCGCTGCAGTAAACGAAATTCTTTAGCTGTGAGGCAAGCTCGTCCGATATTCTGTTTCTGCGTGAATCGTTGCATGGTTTCTCTTTTCTTTTGTTTCCGTAATACTTTCACTGCTTTCTTTCTAGCCATTGTTTTCACCACCTTTCTCAGAGAGTTTATTACAATTATTTCTTTCCTAAAATCGTGTTTTTTCTTAGGAAAGAAATATTTTTGTAACTGTTAATTACTTTTGACAAATCAATATTTAGAACGGAACAAAATGTGAACATGGTCTTCATCGTAATTCCTTTTGGTCCAAGTATCCAAATGATTATGATTATCCTTATCTAATTTAGTTGTCCTACGATATATCCCCTCCTTACCTAGGGCAGATTATATCGTAAGACAAAAGAAACAAAAGCGTTCAGCCTATCTTCTGACGGCAATTCATCTCCACCTGAATTGTTGGGTTTCAACCGTAACCCAAATCAGATGGGGTCTTCTTGCCGGAAAGGATAAATATTACAGATAGGTTAGCCAGACGTTAAAATATAATAAGAACCACTCTTAGCATAAAGAAATAGATTCCATAACTCACTTTAGCTTTTTAAGTTAAAAATACATTAAAGACTCCATTGTTTCTTCACTTGTTCTTCTGCCAATTGTTTAATTTTTGTCCATATCGTATCTTTACTTACAATAACATTTGTTTGATAATTTCTATCGTTATAATTGACTGTAACACATACTTCTATCATTTTCTGCTTCCTCCTTTCATACCACTTCCCCTAAAAAATATTACTTATTAATTAGCCAGCTTTTGCAGTTCAATGTTTAAAAATGTTCGGACGCTACGTGGTAAAAATTTACGAATTTCTTCTTCGTTAAAACCAATTTGCAATCTTTTTTCGTCCAGCATAATCGGGCGACGCAACATTAATGGATGCTCAATTATTAATGTATAAAATTCATTTAGCGAGAGCTCATCAATATTTGTATTTAAGTCCTGAAAAGTTTTCGATCTAGTTGAAATAATTTCAGTAGCCCCCTCTTCAGTTAAACGAAGAATCGATTTAAGCTCATCAACTGTCATAGAATTTGATACGATGTTTTTTTCAATATAATCAATTTGATGCTCTTCAAGCCATGCTTTCGCTTTTCGGCATGAAGCACAGCTTGCTGTTGTATATAGAATTACCATATTTAACTCACTCCTTTAATGTTATTAAACGTACATTTTAAATATCGCTTATTGAAATGTATTAAAAAAAATTACAGTTTAGAATCAAATTCACATAATGTTAATTATTCAGCAATGTTTCATTTATCGCTATTATTCATGCTACATTTTACAGACGTTAACAACTCACTTTTAAAAATCTTACTGTAATTTTAAACTTTACAGTTCAATTAATCAACTGTTAAGTCTTGGATTAATTTTAATAACACAACAAATTATTCTCATGTAAAATTCCCCATAGCATGATGGCTCCTTCAAAGCACATTTCACGCATTTCTTGCTTACAAGTGCTATTATGGATTATATTCATCCTAATAAAAAGTACGTACTTTAAAGTGTTATAGGTACTAAAAAGTAACATATGCATTTTCAAGTGCCATTCTGCTTATTTCTCTCTTACATCGGTTATTATGACCGATATTTAGCACAATAAATAGTACGCACTTTAAAGTGTTATAGGTACTAAAAAGAAATAATTTTAGTATTGCAACGGATGTAGGCTCACAACTGTAATCTAAATTCATCAAAGGAGTTTTTTTTATGAAGACATACAATATTCCTGTAGAAGCGACTTTAGAAGTTATTGGTGGAAAGTGGAAGGTTGTTATCCTTTGTCATTTAAAAAAAGGAACAAAAAGAACGAGTGAATTAAAACGTTTAATGCCTGGTATTACGCAAAAAATGTTAACCCAACAATTACGGGAACTAGAAGAAGATGGTGTAATTCAAAGGAAAGTATATGACCAAGTACCACCAAAAGTAGAGTACTCTTTAACGGATTACGGTTCGTCTTTAGGAGCTATACTTGATTCCCTCTGTTCCTGGGGAGAAGTTCATCTTGAAAAAACCGGGAACACATCCATGCTGATTACAGCAGATGAATAATAACTGTAGAAGACATAAAAATAGGTTGAGACAATACTTGCCTCAACCGGTTTTTATGTCTCTTTATAATTTTTTGCAGTAATGACTGTTTCAAACTCAAAGGTTTCGGGTAGATGATCTGCATAAGAATATTCAAAAGTTCGTCCATCCGTTAAATAAGCTACTTGTTCAACTCGCATTAGGAAATCCTGATTTGTTAAGTTCATAAACTGCTTTTCCCTATCATCTGGGCGAATTCCTTTAACCCTGACAACAGATGTCCCTACTTCAAGACCAAGTTTATTTTGAATATGTGAGTATATCGACTCCTCTAAAACAGAAGCCTCAACACCTGGGATAACCGAAATTGGCATCCATGTATGCTCTATAATCGTCGGAATGCTGTGAATGATGCGGAGGCGAATGATTTTATAGACGAAATCACCGATTGAAACTCCCAATTTCTCAGCAACTACTTCATCAGCCCCAACAATCGCAAACTCGATAATTTGACTTTCTACCTCACTGCCGTATACAGCTTTCGTACCCGTTAAAGTTTGAATCATTCGTGCCTTTTCCTGTTGACGCCAATCTTGCACCACTGTTCCACTTCCGCGCCGGCGGATAATGTAGCCGTCTCTAACTAATAGATCCAGCGCTTTCTTAATAGTAAGGGCTGAAACACCAAATTCTTCAGCAAGGACGAGGCTACTCGGAATTTTTTCGTTGATTTTATATTCACCGTCTAAAATTTGCTGTTTAATCTTTTGATAAATGCCGAGGTATTTTACTTGTGTTGATCCGCTTGCCATTTCCATACCTCCTTTATACTGCAAACTCTCTTCTATTCATTCAAATGTAAAGCCTCAAGTTTGTAAACTGAAGGTGATGGGGAAGCAAATCCATTTTCTAAGATTTCAATATTCGTTACCGCTTCTTCGTCTTTCACAAGTTTTGGTGCACCATTTATAATTGTTTCATACGCGGCATCATAGAAACGACCGTAATCACCAAGTGGCGTTTTAATTTGTTTTTCAATCCAGTCACCATTTGCATTACGATACTTAGCAACTCCATAGTACATCGGTGAATCTTCACCAAACCCTACACTCTCAGGCATAACACCCGCTTTCAAATCATTTTCCTGCTGATCTTCACCATATTTAATAAATGATCCATTTGTTCCATGAACGATAAAGCGTGGATAATCTTTTGCTACGACATGGTTCGTTTTCAGCTTAATCTTCAACTGATTTCCGTAATGTAAACCAACATCGAAATAGTTATCAACCGCACCTTCCATTTCATTATTACGAATATCGTATGTCACCGTATCTGGACGGCCGAATAGTGAAATCATACGGTCCATCGTATGAATACCTAAACTGTAAAATGAACCTTCTTCTTTTGGAGCTTCATGAGTGATTGAACCAGGACGGAAATAATCAATATGTGATTCAATCTCAATAATATCACCAAGGAACCCTTGTTCAATTACTTGCTTCACAGCTAAAAAATCACCATCAAAACGGCGGTTTTGATAAGGCATAACTACTACACCTTTTTCTCGTCCTAAAGCTAATAATTCTTTCGCATGTTCCACTGTATCGCAAAATGGTTTTTCAACGATAACTGATTTTCCAGCTAGTATAACTTTTTTTGCTAATTGATAATGCGTATGTGCTGGCGTACAGATCGTCACGACTTGAATTTCCTTGTCATTCAACAATTCGTCCAAATCAGTAGTGAAGTAAACACCTTTTTCCTTATATGGAGCCGCTAATTTTTCATTTATTTGACGTACAAAAATCGTTTTTATTTTTATATTATTACGTGTGTTTACATAAGGTAAGTGATAGCGGTTAGCTGACTTTCCAAATCCAATAAAGCCCATTGTTAATGTCATATTTTTCAACTTCCTTGCTCATAAATTTTCGTTTCTACATTTATTATATAGTTTACTTTTTAAAAGTATATAGTTTTAGTTCTTAATTTGTATATAAAATGAAAAAGTAGGGATAGAAACCATTTCGATTTTCATCCCTACTTCTTTACTATATTTGTGTAATACCAGACATTAATTGTTTTAACTCGCACGTTCTCTTTTTGTCTTTCTTTAAATGACAAAGGATAACTACTTTCCACTTTCCACCGATAACCTCTAAAGTTGCCTCTACAGGAATATTGTATGTTTTCATATAAAAATCTCCTTTAATAATTTTATAAGACAAATAAGCTAAAATATTTAAATATTACTTTTAAGTATCTATAGCACCTTAAAGTACGTACTTTTTATTGTGTTAAACATGTTTCATAATAGCATACGTAAACAGCAGATGAGTAGTACGGCACCAAAAAGTACCTGTATTACTTTTTAGTATCTATATCACTTTAAAGTACGTACTTTTCATTATGTAAAATACATTTCATAATAGCATTTGTAAGAGTTGAGTAAGTCATGAAGTATTAGAAATTACCTGTACTTTAAAGTGAGTATTTTTATCATACATTTTGTCAGACGATGAAATGACATGTTTTCATTTTCACATCCATTCACAATGAATAAATAATTTTCAAATATATTTTAGGAGGATATCTATAATGAGTAAATTACTAAAAGAAAAAATCGGGTTTGGTACAGCACCACTAGGAAATATGTACCGTAATATCCCAGAGGAAGAAGCAATCGCTACAGTGGATGCTGCTTGGGAGAATGGCGTTCGTTACTTTGATACAGCTCCACTTTATGGATCTGGATTAGCGGAAATCCGTCTTGGTGAAGCACTGTCAAAAAGAAATCGTGATGATTACTTTTTAAGCACCAAAGTAGGTCGAACGATTTCAGATGAACTAGAAGATCCATCTGCACGTGATTTAGGTGAAAAAGGCGGACTTTTCGAATTTGGTCGCAAAAATAAAATGATCAATGACTATAGCGCAGATGCAACACTTCGTTCTATCGAGCAAAGTTTGAAACGTTTAAAAACAGATCGTCTAGACTTTGTTTTCATTCATGATTTAGCACAAGACTTTTATGGTGATGAGTGGATTTCACAATTTGAAACAGCTCGAACAGGAGCATTCCGTGCGCTAACACGTTTACGTGAAGAAGGAGTTATTAAGGGCTGGGGGCTTGGAGTAAACAAAGTAGAATCAATTGAACTTATGCTTGATTTAGAAGAAGCGAAACCAAATATATCCTTACTAGCTGGTCGCTATTCATTATTAGACCACGAACGTGCATTGCAACGAGTAATGCCTGCAGCTGTAAAGCATAATATGGATATTGTTGTTGGTGGCCCATATAGCTCAGGTATTCTTGCTGGAGGCGCTCACTTCGAATATCAAAAAGCATCGCCAGAAATTATTGCAAAGGTTGAGAAAATCAAAGCTCTTGCAGATCGTCACGACATCAGCATCAAAGCTGCTGCATTACAATTTTCACTAGCAAATCCAGCAGTTGCTGCCGTTGTTCCTGGTGCAAGTAAACCGGAACGAATTGTAGAAGACCAAAACGCCTTAAATACAGTAATTCCAGCAGCATTCTGGGAAGAAATGCGCGAACAAAAACTAGTAGCACCTAATGCACCACTACCAATCAACGTAAAATAATAATGAAACTTTAATCAGTGGGAGCATCCCCCACTGATTATTTACCCGTAAATACCGGGATGAAAAGGAGCGTAATGAATATGGCACATACTACTACATCTATGGAAATGTTTTCTTCACCGGAACAAGTATGGCAATTAATCGGAGGTTTCAACTCCCTTCCAGACTGGTTACCTTATATACCTAGCAGTAAATTAACTGAAGGCGGTCGTGTACGTCATCTAGCTAATCCAGATGGCGATACAATTATAGAACGATTAGAAGTATTCAATGATAAAGAGCGCTACTACACGTATTCAATCATGAATGCACCGTTCCCAGTCACTAATTATTTATCTACAATCCAGGTTAAAGAAGGTACTGAAAGTAACACATCGTTAGTAGAGTGGTCTGGTACGTTCACTCCTGTTGAAGTTAGTGATGAAGAGGCAATTAATCTGTTTCATGGCATTTACAGTGATGGACTGAAAGCATTGCAGCAAGCATTTCTAGATTAATTCATATAATTGATTGAGACGAAAAAGTAAATTAACAGTCAAATATTCGATTTTGTGGTTAAGTTCATTATGAAAGATAAACAAATACAAATTTCATGCCTGCTTGTTATTGACAAGAAATAAAAAATACTACCTCCAAATGGAAGGTAGTATTTTTTTATTAATCAGGAAAAACAATTAATCCCTCTTCTTTTTCCTCCTGTTTTAAATCTTCTTCTGGGAAGGTTACAGTTGAATTTTTATCACCTGTTCTTTTTGTTTCTTCACCTGGAAATACGAAAGTTGAATTTTCTTTTCCTTCATTTTTTTCTACGTTATCTGGAAATACCATAGGATCATTGGTAGTCAAATCACTATGAAATCCAAGGTTAGACAAAATCGCTTTTAAATCTGGTAAAACCCCTATTTTATCAGATGATGGGTTATTAGACTTTGTGCCTGTATTAGGATTACTTAAAATTGCTCTCAATTCTTTTGGTGTATATGCCTTACCTAAATGTTCTTTAGCAATCCCTTGAATCGATACAGCAGCCCCAGCAATTATAGGCGAAGCGCTAGAAGTACCACGGAAATTAGAAGTATAACGATTAATTATGTTCTGATCTGTAACTTTTTGTCCTTTACTATTTTGATTTTGATATGTATCTAATGTATCAACATACTCTCCCCAACCATATACATCAATTCTACTACCATAGTTAGAGAAAGCTAAACGTTTATGAGGAACTCTTGCAGTAGATGCTCCAACTATAATAGCTCCTGAATCTTTAAAGTCTGGACTATTTCGATTTAAAATCTGCTTACCATTACGGTCTTTAAATTCATCTAAATCAATCCCACCATTACCAGCTGCTTCTACAATAATAATGCCTTTATCTGTACCTTTGCGAATTGCGTTAAATATACTCGGGTATACTTCTACTGGTAAAGGGTCATCTCCATATCCATCATATTTAAAGGATTCTTCTATTAATAAAACATCTCCAGCCTGTAAAGAATCTACGGCACTTAAAATAGCATCTCTTACATCGATTCTCCCATTATCTCGGATCACTGAAATTACTTTTGCCTTTGCTTTTGGTGCAATCCCAATGTTCCCAATTCCATTGTCAGCTGCAGAAACAACACCTAGAACTGAAGTACCGTGAGAAAGATCATTACTCATTTTTCCAGACATAAATTCAATATTTTGACCGACTAAATCTTCATGATTTAATAACCAGCCTTCTTCCAAATCTACAAAAGTTGCTCCCTGACCATTTCCTCCTTTAATTCCCCAAGCATAAGGAGCATTAATTCCTAAAGGTGCCTCTTCAAGATATCCCTGTCTCGAAAATCTAGGTTCATCATAAGGATTGACTGATAATACAGGCCCTCTCGAGCCAGTTGTTGTGTTTATACTCTTATTAGAACGAACTTGTATTTTACTAGAATCGTTATTAGCAGCATGTACTGTATTTGTTACAAATGTCGTACCTACCCCAGCAAAAGTTGTAATTGCAAGTGATGATATCAACATACCTTTAAAATTTTTCATTTTTCCACCTCTAGTTTTCTATTAGAAATAACATATTTCATAATGTGTATGAACCGAAAAGCATTTTATCTTATTATAAAAATTAATAGATTTTTATAACTTTTTGATTTACATAAAAACTCCCTTCATTCTTGTAATTCAATGTGTACATTTCAAAATAACAAACTTACTGTAACTATTATAGTTACACCTTTATTGATTTTCAACTACGAAATATAAATTTTTAAAAATAAATTTATATTACTTTAAAACAGAACTCGCCTTTTAAGCACATAAAGTGAAACTTTAATCAGTGGGGTTTTTGTTCATCCCCCACTGATTATTAGCCCTCACCAATGGGGCGTTTACGGACAGTTAATGCGGGATAAAAACGCAAAATATCTGTCCAAATTACAGCGATCAATAAGTTTATGGACTGCGAAAGAAATACGAAAAAGCAAAGCACTAAGTGCTTTGCTCCTTATAAAATCCCTTTTAACTTTTCACCAATTAACTTCGCTACATACTCATAACCTTCTGGCCCAAAGTGTAACCCATCTTTTTCATCATTTTCTACAAACCTTTTATAATCCCGTTCTTGAATCATTTCAGCGAATACGTTTAGAAAATAACTTCCTGTTTCCCTCGCCACTTCCTCCACCACGTCTGCATACTGACCAAGTACTCTATTTGTTCTGTTATGCTGTCTTTCTTCATCAACTGGTGCAGGACTAATCAGTAGTACTTTATTTGATGAAATTTGGTTCACAATCTTCTCTAAGTTTTCTTTATATGCTTGTAATGACACTTGAGAAAAAGGGACTGCATCATTCGTACCAAGAAAAACTGTTACGAAATCTGGTTTATATGATATTACATCTTCTTCAATTCTATTTAACGCATCAAATGTATTATCACCTGGAATACCTGCATTCACTATTTTCCAGTTCGGAAACACCTCTTGCAAACGTGGTGTTAATCTCGGCATTCCATTAAAAAATGTTTCATCAGCTGTAATACTATCTCCAAAGCATACTAACGTTTTCATTAAGCTATTCTCCTTTTACGTATGAAACAACTTTCCTTCTATTGCTTTTATATATCTTTCAGCAGAACGTTCAACTGCCTCATTTGCATTTTCTTTTACTACTCGATGAAAAGCGTTGTATAAACGATTAAACTGTAACGGCTTCACTCGATTCACCATTTCTTCCACTTTTCTCGCTGGTAGTGGAATTAAGTTTGGATAGCTGTACATGAAGCTTACCCACCTTTCATCCGCTACAACTTGAATAATATCACCTGTTAACAAAATCCCTTTTCCATCATTACCTTCTTCCCAATGTAAGACAGATCCACCTTTAAAATGTCCCCCTAAACGATGAATGACTAATCCATTAGCTAATTGTAATGACTCTCCAGACCAGTAAATAATACGACTACTCGGGCGCATTACCCACTCTTTATCATCTTCATGTATATAAATTGGTACATCAAATGTCTCCGCCCATTCTACCTGCGTTGAATAATAATGCGGATGAGACAATGCAATTGCATCTAATCCACCAAGCTCTTTTATCTTCTCAATTGTCGTTTCATCTAAATACGTAATACAGTCCCATAGTAAACGATATGACTCTGTTTTCACTATAAATGCAGTTTGACCGATCGCAAATCCTGGTTTTGTCGTAATACTATAAAGTCCATTTTCCTCTTCGATTATTTCATTTTTATATGTATCACCTGTTTGTAAGCTTTCTAGTGTCGTCCAAGATTGTCCTTTTTGGTTAACATATTGCCTCTCTTCATCACAAATATGACAACTCACCGGTTCTTCTACACTCGCTGCATACTGCACACCACACGTTGTACAAACGAAATTTTCCATAATAATTCCCCCTATCCCTATTTCTTTATTAAGCTGACTTTTGTTGATAATGATCTGCTTTTTTATTTTCAATTAACAAACTTATAAAAGTAAGTAAATAGACAACTGTAACCGATAATGGAATTACAATAAATCCTTTTTCTGCAAAAAGAATCCCACAAACTGACGTTACAAATACAGTCCCTACTGACAATAAACCATAACTTTTACTTTCATAAATCCATACGTACGGAATAAAATGAACACCTATTAACATCGCTACTACAAAAGGTAACCATTCTGGAAATTGAAAATAGGCAAGTAATACAAGTGGAATATTCAATACATTTATCCCACCAATTAAGCCTGCCAAAACCCCTAACGGATTTCCTTTCGCAAACATATCAATTTTCAATATAGCAGCTATCATTAAGCCAAAAGGAAACACACAGCCCATACCGATTAAATATACCCACACCACTTGTTTTTCAGAAAGAACAAATCCCGTTATACTCATAACTATCCAAAATAAAACGCCGGCTAATATAATCGGTAAGCCTCTCTTCGTTTTTATTGCTAAATCCTTTTTCGCTTCTGCAACATTCATTTCACTATCTCCCCCAAAAATATTTGTGCTATAAAGCCGGCTTAATTTCACCCATCCAATAACGCCAAGCTATTAAATAATCTTCTAAATCTTTCGGGTGGTGTCTTAAACATGTGTCTATACGTAAATATAATCCTATGACTATTTCTTCATATAAATCACAGTCTTTTTTATGAAATACACACTGTTTCATCGCATAATTAATTGTTTCTTTTGTTAAATTTTCCGGAGTTGAACAAAACGCGTAAATTAAATCGTATATAGGATCTCCTAACACTGGTAAAGGATCAATTACACCGTGCAGTTTATTCTCTTTAAATATAAAGTTATGAAATCCAAGATCACCATGCAATAAAAATGGCTGATTTATTCCAGCATCCCTATTTGCTAAATTAAGAACCGTTCTATACTCTTCTTCACTTATGTAACGTCTTACATTTTCATGAGCTTCTATCACATTTGTTGTTAAAAATTCACTCCAAGATTGAAGCAGATTTTCTTTCCATCCCCAGCCATCAACCTCTGTAGCCACTTCATACTTATTGATAACTTCCTTTACAAGTTTACAAAGAACACTCCGTTTATGGCCTAGTTTGCAAGACGTTGTGCCCTCAAGGAATGAGTAAACAATATAGCGATTTAAAGGTTCCTTATATAAAAGCTTTGGAAATAATTCGTCCTTTTTATAAAACTGAAGAAAATAAGCTTCTTCACGTATGACATCCGATTCATTCAACTTTACAACGTATTGTTCATCCAACAAATATACAGTACTTGTCGTTCCCCCGTTTAATGCTTTTACGCTATTTGGATAATGTGAAATAACTTTTTCCTTAATTAGTTGTGCAGTGATTATTGAAATTTCCATTCTCTCACCCTTTAATTCGGAAGATTCCCTTAATTCAAAAGACAACTTTACTATTATTTGACAAACGTGAGGGGAATCCTGCCAACCATCCTAATATAGCAAACAACAATTTTATTTTATTACAATGGCTTTCTTCAATATTCCATCATATAGTTCATTCCATTTATGGTAATGTGATGTGATTTCATCACTCTAAATGCTCTTCATATACTCTAATAATTTCTATTGCCGGGTCTCTGTCTTGTAATTTATGAGCCAAACTTTCTACACCAAACACTTCTGTAAAAGTATGACTGCCTACAATTAAATTAATCCCTTTAAATTTCGCATGTTGCACTGTATATAATGTTTTTTCACCTGTTATGTACGTGTCACATCCTTTTTCTAATGCACGTTCAATTAAATTTGTATTGTTTCCTGCACCGGTTAAAATCGCAATCCGTTTTACTGGTTTATCATGATTTCTCCAGCTCTTCACTTTCTCTTCCATTTTTTCTTCCAGTTTTCCAACTAAGTTTGAAAAAGGAATCGCTTCTTTATATTCTCCTATTCCCGGTAGTTCTTCTTCCTCATACGTGGAATATTCTAGTATTGTATCTATCCCAATTCCGTTAAATAACGACGTACACGTGCCAAACTTTACAAAATCTAACGGCAAATGAATCCAAAAATGATTCATTTCATATTGCTTCAATTTCTCAATACAAGCCTTTTCCATACCAAATAAAAAACTCCACGGCGCATGATGTGTAACTATCATATCGACTCCATTTTTATACGCTTCTTCAATCGTCTCTAATGTCAGATTTGTTGTGTAACCGATTTTGTGAAATTCATCTTTACTTATATGAGTAAAACCATATTCATCATCGCCATATTTGTGAAGATGCTCTTCAAATAATGATGTTATCTGTTCGTTAAACTGCGTTATATTCATTTTATTTCTCCTTTCATTTACTTTTATATTTCAAAAATAAGGAAATACTAAATAACAACGTTACATACATATAGGAGGACACCATGAAACCTGAATTTTTAAAAGCTGTACATGATGCTATCGGAAATGTCGAACACATTCATATAGAAGAAAGCGGTGCTGACAGCTTACTTATCCATCATGATGATGCACAGCAGTTACAACAAGTTGCTGTGGCGTTAGAAAATAATAATTTCCGCTCCGCTTTAAGAACAACCGGAAATGCTTCGTACATTGAAGTATTGAACAGATAATGAAAGTCCGGATGTATTCCGGGCTTTCTTTTTTATCTTGCTATTCACCGGGCAGTAAAACCCCCACTGATTAAAGTTTCACTTTATATTGAAACTTCAAACTCTTTCACATACACCGCTGTTCCAGCAATATCTATTTGTAACTTCTCGTTTTCTATCTCTTTCGTTACATAAACAGTTACACGACCATCTTTATTTATTTCCTGTCCTTGCTCAACGATTAAATCCAATTCATGTTCAAAATCTTTCTCTAAATACTCCGCATAATACGCTCCCATTACACCTGAAGCTGTTCCTGTCACTGGATCTTCAATCGTCCCAGCGTAAGCTGATGAAAAATGACGGCCGTGCATTTGTGCTAGTTCATCATAAGTTTCTAGACAAATTGGGTGAATAGAAGCATTAGGTATTTCTTTTAATACTGATGGAAATGCAGCATTATTAGGTTTCATTCTCTCGCATGCATTAAGATTTTTAATCGGTACAATTACAGTCCAATTACCAGTACTTCCATATACAATCGGTAAACTTACATCTAAATCATTTATTTCTAAACCAATACTATGAGCTAATTTTTCTTTTGAACCTGTAAATTCTTTAAACTGAGGTGCTGCCTGTCTCATTTTAATAAAGGTTTCTCCATTTTTATTTACACCTATTTGTATCGGTAAAATCCCAGCCTTCGTTTCAATCGTAAGGTTACTTTTCTCTTCTAATAAACCTTTTTCGCGCAAAGCATATATCGTCCCTACTGTCCCATGACCACATAAATCCATTTCAAAACCAGGTGTAAAATAACGCATTCTTATATCTCCTACTTCTGAAGAAAGAACAAAAGTTGTTTCGTTATATCCAATTTTTTCAGCAATAATTTGCATTTCCTCTTCCGTTAATCCATCTGCTTCTAATACAATACCTGCTGGATTTCCCTTATTTGGTTTATTCGTAAATGCGTCGTAATGAAATACGTTTATAGTCTTCATTTTCTTTTCTCCTTATTTGTCCATTTCTTTATTTTTATAATCAATAAGAAAATTGATCTAACCAACTTCCATAATCATCTTTTTGAAATGGACGGATAATGAGTCTATCCGTCTCTACTTCTAATAACGGTAGCTTCATTTAATTTCATCCCTCGAATTATTAATTGAATATTCTTTATTATCTTACATGAAATACAAAATCTAGTAAATTATTATGTTTTTGATACATAAAAACCCAGTCATGCTTTATACATAACTGGGTTCTCCATCGTTTCATAATTTTCTATTTCATAAGAACTACATCTCGTAATTCCCTCTTCAACACTTTTCCTAAAGCGTTTTTCGGTAACTCATCTATGAATACCACTTCTGGTATTTTGTAACTGGCTAATTTCTGTTTACAATACTGAATAATACTTTCTTCTGTTAATATTGTTTCGCTATCCTTCACAATGAAAGCTCTTGGAACCTCTCCCCAAAAGTCATCTAGAACTCCAACTACTGCAACTTCTAAAACACCATGTATTTCATGAATAACATCTTCTACTTGATCTGGATATACATTGTCACCACCGCGTATAATAACGTCTTTATATCTTCCCATAATATGCAGGAATCCATCGTCATCTATCATGCCAGCATCACCCATGTTAAACCAGTTATCTTTTACTACCTTCTTTGTCGCCTTTTCATTATTCCAATACCCTTTAAACATGTATGGACTTTTCACATGAATCTCTCCAACTTCATTTGTTGTTAGTTCATGTCCTGTTTCCGGATGAACAATTTTCACCTCTACATTTTTCAAGGTTTTTCCTACAGAAGACATCTTTTCTTTTCCCATCATTGGATGCCATGAGGTTACAACCCAACCTTCTGTACTACCATAGCCTTGCACCATATATATTCCTTTTTCCATATATTTTTGAATGAGTGTTTCTGGCACTTTTGTACCACCGCTTTGTGCTACTTTAAAGGTTGAAATATTACGTTCTTTTTTATTTAGCTCATCAAGCATGTAACTATAAACAGCTGGGAACGCAAGCATCGTAGTAATTTTCTCTTCTTCAATCTTATCCCAAATAAGAGTAGGGTTCGAATCAGCTAAGAAAATCATTGCAACGCCATGATAAATACAATTTAAAATAGAAAGCACGCCACTCATATGGAACAATGGATGCACAGATAAAAAGCGTTCACCTGCTGGGATTTCTCTTTGTCCCGCAATTTCAGCAAAATAGTGATGTAAGTTTTTATGTCCAATTACACATGCTTTCGCCTGTCCAGTCGTTCCTGAAGTAAATAAGTAAATGGCGTCGTCTTCTTCATGAACTTCTACGTTCGGTTCTGTCGTTGGCTGTTTTTGCAGCTCTAATTCAAATGAACCAAAACCTTCTTTTGTCGTTTGAATTACATAAGGGATTTCTTTAACAGCATCAATCTTTAATAATACTTCACTAAATTCTTCATCAATAACTAATACTTTTAATTTCGCTTCTTTTACAATCGTTTCTAATTCATAAGCAGTAAGCTGATGATTTAGCGGAATACATACCGCTCCAATTTTTAAACTTGCCATCATAACGCTTGGAAACGGGTGATTATTTTTGCATAGTATTCCTATACGGTCTCCTCTTTGCACACCATTATGTAACAAATAATGTGCAAGCTGATTTACTCGTTCATTATACTGCTGAAACGAATACCTTTTCTCTCCGCCTACAAGCGCTTCCAAATTTGGTGATTGCATTGCTCTTTTTTGTAATAATTTTTGCATCGTTCTCAAGTAAAACTCCCCTTTATATATGTTAGGTTTTTTATTTTACCAGATTAACTATTAATTTACTAAAGATTACACTTAGTGAATATAAGAAGAATATAAAATAGCCATTTACTTCACAAGTAAATGGCTATTTTTCATTATATATTAGAATACTTCTTGTTCATCACATATTGCACATATTCAGGTGCACTTTTATCAATCTCTTCATCACTTAGTTTATATTCTGCACCATATAAATAAAAGGAAGGTATAAATTCCATACCTGTATATAAGCATGTAGCTTGGAATGGTTTCGTCAACTCATCCATTGTAATCCCACTATTTTCATAGTCTTTTTCTAATCCACCTATAGAAATAGCTACACCAAATTCTTTTCCCTTCACTTTATCTCCTTGTGATCCGTATGCAAACCCATATGTTAATACATCATCGAACCATTTTTTCAATAAAGGTGGTGAGCTGTACCAGTAGAGAGGAAATTGAAATATATATCGGTCATGTTCTACTAACAGCTTTTGTTCCTCTTCCACATTAAACTCCCAATTCGGTGCCACTTTATACAATTCATGCACCGTAATTTCATCCGAATATTTCTCAAGTTCTTCAATCCATCTTTTATTAATTTTTGATTTTTCAATATCAGGATGTGCTACAATTACAAGTGTTTTCATCATTTTTCATCCCCTTTATAAATTATTCAACCCTTTACGTATTAGTATGAGTGAGTCACATATAATTGAAAAGTACGTACTTTAAAGTGCTATAGGAACCTTAAAGTACCTGTGGAGGTGTTATATGAATCAAAATGAAGACTGCCCAATTGCAACGACACTCGATGTAATCGGCGGAAAATGGAAAGTTCATATTTTATGTGTGTTGATGGATGGAAAAATGCGAACAAACGAAATCCGACGAGAAATCCCAAACATTACGCAAAAAGTTCTAACTCAACAACTTCGCCAACTTGAAGCTGATAGGATTATCCATCGTACTGTATATCAAGAAGTACCACCAAAGGTTGAGTACACAATAAGCGAATACGGGAAATCTTTAATGCAAATTATGGATGAACTATGTGAATGGGGAAAAGATCATCAAATGAAAAGATTACATGACTAAAAGAACATTACCGTCTTTATTAAATCTTCTACATTCATATTAGTAGTTCAATATTTCTACTGAAATTTTATATTAGAGGTACTCCAACAACTCGTAATTTAGAAGCCCAAATCTTTCAAAAGTAAAAAACAATAACATTCATCTACAAATACTCTTTATAACAAAAGTATCCTATACTTTTTACCTTATATTTTATTCGGACACTTTTTATTCATTGAACCGCATCCTAGTTGTTAGACATATAGTCAACAATTTGAGATGTGGTTTTATTATTCGGATAACAGCTCTCATCAACTTTAATAATCATGACTGCAGACAAAATACTTTGCAAAGAGTTCCTGTACAAGGTGATTTTTCACATAGACTTACCAAATAGAATTTTTATAAAAAACTTCTCACATTTAAATTGGACAAGCATATTTTATTGTATGGGGACTCCCTACTCATAGAAAACTACCTTTCTATTCTAAGAGCACGCATATTTGTGTGCTCTTAAACTATTTACAATAAAATAAAGAGTTTATTAATTTGCTTAATTCACTATTGGAAAAGTACCCATAATAATATCTTTATATTTATCTATTGTTTTTTGATTTTTATAAAACTATATTATTTTGGAGTTGGTTAATACGTTACAAAAAACTGACCGTGTAATCATTATGGTCCCTCCATTTTCACAAGTGTTTGTTACATTTTACTCCTCATCAGGAGAACTCCTTTCATCACAAGTCTTATCTAATACCTCTCCACATCCTGTATCAATGTATGCACTTAATGAAATTGAAAGCGAATTATTTGAAGTCGAGTTACAACCACTACTACTTCATTAAAACTACGAATAGCAGAAAGACCTTTACAACTCCCATATGGAACTACAGTAGTAGCATTTTTAGCAAAAATAGTACAAGCAGAAGAAGCTGCAGACACGCTATATAGCTTTAACTACACACTTACTAAGTAAACTTCTCCTAGGAACTTCATTTTAGTTTCCTCGGAAACCAAAATGAAGTATAATTATATATGTACAATAGATAACATTTATAAATCTATTTACAATTTTTCACATTAGCTCTTAAACAATTAAATAAATGGAGGGCATGATATGGACAATTATTATGATGTAGCGGTAGTTGGTGGTGGTCCAGTTGGACTTATGGCAGCATGTGAATTAGCTATCCAAGACGTAAAAGTTGTTGTTTTAGAGAGAAGATTAGACCGGGTACGAAATTCTAGAGCACTCACACTACACCCCCGCTCCTTAGAATTGATGGCTATGAGAGGTATTGCAGATCGATTTTTAGCTAGAGGAAAGAAATTAAATACAAGTCATTTTGCTGCCTTAGATACAAGATTAAACTTTAAAAATTTAAATACTGATTTTCCGTATACACTTTTTATTCCCCAATCTATTACAGAAGGAATATTAGAAGAACGTGCATTAGAATTAGGTGTAGTCATTAAACGCGGGCATACTGTGAAAGACTTAAAACAATATGAAACATTTGTACAACTAGAAATAGAACAAAGAGAAACAATATATAAAATAGAAGTTCCATATGTAATAGGAGCTGATGGAGCAAGAAGTATAGTTCGTGAGTTATCAAATATACCGTTTAATGGAACAAACACAACAACTACTGCTATATTAGGTGATGTTATTTTAGAAGATATACCAGATACTCCATTTTTATCTACTTCTAATATAAATGGGATATTAATGATGGTACCTATTACAACTGATGTATTTCGTTTTGCAATTGTTGATCCTAAGAATCAGACAATACCTGTTCATGTTGCTGTTACAGAAAAAGAGTTTATAGATAGTATTTATAGTATTACAGGTGAACATCTTCAAATTAAGAGCACAATATGGCTTTCTCGTTTTGGCAATGCAACCAAACTAGCAAATACTTATCAACATAAGCGTGTATTCTTAGCAGGGGATGCAGCACATATTCATTTCCCTGCTGGAGGACAAGGTTTGAATGTAGGTCTACAAGATGCTTTTAATATAGGCTGGAAATTAGGACTCGCAATAAAACAAAAAAAATATGAAAGCCTATTAGAAAGTTATCATATTGAAAGACATGCTGTGGGAAAACAATTTTTCAAGGAAGTACAAGCGCAAGAACAATTAATGATAAACTTTTCAAACGCAGGAATGGAATTGAGGGATTTATTTTCGTACCTACTTACATACCCCGAGATAAATCAAGATTTATCTGAAAGAGTAAGTGGCTTAGGGATAATGTATTCGTCGATGCACGATACAGAAAGGCATCCATTGATAGGAAAAAGATGTACAAACCTCACTATTTCTTCTCTAAATAAGAAAAGTTATAAACTCTTTGAATTAATGCAGGATGGTAAATTTATTTTATTAATACACCCTACTTATATAGATAAGATAAATAAAATAAATATTGATTCACACATAAAGGTGATAATAGGAGAAATACAAGATTCCAAGTTAAAAAATATAGATACCGTTTTGATTCGACCGGATGGTCACATAGCCACCATTGAGTATACCAAGATAGATAACTGCGAATAGTCCGGAAAAATAATCATCCATTGTATTAGTGATACAAAATAAGTTCACTTTTATAAAACGAAAAGAATCCTATTTATTTAGGACTCTTTTCGTTTTGCCCATCTCACTATTTATAAAAACATATCTACAAGGGAAGAAACACTATATTTACAGTTAACTATAAAATCTCGTTCCAAAGGACTACCCAAAACTCCTCACCTATATACTCCCATGATCAAAAATATTTGTCTCTATTTCATATAAAGTATGAAAAGCATCCATAAAGATAAAGCACCAAGGATAGCAAGCACTATACGAGTAGATAGTACTCTTACTTCAAAATCGGTTTTCTTGGATGGTTCAGGATATGCAATTACATAAATCCCTTTTAATAGTGCGAGCCATGCAATAAGTGTAATGAGTCCCTGCCAATTAAGTGTCCAAACATTATGTAAGATAACAGTACCTAACCCGAGGAAAATTGATAGAAAGCCATACATAATTCCAAATCCTCTGTCTTCTACCACTAATTTTTCTTCTCTAATTTTAATTTATTAACAATGTAAGATACCAATGTATTCAATGGAGTAATAATAGTCTTAGATGTTTTATACTCAACTTGCTTAGATGCATCAACCATAGATAATTGAGCAACAGAGATAAATTTCTTTTCATCTTTAATGATTTGATTTAAGAACTTTGTAACTTCTTGGTTGTATTCTTTTTTTAGTCCTTTCATTATCAATTCAAAAACACTATTTATGACAACAACCTCTAAATCTAAAGATTTTTGAAGGCTATTAGCATGATGTTTAAGACGTTCTACTGTGCCTTCAACAGTTGCAGGATTTGTAAAAACAATTGTCTGAGGTTGCTGTATATTGCATATGTAATCAAAGAAAGGTACATCAATTTTAATAATTGGCACTGATATTGAGTCTTGGTCTTCATGTAAAATTGCAATATAATTTGTACAAGTAATAAGGATAGCATCAACATTACATTGAGCAATCCATTCTATTTGCTCTTTAACTTTAAATTGAGCATCTGATTCTTGAAATTTTTCATTGGATGTAACCTGATACATTAATGCCGGGTCAACAAAATGGATTAATTCAATGTTAAATGAGGTAAGTGCCTTTTCTATATATTCTATATTTGAATAATGGGCATGTAAGCATCCTAACCTTTTTCTCAAATCCATTCCACCTTTATTATATTTTCGCTTATTCTATCAGTATGCGAATCCACGTGTCTACTGAAATTGAGACCTTTCCTTACATTCTATAAAATGCACCTTTAACTGAACAATTTATTTTCACTAAATAGTTCCTTAATTGATTTTTTTAATAAATAAGGTAACAAGTAATTTTGCAAAATCTAGGATGCAGAGGATTTAAGTTATATTTTTTTGCATATTGAGCATGTTGATCTTTCCACTTAGGAATTAAGCCTGTGTGGACTTACTTTGACTCCAGACCTATTGCTAGTTTGTCAAACGTTTAAGGTAATCAAAATTTATAAAGATAGCGTATAAATTGAAACCAAAACATTCTTCCTTTTATTACAGATATTAAAAAATATGGTATAAAAATTCCATTTTATACCATATTTTCAAACAACTATTTTATTTATTAAGGAACTTTACTTCAGATCTTCACTTGTGTAAAAACCTTAAAAACTCTCTCCATAGAATTGCTTTCCTATCCTCTTCTTAATTTTGACGTCTAGAAGTCAGCATTTAAACTAAACATGCTAATATTGATTTTGTGCGATTGTCAGTTACCTCATAATAAATTTCTAATCCTTTCCGAGTACCTGTAACCATTTTAGCAGCTTTTAGTTTAGATAAATGTTGACTAATTGTACTTTGAGGCATTTCCAAATCCCCATACATTGTTGTTACATTAGTAGGACCTTTTGCAAGCATTATTTTTACTAAAGATAGACGAACTGGATGCGCCAATACCTTTAACACCTCAGCGATTTCTTGAAACATTTCTTTTTTTTCTTTCATCTTATTTCTCCCCTTTTTATATACATATTTATGTTATCCATATATATAATTCGAAGGTATATGCGTTTTTGTGTCCGTCATTTTAAAAAAATATAAAAAAACTTTAATCCAAAACTAAAAGATTAGCTTAACATAATGTCTCACTATTAATGATGAATAGGAATCTCGTTATAGAAGCAGCAGTTTTTATGCTACAACTCTACATTCAACTAACTAAAATCAATGAAAAAAAGAGCAGATAGTCTGCTCTCTTATGATGCCTCCTTATGTTCCGTGGAATGTTTAACACTCCCCATTCTCTTTAGTTTATTCCATCCTACCGCTACGCCTCGAATAGATGAGAATATAGATTTAATGACAACATAAGTCATAAATTGACGATAAATAAAGCGTTGTAAAATTAACCACACTAACGGTTTAGGGTCCTCTTTCTCTAATTTAAATGCAAACAGAGATGCAAAAAGGTCTAATAAAAAGAATACAAGATAAAACCCTAACACTTTTAGCGGATTGCTACCAAACAGCCCCATAATCATTAAAATATCTGCAAAAGGAGCAATGAATTGCAGAACATATTGGAATAACCACATGTTAGGCAATGCAATAAATCCTAACGTTTTATGTTTTGTATGAAACACTGCTTTTCGATGTTTCCAAAGACATTGGAGTGTACCATATGACCAACGATATCGCTGTTTAATGAGACTTTTCACATCTTCAGGTGATTCCGTAAAAGCATAGGCCTTTTCTTCATATACAATTTTATATCCTTGACGTAAAAATGTAATAGTAAGATCCGTATCTTCTGCTAATGTATCTTCGCTTAAATATCCAGATTCAACTACATTCTTCTTGCGCCACGCCCCAATAGCTCCTGGAACAACTGTAATACAATTTAACTCATCAAAAGCTCTACGTTCTAAATTAAACCCTGTAATATACTCAACATGTTGCCAAGTAGTTAACAAATTTCGTCTATTCCCCACTTTAACATTACCTGAAACTGCTGCTACATTCTGATCTTCAAAGTGTCTAATCATTAGAGAAATGGCGTCTTGCGCAATAATAGTATCCGCATCTAAAGTGACAATAATCTCTCCTCGAGATTGTTGAAACCCTAGGTTCATTGCCGATGATTTCCCGCCGTTTTCTTTCTGAATGAAACGAACTTTAGGGTGTTTATAAAATGTTTCTTGCATTACTTTTGACGTACCATCTGTCGATCCGTCATCCACAACAATAACTTCAAATTCTCCATACTTACTATCCAAAATTGAGCGAATTGTCTTAGCTATCACCTTTTCTTCATTATATGCTGCTATGACAACACTAACAAAAGGTTGGTAGGACGAATTAATAGAGCGAGATAACGTTTTTCTTTTTTGCTTCCATGCAAAATAAATTAAGAATAAGAATCGAAAAATCCCTAATCCAATAGCAATATAAAAAATAGTTGTTAATATATGTTTAAAGTATCCCGCCCCTGAAAAGACAGCTTTATTGTAAAGTAAATATTGCTCACCCTCAGAAGAAACTGGGGGCATAATTTCATCTCGTTCTTTATTCATTAAATCTGAAATTGTTACAAAACTATATCCATGCTTTTTAAGCTCTTTAATAATGATCGGCAACGCCTCTACCGTATGGGTACGATTCCCTCCCGCATCATGGAGAAGAATAATATTTCCCTCTCCCTTATAAACGGGATTAAGAGCACGCTTTACTAATTCATTAGTTGATGGTGTTGCCCAGTCCTCAGGATCCACTTTTTCTGCTACCATTGTATAGTTCATATTTTGTGCCCGTAAAATAGGCACTATTTCATTTGAGGAATCCGGGTTAGCATCCGCTTCGTATGGTGGCCTAAACAAAACTGTAGAATGCCCAGTTATTTCCTGGATCAGACGTTGCGTCGTATTAAGTTCTACTTTTGTTCGTAGTAAAGACGTATCAGCTACGTTAGGATGCTTGAAAGTATGATTGCCAATTTCATGCCCTTCATCGTATATTCTTTTTACAATACTAGGATTTAGTTGTGCGTTTTCACCAAGGACAAAAAAAGCAGCTTTTATTTTATTCTCTTTTAATATATTTAAAATTTCTGGCGTATATTTCGGGTCTGGTCCATCATCAAATGTTAATACTACTTGTTTCCCTTTCGGTTTTCCATATCGTTGCACTTCGTATGCAGATGGTAAAGATTGATATACTTCATCTGTAAGATAACCATCTTTACCTACTTTAAAATCTCTCAATCCATTTTGCTTTTCATTCTCAATCTGTAAAATTTCACCTTGTCCAGAATAATTCACTTCATCTAAACTAGTGATTTTATGTAATACATTAGGATTTTTTTGTGCCTCAATCGGATTTTTTAAAACTTTCCATATTGTAGGATCTTCTGCTCCTAATCTCCATAACGCAAACCCCTTTGCATTGTTGTCCATTGCGATTTTCACTTGATTATAGAGAGTAACACTGTCTAAGAACCAAGCAGTATGTTCTTTCTCTCCTGTTTTATATCTAAAATAAGGATTTCCACTCATGTTATCCCATTGAATTTTCATATTGGAATCATTCGCCATTGTCATAACTTCTGAAAAAGTTAAAGACTTCGCAGGTTTTTTACTATTTATTTCCCAATCATATCCGTAGTTACCGAAAGCAACTATAAGTTTATTAGACGGAATATTCAGTTCATTCAATGTATGTTGGAACCACTTATTTGAAGCAATTGGTCCTGGTTCCCCCGCTCCATAGTGCTCATCGTACATCATTACAATCATACGATCTATTATTTTTGCTAACGCACCATAATCAAAAGCCTTATCATTAGCTGGAACATCTTGTGTAACGAGCAAATCATGTTTATGAAAGACCGTAGTAATTTCTTTCATGAAATTTGTTAAGTTTTCTCTATCACTTTCAGGTACGGCCTCAAAGTCAATATTAATACCTGAAAACTGATTCTTTTTAACTTGGCTTACTAAATCATTAATAAATTTCGTCTTCACATCATTCGGCGAATTCAGTAACTTATGGATAAGCTCACTATCAGGGCCAGAAGCTTTTTCTGTATAGTTAGTAAGTAACGGCATAATTTTCACATGATTTTTCTTTGCTAGTTTTACTATCTCAGGTTTTATCTCACTTCTAATCGTTAAATCTTCTTTTAAATGATACCATTCTGGTACTAACGTGGTTAATGAATCGATATTTTCTTTTAAAGAAGCGGTACTATTTTCATCCCAGTTTACATAAAAACCATACACTTCTTTAGGTTGTTTACTATCGTTTGTCGAATTCACCAAATTTTTATTATCCTTCATTTCGGTATTTGGCTTGAATTCTTCGTTCTTTAACTGCTCCTCACTAAGTTTTTGATTAATTGGTACAAGTTTCGTATCTTGTTTTACAGTAGGATTCATGTTTGGAATTTCTGGTGTTGAAAAAATACTTTGAAAGAAAAAATAAAATACAACACCTACACTAACTATTGAGATACATAGAAACCAAATAAAGGCTATGTTTCTCCTTCCTTTCGGATCATAAAAAACAGGTTTTTCTTTATCTTTCTCTTGTTGAATGTTTTTCTCCATTATATTTTTCACATACTCCTTCTTAATAGAACTATAGAATAATAAAGTGCAACTTTAATCAGCCCTCATTTACAAGCAGCCCAACTCCCACCTAACTTCTTTGCCCAAGCCAAATTTTGAGATGGGAGTTTTACTGCCCACAATAGCGAGAGAAATCCTTTTAGCTTTGAAATGAATCTCTCACTTCCATATTCTATTGATTCTTCTTTTCATTCCCTTGCTGGTGGCCTCTATTTTCTTGTTGAGACCCCCTACCATTGTTCCCTTGCTCGTTTCCACCATTTTCTTTCTGGGGTCCTCTTCCATTGTTTCCTTGCTGATTCCCATTATTTCCTTGTTGAGATCCTCTTCCGTTGTTCCCTTGCTGATTTCCATTATCCCCTTGTTGAGATCCTCTTCCGTTGTTCCCTTGCTGATTCCCATTATTTCCTTGTTGGGATCCTCTTCCGTTGTTCCCTTGCTGATTCCCATTATTTCCTTGTTGAGATCCTCTTCCGTTGTTCCCTTGCTGATTCCCATTATTTCCTTGTTGAGATCCTCTTCCATTGTTCCCTTGTCGGTCCCCATTATTTCCCTGTTGAGATTCTCTACTGTTATTCTCCTGTTGATTCCCTCTATTTTCTTGCTGGGATCCTCTTCCATTGTTTTCTTTTATTTGCTTCGATGGCTGTTCTTCTGTTTTCTTTTGTTCTTTATGCTCTGGCTTCTCATATTTTTTTTCTTGTACGGGAGACAAATCCGGTGATGCATCAGGAGATGACTCCGGCTGCAATTGTATCTCTTCTTCGTTTTCCACCGGATTAGACGGCGTGGCAGGAGGCGTAACCGATTTGTTCTTCTCACTCTCTTGCTTTATATAGACACCTGTGCCAATTCCAGCTTTTCTAGCATTCTCTCGTACTTGCATTGTGCTACTTTGATATTCAACTGTAATATGTTTTAGCTCATATTCTTTCTTTAATTCTTTCATCGCCTTTTCCAACTGTGGTTCTAGTGCCTTGTCCTTTGCAACAGCTGTTAGCATAACTTGCTTATCATTCGTTAAATACTTATCCTCTTGACTTTGCTTTATAATCCTACGTATTACTTCTTGCAATTGTTTATTTTCCCATTGCTTCAATTCTTTTAAAATACGCCTTCCATCATCATTACAAGCCTGCAAATCTATAACACGAAAATCCTTTGTTACGCTCACCTCTAAACTTGGATTTATATCAACTGAGACGTAAGCAAATACTTTTTCTTCTGGTTGGTTGTAGAAAAACAGCACTGCAAATAGAAAACAAACAACAAGTATTGATGCAGGTTTTAAAAAGGAAGGGATCGAAAAATGCGATGCTTTTTGTTCTTGCTCATCAAATAAGATTTCCTCCCCGATTATGCAAGAATCCCCTTTTCTTTTACACGTAATAAACTCTCCATTTGGTGTTAAAACAACTACGCTATGCTTTTTTATATCCATCACAATTCCTTTATTCATCATGCTTTTCCCCTCTTATGTAATCCAGAATATATGTATAGTTGTTTGCAAAAATAATACACATTGCAATAATGTATTTTCTATGTCGTTCCAACGTTTTACGACTTACCCTAACACGTGGTTCTATATGTTTAAGCGGTAACTTTTTCTTTCGGAACAGCTCTTCCATCATTTCCTCTTCTTTTATAATAATTTTTACAATTTCTATTAAGTGCTCACGTGTATCACGATGCTTAGGAGATTCTTTAGCAAGCTCTGAGAATGTGATTTTAAACTCAGCTAGCACACTTTGAAAATGAAGAATTTCCTCCTTACGGTTACTATTTTCCATCTCTTTCATATACTCCGTAAGCGATACTTGCATTTCTAACATTTCCTCTTGCTCATCTTCTTTTAAAAAGACAAAGTTATGTTTAGACTCCTTACGTATATAGTCAATTACATCTCTTTTTATAAGAAGATCAGCAAACGCTAAAAAGGATTTTCCTTTTGTATATGAATACTGTTCAATTGCTTCGTTAAACGCAAACAATCCAATGCTATATTCATCATCCTGTTCTGTAATATATCGGCGGCAGACAGATGAGATTGATTTTCTAATAAAAGGCTGATACTGTACGATAAACGCTTCTTTGTCTTCTTCGTTGTTTTGTATGTTACATACGATATCTTCTATTTTCGGTTTTCTTAAGATCTTCATTACTAAACTCAACACTTGTAATCTCCCAGCCTCCTTCAAATAGCAAAATGGCCACTACACAAGTGACCATTTAACCAGATTTTCTTGGTACTTTTCTTCGGTCTTGTCTTCTTGCTGTTAGTTATATTTTTCGATTCTAACTTTTCCTAACGTTTTCTTAATGATTTTCCTTTTCTCTCGGCACAAAAGTTAAGTTTTAATTTTTATCTACTTTCTTATTTTCTACCGTTCGTTTTGCTTATTCTTTTTCTATTTTATCTGCAATCCTTGAATAACTCTTCTCTATATCATTGGTAATTTCATCCTTTTATTTCGGATGCCCACTTAATCTAGTAAATTTATTAATGCTTCTATATTCTTTCATAGTCATTTTTCTTCTATTTATTTTCTTCACTATACATATTCGGAGGAATACATAGTTTTATGGGGGTCAAAAAATATTTTTTTAAAAAATACATATTTATTTCAAAAATAAAAACCATCAATTTGAAAAAGGATAATCAAATTGATGGTTTTCTTATAATATCTATTAAATTGGATTCTCATTTTGTACATTTTATCATGATTGAGGAGAGAAAAGATTAATATAAACCGATGCAGCTAAGTCATATTATCGAATCGAATGTAGTGTAATCACATATTTCTCATTCTCTTAAGTAAGGACTAAAAATAACCTATCCATAGAGCTACTAAAACCACTACGAATAAAGCAAAGCAACATGTAATATTTCGAATCCACTTTTGTATATCATCAAAATACTTTTCTATAAATACGCTGTAAATAGAAAGCATAAGAAGGAGCACAATGAAAGTAAAGGATCCCAATTTATCGTTAAATCTTTCATTAGTAAATGTACTTACATGAAGGAATAGAAACACAAACGTTACTATGAATAGCTCAAAAAGCCTTTTTTTATTCACCTCACCACCACCTTACAATAATTACCTTTTATTCCATTTTATCAGAACATACTGTGTAGTCGTATATGAATATTATATTCAAATCAAAAAGGCCAACAATTCAATATTGTTAGCCTCTACTTTCCATATTCGTACCTTTTATCACTTTACTTCCTAACAACCGGAATCCACATTTCACCAAATACTAAGCCGTTTCTTTGTCCCATCTCAACTGTTGTATTTGGCCCGCCAACATAGGCAAAATCTTTTGCATCTGGTAAAGCTTGACCGAAGGCAATGCCAGTCAGCTTATTACTTAGCTCTTCAGCCGTCTTATCTTCCCCTTTCACTACTAAGTATTCTCCCTTCGGAAATTGGATTACTCTAGATGCTTCTTCTATTTGTGCCTCTGTCATAACACCAGCATAATACATCATCTTGTTATTCACCGCTTCACTCACAGAAAAAATGTATTCGTTTGTAGCTAAAGCTTTTAAAGTATCCAGCCTTCCATCTTCTTTAACAGCCGACCAAAAGTCTTCCTTTTCTTTATTTATCCCAGCAAAGTCTGTATAGTCACTCTTAATTTCAGTTCCAATACCTAACACAATAAAGCTATCTTTTTCTTCAATCGTATAATTTTTCATATTCAAAACCTTCCTTCTTTTAAAATGATTCAAATGATTTATCTTTTCATCTGATACGTTTATAATAACTTTAAATCATGTCAAAAAATGATACTGTTTAGGAGACTCTAATGAAAAAAGTTGAACGGATTAATACAATTATGCGGTATATCAACAATCGCTCTCACTTTACAATTTCTGAAATCATACGAGAATTTAACATATCGCGATCGACAGCTATTAGAGACATAAGAGAAATTGAAGCTATGGGCATGCCACTTGTCGCTGAAGTTGGAAGAACTGGTGGATATTTTGTTATGCATAACTCTATCCTGCCCGTTGTTCGCTTTACTGATAATGAAGTGAAAGCCCTTTTTATTGCCTTTATGGCTACAAGAAATCAACAACTTCCCTATTTAAAGAGTCGCCAATCTTTAGCCGAAAAACTACTAGGACTCATTTCTGAAACTCAACAAGATGACCTTGTTCTTTTAAATCAACTCTTACTTTTTGAAGGGACTAACCCCCATAATCCCGATCTACTTGAGCTTTCTGACCTCCCCCATCCGATGTTAGAAAAACTCATTCAAATCCTTCTATTGGATAGACATTTATTGATTACTGTCAAAGAAGAAAAAATCAAGTCTTATCCAATTTACCTATTACACCTTTATCAAGAAAAAAGTCATTGGATTATTGAAGGGTTTGACTTAAAAGAAGAAAAGAAGATGATGTTTCCTGTCGATGATCTCATTAATATCGAACCATACACGACGAACAAAAGGCTAAATAAGAAAAAGATTTTAGAAAAACTAAGTAAGAAGGACGAAGCAATTAACCTTGTATTTGAACTTGGTCCGACAGCAATTGCCCAGTTCAAAAAATACCATCCTTTAAAAATTTCAATATCTTATACTAATCCTTACCAATCCACAGCCATTTTAAAAACTTTTATCAATGTTAACAATCCCGATGAAGTGATGGAAATAATAAATTGGCTGCTTTTTCTAGGGAAGGATATTAAAATCAAAGAAATACCCGATGAAGTATTAGCAGATTTACAAAAACGAGTGTGCTTATACATTCCATAAGCAGTGAGCCTCAAATATTAAGCTTTATCACTGGATAATTATCCTATTTTTAAATACCATTTCATTTACTACAATGAGAGCATGATAAATAATAAAAGCACGGAAAATCTCCCGTGCTTTTCTAAATATATATTATTCCTGAAGGTTTCGTTTATCTCGTTTCTTACCCTAACTGACGTTTAAATGCTTTACTGGCGAAAAAGTAAGAGATGACCATTATACCTACGCACCAAGCGAGTGCAATCCAAATATCGTTACCCACAGTTCCTTCATATAAAAGAGCACGAATCGCATTCACGATTGAAGTTACAGGCTGATTCTCTGCAAACGCACGAACAATCTTTGGCATCGTTTCGGTAGGCACAAAGGCCGAACTAATAAATGGAAGAAAAACTAGCGGGTACGAGTAAGCAGTCGCCCCTTCCATAGACTTCGCTTTCAATCCTGGAATGATAGCTAGCCATGTTAGCGCCAGCGTAAACATCCCAAGTATTCCAGCTACCGCGAGCCACTCTAGAATATTAGCACTGGAACGGAAACCCATTAATAATGCAACAAGAATAACCACCACGATAGTAAGTACATTAGCAACAAAAGAGGTTAAAACGTGAGCCCACAATATCGATGAGCGCTTAATAGGCATCGTAATGAAACGTGCCATCAGCCCACTCTTTACATCCGTAAATAGTCGCACGGAAGTGTAAGCTACACCGGATGCGATAGCCATTAGCAAAATTCCCGGCAATAAATAATTAACGTAGTTATCCGTTCCTGTCTTTATAGCCCCGCCAAATACGTAAACAAATAATAGCATCATCATAATCGGTGTAATTGCTACTGTAATAATTGTATCCGGACTGCGCATAATGTTACGCATTAAACGACCTAGTAATACACCTGTTTTACTTTTCATTTACATCTCCTCCTTTTTGCCAATAATCGCAAGGAATATTTCTTCCAATGTCGGTTGCTTTTCGATATACTCCACTTTTGCCGGTGGGAACATCTCTTTCAGTTCAGCAAGAGTACCTGTCGTAATAATTTTTCCGCCATGCAAAATAGCGATACGGTCTGCCAGTTGTTCTGCTTCCTCCAAGTACTGAGTCGTAAGCAAAATAGTTGTACCACTACCGGCAAGTTCCTTTACTGTATCCCACACTTCGATCCGCGCTTCTGGATCAAGTCCGGTCGTTGGTTCGTCGAGAAAAATAACTGCTGGCGCCCCAATCAAACTCATTGCGATATCAATCCGGCGCTTCATCCCTCCTGAATACTGATCTGCCCTCTGGTTGGCCGCATCAGTCAGGCTAAATCTTGCAAGTAGATTATCAGCAACTTGTGCGGGATTGGAAACACCACGTAACTTAGCGATCATTATCAAGTTTTCCCTTCCAGTAAGCATGCCGTCTAAAGCTGCGAACTGTCCTGTCAAACTGATGCTTTGACGAACATAATCTGGTTGTCGCTGGACGTCAAAACCGCAAATACTCACTTCGCCATCATCTTGCTTCATTAGCGTCGAAAGGATATTGACCGTTGTCGTCTTTCCCGCTCCATTTGAGCCTAGCAGCGCGAAAATTTCTCCACGCTGCACCTCAAAATCTACCCCTTTTAAAACTCCCTTGTCTTTAAAGGATTTTTTCAAGCTTTTTACAGAAATCGCTGCATTACTCATACTTTTTCCCTCCCTATAAAATGTTTTGCGAAGATAATTTATTTACCTCTACCTATTTAGTATCACTGATAATCTGTATTACTTAGTACTGGTTTAAAAATATAACTGAATAGCGATGGCGGCAATTCACATTTGTAACCAGCTAATCAGTCGGTATTACTAATTGCATTTATTTTTTTCTCAATTTCTTCATAATACTTTCATTCAAATCTTCACGATACTTGGAGACATACGTTTTAGCGTTTGCCACTAGTTCGTCAGCAAAGGATGCCACGTCCTCCCCAGTAATATCAAGCACTTGTCTGCCTTCCGCTGCACCTGCTTCAAACAAATCGATTAACTCATACTGTATGTGCAGCATATCCATTCCATTACCCGCTGAGAAATTCCACATGTAGTTTTGAATTTTCTTAAACACAAACTGATAGTCCTCTGGCAGTGCTCCAACACGTGCCATCATCATTTTGTACTCTTTTTTATCACCAATTAATTTTTTAAACATTTCCAACATCTTATTTTCCTCCTTTTTTATAAAGCAGAACTAGAAACTCTCCAAATATGAGCCGGAACATTTTATATTATGAGGCTAGTTTGACTTCAAGACGTTAATTTTTGAAGATACAAAATCCCATTTTTTCCAAAACAATTCAAGCTCCTGACGGCCATCCTCATTTAATGAATAAAACTTACGAGGCGGTCCCATATCTGATGGTTTCTTTTCAATATTCACAAGCTTTTTCTTTTCTAATCGTACGAGGATAGTATAAACCGTCCCTTCTACGACTTCGGTAAACCCAAGATCATTCAGGTGGCGGGTAATCTCATAGCCATACGTTTCACGGCGACTAATGATTTCCAGCACACACCCTTCCAGTGAACCTTTCAGCATTTCAGTTAAATTTTCCATGTCCTGATCCTCCTTTACCCCCTATTCTGTCTGACTTATATTCAGTATCACAGAGTACTAAGGCGAATTTTTACTGAATAGCTTTTGAGTAAAACTACACTATTCAGTATTACTTATTACAACTACATTGTATGACTAAGTAGTTGTGGATGTCAACTTTATTTTCAAAAAAATTAAAAATCCGCTTTACCCTAACCGGATACAGTCTCCTTTTTTTGTTGTAAGGGCCATCAAACTAGTAAAACAGAGCTGATTCAAAGTGTAATTTAAATCAGCTCTGCTTTATTGTTTTCATACCGATATATCATGTTTTTTCACGATACAAATTGTTTCTCACTACCATTCCCATTGCATATAAAGCATAAAGGCAAGTGCGGTCAGAGAAAATTCCCAGAGGTTATCCGTACATGATACGAGCCCCTAAAATACAATTCTGTTAGAAATTTGTTCTCTATATTCTCTTTTATTTTATTTCTGATAGTTGATTCACAACACTATCTAAAAATTTTTCTACCTTTTCTTTTGATGTATCCGGCGCATGATAACCAATCGTAAATGTAAGTCTTCCATTATAAGAGCTTACTCCCATTGAAAAGAATGGTGCATACATAATAGGTGATGCCATATACCCGTCCTCAGCTTGAATTTGACCAAACTGAATAGGTTCCTCAGCGATCACTCCCAAATTTGTCAGTAATGGCAACGCCATCCCCATCTGTACAGCCTCTTCATATTGCTGATTATACATTTCCTTCACTGTAGATAGCTTCATTTCTGCCAGTAGCTCCATTCCTGCTGCTGAAGAAAGACCTGGATTTTGAGACTTTATTTTATCCATTGATTGTTTAACTCGAACAAGAGTCTGCTTAAATGTTTCATCGTCTTCCATTTTAATCACTGGCATTTCCATACCGGATAAGTTGCAAATAGCACCAGTTGTATTATTAGGCAGATATCGACGTAAATCAATTGTCAAGCCAATCATTTTTTCTGCAGTGCGAGGTTCTGCATACACAGTGAAATGTGATAAAGCTCGGAAGTATGCAGTCATGATTACATCATTCAAGGTAGCCTGTTGTGCTTTTGTCCATTGGGTTAAACGTAGAGTTTGCTCATGGCTCAATCGCCGTACGGACATTTGGGGAAATTTATTTTTGTTAGGTTGAGATGGAAAAGACCATAACGATGCCTGTTGTTCTTGGTTAGGACGATACGCACTTTTTATGTCCGATATTCCAGCGTATTTGAATACATGTGATTGATCTCGACAACTCTCATTTCCCTCATCAAATTCCTTTATAATTTGCTTCTTAGACCGTCCCAATGAAAGGTGCGTATATATTGTTCCAAGCAATTTAATATATTCCTTGACTCCTGCACCATCTGAACATAGATGAGATAATTTCACAACTAACATATCTGTTGTAGTGCCCCGTAATAATTTCGTTTGAACCATAGGCCCCTGTATACGATCACCAGGTTCTTTAATAAAATCTATTGCCATTATTTCAAGTTCTTGATTATTTCCTTCTGCAAAAAAGCAAATAGATGAGTTAGTGTCAGATGAATGTTCCTCCCAGTAAGGAATATCATTTTCTACAAACCGGCTGTTCAAAACTGGTTGCAATTGCAACGTTATCCTTACTGATTCTTCAAGTATTTCCTTGGATATACCTACAGGAAAATAAAGAACTGCATTAATTTGTTGATCTGCAGAATAAAGACCTAATACATAATTCATTCGATCTTGTGGTGTTACTGAATACTTTCTTTTCTCCATAATTCCGTCCCCCTTTAGGACTTTTTGTATAACCCTATTTTCCATATGCTTGTAATTTTTCTAGTCATTTTTCTTCAAGAGCTAATAACGCTTATTTTTTAAATTTTTAACGAAATCATCTTCTCCGTATTGGTTTCATTCTTTTTGCAGGTGATATATCCATTATTTTATTGTTATTAACACTGCCTAACCTCCCAATGAAACCAAACAAAAATAAATTAAGTTTAAATATACATAAACATTTTATTATAACGTCTATAAATTATCAATACAGCAAATAAATCATTTTTATGTCTGTCAATAAAAAACAATATATTCAAGGGCTACTTCATAATAAAAGATTGATGTGCATGTATATGTACCCATATCACTATCAAAATAAGAATGAGAATTTTTTCAACAAAAATAAGCTGCAGATATTGATTTTACAGTAAAAAAAGCCCCTCCATTTTGAAAATGAGTAGGGCTATTTCCAATTTGAATTTTATAAAAGAATGATTATCATAAATAATATTTTACTTTTTAGTCTACCTTATTATTTTTAATCCATTTTCCTAATAAATGAATGGATTTTATTCATATAATTTGAGGTGGTATCGTTGGTTTTTAAAAATAGAAAGCTTATTTTCAAATCAAATGAAAAAGAGGTGAAATTATAGATATTCATGTAAAAATTTCGTTTTGGGGATACTTAAAATCTTAAGGTGATGGGCATGTGGTGTTACACTTTAAAAGCTTTATAAAATTATAAAATTTATAGATATAGCAAATTTTCTTTATTAATAATCATTTGTATGTATGTTCGTTTACTCACACACATACAAATGATTTATAAAGCCACAATTAAGTGAAAACATCTTTTCCGTTACGATAACATCATAGCCATATCTTCTGCTGCATTTGTAATTAGTTTTAAACCAAATGTTTCTTGTAATACATCAAGCACGCCAGCTGAAATAAATTCAGGAGCCTTTGGACCGATGCGAATATCTTGAATCCCAAGACTAAATAGCCCTAGTAAAATGGCAACCGCTTTTTGTTCAAACCATGATAGGACAATACTTACTGGCAATTCATTCACTTCACATTGAAAAGCATCAGCTAAAGCAGCCGCTATTTTCACTGTAGAAATTGAATTATTGCACTGTCCTAAATCAATGTAACGCGGAATTTCCGTACCAGGTACAACACCGTAATCCACATCATTAAAGCGGAATTTCCCGCAAGAAGTTGTTAAAATAACCGTTTCTGGCGGAAGTGACGTTGCTAATTCACGATAATATTCTCCGCCTTTTCCCGGTGCATCACAACCGGCGATAACAAAGAAACGCTTTATTTTCCCTTTTTTTACTGCGTCAATAATTTCTGGAGCTAATGATAATACTGTATTATGATGAAACCCTGTCACTAACTGTTCATCCGACTCCATATGTACTTCTGGAAGTTCTAGCGTTTTTTGAATTAACGTTGTAAAATCATCATTTTCAATTTTTTGTACACCTTCTAAACCTGCAATGTCATATGAAAAGAATCGATCAGAGTACGAGCCTTTAATTGGCATAACACAGTTCGTTGTAGCTAATATGGCACCAGTAAATTTTTCAAAAAGGCGTCTTTGATCATACCATGCCTTACCGATGTTTCCTTTTAAATGTTTATATTTTTTCAGCTGCGGGTATCCGTGTGCTGGTAGCATTTCAGAATGCGTATAAATATTAATGTCTTTTCCTTCTGTTTGCTTTAATAGTTCTTCTAATGCAAATAAATTATGGCCCGTAACTACAATTGCTTTACCTTCTACACGATTTTGTGTAATTTGTACAGGTTCTGGCACACCAAAATGATTCGTATGTGCCTCATCCAATAACTCCATCACCCGTAAAGCTGATTTCCCAACTTTCATAGCCATATCAATATGCTCTTGTTCGTTAAAATTAGAATTTGTTAATGTCATATATAAAGCTTCTTGTGTTGTAGCATCTACAAATGCATCCGTATACCCTAGCTGAGCAGCATGTGTGCGATAAGCTGCAATTCCTTTTAGCCCAAACACAATCGTATCTTGTAAACTCGCAATCGTTTCATTCTTACCACAAACACCCATCACTTTACATCCGCCTGTTGGCGTTTGTTCACATTGATAACAAAACATATCATCCCACCCTCTCCCAATCATTCATTACACCTTAAGCATAATACCCATTGAAAAAAAGTGATGTGATATCAATCACAATAATATATAAAGATTTGTGACAGTTCATATTGTTGACATAATATTTTTATTGACACTAAAAAATGTACATTAGTGTGCACACATCTTTCGATACTTTTAAATAGCTAAATAATTAATTTGGAGAAATATATACAACGAAAATTTTTTGAATCCTTATACAAATAGTTGCAATTCATCACATATGAAAATAGACATACAAAAACGCCATCCTTTTCTATCCTTCAATAGAAAGAATAGCGTATTTTTTATTTTAAGGAACTATCATTTTTTATTAAAGCCTTTATTGTAAAGCTTTTTATTTACAATACATTTACACTATCTTAACATTACTTACATTATTTATATGATATATTTATATAGAAACTACTTAAGAAATTTCATATACATTTTATCTTTATGATCTCTTATCTAATCAATAAAAAGATCATGTTATATTTTTATAACAGGGGTGAATTAGAATGACTGAAACTTTAAAAACACTTATAATGCTTGATGCTACTTACGTTGTTATAGCAATTATGACAGTTCTAGTATTTGTATACTTGGAATTAAAATCTCAGTAATACATGCTGGCGTAATCGACAGATTCAGCATTTAAATATAGTTAGAAGAAAGAGAGGAGAAAATTATTTCTCCTCTCTTTTGTATTTCTACAATTTCTTATTTTAATAAATCCAATGTATGTAAAAGTAATCCTCTGTCTCCTACTTCTCCATGACCAGGTACTACCGAATTTATATTTCCATATCGCTTCAGCACATTCTCAATCGATGTAGACCATTCATTTACGTATGCATCCGCAACATTTCCTAAATCTTTTGCTTCCGCAGATTTCACTAAACAGCCTCCAGCTAAAATTTTATATTGTGGCAACCAAACAACAATATTATCTTCTGTACGTCCTTTCCCTGGATGGAACGTTTCTACTTTTGTATTGCCAAACTTCAAACTCGTAATTGTTTGTAAATCTCCAAGCGGCTCTTCATATCCATTTTTCTTTGCTAATTCTGCAGTTAATGCTGTACTATGCGCTTTAATACCTCTTTCTTTCAACGTTTTTATTCCGCCAATTCGATCAGCGTGCGCATGTGTAATAATGAAATCCGTTACGCGCTTCTGAAATTTCTTTTCTACCATTTCTATTAGTTCCTTCGTTAATTTTTCATCCCAATCTGAAACTCCACAATATTCATACTTAATCTCCCCTCATTACAAATACTCCATTTTTCTATTACATTTAAAATCAAAATTGTATTTTGTTAAATTATAACATTCAGACTATAATTTATTTATAGCCCATTAACGGAGGTGTTTGCAATGACTCTCTTCGCTTCACCATCATTATTCATAGTAGCAATCATTTCATTTGCACTAGCTTATTTCATCGGAGTAAAACAATACACTTGCCTCTTATCAGGATTCAACGAACGCCGCGTGCTTGATAAAGTGACACTATCAAAAATAGTAGGTCTTTATAATTTAATTGCTGGTGTCATTGCGACAATCGGTAGTGTCTTCACTACTCCTAATGCCAAAATCTTATTTCCTATCATTATAATTGGACACGTTATAATCGCGGCTTATGTAAATACACGCATGGTGCAGTGAAAAAGATCACCCAAATGGGTGATCTTTTTTATAATTTATCAACATATTGCTTCGCTTCTAGTAAGGAAAAACCAAAAGCTTCTCTTACTCTCTTAACTGCTGTAATTTTTTTGCCTTCTTCTACAAGCTGGCGTAGTTCTTTATTAATTTCAGGTTCTCTTTCTACAATTCCCAATTCTTTCGTAATTAATTGTAATCTATCTTCAATTCTCTTTAAACGCGCATCATTTTTCTTTTCAATTGTAGTTAATTTTTCAGCGATATAAATGAAACCTAAGGCTACTATCGGTATAACCATCCAGAATTCCATGAATGTTCCCCCTTACTAACTTTCATTTGTTTTATTTCACTAACTTATGTAAATTTTACCACAAGAAACATTTACTGTATAATACCACTATATCAAACTGTTAATAAAACCTATTATTTTAGGGGGACACTTTATGAAAAGATTTTTAAATACGTTACTTCAATTTGTAGTTCTTTCAATCATGCTACATTTATTATTTGATATAGTGGGTTGGCTTGTTTTCAATGCACCAATTAAAAACAAACAAATCATCATTTCTTTAATAACAACCTCATGGATTATGTACATGTACCGCGATAAATTTTTTAAAACATTCACTTCAAATTAACTAAAAAACTTCATCTTTGATCGATGAAGTTTTTTCTTTTTCTCTCACACTCTCTATTCACTATAGTATAATAGAACTAACATTCTGTCTTTTTTGAAGAAAGGAGTCACTATGAACTTAAAAAGTAACAATATATACGAGAAAATGAACCAATATTCCGTTGCAGGTTTAAGTCTTGCCGTTATACGTGACGGCAAACTAGACGAAGCGATTACTTTCGGAACACTTGAATCTGGAACAACTAGAACTGTCACTACGAATTCTATATTTAATTCTTGTTCTATTAGTAAGTTTATCACTACAATGCTCGTACTAACGTTATCAGATCAAGAAATCATACATTTAGATGGAGACGTAAATGATAGACTTACATCTTGGAACATACCTACCAATCTATTTACCTCACAGAAAAAAGTCACCCTGCGAAATTTATTAAGTCACCAATCTGGAATTATTGATCCTCCTAATAGTTTTGAACATTTTACATTTGCACAAGGGCGACCAAACTTATCTGAACTCCTTGCTGGTAAAACATCATATTGTTCAGTACCAATAGAAATAACTTATAAACCAGAAAGTGAATTTCACTACTCTGATGCAAACTTTTGTATTATCGAACTACTACTTGAAGATATAACTGGAAAACCATTTAACCTTTTACTTGAAGAATATATCTTTCAGCCACTACAAATGAAAAATAGTACACTCTTCTCTCCAAAAGACATAGATAAAACCGATGTTTTTGCTTGCGGCCATAATAAAGATAGAACTGTAACAAATGAGAGATTTCCATTTTATCCATTCGCAGCTGCTTCAGGCATTTGGACAACACCAACTGACTTATCAGCTTTAGTCATTGAAATCATTCATTCCTTACAAGGAAAGGGCAAACTAAAACTTTCTCAAAAATTAGTACTAGACATGATTTCTCCTCAAGGTTGCTCAAAATGGACTGGATTAGGTGTTTTTCTAGATGATTCTAATGAAGAATTACAGATTTATTCACTCGGATGGGGCGTCGGATTTCAATGTATGATGGTTTGTTATCCATACTGCGGGAATGGCGCTGTTATTATGACCAATTCCGATTTAGGTGTTCATCAAATGGAAGGGATCATTGGTGAGGTTGTAAAAACGTTATCCTTATAATGAAAATAAAGAAGCTGTTCCTTCCAGCTTCTTTATCTATATAACATTTTTCGCAACAATTTTTATATGTTCTGGTGCGATAATTTCCGTTATACTTTCCTGAAAATCTTCATGTAACATTTCTTCCAAATGTTCTAACTGCACTTCAACATGAGTGCATTCTAAATTATGTATATTTAATAGTGCATAATGATCTTTTTTCTTAATTACTAAATATTGATTTTCCTCTGTCACAAGTACAGAACCTAATCGGACTCCTAGTAAGCGTTGATCATCAAACTTCATAATTACTTCTCCTTCCCTTATATAAACGAAACTACAATGAAAATAATTACATTTATGGAAAAACACACTTATTTAGACTATATCATAATTTACTAAAATATAAATATCATTTTTCCTTTTAATAAAGTGAAACTTTAATCAGTGGAGGCCTTACTGTCCGTTAATGTGGGATGAAAATCCCTATTTTTTCATATATTTCGATACAAAAAACTTTCTCAACATGAAATTTGAATTTTCAGTTTTTAATTCTATGAAAATCTATTATAATAAAGTTAATAAATGTTTGACCTCTCCTAATTCATGTACATATGGATGATCAGTAGTTATTGCTACTGATCTATTTTTTTGATTTCAGAAAGCAAATATACTGCATCCTTTCCTACACCACAAATAAGCGCAGAGCCTCTTTGAGATTGCCACGGCAATCCGATATAATACAATCCTCTTACTGGACTAACTCCCTTTATATGATTAGGAAACCCTTTCTCATTCACTGCCTGTTCAATTTCAATCCAATTATAATTTTGAACAAAACCAGTTGACCATATAACGCTTTCTGCACTATAAATATCACCATTCTGAAACATAATGTTATTTCCTGATGCACTTACTACTTTTTCTTGTAGTTTGATTGCTCCATTACGAATAAGTTTCTTACCTTCAAAACCGAAAATAGGGTCCTTTCTCTTCTGAAACCATCTTCCCCTCTTTGTATTTATTTCAGCGTACAATAAACCCACTTTTTCTAGCAGATTAAAAATACTTTTTCCAAAAAGTTGTAACGGTAAAAACGTTAAGGGATGACTAATAGACACCGTAACTTCATGCGTTTTTGCAAGTTCTACTGCGATTTGCATTCCTGAATTTCCGCCACCTACTACAAGTACCTTCCCCTGTGGAATTTGCGATGATGATCTATATTGTGATGAATGTATTTGAAAAATATGTGGTGAAAGATTTTCTGAAAACGAGGGAATAAATGGATGCTGAAAACCACCTGATGCGATAATAACTTTTTTCGTTTGTAAAATTTCTGTAGGAGTATGTAATTCAAATATTTCTTTTTCTTTCTTTATTTTTAGAACTTCCGTTTGTAATTGTACCGGTAATTGAAAATGTCTTGCATATTCTTCTAAATAAGTTGCAATTTCATCTTTATGTGGAAATTCATTCCTTGCTCCTTTTAATATCCTACCTGGTAAACTACTATATTCACTCGGTGTAAAGAGCCGCAAAGAATCATATCTATTTCTCCATGAATCACCAATTCGGTTTCCTGCCTCGAGTAATAAAAAATTATATCCTGCCTGCTTCAAGTAGTATCCTATTGTCAATCCCGCTTGACCAGCTCCAACAATGATTGCATCTAACATCTTTTCCCTCCTCCTTACAACAAATGAATATATGCTCATTTGTTCATGTATTTTATCATACGATTTATTTTTCAATAATTCAATCTGTTTAACAACATGAAAAAGAGCAGTTCACTACTTTATGAACTACTCTTCATTACATTTACCACGTAACTACACTACTTAACCCATGAATATTTGTATATGAATCCTTTCTACTCCGACAATTTTTCCTCATAAAATATAATTCTATTTAAAAACGGATCAATCACAGTTAATTCAATTGTACCCCAAGGTGTTTTTTCTATATTCGGCTTCGAATAAGCATATTCTTTACTTAATAATACAGAATGATAATCCTTTACATCATCTATTTTGATCCGAATCGCACCACCTGGTGAGGCATCACCATGATGTTCTGATAAATGTATCACAGTATCATCTAACGAAATTTGTATATATAATGGCATATTTTCCTCATACCGATGTTCCCAATCCAGTTTAAATCTTAAAAAACCTATGTAAAATAGTTTTGCTTTTTCAATATCAAAAATTCTAAATATAGGTGTAATCATTTATAACTTCATCTCCTATTTATAAACATCCGCAGCCAATTCCCTCAAAACATCCACATTCACTACTTCAAAGCAACCATTGTTTTTCTTTATAATCTCTTTATCACAAAAAATATTTAATGTACGTAATAGGTGCCGATAACTCGTTCCTAACAATTCAGCTGTTTCCGTTAAATTCCCACTAAACACAATTCGATTTCCGTGCTGCACCGCTCGTTCCCCTGCTGCTAACATGTAACTTGCAAGTCTATTTTCAAGTGGATATAGTAAATTAATTGTACTATTTTTTGAAAGTCGATTTAACTTATGTGCTAACGATCCACAAATACATCTTAAAAATTTCGCATCATGAAATAGCTGATTTCTCACTTTTCCTAAAGGTAAAGCAACACAATATGAATCTGCCATTACTTGTACGTTTGAAGCAGTCTTTTGAGAATGAATTAACTCAACATCTCCTAACAGCTGCAAACTATCATAGAAACATAGCAATACAGATTTCCCGTTACTTAATGTATTAAACGCTTTCGCTTTTCCTTCAACGAAGAAAAATAAATACTCTATTTCTTCATTCTCTCTACAAATAAACTCATTCTTTTTAAAAAATATAAGTTCCATATATGGCTTCATATCATGACTAAAAAATGAATCAATATTATTTTTCTTCATATACTCTGCTAGTTTAATAGAATTACATACTTTCTTCATAGTTCCCCACCTTTACAACTCATCCCCATTGTAATTAAAATTTTCTTCTTCCACTATGACATATGTCATAACAATACACAATTTCAGCATGATACAGTCATTACAAATATGAAATATAAAGGGGATATTACATTGTATAACTTTCTTTCTGTCTTTATTGGTGTGCTCATCGCCGTTATGCTCCCATTGAATGGAATTTTATCCGAGTTAATTGGGAAGTATACAGCAAGCGTTGTCATTCACCTCGTCGGTTTAATTGCAGTTATCTTCATTTTAATCTTAAACAAACATAAAATTCATTTCGATAAAGGTATTCCGATTTTTTTATATAGCGCTGGAGCGATTGGAGTATTCACTGTTCTTTTTAATAATATAAGTTTCTCCGTCCTCGGTGCCTCTATTACGATCGCATTAAGTTTACTCGGTCAATCTATTGCTTCCATCGTTATTGATCATTTCGGCTTATTAGGAATGAAAGTTGCAAAGTTTGAAAAGAAAAAACTAGTTGGATTAGCATTCATCTCTTCTGGGATTATTATCATGACAATTTATTAATGGGGGCAAAAATATGTTATATATTACGATCGCTATTTTAGCTGGTGTTTCTATCGTCGTTGCTAGAATTATTAACGCGAATTTAGCAAAGGAAATTGGAAACTGGGAAGGCACGTTTTTCAATTATATTACTGGATTATTTTTCTCTATGTTATTTTTAATTTTCAGTTCAGATTCATTGTATATCCCTATTCATACGTTGCAATCTATTCCTATCGCCGTGTACTTAGGCGGATTAGTAGGCGTTATCGTTATTTCATTATCCAACTATATTACTCCTAAAATATCAGCCTTTTATTTAACATTACTCATCTTTATCGGACAATTATTTGCGGGGACTATTATTGATTTCTTCCTGACAAATGAACTCTCTATCGGTAAAGTTATCGGTGGCATTTTCGTATTAATTGGGCTCACTTACAATTTACTCATAGATCGCCCGATAAAAACTGTGAAGCATAACCAAGTTCAACTATAATACTTTACGCTTACCTATCATATATTAATAGAAAAGCTCTTCACACAAAGTAATAGAGAGGAGAAAATCCTATTAAAAAAATTATTTTATTGTTAGGTAGCGTATTAATTATTTCTGGAATTGTATGGTTTGTAAACTCGGGAAAATCTATTCAAGATCTGTATACTGCAAATAAGCCGAAAAAGAAAGCTACTATTATTTCAAGCTCCCGAGATCCAAATGAGCCTCCTGTTTTTTTAGGAAAACAGGAAATAAAAGATATACATGTCGAATCAATTAAAACAAAAAAGGATATCTTTCTCACAAAAACAGATGAGTTAAAAACGTTTATTAACAGTATGAATACCGCAAAAAAAGGCAAATTAACATTGGATGAGGAAGGATCAGATTTAATAGATTGTGATATGTGGATTACTTTCGAAGATGGAACTTATAAAAAATATTTCATATGGGTAGTTGATCATCACAACAGCGAAGTGATGATTGCTCAGCAAGATACTCCTGATGATGTAAACCTTACGTACTATCAGTTAAACGAAGATAGTTCAAAAAAAGTTTATAATTTATTTAAAAAAATTATTTAAACGAAAAAGTCATGAGCACGCGAGCTCATGACTTTTTGCACTATATATACTCCGGGAACACTTTACATCCCTTTTCCTGCTCTATATCATGACCAAAGAAAATAATTGGTTTCTCTTTCGCCACAACTTCTTTTAAACGTTTAATTGAAGATAAAGCTAATTCTGAATCAAATCCTGCAAACGGCACTTCATCTTCAAAATTCTCTTTCGTATAAGATGCATCAATCGTTAATAATATCGGACCGGATTTTTCTGTCTCAATTAACAGTGACTGATGCCCTGGCGAATGTCCTGGTGTATACAATAACCGAACACCAGGTACCACTTCATAATCCCCTTCAATAATTTTGTAGTTCAAATGCGGCAATATACACTCTTTCAAATATTCTTCTCTATATTGCGCCGCCTCATATTCAGCACGCTGTATAATGATTGGCGTATTCGAAAAAGCACCATTTCCTCCCGCATGATCAAAATGCAAATGTGAACTAATAATATATAGGAGATCATCTGGCTCATACCCTGCACGCTTTAAAATAGTTATGATTCTATCTTCTTCAGTCATTTTCGGTAAAATCTGTCCTTCAACAAATGTACCGTTAAAAAGACCTTCATTATTAACCGCAATTTCTGGCATACCTGTATCTACTAAAATAGGCCCTTCTTCCGTCTCCAAAAGATAACACCATACAGGTAAGTTCAATAAATTTCCCGGTGTGAGCGTACTATTAACAGAAGAATGGTCTAACATACAACGACCTGCTGGGATGAAATAAAGCTTTTTTACTGTCATTATGTATCCACCTTTACATTTAATTTAAGATAAAGTAACACAATAAAAAATTCTGCTTTTTAGAAATAAACTCCTTCCACACTTTCATACCAGCATAAATAAAAAAGAGTGTACTTTTTTTACATAATGGCATTTCACCATCTATAATAAAAGAGTAAATGACTCTTACTTTAATGGAGGGAATAGAAATGAAAGCAATTGGTTTACATGAATACTTACCTATTGAAGAAGAAAACAGTTTAATTAATATTGAAGTTGAAAGACCTGTTGCTACAGGAAGAGATATACTCGTTAAAATTAACGCAATTTCCGTTAATCCAGTTGATACAAAAGTTCGCTCTCCGAAAGATAAAAAAGAAGATATAGCAAAAATACTCGGCTGGGATGCGAGTGGTATTGTCGTACAAACGGGCGAAGGTTGTACGTTATTTAAAGAAGGCGACGAAGTGTTTTACGCTGGAAGCATTACGAGACAAGGTACATATAGTGAATATCATTTAGTTGATGAAAGAATCGTTGGTAAGAAACCAAAAACGTTAAATGATGCTGAATCTGCCGCAATTCCTTTAACAGCGATTACAGCTTGGGAAGGTTTATTTGAACGTTTAGGCATTGATCATACTAAAAAAGATACGAACTCATTTAAAAACATTTTAATTATCGGCGGAGCTGGTGGTGTCGGTTCAATTGCAATTCAACTGGCGAAATGGGCTGGACTAAATGTAATTGCAACTGCTTCCCGCGGCGAAACGATAGACTGGGTTAAAAAGCTTGGAGCTGACCATACAATTGACCATCATGCCCCTTTAAAAGAGCAATTACAAAGCCTTGGATTCAGCGATGTAGATTATATTTTCTGCTTAAACAATACAGATCAACATTGGCAAGCAATATGTGACCTTATTAAACCACAAGGCAAAATTTGCTCTATCGTAGAAAATGAACACCCTCTTGAAATGGGTATTTTAAAAAGTAAAAGTGCTACACTCGTTTGGGAGTTTATGTTTACAAAAGCAATGTATGAAACTGGCGATATGATTACGCAGCACGAACTATTAAATAAAGTAAGCGAACTACTAGATGAAGGCATTTTAAAGACTACCTTAAATGAAACATTAACACCGATTAACGCTGAAAACTTAAAGAAGGCACATGCACTACTTGAAAGTGGACGTACCATCGGGAAAATCGTATTAGAGAAATTTTAATCATGATAGTGACAGATAGTATGTGAAATTATATTAACGATTTTTCGAACATATCTATCATAACGTACAATATATCAACGATTTTTCAAATATATCTATCATAACGTACAATATATCAACGATTTTTCAAATATATCTATCACAAATCAAATTATATCAACAATAAGAAAAGGCTGTTCCAGATGAACAGCCTTTTCTTTATTTACTTGAAATCTCTTTATTGTTTTGAACGTCTAACGGAGCTCGCTTCCCTATTCCAAAAGCATAGAAACTAATTGTAACGATAGCTAAGAAAATAATACCTACAACTAGTGAAATACGAGTATCATCGTTAAACCACATTCCGATTAATACCATAATTAAAAAGGCAATCGTTAAATAGTTTGTTACAGGAGCAAATGGCATTTTGAACGGATGATCTTTCATCTCTGCTCCCTTTTCTTTTCTAAAACGAATTTGACTAATTAAAATGACGAACCATGGTACCATACCAGGAAGTACGCTCGCACTATATACATATACGAATAAGTTTTTCGGTGCAATATAGCTTAATACAACACCAACCGCTAAACCGATAATTACGCCAACTGTACCAAATAAAGGTACACCATTTCCAGAAAGTTTTGTGAAATATTTTGGTGCTTGTCCATTTATCCCTAACGTATAAAGCATACGTCCAGCACTATAAATACCACTATTACAACCAGACATTGCCGCTGTAATTACAACGAAGTTAATAAGTCCAGCTGCTGCCGTAATACCAACTTTCGCAAAAGTCGCTACGAACGGGCTACCAATTGTACTTAATTGATCCCACGGATACACAGTTACAATAACGAAAATAGCACCAATATAGAATATTAAAATACGCCAAATTGTACTTTGAATTGCTCTTGTAAGTGTCTTCTTCGGATTTTTCGCTTCACCAGCAGTAATCCCGATTAATTCCACACCTTGATATGCTCCAACTACAAGTGATAATGCAAAGAAGAATCCTGAAAAACCACCTGTAAAGAAACCGCCATTTGACCAAAGATTAGATATACCAATCGCTTCTCCACCGTTACCAATTCCGAAGAAAATAAGACCAAATCCCGCAATAATCATTAATAGAATCGTAACAATTTTAATCATCGCGAACCAAAATTCAAATTCACCAAATGACTTAACAGAAATTAAGTTAGCTGCACCAAGAATGACCATGGCAATTATACCTGGTATCCAAGCTGGTAAATCCGGGAACCAATATTGCATATACGCTCCAACCGCGATAATTTCTGACATCCCAACGATAACCCACTGGAACCAGTTACTCCACGCTGTCATATAACCAGCTAGCGGATGAATATACTTATGACCGAATGTCGCAAATGAGCCTGTACTTGGCTCCATATACAACATTTCTCCCATGGCACGCATAATGAAGAAGATAAAAATACCTGCAATTGCATAAGCAAGCATTACTGACGGACCTGTCCATTTAATTGTACTGGCTGACCCCATAAATAAACCAACACCAATTGTTCCGCCTAAAGCAATCATTTGAATATGACGTGCTTCTAAACCTCTTTTCAATTCTTTGTTTGCCACTTCACTTCCCCCTCTTAGATGATTCATAGCCGCATTTTAAAACAAGATGCTTTCCCCTAATTCCTTTCGGCCCTGAAAATGATGAAGCAAACGTCATTTTACACTAGCTTTAAAGCTATCCTAAAATCGTTTTGTGCTCCTAATAAAATTCTCAAAACCTTCATCTTCCAATATTCTATAAATCTTAAAATTACTTACCTTATATTAATTCATTAATCTGAAAAATTCAATTATTTTTTCAATAAATTATTATACATAAGCCTGCTTAATTTTTAACTAAATTAACAATAAAATACATCTATTCAATATGATTCCGGTATGAATATTATTACAATATAAATAACCAAGGATGGCATTTCTTCCTCGGTTTCACATCTCATGTACTTCAATCTTCATAGTTGATAACGTGATTTCCCAAACGTTAGATTCATATACCAATCAGAAATTTAATATATTAATAAATTACTAACTTCTTTAGTCCAGTCCAATTTTGAGGCATAAAATATAAAAGAGTCTCATTTTTAATGAGACCCTTTTACCATTTCATATTTAAATTGCTTTTGAAGTTTGTTTACCTAAAATAAACACTTTAGTAAACACCATCATAATAACTACAATAACCAGAAAATAAAGTGGCATCACCAGTAACGAGCCTGTATGCAGCTGACTCATTCCCAAAATTGTCACCGTTACAATTATATAGTACCCTAAGCTAAACAATGCACCAGCTGTACCAATAACATCTTGAAAATCTACTAATGCTAAACTTAAACAATTAGGTAACGCTACTCCAATTCCTAATAGCAATATAAACATCGCTACTAAAAATCCAATCATATATATTATATTTGGATTTGATCCAACTGAAGTAATAATAGATAAAACGACTGCTCCACCTGTCATTACAAGACAACCGATATATATAATTTTCTCTGGCTTATAAGTAACCAGTAAACGTTTTGAAACTTTCGCTCCAACAATAGAAGCAGACGCAACAACAATTCCTAAAAATCCATACGTACTGGGTGATAACTGAAAGTATTCGATAAAGATAAACGGTGCTTCTGCATAATAGCTAAATAAAACACCATTTGCTCCTCCAATTAATAGCCCATATGTTACTACTTTCGGATTTGTAATTAATCTTTTCAATACTGAAAAGACATTTATTTTATTTGTCACTGAGTCTGTTTTTGTTTCTGGAAGAGAAACAAACGTATACAGAAAAATCCCGACACTCATAACAACTAAACTTAAAAATACTATTTTAAATCCAAACATTTGATCAAGAAAGCCCCCAACTAGCGGGCCTATCGCTGGTGTAAAAGCAATGACTGCCGAAATTTGAGCAAACATAACATGGCGTTTATGCCCATCTACACTTTCCCGAAGAATCGTTTGTGTAACCACGGATCCTGCACTTGCTCCAAACGCTTGAATAAAACGACTTAGCAATAAAACTTCAATGGAATTTGCAATAAAGCACAAGAAACTCCCAACGCCATATACGACAATTCCAAGTAACATCGCCCGGCGACGACCAATTATATCTGATAACCAACCAATAAAAAATACACCTAACGCAAATCCAGCAAAATACACACTAAGTGTTAACTGCACCTCATTATTACTTACCTGTAATGCCTTTGAAATGTCTGGTAAAGATGGTGTGTAAATCGTTTCACTAATTTGCGGAAATGCGACAAGAACAATCATTAACAAAAGTGATGGTACCGAGACTTTTTTCATTTTTCATACCCTCCTATAACTTTGAAAATCTCAGAAGTAAAAAGACTTTCCTAAGCTATGGAACAGGAGGGGCCATTATAGAAATCCGGTCATAAAACAACAAAGAAAACACCTCAATTACGTATGTTAATACTTATAGGAGGGTAATATTAACATTGATTTTAAAACATACTTTTTCAATTATATTACATATTACTTTTATTTTTCTAGTATTAACGTTCAAATGTTCTTTTTATATTAGTGAACAACTAATACACCCCATAGAAGATAACAACTTGATATAACCACCTTATTATGGAATAATTAGAAATAGTTTGAATTTATAAACCTAATTATAAAATGATAGACCGATATATTCCTAATATCATAACGCTGAACAAGTAGGAGGACTTTCGTAATGATTGAAATTTTAAGGACAGTAGTAAACTTTCTAATTTCTCTATTCTCAGGAGAATTACCATTTGTATATTATGTATGGATTATTACCCTATTCCTAATTCAAATAATCCAATCCACTCTGAACTACAAACTCTTTAACAAGAAAGAGAATTTCAGCACTTATATATCAGAAGGATTACTTGCTTTTATTATTTTATTGTTTGGAGGAATATTAGTATCTAAGTTACTTGCTTACATAATAGAAGACCCTACTATTAGTATGACGAATTTAACACATTATTTTGTTTCTCTTATCATATTAACTATATTTGTCGTAATAACCTGTGTTAAAAACTTTATAGAGACATCTATAAAGAATAAAAATATATCTCTTTTTAGCTTTTTAGTAATTTCCTTAATAACAAGTATACTTTCATTCAAGTTTTTATCACCTTTCATTGAAGGTTCTTTTTCTCTTTCTAAATCTTTTATAACTACTTTAATCATTCTAGTAACTGTATCCATTCCTCTATTAATTTCTTTAGAGGAAAAATATGCAGATGAAAAGGAAACGGAAAATTTATAGCTTCTCATTTATATAAAAGAAAGAGGGAGCTCCCCTCTTTCTTTTATATTGTTCTATTTCACAAGACTAAATCATTCCTTTTAATATCAATCCTAAAACTGACATTATTATCGTACTAATAATAATTCGCAAAATCCAAGTTGTGTTTGTACTTATTTTTTCTAATTGCTTATTGATTGTTGCTATGTCTTTCTCATTAATAGTGGTACGCGTTTCTAAATTTCGAATGTCTCGCATAATTTCTTTTTGCTCCGCCTTGAGACTGTCAATTTTAGCGTAAACATCTTCCATATATTCACACCCTCTGTTCATCTTAATAGAAAAATCTATATATATTATGAGACAACCCTCTTACCTGTGAATACATTCCGTATATCCGCGTACCAAATTATTTGTACAATTTAATTGAATTACTCACATGTTTCCATTCTTCTATTTATAAATTAGCGTTAAGATACGTTCAAATTAGAAAAAGTATCCCTTGTTTATTTAACAACAAACAATGTGCAATCCAACATTCGGGAGCACCTACGATAATTTCTATTATTTTCATATTTACAACTCAATATAATCAGTATGATTTTCTGAAGAATCCACTTTTTGAACTGCTTAAAGTATACTAATATGAATACGAAATAGCTGTATTGATAAACTCTCTAGAACAATAAATATACTGGCTGAAACGGATCTAAATCCGATATTTTTCCCAGTAACATTAATGGTTATTTCTGACAAATGCATTTGTATATCATTGTTTTCAAAAATTTCATCCTCAACCTTTACAATATCTGCTTCACAATCTACTTCTTTAAAAGTTTTCAATAATTTTGTTTCCAATAAACTACAATCAAAGTTCTCATCTTTTATTACGGCAAATTTAACCTTCATATCCATTTCCCCATTTTTAAAAAACTAAAATCACTAAATCAATATAAATATATATTATTCTATTAAATAATTCAAAATATACGCTTCTTATATACATTATTAAAAATCAGTTCTAAAGAATTAAATAGTAGGCGTTCCACTAACCTTTCATATAATTCGTCTCTTAATTATTTTGCTCATTGCGCTTTTTTATTTTCCTCACTATTTCAACTAAACTTTCTGTAATAATACATATTTCAAATACATTATTTCCTTTCACTCATACTTTTATCATTGAGTTTTTATTCACAAATTCGTAACACATACATATGAGTTATCATGCTAAAATTAGTTTATTCACAAGAAGAAGTTCTTCTTAATAAATCAATCATTTTTAATACCCTGTTTAAAGCCTTGCCCCCCTGCAAGGTTTTTTCCTATTTAAATAGAGTAGTAGTTTTCGTTATGCTTCTCTCCCCCTTGTTCCTTACCCTACAAATAATACTTCATATTTATTTTAATTTTTCAACATCCGTACTCGCTCTGTTCGAGAGCTCTTTACCAAATATTCAATCTAATGATAAGATTGACCAAATTAATATTTTCGTCCATAACTGTATCAAAAAGTACACTAAAGAAAAAATAGCACTCTTACAATTAAGTAAACGCGAGCTTTTTCTTCTATCTACTTACTATTTAAGGTTAATAGTGATATAACCAGATTTTAAAATTCGACTTAAATTCATTGATGAATGGAGAGGTTTATATGAAATTGAAAGACAAAGTAGCAATCATAACTGGTGGAGCAAGTGGAATTGGCGAATCTACTGTTCGTCTTTTTATCGAAGAAGGTGCAAAAGTAGTTATTGCTGACTTTTCTGAACGTGGAAAAGAACTATCAGATGAATTGAATGCACATGGATATAATACGTTATTTATTAAAACTGATGTAACAAAAGAGGCAGATATTAAACAGCTAATTCATGAGACAGTAAGTACATACGGTAAATTAGATATTATGTATGCCAATGCCGGCGTTGCTGATGATGCACCGGCAAATGAATTATCCTATGAAAAATGGAAAAGAACTATTGATATTAATTTGTCTGGGGTATTCCTTTCTAATAAATATTCGATTGAACAATTCCTTAAACAAGGTACAGGTGGTGTCATCGTTAACGCTGGTTCGATTCATAGTTTTGTTTCATTACCTACCCCAACAGCATACTCCTCTGCAAAAGGTGGTGTGAAACTATTAACTCAAAATTTATGTACTGCCTACGCTAAATATGGAATACGTATTAATGCGGTGTGCCCCGGTTATATTGACACCCCTTTACTTGGTAGTGTTAATCCTGAACAGAAAGAATATTTAGCTTCACTTCATCCACAAGGCAGACTTGGAACACCAGAAGAAGTCGCTAAAGCTGTCTTATTTTTAGCAAGTGATGATGCTAGTTTTGTTAACGGTACAACACTTCTTGTTGATGGAGGCTATACTGCACGTTAATTTTAAAATTTTGAAGCCCCCTAAGAAATATATAGTCTTCAACAAGAAAAAGCGCCATCACAAGTGACGGCGCTTTTCTATATAAGAGCAACTAGAAGGTATCCTTCTAGCCTACTCCCATTTATAAGTCCAAAACTGTTCAAGTTGCAGCCATTTTAATGTTGCTGCATCTTTGTTTTTTATTTTTGCATGCGTGTCTTCAAGCATTGCTTCTGTTTGTGAACGGTGCGCACCTAATGCAGTTAATTTATGATCAAATACTTCACTAATGTTATTTACAACATCCGGTTCTCCTAATACTGCTTCACGATTTTTCGTAATCGCAACAGCATGAATAACTGGGCGCTCTTCTTTTGGCATACGTGATACAGCGCGAACGACAGCGCGGCCAAATGCATTATGATCTGGATGTACACCGTGCTCTGGGTAAAATGTAATAATTCGAGATGGATTTACTTCTTGAATGATTGCTTCAATTTTGTCAGCAACAAAATCAACATCTTCAAACTCTAACGTTTTATCATGGAAGCCAAGCATTCTTAAATCTTTAATGCCCATCGCTTCACAAGCATCTTTCAATTCTTTCTCACGGATATTTGGAATCGTTTCACGGTTAGCGAATACATTCTTACCCATGTTACGTCCCATTTGTCCTAGAGTACCACATGCATATGTTACAGGTACTCCTTGATCTGTTAATAAGCGAATTGTTCCTCCCGCAGCATATGCTTCATCATCTGGATGCGGAAATACAACAAGTACATGTCTCTCCATAAGTTTCCCTCCTTCTTACTTAAATGGTGTTAAGCTTAACTCAAGTGCAACTGCTAGACGACCTAAATTATCATGTCCAGCTAATAATAAACGCTCTTGATCGTCTACTTCCCAGTGCGTAATACCTTCAGCATATACCCAACCGTGATCCATTTTCAGACCAACTCGGTATGGATTTGTTCCAGTTATCTTCCCGCGTTCAAAACGGATAATCGCATTTCGAATGAAAGCACCAACTGTCATCATCTTTTCATTTATGTGTGATGCATACGCTCCGTTTGTCGTTTCTAAATGAATATATACATCTTTATTTACAAAACGTTCAATTTCATTTTGAATAAGAGAACTATCTTTTACTATTTCCATCGGAATTCACCTCTTTAAACCATTTTACGCAAAAATAATGTAAATTGCTATCTCTATATTAGAGGACAACGCTCACTTTTCCTAATAATTTGCACTGCGTTTTTTATATTTTTTATATGATATGTAAAAAATACATTTTTTCCTTCACTTCGTTAAATAGTTTTCTTTCTTTTTTGAATTTGCTACAATATATTTTATCCCGCATTATTGCAGCGAGATACATTTCGACAATTGAATACATACTTTAAAGAAGGTGACATGATTGGAACAATCAGCACATGAAGTAGCAAATTGGCAATATTATTTTGCAATTGCCGTATTTTTAATTACGTACGGATTTATTATTTCTGAAAAATTGAATCGTGCTGTAATCGCACTATTCGGTGCTGCTATTATGATTATTTTTGGAGTTGTAGATTTACATACCGCTTTCACATCACATATTCAATGGGAAACGATCACCCTTTTAATCGGGATGATGATTCTCGTACATATTACGAGTCAATCAGGCGTATTTGAATTTGTGGCCATTAAAGCGGCAAAAGCAGCTGGTGGAAAACCGATTCGCATTTTATTATTACTATCCCTATTAACCGCTGTCGGATCAGCATTTTTGGACAATGTAACAACCGTTTTATTAATCGTTCCTGTTACATTATCCATTACACGTATTTTAAAAGTAAATCCTGTGCCTTATTTGATTTCAGAAGTGCTATTTTCAAATATAGGTGGAACAGCAACATTAATCGGTGATCCACCTAATATTATGATTGGATCAGCAAACAAACATTTAGACTTTAACGCCTTTTTACTTAACTTAGCTCCAATTGTAATTATTATTTCTATTGTGACACTTGGCATTATTTACTTCATGTATCGTAACAAACTAAAAACAACATCTGAACAAATCGAAAAACTAATGGCATTAAACGAAAAAGATTACATTAAAGATCAAAGCCTCCTTTTAAAATCCATTTCGATTTTAGGACTAACTATTTTAGGCTTCGTACTTCATTCGATTATTCATGTAGACGCTGCTGTTATCGCGATGACAGGCGCTACACTTCTTATGTTAACCGGCGTGAAAGAACATGATATTGAAGATGTATTTGCCCACGTTGAATGGGTAACCATTTTCTTCTTCGCCGGACTATTCGTTCTCGTTGGCGGGTTAATTGATATCGGACTTATCTCTTCACTTGCAAAAGAAGTACTCGACGTAACAAACGGTGACATCGGATTCGCAGCTATACTTATTTTATGGGTATCTGGCATCGCATCTGCGACAATCGACAACATCCCATTTGTCGCAACGATGATCCCGCTTATTCAAGACTTAGCTACAGGACTCGGACTATCTGTCGACTCTCCGCAAATCGAAGTACTATGGTGGGCGTTATCACTTGGAGCTTGCTTAGGAGGAAATGGAACGCTAATCGGAGCATCTGCAAACGTAGTCGTTGCTGGTATTGCAAAACGTGAAGGACATGGCTTCTCTTATATGGACTTCTTAAAAATTGGTTTACCATTAACTATTGTTGCACTCTTGTTATCACATGCTTATATATATTTACGTTATTTAATGTAAAAGTTGTATTGCATGAAATTATATCGTCAAATACAAAAGGTTTGCAGCATCCGTGCTGCAAACCTTTTTTCATCACCAAAATATACCGATAATTGCTAAACCACCTAAAATCATACCACCAATTTGTCCGACAATTGTTGGTGATAATTGAACACCTTTTCTCACTTCAACAACTGGTCTTTCGTGCCTTAGTTGCTGCACTTCACTTTGAAGTTGGTGCACACTTCCGTGTAACTCTTTAATAAGTTCTTTTAATTCGGCGACCTCTTCATTTACTGGTTTTGCCTTTTCTAAATTCATTTTGCATGACTCCTTATAAATTCAATCAACACACTGTAAATTTTCGCCAATTACCATTATATCTCCTGCATACTACATATATAATTTCGAATGTACTTTCTAACCTTGCAGCTCTATCCATTCATCCCGCAATATCCCCATAATCAGACGGTCAAAACACTTCCCATCTCTTTGAACCGCTTCTCTCATACAGCCTTCCATTTGAAAACCCATCTTTTTATACAATGCAATGGCAGGTTTATTATACGAAATAACATCGAGACCGATGCGGTGTAAATTCAATTCATAGAAAGCATACTTTAGAATAAGATGTATTGCTTCTTTCCCATATCCTTTTCCTCTATCATTCGCATCTCCTATACCAATGGCTAATAAACCTGTTCTGTTATTCCACTCTATACCATGAATCGCCACAAAACCAATTAAGCGATCTTCTTGAACTGTCCTTACCATGAAAGAAACACTATTCGATCTCCGTCCTTTTAATAACTCATCACTTGCTATTTCATTTAAAGATTGCGGGAATGCTACATCTGTATCAACATGTCTTAAATACTCACTATCTTCTTGCCACATAGCCATTACTTCAGCATCTATTTCTCTCATAGCTGATAATTTAATCGTTTTATTTCGAAAAAGATTCATTGTCATTTCAAACTCCCCCTTTTAAATAACGGGGATACTTATTTTAGACTATTTATCCCCTTATTCCATAAACTGTTTCATAAATGGGATACTTACAATAAGCACTGACATTGGCACATCTCCTCCATATTGAATTAACTTCATTGTATAATTTTTTATTTATTCTAACAATAATAGAAAGGCCCTCCAAATTTAGAGGGCCTTTCCTAATAGCAAAACTATATTATTTCGTAAACATTTTCTCCGCTTCATCCATTGCCATTTTGTTTCCTAAAGCAGAATAGTCCAGCCATGGTTGATCATTGATAATGTATACGTGCTTGCCTTTAACTGCTTTTAAGTCTTTCCAAATTGGCGTTTCTTGAAGTTGTTTAAATGCTGCTTTTGCTTTATCATCTCTATTTACAACAACGAAAATCGCATCTGCATCAAAGTCAGGTAATACTTCTTGTGAAATGACTTCGAAAGGGCGGTTTCCATCAATTTTCTCTACACCATTTGCAGGCTGTAACCCTAAGTCTTGGAATAAAATTGGTCCCATCGGTCTTTTCGTACTAAATACACGCAATTCTTTTGCAGTAACGCGAATTGCCATTACTTTTTCGTTATTACCTAGCTCTTTATCTATTAAACCTTTTACTCGTTTTGATTGCTCTTCGTAATCTTGAATATATTTATCTGCTTCTTTCTCACGGTTTACAAGTTTACCAACTTGTTTTAAATGATCTCTCCACGTACCTTCATCTAAATTGAAAGAATGTGTTTTTGCAATTTTTTCGTATTTCGCTACATCTTTACCAGCATATTTTTCATCAACATAAATGTCAGTTGGCTTTAATTGAAGTAACGCTTCCATATTCGGATCTGTTACAACACCAAGCTTCTTCGTATCTTTCAACTTCTCTTTAGCGTGCGGTAAGAAATCTTTTAAATCTCCCCCAATAACAGAACCTACTGGTGTAATTCCTAATGCAAGTAAATCATTTGTTAAATGAATAGACATTGAAGCAATTTTTGGGTCATTACTTTTTTCCGTTTTTTTCGTTGCCTCTTCATTAGCTTTCGTTTGACCACATGCTGCTAATACTAAAATACACATCATGCTAAATAAAATAGTAAGTTTCTTTTTCATATGTTCTCCTCTTTGAAGTATTTATTTTGTTTTTGTAAGTAAATAAAGAAAATACGGTGCTCCTAAAGCTGCCACTACTACACCAGCTGGAATAGAGTTTGGCTCAAATATAGAACGACCTATCGTATCTGCTAGCACTAAAATAATCATTCCGATAATGCCAGCTAAAGGAAGAAAATGTTGATACGTAGTACCTACTAACTTTCTTGCAATATGCGGAGCAACTAAACCGATAAAACCAATTCCTCCTGCCATCGATACACTCGCGCAAGATAATCCAACCGCTGTAGCTAAAAGTAGTAACCGTTCTTTTTGAACAGAAACACCAAGTCCTGCTGCCACACTATCACCTAGTGACAATGCATTTAACGTTTTAGATTTTAGCCATGCATACGGGGTTAGTATGAAAATCCAAGGTAATAATGCAAGGACATGAATCCAATCCCTTCCCCACACGTTACCAACTAACCATCTGGAAGCGAATGTATATGTCTCATCATTTAACTTGAGAGAGAAAAATAACGAAATCGCACTAAATCCAGCTGAAACAGCAATACCAACGAGAATAAGTCTAATAGGAAGTAAACCTTTTGATCGATCACTCGCAAGTATAATAATTAAAAATGCAGCTAGTATTCCCCCACCAAATGTAAATAACGGTATTAAAATCGATGCATTCTCATTAATAGAATGAAAGAAAGTAACAAATATAATTAGCCCGAAAGATGCACCTGAATGCAATCCTAAAATACCAGGGTCTGCAAGTGCGTTACGTGATAATCCTTGTAAAATCGCACCGGAAATCCCAAGGCCAATACCAGCTAACATTGTGATTATAATTCTTGGCATACGATAATCGTATAGCACGGTTGCACTTTCAAAATCACCATAACCGAAAAGCGTTTGAATTACTTTGAGCGGTGCAATACTAAGTGTCCCTGTATTTAAGCTAAGTAAAATGACAGCGATACCAATACAACCGAATATTGTAGTTACAGTAATGGCTCTTTTTTTATCTGTGTTAATAAGACCCTTCACTTATAGCTCCCTCCCAACTTTACGTGCTATATAGAGGAAGAACGGAACTCCAACAAGAGCTACCATAATTCCTATCGCAAGTTCTTTAGGAGGGTTTACTGCTCTTGCTCCTAGGTCAGCTAAAACTAATAACATAGCACCTAATAATGCTGACATAGGAATAATGAGTCGATAATTAACACCAACTAATTTTCTAGCAATATGCGGAATAACGAGTCCTACAAATCCGATAGAACCAACAGCTGAAACAGATACACCTGCAAGAATGACTACTATAATCATCCCTAATATTCTCGTTCGGTTCGTTTTCACTCCTAAATTTGTAGCAACATCATCTCCCATTGATATGAGTGAAATAGATCTCCCTAGCATTGTCGCAAAAATAATCGTTATAAGAATAATAGGGACTAAAAATTTCAAGTGTTCCCACTTAACCCCTGCAACACCACCAGCATACCAAAACGCTAAATCTTGGCTTAAATCATAATAAATCGCAACACCTGAACTTAATGAATGTAAAAGCGCTGCCATAACCGCTCCAGCAATCGTTAACCTCATTGGTGTTAATCCGCCTGATGTGGCCGATCCGATAATAAAAATGAGTACTGTACTTAAAACCGCTCCAATAAAAGAGACAATCATTAAATAGGAATATGGCATATGCGGAAAAAAGGCAAAACTAAGTGCTACTACAAACATCGCACCTGCATTTATGCCAAGCACACCTGCATCAGCTAAAGGATTTCGTGTTACTCCTTGCATAACAGCCCCAGCGACCGCAAAAGCTGCTCCTACAACTGCTGCTCCAATTACCCTTGGGAGCCTTAATTCATATATAATTTGGTGCTGCGTTAATTTCGGATTATAATCAAAAACCGCTGTCCATACGGTTTGCAAATGGATATCCTTTGCACCGAATGCAATAGCTAAAAATATAGATCCGATTAAACATAAAATTGATAAGCACATGAAACATATGAACTTAATATGTTTCATGTGCTTATTGCCAGCATATACAGCAGACTTATGTAACATGTTTCATTTCATCCTTTATATTCAGTTGTTTTTTTATAATTATTTTTATTTTATAATATTTATTGATAATAATTATCATTTTTATTTAGAAATTATATCCTCACTTTTTTAAAATAGCAAACTATTTTTTTAATTTGTTAAATATTAAAATACTTATTACAATTCCTTTCTAAAACTTACAAATACATGCAAAATAGACTGCTGGTTTATTTTTTAAATTGTAGTATACTTAGTCATTATTTTGATTTTTCTAACAAAAAGGAGATACAATGTTCTATATAAAACAACTATTACATTTCACTTACGAGCAAGCATTATCCTGTTTATTCCCAGTCGTTATTTTCTTAACACTAGCCCTATCAAAAATCATTTCCATCCCAGGGTTATACCGCTATGATTTCATACTCATCGTATGTCTTCTTATGCAGTGGATTATGTATAAGACTGGACTTGAGACGAAAGATGAACTAAAAGTAATTACTGTTTTTCACCTTATCGGGCTTTTACTAGAAATATATAAAGTACATTTCGGTTCATGGAGTTATCCAGAAGAGGCATATTCAAAAGTTTTTGGAGTTCCACTTTACAGTGGCTTTATGTATGCAAGTGTTGCCAGTTACATATGCCAAGCGTGGAGAAGATTACATTTACAAATGTACCATTGGCCGAGGGCTATTTTTGCTATACCGCTAGGCGCTATGATTTACTTTAATTTTTTCACACATCATTTTCTATATGACTTTAGATGGGTATTAACTGTACTTTTATTCATCGTTTTCTTTCGGACATTTGTAGAATTTTCATTACGAGGCGTTACATATAAAATGCCACTCGTTCTCTCCTTTTTCCTTATTGGGTTCTTTATTTGGATTGCAGAGAACATCGCAACATTTTTCGGAGCATGGCAATATCCAAATCAACGGGAAGCGTGGAATCTCGTTCACTTAAGCAAAATTAGTTCATGGTTTTTACTCGTTGTTATTAGCATTATGATTGTTACACAACTCAAACATTTGAAAGAGTCGAAAAAATAATGCTGATTATGTAAAAATATTTAGCCCATCACTCATTAGAAAGTGATGGGCTTTTTTACCTTCCTTATTAAAGTAGTTACATATTATGAGCTACTACTAGCAGAAGATGTTGCTGCAGATGAAGCGGCAATCGTTGCCATCATAGCTGCTTGTTGTGCTTGTATGAGGACTTCTATCATAGTTTGTAAACCTGTGTTGGTAGCTTTACTTTCCTCACCTTTCTGACTTACGAACAGTTGAATAGCAATAAGAATATTCGCATCTGCATGCCAACGGAATAATTTCTCCCCCTGCAGTTTTTCAATCAACGCTTTAATAGCATAAATCTCTTTTTCTCCATCTTCAAGTAACGCTAGTAGCCCGATTGCTGGATAATGCATCTGTTTCACTTTTACCTTTTCTTGTTTTAACAAATTCCATATGTTTGTACATGTTGCAACTAACATTTCTTCACGGACATCCTTCTTTAGTGAAAGAATATGACTTAAAAACTGAAGATCATTCCCTTTACGCAAACCAGCTTTCGCTAGTTTCTGATACAGACGTTCTACACGATCCATAAGTGTTTCTACATTCTCTGATTGTCCTGCTAATAAAACCGCGAGCGGATAATCATTTGTACTTGTAAGAAAGAGGTGATCCTTTTTCATGCGTTTATATACTTGCATCGAACGCTGAATGTGCGCGCCATGCTGTTCATTTTCTTCTGTTAAAAGCACAGCTGCTGCGAGATAAGTAAATATACTCCGGCTAAAGCCACTAGTGACCAATTGTTCATATAAATCTAAAAACGTCCGAAAAGCTTTCTTGTAATCTGTAAAGTGAATATCTAATGTTGCGGCCACTACAAAACGATGATAAGACTTTAAGTATGAAAACATCCCTACCTGATTCTTAATATAACTACTAATTTCTAAAAAACGTTCGAGATTAAACAATTTATCACTACCTGCATACATAGCAGCAATCATCATTCCTGTTCGAGAATCACTCGTTTTCCATTTTAGTTCTCCCTTTAACTGTACATATGTATGTTTATATTGCTCTAACTTTTGCTCTAATGTAATCATAGTATTCACCCCTATTTCTAGTTCTTCTCTATCATTATACTTATATTCCATATTTAGGAATACTACAATTAATAATCACAACCTAAAAAATTATAAAATTCTCTAATCCTTCTTCATCAGCACCACGATGATAATCCCTAATCCTTCAAGAAGTTATACAAAAAAGGTAGATAATAATTTATCTACCTTTTTTGTATATATTATTTAACATTACAACTGTATTGCTTGTTATATGCAATTAAGACTAAAGAGCTTTAATAATACGTTCCATCGCTTTCATTTGCCCAATATGATCAGCTTCATGATAAAGCATCATACCGTAAAGCTCCCCTACTGTTTCCAATCCTAGGAATGGCTCTGGCAGTTTATTTTCAAATGCTTCTGCTGGAATTTCGTTAATACGTTTTGCTTGTTCTTTTAATTGAGCCGTTAATACTTCTAACGATGGTCCTTCTGTTTTCCATTTAGATGGTCGTGATCCATACCCAAACATACCTGGATATTCAGTTGGTAATTGTTTGAATTCTTTTCCAAACATGAAAACCTCTGCTGCCGTTAACACATGACCGATATGCCAGCGAATTGTATTGTTAAAACCCTCTGGCTGCGTATCTGCAGTTTTATCATCTAACGTTTCCATAAATTTAAGTAATGCCCCGCGCGTTATTTCAAATTGTTTTAAGCCAACTAGTCTATTCATTTAATCGTTTCCCTTCTTCATGTACAATTTATTATGAACTAAGAATGTTCAACTTATTAACGTTTCACCTTGTTTAATCTATCAGAAACAAATAAGAAATACATCTAATATGCTTATTAAAAATAATAAAAAGGTTCACTCCTCGTAAATATAGAATTACTTACTATGTAAATAAAAGAGGAGTGTACTTGCATGTTACATATTTTAAAACAACAATATAATCTTATTAGCTCTACAAGAGAAACTCTATTTTCGTTTTTGGAAGCAATCCCCGTAGAAACATTACATAGCACAGTTCCTAATTTCGGAAGCGGTAGCATTATAAAGACTCATATTCATGTAGCCGATTGCTACCGATACTGGCTTGGATCATTCGCATTCAAGCAAAAAAGAGCAGATTTTTCATTTGCTAGCGATTACGAAATTGAGCATGCAGATGTGGAAAAAGTCCGTGCTAGATTTAAGTTAGTAGATGAGACTGTACAACGTTTTTTAGATGAATACAATGACCGTTGGCTCGAAAATATAGCAAATGAAGTAAAGTGGCAAAAAGAACCTTGGAGCACAACTCCGCTATGGCTTTTAACTCATACGGAGACTCATGAGTTTCATCATAAAGGACAAATTGTATCGATGGCTAGGTACCTTGGATATACTCCTCCTGATACTGACCTTAGTTAATTCAATGGTTTATGATTACCAAAAAAATTAGAATGAATACAAATCGAGCATGTTTTGAAATCCAATCTAAACATGCTCTTAAAATACTCTACCTTACAATCTCCATATCCTCATCAATACCAAATAGTCTCCGCATAATTATAAGCATCGCTATTCGGAATGGCATGTTTCCCCTGTGCTTGCGCTTTTCTTGGATCCAAGTCATATACCATTGGCGTATAGCATGATGTTTGTCCTTTATTTACAACACCATTTCCTCCAGCACTTCCGCAAGTATATGCCTTTCCATCTGTTTTTCTAACAACCCTTGCATCAGCTTCGTTATTATAAACTGCTGGACGAGTTACAGTAACTTTCGCCCAAGCCGTCTTACACGTCGTGCTAAATTTTAATTCTACATAAGAATTTGAATCTATCCATTTCTTCTCTTTCGTTACTGCGGATTGATCACAACTATTATAATAAGGACTTTTCCCATCATATGAATGATCTTCTGCATATGCTTTATCGCTATTAATCGTGCTAAACATACTAGTTACAACGAGTAAAGATAGCAATAAACATGCACTCGTCTTTTTTAAAAGTTTCATATAATTTCACTCCTTTATTAGTAACGTGCTGTTTTCCCGTAACCGTTATTAAACGTAACTGCTTCAGCATCTGCTGTGTATCCGAAATCAGCAGTTAAATCAAATACCATTCCTGTATAAGTGCTCGTTTGACCTGTTTTTATTGTGCCGTTCCCCTGATTAGAAGTAACTGATTTTTGGAATACATCATTTTTGTATTTATTTACAACAGCGTACGCGTACACTCCTCCCGAAACAGCTGGTGCTGGTTGATCTAACACAAACTTAGCCCATGCTGCATGACATTTATTACTGTAACGTAAATACACTGTCCCCACTTTTTTACTACCTTCATAAACTGCTGTAGACTTTGCATTAAATCCATCTGCATCACATGTTGTACTTCCCCCGTATACTTTCGTTGTTGCTGGATTTTTCCCGTCATAATAACTACTTAAATCAGTAGCTGCAAATGTACTTCCTTGAAAACTAAATAATACACCTATACTTGCCGCACTTAACACACATACTTTCATTAACTTTTTAAACATTTTAAATTCCCCCTCACAATAAGTACGTATACTAAAGACAAGCTATACTGCTATGTAAGCCCTCCTTTCACTCTTCCTAGAGGCATCTTACAGAAACGAATAAACGTTGTAAATTCCCTGATGATTATTGGAATATACGAAGAATTTTACTTATCCTTGTAAGAAAAAAGTTGAGAAATACACATTTTATAGCATTCTATATTTAAAACATAAAAGAACCGATACTTGTTATATTCAAGCATCGGTTCTTTATACAAAATTGCCATTTTTTCTTTTATATAAAATAAATATTTCTCCACTTAATCCGTTGTAAAAAACTCCCTTGTTACATCAATAAATTGCTGCAGTGGTGCTGTCATCCATTTATCTTTATGCCAAGCAATTTGTGTATAAATCGATGAAATTGCATTTTCTAAATGTAACTCTTTTATTGTCCCTTCTCTTATATCTTTTTCTACTACTATCGCTGGTAGAACAGCTATACCTAAATCTGCAATAACACATTGTTTAATTGCCTCGACACTAACGAACTCAATTTTATTTGCTGGATACACATCTTCTATACGAAATAGTTCTTCAAATAAAGTCCGATACGAGCAGCCTAATTCTGTTAGTAGAAGTGTTTCACTCTCTAAATCTTTTATAGAAACTGAAGGTTGTTCAAGTAAACGATGCGTAGGAGCAGCTACTACTTTTAATTCTTCTTTCATAAGTGGTTCCACATGTAAAACATCTTCTGTTTTACATTCGTCCAAAATAAATGCAAGATCTACTTTCCCCTCCATCAATTGTTCCTTTGCATCTTTATTGGAATGTGCTGGTTTAAATATAAGTTTTATTTGAGGAAATTGTGCTTTAAACCTCTTTAATATAGAAGGCAGTCTGTATGTACATTGACTTTCTTGTGCACCAATTATTAACGTACCTGCTATTTCCTCATCATCTTTCACGGCCGTCTTTGCTTCTTTACTAAGTGCGATTATCTTGTCCGCATATAGTTGAAACTTTCTTCCTGCTTCAGTTAAGAAAAGGCGTTTTCCTAATCTTTCAAATAACGGTGTACCAAGCTCAGCTTCTAACGTTTTAATTTGTGCCGTTACGCTTGATTGGGCAAAATTTAATTTCTTTGCAGTTTGTGTAAAATTCAAAGTGTCTGCTGCTACTTTAAATGTAATTAATTGTTTTATCTCCATTTATCATCCCTCTTTTCAATCGATATTTCCGATTGATTTCATCAAAATAATCCTCTTTGCCTATTGATATTTGTATTGTATGATAAAGAGCATCGACAAACAATACAAATGGAGGGATTCCATATGAAAGCACTTTGTTTCGAACAGTTTGGAAATCCAGATGTACTACAATATAAAGAAATACATGATCCAATCATAAATCCAAATGAAATTCTAGTCCGCACGAAAGCAATCGGATTAAACTTCGCTGATATTTATAGACGCCGCGGCGATTATCATCTTGCTGGCAATCCGCCTTATGTATTAGGTTATGAAGGAGCTGGAATTGTTGAAAAAGTAGGAGCTGACGTTACTACTATCAACCCAGGAGACCGTATTGCATTTGCGGACGTCCCATTTGCAAATGCAGAACTAGTTGCCGTTCCATCTGAAAAAGTAATCCCACTACCAGATTCTATTTCTTTTGAAACAGCCGCTTCTGTCTTATTACAAGGATTAACTGCACATTATTTAACGCAAGATAGCTATCAACTAAAACAAAGTGATATAGCTTTAGTACACGCTGCAGCTGGTGGCGTCGGTCAACTTCTTGTTCAAATGATTAAACTATATGGCGGAAAAGTAATTGGTTTAACGTCATCAAAAGAGAAAGCAAAGATAGCTACATTAGCTGGTGCCGATCACGTATTTTTATATAACGAAGAATGGCATACGAAAGTACTTGAAATGACTAATGGAACTGGAGTAAATGTTGTATATGAATCAGTAGGTTCTACATTAGAGGACAGTTTTAACGCTACTAAAATTGGCGGTACTGTCGTATTTTACGGAATGGCTGGTGGTAATCCTGCGCCAGTTGATCCACGTATGCTTATGGATACTTCAAAAACTTTAACTGGCGGAGACCTTTGGAACGTTCTTACCACTTATGAAGAACGTAAAAAACGATCTACTCAATTATTCGATTGGATCGCAACTGGCAAATTAAACATTGAGTGCCCTACTACATTCTCCTTACAAGATGGTGCTCTTGCACATAAATTATTAGAGAGCAGAAAAAGTACAGGGAAGATTTTATTAATTCCATAATCGTTCCAATAAGAAAAGGAATCTAGATTTCTCTACCTTCCTTTTCTTATATCTCTTGGAGATTTAATTATATTTCCACACTTTCTTTCCCTTTTGCAACATAACTCATATCTCCAACCGACTCGACTGTATATGTTCCATCTTGGTATACAATCTTCGTCACACTAGCATTTTCCACCCCAAGTTTTGTTTTGCTACTGTCTAACATTTCTATTAAGGTAGTAATCAAAAGCCCATGAACGACAACTAAAACGTTACCGCCACCATTTCCAGCAGCTTCTTCACTAATTTTATCTATCTCAGCTTTTATACGAGTAGAAAATAATTCCCAATCTTCCGCCTGTTTTGTAGGATCTGCTACTCTAATAAGATTAATCACTTCTTGAATAGAAAACTTCATAAGTTCTTCTGGTGATGGAACGCCTGCAGCTTTTCCAACCACATCCCACATATTCTCAAGTTTTTCACCTTCAAAAATACCGAAATTTAATTCTCGCAAATCTTTTCTTTGCTCAAGTTTTAATTTTGATTGCTCACTATATTTTAATACTAAATTAGCAGTTTCAATCGCTCGGCCACTATCACTACTATACGCATTCATAAAATGAATATCTTTTAATCCTGTTCCTAAATTTGTGGCAACTTCAACACCTTTTTCTACTAATGGAGAATCAGCCCAACCTTGCGCGCGATGATTCGTATTTAATATTGTTTTACCGTGTCTTGTAACATATAACGTAACTGCATTCTCATTGCTATCTGTTTCTCGCTTATTCATTCTATTCTCTCCCTTTACGTTTCTATCTCAATTTTACCACCTCAATTATTCATTGAGCAAAATATACGTCAGTAGATCCGCTTAATAAAAAAAGCTATCTTTCTGTATATCCATACAAAAAGATAGCATCTTTTATGATTACATTTCTTAACCGTTACTCCTACTCAGCAAAAGCACTCGAATACTGAACAACTCCTTCTACACCTTGGAGAGCGTTCTCTCTTAGCTCCATCGCCATAAACACTTCTTCAGGCACTTCAAACGGTGCTTTTACATTCCACTCACTTGCTTTCTTAAAACCAAATTTCGGGTAGTACTCTGGATGTCCTAATACTACAACTGATCCGTATCCAAGTTCTTTCGCTTTTTCTAAAGCAGCCGTGATCAGTTTTCCGCCAATTCCTTTCTTCTGATGGCCCCTAGCAACTGAAACTGGCGCAAGTGCTAACGATTCTACAGAAGTTCCATCTTGTTCTATTGTAATTTTCGATAACATAATGTGACCAACTATATCTTCATCTACCGCAACAATTGATAACTCCGGAACAAACGCGTCACATTCTCTAATACGTTTTACAAGTTCATGTTCTGTTTTATCACTAAATTCTTCAAGTAAAAATGCTTCTTTTACGACTTCTTCTGTTTTTCTATAATCATTTTTTTGTTCTTGTCTAATCGTTACCATTTTAACTTATCCTCTATTCTTTCTTATTTCTTTTTGAATTTTACGCAGTGCTTTTTTCGATCCGCGCTCAATATCGTGTTGCATTTTTCTTTCTTTATAATCAACAAATAGTGTATTTAAATCGTATCCTTCTGGATATAACTCCTTCGCTGCTACTTCTAAAGTAATACGTTTTACATTTACTTCAACGAATTCACCGTTATAATATACAACAACGTTATAAAAATTATCTTTTTCCTTATAGATGATACCAAAATCATCATAATCCAATAAATTCACACGATCGCCGATTTTGTACTCATAATGAGATTCTCTTTTTTCTTGTACAAATTTCGGTTTTCTAATTTTACTTTCATTCACTTTTTCTAAAGCGTACTCTTTATTTCCCATGTACTCTTTCGCTCTTTTCAGTACATGTTCTTTTACGCTCATTTTATTCGCAATCCAAAGTGCATTACTTTCCCCTGATTTTCCGATAACTAATTTATAAAGCGGCTCTAACGTTTCACTATTAAATTGCATCGCTGCATTCATAAAGTCATCGTGCATTTCTGAGAATCGTTTAATTTCTCCGTAATGCGTACTCGCAACGGTAATACATCCCGCAAGGTACAATTCTTCTAAAATAGAAATTGCAAGTGCTGCACCTTCATTCGGTTCTGTACCGCTCCCAATTTCATCAAATAATAGCAACGTATTATTATTTGACATCCTCATAATCTCAGAAAGATTTTTCATATGAGACGAAAATGTACTTAATGCATTTTCAATACTTTGATTATCACCAATATCTACGAATACATTTTCGAAAATAGCGATTTCTGTACCTCTATCTCCTGCAATATGAAGGCCTGACATTGTAGCTAATGTTAACAATCCAATCGTTTTTAACACAATTGTCTTTCCGCCCGCATTCGGCCCTGTAATAATTAAACTACGATACTCTTGACCAATTTTAAAATGTAACGGTACAACTTGCCCTGTTAAAAGCGGATGCTTACAATTCACTAAATGAATGTAGCCATGATCATTTAACTTCGGCTCTATTCCATCAATCGATTTACTAAACTTTGCCTTCGCAAATACCATATCATACTGACTAATTAGCTCCATGTTAATCTTTATACTATAAATGTTTTCTAACACCATTCCTGATAACGTCGCTAAAATCTGATACTCTTCAACCGCTTCTTCTGCTTTCAAACCTGCTAATTCTGCATTCAATTTCGTAACCGTATGCGGTTCTATAAATACAGTAGAGCCTTTTGCCGAGGCTTCAATAATACTTCCAGCAACTTGATTTTTATAGGAAGATTTAATTGGAATCGTATAACGGTCATCCTTTTTACTAATAAAGAATTCCTGAATGAATTTCTTATTTGCACTACTATTTAAAAATTTCATTAAACGTTCTTTTATTTTCCCATCTACAGAATCAATATTATTTCGAATTCGCTTTAACTCTTTACTTGCAGCTACATCAATACTATTTCCTTTAATTGAAAAGTTAATTTCCTCTTCAATACTTTTATATTCAGTCATTGAATTTGCATAAGAAGCTAATACTGGTGCAAAAAATTCTTTATCTAACATAAACTTTTTAATCTTTCTACATCCACGTAAAAAGTCTGAAACACTTACTAATTCTTCTGGATCTAAAATCATCCCTTTTTCTAATTTTTGAATTGTACTAGCAATATTAGAAATGCCGAAGAAAGGAACATGCCCCTCTGCATCTAATATAGCTCGTGCTTCTGTCGTTTCATTCAAGCGATTTCTCACTACTTTTAGACTCGTACTCGGCTCTAATTTGTTTAATAATTCCTTACCTAATCCACTTACACAATAAGATTTCACTATATCCTTTAATTCGTTATATTGTAACTTTTCAAAAGTCATCGTATTCATTTTGTTTCTCCTCACTATGATTGATTTTTATCATAAATGAAGATACCTACTCATTAGATTCCAATGAGTTCTACATTATTAAATTACCATTTTTATACATTAAAAATATATACAAAAAAGCTGCGGGGATACCGCAGCTTTTACATTTACAAGGCATGTGTAATAACATATGAGGAAATAAGCCATAAAAAAATAGATGGCAGTCCCTTATTACACGCTTTATAAAGTATTGTAGGTATCTTCATAGGTATCGAAATAAATCCATGACAAAGTTAGGGGTATGGTATACATAAAAATCCCCTGTTCTTATCTGACTTATTTCATTAAATTTTTCCTATTTAGTACCTACCGCACTCACAAAAAGCACCTCTCATTAATTTATATTATAGTCATTGAAATCTAATTTATTGAAATCATCATACTATATGTTACGTGAGAAGTAAAGGTGTCATACTTAAGTAGTACGTAACTGTACGCTTCAATATCACTTAAACTAGACCTATATTTGCTGAGGAAAAATTATAGAAGCGGCTCCGCTATTGCGAATGTCATTTACTTCCTCTAATACATTTAATAATTATGACAAGCAATGATAGGAGGTTTACTATATGAATGAAGAATATAATACTTTACATGGACCTGCTCTGGAACCAAATTTAATCGGTCCCACACTACCATCAATTCCACCATTTACTTTCCCTACTGGACCTACTGGAATCACAGGCCCTACCGGTGCGACAGGTTTTACTGGAATCGGAATAACTGGTCCCACCGGGGTTACAGGTCCTACCGGAATCGGAATAACTGGCCCCACTGGGGTTACAGGTCCTGCCGGTATCGGAATAACTGGTCCCACTGGGGTTACAGGCCCTACCGGAATTGGAATAACTGGTCCCACTGGCGCAACTGGTTTAGGGATTCTTCCCGTATTTGGAACAATAACTTCTGAAGTAGGAATCGGTTTTTCAGCAGTAGTTAATACAAATGTCAACTTTACCATTCCAGGACCTGTTAGTGGAACTACTCTAAATCCAGTAGACAACTCCATTACAATTGATACCACTGGTGTATACTCTGTATCCTTTTCAATCGTATTTGTAATACAAGCTATTTCGTCTAGCATATTAAATCTTACAATAAACGATTCCATTCAATTCGCAATTGAAACACGAGTTGGTGGTGCTTCTGGGGTAAGAGCCACATCCGCCAGAACTGATCTATTACCTTTAAACCAAGGAGATGTTCTTCGATTACGAATAAGAGAAGCCACGGGTGACATTATTTATTCCAATGCATCTCTTGTTGTTATAAAGGTCGACTAGTTCTTTTATTACAATAAAGATTCAGGAAAAATAAATATGCACCATATAAAAAGGAGAGGAAAACTTATATTTCAGTCTACCTCTCCTTTTTCATCACAAAATTACTGCTGAACATATATGGAAACTGATCCTCCACTTACTTGGAACTGCCCCCACCCGTCCTTATTAATTGTTACAGTATTTGTTTGATTACCCGTAATATCGTACCATACTTCCCCTACGTTATTCTTTCCAACATCCATCCACTTTGCCCCTCCTGGTCCATCAGAGATTATCGTTGCTAAACCAGAATTAGCATGCACACTATCACCTTCTCTTGTCCAGCCAATCACATCTGGATGATCAAAATAATCACGCTGCGTACCATATGCAAAGTTTTTTCGTGCCGTCAAAATCGGATCAATTTTGTCCTTTAACGCTGGAATTTCATAGTTACTATTTCCTTTTGTACCATAGTAATCACCATAGAAAACAGAAGGATATCCCTCTGCACGCGTTAAAATAAATGCATATGCCAACGGTTTGAACCAAGGGCTCACTACAGATTCCAATGACTGACCAGGCTGTGAATCATGATTTTCAACTAGAGTAACCGCAAGTGTAGGATGATTCGCAACTACCGTTCCTTTTAAAATATTTCTCATATCATAATTTCCATTTCCTGTTGAAGCATAATGAAAATTATAATGAAGTGGCGCATCGAACACAGATTGATTATAATTGCCCTTCGCTAAATAATTATTTAAAGTCTGGATATCATTTTGCCAATATTCAGCTACTGTAAACATGTCTTTCCCCGTTTGCTGTCTAACATGATTTACCCAATCGCGCAAATATTCATGATCAATATGTTTAACAGCATCTAAACGAAAGCCATCTAAATTTAATTCCTTCGCATACCACGTTCCCCATTTTTTCATTTCATTCGCAACATCTGGATGATCAAAATCAAGATCCGCGTACATCAAATAATCATAATTCCCATTCTCGCTAGACACTTCCCAGTCCCACGCTTTACCTATGCCCCTAAATTTATAAATTCGGTTTAATTTCTTTCCTTCATCCCAATCTGTTCCGTCAAAATGATACCATTTCCATTTGAAATTAGAATAAGAATCTCCACGCCCTGGAAAGTTAAAGCCTGTCCAAGCACTAATTTCATAATCACCTGATACTTCAACATTTCGATTGCTCGGGTCTACCTCAACTGCTGTGATAGTTTCCGTATAATCAGCCCCACCTTTATGATTCATAACTACATCACCGTATACATCGATGTTTTTCTTATGTAAAGCGTCAATGGCAGATTTCAATTGTGCTTTCGTCCCATATTTCGTCCGCACTGTTCCCTTTTGATTGAATTCCCCCAAATCATATAAATCATATGCTCCATATCCTACGTCATTTTGCGTAGTTCCTTTATATGCAGGTGGTATCCAAACAGATGTAATTCCTTTTTCCGCTAAATTTTCAGCATCAGCACGCAAACGATTCCAATGATTCCCATCATTCGGAGCGTACCACTCAAAATACTGCATTAACGTTCCATTGTTAACTGTATCTGCATATGCTTTACTCTCCCCATATATACTAGGTAATAACATAACAACTGACAATCCGACTATTGTTATTCTTTTAAACATCTGTATTCCATCCCTTCTTAAGAAAGCGTTTGCATAGTTTATCAGAATTATTATAATATTCGTTCCATCGTTAGTAAAGTAGCAATCTCTCACTCTCCCACATTATTTTTAGTCTCACTTCAAATATTCAACGTAATTTTAATTTCACATTCTATTCAAGATTGTTTACAATTTACCTATAAAAGCATAGCGGAGGGATTTCTATGACAGACTTTCAAAAACAATTTTTCGCACGATTACATATAGAAGAAAAAGACACGGTTTCATTTGAAGATTTATCTAACATTATGTACGCAATGGCACAAACTGTTCCTTTTGAAAACTTAAATATTCTCGAAAAGAATTTTAAAGAAATATCAAAAGAAAATTTGAAAGAGAAAATTTTAGTAAATAACCGTGGCGGTCTTTGTTATGAACTCAATCCTACTATGTATTACTTCCTTAAAGACGCTGGATTTGATGTTCATCTCGTTTCAGGAACAGTTTATAACGCTGCAAACTCCATATGGGCTGTTGATTCTGGCCATATCGCAACCGTTTTAACACATCATAATGAACTTTATTTAATTGAAGTAGGATTCGGATCATACTTACCTCTTGCACCTGTCCCTTTCTCAGGTGAAGTCATTCACTCTGTTACAGGAGATTATCGTATTCGTAAAGAAATGACCGAAAAGGGAAACTACATTTTAGAGATGCGTAAAAACAATGAGTTTTTGGATCAATCTTCTGCTGATGATTGGACGTTAGGCTATGCATTTTATATAGAAGAAGTGGATGAAAAAAAAGCAAATACAGCACAAAAAATTATCGTTGAACATGAAGGATCACCCTTTAATAAAGTACCTCTTATTGTAAAACTAACTGAAGATGGGCATGCCTCTTTAACGAAAGATAGCCTTACAGTAGCGAAAAATGGTAAAAAAACGAAAGAAACCGTTACAGACATGCAATATACAAACCTTTTACATTCAAAATTCGGAATTACACTATAAGTATGTAAACCTTGTTATTTTAGCAAGGCTTTTCAATTTTCAGCAGGGATTTTTTGCAATTTGTTGTATTTCATAGTTATATAGAAATATAACTACATGTTTAGAAAGGAAATGATTATGACAGAACTTAAAGATCGATTACAAGTAGCTGATATAGAAAAATGGGATTTAACAGACATTTACCATACAATTGAAGATTGGGAAAGTGATTTTCATAAAATTGAAGTATTAACGAAGGAATTACACGAGTTTAATGGCAATATTCACGATGGTAATAGTTTATTAGCTTATTTAACGAAGAGTGAAGAAATTTCTAGCATAATATCTTTAATGTTCGCTTATGCACGATTACAATCTGACCTTGATACACGCGATACTGACGCGCAATCTCTTGTCGATAAAGTATCACAATTACACGTGAAAGTAAGTGCAGCTAAATCTTTCTTTTCCCCCTTCTTACTTAGCATAGACGAAAGCACATTACATTCTTACATAGAAGAAACAGAAGGCTTACAATATTATAAAGAAGACTTGTTTGAATTATACCGTTATAAAAAACACGTATTGAATAAGGACCAAGAAGAAATTTTATCACAGATGGGTGAAGCTCTTTCTTCTCCACAGCACACATTTGGTATGTTAAACAATGCAGATATATTATTTGGTGAAGTGACGACTGACGATGGAGAGAAAGTGAACTTAACACGCGGAATGTATGCAAAATTAATAGAAGATACGAATCGTGAAAAGCGTAAAGAAGCTTATAAAGCATATTACAAACCATATGTTCAGTTAAAGAATTCCATCGCATCTACTTTATCCGCTGCTATTAAAAATAATGTTACTGTTTCGAAGCTAAGACACTATCCATCGGCGTTAGAGAAATCATTATTTGGCGATATGGTTCCGAAAGAAGTATATGAAAACCTAATTGATACAACGAAAAAAAATATTCAAACATTACATACATACAATGAAATTCGAAAAGAAAAATTAAACGTAGATGAACTAAGACAATACGACCTAGGCGTCGATTTAGTAGAGGGTGCAAAACAAGACATTCCATATAGTGAAGCATTTGACATTATGATTGCATCACTAGCTCCTTTAGGAGAAGAATATATTGAGACATTAAAAAGTTTTAAAGATAAACGATATATAGACGTAAGAGAAACACCAGGAAAACGTTCTGGTGCTTATAACTTTGGTGTATACGGTGTTCATCCTTTCATTCTTTTAAATCATCACGATGATTTAAACAGCCTGTTCACTCTTACTCATGAATGCGGGCACGGTATGCATACGCACTATTCACATGGATACCAACCAAGAATTTCTGCACATTATTCTATCTTTGTCGCAGAAGTCGCTTCTACAGTAAATGAAGTGTTATTAATTCACTATTTATTAAAAGAAGCAAAAGAAACGAACGTGCGTAACCATTTAGTTAACCATTTTATTGAGAAATTTAAAGGTACTTTCTTTACACAAATCATGTTTGCAGAATTTGAAAAAATCACACATGAAATGGCTGAGCAAGGTAAACCATTAAATGCCCAAGTCTTCAGTGAAATTTATGAAAAGCTATTTAAAGAATATAACGGTGATTCACTTGTATTTGATGAAGAAGTAAAATACGGATGGGCTAGAATCCCTCATTTCTATCGCCCGTTTTACGTATACAAATATGCAACTGGATTCGCATCTGCCATTCAAATCGCTGATAAACTATTAAGCGGCGATCCAAATGCTCAAAAACATTATATTGAATTCCTTAAAGGCGGAAGTTCTGACTATCCACTAAACTTATTGAAAAAAGCTGGTGTTGATTTAACTACGCCAGAACCGATTGAAAGTGCATTGAAACAATTCACTCAACTTGTTGAGGAGTTTTCAGCTCTATAAAAAAGAGCCTCTCGTGAAGTGACCCCTAAAAGTTAGACACGGTTATTTGATTAGGCAGCTTGATAAAAGTGAGTCCGGTATTGTACCGGGCTCATTTTTAATTTTGCCTTAATCCGTTTCGTATTATAATAATCTATATATTTTTCTAATTCTATTTTAAAGTGCTCTACATTTTCAAATTCTTTTATGTAGAGGAACTCCGACTTCATAATCCCAAAGAAATTTTCTATTACTGCGTTGTCGTAACAGTTGCCTTTTCGAGACATACTCTGGACGATAGCTCTTGATTCAAGAGTACGGACGTATTGTCTCATTTGATAATGCCATCCTTGATCCGAATGCATCAGTAGCTGGTGCGTTTCAGGTAAACGTTCCAATGCTTTCTCTAACATGTCTGAAACAAGCGAATACGTCGGTCTAGAACCAATTGTATAGGTAATAATTTCACCATTATACAAATCTAATACAGGTGATACATACAGTTTTTCTCCAAACAATTTAAACTCTGTGATGTCTGTTACCCACTTTTGATTCGGTGCATCTGTATGAAAATTACGCTCTAAAATATTAGGTGCAATTCTACCGACTTTTCCTTTATAGGATTTATATTTCTTCATACGCACAACACACTTTAACCCAAGCTCTTTCATAATGCGCTGAACCTTCTTGTGGTTCACTTTCTGGCCACGATTCGTTAATTCATCACGAATGCGACGGTAACCATAACGACCTTCATTTTCCTCATAAATCGCTTTAATCTCAGCTTTCAAATCGGCATCTACATCTGGACGATTCATTTTCTTTACTAAATCATAATACGTGCTTCGAGGAATAGTAGCTAGCTCCACGAGTGCCTTCACCGAATATTTATGCCTTAATTCATAGACTACTTGCGCTTTGTCTTGTTTTGTGATTTTTCCTTGTTTTGAACTAAGGCATTTAACTTTTTTAAGTACTCATTTTCCATCTCAAGCTGTTTAATGCGTGCTTCAAGTGCTTCGACTGACCCTTCAGCTAAATGTTGTTTTAATTGTTTATTTGAATCTTTTTTCATGGATGGACGCCCCTTTTTCTTAGATTGAAGGGCATCAATTCCTTGTGTTTCGAGCTGTTTTTTCCAAACAGAAATCGTTGAAGGGGCAGGAATATTAAAGATAGCTGCCGTCTCAAATAAGGACATACCGTTTTCAATCATAAAGTTTAGTACGTCTAGTTTAAATTGTTGTGTGTAATTTGTACATCGTTTTAGAAAAGCTTCCAGACCATTCTGTTTATATTGGTTTACCCAATTCAAAATGATTGTGTCACTTATACCGAGCGATCTACCCATTTCTCGATAACTTTCATTTCCGTTCAAATAACGTAGAACGATTTGTATTTTTTCATCAGCTGTAAATTTAGCCATAGAAAAACCGCACCTCCAATTGTTAGACTGTGTCTAACAATTGGGGTGCAGTTCACTCGCTAGAGGCTCTTTTTTATATTCCCTTTCCTTCTATTAAATCATTCGCCATTTTCCTAAATTCTTGATTAAATGCATCATTCATACCATTTTGGACGTTAGAAAATAATATGACAAACGTTCGTTTATCCCAGTTAAAATTATTAAAAGTGTTCCAGCCAGCTAATACACCGTGGTTATGATAATAATCTGGGTAAATATAGAAACTAAATCCATATTTTCTTGCAGGTGATGCAGAAAACATATCTGATACACTTTGTTTAGAAAGTAGTTTACCATCCATAATAGCTTCATCTAACTTTTTCATATCTTCAACAGTCGTATACATTTCACCACAACCATACAGCCAGTTCATTTTTAAGCGAGGCGTGGCTATTAACTTATTATCTTTTTTCGTATACCCTTCTGCTAAGAAAATATCCTCTGGAAGTGTTGCGCCCATTCCAGATTCATGCATTTCAACAGGAGTCAAAATATTTTCTTTCACATATTCAGCAAGTGGTTTATTCGATATTTTTTCTACAATATATGCAAGCACCATATAATTATAATCTGTATATTTCCATCCTGTCCCTGCTGGAAATTGTAACGTTTGTGCCCCAATCCACGTTACTAATTTTAACCGTGATGCTGCGTCAACACTACCTTGTCCCTGTTCTGGTAATCCAGACGTATGTGTTAACAAATTTCGTAACGTAATGTTTTTATCTGCCGGAAACGATGGGATATATTTATTTACATTGTCTTCAATGTTCAACTTCCCTTTTTCTTTTAGTTGCATAATAGATATTGCAACAACTGTTTTCGTAATAGACCCAATGCGATATTTCGTTCTTGGAGTTGTTAATACTTGATCTTTCACATTCGCATAACCGTACCCTTTTCGTAAAATGACATGATCTTTACTTGCTACAAGAACACTCCCATTAAATCCTTTATCTTTTAAGTACTGATCTAGTTTTCCAGCTGCAATTTCATAACGCTTTTTCGCATTCGCATCAACTTCCTGCTTAACATCTTTTTGCTTACTATTTACATTTGAAAATGCCTTTACATCATATTTTTTTCCTTTATTTGCATGTATTAGTGTAACAACACTTCCACAAAAAACAGCAAAAATAAAGAAAACGATTAACCATTTCTTTAACATACTAGGAACCCTCTTTTATCTAGTTTCACTTAACGTACATCCATTCTATTTTATATCTTTTAATTATCAAGTATATTATAATATTATTTAATATTCACTATGTTAAAACTAGATTCCTTTTTCTCATTTTCAATTTTGACTACTCTCTATTGTATTTCTTTCTAGCAAAATTTCCAACATACAATCGGATGCATTACACTATAATTTCAAATTCTTTTGTAACATTTGTTACATACTAAAAAGAATGGAGATGTAATATGAAAAACACCGATAAACGCAACCGTTTAGATGATAAGATGTTTCATTATCGGATAATAAAAAACAACATGATATTAATTGAATATTACGGAAAACAAATTATGATATTAAAAGGAAATGATGCTGAAAAATTTTTAAATAAAATAAATCATGCAAATAACGATAAAGAAAAACAGCTAATTATGGCTAAAATTACAGGTAATTTCAAAAGAGGTAATGAACGAAATTGAAAACGAATCTCATTTACATTTTGATTATACAACAAATAAAAAAAGAAATGTCGCTCATTCAACATTTCTTTAGACTTTCTTCACAAAAAATTTACATTGCTAACATTCCTTTATTTTCTATAATTCCTATATAAGCTAACCGCTGAAATAGTTAGTAATACAACTATGCATAACCACGCATACGTATATCCCTTCTTATCTACAATATAACCAAATAAAGCAGGTGCAACAATAATGGAAATTTGATTTAATGTAAGTGCAAAACTCACTGTCATCCCTACCGATTCTTCACTTGCTGATTCTGCAACTTCAGTTATAAAAAGACTAAACCATCCAATCGAAAAGAACCCTAACAATGCACTTACACCATACAATACATTCGTTATTGTATGTATGCTCATTACTAATATTAGAATGAAGAGAATAGAAATACAAACAGTTATAAATAAAGGGGTGCGCCGATTTCCCTTATAAAACAAATCACTAGTAGCTGCTAATATAATCCTACCAACCATTCCAGAAAAGAACATAACGGAAAATACTTTTCCAGCTAAAATTGGCGTGATTGATTGTTCCAATACTAAAAATTTTATAAAGTGTGCAACTAACACCATTTGCAATGAAATCATACAAATGCCAGTTATATAAATTGCATACAACTCTTTTTTACACATCACTTCTTTTAACTGCATCCAAAAAGAAAGTTTAATACGTTCTTGTTTAACTTTCTCTTGAATATATGGTTCCTTATAAAATATAAAAAATAAAAACCCTCCAATTATACAAATGCATGTAATACTATTTACCGCATAAGCCATATTATATTTTATTGTAAGAAACGGGATCAATACTCCCGCTAACGTGCCACCAATCGGTATACCAGCTTGTCTAATCCCCATTGCTAACCCGCGATTTTCTTTTGGGAACCACTTTATTATCACCTTACTTCCTCCTGGCTGCGAAACACTATAAAACGTTCCTACTAATAAAAGTACAAAGAGTAACCCATTAAATTCATTGACCATATTAGTCAGTAAAAATGAACCTCCTAGTAAAAATGAGCTTATCGAAATTAACAACTTTTCATTGTATTGATCAAGTAGCCGCCCGACAAAAAGCATACAAAATAGCGGTCCTATATTTACAACACTTACTAGCAATCCACTCTCCGTATTCGTAAGTGCATATTCTTCTTTCCAAAATAAAGCAAACGCTCCAACACCATACGTTATAAGTGTCGCTGTTGTTTGAGCAACTGTCGCAAAAATTAACATAACCCACTTATAAGTACTATTCACCCTTTCTTCCATTAACACAATAATCCCTCCATCCCCCTTTCATTGTATGAAAGTTCTGATATCATATAAAATAAAGATTTATCATGTAATCCATCAAAAAAAATGATACCTTTTATGGAGGGATGATACTTGGATATAAAAGATTTAACTGTATTTTACGAAGTTGCGAAAGAAAAAAACATATCTCACGCAGCGAAAAATTTAAACTATGTACAGTCTGGCGTAACAATGCGTATGAAACAACTAGAAAACGAATTAGGTGTGCCTTTATTTTACCGAAACGGAAAAGGTGTAACTTTAACTTCTAACGGTGAGATTTTATTAACATACGCCAAACAAATTATCCACTTAATAGATCAATCTGTTAAAGCAGTTCAAAGTAATGGGATCGAACCAAGAGGCACTTTAAAAATTGGATGTACAGAATCTACAACCGCTGTAAGACTTCCATCTATATTAACAGCCTATTATGAGAAATACCCAAAAGTCGAATTGATTTTAGAATCAAATACGACGGAACAATTGATTAGGCTTGTATTAGAACGAAAACTGGACGGAGCGTTTATAGCTGGCTCTACTCAGCATACTGAACTTCATACAAATATATTTCGTGAAGAAGAATTAGTTCTCATTAGCAAAAATCCTTTATCTTCCTTTAAAGACATCGGAGACATGAATTTACTTGCATTTAGTCGCGGGTGCTATTATAGAAATTTATTAGAAGATTGGCTTCAAGAAGAAGGAATTTCACCTAAGCGAGTATTAGAGTTCGGAACAATTGAGGCGATACTCGCATGTATAAAATCAGGTATGGGCATAGCAATTATGATGAAGTCTATTTTAAATGATCATAAACATGACATATCATTCAACCCTTTACCAAATAGCTTCAAAAAAGTTCCTACTACTTTTATTACTAGAAAAGATATATATCACTCTGCTGCATTACAAAAATTTATGGAGATGACTCACAATGCGTGAAAAGAAAATACGTGGTATGAAACGAAAAACAAACACTTTAATAAAGCGAATTGAGGAACATACAAAAACGTTCCCTTCTATTTTCTATAACGATGAATATTGGAATATGCTATTGCCAGTTTCGCAAACTTTTATCGACTCTCGTAAAACACCTAGAAAAGTAAAGCGATTATGTATTCAAACCTTATTAAATCAAGCAAATCATTTAATAAATATGAAACCGAGCGATACACATACATATCGAGTTGTTGTTTTAATTTCTATAAATAATTTGTGGGGTTCGCAAATCATTATATTTAAAAATGAGGACTACTTTCATAATTTTTTTAATAGAAATAGTGAATTTCAAAAATGGATTCTTCTTTCAAATGAAATTGATTTTTGGGAGAAATTAGAAATTTCAGTTTGTCATTCCTTCGAAACGCTTCGCTTTCAAGAAATTATTTATGATGAAGATGAATGCTACGAAAAAGAGATTCTGTTTATCGGGGAGTTAAATTAAAAAGGGTGTACCTAAAACACTGGTATACCCTTTTTCACTTATTTCCCCTTCAATACACTATGTAATCGATCCGGATAATTTGTAAACATTCCTGTAGCACCCCATTTGATTAACAGTCTCATATCTGGTTTCTCATTAATTGTATAAGGATGAATTAACAGTCCATTTTTCCTAGCTATTTTCATATATGATTCATCAATAATTAGTTCTCCGTTATCATTACGTAAGTTTGGTCCAATACCAGCTGCATACTTTTTAATTTCTTGAAAATCATCATTCGTTACACTTTTCGGTTCATGTGTAATGCCAGACCATTCAACAATTTCATTGTTTTCATTTGGATAATACCAAAGCAATTGAACTAACGGAATATTTTCATTCATACTATGAATCTTTTTCAAACTATCTTTACTAAATGATTGAATCATAACACGGCTAGATGACATGTTTTGACCTACTAAATTATATTTATTTAACAATGCTAACAATTTCTCTTCCATTCCTGGATACACATCTGGTGATTTTGTTTCAATGTAATACTTCATGCTTCTTCCATACTTTTGGAAGATTTCTTCAAGAGTCGGAACTTTTTGCCCAACATACTCTTGCTTAGCCTTTTCTGGATACGCTTTATTAAACCACGTTCCTGCATCTAAACTCTTTATTTCGCTTAACGTTTTATCACGTACTTCGCCTGTTCCATTTGTAGTGCGATCAACTGCTGTATCATGCATTGCAATTAATTGGCCATCCTTTGTTAATTGAATATCTAACTCTAAATAATCCGCTTTCATTTTTTTCACTAAATCATAAGAAGCAAAAGTATGCTCAGGTGCATGTCCACTTGCTCCGCGATGTGCAATATTTAAAAACTTATTCGTATTCCATTCATGCTTCCCTTCTGCTTTCGCATGAACAGCTCCCCCAACAAAGATACTTCCCGTCATAAAGAAAATAACTAAAACGCTAATAATCTTTCTCATCCTTCTAACCCTTCCTACGTTGCAAATTTCAACAAGCTAATGAGATTTACACGAAATAGAAGACACACTTTCATTATTTTTATAGACCTATATTAAAATTCCAATCTTACAAATATACTTTATCTATATTATTAATATAGAAAACTAGTATTATCCTATTTAATTCCTATAGTCCTCCTTTTCATATGTAACTCTCTATTTTGTACGATTCATTCAATAAAAAAGCCATAAATTATTTAGAATACACTCCTGTATCCCTAAATAAATTTATGGCTTTTCTCAAATATCTCCGGCCTCTATTAACTTGTCGAATTTAATCATACCAAACCTATTGAAATTTGTGAATATTTTTTTCAGTACAGTGAAGCACATAAAACAATATTTCTGTAGTTACTTAAAAATCACATAATAAATTTCTCATTACCTCTTCCAATACTATATCTGGATTTACTACCGTTTTTTCCGAACGCCATCCGATAAAGCCATCTGGTCTAATTAATACAGCACCTCCATTCTCTATACCATATAATTTGCTAAAAATATCTTCTGGAACAACAAAGTCTCCACTTAAGCCAACACGATACCCTTTTATATTTATTCCTAATTTAGCTGAAACAGCATGTGCTGCCTCAGCCCAAGAACTATTTTCTACTCCTGTAAGTAATACAAAACTGTTACCGAATAAGTCTAATGTAGAAACTTTCTTTCCTTCATACGTTCCCCATAAATGCGGTGCTCGTGTTCCAGGTCTCCCGTTCAACTCTATGCTATCCATTCTATGTGGAGTGACTGAATTATCTATAATTGCCTCTGAACAATACTGATATCCAACTGTAACAGCTAAAACATCCATATTATTCAAACTGCCTTCCTCTCTATTCGCAGCACGAAACAGTAAACTACTTGCATAAGCTGTCGTTAATTTTGCAACAGAGTGTCTCTCTTCATGATATGTTTCTAACAATTTTGGTTTTGCCTTCCCTTTTATAACAGCCGCTAATTTCCAAGCTAAGTTATGCGCATCTTGTATTCCTGTATTTGAACCAAATCCTCCTGTTGGCGGCATAATATGTGCTGAATCTCCAACTAAAAAGGTTCGATTTCCTTGAAATTTCACCGCTGTACTTTCGGCCGCTTCCCACGGTAAAACACTTAATATTTTTGATTCAACATTTGTACTTCCAATTGCTATTTGAATAATTTGTTTACAACGTTCTATAGTGAAGTCCTCTAGCCCCTCTCCTTTTAATGGATCGTAGGCTACATGATAAATCCATTTTTTTACGTTATCAACTGGGATAAGTGCACCAAGAACCTCCGGATGAAGTACCATCGAAAAACCGAATGCGTCTCCTTGTATAAACTCTCTTAAATCAGCTTCAAAATAAATATTCATATAATAGCCACCAATGGTTCCACGCCCCTCAGTTTTAATCCCTAACTGCTCACGTATTTTACTTTTCGCTCCATCCGCTGCAATTACATAGTCACAATGTATGACACTTTCTTTTTCTGTTTCACGATTTCGAATCTTTGCTTTTGCCCCGTTTTCATTTTGTTCAAATGAAACTAATTCATGATAAAAAGATAGTTGCCCGCCTAGCGTTTTTGCTTCTTGTAACATCATCTCTTCTAAAATAATTTGATAACATGCAGTTTGTTTTGATGGACTAATCTTTTCTATTTTTTGAAGTAACTCTTCATCGTTTCTGTATTGCGTCGCTCTCATTTGTTCCAATTCTTCTTTATTCGCCTCAGCTATTGTATGAACCGCTATTCTTCCTCGGCAGTTCTCTAATGCTTTACCTGCCAATTTAATTCTTTGTTCCAAGCCTAATTCTCGAAATAACTCCATTGTACGTAAAGTAAGACCGCCTGCTTTCGGATGAATGGCAGTAGACGGATGCCTTTCAATAAGTAAGTACTCAATGTTATGTTTTGCAAGAAATAACGCAGACGCTAACCCAGATAATCCCCCTCCAACAATTAAAACTGGTACATAATTCGATTTCATATATTTACCCTCCACATCATTGTTCTGAGCTCAGTGACATAAATATAATCAAAAAAAACATTAAAATATAGACTTATATTTCATTTTGAATTATCATATAGATAGATTACGCCCCAAAATCCCTTTTACCTTTTCATACAGATATAATCCACCTGAATTATATCTGTATGAAAGTGTAAAACAAAAGAACGTACTTTACGTTGAACTATGTTCTATCGTAAAAATCAAAAATAATACAAACATTATAAACGGTCGTAACCTTATGGATTATACAAGGTTACGACCGCTTATTTTATTGTTACATCATTTTTTGTTTTTAAAACTTCATCTATTGTGTTATGTAGTCCTTCCAATCCCTTTTCTATCTCCCTATAATTTTCAAAAATAAAAAATTCATTCGTCTCGATTTTCTTTCCCAATATTGCACCTCATACAACAATCATGTAGCATTACCGTATCGAAGTAATGGTTCGTTATCTTAAACCTTTCGACTAATTAGCAGGAGGCAAAGTGATTGAAATGAATAAACAAGAACAATTAAATATTATAAAAAAAGATTTTATTGATTCTCAAAAAGTATTATTGGCAATTGGTGATGAAACACGTCAAGCTATTTTATTAGTGCTAATGGAAACGGAATGTCAAACAGGATTACGTGTAGGAGAAATCACGAAGCAAACACACCTTTCCCGTCCAGCAGTATCACATCACCTTAAGATTTTACGAGAAGCTGGCATTATTTTAATGAGAAAAGAAGGTACAAAGAATTTTTATTATATTGATATACGTACAAAATTAGGTTTATTAAAAAATCTTGTATTAGATATTGAGAAGCTATTGCAAAACTTTTATTAAAACTTGGAGGTATAAGAAATGAAAGCAATGATAATTGATAGATATGGAAAAGTCCCAATGCGTATGGCAGAGGTACCTACTCCTGAAATAAAAGAGTATGAGGTGCTCGCAGAAATTCATGCAGCTAGTATTAACCCAATTGATTTTAAAATACGCGACGGAAAAGTAAAAATGTTACTGAAATATGAAATGCCCCTAATCCTTGGTAATGACTTTGCCGGTGTCATCACGAAGGTTGGATCAAAAGTAACTCGTTTTAAAGTTGGTGATGCAATATATGCTCGTCCAAGAAAAAATAAGATTGGTACTTTCGCGGAGTATATAGCCATTCATGAAGATGATATAGCTTTAAAGCCGAAAAATTTAAGTTTTGAGGAAGCTGCTTCGATTCCACTTGTTGGCTTAACATCATATCAAGCATTACATGACATCATGCAATTACAAAAAGGACAAAAGATTTTAATTCACGCTGGATCCGGTGGTGTTGGTACTTTCGCAATTCAGTTAGCAAAAATAATGGGTGCTACTGTTACAACGACTGCTAGTGAAGCTGGTGCAAATTTAGTAACGTCTCTTGGCGCAGATGAAATTATTAATTACAAAACAGAAAAATTTGAAGATATACTAAAAAATTATGATGCGGTATTTGATACAATCGGCGGTGCAACGCTTGAAAAATCATTCAATATTATAAAAAGCAGAGGAAACATTGTTTCCGTTTCAGGTATGCCGAATGCACGCTTCGGTAAAGAATTTGGTTCAGGATTCTTTAAAACTCTCTTATTTTCATTAGCCAGCAAAAAACTTACTGCACTTGAAAAAAAGCATAATGCTCAATATTCATTTTTATTTATGAAGCCAAGCGGGGATCAATTACGTACTATTGCAAACTATATTGAAGCCGGAAAAATCAAACCGGTAATCGATCGAGTCTTCCCTTTTGAAGATGCGCAAAAAGCAATGGAATATTCAGAGTCTGGAAGAGCAAAAGGAAAAATAATTGTAAAAATTAAATAATAATAAAACCTCCATTTTCTTAAAATGGAGGTTTTAAATTTGCTGTTAAATAGACATAGTGCAATGAAGTCCTTACAATAGATTGCAAGGGGAAATATTATATTATACTTTTAGTTAACTTTACAAAGAATACATACGTACAAATACATAACTTAAAATACAAAAAGGAGGAGATACAATGACTAAAAATAATGAAACAGGTTGGAATTTAGATAATAGTTATACGACTTTACCACAATCATTTTATACAGAAATCCCCCCTACTCCCGTAAGTTCACCGGAGTTAGTTAAACTAAACCATTCATTAGCGATATCTCTTGGCTTGACCCCTGAAGAACTGAAAAAGGAAGCTGAAATTGCTATTTTCGCTGGTAATGCACTCCCAGAAGGAGCTCATCCATTAGCTCAAGCATATGCTGGCCATCAATTCGGACATTTTAATATGTTAGGCGACGGTCGTGCTCTTTTAATTGGCGAACAAATTACTCCTTCAGGTGAGCGTTTCGATATTCAACTGAAAGGTTCTGGCCCTACTCCCTATTCACGCCGAGGAGATGGCCGTGCTGCACTCGGTCCGATGCTACGTGAATATATCATTAGTGAGGCAATGTATGCACTTGATATTCCGACTACTCGCAGTTTAGCAGTTGTCACAACTGGTGAAGCAACATATCGTGAAACAAAGTTACCTGGAGCAATTTTAACTAGAGTAGCTAGTAGCCATATACGCGTCGGTACATTTCAATATGCTGCAGCTCGTGGTTCAATAGAGGACCTGAAATCACTAGCTGACTATACGATAAAAAGGCATTACCCAGAAATTGAAGCTCATGAAAACCGATATACTGCATTACTACAAGAAGTCATTAAAAGACAAGCCAGTCTTATCGCAAAATGGCAACTTGTTGGATTTATCCACGGTGTAATGAACACTGACAATATAACGATTAGTGGCGAAACAATTGATTACGGTCCTTGTGCATTTATGGACAATTACAATCAAGGAACCGTATTTAGCTCTATTGACACACAAGGTCGTTATGCATATGGAAATCAACCATATATGGCCGCATGGGACCTCGCTCGATTAGCAGAATCTTTAATACCAATTCTGCACGAAGATGAAGAAGAAGCATTAAAGATCGCCCAAGACGAAATTTCGAAATTTAGCGTACAGTATGAAAACCATTGGTTCCTTGGAATGAAAAAGAAATTAGGACTATTTAGTACCGAAGAACAAGATCAACCACTTATTGAGCAACTTTTAAAAATGATGGAGAAATATAAAGCAGATTATACAAATACATTCCGTTCATTAACTCTTGATGCTATTGAAAATACAGCTCTATTTGAAAGTCCTGAATATAAAGATTGGTACAAACTGTGGCAATCTCGATTAAAAAGACAAGAACAATCGAAAGAAAACGCCTACGAAATGATGAAAAATAATAACCCATCAATCATCCCAAGGAACCACCGTGTAGAAGAAGCACTAGAAGCAGCTGTTACAAATGACGACTATAGCGTAATGGAGAAACTTCTTGAAGCTTTATCAAACCCTTATGCGTATTCTACAGATCAAGAAGAATACTGCATTCCGCCTGCACCGACGAATCGCCCTTATCGTACTTTTTGTGGGACTTGATTAAAAATTTGTTTTTATTTTAACCCAAAATTTATTAAGTTAACTATTAATCACAAACTTAAAAGTTGCTTTCAATATTGAAAGCAACACATTTAGTATCCAACCTTAAACAAGTCACAAATTATAATTTGTGACTTGTTTAATTACCCACGTTCAATAGAAGATTTGTTTTGCAGGCATCGTTGTATCTTCAGAGACAGCATATGGATTTTCATTAGGTTTTATAATTATAAACATTCTACCATATCCACTGTGAGCTAATTTATTGCAAAGACCTTCTACCATAAAACCCCATAACTCCAGCTGCTATTCCCATTATAGATAATCCAAGTTTTTTCTTTATTTTAATGCTTCTTTTTCAAATATTCTCTTTTTTATTTCATAACTCATAAAAAAATACTTTTCTGCTTTTTCTATATTACCTACTTTATGAAACTCTAATGCCAGACTTTCGGTATATTCGTGAATATACTCCGATAAATTTTTTCTTTCAAAGTAAGAAAAACCTTCAAGAATAATTTTTTCTATTTTTTCTACCTCTAAATGCTGACAAAATCCCTTTAGAATTAAAAAGTGATATCTATATTCATCATTTTTTAATTCCTCACAAACCTTCAATCCACTTTCAATTAATTCCTTCGCTTTTTCTATTTCACCTAATTTATAATATTCTCTTGCCTCTAAAAAGATTGCCTTATAATGAGTAGGCATTTTTTTAGAAACCTCAGATAAGTGTCTAATTGCTAAAACTGAAAGATTTTGACTCGCATACAATAAACCTAAATTATGTCTGATTCTTAATACTAACATTTCAGCATCATTTTTTTGTAAAATGTTTATTGCTGACGCAATATATTCCTCACCTTTATCATGCTGCTTTAATTCCGAAAAAGATAATCCTAATATATTTTCGCACAGCGCTATGTTCACTTCATACCCTGCTTGTTTAACAAAGATATCTCTTGCCTTTGAAGCGTATTCAATAGCTGAATATGCGTAATGCAAGTGGTATTTTAATATAGCAACTCTATAATTAAACTCTGCATATTCAATTTCATCTGAAATATGCTCTAATAACCCTTCAGCTTTTTCAAAATAGTTGCTAGCTTCACTATAATTAGTAAGAATTGTATAATGAATGGCTTTGAATAAATAATAATAATAATTAGAATATTCATCATTCGGTTTAGGCAATGCATCTATTTTATCAAAAGCTTTTTTCAAATTACCTAAACCATCTATTAGCACTTTATATCGAAATTCTAACAGATAATAGTGAAATGAAACCTTTACATCTGATTCGATAATATAAAGCTTTTTATCGATCTCTTCTTTTAATTTTTTTGCTTCACTTATACGTTGAGCTCTAATATCTCGATACCAATCATTCAGCATCTTATTAATTAATTCATTGCCAGTGATTTGTATATTCATCAAATCCACTCTCCTTCTTTTAATTATCATAAAAATAACATAATTCGATTATTTGTATCTATCTATATATATATTTCTCAACAATTGAACAAAATTCATTCACTGAATTTTGTTCAATATTTTAATAGACCCGCTGTAAATATGAATACTTTTTCTTATAACCTCTGAATATGAGTATCCTTAAAATCCGTCTCATATTTCAATCCATATCCAAACATTCGATCCATTCCAATATGTGCTGTCCATATTAAGCCAATCATTATAACGGTATCTATCTTAAAATAGACACCTATTAGAACAATTAATATGGATATGATATATGTGTGACATACATTATATATTTTCGCACCAACGTGATTATTAATCCCATATGCTAACATTGATAGATCCGGCGCTAAAAGGAATACAAAAAATATAATCCAACTAAACTCATATATCGAATACATATAAATCGCGGCTAAAAATACAACCATTCCTTCAAAATGTACAATACGTTTTTGCATTATTTATCATTCCTATTTTTCTATATTTATTAATACATTTTCATCGCTAAAAGTATTCTTTTCATTTTTTGCATTTTTTGACCAGATGGTTGCTAATATTGGCCCTGCAATGTTATGCCATACTGCTGCTAATACACTTGGGAGTGCAGCCGCCGGTCCAAAATGCGCTGTCGCCAGTGCAACACCTAAACCTGAATTTTGCATTCCTACTTCTATTGAAATAGCCCTTCTTGTCCCTTCGTCTAGTCCAAGTACGAACGCAGTTATATATCCGAGCAAAAAACCGAAAGCATTATGGAGCATCACCGCAATAAAGATAAGAAGTCCTGAAGAAGTAACGCTACTTACATTTGCTGAAACAACTGCAGAAACAATTATGATAATTGCTACAACTGATATTAAAGGAATAACAGTCATTCCTTTATTAACGATATGAGGGAAAAACTTTTTCACTACTAGTCCTAAAATAATAGGCACAATAATGACTTGTACAATAGAAAGAAACATGGACATAGCATTTACTGGCATCCATTGCCCTGCAAGTAATAGTAGAATGAGCGGTGTAGCAATTGGTGCTAGTAACGTTGATACTGAAGTCATTGCAATAGACAACGCTAAGTTCCCTTTTGCTAAATAAACCATAACATTTGATGCAGTGCCACCCGGTACTGAACCGAGCAACACTAACCCAGCTGCTAATTCCGCTGGCAGATTCATAACGTAGGCTAGTACGTATGCGACAAGTGGCATAATAATAAACTGAGCACATACACCGATAATAACTGCTAATGGTTTTGTAGCTATGATTTTGAAATCAACAGCCTTCAATGTTAATCCCATCCCAAACATGACAACCCCAAGTAAAATCGTTATGTAACTAGTTAACCCGAGAAATGGCGCGGGAATGAAATATGCAATAGCTGAAATACAAATAACCCAAAATGCAAAATACTTTCCAGCTATATTACTTATCGCTTCTAGTACTTTCACCCGATCAGCCCCTATCTTTTAATTGAAACACCTTATTCGGATTCAAAATATTTTGCAGATCAAGAGCTTTCTTTATTTTCTCCATTACACATAATGCCGCCCCATGTTCTTCTTCTTGATACTTTCGTTTTCCGATTCCAACGCCATGTTCTCCTGTACATGTTCCTCCTCGTTTAAGAGCATACAGAACGATACTTTCGTTTATTTCGTCTGCCTTCTTTACTTCCTCTTTATCATTTGTGTCAATCATTAAGAGTACATGGAAATTCCCATCTCCAACATGACCTAGAATACCGCCAATAAGCCCTACTTTATCTAATACCTCTTTCGCATGTTGAATCGCGCCAGCTAATTCCGAAATTGGCACACATACGTCTGTACTCATTAGCTTTTTACCAGGATAACTATGCACGTAAGAGTACGCTAAGTTATGCCTTGCATCCCACAGTTTATTTCTTGCTGCTGTTTCCGTCTCAAACGCAATTTCTTTACATTTATGATCAAGAACGATTTCTTTCGTAAATTCAATATCTTGCTTTAACCCTGCTTCATTGCCGTGAAACTCTAAAAATAGTGTCGGTTCTTCTCTGTAACTTGTTTCATTGTAATGATTTACTTGTTTCATAGATAATTCATCAACGAGTTCAATTCTCGCGATTGGAATACCTGCTTGTAATATGTTAATTACAGCTTCTACTGCATCATTTATAGTTGGAAACGATGCCCTCGCAGCCATAACATGTTCTGGTATACCGTATACTTTTAAAGTTAACTCCGTGAAACATCCAAGTGTTCCTTCTGATCCTACGAAAATACCATTTAAATGATAACCTGATGATGACTTCGCCGCTAAATTCCCGGTATGTATTACCCCTCCATCCGCAAGAACGACTTCTAAATCTCGAACTTGATCACGCATTACACCATACTTTACTGCTGTCGTTCCGCTCGCGTTTGTAGCAGCCATTCCTCCTAACGTTGCATCAGCTCCTGGGTCTACACTAAAAAATAATCCATACTTTTTCAATTCTTTATTAAGCTGAGAGCGCGTCACCCCTGGCTGTACTCTCACAAGAAAATCCTTTTCTCTTATTTCAAGTATTTTGTTCATAAGAGAAAAGTCCATTGTAATTCCTTTTTCGTAAGGAATTACATGTCCCTCTAAACTGGACCCTACTCCAAATGGAACGACAGCTGTTCCGTGCTGAATCGCTATTTTCATTATCGCGCTAACTTCTTCGGTCGTTTTTGGAAAAACAACTACATCAGGTAAACTACTAGTATGATAAGATTCATCTTTACTATGTAACTCTCGTACTGTCATATTTATTACTACTCGATCTTCAGGAAGTATGCCTTTTAATTCATTTACTACATGTTCAATTGTTATTTCCATAATCAACTCTCCTTTTTAATTTTAAAACAAGTATACCATCTTTATACAAAATAATCAGAAAAATAAGATTATTAAACCTGAACATACAAAAAAGAACCTGCAGCACACGCTACAAGTTCTTTTTCACTACATTTTAAACGATTTCTTTATTAACAACATAAACCAAATTAAAGTAACTGCCATCAACGAATGAGAAAATCCTACAATATAAGTTAACCCTTTAAAGTCAGCTCCATTTAACTGAAGAAGCCCTCTCGCTGCTAGCGAACCTAACATTAATGTTAATGCAATGTTATGTAAAACAAACCACTTATTAAACCCTTGCACTTCATGAAACGCGAATACTTTTGCTAATCCTAAAGCAATTAAAAAGAAGAAAAAGCCAAGTACAAGTGTATGTGTATGCAAAAGATTTAACAAAGTAGATCCTAAAATCCCTTTATACTTACCATACTCCCTAGCGAAAATCCCTGATAATAAACCGATAATCAAATACGTAAACGATGCATTATATAATTTCTTCATTATGTACCTCCTTGAGTAGAATGTGTAGTGTGTCATATTTAGTAATAATGATAGTTATATAGTAAAAACTCCTAGTCACCTAGGAGTCATTGTATAAGCACCTCACTCTTTACAATCAATCCTAATTATAAAATATCTCTCTATACAAAACAAACGAACTTTATGTGAACAAACAAAGCCCCATTAAAATATGTTGCACTTTTGTTTTACACAATCCATACTAATTGTTATAACTTTTTAAAGGTGGTGTAATCATTGATAGTTCTTAAAACAGAACGTCTTAACCTTCGTTGGTTTGATATAAAAGACGCTCCTTTTATTCTTGAGTTAGTAAACGATCCTGCATGGATTCAGTTTATCGGTGACAAAGGAGTTAGAAACTTAGAAGATGCAAAAAATTATATTGTAAACGGTCCCATCGATATGTATAACAAACTCGGATTTGGCCTTTACTTAGTAGAACGAAAAGAAGATCTCACTCCACTTGGTATGTGTGGCCTTATTAAAAGAGATTCATTAGAAGACGTTGATATCGGATTTGCCTTTTTAGAAACATTCCGTTCAAAAGGATATGACTACGAGTCAGCTTCTGCAATAATCGAATACGGTGTACAAAAGCTCGGCATGAATCGAATTGTAGCAATTACTTCTATAGATAACATCGCCTCAGGAAAGCTTTTAGAAAAAGTAGGATTACGATTTGAGAAGATTATTTCAGGGTCTGGAGAAGATTTAAAATTATTTGGGTATAACGCATAGTAAAGAAGGTCGCCGTGAATGGCGACCTTCTTTACTATTGTAATAATATTTTCCTACACATTGAGATTGCTTGTTGTATAAGGAAGCCTTTCTTTTTTCCATGCAAGAAATCCTCCCTTTAAATTCACTACTTCCTTTATACCAGCTCTTTGTAAAATACTAGCTGCTATAGCGGAACGTAATCCGGTTCGACATTGCAAAACTATTGGACAATCTTTCGGTATATAATCTAGTTGTTCAAATAGATTACCTAAAGTGATATGTATTGCATCATGAAGGTGTCCTTCCTCCCACTCTTTTTTACTACGCACATCGATAACCTTAACGCTTCCACCTTTTATATGCGGATATAATTCAATCGATGTTTTTTCTTTGTAACTTTCAAATCTATCAAGTCTTTGTATTACTTTTAAGGGTGCAAAAGCAATAATATTATCTAACCCAATAGATTCAAATTCTCTAATAATTGCCTCCACTTTAACCTTTTCCTCATCTAGAATTATTAACGTTTCTGTTTTATAATCTAATAACCATCCACACCAAGTTGTGAAAGAATTGTTATAAGGTATGTTAATTGACTTCTCGATATGACCTGCAGCAAAACTCTCTACATCCCTTATATCAACTATTTGATGAACGCTCTTCAAAATTTCTTGAAGTTCTTCTACTGTATTAATAGCATTACTTTTTCTCTTCTTACGAATTGGCGGACCATACTTATTTAAATTCTTCATTAATGAAAAATACTTTGGAGGCTCTGGCTGTCCCGTCAATAAAGTTGATATAAAATCACTTTCTTCATTACACTGAAATGCCCAATTGAACATCTTTTCATAACCTAATGTAGAAGTTGGAATTGCTCCTAATGCTTTTCCACATGCGCTTCCCGCACCATGTGATGGCCATATTTGCAAATAATCAGGAAGTATTTTTATTTTTTGTATAGAATCAAATAATTGTTTCGCTCCTATTTTTGCAGTATCTTTCATACCGACTGCAGTTTCTAATAAATCCGGTCTTCCTATATCTCCTACAAATATAAAATCACCTGTGAATATCCCTATCGGTTTATCATTCGTATAATTATTTTGACTTGTATCAGTCACTAAAAAAGAAATACTTTCAGGCGTATGCCCTGGGGTGTGAATTACATTAAATTTTATATGACCTACTTTAAACTCTGTGCCCTCTCTAACCAATTTGTATCGACCTTCATTAAGATATTGATATTTCCAATCACAATCTCCTTCATCAGATACATATAAATTTGCATGATAAAGATTGGAAAGTTCTCTAGACCCAGAAAGAAAATCAGCATGAATATGAGTCTCAGCCGCAGCAATTACTTCCATTCCCTCTTTCTTAGCAAATTCTATATATTGTTCTATATAGCGACCTGGATCAATTACAATTGCTACGCCTTCCTTCTGACAACCGACTAAATAGGAAGCATGTGCTAATTTTTCATCATAAAAATATTTTAAAAGCATAGCTATTCCCTCCAAATAGGTATTTCAAATTGCTTTTCAATTTTTATAACCACTTTCTATCTTCCCCTATAGGATCCCTTTCAACATAAAATTCCAATACATATATGGCAACATAAATCTTTTAAGTAAAAACATACTATACCTTTCTTTCGCTTGATTAAACGGAAACGTTTCTTGAGGCTCATGTTTATAGTTAAATTCAGCGAGTATAAGACTTTTATATCCTGTAATAATTGGACAAGATGTATACCCATCATATTTAGCCTGCAAATCTCTTCCACTAAGTACGTCCATAATATTTTGTTTTAAGACAGGTATTTGTTTTCGAATTGCCGCTCCAGTTTTAGAAGTAGGTAAATTAGTACAATCTCCAAGTCCGAAAATATTTTTATACTTTACATGCTGCAAAGTATAAGGGTTTATATCTACCCATCCCTGATAATCACTTATTTCACTCTCTTTAATAAAATTTGGTGGCCCCATTGGTGGAACAACATGTATCATACTATATGGTATGGTTTCTCTTTTCAGCGTTTGCGTATCTTCAAAAATTGCTTCTCTCTTTTCGGCGATAATTTCTACTAAGTTTTTATTATAATTCGTTATAATTTGCTTTCTTTCTAGTACTTGTTCTAAAGTATTTGCATATCGTGGAACCTGAAATATGTCAGTGTTTGCAGAATAAAACATTACTTCACTTCTGTTTCTTACACCACTATTACAAAAATACTCCTCTGCTAAATACATAATTTTTTGTGGAGCACCACCGCATTTAATAGGAGTATTAGGGTGGGTAAAAAGCGCATTTCCTCCTTTAAATTTTTCGATTTCTCTCCAAGTAGAATCAACATATGTATAAGAATAATTGCTACATACCCCATTAGTCCCAATAGATTCTTTTAAGCCCTTAATACCTTCCCAATTTATTTGTATACCAGCTGCTACAATAAGAATTTCATACTCAAGCAGCAGTCCGTCATCTAACAGTATCTTATTTTCATCCGGAAATAACTTAACAACACTTTTAGGGATCCACGTTGCCCCTTTTGGAATAAGCGATTCTTGATCACGCATTGTACTTTCCTTTGAAACAATTCCTCCCCCCACTAAACTCCATAGTGGCTGAAAATAATGTTTTTTTGACGGATCAATAATCGCTATACTTTCTTTCAATAGGGGGATATTTCTTAATAAATGTGCAGTAGAAGATAGTCCTGCAGTCCCAGCACCAACGACAATAATTTTATAACTATCTCTGGTCTTCATTATCCTCTTCCTATCTAAATTTAATTTTTAAATTAACTAATTTGTGGCCGTATTTTCATCGTAGTAAAATTATTATACGTTAAAAACATCACATTTTTATCTTATTAAAATGAAAATTCTGTTAATTTTACCATCAACATTACTTTATGCGTAAATTCCTTATGTTACTTCTTTAATTTGTTTCAAACACTACAAACTTTATATTTTTCAATATTATACTGTATTCTAGCTACATTTAATTACATCACATGCCAATAGACATTGGATTATAAGTCACTTGAAACAAACTACATAGAAACATCCAGTGTCCACATATACAATAATAGGATGGTTTTATATTAACTAATCACTTATATAATTTTTCCTTACAGTTTATCCTTGTCTCAATACTCTCTCAAAGTATCCTTTGTCACTTATAAGAACCGGAATATTCAATTTAGCAACGCGAAAAGTTTGTTTTCAAATATTTTTGTTTATATAAATTTACAAATGAAATTATGGTTATTTAGTTTATATGTATGCAAATCCATCCTGTTGAGCTATTACTCTTTTAAAAACCTCATATGTATTATTTTTATTTAATTTTGTTTACACCCTTAAAAAAAACGAGCATATGATAGTATATACTAATCCGAAAGCCCTATAGTCTACTTTCTAAGAGCACTGATTTGTGTTCTTTTTTTTAATGAAGATTATGTTCAATTTTTGTTACATTATTAAAACTTCCATTTGTTACTCTGAAAAATTCCTCACTTTATAATTCCTATTCACAGTATTTTGACCTTGGAATAGCTAATTACTATATCATAGAATATCTTTTTCATTAAACCTTCTGACCATATTGTATTTATTAAACCTTTGTATTGTAGGATTTAATAGTTATCTCATTGATCATAAAGAGATAAAACCAGAAAGTGATTTCTATTAGTCCAAGCACTTCATGTTACTCCCACATACACTATAAAATGTTTGGACTTTATTACTTCAATTAAAATTTAAAGTTAGGAGGATTTATTATGGCAGATTGTACAGGTTTAGCTTGTTTTCTATTCTCTTCGTGGCCAACGGGAACAGTTGTTACAATTACTACTAGATCAGGTCAAATTATTGGACCTGCTACTTTTTCACTGTTCTTTCCGAATATATGTGCAGTAGTATTGGAAGAAGAAGATGTGATAACCCCTTCATCTACCAATACTACATTCATAAGTTGTGAAGATATAGAAAGTGTTACTTTAACCACTCTTTAAAATGATTCATATTTTTCTAGCTTAATCCATATTTAAGACATTCTAATGAATGTCTTTTTTCATGAAAAATCTAATCAGTATCCCCTGAGATGTAACATTCTATTGACCTATTATTTCAATAAATTGCTTTAATTTAAATTTTTTCTCTTCTAAAGGTTACTTGTCTACACATCGTTCTACAAAACTTCATATGATATAGTATATTGTTTAAAGGAGGAATAAATTTGTTCTTATGCAATTTATTTGGTTGTTCAGGTGGAGTATGTAGTATTTTTAAAAATTTACAGCCAGGCGAAGTCGTTACTGTGACTGGTAAATCTGGGAATATTATTGGACCTGCTATTTTTACAAATTTTAACCCTAATACTTGTATCGTCACATTAGAAGAGGAAAATTCAGTTACTCCTCCTACTACAAGTATTACTAAAATTAGTTGTAAAGAAATAGAAAGTGTTACGTTTATCTCATAATATATTTTAAACCTAAAGCAGGGGTTGAAATATGAAACTCTTATACATTACTTCTGGTTACTCAAAAATTTATCAATATCTAGATCAAAGCATACAAGGAACACTTATAGATCAAAATTTCGAATGGTTAGCGATACAACCGAGTGAATTAATACAACAATTGGATTTCATTACAACAACTTTTCATCCCGATATTGTATTCACCTTATTAGGTAATCATCTACCACAAAAAGCAATTCAATATTTTAAAAAATGGAACATTAAATTAGCTGTCTGGTTAACTGAGGATCCATTTTATATAGATACTTCTCTTCTTCTATTAAATAACTTTGATTTTATATTTACTATTGATAGCGAAGCACTTAAATATTACACAGCTTTAGGATATACCAATGTATATCACTTACCATTAGCAACTAATATAGACGTATTTAAACCTAGTCTAAAAAATATAAAATATAAAAGTGAAGTATTATTCATTGGCTATCCTTATCCAAACCGAGTAAAATTAATACATTTCCTTTTAGAAAATACCCCCTATCACTATACTATTATTGGCCGACATTGGAGAAATAAGTTATTAAAAAAATGGAAAAATCACCGAAGAATTAAAATTATAGAAGAATGGATTCCACCTCAAGAAGTTGCGCTCTATTATAACAACGCTAGTCTTATTTTAAATCCTCATCGTAGTCATCTATTTCCACAAAATAAAAATAAAAATAAAGTAAAAAATAATACTATTAATAATCGTACGTTTGATATTGCCGCTTGCCAAGGCTTTCAAATTATTGAAGAAAAGTCTGATCTTTTATCGTTCTTCAATAAAGATGAAATTATATCCTATAACAGCTTTGAAGACTGTTTAAATAAAGTATCTCTTTATTTGGATGACACGATTTCAAAAAGATTAATGGTTGAAAAAATTCATACAAAAGTGATAACACAGCATACTTTTCATAAGAGAATCCACTTTATAACAACTATTTTACAGTCACAGCTTTATTAAAATAGAAATCCCCTTGTGCATATAGATGCACAAGGGGATTTCTTCAAATTAATCTATAACATATTCTTAACTTTTATTTCACTTGAAACATGTATTTTTTATAATTTTTATGCACCGATAAGATAAGCCCGATCATTATCATATTTGAAAACAGTGAACTTCCTCCATATGATAAAAAAGGAAGTGCAATTCCTTTTACTGGCATTATACCAATATTTTCGAAGATTCGAAGTGTTAGAACACTAATTGCCCCGCACATAGTAATGTACCAAACAGATTCTCTGCTGAATATGCAATTATAGTTACTCGATATATAAGAAGTAACAAGACCAATACAACGAGAGCCGCTATTATAAATCCACCTTCTTCAGCGATGGTAGCAAAAATAAAATCAGTATGCTTTTCAGGAATATATACACTTCCTTGACCAAATCCTTTTCCATGTAATTCGCCACTTCCAACAGCTAAAAGAGATTGTTGCGTTTGATACCCTTGATCTGTATTTTCAGCTGGATTCAGCCAACCTATAATGCGTGATTGTTGGTGAGGTTTTAACCTAGTAACTAATTCTTTAAAGAAAAAATCTGGATATCTTACGTATGTAAATATTAATGTAGATAGTAGAGTTACCGGAATGAATGTACAAAATGCAATTAATTTCTTTTGAATCCCTGATATGAATAAATACAATAGATGCTGCGTATAAGAACACCATCCCTGTATCTGGCTGGCTATATACCAGAGCAATAGGAGGAATTGAGACTAACATAATTTTTCCAACCAACAGGAAATCAGTTTTATATGTCCGAATCATATATTTAGCGTTATGATTCATTACTAAATTTGCGACAAATATAATTAGTGCAATTTTGAAAAACTCCGATGGTTGAATTTGAACAATAACAGGAAATTGAAACCATCTTTTTGCTCCCAATTTAACGGGAGTAAATGTTGATTCTGGTAGTATTTTTAATATAACAATTGATGCAAATCCAATAATATACATTGGACAAGATAAATTTTGCCATTGATCCCACTCAATACTTGCAACTAATATTAACAGTACAAAACCAATTAAATAGTTCCTACCTTGCTGAAATGCAAAGTTTGTGCTTCCATACTGGCCAGTTTGTTAACTACTATTTTATGTTTCATCGTCACATTATAATGAAATAGTCATATATTTTCTTGAATTTTAAAAACCTAATTCACTTTTCAATATCTCATTTCTTCCTTAAAGAGGTCTTTTTATAGATGCTCTTCTTAAGTTTTTCAGCATAAAACTAAACATTCCGTCAATACTAAAGATAGGCGAAAGCCAGAACTCATTTAAACGTCCCTGTAGTTCTTCTCTTTTCTTTATTAAGCAGCTAGCTTTCACTAGCTGCTCTTTTATTTACATATATCATAAGGATTTGAATATATTATGTTTGAAAGTACGCTGTTTTATCAAAAGGTGATCCGGTGACAATTTATTTTTTATTTCTACAAAATAAATTTTTTACTAGATACCTTTTCGTATAATATATGCAAGCTTGTTAACACTATAAATGTAACTTTAGGTTACATATCTATTACTTTCAGGGCCTAATTTTCTTTTGTGCAACAAGTGTTTAGCTAGCTTCGCTGGCCACTTTGTTGTACCGAATGAACTTTTTATTTCTCAACACCTAACATATGGTATCGATATTCCAATAATGGTAATATGAAGGTACCTTCAGTTGTTAAATATTATGCCCTTTTTAAAGGCCCTGTTTTTAAACAGGGCCTTTAAAATTTATTCTCTACTTAAATAGTATTTTTGTTATAAATCTTTCTATAAACACTCTCATTTCCTCGATATCAAATTAAATCCCATGAAACAGGCGTCCCTTTTTCGATATCCTTATTCGCTTTTTTCCCAATAATTTTGGATATGTGTTTTGGTAATAAGCCATTCCCTGGTCTAATAGCTTTAACATTTTCATTTGTAAAGAATTCTCCCGCTTTTATGTTTTCTACTACATATAATGATCTTCTAAATTTTAAAGAATCTTTTTCTATATCAGTCGGTCCATAATATACATTCCCCAAAGATTCCCATGCTTTTTCAGTTTCGCTTACTAATAATTTAAATTCAGCTGGTTCCATTGAAAATTTAGCGTCAACTCCTCCATCCAACCTCGAGAGCGTTAAATGTTTCTCAATTACTGTGGCCCCAAAGGCAACACTCGCTACAGATACTCCTACACCCAGTGTATGATCAGATAAACCCACCTGACATTTAAATAACTCTTTCATATGAGGTATGGTAACTATATTTGTAGATTTTGGAGACGCAGGATACGTACTCGTACATTTTAATAGAATTAGTTCTTTACACCCTTCTTCTCTCGCAGCCCTTACTGTTTCATCAAGTTCGGCAATTGAAGCCATACCTGTCGAAATAATTATTGGTTTTCCTGTTGCGGCTACTTTACGTATGAGGGGGATATCAGTATTTTCAAAAGATGCAATTTTATAACATGAAACATTTAATGTCTCTAGAAAGTCTACAGCTGTTTCATCAAAAGGCGTACTAAATGGTATCATCCCTAACTCTATACAGCGATCAAAAATTGGTTTATGCCACTCCCATGGTGTATATGCTTCTTTGTATAAATGATAAAGTGATTTGCCTTTCCATAAACTTTTCGTATCGTGAATTGAAAAATCACCATTTTCTATATTTAAAGTCATTGTATCTGGTGTATATGTTTGAATTTTAAATCCTTGTGCCCCGGCCTCCGCAGCTGCCTCTACAATTTTCAACGCTCTATCTAATGATTGATTATGATTTCCTGACATTTCTGCAATAATAAATGGTGGCAAACTATTGCCAATCTCTCTACCTCCGATATATACATTACTCATTTTTTTCACCTTCAAGTTCTATTTTTATAGCTTCTTTTCTTTCCTCCCATTGTTCACGGGACAAGGTCATTGTAATGACATCTATATAATCATTGTCCCTATAAATATAATCTTCATATCTTCCATCTTCTTGGAAACCAAGTTTCTGATGAAAATTTAAACTAATACAGTTTGATTCTATTATTTCTGCATATACTTTGTGTATGTCTTTAATTTCAAAAATAAAATTTAATGCTAATAAACCTAATACAGTTCCGGCACGTCTTACACTTTGTTTTTCACCTATATAAAATCCCCAATAACAAGTTCGATTCATTTCATCTATTTTTGTAAAATTAACAAATCCAATTGGTTTTTCTTTATATATTAATATTCTTGCAACCTTTGTTTCATCCATTACGAGTTTTTCATACCACTTTAAATGTTCGTCTATTGTTATTTGATGATCTTCATACATAACTGAACGTATTTCTTTTGCATTCCGCCAATTTAAAATAAGTTCTAAATCTTTCTTTTCTAACCTTTCCAATTGAAAATCCTCAATATCTAACATACTATCCTCCTAAAATATTTTTTGCTATTTCATTTGAATTACTGGCACACTGTATAGAAAGAGCTTTATTAGACATTTCTTTCACTATTTTAGAATTTGATAAAAGTTTGTTTAGACATTCCATAATTGCTTTATCCGAAACACTTTCAGCTGTACCAATATTCCATGTAGCTCCAACCTTTGCTACAGCCTTGGTTACTTCAATTTGATTTTGTGCAGTTGTAATTGTAATAGAAGGTAATCCAAGAAAGCAGCGTTCCCATGTGGTTGTTCCTCCAGCTCCTATCCCTAAATCCGCTCGTACGAGAAGCTCTTCCATATTTTCTATTTGACAATAATATGAAGCGTTAGAAACACTCTTACAATAAGTTTGAATCTCCTCTTTATGCGGATTTTGGCTTCCTACCACAACATCTATTTTTAAGTTATCTTGATTTATATTTTGTAAGGCTCTTAATGTTTTTAATGTTTCATTTGTTACATCATGCCCACCAAAAAAAATAAAAATCCTCTCAATTTCTCCTGTTCTTTTTCGTGAAAATTTCTTAGCAGCATGAAACTCTGGCCGTAATATAGCATATTTAGGCCCCAATTTTACTAATGAGTGCTCTGGTATTAAATCTTTATAGCGATCATTAGGGTTATCGTATAAATTTTGGTCTAGTAACAAATCACAGTCATGCATTCGATTTGCAAGATCATCGATTACCATAATTTTTCTTACACTTTTTCTTAAAGCAGACTCCCACCTATTATCTAATCCATAATGATCAACGATTAACCAATCACACTTGGGAAGTTGCGACAAAATATCATTGGTCTGCTGTGCATCAACAAACCAATGATATTTGAGCCAATTTAAATAACTCCCGTGTTCTGAACTTAAGAAATTTGTATTTTCACCATCTCCATCTAATACAAACACACAAAATCCCTTATTTAAAATATATTGATGTAAATCACCTTCTAGCTTACGACAAATGAAATATACTTGAGCACCTTTATTCCGTAACTCGTGGGCCAGTGTTAAACAACGCATAATATGACCGGTACCTATTTCAATAGATGCGTCGGCGCGAAAGGCAATTTTTTTCTCAAGCAAGATACTCCCTCCTCACTAAAAGCACTACAATTTATTAATTTATAATATCGTTTCTCTATTTAACTCATCTACTAATGATTGTTGATTTGCCCATTTCAATTTTACATGACTATTAATTTCAATAAGTTCAGGGTTTCGAAGGATGTAATCTTTTATTTGATGAAAGAATAAAGGTTTAGATTTTACATTCAGACCTCTATAAAGTTCATTGAACATATCTAAATCTGGTTGTTCATCTAATGTTAACCTCCAAGTAGGATAACAAACTGCTGGAGGAAGTTTCACTACATTGATACGAAATAAATGTGGATTATTAATAAAATAAAACGGAAGGTATTCTGCATAAGTTAAAGGTTTTGGGGTTTGTAGTAATCGTTCGATTGCCTCTAATGTAAAAATATCACCTGCTGTTCCAACAGGTAACGTACTTAACTCTGCCTGTGTATAGTCTGCACCACTTTTCAAATGTTCATCTAGTAAAAAAGTATTTATTTCAGGTGACACAGCTGGGCAATCCCCTGTAATCCGTATGACAATATTTGCATTTTCTTGTTTTGCAGCTTGGAACATGCGATCAGCGGTATTTTCTGGATCACCTCTAAAAATCTTAACTTTCCCGTCTAAATTAAATTTTTCCAAAGGGTCATCTTGTGCAATATCTGAAGTAGCAAGTATGACCTGGTGTTTTCCTGGAATAGCTAATGTATTTATAAGACATCGTTCAATGGAAGGAACTCCGTGTATTGGCAATATTGCCTTTAAAGGTAACCTAGTAGATTTTAAGCGGCAAAGTACAATTATTACTACCTTTGGAGGTTCAATAACCTCTTTTGTTATTGGGGTACCTGCAGACAAATTATATACAGCTACCTGAGGTAATAATTCCTCTGCTTCAAGCTCGGTCAGCGCATTTTCTACAACATTTAATTCCATTGTTACTTTATTAGCTGTAATAATCTCTCCTTTTTTAATGTCACCTTTTGTAACTGCTCTTAACAATTTTTGGTTTTGCAATTTTAATAACACCCCTTTCATTTAATTTTTAGCAACTCTATAAAACGAAAGAACTTTTCTCACAGCTTGTATTACATCCCACACATCAGCTTCTGTCATTTTAGGAAATAGAGGCAGCGTAATAATTTCCTCATATACATTTTCTGCTTGCGGACAAATACCTTTTCCATAACCTAATTTTTGATAAAACGGTTGCAAATGTACCGGTATATAGTGCACATTCACACCGATATTTTCTCTTTGTAATGCCTCGTAAACTTCTTTTCGATTACATTTTAATAATTTAGTATTTAAACGAATAATATAAAGGTGCCAGCTTGAATCGGTTTGAGGCAATTGCTTTGGTATGATGATTTCAGATAAACAACTAAATTCTTTATTATAAATGTCTACATATTTCTTTCGAATTTTAATAAAAGAGTCTAATTTATTTAACTGTGATAAGCCAAGAGCAGCTTGTATATCCGTTATTCTATAGTTGTAACCTAAGAATTGCATTTCATAATACCAAGGCCCATGATTTTCAAGAAGATTTCGAGGATTCTTTTCAATTCCGTGCGTACGGAATTGAAAAAGTTTTTCGTAAAACAGAGGATTATTTGTGGTAATTACCCCCCCCTCTCCGGTAGTAATATGTTTCACCGGATGAAAGCTAAACATTGTCATATCACCAATTGAACCAATCTTTTTATTTTTATATGTGGCTCCTAATGCGTGGGCTGCATCTTCAATGATAATCAAATTGTTTTCTTTTGCTATTTTTTGTATTTCTTCTAACTCTACAGGCTGACCAGTAAAGTGTACGGGAATAATAGCCTTTGTTTTGTTTGTAATCTTTTCCTCTATAGATTTAGGACTAATGTTATATGTTCCATTGTCAATATCAGCGAATACCGGCTTTCCCCCTTGGTATAAAATACAATTTGCACTTGCTACAAATGTCATCGGAGTTGTAATTACTTCATCTCCCTCAGTTATGCCTGCTGCATAGCAGGCAGCATGCAATGCAGCTGTACCATTTGAAAAGGAAACAGCGTATTTTGCTCCCACATATTTCGCTATAGCCTCTTCAAACTGTTGAACCATTGGTCCTGTTGTTAAAAAATCCCCTTTTAATACATCTACAACAGCCTGAATATCATATTCATCAATTTGTTGCTGGCCATATGGTAAATAAGTTTCTCTAACAGGCTTTCCTCCATGCATACCGAGGATTCCCCTTACCATTACTCTTTCTCCTTAGGATTAATTTTTAAAGATTTAATCCACTCTTCTGTTTTAATAACTCCATCTTCTAAAGAAACTTTTGGTTCCCAGTTTAATATTGTTTTTGCTTTTTCATAGTTACATAATAATTTTTGAATTTCACTTTGCGGATGGATATGAGTTACATGTTGAATGCTTACTTTATTTCCCGAAATCAATTCTGCTAATTTATTAATGGATATATCTTGCCCTGTTCCAGCGTTGATAATATGACCATTTGCTTTTGCAGAGTATCCTGCTGCCACAACAAAATCTGCACAATCTTCAACGTATAAAAGGTCTCTCGTTTGTTTTCCATCCCCATATATATTCAGTGGTACATTATCTAATTTATTATTTATAAAAATGGCAACAACCCCACCTTCCCCACCTGTTTTCTGGAATGGACCATACGTATTAAATGGGCGAATAACCACTACTGGTAGCTTATAAGCATAATAGTAAGATAAAACCATGTTTTCAGCAGCAATTTTTGATCCCGCATATGGAGAGGCTGGTTTAATTGGGTCTAATTCTGATATCCCTTGTATATTAGTAGCTTTATCATATACCATACAAGTACTCATAAAGACCATTTTGACATCATAATTAAGACATTGTTCTAGCAAATTAAAAGTACCTATTGTATCATTTTCAAAAGTTGCTCTAGCATCATCTATACTATCTTGAACATTGATACTCGCTGCTAAATGATAACAAAGGTCAAATGAATTATTTTCAAATAATTGAGCAACTAATTTTTTATCTTTAATATCTCCTTGAATGCATTGTTTTAAATTTAGATCGTGTGCAAACTCGGTAATATTTGCAGTAGTTGAATTTGCTAAGTTGTCTAATATCCATACTTCATGCTTATCCTGCAATAATCTCTTTACAACCCACCTACCAATAAAACCTGCACCACCAGTTACTAATATTTTCATATTTTCTCCCCTCCTGTTAATAGCTGCTGGTTTAATATTAAATTTCTAAGCTCTTCTTTTGAAATAGCATTTTGATTATCAGAACGGTAAAAGCCTGCCTTCGCCCTTTTTGCATTTTCATATTGAGTACCCTTTTTTAATGGGCTAGGAATGATAAACATATCTGGTAATTCAAAAGCCTGTAAAGATTCATCATGTGTCATAAGTTCTTCATACATTTTTTCACCCGGTTTTAAACCAATTTCTTCAATTTTAATATTCTCCTTGGACAATCCATATAACTTTGTAACTTCTTCTATCATCACTTCACTTAAATCGTTTAATGAAATAACTGGCATTTTTAATATAAAAGTTTCACCACCCTTTGCTATTTTCATTGCTTCAATTGTTAACATAGTTGCTTGGTTCAGTGTCATCATAAATCTACTCATACTAAGATCCGTTACAGTTATTTTTTGGTTTTCTTTAATTTGATTTTCAAATAAAGGAATGACAGAGCCTCTTGATCCCATCACATTTCCGAAGCGAACACTTGTAAATGTCGTTTCACTTGAACCTTTTGAATATTCCGCTGACGTAATCAATCTTTCAGCAGTCAATTTTGTTGCACCGTAATTATTTGTTGGTGAAATCGCTTTATCAGAACTTGTAAAAACTACCTTTTTTACTTTCTGAGCAATTGCCGCTTTTATTACATTTTGTGTTCCAAAAATATTGGTCAAAACTGCTTCAAACGGATTATATTCACAAAACGAAACATGCTTCATCGCGGCCACATGAAATACATAATCAATATTTTCCATCGCACTAAATACTCGATCATAATTACGAATATCCCCAATTAAATAACGAATATTTCGATTTTTATCCCTAAATTCTTCTTGTAATAAAAATTGATTGTATTCACTTCTACTAAAAACTCTTACCACTTTTGGCTTTTCCTGTAGAACATTAGAAAGAATGCTTTTTCCAATTGTTCCTGTTCCACCAATAATTAAAACATTTTTATCTTTAAAAAACATGAAAATATATACCTCCTCATATTAAAAAATAATTTTAGCAAAAAAACTCTCTTCAACTTGTTTGTAATTCCATAGGCAATCCATTTGTTGAGAGATAAACTAGTTTGCCGGATATAGAAACATACGTTTCTATTGCAAGTTTAAAATACATATTAATCATTGAAAACTGAGGATATAATCTTTTACTTCAAATATTTATAAATGGTGACGATTTTAATCTTTTTCAATTTGAATTAAATTTATTAATCTTTTTGTGCATGCTTCTTGCGGATAGTTTTCATTAATAAATTTTCTTCTTAATTCTTTTGCTAAATTTGATTGTAAAGGATTATTTAGAACCTTTTTAATCGTGCTAGTCATATCCTCCATAGAATGATTTACAAGCCAATCTAATGTATCGTAATATTTATAATCCCTTTCCTCTAATAAAGATTTATAAACAACTACAGGTATATCTAATAACATTGCCTCTAATCCCACTGTTGAATTTGAGATAACCACAAGATTTGCATGTAAAATAACATCATATATGTTTACTTCATTTGTTATATATTTAACATTAGGATATAAGTTACTTAACTTAATATATTCTCCCACTAAATTACGCCCTTTTTCCCAAGGATGTGGTTTTATAATAACCGTAATATTTTTGTCTTCCACTAACTTTTCTGTCAATTCAGTATAAAATGAAGTTTTAAATGGCTGGGTTGCAATAAAAACCACTTTTGTAGAGGGATCTATTTTTAATTTATTAAAAAGATTCTTTTTATCCATATATACTCTATCAAAGATCTCATCATATCTGGGGTGCCCTAGTATTTCGATTTGAGATTCACTGACCCCTTTTTGAAGGTACCAATCTTCTTCATATTTCCCATATACGACCTGTTTTGTTGCGAAAACCGGAAAGTATGCTTCTTCCCCCATTACTGCACCATGCTGCAGACAATAACTCGGTATACCCTCACTACTAGAAAGAAAAGTAAGAGCTCTACTTGTTATATCTTCCGTAGTACCGACAATCACACCAGAAATATCTTGTTCTTTAAAAATAAAATGAGCCATATTAAGTTTCTCAATCATGATAGGAAGGTCGCTTAGTAATTTTTTTTGAAAAAAGAGGTTTGAAAATAGTGGGTGCTTATTAAACTTTAAAAAGATTTCTTTAGCTTTTTCTATAAAAACATGTGCGGTATTAGCAGATTTATTTATATAATCTGGTGCACAAACTGTAGGAAGACCATAGAGTTCGGTCTTTTTTGATCTAGTTAATATCTTTGTTTGATTTGGATTAAAGTGAGTAAAGTTACTTACTGAAAAACGGAGATAATCTGAATTTAGGAGGATTGCTCCATTTTGGTTTTTTCTTTTTATTTTTGATTGAAATACAGACATTATTTTTTCAAACTCTAACTGTAACTGTGTTTCTGCTATTGGCTCAATTGACAATTGCTTGTAAAAATTATTATCTTTCATTTTATTTTTTATATCTTCATCTAAATATTGATAAAAATTACTCAGTAATGGTAAAGGAATATTATAATGCTTTAACCTTGAAAAAATATTTATATACTCTAAATTTAATAGCCAGTAATTTTTCAAATAAATGTCACTCAATTTTTCACCCTCTTTTTCTTCTTAAGTCTTCCCTTAATTCTTTGCATGTTCTTTGTGGTGGTAATAATTGCACAAATTCATTTTTTTCTTCTGCAAATAACTGCGCATGTATTGAATGGGGAGTAATATAATTGATATCTAAAATTTCATCTAAGGGATAAAAATCCCAATAGTGATTTAATCTCCAAAAGAAGCGTGCATCTCCTATCCGGTAAAACTGAGGATCTTCATCCCAATAAGAATTCCACCTTTTTTCAAGAATTGGTAAAACAGATGCTCTATGCATAATAGAACAATGATCAATTGTACATGGAGCATTATTCGTAATTTTTTTTGCAGGTCTCTCAACCGTTTTAATAGGCATCTCTGTTTCATCTATATGAATCGTTTTTGATGCAGAATAAATAATTTGAACATCTTTATTCTCATCAAGATAACTAGACATCTTTTTAAGACGTTCTTCTTCATATTGATTATCATCTGTAATATAAGTTATATATTCTCCTTTAGCATGCTTAAGTGCCTCATTAATTAAAGCGGCATATCTTACTTTTTTTGTCCTTTCAGAAATATGAGCTACATTACTTTTATAAAAATGTACATTTTCATTATTTATGAATGGTTGAATCACCTTCTGGGTCATTTCATCTGAATCATCATCCATTATAAAAAGCTCGAAATCTTGAAAGGTTTGGTTTAATACACTTAATATAGATTTTTCAACAAACGCAGGCTTATTGTAACTTGTCATTATAACTGAAATTTTAGGCAAATCTCTCTCTCCTCCTTATCAATAAATACAAAAACAGTTACGTTATTATATAAATAGAAAGGACAAACCGTTCCGATAATTTTAAAAAAGGTTTCTTTATCTATAAAAAATTAATAGCAGTATTTATATTCACCCATGTCTCTTTTTTCTCCACTATAGTCCATACCATATCTATGAAAAAGTCATAAATTATTTAAGTATAAAAAAGAAAGTGTCGATAAAGCTTTAATTATTAGATTTCACTAGAAAAACACATTCAATATTCTCAATAGAGGTGAAGACTTTGCAACCCCAAATATCAATTATCCTTACTAGTTATAATAAGCCATCATTAATTAATCAAGTTATTGAAAGTGTTCTAATGCAAACTTATAAAGAATGGGAACTTTTTATTATGGATGATAACTCCTGTCCAGAAACTATAAATGTCATAAAAAATTATCTAGAGGATCCTCGAATTACTTATACGAATAGTTTTATACAAGATGATGAACGATATAAAACTACAAGATATGCAACACTTATCAATGAGGCACTACCATTAACTTGTGGGGATTATATTTGCTATTTAACAGATGATACTATATACCTTCCAAACAGATTAGCTGAAATGTTGTCTTTCTTAGAAAAACATCCTGAAATTGATGTAGTCTACTCTTCCCAATACGTAAAATATGTTGATTATAACCTACAACCTACAAATGAATTTGTGAGAGAAGCTTCGGAAATTTTATATACAGCTGCTAATGTTGTAGATCATTGTTCAATTATGCATACTAGAAGAATATTATTAAAAGTCTATGAAAAGTACTGTGGATATTGGGATACAAATCCTTTATATTGGTTTGCTGGAGATGCAATGTTTTGGAAACGCCTAAATACATTTCAACCTTTTTATCCCATTAACAAAGTGCTCGATATTACTTTTAAAACACCATTCTCTTTCCAAAACCTATATGCTAACCTCCCTTCAAAAGATTTAAATGGTATTTTATTTAGTAATTCACAAGGTAAAGTATTTTTAATTGATAACTTTAAACGCAGGCTTATTTCGAAAGATATGCTTTCTTACTTCAAATATAATCAAAATGAAATTGTCTTAATTCCCGATCCATTTATCTACAAATATACAGAAGGGCCCCCCATAACCCTTACAGAGTCAATTCCAAATCTACGGGTTGTGCAAAGTGAAAAAGGAGAGTTATTTTATATAGAAAATAATCAAAAACGTCCATTTATTGACACCATTGCATTTCGCAAATTTAAATTTTCAGTTCAAGAAATTATTAAAGTTTCACAACGTAGTTTAAATCAATTTTCAGATGGACCACCTATTTATCCAAATTTATCTCGTCACGCGGTTTTACCAGAAGGAAAAGTATTTATCTACCATCACAATTATTTCATCATGACAGATTATATGCTTCATCCCATAGATAAAGATATATTGCAAAAACTATATTTATTAAAGAACTGTATACCGATTTCAAAGACCAATTTATCCTACTTTAAGATGGGCCCTCCTATTTCAACATACCCCTCTTACCTAGCTGAAAAATACTTAGAATAGTACCAAGAAAGAGTATTATCAATAAAACAATAGAAGAAGGTTCTGAACTAAGTACTATGCTTGCCTATAGTATTGAATTAAACGAACTGTTAGAAAATGAACTAAATAAAAGTCCATATTGTTCTACTAGCATCTCCTAATAGGGTGATAGAATTTATTTAGATGATCAAAGATTCTTCTTAACTTGTAAAATAAATTATCATAAAAAGAGGACGCAAATAAAAATGCGTCCTCTTTTTATATCAAATCAAACTAATCCATTAAAATCCTTTTCATGAATCCGAATAAGTAATGTTTTTAAGAAAAACAAGATCTAACATCTTAGCTGTTACACTAAATAGATTTACATAATTCACAACTATGACAAGTATTACATATCGCTTAAGTTTCGTTACCTTTTTCTGTATATAATGATAAAAAAATTGTGAACTTTTATCGCATTATGCAAGACATTTAATATCAAATATATTACTTTTACTATGAATTAAATGTGTTTATAGGACTTTTCTAGATAAACAAGGTGCTAAATTAATTCTTAAGAAGTCATTACTATTTCATTTATCTAAAAATTGAAAAAATATGTGTAGATAGATATCATCTTAAATACATATATAATTAACTTTAATTTTCTGACAAGATTTCACATAATTCTTAAACTAATTTTTTACGTGCATTATGAAAAAAATTGCACCGTGTCAGTCTTTAAAAGATTATATATCATAACTTTAAGAGAGGAAGAAAAACTATGAAGATGAAAAGAAAAATCATTATGACAACAGCACTTGCCGCTACGTTAGCTACAGGTGCACTACCTACTACCTCGGTGTTTGCTGCAGAAAAAGAGGCTCCTATTCAACACAAAGAGGCACAATCGAGTATTCAACCTTTGGCACAAAATAATTTGGAAACAGCCGTTCAAGCTGCCTTAAATGGTCCAGAAGTCAAAAAAATTAAAGTATTTGAACATGAATTTAATGTAAAAGAAATAGAAGTAGTAAACCTAGGTGCAGGAAAAAAATATGTTAAGGGGCAAATTTCTCATCATTTAAGTTTTCGTCCAGATGATCAATTTTATTATGAGTTTACAGTACAAGATGGAAAGGTACTAGATAAACCTGTATTTAATATTGATAGAGGTGGTTGGACACCATTTGCCGCTCCACTTTTATCAATTCTTGCTGCGTATAATGGAATTCCAGTTAATCCAAATGATTTAAATACACTTGGTCAGCAAATTGGTAAAGTTATAGATGGAAGCTGGGAACATGCAGCCCAATCAATTGCAACTGTAGTTAGTCTAAGTTTTAATGAGTAGAATTTTTCAATTTTTATTAGCAGTGTAGAGATCCGCTTTTTGTAATCAGCCTTGTTATAAGAGATTCTAAAACAGCTATTAATAAATTTTTACCACTCAATCACATTATCTTGATTTGTTTACCACCTTATTATTCATTATATGTCACAAAATGGAAGTCTTTTTTAGGACTTCTGTTTTGTTTGTATTCAATGCAATAAACAGTTGTTTTTTTGGGAGGCTATACTTCGATTTTTCAATAATCCATTTGGCTATTAGAGACAATTTATAATAACAAATTATTAAAGTCTCAAATAACTTACTCCCCCTATTGTTAATTATTTTCAAATACAAAAATTTATTATCTTAAGAATGAAAAACAATAAATATAGTAAAAAATCATCTAACAATTGTTTAAAGGTCAGGAGAGAAAAAATGAACAAAATAAAAATGAGAAATTTCTTTAAAATTAGTATCCTTACTTGTATTACACTAGCAAGTTTAAGTACACCATCTACTATTTTAGCTAATAGTCATCCAGGTTACTCCTATGAATCCAATATAGGGTATCAAAATCCATCGTGGATGGCGAAAATAGAAGATTCAACAAAAATAAGTGAAATATCTATTCCAGGGACTCACGGTACAATGGCTTTACATGGAGCAAGTTTTATTGATGAAAATTTGACAAGAAATCAAACTATGAGTTTATCCCAACAATTAAATTCCGGAATTCGATATGTAGATATGCGTGTTAAACGTGTAAAAGATTCTTTTGCAATGTATCATGGTGTTGTAAATCAAAAAGCTGTGTTTGAAGATGTATTGAAAGAGACCATTCAATTTTTAAAAGCTCATCCAACAGAAACAATATTAATGCGCTTAAAAGAAGAAACTACTCCTGAAAATGGATCTCTATCATTTGAGGAGATATTTTTAAAATACAAAAACGTTAATGCTTCATATTTTTGGGATCCTAATTCCGTACAAACTTCAGATAGAAATAATCCTACTTTAGGAGATACCCGCGGGAAAATTGTAATCTTACAAAACTTTACATCCACTCAATTGTACGGAATTGATTACGAAGGTTTGAATATACAAGATAAATTTGAAATTGGAAGCGGACCAAACGAAATATACACAAAATGGATTGCGATAAAAAACCATCTACAAAATACAAATACTAACTTTAATAATGGAAAAATTTACCTCAACCATTTTAGTGGTACGGGGGGCGCAGCCGCATTTTTAAATAATGTATATCCTTGGTTTGTTGCAAGCGGAAAAGAAGGCAGAAATACTGACAGTAGTCCTAAATTGATTCAAACGAATTCCACTAATGCGTGGAGTGATTTCCCTCGCGATAGAAACGGACAAGTATACTATGGGGGGATGAATATACTTGGGACCGAACTCTTACAACAAGGCGCAATTAAACATTCTGGTATCATCGCAGCTGATTTTCCTGGTCCAGGTTTAATTGATAGTATCATTAAATTAAATGGTATACATTCAAATGAAAAAGAAATATTAATTTCGCAAATAGCATCTGAATCTAGTCCTTTATCAGGGCAACAAAATCGATCCAGCCAAAACTTTAAAATTGATAGTTTACCTGTAGGTACAAAAGAATTAAAATGGGTTATTGAGCCTTCAGAAAAAGATTATCCTTCTACTATTTCTTTCAATGTAATGATTGATGTTTCCCTGGGAATAGATTCCACTCGTTGGAAAAATATTTCACATGAATCTAAGACTGAAGCTTACACAAATACTAAATATTATATTGCAAGTCCAATTGGTGCCACTAGCAAATTCACAGTGAAAATTTACGCTATTACAAATTAGAAAAAAAGAATCCCAATGGAATTCCATTGGGATTCTTTTTTTAATTTCATTTCGTAAACATTAGGATAGCGATTAAATTTTATCCCGCGTTAACGGGCGCCCGTAAAAGCCCGATTGGTGAGGGCTGATAATCAGTGGGGGATGAACAAAACCTCCACTGATTACAGTTTCACTTTATTAACATATCATTTAATCCATTAGATAATTATATTTGGAACAGCCCTTAATTTTTAAAGAGCAATCCAAAATTGTAAACTATCTTTTTCAGCTTATCATTTATTCAAAACTGGCTTCCAAAGCGATAAAGCAAAAATCCAATTTGAGTCGCCATTTCCTTGATGATTTTGAACCGCTTCGTACACTTTCCCCTCATGTACTACTCTATCACCTTTAGTATATGCTTTTCTTGCATCCCATTTTTCATATGCGGAATTCTCTGACTTTGTTGTTACATTCAAAACATCACTTCTACTAGATTCATTTCCAGCTAAATCAACCGCCGTCACTACATAATTATACGATGTATTAGCCTTCAAATCTTTATCCATAAAGGATGTATTAGCCGCTGTTCCAATTTTATTCATAACCCCAGCGCTTTCTCTATATACAATATAATGGTCAACACCTACATTATCTTCTGACGGACTCCACATTAAATCAACAGTTGTCGATGTTGTACCCATACTATGTAATCCTTTTGGTTGAGTTGGAGCCTCCATATCGGGGATTGTATGTGTTGTCTTAACCTTCAGTTTTTCACTTTCTTTTGATATGTTTCCAGCAGAGTCTAATGCCTTTATTGTATAAGTATATTCCGTATCTGCTTTTAATTTTTTATCAATAAAAGTTGTACCTGGTACCGTATCAATTACTTCTCCATTACGTAACACTTGATATTCTTTTACACCTATATTATCAGTGGAAGCCTTCCATGTTATTTCAACACTATTGGCAGAAACTTTAGAGGCATTTAATTCAGTTGGTTGACTTGGAGCTACTGTATCAGGAGTTTCATTATTTACTAAATTTACATCAACTACATTATAAAAAGCATTTGACGTATCTGCTACATCCCATACAGCTAAAATAACATGATAACCATTACGATCAGTTGGTACATTAATTGTATGTGTTAAATTATTTGATGCAGCCGAACCGTCATGTTTCACAGTTCCGATTGGTTCTAATTCAGCACGTGTTAATGGTTTGTTAGGATCCCATCCCTTTTTTGTAATGTAATAATGCCATTTACTTGTAGAATGTGCTGCTGTATATTTCCATGTAAATGTATTTACTCCACCTTTAATTGTGTTTTTGAACCAACGATTTGATGTTTGTTGGTCAAGAATACCTCCAAACAACCCTCCTGCCGAAGCGATTTTCCCATCAATCGGTCCACTATCTGGAAATCCTTTAGGTGCTTCTAGACTTTGAGGTTCGTACATTACATTTCCACAATTTAAATTTAATACCCCATAATTCTGACTACATAAAGCAGCACGACTACTCGGCTTTTCAACAAACCCATGTGCATACGCACTTTGAGGAGCCATTGTGATTGCCGTCATGCCTGCAGCCAAAACACAAGCACCAATCCCCTTTTTACTTGTTCTTAATCTTTCCAATTTAGATGTTAATTTCAATTTCATTTTTGTCCCCCCAATATATTGCTTTCGCTAATATAATAGCAATATAAGGATAAACGAACAAATCATCAATTAATATATTAATATCTCTCATAAATTGGTACATTTATTATTATTTTTAATCTCCTATAAAAATAAAGTAAATACAATTACGCAATTTTGTAACATTATGTATTAAAAGAAGAATAAAAACTCCGTTTAATTTCACAAAAAATTCAAATATTAAAACAAAAAAAATTCCTCATATAGGAAAAATAAATTTTTTATATTACAAAAAGCAAAAAAGTCTGGAAGAAACCGATTATATCCGTTTCTTCCAGACTTTTTTGCTTTTATACCACTCACAAATCCTTTAACCTTAAACATATACACTTGAGGTTAAAACACATATAATACCCCTACTAATTCAAACTAACGCTTAATTACTCATAAAATAGCTTAAGGTATCTAGCTTAACTGTATTTTCTTTATTAATAGCTATTTTCTATCCTGTATTTCCTTACTTTAAACAGATTATCAAGAGATTGTTAACGTTTAAGAAAAGAGAAAAGATTTAAAATCCCATTTTTAATTATCACATTTTAACAATTTGTTATGTTATTTTTAGCTAATAAGGCACAGAAACAAAGGATGAACTTCAGTGTGCTTGAGAACGATTTTAGGGTGAAACGTTTAAAGGGTATTTTAGTACTGAGTTTTTATTAAATGTTCCTGTACCTAATATTTAAATTAACGTATGTCAAAATATTTTACAATACGAGTATTAAACGTTACATATTTTTATATAAAATGATACATTTCATCAACACACCTCTTCTGATCTTTATGATAAATATAGAAAATTCAGCTCTTTAGGATTTAATTTTAGAATTCTCATAAAAGTATATAATAGATTAGACACATAATTGTCACAAATTAATAGTTTATCTACTTTATGATTACCTATGAAAACTTTATTACCACTTCAATATTTACTGCTAAACTAAAGCACTCTATACCTACAATTTCTTAAAACCCTTTTAAATAATCTTTCAAAAGAGTCGATAGTTTTATATTTTTTATTTTTTTATTGTACATTTGTACATTTGATGTTAGGATTATGCCTATTAAAATTGAATCCTAACGATTCTTCTTTATAATCTCCATGTTTTAATTGTTAAATAAAAATATAGATTCTGATATATATTTAAAATCAGAAAGAAAATGTCGTTATTTTACAATGATGTCGTGGAATACCTTTAGAATGGAAAGATATATGCAACAACGTGTTAAGGGGTTACAGGGGGAACAAAAATGAGAGACTTTTTTGATGATAAGTATAAAAATATTGAATTGAAAAGGAGGTTAATAAATTTAATAAGTGAAATTAGCGAATTCAAAGGAAAATTAGCTGCTTATCAGGAACAAAACAAGGACATATTTAATAGCTTAGAAAAAACTATACCACTACATTACATAAAAAATTTCACAACTATTTACGAGGATATAAAAGTTCCTAATAAAAGATTAAAAGAACTTATTTTAGATGATATCGTACCTCAAAATATTTCGGAAGATGCTATTTTTTGCTATTATCAAACACTTTCTTTTGTACATAAAAACTCCTGTACTTTATTAATCAATCCAGCAACTATACAGGAATTACATTTTCAACTAATACATTACATTACCTCTGACAGTGCCAAATGGCGTGAAAAACCTTTTATTATTCCAGGAATTCCAGAACATGGAATGCATTTGAATAGTTACCGCATTCTTCCACATGAACTTATTCCACAGTTTATGGAGCAATTATGTGATCAATACAACTCATTAAATACTAGTAAGGGGCTTCATTCACTTTTATTAATAGCTCGTTTTATATTAAATTTTTATTGCATAGTCCCTTTCAATCAAGGTAATAACAGGTTGGCATTTATGTTAATGCAATTGCTGTTAATTAAGAGTGGACATACATTTGTAAAATATGTATGTTTGGATAAATATATTAAGAAACATGAATCTGATTATTACAATTCGATTTATAAATCTTCGGTGAATTGGTACTGCGAGGAACATAATAATAGCTTTTGGTTAAAAACGTTTTTAACCATTATATTAGAGGCTTACAAAGATCTTCATAACACAGTTCTAGATTCTATATGTAAACATACTAAAGTTGAGAGAATTCAGGATTTTATACTTAAACAAAAACAACCCTTTACTAAAGAAAGTATTCGTAACACTTATCCAGACATTGCAGAGAGTACAATCAGTAAGGCTTTAAATTCCTTGCAACTGTTTGGCCATATTAAGCTAGTTACAAAAGGAAGAAATGCAAAGTGGATTAAAATTTGACCATACTTTCAAGACACCTGAGGTTCAAAAATTCAATAATAACTTTATCATTGAATTTCATTTTAATTTTAAGCTATTATTACTTTTTTAGTTATTTCTAATTCCAACAAAACAGTTTATAGGAAAAGGTCCGCTTCCCTCCGCCTTTTCCTATAATAAAATTAAATATAAACATAGAATAATTGTCGAAAAAAGTCGCATTTTAATATTTTTTCTTTATTTTCTGGTTGTAAACGTTTCACTTTCATGTTACCATCTTAATCAAACAATAGATGGTAACATGAAAGTATTTCTTTCCCTTAGAAACATATAAACGTACGGTAATATCAAGAAAATAAGGCCAAAGAAATATTTGATACCTACCAAAATAATTAATAGGAATTTTGTTGCGCTATTTTTTCTGATAATTAAGAAAATGCATTTTGTCCCTAAACAAAATTTGTTAGTGCGCAAAATTCAAATACACTAGAACACCCAAATAAATGAAAAATGAATTCTTCCTACAAAATTTAGCTGATTAACATAAAGACATCTAAATTACTACCTTTATCGCCATCTATTGTTGACAACATATTTACCAACTAAAAAAGAACCTATCAAGGGTTCTTTTTATTATAATCATTCAAATTTCAATTCTATCTTAATACTTAAATTTCCACACAAATTACATCTGCTTTTTGCTCTCAATTATTGAATTAATAATATAGCACATCAAATTTATTAATTCTTATCTCCAATTAGTTTAAATTAGTGAATAAAATTCAATCATATAAAAATAATAAATACAACTAATCGTTATATATTAAAGAGGTGTCAATTTTGTCCTTAAATGAAGAGACCTTAGAAACTAAGACAGATAAAACCATTGAAAAGATTCAAACAAGTAACTTAAAACAACTTAAAAATACACTAGATAATATCTTTGATATTAGTGCAGATTTAATTGAACATCCTTTGCAATTAAAAACAAACACGAATATTTTACTATATTATTTTGAAGGCCTTACAGATGGTGTTGCATTAAAAACCAATGTTGTTACACCATTATTACAAGAAGTAAATGAAGACAGTCAAATATTTAATTCTAATATTATTGCTACTCATACCAAAATAGTATATACATGGAATGAAATTAAAGAAGGGTTACTTGAGGGGCAATGTGTACTGTTTATGGAGGGAGAAAAGCGGTCACTTCTAATAAACACAAAAGGCTGGGCAGAAAGGGCGATTCAAGAGCCAATTTCAGAAGTTACTATTAAAGGATCCCATGATGGATTTATTGAAAATGCCACAAAAAATATAGGTCTTATTCGTCGATATATTCCTTCTACAGAGTTAAAGATCAAAAAGCTGACGATTGGAGAACGAGCCACTTCTATAGTCTATTTAATTTACTTAGGTGATGTAGCAAACGCAGATGTAGTCCAAGAAATAGAAACTAGAATCTGTAAAATCAAAACAGATGCGGTATTAAGTATTGGAGAGCTATCTAATTATACAAAAGATCAAAATTGGACTCCTTTTCCACAGGCTTATTTAAGCGAACGCCCAGACGCCATTTCAAATCATATACTTGATGGGAAAGTAGCAGTGTTAATGGATAGATCACCTGGTGCAATGGTTGTTCCTATGAATTTGATTGGATTTTTTCAAACCCCAGATGACTATAATATTCATTGGCTCATCGCATCATTTTTTCGCTTATTACGATTTGCAGGATTTATTATAGCTATTTTTTTACCCGCATTTTATATTGCTATAGTCTCTTTTCACTTTGAAATTATTCCTATAGACTTATACACTTCTATTGCAACATCAAGAGTCAAAGTCCCTTTCTCCCCCTTATTGGAAGCTTTTATAATGGAAATTACACTAGAAATGCTACGTGAAGCTGGCATTCGCTTACCACAACCAATTGGACAAACTATTGGAATCGTTGGAGGGATTGTAATTGGACAGGCGGCTGTTCAAGCTGGTCTTGTTAGTAACGTTATGGTTATTATCGTATCTATTACAGCCATTGCTTCATTTATTGTTTCTAATTATGATTTATCAAGTTCTATACGCCTTATCCGTTTTCCAATGATGTTATTGGCTTACTTTTATGGGATTGTAGGTATTGTTAGTGGATTAATGCTTTTATTTGCTCATTTTGTTTCACTAACTTCCTATGGTTCACCATATGGAATGCCAATCGCACCATTTCGTCTCCAAGAGTTAAAAGATTCTTTTGTAAGATTTCCTATTTCGATGATTACCACCCGCTCGAGTACAGGACAGCCGAAACAAAGAAAGAAAAAAGAAGGTGGTTAACATGGGAAATCTTAAGTTCCAAAAAGTAACTTTATTCGAATTTATTATTTTCATTCATTCGCTTCAACTTGCATCTGGTATGTTAATTATGCCAAGCCCCCTTGCTACTAATGCTGGCACAGATGGCTGGATTTCGATCATTCTCGGATGGATAGTTACTTCTATAATCGGGGTATTTATTATATTAATGTTACAAAAAAATCCTAACAAAAATTTCTCACAAATCTTAAAAACATACTTTGGTAAATGGATAGGGACAATTCTTTTTCTTGCATATGCCTTTTATCTATTTTTTGCTGGATTTAATACTTTATTAAAGGCAACCGATATTGTAAAAGTGTGGATATTCCCTTCCACTCCTGCTTATCAAATCACCATATTATTACTATTACCTTTTATTATTTTAACCCTGAGTGGGTTAAGGGCTCTTACTAGTTATTCTATGCTTGTTTTCTTCTTCACTACTTGGATGCCACTATTTCTTCTTTTTTCACTAAAGACTAACTACAATCCTTTACACCTACTACCTATATTTAAAGAAGGATTATACCCTATTGTAAAGGCAACAAAAGAAACCATTACTCCTTATGCTGGCCTAGAAATTGCATATTATATATATCCATTCTTACAAAAAAAGCAAAAAGCCATAAAAGGACTACTAATAGCGAATACTGGAACCATGTTTTTCTATCTATATGTTACTATTCTTTCTTATATATACTTTAGTCCAGAGGGGATAAAAGACGTAATCTGGCCAGTATTTCATCTGTTAAAAGGGGTTCGTTTTTCTTTCATGGAACGATTAGAAATTATATATATCGCTTACTATTTAATTGTATTTTCCACTACGATATATCCGTATTTATTTTTCAGTTTTGAATCTGTGGCCATTTCACTTCAAAAAAACGCCCGCAATTGGGCGCTGCTTGCTTTTATGTTATTTATAGTTGGCCTATTTATTTTCCTAAATCCCGATGTGGATCAATATTTGTTTATATATTCTCTTATGGATATCTTAAATGTCGTTTTCTTTATTCTATTACCAATCTTATTTTTCGCTTACAGTATTCTTTTTACTTGGATTACTAGGAGGAAACAACTTTGATTCGAAAATGGATATGGATTGTAATTTGTTGTGTATATATAATTGGTTGTAGTCAGAGAATTCCTCTTGAGAAGGTTTCATTAATCCTGTTAATTGGCTTGGATAGAACCCCTAATGGAGACATAAAAGTTGGAACAAGCATACCACTCTTTCATCATAAACAGCAAAAAAGTACTATAGAACATTGGACACAAGCATCAACTGTATATACTGGATTCAGTAAGATAGATACGAAGTTAACGGGCTTTATGACAGCTTCCAAAGCTGAAATCATTTTAATTGGAAAAAAATTAGCGCAAGAAGCAAATTGGTTGCAGGAGCTTGATTCTTCTTACCGTGACCCTTACGCTACCATTAATGCTAAAGTAGTACTTGTAGATGGACCTGCAGAACAAATTTTTACAATTCATAAGCCTAGTAAACCATCACTTTCATCTTATATAAATGGTGTAATCGAATCGTCAATTCAAAATAACCAATCCGTCTCTTCTACAATTCAACAATTAATGAGAGAACAAAATGAAGAAGGAATGACGCAAACTGTTCCAATTATCAAAAAAACAAAGAATGAAATCGATACAGTAGGAATTGCATTTTTAAATCGAAAAGGGAAATATTTAACTCATATCCCTAAAAAAGATGTTAAATTTTTCAATCTTATAAATAAGCAAAAAAGTAGCGGGCGAATGATACTACACCTTGCGCTTCCTCCTAAAAAGTCCAACAAAAAAACAAACACTTCTATATTCGTACAGAACGCGACAAGGAAGGTAGTTGTTAATTTTCAAAACGGAAAGTTTGTATTTAATCTCGATATTTACGCTAATGTAGCTTTAATAGAAAAAACCAATCCGAATTCAATTAAAGGGCACTATGATAATAAAAAAAATATAAATAATTTAAAAAGTGCTATTCAAAAAGAAATTAATAATAATTCACAAAATATGTTATATGAAATACAGCAGAATAAAATTGATCCAATCGGATTATCCCAATATGCTAGAGCATTTCAATATAAAGAGTGGAAAAAAGTAAAAGGAAATTGGTTGCAAGCGTTAGCAGAGGCTAAAATAAATGTAAAGACACACGTCAAAATAAAAGATACTGGAACCATTAGAAATTAGACTAGTCTATTCTTCTGCTTAAAATTATTTCTAAGTGGAATTTTCCATCTTCTATAATTATTATGTAAAAGATAATAACTCAAAGAAAAATCTACTGGTTAAATGCTAACCAATAGATTTTTCTTTTTTATCTAAGGATTCTTTTAAAGGCACAACAATTTTACTGTAGTAATCAAGAACTGGTTTCTAATTTAAGTTACTGGAGAGTATAATCCCTACCAACTTTCATCCCAATAGCAACTCAATGATATAACATTAAAGATATAACCCCTTAACTTAGGGATTTTGACTTTTCAAATTTATACCAATGTCTTAGCTCTATGTACTTTGATATATATGTCCACATCAATATGTTATTGCATCATATACTGAATAGATAATTTAAATTACTTTTAAAAAGGATGATGAGGATGAACCTAGATGATATACAAAAATCCTATGGCGTAATTGTAAGTTTAGGAGGCTTGTGTCAAGTCACTAACCAAATCAAAAGGCACCATTTAAGAACATTTTCTGGACCTTTAGATTGGTTTTATTATCCATCACTTTCAGATGTAAACAGATTACTTCAAAATCGATTTGAAAAATTTATGAAGTTGGAAAATATGGTCATAGAAGGTTCAGAAAGTTACGGTCTTATTGAATCAGAATTTGATAATCAAACTAAATGGGCAGAACGAATTACCTATTGTATAAAGGACACTTATTATAATTGTTTTTCAATGCATGACTTTCCTATTGACTCAGAAAAGGATTGGAAATCAACCTATCCTTCTTTTAAAGCTAAATTAGACACTAGAATTAATCGATTCCTTGAAAAAATAAATAGTAGTGAATCAATTTTATTCATTAGGATTTGGGGAAATCGAGATGAAGCGGTTGAATTAAAAAACGTATTATCCGAAATTACAAATAAAGATTTTAATATTCTTATTGTCAATTTTAAGGAGGATATATCTAATATCGTTGAACAAAATTGGGGAATATCGAGGGTTTGTTCAATTGAACTCCCACGTTATCAGGATAGATGGGAAGGTGATGATTCCGATTGGAATTATATTTTAAATAAAATAACATTAACTTAATACTTTTCTTCTTACTTTTAACATGATTTTTCCAGTAAATTGAAATAGGTGTAGAGAAATAAAATTCCCATCTAATTGATACACACTTAATTAATAAACCGTTCATATAATAACTCATAAGTCCTTCTTTATTGAATAAATGGTTCTTTACAAAATTGATTCCATCACTAGAGCACCTTTATACGGTGCTCTTTTTTAAATTTGTAAAATCTACAATGTAATATTTGTTCACTCTTCCTTTAAATAGTTAATTTCCTTCTTAGATTTTTCATTATAAGCTTCTTTAATTCCCTTGATTCCCCTCCCCTTCTTTTATCTTACAAACAAGTAATTTCTTTCATTAGTATTAAATAAAATAAAGCATTGATTTTAGAATAACCTAATTTACATAAGATTGAGAATAAACTACAGTGCGTATTCTTCACGTTTAATCAGCATTTGAATTATAAATCTAACATATATTTTTTAGTTGATTGTCATTATGGTACAACCGTGTATACATTTATCAAACAAACTACATAGTTTAAATTAGTAAAATATATAGAGAGGAAGGAAAGAAATTTATGAAAGTCATAATTTTGTGTGGCGGAAAAGGGCTTCGGATGCAAGGAATTTTAGAGGACATTCCCAAACCATTAGTTCGAGTTCAAGGAAAGCCTCTCCTCTTGCATATAATGAATTGGTATAGAAAATATGGACATTCTGATTTCATTTTGCCCCTAGGATATAAAGGTGAGAAAATTAAAGAATATTTTATGGACTTTAGCTGGAAAGAGAATGACTTTAGTTTGAATTTTAAAACCAATCAATATACGCTACTTCAGGAATTAGAAAATTGGAATATACACTTTATAAATACAGGAATTGATACAATGACCGGGGCAAGGCTAAAAAAACTTGAACCCTTTGTACAGGATGAAACCTTTTTATTAACTTATGGCGATGGATTAGCAAATATAGATATTGATCAACTAATAGCATTCCATAAAGAAAAAGGAAAAATTGCTACATTAACTGGAATTAAAAAAAATAGTCAATATGGCCTATTGACGGTCGAAAATGGAATTGCTATTGATTTTAAAGAAAAACCATTACTTGATGAAGTAATTAATGGCGGTTTTTTTGTATTTAACAAAGAAATATTCGATTATTTAGGTGATAGTGATGATTGTGTTCTAGAAGAAGATCCTCTTCGCAATTTAATAAAAGACAATGAGCTCGCAGTCTATGAACACAATGACTTTTGGGCTAGTGTCGATACACCTAAAGATTTAAAAACTGTAGATGAAAGTTGGAATCCTAATAAATTTTAGTGGAGAGGACTGAATAAACATTGAACTCTAATGATAAAAAAATAAGTTTACCTCGATTGTATATCCCCTCTAATGAGAAAATAGTTAACCCGCTTTCAACAGGAATTAAAGCTTCAAATCTCTCCAAAAAAAATACTCAAAAAAGAATGAATCCCCAATTCTATAATCAACAACATGATCTAAATAATCATTTCTGTGTCATTGTAGGTAATGAATATGTCTTGAAAATCATTGCTTTACAGCAATCATTAATGCAGTACTCAGAAAAATTCACATTGTGGATTTGTTGTATAGACCCTTTTGCATATTCACTATTAAAAGAAATGAATTTAATTAATGTAAACCTTTTACAAGTTGAAGAATTAGAAGATAGTGAACTAAAAGCAATTAAAAGAAAAAGAAAAGTAAATGAATATTGTTGGACTTTAAAATCTGTCTTGATAGAATATTTATTGGTCAATTATGATTTACCATCTATTCTATATTGTGATGGTGATTTATGCTTTTTCTCTGATCCTAATATTATTTTTGAGGAATGGGGTGAATACTCTATTTTCCTTACCCCCCAAAGAGATCGTGATTGGGTAGAAAAAATGTATGGAAAATATCAGGCTGGGCTAATTGGATTTAAGAATGATCTCTATGGACTAAAAAGTGTAAGATGGTGGAAAAATAAATGTCTAGATTGGTGCAGTGCCGAGGCTGAGGAGGGGAAATTTGGAGACCAAAAGTATTTAGATTATATCCCTATATATTTTCCAAAAGTAAAAATTTCAAATAACTTAGGTATAAATGCTGCGCCTTGGAACTGTATATATAATAACGATTATAAAATTGACAAGACTAAAAACGATGTATTTATTGAAAACGACAAACTAGTTGTTTACCATTTTGCATGTATTACTATCTTTAATGAAAATGATTTTGATCTTTGGTCTTTAGGAGCAATTTCAATACCCAATAATATATTAAACCATATTTACACTCCGTATTTAGAGAGAATTCAATTTGTTTTAAATCAATTAAAAAATAAATTCAATAAAGATACTAAACAATTTTTAAGTAAAAAAGATATAAATAAAGCTCAAACCTTATATAAAGATTCACAATTAAGAAGAAAAATGAATCAATCCAATCATTTTATGAACTTTTCCATGATTATAAGTAAAGAACGATTAATTCAAGGATTGACCTCTTATTATTCCTTAGAAAATTTCAACGCTAAATTTACTGTATGGATTTGTTGTATGGATGATTTAACTTATCAAATATTAGAGACATTAAAATTAAAGCACGCCATACTAATTCCAGTAAAAGATATTGAAAATCATGAACTCCTCAGTATAAAAAATGATAGAAGTTTACAAGAATATTGTTGGACATTAAAAGCGCCCCTATGTCTACATGTCCTTAGTCTTTATCCGGAAGTTGATCACATTATATATTGTGATGCTGATATGTATTTCTTTACAGCACCTAATATCATTCTTGATGAATGGTGGAAATACTCTGTATTCCTTTGCCCTCAAAGAAGCTCTACTGAAATTGAAAACATACACGGTATATATCAAGCTGGTTTAGTAGGCTTCAAAAACGATCAAAATAGCAAAGAAATTTTAACATGGTGGAAAGATAAATGCCTAGAATATTGCAATAATCATTATGATGTTGAAATGAATAGATGGGGTGACCAAAAATATTTAAATCACATTCCTAACATCTTTTCTAATATAAAAATCATGACTCATAAAGGTATTGATGCAGCACCTTGGAATGTCATTTTAAATAGCAGTTCTATATCAAAAACAGATAAAAAAGTTTTTATTGATCAAGATGAATTAATAGCTTTTCATTTTGGAAGTATGCAAATTATTAATCCAAATGAGTTCGATTTATGGAAACAAGAAACTTTAGAATTACCTCCAGAAGTTTTAGATTATATATACATTCCTTATATTGAACAATTGAACAAGACATGTCATACCCTTCATAATACTTTTCAAAAATCCCCCTCCTCTTTATTTGCTGACCAAATTGATACAACGACAATAAAAAATTATTTTAAATACTCCTCCCCTCATTACAATTAAGACAGATACTCTCCTTATTTAAAAATAAATCTTAATAAAGGATAGATTTTCACTATGATTACTTCATTTAAAAATAAAACTTTCCTTATTACTGGTGGATACGGTTTTATTGGTTCTCACTTGGCACGAAGACTTTTAAATTTACAAGCACGAATTGTTCTTTTCATAAGAACACCATCAAATTTTTGGAGACTAAAGGATATTATAAAAAATATTGAAACCTATGAAATAGATATACGAGATAGAAAACAAGTACAGGATGCAATAAAGAAAGTTAATCCGGATTATATCTTTCACCTGGCAGCCTATGGTGTAAATTCTGCCCATACAGATTACATGCATGCTATAGAAACAAATATTATAGGGACATGTAACATTATTCAAGCAGCAAAATTGGTGAATTGTAAAAAAATTATCAATTTTGGGAGTAGTTCTGAATACGGTAACAAGATGGAACCTATTCATGAAAATATGTTACTAACTCCTGTGGATATCTACGGAAGTACCAAAGCTGCTGCTACTATACTCGCCCATCAAATTGCTAGCGAAAACAGCATTAATCTTATAACATTAAGACCTTTTGGCATATTCGGAGAAAGCGAGGAGCCACATAAAATTTTTAGCTATATAATCTTGCAAGTATTACAAAACAAAGATGTAAATTTAACTTTCTGTAATCAATTAAGAGATTATTGTTATATAGAAAATATAATAGATGCCTGTATCCTAGCAGTAGAGAATACTACTGTACAAAATGAAATCTTTAATATTGGGAGTGGCACTATTTACCCCTTGAAACATTATGTAGAATTATTATTCAAACATTTGAAAACCAATTCCAGACCAAATTACGGTGCAATTCCATCTAGAACGAATGAAAGATGGGTTCCTGAAGCAGATGTGCAAAAAATAAAAAACTCTCTTTCCTGGGAACCTAGAATTAATATTGAAGAAGGAATTATAAAAACTGTTAATTGGTATAAAAATAATAAACATTTATACCTAATCCCCTAAAAATAGGGTACTAAAGGAGGTGGACTAATTGTTAAATCAAAACTTTAATAATGCTTTTTACGGAAAGACAATTTTAATTACTGGACATACTGGTTTTAAAGGTTCTTGGTTATCCCTATGGTTGAATGAATTAGGTGCTACTGTAATCGGATATTCATTGGATCCTAAAAATAAAAATGATAACTTTAACATTACTAACCTTCAAAACAATATAATTGATATTCGTGGAGACATTAGGGATTTTAATAAATTAAATAAGGTTTTTACAGATTATAAACCTGAAATTGTATTCCATTTAGCTGCCCAACCTCTAGTTAAGTATTCATATGAATATCCTAGAGAAACATACGAGGTAAACGTTGTAGGAACTATGAATGTACTAGAGGCAATTCGATTACATGAATCAGCTAAAATAGGAATTATGGTGACAAGTGACAAGTGCTATGAAAATAAAGAATGGCCTTGGGGTTATCGTGAAATTGATCCTATGGGTGGCCATGACATATATAGCTCAAGCAAAGGATGCTGCGAACTTTTAATTTCTTCCTATCGAAATTCTTACTTTTCAGAAGAAAACTTTTCTCACCACAAGAAAATAATTGCAAGCGTTCGAGCTGGTAATGTAATTGGTGGTGGTGATTGGTCAATAGATAGAATTATTCCTGATTGTATACGAGCATTAGAATCAAACAAAAAGATTATTATTAGAAACCCTACTGCTATTAGACCCTGGCAACATGTACTAGAACCCTTAAGCGGGTATTTACTCCTTACAGAAAAAATTATAAATAATGGTATCCTTTATTCAGGAGCATGGAACTTCGGGCCATCCTTAAGCAATATTGTTCCAGTAGAAAAATTAGTGACAAGTTTACTAGATATTTGGGGCTGTGGGGATTGGACTGCAGAAAATATAGGCGCAATAAATTTTCATGAAGCAAATTTACTAAATCTTGACATTAGCAAAGCAAAATTCAATCTTGATTGGCAACCAAAATGGTCCCTACAACAGACTTTAGAAAATACAATAGAATGGTATAAACATTATAATTCTTACACCAGTTCTGAGATGATAAATCTATGTATTAGCCAAATCAAACAATATTGCATGCTTTGAACTACTCCCACTTACTCATACTTGCTGTGAGTTCCTTATGGAGGGAGTCTTCTTGGTTAAAATAATAAAAGACACATTAATTTTATAGTCTAAATTATAAACCTACTATACCTAAAATGATGTGATTGTCCATTAACAAAGATTTTATTTCTTCGATTATTTCAAATCAACTATTGACATTATACTGAAGAATAAAGGAATCACATATTTTTCTAGTGATTCCCTTGTTATGAGAAAATACTGTCTTGCTTTAACGACAATACAGTATATGCGATTATTAATTTATTTGTTCTAGTTATGAAAAAATCTATTCCTGTCAAAAGAGCTTTCTTCAAAGAAAAACTTCCTATTCTCTTCTACTTACCCTACCCGAAAAGTAACTAAGTTGAAAATTCCAATAATTATATCTACTATTATAGAATTATACTGAGCTTTAACAATTTTATAATTATCCCCTTCTTGTAGCTATTCCACTAAAGTTCATGCTTATGATTCTCTTATTTATTATCACCAATGTCGATGAATTCATGCATTGCTTATTCTATACACAAATTGCTTTTTGAATTATCTTTTCAGAATAAGTAAAGAAGGCTTTCTCTTTTATGCACTTCTCCCCTACCAGTCTTTAATTTTCCTTTAATCAACATTTAGAACAAATCTTCAAATATAATAGTACATCTTCTATAAAACAAAACCATAAGTAAGATAATTTCACTATTACAAATAATGAGATAGTCTGTTTCACCTTTTTACATTATCCAAAAAAGAACTTGTAGAAATTCTTACAAGTTCTTCTTTTGTTTTCTTTATTCTTTTCTTATTTACATACGCAAGATTTATACATTTGGTGGTGATACATACTATATGTATCCGATAAAATAATTTAAAAATTAATACGTAATTGATCCGTTTTAAGAAAAGAAAATTTCATAAATCTTCAATCACAGTTTCTAAGTTCACCTGATAGAACGTATAAAGACTCATATTATCTTTTGATAATTTTCGGATGTTTTATTATGAGTATATTCGACATAAATTGATTATTTTTTCTGAATTTTCTTGAAAAATATTGTAATATCACTCCATTTTTTCTTCTATTTTGTTATGATGTTTATAATTAAATTGGATTAGGATTTTTTTAGAAAATGGGGGCGTATATTATGAGTGTTTCAGTAAAGGGAAATGAGCAATTAACCTCTCTATTGAACGACTGGTATCGAGCAATGCTATCTCAACAAGTTATAAAAGCTACTAATCTAAAAAAGAAAATTGATGAAAAAATTAATAAGTTAAGCATTGAACCGGATCAAGAACATCAGGATCAAAATTTGTTACTATACTATTCACTACTCGAATTTCGTTACAAGGTCTTAACAGATAGCCTTGGTATTCAACAAAATAGTTTTGATACTATTAGCGATTATGATATGCCTACAGATCAATTTCTACGATTCTATTATCACTTTTTCAAATCCATTCATTCCACTTTTATATCAAATTATACTGAGGCAGAAGAACATTATAAACTAGCAGAAAAAATATTGGTAGCTATACCAGATGAAATTGAACATGCTGAATTTTACTATAGAATTGCTACTTTCTATCACCATACCTATAACAATCTCGCTTCTATCGAATACGCAAATAAATCGAGAGCAATCTTTTCAAAGTATGAAGGTTATGAAGTAAAAACAGCCTTTTGTAATAGTTTGCTAGGTGGTTGCTGCATCTATTTAAAACAGTACGAACAAGCAGAAGAATATCTACATTGTGCAATTGATTTACTACAAAAAAATAGGGAAGAAGATTCCTTGTTATATGTAAAAAATACTATGGGGTGGCTGTATTCTGATCAAAGTATGTCTACTTTAGCTATTCGTCACCTTTCAGAAGTAACAGAGAAAATCCCTACACACTTCAAGGCCATCTTCCTACAAGCTAAGGAACATTATAAATTAGGAGAACAATCAACGGCCAGCCAACTCATTGATAAGGGATTACAGATTTGCAGAAAAATTCATAACGAAGAATACACACACCACTTCTCTATTTTAAAAAGATTAAACGAAAATATTCCATTGGAAGAATTAGAAAAAATCATTCAAGAAGGAATCTTATACTTTAAGGAAGAAGAATTATGGGAATATGTTGTCGAATACGCTGAATTATTTGCCACAAAATGTAGACAATTAGAGAACCACCAAAAAGTAAGTGACTATTTCCATATTTGTTATCAAGCAAGACAAAAATCAATTGCAAAAGGAGTGTTAAAATAATGAAAAAAATTAGCTTATTATTATCAGGCATTGCTTTTATTGGGGTATTAACGGTGGGAATTTTTCAGTTTTCTAAAACAGATCAGCTTGCTACTCATGGGCATTATCCTGCTCCTTCATATAGTGTTGGCGATTATGGTGGTGCACCACCACAAATTTAATGTAAATGTATTTAAAAACCCTCCAAATGGAGGGTTTTTAAATGGGTTTTCTGCCTGTTCAATACGCGCATAGAGAGTATATATTATACCTATTTACTATGCATTTCCACTCTGTAACAAGATTCTAGCATTCTCTCCTAGAATCTCAACTTAAATCTTAAATCCACCAATTAACTCTTGAAGTTCTTCTGCCATCTGTGCTAATTGTATTGCTGAAGAATTTATCTCTTCCATAGAAGCATGTTGTTCCTCAGATGAACCAGCAATCGTTTGCATACTTGAAGAATTCTCTTTTACAGCCATAGCTATTTGATCAATCGATGTATCGACTTTCATTGCATCAGTAGTCATTGTATTAGATAGTTCCACCATACCATGCACTTTTGACACAATATCATTTGCAGATTTTGAAATCTCATAAAAACTTTGCTTTGTATCGTTCGCAACTTTAATTCCCGACTGTACCTCTACTCCCACTTCATTCATAGCTTTTACAGTCTCATGTACGTCTGCTTGTATTTCCTTAATTAAGCTTCCAATTTCCATCGAAGATTCGGATGATTGCTCTGCTAGCTTCCTAACTTCATCCGCAACAATTGCAAACCCTCGACCCTGTTCTCCTGCTCTAGCTGCTTCAATTGCTGCATTCAATGCTAATAAATTTGTTTGTTCCGCAATATTTTGAATCGCTTCTAATATACTTCCAATTTGTTGCGATTTCTTATCTAATAATTTTATTACATTATCGGATTGAGAAACAGAGTGATGGATAGACTGCATTTGTGCTACAGTTTGTTCTACTAATTGTTCACCTTCATTGGCTTTTTGTTTTGTGTATATGGATGAAGCCGATACTTCAGATGCATTCTCAGCTACATATTGAATATTTCGTGTTACCTCACCAATTAATTCAGCTCCAGACTCAACTTCATTATTTTGAACTTCTGCACTGTTCGAGATTTCTTCCATCTCTTTTGTAATTTGTTCTGTCGCAACACTTGCTTGCTCTACACTAGCAGTTAGTTCCTCAGAAGACGCAGCTACATGTCCTGCAGATGTGTTAATTTGAGAAATAATATTACGTAACGACTCTGCCATTGTATTGAAACTACCACCTAATTGACCAAGTTCATCCTTTGAACGAATATCTATTTTCTCGGTTAAATCTCCTTGACTAATTCTTTGAGCTGAAATGACTAATTGTCTTAGTGGAGTAATTATAGATCTGAGTATGAATAGAATTACAATTCCACCTAACAATAATGAAGCCCCTATTATAGTGAACGTTTTATAAAAAATAGGATTAGTAGCTTCTTCAATTTCTTTCGTAGGCATTACGCCAGCTATTTTCCAACCTGTTTTTTTATTTGTCTTAAAGCTTATGTTTCGATCTTCGCCATTGAGGCTATAAGTAATTACTCCATCTTCTGTCTTGTACAATTCATCCGCTAAAGTTTTCTCTAATTTCTCTCCAGGCTTTAGTGATGGATGAACAACTATAGTTTTATCTTGACTAACTATAGATACAAATCCTTGCTTTCCAATTTTTATCATTTTGGATGTTTTTACGATATCTGTAATATTCAAATCTACGCCAATGACACCACTTTTATCTGCATTTTGCTTTGCAATTGCAATTACCATATTTCCTGTAGACTTTGATTTATAGGGAGATGAAACAATAATCTCTCCATTTGCTTTTACTGCATCCTTATACCAACTACTTTCTAACGGATTAAACCCTTCTGGTATTTTGCCAACAGGTGCATGAATAAATTGATTGTTACTGGATGCCGTATAAATCGTTTCTATCTCTGGATGTAACTGTATATATTGATCAAATTTACTCTGTACATTTTGCGATTGTTCAGGATTATAATCCCCTTGTGTGAGTACCTTTGCAAAATGAGTGACATCTGTATGCTTATTTTCTAATTCATCATCAACAATCTTGTCTAAAATACTTATATTATCTTTTGCTGATTGTAGAATTGTTTCATTAAGATCTGTTTTTGCTTTATTATAAGATGATACTCCTACGATAAGGCTTGGTATAATTAATATTGCTATAAATGCCATAGACAACTTCGTTTTAAGCTTTATTTGTCCCAATCTTTCTTTTATATTAAACACTAGATACTTCTCCTTTTCATTTTTACTACTTATATAGTTCATTTAAATTTTATCCTATATTTTTCCATATTCATTTATGGTACCATTCGAAATGAAATCACAATTACATCCTATCATCCGCACTTTACCATTTAGCGATTTAAATTTCACAGGCAGAGTTTTATCTGTCCTCCTTTCGAATATGTTTTTTTCTAGATTCAGCAATTATTAGACTACGAATTATTCCAAATAAATTGGATACAACATATACTTCATTTTAAAAATAATTATTGGATTTGTTTGGATAAAAATCTAGTTTAGCGCTAATCCAATCAGATGAAATCCTTACCATAATAAATTAACTAAAACATAAATTCTAAATAGCTGAATAAAATAAATTAGAGAATTACATTGTAACACGTATATACAAGTTTGTAATATTAAAATTTAAAACTTTACTATATTTCATATGCAATATTACATGTGAAAAGCCCTATTTTTTTTGTTATACTATGCATGTGGATTTTTCATTCAAAAATCTACCCAAACGCATATTTATGTATATGCCACCCTAATTGATGAAAGTGAGAAGAATGTTTATCATTTTTCTCACTTTTTTATATTTTAACTGTTTGGTTGTACAAAAATCTTTAGACATTTTATATTTAAATCTTAATAATCTACACCTGTGAATAGTATTATAAAAATAAACTTACAAAGAGAATTAAACTTCTAAATTTAATCTTTGGAATCATTTATTTTCTAAAAAACAATCCCACATCTTTATCAACTCATTTTAGAATATTCAAACAATAATTTTATATACATTACCTGCATAAATTATTCTTTTTCTTTTATATAAGACTTACTTTTTTACTTCTGATAAATTATTAAACATTGGATTATTATACACGTCCCCAAAAACATGAGGTATTTTGTAGAATTTTGTCTATCAATATGTATGTACACCCTTTTGTAGTGGATATAGACTGTGAGGTGTAAGGAGATACCTTACAAAATAATAAAAAGGAGATTATAGAATGAGTAGATTAACAAAATTCTCAAAGTTAGTATTTGCAACTTTAATCGCGGGAAGTAGTTTAAGCACAATTGTTTCGTCACACAGTGTACAAGCTGACACCTTAGATCCTAATTACCAAGACACTGTAAAATTTATATCACCTTCTAGTGCTAGGCCAACATTGGAACAAAAAAACACTATTGTTCCAGATGCAAAAGTTGTTAAAAACCATTATGTAAAGTACTCTAAAGCACATTTCCAAACTAAAGAAAGTATACCAAAAGAGATTTATTATTCTTCAGAAGGCTTTAAGGGCTATATACAGGCAAGTACCGTTTGGGATATGGGAGATCATTTCGCAACACTATATTCCGGAACCGTTATTCGATGTTAGACTTTTAATCCCTTCTCTCTTAATGCTTATAATGATCAGTAGCTTACTGCCAATACTGTAATATCTATTGTTCATAAAATAAACCACAAAATCTTTCGATTTCATGGTTTATCAAATATAAAAATAATGCTAAACAAATACTCTAACATTACCTTCCCCAAAGTTAATTATAGAGTATTTTCAAAAAAAAGACACTCTTGTAGTGTCTTTTTTTTATTATTTAAAAAATTACACCTACTAACATCTTATTGTTGAGACTATTCATTTATTTCAATATGATACTTTTTCATCTCGTATATGCAATAGACAATGATAGCTAAACTCCAACTGACACCATAATAATCATGTGTGTAGAAGTCATATCCCGCCTTAATACCTTTCTCTATTACAACAAATGTAAATCCTAAAGCCACCCATTTGTTAATTTTCATCTTAATAAACGTTAAAGAGATAATTATTAAAAATAAAATATTTGTAAGATGATTTATCATTAGCTCATATTTTTGAATGTATACTGCCATCATACAAGCAACGATATTAGTCGCAATGCCAAAGGCAATCATCGCTCCCCAAACCCTGTCCGAAAGTCCCATTCCTGAGTCAGTCCCTTCCTAAACAAAAATCCTTTTATTTAATTCGTTCCTTCACCCTATTCAAGGTATGCTAAATTATCCTTGTCTGATGAATATCTATTTATCTTTTCATATAGAGCAAACAAAATCTTTACTCATAATTTTTTCTTTATTAGGAAAACTATGTATAAGCCGTTTGAACTAGCGGCTTCACTCTTCTGGTAATGGGGTAGCAATTTATTGAATTGACTAACTCATTCAACCCACTAGCACCGGCAGGCAACAAAATAGTTGTCTGCCATTTTCATGTATACTTTTTCTAACTTTATTACAAACCAAGTGTGTGTTGTACTAATTTCAAAAAGGACAGAATGTCATTTTTGAAATTGTAAAAAATAAGGTCCTGTCTACTTTTGGTATAGGACTTTTTCTTTTCACATATACTATTTTTGAACCTGTTTACCAATACGTGTCCTATTGGTATCTTGAATTCCTCCTAAAAAGGGCTGCAGATACGAATGCATGCCCTTTTATTTACATTGCTACTCTATATTCGATAAAATAATTAAAAACTCAAATATAATATTACATATTTTTCTATTTAGGATTATATTAAGATTTACTTCATAGTCGAATTATGGTTTCGTGTATAATTCAGCAATATGTAAACTGTTTACCTAAAGAAAAGGCACCCAAAAGTGCCTTTTCTTCTTTTAATCTAAAAAACATTTTGCCTTTTCAGTAAGATCCAATTATCCCTCTAATCTAAACCTCATATTTAATCACGGTACTCAAGAGTTTCCATCTATTTCAATATGCCTTATAGTTTAATTTCAAATCAAATTTCCAGCAATATATTTGCTTTCTTACAGATTTCTGTCTTTTTCTTAATTCTGTCAAAATCCTCATGTAGCTATACAAAGAATATATGCTATTATGATTTTGAGAAACTATGCGTTCCCTTAACCCTGTATTTGACCCTGTATTCATTACAGGGTCTTTGTTTATTTTATTTACTTTTAGTTAATACACACCCAATTTCAGTTAAAATTGTTTAAATGTTAGTTAATTTTTAAAATGATATATCTATAAGCTCTTTTAGCAAATAAAATATAATATTAGACATATATAACCAACTTGTGGCCATTATTAGTTTTCTAAATACGCACTTCATTAACACTATACAAATAGTGCTAACTATCTTAATTGAATATTAGTAATAGTAAGTATAAACATTATCAATTTACTATATATTACATTTATGTAAAAATAGATGTATGTTAAGCTTATTCAAAATCTTTCCCCTAATAAAGATTTGAAGTAGCATTTCATGATTCTCCTTACTGTTAATATGCCTTGAAAAAGAACCCTATAGGGTTCTTTTTCTTTTCATTATAACCTCAGTAAGTGCTTATTTAACATGCAAAAAGGACCGCTAATTATTTGCAGCCCTTTTACACGTTAATATACACTTGTATTACATACTTAACAATTTATTGTATTAGGTATTTATACAAACTAAACATGCTATTATCATTTAGATATATAACACTTCAAAGTTTAGAAGTATACAATAACAAATCTTTCCCAGCTTCCAGCTACATAACTAGTAGCTGTTAATTCTCTACCATCATTTGCTGATATATATCTACCATTACTTAGTGCTTGTAATACATATATCCTATTGTCTCCACCATTATATAAGATAAACTTTTCCCATGCACCAATTGATGTACGATCTGCTACTACTCTACCATTTGGCTCAAACGAAACATACTTCCCATTACTTTTAGCTTTTAAAGCGTACGTATATAATTCCCCAGTCGAAATTAATTCAAATTTCTCCCATTCATTAACTGCATTACGATTTGCTATTATATTTCCCGAAGGCTCAGCCGAAACATATTGTAAATTTGCTGCCTGTATAGCAACTGTCCAACTTCCATTAAATAAATTCACGCCTTTTAGTGAACCTGCTTTTGATAGATTGGCTGCCGATACATCATTCGATGGTGTAATCATCACTATCATTAAAACCATCGACAACACCATTAAAACTAACCTTTTTGAGATTGTATTACCACTTGCACGTGTTATGAACCTTTTCATTCCCATTCCTCCCTTAATATACATAGAACTCATGTATATCATACCAAATATGTAAAATATTGTAACGATTGAGAGGATTTATCAACAAATACCTTACTATTCTGTTTCTTTTTTCTCAAATCTATAGCAATTAAACATGTATCAATTCTCAAGCACATTTTTCAAATTATTTTCCCCCTGATAAAAAAACGTAGAAATTTTTGGAAACGAAAGTATATACAAAAGAGAGAGTATTTTCATTTCACCTTTCTTTAAATAAAAGCCAAATAGCCGTTCATAATGAACGACTATTTGCATCCAACTAATACTTAGAATGTTTTTTATGTTAATCTATTTTGTTTAATCCCGTTGAAGTAACTTGATAGGTTCTTTTTTTGCCCATATATTCTTGTTTATTATTCTCAAGATTAATAAGTGTAGCGCGTGTTTTTTCCTTTACTGCTTCCCCTTCTATATGGGTAAACTCAATGTAATCTCCCACTTTTACGGGCACGGTTTGGCTTTCAGCAGTTTGTTGTCTATTCCCTACTATTTCCTTATTGTACACAACACCACCATTTGAATTCTTTACTGTAATACTTGCATACGTATTATTAAAGTAAGAATGTGGTACGCCTGCTTCTAAATTCACCTGCATTTTCTCTGTTGTCCTATTATAATCTACTTTTGCGATTTCTCTATCACTATATCCTTTTAAAGACCACCCAAAATGATTTCCATCTAAAACCGTTGTTTCTGGCATTTTTTCTACTTTCTTCAAGCCTTCTTTTGTAACTTCATACATGCCTTTTTTTCCAAAACTTTCTTGTTTACTGTTACCTACATTTATTAAAGTAGCTCTATGCACACCTTCTAGATGTGTCAGCTCAATATAATCCCCTACTTTAACTGGAACTTTTTGCGATTCAGCATTTTGTTGTTTGTTCCCATAAATATCTTTATTGTATACTACTTTTCCTGATGCATTTTGTACTTTAATACTCGCATATGTTTCATTAAAATAATGATGTGGTACGCCTGCTTTTAAATCAATTTGCATCTCTTCTGTCGACTTATTAAAATTGACTTTTGCAAACTCGAAATCACTAATTCCTTTTAGTGACCATGCAAACTGGTTTCCTTCTAAAATATTATTTTCATTAGGCATATCTGGTTTAATTGGATTAGAATCCGTACTCTTCCAAATCTCTGCTGTTAAAATTGGATATCCTAATGCAGCTACTTTTTGAATAGTATCGTTATTTGGACGTAATCCCCACTTCTCAAAGAAAGGAATCAAATTTTGTTTGGCTACTTTTGATGCTGAAATCATAAATAATTGTTTTTTATTTTCATCAGTTTGTGGAAGTTCACTTGAAGGCATGTCTCTATACAATTGATGCAATTTAGGATAGAAATCCTCTCCATACGCTAACTGTAGTTGCCAAAGCATAACAAGCTTTACAAAAACATCGCTAATTTCATCATAATTTTTATTCACTTGTTCTAGATATTGAAATGCTTTTGGATAAATTCCACTTTTCTCTAAGTTGGATGGTTGATTAAATGCTTTTTCTACAGAAAGGCTGTATATATTATTTTGTACTTCTGTCATATTATAAAACTTCCAGGGCGATTGTTGTCTCAAATGTCCTGCCTCATGCCAAGGGCCCCAGCCATCTGTTATAAATTTATTAATATCTAACACGTATTGGATTGCGTCTCCTACATATGCTGTTCGATAAGAAGTTGCATACATATAATAATCAGGAGAATGATTTTCTTCTACGTAATGAACATAATGTTTATCTACTTGTTCTTCAGATAATCCAGCTACTTTGTCTTGAATTCGAGTAGCTTCATCCATCTTTTTTAAGAGTTGTACAGGATCTGTATTAGAACCCAACAAATATTTCTTAATACGTGCAGGACTAGCCGTAATTAATACACGTTCTCCTTTTAACTCCACTGCATGTGCATTTGGATATTGGTCCAGCATGTTAATTAAATCTTGTTTCGTATGCTTTCCTAGTTCAAAGAAGGGCGTAGTCGTTCCGCCTGTTGTAATTGTTGTTCGAATGGTACCACCTTGTTGTTTATTATAAAAATAAATCATCCCCCCATTTGGAGATTGGATTGTGTTTATACCTGGTTTTAATGTAAATGATTTTATCTTAGAATCTTCTCTCCAAGAAGCATCATATGAATACGTTCCAATATATACCTGAATATCTTGATTACCTTCTACATTAATCGTTATTTGTTCATTTGGTTTTGCATATAAACCAGTTGGTTCATATGGACTAAATGCCATACTTTTTCTTTCCTGTTGTTTTATTAGCTCAACATCCCCTTTTCCTGGGACTGTAAATGTTCTATTTTCTGATTTAACTGATTTTTCACTTTGCAGTGATGTCGATAAATTTTTTTGCTGCTCCTTTTGCTCCGCAAAGACATCTGATGAAGAAATCATTCCAGTCGCAAGCATAGTTACTGTAGCAGTAGCTGCAAGTATTTTTCTAGTTTTATATTTTGAATTATTCCCCATATTATCTCCTTCATTTTTCCTTAGTACTCTTAAGGATTTTTTGTTTTCTTCTTCATGTTTTTACAATCTAAACTATTCATACTATTTAAGTTGTATCTATTACTCTATATTTTTTCATAAACATCTCCTTTTCTTTATTTATTATTGTATATAAATGTTATTTGATGACACATTAAATAACAACTTTACGATAAACTCATCGATAACAGCTTATTATGTTTTGATTCTGTATTCTAAACTTCCATCCGATTGGAGAAATATATCCAATTGGAGAAATCAGTAAATAATTTTCAACATTTAAGGGTTGGAATCTCACAAAAAATTCATAAAAATTTTTCAGTTTAAAGGTCAATTCAATTGCAACTATATTTGTTTAAGCTTCCACCTTTTTTGAAAAAAAGCATCTAATTCTACTTGAATTAGATGCTTACATTTAGTCCTTAGGACAAATATTCTAAACTATTTATGTGGTTGTAAATCTTTTTTTATTACTTCCCAGAGTGAATTATCTTGAGGCACCGGTTTACCCTCTTCATCCCATTTTATTTTTCCTGTTCCCAATTCATAATTCATCCCTGTCCATGTGTCTTCACGGAATGCATAGAATGATTTATGCCAACCTTTTTGGTTGAAGATAGAAATAAGATCTTGCATGTATTGGGTAGCTCCCGGAACAGTACGGTTAATTCCAAACTCCTCTGCAATAATTCGATTAGATGATACATGATTTTTCTTAGACCATTGTTGGATTGGCTTCAAAAATTTCTCTAATCCCTGCTTATTCCACATTACAGGTTTCTCTAAGTCTCCTACTTTTACTAATCCTGGATATTGATATTCTTTATTTTTCTTTTCACCTTGACTCGTTAATTCATATGGTTCATACATATGAAATGCGTAAAGCGTTTTTTTATCCTTTACTGGTTTTAAATATTTAAAAGCCCATGGAGTAGCATATAAACCTGAATCTAAAATAATTGGTGTTTCTTGGTCTACTTCACGAATGGAATTGATTACTTTTTGATACAATCTGTTTAAATCCGCTGTCGTTCCCTTCACTTTTGCATACCATTTCTCGTAATCTTCTGTCCAAAAATCATTATATCTATTATTTTTAGCTGTTTCTGGATGTGGTTCATTTATAATATTATAACCCACCACCGCAGGATAATCTTTTAATTCCAGAGCAAGGTCCTTCCAAAATTGACTTGCTTGTTCTTGATACCTCTCTTCTTCCCATATTCTGTCGTCATTCTTGTTATTATTAAATTGGCGCCATCGATCACCAGGTAAAGATAACATTGTAAGAACAACTTTCATTCCTTGTGATTGTGCGGCATCTAAATCCGCCTTTAATTTTTCTAAATCCTCCTTTACTAATCCCTGATAGTTATCTGCATTACCTATCAGAAAATCCTTTCCAGAAGTATCTGGTTTATCCTCAAATAGAAAATCTTTATCTTTTGCCCATTTATCAGGTGCTAAACGTACATATTCAATATTAGCTTCTTTTGCACTTTTATAGTTTTCAGGTAATGACGTACTATTCATGAAATTAGTACCCTTTCTTTTCGAATCCCAAAAACTAATTTTCGAATCGCCCTTGTGGTATGTATCAGCTCTTACATTCATTTCCTGTACTCCAAAACTCATCATGCCTAATAACGCAACAATTGGCAAAATTTTTTTCACAACTTTTCCTTCTTTCTCTTTATATTTAACACACATAACATACCTTTGTTTTGTTACAGGAATATGGCAAATTTCCATAAAAGCCTTTTTAGTTTATAAGATCGCAGCGTATTCATAAAAATGAATGAGATAATTAGAACATTGCTTCATTTTCAAAGAAACAAAAAAGGAATCCTTTACGGATTCCTTTTTGCAATTCACTCTTTTTCAAATGGTACATTTTGCACCTACTTTTAGTATACCTTATAATTCCCATAAAATAAATAAGATTAACTGAAATTCACTTCAAATTGTGATAGAAAACATAATTAAGAAGCGCAGATAACTAAATATTATCCCTTTTATTAAATAAAAAAGATTAAATAATTCCCCCTCCAAACTAGGACCCCTTTACACTTTTTACAAATATTGCTATAATTAGATAAACCAAAGCATTACCCCATTAACAAAGGGACTCCATAATTGGAGTCCCTTTGTTAATTAGCTATTAAAAATGATAGCATGTGATTATTGTATAATTTCTTCCTTTTTTAGATCTGCATATTCTTCTACGAAATCCCATAAACCTTGCTTTTCGAAGTAAGAAATACTTTTTTCACTTCTTCTAAGAGTTTAATTGCTTCATCTTCATTAAGAGAACGTAAAATATTGAAATGATATACATACTCTTCATTTCCTAATTCCATACAAACTGCTAATCCTTTTTCAAATTGCTTTAAGAATATACAAGCTGGCTCTAATTCTTTTTCACAAGAAGCAACTTTCACCTCATATCCCATTAACCCAAAATACAAGGAATATAGATACTTATTTTACTTTCAAAGGCTGAAACCTTGCTGCATAACTCCTGAAAATAAAGTGAAAAGAGGTTCAAATCCATATGGATAGAACCTCTTTTCACTTTATTTCATACATATACTGATTTTTCATTTATTCATTTTGTATTGTACTTAAAAAAACAATAAATTCATCATCATTTACAGGTTTACTGTAGTAATAGCCCTGAATTAGATAACATGCATTACGTTGTAACACTGTTAATTGTTCTTTCGTTTCTACCCCTTCTGCTATGACTTTCATGTTTAAAGTATGAGCAAGTGAAATAATGGTCTGTATAATTTCACCTCCATCAGTAGAAGTTCCAATCCTATTAACAAATTCTCTTGGAATTTTCAAAGTATCAATTGGATAAAGAGGTAAATACGCTAATGAAGAATAACCTGTACCAAAATCATCAATTGATAAATGTACACCAAATGATTTTAATGCTTTTAACTTTGATAAAGTTTCTTTTTCATCTACCATGGCGATTCGCTCTGTTAATTCCAAATTAATCGAATTAGCAGGTACTCCTATCTCTTCTATGGTATATATAATGGTTTGAACAAAATCTTTCTGTTCAAACTCTATAGCTGATAAATTTATCCCCATCTTTAGATTTGAAAAGCCCGCAGAATGCCATTCTTTCAGTTGTCGACACGCTTTCTGTAACGTCCACTTTCCAATTGAAATAATCTGCGCCGTTTCTTCTGCGATAGGTATAAACTCAAACGGAGAAATCAGCCCAAGTTCTGGATGTTGCCAACGTATTAAAGCCTCTGCACCAATAACCTTACCTTCCTTACTGTCAATTTGTGGTTGATACAATAAAAACAACTCATTATTTTCAATTGCATTTGGTAAATCCTGTTCTAATCGTAATCGACGGGTTACTTTTTGAGATAATGTCTCGTCATACATACAAACAGCATTGTTACCTTTTTCCTTTGCGCTATACATAGCGATATCAGCGTGTTGTAAAAGTGTAGTAGTATTTATTCCTCCAAATGGATACACTGCTATTCCTATACTAAGAGATAAGTAAAAACTATGCTGATTTACTACGAATGGTTCTTCAGTTATAAGAAATAGAGTTTTACACAAATTCAATAGCTGTTGCTCTGTTTGGTTATGGACAATGATTGCAAACTCATCACCACCTATTCTTGCTAGAGGAATTGTCGGTGAAAGACATGTCCTAAAACGTTTGGCAACTTCTTTTAAAACCCTGTCACCAATGGAATGGCCCAGTGTATCATTAATAGTCTTAAAGCGGTTTAAATCAATATACAGGAGCCCAAATTTATCCTGTGTTTTTTGCACACGCTTAATGGATCTATCTAATTCTTGTTGGAAGAATATACGATTTCCAATCTCCGTCACCGTATCATGGAATGCAAGGTAGTTTATCTCATCCTGTTGTTGTTTCATCCTCGTTATGTCTTTTACCATTACATAACTCCCAAAAGTTTGACCTTCTATCATAATAGGAACTATAGTGACATACCAAAACAGCATGTCCTTCTCATTGTTATTTTTCACACGCAACTGTAGTGAAGATGAACTACATCGTCTCCCTTTCTTTATAGCCGCTTCCAATTCAGATTTATCTTCATCTAAAAAAATAGAGAAGCACTCTTTCCCTATTAATACAGCACTGTCTTTTCCTAATAACATACTTCCAGCCTGGTTTATATTTAATACGATACCAGTTGAATCAATCGTTAAAATAGGATCCGGATGATACTCATATAATGACTTAAATCTTTCTTGATTTTTTACCAAATCATTAGATTTGTTTATTAAATCCCTTGTTCTTTGAGATACTGTTTGTTCTAATTGATTATTAAACACTTTTAATGTTTCAGTTAAATCTTTGTTTTGCATTCGTACGATTGTATGACGAATCAGTACAAATACAAAAGCAATACAATTTCCCGTAATCAATGTAGCTGAAGACGTTTGCTCTTTCAAAGTAAAGCCAATTAAGACTGCAACTGCAAGATAAGGGAATATGCCAAGAAGTTTCTCTCCAAATGTCGGATTAATAATAAAATAATTTCTTTTAGAAGAAGCATCCTTTGGAATTGTAGCAGCAATAGCAATAAATAATAGGAAAACTCTATACAAACACCTTAAAAATATAACTGAACGCTCTGACAAATCACCTTGTAAGTAAAAATACAAATAGTCCGTAATAGCTAATCCAGTTAATACTAGGATAAAAATATACAATTTGCTTTTTGCATTGAAAATAGCAGGTCGAAAGATTAGTGTAACTCCAAGTAATAGAAGTAATAAATCTATAATCGGAAAAATAAATGAGAGAAAAACATCTCCAATTGATAAGAATAAGATATTTGCAGAAGGTTTATTAAATAAATACCACTCTAATGTAAAAATAGCAGTAACAACAATGCATAAATCACAAAGCAAATATGCTTTCTCCCATTTATTACATTCCATCATGATTTTATAAAAGAACGCAAAGAGAAAGAAGAATAAGAAAAGCAACAAAAATACATCAGAGATATTAAAATTTTTTATTGGTAATTCTACATTAAGTACTTGAAAAGCAGATATAAAATTCCCTATCAAGAAACAACCTATCGCAATAATAATGCACACCCAGAATACTCCTAACTTAATTTTTCTGGATAATATAGAATACAGTAGTGAGATAAATACAGTAGTTTCAACAACTAAAGATGATAGTCGGATATTAAAATCTGATACGAAATAAAGACTTGGAAAAACAAATATAAATATAAAGCAAAAGCTTATATAAGCTATTAAAGCCAATATCAATACATAAAATTGCACATATGCATGTTTACGCAATGGACTCACCTTCTTGAGTTTTTTCTATACTTTTATTAAAAAAATTTCTTGATAGTGGCACAACTCCTACTAAATTTAAATGTGTGTTACCTATTATCCATATTATGACCTTTTTAAAAGATTTCTTTCTACATACAACAGTCTTGCTAACTTTTTGTAGATGTTTACAATTATCAATACTGAGGATTCCAAAAAGGATAAGCTGAAAAATGTAGTTTTTTAAGTATTTGCGCATCGTAAATTTGGCGGGTACAACTTATCTACCCTTTAAATATGAGATAGAATCTAATCCTCTATTGGATTATAGTTAGTTGCTACCTGTCACACTTAAAAAGGAATGAAAATATACTATCATTAACATAGCAATTCGAATTAGTTTACGGAACATACTGTAACTATTATAGTTACAACAAAGGTTGATGTCAATTTCATATCCTCCCTTTTTAACGGACAAAAGACATGACCTATTGAACAAAAATTTGATGTTTATAAAAAGAGAGGTAAAATTTTATCTCCTTACTCAAAGAATTATAAATGATCTAGGATTAGATGAAATTGAAGCTAATATTGCATCTCCCTAAAAAGAATGTTACTCTAAAAATAGAATTATGAAAGGAATGATGGATGAATAATGATTAACTAATTTATATTTTAAGTTGAATTTTATAACTTCAAACTACAAAATATAGGGTTAGTCTATCCATTTTTAAAATTCAGTTCATACTTTATTTGTCATGATTCAAATGATTAATAAGTACTTATTAAGTATAGACGAAAGACTAATCCTTCCGATTACAAATTGGGGGATTTTTTTATTCCCGTTTAGCTTAGTTGAAACTTACTAATTGTTAAATGTACTTCACAAATAAAGGAGCGAGAAAAATGAGTACTTCAGACACTATTGTTACACATGTAATGCTCTATATAAGTCGTTAATATCCATCAAACTTATATAGAGGAATTAAAAAATGGATGGATGTTCCGACTTTATATGAAACGTTTCGATATATAAAGGAGGAATTATTATGTCAATGATAAAGGTCCAAGACTTAACTTTTTCATACCCAGGTAGCTTTGATAATATTTTTGAAAGTGTAAACTTCCAAATAGATACGGATTGGAAGCTAGGGTTTATTGGTAGAAACGGACGAGGTAAAACGACATTCTTTAATTTATTGTTAGGGAATTATGAGTATAGCGGGAAAATCCTTGCTTCGGTAGAATTCAATTACTTCCCCTACTCTGTTTCAGATAGGAACAAATTCACTCATGAAATCCTTGAAGAAATTTGTCCCCAAGCCGCAGATTGGGAATTTCTACGTGAGATATCCTATTTAAATGTTGATGCTGAGGTCATGTACAGACCATTTAAAACATTATCAAATGGGGAACAAACAAAGGTGTTGCTTGCTGCACTGTTTTTAAATGCGGGTCAATTCCTATTAATTGATGAACCAACAAATCACTTAGATACAGATGCACGAAAGATAGTCTCTAATTATCTAAGGAAGAAAAAAGGATTTATTTTAATTTCACATGACAGAATCTTTTTAGATGGGTGCGTTGACCATATCCTATCTATTAATAGAGCAAATATTGAAATTCAAAGTGGTAACTATTCTTCTTGGAAGTTAAATTTTGATAGACAGCAAGAGCACGAGAAGGCTACAAATGAGCGTCTACAAAAAGACATAGGGAGATTAAAACAGTCTTCCAAACGATCAGCAAGTTGGTCTCATGACGTGGAAGCTTCAAAAAATGGAACGAGGAATTCAGGCTCTAAGTTGGATAAGGGGTTTGTAGGACATAAAGCAGCCAAGATGATGAAAAGAGCAAAAAACCTTGAATCAAGGCAACAAAAAGCTATTGAGGAAAAGTCAAAATTACTAAAAAATGTGGAAAAAACTGAGTCATTAAAATTGGAACAATTGCAATTTAAATCAAATGAATTGGTTACTTTGGTTGACGTGTCCGTTAAGTACAATGACCAAATTGTGAATGAGCCGATTAGCTTCATAGTTGAACAAGGTGACCGAATTGTACTTGATGGAACGAATGGGAGCGGAAAAAGTAGTATCCTAAAACTACTTCTAGGACATCCGATACAGCATACAGGCTTAGTTACTTTAGGTACAGGACTCATCATTTCCTATGTCCAACAAGATACTTCTCATTTGAAGGGGGCACTATCAGACTTCATTGAAGAGCACAAGATTGATGAAACCTTATTTAAATCCATCCTAAGTAAGATGGACTTTGATCGAATTCAATTCGAGAAAGATATATCTCATTATTCTGGTGGACAAAAGAAAAAACTGCTTATCGCTAAAAGTTTATGTGAAAAAGCCCATATATATATATGGGACGAACCACTAAATTTTATAGATATCTATTCCCGTATGCAGATTGAAGAACTTATTCAACAATTTAATCCCACAATGGTTATTGTTGAGCATGATAAAGCATTTCAACAAACAGTTGCAACAAAAACTATATCTATGTAGCTCAAAACGAATACTTGAAAATATAATCATTAACTTGAGTCCTTGAACTATAAAAACCTTAATGACGTGTTGAAAAAAGCCTAATTTCTCTACAATACATTGAGAAATTAGGCTTTAAATAGTAATAATAGAATTCATAAATACTGAATAATTTACACGTTAGGTTTATCTGTTAATGCAGTAACAATCCTGTCCACTAAGTCTTCTGGCATCCATTCATGATTTGTATCGTTCGTTTCATTTGGCCCTAAAGAATCAATAAACTTTTTAAACTTTGGAAATAAAACAATAGAAGTGATCCAATGTATCGTATGATTTATGGAGAAGAAATGAAAAACTCCTTGCTTTTCACCCTCCTGTAATATTTCTTTTAACTGTTCAAAATTACCTATGAAATACGGTTTAATCTTTTCTAATCGTGCACTTTCCTTAATAATCTCCTCATATGCCAATGATCCAATTTCAGGGTTCTCTTTTATATGTTTAGTAAAAACCGTTAAATATTCTCTAAGGGCATCGATAGGTTTAAATTGATTCTTCTCAAGAAAATTGGGTAGCTCATTAGCAAGACCATATTTCTTAAACACCTCATAATATAGGTTTTCTTTCCCATTAAAATAGTAAGAGGCCATAGCAACATTCACTTTCGCTTCTTTTGCGATTTCTTGTATGCTCGTACCTTCGTAGCCACGCTCTCCAAATTTTTTCTTAGCAGCCTTTAAGATATTTTCCATCGTCTGCTCTCGAGATTTCCCCATTTCACACACCTCAAATAGTATATATTTCACTTCAAAAACCCAATAAGGACTTTGAATAGAGTATCTTTTTAATGAAATTTAATTATATATTTAAAGTGGTAACTTAACAACCGATGAAGTTCTGATTACTTTAAACAATATCCCCTTGCGTAGCATCAATAGTTTTCAAATACTTTACGCTCTTTTCTAATTGAGTAAAAGAATAGACAAAAAACATCTAATTTTATCTTAATTTCGTGTGCGAATAAAAACATAATAAGGACCAAAGTTTATCCATTTTATAGATAAACTTTGGTCCTTTCGTTACATTATACAGATTTAAAATAAAATGAAACTTTAATCAGCCCTCACCAATCAGGCTTTTAGGTGCAGCAGGGCCCCCACCTAACTTCTTTGCTTCCGCTGAATTTTGAGGTGAGGGGTCTTACTGCCCACAAATAGCGGGATAAACTAGTATACTCGTAGCTTGATGAGAGAATTATCCATCAATCGTCCATCATTTTCTGACTAGATCTGTTTAATCTCGATATAAGGTCCTTTAATGTTTAATTTGTTAATATCATTAGATATATTGCCTACAGTTGATTTTTCATTAAAAGTATAGACCTTTTCACCATTTACAAAGATACCCCAATTCTTATCTTCATAACTGATACCATAACCAGCATTGCTAGACGTAGCTTTGAGTTGATTTCCATTCATTGAAAGAGATAACTTCCCTTTTCCTTTGTTAAGTTTATCATTCACGCTGTTGATACTATTCATTTGTTCTTCAAGGAATTTTTGGTTATCAAGAGTAACTTGATGGTTTTTCCAGTCTAATTTATAGTGGTTCGTAAAGAATTCATTATATGTATCTTTATTATTTGTTCCCCACCATTTTGAACTTACCCACTCAATATTGTACTGATCTGAAATTCTACGATTTGTTATTTTTAAATCTGATGTAGTTTCTGTTTTATCAGCAGTAATAACCGCTACTACGTTTGGAGAAAAACCATATCCTGTTAAAGCTGGTACTGTATCTTTTGAAACAAAATTATTCGTTCCTTCATTATAACTACGTGATTTCATAAATAGTTGATTACCATAGAAAGTATTGAATGAATCACGATTATAAATTCCCCACTCTGGGAAATTAAATGATTGGAATCCTACTTTCCAATTTAATTTCTTATCTGTGTGAGTCTCTAATACCGTTTTATAATCTACTTGATCATAAGATACACTTTCTTTCCAAGCAAAGCTACCTGTGATACTTGCATCGGCATTTGGCCCTTTATCATTTACTCCTACTTTAACACTTCCACCAAGTGTATACCCTACCTCAGAAGTGACCTTTGCTGAAGTCATTGTATTAACTGGGGCAGCTTTATGGAACTGAGCACTATCACCACTTGTTATTTCTGCTTCAGTATGATAAGCTGATGGCCATTTTAAGCCTGCGTTATAGTATCCACTATTAACTGTATATTTAGCATCAATATTACTACCATCAGTGGTCACAATTGCAATCTTTTTATCTGCGTAAGGATCCTCAATAAAAGAAACCTTTATCGAATTTTTGATATTCTGCTTCATGTCATAAGTAGTTTTAAAACTATTATAGACCTTCCCACCATTTTGAAGATTTTCTACAGTTCCTTTAGAATCTGCAAATGCAGATGTTGCTTGTAAACTAAATGATCCAGACATAATAACGGACGCTACCGCAACACATTTAGCTATTTCTTTTGCTTTTTTCATACAGACAGCCACTCCTTCTTAAACATTTAAAAGATATAAATATATTATTTCTAGTTCGCAAAAATAGAGATAGATTCATAGCCATACAATATAGAAATTCATTAACTTTTATGACACTAACTAAAAACACATGTTTCACTAATCTTCCTCTCACTATTATTGATAACTATTATCAATAATATTAAAACATAAAATAAAAATTTAAACAATAATTTTAAATACAAATTTAAAATTATTATTTAAAAAAATACAAAAAAATTATAGAATTCTTCATTTCGAGAATTACTATATTTTCAATTACTTATTACAGCCTATATTCAGATACATTATTTCCTTTCCATTCATAATAATCTAAAATTCCTTCATAAATGGCTTCTGCTGCAATTTGTCTGCCATCTTCCGTAGATAATTTACTGTAATCAATACCATTATCTATAAACGCCAGTTCCGTCAACACAGCTGGCATGTCATTTTCCCTTATTACATGAAGGTCTCCATGTTTAACTCCTCTGTCTCGTGTTTGAAGTGCCTCTACTAAACGTGTTTGAATTTTTTCTGCTAAAACACGACTTTCTTCCACATGAGGATTTGTTTTTTCGGATTTAGAAGATTTATAGTAATATGTTTCTGTCCCTTTTGCATTACCATTAAAAGCATTTGCATGTACGCTTATAAAGATATCACCCTGATTTTTCTTAGCAAATTTAACACGTTCCTGTAAAGAACTTTTTTGATCATGCCCCGGTCTATTATCAGATTGACGAGTTAATAAAACTGTAAATGGTGTATGCTTTTCAAGTAATTGTTGTAGACGTAAAGAAGTGTCTAGTACAATCTTACTTTCAGGTAATCCCTTTGTGGATTTCCCAGGATCTTCGCCACCATGTCCAGGATCAATAATGATTGTTTTGCTTTCTAATGGGTTTTGGGGACGATGTTGCATCATATCTGTTTTTGCAGTAAGTTGAGCAGCTTCAGCACGTGTTATAAATTTATTTGGTTGCCAACCGTTCTCAGTACCATTGGAAATTTTCAAACCGATTAAAATATTGGCATATTTTTCTCCCCAATGCCCTTTTAAATCTTCAAATTTAACCTGCTCATTATGATTTGCTGCGCTTTGTAGTTTATATGCATTTACTAGCATCGTAGCCATAGCAGCACGAGTTACTTTTCCGGATGGATTGAAGATTCCATTACCCTCACCTTTAACAATACCAGCTTTTTCAGCAGCAGCAATATACGGAGTAGCCCAGTGGTTTTGTGAATCTGTAAATGATGGTTTTGCATTAGAGTCAATTTGTATACCTAAAACTTTTGTCATAATTTTTGTAGCCGAAGCTCTGTCTAATGAGTCATTTGAACCGAACGTTCCGTCTGGATAGCCATTCAATACCTGTTTATCAACTAAATAATTAACGGATTTGTCCGCCCATGCAGGAACATCTGGGAACTTATGAGTATTTGCAAATGTATTAGATGAGTAGGTTAATAGACTTCCAGCAAGAATTCCTGTAGCAATTAATTTGTATTTCAAAATGTAACACCTCTATCAAATTATTACAATTTGGTAAATATATCATTTATAATTAATCTTTAAATAATACGACCTTGAATAAAGAATAGATTAAGTTGTTTATATTAATATATATCATATAATAAATTTAAAATCGAATTATTGCTCCAAAAATAATCCTCGGACATACACTTATAGATAAAGATTATTAAATATACTCACCAACATTGTGTAACCAGTATAGTTACTTATACATACGAGTGTCAATTAAAATAACCTTACAATTTTGTAAGATAATCACCTTAATAGTAAATCAAGTAATTATTAAATAATATAAATAGTTACTAGATATAATAAAATAACACTCTTAAATTTTGAACAAAAACTAATTGTTTTGATAGGAAAATAACTTATAACACCCACATTGTTAACAATGCTTTTGAATCCTACTTTACTCTATAATTCTCTGTTATATCCCAACGTGAATGCTCCTATAATATAGTCAATTGCTGCAATGAATATATTCCCTCAAAAAACATCTCCAGAAGCCATCGAAAGTAGCCTTTATTAATACACCTACACAATCCATCTTTTCACTCCCCTAAGACATCCTCAAATTTTACAAGGAATGAAAAAAGAAGAGGGATACCTTCCCTCTTCACTAAAAAAATTAAAAAACACCTTAATTTATATCCCCTGCCTTTTACAATCTCACGTCTATTGATAGCCCGTTTAATTCTTCAATTCTATTTTCATAGATTCATGTATTCTTCTAAAGTCTGCTTTTGTTCATATATATTTTCAGCAATATCTCCTACATAGCGAATATGCCAAGGTTCATATGCATAACCTGTAATACTTTCCTTCCCCTTAGGATAACGAATGATAAACCCTGCACGATGCGCGTTTTCTTTCAGCCATTTTCCTTCCTTCGTATTAGCAAAAGATAGCTCTAATTCATTGTTCGCACTTTTAGAAGAAACATCCATTGTTAACCCTGTTTGATGTTCGCTATGTCCTGGTTTTGCCGAGAAGCGATCCGTATGCTCTTGTCCTTTTCTTTTCACATTGTTCGCATACAGTCGTTGTTGATAGTCATAGGAACGAAATCCCGAAACAGCATTTAACTGAATCCCCTCCTGCTTTGCTAAATCAAATAACTTTTCCAGTGCTTCTGCCGCCTCTTTACGGAGGTGGCTCTTTTCTACCGTTCCACTAAATGAGAATGGTACATTTGGTACAACTAAATCCTCTGGTTTATAATCTTCGGGTAATCCATATTCCTTATTAACTACAGCCTGTATACTAGCAAAAGAACTTTCATTGTATTTTGATTGCCCTTTTCCTCTACTATCTTTCTCTTTATTTATGGAGTTTTCACGAGATTCATAGTTCGTCTTATCTGGTTCTTTACCAATAGATTGATTGGTGTAAATTATAAAAATACCTAACATCATAATTACACAACTGAAAATCCCTACTAATTTAAGTCTCATTATTCATTTCCTTCCTGCAACTCTTACTGTTTCTCGTTCATAATATCTCAACCATATCAAATTCATATTAATTTGAAGTGAACTTTTGTTCTTAACATATTTCTTAATAGAAAGACTGTATATCCTTCTATTTGTTTGACATCATTAAGATGCTCACAAATATAAATAAATTCTATGGCTACATATAGATAAAAAATCTAAAAATTTATATAACGAGATTAGAAGTGTAGCATATTATTGTTGAAGGGTCTTGGTATAATGCTAGGCATTAATGTAAAAAAAACAAATGAAGAGTTAATTATTTCATGGCAATTGGCGGAGATTACAATTCCATTACGTGATGTGATTGAGGTTACCGAAGATGCTACCTATGCTGGTGTTGAAGACGTAGATGTAATACGTATTGGAGCAGCTTATGGGACAACAGACCGTATTTTAATTAAAACAGTAAAACAAAATTATATATTATTTACTACAAATAAAGTTGCTATTTTAAATGCCATTCAGACTTAAATATAGGAGTTTTCTTGGCTAAAATGATAAAAATAAGCACATCTTGTTATAAAAACAGATGTGCTTATTTTTAATTTCTATGCATTTTTACGTTTTAAGAAAATCACTCCACCAACAATTAACAGTAATGCTCCTGCAGCCATAGAGATCCAACTTGTAAGATTAGTACCTGTTTGTGGTAACCATCCAATTTTAGATTGGATTTCTTTCTTAGGTTGTGGTTGTTCTTTTACTTGCTCGTTAGGTTGCTCTGGTGTTGGAGTATTTTCATCCGAATTCGGCTGTTCTGGTTTAGGTTGTTCCGGCTTTACCTCTTTAAATTTCACTGTTTGTCCCTTATCTTCAATTTCAGCGTGAATAGCTATTAATATATTATCTTGATACAGTTCTTCAAATACTACTACTTCTTTACCTTGTAATGCAGAAGCATTACATGTGAAATCTAGTATGATAGAACCATTCTTCTCTTTAGCAGTAAACTTAGATTCTACTGTTACCTCTTTACCATCAACTAATAATGGCTTGTTTGTTGCTTTATCCATTAGTTTACCTTTTACAACGTACTCTTTACCCACGATTAAGTCTTTGTATTCCACTTTATCTTGGATTGTTACAGATTTAGAAGCGTCTAACTCTTTAGAACCATCAGCTTTATTTGTAGCTGTCGTTTTAATAGAAGGTTCTACAAACCGAACTGTTTGACCTACATCATTAATGTCAGCATGAGTTGCAATTACTTGACCTTCATGTAATAAGTCTTCAAACACGACTACTTCTCTTCCTTGCTGTTCAGCACCAACAAAAGTAAAGTCTAATGTTACAAAACCGTTCTTTTCTTTTGCAGTAAACTTCGTTTCAGCTGTTACTTCTTTTCCATCAATTAATAATGGTTTGTTAATAGCTTTGTTCATAAGTTTACCTTTTACAGTGTACTCTTTACCTACAACTAAGTTAGTATACTCCACTTTGTCTTGAATAGTGATAGAATCCTTTGAATGAATCTCTTTTCCACCATCAGCTTTGTTTGTAGCTGTCGTTTTTACTGATGGCTTAACGAACTTAACTGTTTGACCTTTATCATTGATATCAGCATGTGTCGTAACAACTTTTCCGTCTTTCAGTAACTCTTCGAATACTACTACTTCTTTTTCTTCTAAACCAGTTGCATCAAAAGTAAAATCTAGTGTAATAAAACCATTTGCTTCTGTTGGTGTAAACTTCGTTTCAGCAGTTACTTCTTTACCATTTACAACTAATGGTTTATTAGTCTCTTTATTCATTAATTTACCTTTTACAGTGTACTCTTTACCTACTTGTAGATCTTTGTATTCCACTTTATCTTGGATTGTTACAGACTTAGACGTGTGCATTTCTTTTGTACCATCTGTTTTATCAGTAGCTGTTGTTTTTATTGAAGGAATCTTTTCATCTTTGACAATGTGTTTAATGATTTGACCATTCTCTTTAATTTCAAAAGAGAACGTTTCTTCATTTAATACATAACCTTTTGGTGCAACAGTTTCTTTATATGTGTATTTTCCAAATGGTAACTTTTCAAATTTAGCGATTCCTTTATCGTCTGTTTTTCCTTTTACTACTTCTTTTCCTGCTTCGTTATAAATCGTAAATTCTGCATTTGGAAGCTTGTTATTTCCATCAGCTACATCTACCTTTGTAATTTCTAGATCACCTTTGATAAGATGATTAACTGCCAATAACTCAATAATCTTTCCATGTTCCTTTATTTCGAACATAATTGGTTCTTTAACAAGAACATAACCATTTGGAGAAGCCTTTTCTACAAATGAATATTTACCATACGCTAAATCTTTGACGTTAATCTCACCATTTTTATCTGTTTTATATTCACCAATTACTTTTCCACTTGCATCTTTTAGCTCGAATTCTGCACCTTCTAATTTTTTACTAACATCTTCATTATCCACTTTAAGTAATTTTACACTACCTTTTACTTCTGTATTTTCCACTGTAAAAGTAAGTGTTTTATTGTGCTCTTTAATTTCAAAAGGATACTTTGTTTTATTTCCAATATATCCATTAGGTGTTTGTGTCTCTAAGAAATAATATTTACCATACGTAAGACCTTCAACGTTTGCAATTCCATTTTCTTTTGTTACTACTTTTTTCACTTCTTTACCATCTTCAGTGAAGACTGTGAATTCAACATTTGGTAAAACCTTTCCTGAATCACTAAGCTTTTTAATTTCGATGTTACCTTTTACTTTGTTATTTACTATTTGGACAGCTCCTGTTTCTCCTGTCTTAACTTCAATAGTTTGTGGTTTATCATCTGAAACATAGCCTGTTGGTGCTTTAATTTCTTTTAATGTGTAAGTACCAATTGGTAAGTTGTTTAATTCTGCTATACCATCAGCACCAGTCGTGCTTTTTCCAACTGATTCATTATTTGCATTAAAGACCTCAAATACTGCATCAGCTAAAACTTCTCCATTTTCTCCAACCTTTTTAATTTTTAAAGAACCAGCTGCTTCCCAATTTACTGCAAGATCACTACTAAGCTTTTCTTCATTTCTTTCTAATAGTACTGTAGCATTCTGAACAGTATCCGTACCACGGTAAGTAATTGCTTGAACTTTTGTTAAGTTTGCAGCAACACTTAGATTAAATTCACCTGTTTTAGTATTTTTAGGAATTTGGATACGGAATTTCTCTCCAACTGAAAGTTGATCTTTCACTTCACCATTTTCACTAACAATTTTTACTCCATTAGGTGCATTTTTTGCTACTACTTTATAAGAACCACCCTTAGCATTTGTTTGTACTGTATATAGATTTGTTTCGAAGAACTCACCTTTTAATTCTGCTTTTTGTTTTTCAACTGGGATAACATTCATATAAATATCTTGTGTATCGCCGCTATTGTTAGCAGCATTGATAATTGCCTTAGCTGCTTTTTCAACATTTTTATTCTCATGTTTCAGTTCATTTACATCAAGTTGACCTAATGCATTCCAAACTGCAAGCTGAGTTGCGTAGTGTGCCTCATTCTGATTAGCTACTCCCAACTGCTGAACACTTTTTTGCGGGAAACCGTTTAATAGGACCCTATATACTACATTATCTGTTTTCCCCATTTCAGGAAGATCTTCACCATTTGGTGATTTTAGTCCAAGAGTTAAGCAATAAGCAATTTGACCACTTGAATTTTTAATCATTTCAGTTCGAATGTGCTTTCCTAAACTATTACTATAACTCCAGTTCATTGAATATTTCTCGTGCGTCATAACCTCTGCACTAGCCCTAGGTAAAAATACATTAAGGAATAATGCCAGTACTGATAATAATGTAAAAACTCTTATAATGACTCTCTTACCCAATTTTGTAACCTCCCTAGAATAAATTAATCCGAGTATATATCGCAATATCTAAAACATTCACGATCGACCCGATTATCATTATAAAACAATAAATTACAAATATTAAATAATTTTAATGAAATAGTCAAAAAATTTACACATTTTATTATTTATCAAGTTTTTTAACGAATTTACTATATACAAATTCTAAAACACGCCTACAATTTAAAAGACAAATATGTATGTTAAATATATAAATAGCAATTCCTTTGCTCCAGTTATTAATCTTCTATTAACCTTCCCCTTATTAAAAATAGCCTTTTCATTTTCTTGTTAATCCGAGTAATTTATACACCTCTTTTAATCTATTAATTCTCTATTACGCTCCTTCATTGAGATATAAGGGTGACTCTTCATTCAAAGAATAAAGTAAAACTTTATTCAGCCCGATCCCCATCTAACTTCTCTGCTTTGAGCCTTACTGCCCACAAATAGCAGGATACATTATGCAACATTGCATTTGATAATCATTTTCAATGTAACTATACTGATTACAGGATTGCTATTAGTCCAATATTCTACATGGAGGTTTTATTATGTTTAAAAAAATTATTGTATCTTCTATGGCGCTTACTATGTTCGGTGGAGCTGCAACTATGCTAGAGGCACCTACTGCTCAAGCAGCTTCTTATAACTCAACATCATCCTCTTACTTTGATGTCACTCCTGAAGAGGCCGTGGCTTTCTATCAATCTCAAGACTATAAAAAATTAAAAGTATTTTTGGATGACTTTGAAGCTAGAAACCCTTATGCCCCAGGTGGAGGCTACGCTCAAGGTAGTGTACGTATGCAAAAATTCAACGATGCTCTTAGAGATGCCAAATTAACAAATGTCTACCAAGAATTTATTAGAATCTCTTACTACAATCATTATCCAGAACCAAAATAATCACAACGGATAAAGTGAAACTTTAATCAGTGGGGGTTTTGTTCATCCCCCACTGATTATTAGTTGAACCAATCGGGCGTTTACTGGCAGCCCGACCCCCACCTAACTTCTTTGCTTCCGCTGAATTTTGAGGTGGGAGTCTTACTGCCAGTTAATGCGGGATTAAATGTTTATTATTTCTATAACTTAGCCTAATTTTAAATGTATAACCTAAAAATAATTACTAAAAACCACTCATATAAGAGTGGTTTTTCTATTTCCCCATATAATTTAGCTGAATGTTACATCATCTTTATTTTAATATCTTTTATAGTAGACATTCTCTCGTTGACACAAACTAGTAGATTAGCAATGAAAATATCAAAATATATTTATAGGTGGTTGGAAGTAATTGTTTTCTGTTTAATAGCAAAAAAGAACACCCTCTCACAATTAGATAAGGTGCTCGTTTTCATTTTTATCGGTAATTCTCAATTCAATTTAGCTTCTTTCCAATAAGTAAAGATTAAATTAACTTAAAAACAAAGCGTTTTAAATTTAATTCATAGATCTTACTGAAACTTGGAATTGCCCCTTAGAACCATCATCATTTGAAACGTAAATTTTATATGTTCCATTCGGTAATGGAGATAAAGCATTCCGTACATTTGTAACATTAATTTGTTGTTCTCCAGGTTTTATATAACCACCAACAATTAGCTCTGTATTTGGACCTTTTACACTATATCCCATTGTATTTTGACCATTATTTTTCATAGAGAAGCTTAAGTCAGTACTCCCATCATATACGAAAGAAGTTTCAGCCTCGCCACTATAATCCATTGTTTGGGTTAATAATAAGTCTGCAGAAACATGTTCAACTACATGAATTGGATCATTCGTTTTGTGTACTTCTTCAGCATAAGTATTATTCCCTAACACACCAAGTGTTAATGCTGAAACTACTCCACAACTAAGCACTAGTTTATTTAACTTCATTTTAAGTTCCCCCTTGATGTTTGTATTCTATTACCATCATACATCCTTTTCCAAGTGCGTTTTTATGTAATAATTCATATCTATAAAACTATATATCTTAACTTTTTGTATTAACAGTTATTGAGAACCCCACATAGATAAAGCTACAATATTACGCTTCATAAAAAACATGTAAATTTTAAAGTCTTTTTCTAACAAAGTTTTATACGAGTAAGTACCAAAATACTCACATAAATAGCATTTCTATTTCAGATAAAATGTACTAATAAAATTTTTCTAAAATTTCACTTTGTAATTTGATATATTCCATGTTAATATAACGGAGGCTACAAAACAGAAGTCACCACGCATATCATTTTCACAGAATATTCATACTTAAAAAACCTTATTTTATCAGTAACTAAATCCCGATTTTACCCATACAAAAGTTAGTTGATAATTTCATATGTACATAAATTTAAATAGATTTTTTCTATTTTCCTTATCAATTTTAATACGAGTAATATAACAGCATGTTTTTCAAGTACCCTTCCTTTTTTAGATAAAAAGTCTACTAATACTAAACATCTATGTCCAACTCATACATAATTCTACTTACAAACTATCGGAGATGCAAAACTATGGGAATTTCTACTCTTTTATTAAATACCTTTATTATAATAATTTGTATCCTTAGCTATCACGTATTTTGGCTAGAGTTTAAAGAAAAAACAACATGTAATAATATGTTATTTTCTATCCTTTCCTCCATTGCTATTATTTTTTGTATGACTTTTCCTTTTCATTTACATGTGGGATTTATTTATGATTTACGTTTTATTCCTATTATATTAGTTTTTCTATATGGAAATACAAAAAACATTATTTTTATAGGAATTTTATATCTTTCTTATCGGTTTTACTTAGGCGGAAATGGCGTTCTTCCATCATTTATTATCTTCACTATTATTTTTGGTATAACAATGCTCTTTCGTTACCTATTACCTATGTATATTAAAGAAAAAAAAGTATTATTAAGCTTACTCCTTATTTTAGTATGTACAACTTCACTTTCTATTTGCGGTATTGTAACTCAAATAAATACAGGAGGGAAAATAGACTCTACTCTCATAGAATTTTTATTAAATTATATAGTCATTAATATTTTCACAGTATTATTATCAGTTTATTTAATAGAGGGAATGATTGAGAAATATAAAATGGAAGAAAAACTGCAACGGGCTGAAAAATTTTATATAGCTAGCGAACTAGCGGCGTCAATTGCACACGAAATCCACAATCCACTAACCACGGTACATGGATTCACTCAATTATTAAATGAAAAACATGCCTCTAAGCTATCTCAGGATCAATACTTAGAAATTATGTTAATTGAAATGCAGCAAATACAATCTACTATTAATAACTATTTATCTTTAACCAAACCACAGAACACCCTAAAAGAGAAAATAGATATTAATCACATTTTAAATCAGGTGAAAGATACTATTTCACCACTCGCTCTATCATACAAAGTTGAAATCAAACAAAATAGTACAGATTCCTTTTATATAAATGGGGACCCCGAAAAATTCAAACTCTGTCTAAACAACATCATCCAAAACGGAATTGAGGCTATGAAAAATGGTGGATTATTACAAATAAATATACAAAAAGTAAAAGGAAATATCATAATTGATATTATTGATTCAGGAATTGGGATGTCATCTCAACAAATAAAACGAATTGCTTTGCCATTCTATTCAACAACAGAAAAAGGAACTGGGCTTGGTACTATGATTGCTTATAGTATTATTAGAGAATTAAACGGAGATATAGAGATAGAGAGTGAATTAGGTAAAGGGACACGCTTTTCTATTAGTATCCCTTGCCAATGTGATAAAAATTTTCTGTTTAGTTAATTATATAAATGAATTTTAAGAATCCCGCTAGCTAGCTAGCTTACTTATTAATTATCTTAAATTTATAAAATAATAAGGGTCAGAGCTTATCTATTGTTACAGATACACTCTGATCCTTTAGTTTAATTACAGTAAACGCACTTAATATTTATAACTTTTCTTACATCTGGATGAAATAATAGTTTATCTCTTTTACTAATTAGATTTGTTTAATGTAAATATAGCATCTCTCGACACTTAATTTGTTATTATCGTTAGGGACATTTCCTACAGTTGTTTTTTCATTAAAGTACAGACCTTGTGCCGTTCATTGAAAAAGACAACTCCCCTTTTACTACTTTACTTCCACCGTATAATTCCCTGTTCCACCACCATACTGATACACATGTAAATAATACTTCCCTGGATACGTGTAGTAACTACCTACTAGTTTATTCCCTTGTTGCTGAGCATACGTAACATAATTATTTAAATCTGCTTCAGAATAAAGTACCCAGTTCATTCCGATATTATTTTCATTCGTTACGTTAATTTGAAGATTTTTAGCAGTCTCCACATTAATTTCAAAGAAATCACTTGTATCTCCATTTCCTAAACTAGCACGTAAAACTTGATTTAACTGCAGTTTGTTTGCTGTTTGGAATGAGTTATTCGGTTCTTTTTCTAAACTGTTATCTTCTTTCTTTTGAACAGTTACAGTCGCTGTAGCAGTATTAGTTGCTCCTTTATCGTCTGTTACTGTTAATTTCGCTGTATACGCTCCTTCTTTTGTATATACGTGAGTTGGATTTTGCTCATTACTTACAGTACCGTCTCCAAACTCCCATTTATATGAAGTAATTTTCCCGTCTTCATCTTTTGATGCGTCGCTTTTAAATGAAATTGCTTCATTCACATTTCCACTATACGGACCGTTTATAACCGCAACTGGCGCTTTATTCTCTGCACCTTCTTCTGTATTAATACCGTGGAACACAACATCATATTCAAATTGTCCTGATGCATTCACGCGATAATTTACGAAGTATGCTGTTACCGTTTTATAGCCTGTCCATTCTTTTGCGCTTAAACGTTTTAACGTATCATTAACGTTTTGTGTAATTATTTTCCAATCTTCATATTCTCCTTTTGCTGCAGTTCCTGTATATGTTCCTTGTAGTGTGAATGTATTAAAGAACTTTGATTTATTTTTCTTCACTGATACATTTTTCAATTTTGCTTCCGCCGTTATTTCTGCCGCAATATCTGAAACTGGTTTCGGTGCATGATTTGCTAAATAATCGTCTGATACTAATGGTACGTTATATTTCTCACGATTATCAAATAGCATTTGCATATAATCTTGATATTCTTTATTTAAATTCGCATCTTTACTTAATGTAGAGCGATATGCATCATATGCTGTTACATCATTTTTCCTAATAAGATCATGTATTTTATCAAACATATCATATCTCTTATTGTACATATACGATTGTAAAGCAAAGGAATAATTATAGAAATCCCATGTTCCATACTTTGCATTTAACGTTCGCTCTGCCGTATAACGCTCTGCTGGGTTTGAAGATAATCCTCCTATAATACTCTTTCTCGGTACAACATTATCCGTTCTCGTTGCCCCTGCAAAAAATTCAGCATTCCCTTCTTCAAACCAAGATAATCTTTCATTTTCATATATTTTCCCTTGACCCCATAACCCTGGTACTTCATATCTACCTTGTAAATAATGCGTGAACTCGTGTCGGAATAATTCTTCTAAACTATAAATACTTTCTTCTGGCGTACGCTCATAAGTAAAGAACGTACCTGTTCCTTCTATATAAAGACCACCGTTATTCGTTTCATATCCGTACAATTGACGATTAAACTGATATTCTGCTGGGCTATTATAAATAACCATCGTTAATACATCATCAGGATTTCCTTTTTCTAAAGGTTGATCACTTTCAACCGTACGATGGAATTGTGCCTTCACTTCTTTTGCCGCCCAATATAAACGTTTTACTTTTTCTTCTGTCACTTTATCTCCAGCTTTTAAAACAATTGCCCCATCATCAAACGTATACGTTTTTGGCAAATATTTTTTCTTTCCATCTTCTCTTATTTGATCTAAATTCACCACTTTACCATTTGCATCTTTTCCGTCATAATTCGTCGCGATTTGCTCAGCAGCTACGAAATATTGCTCCCCTAAATACGGATAAATTTTCATCGCATCTGTTACAACTTGTAATCCTTTCGTTCCTGTACTATGGAACGAACCGAGCCTACCTGTATAATAAATGCCATTATTGATAAGCCAACCGTTTTTTGCGGTAATCGTTCCCATTAATGCAAAACGACTTAGTTCATTAATATAACTATCTATTTTCTGATACCATACTGTATCTTTCGGTGCTTTCCTCGTATCGTACAAATACGATTGAATGTCGTAATCAACACCTTGCATAATATCGTAAATAGCATTTCCAGCTGAAAGATGATCTACTAATGTAGAGAAATTATCATTATATTGTTTAAAAATCTTTGCAGCCGATGTTATCGTTTCCACATCACTCGCAGCGTTTCCTATTAACTTTCCGTATGATGATACCACTCTATTTTGCTCTAATGTACCCAGCTTGAAATTTGAATTGTTAGCTATCGCTTTTAATGCAGGTAAGCATTTATCATGATAACTCCGTTCATTTAATTTACTAAGTTCCGAATTATAAAATCCTAAATAAAACCCTGAACGTAATACCTCTACTAATGTCTCAATCCCTTTTGAATCATCCTTCGTATAGGCTTGTCCTTGCTGCTTCAATTTATCAATAATCGCCTGCATTCTACTATCATTTTGATAGAATGCTAGACTGTCTGTATTAAACTGAAATAGCCCCGTAATTTGCTCCCAATCAATGGTTATAAGTAAATCTACTAACTGCTGATTGCTTAATTGATTTAATTCAGCAATTGTATAAGTTTTCGCTACAGCTAATTGCTTACTTTCCTTTTTTACCTCAGGCGGTCTTTGTGATAAATCAGCAAATTGTATCCTTTGCTCAAAAGACTTGCTTTCGAGCAATTTCGATGAATGAGCTAATTCTTGTACTGGTAGTTGTACACCGACTGGCTCCATTTTGAGTACATTTCGATAAGAAACTTGCTCTCCCTTAGTATCTTCTGCCAAACTTACCCCTTGAAAACTCCCTAACATTAAACTAGCAAAACTTACCCCTACTAACATTTTTTTTGAATAGCCTTTCATACTCTCCCCTACCTTACATTTTTAGTGTCCCGCTCCATTATTTTACTATTTTTACTTTTTGTCCTGTATTGAGAAAAAATAAGGGAACGTTCACATATGTATCCTTGCTGCGCAAAATTAGCACTTGACTTTATGTGCGTTTTATATCAAAAAAAGATAGATAATAGCAAAATTCCTGCTACATCTATCCTCGTTTTCAACACTATGATTTTAACTTTATAAACGTAACTTCCGGTAATGTTTGCATATACTGAATAAACTCATTCTTTTCTTCTGACGATATATTTTTCAGTTGCATCCCTACCTTATAAACAGTTTCTGTACCTTGCTGTGAAGCCTCCACCTCATATGAAACTATTGGAATGCCTTTCACTTGTAGCGTTTCTACTATTTGTTGTACCGCTTCATGTTTATTTATACACATTTGCACCGTTATATTTTGTGGAAATAAAAATTGCACCTTAAAAATACGACTCACAATTTCTAAACCAATTAAAACGAGAATCGTCGCTCCAATCCCTACTACATACATTCCCGCTCCAATTGCTAATCCTATGCCGGCAGTAGCCCATAAACCAGCCGCGGTCGTTAATCCTTTCACCGCCTGCTTTTGAATAATAATTGTGCCTGCACCTAAAAAACCAACTCCACTAACGACTTGTGCTGCAATCCGACTTGGGTCTAGAGACGTATGCTCTTCATACACAATATCTGAAAAGGCATATTTCGAAACAACCATTATTAACGCACTTCCTACCGCTACGAGGAAATGAGTCTTTAATCCAGCTTCTTTCGATCGAATTTCTCTTTCAATACCAATCATTGCTCCTAACAAGCCAGCAACACCGATTCGTATAATAAAATCAAAATCTACACTCACGGGCACTTCCCCCTTTCATTCATTATAGATAGATAAAACAAAAATTATCACAAGCATCCATTTATCAACATGAAGGAATACCACTAAAATACACTTAATACTCCGACCGTTTTATGTTAATATTTAAAATATTAACATAAAATAAATAACTTCTAATTTTAAATCTTCACTAATTTTCTAAAAAATCAAAGGTGAATTACATGAAATTAGGTTGAGAAACTTAAGAAAACGCTTTCATTTTGTGTCATAATTTTTTTATAAATACTACATAAACAAAGGAGCTTACTAACAATGAACGTCTCGTTACTTACACCTACTACTGATTTACAAGAAGAATACTTAGATTTCTATAACGAATGGAAAGATAGCGGTGAAACAATGATCCCGTGGGTTATCTCAAAAAATCCTGCTAACTTCCCAGCTATGGTTCAAGAACTTCTCGATGCGCATAACGGAATAAATATCCCTGAAACTTGGGTACCAGATTCTACATATTGGCTCGTTACAAATAATAATAGAATTGTCGGAGCTGTTAATATACGTCATAGTTTAACTGAACATCTATTTAACGCTGGCGGTCATATCGGTTATGGCATTCGCCCTTCTGAAAGAAGAAAAGGTTATGCTACGAAATTACTAGCATTATCATTAGAAAAAACGAAGGAATTAGACATCACGAAAGTACTTGTCGTTTGCGACGCAGTGAATACCGCTTCTGAAAAAACGATTTTACATAACGGCGGGCTTCGTGATGATGATTTCACTGAGGAAGATGGGAATGTAGTAAGAAGATATTGGATTGAGCTATGAATGATCACAAATAAGCGAGAAAGTGATTATACACTTTCTCGCTTATTTTACACTGCTTCTATTTCAAACTGCACTGTAATACCACTTGGATCTACTACCGTAAACCCATTTGTAGTTTCATTTATTTCATGTTGTTTTTCTATTAATCTTTCTTTCACTGCATCTAACGCTTCTTTATGCGGTAGTACAATTGTATATACCTTTAGTCCAGTTGCATGTACTGGTGGGTGTGGATTATTTACTCCGTTCCACGTATTTGCACCGATATGGTGATGATATCCTCCTGCAGAAATGAATAAGCAGTCATCTTCACGTTGTTGCACTTCAAACCCTACTGTCTCTACATAAAACTCGTGTGATTTTTCTACATCAGCTATTCGTAAATGTACGTGCCCAACGACAGTATTAGCAGGTAATCCATCAGCCTCATAATCAACGAGTGTTGCCAGCTCTTTTAAATCTAGTGGCGTACTTCCTCCTGGTCCTTCTCCCCATTGATCACGCGGACGGTCTGCATAAATTTCAATACCATTCCCCTCTAGATCTTGCAAATAAAACGCTTCGCTATATGTATGATCACTTGCACTGTTAAACCTTGAGATTGGTAAAATTTCATTTGAATATGTATAACGCCCTTCTTGTTCAGCTGGGCTGTCAATTACATTCTTATTACGAAGAACCCCAAATAGCGCAGAAGCAAAAGCTTCACGAGTCGGAACTAAAAAGGCTACATGATATATACCAGTCGTACGCGGTTCTTGCAGTACCCCGTCCTCTATCTTTTCAAGAACAAGTAATGTATTCTTACTACCTTTTCCTGCTAAATATGCTTTATTCCCCTCTTGCTTAATTACCTCTAATCCTACAACATTCTTATAAAAAGCAATTTGACGCTCTAAATCTTTCACTTTAAATTCAACATGACCAATACGTGTTTTCGGATGAATTCGTACCATGAATAACTTCATCTCCTTATCCCTATATTTTACCATTACATATAACCGTTACTATGAAGGATACAACTAAAATCATCCTATGTAAATAAGAAAAGTCGGAATTTACATACATTTTTATTTTCATAATAAAAAAAGCCTCCTTTTCTAACTTTCAGAAAAGGGGGCTTTTTAACGCTTATCTCATTTTATGTACTTCAGCAACTAGCTTTCCACCCTGAATGCCCATATAAAGCTTCACAGGTGCATCATTCGTATTTTCAAATACTAAATCTAAATATGGATATGCAATTGTAGCATCTCTTCCTTGAGGAACATAACCTACCGTTTTAGAATGTGTAGTTCTCTCCACCATTTTCAGGCCAGCTTGATCTGCTGCATTGTATAAAGTTGAAGATGTTTGGCAAACACCACCACCGTATCCATCTACTAATTTACCATCAACTATTTCTTTCCCTAATTGATATCCTTTGTCTGGTGTTGTATCACCGATTAATGAATTAAAAGAGAAACGGTCTCCTTTTGCTAACACAACTCCATTTATGCTCGCTGCTGACAAACGAATATTCTCAATACGGCCACCTGTTGAACCGCCTAAGTTCGTTTCATATCTACCAATTACCGTACCATTTCCTTGCGCATCACTTAATGTTGCGACTGGTTTTTTCTCCACGATCGGCAACTGATACGTAGCATCCCACATACCCACATTTAACAATTTATCTACTAATTCTTTTTCCATTAATTCATAAGAAGGTTTTCCTTCTTGCCAACTTCCATCAGGTGCTATACGTGAAGGAACCATTTTTTTGTCGACGCTTTTTCCAACCTCACCAACAACCTTTGTTACAGACTTTTTAAATTTCGCTTCATCTTCAAAATAGCCTAAACCAGATAAATCTAATTTTTTCACTTCAGTACCAGTTCGACCATCAACTAAACTAATAGTATCCTGCACTTCTGCTTTAGCCTCTACAGTGTGCCCACCAATATCACTTACCAATGCAACATCACTTACTTTTGTACCACAGCCACTCACTACAGCTACACATAACACCCCAACTAATATACCCTTTACTTTACGGAACAATATACTCTCTCCCTTTCCCCAACATCACTATTATGTATTTATTTCATTTTTATGTATGTTTTGTTACAATCATTTTACAATATGTTTATAAAATGTTACAAGTTATTTTTCACTCTATATAAATTACTCTTTTCTTTTACAAATGTCTATACATATTTACATAAAAGTTTGAGTTTGATAGAATTGTAACTTTTATGTAAACTCTCCCTTTTATCCAGTATATACCATTAAGCAAAAGAAATACAAATCAAAAACCCTCAAGCTATTTTTTATAAAGAAAAATCCCTCAACATAAATAGGTATTTGCCGTGCCACCGCTCCGCTTTTGCACATACATTATGGTGAATTCAACCTATTTTAAAGAAATGGAGGATGTTATTATGTATCCCTACAATCCATATGATCCATATAATCAATATGCGTACCAACAACCACAGTATGACTTACAAGCACAATACCAATCTTATATAGATCACGCAGAGCAAACGAATCCATATGACCAAAATAGACAATTCCAACTTCCAATCTCTTTTCCTGGCACTGGAAATCGTCAATTAGAAAGACGCGTAAATGAGCTTGAACAAAGAGTACGTCAACTAGAAAATACAGTTGAGCGCCATACACGTAGACTAAACCGCTTAAACCAACGTTTACGCACAGTAGAAAACAGACTAAACATTCCATTCGCAGCATTAGAAGACGGATTTTAATCGAGAAAATAAAGTGAAACTTTAATCAGCCTTCACCAATCGGGCTTTTACGGGCAGCCCGCCCGGCAAATAGCGGGATAAAAATTATATAAAGGAAGGGGCTCCCCCTTCCTTATATAAATTGACGAAAGTTTTTTCCATCTCTATACTGATAAGAGTTAATGAAATGAAACAAGTAAGAGTTAATGAAATGAAACAAGGTGATAAATATGGATTTTGAAATAAATTATCTTTCCTTTTATGTTGTACAAGTAGAAGGAAAAGGTGAAGCAGTTGATAAACGCTACAAACATTTTCAAACTTTAGACGCTGAAGAATATGAAGATAGCTCCTTAAAAGAATTTTTGAATGGTGAGTTATTAAAAATATCGAAGCGAAAAGTAGAACGTCATGCAAAAACAGAACAAGCCCCAACAAAAATTGGTCGCTTTATTGTAGAGGAAGGGCACGAACTTGATTCAAACCCTCATTACAACCTTTTTAATCGTATTCGCTTTGCAGAAACAAAGGAAAACTTTAAAGATATGAGCGAACCTCTCGTTTATACATATCTTGACACAAGCGCTGTACGCGGTGGTGTATTTTTAATTGCTCAGGCAAAACTACGCAAATACTTTGATGATCCATTCGTATTTGTAATGAAATGTGACTTCGAACCAAAGGTGGCTTCTATTTCTGATGAATCAACACTGATTCGTAACGTTGAAATGGCCATCACAACAAAGAATATGAAATCTATCCAATATCCGTACATGCCTGAAGAAGGTATGGTCGAAGTGAGCGAATTAAAAATTCACCAAGCATCACACGCCCGCTACTTTGAAGACTTCTTAAAATTCGTCGAATATGAACGCTCTATGCCTGAAATTATGAAAACACAAGTAATGGACATGGTATACGACCAAATTGAAGATGTATTTGAAGAAGGTACAGAAGAACGCGAACAATTCGACCAAGCGATGGAAGTATGGGCTGCCAGTCCGAAACGCGAAATTATGGAACAATTTTCAACCGAAGAAGTAATGGAAGCTACCGCTCAAATCGTCGAGCACGCCCCAGAAGTGGAATTAAAGCTAAAAGCAGACCATATCTCTGTGAAGGCTCTACTGGCTGATTTCGGGGACCAAATACATATTGCGAAGGTAAATGACCGATATGTACTTATGATTGAAGCAGACACACTTACGTTTGAAAAAGGATTCTCTCCTATTGAGTTTCTGAAGCCAGATGAATTGCAAGATGTGATTGAGCGGATTGAGAATAAGCAGCAGTATAGCTATAGTCCAGAGGGAATTGAATAGAACAACTGCAAAAAACCTACCTCTTTTATAGAGGTAGGTTTTTTCACATTAATCACGTATTTTCCTATCGCTATCATAAGACAACTTTCTAATGCTATATATTTGATTTAAGGAGGTAAATACATATGATCATTTACCATAGTCCTCATTCTTTAACTGAAGTTAGCATGATTCCTATTGAAAAAATAAATCTATTGTATAATCCCTACATTACAAAATCTTATTCTAAAAAAATGAACAGTACTATTGAATATATTGATATATTCGATTTACTCTTACCAGTCGAAAAGCATCCTCTAAAAGATGAATACATTTTAGTTGGAAAATACGATTGTTACAATTTCATAACTAATAATCCACATATAAAACAAATCCCCTGTATTATTGAAGATTTTACAGAAAAACCTTCACAATACCTCAAAATACTTCGTAGACTTCATAACAAAGGCGATTCTAATAAAACCAATAGACAATTTATTTTAAATAAACTTGAGGAAAATCATTTCCCTCTATTACAAATTTTAAAACAGACAGGCTTTACTAAAAACGATTTACGGGATTACAATTATAAAGTAACCGTTCCGAAAAACTACATAAACAGCCATACCACTGAAAAAACTATGAATTGGATTAGTGATTTAAAGTTAAAAAGTAATACTAAACAATTTTTATATAAATGTGCAGGTCTTCCAATAGGAAATCATAAACGATTAACTGAAGAGAAGAAAAAATTCCTACAACATTTCTTTGCACATGCAAAAGGATTTGAAAAATTAACTACTCCTCAACAGATTAACATTCTAACTAACACCCTAAATTTCAAAGCAATAATGACTGCTCAATTACAGCAACAAATTAATTGCTATTTAATACGATGAATTTAAATTTATGTAGCTAAAAATAAAGGAGAATGTCATTTAACCTCTACATTCTCCTCCATCTCAGCCAAATACCTAATCTGCCGTTCTGCTTTTCGCACTGCCGTACGAAAATGTTTTTTCAGCAGTTCTACTGTATTTTCACTTATATAATATCTTTCCGTAATACTTTCCCACGTGTCACTACTTTCAAATGTACTCCATTCAAAAGAGCGTTCTGTATTTTTCTTTAGTTCTTTAAACACCCATTTTCGCATCTTTTTTTTCGCTTTTTCCGTTAGTTTCCCGTCCTTTACAAGTTCCAGTTCGCCATGTCTTTTGTACCGTTTATGAATATCTCTCTCGCTATATACTTTAAGAAGTATATTTGCTGTATTCTCAGCATCTGCTAGAGCTCGGTGCTGTTTCCCTTCCCATGTTAAACCGAGCTGTTCTACTGCAAATTGTAAACTTGGCGTATGTTCAAATAATTCTTCATACGCTTGGAAAACAAATTTTTGCAAATCAATTCTATTTTCTTTTTCTATACTTGGGCATTCAACACCATGTAATGCACAATCATGAGATAGAAAGCGATAATCTTCTTTTCCCCATGAAACAAATATACAATCTTCGCCGATGAACTGAATAAATTTCTCTACAATTTGAGGGAATTTTTCTACACCAATTAAATCTTCCTTTGTAATTCCAGTCAATTTTGTCGTATGACGAGTTAATCGTGCACTTGGTTTTACTAACTCCGAAAACTCTTCAATTATCTTCATTGTACCTATTTTTATTTTTACAGCTCCGATATCAACTATTTCTGACGGATCTTCTGATTTATACGGTCTGAAATTCCTCTCAATATCAAACACAATGAAATGTGTAGCGTTTTTCAATTTATTTACCTCTTTCTAAATTCCTTTTCACACAAACACTCTATTTTCAGTATTTATTTATTCATGTACTTTATACAAAAATACTCCGAATAAATAAATGAAAATTCAGTCTCGTTATGATATGTAAGTAGGAGGACATCTATAAAAATGCAAAAAAAAGAAGGGCGAGCCCTTCTTTTTTCAAAAATTACTTCTTGTTTACGTTAGTAGCTTGAGGTCCACGGTTACCTTGTTCTACTTCGAAAGTAACTTCTTGACCTTCTTCTAAAGTTTTGAAGCCTTCGCCTTGGATAGCTGAGAAATGAACGAATACGTCTTCTCCGCCTTCAACTTCGATGAAACCGAAACCTTTTTCTGAGTTAAACCATTTTACTTTACCGTTTTGCATGAAAAAAATCCTCCTACAATGTACCTATATGTACATATTCATTTTCAACCACCTTACAATAATAAGCCAGATATTAAAAAACTGCAACCCCTGAGGAGATTTAACATTGCTATCCTCCTCGGAAGTTACAGCTCATTTAAATCTCTATATTATTAAAAGTAAAATGGTTTAAATACACTATATCATATCAATATAATAAAAGTAAAGTTTTTTTCTTAAATTATTTTTTGTTCCCACTGCATTGCTTTTAATTCGCCTGATCCGGCTACTACATAACCATCTTTTTGATTAACAATGCGCCATCCGTGCCCTTTAACTGAATCACATACTGTAACAATACCTTCGTCAAGAAGCACACGGCACACACTACTAATACCCGCCTTATTTTGTGTTGAAGTTGTATATAAAACATGTTGATCTACACTTAAGTCTAAATAACTACTTGCTTTCTGCTCACTTTGACATGTATGCCAATATATTTTTTCACTCGCAATACTTTCATCTATTTTACAATAAGAAATATTCCCGCTAACTCCCTTGCACGATCCACTTGCCGCTACTAAATAAGAATTGTGTAAAGTCAACGCGGAGATCATTTGATTCATCGCAATTTTAATCCTCTTTAATTTACGTGTCTTCAAATCAAAGAGCCAAACACCACCATATTTAGCATGTATTTTCGTACCAATAAATAAGTAATGCTTATATAAAAATAACGATCGAATAGACGGTGCCGCACTGCCATACTCAAGAAACGGATGAATAGTCTCCCATGTCGAACCGAAATTATTAGAAAGATACAGCGTTTTTTCTCCATGAGCAATGACAGTTCCTTGTACATTGCTACATACATTCCAACTCGTTGCTTTTGTTGGAAAACGCTGAATTGTCCAGTTCTCTCCACCATTCATACTACGAATAAAAATCCCTTCGTCACCTACACCATAAACTACATTATCTTCGCTATGTAAATCCCTAATTCGTTTTTGAAAACCATTTAAAATTCGTTTCCATTCTCCGTCTTGTTCAATAAATAAGCCATTATATGTAGTAGCTAACAACAGTTTTCCATCTCTTAACTTTGCAATAGCAGTTGCACTTAACATTGTCTCCACGTTGACACTCCCATTCTTAGAACTTCTCAGCAAATGCAATTGCAAAATTACTGCATTTTTCAACATCCTCTTCATCTTCTGGAGCTAATTCAATTTTCAGCCCTTCTTGTACAAGCTCTGCACCGCGTTCTACAAGACGTTCTTCAAATATCGTTACCGCTTCACAAAATAGTTCATACGCCGTATCACCTGATCCGAATACCGCTACCTTTTTCCCAGCTAAATCTATATTTTCTAAGTCCTCATGAAAATCTTCCGCTTCAAATGGTAATTCACCATCGCCCCACGTATAAGATCCTAAAATGATTCCATCATAAGCTAATAATTCTTCAGCATCCATGCCTTCCATTTCTTGCAATACTACTTCATGATCAAAAGCATCTAAACTAACTTTAATTAAATCAGCAATACTCTCTGTATTTCCTGACATACTTGCATAAGCTATTAAAATTTTTGCCACTTTGGCATCCCCCTCTAACAATAAATGATTCTCATTCTCATTATATTAATAATGAGAATCAATTTCAATTGATTTTTTCTACTTTTATTTACATTACTTATTTCAAATAAAGTGAAACTTTAATGAGTGGGAGTTTTGTTCATCCCCCACTCATTATTAGTTGAACCAATCGGACTTTTACGGGCAGCAGGGCCCTCACCTAACTTCTTTGCTTCCACTGAATTTTGAGGTGGGGGGTCTTACTGCCCGGCAAATAGCGGGATAAATAAAAAAGCACAGATGACTATACAATCATCTGTGCTTTTTTATTACTTTTTAAAAATACCAAAAGGCTTTCCTACTGGTAAAACAACTTTTCCAAAGTGTGTATTTAACACTGCTGCTGCTGAACCGTAGAAAGATAATAATGAAATAAGAAGTTCAGAATATGCTGCTAAATTATGCATTGCGTGCGGCATAACACCTAAAGTACTTAATGAAAGACCAATAAATAAGAAATCAATAAGGACAAAGATCATAAATAATACTTTATGTGTTTCCATTGCACCAATCGTCATAAAGATTGTGAAAATCAAATATCCGATAAAGGCTACACCAAGCTGTTTTGAATCTGCAGCTTGTGCTAATTTTTCGCCAAATACTCCAAGTTGAATTAACCAAGTCATTCCAACACCTAACCAAAATAGGCCGTACGCACCAAATGCTGTCGTACCGAATGTATTGTTATGCTTTGCATCGTGAATGCAAGCAAAGATTTGTGCAAATCCTCCTAAAAAGATTGCCCATGGTAATACAAGTGAAACGCCATCTGTTAAGCCTAACTTTTGAGATGATGCTACAAGTGTTACCATTGCTAATCCAAATAGACCAATTCCAGATGGATCCGCTGTTGTCATTTTCACATGATGTGTAGTAGTTTGATTGCTCATATAAACCTCCTGATTATAAACATACTCGAATACAATACTTAAATCAGAAGCCTATGTCAATGGTTTTTTTTGTATGTTGTCAGACGTTATATTTTATAATGATTAAATATATTTCCGACCACTTCATAAGGTTTTATATTCACTTTTTCCAACTCGTTTATCGGTAGCCATAACGGAATATAACTTCCTCTACCTTCCCGCTGAAATTCCTCAGCTGTTCCACTTCCGAACACTCCGCCTGTAATATAGGCACCATAATAATATTCATTTCCTTTATATTTTACCTTTGCAATAAGGTGCTCCACTTTTATATGTAGCCCTAATTCTTCATATACCTCTCTTTTCGTTGCCTCTTCAGGCGTTTCACCTTCCTCAACCCCTCCGCCAGGAAAAACATAATATGTTTCCTCTTCTCGAATACGTTTTATAAGAGCAATTTTCCCTTCCTGTACAATGATAGCCGCCCCGCGATTTCTTATCATTTTATTTCCTCAATACGAATCGCGACTGTTCCCCACTCTTTTTCTTGTTCTTTCGTATATATTTTGTATGTACTTTCTAACATTTCCTCTAAACTATCATTCTCACAATCCAATAATTTTTTATCAATTTGTTCATACATAGATTTAAAGCTCTCGTATCGCTTTATTTCCGTTACTTTTACCGTCATCATTTCTGTCGTCGTAAGATTCGTAAATACGATTTCATCGCCTTTGTTTATTAGTTGACGTTTTTTATCGTATAGGCGTACTTCATATACTTTTTTTCCTGATTGAATTGACTGAAACGGTTTATTATATAAACCCATTTCGTATCGCATACATCCCACTCCCTTTTTTTCATTTCACCTATTAATACAGTTCACATTACTACATCTTGCATATAATATTCCATACGTATCGCTTAATTGAGAAAGGAGGCTGAAGAAGCATGTTATATTTAAATCAAAAACCTGAATATAATAAATATGATATTGGTGATTATACTTATAGTAAAGTAGGGCCAACCATTTTTTCTTGGAACGATGAAACAAAATTAAAAATAGGTAAGTTTTGTTCATTAGCAGAAGAAGTCGTTTTCATACTCGGCGGTGAACATCGCGCAGACTGGATAACAACTTATCCATTTAATGCACTTTTTGATGAAGGAGCACATATTACTGGTCACCCTTCTTCAAAAGGTGATATCGTAGTCGGCAATGATGTATGGATTGGTTATCAATCCTGCATTTTATCTGGTGTTACAATTGGTAACGGGGCCATTATCGGCGCCAGAAGCGTTGTTACAAAAGACGTACCCCCGTATGCAATTGTAGCTGGTAATCCTGCAAAATTTGTTCGATATCGTTTCCCACAAGAAACGATTGACAAACTAGAGAATCTCGCATGGTGGGACTGGGACATTTCTGTTATAAAAGGAGCCATTCCATTACTACTCTCCGACAAAACCGACGAATTTTTCACCTCACCCGAAAATGAATCTATATGATTAAAACAGAAAGAGCATCCAATTATTTTTCAGGATGCTCTTTCTGTTTTTATTTTTTATGTCCATGCAAATGATTACACGGAGAACATTGAAATGGAATTTTATCTAAGCAATTAAAGTTTGTTTCACAAATTTGTTCAATCGTTGGAACAAATGGAATGACAACTATGTTACTTTCTACTATTTGTGTAACAGGTGGCAATACTGTGCCTACTTGATGTTCAAAACGAATACTCGCTTGATTTATATAATTTCCTGAGCCATTTGGCGCGCTCTGTACTGCTACTTGGAACGAAACTGTCCTTGCTTCACCAGGATTTAAAATTCCGATAAGAAACCCTACTGCCGGGCTTACATTCGGCACTGGCCTATTATCAACCGTTACACTTCCAGGAACAAATCGAACACTACTATCTAACATATCTTGAAAACGAATATTTTGCATTACAGTATCACCCGTATTTGTGATGACTGTCGTAAACGTAATGACATCTCCAATTGTTGCTGCCTGTAAATCTGCCGTTTTTACGACTGTCGTTGAGACATTTTGAGGAATAAACGGGATAACAACTGTATTACTATCACCTTCAACTACTACTGGCGGCTCATTCGGATTTACAGTTGCGAGCCCATTCGCTGTAGCGGTATTTGTAACTAAATTATTTACTTGCCCTCCTGTTATTACAACTTGGAAATTAATAATTGCTGCATCATTTGGCTGAAAATCACCTAACGGAATACCAGTATTCGGATTAGCAAATGGAAGAGGTACATCATTTACCGTTACCGTACCATTTATAAATAGCGTATTCGGATCAATGATATCTGTTAACACAATATTGGTCACAGGAACTGTACTATCATTTATAACAGCGATTCCGTAAGTGACAACATCCCCTATCATTGCTACTTCAAAGTTTGCTCCTTTTGCAACAAATAAGATTGCAGTATTTACCGTTACAATAACTGTATTGCTCGTGTCCATCACTGTAACTGGCGGCTCTCCTGGTACTAAAATATATTCTGCTAACGCTCCAGCAACGTTTACTACTGTTCCACCATCCGGAAAACTTGTAATCGTAGCTTCATATGTTACAAGTGCCGTCTCACCAACTGGTATATCAGGTATCGTAAATCCAATCTGCGGATTTAACCCCGGTTGCGGAACCCCATTTATCGTTACACTATTTGGAATGAAATCAGCTTCCTGAGATAGCACATCGATAAATTGAACATTCATTGCATCAGCAGTACCAGTATTTAATATACGAACAGTATACGTTACCGTTTCTCCTACACCAACAACTGAATGGTCTACTTCTTTTAGCATATCTAAGCTGCCTCTATTTACCGGCGTAACCGTCGTATTACTTGAATTTGTAATTGTAGACGGAGGTTCTCCTGGAATCAATTCGAAATCTCCCGTTACTCTTGCTGTATTCATAACGCTACTAGAAGGCGGAACTGCGATTACATTTACTTCAAATGTAATTAATACACTATCCCCTACTGCAAGATCAGGCAATGCAAAGCCTACAAATGGATCTAAACCTACTTGCGGAACCCCATTTATTTGTACACTTCCAGGAACGAATTCTAAACTAGGTGATGGAACATCGATAAACTGAACATTCGTTGCTGTTACCGTTCCTGTATTTGTAACTTGCACACTATACGTTAACGTATCTCCTAATCGTGTCGCTTCTTTATTTATAGATTTTATAACGCTGAATCGTCCTCTATTCACTCTAGTTATCGTCGTATTACTCGGCTCTGTTACTACAACTGGTAGTTCTCCTGGCACTAAAGTAAAGCTTCCTGTTATATTTGCAACGTTCGTAATTGTTCCTGATGACGGGATGTTTGTAACTGTCGCTTGAAACGTCACTATAACTGTTTCACCTACCGGTATATCTCCAACTCCAAATCCAGTAATTGGATTTAAGTTTGGTTGCGAGGCTCCATTTATCGTTACACTATTTGGTACAAATGACGCCCCTGCTGAAATGGTATCAACAAACTGAACAGCATTAGCTGTTACTGTTCCTGTATTCGTTATTTGAACCGTATACGTTAATATATCTCCAACGAGAGTAGCAACCCTATTTACTTGTTTAATAACATTAAATTGCCCTCTATTTACAGTTGTAAGTGTTGTATTGCTCGGCTCTGTTACTATAACTGGTGGTTCTCCTGGTACTAATACAAAACTTCCAGTTACATTTGCCGTATTGGCAATTGTTCCGTTTGATGGCGCACTAACAACGGTTACTTGGAAGGTCACTTCTACACTTTCACCTGGATTTATATCTGGAAGCGGGAATCCGTTATTCGGATTGAATCCAGGTTGTAACACACCATCTATCGTTACACTGTTCGGTACGAATGCTATAGAGGAAGGTAATACATCACTATATTGAACATTCGTTGCTGGCACTGTTCCTGTATTTTGAACTACTGTTGTATATGTGATTGTATCGCCTACTGCAACAACCGGCTGACTCACTGATTTTAAAACATTCAAACCAGGCTCATTGATTTCTGTTAATGTCGTATTACTTGTCGTTGTTTCCGTAATAGGCGGTTCTGTTTCACTTACAGCAAATGTAGCTGTAACGTCTACAAAATTAACAATCGTTCCACCTTCTGGTATGCTTGTAACCACTTCCTGATATGTGACAAGTACAAAATCATCGACAGGTATATCTGGAACTGTAAAACCAATGAAAGGATCTAATCCTGGTGCTGGTACCCCGTTTATGCTCACACTTCCTGGTACAAATGCTACACCCGCGGAAGTAGTATCGATAAATTGAACATTCGTCGCTGGCACTGTTCCGAAATTAAAAATCAATACATCATACGTTAATATTTCTCCTACCGTCGCTACTTCTTTATCTACTAGTTTCAATGGAAAAATAAACGCTATATTAATTGTCGTAACGACTAAATTTGTTAATACCGTTTCCGTAATCGGTGGTTCCTGCGGATTTGGTTGTGAAGTAAATGTAACATCTGCATCATTTAATATGACTTCATTATCTGGAATTTCTGTAATCGTCACTTGGAATGTGACCTCAATACTTCCACCAGCGATTAATAATGGAGTAACTGTAAATCCTATTTCTGGATTTAAACCAAGTTGCTGCACTCCACCTATCGTTACACTATTGTCAACAAACGTCGTTCCTTCTGGTATGACATCTTGGAAGAACACATCTGTAACAGGGATAATTCCTACGTTTGAAATGAGCACAGTATACGTTAATACATCCCCAACGGCCCCAGTTGCAACATCAACTGTTTTTGTTGCTGTTACTTCACCAGGAGGAGGTAACGGTATTGTAACTACCGTTGTATTACTTGAATTCGTGGTTGTTACAGGTGGTTGTAAAGGATTTAATAAGAAAGTGGCTGTAGCAGATGCTGTATTTAATACTGCTCCACGTGTAGACGGTGCAACTACCGTAACTTGGAACGTTACTGTCAATGATGTTCCAGCAGCAATATTAGGAAGCGGGAAACCAACATTTGGGTCAAATCCAGGTTGTAGCGTTCCATTTATCGTTACACTGTTTGCTACAAATGTTGTTTCTAAAGCAATTGGATCAAGGAAAGAGACATTCGTTGCTGTTACTGTACCGTTATTCCGAATGACAACAGAATACGTGTAAGTTTCTCCAAGTGCTGCTTGTTGTACAGATGAAGATTTTTGTATATTTAACTGTGCTGTGTTTACTTGCGTCACTACAAAATTACTATTTGTAACAGTCGTTATTGGAGGGTTTGCTGGATTTATAAGAAAACTTGCAGTAACGTTCGATTGGTTTCTTATATTTCCACCGCTCGGAACACTCGTCACTGTAACTTGAAACGTAATCGTAGCCGTTTGCCCGACCGGAATATTTGGTACCGGGAAACCTAGCATAGGATCCGCACCTTGCTGAACAACTCCATTTATCGTCACACTATTTGTTACAAACGCAGTACCAGACGGAATTGGATCTTGAAAAACAATATTTGTTGCAGGAACAGTTCCTGTATTTTGAATAAGAATCGTATACGTTAACGTATCTCCTACACCAGCTTGTGGTGTATTTACACTCTTCATTACATTAAGTGATCCTACATTCACTCGCGTCACAACAATATTACTAATCGTTACAATTGTAATTGGTGGCTGGAGAGGACTTACCTGGAAATCAGCAGTTACATTCGCATTATTCGGAAGAACTCTATTTGGTGGTACACTCGTGATTGCCACTTGAAAAGTGACCGTCACCATACCTCCTACTGGAATATTAGCAAGTGGAAATCCAATTGTCGGGTTTAAACCTGGTTGAGGTGTCCCGTTTATTGTTACACTATTCGCTACAAAAGTGGTTCCAACTGGAATCGGATCAAGGAATGATACATTTGTCGCTGTCACCGTTCCACTATTTTGTATACGAACTGTATACGTTAACGTATCTCCTACACCGGCTTCAGTAGCACTTACACTTTTCATTACATTTAACCCTGAAGAATTCACAATCGTCATAACAGTATTACTTGGTACTGTTACAGTAATCGGTGGCTCTGTTGGATTTACAAGGAAATCTCCAGTTACATTCGCATTATTTACGACATTATTCCCTTGGGGAATTTCATCAATTAATACTTCAAACGTAACAATAACACTCGCGCCAGTAGGCAAATCATTTAATGGGAATCCAAGTTCTGGATCTGCCCCTTCTTGTAAAACACCATTCACAACTACACTATTTTCAATAAATAATGTCCCTTGTGGAATTGAATCTTGGAAAAATACATTTGTAGCTGGTACACTACCTGCATTTATAACTTCGATTGTATATACTAAAATATCCCCTACAGTTGCAACAGCCGTATTCACTGATTTCACAACTTCAAAGTTCCCTGTTTGTACTGTCGTATTCACAACATTACTCGGAACATTGATGGTTACTGGTGGTTCACTCGGATTCACTTGAAAACTTGCTGTTACATTTGCTTGATTTAAAATATCTTCATTTTCTGGATCCTGTACAATTAATACGTCAAATGTGACTACAACTGTTTGAGCCGCAGGAATATTCGGAAGAGAAAATCCTGTATTCGGATTCAATCCACTTTGCGATACTCCATTAATTGTTACAGAATTTGCAACAAATGAAACAGCAGAAGAAATAGGGTCTTGGAAAAATACATTTGTTAACGGAACGTTTCCTGTATTTTGGACGGCAATTGTGTATGTTAAAGTATCCCCTACCGCCGCTTGCGTTGTATTCACTTCTTTTATTACATTTAAACCGCCTGTATTAACTTGTGTCACAACTGTATTCGTTTGTCTATTAATTGTTATCGGTGGCTGATTCGGAATAACGACGAAATTAGCAGACACATTTCCGCGATTCGCAATCGTACCTCCCGATGGTGTAGATGTAACTCGTACTCGAAATGTAACAGTCCTACTTCCGCCAGGAGATATATTAGCTACTGTAAACCCAGTTGCTGGATTTGCCCCAGGTTGTGAAACCCCGTCCACAGTCACACTATTTGCGATAAATGTCGTTCCAATTGGGATCGGATCTTGAAAAATAACGTTCGTCGCAAGTACATTTCCTGTATTTTCAATTGTAACAGTGTACGTAAGAACATCATTTACCGTCGCAAAAGCTCTATCCACTGTTTTTCTCGTTCTTATATCAGCTATGTTAACGGTCGTAACTACAGTGTTACTTGTCGCTTGCCCTGAAACTGGTTGTTGACCAGGCACTGGAGTAAAGGTAAATGTAGCACTTGCACGATTGGGAATTGGATTGACAAGAGGATTAGATGTTACTCGAACTTGAAAGCGCACTATAGTCGTTTGCGAAGCATTAATACTTCCAAGATTTATACTACTTGCTGGATTCGCTCCTGGGCGTGCTACTCCATTCACTGTAACGCTATTTGGAACAAATGTTGTTCCAGCAGGTATACTATCAACAAAAATAACATTGTTTGCAGTAACGTTCCCATTATTTGTGACATTAACTGTGTACGTTAATACATCATTAAGCGTTGCCGTCTGTAAATCTACAGATTTTTGCATACTTATAGTCGCTTGATTCACTGTCGTTTGTACTGTGTTTGAAGAAGACGTACTTGTAATAGGAGGACTACTAACGAAAGGACGGAATTGATATGACACCATTGCACGATTTGGAATAGGATTTGGGTTCGGAAACGATGTTATTCGTACTTGAAATGTAACAATTCTTTGCGTGTTATTTGGGATTGTGCCTAAATTAATTCCATTAGCAGGGTTCGCATTCGGCTGTGTTACTCCACCTACTGTTACACTACCTGTAACAAACGTCGTTCCGTTCGGAATACTGTCTTGTAATATAACATTTTCTGCACTTCCTGTACCTGTATTAGGAACTGTAATTGTGTAGGTAAGAATATCTCCAACTCCTGCAACTGTTCTATTGACCGATTTAACAGGATTAATAATTGGCCCCGTTGCATCAATTTGAACCCCAAAACCAGCTGCAGCGTATCCATCTCCATTAGTAACGAATCGAACCGTTGCTGATGTTTGATTGTTTACTAAAGATGAGGAGGCATCTACATTTGTAATTTCCCACCCCTGTCTTCGGACGGCCAAAGCTATCCCTAACGGCTGATTCAAATCTCCAAACGTGCCACTCGTATCTAAATTTCCACTGTCATTACAAATTTGTGACTGAAAAAAATTATTCGCAGGATTTCTCGGTCCGAATAATGCAACTGTAGCATTTGCATTCGGTCCAAAGCGAAGTTGATCTCCAACAATGTTAGAATCACCTTCTTGAGCAGTTACGAGCACTCGTCCTGTTACAGCTCCTGTAGCTGGAGTAGCAAATCCTGAAATAGTGGCATCAACTGGTGGTGATGAAGCATCAATAATTTCTTGACCTGCATATACTGACAAATTTCGAAGTGGTAAATTGGCATTTTGATACACAACCTCAAGCGTCCATCCAGCTGAACGACTGATTGTTGGGTCGGCTGAAGTTCTTGCAGCTGGCACAGCACCCGTTGTATATGTTCCTGCTCCACCTGCACTAACAAGATTCGTTACATTGGCAGAGCGAGCATAATAAAACTGGTTTCCTACTGAACCTTGCTGCGCGGTAACAGGATCTGGCGTAACAGAAAACGTCCCTGCTGGCGTTGTAAATGTAATGTTATCATTTAAAAATGGTAACACATCTTCCGTATCAGTCCGGAACGTACCAGCCCAAACTAATTCTGCATATAACACACTGCTTCCCGCTGGAAGATTTAAAATTGCACTTGAAGAATTCAATTCCCATTCATCTGTTGTCCCTGCTGGGAATCCTGGTACTTGCAATGCTGTATTTACTGTCGTAAACACAGCAAGTGTACCAAAAATATTACCTGGTGCAGGTGATGTAGGACTAAGTCCCAGTGTATTCCCAGTGAACGTGACGGCACCAGGTACTGTTGTCGTAAAACGATTTATAAAAGGCACACAATCATCTCATTTCATTTATAGTAAAAAGTGCTCTATACTATAAAATGTAGACAACCTATGGGATGTACGTTGTCCAACAAAATTCCGCACATATGAGAGGAGTTTATAAAACTATGCGCTATGTTATTATAACAGGAACTTCACAAGGTTTAGGGGAAGCTATTGCCACGCAATTATTAGAAAAAAATACAACTGTCATCTCTATTTCTAGAAGAGAAAATAAAGAGCTTACTAAACTTGCAGAACAATATAACAGCAATTGCATTTTTCATTCCCTAGATCTTCAAGATGTACATAACTTAGAAACTAACTTTAAAGAGATCATTTCATCTATTAGAAAAGAAAATGTATCCTCTATTCATTTAATTAATAATGCGGGTACAGTTGCACCTATGAAGCCAATCGAAAAAGCTGAAAGCGAACAATTCATTACGAACGTTCACATTAATTTACTTGCACCTATGATTCTTACATCTACGTTTATGAAGCATACGAAAGGCTGGAAAGTAGATAAACGCGTTATTAACATTTCATCTGGTGCAGGAAAAAATCCTTACTTTGGCTGGGGCGCTTATTGCACAACGAAAGCTGGTGTAAATATGTTTACACAGTGCGTAGCAACTGAAGAAGTAGAAAAAGAATATCCAGTAAAAATCGTCGCTTTTGCACCTGGTGTTGTTGATACAAATATGCAATCACAAATTCGTGAAACAAATAAAGAAGATTTTATAAATTTGGACCGCTTCATTGCATTAAAAGAAGAAGGAAAACTATTATCACCTGAATATGTTGCGAAAGCTATTCGTAACTTACTAGAAACTGAGGACTTCCCTCAAGGCGAGGTTATTAGGATTGATGAATAATAAAAAGGCGTGCTATTTTAGCACACCTTTTTGTTCTACTTCTCTAAAAATATAAGCACAGACTCCGCAATTTGCTCATAACCGATTTCTTGATAAATTTTATTAGATGTCGAATTCGCTAGATCAGTATATAACGTAGTCGTCTTGTACCCTTCATCTAACATACGTTGACTAAGTGCCGCTACACAATTAGATGCGTATCCCTTTTTCCTTGCTTCTTTCGGCGTATATACAAAATTAACTGTTATATTATTTTTAGTTGGTCTCGTTTTTGCAGCTACAGAAACGAGTTTCCTATCCACTTCCAAACCAAACAGTCGATTTGTAGTTATTAATGTATGCGCAGTTTGTTTTGCTTCTTCTTTCGTAGTAGGAAGCTTTACATCTTCACAAAATTGATATATCCACTGTTCTATTAATGGTAATTCATCATTATTTACTGCCCGGAAAAGTCCGTTCGCATTACACCTCTTCTTTACTCTGTTCAGCTCATACACACCTTGCTCCATTGCAACATTCGTTTTCTTATTTTCTAATACCGCAATCTCTTCCGCTAATTTCTGTACAATTTTCTTATTACCGATCAATCCAGGAATATCCGGGTATACTTTCGTTAACTCTTTTGCAAGTTCCTCAATAGCTACTCCTGCAATTTCAGAAGTTGCAACAATGATTTGTTTCTTCTCTTCTGTTTGCAGAAATACAACGGCAATTTCTTCTCCTTGTTTCGCTATCCCCATAAATATCGGTTCTTGGACCATTTGTAATACACCTAATATGAGATTGTTTTCCTGCTCATTCTTTTCTAGAAATGTTGTAACATCTTCTTTAAAATGAAAAATCTCTTCATATACATATAATTGAATCATCGACAATCTCTTCTCTCTATTTATAGTTTCATAAAGTATTGGCGATTAATTCATTAAATTCCTCTTTTACGATTCAACAATATTCAAAGTTAATGAATTCAAATTCGTTTCAGCTTGTAAAATTCTTTGTTTTTCCCTTTCAAATACCTCTTCTTCATTTTGAAATGACTCTTTTCGATTTTTAATCATGCGCTCCATTTCTTTTTTACTCGGTCCACCGTATACATTTCTTTTTTGAATAAAAGCTTCTGGCGATACAATTTCTTCCCACTCTTTTTCTAATAAATGTATTTTAAACTTTTCTTGTAAGTATATATTTACATCTTTTAAATGTAATTCATGCAGCTCCTTTTGTTGCTCCAATGACATTTTCGCAATAACACTTGCTGCATGATGCGCCTGCCGAAATGGAATGTCATAATTTTTTGTTAAAACATCTGCGAAATCAGTTATCGTAATTGCATGTTTATAGGAACGACTTTTCAACGTTTCTTCTTCTACTTTCATCGTTCGAACAACTGCATTCATCATACAAAAAACACGAATGGTCTTTTCAATTCCTTTATATAAATACGGCTGCAAGTCATCTTCCGTATCGACAATATCACCAAATGGCGTATTATGGATCATTTGAAATACTGTAAATGCTTCTCCTAAAGCACCACTCGTAATTGCACGAGCGTGTTCAATTGAAACGGGATTTCGTTTTTGCGGCATTATACTACTGATTTGTACATATGGCTTTGCAACAGTAATACCGTCATATTCTTTCGTTGCTAACAACAAAAAGTCATGAATCCATCTACTCGTGTTCGTCATCATTACCATAAGTAGCGAGCTAACTTCCAATAAATAATCCGCCCCGGCAACAGCATCATATGAGTTCTCAATTACATTTGTAAATCCAAGTAGATGAGCAACTCGTTCTCGTTTAATCGGGAAACTTGTTGTAGAGAGTGCAGCCGCCCCCATTGGAGACTGATTTAAAAGTTGGTACGTTTTTTTCATTCGTTCTAAATCTCTTTGCATCGTATCATAAATTGCTAAAGTATAATGACCAAATGTTGTTGGCTGTGCTGGTTGTGTATGTGTATAAGCTGGCATAATCGTTTCCTTGTGATCATCGGCAAGTTGTAATATACTTTCTTGCAATAACAAATGATGCTCCATTAACCGTATTACATATCGCCTTAAACTCATGCGATACATCGTTACACCCATATCATTTCTACTCCTACCAATATGCATATTACTTACAAAATCGCATTTCGCTTCTTGAGAAATTAAATGTTCGACTAAAAAAAAGAGGTCTTCATGCTGCTCTGTATATACCAATTTATCTTTTGGTATTCGCTCTACTTTTCTAAGTGCGTTTAATATAACTTTAGCTTCTTCTATTTTCATTAAACTTTCTTCAGTCAACATCGTAATATGTGCTTTATGCACTTGAAACATATCTTTCAATAAGTAATTTCGTTGAAAATCAAATACATGTTGTAATACACAATCCACATATGTTTTTCCAGGGAAATCAGCGCCTTCACTCTTTATAAACTCTTCCTTACTCTGTTTCATCACCTTTTCCCCTCTCACCTAAGTATTACTACCCATCATACCCAGAGATAGAAAAAAAGTGCTTGTACATAAAAATAAACTCGGTGCTCTCTGCACCGAGTTTATTTAATAAAAGTCGCATCATACTTATCACTTTGCAACACTTGGAAATGTAAGTTTGCTAAATGTTTCCGTATTTCTGCACTATCGTCTTCATTTAAATTATTCGCTAAAAACACAATTTCTGTACAGTTTCCACGTTTATCCATAGCGTAAACTGCTTTTGTCACCGTCCATGGTGTGTAACCATTCTTTTGCCCAGCATGTCTAAATGTTTTACGGTATTTCTTGGCACTCATGTCTGTTTCAACGATATTTGCCCATACTTTTTCTTCAGCCTCTGTCAAGCCGCCTTTATGGTTTGCTTTTTGAAGTAATACCATATAATCATTTGCGGAAGCTGCTGGTAATCTATCTGACCAAATTTTGTCGTAACGTTCCTCTAAATAAAGCGGAATTTCCTTCTGTAATAATGGTCCCTTCTTCTTTAAGCGTTCATGAATATTCATCGCATATTCACGATATTGCTCTTGAGACATTTCTTTTAACTTTTTTTCTATTTTATATTTTGGAACATGCAATTCTTTATGCAAATATCCCGGGATATATAAAGATGAAACGATTGGAAATAGTGGTTGATGTGCAGGAAGTGATAAACTTTGTAAATTCCGATTAATGTTATCTAATCCTAACAATTCCATTAAGTATTCAGCATTCGCATTCGAACTAAACTTAACCATTCCTTTTGCCACTTCTTCTAAAGAAACCGCTCCTTCAGTTATCTTGCCTGTCTTCTCCAAATACTTTTGCCATCTATCTTGTGCACCCCCATCTGTATTCGGAACATAATAACGATTCACATCATTAATCGAAACGAAACTAGACGAATCAATTTTCCCTTCAGTAACTTGTTTCGTATATTCAAGCGCCACAATTAATTTCATTGTACTAGCGACTGGCAATACAACATTGGGATTTACAGAATAAACAACTTTATCATTTCTCTTTACTAGAAGTGCACTATTTTTTTCATCTTTATGTTCTTCAATAAAAGATGCAATATACTGTGCATCATCATTATTTGAACTCCATACTTTTTTCACTAAAAAGTTACCCGATATTAGCAAAACGAAAATACCCACAATTACTGCGCATACCATAGTTTTTTTCAAGTAAAATTCCTCTCCTATTGTATAACTCTTCTCTATTTATCATTAAAAAACAAAATAATGGAGATGGTCATTTGAATAACCATCTCCATTATTTTAACTTGTATACTCCTATTATGTCTACGTCATGATTTTCACAAAATCCTCAAGAAATTTTTTATAATGTAATGACCAACCAATTCGCACCCAATTTTTCAAGGCTTTTGCATCAGGTTGAGGACGGAAATCTGCAATACTTTCTCCTTTTGCAATTCCAGCTGTATCTACATCGACACGACGATATACATAATCTAAAAGGGATGGATTTGCCGCAACCATCATTGTAACGACGTCATGCACTGGACTTCCTTTTATTTTCGGATTTAACTTTCTATAAGCTTTATAATAATACGTAAATATCGGCTCGATTAACTTATTAAAACTCGTTTTAGAGTGTTTCGTAATATATTTTACCATTTCCGGTGTAATAATTGCTTCCGATGTAACGTTAAGTGGTACTAATGTCACATTTTTGGCATTTTGCATGACTAATTGTGACGCAATGGGATCACCATGAAAATTCGCCTCTGCGACTGGTGTTACATTGCCAGGCATTAAAAAAGCACCGCCCATTATATAATATTCTTTCACATACTTCATCATCGGCTTTTCTAAAATAAATGCTGTCGCTAACGTTGTTGATCTACCAGCATCGACTATTATTAATTCTCCTTTATATTTTTCAAGAAGATCAAAAAATGTACAAAAAGACTTTATATTTGGTGAAAAAGTTTTTGGAGGTTTAATTGGTCCTAAACCGTCTGCCCCATGAATTTCTGGATAATACGTCGTAACATCTCCGGATAAAGGGATTTTTGCACCATTAATAACAGGTATATCTTCCCGTCCTGCCATTTGCAGCAAATATGCGGCATTACTTGTCGCCTTTTCTTGTGTTACATTTCCATATCCCGTTACTACACCAACAATATCAATATCAGGATGCAACAATCCATACATAATTGCTAAAGAGTCATCAATTCCTGGGTCTCCTAAAAATAATACTTTTTTCATCGACCTCAACTCCATCCCCTCAATTGTTATTAATTTATGAATAACAATTGGTATACAGAATAAAAAAGAACAATTTCATACGAAAAAACGCAGTCCTATAAGGACTACGTTCTTCAGCTAACCTATACTGTTTTTTTTACAGCACTCATACTTCCAATAACATAAGCGATAAACGCAAAACAAATTGGGAAGACAACTGTATGTATACCGAACGGATTTGGATAGAAAAGATGAATACACATATATGAACCTACTCCAACGAAAATGGAAGCAAGCGCTCCTGTAGCATTTCCTTTCCTCCAATATAACCCTAATACGATTGGCCAAATGAATGCTGCTTCTAATCCACCGAAAGAAAATAAATTTAGCCATATTAAAAAATCTGGTGGTTTAATCGCCGCTGCATAAACGAGTAGTCCTACAATACCAGTAATCCACAAACTTCCTTTTTTTATCGTACTGTCTGCTGCATCTTTCTTTATGTAATTTACGTATATATCTTTAATAATTGACGAGCTTACAAGTAATAATAAAGAGTTTACTGTAGACATAATCGCTGCCATTGGTGCGGCTAAGAAAACTCCAGCTAACCACGGTGGCAACACTTCCATCGCAAGTAGCGGCATTACTTTATCTGGTACCGTTATACCTGGAAGTACTACTCTTGCAAATACACCTGTTAAATGCATACCGATCATAATTGTACCAACGACAACTGTTCCAATTATTAAAGCTTGGTGCATAGCTTTTGAATTTTTATAAGACATGGCACGCACGCTAATTTGCGGTAAACCTACAACGCCAATTCCAATTAAAATCCAAAATGATGTAACATATGATTTCGTTAAACTGCCATCTGCTCCGAATGGTGTAATTAAATTTGGATTAATTTGAACAAGTTCCTGCATAATCTTTTCAATTCCACCACCAGCAATGACAGTAGCAATTAAAATGATTGTCGTTCCAACTAACATAATGATTCCTAATAATGTATCTGATAGCGCGACTGCACGAAATCCACCAATTAATACGTACACAAGTACAGAAAAAGTAAATAAAAATAGTGCTGTTGTATACGATAGACCCGTTAGTGACTCAATTAATCGTCCACCGCCGACCCACTGGGCTACTGTCGCCGAAAATAAAAAGATAATAATACATAACGCAGAGAGTATAACAACTGCTTTATTATTGTATCTCCCTTTTAAATAATCGATAAGAGTAATTGCTTCCATCTTCCTAGCGATAATTGCAAACTTTTTACCGATAACCGTTAAAACGATATACCCTGTTACAACTTGAATCGCAGATAACAGTACCCATCCAAGCCCCATATTGTAAGCAATACCAGGGCCACCAATAAAGCTACTTGCACTACCGTACGTAGCAATCATTGTCATCGCTAATAATAAACCGCCTAGCTCACGCCCACCTAGAAAATATTCTTGTAAAAATTTATTATGAGCAGTTGCTTGCACGCGTCTTGAAGCATATACACCAATTAAAAATACAACGATAAACGAAATTATCATTGGAATGATTACATACCAATTCATCTATTATTCCTCACTTTTTTCTTCCTCATCGAGTGAAATATCTTGAAATACAAAACGAACAACTAAACTAAGTAAAATAACCATAACGATAAATCCAACGATACAGCTATAAAAAAACCATGCGGGAAAACCGAATACATATGTATATTCACTCGGATTTTTACTACCAAGCCCATAAGCGAATCCGTACCATATTATAAAATTAATAATAGCAAGTCCAAGACCAATTAACGCTTCTCTATGGGCTATTCGAAAGCGTGGATCATCATGATAATCTTTCATTTTTCCCCCTCCTCTCACGATGTATTATTGTACCATTGTTCTTCTAGTTTTTCCTACTAGAAAGCAAAAACAAGCAGGATTTTTTACAATCATATAGAAGGTTCTGTTACATTACATATTTTTTACAATTGTAACACAAATGAAATTTGAATTTTCAGTATTTATTAATTATGATTTTAATTAGAGGCTTTCCATCTAGTTTCCACATCCTTGATTTCGGAATAAGCGCCGTCTCGTACTGCGTTTACATTATATTTTCAAGGGGGTTATACAATGAGTCAACTAGCTGTAAATCTTCATGAAAAGGTAGAAAATTTTCTTCAAGGTACAAAAAAGTTATATGTGAATGGATCTTTCATTAAAAGCGCTTCCGGAAAAACATTTAAAACACCTAACCCAGCAACTGGTGAAACACTTGCCGTCGTTTCTGAAGCTGGTCGTGAAGATATTCATAAAGCTGTAGTCGCAGCTCGTATGGCTTTTGACGAAGGTCCTTGGTCTCGTATGAGCACTGCTGAGCGAAGCCGTCTCATGTACAAGTTAGCTGATTTAATGGAAGAACATAAAGAAGAGCTTGCACAGCTCGAAACATTAGATAACGGAAAGCCAATCCGTGAAACAATGGCAGCAGACATACCACTTGCAATTGAGCATATGCGCTATTACGCTGGCTGGGCTACGAAAATCGTTGGTCAAACAATTCCTGTTTCCGGTGATTACTTTAACTATACACGCCATGAAGCTGTTGGTGTCGTTGGTCAAATTATCCCTTGGAACTTCCCGCTTCTTATGGCAATGTGGAAAATGGGAGCAGCGCTTGCTACAGGATGTACAATCGTTTTAAAACCTGCAGAACAAACTCCACTATCTGCTCTATACTTAGCTGAATTAATTGAAGAAGCTGGATTCCCGAAAGGTGTTATTAATATCGTACCTGGATTCGGTGAATCAGCTGGACAAGCTCTCGTTAATCATCCACTCGTTGATAAAATTGCATTTACCGGTTCTACTCCTGTCGGTAAACAAATTATGCGACAAGCATCCGAATCATTAAAACGCGTTACACTTGAGTTAGGCGGTAAATCACCAAATATCATCTTGCCAGATGCTGATTTATCTCGCGCGATTCCTGGTGCACTTTCTGGTGTTATGTTTAACCAAGGACAAGTATGCTCTGCTGGATCACGCTTATTTGTTCCGAAGAAAATGTATGATAATGTCATGGCTGATCTCGTCCTTTATTCTAAAAAATTAAATCAAGGCGCTGGTCTAAGTCCAGAAACTACAATCGGTCCTCTCGTTTCCGAAGAACAACAAAAACGTGTAATGGGCTTCATTGAAAAAGGGATTGAAGAAGGCGCTGAAGTACTTTGCGGAGGAAATAATCCATTCGATCAAGGCTACTTCGTTTCTCCTACAGTATTCGCTGACGTAAATGACGAAATGACGATCGCAAAAGAAGAAATTTTCGGTCCAGTTATTTCTGCAATACCGTTTAACGATATTGATGAAGTAATTGAACGTGCGAATAAATCTCAATTTGGCTTAGCTGCTGGTGTATGGACAGAAAATGTTAAAACTGCACACTATGTTGCAAGTAAAGTACGTGCAGGTACAGTATGGGTAAACTGTTATAACGTCTTTGATGCAGCATCTCCATTTGGAGGATTTAAACAATCTGGTCTCGGCCGTGAAATGGGATCTTACGCATTAAATAACTATACAGAAGTGAAGAGCGTTTGGCTTAACTTAAATTAATGAGAAAGAACCTGACTTACCTGGTCAGGTTCTTTTCATTATGTATTCCTTTAAACTTGCAGTCCTCCGCTCACATTTAATACTTCACCTGTAATATAAGATGCGTATTCTGATGCTAAAAAGGCTGCTGCGTTCGCAATATCTTCTGGCGTTCCAATTCTACCAACTGGAATAGCGCCCACCATCTTTTCTTTCACTTTATCTGGTATCGTTTTTGTCATATCTGTATCCATAAACCCCGGACAAATCGCATTACAAGTAATACCGAAACTTCCAACTTCTTTCGCTGCTGTTTTTGTTAATCCTACAACTCCTGCCTTTGTAGCCGCATAATTTGCTTGACCTATGTTTCCTTCTCTACTAATTGAAGATATGTTAATAATGCGTCCATACCCTTGTTGTCTCATGTAAAGAAGCGCTGGTTGCATACAATAAAAAACTCCAGTTAAGTTCACTTGTAATACTTGTTCCCAAGCAGACTTCTCCATTTTATGTAACATTGCGTCTCTTGTAATTCCAGCATTATTCACCAAAATATGTAATGTACCAAATTTTTGAACCGCATATTCAATTAACGACTTTGCTTCATTTTGATTACTCACATCACATCGATATGAGCACACTTCATATCCTTCATCTGATAACTCACGTGTCGTCTTTTGTAGATTCTCTTCATTTACATCGCTAATTAATACTTTCGCCCCTAGTTTTGCATAAACCCTTGCAATCTCTTTTCCAATTCCCTGTGCAGCTCCTGTTACAACAGCTGTTTTCCCATTTAAAAACTCCATTCCTATCCCCCACTTCTATTACTTATACTGTATATTTCGGCTTTTTGCTTTCCAATTCCTCTTTGTATAAAAAAGTCTATTTGTGTCAAACTAACTTTGCAACGTCGCATAAACGCAAGGAGATTGTGTCGAATGAACAAAAAGAATTTCAAACAAAGCAAAGCAACTGATGGCATTGATGTTGAGTTCTCTCGCGAACTCGCTGACCACAATGACTTAGAAGCAAACGCACGTGCAAATGCCGCTGATGCACGTCAAAAACGCCAGTCAACCGAAAAATAAGGTACATCACAACCTTATTCTTTTCAAAAGGGACCTACTACCCAACAAAATAAACCGAGAGACATCTCTCGGTTTATTTTCTATATTTTTTTGTATAATGAGCCAAAGTAAGCAACGGATATATATGAGCATAACTATGATAACGAATATAAAACCCACCTGGTAAACCTGTTCCAGTAGGATATTTTTCATTTACATAAGGGTTGGAGAGCAAATATGAAATACCTTTTCGAATGATTGGTGTTTCTTTTTCATAGTAAGAAATGAGAGCATCTAACGCCCATGCCGTTTGTGATGGTGTACTAAACGGCAAAGTAACAAATCTTTTTTCCACACTACTTTGGCAAGATTCTCCCCAGCCACCATCTTCATGCTGTATATGTTCAAGCCATAAAGCTGCTCGTTTTAATGATGGATCGCTAGATGGTATTCCTAGTGACCGTAAACCAGTCAACACTGCCCATGTACCATATATATAACAAATTCCCCATTTCCCATACCATGATCCATTTTCCTCTTGTACATTCATTAACCAATTTATCGCACTTTGTTTTTGTTTCTCGGGCAATTCATTTTGCGCATATGTCCCAAAAAACTCTAGCACTCTTCCTGTAATATCTGGTGTAGAAGGATCTGTAATCATATCACTTGCATTTTCGATTGGTAAATTTGCTAATATACGGCTCGTTACCCCTTTTTCAAAAGCTCCCCAACCACCATCATTATTTTGCAATCCTTTAACCCAATTAACCGCTCTCTTCCAAGCATTATCTACATTTTCGTCCCCTCTACTTCGCGCCAGTGCTCTTAACACAGCAGTTGTATCATCAATATCTGGAATCATCGTATTCACATCCGAAAAGCCCCAACCACCTGGGAATAGATTCGGTGCATGTACACTCCAATCTACTTTCTTCGTTTGCTGTTTTCTTAGTAAATACGCTGATGCATTTTGAATCACTTTACTTGCTTTCGGAACTTGAGCTTCTTGCAAAGCATAACTGAGTAAAGCTGTATCCCATACAGTTGACGGAGAGTTTTGCAAATGGCTCCCTCTCTCCATCTTCCATATATAAGATGCGATTCCCGTTATAGCCTTCTGAATAATTGGCGATTGAATAGAATGCCCTAATGCAAGTAAAGCATAAATCATATAAAACGAGGCAGTTGCGTAACTATATAATGTTCCATTTTCATCAATACGCTCTTTCATAAAACGTTCTACTTCCTCATATCCTTTATGATGCAAAGAAAGTGGATACGTTATAATTTTCTTCACCTCACTTAATAACGTTTGAAAAACTGGAGACCGATCCTCCCGAAACCATTCTCCGCCCCCGCCTGCAATGTGATTTAAATTTGGCAATAACTTTTTCCCTACTCGAAATCTTTTATTTAAACACAACATCATCGGAATTAAATGGATACGTGCTGAGCTACTCAATTCAAATATACTGAGGGGGGAATCGTTCTGCAGAAACATTATTGGTGTTGGCAAATGAAAGAGAGAAGGATATTCATATTCTCCATGAATCGCTAATAAAAACTTCGTCATAAAATGAGCACGCGCCACCCCCCCGCGCTCATTTATAAACATTTCCGCTCGCTTCATATTCGCATCTTCTTTTGTATATTTTTCCGATGCAAGTAAGGCAGCATAAGATTGAATTGTAGCAGATAAATTACCACCCACTTCATCTTCATACAATTTCCATGTTCCTTCATTTGTTTGGAGTGATGCTAATCTTTTTACAAACGGTTCTATCTCTTTATCTCTACCTAATAATTTTAATAAAAAAATCATATGACAATCTGTTAGTGGCGCTCCTTCAAAACAAAACCGCCACGTACCATCTTGCCGTTGCATCGTTTGAAGTGCAGTTGTTCTTCTCGCTATTTCTTCATGCACTTTTTCATATAATAACAAGTTACTCACCCACCCTTTCGAAATCCGTATAACGATATTCAAAAAGGTAGCTGAATATGTATGAAAACAAAGAAAAGCAGAACATATAAAATGTTCTGCTCATAAACAATATCCTACTCCGACAATAATCCCTAATAAAGCACCGACTACTACTTCATACGGTGTATGCCCAACAAGTTCATTTAACTTCTTATATTCTGTTTCTCTACCGTGAAAAAAGTCATTCAATATTTTTGCTTGTTTACTTACTGCAAGCCTTACTCCTGAAGCATCATACATAACAATAATGGCAAAAATAGCAGCAACCGCAAACATCGAGCTTTCCACACCTTCCACAACTCCAACTCCTGTAGCAAGCGCTGTAACTGTTGAAGCATGAGAACTTGGCATCCCACCTGAAGCAAAAAACTTTGCAAAATCAAATTCACCCGTTTTAACTAATTTAAAGACTACTTTCGTTAATTGTGCTAAAAACCATGAAATTACAGCTGCCATAAGCGGATCATTATGTAAAATTGTTTCCATGTTCTCAGCTCCTTACTGACTATAATGGAAATTCTATATAATATAAGTATAAAGAAAAATGCGTAGAAAATACTACGCATTATGATACTTTTGCTGATTTATTTTTTATAAATTTCGGTTGTTTCTGCACTAAAAACTTTGTTTTCGCTACCGAGAATACAAATAAAGCAACCCATATACAGAAAAATGCAATCATATGTGTAGATGTGAAATGTTCACCAAATACAAATACACCTAAAATTAAGCTAATTGTTGGCGCAATATATTGTAAAAATCCCACCATATAAAGCGGAATAAGTTGTGCTCCTTTTGCAAAATAAAATAGTGGTAATGCTGTTACAATACCTGCTCCTATTAAAAGTAACGTTGATAACATTGAAATAGATCCAAATGAGCCGAAACCATGTGCTCCTGTCATAACAAGATAAATGATCGCAAACGGCGTCACTAACATGGTTTCCATCGTAAGTCCAATTGTAGCATCATAGTTTAATAGTTTTTTCGTTAATCCGTATAATCCAAATGAAAAGGCAAGTGAAAGAGAAACCCACGGAATAGATCCGAAACGTACTGTTAAAATGACAACCCCTACTCCTGCTAAACCAACTGCAACATATTGCCAAAAGTTTAACTTTTCCTTTAAAACGACTGTACCAAGTAAAATACTAATAAGCGGATTAATATAATAGCCAAGACTCGCTTCAATAACATGATTATGATTAACGGCCCATATGTAAACAAACCAGTTTCCGCTAATCAAGACTGAAGCTATTGTTAATGACATTAATAATTTAGGTCGTTTAAAAAGATTCACAAATTCCCCAATAAACTGGCGAAACCTCTTCGTAACACCTAATACAAGTAACATAAAAACAAATGCCCAAACGATGCGGTGCACTAATATTTCATCTGCTGGAACTTCCTCAACCCATTTCCAATAAATCGGTAGAATTCCCCACATCGTGTAAGCACCAGCCGCATATAGTATCCCTTTTTTTTGCTCTGCTGATTGACTCCCCATCTTCCTTTTTCTCCTCTTCTCATTTTTTCTCCATTATACGGTCTCACATGCTCACTTTACCAATAATCAATCTGCATTTCTTTCGACATTTCTCATACAACGAATAATAAACATACCGTTATTACAACAAGTAACGGTATGCCGAAAACAAATTTCTTTTTATGAGTTTTATGATGAAACATATACATGCCGATCCAAGCTCCAACTGCTCCTCCAGCTGCCGCCGATAAAAACAACGTACTTTCTGGCGTTCTCCACTGTTTCTTCTTTGCTTTTCGTTTATCAAGCCCCATAAGGCTAAAAGCTATAACGTTAATAATAAGAAAATAAATCCATTTCATCGCTTTCTCTCCTTATGAAAAATTCGATTAATAGTAACACGAAAAAACGACGGAAACAACTGAAGAACTCTTTTTATCCAACTAGTTTCATTCCTTTTTCTTAATTAATTGCCTTCATATTTATATAACCAACTAAAATCGCAATTAAAGCATTTAAATAGAAAAACGTTATGAGCAGAATCTTATATTTCATTACATTCACCCACTACCATATCATCAAAAAAATTGCTCTCAATCACTTTCTCATCAAAATGAAGAACTACAATTAGCCCTACATATAAAGAAACAAAATTTAGAAACCATTCCCCATTCTCATCTTTCTTAGCTAAGCATTTAAATATCTCTTGAAATTGCATACGCTCGTCTGCAGCAACAACCGGACGCACACCAAAATATTTCAATACGAGATTCAGCTTCAGCTGCACGGATAATGATAAAATATATTTTAATAACTCCGTATCCTCTGCACAATCTTTTTGACTATACAACTTCACAAGCTTTTGATGTAAAGTAGAAATCGATAATTCTTCGTCAGTCACTTTAGTTGCTTCTACCATTTCAATCATCTTTTTCATATTCATTACATTCACCCCTTCTGAAAAAATTCTAAAGCCAAAGAGTACTTAATTCAAAATGTACAATAATTGTGCGTTTCTCGTCTCTCGTTCTTCCTCACTGACTAAATCATACTTTTTTAGGAGGTGAAAAACATCATTTAATAATTTCTGTGAATGAATACCTTGCAAAAAACTCTTTAACTCTTTAAAGATCCCTTCAGGTAAAAAACTCTTTTGACTTTCAAGCTTATTCATCACATCTTCAATAGAATGATCAATGTTACATGCCATATTAAACTTCCCCCTCTATCCTCTATAAATAATATCCTCAGCTAACGATGTAAACACTTCTCCTACAAGAGAGTCTTCATCATATACAGATGAACCGTTATTTTCTTCTCGTTTTGCAAAAGGTATTTTCGCGATCACTTCTGTTTGCAATTGTTCTGCAAGCATTTCGCCGCCACCTTTTCCGAAGAGATAGTTTTTCGATCCATCTTGCTCTTCATAATAAGCCATATTTTCTACAATCCCTAAAATCTCGTGTTTCGTATGCTTTGCCATAACTCCTACTCTAGATGCTACGAACGAAGCTACATTGTGTGGTGTTGTAACGATAATTTCTTGCGCCTGCGGGATCATTGCTGCAACATCAATAGCAACATCTCCTGTACCAGGTGGTAAATCAAGAAGTAAATAATCTAATTCTCCCCAGTGCGTATTCGCAAGGAAATTTTGAATCCATTTATTTAACATCGGTCCGCGCCACATAACCGGGTTATTTCCTTCCGTAAAAAATCCCATCGACATAATTTTAACACCGTGACTAACGACCGGAATTGCTGTTTGATCAATCATCGTTGGTTTCTTATTCGTTTCCATCATAGCTGGAATACTAAAACCATATATGTCTGCATCTAATATCCCCACTTTTTTGCCCATACGAGCTAGTGCAGTTGCAAGATTAATTGTCACCGTTGATTTTCCAACTCCACCTTTTCCACTCGTTACAGTAATAAACCGTACTCCTGAATCAAGGCGAAGCATGCTCGGCATACCAGTTTCTGTTCTACTATTTTTCTTTAACTTCTCTGTTAAAGCTGCACGTTCTTCTTGTGTCATAGAACCAAATGTTACATCCACTTTAGAGGCACCAATTGCGTGAAGTGATTCTTCAATATCTTGTTGAATTTTTGCTTTTAACGGACAACCTTGTATTGTTAGTACTACTTCAAGTTTAACCTCTGTTCCGTTCATTTGTATATTTCTAACCATATTTAATTCTACAACACTTTTGTGTAACTCTGGATCCTCTACATGTTTTAATGCATTTATTATTTGTTCTTGAGTAAGCATAGAACTCATCCCTTCTCTTATTCTAATTTATATACAACATCTTCTTGGCGCTTCATCTGTTGAAAAAGCTTATTACCCTCCGCTAACGGGCGGGATTAATGCGACTATATCTCCTACTTTTATCATCTCTTCATTCGTTACAAACTCTTCATTAATTGCAACCATTACTGTATCCAAGGATTGCAAATGATAACTATCTTTCAACCATTCTTTTAATTGCCCAACAGTCATTTCTTGTTTTTCTGAAATTATTAATTGATCCAATCCGACTTCCTCACGCAAATTTGCAAACAATAAAATTGTAATCATTTTCTCATTCTTCCTTCTTTGGTTTTCCTTCTGGATATGGTGTGTTTTCAAGTTGATCTCCAACCCACATCGTTCCATCTTCCCGAAATTCTTTTTTCCAAATTGGAACGATTCGTTTTATACGTTCAATCGCGTACTCATTCGCTTCATAAGCTACTTTACGATGCGGTGATGAAACTGCAATGACTACCGCAATATCCATGATTTCTAGCCGCCCTACACGGTGCGTAATTGCTACTTTTGCATCCGGCCATCTTTCACTAATTTCTTCACCAATTCTCATAAGTTGTTTTACTGCCATCGGTTTATATGCTTCATACTCTAAATGTAGCGTTCGTTTTCCTTTTGTAAGTTCTCTCACGGTACCAATAAATGTTGTAATCGCACCCGCTTCCCTTCTTGCGACTTTATTCGTTACTTCTTCAACTAAAATCGGATTATCTACAATCTCAAATAACACTTGTCCCATTAGAACCACCTCTCACTTTATGAAATGTCCAAGGCCATTCACTACCTTCGTTATCTTCTAATAAAAGAACATCGACAAACATATCTTTTTTATATCCTCTTGTCCCGCCCGGCAATACGATAAACACGTTTGATTCTGCCAATGAGGAAACTGAGCTAGATTTATCAAAACCTGATGGATAAGCTATTAATTTCCCCTCATCATATTGCAATTTCGCTCGTACAAATCTTGTAAATGGATTCGGTTTTAGAAAATCTTCTCCTAATAACGCTTTTTCTCTTTTTAAATGTACTTTTTCACTAAACATATACGCCCGAATACACGGTCTTACGAATAATTCAAACCCTACATAACAAGCTGATGGATTTCCTGATAAACCAAATAATAACTTGCCATTTAATTGTGCTACAGTCGTAACACTCCCTGGCCGCATTGCAACTTTATTGAAAAGAACAGAGGCACCTAACTTTTCGTAAATAGCTGGTAAATAATCGTAATCTCCTACTGATACACCGCCCGTTGTAATTAACATATCCACTTGCCCAAGCGCTTCTTTCACAGCTGTAAAACATGTATTAAAATCATCACTAAACTTCCCAAAATATTTTACTCTGCCGCCTGCTCTTCGAATTTGAGACAATATCATATACGTATTACTATTTCGGATTTTCCCTGGCTGTAATGAATCATCGACATCAAGCAATTCACTCCCAGTCGCTAACAGTCCAATTACAGGCTTTCTCGCAACTGGCACTTCACTATAACCGAATGTAGCAAGAAGAGCTGAAATACCTGGATTAATGTACGATCCTTTCTTTGCAAGAACCGTTCCTTTACGAGCATCTTCACCTTGAAAAGAAATATTGTCGCCCTTTTTGAATGATCGCTTCACTTCCATATAATTGTTGCCATTCTTCTCATATTGACGAGTCAGCTCTAACATAACAACCGCATCACACCCATTCGGAATTTGTGCTCCCGTCATAATTCGAACTGCTTGAAACGGACCTACTTTCTCATGGAATAGCGATCCTGCACCAATTTCACCCACTACTTCAAATACAATTGGCGTTTCATAACTTGCTAAATTAGTATCTTCTGCTCGAATAGCAAATCCGTCATACGGCGAACGATTAAATGACGGTACATCATGGTCAGCTATTAAATCCTCTGCTAATATACGTCCATAAGCTAATTCAATTGGTAATAGCTCCTTTAAGCCTTTATCAGCAAATCCCATCACTTTACGAACAGCTTCTTCAACCGTAATTGGCACTCTTCTTTCCATTGTTGACACCCTCTCTATTAACCGAATACGCGATAATATAGTTGTTTCGCTTTCGAAATATCATTTGTACCATGAATAAAAACACGACCATCTCGAAAAACAACCACGCGGTAATCATCGAATTGGCAAGATAGTAAATACGGATTCCGATCTACTTTCCCCAGTTTTTGTAATACTTTTTCTATATCATCAAAATTGTATTTCCTATTGTCTACTGTTCTAATTTGAACTGTATTTCTTCCGCATAAAACAGCTGCTTTCGTTTGATTTTCGTATGATAAATAAGGATAAGTTCGATTCAAACCGCATGAGAGACAAGCGTCTGTTTTTATTTTCCCTAATTTTATAAAATGATTTTGATTACTCCATATATCAAACATGAAAAATGTTTTTCTAATTGCTGAGAAATCTTCCACTAAAATTTTGAGTGCTTCTGCCAATTGATATGCTGCGACGATTTGAACAGTCGGGCTAATAATTCCAGCGGTATCACATGTCACACCTGTAACAGGAATATTTTTCAGCATACAATGTAAACACGGTGTCTCTTGCGGAATAATTGTATAACTCATACCATACGATCCAACGCAAGAACCATATACCCAAGGAATATTATGTTTTTGTGATAAATCATTTATTACAAATCGAATATCAAAATTATCTGTTGCATCAATGATTACATCTACATTTTTTAATAGACCTTCCATATTTTCTGAAGTTGCATCCATTACGAAAGCATGTATTTGTACTTCCGAATTAATTTGTTCTAACCGATTTTTTGCAGCAATTGCTTTCGGCATTTTCTCTCTCGCATCTTGTTCAGAGTACAATTGTTGCCTTTGTAAATTACTCCATTCAACGTAGTCACGATCAATAATCGTCAACTTGCCAACACCTGCACGTACGAAACTTTCGGCACTTGCACTTCCTAATGCGCCTGCCCCTACAATTAACACATGTTTATTTCGAATTTTTTCTTGTCCTTTACTCCCAATTGGTTTGAACAACTGTTGTCGTGAATACCGATCAGCCATTACATACCCTTCCTCTCAAGAACTCTATTTCATATTAGAATGTTGTTTCTGATAACAAGCAAAGTAAGCAAAACCAACAAACCCAGCTCCTCCAATTACATTTCCGATAAAAACAGGAACAAAATTTTTAGCCAAATCCATCCACGTTAGATGACCAGCAAAAATAACAGCGGAAATGACAAACATATTTGCTACTACTTGCTGAAATCCAATCACTACAAATGCCATAATTGGAATCCAAATTCCGATGATTTTTCCGACAAAATCACTCGTCCCGTAAGCGAGCCAAAGAGCAAGACAAACGAGCCAATTACAACCAATTGCTAAAATTAAAGTTCTTCCAAATGATTCATGTAACTTCCCTTCCGCTATCGCTACTGTTTTATTTAAATACTCTCCCTCTGTTAATCCGCCAAGATGTCCAAAGCAATACGCAACGAAAATTGCCCCAATAAAATTCATGAGAGTAATCCAAACCCAGTTATTCAGTACACTTATCAATGTAATTTTCTTTGCATAAAGCGCCATAGACAGTGACATCATATTTCCCGTAATTAATTCTCCTCCTGCTAATACTACGAGCATAAGTCCAACAGGAAATACCGCTCCTCCTAAAACATTCACTAGACTCCCCCAGCGCTCAGGTAAATTCCCTAAAACTCGAATGTTAAGTAAAAAACCTATCGCAATAAACGCTCCTCCTAAAAAACCGAGAATAAGCATCGCTGGCAATGTCTGTCTTACTTTTTGAACACCGGCCTCAATGACAAGCTCAGCAATTTGTTCCGGCTTATGAAATGCCATTACCCATTCCTCCATTTTCTCCAAATAAAAAAGCAGCTTCAAAAAACCTCCTCAAAATAAAGGTTTTTGAATGCTGCTTAATTTCTCTGCACATCTTTTACAGAGATATCAATCATCACTTTTACTATAAAATAGAAAATCCACAACTCTTGTAAATTCCCCATTTTTCACTATGACGCTAGCTTTATATATTAACCACCGATATGTGACATTTCAATTTTAGGTATTGTATTCTTATTTTTATGATTTAAGCGTTCATCTGAATAACGATCTTCCCTATTATTCCATATATCGCGTACTACATCTGTAATGTCCTCATCTGTATGTTCAGAACGAAGCAATTCTCTTAAATCATTTCCTTTAGAAGCAAATAAGCAAGTATATAATTTTCCTTCTGCAGAAATACGAGCTCTCGTACATGATGAGCAAAAAGAATCTGTTACCGATGAAATAATACCTATTTCCTCGTCGCTTCCTATATAACGATACCTAGTAGCCACTTCACCAGAATAATTTGCTTCTATCCGTTCTAACGGCATAACTTGATGAATCGTATCTACTATTTCTTGTTTAGAGACGACCTCTTTTAAATCCCAACCATTATAATTTCCAACGTCCATATACTCAATAAAACGAAGAATATGCTTGTTTTCCTTAAAGTATTGCGCCATCTGCAAAATGTCCTGTTCGTTTTTTCCCTTTTGAACGACCATGTTTATTTTAATTTTCATTCCAACTTCAGCTGCAGCCTGTATTCCTTCCAGAACCCTTTGCACTTTGCTCCTATTACCATTTAAATAGAAAAACCGCTCTTCTTCTAAGGAATCTAAGCTAACTGTTACACGTGATAGTCCCGCCTTATATAAATCAGGAGCAAATTTTTTAAGTAACGATCCATTGGTTGTTAAACCGATATCTTCTACACCATCTATTTTATGAAGCCGCTCAATAAGCTTTGGAAGCCCTCTTCTAAGTAACGGTTCTCCGCCTGTAATCCGTAATTTTCTCACACCTAAAGAAACGAAAATACGTGTTATCCTTTCAATTTCATCAAAAGATAAAATTTTGTCATTAGACAAAAACGAGTAATCAGGACCAAATATTTCTTCTGGCATACAATATCGACAGCGAAAATTACAGCGATCAGTAACTGAAATACGTAAATCCTTTAACGGACGTTGCAACTTGTCTAATGTAACTGATTTCATCTTCATTGCCTCACTTTTATTTTATATTTAAAACACGCTCTGGATGGGTATACACATTTAAGGAGTGATTACGAATAAATCCTATTGTCGTAATACCTAAATCTTCCGCTAGTTGCAAAGCTAACTCAGTTGGAGCTGATTTTGATAGTATAATTTCACAACCGATTTTTGCAACTTTCAATAATATTTCCGAAGAAATACGACCACTAAAAACAATGATTTTATCTTTTATAGAAATATCGTTTTTTAAACAATAACCGTAAATTTTGTCTAGTGCATTATGCCTACCAATATCCATTCGGCTTAAAATAATACCATTCACATCACATAAAGCTGCATTATGAACCCCGCCAGTATGATGAAACGTATCCGCAGATTGCTGCATTTCTTTCATTAACCGAAAACAATCATCGGCAGCAACCTGTACATGGACACCCTTCATCTTTTTTGCACTTAGTGCATCATTTGCAAAAACAAATCCTTGCCTACTCATACCACAACAAGACGTAATATATCGTTTATTTTGCATTTGTTCATAATACGGATTTACTTTTGTCGTTGTTACATGTACAAATCCTTCTTTCTCCTGCACCCATACACTATCAATATCTTCATACTTTCGAATGATTCCTTCAGATGCTAAGAAGCCTATTACCATATCTTCTATATATTCTGGAGTACTAACCATTGTAACAAACTCCTGTCCGTTCATTTTAATGGTGACAGGAAACTCTGTTACAATGCTGTCCTCTATATGCTTAAATACCTCTTGTTCATAACGAAAGATTTCTCTTTCTACCTGTATCGGTTTCACGATCAGTATCCTTCTCTCACGTTATATTTTTATCAAAAACAAATACCGAAACTGCAATATCTTCTTCTACTTTCATATCTGAAAACAAATTCACTAATTTCGCGCCAACAAGTTCCTCCAAATGTTCACGGGAATTCGCAGCATACACTTCTTGAATCATTTTTGTTCTAGCCAGATGAACCATTTCCGCACCGTCCATCGTACTTGAAATAAATTTTTCAGTAGGTGTTAAGTTTCCATAAAGAGTCGCTATAGCCATATTTTCTGCAAAAACAGTATGAATTCGTTCCGGTCCTTTTCCGAAAAGTTCCTTTCGAAGTTTTCGGATCATATCATTAAATTCATGTACTTTTTTTGACATACAATTATACCTCCCAAAAGCCTCATTTTACTTTATTATATATTTTACCAAAATGAGCCTTCCGCCCAAACTATTTCGTACAAATATTTGGGCGAAAAGGTTCACTTCATGAAGTTTATTCGTCTTTTAACCCTTTCCCCATACCTTTTAAGAAATGAAGCCCAAACCCGATCGCACGGTTAATATCTGGGTCTTTCAATACTTTCATAAGATCGAATACCCCTACTTTTTTATTACTTTCTAGATGTTCATTACCTTCTTCTAGCCCGACTAATAAACTACCTATAAGCTTTTTCGTAAGTTCTGGGTCAAGTTCAGTTAACGCACCTGCAGCGCCCATCATATTATTAATTAAATTTGTAACAGGCTCACGAGTTACTTGACCTAGAACAATCTTCGCAATTGGTTCTTTCGCTTTTAGCATAGAATTTGCAGCTTCTAGCATTCCAATGTCATTTAATTCCCCTACTATATTAAACATCTGATTTAGAGCTTCTTCATTATTAGTTAGAAGCTCTTTTAAATCATCTAACTTTTGCTGTTTTATTTCTTCCTCAGTTAATTCTTGTTTTTGAATCATTTTTATAGGTGCAGCCATAGTTTTCTCCTCCTACTTATCCGTTAAATGCACATACCCTGTACGTGCCCACTTACGATGTACCTCAATTCCAGCTTGAGGGTGACGTTTTTTATTGCGTGGGTTCGCTTTTGGCATCGGATTTTCGCCATCAACTTCTAACACTTCCATACGTACTTTCGTTTGTTTATACGCAGGTGTATTCGTACGTACATCCACAGCAGGACCTGTTAAGAAATTAATTGCCGTTTCGTTATCTGTAGAGTTCATCGGTAAATATAACTCATTCGCTTTTACACGATCTGTAACGAGTGCACGTAATTTTAATGCTCCAAAAGGAGAGACAAGACGAACTAACGAACCTGTTTTTACGCCACGTTCTTTTGCAAGGTCTGGAGAGATTTCAACGAAAACACCAGGTACTTTCGTTTGAATACCTGTTGATTTATTTGTCATATTCCCTTCATGGAAATGCTCAAGCATACGACCGTTGTTAATGTGAAGGTCAAACTCGGCTGGAAATTCAGCTGGACGTACCCAGTCAGCAATCGCAAAACGAGCTTTTTTATCTGGGAAGTTAAATCCATCTTGGAACAGAAGTGGTGTATTCGTTCCATCAAAACTTCCCCAATGGAAACTGTTCCATCCTTCAAGCACTTCATAGTTCGCTTGCGAGAACAATGGTGATAAACTTGCCATTTCAGCAAAGATTTCACTTGGGTGGCTATAATTCCAGTTTGCACCTAGTTTATTCGCAACTTCCTGGACGATCCACCAGTCTGGTTTCGCATCTCCTAGCGTAGGAAGAACTTGATATAATCTTTGGACACGGCGCTCTGTATTTGTGAAAGTACCTTCTTTCTCAAGAGATGGCGCTGCTGGTAATACAACATCTGCATATTGAGCAGTTTTAGAAAGGAAAACATCTTGCACAACGAAGAAATCAAGGCTCGTTAACACTTCATGTACATGATTTGCATTAGAATCTACAAGAGCCATATCTTCTCCGACAAGATACATTGCTTTCATTTTTCCTTCGTCAATTGCGTGAAGCATTTCAATATTATTAAGACCTGGTTCACTATCAATTTTCACTCCGTAAGCAGTTTCAAATTTCGCACGTTCCATTTCGTTAGTAACGTGCTGATATCCTGGAAGCCATCCTGGTAAAGTACCCATATCACAAGCACCTTGTACGTTATTGTGACCTCGAAGTGGGTATGCACCTGCTCCTGGACGACGATAGTTCCCTGTTGCAAGAAGTAAGTTTGAAATCGCAGCGGAAGTATCAGAGCCACCTGTATTTTGCGTTACTCCCATCCCCCAAAGGATACATGTACCATCTGCATCACGAATCATTTCAGCCATTTGAATAAGTGTTTCTTTTGAAATACCAGTCATTTCTTCTCCATATTCAAGTGTATATTCTTTCAGGCTCTCTTTGAAATCTTCAAAGAAGTTTACATTCTCATTAATAAATTCTTGATCATGCCAACCTTGATCAATCATATATTTCGTAACAGCCATTAACCATACTTGATCTGTTCCTTGTTTTGGACTAATAAGGACATCTGATCGCTCTGCCATTTCTGTTTTACGAAGATCAGCTACAATTAACTTTTGTCCGTGTAATTTATGTGCACGTTTAATACGTGTAGCTAAAACAGGATGACCTTCTGTCGGATTACATCCTACAATAATAACAAGACCAGATTGCGCAATATCTTTAATCGTTCCTGCATCACCACCCATACCAATTGTACGGAACAAACCATCCGTTGCTGGTGATTGGCAATAACGTGAGCAGTTATCAATATTATTCGTTTCAAATACTTGTCGGGCTAGTTTTTGAATAACGTAATTGTCTTCATTCGTAATTTTAGATGAAGAAATAAATCCGATAGAACCTTTACCGTACTCTTCTTTAATAGTACCTAATTTATTTGCAACTACATTCAGTGCTTCTTCCCATGTAGATTCAACAAACGTTCCATTTTTACGAATTAAAGGTTTTGTAATTCGTTCTTTAGAATTTACGAAATCCCAACCAAATTTCCCTTTTACACAAGTGGAAATTGCGTTAACTGGTGCATCTGAAGATGGCTGTACTTTAAGGATTTTACGCCCCTTCGTCCACACTTCAAACGAACAACCTACACCACAAAATGTACATACTGTTTTCGTTTTCTTCGTACGAGTATCACGCATGGCCGCTTCCACTTCTGATACCGCAAAAATACCGCTATATCCAGGCTCAACTTCTTTAATTAAATCTACCATCGGTTCAAGAATATCTGGTTTTAATCCCGTCATAAATCCAGCTTCACCGAGCATCGTTTTCTCCATTAAAGCGTTACAAGGGCAAATCGTTACACATTGACCACAGCTAACGCATGAAGAATCATTAATATTTACTCCTTCATCCCAAATAACTCGTGGGCGTTCCGCTTCCCAGTCTATCGATAACGTTTCATTTACTTGTAAGTTTTGACACACCTCAACGCATTGACCGCATGCAATACATTGATTAGGGTCATAGCGATAAAACGGATGCGTCATATCAACTTCACTTACATCTACTTTCGGTTCATAAGGATATTTTTGATGTTCAATTTCCATTAATTCTGCTGTATTATGCAGTTTACAGTTCCCATTGTTGTTGTCACATACTGTACAGTATAATAAATGATTTTCTAGTAACCGATCCATCGCCTCTGTTTGTGCTTCTTTTGCGCGAACAGAAGCACGCTCAACGTTCATACCTTCCGTTGCTATCGTCGAACAAGAACGCATTAACTTTCCGTCAACTTCTACAATACAAGTGTCACATGTTTGAATAGGATCTACTTCCGGCACGTAACAAATTTGCGGATGTTCAATCCCGTTCTCATTAATAACACCCAATATCGTTGAACCAGGCTCCGCTGTATACTTTTTTCCGTCAATTGTAATATGAACCATGTTGTCATTCATGGTCTTTCCCCCTTTTTGAGAATAAAAAAAACTCCACCACGAAAATATACGCACCACATTTTGGGCACGCTATCATCATGGTGGAGTAGTTTATTAGCACATCTTGCTAAAATACCAATCCATTTATTCATAAATAAAACGATAGATTCATAACAGGTCATATCACGATTCCATCTTTAACACTATAATTATAGCGTTAAATGTACAAATATACAATATAAATTTTAAACTGCGCATATGTCTGTATGTAACTATCCATAATAACCCATATAAAGTTCAACGAGGAATAAGGTGAATATATGGGATCTTTTCGAAAATGGATAAGGGGCGAAAAATCTTTCTCTACACATGAGCAATCTGAAACTGTATTAAATAAAGAAATTTCTTCCTCCATGCCGCTTAATCTTAAACACTTATCCAAATTATTTAGTGGTATTCCAGAATTAATTACACGCACTTTCCCGTTAAAAAACGGAAAAGAAGCTGCTCTTATATATATGGAAGGACTTGTAGATAAAACTGTTATTAATGTAGATATTCTTCGTCCTCTCTTATTTAAAGAATGGAATGAAGATGATTTTTGGGAATCTTCTGTTTCTATAGGGAATATTAAAAAAGTTCAGAAGTGGATAGACATTGAGCAATCTCTCTTACATGGCAAAAGTATTTTATTTATAAACGGGCAATTATCAGCTTTAGAACTAGATACACAAGCGGCGCCAAAAAGGAGTATTGAAGAACCTACAACAGAGACTTCCATAAAAAGCTCACACGAAGGATTTAATGAAGTGGCAAGTGATAGTATCGCACTTATTCGTCGCTATATTCCAAATCGCGAATTAAAAGTGAAGGAATTCACTGTTGGCGAACGAGCAACCTCTAAAGTTTTTTTACTTTATCTTGCAGATGTTGCAAACGAAGATGTTGTACAAGATATGGCATGCCGCATTGAATCAATCAAAGTAGATGCTATTCTTACTACCGGTGAATTAGAAGGATTTGTTGAAGATAATTCCTATACTCTCTTCCCACAATTGTCTATCACTGAACGTCCTGACACAACGGCACATCATATTTTGAATGGGCGAATTGCTGTTGTTGTAGATCGCTCACCAGGCGTATTAATAGGACCGATGACCTTTTCATCCTTTTTTCAGACGATAGATGATTACAGCTTCAGACCTATGATTCCATCTTTTATACGACTCCTTCGTTTCACTGGGTTATTTATTGCAATATTTGCTCCTGCTCTTTATATTGCTATGATTTCCTTCCATTATGAAGTGATTCCACTCAAATTGTTGTTAACGATTGGAGAATCTCGAGCCAAAATTCCTTTTCCCCCCATATTAGAAGCTTTATTAATGGAATTAGTTCTCGAAATGCTCCGAGAAGCAGCGATTCGGCTTCCTGGGCCTGTTGGACAAACAATCGGCGTCGTAGGAGGAATTGTAATTGGACAAGCTGCGGTTCAAGCTGGGATTGTTAGTAACGTTATGGTTATCGTCGTATCAATTACTGCGGTTGCCTCTTTCATTATTCCTAACTTAGAAATGTCAGCAGGAATTCGGCTTCTTCGATTCCCAATGATGATAGCAGCCTCTTTATTTGGCGTCATTGGAATTATGGTTGGAATGGCAATCATTATCATCCATATTCTTTCTATGGAATCACTTGGTGTGCCATATGGTAGTCCTTTTTCTCCGTCATATGCTTCGGACTTAAAAGATACCCTTGTACGTTTCCCATGGAAAATCATGAAGAAACGGCCACTATCTCTACAATTAAAACAAAATAACCGGCAAAGCGATGTTGAGGAAAAGGAGGAGAATAAGTGACAAAACGTGCAAAGAGGGAAATCACTTTATTTCAATACATTTTAACTATTAGTGGTGTTCAAGTCGGATTTGGCGTACTTACACTCCCGCGTGAAGTTGCACAAGGGGCGAATACAGATGGCTGGATGTCTATTATTATCGGATGTGTCATTACTACTTTAGTCAGTCTATGTATTGTAAAAATTATGGAAAAACATCCAGGATATACTTTACTTGATGTGCTGATACGCTATCTTGGAAAATGGCTAGGAAGAGTAGTAATGATTTTTTGGATTTTATATGCTGTACTCGCAGCTGTTTCCTTAATTTTTTCCCTCTTATACGTTATTCATATTTGGATTTTACCTAGATCTCCTATGTCTTTAATTATGATTTTGCTATCTATTCCAATGCTTATGCTTGCATGTAAAGGAGCACTTATTATTAGTCGTTTTGCTGTTTTCACTGTCATCTTTACACTTTGGATGCCATTATTATTATTTATTCCTCTTAAAGATGGGCATTTTATATATCTACTTCCTCTTATCAAGGAAGGATGGCTACCAATTATAAACACCGTGAAATCAACTATCATTGCGTTTCTCGGATTCGAGTTTTCGTTTGTCCTTTATCCTTATTTAACTAACAAAGCATCTGCAAAAAAAGGAATCGTTATTGCGAATTTGATTACGTTATTTATTTATCTTCAAATCACGTTCGTTTCTTTTATTTATTTTAGTCCAGATGGTATAACAAAGTTTTTATGGCCGACACTTTCTCTTGTTACACCGTTTCACTTCTCATTTCTTGAGCGATTTGAAATTATCTTTTTGTCATTTTATCTCTTTATTATTTTTGATTCCTGTATTCCTTATATTTTCACTGCTTCAGATGGAATTAATCAATTACTTAACAAAAAAGGCAGTTCATTACCTATTTATTTTTTATTATTCGGATGTATTTTCATCTTATTCTTTTATATCCCTTCTTCTTATCAGATAAGTGCGTTGCGGGAATTTTGGGGAACTGCTAGTTATTTTATCGTTTTTCTATTCCCAGTGGTATTTCTCTTATACATGACACTTTATCAGCATTGGAAAAGGAGAAAAATTTAAATGAGACGTTGTATTCATTTTATTATATTTTGTTTCCTCATAATTTTTTTAGTAGGCTGTGAAGATCGGCTTGATTTAGAAAAACAATCCATCTCATTAATTTACGGTTTTGACGCAAAACCAAAAGGAAAATTAATTGTGTATCACGTAAACCCTATTTTTAATGAAGATGTAGAGAAAAAGTACGAAATTCATGAAGCGAAAGTACATACACCCCGAGAAGCAAAAGATACGTTTAACAGTTCAAGCAGCGGTTTAGTGTCCACAGAAAAGTTACAGCTCATATTGTTTAGCACAAATTTTTTAAAACAAGAAGGAGCTATGCCTTATCTGGATGTTTGGTATCGCGATCCTAAAAATACAGGAAATATGCGCATGGTTGCAGTAGGTGGCCCCATTTCTTCTGTTATATATAATAATTTCAAAGATAAGCCTGCTCTTCCTGAATATTTAACAGATTTAATTAATACGAACAAACTATACAATCGGACCGTGTTTACGACATTCCATGAATTTCATAGACAAACTTTTAATAAAGGCGTAACTCCTGCTATTTCAGAAATAAAAAAAGGGAAGAAAGATGTTATTGTTACCGGTTCGGCACTATTAACTTCTCGTGGAACTTATAAGATGTCTTTAAATCGCTATGAAAGTGCCCTTCTTCTTATGGTGCAAAAGAAAGCTAATATACCCGTTTCACTTACAATGAAAATCCCCTCTAATTTAGTTGAAAGTAATAGCCATCTAAAAGATACAAAAGGCGACGATTTCATAACAATAAATATTCTTAGTATGAATCATGATATCGATACAGACTATAGCGATAACCGCTTCAAATTTAATATTAAAATGGATTTAAAAATTGCCGTATCTGAACTTACATTCAACATGGATATAGATAAAGATAGAAAGAAATTAACTTCTCTTATTACAAAACAACTAAACAAAGATTTAAACGAATTAATCTACAAAATTCAAAAACAGCAACTCGATCCATTCGGATTTGGTGATTATGCGAGAGCATTTCACTATAAAGAATGGAAACAAGTTGAAGATGATTGGCCACGTGCCTTTTCAAAAGCTAATGTGAAAGTAGCACCAACTATTAAAATTTTAGAAAATGGGATTATTAAATAGAAAAAACACACTACTTGCTCTTATACGTTTAAAGAGCAAGTAGCGTGTTATCATTTTTTATTTTGAAGCTTATGCAGTTACGCTTCTGTTTCTGGTTCTTCGTTTTCCGCTTGTTCCAACCTTTGCTGCTCCGCAAGTTCAGCTGAAATCATTCCATAATAAATTTCTGGATATAATCCAAATATTTGATATACACTTCCTAAAAACGGCATCAGAATCCCTCTTTTCTAAAGTTGTATTGCCACTTTTAAGGATTCCCTTTTCATTCATTATACATTCGTTTTTGGCGTTTCTTCTTCATCTTGAACACTTAATAAATTTTGCCATTTTTTATACGGAGCGCTATTTGGATCTACATATCCTTTTGCATGCGAGCGATCCCACAATTGTTTAATAAACATTTCTTTCTCTTTCTTTGCCACCATATCGGCACCTGTACCGTAATAGTTCTGGAAATACAACTCGATTTCATCAAGGAATAGTCTTAATAATTCATCTGATGTTTCTTCTAACGTCGGATCATACTTCGCTTCACGGTCATACATTAAAATCATGTCTAAAAGATTGTGGACATGTTCTTTTCTAAGCCATCTTACATCTTGGGCTCCTAATACGAACGGATGTGTATATAAATGTCCACCTTGTATCATCGCCTTTTCTTGCTCTTCTTCAAATCGTGACAAGATGTTTTCATAAATAAACGGATTATGAAGCAATGCTCTGTGTAATTTATAACTTTCGCTTGAAATATTTTTCCCCATCGACTGAATTAAAAAGCTACGTCCCACACCGTTATATTGATACACAAACTGTCCATCAACAGCAACTAAACTAATCCAGCGATACATATATGCGTATAGTAATGCACGATTACATTTATCATAATCTAATTTTGTTTGAGTCGCGTTTAAATCTGGCATAAAGGCTGGTAAGTGCCAATACTTATCTAAATGCGGCGTTAAACTAGATTTTTTACTATTTAATTTGTTTACACGGCGATAATACGATTGGAAATAGTCACCTTTATCATTCATAAATCCGTTTGAAATATGTCCTGATGATAATTTAGGAAAGTCTTGCAGCGATAAGCCGTAATGTGCTCGATAACAGATCACTTCAAATGGCGAAAAGGCTTCATGTACTGTATCTTTTTCTTTAAACATTTCTTGAATTAATTCCTCTTGCAGCTCTTTCTTTAAAGAAGGATGTATACCCCAATATTGTAATTCCCTATGATGAGCAACTTTCGGAACGAATGGACTCGCTAAATGGAACAGGTCTTCAATTTTTTCACGAACGTATTCATCGCGATCACGTTTCTTATAATCCGCTTCTTTTCGCAACGCCTCAATGATATTCAGTTCTAATTTATCACGATAGCGTACTTGCAGTTCGTCATAACAATAGCTCAGTATATGTTCTCGGTAGAAATCCTCTACCTTTTTCGACTGAATCTCTTCTGTTTTCGCATCACGACAATATTCCCCGTACAAACTCATATAAATTTCCGCTGATATATCTTTCGGTAGTACACCTAAATTTAAATGTTGCTGCATATCTTGCCATATCTTTTCTTGCAGCTGTTCCTCAGCTAATACATATACATTCGTCGGGTTTGTTTTCCCTTCAAATTCCTTACTGCGCTTTTGGATTTCAAACAATAAATTTTCACGTGTTTCATGTAAATTATCAAAAAACCTTTCCCAATATTGAATCATTTTATTAACTGTTTGATATAGCGATTGATACACAAGTTCTAATAGCATTTCTTTTCGATATTCATTTAATTTGTGTACATATTGCGTTACGATGTCTTCAAATTCTCTTTTGAATAAACGTTGCTGATTATTAATCATTTTTCCAAACCAGCCTTGTTGTTGAGCAATTTCTACTCGGCGTACAGCCGTTACCGTTCCATCGATATTACCCACATTAAATTTTTTATCGTAGTTTTGAATTACATTACGCTTTTGTTCATTATTTTCATGTAGTCGATTCATTTTTTCTACTAACTGCTTTCGAATTTCATATAACATAAAACGTGCTGCTACTGGGTGAACTGGATCTGTTTTCTTTAAAAACCATGTATTTAGTTGATAGGACTGCCCTTCAGAACCACTTGGTGAAAAGCGGTCTGATTCAATCATGTCATATAAAAGTGTCGTTACATGTTCATGTACACGGCTCGGAATCGCATACGCATATAAACGCACCGCATGATCCACTCTTGCCACTTCACCTTTCATTTGTTCCATCATTTTCAGCTTCGCAGCTGAAATTTTACACTCATGTTGCAGACGATTTAATTCCTCATCTTTTTGCACCGTGCGTTGTACATAACTTTCTACAGCTTCTAAAAACAGTTTTGATTTCGCAACTCCGAGCTTACCCCCCTCTGCTCCTTCACGCGTTTCATTGTACATTTGTCTATAGAAAATATGAGCTTGCTCTGGACGGGTAGCAAGATGTTCCAAGTCCTCTAAATAACTTTTACCTCTCTCCGGCTTTTCACGCTGCATCCCACGTTTTACATCTTGGTCGTACCTTTGCTTCTTTTCTTGAAAGAGTTGATCCAAATGAAGCCACGATTCGTCTAAACCTTGCACAGCCCATTTTAAAGCACAATATTTTAACACATGTTCATATGGATAAATGAGCTTTGCTGTTCCTGCCCCGCAATATCGTCCTTTCCCGCTTGATTCTGCCAATTGCTGAATTTGATTATCTTCCTGTGCAAAATGACTTGTGGACATCGGACTAAATAACTGTAAATAAATCGTATTTGCCATCTGCTCCATATAATCCGATAAATTGTGTAAATGGTGTCCATGTAAGTTTTCGTAATCATATAAGAAACAATAATTGTACGGTAAATGATGTTGTTTAATCGTATGATTCGTTCTTCCATCCTCATCTACTTGATCCGGACGGTATTCTAATTCAATCGTTACACCACCGCGTTTTGATAATTCTCCAGTTGAACCGAGCGTAATGGCATGCAATTCTTTTAAAGACGCATAACCATTTGCTTGCACCGTTTCAAATTCTTTCGCACTAACCGTTCTCGTCTTCACTAACACATCAGGCATTAAAAATGCACCGCGTATTAAAATGTTATGATGCTGCAGTTTTTTCCGAAGCATTTCACGTAAATATAATGCAATTTGCAGAAACATCCCCGAACCTGTTCCACCTGCTAGTGATGTTACAATAATAACTCGCACACCATATTCCGTTTGATCACTTGTAACCGGAAAAATCTTCTCAATTTCTTGCCAAAAGGACGTCAATTTATCTTCTTTCATCGCAGCACGTAACGCTAAACGTGAAATGACGCGTAACTGTCCTGCTCCTTCTGTTAATGGTTTATCAAGTATAGTTGGATCCATTGGAAACCACTCTGGAATCGTTGGATCTCCTGCAATATACTCTCTAGGCGTTTTACTTGAACTCGTTTGTGTCTTAAACTTTCGAATATGATCAAATTTACTCAATGTATTCACATCTGTATCAAATACGTGCATCGCTACCTTTTTTCGGCGCTCTTCAGGCAGTTTTTCATATATTTGATGCGTCACAGTACTACCGATTCCACCTAATCCAATTAATATCGTTGGAACTTGTAATGTCATGTGAACCACCTTCCTATTCTTGCTTGTTTAAAAAGAAAGGGAAAGAAAGCTAAGACTCCCCTCTTATCCCTACCTACTATTCACATTCATATTTGTAAATCTCCTTACCATATCCTCTATCAATTAATAAAAGTTCATTTGGATATAGTGTCTTATGCTCCATTCCTACTTCTTCCTCTGTTATAAACATCCCATCAATAATCATTCCTACTACTTGTGACTCTTTCGCTACAAAGACAGATTTCGAACCTTTCTTGGCTATAAACGTAACGGATTGCACAGTTTTTCTTTCTGCTCGAAATGGGATACCAAAATAATGTTTCCACCATTTATTTCGAAGTAATTCTGGTTCAGATTGATATAACCAATCTTTCGCTACTTCTTGATCCCATTCGTAATACAATAGCGCTTTCCGGTGAAATCTTGGACGAACAATCCATCCTAAAACGATTATGCCTACTACTAGCAGCAATAAAGTGATAGGAATGACAAACTTAAAAATAAGCGCATACTTTTCATAAAACGGCGCACTTTGAATATGGAGTGATATTTGCTTCTTTACTTCTTGTAATTTCGCATCTTGTATAACGATGGTAGCTTCTACGGTGCCAGTATCTGTGAAATTGAATGTGTCGGAGTAATAAGGACGAGGATAAACGTAAATTTGATTACCACGTTGTTTTATTTCATAGTTGATTGATTGTTTAGATGTGACACCAGTAGATTTTAATAGTTTCTTTACAGCCCCTTCTGTCATCGGCTTACCATCTAACTTTGGTTGTAAAATAAACGGTTTACTATTCTCTAAATTCGTTACTTTTTCTTCATAATCTTTCGTAACAGTTTGAAGTGATAATTTTGGCTTTTCTGTTGTTTCAATTTTGAATTCTTTCGTCTGTCTGTAAAATCCCTTTATATTCATATGAACTTTTCCACGTACTAACCCTTTACCAATCTTCGTTTCGTAATAAAACACATGCCTCTTATCGTTCCACTTCATCGGATATTGTTTTCCGTCTATTTCTACTTCTGCTTGAAAGTAAGAAGACTGAATTGGTAACTCAGTAGGCTTTGCTTCAATAACAGCAGTAACACCTTCGTACATTTGTTCAACATTTTTTTGACTATTATCATCTTTGTCATAAGTAGAAACCGTATAGTTAAGCGCTGGTTCAACAAGTACTTGCAATCCTTCTTTCTCAATATCCCGATCCACTTCTATCGTATATGTTCCTGGTTTAATGACTTCCTGATTTTCCGTGCTTATATGAACTATATTTCCGAATAATTTCGCTTCTCCGGGTGCATGTATGGAAAAAGAAGACTGTAACTGTAATGGTTTCGAAATTTGTGTGACCTGATAATTAGACAGCGAAGGCGATTGTCGTACAAGCGTCATACGCTTTAATGGGAACGGCGTTGTAATCTCTACTTTCTTTCCTACTACTTTCGTTTTTACAATCGATTCAACTGAGGAGAATGGATCACGATTCGCAACTAATGCTGCCACTTGATTTACACTTTTTACAATGCCATCCTCTCCGCTTGACGGCATCGTAACTCCGTTTATCTCTTTCTTCCATATTTCCTTGAACGTATTTAGTTGTTCTTTTTCTTGTTGTCCTAAATCTTCTTCCATCGTAATTAAGACTGGATGTAACGATATCTTTTTTGCATCCACTTCTTTCTTAAACTGGGCTAATTTCTGTGTAATTTGTTCTTTTCCGCCAACTTTATCTTTTTCTAGATCATTAAATGCCCCGTCAGTTAATACAATAAGCCAAAATTCACGTTTTCCATCTATATCTGCTTCCTTTTTTATAGATTGCATCGCCGTCTCTACTGCGCTAAAAGGAGTATTTAAATACGTTTTCCACGCTCCAATTCCTTCAATTTCTGTTTGCCTTTTATCCTTCGTTAACGAAATGTTTAACGGATTATTCGGCTTGCTCATTGGAACATAAGAAAATGTATCTTTTTCATCTAATAGCGCAACTAAACTTTGCAAAGCGTAATTGGCATATTTCCAGCGATCGTTATTTCTCATGCTGCCCGAATCATCATATACAAGTGAAACGACCCTTTCCTTTGCCTCCTCTCCTTTTGCAAAAGTCCAATAAGGATGTAACCATATAAATAGAAACAACATGAATGTGGCACAAATTCGAATTTTCATGATGAGGCTTCGCCACCTTTGTAGACAAATTCCTATGTTTAAATTTATGAGAGGAAACAAGATATATGACTTGTATTTTAGGACAACTAACCCACCATAACTTTATTATGTAAACATATATATACACTTGGTAATATTCTTTATAGCATTTTCTATCCAATTATATAAGCAAAAAAGCCTGTCTAAGCTTCATACTTAAAACAGACTTTTCCTACTTTTCATATTAAAAACACACAACAAAAAGTTTGATTTTTTAATTAGCACATTACTTCAATTGTAAATCCACCAGGTGCTTCAACGTAAAATGTATATGCATGGGCATGCTTAGGAGGCTCCACCAAAAATCCATCTTTCTTCAATCTTTGATTTATCTTATCTACTTGTTCTTCACTTCCTTGTGGAAATCCTACATGAAATGTTTTTGGATACTGAACTTCTTTTCCCTTCATTAAAGTTAGTATAAATCCATCATTATCACGCATAACTACAAAGGCATTCCCCCTTGTTCCACTACAAATTAAACCAAAATACCTCTCTAAAAACTCTCTAGATGCTGTTACATCTGTAACTGTTAAATTAAGATGTTTAATTCCCAATCCTCCACCTTCTTTCTCAATTTTCTAATATTTTATCATACAAATAAAAAACACGCCTTTCACAGCGTGTTTCATTGCTTCACATATACTTCAACAATTGGATTATCTTTGTTATCTGCATGTAAGCGTATATTCGCTTCACTCGTATTATAAATGCTGGCTAATAGCATAATTGTTAACAAATTAGGAGTCTTAGCATCACTTCCGTATTTTCTTTCAAGCGCTTCTTTATATTCAAACTCTAAATCCCCCTGTATATATGTATACACTTCAAATCCATCCTCTAAATTGCAAACTACTGTATCAATAATATCCGCTCCTACTTGTTTCTTCATTTCATCTCGCAATGCTTCTATAAATTCTTTCCACGGTACTTCGTATGTTTGAAACTGATCTGTAGATTTCATTGCCTTTCCCTCCTTACTATATCCTTTCTCTATATTTCCCCTTTCATATAACAATTATGATAGGTAGGTCATTCGTACAAGCCGCACTTGTCCCCCTTACATATCGTATTACTGTAAGGGGGAAGGAGGACAGAACATGCATAGACAAAGATGTTATGATACGTGCCGACGTTATTTCGGTAAAGTTGTTCGAATTGAAGATCGCGATGGTCGCATTCATTTAGGCAAAATAATCGATGTGACAAATGAATCTGTATGGATCGAACCAATGCAACAGCGCTCATCTTTTGATACAGGATTCGGATACTATGACGCATATGCAAACGGTGGTTGTGATCTTTGCGGCGGCATTAGCAGGTGTGATAGTTGCGGATTTGGTTGCGGTGGTGGATTCAGTAGCTGTGGATGTGGCGGTCGTGGTTGCGGTAATTGTGGTGGTGGCGGCTGTGGTGGCGGTTGTGGCTGGGGCGTTGAACTTGGATTTGGTTTCATCTTCGGAATTACTTTAGCTGCATTATTTTTCATTTAACATAGTAAAGAGTTGACTACCTTTAGCCAACTCTTTTTCTTTATTTTTCACATATAAAAATACGATGCCCTAAAATATGTTGGTACATAAGCCGTACATTTTCATGCTGTACCCATGCCTCATATAACTCATTCGGAATATATGTTGATACATTCCATTCCGGCTCTTCTATATAGCTAGATATCGTTTCTGCAATTGTACCACCGCCAGCAATTGTAATTCTTTTGAAATTTGCTTTCTGAAATAGTTGTACCCACTCATTCTCAGTTAATAATTCTTTCATGCCATATAATTGGGCAATTTTTTCTTCCTCACTCTTCTCAATATGTGTATTAATAATCATTTCAATGACAACAAGCTTACCATCCTTCTGTAATACACGATAGCACTCTGATATAACCCTTTCTTTATCTGTAAAAGCGAGTATCGATTCCCCAAGCACAAACTCAAATGAATCATTTAAACAAGGTAATCGCTCTGCATCACCTTGAATCAATTGTACATTCAATCTTTCAAACAACCATCTATCTTTCGCTTTTTGAATCATAATTTCATTCTTTTCAACCGCTGTTACTTTATAACCGAATTCTTTTGTCATGTAAGCCGCTGTTTTCCCTGTACCACAACCTATCTCAAGGACATCCGCTCCTTGTCTAAGAGGCAGTTGTGCTAGCAATTGTTTTGTTAACGTAAAACCACCAGGATGAGCACTTCCTATTCCGTAATAAGCTAAGAAATCGATGTAAGTATTTCGTTCCATGGGATTCTCCCTTTTTTATTTTATATATTCAAGGAAGAATGAAAAGTGCATAAAAAAAGGGCGCATCACGCGCCCCCTCAGCTTATTTTTCCTCACCGATATATGCCCATTTGTAGCTGTAATCTCCACCAACTGGGTGGTGAACAATTCCTTTTACTTTTGCTCTTTGAACAATTGCATCACCACGTTGATATAATGGTGCAATTGCTGCATCTTCCAGTAACATTTTCTCCGCTTTCAGTAAGCTATCCCAACGATCTTTCGTTTTCGTTAATAGCTCGCCTTTACCTTTTTGCACAATTTCATCATATTTAGGATTTGAATATCCTGTTTGGTTATGAGGACCATTTGTAACGAACATATCAATGAATGTCATTGGATCTAAGTAGTCAGGGCCCCAACCAGCGTAAGATAAATCATAATCTAGATCTGATTCTAATTTTAACTTTTGTTTAAATGGCTGGTTTTTCAAATTCACTGTTAAGCCTGGTAAGTTTTTCTCAAGTTCTCCTTTTAAGAATTCTCCTACTTTTTTCGCACCATCACCATCATAGTTTAATAGTTCTACTGTAATTGCATCTTTTCCAAGTTCTTTTTTCGCTTTTTCCCAATGCTCTTTTGCCTTTTTCACATCTGTTTTTAAAATATCTCCATTTTCTTTACGGAAGTCTTTTCCATCTGGGCTCTTAGCAAATTCTTTTGGTACTAAGTAATCTGCAGGTGTAGAACCATCATTTAAAATTACATTCGTTAAGCCTTTTTTATCATACGCTTTTGCAATCGCTAAACGTAAATCTTTGCTCTTTAGCACTGTATCTTGCCCACCACGTTTTTGGTTTAAGCGTAAGAAGTACGTTGACGGTGTTTTTTGTGTAAAGAAATCGGGGCTTGATTTATATTTGTCAACAAATTCAGATGTAAGTCCTGAGCGATCAATTTGTCCACTTTCATATAAATTGACACGTGTACCGCTATCTTTTACCACATTAAAGTTAATTTCTTCCAACTTAACTGTTTTATTATCCCAGTATTGTGCATTTTTCTTTAACTTCCAACCTTCTTCATGTTTCCAGTCTGTTAATGTAAATGGTCCGTTGTATAACGTTGTATCTGCTTCTAAACCGTACTTTTCTCCTTTTTCTTTTACAAACTTCTCGTTTAATGGATAAAATGTTCCAAATGAAGTTAATTCTACAAAGTAAGGAACTGGATTTTCTAATTCTACTTCTAACGTATAGTCATCTACAGCTTTTACTCCTAACGTATCTAGTTCAGCTTTTCCTTCATTAATCGCTTGTGCATTTTTTAAATCAAACATAATGTATGCATATTCTGCTGCTGTATTTTTATCTATCGCACGTTTCCAAGCAAACACGAAATCTTTTGCTGTTACAGACTCTCCATTTGACCATTTTGCATTTTTATTTAATGTAAATGTATATTTTTTACCGTCATCACTCTTTTTATATGATTCAGCAACCCCTGGTGTTGCTTTATTATCTTTATCAAGTCTATACAAACCTTCCATTACGTTGTTTAAAGCGAGAAACGATACTTGGTCTGTCGCTTTAGCAGAGTCCATAGATGGAATCTCTTGAGACTCTGTTAAATTAAGCACTTGCTTCGCCGCTAGCTTTCCGCCTTCTTTTTCACCGCTTTTTGGTGTTGTGCTTGCTTTATCTTTTTCCCCAGATCCAGAGCAAGCTGTTAATGCCATACTCATTACTAGAACTGGTGCTACTACCGCTGTTAATTTTTTCATCTTTTTTCTCTTCATTTTTGTACCCTCCCCAATTATATGTACGCTATTAACATTTAGAGATTCCCTACTAACTTTCGTTATCAGAAAATTCTTATTAATTAATATTCTACTGTTTTTTCTAGTTTTGTAAAGTATTTTTGTAAATTTTCTAAAAATTTATTTTTTTATGATAGTAACTTGTTGTTTTAACTACTATATGAATTATCCCCCGTCTACTATATGTAAACATCCATTCCCTTATTCCACTCTATTACTACGTTCTATATTTTTCTTATTAGCATGAGGTCTCTTACTATCATTCATCTTTCTTACTACTTACTGACCTCTCTAATTTCCTCGGATAGAACCTTCTTTATTACCTATCCGATTCTCAATAGGCTAACGAGATTTATTCCCTTATACATACTAAAAAGCATTTCACTTTATTTTTTCCGCCATCCTCAGTTACATACGCCCACTTAAAGCTATATTCTGAACTGATGTTATGTTTCACAATTCCTTTTACATTCGGTTTCATTACGTACGATCTTCCTGTTTGATATAAAGGAACTGACCCTGCATCTTCTTCAAGGAATAATTTCTCAGCTTTCCCTAACGTTTCCCAGCGTTTTTTCGCATCACTCATTAATTCATTACCTGCTTTTCCTACCATTTCATCGTATTTTGGATTTGAATAACTCATTTGGTTGTACGGGCTCTTCGATTCAAACATATCAATAAATGTCATTGGATCCGCATAGTCTGGACTCCAACCTGCATAAGGAATTTCATAATCTTGCGCAGTTTCTAATTTTAATTTTTGTTTGAACGGCTGAATTTTCGTATTAATTGTTGCACCTTTTAAATTTTTCTCAATTTGATCTTTTACATAGTCAGCAATCTTTTTCGCAGTTCCATCATCATAGCTTAGCAATTCAATTGTAACTTGATCTTTTCCAAGTTCTTTTTTCGCTGCTTCCCAAGCTGCTGCACCTTTTTTCGGATCATATTTTAGACCATTTTTAAATGCATCTTGGTAATTTTCACCATAAGGCCCTGTCGCAAGCCCTTTTGGTACTAATTGATCTGTTGCTTTTGAACCGTTATTTAAAATAACGTTCGCTAAGCCTTTTTTATCAACTGATAATGCAATTGCTTCACGAAGTTTTTTGCTCTTTAAAGGCGTATCTTTTCCGTTACGTTTTTGATTTAAACGTAAGAAGAATGTACTTGATTCCGCATACTCACCATATTCTTCTTTGTTCGATTTATATTTATCTACAAACTCTCCTGATAGTAATGTAAAATCAATTGATCCTGTATCATATAAGTTTACTTTCGTTGCAACCTCTTTTACTACACTATAGTTAATTTCTTCTAATTTCACAGTCTTTTTATCCCAGTACTTATCATTTTTCTTTAGCTGCCAACCTTGTTCATGTTTCCATGAAGACATAACGAACGGTCCGTTATACAACGTTGTATCTGCTTCTAAACCGAACTTATCTCCTTTTTCTTTTACGAACTTTTCATTTAAAGGATAGTACGATGGGAATGCCATTAAATTCAAGAAATACGGTACTGGCTTTTCTAATTCTACTTCTAGTGTATAATCATCTACCGCTTTTGCTCCTAAATCTGTTAGAGGTTTTTCACCTTTATTAATTGCTTCTGCATTTTTAATATAGAAAGCGATAAACGCATATTCTGCCGCTGTATTTTTATCAAGTAAGCGTTGCTATCCATATACGAAATCTTTCGCTGTTACAGGATCACCGTTTGACCATTTTGCATCTTTACGTAGTTTAAATGTATATTTTTTGCCATCCTCGCTTTTCGTACTAGACTCTGCCGCTGCTGGAATTGGCTTATTATCTTTATCAAGGCGATATAGGCCTTCCATCGTGTTCCCTAAAATTTGCGCACCTAATGTATCAGTAGATTTAGAAGTATCCATCGTCGGAATTTCTTGGTTTTCCGTACGATTTAATACTTGTTTCGCTGCATATTTAATATCAGATTTTTTTCTTCCCCACTATTTGATGTAGTAGTCGTTTTCTTTTCCCCACCTGATCCAGAACATGCTGTCAATGCAACACTCATCGCTAAAACTGGTATTACAACTGCCGTTAACTTTTTCATTTTTTTCTCTTCATTTTTGTACCCTCCCTAATTATATGTACATTACCAACCCTTGAGAGACCCCTTACTAAAGACTTTTTTTAGAAGATTACAACTAATGTCATTCTACTCTTTTTTCCCTAATTGCAAATATTCTTATTTTAAATATTCTGATTTTTTTAGTAGGATTTATCTCCCATCTACTATATGTACATACTATACACCTTATTCTCCTCTATTTAACCATGCTAAAAATTAGTATTTTAAGCTCACAAAAAAAGCATTTAAAAGTAGCTAAGCCACTTTTAAATGCTTTTTCAACTCTATTATTTTTCAGTTACATATGCCCACTTAAAGCTGAATTCTGGACTGATATTGTGTTTTACTACACCTTTTACATTTGGTTGTAAAACATAAGAATCTCCACGTTGGTATAAAGGTACAATCGCTACATCTTCTTCAAGTAATGTTTTTTCAGCTTTTCCTAACTCTTCCCAACGTTTTTTCGCATCACTCATTAATTCCGTCCCAGCTTTTTTCACCATGCCGTCATATTTAGGGTCAGAGAAGCTCATTTGGTTATGTGAATGTCCAGTCTCAAACATATCTAAGAACGTCATTGGATCTGCATAATCCGGATTCCATCCGCCATACGAAATATCATATTGTTGTTCAGTTTCTAATTTTAGTTTTTGCTTAAATGGTTGAAGTTTAATATTAACTGTTACACCTTTTAAGTTTTTCTCAATCTGATCTTTAATATATTCGCCAACTTTTTTCGCATTACCAGTATCGTAGTTTAAGAATTCGATTGTAACTTGATCTTTTCCAAGTTCTTTTTTCGCTTCTTCCCAAGCTGCAGCAGCTTTTTTAGGATTTGGTTTCAAACCGTTTTTAAATGTTTCTTGGAAATCTTTACCGTCTGGTCCCGTTGCTAATCCTTTTGGTACTAAGAAGTCAGCTTCTTTTGATCCATCATTTAAAATTACATTTGCTAAATTCTTTTTATCAATTGATAGCGCAATTGCTTCACGTAATTTTTTGCTCTTTAATGGCGTGTCTTGTCCATCACGTTTTTGGTTCATACGAATGAAATACGTACTCACTTGTGAATATGTGCCAAATTCATCTTTCTTGCTTCTATATTTATCAACGAACTCTCCATTTAATAAAGCAAAGTCAACTTGACCGCTATCATATAGATTGACTAAAGTTGCAGCCTCTTTAACAACACTAAAGTTAACTTCTTCAAGTTTTACAGTCTTTTTATCCCAATATTGATCATTTTTCTTTAATTGCCATCCTTGTTCATGCTTCCAATCTTTAAGAACGAACGGTCCGTTATAGACAGTTGTATCAGCCTCTAAACCGAACTTCTCGCCCTTTTCTTTAACAAACTTTTCGTTTAATGGATAATATGATGGGAATGCTACTAAATTTAAGAAGTACGGTACCGCTTGCTCTAACTCAACTTCAAGTGTAAGATCATCTACCGCCTTCACACCTAATTCAGTTACAGGTTTTTCTCCTTTATTTACTACTTCTGCATTTTTAATCGGGAATGCAATAAATGCATACTCAGCAGCCGTTTTTGGATCTAACAGACGTTGCCAAGCATATACGAAATCCTTTGCAGTTACTGGATCTCCATTTGACCATTTTGCATCTTTACGTAGTTTGAACGTATATTTTTTACCATCTTCACTTTTCGTACTAGATTCTGCCGCTGCTGGAATCGGCTTATTGTCTTTATCAAGACGATATAAACCCTCCATCGTATTACCAAGCATTTGTGAAGATACTGTATCAGTTGATTTAGAAGAATCCATAGTTGGAATTTCTTGTGTTACTGTTCGATTCAGCACTTGTTTCGTTGCTAATTTTTCCCCTGACTTACTATCTCCACCAGAGCTAGAATTTGTGCTTGTCTTCTTATCTCCACCTGATGTAGAACATGCTGTTAACGCCATGCTCATTGCTAAAACCGGTGCTACAACTGCTGTTAGTTTTTTCATTTGTTTCTTTTTCATTTTCTGTACCCTCCCTAATTCTAAACGATAGCTATTCAAGAATTTTCTGATAATTCTGTTTTTCTCTATATATTTATCAGACGATTCTTACTACTTCTTATTCTACTAATTTTTTAAAATTTGTAAAGTATTATTATTGAAAATTTTTAAAAAATTATTTTCTTACAGTAATATTCATAAAAATTCCATATGATCTTCAAATTCTATTTCTCTTTCATATAAATGTACCACTTTAATGGTATTTATCATATTTACACATTAAATATCTATGAGCTCTTGTTAATAAATAATGTATATTTTTAGAAACTCCTTTCCTACAAAAATAAAAAAAGTCAGCAAAACTGACTTTTTACCCGGCTATTTTTTCTCTTTTCATTTCCTCTATTACTTTCGTATACTTCTCATCATCAAATTCATTTTCACTTTTTGCAACAACTACAGTTGCAATACCGTTACCAATTAAATTAACGATAGCACGTGCTTCTGACATGAAACGATCTACACCAAGTAATAGCGCTAAACCTTCTAATGGGATAACATTCATTGCAGATAAAGTAGATGCTAGCACAATAAAACCTCCACCAGTTACTGCTGCTGCACCTTTAGATGTAACTAATAAAATAGCTATTATAGTTAATTGTTGACCTAGTGAAAGATCGACATGAAAGACTTGAGCTAAAAATATAGTAGCCATCGATAAATAAATTGTCGTTCCATCTAAATTAAATGAGTATCCTGTCGGAATGACTAAACCTACTACTGGCTTCGAACATCCCAAGTCTTCCATCTTTGTCATCATTCGCGGCAGTACTGATTCTGATGACGATGTCCCGAGAACAATGAGTAATTCTTCTTTAATGTGAGCTAAATATTTCCACAAACTAAATTTGTACAGTTTACAAATAAAATTTAAAACAATAAAAACAAATAATGCCATTGTCGCATATACACAAATCATTAATTTGCCAAGTGGTATGAGCGTGCTTAAACCATACTTCCCAATTGTAAATGCCATCCCACCGAATGCTCCAACCGGTGCTAATTTCATTACAATTGATAAAATGTTAAAAAATACTTTCGATAATCTTTCAAAAAAGTCAATAACCGGTTGTCCATTTTTCCCTAACATCGTTAACCCTGCGCCGAATAAAATGGAGAAGAACAGAACTTGTAAAATATCACCTTTGGCGAATGCTTCAAACATGTTAGACGGCACGATATGTAAAAAGAAATCCATCCATTTCATTTCTTGTCCGCTTTGTACATATTGCGAAACATCTCCGCCCTTTAGTTTTGAGGGATCTAATCCGTCTCCGGGACGCACAACATTCGCTACGATGATACCAATAATTAAAGCCGCTGTTGTAACAATTTCAAAATATAATAGTGCCTTCCCACCAACACGGCCTACCTTTTTCATACTTCCCATACTTGCAATACCGAGCACAATTGTTAAAAAGATAATCGGTGCAATAACCATTTTAATCATATTGATGAATGTTTCACCAATTGGCTTCATTTGTTGTCCAACACTCGGCCAAATTGCCCCTACTGCAATACCACAAATAATGGCCACAATAACTTGGAATGTTAAATTCTTTGCAATTCTCATTTTTGCTACTCCCCTGTATTTTCATTTCTCCCAAACTATGTTAAGCAATAACATTTATTCTATGTGATAGCCCCCTTGCTATTTAACTTAAACCACAATTTTATGTTACACTATTATCTTTAATTTGAAAATAGTATATAACATTTAAAAATAAATGACATACTATTATACACAATAAAAAGCAGACATTACGTCTGCTTTAATTCTCCTCAATTTGCTTTTCACTTAACCCTAGATGTGTTCTAAGAGTATTACTCAAACTCTGCAAATCTTTTTTATTAGGATTATAATAATATACACGTTGCCCATTTGGACCATTAGGTAAATATAAATCATCACCAGCTAGTTGTATTTTTTCAACTGAACCGTTTAAACCGTATTTATAAAAAGATAAAATATCATCCATTACTAAGTTTGTTTTAAAATCGTCGTCAACTGCCTCAACTATTTTTTCTAGCTTCGTAATCGATCCTACACTTTTTAATTTACTTAAAATCGATTCAATAACAAGTTGTTGCCTCTGCCCTCTCATCGCATCACTATCAATATGGCGCGTTCTTGCTAGTGCAAGTGCTTCTTCCCCATTTAATTTTTGCAATCCTTTTTTCAAATGAATCGCATCAGGTTCATCTTTACTATTTTGCTCCGTAAATTCAACTGGGACATCTACTTCAATACCATCTAACCCATCAACAATTTTAGTAAAGGAACCAAAATTAAATTTCACAAAATAATCAACGGGCACCTGTAACAATTTTTCTACCGCTTCCACAGAAGCTTGCGGTCCTCCATCTTTACCATTTTTAACGAAACCACTTCCATATGCATGGGTTATTTTATCTTTTTTCTTTTCAACTGGAACGTATGTATATGTATCACGCGGTATGCTCGTTAATTTCACTGTTTTATCGTCTTTATTAAAAGTCGCTAACAATAATGCATCTGTATGAAATGCACCATTATACTCCTTTTGTCGTTCTTGATTTTCATCAATTCCCATAATTAAAAGTGAAACATGATTTGCAATTGGCTTTACAGATTTCTCACGTAAATTGGATTTTTCACCTCGTGCTAAATTCAAATTAGATTTTTGTACGAGACTAGAAGTTTTCATATATACATAGGCTCCATAGCCAATTCCACCAAATAGCAATACCGCTAGTAGTAAACTTATTATCGTTTTCTTTTTATATTTTTGCTTATTTTTCTCTTCCCTTAAAGATGAATGATTCCCCATTTACTCTCCTCCTGTTTCTATTCATCCAATATGTTTTTCATATTTAGCGCTATCCTTTTGAAACATACTTTCTTTCAATCCCTTATCTATTTGTATCCATTCTGTCGTAAGTGAATATTGAATCAAGCCTTCTTGAAAACTAAGAAATTTCAACATAATCCCTGTATTTTTCTCCACAACCATTTCGAATTTCCCTCTTAAATCTTCAGAGGTGCTAACAGGCATCTCTATATTGATGACTCCTTCAATTTTGTAACAATCTAATCCAAGATATTTCGTTTCTTTATAATTCCAATCTTTATATCGAATTAACAAATCTGCGAATTCTGATTGAATACTATATTTCGCTAGTCCTACATATTCATCATCATATCGCTTTTTTTCACCTGATTTTCTCAATAACCTTTCCGTAGGATTTAACTTTAATAATTCATTGTTTCTTTCTTTCGGGTTCCATTTTGTCTCTTTATAGGTATACTTCTCATCATCAAACTCTTTTTTCTTGCCCTCGTTATATATAATTGTTCGTTTTTTCGCTAGTTTATCTTCTTTCGAAGAGATACCTCTTTGTTTTTCCGTATCAATTGCATACTTATATGTTGTAGCAATTCTTGATGAGCTAGAATATTCCTCAAATTGTCCTGAACTATTTTTAAAATAATCAATAGAATCTAGCATCTTTTGATGAATCTTTTCTTTATCTGGATAATGTACATTTGATTTTATTTCTTCTTCATTTTCATAATCAGAAAACGCTTTTTTCTTTACATATTCAAATACTCCACCGTTTTGCGCGAAACTTTGTATAGAAAACTCAGACATAGATACCACTGAAAGTATACAAACCGCTGCACTAATTATCATCATATGGATTTTGTAACTCTTCTTTTTTACCTGAAGATTATGTAGTGTACCATTAATCTTCTCATTTAACTCTGGAGGTACTATAACATTTTCATTTTTTATTCTCTTTTTTAATTTCTCATCAAATAATTTTTCACTATCCACCCTTTACACCCCCTATTCCATCTTTAATCGTTTTTGTAGTTGTTCCCTCGCACGCGATAATCTTGATTTCACTGTTCCTTTCGGTATTTCTAACAGCTTCGCAATACTATCTTGATTCATATCTTCATAGTAATAAAGCACCGTAACAGCTCTTAATTCTTCATGTAACGATTGAATCGCATTATACAAATCTATATCTTCATACTGATCACACGCACTCATATTGTAATCATTCTCTTCTGTCACAATTACATTTTTATACGCTCTAATAATATTGTTACACTCATTCATTAAAATTCGAATTAACCAAGTTTGAAAAAACTCTTCTTTTTTTAGTTTTTTTATATTTTCATAAGCTTTTAAAATTGTTGTCTGTATCGCGTCCTCTATATTTGTCTCATCACGTAACATCGCCTTTGCTATTCGATACATCTTCACTTTTTCTGTATGTATAAGCGTTATAAAGGCTTCATGATCGCCTTTTTTCGCTAAAGAAACATCGGTTTCTTCTTTTATAATCATTTTATATAAAGGGATTACTTTCACAATTGCTCCTCCTGTTTCATCCTCACTTCAAATTTAACTTTACATGTATTAGACGTAGGAACCTAGGAAAAGGTTCATTTTTTTGAATATTTTTGTAAATAAAAAGACAAATATCCTTTATAAGTGTTATGTAATAAACATACTAGATTTAATTTACAAATAAAAAAAGCCCACTTTCTCAGTGGACTTTCTACTTTACAACGGTAAATCCCTCTTCTTAAAAACTACAATTGCTACTATGAAAATACAAAGTGCTCCAGCAGTTAAACCTATACTTACCGGCCATATATTATACGTTCCTTCAGCAATTTCTTTCGGATGAAACAGCGTGAATAATGATAGACTTCTCATCCACTCTAACTTATCACTTAATTTACCTACCATATCCAATACGAAAAATAAGATAGTTAAACTCGCTGAATAACTTAGTGCCTTTCTTTCGTCATTACATATACAAGAAAAGAAAAATGAATACGCACTAACGACTAAAAATATGAGCCCTCCGACTACATTTATCTTCAAAAATAATTCTTTATTTAAGTTATTATCTTGTAAAAACCATTCTGCACCTACTAACCCAGCTACATACGTAACAGATACAATAATCAGAAGTCCCAATATGAGAACAGCAGCTTGTGTAATAGCAATTTCCACTCTAGATACAGGTGTTGCTAACAAGTATGCCATTGCTCCTTTATCTACATGACGAGCAATTAAATGTGTTGCAACTGTTACACAAAAAATTGTTAAAATGATAATAAACAATAGACTATAGTATTCACCAGCTAAAAAATCCATTACGTTTTGAATCGGACTTTCCATACCAACGATTTTTTTCACACTATCAGGCATGGCAGCTATTAGTTCATTTAGCCCTTTCGCTGATACCATTGACGGGAATATCCAAATTAATAACCACAAATATAAAGCCGCACCAAACGCATAACTCAAAATATTTTTTTGTGTTTCTTTCAAACTAGCTAAAAATAATTGCTTATTCATGCGTTACCCCTTCTTTCTTATCGTAATAATGCATAAATAAATGTTCTAAATCCATCGCTCTCGTTTGAAGTGCCGTTACATTATAGTTTGAAATTGTTTGTAAAACAGTTTGATAGTTTCCTTGTACAATGATAGATGCCTCTCTACCTTTTACCACTTCAAATTGCAAATTACACTTTGTAAGAGATTCAATCTCTTCTTGCGATGATACGGTTACATCTATTACCTGTCGTCTCATACTTTGTAAATCGTGAATATTTTCAACCGTTACGAGTCGACCATCTTTAATAATCGCTACTCGATCACACGTACGCTCAATTTCAGTGAAAATATGTGATGACATTAGGATTGTTTTTCCTCTTTGCTTTTCCTCTAATATTAATTCTATAAATACTTGCTGCATAAGTGGATCAAGTCCAGATGTTGGTTCATCTAAAATTAACACCTCTGGATCGTGCATAAATGCAGCAACTATCCCCACTTTTTGCTTCATTCCTTTAGACATTTTGCGAATCGGTGTTTTCACATCAAATTGCAGACGATCTATCAGTTCATCTCGTCTTGTCGTATCCTTTAATCCACGCATTCCTTGCATTAATTTTAAAAACTCTAATCCGTTCATTCCTTCAATAAAAGAAATTTCACCCGGTAGATAACCAACTTCCCTTTGAATTTTCGCTGCTTCATTCCAACAATCTAATCCAAAAATTGTCGCTTTACCAGCTGTCGGTTTTATAAATCCCATTAAATTACGAATCGTCGTTGATTTCCCGGCACCATTCGGTCCTAAATAACCAAATACTTCTCCCTCTTTTACATCAAATGTAATATGAAACAAACCTTTTCCATTCGAAAACTGTTTTGTGACATCCTGAACTGAAATCATAATTCCACCTCATTTTTTGAAATATTTAATATGTGATATTTCAAAATCATTGTACTCCTCATCTTTCATATTCGCAACAACTTTTTGAAATATTTATTAGTCCATATTTCAAAATTATTGTTTTCCATTATTTTTTCTTGTATATTTTAAGTGAGGTGATTGCATTGAACGGATTTGAAAGAGTAAAAGAAAAGAAAAAACGTGCCATTAAAGAAGCAGCATTCGTATTATTTTCAGAACGTGGATTTAATGAAGTGAAAATAGAACATATCGCAAAAGAAGCGAACGTTTCTCAAGTTACAATTTATAATCATTTCGGAAGTAAAGATGCGTTATTTAGGGAGCTTATACAAGAATTTATCATATCTGAATTTCAATATTATAAAGAGCTTGCAGAAGAAAAATTACCTTTTCATGATATGATGCAAAAAATGATTGTAAGAAAAATGAATACTGGCGGGTTATTTCAACCTGATATGTTACTACAAATAATGCAAAGGGACGAAGAACTCCGGAAGTTTATTTATAGTTATCAAAATGAAAAAATCCTGCCCTGGTATTTAGAAATATTAGAACGAGCGCAGCGCAAAAACGAAATTAATCCTCACCTTACTAAAGAAATGATGTTACTTTACATTCAAATGTTTACAAAATTAGGTGATGAATTTGGAGCACAACTTCTTGAAGGAGATCGTGAAAAACATATACAAGATATCGTTACGATGTTCTTTTATGGACTCTCCGTCCCAGAAAAATAATTTTTCTAAAGAACAAATAGAATTACCAAAAAGCCCTTTGGATATTTAAATCGCAAGGGCTTTTTCATATCAAAAAATGTCTAAAACTAACTTTATCTTAAAGAAGTTAAATGCTTCTTTATAGATAACACCTTATTATAGATTAACTCTTTTAGCATAACAGGCTGAATTGAAATAATCGTTTCACCGAAATTCAGAAAATAATTTGAAATAAAATCAAATTCTTGCTTGTTAAAATAGCCTGTTATAATGTAATTTTCATTTTCCTTTTGCATCCTCATGGAAGGGTAATTCTCTTTATCAAAAATGTCTTTTCCTTTTTGATTAACAATGACGCTAAAATTAATTGCATCCGGCTTTCTGTGAAAAGTAGTAAGATAACTTAATAATTCTTCAAGATTTTTTGGATTAATATTGCTCGTTTCCACAATAGAAAGAATTTTATCACATCTAATTATTTGAACATTATTCGTCTCAAAATTAAAGATTTTAGCATACCACTGGCCAAATTTAGATTCTATTCGAATAAATTGGGCAACCAATGCTTTCTCCTCACCTTTTTTTAAATATGTTAAATGATAAACTCGCTCAGCAAAAATCCCCTGTAAAATTTCTTTTAAGAACGGACTAAAATTACTATGATTTGTTACTTCAAAGGAAAGCGTTCGTTCCATAATTGAAATATTTTTACTCGCATTATCAGGTAATACATGTTTAAATTTATTTTCAAGCGCAATACTTTCTACATTAAATGGTTTTGTCTTGTATCCATTTAGCGTAAGAATTGAAAAATATAAGGCATACATTTCATCCACACTAAAATAAATTGGCGATAAAACACTATTTTCTATAATTTTATAACTTCCATTTCTACCCAATTCAGAATATATGGGTACACCTATTTCTTCCAATGATTGAATATCTCGCAAAGCGGTACTTTTAGAAATATCATATCTAACCATTAAATCTTTTAAATTAAAATATCTTTTATTATTTAAGAAAATAAGCATATCATTTATTCGTTCCGTTTTTTTCATATTTCCCTCCCAAAAAGGTGTCATGTATTGAAACCCTTTTAATCTATATTATAATTATCAACTAATAAAGGAGTTATATATTTATGACATTAGAAATAGCTATTTTTCTTTCAATGAATGGGCAAGCAAAGGAGGCAATTAACTTTTATACACGTCATTTAGAAGCCAAAAAGTTAATGGTTGTTACGTATGAAGAACTGGCGAAAAAAGATAGTTCTTTTAAAATTAAAAGTGAAAATAAAGATCATATTGCTCACTCTGTTTTACAAATTGGGAATACAAAGCTAATGATAGCAGAAGATACAATGAAGCCTAATGAACGTTATAACGTTGGAAATAACATGTCACTTTGCATTCAAAGCGCTAATTTAGAAGAAATACAAAGGTTTTATAATAATTTAATTTCCGATAAGCATGTGAAAATAATCTCTCCCCTAGAAAAAAATATATTTAGTGAAGCATATGGTATTATTGAAGATCCTTATGGCATACAAATCCAATTAATGTATGATAAACGACTAAACTAAATAATTAATCATATTCACATATTCCTAATAAAAAAGACACGAATTTCGTGTCTTTTTTATTTTATAGAAATGACTCTACCCTTTTCACTGCTTTCAATCGCTAATTGAATCAGTTTAATAACATCTAAGCCTTCTTTTGCTGTTACAGGTAGTTTCTCACCATTTAATATACTATCTCGTACACCTTTATAATAATTGTCATAACAACCGACTTCTGTTGGAATGTGCTCTAAGCTTTCTTCTGTTTCTAAAGTAGCAAAATTCTCTTCATCATCTACTCCATAACCATTATCACCTGGCTTCATTCCATTTTTTAATTGCTCTTCCTGCGAATCCATACCGTACTTCACGATAGAACCTTTCTCTCCATGCACTATAAAATGCGGTCCAGCTTTTTTCACATAACTGCTACTACGTAAAATGACACGTTTAGCTCCGTAATGCAGTACTATGTGGAAATAATCATCCACCTCTGCACCTGGTCGTTGTTTTATTACATCTGCACTTATCGCATCTGGTTTCCCAAATATTGATAACGCTTGGTCAATTAAATGCGATCCTAAATCGTATAATATACCGGAACCTGGTAGATTTTTTTCTCTCCATCGATCACGCACATGTGGACGGAAACGATCAAAATTTGATTCATATGCGTATACATTCCCTACTCTGTTTTCTCCTAACAATTTCTTAATTGTTAAGAAATCATTATCAAAACGACGATTATGATATACGCTTAACATTACATTATGCTGCTCTGCTAATGAAATAAGCTCTTCCCCTTCTTCAATTGAAACAACAAATGGTTTTTCTACAACAACATGCTTACCGTTTAAAATTGCTTCTTTTACATATGGAAAATGAGTTGTATTAGGTGATGTAATAACAACTAAGTCAACATCAGCTCGCTTCACCAATTCATCAATTGTACTAACAACATTAGCGTTTGGTAATGTTTCTTTTACTACCTCTTCTTTTGAGGATAATACAGCACGAATATCATATTCTTCTATTGTTTGTAATAGTGGGATATGAAATGTCGTACTAGAAAAACCAAATCCTACAATCCCTACACCTATTTTTTTCATGTTGCCCCTCCATTTGTCCAGCTTTAACGGGCAGTAAGATTCCTAACTCAAAATCCAGCGAAAGCTAAGAAATTAGGTGAGGAGTCAACTGCTCGTTAAAGCCCGATTGGTTCAACTAATAATCAGTGGGGATAAAGAAAATCCCCATTGATTAAAGTTTCGCTTTATGAGAACGATTTCATCCAGTTATTATAACAAGATTATTATTATTTACATAATAAATTGCCTAGAAAAAAGCATCTTGCTACTATTCATAGCAAGATGTTTTTTTTAACCCGATTGAACGGGCAGTAAGGCTCCCGACCGCGAAGGAGTTAGATGGGAGACCAACTGCCCGTTAAAGTCCGATTGGTTCAACTAATAATCAGTGGGGATGAACAAAATCCCCACTGATTATAGTTTCACTTTACTCCGGTCGTTTTTTCGTCCACGTTTCTACTACTTCACCAGTATCATTAACATCTAGCACTAGGCTACCATTACTATACCGGTCTTTATTTCGATACGCTTTCGGATCAATCTCTTCTACAATATTTTTCTCTGTCTTCATATAAACTAATTCATCGTCCCGAACAATTTCAATACCGACAATGCGGTATGGATTACGTTTTAACTCTTTGAAAATAACAAGACCTCGTTTCGCCCTCGTTGATTTCTCAATTTCTGATGCTTTTAGACGTTTTACAGCACCGCGCTGCGTTACGAGAATAAGTTGATCTTTGTCACCATTTAACGGTTTACCAGAAGCGACATAGTCATCTTCTTTTAAATTAATTGCTTTCACACCAGCAGCTCTTACACCGACTGGACTTACTTCATCTTCATGGAAAATAAGTGCATATGCACCATGTGTAGCAAGAACGATATCACTCGTTCCATCTGTCGCAAATATATCGACAACTTCATCACCTTTTTTCAAGTTTACAGCAACGAATGCCCTTGAATAACGCTGAACTTTATATTGATTTAATTCTGTTTTCTTTATCATACCATTTCGTGTTACAAATACGATAAATCGTTTTTCTTCCTCAAAGTTCGGTACAACCGTTACCCAAATGATCGTTTCATCTCGGTCGAGTGAAACGATATTTGCAACGTGCTGACCTAAATCTTTCCAACGAATATCTGGCATTTCGTATACTGGAAGATATATATAGTTCCCTTTACTTGTGAATAAAAGAACTGTTTCAGTCGTATTCGTATCGAATCGTTCAAGTAAGATGTCACCCTCTTTCATACCGAAGTCTTTGCCGTTTGATGCATTATGTGAGCGCCATCCAGTACGTTTCACATATCCTTCTTTCGTTACAGTAACGATGACATCTTCTTGTGGAATCATCACTTCTACGTCTATTTTAATTTCTTCAATTTGTTCTTCAATAATAGCACGGCGATCATCACTATATGTTTTCTTAACTCTCTTCAAATCAGTTTTAATGACTTGAAGTAATCTTTTTTCACTTTGTAAAATTGACTGTAGCTCTAGAATTTTCTTATTAAGCTCATCTGCTTCTTCTTGTAACGCCGTAATGTCTGTATTCGTTAAGCGATATAATTGCAAGGATACAATTGCTTCTGCTTGTGCTTCTGTAAAGCCAAATTTTGCACTTAAATTATCTTTCGCATTACGTTTATCTTTTGAAGCTCGAATTGTCTCGATTACTTGGTCTAAAATCGATAATGCCTTCTTTAAACCTTCTACAATATGTTGACGATTTTCTGCTTTTCTTAATTCATATTGTGAACGTCTCGTAATAACCTCTTTTTGATGTCCAATATAAGCATCCAAAATTTTCGGTAATGTCATAAGTGTTGGACGGCGATTATTGATCGCTACCATATTAAAGTTATATGGAATTTGTAAATCTGTATTTTTATATAAATAATTTAAAATACCTTCGGCGTTTACTTCTTTCTTTAATTCAACAACGATTCGTAAACCAGTACGATCCGTCTCATCACGTACTTCAGCAATGCCATCTAACTTTTTATCTAGACGTAATTCATCCATTTTCTTTACAAGGTTTGCCTTATTCACTTCGTAAGGAATTTCAGTGATTACAATTTGTTGTTTCCCACCGCGCACTGTTTCAATTTCTGCTTTTCCGCGAATAATAATTTTACCTTTTCCTGTTTCATACGCCTTTTTAATACCATCAATCCCTTGAATAATACCGCCTGTTGGGAAATCTGGTCCTTTCATAACTGTTAATAAATCATCAACAGTACTATTTGGCTTATCAATACGCATCATTGTAGCGTCAATAACTTCTCCAAGATGATGCGGAGGAATTTCTGTTGCATAACCAGCGGAAATTCCTGTAGATCCGTTTACTAATAAATTCGGGAACGCTGCTGGTAATACAACCGGTTCTTCACTCGTATCATCAAAGTTTGACACGAATTCAACTGTTTCTTTATCAAGATCACGTAATAATTCAGATGCGATTGGTGATAAACGAGCTTCCGTATAACGCATCGCTGCCGCTGGGTCCCCATCAACACTACCGTTATTACCATGCATTTCAACTAAAACATTACGTACTTTCCAAGTTTGGCTTAAGCGAACCATTGCTTCATATACAGAGGAATCTCCATGTGGATGATAATTACCAATAACATTACCTACTGTTTTAGCTGATTTACGAAACGCTTTATCATGTACATTACCTTCTACATACATAGAATATAAAATACGTCTTTGTACTGGCTTTAAGCCATCACGTGCATCTGGAAGTGCACGATCTTGAATAATATATTTACTATAACGTGCAAAGCGGTCACCTAACACGTCTTCAAGCGGGAGGTCATGAAACTTCTCTGCTTGCATGTTATTCCACCTCCGTCTCCATAATCATTTCATTTTCTAAAATATTTCCTTCTTCTTGCATACCAAACTGTACATTACGTTCAATCCATTTACGGCGCGGTTCTACTTTATCGCCCATTAATGTTGTAACGCGACGCTCTGCTCTTGCTGCATCATCAATTTTCACGCGAATTAATGTACGCGTTTCAGGATTCATTGTTGTTTCCCATAATTGATCCGCATTCATTTCACCAAGTCCTTTATAACGTTGTAACATATAGCCTTTGCCAACTTTTTTCGTTACACCGTCTAATTCCTCATCTGACCAAGCGTATTCAATTACCTCACTCTTACCTTTCCCTTTACTTACCTTGTATAAAGGAGGAAGTGCGATAAACACTTTACCGGCTTCGATAAGTGGCTTCATATATCTGTAGAAGAACGTTAATAACAATACTTGAATATGAGCTCCATCCGTATCTGCATCGGTCATAATAACAACTTTATCGTAGTTAATATCTTCAACAGCGAATTCATTTCCTACACCGCCGCCAATTGCATAAATAATTGTATTAATCTCTTCATTCTTAAAAATATCAGCAAGCTTTGCTTTCTCCGTATTAATTACTTTACCACGCAATGGTAGTACCGCCTGAAAACGACGATCTCGCCCTTGCTTTGCTGAACCGCCAGCCGAGTCACCCTCTACTAAATACAATTCGTTTTTCTGAGGGTTACGTGATTGTGCAGGTGTTAACTTCCCGCTTAAAGTACCTTCTGATTTTTTCTTTTTCTTACCACTACGTGCTTCTTCTCTCGCTTTACGAGCAGCCTCACGTGCTTGCGCTGCTTTAACTGCCTTTCTCACAAGAAGTGTAGCTACATCCGGGTTTTCCTCTAAAAAGTAAGCTAGATGCTCTGATACAATGGCATCAATAGAAGAACGAGCTTCACTTGTACCAAGTTTCCCTTTCGTTTGTCCTTCAAACTGCAGTACTTCTTCTGGTACACGTACAGAAACGATAGCCGCTACACCTTCACGAATATCTGTACCTTCTAAATTTTTATCTTTTTCTTTTAATAATGAAACTTTACGAGCATACTCATTGAACACACGCGTCATTGCTGTTTTAAATCCAGCTTCGTGTGTTCCACCATCTTTTGTACGTACGTTATTTACAAACGAAAGAATATTTTCTGAGTAACCATCATTAAACTGGAATGCTAGTTCTGCTTCAATCCCGTTTTGTTCACCAGTGAAATATACAACCGGGTGAATTGAATCTTTTTCTTCGTTTAAATATGAAACGAAAGCTTCAATTCCTGTTTCATAATGAAATATATCTTCTAAATCATTACGTTCGTCTTTTATTGAGATTTTCATTCCTTTTAATAAGAATGCAGATTCACGTAATCTCTCACATAATGTTTCATAATTGTAATTTGTCGTACTAAAAATCGTTGTATCTGGTTTGAAATGCATTGTTGTACCAGACTCTTTTGTTTTCCCGATTTTCTCTAACGTTGTTGCAGGAACGCCACCATTTTCAAAGCGTTGTTCATAAATGTTACCATCACGTTTAATTGTTACTACTAACCATTCTGACAAGGCGTTTACAACTGATGCCCCAACACCGTGTAAACCACCACTCGTTTTATAGCCACCTTGACCAAACTTACCACCTGCATGAAGTACAGTTAAAATAACTTCAGGTGTAGGTTTCCCAAGTTTATGCATTCCCGTAGGCATTCCTCGCCCTTTATCTATAACGCTAATACTATTATCTTTATGTATTACGACAGAAATTTCGTCGCCAAATCCCGCTAACGCCTCGTCAACGGAGTTATCTACTATTTCATATACTAAATGATGCAATCCACGGCTATCCGTACTCCCGATATACATACCCGGGCGTTTTCGAACGGCTTCAAGTCCTTCTAACACTTGAATCGCATCTTCATTATATTGGAACTGATGCTTCGCCAAACTCCTTGCCCCTTTCCTAATCCAAAATCAGAACATATGTTTCTATTATAGAATAACGCCTCGACTATAGTTTTGGCAAGTTATCTTATCTCTTTTATATACCATTTTCAATAGAAAAATCCTTGTTTTCTCACAAGGATTCCTCTAGGCTACTATTTCAGAAAAATAATCGTTTGTCAACGAGAAATGGATATGTATTCCAAGATTACACATTCCAAACCTTTATTATGATCCAAATGATCAAAATCCAAAATGGGATTACAAATAACAATCCCCAAAAACAGCCTTTAAAAAATCTCATGATGAACACCTCGTTCATCGGCCCTACTTATCTATAATGAGGGCTGAATCAATCTTTCTAACTTTAAGTCTATACTATTTTGTCATCGCATGTTCTACTTTAATACAACGATCCATTATTACAGTATAGTCTTTTTCTTTTAAAAGTTTATATGTATCTTCATCTTGTACTCCTAATTGTGCCCAAAAAACATCTGCATCAATCTCGACAAATTCTTTTGCAACATCCATTAAAAACTCTGAGCGACGAAATACATTTACAATGTCAACGTGTTCCTTAATATCCTTTAGTGAAGAAACTGCCTTTTCTCCAAGCACCTCATTTACTGTTGGATTAACTGGAATAATGCGGTATCCAGCATCTTGCATTGCTTTTGAAACCATATACGATGTACGTTCTGGCTTATCTGATAATCCAACAACCGCAATTGTTTTGCTTTTCTTTAACACTTCACCAATTTCCGTACGAGTTGGGTTTTCAATTGTCATAATTAATCCCTCCTATTCCTTTAGTATAGCCGATAAAGAAAGTCTCTTTCAATATGAAAGAGACTTTCTTTTATTTCGATTATTGATTCTTTGTAGCTGAATTATCTGCTAAAGTAGCTGTTTTCGTCATTTTTTGACCGTTACGGTAGAATGTGACTTCTACTTTCTCGCCTACTTTTTTCTTTTCATATAAATATTTACGGAATTGAAGTGAATTTTCTACTTTTTGATCATCTAATGCTACGACAATATCATATTGCTCTAAACCAGCTTTTTCTGCCGGTGATATTGGGTAAATTTTACCTAATACAACACCATTAGTTACTTCTTTCGGTACTTTCAATTGATTGACTGCATAAGCTTGCACATCTTCTAACGAAACGACACCTACTCCAAGAGCTGGACGTTTTACTACTCCGTCTTTTTCAAGTGATTCAATAACTGGCTTTGCGATATTAATTGGAATAGCAAATCCAATTCCTTCAACTTCTTGTTGTGCAATTTTACTTGAATTAATCCCAATTATTTCACCGTTTTGGTTAAATAATGCACCACCACTGTTACCAGGATTAATCGCTGCATCTGTTTGAATAACTTGTGCTTGCCAATCTGGGCGTTTATCCCCATCAATATCAACTGGGATTTCGCGTTCTTTACTACTGATTATACCTTCCGTTACACTTCCGTCAAATCCAAGTGGGTTACCGATTGCAATCGCTTTTTCACCCGCACGAAGTTTACTTGAGTCACCTAAAGTTGCAACTTTATTTACATTAGCCCCATCAATTTCAACAACAGCTAAGTCTAACCAAGGATCTTTCCCTACTAACTTTGCATCTACCTTTTTACCATCACTTAGCTTTACAGCAAGTTTATTCGCTCCATCTACTACGTGGTTGTTTGTTACAATATATGCTTTATTTCCTGCTTTTTTATAAATAACACCTGATCCTGAACCAGCTTGTTGTTCTTGACCTGTCGGTTGCATTGCAAATGGATCAACGCTTTGTTGCATATTAATAACGCCTACAACAACATCTTTCGCTCCTTCAATCATACCAGGTAAATCAGTTTCATTTTTCGCTTTATTTACAACAGGAACTACAGTACCTTCTACTTTTGAATCCGAACTAAATGATGATACTGGTGCTCCATTATTTTGAGCCCATGGCATATATGGTGCTGCAAAACTAATCGAAACCGCTCCGACTACAGCTCCCACTAAACCTGTGAAGAAATAGCCTTTTTTACTACCTGATTTTCTCACTTCTCTCGTTTCACTATGCTCTTCATTTAAATTTGGTCCGTCGTAATATCCCATGTTTTATTTCCCCTCTCTGGTGAATTCGTATTTTCAGTATAGTCACGTTTTGTGTCCTTCTTGTGAACTCATCGTGAAATCCAATTAAAAAAATACTCCTATCTAACATTGTAGACAAGAAAAGTATTTTTTGTACATTCTACCTTCAAAAGAGAGTATAAAATTGCCATTTTCCTAGGCTAAATTACACAAATTGTTCTAGATTATTCTTCAAATTTATAACCAACTCGAATAACAGTACCGATATGCTTCGCTTTATCTCCTAACTTATTTCGAAGTTTTTTAATATGGGTATCAACCGTTCGGTCATCACCGTAATAGTCATATCCCCATAACTGGTCTAATAAATGTTGACGTGATAATACGATTCCTTTGTTCTCCATTAAATAAACGAGAAGTTCAAATTCTTTATGTGTCAATATAATTTCTTCTCCATCTACTAAAACAGTTCTAGATAGACGATTCACTTCAATTCCAGCTAAAGACATAGCATTTTCTTCCGCTACTCCTACCGCGCCATCCGCACGTTTCAATAACGTCTTTGCACGAGCTACTAACACTTTCGGACTAAATGGTTTCGTTACATACTCGTCTGCACCTAATTCGAAACCTAGCAATGTATCATCCTCATCCGAACGTGCTGTCAACATAATAATTGGTACTGCTGATTCTTTTCTAATTCGTCTACAAACAGACCATCCATCTATTTCCGGTAACATAATATCTAACATAATTAAATCAATTTCATGCTCTGCAAATAACTCTAACGCTTTCTTTCCATCTTCTGCTTCGATTACTTCAAAGCCTTCATTACGAAAATAATCACTAACAATTTCACGTAATCTTCTTTCGTCTTCAACAAGCAATACTGTTTTATTCATATAATCTATCCCGCCTTTTTACTCTTTCAATCGAATAATACGTTGATTGGAGCTTCCGCGAAATGGAAGTGTTAAATCTTTTTTCTCAATTTCAAACCTTCCATCGACTAAAACATCCCCATAATGTATCAACTCTATCATATCATTATTTTGGGAACTCTGTATCTCTTCTAACGTATAACCTGTATACATCCATAGGGTTTTTTTCAAATCTTTCACGATTTTTGCTACCTTTTTCACTTCAGCAGCTTGAAAAAATGGATCTCCACCTGAAAATGTTACATCAGTTAATGGATTACTTGCAATCTCTTTCACAATTTCTTCTACTGTCATTTCCGTTCCGTTGCAAATATTCCACGATTTCGGATTATGGCAACCGACACAACGATGCGGACAGCCCGCAAAAAACACGACTGTCCGCAATCCTTCTCCATCTACTACACTATCATGAATAATATTCATCACTTTCATTTATGTTTCACCCGATCTATCTCTTCACTACGTTTCGCACTATTCCACTTCGACATATCTCCTACAAGATAGCCTGTTATACGGCGAATTCTTTCTATATTAGCCTCATCTTCATTCCCGCAACTTGGACATTCATTTCCAATAACCCCGTGATAACTACAGCACTTACAACGGTCAACAGGATGATTAATTGAACCGTATCCAACGCCATGTTCTGCCATGGCTTGTACAATTTGTTTTAATGCCTTTTTGTTATGCATCGCTGCTCCGTCCAGTTCAATATACGTAATGTGTCCTCCATTACAGAGAGCATGGAACGGGCCTTCTAAACGGATTTTATTTATCGCTTGAATGTTATAATAAACTGGAATATGGAATGAATTCGTATAGTAATTATGGTTCGTTATACCGCTAATCACGCCAAATTCTTCTCTATCTTTTTTCACAAACTTTCCTGATAATCCTTCTGCTGGAGTTGCAATTATCGAGAAATTCAGTTGATGTTCTTCTGTCGCTTTATCCATTCTATCTCTCATAAAGGAAATAATTTCGTACCCAAGTTTCCATGATTCTTCATCTTCCCCATGATGCTTTCCTGTTAAAGCTACTAAACATTCCGCAAGACCGATAAAACCAACACTTAACGTCCCTTGTTTTAAAATCGAAGCTACGGAGTCTTCAGGCTGCAATGCTTCTCCACCACGCCATACACCTTGTGAATATAAAAACTGAAAATCTCTTGCTCGCTTCGTACATTGATACGCAAATCTTTCTAATAACTGCTTAATTCCTAAATCTAAATAGTAGTTTAGCGCTTCAAAAAATGCTTCTTTTGAACCACTAATTAACGCTAATTTCACTAAGTTGATAGACGTAAATGATAAATTCCCTCTACCAATCGCTGTTTCTTCTCCATGTATATTAGACATAACACGGGTACGACATCCCATGTAACATACTTCACTTTCTGGTCTTCCATCATAATGCACTGCATTAAACGGAGCATCTAAAAATGAAAAGTTAGGGAATAATCGCTCTGCAGTTGTCTCTAATGCTAATTCAAATAAATCGTAATTCGGATCACTTTCTTCAAAATTCACACCTTTTTTCATCTTGAAAATTTGAATCGGAAAAATTGGTGTCTCTCCTTTACCAAGTCCAGCTTGTGTTGCTTTTAATAGTTGTTTAATTAACATTCTTCCTTCTTTTGATGTATCTGTTCCGTAATTAATAGAAATAAACGGTACTTGTCCTCCGCCCCTACTATGCATACTATTCGAATTATGAACGAAAGCCTCACACGCTTGATACGTATCATTTTCCGTTTCTTTCCATGCAAATTCTTCTATTTGTTCTTTCGTAAGCGGATATGATTGTAATCGTTTTTTATGTCTCTCAATTGTTTTTCGTACATAAGGTGCTAAATCAATATCAAAGAGTGCAAACGATTGACCGCCATGCTGCATATTTTGATTCGCTTGAAAAATAATAGACGAAAGAGCCAATGCACTTTTAATGTCTTGTGGTTGTCTCATATGTCCATGTCCAGTATGAAAACCGTTAGCAAGCATTTGCGCTAACGGAATTTGCGAACAAGTCGTCGTTCCTGTCGCATAAAAATCTAAATCATGTGGATATAATATATTTTCATTTATCGCTTTTTTCACTTGATCTGACAATAAATTCTCAACAGCATAATATTTTGCACTCTCAGATGCGAATGTTCCCATTACACCCATTGGAGAGCGGCCGTCTACATTTGCATTTTCTTGCATTAAATCTTGTTCATTGCCGTGGACTATCGTCTCGAACACTTTCATTAATTCTTCTCCACGTGTATTATTTTGTAACATTTATAACCCTCCACCAATATGTTGTTGTCTTTTGATTAAAATGTTACTACATATAGTCTTGCTGTTTCTGTGAGAAATGTAACATTACTGTGAAATTTTTTTCACGAAATAATGAATTTTTCATTTACAAAAAAGAAATGTGCTCTTTACAAATGTATGGTACAATATACGGGAAAAACTCTTTTTACCCTTTATCAACACATTTGAATAAAGGAGACTGAACTTATGGTTACTACATATCTTTTATTTATCGTTGCCTACTTGCTTGGCTCGATTCCATTTGCACTAGTTGTTGGAAAAATTGGCTACGGAATCGATATTCGTGAGCACGGGAGCGGTAATCTAGGCGGAACAAACACATTCCGTACATTAGGGAAAAAAGCAGGTTTTACCGTTACAATTGCTGACATTTTAAAAGGGACATTAGCAACAAGTCTACCAATGATTTTCGGATTAGATATTCACCCACTATGGTTCGGGTTAGCGGCTGTTCTTGGACATGTCTACCCGATTTTCGCGAAATTCCGTGGTGGTAAAGCAGTTGCAACTTCTGCTGGGGTGCTATTATGCTATTCACCAGTTGTTTTTGCAATATTGGCTGTTGTATTTTTCACCCTTTTATTTACAACAAGATACGTATCACTTTCTTCTATGGTAACAGCAGTTGTTGCTGTTATTGCATCCATTGTTAGCGGGGATAAAATCTTCATTATTGCGATGTGTTTATTAGCAGGTATGGTTATTTATAAACACCGTGCAAATATCGGACGAATTATAAATAAAACTGAACCAAAAGCAAACTTTTCAAAAAAGCAAAAATAAGATCGTAACCCACATAACGCAAAAAGAAAACGTGAAGCATATTAATAGCGTCTTTTTGCGTTATTTTTTATACTAAAGAAAAAGCAACATAACTTGGAGGAACTATACATGAATCTTTCCGTAACAAAAGAAGCAGCACAATGGTATAAAAATGAATTAAACTTACAATCAAATGAAACACTACGCTTTTTCGTACAATACGGTGGTTGCAGTACTGTGCAAAAAGGACTTTCTTTAGGTATTCGTAAAGATGATCCTGCACACCCTGCTGTTCAAATTCAAGAAGAAGGTATTAACTTCTTTATTGAAGGCGATGATGAATGGTTCTTCGATGGACATAATTTATCTGTTACACTTCATGAAGGTGACGACTTCCCACAATTTAATTATGAAAAATAAAAAAGCGCGGCTTCTGCCACGCTTTTTTATTTTTTCTTAATTTCCTCATATTTCGCATACCACTCAGGATATAACTTTTTAAATGATACAGGGCGGAACCCTTCTTTTTTCGCACAAATATTCGTCGTACTTGCAGTAATACAAAGATCACCATCACCATTATATATTTCATATCCATATACAACGCGAAGCGGGCTCACAGTATCGACCCATGTTTTTACGATTGCCTTTTCTCCATAACGCATCGCTTTACGATATGAAATTTGTAAATCTAACACAGGAGAAATAATTCCTTCTTTCTCCATTTCAACATATGAAAAACCTAAATCTTGTATAAGTTTCGTGCGACCTAACTCAAGCCACACTAAGTAGTTTGAATGGTAAACAACACCCATTTGATCTGTTTCCGCATAACGGATTTCAACTTCATGTTCTGCTACAAACATATGTATTCGCCTTCTTTCACTTCTGCTACCTTGCATACATTTAATCATAATACAGTAACATCAAAAATAAAATAAAAACAGTGAATCTTTTACTGAAAGGAGCCAGCATATGATTCAAATTGTAACTGTTCGTAGTGGTGATAGCGTATATAGCTTGGCATCAAAATATGGATCAACACCTGACGAAATAGTAAAAGACAATGGACTAAATCCAGCTGAAACGCTCGTTGTTGGTCAGGCACTTATCGTTAATACGAAAGGAAATAATTATTATGTACAGCCTGGTGACAGCCTATATCGAATTTCTCAAACATATAATGTCCCCCTCGCTAGTTTAGCTAAAGTTAATAATTTATCTTTAAAATCTATTCTCCATGTCGGACAACAATTGTATGTACCAAAAGGCACAAAACGAGCTGTAGAATCCATCGCTTATTTACAACCTTCAACTATACCGATTAAAGAGAGTTTAGTTAATGCGACACGCGCCATCAATCCATTTTTAACATACTTAGCCTATTTTAGTTTTGAGGCAAAAAGAGATGGCACATTAAAAGAACCTACTGAAACAGCTAAAATTGCTAATATTGCAACGCAAGGTAAAACAATCCCTATGCTCGTTATTACAAATATTGAAAATGGTAATTTCAGTGCCGATCTAACATCAGTTATTTTACGCGACGCAACGATTCAAAACAAATTTATTACTAACATTTTGCAAACAGCTGAAAAATATGGCATGCGAGACATTCATTTCGATTTCGAAAGTGTAGCACCTGAAGACCGCGAGGCGTATAATCGCTTTTTACGAAATGTAAAAACACGCTTACCTAGTGGGTACACATTGAGCACAACTCTCGTACCGAAAACAAGTTCCAATCAAAAGGGCAAATTTTTCGAAGCTCATGATTATAAAGCGCAAGGGCAAATTGTTGATTTCGTCGTCATTATGACATATGACTGGGGATGGCAGGGCGGGCCACCGATGGCGATTTCTCCTATCGGTCCAGTGAAAGAAGTACTTCAATATGCAAAATCTCAAATGCCTCCACAAAAAATTATGATGGGGCAAAATTTATACGGGTTTGATTGGAAACTTCCATTTAAACAAGGAAATCCACCTGCAAAAGCAATTAGCTCCGTCGCAGCTGTTGCACTAGCTCGTAAATATAATGTTCCTATTCGTTATGATTTCACAGCCCAAGCTCCTCATTTTAATTATTTTGATGAAAACGGCGTGCAACACGAAGTTTGGTTTGAAGATTCACGGTCTGTTCAAAGTAAATTCAATTTAATGAAAGAACAAGGTATAGGTGGTATTAGTTACTGGAAAATCGGTTTACCATTCCCGCAAAATTGGCGTTTACTCGTTGAAAATTTCACGATTACGAAAAAGGGCTGACAAAAGTCAGCCCTTTTTTTCATATTACTGCTAAAAACTCATCTTTCATTTCCTCACAAAAAAGAAGAATGATAACATTCTCCTTTTTAACCGTTATCAACAATCGGTTGTTTACCTGTTTGATCTTGCATTTGCTTTCCTTTATTTCCACCAGCTTTTTTCGATTGTGTTCCAATATGATTTGGTGCAAAGTCTTTTGAATTTTTTTTCGGATTACCCATTACTATCGCCTCCTTAACACTAGTATCGTACTAGTGTTAAGAATTATTCAGCTTGCTTAAAAAGTTTCATTTCATAACGTTTTTCGATGCGCTCTTCAATGCGATCAATTGCATCACGATCGCTTAATAATTGTTGTTTATTTTCATTTACAAGTTCTTCAAACGATTTACGGCGACTTCTTCTCATGTTGTTCACCCTCTCTCCTTCGCTTTCTTATTACATAGTATGAGCAAACGAAAAACTCTTTAATCAGATTTGTAAGAAAATTTTATGTTTTAGTACTCCTAAAAAAACTCCGTGTACAATATATTGCACACGGAGTTTTTCATACCATAATATTTAAATACTCTTTCAACTTTTCATCTGCATTCATTTCATTTTCTTTATAATCATGAAGCGCCTGTAACACAAAATCATACTGTTCTAAAATATAACTTTCTAATTTCATAACATCCTCTAAGCTATTAAGCATAATTCTCGTATTACCAACTTCACTTTTTAACGCTGGTTCACATTTTAAGCTTGTACATATTTCTTTCACATCATCTTCTAATATTTCTGTTAATACATATTTCTTTCGCCCTTTTACCTTTACTCTCATAACTGGATAAAAAGCTTTTATATCTAAATAACTTCCTACATTCATACAACGTAGCCATTCTACATTACGTTTATTACATACAAGCATTTCTTTCACCGCTTCGTATACCGCAGTTTCATCAAGCACAGCCTTATTTACTTTTCGGTTCCCTTCTTCTTCAATAGCTGCACACTTTTGATAAACAGCGGCACACGTAATACAATCGTCAAATGCATTATGAGAACTTAAACGAATGCCAAGCATTCGCTTTAACGTTTCAAGTTTATGATTAGGCGCATGCTTCATGTATTTCTTCGCTAAAAATACAGTATCAATTACTTTATTTTTAGGTTCAGGTAGCCCTAGCATATTTACATTACTTTTCAAAAAGCGCATATCAAAAGAAGCATTATGGGCCACAATAACATTTGTATGTAAAAATGCTAAAAATAAAGGTAACACTTCTTCAATCGTCGGTGCATCTGAAACGCGATAATTAGTAATACCTGTTAAACTCGTTATTCGGTCCGGAATTGGCCGCTCTGGATTCACGTATGAAACAAATTGATCTACTAATTCATGATTACGATATTTCACTGCTGCAACTTGAATAATTTTATCATTATAAGGGTTAAATCCTGTTGTTTCAAAATCAATTACAACATAATCTAACGGTAAGGATACATTCCCCACTCCATACACTCCTTTATCTCTAAACGTTTATATTTCTTACATCATATCATGAAGTTATTACTACTTGAAAAAGAAAAGGCAGAAATGGGAACTCTCCACCTCTACCTTTTCACCATTATTTTAATTTAGCAACTCTTTTCTCCATCTCTTTTTGCGTCATCGGCCCAATAAACTTATCTTGAATGACACCTTTTGTATCTATAAAATACGAAGTTGGAATCGTAATTACTTTATACGCTGTTGTCACATCAATGTTCTTGTCCAATAAAATAGGAAAAGTAATTCCTTTTTCTTTAACAAAATTGCTTACCTTTTCTACTCCCCCACCTTTTTCTGAAGGCGTATAATTTATTGCTAAAATTTCTACGTTCTCTTTATGTTCTTTATAGAAAGCTTCCATATCCGGCATTTCTTGCTGACATGGTCCACACCACGTTGCCCAAAAGTTTAAAATCACTTTCTTTCCTTTTAAATCCGATAACTTTACATTCGTTCCATCTAACTTCGTTAATTCAAAGTTTGGCGCACTCTTCCCTATTTCGATACCATTACTTGCAATCATCTCTTTCATAGCAGCTTCACTTTTTTCTTGCTCCCCTTGTACCGCCTGATCTTTTTTACCAAATTGTTCATAAGCTGCATATCCCGCTAAACAAAGTAACACTACAATAATCGTAAGCTTCCGCCACATTTTATATCACCCTAACGTATTTATCTTCTTATTAACCTAATTACCCAAATACTATATACCTTATTTTAGCTTATACGGACGAGCTTGGAAATATTCACAGTCGAAATAATTAGAATATTCTTATTTGAAGTGAAATTTTTTCCTTTTTATCATATAATTAGAAAAATAAATGAAGTGTTGCTTATCTTCTTATGGACCCATTCACCTTTTTACTCTCGTAGTTATAAACCTACAACAAAAGGGGGATTTTTTATGAATTCATTCGAAAAAACAACATTATATATTCTTAGTTTTCTTTTATACCCAGTCGGTATTATTACATGGATCATTTCACTCTTTAGTAAAGACCTTAAAAAAAAGAAAGTAGGGCGTATTTGTCTCTACGTCTCTCTAGTCTCATTCGTCCTTTTCTTAATTCTTGGAATTGCCACTTTCCTTACGACCGCTACCTTTAACGTTGATCTGAATCATTCAGAATCTATCGAGTATCAAATAAATGATGCTGAATAAAGATAAGAGCAGTACTCTTATCTTTATTCACATCACTTGCAAAACGAATGACTATTTATTAATTTTTTAGGACTTCCACATGCAACAATACGTCCTTCTTTCATTATGACAACACGATCTGCTAGTATCGCTTTCTCTACATCATGTGTTGCCACAATTCTCGTTACCTCTCTTCCTAATCCTTCTATCATATTCCAAATAGTTTCTTGGTTGCTCGGATCTAATCCCGCAGTTGGTTCATCTAAAATAATAAGATTCGGATTTGAAACAATGGCACGTAATAATGCAAGACGTTTTCTTTCCCCCCCCGAAAACTCTTCACCGCTTTTATGTAGTACAGTTTGACTCCCTTCAGGTAACCCTCTAATAATCGGCGTTGCATTTATAAGTTCACTATTTTTTTCTAACTGATTTTCTAAACCCTCTTCCCCGAAATACATATTCTCTGTTACCGTCGTTCGGAAAAAACGTGGTTCTTGCCACACTGTAGTCATTCGAGCCTTTTGACCATAATAAACAACACTACCGTTAGATGGTTTATACAAACCTGTCATTAATTTTAAAAGCGTTGTTTTTCCTGCACCACTTTCTCCGACAATGATAACGAGTTCACCTGGATTAATTTGCAAATCAATATTATGAATTCTGCATTTCTCTTCATCATTCTCCTGAAATGAAACATTTGTTACTGTCATCCCCATCGCTCTTTCTACCTTACTATCTGCCACTCGTTTATCTAAAAAGGAAAAAATTCTATTTGCCGAAGCGACTGCAACTTGTGTCATCATTAATAAATCGCCAACGTAACGGACTGGAAAAAAGAGCATTTCAATTGTGGCTAACACGGCAACAATTGAGCCAACTTCCATTTCTCCCTTCATTATTTTTTGCGCGCCTATAATGAGAACAACGATATATGCCCCTGTTTCAATCACTGTTCCAACTACTCCAATGCAGTGTTGCATCATCGTCTTCTTTACTTCCGATTTATAAGATTGTGCCGTTACTCCTTTAAATAAGCGAATAGCCCATTTTTCTTTTTGTAAACTACGTAAATCTTGTATACCCTTTACAAACTGTGACACCATCTCTACAACACTCGATTGATTTTTTTGAGCAACGCTTGCAATATCTCTTACCTTTTTTCCCATCAGTATTGGAACAATTGTACTTAAAAATAAAAACGGAGTTACCCACAATATAAACTGTATATCTATATGTTGTAGTGCTATGAAAGCTCCAATAAATTGGGCAATAGCGTGTATATACTCTATTAATATAAAGCCATATAATCTGATCCAGTTCGGAATATCAGATACGACCCAAGTTTCTAACTCCCCTTGCTTGATCTTCTCACTCTCTTCAAACGGTAATGAGAAATAGTGACGCAATAATTCTATACGTTTCGTTTGTAATATACGTTGACTCGCTTTTGAACTTATATAATCAAATAGAAGATTGTTCGTCCACATCAAAAAGCGACTACCCGCAAACAAAGCTATATATAAATAGGCACTTCTTAACTCCCTTTGAATAAGATTGTCTACAATTACCCCCATGAAGATTGGACGCGATAAGTTTAAAATAGCAGCTATAATTCCACTACAAATGGCTGCTATAACTAATATTTTCTCCTGTCGTAATGGTAACAATATTCTTTTATATTCTTTCATGACGTTTCCCCCATTTTTTATATTAAAAAGAAAGGGATGAAACCATATGGTTTCATCCCTTTCCATAAAATAAGGAAGCTAACTATTGTTAGCTTCCTTATTGTTCATTTCAATTATTTAGTTCGACACTTTTGACTCTTCGATTTTCTCACGAAGAACCATTTGCAGAATACCACCGTGACGGTAGTAGTCAATTTCTACTTCACTATCGAAACGAGCTACTACTTCAAATTGTTTTTCGTTGCCATCTAAATCAGTTGCAACTACTTTTACAAGATCGCGTGGTCTAACTGATTTGTCGATTTGAATTTCAAATGACTCGTTACCAACAAGGCCTAATGTTTCAGCACTTTCGCCCTCTTTAAATTGAAGTGGTAATACACCCATTAATACTAAGTTACTGCGGTGAATACGTTCGAAGCTTTCTGCGATTACTGCTTTAATACCTAATAAGTTAGTACCTTTCGCAGCCCAGTCACGAGAACTTCCCATACCGTAATCTTTACCAGCAACAACTAGAAGACCTGTTCCATCTTCTTTATATTTCATAGCAGCATCATAGATAGATGTTACTTCACCAGTTGGCCAATATGTTGTATATCCGCCTTCTGTTCCTGGTGCGATTTGGTTTTTAATACGGATGTTTGCAAATGTACCACGCATCATAACTTCATGGTTACCACGACGAGAACCGTAAGAGTTAAAGTCAACTGGTTGTACGCCGTTTTCTAATAAGTAGCGTCCAGCTGGTGTGTGCTTACCAATTGAACCTGCTGGTGAAATATGGTCTGTTGTTACAGAATCACCAAATTTACCAACTATGCGTAAACCTGATAACGTTTCAACTTCACCTGGCTCTTTAGATAAACCTTCAAAGAATGGTGGGTTTTGAATGTATGTTGAATCATTATCCCAAGTATATAAAGCTTCGTTTGAAGTTTGGATTTCATTCCAACGCTCATTGCTGTTAAATACTTGTGCATATTCTTTCTTGAACAATTCAGATGTAACAACGCTTTGAACTACATCTTCAATTTCTTTAGCTGATGGCCAAATATCATTGAAGTAAACAGCATTGCCATTTGCATCTTTACCGATTTCATCATTTTTCAGGTCAATATCAACAGTACCTGCAAGTGCATATGCCACAACAAGTGGTGGTGATGCTAAGTAGTTTGCTTTTACAAGAGGATGAATACGACCTTCAAAGTTACGGTTACCAGATAAAACAGATGTTACTAGTAAGTCGTTTGCTGCGATTGATTCTTCTAATTCTGGCGCTAATGGACCAGAGTTACCGATACAAGTCGTACAACCGTAACCAACTGTTTGGAAACCTAATTGATCTAAATATGTTGTTAAACCGGATTTATCTAAGTACTCAGTAACAACTTTAGATCCTGGTGCTAATGATGTTTTTACGTACTCAGGTACTACAAGTCCTTTTTCAATTGCTTTCTTCGCAACTAGACCTGCTCCAATTAATACGTATGGGTTTGATGTATTTGTACAGCTTGTAATTGCAGCGATTGCAATTGCACCTGTTTTCATCGTTACTTCTTTATCTTCTAATGTAACCTTCACTTCTTTATCGAACTCTTGCTCATTAAATCCAAGTCCTTGTGTTCCAACTGGTGCTAAAACAGCTTTGTGGAACGCATCTTTCATATCTGAAAGTGGAATTAAATCTTGTGGGCGTTTCGGTCCAGAAAGGTTAGATTCGATTGTATTTAAATCAATTTCAACAAGATCAGTGTAGATTGGATCTTTACTATCTGCTGTATAGAATAAACCGTTCGCTTTACAGTATTCTTCAACAATACGAATTTGCTCTTCATCTCTACCTGTTAAACGTAAGTATTCTAATGAAATATCATCGATTGGGAAGAATCCACAAGTTGCGCCGTATTCTGGTGCCATATTTGAAATTGTTGCACGGTCAGCTAAAGGCATACTCTTTAGTCCATTACCGAAGAACTCAACAAATTTACCAACTACACCTTTTTGACGTAATACTTGTGTTACTTTTAATGCAACGTCTGTTGCCGTAGTACCACTTGGAAGTGTGCCAGTTAATTTCACACCGATTACTTCAGGTACTGGGAAGTATGAAGGCTGTCCAAGCATTCCTGCTTCTGCTTCAATACCACCAACGCCCCATCCAAGAACGCCGATACCGTTAATCATTGTTGTATGTGAGTCTGTTCCAACTAATGAATCCGGGTATGCAACTAAGTCACCTTCAGCATTTTTCACAGCATGAACAACTGGTGCTAAATATTCAAGGTTTACTTGGTGTACAATGCCTGTAGCTGGTGGAACTGCACGGTAGTTATCAAATGATTTTTGTGCCCAGCTTAAAAATTTATAACGTTCTTCATTACGTTTAAACTCTAAGTCCATGTTGAATGCAAGCGCGTCTGCCGTACCCGCTCTATCAACCTGTACAGAGTGGTCAATTACAAGGTCTACAGTAATTTCAGGATTAATTTTGTCAGGATCCCCACCCATGTCTGCCATTGCTTTACGAAGCGAAGCCAAATCAACAACAGCTGGAACACCAGTGAAATCTTGTAAAATTACACGAGATGGTTTAAATGGAACATCGATATCTTGCACATCTTTCGTTCCCCATTTCGCTAAATTTGTAACATGCTCTTCTGTGATTACACGTCCGTCTACTTGACGAAGTACTGATTCAAGTAAAACTTTCACGGAATATGGTAATTGAGATACGTTGCCAACCCCTGCATTTTCAAGCGCTTTCAAATCATAATAATGATACGTTTTTCCATCTACTTCAAAAGTTGCACGTGATTGAAATGGATTATGTTTGACCATTATGTTTCCCCCCTGTTAAACGTGACTAAGTTGTCTGAATATAAAATGTAGACAAACTTTTCAATACCTTACGATAATATCTTATTACAACTTTCTAAATAAGTAAATAATAAGAAACTTATAGATTATCATAAGTTTTCTTTATGTTTCTAAATTTGAATAGCTTTCATGCTCCTTATGAATACTATTATCATAAAGTAAAGTGCTCTATCAGCGATTTACTTACAGTTCATACATACTATGAACTGCTCATCATTCAACATACAAAAAATGTTATAGAGGTGAAATAAAATGGGTAAAAGAAAAGCAAATCATACTATTTCAGGAATGAATGTTGCATCTGCACAAGGACAAGGAACTGGTTACAATGAAGAATTTGCAAACGAGCCTTTAACTCCAGCAGAGCGACAAAATAATAAGAAACGTAAAAAGAACCAGTAAAGAAAAATCCCAAAAGGTCTATTTTCCTTTTGGGATTTTTTCTTTGGGATTTTTTCTAATGTTTATAACGTAGTAATTCCGAAACCGTTACAAATCGATAGCCCTGCTTTTTCAACTCAGGTAAAATTTTTGCTAGCGCTGCTACCGTTTGACTACGATCATTTCCTCCATCATGTAACAATACAATATCGCCACTTTTAGCATTTTTCACTACATGATTTACAATGGATTCAACCCCTGGATCTGCCCAATCACGTGGATCTTGATGCCATGACCATAGAACAGTTTGATAGCCAGCCTCTTTCGCTGTTTTAAATACAGCATCGTTAATATATCCGCCAGGAGGACGGAATAGCAAAGGTTCTTTCACCCATTTTTCAAAAAATTTCTTTCCATCTAAAATATCATTTTCTAATTTTTCATCTGACGAATTACTTGCGTACAAATGATTCATCGTATGATTTCCAATTTCATGTCCCTCTTTTAACACTTGCTTCACTAAATATGGATTGCGCTGAACTCGAAATCCAATCATAAAAAATGTCGCTTCAGCCTTATATTGACGTAACAAATCTAAAACTTGCGGTGTATATGTTGGATCTGGCCCATCATCAAATGTAATTGCAATAATTTTTTCATTATTAGGTACTTCCCATGTTACATAACCAGTTGGTTCTAACTCTTTTCTGAGCAACATTTTCGCTTCCACTTTTTCCACTTGAAATATATGTACTGCGCATAATAAAGAAAAAACTATTAAAAGAATTTTCTGTTTTAACATAACGTTCACTAAAGCAGCAAGGTTGTCGAATAGACAACAACCTCATTTACTTTTCTAATTGATCTACATTTCGCATTATATTTTGGAGATTATTTTCATATTGCTCAAGTTGTGGACGTTGTGTTTCTGAAGCTACCTCTAGTGCATTTTGAATTTGTTCATATGCTTCCTGAACCTCTTGGCGTAACTCTTTTAAATCATGACCATAGTTAGGGTCATTCTTCACAATATTATTAAATGCATTTTCTGCTTGTGTAACTCCTTGCTGTGCCGCTTGAAAGGCTTGTTGCTTATCTTTATGATATGGCATTATATAATCCCCTTTCTATAATAGTTAGTCCCCTTTATCTTTACCTTTTTTTCTAAAAACATTCTTGTATAAAATCGTCAACTTCTCTCATTCTAAAAAGAAAGAGGAGGTGTCACATATAATGAGTAAAAACAATCGTGAATCTAAAGAAAAAAAAGGACAACCTGAGCCATTAAGCGGATCTCATAAAGTAAAAAACCGTAACCATTCACGCCAAAAAAAACATGCACATCATGATATGTAATAAAAAATATTCACATACCGTGCACATTCAACATAAAATGTTTGTATTTCATCATTTATTCTTCACCTCTGTTTCATTCATGCATAACATGATATGAATTGATATTTTACGGAGGGTGTCTTACATGGGCAAGAAAAAGAAGAATTGTCTTTTTCATGTTGATGGTTTCGAAGAATGGATGGATCAATTTTGTTCCGATTCTTATAGTAACTTTAGCTTTCCAAATCAAATTCACATCGACCTTTGCGAAACCGAAGAAGAATATATTTTGGAAACAGATGTACAAAATGTCACTGAACAAAATGTACTCATTAAAAAGTTAGAGACAGGCCTAGCTATATGCATACTTCATAAAAACATTTCCTTACAACGAACAATCCCTTTACCTACTACTATCATTTATAAAAAGATGCTAGCCTGCTTAGAAAACGGATTTTTAGCCATTCATATTTCCAAAAATGAAGTTGCTGATAAGCATGAAAAAAAAGTTCTTTTTTCAAATTAAGAGTTAATATAATATAAACTAAGCCCCAGTTGGTTACTGGGGCTTATGTTATTTCGCATGCATTTCTATATTAGAATTTGCATCATATCTTTTTTTCGATAAACCTTTTGTAACTAAAAGCACAGGAAATGCCACAGTTGAAAATATAGCTAGTGCTGAAAATACTACAAACCCATTTTGGTAGCCGTAGTAATCGAGAAGTACTCCTCCAAACCACGGACCTATTACTGCTCCAATTCCCGAAAAGCCCATCGCACCGAAGTATGTTCCTTTTAGATGCGCAATAGCAATATCATCAATAAATACATCCGTCATCGAAAACATTAAGACTTCTCCAATTGTAAAAATAATTGTACAAACGGCAGCACTTAGCATAGATTCTACTATTCCAAAGCCAAATAATCCTCCGCTTACAAATAAAGTCCCCACCATAATTGATGTTAACGGTGTATACTTTTTGCACATTTGAATAACAGGGTATTGGATAATCACTACAACAATCGCATTTAAAGCTAACATATATGAAAATAATTTCACTCCATCCTGAAATATATGTGCATTTGCAAAATATTGAGATACTGTTGTCGTTAAGTGAGAAAAACCACAATTACTCAAAATAATACCGACTAAAGCAACTAAAAATACGACATCCTTTCGCAAAATGCGAATTGCATTTAACATTGTGACAGGTTTTTCTGTATTTATTTTCTTTTTTTCAATTGGATACTTCTTAAATTGGAATGCTAATATAGCTGTATATAGAATGTACACTCCAGCTGCTACTAAAAAAGGAATTGTAGATTTTGCGCTTCCAATCTGTAATCCGACAAGAGGGCCAATCGCCACTCCAACATTGATTGCACCGTAACGCAAATTATATACGAGTAAACGATACTCTGGTTTCGTTAAATCTGATAATAATGCTCTTGATGTTGGCTCAAAAAACGACCTACATAATCCATTTAAAGCGTTTAATAAAAAGAAACTTAAAACATGATCCGCAAGTGAAAAACCTATAAACACAAAAATCCAAACGATCATGGACCAGAGCATAATCGTTTTCCGGCCAAATCGATCTGATAAATTCCCTCCGATAAAACTAGCAAAAACACCAACAAGTGCACTCGTTCCGATAATAGCACCTGTCATTCCAGCTGATACACCTTTAACAGTCGTTAAATAAATTGCTAAAAAAGGAATGCTCATTGACGTGGCGAACCTCGCAAATAAAGTCCCTATTATAATTGTCATTCCTAACGGATGAATATTTTGTAACTTCCCCTTCATCACTAAACCTACTCTCCCCGTTCTTACATAAAAAAAAGAAAGCAAAGGATCTGCTTTCTTTTCCTTTTTCTATACTTGAGCTGTTGATACCCGAGTTGTTCTCGTTATGTCCATATCAATTCCATATGTGAACTGTAATTCTTTACACACATCTTTAATTAAGATTGCGACATTATACTTTTCATTAAATTGTAAAACTATGTTTTCTACTTCTTCATATGTATACTTATATTCCCCTGTAATGACACTTTTTAAATCAAAGCATTCATTTATACAAAGTTGCACAAGCAGCTGATCATATTTCTCTATTACATCTTCTTTCTTCCACAGTACCTCTTTTACATATAACCGATCAAACTTCACACTTTCTCGATTACAATCCGTTAAAATCCGGGTCATTTCATTTAATTCTCGATACAATTCAGAAATATTTTTGCTTAAACTAAGCAGTTTATCTACGCCGTTTTCATATAACATATTCATTCCACCCCCGCATTTTCTTCTTATTATAGCAAGAAAATTCTAAAAATAGTTTCTTTCTTCTGAAATATTAGGAAACTAATTTCGATTGCTTTACAATGAAACTAGTGAACACGAAAGGGGAAAGAAAATTGGAGCAAAAATTATATTACACTGACGCTTATAAAAAAGACTTTACTACGAAAGTCATAAAGCAAGATTATGATAAAGACGGTAACTTATACGTTGTTTTAAATGAAACAGCATTTTATCCGACAGGTGGCGGGCAGCCCCATGATACTGGAACTTTAAATGGAATTGCTGTACTCGATGTTGAAGAAGTCAATGACGAAATCCGCCACTTCATTACCGAACAATTACATACAGAAGAAGTAGAAGGTAAAATTAATTGGGAGCGCCGTTTTGATCATATGCAGCAACATGCGGCTCAGCACATTTTATCTGCTGCTTTTTGGGACCATTTTAACATACCTACGATTGGATTCCATCTTGGTAAAGAAACGGTAACAATCGATTTAGAAACAGAAAATCTTCATGCAGAAACGGTTGAAGAAGCGGTACAAATTGCAAACAAAATTGTTTTCGAAAACCATCCAATCCGTACCCTGTGGATGAACTTAGAAGAAGCGAAAACATTACCCCTTCGTAAAGAACCGACTATGACAGAAAATATACGCGTTGTTATTATCGAAAACTTTGATTATAACGGCTGTGGCGGAACACACCCGAAACGTACAGGTGAAGTAGGTCCTATTCAAGTACTAGGATGGGAGCGTAATAAAGGCGGCATACGATTAACGTTTATAGCTGGCTGGCGCACACTAAAACTTATGGGGCAACAGCAACAAATTATAAAGGATGTTTCTAAACAATTAAACAGTAGCGAGATTGATATTCCAACAAAAGTAGCACAACTTCTTACTTCCCAAAAAGAAAACGAAAAAGCAATACAAACAATGAATGAAAAATTATTATATGCAGAGGCAAATGAACTACTGCAACAGCCTGCCGAAATACATGCTAGCATACTTATTTCTCAAGTATTTACAAATCGTTCTATGCAAGAAATCGCAAAACTTTCTGCTATTATTACAGAACAACAAGAGCATGCCATTACATATTTCGTTATTCAAAATGAGGACAAACTACAATGCATCCTCGCTTGCGGAAAATCAATCACTCTAGATATGAATGCTCTTTTAAAAGAGGCACTTCCTACAATTGATGGAAAAGGTGGCGGAAATAAAAAAAGTGCGCGCGGCGGCGGGAAAGCGGTTATGACCGGAGAAGAGTTTTTAAATCAACTTGTTTCTTCTTTACAGTCAGCAGTGTAAAACATGTTTATGAAGGATAGCTAACTGCTATCCTTCAACTATATTTACAGGCCTATATGTTGTTTCAACCCTTGATAACTCCCTGCATTTGCAAAACCGCCACTTATAAGAGTGATAAAAATTTCCGAAAAACCATACTGACTTAAATCTTTAATCGGTACCATTTGCACATCATGAATCGGATTATGATCAAACTCGTTAGAAGGTAGCGTAATTTCACCTTCAATCCTTTCAAGCAGAAACGTAATATGTAATAAAGATGGGCTAGCATCCGGTTTATCACAAACATACAGTAGCTTCTTAATTTTCACTTCTAACCCTGTTTCTTCTCTCATTTCTCGAATTATCGCTTCTTCTAACGTTTCACCATTCTCTACCCTTCCCCCAGGTAAAGACCAATTGCGATTAGCAACTTTTTGCTTTACTAGCAATACTTTTTCATCTTCAATTAAAATTCCCCTAACACTAACTTGCATTACACTTTCCATATGTAATCTCCTCTTCCCGTTATATTTACAAATTAATCCTTCCACAAAAAGAACGTATGTTTTATAATTAAAGAAAATTATGGAAGAAAGAAGCTGTTACATCTATGCGTCCACCTTTAACAAAGTCTATATCACTTGAAGATTTCCAAAACTTTTATTGGTTAAAAGCAGAACTCCAAACATTTTGTCGTGAGCATGGTTTGCCAGCTAGTGGCTCTAAGATTGAAATAACCGAGCGTATCTCACATTATTTACATACTGGTAAAATATTAAAAAACAGCTCTAGTCAAAAGGTGAGTAAAGCTTCCCTCTCTTATAAACAACTTTCTCTTCAAACGATTATTACTAACAATCACCGCTGCAGCGAAGATGTTCGTGCTTTTTTCAAAGAAAAAATCGGAGCAAACTTCCGCTTTACAGTAGCTCTTCAAAAGTTTTTTAAAGAGAATGTCGGAAAAACATATGAAGACGCGCTAACGTTTTGGTATGAAGAAAACGAACGAAAAAAAGATCCTACATACAAAACAACTATTAGCGCGCAGTTTGAATACAATCGTTTCACTCGTGACTTTTTCGAAGATCCAAATAATAAAGGGAAATCAAAAGCTGATGCTATCGCTGCTTGGAATGAAATAAAAGCAAAACCTGGTAGCAATGCTTATGTTCCTCAAAAAGTAGAAAACTAGTCCCTTTCTAGTTTTCTACTTTCTCAAATAATAGCGCAAGCCCTATTCCACCACCAATTCCTAACGTCGCAATTCCATATTTCATATGCTCTCTTTTCGCTTGATAAAACAAACGTGTCACAAGCATAGCTCCAGATGCACCGTACGGATGACCGAGCGCAATTGCACCACCATTTACATTTAATTTTTCAAAAGGAATTTGTAACTCCTTTGCACAAGCAACAACCTTTGAAGCAAATGCTTCATTTATTTCAAAATAATCAATGTCCTCTACTTTCATATTCATTTCGTTTAATAATTTGTTCACCGCAAATATCGGACCAGTCCCCGGAAGATTTGGATCCACTCCAACTACAGCACTGCGGACGAAACGAAGAACAGACTTGTATCCTAGTTTTCGGGCTTGCCCCTCTTCCATTACAAGAACAGCACATGCTCCATCATTTACACCGCACGAATTACCTGCCGTTACTGTACCATTTTTCAAAAATGCGGGCTTTGTTCTTTTAATCATTCTTTCATAATTCATTTCTCGTTTTATAGCTTCGTCAAAAGATCCATTAAACGAAAGTATTTCATCTTGTAAATATCCATTTTCTACTGCTTGCAGTGTCCGTTTATAACTAAGGCAAGCGTATTCGTCTTGCATTTCTCTCGTTACATTATAACGCTCTGCAACATATTCAGCTGCTACTCCCATATTAGGATCGCCAATTGTTTCTGGTGAAAATCGCGCTCTATTTTGAAAAGGTGATGTACTTGTACTCTCTACTCCTCCTGCAATATAACAATTACCTGCGCCGCCTTGAATGAAATGACATGCGGTGCGAATCGCTTCCAATCCGGCACCACATTGCCGATCAATCGTTACACCAGGAATATGATAACCAAGTCCTGCCGCTAAAGCAGATAATCTTGCAACATTCCCTCCCGGCCCCACAATATTCCCTAATATGACATCGTCTATTTCTCTCTCAATTCCTTTACTTAAAAACGTAAGAAGCGGCGTTACTAATTGCTGAACTTCATAATCTTTCAACATCCCATTCTTCTTACCAATAGGTGTCCTTTTCGCTTCTACAATAACCGCTCTATTCATATATTTTCTCCAGTTTTTCAATCATATTTTTTGATGCAATACGAGCGATTTTCCCGCTATTTGTATACGGTATTTCATCTACAAAATGCCATTCTTTCGGTATTTTAAACGAGGATAATCGTTGTAAGCAAAAACTTTTTAATTGTTGCTTCGTAGCACTTCCTTTTACGATGGCGACAGGTTTTTCACCCCAATAACTATCTTTCACACCAACTACAACTATTTCATCAACAGCTGGATGTTCATGTAATACACTTTCTATTTCTTCTGGGAAAATATTAATTCCTCCAAATAAAATCATATTCTTCTCTCTACCCACTATATATATAAAGCCTTCTTCATCTTCATAACCTACATCTCGCACTGTCATCCAGCCATCCGCAGTCAACTCTGGAACTAAAACCTTATCCAATATGTAGCCCATAAAAAACTGATCACTTTTCACATAAACAGTTCCTATCTCGCCTTTCTGTACTTCTTCTCCTGCTTCGTTACATATTCGAACTTGCACATTGTGACAAGGTTTTCCTACTGAATTTGGCCTTCTATCGCTCTCTTTATCAACAAGTGCTGTTACAAAACTTAGTTCCGATGCACCGTAAAATTCATATTTTTGCGCATAAGGAAATATACTCTTTATTTTTTCTTTCGCTTCAGCTTCCCATTTCGCTCCTGACGAAATAATTTTCATTTCATTTTCTATTACTCTATTTTCTTTATATAAAGAAAATAGCATTGTCGGAACTGTATACATGACCGAAACGTGTTCCGTTTCTAACTTATCCAGCACTTGATCTGGAATAAACTTTTTCATTATATGCACCGTTTGCCCTACATATAATGCACTTATTGCACCGTATAAAAAAAGAGAATGAACGAGTGTCCCAGCTATTAAAATAGAATCTTCTTTTTTCATATGGAAGTCATGTATATTGCAATCAAAACTATGAACCCACGATTGTTGTGCACGTAAAAATGCTTTGGCCTTTCCAGTCGATCCTGATGTAAATCCCATATAAAACGGAGTATTTTGTACACTTTCTACAGGATTATATGTAGGAAGATAGTTCTCTATCATTCTTTTCCACTCATCAATTTCAATTACTCTTCCTTCTTCAACCGGTAAATCCTTTACCTTATATCGCTCTGTCACAATCACATCCGGATTACTAATTGCAATTCTTTCTTTGAGCTCATCCTCTTTCCACTTTATATCTAACGGCACACAAACCCATCCAGCCATCGCAGCACCAGCAAATAGTTGTAAAAACTCCATACTATTTTCTAATACAATTGCTATCGTTTTATTCTGCGATTCTTTTTCATTCAACCAGTTTTCTACTTTACATACTGACTCAAACCACTCTTTATATGTTAATACTCGATCATTTTCCTTTATTGCTATTTTATTTGTTTGTACAGAGGCATACTTTTTATATTCTTTTGTAATCGCCATTTGAGACGTCCTTTCTTTACAAAATAATAAAAAGAAACACGCAATGAACGTGTTTCTTCTCTTTCTTATCCCGCATTTGTATATTTCCCACTCTTTAGAGCAGGCGTAATAATATGTTTCAATGAACGATGTAATTTCGTTACAAGAATTGCTGCTATAATCGCTTTTATGCAATCACCTGGTAAAAATACGGCACTTACTTTCATCGTCTGCCATATAGAAACATCCATAAAGAAAGCTTGTACAATAATACCAAATACATAAACTACAAAAATACCACCAATTATATTAATACATAATACCTTTATTATAGAAACTTCACGTAAACGCTCAATTAAATAACCAATGACAAACGCTCCTACAATATAACCAAGTAAATATCCTGCACTTGGCCCAACAAATACGCCTGGACCTCCGCGTCCGCCAGCAAGTAATGGTGCTCCAACTCCAACTATAAGTAAGAAAATAAGCTGACTTAACGCACCAAGACGTGATCCTAACAATCCACCAGCAAGCATAACACCGAGTGATTGTAATGTAATCGGAACTGGTGTAATAGCAAGAGCAATTGGAGGTATTAACCCTAACACTCCCATAATAGAACTAAATAAAGCGACGAAAACTAAGTTTTTTGTATTCATATTTGCTTCTCCTATTTGTAAACTTAAAATGATTTTTAGATAACATATTATAGGAGTTATATTATCTTTCTATTTAGTCTTTGTCAACTTATTTTAAATATAGGTTTACAAATGTTTTTTCAATTATTTCTCTTCATGCAAATGCTCAAGTTCTTTCCGAAGCGCCTGTTTTAAAAACTTCCCAACAGATGTTTTCGGTATTTCTTCCATAAATACAATATCGTCTGGTAACCACCACTTCGCAAACTGTGGTTTTAAAAATTCATATAGTTCTTCTTTTGTAACAGTGCTATTTGCCTTTTGTACAACGCAGGCAACTGGACGCTCTTGCCATTGCGGGTGTGGAACGGCAACAACGGCTGCTTCAAATATAGCATCATGTGCCATTAATGCATTTTCAAGGTCAACTGAAGAAATCCACTCACCTCCGCTTTTAATAACATCTTTCGTACGGTCAACAATTTTCACGCAGCCTTCCTCGTCAACAGTAACAACATCACCAGTATATAACCAACCGTCTCGGAATCCTTCGACAGTACGATCATCGTTATAATAGCTTTCAGCGATCCAAGGTGCTCGTAAACATAACTCTCCCATCTCAGTACCATCCCACTTCACTTCACCGTTTGTACCGACTACTTTCATCTCTACACCAGGGACAAGATACCCTTGTTTTGAGCGGATTTCTAATTGCTCTTCATATGATAATTCTGTTTCATAACTTTTTAAACGTGCAAGTGTTACAAGTGGGCTTGTTTCAGTCATACCATATGCATGTACGAAAGGAACATTATATTTTTTCTCAAATGCTTTAATAACGCTTTTCGGTGCAGCAGCACCACCGCATAATATTCTCGTTATACTAGATAAATCGTAACTATTATTTTCTAACTCTTGTAATACACCGAGCCAAATTGTCGGCACACCTGCTGCTATCGTTACTTTTTCAGCTTGAATCATCTCTAATAAAATTTTTGGAGTAAACATTGGTCCTGGCAGTACTTGTTTAGTTCCAAACCAAGTAGCTGCAAAAGGAAGCCCCCAAGCGTTCACATGGAACATCGGTACAATTGCCATCGCCGCATCACTTTCCGATAAAGCAGCTGTATCCGCTAAACCGAGTGCCATACAATGTAATACAGTACTACGATGCGTATATACAACACCTTTTGGGTTTCCTGTAGTCGCTGACGTATAACACATACCAGCAGGTGTATTTTCATCAATATCTTTTACAAATTGGAAAGTTGGATCGCCTTCTTCTAATAGCTTTTCATAATGATATACAGGTTCTAGCGTAGTATTGGGAAGTTCATCTTTATCAGTCATAATAATGTAGGCTTGTACAGTTGATAATTGTGATTGAATATTTTCAACGAGTGGTACGAGATCTTCATCTATAAGTAGAATTCGATCTTCTGCGTGCTGAATAATGTATGAAATATGTTGAGGAGATAAACGAATATTAATTGTGTGTAAAACGGAAGCAATACCAGGAATAGCAAAATACGCTTCCACATGTCGATGATGATTCCACGCTAACGTTCCTATACGCTCGCCTTCTTTAATCCCAAGCTTTTGTAACGCACTAGAAAGCCTTCTCGTCCTTTCACCTAACTGCTTATACGTTAACGTCGTAACTGTATCATGTGTCCGTGAAACAATTTCTTTCTTTGAAAACAGTTTTTCTGCTCTTTCCATCATAGAACTAATTGTTAACGGTACATTCATCATCATATTGGTTATATCCCCCTTTAAAGCGTTTTCATTTCGTTCATTATAACAGACTTCTACAAGTGATTACGACATTTTTCTGTATTTTCTGAATTATTTCTTTGGAAATAATTCAGAAAATATTAAGAAAAAACATACTAAAACTCCTTCTTACGATATATAAATACCGAAATAACAAAAGAAAAGATATATATGATAACGCCAAATATTGTATATAGAATTGAAACGTATACAGATAAATTTAAATTTGATAATGGAAATTGTTCTATTAGATAGCCAATTACACTTTGTAATCCGAAATAAGTAACAAGTCCCCCACATGCGCCTCCAATTGTAATAACATCAGATTTTTCTGCTCCAAAAACATACAGGAGTGGATAGGCTATCGCTCCGGCATTAAGAATGATGAACGTCCCTAAAGAAACACTATTAAATATACCATCATCAATTGGTGTATCTGAAATGAAACCATGTACATAAAATATGCCATATGATAATACAGTACCAATAATTACAACTAAAAAATAGAAAAGGTAGTGACTTTGTACAATGTTATTTCTAGTAACCGGTAAAGTAAGTACATACTTTTCATAACCTGACTTACTCTCATATTTAATAACTTCAAGTGCAGGAATCGCAGCAAAAAAGATAATAAACGTAGCAATTAAACGGTACATTGAAGCATCACCAAAATAAAAAACGAATCCTGCTCCTAATATCGCTATTCCCATGAACATAAAGAAAGTTCGATACACTAGATAATAGTTTGTCAATAATAAACCTCTCATTTATTTTTCACTCCTCGTTAATAAGACACTCATTTCTTCTATCGAAATGGTTCTATGAGCAATCCCATTTGGTAGTTTATGCACATCTGATACAAGTACATTGAAATAAGAACCATTATTCCTTTTCACCACAACTATATCTTTGTTAATTAAAGTTAGTTGTTCCTCATCAACATCTACAATGGCATAATTGTCCAAAACCTTATTCTTTTCTTCATTCAATAAAATTTCTCCATCTTTTATAATGATAAGATGGCTAGCTATTTTTTCTACATCACTCATAATATGAGAAGAAAGTAGTATACCACCATTACTTTTACTCACAAAACTTTTTAATTCCTCCAACACCTCCTCCCTAGATGAAGGATCGAGACCTCCCGTCGCTTCATCTAGGATTAATAATTTTGCATTATGTGACAGCGCAACAGCTATAGTTAGTTTCATTGACATTCCACGCGAGAATTTACCTACTTTCTCATTAGTAGGTAAAGAGAAAGAATGAACTAATCGATAAAAATTATCTTGATCCCAAGATTCAAACATCTTTTCAAAAACTTTGTTTAGTTGCTTTATCGTAAGATGAGCCGGTAGATTCATAGCATCAAATACGACTCCTATCTTTTCCTTAATCTTGGCATCTTTATTTATATTTTCTTTACCAAATATTTTTACTGTACCATTATCTTTAGAAATTAATTGTAATACTGTTTTAAAGGTTGTTGATTTCCCAGCTCCATTGTTACCAATGAATCCAACAATTGATCCAGACCGCACATTGAAGGAAACATCTCTTAAAACAACTTTATTTCCAAATGATTTACTTAAATTTTCAATTTCTAGAAGATTTGACATCATTACACTCCTATCTTAACTTTTAATAAAAATATGTTTTCTCCTATTAAAAATTATCCACTTTTTCTCTCACTTTCTTTTTCAGTTTAAAAATAAGACGATTACTATATTCTTTATTTTCTACTAAAATTCGATACGCCTCTAATACTCCTAACATACGAACAAAAAGATAAACTCCGATAGCAATAAGTACAACACAATAAGGGTGATACTGTACTAATTCTCCTGAAGTGATATGCTTTTTCTCAAATACAAATGGTATCGCTCCTGCTGCTATAAAACAAAATCCAACAATCATCACTGCAGCATACTTCTTCTTAATAATCGCATATCTTTTTGTCAATTCTTTTAGAAAGTTTTGATCAAATAGTAGCTCTTCTTTTTTCAATACATTGTATCGACTCTCTTCTATCGTTGCCGGTACCATCATTGCTCCAATTCCAAGGACAGCAATAATAATGACAAGGAATGTCGACATTGTTGCATTTTCTTTAAATAATAAATACGGTATTGTCGATAAAATGAGCAAACTAAATCCTAACGCAATATATTTAGAAATTTTTTGCCCATACACTATATACCCTTCTGCCATTTCCTGACTTACATAATAGCCCTCCATATTTTCATTACTTTGCTCAGCAGTTTCTTTTAATAAATAGTCGAGTGATACTTCAAATACATTTCCAATCATTATTAACTTTTCAGTTTCAGGAAATCCTTGACCGTTTTCCCATTTACTAACTGCTTGCCTTGTTGTGTTTAATTTATCAGCTAACGCTTCTTGAGAAAGGCCCTTTTCCTTTCTTAATTTAAAAAGCTTTTCACCAAATCCCATATGTGTGTCCCCCTTTGTTTTCTTACCTAAATTGTATGTAAACATTGCCCTTATCTCTATCTTCCTGTGGTTGCACTTTGTCAACTTACGGTTGCGATTGTGTTATATAGCGGTTTTCTATACGATTTAGCTAGTTTCTTCTATGATTATCGCGTTAACAAAACACTCTCTCCTAATAACCAATTATAACAATTAAAGGTAATTATTGTTACAAAAAACCAAAAAACTCCCTTATTCATTTAAAGGAGCTTTCGATATGAAATATTCCAATAAGGACTAATTTTTCTTCCTCACATTGATTCACAATTTCTTCTATACATTTTTGTATGTCATATAACGACAGTATATGTTGTCATCTCCTTATATAAGGCATACTCACATATATGTAAAATATTACTCCTATTAACTTCCCTAATAAAAACACTTCTCCATAATCATAACGGCTTCTGCTTAAACTTTTCATAATGCCGTACTTTTAATAAAAGGATATTCCCGCAATCTGTACAAATATAAGCATCTACTGGTGAAGATGTGAACATCGTCTCCTTTTTCCGTATTTGTGCATAACCGACAAACTCACCTTCTCCTATGTTATGAGAACCACAATTAGAGCATGTCTGCACGTCTTTCTGTTTCATGAGAGCACCACCTTTAATCTGTTTCCACTCCCTTCGACAGTTCACTTCCATTTCCCTTCCAAAAAACCTCTTATTCTCTTACCTTTCAACAGGAATCTCTCAACAAACATCGTATATGTACTATGAAATATATTTATTAACGGAGGAATTTTATGAGTACTATTATGACGCTCAATACAGCACAAGAAATTGAAAGCGCAGAAATACATATGCTTTCTTCTAGATTAAAGGCACTACAAACAATAAACGGAAATCCAATGCAAGTACAAATGAAAAAGTTCGGGAGTGCCACTGCCTTTTCATCAAAAATAATTGCTGGTCCAGCTTTTAATACGGTAAAAGGGATTACATTTACAAATACAGATGAGATAGATGAAATTATCTCTTATTATCAATCGCTACAAATCCCTTATCGTTTTGAAATTACACCCGCTCAAGGTACAGCTGAATTATTTCAATACTTATCTCAAAAAGGATTTTACCAATCCAGCTTTCATACCGCTTTATATAGTATACCGAGAGCAGACCCATCCCTTCTTCCTTCTACCATTTCAGTACGCCAACTAAAAGAAAATGAATTTCATATTTTTGCAGACATATATGTACGTGGATTTAACATGCCAGCCTTTACAAAAGATGGCGTGCGCCAAAATAACGAAATTCTCTACAATAAACCCGGCTGGCATTTTTTCATAGCCGAAGTTCAAAACACTCCTGCAGGCATTGGTGTCCTGTACATAAATAATGGGATTGCTTCATTAGCTGCTTCTGCTACTTTGCCAGAATTTCAGCGTAAAGGCTGTCATACTGCCTTAATTCAAAAACGAATAGAAAAAGCCCTAGCGAAAAACTGTCATTTAATAGTCGGACAAGCAAGGTTCGGTAGCGGAAGTCAAAATAATATGGAGCGTGCCCATATGAAAATTGCTTATACGAAATCAATATGGACTGCAAAAGACATATAATCAACATTCTTTCTCCTTCCATTACAATCTTATACATTCTATGACAATTCCTTTTCTATCCTATTAATCATTTGAATATTCAAACTAGATTTGTTACGCTATTACTAGATACATCATTCAACTTGCAACATGAAAAGAGAATTCTAATCAAACTACAAGGAGGAGAAATGTATGACTAAGAATGATCATGGTTTAAAGGAAAAAGTAGAAGGTGCCATTGATAAGGTAAAGGGTGAAGTAAAAGAAGTTGTTGGGAAAGTAACTGACAATAAGAAATTACAAGCTGAAGGAAAATGGGATAAGGTGAAAGGCACTGCTAAAGATACAGTTGGTAATGTGAAAGAAAAAGTACATGAATATAAAGAACATAAGAAAGAAAAATAAAAAAGAGCCCATCGGCTCTTTTTTATTTTCCTTCATTCTTCTCTAACACGTATAAATCTTCTTCAATATTCGTTAATTTCTCACTTACAAGCTTTCTTGCATCTCCAATTGCTTGATTGTATGCAAATGGTCCAACTAATTTAATCATCTCTTCTATTAAACGCTCTGCTTGGAAACGTCCAATTTCATCTAAATCTTCTTCCATGAAAAATTGCTGAATTTGTGCTACAAGCTCTTCTTTTTTATCATTTGGTATTTTTATATTCATCATCGTTGTTACTCCTCTATATTTAAGATAATATCTTCCTTAACTCTACCATAGAAAAACGATTACCAGGACAGCTTTTTGTAACTCCTTCTAACTCCCTATGACCGAGTATATTCTCTTTCTTTATAGCAAATTTCTTCATAAATATTTTACATAAAGAATATAATGCATTCACTTGTGCAGGAGTTGGATCGTATTTATCAAAATTTCCCGTCATACATATTCCAATTGTATGGCGGTTATGATCTTTCGCATGCGCTCCAATATGTAAACCTCGTCCTTCCACTACAGTTCCGTCCTCTTCGATAAAATAGTTGTAACCAATCCCACTCCACCCTTTTACAGTTTGATGAAATTCATGCGTTTTATACACGTCCCATCCATCTTCAGCTGTATGGTGAATAATCAGTTTGTTTACTTTTTCTAAAGGAACTAATTCATCTTGAAATGTTAGATTGACACGTTTAATTTCCATTTGAACTGCCTCCTCTTAAAAATCAATCATAATAATCGTTTTATCATCTGGTCTGATTCTCTTTTCCCCTTCCAGCTCTTCAATGATTGCTACATATTCGTTTATACTATTCTTTCTTATATATGCAACTGTTTGTTCGAGTGGCCAATCTGGGTGAAATAACCCGTCTGAACAAATAAAAATTCCACTCACTTCATCTATATGTAATTCACCATGTTGTAAATAATGTATCGCTTCTTTCATTCCATTTGCAACTGAATAACCATTTGGCATATTTGCAAGATAACGATTGTACTTTAACTGTTCTCGAACATCTTGAAAAACATGTTCCTCCGGGACAGATAAACCTTTCTTACGATCTTCTTCCCTCTTCCTTTTTGCTCGGTTACTAATTCCTTTAACTGTGTCTTTCGTTAATACTTGCATCGTTCCATTTTGAAAAGTTGCGACAATCATACAGTCCCCAAGCTGCGCATATTCAATTTTCTCACCATCTATTTGAACTGCCGCAATACATGTACACCACAAATGATCTTTCTTTCTCGTATCTACTTTATATTCCAACATTTTGCTTTGCAATGCTTCATTTGCTTTTGCAACTGCAAATCGTAACCTATGATTCTCTCGTAATGAAGTAAAATAACTTGCAAATAAATGCGAAGCGATGTATGCTCCATTATGTCCATTTTCATCACCAAACGGGACAAGTGGTGTTGCACCGTCACATACACCATAAATCTTTTTTTCTTTATTACAAAAATAAGAATCCTCACATTCTTGCTTCAACGGGCTTTTCTGTTGATATGTTTTTATCTTCACAACCGTATCCCCTTTCAAATAATAAAATACTCAAATTCTTTTGATTAATCTAATTTACCGAAATAAACTGTTTTTACCCAAAACTTTCAATATCATATATAATCTTGAAATAATATGAATTTTTCAGTGAAGGACGGGAAAGAAATGGTCAGATTCCTTGGTGTTATTATCGGTTCTATTATTATTGCGGTTGCCTTTAATCTTTTCCTTATCCCCCACAAAATTTTAAGTAGTGGAATTGGCGGAATTGCTATTATTTTAGGAATTGTAACCCCTGTAAACACAGGCATTATTAACTTTGTATTAAACTTACCTATCCTTATTTTAGGGTACATAGGTCTTGGAAAAAAAGTAATTTTTAACACAGTTGTCTCTGTAGTTGTATTATCTGTTGCATTATACTACGTTCCAGTAAAAGTCGTAGCAACAGATCCATTGTTATCTTCTATCTTCGGAGGTGTCATCGCCGGAGCTGGTATTGGTCTTGTTTTTAACTGTAATGGATCCACTGGTGGATTTGATATTATCGGTATGCTTTTATCCCGCAAGCGAGACATTAAACTTGGCGGATTCCTTATTATTTTAAATGCAGTCGTTGTAATAATCGCAGGATTCTTCTTCACCTGGGATGTTGCACTTACAAGCTTACTTTCAATTTATGTAACTGGTAAAGTAATTGATGCTGTTCATACAAAACATCGTAAAGTTACACTTATGATTGTAACAAATGAAGCAGAAAAAATGAAAAAACAACTTCTTTCAACTGTTGTACGTGGAATAACGTTACTTGATGGCGAAGGTGCTTATTCAAGCGAGAAAAAGCGTGTACTTATGACCGTCGTTTCTCGTGAAGAATTAGCAAGTATGAAACTAACAATTTCTGAAATCGACCCGAATGCATTCGTTAATATTACAGAAACTGTAGAAGTATTAGGACTTTTCAGAAGAAGTTAAAGACTAGGTGGGAATCCACCTAGTCTTTATTTTGCATAAATTCAATTCGGTTTCCAAATGGATCTGACACGTAAAATCGAATTACATCTGGCCGTGCATAATCATCAATCACTTTAACACCTTGCTCTATAAGTGTTTGCTTAAATTCATTAATTTCATTCACATAAAAAGCTGGATGAGCCTTTTTAGCTGGTGTAAAGTTCCGCTCCACACCAATATGGATTTCTTGATTTCCGCATTTAAACCAACATCCACCTCGTTTTTTCAACTTTTCTGGCTTTGGAATTTCTTCCATACCAATCGTATTCCCATAAAAATCACGCGCCTCTTCTTCACACCCTACAGGTGCAGCTACTTGCACGTGATTAATCCCTTGAATATAATTTTTCATTTTCTCTCCCCCTCCTCTACCCTAATGTTATACGGAAAACAGCCGTCTGTAACTTACAAGAGGTTTATAAAACAATATAAGCTCCCCTTATTAACATCCTGCATTCACCTTGCAAAAAATAAAAAAAACAAAATTTATTCTATAACTTCCATTTTTTATAGAAATACACATTACATCTATATTATAGTTATGAATAGACAAATCTTTTTAGATGCTATTTGTACGGAGGAACTATTATGAGTCGTAAAAAATATTCACCAACTCAAAAAAAACGTCATCCGAACATTTCTAGACGTTTGCGAAACCATATACAAGATCGTTCATTAACAGAAATGTACGCATCTCTGTTCGAACACAATCCTGATAGTATTATTTCATTAAATTTAGAAGGAGTTATTCTACATATAAATCCTTCTGCCGAAAGAATATTAGGTTACACTTCTTTAGAATTAGAACAGAAAAATATTACCTCTATTTTAGAAGCCCATATTTCTGAGCAAGTATTACAAAATATAAAGAATACTGAAGCGGATAATCAACAAGAGTATATCTTATCTATTTATCATAAAAATGGATTCTTATTAGATGTTGTGACAAAACTAGTTCCTATTTTTGTTCAAAATCGTCTTACTGGCGTATATGCTATTATGAAGCCGCTTGAAAAATCAGAAAGAATTGAGAATATGCTAAAAGAAAGTGAGAAGAGATTACGTACATTAGTAAACTCCATGCCTGCCTTTGTTATATTTAAAGATCATGAAGGGCGCTGGCTTGAGGCAAATGACTACGCACTTTCTTGCTTCAATTTCCATCATGTACCTTACCATGGGAAAAAAGATAGCGAACTCATTCAATATAATGAAGCATACCGAGAAGCTTTTTTACATTGTGAAGAAATTGATGAACTAGCATGGCAACAAAGACAAATTCTTCATGGCGAGGAATTTATTATACATAGAGATGATTTCGATCTAATCTTAAGTATATCAAAAGTCCCGCTTTATCATCCTGACGGTTCTCGCAAAGGTCTTATCGTGATGGGGAGAGATGTTACTGAGCTAAAAGAAACTGAAAAGTTATTACGAAAATCTGAGAAGCTCGCAGTAGTCGGACAACTGACAGCTGGAATTGCCCATGAAATTCGAAATCCACTCACTTCTCTAAAAGGTTTTCTAACGTTGCTCCTCCCTGAAATAAATGAGGAGCAAAAATGGTATATCGATGTTATGTTAAGTGAGATTTCACAAATGGAATCCATCACGAGTCAATTTATGGCGATGTCTAAGCCACAAGTATTATCTATCCAAACTTGTAACATACAAACTTTAATTGAAGAGGTAGTTACATTTATTTTACCGACTGCAATTATGCATAGCGTTCATATCATCATGGATCATTTTGATTACGTATATGATATTCAATGTGACGGTAACCAATTAAAACAAGTTTTTATAAACATATTAAAAAATGCGATAGAAGCGATGCCAAATGGCGGAAATATTTTCATTCAAACAAAACCATTAGAGGATAATTTCATCTTAATACGAATTATCGATGAAGGTTGTGGCATTCCAGAAGATCGTATCTCCCGTCTAGGCGAACCTTTTTATAGTTTAAAAGAAAAAGGCACAGGACTAGGATTAATGATGTGTTACAAAATAATTGAAGAACATCATGGTAAATTACACATTTCAAGCGAATTAAATAAAGGTACGATTGTTGATATTGAGCTACCACTTTCTTCATCTCATCTTGCAATCCAGTCTTAAATAAAAAAGAAGCATCTGCTAATCGTTAGCAGATGCTTCTTTTTTAAAATGCTTTGTCATACCACTCTTTTGCTTTTTCTACTTCACCCATCGTTAATTGATGCCCTCGATTTTCCCAATGTATTGTTACATTCGCGTTTGCATTTTCTAATAGTACCTTCAATTCCTCGGACTCTGCTGATGAACAAATTGGGTCATTTGTCCCAGCAGCAATAAACACAGATTTCCCTGCTAAATTTGCTAATTGCATTCCTCTTCTTGGTACCATTGGGTGATGAAGCACAGCACCTTTCAATGCATTTTCGTAATGGAATAATAAGCTTGCTGCGATATTTGCCCCATTCGAATAACCGATAGCTACAATGTTATTTCTATCGAATTTATATTCTTTAGCCGCTTCATCTAAAAATTCATTTAATTCCTTCGTACGGAAAATTAAATCCTCTTCATCAAAAATGCCTTCTGCTAATCGGCGGAAGAAACGCGGCATCCCATTCTCTAACACATTTCCCCTAACGCTTAATACCGACGCTTCCGGATCAACTATTTCTGCAAGTGATAGTAAATCTAATTCATTACCACCTGTGCCATGAAGTAATAACAACACTGGTTTTGACGTATCTTTTCCTTTTTGAAAAACATGTTTCATCATAATCCTTTTCCCCCTTCAATCACTTTAATCTAAATTTCTCACTTCAAATGGTAAAAGCGTTTGTTCAATCTGTTTTCTATGTTGTTCATATTGTTCCGGTAACTTTAATTCCTCACCCATCGTCTCTAACGATTCATCATGAGCGAAACCAGGAGGATCTGTTGCAATTTCAAATAAGATTTCACCATGTTCTCTAAAATAAATCGCGTTAAAATAATTTCGGTCTTGTACAGGAGTTACGTGATATCCAAAACGAGTCATATGCTCTTTCCAGTCTAGCTGATCTGCATCGTCACTCGCTCTCCAAGCAATATGATGAACTGTGCCAACGCCCATTTGGCCACGACCGATTGTTGATAATTTCAAATCAATAATATTTCCAATGTCAGCAGAAGAACGGAATCGAACAAATTCACCCTCTTCTCCAATTTTCTCAAGACCCATAATATGTTCTAACAATTCAGCTGTTTTTTGAGGCTGTGCAGATAAAAGAACAGCACCTCCAAACCCTTTAATTGCTACTTCTGGTGTAACTTCTCCAAAACTCCAATTATTTAATTCGCCTTCTTCTCTTTCAACTAATTCTATATGCAAACCATGCGGATCATCAAATTCTAAATACTGTTCTCCAAAACGAGTCATTTTTGTATACGAAACATCGAATTTTTCTAATCTATTTTCCCAAAACTCCATTGCACCTTTTGGTACAACGTAAGACGTAATTCCTACTTGACCATCTCCAATAATACCTTGACGAGCACCTGCCCATGGGAAAAACGTAATAATTGTTCCAGGCTTTCCTCCTTCATTTCCAAAATAAAGATGGTACGTACCTGGATCATCAAAATTCACTGTTTGTTTCACTAAACGTAACCCCAATACACCAGCATAAAAATCTACATTTTCTTGTGGATGTCCTACGATTGCTGTAATGTGGTGAATTCCCATCGTTTTCTTTGTCATTTTCTCCGCCCCTTTTTATTTCATTTTAAAAACTTTTATTCATTAAAATTCATTATTCATTTTGTCCATACTGAAAAGTAAAATCCGTCATTATAATCTTATCTCGAATTCGAGATATTAATTATAATATCACACTTGAATGTCTACTTTATCAAAATCATCTCAAATTCGAGATAATTCTCAAAAAATATTTACTCTATTTAAAATCTGTATTCGTAACATAAATTATCTTGAACTCAAATTTATTATAAGTTACTTACTTTTAGTTGTCAACGAATTTCGTATTTTCATTTTAAATAAAAAGAGAGTAAACGCCAGTTTCGTCTACTCTCTTCGCTAATTATTTCGTTTCCTCTTCCAGCACTGCTTCCATCTCATTAAATTCACGATGAACTGCCTTAACGGGTTCTTTCGTTAATAAACTTACAACGATAACAGTTAATAAACTACAGAAGAATCCAGGTACCATTTCATACATAGTCGCTTTTAAACTTGGAATTTGTACCCATGCTATAACAACTACTGCACCAACAATCATACCTGCAAGAACGCCCCACTTATTCGTCCTTTTCCAATATAAACTTAATAAAATAGCTGGTCCGAATGCTGAACCAAATCCAGCCCAGGCATAACCTACAAGTGTTAAAATTGTATCACTTGGATGATACGCTAAAACAACTGCGATCATAGCTACTACTAATACTGATAATCTACCGATAAATACAAGTTCTCTGTCACTTGCGTTACGACGGAAAAATGTTTTATAAAAGTCTTCTGTTACTGCACTTGAAATAACAAGTAATTGTGAGGAAATACTACTCATAATCGAAGCCAAAATAGCTGATAATAAAAATCCTGTAATGTATGGATGGAATAAAATATTTGAGAATGTTACAAAGACCATTTCTGGGTCTTGTAATGTCGCATTATTTTTAGCATAATAAGCGATACCAATTAGACCAGTAAGCATTGCACCTATAATTGAAATCGTCATCCAACCGATACCGATTCTACGAGAAGTTTTTAAATCTTTAATAGAGGTAATTGCCATAAAGCGGACAATAATATGTGGTTGACCAAAATACCCAAGACCCCATGCTAAAAATGAAATAATACCAAGTATTGTAGTCCCTTTAAACATATCTAAATGTGATGCATCAACTTGCTTAATCGTATTGAATGTTTCTGTTACACCACCGACATCCGTAAAAGCAACAATTGGCACTAGTACAAGCGCAATAAACATAATACACCCTTGCACAAAGTCCGTCCAACTTACGGCTAGAAAACCACCAAATAGTGTATACGCAACAACGACACCCACTGTTACAAATAAACCAATTTTATAATCCAGGTTAAAAGAATTTTCAAACAAACGTCCACCTGAAACTAAACCAGCCGACGCGTAAAATGTGAAAAATACTAAAATGACGATAGCGGAGACAAAACGAAGTATTTTCGTACGATCTTTAAACCGATTTTCTAAAAAGTCTGGAATCGTAATTGAATCATTTGCCACTTCTGTATACGTTCGTAAACGCGGGGCAATGATTAAATAGTTTGCATAAGCACCTATTAATAAACCTATCGCAATCCATACACTTGATAATCCTGTTGCATACATCGCACCAGGTAATCCCATTAGCATCCAACCACTCATGTCAGAAGCACCAGCTGATAAAGCTGTAACTGCTGGACCGAGTCCTCTTCCGCCTAACATATAATCTGATAAATCGGATGTCTTCTTATAAGACCAATATCCGATATACAACATACCTGCCATATAAATAGCAAGCGAAACCATAATTTCAATCTTCACCAAATCTCTCCCTTAGCCCATAAGCCATTCAAAATTTCGAAAAATGACTTTTTCTATTTTCTTGTATTCGCTTATGGTTCCCTACCTTAACAAACATTTTTTGTTCTTTCAAGTGAACGAGCACTTTTCATTACATGTGAAAACCTTTATAAACGCCTTTATCCCAGTGGATTACAATGATTTTTCAAGAAATTTAAGTAAAAATATTCAGAAAATTAAACAATGTTTTTTTCACACCTTATTTTCATTCGTTTACCCGATAAATTTTAAAAGAAAAAGCCATACAAATGTATGACTTTTAGCTTATTGACATCTCAATTTTCTCTTTCTCTACATATACTTTACGAAATTTCATATAGCATCCAATACGCCAGGGTACTATATAACAAACCGCAAGAGTGTAGAAAAGAATGCCAATTGACTTTGGATCTAAACCTTGTAAATGTCTTCTAAAATAAGCACGTAAAAGAACGATAACTAAAAATGTAGCAATAAAAGCGATACTTTTTTTCGCATAAATTTGGCCATCTTCTCTAACTTCATACCCACTTAAAATAATAAGTGGAATTGACAATAACAGACCGATCCCAGCAGCTATACCAATTTGCCAACCAACAAGTTGTATCGGTGCAGCATATAAAGAAAAACCTGGTAATAAGAAGAATAATGGCAATAGTAATCGTCTTCCTTTATTTTTAATTGGTCGATTCATAGAACGCATGCGTCTAAATATAACGAGCCCTATGACGAGTAAAAAAATTGTAATACTGTACGAACCTTGCTGCAAGTGAATGTCTCCCTAAAAATAGTCATTTTTAAAAACACTTCCCTATTATACTCCTAATTTTTCCAAACAATATGATTATTCCTCTGAAAAATCTTACATATCAAATATACTTTTAGATTTGATTTACTATAGGAAACAATTCCGAAAGAGGAACTACTCTCCCCATCTCGTCTTTAAACACAATATGCTCTCTAGTTAAATGGCGCGGGCTCTTCACTCCCGCTGCCGCTGCTAATGAAAATAAACTATATCTCATACTAATAATATAATTCATGACTCGCCACTTCTTCTCATACGGATCTAACGCTTTTTGATAATGCGGATTCGTCGTGGCTACACCAGATGGACATTGGCCAGAATTACATTGAAGGGCCATAATACAGCCGCTTGCCATCATAAATCCGCGGGCTGAACTTACAGCATCCGCTCCAATCGCTAAAGCAATCGCCACTTTATCTGGTGTGATTAATTTCCCCGATGCAAACACTTTGAATTTGTCCCGAACACCATAATGATTCGCTGTATCAATACATGTCAGTAACGCTGGAATAAGCGGCATTCCCATACTATCTGCCATCGATTTATACGTCGCTCCTGATCCACCTTCTGAACCATCAATTGTAATGAAATCTGGATAGATATTTAACTCTTTCATCGTTTTAAATAAATCTTCCAAAGGCTCCTGCTGACCAATTACAATTTTCATTCCAACTGGTTTACCGCCGCTTTCTTGCAACTGTTGAATAAAACAAAGTGTATCCGTTGCATTCTTTAAAAATGAAAATCGATTCGGTGAATTAATCGTCTCTCCCTTTCTGACGTTGCGAACAGAAGCAATTTTCTCATTTACTTTTTGTCCCTCTAGATGACCACCACGTATTTTAGCACCTTGCCCAAATTTCAATTCGAATGCTCTAATATTACTTTCTTTTGCTTTCTCCCTGAATTTTCCCATTGAAAAATTACCGTCCTCATCGCGGTATCCAAATAACCCTGGACCAATTTGCGCAAGGATATTTGCTCCTGTATGTAAATGTTCTGGAATAACGCCACCTTCACCAGTATTAATCCACGATCCGCCTGCCATTTTTGCTCCAAAACCACTCGCTAAAATATAATTTTCTCCAATCGCGCCGTAAGAAGTCGCAGATGCACCAAACATACCATGTAGCTTCCACGGATATTTACGGTTCTCACCGACTATAATTGCATCATCTTCTTCGTACAGCCAAAGATTCGTTGTATCCGCTGTCAATTTTTCTCTTCTTGAAAATAACCCTTCTTTATGAATCACGTACTTTTTACCTTCTCGCTCTTGCGTGAGATTCACACTTAATTCCTCAGTCAATATCGGAAATAATGTATTAGCAATATAATAGCCAGAAGCTTCAAAATCTCGTTTTGATCCAAAACCAAGTATTTCAGAGCGATATTTCGCTAAAAACATAACACTTTGAAAATCATAACGTGAGAAAGGCTTTCCATCCGTATCATGATCAAACCAATATTGTCGAAATTCAGGCCCTATCTTTTCCAGTAAGTAGCGCATTCTTCCTAAGTATGGATGTAACTTTAAAATAGAATGATGTGTTCGTTTTTTTATAAAAAATGTAATGATAAAAAAGACGATTAAAAGCAACATTAAAAATAGTAATATACTAATAATAACGAGTAGCGTTTCACTCATCCCGCTTCCCCCTATAAAATCCCATAATAAAAGGAGAACACTCGATGTGTTCTCCTTTTATCTTTATTCATACTAACGTAACAAGATGCTCTTTCGCGTCATATTCAACTAAACTTTCAGCATGTTTAATTCGATGAACAAAGTCTGGATTAGCAATTAACGGTCTGCCGAATGCCACTACATCAATCGTTCCTTCTTGCAACGCTTCTTCGGCCTCTTTCGGATTTAAATTACCAACCCCAACAATTGTACCATCCCAATATTTTCTTACTAGTTGATGAAAATTCTTTCCGTCAGCAATTCCTTGCGTATAATTCATCGTTGAAGGATGGATCATCGTTAATCCAACTTCTTTGAACATATTTACGAACGTTTCAATTGCAAGCTCAGGATTTTCCCACATATAAGTAGGATTATCACCTTTGAAAGCAGAGAAGCGAAGAAGTGTTTTATTAGCTCCAACAGCTTCTATTACAGCAGCCGTTACTTCTTTCATAAACGTTAACCTTTGTTTTAAATTACCGCCATATTTATCTGTTCGCTTATTCGCAGACTCATACGTAAATTGATCAATTAAATATCCGTGTGCACCGTGAATTTCTACTCCATCAAATCCAGCTTCGATTGCATTTTTCGCAGCTTGTGCGTATTGACCAATCACTTCTTGTATTTCTTCTAACGTCATTGCTTCTGGCGTATCAAACGGTTTACGAAAACGTGGAACATTTCCCTCTGCAGCGATAGCAGATGGTGCTTGCGGCATTTGTCCACCAATTATTTCATGATGACTCATACGCCCAACATGCCATATTTGAGCAATAATCGTCCCGCCTTCTTTATGTACTGCCTCTGTAACAGGTTTCCAAGAATCGATTTGTTCTTGTGTATAAATTCCTGGTACTCCTGGATTCCCTTTCGCTCTTGGACTAATGACAATTCCTTCTGTAATAATTAATCCAACTCCGTCAGCAGCACGCTTTCTATAGTATTCCACTACATCAGCACCCACTGCTCCAGTCTCATTATCTGCAAAGCATCTTGTCATTGGTGCCATTGCTATACGATTACGAAGAGACCAAGCTCCAATTTGAATTGGATCAAACAACTTTGTTTCTTCAACGTTTTCAAAAGATCCCCCAGCGTTTACATTTGTTCCTTCATAAATACTCGCTGCTTTATTACTTGAACTTGTCATCTTTCTTCCCCCTAAAAAATCTTACTATAATCGCATCATACTTACTTTTAGATAGTAACGTCAATTTTTACGACTTTACAATAAAAAATTCGAATATAAAAAAAAATAAAATGCTATAAATAATATTAAAAAGGTTTCCTTAGAAGGAAACCTTTTTTGTTGAACATATATGGTTGTCAATTCATTTATCTCTTTAATATAAAAAATACCTTATCAATAGAAGTGAATATGGTTCAGTATTCTTCTAAAAATAATAACTTATATACCTAAAACAATGAAAGCCCTACCTCTCTTTCATCCTTACGGCTCCTCGTCCGTGCCAGTGTGAATCAGGATTGCAAAAATCAAGTAACTATTTTATCGAAGTATTCAATTAAACTTCGAACATTCATAAATGAAATTAAAAAATAAAAATGGATTTGATTGTAGTAATAACAATAGAGGTAATGCTCTAAAAGTGGTGTGAAAGAGTTGAATGTCTTTGAAATGATAAATTTTCTATAATTATGTTCCCAAAAAATTCAAGATCTTTTTTGGGATATAATACATTATTTGTAATGAACCTTAACAAAAGCTTTTTATCTGATTTTCTGTGATACCTTCAATTAATCCCAGCTCACTAATCAAAAATTCATATGCGTTATCTAACATCTTCTTTTCGCTTGCATTAAGTGCTTTTTCTTTCTGTATACGCATTAAATCACGCACAACTTCAGCACCTTCTTGCATTTTACCCGTCTTTATTTTATCAGTGTTCAATTTATACCTTTGTTTCCACGTAAGTAATCTATCTGACTCCCCATGTTGAAAAATATCCATTATGTGTACTAATGCGGTTATATCCGTAACTGGTCGTATATTCGAATTCGATATTCTCCCTGCTGGAATCATTAGTTCCATATTACTAGCCGACATTTTTATAACATAATACTGTTGTTTTTCTCCTGAGATTTCCTTCTCTTCTATGGCTTTAATTATACCTGCTCCCTGCATTGGATAAACAATGTTATCGCCAATTTGAAACAAATAATCCACCTCCATATATGGTAACCTTCTCAAGCTTAACATACTTTTAGTTTTTTAGCAAAAATTTTATTTTATCATAAAATTATTTTACAAGTCAACACTTCAGAAGCAAGAAATTAAATTTACACAATACACTATAACAACCCGCAATTTTATTAACGGTTCCATACACATTCATTCTCTTTTAACATAAAAACACATCACTACTTTTAAGTAGTAATGTGTTTTTGATAATGCATAGATAAAGATCTACTTTTCCGTCTATATACTAACCCGCTTACTAATTGGTTCCCTCGCTAAAAGAAAACTCATAATTACTTGCGCAGCTACTCGGCTCGTCATATCCCTAAAATCAAGAGTTGGATCAATCTCTACTATATCCATTCCTTGAACGAGCGGTTCTTTACCAAGGAATTCAATCGCATCTAGTAAAGTCGTACTATCCATTCCACCAGGCCCAATTGCTGGACAACCTGGTGCAAACGCTTGGTCTAGTACGTCCATATCAAGAGAAATATAAATAGAAGTCACACCTTGTTTTCTTAATACTTCAATACTTTCCGTGATAATATCTTTTATTTCTCGCTCTCGTACGTCTTTCATTGTATACACTGTTACGCCATGCTCTATTGCATATTCATGGTACGCACGTGCGTTAGAAAAATTACGAATTCCAATTTGAACAAGTTGTTTCCCTGTAATGACATCATTTTCTAATAAACTACGGAATGGTGTACCATTTGACGGGCCTCCATCATCTAAATTACGTAAATCATGATGAGCATCAAATTGAATAATCCCGACCTTTCCTTTACTGTTTGTAAAGCCTGTTATACTCGGAAAACTAATCGAGTGGTCACCACCAAGAACGATTGGTATCATGTTCGGATTTACTTTCGTTACATGACCAACTGTTTTCGCAATTCGGTTATGACTTTCTTTTATATCCGTCACATGCATCGTGATATCGCCGCAATCATATAAGACACTTTCTTTCATATCGTGTTCTTCTGTAATTGCGTACGTACTATATGCATCTAACATCGCACGAATTGTTTTTGGAGCAAAACTTGCTCCTGAATGACTAATAGATGGCTTAGAAAGGGGTGCTCCAATTAAGGCAGCACCGAATATTTCTACGCCTTCCTCCCAATCTTTAATCATCTCACTCCATTTTGTCACTTCACGATCAATAAACTTTGCATTCTTCTTTAAATAGTGGCCGTGCTCCACGATTGTTCACCTCTTGTATATACAATATTACCATTCTTCCATACTGTATTCACATGACTTACGCCGTAATGATACGGTACGTAAGCATAATTATAAGCATCCCATAAAACTAAATCTGCCTTACGACCAACTCTAATTTTCCCAGCTACATCACCACGGTTAATGGCATATGATGAGTTAACCGTTACGGCATTCCACACTTCTTCTGGTGTCATTTTCAGTTTTAGCATCGCAATGCTCATAATAAGCTGAATATTTTCAGTTGGACAGCTACCTGGGTTAAAGTCTGTAGCTAACGCAACTGCAACACCTTCATCAATCATTTTACGACCACGAGCAAAGCTTTCTTTATTTAAATAGAAAGTTGTTCCTGGTAATAATGTTGCTACTGTATTCGAGTTTGCAAGCATTTCAATCCCTTTATCAGAAGCGCCAACTAAATGGTCCGCTGATGCTGCACCAATTTCTGCCGCTGCTTCCGCACCACCAAGAGGGTCTATTTCATCCGCATGAATTTTCACATCAAAGCCAAGCTCTTTCGCTTTTAATAAAAACTCTTTTGATTCTTCGACAGAGAACACACCTGTTTCACAGAAAATATCAACGAACTCCGCTAATTGCTTCTCTTTCATTTCTGGCAATAAGTCTAACATCCATTGTAAAAATTCTTTCGATCTACCTTTATATTCTTTCGGAACTGCATGAGCACCTAAAAATGTGGAAACTAAATCGATCGGATGCTCTTTTTGTAATTGTGCTGTTGCCTCTAATTGTTTCCATTCCGTCTCATCATCTAATCCGTAACCGCTCTTCGCTTCTACAGTAGTAACTCCGAAAGATAGCATACGGTCTAAATGGAATTTCGCTTTTTGAACAAGTTCTTCCTTCGACGCCTGTTTCGTTGCATTTACAGTTGAAAGAATACCTCCGCCTTGTTCTAAAATTTCTAAGTACGGAACTCCTTGTAATTTTAGTGCGATTTCATTTTCGCGAGATCCACCAAATACAAGATGAGTATGCGGATCAACAAGACCAGGAGAAACCATTTTCCCGCCGCAATCAATAACTTCTTTCGCCTGAAGTCCTTTCGCTTCTTCCGCTGTTCCAACGAAAGTGATTACATCATTTTCAATTCCAACCACACCGTTTTCGATAACAGGAAGCGTGTTCATCGCTTCCCGCCTTAACAAGCCATCTTCTTGATCCATTGTTAGTAATTGACCGATATTTATTAGTAAAGTGTCCAGCATGTTTTCTCCCCCTTATTTCATCATTGGAATGTTAACGCCTTTTTCTTTCGCAGTTTCCACTGCTAAGTCATATCCTGCATCAACGTGACGAACAACACCCATACCAGGGTCAGAAGTTAATACGCGCTCAATACGTTTTGCTGCTGCTTCTGTTCCATCTGCAACAATAACCATTCCAGCGTGAAGTGAATAACCCATACCAACGCCGCCACCGTGGTGAACAGATACCCAACTCGCACCGTTTACACTATTAATTAATGCATTTAAAATTGGCCAGTCTGCTACTGCATCACTACCGTCTTTCATCGCTTCTGTTTCACGGTTTGGAGATGCTACTGAACCGCAATCTAAATGGTCACGACCAATAACGATCGGTGCTGATAATTCACCATTTGCCACCATTTCATTAATGATGCGGCCAAACTTCGCACGCTCACCGTAACCTAGCCAACAAATACGTGATGGAAGCCCTTGGAACTCCACTTGTTGACGCGCCATACGAATCCAGTTACATAAATGCTCATTGTCAGCGAATTCTCGTAAAATTACTTCATCTGTTTTATAAATATCTTCTGGATCACCAGAAAGAGCTACCCAGCGGAATGGTCCTTTTCCTTCACAGAATAATGGACGAATAAATGCTGGAACAAATCCTGGGAAATCGAAAGCATTTTTCAAACCTTCATCGAAAGCAACTTGGCGAATGTTATTTCCATAATCAAATGTAATTGCGCCTTTTTCTTGCATCGCAAGCATTGCTTCTACGTGCTTTGTCATACTTTCTTTTGATAATTGTACGTAACGTTCTGGGTCTTCTTCACGAAGTTTCGCTGCCTCTTCTAACGTATAACCTACTGGAATATAACCGTTTAATGGATCATGAGCAGATGTTTGGTCCGTAACTAAGTCAGGGATAATATTACGATTTACTAACTCAGGTAAAATTTCTGCTGCATTACCTAATAATCCAATTGAAATAGGCTCTTTCTTCTCTTTATACTCGTTTGCAATAGCCAATGCTTCTTCTAATGATTCTGTATACTTATCACAATATCTCTTTTCAATACGACGATCGATGCTGCGCTTATCTACATCAATAGCAATGACAACACCGCCATTCATCGTTACAGCAAGAGGTTGTGCACCACCCATACCACCTAAACCAGCAGTAAGTGTTAATGTACCTTTTAATGAACCATCGAAATGTTGACGAGCTGCCTCACCAAATGTTTCATATGTTCCTTGTAGAATCCCTTGTGTTCCAATGTAAATCCAGCTACCAGCTGTCATTTGTCCGTACATCATAAGTCCTTTTTTCTCTAGTTCTCGGAAGTGATCCCAATTCGCCCATTTTGGTACTAAGTTTGAGTTCGCTAACAGAACGCGCGGTGCATCTTCATGTGATTTAAAAATGGCAACTGGTTTTCCTGATTGAACAAGTAACGTTTCATCGCTTTCTAACGTTTTTAATGAATCTACAATTGCATTGTAGCTTTCCCAGTTACGAGCTGCACGGCCAATTCCGCCATATACAACTAATTCTTCTGGTTTTTCAGCAACTTCAGGATCTAAATTGTTCATTAACATACGAAGTGCAGCTTCTTGCACCCACCCTTTCGTTTGTAACTCTGTACCTCTTGGCGCGCGAATTGTTTGTTGTACTTTTTCCATTTCAATCTCTCCCTTTTCTCATTTTATAGTGCTGCGTTTACATCTAATCTTTCTTTTATCGAATAATTCGTTTTTAACCAATGCGCAATATTTTCAATATCCGTTGAGAATATACGGTCATTTGTAATAGAAGGTACTTGCTGACGACCTTGATGGTAGAAGCTCTTCGTCACTGTACTCATGTTTTCAATACCACGATATTCTGCTGCTTGCATTGCACAAATCATCTCAATTGAAAGAACACGTCTTGCATTTTGAATAATTTGATGTGCATGGCGTGAAGCAATTGTTCCCATACTTACATGATCTTCTTGGTTAGCTGACGACGGGATTGAATCTACACTCGCTGGATGTGCTAACGTTTTATTCTCAGAAACAAGTGATGCTGCTGCATACTGCATAATCATTGCACCAGACTGAAGTCCTGGTTCTGGACTTAAAAATGGAGGTAAATCATTTAATTGCGGATTTACTAAACGCTCAATACGACGCTCCGAAATATTTGCAAGTTCCGCCATTCCTACTTTTAAGAAGTCCATCGCAAACGCAATCGGTTGACCATGGAAATTCCCGCCCGAAATTACTTTTTCTCCGCCATCAAAGATTAGCGGATTATCCGTTGCTGCATTCATTTCAATTTCTAATTTTTCTTTCACATAATTCAAAACTTGCCAAGAAGCACCGTGTACTTGCGGGATACAGCGAAGTGAATAGGCATCCTGTACACGTAGTTCTCCTTGTTTTGTTGTTAACTTACTATCATGAAGAATGTCACGAATTCTGCTTGCTACATCTACTTGCTCTTTATAACCACGTGCTTTATGAACATTTTCATCAAATGCATCAATAATGCCTTGTAACCCTTCAATTGTCATCGAAGCAATTAGTTCAGCTTGATACGCCGTTGCTTCTGCCTCTATATAAGAAAGAACTCCTTGTGCTGTCATCGCCTGCGTACCATTAATTAACGCAAGACCTTCTTTCGCTTCAAGTTCAATTGGCTCAAGCCCTTCTTCTGTAAGAGCAACCATTGCATGAACGCGTTTCCCTTTATAGAACACTTCACCTTCGCCTAATAATACGAGAGCGAGATGAGATAAAGGTGCTAAATCTCCACTTGCACCAAGTGAACCTTGTTGCGGGACAACTGGGTGAATTTTACGATTTACAAACTCAAGAAGCATATTTACAACAAGCGGTCTAACACCAGATACTCCTTTAAGCATCGTGTTCGCTCGTAAAATTAACATACCGCGTGATACTTCTTCAGGGAATGGCTCGCCTATACCGCATGCATGTGACTGAATTAAATTGTGTTGAAGTGCCTTTACATCATCTTTTTGAATAAGCACATCACTGAACTTTCCAAATCCAGTTGTAATACCATAAACGACTTTTCCGTCCTCGACAATTTTCTCAACAACTTCGCGGCACTCCGCCACCTTTTGCATACTAGTTGGACAGGCTGTTACACCTTCCCCTTCAAGTAACAATCTCTTCATTTCTTCAATTGTCAATGTGTGTCCTGTTAACGTAATCATTCTTTTTTTCCTCCTTAAAAAGGCAAAAGGGGACCTTATCTTTTTAAGACAGACTTCTGTCCTAAAAAAGTAAGGCCCCCTTCTAACTAATAGACTATGGGCAAATCATATGTGATTAATTCCTAAACCAATCGCCTCATGCTCAGATCCTTTTACAGGTGCACCAATCGTTCCATATAGCGCAACAGCAACCCATTCGCCTTCTCTTTTTCCGTCGTATGGTCTACCGCGCACAATCGCAAATCGAAGTCCTACTGTACGAAGAACGTCTGCTAACTGAATTTGACCTCTCGTCACTCCGTACAATGCTTCCATAATTGCATGATAAAGTGCATGTGTTTCTCTGTAAACATCTGTTTCAATAACTTGGTTGCTCTTAGCCGCTGTTTCCATTGCTGCTACAACTTTTTGCGAATTCATCGAACCCACTTTCCCCGTACAATACTTCCAACCTTTTGGAATAGATAATACAGGGCTTTCATTCTCATCCGCAAGTGCCAACAACATGGCCATACGACCAATTCGATGTGTTCCTTGAAGAAGCATGTGACTCTCTCATTTCTTTTAATTATTTGAATATTTCTTAATTTAAGAATATATGAAAACGGTTAAATCGTCAATAGTTTAAACTCACATTCAAACATTTTTTTCATCTTCTCCATTTGTGTACACAAATGATTTACACAAATTTTTCAGACATGCTATAGTCTCACTAACAGATGCAAAGGGGCGATATTTCAATGACGAAGCGAAAAGATATTCATTTTCGAATTGAAGAAAAATTACTTGAAAGGTTTGAATCTGCACTTCAATATGAAGGTTTAAAGAAAACCGACGTATTAACACATGTGATTCAGCAATTTTGCACGAAGGTGGAATGTGAAAAAATGAATGATGTAAAACGGCAATATAGCGTCAGTAACAATTTACAAACACGTATCGATACGCATAAACATTACGAAGAAAAACAAGTGAATTTAGATGAAATCGTTATTGAACATTTACAACTTCAAGGGGAAGAAAGCATATTAGAGGTTGGGTGCGCTAGTGGAAAATTCCTTTCCCTTTTACAAACAAATGGTCATAAAGGCCCATTAACCGGGTTGGATCAATCCGAAGCTATGCTTGCTCAAGCTGCTAAGACGAATAACTTAATAGAATGGAAACGAGGGGATGCTAATAAACTTCCTTTTGAAACAAATTGTTATGACCTAATAATTGCAAGACATATGTTATACCATGTGAAAGACGTTGAAACAACAATTCAAGGATTACATAAAGTAATTCGTCCCGGCGGCTCACTTTTAGCTACAACAAATTCTAACGTTACACTACCTCGTATAATTGAAATGTGCAACCGCATGTTAGACGCATTTGATTTACCGAAAACAACATCATCAGTCACTCCATTTTGTTTAGAAAACGGTAAAGAGATATTACAATCCGTTTTTCCAACTGTTGAAGAAACAGTTATTCATAATGCGCTCGTTTTTCATCATGCTACCCCAATAGTAAACTATATTTCTAGCATGTTTCCATCGCTAAATATACCCGATAATATGTATCTTCAAGCCGAGATGAAAGAATGGCTAACAGAAGAAATCAACAAGGAATTATCTCTCCATAACGGTATATGGCGCGATCCAAAAACGTTAGTAATTTATCGGTGTAAAAAAGAAAAAAGCTAGCATTTGCTAGCTTTTACACGTTTTCTCGTAAAAGTTTCTCCATTACTACATTGCCTTTACCACAATAAAAATTTGTATTATGTTCGTCTGCCACTCCAAAATAAGAGGCAATCACTATTCCAAATGCTACAAATGCATGCCCCTGTGCTGTAATAATATTTGAATGTTTCACAACTTCTTCATACACAAAATTTTTTACTGGAAAACAATCGAATTTTTGATAATCTATGGTCGCAGTATAAGAAATCCCCTTAAATAAGCCTGCTTTTGCTAGCGCATACGGTCCAGCGCAAATTGCCGCCACTAATTTTTCTTGTTCATGAAATTGACGAATGATTGAAAAAAGAGTTTTTGCATCTTTTAACTGTACTTCTTCTCCACCTGGAATAAGTATCCCCTCATACTCATCTACACGTACTTCACTTACTTCTATATGCGGCTGCACTTGCAACCCAGTTTCACTTATAACCAATTCCTTAGTTAAACCTACTGTAATGATGTCATATTTCTTTTTCAGCAATGCTGTAGCTACCGTTATTTCAAACTCCGCAAATGTTGGATATACGAATAAAAGTATTTTTTTCATAACGCTTTCTCCTTCAACCATCTCATAAAATATGCCTCTAATTCGTCCACTGTTAATCTATTCGTGTCCAAATAAGTTACAGGAAATTGTCTATACCAATCTTTTTCCGTTTCTACTAATTTAAATTGCTCATCAAATGTACTTCGTTTTCTTGTCCTATCGTTATTTTTTCTATCATATACATTCTTTTTCGTCACATCTAAATAAAAAATAGCATCTGAACGACATTCTCTTAATTTATATAATTCATCTTTCAATCCAGTTTCTATATCCCACTCTTTCCCTATAATCATTGGATAAAAAAGTGTATAAAATTCAATATCTTCAGGTCCACGATCAAAAATAACAACTGAATCTTTCACATTTTGAAACTCCTTTATTTTTACTTCGATAAACATTTTTTGATTTATGATAAACCCTTCTTTTGAATTCACATCCAAATTTAATTGCTTTCGCTTTTCTACAATTGGATAAGGATTTTCATATATAACCGAATATCCTCTCTCTTCTAATCTTTTAGCCAATGTTGTTTTTCCGCTTGCCATCGGCCCTTGCAGTGAAATTACGTATGCCATGCCTCTCATTCCCTTACACTTTAGTACACCTATAATATACAGAAATTTGAAAACTCTCAACATTATATATATCATCTTGTTTCTTATTCTTATCTAACTTATAATGAAAAATAGAGATTATGACGGACGCATCAATAATGTAAGCTTGGAAATCCAAGCTTACATTATTTTTTGCTTTCCCTTTTCTAATAAAAAGAGTATACTAGATTGGAACGTATGTTCTTAATAATTACATACAGTAAGGAGATAGAACAATGGTATACGACACAAAAGCAATTTCTTGGAATGAATCTTTAAAACAACTTCAACGCCGCTATACAAACAAACAAGTTGACCGAAAAGAATTTGAGGATATTGAACTGATGGAATTCTTCCGCGATAACGACTACATTTCTTTACCTACACATATAAGCGGCCTATCAAAAACACGTTTTACTTCTTACTCTATTTTCACAACTGAAGATAAAGATCGTAAAGTTGGCACACTTATTATTGAGTATGTTGAAGACGATAATAATAATTTATGTGTTGAACAACTATACTTCGTTTAAACTATAACGCTTGGTCAAAATGACCAAGCGTTCTTGCTTTCTATTAATCTCACTGTATATAATATGAATAAAAGAAAACCGTAATCATTAAGGGGGGATATGCTTGCTCGAAGGATGGTTCAGTTGGTTCATTGTATTATGGACGGTTATTTTATTAGGACTTATGTCTATCGGTGGATACTTTATGTTCAGAAAATTTTTAAAACGATTACCAAAAGAAGACGGCATGTCCATTTTGGATTGGGAAGAACACTACATAAATAAAACGAGACATTTATGGGCTGACGAACAAAAACAATTGTTAGAAGAGCTTGTAAGTCCTGTTCCAGAACTATTTCGCGATGTTGCAAAATCAAAAATCGCTGGCAAAATTGGGGAACTTGCATTACAAGAAAATGCCTCTCAAATTACACAAGACTTAATTATTAAAGGATATATCATTGCCACACCAAAGCGTGATCATAAATTTTTAATTAAAAAACTACAAGAAAAAAAGATTGATTATTCTAACTATCAATCTTTACTCGCAAAGTAACTTCATATTATTTTCGATAAAAAAGACAGCGCCTTTGACGCTGTCTTTTTATTTGGTACATATACAGTTTTTAAGTTAGCTTCATATCTTTTTCATTATAAAAACCATCTTCTTTTTCCATTTCCTTCTGTAATTTCGTAAAGGAACGATACATTGCAATTCTCCATGACACAATCATCGCAAACGCAAGTAAGAAGAACATGCCACTAAGTTGTCCTAAATCAAGAGATTGGCTTAAGTATGTTTTAAATACAATCCGCACTACAAGTAATCCAATTAATATAAAAACAAAGGCTTTTGAACGCTTCAAATAAATCTCTTGTCCTCTAATTTCAAATTTAGATGTTTTAATAAGAAAAATAGAGAAAATCAAACCGACACCAATTGCTTCTAACATTTCTGCTGGAGTTAATCGAAATTCAGGAAAAACATACATCAATGCGCCCGTACTCATAAAAAATGGTGGAAGTATAATTTTTTTCAATGTTGCAGGTTTCTTAGCTGCTTTTAAACGAATAAACATCGCACCGACAGCCATACAAACAGCAACGATACTGGATAAAACAACTATGTTCATATTTTCTCATCCTTTTTTGTGGCTATATGCAAAATATACTTTCATTATATGCTTTTCCGTTAGTATTTCCAACATTTTCGCAGAATAATACTAAAAACCGGTAAAACCACCAAATAAACTTGAGAAATATACGATAATTTTCGTCATCCAGTTAAAGTATAAGAAGACACCCATAACAATCATAATATATCCTCCGATTTTCATGAAGGCCATACTATTTCTTTTAATCCAAGACATTTTCGTAATAAAGAATGACAGTACGAAAAACGGGATAGCAAATCCAAGTATGTAAGCAATCATGTAAATCATTGCAGATTCTGGGTTTGTTGCTGCTAATCCAATTACGGACACTAGAATTGGTCCGGTACATGGCGTCCATCCTGCTGCAAAGGCTAATCCAATTAGTACTGATCCAAAATAGCCACTTGGACGATTTTTAAATGTAAATTTACGGTCTTGCATTAAAAATTTCGGCTTAAACACCCCGACAATAATTAAGCCGAACACGATGATAAAGATACCACCTAACTGTCTGATTAAATCTTTATAGTCAGTAAAGATTCCTCCAATAAAACTTGTACCAAATCCAATTGCAATAAATATAATTGAAAATCCAAGTAAGAAAAACGCTGTATGTATCATACTTCTTTTGCGAAGCATTGCATTTTCTTCTTTCAATTCAGAAACCGACATACCTGTTATGTACGATAAAAATGCCGGATAAAGCGGTAAGCAACATGGGGAAATAAATGATAAGAACCCGGCGCCAAACGCTAAAAAAATACTAATATCTTGCATCATTCCACTCCTCTCCCTAAATATTGTAACAAAAACACATAAAAATACTATGTACAATTCGTGAAATCACTTTTACAACGTGGCAATAAGAAAAACCACACTTCCCCACAGTTTCTAATAAAACGTTTTCATTTCCTTCTATTATATAGAAAAAACTCAAATGGATTATGAAACTCCTTTAATTGTTATTAACATAACAAAGGTAACATAGTTTCTCAAATAATTAGCACGCTACTAGTACGCCTATTTACATATTGGTTTAAAAAATATTTTTTTCAAATGCTGTCTCTATACAATGCAAAGTTGATTTTATAATACTTCTACTATTAATAATTTCAAGATTATGCATAAATATCATACTTTTATTATTATTCTATAAAATGTCATACTTTTCTTTCATTTGACCCTTTATTTCTAATTTTGTATACTTCCCTCTAGTTATATATTTTCGATACGGAACAACTTCATATAGATGGGAGGAATTTTTCATGCTTCGTTATTCTCTTTTAGTTTTATTAGGAGCGTGTAGTTATGGAATTTTAGCTATTTTTGTTAAGCTTGCATATGCAGAAGGATTTTCACTTGGAGAAGTAATTGGCAGCCAATATTTGTTCGGTTGGATTATTTTGCTTGCTATTACACTTCTATTTTCTAGACATCGCGTTCCTTTAAAGCAAGCATTACTTTTATTCGTTGCAGGTACATCTGCAAGTTTTACCGGAATTTTTTATTATGCTTCATTAAAAACTGTACCAGCTTCTATTGCAATTATTCTTTTATTCCAATTCGTTTGGGTCGGAATTATCATTGAAGCAGTCGCAACAAAAACATTACCTTCAAGAGAAAAAGTTATTTCTGTTATTTTCTTACTTGTAGGGACATTTTTATCCAGTGGTTTACTAGAACAATCAGCAGGTGCTTTCGATACGACTGGAATCATTTTAGGTTTATTATCTGCTGTTACATTCGCAACATACATTTTCGTGAGCGGAAAAGTTGCTGTTGAAGTACCTTCATTACCGCGCGGTGTTCTCTTAATGACTGGTGCTTTAACTTTAGTCATGATTGTATTTCCACCAACATTTATTTTTAATGGTGCCATTTCTCAAGGTCTTTGGAAATACGGTTTAGGATTAGGAACATTTAGTATCGTAATTCCATCTATTGCCTTTACAATCGGGATTCCAAAAATCGGTTCTGGCTTAGCGACTATTCTTGGTGCAGCGGAACTACCGGTTACAACAATTATGTCAGTATTCGTTTTAAAAGAGGCTGTACTATCTTCACAATGGTTCGGTGTATCACTTATTTTAATCGGGATTGCAATCCCGCAAATTGCATACGCAATGCGTGGACGCGGACGTTATCGTAAACATCATACGCATAAAAAAATAGCAGCATGAACGAGAGAGGATTTTCATTTGAAAATCCTCTCTTTTATTGTTGTATACTTATAGTAAAGATTTTGCTGAAGAAAGAAGGCATACTACATGGTATCTATTTCAAATCAACTAAAAGAAAAACTTATTTCCATCCGTCGACATTTACATGAGTATCCAGAACTATCATATGAAGAGTTCGAAACAACAAAAGCAATAAAAAATTGGTTAGAAGAAAAAAACATTACTATCATTGATTCCAATTTAGAAACAGGAATTATCGCTGAAGTGTCTGGTAATAAAAACGGACCAATTGTAGCAGTTCGTGCTGATATTGATGCCCTTCCTATTCAAGAAGAAACACATTTGTCCTATGCATCTAAAGTACCAGGGAAAATGCATGCTTGTGGACACGATTTTCATACAGCTGCTATTTTAGGTACTGCTTTCTTATTAAAAGAAAGAGAATCTTCCCTAAATGGAACGGTTCGCTTCATATTCCAACCAGCTGAAGAAAGTAGTAATGGCGCTTGCAAAGTTATTAATGCTGGACATTTACGTAATGTGCAAGCGATTTTCGGCATGCATAATAAACCTGATTTATCAGTAGGTACAATTGGCATTAAAGATGGTCCACTGATGGCCGGAGTTGATCGATTTGAAATTGAAATTCACGGAGTTGGTACACACGCGGCTGTACCAGATGCTGGCGTAGATCCTATTGTCGCATCCTCTCAAATTGTGATGGCACTGCAAACAATTGTAAGCCGAAATATAAGTTCATCTCATAATGCAGTTGTTAGTGTTACAAATATTCATGCGGGAAATACGTGGAACGTGATTCCTGAAAAAGCTACGTTAGAAGGAACTATTCGCACGTTCCAAGCTGAAACACGTGAAAAGATTCCAGCACTCATGGAGCGTATTATTCAAGGTGTGTCTGATGCATTAGGTGTAAAAACGGAATTCCGTTTTTTTTCAGGTCCTCCTGCTGTTCACAACGATAAAGCTCTTACAGACTTATCTACTCAAGTTGCCACAAAGATGAATCTTAATATCATCTCGCCTAATCCGTCAATGGCTGGAGAAGATTTTTCATTTTACCAACAGGAAATACCAGGTTCATTCGTCTTTATGGGAACGAGCGGTACACATGAATGGCATCATCCTGCTTTTACAATTAATGAAGAGGCACTGCCTATAAGTGCAGAATACTTTGCTTTACTAGCCGAAAGAGCACTTAAACAATTCTCATAAAAAAAAGCCGTTCAAAGTGCATCTCAGCACTCTGAACGGCTTTTCTAATTAAGTTAAATCGCGTTTTAAAAACACAGTATATGAAATACATAAAAATACAAACAAATAAAGTAGTAACATACATGATGCAAACGGGAATGTTACTCCATCAATAAAACTTCCATTCTTTGAAATACTATATAAATCTGTATTTGCTGGCAATAAATATTTCGCCCAGTTATATCTAGTGGCTGCTAATAACGCAATATTGCCTGATAAAGCAAGGAATAGTGAAATACCAATTGCACCTCCACTAGATCTCGTTAACACAGAAATCATAAATGCAAACGATGCATACACAACCGTTGGTAACCACGATAAAACATAATATTTACTTGCTTCTACAAAAATATTTTGTTTTATTATATTTCCATCTTGGAAAATAAACTCACTCCATGCAGGCTGTTGGAATTTATAAATAACAAGTCCACATAAAGCTGAGAAAATCATATTAAATATAAACAATAAAGCTGCAAATATAACGATTGCTAAAAACTTTGCTGTTAAAATTTTAAATCGACTCGCCGGACGGATTGTTAAAAACTTATATGTTCCCCAGCTATATTCATTCGCAAAAATTGTACTTGCATACACGAGGATAAATGGGAGCAAAATTGGAAATACGATAAAACCTGTATCTCTCATGAAAGAAAGTGGGGAACTGCTTGCCGGTGCTGTATCCGTATCTAAATGCTTCATCTTAAGCTGGTATTCTTTTACAAGCTCATCCCCTGATTTTTCTGCTAAAATAGCTTCTTTTTTCATGCCAAGCTTTTTCTCAATTTCTACAGTACGTTCTGTATAATCTACTTTCCATCCTTTTGTTTCCGGTTCAAAATACTTTACCGTAACCCACCCTAATCCGATTATTAATACTGCAATAACCGCAAATGGAATAATCGTTCGCTTCCGCTTAAATATTTTATACAGTTCGTTATATACTAAATTAAACAATATCTTTTCCCCCTGTTAATTCTAAAAATTGCTCTTCTAACGTTTTTCTTTCTTCATATACACGATACACTTGAATGTTTTTCTCAAGCAATGTACGAATAACATTTGGGATTTCTTCATCTTTTACGTTAATAATTAATTCATTATCTTTTACTAAAACATCATGCCCTAACATTTCCGCTGCTTTATTCGCATCATCTACACGTATACGGATCGTCTCCATCTCTTCACTTTGACTATGCTGAATGTTTTGCGTAGCCACATATTCCCCGTGCTGAATAATGATAACTCTGTCACACATTAATTCAACTTCTGAAAGTAAGTGACTCGATACAAGTACAGCTTTTCCTTGTTCATGTGCAATTTTTTTTATGTACATTCTCATTTCATGTATTCCACTAGGGTCTAATCCATTCGTCGGTTCATCTAGTACCAACACATCCGGATCGTGAATAAGCGCCTGAGCGATTCCTAAACGTTGTCTCATGCCAAGTGAATATGCTTTTACTTTACGATTAATTACTTGTCCCATTCCTAACAATTTCACTACTTCATCGATACGTTCTTCGGTCACATTACCATTCATTCGTCCGAAATATGTTAAATTTTCATACCCGCTCAAAAAAGGATAAAATTCGGGTGTCTCAATTACCGCCCCAATTTTCGCAGCGGTTTTTTCAAATTGCTGTTTCACAGATTGACCATCAATCCATACTTCACCTTCTGTCATACGGATCATACCAACCATCATTCTCATTAAAGTCGTTTTTCCAGCACCGTTTGGTCCGAGTAAACCGACAACCTCGCCTTTTTTCACTTCAAAACTAATATTTTGTACAAGTGTCTTTGAGCCAATTCGCTTCGTTAACCGATCGACTTTTACAATTGATTGTTCATTTGTCATTCTATACAACCTTTCCTTCCCATTCTTTGTCAGGTCTTTTCACTGTAACATGATTATTTTTATGTGTAAAATGAACACTCCCCCACTTAGCAAAGCTTGAAGTGGGGGTTTCTAACGTTTCGACCTAACGGACGATTAACGTCAGAGGAGTTAACACATTAGCGAGCTGTTTCACGCCTAACCCCTCTATCCCATTTGTCCATGCATTTGGGATTACTTTTCGTAAAATGTTAGCCGCAGCATTTACATCAGCATTAATTAAAGTTTTATTTGCTGAACGATATATGCCGCGCTCTATTCGTTTTCCTGAAAAAGTTGTATTTTGGTCATTTTCTCCATACGTTGGAATGAAGTCGTTATCCAGAAAACTTGCTTTCGATGTATATGATTCTTCAGTTACAACAACTTGAATGCCTACAGCATTTGCTTTGTATGTAATCATTTGAATCAGTAAATTGTGCGGGATATGACAAAACGATTGGTTATTTCTTTTTCCCATATTCGTTTCTTGTTTCCAACTTTTGTTTTGACCAATAACGATTTTACAAACTTCTTCTTCTTGAGCTAGTTTTACGATATGGTGACTAACTTTATGGAAGACGTCTTTTATTTTCAAGTAACGTTTTTGATGAAGTTTTTCTATCCTTTTAGAAGTAAAAGGTCCTTCATTCGTTTGTTTTCCATTTCTAAGAATGCTTGTAAAATGACTCTTCATTTTGTTGTAATATTGATTTATGCTTTTGACATGTTTGCCCTTAACAAGGACAGGTTTCATACCTGTGTTTGTTACGATGGTTGCAAGGTTATCAATCCCTAAATCAATACTCATATAACGAGCATTCTCTTCAATCATTTGTTGTTCAGAAGGAACATCAATTACCAATTCCACTACATATTCATTGTATTTTGGAATCACACGAACTTGTTTCAGTTTACCTTCAGTGAAACCTAGTTTCCCAATATTTAATTGTAATTTCGTCTTTGGAAACTTTAAAAATCTACCGTTTTTAATGATACAATCTTGGTTTGTATACAGAATCTCTTTTTCAGAAGAACGAATATACTTTGGAATCCTAGGCGTTCCAGCATATTTGTTTGGATTCTTTTTATAGTCTTTTAAACTAGCAAAAAAAGATTTCCAATTTTGGAACAAACCCTTCATGATGGACTGGCTACATTGCGTAGGCAAAGCTCGATAATCATTTTGAATCATAGCCTTAAATAGTGCATCTAGAAAGTTGTAATCTACATAAGGTTTTTCAAAATTAGGTTCTGAAAACAAATTACATGTAATCTCTTTCTGTTCTTCTTTAGGCTTTAATTTCTCTTTTTCCAATTTCTTCCGATAGGCAAGAAGTTGTGTGTCATTCATCTTATCAATATTTTTATGAATATTATCCAGAACTTCTTTTTGCAAAGGGTGCAACTCTTTTTCTTGTGTTAATCCAGTGTACACCTGGCGTATATAAAAGTTTGTGGTGTTATACATATTCTTAGCGTTATGACAACATTCTTGAAAATAAGAATACATACGATGCCCTTTTTTAATCCAAATTTGAAGAGTTTTATAGTTTGATGGATTTTCCTTTGTCATTTTATTCACCTCCTTGTTAAGGATATTATAGCAAAAAAGAACGTACGTTTCTGTTTTTCTTGAAAATAAAATATTTCTTTCGATTCACCTCACCACCTTCATTTACGTTTAGAGGTGGGAGTCCTCTCAAAAGGCATTTCAAGAAAAAGGCATGATTTCTCATGCCTTTTTCTTGAAATGCAACGAATTTTTATCTTGTAAACTTTGAACAAATCGAAAACATTGCACCATCGATAATAGAAGGATAACAATCATAATTATACTCACTACTACTATTGCATATATTGTAATTGGCGCACTATTTACTCCTTGTATCCCTGCGATTTTCATAAAGATAACCGTAAATAATTTCAAAAATAGCATCCCATTAATTAATCCGAAAACAAATGCTGCTCCATAAATGAATAATTGCTCCTGACATAATAAACATAGTACTTCTTTTCTTTTTATATTTTCTGCTACATAAGATGTAAACTCCTCTCTCCTCACTAGCAAAAGGGAGGACATCATTTTATATGTAGTAAAAATACATATGAAAATTAGTACAATAAACAGTGTGTAAAAATACATTTGAAATACAAATGTATCCCCTACTTTCAAAATAGCTCCTTCATTAAATTGTAACGATATCATAAAAAACAAAATCATAGTACTCATAGCAATCCAAATAAATTGCTTCATCCTTTTGGTAGCAAATGTTCTAATATTTTTTCTCGCTAACCGACATAAAGACATAAAATTCTTCCCCTACCTTATTACATACGCATTCTATACTACTAGTGTATAAAAATATGACATTTTAAACATCGCACTACAATCGGAATTTCTTCTAAGTCTTTAGTCCTAGAAAACGAAATGATAAAAAAATCACATTTAGAATATAATTGTAAAAAGGAGGAGATTGCATGCGTATAAAATTACTATCAATCTTGTCTTTATTATTACTCACAAGTTGTAGCCAACTAATAAACAATGAAGTTGCCACTGTTGAGCCATACAAATTAACAAAAGAGCAAGCTTCTATTTTACAAATGACTCCTTTTCAAGAAGGAAATAGCATGTTTTATAACGTTACGCTTAAAAATGATAAAGATGAAATAAATGCTACAATTGATTATTATAACAATGGTAAAAAAACAAAAGAAATTGCTTACATTGCTACCTCACATTTTCTAGAAAAGAAAATAAAACTCTCTTTCATATCGCCATACCCCTACTTTAATGAAGATGTACCAGAAAAAGGGCAATGGTATATTAATATTAATGGTGGTGCAACACTTGTTCCTGAAGAAGCGCCACCAATCGTAAATAGCTCTGCAACTACTACAATCCAATCTATAAAAAATTTAAAATACAATCAAAAAACGATTTTAGCTGCTGTAATCCAAACCAGTAAAGAAACTGTAATCGTTCCTATCATTGATGAAGAAACAGGCATTGATCTACTCTTAAAAGAAAATGAACACGTTTATCTATTTAGTATCGAGCTAAAAAAAGAACAATAAAGCGGAAATGCAACTTAAGTTGCATTTCCGCTTTATTGTTTAATAAGGTGTACTTTTATGGATCTGAATTAAATCCATTTTCTGTTACTACTATTACTCATCTTCTACTTCTATTCTTTTCTTCTCTCTTGCAATTTTTAAAAACTCTAGTAGCTCTGGATTACTATTCATTTTTTTGTAAGCCACTGACATTTCTGCAACAAAATTAGAATCATATAACTCTTTATATACAACTTCTGTTTTATATAACTTATTTGCCGACACGGGTATTACTGTAATTCCAATTCCTGCTGCTACAAGCCCCATAACTGTTTGATACTCTGTTGCTTCTTGTACAATACGCGGACTAAATCCAACTTCTCTGCAAAGAGATAAAATTGTATCATATAAAGCTGGCCATACTGGTCTCGTAATAAATACAAACGGCTCATCTCGTAAATCTTCTATATGTATTTCATCTTTCTCTGCAAGCGGATGTGCCTTTGGTAAACATAAGGTGCAAGATAACCTTTGAATTGGCTCTAATTCTAATAATTGTGTTGGAATTGGCGGACGTAAAAAGCCAATATCAATACGGTTATCATGAAGTGCATGAACTTGATCTGGTGTTGACAATTCATGTAATGCAACAGACACTCTCGGAAATTTCTTTCTATATTCCCTAACAATTGATGGTAAAATATCGTATATCGCTGCACCTACAAAACCAATTGAAAGTGATCCCACTTCTCCCCTTTGCGCACTTTGTGCAACTTCTACTGCTTTTTCAATTTGTTCAAACGCTTTTTTTACTTCTTTTAAAAACATTTCTCCTGCTTCTGTTAGTTCAACCTTTCTTTTCGTTCTTGAAAATAATGTAACTCCCATTTCTTTTTCTAATTGCTGTATTTGTTGACTAAGTGGTGGCTGTGTCATTTGTAAACGAGCAGCCGCCCGTCCAAAGTGTAACTCTTCTGCCACAACAACAAAATATTGCAAATGCCGTAATTCCATTTTTGGACACCCTTTTCACTTTCGATTAATACGTCTAATATATTAATAACATATAATTTATATATTAGACAAATATTTTGAATGAACGTATAGTAGAAATTGTTAATTCTTTTTTACAATTTTTATGTAAAAAAAGAAAGAGGTGGTTACTGTATGAAATGGTGGAAGTTAAGCGGACAAATTTTGTTACTATTTTGTTTCGCTTGGACAGGTGAATGGATTGCAAAACAGGCACACCTCCCAGTTCCAGGAAGTATAATCGGTATTTTTTTATTATTAATTTCATTAAAATTTAACCTAGTTAAAAAAGAATGGATACAGGACGGAGCAGATTTTTTATTAAAAGAACTTATTTTATTTTTCATCCCTTCTGCAGTCGCTGTCATACGTTACAGAGATACACTAACACAATATGGAATCGATCTCATTTTAATTATTATGATTAGCACTCTTTGCGTTACCTTAGTTACAGGACTTTTAACAGAATTGCTACTAAAGCGGAAAGGATCAACGCAATGATCGGATTTCTTTGTTTACTATTAACACTATTCACATATTGGATATCAAAAAAAATGTATCAACGTTGGAATTGGAGTCTACTTTCTCCTCTTCTCGTCTGTCCCATTATTTTAATTGCTTTATTGCTCGGATTAGATACACCTTATGAAACATATGAATCTGGTGGTCACTGGTTAACTGAATTATTAAAACCCGCAACAGTTGCTTTTGCATGGCCAATCTATAAATACTTTGATTTATTAAAGAAACATGGAATGGCTATCTTACTTAATGTCATTGTCGGTTCGTTTTTATCAGTCATTACTTCAGCACTACTAGCAAATTATTTTCAAATTGATTCATCACTAGAACATAGTTTAGCGCCACATATCGTAACAACACCAATCGCAATGGCTATTTCAGAAATGATTGGTGGTATGTCACAATTAACTGCTGTATTTGTCGTTTTAACTGCCTTAACAGGAGCATTGCTCGGTCCTTCTCTCATACGTATTTGCCGTATTAAAACAGCAATCGCAAAAGGTATTATGTTAGGAACGAGCGCAAATGGAACCGGTACATCAAAAGCATTCGAAATCGGTCCTGTGGAAGGAACAATTGCAAGTTTATCCATGCTTTTAACAGCAGGCGCTAGTTTGGTTATCGTTCCGCTTTTCTTGTCTTGGATACATTAAAGAAGCAAGTATTTACATACTTGCTTCTTTATTTATATATTGGCACAGCAATTCATAATCCTCTGGAAAAGCTAAACACAATTGTTCAACTTCATGTATCCCTTTCCAAGCAATTTCATGTATTAACTCATCAGGATCTTGGATTTTCATATTACCGCCTATTTGTTTAACAAAATAATAATGGACATACACTGGAATTCCGTATGTAATACCCTCTTTTTCATATATTTTATTTACAACTTCCACATTGTAACCCGTTTCTTCCCAAACTTCCCTGATACAACATTCTTCTAGTGTCTCTCCCTTTTCAAGTCCTCCACTTGGGACAGACCACCTTTTTTCTTCTCCCTCTTTGCCCTGCAATACCATTAAAACTTCATTTTTTTCATTTACACATACCGCTGCACTACCTATCCATCTCTCCATAAACATCCCTCCCCTACTAAAATTCGCCTTCTTTATTATTTTCCCCTTGAAAAAAAGAGGAAAATAATAAAACAACGACGAAAAGTTACATCAACTTCATAGACAATCCCTTCTTAGAAATTAAAACTGGAAGGATGAAAATATGATTTCTAATTATGTTGTGGAATGTGTCTTTTGTGAAGAAAATCGAAAACCTCGCCAAGCTATTGTCACAGTTCCCGCCACTACTCAGCTACTAGCCCTTGAAAAAGTGCGCGCGGAATGCAAACGTCACTTCGGAAAAACTGTATTATTGCAAACAGAAATTAAAGAAGAAATAATTTTCGAACAAAAAGAAAGCTGACCATAAATTGGTCAGCTTTCATATCCGATCATATTTTCACATGAAGATTAGGGGCATCCTCTTTAAGGATCGGGATTTTCCCATTATGTACGTTCCATAATGGTCATCGAACAATATATTTCTATGCAATTAACTATTGAATAGAATAGGGCAAAACTTGTTCGCATTTTTAGAAAAGGGATAGGGATATAATTCAAGTAGTACTTCGAATACTCGAACTTTACACTCATAATATTAAAACAAATCCTTTTATATGGGAAATATGAATTACCTATATAATTCATTCGTAAAATATATTAATAGTTTGCTATATTAATTTTATCCCGCTATTTGTAGGCAGTAACCCCCTGCTGATTATAATTTCACTTTATTCCATCAATAGCATACATCCAGCTAAAACCGGTGTCATAATCATCGAAAACCTCAAAAGCGTTCGCGGTGCATAATTTGTAAACTTCGCACCAATGTATGCCCCTAACATGGTCCCAATCAATACTTGCAATAACAATATATAATCTAAATATCCTTCCGAACTATATCCTAGCCCGCCTCCAATTGCAATCGGTAATATAACAAGCATTGTTGTCCCTACAGATTGCTGAATCGTAAGTCCCAATAGAACCATTAATCCAAGTTGAATAAACGGTGCAGAACCAATCCCAAATGAACCAGCCATCATTCCAGTAACTAATCCAAGGCATACACATTTCAACAAGTAGTTCACGGAAAACTCTTTATGTTTATATAAAGACGACTGTTCTTTTTTTTGGAACATAATTAATTTAATAAACATAAAAATTGCCGATAAAAATAACATCCCAGCTGTAAACCAATGAAGAAGATGTGCTGGTATAAGTGAACCAAATTTAGAACCAATATAAGAGCCAATTGCGCCAAATCCCCCAACAATGCCGCCTATAATAAGTGCAACATTGCCTTCACGGTAATGACTTACAACACCTGATAATGTCGTAAATGCCATTGCAGTTAAAGATGTTGCAAGAGCAACATGAATAGGAATTTGGAATACTAAAGTGAGTATCGCGATAATAAACCCAGCTCCTCCAGCTCCAACAAATCCTAATAAAATACCCATTACTAACATTGTTATAATAATTGCCACAGACTTTCCCTCCAGTAACACAATTATCCATCATATTTATCCTTACATACAAATAAAAAGCATCCTAGACGGATGCTTTTTATTTCAATGATATGTACTTAATCTTGATTAATCAAAATAACTGCTGGACCAGCGACCACCACTCCAGCTACTTCTATCTTTTCAAATTCCTTTACTGTAATAGAGATAACTCCTTCTCTTTCCATCAATTCTTTACTCAGGACATCAGTCGGGATTGCTTTCACCGTCTTACCTCCTTTTCATTTATACAATATGATAAAATGAAACTTTAATCAGTGGGGGTTTTGTCCGTACTTATTAATTATTACCCCTCACCAATCGGACTAATAATCACCCAATGCATCTATATATATGCATCACCTCCGCTTTCATTCCTTATTCCACTCAAAAACCTTCTCCCCCTTCCGTGACATATTGAAAAATAAAAAAGAAGCTATAACATATAGCTTCCCTCTACATTTCTTTAATCTTTATGCACCGTATATTCCATGACTTTTCCATCTCTATCAAATTGGAAAACAAGCTGTTCGCTATCTATTGGAATAAAGCCACGTTCAGTCCCAAGATAATACAAAGTGATAACTCCTTCTTCCCCACTTCTCATGTCCGTTGAAGCTCCTAACAATTGTGTAATTTCTTCATTTGATTTCCCTATTAATTTATATTTTTGTAATAGATCATCTACCATATGTATCCGTTTCTCTGCATGATTTAACCATCTATTTTGATTAAACTTTGACGTATATTCATTTACACTTAGTTGCACAGTGCATACTATTAATGGTATGAGTGCTACTATTAAAACCCCAGACATTTGCTTCTTTTCTTCATTACGATTTTTAGAAGCATATAAAATAACCCTTTGAACCATGACTAATAAAACAAATGGTATGAATACTACAAAAATGCTCCTTACACTTAAGGGCATATGGATCATATCGATGACGAATATAAATAGAATGTACATTACTATATACAAACAAAAATAGACATACAAAATGCCACATAGCATAGCGCTCAGAAAGATCCCCCCTTTTAACTCACTATATAATTCATCCTGCTAATCATTTCTCGAATCTGTTCTAATTCTTGCACTGTATATACTATTTTCCCTGCTAAGATTTCATTTCTGAAGAACGTTACAATTTGCTCCCGATCTTTTAATCTAGGTGTTTCCTCACTAGAAAGATCTATTATTTCTTTTCCATTTTCATTATAAAAATATACAACTGGTTTTACCTTTGCTTTTATACTATTAGTCTGCATTTCTTTCAAACAATTGTATAAAATTTGAGATAGTTTCTTCGCCTTATATACTGGATTCCCTTCATTTTTCACTTGTATAGTTGACGAATCTTTACCTACTATATATTCAAATGTCTCTTCTTTTTCAACTTCTTGTTGATACTTACCCATTTCATCAATCATAAATGAATATATACCAGCATTTTCTTTCGTTAAACCATGAACTAATTTCTCTTCCCATTCTTTCGTCTCAAGTAGATAAATACCAGTTTTGCACAAGATGAGATGATGGATCCGATTATCGTTTATTTCACTATTATTTTTAATAAAAACATTCGGCATGATTTGAATTTCAGCATCTAATATGATGCCTTGCTCTATGAATCCTCGCTTCATATAATGTAATGTTTCGTACGTATTCATTTCAGCGCCGTTTTTAGTATATTCTCGTAAATTTGCAATTAATTTTTGAAACATATGTATTTCATTATTATGTTTATTTTGTATTTCACTACGTTCTTTACTATGCTGCACAGCTAATTGATTTTTCATCATACGCATATTTTCAATTTCTCTATTTGCACTTACTTGTAAATCATTGTATTTTTTCTGTTCCATATTTTTCAAATTATTTTGTTGTTCTGTATGCTCTATCACCGTAGCTGCAATTTCATTTTTATACGTTTCAATCGCTTGTTTCTTTTCAAATTCTACTTGCTGACTCTCTGATTCTAACTGTTTATTTTTATAAAACAGCACAAATACTACAGCTAATAATATTAAAACCGCACCTATTAGCACATAATTCATATTTTTACCCCTTTATTTCATTTTCGATTATTTTTTATAAATATATCTACTATAGTATACTATGGTTTCGATACAGACTTTGTAAAAGTTGTATATTTTTAATAAAAGGCACCTCTGACGGGGCACCTTTTATTTTCACTCTATTGTACACCATACTGAATATAACTTGGATCGTAGTATATCCATTGATTTGTCCCTAAGCAAAGCCATCCATCTTGCTTACTCCATACTCGATACGATTCACCATGATGTAACTGTCTTATAACATTTCCTTTTAATGATGGAGCATCACGCAAATTTACATTATCACCAGTAATAGTCGCCACATAATGTTTATACTGAATATAACTCGGATCATTATATACCCACTGATTTGTCCCTAAACAAAGCCATCCATCTTGTTCTCCCCAAACTTCATATGTTTCGCCACGATTCAATTGGCGAATTACACTAGACTGCAAAGATGGTCCACTTCTCAAATTCACATTATCTCCATTAATTATAGCAACCCCGTACACTGGAGTTGCATTATTAGGCGGAGAAACATTCCCTCCACCACTTGCTCCATTCCCTTGTAAAGCTTCTAGTGAAACTGCAGCTGATACATCACAATTTCCTACACCTGAAATTTGTCCAGAATCTGTGTACTGCCATGCTGTCCACGCTGTCCATCCACCAGCATCAGCAGGCGGTGTACTCGAGTATTTAGCAATCCAAAGTGGAATATCACTTAATCCGCTAATTCCGAACTCATTAATATACCAAACTCCTGTATATAACATTACATCTTTTCCAGTAGCCTGTTTCACATAATTTATGAAGCTTCTTGCCCAATTCGATATAGCGCTACCAGTTAAATTACTATTACTCGGATCTTTTGGTGATTCTAAATCCAGAACTGGCATTAAGTCTGTCTGGTTACTTTGTAATATACTCACAAAATATTTCGCCTCTGAAATTGCATCATTTTGTTCTGGACGTGCAAAATGGTATGCACCAATTAATACATTCGCACTTCGGGCTGCTTGTACATTTTTAGTAAAAGTAGGATCAATGTAATTTACACCTTCTGTCGCTTTTGCATACGCTGCTGGAATTCCAGATGCCTTCACTGCATTCCAATCAATATTCCCTTCCCAATGAGACACATCAATTAACGTAACATTTGAACTCGATCTGTTTTGCATATAAAATCTCCTATTAATTTTTTTACTTCGTATACATACAATATGTACAAATTTCATAAGAGGACACGACATTTATGCTATAGAAACAAAGAGTAAATATATTTTGTATACAAAATAAAAAAGACCTTGTATTTACAAGGCCTTTTGCAAACTCCCTTTATTTTGTAACAAGTACATATTATAATACAAACCTTGCTCACTTAGTAATTCTTGATGTGTTCCTCTTTCTACTATCTCTCCATCATGCATCACAAAAATTTGATCTGCATCTTGAATTGTAGATAACCTATGCGCAATGGCTATCGTCGTTCTACCTTTTCGCATTTGTTGCAACGCTGTTTGAATAGCCTCTTCTGTTTCTGTATCGATATTAGCTGTTGCTTCATCTAATACTAATACTTTCGGATTCGTTGCTATCGTTCTAGCAAAAGCAATTAATTGTCGTTGACCGCTTGAAAATGCTGCACCTCTTTCTACTACTTCTGTTTCATACTGCTCTGGTAACTTTTCAATAAACGTATTCGCTTGCACAAATCGAGCAGCTTCTTTTACTTCTTCATCCGTAATTTCTTCATTATACATACGAATATTTTGCTTTACATTTCCAGCAAATAAAAATGCATCTTGCAATACGAGTCCTATTTTCTTTCTAATTTCTCGTTCTTCAAATTTTTCTAAATCTACACAGTCTATTACAATATTTCCCGACTTAATATTATAAAATCGCATTAACAAATTCATAATCGTACTTTTTCCGCTACCAGTATGCCCAACAAAAGCAACCGTTTGCCCTTGTTTCACGTGAAATGATACATTTTTTAAAACGTCACGCTTTCCATCATATGAAAAAGTAACATTTTTAAATTCAATATCTCCATCGACAACTTGAGGATTCTCATTGCCTTTTTGAACCGGTGCTAAATCTTTCTCGTCCATTAAATGAAATACACGTGATGACGAAACAAGTGCCTGTTGGAAAAAGGACAATTTCATCATCATCTCATTTACAGGTTGGAAGAAACGATGTATATAGTTAACAAAAGCATATAAAACTCCTACTTCAACAGGGCTCTTTAAAGCATCAATCCCAAATAAACCTAGTACTAACGCAATAGCTACAATATGTACTAAATCCGTAGCTGGTCGTAAAAGTAATGCGTCTAACTTCAAAGTACGTCGCCCTGCACTATAATGTTTATTATTCACTTCTTCAAACTCTTTTCTCATACGTTTTTCTTGTCTGAACACTTGAACAATATTCATTCCTTGTATGGACTCGTTCAATTTTGCATTTAACACGCTTAGTTGATTACGTACTTCTAAATAAAAAGCTGCACTTTTCCGGCGATATAATACCATAATCGCGAACATTATCGGAATTAATATGAGAGAAAATAACGCTAATTTTACATCTAATAAAAACATCGCTATTAAAATACCTACTAAAAAGACTACATTTTTCACAAATGTTGATAATACACTGACATAAAAATCTTTAATCGCTTCCGTATCATTCGTTATACGAGATACGAGCGTACCAATTGGCGTACGATCAAAGAAACTTAATGACAGCTTTTGAACATGTTCATATACTTCAACTCGCATATCTTGAACAATCTTAAAAGCAATGTTCTGAAAGTACAATAGATTTAAATACGTAAATAATACCTTTAATAAATGAGCAACTATGTAAATTACAAATAAAGTAACGAGTGCTGATCGTTCAAAATCCCGCGGTACTAGGTGTTCATCAAGGAATTGTTTAATTAAAAAAGGCCCCATCATTTCCGTTACTGTCGCACCAACTAAAAAGATAAATGCTAAAGATAGCAACCCTTTATATGGCTTCATATAAGAAAGCAATCTACTTAAATCACTTCGCTTCTTCTCTACCATCATACGCCTCCTTTCTCGACTAAAGCTTCTAATTGCTGGCTTTCATACATTTCCTTATACCAGCCGTTTTCCTTCATTAATTCCTCATGTGTACCTCTTTGTACAATTCTACCTTCATCAACAACAAGAATAAGATTAGCATGCTGAATTGCACTTAATCGGTGTGCAGTAATAATCGTCGTTTTCCCTGCTCTTTCCCTCTTTAAGGCACTTAAAATTGTCTCTTCTGTTTTTGCATCTACCGCTGATAAACAATCATCCAAAATTAAAATTTCAGCATTTGTTAATAAAGCACGAGCAATAGAGATTCGCTGTTTTTGACCACCAGATAACGAAACGCCTCTTTCCCCTACTACTGTTTCATATCCTTCTGAAAATTGGAGGATATCATTATGAATACAAGCAATCTCTGCAGCTTGGGTAATTTCATTATATGTAGCATCCGCCTTTCCAAAGGCAATATTCTCACCAATACTTGCTGAAAATAAAAAATGATCTTGCGGCACATATGAAATGGCAGAACGGACACCATGAAGTGTTAAATCTCGAATATCTCGCTCCCCAACTTTTAATTCACCATTAAAATGATCATACTCACGGATTAAACATTTTAATAAAGTCGTTTTCCCTGCACCTGTACGTCCTACAACTCCTAGCGTTTCGCCCTTCTTCAAATCAAAGTGAATATCGTTTAAATGTAACAGTTCATTTTTCTTATACGAAAATGAATCAATGGCAAATGAAACATTACCGCTCGCTATCGTATGTACAGCATTTTCTCTATTTACTACATCTGATTTTTGTGAAAGAATTTTTTCTACACGGTCATATGAAGCACGCCCACGCTCCATAATATTGAACAACCATCCAAACGCTAACATTGGCCAAACGAGGGTACCTAAATATGTCGTAAATGTAACGAGATCACCTACTGTTAATTCACCTCTTACAACTAATACCGATCCGTAACATACTGCAATTAAAAAAGAAAATCCAACGATAAGAGCGATTGTCGGATCAAATAACGAATCAATACGTGCAACTAACACATTTTTATGCACAACATCTTCTGATTTTTTTCGAAACGCCTGCAAATCTTCTTTCTCTTGTCCAAGCGATCGAATCACTTTCATTCCACTCATACTCTCTTGCACTTTATCATTAATTTCCGAAAACGATTGCTGTGCTTTATGAAACCTTTTATGTAATAACGTTCCATAATAATTTGTCGAAATGGCTACAATCGGCATCGGAATTAAACTTAACAATGTTAACTTCCAACTAATTGTAAAACCCATCGCTACGAGTACACATCCCCCAACAGCTAATGAATCAACAAGCGTTAAAACACCCGCTCCAGCAGTTTGCTGGATTGCTTGAATATCATTAGTCGCATGTGCCATTAAATCACCTGTTCGATTTGACTGATAGAAAGATGGACTCATCTTTGTAAAATGTTCATATAAATTTTTTCGTAATTGGCGAGCTAATTTTAACGAAGACCCGAAAATCATAATACGCCATATGTAACGCAATATGTACATCGTAATACCTACAATTACTAATAGTACAACCCATTTTAGTAACTTATCGGTCGTCAATGTTTCATCATTAATTTCATCTACAACGATTCCAATTACTTTTGGTGCTACGAGCTCTAAAAGTGCAACGCCAAATAATAAAATAATTCCGGTTATGTACGCTCGTTTTTCTTGTTTAAAAAACCACGCTAAATTCATAAACACTTTCATTTTTTTCCTCCTCCCTTAAAATGAGCGATGTTTTCAGTTTACCAAAAATACAGAATTTTTAAAAGTTTTAAAAACTGTAACTAACAAAAAGAAAGACACTCTTAGTGAGTGTCTTTTAGCGCTTATTTCATTTGTTGCTTGTTCATCGCGCTCATCATTTGATTGATTTTCTTTTGGGAAGGTTTTTGTCCCATTTGCATCATCATCATTTTTAACATTTGTTCGTTAATTGGTGGATTTTTTTGTAAGTAATTCATCATGTATTTGCGGGCAATGAAAAATCCTAACGCCACGCCTGCTACTAGTGCTACTACGCCCACTAGAATACCTAACCAAATTGGCATATATTTTCCTCCTTCATGTTGTCTACCTTACAGTGTACTAAAACCTTTTCAATAAGACAAGATACAATTCGACATTTTTTACACATATGTTCGTACTTGTTTTAGAGGATTCAGCCATCCGTACTTTGTATTTTCATAATCCATAGCTAAAAATGTTAATTCACACTTTCTTAACACCTCAAAGAAAGTCGTTTCCATAGAGACATTTCCAGAGGTATTCATACGAATATAGTGTGGTTTCACCATTATTTCACCGTACTCCGCTCCCGTATAAAGTGTATGTGTATGATGTGTTCTATCATATTTACCAAGAACGCGCAAAGCTTGTTCTAATTTATGATGAATTTTCATTACTTGCAATGGTTTCGTTATATACATCATTTGTTTATATAACACTTTTTTCTCCGAAAGGGACCCAGATTCTGAAAATCGAGCAAATAAATCAAAAAACAAATATTCACGACCAAAATAAGATTTCGCAATATCCTCTTGAATTAAATACAATTCATACGTTTTCATTTTTCCCCTCCCAATCTGGACAACCTTTTCCCTTCATTATATATAAGAAAATTTGCAATGATTGTCTGACTGCGGAGAGATAAAAAACTTTTTCTGTCGAAAAAACTCATTTACATAGAAAAATCTCTCCATGCCGGAGAGATTTTTCTGAAATCATTAAAGCATTTCTTTTACTTTACGAACAACGTTCTCTACAGTAAATCCATACTCTTCCATAATCTTCTCACCAGGAGCAGAAGCACCGAATGTATCGATACCTAACACATCTCCTTCAAGACCTACGTAACGGTGCCATCCGAATGTAGCACCCATTTCGATTGCGAAACGTTTTGTTACTGCTTTTGGTAATACAGATTCTTTGTACTCTGCAGGTTGAGCTTCAAAACGATCCATAGATGGCATGCTGACAACAGCTGCGTCAACGCCGTCCGCTGCTAATGCTTTTTGAGCTTCAACAGCTAGGCTTACTTCAGACCCAGTTGCAAGTAAGATAACATCAGCCGTTTCTTTCTTGCTTGCAGAAACTACATATGCACCTTTTGCTACTTTTTCATACGTATCATCTTTTGCACCTTCTAATGTTGGAAGGTCTTGACGAGTTAATACTAAAGCAGTTGGTTTGTTTGTAGATTCTAAAGCCAGTCTCCAAGCTGCAACAGATTCGTTACCATCAGCTGGACGGATAACAGAAACGTTCGGCATTGCACGAAGCGCTGCTAATTGTTCGACTGGTTCATGTGTTGGACCATCTTCACCAACAGCGATACTGTCATGTGTGAATACATACGTTACTGGCAATTGCATTAATGCTGCAAGGCGAATTGCTGGACGTAAGTAATCAGAGAATACGAAGAACGTACCACCGTAAGTTTTTAAACCGCCATGTAATGCAATACCGTTCATTGCTGCACCCATTGCGAACTCACGTACACCGTACCAAATGTTTTTACCGCTGTAATCGTCTCTTGTAAAGTCTTTTTCGTTATTCATGTATGTTTTGTTAGAACCAGCAAGGTCAGCAGATCCACCGAAGAATGATGGTACAGACTCTGCAATTGCATTAATTACAGCACCAGAAGAATTACGAGTTGCTGCTTTTGATCCTAATTCATAAGTTGGTAAGTTTTGCTCCCAACCTTCTGGAAGTTGACCGTTCATTGCTGCTTGGAATTCGTTTGCTAATTCTGGGTATGCTTGCGCATATTCACCTAGCATAGTGTTCCACTCTGCTTGCGTAGTTTCACCAACATCTTGTACTGTTTTACGGAAGTTGTCGTATACCTCTTCTGCTACGTGGAAGTCTTGTTCAGCAGTCCAAGCATATGCTTCTTTAGTTAATTTTGTTTCTTCTACACCAAGTGGAGAACCATGTGAAGCTGATTTTCCTGATTTGTTTGGAGAACCGAAACCAATTGTCGTTCTTACTTCAATTAGCGTTGGGCGTTTTTCGTCAGCTTTCGCTTCTTCAATTGCTTTCGCGATTGCTTCAATATCGTTTCCATCCTCAACACGGATCACTTGCCATCCGTATGCTTTGTAACGATCTTCTACACTTTCAGAGAATGAACGATTTAAATCGCCATCTAATGAAATATCGTTTGAATCATAAAGCACAACAAGACGACCTAATTGTAAATGAGCAGCTAATGAAGATGCTTCAGCAGAAACGCCCTCCATTAAATCTCCATCACCACAAATAGCGTATGTATAATGATCTACTACATTATACGCATCACGGTTATATTTAGCAGCTAAATGTCTTTCAGCCATTGCCATACCTACAGCAGTTGCAATACCTTGTCCAAGTGGACCAGTCGTTGCATCTACACCAGCTGTATGACCGTACTCAGGATGTCCTGGAGTTTTGCTTCCCCATTGACGGAAGTTCTTTAAGTCATCCATTGTTACATCATAACCAGATAGATGAAGTAGGCTGTATAATAACATTGAACCATGACCTGCAGATAATACGAAACGATCACGGTTAAACCACGTTGGGTTATTTGGATTGTGTTTCATAAATTGAGTCCATAATGTATAAGCCATTGGTGCTGCACCCATTGGCATTCCTGGGTGACCAGAGTTTGCTTTTTCAATCGCATCGATGGATAATGTGCGAATCGTGTTGATAGAAAGTTGTTCGATTGAATGTGACATGCTATTCTTCCCTTCGCTTATATTAGTAAACGTTTTATACATTTATATGATAGCTTCCCACGCAAGATTATACAACATGTATCGACAAATATGTTGATATTTTTTTGATTTTTTATAAAAAAATCAATGTTTCCGGGAATGTATGGGCATTCAATATGACATACTTTTTCATTATTTTTATTTTAAAAAGAAAGAGAATTATCTGTATATTTATACAAATTTCTTCTATACTTACGTTTTTAAATACGTTTTTAAAAATATAAAAAGCATCTAACTTCGATGCTTTTCAAATAAGTTAAACAATCCGTTTGCGAATCGAACTTGAAATCAAATCAATTATAATTACCATTAAAATAATACCTAATAAAATAATCCCAACACGAGACCAATTCCGTGAACTCAGCGCAAAAATTAAAGGTGTACCAATCCCTCCTGCTCCGATAACCCCTAAAATCGCAGCGGATCGTACATTAATTTCAAATCTGTATAACGTATACGATAGAAAGTCTGGTAACACTTGTGGTAACACTGCATACCAAAGTATTTGAAAACGGTTTGCTCCTGTTGCTAGTAACGCTTCCGTCGGTCCTTTATCTATGTTTTCAATTCCTTCTGAATATAGTTTTCCTAACATTCCAATAGAATGTAATCCTAAGGCTAATACTCCTGCAAAAGAGCCTGGACCAACAGCTTTTATAAATAAAAGAGCCATAACTAATTCAGGAAACGTACGAACAAAACTAAGTACAAATTTTCCAGATCCTGAAGTTAATTTTCCACTACTCATATTCGTTGCCGCCCAAAAGGCAAACGGAACAGATAAAAATGCAGAAATAAATGTACCTAATATCGCAATTGCCAACGTATCAATTAATCCATGCAATAAATCTTCACCATCTGGCAAAGATACATACGACCAGTCTGGATTCAATACCCCTGTCATAATTGCTTTCGTGATTTCACCTGCTGTGTCCTTTATCCCTTCTAATGGTACTCCTGAAAAGGCCCAAACATAAACAAATGTAATTGCTATAAAAATAACCCAGCGATATACACTCAGTTTCTTCGGTTTTGGCACAATCATCGTCGTTCTATTCATTATAGTTTCTCCCGCAACAATGTACTAATGTAGTCAATTAACAAAACAACAATAAGGGTATAAATAATTATAGAAGCAGTTTGTTGATATTGTAAAAATCCAAGTGTACGATCATAATATAGTCCAATACCACCTGCTCCTACTAAACCTAGGACAGCCGCTGCACGTACATTCACCTCAAATGTATATAGTACATAGGAAACAAAGTGTGCTTTTACTTGTGGAATGACTCCATAAACAATCCATTGCACCTTAGTAGCCCCTACAGCTGTCATCGCTTCTAGTGGGCCAGGGTCAATTGATTCAATTGATTCATACAACAATTTCGCTACAAGTCCAATTGAAAAAAAAGTAAGAGCCAAAATACCTGGAAGTGGCCCAATTCCAAAAATCGCTACGAAAATAGCCGCCAATAATAAATCTGGTATCGTTCGTATAAAATTTAAAATCATTCGAGCTGGACTATATAAAAATGTGTTAGTAAACACATTACTTGCTGCAAACAATGCAAGTGGAATAGCTAAAATCGCTCCTAAGGTCGTCCCAATAATCGCCATACGTATTGTATCTAACATCGCTGTTGTAATAACTTGAAAATAACTCCAATCAGGTGGCACCATTTCTTTCAATAGATCTACCATATTTGGAAAACCGTCTACCAGTTTTGAAAATGATGCATCTACTTGTACACTACTACTCCACAGCATTAAAATAACTAAAATAAACGTTAACATATGTTTCAATTTACTCGGCGGCTTCGGTATTTCATTTGAATATATCGTCATGTCATTCATTTTACTGCCACCTCTAATAATTCGCTTTTCTGAGCAACGTCCCCATAAATTTCAGCAAATTTTTCATCCGTTGCTTCTTCTACTAAACCGTCAAAAACAATTTCTCCTGCATGTAATCCGATAATGCGTGTCGCATATTGTCTAGCCAAATCAATAGAATGTAAATTTACAATTGTCGTGATTCCAAAATCTTCATTAATTTTTTTCAAATCATCTAGCACTTGCTTTGTCGTAAGTGGATCTAACGATGCAACAGGCTCATCTGCCAATATGATTTTTGCTTCTTGCGCCAATGCTCTAGCTATCGATACACGTTGCTGTTGTCCTCCTGATAATTCATCAGCACGTGCATATGCTTTTTCTAAAATATTCACTCTTTTTAATGCTTGAAATGCGAGCTCCACATCTTCTTTCGGAAACAAACCTAACGTTGTACGTAGTGTGGAATGATATCCAACACGACCAGCTAATACATTTTTTAATACTGTTGATCGCTTTACAAGGTTAAAACTTTGGAAGATCATACCGATATCCCGGCGCATACGCCTTAATCCTTTTCCTTTCGCAGAAGTAATAGACTCACCTTCAATAATAATTTCTCCTTCGGTAATCTCATGAAGACGATTTACGGATCTGAGAAGTGTAGATTTTCCGGCTCCGGATAATCCGACCATTACAATAAACTCACCTTTTTGAATCTTTAAATTTATATTATTCAATCCCTTTGTGCCATTCGGATACATTTTGGAAACATTTCGAAACTCTATCACACATCTTACCTACTTTCAATGTATTATCAATAACTAAAAAACGGCAAACTAACTGAAATCTCACACCTTCCAGCTAGCCGCCATTTCACTATGTATTATTGCGTCTTCACTGTCTTTCCATATTCACGAACAATATCAAATTTACTATCATCAGATTTAATATATCCTTCATGGGAATATACTTCTTTAATGATTTTACGGCCTTCCTCATTTTTTCCAATTTCAATGAAAGCATCTTGTAATTTCTTACTCCACTCTGCATCTAAATCCGAGCGTACAGAAATTGTATCGTTCGGAATTTTCTCAGTAAATTTCACTATTTTCGTTTGATCAAATATATTCGGATAATCTTTTTTTACAATATTACGAGCATCTTGGAATACAACAGCTGCATCTACATCACCATTTAAAAGTGCAATAAGTGACTGATCATGGCCTTTTAATGTAACAGGTTTCACATCCTTTAGCGGATCAATTCCCTCTTTTAATAGAACAGCTGCAGGCCATACATATCCTGCTGATGATGTTACATCTTGATAACCAATTTTTTTACTTTTTAAATCTTTTACACTATTTATATTAGAGTCTTTTTTAACAACAAACTCAGATTTATAATAGTCTACTAAATCTTTTGTAGGAGCTCCTGTTTCATCCTCTACTCCAAAACGTTGTGCTTGCAAAATTACATTAGCAGCCTTCTTTTCATGTGCTAACACGTACGCTGTTGGCGGTAAAAACCCTACATCTACTTGTTTAGATGCCATCGCTTCTACAATTGTATTGTAGTTAGTTGAAATACTAACTTTTACCGGAATATTTAATTTATCGCTTAATAGCTTTTCCAATGGTTTTGCCTTCGCCTCTAGCGTATCCGCATTTTGAGAAGGAACAAATTGAACATTTAAGGTCTTTGGTACATAACCTTTTTTCGTATCTTCATTTTTACTTGCACTTGATTCTTTCGCTCCGCAGCCACTTAATAATCCCGCCGCTAGTACAACTGTTGTACTCATTGCAAAAACTTTTTTCAACATATTAATGCCTCCATTTTTCTTGTTATGAAATAAGCTTCCGTAAACATGAAGAAATATATCACATATTTTGATGCACAATTTGTTATTTACAGAATCTTTACACATTCTATACATTCACATCAAAATTCACTTCACATATTTGATATGATGAATTGGAAGATAACAATAGAAAAGGTGAGTCATATTGGAACAAAATCAAACTGTAACTTTAAACATCTTATTAACAAGCGATATACATGGCACTGTTTATCCCATTTACTACCAAGATAACTCCCCGGCAGAACTTGGTTTAGCTAAAATTTCTACTCTTATAAAAAAAGAACGTTCCCAAAATACAAACGTTCTTTTAATTGATAATGGTGACTTCATTCAAGGAACACCATTTACTTATCATTATGTTACATACGAAAAAAACAAAAAAAACCCAATGTCCTTATTAGCGAATTACCTACAGTATGATGCTGCAGTTATCGGCAATCATGAATTTAATTACGGGATGGACATATTAAATAATGCTGTGACTACTGCGAACTTCCCGTACCTATCAGCAAACATTTTAGATAAAAACATAAAGAAACCCTATTTCGGAAAACCTTATATAATCAAACAGATTGAATCAAATATAAAAATTGCTATTTTAGGGGTAACAACACATTACATCCCAAATTGGGAACAGGCCCATCATATTAAAGATTTACTATTTGAAGATGCATTAGAGACTACAAAAAAATGGGTTTCTTATATTCACGAACACGAGAAACCAGATTTATTAGTCGTAGCCTATCACGGTGGATTTGAAAGTGATTTACAAACCGGGGAACCGACTGAAGTGTTAACAGGTGAAAACCAAGGATATGCAATGTGCCAGGAAATTGAAGGCATAGATCTTTTACTAACAGGTCATCAACACCGAGACATTTCTCACACAATGGCTAACGGTGTAACAATTTTACAGACCGGATGCAATGGACACTCAGTTGGAAAAGTAAAAGTAACATTCGAAAAAATGAAACATAAATGGGTGAAAAAAGAGAGTTCTTCTGAATTATTATCTGTACAAGGGGTTGAAGCGGACCAAGATGTACTTTCATTGGTAGCCGATTACGAAGAGAAAACACAAAAGTGGCTTGATCAACCTATTGGAATTATTGAGGGGGACATGAAAATTTCAGATGCTATGCAAACTCGTTTGCATGATCATCCTTTTATCGAGTTCATAAATAAAATACAGATGGATATAGCTAATGTATCAATTTCTTGTACAAGTTTGTTCCATAATACATCTCCAGGCTTCCCAGAACATGTAACAATGCGTGACATCGTTTCTAATTATATTTATCCAAACACATTAAAAGTAATTAGAATAACTGGAGCAGATATAAAAGATGCTCTTGAACTCTCTGCTTCTTATTTCACATTAAAAACAGATGGATCCATCATCGTAAGCCCTACCTACATAGAACCAAAACCACAACATTATAATTATGATATGTGGGAAGGGATTTCATATGTATTAAACATTTCAAAACCAATTGGTGAAAGAGTAGAATCTTTACAGCATAAAAGTGCTCCTCTTAATATGAATGACGAATATGACGTTGTAATGAATAATTATCGTGCAAGTGGCGGGGGAAATTTCTTTATGTTTCAAAACAAACCGATAGTAAAAGATATACCCACTGATATGTCTGAACTTATCGCTAATTATATATTGGAACATAGAACGATAGAAGCAACCGTTAATAACAACTGGAAAGTTATTAAATAAGGATTTTTACAAATAAAAAAGATGGGCTTCGCCCATCTTTTAATTTAATTTTGCATTATCTTGCTTTTTTAAAGCTTTTAATTTCGTCGGTGTAACATCTGTACCTTCTTCGTTAACAACTTTAATACCTTTAAGTTCGTTTAACATATTTTGACGAAATCCTTTTAAATATTGTTCACGTAGCGATTGACGCTCACGTTGCTCTTCTTCAGTTAAACCTTCAGCTTTTGCTTTTTTCGCTAAGAAGTTAATGCGTTCAACGAGTTCGTGATTAATCATCTCGAATCCCCCTTCTAATCAAAACTGATTATTATCATACAATAGTTACTCTTCTTTATCAAGCAATTGCTTCGTATACTCTACATATCTACGATGTACAGTCGCCTTTGAAACATTATGACCAAATCCACGTAGTGTTGCTGCAATTTCTTCAAACGTGAGTTCACTTTTTCGCAAACGTACAATTTCCTCAATTGGCACTTCTTTTTTCTCTCTTCCTACACTTAAATGACGATTTTTTAAATTATTTTCTGGACGATAACCTTTTTCTACTGCACGTTGCATACCTCGTTTAATTTTCAAGTTATGAATCTTCCTTTGATATTCTTCAACAATACCAATAATATCTAATACCATCGAATCAGAATCCGACAATTGTAATTCACCATTATGTGTATGTGTATATACTTTTATGCCTTCTTTATGTAAACAATGCATTAATGCAATCTTCGCATTCCCTCTACCAAGGCGCGTTTCATCTTGTATAAGTAACACATCAATTTGTTCGTCCCGAATTGTATCTAACACCTCTAATATACCGTCACGTTCAATTGTATACCCACTAGCCTGCTCTTCAATCACCTTCGTAACATTCATTTGATAGCGCTCAGCTAAATGCAATAATTCATCTTTTTGACGTAATAATGATGTTTCTTGCGCTTCTTTCGTTGTACTCACACGTGCATAAATAATTGCATTCATTTTGAACCCCTCTTTCTCCCTATCATTTCCCTATAGTGTAACATAAATCTGCCATTTGTTCGAACTTATGTTTGTAGAATGTTTTTTCACATGTTATACTTATTAATAAGAAAAATGAAAGAAAACGAGGTGTTAGAAAACATGGAAAAGTTAACGAAACGCCAGCAAGACATTCTCGACTTTATTAAGCTAAAAGTACAAGAAAAAGGATATCCACCTTCCGTACGTGAAATTGGTCAAGCAGTCGGCCTCGCTTCTAGTTCTACAGTGCACGGACATTTATCACGATTAGAAGAAAAAGGATACATTCGACGCGATCCAACAAAACCACGTGCCATTGAAATTTTAGGCGAAGACCGAATGGATACGGAAACACAATCTGTTATTCAAGTTCCAATTGTCGGAAAAGTTACTGCTGGTTTACCAATTACAGCGGTCGAAAGCGTAGAGGAACATTTCCCACTTCCAGCTAGCATTGTTTCCGGAGCAGACCAAGTGTTCATGTTACGTATTTCTGGAGATAGTATGATTGAAGCTGGTATTTTCGATGGAGATTTAGTTGTTGTTCGCCAACAACAGTCTGCATATAATGGTGAAATTGTAGTCGCTTTAACAGAAGATAACGAAGCAACTGTTAAACGTTTCTATAAAGAAAAAGACCATTTCCGTCTACAACCAGAAAACTCTTCATTAGAACCTATCATTTTAAAACAAGTGTCAGTTATCGGGAAAGTAATTGGCGTATATCGTGATTTACATTAAAAATAATAAAAAGAAGATAATTACCTTATTTATATACGGTAATTATCTTCTTTTTGTATTTTGATAGATTTCCATGCACTCTATTTCTTATTAACGAGTTTCAATCGTGACATCTCCAGCAGCCGTTTTACCGCTAATCTTTTTACTACCATTTCCAATTGTTACGTTATTATTTTCTTCATTAAAAATTGTTACATCTCCGGCAGCACTTTGCCCAGTAATTACCGCATCTTGTGGTTTTTCCGATAAAGTAATATCTATATCTCCCGCAGTTGAACTTGCTTCTAGATTATACTTAGAATCATGATCTTGAATATTTATTTCCCCACTTGTTGTTTTTGCGGTCACTTTCCCTATTACTTTTTTAAAGTTCACCTCACCAGCTTTTGTAGATCCCTCCACATTCTTAGACGTTACTTGTTTCAGCTCTACTTCTCCAGCAAGTGTTCTAACACTTACACTATCACTTTTCACATCACTCATTTCGATTTGTCCAGCAGATGAATTTACTTTTACATCTTGATAAGAGCGTTCGGGCACAAGGAGAGTCAATTTAGACGTTTGGAACCTAAAATCGTAAAAAGAAAAATCAAATGAAGCACCTTTTTCTCTTTCCCCAATAATTTTTAATGTGTCACCATCTTCTGCAATACGAATCTCTTGTTTACGTACATCTCCTGATTGCTTTACATAAAAAGAAGAGTCAGGAGATTTTTGGATAACAATATCTCCGGCATCTAACTTAACTTCTATATTTTTTAATGTTTCGTTTTTAATTACATCTTCTTTATCGCCTTTTTCAGCAGTTTGTACTGCTTTTTCATATGTTTGGGAAATTCCTATTACTCCAATAATGATACAAGCGATAGCGATTAAAAATAGTTTTTTCATCATTTACTCTCCTTTTATCATTTTGAAGTTCCATATTACGTATCGTACACACAATCTCTTAAACCACTTTGTACTATAAAAAGCGATAATACATAACAACAAACCTACTCCAACAAACGTTATACTAACGAAAAGATCCAACCATATAAAAGTACCCATAAATACTTTTCCAATAACGAAAAATGGTGTTACTACACTAGCAATGCCACCAATCCAAAAAGAAAATATAAAAGCAACAATTGCGACTAACGGGCCTAACACAATAATAAAATTAAACAAACTAAGTCCAATCGCTGCCATAACAGCTCTTGTCACATTTGAAGTCGATGGATTTTTTTTCATTTCATCGAAGCGATACATCGCAAGTAACTCTTTTGCGATTACTTTCGGAGAACCAAGGCCCTGAATTATTTCTGATTCAGTTTTCCCCTCTTCTAGTCCAAACTGAAAGTGCTCTTCATAATCCAATAAAATATCTTGCCTCTCTTCCTCTGGTAACTTTCTAAGATAACTTGATAATTCTTTAAGAAACCCTTCTTTACTCATCCCATTCCACCCCTTCAATAATTTCTTGTACCCCTTTCGCAAAATCACGCCATTCTGTTACTAACAAATGAAATTGCGTCTCCCCTTGCTCTGTTAATTGATAATATTTACGAGGTGGCCCTTCCGTAGATTCCTTTAAATACGTTTGAAAATACCCTTCTTTCGTCAAACGACGTAACAAAGGATATACTGACCCTTCCGATATTAAAAATTTATTAGAAATTTGCTGAACAAGTTCATAACCGTAACTATCTTTACGTTTTACAAGTGCTAATACACAAAGTTCAAGCACACCTTTTTTAAACTGAACGTTCAAGTGTCATCCTCCTTTCCTATCTTAGTACTGTTCAATACACGGTACCTGTTTTATCCATAATATACCACTTAGTATTATTTATTGCAAGGTACTAAACTATATTTATTCCCTAAATTTAGAAAATGAACTAACGAAATTCTGAATAAGACTGTGTTATAACTGAGCATCATTACGTTAATATCATTGAGTAATAATCTGATTCACAAGCCACAAACTTATAGCCTTGCAGATGAGGACATAAAAATCATCGCTCGCGTTGTACAAGGCAGTAAAGAATTATTAAGTTATAGCACAAGTGATTAAAAAAGATAAGATCAATTCTTTTGAACAGATTTTCTTAGTAACATGATTCAAAATAACCAAAAACAATCCATTATCTAGTAGTTAACATATCCAATAACTTCACTAAAAAAGCCCTGATACCGTAGTATCAAGGCTTTTTCATTTCACAAATTATATAAAACTTACATTTATCTGATAATATTTTTCTATGATATCACTACTTGTTATTAATTATTGGCTTTTATGTGGCTGTTTTTCATTTTGCAACCATATAAAATTGTAATAATAGGGAATTAAAAAACCCTTGATACGAGTTGTATCAAGGGTTCAAGCCTCTTAGTATAGAGACATATATTGATCGCGTTCCCATTGGTGAACTTGTGTTCTAAAGATATCCCACTCAATCTCTTTCGCTTCGATGAAGTGCTCAAGTAAGTGTTCTCCTAGTGCACCGCATACTACTTCATTAGATTGTAATGTAACTAACGCTTGCGCTAATGTTGCTGGTAAGTCAACGATACCTGCTTCTTCGCGCTCTTCTTTTGTCATTACATAGATGTTACGGTCTACTGCAGCTGGTGGAGTTAATTTGTTTTTAATTCCATCAAGACCTGCAGCTAATAATGTAGCCATTACTAAATATGGGTTTGCAGCTGGGTCAACACTACGTACTTCTACGCGTGTACTAATACCACGAGATGCAGGGATACGTACTAACGGGCTACGGTTTTGTGCAGACCATGCTACGTAACAAGGCGCTTCATATCCAGGTACTAGACGTTTATATGAGTTTACAGTTGGATTTGCTATCGCTGTAAATGCTGGTGCATGTTTTAAAATACCTGCGATGAAGTGACGAGCATCATCACTTAGTTGTAAGTCACCGTTTGCATCAAAGAATACGTTCTCACCATTTTTAAATAATGATAAGTTACAGTGCATACCTGAACCGTTCACACCGTATAGTGGTTTCGGCATAAATGTTGCGTGTAAACCATGTTTACGAGCAATTGTTTTTACAACAAGTTTGAATGTTTGAATGTCATCACATGAGCGAATTGCATTTGCATATTTAAAGTCAATTTCATGCTGCCCTGGAGCAACCTCATGGTGAGATGCTTCAATTTCAAATCCCATTTCTTCAAGTTCAAGAACGATATCACGACGACAGTTTTCCCCTAGATCCATCGGCGCAAGGTCGAAGTATCCACCGTTATCGTTTAATTCTAATGTTGGATTTCCTTTTTCATCAACCTTAAATAGGAAGAATTCTGGCTCTGGTCCAAGATTGAAGTCTGAAAATCCTAAAGCTTCCATTTCTTTTAACACACGTTTTAAGTTGTTACGTGGGTCTCCATCAAATGGAGTGCCATCTGCATTGTAAATATCACAGATTAGTCGAGCTACTTTACCTTTTTCAGCTGTCCAAGGGAAAATTACCCAAGTGTCTAAATCAGGATATAAATACATATCAGATTCTTCAATACGTACGAAACCTTCAATCGAAGATCCATCAAACATCATTTTGTTATCAAGAGCTTTCGTTAATTGTCTCACTGGAATCTCTACGTTTTTAATTACCCCTAAAAGGTCCGTAAATTGTAAACGGATATACTTTACATTCTCTTCTTTCGCCAAACGGAAAATATCTTCTTTTGTGTATCTAGACATTATAAATTCCTCCTTAGTCCCTCTAATCGCCTTCAGAATCAGTTATCTTTAGTGAAAAAATCTTGAAATGTCACCTTGTCGCAATGAAGTTCGATTGAATCTACCTGTATGTTGTAGTTCATCTCGAAGTATTTTGCGAAGCTCAGTTTTTGAAATTTCTTTTGTTTCTTCTTTTACTTTCACTGCTTCTGTTTGATTTTCTTTCATTAGTAACACTTGCTTAATACCAGCCATATTCAAGCCTTGATCTAACAAATCTTTAATCTCTAACAACTTATCTACATCGTTAAATGAAAATAATCTACGATTCCCCTTTGTACGGGTTGGAGAAACAAGATTATGCTCTTCATAGTAGCGAATTTGACGTGCAGACAATTGTGTTAAATCCATAACAATACCAATTGGAAACAGCGGGGCAGAACGTCTATCTTCTTTCATTTTTCAGTTCCTCCTTCGCCTTAACTGCTTCTCATTTTATACCATGTTATGTTTAGTGTCAATAGATGTTAGCTTTTCTTACATGTTTTTTTATAAATTTTTTCATTCTTTTTTCTAATCGCATAAATCGTTACTTTTATACGAAAAAAGCTGCCGATATCGACAGCTCCCCTTTAAGAAATTGTTAATAAATTCTTTTCAATCAATTCATCAATCGCAGAACAAATCGCAATTTTAACATGCGAATACGTTAATCCACCTTGCACATATGCAACATACGGTGGTCTAATCGGACCATCAGCAGACAATTCAATACTTGCACCTTGAATAAATGTTCCCGCCGCCATAATTACATCATCTTCATAACCTGGCATATAGTTTGCATACGGAGTAAAATGCGAATTAATTGGAGATGCATATTGAATCGCTTGGCAGAAGGCAATCATACGGTCTTTATCATCAAATTGAACAGATTGAATTAAGTCTGTTCTTGGTGCATTCCACGCTGGTGACGTGTTCATTCCTAACTTTTCTAAAAACGCAGCTGTAAAAATTGCACCTTTCAGCGCTTGTCCTGCAACATGTGGCGCTAAGAAGAACCCTTGATACATTTCTTGCAGACTGTATAAAGACGCTCCAGCTTCCGCACCAATTCCCGGAGATGTTAAACGATATGCACACGCTTCAACATACTGTTCTTTACCGACAATGTAACCACCAGTTTTTACAATTCCCCCGCCTGGGTTTTTAATAAGCGAACCCGCCATTAAATCTGCACCAACATGACACGGCTCTTGCTCTTCAATAAACTCACCATAACAGTTATCTACAAACACAACAACATCAGGTTTAATTTCTTTAACAAACGCGATCATCTCTTTAATTTGAGAAATAGTAAACGATGGACGAGTAGCATAACCTTTCGAACGCTGAATACCGATCATTTTCGTATTACTATGAATCGCTGCTGCAACAGCTTCAAAATCAACAAGCCCACCTTCAGTTAGCGGAACTGCATTGTAACCAATATTATATTCTTTAAATGAACCTACACCTTTCCCACGCACGCCAACGATTTCCTCTAACGTATCATACGGTTTTCCAGTGATGTACAATAACTCATCTCCTGGACGTAAAATACCGAATAACGCTGTAGAAATAGCGTGAGTACCTGAAATAATTTGCGGACGAACAAGTCCAGCTTCCGCTCCAAACACATCAGCATACACTTTTTCTAACGAATCACGGCCAATATCATCATAACCATAACCTGTCGTCGGGATAAAATGCGAGTCACTAATTTTATGTTTACGAAAACTTTCTAATACACGAAACTGATTACTTTCAATTACTTCATCCGCACGTTTATGTACTTCTGTAATCTGACTCTCTACTTCTTTTACGATTGGAGCAATTTTTTCTCCATTTTTCAAACGATCAAACATTTTTATTTTCTCCTTCTTCCACTAAAAATCTCTTTAATTGCACATTAAGCGATGAATGAGTAAAAATATACCCTGCACAATCATATACAAATTTATCTTCCAGAAACTCCATCTTTGCTAATAGCGTTTCCGTCTTTAAAAGCGTTAATAACTTACCTTCACTCGGAGGGATTTCTACTCGATAACGATCCATTTCTTTCTTCATTTTCATTTCTATCGCTTCTTTTATACGCAATAAATCACTTTCTTCAAAAGCACTAGTCATTAAGAAATCACTTTTCGGAAACGGAATAAAGTTTTGATGTAATTCATCTTTTTTATTATATAACGTAATAATAGGAATATGATTAATTTCAAGTTCTGATAATAATCGTTTTACTGTTCTTTCATGCCCTATGTAGTTAGGATCCGCAGAATCAACTACATGTAAAATAACATCTGCTTCCCCCGCTTCTTCCAGTGTTGAACGAAAAGCAGCAATTAATGAAGTGGGTAAATCTTGTATAAAACCAACAGTATCAGTTAGTAATACTGTATAACCAGAAGGTAACGGCATCTTCCTCGTCGTTGGGTCTAGTGTTGCAAACAGAAGGTTTTCTTCAAACGTATTAGCTTCCGTTAATCTATTAAACAGTGTCGATTTCCCTGCATTTGTATAGCCTATTAATGAAACTTGAAATACTTTATTGTCTTTTCTTCTCTCACGATATCTTTTTCGGTGTTCCACAACAACTGCAAGTTGTTTCTTTATTTCATCAATACGCGATCGAATATGACGACGATCCGTCTCAAGTTTCGTCTCACCCGGTCCTCTCGTTCCAATACCACCACCAAGACGTGATAAGGACAACCCTTGACCCATAAGACGTGGCATTGTATATTGCAACTGAGCTAATTCTACTTGAAGCTTACCTTCCCTCGACTTCGCACGTTGCGCAAAAATATCTAGTATTAGTTGCGTTCGATCAATTACTCTCGCATCTAATACTGAGGATAAATTCCGAATTTGACTCGGCGTTAATTCATTATTAAATACAATAACATCCGGCTCTAATTCTTCAGTTAGCATTGTAAGCTCTTCTAATTTCCCTTTACCTATGTAAGTTGCCGGATGAAACTTTGGTCGTTTTTGCGTTGTTGAAACTAACACTTCCGCTCTCGCAGTCTTAGCTAGTGATGCAAGCTCTTTCATGGAATGCATAAATTTTTCATCATCATCTTGCGGCAATTGACAGCCTACTAATATGACTTTTTCTTTTTCTTCCATCAAATATGTTCACTCATCCTTTTCGAAATTTAAACCTTCTAATATAATAGCAGAGGAAGCACATTTCATCTAGTTAGCGGGGGAGAAAATTCATGGCATGGGAGATTTTTAGCATCATAGGCACAATCGCTTTCGCACTAAGCGGAGCCATTGTTGCAATGGAAGAGGATTATGATATTTTCGGGGTGTATATTTTAGGAATGGCAACCGCATTTGGGGGAGGTGCCCTTCGTAATTTATTAATTGGTTATCCGATTGTCGCGTTTTGGCAACAAGACATGTTATTCCAAATCGCACTTTTATCAATGACTATTATTTTTCTTTTTCCAAATAAGTTAATTAGACATTGGAAAAAGTGGGAAAATATCACTGACGCTATCGGCTTATCAGCATTTGCTGTACAAGGAGCATTATATGCTCAAAAATTAAATTTACCAATTAGCGCCACAATCGTGGCAGCTGTTTTAACTGGTATCGGCGGCGGTATCATTCGCGACCTTTTAGCCCGCAGAAAACCTCTCGTTCTTCGAGCTGAAGTATATGCCTTTTGGACAATTTTAGCAGGTTTCTTAATTGGCGCTCAAATTATTGTTAGCGATTGGGCTCTTTACATTTTATTCATTTTAATTGTTTGCTTCCGCATGGTTTCTATTCATTACAAATGGCATTTACCGCACAGACGTATCGAAACGAAAGAACGTTCAATGCATAAATAGCAATCTAACCTCTTTACATATCGTAAAGAGGTTTTTCTTTTCTAACGATTTTTTCTTTATATAATGTTTATACTAATTTTTAAAGTGAGGTGAATACAAATGACAAACCACGTTAATAAAGGAGCTCAAAAAAGTTCAGTAAACCAATTTGGACACGACCCTAATTCAGCACACGAAAAGAGCGCTAAAATGGAACACTTCCATAAAGCGCACCAAGAAAAAGCAAAAAAAGAGTAAACGAACTTATACACAAAAATAGACGCACAGTTTATGTACTGTGCGTCTCCTCTTCGAGCATCAAATCCATACTCGATATTCCAATTAAATCATTTTTATCATACGTATCTTCTTGCAACAACCGCATCGCCTGTGTACGAATTGATTTTTCAACAATATTCCGTACATACCGCCCATTACTAAACGATGTAATTTGCGACGAATACTTCACCGCATGTAAATGATCCCTAAATTTCCATTCAGCTTCTTTTGATAACTGATATTCACGATCTTCATACATTCTCTTTCCAATTTCCAATAGCTGATTTACCGAGTAATCCGCAAATTCAATAATAAATGGAAAACGAGATTGCAGCCCTGGATTTAATGAAAGAAAGTGATTCATCTCTCTTGAATATCCAGCTAAAATCAATACAAAACCATGTTGTTTATCTTCCATATGTTTTACAAGCGTATCAATTGCTTCTTTTCCAAAGTCCTTCTCTCCTCCTCGAGCTAAAGAATAAGCCTCATCAATAAACAAAATACCTCCCATTGCTTTTTTTATTAAGTCTCTTGTTTTTTGAGCTGTATGGCCGATATACTCTCCTACAAGATCAGCACGTTCAGCTTCAACCAAGTGGCCTTTCGATAGAATATTCATCTCAAACAGCAATTTCCCTATCATTCTAGCAACAGTTGTCTTCCCTGTACCCGGATTCCCTTTAAACAACATATGAAGTACTTGCTTCTCAGACTTCAATCCCTTCTCTTGTCTTTTTTTATTCACATAAATCCAAGCATATATTTCTTTTATTATCTTTTTTATATCATCCATCCCAACAAGCTTCCCCATCTCTTCTTCAATTCTCTGCAGCATTTCATGTTTAATTGTAGTTTCATTTGAAATTACCGTTTTATTTTCTGTGGCTGGCAAAGAAATTTTCTTTCGATGGTTTAACACAATATTAATTTGATTGTTGTTTTTCTTTCGCATCGATTGTTCCATACAATCACCTCATTTTATCCCGCTATTTGCGGGCAGTAAGACTCCCACCTCGACATTCAGCAAACGCTTGGTATTTAAGCGGGAGATAACCGCCCGTAAATGCCCGATTGGTTCAACTAATAATCGCAGAGGATGAACAAAATCCCCACTGATTATAGTTTCACTTTATCCACTCACCAAATATTATTATTCCTGTCCCCCTTGTAAATGCCTATTTTCAGAAAAGTTTGCTATAATATAAGAAATAATTAAGGTGGTGGGACTATGGATACAACGGAATTCCATGATACAATACAAGCCTTTTCTATTTTTTTATTGAATAAAGGCCGAAAACCTTCAACTATTAAACGTTATGTTTATGACGTTGAAGACTTCGGACATTGGTTAGAAAAAAACAAAAAGCTCCCTTCCAGTAATATATGGGCTACACTTTGTACAAAAGACTACGAAGATTACTTTTCCGATTTAAAAACGAATCGACATTACTCAGAAAAAACGATGCATCGTGTATTTACTGTACTAAATAGAATGCATCACTTTCTAAACATTCCCAATCCATTGAAGAATATGGAAATATCTATTCAACCAGACCGTACACTTCGTAACGAAGATTTCATTTCACCTGATGAAGAAAAAAGATTAAAGTATATAGTCACTTCATTAGAAGGACTTTCAGAAAAACAACTTCCTGTGCGCCCTTTATTAATGGATCGCAATATCGCCATTTTAAATTTATTAATCGACTACGGTTTATCCTTACAGGAACTTACAGCATTAACAATGCATCACGTTCACTTTGAAACTAACACATTGTCAATCCCAGCAACCGCAGGTGTAGAAAGAACAATTACATTAGCAAAAGAAGACAAAAAACAACTATATAATTATTACAAAAGTATCCCAGAACCAGTTCGTCCTAAGTATCATAGTGATGATTCATTGTTTGTCGCATTTGATTTTAACCGCGGAACATACAGGTGGGTATATGAAAATGATGCACCAAAGGCATTAACGGAAATTGCTATACAAAAAATGATTCGCCTCGAAGTGGCTAGAGCCAATTTACGTAAAGGAATTTCAGGACAACATTTTCGTAACACCTATATTTTAAACTTAATAAAAAAAGAAACTCCTGAATCAGAAATTATAAAACTCGCTGGATTCAAATCAAAAATTTCATTAAAGCGATATTATCAATACGCAGAAAATAGAAAAAACGCCTTATTGTAAGGCGTTTTTTCTATTTTTTCTTTAAACAAACGATTTTACTATGACCATTTAACTAATTTCTGCATCTACTATGATGAGTTTCGTTCACATTTTCATGAGAAAGGAGAGATTTAATGTCTCGTTATAACGACAGTCAAAACAAATTCTCCAAACCATGCTTTCCAAGTAGCGCCGGACGAATCCCAAATACTCCATCAATCCCAATTACTAAAGCTCAACTTAGAACATTTCGTGCGATTATTATTGATTTAACAAAAATAATCCCAAAACTTTTCGCAAATCCATCTCCCCAAAACATTGAAGATCTAATCGATACATTGAACCTACTAAGTAAATTTATTTGTTCACTAGACGCTACTTCCTCCCTGAAAGCACAAGGGTTAGCTATTATTAAAAACTTAATAACTATATTAAGAAATCCAACCTTTGTAGCAAGCGCTGTATTTATTGAGCTTCAAAATCTCATTAACTATTTACTATACATTACAAAATTATTCCGAATTGACCCTTGCACACTTCAAGAGCTTCTTAAATTAATAGCAGCATTACAAACTGCTCTAGTTAATTCTGCTTCGTTCATTCAAGGACCTACCGGACCTACTGGACCTACTGGACCTACTGGACCAGCAGGCGCTACTGGTGCCACTGGACCTCGAGGTAACACGGGCGCTACTGGACCTCAGGGACCTCAAGGTAACACAGGCGCTACCGGCAATACAGGCGCTCAAGGACCTGCGGGTGCTACCGGTGCTACTGGACCTCAGGGGCCTCAAGGTAACACAGGCGCTACCGGCAATACAGGCGCTCAAGGACCTGCTGGTGCTACCGGCGCTACCGGACCTCAGGGGCCTCAAGGTAACACAGGTGCTACCGGCAATACAGGCGCTCAAGGACCTGCTGGTGCTACCGGCGCTACCGGACCTCAGGGGCCTCAAGGTAACACAGGCGCTACCGGTGCTACTGGACCTCAAGGTGTTCAAGGTAACACAGGTGCTACTGGCGCTACCGGCGCTCAGGGGCCTCAAGGTAACACAGGCGCTACCGGTGCTACTGGACCTCAAGGTGGTTCAAGGACCTCAAGGTGTTCACAGGTGCTACTGGTGCTACCGGCGCTACTGGACCTCAAGGTGTTCAAGGTAACACGGGTGCTACTGGACTCAAGGTGTTCAAGGTAACCGGACTACCGGACCTTCTGCTACTACTGGACCTCAGGGTGTTCAGGGTAACACGGGTGCTACTGGTGCCACTGGACCTCAAGGTGTTCAAGGTAACACAGGTGCTACGGGTGCCACTGGACCTCAAGGTGTTCAAGGACCACAGGTGCTACGGGCTACTGGACCTCAAGGTGTTCAAGGTAACACAGGTGCTACCGGCGCCACTGGACCTCAAGGTGTTCAAGGACCTGCTGGTGCTACTGGCGCTACTGGACCTCAAGGTGTTCAAGGTAACACAGGTGCTACGGGTGCCACTGGACCTCAAGGTGTTCAAGGTAACACGGGTGCTACCGGCGCTACTGGACCTCAAGGTGTTCAAGGTAACACAGGTGCTACTGGCGCTACTGGACCTCAAGGTGTTCAAGGTAACACAGGTGCTACTGGCGCTACTGGACCTCAAGGTGTTCAAGGACCTGGGTGCTACCGGCGCTACTGGACCTCAAGGTACTCAAGGTAACACAGGTGCTACCGGCGCCACTGGACCTCAAGGTGTTCAAGGACACTGGGTGCTACCGGCGCTACTGGACCTCAAGGTGTTCAAGGTAACACAGGTGCTACGGGTGCCACTGGACCTCAAGGTGTTCAAGGTAACACGGGTGCTACCGGCGCTACTGGACCTCAAGGTGTTCAAGGTAACACAGGTGCTACTGGCGCTACTGGACCTCAAGGTGTTCAAGGTAACACAGGTGCTACTGGCGCTACTGGACCTCAAGGTGTTCAAGGTAACACAGGTGCTACTGGACCTCAAGGTGTTCAAGGTAACACAGGTGCTACTGGCGCTACTGGACCTCAAGGTGTTCAAGGTAACACGGGTGCTACTGGGACCTGCAAGGTAACACGGGTGCTACTGGCGCTACTGGACCTCAAGGCGTTCAAGGTAACACGGGTGCTACCGGCGCCACTGGACCTCAAGGTGTTCAAGGTAACACAGGTGCTACTGGTGCCACTGGACCTCAAGGTGTTCAAGGTAACACAGGTGCTACTGGCGCTACTGGACCTCAAGGTGTTCAAGGTACCGGCGCTACACAGGTGCTACACAGGTGCTACGGGTGCCACTGGACCTCAAGGTGTTCAAGGTAACACGGGTGCTACCGGCGCTACTGGACCTCAAGGTGTTCAAGGTAACACAGGTGCTACTGGTGCCACTGGACCTCAAGGTGTTCAAGGTAACACGGGTGCTACCGGCGCTACTGGACCTCAAGGTGTTCAAGGTAACACGGGTGCTACCGGCGCTACTGGACCTCAAGGTGTTCAAGGACCTGCTGGTGCTGGACCTCAAGGTGCTACACGGCTACCGGCGCTACTGGACCTCAAGGTGTTCAAGGTAACACAGGTGCTACTGGGTGCCACTGGACCTCAAGGTGTTCAAGGTAACACGGGTGCTACCGGCGCTACTGGACCTCAAGGTGTTCAAGGTAACACGGGTGCTACCGGCGCTACTGGACCTCAAGGTGTTCAAGGACCTGCTGGTGCTACTGGCGCTACTGGGCCTCAAGGTGTTCAAGGTAACACAGGTGCTACTGGTGCCACTGGACCTCAAGGTGTTCAAGGTAACACGGGTGCTACCGGCGCTACCGGACCTCAAGGCATTCAAGGACCAACGGGTGCTACCGGCGCTACTGGTATAGGAGTTACTGGACCTACTGGACCTTCTGGTGGGCCTACCGGACCTACTGGGCCAACTGGACCTAGCTTCCCTGTAGCAACAATTGTTGTAACAAACAATATTCAGCAAACAGTACTGCAATTTAATAACTTTATTTTTAGTACTGCAATTAACGTAAACAATATTATCTTCAACGGCACAGATACAGTTACTGTTATCAACGGTGGTATTTATGTAATTAGCGTATCCATTTCTACAACTGCGCCAGGATGCGCTCCACTCGGAGTAGGAATTTCAATTAATGGAGCAGTCGCAACTGATAATTTCTCTTCAAATTTAATAGGCGACTCACTTTCATTTACTACAATCGAAACATTAGTAGCTGGTGCAAGAATTTCTGTCCAATCTACTCTTAATGAGATTACGATTCCTGCGACAGGAAATACTAACATCCGCCTTACTGTATTTAGAATCGCTTAAATTTCACTATATATTGTTTATGACAAATAAAAAAAGAGCGAGAAACTGAACTGCACCCCAATTGTTAGACACAGTCTAACAATTGGAGGTGCGGTTTTTCTATGGCTAAATTTACAGCTGATGAAAAAATACAAATCGTTCTACGTTATTTGAACGGAAATGAAAGTTATCGAGAAATGGGTAGATCGCTCGGTATAAGTGACACAATCATTTTGAATTGGGTAAACCAATATAAACAGAATGGTCTGGAAGCTTTTCTAAAACGATGTACAAATTACACACAACAATTTAAACTAGACGTACTAAACTTTATGATTGAAAACGGTATGTCCTTATTTGAGACGGCAGCTATCTTTAATATTCCTGCCCCTTCAACGATTTCTGTTTGGAAAAAACAGCTCGAAACACAAGGAATTGATGCCCTTCAATCTAAGAAAAAGGGGCGTCCATCCATGAAAAAAGATTCAAATAAACAATTAAAACAACATTTAGCTGAAGGGTCAGTCGAAGCACTTGAAGCACGCATTAAACAGCTTGAGATGGAAAATGAGTACTTAAAAAAGTTAAATGCCTTAGTTCAAAACAAGGAAAAATCACAAAACAAGACAAAGCGCAAGTAGTCTATGAATTAAGGCATAAATATTCGGTGAAGGCACTCGTGGAGCTAGCTACTATTCCTCGAAGCACGTATTATGATTTAGTAAAGAAAATGAATCGTCCAGATGTAGATGCCGATTTGAAAGCTGAGATTAAAGCGATTTATGAGGAAAATGAAGGTCGTTATGGTTACCGTCGCATTCGTGATGAATTAACGAATCGTGGCCAGAAAGTGAACCACAAGAAGGTTCAGCGCATTATGAAAGAGCTTGGGTTAAAGTGTGTTGTGCGTATGAAGAAATATAAATCCTATAAAGGAAAAGTCGGTAGAATTGCACCTAATATTTTAGAGCGTAATTTTCATACAGATGCACCGAATCAAAAGTGGGTAACAGACATCACAGAGTTTAAATTGTTTGGAGAAAAACTGTATGTATCACCTGTATTAGATTTGTATAATGGTGAAATTATTACCTATACAATTGGTTCTAGACCGACGTATTCGCTTGTTTCAGACATGTTAGAGAAAGCATTGGAACGTTTACCTGAAACGCACCAGCTACTGATGCATTCGGATCAAGGGTGGCATTATCAAATGAGACAATACGTCCGTACACTTGAATCAAGAGCTATCGTCCAGAGTATGTCTCGAAAAGGCAACTGTTACGACAACGCAGTAATAGAAAATTTCTTTGGGATTATGAAGTCGGAGTTCCTCTACATAAAAGAATTTGAAAATGTAGAGCACTTTAAAATAGAATTAGAAAAATATATAGATTATTATAATACGAAACGGATTAAGGCAAAATTAAAAATGAGCCCGGTACAATACCGGACTCACTTTTATCAAGCTGCCTAATCAAATAACCGTGTCTAACTTTTAGGGGTCACTTCAAACTCGCTCTTTTTTTGTTATGTACAATAATTCATTACTATTCTAATTCAATTGAAACATTTTTTTGTGGTACAAATGTAGAAATTGCATGTTTATAAATAAGCTGTTGCTTACCTTCTGTTTCCAGTAGGACTGTAAAATTATCAAATCCTTTAATTAGTCCACGAAGCTGGAAACCATTTAATAAGTACAGCGTAACAAACGTATTTTCTTTACGGAGTTGATTTAAAAACTGATCTTGAATATTGATTGATTGCTTCATGTCGAATCCTCCTCTTTTTCTCTACTTACTATTATTCGACTTTACTTGTAACTTTCCTTCTATGTATCGTAAAATTTCTGACGTTTTTTCACCGTCTGTAACATCAAACCACGTGACATCCATTTTATTACGGAACCACGTTAATTGACGCTTTGCATAACGACGCGAATTCGTCTTTAATTGTGATACCGCATCTTCTAAAGAGGCTCGATTCTCAAAATAATCATAGATTTCTTTATATCCAATCGCTTGAATAGATTGACAATCTCGTATCCCTCTATTATACAGCCCTTCTACTTCCTCTAATAGGCCTTGTTCCATCATCAAATCCACTCGTAAGTTAATGCGATCGTATAGCATTTCTCGATCCATTGTCAAGCCAATTAATGAAACATCATAGAGTAACTCTTTTTCTTGTTTCTCAATTTGGTCACTCATTTTTTCACCCGTCGTGTGGAAAATTTCTAACGCCCGAATGACACGTCGTACATTATTTGCATGAATACGCTCTGCACTTTCTGGATCTACTTCTTGCAATTTTTTATGTACATATTCCACACCGCGTTCTAAAGCTAACTTTTCCATTTGCTCTCGGTATATCACATCACCAGCATCATCTGTAAACTGATAATCAAATAAAACAGATTGTATATAAAGACCGGTTCCACCAACTATAATTGGTAAGTTACCACGTTCTGTAATTTCTTGAATATGCTTGCGAACACGTTCTTGAAATTCCGCGACAGAAAATGAATCTTCCGGATTTTTTATATCGACCATATAATGTGGAATTCCGTCCATCTCTGCTTTTGTTACCTTTGCAGTTCCAATATCCATCGTTCGATAGATCTGCATGGAATCACCACTAATAATTTCACCGTTCAACGCTTTGGCAAGATCGATACTTAACTTCGTCTTTCCAACAGCAGTTGGTCCAATGATGACAGCAACTTTTTCACGTTGCAATTCTCCCATATCATTCAACTCTCTTTATGTAATATACTCCATCTATTGATTATACCCAATCTTACCAATTTTAACGGCATGATTGCAAGTTCTTTCATTTCGGTACATGAAATTACATATAAAAAAGAACATAGTTTGTCCAATTCTGCATATACATGATAAAAATAGTTTCGAGAGGATGAGTTAACTATGAAACAATCCACCATCAATTTTTCATCTTTGACAAAAGACCTCATTTTAGCTACTTCTACAAAAGAACAAAATTGTTCACAAGAGGAATTATACTTCGCCCTAAATTGTTTACTACGGGCTTTTCATTCTACTCTCCATGAAACAACATTACATGTAGAAAATAAAAATACAGAATATATACAAACGCAATTTTGCAGTGCATATAAAATTATTACAGGTAAAACTATTTATCCATTTCAATAATCCATAAAAAGCGGCTGCTTACATAATTTCAAGCAACCGCTTTTTATATTAATATCGATAACCTATTGTATAACTTTCACTTTTACAGATTTGCGCCCCCAGCTATTAGCACTACCATCTGAACCGACTAATACATCAATACGATTTCCTTTAATCGCACCACCAGTGTCTCCAGCAATCGCTTCTCCATATCCTTCTACCCATACTTTTGAGCCAAGCGGAATTACTTTCGGATCAACAGCAATTACTTTCATATTTGGATTTGCTGTCAAATCATGCCCCATTGCAGTTAATACACGACCACCATACGAACCATTCTCACTCGGATCTGCTGTATATGCCGTCGCTTCTACTGTAATTTCACGACCACCAGTAGGCGCACTTGTTTCAGTAGATTTCGCAACTGGTTTTGCAGCCGGCTTTTCTTTTACCACAGGTTTACTTGATTCTACCTTCTTAATAGAATCGTTACTCTTAACAGACTCTTTATTCTTAACTGCTGTATTATTTTTAACCGGCGTATTTGTTCTAGCCGGCGCTTCTTCTTGAGCTACAACTTCTTTCTTTTCAATTACAGGTGCCGTTCCTGTTAAAAATGGCACGTGAACATATCCGACTTTTCCATTGTAGTCGAATTGTAACCATTCATTTTGAACTTGATTCGTCGTTTCAATCACATCACCTTTATTAAGTTTACCTAAAATTTCAGAATCAGTATTCGCTCCAGCACGAACATTTAATACGCCCGCCGTTACATAATATGTGCTCTTTGTAAACTCAGCACTTACAAACGCTTCCTTACCGTTCAACTTAATTTTTGTCCATCCATTTTCTGTATTTATAACATCTAGTGTATTCCCACTTAACACTTTACCTACAAGCTTTGACTCTACATTTGGGTTTTCTCTAACATTTAATACGTCTGTCGTTACAATTGTTTCCGCTTTAGCAGAACCTGCAAAAATCCCAAGACCAAAAACTGCTGCTGTTGCTATACTTAATAATTTTTTCATGAATAGCCTCCATTTGCTTTGTTTTCGTATTTTCATTATAGCAACAGATTTTTAGAATTTTTAGAAATCACACAATTACAAAGCATTCGTAATATACGATTAATGAGCTGTAACATAAATTTCCATATTAATAAAATGTATTTTTAATACAATCTCCAATGGTTTTCATATATTTTTTACATACGAGCACAAGAACTTTTTCCAGAAAAAATTACAGTGTTACTTTTTTGTTACAAAAAACCCAAAATTCATTACATCTTTTACCAAAAATCATCAATATTCCATTGTTAACCTATTTTTTTGTAATAAAAAGAAAGCAGCTACTAAAAGCTACTCTCTTTTCATTTGTTATTGAACTTTCTTTTTCCAAACACCTAGCATAATAGCCGAGACAATCGTTCCAATTAATATAGAGAAAATATATAGTAACGGTTTATTTACTAATGCTATTACAAATAATCCACCATGCGGTGCCGGTAATGTAATTTGGAATAACATAGATAACGCACCTGCAATACTTGAACCAACAACACAACTTACGATTACTCGAACCGGATCTGCAGCTGCAAACGGAATCGCACCTTCTGTAATGAACGATGCTCCCATAATATAATTTGTTAAACCAGATTTACGTTCCGCTTCTGTAAACTTTGATTTAAAGAATGTAGTTGCGAATGCAATCGCAAGTGGCGGTACCATACCACCAGCCATAACTGCTGAGTGCACTCCAAAATTCTGTGCTTCTATTGCAGCAATACCAAACGTAAATGCCGCTTTATTAATTGGACCACCCATATCAATTGCCATCATACCACCTAAAATAAGACCTAGTAATATAGCATTCGTACCATTTAAACCATTTAACCACCCTGTCAACATTTCATTTAATGCTACTACAGGCGGAATTACTACTTTTTGCATTACAACTCCTGTAATCAATAATCCAAAGACTGGATATAACAAAACAGGTTTAATTCCTTCTAATTGTACTGGTAGTCCTGAAAATAATCTTTTTAACCCTAAAACAACATATCCAGCTAAGAAACCAGCAATTAATCCACCTAAAAATCCAGCATTCGCATTCGCCGCTAAAAATCCACCTACAACACCAGGCATAAAACCAGGACGATCAGCAATAGAGCTTGCAATAAATCCAGCTAAAATTGGTACAAGGAATAAAAACGCACCTGTTTTTCCTCCACCAATTGACATGAACAATTCAGCTAAAGGACCTTCCGCCTTTATACCACCAAACGAAAATGCTAGCGCTATTAAAATCCCGCCACCAACAACGAATGGAAGCATATTACTTACACCGCTCATTAAATGCTTATAAATTCCTAATCCTTTTTCTCTCTCAATACTTTCTGTTTTCCCATCCTCTTTTACACCTTTAAAGATTGGTGCATCTTGTTTGACAGCTCGTTTAAGCAGATTTTCCGTTTTTCTAATCCCATCAGCAACTGGCACTTGAATGACATGTTTACCAGCAAAACGATTCATTTCTACTTGTTTATCTGCCGCAACAATAATAGCTGTTGCACGTTCAATATCCTCTTTCGTTAAACCGTTTTTAATACCTGTTGATCCGTTCGTTTCAACTTTAATCGCTATTCCTAACTCTGCCGCTTTTGCTTTTAAGCTATCCGCCGCCATATATGTGTGAGCGATTCCAGTTGGGCAAGCTGTAACAGCAAGTACGTACGGTTCATTTCCTTCTGGTTTTGCAACTTCAATCTCTTCTTCTTTTTCATTCTCTTTTTCATCAAATAGTTGAAGAAGCTCACTTTCATCCTTCGCTTCTAATAGTTGCTTGCGAAACCCTTCATCCATTAATAATGTCGATAAACGAGACAACGTTTCTAAATGAGTATTATTCGCTCCTTCACTTGCAGCAATCATAAAGAATAAGTGTGCCGGTTGTCCATCAAGCGACTCATAATTGATACCGCTTACACTTCTACCAAAACAAATCGATGGTTGTTTAACAGCCTTTGTCTTCGCATGAGGTATTGCAATACCTTCCCCTATTCCAGTCGTACTTTGGGACTCCCGCTTTAAAATAGCTTCTTTAAATTCCGTTTTACTATTTAAACGATTTGCCCCGTTTAATTTCTCAACTAATTCATCTATGACAGCTTCTTTATTTGAAGCTGTCAAATCCATAATGACTGTATCCCTTTTTAATAGTTCTGTAATTTTCATATGTTGCTTCCCCCTATCGCTTAGCTACAATTACTTGCGACAATAATTCTTCTACTTTTTCCTTCTTACATAAATCAGCTGAAAATGCTGTTGCACTCCCTGTTGCAACGCCGTATTGAAATGCCTTTTCAATATCTTTTGTCTGTTCATATTTGCCTACAAACCCTGCAACAAGAGAATCTCCGGCCCCAACTGAATTAATTACAACACCTTTTGGAACAGTCGCTTCATATATACCTTCTGCCGTAAATAATAAAGCTCCCTCTCCAGCCATCGATACGATAACGTGTTTTACACCTTGTTCAATTAATTTTCTTCCATAAGGTAAAATGTCTTCTACTGTTGAAAGCTCCACTCCAAACAACTCACCAAGTTCATGGTGGTTTGGCTTAATTAAAAACGGCTTATTTTTAATTACATGTTGCAGTGCACTTCCACTTGCATCTACTACTACACGAATACCTTTTTCAGCTCCAAACGCAGCGATTGATTCGTAAAAGGTACTTGGAATAGAGACTGGTACACTCCCAGCGAGTACAACACAATCTCCAGGTTGCATACTCTCAATTTTTTTCATTAACTGTTCGAACTGCTCTTTTGTTACAATAGGACCTTGGCCATTTAATTCTGTTTCTTCTTTCCCTTTTATTTTCACATTAATGCGAGTATCTTCATCTACTTGGACGAAGTTTGTTGTTACACCTTCCGTCTGTAATACCTCTTTAATAAATTGACCAGTAAATCCACCAGTAAATCCAAGTGCTATATTTTTAACACCTAAACGCTGAAGAACACGAGAAACATTAATTCCTTTTCCTCCAGGAAACTTCATATCTTTCTCCGCTCGATTTATTGTTCCTAAATCAAAAGAAGGAACTTGCACTACATAATCAATAGATGGGTTTAAAGTAACTGTATAGATCATTGTTTATCAGCCTCAATTACATTGGTTTGTTTTTTATATTTTTCTAAATCAATTTCTAAATGGTTTGTAATAATATTTGCATCTTCAACATTTGCAATTTTCGCAAACGCAACTTCTGAAAACTTACTTTCATCAATTAAGAAATATCCTTCGTTTGCTAATGTTAATGCCATTTGTTTTAGGAGCGCTTCTTCTGGATCTGGCGTTGTAAAGCCAAGCTGTTCATGTACACCATTTGCACCTAAAAAACATTTATCAAAGCGATACTTCTGCATACTTTCCTGTGCCATAGCACCGATTAAAGCTTTCGTCCTACTCTTCATCATTCCGCCTAGTAAATACGCACGAATATTATTTTCAACTAAAGCTTCAATATGCATAAGTCCATTCGTAACGACAGTAACATCTTTATTGATTAAAAATGGAATCATTTCAAATGTTGTACTCCCTGCATCTAAATAAATACAATCACCTTGTTCAACAACGCTAGCCGCATAATTAGCAATTTGTTGTTTTATTTGAATGTTTTTGGATGATTTTTCAACCATCGTTGGTTCTTGCCCTTTTCCTGTTAAAACAGCGGCACCACCATGAACTCTTTTTAATAACCTTTGCTTTTCCAATTGTGCTAAATCACGGCGAATTGTCGACTCAGAGCTTTCTGTTCTTTCAACTAATTGCTGTAATTTTACAACTTTCTGTTCTTTTACAAGTTGCAATATCATTTGATGACGTTCAGGAGTTAACATTTTATTCACCTCTTCTTTGATTACAGTATAATGAAAACGGTCACAAAAATCAACCACAAACAGTCAAAAATAATCACAAACATTCATAAACGCTTATAAACAGCAAAAAAGAAACCTATTCGATCAAACAATCAAATAGGTTTCTTTTCTAAATTCACTTATAAAGAAGCTTTATATATACTTAGAACATCATCTTTATTTAATTTTTTAAAGTTACCAAATTCACCATACACCATCGCTTTATTAGCCATTATATCAATTTCATTTTCTCCAATACCGTAATCAGCTAATGTTGCTGGCGCTTCAATTGAAGTCCAAAATTGACGCAGTGCCTCAATTCCTTCTAACGCCACTTCTTTATCTGTTTTGCCATCTGTTTCTATATCAAATACACGAATAGCGAACTGTTTAAAACGACTTACATTTTCCTCTACAACATGTTTCATCCAGTTCGGGAATAAAATCGCAAGCCCACCTCCATGCGGTATATCATGAACAGCAGAAACTGCATGTTCAATATTATGAGTTGCCCAGTCACCTCTTACTCCCATCGCTAAAATGCCATTTAACGCCATCGTTCCGCAATATAAAATTGTTTCCCTATGCTCATAATTTTCTAAATCACTTAAAAGCTTAGGTGCTGTTTCAATGACTGTTCTTAAAACAGATTCACAATAACGGTCTTGTAGTTCTGTATTCGTTCCATGATGGAAATATTGTTCTAATACATGTGACATAATATCTACCATACCATAAATCGTTTGATCTCTCGGTACAGATGCAGTATGAACTGGATCTAAAATTGAAAACTGCGGGAATGTAACTGGGCTTCCCCATCCATACTTTTCATTCGTTTCCCAATTTGTAATTACCGAGCCTGCATTCATTTCAGAACCTGTCGCAGCAAGAGTAAGTACAGTGCCAAATGGTAATGCCTCACTAGCAGATGCTTTTTTCGTTACAATATCCCATACATCTCCATCATATTTGCTACCAGCAGCAATCGCTTTCGTACAGTCGATTACACTTCCTCCACCAACTGCTAAAATAAATTCAACTCCATTATCTTTACAAATTTGAATCCCTTTCTTTACAGTTGATACACGAGGATTCGGTTCAACACCCGTCAATTCAAATACTTCTGCATTAATATCCTTTAAAATAGAAATTACATTATCATAAATACCGTTTCTTTTAATACTGCCTCCTCCATATACGAGAAGAACCTTCTTACCAAACTGTGGAATTTCAGTTTTTAACTGTTCTAATTGATCTTTACCGAAAATAAGTTTCGTTGGATTACGAAATACAAAATTTTGCATATTTCTTTACCATCCCTTCTATATGAAAAGCAACTATACTTTTGTATACCATATTTTTTTCATTTCACAAAAAGATTTGCTTAACAAAAAAGCCCCAGCCTAAGGGCTGAGACTTTTATTGATAATAAGGTGAGATCATTAAGTAAACAATAACACCAGATAAACTTACATATAACCAAATTGGCATCGTCCAACGTACAATTTTACGGTGACGTGTTAATTGATTTGTAAAACCAAATACAAGTGCAAACAATGCAAGTGGTACAATAATTGCAGCAAGGATAATATGCGTAATTAAAATAATGAAGTACACATATTTAATGAACCCTTCTCCGCCAAAATGTGTTGCTGGCGCCAAGTAATGATACGATAAATAAGAAACACAAAATAGCAACGTCGTTGTAAATGCTGCGAGGATAAAACCACGGTGCATTTTCACATTCTTTTTAATAATAGAGTATAAAGCTGCTAATAAGAATACGAACGTAAAGCTATTAAAAATCGCATTTAACATTGGTAAAATTGTTACATCAAAATGTACTTCTCCTTCATAGCCAACAGGTCCAAAGAACAAAAATAAAATAATCGCATTTACAATTACAGAAAGCGTTATCACAATAGGAGCATAGCTTTTCTGATTTGTTGATTGATTCACCAAAATGGTCACTCCCTCTTCCTTCAAGTATGTATACATAACCTCACTATTTTAACATATTATTCACAGTGTAAATGTGACAATAGTTTGACACAGCAAGACAAGACAAAGAAAAAAATCCTTCTTAATAAAACTTCTTAAGAAGGATTTTATCGCTTTATTATTCAAATAGCAACGCGATTAATTTTTGTTAAAAAATGTATCGCTATATGCTTGAAAAATTTCAGACACTTGATATCCCATTAATGAAATTGCTGTTAATGAAAAGAAACCAATCATAAGAAATCGAAACCACATATAAATCTCCTCCTTGTATTTAGCTTAAAAAACATTAGCTACCTTACAAGTTGCGTGGCACTCTTCATCATCACTTTCCTTCTTCTTTACAATTGCTGTTATAAATCGAATCATAAAGAATAGTACAAAAGGAAATTGTTCGTAATTCACATTGGCATAGTTTAGCAACGGCTCGCGCTGCACATCGAACGGAGATGAGAAGGAATAGAACATACCTTGCTCTTCCATATATACAATTACAATTTTCATGCAAAATACTATTCCTAGAAACGAAACAATATCTTGCCATTCTGTCGTATATAACAAGTTATACAGCTCTAATACGTACTCTTCCAACATCATCCCCCCTTCCTTTTTTACCATTCTGCTCGCCTTCGTATAAAAAGTCAAGAAAAAAGTTTATATTCACTATGACAATAGTAATTACTTGTTTCTATGATTCTTTTATAGCAATGATTGGGTGTAACTCTCTTCTAAAACAAGAAATTAGAATCGAACAGATTCCTCATTTTTACTTTCGGAATTCAATACTGTACTATTTTTATTTCTATTAAAAATAAAATAAGAAATTATTATAAGAAGAGTAACAAGCATCGTTAATAGTGCCTGTGAACGTAAAGATTCAATTGCGATCATTGCAACTAAAACTGCTATAATCGCAGCAATTGTAACATATGTTACATATGGAAAAAGCCACATCTTCACTTTCAAATTTTGTTGTTCTGCTTTCCCCATTTTTTTACGTATCTTGAAATGTGAAATTGCTATAACGAGATAAACGAGTAATGCAATACCGCCAGATGCATTCACTAAAAATAAAAATACTTTATCTGGAGATATGTAACTAAAAACAACTCCAATGTAAGCAAAGAAAGTTCCAAATAAAACCGCCCGAACCGGAACACCACTACTATTCAATTTCAAAAATGCCTTTGGTGCATCTCCTCTTTCTGCCATTGAAAAAAGCATTCTTGAGTTCGTATATAAACCCGAATTTAAACAAGAAAGTACAGCTGTTAAAACGATAAAATTCATAATTTGTGCTGCCGCTGGTATCCCTATATGTTCCAATACCGCCACAAATGGGCTTTTTAGTATGTTCGCTGAATTCCACGGAAGGAGTGTAACAACTACAGCGATCGATCCAATGAAAAATACGAGAATACGCCAAATCACACTATTTGTTGCTGTTTTTACTGCTTTTACAGGTTCGGCAGACTCTCCAGCGGCTACAGCAACAATCTCAGATCCCATAAATGAAAATATAACGACGGTGATTCCAAGTAACACCGAACTTATACCATTTGGCATAAACCCTCCTTGCCCTACTAAATTCGAAGTGCCAGGTGCTTCCGTTCCTGGTACAAATCCTAAAATAACAGCAAGACCTAAGCAAAGGAACAAAACAATACTTATTACTTTAATAAATGAAAACCAATATTCAAATTCTCCAAATGATTTCACCGAGAAAACATTCGTCAACGTTAATAAAATCGTTAATATTAAGCTTAATAACCAGAGTGGGATTTCCGGAATCCAGTATTGAATAATACCAGCACCTGCTGTAGCTTCTATTGCAATAACAATTACCCAGAAAAACCAATATAGCCACCCAATTGTATAACCTGCCCATGGACCAATTGCTTCTCTTGCATATGTTGCAAATGAACCACTTGTCGGATTAATAGCTGCCATTTCCCCCAGCATTCTCATAACGAAAATAACTAGAAGCCCTGCTAATGCATATGAAACGATAGAACCAGGTCCTGCCGAATGCACAACCGCACCACTTCCAACAAACAAACCAGCTCCTATTACGCCACCAATTGAGATCATTGTAATGTGGCGTATTTTGAGGTCTTTCTTAAGATTTTTATCCAACTCTTGTACATCCCCTTCCAAACTAAATTTTGAAATTTATGTAAGAGTACTGTGCGAAAGATTTTGTCCTATACTTTAAAATATATCAAAATATTCTGAATTTAACAATTGCAATTCAATCTCCTTCAAAAATTATTTCATTAGGTTTAATACTTTCCCATACACAATTGTTGAGAAAATTATAGTCCTCTTACAAAAGAAAGAATTTTCAGATATCATTAAATAAACAAGATTATACATCTAGACAACTTTTTGTATAGGAGTGTTAATATGTTAAACAAGTTCAAATTTTTTTGTTGTATTTTAGTAATGTTCTTACTACTACCGCTATCCCCTTTCCAAACACAAGCAGCAAACAATTTAGGTTCAAAATTACTCGTTGGATACTGGCATAACTTCGATAACGGTACTGGCATTATTAAATTAAGAGACGTTTCACCAAAATGGGATGTAATCAATGTATCTTTCGGTGAAACTGGTGGTGATCGTTCCACTGTTGAATTTTCCCCTGTATATGGTACAGATGCAGAATTCAAATCAGATATTTCTTATTTAAAAAGTAAAGGAAAGAAAGTAGTTCTTTCAATAGGTGGACAAAATGGGGTCGTTTTACTCCCTGACAATGCCGCTAAGCAACGTTTTATTAATTCCATACAATCTCTGATTGATAAATATGATTTTGATGGAATAGATATTGACCTTGAATCGGGTATTTACTTAAACGGAAATGACACTAATTTCAAAAACCCAACTACTCCTCAAATCGTAAATCTTATATCAGCTATTCGAACAATCTCAGATCATTATGGTCCAGATTTTCTATTAAGCATGGCTCCTGAAACAGCTTATGTTCAAGGCGGTTATAGCGCATACGGAAGCATCTGGGGTGCATATTTACCAATTATTTATGGAGTGAAAGATAAACTAACATACATTCACGTTCAACACTACAATGCTGGTAGCGGGATTGGAATGGACGGTAATAACTACAATCAAGGTACTGCAGACTACGAAGTCGCTATGGCGGATATGCTCTTACATGGTTTTCCTGTAGGTGGTAATGCAAATAACATTTTCCCAGCTCTTCGTTCGGATCAAGTCATGATTGGACTTCCTGCAGCTCCAGCGGCCGCTCCAAGTGGCGGGTACATTTCTCCAACTGAAATGAAAAAAGCTTTAGATTATATCATTAAGGGCATTCCTTTCGGAGGAAAGTATAAACTTTCAAATCAGAGTGGCTATCCTGCATTCCGCGGCCTAATGTCTTGGTCTATTAATTGGGATGCAAAAAACAACTTTGAATTCTCTAATACTTACAGAACATATTTTGATAATCTTTCCTTGCAAAAATAATAAAAAACAACAATAGGTTACATAACCTATTGTTGTTTTTTATTTATGTAAATTACTTTTTCACTTCTACATGATGAAGAGATTCTTTTTCATCTCTTACATAACTATTCACAAGACTTAAAAGTAATTTACCACCAATTAACATTGCTTGTTCATCAAAATCAGCACGTAGCGCTATCGTCTTCCCAGGTCTTCCACCTTCAATTACGCCGATTACTCCTCTGCTCCCGATATTTGTTTTCACATCAATATGAAAACTTTTTAAGATTTCAGCTATTTTTCTCGGCGTTTCTATTTCTTGCAACGATAGCTCTGGATATTGATGAAAATCTCTTCGTCATGAAACTATTTGGTTATATAAACTTTCCAATTCTTTATGCCATGTTTCTATCCTAGAAATTCCCCTTTCTTTATTTAACACTTTAAACAAAACTTACATAATATTCAGTATTTAACCATTAAAAAAAGAGAACTTTCTCTAAAAGTCCTCCTACTATTCTAGTCACTATTTTGCTTCAACACAAAAATTGAAAGTTCAGGTACACTCCAAAATCTAACAGGCATCCTAGTAGTCCCAATGCCACGATTTACATATAAATATAACGGCTTACTCTTCCCCTCTACTTCATACATACCTTCAACATAGTTCTCAGCTAGTTTGGTAGTAATTAACGGACCTACAAAAGGAATTTGGACTTGTCCTCCGTGACTATGTCCTGACAGTTGAAGATCAACTGGGTAACGATTGATTTTGGTTACAACATCCGGCTCATGTACTAATAACATGTTGAAATCATTTTGTTTCAAGTTTTTTAAAGTTGAATCTATTTGCGGCTTCCCTAATAGAAAATCATCCAAACCTGATATTGTAATATATTTGCCGTTTTCCACTTTAATTTTCTGCACTTCATTTACTAATACAGAAAAACCAGCTTCCTCCATATATTTTTTGTAAAATAAACTACCGCCCCCGCCCCTATCATGATTCCCAAACACAGCATATTTCCCTAAGGGAGCGTAAATTTTCTGCAAAATAGCCTTCGCTTCTTCTCTTTCCGCACTATAAGACCCAAATTTATCTATTAAATCTCCAGTAAAAACTACTATATCTGGATGTAATTCATTCATCTTCTCCACTAAATGTTCAAGTTGTTTCAGTGTAAACTCTGGTCCTAAATGTACATCTGAAAACTGTAATATTTTTTTATTATTAAATTCTTTAGGAATTGCAGAAGCTTCTATTTCATTCCACGTAACTGTTACTAATTTTCGTTCTATTTCTGTCGCATAATAATACAAACTTACTGGTATCATTAATATACTTATAAAAATAATAATAAATATCTTTACGATTGATTTTTTTCGTTCTTTTTTTACATGATTCGTATTCATGTTTTCACCTCTAGAAACACTTTAAATCCTTATTGTTACATTAATGTGACAACATGAACAATGTTATCAATATGTCGTTCCCTCTCTATTCACTTTGACAATTTTATACAGAAGTCATAACATATTTTTATAATACGTAGATTTTTGAATTTTTTCTATTCATTCCATCATTTTATTACGGAGGGGTTATTCATGTCTGTATTTACACCAGAAGAAATTACGAAACTTGCTGCGAATTCAGGAAGGAAAAAAGGTCATTTATCATTGCTCCCTATGCTAATTCTTGGTTTTTTTGGTGGTGCTTTTATCTCATTAGGGTATTTACTCGATATTCATGTTATTGGGACAATGCCAAAATATTGGGGATCATTTTCTAGTTTTCTAGGCGCTGCTGTATTCCCTATTGGTCTTATTCTCGTTATTCTTGCAGGCGGTGAACTAGTTACTGGTAACATGATGACAGTTTCTATGGCCTGGTTCCAAAAGAAAATTACTTTATTTTATTTCATACGAAATTTAGTTATTGTTACATTTAGCAATTTCATAGGAGCTGTATTCGTAGCCTATTTTTTCGGTCATATCGTCGGCTTAACTGAAGGAGCTTTTTTAGCGAAAACTATTTCTATCGCTCAAGCGAAACTACAAGATACACCATTGCAAGCATTTATTTCTGCAATCGGATGTAATTGGCTCGTTTGTTTAGCTGTTTGGCTCAGTATGGGAAGTAAAGAATTTATCGGAAAGATTATCGGTATTTGGTTCCCAGTTATGACTTTTGTTGCGATTGGATTTCAACACGTTGTAGCCAATATGTTTGTCATCCCAGCTGCGATTTTTGCCGGTCATTTCACTTGGGCTGAATATTTTCCAAACTTTATTTTTGTTTTCTTTGGAAATTTAGTAGGGGGTATGTTATTTGTAGCACTACCTTACTTCATATCTTATAATAAGAAACTACCTTCTCATCAAGAGAAGACTGAAATGAAGAACAAATCTCTATCCGCTTAAATGGAATGTCTATAAAGTGTCCTAAAAAATATTACAAATTTCATTTTTTTTGCGAATATATGTACGTACACTTGTTCTCGAATGTTTTATACGTTATAATAACAACTTAAATAGCATTATTTACATATGAGGTGAAAAACATGAACAAAACAGAATTAATTAAAAACGTAGCACAAAATGCTGAGATTTCTCAAAAAGAAGCTACTGTAGTTGTACAAACTGTAGTAGAATCAATCACTAACACTTTAGCTGCTGGTGAAAAAGTACAACTTATCGGATTCGGTACATTCGAAGTTCGCGAAAGAGCTGCTCGTACAGGCCGTAACCCACAAACTGGTGAAGAAATGCAAATCGCAGCTTCTAAAGTACCTGCTTTCAAAGCTGGTAAAGAACTAAAAGAAGCTGTAAAATAATGAAAAATATCCTTCTCATTTATGAGAAGGATATTTTTTTCATAACATAATTAATAAAAATCTGACCATTATGCTGTTTCTTTTGTTCTTTTATGCAAATAAAACCTTTACTTTTAAAAAAAGGTTTTGCGGTAATGCTCGCCTCTGTATATATCTCCCTATGCCCCAATTTCACTGCTTCTTTTTCTAACATCTGTAGTATGTATGAAGCGACTCTTTTCCCTTGATAATCTTTATGTGTAAATAAACGATCTACGTAATGATCATCGTTATAATCCCCAAATCCCAATATCACACCGTTATGATCCGCTACATAACTAATATTCTTCTCTAAAGACTTTAACCAGCTTTCTCTATCTAGTCGATTTGGTGCCCACGCCTGTAGCTGTAACTCATTATAATCTTTTGCATTAACCGTATGAACTGTCTCATAGAACAATTGTAATACTTGCTCTAAATCTTCTTTCTGAAATGTTCTAACTATAATATCTTTTAACATATATAAGTCTCCTTACCAAACTACCTCTTAACTTTTCTACTACATACGATTCCATATTTCTTCTTTATTATATCGTTTTAATTTCTATACGAACAAAAAAACAATACTTATTCAAAGTATTGTTTTTTAATTCTATTCAATTACTTTAATGTAGCTTTTTAAGACTTTAATTTAACTCTTTGTAATCTTAATGCATTTAATACAACGGATACAGAACTAAATGCCATCGCTGCTCCAGCAACCCAAGGTGCTAAGAAGCCTAATGCCGCGATTGGAATTCCTAACGCGTTATAAGCTAATGCCCAGAATAAATTTTGTTTAATATTTCTTATCGTCATTTTACTCATAAAGATCGCATCAGCAATACTATTTAAATCCCCACGGATTAACGTAATATCTGCCGCTTCCATCGCTACATCCGTTCCTGTTCCAATTGCCATACCGATATCCGCCGTAGCAAGAGCAGGAGCATCATTTATTCCATCTCCAACCATTGCTACTTTCTTACCTTGTGCTTGGAGTTTTTTCACTTCTTCTGCTTTTCCTTCTGGCAATACTTCTGCAATTACGTGATCAATACCAACTTGCTTTGCAATCGCCTGAGCAGTTTGTGTATTATCTCCTGTAATCATCACAACGTCTAGACCCATTTTTTTCAGTCTTGCGATAGCTGCTTTTGAAGTATCTTTCACAGTATCTGCAACGGCAACTATACCGGCATATTCTTTATCGATTGCAATAAGCATTGCTGTTTTTCCTTCTCGTTCTAGCGCTTCCATTGATTTAGAAACTTCTTCAATATCAATATTGAATTCCTTCATTAATCGACGTGTGCCAATTAATAATTGTTTTCCTTCTACAACTGATTCGATACCGAATCCTGGAATCGCTTCAAACGTTTCTGAACTTGGGATATCAATTTTCTTTTCTTTAATTCCTTCTACAATCGCTTCTGCAAGTGGATGTTCAGAATTTCTTTCTGCTGCCCCTACTAAACGTAGTATTTCTTCTTCACGGAATCCATCTGCTACAATTACATCTGTTAACACCGGCTTCCCGTTTGTCACAGTACCTGTTTTATCTAGAATAACTGTATCTAATCGGTGTGTTGCTTCTAAATGCTCCCCGCCCTTAAATAAAATACCATACTCAGCCGATCTTCCTGATCCTGCCATAATAGATGTAGGCGTTGCAAGCCCTAATGCACACGGACAAGCGATAACAAGTACGGCAATCATTTTCTCAAGTGCTCCGCCAAAATCACCAGGTGTAACAAATAGCATCCACACTGCAAATGTGATAATTGCAATCACAACTACAACTGGTACGAAAATACCTGAAATTTGATCTGCTACCCTTTGAATAGGAGCTTTTGAACCTTGAGCCTCTTCTACTACTTTAATAATTTGAGCTAATGCAGTATCTCTGCCTACCTTAGTGGCTTTCACTTTTAAAAACCCATTTTTATTTATTGTAGAACCGATTACTCCATCTCCAATTGTTTTATCAACCGGAATACTTTCGCCTGTTAACATCGATTCATCTATCGCTGACTTTCCTTCTACAATTTCCCCATCTACTGGGATTTTTTCACCAGGCTTTACATAGACGATATCACCAGCTACTACTTCTTCAATCAAAATTTTTATTTCTGTTCCATCTCGCACAACTGTAGCTGTCTTCGCTTGTAAACCCATCAATTTTTTAATCGCTTCTGATGAGCGCCCTTTTGCTTTCGCTTCAAATAATTTACCTAAAATAATTAATGTAATAAGTACCGCACTCGTTTCAAAATATAAATCTGTCATATGTTCCGAAGAACCAATAGATTGAATACTTAAATATACACTATAGAAATAGGCGGCCGACGTTCCAAGCGCCACGAGAACATCCATATTAGCACTTTTATTGCGTAACGCTTTATAAGCCCCAACATAAAACTGTCCACCAATGATAAATTGAACAGGAGTTGCAAGTGTTAGTTGCACCCAAGGGTTCATTAACATATCTGGTAAATAAATAAACGAAGTAAATGAGAAATGACTAACCATTGCCCACAATAATGGGAAAGATAAAATAAACGAAATAATAAACTTCTTCTTTTGTCGCTCAATTTCTTGTAATCGATGATCAGTTGATGCATCTTGATCATCTGGTTTCACTTCTAATTTATATCCTAGCTTCGTAATCACGCTCTTCATTTCATTTACATTAACTTCATCAGGATTAAAGTCTACTGTGGCTGATTCTAAAGCAAAATTTACTGTCGCCTTGTTCACACCATCTAACTTATTTAAACGCTTTTCAACTCTATTTGCACATGCTGCACATGTCATTCCTGAAACAGTAAATTCAGCTTTATCACTTACAATTCCATATCCTAACGATTCAACTTTTTCTTTAAATTGTTGCGGATTTGTTTTAGTTGGATCGTACATTATCTTTGTTTTTTCAAGCGCAAAATTTACATTTGCCTCATGAACACCTTCTACTTTTTTTAGACCTTTTTCAATTCTATTTGCACATGCCGCACATGTCATTCCTGATATTTGAAGATTGGCCTCTTTTTTTTCATTCATGTCTCTCACCTCTATATACCCTTATGAGGTATAATTATTAGCAAAATAAATCGTACTTCATTTAAAGTACGATTTATCTCCATATCTAAAAATAATTATTGAACATCGTATCCTTGATCTTCGATTACAGCAACGATATCTTTTAATGTTACAGCAGACGAATCGATAGTAACTTCAACAGTTCCTTCTGCTAATTGAACCTTCACTTGTTCAACACCGTTTAGCTCTTTCACACTGCTTTCGATAGCATTTACACAATGTCCACAAGACATACCTTCAACTTGTAATGTTAACTGTTCCATTTAAAATCCTCCTCTTGTTTATTCATTGTTTGTTAATCACAATTACATCTTACCATACCCCCCTAAGGTAATCAATGGTTTTATATCATGATTTTTCAATTATTTTCTAAAAGTTTATTTTACACACACTTTTTCACTACAATACACCAAAATCCAATATAAGGGTAAACAAAAAAACAAGCCAGTTAAATACTAGCTTGTTTTTACGCTTTTGAAAAACGTTCAAATACTGTCATTAATTCTTCAATTGCTTCGTCACCATTTCCATTTTTAATAGCTCCTGAAACACAATGACTCGTATGATTTTTGAGAACGCCCATTCCTACTTTTTTCATCGCTGCATTAATCGCTGAAATTTGCACTAAAATATCCACGCAATAACGATCATTTTCAATCATATTTTGAATACCGCGAACCTGTCCTTCAATTCTCTTTAATCTATTTATAATCTGTTCTTTTTCTTTTTCTGATCTATGTGTTACTGCTTCATTCTCTTTATGATCCATATTATCACCTTCTTAAAGTTTCTCTTCATCCAATAAAACAATTGTTTTTATGAGTATACCAATTATAGCATTAAATATCTACGCATGATACCCCATAAGAGTATATTTACACTTTATGCCTATTCTTAACAACTTATTAGCTTCTCAGCCTCAATTATCATGATACCCTTTCCTTTTTTCAAAAAAATAATAAGAGGGGATTATCCATCCCCTCTTATTATTCATCCATAAATACAAAAGTCTCAATTTATACGTGTATAAATTGAGACTTTTTTCCTTCTATATATAATTATTGCTGATCACATACTTTTTCATCATTCACTACTGAAGTTCCTTCCACGGTTACCGTATGAAAACAGTCATTTACACGAACTGTCACAACATTATCTTGCCGATCAATAACATGATATTCATTAAAATTTTTATTCAGAGCACTGCGAATTTGTTCTCCTTCATAAATTGGAATTCCATGTGATAAAACCCAAATAAGCCCAGCGATAGCAAGAATAGTTTTCATACGATCTACCTCCTTGAAAATATAGTGAACTTTTAATCCATGCTTTTGCAGCTCTACGAATCATGATTGGAATGAACTAAGCTTTTTTGGAAATAAGTTCATTTCGTCTATTTTATGTTTATGCTAATTGTGACCGAATTGTGACAACTTTTTGTCTCTTTAGACGAAAAGTTGAAACAAAACGTTCAAAAAGGACAATTCTACATATCAAAAAAGGTTATGGAACGTTTCATCCATAACCTTTTTAAGTCCAATCCTACAACTCATCCACCGTACTTCATGTGATCTTTGTAGAGTTGTTTTATTTTCATTCATTGACATCAAAGCAAAACTTCGAAAATACTTCCCACACAAGTTCATTTCTGCTACTTACCCCAGTCTTTTCAAAAATGGATTTTAAATGATCTTGTACCGTGTATATAGATATACAAAGTTCTTGGGCTAATTCCTTTGTCGACATACCTGTAAGAATTTTACGTATTACTTGCTTCTCACGTATTGTAAAACTATAAGCTTCCATAATAAGTGGAAAAATCTCTTCCGGTCTTGCTCTTTCGAATAGAACAATATAACCACCTTGAAAACTACTTGTACGTTCTAACTTACTAGCCCGAATGATTAAAAAATGGCCATAGGCTAAAGGTAGACAAACGTTTTCTTCTCTATTCATACACCCTACATTATACTCGTTAGCCTTTACTTTCGAACAAACCGCACGTATTGGCCTTGGTATTTCTTTTATATTTAACTGTTCATGCTTTCTAAGATTTGAAAGCCACTCGCTGCCACCTTGATTCCAATATAATACACTAAAATCCTCACTTACTATAATCGTACCTGTGCCTATCACCTTCTCTTCTGAAAAAGGTATAGAAACTGTCTTCTTTAAAGCCTCTCCAGCGATTGGGACTATCGTTGCTAAGTACTTACAATCATCGATATGAAAAGCGGGACTTATACTTCCTCGAAATAAACTAAGATGGCCATAACATTTCCCCTTACTCATACAAACGCCCCTTAATTCATCTCCAAAACTTGCTGGTTTTAAAATATTTCGGTATCTAGAGCTTTTCTTTTGTTCACCATTTGTCGCCATACTTAGAGAAGCAACATGAGGAGAGTGTTCTGTTAAACATTTAAATTTATTAAAATCATCTTCTAAAAATTCATTCATAAACAATTGTGGATGAATCTTTTCAACACTCTCATCGGTAAATGCCCCAGTAGATAAAAAAGAAATTGGGTCTATAGTTGTAAAACAAGCGGCGTCAAAATCAATAACTTTACGTATCAAGTGGAGAAATGACTCTTGAAATGATCTTATAGAACTTATATGATTCGCTACCATTTTAATTTCTTTCATTGTTTTTTCATGCATCCTCTTCCCCCCCAGATTTACGGGATTGTTCCCCTTCATAATTTCATTTCATAATAAACCTATAAAACACATACTTAGGAGGTTAAAAATGAATTGGAATGATACTACCGTAAATTCATATGAACAAAGAATTCCATGTAAAATCCCAGGCTACTACCACCTATATGAAATGATGAACCATTTTTTATTTACTACACTCCCTATAAAAAACATGAATCCAAATTTACTAGTTATAGGTGCTGGTGGCGGACAAGAAATTCTCTCAATAGGCAAACAAAATAACAATTTATCTTTTACAGGGGTCGATCCATCTGAAAGCATGCTACAGTTAGCTAAAAAAAGAATTAAAAACGAAGGCATACAAAACCATGTTCATCTTGTACATGGAACTATCCATACATTATTACCAAATCAGTTATTTGACGCTGCCACCTGTATGCTTGTCCTGCACTTCATTCCAACTAATAAGGAGAAAAAAGAACTTATTAATGATATTAGTAGTCGCCTAAAGCCTGGTGCGCCATTCTTTCTCTCTTCAATAAATGGTGTACCCCATACAAGTATGTTTTCTACACAATTACATGCTTGGCGCAACCATATGATGCAAAATCAAATTCCATTAGAAGATTGGGACCGATTTGAAAATTCTTTTGAAACAGAAATATTTCCTATTTCCGAAGCTAATTTATTAACCATTATGGAGGAATGTGGCTTTACTCAAATGACTCGCTTTTTCACTAGTTTTTTAATTGATGGATACGTTGCCTTTAAACAATAAGGAAAAAAGGTAAGCAATTGCTTACCTTTTTTCCTATACGTAACTAATAAATCTCAATCCTTTACTTAAAGACGTCGGCACAACAGATGCATGATTCTCCCCTTCAGCTTCATAAAACTTAAATTTAAGTTTATCGTGGTTTACTTGGAGAAGGCGCTCTGATAATTCATTTGCACCTACAACCATATGCTCTCGTTCTAGTGACCCAACTGTAAGGAACACTCCTGTTTCAAACTTAGCATTGTTTAATTCATGTATAAGGTTCTCTTCTTTTTCAAGTACAGATTTATTATTCCACCATATAGATGGACTACTAATAAAATAATTTTGAAAAGCATTTAAGTTTGTAAATAGTATATGGAGAGCAAATAGTCCACCTAAAGAATGCCCAAATAACGTTTGCTTACCTTTATCAATCTCAAAATTCTTTTCAATTTGTGGTTTCAGTTCTTCTTCAATAAAAGTAAAGAAATTATGTGCTCCTCCTGTTTTAGGCCACGGTTTACCATCTGGTTTTAAAGGAGCATCTTTTGAAATTACGCTAGGCGTAAAATCATAGCATCTTTCTTCCCCTGAAAATGCGCCTTCAATTGGATAACCCACTCCTACTATAACAGCTGGTGAAACACCGGTTTTTTCCGCTCTTACTGATTGTATTTTAACTGCTTCATGAAATGTTTGAAAAAAGGCATTGCCATCTAATACGTAAATGACAGGATATCCTGAATCCGGTGCTGGTTGCCTCGGCTTTGAAATATGAATTTGATATTCTTTACCTTTTAATTTTGAATACATTTTCCACTGCTCTGTATTAGATGTTATAATCTGCTGTTTTTCAACTGTAGTATTCACCCTATCCCCCCCTTTTTAACTTGTTACATATATTTCGATTTTTTCTTCTTGAGATACAACGCTATCATAACCGAAACAAACAGGAGCCCCGTTATACGGATCAATCATGACACGCGCATCAATATGAAATACTTCTTTTAACACTTCATTTGTAATGATTTCTTCTGGGCTACCAGTTATAACAATTTCTCCTTCCTTCATTGCAATAATTTCATCTGAAAACCTTGCTGCATGATTAATATCATGTAATACCATAACAACCGTACAATTATGTTCTTTATTTAACTTCTCCACAATTTGTAATACATCTAATTGATGAGACATATCAAGGTATGTAGTTGGCTCATCTAATAGCAACACTTCTGTCTCTTGTGCTAATGCCATCGCTAGCCATACCTTTTGTCTTTGACCGCCCGATAAATTTGCAATTTGTCTCGTCCGAAATTCAGAAGTTTTCGTTATATCTAATGCCCAATCAATCATTTCTTTATCTTTTGTCGTTAACTTATTTACGTTATTTCGATGTGGATAGCGTCCATAAGAAATTAATTCTTCCACTTTAAGTTCACCTGGTGCAATTGGCGTTTGCGGGAGTAAAGCTAACTGCTTCGCAATTTCTTTCGTTGGAATTGTATGTAAATCTTGCCCTTGCAAATATACTTTTCCGCTTTTTTGTTTTAAAATTCTTCCCATTGTTTTTAACAATGTCGATTTACCGCAACCGTTTGGACCTATAATTGTCGTTACTTTTCCTTCTTGTATTTCCACATTTAAATCGCGAAACACTGTAAGCTTTTCATAACTTGTTTCTAAATTTTTTGCACTTAAAATACTCACTTTTATTCCTCCTCTTACGCTTTCGCCTTATAAAGTAAATATAAGAAATACGGTACACCGACAATAGAAATAACGATTCCAACTGGTAGCTCTACAGGTGTGAAAACTGTTTTCGCAATAAAGTCTGAAGCAATTACAAGAAACATTCCTATTACGCCGCACGTAGGAATTATATACTTATGTTGAATACCGACAAGTCTTTTCGCTATATGCGGTGCCATTAGTCCAATAAAACCGATACTCCCTGAAACAGCAACACATGCGCTCACAAGTCCGATACTACTTAACAGTAAAATCGATTTCTCTCTTTCTACTGAAACACCTAAACTTGTAATACTCGTTTCTTCCAATTGAAATAAATCTAATAAATAAGCTTTCTTTTGTATAAGCGGAATTAAGATAATAAGCCATGGTAACATAGCCACAATATACTTCCAGTTTGCACTATATATACTTCCAGACACCCACACTGCAGCCATCTCGAAATCGGTTGACTTCATTTTGAGTGATAAATACATAGAGAATGCTCCAAACCCTGAACCGATTGCAATCCCTGTTAATAACAGTCGTTGCGAATCTAACTTACCGTTTTTCCAAGAAAACAAATAAATGATTAGCGCTGCACCTAATCCACCTATTAAACCAAACATAGGCATCATCATTATAGAAATCCAATCTGTGCTCTTTAGTTGCCCTTGAAAGAAAAACATAAAAATAACGATGGCTGTTCCTGCTCCGGCGTTTACGCCTAAAATACCTGGGTCTGCCAATCCATTTCTTGTAATCCCTTGAATAACGGCACCCGCAACACCAAGGCCTAATCCTACTAATCCAGCAATTACAATACGCGGAAGGCGAAACTCAAAAATAACTAAATCATGTTCTGGTACTGGATCAATTCTAAAAAGTGTTTTAAATACATCTGTAATCGTAATATCAAACGTACCATTCGTTAAACTAATGTAAATGGCACATAGTATTAAAAATACAATAATCCCCATCGTCATTCCAAAACGTTGACTTGAACTTTTAAGCATGTCTCTCTCCTCCTCTTGTACGAATTAAATAAAGGAAGAAAGGAATTCCAATTAAAGATGTTACGACTCCAATTGGCGTTTCAAATGGATAATTTACAAATCTACTTAAAACATCACATAACGCTAAGAAAACGCCACCAATAACGCCTGCACATGGCAAAATCCACTTATAATCTACCCCAATTATAAAGCGAGTAATGTGCGGAATAATTAAACCTACAAAACCAACTTTCCCCACTAAAGCAACTGCTGTTCCTGTTAAAAAGATAACTGATAAAATTGCCATCGCTTTAACTAGTTTTGTACGCTGCCCTAAATTAATAGAAACCTCTTCGCCTAATGAAAGAATGGTAATAGATTTTGATATTAACAGCGCTAAAATTATTCCAATTATCCCAAACGGTATCGTGATTTTAATGATATTAGGATCTACTTGATCTAATTTTGCATTAAACCAAAAACTAACATTTTGAGAAATTTGAAAATATGAAGCCATTGCAGCCGATACACTGCTTAAAAATGTTCCAATAACTGTCCCTATAATCGCTAACCTAACTGGTGATAAGCCATTTTGAAGGAGCGAACCAAAACCAAACACGATACCGGCTCCTAGTGCAGAACCAATCATTGAACATAAAACCATACCAATTGATGACATTCCCGGAAGAAAGATCATACAAAGTGTAATAACAAAGGCAGCGCCATCCGTCACACCCATAATAGAAGGGGATGCAAGATAGTTTCTTGTCATCCCCTGCATAAGTGCTCCTGATATGGCTAGAAATGCTCCGACTAAAAGAGCTGCAACTACCCTTGGTAAACGTGAAGTAATAATAATATTATGATTTACATCGCTTGAATCAAAATGAAATAATGCGTTCCACACTGTTTCAGCATCAATACTTTTCGCCCCATACAAAATCGAAAGTATAACTGTAAATAAGATGAGTATGGGTGCTATACATAATATGGTTACTGGTACTGCATTTGTTTTCTGCATATCATTCAACGCACCTTACTTATTGTATTATTTAGATAAATTTTTCACTGCTTCTTTTAAGAATGCTGTTTTACTCCAAGCAGTACCACCTTGTGCCATTGGATCTACAACATTTACAAATACTTTCTTTTCCTTCGCAGCATTCATACTTTGCCAAATTGGATTACTTTCAATTTCTTCTAACACTTTCGGGTTTTTATTTTCACTTGCCTCATATTGTAAGAAAATATAATCTGGGTTAAGTTCAGCAAGTTTTTCAAATGAAATTTTCTCTTGTGCTTTTACAGTTTTCAATTGTTCTGGAGCAGTTAGTCCAAGATCTTTATAAATTACAGGGTTGAAGTATACTCCATCTGGATATAAGAATAATTCGTTTGCTCTTAATCTAATGACAAGTACTTTTTTATCTTTTAACTTATCTCCTAGTTTTGCTTTTGCTTTTTCAGCGTCCGAATTGTAGTCTTTAATAATTTTTTCTGCTTTATCTTTTTTACCAGTTAATTCTCCCATTAACTTTAAGTTATCTTCCCAATTTGTTGAAACGTGTGATACCGGGAATGTAGGAGCCACTTTCGTAAACTTTTCAGCTGTTTCTGCTGGGAATTTCGTACTCGATGTAATAACATCTGGTTTTAATTGTAGTAATGTTTCGAAATTTGGTTGCATTTTCTCACCAACAGATTTCGCACCTTCTAACTCTTTTTCAAGGTATTTTGGTAATTTACCACCTACAGTAATGGCACCAACTGGTTTAATTCCAAGTACCGCCGCATCTTCCATTGACTCTAAACTAGCTGTCGCAATTTTATCTACTTTTGCTGGCACTGTATATTCTTTACCTAAATATGTAATTTTTCGTTTTTCATCTTTTTTCGTTTCCGTAGCTTTTGTCTGTTGTTTTTGCTCGCCTGAAGTTTTATCCGCACTATTACATGCCGCTAAACCTACACTTAAAACTGTAACCATCCCTAAAGTAAATAATTTCTTGTTCATCTTTATATGTCTCCTCTCGAATTTTCAAACTATATTCTCAATAAAATTTAACTATATGAACCTTGTCTCAAATATATATTTCATTAGATTAATAATTTTATCCAGAACTCATTCACGTTCACTTCCCCTAGACTATAATTCTTTTACACCTTCATCACTTGATAACCGTTTCTACTGATAATGATTATCGTTACTAAGTATATATTTAATATGAAATTATTTCAAGAATGATTTGAAAAATTTTAACAAACTGAATTAAAAAAAGAAGTATCCGCCTGATTTTAGGGAGATACTTCTTTTTTTAGAAATTTATATGTAATTCAACTGGACAATGGTCTGATCCCATTACTTCACTATTAATTTTCGCTTCTGTTATTTGGTCTTTCATTCTTTCCGAAACAACAAAATAATCTAAACGCCATCCGATATTTTTCGCTCTCGCGCCCATACGATACGACCACCACGAGTATGCACCTTCTTGATCAGAATAAAGGTAACGATACGTATCAATAAATCCTTCTTCTAAAATACATGTAAATTTCTCTCGTTCCTCATCGGAGAATCCAGGGTTTTTACGATTACTTTTTGGATTTTTCAAATCGATTTCTTTATGAGCAACATTTAGGTCTCCACAAAAAATAACTGGTTTTTTCTCATCTAATCGTTTGATATAGGATCTGAAATCATCTTCCCATTTCATTCTGTAATCTAATCGTTCTAATCCACGTTTTGAATTTGGTGTATATAACGTGATCATGTAAAAATCTTCGAATTCTAATGTAATAAGTCGCCCTTCTTGATCATGCTCTTCAATTTCTAAGCCGTATGTAACAGAAAGCGGTTCTTTTTTTGTAAAAATAGCCGTTCCCGAATACCCTTTTTTCACAGCGTAATTCCAGTATGTATAATATCCCTCTAGATTTAAATCAATTTGGCCACTTTGCAATTTAATCTCTTGCAGACAAAATATATCTGCATTAGATTCTTCGAGATATTCTAAAAATCCACCCTTTGCAATAACTGCACGTAAACCATTTACATTCCATGAAATTAACTTCACTTATAGTCCTCCTCTTGATGTTCACTTTCAAAGTTCATGCTATCACAAAATAGAAAAACAATCATATGTTCATCTTTGTAATCTTGCTCTTACATTTGTAAATACGTACATACGCACTTTATTCAGGTTATACTACTTTCAGAGGTGATGTTTTTGCACAATGAAGGGTTAACATTAACGAGTGAGTATTGGCATGCAATTATTCATAATGATTCTTCCTATGATAGCAAATTCTTTTATGCTGTGAAATCAACTGGAATCTTTTGCAGGCCATCATGCAAATCAAGAATACCGAATAGAAACAATGTACGAATTTTTCATCATGCAGAACAAGCATTAAGTGAAAACTTTCGCCCGTGCAAACGTTGTAAGCCAAACGGGATCACTTTACCTAATGAAGAGTGGGTAGAACAAATTAAAGACTATATCGAAAAGCATTATGACGAATCCTTAACTCTCGACATGCTTGCGGAAATGTGTCACGGTAGCCCTTTTCATTTACAGCGTACTTTCAAAAGAATAATAGGGCTAACTCCTATAGAATATATACAACAATTCAGGGTTCTTAAAGCAACCGAATACCTTTTACACACAAATCAATCTATTAAAGAAATTAGTACTGCTGTCGGGATAGAAAACCCAGAGTATTTCGCAACTTTATTTAAAAAGAAAACCGGATTTACTCCTACTGAATATCGAGAAAAGAACGAAATGAAAGAGGGATACGATAATGAATTCCTACAAAAATAATTATATATATTGGACGCTACTTACACATAAAAATTGGCGATTTCATATTGCTGCAACTGAAAATGGACTATGTTTCATTGGATCACAAGACGAAAACTTTGAAGAATTAAATATATGGGCTAGAAAAAAACTGCCCCAACATATATTGATCCATAGTCCAGATTACTTGCAAATATATACGAAAGAAATTATCGAATATTTAGAAAGCAAGCGAGAAACTTTTACATTCCCTATCGATGCTTATGGAACTAATTTTCAATCATCTGTTTGGAATGCGGTACGTGAAATTCCTTATGGAAAGACCTATTCTTATACAGAAATTGCTGAAAGAATTCAAAAACCTAAAGCTGTGCGCGCCGTTGCTTCTGCTATTGCTGCTAACCCTCTTCTTATTACCATTCCTTGTCACCGCGTTATTGGGAAGAATGGGAAACTAACCGGATTTAGGGGTGGATTAGAAATGAAGAAAAAATTGCTTACATTAGAAAAATTGCAGGTGGAATTCATATGACAGCAGAATATAATAGCGCATTATCTATAGCAGTTCCAAAAGAATTTTGTTTCCAAGAAAATTTACGTTATCTATCACGTTCTAACAATGAATGTATGTTCCATATTGAAGATAACAAAATTTATAAAGTTATCCCTGTTCAAGATGTAAATCCTTTAGTTGAAATTAGTGTGAATACAGATGGCAATATTCAAATACTTTGTTTAGAAGAATCATACACATCTGAAAAATCGATACGTGAAGCTGTAGCTAACTATGTAAAAGAATGGTTTGATTTAACTACTGATTTAGCCCCCTTTTATACATTAGCTAAACATGATTTACTCCTTCAAGGACCAATTGAACAATATTATGGCCTTCGTACTTTAGGTATTCCAGACTTATTTGAGGCACTTTCCTGGGGAATTATCGGTCAACAAATTAACCTATCATATGCTTATACGCTAAAAAGAAGATTAGTTGAGCAATTTGGAAGTTATGTAGAATGGGACGGTAGAAAGCATTGGATATTCCCATCACCTGAAACAATTGCAAATCTACATGTAGAAGATCTCCAACAATTAAAAATGACGACTAGAAAATGTGAATATTTAATCGGTATTGCGAAGCTTATTACAGAGGGAAAACTATCAAAAGAGGATTTACTGCAAACACAAGATGTAAAGGTTGCTGAGAAACAATTAACCGCTATCCATGGTATAGGCCCATGGACTGCCAACTATGTTTTAATGCGTTGTTTAAGATTTCCTTCAGCTTTTCCAATTGATGATGTTGGTCTGCATAATGCAATTAAATTTATAACAGGTTCCGAAAATAAACCGACTAAAAATGAAATAAAAGATTTCGCGGCAAACTGGGCTAATTGGGAGTCTTATGCAACTTTTTATTTATGGCGAGTACTATATTAAAAGAACCAAGTAGCACATTCGTACTACTTGGTTCTTTTTTAAGCTTGCTCCTCAAAACGTCTTGCAATTTCTACAATAACTTGAACGGCTTTTTCCATATTATCTACCGAAACATACTCAAATTTACCGTGATAGTTTTCACCACCAGTGAAAATATTCGGCGTCGGTAATCCCATATATGATAATTGTGATCCATCTGTGCCTCCGCGAATCGGATGAATATTTGGTTCAATGTCTAAACTTTTCATTGCTTCATATGCAATATCAACAATTTCTCTTACCGGTTCAATTTTTTCAAGCATGTTATAGTATTGATCATTCATTTCTAAGACGACTGCATCTTCACCATACTTTTCTTGCATATTCTTCACAATATTTTTAACGTTATTTTTACGTGCCTCAAAATTTTCACGATCAAAGTCTCGAACAATATAATACGCTTTACTTTGCTCAACATCACCATTTAAAGAAAGTAAATGATAGAATCCTTCATAGCCTTCTGTATATTCTGGCGCCTCTTCTACTGGTAAATGCCCATTAAACTCCATAGCCAGTTTAGTTGCATTGCGCATTTTATTTTTCGCTGTTCCAGGATGTGTATTCGTTCCGTTAAACGTTAACTTAGCACCTGCAGCATTAAAACTTTCATACTCTAAACCACCTAATGGACCTCCATCCATCGTATAAGCGAATGATGCACCAAACGCTTCTACATCAAAATGCGCTGGCCCACGACCAATTTCTTCATCCGGTGTAAATGCTACTCTTATTTTCCCGTGCTTAATTTGCGGATTATGTATTAAATGGTTCATTGCAACCATAATTTCTGTAAGACCAGCTTTATCATCTGCTCCTAGAAGTGTTGTACCATCAGTTGTAATAATGGTATGCCCTTTATATGATGGTAATTCCGGGAACTGCTCTGGTGTTAACACAACATTTAGCTCTTCATTTAACGTAATTGCATTACCATCAAAATTTTCATGAATTTGTGGCTTGACGTTTTTCCCTGTAAAGTCTGTTGCCGTATCTAAATGAGCTAAAAATCCGATTACAGGAACATCCTTGTCCGTATTAGCTGGAAGTGTTGCCATTACATAGCCATTATCATCCATCGTTACTTCTGTTAACCCAATTTCTTTTAGCTCTTCCACTAATAACTTACCAAACTCAATTTGTCCTGGTGTTGTTGGTACTGTATGGCTTTCTTCATTTGATTGCGTATCAATTTTTACATATCTCGTAAATCTTTCAATAAGTTCTTGTTTCAAGTTCATTCACTCCCTTTTACGTTTCTCTCTCCATTATAATCCTTAAAACGAAATATTTTAACTTTTTTGACTGTGAAGATACATATTTCATTTACATTGTTAACATTTTTAAACGAATGATAAAAAGACATAATATTTGTACATTAAAACCGTAACAGGTAACATACATAATTATAAAATATGGGAGGTTTTAAAGATGAGGCTAACTCTCTTTCGCTATTTTCTTTTTTTCTTAGGATTAATTTTCTTTGGCCTTGGAAATGCTCTTGCGGTCAAAGTTAAATTTCTAGGCTTGCACCCTTGGGAAGTTTTAAATATGGCTCTCTACCAAAAGTTTGGATGGACCATTGGTACGTGGAGTGTCATATGTGGGTTATGTCTCGTTCTAATATCTTTACTAGTAGATCGAAAATATATAAATGTCGGTACATTTTTGAATGCACTACTTATCGGTCCCATTATGGACTTTTTCTTACAATCAAACATGCTTCCAGACGCTAGTAATTATTTATGGATAAACTTACTCATTTTATTTTCTGGTATTGCCATTACAGGTATCGGGGGAGGGATGTACGTTGCAGCTGGGATTGGCGCTGGCCCCCGTGATGGATTCATGCTTACTATTTCCGACAAAACAGGACTTTCTATTAGCCGTGCTAGAATCATAGTAGAATGTATTGTACTAGTTGTTGGATTTATGCTAGGCGGTCCTGTTTTCATCGTAACTTTTCTGTACACCTTTATTCAAAGTCCAATCTTTCAGCAATCATTTAAGATGTTTCAAACACTTTTACATACTTTACATAACAAAAAGAAAATTAGTGAACATATTTAAAGTACAGCTTAATGCAAATAAATTCACCCTATTTACGACTCCCGCCGCAAATAGGGTGTTTCTGTTTTTATCTCGCAATTTAAGAATATATACTACTCATTCACAATAAAAGTATATACATCATCATAAATACAACCATTTACTTTAATCACATACTTCCCAGGTTTATTAAAACTAATTGTGTATTTATTTAACTGAATTGCTTCTTTATCTCCAGAAAGAATATCAATACTTCTGCCACTTAATACATACAATTCATTTAGATCCATCGTTACATCAATTGTATTGAAATTTTCCACTTTCACTTGCTGTGCTTCCGCAACGCTTACACTTGGTTCTAAAAACAGTAGTCCACTTAATCCAATCGTCCCCGCTAAAGCAACTCCCGCAAACTTTTTAATCTGTTTCATTACAATGACCTCCTTATAGATTTTGCGTAAAGGTGATGTCCCCCTTACACCACAAAGCCTATATGTAATGAAATGAAAAGTAAACGGGGACTGTAAGACAAAATTCTACATCTTTTTCTCCTATTGAATATAAATCCAACGTTTGGAGTTTTGACACATTTAAAATTGTTTCCCTAAACCAATTCCCCCATAATTTATTCAAATACTGAATAATTACTTATTGATTTAACATTCTAAAAATAGTTGATAAAGATGCTTTCTATTCAAAAAAAGACTTTGCTATAAAAGTAACTTTTACAACAAAATCCATGCAACTAATTTTATTCCGCTTTCCATAATCTCTCTACATTCATTAATTGTTCTTCTTTAAACTCCATCTTATATATATCCGGTTTTGACGTATTCATTAAAAATTCAAAACCATATTGTTTATCAAAATAGTTCATCATTAATGTCATGACAAGCCCATGTGTACCAATTACAATTTTGCGTCCTTGAAAATCTATTAAGATTTCTTTTAATACTTTCACTACTCTTCTCTGGCAATCTGCATATGACTCTCCTTCCGTTCGTGAAAAGTCCGGATTAGAGAACATCTTCTGTACAAGTGGATACACCTCTTTGTCTGATATAACCTGACCCTCACTTGAAAACATACACTCTTTAAGATTTTCATATACTACTATTTCTTTTTCATGGAAATTAGCTGACTCCTCTATCGTTAACATAGCCCGATTATAGGGACTGGAAATAAAAGTATCAATTTTCTCCGCTTTTAATATGTCAGTTACTCTACGGGCATCCATACGTCCCTTCTCAGTTAACCCGCGCATTCTTTCATTTCCTTCTAGTTTTGGTGATTCACCATGTCTAACCATATAAATATATGTGCTCATAATTTCTCCTTAATATTGTTTATTAGTTAATACATCACGTTCATTTATCCCATTTCAACACTTAAGTGTAATACTAAAATACTTTATAAAATGTGCTGATTTGTTCGTCTAATCCATTCTCCTACTAAACTCTCAAATAATTCAGGCTGCTCAATTTGCAAATTATGCCCTGCCATATCTAACACTGCTAATGTTGCCCTGGGATATTCTTCAATAATTTCTATAATATTTTGATAACCTACTGATATATCTTGTCTTCCAGTCAGTAAAAGAACGGGCTTTTCATATTTTTCACGCTGAAAATCCATAGTAAGAGAGTAATTCTTTTGCAACCTTTCAATAAATTCATAATTAGCAACATCTAACCCAGGCTTAATTTCTTCTTTAAATCGCGTATATGTATATTCATTTGCTATTACAGCTAACTCACAAAATTTCTCTCTTTCCGTGGAAGTAAGCGTATTTAAAAATTCCTCATCTTGTACAATTACCTGTTTATCTGGAAGAATCCTTTTTTCTGGCTCCGCTACAACAACAGGACATACTAATAGTAATCCGCTAACTCTCTCAAACATCTTTGTAAGTATACCTTTGGCTAAATAGCCTCCATATGATTCTCCTACCAATAAAAATTTTTCAGTAGAAATGATTTCCTCAATAAATGTGATAAGCACTTCTACTATACGATCTGAACTATTTATCCAATTTGGAGCGTTCGATTTCCCCATACCAGGTAAATCAATATATATTCGCTTATAACCTTCATATTTCTGAAATACTGATTCCATACATTTCATCATTAACCTATGATCAGGGGCGCAGCCATGTATGATAATGACCGGTTTACCCTCTCCCACAATTTCATAGTATATTTCTGCATCTTTAATTCGATATATCATAAAAAAACCTCCCTATTTAGTGGCAATACTATCCACTCTGTAAGAATACACGTTCTTATTTTATATCCTTCCCCTATATTTTCACAAATGTTAATTTTCAGATTTAAAATAAAAATCTCGCCTAAAAAATCCTCATCATTTTATATGCAATTTTGCATCTCCACTTACAAATCACTAAAAAAACTTTACAATTCAAAGGATGACTAAATATACAATTTCTATTTAAAATCTTGATACAGTCTATACTATCAACCACAATGTTTTTTAATTTTAAGAATACTTACACTATTTAACACTTTCCTTATAAACATGATTTTTATAAGGAAATCTGATACAATTCTTAAATAATATTATTATGTATAGATATAACGAACATAGTACATAATTAAAGAAGGTGATTTCATTGAAATTAAATAAAAATTTACAATTATGTATATTAATTGGGACATTAATATGCTATTCAATCTATTTTATGTTTTTCTATCTGTTCCCTACTCATTTTTCAAATTCAGATGTACGCTTCGCTTCACTTATCGTTGAAGCCATTACATTTGTATCACTGATTTACTCTATATATTCTAAAAAAGTCAGTTCAAATCCGTTTTGGATATGTATTACAATAGCAATTGGTAGTTTTTTATTAGGGAAAATAGTATATACATATCAGGATAGCTTCTTCGAAATTCCAATACATCGTTTTACTGTTTCTGATGTATTTTACATGTTTTTTCTATTTTTCTGTCTTATCGCTTTCTGCTATAAAATTTTAAAGGAATGCAATAAATGGGAAAAAGCGTTCTTTATTTGTGATATATGCATAGTGCTTACTTCCATATTTACATTAGAATGGTATTTATTTAACCAACCAAGTTTAAATATATTCTCTCTTTCACTAGGAGATGTTTTCCTTTCATTTTTATACCCAATTGCAGATTTATTATTTCTGCTGCTAGGTGTTAGTCTCTTTTTCCGTCCAACAATTTTTAAATCCAAACGGAAAATTTATATCTTTATTTTTGTATTAATAAGTTCTGCAACTTTTAACTATATTTATTTTTACTTAAATAACCACTTATCAACTGAAACGATAACATTATTACGTCTTTTATATAGAATACCTATATTACTTATTGCAATAGCTGGCTCTATTCCAGAAGATCATAATAGCCATAAAAATTATTTCATTGTAAACCCTATAATAGGAAAAAAAGCTTTAGTTGTATTTCCCTATCTTGCTGTTGCAATACTAATCGGGTTTACATTAAAAGAACAAACATCATCTTCAACTCTCATTACAGGAAATTGTATTACTTTTATTTTCGTACTCATTCGTCATTCTATCGTACGTATGCAAAACAATTCCTTAACAAAACGTTTGCAGGCATTTAATGCCCAACTAGAAGAAAAAGTTACTTTACGGACGTCTGATTTAGTTCATAAATCAGAGGCTCTTTCTCAAAAACAACAAAAGTTTAAATCATTATATGAATATCATCCTGACCCTATTTTCACCATTGATTTAAATGGAATATTCTTAAATGTAAATAAGGCTGGGAGTGTACTACTTGGTGCACCAACGGATGAGTTACTAGGTGAAACTTGTTTTTCGATTATTTTAGATGAAGATAAGCATAAGCTAGCATTGGCATTAGAGAAAGTGAAACAACAAGAATCGGCATCCTTACAACTTAGTTCTCAATATAAAGATGGCTTTACTTATTTTTTATACGTTACAATCATTCCTATTATAATAGACGGACAAATTTCAGGAAGCTATATTATGGTGAAAGATATTACTGCACTAAAAAAACAGCAAGAAGAAATTAAATATTTAGCATTCCATGACACAGTAACGAAAATTGGGAACCGTGCCTTTTTTCATAAAAAATTAAAGAGAGTTATAAAAAATGCTAAAATAGCAGAAAGCGAGTTTGCATTATTATATTTAGATTTAGATCGCTTTAAAGCAATTAACGATACACTTGGACATTCGTCAGGAGATTACATATTAGAAGAAGTAGCAAAGCGATTCCAATCATGTCTTCCATCACATACTCATCTTTCAAGAATCGGTGGCGATGAATTTACAATCATAATTGAAAACTATACTGACGAAGATTACTTATTCCAATTATGTAACCAATTATTTGAATGCATGAAAAAATCATTTATCATACATGAGCATAAATTAACTTTATCACTGAGTATCGGCATCGCTATTTATCCACATTCCGGAATCGATACCGCTACACTCCTGAAAAACGCCAATGTTGCAATGTATGATGCAAAAGCAAAAGAGCTTAACTCTCTCTCTATTTATGACGATGTAATCGCTAAAAAAATTGAAAGACGATTACGATTAGAAAAAGATTTACCAAACGCACTACAAAATGAAGAATTGTTCCTTTTGTATCAACCTCAAGTTGATAGTGAATCTAATAAAATCATCGGTGCAGAAGCTTTAATTAGGTGGAATCATCCTGAATTAGGTATTATTTCTCCATACGAGTTTATTCCGATTGCAGAAGAAACACTACAAATTATTTCAATAGGAAAATGGACATTAGAGCAGGCTTGTAAGCAAATGAAACGTTGGCACGGACTCGGATATTCACATTTAAAAATAGGTGTAAATTTATCTGCTAAAGAATTTGAACAAGAGGATTTTGTAAGGTCTATTTCTTCTACTTTAACAAATACAGGTTTACCAGCAAGCTCTCTTGATCTTGAATTAACAGAGCGAATTGCAATGATGGATGAACGAGAAACATTGATAAAACTGCGTACACTAAAAAGTCTAGGGATTCACATTTCAATCGACGACTTTGGTACAGGTTATTCTTCGCTAGCCTACTTACCTTTATATCCAATTGATACATTAAAAATTCCGAGAGAATTTATTACAATGTCTGAAACATGTGATGATGGAATGGAAATTATTAAAACAATCATCACATTAGCAAATACACTAGGAATGTCTGTCATTGCTGAAGGTGTAGAAACGAAAGAGCACGTAAATTTCCTTCAAAAAAATAAATGTCAGTTTATTCAAGGTTATTATTACAGTAAGCCTATTCATATTGATGCATTTACTGAGCTATTAGAAAACGGCATTCACCCATATTACATAGCTAATTGGAATAACTAACAATAAATTTGAACAAATATAGTAAAAAGGAAAGAAGATACCTTCTTTCCTTTTGTTTTTCCATTTACATTTCTATTACTTCACCACATCATTTATTATATCTACTAATTGATGAATCCCCTCATCATTTGTTTTTTTATATTCATTCATGTTTTGAATATATTTCTCCTGATTTGTATACAACTTATTTACTGCATCTATAAATGTATTCGTATTTACTCTGTCTTGGAGTATTACTTCCGCATATCCTTGCCGTGAAAAATATTCAGCATTTAAACCTTGATCTCCCCTACTGGAACTGTTAGTTAACGGGATAAGCAACATCGGTTTCTTCAAAAATAACAATTCAGAAATAGCAGTAGAACCCGCTCTGGAAACTACAACACTTGCCATATTTAGTATATGCGGCAACTCGTCTCCTATATATTCAAATTGCATATACCCCTCCATGCCAATAGATGGGTCTACCTTCCCTTTACCACATATATGAATAATATTAAAGTTTAATAGTATTGTATCTAAACATTTCCTTACCATATCATTTATCCATTTAGCACCTTGACTCCCACCCATAATTAATAACACTGGTTTATCTTGTTGAAATTCACAATATCTTCTTCCTCGTAATACGTTACCCTTCTCAATTTCTTCCCTTACAATCGGTCCTACATAAACCTTCTTCTCATTACTTACATTTTCTCCTGTCTGAGGAAATGTTGTGCATAGCTTTGTAGCAAAAGGTAATGCTATTTTATTGGCAAGTCCTAATGTGCTATCTGGTTCACGTATAATTATAGGCACACGATTTAACCATGCTCCTATAGCTACAGGAACTGAAACAAATCCTCCTGCTGAAAAGATAACGTCAGGCTTTGTTTTCTTAATTAATTTATAACTTTGTAAACAACCGCTTATAATTTTAAAAGGATCTTTAAAATTCTCCCAATCCCAATATCTCCTAAGCTTGCCCGTTGAAACACTATTGTATTTAACATTTTTCACTAATGATTTTTCAATTCCATTTTTGGATCCAATATACTCGACTCTCCATCCTTGCTCTATAAATTTAGGAATTAATACAATATTAATCATAACGTGTCCGGCTGTACCGCCCCCAGTAAAAAGAATCGTTTTGCTCATAACTTATACCCACCTTTATTATTAAAAATCTAGCTTTATATTTACCTTTTAAATGTAAATAAGCTTATTATTTTTTATATAAATCTTTAACTCCACCTCTATATCTTGTAAAAGATCTTTAATGAGTTCATAAAAATCATTTCCATACTCACTACACTCATATTGAGCAAAGATTTGAATCACATACCTAGTTTCGGTCTCTAATGCTGACTTTATTCGATTAACCCTTTTTTCTTCTACATACGCTTGATATTTATGTATTGCCTCATAAAGACGCAATACATGCGCTTCTTCATCTTTCCAGTCCAGCGTATCAACAATTGAAAGAAATAGCGTATTTTGATTATCTATTACTTCATAACCATTCATATATTTCTTACACCCTTTTTTGTTTTTCATTGAATGCAGATGTCACTACACTTCGCATACTCAAGTACATCTTTTAATGATTGATGAAATTCAATTTCTGGGACCCAACCTAACCTTTTTATTTCCTCTATTACTAAACTCTCATTTGAGTCGCTCCCACTTTTCTCTGTTTCCTCTATAAAAAAATTTAGCTGTGTTAATTCTTTATATTGTTCTAGTACATCTAATAAAGATCGTTTTACTCCTGATCCGATGTTATATTGTTTTCCATTTATTCCATCTCGTAATAACACATGATACGCTTTAACCGCATCACGTACATCTAGAAAATCTCTACTATCTTTCAAACTGTTTACTTCAATAATAGCTTTACTTCTACCTGATTCTATATCTATCATTTTCTTTGCGAGAATCGAACAAATGCCATTCGATACCCCTGGACCAATTAAATTTGAAGGCTTTGCAATGATAATATTTGAATCCATTAATTCTCCCCAAGCCTCTGCAATAATGACTTGCATCGTTTTACTTAAACTATATGGATTTGAAATTTTCATTTCGTCCATACTATCTGCTTGCAAAGCAGATCCTATAACTAATGTTCTACAATGCGATGCTTCTTGCTTAATTGCTTCTAATAAATATAACGTTCCTATTACGTTAATCTCTATATATTCAAGAGCAGATGTCCAAGATTCTATGACCGAATTCCTTCCTGCTAAATGCAATACGTAGTCTGGCTTTATTTGTTTCATTACCTTTATTACTTCGCTCTTATTAGTTAAATTACAAGTAATACCATTTCTAATTTTTTCTCTATGTGCACGATTTTGAAACATAGGAATTACATGAAAGCCCTGCTCTAAAAAATATTGGCAAGCATGGCGTCCTGTAAAACCATTTGCACCAGTTATTAAAAGGCTCGCATTTTTTTTCATCGCAAAAATCCTCCTTTTAATAGCATTTGTTTCACCTCATGTTTTGCAAGTAAGTCTTGTTGAGAACTAAAACTCTTCACATCCACTAGCGGATAGCTAGAATAATATTCTTGAAGTCCTTCTATAGGAATGGTCGGTAGTACCACAAAATAATTTTGATCAAAACTTATACTTGTTTTACTCTCTACCTCAGATAAAAGCATTTCACTTAATTTTTCACCTGGTCTTATCCCTACCTCTTTTACCTTAACGTTCCTTTTTTCCGAATCTTCAATTAACACTTCTGCTAAATCTGTTATTTTACATGCCGGCATTTTCATAACAAAGATTTCCCCGCCTCTACCTTGATATACGGCTTTAAATAACAATCCAACAGCATCTTCAACTGTTAAGAAAAATCTAGTCATATTCGCATCGGTAATCCCTACTTGTGAAGATTTTTTAATTTGTTGTTTAAAAAGCGGTACTACACTTCCACTCGTCCCTAAAACATTTCCACCACGAACACAAATGAATTTTGTTTTCTTCGTTTGTATATTCGCATGAACCATTAATTTTTCACCAATTGCTTTTGTCATCCCATACGTATTTGATGGATCAGCTGCTTTATCCGTTGAAACATATATAACTTTTTCAACTCGCATCTGTATAGAGGCTTCAATTACATTTTGCGTACCATGTATGTTGGTTTTTATAGCTTCATAAGGATAATACTCACATACTGGAACGTGTTTTAAAGCTGCAAGATGAAATATATAATGTACACCTTGGCAAGCATAGACTAGTTGATCTTTATCACGAATATCTCCAATAATAAATTTTAACCTTTCATCATTTATAAACTGTTGCTGCATTTCAAACTGAACCGTTTCATTTCTTGAAAAAATTCTAATTTCTTTCGGTGATTTTTCTAATAGTTGTTTTATAAGTTCATGCCCCCACGAACCTGTACCACCAGTAATTAAAATTGTTTTATTTAACATTCCTTTTCCTCCTACCAAACATCTCAATTTAAATAGTATTTATTGAATTATTTTCAATTGATTCAAATCATAATCGTCGTTTGTTACATTTAATTGACAAAATAAAAAAACAGAAACTATTAAACAACGTTTCTGTTTTTCATTTCACCTCACAACAGTAAGATTTTTTATACTGTTTGCATGATAAATAAATTCCTTGTAAAAAAACACCGCTCATTTATTTCTTATACTCGTAATAAAATAAAGTGAAACTTTAATCAGTGGGGATATTGTTCATCCCCCACTAATTATCAGCCCTCACCAATCGGGCTTTTACGGGCAGTTGATCCCCCACCGAACATCTTTGCTTCCGCTGAATTTTGAGGTGGGGATCTTACTACCCGGCAAATAGCGGGATAAATAGAATGATTCATAGCCAATAATCATGTTTAAATTTATGAAAAAGGGAGGTAACGGAATGGACCAAAGCAATTCAAATCATACATATAACGGACCTTCCAAAGCACTGCCCCTCTCCCTATTCGATGTAAAAAATGAATTGAAACAAAAAAGCAAGCTTATTCCTTCTGATACCTTGTATAAATTAACGAAAGAAGAGCAACTCATCATCAACAAAATAAAAATACAAACAGAACAGCTAAATAAAAATAATGTTACAAGAACACGCGCATACTACCAATTTTACATTCAATATCCAGAAATACATTGGGCACTGCTTGGACATATGGTATCACGTAACGGCGGTTGGAATATGACTGATTTAAAGGGCGATTTATATACGAGAATCTTATCAGAGAAAGATCAATTCATATTTTTTTCTTTTTTAGAAAGAGGGAATTGGCTTATTTTCCAAGATGTATACCCTCAATTTTTACTTTACGAACAAAGTGTAAAGAAATCACAAAAATTATTTCACCTTCTCCCTCACCTAAATGTTTCTACATTTATGGAAACGATGTGGAACGATTTTTGGAAAACAGGCAACAAAAAAACATTAGCCATTGCAACTATTATTAATGAACAAAACTACTTAGAAAAAAGAGTGATTCAAAATGTACAATTTAAAAAGACTGTACTAAATAGTATTGGATTTAAACTCTTTGATTTCTTTCAGTTTAATCATATCCTTTTCCCATTCTACGAAAATGATAAGAAACAAAAAGTGTTACTATTTGGTGATACAATGAAACATTTCACTTCCTTACATGAACGAATATTAATTGGAAAAAGATTATATTCATTATTATTTCGAGATACACATGTTTTATCTCAAATAATAAGCTGGGCCCAACACCATCCGCATACGGGATCAAGGAAAGATTACTGGCCCCATTTATTTTCAAGTGTAAATGAATCTTTTTCCCGTGAGTTTTATAAGCGCCGAATAAAAAAATGCCAGTTACGAAATGACGCTTATCGCATATACAGCCCTGCACTCATCTATGCATGGCGAGATATGAAGCATGAGGAAGTTGACAGTGAAGATTGGTTTACCGATTGGCAAGTTGTACATTATTTAGTTGATAAGGAGGAAAATATAAATGGACAAATTACAGAAGACTACTGCAAAACACTCGAAAAAATTGAACTCGCAATTCTCGCAAAGAAAAATGTCCTCCTCCGAGAAGAAGAATGAGTTTCTAGCATTAGTAGTTACAATCTTTCTCTCTGCTATTATTGGAACTTGTTTAGATGCTTTTTTTGTTCATAAACAAATATATTCCTTTCCAGCTAGACCCTTCTCATCCACATTTTCGGTTAATATAGCTTTTACATTATTCGTACTGCCGATTTTAACAGTTATCTTTATACACATTTCAAAAAAATTATCTAAAGTTTCTAGAATTCTATTTATTATTTCAATTGGTATTTGTGCTAGCCTTTTTGAACAGATTGCTGAAAGTTTAGGTTTATTTATACACAGTACGAATTGGAACCATACATATTCTTTATTTGGTTATATGATTTTCCATTCTTTTATTTGGAACATATATAATTGGATAAAAAAATAAAGAGACCATTATAGGTCCCTTCTTAAGCATACTCTTCCATTATTGCTAATGGTGCCAGTGTTTGTAGGCTTTTAGAGCGTAAACGATAGGCAACGACTTTCTTCTTATATTGCTTAATGACATCAATATGTTCCTCATAGCTATATAGAGAAAACCTAATCTCTTTATTCCCTTTCTTCGTATCAATGACTATTGGTGTCCCTTCTCCGTGCGGCGGGAAATAATGTTTATCTAAAAACAAAGCTTCATTAAATTCATGAATAACTTGTAGTTTCATTTCTCCCTCTATATTTTTTCCATCTATTGATATAGAAGTATTTTCCGCCTCAAGTTTTTGATGCAACTCAAATTTACTAATAATTGATTCTACAACAGAAGTGGGCATACTAGAAACTAATACTTTAATAGCTCCAAAAACAAATAATGTAACTATAAACCATGTTGTCATTGTTATCATCTCCATTACATTTAAAAAATAAATTTCGTTCCATACGGTATTAGTATACTAATGAGTATTCCAGTTACAATCATCGTTACCGAACCGATAGTCGCTTCTTTCTCGCCTTCCTTCACTAAACGACTCACACCGATAATATGTGATGCACAGCCCATTCCAACTCCTTTTCCAATCGTACTTGTTATACTGAAAAACTTAAGTACTGTCGGTCCGACAATAGCACCTGTTATCCCTGCAACAACTACAAAACTAGAAGTCATAGATGGAATACCACCAATTTGATCCGCTAATGAAAGGGCAATAGGCATCGTTGCTAACTGTGGTAAAGTAGTTAATATAAGTTCCTTATCTATATTTAAAATTCCGCCAATCACTACATTCATGCTCGTTACAGCCACTATACCTATCACTACTCCGATAAGTATCGATAAAAAATTTTTCATCAGTATCTTTCGCTCTTTAAATAGAGGTATGGCTAATGCTACAATTGCAGGGCTCAATAAGCTTGAAAGAATGTCTCCACCATTTTCCCTATACTCATGATGAGAAATACCAAAAATCAAAAATAAACAAATCATAATTGCCGTAACTGTTAACACCGGTAACATAAATGCAAACGTAAATTTTTTATATAGATTTGTCGCCAAGAAATAAATTGCTACAGTAATAATAATTAAGACCATTTGAATCGTGCACCTTGTCGATTTTATTTTTTTGATGTTACTAATAATTGACTTATATAACCTGAAACAATTAAAGTTACTATAGTACTTGCAACTACTAAAAGGAATATAATACTCCCCTTACTTAAAAGAAAAGATCCGTATTCCATGAGCCCTGTTGTCGAAGGGATTAAAAATAACGGTAAAAATACGATTAACTTTTCCGCACCTAACTCAAACCACTTTAACGGTAGAACGCGAGTGAAAAGAAACAGGAACAGTATTAACATCCCTATTAAACTTCCCGGTATTGATAGATGGAATATTTCCTGAATCCACATACCCACTAAGCTAAATACATATAGCACGCCTACTTGAAGTAAAAGCGTCACGTACTTCATTTATTTCCCTCATTTCACTATCACACATCCATATTATGAAATCTCATTTAGCGTGTAAGCAAACCGTTTAATTCCAAGTTGAATTTGTTCTATATTCGCTCTACCAAACGTAAATCGTATATATTCATTTTTCGAACCTAAAACACTGCCCGGAACAAATGCGACACCATTCCGTATAGATTCACCTAATAAGTGATATTCATCAAACTTTCCTTTCACTTTACACCATACATGTATTCCACCCTCTGGCACGAAACATTCAACTCGGTCTCCCAATGTTCCTTCAAGCTCTGTAATTAATTCATCTCTTCTTTGCTTTAATTGTCCACGAAGTATCGTAATATGTGTATGAAAATCCTTTGATTCTAAAAATTGATTTGCTACCCACTGCGTAAATACACTATGGCCAAAATCAACTTGTTGCTTTGCATCTGCTAAACGCTCAATTACTCGTATAGGACCAATTATCCATCCAATACGTAATCCTGATGCAACAATTTTTGATAATGAACTTATATAAAGAACATTTCCATTTTGATCCATTGATTTTAATGTCGGATTCACTTCTCCATTAAAAGAAATTAAACTATACGGATCATCTTCTACAATTGGTATACCGAACTCAGAAGACAGTTCTAAAACCTTTTTACGTCTCGCTAATGAAAGTACAGTACCCGTTGGATTCTGATAATCTGGATTCAAAAATACCATCCGAATGCGATGCTTTTTGTGCAAATCGATTAAGTCATCTGGATTCATTCCATGCTCATCAACAGGTAAATGAAATATGTTTAAACCGGCCGATTTAAACATTGGAAGCGAAAAACAATACGAAGGATCTTCAATCGCGATCGCATCGCCAGGTTTTAATAAACATTGAACGATAAGATTAAGCGCCTGTTGTGCTCCAGACGTAATAAGAATAGAGCTTGAATCTGCTTCAATTTGTTTATATTGCTGAACATGTGCTGAAATTGTTTTTCTCAACATCTCATTTCCAAGTGGATGGTCATAACCGAGGTTTTCCATAAATGTTTTCTCCGACAAAATTGTTCGAAATCTATCACTTGGAATTAATTCTGGTGACAGTTCACCACTTGCTAAATTAATTAAATCATCTTTTTGTGTTTCCGTTCGAATTTGTTGAACGAGTGGTACGTTAGGTAAGAATGATCCGTCCTCCACGTACCTACCCCAGTTCGGTATTCGTTTATGTGAGACACCCCATATGTCTGTATTGACCCGTGTTCCGCTTCCCTTTTGCCGTTCTACTACTCCAAGTGATTTTAATTCTTCATACGCAGCTACTATTGTACTCCGGTTCACCTGTAATCCCTTTGCCAATATACGCTCAGAAGGTAACTTACTATCAGAAGGAAATTCACCTGAAGAAATGCCTCTTTCAATATAATCAGCAATTTGTTTATATACAGGTGTCTTATCTGCACGATTTGGTTTCCATTCCATCTAGTTCCCTCCTTTCAAAACGAACTATCCTCATTTTTTACTAACAGTATTCACCGTAAAAATAGTATTAATTAGTCACATTTTCTTATCCGTAAATGGATATATCCAAAATAGTTCTCTTTCTGATTACTCGATAGCTTCTGAAATTCCAACTTCATACTCTCATTTCAGTTCTTTCACAAACTATCAAATCATTACCACATACCATGTTACCCCAACCAGTAGAACAAAAAGAAGAAGAATATAGATTGCAGATAAGTTTTTCACATTTCTTTTTGTAGACTTGCCGTAATTCTCCTCCACGTTTCTTGCAACTAGTACAGTCCCAAATAGCGATACAATTACAATAATAACGACTAGTGAAATTGCAAAACTCATTGTCTTTTCACCTCTCTAAGACCCATCTATTTTAATTAAAGAACTTACATAAAAACCTTCCTCTTTAAAACGCTGATAACATACTACCTTTCTTCTCTTATCATAATAGATGTTTGTAAAAAGCGGACCAACCACTTTCGCGTTTTTTTGCTCATCCACTTTAAAAATAAAAAGCAACTGATCACTTAGGACCAGTTGCTTTTTCGCAAGGTTAATTATATCCATTTTCCACTTGAAATTAACCCGATTTAAAAGTTTGATTTTTTCATAATGAAAAGTATCGTTCACACCATTTACAAAAAAAGAACCTATGAAGGTCCTTTTTCAAATTATACAACACAGCACTATGTTGAGTATCTTAAAGTTTATACTAATGATAAAGTGAAACTTTAATCAGTCTTCACCAATCGGGCTTTTACGGGCAGCAGGCCCCTACCTAACTTCTTTGCTTCCGCTGAATTTTGAGGTAGGGGTCTTACTGCCCGGCAAATAGCGGGATAAATGTTAATAGACTTATTCTTCAATAATGAATTGTGAAATTAGCATTTCTAAATTTTCGACTTTCTTTTTCATTTCATTAGATTTCGTCGTTATTTCTTGAATCAATGTGGCTTGTGCTTGAATTGATTGTACCGTTCGATTCGTTTCTTGTGCGACTTGTGTTGCAGTTTCAGAAACTATTGACAAAGAGGCATTTACTTCTTCTGTCCCAGCAGACATTTCTTCTGTGGCAGCAGACACTTCTTGAATTTGGGTCGTTATTCTATTAATATCTTGCATAATAGATGAAAATGCGAGTTCTGCCTTATGCGCTGCTTCTTTACCACCACTAGCCTGTTGTTGACCTTTTTTCATTACATGAACTGTATCCTCTGTATCTTGATGTATAAAACGTATTAAATTATTTATATCATTTACAGATGTTTTAGATTTCTCAGCTAGACCTCTTACTTCAGCTGCAACTACTGCAAATCCTTTTCCATTTTCTCCAGCACGTGCTGCCTCAATTGCAGCATTTAAAGCAAGTAAATTCGTTTGTTCCGCAATATTAGTAATAACATCTAACGCTTCTTCAATTTGTTGTGTACGCGTAACAAGTCTATCAATGACCTTAGAAGTTTCTTCGACAACTTCATTCACGCTATTCATTTGATGAATAGATTGTTTTATAACTTCACTACCAGAGTTTGCTTGGTCTATTGTTGCAACAGCAACTTCAGCAACCATCGCTGAAGATTCAGCTACTGTTTGAACACCAGTTGCAATTTCTTCCATTGAAGTTGAACTTTCTTGAATACTAGTCACTTGTCCCTCTATTTCTTTATTTATTTCAGAAGTAGTTCGAACAACCTCGTTTGATATATGTGCTGCCGTTTTCGTCTCTTGTAGCATATTTTCAGTTGAAACAATCACTTCTTTCGCCGTAACCTTCACCTGACCGACTAATTGTTGCAAGTTATCTAACATACTATTAAAGGACTGTACAATATGGCCTAATTCGTTCTCGGATTTATAAGAAGTTCGAATTGTTAAATCTCCAGCAGATACTCGTTCCATATCTTTTTGTAATAATACAATTGGTTTTTTTATAGCATTTTTTGTTATAAAACCAATAAAAATGATTATTATGATTCCAACAAATGAAATAATTACAAATGTTATGATTGTATTTTTCACACTATTAACATTCTCTTTTTGTAGCTGTTCAGCAGCATTATTATTATATAAAATAAGTTCACGAATAGACTGAATTGTTTTTTCCATATTAGGGTCAATTTCTTTTAAATAATAGCTATAGGCTTCTTCATTATTAGTCAGTCCCAAATCTTGTGCTTTTTTCATTTGTACTCTTAAATCTTTAAATTGACTTTGAAACGCATTATACAAATCTTTTTCTTTATGAGAACTAATTCTAGTTTCAAATTGTTTTAACAGCTCATCATTTTCTTTTCTAGTCTTATCCATTTCTATTATGAGTTCTTTCATTCTTTTTTCATCTTTCGATATCATAATCTCCATAAAATTCATATTAACATGGTAAAAATTTGATTCTACAATTCCTATCCATTCAATTGGTAATAGTCTTTCTTCATACATACTAGAAGATGCATTTTCACCTTTTTGAAGCCCTAAAAACCCGAGTGAAGATAACATGATACAAGCCAAACTCGATATAATGACTAACACATTTAATTTCGTTCCAATTTTACTATTTTTAATAAAAGACAACAAAATCACTCCATCTATATATTATATTTTACTTGTTTTATATTACAACAACAATCGACATTTATCGACATTTTTTTATTAATCTTATAATTATATTCGAAGAACTTGATTCTTATACTATCAAATACTAAAAAGTCTTATGGGAATTCCACAAGACTTTTAATAGAGTTATATTGTTTCTATGAAATTATGATAAAAATTAAAGCGACTTATTAGTTCTTATAACTTCTTGATAGAGAATCGGTGACCACTTATCACTAATATAATCTTGGATAACCCAACCAACTCTTTTTGGATTCTCTTGTTTAATATATGCCGCGATCTCGGGATTTATATAAGACGCATAATAATATGGACTATTCCATGCTGTACCACCCGAAGACAAGCTTGTAAAATTAATATATAGATGATTTAAATCCTCGCTATTGTTCATCGTTTCATTGATTGTATCTTTAATAGATTTTACTTTCTCATCATAACTCACTTTATATTTATCTTGTACTGTTACATTTACATTTTTGTTTACAGTTGTGGTAAACGTCTCATTATCTGGCCAATAAAAATTATTATATCCTCCAGATTCATTACTGCCACTATATCTTTTTAGTAGTACAATTTTCCCACGAGCATCTCCAAGTTTTATATTTCCTTCTGTTTTTAAAAAGATAGGATCAACAAAATAATTTTTTTCAAACGTACTACTAAATGAATCTTCTGCCCCTTTCATATCCTCATACTCTTTTTTTAAAGACATAATAATTGTTTCACTCGGGTTATCTTTTAAAAATTGTTTCGCTTCATTTATGAATTCATGCAGTGTTACGTAAAGATATAATGGCCCATGATGAAGAACTATCGTATTATCATCTGTTAAACGTCCTCTTATATCAAAAATGCGAGCTCCATGGTCCATTTGATAGCGAAAATCATATTCTTGCGTCATTCCCCACACTTGCTTAATCGGATTTTGCAACTTGAACGTCCCACTATCGTGTGTTCCTGGAATTGAAATTCGTGCTAACGGAATATTATCAGGTATAGGTTGCATCCATTTCGACCAATTTTCAAGCTCATTAACAGAGCTAGCTGCAACTACTCTCTTATCATGTAAAGCAAATACAAATGTGATAAATATTGTACTACATATGAATAATTTCAAAATTAACTTCTTATTTCTCATTATTATCACTCTCTTTTTCTGTTTTTATATCAAACTTATTGAATATAATATAAGCTAGTTCATAAAAAATAAATAACATTTCATCAATATGAAATATTGCATAGAAGTAAAGTTAAAAAATCATTCACATATACTAAATTAGAAAAATTTAAAGGAACTTCATCTGAAGTTCCCTTTGCTTATTTTATGTTCAATACATATGAACCATCTTTATTCTCATATTTATAGACGTATAAATAATATTTTCCTGGCTTTGCATTATAAGTTCCTTTAACTACATTTCCTTCATTTTCACCATATGCTACATAGTTATTTAAATCTGATTCATGATGAAGTACCCATGTCATTCCGATATTTTGTTCATTTAGTAGAGAAATATTAATATTTTCCGGCGAGTCAATTTGGAAAGTAAATACATCTACTCTATCACTATTATGTAGCGTTCCTTTCACCGGTGTATGAAAGTTAACTTTATTTGCCTGTCTAGGCTCATTATTTGGTTCATTTTCTGTTACTTGTAATTCATTCCCACCGTTTGGTTTTCTTTGTTCATAGCCTAAGTTTACTAGTATAGACTTCAAATCTGGTAAAACACCAATTTTATCTGCATATGGATCTTTAGATTTTGTTCCTGTGCTCTGGTTGCTTAATATTGCTCTTAGTTCACTAGGTCTATATGGTTGTCCTAAATTTTCTTTAGCAATGCTTTGTACTAAAGTCGCTGTCCCAGCAATAATTGGCGAAGCACTAGATGTTCCGCTAAAGCTTGAAGTATAAAGATTTACAGCACTTCTACTTTGCTCGGCTGTAGTTGTATCTACATTTTCTCCCCATCCGTACACATCAATACGGCTTCCATAATTCGAAAACCACATACGTTCATGAGGGAAAGATGAAGAGCCAGCTCCTACCATAATTGCACCCGAATCTTTAAAATCTTTACTATTACGATTTAAGACTTGCTTACCCTTTCTATCTTTGAACTGATCTAAATCATTCCACCCATTTGCTCCAGCCTCTATAATTACAATTCCCTTATCTGTACCAGCACGAATTGCATCAAAAATATCTGGTTGTACTTCAACAGGTAAATATTTATCACCATATCCATCAAAGGATGCTTGCGCCTCTAACAATAAAACATCCCCAGCTTCTAACTGATTTACAGCGCTTAATATTGCATCAGCCGTATTATACTGTCCGTTATCTCTTATTTGAGAGATAACCTTTGCTTTCGCTTTTGGCGCAATCCCAATATTCCCGACTTCATTGTCCTCAGAGGATACAATTCCTAGTACAGACGTCCCATGACCGACATGCTGATTTATATTTCTTCCAGACATTAATTCAATATTTTGATGTAATAAATCCTCATGATTTAATAGCCATCCGTATTCCATATCAACAAAAGTGATACCATTTCCATTACCGCCTTGAACTCCCCAGGCGAAAGGCGCATTAATACCGTATGGGGCTGCTTCAAGATAACCTTGTTTTTTAAATCTAGGATTTTTATTAGGATTAAGAGCTACACTTGATGATTGCACTTCAGGTGGCATTATTTTCTCTTGTTTCTTCATATACGCATCTTCTATTAAAGAAGATGCCTTTAACTTATCTACTATTTCTTCTTCATACCCACTATTTTGATTTTGAAGAATATAGTAGTTTAATAAACTTGTAGATACATGATTAGGTGCTTTCACTTCAAGGTTTTGTATTTGTTCCGGGCTTACAGATGTGAATAAACGAGTAAATGTTACATCTGGATATTCTGTCAAAAGATCTTTTATTACTTTATCATTCGTTTGAGATTGTATTTGTTTTTCAATACCATCTTCATATGGAAAATCCAAATCTGCTTTAAATTTTACAATGATTTGCTTATCTGTTTCTTGTTCTATCCCTAATTTACTCTGCTGTTCTATAGAATCAGCATGTACACTATTGATAGTACCTCCTGTTCCTAAAAGTGTTGTAATGATTACAGTTGACGCATACATTTTTTGAAATATTTTCATTACATCAATCCTCCTATTAATAATTATTAATCATTATATTAATCTATAATGATTTTATTTCTATAACGTATTCCCTTTCTACTAAATAGATTATAGTAATCAGAAATATGAACTTCAATGTATTTTCATATGCAATATTTCATATTCTGACTCTACACTACACGAATATGAAACTTATAGTGATTATTTATTTTATATGTGCTAATATACTTACATCAATATATTACGCATATACACATTCTGAACTACATTACTTAATAGTTTCACCTTAATTTTTTCTTAGGAGGATTTACAATGAAATTACTAAAAATAAAACATATAATCCCTTTATCCGCGGCTGCAATTACATTCGTATGTAGTCAAAGTACAGCTGAAGCTTCTACCATTCATACAGTAAAAAAGAACGATACACTTTGGGGCATTAGTAAACAATACGGAGTTTCAATACAATCCATTAAACAGGCTAATAATAAAGGAAACGATAAAACCTTTATTGGCGAACAGTTACATATTCCAGGGTCCGTGAAATCAAATGAAATCACTGTTCCTCAAAACGCCAAGCCTGCGAGCATTTCTGGACAAATTATTTATCAAGTACAACCGGGGGATTCATTAGAAACGATAGCAAAGCGTTACAATGTCACCGTCCAATCTATAAAACAAATTAACAATACAGTCGGAAACAAGCTTTATACAGGACAACATTTAAAAATTAACTCAAGCATTTCACAAAAAGAAAAAGACTTAATGGCACGCTTAGTTACTGCTGAAGCAGGTGGCGAATCCTATAAAGGAAAAGTAGCAGTAGCAAAAGTTATACTAAATCGTGTAAATGCAAAAGGTTTTCCAAATACAATAACAGGTGTTATTTATGAACCTATTAAATACGGATATGCATTTACTCCTGTTACAGATGGCAGAATTAATCAGCCTGCAAGTGCAGAAGCAAAAATGGCTGTAGAAGAGGCTATCTCCACAAATGGAGTACATTCTGACTGGATTTATTTCTACAATCCAAAAACATCAACAGACAAGTGGATTACGACACGTCAAACAGTAGCAGTAATTGGTAACCATGTGTTTGCTAAATAAGATTTAAAATCATTAACAGACCTCTTCACTTAAAAGGTCTGTTTTTTTCTATGTAAGATGTTATTAATCATATGACATAGTGATTTTTCAAACTATTTCTTCTTTCAAATAAAAATTTTTGTATTTACTCCACCACTCGGAGAAGTTAATACAGCATCAAGTTCAAAAACTCCCACTTTATTAATAAAAGCTATTTCTTAACTTCATAAAATTGTTATACACTAGAAAAATAAAAAACAAACTATTCGTTAGCAGGTGAAAGAATATGTATGATGTTACAATTATCGGCGCTGGAGTAAGTAGCATTTTTATGGCTTATTCACTAGCTAAAAGTAACAAAAAAGTTTTAATTCTTGATAAAGGTAAAGCGCTAGAAGATCGCCATTGTCCTTTAGACGAAGGAAAAGTGTGTAATTGTACTACATGTGATAAATATTTCGGGTTTGGTGGTTTAGGAAGATCTGAAGGGAAATTTAATTATACAAACGGATTTGGCGGAGAACTTGAGCAAAAAGTCGGTAAAGAGGGCTTTATACAGCTCATGGCTGAAGTAGATGAAATTCTATGTCAGTTTGGTGGAAGTTCTGTCTCAAAATATTGTACTGAAAATTCAAGTCTCACTAAAAGAGCTGAAGCGTGTGGTTTACAAATGCTAACAACAGAAGTAAGACATCTTGGTACTCCCCTTTCCAATAACATTTTTCAGCAGCTCTATGAATTTTTACTGACGAAAATAAAGATCAAATTTCAAATAGATGTACAACATATTCTGAAACAGGAAGATTATTTTACAATAGAGACAAATCAAGGAACAGTTCAAACTAAGCAACTAGTATTTGCAACTGGGCGTTCAGGGGCCGATTGGTTAAAAGAAATATGCAGTTCTCTAAGTATTTCTCAGGAGCAAACACGTGTAGATTTAGGAATTAGAGTAGAAATGAAAGAACATCAATTACGTTCTATATTAAAAGATACTTTTGAAACAAAACTTTCTTATCAAGGTGAGCATTTCACAGCAACTACTTACTGTATGAATCCAAAAGGACGCATCATTCGAAAGTACGAAGAAGGTTTAGTTATGCCTGACGGTCAAAATTTTCGAGAGCAAGGAACTGGCACTTCTAATTTAAACTTCACTTTATTTATTCCTCGCTATTTTCCAACTCTCAAAGAAGCAAATGTATACGCAAGTTCAATTATTAAAGGCATTAACCAAGGACGAGATCGGATTGTTATACAGCGCTTAGAGGACTTATTAAAGAAACAACCTACGGCGAAAAACAGCATGGAACATAATCGTATACAACCTACACTACAGGGGGATTATGGAGATTTGAATCAAGAAGTTCCTCAATTATATATTGAAGGGCTGAAAGAATTTTTATTACGTTTAGAACAATTTATACAAGAGCCTATTGATCAACATACTTTACTATATGGAATTGACGGAAAGTTCTATGCTCCTACGATAAAAATCAATAACTCTTTTGAAACAAGTGTGCATGGACTATTTTTAGTTGGAGATTGTTCCGGCGTCACTCATTCCTTATCTCAAGCTGCTGCAAGTGGTCTGTATGTTGGAAAGTACTTATCTGACATTTAATTTCTATCATTAAGATGTCAGTCAAATATTTTCAATTCCAAAACACTTTTACTTATATATAGTAAAAGTGTTTTAATAATCCCTCCTATCCTTCCCGGCTAATGATTAACTGGCAAAGAAACGGAATTTTACAAAATACATATGTAACATAACTGTATATTTAAAACGATTGACATTCAATTCTAATAAATTGAATGTCAACAGTTTTAAAAGTCTCTATCCATTTTCACTTTCATTTGTTCGATATTTTGTAACATCATCATAGTGTTTAATATGGTAGGATGTCTATAAGTCAATTTCACTACAACTATGACTTGTTCTGCCCGTTTCTCAAAAAGAGTTATATTTATGCTACTACGCTTTAAAAATCCCCATTGTATGTATATGAATACTTCAAATTATTCCCTTTAGAAAACATAATCTAAATGGTTCATTAAACTCTAATAGTTATAAAAACATAATATATAACTTCAATTAAATAAATTGTATAAAGAAGGTGTAAAAATGAAGAATAAAATAAATTTACAAATGCAAAATATAAGTTTTGTTATAATAATGGCTTTAGCAGTATGGTTAAAAACATATCTTATTACGCGATTCAGTTTTGATTTAAAAATTGAGTCTTCAACGCAAGAGCTTATTTTGTTTATTAGCCCTCTAGCCGCATCATTAGCATTTGTTGGATTAGCATTATTTGCAACTGGTGAAAAGCGAAATTATATAGCGCTATGTATTAATTTCTTATTAACGATCGTGCTTGTTGGAAATGTAATGTTCTATGATTTTTATAGTGATTTCGTTACATTACCAGTACTTGGACAAACCTCAAACTTTGGCCAATTAGGCGGCAGTATTATAGAGATATTAAACTACAAAATTATACTCGCATTCGTAGACATTGTTTTCTTCTTTATTTTATTAAAAAAGAAATCATTGGTCTTTAAAACAGAACGTGTAACTCATTCTACACGCTTGTTATACTTTCTTTTAACGATTGGTGTATTCTTTGCGAATCTACAGCTTGCAGAAAAAGAGCGCCCTGAATTATTAACGAGATCATTCGACCGGGTAATGCTTGTCAAAAATTTAGGCTTATATACTCACCAAGTATATGACTTAACACTGCAAGTAAAAGCTGGGTCACAAAAAGCACTTGCTGATAGTAGTAAATTACAAGAAACTGAAAACTACGTAAAAGCAAACCAAAGCGAGCCAAACCCTAATATGTTTGGTGCAGCGAAAGGAAAAAACGTAATTGTCGTCACTCTTGAATCCTTGCAGACCTTCTTAATAGGCGCATCAGTCAATGGGCAAGAAGTTACACCATTCCTAAATGAATTCATAAATGAAAGTTATTACTTTGATAACTTTTTCCATCAAACTGGTCAAGGGAAAACATCCGATTCTGAATTTCTAATCGATACGTCGTTGTATCCATTAAATCGAGGGGCTGTATTCTTCACACACGGTAACAATGATTATACTGCGACTCCAGAAATTTTACGTCAGCAAGGTTATTTCACTTCTGTATTCCATGCGAATAACGCAACATTTTGGAATCGTAATATTATGTACTCCGCTCTTGGTTATGATCGTTACTATAATGAGCTTGATTACAAAATTACGCCAGAAACAAATTTAAATTGGGGATTAAAAGATATCGAATACTTTGATCAATCAGTAGATATATTAAAAACTGTTGATCAACCATTCTATGCTCGTTTCCTTACTTTAACAAACCATTATCCATTCACGTATGATGAAGATACAAAATTCATTGAACCATACAACTCTGGTAATGGCGTATTCGATCGTTACATCGTAACTGCACGTTACTTAGACGAATCAATTAAAAAATTTATTGAGCGTTTAAAGGCCGAGGGAATGTATGATGATTCTATTATTGTGTTATACGGTGATCATTATGGCATTTCCGAAAAACATAATCGTGCAATGGCACAGTTTTTAGACAAAGATCAAATAACAGAATTTGATACTTTAAATTTACAACGTACACCTTTATATATTCATATTCCTGGACAAACAGAAGGTCAAACTATTTCAAAGCCTACGGGACAAATCGATATGAAACCTACTATTCTAAATTTATTAGGTGTTGGTTCTACGAATGATATCCGTTTTGGCCATGATATGTTTTCAGATGAATATACTGGCTTTGTTGTTTTACGCGATGGTAGCTTCGTTACAGATAAGTATGCATACAAAAACAACACTTTCTACGACCGTATAACAGGGGAAATTGTAGATTTACCAAAAAAAGAAGCTCAAGCCCTCATTAAACGTGCACAAAATGAATTACGAATGTCTGACAAAATTATTGAAGGCGATTTATTACGCTTCTCAGAAAGTAATAAAATTAAAACTGGCGAAGTACAAACTAAAATTAAAGAAACAGAAAAATAATCTATATATGAAAAAGGAGCAACTTATTACAATTGCTCCTTTTTACTTTCTTATAACACATCAGATTTTTCATATAAAAAATCTGATGTGTTTACTTTTATTCTACGCTTGTTTCTAAAGCTACATCCGTATAGGTATTATCATCACCTATATTTAAAATTACTTCACATTGACGCAATCTCAATTCAAAGAGCATGATAGAATCATGATAGATTTCAGGATTTGATTTCATCTTATGTAATATCTCTTGTTTTTCTTGTATTTCTAAATGCGTGTTTTCTACAGCTTGCTTTAAGGAGTTAAATGGATTCCTAAAGAATATATTAATATCTCGCTCTTGTGTGTTTTCAAACAGCTCAAATTGCAAGAAAAATTTCTTCATAATAGAAGCCGTTACTTCAGTATAATCTTCATTTTCTACATACTGTTTGTATTTGTTATATAGCATAGATTTATTTTTAGGAAGAACTCCAAATAATTTACCGGCACTTTTCAACAAAAATTGTGCTGGCGTAAATCGACGTAAAATATTTACTTCATCCATTTGTATTCTAGTCGTCATCCTGTCAGTATCTCTGCGCCAGTCATCAAGCACTTTAAAATCACATTCTAACTGTATTCTATTTTCTCCAAATAGTGAATTAAGCCCTTCACTAAGTTCTTCTAAATACGTTTGACTTTGAAGAAGCTCATTATTAGAAGTTGCAATCCAATTTTGCATAGAAAGAGCGAGATTAGGTAATACAGTTTGTTCTAAATATTTATGCACTTTTTCATTCATTGCTTTATTTAGTTCCGTATCCATGTGCCCGAAATCACTTTCTTCACTAATTAAATTAGAACAGCTCTTTAATATCTTCGGAATATTTTCAGTAAGATCATTTGTAATTTCAGTCTTCATTGAACGATATGATTGTGTAATGAAATGAATTTTTTCCCTCTCAAATGCAGTAAGGTTATTAATGCTACCGTTTAGTTTCACTAGCATATCTTCATTCCAATTAATAGCATCTACTAGATTATTTTCTTTCTCAACACGTTTATCCAAAAGATATGTAATTGTTTTTCGAATGAAAAATAATAACTTTTCAGTACGTTCTGCATCGATATTTTTATGATTAAAGTTAAAATGAATAAACTCAGTTAAATCATTTAATTGTTTACTACTTGTATATAACGAGGAATAAGGGAAAATTCTCGCATGCGGGAAATATGTGTTTATTCTCGTTGCCGTATCATGTAATACCCTTTTCACTTCTGCTTCACTGTAAATGTTATCGATTTTATTTAATAAGAAATGAATTTGTAAATTTGGCGTATGTTCTTGAATACTTAATAGAATGTCACGTTCTTTGTCAGTAAAAGGTGAATCCGCATTCAATACGAACAGTAATTCGTCTACAGAATTTAAATATTCGAATATCTCATCTCTAGTGTCGTTATTCCTATTAAAGCCAGGTGTCACTACAAATGTAAGTTTATTTTCATTTAAAAATCTGCATGGTAATTTAAATTCAACACACGCTCTATCTCTATATGTTTGATGGTGCTGAGACATCATATTATGGTAATCAGAGACATCTTCCGTTGTTGTAATTGCTGAGTCTGTTATAGCGTTTATTTCTATATGAGCATCATTTTTTAAAACTACTACATTTGAAATTGATTTTTCTAATATGTTTTCTCCTAATATAGAGTTAATAAATGTAGTTTTTCCATTTCCTGAAGTTCCCGTTACTAAAATACGATTTGTTCTTAAATCTGCGAGTTCGTCAACTAACCATTTAAATCGGTGACCTATTTCTATATTGTGCTTTTGTGCCCACTCTGTAATAGATTCAAAAAGGTGTAAGCTGTACTCTAAGCCATTTACATGATTAATAGAATGTGACAGTAAGTTTTCCGCATGCTCTATATTTGCTGAATCTATTTTGGAAGGGAAAATCTCATCCCATGCCAATACAGCTGCAGATGGAAATACAGCATAAGATGGATTAACTACTTTTAACCAATTTGCTAACAGATTGGGTATGATATCGTTTAATTGTCTAAGCGTATATTGACCTTGAATTAATGCAAAGTAAGTTTCTTCGTAAAAAGCAGAAACTTTGTTCCATATATCGGACGAATGTATTTCAATATGTAAGAAAAATTCATTTATTGTATTAAGCCATAATAAATAATTTTGTTCATCTTTATAACTGTTCCAAAGTGATGAAACCATTTGCGTAAACTGTACTTGATCTACATTATTTAATGTAGCTAATGCATTATAAAAATAATCTGGTGAAATATGTTTAGTAAACCCTTTATCAATATATCCTTTTAATACCTCAAACCACGGATACGATTCTATTCGAATTAACTCATTCACAGCAAGCTCTACTGCACTATCAAAATCTTGCTGTTCCTCATAAAAGGAACGGGCAATTTTTGTGACATTCGGATAATCAGGATTTAAAGAAACTGCTTCTTTAATAACACCGAAAGCTGAGTCAAAATTATTTTGCTCAATGTAAAGAGAAAGTAATTGTAGTCTAATTTCAATCATCAATATTTTATTATCAGTAGTAATAGAAGTATAAATATTTTCAGCATATGATAATTGATTAAGTTCGAAATAAGCATCCGCAATATTTTTTTGTGCCCATGGTGCTAATTCATTACTAACCTTCTCCCATTTAAAAATAGCTGCTTCAAAATCTTGATGACGATAATAAAATTCACCTTGTGCAAAACGAATATAAGACCCATCAGAAATCTCATTTTTTTCATCGTTTACATAAGCTTGTCCAAGTACGTCAAGAGTTGGTTTTGTTTCATTCTCCATTAGGAATGTTTCATAATACATCTTTTTTATTAATTGTTTTTCTAATCTCATCTTTTCCCCCACTATATCTTGAAAATACATTTTTAAGATATACCAATACTTTTTGTATGTATGCTTTTTATCTTAACAAAGAATATCTTTTGGAAAATTTCATTTTCCTTTCATTTTTCAAGTTAGATTGAATTTTTATGAGAAAAGTTTCAGTTTTTTTTCAATTCCCTTTCAGTTATGAAACAGCATTAAATGTTCCTAATAACCTAATAACACTATAATATTCCACATTATATTATCAAGAAAATCTCATATAAACCATATTATAAAAACAATCTATATTGAATTTATATGCATTATTCACTGCGCTGTCAAACAAAAAAATAACAATAGGAGCCAACGGCTATTCATACCATTTCTTTCTCAAATTATTTTCCTTTAAAAGGCTTCAGTGGTTATGTAATTAAATTCCATTAACCTATATAAATAACTAGTCCAAAAAAAATCTATATGCATATCATGTTATAGTAAAGAATTTAGGAAATCCTAAAAGGAGGCATTTTCATGTTTGAAGATAAATCTAAAATAAATTACCCATATGAATTTACTGAAACCACAACAGTTCCTCTAAAGAACCCCATTGATAAAAAATTCAAGAACGGCACAGGTACACATAACTTTCCAATTAAGAAACACTACAAAGAGCAAGTTCTATACACTGAAAAAATTAATAATAATAAAAATAAATAATCGTATAGATCCTTATGACAATTAACCAAATAAGAATCAATATTAGACCATGCATAGTTATGTCTTTAATAATGTAAAAATCTTCATTATACTATTCATGCACCTTTTAAAAAGTGCTGTATACAGCGCTTTTTTATACATAGATAAATATAAGCTAACGCAGCCAAGAAATAAACTGCAAAATTACTTCACCATATTCTCGTTTAACAATTAAATCTACATATTAAAAGGGAGCAACAGTAAATGTTGCCCCCTTTTGAAATATAATTTATTCACTGTGCAAGAGGAAAAATTAGTTAGACTGAAAATTATTGTATCAATTAGATTTTCGTTTCCAGTCTAACTAATTTTTACTTTACATTAATTACCTTTTTATTTTCATATTAAACTAAATTTCTTCTATCCTAATTGGGTCAATACAATTCGAGTTATAAATTATGAATTCTTATACTATATTAAAAACTTAATTAAAGAAGCCTTATTCCCTCTCATTGTTCTATATAACAATTCTCCAGCATTCTACACTCGAAAACATTCAATTTCTAAACTCTATTTGCAAAATCAACTTTTCTATTCATCCTTATATTTTCGAATAAGAACAACTCCCAAAATACCTAACAATGTTATTATTAAACAATAAATATTTTCGAAAAATAAAAGTGGAGTAGATAAAACTGCTACTATGCCAAAATAAATTCTAGTTTTTGTATCATCCTGTTTGCTGAACAAAGAGTTGATAAAAATGGAGAGAAAAGATATAAAAAATATAAATGAGTACATGCGCATAGCTCCCCAAAAAGGAGTCTTACCTGAAGCATAAAATGTTAATAGGACACAAGAACAAAAAATAACAATACTTGCAGCTATAATCGGTAACACAATGTCCTTCATTCTTCTAGAAAACCTTTCAACATCTTGAGCCATACTATATTATTTTATTATATATATTCGTCTGATTCATTATTGTATCTAATAAATTTGTTACAAAATCATCTAATTTATCTACAAAATCAACTTTATCTATATCCTCTAAAATATTTTTTATTTCTTTATATTTATTACGATTTAAATATTCATTAATTTTAAAGATAGACTCTAATAAATCTTTCATCTCTATTTCTTGTCTTCTATATAACTTTATAGATAATTTCACGCTTGATAATTTTTCTTTCATTTCTATTTGTTTTAATGATAAAGTTTCTCTTTCTTTACTGTAAATATCTTTAAACTCTTTAATTAACCAAGCTGCAATAAAAAACACAATAAACAAAATAAACGCTTCTAACGAATTATTTTCTAAACCTAAAAAATTAGAAATTTGTTTTAATATTTCATTCACTTTATTCACCTAACTTTTTATTTTAGCGTTAATTCTATTTTCATTTCATTAATCGCTCTCTCCTCATGTCTAATAATTGCTTCAGTAATAGGTATAATTAATGTTTGACGTCAATTTACGAAAAGTAATAATCCTTTTTACAAAATTGAATGTACCCAATAAAAAGAATCCTTAATTAATAAAATTCTCTATATTTACATTTTAAATAAAGCAAGAAATATATATTATTTCTTGCTAAAAAACTGGAATTATCCGTCCTATATGATCAAACTATTAACAAGAGTATTTAATAATTTAATATACAATCGAAGAATTAGCAGATAATTTGTATTACCATACAGCAAAACCACACTTCTAACAAATTTAATTTGAGTTTTTTACTATACATTACGTATTTATTACATAATTTTTATAAAACATATTTTCAATACAAAAATTAAACTAATCTCTATAAAATTTCCTTCGTGTCTAGTTTAATAACTCCTTAAAATTGTTTTTTAGTAATTCATATACTTTCTCTACATCATAATTTTTAATATGGGATAGCTCTTGTACAATTTCATCTATAAATTGTACTTTATAATCTTTATTTATTCCCCTAGTAAAAGGTCCGTCACTTTCAATTAATATTCGCTCCTCTGGTAACCGGCTAATTATTTCTCTACCATTTTTACTTCTCACCATCTCTTGATTAATTGAAAAATAGTAACCGTATTGAATAGCTCTTTGTAATTGTTTCAAACCACCAGTAAACCAATGCAAAATAATTTTCCCGTTAAAATTCACTCCTATTATATCTATAATCGTCTCGGCAGCGTTTCTAGAGTGAATCGTTAATATCTTCCCACCTATTTTATTACAAATCTTAACCGTCTCTGTAAACACTTGAATTTGTAATTCTTTTGAATTTAGATTGTTCTTACTGAAATCTAATCCTATCTCCCCTATGTATCTACTTTTTTTTATTGTTTCATAAAAAAGCGGAATTTGCTCTGAAGATTGTTGAATTAGCTCTGGATGAAACCCTACTGCAAAGCGTATATACTTACTTTTGGGAAATGTTTTCATCGCTCTTTCATATAAAATAGGTAGGTTAGTAACTGCAATCGTGTATGATTTAAAGTTATTTATATACTCTATAATTTCATAAGTATTTTTATATAAATCTAAATGCAAATGTGTATCATGATAAAACTTCTTCATTATACTCCTCCAATAAAGAGCTAAGTTCTTCCATACCTCTATTATAAACACCTATAAATTGTTCTATATTTGTTTCAATAGGTCCTGAATTTTGTATTTTCAAGAATACATACTTTTTATTGTGTTTTTTAATGCCTATATTGTAAGAATTAAGATTAGTTTTTGCCGTAGGACCACTGGTAAAGTCTCTATCTCTATATCTGCTCCCATCCTCAATTTCTGCCTTTACTATTGATGCTCTCCGTATAACACAAGGTAAACAATATCCACAATGATTTCCACGTTTTAAATAAAATCTCGATTTGCCAACGTAAAGAATACCAATCATGCACTTGTCCCATAGGTACAATATCTGTAGGCGTATTTGTCATATATACATTGATACCGCTAAGTCGTTTACTACGAGCAGAATACTTCATTCCTTTCTTTTTTCTCTTACAGTTTGATCGTGTAACCTTTTTTGTTATTGTTCTTTTGTTAGTCGATGAACAATCACACGAGTTGGGACTTTATCAGTCATTCCTACATAAGCGTTGGATATTTCGCATGTTTGTCCTAGCTGAAGTGAGTTCATTAAAACCTCCATATCTATCTGGATATACTCTGTACCTTTCTTAATTCTGCCATCTTGAAAATAATCAGGTTTAGGATTTTTTTGATAAATACGTGTATTCGATTTGATACGTGAGATATAGTAAGCCTTTTTATCTTGTATATGTTGAAGATCTTTCAAATGAAAATAGCCTAAATCTCGGATACATAAATCATTCGTTGTTACAGTTGGGACACACAGGGAACCGTAGGTTCGATCATGTTGTTTACCTGGACCTGTATGAATATGAAGGAATTGTCCACTTAATAAATCATACTCAAGCTGAATCTTTACTCCTGCTGTATGGCTGCATCCTCCTGCGCCCGGATAAACGAATGAAAAGGGATCTAGGAGTTGAAATGCAGTTGAATCTAAAATACGGATACGCTTGAAAACAGAAGTATATGGAGACGAAATCTGTATAGATGAGGTCAATTTTCGGCTTAGTAGTTCAGCTAGTATGTGTTGTAAAAATTGAACGGCTGCTTTATTAAATCGTTGGTTCAGTCCCTCGGGACTGATGAGTACTTCTGTCGAGGCTTCTAAACAGCTAGATAACTGAGTTAAAGACGTCGTAGCGATATTTTGGTTCATCCATACACATAAAGCGACTAAATCTTTTGCTTGGTACTTACTGGTTCGTTGTACGAAACCAACATCTCTAGCAAGATTCCGTAAGGTATTTGGAGATAAAAAACGTTGAATCTCTTGAGCAAATAGTTGTAATTCATCAGACACAGAAACAGACATAAAAAACGCCATCCTTTCCTATGATTCTACAGAAAGAATATCGTATTTTTTCTTTTTATGGATACATTTTTTAGCTCGATGGCGATGTAGTGTTACCTTAAATATAATTATTTTATTTGAAGGTCTCTTTTAAATTTTTATCAAATCTTTTCATAGGTTGATATACAAGGACGTGCAGTGATAAACCTATCACTGCAGTAATGTTTAAAATAATACTTATAATCATTAAAGACCCTTCTATAACTGGAGAAAAGTATCCGTTCGTGCTTAATGTAGAAGAACTTATACCTAGTATTAAAATCACTATTAGTAAAGGTAAGTTTTTAACCAATTTGAATCCCCCTTTAAATATAGTATCTTTATATTATAATATCACACTTAATTATGTAATTAATATAAGATAATTATCTATGAGAATTTAACATATTTTCTCTTTTTGGGGGTGACCTACTTCTTTAGCTTGATAGCGATGGGGTAGCACCAACAAAACGCGAATTTCGTACGCTAAGCAATTTTTTACGTAGAAAAAGCTGCTTTCCTGTAAGCTAAGGGGGAAAAGTTTTTTACTATTAATTTATGTGTAATGGTCGAAAGAAGATTATAGAAAAGAGCGGCTGAAAGGTTATAGGTATGAGTTGAAGTTGTTGTAAAGCATCTTCATACATTCTCCACTGACTAACGTGACCTAATTGATACTACGAAATACAAAAACATCCTGCATGTTTGAACCATGCAGGATGTTTTCTAGTCTTTGTTTTTCATGATGTAAGAAACCAGACGAAGGATCTCTAGGTATAACCATACTAATGTCATCATAAGTCCTACTGCGCTGTACCATTCCATATACTTTGGTGCTCCACTATGAGTACCATGTTCAATTGAATCAAAATCTAGTAATAAATCGAATGCAGCAACAACAATTACAATTGCACTTATGATAATACTAATTGTCCCACCTTGATGAATATATGGAACAGTCACCCCTAAGATGCTCAATAAGAAAACAATAAAATACATAATAAAAATTCCAAGTGTTGCAACCGTTACAACCGCACGAAACTTTTTAGTTACTTTTACTATTCGAGTTGCGTATAACACTAACATGGAAAATAAAATCGAAATTGTTAGTAATACGGCAGTTAAAGCGATAGAATCACCAAAGCGCATTGTATAATATGCTGAAATACTTCCTAATAAAACCCCTTGTAATATTACGTAAATCGGTGCGCAAATTGGGGATATGCACGGAATGAATATAACCACACAAGCGACAATTAGAGTAACTATTATAATTCCAATTAACACGGGTATTTTCATTGTCCCTTGTGTCATCTGTACGTAGGAATAGACAGACGCTCCAAGAAGTAAGATAAGCAAAATGAATGTTTTTCCTATCGTTCCACCTATTGTCATCGTAGAAGCACTTGCCTTCTCTTCATGGAATTTGTCTTTTTTTAACATTGGATTAGATGTTCTCATGCTTTCCTCCCAAAATATCTTTTACTTATAAAGTGATTTTTTATATCTCTAATTTCTTATTGATAATGCGACCTGTAATCGCTACGAGTACAATTATTAACAAGCAAGTAAAACATAGACCCAAAATAGTGAAATCTTCAATAGGGTAAAATGATGTATCAAAAAAATCATTCTTATCCATGAACCCAGAACTTTTAATAGTAACTGCATATTTCTCTAATTTACTTAACACATTCATTACTATTGTTTGTATTGTTGAAAAGATAGCAACGAAAATGATGAATAAAATTATTTTACTCATCCATGACTTCACTGGAAACAGCCTTATAATGGCTATGATAAAATAACAAGAAATAAGGATACTCATGAAATCGATTCCCCATAAAAGAAAAGCAAATATGTGGTGGAAGATTCCGTAACTATACAACTTGTGATATTCTTGTCGAAATTCTCCGGTTACTTCCCCACCATAAAGACTCGGATTATAATCAATTACTTTTCCATCATAAAGACTTTGTGAAAAATAATATGAAAAAATTAAGCCTATACCTAATAAAATAATAAACATTAATGTAAAAAATAATAAATTCGTATATATATATTTTCGGGTTGGGAAGGCTGTATAACGAATCATAGAATTTTTTAATATTTTATTGAAAGAAGGCAGCGCTATTAGAAGAAGTAAAAATGCAGCTATACCAATTATTATTAGGTATATGAGTAATACTAAATCCTTTATAAACGGAGGTAGTACCCTTGAGAGTCCTATCGTACTAAATAAAAGGAGTAAAGAAATGATAATAAAACCAGAATAAAAGACTGCTATTTTTTTTCTATTGCACTTATATAAATAGAGAAAAAGTGGGTTCATTGCTCAAATACCTCCCTAAACAACTCATGTACTGCTTTCCCGTGATGAAAACGAATTTCCTCTACGTTTTCATGTAATATAATAGTTCCGTCTTTTAAAAAGATTACTTCATCAAATATATTTTCGATTTCTTCTATTAAATGAGTTGAAATGAGAATGGTACAATCTTCTCGGTAAAATTTAAGAATTAAATCTAGTACATGTTTTCTAGAAACAAGATCAATTCCACCCAATGGCTCATCTAATATATATAACTTTGCCTTCCTGGAGAAAGTTAAGATAAGTTGTAATTTTTCCACTTCACCTTTTGATAAAGCAACTATATGCTCTTCTAATGGCATTTTAAACTCAGCTATTAAGTCCATTGCTTGATGAAAATCAAAATCACTATAAAAATCCCGATAGAAAACTACAGCATCTTTTATCGTCATCCACTCGTCAAAAACAGGACTATCAGGCATAAATGAAACAGTTTTCTTTGTTTCTATTCCTACCTTCTGACCTTCAATTGTGACAGTTCCTTTAGAAGGATAACGCAAACCAGCAATCATTTTTAATAATGTCGTTTTTCCGCTACCATTATCACCAACAAGACCAATAATTTTCCCTTCAGAAATTGTTACACTTAAACCTTGAAGCACTGTTTTTAAGTTATATCTTTTCCACAGATTTTCAACTTTTAATAACTCTGTCATTCGTTTTCCTTCCTTTTCTTTTCTAATGAAGAATGGAGGATTGGAAGAATTTCTTCTTTCGTAAATCCTAAATTGTCCATTCCATTTATAAAATTATCAAGCAACTCTGTTGCCATTTCTTTGCGTAGTTCAGTAATCTTTTCTCCTTCACTCGTTACAAATCTCCCTGTTCCTCTTCGTGTCACAGCAATACCTTCTCGTTCTAGCTCTTGAAATGTGCGTTGAATCGTATTGGGATTCACTTGTAATTCACTGGCTAGTTCACGTACAGCTGGGATTTTATCACCCGGTGCTAAACGACCTGTTACAATTTCCTCTTTTATGTATTCCATTACCTGAATATAAATCGGGATATTAGGAGAAAAATCAATTTCCATTTCTTCCCTCCTCAGTATTAGTGTACTAGATGAATAATACACTAATACTGATTGTGTGTAAATGGTAATTTTTCCAAACTATATATAATAAATAAAGGATGATATCTGAAAGAAATACGGCCAAAAACCAGTTCTTAAACTCATTACTAAAAACAAAATCCCATAACAAACATTAAATGTCGTTTATGGAAATTTGTTAACGTACGGTAAAACCCAGGTTTTTAACTTAGAAATTCCTTAGCATACGAAGTTCGCGTTTAGTTGGCGCGACCTCATTATTAACTCGTCTATTAATTTAAATGTAGCTCTGTTAATCTCGAAATACACTTTCAACTTACCAACTCTGAATTTTATTTTCATCTGCCTCACTCTCTTTTTTGATTTGATAAATCATTTTAGTTAATCGGACACGTGAATATAATTCTTAAGCTGTTCGACTGGTTTTTATGTAAAAGTAGCAATTGTTCATAATAACCAAAATAACAGTGTTTTGAATGTATCCTTTTTTGGATATTTATTCGAAATATGAAGAAATGTTATAAACACAGTGATTGAAAGAAAGTAAACTTTTGGGTAAAAGTTTACTTTCTTTTTATTGTATTATTATTGGCTAAGTAGTTTAGAGTTTCTTGTCCTATGTTCAAAAAGTTTAGACTTTCATGTCCCGTTATTGAGACATGAAAGTACCTAAAAAATTTATGATAATGGTTATTTATCAACGATTGTTCATGAGATTGTAGTTTAGATTTTCATGTCTTTCTACAGTTGTAGAAAGACATGAAAATGGATATTTTTTAGACACGAAAGTAGATACTTCTTGAATATCTTTCGTTACTAATATAAATTCCAAATGAATTTTCACTTCACATTTAATTAGGTTTTGCTGAAATGCAAAAAAAGAGAGCAAAACTCTCTTTTCATTTAATCAATATTATTTTTAAAAATTTAAATAATAAAAAATAGCCAGTTAAAAGAGCGTGTTGTTATATATTTAGCTAAACACACTCTTACCAATATTTAAACCCTATATTAATTTCTTATTCCATTCATTTAACTTATTCATCCTTTTTTTATATTCGGTTATAAGCTTCAAATTCATAACCTCTTTATTTTAATCCTTTTATAATTTGTGAGTTGCTACCATCCTGCACTTGCATTCATAGCAGATCCCATAAAATTAATAAATAATGGCCATAATAACGGCCATAACGTAAGAAGCATATTTAGAATTATAAGTATACTATATACCCCAGGGAAATTATGATTTTTACTATTTACCAATACTAAAATCGATAATAATATTATGGGTATTAAATATAAAAATATCATTATAAACCAATACCATGTCATTAAAGTAAGACTCAATGGTCCTAATATCTCGTGCACAACTCCGAATGATATTCCTAATGCTCCAAAACTAAAGGTTGTAATTATTGTTTTTAGAAGCACTTTAGTCAATTTTGAGTCGTACGTTTTTCTGCTATATAGATCTATCACAATATACAACGATAGATATGCCATTAATACACCTATCCAAATCAATAGCCAGTCTGCATCTAACATAAAGATGTCAAACAGCGCCCAACACACCCCTACTATTGAAAAAACAAGGGAAATAATTATATATTTTAAAACTGGTTTCATGTTCATTTCACGTCCTTTAAAAACTTAAGAATACATTATTAGCTTGTATTCTTCTTTTTCTATCGCTTTACTATAGTCTGTTGTATATTCAATAACAGTAATCCCTTTACTTCTAAGTAGATTTTTTTCCACGTTTTCGCATCAGTTGACAGCTTGAAAATTAATCTTAATTTATTTTAATTAAATATACATTAACATTATATTAAGTATAAGTAAATAAAATTAATTTTAATTTAATATACTCCACTCATTTAATGGAGATTATTTATATGAACAATATTAATGTTGTTCAAAAAATTATGGCATTTCGAAAAGGTGCAGGATTAACTAGTAAACATTTAGCTGAAATAGCTGATACAACGCCTTCCATGTTAAGTAAGATTGAGCAATGGATCACTGGAATTGGCTTTAATCAATCTGCTACCTCAAACCGCTTCATCTATGGAGCCTGTGGCACATAAAGGTGAAGAAATAGCATTTATTATAAAAGGGCACGTAAAACTATATCTAAATGATGAGGTTTTACTTCTCAATCCAGGTGATAGTGTTAAAATACATCACCATTTGCTAGTATTCTTCCATTACTTCTTTTTGAACCATACTCCCTCCTGTTCTCCATACAATATACCTACCTAGATTCAATTTATGTTTTAAATTGTTATTTTTTATCCACCTCAATCAAGCTAGCAAAACTAAATATCATTTTACTTTTTTATTATATAGACTATACTAATTTCTCTTCCCACTTATAAGTTTCGTTTAAGCTAAAAAATATAGCCTCAAGAACGGGATCCTGAGACTCTATTTTTATTTTAGAAAGGACAGCATAACTTTCTCTGTTTCTTCTTTACTTAAATCACCTGCAAGAATTATGACTTGATAAGCGCTATTCTTTCCTTTTGCAGGAACAATCATTTGCATGAATTTATAGTGTTCCTCTGTATCGAGACTTTCTTTTAAGCTTATTTTTGCACCTTCTAATTCATAATTTGTTACCTTTTCATTATACTCCGTTACTTTGTTCGACAAATTTTCTCCCTGATCAGTATCTGCAGTTTGGTACACAAAATACACATTATCTTCATTTTGATATTGAGAAACAATAGTGGGATTCATTTTTTCAGTAGTCATCGGTGTTTGAACATCTTGTCCAGTTAATTTATACCCTTTTACCACATAACTTGGGGTCTTAATTGGAAAATCAAGATATTTCTGTGCTTCCTTTTTAGTTAATCTAAAATGCGAATAAATTTTATCTCTAAATGGTCCAATTTCTTCACTGTTTTTCTCATATTTTTTTTCCTCTTCTGGGTCTAACTTTTCTTTTCTACCTAAAGTAGATGCCACTGTTTCTAAATCAATAAATCGTTCAAATTCTTCTTTCGTAAACAGATTTCGTGCCACCCCAAGTTCTGTAAGTAAAGTATTATAATCTCCCTCTGAAATAAAAAATTCTGCATTTGCCTGTTCTTTTGTACCAATCATTTTTTCTACAATTTGCTGTATAGGAATATCGGTTTGTGTTTTTAATTCTTTCATATTATTTTTCACTTCTAATTGTTGTTTCTCAGGGTTAGTCGGCTGATCAGCACGGGCGTTTAATAAGGATACAGATGATACTGCAATCACTGCCACAGCCCCTATCGCAGACCAACGATATGATTTTTTTTGGAATTTTTTAATCATTAGAATTCTCCTTTTTAACGCTCTCTTGTTTTTACTAAAATTTGCTATACTTGGTACTTGATAATAACTTGAGTAGTGTTCCAATAGACTAATAATAGTATGTCCATACGCAATTTGTTCCTCTGAATCTATACATGTAAGAGCTAATGCATCGCATGCTAGTTCTTGATCTTCCCGCATACATGAGTAGGCATACCATAGAATGGGATTAAACCAATTTAAAATGAGTAAGCCATGCATAAGCCAGTTCACACCAACATCTCTTCGCTTGATGTGAGCTAATTCATGATAAAAAATATATCGTAACTGTTGTTCATCTAATATCTCCATATGTACAGTTGACAATAACAACTTGGGACGAATAAATCGGAACACTGTTGGACTGGAAACCTTTCCAGATACAAATAGAGGGATATTCCGTTGAATAGACATAGATTGCTTACACTTTTCAAAAATCTGGACAATCTTCTCGTCTGTAATAATAGGTTGTTTTTTTATGTAAAGTAATAAACGCCTGTTCATTATAAAAGTAGCAACGCTTAGAAGGATAACGCCAGTAAGCCAAATGTACATAAAGATTGTATAGAATGAAATCGTCTTATCATCCTGCTTTTCATTCATGCCTGTTTGTGTCTTGTTTGCCTGAGCAGTTTTTGTTGAACTTGAGGTATAAGTATCTTCTTTTGTGAGGACCTTTGTATCGTCTATATCTTTTAATTCTTGCATACGTTCTTTTGTAAGAAAATTAGCTACAGGGTTTTGGCTAGAAATAAATGCATCATTATTCTTGTAAGTAAGTACAGAGTAGATACTATAAGAACTATCTGGCGACCAAGGTAATACAAGTCTTAGAATTAATATGATCCATAGCATATATTGCCAACGTGGAGTTAACTTATTTCTAAACAAGACCTTGATACACAAGATTAGGCCCACTAATATACTAGCCATAATGGAAGTCTCAATCATCCAATCAAAAAAAGCAGGTAGATAGATATTTATAAATTTTTCTATCACTATAATCTATCCTTCCTCTGATTTTCCTCAGTTTTCTCATCCAGAATACGTTTAAGTTCGTTAATATCTTCTGAAGACAGCTTTTCTTCTTTTAAGAAATTTACAAGTAAAGGTTTAAATGCTGCACCATAGAAACGTTTAAGTAAAGATTTCGTTTCTACTTGTAAATAACTATCTTGCGATACCAAAGGATAATAAGAGTACAAACGCCCTTTATCTTGATGATAAGCCACTGCTTCTTTGTGAACTAATCGATTAATCAGTGTTCGAATCGTTTTCGGTTTCCAATCCATTTTTACCTCCAACGCTTCAATGACTTCATTTGCCGTTTGTGGAGAGTTTAACCACAATACTTTCATTATTTCTAATTCAGCTTCCGAAATTTTAGGTAATTCTTTCATTAGTTTAAATTACACCCTCCTTTGATTACGTTTGTAATCCACAATTGAATATTACACTTGTAATCTCTTGTTGTCAAGCTTGTTTGGTGTTTGTGGAATCCTTTCCTATACCTATCAAGATAAGAATGGGAAAAATTAAAAGAAGTTTAAACTCTCATGTCCTGCTAATGAGATAAGAAAGTAAATCCTTCATGAATATTTTTGTTACTAATATAGAACTGGATTTCAACTTCACATCTATTTAGTATTTGCTATTTTTACAAAGTACCCACTTTGGTGTCTCTTTTTAAAGAAGTACCCATTTTCTTGTCTCCATATGCAGACAAGAAAATGGGTACTACATGAGATGTATCTGTAGATAATTCAGCATTATACACTATAAAATCAGTTCCTGCTTTCATGTCTTTGTACAATAAGGACATGAAACTCTAAACTATTTAGACAAGAAAGTCTAAACTTTCATTTTTGGTACTTGATTGGGCCAAGAAAATCCAAACTAAAATTTTACAGATTTACAGAACTAAATACATTTAATCTTGTGTGAACGTATAGGTTTAAATACTACGTTACTTTTATTTATAAAGAAAAGGCATCATAAGATGCCTATCTATTCTGTAACAAATTTAATTAATATTTTTATTCCATAAGAAAAAATTATCTATTATTATTAAAGTGGCCCACCTTCAAAACCAATAGGCCATCCATCGTCTTTAAATTTTACTTTATATTGAAACTCAAAGTGACCATCATAAATAAAAGCTAAACTAAACCCAGAAAATATATAATCGTCAAAATTAACCATCTTTCCAAAACATATTGTGGATAGATAGTAGTTCTTCATTTCTTGATTAGGGAAGAATTTCTGTAAATATTTTAATGCACAGCTTATATGTAGATGGAGTTCATTCAATGTTTTTTCCGCCATTTCGATGATCTCCACATCGGGATTTTCATTATTCCCTTGAATATTAATATCCACATCTTCCCATTCCCCGATATTAATACTATAAAACCACCGTTTTTGCATGAGATACTTCTCATTTTCGTATACAGGGGGATTCACTAGGTTTAATTTTTTTACTTCATCTTTAGTTAACGGTTTATCAAGAATAAGCTTTTTATGCAAAATTTCTTTGATATTAGAGACAATATATTTAGATTTGTTTAATTCTAAAGAGTCCATTTTCCACCTCATAAATTATAAAATAAAGTACATTCCCCCTTAAGTATATCATCATCCTTATTCAACTATCCTGCACCGTTAGTTCAATAAGAATTAAACAACTATATTATTTTTCAAAGGACTTTATTAGAAATACATCTACTGTTCTATTAACAATTAAATTAAAACAAAAATTAATGTGATTTTTGTATTTAATGATCTGAAGAATTTTTAGAACATCTATTCAATAAAAAAACCATTGTACTTTATAAAAGTGAAGTGAACCCGAATAGTGGTACATGAAAAAAACACCTCCTGAATTCGCATACTAAGTATGCAAATTCATTGGAGGTGTTTTTCGTTTGAAGACAAGAGTTCATTACCCAGAAGAAACAAAGTGGAAAGTCATTAAAATGAAGAAAGACGGTTATTCAAATCGTGCAATTATGGAGAAACTCGGAATTAAAAATGTTTCCCAAATTAAGACATGGATGAAATGGTATCGTACAGATCAAACGTATCGCTTTCAACAACCTGTAGGAAAACAATATTCTTATGGAAAAGGACCAAAAGAGCTCAGTGAATTAGAACAGCTACGTTTAGAAAATAAACATCTAAAAACAAAATTACTTGTATGGGGAAAGTATCTGGAAATCGAAAGGGGCTGAAACCAGAAACTGTAGTTACTTTATGGAGAAATGTACAAACAAAAATAACGGTAAAAGACTTGTGTAACGTATTAGAATTACCCCGTTCTACATTTTATCGTTGGTTACAACGCACGGAAGATCTGAAAGATGATATAGAAAAAAAAGTAAAGGACGTCTGTCTTAGGCATAAATTCCGGTATGGATATCGAAGAGTGACCGCTACTCTTCGAAAAATGGGACTGTGTGTCAATTATAAAAAAGTATTACGAATCATGAGACAAAATCATATTCTTTCAAAAGTGCGTCGAAAGAAAAAGAAATATATCAATGGTGCGGAACCAATGGTAGCCCCTCATCGATTGGAGCGCCAATTCGATGCATCCAAACCAAATGAAAAGTGGTTTACGGATGTGACGTATCTCTTATTTGGAGAGCGTACCTTGTATTTATCAACGATCATGGATGCCTTTAATCGTGAAATTATTAGTTGTTTCATCAGCGAATCACAAACACTGACATTAGCGATGAAAACATTGAAACAAGCAATGAGAGGGCGAAAAGTAAAAGATGTCCTTCTTCACTCGGATCAAGGAAGCATTTATACAGCAAAAAAATTTCAAGCGTATGCCAAAGAAAACGGCATGATCACCAGCATGTCCCGGAGAGGAAATTGCCATGATAATGCCGTCATGGAAAGCTTCTTTGGTCATTTAAAAAGTGAAGCTTTCTATTCACAAAAGATAACAAAAGTATCCAACACAACTGTGCGAAAGATTGTGCTAGAATACATTCATTACTACAATTGTGTGCGAATTCAAGAAAAATTAAACCACCTATCCCCTAAAGAATTTAGGGAACAAGTGGTTTAGGTTTTTTGATTGGTGTCCCGTTTTCGGGGTTCACTTCAAAGTTACGATGGTCTTTTTTATTGTTCTTACATTATATTTGATTGCTCTTTGTCTTGCTTCTCGATAGTAAATTTTGAAACTAATGCTGACAATGCTTCTACTTTTTCTTTTATTTTGTTAGATTGATTCGATATCTCCTCGATTGATGCTGCTTGTGATTGGATAGACTGTACAGTTTGAGTTGTTTCCTTAGCTACTTGCGTAGCAGTTTCAGAAACACTGGACATAGAGGCATTGACTTCTTCTGTACCCGCAGACATTTCTTCTGTCGCTGCAGATACTTCTTGAATTTGACTAGTGATTTTATTAATAGCCAACATAATAGATGAGAATGCTTGATCTGCTTTATTAGCTGTTTCTTTTCCTTCTGAAGCTTTTTGTTGGCCTTTTTGCATTGCAGCAACTGTATCTTTTGTATCTTTTTGAATGGCTTGTATTAAATGATTGATTTCATATGCAGATGTTTTAGACTGCTCAGCTAAATTTCCAACTTCCGCTGCCACTACTGCAAATCCTTTTCCGTTTTCTCCAGCACGTGCAGCTTCAATTGATGCGTTTAAGGCAAGTAGGTTTGTTTGTTCAGCAATATTAGTGATTGCATCCAGAGCTTTATCTATTTGTTGCGTACGTGTAACAAGCCTCTCAATTACTTTAGAAGTTTCTTCAACAACCTCATGAATACTATTCATTTGAAGTATAGATTGTTTTATCACTTCACTACCAGAATTGACTTGTTCTGTTGTTGTGACAGCCACTTCTGTAACCGTTGCTGAAGATTCAGCTACTGTTTGAACTCCAGTCGCAATTTCTTCCATTGATGAAGAGCTTTCTTGAATACTAGTAACTTGTCCTTCTATTTTTTTATCAACCTCGAATATAGTTTGAACTACCTCTCTTGATATATGAGATGCTCGTGTAGTATCTTGCAACATTCCATTGGTAGAAGAAATGACCTCTTGCGTTGTGATTTTTACTTCTCCAATTAATTGTTGTAAGTTATCCAGCATACTATTAAAAGACTTCACAATGCTTCCCAATTCATTATTTGATTTATAGGTAGTACGTATCGTTAAGTCACCTTCAGATACTCGCTCCATATCTCTTTCTAATAGTACAATTGGTTGTTTAATCGCACTTTTAATGATATAGCCAATAAAAATAACAATTGCAATTGCTATAATAGAGATACTAACAAATAGCATCATGGTATTTGTTGCACTGTCAGTATTATTTTTTTGTAATTGATCTGCATTATTATTATTAAATTGGATAAGTTCACGAATAGCCTGAATTGACTTTTTCATATTAGGGTCAACCTCTTTTAGGTAATAAGCATATGCTTCATCATTATTAGATTGTCCCAAATCTTGCACGTTTTTCAGTTGTGTTCTTAATTCTTTAAATATTGTATAAAATGTGTTATACAATTCCCTTTCTCTACTAGAACTAACTCTAGTCTCAAACTTCTTTAATAACTGATCAGTTTCTGTACGAGCTACATCTATTTCATTTAAAAGCTCCTTTATTCGTTTTTCATCTTTTGATAGGATCGTTTCTTTTACATTCATATTGATCAGATAAAAATTAGACTCTATAGCTCCTATCCACTGGATTGGTAATAAACTATCTTCATACATAGTAGTAGAAGCATGCTCCCCTTTTTTAAGGCCCCAAAACCCTAGTATAGATAATATAATACAAGAGACACTTGCTATAACTACCATTGCGTTTAGTGTTGTGCCAATTTTACTGTTTTTTAAAAACGACAATTAAATTCACTCCATTTTTATATAATGATTAAATAATTTATTGTATAAAAATAAAAAACATTTAATTATTTATATACAATAAAAACTATATACTTACATTTAAATAATAAAAAATAAATGGTTAAAAGAGCGTGTTGGTATATATTTAGATCAACGCGCTCTTACATATATTTAAACCCTATATCAATTTCTTATTCCATTCATTTAACTCATAAATACTTTTATATCCGGCTATCATGCCAGAAGTTTATTGGAAAATGATTGTTCTCATCATAAGCTTCAAATTCATACCCTTTTTCTTTTAATCCTTTTATAATTGCTGGAACAGCCGCAACAGATTGTGGATGAATATCGTGCATTAAAACAATTTCCTTTGAAGACGTCGCACCTGCTAAGACATTTTGAACAATTTTTGCGGCCGCTACATCCACAGGTAGTTTATTATATTTCCAATCTAGAGAGTCAATTGTCCAATCCCATACTTTTAAATTATTTCCGACCACTTCATTTCGAAGTGATTCATTTAATCCAGGCATTGATCCATATGGTGGGCGTGTTAATTTCGGGGAGTTTCCAATAACATTTCTAATTAAAGATTGATCCTCTTTCATTTCCTTAACATATTCCTGATTGGTGTATAACTTTTTAAAATTATGTGTCATACTATGCATACCCACATAATGGTTCTCTACATGCTCTCGTTTCACTAAATCTGGGAACCTTTTCACATTATCGCCAATTAAAAAGAATGTTGCTTTCACATCATTTTTCTTTAATACATCTAATAGATTAGCTGTATATTTTCCTGGTCCATCATCAAAAGTTAAATATGCAACTTTTCTTTCTTTACCATCAAAACGATTAGGTATCGATTTTTTCAATTCATTTTTAGGTAGACTGCTCACTTGTTGAACACTATTTGCCTCTTTCGCATTTACCAGCTTAGGATTCGTAATAGATTGAAACATGTAATACCCTATTGCTACTAATGTAATAGCCAACAATACACTTATAATTCTTTTTTTCTTAAGCTTAATTTTCATATTATAATCTTCTTTCTATCCTATTATTTCACTTTATGTTGTTTAGTTATATTATCCTATTAGCTTATAAAGTTCTTTAACTTAACCAATGTCAATTTTGGATTACTTATTTTAATAATCTATATAGGTAAAAATTAGTGTCCTGCACTAGCATTCATGCCATTTCCTATGATAGTTAGAACCAAAGGATATAATACTGGTCCTAGGGTAAGGAAAATGTTTAAAATTACAATAAATGTATATAACAGGCTGTAATTTTGACTATTTTGATGTACAAATACTAGGATAACTAATGTTATTATAGTAATGAAATGTAGTAATAACATTATCAACCAATAATACATCATTATAGTAAGATTCGCCTTTCCTAATAGTTGGCATGTTATCCCTATTATTATTCCTAATACTGTAGAATTAAAGGAAATAAACAAAATTCTTTTTAATATTCTAGATAATGTTTTGTGATCCACAGTTTTATTATATAAGCCTATTAAAATGCCCAAAGATAGATATGCCAGTAATAACCCTACCCAATCCCAGATCCAATCTTGACCTCCCATTAAAGTAAACAAAAGCGAAATGACCCCTCCTACTGCAAGAATCAAGGAGATTATAATGTTAGTTAAAGCTGATTTCATAATGTTTTCACTTCCTAAAAAATTTTATAATAAAGCATTGGTGTTTACTCATATGTTGTCATTTATTTATTTATTTATTAGAACTTCTTTTTAATTAACTGAGAATCTGTTTGCTTGTATTTTCTTCCATTACTTTTTTTGGAATCACACTTCCTCCTGCTCTCTATACAATTTGTGTACCTTGATTCAATTTATGTTTTAAATCATTATTTTGTAAAGAGCCTCTCCCCCCACTTTATGCAATTTAATAGGTCTAATCATTCCTGCTAATATTGTTGGTTCTAGCTAAATAACCTCTTTACCCACTATTTTTTTTAATAGTTTATATAAATGATTATCACCAACTGTATATGCCCCACATAAAAATGGTTCCATTGCTTCCCCTACAAACCCAGATGCTATTCCAAGTGCCAGTCCATCCGCTATTGCATTATTGTCAATCCCAAAATCTTATACAGAAATTCAATCATATAATCAGGTCATCATACTTAATAGTTCACATGGAAAAATAAGTATCAATCATTTCTCGTCTTATTTACTATTCTCACAACTATGCAGGTGCTTGAAAATTAATCATACTTTATTATAATTAAGTATATTAACAACATGTTTAGTATAAGTGAATAACATTAATTTTAATTTTATTTACTTATTTAAAGGGGATTACGCATATGAACAATATTAATATCGGTGAAAAAATTATGATATTTAGAAAAGGTGCTGGATTAACTAGTAAACGGTTAGCTGAATTAGCTGATATAACACCTTCCATGTTAAGTCAGATTGAGAAAGGAATCACGAATCCATCCTTACAAACACTAAAACTAATTTCTGCAGCATTAAATATTGCTTTATTTAATTTTTTCTTAGAAGATACCATTACAGAAGAATTAGTTGTAAGAGCTAATCAAAGAAAAAAAATAACTTTCCCTGAAAGCGGCAATGTTTCGTATGAGTTATTATCACCTAATTTAGATGGATCACTGGAATTAGCTTTAATGAATCTGTTACCTCAAACCGCTTCTTCTATGGAGCCTATGGCACATAAAGGTGAAGAAATAGCATTTGTTATGGAAGGACAAGTAAAACTATATCTAAATGATGAGGTTTTACTTCTTAACCCAGGTGATAGTGTTAAAATCCCACCATACGTAAAACATAAATGGGAAAACACTTCTTTACACAAAGTCACTGTTATATTTGGAGTAACCCCACCATCTTTTTAATTTCAAGTACTAGCGCATAAAAGTTAGAGAAAATAATTCTCTAACTTTTTTGTGTACATAACTATATTTAAAAAAGTAAAAAACTTGTCTCATAATTATATGTCATTTAAATCTAAACGATTATGAGTAGTGAAAGAGACCTTTCTAATTACATACTTAATTTACTTTTTAATGTCCAGTATTTTTCTCCAGTAGTGTCAAAAGAGAATTCCACCCATCCATTTGGATCTTCACGATAAATAAAGATGTTTGTTCCACGAGTTACTGTACCAACTTTATTTTCCTCGACTGCTACATCTGATTTACTTTTAATTTTTAAGCTAAATGGATACGGTACATGGTAATAAGCAGCTGTTGATACAACATTTGCTGTTGTCCCATCTTCATACATGTTATATAGAATGTTATTAGATAACGCTTCAACATCTAATGTTTCAGGATTTTTTGGTAATTTTTTTGCAGATGTATAGTCTTCCCCACGGAAAGGTTTAATACGTTCCATAATATTTGCAATTTTTCCAGCCCAGCCTTTGTCTGATGCATATTTTACGTTCATACCAGCTAATGTTGGTCCATTATAATGCATGCCATCTTCTTCTAAATATCTTTCTCGTACATAATTGGCATTATAAGCAATACTGTCACCGTAGGTTGGTAAATATTTTGCATATTTAAACGGATCCTTATCATACGCGCGTAACCCAAATAAATTGTGTTTTCGATATGCGATTTCTGATTTTCCATATCCAGACTCTAAAATTGCATGTGCTGCTAAATACTGTGCATTGACACCGTATTGATTTTGCGCATTAATAAAGTCTTGCCCATGTCCAACTAACGGACTATCTGAATGGTATTTTGCAATAAAACTATCAATCTCTTGGGCTGTAATTTTCGAAGCCACTGTTAAATTTAAATCCTCATACGAAGTAGCAGTAATGATTTCTTTGTCTTTTAAACCATTATTTTGATTTTGTTGTAACATATCTGTTTTAGCAGTAAGTTGAGCGGCCTCGGCGCGTGTTATAGACCTATTTGGTTGCCAACCATTATCAGTACCATTGGAAATATTTAAGTCAATTAAAATATTGGCATACTTTTCTCCCCAATGCCCTTTTAAATCCTCAAATTTACCTTGGTCATTATTATTTGCTGTACCTTGTAATTTATAAGCATTTACTAGCATCGTCGCCATGGCAGCGCGAGTTACTTTACCGGATGGATTGAAAAGGCCATTCCCTTCGCCTTTAACAATGCCAGCTTTTTCAGCTGCAGCGATATAAGGGGTAGCCCAATGGCTTTGTGCATCTGTAAAGGATGGTTTTGCATCAAAGTCAATTTGTATACCTAATACTTTTGTCATAATTTTCGTAGCGGAAGCTCTGTCTAATGAATCATGTGAACCAAAAGTTCCATCTGGATAACCAATTATGACTTGTTTATCCACTAAATAGTTTACAGATTGCTCTGCCCACTTGGGAACATCAGGAAATTTGTGAGTATCTGCAAATATATTAGATGAGTAGGATAGTAGACTTCCTGCAATAATTCCTGTAGCAATTAACTTGGATTTCATAAAATATTCTCCTTCTAAATCTTAATTTCTATCCATTTTCATGCATTTAATTTACGTTATCCCTTTATTAAGAATTAGTAATAAAAAATTGCAATAAATGTTGGTGAGCTTATTGAATAATTAACTATATTGTTAATGGACAATATAGTTAAAGAGTTGCATAAATAAAGGTTCTTTCCCCAACAGATTATATAGAGAAAAGATTTTCTATCAATATGTATCTTTTAAAAATTTTTAAGCATAACTTACATTTGGTTCAACGATTTTAGCCGCCTGTATATAAGTGTCAATGAACAAATATAAGTTTATATTCAATTTTTTTAATTAAATTCAAGTTAGTTTTTGTATACTTGTTAAACTAGTATACAAACTTGAAAACCAATCTCAATTAATCACCATTAATTATAGTTAAGTATACATTAATACGTCAACACCTTATTAATTTTCAGTAAATAAAATTAATTTATACTGATTTTTTTATGTCGATATTAAACATTTTTGTAAAATTTATTCATTGACACTCATACATATAAGTAACTATAATCGTTACACCAAATTGAATAGATGTCAGCAGCATCACAAACATATAAATATAAAAATAAAAAATCTCAATTTGGTAATACAATAGATTGGTAGAGGTGTGTATTTTTATGAAGCGCAAATTAATTACAACAGGTATCCTTGCAGGAGCTATATTATCTTATTCTTCTAATATTTTAGCGGATACTCACAAATTTCCTGATGTTCCCAAGTGGGCAGAGCAATCTGTAAACTATTTAGTGGATAAACAAGTCATAATTGGTTATCCAGATGGAACTTTTGGCTCAAACGTTACGTTAGATCGAGCTTCCGCTGCAACAATTATAACAAAAGCTTTAGGAATAGAAATCGATCCAAAAGCCAAACCTTCTTTTACAGACTCTCAAGACCACTGGGGCGCTCCCTATATTGCTGCAGCTGAAAAAGCTGGCATTGTTAAAGGCGAAGGGAATGGCCTTTTCAATCCATCCGGTAAAGTAACTCGCGCTGCCATGGCAACGATGCTAGTAAATGCTTATAAACTACAAAGTACAGCAAGTAATAACGCCCAAAGTAAATTTGAGGATTTGAAAGGACATTGGGGAGAAAAGTATGCCAATATTTTAATGGACTTAAATATTTCCAATGGTACGGATAATGGCTGGCAACCAAATAGGTCTATAACACGCGCTGAAGCCGCTCAACTTACTGCTAAAACTGATATGCTGTCAAGAGATATGAATAGTGAATTAAAAGAAAAAGACTATACAAGTACTAATACTCTTCTAAATCAGCACCAAAAACTTTCAGGCAAAGTAATTGAAAAAACGAATGACGGATTGGTTGTTTCTGGTAAAAATTCAAGTGTATACGCTATCGTTTCTTCCCCTGAGGTACTTAAAGATATTCAGATTGGGGATACCGTTACCGTTTATGCTCCTATGTTTATAGGCTCAATACCAGGTGATCCAGCTACAGCTAAATATGCAATTGTTCAAAAAGAAAATGAAGAAAACGTTCTAAAAAAACAATATAAAATGCACACTGGAAGTGTAATCAATAAAAAGAAGGACACAATCCAAATTTCTAATGAAGGCCTGACTGTTACTGCTGCTGTTTCTTCTGAAGTGCTTGAGGATATTCAAGTTGGGGATACCGTTACTATTTATGGGGCATCCTTTATGAGTAATATGGCAAGTGGTGATTTATCTGCTAAAGCTCCAATCATTGAAAAGTTGGCAAGTAAGACAGTGACTGCTAATACAAGTGTAGATAAATCGAAATCTATATCAGAAGTCGATAAAAAAGAACAAAATGCTCTGAATCAACATCAAAAACTTTCTGGTAAAGTAATTGAAAAAACAGAAGACGGATTAGTGGTTTCTGGTAAAAACTCAAGCGTATACGCTATCGTTTCTTCCCCTGAGGTACTTAAAGATATTCAGATTGGGGATACTGTTACCATTTATGCTCCTATGTTTATAGGCTCAATACCAGGTGATCCAGCTACAGCTAAATATGCAATTGTTCAAAAAGAAAATGAAGAAAACGTTCTAAAAAAGCAATATAAAATGCACACTGGAAGTGTAATCAATAAAACAAAGGACACTATTGAAATTTCTAGTGAAGGTTCGACGGTTAGAGCTACCGTCTCTTCTGAAGTCTTACAAGATATAAATATTGGAGATACCATTACTATTTATGGGGCATCCTTTATGAGTAATATGGCAAGCGGTGATTTATCTGCTAAAGCTCCAATCATCGAAAAGTTGGCAAGTAAGACAGTGACTGCTAATACAAGTGTAGATAAATCGAGGTCTGCATCAGAAGTCGATAAAAAAGAACAACATGTTCTAGATCAACACCAAAAACGTTCAGGTAAAGTAACTGAAAAAACAGAAGACGGATTGGTGGTTTCTGGTGAAAAGTCAAGTGTATACGCTATCGTTTCTTCCCCTGAGGTACTAAAAAATATTCAAATTGGGGATACCGTTACCGTTTATGCTCCTGTTTTTATAGGCTCAATACCAGGTGATCCAGCTACAGCTAAATATGTAATTGTTCAAAAAGAAAATGAAGAAAACGTTCTAGAAAAACAATATAAAATGCACACTGGAAGTGTAATCAATAAAACAAAGGAAACAATCCAAATTTCTAGTGAGGGCCTGTCTGTTACTGCTGTTGTTTCTTCTAAAGTACTTGAGGATATTCAAGTTGGGGATACCGTTACTATTTATGGTGCGGATTTTATGAGTAATATGGCAAGTGGTGATTTATCTGCTAAAGCTCCAATCATTGAAAAGCTGGCAAGATAAGCAAAAGGAATCCAATGGGAAAATCCCAATACTACTAAGTAGATAGATGCTATTGCTCTAACATCTATAATTGTGTTAATTATTTAAAACTGATATAAATTTGCTTTGTCTAAAGTTAAAAACAAGAAGCTCCTTAATTATAAGAAGTTTCTTGTTTTTTGTATAAGTGAATGTGATATATAATTATTAAAATAGAATATGTTATTTCTCATGAATCTATTAATTAAGAATAATTTGATGGATATTTTATTCTAAACTAAATTTTTGCAGATTTATAGTACTAAATACATGTAATCTTGCGTGAACGTATAGGTTTAAATACTACGTTACCCCTCCCTTCAAAAATATTATGTATGAAATAAGAGAATCTTTCCCGATTTTTGCTGTTCGAAAGATGTCGGGTGCTTTTTATTAAAACCAATAAATGATAAAAATATAAAGGATAAGCTATGGTATAACTCATCCTTTATTCTTCATCATCAAATTCATATAGACTATCAAGCAATTCTGTAAATGCTGGACAAACAGGATATATTGCTTCCTCTATGTCTTCTTCCTCATGATCCCAGAATACGATTGATGGTGAATCACTGGTATCTCGATAATCGAAGCATAAAAGATTACCAAATGGATCTCAAGCAAAAGGATAAATTTTATCAGGTAATCTATCTTTCGTATTATTATATGTTTCTAGAATGGAGTATTTTTTATTAGAATCTAAGGTTAAAAGATTATTAAGTGAATTTTCATCTTGGAATAAAACTTAGATTTTCAAACAACATTATTGTTATATTTTTTATTATAGTGAATTATCCTAAATCAAAATTAAACAATTATATTTTCATTTTACACGTTGAGAAGAATACCTATTTCATTTTAATATTTGTCACTTACAAATATTCTTAGAATTTTAATTAACATCTATAACTTCCCATCCAGCTTCAATAGCCATTCCCCTTTTTTCATCTACTGAATCTCCTAAATTCATCTTATTTATAGCCACCACAGCTAAATGTGTCGGCCTACTTAACGCTACATAAGCTGTTTTTAGTGCATCCCTAATTACCTCAGGTAAATATCCAGATTCAGTTTCATAATTACGATAATTTCCAATTAAAAAGTCAAAAATCTCCGTAAAATCATAGAATATGTCTGGATTATTAAAATCCCCTTTCCTTATCTTTGATTCTAAAAGAAGTGTTGCTTTATGAGTCTCACCTTTAACGGAATGAACTGTTCCAAAGCAAATATCTTGTTCTACCAATTCTATATCTAACATCTGGTCATTTTGGATGAGCTGTTGTCCTCGCTTATAACTAATATAATTCCTCTCAATTCTATTACATACACGTTCTGTACAATGATTTAATACATCTTCATTATTAAGTATCATCTCTTCTAATTCAATAATTCTTTTATATATTTTAACGATTTCTTCCTTAATATCCTCGTTTACAACTCCCTCAGCACCATAAATTTCTTTTATACACACCGCTATCTTAGACTTTATATCTATAAACTTTTCTTGTCTCAATAAATTATTAAAGTAATTAAGAGAATATGCTGATTTTCCCTTCGGTAACCGATCATTTGTATGCTTCACATACATTAGTAACCCTTTCATTACTATCTCATAAAAATTTTTAATTATCGTTTCTGTTTTTGGCTTTACATCACTGTTTCTTTTATACCTAGTATAATAATTTTTCACTTCATCATGCATTAAACCTACTGCTCCTATTTTTTTGGTACTCCACTTAAACTCTGTATTAGTATCTGATAAACTCTTTACTAAATTTAAGTACTCATTTATAACATTATTTTTAGAGTTATATAATAATAGGTACGGTTTAAATGATTTTTTATTAGGATTTCCTCTTAGTACTTCATATTTTTCAATACAAGTAGTCCTTAAAACTTTTGCGATGCTCTCACCAAAACGTGTACTATATGATAATTCAAGTTGCGGTATCGTTTCTCTAGATGGTACCCAAGCATCTTCCCCTTTTCCAAACATTGTATACAGCGCTTGATATGGATCTCCAAATTTTTGTAGTATTGTTAATCCATTATTAAATATTCTCATTAATAAATCATATTGTATCTCACTTGTATCTTGTGTTTCATCAATAAATGCCCACAAAAACCGTTTTCCAAATGCGTTCTTAATACGATGTTCGTACTTTTTTATATACCAATTTGAAAATGATATAGTATCATTATGCCTAAATATCCCCATTTCTAACAAATCCCTAAAGGTATTAACCACCTCTTCTCGACACCACTCATTGCACTCGCCTATTAACTCTAGGCTACCATCATTTAAAAATTCTAAATATGTTTCTTTTATTCGAGTCGTAGGGGCAAAAGAGGAACTATATTCACTGAAAATTTCAGCGAATTTTTCTTTATACATCTCCTCTTCATCTAATAACGCTTTTTTATTTGGATATAATTCTTGATACGCCTTAGAAGTAAAAAATCATGTATAGTTCCTATAAAGTTGGGATATCCAAAATTAACTATTTTCACATTTACTTATGAGAATTCAGCTTTTTTCGTTTCGAGGTATTTCCTTTTCTTTCCTTGACGACAATACCTACTTACATTAGAACCTAAAAAATTAATAAAAACGAAGCGACTTATTTCAATCGCTTCGTTTTCTCAGCTCATAACTTTTCCAAAATAATAACAAAAATAAATTATTTCTTTTTGATTTTTCTCTAGTCTAATTAATTTTTCCCTAGTCTAATTAATTTTTCCCTAGTCTAATTAATTTTTCCTTTTTGACATTCACTCTACATAACCCTCTTAAACATCTTCTCCAACTCATAAGTAGAATGATGCACAAGAATCGGTCTTCCGTGCGGGCATGTATACGGGTTTGTTGTTGTACGTAGTTCTTCCAGCAAAGCAAATATTTGATCGTTCGTTAAATATTGATTTGCTTTAATAGATGCTTTACAGCTCATCATGATGGCTGCTTCTTCACGTAATTTCTTAATATCAACTTTTTTTAGTTTAACAACTTGCTCCATCATTTCATCGATAATTTCTGTTTCTTGTCCTTTCGGGAACCACGTTGGGTGCGAGCGGACGATAAAGGATTGATGGCCAAATTGCTCCAAGAATAGACCGACTTTTTTCAGTTCTTCTAGTTGCTCTTCAACACGTAAAAATTCAGTAAGAGATAAATCGATACGGTACGGTACAAGCAGTTCTTGTACTTCTTGCGCTACCCTTCCTACTTTATCACGGAAATATTCATAGTTGATACGTTCCTGCGCAGCATGTTGATCAATCATATATAAGCCTTTATCATTTTGAGCAAAAATATATGTTCCATGCATTTGTCCAATTGGATAAAGTGGCGGTAAGTCATTACCGTTCATTTCAATCTCTTTGATTTCCCGAACTTCTTCTTCCAATTCCTCTAATTCAAAGTCCTCTTCATTACTGTCCCACGATTTCTCTTCTCGAATTGGTTCTTCCATTATCGGTCTAGTAGATGGCTGCCAACTTTGTTCTTCTCTTACGAGCGACTGTGGTGGTTGCCATTCTTGTTTCGACGGTTGCCACAGTTGTGCTGACTGTTTCACAGGCAGCGGTTCTTCTTGTTTTTCATCCATGCCAGTTGGTAAAACAATGTCCGGCATGGATGGTTCTTTCGGCTTCGCATGCTCAAACTGGAACTGTTCTTGCACACTCTCGTCTTTATCTTTTTTCTTCGTTTTTACGCCTGCATCTGGAATGAGCTGTATTTTTTTAAATGCAGCTTGCAATGTTTCTTCGATAAGCTTTAGCAATTCTTGTTCTTTACTAAAACGAACTTCTAATTTTGCAGGATGTACGTTAACGTCAACAAGCATTGGATCCATTTCAATCGATAAAAATCCGATTGGATATCGTCCGACTGGCAGTAATGTATGATATCCTTGCTGAATTGCTTTCATTAATACAAAGTTTCGAACGTAACGGCCATTTACGATTGTTGACATATAATTTCGAGATGCTCTCGTTACTTCTGGTAATGTTACATAGCCTGTAATTGTGAAATCTAAAGATTCAGCTTCAATCGGAACAAGTTTCTTCGCAACTTGAATGCTGTAAATCGATGCAAGTACTTGTCTTACATCACCATTACCTGACGTATGAAGCAATTTCTTTTCATTATGAAACAGCTTTAACGATACTTCTGGATGTGACATTGCAATACGATACACAATATCTGTAATATTACCAAGCTCTGTATGAATGGTTTTCATATATTTAAGACGCGCTGGTGTATTAAAGAATAAGTTTTGTACTGTAATATCTGTTCCTTTTCGGCTCGCGGTTTTCTCTTGCTTTATAATGTCTCCACCTTTAATAATAAGGTGTGTACCAGGTGCATCACCTGTGCTAGTGATTAATTCTAATTCACTAACTGAGGCGATACTCGGCAATGCCTCACCACGGAAACCGAGTGTTCTGATGCGAAACAGATCGTTTTCATCTTTAATTTTACTTGTCGCATGTCGTTCAAAAGCTACGATGCAATCTTCTTCTGCAATGCCATCTCCATTATCAATGATGCGAATTTTCGATAAACCAGCTTCTTCTAAGTGGATTTCAATAGATGTACTATTCGCATCGATAGAATTTTCCACAAGTTCTTTTACGACTGAAGCAGGACGCTCTACTACTTCTCCTGCCGCAATTAAGTTAGAGAGTTGGTCATCGAGTTTGCGAATTTTCCCCATCTACTTACTCATCCTTTCTTTAACTTTTTCTGTAAGCGATACAGTTCGTTCATCGCTTCTAAAGGCGTCATATCAAGTAAATCAATTTTTTTAATTTGCGCCAGTACTGCTGTTTCTTTTTGATCTAACGCAAGCTTGTCTTGTTTCTTCGAAGACTGTTCTCCTCCAAAGAAAGATAGTTGTGATTCTTCCTCAGTCTCTACTTTCGCCTCTAGTACTTCTACTGGCTCTTCTTTTACAACTACAGGTTCTGGAATAACTTCTTGCTCCTGCACTTTCACTTCTACACGCTTTGGAATAATAATTTCTTCTTGTCCTTCTAGTTGTGCTAACACTTCTTTCGCGCGGGCAATTAAGCTATCTGGAAGCTCTGCAAGTTGCGCAACGTGGATTCCGTAACTTTTATCTGCTGCTCCATCTTGAATTTTATGAAGGAATACTACTTTACCATTCTCTTCAATTGCTGAAACGTGTACATTTTTCAGTTGATCTAAACTCTCTTCTAACACAGTCAATTCATGATAATGTGTAGAAAATAACGTTTTTGCCCCAATTTGGTCATGAATATGTTCAATGATTGCCTGTGCAAGTGCCATGCCATCATACGTAGATGTACCTCGTCCAATTTCATCAAATAAAATTAAACTTCTTTCTGATGCGTTTGCAATTGCATTTTTCGCTTCTAACATTTCGACCATAAATGTACTTTGACCTGAAATCAAATCATCTGCTGCACCAATTCTCGTAAAGATTTGGTCAAATACAGGTAATACTGCTTCTGTCGCTGGTACGAAACAACCAATTTGTGACATAACCGTTACAAGTGCTAACTGTCTCATATACGTACTTTTACCAGACATGTTCGGTCCTGTAATTAAAAAGACATCCATCTTCTCTGGCATAATACAATCATTCGGTACATACAATTTTCCGTTCAATACTTTTTCAACGACAGGATGACGACCATCTTTAATAAAGATTTCACGCTTCGTTGTTAGTACAGGTTTTACAAACTGTTCTTCTTCACTAACTGTCGCGAAACTTTGCAGTACGTCTAATTCACTAATTACTTTTGCTAAATGTTGTAATTTCGGAATAAATACTTTTACTTCTTCACGAAGTGCTGTAAATAAATCGTATTCTAGCTGTACAATTTTTTCTTCTGCTTCTAAAATTAACGTTTCTTTTTCTTTCAGTTCATCTGTAATGAAACGTTCAGCATTAGCAAGCGTTTGTTTTCGTTCGTAGCGGCCTTCTGGAAGTGCTGCAAGATTCGCCTTCGTCACTTCAATGTAGTAGCCGAAAATACGGTTGTACCCGATTTTTAACGATTTAACTCCTGTAATATCACGCTCTCGTTTTTCAAGCTCAGCGATCCACGTTTTTCCGTTTTTACTAACGTAACGATATTGATCAAGCTTGTCATTATAACCGTCTTTAATAATATCTCCATCTTTAATAGAAAGCGGTGGGTTTTCTTGAATACTTCTTCCTAGTAATTCAGTTAAGCTCTCACATGGATCCGCTCCTTGAATTAACCTTGCTGCATAAGCATTATCTAACAAACTAATCGCTTCTAAAATAGCTGGTACTTGAAGTAAAGATCGTCTTAACTGTAATAAGTCCCTTGCATTGACATTACCAAATGCAACTTTTCCTGCTAAACGTTCTAAATCATATACTTCTTTTAGTTTTTCTTTTAAATCTTCACGTAAGAAGTAATCATTTACAAATGTTTCAACCATTTCTAAACGCTCTTCAACTTTTTCTTTCTGAATAAGTGGACGTTCCATCCACTGTTTTAACATACGACCACCCATAGCTGTTTTTGTTTTATCCAATAGCCATAATAATGATCCTGTTTTTTCTTTCGTTCGAAGTGTTTCTGTCAGCTCTAAATTTCGCTTTGAATGCACATCAATTTTCATAAATTGATTCGTATAATAAATTTCTACAGGCTGTAAATGATCTAATGAACGTTTTTGCGTTCTTATCAAATAGTTAAATAAGCGTCCAATTGCTTTAATTAACTTTGCTTGCGAAACATTTTTCACAAGATGTTCTAATCCTTCAGGAATTGCCGTTGCATCTTCATATGAAATTGTCATTTTTAACGTTTCAGTTAATTTATTTAATTCATCTTTAGAAAATGAAGAATCTACAACAATTTCTTTTGAACCAGTTGCATACACTTCCAATAAAATATCTTCTACTGAACCAGTTAACAACGTTACTGTATTTTGTCCAGTCGTTAAATCATTACAAGCTAAAGCATATGATCCATCTTCAAAATGTGTTAATGCGGCTAAGAAGTTGTTTTCTTTCTCATCAATTGTACGCCCTTCCATCATCGTTCCTGGCGTAATTAGTTGTACTACTTCACGGCGCACTACACCTTTAGCTGTTTTTGGATCTTCCACTTGCTCACAAACAGCAACTTTATATCCTTTTTCAACAAGTTGTTCAATATAGTTTTTAGCTGCATGATGCGGTACACCGCACATCGGTATACGATCACTACTGCCACCATCTCGGCTCGTTAATGTAATCTCAAGTTCATGAGCTGCTTTAACGGCATCTTCAAAGAACATTTCATAAAAATCGCCTAATCGGAAAAATAAAAAGGCATCTTGATAGTCTGCCTTAACCTTTAAATATTGCTGTATCATAGGGGTATATTGCGTCATACTTTTCCTCCATAATTCTTACATAGTAATCAATTTTCATATATGTCACATTTCACGGACATCCATATCTCCTATTTCAGGAGTCTATCTTCATTATAACATATTTCATAAAGAATCATGTTCATTCAGCGCCACTTATGTAAAGTAAAAAGCTAGGAAGAACTTCTCCCTAGCTTTCTATTACTCTTCTTCTGCATCAACGATAAAGTTCGGATCTAATTCTTCAAATTCATCATCAGCAATTTGGAAATCATCATCTGATTCTACGCAGCCTTCAGGATTTACACTTACACAAATTTTCGTTTCTCCAACTACTTCTGTTACAAATTCACGTTCTACAGTTACAACAATTTTATTACCGTTTGGTGATACAAGCGCTTCTAAACAATTTGGTGGCTGAATAACACGAGCAATAATTTCTAAATCGTCACCAGAAAAGTTTTTATCACGATAACCAATGCTTACTTCGTCCGTGTAGTTCACGCGTTCTGTTACAACTTCAGTCTTTGTATTTCCATCAAATGAATACCAAGTGTTCACATCATAGAAACCTTCAATTTCCACATGCTTCCCATTCTTTCTTGCTTCGTACGAGTGGTTAATTACCCAGCACCCTAAAATACTTGTTGGTTCATTATTCGATTCACATGTATGCGTTGACTTTGTATACTTACGTCCTTTTCCAACCACTGCTTTTGTAATAATCTCTCTAAATTCGGACATTCGTAACCCTCCTCAATCACTATTCACTTAATCATATGCGTGACAATAGCGGAATGTGTCATTCTTTTTTTGAGAAGAACTTACGTTTAATCAACTAAAAAAAGAGATGTCAATATGACATCTCTTTAACAACCACAATTTCCTTTTTTACTTTCTACCGCTGCGCCAGTTTCACCCTTAAGTACATCGCCACCAGTTGAAATTAATATTTCATCTGTTACGTTGTTAGAAATTGTACTAGCAACTAACTGTAATAAGTCATTTACATATGTTTGTGAAGATTTAAATTCTTGTACGACTGGAATACTGTCTAACTTATCTTGCAATGCATCAATTTCAGCTTCTACCTTTTTTAAAGCTTCCCACTTCCCGTAATGCTGCAAGTTTACTGCTTGTTTTTGCAGTGCTTTAATTTCATCGATTGCGCGCTTTACATTTTCATTTTTATGAATTTGCGCCTCTGCTTTCTTAAAAAAATCAACTTCTTCTGTTTCAGAAATCATTTTTGCTAATTCTTTTGCTTGTTCAACAATGTCATCTTTCGAATATACTTTCATCTATTATTTCACCTCAATCGGCTCTTCAACTAATTCCCCGTTAAGAGACCAAGTTTTTGCTTCCGTTACTTTTACTTTCACAAGCTGACCAATTAAAGATTTTGAAGCGACGAAGTTTACAAGTTTATTCGTGCGAGTATAACCTGCAAGTACTTCCGGATTATTTTTACTTTCCCCATCAACTAACACTTCTACAATTTGACCTTTGTAACGACTATTCTTTTCAATTGCCAACGTATTTACTAGTGTATTTAAGCGTTGAAGACGTTCTTTCTTCACTTCCATAGGTACATTATCTTTCATTTTTGCAGCTGGTGTACCTTCGCGAGGAGAATAAATAAATGTAAAGGCAGTATCAAATCCTACTTCACGATATAACGACATCGTTTCTTCAAATTGCTCATCTGTTTCATTTGGGAAACCAACGATAATATCTGTTGTTAATACTGCATCTGGAATTGCTTCTTTAATTTTTCTTACAAGTTCTAAATAATGCTCACGTGAATATTTACGCGCCATAATTTTCAGCATATCTGTACTTCCAGATTGAACTGGTAAATGGATATGTTCTACTAAGTTGCCACCTTTGCCAAGCACTTCAATTAAGTGATCATCGAAATCACGTGGATGGCTCGTTGTAAAACGAATACGGGCAATATCAACTTTACGAAGTTCGTCCATTAAATCACCAAGACCGTATTCTACATCTTCAAAGTCTTTACCATATGCATTTACGTTCTGTCCAAGTAATGTAATTTCTTTATAACCATTCGCAGCTAAATGACGAATCTCTTGGATAATATCTTCTGGACGTCTGCTCCGCTCTTTTCCGCGCGTATACGGTACAATACAATACGTACAGAACTTATCACAGCCATACATAATATTTACCCAAGCTTTAATATCACCACGACGTACTTTCGGAAGGTTTTCAATTACGTCGCCTTCCTTTGACCATACTTCAACTACCGTCTCTTTCGAGAACATCGCATCTTTTAGAATGTACGGTAATCTATGAATATTATGCGTTCCAAATACCATATCTACATGCTGATTTTTTTGCATAATTTTATTTACAACAGATTCTTCTTGAGACATACAACCACATACACCAATTAAAAGGTCCGGATTTCTTCGCTTTAGTGACTTTAAATGGCCTAGTTCACCAAACACTTTATTTTCAGCATTTTCACGAATTGCACAAGTATTTAATAAAACTACATCTGCATCCTCAGTCGAAAAAGTTGGTTCATATCCAAGCGTTGTGAAAATACCTGCCATTACTTCCGTATCATGCTCATTCATTTGACAACCATATGTACGAATATAGAACTTTCTTCCTGTACCAAAATTGCGAAACTCTTCAGGTAAGCCAAAATCCCGTTCAATTTTAACTTCTTCTTTCCCTCGCTTTTTCGCATCCTTTAAGGAAGGTGGTTGATATACACTTTCAAAGTATTTACTATAATCTTTCTCTTCTTTTTTCGTAGAGGAATTTGCTTGTTGACTTGCTAATCGTTGTTGCTCGTTCATCGGTAATCTCCTTTCACCCTTAACTATACACACTCTATAGTCCATTTTAATGCGCCTAGACTCACCTCAAAAATGGTTAGATAGCTTGAGAGATAACTTGTCCTTTGAAACTTGAGTAATCAATCTAATCATTCATAAGAATGAAGTCTTCCCCACGCAAATAGACATTCCCTTTTTATTATTTCTTGTTGTCCTACCCAAAAGCATATTGCTTTATCCCTATAAACATTACCATAGTATGACCTGTTTCGCCAATTTTAACAATACAGAGGCCCTTTATTATCTTACATTTCATAAGCAATGAACTTGCCATTTTCATACAACGATTTATATATTATTTTACCATTCTGAATTTTCTAAGTAAATAAGACTACCCTATATTTTTCTAATAAAAAAAGGTTGCCACATGGCAACCTCCTCTTCTTATATTACATAAATTCAGCAACAAGCTCATCAAACATTTTCTGATCCATATTTAAATCAGATTTCACTAAAGGCTCTTCACTATAGCCTTTAACAAGTTCTTGATATGATGGTTGCTTAGTATTTTGATAAATTAAACCTGTTACTAAACCGTTATTTTCCATTAAAGTTTGCATAGCCATCATGCGATTAGATGGATCATATCCCTCTACTGTGCTTAGTTTCGTTAAATTCTCTTTAAACCAATCGTAGGTATTTACTTTATTGTAAGTAACACATGGGCTAAATACGTTAATTAATGAAAATCCTTTATGGTTAATACCAGCTTCAATAATTTGTGTTAATTCTTTTAAATCACTCGAAAAGCTTTGCGCCACAAATGTCGCACCAGCTGTTAAAGCCATTTCCATTACATTTAGTGATGGTTCAATTGAACCTTGCGGTGTGCTTTTCGTTTTAAATCCAGCTTCACTACGTGGTGAAGTTTGCCCTTTTGTTAATCCGTAAATTTGGTTATCCATTACGATGTACGTAATATCGATATTACGACGAATAGAATGGATTGTATGTCCCATACCAATCGCAAATCCATCACCATCACCACCTGAAGCGATGACTGTTAAATCACGATTTGCCATTTTTACACCTTGTGCAATCGGAAGGGCACGACCATGAATACTATGCACACCATATGAATTAATATAACCTGAAATACGGCCTGAACAGCCAATACCAGAAATAACAGCAAGTTCATCTGGATTTAAACCAACGTTAGCTGCCGCACGTTGAATTGCAGCTTGCACTGAGAAGTCTCCGCAACCTGGGCACCAGTTTGGCTTTACACTGTTACGAAAGTCCTTAAATGTTGCCATTTAATACAACCCCTTTTTTGCATTCGTTGTAAATCTCTTTCGGCAAGAATGGGTTTCCATCATATTTTAAAAGACTAGAAATTTTCTCACCATTACCAAGATTCATTTTCATAATGTTAGCAAGCTGACCTGTTGCATTGTTTTCTACTACTACAACACGCTTCGCCTTTTTCACAAGTGGATCGATTTCAGCTGTTGGGAAAGGGTGAATTAAACGTACATGAGCATGGTTTACTTTCATACCCTCTTGTTCTAAACGCGTCATTGCCTCTTCGATCGCACCACGAGTTGAGTTAAATCCAACAAGCAATACGTCTGCTTCTTCATGCTTAACATTTTTATAAACAGGGGTATTAAACTTCAAGTTCTCCATTTTACGGAAACGTTTGTCCATTTGATCTTTACGGTTTATTGCTGATTCCGATGGTTTTCCAGTTTCATCATGTTCTACACCTGTAACATGGTGAACACCATTTTTCATACCAGGTAAAACACGCGGTGAAACGCCGTCTTCAGTTACTTCATAACGCTTGAAGTATGCTTTATTTTCACGTTCTGGTAATTCCGCTTCTAAATCAAGCTTACCACGACGAATTTCCACTTTATCTAATTTAAGTGGTTCTACTGTTTGTTTTCCTAACGAAAGCTGTAAATCTGTTAAGAAAATAACAGGAACTTGATATTCTTCAGATAAGTTAAATGCTTCTACAATGTCATAGAAAGCTTCTTCAACTGTACTTGGCGCCATTACGATTTTTGGAATTTCACCATGCGTACCGTAAATCATCGCCATTAAGTCAGACTGTTCTTGTTTCGTTGGTAATCCCGTACTTGGACCACCACGTTGTGTATCAACAATTACTAATGGAGTTTCTGTAATACCTGCTAAACCGATTGCTTCCATCATTAATGAAAGACCAGGACCAGCAGATGCAGTTAATGTACGAACACCAGCATAGTTTGCACCGATTGCCATTGTACAAGCTGCGATTTCATCCTCAGTTTGGATTACTGTTCCGCCGACTTTCGGTAATTTTTTAATTAAGTATTCCATAATTTCTGATGCAGGTGTGATTGGGTATGCTGACATAAAACGAGCACCACCAGCTACCGCACCAAATGCGATTGCGTCGTTTCCAATCATAAACATGCGTTTTTTACCATCAGCTTTTTCAAGCTGCATCATGTTTACTTTCTCACCTAGTAATTCTTTCATATATTGAGAGCCGCGTTTAATTGCGTCCATATTCTTTTGAACGACTTGCTCTCCTTTACGACCAAAGATTTCTTCAACAACATCTAAATAAGCTGTTTCGTCTAATCCTAATACTGCACTTGATGCTCCAACAGCAACCATGTTTTTCATTAATGATGTGCCTAATTCTGAAGCAATATCTGTAAACGGTATCACATATAGATTTACATCTGTATTATCAGGTATTGTTGGATTAAATTTCGCATCCGCAACTACAATTCCACCTGGACGTAGTTCGTGGAAGTTAAAATCAATTGTTTCTTGGTCAAAAGCAATTAAAATATCTAAATCATCTGAGATCGCTCGTACTTCTGTTGTACTTACACGAATTTTATTATTTGTATGGCCGCCTTTTATACGTGATGAGAAGTGGCGGTAACCGTATAGGTAATATCCTAATCGGTTTAATGCAATACAGAAGATTTCTCCTGTACTTTCAATTCCTTCACCTTGTTGGCCTCCAACTTTCCATGAAAGTTGACTAATCATCTCCTACACCCCTTTTGGCTGCATTCATTGTAGTGTATTTTTTTACAGTAATAGTTTAGCATTTTTTATGCAAATAAACTACAACGGACGCAAATTATGCCTCTTCTGATTTCCCTGAATCTTTAGTATAAAGCTATTTTGTTTTTCATTCTAGTATTAGGTCTTAAAAAAAGCAATAAAATCAAATGAATTAATTTTAATTATTCTGAATTTTAAACCAAAAACTTAAAAACTCATATGTTCAACAAAATTATCATATAAAAATCTTTCTACAGTAGATGCAGCATAGTATTTATAAAGCTCATTCATGACATTTTCATAATCTCCGTAGGCAGATACATTGACAACCGTATCTACAATCCCATCAAAATCTGAACCAAACCCTATATTGTTTTCTCCACCTAGCGAGCAAATATATTCGATATGTTTTACTATATCTGTTATATTTGCTTGTCTTTCACTTGTTAGAAACTGCGGTACAAAAGTAACACCGATTATGCTATTTCTCTGTATAAGCGCTTTAATTTGTTCGTCATTTAAATTGCGTGGATGCTCACACAGTTTATAACAATTTGAGTGGGATGCAATTGGGTTATTTGCAATTTCTATCACATCCCAAAAACTTCTCTCATTTAAATGTGATAGATCCGTCCATAATTGCAAAGTATTCAACTCTTGTACAACTTGTCTACCAACAGTAGTTAAACCTGCTCCACGCGTCTCTAGCGCCCCATCAGCTAACAAATTCGCATAGTTCCATGTTAATCCGAAAGAACGTACACCTAACCGATAAAACAAACGTAATTTCATCGCTTCTTTGCCAATTGCTTCGCACCCTTCTAACGTTAATAGCGCGCCAACCTCGTCTTGTTTTAATCTATTTATATCCTCTTTCGTTCGGATAAATCTCACACCTGGTAGCGATAGAATTTCATTATAAAAAATATCTATCATTTGTAATGCCGCTTCAAATCGTTTTTCATACGTCACTGTTTCTGGCACATATATTGCAAAACATTGTATACTTCCTTGTCTTTCCTTTAACTGTTGAAATGTAATATGTAATTGCGGATCGTTTTTAAAATTCTTTTTTCCCTTTGCACTCCATAACTGAAAGAGCACATCACAATGAGCATCAAAAATTTTCATTTTCATTCCTCCATTATAAAAACAACCTGTTTGCATACTGCAAACAGGTTGTTTAAACTTAACGAGGTTCTACAATTAATTTTATTGCTGTACGCTCTTCGCCATCAATCATAATATCTGTAAACGCTGGGATACAAATTAGGTCCAAACCACTAGGCGCTACAAACCCTCTTGCAATTGCTACTGCCTTTACCGCTTGGTTTAATGCACCTGCACCAATAGCTTGAATTTCTGCTGTTCCGCGTTCGCGAATAACACCTGCAAGTGCACCAGCTACAGAATTAGGGACCGACGTTGCTTTAACTTTTAATATTTCCATTCCGCGTTTCCTCCTCGTTTCTTTAAAAAGTATTAGCAATTATTTCACTTTAACTTATATTCACGAGGAATGGCGCGTATTCCTGCTAAATTTTCGTAATTTTTCTAAAAAATTAAAATATAATAACTTATCTAAAATTTAACGGAAATTTACTCAAAAAATGGTTGATCGTCATTAATTAAAATGCGCTCAATTTTCTTTGCTTTTCCTGTATTTGGATCCACATCAATTAACACTGCACTTAATTGCGTTCTACCACTTGTTACTTCAAATCGTACCGGTAAGTTCGTTAAAAACTTCTTCAATACTGCTTCTCGGTCCATACCTAAAATTCCATCATATGGCCCTGTCATCCCAACATCTGTAATATATGCCGTTCCGCTTGGTAAAATACGGTTATCCGCTGTAGGGACATGCGTATGCGTACCTACTACTGCTGTAGCACGTCCATCTACATACCAACCTAGCGCTTGTTTTTCACTTGTAGTCTCCGCATGGAAATCAATAAAGATAATATTCGTACGTTTTTTCGCAATATTAATTAATTCATCCACTTTACGGAATGGACAATCAATCGGAGGAAGGAAAGTACGCCCCTGTAAGTTAATAACTGCAACTTCTGTTCCATTACAGTTCACAAAGATAAGTCCTTTTCCTGGAGTTCCTTCTGGGAAGTTAGCTGGTCTTGCAAGATATTTTGCATCATCGATGAATTCAAATACTTCACGATTATCCCAAGCATGGTTTCCAAGTGTAACTGCTTGTGCCCCACACTCTAAAAAGTTTCGATATATTTTTTCTGTAATCCCACGGCCACCTGCTGCGTTTTCTCCATTAATGATTGTTACTGTAGGTGTATATTTTTTCTTTAATGCCGGTACGTACTGTTGAATCATACCTCTACCAGGAGATCCTACTACATCCCCAACAAATAATATTCTCATATGTCTTACCCTTTCTATGTACTGCATTTTTTATTGCTATAGCATCAAGTAAATTCCTTATAATATGTTTATTATAAGTTTGTTTCACTTTTATGCTAAATAACTGTCTTTATTTTATCCAATTCCAACACAAAAAAATAAAGTGGTGTTTCACCACTTTATTTTGCGTATTCCACTGCACGTGTTTCACGAATAACAGTTACTTTAATATGTCCTGGGTAATCCAGTTCATTTTCAATACGTTTTCGGATATCACGAGCTAAACGATGAGCTTCTAAGTCATCGATTGTATCTGGTTTTACCAAAATACGAACTTCACGTCCTGCTTGAATTGCAAATGATTTTTCAACGCCTTCATAAGACTCTGAAATCTCTTCTAACTTTTCAAGACGACGAATGTAGTTTTCAAGCGTTTCACTACGAGCTCCCGGTCTTGCAGCTGATAAAGCATCTGCTGCTGCAACTAAAACTGCAATGATAGAAGTTGGTTCTGTGTCACCATGGTGAGATGCGATACTGTTTATAACTACAGGATGCTCTTTATATTTCGTTGCGAGTTCAACACCAATTTCAACGTGGCTACCTTCTACTTCATGGTCAATCGCTTTTCCGATATCATGTAATAGACCAGCACGTCTTGCTAGTTTTTCATCCTCACCAAGCTCTGCTGCCATAAGTCCAGTTAAATATGCAACTTCCATAGAGTGTTTTAAGACGTTTTGTCCATAACTTGTACGGTATTTTAAACGACCTAAAATTTTAATTAAATCTGGGTGTAATCCGTGAACACCCACTTCAAACGTTGTTTGCTCTCCGACTTCGCGAATATACTCGTCCACTTCACGTCTTGATTTTTCGACCATCTCTTCAATACGCGCTGGGTGAATACGTCCGTCCTGTACTAGTTTATCAAGAGCGATACGAGCTGTTTCACGACGAATTGGATCGAATCCAGAAAGAATTACCGCCTCTGGTGTATCATCGATAATTAAGTCAATACCCGTTAACGTTTCTAACGTACGAATATTACGACCTTCACGCCCGATAATACGTCCCTTCATTTCGTCATTTGGAAGATTTACAACCGAAACGGTTGTTTCAGCAACATGATCAGCTGCACATCTTTGCATTGCAAGAGATAAAATCTCTTTTGCTTTCTTATCCGCTTCTTCTTTCGCGCGAACTTCACTTTCTTTTACCATAACAGCGATTTCATGAGAAACTTCATTTTCTACTTTACCAAGAATAATTGCTTTCGCTTGTTCGCGTGTCAGATTGGAAATGCGCTCTAATTCTGTTTGTTGCTTTTGAACTAACTCTCCCACTTTGCTTTCCAACTCTTCAATCTGTTGTTGTCTCGCTACAAGAGATTCCTCTTTCTTCTCTAACTGCTGCTCGCGTTTATCGAGCGTTTCGTCTTTACGATCAAGGTTCTCTTCTTTTTGCATTAAACGATTTTCTTGTTTTTGTAATTCGCTTCTACGGTCACGAATTTCTAATTCAGCTTCTGTACGAAGTGTATGAATTTCATCCTTTGCTTCTAAAAGCGCTTCTTTCTTAAGTGCTTCAGCCTCACGATTCGCTTCGTCTAAAATACGTTTCGCTTCATTAGCCGCACCATTAATCTTCGCTTCAGCAATAGACTTTCGAACAAAAAAGCCAACAACTGCACCGACTGTTGTTGCAAGCAAAATGGAGATGAGTATCCAAACTGTACTACTCATGATTTCACCTCCCCTTGCTATGAATGAAAAAAGACTGTCGGCATGTACATTAAATTACAATATACAGCAAAGACCGTCGTCCCGCTTTTTTAAGGGACTTTCTTCATTTCACAATTAAAATGTCATATTATTATTTCGGTAAGATTTAAACCTTACTCCGAATATTACTTCTCTTCTTGAGAAGAGTATATCGTATATAAGAAAAAATATACATTCTCATTGTATCTATCGTAATTTTCATTGTCAAGCGTTGTCTACTTTTACTTTCTTTACCTTCAGTCCTTAATGTTATCTGAATTTGAAAAATTGATAGCATACTATCCTGGAAAACCTTAGTAAATACCATTTTATTCCCTTAAAACGTATGAATATTCCTCTTTACACATCCCATTTGAGTCAAAAAAATATTTTAACCACTACGATAGATACCCCTTTAATAGAAGGTAAAAAAATAAAAGACACGGGACCCGTGTCTTTTATTTTTTAATCTTGAAGAGTTGCATCTTCCGTGTCTTCCACACCAGAATCTTCACCAATTCCGTGATGATCACGAACAAAGAAGGCAATTTCCTCTCTTAAGTCCGTATTCTCTTTTAAGAATTGCTTCGAATTTTCACGACCTTGTCCTAAACGTTCTTCATTATAAGAATACCAAGCACCGCTCTTTTGAACGATATCAAGCTCAGAAGCCATATCCAAGATTTCACCCTCTCTTGAAATACCTTCTCCGTACATAATATCAACTTCAGCAACACGGAATGGTGGCGCTACTTTATTTTTCACTACTTTTACTTTTGTTTTATTACCAACGATGTCGTTACCTTGCTTTAATTGCTCCGCACGACGCACTTCAAGACGGACAGTTGAATAGAATTTCAACGCACGACCACCTGGAGTTGTTTCTGGGTTTCCGAACATAACCCCAACTTTTTCACGAATTTGGTTAATAAAGATTGCAATTGTTTTTGATTTGTTGATTGCTCCTGAAAGCTTACGAAGTGCTTGTGACATTAAACGTGCTTGTAAACCTACGTGTGAGTCACCCATGTCGCCTTCAATCTCTGCTTTCGGTACAAGAGCTGCTACAGAGTCAATTACGATAATGTCAACCGCACCACTTCGTACAAGAGCTTCCGCGATTTCTAATCCTTGCTCCCCTGTATCAGGCTGTGATAATAGTAATTCATCTATGTTAACGCCTAATTTTTGTGCATATACAGGATCCATTGCGTGCTCCGCATCGATGAATGCTGCTTGTCCACCTTGACGTTGTACTTCTGCAATTGCATGTAATGAAACTGTCGTTTTACCTGAACTTTCAGGTCCGTAAATTTCGATAATACGGCCACGTGGGTATCCGCCTACCCCTAATGCCACATCAAGTGCTAAAGAACCACTTGAAATTGTAGAAATTCTACGTTCCGCTTGTTCTCCTAATTTCATAATTGAACCTTTACCAAATTGCTTCTCTATTTGTTTTAACGCCATATCTAATGCCGCTTGACGATCACTCATTCAAAATTCCTCCTTAACTGAATTGCTAATCTTATTATACCTATTTTCAATTCAATTTGCCAACAAAAATCGAACATTTATTCGATTTTTTTATTTTCCATTACATAAATACGTAATTTAACTATAAAAAAAGCTAGAAGAAACTTATATCTCTTCTAGCTTTTTATATAAATGATAAAATCCATATTTTGTCGAGCGTTCTCTAATTTGTTGACGACTTCCACTTAAATTAAGAGGAAAAACTGCAGTTTGTTCACCTTTAATCGCCAATCCAACAAATACTGTTCCTGGCTCTTTCTGTTCTGAAGCATCTGGCCCTGCTACCCCAGTGAAACTAATTCCGATATCCGCTTTTAATAAATCCTTAACATTTTCAGCAAGATAACGAGCACATTCTTTACTAACTGCACCATCAGTATGCAACACTTCTTCAGGCACACGCAATACATGTTGCTTCACATCATTATGATAACAAATGACACCGCCTTTAAATACAGAAGAAACACCAGCATTTTCAGTTACTTGATTTCCAAAAAGACCACCTGTTAAACTTTCTGCACATGCTAAAGTTAACCCTTTTCTCTTCAATAACTCGATTGCCTTATAATGCAAAAATTCTTGGTCATATCCGTAGAAAAATTCTCCTACCCTTTCTAAAATCAAATCTTCCACATGTTGAATTAGTTTCTCCGCTTCGCTAACATTTTGATGCTTAGCGGTTAAACGTAATGTCACTTCTCCATCATTTGCTAGCGGGGCGATTGTTGGGTTTGTTTGTCCATCAATTAAATCTTGAACTTTCACCTCTAATTGGGACTCCCCGATACCGAAGAAACGAAGCACACGGGAATAAATGTTTTCTCCTGTTGTAAAATTACGTAAAAAAGGCTCCACGTAACTTACATACATTGGTTTCATTTCTTTTGGCGGCCCTGGTAATAAAATATAAACTTTTCCGTTCTTATTTACCCCCATACCAGGCGCCATACCGTGGTCATTTGCAAATACTGTTGCTCCATTTAAGACGAGCGCTTGCTTTTTATTATTCTCCGTAAATTCACGGCCTGTACGCTTAAAGTAATTACTTATTAAGGCTAATGCCTTTTCATCATACACAAGCGCTTCATCTAAACTAGCCGCTATCGTTTCTTTCGTTAAATCATCTTTTGTCGGTCCTAATCCACCTGTAAAAATAAGTATATCAGCACGTTCTTCCGCAGCTTCAATCGCCTTTTGCAGTCGCTTATTATTATCACCAACAACAGTATGATAGTACACGTTAATTCCAATTGAAGCTAACTTTTCAGATAAAAACTGGGCATTTGTATTTGCAATTTGTCCAAGTAATAATTCAGTTCCAACCGCAATAATCTCAGCATTCATCCTAATTCCCCCATAAACTTCTATTTTGAGTTTACAAAAGCAGCTCTATTTTTCCAGAAATAATCCCATCCTGAAATAACAGTAAAGATTAATGCAATCCATATGAAGATATCAGCAACTGGAATATGGATTAAATTTAAAGGTACATCGTGTAATAAATATGCTGCAATCGCAATAATTTGTGTCCATGTCTTAATTTTCCCTAGCTGATTTGCCGCAACTACTTCCCCTGTTCCAGCAAGTACAAGACGTAAACCTGTTACAGCAAACTCACGACTGATAATTACAATAACAATCCAAGCCGGTACATATTGCATCTCTACCAATGTAATAAGTGCTGCTGAAACAAGTAATTTATCAGCTAATGGGTCAAGAAACTTTCCTAAATTCGTTACAAGATTATACTTTCTTGCGTAATGTCCATCAATCCAATCTGTAGCTGAAGCAATGATAAAGATAAGTGCCCCTACTAAATGTTGAATTGGCAAATCAACATCACCAATTTTGTATGAACCCCAATCAAAGGGCGCTAACATAATTACCATAAAAATTGGAATTAAGAAGATTCTAGATATTGTAATTTTATTTGGTAAATTCACAGCTATTCCTCCATCATATCAAAAACATTTGTTCATCGAAAAAAAAGTCATCGAAGCGATGACTGTTATTGTGCAGGTTGCTCTATCCCTTGGTTTTTAATCACCAATCTTTGGTGATATTCTTTTTGTGGATCTAACGGGAAAGCAAGCACTTGGCCATTCAGTTTAATTTCAACATTCGGTGCACTTCCAATATTAAGTCGTACTTCTTTTAATGTTGATACATCGCGTTTCTCTGTTTGACCGCTTTGTACTGTAGTGTTTAGAATTTCATTACCCGCATCATCCTTAACATCTACATAACTTGCACCCTTCGCTGAAATTTCCAATTCTAACGTTTTATTATTATGAATTTCCAAAGTAGATACCTTACCAGTTGTTCCAACTACTTTCACTTCTTGCTGTCCAGTTGGTGGTGCTGGCTGCTCCTCTTTCTTTGGTTCTTCTTTCTTTGGCTCTTCTTTCTTTGGCTCTTCTTTCTTTGGCTCTTCCGCTTTCTTCGTATCTAACGGAGAATCTTTCGCTTTTTGAACTTCAATTTTCTCACTTTGAGCACTCGGAACTTTTTCATCATCTTTTCCAGTTAACGCTTGAAACACAAACCAGATTACGACTCCAACCGCGATTACTAACAGCGCAACTAAGATTTTCGGCATGTGATCTGCAACTGGCCATGATGAAGATTTTTGCATTGTTTCTTGTGTTTTTTGTCCCGTTGATACTTGTGGAACTTCACGCCTTTCAGATTGTGGTATCGTACTCTGATGTTCTACAAGCAGTTCCTCTCCATTTAATCCAACAGCATCTGCGTATTGTTTAATGAATGCACGCGCATAAAAAGCTCCTGGCAATACATCATAATTGCCTTCTTCAATTGCCACTAGATGGCGTTTTTGAATTTTTGTAATTTCATGCAGCTGATCAATAGACAAGCCTTTCGCTTCTCTTGCTTCTTTCAGCTTTTGTCCCAATTCCGTCACTACTAACACCTCAATATTTCTTTAAAAGTCAAACATAGAGAAATTATTTTGCGTACCTTGCTCAATTTCATCTACTAAATTATATTGAATTTCTTCATCATAATCGTTACGCAACTCGATAATATAATCAAAATCATCCAATGTGTATTCTGACTGACTCACAAATACATCAGGATGTTCCACAACTTTCGTTGCAGGCAATCTCATAATTTCACGAACGAGCTGCCAATGTCTTTCGTTGGCACGCTTCGTTGACACAATTCCATCTAGGATGAAAATATTGTCATCGCTATACTCATCTTCAATTAATTGACTACGAACAGTTTGCTTAATAAGAGTAGATGATACAAATAACCACCTTTTATTTGCACAAACACTTGCAGCAACAATGGATTCTGTTTTTCCGACACGAGGCATTCCGCGTATCCCAATTAGTTTATGGCCTTCTTTTTTCATAATTTCTGCCATAAAGTCTACAAGTAAGCCTAATTCATCACGCACAAATCGAAATGTTTTCTTATCATCTGCATCTCGTTGTATGTACCTACCATGCCTAACCGCTAGCTTATCTCTTAGCTTGGGCGGACGATATTTCGTTACCGTTATGTTATCCATCGTATTTAAAATTGATTCAAGTCTAGAGATTTGCTCTTGATTATCACACATAAGAAGTAACCCACGTCGTGCATTATCTACACCATTAATTGTGACAATATTAATGCCGAGCATACCGATTAACGAAGAAACGTCACCAAGCAAGCCAGGTCGGTTTTTATGTATTTCATATTCAAAATACCATTCAATCATCCAAGATCACTCCCCTTGCTTACTTTACACCTACGTACTATATTATATGATTTCACCTTAATAGGGAAGCTAAATGTATAATCTATCCTGTGTAATTATTATACAAAAAAAGTAGAGAGGAGAATCTCCTCTCTACTTTTACTTATGTTGTACAAACTTAACCATTAAGTTTGCAATTGTATGTTGCTCCTGTTCATCAGCAACTTTCCAAAGCTCAGCTAATAATTTCTCTTGGTCATTGCGCCCTTCTACTTCATTAGCAAGGTAGTCGCCAACACGAAATGCCATATCTGATACCGCACCGCCGTCTAAACCTTTTCCTTGCGCTTGCTCTAAACGATCTCCTAAAAAGCTCTTCCACTGATCAAAATTATCTAATACTGACATAATTAAGCACCTCACTATTGAGTAATAAAATCATCCTTAATTTGTGCAACTGTTCATTTTTTATGTAAGAAATTTTTAGCAGTGCCAACCGCCATTCACTCCGATGATTTGTCCAGTTATGTATGATGCTCCTGGTGATACGAGGAATGAAACTGTTTTTGCTACTTCTTCTGGTAATCCTATTCTACCTAATGGTATATCTTCAGCAATTCCCATTTTATCTTCTTCAGAAAAAACACTTAACATTTCCGTTTCAATTGCTCCTGGTGCTACTGCATTCACACGTAATCCACTTAAAGAAACTTCTTTCGCTAAAGCTTTCACATATGAATTTTGCGCCCCTTTTACCATTGAATACAGCACTTCACAAGAAGCCCCTATTTGTCCCCATATAGATGAAATAATTACAATATTACCACTTCTCCTCCCGATCATAGGCGGAAGTGCCATTGAAAGTAATTTATATACGTTCTTCACTTGAAGTTCTACCATATAACCCAATTCTTCGTTTGTTACATCTGTTACTAGTCCAAAAATACTCTTCCCAGCTGCGTATACAATAACATCAATAGGGTGTTCAATTTGTCCCCACAATTGCTCTGCTCCATCACTAGAAGCCAAATTCGCTTGAACAGGGATAACTTCTCCCCATGCTTTCTGCAATTCCAATACCTTTCCTTCACTGTTATTGTAATGAACATAAACTGTATATCCATCTTGAATTAATTGTTTCGAAATAGCAGAGCCAATCCCTCCGCTCCCTCCAGTTACTAACGCATACTTTTTCATAAATTCCCTCTCTTATCTCTACAAGTTCAATTTTCACACAACTAAATAATACCCTCATCTTACAATTTTTCAATGATAAGATGAGGGTATCTTTAAAATGTTATTTTTTCGGTAACACCTGACAAACACTCATTTTTTCTTCTGATAACAATAATTTTGCTACTTCTTGTAAGTCTTGAACGGTTAGCCCTTCTAATACAGTCAATGCATCAAATAGACTAGATTCATTAAACGCATATCGTGTAAATTGATTTGCAATATATTCTGGTGAATTCAACGAGCGTAAAAAACCACCAATTTTCTTTTTCTTCACTCGTTCTAATGCCGCCGCATCTAATTGATCATAATCTGTTTTTAATAAAATATCTTTTAAACGATCTGCCAATTCATCAGGTTGTTTCGTATCACCACCAACCATTGCAAAACCGAAGTTATTTTCTTCTGTATAGTCATACGAGAATGAATCATCAATAAGTCCTTCATTATATAAAGCTTCGTAATGAACAGAACTTTTTCCAAATAAATAATCTAAGAGTAACGTAAGCGCAATTTCTTGTTTTAAAAGCGCTTGCCCCTTTTCTTTTAAATTAGTCGCTTTAATACCAACTAAACATTTCGGTGTTTGCACAGGCATTGAAATAATTTTTTTCTTTTCATTTACCTCATTTGGTTCCTCTTCAAATGAACGCACAATTTCTGGCTGGTTTTTATAATCTTTTTCCGCTTGATTTTCACGTACTAAATCCATTGTTTTCTCTGGATCAATTGCACCCACAACAAATAATAACATATTGCTCGGATGATAAAATGTTTCATAACATTCATATAATAAATCTTTCGTAATTTTACTAATAGATTCGATTGTGCCTGCAATATCAATTTTAATTGGGTGTTTTACAAACAAGCTATCAATTAACCCAAAGTACAAACGCCAATCTGGGTTATCTTGATACATTTGAATTTCTTGCCCAATAATCCCCTTCTCTTTTTCAACTGTTTTTTCAGAGAAATAAGGCTCTTGTACGAAGTTTAGCAATGTATTTAAATTTTGTTCTACGTTTGAAGTACATGAAAAAAGGTAAGCTGTTCGTGTGAAGGATGTAAAAGCATTTGCCGATGCTCCTTGTTTACTAAACAATTGGAAAGCATCGTGATCTTCTTTTTCAAATAATTTATGCTCAAGAAAATGTGCAATCCCATCAGGCACACGAATCATTTCTTCTTTCCCCAATGGTACAAATGTATTATCTACTGAACCATATTTCGTCGTAAACGTCGCAAATGTTTTATTAAATCCTTGTTTCGGTAAAACATATACATCTAATCCATTAGGAAGTTTTTCATAATAGAGTGTTTCTTTTAATTGCTCATAAACAATTTTTTCCATTTACTCTCCCTCCGTTCCTTGTAAAAAGTAAATTGTATCTAGTTCAATATTTTTAGCTACTTTTACAATTTCTTCTTTTGTTACACTTTCTATACCTGTAAGCCATTCTTCAACTGGACGTGTACGATCTGAAATAATACCATGATATAGCATTTCTACAAATCCACGCGGTGTATCAATCGCCTCTAATATTTGATTTTGGATGACACTTTTTGTTTGATGTATTTCTTCTTCAGAAAACTCTCCGTTTTGCATCGTAAGCATTTGTTCTTTAATAATCTCAACTGCTTTTTCATAATTTTTCGCTTCGATTCCTGACATAACAAATAATAAACCTTTATGACTTTCAAAGCGCGATGCTGCATAGTACGCTAAACTATTTTTTTCACGCACATTTACGAATAACTTCGAATGAGAAAAACCACCAAACAATCCATTGAACAATTGCAATGCAAAATAATCTTCATCTTTATATGTGACAAATGTACGATAACCGATGTGTAATTTACTTTGTTTTAATTCTTGTTTTTCAACAACTTCTTTTTCTTCATTATTTCGTCTATGAAGGAGTACATTTCTTTCTCTCACTGGACGAGCTGAAATAGAAAAATACTTACTTACAAGATCAACGGCGTTTGCTGAAATATCACCAATAATATATAGATCCATTTCATCTTCTGCTAACACCTTTTGATAATATTGATACAGACTTTCATTTGTAATAGACGTAACACTCTCTTTTTTTCCATTTGCACTTAAACGATACGGTTCTACTTTGCACATTTCTTCAATTAAACGCTCGTTTGCATAACGCATTTTATCATCATAAGTAGCTTCAATTCTCTGTAACAGTGCTCTTTTTTCACTTTCTACGATAGAAGATAGGAAACCGTTCCCCTCGGTTGCTGGATGTAACACAATATCAGACAACATAGAAAGCGCTTTTTCAAATAACGGTGGTGCATCATGTAAATAAACTTCATTTGCAATGTCTACATAAATGGAGATAATATGGTCTTCCCCTTTTTTACTTACATCTACCGCTAAAGAAGACCCGTATAATTCTTCTAAATATTGACGAAGACGAATTACAGAAGGTAATTTTTCTGTGGCACTTTGCAATACGTATGGCAATAGGGCACGCTCTGTCACCGTCTCCTCATTTAAAGGCGCTTTAAAACGAAATACAAAGGTATTCGTTTTATATTTATCAGTCGGAATAATATGTACGCGCAAACCACCTAACTCATGTAGTTGTTGTTCCATTAGTTTCATTTATAGCCCTCCTTTACGTATATAGGAATATTCCTCTTCAATATACAGTTTTTAGAAATAAAAAATCAACTTTTCTCCCTTATTATGCTTACATATGATTCTTTCTAAAAACTTTAATATGTAAGGAACATAGTAAAATTCCGTATTAAATATATTCTATGTAAAAAAGCCCACACTAATGTGCGAGCTTTTTTATACTTATAAAATACTTATCGTTTTCCTTTTTCATAAGGAGTTCCTAATGCTTTCGGAGCTTCAGAACGACCTACAAAACCAACAAGCGCTAAGATTGTGAATACATATGGTAATATCGTTAATAAAACACTTGGAATTTGATCTAATACAGGAATTGTTCCGCCCGTTACACTAAGAGATTGCGCAAAACCAAAGAATAGAGCTGCACCTAGTGCGCCTAGTGGATTCCACTTTCCAAAAATCATAGCAGCTAAAGCTAAGAAACCTTGTCCTGTAATAGTTGCCCCTGAGAAGTTATTAGAAATTGACATTGCAAAAATCGCTCCACCAATTCCAGCAAACACTCCTGAAATACAGACTCCAATATAGCGCATTTTATATACGTTAATCCCCATCGTATCCGCTGCCATTGGGTGTTCACCAACAGCACGTAGACGAAGACCGAACGGTGTTTTATAAATAACATACCAAACAACGAATGCTAAAATAATGGCAATATACGACGTTATTGGTACATTCGAGAAAAATATTTTCCCTAAAACCGGAATATCCGAAAGGCCTGGAATATCAATCTTTTCAATACGATACTGAATAAAGTCAGTCTGCCCTTTATCAAAAATCTTCTTAATTGCAAATACCGTTAAACCAAGGGATAAGAAGTTAATTGCTACACCACTTACAACTTGATCTGCTCGGAATGTAATAGAAGCTACCGCATGAAGTAATGCAAATAATCCACTACCAATTGCCGCAAATAATAACGCAATCCACGGGGTCATCGTTCCCCAAGTATCACCCATTAATAAGTTTGTAACAACTCCAATAAATGCACCAAATAGCATTAGTCCTTCTAATCCGATATTTACAACACCCGATCGTTCACTAAATACTCCACCTAGTGCTGTGAAAATGATAGGTGCCGATGTATATAACGTACCCGTCACAAGAATGGCTAATATATCTAAAAAGCTCATTTATTTCCCCTCCTTGCTCATGCGTGTAAGCGCCCATCTTAACACATAACTACATGCAACAAAGAAGATGATACATGCAATAATTACATTAATAAGCTCTGATGGTACATCTGCCTCAAAGTTCATTTGAGGGGAAGCACTTTTCAAACCACCAAATAATAAAGCTGAAAGGATTATACCAAACGGATTATTCCCTCCAAGTAATGCTACGGCAATCCCATCAAATCCTACTCCTGTAAACGAAGACATCGCGGTCATACTCTGGAATGTTCCTAATCCTTCCATCGCTCCACCAATCCCCGCAAATGCACCAGCAATTGTCATGGAGAATACTACATTACGAGAAACTTTCATACCTGCATATTGAGAAGCATGCTGATTAAATCCTACCGACTTTAATTCGTAGCCTAAAGTTGTTCGATCTAATAAGAACCACATTAAAATAGCGATTAATATTGCTACAATAATTCCCCAGTGAAGACGCGAGCCATCAGTAATGCTAGCAAGCCAGTCTGAAGATAGTGATGCACTCTCTTTAATGTCATACGTTTTATCATTACCTTCATGTAAAAAGCGCTTAATGATGTCATATGTTACATATAATGCGATATAGTTCATCATAATTGTTACAATAACCTCATTAACTTGAAACTTTCCTTTTAAATATCCAGGAATGAAGCCCCAAATTCCTCCTACCAATGCTGCGAATAAAATAGATAATGGAATATGAAGGAAAGCTGGTAGTGAAACTGCATAACCGAACCAAACCGCTGCAAGCCAACCAACTAGCAATTGACCCTCTACCCCGATATTAAATAAACCTGTACGAAATGCAAACGCCACTGATAAACCAGCAAGAATAAGCGGTATCATTGTACGAAGCGTTTCACCAATCGCACTTGCGCTACCGAACATCCCTGTCCAAAGTGCACTATAACCTACAATTGGATCATAACCACTAACTAACATTACAATCGCTCCGACAAGTAAGCCAAAAATAACGGATAGTACTGGGACTAAAATATTTATCGTTCGTTCTGTTAAAAGTTTTTTAGCCATTTGTACCCACCTGCTCCTTCTTTGTTCCTCCAGCCATTAACAATCCAAGCTGTTGTTCATTCGTTTCTTTCGCATCAACTATTGCTACAATTTTCCCTTCATAAATAACAGCAATTCGATCGCTAACATTTAAGATTTCATCTAACTCTAGTGATAAAAGTAATACACCTTTCCCTTTATCCCTTTGCTCTATTAATCTCTTATGAATAAATTCAATTGCTCCTACATCTAAACCACGTGTTGGCTGTGCTGCGATTAATAAATCTGGATCACGGTCTACTTCACGTGCAATAATTGCTTTTTGTTGATTTCCCCCAGATAGAGCGCGTGCTAAAGTTTGCTCACTAGGTGTACGTACATCAAACTGTTCAATAAGAGCCTTTGCTTTTTCTGTAATTTTGCTGAAATTTAAAATCCCTTTCTTTGAAAACGGATTCTTATAGTACGTTTGCAGAACTATATTATCTCTAACAGAAAAATCAAGGACGAGTCCGTGTTTATGACGATCTTCTGGAATATGACCAATTCCTTCTTCTGTTATTCTTCTAACAGGCCAATTTGTTATTTCTTTCCCTTTAATTGCAATAGAACCTGACTCAACTTTTCGTAAACCAGTAATTGCTTCTATTAATTCACTTTGTCCATTTCCATCAATCCCTGCAATCCCAACAATTTCCCCCGCACGAACAGTTAAGTCAAGGCCTTTTACAGCAGGTAGTTGACGTGCATCGTGAACAACAAGATTTGCAATTGAAAGTACCTCTTCTTTTGGTTTCGCGTCTATTTTTTCTGTTTTAAAATTCACTTGACGTCCGACCATTAATTCTGCAAGTTTATTTTCATCCGTATTTGCAACGTCAACAGTTCCAATTCCTTTTCCTTTACGAATAATCGTACAACGATCGCAAACTTCCATAATTTCTTTCAACTTATGTGTAATAAGAACAATAGATTTTCCTTCTTGCACAAGCTTTTTCATAATTTGAATTAGCTCATGAATTTCTTGTGGTGTTAACACAGCTGTCGGTTCATCAAATATTAAAATTTCTGCACCGCGGTAAAGAGTTTTCAAAATCTCAACACGCTGTTGCATACCCACTGAAATATCCTGTATTTTCGCATATGGATCTACAGCTAAACCGTATTGTTCAGACAGTTTTTGAATTTCTTTAGCAGCTTCCTCAACAGCAATTTTCCCTTTTTTCCTCGGTTCATTTCCGAGAATAATATTCTCTGTAACTGTAAAATTATGAACAAGCATAAAGTGCTGATGAACCATTCCAATACCAAGGTCATTTGCCACATTCGGATTGGTAATATTTACAGACTTTCCTTTAATTTTAATTTCACCTTGTTCTGGTTGGTACAAACCAAATAGTACATTCATCAATGTGGATTTCCCTGCACCATTTTCTCCAAGTAAAGCATGTATCTCACCCTGCTTTACTTGCAGCGTAATATCATCATTCGCTACAATGCCTGGGAATACTTTCGTAATGTTATTCATCTCAATTACGTATTCCATTGTGTTCCTCCTTTTAACAGGGAACATTCCCTATTACACTATTAACTTATTAAGCAATTCGGAAGTTTTATACATACAAAGGTTAGTTCTATGAACTAACCTTTGCTATTTCTCTATTTATTTTTTTAGAGAAGCTTCATATTCTTTATACTCTTTATCTGTAGCCGGTACTTTAATTTCACCGTCTGTAATTTTCTTTTCAAATTCTTCTACTTTTGTTAAAATTTCAGGGTTAACTTTTTTCACGTTATCAGTTGTTTTTGAAATACCAATACCGTCATCTTTTAAACCAAACGCTTCTACTTTACCGCCTTTTAACTTACCGTCTTTCGCTTCTTGCGCTACTTTTTCAACAGCGATATCTACACGTTTTACCATTGAAGTTAATGTTACGTTTTCAGGCATACCTTCTTGGTTTTGATCACGGTCAACACCGATTACCCAAACATTTTCACCTTTTTTCTTACGGTTTTTCGCTTCAGTGAATACACCGTTACCTGTACCACCAGCAGCATGATAAATTACGTCTACGCCTTGACCATACATTGCTGATGCAAGAACTGTACCTTTTTCAGGTTTATCGAATGCTTCTGCATATTCAGATACGATTTCAATGTTTGGATTTACTGCTTTTGCACCCGCTTTAAATCCATTTTCGAATTTACTAATTAAATCACTCTTCATCCCACCAACAAATCCTACTTTATTCGATTTTGTTGACATAGCTGCTACCGCACCTACAAGGAATGATCCTTCATGATCTTTAAATGTAATGCTCGTTACGTTTGGTGCATCTACTACAGTATCAACGATTGCAAATTGTTGTTTTGGAGATTCTTTTGCTACTTCTTTAATTGCACCTTCTAATTTATAACCAATTCCGAAAGATAAATCATACTTATCTTTTGAAAATTTCTTTAAGTTTGGAATATAATCCGCTTCTTTTTCAGACTGTAGGTAACGATAATTTGTCTTTTCCTTTAATCCGTTATCTTTACCAAACTTTTTTAGTCCTTCCCAAGACGATTGGTTGAACGATTTGTCATCAACGCCCCCAACATCCGTTACCATACCGACCTTGAAGTCTTTCGTGTCTTTCTTGTCACTGCTTGCCTTATCCGAGTTACCACATGCACCTAAAACTGTACTTGCTGCTAATGTTAATGATAATAAAAGACCTGCTTTTTTCTTCATACTAGAAACCCCTCCAAAAATGATATATATTTTTTTATTCTTTCGCTGCTGTTCCTTACTTCTTGCTGTCACCTCCCTAAAAAGGAACTTACCTACATACGCTTTCTTAATACATGGAAGCTAAACTTATCAGCTCTAAAGTAATTGATAGAATATAAGATTGGCTCATCATTTTGATCATAGTGCATTTGTTTTAATACAAGCAGTGCTGTTTCAGGCTCACATTCTAAAATCGGTGAGATTTTAGGGTGATAGCCAATTGGCTCAATATGAGCAACCGCATATGTTATGCGCTTATGCGTGTTATTATGTATCACCGTTAATAATGACTCCTCATTGTAACCCGATAAATCTGGCAATATTTCTTTTGCAAGTTTATCGATACAATATACAACAGGTTCCCCATCTGCTGTACGCACGCGTTCAATCATCACTGCATTGAAACCATCTTCACTATTAAACTTCTCTTTTTCCTCTTCTGTTAAAGTTGTAGTAGATGATGATAAAAAGATCGTTCCTGGTGTTTTCCCCACACTAGAAATCATATCTGTAATACTAGAAAGTTGTTCTATTCCAGAAGAAAATAATGGCTTTGCATTTACAAATGTCCCTACACCATGTCTACGAATGACAACATTTTCTTCTTCTAAAATACGTAACGCTTCCCTTAAAGTCGCTCTACTTACGCCAAGTTCTTTCGCTAAATCAAACTCTGATGGTAACTTTTGTCGTTCTTTATAAGCCCCATCTTTAATTTTTTCTTTGATGTGATCAATCACCCGTAAATATAGGTGACGACTATCGGATTTTACTGACATAAGACTCCCCCGCATTTCAATTATTCGACCTCTGATGTAAGACTTCTTTTCTCTTTTTTCAACTTACAACATAGTACAAATGACTAACCACTAAAAATAAGCGCAATTGTCGAATAAATAATAATAATTTTTTAAAATGAAATTTTCACTCTTTACTGTATAAAAAAAACTTTGCACCATAAACATTCCTCATTTCGAGAAAAAGTTCGGCACAAAGATCCTTTACATCCTTTGTTACACACTTTTCCCCTCATAGTCTAGCAATTCATGGTTGCCAGGTAGAAACTTATGGACCTTATCTCCAAGATTATATGAGGCAGTGATTCTTTTCGAAGTAATCTTACCACTTGCTCTCATACGTGTCAACAAAATCCAACATTTTTCTACATTAAATATCGAACATTTACATAAAACATACTCAAAGTATTCGTATTCTAAAGATACCCTCTAAATGTAAGCCCTTTCTTTATTGCTGAGTATAGTATATAACAAAAACACTATATAAAAAAGCCTAATTGTAAAAACAATTAGGCTTTTTTTAAGAACTTTTTTCTTGTACATCATTAATGAGTACTTCTCTCGGTTTACTACCTTCATATGGACCTACTACACCATTCATTTCCATTGCATCAATTAGACGAGCAGCTCGCGTATAACCTACTCTAAACCTACGTTGTAGCATAGAAACAGATGCTGTTTGCATTTCCACTACAAGTTGAACCGCTTCATCATATAATTCATCTTCTACTTCCTGCTTCGTATCAGGAACATCTTGCGGAATCATATCTTCTTGATATTGTGCTTTTTGCTGTCCAATAACATATTCTACAACTCTCTCAACTTCATCATCTGATAAAAATGCACCTTGTACACGTACAGGTTTCGATGCACCAATTGGTATAAACAGCATGTCGCCACGACCTAGTAGCTTCTCTGCACCACCACCGTCAAGAATTGTACGAGAATCTGTTTGAGAAGATACAGCGAATGCAATACGTGATGGAATATTCGCTTTAATAACACCCGTAATAACGTCAACTGACGGACGTTGCGTTGCAATAATTAAATGAATACCAGCAGCACGAGCCATTTGCGCTAGACGCATAATCGCATCCTCTACATCAGACGAAGCAACCATCATTAAATCTGCTAACTCGTCCACAATTACTACAATATACGGTAATTCGGGTTGTTTCGCTTCTGATTGACTATTATGCTCTTTTATATAATCGTTGTATCCTTCAATGTTACGTGTACCACTATGAGCAAACAATTCATAACGACGTTCCATCTCACTCACAACTTTTTTCAATGCTTGCGATGCTTTTTTCGGATCAGTTACAACTGGTGTTAACAAATGAGGCACACCGTTATATACATTTAACTCTACCATTTTCGGGTCAATCATCATTAATTTTACTTCATGTGGTTTTGCACGCATTAAAATACTAACAATAATACCGTTAATACATACACTTTTCCCGCTCCCTGTCGCACCAGCTACGAGTAAATGGGGCATTTTATTTAAACGGGCTAATACAGCTTCACCTGTAATATCTCGGCCAAGACCAATTAACAACTTCTCTTCCGGATGATTGTTAGCCTTAGAATCAAGAACTTCCCTCAGCGTTACCATCGAAACTTCTGAGTTCGGAACTTCGATCCCTACAGCTGATTTCCCGGGAATTGGCGCCTCAATACGAATGTCCTTTGCAGCTAATGCAAGGGCTAAATCATCACTTAAACTGACAATTTTGCTTACCTTTACCCCCATATCAGGATACACTTCATATTTTGTAACTGCAGGACCTCTATGCACTTTTGTTACTTTCGCTTTCACTCCGAAACTTTGGAATGTACGTTCTAATTTACGAGCATTCTCATAAATTTCCGCATTTTCATTTGTAACTTGCTTATTCTTTGGAAATTTTAATATATCAAGTGAAGGAAGCTTGTAATCTTTATTTTCTACATTTGAAAATTGCATAGGAGGTGCTTGCGCTTCACTCTCTAACGATTCAACGATTTTTTCTCCACGCTTTTTCTTTGATTCTTCAATTGGTGGAGTCTCTTCAATAAACGGTGAAGTGATCAAATCTTCTTGCTCTACTTCGATTCGTTTATCCTCTTCTTCATTTGCAGGATAATTCTCAGTGAAATTTGAAATAATTGGCGGATCAATTTGGATTTCTTCCATCGGCTCAATCACTTCTTCTTGTTCTGCAGCACGTTTGCTTCTTGTACTTCTTGTTGTTTTTTTCTTTTCTGTTTGTTCAGCCGTTCTTTTGGATCTCCAATCTTTATAATCCCCTTGCATCACTTGAAATTGACTTCTAAGAATTCTACCAACTGGAGCTAACACTTCTCCAATATGTTTATTTGTTATACAGAGTACCCCGAGAATAACTAAAATAATCCCAATGATATAGGCTCCTACTTCGTCGAATAGGAAGTAACATGTCGCGAACATAAGCGCACCAAACATACCACCGCCTAAATGAACGCTATCTGGCCCTTTTTTCATTTCAAGAAAGAAGTTATCTTTCGTACTCACAATAACAGAAGTATTTTGCACTGCTCCATCTTTTGTAAGAAGGTTAAATAATGTAATATGACTAAACATTAATATTGCCAATACAATTAAATAAAATCCAATTAACCGTTTATTTAAAAGGTTCGGCCATCCGCGTTTTATAACAAAGGAAACCGATAAAGCTATTACACCTAACACACCAATTATGTACCACTCACCAAAGAAGAAGCGAAAAAATAACACAAACGATTTCCCTACAACGCCTAGCTGTAAAATCGTAATGATTGAAAGTGCAAAAAGAGTTAAACCGACGATTTCATAATACAAAGTTGGCTTTATCGTACGTCTTGCCTTTGCCTTCGTCCCTCTTTGCTTTTGTTTTGCCATTTCTTCACCTCGTGTTCTACATATAAGTAAAGCTCCCCTAAAAATGCTCTATTTATATGTCTGTTTTCTCTATTTTTCAGGTCTTTATATCTTCTATTTTTACACTTCTTGTAAAATGCTAAATAAACAGAAGAAAGCAGCCTACTCATGGCTGCTCAACCGTCTTGTTTTTTATATTATACCATAGCTTCTAAACAAAATCCTTCTTTTTGCTAAAAGGTTATTTTCTGACCGGGCTCAAACTCTAAATAGTGAAGTGGGTCCGTACTTAGCACACGTACAATAGAATAACACCCATGTTCCTCTTCAGAAACCATTAATTCCACACCATTTATATTTACAACTTTTTGACTTTCACATTGTGAATAATCGGCCGGATACACAAGTTGCTCTGGCATAATTGTATATAAAATCATTGTAACATTGTCCCTTCTGCACTACCTTCCGCGCGAACATCTATTAATTCGTTTAATTTTCGAATCGCATTTCCAATACCACCAACATCATCTATAAGACCGTACTTTACTGCATCTCCACCAATTACATTCGTCCCAATATCTCGCGTTAAATTTCCTTTCGCAAACATAAGCTCTTTAAAACGATCCTCTGTTACTTTCGAGTGCTTCGTCACAAAACGAATAACTCTTTCTTGCATCTTATCCAAATACTCAAATGTTTGCGGCACACCTATGACAAGACCTGTTAAACGAATTGGATGAATTGTCATCGTCGCAGTTTCCGCAATAAACGAATAGTCAGTAGAAACAGCAATCGGTACACCGATGGAATGTCCCCCACCTAAAACTAGAGATACTGTTGGTTTTGAAAGTGAAGCTACCATTTCTGAAATTGCTAGTCCAGCTTCAACGTCACCTCCAACCGTATTTAATATTAAAAGCAAACCTTCAATTTTCGGATTTTGTTCAATCGCAACAATTTGCGGAATGATATGCTCGTATTTTGTTGTTTTATTTTGCGGCGGTAATTGAACATGACCTTCCACTTGTCCGATAATCGTTAAACAATGAATACGTGATTCATTCATCTGTGGTACATTTGTCTGTCCAAGCTGTTGAATTTTTTCTACTATTGAAGCCTCTTTTCCAGCTTCTTTTGGCTCAGTTTCTTTTTCTTCATTTGTATATCGATCACGTTCTGTCATTTCGCATCCCCTTTCACTCGTATATAACTATTATTTCTTAAGTTATAAATTTCATTCGATAGGGTTAAAAAGAAAAAAAGATCACCCATAAGGGTGATCTTTTTTATACTTCCATAATAATCGGTAAAATCATAGGTTTTCTCTTTGTCTCTTCGTACAAGAACTGTCCTAATAATTCACGAATATTTTGTTTTAACATTGACCATTCAATCGAATATTCTTTAATTGACTGCTCAACAATCATACGTACAATCTCTGTAGATCGTTCAATTAACGCTTCTGACTCACGAACATATACGAAACCACGTGAAATGATTTCTGGACCAGAGATAATTTTCTTTTCATCTTTACCAAGCGTTACAACTACTACTAATATTCCATCTTGAGATAACATCTTTCTATCTCGAAGAACGATATTACCAACGTCACCTACACCTAATCCATCAATTAAAACATTACCAGCTTGTACTTTACCGACTAAGTTCGCTTCATCGTCACCAAAAGCAATTACGTCGCCTTTTTCTACGATAAAGATATTTTCTCTTGTAATACCTACATCTTCAGCTAAATACGCATGTGCTTTTTGCATACGGAACTCACCATGTACGGGTACAAAGTACTTCGGTTTCATTAAATTTAACATTAATTTTAATTCTTCTTGGCTACCGTGACCTGAAACATGAACTTTTCTTTCGCCGTAATAAACAACTTCAGCTCCAGCTCTAAATAACAAATCAATAATTTTTGATACAGATATTTCATTACCCGGAATTGGCGAAGCAGCAATGATAACAGTATCACCTTTACGAATTGAAATTTGTTTATGTGCTTGTTTTGCCATTCTAGATAGAGCAGCCATCGGTTCACCTTGACTACCTGTCGTTAAAATAGCTACCTTTTTCTCTGGGAAGTTGTCTACTTCTTGTAATGAAATAACCATACCTTCTGGAACATCTAAATAACCAAGACGTCTTGCAATGTCTACTACTTTCACCATACTACGTCCTACTACCGCTACTTTTCGCCCTGTTTCGGCAGCTGCATCAAATACTTGTTGAATACGATGTACATTCGATGCAAATGAAGCAACGATAATACGACCTTCTGCGCCGTAGAACACTTTAGAAATTTCTACACCAACTTCTTTTTCAGAACCTGTATAACCTGGGCGCTCTGCGTTTGTACTATCAGATAATAAGCAAAGTACGCCTTCATTTCCGATTTGAGCCATTTTCCCAAGGTCTGCTCCACTATTTCCAATTGGAGTTTGATCGAATTTAAAGTCTCCTGTATATACAATTGCACCTTTTGATGTATGGAAACAAACACCAACAGAATCTGGAATACTATGTGTCGTTCCAAAGAATGACACCGTTGTAGTATTAAACTCTACTGTTGAATTTGAATCGATTGTTTTTAAGTCTACACGACCTAACATACCCGCTTCGCCAAGTTTTTCTTGTATAAGTCCTACTGTTAATTTCGTTGCATACACTGGAATAGATAATTTACGAAGTACGTAAACAATACCACCAATATGATCTTCATGACCGTGAGTAATAAATAAACCCTTTACTCGCTCTTGGTTTTCCACTAAATATGTAATATCAGGAATAACGATATCAATTCCAAACATTTCATCTCCCGGGAACATTAACCCTGCATCCACAATAAAGATTTCAGAATCAATTTCAACACAGTACATGTTTTTCCCGATTTCACCTACTCCACCAAGAGCAAATACTTTAACAGACTCATTCTCTTTTCTCTTCATGTTGTTGCCTGGTTTAAAAATCTTGCAAACACTGATTTCACTAAAATTGCAGAGACACCAGGGGAAACTCTACAACCACCATATATTCACCGTCCAAGACGAATGTCCTTACCGTTATGCGATATCATGTCCTTGTTTATTTTTTAAACCAGGTTTCACCTCTCTTTCATTATATAAATCAAATATCTTATTCGATATGATATGAAAATTTAATTAAATTATAATTTTTCCCAATTTTGCTAAGCATACCCGTACTAAGCTACTTAGCCATATTATACCTGATAGAAGAAATAGAACACAAGTTAAATCGTGCGAAAGAAAAAGTAAAAGAAAGGAACAGTACTAAAAGTATATGGCTTATTTCCGCTGCTTTTATACTCCATGTTATTTGAAAAAAAAACCTAAACACTTTAAATTACTTTCATTTGATGGATTTCCTAGATTTTTTTCTTGAATTGCAAAAAAACACTTATAAAATGAAACTTTTTTATAGATTACGTCATATTTGAGGCAATTCCTCTAAAAACATAACCGAAAGTATTTCCTGTACTAGCAACTACTTTTCAACAAAATTAAAAGTGTAAGATCCTTTTCTTATAAACATTGTATTACATGACAAAAAGCTATGAATTACAAAATCTAATAGAAATTTAATAAGATTAAATTTTTAGGGGGATTTGACAGTCACTATCGAGGACAAGAGGTTGGAACCAAATTAATAAAAGAACAATATCATACTTTATCAAGTAGAGCACGCGTAGCGTAATGTACTCGTTTTCAATATTATAGGTTCATATACAGATGAGAAAGGCAAGCTTAAAATCATTTTATAAAAGATTTACTTTAAAACAGATTCAAACATTTTCATATCAATAAAAAAATGACCTAGTGTGAAACTAGGTCATTTTTATTAACGAGGAATAGATTGCATTACAGATTGTAACGTTACTCTTTCTTCTTCTGTTAATGGAAGAAGTGGTAAACGTACAGAACCTACATCTAATCCAACCATTTGTAACGCTGTTTTTACTGGAGTTGGACTTGGCGCCATAAATAATGAATCAGTTACTCTTACAAGTAATTGATGTAATTTTTGTGCCTTCTTAAACTCTCCTGCAAGAAATGCTGTAATCATTTCTTGCATTTCGTTTCCGATAACATGAGATGCTACCGAAACGATACCTTTCGCTCCAACTGCCATAGCCGGTAACGTTAAACCGTCATCACCGCTGTATACCGCAAAGTCGTCCGCTGTTTTTTCAATGATTTCTGTCATTGTTAACACATCGCCGCCTGCATCTTTAATAGCAACAATGTTTTCTATTTCTGATAAACGAACAACTGTATCAACGGAGATTTGTACAATAGATCGTCCTGGAACGTTATATAGCATAACCGGAAGTGGCGTACTTTCAGCAATTGCTTTAAAATGCTGATACATTCCTTCTTGACTCGGTTTGTTATAATACGGTGCTACTAGCATTACTGCATCCACACCAACTTCTGTTGCCTTTTTAGTTAAATCAATAGAAGCATGCGTATTATTGCTACCTGTTCCAGCGATTACGGGCACTCTTTTATCGACAACAGATACGACATGGCGATATAACGCTACCTTCTCTTCTGAAGTTAATGTAGGAGATTCTCCTGTCGTTCCTCCTACCACGATTGCTGTTGTACCGTTATCAATTAAATAATTTACCAATTTCGTTGTCTTTGCAAAATCGATATTCCCGTTTATATCAAACGGTGTTACCATCGCGGTTGCAATTGTCCCAAAATCTATCATGGTCTCACTCCTTATTGTTCCAGTTGCTTTTCTTTTGAAAGCTCAAACGCACTATGTAATGCATTTACAGCCTCCACTAAATCAGTTTCTTTTACAAGAACCCAAATTGTTGTATGACTATCTGCCGATTGCAGAATTTGAATACCTTTTTCCGCTAAAGCTGTAACGATTTTCGCAGTAACCCCTGGGTATCCTGCCATTCCAGCTCCAACGATAGATACTTTCGCACAATGTTCTGTCACAATTGGCTCATATCCAAGGTTCTTTAATAATTTAACTGCATGACTTGATACATTATCACTCACCGTATATGCTACGCCAGTAGGTGAAATATTAATTAAATCAACACTTATTCCTTCGTTCGCCATCTCTTTAAACACATGTTGTTGCAAATCATATGCCGTTTCTTTTGCAAGCACTTTAATTTGCGTTACGTTTGATACGTGGGCGATACCTGTAACAGGACGTTCTTCTACATCACGACCTCTTGTAGCACCGTCATATGCTGAAATAAGCGTACCTTCACTATCAGAATACGTAGAACGTACACGAAGTGGCACTTTTGCATGCATCGCAATTTCAACTGCACGTGGATGAACGACTTTCGCACCTTGATAAGCCATGTTACAAATTTCGTTATACGTTACAGTTTGAAGATGACGTGCATCTTTTACAATACGAGGATCCGCAGTCATAACACCTTCTACATCAGTGAATATATCGATGTATTCAGCATGAAGTGCAACACCTAATGCTGAAGCTGAAGTATCACTACCTCCGCGTCCAAGTGTTGTCGTATCACCTTTTTTCGTTTGCCCTTGGAATCCTGTAACGACGATTACATCTACATTTTCTAACTCTTCATGTATACGATCGCAATTCATTTCAATAATCTTTGCATTCGTAAAGTCATCATTCGTTACAAAGCCAGCTTGTGCACCATTTAATGCTGCTGCTTTTATACTATTCTCATTCAACATATTAGAGAAAACAATTGCAGAGATTAACTCTCCGCACGATAATAATAAATCTTGCTCACGTTTAGAAATAGTAGATTCCTCTTGATTTACAAGACTTAATAACGTATCCGTTGCATATGGTTCACCTTTACGGCCCATAGCAGATACGACAGTAACTACTTTATAACCAGCAGCTAATGATTTTTTTATATGATGAAGCGCATGCTTACGTCCATTGTCATCACGTACTGATGTGCCACCAAATTTTTGAACAATTATTTTCATATTTTGCACCTTCTCTTAGCCGTTTACACTAATTGTAATTTTACTAAGCGCTCTGCAATTTGAACAGAATTCCATGCAGCGCCTTTTAATAAGTTATCAGATACGACCCAAAGATGGAATCCTTTATCGTTATTTAAATCTTTACGGATTCTTCCAACGAATACTTCGTTTTTACCTACTGCAGTAGCTGGCATTGGATATAACTGCTCTTCTGGATTATCTTGCAGAACAATACCTTCCGCATTTGCAAGTAAGCTCTTTAATTCTTCTACTGTTACGCCTTCTTTTTCTACTTCGATGTAAACAGACTCAGAGTGTCCTGATACAACTGGTAAACGTACACACGTTGCCGCTACTTCTAATTCAGGCATATGCATAATTTTTTTCGTTTCGTTAATCATTTTCATTTCTTCAAATGTAAATCCATTATCTTGGAACTTATCAATCTGTGGAATCGCATTAAAAGCAATTGGGAAATGCTTCTTATCACCTGATACAGGAAGAACATTTGCCTTAACTTCTTCGCCATTTAAGATTGCTTGTGATTGTTCATGAAGTTCTTCAATAGCTGCCGCACCAGCACCTGATACAGCTTGATATGTGGAAACGATTACTCGTTTTAAACCATATTGCTGACGAACTGGCTCAAGAGCTACTACCATTTGAATTGTAGAACAGTTTGGATTTGCAATAATGCCATTATGTTCTTTTAAGTCATTTTCATTTACTTCAGGTACAACAAGTGGCACGTTTTCTGTCATACGGAATGCACTTGTATTATCAACAACAATCGCACCGCGTTTTGCTGCTTCTGGCGCTAATTGTTTCGATACAGATCCACCAGCACTAAATAGTGCGATATCTACTCCTTCAAAGCTTTCAGGAGTTGCCTCTTGAACTGTAAATTCTTCGCCTTTAAATACAAGTTTCTTACCTGCAGATCGTTTAGATGAAAGTAACGTTAACTTCCCAATCGGAAATTCTCGTTTCTCTAAAGTATTTAACATTTGTTCACCAACTGCGCCGGTTGCTCCAACTACAGCGACATGAAAAGTTTTTTGCTTTTCCATCACTATGCCCCTTTCTAGATACCAATCCTTCTATAACTTAGAATCAGAAGGAGTATACAATACCCCTTCTAATCTTAATAACGTTAATTTTATCATATTCTACAGTAAGAATGATGGTTTCATCAAAAATTGTCCGTTTTTTTTCGTTTTTTAATTCATATATCTGAATTTTTCTACGACCACCGGTTGCAATTGCTTTCCTTGCAGTGCTTCTAATACTGTGTCTTCCAGCAGCTCCATGCGAGCTACCATTGAGTTCGGTTTTTTCTCTGGTGCATCTTGACCGAATGGAACGAAGTAGATGTTTTTTGTTGCCATTAGGCGCATGAGGTTGACGCCAACAGGGTGATAACAATATAAATATTTCTTTTTTCTTCTATTATATATTCATTTCAAATCCTGTAAATTTATTTTGTATACCATATTCTTCATAGGTACCCATAAACGAATTCGATGGTACTTTAGTAATTAAATGGAAAAGTTCTACTTTGATATTGAGTTTACTACAGTAGCATATTTACATATATATCCTTTAATTGGTATGATTTACTTGTTCACATAAAAGGGGGGAGATTTTTGAGTTTAAACATGTATTTAGGGGAAGTACATGCCCAAACACAAAGTATGAATGCTGTATGTACGGCTACCATTCAAGCTATGGAACAAGCGATTCAGTCAATTGACGCTTTTGCAATTGATACTGTGTTACAAGGACAAACATATAGCAGTGCAAAAGCCTATCTTGTCCAAACATTTCGGCCTTTGGCGCAAGGCATTATATACTTATGTGAAGAATTAATTCGTCAAAACGATGCGTTTCCAAATGAATTTCAAGCAAAAGTTGCTTCGACAGATGTTATCGAACAAGAAATAAAAGAACAAATCCAAGAAATCAATCAAACAATTGCAAGTATTGAAGCAATAGAGGTACTTACACCAATGCCTGGAGTAGAAGCAATTGTGGTTGTTTTAGTTGCGATGAGAAAAAAACTTGAAGAAAAACTAGAGCATTTATATGAATTTAATTATACATCCAGTAATAACTACAGCACGGCCCTTCAACTAGCAGCTAGTATTGCTACTGGTCTTGCCGAAGTCCAAAGCGGAAAAGGATTTAGTCCTGCAAGCGGCACGTTTAGTACACAAGGGTTGAATATGGAGTGGACGACTTCCATTCAGGCGATTGAAGAAGATAGGAAGCGTCAGGCCGACAATCTTTTAAATGGTAGTTCAATTGAAGAAGGAGCAATGTGCGGTCCATTAAATAGTGAAAAAAAAGATGAATCTTTACTAGATAAGTTTAAACATGGTGTCGAAGATATTTATGAAGGTGCTTGGGACTTTATACAAGGCGCTGGCAGTGCAGTAGCTGAAGACTATATTGGACTAACACCACCTGATAATGATAAATTAGAAAGCAAAGCAACTTATCAAGCTGGAAGATTCACTGGACATATTATATCAACGGCAGGATCTATTGTAGAAATTTTTGAAGGTATTTCAGTCATAGGTGGGGCTAATTTCTTAACATTCGTCGCAGAAGTAGGAAGTGGTGGGTTAGCATCACCAATTGTTCTTCCATTAGATGCAGTTGCTACAGCGGCTGGTGTTGGTGCTGTTGTACACGGTGGATTGGTTTGGGATAAATCGATTCAAAATGCCAAGGATACTCTTCAAAAATTCGAGTCTTCTCCATCTTCTGGTGAGCGTGTTAATAAAGTTAAAGAGAATGGTAAACTTGATAAAGAGGGAAATGCAACTAAAAAAACAGATAATTCTGGTAATGAAACCAGCGGAGCTAATTCCACAATCACACCCGAAATGGAAGAAAAAATTCTGTGGGGACAAAGAAAAAACCCTAATAAGAATGAGATTATTGGGGGACATTCTTCTGGAATAAATAATAATCATCATAACTATGTTGTAGAGGAAATTAAAATTAATCCAGATGGAACAAAGAACATTAAGTATACTACTCAGTTTCCAGATGGTAAATTATCTAAAATAAAAAGTAGTACAGTATTTCCAGATGGGTGGAGTGACACAAAAATACTAAAATGCGTTGAGAATATCGGGAATTCTAAATTAATAAGTACTAGAGCTAGGGACGGAGCAACTTGGCATCGAGGTACTATTGATGGTGTAGAAATAGATGTGATAAAGAAAGGAGATAGTGTTATTAGTGCCTATCCGACAGGTAAAGCTAATGCATTACCACCATCTGGATTTTAGAAATAAAGGAGGAATAAGAAATGTATGAAGAATTAAATGAAATATTATCCGAAAATAGTTCAGAAGATTCTTGGTATGATGATGGATTTATGTATGCTCAAGAACTGCTGAATGATTTTACTGACAAAGATTGGGGAAAATTATTTCAAAGTATTAATGATAAAAATGATAAGTGGAAAATTAGGCTGGCTTATTGCATTGATGATGATTTAGGAATAAATGGATTGGAATTACTATTGAATATGCTTGATGAAAGTGATGAAGTTGTTGAGACTACGATAGATTCTTTAAGGTCTTTCAATTCTGAAGAACATAAAAAGATGATAGTATCCAATAGTCGAGTAATTGATACAGCACAAAAATTATTGGAAAAGGCTAGCTTCCCCGTCAAAAGAGTTCTAGAAGATTTTTTGAAAGATATTAAAAATTAATTTTTTCGGAATATGAAGAAGAAGAAGAAGTAGCATGGGTGAAAGTAATTGAATTTGACTAGCTATTTTGCTAGATTCTTAGCATAAGTAAAGGAGAGAACTTTTCGAAGAAACAGTTTTCTTTAAGATTGGATATTTCAATGAAGCATGTTATCTAGCTTGGAATAAGTGAAGAGAAGTTACATATGGAGAATAATCAACAAAAGAGACCTCACATTTGAGGTCTCTTTTGTAACTCTTACTTTACATACACATAGGCTTCAATTGCTGATACATAGTATGTTTTGCCCTTGCTATTGTGTACTTTGTATTGTGGCGAATCATTCACACTTACCTTTGCACCAATAGTAAAGTCTAATCCCATATCTACAGAACCAGCAACATCTTTACCCTGCCAAAAAGGAGATTCATAGAAAGGAGAATTTTATATGTCTTTAGATAAGTATAAAAATATGTCTGATGAAGAGTTTAAACAATTGTCTACTGAAGAATTTCAAAACTATATAAGATTAAAGCAAGAAGATTTTTCAAGACATTATAGGAAAATAAATGAAATTACTATAGATGTGATGTTAAAACCTCAGGAAGCAATAGAAATTGCTAAACATTATCATAAGAAAAATAAATTAGGTGGAGTAGTTAATGAAGATATCAACCATCTTTTCTTTGATGAGGCTTATACATTTAAAATTGAGAAAGAAAATAGAAACAACGATGATATAAGACCAGCTTGGAGAATATTAGTGGATTTACCAAAAAAACCTTTTCTTATGGAGGACTATACACTAATTGTGTCTGATAGGGATAAAAAAGTAATGGGTATGCTCGATCCAAATGGGCATCCAGTATTTAAAGGCAATGAATTTACAGATGAGGATTCTGAAGATTAATTAAGGTAATTATTCGTTTGTTTTTAAATGGTAATGGTAAAATTATTTCTGCATTTCCAAGACAAGTTCGATGATGAAGATGAAATCTCTCTTAAAATAGAAACTATTACATTACGAAATCTAATACACATTTGGATAAATGATCACACAAAACCATCTGAACTTACTCCCGCAGAAAAAGCCAAGGAAATACGAGAACATTGGAAAAAACGTGGTAGTGAGTATGTTTTACTAGGAGAAGGTATTTAAAATTAAACATAGAGGTGAAAACAAATGAATTATAATGAAGTAGAGTCTATATTATCAAATATTCTAGAAAGAGAAACCGAGGTATTAGACAAGCCAACAGATAAAGAATGGAAAGAATTAAGTAATAAATTTAATTGCTCGTTTAGTAATGAATTTAAATATTTTATTGAGTTGATGACATTCTGGTCATTTCCAGGTGATATTTATAATATTTCAAAGGGTAAAACAAATGGAAATGATACACTAGAAGAGGTATATAATTATGAAATGAGTAATGGTAATTGGGATTCAAATATGCTCCCCTTCTATGGTATTGGAAATGGAGATTATTTTTGCTTACATAGATTAGAATCGAAGGTGTATTATTACTATGATGATAAAGGGAAATTCGAAGAATATTGCGATAGCTTCAAAGCATGGATAGAGGATTTACCAAATTTTTTAGCTTAAAATCTGTTTGAAATGGACTTATTTAAAGTTACGACTCAAATACCTCACGAATTAGATGTGTACCCCAATTACATCTAACATTTGGGGTGCATTTCATAATAGATGGCCTTTTTCGTTAAATTAAAGCACATTCACATACATATCACTAGCGTAAAATAGAACACTTATATAGAAATCATGTTTTGTTAAATTGCTGTGATTTTATATGGAAGAAAAATTTTTATATAATGATACATTTATTAATATCAACTAGGAGGAACATTCCTTGAAAGTTGTACGCTCTATATTTAAGGGCTTTCGTTTAATAGGTTTAATTATAAAGCCTGTACTTAAAGCATTATCTAAAAGTAAATTTTAAATCTCATAAATATTAAAATCCCCTTCTGCATATAGGTGCAAAAGGGGATTTTTTTCAAATTATTCTATTCGTTCTACAGACAGTACTCATAGATAAATAAGAAACGGTGTATATTTACCCTAACATTTATAAAGATGAAAATCAATATATAATTATCTACATATAGAACCAGATAATAATTTTTTTCATAAAACTATTCTTTTGTTTTATTTTTTAATGTACTCGTACCACCAGTTTCTTTCATCCATCCAAGCTGTAATCTTATCAAGTTCGCCATTAGGCAGTACTTCAGTTTGTAAGTACGCTAAACCAGTTAATGGATCAGAGACAACCTTCCCTTTTGTTCCACGCTCATTCATAGCGTTTACGACTTCCTGAACCAATGAAATACCAAAACCACCAGATTTAACATATTGATAGCCGCCATTGGCAATAGCTTGTTCTGGTCGTTTTTCTCCTGTAAACCAAGATAATGATTTACTGCCAATCAATTGGTTCAAATCACACTTACCAATACCAGGTACATTACCTGTCTCTGTGTATTTCCAGATATCACATGGATAAGCTGGTCTATTCCCACCATATCGAGGAATCCATACGAAATCAGCGTTTACTTGACCCGCTTGGAACTCTTTATATGTATGATGACCAACATATAGCCCAACTTTTTTAGCACCTAATTGGCGCAATTCATCAATAAAAGCTAACGTTCCAGCTAACATATTCCCCATTGTTTTCACTTCCACATCAGCTACCCAAAACAATGCATCTTTATCTCCACGATTCCAAAAGTCACGAGCTTCTACACGTGCATCATTGTCAGAAACGAATCGACAAAACGCATAGTTACCAAAAAGAACACTACGTTTTTTCATTTCACCAACATAACTTGGATACATATGATCAACTACATTAGAACCATCTTGTACCCTAGCAATTACTAAGTCTAATTGTGGTGCTGCTACATCCCAGTTAATATTACCATTCCATTTTAAAATATCTACGATATACCCCATTATTGAACATCTCCTTCAAATAGTTTTTGTTTGATTTCTGTTACATCTTTAGAGATAGATCCAAAAGCCTTCGCTTGCTCTTCTATTACTTGTTGGTTTCTATCAATTACTTGTTGATACTTTTCTTCACGTTGCTCATTCTTTTTTTGTGTAGTAAATAGCATCCACACAAATAACGCTGCAAATGCACCTTGTTGAATGACTGAGTTGAAAATCGCATCTTCCACTGTTCTCATCTCCTTTTTAGGCAATAAAAAAAGACCAACTAATGCTGCTCCTGCTCTGTTTGCGTATTATTTTCATTAGTCGGCTTTAGTGGTTCTTGTAGTGGATAAGAACTGGTGAGCGATGTATAACACTCCATACAAATGTACTTTTTCGCAAATCCCATATCTAGTTCATATAGACGTGCTCCACGTTTGCAGATTTCGCATCCGGTTGCATTTCTAAAACTTATGGTTCCATCAAGTTCTCTCCACACATCGACTTTATTCATGCCATTTGAAAGCCCTGCGTTATTTAATACATTGATGGGGATGTTTACAAAAATTCCAGTTTCAGATCTTTCCAGCTCTACTAAATATCCCATAAACGGTGTTACATCCCCAGGTTGTGGAGGTGCAACAGCTGAATTTTGATTCTGATTCATATACTATTACTCCTTTCTCCTTTCTCCTTTCTCCTTTCTCCTTTCTCCCAAGCTATTAAAGTGCCATCCATTTGAGTTACAGACATAGAATCCAAACCCTCGGTTTCCTTCTACAAAACGAATATGTCCCCATTGTTGGAATCCACCGCCACGGCCAAGCATCCACAAGAATTTCCTATAAAACACACGGCCATTTTTATTATAAAATAAAAAGACGAATGCTATTAAGAATTTTTGAAATGATTGTAATGGAAAGTACCACTTTTCACCAAAGCGGATACACTTCTCGATCATTTCATCATCAAAATACAAGTCGTCTCTGTTTAAAACGTATTTTTCCAGGTATTCAATTAACAATTCTCTTTCATTGTTGAACTTTACTTCACCACTTCTATAAAGTTCAATGTATTCATCTACATATTTTTGCCTAATCATACTAAATCACTTGGACTGTAACCTGAATTAGAAGCACCAACTTTAGGAGAAAGTTTTATATCTCTTCCCAAAGCAATTAATGAACTGTTAATTTTATTCCTCTCACTTATAAGAGGGTGGGCTTTAACAAAAACTTGAGAACCGTTTTTTATCGTTACGGACTCGCCTTCTTTATTAATAGTTTTATTTATTTTTCTAAATGCTTTTACAAGATCAATATATCTTTCTACCTTTTCGACTTCGACTAAATCTGTAATATCAATACTATTCATAAGCTGTTCTTTTAACCTCACAATACTAACAGCCATCTCCCCCCCTTACGTGCGTAAAATCGAAAAAAACCTGACAGTTACCCCCCTCCTCCGGTGCCCCTTAGAGCATTTTTTGATGAAATATTTTAAGGGGGGTACTGTTTCTGAATTATTTTCACCACTTTTCATCGTTTTCCCATTTATTCGGTTCCTTTTTGAATGTTCTACCGTGTTCTTTGTTATGGCAATCCACACAGACTGTCTCTAGATTGTCCATTTCTAATGCAAGTTCTGGATGATGCTCGAGCTCTTTGATATGATGGACAACGAGCTGTATCTTCTTACGCTTGGCACTCTCACTGTATTCATTCGTGTCTGTTTGTACTCGACCATTACGTTTACATTCCTGACATTCATAGTTGTCACGCTTCTTTACTTGTTCACGAATACTCTTCCAATCACCACTGTCATAAAACTTACGCTTCTGTTGTTTGGTTTTATACCCTTTCATTTGTCTTTACCAAACAATTCTTATTACCTTTATCTCTTTCCAATAAATCTTTTATTGGTGTTTGTTTAATCATAGATTGCGATATTAATTTACCTTGACAATAAGGCTCTACTGTATCGCTTTGGTTTGCAAATCTACCCATAACCTTCTCCAATTTCTCTAATGCATCTACACATTCATTAACAGCTTCAGTTACTTCTTTCATTTGTTTTAATGCTTCAGGAGTATCCGCATCGATATTAATCTTTAATTTGTTATTAGCCATTTCATTCATCCTCCATTAATTCACATTCTCTTATTCTTGTAAGTGCATCCTCAGGAGTACCTAAGATATTATCCGCGCTATAACTTGCACTTACCTGATCACTTAATAGATTTACCTTATCTTTTAAGCCCTCCAGAGTTTGAAACAATGCATTTACTGATTTCCTTAATTCTTGATTTTCTTTAGCTATATTAGATAAAAATTCAAGTTTCTTTTTCAACTTGATGTTTTCTAACATGGCATCCATTATTTTCACCACCTTTTAATTCCAAAATAAAAGGTCGCCATCCATATCGATAGCGACCTTGCAGTTATTAACTATTCCTATCCTCTTTTAATACCTGTAATAAATGGTTTAAGTACAGACTTTGCAGCAACTCCTAAACTCTCATCAATTTGCACTTCTAGGGTCTCAATTGAAGAAATATGTAGAGGATTTATTGAAAGGTTTAAAAAGTGAACAAACCCTTTATACAATTCACCTTCTTTATTTGAGATACGACTCATAAAGTCTTCTGGGTGAACATCAAGATCATACTCTTTACCGCTATCCATAATAACTCTTGTATGCAATGTTCTAGCCATCCTTGCACACCTCATTCCATCTACCTAGGATGTTGTTAGCTCAAAGAAGAGCAAAAGCTCTCCTTAATAACGGTATCATTCAATCGCTACCATTTGCTGGTTTCGGATTTTATGTGCCGATATTACGAACCGTTTAGAATATTAGAAACAACATAGTAAGTTGTGTTTTCCGCCACTTCTCACAATATAAATATAACATGGAAACCTCAAAATAACCGGCATATTTTCTGCCAAAAATCGGCCACAACTCTGCCACAGTTAAATTCCTTGGAATACCGCTAATGTGATTTTATTTATACCTGGTACTATTAAATACACAAATCCATTTATCAATATAAAGGAAATCAACAGCATACATATAGTCGCGATAATATAATTAGTAAATTTATAAATAAACAACCTTTTATACATCCACATAATACAGCTATTTGTATCCCCTTTATTTTTCACATTAACAATCCAATTCAATACAAAGAACAACTGGAATCTAATAATCCAAATCAAACTTATATAAAGTAATCCAATCCCAAAAAATTTTAACATTATTGTGATAAACTCCTGATGATAAGTACTTGAAACGTTAAAAAATCTTCCGATCAATCCATGCCATCCACCAGTTTTTATAAACTGCTCCGCGTTATCAATATTAGAATTGCTTATTATTGGAGAACTCAAACTCATATTAACTATAAGAAACATACACCAATAAACAAGTGGAAAGAACAGCCCCATCTTATCTTTCGTAGGTAACTCTTGCAATATCGCTACTTTATGTACCCCGTAAATTATTAATATTGAAATAATAAGACCAAAAGAGAATGTTATATACCCAAAATTTATTATCTCATTTCTGTAAACTAAAGATAGATAAATTAAAATAAGAGAAGCTATTATATGGATAATTAACCATTCTCTTGGTATGTCACTATTTACTTTTCTTGTTTCCATAATTTTTGGTGGAAGATTAATAATTTGAATGTGTTTAATTGAGTTATTTATAGTGGTAGCAGCTACTTCATTTTTTTTATTGGGTGTTCGAAAAATCCAAATCACAATAATCCCTAACACCGTATAAATCGCACTTGCAATAAGATTTCCCATAATCCCGTCAAAACTCAATTCAATCACTCCTTTATTTTTTATGCTTTATCTCTTTATACATTAATGTTTTAATTCCTACTTATTTTTGTTGAAATATTTTTTTCTGAAAAATTACAATATTTCATTTCCACTCCTATATTCTTTATAGAACAAATAACAATTTTTTATTTAATCGACTTACCCATATCTTATATTGTGTGTAACTGACCCCTTCGCTGAATCCCTTGGTATCATTGATTTTATTTAATTTTCTCTTTTGAGTTACACAGTACGAAAATTATGAGTAACTGTATAGGGATACCACCAACATTTTGTAAAATAACCTACGCTATGTGGAAAAATAAAATAAGCTGCCCATATGGACAGCTTATTTACATAATTATCGTTATCAGAAGTAAAATTTAACTCGAAAATAGCTGATTTTATCAATTGTTGAATGTCTGAAAAAAATCAAACCAATGATGTTGTTGAGATCCTTTGGAAATTTCTTGCTGTGATGACTATCATAGTGACTTTTTCTCTAGCAACAACTATTAGTAGCTAATTACCATAAGGACTTATTTTTGAAATTTGCTATTTTTTAGAAAGTGTGTTAATTTAAGAAAGACCTATTTTTGTTTGGCTTGAGATTAAGAATAAAATTTGTTTTTCGTCTAAGGTATTTGAGCAAGGGTAGTAACATATGTGTGGGTATCCACACTAGGAGGCAACAATTATGGAACAAGGTAAAGTAAAATGGTTTAATGCAGACAAAGGTTTTGGATTCATCGAGCGTGAAGGTGGAGAAGACGTATTCGTACATTTCTCAGCTATCCAAATCGACGGTTTCAAATCTTTAGACGAAGGACAAAGTGTAACGTTTGAAGTAGAAAAAGGACAACGTGGCCTACAAGCTACTAATGTTCAAAAAGCTTAATATTAGCTGATGAAAGACCCTCTTGTAGGGTCTTTTTTTATTTTGTTACAATATTCCGAATACAACTTTTTCAAGGGGATTTGGGTTGCTTAACTTTTAATAAAAAAGAAGATGTTAGAAATCATAGTTTTAGCATTATGGGCTTTTTCTTTTAGTTATCTTGCAATTATATTAGGAATTCCAAAAAACGGATTATGTATAGTCGTAGGATTTTCAATCTCATTTGTTGATGGAATTTTGATTGTGCATCTATTTCAAAATAAGAATAGAAATGGAAAATCATTTTGTTTGATTGTATATCTCATACACGTCTAGTTAACATGACGTCTCATTATCGGTAGCAAGGAACCTTCTTTTTTGTTCTATGGTTCTATGCATTTTTTATACATTCCTATCCTAGCGAGGTTTTAGGCTTCTTGTTTGTTACTGGAACTGTATAAAATCTTGCATACTCTTCACGTAGGTTTTTTCCAAAATGCTGTGATACCCCTAGATTAAAAAAGAAATAAACAATGATTAAATTTTAAACCTAGTCATTGCTTTATCCATTGCATCTTGGTTTACACCTATATAACGTAACGTTACCTTCTCTGATGAGTGATTGAATATCTCCATAAGTAATGCTATGTTTTTTGTTTGCATGTACATGTGATACCCGTATGTTTTTCTTAATGTATGTGTTCCGATTTCATCTAATCCGAATTCTGCTGCTACTCCACTTAATATCTTATATGCCATGCTACGACCAATCGGACGATTCCTACCTTGTCTACTTTGTAATAGGTACTCATTATCTTCTCTTTTTTCAATAAACCATTTAAGTTCTCTTTTCAGTGCTACAGTAATTTGTATTCGTTTCTGTTTCCCTGTTTTCTTTTCTCTCATAGATATATGACTACCTTTGACATCTCCTACCTTCAATTTCAAAATGTCCGAGATTCTCAGGCCTGTATTGATTCCCATAATAAAGAGAATGTAATTACGTAAGCTCTTTTCCTTAAAATATTCTTTTAACTGCTGTATTTGTTCTGGATCACGTATTGGCTGAACAAAATTCATTATTCATTACCTCCAGTTTCTTCAGTCTCATAAACTTCTAATCTAAGAGCAAAAGCAAGTTTATAAAATACTCTTGCCTTAACACGTCGATAAGTACGCTCGCTCATGCCAATTTCGTTATATACCATATAATCACATACATCTTCCTCTTCTAAATAACGCTTAATGATGATGTCTCTTTGATCCTTTCCTGCACGCCCATTACCCAAACGACTAAGAAACTGGTCAATACGAAATGATGTTTGCTTTATCCACTCTTCTCTTTTACTTTGTTGAATTAGCCATCGCTACATCTTCTAATGGCTTCCCTACATCATTTGTAGGTCCGTGATATCTAATTTCATAAGAAGGAGTGACTTTCATTTCTTCACGCATCATTCCAAACTGTCTATATAAACGTACATTTTCGAGAACACCTTCTAATTTCTTCTGCGTTGCTACTCTATCAATTTTTGGTAAGAAAGATAATTGTTTAGTCATGTAAGACCACTCCTTTTTATTTTTAAATTACTTTTGTCTTAATGCTCCGCGTCTTCGTTCATAACAAGGTTTATGCATCCCCATTAAATCCTCAATTTCACGAGTACTTAATTTCTCTTTTTGTTTTTTCTTGTTTTTCTTCTTTCCTTGCTTGGATTGCTTTTTCCATTCATGCAACTGATCCTTTAATCCCTTCATTTCCCCATCTCCCTTTTCAAAATAAAAAGGACACCTATTCCTAAAACAGCTTTCATTGCTGCTTTAATGAATTGGTGTCCTCTAGTTTTCTAGCCGGACTATATTCTGTTTGCTTTACTTTAAAAAGATTATTTTGTTCAAATTTTGGATAGATGTTAATATTCTTCACAAAGGAGGTCTTACTGATGAAAAAGATTTTTTTAGTCATTTTCATAGCAATTTTCCTTTTAATAATTTTATATTTTGTTGGGATGTCAATTTTTTGGAACCAACCTTAGATTAAAAGAAACAATAAATTACCACCATGATTATTTAATAAACATTCCGTCAATAATGTAGATAGGCAATAGCCTGAACTCATTTAATGAATCCCTAACCTTTCTCCGATCCCCACGGAGAACCAGCCAAGCAGTTAGCTTTTGCTAGCTGCTTTTTTTGTTGATAATTCTTTTAAGAGGAGCAAGTTATATGCATAATAGCTCAAATAAAATCCATACTATATTTAAGTTAGGTCTTAAAATCTAAAACCCTTATTTCAAATTTAGACCTAATATATCGCTCCTCCCTCTTCCCTGGGGCACAGTAGCTAGCTCTTGCTAGCTGCTCTTTTATTGAATAAATTTCTAAAACATGTTAATGATATAGATACACCAAGGTTGAATACGAATGATCATTGTATTCTTCTTATTCACTGTGCAGTTAGCTTTTGCTAACTGCTTTTTTCTTGCGTTCCGGCTCTTACTTCTTGAAATACTCCTTGACTGCCTTTTCCCAATAAGTACCCATCCTTTATTCCACCTTGAACAAATTTAAAAATCTTGTCTATGTTATAGATACATTCAATTATTGAACTTCCAAATCTAAGTATTAAGTGAATAAAATTCTAATTTTTTCCGATACTATGAAAGAATTTAAAAGATTATTTTAAATTCTTTCCACTCTAGCTCTCTTGGTCGAGAGATGAGCAGTTAGCTTTTGCTAACTGCCTTTTTTGATTTTATCCGAATAAAATTCTAAATTATGCCCGATACTATAAATGGGCTGATACAGCTTGAATTCACAGTGACCTCTGTAATATTCTTTTCCCTTTCTCTGAGGGCTGAGCAGTTAACCTTTGTTAACTGCTCTTTTTGTATTGAGTTGATAATAATCTTTAGGTCTTATTTCTCTTCTGCGCCATATACTTTTAACCTAAGTATCCAACTCAAAGTGTTACCTCCTATCTTAAAGAGCACTTATGCATGGTGCTCTTTTTTAGTTTCCTTATTCCTACAAAATGAAAGTTTCATTAAGATCATTATTATTTCCACATAATACTTTTAATTCTGCTTATACTATAGCTGTAACTTAAAGTTACATATCATTTACTTGTAGGGCCTAATTTTCTTTTGCACAACAAGTAGTTAGTTAACGAAACTAACTGCTTTGTTGTGCAAAATGAAGTTTTCATACGCTTTTAAACACATTTAAAAATAAATCCATATGATATTACGTATTCCTCTCTCTTAGAAAATGGGTCTTGGTCAGAAGAGCACTTTTACGAAGTGCTCTTTTCTCGTTCTTATGAAATAAAGGCTTCACGTACATTAGAAACGTACATACAATAATCATGATTATCTCTCATTATTAATCATTTAGTATTATTCTCGATACAATCTTTGGTCATAAAGCACCTTTCTCCCAAGGCGCTTTTTAATTTTCAAATAAGGATTTTGTTAAAGAACTGGATAAAATTCAATATTCCGCCAATACTAATCACAATACAATCTGCTTATTACCCAGGTTGTATCGAATTGGGCAGTTATTTGCATTAACTGCTCGATTTTAATTTTTGTTACATAAACTTGATATTTTTGTCCATACTATAATCAACCATGTAATTTTGTACTCCTAAATTCATGGGTGTAATTTCTCATTGCAGTTAGCTTTTGCTAGCTGCTCTTTTGTATTGAGTTAAGAATAAATTTTAGTTCTTATTTCTTTTCTACGTCATATAATTTTAACCTACAAATCCAGCTCAAAGTGTTACCTCCTATCTTAAAGAGCACTTATGCATGGTGCTCTTTTTTATTTTGTTTTATTTTGTTTTCTTTCATTTCCGAATAATATTTTCAACCCTGTTCATACTATTTTTGTAACTTAAAGTTACAAACTATTTCTGTAAGCGCAGCGTTTCTTTTGTACAACAAGCAGTTAGTTTTATTTACTAGCTGCTTTGTTGTGCAAAAGAAAGATTTTTTAAACTGCACATTTATTAAGAACATACATAAAATATCATGTGGAATTCTTTTTCAATTTTAGTTTTGGTCATGGAGCGCCTTAAAAAGCGCTCTTTATATTTGTAAATAAACATTTCCCTCAAACATACTCACGGTTTATATTAGTTAAGCATATATTTACCTAGACAAGACATAGCTTTTCATTATACATGCACAAAAATTGTGCATGTTTTTTCTTTAATAAAATAACTATTTTGTTTAGTTTTCTAACAAGCTTATACGCTGCAAATACTTAACTGAGAAGTAACCACTAAATCCTTCTAAAAACACCACTTACGAACCACTACTTGCTTTAAATTGATCTGTTCTACAAGTCCAAACTTTCCCTTCATAGCGCTTCGCTTCTAAGCAAGTGTGCATCACTACCTTGTCACCTACTTTTAATTCGTCCATAGCACCGAATACTGTTTGATAAGCTTCTTTATATTTGCGTTTTATAAAATCTACTTGCTTCAACGTTCTAACATTTGCAAAGCGCCCTTTCATGTAGTCCAAACAAACATGATCTATATCTTCTGGAGGACCAGGGAAGTAAGTGGAAGATTGCTTACCCCCACTCGTTGTATAAGTCATCTCTACCCCACCATGTTCATTCTTTATCATTTCGAATGTCGGTTTCATATCCATTCCCCTTTTCGATTAAAATAACGCTTTTGTTAAAAACGAACGTTTACTGGATCCATCAGCTGATAACCTAAGTTAAATACCGAACATTAATACATATTATTTGCTTCCATCCAGTTTTCTCGCTCTGCTTGTACGATCATCTCTTGCTCCGCTTCTATCTCTAAACGATCCTGCTCGCTCCATTCTTTCACCATGCTCCTCACCTACTTTTCTATAAAATACAAATTTAATTAAAGTAACTGTGTTTTTCGTTCTTCCATACGAATTACTTTTCCATTTTGATATACAAAGGATTGTTCACCATATCCACCTTGAGGCGGTTCTATTAGTCGGACCTGACCATTTTTAACAATATATATTCCGTTTGTTTTCAAATCTATTTCAGCTGTCATTTCCACAAGATTTTCTTTTCTAATTCCCAACAAGATCACTCCCATATGTTATAATTACTTTGCCGAAGTAAGTTGAGAGTGATCTCAGCTTTTTTTATTTGTCTACAAATATTGCACAACATTTTCTGGAACAAATGATTGTTCAAGCGATAAATGGAGTCGTATTGGAATCGGCTTTTTTTCATCTCTTGCTCGCTTACACATTTCTTCAGCTTCTTCCCATATAAATTGTTTATCCTCCGCTCGTTTGTAACGTCAAATCCCTATTACATAATATTCAAACAACTCATATCGTTCATCAGGCGCTGTCGTTGGTTTTAATTCATCAATTGCTTTGACTTGACGTGGTACTTGTACAACCACATCTACATACCGTAATTTTGAATTCAAACGGTGAATATGAGCTTCCTTAGGATCAAATGATACAACTGGTTCCACGTCAAAAATTGTTAATTGCTTTGGCACTGTTTTTCCCCTCCAATACCTGCAAGCTTGCAATTAAAATTCCTTCAAGCTGCATTAACGTTAGTTGATCTAATGTTTGTCCATTAATTTCAGTTAATCCTAACCCCAATAATTTACGAATGATTATTAGTTTTCTACGTTCTACTTCCTGACGTAACAACATGATTAAGCCTCCTGTTGATGATTGAACTTTCTCTCTAAATTTACAAACTTACTAAATTCTTTAATGAATGCTAGTTCAACAACACCAACTGGACCGTTCCTTTGTTTCGCTAAAATAATTTCCGTTATGTTTTTATTTTCTGTCTCGCGGTCATAGTAATCTTCACGGTATAAGAATGCTATTAAATCCGCATCTTGCTCAATTTGACCATTTTCGCGTAAATCTGATAGCAACGGTCTTTTATCTTGCCTACTTTCTACAGCACGGCTTAACTGTGATAATGCAACTACACATACATTTAATTCTCTTGCCATCAGTTTTAACTTACGACTAATCTCACCGATTTCTTGCATGCGGTTCCCTCTATGCTTTGGATCCCCTACAATAAGCTGCAAGTAATCAATTGCAATTAAAACCTTTTTATCAGGGTACTTACGCTTTAATTTCCTAGCCTTTGCATAAATCTCTTGCATCGTTACATTTGCTTTATCGTAAATTTCTAATGGCAAATCATTAATTAATCCCATTGCTTGACTAATCTTTTCCCAATCCTTTAAATTACATAGCTTCTTAGGATTCTTTAATTTTGTAGCATCTATATTTCCAGTACTTGAAATCATACGTTTAAGTAACTGCTCTTCTCCCATTTCTAATGAAAAGATTCCTGTTGCTGTATGAGCACTTGCTGCATGAAAAGTAACGTTTAATACAAATGCTGTTTTCCCCATTGAAGGGCGGGCACCGACAATGATTAAATCACCCTCTTGGAACCCTGCTGTCATTCTGTTCAGGTCGTCATAACCAGTTGGTATACCGGTTAAATCTCCTACATCAATTTGCATGTTCTTATACAAATCAACAAGCGCATCTTTCAAGTTAAATTCATCTGAGTAACCCGTTTCTTCAATGGCGCTTAATTCATCAATTGATGTACTAATAGCACTCATGTCCCTATCTTGCTGAAGGCGGTTATATAAATTACCAGCAACCTCCTGAGCATGTCGCATTTTCCAAGCTTCAATTACTAAACCTTCGTGATACGAGAAGTTCTTAGTTGTTGTTACAACTTCTGTTAAGTTTACAAAGAATTCAATTCCGCCAATTTGATGCATAAAGCTTTCATCGAATTTTCCAATGAGAGCAACAAGATCTATGGGAACCTCAGCATCCTCTAATTCTCTCATTGCCCTGAAAATCACTTGGTGCGTTGGTAAAGAAAACTGTTTTACCTTTAGCTGACAATCTTTAATTAAATCGCCTTCTTGGATTACGCTACCTAAAACACTTTGTTCAGCTTCCACATTACGAATCATATCGTTACTCATTTGGCCAACCACGCATTTTGTTGGTTAAGTACTGCAAGTTCTTCTTCTGTTGGAATGTTCTGCTCCCATGCTTGTTGCTGCTGTATTACGTTTTTAGTAGATTCCGATAATCCCTTTTGTTGATAAGGAGCTTGTGTCTGTTGTTGCGCTTTTGTTAATCGTTGAGCACGGAATGCTTTATCAGCTGCCTCAACATCAGTTACTGTTTTAAAACCTTTAAGATACCAATCTCTTAAAATCGTATTTACGTAAGACATGTTTCTCGTATTCTTCTCTAAAGCAATCTCCATAGCCTTAATAACTAGTTCTGCATTTAAATCATCGATCCAAGCATAAATACCATCTGCGATAAAAGGTGTAACGAATCCGAAGTTTTGCTCGTAAAAAGAAATTGGATTAACCTCAACAACTTCTTCCGCGCTTGCGCGTTCTTCTTGTTGTTGTTCTTTTTCTTTTTCTTTTTCTTCTTCCTTGCTAGGGTCTTGGAATCCCCTTATAAGCCCCTCCAAACGGACTGATAAATAATCCTTAATACGAGGAATTTTAAAATCTTGTTCTCGTTCTAATTGCAAGCAAGTTTCATAGAAATCAACTAAAAAATCCTGGTCCTTTACAGATTGAATTTCTTTTAAAACACACTTTTCAATGTTTACATTTTTAATTGGATTGAATTTCAACCAGTTGATTAAGAACAATTCTTTTGTTTTTTGGTTGTAATTAATTTTTCCGTATTCAGCAAAACGTTCTAATAGCTTCATAACAGTTTCACGGTTATATCCTGTATCAGTTTCAATGATACGAAGTGGAAGCTCATAGATTCCTGATTGGGACGTCTTACTGTTTGTCATCAAATATAAGTAGAAATACTTCTCCTCCAGTGTAAGATCTAAAACAAATGAATCCTGCCAAAATGAAACATGTACTGGTCTGTAAACTGCCATATTATTCATCCTCCCGTTTACATATCGCGAATCCGTCCTCTACACGTAATAAGCAATAATTCTTGTATCCTATTTTGAGATATTGTTTTACTAAGTAAATTAGGTGTTGCTCTGATGTTGCTTGTTGAAACACTTTAGGGTTCAGCAACACTCTATGTAACGATTTGTCTAATAGCATGTAGCACACTCCGTTGTTATACGAATGCTAATTTGATATAATTAATCCTAAGATCTTTTGCAAGACCGTTTGTCTATCACTCTGCCAAGTGATAGATCTTTTTATTTTCTACGTGTTACTAACGAAGCGTTAACTCCTCTTGCTCTTAAATCTTTAATCACTACACGATAACTCATAGATGCCTCATGTTCCTCTTTTGTATCACGAAGCATTTTAAATTCCCTTATACATCGCTCCAGCTCTTCTTCCCAGTGATTTGATTCTTCGATTGATTCTGCATTAAACATGTTATAAATACATTCACTCATACAGTTACGAAGTTTATTTGCAAATGAAAAATCCCCAGGAAGAACTAGATCATGAAGACGACTGTTTTTATTGTTCATGAATTACATCTCCTTTCTGGTCATAACAACAAGCACAGTACTTTTCTATTTTTTATAAAAATATTAAAAATCTATTATTTCGGTATAAATTAAACTTAATGGAAGAAACTACAAGTTCATTAATTTATCCAAAAAATTAATATAATGATATAATTATTTTGTAAAATATATTGTCAGCTACTGTTGTCTAGGCGGTAGCTTTTTCTTTTGCCCATTTATGTTTCAAAATAAATGATGCTTCAATAATTTTGATTCGAATCCCCAACAATTTCTTCTCTTGCTTTAACTCAACTGTTTTTAAATCCTCATTAAGTAATTCTGCTATTTTAATTTCACCAGTTAGTTTTGCATCATAACGAATTAATTCCTTATATTCTATTAAGCTAGGTTTCTTATAATCTACTGTCATTTTCTTTCCTCCTCTACAGCACCCTTGTTAAATTCATTAAGCTATCCACCGATTGAATAATAACGTTTTCCGCCATAGCCTTTTGCAACCAACTTCTTTGTATTTGTTCCATAATGCCAAAATGAACTTGCTCAAGAGCTTGTACTACACACTGAGTAGCTTGGATTGTATCGAAGATTTCTTTTGCATGAACTGCGTATTCATGTTTCTTTTTTTCATCATGTTTCCATGACCTTGTTGTAACTTGTAAGTTCATGATTTCCTTTGCTGCCGCAATTCCCTCTTCAGCTTGTTTAATGTAGTTCATCAGTTGTAAATTAACATCTTGAGTTAAGCGTGGATCTGTAGGCGGCACCCCAACACCATAAATATATTTGATTGCTTGTTGATTCAACTTTGCTCCTGTTGCATGGCACCAATCCATCGCAAGTTCAAATTCTGATTTAGAAAGTCCAGATTCAATACGGGTTAATCGTTCATGTGTAATACCAAGGTACTTAGATAACCCTTTCTTCGTTTTCAGCTGAACATTATCACAACATTCTCTAGCATTCTGTAATAATTCTCCTATTGCTGAATTGAAGTATATACTTGTTCCCATATCTGTTCGCCTCCATATTTAGTTTTCAAATGGTTACAATGAATTTAGTACATATGTAACTTGTCTACTTTTCGTATAAAAAGAGAGGAATTATTCCTCAACATTTGCTTTTACTTGTATCTCTTTGATGATGGCCCAACCAGCCTTGTAATATGCTTGACGGATTTTATCAATATCCTTTTGTGATTTTGGCTCAGGAGCCACAACATGGACTTTCGTTTTCCCAAATTCATAGGTCGCCGCATATTCTTCTTGTTGGCTCATGGTGTCACCTCTTGAAGTGCTTTTTATATGTTTATGCGATGGTTCTGTTGGTACTGCCATGTTAGTTGATGGCATTTTCTCACCTACTTTCCATCTATTAAGTATGATATTCTTGTACTTTTGTACATCAAATTAAATCCTTTACATCACTACCAAGAATAGTGGCTAATCTAATAGCCTTTTCAAGATTTGGATTACTATAACCATTTTCCCAATTACTTATTGTAGATTTTGTAACTTGCATTTTTTTTTGCAAGATCTTGTTGCGTTAACTTACTTTTTTTCTAGCTCTAATTAATTTGATATTTTTGTTCACTGTCTCGCTCCTTGTATAAGTATTTTGTACTTTTATTATATGTATAATATTCTTGTACATTAGTACATTTGTACAATTATCTTGTATAAAGTTTTACAATCCATCTTTATAAGATACAATATCTTTGTACTTTTTATTAACGGGAGGTGCTATAAATGTTGAGACAAAGATTAAAAGAGATGCGTAAAACGCGTAAGCTCACTCAGCAAGGATTAGCCGATAAAGTAAATACCACTAAAGGCACCATTAGTAACTATGAGAATGGCCATAGCACTCCCTCAAACGAAATGCTAAAAGATTTAGCGAATGTTTTAGGAGTAACAACAGATTATCTATTAGGAAGAGAAGATGAATCAAGAGTGTCTAATACACTTCCTGATTTAAACAAAAAAGATACTCGTGATATCGCTCGTGACTTAGAAAAGACTTTAAAAGACTTAGAAAATAGCGAAGATGCTTTAATGTTTGACGGAGAACCAATAGACGAACACACAAAAGAAATGATTCGTATTTCTCTAGAAAACTCTATGCGCATGGCAAAACAATTAGCGAAACAAAAATTCACTCCAAACAAGTATAAAAAAGATTGAACGGAGCGAGAAATAAAAATTAAAGACTACGTAATGAAAATCGTAAAAAAACACGGCACAACAAACCCCTTTGAAATTGCTAAACGAAAAGATATTATAGTGTTGTTTGAAGACCTTGGGAATACTCTTGGTTTTTACAACACTTATAAACGCTTTAAATTCATTCATATTAATAATCAAATTAACGAAACTACTCAACAATTTGTTTGTGCACATGAATTAGGTCATGCTGTACTTCATCCTAAAGCAAATACCCCCTTCTTGCGTAACCAAACCTTCTTTTCAGTGGATCGCTTAGAAATCGAAGCAAATACATTTGCTGTAGAATTGTTACTTACCGATGAAATGATTTCTGCTTATAAAGATACTCGTTTATCTATTCAAGAAATTACGGAGGCTCATGGGATTCCTGGAGGATTCGCTCGTTTAAAAACTTACATTTCTTAAGAAAGCAGACGAAATTTTATTAACTTATGGAGGATTAATAATGAAAAAATACCTAGTACCATTTACAGGGCTCTTTTTATCTATTGGGCTAGTTGGTTGTGATATTAACAATCCAGTTAAAGAAGACGAACAACATCAGGTGGAAGAAAAAGTAAAACAAGAAGAACAACAACGTCAGGAAGCTGATGTGCAACGCCAAGGGGAAGAAAAAGCGAAGCAAGAACAAGCAGCCAAAGCAGAGCAACATCAGAATCAAGAAAAACAAAAACAACTCGACGAAAATGATTCCAGTAATCAATCAGCACCAAAAATAGAAGGCCCCGAATCGGAGCGATTCAAGGAGGAGCAAATAAGAAAACTTCAAGCCGCTGATCCAAAAGAGAAAGAGGAAGCTTTCGATAGGGCGGCAGCCTCTCGCCGTGAACGATTCGAGAGACAAGAAATTGAAAAAATGGATTGCGATACTGCACGTTCTGCGTTATCTCAATTAGAAGAAATGGATGACGATCCGATTGCAAAGAAACAGGCAGTTTATTTTTACGATAAAGTAGCAAGATGCAACAAATCAGGTAATTAAACAACTCGGAACGTTCGTTTAAAGACCTATTTATATTAGTTACATATTAATAATAATGATTTTCGATGTTATACAAAGTTATAGAAGGGAACTCATACAAATGACTTTTATAAAAGATATAGCTTCTTTTTCTGAAGGATTATCTAAAGCTTTTCCAATAATTCTATCCATAGCCTCTTTTTTGGGCGTTCTAATTATCTATAATAAGAAAACCAATTTTGATTTAATATTTGAAGGAAAACACATTAGATTTTTAACAAAGATGACACAATCTATTACGGCCTTTATTGGATTTTATCTTTTATTCCAACTTGTATCGTTCTCCTTATATTTTATTGGTCTTCCTAAACCAACAAAAGTTATACTAAATACAATATATAATATAGATGCTATGTTAGTTTCCATATTATTCATCTCTATATTTGTTTATTTTGCACTTAAAATGATTAGTACCGCTTTAGGTTATTTACACACAATTAATATGTACCAAAATTTTATTAATAAAAAAAATGAATGGTTAAACCAACATAATAAAATTAAAAACACTCTTATTTCTATCAAAAATGGCATCATTATTATATATTGGGGTCTAAATAAACTTTTATATATTATACTTGTGGTTGTTAGTCTACTTACCCAAGCCATGCATTTCTATTTTGCTAAAGAACAAATACTAAAATTTGATTTAACATCTCAACAGGCTATTCAATTTTTAGTTGGTCCAATAGTAATTTGGGTTTTCCTAATTGCGATTATGTATCTCTACCTTAAAGAAATAGGTGAATTAAAAAAAGTTTACTATACTGTAAAGTTCATTTCAGAAACTACTGTCCAAAATGAAAACTTAATTCATCTCCATACTCGTCCAACTAAAGAATGGGTTCTAGTAAGAGCAAATGATTTACAGGAACAAAATACAATTTTTCTTTATAATCCAGAAACAAAAAACTGGCTTGAATACAATAAAGTAATTCATGATTAAAAAGTCCGATTCATGGACTTTTTTTAAATAATATAAAATTCGGCTAGCTTTTTATATTATCATTTACTTCATTCCAATCATTACAATTCATATAATACATATCAATAAGGAGGTTTAAATATGAAAACAGCAATCTACTTAAGAAAATCCCGTGCCGATCTCGAAGCCGAAGCACGCGGCGAAGGCGAAACTTTAGCAAAACACCGCTCTACCCTGCTGAAAATTGCTAAGGAAATGAACTTAAATGTTCTATCTGTCCGTGAGGAAATTGTTTCTGGTGAGAGCTTAGTAAAACGCCCTGAGATGTTAGCGCTACTTGAAGAGATTGAAGATAATAAATATGATGTTGTTCTTTGTATGGATATGGACCGTTTAGGTCGTGGTGGTATGAAAGAGCAAGGAATCATTTTAGAGACGTTTAAACGGTCAAATACGAAGATTATGACACCTAGGAAGACTTATGACCTTAATGATGAGTGGGATGAAGAATATAGCGAATTTGAAGCGTTTATGGCTCGTAAGGAGTTAAAGATTATTACACGACGTATGCAACGAGGTCGTGTCGCTAGTGTAGAGGCTGGGAATTACCTTGGTACACATGCACCCTTCGGATATGATATACATCGTTTAAATAAGCGAGAGCGTACTTTAACAATTAATTCAGAAGAAGCCTCTGTCGTTAGAATGATATTTGATTGGTATGCAAATGAGGATATGGGAGCAAATGCAATTAGGAGCAAGTTAAATGATCTTGGCTACAAAAGTAAGTTAGGAAACGAATGGAATCCTTATAGCATCTTGGATATATTAAAAAATAATGTGTACATCGGAAAAGTAACGTGGCAAAAACGAAAAGAAGTAAAACAGCCTGATGCCGTAAAAAGAAGTTGTACTCGTCAAGATAAATCAGATTGGATTATAGCTGATGGCAAACATGAGCCTATTATACCCGAAAGCTTATTTGAGCAAGTACAAGAAAAATTAAACTCAAGATATCACATTCCCTACAATACGAACGGAATTAAAAATCCACTAGCTGGTATTATTAAATGCGCTAAATGTGGTTACAGTATGGTACAACGTTATCCAAAGAATCGAAAAGAAACGATGGATTGTAAACACCGTGGCTGTGAAAACAAATCAAGTTATACTGAATTAATTGAGAAGCGTTTACTCGAGGCATTGAAAGAATGGTACATCAATTATAAAGCTGATTTTGAAAAACATAAGCAAGATGACAAATTAAAAGAAACACAAGTTATTCAAATGAATGAAGCTGCATTACGCAAGCTTGAAAAAGAATTAGTGGATGTCCAAAAACAAAAAAATAATTTACATGATTTATTAGAACGTGGCGTTTACACAGTCGATATGTTTTTAGAACGCTCGAATGTAGTTTCTAACCGTATAACTGAAATTACTTCCACTATGGAAAACTTAAAGAAAGAAATTAAAACCGAAATTAAGAAGGAAAAAGTCAAGAAAGATACAATACCTCAAGTGGAGAATGTTCTTGATCTGTACTTTAAAACAGATAATCCCAAAAAGAAAAACAGCCTCCTAAAGTCGGTTTTAGAAAAGGCTGTTTATAAAAAGGAAAAGTGGCAAAGGCTCGATGATTTCGAACTTGTGCTTTACCCTAAGCTCCCTCAAGATGGCGACATATAAGCGTTTATGCTTTGTCGTCACCTTGTTGGTGTAATTAGATTTACCCCATTTAATCCTAAAGCATCATTCGTCGAAACTGCCAATACGACAGGCTTGCCATTTCTTAGCGTCGCTTTTGCTGCCATTAGTACTGGAGAATCTGTCATTGCATTTGCAAATTTACTCATAGAATTTCCTGTTAAAGGAGCGATTACCATGCAGTCTAATGGAATTTTAGGTCCAAGTGGCTCTGCTCCAACAATTGAATTAATTGCTTTAAAACCTGTTATTTCTTCAATTTTCTTAATCCACTCTGCTCCTTCTCCAAATCTAGTATTTGTTGATTGAACAGTGTATGAAACAACGGGACGTACTTCTGCCCCTTCAGCAATTAATTTTTCTAAGTGCGGCATAACTTCCTCATACGTACAATGTGAACCCGTAAATCCGAAACCAATTCGTTTCCCCTTCAAACTCATTTCTTTTCCTCCTCCTTTGCAATTGCATCTGCTGCTAATAACTGAGAAAGAACATTTGCTAAAATTTGCCCAGCCGTTTTTGGAGCAACAATACCTGGTAATCCAGGTGCTAGCAACGCTTTGACTCCTCTTTTTTCGGCATATCTAAAGTCGGTACCGCCTGGTTTAGAAGCTAAATCAATCACTAACGTATGAGCTGGCATTTTTGCAATAACATTCGCTGTTACAACGAGGTACGGAATTGTATTGATTACAATATCGATATTTCCTACTTCTTTCTCTATGTCTTGCATATGAAAAGGAGAAAACATCATTTCTGTAATACGTGCAATATGTTCAGATCGTCTTGCTCCAACTTTGACATGGGCTCCTAATGATTGAAATGCTCTCGCAACACTCATTCCTGTTCTACCAAATCCTAGAACCATTACATTGGACCCATGAATTGTATAGTCGGTATGTTGAATTACCATCATTAATGTACCTTCTACAGTTGGAATAGAATTGTATATTGCTACATCATCACGATCAAATAATTTAACAAGTTTTCGGTTCGTAGTAGATACGAGATTTTCCAAGTAAGGTGTACCAATACCTGAATATATAGTAAAGTGTTCTGGTGTATTTTCAATTTGTTCTTTCGTTATTGAAACTTTTTCATTTGAAAAAATAGTATCTACTTCTCCTTTGGCATTTGTACCTGCAACCGGCAAAATAATTGCGTCTACAGAAGTGAAATCTAAATTTTGTATACTTTCTTTTGCTGCCCCTGTGAAACCATGATCTAACTGATCAAACCCTATCAAAGAAAGTTTTGCATCCAATTCAACTAGCTTACGAATTACTTCTAGCTGCCTTGCATCTCCTCCTATGACAGCAATATGCATCTCAGTCAACATTCCCTAATTCACCTTCTTTTTCTGTCATTTATAAGAAAAGTGCCTACTTTTTCTTTTTCCTCCACATCATATGTAATGTACGAGTTTATGGTGATTGAAAATCCAAATGCATATATGTTTTATCAGGTTTCTATGTAGATACAAAAAAAGATGACCAAAATGGCCATCCTTCACTCCGAATTTGAACGATCTATACTATCACAAAGAAGCATATCATGTCCGACTTTCTTTATTTGACTCCATGCCACCCTTACTTCTTGTGGTTCCTTTTTAAAACCTCCCCACTTCCCTACAGGTATTATAAGTGTTTGTATTTGTCCGTCTTTCTCATTAATCTCTAAATCCATATAACCTAAGACTCCCATTTTTTCCGCTTTTTCTATATCTACAACCTCTTTACCACTTAATTCACTTAATCGCATACATACTCCACTCCCCCTACTGAATTTTTCATTTGCATTGTCTATAATTAGTACCTATTCTATATGGATAAAAAAAATAACCTTCTCTCATTTAAAAAGAGAGAAGGTTATTATCAGATACATTATAAAAATCGATTATAGTTTTATTCCTTTTGGAAGTTTTCCGTCTGGACTAATAAGTGCCGCAGAGAATTCATCAGTAAACATGTTGCGAATTAATCCGTCCACATTTTCTTTTGTTACAGTGTTTACACTTTCAATAATCTCATCAAGTGAACGATGCTTACGAAGAAGCAATTCATTTTTACCGTTACGGCTCATACGGCTATTTGTACTTTCTAAACTTAACATTAAGTTTCCTTTTAATTGCTCTTTACTATTCATAAGCTCTTTTTCTGTAATACCTGTATTTTTCAATGTCTCTAATGTTTCTTGCATTGTTTCATACAATGTATCTAATTGTTGGCTACCAGTTCCACCGTAAAGTGTTAACATGCCTGTATCTTCATAAGAAGAGTGGTAAGAAAATACTGAGTAAGCTAATCCACGTTGCTCACGTACTTCTTGGAATAAACGGCTACTCATACTACCGCCTAAAACGTTATTTAATACAATTAAGTTATAAATATCTTCGTGTCCCATTTGTAAGCCTTTATATCCTAGACATAAATGAGCTTGTTCCGTTTCCTTTTTGCGGGCTACCTTATTGAAATGGAAAATTGGGCTATGTACTTGTTCACGGTTTGTTGTTCCTTCATAACTACCGAAATATTGCTCCACTGTTTGTAAAAATGCTTCATCAATATTTCCTGCAATTGATACAACTACATTTTCAGGTGTGTAATGATCTTTTATATATTGACGTAACGTATCACCTGTAAACGTATTAAGCGTTTCTTCTGTTCCTAAAATAGGATATCCGAGTGGATGCGTTTCATATGTTGCTTTCGTTAACATATCATGCACAATATCATCTGGAGCATCTTCGTACATTTTAATTTCTTCACATACGACATTCTTCTCTTTTTTCAGTTCTTCCTCATCAAATGTTGAATTAAAGAACATATCTGCTAAAACATCTAAAGCATATTTAGCATGCTCATCTAATACTTTTGCATAGTAACAAGTATATTCTTTTGAAGTAAATGCATTCACTTGACCACCAATGCTATCAAATGATTCTGCAATCTCTCGTGCACTACGTGTCTCTGTCCCTTTAAAGAACATATGCTCTAAAAAGTGAGAAATCCCATTATTTTTTTCATTTTCATTTCTTGATCCCGCATGGATCCAAATACCAATTGCAACCGATCTTACAGTTGGTATATTCTCCATAACTATTCTTACACCATTTTTACAAGTATATTTTTTAATCAAAAACTTTCCTCCTACTGCCAGTTTCTCTAAATAAAACGCTATTATTTAATGATAACAAGTTTAAGGATGAATGTCATGCAAATGTATTTAATCCACACGTTTTTCATCCAGTAATTCAGTTATATTCCCCACTTTATATCCTTGTTCCTTCAATTTTGTAATCATTATATCTAAAGCCTCTGCTGTAGACGAAGTAGGATGCATTAATATGATAGCACCTGGATGTATTTTTCTCATTACTCTCTGCAATAGTACATCTGGCTCAGGTCGCTGCCAATCAATCGTATCTACAGTCCACATAATCGTTCCCATTTGAAAATCATCTGCAATCTTTACGACTTCATCTCGAAAGCTTCCACTCGGCGGGGCAAACCATCTTACTTTTTGATTCGTTGCTACTTCTATCATTCGATTTGTTTTTTGTAACTGATCTCGTATTTCATCTGAGGATAACGTTTTCATATTAGGGTGTGTGTATGAGTGATTTCCAACTTCTTGTTTTGCATCGACAATCATTTTTGCAAACCGCAAATTTTCTTTCACCCAACGTCCTTCTAAAAAGAAAGTGGCCTTCACATCATGCTTTTTCAATATCTCTAATATACGTGGCAAATACTCATTTCCCCATGCCACATTTATTGTTAATCCTACCATCTTTTTATTTGGATGCCCTCTATAAATTGGAGCTGGTGATAAATCTTCCAAATGAACACTCGGTGAGACTTCTTTGAATTCAAGATATTTTTGATCAAATTCCTTTAGCTTCTTCATATTATTATACGATGCTTCAATATCCACTTGTCTTCCATTATATCCAGGTGTTGCCTTCCATATTTTATCAATCATCGCATTTTGAGGTGCAATCTCATACTGTTTTGCATACTTTTGAATTTCTTCATGCAAGTTATCTTGTGCAAAAACAGAATAAGAGCCTAAACTGACATATAAAGAAAATATACATATGTATGCCAATATACGAACTTTCATATAAACCCTCCCAAATTAACTATATAAAAACATTTTCTTCTTATCTTTGTTAATTTGAGCGTTATAATGAAAACTATACCTATACCGACATAAAAATATATGAACATCATGTTTTTTACATAACAAAAAAAGCCAGTTTAACTGGCTTTTACTTATTGCTGCTCTTGTTTGTCTTCTTCTTTAGCAGCTTCTTTTTCTTGCTCTTCTTTTAGCAATACTTTTCTAGATAGATTTACGCGACCTTGCTTGTCAATCTCGATAACTTTAACTGTAATTACATCACCGATTTTCACAACGTCTTCTACTTTACCTACACGCTCAAGTGCAAGTTCAGAAATATGAACTAATCCATCTTTACCGCTGAATAATTCAACGAAAGCACCAAATTTCTCAACACGTTTCACTTTTCCTTCGTAGATCTCACCTACTTGTACTTCGCGAACGATATCTTCGATAATCTTCTTAGCTTTGTCGTTCATTTCTTGATTTATTGATGAAATGAATACTGTACCATCTTGCTCGATGTCAATTTTAACGCCAGTTTCTTCAATAATTTTATTTATTTGTTTACCGCTTGGTCCAATAACGTCACGGATTTTATCTGGGTTAATTGTCATTGTAATAATCTTTGGAGCGTAAGCTGATAATTCAGTACGTGGCTCTGCAATAACAGATAACATATGATTTAGAATGTGCACACGACCAATTTTCGCTTGTTGTAATGCCTCTTCTAAAATCTCACGTGATAAACCATCGATTTTAATGTCCATTTGCAGTGCAGTTACACCCTGTGCTGTACCTGCTACTTTAAAGTCCATATCACCTAAATGATCTTCCATACCTTGAATATCAGATAAAATTGTGTAATGCTCACCAGATTTAACCAGACCCATTGCAATACCTGCAACTGGAGCTTTAAGTGGAACACCCGCATCCATCATTGCTAAAGTACTACCACAAATACTTGCTTGTGAAGTAGAACCATTTGATTCTAATACTTCAGATACAAGGCGTACTGTGTATGGGAAATCTTTTTCAGATGGAATTACAGGCTCAAGTGCGCGCTCTCCTAGTGCACCGTGACCAATTTCACGACGACCTGGTCCACGCATCGGTCTTGTTTCACCAACACTAAATGATGGGAAATTGTAATGGTGCATAAAGCGTTTTGATTCTTCTACACCAAGACCATCTAAAATTTGCACATCGCCTAATGCACCTAATGTACAAATACTTAATGCTTGTGTTTGTCCACGTGTGAATAAACCAGAACCGTGTGTACGAGATAAAATACCAACCTCTGATGCTAAAGGACGGATTTCGTCACCTTTACGGCCATCTGGGCGAATTTTTTCAACTGTAATAAGACGACGTACTTCTTCTTTTACAATTTTATATAAAATCTCATTTACTTGTCCTAATGTATCAGCGTCAGCTTCCTCAGCTTCGTAATGCTCAATTACACGCTTTTTCACTTCGTTAATTGCATCTTCACGTGCATGTTTCTCATGTACTTGAATTGCAGAATGCATATCCTTCTCAGCCATTTCACGTACAGCTTGATTAAGATCAGCGTCAACTTCATAAAGTTTCACTTCTGATTTCTCTTTACCTACAGCTTGTACAATCTCTTCTTGGAATGCAATTAAACGTTTAATTTCGTCATGACCAAACATAATTGCTTCTAACATTGTTTCTTCAGGCACTTGATCTGCTCCTGCTTCAACCATGTTAATCGCATCTTTCGTACCAGCTACAACTAAGTGGATATCACTTTGTTCTTGCTGTTCTACTGTTGGATTAATAACGAATTCGCCATTAATACGACCAACTGTCGCACCAGCGATTGGACCTTCAAATGGAATATCTGAAATCGATAACGCTAATGAAGAACCAAGCATAGCTGCCATTTCAGAAGAACAATCTTGATCAACACTCATTACAATGCTGACAACTTGCACTTCGTTACGGAAACCATCTGCGAATAGCGGACGAATTGGACGGTCGATTAAACGACTTGCCAAAATTGCTTTTTCACTTGGACGACCTTCACGCTTAATAAAACCGCCAGGAATTTTTCCGACTGCATATAAACGCTCTTCATAGTTTACTGTAAGTGGGAAAAAATCTACATTTTTAGCTTCTTTTGATGCAGTTGCTGTAGATAGAACCGCTGTATCGCCATATCTTACTAATACTGCTCCGTTCGCTTGTTTGGCAAGCTGACCAGTTTCAACTGTTAGCTGGCGACCAGCTAAATCTATCGAGAAGACTTGCTTTTCTTGACTCATTTAAGTACCCCTCTCAATTTAAAGTATTCAATTCTTCTATGTAAATGGATAGTATATCACAATATTCTACCTCTAGTATTGCCTAAAATTAAGTAAGCTATAAAGCGTAGAAGATATATTTTTACCTAACAAAAAAGCGGGAATATTCCCGCTTCTTTGACTATCGACGTAAGCCAAGCTTTGTGATTAATTCACGGTAACGTGTGATATCGCTATTACGAAGGTAAGTTAGTAAGTTACGACGTTTACCAACCATCTTTAATAGACCACGACGTGAATGATGATCTTTCTTGTGAGTACGTAAGTGCTCGTTTAGAGTGTTAATTTGCTCCGTTAGGACAGCAATTTGAACCTCTGGAGAACCAGTATCAGTCTCATGAGTTCTAAATTGTGCAATGATTTCGTTTTTACGCTCTTGTGTTAAAGCCATCCTATTTCACCTCCTATTAATTAAACCCCCAATTACCTAGCAAGCGTCGGTGAGTCGCAATGCCAAGCAATGGTTGTCATAAAGTACATAACATAGAATACTACTTTTCATTTGAAAAAGCAAGTATATTCTTTTCGCTCGCAAAATATTCTTGTGCTGTTTTCTTATCTTTTGCGATTTGTTCAACTAACTCATCAATGCCATTGAATTTCTTCTCTTCTCTTATACGCATATGCCACTCTACTGTAACATTTTGGTCGTATATATCTTTGTTAAATTCAAATAAGTGCACTTCAATTGATAATTGACGCTCATCTTCTTTAAAAGTCGGTTTATATCCAATATTACATACACCATCGTACCATTCATCGTGAACTTTTAATCTCACTGCATAAACACCTACAGGTGGCAATAAATACTCATCACTTAAACCTACATTAGCTGTTGGAAAACCAATTTGACGCCCACGTTTGTCGCCGTGTATAACTGTTCCCGCTACAGTATAGGCTCTACCTAAAATAGATGGAATTTGTTCCATTTCGCCATTTCGAATTAACTTTCGTAATGCTGTAGAACTTACTTTCTCTTCTTGAAATTCAACTTTTTCAATCACAGTCTGTGTAAACTCCCCTCTTGCATGAAATGGTAAAGTCTCCATCTTTCCTTTTCCTAAACGTCCATATGAATAATCAAACCCTGCTACTACATGCTTTACATTTAAACCAATAATATAATCATCTACAAATTGTTGCGGTAATAACCCTGCAAATGATTCATCAAATTTAATTACATATAATATATCGATTCCTAAGCTTTCGACTATTTTTTCTTTATCACGCATTGGTGTAATATACTCCACATGCGCATCCTTTTTCCCTAAAACAACAGATGGGTGAGGATGAAATGTCATAACTGCACTTTTATATCCTCTGTCGTCCGCTATTTTTTTCGCAGTTCGAATTACACATTGATGTCCTAAATGAATGCCATCAAAAAATCCTAATGCCATTACAGTAGGTGGTAATTCTAATTTATTTTGTTCATGTGGATGAGTTAAATGAATAAGTTTCACGCTTGAATTCACCTTTTTCTGTAATAATCCTTCCAATAATTCATTATAGCTTTAGTTCTTGATTATTCACAAGTACTTTCATCGGCTTTAACATGCCAGGATGTTTCGGATGATGTTCATAAATTGCTAAGCACCGATCATTTTTATCAAACACTGTAATAAATGGTGCCGTTATTTCTAATTCATTCTTTAAGAACATACCATTCTTAATTTTCTCTGCTTGCTTTTCATCTACAACCATTTTTGGAAACTTACTTAATGCTTCATCAATTGAAATGAAGATAGACTCTACTGTTCCATTTTGCACGTTTTCTTCAATTTCTTCAAATGATATGCAATCTTCTAATAAAAATTCACCAGATGCCGTTCTTACAAGGTGAGACATATGTGATGGGAAACCAAGTTTCTCCCCGATCATTACCGCTAACGTTCTTACATATGTTCCTTTACTACACGTTACACGGAAACGGAATGAAATATTTTCTCCTTCAAAAACTTCACGATCATCAAGTAATACGAACTCATGAATCGTAATTGTACGAACTGGACGTTCCACATCTTGTCCTGCTCTTGCATATTCGTATAATTTTTTCCCGTTTACTTTTACAGCCGAGAACATTGGTGGCATTTGTTCAATCGTGCCTGTTAATTCAGCAAGAACTTTTTCTATTTCCTTACGAGTAATAGCACGATCGACATTTTTCGTTTCAACAACCTCACCAGAAGCATCTTCAGTTGTCGTTGAAAATCCTAATGTTACTTCACCTTCATATGTTTTCGTTTCACTTGTTAAAAATTGTGCAATTTTTGTTGCTCTTCCGACGCAAATTGGTAATACTCCTGTTACATCTGGGTCTAATGTTCCCGTATGACCAATTCTCTTTTCTCTCAATACCTTTCTTAATTTAAATACACAATCATGTGATGTCATGCCTTTTGGCTTATGTAATAATACTACACCTTCCATATATGTTCACCTCATCATAATTCTTTCGTAGTAAATATCCAAAACTTATTTTGCATTGAAAAAATGGATAGACAAATGTCTATCCATTATTCTTCACGTTTACCGTCTTTATTAATTTCATGTAAAAGTGTATCAATTCGATGACCATATCCGATAGACTCATCAAACTCAAAGGTAATTTCCGGTGTTTTACGAAGACGAATACGTTGGCCAATTTCTGAACGAATAAAGCCTTTTGCCTTCGCTAAACCTTTTAACGTATTTTCTTTCTGTTCTTCGTCACCTAAAACAGAAATATATACTTTGGCAATTTGTAAATCACCACTCACTTGTACATCTGTTACTGTAACAAATCCGATACGTGGGTCTTTAATTTTACGACTAATGATGTCGCCTAATTCTTTTTTCATTTGCTCGCCTACACGGTTTGCACGTAATTTCATAACTCTTCACCTCATTCAATACCATTCCAATTGTGTTATCGTACGTTCAATTTCAGGAAATGAATCGATGTACTCCAGTACACGATTCATTTCTTTTTCACAGATAACACGATTTGAGGATACGGAAACAATCGCAATTTCTGTACGTTGCCATACATCTTGATGCCCAACTTCAGAAACAGCTACATTATAGCGCTGTTTCACACGAGTTAGCAATCGTTGCAAAATTGCCCGTTTCTCTTTTAAAGAATGTACATCGTAAATCATACACTCGAATGAGAGTGAAGCGACAATCATCGCTTCACTTCTTCCATAACGTATGCTTCAATGATGTCCCCTTCTTTAAGGTCATTATATCTCTCAATTGTAATACCACACTCATAGTTTTGTGCAACTTCTTTTACGTCGTCTTTGAAACGTTTTAACGTATCAAGTTGTCCTTCGAAAATTACTATACCATCGCGGATAATACGAACGCCACTATCGCGTGTAATTTTACCGTCAATTACGTAACAACCTGCAATTGTTCCAACTTTTGTTACCTTGAATGTTTGACGAACTTCCGCTTGACCGATTACTTTTTCTTCGAATTCTGGATCAAGCATACCTTGCATTGCTAATTCAATTTCTTCGATTACTTTGTAGATAATGCGGTGTAAGCGAACATCAACGTTCTCTAATTCAGCTGTACGCTTCGCGTTCACATCCGGACGTACGTTAAATCCAATTACAATTGCATTAGATGCAGAAGCTAAAATAATATCAGATTCTGTAATCGCACCTACACCAGTGTGAATGATTTTAACTTTTACGCCTTCAACATCAATTTTACGAAGTGATGCTGCCATCGCTTCAACAGAACCTTGTACGTCTGCTTTTACGATTAAGTTGATTTCTTTTACATCGCTCTCTTGGATTTGTTGGAATAAATCTTCAAGGCTTAATTTAGATTTCTCACCACGTTGTGCAACTAACGCTTCTTGTGCACGTGATTCACCGATTTGACGAGCTTTCTTCTCATCAGCGAATGCCATGAAACGATCTCCAGCCTGTGGTACTTCATTTAAACCTGTAATTTCAACAGGAGTTGATGGACCAGCAACTTTTACACGACGACCAATATCACTTACCATTGCACGAACACGTCCGAATGAAGTTCCAACAACAATTGGATCTCCAACTCGAAGCGTACCGTTTTGAACTAATAATGTCGCGATAGTTCCTTTACCTTTATCAAGCTGTGCTTCAATTACAGTACCCGTTGCATAACGATTTGGGTTTGCTTTATATTCTTCTACTTCACTTACAAGAAGGATCATCTCTAGCAAGTTGTCAATGCCTTCGCCTTGAATTGCAGAAATTGGTACGAAAATTGTGTCTCCGCCCCAAGCTTCTGGAACTAATTCATATTCTGTTAATTCTTGCATTACACGATCAGGATTCGCCGCTGGTTTATCCATTTTATTCACAGCAACAATAATTGGTACTCCAGCTGCTTTTGCATGGCTAATCGCTTCAACTGTTTGTGGCATAACACCGTCATCAGCTGCAACAACAAGGATTGTAATATCAGTTACTTGCGCACCACGAGCACGCATTGTTGTAAATGCCGCGTGACCAGGCGTATCTAAGAATGTAATTTTCTTATCATTTACTTCAACTTGGTATGCACCAATATGCTGAGTAATTCCACCAGCTTCGCCAGCAGTTACTTTTGAATTACGAATAGAGTCAAGTAATGTTGTTTTACCATGGTCAACGTGTCCCATAATCGTAACAACAGCTGGACGCTCTTTTAAGTTTTCTTCATCATCTTGCTCATCCATGAATGTTTCAAACTCAGTTTCACTTACCACTATTTCTTCTTCTACTTCAATACCGTAATCAGTAGCGATTAACTCAATTGTATCTTTATCTAAATCTTGGTTAATTGTCGCCATAATTCCTAGCATGAAGAGCTTTTTAATAATTTCAGATGGCTCTTTGCTTAACTTTTTAGCAAGTTCACCTACTGTAAGGCTTCCAGAGAAAGTAATTTTATCTGGTGTTTCTACTATTTGTGTTTGTTGTCTTCCAGCAAAGTTATCTTGACGTTTGTCTTCATTTCCTTTGCCTTTTTTCTTTTTCTTATTGCTGTTCTTTTTACTGCGAACAACTTTCTCTTCTACTTCAAACTCATCTGCAACAGAAGGTTTTTCCGCTCCAGTGTTATATTCATTATCTAATTTATTTACTACTTCGTCTTCTAACATTGTCATATGATTCGAAACCTCGATATTCATCTCTTTAAGTTTTGTCATAAGATCTTTACTTGAGATATTATTTTTTTTTGCATATTCATGTACTCGAATTTTACTCATACCTTCACCCCCGGTAATTTGTATCGAGCATGCTACGTAGCTTTTTCGCAAAGCCTTCATCTAACACAGCTACAACGACTCGCTCGTCTCTCCCAATCGCATGCCCTAATTGTTGTCGATTTTCGACTTTTTTCATTGGTACGTTGTAGTACGTCGTTTTATCAGTGATACGTTTAGTAGTGTTCGCTGACGCATCTTCAGAAAGCAATACGAGCTTTGCTTTACCACTTCGTACTTCTTTTAAAACGAGTTCTTCACCCGAAATGATTTTTCGAGCGCGATTTGCTAGTCCTAAAAACGATTTCCAATCGGACACTTATTTCGACTCCTTCTCAACAAGCTCAAGAAGCTCTTCGTACAGAGAACTGTCGATTTTCGCTTTTAGATGATGTTCCAAAATGTTTTTCTTTTGGGCTTGTATAATGCATTCTTTATCTTTTGACAAATATGCACCTCGTCCTGATTTTTTTCCAGATAAATCAATAGACACTTCGCCCTCTTTGGAACGAACAATGCGAACCAGCTCTCGTTTTGATTTCATCTCTTGCGTCGCAATACATTTTCGTAACGGAACTTTTCGATTGCTCATACTCATCACCTCTATTGGATTTCGTCTTCAACTGAATCGAATCCGAATGCGATTACGCTATCTTCTTCTGTAACAATTCCAAGTTGTTTCGCATCAGACTCACTTTTAATATCAATTTTCCAGCCTGTTAATTTAGCTGCAAGACGTGCATTTTGTCCACGCTTACCGATAGCTAACGATAGCTGGTGGTCTGGAACAACAACAGTTGTTGCTTTTTCATCTTCATCTACAAGTACTTTAACAACTTGTGATGGGCTTAAAGCATTTGCAACATATTCAACTGGGTCATTTGACCAGCGAACGATGTCAATCTTTTCACCTTTTAGTTCATCTACAACACGTTGTACACGTTGTCCTTTCGGTCCTACGCAAGAACCAACTGGATCAACATCAATGTTTTCTGCATGCACAGAGATTTTAGAACGATCTCCTGCTTCGCGCGCTACAGAGCGAATTTCTACAGTTCCATCATAAATTTCTGGAACTTCCATTTCGAATAAACGTTTTAAAAGACCAGGATGTGTACGTGATACGTAAATTTGTGGTCCTTTTGTTGTCTTTTCTACTTTTGTAATAAATACGCGAATACGATCATGTGGCTTATATTGCTCATTTGGCATTTGCTCACTTACAGGTAATAAAGCTTCTACTTTGCCTAAGCTTACGTAGATGAAACGAGCATCTTGGCGTTGTACAATACCAACCATAATGTCTTCTTCACGATCACTAAATTCTGAGTAAATAACACCACGTTCTGCTTCACGAACTCGTTGTGTTACAACTTGTTTTGCAGTTTGCGCTGCAATACGACCAAAATCTTTTGGCGTTACTTCAATTTCTAGTACGTCGCCATCTTGGTAGTTTGGATTAATTTGTCTTGCCTCTTCTACAGAGATTTCAAGACGTGGATCAAACACATTATCAACAACGTCCTTACGTGCTAAAACTTGAATTGTTCCCACTTCTGGGTTAAAGCTCACACGAACGTTTTGTGCTTGGTTAAAATTGCGTTTATAAGCAGAGATTAATGCTGCTTCAATCGCATCAATAATAATATCTTTACTAATACCTTTTTCTGACTCTAATACGAGCAAAGCATCTAACAACTCAGTGCTCATGAAGATCCCCCTTCTTACTAAAACGTAACAGCAAGTCGCGCATTTGCAACTTTATCCATTGGAATTTGGATTTCTTTTTTACGTGTTTTAATTGTTAATAGTAGTGTAATTGTAGTACCGTCGTAGGAAAGTAACTTTCCTTCAAACATCTTTTCGCCATCAATTGGCTCATATGTTTTAATTGCCACTTGTTTTCCTACCGCTTGCTGGAAGTCTTTCTCTTTCTTTAATGGGCGTTCTGCTCCAGGAGATGATACATCCAAAAAGTAAAGGTGAGGAATTGGATCCTCTTTATCTAAAGCTTCGCTTAAACGTTCACTTACCGCACCGCATTCTTCAATGTCGACTCCCTTTTCAGAATCGATGAATACGCGTAAGAACCAGTCTTGTCCTTCTTTCACATACTCTACATCTACAAGTTCAAGATTTAACTCTTCAACGATTGGCTGCGCAAATGCTTCTACAACTTCTGTGACTTTCTTATCCATAAACAGCCTCCTTCCTGCCGCCATGTACCATTTACAAGAAAAGATCCCGTTCACAAAGACGGTCTATCTTATTCTTTCTCGTTAGCTAACAAAAGCCCCTGCCGTTAAGCAGGGAATATCTGTCTTAGTATTACCAAATTTAAGAAGTAAAACTTGTAACAAAATATGTATATACGACAGAAATGTCTTTACTATCTACATGAATAAAATGTAGATAGTAACACGAAAGAGTGGGTTTCCCCACTCTCTTTTTCACAAAATATACATGACATGGTTATCTCGGTTTATAGTATACCATAGCAAATATTGATTTGCAAAGACTTTTCCTACCTATTAGAACAGTGATAATTGGTTTTGATCTGGCAAATCTCCTAAACAACCTTGGCTATCTAAATACTCAATAATTGTTTTCGAAACCTTACTTCGCTGCTGTAAGTCTTCTTTTGATAAGAAGTCTCCATTTTTGCGCGCTTCCACAATACTTAAGGCTGCGTTCGTACCAAGACCAGGCACTGCATTAAATGGAGGAATTAAAGTATCCCCATCAATAATAAACTCAGTTGCATGCGAGCGGTATAAATCGACCTTTTGGAATGAATATCCACGCTCACACATTTCCAGTGTCATTTCTAGTACTGTTAATAAACTCTTCTCTTTCGGCGCTGCATCCAATCCTTTTTGAGCAATTTCATCAATTTTTACACGTATGGATGCTGAACCTTTCGCCATCGCCTCTACATCAAAATCATCTGCACGGACTGTAAAATATGCCGCATAGAATAAAAGTGCAAAATGTACTTTAAAGTATGCGATACGCACAGCCATAAGTACGTAAGCAGCCGCATGGGCTTTAGGGAACATGTATTTAATCTTCTTACATGAATCAATATACCAACCTGGCACATTATTACCTTTCATGTCATCTTCCCATTCTTCTGGTACACCTTTACCTTTACGAACCGACTCCATGATTTTGAAGGCTAATGATGGATCTAAACCTTGATAGATTAAATATACCATGATGTCATCACGACAACCGATAACTTCACTCAGCGTACATGTACCGTTATAAATTAACTCATTTGCATTACCAAGCCATACGTCAGTACCATGTGACAGCCCAGAAATTTGGACCAATTCTGAGAATGTCGTTGGTTTTGTCTCTTCTAACATCTGTCTTACGAACTTCGTACCGAATTCCGGGATACCAAGTGTACCTGTTTTACAGTTAATTTGTTCTTCCGTTACCCCTAACGTTTCTGGACCAGAGAAAATTTTCATTACTTCTGGATCATCCGTTGGGATTGTTTTCGGATCAATACCACTTAGATCTTGTAACATACGAATAACGGTCGGATCATCGTGTCCCAGTATATCAAGTTTCAATAAATTATCATGAATCGAGTGGAAGTCAAAATGCGTTGTTCTCCACTCAGCACCAATTGAATCAGCAGGAAACTGTATTGGTGAGAAATCAAAGATATCCATGTAATCTGGCACAACGATAATACCACCTGGATGCTGTCCAGTTGTACGTTTTACCCCTGTACATCCCGCTACTAAGCGATCAATCTCTGCATTTCGAATTGTTAAATTGTGATCATTTGCATAACCTTTTACATATCCATAAGCGGTTTTTTCCGCAACTGTACCAATCGTTCCAGCACGGTATACATAGTCTTCACCGAACAGTACTTTCGTATAGTTATGGGCACGTGGTTGGTATTCCCCGGAGAAGTTCAAATCGATATCGGGTACCTTATCTCCTTTAAATCCAAGGAACGTTTCGAATGGAATATCATGTCCATCTTTCACATATGCCACATTACATGTCGGACAATCTTTATCTGGTAAGTCGAAACCAGAGCCTACGGAACCATCATTAAAGAATTCAGATTGCTTGCACTTTGGACAGACATAGTGTGGTGGTAATGGGTTTACTTCTGTAATTTCCATCATCGTTGCAACGAACGACGAACCTACCGAACCACGCGAACCTACTAGATATCCGTCGACTAACGATTTTTTCACAAGCTTATGTGAGATTAAATAGATAACGGCAAATCCATGTCCAATAATACTTTTCAATTCTTTTTCTAAACGAGCCTCTACAATTTCTGGTAGTTCTTCACCATATATACTGCGTGCCATTTTATAACTCATATCACGTGTTTCATCATCGGCACCCTCAATTTTCGGTGTATATAGATCATCTTTTACTGGACGAACATCACCAATTAATGACGCAACCTTTTGTGTATTCGTCACAACAACTTCTTTCGCTTTGTCTTCACCTAAAAATGAAAAACACTCTAGCATTTCATCAGTTGTACGGAAATGTACTGGCGGTAATGAATGTCGATTTAACGGATTGGCTCCGCCCTGCGAACTGACTAAAATTTTACGATACATTGCATCTTCTGGATCTAAGTAATGCACGTTCCCTGTAGCAACAACTGGTTTATCTAACGTCTCGCCTAGTTTTACTAAGTTAGAGATAATTGTTTTTAATTGTCCCTCATCTCGAACGAGTTCACGCTCTACTAAATGACGCAACACCTCTGGAGGCATTACTTCAATGTAATCATAAAACTGTGCAATTTCTTCTACCTCTTCAGGAGCTTTTTGCATCATTGCCTCAAACACTTCACCTTTATCACAAGCCGTTCCTACTAAAATTCCTTCACGATATTTTTTTAATAGTGACCTCGGTACTCGTGGTACACGGTAAAAGTAATTAAGGTGAGAATATGAAACAAGTTTATATAAATTTTTCAATCCAACATCTGATGTGGCAAGTAACGTCAGATGGCTTGGACGGCCACGCTTATACGCATCCCCTTGCCCCATGCTATCATTTAATTGATCGTGATATTCAAATCCCTTTTCAATTACGTCTTTCAACATTTTCACAAGTAAATATCCCGTCGCTTCTGTATCATAAATCGCACGGTGATGTTGCGTTAATTCAATATCAAGTTTTTTACACATCGTATTTAATCGGTGATTTTTCATTTCTGGGAATAAGAATCGTGCAAGTTCTAACGTATCAATAACAGGGTTATTCGTTTTTTCTAACCCAGCCTTTTTAAAACCTACGTTAATAAATCCCATATCGAAGCTTGCGTTATGGGCAACAAGTGTATGGTCACCCATCCATTCCTCAAACTTTTTAAACACTTCGTCCACTTCTGGTGCATCAGTTAACATATCATCTGTAATACCTGTTAATTCAATAATCGTCGCTGATAATGGTTGATGTGGGTTTGCAAAAGATTCAAAACGATCAATGATTTCGCCACCCTTTACTTTTACGGCAGCCAACTCAATGACTGTATCGTATACAGCTGATAAACCTGTCGTCTCAACGTCGAAAACAACATACGTTTCCTCCGCAAGTAAACGATGCGCTTCGTTATACGCTATCGGTACACCATCATTAACTAAATTCGCTTCTACACCGTATATAACTTTAACTCCAGCCTTTTTCCCCGCAGAATATGCCTCCGGGAACGACTGAGCCACAGCATGGTCTGTAACCGCAATAGCTTCATGTCCCCATTTACCAGCTTGGGCAACAAGCCTAGAAACAGGAGTAACAGCATCCATTTGGCTCATGGGAGTGTGAAGATGAAGTTCTACACGCTTTTCGCCTTCTGGCGCTTTATCTTTACGAGACGGACCTGTTATTTCATTAATATCATTCGCAATCATTACTAAATCTCGAACAAATGTATCGTTTTGAACTGAACCACGGGCTTTCACCCACATTCCTTTTTTCAAGGATTGCAGCATTGGAATATCTTCTTTGTCACGCGAGAACATTTTGATCATAATAGAATCCGTATAATCCGTTATTTTTAAAGTTAATAACGTACGTCCACTACGAAGCTCTTTTGTCTCTACATGGAAGACATATCCTTGAACCGTTTTTCTTCTTTCTTCATCTTGAATTTCTCGCATCGGTGTAATCTCTTCATCTGGCTTAATAAGATACCCGAGTGTAATCGGTCCTTCATACACAACGCTACTTTCTTCAGCTTGCTTCTTCGCCATTTCTTCCATAGCTTGTATAACACGCTCGCGGTCTTCTTGCTGCGTTTGCTCACGAAACTTTTGCATTTCTTCTGCATTTTGCTGTATATGTGTGTCTAACTGGAAACGTGGAAATCCAAAAGCTTCGTATTGATCCCCTACTGGTTTCGCAACGTTTTTCTTTAAAGCAGTAGACTCCAGCTCATTATTCACATTTATTAGCAACTTCACTCCATTCACCTGCGGAAGCTGTTTCTTTAAGTAAGCAAACATAGGTGAAAATGTAATTCGTTCCGTACAAAGCGGCCAATACGCCCTCACTTCTTCTTCTGTAAATTGTTTATTCTCTGTTTCTAATGCAAATGTTGTTCTTGCAATATGAGAAAATGATTGCTTAAGCTTTGTTTCTAGCAATTCATATAATTCTGTAGGCAAAATACGTGGCACTTGTAAATCAAAATGCCAACTTTTATTCGCTTTATCAATAACGAGCCTTTCAATACCACCGCCTTGTAAATATTGATTTATAAGGTCGTCTGGTATTTGCAACTGCTGGAGCAAAATTTGAAATCGCTCTTGTTGTTCATTTGTTAAAGACATAAGCACTCTCCTTCCATTTGCTATTATAAATTGAAACGTACTACAAAGAAAGATTTCTCACTTCTTCTTTTACAAAATACGTTTACAAAGAAAGAGAAGGTACCCCATTACGAGGTACCTCTTCTTATTTTAAAATATTTGCAATATATGTTTGAAGTTCTTCTACTTTTACTTCTTCAGACTCACCTGTAGCACGTACTTTCACTTCTACAATACCTTCGTCTGCTTTTTTACCAACTGTAACGCGAACTGGAAGGCCGAATAAATCTGCATCTGCAAATTTAACACCTGCACGTTCTGCACGATCGTCTAATAACACTTCATAGCCTTTTTCTTGTAATGAGTTGTAGATGTTTTCACCCATTTCACGTTGTGCATCAGATTTCATATTTACTGGAATTACATGCACATGGAACGGTGCTACAGCTTTCGGCCAAACTAAGCCGTTCTCATCATTAAACTGCTCTGCAATTGCTGCCACTGTACGAGATACACCGATACCGTAACAACCCATAATAAGTGGTTGTGTTTTCCCATTTTCATCTAGGAATGTTGCGTTCATTGCTTCACTATAACGAGTTCCTAATTTGAATACATGACCAACTTCAATTCCACGTGCAAAAAGAATTGTTCCGTTTCCGTCTGGAGATTGGTCTCCTTCTTGAATAAAGCGTAAATCTGTATACTGACTTACTTTAAAGTCACGTTCTGGATTTACATTTACATAATGGAATCCTTCTTCGTTCGCTCCTGAACATCCGTTGACAATTGATGCTACAGCATGGTCAGCGATAATTTCGATATCACCTGTTACACCAATCGGTCCTAATGAACCAACTTCACAATTTAATAATTCTTTTACTTCCTCATGAGAAGCAAGCTCAACAACTGAAGCGCCGTATACATTTTTCACTTTTACATCGTTTACTTCGTGATCACCACGAACAAGTACAACTACTAATTTCTCATCTACTTTAAATACCATAGACTTAATACACTTGTCAGCTTCAATGTTTAAGAATGCAGATACTTCTTCAATCGCTTTTTGATCTGGCGTTGCAACCTTTTCAAGTGCCATTTCCGCTTCGTCACTCTTCGTATACGTAGCTACAACAGGAGCCATTTCAATGTTCGCTGCATAATCAGATGTATCAGAGTATGCAATTGTATCTTCACCAACATCAGATAATACCATGAATTCATGTGTATCTTTTCCGCCCATTGCTCCAGAATCAGCAATAACTGCACGGAAGTTCAAACCACAACGAGCAAAAATGTTAGAATATGCTTTGTATAAGCGATCGTATACTTCATCTAAGCTCTCTTGTGTAGCATGGAAAGAGTATGCATCTTTCATTAGAAACTCTCTTCCACGTAATAAACCGAAACGAGGTCTTTGTTCATCGCGGAATTTCGTTTGAATTTGATATAATGTTAACGGTAATTTTTTATATGATTTTATTTCATCACGTACAAGATCAGTAATTACTTCTTCATGCGTCGCTCCTAAAGCAAACTCACGAGCGTTACGATCTTTCATACGCATTAATTCAGATCCGTAAGAATACCAACGACCTGATTCTTGCCATAATTCTGCAGCTTGCATAGCTGGCATCAATAATTCCACAGCTCCTGCGCGCTCCATTTCTTCTCGAACGATACGTTCTACTTTGTGTAATACTTTTAACCCAAATGGTAGAAAACTATAAATACCAGAAGCATTTTGACGCATAAAACCTGCGCGAAGTAATAATTGATGACTCTTAATTTCAGCATCAGCTGGAACTTCACGTAATGTAGGACTGAATACCATACTTTGTTTCATTTATTTGCACCTCTTCATTTTACTCTTACACGCAGTAAAACCCCTCACCTCGAATTAGGTGAGGGATTTTATTCTACGGGCTCTATTTCATTATAAGTTTCATTCTATTTTACAAGAAAAACTTACGAATGTCATTCCATGTTACAACTAACATTAATAACATTAATAATGCAAAACCAATAAAGTGAACCATTCCTTCTTTTTGACGGTCAATTGGTTTTCCTCGTAACGCCTCAATTAAGAAGAAGAATAAACGGCCACCGTCTAAAGCAGGAACTGGTAATAAATTGAATAAACCAAGATTAATACTTAAAACTGCCGCTAAACTTAGTACACGCGTAAATCCATAATCTACAACTTGATCTGTTAGATTATAAATTCCTACTGGACCTGACAACTCATTAATAGAAAATTGACCAGTTACTAATTTCACAAGAGATTCAAAAATTAGTTTCGTCCATTGGTATGTTTGTTCAAATCCTGATTTAATAGAACCCATTACTGTTTTCTCTACAGGGGAATAAACACCAATTCTACCAACTTCGTCTTTTCCTTCTTTATCGAGTGTTGGCGTTACTTTCACATTAAACTGTTCATTATCACGCTTTACTTGTAACGTAATTTCTTTATCCGGATTTTCACGTACAATGTCAACAACATCTTTCCATGTACTTGTGTTTTTTCCATCAATCGCTTGAATTGTATCATTCTCTTTCAATCCAGCTTGCTGTGCTGCACTATTATCCATCACTTTTCCGACCATTGGTTTGTCAATAGGAACCCCTTGTACAAATCCAAGAATCACAAAAATAACAAATGCTAAAATGAAGTTCATTGCAGGACCCGCAAAGATTGTTAAAGCGCGTTGCCCTAATTTTTTTGAACCAAATTGTCTATTATACGGAGCAATTTGAATTTCTTCCCCCGCAGTAATAATACGAGCTTTTTCATTCACTCGGAACGTTTGAAGCTCTTCCTCGTACTCCTCATAGCCCGAAATTGTTAGATTGTGCTCCAAATCAGCTTGTTCGACTTCAATGACACGAACATTTGGATACTTTTCATATCCATCAAAAACTAATTTCACAACTTCGTCTTTTTCATTTAATACAAGGCCAACCTTTTTCCCAGGCTTTAACTCAACTGTGTCCGCATCCTCGCCAGCCATTCTTACATAGCCACCAAGGGGCAGTAATCGAATCGTATACACCGTTTCATTCTTTTCAAATGAGAATATTTTCGGACCAAAACCAATCGCAAACTCGCGGCATAAAATACCTGCTCTTTTTGCGAAATATAGATGTCCTAGCTCATGGAAAAATACGAGTGCACCGAAAATTAATATAAAGGCAATCGCTGTATTCAATTCCATAACCACCTTTGCTAAATTTGTTCCATCACAAACCGTCTTGTGGCTGCATCAATTTCCAGAATTTCCTCTAAGCTCGGACGTGCAATGACATTGTGATGGTTCATTGCTTTTTCAATGAGGTCTTCTACTGTTAAGAAACCAATTCTCTTTTGTAAAAAGGCTTCAACAGCTACTTCATTCGCTGCGTTCATTACAGCTGGCATACTTCCACCTGCTTTTCCAGCTTCATACGCAAAACGTAGACAACGGAATCTTTCTTGGTCCATTTTCTCAAAATGCAACGTCCCTATTTCCCATAAGTTTAACTGTTTTGTGTCTGAAAGAGGCAATCTATCAGGATATGTAAGTGCGTATTGAATTGGTACTCGCATATCAGGTGAACCAAGCTGCGCCATTACACTACGATCTTCAAATTCAACCATAGAATGGATAATACTTTCTTTATGTAAAACAACATCGATTTGCTCGTAAGGGATACCAAAAAGCCAATGTGCTTCAATTACTTCTAGTCCCTTATTCATCATTGTAGCAGAATCAATTGTAATTTTCGAACCCATTGACCAGTTTGGATGTCGAAGCGCATCTTCTACGGTCACATGATGCAATTCATCCCTCGTTTTATCACGGAAACTTCCACCAGAAGCCGTTATAATAAGACGAGAAATTCTTTTCTCATTTTCACCATTCAAGCATTGAAAAATAGCTGAATGTTCACTATCTACTGGAAGTAACGAAACATTATGTTTTCGTGCTGCTTCCATTACAAGATGTCCTGCAGTTACTAACGTTTCTTTATTTGCAATTCCAATTGTTTTTTTCGCCTCAATTGCACGAAGTGTTGGTAACAACCCTACGCTACCTACAACAGCATTTACTACAATCTCCGCATCTGGATGTAATGCTACTTCTAAAAGCCCTTCACTACCATATACAATTTTTGTATTACCAGAAACAGCTTGTAATTTTAAAACATCTTCCTCTCTTTGCACAGAGACGATTTGCGGAGAAAATTCTTGAATTACCTTTACTGCGTAGTCAATATTTTTCCCTACAGAAAAAGCAACGAGACGGAATTGGTCTGGGTGCGAGCGTAATACATCTAAAGTTTGTGTACCAATTGATCCGCTCGCACCTAATAAACTAATGTTTTTCATGACTCCAACCCCTCGTTCATTTATTAATTGTATTGTAATAAGAAGTAGAGAATTGGTAAAACGAATAACCAACTATCTGTTCGATCTAATATACCACCATGTCCAGGTAAAATTGTACCTGAATCCTTTACGCCATAATGACGTTTAAAAGCAGATTGTACTAAATCACCAATTTGTCCAAAAATAGAAATGATAATTGTCAGCACAATTAAAATTACTACATTCGATTCAACTGGGAAGAACGCGTTGTAAACAAGTGCCACGATAATTCCGCAAACGATGCCGCCTAATGAACCTTCAATCGTTTTATTTGGACTAATTTCTGGCCACAATTTTCTCTTGCCTAATGCTTTTCCTACGAAATATGCGCCTGAATCAGTAGCCCATATAATAAATAATGCGCAAAACACATATTTAATTCCTAATATTCTCGTTTCATTTAAATATAAGAATCCCATTGCCACATATGTCGTTGCCATCAGTAAAAATGAAGCATTATCAAAAGTAAATGTATTCTTAGAAAGGACTGTATATGATAAAAGTAATAAAACAATCACAAATGTGATTTCCAATTTACCTAATCCAATCCATGTAAACAGTTCTGATGCACTACTTGGAATTAAAAGAATCCACAATAATACTGCAGCTAAAACTGTCGGTACTGAAATAAGCGTAAGCTTATTCATACGAATTAATTCATATAAACCTATAGAAGCAAGTGCATACACTAAAACCGTAAAAGGCACGCCACCGTATATTACGATGGGAATGAATAGCGCGGCAGCAACCACTCCAGTAATAATTCTCTGTTTCACTACCAAACCCTCTCTTTCTACACGCCTCCGAATCTGCGCCCTCTATGTTGAAAGTCAGTAATTGCATTTAGCAAATGTTCTTCTTTGAAGTCTGGCCAATACACGTCTGTAAACCAAAACTCCGAATACGCAATTTGCCATAACATGAAATTACTAATACGTAGCTCTCCGCTTGTTCGGATTAACAACTCTGGATCAGGTAAAGAACTCGTCATTAAGTAGGAAGAAAGCATTTCTTCACTTACCTCTTCAGAACGAATTTTTCCTTCCTCGTTATCTTTCATCATATGTTGCACAGCAGAAACGATTTCATCTCGACTTCCATAGTTTAACGCGAAATTAAGAATTAATCCCGTATTCTCTTTCGTATCTTCCATGGCTTTCTCCATCGCTCTGCGTGTATGCGTAGGAAGACGATCTTTTTGCCCTATTACTCGGACTTGTACGTTTTCTTCAATCAATTCTGGTAAAAATGTACCTAGAAATTCTTCTGGAAGCTTCATTAAATAATCAACTTCCTTTTTCGGTCTTTTCCAGTTCTCAGTTGAAAAAGCATAGAGAGTTAACACTTTCACATTAAGTTTACTTGCAAATTTTGTAATTTTCTTTACAACTTGCATACCTTCATGATGTCCCGCAATACGAGGCATTGCTCTCCTCTTTGCCCATCTTCCATTCCCATCCATAATGATGGCAATATGTTCTGGGATATATCCTTTTTTCACTTCTTCAACGAGATGATCAAACGATGTGTCCTTTTTACCTTTAAAAAAAGGAAAGTTTTTAAACATCATTCATACCCTCCAACAAGCAGACGTATGCCTAAAAGTGTAAAAAGACCCCCTTAAGAAGAGGGTCATATTTGCGAAGTTATCGCTATTACACTTCCATGATTTCTTTTTCTTTGTTTTTTGCGATTTCGTCAACTTTTGCAATATATTTATCTGTTTCTTTTTGGATATCTTCAGTATATCCTCTTAAATCATCTTCTGTAATCTCGCCAGCTTTTTCAAGCTTCTTAAGATCATCATTTCCGTCACGACGTACGTTACGAACAGCAACTTTTGCTTCTTCAGCATATTTTTTCACAACTTTAACAAGATCACGACGACGCTCTTCTGTTAATGCAGGGAATGCAATACGAATTACAGTTCCATCATTAGAAGGGTTTAAGCCTAAATCTGCTTTTAAAATTGCTTTTTCGATATCACCGATAGAAGTTTTATCATAAGGTTGAATTACAAGTAAACGTGCTTCTGGAACTGTAATGTTCGCTAATTGCACAACTGGTGTTGGTGCACCATAGTAATCAACTTGTACCTTATCTAATACAGACGAGCTTGCACGACCAGCGCGAACTGTTGCTAATTCACGAGAATAAGCAGCAACTGCTTTTTCCATTTTTTCATTTGAAGACTTCAATACTTGTTGTCCCATATTTATTTCCCCCTTACAACTGTTCCAATATTTTCGCCTAAAACGGCACGTTTAATATTACCTTTTTCCATAACCGAGAATACAATTAATGGAATATCATTATCCATACATAGAGAAGAAGCTGTAGAATCCATTACACCTAAACCTTCTTTTAATACATCTAAGTAAGTAAGCGTTTCGTATTTCGTAGCCGTTGGGTCAATAGATGGATCTGCGCTATATACGCCATCCACATTATTTTTCGCCATTAAAATAACGTCTGCTTCGATTTCCGCTGCACGTAATGCTGCTGTTGTATCTGTAGAGAAGTATGGATTACCTGTACCTGCTGCAAAGATAACAACACGTTTTTTCTCTAAGTGACGAACTGCTTTACGGCGAATGTAAGGCTCTGCCACTTGACGCATCTCAATTGAAGTTTGTACACGAGTTTGGATTCCAATATTCTCCAAGCTATCTTGAAGAGCTAATGAATTCATAACTGTAGCTAACATGCCCATGTAATCTGCTCCTGCACGATCCATGCCCATTTCACTTCCAATTTTCCCACGCCAAATGTTACCGCCACCAACAACAACAGCAACCTCTACATCAAGTTCTGCAATTTCTTTTACTTGTTCTGCAACTGACTTAATAACAGTTGGATTAATTCCAAATCCTTGCTCTCCAGCTAAAGCTTCTCCACTTAACTTTAAAACGACACGATTATATTTCGGTTTACTCATAATGAACCTCCAATTGCTTACATCTTTATTTTAAAAAAGGGAACACAATGTGTTCCCTAATCTGTATTAGTTACTACCTTTTACTTGGTTCATTACTTCTTCAGCAAAGTTGTCTTCACGTTTTTCGATACCTTCGCCAACAGCGTAGCGAACGAATCCTTTTAATGTTCCGCCTTTAGACTCAACGAACTGACGAACTTTCATATCAGGGTTTTTAACGAATGCTTGGTCAAGTAAGCAAATCTCTTCGAAGAATTTGCCTAGACGGCCTTCAACCATTTTTGCAACGATTTTTTCAGGCTTGCCTTCGTTTAATGCTTGTTGTGTTAATACTTGACGCTCATGCTCAACTTCTTCAGCTGTTACAGCATCGCGGTCGATGTATTTAGGGTTAACTGCTGCAATGTGCATTGCTACATCTTTAGCAGCTGCTTCATCAGTAGAACCTTCAAGAACTGTTAATACACCAATACGTCCACCCATGTGTAGGTAAGCGCCGAATGCATCTGCATCAGTTTTTGATACGATTTCGAAACGACGAAGTGTAAGTTTTTCACCAATTTTAGCGATTGCTTCGTTGATGTGCTCTTCTACTGTTTTGCCGCCTTCAATTGTTTGAGTCATAGCTTCTTCAACGTTAGCAGGTTTGTTAGCTAATAAGTGAGCAGCTAGTTCTTTAATTAATGCTTGGAAACCTTCGTTTTTCGCAACGAAATCAGTTTCAGAGTTTAATTCTAAGATTAAAGCGTCGTTACCGTTTGTTTCGATGAAAGTTAAACCTTCAGCAGCAATGCGGTCTGCTTTTTTAGCAGCTTTCGCAATACCTTTTTCACGTAAGAAGTCAATTGCCTTCTCCATGTCGCCGTTAGTTTCTGTTAAAGCTTTTTTGCAGTCCATCATACCTGCGCCAGTTTTTTCACGTAATTCTTTTACCATTTGAGCAGTGATTGCCATACTTTTCATCCTCCTAAAATATGTATTTATACTTTTTATAAAGGTGTTTATACCTTAAAAAAGGTGATAAAAGGCCGAACCCCTTATCACCTTTCCAACTTTGTTACGCAGTAACAGTTTCTTCACCTTGTTTTGCTTCAAGGATCGCGTCTGCCATTTTAGATGTAAGAAGTTTTACAGCACGAATTGCATCATCGTTTGCTGGGATAACGTGATCGATTTCGTCTGGATCACAGTTTGTATCAACGATACCGATGATTGGAATGTGTAATTTGCGTGCTTCAGCAACTGCAATACGCTCTTTACGAGGGTCTACTACGAATAATGCACTTGGAAGACCTTTCATATCTTTAATACCGCCTAAGAATTTCTCAAGACGCTCTAACTCTTTTTTAAGTTGAACAACTTCTTTCTTAGGTAGTACTTCGAAAGTACCATCTTCTTGCATTCTTTCGATGTCTTTAAGACGCTTGATACGCTTTTGGATTGTTTGGAAGTTTGTTAAAGTTCCACCTAACCAACGTTGGTTAACGAAGTACATACCCGCACGAGTTGCTTCTTCTTTAATAGCTTCTTGTGCTTGTTTTTTAGTACCTACGAATAAAATGTCTCCACCTTCAGCAGCGATGTCACGCATCGTTCTGTAAGCTTCCTCAACTTTTTTCACAGTTTTTTGTAAGTCGATGATGTAGATACCGTTACGCTCTGTGAAAATGTAACGCTTCATTTTTGGGTTCCAACGACGAGTTTGATGTCCGAAATGAACACCAGCTTCAAGCAATTGCTTCATAGAAATTACTGACATAATATAGTTCCTCCTAAATGGTTTTTGATATCCTCCGTTTACTTCATCTCTAAGCGAAACTACAAACGTAGCACCAACACTTAAATCAGTAAACGTGTGTACTTTGTACTGACACCACTGCTTACTATATCATACTGAAATATTACAATCAAGTCGAAAATGCGAACAATGTAAAACTTTCTTTGTTCATACTCGAATTCTAGTATTACCAACCTTCATTTCTTTTAAGCAAAAAAGCAAAATACAATTAATAGTTTTCCCAGAAAACACGCTTATGCCACTTTTCACAAGCACCATCAATCATTGCACAAAAAAACTCTCCTCAATCGAGGAGAGTTTTTTATAAATTAGTTTGTTTTTAATTTAGCAAGTTCCTGTAGAAACTTGTCGTTTAGCACTTTAATGTATGTTCCTTTCATACCTAAAGAGCGAGACTCAATAACACCAGCACTTTCTAATTTACGTAGTGCATTTACGATTACAGAGCGAGTAATTCCTACGCGATCAGCAATTTTACTTGCAACAAGTAAACCTTCTGTTCCATTTAATTCTTCGAAGATGTGCTCAATTGCTTCTAACTCACTGTAAGATAATGAGCTGATCGCCATTTGAACAACAGCTTTACTACGTGCTTCCTCTTCGATTTCTTCTGCTTTTTCACGTAAGATTTCCATACCTACAACAGTTGAGCTGTACTCAGCAAGGATTAAATCGTCATCTAAGAACTCTTGACCTAGACGAGCTAATACTAATGTACCTAGACGCTCACCACCACCAACGATTGGTACGATTGTAGTTAAACCTTGACCAAATAATTCTCTGTTTTCTACTGGGAATGCTGTGTAAGCACTGTTCACATCCAAGTTTGAAGATGTTTCTGTAATGTTGAATAAGCTTTGTGTATATTCTTCTGGGAATTGACGTTCTGCAAGCATTTGCTTCATGCGTTCGTTTTCGATTTGTTGGTGAATTGCATAACCTAGTAATTTACCACGACGGCTAACTACGAATACGTTTGCTTCGATTACTTCACACATTGTGTCAGACATTTCTCTAAAGTTTACAGGCTTCCCTGCTGCGCTCTGTAATAACGCATTTAATTTTCTCGTTTTTGCTAATAATTCCATTTCAAAAGTTCCTCCTACATGTTACTCACATATTTTTTCATCACTTGGAAACTAGGGCGAGTCACCTGATGACACTATTACAAAATAAACTGGCTCACATCTTTATTTTTAGCAATTGTTGCTAATTTCTCCTCAACGTATTGAGGGGTTATCGTTATTTTCTCTAACGTAATTTCAGATGCTTCAAACGATAAATCTTCAAGGAGCTTCTCCATAATCGTATGAAGTCTTCTTGCTCCAATATTATCTGTATCCTGATTAACTTGATAAGCAATCTCAGCAATCTTACGAATAGCTTCGTCTGAAAATTCAATTTCTATACCTTCAGTCGCTAATAATGCCATATATTGTTTAATTAACGCATTGTCAGGCTCGATTAATATTTTAACAAAATCGTCTGTCGATAATTTCGTTAATTCTACTCGAATCGGAAATCTCCCTTGCAATTCCGGAATTAAATCCGACGGTTTAGACATATGGAACGCTCCAGCTGCAACGAATAAAATATAATCCGTTTTTACTGATCCGTATTTTGTCGCAACATTCGACCCTTCTACAATTGGCAAAATGTCACGTTGCACACCTTCACGTGATACATCTACGCTATTCGACTGCTTACCAGCAATTTTGTCAATTTCATCGATAAAAATAATCCCGAGCTGTTCAGCACGATAAACAGCCTCTTGTGTAACTTCATCCATATCAATTAAGCGCTGTGCCTCTTCATTTGTCAAGAGTTTTCTTGCTTCTTTTACAGAAAGTTTACGTTTTTTTGTTTTTTTCGGCATAAAACTCCCTAACGCATCTTGGAAATTCATTCCCATTTGCTCCATGCCAGTTCCTTGTAACATATCAAACATTGACGACTGTTGCTCAGTCACTTCAATCGATACAATTTCGTCTTCAAGAAGCCCTGCAGCAAGCTTTCTCTCCACATCTTGACGTTTCTTTTCAATTTCACCATCTTCTTGTGTATCAGACGTTTGACTCGAATTTTGAGCGCCCCCAAAAAGCATCTCTAATGGATTTTTAAATCCAGATTGCTTCTCCGGACTCGGCACTAAAATTTCAACAAGACGTTGATTCGCTTGCTCTTCTGCTTTATCTTGAACTTTCACTACCATTTCTTCTTTTACAATACGAACCGATGTTTCCACAAGGTCACGTACCATCGACTCTACATCTCTACCCACATATCCAACTTCTGTAAATTTTGTAGCCTCAACCTTAATAAAAGGTGCTCCAACGAGTTTCGCCATTCGTCGTGCTACCTCTGTTTTCCCAACACCTGTCGGTCCAATCATCAAAATGTTTTTAGGTGCTATTTCATCACGTAAATTTTCAGCTAATTTACTGCGACGGTATCGATTTCTCAACGCTACAGCAACCGCTTTCTTTGCGTCTTTTTGACCGATGATGTATTGATCTAATTTTTCCACAATTTGGCGCGGAGTAAAATGTAAATGCATATAAAATGCCTCCCTTACGATTCTACAATTCTTCAACAATTATGTTGTGATTCGTATAAACACAAATATCGCCAGCAATCTCTAAACTCGCTTTCGCAATTTGTTTCGCTGTTAAGTGTTCACTTGCATATTGCTTTAAAGCACGACCTGCAGAAAGTGCATAATTCCCACCAGATCCAATTGCTAAAATACCATCATCCGGTTCAATCACTTCTCCTGTACCTGAAACAAGGAGCATAGTTGTTTTATCCATGACAATGAGCATCGCTTCTAGTTGACGTAACATTTTATCGCCACGCCATTGTTTTGCCATTTCAACAGCTGCACGCTGCAAGTTGCCATTATACTCTTCTAATTTTCCTTCAAACATTTCAAAAAGAGTAAATGCATCAGCAACTGAACCTGCAAAACCAGCTAAAACTTTACCTTGGAAAAGTCTGCGAACTTTACGAGCTGTATGTTTCATTACAACAGCATTTCCCATTGTCACCTGACCATCTCCAGCCATTGCACATTCTCCATTATGATGAACTGCAAATATCGTTGTAGCGTGGAAATTCCCCATAGAAAAAACTCCTTTATTTGTTTTTATAGCTTTTAAAGCAATTTATGCCCGCGGGTGATGCTTCATGTAAACAGAACGCAATCTTTCTTTAGAGACATGCGTATAAATTTGTGTGGTCGACAAATTCTCATGACCTAATAGCTCCTGTACAGTACGTAAATCCGCCCCTTCATCTAACATATGTGTAGCAAATGTATGCCTTAACATATGGGGACTTATTCGCATTGTCAGTGAAGCCTTTTTAATGAGTTCATTTAAAACATAACGCACTCCACGACTTGTTAGCGGTGTACCTTTCGCATTTAAAAACACCATACGAGAGTCTTCGTCAGTCTTATTAACTAACTGTTTTCTCCCATTCTCTATATAAGTAATTAAAGAATCTTGCGCATAGCTTCCGAACGGAATATACCTTTGTTTTTTTCCTTTTCCCATTACTAAAATTGTTCCCACCGCAAAGTCAATATCGGTAAGTTGTAAATTGACACATTCACTCACACGGATTCCAGTCGCATACATCAACTCTAATAAAGCTTGATTCCTTTGACCTAATGGCGTTTCCGTGTCAGAAACTTCAAATAATTCCTCTAACTCTTCAGCATATAAAAACTTTGGGATTGACAATTCTTTTTTGGGGAGTGACGCAAGTGCAAACGGATTATCTTTCCGATAACCTTCACGCATCAAAAAACGATATAAACTTCGTAAGCTTGATACTTTTCTTGCGACAGATTTACGGGCTAACTTTTCATCGTGCAACGTCGTTAAGTACAAACGAACATCCGCGTATGTAACGTCTAAAAAAGAGGATATGCCTTCTCGCTCCATAAATTGCACAAAATGTTCTAAATCATTTTGATAACTTGCAATTGTATATTTTGAATAATTTCTTTCAATTTGTAAATATCCAACGAATAATTGTAACAATTTCTTCACATTCACACAACTCACCTCAATAAAGGCTACTAAATCGTATCACAACTTAGTAGCCTTTGCAAGAAATTTAACTAAATATTTACAAAATTTTGAATTGTTTCTAAAGCGCGTGTTGCGTATGCTTCATTTCGTTCCGCTTTCTTTTTGATCTTCTTCTCTAACGGTGCAAATAGACCGAAGTTCGCATTCATCGGTTGGAAGTTTTTAGCGTTCGTTGCCGTAATGTAATTTGCCATGCTGCCCATCGCAGTTACTGACGGTAATACAACTGGCTCTTCACCTTGCACAAGACGTGCAGCATTAATTCCTGCTAATAATCCTGATGCTGCTGATTCAACATATCCCTCTACTCCAGTCATTTGACCAGCGAAGAATAAATCATCACGTTGTTTATATTGATATGTTGGACGAAGCAAATTAGGTGAATTAATAAACGTATTACGATGCATTACACCATAACGTACAATCTCTGCATTTTCCAGTCCCGGTATTAACTGTAGCACTTCTTTTTGTGGTCCCCACTTTAAATGCGTTTGGAAACCTACGATATTGTATAAAGTTCCTGCTGCATCATCTTGACGTAACTGAACAACAGCATATGGCGTTTTCCCTGTTTTTGGATCTTCCAATCCAACAGGTTTCATAGGTCCAAATACTAGCGTCTGTCTCCCTCTACTTGCCATAACTTCTACTGGCATACAACCTTCAAAGAAAATTTCTTTTTCAAACTCTTTTAAAGGCACTGTCTCAGCAGCAATTAAAGCCTCATAAAAACGGTCAAACTCTTCTTCTGTCATTGGGCAATTTAAATATGCAGCTTCCCCTTTGTCATAACGCGATTTTAAATATACTTTATTCATGTCAATACTGTCTTTTTCTACGATTGGTGCTGCCGCATCGTAGAAATAGAAATAATCTTCACCTGTTAGTTCTTTTAATTGTGCAGCAAGATCAGGAGATGTAAGTGGACCTGTTGCAATAATTGTTGGTCCTTCTGGAATTTCAGTAAGCTCTTCGTTCACTACCGTTACATTCGGATGGTTTTTTACGTATTCTGTTACTTTAGCTGCGAACTCATGACGGTCTACAGCTAACGCACCTCCAGCTGGTACAGAGCACTCATCTGCCGCACGAATAATTACAGAATCCATTAAACGCATTTCCTCTTTAATAACTCCAACTGCATTTGTTAAAGTGTTTGCACGAAGTGAGTTACTACATACTAATTCAGCAAATTTATCTGTGTGATGAGCTGGCGTTTGCCTTACCGGCCTCATTTCATATAATCTAACTTGGACACCACGTTTTGCAATTTGGTAAGCCGCTTCACTTCCTGCAAGACCTGCGCCAATGACGTTTACTACTTGTGTTGTCATATATATCACCTTTCCTTTTCTTCCCGAAAAAAATGTGAGCAGTTACGCTCACATTTGTTGTTCTTCTTCATAATCGCACGAAATACATTGTACTTGCACGCCTTTTTTCAACTTCTTCTCTACAAGCATGCCTTCACACTTCGGACATTTACGACCAATCGGCTTATCCCAAGATACAAAGTCACATTCTGGATACGTACCGCATCCATAGAAAAGGCGTTTCTTTTTGTTACTACGACGCTCAATAATTTGTCCTTCTTCACATTTCGGACAAGTTACACCGATTTCTTTCACAATCGGTTTTGTATTACGACAATCAGGGAAATTCGAACAAGCCATAAACTTCCCGTATTTACCCATTTTAAAGACCATTGGATGTCCGCATAATTCACAGTCTTCCCCAGCTGGCTCATCTTTAATTTCCACTTCACGCATTTCTTTTTCCGCTTTTTCTAAGCGCGGTTCAAATCCTACGTAGAAATCATCAACAATTTTCACCCAATTGGCATTTCCTTCTTCCACTTCATCAAGGCTTTGCTCCATATTGGCAGTAAATTCAATGTTAATAATTTCCGGGAAAAATTCTAAAATAAGTTCAATTACTATTTCACCAAGTTCAGTCGGAACGAAGCGTTTATTATCCAAGCCTACATATCCACGTTTTTGAATCGTTTCAAGTGTAGGTACATAAGTCGACGGTCTTCCAATTCCAAGTTCTTCAAGTGTTCTTACTAGACGAGCCTCTGTATAGCGCGGAGGAGGTTGTGTAAAATGTTGCTTCGGTTCTAAATCCTTCGAAAATACAGTTTCCCCTACTTCTAAAGGCGGCAACATCTTATCCTTTTCTTCAGCACCATCATCTTTCGACTCTACATACACTTTCATAAATCCTGGGAACTTTACAACCGATCCACTTGCACGGAACTGAACATTGTTATTAATGAGTCTCGCTGTCACAGTATCCATTATAGCAGACGCCATTTGACTTGCAACAAATCGCTCCCAAATCAATTTATATAATCGAAGTTGATCACGACTTAAGAAACTTTTTAGTTCCTCTGGCTTTCTCATTACCGAAGTAGGACGAATTGCCTCATGTGCATCTTGTGCATTTGACTTTTTCGTTTCTTTCTTCTTTTCTGTTCCTATGTATTCCGTACCATACGCTTCAGTGATGTAAGTACGAGCCTCTGTTTGAGCTGTTTCTGAGATACGTGTTGAATCAGTTCTCATATACGTAATAAGACCTACAGTTCCTTGTTTTCCAAGATCTATCCCTTCATACAATTGCTGTGCAAGCATCATCGTTTTCTTTGCTCGCATGTTTAACTTACGTGCTGCTTCTTGTTGCAAGGAAGATGTTGTAAACGGTAATGCAGGATTACGTTTTCGCTCTTTGCGCGTTACATTTTCAACTGAAAACGCATTGTCTTTCATCTGTTCAATTATTTCATTCACTTGCGTTTCATTCGTTAATTGAACCTTTTCCCCATCTACACCGTAAAAGCTTGCTTCAAATGTGTCTTTTCCTTTTACAAATTCTGTTTTAATTGTCCAGAATTCTTCAGGTTCAAAGCTTTGAATTTCCTTTTCACGTTCGATGATTAAACGAACTGCTACAGATTGTACACGCCCTGCACTTAATCCTTTTTTTACTTTCTTCCATAATAAAGGACTAATATTGTAACCAACAAGACGATCAAGTATACGTCTTGCTTGTTGTGCATCTACTAAATCCATATTAATTGCACGAGGATGTTTAAATGATTCTTTGATTGCATCTTTCGTAATCTCATTAAACACAACCCGACAATCTGATTCAACGTCCACATTTAACGTATTCGCTAAATGCCAAGCAATTGCTTCCCCTTCGCGGTCTGGATCGGCCGCGAGATAGACTTTCTTTGCTTTTTTCGCCGCTGATTTTAAATCTTTTAAGACGGGACCTTTACCACGAATGGTAATATACTTCGGGGTGAAGTTGTTCTTTACTTCTATCCCCATTTGACTTTTTGGCAAATCGCGAACATGTCCCATAGACGCGACAACTTTGTATTTTTTCCCTAAATATTTCTCAATGGTCTTCGCCTTAGAAGGCGACTCCACGATCACGAGGTAATCTGACATGCTAGTGCCTCCTTAAGAGGTGGATTCAAGTCTTCATTAATCTTATTGATTTCTCTTGTTTTTGTCAATCAAGAATGAATATACCATACAGTGCCAATCTACCATTTGTCAATAATTGTTTAATAAAAATTTAAAAATATAAGGTTAATTTAAAATCTCTTCCAAGATATCTTCTGCATTTCTTACTAATTTTGCGCCTTGTTGAATAAGATGATTTGTTCCCGATGCCCCCTCTATAAATATAGGTCCAGGAAGCGCAAACACCTCTCTATTTTGCTCTAACGCAAGGTCTGCAGTAATAAGTGTCCCACTTCTCGATTTCGCTTCTACAACTAAAACACCTTTACTTATACCACTAATAATCCGGTTCCTTTTTGGAAAATACCATTTTTTCGGTGCATAGTGCGGAGGATACTCTGTCAATAACAATATATATTCCTTCCACATTTCATATAAATGTCTATTTTCTTTCGGATACATAAACGACAATCCATGCCCTAATATCCCAATAGTGGGACAATGATGCCTTACTGTAATCTCATGAGACATTGTATCTATCCCTTTTGCAAACCCACTGACAATAAGCCACTCTCTTTCTAATAAAGGGTGTAAAATAAATTTCAAGCTCTCATGACCATATAATGATGGTTCTCTCGTTCCAACAACTGCTAATTTATTTACTTTATTTAGAAAATCTTTCTCTCCTTTTCCATATAAAACGAAGGGAGGGTCTTGTATTTCACGTAATAATTGTGGATAATTTTCATCCCATATCGTTATATAAAAGATACGATTTTTCTCTAAATAAGATATATATTGCGGAAGATTTGAACTTTGAAGAAATTTCACTAGTTCTGAAGATTTTTTCGAGGATATTCCAGTGTAGTGCTCCATTTGTTTTTCGTTAAAATTATATATGTTCTTTAATTCTGGATCGACATATAGTAGCCTCTCCATCGCTTTCCAATAATCTGCTAGCAAGTAATGAAGATGTAATAACCGCTCTCTTTTCATCTTGATTCTCCTTACCCATAATTTTTATTATGTAAACAGAAAAAAGTGTAAAAAGACACCCTCAAGTAAGAAGGTGTCTTTCAACAGATTAATAGTTTTTGCAAGTCTCAAATAGACCTTTTTCTTTTAAAACAGAGATTAGCGTTTCTCCCATAACTGCTGGAGTTTCAGCTACTTTAATGCCACAAGCTTCCATTGTTTTAATCTTTTCAGCAGCAGTTCCTTTACCACCAGAAATGATTGCACCAGCATGGCCCATACGTTTGCCAGCAGGCGCTGTTTGACCACCAATGAAGCCTACAACAGGTTTTGTCATATTAGCTTTTACCCATTCAGCTGCCTCTTCTTCTGCTGTACCGCCGATTTCACCAATCATAATTACAGCATGTGTTTCTTCATCTTCATTAAATGCTTTTAACGCATCAATAAAGTCTGTACCGTTAACAGGGTCTCCACCGATACCTACAGCAGTAGATTGGCCAATACCTTCTTGTGTTAATTGATGTACAGCTTCATACGTTAATGTACCAGAGCGAGATACGATACCAACATGACCTTTTTTATGAATATATCCTGGCATAATACCAATCTTACATTCATCTGGTGTGATTACACCTGGGCAGTTTGGTCCAAGTAAACGTGTATGTTTACCAGCCATATATCTCTTTACGTTTACCATATCTAATACAGGAATTCCTTCAGTAATACATACTACTAAATCAATTTCTGCATCAACTGCTTCCATAATTGCATCTGCCGCAAAAGCGGGTGGAACGTATACAACTGAAGCGTTTGCGCCTGTTGCTTTCACTGCATCTTCTACTGTATCAAATACTGGTACACCTTCAATATCAGTGCCGCCTTTACCTGGTGTTACACCACCGACAATTTTCGTACCGTATTCAATCATTTGTTTTGTATGGAATAAACCTTGAGAACCTGTAATACCTTGAACAATAACTTTTGTATCTTTATTAACTAATACGCTCATTTTTCTCCCCCGCTTTCTATTAGCCCACTAGTGAAACAATTTTTTGTGCACCGTCTGCCATAGATTCTGCTGCAACAATATTTAAGCCAGACTCATTTAAAATTTTCTTACCTAGTTCTACGTTTGTACCTTCAAGACGTACAACTAAAGGTAACTCAAGACCTACTTGTTTCGTTGCTTCAATAACACCTTCTGCAATAACATCACACTTCATAATACCACCAAAAATGTTAACGAAGATACCTTTTACATTTTTGTCAGAAAGGATAATTTTGAATGCTTCTGTAACTTTTTCAGCAGTTGCACCGCCACCAACATCTAAGAAGTTAGCTGGGTCACCGTGGTAATGTTTAATGATATCCATTGTAGCCATCGCTAAACCTGCACCATTAACCATACAACCGATATTTCCATCTAAAGGAATGTAGTTTAAATCGTATTTTGAAGCTTCAATTTCTTTTGAATCCTCTTCATCAAGATCACGAAGCTCTAAAATGTCTTTATGGCGATATAACGCATTAGAATCAAAGTTTAATTTTGCATCTAATGCCATAACTTTACCTTCACCTGTTGTAACAAGTGGGTTAATCTCAGCGATAGAGCAATCTTTTTCGATAAACGCACGGTATAAGCCCATCATAAACTTCACAGCTTGTCCTACAAGCTCTTTTGGAATATTGATGTTAAATGCAATTCGGCGTGCTTGGAAACCTTGTAAGCCTACTGCTGGATCAATATATTCTTTAAAGATTTTTTCAGGTGTTTTTTCTGCTACTTCTTCAATTTCTGTTCCACCTTCTTCAGACGCCATTAAAACAACTTGAGAAGTTGCACGATCTAAAACTAGACCTACATAATATTCTTTTTTAATATCGCAACCTTCTTCGATAAGTAAGCGTTTTACTTCCTTACCTTCAGGACCTGTTTGATGTGTCACAAGTGTAGTTCCTAAAATGCTTTCTGCATATGTACGAACTTCATCTAAATTTTTTGCAACTTTTACTCCGCCAGCTTTGCCGCGTCCACCAGCGTGAATTTGTGCTTTCACTACACATACATCTGTTCCTAGTTCTTTCGCTGCTTCTACAGCTTCTTCTACTGTAAATGCAACCTTCCCGTTCGGAACGCTAACCCCATAGCTTCTAAGGACTGCCTTACCTTGGTACTCATGGATATTCATGGTCCCATCCTCCCCTGTTTTCCTGTTTTACTCGAAAAGTTTTTTAATGTTTAAAAAACATTACATTGCCATTGTATAAGATGATTGGCACGCTGTCTACAATAAAGTGTCAGAAAACTGAAATCGCTTTATTCTTTTTCGAAAATAGTAATGTTTATATGCCAAAATAAAAAATAAGCTGTATATTTACAGCTTATTTTTGAATCATATCTTTAATTGGCGCGAATGACTTTCGGTGTTCATCTAATACTCCATGCACTTCAATTGCCTCTAAATGTTGCTTTGTGCCATATCCCATATGTTGCTCAAATCCGTATTCAGGATACTTTTCTCCCAGTTCTTTCATCATACGATCTCTCGTTACTTTCGCAATAATAGATGCAGCTGAAATAGAAATACTTTTCGCATCACCTTTAATAATTGAGGTTTGCGGAATTGGTGTAGGAAGCTTCATCGCATCAATTAATAAATGTTGGGGTGTACAAGATAAATTTGCAACTGCATCTAACATTGCTTGTTTCGTTGCTTGGTAAATATTAATGTCATCAATAACTTGCGGTGATACAATTCCTACTCCAATTGCAATTGCTTGTACTTTTATTTCATCATAAAAACGCTCACGTTTCGCTTCACTCAGCTTTTTTGAGTCATTTAACCCTGGAATATAAAAATCCTCTGGAAGGACGACAGCTGCCGTCACAACAGGCCCAGCCAACGGGCCACGCCCTACTTCATCAATACCCGCGATATATGTGACCCCTTTTTCACGCAAAGCATTTTCATACTTGGACATTTCAAAAAAATTCTCTTTTTCTTTCTGTTCTAACTCTTTTTGTTTATACCACTTCAAAACGAGCTTTTGAACGCCTTTTCGCTCATCTTTCATTAACAGTTGAAAGCGATCATCTTCTTCATTCATAATTTCTTTCAATACATTTTCCGCTTCTTTTATCGTCATTTTTTGCATTTATACAAACTCCTTTTTAAACGTATCCAAAAAGAAAAGACGCACAAACGCACGTCTTATACTTCTTCTATTTTTTCCACATCTTCTACTTGCTCTGCAAACTCTTCCGGTGTTTCAAACGTCATTTTTCCAAGTTTGCCACCACGAAGCTCACGAAGTACAAGCTCAGATGTCTTATCATAATCAATCATTCCGCCGCCCATTAAGCAGCCTCTATTTTTTCCAATTGCATCGAATAATTCCACAATATCTTCTGGAATCTCATTTAAATTATAGCGTTCTTTCAAGCGTTCTGGATAATGTTTCTCCATAAAACGTAATGCGTAAACAGCTACATCTTGTAAATTTAAAATTGAATCTTTAATTGCACCCGTCGTCGCTAAGCGAAGACCCACTAATTGATCTTCAAATTTAGGCCACAGAATACCTGGCGTATCTAACAATTCCATTTCCTTCCCAACTTTAATCCATTGTTGAGCTGTTGTCACACCTGGACGATCTCCTGTTTTAGCAATATTTTTCTTTGCCAATTTATTAATTAATGTAGATTTACCAACATTTGGTATACCTACAATTAATGCACGAATCGCTCTCGGTCTAATACCTTTTGCAACCATTTTATCAAATTTTTCTTTAACAAGCACTTTACAAGCTGCTGCAATTTCTTTCATACCTTGTCCAGCTTGCGCGTTAATCGAAATTGCCATATGACCTTTTTCTTTAAAATATGCGATCCATTGTTTTGTTAAACGGTCATCTGCCATATCCGCTTTATTTAAAACAACAAGCCTTGGCTTATGTGTAATGATTTCATCAATCATTGGGTTTCGAGATGATAATGGTAATCGAGCATCTACAAGTTCAATTACAACATCAATTAATTTTAATTTCTCCGTTACTTGGCGTCTAGCCTTCGCCATATGCCCTGGAAACCATTGAATTACCATGTTGCCACCTTCTTTTTCATTTATTTCACAATACGTGCGTCTTCTAACGGCCAATATAACATATTAGCTTTACCAATTACTTGATCCATTGAAATCGTACCGATTGAACGGCTATCTTTACTAAAACGACGATTATCACCTAAAACAAATAATTGATCTTTTGGAACGGTTTTCTTGCCTGTCATTTCTTCAAGATTAAAATCATATGTAAGCGGTCCGTCAGCAATTTGCTTTTTCTGCTTGTCTAAATACGGCTCCTCATAAGCCTTTCCGTTAACATACAGCTTATCATTACGATACTCTATTTCATCGCCCGGTAGGCCTATAATGCGCTTAATGTAATCTTTATCTTCTGTTGCTCGAAATACGATAATATCAAAGCGTTTTGGATCTCCAATGTGATAACCAATTTTATTTACAATCATTCGATCACGATCATGTAAAGTAGGTGCCATCGATACCCCGTCTACGAGAATTGGCGCAAAGAAAAACTGTCTAATAACACCAGCTAATACAACAGCAATCAAAATTGCTTTAATCCATTCCCAAAGTGAACTCTTCTCTTTTTTCATGCATTTCCCCTCCACGGTTATGTAAGCTGTTCGTATTATACCAAAATTTCATATAGATTGGAAAAAGGGAGCTTGTGCATTTACAAGCTCCCATACATGTCTTATCGAATTTCTTTAATACGTGCTTTTTTACCGCGAAGGTTACGTAAGTAGTATAACTTAGCACGACGTACTTTACCACGGCGAAGTACTTCGATTTTCGCGATTCTTGGCGTGTGAACTGGGAATGTACGCTCAACACCTACACCGTAAGAAATCTTACGAACTGTGAATGTTTCACTAATTCCGCCACCACGACGTTTAATTACAACACCTTCGAAAAGCTGAATTCTTTCACGAGTTCCCTCAACAACTTTTACGTGTACACGTAAAGTGTCACCAGGACGGAATGAAGGAAGGTCAGTTTTTAATTGGCCTTTTGTAATTTCTGCGATTAATTGTTGCATATTAAATTCTCTCCTTTAAACAGATGCTCTTATAAAGTCTTAATAAATTACAGCGGAACATCGTTAATACGGCTACTGATTTCAGTAGCACAAATGTTATAATAGCATATTACTAGGCCTGTTGCAATAGCAAATATATGAAGTTATTACTGCTCTCGCTTTATTTCCTCAAGCCATTTTTTCTCTTGTTTAGATAGATCTCTATCATCTAACAAATCAGGTCTACGCGTATACGTACGGCGCAAAGATTCCTTATGTCGCCATTCGTCAATATTTTTATGATTCCCTGACATTAATACATCCGGTACCTTCATACCACGAAAATCAGCCGGACGTGTATAATGAGGATGCTCTAATAAACCTGTACTAAACGAATCCTCTACTTGTGAAGCATGATTTCCTAGCACGCCTGGCAAGAGACGTACAACACTATCAGTAATAACCATAGAAGCTAATTCTCCGCCCGTTAATACATAGTCACCAATAGAAATCTCATCCGTTACAAGATGCTCACGAATTCGTTCGTCATACCCTTCATAATGCCCACATACAAAGATCAAATGTTCTTCCCCTGCAAGCTCTTCCGCTTTCTTCTGCGTAAATCTTTCGCCCTGCGGACACATTAAGACAACTCTCGGCTTACGCTCTGTCTCTTTCGTCAAATCTTCTACAGCGTCAAAAATAGGCTGAGGAGTAAGCACCATACCAGCTCCTCCGCCGTAAGGATAATCGTCTACGCTATTATGCTTACTTGTTGTATAATCACGAAAGTTAACAACACGAAGGTTTACCGCTTCCTTTTCTTGTGCCTTCTTTAATATAGAAGATCCAAATACACCGGTAAACATGTCTGGGAACAACGTTAAAATATCAATTTTCATTATAGCAATCCTTCCATTACATGAATGGTTACTAATTTATTTTCAATATTAACTTGAAGTACAACGTCATCAATATAAGGAATTAAGAGATCTTGACCCTTCGGACGTTTAATCACCCAAACATCATTTGCACCAGGAGAGAGAATCTCTTTGATTGTCCCTAGCGCTTCTCCTTCTTCCGTTACAACGCTGCAACCAATAATTTCGTGATAGTAGTATTCACCTTCAGCAAGTTCACCTAACTGCTCTTCCGGTACTTTTATTAAAGAACCTTTAAACTTCTCTACTTCATCTACATTGTTATATCCTTCAAATGTTAATAAATCGAATGTCTTATGTTGGCGATGAGAAGTTACCTTCACTGGAAGATAGTCTGTGTCTTTCTCATTCGATATGTATAGCGTGTTTCCTACTTTATATCGCTCTTCTGGAAAATCAGTACGAGAAATCACACGGATTTCTCCTCTTACTCCATGAGTATTTACAATTTTCCCTACGTTAAACCACTTTGTCATAAATAGTATGTCACCCCTGGTTTCTATATAAATTAAGCATCTCCATTTCATAGATGGAACATGCAATCTCTATTTAAATGTTAAAAAAGGGAGAGGAATAACTCCTCGCCCTTTTTACGTTTATTGAATTTCCAGTGTTACTTTTTCATCATTATGATGTCCCACTGAATACAAGAGCATTCGAATCGCTTTCGCAACTCTCCCTTGCTTTCCAATGACTTTTCCAACATCCTCAGGATGTACAGTTAATCGATACTTTATCTCTCCGTTGCAAAGTTCCTGTGTAACTTTTACATCTTCAGGATGATCGACAAGAGGCTTGACAATCGTCTCGACTAACTTCTTCATAGTCATTGCCTCAATTACTTACCTTGTTTAGATAAGTGGAATTTCTCCATGATACCTTGGTTAGAGAATAAGTTACGAACTGTATCAGATGGTTTAGCACCATTTCCTAACCATTTTAATGCTGCTTCTTCGTCGATCTTAACTTCAGCTGGTTGAGCAACTGGATTGTAAGTTCCGATTTCCTCAATGAAACGTCCGTCACGAGGAGAACGAGAATCTGCAACAACTACACGATAGAAAGGAGTTTTTTTAGCTCCCATACGTTTTAAACGAATTTTAACTGCCATTTATAAAGCACCTCCGAATTTATTTCACACAGATAATTATATTAGCAAAAAGACTATTGCTTTGTAAAGTATTTTTTCTTAACAGAGCCATCTTTTTTTCCTTACATGAATGGAAACTTCAATCCACCTAGTCCTTTTTTCTTGCCTTTTTGCATTCCCGTCATCGTCTTCATCATTTTTTTCATGTCATCGAATTGCTTAATTAGACGATTGATTTCTTGTACAGTTGTACCGCTACCTTTGGCAATGCGCTTTTTGCGACTAGCATTGATTATTTCCGGTTGTTCTCGTTCTAATTTAGTCATAGAACGAATAATTGCCTCAATATGCCCAATTTGTTTTTCATCAACTTGCGCATTTTTCAGCCCTTTAATTTTATTTGCACCAGGAAGCATTCCTAACAATTCATCAAGCGGTCCAAGTTGACGCACTTGTCCAAGTTGTTCTAGGAAATCGTCAAGCGTAAACGAAAGCGTACGCATTTTTTGCTCAAGTTCTTTTGCTTTCTCTTCATCAACTGTAGCTTGCGCTTTTTCAATCAATGTTAAGACATCGCCCATCCCTAAAATACGGGATGCCATACGCTCTGGATGGAACGCTTCAATTGCATCTAGTTTTTCACCCATACCAGCAAATTTAATCGGTGTGTTTGTTACAGCCTTAATAGATAATGCAGCACCACCGCGGGTATCACCATCTAATTTCGTTAATACAACACCTGTTAAACCTAACTGTTCATGGAAACTTTGTGCAACATTTACCGCGTCTTGTCCCGTCATCGCATCGACAACAAGGAAAATTTCATCCGGTTTCGCAACTTCTTTAACTTTCGCTAATTCATCCATTAGTTCTTCATCAATATGCAGGCGACCCGCTGTATCGATTAAAACATAATCATGATGATCTTCTTTTGCTTTTGCAATCGCTTGTTTCGCAATTTCAACAGGACTTACTTGATCTCCTAAAGAAAATACAGGCATGTCCAATTGCTTCCCTAATGTTTCAAGCTGTTTAATCGCTGCTGGACGGTAAATATCCGCTGCAACAAGCATCGGTTTACGATTATGCTTTTTACGAAGCAAATTCGCAAGCTTACCTGTCGTCGTTGTTTTACCCGCACCTTGCAGACCAACCATCATAATAACAGTCGGTGGCTTATTAGCAACAGCAATTTTGCTTTGCTCTCCGCCCATAAGTTCTGTAAGTTCTTCCTGTACAACTTTAATTACTTGTTGTCCAGGTGTCAAACTTTTCATTACATCTTGTCCGACAGCACGTTCAGACACACGCTTCACAAAATCTTTTACTACTTTAAAGTTAACATCTGCTTCTAAAAGAGCTAGACGAACTTCTCTCATCATTTCTTTCACATCGGCTTCAGAAACTTTTCCTTTGCCGCGGATTTTTTGCATTGTCTGTTGAAGTCGGTCGGCTAATCCTTCAAATGCCATATTGCCGCCCTCCTAATCTAATTTTTCGATAGCTTCAACAACTTGTTTCATTTCTTCATTCACATGCTCTTCTTCGCTGATTAGCTGTTTTAGCTTTGCAACAAGTCGCTGTCGCTCTTGAAACTTTTGAAGTAATACTAATTTTTCTTCATATTCTTCAAGCATCGCTTCAGTCCGTTTAATGTTATCATACACGGCTTGGCGACTTACATCAAATTCTTCCGCAATTTCACCAAGAGATAAATCATCTAGATAATAAAGCGACATATAACTTCTTTGTTTTTGCGTTAACAACGATTGATAAAAATCAAATAAATAGTTCATTCTCGTTGTTTTTTCGAGCATGTTGGATCATCCTTTGTTAAGTGATTTCCCTTTACATAAGTTAGTTTACATGGAGTCCAAAAGAGTGTCAAGTTTTTTTCTTAACATCATATATTTTTATAGAAAAAGAAGCGGAAATACCGCTTCTTTCGCTTACGCTTCTTCTGTTTCTACTAAGTTCGCAAATAAACCATACACATATTGTTCTGGATCAAACTGCTGCAAGTCATCCATTTGCTCTCCTAATCCAACAAACTTCACCGGTACATCAATTTCGTTACGAATCGCTAATACAATACCACCTTTAGCAGTTCCATCTAACTTCGTTAAAACAATACCTGTTACATTCGTTGCTTCACGGAATGTTTTCGCTTGGCTTAAACCGTTTTGTCCTGTTGTTGCATCAATAACAAGCAATACTTCATGAGGAGCACCTGGTACTTCACGCTCAATTACACGCTTCACCTTCTCTAACTCTTTCATTAAGTTTACTTTATTTTGCAAGCGTCCTGCTGTGTCACATAGTAATACATCTACCTTACGTGCTTTTGCAGCTTGTACAGCGTCATACATAACCGCCGCTGGATCAGATCCAGATCCTTGTTTAATCACTTCTACACCAACGCGATCGCCCCATACTTCTAATTGTTCAATCGCCCCAGCACGGAATGTGTCTCCTGCCGCCAATAAGACTGACTTACCTTCTGATTTAAACTTATGCGCCAGTTTACCAATTGTCGTCGTTTTTCCTACACCGTTAACACCAACAAATAAAACAACCGTTAATTGGTCTTCTTGCATATTAATTTCGTTACTAAAATCGCTGTCACCTTTGTAAATTCCTACTAGTTTTTCTGAAATAACAGCTTGTACTTCTTTTGGATCTTGAATGTTACGACGTTGTACTTCTTCTTTCAATTGATCAATTAATTCCATTACCGTTGCGACGCCAACGTCTGCACCGATTAAGATTTCTTCTAACTCTTCGAAGAAATCTTCGTCCACTTTACGGTAACGATACACTAAATCATTCACTTTATCCGCAAATGAATTTCTAGTTTTTTCTAATCCGTGTTTAAATTTCTCTGTAACTGTATCCGTTTGTTTTGAAATTTTTTCTTTTAGTTTTTTAAAAAAACTCATACTTTCCCATCCTTCCTATTCACTTGCAATAAGTTCTTCTCCGGCATCTAAACGAACCGAAACAAGTTTAGATACCCCTGATTCTTGCATTGTTACACCGTACAACACATCAGACTCTTCCATTGTACCTTTTCTATGTGTAATTACAATAAACTGCGTCTCATCACTAAATTTCTTTAAATACTGTGCAAAACGAGCTACATTCGCTTCATCAAGGGCGGCCTCTACCTCATCTAGTACACAGAACGGTACTGGGCGCACTTTTAAAATACCAAATAAAAGCGCAATTGCCGTTAAAGCACGCTCTCCACCTGAAAGTAAACCTAAGTTCTGCAATTTCTTCCCTGGCGGTTGTGCTACAATATCAATACCCGTATTTAGTAAATCCTCTGGATTAGTCATTACTAAATCCGCTCTTCCGCCTCCAAATAACTCAGAGAATACCGATTGAAACTCCATTCTAATGCCTTCAAACGTAGTAAAAAAGCGTTTTTTCATTTCTTCATCCATTTCGGTAATAAGCTGGTGCAATGTCGTTTTCGCTTCTTCTAGGTCGTCTCTCTGCTCTAGTAAAAATGTATGACGCTCCGCTACGCGTTCATATTCATCAATTGCCCCTAGGTTCACTGTACCTAACTCTTCTATGGATAATTTGATTAATTTTACTTTCTTACGCGCATCTTCTGCAGGCATTGTCATTGTATATTTTAGTTTTGCCGCTTCAAATGAAATCGTATATGTTTCACGTAAATGTTGTAATCTATTTTCCAACTCTACATCAAGTCGGTTTATTTTCACTTCTTGATCTTTCAACATTTCAATAATATATTTATGTTTACCTGTCGTTTCTTTCAAATTACGCTCTAAATGTTCTACTCTCTCTTGCAACGAGACACGTTGTTCGCGACGAGAGCGAATTAATTCTGAAGTTTGATTACGATCATACGCTTTCTTCTCAATCATATTCGTAATTTGCTCTTCACCACTTGAATTAGATGTCATTTCTTGTTTTAAGAAAGCTAAATCCTCTTTCGTTTTTACAAGTGTCGCATCCGTTTCTTCTTTTCCCTTCGTAAATCGTTCAACTTTTTCTTTTTGATTAGATAAGCGTTGTTGCTTTTCAGCTACCAGCACTTTTAACTCAGTCATTTCTTTTTGAACTTTTTCTTTTGAAGAATGTTGCTCACTTTTTTGTTTTGTTAAAGCTACAATTTTACTATCTAACTCTGTGATATCAGCTTGAAGATTCGTTAAGATCCCTTCTAACGCCTCTTTACGCCCTTGTGTTTTTACTCGATCTTGTAAAAAACCTTCAATCTCTAAATCATAAATAGACAAGCGGTCATTAATACGATGTTCTTCTAATTCTAAACGATTAATCTCTTCTCTTAATTTCTGCTCATCTACACGCTCTGCTTCTACAGTTTGCCTTAGTTCGCGTATTTTCACTTCTTTTTCTTGAATCTCTTGTTTTACTGCTTTAACAAAGTTTTCTAACTTCGTTGTTTTTTCTTCCATATCAGTTAACTTGCGAGTCCACTCTTCCAGTTCACGTTGGCGTCCTAATAAAGAAGATTTCGCTTGTTTTACCGCTCCACCAGTCATAGAACCGCCAGGATTCACTACGTCACCTTCGATTGTTACAATGCGATAACGGTATTGCAGTTGTTTCGCCAACTCATTTGCTCCGCGTAAATCTTTCGCAACAATAACAGTACCTAATAAATTTGAAACTACATTTTCATATTTATTATTGTACTGCACAAGTTCTGCCGCCACACCTACAAACGATGGGTGTTGATTTACAATGCGTAATTGCTCAAATGATAACGACCTGCTTTTAATAACAGCTTGCGGTAAAAACGTTGCACGCCCATGTTTATTTTGCTTTAAAAATGCAATTGCATTACGAGCATGTTCCTCTGTTTGTACAACAATGTGCTGCATCGCTGCACCTAGAGCGATTTCCATTGCAACTTCGTATTCTTTAGGTACCGTTAACAGTTCCGCAACAGCACCCTCGATACCTTGCAACCTATTTTCTCTAGCTTTCAATACTTCACGTACACCTTGATAGAAGCCAGAATAATCTTCTTGCATCTCTTCAAGCATTTCTTTTCGAGAACGTGCCTGTTGCACAAATTGATATGCTTGATACAGTTTTGTTTCATTTTCACTATACTGCGTCTTACATTTCCCGAGCGCCGCCTCTGTCTTCTGTATGTTTGAGAGGATGCCAGCTACTTTTTCTTTCACTTGTTCGTAATTTTCTACAAGTTTCGTCTTTTTCGCTGTAATTTCCATACGCATTTCTACATATTTCGCATTCTCTTCATCCAGCCGCTCGTTTTTAGACGTTTGCTGTTTAGATTGTTCTTCAATCATAGATAATTCATTGCGATGACTAGCTTGTTGATTTAAAAGTTCAATATAGTCACCTTTTAAATTCTCAATCTGTTCCTCTAAATTGTCAGCAAAAGTAGCAAGCAGTTGCTCATTATCATGCAATTTTTGCTCTAACTCTTTTACTTCATTCACAAATTGCATTAAAGCTTCTGTACTTGACGCAATTTCACCATCGTAACTTTTAGCTTTCTCTGTTAATTCAACAATTAACTGCTCAAGTTGCGCACAATGCGTCGTAGCATTTTGCTTTCTCTCTTTTAACAACTCGCGCTGTCCTTCTAGTTTTTCTAGCTCTTTACTAGAAAGAAGAAGTACTTCTTGCAACGAATCTACAGACTCATCTACCGCTTGTAATTGTCCTCGTAATTCCTCAAGCTCTTCTTCACTTTTTTGTAAATCCGTTGACATTTTAGCTTCTTCGTCTTTATTATGCCCAAACTGATTTCGAAGCGCTTCCCATTTCTCATGCAATTCTTCAATTTCATGTACAATAAGCGCAGCTTCTACTTTCTCTAATTCTTCTTTATTCTCAAGATAATCTTTCGCAATAGAAGCTTGTCTTTCTAAAGGTTCTACTTGACTACTTAATTCATGAATTATATCTTGTACACGATTTAAGTTTTCTTCTGTTTCTGCTAACTTCCCTTCAGCTTTCTTTTTGCGAAGTTTGTATTTCAGTACGCCTGCCGCTTCTTCAAATACACCTCGACGCTCTTCTGACTTACTACTTAAAATCTCTTCCACTTTCCCCTGGCTAATAATTGAAAAAGCTTCTCTTCCCATACCAGAGTCCATAAATAAATCGATAATATCTTTCAATCTACATGATTGTTTATTAATATAAAAATCACTATCACCTGAACGAGATACACGACGTGTTACACACACCTCATTGTATTCAATTGGTAAACGTTGATCTTCATTATTTAAAGTTATTGTTACTTCAGCAACATTAACCGCTCTCCTCGTATCACTGCCTGCAAAAATAATATCCTCCATCTTTGCACCACGTAATGATTTTGCAGATTGTTCACCAAGTACCCAGCGAATCGCATCAGTAATATTACTTTTCCCGCTTCCATTAGGGCCTACTACAGAAGTTACACCTGGGACAAAATCAACAGATACACGCTCAGCAAAAGACTTAAATCCTGCTATTTCTAATCTTTTTAAAAACACGAAAGGCCTTCCTCCTATTCTCCGTTGCTATAACTGTTATCTATACAAAAACGAGCTATCATACGGATTTCCCTTCCTTTTATTCACAAACAAAAAGAAAGTTTCATTCTATGCATAAGGAATCCCCCTCATTCAAAGGGGGATTCCTTATAGTTGTTCTTTTAATTTTTTCAATGCTTCTGCAGCAGCTTGTTGCTCTGCTTCTTTTTTCGACTTACCACTACCAAGACCTAAAGCTACGTTATTTAACGTAACACGTGACACAAATTCTCGATTGTGAGCTGGTCCTTTTTCTTGCAAAATTTGATACTCAACATTGCCACTACCATCACGCTGAATCAATTCTTGTAACTGACTCTTATAATCCATCACATGAGAAAAAGCACCCTCATTAATTTTCGGATATACAATTTCTTTTAAGAATTCCCAAACTGTTTCTAACCCTTGATCAAGATAAAGGGCACCAATAAACGCTTCAAAGACATCCGCTAATAAAGCTGGTCGTTCACGTCCACCTGTCATTTCTTCACCTTTTCCTAATAAAACAAGGCTACCAAATGACAATTCGTTCGCAAAACGAACAAGAGATGGCTCACATACAATAGCTGCACGTAGTTTTGTTAACTCTCCTTCGCTCATTGTCGGATATTTTTGAAACAGATACTGCGATACAGTAAGTTCCAATACTGCATCTCCAAGAAATTCAAGACGCTCGTTATCTTCATGCGGTTTTTTTCGATGCTCATTCACATACGATGAATGCGTAAATGCTTGAATCAATAATTTTTCATCTGTAAACGTAATACCTATCTTTTCTTGAAACACTTTAAATGCTTCACGATATTTTGTTTCGTATTTTTTTTCTCTATATTTTCGGTACGGCATAGGTCCCTCCAGATATAAGCCAGAAAGCCCCGCTAAAAAACGGGACTTCACTTAAGCATTATAGATGACTCTCTATGTAAGTCACAGCATCGCCAACAGTAGCAATCTTTTCAGCATCTTCATCAGAAATTTCCATTTCGAATTCATCTTCTAATTGCATTACAAGTTCTACTACATCTAGGGAGTCTGCTCCTAAATCTTCCTTGAAGCTTGCAGCTGGTACTACCTCAGTCTCTTCTACTCCTAAACGATCAACGATGATTTTTGTTACGCGCTCTAAAACATCTGCCATTCCATTCACCTCCCCTCAAATATTATATTAAATATTGACCAAAAAAACTAGGTGAAATCGATTCTTTTATTACATTACCATACCGCCATCAACATTTAACGTTTGACCTGTAACATATTTGCTTTGATCAGAAGCAAAAAACGTTACAGCATTCGCGATATCTTGCGCTTCACCAAATTGAGCAGCTGGAATAACTTTTAACATTTCTGCTTTAATATTCTCATCTAGTACATCTGTCATATCAGTCGCAATAAAGCCCGGCGCAATTGCATTCACTGTAATATTTCGACTTGCTAACTCTTTTGCAGATGTTTTTGTTAATCCAATAACACCCGCTTTAGCAGCAACATAATTAGCTTGCCCTGGGTTTCCTATAACACCAACAACCGAAGCGATATTTATAATTCTACCGTGACGTTGACGCATCATATAGCGAGATACTGCTTTTGTACATAAGAATACACCTTTTAAGTTTGTATTAATAACTGTATCCCATTCTTCTTCTTTCATACGCATTAATAAATTATCTTTTGTTACACCAGCATTATTTACAAGAATATCAACTTGTCCAAATGTATCTACTGTTTGTTTCACCATATTTGTAACATCATCAGCATTTGCAACATCTGCTCTTACCGCAATTGCATCAGAACCTAATTTCTTAATTTCATCTACTACTTCATTTGCTTTTTGTTCATTACCTGCATAATTCACTACTACATTTGCCCCTTGTTTCGCTAAATCGATCGCAATCGCGCGACCAATTCCACGTGAAGCGCCAGTTACTAATGCTACATTCCCTTTTAACATCAGTTTTCTCCTCTCAAATTTGAAATGGTATCTTTTAATGTCTCTTCATCATATATCGCATATGCTTTCACTGATGAATCAATCGACTTCATAAGTCCAGCAAGTACTTTCCCAGGTCCAATTTCAATAAATGTATCTACTCCCTGCTGCACCATACATTCAATAGACGGGTACCATAATACAGGCGAATAAAGCTGTTCGATTAACTTTTCTTGAATGTCTGCACCACGTGTAATAACATCCGCCGTAACATTTGCAATAACAGGAATATTCGTGTCATGAATTGTAATTTCATTTAAAACACTTTGGAACTTCTCAGCTGCCGGCTTCATAAGTGAAGAATGGAAAGGCCCACTTACTTTTAGTGGAATTGCTCTCTTTGCACCATTTTCTTTCGCTCTTTGAGAAGCAACCTCTACACCTTGCTTCGTTCCAGAAATAACAATTTGCTTCGTACTATTCATATTAGCGATTTGCACTGCATATCCTTCACTTGTTACTTCTTCTGTAACTTGTTTCAGCATATCTAGGTCAGCACCTAATATAGCTGCCATCGCACCTTCCCCGTCTGGAACAGCTTCTTCCATATATTCGCCACGTTTCCTTACAGCATATACAGCATCTTCAAAAGTTAATGCACCAGCTGCTACAAGAGCGCTATATTCACCTAAACTATGACCAGCGACAAAGTTAGGTGTAATGTCATACTCTTTCAAAGCTGTCAAAATAGCAAAACTCGTTGTTAATAATGCAGGCTGAGCATTTGTTGTTAATGTAAGCTTTTCCTGCGGTCCTTCAAAAATCACTTCTGAAAGTGAATCTTGTAACACCTCATCTGCTTTTGCAAACACTTTTGCAACCTCTTTATTATTCTCTGCTAATTGTTTACCCATTCCAACTGCCTGTGAACCTTGGCCCGGAAAAAGAAATGCTATTTTTCCCATTTCAAATCCTCCTCTTATTGGAGTGACTCTTTCTCCATTACGCTTGAAATTGTAGGAATTACTTCTTTCGCTACCATTTCTCTCGTTTGACGAATCGCACTAAATATCGACTGGTCATTAGAAGAACCGTGAGCCTTAATGACAGGTGCTTTCAATCCAAATAATGCAGCTCCCCCATACTCCGAATAATCCATTTTATCTTTTAATACCATAAGTTTTGGCTTTAATACCGCCGCTGCTAATTTGCTCGTAAACGAACTCATTAGTTGTTCTTTCAACATAGAGAATAGCGCAAGTGCTGTTCCTTCTAATGATTTCAACGCTACATTCCCTGTAAAACCATCACATACAACAACATCTGCTACACCTTGCAATAAATCTCTCGATTCAACGTTCCCAACGAAATTAATTGGCGCATCCTTAAGCATTGCAAATACTTGCTTTGAAAGCTCGTTTCCTTTTCCATCCTCTGTTCCAACGTTTAATAGTCCAACACGAGGATTTTCAATTCCTCTTACCTTCTCAGCATAAACAGATCCCATTACTGCATATTGATATAAATGAATTGGTTTTGCATCAACATTTGCTCCAACATCTAACATAACAAAACCTTTTCCATCTACAGTTGGCATTGTAGGCGATAAAGCTGGTCGCTCAATTCCTTCCATACGACCGACAACAAATAATCCAGCTGCCATTAAAGCTCCTGTGCTACCTGCGGATATACAAGCGTCTGCTTCTCCATCCTTTACTTGCTGTGCCGCAAGTACCATTGAAGCTTGTTTTTTTCGACGAACCGCTCTTACTGGTTCTTCCGTCGATTCTATTTTTTCGTCTGTATGAAGAATAGTAATTCGTTCATCACTCGTTAAGTATTGACGAATTTCCTCTTCTTTCCCTACTAACGTAATATGTAAATCAGAATATTCCTTAATAGCTTTCATTGCCCCTAATACTACAGCCTTTGGAGCGTGATCTCCGCCCATTGCATCTATTGCGATTTTCATAAGTTGTTACCTTCCTCACTATAATTACTAGATCGATACATTTCAAAAGTGCCTGTAAAAACAAGTTCTTCTCCAACGAAGCTACGCACTTTGACAACCGTCCGTCCCTTATCATTCTCTACGTCTTCAACACGCGCTTTTGCAACAACACGCTCTCCTAATTTTACAGGGCGAATATATCGAATGGTAGACTTTGCAGTTAAAGCTAATTCTTCATCAATAACCGCAACAGCTAGTGAGTTTGCTTGCGCAAACAGATGATGCCCACGGGCAATTTGATTTCTTTTAAATACATGTTCTACCTTTACTTCAAAGATAGAGATTGCATGTCTATCTAATTCAATATCAATAATTTCTCCGACAACCTCTTCTAACGGTAAAGATTTCACATCTTCTTCATGTTGCTTTGTAGCTACATGTTTAATTCTCTCTCTTAATTCAGGAATAGACAATTCCATACGATCCAGTCGTACTGTTTGTATACTCACTTGAAATTTTTCCGCTAAATCTTCATCCGTAATAAAAGGATTTGATTCGATTGTTTGTTGTAATAATTCTTGTCTTTCTTTTTTACTTCTTCTTTTCTTCATACCGCACCATCCATTTTTATGACTAGGTACTAACAGTAGTATATAATCATTGAAAGTAGAATGCAACAATTTTTTTGTTGACTCCCTTTAATCGAGCTTCTCTCCTTGGAACACACCTGTCCCATCAAGATACGTACGCAAGGCAGCGTATTGATCATTGTGCCAAAATGCTTCTGACTCTACTAGTATCGCCGCATCTTGCCTTGCTGTTTCTAACGCTCGATAATCGTGTACCATGTCAGCAACCTTAAATTCCGGTAAGCCACTTTGCTTACTCCCAAAGAAATCTCCAGGACCTCGTAATTCTAAATCTTTTTCTGACAATACAAATCCATCATTTGTTTCAGTCATTATGCGCATTCTTTCTTTTCCTGTTTCTGATTTAGGGTCTGCTATTAATAAACAATATGATTGTTCACTACCACGCCCGACACGCCCTCTAAGCTGATGAAGCTGCGATAAACCGAAACGTTCTGCATCATAAATAACCATCACAGTCGCATTCGGTACGTTCACACCAACCTCAACAACTGTTGTCGATACAAGAATTTGCACTTTATTTTCACTAAACTGTCCCATTATCTCTTCTTTTTCCTGAGACGATAATCTCCCATGCATCAATCCAACTTGGCATTTCCCTTGGTAATGATGCGTCAGCATACTATGTAAGTCGATAGCATTTTGCACATCAAGTTTCTCAGATTCTTCAATTAGAGGACAAATAACGTATGCCTGTCTTCCTTTTTTTATCTCCTTCTCAACAAAACCGAGGACGCGATCTAACATATCATGTTTTGCCCAGTATGTTTCAATCACCTTTCTCCCTGCTGGCATCTCATCGATTATTGAAACATCCATCTCTCCAAATGCAGTAATTGCAAGCGTACGCGGAATTGGTGTCGCTGTCATAAATAATACATCTGGACTTTCACCTTTCTCCCGTAAAACTCGGCGCTGCGCTACACCAAATCGATGCTGTTCATCCGTAATAACGAGACCCAACCTATGAAATATAACTTCATCTTGAATTAAAGCGTGCGTTCCAACAAGAATATCTATTTCTCCTTGTTCTAACTTCGCTAAAATGTCTCGTCGTCTCGCACCTTTAACAGAACTTGTTAGCAGTTCCACCTTCATACCAAAATGCGAAAACGTTTCAGCAAGCGACTGATAATGTTGCTCAGCTAAAATTTCTGTAGGAACCATTAAAGCACCTTGATAATGAGCTAATTTCGATGCATAAAGGCCAATCGCAGCAACAACTGTTTTCCCAGAACCAACGTCACCTTGTAATAGTCGGTTCATCCGATAAGGAGATGTCATATCTTTTAAAATTTCATCTACAACTCGGCGCTGCGCACCCGTTAACGGAAACGGCAGTGCATCGATAAATTCTTGTAATTCTACTGACGGAATCTCTTTCTTCGTCCCTTTTGAATTTTCCCTCTCCATTTTCCTCAGCGTTTGCATTTTCAGCTGAAATAAGAAAAATTCCTCATATACAAAACGGCGACGCGCTTGCTTTAAATCCTCCTGTCCTACCGGAAAATGCAAAGCCTTAAGTGCTTCATATCTTGGTAATAATTTATACCGGCCTAACAAACCATCCGGTAACACTTCGACTATAGAATCTCCATATTCCTTTAACGCTTGAGCAATAAAACGACGCATCTGTTTTACTGTAAGTTTCCCCTTTACTGAGTAAACTGGCTCCACTTCTTGTTGACGTACAACTGGCCCAAAATGAAGTTCTGATACAGCAATTGTTTGACGATGTTGATCCCATTTACCAGTAATCGTTACCGTTTCATCTAACGTTAATTTTTGCTTATAGTAAGGCCTATTAAAACATACCGCCGTAATTAAATAACGACCGACGAGAACACGAACTGTTAGACGCGATTTCTTCTTACCATAATATTGCAGCAAAGGAGCACTATGAACCTTCCCTTCAACCGTTACACGTTCATCATGCTTTACTTCAGCAAGATCTTTCATCGCATAATCTTCATAACGGTACGGAAAATGTTCTAATAGATGAGAAACTGTATAAATACCCATCTCATGTAGTAACTCAGATGTTTCTCCTCCGATCCCCTTTACATCCGTAACAGGAACTTGTACAACATCATTCAAGATTCTCACACCCCGTCACATTATTTTCTTTATTGCATTTTATTTGAGTACCAATTAGCATCTGTAATCGCTCTCTTTCACCTTATATATTCTATCATAGGCATTCTAAGAGAAACTACTCAAATCCCTTATATAAAACAAGTAAAAAAGAGCCTCACTATTAGCAGCAAGGCTCTTTTCTCTCTTCAATATGCTAGCCTTTTGAATAAAAACTAGTAATAAACTTCATATTACTACTCCTTATCCATTAGCAAGTAAGTAATCCATTTATTTTCAAAACGAATCTTATCTTATTCTACAGAGAAGATGAAAGAATACACTGGTTGGTTTCCAGCATGCACTTCTACTTCTGCATCTTCAAATTTCTCTTCTACAAATTCAACTAACTCCGCTACTTCTTCGTCAGTTGCATCTTCACCTTGTAGAATCGTTACGATTTCAGAATCTTCATCAATAAGCGCTTCTAGTAATTGCTTCGCAGCTCCTACTTTTTCAGCATTTGTAGATACAATTTTTCCATCTGCAATACACATGAAGTCATCTTTTTGAATTGCTACACCATCAATTTCCGTATCACGTACAGCATACGTAATTTGACCTGTTTTCACATGAGATAAAGCTTCTTGCATGTTTTCTTCATTCTCTTCTAACGTTCCAACTGGGTTAAATGCTAACATTGCTGCCATACCTTGAGGAACTGTTTTCGAACGAACAACAATAACTTCTTGATCTACAACTGATGCCGCTTGTTCTGCTGCCATTACAATATTTCCGTTATTCGGTAAAATAATGATTTTTTCAGCATTTGCTTCTTCAATTGCCTTCACGATATCCTCCGTACTTGGATTCATCGTTTGACCACCTTCGATAACTTTCGTTGCGCCGATGCTCTCAAATAAAGTTTTAATACCAGACCCCATTGCCACAGTTACGATACCATATGGTTGTTTTTCTTTCGATTGAGCTGGTTGTTCAAGAACCATAGCAGGTTCATCTAATAAAGCAGTATGCTGTTCACGCATATTTTCTACTTTAATCTTAATTAAACTACCGTATTTTTGCCCGTAGTTCATAGCGTCTCCAGGATGTTCTGCGTGGATATGAACTTTTACAATTTCATCATCAGACACAACTAGTAGAGAATCACCATATACACTAATATCTTCACGGAATTTTTGTTCAGAGAAATTATGCTCTTTCACCTTTTCAGCCTCTAATTTCACCATGAACTCCGTACAATATCCATACTTAATATCTTCTGTACTCAATTGGCTTTGTACACTACGGTGATGTTCTGCGCGTACCATCTCATTCATAGATGTTTGCGTCGGTGCATCAGAAGAAATCGTTTCTCCTTTTAAGTCAGCTAAAAATCCTTCGTATACCACTACAAGACCTTTACCACCGCTATCTACAACGCCAACTTGTTTTAATACAGGTAATAAATCTGGCGTACGATTTAACGATGCGTTTGCTTCTTTCACAACGTCTTCCATAAACAAAACAAAGTCGCGCTGTTTTTTCGCAACTGTTACTGCATATTTACCCGTTTCTCTTGCAACCGTTAAAATCGTTCCTTCAATCGGTTTCATAACCGCTTTATAAGCCGCCTCTACTCCAGCTTCTAGTGCTGCAGCAAAATCAACCGTTGTTAATTCTTCTTTTTGTTCAATGGATTTAGAGAAACCACGGAACAACTGAGATAGAATAACTCCAGAGTTACCACGAGCTCCCATTAATAATCCTTTGGCTAAACTTACGCCGACTTTACCAGCATGCTGTGAAGGATTTGCTTTCACTTCACGCGCACCTGAAGTCATAGATAAGTTCATGTTTGTACCGGTATCGCCATCTGGAACTGGAAATACGTTTAATGCATCAACAAGCTGAACATTATTTGTTAAATTATTCGCTCCTTGCATGATCATTTGTGATAAACGTTTTCCATCAATTTTTTGAATTGACACAGATTTTCCTCCTTAATGCACATTACAAGTTTATTACTTTAACTCCTTGTACGTAGATGTTTACAGAATCTACTGCTAGTCCTACAGTTTGATCTAATGTATATTTCACTTTCGTCTGCACATTATGTGCCACTTCTGAAATTTTCGTACCATAGCTCACAATAATATACATATCAATATGTACTTCATCTTCATCTTTACGAACAATAACACCTCTAGTGAAGTTTTCTTTTCGTAAAATGTCTGTTAATCCATCTTTTAACTGATTTTTTGATGCCATACCTACGATACCGTAGCAATCTACCGCGGCACCTCCAGCAATTGTTGCAATTACATCTGTACTAATATCAATTTGACCGTACTTCGTTTTAATTTCAATTGACATCTCGTTTCCCCCTTCATAAATGGTGAAAGTGAGCTAGACTACTTTAGTTACTATCATATAATCTTTTTAAAGAAAATTCCATCGTTCTTTCTTTTCACTCTCATATTTTATGTTTTAAATTACACTTTTTTATGATGAGCAAAATAGTCCATTGTTATTATACAACATGTACCACTATAATATGTCAAGCAATTTTTATGGATTTTAACTTTTCTTCATTGACATATAGTGTCAAGTAAATTTTCTTGATTTCTTTTTTCTACGGTGTTGCATTCTCTTTTTAGTTGTGTTAAATTATAGTAGTGTTTTTAGCATCGCATAAAAGACTAACATTGAAAAATTACGTATGGTAAGGTATCAAGGGAGGGAAATATAAATGGCTCGTGTTTGTGCTATTACTGGAAGAAAAGCTCGTTCTGGTAACTCTCGTTCTCACGCAATGAACGCTACAAAACGTAAGTGGGGCGCTAACCTTCAAAAAGTTCGCGTACGCATCGACGGAAAAGTTCAACGTGTTTACGTTTCTGCTAGAGCATTAAAATCTGGCAAAATCGAACGTGTTTAATAATAAAAAAAAGAGCCGATAGGCTCTTTTTTTACTATAACAATGGAAAAAGCACCGGTGATAGGTGCTTTTTTAATCTTTTTTGAAGGTATTTAACATTGCACGAACAATTCCACCAAGAAATTTAGGTAACTTAATTGTATAAAATCTCATGGTTTCCCTCCTAATCCCCATTACTCCACTTGGTCACTATATGATGTAAGGAGCAAAATTGTTTCTTCAATCAGTGCTTCTTATCAACATTAATATGCCAGAAGTAAATGAAAAAGTACCTTTTTCCTCAACGAGTTCGTTACTAATACAAAGTGTTGATCCCCACTCTATTGTTTTATTAGTAAGAGGGTACTTAAAACCAAACAATGTAATCCCTTCCACTATTTCAGTAACTGGTACAAAAGATACATAAGGAAAATTTTTATTTTCTTCAATTATATGTGTACCCACTTTTTTAACTGTTATTTCATTTTTATTGTCCACAATACACATTTCTATCTCTACTTCTAACCCTTTTAAAAGCATTTGTATATTTGCCAAACCGTGATCAAGTCTTCCACCGGTAGCACCAAAAATACGAATTAGTGCCGGCTTCTGTCCTAATGCCCAGTTGATTGCAATTTCTAAATCCGTTTGATCTTTTTCCCGCGGAACAATATGTAATTCGTTCGTTTGCTGTCCCATCCATACTAATTCTTCTTCAGTAACTGAATCGTAATCTCCAAACGCAACAGCCGGGGTAATCCCTTTCTTTAATAGACGGTATACTCCCCTATCAACCGCAGCCCACACTACTTCCTCATTCTCATATCGAGCAAAATCTGCGCAATATTCCGAAGGTCCTCCTGCCAAAATATGAATAATCATTTTTTCTTCCCCTTCCATTGTAAAAAGGCAATCTGCCATTCGGTAGATTGCCTTTTTACATATTTTTACCCTATCCTATGAATACCTTACTAGGATAAAAGTTCATCACTACCCACGAATTACGCGAATTGCTTCACCGCGGTCTTTTTGATTGTATACTGCTGATCCAGCTACAAGTACATTTGCTCCTGCTTCCACACAAAGTCTTGCTGTTTCAGCATTTACACCACCATCAACTTCAATTTCTACTTCTAGATTGCGCTCTTTCACCATGTCTGCAACTTGTTTAATTTTCGGTAATACAGAATGGATAAACTTCTGTCCACCAAATCCAGGGTTTACTGTCATAAGTAATACCATATCTATATCTTCTAATACATGCTCAATCACTGAAACTGGCGTATGTGGATTTAATACAACGCCCGCTTTAATACCGTGAGATTTAATTAACTGAATTGTACGATGCAGATGTGGACACGCCTCTGCGTGAACAGTAATAATATCCGCTCCCGCTTGTGCGAAAGTCGGGATATAGTTATCAGGATTTTCAATCATTAAATGTACATCTAATGGTAATGATGTAATTGGACGGATAGCTTCTACAATTAATGGTCCAATCGTAATATTTGGTACGAAATGTCCATCCATTACGTCAACGTGAATGTAATCCGCTCCGCCCTTTTCTACATCTTTAATCTCTTCCCCTAATTTTGAAAAATCTGCTGATAAAATCGATGGTGCAATTTTAATCATAACTAATACCTCGGCTTTCTCTCTCTAATTTCTTCTACGAATTGTTTATAGTTCTTATAGCGATATTCTGTAATCTTCCCTTCTTCAACCGCAGCTTTCACAGCACATTTCGGTTCAGAAAGATGTGTACACCCTCTAAATTTACAGTATTGGCTCGCTTCTTTCAACTCTGGAAAACAATATGTAAGATCTTCTACTTCTATATCAATGAAATCTAGTGAACTAAAACCCGGTGTATCTGCTACTAGTCCACTCCCAATTGCAATTAATTCTACGTGTCTTGTCGTATGCTTCCCGCGTCCTAAATGGGAGGAAATATCATTTGTTTTCAGCTCTAATTCTGGACGTAGCACATTAAGCATTGAAGATTTCCCAACACCAGATTGACCCGCAACAACAGAAACACAATTTTCTAAGTATGGTTTTAATATATCAATACTTTCTGACGTATTAATAGAAGTAAATAAAACATCATAACCCATCTCACGATAATCATTCGCATAAGCTTCAACAGTTGCTTTCATCTTTTCATCTACTAAATCCATCTTGCTAATACAAATAATTGGCTTAATGTTATGATATTCAATCAGCACTAAAAATCGATCTAACAGTCCAGGATTAAAATCTGGTTCTACTGCAGAGAACACAAGGATCGCTTGATCGACATTAGCAATAGGAGGTCTAACAAGTTCATTTTTTCGATCAAACACTTCAAGCACATAACCTTCAGTTGGATTATCTGCCTGAAAAACAACTTGGTCTCCTACAAGTGGTGTAATTTTATTTTTTCTAAATACACCTCGCCCACGACATTGCGTAACCCCTTCTTCATGCTGCACGTAATAAAACCCACTTAAAGCTTTTATAATTTTTCCTTCTGGCATAGAATTCTCCTTTTTTTGTATAAGGTGATGCTGAATTTAAAAATGAATGGATTTAAATTTTCCAAATAACGATTTCAAAACCTACCATATATACTTTCGCTAATATACATTAAATCTTCCATTAAATGCAAAAAAATATTTACAGCTGCATCACTTTACTAGCTTTTTGAATCATATATTTTTGCCTGCTATACCGTCCACTTTGTAGACAGCATAACAGGCAATAATAATAAGTAGACTTTCACTATTATTGAGTTGGATATGGTACTTCTTTATCAATAATCGTTACTCCATCTCGTACAATTTTATAGTGTCCCTTTGAACCTTCTTGAATTACAAATTCTAAAGAAATAGTCGCTGATTCAGTAATTGTTCTCGTTTCAACCGGTCTATCCATTTTTTGCTGCATGTCTTCTTTATAAATTTCTATTGTTTGCGGCTTTTTTTCACCTGTTACAGCAGGCTCATATGGGATAGAGATATTGTCCACTTTTACCGTTTTAGTCACTTTAGGCTTTTGACCATCAGAGATAATAATAGTTACTTTATCTCCCTCTTTTAATGGTGTACCTGGTTTTGGAAATTGCGAAATTACAAGTCCTTTTTCGACTGAATCTGAGTACTCTCGTTTTATATCTGACGTTAGTTTTCTCTCATTCAAATAACCAGTTACACTATTTTCAGTCCACCCCGAAAAGTCACCTGGTCTAATTTGATAAGGACCTTTACTTACCCAGATTTTCAGTTCTTGCTCCGCTTCTATAACCATTTGATCAGGCGTCGGAATTTGCTCTACAATTTCACCTTTCGGCTTATCATTTTCAATATAATTTACTGTAACTTGTTTATATTTTTCTTCTAACTCAGCTTTTACACTCTCAAAGTTTTGCCCTGTGAAATTCGCCATCTTACTTTTCTTTTTTCCACCTGATTGATAGATAGTAATTTTAGCGTTTTCTTTTACGACTCTTCCTGCTACAGGTTCCGTTTTTATTACATCCCCAACTTCAACATCATCTGTATATACAATATTAGGCTCCGTCACCTCAAAGCCCTTTTCTACTAACGTATTTACAGCTGTCGTGTATTTCATACCAGCCACATCAGGCACTTTCACATCTTTCGGAATAAATAATCCTGGAATAACCGTAAGCGCTAATGTTATTCCTATTGCTAAAAATAAAAATGTTGAAATTAAAACTTTAAGCCACTTGTTACTCCGTTTTTTCTTCTTATCTAACTCAGCTTCTTCTGCTCTTATCGGTTCTTCCACCTTACTCCCTTTTAAAACAATCGTTTCATCACTTACATTTTCAAATAATTGTTCTTGTTGAATAATCGGAATCGCTTTCGTCGCTTCCATATCTTCTGGTATGTAAAATGGTTGCTCATTTATCCTCTCTGGATATAGCGCAGTTTCAATATCTCGCTTCATCGCATTGGCAGATTGATATCGATGGAAAGGATCTTTTGCAGTTGCCTTTAATATAATATTTTCAACACTTTGCGGAATATTTTCATTCCATCTTTTTGGTGATGGGATTTCACTTTGTAAATGTTTTAAAGCTATAGCAACAGCAGATTCGCCAGAAAACGGTTGTCTTCCTGTTAACAATTCAAACATAACTATTCCAAGAGAATAAATATCCGATTGTTTATTTGCTATCCCGCCACGTGCCTGTTCTGGTGATAAATAATGGACTGAACCCAGTACTGAATTTGTATGTGTAATTGTTGTTGCACTTGTAGCTGTCGCAATTCCAAAATCTGTTACTTTTATTATTCCATCAGCTCGAATTAAAATATTGTGCGGCTTTATATCACGATGCACAATTTCAAAATGATGGGCGTGTGCCATGGCGGATGTTAACTGCTCCATAATATCAAGAGCTTCTCCTATAGGTAACATACCTCGCTCAATTATGTATTGCTTCAATGTTTGCCCGGGTACATATTCCATGACAAGATAATATATACCATCTTCTTCTCCGACATCATACATATTCACAATATTTGGATGCGACAACGTTGTAACAGACTGCGCTTCTCGATGGAAACGTTTAATAAACTCTTCGTTATTTGAGTAGTCGAGTCTTAATATTTTTACCGCTACATCTCGGCCAAGTATATCATCATGAGCTAAATATACATTGGCCATTCCGCCACCACCAATCATTTTCAGCAGCTTATAACGGTCATTTAAGCGTTTTCCAATCAGCACGTTGCACTTCACCTACTTTCGTTTGTCGAACCCGCATAATCAATAAGAACAAGTGTGATATTATCTTCTCCACCGCGATCATTCGCCAATTGAATGAGACGCTGCCCTTTACCTTCAAGCTGTTCATTTAACTGTAAAATTTGTTGCATATCATCAATAGAAACTTTGTTTGATAACCCATCAGAGCAAAGAAGTAATTGATCATCTTCCTCAAGCACCAACGTTTTAACATCTAATCCAACTTTTTCTTCTGTTCCTAGCGCTCTTAATAACACATTCTTTTTCGGATGATACTCTGCATCTTCCTTTGAAATTTCACCATGTCTCACAAGCTCATTTACAAGCGAATGATCTTCCGTTACAAGCGTCATTTCTCCTTCTGATACCATATAGCAACGACTATCTCCTATATGCCCTATCGTCACAAAACTTGGTGTACAAACAGCTATTATAAGCGTTGTTCCCATACCATTACATTCTACATTTTGCTGAGCGTATTCATATATGCGCTCATTAATAATCCCAACACTAGTATGTAACCATTGTTCTACTTTTTTCGGTTCATTCATATTATGCGTTTGCTTCCAATAATCATGGAATAATTGAATGGCCATCGAGCTAGCTACATCACCAGCTCGATGACCTCCCATTCCATCTGCTACTACCGCTAAAACATTTCCATCTAAATTGTGAAAAACTCCTGCACTATCTTCATTATGTTGACGAACTTTTCCTTTATCCGATAGAAATACGGCTTTCATCTCGTCACCTCGTCTCTTCTTTGCGCTCCTTCGCACGCAACTGACCGCAGGCTGCGTCAATATCATGACCTTGTTCACGGCGAATCGTTACATTCACTCCACGATCTTTTAACGTTTTCTCGAACAAGAAAATTTGCTCACGTGGTGTACGTACATAATCACGTTCAGGTACGTAGTTTACCGGGATTAAGTTTACATGACATTTTACACCTTTTAAGAGCGCAGCAAGCTCTTCAGCGTGCTCAACTTGGTCATTTTCTCCTCCAAATAATCCATATTCAAAAGTAATACGGCGCCCTGTTCTATTTACATAGTATTTAATAGCTTCCATTAAATCCGGTAATTTATAAGCACGGTTAATCGGCATTAATTTTGAACGTAATTCTGAGTTTGGAGCATGCAATGAAATCGCAAAATTAATTTGTAGTTCTTCTTCAGCAAACTTATAAATTTTCGGGATAATTCCACTCGTCGAAACAGTCATATGTCTAGCACCAATATGAAGTCCTTTTTCATGGTTAGTGATGCGTAAGAATCCCATTAAATTATCGTAATTATCAAATGGTTCTCCAATTCCCATAACAACAAGAGAGCTTACACGTTCTTCTGTTTCATCAAGCGCACGCTGAACTTCTACTACTTGCGCTACGATTTCTCCAGCTTCTAGGTTTCGTTTTAGTCCACCAAGCGTCGAAGCACAGAACGTACATCCAATACGACAACCAACTTGCGTTGTTACACAAATGGAATTTCCATATTCATGTCGCATTAATACCGTTTCAATAGAATACCCGTCATATAATTGGAATAAGAATTTAATCGTTCCATCCGAAGACGTTTGTTTTACTAACGTGTTTAAAGTAGTAATATCAAAGGAATTCGACAATTTATCACGCAATCCTTTAGAAAGGTTTGACATATCCTCATAATTTTTTACACGTTTTTTATATAGCCAGTCAAAAATTTGTCCAGCGCGGAACTTCGGTTCTCCTTGTTCCTTTAACCAATCTTGCATTTCATGAATTTGTAAAGAGTAAATTGATGGTTTCTTCGTTTCTACATTTTTCTTTTGTTTTCTTACAGTCGTTTCCATGATGCTACACCTTCTTCCTTAAACAAGCAATGTAAAAGCCATCCGTTGCAAAATAATGCGGTAAAATTTGTACTTGACCTTCATTAATATACGGACTTAATTTTTCTGGCATACGTTCTTTTATCGTAGTATCCCATTCAAATTCAGGATGTTCTTTTAAAAATTTATCTATTACTTGTTCATTTTCTATTTTCTCAATTGTGCACGTACTATAAACAAGACGACCGCCTTGTTTTAATAACGGTGCTATTTTTTCTAGTATCGCAAGTTGAATCGTCGATAATCTTTCACTATCGCCTTTATCTTTTCCTAACTTAATATCAGGCTTACGTCTAATTACACCAAATCCAGAACACGGTGCATCTACCAATATTTTATCAAACGTTTCATTTGAAAAGTGCTCTTGCACTTTTCTAGCATCTAGCGCTTTTGTTTCGACATTTTCTAACCCAAGTCGCTCTGCTTGCTGTTTAATTAAACGTACTTTGTGTGCATGTAAATCAAGAGACATTACTTTACCAGTTCCCTTTAAACGCTCAGCTATATGCGTAGTTTTACCACCAGGAGCCGCACAACTATCAAGAACTGTCTCTCCCTCATTTGGTTCTAAAGCGCGTGCTACAAGCATAGAACTTTCATCTTGAATAGAAAGAAATCCTTTTTTAAACGCTTCTGTATGCGCTACATTTCCTCTTTCAATCTGAATTGCATCATCTGACAAGTCACCACGTTTTGCTTCTATACCTTCACTTGCCAACAACTCAATCGCTTCTTCTACCGTTACCTTATCAACATTCACACGCGCTGTAGGTACAGGAGGTAACATATTTACTTCGCACATTTTCTCTGCAGTTTCTAAGCCATATGCAGAAGTCCACTCTTGTACAAGCCAAACTGGATGACTCATCGCAATTGCAAGCCGTTCTACTGGATCCTTGATTTCATCTACAGAAGGTACACCTTCTCTCTGAATCGAACGTAATACACCGTTCACCATACCAGCAATTCCTTTATGCCCGCGACGCTTTGCAATCTCAACCGCTTCATGAATAGCCGCTCTTTCTGGCACTCGGTCTAAATAAATCATTTGATATAAAGATAAGCGAAGCAATACTCTTACCCACGCCTCAACCTTCTTTTTTAAAAAAGGCTGTAAATAATAATCTAATGTGTCACGACGTTGAATCGTTCCATATACAATTTCAGTTAATAAACCAATATCTTTTCTATCAATTGCACTTTTTTCAATTAAATTATTTAAAAGTAAGTTGCTATATGCACCACTTTTTTCCACTTGAATTAAACCATCAAGAGCTAATTCACGAACATTTTGTCTCATGCATTTTCTCCTAACTTCGTTCCAATTTCAGGTTTTGTTCCACGTAAAAATTGTGAACAACTCATACGCTTTTTACCAGAAGGTTGCAATTCAGTAATTTTAACACCTGTTTCATTACTAGTTGCTACTACAAAACCATCTTCTTCGATCGCAACAATCGTACCTGCTTCAGCCGGTTCAGTTACAGGCACTTTTTCTCCCCACCATACTTTAACAACTTGTCCTGCTAAAGTTGTATAAGCAACTGGCCATGGATTCAATCCGCGAATGTGATTGTATACTTCTTCACCTGTTTTTGTCCAATCAATTTTCTCTTGCTCACGTTTTATATTGTACGCAAACGTTACTTCTTCTTCGTTTTGTTTAATCGGTTCTAACTTACCTTGAATTAATAAAGGTACTGTTTTAGATAGAAGATGTGCTCCTGCTTCACTTAATTTATCAAATAATGAGCCTGTCGTTTCACGCTCTTCAATTTCCACTTCCACTTGCGTTAAGATATCACCAGCATCCAATTTTTCTACCATATACATAATTGTAATACCTGTTTTTTCTTTACCTTCCATAATTGCATAATGAATTGGTGCACCACCACGAAGTTCAGGAAGTAAAGAAGCGTGGACATTAATACATCCATACTTCGGTGCTTCTAAAATTTCATTTGGTACAATCTGACCAAATGCAGCTGTTACAATTAAATCTGGCTCTAATGCCAATACTTTTTCATATTCATCTTTTTCACGAATTTTTAACGGCTGTAACACAGGGATACCATGTTTTTCCGCTTCAACTTTAACAGGTGTAGGTGTTAATACTTTTTTTCTACCTACTGGACGATCAGGTTGCGTCACAACACCTACTACCTCATAGCCATCTTCAATAAGACGACGAAGCACCGGCACTGAAAAGTCCGGTGTTCCCATAAACACTACTTTTATCATTTAAAAACCGCTCCTTTTAACACCTATTCTAGTTCGTTTTCTTCATAATATCTTGTCACTTTCGATGTAAATAAAACACCGTGTAAATGATCGATTTCATGTTGAATTGCACGCGCTAAAAATCCTTCCGCTTCTAATAAAAATACTTTCCCACGGCGATTTTGTGCTCTTACTTTAATATAATCCGCACGTTCTACTTCACCATAAAGTCCCGGGAAGCTTAAACATCCTTCGGGACCTACTTGTTCACCACGTTTTTCTAATATTGATGGATTGATTAACTCGATTTTCCCAGTATCATCATCGACATCAACAACCGCTACTTGCAAGCTTACACCTACTTGAGGCGCAGCTAAACCGACTCCGTCCGCAATTAACATTGTTTCATGCATATCTTTCAACAATTTCACTAACTTTTTATCAAAGTTAATTACTCTTTCGCATGGTGTTTCTAACACTTCATTTGGATGCTTTACTATTTCTAAAACTGCCATATTTCCCTCCGCTACATTAACATTGTTGGATTAAAATCAATTGAGATTTGTAGCTCTTTTTGCATTTCTGCTTGATAATGTTCATTTACCATTTTGAGCACGTTCTTTAAGTTTGGTTCCCGTTTGTATTTTATCATGCATTGATAACGATATCTATCTTTTATCCTTGGAATTGCTGAAGCAACTGGTCCTAACACCATTGTTTGCTGCGAGCAATGCGTTCGTAAATACGAGGCAATTTTTTCCGTCACTTGTACCGCTTTTAATAATTCAGGATGAGATACGGTTACGAGTACAACATAGTAATATGGAGGATATTGTCTTGTTCGTCTCATTTGCATTTCTTGGTCAAAAAACACATCATATTGTTGGTTCTTCGCTAACTCTATACTGTAATGTTCTGGCGTATACGTTTGAATCACAACTTCCCCTGGCAATTCATGTCTACCCGCTCGTCCACTTACTTGCGTCAATAACTGATATGTCTTTTCACTTGCACGAAAATCAGGTAAGTGAAGCATCGTATCTGCAGTTAAAACCCCAACAAGCGTTACTTTTGGAAAATCTAATCCTTTAGCAATCATTTGTGTTCCAAGTAATATATCTGCTTTTTCTTCCCCAAACGCCTTTAATAATTTTTCATGCATTCCTTTTCGACTTGTCGTATCTACATCCATTCGAATGACTCGCGCCTCTGGAAATAGTTTTGTAATTTCTTCTTCTACCTTTTGTGTACCTGTACCAAAGAAACGAATGTATGTACTTTGACAAGCTGGACACTCAGTTGGCATATTTTCTTCGTAACTACAATAATGACATTTTAAACGATGATTCATTTTATGATATGTCAATGAAATATCACAATGCGGACATTGTACAACATACCCACAATCACGGCACATAACAAATGTAGAATGACCTCTTCTATTTAAGAAGAGTACCATCTGTTCTTTCTTTTCTAATCGATCTGCTATTTTTTCATGCAGCGCCTTAGAAAACATTGATCGATTCCCGTCACGAAGTTCTTCTCGCATGTCAACAATCTCTACCGTTGGTAAAGCTTGTTCATTCATACGTTTTTCCATTGTTAGTAGTTCATAAACACCTTTTTTCGCCCTTGCAAACGATTCAAGTGTTGGTGTCGCACTACCAAGAACGATAGGACATTTATGGTATTGCCCTCTCCAGACAGCCACATCTCTTGCATGATACCTTGGATTATCTTCTTGTTTGTAACTTGATTCATGCTCTTCATCAATAATAATAATCCCTAAATTCTCAAAAGGCGCAAAAACGGCTGAACGCGCACCAACTACAACTTTCACTTCTTTTCTTAAAATCTTACGCCACTCGTCATACTTTTCTCCAACAGACAACGCACTATGAAGAACTGCAACTTGCGAGCCAAACCTACCTTTAAAACGATCCACCATTTGGGGTGTTAGTGCAATTTCAGGAACAAGAACGATAGCTTCTTTTCCTTTCTCGAGCACTGCTGCTATAGATTGTAAATATACTTCTGTCTTTCCACTTCCTGTAACACCATATAGTAAAAATGGATTATAAGTTTCATTTGTAATTGATGATAAAATCGGTGTAATAACTTGTTTTTGTTCCTCCGTAAGTGGCAATGGTTTCGTTTGTTCAAAACCATCATCGTCATACGGATTTCGGTATACTTCCACATACTTTTCTGAAATGAATCCCTTTTTAACAAGTGCTTTTATTGGAGCATCTGTTATTTGTAACTCTTCTGTAATTACTTTCAACGGTACACTTTTATAATTTTCCACAAAATAATAGAGTACATCTTGTTGTTTTTTACTTTTCAGTTCAAATGCCGCTAATTCTAATTTATCTTCTGGCAACTCCGGCTGAACAACTCTTTGCTTCTTCTTTTGTACTTTATCTTTCACTTGATAAACGACTTCAACCGTACCATTTTTAATTTCTTGTTGAATAGTCCGGTATAAATGTGGCTGTTGCTCGATTACTTCAAAATCAATTGCTTCTTTATCCTGAAATAAATATAGTATTTCAGGTGCTATTTCTTCCTGTTTACAAAGTTGTAGACGTTTTTTATACGTTGCTTTTATCGCAGTTGGAAGCATCACTTGAAAAGCTGAAATCATGTAGCATAACGTTTCACTTGTAAGCCAATATCCAAGTTTTAATAATTCATCATTTAAAACCGGTGTTACATCTAATATTTCATGGATCGTCTTTAACTTCTTACTTTCTACATCCACCGAATCTTTAATCCCAATAATAAAACCTTGCAATTTTCTTGGCCCAAACGGAACTACTACCCGCATTCCTGTCTGTACAATATCTTCCCATTTTTTAGGGATAATGTAATCAAATGGTCGATCTGTCTGACGGGCAGGTACATCAACAATTACACTTGCAAATTTCATAAACGATCATCTTCTAACATCATTTCAATTTGCTTTAATATTTCACGAGCTACCTCTTTTTTCATTAAAAGTGGCAACTCAATAACTTTTCCATCTTTTCTATACATCGTTACAATATTCGTATCCGTGCCAAATCCAGCTCCTTGCGCTTTTACATCATTCGCGACAATCATATCTGCATTTTTCTCACGTAGTTTTTTCGTTGCATATTCCTCTACATTTGTCGTTTCAGCAGCAAAACCGATAAGTAACTGTTTATCCTTTTTCTGACCTAACGTTTTTAAAATATCCACCGTTCTTTCGAGTTCAATGACAGCATCACCATTTTGCTTTTTCATTTTATTATCATGAACATATTTCGGACGATAATCTGCAACTGCTGCTGTTTTAATGACAACGTCTACGTTTTGATAATGTTGAAGAACTGCTTCTAACATATCTTGTGCAGATTCCACTTGCACTGTCGTTACATGTAACGGTGGATTTAATGCTGTCGGTCCTGAAACGAGTATAACATCAGCGCCTAAATTCGCCGCCACTTCTGCAATCGCATACCCCATTTTTCCAGAAGAAAAATTCGTCATAAAACGAACTGGATCAACCTTTTCACGTGTTGGGCCAGCAGTTATTAATATTCTTTTTCCCTGCAATGGTTTGTGTTCTGAGAAAGCTTCCTCTAACCGTGCGATAATCGCTTCAGGTTCTTCTAGTCGTCCCTTTGCTACATATCCACATGCTAAAAAGCCTTCCCCAGGCTCAATAAACGTATATCCTAGCGTTTTCAATGTCATCATATTTTTTTGAACAATTTTATTTTCATACATATGCACATTCATAGCAGGCGCAATCCATACCGGAGCTGCAGTAGCTAACAAAGTAGTTGTAATCATATCATCTGCAATACCACCAGCTAACTTTCCAATACAATTGGCAGTAGCAGGTGCGACAAGTACAACATCCGCCCAATCTGCTAAATCAATATGAGCAATAACAGCCGAGTCTTTCTCATCAAATGTATCCGTATATACATCATGGCGAGAAAGTGCTTGGAATGTAAGAGGCGTAACAAACTTCATTGCCGACTCACTCATCATTACTTTTACAATCGCGCCAGATTGTGTCAATTTACTCGTTAACGCAGCTGCTTTAAAAACCGCAATGCCTCCTGTTACACATAGAAGTATCTTTTTCCCTTTTAGCATATGACTCGTCCTCTTTCTTTTTCAAACTTATAATACTGAAATAGAATTCCCAGCTCGTCAGTACCAATATTTCATTCCTTTCGTAAAAAAATAACAACCTACTTGTAAATAGGTTGTTACCGTTACATAGAAAATTATAAAGTCTATGTTTTATTTTGTCGAAGGCAAAGGCTTATTCAGCAACTTTATCTTCACTTGGTACGTAGCTTAATACTTCCGCATCGATTTCTTCTAATGCTTTACCTACACACTTATGAGAAACCGGTTGCTCTACAACACAGTTATTAGCAAGTTGCATTTCACGTGCACGCTTTGCAGCCACTGTTACTAGTGTGTATTTAGAATCGATTTTTTGTAGTAATGAGTCAATTGATGGATTTAACATAATTATAGACCCTCCGTCATTTCTTTATAATATTTTGCTACCCTTTCGCGGCGGCAATGTTCGCCAACCACAATTGCTTTAATTCTATCACAAGCTAATTCAACTTGATCGTTTTCTACTACATAGTCGTAAGCGTCCATCATCTCGATTTCTTCTTTCGCTACAGTTAAACGATTTTCAATAACATCTTCAGTCTCTGTACCACGGCCGACAATACGGCTCTTTAGTTCAGATAAACTTGGAGGTGCTAAGAAAATAAATACACCTTCTGGGAAAGCTTTCTTAACTTGAATTGCTCCTTGCACTTCAATTTCTAAGAATACATCTTTTCCTTCTTGTAATGTTTTTTCAACATAGTCAATCGGTGTTCCGTAATAATTACCTACGAACTCAGCCCACTCAAGTAATCTTTCATTACGAATCATTTCCTCGAATTCTTCTCTTTCTTTAAAGAAATAATCCACACCATCTACTTCACCTTCACGCGGCTTACGTGTCGTTACTGAAATAGAGTACTGAAAACGTGTATCCTCATGGCTAAACAGCTCTTTACGAACCGTTCCTTTTCCAACCCCAGAAGGCCCTGAAAGAACGATGAGCAATCCTCTTCTACTTCTCATAAATATGTAAAACCTACCCTTCCTCACTTAAATCTTCTTTATTATTCAAACGATGTGCAATCGTCTCTGGTTGAATTGGACTTAATACAACATGCCCATCATCCATAACAATAACCGCCCTTGTTTTTCTCCCATACGTAGCATCAAGCAAAGCATTATGTTCGCGTGCTTCCTGTACTGTTCGTTTAATAGGAGCTGACTCCGGACTTACAATAGCAATAATTCGATGAGCAGATACAATATTTCCGTATCCAATATTTAAAAACCGCATGGCCATAGTTTGCGCCTCCTAGTAAGTCTATCCGATTTCTCCACCACGTATAACTTTATATATTTTTTGAAAGCTACTCAATATTTTGTACTTGTTCACGAATTTTTTCAAGGTTATTTTTCATTTCTACAACATATTTTGAAATTGTTAAGTCATTTGCCTTAGAACCAATCGTATTAATTTCTCTATGCATCTCTTGCACGATGAAATCCATTTTTCTTCCAACAGGCTCTTCAATCTGCAATGTTTCATGAAATTGCTCTAAATGACTTTGCAAACGAACTAACTCTTCATGAATATCACAACGCTCTGCAAAGATTGCGACTTCTGTTAGCAATCTTTGTTCATCTAACTCTTGATTATGTAATTCTTTTAAGCGATTTTCTAATCGTTCACGATATTTTTGTGTAACAATTGGTGCATGTGGAATAATTGCATTTACACAATTGCTAATCTCTTGTAAACGATACGCTATATCTTTATGTAATCGTTCTCCTTCGCCATCTCTCATCGTTTTCAACATATGAGCAGCTTGACGAACAGCCTCATATAAACTGTTCTCAAAATGTTCATTTACATTTTCTATTTCTTCAATTGCTGTTACTTCTGGCATTGCCATTAATTGCTCGAGTGTAATAGAATCTTGTAATTGAAACTTTCCTTTTATATCTTCCATCATCGATTGGTACTGCTCAAGAAGTGACCAATTCACACTTAATTTTCTTTCAACAAGTCCTTCACCTGCTATACTAATAGACACCTCAATGCGTCCACGTCGAACTTGCTGTGCAATTATTTTACGAATTTTGTCCTCAAATACCATCATTTGCTTAGGAAGTCGAATACTCATCTCTAAAAAACGGTGGTTCACCGATTTCATTTCTACTGTAATTTGAAAAGTATCACTTTCTACTTTCGATCTTCCAAACCCTGTCATACTAGAAATCATTTTTATCACATCCAAGCCATAAAATAACTCAATGAAAAAGGTAATAGAGACAAGGCTCTACTACCTTCTGTAAATTATATCACATTTTCATAACATTGACTATTTCAAGTTTAATCCCTTCTTATATAACATTGGCTTTTTCTTTTTCGCCTTTTTCCCTGTTAATAAAGAACCTACTAGTAAGAAAGTCGGAATTGATGACAAACCTCCAATTAATAACCAATCTCTTGCTTGTATCGGCATTGTGCTAAAGATCGGTTGTAACGGTGGATAATATATAACCACTAGCATGAGTAGTAACGAAATGATAACCGCCCCTACTAAATACACGTTCCCAAATGGATTGCGGTGAAAGACAGAATGCTCACTACGACAATCAAATACATGAATAAGCTGAGCAAGTACCAACGTCGCGAACGCTACAGTTTGTGCATATTTCAGTTCATTTGGATGTTGGTTATACGCAATAATAAACGCTACTAACGTCACTGCCCCAATTAAAAACCCTCGACTTATTATTTTCCACGCAAGCCCTCTAGCGAATACCCCTTCTTTCGGGTGGCGCGGCGTTCTCTTCATCACATCTCCTTCAGCCTTATCCAAACCTAATGCCATCGCTGGTAAACCATCAGTAACTAAGTTCACCCATAAAATTTGAATAGGAACCATCGGCAGTGGTAATGCAAGTAACATCGCAAATAACATGACTAAAATTTCTCCAACGTTTGACGCCAATAAGTAGCGAATAAACTTACGTATGTTCTCGTATATATTTCTTCCTTCTTTAATTGCTGATTTAATTGTAGCAAAATTATCGTCTAGTAAAACAAGTGAAGAGGCCTCTTTCGCAACATCTGTCCCTGTAATTCCCATCGCTATCCCAATATCCGCTGTTTTTATAGCTGGAGCATCGTTCACTCCATCGCCTGTCATGGCTACTATATGTCCTTGATTTTGCAGTGCCTTAACAATTTTTAATTTATGCTCAGGTGATACACGAGCGAATACATACGTATCTTCTACAACATTTTCTAATTCCTCCACATCCATATTCGCGAGTTCTACGCCTTCAACAACGCGTCCATCTGGTGGCAAAACTCCTAATTGTTCAGCAATCGCCATTGCTGTCACTTTATGATCACCTGTAATCATTACCGTTCGAATACCAGCTTCTTTACACTCTTTTACCGCCTGCGCCACTTCTGGCCTTGGCGGGTCAATCATACCTTGTATCCCAACCAACATAAAATCTTTTTCAACGTCTCTTTCATGTTCAATAGAATCCGTGACTTTTAAAGGTTTAAACGCAACTGCAATTGTTCGAAGCGCTTGACTACCTAAGCTATGAATAGCCGCCTGTACTTCTCTTCTATATAACTCACTTAACGGCTGCTGCTTATCCCCCCATAAAATCGTTTGACTCATTTGCAAAAGAACGTCCGGTGCTCCCTTCGTAACAATAAACTTCTTCCCCTCTCGATCTCGTACAATAACACTCATCATTTTTCGAGTTGAATCAAATGGAAATTCACGAATAATTTCAAATTTCCCTTTCAATGCCTCACGTGTAATCCCAGCTTTCATTGCTGCAGCTACAAGCGCTCCCTCTGTTGGATCTCCATCTAATACGTACGCCTTTTTCTTTTGAATAATATTTGCATTGTTACATAGTGAACCAAATGTAAGTAGCTGATAAAGTGCTTTTGTCTTAGCTGGATTCACTTCTATTTCACCTTTCATAAAAGAGCCATTAGGTTCATATCCTTGCCCTGTCACTTTCCACAATTCTCCGCCTGACCACATATGTGTTACCATCATTTTGTTTTGCGTCATTGTCCCCGTTTTATCAGAACATATAACGGAAGCACAACCTAACGTTTCTACGGCTGGTAACTTTCGTACAATTGCTCTCTTTTTTATCATCCGCTGTACACCAAGTGATAAAGCTACTGTAACAATTGCTGGCAACCCTTCTGGAATAGCCGCAACAGCTAGCGATACGCCAGCTAAAAACATATGATATACTTCATTCCCTTGATACACACCAGCCAATACAACGAGCGCTGTCAAAATAAGAGCTACAATAATTAATATTTTTCCGAGCTGTTCTAACCTTCTTTGCAGTGGTGTTTCCATTTGCTCTGCATTTTGTAACATATTTGCAATTTGACCCATCGCTGTATTCATACCAGTTGCTACAACGACACCTGTTCCAGATCCTCGCGTAATCATTGTCCCCATAAAAGCCATATTTTTTTGATCACCAATTGCAACCTCTTGCCCTTGCAATGCTTCTACCTTCTTTTGCACAGGTACGGACTCCCCTGTCAAAGCAGACTCTTCAATATATAAACTTGATGCCTCAACAAGACGCACATCAGCCCCAATACGATCACCACTGGAAAACTTAATAATATCACCTAAAACAAGTGCTTTAGATGGTGCTTTTACCCACTTTCCATTCCGCATTACAGTAACTTGTGGAGCAGCTAGTTCCTTTAAAGCTTCCAATGATTTTTCAGCTTTTCTTTCTTGAAAAAAGCCGAGAATACCATTGATAATAACAATGGCAACAATAGCAATAGAATCAATGTATTCACCTAAAAACGCAGAAACAATTGTTGCTCCAAACAAAACGAGTACCATGAAATCTTTAAATTGCGCTAAAAATACCATTAGTGCAGAAGGCCTTTTTGCTTCTTCTAATTCATTTGTACCAAATTTCTTAATTCGCCCTTCTGCTTCTTTCTCCGTAAGTCCAACCTTTACATTCGTATTCGTTCTTTCTTCCACTTCATGTGCTCGCATTCCATACCAGTTCATCCTGCCATCGACCTCCTGATTCCAGACATACTCTATTGAAAGCTTATTCAGCCTCGTCCAAAAAAATGCTATAATTAACTTTTAGTTAGAAAGGAGTGTTCATTAATGGCATTCGATGGATTATTTACAAGAGCGATTACACATGAAATTGAAAATTCTCTTTACACGGGAAGGATTTCTAAAATATACCAACCTTCAAAATACGAGATTTTATTACATATTCGAGCGAATGGAAAGAACCAAAAACTAATTCTTTCATCTCATCCTACATATGCGCGTATGCACTTAACGAATCAAAACTACGATTCGCCAGCAATACCGCCGATGTTTTGTATGCTTCTTCGTAAACATTTAGAAGGTGGATTTATTGAAAAAATTGAACAAATCGACTTAGAACGGATTATCCAAATTACAGTTCGCAGTCGTAATGAAATCGGAGACGAATCATTAAAAACATTAGTAATTGAAATAATGGGAAGACATAGCAACATTATCTTATTAGATACGAAAACAAACGTGATTTTAGATAGCTTAAAACACGTTTCATTAGCCGTAAACCGTCACCGAACTGTATATGCTGGTGCTGAGTACGTCGCGCCACCAGCCCAACATAAAATCAATCCTCTGCAAATTGAAACCGCAGATGATTTTATTAGACCGCTAGACTTTCTATCTGGAAATATGGATAAACAACTCGTCGGGGCTTTCATGGGAATATCCCCATTATTTGCAAAAGAAGTAGTAAAGAAAGCCGGTATGGTAAATGAGAAAGCATTATCAGAAGCATTTTTCTCTATACAAACACCATTACTATCTCATGCATATACACCAGCAATGATTACTGCAAATGGAAAAGAATTCTTTTATCTTTTCCCTCTTACACACTTGCAAGGAGAAGAAAAAACATTCTCATCAGTGAGCGAATTGTTAGATCGTTTCTTCTTTGGCAAAGCAGAACGTGATCGTGTAAAACAACAAGCTCATGATTTAGAACGCTTTATGCAAAACGAAAAAAATAAAAACGAGAAAAAACTCATTAAACTCGAAAAAACACTGCAAGATGCTGGAAAAGCAGATAAATATCAACTATTTGGAGAGCTACTTACAGCTAATATGTACGCTTTGAAAAAAGGCGATAAAGATATTGAGGTCGTTAATTATTACGATGAAAATGGCGGAACTGTAAAAATCACATTAGATCCTTTAAAAACACCATCTGAAAATGCACAACGCTATTTCCAAAAGTATCAAAAAGCAAAAAATTCAGTTGTTGTTGTAGAAGAACAAATCGAAAAAACCAATGAAGAAATTCTTTATTTTGATAGCTTACTTCAACAAATGGAAGCTGCTTCTTCAAAAGATATTGAAGAAATTCGTGAGGAATTAGCTGAAGAAGGTTATGTGCGCAATCGCAAAACGAAAAACGCAAAGAAAAAGCCTACTAAGCCAGTATTAGATAAATATTTAGCAAGTGATGGCACAGAGATTTTCGTTGGTAAAAACAATAAACAAAATGATTATTTAACAACGAAGTTTGCCCGCCGTGATGAAATTTGGTTACATACGAAAGACATACCTGGCTCTCACGTTGTCATTCGTTCTTTAGAGCCTGCTGAAGAAACTTTACTAGAAGCTGCCAAAATTGCCGCTTATTACAGTAAAGCGAAAGAGTCTAGCTCTGTACCTGTTGATTTCACTAAAATACGCCATGTGAAAAAACCGAGTGGTGCAAAACTTGGTTTTGTTACGTACGACAATCAGCAAACCGTATATGTAACACCAGATGCTGATATTGTAATGAAATTAAAAGCGTAAATACAAAAATGCGTTGCTTATAAGCAACGCATTTTTTATTTATTTTCAATTTAGTTGCTATATCCATTCAATATTGTCAAAAAAATTGACAGTGTCATTTTACATTTGTATAAATTTTTTAAAGCATGTAAATAAAGTACAAGTGTAACTCCAATCAATATTTTTTCATCCCCCTGCTATTTATTGAAGCAATCTGAATTTTATAAACAAACCGTCTCCCACAAATGGCGGGCTATTTTCTTATCTCCCTTAAAATATATGTTTTCCCTACTATCCTTTCTTCAAATATACATTTTGGCACACTATTTGCTTTATTAAATACTGTGAATAGGGGGGAATTAACATGACTTTAAAAATTAATAAAATCCAAAATCAACTACAAAACTATGAAATTGACGGGTTACTCATTACCAAAAAAGAAAATCGCCAATATGCAACAGGCTTTACAGGTAGTGCTGGCGTCGTCTTAATCTCTGCGGATAAAGCTGTTTTTATAACTGATTTTCGCTATGTAGATCAAGCGAAATCACAAATAAAAGATGCTGAAATTATTATGCATACAGGAAATTTAGAAAAAGAAATTGCAAATCAAGTATCAAAATTAAACATTCAAAAACTCGGAATTGAAGAGAACAACATGACATTGCAACAATATAAAAACTTACAAAAATGCGTACATGTGGAAATGGTTCAAGTGTGCGAAATCATCGAAAATATTCGTATTATTAAAGACATGCCGGAAATAGAAACAATGAAAATCGCAGCTAATATTGCTGACGAAGCATTTCACCACATCATTACGTTTCTAAAACCAGGAATAAGTGAAAATGATGTACGAGATGAGTTGGAATTTTTCATGCGAAAAAAAGGGGCTACATCCTCTTCATTCCAAATCATTGTAGCTTCTGGCGTTCGTTCTTCACTTCCTCATGGAGTTGCATCAAATAAAATAATCGAGCGAGGCGACATCGTTACATTAGATTTCGGTGCACTTTACGATGGATATTGTTCCGATATAACTCGTACTGTAGCAATCGGAGAATCATCAGAAGAATTCAAAAAGATATACAATGTTGTACGAGAAGCGTTAAAACGTGGAACTAAAGCAATTAAGCCTGGAGAAACTGCGAAAAGTATCGATGATATAACGAGAGATTACATTACAGAACATGGATACGGTCAATACTTTGGACACTCTACTGGTCATGGTCTTGGGTTAGAAATACATGAACCTCTTCGCCTATCCCAAGAAAGTCAGGCTACTTTAGAAGAAGGTATGGTTGTTACAGTTGAACCTGGTATTTACATACCAAACTGGGGCGGTTGTAGAATTGAAGATGATATTGTCATCACAAAAGACGGATATGAAGTTATTACAAAATCAAATCGGGAACTAATTGTGATTCCTTGTTAAAATCATGAACTTTTTAAAAGGAGTTTTTCTCTGCACATAGAATTCTTTCTCTGGAGTCATCGTTTAAAGAGGGGGAATTTTAATTGAATTTTGTAATTGATAAATTGGAGGGTTTACATGTAGAATTTTCAAAGCTTGTTTCCATGATGAATTACGCTCGCTATACAACAATGCAAGCAGTGGAAAGTTTAACAATTGAAGAACTTGATTATTTATATGATAAGGAAGCAAATTCAATTGGCATGTTATTGTATCATATGGCTGCTATTGAATTTTACTACCAGATTCATACTTTTGAAGACCGTGAACCAACGGAGGCTGAATTAGAACGCTGGTTACCTGGCATTGAATTAGGCGATCTTGGACGTGAGAAAATAAAAGGAAACGCTATAGAATTTTACATAAATACATTACAAGAAGTACGTTCCAAAACAATCGAGACTTTTCAATCGTTACCTGATGAATGGTTATTTAAAACGACAGACTTTTGGTATGACAAACCAGCAAATAACTATTTTAAGTGGTTTCACGTTTTTGAAGATGAAATCAATCATCGTGGACAAATTCGTTTAATTAAAAAGATGCAAAAAGCTCATGCAGTAAAATGAGGAAATGCCACCGAATAAGGTGGTATTTTCTTTTATTCATTAACGAATAGCTTTTCGTTTATTATTTTAGTGACTACCACTACCAACATTAAAATGCATATTAAATATAGCATTTTCGCAATAAACAACCACCCTTGAAACATTACAATTCCATCTATTATCTCATTTCCTTTCCATAACAAAAACGGAATTGTGCTGATTATAATGACAAATTCGATGCTGAAAACCATTTTCTTTTTTCGACTATATGCTTTCCATTCATTCCAGCGATACATAGGTGCAAAAATCAATACTCCTATACATAATATAACTGGTACCCATTCACTTTTTAAAAATTGCCCTGAAATAACTGATAATAGTAAACAAACGAGCACACCATAATATCCTATTTTTTCTCTCATTCTTACTACCTCCATTCTATCCTCTCTTTAATATGTAACTCCATATTCTTATCGTGAACCTAAGAAAAATAACAACTACAATTACAATATAAAGACCTTTTGCAGAAGACATCCATTCTTGAAAAATAGACATTTTCTCCATCTGTTTCTGTCCTTCTATTAAAATAAACCCTATGAAAAATGAGCAAACAACAATGATACCTATCATAATTCCAATGCTTTTCTTACTATGTTGTTTCATGTCATCCCATCGTTATAACAGTATAAAAACAAACCCAAAAAGAGGGGTGATACTTATCCATTCATTGTTTGTAAATAGATTTAAAATGATTAATAGACTACAAGATATAATGAATCCCCAAAACCCGATTTTTTTTGCGCATAAGCCCTCCTTAAATTCCATTTTTAGGATTAATTGTATTGTAACATCCATTTCCACTTCTTACCATTACAGTACATGAAATTTCACTTTTTTTCCTATACTCACATACTTTTACTGCTTTCATACAATAAACTACACGAATGCCTAAAGGATGTGAATGTTATGGGAGTTGAATTAACGCTGTTGCATGCTCTCTATATTCTTTGTTTACTCACTATTATTACTTTTTTTATTCTCCGGAAAGATACGACGATTATTTGTATCGTTTTTATCTTTTTATTAGCATTAACCGCTACAAGTTCTATCCCTCTTGCCGTTAGCGGTATTTTTCAAAGTTTCATTTACGCTATTACTGAACTTTTACCAACTATATTAATCATCTCTATTATCGTATCAATGAGCAATCTACTCGTTCATACTGGCATAAATGATACGATGATTTCACCATTTACAAAGATGATTCGTACCCCTACCCTCGCCTACTGGATTATCGGCCTTTTAATGATGACAATTTCTTTCTTTTTTTGGCCTTCTCCAGCTGTCGCCTTAATGGGAGCTATTTTATTCCCCGTCGCTGTACGCGTCGGTCTTCCTCCAATTGGGGTTGCCATTGCTATGAACTTATTCGGACACGGCATCGCCTTATCTGGCGACTTCGTTATTCAAGGAGCACCGAAATTAACTGCAGACGCGGCTGGTCTTCCTGTTTCCAGCGTCGTTTCTGCCAGTGTTCCCCTCGTTATCGTGATGGGCGTTGTTACAACTTCTGTCGCTTTTTTCTTCTTACGAAAAGAATTTGATACAGGATTATCCTTGCAAAACTCCCCTGCATCAACGGAACCATCTAAAACTACTATTTTATTATCTCCTCGCATAAAGAAATGGCTCGCTATATGTATCCCTATCGTATATATCATCGATATCCTTTGCATGATTCAATTTAAACTACAAGGAAGCGATGCAACAGCACTTATCGGCGGAACGACTGTTATTATGATTATCATCATTTCCCTCATCGCCTACAAAGGTAATGGACTAAATAAAACAACCGATTATTTTATAGAAGGGCTCCAATTTGGATTTAAAATCTTTGGTCCAGTTATTCCAATTGCTGCACTCTTTTATTTAGGAGATAGCGGTTTTGTGAAAATTATCGGAGACTATTTACCGAAAGGTTCACATGGAATCATTAACGACTTAGGGATTGCCTTATCTCAAACTGTTCCTTTAAATCAATACGTATCGGCGGGAACATTAACTATCGTTGGTGTCATAACAGGATTAGATGGATCTGGCTTTTCTGGTATATCACTTGCTGGTTCAATTGCCAATCTTTTCGGAACAGCACTTGGGCATGGAACAGCTACATTAACAGCACTCGGGCAAATTGCTGCCATATGGACCGGAGGCGGGACTTTAATTCCTTGGGCGCTTATTCCTGCCGCTGCCATTTGTAAAGTGGATCCATTTGAACTCGCACGCCGAAACTTTTTACCAGTTGTGATTGGCTTAATTGTCACCACGATCGTTGCGATGTTTATTCTATAGTGTAAGCAAGTTTTCTCTTGCTTACGCTTTTTATTATGAAATCCAGTGACTTTCTAAAGGGATTAACTACATGTTAGCGAAGTTATATTAAGAGAATATTTATTTAAAAAACGTTTACGAGGTACAGATTACTTCCATTAGAAAAGGGGACATAACTATGAATGAATTGATTTTCGTCTTATTAATTTGTCCATTACTTATCTTTATCGTTTCTGTTATTGGAACACGCAAGACGAAAACGTATTACGTAATGCCGATTGTAACGTTTGCTAGTTTTTTAATAATAGGTGTTATCGCCTTCACTCCAAAATTCTTCTTTTGGGTTGGCATGTACAGCATCTTCTCATTTATTGTTTCTTATATGACTCTATTGTTTGTAAGAGGATATGAGCTTGCAGAAAGCGCTAAGTAGTTTTTAGTAGAAAGATTATAATATGAATTTTCTTTAATATCGATAGGACTTTACTTGAATTTTTAACAATGATAAAAAAGACGACTGCGTTCCCCCGCAGTCGTCTTTTTTATGTTACGCTGTGATCCAAGCTTCGTCAGCTGGATTTTTACGCCACTCTTGTAATTTTTTCGTTTCAGCTTGTCCGATCATACCTTTTTCTGCTGCAACTTCAGTTAATGCACTGTAATCACTTAAAGAATATGATGCTACGTTAGCTGCTTCTAATTTTTCTTTTCCTGACTCTAGCTCGTATGTGAAGATTGATACGATTCCTAATACTTCACAGCCAGCTTCGCGAAGTGCTTCTACACACGTAATTGCACTACCACCAGTTGAAATTAAGTCTTCTACTACTACTACTTTTTGACTTTTTTCAGCTTTTCCTTCAATTTGGTTCCCTTTACCGTGACCTTTTGCTTTACTACGTACGTAGCACATTGGTAAATCCATACGATCGCTTACCCATGCAGCGTGCGCAATACCAGCAGTTGCTGTTCCTGCAATAACTTCTACAGTTGGGAAGTGCTCTTTAATTAACTCTTCTAATCCAGCTGCAATCGCTTGACGTACTTTTGGATAAGATAAAGTTAAACGGTTATCACAATAAATTGGTGATTTCATACCTGAAGACCAAGTGAATGGATCATTCGGTTGTAAAAATACTGCTCCAATTTCTAATAAATGCGATGCGATTTCTTTTTTCATACTGTTACACCTTCCCACTGTTGTTTTACTGTTTTATACGCTTCAAGCGGATTTTCTGCTTTCGTAATACTGCGTCCAACTACGATGTAGCTTGAGCCAAGTTCCCTCGCACGTTTCGGTGTTGCTACGCGCACTTGGTCATTAACATCATCACTTGCAAGACGAATCCCCGGTGTTACTGTTACAAATTCATTTCCGCATACTTCACGTAATTTTGGAACTTCAAGTGTTGAACAAACAACGCCATCAAGTCCACTGTCTTTCGTTAATTTTGCATAATGAGCAACCGCTTCTTCTAACGTTTTCTCAATGCCAATCTCTTTTTTCATCATAGCTTCCGAAGTGCTTGTTAGTTGTGTAACTGCAATACAAATCGGTCTCTCTTTTCCTTCTTGCTTACCTTCCTCTAATCCCTCAATCGCAGCTTTCATCATGCTACTTCCCCCAGCAGCATGAACATTTACCATATCAACATCTAGACTAGCTAGGCTACGCATAGCGCTTTTTACTGTATTCGGAATATCATGAAGTTTTAAATCTAGGAAAATCTTATGTCCTTTTTCTTTTAAGTACGTAATAATTGCAGGGCCTTCTTTGTAAAATAACTCCATACCTACTTTGACAAATAACTCTTCCCCTTCAAAGTGGTGTAAGAATTGTTCTACTTCTTGTTTCCCTGGAAAATCTAGTGCAACGATTAACGACTGTGACATGTTTGCTTCCAGCTCCTTCCTTGACATTCCGAAATATGATCAAATCCTAATTCATCTAGTAATGCTGGTAACTCTTCAATAATTGTCGGACATACGAACGGATCGATAAAGTTCGCTGTACCTACTGCAACTGCGCTTGCGCCAGCGTAGAAGAATTCAATTACATCTTCCGCTGTTTCAATACCGCCCATTCCGATAATTGGAATGTTAACCGCTTGGCTTACTTCATGTACCATGCGAATTGCTACTGGCTTAATCGCAGGACCTGATAATCCGCCTGTACGGTTTGCTAAAATTGGTTTAGCTGTTTTTAAATCTAGACGCATACCAAGCAATGTATTAATCATCGTTAAACCATCTGCACCTGCATTTTCAATCGCTTTTGCAATTTCCACTATGTTTGCCACGTTCGGTGACAATTTCACGTATACAGGTACTTCAGAAACCTCTTTTACTCGCTTCGTTAAATCAGCAGCAATTTCAGGATTTGTACCAAAGGCGATACCACCTGTTTTTACGTTTGGACAAGAAATATTTAATTCTAGTGCATGGACATTAGGCGCTTTAGAAATTTCCTTCGCAACCGCTACGTAATCCTCAGCCTGTGAGCCTGCAACGTTCGCAATAATTGGAAGGTCAAATTGTTCTAACCATGGTAATTCCGAATTCATTACTTTGTCTAATCCCGGGTTTTGAAGTCCGATTGCATTTAACATGCCGCCTGGTGTTTCAGCAACACGAGGCGTTGGATTTCCATAACGTGGTTGTTCTGTCGTCGCTTTAATCATGATTGATCCTAGTACACTTAAATCGTAAAACTGTGCATATTCACGACCAAATCCAAAGCATCCAGATGCCGGTATAATTGGATTTTTTAATGATAATCCTGGTAATTCAACTTGCAATCTGTTCATAGTACAACCTCCCCGATTGGAAATACTGGTCCGTCGCTACACACCTTCTTGTAAGAATGTCCACTTGGATCTTCTTGTAAGTGGCATACACATGCGAAACAAGCTCCAATACCACAGCCCATACGCTCTTCTAATGAAATATATGCTTTTTTCTCTTTGTAACGTCCTTCTAATGCACGAAGCATCGCTAACGGGCCACATGAATAAAGAATGTCAAAGTCGATTCCGTAATTATCAATTACATCTGTGACAAATCCTTTTGTACCGTGTGTACCGTCTACTGTCGCAACGTACGTATCACCAAGTTCTGCAAATTTTTCTTCATAGAAAACAACATCTTTCGTTTGAAAACCTAAGATGTGAATCACACGTACACCCTTTGCAACGAGGCGCTGTGATAATTCATAAAGTGGTGGTACACCAATTCCCCCGCCTACTAGTAAAGCTGTTTGACCAGCTTCTGCTTCTTCTACAGGAAAACCGTGTCCTAATGGTCCTAGTACATCTATCATTTCACCTTGTTTTCTAGTTGCTAATGTTTTTGTCCCTTGTCCTTCGGCACGATATAGCATTGTAAATTCGTTCTTCTCTTGATCTACATTACAAATACTAATTGGGCGGCGCAGAAGGGGCGCAATGCCCTCTGCTACCTTAATGTGTACAAACTGCCCTGGTTCGTTCATTTGCTGTACTAACGTTCCTTGAAGCACTAATTCGTAAATGTTTTTTGCGATTTCTTTTTGGTTAACGACAATCATATTTTGCTTTTGCATCATGCATGTACCACCTCGTGACGCTTTGTTTGCGTAATTTCTTTCATTGAATGAGCTGAGAATGTCATAGATTCCAATACTCGTAAGATTGCTCTCGTTGTATCAAGTGATGTTAAGCAAGCCACACCATTTTCTACTGATTCACGGCGAATGCGGAAACCATCACGCGCTGGTTGTTTGCCTTTTGTTAATGTATTGATTACAAACTGTGCTTTTCCTTGACGGATAATATCAAGTAAGTTATAGTCTTCAGAATCAATTTTGTTTACCACTTGCACTGGAATATTTTGCTCTGCTAACGATTGTGCTGTTCCAGCTGTTGCTAATAAGTTATAACCGATTTCGTGGAAACGTTTTGCAATTTCCATTGCCTCTTCTTTATCTTTATCCGCTACTGTGATGATTACTGATCCGTGCGTTGGGATGTTAATTCCAGAAGCAACTAATCCTTTGTATAATGCTTTTTCAAGCGTTAAGTCTTTACCCATTACTTCCCCTGTTGACTTCATTTCAGGTCCTAATGTTGTATCAACTGAGCGTAGTTTCGCAAACGAGAATACCGGCGCTTTTACATATACTTCTTTCTCTTCTGGGTGATAACCAGTTCCGTATCCTTGCTCTACTAAGTCTTGACCTAAAATAACTTTCGTTGCAACATTCGCCATCGGTACGCCCGTAATTTTACTTAAGAACGGTACTGTACGACTCGCACGTGGGTTTACTTCAATTACGTACACTTGATCTTTGAATACTACGAACTGGATATTTAGTAATCCAACAATGTTTAAACCTTTTCCAAGTGCAATTGTATGTTCAATGATTTGTTCTTTTAGTTTTTCAGATAAGCTTTGTGGTGGGTATACTCCAATTGAGTCACCAGAGTGAACTCCAGCGCGTTCAATATGTTCCATAATACCTGGAATGAATACATTCTCACCGTCTGAAATTGCATCTACTTCAATTTCTTTACCAACCATGTAACGGTCAATTAATACCGGATGCTCTGCATGAACTTTAACTGCATTTTTCATGTAGTGCAGTAATTCTTCTTGACGATATACGATTTCCATCGCACGTCCACCTAGTACGTAAGACGGTCTTACTAATACTGGATAACCAATTTCTTCAGCGATTGCTACCGCTTGTTCTACAGTTGTTGCTGTTTTACCAACTGGTTGCGGGATACCAAGCTGTGTTAGAGCTGCTTCAAACTTATCACGATCTTCTGCGCGGTCTAAATCTTCAAGTGATGTTCCTAAAATTTTCACACCGTGTTCTTCTAATTTCGCCGCTAAGTTAATTGCCGTTTGTCCACCGAACTGAACGATAACACCTTCTGGCTTTTCTAAATCGATAATGTGCATTACATCTTCAATTGTTAATGGTTCAAAGTATAATTTGTCAGAAATACTGAAGTCTGTTGAAACTGTTTCTGGATTGTTATTAACAATGATTGCCTCATATCCAGCTTCTTTAATTGCCCATACAGAGTGAACAGTTGCGTAGTCAAACTCAACACCTTGACCGATACGGATTGGACCAGATCCTAGAACTACTACACTCTTACGATCTGTTCTAACCGATTCATTCTCGTCACCATATGTGCTGTAGTAGTATGGTGTTGCAGATTCAAACTCTGCCGCACAAGTATCTACCATTTTATAAACAGGAGTTATATTGCTTTCTTTACGCATATCGTAAATTTCACGCTCTGTTTTATTCCAAGCTGCTGCAACGTAGTGATCGCTGAAGCCCATTTCTTTCGCAGTTTGTAGTACTTCCATATTTCCTACATTCGCTTTTACTTCACGTTCCATATTTACGATGTTTTCAACTTTTTGTAAGAAGAAGAAGTCCATTTCACACCATTCGTTGATTTCTTCTTTCGTTACACCTTGACGAATTGCTTCTGCTACAATAAACAGTCGCTCATCATCAGCTTTTATAATGCGTTTTTTCATTGTTTCTTTATCAAGTTCTTTTAAATGCTCTAACTCTAAGTGATAAACGCCAAGTTCTAAAGAACGAACCGCTTTTAATAATGATTGCTCTAAGTTACGTCCGATTGACATAACTTCACCAGTTGCCTTCATTTGTGTACCCAGTGTTCTGTTTGCTGATTCAAACTTATCAAATGGCCAGCGCGGAATTTTTGAAACAACATAGTCTAATGCTGGTTCGAAACAAGCGTATGTTTTTTGTGTTACTGGATTTATAATTTCATCTAATGTTAGACCGACTGCAATTTTTGCCGCTAGCTTCGCAATTGGATATCCAGTTGCTTTAGATGCTAGTGCAGATGAACGACTTACACGCGGGTTTACTTCGATTACATAGTATTGGAAGCTATGTGGATCAAGTGCAAGCTGAACGTTACATCCACCTTCAATTCCTAATGCACGAATAATTCGTAATGAAGTGTTTCGTAACATTTGATATTCACGGTCACTTAATGTTTGGCTCGGTGCTACTACGATAGAATCACCTGTGTGAACTCCAACTGGATCGATATTTTCCATATTACATACTACAATCGCATTATCATTTGAATCACGCATTACTTCATATTCAATTTCCTTACAACCAGCAATGCTCTTTTCTAATAAACATTGTGTTACTGGACTATGTTTTAATCCACCTGATACGATTTCAATTAGTTCTTCTTCATTACTACAGATTCCGCCACCTGTTCCCCCCATTGTAAATGCTGGGCGAACAATAACTGGATATCCAATTTCTTTTACAAATTCATGTGCTTCTTCTAGCGTATGAATGATGGTACTAGATGGAATTGGTTCATTTAATTCCTGCATTAATGTACGGAATAAATCACGATCCTCCGCTTGCTCAATTGCTGATAATTTCGTTCCTAAAATTTCAACTCCACACTCTTCAAGTATGCCTGATTTCGCAAGTTCAACAGCCATGTTTAAACCTGTTTGACCACCTAATGTTGGTAAGATTGCATCTGGACGTTCTTTACGAATGATACGGCTTACGAATTCTAGTGTTAATGGTTCTATATATACTTTATCTGCTGTTGCAGTATCTGTCATAATTGTTGCTGGGTTAGAGTTAACAAGGATTACTTTGTAACCTTCTTCTCTAAGAGATTGACAAGCTTGTGTACCAGAGTAGTCAAACTCTGCTGCTTGCCCAATTACAATTGGTCCTGATCCGATTACTAAAATTGTGTTAATGTCTAGGCGTTTTGGCATAACTCTTCCCCTTCTTTCTTGAAGTTTTCAATCATTTCTAAGAAATCTTCGAATAAATCATTTGCATCTTCTGGTCCTGCTGAAGCTTCTGGATGGTATTGCACTGTAAATGCTGGGAACTTCGTATGACGAAGACCTTCTACTGTTCCATCATTTAAAGCGACATGTGTAATTTCAAGTTCTGTATTTTTAACTGATTCTTCTTCTACTGCGTAACCATGATTTTGAGATGTAATTGCTACTTTTCCAGTTGCAAGATGTTTTACTGGATGGTTTAAACCACGGTGACCGAATTTTAACTTACTTGTATTCGCACCAGATGCTAGAGCGAATAGTTGATGTCCTAAGCAAATTCCGAATAAAGGAACTTTACCGATAATGTCTTTTAACATTTCAATTGCTTCTGGTACATCTTTCGGATCTCCAGGTCCGTTACTTAACATAATTCCATCTGGGCTAAGGCGTAAAATTTCTTCTGCTGTTGTATTGTAAGGTACTACAATTACATCACAGTCACGTTTGTTTAATTCTCGTAAAATACCATGTTTCATTCCGAAGTCTACAAGTACAACTCGGTGTCCACGGCCTGGGCTTGGGTATGGATCTTTCGTTGATACGCGTTTCACGTGATCTGTAAATACTGTCGCTTTTAATTGGCTCACGATGTATTCTACATCTGCATCCATGTTACATAGACGTCCACGTAATGTACCGTATTGACGAATTTTTCTCGTTAATTTTCTTGTATCAATTCCTGCTAACCCTGGGATATTTCTTTCTTTTAAGTAATCATTTAACGAAATTTCATTACGGAAGTTTGATGGGTGATCACAAATTTCGTTTACGATTAAGCCATTTACAGATGGGTGAATCGATTCAAAATCGTCACGGTTAATGCCGTAGTTTCCGATTAATGGGTACGTGAATGTTACGATTTGACCGCAATATGATGGATCAGATAATGTTTCTTGATATCCAGTCATTCCTGTTGTAAATACAACCTCACCTGACTTTTCAATTTCGCCTCCGAAACCTTTTCCAATTAATACTGTTCCATCTTCTAAGATAAGTTGTCTTTTCATACTAATGCACTCTCCTTTTGCCATGCGATCTTACCACCAACGATTGTCATTACCGGCCATCCTTGGCATTTCCAACCTGCGAATGGTGTATTTTTTCCTTTTGATAAGAATGTTGTTGGGTCAATCTCTTCTTCTTGTTCTAAATCAATGATTGTAATATCAGCTGTTCTACCTTCTTTCAGGCGACCTGCTTCTAAGCCGAATGTATCAGCTGGCTTTTCTGTTAAGAATTGAATTAACTGCTCTAATGTAATAATTCCTTTTTTCACAAGGTTTGTGTATAGAAGTGGGAATGCTGTTTCAAAACCAGTAATTCCGAATGGCGCTCTTTCAATTCCTTGTGCTTTCTCTTCCGCTGTATGCGGTGCATGGTCAGTTGCGATCATATCGATCGTTCCATCTAGTAATCCTTCAATTAATGCTGCATGGTCTTCTTTTCCACGAAGCGGTGGGTTCATTTTAAAGTTAGGATCAACTGATGGGATATCATCTTCACATAACACTAGGTGATGTGGTGTTACTTCTGCTGTTACTTTAATTCCAGCTCGTTTCGCATCACGGATTACACGTACAGAACCTTTTGTACTTACGTGACATACGTGATAGTGACAATCTGCTGCTTCAGCAAGCAGTATATCCCTTGCAATATGTACAGATTCACATACTGATGGGATACCGTTTAATCCGTGTTTCTCAGAAAACTTCCCTTCATGTACACAACCTTTATTAATAAGCGTATTCTCTTCACAGTGCGCAACTACTGCCATATTTAATTTCGCTGCACGTTTCATAGCCGCTAACATCATGCTAGCATCTTGTACGCCTACGCCGTCATCTGTGAAAGCAAATGCTCCAAGTTCTTTTAATGTTTCGAAATCTGTCATTTCAGAACCAGCTTGACGTACTGTAATTGCTCCGTATGGTAGTACGTTGACATGCGCTTTTTCTTTAATACGTTTTTGCAGGTCTTCCATATGTTCTCTGCAATCTGGTACTGGGCGTGTATTTGGCATTGAGCAAATTGTAGTGAATCCACCTTTTGCCGCTGCTAGTGTACCTGTTTCAATTGTTTCTTTATGTTCACCACCTGGTTCACGAAGATGTACGTGTACATCTACTAATCCAGGTGCGATTAAATTTCCGTTCACTTCGATTACTTCAGCATTATCTGCCGTAATATTTTCTGCTACCTTAGCGATTTTACCGTCTTGTACGAGAAGATCTGTTGCTACGATTTTTCCTTCTTCATTCATATAACGACCATTTTTAAACAAGTAATTCATGTTTCATTCCTCCTAATACATTTGGTAAGGCGCGTTTTAGTACAGCCATTCTTACGTAAACTCCATTTTCCATTTGTTTAAATATGCGTGAACGCTCACACTCAACAAGTTCACTTGCAACTTCAACATCACGGTTTACAGGAGCTGGATGCATAATAATGCTTCCTTCTTTCATACGCTTTTCTCTTTCCACTGTTAATCCGTGTCTCTCATGATACTCTTTCATAATGTCTGTTTCATAATGATCATGACGCTCATGTTGTACACGAAGTAACATCATTACATCCACTTCTGGAACAAGTTCATCCAATGGTTTGTATGTTCCAAATGTGCTGTCTTCATCTTTCCACTCTTCTGGACTTGCAAAGTAAATTGTTGCACCCAGTTTCGTTAATGCTTCTGCATTAGAACGTGCTACTCGGCTATGACGAACATCTCCTACTATCGCAATCTTTAATCCTTCAAATCTTCCAAACTCTTGTTTAATTGTAAGAAGATCGAGTAGGCACTGCGTTGGGTGGTTTCCACATCCATCTCCAGCGTTTAAGATTGGGATATTTACCTGATCTTTTAGTTCATCGAAGTAGCGATCTTGCTCATGGCGGACGATCACCGCTTTTGTTCCGATTGATTCTAGTGTTCTTATCGTATCGTATAGAGTTTCTCCTTTTTGTACGCTAGATGCATCCGCTGAAAAGTTTAAAACATCTAGTCCTAATCTCTTCTCAGCAACTTCAAAGCTAAATCTCGTTCTCGTACTATTCTCAAAGAACAAGTTCGCAACAAAAGTTTGCTCTGTCGTTTTGCTCTCTTTTCCATTCGCGAAATCTTCTGCGTCTTTTAGGATTTCTGAAATTTCTACTTCCGATAATTCACTCATCGTTAACAAATGGCTCATCGTCATCCCTCATCTTTCTGATTTTTATGTTACCATTTTTGTATTTTTATAACAACATTTGTATAAAAATACCCTAGTCATGTAAGACTAGGGTGCAAGGAAGAAGCCACCCTTTTCTGTCTCACAGGACTGAATTAAAAGGTTATTATTATGAAGCAATCTGCTTAGGTTGTTTTATTTGTTTCGTTTCCGGTAGTAGTAGATTTAACAGTACACCTACAATTGCTGCTAGTGCCATTCCTTCTACTTGGAACGATTCTCCTACGTGAAGTACCGCTCCACCAATACCGATTACTAGTATTACTGATGCAATCATTAAGTTTCGTTTGTCACTTAAATCTGTTTTATCATCTACCATCATGCGTAATCCGCTTGATGCAATTACACCGAATAGTAAGATTGATACCCCACCCATAACTGGTGTTGGGATCGAATGAATCAGCGCAGAAATCTTACCGATAAATCCGAACATGATTGCGAATACTGCTGAACCGATGAATAAGTATACACTGTATGCTCTCGTAATTGCTAGCACACCGATGTTTTCACCATACGTTGTATTCGGTGGCCCGCCGATTAGTGATGCGATTAATGTTGCTACTCCGTCACCGAAAATCGAACGGTGTAAACCTGGTTTTTCAATTAAATCTCTTTTAATAACATTTCCAAGTACAATTTGATGTCCGATATGTTCTGATATTGTTACTAGTGCAACTGGTACCATCAAGAGTACAATCTTCCATGAAAACTCTGGTGTGTATGTGACAAATGGTACTGTGAAATCTGGTACAACAAACCATTTTGCCTCAGCTACCGGCTTTAAGTCTACTAGCCCTTGGAAGTAAGCGAAGATATATCCGCCGATAATGCCAAGTAACACTGGTATGATACTGAAAAATCCTCTTCCGAATATCGAGCATATAATTGTAATTGCTAATGTTACTAATGCTACTGAAAAGTGTATAAAGCTATATTTGCCATCCGCACCGTTCATCGCCATATTAACTGCTGTATGTGCTAACGCTAAACCGATTACCATTACTACCGGTCCAACTACGATTGGCGGAAGTAATTTCATAATCCACTCTGATCCTGATTTCTTAATTCCGAGTGAGATTAAGATGTACACAAGCCCTGCTAGCAAACCACCAAGCATTGCTGCTCCCGGTCCACCTGCCGTTTTCGCTGTTATAATCGGTGCGATAAAGGCGAATGATGATCCTAGATAGGCAGGTACTTGACCTTTCGTTATAAGAAGAAACGCTAACGTTCCTAATCCACTTGATATTAATGCTACTGATGGATTCAATCCTGTTAAAAACGGAACAAGCACTGTTGATCCAAACATCGCGAACAAATGTTGTATACTCAAAAATAACCATTTTCCCGGTTTCGGTACTTCATTAACGTCTAACACTGGCTTTTGTTCCATTGTTACATCCTCCTTCAGTTTAAATCTTTGCAATAAAAAAACTCTTTGTGCCTGTGCACAAAGAGTCCTACACTTTCGTATGCCAAATTTGACATATGAAAGCCAAGACCCTTTGGCAGCCTCACAGGACTACATTTAAAAGGGCTTTACTTATCGTATATGCTTACTCGATCTTGTTGATCTGTCTCTTGCAAATCAACTTCGATACGCTCTTCACTTGATGTTGGGATGTTCTTTCCTACATAATCAGCGCGAATTGGTAGTTCACGATGACCTCTATCAACAAGAACCGCCAGTTGGATTTGAGATGGTCTACCTAAATCCATAAGAGCATCCATTGCTGCTCGAACTGTTCTTCCTGTATATAACACGTCATCCACAAGGATAACTTTTTTCTTCGTAATATCTACAGGGATATCAGAACCTTTTACAAGTGGTTCTTTATTTTTGGATTGCAGTGTTAAATCATCACGATATAACGTAATGTCTAACTCTCCAACTTCCATTTCTTTTCCTTCAATTTGACCAATTCGTTCTGCCAAACGTTGTGCAATAAAAATTCCACGAGTTTTAATTCCGACAAGAACACAATTATCGACACCTTTATTTCGTTCCACGATTTCATGACTAATTCGTGTTAAAGCACGGCGAATCATTTGGTCATCTAAAACGACAGCTTTCTCTTGCATGCTCTACACCTCCAAGCTTTTTTTCTTGCGTGAGAGTAATGGTATAAAAAAAGTCCTCTCAGCGTGTGCGAGAGGACTTTTGAAAAAAGGGTACAACATACCCTAAGTATTTCAAACCGTTACCTTCTCAACCTCACGGGGCTGTGTTAAAGGATCATTATTTAACTGTTGTCAGTATCTCAGTTTTCTTGTGATTTGTCAATACTATTTCCGTAAAATATTTAATGCTTCTTCAAATACTTCTGGAATCGGTGCCTCAAACTGAATATATTCACCAGTACGAGGATGATCAAAGCCTAAAATACCTGCATGAAGTGCTTGTCCATTCATATCTAACGTTTTCTTGGGACCATACTTCGGATCTCCTGCAAGTGGATAGCCAATATATTTCATATGAACACGAATTTGGTGCGTACGTCCCGTTTCTAAGCGACATTCTACAAGTGTAAAGTCTTTAAAGCGTTCTAACACTTGGAAGTGAGTAACAGCGTTTTTACCATTTTCATCAACTGTCATACTTTGACGCTCTTTCTTATCACGACCAATTGGTGCATCGATAGTCCCCTTATCATGCGGGATAACACCGTGCACAATTGCTTTGTAACGTCTTGTTACTGTTTTTGCTACAAGTTGATTTACAAGTGATTCATGCGCCATATCATTCTTAGCAACCATTAATAATCCAGATGTATCTTTATCAATACGATGCACAATACCTGGACGCATTACACCGTTGATACCTGATAAATCTGTACAATGGTGCATAAGGCCGTTTACAAGCGTACCACTTGTATGTCCTGGCGCTGGATGTACAACCATACCACGTGGTTTATTTACAACAAGCACATCTGCATCTTCATAATAAATTTCTAAATTGATATCTTCTGGTTGAATATCTAACGCTTCTGGATCAGGAATCGTTACTGTAATTTCATCTTCTTCTTTTACTTTATAATTCACTTTTACTGCTTTCCCGTTTACTGTCACAACATCATCTTTAATCCATTGCTGTACTTGTGAACGTGACCATTCGTTATTTATTCCTGCAACGAATTTATCAATTCGCTCATTTTTTTGCTCTTCTACAACTGTTACTTGTACTACTTCACTCATTCAATTACTCCTTCGCTTTCTTGCCTTCTAATAATGTTTGAATAATAATTAATACAACACCAATACATAACGCTGAATCAGCTATATTGAATACTGGATAGTTGTACGAGAAAATATACACGTGAATGAAATCCACTACTTCTTGTCTAAATACACGATCAATAAAGTTACCAATTGCCCCGCCTAAAATTAGGCCTAACGAAATACCTAGAAGCTTATCTGTTTTCGCATACTTTTTCATATAAAATACGATAAACACTACAAAAACAACTGTAATAATGTAGAAGAACCACATTTTATTTTCTAAAATACCCCAGGCAGCGCCTCTATTTCGATGTGATGTTATGTATAATACATTGTCGATAATTGGAATACTCGTACCCAATTCCATGTTCTTTACAATTAACCACTTCGATATTTGATCGATAGCAATGACAAATAACGCTATTACATAATATATCATTTTCATTTCCCCCACAAAGACAGTGTACCTCAAAATTTTAGCATAGCTGCTACCTTTTCACAATGAACCTTTATAGAAGAATAAAATAAATTAAAAAAAGGTAATATAATATCGTTGTGCGTATTCATACATTTACCTTTTCATAGAAAAATTCATGAATTGTTCGGGCAGTCGGCATTGTTTTCATTTGCTTTGTCGAAATTAATCTCCCGGTCTCTTCACAAATACCGTACATGTCTATTTCCATTTTAAATAATGCACGTTCTACATCCTTTAAATCCTCTTTTATATCATGTAATAGCAATTTTTTCTTTATCTCTTCCTTAATTTCATATCCAAGCTCTTGGCTGAACTCGACATCATATTTGTGCATTACTTCTTTAGCTAGTCTCTCTTGCAACTCTTTTCTCATCAATTGCAATTCTTCTTTTATTTCCATGTAGATTTCATTCACGTGTACATTCCTCCTAGCTGTAATGTACAGTTAGTGTGTCCGAAATTTATTTGCTTACCTCACACACATTTTTCCTTCACAGGAAAGAGCCTGAAAGTTATTTTGATATATCATCAAAATAAAAAACTGACTGCATAAATAGCAGTCAGTTTTTTATTATTTTACATAGTTTTCTTTCACAACTGTTGCACAACGCTCACATAATGTTTCATGTTCAGCATCTTTACCAATTGTTTCTGAAACTACCCAACAACGTTCACATGTTTCACCAGTTGCTTGAGCAACAACAACCGCTGTATGTTCATACTTCGGTGCATCTGCTGGCGCTTCTTCCATCATACCACCAAGTTTATACTCAGAAACGATGAATAATTGCTTTAAGTCTTCGCTAATAGACTCTAACATAGCTTTCATTTCTGCAGTTGGATATAGCGTAATGCTTGCATTTAATGACTTACCGATTACTTTTTCATTACGAGCTACTTCTAGTGCTTTTAACACGTCATCACGTAATGTCATAAATGCATCCCATTTTGTTTTTAATGCTTCCGCGTCATCTAATTGTACAGCTTCTGGCATATCAGTTAATTGTACACTTTCTTCTGTTACGCCTGGAATGTATGGCCATACTTCATCAGCTGTATGCGGTAAGATTGGTGTTACAAGTTTCGTTAACGCAACAAGAACATCATATAATACAGTTTGAATTGCACGACGATCTTCGTGGTTTGCACCTTCAATGTATAAAATATCTTTTGCAAAATCTAAGTAGAATGAACTTAAATCAATTGTACAGAAGTTATGAATTGCATGATACACAGCAGCGAAATCGTATGTCTCATATGCTTCTTTAACTTTTGTAATTAAGTCATTTAATTTCACTAACATGTAACGATCTACTTCACGAAGCTCAGCTACAGCTACTGCATTTTCACTTGGCTTAAAGTCGTCTAAGTTTCCTAATAAGAAACGGAATGTGTTACGGATTTTACGATACACTTCTGCTACTTGTTTTAAAATATCATCTGAAATACGTACGTCAGATTGATAGTCAACAGAAGATACCCATAAGCGTAAGATGTCTCCGCCTAATTGATCCATGATTTTCTTCGGTACGACGATGTTTCCAATCGACTTACTCATTTTACGTCCTTCACCATCTAGTACGAAACCGTGGCTTAGTACGCCTTTATATGGAGCTTTACCTGTTACAGCAACTGCTGTTGATAATGAAGAGTTAAACCAACCACGATACTGGTCAGATCCTTCTAAATATAAATCAGCTGGACGCTGTAAATCTTCGCGCTCTTCTAATACAGCTTGGTGAGAAGAACCTGAATCGAACCATACATCCATGATGTCTGTTTCTTTACGGAATTCGCCATTTGGGCTACCTGGATGTGTAAATCCTTCTGGTAATAGATCTTTCGCTTCACGCTCAAACCATACGTTAGAACCGTGTTCACGGAATAAATCTGCTACATGGTTAATTGTTTCATCTGTAATAATTGGATCGCCATTCTCAGCATAGAATACCGGAATTGGCACACCCCATGCACGCTGACGAGAAATACACCAGTCACCACGGTCACGAACCATATTATGAAGACGAGTTTCTCCCCATGCTGGTACCCATTTTGTTTCCGCTACAGCTTCTATTAATTCTTTACGGAATGCTTCAATAGATGCAAACCACTGTGCTGTCGCACGGAAAATAATTGGTTTTTTCGTTCTCCAATCATGTGGGTATGAATGCGTAATGAATGTTAGTTTCAGTAACGCGCCTACTTCTTCTAATTTTTCTGTAATTGGCTTGTTAGCTTTATCATAGAATAAGCCTTCAAATCCAGGTGCTTCATTTGTTAATACACCTTTATCATCAACTGGGCAAAGTACTTCTAATCCATACTTTTTACCAACAACGAAGTCATCTTCCCCGTGTCCTGGTGCTGTATGAACACAACCTGTACCTGCATCTGTTGTTACGTGATCTCCTAGCATTACTAATGAATCACGATCGTAGAATGGATGTTTTGCAACTGTGTACTCCAGTTCGCTACCTTTTACTGTTTTCACAACTTCAGCATTTTCCCACTCTAACGTTTTTGCAACTGTCTCAAACAGCTCAGAAGCAATGATATATTTCTCATCATTTACTTTTACAATGCTATATTCAAGCTCTGGGTGAACAGAAATACCTAAGTTTGCAGGTAATGTCCAAGGTGTTGTTGTCCAAATGATGTACTTTTCATCACCTTCTAATACGTTCTTTCCATCTTTTACAGGGAATGCTACGTAAATAGATGCTGATTTTTTATCTTGATATTCAATTTCAGCTTCTGCTAAAGCAGATTCACTCGTTGGAGACCAGTAAACTGGTTTTTGACCTTTATAGATATAACCTTTTTTCGCCATGTCACCAAACACTTTAATTTGTTGTGCTTCATAAGCGGGCTCTAAAGTAATATATGGATTATCCCAATCTGCACGTACACCTAGACGCTTAAATTGTTCACGTTGACGTTCTACTTGTTCATATGCATACTCTGCACATAACTTACGGAACTCAGCAACTGTCATTTCTTTACGCTTTACACCTTTATTTGTTAAAGCTTGTTCAATTGGTAAACCGTGCGTATCCCATCCTGGAACATATGGCGCACTAAAACCAGTCATTGATTTATAACGAACAATAAAGTCTTTTAATACTTTATTTAATGCATGTCCCATATGAATGTCACCATTCGCATATGGAGGTCCATCATGCAATACAAATAAAGGACGACCTTTTGTATGTTCTTGTACTTTTTCGTAAATATTCATTTCAGCCCATTTTTCTTGCATTGCAGGCTCACGTTTTGGTAAGTTCCCACGCATTGGGAACTCTGTTTTCGGCATCAGTAATGTATTTTTGTACTCCATGCTCAATTCCTCCTTACATGTATATAAGAAATACTTAAAAAACGGAATAAAAAAGAGACTTTCTCATCCCAAAAAGGGACGAGAAAGTCTCCCGCGGTACCACCCTAGTAGATCATATACATATGTATAGAATCCTCTTATATTCTTAACGCGAATACACGCCTACGCTTACTCTATTTGTTCAGCGCGGAACTCCAGGGTGATATTCCCACTATCTCCTTATCCTGAGCTTACACCGTCCTCAGTTCGCTATATAAGGTTTGAAAAGGTACTTATCCCTATCTTCGTTTTTCTTAATAAATATGTTGTTTAAAATTATATGTAATAATGAGAAAAACGTCAAGCTTACACTGTTTCTTCTTTTTTCAACAGTTCATCTACTTCGTCTTCTAACTCAATTAGTTTATCCCAATCATCGTTGTTTAACATTTCAAGCTGTGTTTCTAATAACATACGGAAACGAGTTCGGAATACTTTCGCTTGTTTCTTTAACTCTTCAATATCAAAAGCAACTTTTCTTGATTTTACTAATGCTTCGTTAATAATACGATCAGCATTCTTTTCAGCTTCACGCACAATTAATTTCGCTTCTTTTTGCGCATTACGTTTTACTTCTTCCGCTGCTTCTTGCGCAACAACGATAGATTTGTTTAACGTATCTTCAATATTAGAGAAATGATCTAACTTCCCTTCTAACTGCGCAACTTTTTCTTCTAAAGCTTTTTTCTCACGAATGACCAATTCATAATCTTTGATAATTTGATCAAGAAACTCATTTACTTGATCTTCATCATAGCCACGGAATCCGCGACCAAATTCTTTGTTATGAATATCTAATGGTGTTAACGGCACAACGCCACCTCCAAGTAGTTATCTAAATTTCCTCTTTCAATTATATCTTTTCTTCGACAAAATAGGAGGATTTCCTTCTAAAAAACCAATCATTTTAGTATACCATACAAAATTCTCCATTTGTCGCGTTTTGTTCTACCTTCTACAGAAAATAATTTACTTCGGCCATATCCTCTAACAGAGAAAACGTCTCCTGGATAACATTCATAAGAAGTTTGTTCCACTATTTTCCAATTAACTTTTACTAAACCATTTTTAATGAAAGGTTGTACTTTCTGTCTAGATAAATGTAACATTTCAGCTAACATAACATCTAAACGAAGTGAAGAAACCGTTCCAGATTTCTCCCCCCACGTTTCATGTATCTGTAGAATTTGTTCTCCTTGTACTGCTGATAAGGAGACTTTTACTTTTCCTATTGCTTGTAAGTTCATCTCAATGTACGATACGATTTCTTTCGCAACTACAATTTGGGCACGATTTTCTTGCAGCAAAATATCACCACATTTTTCTCTCGTTAAACCAAGAGACATAAATGTACCTAATATTTGCCTATGTTCTAGCGTATAAAACTTGGAAGGATAGTCAATTTCTAATACTTCTACTTGAAATTCTTCTTCATTTAATTCTAGATAGTCTGGATAAATGAGTGCTCTTTTACGCTCTGCATTAGGCGTTGCACCACCAAATTGCACAGCAACATCTCCTTGTCCAATTACCATAGAAACAATTTGTTGCTGTCTTGGATCAAGGAAATCTGTTAATTTCACTTGATGGTACTCCGCCGTTCGCTTCCACTCTAGCACTTTATCTACAAAGACCTCTTCATCAGGCCTAAAATGTTCGTAAATGCTCATGTATTTAACCTCTTACTATAAGAAATAGCCGAACAAGCTGAACAAACCACTTTTAGCAAGTTTTAACGCAAAAATCGCAACGAGTGGAGAAATATCAATCATACCCAGCGGCGGAATAAATCTGCGGAATGGTTCTAAATACGGTTCACAAATTCGCGCCAAGAACTCTCCAAAAGATGATTCCTTTGCACCAGGAAACCATGATAGGAGAATGTAAATAATCAGTGCCCACGAGTAAATCTCGATAGCAGAACTTAACACCATTAAAACTGTTGTCATGGCGTATTACCACCTCTTTATATTTGTTTCTTCTTCTTCACCGAATAACTCTGAAATTGCACCAACAATATCAACATTTTCAGGTGTACACATAAATGTTTTCGGTCCTATTTTTTGAATGTCCCCGCCTATAGCGTATACAGTACCACTTAAAAAGTCAACGATACGTACCGCTTGATCAGTAGACATTCTCTGCAAATTAATTACAACAGCTCGTCTACCTTTTAGGTGGTCCGCAATCCCTTGCGCTTCCGAATATGTGCGTGGTTCTAATAAAACAACTTTTGAAGATTGTTTTGCTGTTTCAATACTCACAACATTTTGCTTCGGTTGCGCTTTCGGAAACGTAACATCTTGTTGTTCTGGTGGATCTTGCTGCTTTTTCATGTCTGTTTGCTCCTTTTCATAACCATATTGAGCTGCTTCTTTTTCTTCCGGTGTATCAAAAAAGAAGTATTTTACTTTTGACCAACTCATAATAAGATTCTCCTTCCTTTTACGCTTTTCCTACTAAAATCGTTCCCAAACGAATATATGTAGCCCCTTCTTCAATTGCAATCGTGTAATCGTTGGACATTCCCATTGATAATTCTTTACATGGCGCATGTAATAACTCTAGCTCCTGCACCTCTGTTTGTAGCATACGTAATTCCTTAAAACAGCGTCTGATTTCTTCCTCTTCTTCTGTAAATGGAGCCATCGTCATTAGTCCGACCACTTCAATTTTATCGAATTCTTGCAAACTTTGAATAAAAGAAACAACCTCTTCTATTGCCAATCCTTGCTTCGATTCTTCGGATGAGGTTTTCACTTGAATAAAGCATTTCACTTTCTTATCAGCACGTTTCTGAATTTCTTTCGCCAGGGAAAGACGATCTAACGAATGTAAATAATCAATTTCATTAATGATTTCTTTTACTTTTCTCGTTTGTAATGAGCCAATAAAGTGCCAATTAACTTTTGAACCGAAATGCTCGTATTTCTGTAAGAAACCTTCATTTCTATTTTCACCTAAATCGATAATTCCAGCTTCAATTACTTCGTTTGTTTTTTCAATCCCTACAGTTTTTGTCACTGCAACAAGTTTAATATCTTGCAACGAACGTCCAGCTCGAGCGCAAGATTCTTTAATAGCTTCGTTTACAATCACTAAATTTTCTTGTACTGTCACTTGCTTCCTTCCTCCTTAAAACCTATGAAACTCAACATTCTTCCTGTCTTACCTTGATCACGACGATGAGAGAAAAATAGTTGCTCTTCACAGCTTGTACAAAGAGATGACATTACAATATGCTCTTCTTTTATGCCTGCTTGTACACATAATATACGATTAATTTCTTTTAAATTAATTGCGTACTGCCCGTCAGAAATTTTTTGATGAGGAACAGCACCGCTAACTACTTCCTGTGCTGCTGTTAATACACGATCATCCACAACATAACAACAAGATCCGATCGACGGCCCAATTGCAACATGAATTTCATCACTTGAAATACCTTCTGCATTCCACTTTTGAATCATTTCCTTTGCAATCTCTTGTACAGTGCCTTTCCATCCAGCATGCGCAAGTCCTATCATACCATGTGATGGTGCATAAAAATAGAGCGGAACACAATCCGCGTAACAAGACGTTAACAGAACATCTTCATTACTCGTATAAATGCCATCTGTTTTTGAAATGCCGTCCTCATATGAATAGACGCCACTTCCTTTTTCCTGTTGCCCTACTTTTTCAACATGATGAGCATGAACTTGTTCAGAGCAAATCCAGTTTTCTAATGGTTTTTGTAACTTATTTGCTAAAATGCGTCTGTTTTCATGAACGTTCTCCACGATATCATTCACATGTAATCCTAAATTCATCGCATGAAAGGAGCCCGTACTTATCCCACCATCTTTTGTCGTAAATCCAGCAGTAATGTTTCCAAGTTCTTTCCACGCTTGTAAATACAGTATACCGTCCACATATTTAAATGGTTCTCTCATAATAAAGCGGCTCCTTTTAATTAAAATAACAGAAAAAAGCATGGTACTTCCTGTCTATTTTACCATACTTTTATTTTTTCATAATCCTAACAGAAAAAAAAGAGGAATTTGTAATATTCTTTATGAAATTGTCGGTGTTTGTATTGATTCTGTTACAGAATTAACAGGATTTACTCTTACAAGTATGACATCTTCCCCAATTTTCACAATTTCCTTCCAAGGAATTACAATCTCAACATCTTTTCCAAAAATACCTAGCATACGTGTCTGTTTGGAAATAATAACAGAACAAATTTTCCCTGTGTTCATATCAATTTCAATATCTCCAATATTCCCAATCCTTTTTCCATCTGAAATATTTATAACATCCTTCATCTGTAACTCTGAAATTCGTATCACCATTTTTATCCTCTCCCTTATATGACGAATTGGAAACTGTTTCTCATATTTACAGGAAGCCACCTATACGAAACACCATGCTAGTTTCATTATATGAACACTAATCCCCTACTATGAGCACAAACCATATTACATATAAAAAGGTCTCACCATAATTGGTGAGACCTTATCCTTGAATCGTTTTATTCATTTGTTTAATGGCTGACTTCTCTAAACGTGATACTTGCGCTTGGGAAATCCCAATTTCTTCTGCAACTTCCATCTGTGTCTTTCCTTGGAAGAAACGTTTTCTAATAATCATTTTCTCTCGATCATTTAAACGCTTCATTCCTTCTTTTAATGCTAATTCTTCAACCCACTGCTCGTCCTTTTGTTTTTCATCACTTAACTGATCCATAACAAAGATAGGATCTCCTCCATCATTATAAATCGGTTCAAATAATGAAACCGGGTCTTGAATCGCATCTAAAGCAAATACTATCTCTTCATGAGTTACTTCTAGCACTTTTGCAATATCCATTGCTGTTGGTTCTTTTGAATTTTCTGCAATCAACTTTTCTCTTACTTGCAAAGCTTTATACGCAATATCTCGCAATGAGCGCGATACGCGAATTGGATTATTATCACGCAAATATCTGCGTATTTCCCCAATAATCATCGGCACAGCATACGTTGAAAATTTTACATTTTGGCCTAAATCAAAATTATCAATTGATTTCATAAGTCCAATGCAACCAACTTGAAATAAATCGTCAACATATTCTCCTCTGTTATTAAATCTTTGGATGACGCTCAGTACAAGACGTAAGTTTCCATTCACTAATTTTTCTCTTGCGCTTATCTCTCCACTTTGCATTTCACGAAATAATTTACGCATCTCTTCATTTTTTAATACTGGAAGTTTAGCTGTATCAACACCGCAAATTTCTACTTTGTTTCTCGTCAAAGTGTTCCCTCCTATCGGGAGTTGCTGTACAGTGTAAAGTATTTCCTTTGAAGGGGATTTTATGCATATGGTTTTTTCACGATTTTTTATTTAAATTATCTTTCCTAATACAACTAAATAGAATAAGACCAGCCTACATAACGGCTGGTCTTATTCTTCACACCATTTTATTAAATTCTTTTCGTAATCTTTTTATAATTCTTTTTTCTAAACGCGAAATGTATGACTGTGAAATCCCAAGCATATCCGCCACATCTTTTTGCGTCTTTTCCTCTCCTCCAGCAAGACCAAACCGAAGTTCCATAATTTGTTTTTCACGATCATTTAATTGGTGTAATGCTTTCATTAAAAGGTGACGATCTACAGTAGCTTCTAAATCTTTTGTAATAATATCATCATCTGTACCTAACACGTCAGACAACAACAGTTCATTCCCATCCCAATCAATGTTTAGCGGTTCATCAAAAGAAACTTCTGAACGATTTTTGTTATTTCGACGTAAATGCATTAAAATTTCATTTTCTATACAACGCGATGCATATGTTGCTAATTTTATTTTCTTTTCTGGATTAAATGTATTTACCGCTTTAATAAGGCCGATTGTTCCTATACTAATCAAATCTTCAATATTTATCCCTGTATTTTCAAACTTTCTTGCTATATATACAACGAGCCTTAAGTTACGTTCAATAAGTAATGACCTTGCTGCCTGATCTCCCTTTGGCAATTTATTCAAAAGAACTTCCTCTTCTTCTTTCGTTAACGGTGGTGGCAACGCTTCACTTCCACCAATATAATAAATTTCATCGGTCTTAATTCCTAATTTCAGCAATACTTTATACCAAAGGTATACTAAATAAAATTTTAATTTCATCATATTATCCCGCCTCTCATTATTAAGCGATCACCATTTTTTGTGAAATCAACATTTTTGGATGCACAATACATTGATACTCCCCATTTGTAGACAGTTGTTGTGTATTTAATCCAATTAATACTTTGTTTACAACAATAGAACTACCTTCATGATCAACTTGCACACTGTCAGGCTTAATTGCCCACAAAAATTGACTTTCTACTCCTACTGCACGGAAAGGAATTAAACGTAATTTTGTCGCCCAACCAGAATCATTTTCTGGTATTTGAGGAATTTCTGTTTTGGAATAAATTTGTTCTGTTAACCAAGATGGTAAGCAATGTTCTAATGATGAAACATGCATAATCATAACGGGTGTTTTTGTTAATGGATCGTAAAGTTGGTTCCCACTGTCAATAAGACCTGCCAGTTCTAGTTCTTCTTCGGCCAATTGAATTTTTACTTTCACAATTTGGTCATAGTGTATTTTCGTGACCTCTACGCTTTCAATACGCTTTTTAGAAAAATAATAAATTACCGGAAAACCAAAAATAACAAATAACCAACTAATTGGATCGCCGTAAGAAATTGACTGAGATTGAACCAATCCATTTACCATTTCATTCGTTTGCAAAAAGAAATGAGTTCCAATTAATCCTCCGCCAACCATAAAGGTTACAAAGTAAAAAGTACAAACAGTCTGTGCATAATTTCTAAATGTTGTAAACCCAAATGCTGTATACACAATAAGTAACGAGTACAGTAGTTTCATAATTGGATGTGTCATCATAGAAGCAAAAGGAGTAAAGGCAAAAATAACAATAGTTGAACCTATAAATGCCCCTAACACAAGCCTCCATCTTTTGATTTTCTTTTTTAACACGGTAGCTGTTAATAAAAGCAAAAGAAAATCAATGCAGGCGTTTAACAACCAAACAACGTCGGCGTAAACAACCAAACAATTCACCTCTTTTTTCAAGTTGAGACTAGTATAATGCATATCCAATAGGAAAGTGTGTCAATTTGCGGAGGTGTTTTTTTGTTATTTTGTGATTTCTAGACATAATCTGTCGGTAAAGAATAAAAGTACAAATTCATAGAATGATATACTCTTATTTTCACCAACAAAATATATTGAAATATACCAAATAAAAAAAGACCTGCTTAGCAGGTCTTTTCCATTTAAAAAACAAAAAAGGAGCATGAAAGCTCCTTTTTTTATCGTCTACGACGGTTACGTAAAAATGCTGGAATATCGATATCATCTGAATCTGAATGACGTTCATGTACAACTGGCTCTTCACGCTTCATTTCACGTTTTACTTCACGTTGTTTTGAAGGTTGAGCTACTGGTTGTTGCTGTTGTTGCGTGTGGTTCGCATTCGGACGAATAATTGGTTTTGGTGGTTGAGTTGCAATGCTATCATCAAAACCAGTTGCAATTACAGTTACAACGATATCATCTTTTAATCCTTCGTTAATAACAGAACCGAAGATCATATTTACTTCTGGATCTGAAGCTGAGGCTACGATATCTGCCGCTTCTTGTACTTCATATAAGCTTAAGTTAGCGCCACCCGTAATATTCATGATAACACCTTGAGCTCCATCAATAGATGTTTCTAGTAATGGACTAGAAATCGCTTTTTTCGCAGCTTCTGCAGCACGATTTTCCCCGTTACCAGAACCAATACCCATTAAAGCAGAACCTCTATTAGACATAATTGTCTTTACGTCTGCAAAGTCTAAATTAATTAAACCTGGCGTTGCAATTAAATCCGAAATACCTTGAACACCTTGACGTAATACGTTATCAGCTTCACGGAATGCTTCTAACATTGGCGTATTTTTATCAACGATCTCTAATAAGCGATCGTTTGGAATTACAATAAGAGTATCTACATTTTCTTTAAATGCTGCAATACCAGATGCTGCTTGCGTTGCACGTTTACGTCCTTCAAAAGTAAATGGACGTGTTACAACACCAACTGTTAAAGCACCTAATTCTTTTGCAACTTGAGCAACAACTGGAGCTGCACCAGTTCCAGTTCCACCGCCCATACCAGCAGTTACGAAGACCATATCCGCACCACGAAGTGCTTCTTGGATCTGTTCTTTACTTTCTTCTGCAGCTTTTTTCCCTACTTCAGGGTTTGCGCCTGCACCAAGTCCACGCGTTAATTTTCCACCAATTTGCATTTTCGTTTCAGCTTTTGATAGATTTAATGCTTGTGCATCAGTGTTCACAGCGATAAAGTCTACACCTTGTACACCGTGTTCAATCATACGGTTTACAGCATTGTTTCCGCCACCGCCGACACCGATAACTTTTATATTCGCTAATTGATCTTGAGTAGTATCAAACTCTAACATGTCGAAATCCCCCTAGAACCTCATTTTTCGTGTCCAATTTTAATCCCATAAATAACGGAATACACGTTTTACTTTTGACATCATACGGTCATCATTTTGATTATTATTGTTTTGATTACGAGTTTTTTGTTTCGCAGGTTGCTGTTGTACCGGCGTTGGTGCTGGTGCTGGTACTGTTTCAAAATGCTCTTGCTTTTCCTGCACATTTTTCCCACGTAATTTAGCTTTTTGATAAGAATGTTTAATTAATCCAACTCCGCTTGTATATTGGGGCTCACGCACACCAATATAATCAGGAGTTGCTACACGAACATTTTCATGTAAAATATCATATGCAAGATCAAGAACACCTGGCATAGAAGCAATTCCGCCAGTTAGTACATAACCAGAAGCCACTTGCTTTACTCCTAACTTACGCACTTCATCTTGAACAAACATTAAAATTTCCTCTACACGAGCCTCTATTATATCCGATAATTCCAACTGAGAATATTGTTCTGTTTGATCACTTCCCATAATAGGAACCGTAAACATCTCTTCTTCAGATGCTGTATCATAAAAAGCATGTCCATATTTCAACTTAATTTGATCTGCATTTTCTGTTGAAGTTTTCAACCCAATTGCAATATCCTTCGTTATATGGTCTCCACCTAATGGTAATACGCTCGTCGCTTGTAACTCTCCGTCTTTAAAAATAGATAAAGTTGTAGATCCTCCCCCCATATCAACAAGGGCTACTCCTCTATTTTTTTCATCTGAAGATATAGCAACTGTTGCAGCCGCTAAAGGTTGAAGACAAATATCAACAATTTCAAGACCTGCTTTTTCTACACAACGAAGTAGGTTATGTAGTAAAGTTCTCGAGCCTGTAATAAGTGTGCCTTCCATTTCTAATCTTACACCGATCATCCCGCGTGGATCGTTAATCTCGTCAAGACCGTCTACGATGAACTGTCGAGGTACCACATCAATAAACTCACGTTCTGGAGCAATTGACACAACTTGTGCTGCATCTAGAACGCGTAAGACATCTTCATTCCCGATTTCACGATCTTCATTTGAAACAGCGACTACTCCGTGACAAGGAAGTAGCTGTACCTGGTTTGCATTGACACCTACTACAACTTGCTCAATGTGGATTCCCACCATACGCTCAGCTTGTTCAATTGCTTTTTTAATTGATCGAACAGTCTCGTCTATATCAACTATCGATCCCTTCTTTAAACCATTTGATTTTACATTTCCAACACCAATAATGTTTAAGCTGTCATTAACCATTTCACCAATGATGACTTTAACATTGGATGTACCGATGTCAAGACTAACATATATTTCATTGCTGTTCATTCTTTGGCACCTCCTTCTTTATTTATACCATACAACTCAATATATGGAACAACAATCGCAACTTTACTATTTATAAGAAAAATATTCAACGTCTTTATACGTTTCCCTTTTTTAACCCTATATTTTTCTTATTTTTATTTAGCATTCAATTAAGAATATCGCAGTAAACTATGAATAACTGCTTATCTTGAAATAATTCTATTTCGAGTGTAAAGTTTACCGCCAAGTATAAGTCTACACTAAGATGTACTCATAGAAAAGTGAAACTTGTACCAATACTAGTATGAATCTAAGAATTTTTACATATTTTTCATCAAATGAACCATTCTTCTAAATTCGTATGCATATAATAGAACGTTTGTTTTGTTTTTTCTGCTATAAGCAACGAAAACTACCATTCTATTCTTTTTTTTCTCCCGCACCTAATTCTTTCGTATATGCACCTACTTCTAAATCAATTAATACCTTCTTACCTGGTTCAATTGTTTTTAAAATAAGCGGATAGGCTTCCATACGTTTTGCGAAATTTTGAATCGTAGTGCTCACTTCATAACCTTCATTCATATATAAAGTAAGATGATCTTCATTCGCATTCGTTGGAGAATAGCGAATCTCCGAAATAGATTTTAAAATAGCTGGTGTTAATTTTTCTAGTTCAGCGATTAACTCCTTCATTTTCTCTTCTTTAAAAGGTTCGAAAATCGGTGCTGCAACAGGAAGTTTTCCATTAGGTAGTACATCAAGTGTTTTTCCATTCTCTAATAACGGTTGTAATTTTCCCTCTTTATTTATATAACCAATCGTTAAATATTCTTCAATATGAACATCAATCTTGTTTGGAAAACGTTTTTTTACATTTACTGCTTTAATTTCTTTTCGCTTCGTTAAGTTTTCTTCAGCTTTATGTGCTGTCACTCGGAAATAACTTGTATCATATGTCACGCCTGAATCCTTCATTACTTGCTCATCCGTCATATAATGATTTCCAAACACACTAATCTTTTTTATATTACTAAGCGGAGACCGAAAATAAATTAAAAAGAGCACTAATAAAAATAAAATTGATATGTATAAAATCAATCGATGATTAACATTTTTTTTGTTTTTTTTCTTTTGATTTTTCAATTTTGGTACACGATCTTGTAGTTTAATCACTTTACTATTATTCATGTACGATCCCCCTATGTAACATAAAGAACGGCATGTTCCTCATGCCGTTCTTATCTTCTTATTATAACATAAATGATAATGAGCGGAACGAATAACCGTTATCTTCCAATGATTTCTACTTCTGTGTGCATATCTACATCAAATTTATCCTTAATTGTATGTTTTATTAATTCAATTAAGGACAATACATCTTGCGCTGAAGCTCCCCCGGTATTAACAATAAAATTGCCATGCATTTGAGAAATTTGAGCTCCACCAATCCTATAACCACGAAGCCCTGCTTTTTCTACTAAATCGCCTGCAAAATGTGGGATTGGATTCCGAAATATACTTCCTGCACACGGGTGATTCCATGGTTGCGTTTCACGGCGGTAATCTTTATTATTTTGCATGCTACGTACAATTTCTTCACGTTTTCCCGCCTGTAATTGAAACTCCGCCTCTAAAACAATACCAGGCCGTTTCGTTTGCAATACAGATGCCCGATAAGAAAACTCCAGTTCTTTATTCGTTAACCAGTCAATTGTACCGTCTTCAAACAGAATGAGAGCCTTCGATAATACACTCGATATATCCGATTTATGTGCACCTGCATTCATATATACTGCACCACCGACACTTCCTGGAATACCGCTTGCAAACTCCAATCCAGCTAACCCTTGACGACTAAGTAAAGTTGACAATTTAATAAGAGAATATCCACTACCAACTCTTACCTTATGTTTTTCGACCTCTAAGTGATCTAATCCTTCTCCTAAACGAATAACAACACCTTCTATGCCTCGATCAGATACAAGAAGGTTTGAACCGCGCCCAATTACAGTCCACTTCGTTTTGTATTGCTTTACTAACTGTAATGTTTTTTCAATACCGGCTACATGCTTAGGCACAATTAAAATATCCGCTGGTCCACCTATTTTCATAGTTGTATAACGCGCTAACGACTCGTTAACTAAAACACGACCAACGTCTGCTTCTATAAGCTCATTTACTAATTGTTCCATAGACAATCTCCCCCATATTAAGTCTCCTTATGACAATAATATGCAGGGCGTTCACCTAACGTTATCCCTCTATTTACGGGCATTACAGCTCCTAAATCAAAATTCGGCGGTAACAAAGAAGTTAGGCGGTATCGGGATGCCAGTAAACATCCGATTAGTGAAAGGTAATAATCAACGAGAGAGAATCACTCCCCACTGATTAAAGCCTCACTTTATTTTTTTACAAGCTTATTCATTACTTCATACAGCTTATTTGCTGCATCTGGAATACCTAGTTTCTTAGCAGCTAGCTTCATATTTTGTAATGTTTGTGCATCCAATAAAATCTCATCAATATCACGAATAAGTGTTTCAGCTGTTAAATCTTTTTCAAGTAACATTTTTGCCGCTCCTTTATCAACAACTGAACGTGCATTCTTTTCCTGATGATTATTTGTTACGTACGGACTCGGTATTAACACACTTGGTTTTCCTAACGCTGTTAATTCTGCAAGTGTTGTTGCCCCAGCCCTTGAAACAACAAGGTCTACACCAGTTAGTACCTCTGGCATATTATGAATGAACGGCTTAATAATAACATTGTTCGGGTTCCCTTTTTGCTTCACGGCTTCCATCACTTTGTCATAATGTACTTCACCTGTTACATATAGTATTTCGTAGCTTTTGTTCCCAAACTGTTCAATTGCTTCAACGAAGGCATCGTTAATCGGTCTAGCCCCACGACTTCCACCAAATATAAGTACAGACTTTTTAGGAAGAGAAAGCCCAACTGAACGTTTCCCTTTCATTCCATTTTGATCCATTACCTCTGATGCTCGCGGATTACCTGTCATTACCACTTTTGACTCTGGAAAATGCTCTGTAGCTGCTTCAAAACAAACAGCAACTTTATCAACATAACGACTTAAAAATTTGTTCGTTACACCTGGTACACTATTTTGTTCATGTACAATAGTCGGAATACCTAATTTGGCTGCAGCGTATACAACTGGTCCACATACATATCCACCCGTTCCAATTACGATATCCGGATTAAAACGACGAATATATCGTTTACTATCCTGTACACCTTTTAGAAAACGCATTACTGTTTTCACATTATCTAATGATATTTTTCGTTTAAATCCGCTTATAACAATAGATTGAAATGGTATACCTGCTTTTGGAACGATTGTACTCTCTAGTCCATTTTCCGTACCAATATATAAAAATCTTGCTTCTGGATTTAACTTTTTTATTTCTCTAATTAAAGCAAGAGCTGGATAAATATGACCACCAGTACCCCCACCACTCACTAATACACGCACTACTAACTCCTCCGCTTCTCTTTTCTTATTTCCATTATATTTATTTCTATATACATATTGCATTTTTACACACATACGAAAAACCCTGTCTTATAAACAGGGTTTAGTAGCGAGAATGGCGACTTATATTTAATAATACACCTACTGCCATTAACATTAATGTCAAACTTGATCCACCATAACTTAAAAACGGCAAGGTAATACCCGTAACGGGCATCAGTCCTGTTACAACACCAACATTAATCATTACTTGAATCGCAATCATCGCCACAATACCTACTGCTAAAAACGTACCATATAAATCTGGCGCTCCTAATGCGATACGAATCCCGCGCCATAATAATAGACTAAATAATAATAACACAAATGAACCACCAATAAAACCTAATTCCTCGGATAAGATTGCAAATATAAAGTCAGTTTGTGGTTCAGGTAAATAAAGAAATTTTTGTCTACTTTGTCCAAGCCCAAGTCCAAATAATCCACCGGGTCCAATTGCGAGTAATGATTGGATAATTTGAAATCCACTTCCAAGCGGATCTGCCCACGGGTCTAAATATGATGTAATGCGCTTCATTCGATACGGTGCTGATGCGATTAACCCTACAAACCCTGCTACACCAAGCAAACCAAACATCGCAAAGTGAAAGACCCTCGCTCCCGAAATAAATATCATAATGATACATGTCCCAACCATTACCGTTCCTGTCCCAAGGTCTGGCTGTAACATAATCATCCCAAAAGCAAGAAACACAAAACTAAGAGCCGGTAATAAACCACGTTTAAAAGATGTAATCAATTTTTGCCGTTCCGCTAAAAACTTTGCCAAGAAAATAATCATCGCAAACTTCATAAATTCTGACGGTTGAATCGAAAATGCTCCGATCCCAATCCAACTTCGTGCTCCTCCTCGAACAAGACCTACTCCAGGAATAAGAACGAGAATAAGAAGAATGAAGCAAACTAGCAAAATTACTTTTGAATACGTACGCCACACCCAATAATCAATTTTCATAATAAAAAACATAGCTACTACACCAAGACCCGCAAACAGTAATTGTCTTTTGGCAAAAAAGAATGAGTCCCCCATTTTATAAGAGGCCCAAACTGCACTCGCACTATAAACCATAATCATTCCGATTGTCAACAATGAAAGTGTTACGATGATGAGAATAAAATCAGGCGTTTTCTTCATTACCCACAAACACCACCTCTTTAGGCAGAACCTTTTGCCCTATGTAACAAAACATCAGTAGGTGTTAGCCTACTGATGTTTTGATTTACTTTATATAAGTTTATGCACAGCTTGTATAAAAATGTCTCCTCTTTCTTCAAATGTTTTAAATTGATCCCAGCTTGCACACGCTGGAGAAAGAAGAACAACATCATCTTCTTTAGAATGAGCATAAGCTTTCACCACTGCTTCATCTAAAGTATCGACACTTTCAATTATATCTAATCCCGCTTTTTCTGCCGCTCTTACTAGTTTGGGAGCTGTTTGTCCAAATGTTACAATCGCTTTTACATTTTTGAAATACGGAATTAAATCATCGAATTCATTTCCGCGATCAAGCCCACCTGCTAGTAACACAATCGGTTGTGTAAACGCAGATAGTGCTTTCTCAGTCGCTAACATATTCGTTGCTTTTGAATCATTATAAAACTTACGGTTGTTAATCGTTGTTACATATTCTAAACGATGTTTTACACCAGTAAAACGTTTTAACACGACCGTAATTGCTTCATTAGAAGTACCTAATAATTTCGCAATACTCATCGCAGCTAAAATATTTTCTAGATTATGTTGACCAGGTAAAACGATATCACTTACTTCAACAACTTTTTCACCTTTGAAATAAAGAGCGTTATCTTTTATACACGCGCCATCTTCAATTTCTTTCGTTGTCGAAAACAGGATTTTTTGACCTTTAGTATCCGCAGATAACTCCATCACATCTGCATCATCCGCATTTATTACACTATAATCGTTTTCTGTTTGGTTTTTAAAAACATTTGCTTTTGCTAAACCATATTCCTTCTTCGTCCCATGATAATCTAAGTGGGCTTCAAATAAGTTTAAGAACGCTGCAATTTTAGGTTGGAACGATTCTACTCCCATCAATTGGAACGATGAAAGCTCTGTAACTACAACTTCATTTTCTTTTGCATCCTGTGCTACTTCACAAGCTACAGTTCCTATATTCCCTGCAATAACAGGATGCTTTTGTCCCTCTTTTAACATTTCAAATGTCAGCATTGTTGTCGTCGTTTTACCATTAGACCCTGTAATTCCAACAAATGGTGCTTTTGAAATACGATATGCTAATTCAACTTCCGTAACAATTGGAATTTCTTTTTCTTTCGCAGCAACTAATATTGGATTAGAATACGGGATTCCTGGATTTTTAACGACAAGAGAAATATTTCTCTCTAATAATTCTAAAGGATGGCCACCGCATACAACGTCCATTCCTTTTGCTTGTAATTCTGCAGCAAGTACATTGTCTGCTAAAGGCTTTCCGTCATTTACAATGACATTCGCCCCTAATTTTTGCAACAAAGTAGCTGCTGCATAACCACTCTTTGCAATGCCTAATACAAGAATATTTTTATTTTGAAATTCAGTTACAGTTTTCAATTACATCCACACCCCGATATAAATTCCTAACACAGCTAATAAAAATCCTACAGACCAAAACGTTACAACAACGCGCCATTCTGACCAACCACATAATTCATAATGGTGGTGTAATGGACTCATTTTAAAGACACGTTTTCCTGTTGTTTTAAACGAAATAACTTGAATAATAACAGATAAAGTTTCCATTACGAATACTCCACCAATAATTACAAGTAGTAATTCTTGTTTTAATAAAATTGCTACAGCTGCGATAGCTCCACCTAAAGCTAAGGAACCTGTATCCCCCATAAATACTTTTGCTGGATTCGCGTTGAATACTAAAAATCCCAGTACTGCTCCGACAACTGCCATACAGAATATCGCAACTCCAAATTGTTCTTGTGCTACTGCAATAATACTAAATGCTCCAAATGCAATAGCCGCTGTTCCTGATAATAAACCATCTAAACCATCAGTTAAGTTAACCGCATTCGAGCCACCGATTAGCATAAATAGTACAAGTACAAAATACGCCCAACCTAATTCAAACTTAACATCCGTACCTGGAATCATGATATATGTGTGAAATGCTTGCCCTTTTCCAATTAAAAAGAACGCAATAGCAATAACAAGCTGACCTACTAATTTTTGTTTTGATGTTAAACCAAGATTTCTCTTCTTAACTACCTTTATGTAGTCATCTAAAAATCCAATCAATCCATAACCAAATGTCACTAATAATAATAACGAAACCTCTGCACCTAAATGATTAAACTTAATCGCCATAATAAGTGAAGTGACCATCATAGATACATATATGACAATACCGCCCATTGTCGGTGTCCCTGATTTTTTTTGATGTGACTTTGGTCCCTCATCACGAATACTCTGTCCGAACTTTAATTTTCTTAAAAATGGAATAAACAATGGCGAAAGGGCAACAGAAATTAAGAATGCTACCCCAGCCGTTACTAATAAACCTTGCTCAAGCACATGTAGTCCTCCTCTCACGTTGTTACTCTTCGTTGTTTAAACGCCCTGTAATTGCTTCTTTCGCAACTTCACGATCATCAAAATGATGAACTTCTTTACCAATAATTTGATACGTTTCATGACCCTTACCAGCAATAATAATGATATCATCTGCTTTCACATTAGCGATCGCATGGTGTATCGCTTCTTTTCTATCAATAATCACTTCATAATTATTCCCACTTGCACCCTGTACCATATCATCTAAAATAGCCGCTGGATCTTCACTTCTTGGATTATCTGATGTATAAATTGCATGAGTTGCATATTTTGTTGCAACACTTGCCATTATCGGTCTCTTTGTTCGATCCCTATCGCCGCCACAACCAACGATACAATACACATCACCTTTTGCAAATTGTTTTGCAGTTTTTAATACATTTTCTAAACTATCTGGCGTATGCGCGTAATCAACAATAACTGTATAATTTTGTCCGCCATCAACAACTTCAAAACGTCCTGGAACCCCAGCTAGTTCTTTTATAACAGCAATGATTGTTTGTAATTTCACACCCGAAACAAGTCCTGCTGCTGTTGCTGCAAGTACGTTATATACATTGAATTTACCTATTAATTTCATCGTAACATTTACACTTTCATACGGTGTGACAAGCGTAAATGTAGTCCCGCCACTCGTCATAACGATATTTTTTGCCATAATGTCACTTGTTGTATCAATACCATATGTTACAACTGTTGCTGCAGTACTTCTCATATACTCTTCTGTTACATTATCATCGCTATTCAGCACAGCGTACTTTTCACGATTATGATTATAACTATTGCCAAGCTGTGCAAATAGTAACCCTTTTGCATGTTTATATTCTTCCATCGTTTTATGATAATCTAAATGATCTTGTGTTAAATTCGTAAACACCGCTACATCGTAATCACATCCGTGTACACGACCAAGATCTAACGCATGTGACGAAACTTCCATTACCGTGCTGTCCACACCTTGTTCAACCATTTTTGAAAACGTCTGTTGAAGTGTTAGTGCATCTGGTGTTGTATTTTTCACCTCAAATGTTTCATCACCGATTTTCATATTAATCGTCCCAATTAGCCCTGTTTTATGACCATGTGCTCGCATAATCTCATCCATAATATGCGATGTTGTTGTCTTTCCATTTGTACCTGTAATTCCGATTAAATGTAACTTGTGTGTCGGTTGACCATAAAAATAATCAGCTAAAACCGCTAACGAACGAAAAGTATTTTTCACAAGTACAACTGGAACGTCAACATCAATTGGTCTTTCCGCAACAATAGCAGCCGCTCCTTGTGCCGCTGCTTGCTTAGCAAAATCATGGCTATCAACCGTATATCCTTTCATACATACAAATAAGCTTCCTTCTTTCACTTTACGTGAATCAGCTTCTATAGATGTGATTTCTGGATTTTCTTTTGGAACAACTGGAAAATCATGCAAACATGATAAAAGTGTATGCAACTTCATTTCACTAAACCCTCTCTACATTGTTTATTTATCTTTTTTTCAGTAAGCAACACATTACCTCCTATATAAGGAGGTAAGTGCTACTGGCCTATTTATGAATGAGACACTTATTGTCTCACATTAAGTAACTGTTCTATAAAGAACTCACTTCCACCAATTGTACCATAAAACGTACTATGTTACCTTTAATTCCCGAAGTAAATTCTAATTTTTGAGCCTTCTTTTACTTTAGCTCCCGCTTCTGGTGATTGCTTAATTACTTTCTCTCCATCTCCACTTATATCAAGCTGCAAATCGACGAGTTGTGTTTGTAAGTCTTTCTTTTTCATTCCAATTAAATTCGGAACTTCCACAGTTGGTGTATCGCCCCATTTATATTCTTTCTCAACTTGTTCTTTTCTCGGTTTCACTCCCATAACAGGAAGAGCATCTCGAAGGATATTCCCGACAATTGGAGCTGCTACCACTCCACCAAACTGTGTAACCCCTTTTGGATTATCCACAGCAACATACACAACAATCTCTGGATCATCCGCTGGAGCAAATCCGATAAAAGATACAATATAATTATTCTCTAAATATTTACCATCTTTCACCTTTTGAGCAGTACCCGTTTTTCCACCTACACGATATCCATCAATATAAGCTCCTTTACCAGAACCTTTCGCTACAACATTCTCTAATGCATAACGAACTTTTTCTGAAGTTTCCTTGGAAATAACTTTTCTTTTCTCAACAGGTGTCTTTTTACTAACAACTTGATTATTTTTTGGATCAATAAACTCCTTAGCTATATACGGCTGATACAATGTTCCACCATTTACAGCCGCCGCTACAGCTGCTACTTGTTGAATTGGTGTAACAGAAACCCCTTGGCCGAATGAAGTTGTTGCTTGCTCTACTGGACCAACTTTATCTAAATTAAATAAAATCCCACTGCCTTCACCTTGCAAGTCAATTCCAGTCTTCTGCCCAAAACCAAAATTACGAATGTATTTAAATAATCGGTCTTTACCAAGGCGATCACCAAGTTCAATAAATCCCGGGTTACATGAGTTTTGAACGACTTCTAAAAACGTTTGACTGCCATGACCTCCTGCTTTCCAGCATTTCAATCTAGCTCCACCGACTTCAGCTGCTCCATCATCATAAAACGTATCCTTCTCTAAGTCTACTAAATTTTCATTCAATGCTGCAGCTAATGTAATGATCTTAAATGTTGAACCAGGCTCATACGTACTCCACACAGGTAGATTTCTGTTATACACTTCTGGAGAGACACTTTGAAAATCCGCTGGATCAAAACTCGGCCGACTAGACATACCTAAAATTTCACCATTTTTAGGATTCATTGCAATCGCAATCATACCGTCTGGATTATAAGTTGACTCCGCAATATTCATTTCTCTTTCCATAATCCTTGTAATACGCGCATCGATTGTTAATCCTAAATTTAAACCAGCTTCTGGTTTTTTGAAATCATCACCAACATTAGGCATCCTTTGTCCTTTCGCATCTGCAAAAAAACGCACATGACCTTTGTCCCCATTTAGCTCCTTATCATAATATTTTTCTAGTCCCATAAGACCTTGGTTATCGCTACCTGCAAAACCTAATACATGTGATAAAAAATTCCCAAATGGGTAGTACCGGATAGAATCCTCTGCGATATACACGCCCTTCAAACTTAAGCCTCGTACCTCTTTCGCTTTGTCATGTGATATTTTCCTTCCGCCTTTATCTAACCTTACAATCGATTCTTTTTTTGTAATCCTCTTATAAATCTCATCTTTTTCCACACCTAATACTGCAGCTAACTTCTCTGCAGTCTCTGCTGGTTTTTCAATTTGCCTCGGTACAACAAAGACAGTTGGAGCACTTTTATTCGTGGCAAGTTCCACACCATTTCGGTCTAAAATTTTCCCACGTTCGGGTTCAAAAGTAATATTACGACTCCATGAATCTTTCGCACGATCCGTTAACATATTCCCAAGAAAAAATTGCACATATCCAAGACGAATATCGATAATAGTGAAGATAAGTATACCTGATATAAGTATAAAAATAAGTCGTTTTCTAACTGTTACATTTGATACACGCATATCGGAACAAGCCTCCCTTACGCCTAGCTTGTTCCAATATATGCTTGTACTTATTTAATTAGAACTTCTTCTCTTTTACCATTACGGCTTTTCTGCTTCTTGTTGTGGTTCGAGTGGCGGTACGAGTGTGACACCTAATTCTGTACCAGGTTGTAATAATGTTCCTTCCGCCACACTTTGTTCTGTTACGTATCCTGTACCAGAAGGCTTCAAGTTAAGCTGTAATGTCTTCGCTAAATTCATAACATCACGCAGTGCCCATCCTTGTATATTTGGCATTGTAGGCTTATCTCCTACCAAGAAGACTCGGTCGCCTTTCAATGTTTGTTCAGTCGCTTTTGGTACTTGTTGCTGTACTTTCCCTTCACCTAATACGATTGGACGAAGTTTTGCTTTATCAATTGCTTTCTCCGCTTCAGCCATCGTTTTACCAGTTACATCTGGAACAGTAGTTTGTTGCTCTTTCAGATGTTTTTTCGGATCTTTCACTTCATTTGGCTTAATCTTTAAATACTCTAAACTATTTTTTGTTACATATTTAAAAATATCAGCTAAAGGCTGTGCACCGTTCTCATCATCTTTTAATTTCGGCTGTTTTACAGCTACATAAACAACAAGTTGTGGGTCGTCCATTGGTGCCATACCTAAGAATGAGAATATATAATTCTGTCTTCCTGTCATATAGCCGCCTTTTCCATCCGGAATTTGCGCTGTACCTGTTTTACCACCAACTGAATATCCATCAATTTTATAAGCTGTCCCTGTACCTTTCGGAGATGTAACAACACGTTCTAATAACTGTCTTACTTGCGCTGCTGTTTCCTTTGTAACAGGTTTTCCTACTTCTTCTGGCTTATGTTCTAATTTTACTTTCCCTGTTATCGGATCTACAATTTTATCAATTGCATAAGGTTTCATCATTTTCCCATCATTTGCAATAGCTGTTGCAGCTTGTACAAGCTGAATTGGTGTTACAGTGGAACCTTGTCCAAAAGCTGTTGTCACTTGTTGTATTTGCTGATCAAATAAAATTGTATTCGATCCTTCACCTGATAAATCAATGTTCGTTTTTTCATCTAATCCAAAACTATGAATATATTTTCGGAAACGTTCTGGACCAAGTTTTTGATCTCCTAAAATTGCAAACGCTACGTTTGAAGAACGTTCTACCCCTTCATCAAACGTGATAGAGCCCCAACCAGCACCGCCGTTATGATCTTTTATTTTCCTATTTCCGACTTGATATGTCCCGGACTGATAATAATCTTGCCCTTTGTACACACCTTCATTAATAGCTGCCGCTAACGTGAAAATTTTCATTGTTGATCCAGGTTCAAATGCATTGGCAATTGCGTCATTGAAGAAATATTTAATTTGACGATCATTAGGGTCATAACTAGGTTTAGTAGACGTCGCTAATATTTTTCCAGTTTTCGGATCTGCAACAATCCCTATTAAACTTTCTGGTTCATATTGCTTACTTGCTGCTTTCATCGCGTCTTCTAAATAACTTTGGACACGGTGATCAATTGTTAAATACGCGTTATCTCCATTTTTAGGTGCCTTTACATTAACTTTTCCACCATCAAGAGACACACCTTTACGGTCACCTGTATATGCTACTTCTCCGTTAGAAGCACTTAAATATTTATCCAAGCTTTTCTCTATGCCAAATTGACCTACCGAGGTTCCATTCTCATTTGGTTTTGCATGACCTATAACGTAAGATGCGAAATCACCGTTTGGATACACCCTTGCATTTTCTGTAATAAAAGATATTCCCGGCAACTTCAACGCTTCTATTTGTTCCTTCTTTTCTTTCGTCAAATCCTTACCTAACGTTCCAAATTCGACTTGACTTCTACCTTCCTTATTTAAAGAAGCTAAAATATCCTCTTCGCCTTTTCCAAGTACTCCTGCAATTTTCTTTGCAGTATCTTCTTTATTCTCAACAGAGTTAGCACCTTTTAGGGCGGCTACTATTTTATAAGAGTTTGCGTCTTGCGCTAACACATGACCGTTTTGATCATAAATGGTTCCTCTGTTCGCTTCAAGAACTCCTGTTTTACTATGCTTTTGTTTAGCAAGTGCATCTAAATCTTGATTATGAACTGTTCCTGTTGATTGTATGTAAAAAAATCGGGCTAATAACAGCAAAAAGAGCAGGAGGAAAAATATCATAAAATAACCTGCTCCCTTATTGGTATGAAATTTAGTCATATTCTTCTTCATCGTTCCTTCACACCTATTGCCTTATTTGAGGCCTTTCACATTATTCGCATTAATTTCTAGCCCGTGTTTTTTTGCAACTTCAGCGATTCGTTCATAGCGACTTAACTTCTCTACTTCAGCTTGTAATTCTTGATTTTCTTTTTGCTGCTGTACAATTTTTTCTTCTATCGTCGCTGCTTCTACATTAACTTGATAAAGGCCTGCTTTATTTCCAATAAACGCGACACAGGCATACAATAAAAAGCCAATAAACGCTACATACAACAGTTTTTCGATTCTTGTAATTTTCGCTTTAACTTTCGGCTTAACCATCTGCTGTGGGGGCGTTTGAATTTGCACCTCTTCTTGCGCTTGTTGTTTGTACTTTACAGCTAAATTAGTCATACCTCTCTCTCCCTTTTATCGTTTTTCAGCGATTCTCAACTTCGCAGAACGCGCACGATTATTTTCTTCTAGCTCTATATCAGAAGGTAAAATCGGTTTTCTTGTAATAAGCTTTAATTTTGGCTTAAATTCATCAGGAATAATCGGTAATCCTGGCGGCAATTGTGGCGTAGTACTATTTCGCTTAAACGTTGTTTTACAAATACGATCTTCTAATGAATGGAATGTTATAACACTAACTCTTCCACCTGGCTTAACCATCTCAATAGCAGATTCCAATGCTTCTTCAAATACTTTTAATTCATCATTTACAGCTATACGAATTGCCTGAAACACTCGCTTAGCAGGATGCCCACCAGTTCTACGAGCAGGAGCCGGAATACCTTCTTTAATTAGCTCTACTAATTCTCCTGTCGTTTCAATAGCTTTATTCTCACGATAAGCTTCAATTTTTCTTGCAATTTGTTTTGAAAATTTCTCTTCACCGTATTGGAAGAAAATCCTTACAAGTTGTTCATATGACCAACTATTTACAACATCATATGCTGTTAATGGGGCATCTTGATCCATCCGCATATCTAACGGTGCATCATGATGATAACTAAAGCCTCGCTCTGGTGTATCTAATTGTGGGGATGAAACACCTAAATCAAATAAAATACCGTCTACTTCTGTTATACCTATTTCCTGCAGTTTTTCAGCTAAATAGCGGAAGTTACTCTTTACTGTTATAAACTGTTCACCGTATGAAGAGAACTTTTCTTTCGCGTTTTGAATCGCTATCTCATCTTGATCAAACGCTATTAATTTTCCACCTTCAGTTAATTGGGATAATAAATAAGAACTATGTCCTCCTCCCCCCAGTGTACAATCTACATATGTACCATCTGGCTTTATATCTAAGCCGTCTACTGTTTCCTTTAAAAGCACTGTTACGTGTTTAAACATTGTTGCACCTACTCTTTTTCCAATTAATTATGTTGAATGTATCCCTTCCTCTAAACACATCTTTCACGCTTAGAGAATGAAATAATACGAAAGAACGACTCATTTAACTTACCAATAAAGGCAACATACTATACAAATCGCTATTTTCTTTTATTATATACTAAATTTTATCATCTTTTGCGGGAATTTAAATAAAAAACTGTCGAAAAAGCGAATAATACGTTTACATTTTGTGCTATTTTGTCATATATTTAAGTATCCAACACAATTATCACATCTATTTTTTTGATTGATAATTCAGAAAAAAATCACTTCACAGTAAATTCAACGGAATAAAAATAAAATCCTGCTCCAAGGAGCAAGATTTTATAGTTTTATAACATGATGTTTTCCGTCCCAAGAAAAAGGGTTTTCCATTACACGATCAACGAAATCCAAACCAAACTGATTTAAATAATAACATACATTCCACACACGTTCTTGCGGCGCACCTAATGGACGAAGTGCGAATTGTATACGGCGAAATTTATTTAGCTGAACCTCATACTTTTTCTCAACATTTCTTTTCAACATTCTTTCCAGCAGTTCAATTTGTTCATTAATTTTCAATTCGTTTTTCCCTGCAAACGCACTTAACCCCGGCTCTATTTTCTTTACAAATTGCTGTAAAGATGTATGAATATCGGCAATTTCTTTTTTCGCCTTTTCAAAATGATTATCAATCGGTTCCTCTATTTGATTAGACAACCAGTTTTCACGCAGTTTATCGACATCATTTAAAAACGGATCACTTTCTCTCAATTGCAGATCGAATAAATCTGTCGCTATACATCTCTCCACATAAGTAATTGTAAGACGAGGAACGACAGGTGGCATTTGAAAACCGACAGTATGGAATACTTGTTGTAATTCACTCCAATAAGCTAATTCCCCTGGACCTCCAATAAATGCGAGCGTAGGAAATACATACTCTTGCATAAGAGGACGTGTTACAACATTATTACTAAAACGTGCCGGATTTCTCTCCATCTCTTCAATCAACTCTTCGTATGAAAATGAATGCGCCCCATCCTTTCCAACAAACTTACCTTGATGCTCTTCAAGCAATACTCGTTCATTATCTATTTCCATAAATATATGCACTGCATGAGACTTCGTTTCAATAATCGGTTTGTATCCTAGTTCTTTAATTACTTCCTGCTGATTACGAAGGCCCTCTTGTACCTCTTTATACTTACTTATAATTCGCTTAAAAAATGGAATTTCTAACTTTCTTAATTCAGGATGATGTGAATCAACAAGGATTAAACCAGAATTAGCAAAGATTTTCGTAATAAGATGAGCAAAGAAATCTACATACGTATTCGATTTTTCCAAAGCATCATCAACAAATTTTAATACATCCTTTGTAAAATTTGTTTCTGGATATGTTTTAAAAATCTCTTCAATCCAATTTCTACAATCTTCAACAGAAAGTTCAGACTCAGAAGCACTCGCCTTTTTCGGATTACGATCATAAAAAATAGTTTTTTTCATCTTTTTATTTTTCGCTAAAAAAGTATGGTTAATCTCATCCATATCATGGTCTTCACCCGCAATCCAGAAGACAGGGACAACTTTCACCCCTAAACTTTCTTCTTTTTCCTTTGCAAGCTTTAAAATTGAAATAACTTTATGAATTGTATAAAGCGGTCCAGTTAATAACCCCGCTTGTTGTCCAGCTATTACAACATATGTATTTTCATCTCCAAGCGCTTTTACATTTTGAAGTGTAGATTCTCCCGCTTGTAATTTTGTATTATATTCTAATAAATGCGCTACTACATCTTGGCGGAAAAACTCCCTTTCACGCAAATCATGTAAACGCTGTTTAAAAGCATCTTCTGTTAACATATAATCAAAACATGACTGTATCTCTTTTTTACCGTTCATATAGTCCGCTACAACACCTTGTTGCGGAACAGAGATTTCTTTTATCTCCATATAATTCTTCCTTTCGTATCCAGTTCTCTCACCAATCCACATTGTAGTCAATGTTTCACGTAAAAGCAAAGAATAACACTTATACTCTTGTTTCTAACCCTTTTATTGCATCGAACAAAAATTGAAGTGTCGGAACTGGTCGTTGCTGTTTCTTAGCCTCTTCTAATACATATCCAACAATCGCATTAATTTCCGTCTGTCTATTCGCTCTTACATCGGCTAGCATAGAGGATGTATTACGAGACGTTCCTTCACACACATTGCGTACCATTTGCCATACCATCTCTTTTTCTCCTCTAATAAGAAAGGCGACCTCCTGAAACACTTGCTCCATCATTTGATAAAAAAAACGATTCTTGGTTAATTCACCATTCTTAACTCCCAATAACGCCGTCAACGGATTGATACATACATTTACCACTAATTTTTTATGCATAATCTCTTTCCAATCCGTTTCTATTTGAACTGGAAAATAAGACACGGGAAAAGAATGGAATACACTTTCGAAATGTATAGATTGACCACAAACCACTCCAAATTTCGTTACCCCAACTCCAGTATGATGAACGATATGCCCTCCCTCTTTTTTCGCACCATGTTCTACAATACCAACAGCTATATTTTCACACCCTATGTTCAGCATCTTTTGAAGATGTGACATTCCGTTTTGCAAAAAGATTAATGATGCTGCCCCTTCCACAAACGGTAGTATGTCATCTATATGATATTGCTTCACAGCAATAAATATATAATCTAAATTTTGCGCTACCATACTTTCTATCGGTAAAACAGATGGATATACTGTTTCACATGTTCTATCTCTAATACAAGTTACACCTGTTTCATTTAACTCTTCAGCCTGCTTAGCTGTTCTTGTAAACAACGTAACATTTTGGTTACTTTTTTGTAAATAAAATGTATACAATAGACCAATAGCACCTGGTCCGACAATTCCAATTTTCATTTTCACACAAGGGATTCACATTAAGCGCCCTTGCCGCCCCCCTTTTTTTATATCTTTTTAAAGTACATGAGCACGCCCTATAATTTCGTTGTCCTCTGCCAAACAAATACACTCTCATTTTTCACTACGTATATACTGCCTATTAATACACTTATACTCTTAGTTTAGCAAATCCTCAAAAAAATAATAAAAGAAATATACTATCTTCTTCATAAAAATAAAAAAATGAGTTATACTATTATTGTAAATATTTTTACTTTTCTGCATTCAACGAGATAAGAAAAGGATGTGATGTAATGGGATTCCCAAAAGTTGAGCGCTTGCTCATCAATTATAAAACGTTAGATGAATTTAAAAAATTTAAAGGGTGCGGAGCCCAAGAACTATCTATGCTGGAAGAATTGCAAGCAAACATTATTGAAAACGACAGTGAATCTCCATTTTACGGTATTTATTATGGCGGATCACTAATTGCACGTATGAGTCTATATATGAAAAGAAACGGCGGAGAACCATTCGAAATTACAGGTCCTTACCTAGAACTTTATAAACTTGAAGTATTACCAACTTTTCAAAAACAAGGATTCGGGCAAATGCTTGTAAATCATGCGAAACAAATGCAATTTCCTATTAAAACGATAGCGCGTATTCATTCATCTGGTTTTTGGGATAAATTAAGTTTCAACCCCGTATCAGTAACTGATGGAGATTTTTATATTTGGCATCCAGAAACAAATTTGAATGCGGTTACAAACGAAGAATCGGCTTAATAAATAAATAAAAAAAACAGCTGTATAACAGCTGTTTTTTATTTTTTAAGCTTCTCTAACTTTTCATTCGAGCGAGCGTTGTTTCTTTCCACTACCATTACACTTCTTTTTTGATCGATATAATCAAGTAATGTTCTATACTCTTCCTCATATACTGATAATCGCTCCAGAAGACGCTCTCTTTCTGTTTGTAATGATTCAACTTGTTGTTGCAACACCGTTAAAGAGTTTTCATCTTTATAATTTTGCAAGAAGTCAATAACATCATTCAACGTAATTGACGTAGGTTCTAACACCTTCGTCTCTTTCACTTCATAATTTTCTACTTTACGAAGTTGCTTTGCTTCCTCAATACGTTCTTTATATTGCTTTCTTACGTAAGAATTCCATCTAAATCCACATGCTGCTGGTGTACGTGATAAATTTTTTCCCACTTCCTTAAAGGCAGAAAGTTGTGTTCCACCTTCTCGAATATGCCGGAGTACTACTTCTGCCAGAAGCAAATCTTCATCATCAGTCCAAGCATCTTGTCTTGTTGTCGCCATCTCTCTAGTCCTCCCTATGCATTTTTTATTAAGCATATGCAGTTACTAGAAAAGATAGAATACAACAACTAAAGATTAAGACAAAAAAAAATAAACGCAGAAGATATCTTCTGCGTTTATTTTCCCGCAATTACTTGCTGATTACTTCTTTACCTTTGTAAGTACCGCATGCTTTACATACACGGTGAGCTAATTTCGCTTCACCACAGCTTGGGCACTCTACCATACCAGGTACTGATAATTTGAAATGCGTACGACGCTTTCTTTTTACTGTTTTAGAAGTTCTTCTAAAAGGTACAGCCATTCTTCCCACCTCCTTAAAAGAAATAGTTATTTTCATATGAAGGCCTGAACCAGTCTTCCGATTATTTGTCAAAAAACTTTGCAAGTCCTGCCAATCTTGGATCAACAGTCTTTTCTTTGTCTTCTTCCGAAATCACTTGCCAGTCTTGACCTTGCGTCGGTGCTCCACCAGAAACATCATCACTGAAAATTTGCATTGGAATCTCCAAAAGTATATTTTCCTTGATTACGGGCAGTAAGTCAAGTACTTCTCCTTCTAAAGAATGAATTTCAGCTTCAGTTTCAAATTCTTCTTGTGAAGTTTGGAACACCTCAGTTGTTTTAATGTCAAATGGTAATGTCACATCTACTAAAGAGCGAGAACATGGTAAAACCATGCTTCCAGTTATATGTAGATGAAACGTAAACTTACCGGAGCCAAAATCAACTCTTCCCATTACATGCACAGGATTAATTTCACGAATATCTTTCTCGACCTCTTTTAGCTCACTTACATCTACCATCTCATCCAATGTCAATCCTTTATTTCTCAATTTATTCAATTGATGGATGGACCATTTCATATCATATCACCTCAAGGCAACAAACAAAATTATAGCTAGCCATTTTATATTTGTCAATGTTTTTTCTTTACACTATAATGAAGTCATCATAGTAAATAATATATAGAGTATCACGTTTTTCAAAAAGATGCTACATCGAAAGGAGAGATTACCATAAAAGCTGGTGGTATTGTTGTTGAATATAACCCTTTTCATAACGGTCATCTTTATCATGTGCAACAGACAAAAAAGTTAACACAATCCGATATAATAATTGCCGTTATGAGTGGTCCTTTTTTACAGCGTGGTGAGCCCGCACTCATTTCCAAATGGTATCGCACTAAAATGGCCTTAGCAAACGGCGTAGACCTTGTTGTAGAGCTTCCATACGTCTTTGCAACACAAAAGGCTGAAACCTTCGCAAATGGTGCTATTTCCATTTTAAATGCCCTACGTGTTTCTGAAATTTGTTTCGGTAGTGAGGATGGACAAATCAAAAACTTTTATAATACCATCTCCGTACAAAAAAACGAAGAAGAGACTTTTAACTGCCTTGTAAAACAATTCATGGACGCTGGTAATAGTTATGCAAAAGCAACATCAGATGCTTTCTCACACATTTTAACATCCGAAAACAACATTGATATGTCACAACCAAATAATATTTTAGGCTTCCAATATATGAAAGCAATTCTGTCACAGAATAGTTCTATACAAGCTCAAACTATACAAAGATTTGCCTCTCATTATCATGATGAAACATTTAATGACCAATATATTGCAAGCGCGACAAGCATCCGAAAACAACTCTTTAGCGAAGAAGGATCATTTACAACAATTGAACCTTTTCTCCCACAGGCAACCACTTCGCTTTTAGCAAATTACAAACAAAACTACGGGATATTACATAATTGGGAACAATACTTTTCATTTTTTAAATATAAACTCATGACGATGTCTCCAGGGGACTTACGACATATATATGAAATAGAAGAAGGTTTAGAGCATCGTATTTTATCAAAAATACAAAACAGTTCCTCCTTCTATTCATTCATGGAAGCATTAAAAACAAAACGTTATACATGGACTAGATTACAAAGAGCTTGTACACACATTTTAACAAACACAACAAAAGAGGAAATACGTAGCGCAAATATAGAACAACACGCACCATATATCCGCCTGTTAGGCATGTCACAAAAAGGACAAACTTATCTTTCAAAAAACAAGAAAAAAATCGAACTTCCAATCCTTACTCATACAAAAACATTTGACCATGCCGCTTTAGATATAGAGAAAAAAGCAAACTCTGTATATTTCTCCATCATGCACGAACCGTTACGCACGCAACTATTAAAACAGGATATAACACACCATCCTATTCGCTATGATGAAACAACTACAAAATTCCTATAAAAAAACCTCTCTATTTCAGAGAGGTTTTTTCCTTATCCATCTTTTCTAAATATGTTAACGCATCATCCAGCGTATCCACTGGTATAATTTTCATTTTTGTTTTAATATCCTTTGCAGTCTCAAGTGCATCTTTATAGTTCGATTTCTCCGCACCTTTTTCATTTGGCGCAAAGAACACTTCAGCCCCGGCATCGCTAGCAGCCACCACTTTTTGATTTATACCACCAATTGGGCCCACTTCTCCTTTTTCATTAATTGTACCTGTTCCAGCTATCTCATGTCCTTTTGTTAAGTCTTCTTCCACAAGTTGATTATATATTTCTAATGTAAACATTAAACCTGCGGATGGTCCACCAATTTCATGAGAATTAATTTTCACTTTCGGATCGACCACTAATTCTCTTTCCGTAACGATAGAAACACCTATACCGACACGTCCATTTCCATTAGGAATCGTCTTTACATTTAAATTTTCTTTCAATTGTTTTCCATTTCTCATGTACTCAATACTTACAGCATCGCTTTCTTTTTTCCCAGTCATATATTCAATAAATTGCTCCGTCTTTTCAAATGTTTTTCCGTCAACAGCTATAATAACATCACCAAGCTTAAGCTTTCCTTCTGACGGCATTCCTTTTGCCACACCAGCAACTAATACACCTTTATTTTCAAAAGAAACAGAGCGATTTGCACGTTTATATGCATTATAAATTGCGGCATTTTGTGAATCTTTCATCGCATAATTTTGGCGAAATTGATATTCTTCATCACTCTCACCTTTTTGCAATATTTCTTCCGCTTTCGAAATATGTGTATATTTATTAAACTGTGCCGCTATTAAATTCACCACATTTGCTGGCCCCATTGAAACCGTAACAAGCATAAAATCACCAGATTCTTTCGTTCCACCCTCAACTTGAACGTAAGGCTCTAATTTGGCAGCCATTCCTGGTTTTGTTACATAATACGGTAAACGTACGTAAACAAGTAACATCGCCAATATAACCCCTATTAAGATTGCATATATAAACCGAAAACGCTTAAACATTATGTTTCTCCTTCCACTGCTCAATTAATAAATAAATATTTGAAACATGTTTTTCCGCTTCTACTTCTCCAACTCGAATAATGTCTTCAATGTTCGTAAAAGCACGTGAACTAAATTGCTCTACAGCTGGTCGCATCATTAAATCCGATGCAATTTGCCGATTCATTACAAGCTCATGCTGCATAATTTCAATACTTTGCATGATTACGTCATAAATGGACGTAACATCTCCATTCACCTTAATTGGAGATACATCAACAGCGATAACAATATCGGCCCCTAACTCTTTCACAACCGATACTGGGATGCGATCAATAACTCCACCATCCACTAATAATCGTCCATCTATTTTTTCTGGTACAAACACTCCAGGAACAGATATGCTAGCCCTAACCGCATCTGCAACTGGCCCACTTGTAAAAACCACTTTTTCCCCCTTCAGTATGTCAGTAGCCACAACAGCCGTCGGGATATCTAACTCTTCTAAATTTTTATTATATGTAAACATTTTAATCATATCTTTGACACGTTTTCCAGCAATAAATCCCATTTTTGGTACCGTGAAATCTAAATAATACTTCCGCTTAAAAACAGATGCCAATTTATACAATCTTTCAACGTTACTACTTGCCGCATAAAACGTACCTATTAGCGCCCCCATACTACTTCCTGCAATCATATGAATAGGGATATCCGCTTCCCTTAAAACCTTTATTACACCAATATGAGCAAACCCTTTCGCTCCTCCAGACCCAAGCGCTAAACCAATCTTTGGTTCTTTCATTTTTCTCACCCTTTAATTTTTTTCATTCCTTTTTCATACTTATGGTCTAAATTCACTACGTATCCACGTATACTGAAATGAACGTTTTTTGGGACAAAGGGGGATTTACTTACATGTATGAAAAATGGAAAACCGCTTTCCTTACCATATCAACGCTATTTTTAACCTTTTCTCTTGTACTCCACCCCCAAGCCGCTTTGCAAGCTTCTATTCGCGGGTTAAATATATGGTGGGAAGTTGTATTCCCTTCACTACTACCGTTTTTCATCATTGCAGAACTTCTAATTAGTATCGGTGTTGTAAAATTTATTGGCGTTATATTAGAACCACTCATGCGCCCACTTTTTCGCGTTCCAGGGATAGGTGGATTTGTTTGGGCCATGGGAATGGCTTCTGGTTTCCCTGCAGGCGCCAAATTAAGCGCTAGACTACGAAAAAGCAATCTTTTAACTCAGATTGAAGCGGAGCGCCTCGTTTCTTTCACAAATTCTTCTAATCCACTTTTTATTTTCGGTGCTGTGTCTATCGGTTTTTTTAATAATCCGAAATTAGGAATTATATTAGCGGCTGCCCATTATTTCAGTAACTTTGCCGTCGGATTAATTATGCGTTTTTACGGACATAATACCGCTTACAAAAATAATACACACACTACAAAAAAACGCCGCTTTCAAAACCCTTTTTTAATTCTTCACGAGACGCGCTTACAAGAAAAAAGGCCAATCGGTAAATTACTTGGGGATGCTATCGTTTCTTCTATTCAAACATTACTTATGATTGGCGGATTTATTATTTTATTCTCTGTGTTAAATAAAATGATTACTGTATTCCACATTACAGCAGCTCTTTCTTTTATTATGCAACATATTTTATCATTCTTCCAACTAAGTACGGATTTTAGTATACCTATATTATCAGGTATTTTCGAAATGACACTCGGAAGCCAAATGATTAGTCAAATAAATGAAACACCGCTCTTACAACAAGCTATGGTAACAAGCTTCATTTTAGCATTTAGCGGTCTTTCTATTCAGGCACAAGTTGCTAGCATATTAGCTGAAACAGATATCCGATTTAAACCCTATTTTTTCGCACGAATTATTCAAAGTATTCTTGCCCCTATTTTTACATTTGTATTTTGGACACCATTTTATGAGAAAGTGAGTTCTTTCTCACCTATACCAAAAGATATTCCTGTATTTTTATCCAAGCATCCTTCTATACTACATGAAATTTGGACATCTTTTATACATTACGGACCAATTTTTACATTATTTTGTCTATACTTATATATTATTTTATTATTTTTGCGCACGTATAAAGAAAAACCCCGTTCACTTTAACGGGGTTTGAAACTTTTCTTTTAAAGCACGCTCCACAATAGGAGGTACAAGATCTACTACACTTCCTCCATACCTCGCAACTTCTTTCACAATACTCGAGCTTAAAAATGAATATTGGTTGTTTGTCATAATAAAAAATGTTTCAATATTTTCATCTAATTTTCGATTCATAGAAGTAATTTGCATCTCATATTCAAAATCAGAAACTGCTCGTAAACCACGTAATATTGCATTTGCATTACGCATTTTTGCATACTCTACTAACAGCCCACTATGCGAATCTACTTTTACATTCGGGATATCCTTTGTCGCTTCTCGAATTAGTTCTAATCGCTCTTCAACTGAAAAGAATGGTTTTTTTGATGAATTGTTTAAAACGACTACGTACACCTCATCAAATACTTTTGCTCCCCTTTTAATAATATCCAGATGCCCAAGGGTAATTGGATCAAAACTTCCTGAAGAAATAGCTATACTTGTCATTCTGTCCCCTCACCTTCATACTTATAAATCGATATTGCAGTAATCCCATAATTCTCAGCTCGTACTTTCACAAGCCTGCCTATTGAATTAGGTAAAACCACATCATTACCATGCTCTGCCATAATTAATCCATCACTATGCAGCAATCCATGTTGATCCATTACACTAATTAAAGATACAATTTTTTGCTCTTTATATGGAGGATCTATTAATATAAGATCGAATGACATTTCACGTTTTATTAGCGCCTTTACTGCACGTTCCGCATCATTTCGATATACTTCAGCTTGTTCCTGTATTCTACAACTTTCTAAATTTTGATGAATTACTTTTATCGCTTTACTATCCCTATCAACAAAAATCGCTTTATCGATCCCTCTGCTCAAAGCCTCAATTCCAAGACCACCACTACCACCAAATAAATCAAGGGCAATACCACCATCAAAATAAGGACCTATCATATTAAAAATAGATTCTTTTACTTTATCTGTCGTTGGACGTGTTGTATTACCAGGAACCGCTTTAAGTGGGTGTCCTTTACATTTTCCTGAAACTACTCTCATCTGTTGTCACTACCTTTATTTCAATCTATCGAGCGATTATACAAAGCCATTCCCACTTCGGTAACCGTTAACAAATTACATTCACCTAAATATCGGAAAACTCACCATCAAATAACCGCTCATTATTTTTATGTATTCATCTCATCATTCACTAATATGAATCCAATATGTATATTAGTTCCACTTTATCTTTTTTATCCTATCACAAAATAAAAAAAAGAAAAATAAAAAGCCCAACATAAAATTTAATTTCATTATGTATATCTTCATTTAGATTGGACATAAATAATTATAACAACATCACCTTCGATGTTGTTGCCAACCGCGGAGAAGACTTACGTTTCCCCATAAGTTCTTCCTCCGGTTTCTCCTCTCCCTTTTCCTTCTTACTAGTACATGCTAGTATAAGAAGGGCCCTGCTATGCAGGGTTTTTTTTCTTTGTGTGCTTTTCATTTAAAAAGTGAAATGGTACAGTAAAAGAAAGAGGAGGAAAAAATATGATTCAACGCTTTATAGAACTCGGAGAAGGCTACTCTGATTTATATGAATTACTTGAAATTGCCAAAACAAATCAAGAACGTATAGCACATATGTTACAATTTGAAACGATAAAAAACGATAAAAAAGTGTGTTCGCTTGTTGTAATATTAAAACCAACTACTACTGGTGATTTCCAACCATTATACATATGTCGTGAAGGCATTCCTGTATTTGAAAATAAAAAAAGTAAACGTGTCATTTTATTTGAAGAAACGGCAGAGCAACTCGGAAAAAAAGTGGCTACTTTTACTGTAAAGCCATCTACAACTTTCCCAGAAAAAGAACTATTTTTTAATCATTTAATTGGCATTTTACGAATGAACAATTTCATTCCTCCGATGAAATAACACTTTATTTCAATTAAAAAATCCCCCGCTAAACTTAGCAGGGGATTTTTTCTATTAGCTATAATCGTATTCTTTTGCTCGATCAGGACGGGAATTTTCAAATTCCGTTTTTAAATACGGGCGATACGACTGTTCTATCTTTTTCACAAAAGGAAGTTTGTTCAACTTATGCATCATATGCTCAATTTGTTCCATGTCACAATATACTACAGCATATTTTAATCGTTTTGATATGTAATGTATGTTACCATATTTCCTTAAAATCTTGGCATGTTTCAATGAATGTAAATAAACAATCATACTTTGTCGTTGCCCGAACATAATCTTCTCCATCTTCTCCTTTTAAAAACATATATTTTATATTCTATGAAAACCAATCAGAAATTTATAACATTACAGGACAAACTCTGTATACGTTTTCTTCCAACTTCTAAAAAACGGGGTACATCACCCCGTTTTTTTACAACCACAACCTCCGCCAGTACCACAACCTCCACCACAGCCACCAGCATCAAAGAATGGATTTCCTGTTGGTACTTTAATGGAAGAAGACACTTCCGAACCGATTGCTACACTAACTTCATCTAATAACTTCTGCAAAGCAGTTTCTGCTCTTTTAAAAGCTGCAACCTTATCATGTAAGTCCACAGAACGCTTTAATTCTCTCATTTTCATCGATACGGTAGTGTAGTCAGGATGGTATTTTCCAAAACGCTGTACTTCCTCATACCGTTCTTTCATCGCTGTAAATTGCTGAATTAACGTCTGAAGTTCTATATCTTCATGTAATTCTCTATAATACTTACGATAATCTTCTGCTATATCTGAACAGATAATCGCTTTTGCAAGCTGCTCTGCCTTATCTAATATTAATACGCTTTCTAGCGTCGCTACAATCATGAGAGACACCTCCGAGTATCCATCATACCACATTTAGATTAGAACTACTAATTGAAGTGACTTACTCAAAAGAAAGATATAATGAAACTATTTTCACACTATATCCGTACACACTTATACATTAATATGTTCCGCTATATTATATTTAAGAACATCCCATTTCCCACTATTTTGTTTCACATAACTAATACACGCATTTTTTAATGGTGTCTTAAATGTAATTTCATCTGGTTCAATGGCATGTAAAATTGCTTTTATCGCGTGTGAGTGAGCAACAATAATAATACGTTTGCCAAAATGAGTTGTTGCAACATCTTCTAAAGCAGCAAAGCAACGAGCTACAATCTCTTCATCTTGCTCCATACCTTCTACTTTACCCTCAGCAATCAACTCTCTAACAGTCGCAACTGGCTTCCCTGAAGCTTCTCCAAAATTCCGTTCAACAAATCGATCATCTAATAAAATCGATTGTAATCCAGCCGCCTTTGCGATTTCATTAGCCGTTTCTTGCGCTCTAATTAACGGGCTACTTATAATGATATCCCACGTTTCTTCTTGTAAAGCAGCTGCACTTTGACTCGCTTGCTTCTTACCAACTTCATTAAGCGGAATATCTTCTCGCCCCTGAATAATTTCTTGAAAATTCCAATCAGTTTGTCCATGTCGTACTAAACAAATTTCCGTCATGCTGCAACTCCTTTTTAAATAATCAATCTCTATTGTAACAAAAGTTCTGCATGACGGACATATTTTTCACTTGCAATTAGGTTGCATTTTGTTGCTTCATATACTGAAACATATCAATCATGATCGAAGCAACAGCCAATTGATTTTGAAATTTTTCCACTTTATCTGGTATTGTTTTTTTGAAATGTTGCATCGCCGCTAACTCAAAAGCCTCTTTTTCTTCAGGATTTCGTGTTAATTTTCTATACCAGTACGGTTGCTCTCTAATATAGCGAGATAAATCCTCATCAGCCTTTATAAACTCCATAATTTCTGCTCTCATCATCTTTCCCCCCTAATCCTTTTGAAAGAAAAACGGGTTATTTTCTGAAGTACTTTGTTCTTGCTGCGTACGGTTACCTTGAAATTGCTGAATAACTTGTTGCACGCTCCCAATAGCACTCGTCACATTGGCTAAATGGTTCTGCATTTGTTCCACGTCCAACTTTTTAAAAAAAGAAAGCATTTGCCCCATCACATCAGCAGTTTTTTCCTCTTCAGTTCGATTATCTTTTTCTTTTTTATTTTCTTTTACCGAAGAAAACGCAGGCGCTCCATCCGGTCTATAAGTTGCCCATATTGGATCTTCTTCACCAAGTAAGTACCATTCTTCATAAAATTGTTGCCAAGTTTTGTGACCATTTCTAACCTCATGAACCATTTTAGGGTGATGGTTTACAAATTCTTTAAACTGTTGAACCGATGGATGTAACGGCCCTTTTGTTGTTGGCATAATCCTCACCTCTCCATGTATATCTACTATATAGTAAGAAAAAAAAGGCACATGGTTCGCCTATTTTCAGACGATTCATGCACCTTTTTTTCTGCTATTTGCATACGGTCAGATTCCCACCTACAATTCAGTGAATACGAAGTAACTAATTAGGTGATGTAACACCCCACCGCTTACAGTTTCGCTTTATTTTCGAATAAAGTTTTGTGTATAAAATTTATCGTATACACCAACACCTAATCCTGTAAATTGTTCATTTAATAAATTCTTTCTATGCCCCTCACTATTTAACCAACCTTGCACTGCCGCAATTCCATCACTATGTTGCGCCGCTATGTTCTCACCAGCAAGTTGAAATCCTACTTTCCCGCGCTGCAATCGATCTCCTAGCGTACCTAATGTAGGTGAGTCATGAGAAAAATAATTATTGTCTTTCATATCTTTACTGTGACCAACAGCAACATCTGCTGTTTCCTGATCCCATGTTAATAATGATAATTTATGACGACTTCGAATGATATTTGTTAAATCAAAAATTTGTTGCATATTCCCATTTTCTACTTGTTTTATTTTTTCTGGAGTCAATGGTTGTTCTGCTATTAATTCACCTGAATAAACGAGCTGATACGGTCTTTGGCGTAATAATGTTTCATCATCCATATAACGAACACCCACAAGCTCATGTGTAAATTGATCAAAATACAATTGCGCCCATCCATCTTCTACAGGTATTAACGGTTGTTCCATGACTTCGGTATCAGATAGTTCAAATTGATAACTATTTTTCCCTCTTTTTAACGCAATTTCATGCGAAGGCGGACTTTTTTTATATACTTCTTCATATTTTTCATTTATATAATAAGGTGGAACCTTAACTTGTTCACCAGCAGCATACGCCGTTACAACTTTACGTTCAGAAACTCCAAATTGAGCATACTGAGTTAAATCCTGATTGTATACCCACCATTCATATCCGTATGCAGACGGCTCTATTCGAGAGGGTTCTCCCCACTTCGCCAATAAATTTTCAGAGTCTTCACCAATCATATTTAAAACAGTGTCTGAGGAGTCTTCCTTAATTTGCTTTTTCTTTTTCACAATTTTATTTTCTTGCTTTGATTGAGATGGGGTTAATATATATTGTGAAACGAGTAATTTTCCGTATAAATCAACAGCTAAAATTAAAAATGTAATCATTACGATACGCAATAATTTCTTCAAACGATATACCTCCTGAACAAAACATAAAATTGAGATATACACAAATCCTTTTCTTTCTTTTTGTGTGTACCGTACTCTTTTCACTATATCATATTTTCGTGAAAAAAGTCTGGATTATCCCTTTTCTCTCAATATGAATTGCACTTTCTCATTATTCATACTATTATAAAAATAATGGTGTAACATTAAAAAAGGAGGTATTATATGCAATTTACAAATACGAAATTTAATGGAGCCGTCGTTGAATTAACTCTTTTAACTGAAATCATGGAAAACAACCACTTCGTACTTGCTGGACAGTGGGATTATGAACGGGTTACATACGATTATAAATTTGAAATATTAAAGGATATTTATTATTTACGAGTGCAAGGAGTTGCTGTTGAAGGTGACATCGGCAGTAGACACGCTGAAGTAAAACTACTCCCCCCCTTATTAGGAAAACATTATTATCCTCACGGCGTTGAATATGGCGATGATGAGACTTTCCCAACGAATGTACTTCAAAAAAGTGAACAACTCCTACAAAATGTCGAAAAAGAGTTAAAAGAACTTCAAATTATTGATTAACAAAAACAAGCGCATCAATATGATGCGCTTGTTTTATTTCCCTTCCCTAAGAATGAATCGTTTTTTTTACTGGATATCCATAAATAGATCCATCTTTTACTTTAATCTCATCTTCCCAAGGAACCTTATATTTACCTTCAGCTAAATCTTTTATAAACGTATATGGGTTTTCTTTCACCCCACCAGGAGTTGCTACATATCCTCTTGAACCTAGATTATATATATTATTTTCTAATCCCCATCCTAATCTAGCCTGATCTGCTAGTTCTGGATATACTTCAGCAGTAACAATCTCCCAAGGATTTCGATGCCCCTGTACTAAAGTAGTCCCATCAAAATTACATACTTGTCCTTCACCAAAGTAATAAAATACACCATCATAACCCGCTAAGTTTACCGACAATGTATACATTAAATTCTGCCATGCATTTGAACGATTGGTTAGCATCCATTGTTCACTAACTTGTGTGCTATATCCAGAAATACGAATCAAGACATTTGCACCTTTATAGGCCGCTTCACGAGCTACTTCAGGGAACATGCCATCATGACAAATACAAACAGCTAATTTACTTCCTCCAGGTCCAACACAAACAGGTAAGCCTAAATCTCCAGCTTTCCAAGGCTCGACTGGTACCCAAGGATTTAGCTTACGATACTTCAAAATCATTTCACCTTGTGGATCAATAATAACTGCTGTATTATATGGCTCTCCACCACCAGGATTTTTTTCCATTATCGAAAAAACACCATATACTTTAGATTCTTTACATGCCTCAGCAAATAAGTCGGTTTCTGGCCCAGGCACTGTACATAAAAATTCTTCTGTGGTCCATTTTTTTGTATTGAGCCCTTGTGTACTATATTCAGGAAATACTATTAATTCTAATCCAGGATAACCTGATTTGGTCGAATGAATTGTTTTTATGATTTGTTGAATTTGTTTATCAATGTCCGCACGTGACTCTACTACTGGTACTGGATATTGAATTAGTGCTGTCAAAAAACCACTAATCGGCTTTACCATACTTCCACTACTACCCATTAAAATTCCCCCTTAAAATAGTTCGTGTTTATTAAAGATAACAATATATTTTTGTAACTCTCTAAAAAACTTGCACCACATATGGAATTATTACGCATGAAAGCTAGTAGTAAATTTTATATCCACTTTTAGTACACGCCTACACTAACTTAACATAAATAATTAGAAAATTCAATCTTTCATGAAAAACTAAAACTAAGTAAAAAAAGCGTATGGAATCCCATACACTTTTTTTACTTAGTTTGTAAATACGGCGGCAATTGTTGCAACTGCTCCTTATCCTTTTCACGTTCTCTACGTGCCCATCTAAAGAATACATAGCCTATAATTGTACCGTACACTATTTCCTGGACAATTTTCATTATGATACCACCAGTTTGCTGGTCTTGTACTACTGGCATCCAGTGCAAAAATTCCGGTCCCGTTATATTTAAATCTGATAAAGTGCCCGCTGGTACACATAGTTCCATCGCTTTCATCCAAGCAGCCGGATCCGTATACGTTGCAAATAACGGGGCTGTCGCAAAAATTATTAACGCACAAGCAGGCGTTAATAATATACCATTAGCAAACATGTAACCAAGTTTCTTTATATCACTTAACGTTTGATATTCTGGTAATGGATTTAACATCGGCCACCACATCATGATTGCTGTAAAAAACAATATAGCGAGACAAATAGGATGAGCAATTTGACTTTGTTTTACCGTATCAAAAACAACTGGTAAATGATAAAAAGAAAACAGGCCGTTAAATACAAACAACGCAATAAGTGGTTTAGCAAATACCTTTAATATAATTTGAACGAACTTAAAAGAAGTAATGTAACGATATAACCAAGTTGGTATACCAAGCAACAGTAACGGTGGAACTGCAATATACATGACTGCCATTTCAAACATATGAGCACTAAATATAATATGGCCAATTAAATCAATAGGCCCTCCCTTTACAAAATACAAAAGAACAATACCAGTCGTAAAATAAAAAATTTGCTTCTTACTTACCTTCGTCGCATTTTCAAATCGCATTCTATAAGGTCCAATAATTAAGAAGTACCCAATAAGAATCGAAAGCATAAATAATAAAAAAATTGGACTCCATAAAGCCTGAAAACCAAATATCCACAAGTTACTCATTTTCACACCTACCTTCGTAAGGTTATCCCATAATATGAAGAGGGAGCTGTGACAACACAAGCTCCCTTATATTTCACTTTTCAAATCCACACAATTGTCATAAAAGCTAAAATTGTAATTAACCCTATTAGCAGACCAGAGTATAGAAAGAAACTTGCTGCTTCATGTCCTTTATGGCTCATATGCATAAAATAATACAATTGAAAAATTACTTGTACCACTGCTAATAGTAAAATAAATGGCACAGAGAAAGTCGGACTAAAAGTTTTTGGATACGCCACTGCTACAAATGCAACTAATGTTAAAAAAATCATTAATGCAAACGTAATAACTTGATGCTTCATTTCCTCCGCACTTTTTCTCTTCCGATAAACAAGATCAACTTTAGGATTATTTGTTTGCTTTATCGCCATTGTTTATCCCACCATTCCCATTAAATATACTACAGTGAAAATAAACACCCAAACTACGTCAATAAAGTGCCAATAAATTGATGCAACATAAAACTTCGGTGCATTGTATAAATTTAGACCTCTCTTCGCATTTCTAAAGATTAATGTTAAAATCCAACACAACCCAAACAATACGTGGAGTCCATGTGTACCAACAAGAGCATAAAATGCAGAGCCAAACGCACTACTTCTCATAGTATGCTTAAATTCATGTGTATAATGATAAAACTCATATATCTCAAACCCTAAAAATCCTAAACCTAGCAATACAGTTACTAGTAACCAAAGTTGCATTTTCTTAAAGTTAAAGTTTTTCATGTGATACATCGCATATACACTTGTTAAGCTACTCGTTAATAAAAGCATCGTCATAATGAAAACGAGTGGCATTTGGAACATTTCTTGAGATGTTGGTCCACCATTTGTAGAATTCTTTAATGCTAAATATGTTCCGAATAAGGAAGCGAACAACACTGTTTCGCCTCCAAGAAATAACCAAAAACCAACAAACTTATTTTTCCCTTCAAGGGTTGCTTTTTCAGGCTCTGCTGGAAATGTTTCATTCGTTAATTTTTCATCTACATGCATTATGCCTTGCCCCCCTTATCATCTAAATCTTCCTTATGAATATGGTATCCATGATCATCGATTACTGAACGTAGGAACATTGCGCCAAATGTAATGATTAAACCAATAATTGCTACCAATAACCAGAACTTATCTTTTCCGCCCTGCATATACATTGCACCAAATGCCGCTATAAACAATCCGAAAGAAATGACAAATGGTGAAAACGAAGGATTTGGCATATGAATATCACCAATTGGTTCCGCTGCTGTCATCTCTTTATTACCTTCACGTTTTTCAATCCAAAACGGATCTAATCCGCGAACAAATGGTAGTTGTTTAAAGTTATATTCTGGTGTCGGTGCTGGCATCGTCCATTCTAATGTACGTGCATCCCACGGATCACGACCAGCTTTTTCTTTTGATACTGTCGTTTTAATTACATTGAATAGAAGAACAATCGTCCCAAGAGCCATAAACACCGCTCCGATAGAACTAATCATATTCCCCATTTCCAACCCTTGCCCTTCAAGATATGTGTAGTAACGGCGTGGCATACCAATCAAGCCAAGGAAATGCTGAATAAAGAACGTTAAATGGAAACCGATAAAGAATAGCCAAAACGTTATCTTTCCTAATGTTTCATTTAATACTTTATTAAACATCAGTGGCCAATAATAATGAGCTCCTGCAAGTAAACCAAATACAACACCGCCAACGATTACATAATGAAAATGTGCTACTACGAAATAATTATCATGAAATTGATAATCAGCTGGTGCAGATGCTAGCATAACCCCTGTAACTCCACCCATTACGAATGATGGAATGAAAGCTACTGCCCACATCATTGGTGTCGTAAAACGAATACTTCCGCCCCACATTGTAAAGAGCCAGTTGAATATTTTGATACCAGTCGGAACCGCAATCGCCATTGTTGCAACTGAGAAAATAGCATTAGCAACTGGACCAAGTCCAACAGTAAACATATGATGCGCCCATACCATAAATCCTAAAAATCCAATTAATACAGTCGCAAACACCATCGATGAATAACCAAACAATCGTTTTTTCGAAAATGTCGCGAATATTTCTGAGAATATTCCGAAAGCTGGGAGTATAAGAATGTATACTTCTGGATGACCGAAAATCCAGAATAAATGCTCCCATATAATTGTATTCCCGCCCAATGCTGGATTAAAGAAACTTGTTCCAAATAAACGATCTAACATTAAAAGTCCTAATCCTACAGTTAACGGTGGAAAAGCGAATAATATAAGCGAAGATGTTACAAATGTCGTCCATGTAAACATCGGCATACGCATATACGTCATTCCTGGCGCACGCATATTAATAATGGTTACAAGGAAGTTAATACCTCCAATTAATGTACCAATACCTGAGATTTGCAAACCGAGTACATAGAAATCAACACCATGACCCTTAGAGGCTAAAGCTAAAGATGCATAAGATGTCCATCCTGCATCAGGTGCTCCACCTAAAAACCAACTTAAATTTAAAAATACTCCACCAAAGAAAAATAACCAAAATCCGAGTGAATTCAAAAACGGGAACGCTACATCACGTGCACCAATTTGAAGTGGTACAGCGGCGTTCATAAATGCAAACACGAGTGGCATAGCTGCGAGGAAAATCATTGTTGTACCGTGCATCGTCAATACTTGATTATAAGCATCCCCAACAAGAAAAGCGTTGTTAGGAATCGCTAATTGAAGGCGAATAAATAGAGCTTCTATTCCGCCTATTACAAAAAACAATCCACCTGCAATTAAATAGAGAATGGCAATCTTTTTATGGTCTACTGTCGTTAAATAATCCCATATGACAGCACCCATCCCCTGTTTTTTTGCTACAGAACTCACGTTTTCAACCTCCCCTTCGCGAATAATCCCTCTTTACTTTTCAACTTTTAACGTTTGTAAGTATGCATTTAATGCATCAATTTGATCATCCGTTAAGTTGCCATATTTGCCAGTCATTTTGTTTCCTGGCTTCATATTTTCAGGATCTTTCAGCCATTTTTTTAAGTTTTCTTCATTGTTTTCGGCAATACCGGCAACCATATCGCGATCCGCAAAGTTTGCTAAGTTTGGTGCGATACGAGCGGAAGGTGGTCTACTATCATTAGATCCAACTGCGTGACAACCAATACAGCTTTTATTAAATATTTCTTGGCCCTCTTGCGCCTTTGTTGAAGCTACTTCTTTCTTCCCATCAATCTTCTTCATATCAGCAAGCCAATTTTTGTACTCGCTTTCATCTAAAGCTTTCACTTTAAATTGCATTAAAGAATGTGATGGGCCGCAAAATTCTGTACAAAAACCATTATAAGTGCCCGATTTATCTGCCTTTAACCACATTTTGTTCACATTGTCTGTATTTGTATCCATTTTCCCAGCTAAAGATGGAACCCAAAATGAGTGTTTAATATCGGCACCCTTCAAATTTAAATACACTTTCTTACCTGTGGGGATGACTAAATCTTGCGAAGTTACTATCTTTTCTGATTTGTAAGAAAATTCCCACCAATAAAGATTCGCTGTTACATCAACAACGATAGTATCTTTATCAATATTCTTTTTCTCCATCGCACTTACATCAGCAAGTTTGAATGTATATGTAACCGTTGGAACAGCTAAGATTAGTAAAAGAATAATCGGAATAACTGTCCATATAATTTCTAGCTTGTGATTTCCTTCAACTTGCTCTGGAATATAATCTTCCTGACCTTTCTTTTGTCGGAAACGCACAATTACATACAAGAAAATAATAGTAACTACTAGTACTACTCCTACCATGATTGCACTCGCCAGTAGAAGTAAATCATATTGCATTTTTGCTACTTCTCCTTGCGGAATTAAAGTAGATTGAAAGGCTTTACCGCATCCCCCTAACAGTAAAGCCAGCAGTGAAACGAACGAAAGCAGTCGCCACTGTTTCTTCATACAAACAACCCCCACTTTCCTTGTGAATTAGATTGTACTTTATAGTTAAGTAAAGTAAATCTCAACGTAAAGAAATCCAATTATGTCGTTGTCTTAGAAGAATGTAACTACAATCATTGATACAAATAAGATTGTTAAATAATTTAGGGAATAAACAAACATTTGCACGGACCATTTTATGTCATCTTTCTTACGGAAGCCATAAAATCCTAAAGCGATCCATCCGATGTTAAGCAGTGTTGCAATTACCATAAATGTTATCCCTAGTCCACTCATATAAAATGGTAGTGGTAATAAACATACTGTCCAAATCATAATTTGGCGTTTCGTAATTTCAAATCCATGAACTACAGGAAGCATTGGAATTCCTGCATTTCGATATTCATCAACACGTTTCATCGCTAATGCAAGGAAATGTGGGATTTGCCAAATAAACATAATTAAAAATAACATCCAAGCAATTGGATGACCTAAAGATGGATCGATTGCTGCCCATCCAATTAAAGGTGGAACTGCTCCAGATATACTACCTACAACAGTATTTAGTGTATACTTTCTCTTTGTCCATAAAGTATATAGGACAACATATGTGAAAGCACCAATAAATCCCATTAAAACTGCCATTGGTGTTGTTAATAATAAGAATACAAATCCAAGAAGTAATATAACTAGTCCAAATGTAAGTGCAAATCCTGGTTTATACTTTCCAGTAACCGTTGGACGAGTCTTTGTTCTCTCCATTAACGGATCGATGTCTCTATCGATGTAGTTATTTAAACAACATACCCCCGCCATAATTAATCCAGAACCAACGATTGTAAAAAATAGCTTATCCAGATTGTCCATCACACTTAATCCATTAAAGTGTAACGCCAACCAAAATCCTGTAAATACAGTAAGTGTATTTGAGTTTACAATCCCCATTTTAACGAGTGCTGATAAATCTTGTAACCGAGTTGTTTCCGGTACACTTGTAACAGCGGACTCATCATGCAGCTCACTTGTTGCATGGTTCATCACTCTAACCCCCTCTTAAAACTTTCATCTTTCTTTTTGCGCCTATTTCAAATGAAATAATTCGCTTCTATATAGCAATATTATTACAGTAGAAACATTGTTAACCCATTCTACTACTAATCTACGCCCATACTCCAATATATTAAATCATATTTCCCGAACATTTTGTGAAGAAAACATGAACTTTTTGTGTCGAATATAAAAAACTTCATTCTGAGTTGTCCTTATCATAACATGATGTTACATTCTATAATAAACTATTTTCTCCTATTTAACACGTATTCTCCCCATTTCTTTTCAAAATAGCCTATTTTTCACCTAAATTTTTCCTTACGAATCCTGTTTTCACACCTATTTTCTCTCCCTTGTCTTCCCCCTCCATTTCTTTGCTATTTTATTATTTTTTATATATCATAGGAACTAGCGCGTTTTATTCTATACATAATGGAATGAAAATATTTCGCAATAACTTCATAGCAGAAAGATGGTGAAAGAGATTGCAACGCTTTATTAAATGGTTAGCAGTCATTACAAGCCTTGATTTATTAATAGTTTTATTAGGAGGCGCTTTAGTTACAAAAACAGGTTCTGGTCAAGGTTGTGGTAAATCATGGCCACTTTGTAACGGTGAATTTGTTCCATCTAATTTATCAATGGAAACTATTATTGAACTTAGCCACCGATTAACATCAGGATCAGCTGGAATTCTTGTCACTCTCCTTTGTATTTTGTCCTGGAAATATTATAAACATGTGCGTGAAACAAAAACGTTAGCAATTTTATCCTTCGTATTTTTAGTTGCACAAGCATTAATGGGAGCAGCAGCAGTTGTTTGGGGACAAATGCCAGCTGTACTTGCTATCCATTTCGGTATTTCCTTAATTTCATTTGCTTCTGTCATTTTATTAACGTGTCTTATCTTTGAAATTGACCAAAAATTTGATGCACGTTCACTTATTATGGACAAAAAAATGAAATTTCATATTTATGGTGTAACAATTTACAGCTATATCGTCGTCTACACAGGTGCTTTAGTACGTCACGAACGAGCTAGCTTAGCTTGTCCAGATTTTCCTTTATGTAGCAAAAACAGACCTATGCCAACTCAACTACATGAATGGGTTCAAATGGGCCATAGAGTTGCAGCGATGTTAATTTTCGCTTGGATACTATACGCGATGATTCTCGCTATTCGCCATTACAAGCAGCAACCTGTAGTATATTGGGGATGGATCATTTCATTTATCCTTGTTACACTTCAAGCTGTAGTAGGAGTTTTAGTTGTATTTACAAACGCTAGTTTAGCGATGGCATTGTTACATTCTCTATTCATTTCTTGCTTGTTTGCCGTACTATGCTATTTAGTTATGTTAGGAACAAGAAGTAAAGTGAATGCAAAAGAAGCCGGATCAACTTCTAAACAAACAAAATAATTTAAAACTAAAATCCCTTGCCAATTAGGCAAGGGATTTTTTGCAATAAAGAAAAGAGCTGTATTTACACAGCTCTTTTCTTTATTTTAGTGATCTAATTCAATAAGTAAATCACCCGTTTGAATTGCATCACCATCGTTAACATATACTTTTTTCACTTTACCATTAAACGGCGCTTGAACTGTCGTTTCCATTTTCATTGCCTCTGTAATTGCCATAGAATCGCCTTTTTTCACTTCATCGCCTTCTTTTACAACTACTTTAATTACCGTTCCTGGCATTGTTGCACTAATGTGATTTGGATTTTCACGGTTTCCTTTCACACGTTGTGCAACTGTTGCTTTCACATTCTCGTCTTTCACGACAATTTCACGTGGTTGACCATTAAATTCCAAGTAAAGGACACGATTTCCATCCGGCTGTGGTTCTCCAATTGATACAAGTTTAACCATCAATGTCTTACCTTGTTCAATTTCCACATCAATTTCTTCACCTAGTCTCATACCATAGAAGAACGTCGGTGTATCAAGTACAGATACATTTCCATAAAGCTCAGCCACTTTTTCATAGTCCATAAATACTTTTGGATATAATGCATATGCAACTACATCAAAAATTGTTACTTCGCGTCCAAGTTTATGGAATAATTCTTCTTTTAACGCGTCGAAATCTACTGGCTCTAGTAGTTCACCTGGTCTTACTGTTAACGGCTCTTTCCCTTTTAAAATAATCTTTTGCAATTCTTTCGGGAAACCACCGTACGGTTGACCTAAATCACCAGAGAACATTTCAACAACAGATCCCGGGAAGTCCAACGCATGTCCACGCTCTAAAACATCTTGTTCTGTCAGGTGGTTTTGAACCATAAATAATGCCATATCGCCAACAACTTTTGATGACGGTGTTACTTTTACAATATCTCCAAACATGTCATTCACACGACGGTACATTACTTTCACTTCATCAAAGCGATCTCCTAAACCAACCGCCTTCGCTTGTTGCTGAAGATTACTATACTGTCCACCTGGCATTTCATGCATATATACCTCTGTGTGAGGTGCATTCATACCACTTTCAAACGGTGCATAGTATTTGCGTACATCTTCCCAATAATGAGATAGCTTTTCTAAAGAATCGATATTAACATCTGGTTGTCTTTCATTTCCACCTAGTGCATAGAATAATGTGTTCGCACTCGGTTGTGACGTTTGACCAGCCATAGAACTCACCGCTACATCGACAATATCAACACCTGCTTCAATTGCCTTCGTATACGTTAATATACCATTTCCACTCGTATCGTGCGTATGCAGGTGAATCGGAATTGATACCGTCTCTTTTAATGCTGAAACTAAATCATATGCTGCGTTTGGTTTTAGTAAGCCAGCCATATCTTTAATACCTAAAATGTGAGCTCCCGATGCTTCCAACTCTTTTGCTAAGTTTTTATAATAATTCAAATCATATTTACTACGTAATGGATCATGAATATCTCCTGTGTAGCACATTGTTGCTTCTGCAATTTTACCAGTATCTCGTACAGCATCAATTGCAACTCTCATGCCTTCTACCCAGTTTAAACTATCAAAAATACGGAATACATCAATGCCCGCTTGAGCAGAACATTCTACAAATTTTTGGATTAAATTATCTGGATAGTTTTTGTATCCAACTGCGTTTGAAGAACGAAGTAACATTTGGAATAACACGTTCGGCATTTTTTCACGAAGATCTAGTAATCGTTCCCATGGATCTTCTTTTAAGAAACGATACGCAACATCAAACGTTGCACCGCCCCACATTTCCGCTGAGAATAGGTTCGGTAACATTCTCGCTGTTGGCTCTGCAATTTGATGTAAATCTTTTGTACGAATACGAGTTGCAAGTAATGACTGATGTGCATCACGGAATGTTGTATCCGTCAAAAGTACACGTTTTTGATCCTGTACCCACTTTACTAATCCGTCCGCTCCACGCTCATCCAAAATTTGTTTCGTGCCATTTTGGATTGGCTCTGAGTGTAATACATTCGGTATACGAGCATCTGGAAAAATTGGTTTCTCTTTTTTCCCTACTCCTGGGAAGCCATTTACTGTTACTGAACCAATATAATTTAACATTTTCGTTCCGCGGTCTTTACGTTTCGGGAACAAGAATAGTTCAGGTGACACATCAATAAATGAAGTATCATATTCTCCTGATAAAAAGTTTTTATGTTTTACTACATTCTCTAGGAATGGAATATTTGTTTTAATACCACGAATACGGAATTCTTTTAAGTTACGTTCCATTTTTGCAGCTGCTTGCTCAAAAGTAAGTGCCCAAGTTGTAACTTTTACAAGTAAAGAATCGTAGTACGGTGTAATAACTGCACCTTGGAAGCTATTTCCTGTATCAAGACGCACACCAAAACCACCGCCTGATCGATACGCCATAATTTTTCCTGTATCCGGCATAAAATTATTTAGCGGATCTTCAGTTGTTACACGAGATTGAATTGCAAATCCATGCACAACTACTTCCTCTTGCTTCGGCACACCTACTATTTTACTATGTAATGAATGTCCATCAGCTATTAAAATTTGTGATTGAACGATATCTACTCCTGTAATCATTTCTGTAATCGTATGTTCTACTTGAACACGTGGATTTACTTCAATAAAGTAAAACTCATCATCTTTTACAAGGAATTCTACTGTTCCTGCATTTAAATAGTTTACATTTTTCGTTAACTTCACAGCAGCATCACAAATACGCTGACGCAAATCATCTGAAAGTGATACACTCGGTGCTATTTCTACAACTTTTTGATGACGACGTTGTACAGAACAGTCACGCTCGTATAAATGAACAACATTGCCTTCTTCATCTGCTAAAATTTGTACTTCTATATGTTTAGGTTTTTCAACGAATTTTTCGACGTAAACTTCATCATTACCAAAGGCTGCTTTCGCTTCTGATTTCGCTCGATTATATGATTCTCCTAATTCCTCACTAGTACGCACAATACGCATACCACGACCGCCACCACCAAGGGACGCTTTAATAATAATCGGGTAATCATACTTTTCAGCAAATTTTTCGACTTCTTCTAATGAATCTACTGGACCATCACTACCAGGTATAACTGGAATTTGTGCTAGCTGCGCTTGTGTTCTTGCTTTCACTTTATCTCCAAACATATCTAAATGTTTACTTTTCGGACCGATAAAGATAATTCCTTCTTCTTCGCAACGTTTCGCGAATTGAATATTTTCTGACAAGAAACCATATCCAGGGTGGATTGCATCTACATGATTACTTTTTGCAATCTCAATAATGCCTTCAATATCTAGATAAGCATCAATTGGTTTTTTTCCTTCCCCAACTAAATAGGACTCATCGGCTTTATAGCGATGATAAGAACCACTATCCTCTTTAGAATAGATTGCAACTGTTTTTAATCCTAGTTCCGAACAAGCTCGAAACACACGAATTGCAATCTCTCCACGGTTAGCTACCAATACTTTTTGAATACGTTGCAGCTTTGTCATGATTTTCCCCCTCTACTTTCCTACCACTCTAGAGATAAAATATATACACACCTTAAAAAGCGTGAAGTTCTTCACTTTCCACATTATATTATACTTAGAAAGCTTCACTTTATTTTTATCCATCATACCTTATTTTTTAACAAATGATAAGTTTTCTGTGCAATTTGTTTCACAAAAATAGTATAGCATACCTCTTCCTTTTCTAACAACTTAATTGTATATCACATTCAACTTAATGTGATATATCTTTTAACTGAAAGATATATTAATACATCACATTTAAAACTACTTAAAAATAAAAAACACATCATGCTCTAAAGCACAATGTGTTTTTATTTTACAACTACAAGATGTGGTCCATTTTGTTCTTTTTCTTTCATTAATCCATTCTGTTGTTTCTCTTGTCGTTTCACGTGACTAGCAATATTGAGTAGTATCCCCATCGCAAGTAGATTAGCTAATAAAGAACTACCACCGTAACTGACAAACGGTAATGGTACTCCGGTAAGTGGTATTACCCCAGACATACCACCAACATTAATAAACGTTTGAACTCCAAACAAGCTTGCAATTCCGATAGCTATTAAACTTCCAAATGGATCTGTACACTTTTGTGCAACTCTAAATGACCGAATAATAATTAGTAATAAACAGATTAAAATGATAGCTACACCTATAAAACCAAGTTCTTCAGATATAATTGCCATTATAAAATCCGTTTGCGGTTCTGGTAAATAACCATATTTTTGTACACTATTCCCTAATCCTCTACCATTAAGCCCTCCAGAAGCGATTCCAATAAATGAATTCACTAATTGAAATCCATCCTTTTGAGGATCATTAAACGGATCAAGGAAAACAGAAAAACGTGCCTTTTGATATGGATTTAATGCATAATTACCAAGCAGATATAGTGCTGGAATCCATACTATAGAAGTTAAAGCAATTCGTTTAATCCATAAGTTAACCTGTACTCCCGAACAAAGAAACATAATTCCTACTGTTCCTGCAATTAACAAATCAGTACCTAAATCATTTTGCTTTAATATTAAAAACATGATTATACCAACACCAATAAGTACTGGACCTGACCCTTTGGAAACAGGTGTATTCGTTTCTTGTCTTTTGGCAAAGAAATGAGCTAAGACGAGAATAACTGTTATCTTAACAAATTCTGCAGGCTGTATTCCAAATATCCACCCGTTTGCACCGTTTACTTTCTTAGTGAAAAAAGCAGCTGCAGCTAATAAGGCAACACTAGCACCGTAACTCCCCAACAAAAAAATTCGTTTTCTCCAAACTTTATATGGGATAGTAGCAATAATTATTAATACTATTGTCCCAACAACTAAAGTAATTAATTGTCTTTTAAAAAAGAAATTTGCTGGTTTATCAAATCTCGAAATCGCAACAATGGAACTAGAACTATATACCATTATAACTCCCAGCACACATAAGATAACAAGAGGAAGTACCAATGAATAATCCATTGATTTCCATACTTTTTTCATTTCATTTCCTCTTTCTGTTTCAATTTAATTATTGTTGTATTCCATATGTACATTGATTCTTCCTGCTTTATTATACAAATAAAAAGCTCAAACTAATTTAGTTTGAGCCCCCTTATTTGAACCCGTTATTGTTGTTTGTTTGTAAACGCTTCATGAAGTGCAGATAACTCACGTTCGAGCTCACCTAACATTGCTTTCCCTTGTTCTTCTGCAATAAGACCAAGGCGAACTGCAAAATCGACCTCGCGGGATAGTCCAAACATTTGTGTGTCTAACACTTCTTCATATAATGGACATTGCGGCATTGTAAGATGGTCCATTTGCACCTTAATAAGTCTTAAAATCTTCTCTGCATCCGCTTGTAGAAGGGCTAGTGCCTTTTCCTGATGATTTGCTACTGTCTCAGACGCCAAATTGATTCCCTCCGTTTCCGTCCTACTCTCCTCTATCCTATCTATTAATATTAGCGATAGTTTTCATAAATTGCAATAGAAACATTTTTTGTGACAACAGTGTTTAATACTATTATACTGAAAAGTGGGAGTATAACACAAATGGGGGAAGAACAATGAGCGAAATTTTATTTATTAACGGAAAAGTACGTTTTCCAATCACTATTGATCCAACTGTTTGGATCTTTGATGATCGAAAAGTAGATTTGACAACTTACTTTGATGAAACTAGAGAAAACACGTCTGAACTAGAAACTTATTTAAAAAACACTTCAGAACATTGGGATCGCGAAATCCGTGATGGTGCCGCTTTTCCTCCAATACAACAAAGTGTGAAGAAATATAAAAAAGAACAGCTGATTACTGGAACATTTGGTATACTATTTCATCCATTCCTTGCTAACGCTGAAATTTTAGAGGGCGCTACGCAAGTTGAAATTGAAACGGTAGATCATACAATGACACTTCCATTAGAAACTGTCAAAAATGCTATACTAGGCTTTTCAAAAGAAGGAAAACCATTAAAAGAAGACGGACCTGTTCATCTCTATTTCAATGATGGATCTAATCGACAAAATCCAATCCGGAACATCCGTAAATTTACAATTATTTAAAGAAAAGGAGTGAGCTTAAGCTCACTCCTTTTTACAATAAATCTGCTGCTAGTTGAGCTAAATTAGATCGCTCCCCTTTAACAAACTTCACATGACCACTAATGCGCTGTTCTTTAAACTTCTCTACAACATACGTTAAGCCATTATTATATTCATCTAAGTATGGGTGATCAATTTGCTGAGGATCTCCCATCAATACAATCTTACTCTTTTCCCCTACCCTAGTTAGTATCGTTTTCACTTCATGCTTTGTTAAATTTTGTGCTTCGTCAATGATAATGAACTGATCTGGAATACTTCTCCCGCGTATATAAGTAAGGGCTTCTACTTCAATTGAACCCATTCCAGCTAAAATAGCATCTAACTCTCCTGGCTTTTTCGTATTAAATAAATACTCTAGGTTATCAAAAATTGGCTGCATCCATGGTCTTAACTTTTCTTCTTTTTCTCCTGGTAAATAACCGATATCTTTTCCGACTGGGACAATTGGTCTTGCAACGAGTAATTTTTTATATAACCCTAAGTCTTCTGTTTGCATAAGTCCCGAAGCTAATGCAAGTAACGTTTTTCCTGTGCCGGCTTTCCCTGTTAACGTTACAAGCGGAATATCTTCACGAAGCAACAATTCTAATCCCATGATTTGCTGCACGTTTCGTGGTCGTATCCCCCACACTTGTTCATTGTGAAAAATAAGTTTCTTTACCTTCTTACCTAAGTGATCCACGATGCCAAGCGCAGAACTAGAGCCCCCCAATGCATCTTTCATTACTACAAATTGATTTGGATAAAAAGGATGATTCGCAATTTCAGATAGAGGCAATTCACCTTTCTCATAAAAATAATCCAATTGTTCTTTTGATATATATCCTTCTAAAAAGCCAGAATATATATTTTCTACTTCAATTACGCGATCACTTAAATAATCTTCAGCCTTCAAACCAATTGCATCAGCTTTTACCCTTACGAGTACATCTTTACTTACTAAAATAACAGACTTCCCGTCCTCTTTTTCCTGTTCTTCTAAAGATAGATTTTTTGCTACAGCTAAAATTCGATTATCATTTGTTTTTTCTACAAAAATATCTTGTAGTTGCACAAATGAACGATGGTTCAATTCAATACGAAATGTTCCGCCGTTTTCTAGCGGGATACTTTCATGCAGCTTTCCTATTTCACGAAATTTATCTATTAACTTAGATACATAACGAGCGTTTCGTCCTACTTCATCCATATAACGTTTTTTCGAATCAACCTCTTCTAATACAACTGCTGGAATCACTACTTCATTGGTTTCAAATGAAAAAATAGATAAAGGATCCTGCAAAAGTACATTCGTATCTAACACATAAATTTTATCCAACCTGTTACCCCCTGACTCCACTTTTAAATTTGTAGAACAAGGGTTTCATCCATAAAATATGGACGAACCATTGTTATAATTATATGTACCGTGTAAACGAGGTAGAATCGAAAATCATAGTCATTAAACCTTTTATTTATTCTTTATTCATTTCTATTCAATATATTACCTTTTATTATAATTATTAACGTTAAATCACAATAACCGATTACAAAAGTGAATAAACGAATTTCTTATTTAGCATCTTTATAATTCTCTTATCCCTACTAGCACTTCGTTATCCAGCTTTTTCGCTGCCCGAAGATCATATGTTTTTTCATATGTTGGTTCAATTGCAAGTTTCGCTCCATAAAACATAACATCACGCACTTCTTGCACATTTACTTCTATTACAGTTAATTTTAAAGAAATGCCTTCCATTCTATCTGTCAAAATTTCACCTGCACCACTTATGGAAAATACGGATTCATTCGCCATTATAGTCAATACCACACCTGTATTATGCCGTATATTTTCCACAATACGTGAACGTTGATCTACTGCAAATCGAATACTAGTTTTACTCACTGCATACACCCAAGAAATAGCACTTACGTTAGGAACTTGTTTTTCGAAATCTGTCGTTGCTATCATAACAATACACTCTTTACGCAACGTTTGTACTAAACCCTCTGTTAAGGTAGGCTCTACTACATTCGCCATATTTTCACCTCCAAACATACTTGGTATATCCTTATCATAACTTATTTTTTGAATTGCGAAAATATTATTTTTTCCCACTATTATTCAAAAACATTATACTTCCATGATATACTTATACTGATAGAATTCGTATTGAGGTGACGAAATGAGAGTCAAATGTATGATTTGTGATAAAAAAGATATGTTAGATGATGAAAATCCTATGGCAAAAAAACTGCGTAATCGCCCTATTCATACATATATGTGCATGGAATGTTCGGAACGAATTGCAGAGCGTACAATGGAACGTCATGCAAGTGGTAATTTCCGATTATATCGTGATAAAAAAATCGAAGACGATTGGTAAAATGTAAATAAGTCCTTACTCATATAGATAAGGACTTATTTATATTTTTCTGGTTCACGATTCATCTGATCCAAAAAACAATCAATGGCTTCTAGCGGAAACCTTGCAGATTTCCTTTCCCCATTCATTTCGTATGTAATTAAATACATCTCCTCGTTCTTTTCGACTTCCACATTTTTTAATTTATGTTCTTCATATATCATATTTTGAAATAACAAATACGTTTCTTTTGCAGCACTATCATCTGGACGTGCTTCAGCAACTGTTTTAATTGTTAACCAATTATATAGTGCATCTTGTACTGAACGCATAAAAACTCCCCCCTTCCTCATCCTGCTTTTTGTTGTTTCGCTTGACGCAAACGTAATCTATAAATCCCAAGTACAATCGCTGCTACAACAAGTCCTTCTCCAACGGGTAAAAATACAGCAAAAAAGGTTAATACTGTACATCCAATTGCTAATGATATGTATATCACAATATTTTTAAGTACAGACAACTTTCTAGCAAACCCTAAATTATAGACGAGAGCACTTAATATAATAATCGTCCCATAAAGTAACCACATTCCTAACTCTGGATTTTCATCTACCTTACACAATTTTGCAAAAAAAGACATCCTTTCTAACACACTCTTCCCCCCTAGCAGTAAAATACAATTTTCTTTATACACTTAATACAAGAGTAACTCGCAAAAAAAATACTGTCCACAAAAAAAGAGTAAATATTCTAAAAAATAAACAAAATAAAAAACAACGACCTTTTATAAAGGTCGTTGTTTTTTTGTTTTTACGCTTCAACAGATTTCTTTTTCTTAGCAGCTCTTTCGCGCTCACTCTTATCAAGAATCTTTTTACGCAGACGAATTGATTCTGGAGTTACTTCACAGAACTCATCATCGTTTAAGTACTCTAATGATTCTTCTAAAGTCATTAGGCGTGGTTTCTTCATTGTTGAAGTTTGATCTTTCGTCGCAGAACGAATGTTAGTTTGTTGTTTCATTTTCACAACGTTAACTGTTAAGTCGTTCTCACGAGTGTGTTCTCCAACAATCATACCAGCATATACTTCTGTACCTGGTTCAACGAAGATTACACCACGGTCTTCAACTTGCATAATACCGTATTGTGATGCTTTTCCTGTTTCAAGTGAAACTAGAACACCTTGGCGACGTCCACCAACTTGTCCAGCGTGTACTGGTTGGTAGCAATCGAATGTATGGTTTAAAATACCGTAACCACGAGTTAATGTTAAGAATTCTGTTGTGTAACCAATTAAACCACGTGCTGGAACCATGAAAGTAAGGCGCACTTGACCGTTTCCGTTATTCACCATATCTAACATTTCACCTTTACGTGCACCCATAGATTCCATAATAGAACCAGTGTATTCTTCAGGTACATCGATTTGTACGCGCTCTACAGGTTCACATCTTACGCCATCAACTTCTTTAATGATTACCTCTGGCTTAGATACTTGTAATTCATAACCTTCACGACGCATGTTTTCGATTAAGATAGATAAATGTAGTTCCCCACGTCCAGATACGATCCACGCATCAGGAGACTCTGTATTATCTACACGTAAACTTACATCTGTTTCTAATTGTGAACGAAGACGCTCTTCAATTTTACGAGATGTAATGTATTTACCTTCACGACCTGCAAATGGGCTGTTATTTACAAGGAACGTCATTTGTAGTGTTGGCTCATCAATACGTAGTAATGGTAACGCATCTTCATGCTCAACCGGACATACCGTTTCACCAACGTTAATGTCTTCCATACCAGAAACGGCTACTAAATCCCCAGCTTTTGCTTCTTCGATTTCTTGACGTTTTAATCCAATGTAACCGAATAATTTCGTTACGCGGAATTGTTTTACACTTCCGTCAACTTTCATTAAAGCAACTTGTTGTCCAACCTTCATTGTACCGCGGAATACGCGTCCAACTCCAATACGTCCAACATAGTCGTTGTAATCAAGAAGTGCTACTTGGAATTGAAGTGGCTCTTCACTGTTATCAATCGGTGCTGGAATATGTTCGATAATTGTATCGAATAATGATTTCATATTCTCTTCTTGATTTGCTGGGTTTGAATCTAAGCTTGCTGTTCCGTTCATTGCTGATGCAAATACAACTGGGAACTCTAATTGATCTTCGTTTGCACCAAGCTCAATGAATAAGTCGATTACTTCATCAACTACTTCATCAGGACGAGCGAAGTCACGGTCAATTTTGTTTACAACTACGATTGGAGTTAAGTTTTGCTCAAGAGCTTTCTTTAAAACAAATCGTGTTTGTGGCATACAACCTTCATATGCATCAACAACAAGTAAAACACCATCAACCATTTTCATGATACGTTCTACTTCTCCACCGAAGTCAGCGTGACCTGGTGTATCTAAAATGTTAATTCTTTTATCTTCATAGTGAATCGCTGTATTTTTCGCTAAAATTGTAATACCGCGTTCTCTTTCTAGATCATTTGAATCCATTGCGCGTTCTTCAACGTGTTCGTTCGCACGGAAAGTCCCCGCTTGACGTAATAACTGGTCAACAAGTGTTGTTTTACCATGGTCAACGTGGGCAATAATTGCTATATTACGTAAATCTTGTCGTTTTTTCAACATGTCCAACTCCTAATGTCTTTTTAATCCTTCTCTATTATAAGAGCGAAGGGGATACAATAGCAATTAAAATAAAAGCAAGAATGAAAATATAGTTGTATTCTTACTTTTGTGAAAGTAAAATGAGATTGGAGGGTGAAGAAATGGAACACATTCAATATCGCTTTTTATTAACCGCAATTATCGGTGTTATTTTCTTAATCGGTATCGGCATTATGATTGCTGAAAATAGTCCAATCGGTATTATTATTTGCATTATCGGCACATTTGTTGCAGTTGGGTACGGTTTTGTAACAAAAAGAAAAATGCGCAAATCACAATAACGCTAAAAAGTAAGAAGCTTATACACAGCCTCTTACTTTTTTTGTTGCTCTAATATAAACGATAACACTTCTTCATACACTCCTGGTTTTGCAACTAACACACTGCTCTTCTCTATGATAGAAAGTGGCGCTCCAGAGAATGTCGTCACCTTACCTCCAACTTCTTCTACAATTATCTGTCCTCCGCCAAAATCCCATGGTGATAATCTCGGCGTTACATATGCATCTATTCTTCCTGTTGCAACGTATATCATCTCTAGTGCTGCACAGCCATATGATCTCGTGCCCCTTGCTTTCTTAACAAGTGCCATCATACTTTCCATATTAAGCAATGGATTATCTGTAAGCCATATCGCATTTAAAGCTACAATACCTTGCTCTACAGTTCCTTTTTCCAATGGAGGAATTGATATATCATTACAAAAAGCTCCGGATCCCTTGACTGCATGATATAGTTCATCGTGCACTGGATCATAAATAAGTCCAATCTTTCCGATACCGTTCTCATAAATACCAATTGAAATCGCAAAATTTCTTTTTTGATGAACAAAGTTCATCGTACCGTCAATTGGATCAATTAACCAAACAACCCCGCCAGAAGACGTTATCTCGTCTCCATAACCCTCTTCTCCTAAAATATTATGATTCGGGAATGTTTCTTTAATTTTCCCAATTAAAAACCGTTCTATCTCTCGGTCCATATTTGTAACTAAGTCAGCTGCATTTGATTTTGTTTCTATAATAAGTGCTTTTTTCATTGATGCCATCAAATGCTCTCCTGCATCCCGAATCCACCGTTTGGCGTGTGCATCGATGTCTTTCCATACTTCTTGCATGTTTAAACACTCCGATCTATACTGTTCACAGAAAAAACGAACCCTTTATAAGGTTCGCACCAACTAATTTTTTATACATATACTATTATTACGCTTCTAAACGAATCATTTCAAGTCTTAACACTTCTAACTTTTGTACACACTCTTCTTTTTTCTGTTTATCATCTTCCATCATCGCATCATATAAAGTTGCTAATTCATAATCTAGCTCCAAACGTAGCACCGGTATTCTCTTTTCGGCATCTGTTCTCTTTAACGCATTAATCACCTGTCTCATATTATTTGCCTCCTCCCAATATTCGTCTGCCCTCGGACTAGAATTAATTCAATTTTCTGATTTTTTGTTTTATACTATACTATGTTGGATAAATCATCTATGCAACAAAATTATATTTTTTATTTTAATTTTTTTGTGCTGTTTTTTTTATGAATAGTACAAGCTATGCTAAAATAAAAGCAAAATAGGAGTTGGAGGAACAATCATGACAATACAAACATTCAAGTCAACTGATTTTGATGTCTTTACAGTTGATGGTCTCGAAGAACGAATGAGTGCAATTAAAACGAACATTCATCCTAAGCTAGAAGCTTTAGGGGAACAATTTGCAGAATACTTATCCAAACACACTGATGAGAACTTTTTTTATCATGTTGCAAAACACGCACGACGGAAAGTCAATCCACCAAACGATACTTGGGTTGCTTTTTCAACAAATAAACGAGGATATAAAATGCTACCGCATTTCCAAATCGGCTTATGGGGTACTCATGCCTTCATATACTTTGGTTTAATCTATGAGTGTCCACAAAAAGTTGAGACGGCTCATGCCTTCTTAGAACATTTAAATGATTTAAAAACAAATATTCCAAATGACTTCGTTTGGTCCATTGACCATACTAAACCAAGTGTGAAATTACATAAAACACTTGAAACCGAAGACTTACAAAAGATAATTGAACGACTAGCTACTGTAAAAAAAGCAGAATTATTAGTTGGTATTCATATATCACCAGAGGAGTTTTCAGCAATGACCAACGAACAATTCCTTGCTAAGATTGAATCTACGATGCAACCACTCCTTCCTTTATATGCACTTTGTAATCGATAGTAGAAAACGGACAATTTATATTGTCCGTTTTTAGTTGTTATCACATTATATCACTTCAGTTTTTATTTTTCAAAATATTTTTATATTTTTACAACCTTTTGTTCTTCAACTTCCTTTGCCCTTTGAATAGCACGATATATAGAGTATCCACTTACTTCTTGAAACTCTTTATCAATTTTCTTTTCTTCTGCTTTCGATGGAACAATCTCTTTAAAACGACGATATAAACCCATTAATTCTTCTCTTATAATTCCTTTTTCATAAGCTTTCTCAATCGCTTCATAAAACTTCACAATTGTAACCATTTCCTCATTTGACCAATCATAATCTAACGGATATTGATATTCCATTTCGCACCTCATTTATCATTTCTTCTTGTTTCATTATGCTATCTTAAAGAGAATATTTTATTATTCATTATAGCCACTCTGCATTATACACTATTTATTCATTTTAATGGAATTGTCTTCCTCTATTCATTAGTTGAGGCTAACTATTAAACATACTCACCTTAAAAACATTTTTTTCTATACATCTATAATTATTGGTGATATAATGCTTTTGTTTTATAGAAAATAAAGTGAAGCTACCATCTCAAAAACGATTTTTTGAATGGCAGAAAAACAAGCCTCATTCTAAAAAAAGACTTACCTTTTTTAGAGCAGGATTATATAAAACAAATTATACTAAATATTATGAAGAAGAAGGGGTGTATAGATTGTCCCAATACGAAACACCATTGTTTACCGCTTTAGTTGAGCACAGTAAGCGAAATCCAATTCAATTCCATATTCCTGGTCATAAAAAAGGACAGGGCATGGATCCTACATTTCGCGAATTTATTGGGCATAATGCATTAGCAATTGACTTAATTAATATTGCGCCACTCGATGATTTACATCATCCAAAAGGTATGATTAAAGAAGCACAGGATTTAGCAGCCGCTGCATTCGGTGCAGATCATACTTTCTTTTCTATTCAAGGTACAAGTGGCGCTATTATGACAATGGTGATGAGCGTTTGCGGTCCTGGTGACAAAATCCTAGTACCACGAAACGTGCATAAATCAGTAATGTCAGCTATTATTTTCTCAGGTGCAAAACCGATTTTCATGCATCCTGAAATCGATCCGAAGCTCGGTATTTCTCATGGAATCACAATTCAATCTGTCAAAAAAGCACTTGAAGAGCACTCAGATGCAAAGGGCTTACTTGTTATTAATCCAACGTACTTTGGGTTTGCTGCAGACTTAGAACAGATTGTACAATTAGCACATTCTTATGACATCCCTGTACTAGTCGACGAGGCTCATGGTGTTCATATTCATTTTCACGATGAATTGCCGATGTCAGCGATGCAAGCTGGTGCAGACATGGCAGCAACAAGTGTTCACAAATTAGGAGGCTCTTTAACTCAAAGTTCTATTCTTAATGTGAAAGAAGGCTTGGTGAATGTAAAACATGTCCAATCTATTATTAGCATGCTTACAACTACATCAACTTCTTACATCTTGTTAGCATCACTTGATGTTGCGAGAAAACGTCTTGCTACAGAAGGAACAGCACTCATAGAACAAACAATACAATTAGCTGAACATGTTCGTGATGCTATAAATTCTATTGAGCATCTTTACTGTCCTGGAAAAGAAATGTTAGGTACAGATGCTACCTTTAACTATGATCCTACAAAGATAATTGTATCTGTAAAAGATTTAGGTATTACCGGCCACCAAGCTGAAGTATGGCTTAGAGAGAAATATAACATTGAAGTAGAACTCTCAGATCTATACAACATACTATGTCTTATCACTTTGGGAGATACAGAAAGTGATACAAATACACTTATTGCAGCATTACAAGATTTAGCAGCAACATTTAGAAATAGGGCAGATAAAGGTGTTCAAGTACAAGTAGAGATTCCAGAAATTCCAGTGCTAGCACTTTCTCCTCGAGATGCTTTTTATTCGGAAACAGAAGTCATTCCATTTGAAAATGCAGCGGGTCGTATTATAGCTGATTTTGTTATGGTTTATCCGCCAGGGATTCCAATCTTTACTCCGGGGGAAATTATTACACAAGAAAACTTAGAGTATATTCGTAAAAACTTAGAAGCAGGTTTACCTGTACAAGGTCCTGAAGATATGACATTACAAACATTACGTGTTATTAAAGAGTACAAGCCTATCAGTTGATAGGCTTTTTTTTCACCTTTTTTCCTATTCTTCATACGATACTAAAGAATGTAACGTATAGGTGGGGATACTATTATGATTGTAATAGGCCGTTCTATTGTACATCCTTATATTACAAATGAATATGAGCCATTTGTAGCAGAGAAACAACAAATTTTATCAATAATGGCAGGAAATCAAGAAGTTTATTCCTTCCGAACAGCTGATGAACTCAGCTTTGATCTCAATTTACGAGTTAATATTATTATCTCTGCACTAGAACTTTTTCAAAGTGGATTTCAATTTCGCACATTTCAACAATCTTTTTGCAACCCCCAGTATTGGAAAAGAACATCCCTTGGAGGATTCGAGCTTCTTCCAAACATACCACCTTCTATTGCCATACAAGATATTTTCAAAAACGGAAAACTATATGGAACTGAATGCGCAACCGCTATGATCATTATTTTTTATAAAGCTTTATTATCATTGTATGAGGAAGAAACTTTCAATCGTCTATTTGCAAACCTTTTACTTTATACATGGGACTACGATCAAGATCTAAGGCTCATAACAAAAACCGGTGGCGACCTTGTTCCAGGTGACCTCGTTTACTTTAAAAACCCACAAGTGAATCCATCTACGATTGAGTGGCAAGGAGAAAACACAATCTATTTAGGAAATTTCTTTTTTTACGGACATGGCGTAGGTGTAAAAACAAAAGAAGAAATTATTTATTCATTAAATGAACGACGAGTCCCTTACGCTTTTATTTCAGCTTTCTTGACCGATACTATTACCCGTATCGATAGCCGTATAATGAGCCAATACGCTTCTTCTAGTACACCACAGACATCCATAAGCTTTATTCCAATTAGAGATGATGCAATCGTTGCAACAGTTGGTCATACAACTACAATTTATTAAAAAAGCGCCTACACATGTAGGCGCTTTTTCTTATTATTAAGCTTTTGTATGTTCTTTATGGTCACATTCGCAATGAGATCCACATTTCCCGTATAGTACTGTTGATTTTTCATCTTCAAAATGTCCAATTGTTCCTTCACATACTTGGCATACGATTGTTCCCATTTTCATTTCCCCCTGAGTTTTAATAGTAATCTATTTATTTATCATTAAGCTTTCGCATTATCTTTTCTAACACAGTCACAATTTGTTCCACATTTTCCGTAAAGTACTGTCGTTTTCTCATCTTCAAAATGTCCGATTGTTCCTTCACATACTTGGCATACGATTGTTCCCATTTTTCATTTCCCCCTAAGTTTATGGTCCTAAAAACTTTTAGCTGTCCATTTCCTATCAATTATTGGGCTTTTGTATGCTCTGTGTGATCACATCCGCAAGATCCACATTTCCCGTAAAGTACCGTTACTTTCTCATCTTCGAAGTGTGCAATTGTACCTTCACAATCTTGACATACGATTGTTCCCATTTTTCATTTCCCCCTAAGTTTATAATCCCAAAAACTTTTTTGTAACCGCTTAACTTTCTGTCTTTATTTTAATATGTTATACTTTTTACGTCAATAGGTTTTTAGTATAACACATTAAATATTTTAAATTTTAATTAGTATGCGATATTCAAATAAAAAACAGCCATATTTATAAGTACGACTGTTTCACATTAATTATTCTTCATATTCCGCATGTAAAGAAGTTGACGGAACTAGAAATTTGAAAAACTGAGCTAACTCCTTCGCTTCCTCTTCTGATCCTAATTTAAAAATCTCCTGTATATATTGAACATTCTCTACATCATCTCGTCCGAGTAAAGTAGACCTTCCTGTTTGCATACAAACAATGAGCGGTTTTCCAAAAAACATATTTGTATAAATAACACCAAAATCATAACGTGTATCATGTGTCATAAACCCTAAAAATCGTACCTTCACACTTTCATGCTCATCATACAATTTTTCAAACATTGGTTTCCACCTTTCTACATCACGTTTCATTACTAGTATATTAAACAAAACATGTAATACTCCTTTTAATTGTCAAAAAATTCAGTAGGATGTAGAATAATAGTATTCTACTAAGTTAGGGGGAACTTATATGCAACATGCCTTTATTACGCTTGTACCTAAATCCAATCAACAATCTGTTTCAATAGATGATATAAAACAACTTTTTCATTATTATAAAACAGTTACTTCTAAAACTGGGGCCCAAATTAATTACCCGTATACAAATACCGCTTTTCCTTATGAAATTTTAGATACATCTACAACAACATTAAAACTTCAATCCAATCACGACCGGTATGACTCAATTTATATTGGTGTTGGTATAGAAAATAAACAATCTTTCATCCAAGTTTCTTTACCACCTAATGCAACATATGGTGACAAAGGGAAAGCGAATGAATTTTGCCGTTTTTTAGCGAAGAAATTAGAAGGAGAGTTACAATTATTTAATGGAAGAACAATGTATTTTTATAAACGTTAATTTAAAAAATAGATAATATGATTAAAACTAGTATACAATTCGAACATGTAAGAAATAAAGCTTGCTTTCTTACGTGTAATACAAAATATGCTATTACATAGGCTAAATACAGGAATACGAAAAAAAGAATAACTTTATAATGAAACTTATCACCATTCGATAATGTTAATACAGTGGAAAAGCCACTCCATAGTAGTAAATGATAAAATATAACATGTAATATTTTCATGGAACCTTCTCCTTTGACATGCTCTATTTTATTAATATATGGGGTTAAGTTTGAATCAATTACATATTATAGGATGATATATATTACCTTTGAAGTAAGTTACGCCTAAATCATTTGTTAAAGTATTATATATTCATTCGACAAGTACGTTTAAAGACCTTGCAAGTCATTTGATGAAAATAAAAATAGCCCCTCTCTTACAATAAGAGAGGGGCTATTTACATTACTTAAATTATTTTACAATGTGAATTGGCATTCCAAGAGCAACTTCAGCTGCTTCCATTGTGATTTCACCTAATGTTGGGTGAGCATGGATTGTTTGAGCGATATCTTCAGCTGTCATTCCAGCTTCGATAGCTAAACCAATCTCAGAGATAATATCAGAAGCACCTGCACCTGCAACTTGAGCACCTACAAGAAGACCATCTTCTTTACGTGTTACAAGTTGTAGGAAACCGTCAGTGCTGTTTAATGATAATGCACGACCGTTAGCAGCGAATGGGAACTTAGATACAGTTACAGTCATTCCAGCTTCTTCAGCTTGTTTTTTAGTGTAACCAACAGATGCTAATTCTGGATCAGTGAAGCATACTGCAGGAATTCCGATGTAATCGATAGCTGATGCATGGCCACTAATTGCTTCTACAGCTACTTTACCTTCGTAAGAAGCTTTGTGAGCTAATGGTGGTCCAGGAACGATATCACCGATTGCATAGATGTTCGGTACATTTGTACGACATTGCTCATCGATTTCGATGATGCCGCGGTCAGTCATTTTAACTCCAACTTGCTCAAGACCGATTTCTTGAGTGTTTGGACGACGACCTACAGTTACTAATACGTAATCTGCTTCTACAGTTTGGATTTCACCTTTAACTTCAAAGCTAACTTTTACGCCAGTTTCTGTTTCTTCAACGCCTTTAGCCATAGCTTTTGTATGGATATTTACGTTACCTTTTTTCTGTAGAGCACGTTTAACAACAGAGCTCATAGCTTTTTCGAAACCAGCTAAGATTTCGTCGCCAGCTTCTACTACAGTAACTTCTGTACCGAAGTTAGCATATGCAGTACCTAATTCCATACCGATGTAACCGCCGCCGATTACAACAAGTTTTTTAGGAATTTCAGGTAAGCTTAAAGCACCTGTAGAGTTGATAACACGTTTAGAGTATTTGAATCCTGGAATTTCGATTGGTGTAGAACCAGTTGCAAGAACAGCATTTTTAAACGTATAAGTTTGAGCTGCATCTTCAGTCATAACGCGTAATGTGTTAGCATCTACGAAGTAAGCTTCACCGCGAATGATTTCAACTTTGTTACCTTTAAGAAGGCCTTCAACACCGCCAGTTAATTTCTTAACTACGCCGTTTTTCCATTCTTGAACTTTTGTAAAGTCAACTTTTACGTTCTCTGCAGTGATACCCATGTCATCAGAATGCATTGCATTCTCATAACGATGACCTGCATTGATTAACGCTTTTGAAGGAATACATCCAACGTTTAAGCATACGCCACCAAGGTTAGCTTTTTCAATAATTGCTACCTTTTGACCTAATTGTGCTGCACGAATTGCCGCAACGTATCCACCAGGACCTGCACCAACAACGACTGTATCTAATTCAATTGGGAAATCTCCTACTACCATTGTTATTACGCCTCCATTACTAATAATTGTGGGTCATTCAATAGACGTTTAATTTGGTTTAACGCTTTTTGAGCTGTTGCGCCGTCAATTAAACGATGGTCAAAGCTTAGAGATAATGCTAATACTGGAGCTGCAACGATCTCGCCATTTTTCACAACTGGTTTTTCAGCGATACGGCCGATACCAAGGATTGCTACTTCTGGGTGATTGATAACTGGAGTGAACCATTGTCCACCTGCAGAACCAATGTTTGTAATTGTGCAAGAAGCACCTTTCATTTCAGTTGGAGCTAGACGACCTTCACGTGCTTTACCAGCAAGATCGTTGATCTCGTTAGAAATAGTGAAGATAGACTTACGATCTGTATCTTTAACAACTGGTACTAATAGACCTTTGTCTGTATCAGCTGCGATACCGATGTTGAAGTAATGTTTATGAACTACTTCTTGAGATGCATCGTCTAAAGAAGTGTTTAACATTGGGTATTCACGTAATGCAGATGTTAAAGCTTTAACAACGTACGGAAGGTAAGTTAATTTAATACCTTTGTCAGCTGCTACTGCTTTGAACTTCTTACGGTGAGCAACAAGCTCAGTTACATCAACTTCATCCATTAATGTTACGTGAGGAGCTGTATGCTTAGAGTTAACCATTGCTTTCGCAATCGCTTTACGGATACCACTCATTTTCTCACGAGTTTCTGGATATTCTCCAGCTGGAATTGGTTGTGCTTTTGGTGCTTCTTCTTTCGCTGCTGCTGGAGTAGCTTCTACTGCTGCTGGAGCCTCAGTTGCTGCTACAGTTTGTCCACCATTTGCAAATGCATCGATGTCAGCTTTTACGATACGGCCATTCTTACCAGTACCAGCTACTTTATGAATGTCTACACCTTTTTCACGAGCGTATTTACGAACAGATGGCATAGCGATTACGCGCTCATTTACTACTTCTGCAGTTGCTGCTGGAGTAGCTTCCGCTGCTGGAGCTTCTACTGCTGCTTCTTCAGCTTTTGGAGCTTCATCATGATCGTCACCTTTAAATTTAAGGTTTTCGTATCCAGGAGCATCAAATTTAATTAATGTATCTCCTACGATTGCAACTGTTCCTTCTTCTACAAGTACTTCAAGTACTTTACCTTTAACAGGAGAAGGGATTTCTACTACTGCTTTATCATTTTGTACTTCAAGAAGTACATCGTCTTCATTTACTTCATCGCCTGGTTTAATAAACCATTTTACGATTTCACCTTCGTGGATACCTTCACCGATATCTGGTAGTTTAAATTCAAATGCCACGGAATTCAGCCCCCTGATTCATTTCATTATTATGGAATATGTACAAAAGAAACCAGCATGTGCTGATTTCTTTTGCACATGAAAAACTAAAAATTAGAAGTTCATTACTTTGTTTACAGCTTCAACAATATCCTTGTGGTTTGGTAACCATACGCTCTCTGCTTGAGAGAATGGGAATACTGTATCAGCAGCTGCAACACGTACAACTGGAGCTTCTAAGTTTAAGATTGCACGGTCGTTAATTTCCGCTACAACGTTAGCTGCAATACCAGCTTGTTTTTGAGCTTCTTGAACTACAACTACGCGACCTGTTTTTTCAACAGAAGCGATGATTGTTTCGATATCTAATGGTTGAACTGTACGTAAGTCAACAACCTCTAAAGAGATACCTTCTTTTTCAAGTTCTTCAGCAGCTTTTAATGCAGCGTGAACCATAGCACCGTAAGCGATAACAGATACATCTGTACCTTCACGTTTGATATCAGCTTTGCCTAAATCAATTGTGTATTCGCCTTCTGGTACATCTTGGCGGAATGAACGATACAATTTCATATGCTCTAAGTAGATAACTGGATCGTTGTCACGAATCGCAGAGATTAAAAGACCTTTAGCATCGTATGGAGTAGATGGAATAACAACTTTTAGACCAGGTTGTTGAGCCACTAATCCTTCTAAGCTATCAGCATGTAGTTCAGGAGTATGAACACCACCACCGAATGGAGAACGAACTGTTACTGGAGCAGTCCAACGTCCACCAGAACGGTAACGCATACGAGCCAATTGACCAGAAATTGAATCCATTACTTCAAAAACGAAACCGAAGAATTGGATTTCTGGAACTGGACGGAATCCTTCAAGTGCAAGACCAACTGCAAGTCCACCAATACCAGACTCTGCAAGTGGAGTATCCATTACACGATCTTCACCAAATTCAGCTTGTAAACCTTCAGTAGCACGGAATACACCGCCGTTTACACCAACGTCTTCACCAAATACAAGTACGTTAGGATCATTTTTCATTTCAACGCGTAAAGCATCAGTGATTGCTTGAATCATTGTCATTTGAGCCATGGCTTACTTCGACTCCTTTTCTTTGTAGATTTCATATTGTTCAGCTAAGTTGTAAGGCATTTTTTCGTACATGATTTCCATTAAATCAGTTACTTTTTGTTTTGGAGCTTGGTCAGCCTTAGCAATTGCTTGTTTGATATCTTCTTTTGCTTCTTCGATTACTGTCTCTTCAACTTCTTGAGACCATAGGCCTTTAGCTTCTAAGAACTTACGGAAGCGTACGATTGGGTCTTTTTGTTCCCATTCGTTTTCGATATCTTTTGTACGGTAACGAGTTGGGTCATCACCAGCCATTGTATGTGGACCGTAACGGAATGTTAAAGTCTCGATTAAAGTAGGACCTTCGCCATTTACTGCGCGCTCACGAGCGAAAGCAGTTGCTGCGTATACAGCTAATGGATCCATACCGTCTACTTGAATTCCGTAAATACCTGCTGCTACTGCTTTTTGTGCTACAGTTTTAGCTGCAGATTGCTTTTCTACTGGAGTAGAGATTGCATAACGGTTGTTTTGAACAACGAAGATTGCTGGAGCTTTGAATGCACCTGCAAAGTTCATACCTTCGTAGAAGTCACCTTGTGAAGCACCACCGTCACCAGTGTAAGTAATTGCAACAGATTTTTTACCACGTAGTTTCATACCTAACGCAACACCAGCAGTTTGGATGATTTGCGCACCGATAATGATTTGTGGAGCTAATGCATTTACATTCTCAGGCATTTGGTTACCCATGAAGTGTCCACGAGAGAATAAGAATGCTTGATATAATGGAAGTCCGTGCCATACTAATTGTGGTACATCACGGTATCCTGGTAAGATGAAGTCTTCTGCTTCAAGTGCGAAATGACTCGCTAATTGAGAAGCTTCTTGTCCAGCTGTAGGTGCGTAGAAACCTAAACGTCCTTGACGGTTTAAAGAAATAGAACGTTGATCTAATACGCGAGTATACACCATACGACGCATTAATTCTTTTAATTGATCATCAGATAATTCAGGCATAGCTGCTTCATTCACAACTTCACCGTTTTCATTTAAAATTTGTAATGTTTCAAATTGAGCTGCGATAGCTTTCATTTGCTCATCAACATTAAATAGGGTCTTTTTTGTTTTAGTACCCATTCCGTTCACCTCTTCCTCTCTTGAACCATATTCTGAAACGCTTTCACTGGCTATTTTCCAGTTTAAAAAGCGCAACGATGTAAACCAACATGTTTATCTGTCGGTTGAGAATAATTTTGTGTACCTAACAATCTGTACTAATGTTTTTTCAGAAACATATTAATACAATCTTGATCACGTTTTTTAGTTTACAACTATTCTAATTACGATGTCAATTACTTTGAATACGTTTTTTTATAAATAATATGCAGGTTTCTACTACACAAACGTGTTTTTATTTTTTACATCTGTATTAGTAAGCATTGACCTACTGTTATATTATTCCCTTTTTCACTTATTTTTTCTCTTAGAATAATATGTAAACGATTTAATTCTCTTTAGTTTTTCTCTCTTCGTAACAAAAATATACAAACTATCCTTCCTTTTTTAGGTAAATACCTATACATTTCTACCCTCTCTTCCATACATTATAGTAACCGCAGTATTAGCGGGAAATGATAAAGGAGGTCATCTCATGTACGGATACTCATATTGCTATCCAACTTGTTCATATCCTTCCTACGGTTATGGCGGTTCTTGTGGCGGGTCTGGACGCGGCTTCGCCTTAATCGTTGTGTTGTTTATTCTTTTAATTATCGTTGGTGCTGCTTGCATTCGCTAATGTAAAACGAAACAACTATGGAAAGAAAAAGACGGCTTTGCCGTCTTTTTCTGTTTATCACATACATAAACACTCTATAATAGAACGATTTCCAAAATACCTTCCCTTTCTTGCCGATGACTTTTTCCATCTCCTTTGGTAGACTAAAGAGGAAAGGAGAGATTACATATGCTTACAATGAAAGATGTTATTCGCGAAGGAGATCCTATTTTGCGCAACGTTGCAGAAGATGTTTCATTACCGGCAAGCGAAAAAGATACAACTACCCTAAAAGAAATGATTGAATTTGTAATAAATAGCCAAGATCCTGAAATGGCTGAAAAATATAGTTTACGCCCTGGAATCGGATTAGCGGCTCCGCAAATCGGTGTTTCAAAAAAAATGATTGCAGTTCATGTAACCGATGCGGACGGTACATTATATAGCCATGCATTATTCAATCCAAAAATCATTAGCCATTCTGTTGAACGTACATATTTACAGGGCGGTGAAGGCTGTCTATCTGTAGACCGCGAAGTACCTGGTTATGTTCCTCGTTATACAAGAATTACAGTAAAAGCAACTTCTATTAACGGGGAAGAAGTAAAATTACGTTTAAAAGGTTTACCAGCAATCGTATTCCAGCACGAGATTGACCATTTAAATGGCGTTATGTTCTATGACCATATTAATAAAGAAAATCCATTTGCCGCTCCTGATGATTCCAAACCTCTAGAGCGATAATAATAAAGTGAAACTTTAATCAGTGGGGGTTTTGTTCATCCCCCACTGATTATTAGCCCTCACCAATCGGGCAGCAGGCCCCCACCTAACTTCTTTGCTTTTGCTGAATTTTGAGGTGGGGGTCTTACTACCCGGCAAATAGCGTGATAAAAAGGCGGAAGTTAATCTTCCGCCTTTTTATTATGAAATGGGTTCCATATTCACTTACAGCAATCCAGCCCACTTTAGTCCATGATATATACCGTCTTCACTAACGTCCTTTGTCACATGATTTGCAAGTTTTTTCAAGTCTTCATGGCCATTTCCCATCACAATACCTGTGCCAACGGCTTCGATCATTTCTAAATCATTTAAGCCATCTCCAAATGCATATACTTGATCACGATTAAAACCTAACTTTTCAATATATTTCTCAATTCCTTTTGCCTTAGAACCACCATTCGGAATGATATCCATTGAATATGCATGCCAACGAATAAAATGAAAATCTGGATAATGATTAATAAACTTTTCCTCTTCATTTACTTCACAAAAAAGTAGTGTTTGATAAATATTACGTTCCTCATAAAAATTAGGCTCATATGCTGGATGCTCAAAGTTTAAGCTTCCAAAGCCTTCTTTCACATAATCATGATATTCCACTGATGCTCTCATATCTTGATGGTCAAGATATACAAGTGGATATCCTTCTTGTTTTGCAAACTGAGTAAACTTATGTAAAGCATCTGGATGTAACGGATTATTAAATATTACCTCATCTTCAAAGACAACATATTGTCCATTAAAACTAACATAATTATGTATATCAAGTTCCTTGCGAATATCTTCGAACATAAATGGCGCGCGCCCTGTCGCAATTGCTACATGTACACCTTTTTCTTGTAACTGTTTTACTGCATCTCGTGTAGATTGCGGAATTTTTTTATCATGATCTAATAATGTTCCATCAATATCAAAAAAAACAATTTTATCATTCATTTGTCAAAATCCTTTCTGGCACTCTATATTCCTATTTTGAATATCACTTTTCAAATTCTAAAAAAAAGTATAACATATTAAACATCTGTGAAGAAAGCGTTCCCTTTCTGACCTTATTTACAAACTTTGCATATATATATTAGTAAAACATGTGGATACTTGTTCGGATGAATTTTCTTTTCCATTCTTCCTCATACTATACCTATAACTAACGGCTACTAATCGTTACTATAGAATAACTTTCACTGTATGGGAGAGGACAAGACTCACCATTCACTTTTGTCCTATCTCTTATATCAGAGATAGAATTTTCACTATTAATATGCATGTTTAAAATAAGGAAAGGAAGGAGTAATCATGCTGAAGAAGCTGAAGAAAAAGCTCAAGCGTTATTTAAACGGTCTAGTCCGTAAAAAGACAATCGCTTAAATTGTGCCCATTTCGGGCTTTTTCTTCATTCTCATTCGAAAAAACATGAAAATCGGGACTGTTTGCTTTATAATAAGTAACAGATAATGCAAAACATAGACAAGGAGAGGTTTTCCAAATGATTTTTAAAGTATTTTATCAAGAAAAATTAACTGAGGTTCCAGTACGTGAAAATACAAAAGTTTTATATTTAGAGGCTACGTCTGAAAAAGATGTTCGTACAAAATTAAATAAGTTCGCATATAATATCGAGTTTGTTCAGTCTGTTACTGGCGCTCATCTTGAATATGAAAAAGAAAACGCTGATTTAACATTAGCGGAAATCGTATAGCGATATGAAATTTCTAAAAAACGACCAAGTTGCTGTATTTGCTCTCGGTGGGCTTGGTGAAATCGGTAAAAATACATACGCTGTTCAATTTCAAGATGAAATTATTATAATTGATGCTGGAATTAAATTTCCAGAGGACGAACTCCTCGGAATCGATTATGTAATACCAGACTACACTTATTTTGTGCGAAACGAAGATAAAATTAAAGGGTTATTCATTACACATGGTCACGAAGATCATATCGGCGGAATTCCTTATCTATTACGTCAAGTGAACATTCCGATTTACGGCGGAAAATTAGCAATTGCACTCATCAAAAATAAATTAGAAGAACACGGCTTACTTCGTAAAGCAAAACTTTACGAAATTCAAGAAGATGACGTTATTAAATTCAAAAAAACGTCTGTATCCTTCTTCCGTACAACTCACAGTATTCCAGATTCGTACGGCGTTGTTGTGAAAACACCTCAAGGTCAAGTTGTTCATACAGGTGATTTCAAATTTGATTTCACACCAGTTGGTGAACCAGCTGATTTAACAAAAATGGCTGAAATCGGTAAAGATGGCGTGCTATGTCTATTATCTGATAGTACGAACAGTGAAGTTCCAAACTTTACTATGTCTGAGCGTCGCGTTGGTGATAGCATTCAAGACATTTTCCGTAAAGTAGACGGACGGATTATATTCGCAACCTTTGCATCAAATATTCACCGCTTACAACAAGTTATTGAAGCTGCTGTTGAAAACAACCGTAAAGTAGCTGTGTTTGGTCGAAGTATGGAAGCAGCGATTGAAATCGGACAAAACCTTGGTTATATTCGTTGCCCGAAAGATACATTCATAGATGCATCTCAACTAAACCGCTTACCAGCTAATAAAGTTGTTATTTTATGTACAGGTAGTCAAGGTGAACCGATGGCAGCACTTTCACGTATTGCAAACGGTACACACCGCCAAATTCAAATTATTCCTGGAGATACAGTTGTTTTCTCTTCTTCACCAATTCCAGGAAATACAATTAGCGTAAGTCGTACAATTAACATGTTGTACCGCGCTGGCGCTGATGTAATTCACGGGAAACTTTCAAATATCCATACAAGTGGACACGGTGGGCAAGAAGAACAAAAGTTAATGTTACGTCTAATTAAACCGAAGTACTTCATGCCAATTCATGGTGAATATCGTATGCAGCGTATGCACATGAACATAGCAAATGATTGTGGTATCCCTGAAGAAAATTGCTTCATTATGGATAATGGCGATGTTCTTGCTTTACGTTCGGATGAAGCTAGCGTAGCTGGAAAAATCCCATCTGGTTCGGTCTACATTGATGGAAACGGTATTGGAGATATCGGCAATATCGTATTACGAGATCGTCGTATCCTTTCTGAAGAAGGACTTGTAATTGTAGTTGTAAGCATTGATATGAAAGAATTTAAAGTTGCAGCAGGACCTGATATCATCTCACGCGGTTTCGTTTACATGCGTGAAAGCAGTGATTTAATCAATGATGCACAAACATTAATTACAACTCATTTAGAAAAAGTAATGGAGCGTAAAACAACACAATGGTCTGAAATTAAAAATGAAATTACAGACACATTAGCTCCATTCCTATATGAGAAAACGAAACGCCGTCCAATGATTTTACCAATCATTATGGAAATATAAGAAAAAGGACAATGCTATGAAGGCATTGTCCTTTTCTCTTATCTTAAAAAGTGTTTAAATCGATCCACTTCATCGTCATGACCAATGACAATTAATATATCTCCTGCTTGAATATTCTCCGTAGCCCGAGGGGATACGATAACTTCTTTACCTCGTTTAATTGCTACAATATTCAATCCAAACTTCGCACGAATATCTAATTCAATTAAAGAGTGCCCATCAATTTTTTTATTCGCAATAATCTCTACAATACTATGCTCATCTGAAAGCTCAAGGTAATCTAACACATTGCTTGATGCAATATTATTAGCAATCCTTTTTCCCATATCACGTTCTGGATGCACAATATGATCTGCACCTATTTTACTTAACACTTTTTCATGATAATCATTTTGAGCTTTTACAGTAATATTTTTTACACCCAACTCTTTCAAAATCAAAGTCGTTAAAATACTTGAATTTAAATTATCTCCAATAGCAACGACTACGTGATCAAAATTTCGAATACCAAGGCTTTTTAATACCATCTCATCTGTTGAATCTGCAATTACAGCATGCGAAGCTATATTTGCAAATTCATTAATTTTATCCTCATCTGAATCGATTGCCATTACTTCCATACCTAATTGAGCTAGTTCTCGGCAAATACTTCCACCAAAGCGACCAAGTCCAATGACAGCAAACTCTTTTTCTTTCTCACCCACAGGAATTCCTCCAATAACTTCAAGTACTATTTATTTTCAGTGTAACACACTTTATATGCGTCACAAAAACTGTAATTAGCTCTTATTTTTGTTTTTGTATATAAAAATATTGTTGCAAGTAAAAAGCGATACCAACAAGTAACATAGCAAATACAAATATATTTCCAAACGAACTAAATGTTTCAAAAACGAATAATAATGTTTCTTGACCAAAAAAGGCAAATAGCAGCTGTATGAATGCAAATAACAACGCCCATATGTAATGATGTTGATGAAATAAATAATGCGTTGCACCTAAAAAAGCAATAAACGAAAAGATAAAGATCCACCAATTTTCTAAAAATAGTTGCCAATTAGAAAATTGATATCCATTTACTAATATCGCAATAAGCGCGATAACTGCCATCGTCGGCACACTCCAAAATAATGCCCGTCCTCTAAAGAAACGAGTGCCTTTAACATCTCCTTTTTCATGTGCAATATATGTTAGTACTACTGTGCTTATATACAAAACAGAAAGAATTGTTAAAACGATAATGAGCCAAAAATGTAATTGATAATATTCATGTTCTATATTTGTCACGATTGCAGCTAACATACACGGAATTAACATTCCCGTCCAACCATCTACTTTTCTTTCATTCCAAAAGACCGTATTACCAATCCTTATTCCTAACAGCATAAAAATAATGATACCCAATACAAATAACGTAGTTTTATTCCCTACTAAACTCGTTGAGAAAGCAATTAATCCAATAAATAAAAAGAGCACAAACCCATTCATAATTTCTAGTACAGGTGATAAATATCTCTTCACCCATTTGTATGTTTCGTCATATTCATTATTATCTACTAGACGATAGGCATAAAAACTTATCCCAAAATAAACCGCCGCAATAATAACATACGCATATAAGACGAAACATAAAATCGCACTGCTAATTTGCACGTAATTCCCCACCCTTTTTTCTATGTTTCACATTGATTTTACACACTTTTCATACTAAAAGTAAACATATATAAGTTAGTCAAATAATTAATAATGAGCAGTGGCTAAAAACCCCCTGCTCATTATTAAAACAGTCCAATTAACTTTATTCTTTCATTTGTATGTAAACGCCTAAAACCAATCTATACGAACGTTACTTACACCTCAGAACAAAATTTTTTTTGGAAACTTCAAGAAAGCGGAAGTTTTATTTTCTATTCCCTTTCCACTTTACATATTGGCTTAAAAATGTAATTGCCTTTTCAATCACTTCTTCGTCTGGCTTTAATTTCGCATGATGTAAACCATATTCTGAATTTACTCCAAGCCAAAACATAAATCCAGGGATTTCTCGAAGCATATAACCAAAATCTTCACCTGTCATTGCCTCAGTACATGTAATAACATTCATATCTGTTTGTTTATGTACAAATTGCATAAACTCTCTCGTTAACTCTTCATGGTTATATACTTGATGATACATTGCTCCGTAATCTATAATCGCCTCACACTGGAAAGAAGCTTCGATACCTGCAACAATTGCCTCAATTCTGCTTTTCACACGCTTCATTGATTCTACTGATAATGTTCGAATCGTTCCTTCTAAACGAGATTTTTCTGCAATAATATTTTGAACCGTACCACCTGTAATTTTTCCGATTGTAATTACTGCACTATCAAGAGGATTTACATTGCGACTAATAACGGATTGAAGCTGTGTAACAAGATGACTCGCTGCAACAATCATATCATTTGCAGTATGCGGATAGGCAGCATGGCCACCTTTCCCTTTTAAATCGATATATAATTCTGAAGTATTGGCAAATAACAGTCCTTCTTTCGTTGCAATTGTCCCTACAGCGTATTCTGGTGCAATATGAAGACCAAGAATTATATTTGGTTTCCATTCTTTTAACTCTTCACTTTCTAACATAGGAAGAGCACCGCCTGGTCCTTCTTCTGCTGGCTGGAATAGAAATACAAGGTCATCATCTATTCTTTCGCTCACAGCTTTCGTTAGAAGGCCTAAACCGATTGTTGTATGTACATCATGGCCACATGCATGCATCATTCCTTCATGAATAGAAGCAAACTCATATCCAGTTTCCTCTGTAATTGGTAAACCGTCTATATCTGCACGATAACCTATTATTTTTTCTGGATTTTTTCCATTTACTTTAACGATTACACCCGTTTTCCATGTCTTCACTTCCACAAATTCATGAGAAAGCGTTCCTATATAATCTAAAATATACTGTTGTGTTTTCCATTCCTTAAATCCGATTTCTGGAATTCTATGTAGATCTCTACGAATTTGGACAAATTTGCTTACTGTCATTTTTGCACCTCTATCTATAAAAAGCGTAAGAGCCCATTTACGCTCTTACGCTTTTTTTTCTTTTTATTTCTCTGGGTTTAATTGACGAAGCTCTTGTTTAATTTCTGTTTTTGCTTTTGTCTTCTCATCAATTTCTTTAATTACACGTGCTGGAGTACCTGCAACAACTGTGTATGGAGGCACATCTTCTGTTACAACAGCTCCCGCTGCTACAACTGCACCTTTACCTACTGTAACACCCTCTAAAACAACTACGTTTGCACCGATTACTACATCATCTTCAACGATAACTGGTTTTGCAGAAGGTGGCTCAATAACACCTGCAAGTACAGCACCTGCACCTACGTGACAGTTTTTACCGACTGTTGCACGTCCACCAAGTACTGCGTTCATGTCGATCATAGAACCTTCACCAATTACAGCACCAATGTTAATTGTTGCATTCATCATAATTACAGCGTTGTCACCAATTTCAACATGGTCACGAATAATAGCACCGGGCTCGATGCGAGCTTTAATACCTTTTAAATCAAGCATTGGGATTGCAGAATTACGACGATCGTTTTCTACAACGTAGTCAACGATGTGCTTATTATTCTCATCAAGAATTATCTTAATTTCAGACCATTCTCCGAATAATACACCTGATTTTTTATTCACAAATGCTTGTACTGTTTCAGGGAATGTTACTTCTTTTAAATCCCCTTTTATGTATACCTTTACAGGAGTTTTCTTTTCACTTTTTTGAATAAACGAAATAATTTCGTTAGCGTCCATCATTTTCATTCTTGTTGCCTCCTAAATCCATTTATAATGTTACTCTACCAAACGAAAGAGCGAGTAGCAAGATAATAATCTTATTTTTCCCTTTGAATTTCTTCTATAATTTCTAAAAATGCTTGTACTTGCTTCAACTGCCTTGCTGAGTCACTTGTTAACAACCATGTTTCTCTCGTCAATTGAACAGGTGTTTTATACATATTTTCCTGTACTTCCTTTAAAACAGTAGAAGGTAAAAGGGCATAACCTATACCATTTAAAACAAGTTGTTTGCATGTTTCAATTTGGTCAACTACAATCGTTCGCTTAGGCGGATTAGAAAATAAACCATACCACCAATTTTGTATTTGTCCATAATAAGTCGAGTCACTTTTAAATTGAATGAACGGCCTATTTGTTTCTTTTAGCATCGAAATATCTTTTATTTCTTTATCAACTAAATACAGTTCATCTTCAAATAATTTTTGCTTTTGACCTTTATATTCTTGTGTTCCCCTCAGTATAGCAACATGAACGTCTCCTTCATAAAACTGCTTTTGCACTTCACTACTCCATCCAGTAAACAGCGATATCTTTACAGAAGGATATTTATGCACAAACTTTTTCAAAACAGGAGGAAGCCAATATTGACCAATAACTGATGCAACAGCTATTTTTAACGTTCCATGAGTTTCCGTTCTAAAAACAGCTAGCTCACTTTTTATATCCTCTTCCTTTTGCAACATTTCTTTGGCATAATTTGCAACTTTTTCCCCTTCAGGTGTAATTGTCAATCCTTTTTGTGAGCGAATAAAAAACTTCATTCCCCATTGTTTCTCCATAGATTGTAATCGTTGACTCAGCGCAGGTTGGGAAACAAATAAACGTTCCGCCGCTTTTCTCATATTTGATTCCTGAGCTAACACAACCATCATTTGAAAATCATCAATTTGCAACTTTCTCCCTCTTTCCTTAGCTTCCATACACCTTATTTCAACAAGCTTTCATTCAGAAAATACAATTTTCCAGCGCAAACTTTCCTTATGTTTTATGTCTTTTTAAATATAATACATACACAAGTGATATGCACGAAAAAAAGTGACTTCTTCGTTTCTATGAAGTCACTTTTCTCACGTTATCGATTATGTTGCCTTACTTTCTTATTCAACAATTTTAAAATAGCACGACGTGTTAAAATCCCCTCAAAATAGCCTTCTTCATTAACAGCACAAATAAAAGGATGATCAATTGTCATTTCTAAAGCTTTTGCAAATGAATCTTCTAATTTAAGAAAAGGTATATCTTCCTTCATCACCTGCTCTACTTTCATATCATCAAGTCTTTCAAACTCAATACGCTCTAATCCTAACATACCATCTAATATCATGGCAGTACTAATCAAACCATGTAATTTATACATTGGATCTAAGACAGGTATCGCCGAATATCCAGATTTCACAAGAACGAGTAAAGCATGTTCTAAACCATTTCCAATTTGGACATGAGCTACTTTTTCCGATGAAATCATTAAATCCTTCACAAGAATTTGTTGAAATTCGTCTTTCGGAATACTAATCATATTACATCCCCCATTTTCCCTTTTTCCTGCTTATGTTCATAACTCTATTCACATTTTATGACAGCGTTTTCATATTATTATTTTGTCCTAAATTTATTTCAATAAAAATACAATCACACAGCTATTTTAGCATACAGCACAAAAAAAAGACTACCATTCCGGTAGCGCTTAATACCCTTTATTTTTTAATCTGTAAAATAACCTTGTGATTTTTTTATATTGCATCACATCCGTCTGTTTCAAACCATTCTCAATATCTGTAAGTTCCACAGCTAAAATTTCACTTGCATAATTTTGCTGAAATAAAATATCTAGTAGTAAACTTTCTTCTTCCTTCGTTAAAACAACTTCCCTTTGCATATACCCCTCTCCTTACAATCGCATCGTTACTCTTATTATATAAAAAATTTAACCTATTTAATAGATGTAATATTCAGTTTTTACCAAAAGATATGTAGCAATTGTAAACATACAAAAAGTCATTTCGTATATCGATTTGCATAGCTAAACGCCGCATAAGCATCCGGCTTAATTTTTGCAGTTAATCCCATCGCTCGAATTTTTTCTGTCATATCTAAAATAAATTCCTTTGTTAAACCATCATTCCCAATGTCTAAATGAATTTCCATTATGAATCCAGCCCCATCTTGAGCATAAGGATGCAATAACTCCCATATTGTTTGTATATGAGTAGGTGTAAATAGACATGCGATTTCTTGACTAAACTGCGTTTCTAAATATATTTTCTCACGTAAGGTTGCTGGCTTATCTTTTACTGATCTATGGTGTAAACAACCCCAGGCACCTTTTCCAACACGATGAATATGGATTGCTGTAATAAACCTCGTATCCTTTTGATGTGCTTGCGAGTCTGTCCCAATGGATAATCGATATAAATTTCGTGGATCCTTTTCAATGAAACTACAAATACGGCTAAAGACCATATCAAAATTTAAATGTCTCTCTGAAACATTGTAAAATTTATGTGCACCGTCCACAGAGTCACGTCCTTTCAATTAGACAGACTTTTCGTATTCTCATTGTATGGGACAAAAACTAAAATTATAACTTCCTATCCTTTATTCGTTTCAATATTTCGAATTACAAAGTGACAAACTTGGCACGTATAAATTACATTTTGATTAGATTGAGCCGTTAATACATGAGTAATCTCAGCAGAGCTTTGACAATTAGGACAAATCACAACTGGTAAATGTTCCATACGATAACCTCCTAGTTATATTTCTCCCACTATTTGCAGAACCCAGCAATTGTGAGAAGTTTAGCTTCACATATTCATCTGGTTGGCGGGACTACTTATCCACATGGATAGGCAAACTTACACAGATTAAATTTTCATTTTAATACCATTGTAGGAAAAATAAAAAAATTCTATACATTACGCTGGAAAGTAATAGAACTAAAAAAGGTACTGCCATATGGCAGTACCTTTTTTATATGTATCAAGAAATGATATCGTAAATCTCAATTGCAACCATGTCGATATTATCGAATTGGTACACTTGAGGTTTTTCACCTTGTTGATACACTTCTAACTCATACATTTCACTTTTATCGAAAAATTTCACGCTACATTTGCGCTCACCGTTCACTTCAAAATAGCGTTGTGCTACTTCACCGCTTTCAGCTTGTTCTTGTAGACTAACAAGTCGAGTTAAAATTCCTTGGAGTAGAGACATGAAATCTCTCCTTTCTCTGATCTTCCTACCAATAGGTTTTACAGCTATACTCATTCTATCCGTCATAACAGAAAAAATGTTCCACACTCTAGGATAAAGGTTATTGGCCAGAAACTCAACTAAAAATTTATCGAAATGCGAAGGAAAAAACAGAAAGAACATATTTCCCCTTCTTTATTGCGGTTTTTATACTGGAAGAATATAATAAAAAACAGAAAAAAGGAGGAATTACAATGAAAAAAATTGAGGTTTATACACAACCTGATTGTCCGCCATGTGTTATTGTTAAAGAATTTTTGAAGCATAATAACGTTGCATATGAAGAATTTGACGTAAAAAAAGACGCTGCTGCTCGCAATCGTCTTTTAAACGACTATGATTCTTATTCAACTCCAACAGTCGTAATTGATGGCGAAGTAGTTGCAGGTTTTCAAATTGAAAAGTTACAAAAACTACTCAATATAGAATAGGAATAGGTAAATACCTATTCCTATTCTTATCCCGCTATTTGTAGGTAGTAAAACCCCAAAAATTTAGCTAAAGCAAAGGAGTTAGATGGGCTAGTAATCCCTCCCACTGATTAAAAGTTTCACTTTATAATTGTTGCAACCTTTTTATTTCAGTTAAGAGTTCCTGACTTTCATGATATCCTGCTAACTTCCATTTATCTTGATCCCTTTTCAATGTTACAATTTGATATTGTCCACTTTTTGTCCGCTCATATACATATAAATTTTTATGTTCTTCATCATACGATATTTTCGTTTCTGAATTAAAAGAAAACGGTGCTTCTTTTGCCGGAAGTAAATATTCACCACTTTGTTTATCACTTCTGCTATTTTCATCTGTAAACACTTGAAGGAAATTATCTGTAAAATACGGTGATAACGTCTCTATCATCTTATTCATCGGCAAATGCTTCCCACGAATTGAAAACTGGGTTTCATAGCCTTTTTGTATCGTTGTAAATACTTCTTTCCGATCAACTTTCACTTCCTCTTTCCCTAAAACAGTCGTAACACTATAACCAACTAGAAAGGCAACACATACAAATAGAACAAGCCATATTCCATATTTCCTCATTTTTTCACCTTCCTTTTAAAAGAACTTGTCTTTGTAGTATTCATTGTAACAATGATTATGCAAAGAAAGGACAGATTTCGTTCGTAAAATCTTTACAACGATAGACAGCATTTTCATCACCATTTTCACTATTACCAATTTATGATAAAAACAAACAAAAAATGCACGAATCTCTTCGTGCATTAAAATAAAACATCTTCTTCATATAAATATTCATAAGATAAATCTATAAATAAAAAGTTGTCATCATCTATTGGGAAAGAAAATGTTCGTACCATTTCGCCCGTTTCGATATCTGCATATAAATCTGAAAGCCTTGCCTTATTCTCAAAACGCATTTTCATGATATTCTCGAGAAAATACGGGCGCCAACTCCAGTTCTTCATATAATAATCCGGCATCACAATCCATTCTCCATCTTTTTTCATAACATTTCCTGATTGTTGGAAACCATCTTCATTACAAATAAATATACGAAAACTACACTGTGATACACTTTGACTAAATTGTAATAACCAATCATTTATATCTTCATTCTTTTTTTGTTTTGATAAAACATCGCCAATGCGATCGCGTAACATCTCTGTCAAATTATAAATTTTTTGTAACTTCTTCTTTTCATGCTGAATAAACTGATGACATTCATTACCAAGTCGCTCTTTCAAAACATTCGTTTCAATAAAATCAGGTAAACATTCTTTCAAATAATTACCTTGATAATATCTTCCGCCGTTCTTCCAAGCATATTGCAGTTGATAAAAAGCATCTATTTCTTCATATAACAAAGTTGCACCAATTCTTCTAGCAAGTAATGATAAAGAATATAAAATATCTTGATAAGATTGTAAAAGTGCTGTTTGCCTTAAATTCGTTAAATCTACTTTTAAAATATCAGGTGCTAACACGCTAATACGCTCTAAATTACTTGTGCCCGTTCCGACTTTATTAATCGAAATTTGAATACCATATGTACGATAATACATAAGCAAATGATTAAATTGCTCTATATCTTCTTTACATTCATGTTCTGTAATCTCTAAAACAATTTGTTTTAAATTTAAACCTTGTTCTTCATACCTCAATAAAAGTTGAAGCAAGCTTTCATCATCATCATTCATTAATACATTAGCATTCCGATGTATAAATAATAATAATTTTTGATCGCTTTCTAAATAACGATTTAAAGCTTTTTCTACTATAATATTATCCGCTTCCAGTTGAAATTCACTTGGAATCGAATCATCGTGAAAGAAAGAAGCTAAACTTTGTATGCCCTCTTCTGTTTGAATACGTCCTACTACTTCATATCCAATTACAGTATGCTCATCAGCACTAAAAATAGCTTGATAATAAGGAAGGACTTTATCCAAGTTACTCATTACATCTAATGCATCTATCAACGTGCTTCCCTCCCTTTACTTTTCAAAAATTATAACATGATATTTACGGAAAAATAATAAAAAATCCCTTCAGTTTTCCTGAAGGGATTAGAGGGGTAAAATGCTAAGGGGAATTAGCAATTCTACTATGAAGAAAAAAGAGGTCTTAAATATAACGTATATATGACCTCTTGTAAACACTTTTCTTTCATATGTCACAATTCCGTCACATTTAACCATAAAAAAATGAATCAAACATTCATTTTTTTATCCCTTTTAAAATGGATATTGATGTAAATGTTGTCCTCCATCCATTGTCATGCAAGTTCCATTTATGTACGCAGCTTCATCTGAGCATAAATAATAAGCTAGACCAGCGATTTCTTCTGGCGTACCCAGCCTTCCAAGCGGAACACTTTGTATCGTACGCTTAGCCATTTCTTCTGAAATCCATAATTTATCAGCACCGCCCGTACGTTCAATTGGTCCTGGCGCGATAGCGTTAACTCGTATTCCATATTTACGTCCCCACTCAACAGCGAGCGTCTTCGTCATCGCTAATACCCCTGCCTTCGCTGCAGCCGAATGAATAACTCCTGGACCTGCATCCCATGCATATGTTGCTACCATGTTAATGATATTCCCTTTTATACCTTTTTCAATCCAATATTTTCCGACAGCATGGCTACAGTAAAATGTACCGTTTAACACAATATTAATGACTGAATTCCAACCATTCACAGATAAATCTTCTGCTGGACAAATAAAGTTTCCAGCTGCATTATTTATTAAAACATCAATTCGACCAAACTTCTCATCAATCTGTTCAATCATTTTCTGAATGTCATCCGTATTTCTTACATCCATTTGTACAGGTAATACTTGCCCCGGAAATTGTTCAATTTCCAACTTTGTTTCCTCTAGTTTTTCCTTTGTACGTCCTGTAATAACAACTCGTGCCCCTTCTTTTGCAAAACGAGTCGCCATTCCTTTTCCCATTCCACTCGATCCACCTGTTATAATAACTACCTTCTCTTTCACATACATCCCCTCCAAAAAATGAATACACATTCATTTTATCACTTTATTTAATAGAAATCTTTATATTTTTAAACTTTTCTGATATTTTATTGTAAAGAATTTTCTTTTCATTCATTTTTTTCGTAATCTATACTAATTTTTTATTATGTAAAGTATATTTTAAATAAACTGAAAGGAGATTAGAGTAGCCTATAAATGGAATAAAAACATTGAGGATACTCATATTTTTATGAAGCACATTACAAGAAGAAATTTTTTAAAAATTGGTATGCGCACTTGTCTCTATTCATTTATAACCAGTGGCATCGGATACTACTATGCTAAATATATAGAACCCCATTTCATTTCTTTTACACAGCACACATTAAAATCACAACTCATCCCAAAAAGTTTTCATGGTATGAAAATTCTTCAATTCAGCGATTTACATCTTGGATACTATTTCTCGCTTCAACATTTATCTCAAGTTGTTTCTAAAATTAATGCTGTAAATCCAGATATTGTCCTTTTTACTGGAGATCTCATTGATAATTACCAAACGTATACTGACACTCCTTTCGTTGCATCCATTTTAAAAAATATACAAGCCCCCTTCGGTAAATTCGCTATTTATGGTAACCATGATCACGGTGGATATGGAACTAAATACTATGAACACATCATGCGTGAATCTGGATTTGAACTATTGCTAAATAATGAAAAAAGAATTCGTCTAATGGATAATAGTGAGATTTCTATTTTCGGTCTCGATGATATACTACTAGGCAAACCCAAAATAGAGAAAACATTAGAGCATGCACGACAAAATACTTATAACATTGTTCTTGTTCACGAACCAGATATCGCGCCCCAAGTTTCCAGATATCCAATCAACTTGCAACTTTCTGGTCATAGCCACGGCGGACAAGTACAAATTCCTTTTTTAGGAGCTATTATTACACCATCACTCGCCAAAGACTATATTGAAGGCTTCTATACAATTCAAGATTTAACTCTCTATGTTAATCGAGGCCTAGGGAGAACGCGTGTTCCATTCCGTTTTATGTCAAAACCTGAAATTACACTTTTTACACTCCAACATTCGTAATAATTCGCCTATTTTCTTGCATATCCTTTCTTGTACGCGCTCATCCACGTTTCATTTACCATATGATGAAAGTGAGTCCAATAAAGGAGGTATGTTCATGTATCCATATTATCAACCAATCCCAGTCCGTTCAGCACCTATTGGTCCAGTAGGCGACTCACGCTTCTTCCCGTTTTTTGGCGTTCCCTTTCTAGCTGGAATTGCTGGTGGATTACTCGGCGGAGCATTAGCTTTCGGCCCTCGACCATTTTACCCACCTTATCCACCACCTTTCCCGCCGCCAGCACCTTATCCTTGTTACGGTGGACCATGTCAACAACCATACTATTACTAAGTTAAAATAACGATTATTTCAAATGTTATTCTCTCAACGAGCCACCTTATTACACGCTTATAATAAAACTATTGTTTCTACTCATCCTCCCATTTTGGGAGCATATGAGTAGAAAAAAGTAAAAACCTCTTATAGACATAAGAGGTTTTTACTTTTTTCATTATTCAGCATCTGTATTTTGATACGCCATCTTAAACAACTTCACTTGGCTATCAATTTCTTCTGTACTACCATTAATAACATAATAGTAATCACCATCTTTATTTTGTTCACGTGTTTTCACATTATCAGCTAATGTAAGCTGTAAAATCGCCTTAATTCGTGCCTTCATTTCAATATCTAATATCGGGAAAGATATTTCCACTCGCTTCTCCATATTTCGCGTCATCCAATCAGCTGAAGATAAATATATTTTCTCCTCCCCATTATGATGGAAATAATAAATACGGCTATGTTCTAAATATCTTCCAACAACACTAACTACACGAATATTTTCACTTACATTTGGAATACCAGGTCGTAGGCAACATGTTCCTCGAACAATGAGCTCTACCTTTACTCCAGCTTGTGATGCTTCGTACATTTTTTTAATTAATGGTTTATCTGTTAATGAATTCATCTTAGCGATAATATATCCATTTCCATATTGCCTATGATAACGGATTTCTTCATCTATTAAATCCATAAATTGTTCTCTTATATCAAATGGAGCAACAGATAAATGATGAAAATGTGGCTTTGTTGTATAACCACTTAAATAATTAAAGAAATTGGTTGCATCAACCCCAAAGTCTTTTCTTGATGTAATATATCCAAAATCAGTATATAACTTCGCTGTTGCATCATTATAGTTTCCAGTTCCAAGATGTACGAACCTTTCGATTTTTCCGTTTTTTCTTCTTACAACTAACGTAATTTTACTATGTGTTTTCAAGTGACTTACACCGTAAATAACATGACATCCTGCCTGTTCCAATTCTTTAGCCCAATGAACATTGTTTTCTTCATCAAATCTTGCCTTTAATTCAACTAATACCGTCACTTGTTTTCCCTTTTCAGCCGCTATCTTTAACGCCTGAATAATTGGTGAATCACCACTTACTCGATATAACGTTTGTTTAATCGCAAGTACATTTGGATCGTCTGCCGCATCACGGACAAAATCAACTACCGGCTGAAATGATTCAAAAGGATGATGTAATAAAATATCATGCTCAATTGCTTTTTCAAATACATCTTCTTCATCACCTAAATCTTGAGGCGGTTGCGGAATAAGAGCCGGATATACAAGATGTTCATATAAAGGAGCTAGTTTTTTATATAAAGAAAACAAACATGTTAAATCTAATGGCCCATCCATTATATATACATCTTCATCTTTTACTTCCAGAACCTCATATAATAACGCTAATACTCTTTCATCAATGTGTTCTTTCCCAACTTCTAAACGTACAGCCCCCCCCCACTTACGTTTTTTTAATTCTTTTTCAATTACCTTTAATAAATCTCTCGCACCTTCTTCATGAATCGTTAAATCTGCATTGCGTGTAATACGGAAACGAGTAACAGATGATACTGTATATCCCGTAAATAATTTATGAGTAAAGCTACTAATTACGTCTTCTAATAAAATAAATTTATGCTTTTGCCCTTCGCTCGGTAAAAATATGAAGCGCTCAAGTAATGAAGGAACTTGTACAATTCCTAGCTTCGTCCGATTCTCTTCCTCCGCTTGCTTCTCATCATATAAAAGAGTAGCTAAATTCAAACTTTTATTTAATAACATTGGAAATGGGCGATATGCATCAATAGCTACAGGGGTTAACACCGGAAAAATTTGCTCATCAAAATACTCTTCTATAAATTCTCGCTGCTCTTTCGTCAAATCATGGAATGTTAAACGTTCAATTCCCTCTAACTCAAGCGCTGGCAATACATAATTTTTAAATGTATCATATTGTACTGTCATTAGTTCATGGGCTTTTATCGCAATTTTATTTAGTTGCTTTTTTGGTGTTAAGCCAGCTTTATTTTCTGGCTGATTAAATCCAGCACTCACTTGATCCTTTAATCCCGCTACACGTACCATAAAGAATTCATCTAAATTCGAACTAAAAATACTAATAAATTTCAATCTTTCCAAAAGTGGATTTTTTCCATCTTGCGCTTCTTGTAGTACACGTTCATTAAATGCTAGCCAGCTTAACTCTCGATTATTGTAATAAGCTGTATCATTTAAATTTACTGCATTCCCCTTCGATAATTCCATTCTCTTCACACTTCCCCTTGAAACTTTTTTACTATAATTTAGTTAATTTTATTTTATCAAATTACAATATTACAAAGTGTAAATTTTTCGTAAAGACATCCGTACGACCTAATGTTTTAGTTCAAATAACAAGTTAATATTCGTTTTTAATACTCTTTCTAACTGTTTTTTTTGTTTTTCAGCTTGCACTTTTTCTGCTAATGCAGACTGTTCACATAAAACTTTAAACGTTAATGCCTCTTTGCTTTCTGTTATAGATATGGTTTCAACAAGCGATCGTTGCCTTGCATTTAAAGCAGCTGAAAATTGTAAAACAGCTCCTAATAGACGGATTTTTTTTTGTTCACTTTTATCAAACCAACCTTCAAATGGAGATAAATGTTGTTTAAATAGCATTTTTGATTTATAAGATGCAATAAGCGCTAACCTCACTCTATCTTTATGCATCATGCCATCAATTGTCTTATTCGCCAATAAATAAAACGTATGTAAACGGCTCGCTTCTTCGTCTATATATTTGCCTATATTAAATACTTTCGCTGCTTGATGGAATACTTCCCAGTCTTTTACTGACATAGAAATAAGCCCTATTTCCTCAAGTTGTTTGCAAATTAGTCTTCCATGTTTAATAAGTTGAATAACAAATTCCATGTCCATTTCGTATTCATGTGATAGTAAATGCAAACTTTCTTCAACTACGTTCGGATAATATGAAATCCCCAAATCTTTTGTCAACTCTTCATAGAAAACACCTTCTCTTAATCCTTTTCTACTTAATACAAATGCCGGTGCCTCTATAACATTAACAAGTGTATGAAATACTTCAACCGCTGGAATAATCGTATCCGCTCGATCTTTTGCCAATCCTTCCAATTTCTGAAGTTCTATGAACGACAATTTTTCCAACTCATCTTTTACATTTTCAATATCTTCTTCTTTCATCTTGTATAAATGTAATCCTGCTATAGGATAACATATTAAATTTTGATGGATTTTTACTAAGTTCCTCGCACTACCACCAATTGCAATAAGAGGCAATTTCTTATTGATGAACCATGGTAACGTTTGAAATTGAAATTCTAAATAATGTTGCATTCCCTCTAACTCATCTTTAGTAGGAATGTCACCTTTAATAAATTGTTGCTTTAAAGAAAGTGCCCCAAAAGGAAAACTATGGTACTCTAAAATCTCTCTATTTCTAAAGTATGTAACTTCCGTACTTCCCCCACCAATATCTACCGTTATTCCTTCTGAAAACGATGTAGAATTCATAACCGCCAAGTATCCGTAACGCGCTTCCTCATATTCTGATAATACTCTAAGAGTAAAGTCCGTTTGTCCTTCAATAAGCTTTTTAATTTCCTCTTGATTCTCAGACTGTCTAATTGTTGCTGTTGCAACACAAAGTACATGATGCAACTGATGGAACCTTGTACTTTCTTGAAATTGAAATAATGTCTGTAATAATACTTCTATTCCCTCTTCATTCAACACACCATCAATTAAGTAATTCCTTAACCTAGCAACCACTTTCGTATTTTCAATCTCTTTATAAAAACCTCCATTTTGCTTTTCATAAATAACTAAACGCATTGTATTAGATCCAATATCTATAATGGCATACTGTTGTTTTAATATTTCTTTCAAACTTCTCACTCTTTCATTATCAAATTTCAAAAACATATTCTATTACTATTATACAAAATAGTTGTTTTTTGTAACAATATTGCTTTAATATTGAAAATATATACAATCACTTTTTGCATATAATAAAAACCTATTTTATTTATGCTATAATAATGAAAAATTGAAAGGAGATTCAATATGAAACCTTCACAACCACAATCTCAATTACAAAACCAACATTCTATTAATCGACTAGCTCAATCTATTTTCGTTGTGAATCGTCATGCTAAAGCAGCTACTAATCCTAAATATTTATACTGGTTAAAAAAGACAGCTTTAGAGCGTTTGATTGCTGAAAAAAAAGCAATTAAAGAAGGATTACATTTTTCTAGAAACCCACGTTTTAGCCAACAACAATCTGATGTCCTTATACGTTTAGGCGATTATTTTTTCCACATCCCTCCTACGAAAGAAGATTTTCGAATTCTACCGCATCTTGGTCATCTTGAATCCTCCTATCGAAATCCGAAAACAACCTTATCTTTAACAGTAGCAAAAAAAACACTTCAAGATTATATTGGGCCTGAAGCATTGAAACAAGAAAAAAAATTAAGTGAACCGGTTCCATGGTATAGTCGTACTTATACAAAAAAATAAAACAGTTTGGCCAAGTGTAGGCCAAACTGTTTTATTTTTTCTCTTCTTTAATTTTAATATTTGCTTGTTTATAAAAAGCTACTTTTTCTGTATTATAAGACTTTGTGAATTCATTAAATTTATCTTTTTCTGACTCAATATCCTTATAAGATTGATTTACTACTTTTACTTTTTCACTAATATCTTTTAATTTAGTACCTTTATCTTGTAACATTGTATATAACTCTTTTTCTTGTTTTAAAGATTTATTATAGCTGTCATACATTTTATTAAATGAATCGTGTCGTTTCTCATACATGCTTTTCACTTTATCAGCTTGATTTTTCAACTTATTATCTTCAATTTTCTTCACATACTTATCAGCTGACTTCACTTCTTCTTGCGCTTTATTTAAGGCCTCTTTTTCTTTTGTAAGTACTTTTTCTCGTTCAGTTGTATTCTTTGCTGCTTGATTCAGTTTTTCTTTAACAGTTTGATTATTATCTTTTCCTTCTTGCACAATCTGGTTATATAATTCTTGTCCTTCTTTCTCTAAAGTCTCAAGTTTTTTTGCATCTTCAAACATTGTTTTTTCTTGTTTAGCAGCGTTTTCAAACGCTACATATAATTCTTCTTCTGGTTTCGGTCCAAAACAACCGGCTAATAAAGTCATTGATAATGCAGTTATAATTGCTAATTTACTATATTTCAACATCTCTTCCTCCTACTTATAAACGACCATCGTGTAATATAAAAAAGTTATAAAATATGTAATTGTTCTATACACTCGCATCTTTTTTACGAAGATCATTAATATTGTTTGTACAAATTATTACTTAATATTACATTATTCTTTTTGAAGTATTTAGCAGTTCCATATCCATCTTTAAGTATAGTACTTCGTGTTCTTTAAAATCTGTTCACACTATGTATTACCTTAATGGCCACAGAATTTCACCTCAGTCTTAATAAGACTATAATAGTTCACCTGATAAAAGGTGATCGTTCCGCTCTCACGTCTATCATTCCCTTTCCAGCTTTCTATCAAATAATCTCTTTGTTCATTTTACACAGTACAATCGATATCTCGCAACAACTTACAAATATTCTTTTCATTTCCTAAAAAGGAAAAGTGTAGAGCTTGCTTTCCTCTACACTTTTAAAATAAAACACATTGTGCAAATTGCATTGACACTACCATCATAATTATATGCTTATTTCATATATTTTTAAAGACTTTTATTACAAACGCAGCGTTTTTTTGTAATAAAAGTCAAAAAAATGTTACAAATAAAACTTCTTCCTATCAAATATCTTCAAATCAAAGCTTCACTCATTTTCTTGCAAATTTCTATACTGGTACAATTGATTTTGCGACTTTCTCAACAGTTCTTCAAACGTTTTTCCTTCTACTGGATAGCTAGCTGCTCCAAATAAAAGAGTGACACTGAGTAAATCACCTTCTATTTCACTTTCAATATTTTTCATTAATCTGTTTGTTATTGTTGATGTTTCATGACCATTATCAATTGCTACAATAACATACTTATTTTCATCCCACTTTGTAACAACATCTCCCTTCCGAATTGACTTTACAATGGTACTCTCTAATTTTTGTACTAACACTCCCAATTTTTTTTCTTGCAACGTGTCTTTTAATCCTTCCCATTCTTTTACAGAAAGAATGTAAACTGTAATATTACGGGAAGCTCTTTCAGATAAAGCGGCTACTTTCCCAAAAAAATCAACAACAAAATCGTTGCTTGCCATTCCTCCTACTTCTTCATTCATACGCTTGTTCGCTCTTTTATCGTACCAATGTCCAAAATAATAACTTAGTATCATTTGCAATATATAAATAATAAAGACGGTATAAAATGATCGTGAATCCAGTTTTGCAATTACATCCTGAAGTGCAATCCATTCTGTAACTGCCACTGTATTTCCAAGTAATAATCCACTAATTTTCCCTTTATGTTTCATACTTCTCCCCCTTTTATACCAATATATGTTTCTATATCAATAATGTTTTTCTACCAAATAAAAAATGTACATATCCAATGTACATTTCTGCTTAAGCTTGTATACCTTTTCTACTCTATTTCATATATATAATATATAACTTTTATAGAAAGGAGTAATCTATATGCTACAAAAAGAGAATCTATCAGATGCTATGCGGTTACTAGCTGGTTTTCTATTATCATTAAAATTATTATTTACCTCTTTCGGCATACACTTTATTACAAACGATCAAATTGACGCTATTGTTAATGTTGTTTCATTTTTATTTATTCTATACTTTGGCTACAAAAATAACTATGTAGGAAAAAAAGGAATGGAGCAAAAGAAAATACTCAAAAAACACAACCTTCACTAAAAAAAGGAACCTTTTGTACAGGTTCCTTTTTATTATTGACGCACAACAACTTCATTTGTTTGCAGTGGACCATATGATATCTCTTTATCTTGAAATGTATATGTAGCCTGAAAGAATGCTTGTTTAAGAGCTTTATCTTTATTAGCTTTTATTTTACAACGTAGTTCCACCTTTTCATTCGGTAACAAATCATCAATTCGCCACCTTACAAGCTGGAATAAAAACTCACTTATCCCCTTATCAACTTTTAAAGAATTAGGAATATAAGCAAAGTAATCTCGAATCATATGACTTACAACAACTCTCGAAATCATTTCTACCCCTTTATTTTCCACTTCAATTCTCATAATAAGTATGTCGTTTACATCGTAGGTCAATTCATACGAAAATTGTTCTGTATACATACTACCAATTTTTAATGTAACGGCTACTTGAGGAAATTCATTTTCCTTTTTCGATCCGTCAATCCACAATACTGGTTGTAGCGGTATTGAATACTTTCCTGTATCCGAAATTCGTCCCCATATTTTCATAATATATATTCACCTCATTTCAGATGTATCATACACACAATGAATTCCCCAAATTACTAAAGCTTACTACAAGCAATGTTTAATATTTCTCTTCCTTTTATCCTATTCGACAATATGAAGAAAAAACCATTTTTCATCTATTAACAGAAGGTGTTCTTAATGAAATTTTTTTACAATTTACTTTATGGCAATATTCAATATGGCTCACTCGTTCTCTACTCATACGAAAGAATATTTTGACGGAAGAAAAAGTTTGCCTTATAGTCAAATTTGACTATAATATTCTTTATGGCATATCAGTGCACTTATGGAAAAGAAATTAAAATCACCTATACATTTAAATTTTTTATCCACTGCACTCAAAACTTAATATAGTTTACTTATTTCTAAAGGAGGGTTATATTTGGAAACTCAACCATTAAAAAAAGACGCCAACAAGACAAAATTTGTTGTTGCTGGTTTACTGCTTGGTATATTAATGGCCGCAATGGACAATACAATCGTTGCAACCGCAATGGCAACAATTGTTGGAGACTTAGGAGGATTTGATAAGTTTGTTTGGGTCACATCAGCTTATATGGTAGCAACAATGGCAGGGATGCCTATCTTCGGGAAACTTTCTGATATGTACGGGCGGAAACGTTTTTATATTGGTGGCCTCATTCTTTTCTTATTCGGTTCTGCGCTCTGCGGAACAGCTTCAAGTATTGAGCAATTAAGTATTTATAGAGCTATTCAAGGTATCGGTGGTGGTGCCCTTATGCCTATCGCCTTCACAATTATGTACGATATCTTCCCACCAGAAAAACGTGGGAAGATGACAGGACTATTCGGTGCTGTTTTCGGGACCTCTAGTGTATTCGGTCCTTTATTAGGCGCTTATATTACAGACTATATAAGTTGGCATTGGGTCTTCTATATCAATATTCCATTAGGACTTATCTCCTTTTTCTTCATTACTAAATACTACAGTGAGTCTCTAGAATTTAGAAAACAAAAAATTGATTGGGCTGGTGCTATTACACTTGTCATAAGTATCGTTTGCTTAATGTTCGCATTAGAACTTGGTGGTAAGGAATATGCCTGGAATTCCACTGTAATTATTGGCTTATTTACAACAGTAGTTATTACGCTTATTATTTTCTTCTTTGTAGAACGAAAAGCAACCGAGCCTATTATTTCGTTCCATCTATTTAAAAAACCTTTATTCGCAGCTAGTCAAGGAGTTGCCTTTTTCTATGGTGCCGCTTTTATTATCTGTACAGTTTATATTCCAATCTTCATTCAAGGCGTTCTTGGAGGTTCCGCCTCTAATGCCGGATTAATTTTAACACCAATGATGGTTGGTTCTGTAATTGGAAGTCAAACAGGAGGACAATTAGCTTCTCGAACAAGCTATCGTAACATTATGATGGTATCTGGCGTCTTCTTCGTTCTTGGTATTTATTTATTAAGTACTTTAACAATGGATACACCTCGTTTACTCGTAACACTATTTATGATTCTCGCTGGGCTTGGTGTTGGCTTCTCATTCTCAGTATTAAGTATGTCTTCTATTCACAAATTAGAAATGCGAGACCGTGGTTCGGCAACATCAACAAACTCATTCTTCCGATCACTCGGTATGACTCTTGGTGTAACGATTTTCGGTACAATTCAAAATCATATTTTTACAGATAAACTAAACTCTGTGTTCCCCCCTGAACTAGCAAAATTAGCTCCAAAAGGTGGAGACACAAGTTTCTTATTATCGCCAGGCGCTACCGCAAAAATTCCTGCTGAAATATTAGCGGGTATTAAAGAAGCTCTCGCTACATCTATTGCGAACACATTCTTCTGGGCACTTATTCCGGCTGTACTAAGTATTATTTGTATTTTACTTATGGGAAATGAACGCCTCTTTACAGGCCCTAAAAAGAAAGAAAAACAAAAGCAAGTCAGTTAATATAAAAAAGAAGCGGCATATCCCTTTATGAAAAAGGATATGCCGTTTATAATATGTATAAAGTTAATCTTTAATCAGTGGCGGTTTTGTTCATCCCCCACTGATTATTAATTGAACCAATCGGGCTTTTACGGACAGCCCGCCCCCACCTAACTTCTTTGGTTCCGCTGAATTTTTGGATGGGTGTCTTACTGCCCGTTAATGCCGGATAAAGTTTTTATATACAGGAGTTGAGACAGCATGAGCATGAAATTAGTCATTCTCGGCTTGCTACTCGAAGGAGATAAACATCCATATGAAGTGCAGCATATTATGAAAGAACGACAAATGGATTGTTACATTAAATATGCTAAAGGATCACTTTATTACGCCTTCGAGCAATTAGAAAAGCAAGGCGCAATTCATATTACAAATGTAATTAGAGACACAAATCGACCTGACAAAACGATTTTTCATATAACAGAAGAAGGCAAAAAACTATTCCACACTTTACTATTAAAACAATTCGAAGCAAAAAACCAAATATATAAACCTATTTATTCAGCCTTATCTTTCGCTCACTTTAGCAATGATCACGAATTAGTTCCTATTTTAGAAAAAAAGAAAAACGATACTCTTCAATATTTATATACTATGCAAACGATATATGATTGTAATAAAGGAAAAGTTCCACGTGCACAACTATATATTTTACAAAGTGTAATTGAGCATATTACAGTTGAACTACAATGGCTAAACACCCTCCTTAAAGATGCTATAGCAGGCCGGCTTTCAGAAGTTGCTATAGATGAAAATTGAGCTATGAAAGAAGACATCCCTACTTCTTTCATAGCTCAATTTCTCTTTTTATAATGTAATATTATTAGTTACTTCAGAATACAAAAGTCAGAATAATAAGAAATAAAAACTTTGGAATTTTCTTATTTTAAAACAGTAGACAAAATTCCAAAAATTGTGTTAGAATTTGTTTCAATATCATATCGCTTGTTAAATTCCTTTCAAAAGGAAAATAGGTACACGAAAGTTTCGTTTCGTGTTTAAAAGGGAAGCTTGGTGAAACTCCAACACGGTCCCGCCACTGTAAATGCTGAGATTTCTTTTTAGTGCCACTGTGAAAACGGGAAGGTGAAAGAAATTATATGAAGCATAAGTCAGGAGACCTGCCTGTTTTAACAACACTGATAGATTCACGGATGATGATGAGGTGTTAAAACAAAAAGGAAGGCTTATTTTCTATGTCTTTGTACTTTTTGTTATAGGTATTTCCTAGTAAACGGAAATGCTTACTTTCAATTAGGGAGGAATTTAAAATGGCAATTCAAACAAGTAACTTAGGTTATCCACGTATCGGACTACAACGAGAGTGGAAAAAAACATTGGAAGCTTTTTGGTCCAATAAAATCGATGAAGAACAATTTTTAACAACAATGAAAGAAATTCGCCTTCAACACGTAAAAGTACAGCAAGAAAAAGGGATTGAACTCATTCCAATTGGCGACTTTACATATTATGATCACGTTTTGGATACTGCTTATATGCTAGGATTTATCCCATCACGTTTTTCTGAGTTTACATCTTACCTTGATGTATATTTCGCAATGGCGCGTGGCTCTAAAGATCACGTAGCTTCTGAAATGACAAAATGGTTTAACACAAACTATCATTATATCGTTCCTGAATATGAAGAGGGGTTACAAATCTCTTTAAAAGATAATCGTCCACTTCGCTTATACGAAGAGGCAAAACAAGAATTAGGAGTAGATGGAAAACCTGTTATTTTAGGACCATATACTTTCTTAAAATTAGCTAAAGGTTATACACAAGAACAATTCGCTACGATTTTAAAACAATTAGTTGCACCATACGTACAACTGCTTTCAGAACTACATGCAGCTGGTGCACAAGTCATTCAAGTTGATGAACCGATTTTCGCTTCTTTAACGAAAGAAGAAGTTCAACAAGCAAAAGAAATTTATGAAGCTATTCGTAAAGAAGTTCCAAATGCGAACCTTCTTTTACAAACATATTTTGATAGTGTAGAAGAAAACTATGAAGAAATTATTACATTCCCTGTATCCGGTATTGGATTAGATTTCGTTCATGGTAAAGAAGGTAATCTACATGCTATTTCAAAATATGGATTCCCAGCTGATAAAACTTTAGCTGTCGGTTGTATAGATGGCCGTAACATTTGGAGAGCTGACCTTGATGAAGTTCTTACGTTATTTACAACGCTACAAAAACAAGTCCAAACGAAAGACTTCATTGTTCAGCCTTCTTGTAGCTTATTGCATACACCAATCGATAAAACAGAAGAAACTCACTTATCGACTGAGCTATTTGATGCGTTAGCATTTGCAAATCAAAAATTAGAAGAGTTAGTTCTTATTCATTCTGCTCTCACTAAAGGTACAGAAAGTATTAGTAATGAGCTGGAAACATATCGAAATGTACATCATACAATTCGTTCATCTGCTGTACGTAACCGTGAAGATGTCAAAGCAGCACGAACAGCACTAAAAGAAGAAGATTTTTCACGTCCTCTTCCATTTGAAAAGCGATACGAATTACAACAAGTTGCCCTAGAGTTACCATTGTTACCAACAACAACTATCGGTAGCTTCCCGCAAACAACTGAAGTTCGTCAAACGCGAAAAGAATGGCGTAACGGTGTTATTTCAAATGAACAATATGAAAAATTTATTGAAAAAGAGACAGAAAAATGGATTCGTTACCAAGAAGAAATTGGTCTTGATGTCCTTGTACATGGTGAGTTTGAAAGAACTGACATGGTCGAATATTTCGGTGAGCGTCTTGCTGGTTTCTCATTCACTAAAAACGGTTGGGTACAATCATACGGTTCCCGCTGCGTAAAACCACCTGTTATTTATGGTGATGTAGCCTTTATTAACGGAATGACTATTAAGGAAACTGTTTATGCACAAAGCTTAACAGAGAAAGTTGTAAAAGGAATGTTAACTGGACCTGTTACAATTTTAAATTGGTCCTTCGTTCGAAATGACATTCCAAGAAAAGAAGTTTCGTATCAAATTGCATTAGCTCTTCGTCACGAAATTGAACTACTTGAATCTTCCGGAATTCGAGTAATCCAAGTCGATGAGCCAGCACTTCGTGAAGGAATGCCACTAAAAGAAAAAGATTGGGACGCTTATATTACATGGGCAGTTCAATCCTTCCTTTTAGCAACTTCTTCTGTAGCAAATGAAACACAAATTCATACTCATATGTGTTACAGTAACTTCGAAGATATTGTTGATGCGATTCGCGCATTAGATGCAGATGTGATTTCTATCGAAACATCAAGAAGTCACGGTGAATTTATTGATACATTAAAACATACAACATATGAAAAAGGCATCGGTCTAGGTGTATATGATATTCATAGCCCACGTGTACCGAGTAAAGATGAAATGTATAAAATCGTAGAACAATCTTTAGAAGTATGCGATCCTAAATATTTCTGGATTAATCCTGATTGTGGTTTAAAAACGAGAAGAACAGAAGAAGTTATTCCAGCTTTAGAGCACATGGTGCAAGCAGCAAAAGATGCTCGCTCCCTGCTAAAAACAAACGCATAACGAAAATGGGTTATCCTTATTGAGGATAACCCATTTTTTATTCTTTACTTTCAAAAAAGAATTCGTATTGTATTTTATATAATTCATCATCCGTTGGCTCTTCAAGAGGAATTGCTTGTAAGACCACTGTATACTCACCATTTGGAATAGGTATTTGAAATTTATTTGAAAGAATACTCGTTATAACGATACTTTCATTTTCAACTGTAAAAGGAACCGTAATCGTTCTAATCACTTCTTCTTTTTCAATATGTTTCCCTGGGGTCACTTTCACTTCACAAGTATAATCAGAAAGTGCTTCAAAAATAACAGTTCCCTCTGCCTCAGCATAACCTCTTTCAAAATCTTCATCCGTCCAGTCTACATAAGGCTGCTCACCGTCATAGTTCATCAACATTAATTGCGAATAAGAAATTGTTAACTCCATAGTTCCCGTTCTCCTTCATTATGAAATGTACAACTACTACTTCACTTCAAATTTCACACGCGTACCATCTGGATATTTATCTAACTTATTCCCTACCCAAGAGCCTGCTCCGCGGTTATCCGCCGGACTTATATATTCAATATGTGCTCCTTTTCCGCCTTCCTTGCACATCGCCATTGGCCATTCATCACGATCATACCCTTTTTTTGAAGGATATGGTGCTAACGACAATTTCCTTCTATCTGCAGCACCACCACGATCGATTGTACAAACTTCTGAATGCCCTTCTTTTATAGCATCCGTAATATGTTTTCCTGTCTCTGGATAACGTTCTTTCGGAAATTCTAACACTTGATCATACGTATTCGTTTTCTTTACACTTGTTTCCTCTGGCACAAGTACTTCATAAACTGCTACTAAAATAGACAGAATTGCGATAATTGAAATGATAATACCTTTTAATTGCTTCATGTATACCTCCATGTTTCTACCAGTTTCTTTTTTCCTCCGTTATTATAACAAACTTCTCCTGTATATGTTTTCAGACATTATTTTAGTTATTCCTTGCCATTCCGCCAAAAACTTTCATTTTTTCACTAATGCTGTAGAAAACTAATAGCCTTCCGACATTCTTTTTCAAAGGAAGTCCTCATAAAAGATTGAAATGATATATACGATACTTTTTGGGGAGGAAATATCATGGAAGCTACCTATAAAACGAAAGATGTCACGAATAAAACAGGCATCCCAAAACATATAGTCCGCAAATATAGTCAACTGTTAGAGGAACATGGCTATATGATTTCTAAAACAGCTGATGCTCGTATTTATAAACTTGATGATTTAAAACTATTGAAATCTATACATGAAAGAGCTGCTACATTACAAGAAGATATTTCAGAAACGATACCGATTATTTTAAAAGAAAAAGAGGCCCCACCTGTACCAGTTATACAAGATAAGCAAGAGATACAACCGAAAGAAAAGGAAGATGGACGTAACTTTGAGGAATTCATGTTGAAACTTGAAATGCTAGCTCAATTAAATGAAGCAATTATTCATCAAAATTCTACTCTAATTACACAAAATCGTTTAAAGGATGAGAAACTAGATGAATTGATGCAACAAGTTTATGTAAAAGAAGGCTCTCAAGAAAAAATGCTTCAAGAGTTAGTCGAGCACGCCGCTCAAACAGATGCATTACAAAAAGAAAAGATGGACTTATTAATGAATCATATGTATAAACGAGAATCCAAACAGGAAGAAAAAATGAATAAACTTGTTAGTCAAATTTATAACAAGGACAGTAATCGTGATGCACAGCTTATGCAAGTTATTCGAGAAATTCAAGAAACAAAAAGAATGGTTGCTGCCTCAAAAGAGCAAAGTTTCTTTCAAACATTTAAAAGTTTATTTAGCCGAGCAAAACAAGAAAAAACAAATGAATAAGCAATATAAAATAAAAAGTTACCTTCCATCGGTAACTTTTATTCCTTATTTTGTACAGCTGGTAATATAATAATTGCTTCAGTGCCTTTTCCACTTTCACTCTTATATTCCAATGTACCATTATGCGCTTGTAAAATACTAAATGTTACCATAAGCCCTAATCCTGTCCCTTTTTCTTTTAAAGAATAATATGGTTGCCCCAGCCTTGCTAACTGTTCTTTCGTCATACCAACACCACTATCTTTAACTCTTATTATGATTGTTTCGCCTTTTTGAATAGCTGTTACTTTTAAATATCCTTTATTTCCTTGAATTGCTTCAATACCATTTTTAACAACATTCATAATAGCTTGCTTCAACTTTGTCTTATCACCAATCGTATAAAGACTTTCTGAAATTTCAACTTGTAAATATACACCTTGCATCGCTGCAAATGACGACATGAGAGTGGTCATTTCTATTAATTGGGCTGATAAACAAATGTGTTCTTTTTTCTCAATTTGCGGCCTTGCTAAATTCAAGTAATCTGAAATAATTTGTTCCGCCCGATCCAATTCAGCTAATACGAGACGCATATAATCCTTATTCTTCACATCTTCCGTACTTTCTAACAATTGGATAAATCCACGAACAACAGTAAGTGGATTTCGAACTTCATGTGCCACACTTGCTGCTAACTCACTTACAATATTAAGCTTTTCTGATTTTTGCATCTCTGTACGTAGCAATGCATTTTCATTTAAATATTCAGTTAAATACACCTGAAATACCATTGTCATGACCATGATAAGCGAGGCAAATATAAATCCGCTATATATTTGCGAAATATACGGTGTAAATCCTGTTTCCAAAAGAACATTAATCATGCCTAATACTAAAGAAACAAGCACATAAAATGATGAAATCATAAATGCTAAAATTAATTTCTTATCCCTTGAAAAAAGAGACCATTTCTTTGATAAAAACAGCGGAACTATCAATAGAAATATTACTTCTAAAACTGGAAGAAAGCTCATTCCCTTTAGTAACCATTCATATGCAACAAAAATAACCGCTGGGATTAAACCAACAATCCCACCATATAAAAAACCACTGACAATTGGAATGGGGTGAAAGTTATACCCACACACATTGCCAAAACAAATAGAGTATGTCATGGAGAGAACGAGCGTAACGCTAGATAAAAACATAATAAAGTAACGATTTGGCTTCGGAGGCATTTCTTGATAGCGATTTAAACGAATCGCTTCATATAAAAATAGTGGCAAAATTATGATGGCAATTTGAATCAATAAATCACGGATAAGCTCCATAACCTCTCATCCCCTATATGTATTTTGATATGATTATATCATTTTATAGGTGTATTTGTTTTAAAATTTTGATTTTTCTTAACATATTTGTTAATTCTTTGTTAACAACTCATCATAATTGTTACAGATTTTCGAAATGATTGTAAACCCTGTACCAAATTTCCTTCGTGCAGTATACAATGAATACGGATTACAAAGAAAATATAAAAATACTTTTTTAGACGGACAACTATAGCAAAATACAGCATATAATCCATACTATCTATGTTTACAAATAAGTGATCATTACTTTAGTAGGAGGAAGATAAATATGGCGGGTACTACGCTTGTTTTAAAAGAAGAAAATTTGGTTGTTCTAGAAAATGTTGAAAAATCAGTATATGAAGAATTACAGCATAAAGCAGGAGATGAAAATTGCACATGTGCTGTGAACGAATCAGTTGTTCACCTTGGCAAGGTATCCTCTGTACTCTGGAATGAAGATGAAATAGATTGGGAATACGGATATTAAAAAGTCGCTTATAGCGGCTTTTTTCTCTTTTCTCTCTCTTTCTAAATTACATATACAAAGCGCGATCATAGAAAATATGATAAAATGAACTTAATTTTCAAACGGAAGAAAGGGAGATACAATGGAACAATTCATTAACCCTAGAGTGAAGGACATCCAAATTTCTGGAATCCGTCAATTCTCTAACATGATTCAAAACTATGATAATTTGATTTCTTTAACAATCGGACAACCCGATTTCCCTACACCTTCTCTCGTAAAAGAAGCTGCAAAACGGGCTATTACAGAAAACTATACAAGCTATACACATAACGCTGGTTTACTAGAATTACGCAAGGCAGCTTGTAACTTCGTAAAAGATAACTACGATTTACACTACTCACCTGAAAACGAAACCATCGTTACAATCGGTGCTAGCGAAGCAATTGATGTTACATTTCGAACGATTTTAGAGCCAGGAACAGAAGTAATTTTACCTGCTCCTATTTATCCAGGTTACGAACCTATTATTCGATTATGCGGTGCAACACCTATTTTTGTAGATGTTCGTAAAACTGGATTCCGTTTAACAGCTGAAGCGCTTAAAAATGCTATTACAGAAAAAACAAGATGTATCGTACTACCGTATCCTTCTAACCCGACCGGTGTAACTTTATCAACAGAAGAACTAAAAGATATTGTAGATGTTTTAAAAGACAAAAATATTTTCGTCCTTTCAGATGAAATTTATAGCGAGCTGGTATATGAACAAAAGCACACATCTATCGCTCATTTCCCAGAAATGCGTGAAAAGACAATTGTCATTAACGGTTTATCTAAATCACATTCTATGACTGGCTGGCGTGTTGGACTTTTATTTGCACCAAGCTATTTAGCTGGACACATATTAAAAGTTCATCAATACAATGTAACGTGTGCTACTTCAATCGCTCAATACGCTGCAATTGAAGCATTAACAGCAGCTAAAGACGCACCCAAAATGATGCGCCACCAATATAAAAAACGCCGTGATTACGTATATAATAGACTCACTCAAATGGGATTAACAGTTGAAAAGCCAACAGGTGCATTTTACTTATTCCCATATGTTGGTCATTTGACATCTTCATCATTTGATTTTGCACTTGATCTTGTCAAAGAAGCTGGACTAGCTGTAGTTCCTGGAACAGCATTCTCTGAATACGGTGAAGGCTACCTTCGCTTGTCCTATGCGTATAGTATTGAAACTTTAAAAGAAGGCTGCGACCGATTAGAAGCCTTTCTAAAGAAAAAAGCTAAGAGTTAAACTCTTAGCTTTTTTATGCATAATGATCACAAGTTTGACGTTTTAGTAATTTATGAGGAATAATGATACACTTTGCAGTGGATTCTGCATTCTCTACTTTATCAACTAAAGCTTTTGCTCCCTCATATCCCAGCTGATAAATATTCACATCAACTGTCGAAAGTGGAGGGCTCGCAATTTCTGATAATAAAGCATTATTAAAGCTTACAATAGAAACATCCTTCGGTACAACGAATCCTTTTTTAGAAAGAGCACTTAACACACCAAGTCCAATTAAGTCATCCGTTGCCATAATTGCCGTCGGCGGTTGCTGCAGTCCCATTAATTCCTCAACCGCTTGTTGACCACTTTCCCTCGAAAAATCAAAATGTAAAATATATTCTTTTGGTAATACAATGTCTGCTAATTTCAAGGCATCACTCATACCAGCTAAACGATCTCTCGTTACAAGTAAATCTGATCCACCACCAATGAACGCGATTTGCTTATGCCCTAATGAAATTAAATATTCTGCCACTTCTCTTGCAGCTGTATAATTGTCATTATCTACATATGTAATTTCATCTTTTCGATCATATGGTTTTCCTATTAAAACAAACGGGAAATTTTGTTCATGTAAATATTGAATAATCCGATCATTCTCTCTTGAATATAAAAGAATAATGCCACCAATTTGGCGTCCCTGTACCATCTTTACGACACCATTAAAAATTTCTTCTTCCGTTTCACCTGTCGACATGTAAAGCGCATAACCTTCTACGTGTGCAAATGAACTAATCCCTCTTATAACTTCTGGGAAAAATGGATTTTGAAAAGCTTTACTTGCAGAACTTGGCATAACAAGGCCAAGTGTTTTCGTCGTTTGGTTCGCAAGATTTCTCGCATTTAAATTAGGATGATACCCTAATTCACTCATTACTTTCCTAACACGGCGCTTTGTCTTTTCACTTATACTTGGATTATCAGCAATTACACGAGAAACTGTTGATGGTGCAACATTCGCTTGCTTCGCCACATCTTTAATTGTAACTGTCATAAAAATCCCCCTCCTCTCATTTCTCTGCCATTTTTCATATATTTTATCTCGCACTCATTGCAAGTCATAAATTTTTATTTCTTATATCTTGCAAAACTAATCCTATTCTCCCTCTTCATGTATTGTAAGGGATATAGCTATTTTTTCCTATACTATAATATACTATTTATTTGACATCTTTTCACATGTGATGTCAAATCTCTTTTCATCTCCCTATAAAGTTATTTATGGGGAGATGAAAAGAAAAATGGGACGTAATGTCCCATTTTTCATCCTTTCGTACCTCCAGCTGTTAAACCGGAAACAAAATATTTTTGTAGTGATAGGAATAAAATTGAAATCGGGATCGCAATTAACACAGAACCCGCTGCAAACGTTGTAAATTCATTACCGAATTTCTTCGCAACCATTTCATATAATCCAACTGCCAAAGTATAATTTTCTGGTGTTCGCAAAATAATACTCGCTAAAATGAAATCTGTAAATGGACCAATGAAAGTAAATAACGCTACAACCGCTACGATTGGCTTTGCAAGTGGCATAATGATTTGCCAGAAAATACGGAAATGCCCTGCTCCATCCATTCGAGCTGATTCATCCAACTCTTTCGGAATCGTATCAAAATACCCTTTCATAAGCCATGTATTCATCGGAATTGCTCCGCCCACATAAATTAAAATTAATGCAAGATGTGTATCAAGTAATCCTGTTAACTGAGCTAATATATATAGTGCGATTAACGCTGCAAAATTCGGGATCATTTGCAAAATTAAAAATGTTAATAAACCATTCTTTCTTCCAACAAAACGATATCTCGAAAATGCATAAGCAGTAAAACTAATGGCTAGTACAGAGAAAATCATCGTCATTACGCTAACTTTCAAAGTATTTTTATACCAAAGTAAGTAATTACTTGAATCGAGATCAAGTAGCTTGCGATAATGATCTAATGTGGCATTTTTCGGAATAATACTTGACCCAGATAAACTATCCCCTGGATTAAACGATGAGCCAATTATCCATAGTAATGGATAGAAAATAATCGCACACATTATGAAGATAACTAAATAACTTAATGAAAGACGTAGCATCTTTTGTCGTTTAATATTCATTTACATCATATCCTCTTCTTGGAATGATTTTGTTCTCTTAAATTGCCATAACGCAACTGTAATAACAATTAACGATAAAATCATTGTAAGAGCTGCTGCTTTGCCGTACTGAGCCGAAGTCATCGTTAACTTATAGATCCATGAAATTAAAATATCCGTTCCACCTGCATTTTGTCCAGACACAGCAGGTCCTCCGTTATTAAATAGATAAATAATACTAAAATTATTAAAGTTAAACGTATATTGCGTAATTAATATTGGCGCTGTTGCATATAACACAAGTGGCAATGTAATTTTGCGGAACTGTTGCCAAGCAGTTGCTCCATCTACTGTAGCCGCTTCATATAATTCTCCTGGAATCGATTGCAATATACCTGTTGTCATTGCAAAGACGAACGGGAAACCAAGCCATGTTTGAATCATAATTAAAGCAATCTTTGACCAAAACGGGTCTGTCATCCAAGCAATCTTTTCAATCCCGAATAAAGCTAATACTTGGTTATTAATTGCTCCAAATGTTTCATTAAACATACCAGCAAATACAAGAATAGATACGAATGCTGGAACAGCCCACGGTAAAATAAAGATTGTTCGAATAATTGCCTTACCTTTAATACCAGGCTGATTTACGATAATCGCTAAAAAAATACCAAGTGCAACTTGTAATGTTGTTGCAACGAATGTCCAAATGACAGTCCAAGAAAATACACTTAAAAATGTATCTCTCCACATCGGTAATGTGAAAATATCAATAAAGTTTTTAAAACCCACCCAATCTACTAATTTAGCTGGAGGAGAATGATATAAATCATAGTTTGTAAATCCAATTAAAATTACGAAGATGATTGGAAATACGACAACAAAGATAAGTAGTAGAAAACCTGGTGAAACCATTAAATAAGGAAAGCCTTGATCTAACAAATTACGGTATTGCTCTTTTACAGAATTTAACGGTGTTCCTATATCACGTTTCTTTCCATTTTGATATGCATCATATAAGTTAAATGCATATATGCCGAGCCCAAACGCGATAACGATAAGTGCCAAGATCCCTTCTACTAATAGAAAGACAGAATGGTCACGTGGAACTTCTGTACCGAGCGTTACAATGCCCCATAATCCCATATTTAATAAATCAGCAAAGGCTACAATAAATGAACCTGTTAATACTAGAAAAATAAGACCTTTTACAAATTGTTTATTATATATTTGGCCCATGCCCGGAATGATTGATAACACGGTTGCCATTTTCCTATGCTTTGAATGGTTTAACCCCTTTGCAGGTTCCATAGATGTTTGCATGTTCCTTCCCCCTTTTTTCTTCCCACATGGAAGGGAGAGAATTCGTGCCCCTCATATTAGAGGCACGAATTTCACCTTATTTTTTCTTACTATGATTTGCCTCAATATTACCTTTAATTTGTTTCACTGCACTATCAAGTGCGGATTTTGGTGCTTCTTTATCTGATACAACTAATTGAAGCGCATCCCCAGCTGGTTTCCAAACTTCCTGCATTTCTGGAATATTCGGCATTGGAATTCCATTTTCCGATTGCGTCGCAACCGCTTTTGCAGCCTCATTTTCTTTAATGATTGGATCTTCCATTACTGATTTTACTGGTGGAATTTCTTTCGTTTTCTCAAAGCGAATTTTAGCATTTTCTTCATTTGTAACCCACTCAGTAAATTTTGTAGCTAAATCATTTTGTTTAGAGAAGCTTGTTACATGCCATCCTTTTACACCAACGAACGTTTTCATCGGTTGACCATTTGGTAATTTCGGCATTGGAGCAACACCATAATCTATTCCAGCCTTTTCCATCGCTTGGAATGCCCATGGACCATTCATAATAGATGCTGCTTTTCCTTCATTAAACAATCCATCTGCAGCTGAACCACCAGATTCACCGATAATACCTTTCGGGAATAACTTTTCTTTGTACCATTTTTGAATATATTCAGCACCTTGTACCGCACCGCTATTATTTAATCCAATATCATTTGCATTTGGCTTTCCATCTTTTTCACCAAATACATAACCACCCATACCTGCCATAAATGCATTAGCGAAGTAGAAGTTATCTCCTAGTGCTAAAAATCCGTATTTTCCATCTTTCGTAAAGTCTTTTGAGAAGTTAAACAGTTCATCCATCGTTTCGGGTGCTTTTTGCATCATTTTTTTATTATAAATAAAGATTGGTGTTTCAATCGCTTTTGGTAAACCGTATATTTTTCCGTTATATGTTTGTGCTTCTATTGATAAATCTGTAAATTTACTTTTTACTGTATCATCTACTTTCACTTCTGAAAGTAGCCCTTCTGTTACCGCATTACCAATATGATCATGTGGCAATGTTACAACATCTGGCCCTGTGCCAGCTGGACCGTCGAGACGAAGTTTTTCTATTTGTTTCGTCATCTGAACCTCTTCAACTTTTACTTTCACATTATATTTCTTTTCAAAACTTTTCACCGCTGGCTCTAGACCCACACCTTTTTTCTCATCTTCCCAAACAAGAAGGTCATAGTCTTTTTTCGCTTTACTTTCCTCTTTTTTCCCTGAATCTTTCGGTCCACATGCAGATAACATACCAATAGATAATGCTGAAACCGTTAATAATGATAATGCTTTCTTCATCCCAAAAACCTCCCTAAATTGTCTATGTACCTCAGTAACTGAAAACGTTTGCATTTAATAGTTTAATTGAAGCGCAAACAATATCTCAAGTCTATGAAAACGTTTGCGCTATTTGTCTATCATTATACATTCTTTTATTCATTTTGCAAATATTAATTTAAAAATTATGTCATTATACTCTTTATACATTGACTTTATATGAAATGAATACTACTCTTATAAGCAATATTAAAGCTACGAGAAAGGCAATCGTTTGCAATATAGGCTTTATTATTACACTTAAGGGAATACTATGTATAGAGATATTGAAGGGGGATTTTCTATATGTTTAAAGAAGCCATTTATCATAGGCCGAAAGATAATTATGCATACGCTTATGATGAACAAACAATTCACATCCGAGTACGTACTAAGAGAGATGATATTCAAAGCGCCGATCTTATTTACGGTGATCCTTACGAATGGAAAGACGGGAAATGGATATCATCAAGTACACCCATGAAAAAAACGGGTTCTACTGCATTATTTGATTATTGGTCCATTTCAATCGAACCCAAATTTAAGCGCTTACGTTATGGGTTTGAATTAAAATCTGAAACAGACACTCTTATTTATACAGAGCGAGGATTCTTTTCTAACATTCCAAATGATGATGTTGGTAACTTTTTCTGTTTTCCATTTATTCATGCAGATGATGTATTCAAAGCACCATCTTGGATTAAAGACACCATTTGGTATCAGATTTTCCCTGAACGATTTGCTAATGGCGATAGTACGCTGAATCCAGAAAACACTCTTCCCTGGGGAAGTACGAATCCAACTCCAACTAATTTTTTCGGTGGAGATTTTGCTGGTGTTATTCAAAACCTTGATTACCTTGTTAAGCTTGGCATTTCCGGAATATATTTCACACCTATTTTCAAAGCTCATTCAAACCATAAATATGACACAATTGACTATATGGAAATTGATCCACAATTTGGGACGAAAGAAACTTTCAAAGAGCTCGTTGAAGAATGTCATAAGCACGGTATAAAAGTAATGCTCGATGCTGTGTTTAATCATAGTGGATACTTTTTCGAGAAATTTCAAGACGTACTAGAGAACGGTGAGAAGTCCGCATATAAAGAGTGGTTCCACATTCATGAATTCCCAATTATAACCGAGCCACTTCCAAATTATGATACTTTCGCCTTTACACCGTATATGCCTAAATTAAATACAGCTCATCCAGATGTAAAAGAATACTTACTTGAAGTAGGACGTTATTGGGTACGAGAATTTAATATAGATGGCTGGCGCCTTGATGTCGCAAATGAAGTCGATCACAATTTTTGGAGAGAATTCCGAACTGAAATAAAGACATTAAATCCTGAAGTATATATTTTGGGAGAAATTTGGCACGATGCCCTTCCATGGCTACAAGGCGATCAATTTGATGCTGTCATGAGCTACCCTGTTACAAACGCTCTACTTTCTTACTTTGCTAACGATTCCATTAAAGCAAGTGAGTTCATGAAGCAAATTACAGAATCTCTACATTCCTACTCTATGAATGTAAATGAAGCAGCCTTTCATTTATTAGATAGCCATGATACTCCAAGAATTTTAACAACATGCAACGGAGATAAAAATAAGTTGAAATTGCTCTATGTATTCCATCTTTCTTTCATCGGCTCTCCATGCATTTATTACGGAGATGAAATCGGCATGGATGGTGGTATGGACCCCGATTGCCGTAAATGTATGATTTGGGATACTAAAGAACAAGATCATGCATTATTTACACATATACAAACATTGATTTCATTACGAAAACAACATGAAGCTTTTGGAGGACATGGTACTTTTCAATTCATCGAAGCAAATGATGAACATAATTATATTTCTTATACGAAAACATATGAGGATGAAACTATCTTTTTCGTTTTAAACCCTACTAATAGTGAAGTTACAGTTTCACTCCCTCTTCATGTTACTGGTAAGAAAATAATTAACATTTATACAAATGAAGAATTTTCAGCGGAAGCAAGTGTATTACAAGTTACACTTCCTCCATATGGATTCTCCATATTAAAATGGTAATCCAAAAAATCCTTATGCCAAGGTGGCATAAGGATTTTTCTTATTTCAATTTGAATACTATCGCTTCATACGGACGTAATGTAATGTTATCTATCGATCCGATTTCTACATCGTAATTGTGTATAAATAATTCTGATTCACTATAACTAATATCCTCAGGCATTTCAAATACACTTTCATCCGCAGTAAAGTTTGCAATAACAAGTAGTTTTTCGTCTCCATATGTTCTTACATAAGCAAAAACAGAAGGATTATTCTCTAATATTAAATCATATGATCCATATACAACTATTTCATTATTTTTGCGTAGCTCAATTAATTTCTTATAGTAATAAAAAATTGAACCTTCATCTTGGATTGCTTGTTTCACATTAATCTCTTTATAGTTAGGATTTACAGTAATCCAAGGTTCACCTGTTGTAAATCCAGCGTGATTCTGATCATCCCACTGCATCGGAGTTCTAGCATTATCACGACCCTTTATATAAATAGACTCCATTACTTTTTCTATATCTTCACCATGGTCTATCACTTTTTCTTTATACATATTTAACGTTTCAATATCTCGATATTCATCAATTGATTGGAATCGAACGTTCGTCATTCCGATTTCTTCACCTTGATAAATATATGGCGTTCCCTTCATCATATGAAGAACTGTCGCTAACATTTTTGCTGATTCAATGCGATACATTCCATCGTTACCAAAACGAGATACAACGCGAGGCTGATCATGGTTATTCCAATAAAGGCTATTCCATCCGGTATGCTCTAATGCTTTTTGCCACTTTGTCAAATTCTCTTTTAAAGTAAGAAGTGAGCATGGTTTTACATCCCACTTTCCACCTTCTCCTGAATCTAAATCCATATGTTCAAATTGGAATACCATTTGCAACTCTTTTCGTTCTTCTCCAGTATACAATTTGGCTTCTTCTGTCGTTACACCTGGCATCTCACCAACCGTCATAATATCATAATGCGATAATACTTCCTCATTCATTTCATGCAAATATTTATGAATGTTTGGACCGTTCATAAAATGTTTATGACCTGAAACATAGCCATCTTCATCTGTTTCAACAGTTGGTAATCCTTCTTCTTTAGAAATAAAATTGATCACATCCATGCGGAATCCATCAATTCCTTTTTCTAACCAAAACTTCATCATCTCATAAACATCTTGTCTTACCTTTTCATTATCCCAGTTTAAATCCGGCTGTTTTTTAGAAAACAGATGTAAATAATATTCATCCGTCATTTCATCGTACTTCCATGCAGACCCACTAAAAGCAGCTCCCCAGTTGTTCGGTTCTTTCCCTTCTTTTCCAGGACGCCATATATAGTAATCTCTATATTTATTATCTTTTGATTTACGTGATTCAATAAACCACTTATGTTCATCAGATGTATGATTAACAACTAAATCCATCATCAATTTCATATTACGTTCATGCATTTCATGTAATAGCTCATCCCAATCTTCCATTGTTCCGAACTCGTTCATAATCTTACAATAATCGCTTATATCATAACCATTATCATCATTTGGAGATTCATAGACTGGTGATAACCAAATCACATCAATCCCTAACTCTTTTAAATAATCTAGCTTTGAAATAATCCCTTGAAGATCTCCTATACCATCACCGTTACTATCCATAAAGCTACGAGGATAAATTTGATATACTACGCTTTCTTTCCACCATTGTTTTTCCATTATGCTACCCCATTTCATTCATAATTCATTTTTCTCTTTTTTAAGGCGCAAACGTTTTCATTAATGAATGATAACAGATTCTATCTCAATTTAAAATAGCGCTTACAATTTTTATTGTTCTTTTTCTAAGAAAACATACGAAAATTACTAATAACTCTTCAATAAATGAAAACGTTTTATTTTTTTATTTATTTTTTGAATCTATTCGTTTATAATGAACTCAAAGAAAACGTTTGCATAATTATTTCTAGGGGGAAATACCATGGCAGAACTTAAATTAGAAAATATTTATAAGATATATGATAATAACGTAACAGCTGTAACCGATTTTAATTTACACATTCAAGATAAAGAATTTATCGTATTTGTCGGTCCTTCTGGATGCGGAAAATCTACAACATTACGAATGGTAGCTGGACTCGAAGATATTTCAAAAGGCGAGTTTTCAATTGATGGTAAACTAATGAATGATGTTCCTCCAAAAGATCGAGATATCGCAATGGTCTTCCAAAACTACGCTCTTTATCCACATATGAGTGTATATGATAATATGGCATTCGGATTAAAACTTCGAAAAATACCAAAAGATGAAATCGATCGTCGTGTGAAAGATGCAGCAAAAATTTTAGGGCTTGAACAATATTTAGATAGAAAACCGAAAGCATTATCAGGTGGACAACGCCAACGTGTTGCGTTAGGTAGAGCAATCGTTCGAGATGCAAAAGTTTTCTTAATGGATGAACCATTATCAAACTTAGATGCTAAACTCCGTGTTGCAATGCGCTCAGAAATTTCTAAGCTACATCATCGCCTTGGAACAACAACAATTTATGTAACACATGACCAAACAGAAGCAATGACTATGGCTTCGCGTCTTGTCGTTATGAAGGATGGAAAGATTCAACAAATTGGAACTCCAAAAGAAGTATATGAAACACCAGAAAACATTTTCGTGGGTGGATTTATCGGGTCACCAGCGATGAACTTCTTTCGTGGTAAATTGACTGAAACCGATTTCGTTATAGACAATACCATAAAAATCAAAGTATCTGAAGGAAAAATGAAGATGCTACGTGAACAAGGCTATGTAAATAAGGAAATTGTTTTAGGTATTCGCCCGGAGGACATTCATGATGAACTACTATTTTTAGAAGCTTCACAATCTACTACTTTCACAACAAAAATTGAAGTTGCTGAATTGTTAGGTGCTGAATCTATTTTATATATGAAACTTGGAAATCAAGATTTTGCAGCACGTGTTGATGCACGACATATATTCTCACCTGGAGATCAAATTAAATTGGCATTTGATTTAAATAAAGCGCATTTCTTTGACAGCCAAACAGAACAACGTATTCGCTAAAAAAATTTCCTTCTATATAACATACAAAAAAACCGTCCACATATATTGAGGGCGGTTTTCATTATTATACTAGGGCTTCTACTGTATGAAATGATTGTCCTTTCGTGCTAATAATACCGAAAATCGGTAAATCACTAAGCACCACTTCTTCTTGCTGTTTCATAAAAGATGACGTTAATTGTTTTATCTCTATCCAAACGTCATTAATACAAAGTACATTGGAATCGTTCTCTTGTTGGCGAGAAAAAATAGAATCTATTTTATATAAACCACCATTTTGAAAAAGCATATCAATGCGACTGAATGCATTCAAAGTAATGCTAATAACGCGTTGCCAATCTCCTTGTTTTCCCATATCATAGGATACAAAAAGTGCCTCTCCGCCTAGATTCATAATTTCCTCCACTGTTGCTTGTCCACTCTCTTGATCAATGTCCGTCACAATAACTTTTGCGCCTTGTTTAGCCAACAAAAGAGCTGTATTACGTCCAATACCGATGCCACCGCCAGTTACGATAGCAACTTTTCCTGCAAGCTTCATTTTCATTACCCCTTCTATAAGTCTTACCGTCATTCAGTATACTCCTTTATAAGATTAATCTGCAAGCAAGAAAAATTGCTCATTCATTTGTAAGCGATTACTTTTTTACTCCTTCTTTTTTCCTACTATTACGCTGATCGAAAACTAAACCGATGAAAATTAAAATCCCCCAAAAGATTACACTACCTCCAGTCATTTCAATTTCCCCCTTATTATATAAAGATATTATTTTAATCATTATAACATTTTCTTAATTTTCAATCTATTAAAACCCAAAATGATATTATTACATAAATTGTAGTATAACAAAAAAGACCTTCTTATTTTATGTATAAAAAGGTCTTTTTTCATTATACAAGACTTATTACTTTCGTCTTTGTAATTAAGTCCTGAAAACCGCAATTGTCTTTGCGGAACAACATCATATATACGTTACATATTAATGGAATTCCTAATAGCAATACGTTCGGCAATAACAATACAAAAAATCTTATAATTAATGTTTGCAACGTTAGCTTTTCACTCTTCAATGAAATTAATTTTATTCTCGTTACCTTTTTGCCAAGTGTAACACCGTTCCAAATAAAGGGTAACACAATAAAATATATCGCCATTAATATGAAAACTACTGCGAAATCATATCTAAAATCACCTAAACTTATATTAAAGCGCTTAAACATAGCACTATAGTTTCCGGTCATAATAGCTACTACTGCACCATACATAACCGAGATTAAAAACATGTCAATTAGGGAAGCACCTATGCGATTCATTACAAGCGCTGGACGATGCATCTTTAACTTCATTTTATGTCGACTCCTTCATATCCTTCTTTACCCGTCTCATCGTACCACTTCTAAAAAACATTGTAAACTAGCGTTTCTCTTACTTTTCTTGTACAATTTGTTACAATAGCATTATAAAGGAGGTTCCCATATTGAAAAAATGGATAATCCTATTCGTCGCCTTCCTATTAACTGGTTGTACAGGAAACACAAGTCACTTAACTTATACGGTTAACGATGAATACGAGCTCATACGTACTTCTGGAAATGCATTTGAACTTTTCCCCTCGCAAGATGCTGTATATGCCACACAATACATCCCTGCAAAAATTACAGACATTGCTTGGGATGATAAATACATTATTGCAAAACAAACTGAGGAAAAATCAGATCCAAATAACCCTGACGCAGCAATTGCAAATAAAAAAAGTGAACATTATTGGATTATTGACGTAAAGCACAATAAACGTTTCGGTCCCTATAATGAAAAGCAATTTAATAAACAAAAAGATGCGTTTAAAATTAAGGTACCTTTTCAAAATGTAGATTCATACATAAAAGAAATAAAAAAACAGTCAGCATAATCTTTTGAGTGCTGACTGTTTTGTCTTACATTATTTTAAAAACACATTACTCCGAAAGTGAGATATTAAACGTTTGTGGCTCTTTTACAACATCTTGTGTTTCTGAATCTCCTGCAAGTAAATCATCAGTTATAAACTGAATATCCTTTACCTTGTCTTTTCCATCGTCAAGTATTAAACCAATAATCCCATCTCTTGTTTCACCAGGCTTATAGTCTTCTCTTGATACATTTTTTGTACCAACTAACGTATCTTCGTCATATAAAAAGTTTTGAGTCGCTACTTTAAAATGTTGCTTACCATTAATTATAACATCATTCATAGAGAAAAATTGCATATTTTTATTTCCGCTATTCTCCACTTTATATGTAATCTCAACGTAACGAATTGTATTACTAATCTCTGTTCCACTTAGCGATGCATATAATTCTGCATCTTCTTGGCTTACTTTATCCCCTAATCTACGTTTTACTTCTTCAGGAGTTAGTGCCGTGTATACTTTCAATGTATTTTTTGCCTTTTCACTCATCTGTGATAAAGAGATTACTTTCACATCTTGTACGTGAATTTTCATTGGCGCTACTTCAAATGTTTGATTCACAGAATGCATCTGCTCTAACTTGAAAGTACCCCAGCCTGTTTCTTTCACTTTTTGTCCTACTTTTTTCAGCTCACGCCCACCATATTCTTTTGTTTCAGGAATAGATTCTTTCTTCTTCGGTTCAGCTTTCTTTTCTTCTTGATGGAAGCAACCACTTAACATAAGAAGAAAACTACATAAAACAAAAATACTTTTCCATGCTTTCATCATTTCATTTCTCCTAACGCTATCATTCATGAATATAAAATTAGTCCCTTGCTTTGTAAACTATAGAAACAATGAAAAGTCCACAAAATGAACTTGTCAGTCCAGATACTATTATACCTCCAATTTGGAAAATATGAAAATAGGGATCTAGGAACACATACACGATAAATATAATAGTTGCCACAACAATTACTGAAATCCAATACTTTCTTTTTTCCGAAGCTAAAATAAAGTCTTTACCCATTTCATTTCTATGCTTCCATAAAACGTATGCTAATAATAGAAAACCAATACATGTACTTCCATGTTGCATATATTTATAAACAGAGATACCGTACCATTCTCTTTGCAATAATGGTATTTTCATAACAAAATAGCCTGTCTTATGAGTGAATGCATCCCAAACAACATGCGTTAACATACCGAATAATGCTGAATAACAAAATACAAAAAGATCCTTCCATGTATGAAGACCCCACCCCTTGTCTACTGCATATGTATAGTAGCCAGCAAATGGTTTAGGTAAATGTGTTATAAAAGACTTTTTTAAAATGTAATGATATATGTATGCTAATAAGAAGACAAGTGGTAAATTTAAATATAAGAACCCAAGCCACGTATGCCCAATAACACCATACGGTCTAAAGTGTAAAAAATATTCAAAGTCAGGCGCCATACTACCTAATATAAGAGCCGTTACTGACATATATTTAGAATGCTTTTTCGCAAAAGGAAGAACTGCTGCTGGATGTGCAAATGTAAACGGCATACTTTAACTCCTTCTCACATTTTCAGTAGAATACCATATATCATAACGAGAGAATGGATCTTCATGCAATATTTATTTTCACATTGGAATATGATAGTTTAAATGATATAATCCACATAAATATTCAGAAAACAAGAAGGGATTCAGGTGTTATTAACACTTGTATTTGCTGCCTTTTTAGATTCAAAATCCGTTATGAATTGAGGTTTATATATTGATTGACGTACCCTTTTTACAAAATGTCACATTAAAAAAAGAAAATATCCCTAGTTTTTCCGCATATCCTTACTGCTTACCCGCTATTCGAACATTACAATCACTAGCTTTCCATCCAAATGTAACATTCATTATTGGAGAAAACGGAACGGGTAAATCAACATTACTTGAAGGAATTGCAATTGCGTTAGGTTTTAATGCAGAAGGTGGAACGAAGAATTTCCGCTTTAGCACAAACGATTCACATTCATCTTTACATGAATACCTTCGAATTTCAAAAAGTTTCAATACACCAAACGACGGTTTCTTTCTTCGCGCTGAATCATTTTATAACGTTGCTTCTTATATTGATGAAATAGATGCTATAAAATCTTACGGCGGCGTTTCACTACACGAACAATCACACGGTGAATCATTCTTTTCCTTATTTATGAATCGTTTTTCAGGACAAGGTTTATACATTTTAGATGAGCCTGAGGCAGCTCTATCACCGATGAGACAACTTTCCATGCTCATTCGAATGCACGAACTAGCTGAACAAGGTTCACAATTTGTTATTGCGACGCATTCTCCTATTTTAATGGCTTACCCTGAATCTACTATATACTCTTTAACACAAGAGGGGATTCACGAATCCACATTAGAAGAAACCGAGCATTATCAAACGACGAAACTTTTCTTTGAAAATCGCGATCGATTATTCCATCATCTATTTGAGTCATAAAAAAAGAAGCAGCAATAGCTGCTTCTTTTTTATAGTGCTTCTATAAATAAGGCAACCCCGATACCGCCACCAACGCATAAAGAGGCAATTCCTTTTTCTAAACCACGTCTTTTTAATTCGTGAATTAAACTTACTGTAATACGAGCCCCTGTACAACCAATTGGATGCCCAAGTCCTACGCCACTACCGTTTACGTTCACTTTTTCACGGTCTAAACCTAACTCTTTCTCTACAGCTAAATATTGAGCCGCGAAAGCTTCATTAATTTCCAGTAAATCTGCATCTTCTAATGACCAATCTACTTTCTCTAATCCTTTTCGGATTGCTGGTGCTGGTCCAATACCCATAATTTTCGGGTCTACTCCAGCTACTGAATATCCAACAATTCTAGCTAACGGTTGTAAGCCTTTTTCTTTTGCTTTTTCTTCGCTCATTAATACTAGAACTGCACTTCCGTCATTCAGGCCAGATGCATTACCTGCAGTTACAGACCCATCTTTACGGAATGCTGGTTTTAACCCTGCTAATTTTTCCGCTGTAATATCTGCACGTGGATGCTCATCCTTCGAAAATACTACTTCTTTTCTACGTTCTTTTATTGTAATAGGAACAATTTGATCGTCAAAGTGTCCAGACTCGATTGCCTTCAGTGCCAATGTATGACTGCGAAGAGCAACTTCATCTTGTTCCTCTCTTGTAATTTCATATTGTTCAACTAAATTTTCCGCTGTTTCACCCATCATAATATGGTGAATCGGATCTTCTAACACTTCCCACACCGTATCACGAATTTCTCCGTGCTGTAGACGTTGTCCCCAGCGGTGCTGTTTCAATGCATAAGGGCTCGAACTCATCGCTTCTACTCCACCTGCAACAACAACATCACTTACACCTAATTGGATTTGCATTGCAGCTGACATAATTGCTTGCATACCTGAAGAACATTGACGTTGGATTGTATATCCCGTAACTGTGTCAGGAAATCCTGCCGCTAATGCAGCTGTTCTCGCCGTATTTGCTTCATCAGTTCTTTGAATACAATGACCTAAAATTACTTCATCAACTTCATGTGGTTCTACCCCGCCTCGTTTTACAGCTTCCTGAAGTACAGGAACAGCTAATTCTACTGGCGTTACATTTTTTAGCGCTCCTCCAAAAGTTCCAATTGGCGAACGAACTGCAGCTGTAATAACAACATTATGCATTTTGTACTTGCCCCTCTCTTATGTACCCTAGTAAGTTTTTAGGTGAAATTCCATAAGATGTATATCTATAACTATCATACTATAAACATACTAAAAAATCAAAATATTTCATATAATAAAAATAGAAGGAATTAACCTTCTATTCTGTCAGTGCATATAAAAACTTTTGCAAAATTTTCTCTGTCGTTTCATTCAATTTTGGCAACTTATCTACTGGAAAATATTGAAGTTTCAACCCTTCATGATCGAGCTTTAATTCCCCGCTCACATGATGTGCCTGATACAGATGAATGACATTGAAAATTTCATCGCCATTCGGATAACGGAAATATACTTCTTTTCCTGATAGAACACCAAGAAATTGCATTATTTTTGCAGTTAACCCCGTTTCCTCAAATAACTCTCTACGTGCCGTTTCTTCTGTCGTTTCACCCAGTTCCATCGCCCCGCCAGGTACACCCCAATCATATGTATCTGAACGATATTGAAGCAATACTTCTTGTTTATCATTTAATATAATGATTGCTGATCCTACGAGAATAAGCGGTCTTGTACCAACGACTTTTCGTAACTCTTCAATATACCCCATATGTAAATTCCCCTTTCCCTAACCTCCCTTATCATAACAAAATTTCTCTCTTTTTGTTCATGTAATTTTAAAGAAAAAAAGGAAGCTTTCGCCTCCGTTTTTTCATCTTTATTTCTTAAAACTTTCATATTTTACAGCTTCAAAAGCTTCCTCAATTTCATCATTACGATAATGGACATATGTAAAACGACCCAATTCTACTAATCTTGCTATTTCCTGTAACGCTTTATGCTGCTCATATGTTTCTTTCAGCTTAATATGTACATAAAACTTCATTAAAGGATGTTCATATAAAGGTTCTCCCACCTCTACATATACATCTTCAACCCCTCGTACAACTCTTACATAACTCGCAAATTGATAAAGTGCTTCTCTGTCTGAAACGATTTTTAATGTATACATATATTCTCCCCCTTTCCTTTACTATATCAAAAAGACGACCATACCATGTTATAGAACTATGAAATTTTTTCGACTTGTCATCTATATATTCAATAAAGAAGGCGTTTATCCATACATGACATCTTTTCCCCACATATATTATAGGAAGAACTTTTTTCATTTGAGGTGTTCCTTATGGATCCATACGTCAATATATGTATTTGCATTACTCCCGGCGCCGATATTTCTGATGACCGCATCGCAAAAGATTTAGCTGTTGCAGAATCAATTTGGCACCCCATTACATTTCAAATTCAAGAAGTAATTGTATTAAATGAACTTTTCCGTTTTTTTGACCGTGAAATCAGTTATAAAAATTCCATTCAAAGTCAAGAAAAGTTGGCATCCTTTTTCCAAACATGTGTAAATGAAGCTCCTGAATGCGACCTTTATATTTGTTATATTGGCAGTGATTATTTCAAAGAAACAGCAGTAATTGCCTGCGCTTATTCTTTAGCAAAACAACAGCAACTTACTGGCTATATCGTTTTAACAAATTCGGCTGCCCCTATGAAAAATATATATACGCTCGCTCACGAAATCGGTCATATTTTATTTACAAGACGTATTCATGGAAAACTTACTCATGCAGATCCTCATTCTCCAACCGGCTCGGAGCACCACCCTTCTCCAACAAATCTTATGTATCCGATAGTCCCTCGTCCAGAAAACGTTCATATTCATTCCTTATTAACAACAGAACAAAAAGCGCTCTCTTTACAAAGCTCTTTACTACAAAGAAAAAAACAGTAACCCTCATGTTACTGTTTAAAACAACTTGTTCCAATCAACAAACCAAATCCCGGCTGCTAGAAATAAAAATAGACAACTAAATGTAAATGTAATCCCTCTAAAAATCCCTATATAATATTTCTTTGGAAATAATTTTTTGTATATCCAGAGCAGCCGCTTTCCTATTAAACCGAAAAACAGAATATATCCTGATGTGTAATCTAATATATTAATAAAATAGTCAACATATATCCTTTTTATAAAAGAGTTATTGTTAGGTTAACCTTAGAAAACTACTACTCAATTTACCTATAAATAATACTGTCTCTCTTTTTATTCGTATACTTTCCTTTTTCTAATTTTATATGAATTTTCAAAAGCATATGAATAACAATGAAAAGAATTATTTGTTGTACATACATTCCAATAATACTTGATAAATCTATCATTACGAATACATATTCCAATGCAATTGGAACTAGTAAATACGCCAAAGTAAACCAACCACCAAATTTAATATTTACAATAGCTGCAAATAGAACTACTATTCCAACAAGAATGAAGCTTTCTGTCGCAGTAAATTTAATAAATGTTGTACCATAAAAATTATTTAATAATGCAATACTGAAAATTGATAAAAACCATATCGCACCTGTTATATACATAATTAAAAATTCAGTTCTTTTACGCTTAAATGAGGCTGTTCTCATGCCCCATATTAATACACTAATTCCTACAAAAATCATAATCAGATATCCGATTAATTCAATTAAAGAATAAGACAAACGATGGTCGGCTTCACTAAAAAATACACTCTTCATCATCGTGAATGCTAATAAATTTATAATAAAGTAAAGCAATAATTTATAATTCCCTTTTTTATCAACTTCCATCTCTTTGGCAAGTTGATTTGCATACTCTTTTGGAGCATGACCGAATATATCATTTACACTCTTCCCTCTCTTTTCTCCTTCTATTAAATGAACTTCCGCATCTTCTATAAAGGAAATAATATCAGCTTCTCTAATGCCCTTCGTTCGTAAATACCCTTGAGTATCATCTAAAAACTTTTGTCCTTCATTCGATAGCACTTTTATCACTCCCTTATTTAACCGTTTCTCTTCTATTCGTCTTCATCATAATTTCAAGGAAAATTAAAATAAACAAACTTCCGCATAAACATATAATTTGAAATAGCATTGGCATAAGATCTTCAGATGTAAATGTTTTAAACATTAACATCATAGAAAGCGGAATGATTAAATATAAGTTTTTAAACCATCCTTCAAAATATATATTTATAGCTACTGTGATGATAAAAATCCCACCAGCTAATATATAACTTTGGACTTCGGTGAATGTGAGCATTTTTGTAGGATATATCACATCTAATATCGTAACAGCTCCTAATAAAAACAATGGAGCAATCATAACTAAAGACCACATAGAAAACCATGTTTTTGTAAAGCTTGTGACGAAGGTCATTTTGCGAAGTAGAAAATTAGGACCCATAACAACTAAAATCAATGAAAAACTGTAACCGATACACTGAATAAGTGAAATCTGTAACATTCCATTACTCACTATTAAGATAGAAGCAATAATCCAAAAAGATACGATATTCATTACTGTAAAACCAATTTGCTTCCACGTTTCCTGTCTATCTCTTTCCATCACTTTTACAAGTTCATTTGCATATTCTTTCGGTGAGCTTCCGAAAATATCTTCTACACTCTTCCCCTCACTCTCACCTTCTATTAAATGAAGTTCTGCGTCTTCTAAAAAGTTTTCAATATCACTTTCTTTCACACTCTTTGCCGTCAAAAATAATCTCATATCTAACAAAAACTTTTGTGCTTCACTTGATGACATTATTTTCTCCTTCCCTTCCCTTCAAGTAAACGTTCTACACTACTTTGCATCGCTTCCCAGCGATCCATAAATTCATCAAGTGCTTCCTCGCCTTTTTCTGTTAATGTGTAATATTTTCTCTTTGGACCAGATGGAGATTCCTTCATTACGCTTGTTATTAATCCTTCTTTTTGCATTCGTATTAATAACGGATAAATACTTCCCTCACTCGCCATTGTAAAACCATACTTTGCTAGCTTCTCACTCATTTCATAACCGTATATTTCGCCTTCAGAAATAATAGCAAGTAAGCATCCTTCTAAGATCCCTTTCAGCATTTGACTTGTCGACATAATTCAAATCCTCCTACTATCTTGTTTTACAAGATAGATAAGCGTAAGTATCTTGCTTTACAAAATAGTATAGCAAAGACTATTTTGCAAAACAAGATAGCTAGCGATATTTTTTCCAAATGTTTGCAGGAATTTCATTATAACCTCTCTAAATAGTGCACTATGAAAACTTTATTATGAAGGGATGTTTTTCATCATGGTTACAAATCGAGTTGTCTTTTTAACAGGTGCTGCGAGTGGTATTGGATATGAAGTGGGAAGTACTTTTGCAAAAGAAGGTGCAAAAGTTGTGATTACTGATCGTCTTGAAGAACGTGCGAAAGAAGCTGCTGAACAATTACAAAATGAAGGTTTTCAAGCTATCGGTTTAAAATGTGACGTTACATCTGAAGAGGAAATTACAGCAGCAATTTCTCAAACAGTTGATCATTTCGGTTCATTAGATATATTAATTAACAACGCAGGAATGCAACACGTTTCACCCATTGAAGACTTTCCAACTGAAAAGTTCGAGCTGCTAATTCAAATTATGCAAATTGCTCCGTTTATCGCAATTAAGCATGCCTTTCCGATTATGAAACAACAAAAATATGGTCGTATTATTAATGTCGCTTCTATTAACGGCCTGGTCGGGTTTGCTGGAAAAGCTGCCTATAATAGTGCAAAACATGGCGTAATTGGATTAACAAAAGTTGCCGCTTTAGAAGGTGCTACGCATGGTATTACTGTTAATGCCCTTTGCCCTGGTTATGTCGATACCCCTCTTGTACGTAATCAACTACAAGACTTAGCTACTACACGAAATGTACCACTTGAAAATGTTTTAGAAGATGTTATTTATCCACTCGTCCCACAAAAGCGCTTATTACAAGTACAAGAAATCGCTGATTATGCTATGTTTTTAGCGAGTGAAAAAGCTAAAGGTATTACTGGTCAAGCTGTCGTTATCGATGGTGGCTATACTGCTCAATAAAAAATAAAGTTTGCTCAAGAAGAGCAAACTTTATTTTTTATTGCGAGGATCTTCGTACTTTAGTAATTGCCGCGGGAGCTTCTCAATTGCAACAATTACCCCCTCTAATTTACTTTCAATACGGTGGAGTAAATATAATGTTACAACAATTGGAAACCCTACATTACCTATCATCTTGATCCACTCTTCCATCCTCTTCTCCTCCTTTCATTATATAAGTAAGAGAAAACACTGCATTTAGGCATAAAAAAACAAGCTATTATGTATTAGCCTGTTTTTCAAATAATGATGCAATTTCTCGTTTATAATCCCCGCTTATAATACCTTTCTCAGTAATAATTCCTGTAATTAATTCGTTCGGTGTTACGTCAAATGCAGGGTTATAAACATTCGTTCCAATTGGTGCTACTTGTTTTCCAAAGATTTTCGTAACTTCTGTTTCATCTCTTTCTTCAATAATTATTTCGGCTCCAGTTTCTTTCGTAACATCAAATGTTGACAGTGGCGCAGCAACATAAAATGGGATATCAAAGTGCTTTGCTAAAATAGCTAAATTCATTGTCCCTATTTTATTTGCCGTATCTCCATTTGCGACAATTCGATCCGCCCCTACAATAATTGCATTTATTTCTTTCGTTTGAATAGCATGAGCTGCAGTATTATCTGTAATAAGGGTCACATCAATATTTGCTTGCTTCAATTCCCAGGTCGTTAAGCGACCACCTTGTAAAACTGGTCTCGTTTCACACGCATATGCATGTAAACGCACACCTTTCTCTTTTCCAATATAAAAGGGAGCTAATGCAGTTCCATATCTGGCAGTTGCGATACTTCCAGCGTTACAGATTGTTAAAATATTATCGCCATCTTTAAAACATGTTAACGCATATTCCCCAATATTTCGGCACACCTCTTCATCTTCCTGCTGAATGCGAAGCGCTTCTTCTTCTAATGTTTTTTGTGCTTCTTTTATTGTAGTAATCTCTCGAATAGATTCTCTCATACGATCAATTGCCCAAAATAAATTTACTGCTGTCGGGCGTGACGTTCCTAAATAATTACAATCTCTATTAAACTTCTTTTGAAATTCTTCAATATGTACAATGTTATATTTTTTTGATGCAAGCGCTAAGCCAAATGCAGCTACAATTCCAATTGCAGGCGCTCCTCGTACTTCTAACATTATGATGCTTTTCCAAACCTCTTCAATAGTCGTCAATGTTTTGTATTCTGTGCTATGCGGCAATTTCGTTTGATTTAATACCGCAATTGCATCACCTTTCCAGCTTACAGATCTCGGAACAGTAACAATTGTACTCACGCTTTTACGCCCCCTGAAACTGTCTGTTGAAATAATGTTCGAAACAGTTGAATATCAGCACTTTTAGATTCATATTTTATTAGTTCTTTACCTAAGGATAGCGCTTGTTTCTTAGCTTGAATTCTTGTTTCTTTATTTTCTATTTCATCTAAATCTGCTACATGAGCTAAACCAATTGTTCTACGAATCAGTTCACATCCGGCAAATCCAACTGCATCAGTAAAGATATTTTGCAAAATAATTGGTAACCATTGTTTTTCTTTCGTATATGCTTCTACACCTTCTCCAATCCATAACTTTGTAAAAGTTTCTACAAAATAACTCCACGTCTTTTCTATATGGAAAAATAGTACACTTCTTTTCTCTTCTTCTCTAGATAAAGCATTTAATAATAGATTTGCAATAAATTGACCTATGTCAAATCCAAATGGGCCATAGGTCGCAAATTCTGGATCAATCACTTTCGTTTCAGAAGGTGACGAAAAAATACTACCAGTATGTAAATCACCATGAATAAGAGTTTCTTTTCTTGTTAAGAACTTATATTTATATTGTGCTACTTTTAGTTTTAAAGTTTTATCACTCCAAAGTTCATCAACCACGAGCTGTAAATCTGGCTCATAATCATTTGTATCATAATGTCCAAACGGATCTGTAAACACTAAATCCTCTGTAATTTTACAAAGATCCGGATTTACAAAGGTACCTTCTAGTACCCTCTTCTCTTCTGATTGTAAACCAAAATCTGAAGTGTAAAATAAAACATGTGCTAGAAAACGGCCGATATGCTGGGATAAAAGCGGATATTCTTCTCCGCCTATTAATCCTTTTCTTGTAATTGTTAGTCTTGATAAGTCTTCTATTACCGTTATCGCTAACTCTTCATCATGACTGTACACTGCTGGAACATAATCCGGTACATACTGCGCAAAAATTTGTAAGGCCTTACTTTCAATCGTTGCTCTTTTTATAGACAATGGCCAGCTTTCACCAACTACTTTCGCATAGGGCAGTGCTTGTTTTATTATAATTGATTTCTCTCCATCATCTAATTTGAACACGTAATTTAAGTTTCCGTCTCCAATTTCATGACAAACGACATTTGCCTTCGCTTCAAAATAGCCATGATCTTTCGCATATTGTACAGCTGTTATTTCTGTTAATGAATAATATCCCATCGTCTTCTCCCCCTTTTTAAATTCAGAGGTTTTTCTAACATAGAAAAACCTCTTTCCACTAAGAAAGAGGTTTGAAGTTTATCTTCTCCCCTCTTATCTGCCAGAAAGTTTTACTTTCTGCTGGAATTAGCACCGTGCCTTTTGGCGTAATAAACGCCCCATTTCACAATGGTATTACGGTCGGTTGCTGGGCTTCATCGGGCCAAATCCCTCCACCTGCTCTTGATAAGAGTTGTATAATTTTTTGAATTTTTAACTTTATGTTGAAGACTATACCAAGAATAAAAATCACTTGTCAACATTTTATTTGTATAATTCTGGACGACGATCCGCAAAAACTGGAATTCCTTTACGTACTTCTTTAATTTTCTCGAATACAAGCTCTCCAAATAAAATTGATTCTTCTTCATTTGCTTCTACAACAACCTCGCCCCAAGGATCGACAATTAAAGAATGACCGGCAAACTCATTATTCGGATCCTTTCCTGCCCTATTACAGGCAACAACATAACATTGATTTTCAACTGCTCTTGCTTGCAATAGCAAACGCCAATGTGCTAAACGAACTAATGGCCATTCTGCTACAACAAATAAAACTTTTGAACCTTTTGCAGTATGAACGCGCATCCACTCTGGAAAACGAATGTCATAACAAATTGTGCCGGCGCACTCTACATCATCTAACTTAAATTCACCTGTACTATTTCCAGCGATTAAATATTTATGTTCATCCATAAGCTGAAATAAATGCACTTTACTATATTCATTGACTAGTTCTCCTTCCTTGTTTACCACATACATTGTATTTGTAACACCTTGCTCTGTTTGCTTCGCTATGGAACCACCAACAATATGTACACCATATTGTTTCGACCATTCTTTCAACTTTTCTTTCGTTTCCAATCCATCCCTATCTGCAATTTCAGAAAGTCTTGCTAAATCATATCCTGTTGTCCATAATTCTGGTAAGACAATAACATCCGGTCTCTCCTTCATCGCTTCGCTTATTTTATTTTTAGCATTCTCAATATTTTTTTCTACATCCCCAAAAACAATATCCATTTGAATACATGCGACTTTCATTTTTTCAGCCCCATTCTTATTTTTCTCTTTACAAAATACTGGAAAGATTATATCATTTGTCACTAGAATTGTAACAACTTTCAAAAGAGGTGGAAAGTATGAAATTATTTCAACCTTCTGAGATAGTAACATCATTGCCAACACAATTTTTCGCTTCACTTGTTGCAAAAGTTAACAAATTCGTTGCAGCTGGTCACGATGTTATTAATCTAGGTCAAGGTAATCCAGATCAACCAACACCGCAGCATATCGTAAAAGCTTTACAAGATGCTGCAGAAAAGACCATTCATCATAAATATCCGCCATTTCGCGGACATGAAAGTTTAAAAGAAGCCGTGGCAACATTCTATCAACGTGAATATGATGTAATAATAAATCCGAAAACTGAAGTTGCTATATTGTTTGGTGGAAAGGCTGGATTAGTAGAATTACCAGTTTGTTTTACAAACCCTGGTGATTCGATTCTCGTTCCAGATCCAGGCTATCCAGATTATTTATCAGGAGTTGCTTTAGCAAAAGCACAATTTGAAACAATGCCGCTTATTGCAGAAAATAACTTTTTACCAGATTACACAAAAATTAATAACTCTATTGCCGAGCGTGCAAAATTAATGTTTTTAAACTATCCAAATAATCCTACAGGTGCTACTGCATCAAAAGATTTTTTTGATGCAACTATTCATTTTGCTAATAAACATAATATATTAGTGGTTCATGATTTTGCTTACGGTGCGATTGGATTCGATGGTCAAAAACCTGTTAGTTTCTTGCAAGCAGACGGTGCTAAAAATACAGGTATTGAAATTTACACTCTATCGAAAACTTTCAATATGGCTGGATGGCGTATTGCTTTTGCAGTAGGGAATGAAAGTGTCATTGAAACCATTAACTTATTACAAGATCATATGTATGTTAGTATTTTTGGTGCAGTTCAAGATGCTGCCCGCGAAGCACTATTAAGTTCACAGTCTTGCGTAATAGACCTTGTAAATAGTTACGAATCTCGACGAAACGCTCTTATTTCGGCTTGTCAATCAATTGGTTGGAATGTAAACATTCCAACAGGGTCATTCTTTGCATGGCTTCCTGTTCCAAAAGGATATACCTCTGAGCAATTTGCTGATATTTTACTAGAAAAAGCACATGTTGCAGTTGCTCCTGGTGTTGGATTTGGTGAACATGGCGAAGGGTATATCCGTGTGGGTCTCTTGCATACAGAAGATAGATTACGGGAAGCCATTAATCGAATTGATAAATTAAATTTTTTCAAAAAGTAATTGACAACATGAAAAATATCTGACAAAATTCAGTTATCTTAAAAATTTAAACATTTCTAAATACTTCTTATCAAGAGCAGGTGGAGGGACGAGCCCGACGAAACCCGGCAACCGATCTACAATTGTAGACACGGTGCTAATTCTCGCAGCATTACGCTGACAGATAAGGAGCTGGTTGTAAAAAAACCTCTCCTTAGCTGAGAGGTTTTTTTATTTAACTAGGAGGTTATAACAATGAGCGGAATTATAGCGACGTATTTAATCCATGATGATTCACATAACTTAGAAAAAAAGGCTGAGCAAATTGCACTTGGTTTAACAATTGGCTCTTGGACTCATTTGCCACAATTATTGCAAGAACAATTAAAGCAACATAAAGGCAACGTCATTCATATTGAGGAATTAGCTGAAAATGAACATACAAATTCGTATTTACGTAAAAAAGTAAAACGCGGAATTATTAAAATCGAATATCCGTTATTAAACTTCAGTCCAGATTTACCAGCAATTTTAACGACTACATTTGGAAAGCTATCCCTTGATGGCGAAGTAAAATTAATTGACTTAACTTTTTCAGATGAGTTAAAAAAGCATTTTCCTGGTCCTAAGTTCGGTATAGATGGTATTCGAAATCTTTTACAAGTGCATGATCGTCCCCTTTTAATGAGTATTTTTAAAGGAATGATTGGACGAAATATTGGGTATTTAAAAACGCAATTACGCGATCAAGCAATTGGTGGTGTAGATATAGTAAAAGATGATGAAATATTATTTGAAAATGCATTAACACCACTTACGAAACGCATTGTATCTGGAAAAGAAGTTTTACAATCCGTATATGAAACATACGGACATAAAACGTTATATGCCGTAAATTTAACAGGACGAACTTTTGATTTAAAAGAAAATGCGAAACGTGCAGTGCAAGCTGGAGCTGATATTCTATTATTTAACGTATTTGCTTACGGACTAGATGTACTACAATCACTTGCAGAAGATGATGAAATCCCAGTTCCTATTATGGCACACCCTGCTGTAAGTGGTGCTTATTCAGCATCTAGGTTATATGGAATTTCATCTCCATTATTACTCGGAAAGCTACTACGCTATGCTGGGGCTGACTTTTCATTATTCCCATCTCCATACGGAAGTGTTGCGCTAGAAAAAGAGGAAGCTCTTGCTATCTCAAAATATTTAACTGAAGACGATGCATTTTTCAAGAAGAGCTTTTCTGTTCCGTCTGCTGGTATTCACCCTGGTTTCGTTCCCTTTATTGTACGAGATTTCGGTAAAGATGTTGTTATTAATGCTGGCGGCGGGATACATGGACATCCAAATGGAGCGCAAGGCGGTGGTAAAGCTTTCCGTACTGCAATTGATGCTACTTTGCAAAATAAACCACTCCATGAAGTAGATGACATAAATTTGCATAGTGCACTACAAATATGGGGAAATCCCTCTCATGAGGTGAAATTATGAGTATTCAAGTATTTTGTGATTTCGATGGCACGATTACAAATAATGATAACATTATGTCCATTATGGAAAAATTCGCACCACCAGAAGCTGAAGAAGTAAAGAATAGAATTTTATCACAAGAGCTATCTATTCAAGAAGGTGTTTCTCAATTATTTCAATTAATACCTACTCATCTGCACGATGAAATTATTCAATTTTTAATAGAAACTGCTGAAATTCGTAATGGTTTTCATGAATTTATACAATTTATAAATGAAAATAACATTTCTTTTTACGTTATATCAGGTGGAATGGATTTCTTCGTCTATCCACTCTTACAAGGACTCATTCCAAAAGAGCAAATTTACTGTAATGAAACAGATTTTTCAAATGAATACATTACGGTGAATTGGCCTCATCCTTGTGATCATCATTGTCAAAATCATTGCGGATTATGTAAATCATCACTCATCCGTAAATTGAGTGATACGAATGACTTCCATATTGTGATTGGAGATTCAATTACTGATTTACAAGCTGCGAAACAAGCAGATAAAGTATTTGCTCGTGACTTCCTTATTACAAAGTGTGAAGAGAATTATATTGCTTATACACCGTTTGAAACATTCCATGATATTCAAAATGAATTAAAACATTTGTTGGAGGTGAAATTATGAAACAACTTTTTCGTCAATGGTATGACTTAAGCGAGATAAAAAAAGAATTAACAACACGAAATTGGTTTCCGGCAACGAGTGGTAATATTTCTATAAAGGTTAGTCATGAGCCCCTTACTTTTCTTATTACAGCAAGTGGTAAAGATAAAACAAAAACTACTCCAGATGATTTTCTATTAGTAGATCATTTAGGGGGTCCCGTATTAGAGACTGAATTACGCCCGTCAGCAGAAACAGTATTGCATACACATATTTATAACAATACAAATGCCGGGTGCGTACTTCATGTTCATACAACTGATAACAATGTCATCACAAATTTATATAATGATGCAGTCACCCTTCAAAATCAAGAAATTATTAAAGCTCTCGATATTTGGGAAGAAGGTGCAACAATTCACATTCCTATTATCGAAAACCATGCCCATATCCCAACGCTTGGAGAAAACTTCCGAAAGCATATAAAAGGTGATTCAGGAGCAGTATTAATCCGTAACCACGGTATTACCGTATGGGGCCGAGATAGCTTTGATGCAAAGAAAAGATTAGAAGCTTATGAGTTTTTATTCCAATTTCATATAAAACTATTATCAATTCAAGGAGGCGTTTCTAATGGCGCAAATTCGTATTCATGAAGTAAATACTCGCATTGAAAATGAAGTGGAAGTATCTAAATTTCTACAAGAGGAAGGCGTTTTATATGAGAAATGGAACATTTCTAAACTTCCTACTCATTTAAATGAAAATTATTCGTTAACAGATGAAAACAAAGCTGAAATATTAGCTGTTTTTTCAAAAGAAATCGCTGATGTTTCAGCAAGTCGAGGTTATAAAGCACATGATGTAATTTCACTTTCAAATAGCACACCTAACCTTGACGAATTATTAATTAATTTCCAAAAAGAACATCATCATACAGATGACGAAGTTCGCTTTATCGTCAGTGGTCATGGCATTTTCGCTATTGAAGGCAAAGATGGGAAATTCTTTGATGTTGAACTTGAGCCAGGCGATCTCATATCTGTTCCTGAAAATGCAAGACATTATTTTACCTTGCAAGATGATCGTCAAGTTGTAGCTATTCGTATTTTTGTGACAACTGAAGGCTGGGTTCCAATCTATTAAGGTAGTTAGTTGAATAAAAGGACTTGGACCCCCTTTTCCAAACTTTTATTCACTCTACATATATACATCCTCCTATGGAACAGGCTTATTTCATTTTTGAAATAAGCCTGATTTTTTATTTACTCAAAAGTACCACTTCATCACAAATTTAACACCTTGATTTTTCAAGTATATTTTTTGAACATTTTTTGAATATTTATTGAATTTTTTCTGAAAATTCTGTTTTGTATATGATATACTACAATTAATTAAGAAGGAAAATAATATCGCAAACAGAGGGGGATAATCATGAGCTTACTTATCGCACTTATACTTGGGGTTACATGTGGAGCATTTCCAGTTATTTTAGGAGCTATTATGGAAGAGTTAGAAATTGGTGTTTTAGGATTTGTCGCATCTTGTGTAAGCGCTTTATTGTTTGGTTTATTCGGCGCTATTCCTGTTTCAATTCTGTGTGCTTTTTATATAATACGCCATGCTCGTACAAAACAATTGGGTCCTAATCACATCGCACAAATTATCCCATTCCCGGTTGAACGATGCCGCCGCGCTTCTAACTTATAATTATAAAAATTAAAGATGACTAAATAAATAAAAGTCCTCAAATGAGGACTTTTATTTATTTTCTTCTAGAAATTGAAACAATTCTTGTAGATGTAGGGCATCTTCACCATAGCTAACAGATACATGAAATATACCGTCAATCTCAGCTTGCATATAAAGATCCACTCCATCACGATCATATTTCAATGCCAAATAAAACTCCATTTCTTCTAACATCTTTTTTGAGGTTCGAATTACATAATGCCCCTTCTCATCTCTTCCATATTCAAATTCTGGTTCAAAATCATACTTTTGTTTAAAAGCTTCTTTTTGTTTTTCATTAATTTTCATACAAGTAGCTCGCTGTACAGTATCAATCATCTCATCAAACTTTTGAAGGTCCACCTCGTTTACCCCCTTATATATTTTTTATATAATACTTGTGTTCCACTATTTTCTTCTCCATCCTTAATTAACTCTTCATACAATTCTTTCGCCATACTTAAGCCCGGGACTGATAATTGTAATTTTTCTGCTTCCTCTAAAGCAATTTTAATATCTTTCATAAAATGCTTTACATAAAATCCCGGCTCAAAGTCTCCTTTTAACATTCGAGGAGCTAAATTACTTAATGACCAGCTACCTGCTGCCCCTGTTGAAATGCTCTCTAACACTTTATCTGGATTCAGTCCAGCCTTCTTCGCGTAAGCAACAGCCTCACATACTCCAATCATATTGGAAGCAATCGCAATTTGATTGCACATTTTTGTATGTTGTCCACTCCCAGCTGGTCCTTGTAATTGAATGTTTGTTCCTAACTTTTCAAGTAAAGGTAAGCATCTATCATATATTTCTTTCTCTCCACCTACCATAATTGCGAGTTTTGCTTCTTTCGCACCAACATCTCCTCCTGAGACAGGTGCATCTAACGTATATATATTTTTGCTTTTTGCAACTTCATTAATGCGTTTTGCTAAGGTAGGTGTAGATGTCGTAAAGTCAATTGCTATCGTACCTTCTTTTGCATGTTCTATAATTCCTTCTATACCAAAATACACTTCTTCTACATCATGTGGATATCCAACCATTGTCATTACAATATCAACTTGCTTCACTAACTCTTTTGGCGTATCACACCAATGTGCACCATCTTGCACTAAAGAATCTGTTTTTGCTTTCGTTCTATTATATACATATACTTTATGACCATCTTGCATTAAGTGATAAACCATACTTTTTCCCATTACGCCAATACCAATGAAACCTATTGATAAAGTTTTATGTTCCATTTTCTCATCCCCTTTGTTCTAATAAATCATTTACCATCTTTCGGAACTCTTTATTAAAGTCATCATCCATACTATTTTTCACATTTGAAAATAACATAACAAAAGTTCCTTTTTCTTTATTAAAATTATTAAAAGTGTTCCAACCAGATAATACACCATGATTATGAAAATAATCTGCATATATATAAAAACTAAATGCATATTTCCGTTCTGCTGAAGGTGAAAACATTGCTTGTATACTTTGTTCAGAAAGAAGTTTTCCATTTATAATTGCTTCGTCTAACTTCTTCATATCTCCAACTGTCGTATACATCTCACCACAACCATATAGCCAATCCATGCCTAACTTCTGCGCTGGTACAAGCTCTTGATCTTTTTTCACATAACCCTTTGTAAAATTTTTATCGCCAGGTACCATATTTCCCATACCGGATTCATGCATATCTGCTTTTACAAATATGTTTTCTTTTATGTAATCTCCTAAAGGTTTTTTCGATATATGTTCTATTATATAAGCAAGCACCATATAATTATAATCTGTATATCTCCAACCTGTTCCTGCAGGAAATTCTAAATTTTGACGTCCGATCCAATTAATTAACTGTAAACGTGAAGCAGCATTAACATTGCCTTTTGCGTGTTCAGGTAAACCAGAGGTATGTGTTAATAAATGATATAGCGTAATATTTTTATTCTCCGGAAATGAAGGAATATATTTATTTACATTATCTTGAATATTCAATTTCCCTTGTTCTTGCAGCTGTAAAATAGATGTGGCAACAACTGTTTTCGTAATAGAACCGATACGATATTTTGTTTGAGGCGTATTCTCAATTTTATTTTGAACATCAGCATAGCCATATCCTTTATTCAATATAACATGCTCTTTATCTGTTACCAAAACTGTTCCATTAAATTGCTTTCCGACTAAATATTGATCTAATTTTTGAGATATGCTAGCATAATCAATTTGTTGCTCTTCTTTTTCTTCTATATTCCCTTGCACTTCTGGTTCAATAGTAGGGTTCACCTTAGTTGTTAATACTGTGTTTTCCTTTATATTGGGGCTAACAAGAAAATAGTATACTCCGCCGCCAACTATAGCAGACAGTGAAGCCATTATCATTACTTTTTTTATCATGTCGATCCTCCATAATTCCTTCGCTAAAAATTGTCCCCCTATTCTATTATCAAACAATAAAAAAAAATCGCAACAATTTGTTGCGAAAAATTACATTTTTTCTTTTCTGTACACACATACTTGATTCTTTCCATTTTTTTTCGCTTCATATAAAGCAATGTCCGCTCGTTGCATTAATTCTTCTCTTGTAGTTCCTTGTTCATATAACGCAACTCCAAAGCTAGCTGTTAGCTTCGAAATTCCAGTGAATTGCTTTGTTTCAATGAAGAATCGTAATGACTCCGCAACTTGAAATGCTTCCTTTTCTACTGTATTTGTCACTAATATAATGAATTCTTCTCCTCCCCATCTTGCAAATACGTGTTGCTGCTCCACTTTAGATTTCATAAGCTCTGCAAGTTGTATTAATGCCAAATCACCAAAATCATGACCATATGTGTCATTAACTGTTTTAAAATTATCTATATCAAATAAAATGATTGCTATTTTCTCATCACTACGTATTACCTTTTCCCACTCTACCTCTAGTATTTGTTGAAACTTTAAACGATTATAAATCTCTGTCAATGAATCTACCATAGCAAGTCTTTCTTGTTCTTGATAGATTTCATCTAATTCTGTAATTTCCGTGCATTTTACAATAAATCTTGATAAATCTTCTGGCAATGGTGTCGCACGTAATAGAAAAGTAGATACTTCCCCTTCATAATTTGACATCTTAATTCTTCTACCACTTGATAAAGTATCGTCTAGCCATGTTATATCATGCGTCGTCGAGTAGTATCCATTTTCTCTAATAAAATGTTCAGCAAATACTAAATGTTGCTCACGATAGGCAAACAAATTTTCATATCCGAAAAAAGTTAAAAAATTTGTATTACAATCAACAATTTCATCATCTTCTACTATAAATAATAAATCATTTTGAAAATCAAACATCGTTTGAAGCAGTTCCTGTTGCAAACTAACTTGCCTTACTAAAGAAAGTTGATACAAACTCTTATTCACTTCTTCTAATACTGCTTGTGGAGTTACAGGGGCTATTACAATATTACGTATTCCTAATGCAAGTACATCTGTAAATTCTTTTGTTATTTGTTGATCCCAAATGACAATGAATGTACTTTGCGGGGTATACATATTCTTTATATATTTGATTTGAGAATAATCTGTTACATACATAATTATAATGTGCGGTTTCGTTCTTTGAAATAATAGTTCGCCCTCTTCAAAATTATTTGCTATAAACATACATTTTGGATGGATATTTTCTATCGTTTGTTGATGCTTACATCCATTTTCTATATAAAGGACATTTAACTGCAAATCTTGTAACACATTTTGGAAAACCGTATTCTCTAATAAAAAATGTAGTATGTTCATCACTAGTCTTCACTCACTTCATATATCTTGTTCTACTGAATTCCTCACAAACATTTTTAAAAGACTGTTCTCTAATAAACTTTAATTTGCGAGAGATACATATTAACAAGCTAATTGAGAATGTTATCTTCCCTTTTCACTCTATAAATTCCTTTTTTAGTGTATGATTATAGGAATTATATCGTTTGTATGAATGCCCTAGCTTATTTCTTAAAACTTGACAATTAAAATAAAGATATTATATTCTTAAATTCGACAACTTACAAAATGTAAGTAATATACATTGCGTTTTCTTGATAATTTTATATACAATTTGGAGGATATATAATGACAAACGACAACTTTTTTAACGTTTTATATGAACGCACATCTACACGTGCATTCAACCCAAATAAAGAAATCTCATCTACAGAATTGCATGAGATTTTAAAAGCCGCAGCACAAGCACCTTCCGCTTGGAACTTACAACACTGGAAATTCCTTGTTTTTCAAGGTGAAGATGTACAAAAACGATTACACCCAATAGCTTATAACCAACAACAAATTCTTGATGCTTCTGCAGTAGTCGCTATTTTAGGTGATTTAGAAGCTTATAAAAATGTTGAGCCAGTATATGGTCCAATTGTAGAACAAGGATTTATGAAAGAAGAAGCAAAAGAACGCTTAGCTAAAAATATTGAATCTGCATATGCTCGTGAACAATTCCCGAGAGATGCTGCCTTTTCAAATGCATCTTTAGCAGCAATGCAACTTATGCTTGCAGCTAAAGCAACTGGTTGGGATACTTGTGCTATTGGTGGCTTCAATCCACAAGCACTGACAGACGAATTTAACGTTTCATCTCGTTACGTTCCAATTATGCTTATTACAATTGGTGAATCAACTTTAAAAGGTCACCCTGCACCACGTATGAGCGTAGAGCAAGTGAGTGAGTGGGCAAAATAATAAAAAACGAAGGTAACTACATTACCTTCGTTTTTTATTTCCTGTCATACTTTTGTAATATTACTACAAATCATTCGACATTTATACTTATAGAAAAGTATATTCTATTCCTTTATCATAAACAAACGTGACGTTTTGTGTCGAATTTTGTTAAGGTATTGAAATATACCCGTGTGTTTTTATTACAATTGTGATACAATGATAACAAATAGATAACAAGAGAGGGATTTTCATTGAGTTCATACGGAAGCTTGATCGCACTTTTATGTTACATAGTAACTGTACTGCTTCTATATTTTATTGGTGATGCCGCAAACATCTCCATTTTACAATTCCCAAAAGAAGAAGCATTTCAATTAGAATCAGAAAAACATACTGCACGATCCATCGTACCACTACTCCTAGCTCTTCCTGTATATATCATCGTTTTATATAAAAGTAAAAAAGTGTAAAGGCTACCCATTTCGTTTATTTTGGTGGTTTTTACATTTTTTTGTTATATTACCCCTATTTTAAACATCATTCCATACTAAACACCCAGCTAGTCATTTAAAATGAGAAAATCCCCTAGAAAAAATTCCACTCTCTGTCCAGTCACTAACTACCGAACTTACATAGATTATAAGTGTGAAGGGGGTGATGAGGATTATGTTTGGATCATTTGGATGCTGTGATAACTTTAGAGACTGTCATCATCGTGAAAGAGAGTGCGACCATCGTGACCATCGCGAGAAAGAGAGAGAGGTAAAACCACAACAACCAGCTGTATGTAACGTACTTGCTAGCATTTCAGTTGGAACAGAGCTTTCTCTTTTAAGCATTAAAGGTATCGGATCTTTCAACGATGTAATTTTTGAAGGTTTCGCTAACGGTGTTGCTCTTTTCTCCGCTTTAGCTCGTAACAATAATGATAAAGATAATAAAGACGACAACAAAGATGATAAGCACCGTCAACGTAATACTTTTAATGGTATTTTACGTGTATGCCCAACTGATATCGTTGCTATCGCTATCTAGTTCTGTGTCTTATCCTCTATAGTAAGAAAACAAGATTTACTTTTCTCATAGAAAAAACCTGAGACCGATTTCAAATCGACTCAGGTTTTTTTATTAATTATATGCTTTTAACTAGTTCAACAACTTCTTCAGCAGTTGACATCATTAATGCTTTTTCTGCTAATGTTTCCATTTCTGCTTTTGACAACTTGCTTAGTTGTGTTCTTGCAGGAAGAATAGATGTTGCACTCATACTGAACTCATCTAAACCTAATCCTAATAATAATGGGATAGCAAGTGAATCTCCCGCCATCTCACCACACATGCCAGCCCATTTGCCTTCTTTATGAGCAGCATCGATAACCATTTTTACAAGACGTAAAATAGATGGGTTATATGGTTGGTATAAGTATGATACTTGTTCGTTCATACGGTCTGCAGCCATTGTGTATTGGATTAAATCATTCGTTCCAATAGAGAAGAAATCAACTTCTTTCGCGAATTGATCTGCTAATACTGCTGAAGCTGGGATTTCAACCATCATACCAACTTCAATAGAATCAGAAACAGTTGTACCCGCTTCTACAAGTTTCGCTTTCTCTTCTAATAAAATCGCTTTCGCTTGACGGAACTCATCAAGAGTTGCAATCATTGGGAACATAATTTTTAAGTTGCCGTATACGCTAGCACGAAGTAATGCACGAAGTTGTGTACGGAACACATCTTGCTCATCAAGACATAAGCGAATTGCACGGTATCCTAAGAATGGGTTCATTTCTTTTGGTAAATGTAAGTATGGAAGCTCTTTATCTCCACCGATGTCAAGTGTACGAACAACGACTGGTTGACCTTCTTTTACACCTTCAAGAACTGCTTTATACGCTTCGAACTGCTCTTCTTCTGTTGGAAGATTGTCACGGCCCATGTATAAGAATTCTGTACGGTATAAACCAACGCCTTCTCCACCATTATCGATAATACCTTGTACATCATTTGGTGTTCCGATATTTGCAACAAGCTCAACGTGATGTCCATCACTTGTTACAGTAGCTTGGTCTTTTAATTTTGCCCATTCAATTTTTTGCTCTTCAAATTTCGCTTTCTTTTCTTCAAACGAACGAAGAGTTTCTTCTGATGGGTTTACAATTACTTCTCCATCTAAACCGTCAATGATAACGATATCGCCGTTTTGGATTTTCTCCATAACAACTTTTGTACCAACAACAGCTGGAATTTCCATAGAACGAGCCATAATTGCAGAGTGAGATGTACGTCCACCGATATCAGTAGTGAAACCTTTTGCATACTTACGGTTTAACTGAGCTGTATCAGATGGTGTTAAATCTTCAGCAATGATGATTACCTCTTCAGAAATTGTACCAGGATTTGAGAAGTTAATTCCTAGTAAATGTGCAAGAACGCGTTTTGTTACGTCACGAATGTCTGCAGCACGTTCTTTCATATATTCGTTATCCATGTTTTCAAACATAGAAATAAACATTGATGCAACTTCATCCATTGCAAATTCAGCATTTACTTTTTCGCTATTCACTTTATCTTTTACTGGGTTTACTAGTTCTGGATCATTTAACACTAATAAATGTGCTTCAAAGATCGCAGCTTTGTCAGCTCCTAGCTCAGCAAATGCGTGGTCTTTAATAGCTTCTAATTCAGTTTTTGCTTTCTCAAGCGCAGCGTCTAAGCGTGCAATTTCTGCAGCTTCGTTTGTAATTGATTTCTTTTCGATGTTAAATTCAGGATTTTCAAGTCTGAAAGCCTTTGCAATAGCAATCCCACTTGATGCAGCGATCCCTTGAATGTTAAGAGTCATTATTCTCCTAATCCTTCGTTTTTCATAGTTTCTTCGATAGCTGCTAGTGCTTGAGCTGCATCATCACCATTTGCAGTGATTTTAATTTCTGCGTTTTGTTGAATACCTAAAGACATTACGCCCATAATTGATTTTAAGTTAACGTTCTTTCCGTTATACTCTAAGTTAATGTCAGAACCGAATTTGCTTGCAGTGTTTACAAGTAGAGTTGCTGGACGAGCATGAATTCCTGAGTCGCTAGTTACTTTAAAGATTTTTTCCATGATAATTTATCTCCTTTAAATTACAGTATTTTTTAGTTGTATAGACGTGAGTACTACATCATCTATTGTATATAATAGGCGATGTTCGGTCAACCACATCGCCTATTATAATTATAAACATTTTGCGTCAAATTCCTACTGAATGTCAATAATAGCGGTTTCGCCCTTCTTAACATTTCCATCTTTTTTCAATTCGACTTGTTGCCCTTGTTGTAAGTTTGTAAAGACAATTGGTGTAATGATAGATGGTGCATTTTCTTTTACAAATGCAAGATCTACTTTTAATAATGGTTGGCCTTGTTTCACCTTGTCGCCTTGTGCTACAAGCGCTTCAAAACCTTCACCATTTAATTTTACAGTATCAATACCGAAGTGGATCAAAATTTCTTTTCCGCCTTCAGATTGAATACCAATCGCATGTTTTGTAGGGAATACATTAACGATCTCACCGTTAACTGGAGAAACTACTGTTCCTTCAGTTGGCTCAATTGCAAATCCATCTCCCATCATTTTTCCTGAGAATACTTGGTCAGGTACTTCTGTAATTGGTAAGATTTTCCCTTCAATTGGTGATACAATTGTTTCATTTTCATCAACTTTTTGAGGAGTTTCTTCCACTTTTACAGGTTCTTCTTTTTCAGCATGAGGTGTACGACCTGACATAATATCATGAATTTGTGATTTTAACGTGTCAGATTTCGGTCCGAAAATAGCTTGAATGTTATTTCCAACTTCAAGTACACCAGCTGCTCCAAGTTCTTTTAAGCGGTCTTTGTTTACATTCTTTTGTTCGTTAACTTGAACACGTAAACGAGTAATACAAGCATCTAAAGAAGCAATGTTTTCTTTACCACCAAGTGCTACTAATACTTCACGAGGAAGTTCGCCTGCTTCTGCTTTTCCTGCACCGTCATTCGCATTTGCCTCTTCACGACCAGGTGTTTTTAGATTCCATTTACGGATTGCAAAGCGGAATCCGAAGTAGTAAATAACTGCTAGTACAAGACCAACAATAATTACCCACCACCATGCTGTACGGCCTGGTAGTACACCGAATAATAGGAAGTCAATTAAACCACCAGAGAATGTCATACCAATTTTAACACCTAAAATTTGCATTGTCATAAATGATAGACCAGCAAATACAGCATGAATTCCGAATAATACTGGCGCTACGAATAAGAATGAAAATTCAAGTGGCTCTGTAATACCTGTTAAGAAAGATGTTAATGCTGCAGAACCTAAAATACCTGCTGCTAATTTTTTATTTTCTGGACGTGCTTCATGATACATTGCTAAAGCTGCTGCTGGAAGACCGAACATCATGAACGGATACTTACCAGTTGTAAATGTACCTGCCGTTAATTCTACACCGTCTTTTAACTGTGCCATAAAGATTTTTTGGTCACCACGGATTAATTCGCCAGCTGCATTTGTATACTGACCGAATTCGAACCAGAACGGTGAATAAAAAATGTGGTGTAGTCCAAATGGAATTAATGAACGTTCAATTAAACCGAATATAAATGCTGCGATTGTTCTATTCGCATCAATCATTTGATGTGAGAACGTGTTTAAGCCACCTTGAATGTATGGCCAAACGAAGCACATGATAATACCTACTATTAAAGAGAATGTTGCAGTTGCGATCGGTACGAAACGCTTACCTGCAAAGAAACCTAAGTATGATGGTAATTCAATGTTGAAGTATTTATTATAGCAATATGCCGCTACTATACCGACGATAATACCACCAAATACCCCTGTTTGTAGCGTCGGAATACCTAATACGTTTGCATACGCTGGATCTGCAAATCCAATTTTTACTGGGTCTGCTCCAGAACTTGTTACTTTCACTAGCTTATCTACTTCTAAGAACACACTCATCGTTTTGTTCATAATTAAGTAGCCGACGAATGCTGCTAAACCAGCTACTCCGTCTCCACCAGCTAAACCAATTGCTACCCCAACTGCGAATAATAATGCAAGGTTAGCGAAAATAATATCACCAGATTGTTCCATAATTTTTGCAACCATTACGAACCAATCTGCTTTTAAAGCAGGAATAACATTTGTTAACTGTGGATTTTGAAATGCATTACCAAATCCAAGTAAAATACCTGCCGCCGGTAAAATCGCTACTGGAAGCATTAACGCTTTTCCGACTTTTTGAAGAACACCAAAGATCTTCTTAAACATGGAAACCCTTCCTCTCTTATCTATATTGATACCTTCCGACAAACGCCAAAAAGACATGAGGAAAAAAAGATAGAACGATAGCTATACAAAGGGTAGTATATCCCTTTCTCTAGCTTACATTCCTTACTTTTCTCCACTCATGCCTGATCGAATCAGTAACACGTGTCAAAAATAGGTTTACGTATAAGTTCACTATAATTAAGGCAAACGTTTTCGTTACTCTCCTTAATCTGTTTGTCGAAATTTGTATAACTTTGCAATAGTTATTATACATAACTATTGTAAGCGATTCAATCATTTTTTTTAACGTTTTCATTTTAGACAAAAATATATGACTTTTTACACATGCTCTGCCTTTACTAAGCGTTGCAAGTGCATCGTTAAATAAATACTTTCAGCTTCATATACAGGTAGTTGCAACTCTTTTTGCATGACCTTAACTAGCTTCCAAGCCACGTTATAGCAAACTGGATACTCCGCCTTTAATAAATCAGCAAAACTTTGCGATTCCTCTACTTTTTCTCCTTTTTTCACCCTCTCAATAGCATATTGAAGATGACGAATAAGGCGTAAATAATGAATGCTCTCTTGATCTAATGTAATTTGTAAGTTTGTCTCAATTAAAGATACAAGTTGTGCAATGAGACGGGAGTTTTGATTAACTGAAGATAAATCAGAATTTGTAAGCGAACTGTAAATGTGAAGTGCAATAAAACCAATTTCTCCTTCTGGCAATGTAATTTGCAAACGAGAATTTAAAAGTTCTACAACACCTTCAGCAATTTCATATTCCTCTGGATACAGCATTTTTGTTTCAACTAAAAAAGGATTATCAATTGTAAGTCCTTGTTTTAACCTTTTAATTGCAAATGAAATATGATCTGTTAACGCAATATGAATATGTTCATTTAGTGGAGATTTTGCTTTTTCTTGAATGTACAGCATAATATCGTTCATCAATTCAATTAATTTTTCACTAACATGCGGCACTAATAATTTATATTGTTCACGATCACGTTCATTTTTTAAGACAAACATTTTTTCGATTTGTTCTTGCTCCAATACATCTTTCGCTTTTTTCCCAAATCCAATTCCTTTACCAATCACTACTACTTCCTCGTGTTCAGGATGGCTAGCAATGATGACATTATTATTTAAAACTTTTTTAATTTCTAGATAATTATTCATATAACACCACCCTCGTACTTAAATAGCCTACTTTTATGTTACAGAATATTCTTCTTTGTCGTCAATGTAAAACATCTGCCATTTAATAAAAATTCATTTTTTAGACATGTTTATATATGATGCGTATAATGTAAGAGCAACTGTACATAGAAAGGAGATAACAACATGATTAAAATGTTTGTAAGTGATATCGATGGTACAATGATGCAACACGGAGGTCTTATTGATGAGCAAGATGTTGCGGCACTACGCAGCCTCGCCGAGCAAAATGTTATTCTTTGCTTCGCTTCCGGAAGACTTGATAATGAAATTGCAGACTTAATGAAAGCTGTAAATACAAATTTTCATCGTATTAGTGTAAATGGTGTTTTTGTATATACACATGAAAATAAACAACTATTATCTGCAACTTTTGATTCCAGCATACTTCCCGATTTGTTAGCTATGACGAATGAAAATCCTTATTTCCGTTATGTAAGTGATGAGCATAATTATTACATTGAAGAGAAAACACCTTTTATTCAAGAACTTGAACAACAAGTAACAATGACTTCTGTTGAAGAACCAAACTTACTACAGAAGATTGATGATACAATTTTCCCAAATAAAATTTCTGTCGGTGGAACAAAGGAGAGCTTACAACTCCTTCAGAAAAAAATTGATGAAAAATTCCACGGGAAAGTTAGTACTTTCATCTCAGCAGAACAATGTTTAGATGTAATGCCACCGAATGTTAGTAAAGGCTCTGCCATTTCTGTTTTATTAAATGAGTTTCAAATAAAACCTGAGGAAATTGCTTGTATAGGGGATTCTTACAATGATATTCCTATGTTTTCTTTAACTCCTCACAGTTTTGCTATGTCGCAAGCCGATGATGCAGTGAAAAAACACGCTCACTATGTAGTAAATCACGTCAAAGATGCTGTTAACCACGTAATTGCTCATAATAAAAATACGACTCATTCCTTATAAGGATGAGTCGTATTTTTATTTCTTTACATGTTATCCATTTTCATTTCCACTGTACTTCACAAACTGAAATATACTATTTGTTACGTGCAATATTCGTAATAAATTTATAACGATCTCCACGATAAATACATTTCACGTACTCTAGCGGTATCTCACCTTCTGAATATGACCATTGACGCATTACAAGTACAGGCGCCTTTTTAGGAATATGCAGATGTTCAGCTTCATTTTCCGTTGCAACAGAAGCTTCAATTGACTGAGTAGCGCTAACAAGTTTAAAGCCCAGTTTTTTCTCTAAATGTTCATATAAAGATTGTTGCAATATCTCTTCGTTAATATCTTTTACAAGAGCTGGCGACAAATATGTCGTCTCAAAAGCAATCGGTTCATCATCAGCTAAGCGAATACGCCTCACTTCATAAACCGATTCCCCCTCCTGTATTCTCAACCGGTCTGCTATTTTAGCAGTAGCTGGCACTAGGCGGAAACTAAGTAATTGACTACTTGGGTTCATCCCACGAGAAATCATGTCTTCTGTGAATCCCGTCATTCCTTGCAATTTTTGTTCCACTTTCGGAAGTTGGACAAATGTTCCAATTCCACGCTTCCGATATAAATAGCCTTGTTCCACTAAATTATTAATCGCCTGTCTGATTGTCATACGACTCACTTCGAACTTATCACAAAGTTCATTCTCAGATGGGATTTTATCTCCCGGCTTCCATTCGCCGTCCTCAATTAGCTGTTTCACCCACTCTTGAATCTGATAATAGATCGGAAATGGTGAATACTTGTCGATGTTCATCAGCAATCGCCTCACTGCATAAAGATAGAGCTTCTTGATCTGCGATTACGGTTACATTCGGATGACGTTGTAAAACTGTAGCCGGACACTCTTCACTATATTCACCTTGCAATAATTCTTTAACAGCTTCTGCCTTTTTAGCACCCATAGCTACAAGTAGAACTTGTTTCGCTTTCATAATGCTTCCAATTCCCATTGTAATCGCATGAGTTGGCACATCTTCTTCTTTTTCGAAGAAGCGAAGGTTTGCTTGGCGTGTAGATTCTGTTAATTCAACAATGTTCGTTGGAGAATTAAACGGTGTTCCTGGCTCGTTAAATCCGATGTGACCGTTTTCACCGATTCCAAGAATCTGTAGGTCAACTGGGTTAGCAACTAGAATGCCCTCGTAACGTTTGCATTCTTCCTCTAAATCACTTGCCATCCCGTTTGGTACATAAGTTTGTTTAAATGGAAGATGATCAAACAACTGTTCTTGCATGAAATAGTGATAGCTGTTTTTATCTTCATGTGGTAAATTTACGTACTCATCTAAGTTTACAGTGGTTACACGGCTTGTATCAAGTTTATTTTTTCGCATTTCTGCATAAATACCTAATGGAGAGCTTCCTGTAGCCATTCCTAATGTTGGATTTTCTTTTGTTTTTACAACTTCTTCAATTAATTTATAACCTGCTTCTGCTAGTTCTTCTGGAGTTTTTACAACAAGAATATTCATTTAATTACTTCCCTTCCTTCATATGAATTCCTAAACGAACCGTATCATATACATGTAAATCTTCATTCATCACAACAAAGTCTGCATCTTTTCCTACCGCTAATGCACCTTTATTATTTAATCCAAACTCTTCTGCTTGGTTAACTGATGTCATCAGTACTGCATCTTCGATTGAACAACCTGTAAATTCAATTACATTTCGGAAAGCTTGATCCATTTTTAGAATACTACCAGCTAACGTTCCATCTTCTAATCGAGCACTACCATCTTTTACATGTACCGGCTGTCCGCCAAGCTCATATAATCCATCTTCAAGACCTTTTGCGCGCATTGCGTCAGTAATAACACTTACTTTTTTCGGTCCTTTTAACTTATATGCTAATTTCACCATATCAGGGTGAATATGAATACCATCTGTAATTACTTCAACCATTACATCTGGATTTAATAACACATGACCAACAACTCCTGGCTCACGGTGATGTAATCCACGCATTTGATTGTATAAATGTGTCGCATGTGTAATCTTTCTATTTTTTAGTTGCGCATCAATTGCATCTGTATGCCCCATTGTGCCAACTACACCAGTTTCAGTAAGATATTGTTCAAACTCTAACGCTCCCTCTTCTTCTGGTGCATATGTTACTAATTTAATTAAATTCCCACTTGCTTCTTGCCATTGTTTAAATTGCTCAATATTTGCAGGAACGATATGTTCAAGTGGTTGTGCACCTGCACGTTTCTTTGAAACATAAGGTCCTTCTAAGTGAATATATTCGAAATGTGCTCCTTTTTCTTTTGCTTCTTTCGCAGCAGTTAGCGCTGCTTCAATTGCCTCTGGAGCTTGTGTCATTGTTGTTGGGAAGTAAGTTGTAACCCCTTCTTTTAACATTTCTTTACCTAGAGTTACTAACCCATCGCTATTTGCATCCATCGCATCAATATCGTATCCACCATGAATATGAACATCGATCATACCTGGAATTACAATCTTCCCTGTAGCATCAAAAACAGTTTCATTTTCTTGTGGTACATATTGAGCCATCAAACCAATTTCTTTAATGGTTTCTGCGTAACGAATAAATCCGTTTTCCACTATTTCTTGACCTGTGTAAATTTTGGCATTGATGACAATTTGCGTTTTCATTTTCATCGATCCTTTCCCATGAAATACCTACTTGTTATTATTACCTTATTCGCCTAGTTCCATCTTAATATATGCACGAGTAGTTGTCTATACATTCTAATGAAATTTCCTTTTTATTCAACAAAAAAGGAAATTTCTTACGTCCATTATAATTATAATATATAGTATTCATTTTTCCAAAAAGGGACAGTATCCACCCCTAATATAGAAGTCACTTCAACAATGGCATTAACCCACTAGACTCTAACATAACATGTTCACCATCTGTTTCTATTTCTACTGTACGTTTATTCGTTCTATATACCATTATACCGTGCCTTTTTAAGCGTTTTACTACACTTTGATGAGGATGTCCATACGGATTACTACTCCCATAAGACAGAATAGCAAACTGCGGTTCCACTTTTTTTATAAACGTTTCACTTGTTGAAGTATACGAGCCGTGATGCCCCACTTTTAAAACATCTGCATGTACATCAAATTGTTTTAATATTTCATGTTCTGTCCGTACATCCGCGTCACCCATTAATAAAAAATCCGCTTTTCCATATCGTACCTTCAAAACAATTGAGGATTCATTATTTTCATCTTTTGATTTCCCATTGTTTAATACTTGTATAGAAACATGTGGATCCAGCGGTATATATTGCCCTTCCTTTACTGAAACAAAAGGTATCCCTCTTTTTTTAATATTATTCCGATATGTATGATAAGTAAGAGAACTATATGTTTTTCCGCTATCTAATATAAGCGATACCGGCATTTGCTCTACAATTGGAATTAGCCCCCCTATATGATCCATATCGGGATGCGTACTGACAATTACATCTAAATGATTAATCCCTTTCTCAATTAATTTCTGAATAATAACCTCTCCTGCTTCATAAGGTCCTCCATCAATTAACATTGTTTGTCCGTTTGGCATTATGATAAGTGTTGCATCACCTTGTCCCACTTTTAAAAAGCTCACTTTCATTTTACTAAGATGTTGCCGATGCATATGTAAAGGAGACGTAGTATGAATGGACATCATATACCTTTTAGCTGATGCGCTATTTAAAGAAAAACATAATAAAACAGAAACTAATAATAGAATAATCCGCATACCTCTCATAACTCGTCTCCTTTTTTCATTTAGTATGGCACTGTAAATAATTGATATACAAAAAAAGCTTAGCAAAATGCTAAGCTTTTATTTCGATATCTCTTGTAAGGAACCGAAGAATAAATCTGCTTCATTCATTTGTTCATTCTCTTCAGAAAGCGGCGGTAAATCATCTAATGTTTTCAATCCAAATGTGTCCAAAAATTCTTTTGTTGTTCCGTATAAAATAGGACGCCCTGGTCCTTCCGCCCTTCCCATTTCTTTTATAAGTAAATGTGAAACCAACGTTTGTAACGCCTTATCGGTTTTAACTCCTCTAATCTCTTCCATTTCAGTCCTTGTGATTGGTTGACGATATGCAACAATCGCTAACGTTTCAAGGGCAGCTTGTGAGAGCGAAGCAGCTGTTGGTGTATCTATTAGTTTTTGATAATATGAAGCATGTTCTTTCTTTGTAGCAAAACGATATACTTTTGCATACTGTACAATTTGCAAACCACGGTTTGCACCTTCACATTCTTGTTGCATTTCTTCTAAAATATTCATTACTTCATTCATTTCAATTTCAAGAACTTTCGCTATTTGTTCTGGATAAATCCCTTCATCACCAGAAACAAATAAAAGGCCTTCAATAATTGACTTTTGTTCTTTCCTATCCATTTCACGAGCTCCTTCCTTCTATTTTCCCATAAAAATACACATCAAAAAACCGAATCACAATCAATGCGTTCGGTTCAATATTTTTTCTCTTGTTCCAAACGATACATTAAAACATAGCATGAGATAAAGTGTTTTTATCCCAATTTCACATACTTGCCCTATGCAGATTTATTAGAGCTTGATACGAAAATTTCATCAAAATTATGTTCTTGCTCAATTATGATTTGTTGATTTTTCATAAGTTCCAGAACTGCTAAAAATGTTACGACCATTATTTCACGTTCATCATCAACAAATAAATCATAAAAACTTTGGCGACCACCCTTTATTTTTAACTGCTTTAAAATATCAGTCATTCGCTGTTCAATTGGTATTTCTTGACGAGTAATACGTGTTGTTACAGGTTTTTTTGCCTTTTTACGGCGCATTAATTTTTGAAATGCCGCTAGCATATCATATAACGTAACATCAAGAGGCAAGCTTGTCTCTTCTTCTTGTTGCAACGATGTAAAGTCAATTGGTGGACGTGTATATAGCTGTGCTCTTTCTTGTTCTCTTTCTTTTAACTCAGTAGCAACTTGCTTATATTTCTTATATTCAATTAACCTCTCCATCAATTCTTGACGAGGATCATCTATAAAATCATCACCGTTATCAAGTACATCTTCTTCATGTTTCGGCAACAACATTTTACTTTTAATTTGTAATAACGTTGCGGCCATTACTAAATACTCACTTGCAACATCTAATTGAAGTTCTTTCATCGTATGCACATAAGATAAATATTGCTCTGTAATATCTGCTACAGGAATATTATATATATCAATTTCATAACGATGTATTAAATGTAACAATAGATCTAAAGGCCCTTCAAAAGCCTCTACTTTAAAATTATATTGCACAAAGCATCCCACCACATTTTTTCTATAACAACATAAGTATAGAGCATACTCATGTTCTATCCAACCTTTTTAAGAAATTTAATTAAAAATAGACCGATGCCTATGTCATCATGCCCACCACTTCATATGATAACAGTGTAGTAAGAACAATGTAGGAGGTCAAAAAACTATGGGTCACGTTGATTGTGGTTTTAGCGGTGGGTTCGCATTACTTGTTGTACTGTTTATTTTACTAATTATTGTAGGAGCAGCTTGCTTCTGCTAATATGAACAATAACGGCTAGGGGGAAATCTCCTAGTCGTTTATTGTTCATATTTCTATGATACACTTATATGTATAACCGTTAGATAGGGGCGAGAAAACATGTATCCTACCGAATACATACAATTTTTAATTCATTTCCAAGGAGATTACGACTATTTTGAATGCCACGAAATACTAGAAGAGTACTGGAAGACAAAACCACGAGGAAATCGTGATCATTACTTAGTTGGTCTCATTCAAATTGCAGTTTCTTTATACCACCAAAGACGTGATAACTGGAATGGTTCTACAAAAATGATGAAAAGCGCAATCACAATTTTAGAAAAAAGCGGTGTGTCTTTACAACGTTTAGGAATTAATCAAGTACAACTTCTTTCCTTGCTCAATGAAAGATTGCAATCTATCCATAAAAAAGAACGTTTTGTACCTTTATTTTTACCCTTATCAGATCCATCGTTAGAGAAGCAGTGCACAGAGTTATGTCAAAAACAAAACCTCCCTTGGAAAGATTTGAATGCTATCCCAAGTGAATATATTATAAACAAGCATACTATGCGTGATCGCACAGAAGTCATTACTGAACGAAATGAACAATTACAAAAAAGAAAGCAGAGATAATAAACTACTTATCCCTGCTTTCACGAATGTATATTTTGTTCTAGCCCTTTACATTTTTCGCAAAAACTTGCTGTTTGCTCATTTCCGCAAATTGTAAACTCAAGAAATTTACTCTTTAACTCTTGAACCATCTTTGTCCCAATCCCTACATGACGGTGAGATGGGTTGACACTCAAATGCTGAATTTCTAATACTTGATTCTCTTTTTTTACAATCCCCATTATTCCAACAAAATCTTCATTCTCTTTCCACAAATACAATTGCCAATCATCTTTTGCTTCATATTCTTTCATTGTCAATTGTAATGTTTTCACATCTTTTTCAGTTGGCATAAACGAAAGAAGCCCCATTGCAATTTTTTCATAACTTTTTTTAAAACGAATTAACATAACCCTTATCCCTTCTTACAAAAGTTACAAACTAGTAATCCCCTCAATCACTCTTTTCATATCATATTCATTTTACAATATTTTCAACAGAGTGAGAAGAGCCTAAAACAACTTGATAATCATACAAAGCGAAAAGAAGAAAGTCAAATCTATGTTTCAGCACTATTCCTTTAATAAATAGAGTTAAAAAAAGAAAATTTTATATGGAATGGAAAGAAACATATCATTCAATATCACTTCATTAATAGTTACCCTAAAGCAGCACACTTCTAGCAAAATTAATATAACAAAAAATATTTATTGAAACATATAATGTAATGTATTCTATGTAATTTGTTAAAGGTTTGTTCTCACAAGCAATATATTTTAGCAACAATACTACTTGTATGATGAGCTGCAGAAGAAGTACCCCGTCCCATTTAAAAGTAAAAAAAGAGAGCAAAAGCTCTCTTTTCCCTTACCTTATTCTTCCCAAACTTTAACTTCTTTCATTACATCGCCTTGACGCATTTTTAATACTGTTTCAATACCGCTTGTTGCTTTACCAAATACAGTATGAACGCCATCTAAATGTGGCTGTGGCTCATGAACAACAAAGAATTGGCTACCGCCTGTGTTACGGCCAGCATGAGCCATAGAAAGTGATCCGACAAGGTGTCTATGAGGGTTTCCATCAGTTTCACATGGAATAGAGTAACCTGGGCCACCTGCACCTGTACCTGTTGGGTCTCCACCTTGGCTTACGAAGCCAGGAATAACACGGTGGAATGTAACACCATCATAAAATCCTTGCTCTGCTAATTTTTTAAAGTTTTCTACTGTTTTCGGTGCTTCTTCTGGGAAAAATTCCAAGTCGATTTTTTCACCGTTTTCCATTAATATGTATCCTAAAGTTTTCATATGTATATGTCTCCTTTCAACTATCTCAGCACTATATTACCACATTCATGACTAGAAACAAAAAGAATCCGACAATCTAGATACTTCTTTTTTGAAATGTGGAAAAAGCTAGGTGACAAATAAGAAATATATACTATAATAACTTTGTTGCCCGAAAATTTTAGAAAGAGAAAGGGAGCGATTTTTCGTGAGAACGAAATTATTAGCTCTGCTATTAGCTGTAACGGTATTTATGATGCCAACAGCTTCATTTGCAGACATCATCGAGGGAGAATCAATTGTTACACTAGGAGAGAACTTATCCGAACAACAAAAACAAGATCTGTTAAAAGAAATGAAAGCACCGAAAGATGCTACAATTATTACTGTATCTAATGCGGAAGAACATAAATTTCTAGAAGGCATTGTTCCAAAAGCACAAATTGGTACGAGAGCAATTTCTTCTTCTATGATTACATACACTAAACCAGGATCTGGTCTTATTGTACGATCAAAGAACATTAACTGGGTAACAGATGCAATGTACACTAACGCTTTGATTACAGCAGGTGTAAAAGATGCAGAAATTCAAATTAACGCACCTTTTAAAGTTTCAGGAACTGCAGCTTTAACTGGATTAATGAAAGCATATGAAACTGCGTCCAATAAACAAATTCCTGAAGAAGTTAAAAAAGTAGCGAATGAAGAAATGGTACAAACAGCCCAGCTTGGTGATAAAATTGGTGAAGAAAAAGCAGTTCAACTTGTTGCAAAAATTAAAGAAGAAATTGCAAAAGAACAGCCAAAAACAACAGAAGATTTACGTTCATTAATTAAAAAAATTGCTGATCAATTAGGCATTACATTAACAGATGAACAGTTAGATAACTTAGTATCGTTATTTGATAAAATGAAAAATCTTAATATCGATTGGAATCAAGTTGGTAGTCAATTAAACAAAGCAAAAGAACACGTTTCTGCCTTTTTAGGATCTGAAGAAGGACAAAGTTTTCTAGATAAAGTGAAAGATTTCTTCTCAAGTATCATTGATTTTGTTAAATCTTTATTCAAGTAAAAAAGAAGCCCGCCAGTGACGGGCTTCTTTTTTATACAAGTAACGGTAATTTCATAACAGCCTCTTCAACCGAACGCACTATATGATTTGCTTTCTCCTTTACATATGGATGGGCATGATGAAGAGTAAATGAATGCGGGGTTACTTCAAACATAGAAATATCATTGAAAGAATCTCCAATACAAGCAACTTCATTTGCTTCAATTTGCAAATGGTCCATTAGTCGCTTTAGAGCACTACCCTTACTCACGCCTCTTGGCATAATATCAACATAGCGTTTACCTGATATAAAAACTTCCGCTTCGCCTTGAAACGTATCTCGTAGCTCTTGATCTAACGTCACAATTTTCTCTTCTTCTCCAAAAACAAACAATTTTGCAGGGTGCACAGTCTTACCAAACTCTTCTTCTAACGCTTCAATTTCAGCGATATGCACACCCATATACGCTTCAAAATTATGGTGTTGTTCATTTTTCCTTTTTGTATATCGCTGCTCATTTGCACAAACAATATCCGCTAGTCCTTTTTTATGTATATATCGATATATTTCCTGGGCAACCGTATTTTCAAAACTCGATTCATGGAATAAATCCCCATCCGGAAGTAACATTGTCGCTCCATTTAAGCCTGTTGTGTAATATGGGAATGAAAACCTTTTTACAACTTCATCAATTCTATGTGTAAAGCGGCCAGAGGCAAAACAAATATTTGTCCCTTTCTCAGCTAACCAACACAGCGCACGTTCATCTTCTTTTTGCATATGATTCACATCGTAAACGAGCGTGTCATCTAAATCACTTACAAATAATTTAATCATGTCCTCTTCCCCTTCCATACACAATATCTACTCTAAGTGTACACAAAAAATGTGTGATTTTTGTTAAAAAACAATAAATTTTTGCTAAAAAAAATAAACGGGTGTATAATCCCGTTTATTTTTGTCTTTTTACATTTTGAGGTCTTACAATACTTGGTCGTACTTTTAAACTAGACATTGTTGGACGGAGTAAAATTTTTGTTAACGCGCCCCAATCAAATGGTAAAAACGGCCATAAATAAGGTGTTTGTAAACTTTTTATAGACGTTAAAAATAAAATTAATATCGTCATACCAATTACAAATCCCATCTCATGGAAGAGACCTGTTAAAATAATAACAAACAATTTCCCAACCTTATTCCCTAATCCTAATTCATAACTCGGTGTTGCATATGCACCAATCATCGAAACCGCTACATACAAAATTACTTCTGGCACAAACAAACCTACATCAATTGCAATTTGACCAATTAATATAGCGGAAATCAACCCTGCTGCAGACGATAACGGCGTTGGAGTATGAATGGCTGCCATCCTTAAAAACTCAAGTCCGACCTCTGCCATTAACACCTGTAATAAAATTGGTAAATGCGTCATCTTAGTCGGTCCAATAAAAGCAAGATTTGCTGGCAAAAGAGTTGGATCAAATACAAACACTAGCCAAAATGGTAATAAAAATAACGAGAATATAACACCTAAAAAGCGCACCCAGCGTAAAAATGTACCGACAGCTGGATTTTGTCTAAATTCTTCCGCATGCTGTAAATGATGAAAATATGTTGTCGGTGTAATCATAGCACTTGGTGATGTGTCAACGAGCACTAACACATGCCCTTCTAGTAGATGATTTGCTGCTACATCTGGCCTTTCTGTATATCGAATAAGTGGGAATGGGTTATAGCTTTGCTTTACAACAAATTCTTCTACTGTTTTATCCGCCATCGTAATTCCATCTACATCGATGTTATTTAATTCTTGTTTTATAATCTTTACTAAGTCTGGATTTGCAACATCTTGAACGTATGTAATACAAATATCCGTTTGTGATCTATCTCCTACTCGAATAATTTCATTTCGAAGACGTGGATCTCGAATTCTTCTACGAATTAATGCTGTATTTACAACGATATTTTCAACAAACCCATCCCTCGCACCGCGTACTACCTTTTCGGTATCTGGTTCTGTCGGTGTTCGCCCTGGATAACTACGAACATCGATCGCGAACGCTTCCGTTTCACCTTCCACAAATATCACAATGAGTCCTGATAATACTTGGAGCATTACCTCATCCATCGTTTTCACTTTGCTTACTTGTTGATGGATTAAGCGATTCTCTAAAAGCTTCACTGTATCTTCTTCTACATCCCTTATCTCATTTGTATCCACCGCTTCTTCTAAAATAGGGATAATATAATTTGTATCACAAAGTCCGTTTACAAATAACACACCAATTTCTTTATTCAAAATTTGAAATTTACGAATGCCAACATCGTATGTAACGCCTAGTCCAACTGTCTGCTTTAAATAATTTTCATTGTCACTTATGAAAGTTGATATAGGGATATCCACCTTTTTAGGCTTCGTCATAAAAACCACTCCTTTCCAAAATTAATTGAATCGCTTTTCTAGTAATAGGTGACCCTCTCTCCCATTCATCATTCCCGCACATTTTACCAATATCACCAACTCCAACAATGACAGGAACATTTAAATCGTCTAAGCAATATATTGTATCTCCACTAATCCTGCCAATTTCACCATCTGGAAGTCCAAATTTATCAACACCGTATTCGGTTAAATTCCCATTCCGATCTACACTTACATCTACACGTGCCCATTCCCAATGATGCGTATTAGACGCTACTGCTAAAATTCCGAGCACATCAATTTGTTTATGGGTAGCCACATATTTTAAAGCCTTCTCACCAGATCCTTCTCCAATAAATCCACTGTCATCAAACATGACAAATACAGGGTCATATGGCGTTTGCATAATAAGCTCAACAACTTTTTTCCCTGTCAATTTGGTTGGATTACTTTGTGATGCTGAAATACACCTTCCCCCAAATTCCTTTGTTAAAAGCTCAATTGTCCGCTTTGCATATTCATCTCCATCTGTGACCAAAACAACCCTTCGTCTCATTTGATTTATCCTTTCGGTTTACATATAAGTGCTATAAAAAACGAAAACAATATCGCTGCGGAAATGCCCGCAGACGTTAAACTAAACATGCCAATACCAATTCCTAAATATCCATGTTTTTCTGCTGCATGCATTGCTCCGTGCAATAGTGAATGTCCAAAACTTGTAATAGGGACTGTTGCTCCAGCACCTGCAAACTTTATTAGTTTATCGTACAATCCAAATCCATCTAAAATTGCTCCGATGACTACAAAAGTTGCCATTAAATGAGCTGGTGTTAACTTTGCGAAATCTAACAATAGTTGCCCAATTACACAAATAGCTCCACCTACAAGAAATGCATATATAAAATCCACAATTCACTCTCCTTTAACTCTTTCAAATACGACACCATGTGCAATTGTTGGAATCGTTTCTTTCTGTTGCATCATCATCGGGCTTAATAATGCGCCAGTGGCAACGACAAAAATTCGTTGTAAATTCCCTTTTTGCATCTCGTGTAATAAATGGCCATATGTGACAACTGCTGAACAAGCGCAACCACTACCACCTGCAAACACTTCTTCTTGACTTGATTCATAAATCATCAATCCGCAATCATTGTATATATGCCCAAGATCGTAACCTTCCTCAAGTAAAAGTTGTTTTGCAATCGGCGTCCCAACAGCTGATAAATCACCCGTAACGATTAAATCATAATCATCGGCACTTCTTCTTAAATCTTCAAAATGCTGTTGAATTGTATGAGCTGCTGCTGGAGCCATCGCTGCCCCCATATCCAAAGGATTTGTGATTCCTAAATCTTGCACTTTTCCGATTGTAGCCGCCGTAATTTTAATCGCACTTTTTTCATTGCTAATTAATATAGATCCTGCACCAGTCACAGTTGAATTTGCTGTCCCTGGCTTTTGCCCACCATACTCTGTTGGATAGCGAAATTGTCTTTCAGCCGTTGCATTATGACTACTTACTGTAGCTAAGACACGATTTGCAAATCCACCGTCTATAAAAGCTGAGCCAACTGCTAAAGTCTCCATAGACGTCGCACAAGCGCTAAACATTCCTAAAAAAGGAATGCCCCACTTACGCGCAACATAATTTGCTGTCACTGTTTGATTTAATAAATCTCCCGCTAAAAAGAAATCAATTTGCGATGTTTTTATATTCCCTTTTTGCACTGCTTGTTGAATTGAGTCTGACATTAATCTTCGTTCGGCGAGCTCCCAATTTTCCTCTCCACAATGCAAGTCATCGTATGAAATATCAAAATCTTTTCCAAGAGGGCCCTCAGCTTCTTTCGGACCGACAGCAGTACCCGTTGCATTCACATATATATCATTTTGAAATACCCACGTTTGTTTTCCGGTCAACCTCATACTAGCCCCTCCTTTAAGACATAAAAACTTTAAAGGTATACCTTATTAACCCAATGATATATGCACCAACAACCCCAAATACAATTACACTTCCTGCCAGTTTAAACATATTTGTAGCAATCCCTAGAACAATCCCTTCACTCTTATGCTCTAAGGCAGCGCTCGCCATAGAATTTGCAAATCCTGTCACCGGCACCGCTGATCCTGCTCCAGCAAATTGACCGATTTTATCATATACACCACATCCTGTTAAAATCGCGGATAATAAAACAAGCGTTGCAACAGTTGGGTTTCCTGCCTCTTGTTCACTGAAGTGAAAATAATGTATATAAAATTTCATCAATACTTCTCCAACTGTACAAATGAGTCCACCTACAAGAAATGCTTTGATACAATTTAGTAAATAGTTTGGCTTTGGATGATACTCCTTCACTTTATTTATGTAATCATCCTTCAATTTCTGACTTGTCATTTATATACTGCCTCCTACTTTACGAAATAAATCCAGTGAAACAACGATCCTATTACTTTCCCAAGTACAATAGCAATGAGTAAAACAACAATCTTCCCCTCTACCCCTACTCGTTTCGCTAAAATAGGTAGAACATTTAACACCTCTGTTAATGCCGCAGCAAGCATTCCAATGAACGTGCCACAAAATATCCCTAATATAACGAGCCAATATTGCGATGTTTGAAATGTAATGTTTTTCAAACTACACCAAGCCCCTGTTAAAGTACCTGCAATGACTGCCCACTCAAAATATTGAATATGCTTTCCACTTCTCGTTAATTGAGCTAAACGGGGGATTATACCAAGTACAGCTAAAAATGCGACATACCCGCTACCTACCGCAATCCCTCCAGCTAAACCAATTAAAATAACAAATCCAGACTCAATCATCGGCAAGTTGTTTCATATTATCCTTGTTTTCATTAACGATTACATATTGATCAAGCGACTGTTGGTATTGAAACATCTCAACTTCTAGCGGACTTGGCTCTTCATTAATTCGCTTTTGAAATACATGATTAAAGAATAAAACCATCCCTAAGCCAAGACCTAAAGAATAAGGAATTTGAAATAAAAGTGGTTGCGCATTAAATTCTCCAGTAATCATGTAATATAACCGTTGATGTACTTGTTGCATACTTACATCTTCATGGAAATAAATGATCGCAAGGGCCGCTCCAATGAAAAGTAACAGCCATACAAGCCCGAAAAAAACTGGATGCGCCTTCTTTTTTTCGTATATAATTTCAACAAGAGTTTGTCCAGAACCGAGTAAATTAATTTGTACATGAGATGCTTTCTGTTGAATAATCTCAATTACTTTCATAACATCAATTACAACATGCGTCTTATCATGCGCTGTTATTTTGTAAACTATCTCATTTTGTAACAACTCAACTACGGAAGAATCTCCGGCAAGTTGAGCAACATCGCCCAGCTTTACTTCATAAGTAGGAGAAACTTTTAAACGATTGCGCATTTTAATATAAATCGTTTGTTCCAACTTTCATTCACCCCTTCACTCTTCCTCGTAGTTGTAGTATGGTTATTGAATTTTTTTCTAATACAATTTTTTCATAAAAAAACATCTGCACCATTTTGGTGCAGATGTTTTTTACTTATGCCTTTTTCTTAAATAAGTTTGCAATACTTAATGCAAGCCCTCCCCAAATGACTACGATTCCAATAACCATCATCATAATCGCTGATCCACTCATTATGAAACACCTCGATCTTTCCATTCTTTTTCAAGTTTGGCAGAGTCCGAATGAATTTGTGCATCCCATTTTTTCAGACCAATGATTATTGCAACTATGAGGAATGCTGCTGCTATCGACCAACCATACGTTACAACAAACTCAGTCGGATAATCTCCATAGTTCTTTTTAATATTTTGGATTGTACCATCAATTAGCATATACCCTAACATAAGCGGAGTAATAACGAGTAAACTCACTCTCCAAAACGTTCCTAATTTAATATCAGATACAAAGTTTGCATGATTTTGATAAACTGGTAAACGACGTAAAATGAGCCCTATCGTAACTACTTCCGCAAGTGCAATTGTAATTAATCCGAAATTATTAGCGAAATAGTCGACAACATCTAAGAACATAAGTCCACCACGTGTTGCAAAAACAAGAGAAACTAACACGAGAAGGGTTCCCATAATTCCAATGGTTTTTTCACGACTTAAACTGAATTTTTCAGATACAGCGGCAAAGCATACTTCCGCAAGTGAAATAAGTGATGTGATTCCAGCAACCGTTAACGATAAGAAAAATAATACACCAAACAACGGTGACATCGGCAACTCATTAATAATTTGCGGAAATACTACGAACGCAAGTCCAACGCCAGCACTTGCTACTTTATCAACCGGTACTCCCATATTATTTGCCATAAATCCAAGAGCTGCAAAGACTCCAATACCTGCTAATAATTCAAATCCTGAGTTTGCGAATCCAGTAATAAAGGCATTATTTGTTGTATCAGAGTTTTTCGGTAAATAACTAGAATACGTAATCATAATTCCAAATGCTAAAGATAAACTAAAGAATATTTGACCATAAGCAGCAAGCCATACTTTCCCATCAAAAATACGACTCCAATCTGGTTTAAAGAATGCATCTAGTCCTTGCATAGCACCTTCCATCGTCACTGCACGAACGACGATAATAAGGAACATAACAACTAATAAAGGAATAAATATACGGTTAACAACTTCGATTCCTTTTTTAACTCCTTTAAATGCAACGCCAAGCACAATAATCCAAACGAGAGCTAACGGAATTAATACTTCCGGTACAAGTCCTCCAAATTGTCCTGGCTTATCTGCAACATGTAAGTACTCTTTAAATAAAAATGATTGCGTGTCTTTTCCCCATGCTCCAGTAATTGCAAAGTATGTATACGATATAGACCAAGCAATAATCACTGCATAATATGTTGAAACGATAAATGTTACGCACATTTGCCACCATCCAATAAATTCGGCACGCGGGCTAATACGGAAAAATGTAAGTGGTGCTGAGCCACGATGACGATGACCAAGAGCAAACTCAAATGCTAACAATGAAATACCCGTCGTTAATAATGCAAATAAGTACGGTAAAAAGAATGCCCCGCCGCCATTTTCATACGCTGTATAAGGAAAACGCCATATGTTTCCTAATCCAACGGCAGATCCGACCGCTGCGAAAATAAATCCAGCTCTCGTTCCCCATTGTTGCCTCGTTTCCATGTTTCCTTCCCCCCTTTATGACAAGTTCATACTTGGATTATATTTTAAATTAACTAAATTATCAATAAATTCTGTTAATTTTTTCGAAAATTAACATCTCTCTCCTATTAACTTCATAAAAAAATCGAATAGACAATTATTCGTCTATTCGATCTTTCATCTGTTTTAATATTTTCTTTTCAAGTCTTGAAACTTGTACTTGCGAAATACCTATGCGCTCTGCTACTTCTGACTGTGTTTGATCTTTATAGTAACGCAAGTATACAATTAAGCGCTCTCGTTCATCTAGTTCTCTAATCGCTTCTTTTAAAGCAATTTTATCGAACCATTTCGTTTCAGATTGATCTGCAATTTGATCTAAAATAGTGATTGGATCACCGTCGTTTTCATATACAGTTTCATGTATAGATGAAGGCGCCCGGCTCGCTTCTTGTGCTAGAACAACTTCCTCTGGCGTTAGTTCTAGCGCCTCTGCCACCTCATTAATCGTTGGAACCCTTCCGAACTCTTTCGAAAGCTCATCTCTCATCTTTCGAATTTTGTTCCCTGTTTCTTTTAAAGACCTACTAACTTTCACTGATCCATCATCACGTAAAAAACGTTGTATTTCTCCAATAATCATTGGAACTGCATATGTTGAAAATTTCACGTCGAAAGATAAATCAAATTTATCTACCGATTTCAAGAGCCCAATACATCCAATTTGAAATAGATCGTCTGGTTCGTATCCTCGATTAAGAAACCGCTGTACAACCGACCAAACGAGACGCATATTACTTTGAACGATTGTATCTCTCGCCTGTTGATCTCCATCTTGACTTTTTTGAATTAACGCTTTTAGCTCGTGGTCCTTTAACTGAGGTTTCTTCTTCTCATTTTTGACCTCTATGTCCATAGGCTATTCTCCTTAATTGCATAGAGCGTTACTATTTGATAAGTATTTTGTCAAATGGATTGTTGTCCCGAAAGATTCGTTTGAAATAACTTCTACTTCATCCATAAAATTTTCCATGATAGTAAATCCCATTCCGGAACGCTCTAATTCAGGTTTAGTTGTAAAAAGGGGTTGTCTCGCTTCATCTAAGTTAAAGATTCCAATCCCTTCATCTCGAATCGTGAGTTTCACCATTGCTTCTTCCAAAATTACAGAAATATAAACAATACCTTCTGCATTTCCTTCGTATCCATGAATAATTGCATTTGTAACCGCTTCTGACACAACTGTTTTGATCTCCGTTAATTCTTCCATCGTTGGATCTAGTTGTGCAATGAAAGCCGCCACTGTAACGCGAGCGAATGATTCATTTTGACTTAATGCTGAAAATTGAAGGTTCATTTCATTTCTCATCTATGCCACCCCCAACGTCGCGAGCGCGTGCGCTTCACTTTCTTCTAAGCGAACGATTTTGAATAAGCCCGACATTTCAAATAAACGCTTAACAGGCGGTGAAATTGCACAAACAACCATTTCTCCACCTAATCCCTTTACGTGTTTATATCGGCCTAATATAACACCTAGACCAGAACTATCCATAAACGATAAGTTCTCTAGGCTCAAAACAATATGATGAACACCATGTGTCTCAATCATATCTGTTACTTTCGTTCGCAACTCTTCAGCCGTATGATGATCTAATTCACCCTCTAGTCTCACACATAGGACGTCACGTTTTACTTCTAATTGCATGGAAAGACTCACACGATTTCCTCCTTATGCTCAAACTTTACTTATTCACATACATAAAGATTTTCGTGATATAAAATAAGAATCCTTCCTGCTGACAAAAGAAGAACTATTTCGTCATAAAGTGAAACCTTTCAGCATTATTCACTGGCATACGAATAGAAAAGCGGCAAACTATTTGCCGCTATTTTGATGTTGAAAACATCCCAAAACTTCTTTTAAATAACTCCCACCAGCTCGCTGCAGCAACATCTTCTTTTGCTACAATTGTTTGTTTTAATAAAACATCTTTATCTTTTTTAATAACAAGTGTGCCAAGCGCGTCACCTTTTTTAATCGGTGCTTTTACTTTCTTTTCAGCAATTACTTCTTGTTTTACCTTGTCCATACTCTCGCCCTTCTTCATAAGAAGAGAAACATTATCTGACGCAACTAAATCTATTTTTTCTTTTTTCCCTTTTCCTACTTGAACTGTCTTAATTTTTTCGCCGCGCGTATACAATTTCTTTGTCATATATTGTCCAAATGCATAGTCAAGAAGCTTCGTCACTTCGTTGTTCCGTTCTTTTGATGTTGGTGCTCCCATGACAACTGAAATGACACGCATGCCATTTTTTTGAGCCGATGCTGTTAAACAATATTTCGCTTCTGTCGTAAAACCTGTTTTTACTCCATCTACGCCAGGATAAAAACGTACTAGCTTATTCGTATTAACGAGCCAAAACTTTTTATCCGTATCTTCACGTAAATAATCTTCGTACTTACCTGTGTATTTACGAATAAGTGGATACTTCATCAATTCTCTCGCCATTATAGCCATATCATTTGCTGTCGAATAATGGTCTTTGGCCGGAAGACCTGTTGGGTTTTGAAAATGTGTATTTTTCAACCCTAGATCTTTCGCCTTTTTGTTCATCATATTTACAAATCCTTCTTCTGAACCTGCGATATGCTCAGCTACTGCAACAGATGCGTCATTTCCAGATGCAATTGCAATACCCTTTAACATCTCATTTACAGTCATCTCTTCCCCAGGTTCTAAAAAGATTTGCGATCCACCCATTGAAGCTGCATGTTCGCTCGCTCTAACTTTATCGGTCAGTTTTAGTTTTCCTTTTTCAACTTGTTCCATAATTAAAAGCATTGTCATAATCTTTGTCATACTAGCAGGTGGTAATTTTTCATTTGGGTTTTTATCAAATAAAACTTTACCTGTATCTTGCTCAATTACGATTGCTGACGACGCTTGTTCCGCTAACTTCGGCGTTGTTTCTTCTGTTTTCTCCTGCTTCGTTTTCTCAGATTGCGCAAAACTCACTGAAGTTCCAGAAAGCAATAACATGAAACAAACAAGTATTCCAAAAACTCGCTTCATGACTAACCCTCCATTCTATATCAGACCTATTTTTTCCAATTTTCCTTTTTTTAATACCAATTTTTTCTATTATTTTCATTTGACAAATACATTCGTCCCCTATATTGTATTAAGTGTATTACACGCAGTAGTACACTTAATACATATGAGGAAGGAGACATTGCTCTTGCATATTCAACTTGACCCAAGAAGCAACACTCCGATATGGGAACAAATTGTTCAAAATATAAAAGAACTCGTATTGAAAAACATGTTGGCTCCAAGTGATAAACTTCCTTCTGTACGCGAGCTCGCTTCTTTACTCGTTATAAATCCAAATACAGTAAGTAAAGCGTATCAAGAGTTAGAGCGACAAGGAATTATTGAAACGTTACGAGGAAAAGGAACATTTGTATCCCAATCGATTACCCCAACATTAGACGAAAGGAAAATCGCTATGGTTGAAAAGCAATTTCATCAATTACTATTAGAAGCCTCTTATCTTGGTATTACGAAAGATAAAATTCATGATTGGATAGATTCATACTATAAAGAGATTGGAGGAAATACGGATGTTGAAAGTGACAAGCTTGAAGAAAACAATTGATAATCAAACAATTTTAGACGATGTTTCTTTCACATTACAAAAAGGTAGTATCGTCGGATTACTTGGAAGAAATGGTGCGGGGAAAACAACTTTATTACGAACGATAGTCGGTATTTTAGACCCAGATGAGGGAACTGTTACATATGAGGATATCGACATTCATAAAAATCCTGAAACGAAACAAAAAATCGTATACGTTCCGGATTCTACTAACATACTGAACGGTTATACAGTAAAAGAAATCGTGAAGTTTTATAAAGCAGTTTATACAGCATTTGATGAACCATATTTCTACGAACTACTAGAACGTTTCAATTTACCAAACAAACGAATTCGTAGTTATTCAAAAGGAATGAAAGCACTGCTTGCCATCATTTTAGCTGTTGCTGCACAGGCAGAATATATTATTTTAGATGAACCAACAAACGGACTTGATCCTATCGTTAAAAGACAGATTTTACAGTTTCTCGTTGGAGAAGTTGCAGAAAAAGAGATTACCATTTTCATATCTACCCATCATTTAGATGAAGTTGAACAAATTGCAGATACAATCATTATTTTAAAAGGACATACTGTATCTTCTATTACATCACTAGACGATGCAAAATCACAATTTGCTAAAATCCAAGTAGCCTATGAACGCTCATTACCTCAAAAACTAGAAAACTTAAGCAATATTAAAATATTAAACCAAACGGGAAAAGTATATACAATCTTAATTGAGGGAAATGTAGCTACAACACTGGAGAAGTTTTATAAAGAGCAACCTATACTCATTGAAGAACTAACAATGTCACTTGAAGATGTCTTCGTTACGACACTGGAGGAGGATGGGTATGTTTCATAAAGCGTTGTGGATGTGGAATTGGAAGCGCGGGAAATATGCTGCGTTACTGTTTTTCTTTAGTTCGCTTTACTTGTTATCTTTTAGCTACTATAAAAGTGCTCAGAGACAACTTGCTGAGTATTACGAATTACAAGAAAAAGGTAAACAGTATTATTATTTTTATGCCTTTTCGCCAGGCGAAGGTAATAGTTTTTGGTTAACTGTTCTTATCATTGCTTTAGCCTGCTTATTGATAGGATGGGAACGTAGCAACCAATCTAATACACTACTTATGACGATGCCTTTTAAAAGAAAAGATGTCTTCTTATCTAAATGGGCTTTCGGTTCCTTTTGTATTGTGAGCTCGTTACTTATAAATTGGATTCTTATGTATGTTATTTATAGAACAACTATTCATTTTGATTATCAATCATTTAGTCCATTTCATCGATACTTTCTTTATGCGATTGTTTCTTATGCAGCAGTATATACAGCTGCACTATGCATCGGTACTTTTACTGGAAGCGTTGTTTCGCAGGTTGTTTTTTGTATTCCTTGGTTACTAATGGGGCTTACATTTATTCCACTAGTGTACACTTTTACGATAAATCACTTAGAAGCTACCGATACTAAAAATTATAAGTTAGATGAACAACTTTACGAAATTAATCAAAAAACAAATATAGTTGCACCAATATATAATTTCACGATTTATTACCATTATGATCCTGAATCACGTAAAAAAGAAAAGAACTCAACTATTTTAAGAGATCCAGCATCTTATCACTATTATTCAGCTAAATCGATGTTAGTCTCTATTTTTTATACAATAGTTTACTTACTACTTGGAACATATTTATATACACGATCACCAAATGAAAACACTCAAAAGATATTTATTTTCCAAAAACATTTACGAATATGGATATGGGGGACAACCATTTACTTTGCATTACTAGGTGGCTATAAACTAAATCAATTTAATTTCTTACTTAACTACTATATTTGTTTGTTTCTCACTGGAATCATTACTTATGTTATATTATCACGCCTAACAAATTATAAAGTTTTTTAAAGGAGAGATCCTATGTTTCAAAAAGCACTATGGCTAAGAACATATCAACAAAGTAAATATGTTGTATGGTTATTTTGGCTCGTCAGCTTCTATACTTTGTCATATTACTACTATATGACTTCTATTCAACAGCAACAATTTCTAAATGACAATAAAAAGTGGAACTATGTATATCATTACAATTTTGATTTAACACTCATAAATCCCGTCACACTGTTAGGTATTGTGCTTATCTTGCTAGCTTGTACGTTAATTGGATGGGAAAGACAAAATAACGCTAGCGACTTGTTATGGTCTATGCCCTTTAAACGTTCACACCTCTATATAACAAAGTGGTTGTTTGGAATCTGTAATATCGCCGCTGTTGTCATTTTAAACTGGGGACTATTTGCTATTATGAAAAAGTTGACTTTTCATAATAAATATCAAGTATTCTCCCCATTCCATAGTTATTTTATATACATGTTAATTGTATTAATCGCTATTTATACACTTGCCTTATGTATAGGAACAATCGCTGGGAATGTTATATCGCAAGGATTTCTCACTGCAGCTCTATTCATGTTCCCAATGTTAATTCCAGCACTTATTTCAGGAGTCATTGCTGTTCACTCGAATATAGATTTTCATGAAAACAATGGAATTATGCACCGTTTTTTGGAAAACATCCGTATTTCTGGTCCAGTAGAAGATTTTCGTATTAGATTTGATTATAATCCACAAAGTGCCTATACCGATTCTGATGAAGTGCGTCATAACGAACCAAACTTTACAAAAATCCCTTCAGCAAAATTATTGATTGCGCCTATTATACATACCATTATTTTATTACCCTTGGGTATATATTTATATGTTCGTTCAGTCAATGAGCGAAACGGTAGCTTCTTACTTTATCCGAATTTACAAAAAATAGTTATAGGCCTTGCTGTTTTCTTTATAGGAATCGTTGCTGGTTTAGTCTTAAGGGGAGATAAATCATTACTTAATTTTTACATTGGATTTTTTGGCGCAAGCACAATGAGCTATTTTCTTCTATCCAAACTATTGAAATGGAAGTTCTCTTGGAACGCTAAATAAACTCATCATTATCACAATTTTGTACTGGAGGGATTACATGTTTCATAAAGCTTTATGGCTCCATCATTACAAACAAAGTAAGTACATTCTTTTACTCTTTGCTTGTAGTAGTTTTTGGTTTTTACCTATTAACTATTTTAGGGATTTACAGGTTAAACCAAACGAAGATGGCTATTTCTTTTATAGTTTAAATGGGGATACTCTTATTATCCCCTTCATTCCAATTTTCATATTACTTGCCTGTTCATTAATCAGTTGGGAAAGACATAATCAAACAGACTATCTGTTATTTGCAATGCCATTCACAAGAAAAGAGCTTTTTCTTTCTAAGTGGCTGTTCGGGACAACCGCAATTATATTCATAATAGGTATTAATGCCATCGTATTGTATTTCATCCTAAAAATTAATCTTTTTAGCCAACACCAATCTTTTGGGCCAATGGGTACATTATTATGTTATGTTACCATTACATGGATGGCAATTTTTACAATAGCTATTTTTATCGGAACAATTGCTGGCAATGTCATTTCGCATAGTATATTAAGCTTAATTTTCATTATATTACCATCTGGAATAGGCATGTTACTGTTTCACTTTTCTTGGATTCACACAAATGTATCTACAACTGAATTTTTCCTTAAAAAAACGAATTATGCATCATATATAGAAAATATTGAAGTTTTCGCACCTACTAATAATACTTATATATCTTATACATTTAATCCCAAAGTAAAAGAAGATGGCAATAATAATTCAAAAGAATCCGTTAAGGAGCACCATCAATTCATGCCCATCTGGAAGATTTCCACACCGATTCTTTATATTCTCATTCTTTTACCATTAGGAGTATTTTTATATGATCGAACTCCAAATGAAAATAGCGGTAAAATATTATTATTCACTAAACTACATGTTTTATTTATACCATGTGCCACAATATGTTTTGCCTTATTAGGAGGTCGGATAACAGGTGGAAAAAATGATCCTCTATTAAATTATTACACCGGATTCATAATAATAGGATTATTTAGCTATGTAATACTTAACTATTTGGTCAATAAAAAGTTTTTACTTCATACGAAATAACCTCCTCTTAAAGAGGAGGTTATTTCACATTCTCTCTCCTATCCCCATACACCATCTCTTCTTTCATCCCAAATCCATCACCATTTTGCACAATTTGCTCTGTCGGTGCAACTACACTTTCGGCAATTTTCCATTCCCCACGCTCTTTTACAAATACTTGTAGAAAATAGTTCATACCATCTAATTGATATGCATTTTCTTTTTTCACATTATAGTGAATCGCAATGTAGTACACTTGAATGTTTTCTTTCCCTATTTTTGATACGTATTGCGATAGTCTCGGTATATAAAGTGCTGCTTTCTGAAAAGATAGTTGCTTCGCTTTAACAAACGATGAACTTGTTACATTACGTAATGTGTCCCGATTACGAATATTATCGCTATGGTGAAATAATACTGCGTTTTGCATAGAACGAACCCATAATTTCGAATATAAAACTGTATTATCAGTTTCAATGTACTTCACTTCTTTTCGCACCACTTGGATAGGCGTATCTGCGTACGTGAATGTTTTAAAATAGAAAAAACTACCAAATAAAATGGTAAGTGCAGCAATATATTTCATAATCTTTCCTCCGATCTTTTAATTAAAGTATCGGAGTTTCAAAATATTTTTATTCAAAAGAAAAAGGATAGGAATGCTTTCGCTTCCTATCCTCATTTATTATAATACGCGGCCAAATAGTTCTAAGACCATTTCTATTTCTTGGTCGCTCCAACCTTTAAATCTCTCTTTATAATATTCTTTACGCACAGCTTCAAGTTTTTCAGTTACTTCTCTTCCGTGCTCTGTAATTTCTAAGTACACGATACGACGATCTGAATTAGAACGTTTTCTTTCTACTAATCCTTTTCGTACAAGTCGATCTGTAACAGCTGTAATATGACTGGAGGTTACGTTTACTTCACTCGCAATTTGCGAAGCCATCTGTGGACTGTTTAAAAATAACGCACGTAATACAGAAAATTCATTATATGGCATATGTTCTGCAAAACGTGTATTAATATCATTTTGTAATAAACGTATCATTTTTCGAAATGATGCAGATAAATCTAAAATCAGCGTTTCTCTTTTTTCGTTCAATAGCCTCGTCCCTTTTTTATCATATTTACACATATTATAATCTATAAATACCTATATTGTATATGATTTCTTTCCTCAACATTCTCATTTATGTAACTTTTTTCATATAAATTTCTTTTTTGTTCACACATATACATATAAAAAGGATGGTGATGGAAAATGCAGGGTGGAATAAATCCTTATTTACACAACGTACGCACAGCTAATACTGGTAAAGAAGCTACTATTACTGTACAAGGCGAAGGCGTTGTCAAAGCAAAACCAAACGTTGTTATATTAACGCTTGGCATTCGAACTGATAGTAAAAATGTAAAACAAGCGCAGGAAGAAAATGCAGTACAATCAAAACAATTACTGGATGCACTTAAACAGCTTGGTATTGCCGATAAAGATATAGAAACGATTTCTTATACGATCACTCCTCAATACGAATATGTAAATGATAAAGCATTGCTCCAAGGATACCGTGTGGAGCATTTGTATGAAATTACCGTTTTAAATGTACAAAAAGCTGGGGAAGTATATGATATAGCCGTATCAAATGGCGCAAATGTAGCAAAAGGTTTACGTTTCCGAGTATCTCATCCAAATAAATATTATGAGAAGGCTCTCATTCAAGCTCTGCACCAGGCAGTAGAAAAAGCTCGTGCTATTGCGAGTACATATAATCTAAATATTAATCCTGTTCCCCTCTCATTCGTTGAAGAATCTGCCCAATTACCACGGGAGGTTACGTCTTATGCTACTTTACATGCACAAGCAGCCCCGCCCATTCAATCTGGTGAATTAGAAATCATTTCATCCATACGGGCTATTTTTACGTATTTATAACGAATTCTCTTTACAAGTAAACGTTATCATTTTACTTGTTGTAAAAACATGATGTTCTGATATAATAAAGGACGGTGAGCTCTTACAAAAGAGATATCACGGGTGGGAGAGGGATATGAAAAAGAAGGTTTAACATGAAAGGAATACTTGAAAGAACATTTAAATTAGGTTTACACGAAACATCACCAAAACAAGAAGTTTTAGCTGGAGTTACGTCATTTTTCACAATCGTATATATTATGATTGTAAATGCGTCCATCTTATCAGATGCTGGCATTCCTCTTGAAGCTGGAATTTTAGCAACTGTTTTTAGTTCATTTGTCGGATGTCTACTCATGGCATTTTGGGCAAATGCACCTGCTATTCTTGTCCCTGGTATGGGTGTAAATGCATTCTTCACGTACACAGCTGTGCATACGCTTGGACTAACTTGGCAAGAAGCATTAGCTGCTGTCTTTATCTCTGGTATTATTTTTGCAATTGCCGCTTTTACACCAATCGCTCGCGTGCTATCAGTATCAATTCCAAAGTCATTAAAGGAAGCGATTACTGTCGGCATTGGATTATTTTTAGCGTTTATCGGATTGCAAAAAGGTGGTTTAGTCGTTTCGAACCCAAATACTGCTGTGGCAATGGGGAAATTAAGTAATCCTGTCGTTCTTGCGACATTACTTACTCTTATCATTGCACTTGTATTATTTATTCGTAACGTACGTGGAAACTTTTTATGGACGATTGCAATAGGAACTGGTATCTCATGGTTATTTGGTCTTGTGGATACGAGTCAAATGGGAAATAGTTCATTCTCATTCGCTAATTACGGTGATGTGTTTGGAGCTATGTCATTTGGGAAACTTTCTTCCTTACCATTTTGGATTGCAACATTCTCTTTAAGCATGGTGCTTATTTTTGAGAACATGGGACTTCTGCACGGTTTATTAGAAGATGATCGTAAATTCCCACGTGCTTACCAAGCCAATGCAATTTCAGCAATGACATGTGGTCTATTTGGCACAAGCCCTACCGTTTCAACAGTAGAAAGTGCCGCAGGTATTACTGCAGGTGGTAAGACAGGTCTGACGTCTATCGTTACTGGGTTGCTATTCTTTGCATCACTGTTTGCTCTTCCATTTGTCAAATTAATTCCTGATAGTGCCATTGCACCAATCTTAATTATTATTGGCGGTCTGATGATTACAAGCATTCAACAAATTCCTCTGAACGACTTTTCAGAAGGATTTCCAGCATTCTTAATTATCGTTATGATCCCGCTCACATATAGTATCGCTGATGGCATTGCGTTCGGATTTATTGCTTACCCTATCTTAAAAGTTGCTCTTGGAAAGCGTAAAGAAGTCGCACCATCTATGTATATCATTACATGCTTATTCTTAGCTATGTTTGTATTACATGCTATTGGTTAAGAAAAAACACCGAGGAAATCCTCGGTGTTTTTTACTTAAACCATCCTTTTTTATAAAACCATGCCATCATTCCGCCGCCAATTAATGCCATTAGAAGAAGACAAATAAAATAACTATATTGTCCACCAAGCTCTGGCATATGCGTAAAGTTCATTCCATATACTCCCGCAATAAATGTTAATGGCATGAAAATAGTCGAGAATACAGTTAATGTTTTCATAATGTTATTCATATGATGTGAGTTTAATGAAAAATAACTATCCCGAATATCCGCCGTTAACTCTCGACTTGCCTCAATCATTTCCGTAAGTTTAAGTAAATGATCATGTATATCTTTAAAATAAATCTCATGATCACTTATACCGTAAAAACGAGTGGAATTCAAAATACGATACAATAAATCACGCATTGGAATAATTGTACGTCTTAACTTAGATAAATCTGCCCTAATATCAAATACTTCTTCTAGCACGGCTCCTGCTGTCTCACCTGTTAAATTATCATCAATCGCATTTAAATGATCTTCAATGTAATATACAGGTGCGAAATAATCATCTACAATTTGATCAGTGATTGTATGTGCTACATGTAAAGGTCCTTTCTTAATCCGCCTCTTCTCACCAAGTGTTTTCCATACTCTTTCAATTGCATTATTATGAGAAAAATGGAAAGAAACAATATAGCGATCACTAACAAACAAATCAATTTCATGTGGTTCTAGCCCATCTTCTCCAAACGCGTGAAGAACTAAAAAGTTATATCCATCATAAAAATCAACTTTTGGCCTTTGTACATATTCTAGACAGTCTTCAATTGCAAGGGGATGGAACTTAAAATGGTCTTGCAGAATATATGTATACTCTTCTTTCGTTGGCTTATATAAATCTAGCCAATACCATACAATATGGTCTTTCTTTGTTTCTTCTAGAGAAACATCATATAATACTTCATCTGTTTTTGTTACTGCACAAATTCTAATCATAATTTCACCCATTATTATTATAAACAAAAAATAGTAAAAAAAGCCAAGGAGAAATCTCCTCAGCTTTTTTTTATTACTTCGTTACGATACCGTGTACTAAAGTTGGTGCATCTACGTGTTCTTTAGAGATCTTCATGTTCTCATAAATTTTCGCTTTTACATCTTCAACATTTTCGCGGTTCGCGTAAATTGTAACAAGGGATTCACCTTGCTTCACGCTATCGCCTACTTTTTTGCGCAGCATTAGACCAACTGCTAAATCAATTTCTGACTCTTTCGTTGCACGTCCTGCTCCTAAAAGCATTGCTGCTGTTCCGATTTCGTCTGCAACGATTTCTGATACATATCCGTCTTCTTTCGCTTCCACTTCAATTTTAAATTGTGCTTGTGGCAATTTAGAAGGGTCATCAACAACAGATGCGTCGCCGCCTTGCGCTGATAAGAACGTTTTAAATGATTCTAGCGCTTTTCCGTTGTTCATTACTTCAATTAGCTTTTCACGTGCATCTTCTAAAGATGAAGCTTGTCCAGCAAGGTACACCATTTGGCTTCCAAGTGTTAAACATAGCTCTTCTAAATCTTTTGGCCCTTTACCTTGTAATGTATCAATTGCTTCTTGTACTTCTAGTGCGTTACCGATAGCTTCACCGAGTGGTTGACTCATATCAGAAATAACTGCCATCGTATTACGACCAACGTTATTACCGATGCGTACCATTGCTTCTGCTAAACGTTTTGCATCTTCATCCGTTTTCATAAATGCACCTGCTCCAGTTTTTACATCAAGAACAATTGCATCTGCACCAGCAGCAATTTTTTTACTCATAATCGAACTTGCAATAAGCGGAATTGAGTTTACTGTTGCTGTTACATCACGAAGTGCATATAACTTTTTATCAGCAGGTGTTAAGTTACCACTTTGGCCGATAACAGCGATTTTGTTTTCATTTACAAGTCGCATGAATTCATCGTTTTCAATTTCCACATGGAATCCTGGAACTGCTTCTAATTTATCAATTGTACCACCAGTATGTCCTAAACCGCGTCCAGACATTTTCGCTACTGGTACGTCTAAAGCAGCTACTAATGGACCTAATACAAGTGTTGTTGTATCACCAACACCACCTGTCGAATGCTTATCTACTTTTACACCTTCAATAGCTGATAAGTCAATTGTATCGCCGCTATTTACCATTGCCATCGTTAAATCAGCACGCTCTTGGTCGTTCATATCTTGGAAGAAAATTGCCATTGCAAGTGAACTTACTTGATAATCAGGAATATCACCATTTGTATATCCTTCAACAATAAAGTTAATTTCTTCTGTCGTTAATGCATGTCCGTCACGTTTTTTTGCAATTAGGTCCACCATTCTCATTGTGAAGTCACCCCTTCATTTGTTTGACGATTGCTTTTACTAATGCTAAGAAGTTAGCTTTAACACGTTCTGTCGTTTCAATTACTTCATCGTGATGAAGTGGCTGATCTAAAATACCAGCTGCCATATTTGAAATACAAGAAATACCTAATACTTTCATTCCAGCATGACGTGCTACAATTACTTCAGGTACTGTTGACATACCAACTGCATCTCCGCCAAGTGTACGAAGCATACGAATTTCAGCAGGTGTTTCATATACAGGACCTGTCATTCCAACGTATACACCTTCTTGTACTTTAATATTTAAGTCTGCTGCAACTTGTTTCGCCATTTCACGAAGTTCTACTGTATACGATGTAGACATATCAGGGAAACGTACGCCCATTTCAGAATCATTTGGCCCGATTAATGGATTCGTACCCATGAAGTTAATGTGGTCTGAAATTAACATAAGATCGCCTGGCTCGAATGATGTATTTACACCACCAGCTGCGTTTGTTACAACAACCGTTTCTACACCTAGTTCTTTCATAACACGAACTGGGAATGTTACTTTTTGCATGTCGTATCCTTCATAGAAGTGGAAACGTCCTTGCATTGCTACTACTGTTACACCTTGAAGTGTGCCAAATACTAGTTGACCTGCATGGCCTTCTACAGTTGATACTGGGAACTCAGGGATTTCACTGTAAGGTACTGTTACTGCGTTCTCAATTTCGTCTGCTAATACACCAAGTCCTGATCCAAGGATTAGTCCTACTTGTGGTGTCTCTTGAAATTTCTCTTTTAAGTATGAAGCTGATTTTGTAATAAGTTCACGATTCATTTGTTTATCCCCCTATTTCTTTAGCTCGTTTAAGAAGCTTGTTCCGTATTCTGGCATTTTCACACCGAAGTTTTCTGCTACTGTTGCACCAATATCAGCAAATGTTTGACGAAGTGGTAACTCTTGTCCGCCTTCTTTCATACTTGGGCTATATGCTAATAATGGTACATATTCACGTGTATGGTCAGTACCAGGGTGAATTGGATCATTACCGTGGTCTGCTGTAATTAATAATAGATCATCTTCTTGTAGTTTTGCGAATACTTCTGGAAGACGTGCATCATATTCTTGCAGAGCCTCTCCGTATCCTTGTGGATCACGGCGGTGGCCGAATAATGCATCAAAGTCAACTAAGTTTAAGAAGCTAAGACCTGTAAAGTCCATATTTAATGTATCTACAAGCTTATCCATTCCATCCATGTTAGACTTCGTACGAAGTGATTCCGTTACCCCTTCACCATCATAGATGTCAGAGATTTTACCGATAGCAATTACATCGTAGTCACTATCTTTTAATTCATTCATTACTGTACGGCCGAATGGTTTTAATGCATAATCATGACGGTTTGGTGTACGTGTAAAGTTTCCAGGTTCACCAACGAATGGACGAGCAATAACACGACCTACCATGTATTTCTCATCTAATGTTAATTCACGTGCAATTTTACAGATTTTATATAACTCATCAAGTGGCACTACTTCTTCGTGTGCTGCAATTTGCAATACGCTATCAGCAGAAGTATAAACGATTAAAGAGCCGGTTTCCATTTGCTCTTGGCCAAGTTCATCAAGAATTTCAGTTCCAGAAGCTGGCTTATTACCGATAATTTTACGGCCTGTTTTTTCTTCTAATTCATCAAGTAATTCTTTCGGGAATCCTTCCGGGAACACTTGGAATGGTGTATCAATGTAAAGGCCCATGATTTCCCAGTGACCTGTCATTGTATCTTTACCAGTAGATTTCTCTTGCATTTTTGTGTAATATCCAAGTGGTTTCTCTACTTTAGAGATACCTTTCATTTCACGAATGTTACCAAGACCCAATTTCACCATGTTAGGCATTTGTAAACCATTCATATGTTCAGCAATGTGACCAATTGTGTCAGATCCCAAATCACCAAATTGCTCAGCATCTGGTGCTTCACCGATTCCCACAGAGTCCATTACGACTAGGAATATACGTTTATATTTATTCATAACTGCGACCTCCTATAAGTTCAGTTCTACTTCTTGTAGTATGTTCAAAACGCTATAAAGTGAAACTGTTATCCATAAGAATTCTCATTGTCAAACAGTACTTCTTTAAACCATTCTCTAACCTATTTCGTTTTACTTGAAACGACTCAAAAACATTTCTAGTTTTTTCTAAGTCAGATGTCAGACATCTGATACTGATATCATAACATGTTTACGCTTTCTTTTTAATACATTTTCGTAGAATTTCTCATTTTCTTCACACTTCTATTGTAATTCATTCTGCAACGAAGTGCTAATTTTTTTATGATTTATTTCTTCATATTAAAAATAAAAAGTAGCTCTAAAGAGCTACTTTTTATTTTACTTCTATTGTTTCTTCTTTATGTTCATGCAATTCGCCTTTTCTTACATGCACTTTCACTTTGTAAGCACCGTTCTCTTTGAAAGTATGTTTCGTTTCATACTCTCCTTTATTCCCTTCTTTCGCTGGAATAAATTCGTGTTTTTCAACACCATCTTTCCAAATCTCTAGTTGTACTTCAGCACCAGCTAATGCTTCTTCTTTTTGCTTTAAATGAACTTTCATTGTAGATTCAGCATTTGCCTTTATGTCTCCAGCCATAAGATGGATCATTGTGTCACTTTTATGATCTCCATGTCCTGCACTGTGATCACTATTTTCTTTTTTCGCATCTTCTACTTTCGCATTTCCTACAGCAACTTTCACTTCCGGCATAACGTGCATTTCACGTGCATTTGTGTGAGCGATAATATGGTATACTCCATCCGTTTCGAATGTTTTCTCTACTGCATAAACACCTTTTCCTTTATGCTTACCATCTAACATCTCGTGCTTTTCGTCGCCATCTTTCCAAATTTCAAACTTTACATCATCGGCATCCGTTACTTTTTCTTTCCCTTGTGTAACAAGTGCTTGTACTTCTGTTTTTTCACCTGGTTTAATTTCTTTCGGATTTGTTTGGACTGCTACTTTTACAGCTTCAAGTTTCTGTTCTTTTTTCGGTTCTTCTTTGTTTGTATTACAGCCAGCCAACGCTAGCATCGCGATAAATAAAGTTATAATCAGTTTTTTCATCATCATTTCCTCCTTTATACTTTATTTAGTATAGAGGAAATACATTGTAATATTCCAGTCTTCTGCTGAAAACAATATACGAAATGTTTGTGAAGTTTCTGTGAAACGGTCTTCCCTTCTGAATCTATGAAAAAAGAGCATAGTAACTATGCTCTTGGATGAAACTGTTTATATACATCTTTTAATCTAGTTTTTGAAACGTGCGTATAGATTTGCGTCGTTGAAATATCTGCATGACCAAGCATTTCTTGTACAGCACGTAAATCTGCTCCATTTTCTAATAAGTGCGTAGCAAACGAGTGACGCAACGTATGAGGTGTAAGCTCTTTTTCAATATTTGCTTCTTTCGCTAATCGTTTTAATATTTTCCAAAATCCTTGTCTTGATAATCGATTACCATGATGGTTTAAAAAGAGTGCATCTACTACTTTTTTCCCCATTAATTCTCTTCTTCCTTTTTCAATATACTTTTGAATCGCTTCCGTTGCTAAACTTCCTAGTGGAATAATTCTTTCTTTATTCCCTTTCCCTATGCAACGAACAAATCCCATCGTTAAATGTACATCTTCTAAATTGAGTGCAATCAATTCTGAAACACGAAGTCCTGTCGCATACAGTAACTCTAGCATCGCCTTATCACGTATCCCAAAAGCACTTGTCATTTTTGGTGTTTGAAGTAACGCCTCTACTTCATCAACTGATAATACTTTTGGTAATTTCCGTTCCCCTTGCGGCGTTTCAATATGTACGGATGGATCGTGTTCTACCGCTCGTTCACGAAGTAAAAATTGGTGGAACGAACGAATTGATGCAATATGACGCGCCAATGTTTTCGAAGATTTTCCGTTTTCTTTTAAATACTGCAAAAAGTTAACAATGTGTAAACGGGTCACTTCATGAAAAGTTTTCGTCTGTTCCACATTTTGCAAATACTTTACGTAGCTTTTTAAATCCCGTTCATAAGATACTACTGTATTCTTTGCTAATCCTTTTTCGACAACCATATAATGAATAAAATCTTTTAATTGATCTTCCACTCTACACTACTCCCCATTTTCATAGAAAAACATCATTCTATTTACGAAAGCATCCTTTGCCGGTTCTTCATTCCCTGATACTTTTTCTACAGTCTCTTCTTTAGGTTTTTCATAACGATGATAGCTTTCATATTCTTCATTTATCCATAGTATAGCGAAATAAAACAAAATCGTACAACTTGTAAATAATAAAAATACTTTTATTCCATCAAAAGTTAATTTTAAAGCTCGGCGCATTGTAAATTCCTCCAAAATATAAGTTATTACAACATATGCCAAGCTTTCACCAATTTATACCTTATTCAAATAAAAAACCTCTTCCTAGATAAATAGGAAAAGGTTATTTTTCATCCGTTTCATTTTCTTGACAATTTTTACAAATCCCATGGAATGTTAAACGATGATCTTTCACCTTAAAGCTCCAGTCTCGTTCTACTTTCCTTTCCACTTCACCAAGTAAATCTTCTTGTATTTCTTGTACAGCACCACATTGTGTACAAATCAAATGATGGTGAAAACGCTGCGCACCTTCTTGGCGTAAGTCATAGCGTGAAACACCGTCTCCGAAGTTAATCTTATCGACAACTTTTAACTCAGATAATAGTTCTAAAGTTCGATAGACGGTTGCTAATCCGATCTCTGGCGACTTTTCTTTTACAAGGAGGTAAACATCTTCTGCGCTTAAATGATCTTCTTCATTTTCTAGCAGCACACGAACTGTTGCTTCACGTTGCGGTGTTAATTTATAGCTCGCTGCATGTAATTGCTTCTTAATTCGTTCAATTCTTTCTTCCATTCGGTACTACTCCCTCCTCGCCACTCTTACACCATTATATCAGAAGAAGGGCTTCTGTCAAAAGAAAAACAATAAAAACAAATTGATAATTATTCTCAAAAAATATTTATTTTTTATTAATAGCCTCAACAACTTCTTTCATTAAAACTGGTGATGCGTAAGCCTCCACACTACAAGCCATTGCTAATACCGCTCCAATTACAAGAAAGAAACATGTATACCGGATTAATAATGGTAATAGTGGCTCGGTTATTTTTCTAATAAATTGATGCCTAATCATCCGTAAAGAAAAACTTGCAGCAATGGTTGTCATAATGAGAAAGACTGGAATGATAATTAAATTTTGTGGCAAAACAGATACAAATGCTAATAATAGTCCATTCCATCCATGCTGACTTACTAAAAAACCAACTGTAAATCCAACAACAACTCCTTTTACAAATAATAAAATAAAAATAAGTGGTAATCCAATAATTGAAATCCCTAAAATCCAAATAAATCCGATGTATTTTAATTGCGAAAAGTAACTTTCTCGAAACATTTCGCCCGCAATGGCAAATTCTCCTTTAGAGACTTGTCCAAAAAAACGTTGTAAATAAAATGATAAATCTTGTTTTTGATTGATTTGTAAACTATTCACAAGAATGGCTCCAAATATTACTCCCATCAATAATAAAACAGCGTTAAATATATATAATGAAGAGTTTTCCTGTATGTGAGACATTACAAGGTCTTGCCAATTTTTTCGCCACATTTTTCTTCCCTCCGTTCACACTCTTATTAAAAATGTATGAAAGAAAGAAAAAAGTATGACGAATTAACATTGAAATTCCGCTCTACTTTGCTAAACTAAAAAGTAGAGAATAGGAGGGATTTCTCTTGAAACCATTATTATTAGATTTTCCAACATTATTTCAAACTGAACGCTTACAAGTTCGTAAACCATTTCCAGGTGATGGTGCAGAAGTATATGAAGCAATCCAAGCTTCTCTAGAAGACTTAGTACCGTGGGTACCAATTAACGCTGAAACAGAAGAGAGTGCTGAAGAAATTGTTCGCGAAGCTCACGGACAGTTTTTACTTCGTGAAACACTTGATTTTCACTTATACGATAAAGTATCTGGTACATTCATCGGAGCAATTACACTAAAACCTGAAAACTGGGATATTCCAAAGTTTTCACTTCACTTCTGGTTGCATAGCGATTATACAAAACAAGGCTATATGACTGAAGCTGTTAAAGGCGCTATCCAATTCGCCTTTGATAAACTAGGCGCTAGAAGAATTGAAATTCGTACTGATGCAACAAATATAAATGCATGTAGCTTAGCAGAACGTTTAGAATTCATTCTAGAAGGTACAATGGAAAATGATTTCCTAGCACCAGACGGTAGCTTACGTGATGCACGTGTATATGCAAAAATCAATTAAAAACACTCGCCTTTGGCGAGTGTTTATTTTTGTAGTTGTAAATATTGTACTGCAAACATCGTCTTCGCATCATGAATACGAAGATTTTTCATAAGAGTAATCGCTTCTTCTAACGATACTTCCATTAATTCCACAAACTCATCTTCATCTAACTCAGCTTTATTTTCTTTTTTTGTCAAACCTGTCGCTTTATATACATATAAAATTTCATCTGCGAATCCTGGAGATGTATAGAAAGAAGTAATAAGCTCCATATTTTCACATACATATCCTGTTTCCTCTTCTAATTCACGAACTGCTGTTACCTCTGGTTTTTCACCAGGCTCTAACTTGCCGGCTGGAATTTCTATAATCGCCTTTTCAAGCGCTTTACGATACTGCTCAACAAGCACAATTTTCCCCTCATCTGTAATAGCAATAATCGCAACTGCACCAGGGTGATTTACAATTTCACGTTTACTCATTTCTCCATTTGGTAATACTACATCATCAACACGAACTTTTATAACTCTACCATCAAAAATCGGCTCAGTTTTTACTGTTCTCTCTGTAAGATTACTCATACTACTTCATCTCCCTGTTCTATTTCCTATTCTTTCTTCATACATTTTACCACATTGAAAGGAGCGTGATAGAAATGAAAGTTTATATTTTACCAAATCGCATCACGTTAGTCGGAAAAGCATGGCAAATTCGCCATAAGCTAAAACAATATAGCAAAGAGTATACAACTGTACAAGAGTGGATTACAGCAAATAAAATGAAACATTAATCCATTAAGCTCACATTAATTATGCTTTTACGGGCAGTTAATGCAAAGCGAAAAGGAAACGTTTGTCAACCTCTTTTCCCTCTCGTACAATAAAGGTAAGGAGGTTGACCTATGAAAAAACGTCAATTAGGAAACTCAGATTTATTTGTTACAGAAATGGGCCTTGGCTGTATGTCTCTCGGTACATCTGAAACAGAGGCTATGCGTATTGTCGATGAAGCAATCGATTTAGGAATTAATTTTTTTGATACAGCAGATTTATATGATTACGGATTAAATGAAGAATTTGTTGGAAAAGCCTTGAAGGGGAAACGAGACAAAATTGTTCTTACAACGAAGGTTGGAAATCGTTGGACAGAAGAAAAAAACGGCTGGTCTTGGGACCCTTCTAAAGCTTACATAAAGGCTGAAGTAAAAGAAAGTTTACGTAGACTTCAAACTGATTATATTGACCTTTACCAACTTCACGGCGGAACGATTGAAGATCCAATAGATGAAACAATTGAAGCTTTTGAAGAATTGAAAAAAGAAGGTATTATCCGCCATTACGGTATTTCTTCTATACGTCCAAATGTAATCCGTGAATATGCAAAACGCTCAAACATCGTTAGTGTACTAATGGAATATAGCCTTTTAAATCGTCGTCCAGAAGAATGGTTCCCGCTTCTGAATGAATACCAAATTAGCATCATTGCTCGCGGACCACTTGCAAAAGGAATTTTAACTGATAACAATGCAAGAAAAATAGAAAGAGTAAAGGAAAAGGATTACCTCTCTTATTCTTACGATGAATTACATACAACTCTAGCGAGTGTAAAAGAAACGATTGGAGAAAGCTCTTTAACAGGAACAGCTATTCAATATTGCTTACATAATAAGACTGTTGCAGCTGTTATACCTGGCGCAAGCTCTCTTCAACAATTGCAGGAAAATATACGAGCTAGCCAACAGTTACCTTTAACTAAAGAAGAATATGTACAACTTCAAAAAATTGTTAAATATGACACATATGCTTTGCATCGTTAAAAATATCGAATTACCGATAAACAGAAGACTGTCTCCTTTATTAGGAGACAGTCTTTTTTATAACGTATCATATTTATCAGGATTTGTGCCTACATGTAAATCGCGATTCAACGTGTTAATTTGATTTATCTCTTCTTCAGTTAGTGAGAAATCAAAAATAGTAAAGTTTTCTTTAATACGAGATGGTGTAACAGATTTAGGAATTGTAACAATCCCGCTTTGAATATCCCATCTTAATATAACTTGCGCAGGTGTTTTTTCATATTTGTTAGCAATAGCCTGAATGATTGGATGCTGAAATACTTCTCCGCCCCTCATTAACGGACTCCACGCTTCCATTTGGATTTGCTCACCTTGACAATGATTACGCAATTCAAATTGCGTTAACATCGGATGAAGTTCTACTTGGTTCACCATCGGCTTCACTTTGCAATTTGGTAATAACAATTCTAAATGATGTTTATGAAAATTAGAAACACCAATCGCACGCACTTTACCTTCTTCATATAATTTTTCTAACGCTCGGTACGTATCCACATACTTCCCTCTTACTGGCCAATGTATTAAATATAAATCTACATAGTCCATTTGTAATTTCTTTAAGCTTTTTTCAAACGCCTCGAGTGTCTCCTCGTATCCTTGATCGTCATTCCAAACTTTTGTTGTAATAAATAGGTCTTCTCTTGGAATTCCTGATTCACGAATCGCTTCTCCGACACCGCTTTCATTTTCATACACAGTTGCTGTATCAATCGAACGGTATCCAACTTCTAACGCTGTTTTTACTGCTTGTTTTACTTCGTCGCCTTCTTTTGCTTTATAAACGCCTAGACCAATCATCGGCATTTTCACGCCATTATGAAGTGTAGTTGTTGGAATATACACAGTCGTCTCCCTTTCATTGTTACATTTTTTTATAAGCCACAACTTTATTTCAACAAGATTCATCCCAAAAGTCAAAACATACGTACAGTTTACATAACACTTTTATATAGCTAAAAAATAACGTGAACTCATTTATTCACGTTATTTTCTCTCCATTCTTTCGCTTTTTCATCCACATTGCGCACAAACTCATTTTTCCCTTCCGTATATAACGTGCCATCATATGTATACTTTTCGGCCAATTCTTTCTTTAAGGTTGCATATGCCTCTGCTTCTTCACAATGAGCCATCATATAATCACGAAATGCTAAATGCCTTACTATCTCTGGATTTCCTTTTTCAAACACGTGTAAATGATACAAACGTTTTTCTTCCGTTCCATGGATAAAAAATCGGCGTCCTGAAATACCATTTTCCCCTTTTACGATGTAACCAAGCTCTATAAATCGTTCATTCCACCTATCTACCCTTTCAATACTTTCTACTTCCATGATCATATCAATAATAGGTTTAGCTGCCAGTCCTGGCACTGACGTACTTCCAATATGATGAATTTTCACCGTTTCTGGCATCGCTGTTTTTAATCTTTCAGCCTCCATTTGAAATTTTTCACTCCAATGATTTTCATGCGGAACAACTACAATTTTCCTCATAATAACTCCCCTTTTCTTACAAGCTCGTCAAAAAATGATCAGTGAATTTCACTGATCATTTTTTTATTATTTAAAGTCTTTCCAAGTAAGGTTACTTTCACTTAGCAGTTCTTCAAATGATTTATTCTTTTCACGTTCTTTTTGTTCTTTGCGCTTTCTTTCCAGTTCAGCTGCCTCTTTTTCCTCTTCTCTCACTTGCAACTCTTTCTTCTTACTCTTTAATTGTTGCATGAGTGAATCATTTAATTGATCGCCTAATGTAAGTGTTTCTTTCTTTGGTGGATTCACTTGCGATTGTCTTTGCATTTGTCTTTGTTTCTTTTTCTTCATGCTACTCACCTTTTACTTTTTTCTCCATTATAGTAGATACACGATGCAATCGACAATAAAAAAGGGTCTTTACTCTATTATCCACTTTTTGTGAATATGTTAATTTTTCGAAAAGACTAAATTTTTATGTAGCTATAATCCTATGAATCTATTAAAATTATGTCGTATGATGTCAGATTATAAAAAAGGAGAAATGAACTATGTGGAAAAAAATTATTCCTGCCGTTGCTGTTTTAAGCACTATTACTTTTTCAAGCGTATTTGCCGCTCCCCCATCTCAGAATCCAGCTGAACAAAACCGCTACATAGACGTACAAATGCTTGGTATTAATGATTTCCATGGACAACTAGATACTGTTAAAAAAATTAATAATAAAGAAGCTGGTGGCGCTGATTACTTAGCTACTTATTTAAAAGAACGTAAAAAACAAAACCCTAATACACTTCTCGTACATGCTGGTGATATCGTCGGAGCTAGTCCACCAGTTTCAGCATTATTACAGGATGAACCGACGATTGAATTTTTAAATGATTTAAAATTTGATGTTGGTACAATCGGAAACCATGAATTTGATGAAGGCATTGATGAAATGAAACGCCTCATTTACGGTGGATATCATGAAAAAACAGGGAATTTCAAAGGGGCTAACTTCCCCTATGTAGCTGCTAACTTCTATAACAAATCAACTGGCCGCTTATTTTTACCACCATTTACTGTAAAAATGGTAGATGGTGTTCCTGTAGGATTCATTGGTGTTGTTACAACTGATACACCAAATGTCGTTATGCCTACGATGCTTAAAAATGTACAAATTACTGATGAAGTAGAAGCAATTAATAAATCAACACAACAATTAAAACGCCTCGGCGTTAAATCTATCGTCGTTCTTGCTCATGTCGGTGGAACAACCGATGAGTCTGGGGTAACAAATGGCGACCTTACTCGAATTGCAAATGAAACAGACCCAGAAGTTGATGTTATTTTCGGTGGACATAGTCATACGTATGTAAATGGTACAGTAAATAATAAGCTAATTGTCCAAGCAAATTCTTACGGCACGGCTTTCTCAGACGTGGATGTAACAATTGATCGTAAAACAAAGGATATTATAAAGAAAAAAGCTGAAGTTGTTACAACGTATCATGAAGGTGTAGAACCTGATAAACAAGTAAAGAAAAAACTAGATCAATATAAAGAAAAAATCGCACCACTTGTAAATGAAGTGGTCGGAAAATCTACAGCATCTATCGACCGTAAACAAAATGATGCTGGTGAGTCCACTCTTGGAAATTTAGTTGCCGATGCTCAGCGTCAAACGATGCAAACTCAAATCGCCCTCATGAATCCTGGTGGCATTCGTAATGACTTAGATGCTGGTGATATTACGTGGGGTGAGTTATACGGCATTCAACCTTTTGGAAATCAATTGATTAAAGTAGATTTAACAGGTCAAGACATTCGCGATATTTTAAATCAGCAATGGCAAAAAGGAACAACAAGAATGCTTCAAATTTCAGGTATTCAATATGCGTGGGATGCAAATAAACCAAACGGTGAAAAAGTTACAAATATACGTTTAACAAACGGAGAAGAATTATCTCCATCTAAAACGTATAGCGTAGTTGCAAATGCTTTCTTAGCTTCTGGCGGTGACGGATTCATATCATTTAAAAATGGTAAAAATGCAGAAACTGGTCCAAACGACTTTGAAGCGTTAGTCGATTACGTAAAACAATTAAAAGAACCAATTCAGCCAGTTATTGATGGAAGAATCCAAAAAGTAAATTAAGTGTTTCTCTAATAAGAAATTTCATTTTTCACGCCATAAAAGATTTGCACTAATCCTGTATTTATACGTAATATGCATCATAAAAAGGATACTCGTTCTTCCAATGAACATAGTATCCTTTTCTTTAGTTATCAAAATGTGATGTTTTGTTAAATTCATATTGCTGTAAAAATTGTTGCAACGCCTCTTCTACAATTTTAGATTTTTGAATTCCTTTCGATTCTGATATAAGGTCCAATCTTGCTAATATTTCTGTATTAATAGAAAAGGTGCGTCTCTTTTTCTCTGTACTTTTACTCATAATTGGTGCAATTACTTCTTCTCTTCTTCTTAATAATTCATAAATACTTTGTAATTGCTCATAAATTAATAATTGATAATCTGTTTTCTCATATTGAAGGGCGGTCGCTTCTTGGAGTTGTAAGTGACGTGGTTCTTCTCCATCTCCTACAAAAATACGTTTCTTCTGCTCTCCATCATATTCGTATCCAATCAATCTTAATTTCTTCGATAATGTATACGGGCTTATTTCAAGACGTTTTGCTATAATAGCGATGGATTCACGCCTATTTAAACCATCTATAATTTCTCCAATCGTCACAATTTCCCTCCTCCCGTGTTGAAATGACACTAGTATGGTATGTTACAATGATTTTCTAACAGTATATGCAAAATGAATAGCCTGTGCGATTCATACGATTTCACAAAAGGAGGTTTTCAATATGCTTTTGCGTAGCTATACCCCTCAGTTCTATACTGAAAACAAACAACTCATTCCTAATAGTATCGCTACGATAGAAAGCGTTATGATTAATAATCGAAAACAAACTCTCCTTATGCGTGGGCAAAACGTAGAGCAGCCTATTTTATTATGCTGCCATGGTGGACCCGGCATGGCACAAATCGGATTTATTCGTCATTTTCAAAAAGAATTAGAGAAGCACTTTATTGTTATTAATTGGGATCAGCGCGGGGCGGGTAAATCTTTTTCAATGAAAGATTTCGGAGCAAATTTTACAATCGAACAATTCGTTTCCGATGCAAAAGAAGTGATTCAATATGCACTTAAAAGGTTCAACAAACAAAAACTATTTCTCGCTGGTCATTCTTGGGGAAGTATTATTGGGCTTAACATAGCACATCAATATCCAAAGTATATCGAGGCTTACATCGGTATTGGGCAAATTGTACATATGAAACAAAATGAAGAATTGCTATATCAACATTTAATTAGTTCTGCAAAAAAACATGATCATAAAAAAGCATTAGCTTCCCTTTTAAAATTAGGAAAACCACCATTTTTAGATATGAGACGTCTTATTATTCAAAGAAAGTGGCTTGGCACATTCGGAGGAGCAATCCAAAACGGATCTTCCTTTTCTTTCATACGAAAAGGTTTCTTTTCTCCTGAATATACGCTATTAGATTGGTTCAAGTTTCTCGCAGGAAATTTAAAATCTGGCGTTTTATGGGAAGAAATGCTGACAATCGATTTCTTTTCTTCTATCTCAAGTTTATCTATTCCAGTTTATTTTTGTTCTGGTCGCTATGATTATCAAACTCCTTATGCACTCGTTCAGGAATATTGCGATATTATTGAAGCGCCTATAAAAAAAATGATTTGGTTCCCAAATTCAGCACATTCTCCTGATCTAGAAGAACCAGAATTATTCGCCAATTCTTTGCAATCAATTAAACAAGAGCTAGCTTTTCAGCATTAGTAACAAAAGGCTCTTTTACATTTCATAGAAAACATTTTATAATAATATGTCGCAAGTATGTATAAACATAGCAAAATGTTTCATATTTACTTGTCTTAACAGAATAAAAATTTAGGGAGATTACATTTATTATGAACGCTGTACTCGTCGCAGTAGCAATTATGCTATTGCTTAGTTTGTTACGTGTCCAGGTCATTGTCGCCATCATTGTTGGAGCTTTAACAGGCGGAATTATCGGCGGACTCGGTATTTCAGAAACGATTAACACTTTTACAACTGGTCTTGGAAACAGTGCTCCAATCGCTTTAAGTTATGCAATGCTTGGTGGTTTCGCTATTTCCCTTTCCAAAACAGGACTTCCAGATGCTATGATTCAAACTGCATTAAAATGGATTGGCAATGAACAAGACACGAAAAAACAAGTTTATTCTAAAATACTTATTTTATTCATTATTTTAACGATGGCTTGTTTCTCACAAAATGTGATTCCTGTTCACATTGCTTTCATCCCCATCTTAATTCCAGCACTTTTAAAAGTATTAAATGAGCTGAAAGTGGATCGAAGACTTGTCACGTGTATTATTACATTTGGATTAATTACTCCTTATATGTGGATCCCTGCAGGGTTCGGAAAAATTTATCATGACGTATTGCAAACCAACGCTGCGCAAAGCGGTCTTACATTTGATGTCACACTTATTCCAAAAGCAATGACTATTCCAGCACTCGGTATGATTATTGGATTATGTGTAGCGGTATTCATTACGTACCGAAAACCTCGTACGTATGAAACAGAACAAATTCATACTACCGAAAATGAGATCGTTCCCTATACAAAACGTAGCATTACTTTCGGGTTATTATCTATCATTGCTACATTAACTGTTCAATTAACAACAGAATCAATGATTTTCGGTGCTTTAGCAGGTATTATCGTCTTATCAGTAAGTGGTAGTCTACCACTTAAAGAAGCAGATGCGATATTAACAAGCGGAATGCGTATGATGTCCTTTATTGGCTTTGTTATGATTGCTGCCGCTGGATTCGGCGCTGTTCTTCGAAAAACAGGACATGTTGAATCTCTGGTGCAAACGAGTGCACATATAATCGGAAATAACAAACCACTCGCTGCATTTCTTATGCTTGTTATTGGACTTCTCGTTACGATGGGAATTGGTTCATCCTTTTCAACCATCCCTATCTTAACAACAATTTTTGTACCTCTGTGCATTCAGCTTGGATTTAGTCCGATGGCTACAATTGCAATTATTGGTACAGCCGGAGCGCTAGGTGACGCAGGATCTCCAGCATCAGATAGTACCCTCGGACCAACATCCGGTTTAAATGCTGATGGTCAGCACCATCATATATGGGATACATGTGTACCCACTTTTCTACATTACAATATACCGTTACTTATATTTGGCTTTATTGCCGCAATTACATTATAAAAAGGTGCGTATAAAACGCACCTTTTACTTTTTTATTTTTCCTTTTAATTGTTGAAAAGCTACTTTTCCGTTATCTTTGACATAGCTTTCAATTGCCGGTAGTGATGAACCTATCCATTCACACTCTATGCTCCCATTCGGTCCAACAATTTTTAATTTATCTGGTACATGTATATTTACAAATCTTGCTGACCGAATTAACTCAATAGCAATCTGATCACTTGAGGTTACAATTCCATCTATATACGGATTGTTTCGCAATAATGTAATAAACTGTTTATTTGTATACCCTTGTACACATTCTTCTCGATAAGAGATTCCTTCATCCCAAACAGTATCTAAAAAACCTGCTATATGATCTTCCATTTCTTCACTTTCTTCTCCCTCACCGAAATATGCAAGAAAGTGACACCCTTTCTCTTTTAATAAAGAAACAGCCCTCTGTCCACTTTCATAATAATTTCCATGTGATTGTTGCTCATCAATCACAACAAACGGAAATGGAATTTCTCCTATACTTTTAAAAACGGATTTTGTTAAAATAACACCTGCAACGTTATTCTCCTTCAACATATATATGTATCTATCTTTATTCTCTATATTACAAACAATGATTTGATATCCTTCTTTATATGCTATTTCCTCAATACAATGTAGCAAAGTGATGTTTGATGGGTCATATAGATTATCTACAAGTAATGCAATTATCGTTGAATTCTCTTTAAATAGTGGCTTCGCTGCACTGTTTGGCCTATAACGTAATTCTTCAATTGCTTCCTTTACTTGTTTTACTGTGTCCTCATGAACATATCCTTTTTCATTAATAACTCGTGAAACGGTTGCGACTGAAACACCTGCCAATTTTGCAACATCACGTATAGTTGCCACATCGTCACCCCTTAATATGGTAATAGATTACAATTTTACGGTAACCTAAATTACACTATCCGTCAAGATTAATAACTCATATTTCTGAAAATTGTTACATCATTTCACTAAACGATACTCCAACTGAATTTCATGTAAAATTGGGATATTATCATATCCAATACGTGGAATTTCTTTCTTTATTTTTCGTGCCTCCTCTACCGCATTCACATATAAATTAGTCATTACAAAATTACGTTTTTGGTAAAATCGTAACGCATTCATATTATCATTTGTTGTAATAAGACAAACCTGCCTGCACCGTTCTTCTTCTGCAACTTGCAATACACAATCCACAAGCTTCTTCCCTATTCCTTTTCTTTCTTCAATACTATCTAACGATATAATTTCACACATATTTCCAGTCACTTCATACGTTATAATTCCGATTATTCTGTCATTAGAAAACGCAACAAATCCTGGCAACTCTTCTAATTGATGCCCCTTACCACGTGAAACCATCAATGAACTTCCCCAGTTCTCACACATAAACATTCGAATTGTTTCTTTCATCGTTGGCGTAATTTTTTGTATATGCACCATTTCCTATTTCTCCCCTTTTATATCATTGTGATACAATATAAGTGTATCACATGTAACGGTATTTGGAGGATGAGGTAAAGTATGAAACGTTTTTTTGCAGCATTGTTTACTGTACTAGGTGCGATAACAGCCCTTGGGATTTTCTTTACAAATAAAGTGATGTATTTAAAGAAAAAAACAGAGGAAGAAGTACTCGAAAGAGAAACGAAAAAACATTTTCGTATAGAAGATTTTGATGCTCTTCATAAAGAAGAAATTCATATTCCTTCACAATTCGGATATGATCTTCACGGCTATTACATTCCTGCTGGTCATTCCAATAAGTTTATGATTTTTTGTCACGGCGTAACTGTAAATAAAATGAACTCTGTAAAATATGCAAGGTTATTTTTAAACAGAGGGTATAATGTCGTTATTTATGATCATCGTCGTCATGGTAAAACTGGCGGAAAAACAACAAGCTATGGATACTATGAAAAACATGATTTAAAATCTGTAGTTGACTGGCTAAAAAGTCGCTTTGGAACAAATATAACACTCGGTATTCATGGTGAATCTATGGGAGCTGCAACACTTCTTCAATACGCAGGACTTGTAGAAGATGGTGCTGATTTCTATATTGCAGATTGTCCTTTCTCTGATTTTCACGGACAATTACAGCACCGTTTAAAGGTTGAATTCCATTTACCAAAATGGCCTTTATTACCTTTAGCAAATGCTTTTTTAAAAGTGCGTGACGGTTATACGATTCGCGAAGTTTCACCAATTGATTGTATAAAAAATATTAACAATCCCGTCCTCTTTATTCATAGTAAAGATGATGATTATATTTTAGCTGATATGACGAAATCACTATATGAAGCAAAAGAAAACAATAAACAACTTTATATTGCAGAACGTGGTGCACACGCTTGCTCTTATAACGAAAATAAAGAAGAGTACGAAGCAGCCATCGATCAATTTTTAAACACATATGTGAAAGAAACAAAAAACAGGCTTGCATAAGCCTGTTTTTTTATTGCGCTAAAACGTCTGTAACTTGTTCCATATTTTCAGAAATCCATTGCATTGCATCATCTAACGTTGGGAATTCTGTCGTTTGAAATGTTACTTCATCTTGAAGTAACCAAACATCCTTTGCCTCTTGCCCTACACCTGCAATGGACCAATGTAACAAACTATATGGATGATTATCATTCAAAAATGATGCCCACGTGCGCTCATTTGCAATGTTTCGTAATGTATGTAATTGTTTATCCATCTCTCGTCACCTTACTCTAGTCAGTTATGAAAACTATTATAACACTCTCTTCTTTCTCAAACAAAGTGCTCTTTTTATATTGTCAAGCACTTCCCTTGATTATATGATGAAATTAAGCGTTTGGGAAGGAGGGATAACGTTGGCAAAAGTACAAATTAAAGTAAATGATAATGGCTCTTTTCGCGTTACAGGGGACGTGGAATTAGTCGACTCACAAGGGAATGTATTCCCAGCAAAACCGGCATTTTCTTTATGCCGTTGTGGTTTATCAAAAAATATGCCTTATTGCGACGCTTCGCATAAAGGTAAATTCGAGTCTGTTGTTAGAGCACCAGAGGCAGAATAATTTTACATGTGACATGCACATTTTTTTGTGCATGTTTTTTCTTTTTAGCAACTCCGTTATATCCCTTCTCCTTACAACACTTCTAATACTTTTATTTCCATTCCAGCCCACATATATTTTCACACAATTCTTCACATTCGAATATTTTTTACTAGCCTTTTATTTTTTTTGTGCTATAATTTGAGCAAACAGCATCCTTCGGGGTCGGGTGAAATTCCCAACCGGCGGTGATGAAGTGAAAACTTCTAAGTCCGTGACCCGTTTTCAACTCGAAAACGGTGGATCTAGTGAAACTCTAGGGCCGACAGTATAGTCTGGATGGGAGAAGGATATGTTTCTAGTTTTTTATATAGTGAATACACTTTTATTTCAGTATGCATATTTTTAAAGATTCATTTTGATTCTTTATATATGTTTAATTTTCTATACTTATTTTTTATACTGAAATAAAAAGAGACAACTAGCGTTTAAAAATTCGATATTTTGCTAGGTTTTTTCCTTATGCAGAAATATCAATTATCGTTAGGTTTCTTTCCTATGCTTTCGTATTCAAACTATATTTCTAGAAATCACGTCTCCCAAACCCCAAGGATATTAAATCCTTGGGGTTTTTTGATTTTTTTAGGAGAGGTGAAGAAAATGACAGATCAAGAATATATGAGGATTGCCCTGCAGTTAGCAGAAGGAACATCAGGACAAACAAGTCCAAATCCTATGGTTGGTGCTGTTGTTGTAAAAGATGGAAACATCGTTGGTATGGGGGCTCATTTACGAGCTGGTGAAGAACACGCAGAAGTTCATGCCCTTCAAATGGCTAGTCAGAACGCCAAAGACGCTACCGTTTATGTAACACTGGAACCGTGTAGCCACTTTGGAAAAACACCACCTTGTTGTGAATTGCTCATCGAAAAAGGAGTTAAGCGTGTGGTAATTGCTACTCTCGATTGTAATCCGCTCGTTTCTGGTAACGGAAAAAGAAGATTAGAGGAAGCTAGAATTGAAGTAACTACCGGTGTTCTTGAAGCAGAAGCAGTTTTATTAAATCGCTACTTTTTTCACTACATGAAAACGAAACGCCCTTTTGTAACAATCAAAACAGCGATGAGCTTAGATGGAAAAATAGCAACTGTAACTGGTGAAAGTAAGTGGATTACAGGTGAAGAAGCACGTGCTGATGTTCACCAATATCGCCATACACATGATGCAATTCTTGTTGGAGTGAATACAGTTATAGCTGATAATCCTCATTTAACAACAAGAATTCCAAATGGTGGGAAACATCCTATTCGCGTTGTTTTAGATACCCATTTACGAACGCCACCATCTTCTCATGTTATAACAGATGGTTTAGCACCGACATGGATTATTGTCGGTAAGGATGTAAAGAAAGAGAAGATATCTTCTTATAATTCTAAAAATATAGCTATATTCCAAATGGAAACGAAGCATATAGAAATCGAGGACCTTCTTTCCTTTCTTGGAGAGAAACAAATTCTTTCTCTATTCGTTGAAGGTGGCCAATCAATTCATGCAAGTTTCTTAAAAACAAACAATTTCAATGAAATTGTAACCTATATAAGCCCGAAATTAATTGGTGGAAAAGATGCTCCTACTTTATTTGGAGGAAATGGTTTTTCAAAATTACAAGATGCGCTTTCCTTGAAAATTCAAGAGATGAAACAAATTGGTGATGATATAAAAATCGTTGCGAATGCCCGAAACGAGGTGACGGAATGTTTACAGGAATTGTAGAAGAATTAGGAACGATAGCAAACATGCAACAAAGCGGAGAAGCGATGAAATTAACGATTCATGCAAAGAAAATTTTATCAGATGTTCACTTAGGTGATAGTATCGCAGTTAACGGTATTTGCTTAACTGTAACAAACTTTACAACTACTTCATTTACAGTTGATGCAATGCCTGAAACGATGCAGTCGACATCGCTTCGCATGCTTAAACCCCACTCTAAAGTAAATTTAGAGCGGGCAATGTCTGCAAATGGAAGATTCGGTGGACATTTCGTTTCAGGACACATTGATGGCATCGGAACGATTTTAACTAAAAAACAACATTACAATGCCGTCTATTATAAAATAGCAATTTCTGATGAATTGCTACACTATTGTTTGCATAAAGGGTCCATTGCTGTTGATGGAACGAGTTTAACGATATTTGATATAGACGAAGCTTCCATAACGATTTCACTCATCCCGCACACAGTAAGCGAATCTGTCATTGGAGAAAAAAATGCCGGAGATATCGTAAATATTGAGTGTGACATGATTGGTAAATATATCGAACGCTTTATTACTAAACCTGCAAAACGAGTAGGTTCAATGACCGAAAGTTTTTTACAAGAAAACGGATTTCTATAAGGGGGAAGCACAATGTTTCATCGTATTGAAGAAGCTCTAGAAGATTTAAAACAAGGTAAAGTCGTTATCGTATGTGATGATGAAAACCGAGAAAATGAAGGCGACTTTATTGCTTTAGCAGAGTACATTACACCGGAAACAATTAATTTTATGATTACACATGGTCGTGGTCTCGTTTGTGTACCGATTACGGAAGGATACGCAGAACGTCTACAATTAGAACCAATGGTATCTCATAATACAGATTCACATCATACTGCGTTTACAGTGAGCATTGACCATGTTTCTACAACAACAGGGATTAGCGCTCACGAACGTGCAACTACGATACAAGAATTGTTAAATCCCGCATCAAAAGGCACTGATTTCAATCGACCTGGACATATCTTTCCATTAATTGCGAAAGAAGGCGGTGTCCTGCGTCGTGCAGGTCATACAGAAGCTGCTGTTGATTTAGCAAAGCTATGCGGTGCCGAACCAGCTGGAGTTATTTGCGAGATTATAAATGAGGACGGCACGATGGCACGTGTACCTGATTTAATAGAATGCGCAAAACAATTTGATATAAAAATGATTACAATAGAAGATTTAATTGCTTACCGCCGCCATCATGAAACACTTGTGACGAGAGAGGTGGAAATTACATTACCTACAGATTTCGGTACTTTCCACGCAATTGGCTATTCTAACTCATTAGATACGAAAGAACATATCGCACTTGTAAAAGGTGATATTTCAATAGGTGAACCGGTACTTGTGCGTGTTCATTCTGAATGCTTAACAGGAGATGTATTCGGTTCACATCGCTGCGATTGCGGACCACAACTCCATGCAGCACTTGCTCAAATTGAGCGTGAAGGAAAAGGTGTTCTTCTTTATATGAGACAAGAAGGAAGAGGCATTGGGCTTCTTAATAAGCTTCGTGCTTATAAATTACAAGAAGAAGGATTTGATACTGTAGAAGCAAATGAAAAACTCGGCTTCCCTGCTGATCTTCGTGATTACGGTATCGGTGCACAAATATTAAAAGATTTAGGTTTACAAAGTTTACGATTATTAACGAATAACCCAAGAAAAATTGCTGGCTTACAAGGTTACGATTTAGAAGTAGTCGAGCGTGTACCGTTGCAAACGCCAGCAAAAGAAGAGAATAAATCGTATTTACAAACGAAAGTAAACAAATTAGGACACTTACTAAACTTATAATTAAAGGAGAGATTTATTATGGTATTCGAAGGTCATTTGGTTGGTACAGGATTAAAAGTTGGAGTTGTTGTTGGACGTTTTAATGAATTTATTACAAGTAAGTTACTTGGCGGTGCTTTAGACGGATTAAAGCGTCACGGTGTAGAAGAAAATGATATTGATGTTGCTTGGGTTCCTGGTGCATTTGAAATTCCTTTAATCGCTAAAAAGATGGCTAGTAGCGGAAAGTATGATGCTGTTATTACATTAGGTACTGTAATCCGAGGTGCTACAACTCACTACGATTACGTTTGTAATGAAGTAGCAAAAGGTGTTGCGTCTTTATCACTACAAATGGACATCCCAGTTATTTTCGGCGTATTAACGACAGAAACAATTGAACAAGCGATTGAACGCGCAGGTACGAAAGCTGGTAATAAAGGATATGAATCAGCTGTTGCTGCAATTGAAATGGCTCACTTATCAAAACAATGGGCATAAAAAAAGAGGCTGCGGCCTCTTTTTATTTTTTCACCTTTTTTTGTACATCTTTTATTAATTCATTCATCGTTTTTCCTTCTGTTTTTATATGAAGAGCTTGTGCTGTTCTCCATACATTCTCTCTTTTTTTCGCTTCTTCTATAATAGTAATTTCTTTTCTAACTTCCTTTAAATCTTTTCCTTCCGTTTTCAATCCAAAATGTTCAGCTTTCGTTCGAAAGTGTTGTTCGATTCTTTGTTGCATCTCTTTTTGTTCAGGATTTTCAGCAGCCTTAACTGGATCAGAACTTATTGCTTTTATTAAAATTAAACAAGTCATAATCGCTAATATGTATTTGTACATGTAAAATCCTCCAACCCAATATAAATTACATATTTACTATGTACAACTAGGGCTTGGAAAATTCGTCCACAAAAATTCTTTTTTTCGCTCAAAAACCAATAATACCAAGCGTTCACAACTATTTATTACATTTTATTTACAAAAAAAGCAAACCCTTTTACAAGTTTGCTTTTTCATCTATCTTATAATGCACATTCTTCAATCTCAAATCCTAAATCTGCAATCATACCCCAGTCCGCAGTCGGCTCTTGTCCAGCTGTCGTTAAGTAGTCCCCGACAAAAATAGAATTCGCTGCAAATAAACCGATTGGCTGTACAGAACGTAAATTGATTTCACGTCCTCCTGAAATACGAATTTCTTTTGTTGGGTTTACAAAACGCATCATTGCCAGTACTTTTAAACATTCTACTGGCGTTAACTCTTTTTGCCCTTCAAGAGGTGTCCCCTTTACAGCAACAAGGAAATTACAAGGGATAGAATCTGCATCTATACGTTGTAATTCAAATGCAATTTCAGCACGCTCTTCAATTGTTTCTCCCATGCCAAAAATCGCTCCAGAGCATGGTGAAATACCAGCTTGTTTCGCTTTTTGAACTGTATCAACACGATCATCATACGTATGCGTTGAACAAATACTATCGTAATTATTTGCATGTGTATTTAAGTTGTGGTTATAACGATGCACGCCTGCTTCCGCTAAACGTCCTGCTTGATCTTCATTTAAGAAACCTAAACAACAACAAATCTTCAAGTCTGTCGTTTCACGAATTTCCTTAACTGCTCCAATTACGTGATTTACCTCTTTATCCGTCGGACGACGACCAGACGCTACAATACAATATGTACCTGCTTTACGGCGTATTGCTTCATGTGCCCCTTCTACAATTTTCTCCTGCGTTAACCATGCATATTTATCAATTGGTGCTTCTGAAATAATAGACTGTGAGCAATATCCACAATCTTCAGGACATAATCCAGATTTCGTATTAATAATCATATTCAATTTTACTTTCTTACCAAAGTGATGATGGCGAATAATGTAAGCTGCATTCATAATTTCTAAAACTTCTGTATCATCAGCTTCTAATATCGCTATTGCATCTTCTTTCGTAATCATCTTTTCTTCCACTACGTCGTATGCAAGTTTTTTCCAATCCCTTTTTGTTTGTACTTGTTTCATTTCATCTCTTCCCCTCTTTTGTTATATGCATAAATAAAGCATGATACGTTGCCATTATCCCTTCATTTCCCGTGAAGTCTCTTTCGTATATGCGCAGCATCGCACGAAAGAGTGAGGGACTTTGACAATATGATCCTTCATTGCTATTAGTTGCTCCTACTTTTCGAATAGAATGCAGAAACTCCTTAACTTCTGTAAAACTCTCTATGTAACATGTTTCAGAAACATGCACATCCCCTGTTTCTATCTTACATATATGAAGCAACTGATCTTTTGAATAAAAACGTTGACCAATCGATGTTTCATTTTTTATATTTCTTTCTTCTTTCGCACGTTGGAACGAAGCATGCAATTCTTGAAATGTTTCATGTCCAAACGTTGAAAAGAGTAATATGCCATCTATAGACAAATGTTGAAATAAATTTCTTAACACTTGTTGTAAATTATTTAACCATTGAAATGTAGCATTTGAAATAATGACATCATATGATTCTTCTAATCGTAATCGCTCAATATCTTCACAGTGAAACGTTACATTTTTTACATTTTGTCTAGTTTGCGCAATCGCAATCATACTTTCAGCAAAATCAACTGCTGTAATATGTGCTTTCGGAAATAACTTTGATAATTGTTCTGTTACATACCCCGTCCCGCATCCCAGTTCTAAAATACGTATTGATGCCGTTTCACTATATCGTTCCTTTAAGATTGAAAGTAATGAATGTGCCATCTTTTTTTGTACATTTGCATATCGATCGTAAGATACGGCTGCCCCATTAAACCGTTTTTGTAGTAACGTTTTGTTGATCATGTCGTATCCCCTCTACAAATTGAATTATCTCATTTGCACAATATTCAAAATTCGTTACACATAATGCATGCCCTGCTTCACTTACTACTTTCAGCTCGCTGCTGCTATTCTCCGTCATACTACGTGTCGCAGACAATGGGCATATTACATCCTGTTCTCCGTGAATAAGTAGTATAGGTACTTTAATTTCTTTTAGTTCTTCTCTCATATCTGTTTCTATTAAATAATCTAAACCTAGTTGTAAAGACTGAATAGAATCACCTTTAAAACGGTCTACAATGTCTTCAAAGTTTTTATTCTCTTTTAGCTCATCTTTCGTAAACATATTTTCATAAAACCGCTTGAGCGTATCTTCTTTCCTTCTCGCCAAATTTCTTTTCAGCCGTTCTACATGCAAAGCATTCCATCCGTTACTGTAATCGCTCGTACTTGTAAATTTAGCAGTACCACCAATTAATACGATGCCTTTTGCCTTAATCTTTTTATAAGCTTCAACTGCTGCTAACGCTCCTAGTGACCATCCAACTAAAATTACGTTGTCATTATGCGCTACATCTATAATTCGTTCCGCAAATTCACTTCGTTCTTTCACATTACGCCAATCTATGCATTGAACAGGATATCCTTTAAAATACGGAATTACTAAATCCCAAATATTCTCTTCCATTCCCCATCCGGGAATAAAAATAATCTTTAGCTCGTTCATACGAAAATCTCCTCTTCTTTCGCAATGTGAATAATTCGATCAATAGCCCATTTTAAATCAGCTATTGTATGTTGCGATGTAACTGCAAAGCGAATTCGAGAACTATGAACCGGCACAGTTGGCGGACGAATTGCAATAGCCGCAATCCCTGCCTCTTGCAACCTTTTACTAAACCGTAAAGCATGTTCATTTGAACCGACTACAATCGGTACAATATGAGTTGAACTATTCCCAATATCAAAACCAGCATCCCTTAATTTAGTTCTGAAGTATTCTCCATTTGCTATAAGGTTCTCTCTTCTTTCGTTATCTTCTTTTACAATTTCAATTGCTTTTTGCACCGCTCCTAACGTACTTGGTGGTAAAGCTGTAGTAAAAATAAAGCTTCTCATCATATTTTGTAAATACTCTATATAAATTTCATCACCTGTCAAATACGCACCATAACACCCTAAAGCCTTGCTAAACGTCCCCATATGTATATCAATTTTTTGAGAAAGATTTTTTTCTATGTGAGATAATCCAGCTCCGCCGATTCCATATATTCCACTCGCATGTGCTTCATCGACTATAATGATTGCTCCGTATTTCTCTTTCAGTTGTACTAAATCTCTCAAATACGCAGTATCACCATCCATACTAAAAACGGTATCTGTTACGATTAATTTCCTCTTTTCAGGCGAAGCCATTTTCAAAAGCTTCTCTAAATGATCCAAATCATTATGACGATACCTTTTATGCTCTGCCCCGCTTAATATGATTCCATCAACAATACTTGCGTGATTTAACTTATCACTAAAAACAATATCGTGCCGAGAGGCTAAAGAAGATATGGCACCTATATTTGCCGTATACCCACTATTTACAATTAAAGCTCTTTCAGTACCTTTCCAGTCACATATGCTTCTCTCAACCTCTTCATATAATGGATGATTTCCTACAACGAGACGAGAGGCAGTCGCTCCAGTTCCATATCTTTTTGTACAGGCAATAGCAGCTTCTTTTAACCTTTCATCTCCAGCTAACCCTAAATAATTATTTGACGCTAAATTTAACATCCTTTTTTTATCTCGAATAAGCCAAGTCTCTTCTGCCTGCTCTGTTACATATAAATTTCGATACTGCCCTTGCTTATGTAATTGTTGTAATTTAGATTGAAGGTGCGCCCGCCACGTTTGATTCATTTTGGATAAACTCCTCTAATTTTGAAATCATAATATATTCTTTTGCAGATTCCAATACTTCTTCTTTCGTAAACTCACCTTCAAAGAATGGTAATAATCCTAAAACTGGTACCCCGCTCAACTCTTCAATCATCTCTTTATTTTCTTGCACTCTTTCCATTTCACATTCTTTGCAACCTGATAAAATGACACCCGCTACGGTTAAGCCATGCGCCTTTGCGTAAGCAATCGTTAACACTGTATGATTTACTGTTCCTAATGTAGGACGAGCTACTACAATAAGAGGCAACTGTAATTCTTTTGCAAAATCAATTACTAAAGCATCTTCTGTATATGGGACAGCAAGCCCACCTGCTCCTTCTACAAATAAGCTATTAAACTCTTTTAATAGTTCATTATAGTAATCAGTAATTTCTTTTAACTTTACTACTCTTCCAGCTCTTTTCATGGCAAGTCTCGGAGCAAGTGGTTCTTCAATAGAATAAGGGCAAATTTCATTTTCTTGTGTCGGTACACCTGATAATACTTTTAACCTTGCCGCATCTCCCTCAGGGTTTGATGCAACATGCCCACTTTGCAACGGTTTATATACCCCTACGTTATATCCTAATTCTCTAAATACACCTGCTATAGCACCTGCAACTACTGTTTTTCCAACTTCAGTATCAGTTGCTGTTATGAAAAAACCACTCATTATTCTCCCTCCGTAACATCCGAGATTGCCTTATATAAGATGCGTAACATATCATCAATCTCTTCAAAAGTAGAAGCAAGTGGCGGCATAAATACAATCGTGTTACCTAGCGGTCGTAAAATCATACCTAGCTCTCTTGAGCGTTTACATACTTGAACACCGACTCTTTCTGTCCAGTCAAAAGCTTCTTTCGTTTCCTTATTCTTCACAAGCTCGATACCAACCATTAATCCGCACTGACGAATATCACCTACATGTTTATACGCAAAGAGCTTTTCTAATTGCGCTGCCACATAATCCGTTTTACGTGCCACTTCTTCTATTAAATTTGTTTTTTCATATAGTTCTAGATTCGCGATTGCTACGGCACACCCTAACGGATTGCCTGTATAGCTATGTCCATGGAAAAATGTTTTTTGTTCTTCATATTCTCCTAAGAAGGCATTATATATTTCATCTGTCGTTACGGTAACTGCAATTGGTAAATATCCACCTGTTAAACCTTTACCAGCAGTTAAAATGTCTGGCGTCACATTTTCATGTTCACACGCAAACATTTTCCCTGTACGCCCAAATCCAGTCGCTACCTCATCTGTAATAAATAATACATTGTACTTTGTACATAAATCGCGCAGTCCTTTTAAATATCCTTTTGGCATTGTAATCATTCCACCAGCACCTTGCATTAATGGCTCTACAATGATGGCAGCTACTTCTTCATGCTTTTCTTTCAACAATTCTTCCATTTCTGCTAAATGGCTTTTTACAATTTCCTCCTTATTATTTCCGTAAGGAGAACGATATGTATATGGATACGGCATTTTAATCGCATCAAATAAGAGCGAACTATACACTTGGTGAAACAAGTCTATTGCCCCTACTGAAACAGCTCCAATTGTATCACCGTGATATGCTTCTTTTAATGTAACGAATCTTTGTTTCTTTGGTTTCCCTTTATGCTGCCAATATTGGAAAGCCATCTTAATTGCAATTTCAACAGCGGTAGAACCTGAATCAGAATAGAATACCTTCTTCAATCCATCTGGTACAACCTCAATAATTTTTTCTGCTAATAAAATAGATGGAACGTTAGCAAGTCCTAACATAGTAGAATGAGCAATTTTATTTAATTGCTCACGAATTGCTTCATCTAATTCCGGTACTTGATGTCCGTGAACATTTAACCATATAGATGAAACACCATCCCAATATTCATTACCATTTACATCGTATAGCTTTCTTCCCTCTCCACGTTCAATAATGACAGGATCTTCTTCTAAATAATCTTTCATTTGTGTAAATGGGTGCCATACGTAAGCTTTATTTTTCTCTGCTAATTCTTCATATGTATAAGATGATTTTTCAATCGTTCTACTATTTATTGTCACAACTGTCACTCCTAATGTTAACTTGTTTATAAATATAGTTAACATTAAATCCGAATGACTGTCAATTATTTTAAAATCAAATAGTTCTTAAAAAAGAACAACTTATCATACGATAAGTTGTTCTACTTTCCATGCTGTATCTTTCCAATTTCTAAAATAATTTCTTCATCTTTTTTTCCCTCTGTATCAATTCCAAGTTGTTTAGCGTGCTCAATTAATAAATCATGACGCTTCTCAAACCTAGCGGTATTTACTTCTTTCGTAACCTCTTCTTTTGTTTTCCCCTCAGTAGAAACTCCTAGTTTCTCTGCTGCTTTTTCCATTGATTTCTTCTCTTCTATTTCTTTTACTTTCTTCACTTCTGACTGTTGTATTTGTTTTTGTTTCAACTGCTCTGATTCAGCCGCAAAAGCTGTGTAAATTCCAGCACTTCCGCCAACGACTAGTAAGGTGGTAAAAAGAATTATTTTTTTCTTCACTCTTTCCTCCCCTTTCAAATTCATTATAACGTACAAAATTAGAGCTTTAAAACAATTCTCCTTTATTTCCCTAAAAAAACATTTAATATTTTTATTGACATTTAAGATGAAAATGTGATAAAAATTTAACTAACATCATATGAATCGGCGATGATAGGATTTAGTAGTATTTCGATTTCTGATTTCAGAGAGCTGGTGGTCGGTGCGAACCAGTACAGAGCGAATTATGAATTACCCCCTGGAGCTTCTTTTACGAAACGTGAGGAGTAGTGAAAGACGGTTATAGACCGTTATGTCTAAAGAGTGGTGAAACGACACTGTTTCACAATTTAGGGTGGTACCGCGAATTTTTCGTCCCTGCATATATTGCAGGGGCGTTTTTTATTTTATAAGCGCATATCATATGACCCTTTATTTTGTGATACATTCATTTCACAAGCTAGGGTGGTACCGCGATTTCTTCGTCCCTGCATAATTATATGCAGGGACGTTTTTTTATCCAATCATTTCCGCATCATATAGAAGAACCAACAATTACCGGTAATTTGTCACAAAATTCTAAAATTTAGAAGGAAATATACAATATTGGCGAATTTTATATAAAAAAGAGCTATTTCACATTACTTAGGAGGGGAAAACAATGGTTTCAAAAATTGAGTCTGTTCTTTTAACAATTTTTATCTTTTTCTGTATTGGTTTTAGTGTTATTCAATTAGAAGTTTCACCACACATCCCAATTTTATTTGGTATCGTTCTTTTATTAGCATTTGGATTCCTGAAGAAAATCTCTTGGTCTACTATGGAGAAAGGGATGATTAGTAGTATTTCAGCTGGTATTCCATCTATATTTATTTTCTTACTTGTAGGCGTATTAATTAGCGTTTGGATCGCAGCTGGAACTATTCCGACTTTAATGGTATACGGCTTCCAACTTGTATCTCCAAAAATTTTCGTTCCAACTGTTTTTGTTGTTTGTGCAATTGTTGGAACGAGTATCGGTAGTGCATTTACAACTGCTGCAACTGTAGGACTTGCCTTTATGGGAATGGGTACTGCCCTTGGATACGATCCAGCTCTTATTGCTGGTGCAATTATTTCTGGTGCATTCTTTGGAGATAAAATGTCTCCTTTATCTGATACAACAAACTTAGCGCCTGCTGTAACGGGTGTAGATTTATTTGAACATATTCGTAACATGCTTTGGACAACAGTACCAGCTTTCATTATTGCTTTTATCGCATTTTTCATTTTAGGAAGCGGATCTGGTGGAAACGTTGATTTCTCAGCATTTATCAACACACTAGAAAAAAATGCAACGATTTCTATCGTTACGCTGATTCCCATTTTATTACTGTTCCTATTCGCATTTAAAAAGGTACCCGCAGTTCCAACATTACTTGCAGGAATTGTGGTAGGGATTATTATTCTCTTTATTTTTAAACCTAGCACTTCTTTAGCGGATTTAATGAAAATTATGCAAGACGGATACGTTTCTAAAACTGGTATTAAAGATATTGATAGCTTATTATCTCGCGGTGGTCTGCAAAGTATGATGATGTCAATCGCTCTTATTTTCCTAGCTCTTTGTATGGGAGGATTATTACAAGGAATGGGCATTATAGCGCAGCTGATGAATATTATCTCTAGCTTCGTAAAAAATAGCACACGCTTAATTATTTCTACTGCTTCAACTGCAATTGGTGTAAACTTCTTACTCGGTGAGCAGTACTTATCCATCGTTTTAACAGGACAAGCATTTGCTAATAAATACGATGAAGTCGGTTTAGAGCGTCGTAATTTATCACGAGTATTAGAAGATGCTGGTACAGTAATTAATCCACTCGTACCATGGGGTGTCAGTGGCGTATTCTTAACAAACGTTCTTAGCGTTCCAACATTCGATTACCTGCCATACGCAATCTTCTGTTTAGCGTGTCCAGTCGTAACCATTATCGTCGGCTTTACTGGATTCGGTCTTTCATGGAAAAAAGAAAAAGCAGTACCAGTTTCATAATATAACAAAAAGGATTACCAAATCGGTAATCCTTTTTATATTTCTCGACTATCTATTCGCTTTCTTTCTTCTAAATAACATAAGTAATCCCGCTCCAACAAACGCAAGACCAGCTCCAATTGTAGAAGCAATACTTGCACCTGTTTTCGGTAAATCACGTTCATCTTTTTCAGCTTCTTTATTTTCACTTACAGTTGTTGTTGTTTCTTTTGTATTTTGATCATCTGTTGTAGTTTGTCCAGATCCGGTATTATTTCCATCTTGCTTTGGTTCATTACCATTATTACCTTCTTCTGTTGGTGGTGTTGGGTTTTCTCCATCACCTTTTGGTGGTGTTGTTGGGTTTTCTCCATCACCTTTTGGTGGTATTGTTGGGTTTTCTCCACCAGTTTCTTTATCATCATTCTTCTTCGTTATATCAATTGCATATTTAGCAAATTCATTTTCAGATGGTCCAACATATGATATGTTCCCATCTTTCTTTATATACTTTTGTGCATTTGGTGAAGAATCAAATGTTGTATTTAATTTATCTGCAACAATCGGTTTAAACGTCCAATTTTGATCAGCTGCTGGATCAATATTTTTTATTTTTTGCATATACTTCACAATGATTTGACGTGTTTCATCTTGTGATTGGTATACAACTTCCCCTTCACTTACACCTGGGAACGTTTGGCTACTTCCACGATAGTTATTTGTAGCGACGATGAACTCTTGCTTGTCAGCTACTAGCTTACCTTCATATGTCATATTTACAATACGATTAGCATTTGCATTTACAACTTTTCCATCTTTATCGTATTTCGCCGGTTGTGTTACATCAATTTCGTATTTTAAGCCATCTAAAATATCGAAGTTATATGTAGGATAGCCTATATTTACTAACGGCTGTTCTTCTGTTTTCTTTGGATCAATTTGATTAAACTGACCTGCAGACATTTCAAGCCATTCTTTCACTTGTGCCCCATTTACTTTTACAGCATATAACGTATTTGGATACACGTATAAATCTGCAACGTTTTTAATTGCTAACGTTCCAGCTGGAATATCAGTATAATATGTCGCACCGTTTCGGCCACCTGCTTTAAATGGTGCTCCTGCAGATAAAACTGGAATATCTTTAATCTTTTCGTATTCTGGTTTTTTAAGTTCTTGTTCTACATACCATTTTTGCGCATTTGTCACAATTTGTACGGAAGGATCATCTTGTACTAATGAAAAATAACTATTAATTGGTGCTTTCGTTTCACCTACATGTGTATTTACATATTCGATTGTCTTTTCATGTTCATCTTTAATTTCATTAACTAATTTTTGATCAGATTCTACTAATGGATTACCTTTACTATCAGCAATCGGACGAAGTTGCGGCTTAGACTGATCTTTTTGCACTTCCCATTTTCCATTTACCTTCTTCAATTGCATATCAATAATACCTAAGTTACTACCAAAAACACCCGGCATTACAACTGGAACACCATTAAATACATCCTTCACTTCAGTATGTGAATGTCCCATTAATACTGCATTTACGCCAGGAACCTCTGTTAAATAATACGACGCGTTTTCCATACCAACGTTGTATCCACTTTTATCAACACCGGAATGAGCTAGTGCAACGATAACATCTGCACCTTCTGCTTTCATTTTTGGTACCATTTTCTTCGCTGTTTCAACTATATCTTTCGCTTTAACTTGTCCTTCTAAATTCGCTTTATCCCAATTCATAATTTGTGGTGGAACAAATCCCATTACACCAATTTTCACTATTTGTTTTTGGCCTGCTTCATCCACTACTTCTTTCTCTAAAATATGATATGGTCTATCAAAGTAATGCTCGTCATTCTCATCATTACCATCATGGTCATCTCTGTAGACATTCGAGTTAATAACCGGAATTTTTGTTTTACTAGTCACTTCCTTTAAATAATCTAAACCGTAGTTAAATTCATGATTCCCAAGAGAGATGACGTCATACTTCATTAAATTCATTACACGATATAATGGATGTGTATAACTAGGATCCACACGATTCTTCGGATCTTTTATTTTATTCGCTACGTAATCCCCAAGCGGTGTCCCTTGTAATGCATCCCCATCATCAAATAGGACAGAGTTTTTCACTTCTTCACGTGCTTTATTAACGAGTGTTGCCGTTTGTACAAGACCTACTTTATTATCTGTTTTCGTTTGATAATAATCGTAATTCATTAAGTTAACGTGAATATCTGATGTTTCTAGAATTCGTAAGTTAACTGTACTCTCCCCAGTGTTCTCATCTGCATGAGCTGTTGCTGGCATTACTTGCGGTGCCATTACACCAATCGCAAGAGTTGCTCCAGCTAGCATTTTTTTTGACTTTTTCACAAAAAATCCCCCTTATACAATTACCAGAAATAATGAAATGAATCCCTATCTGTCTCTAACCACATACCTTTTTTCTTCTATTAGAGACACAATTTTCATTTCACCCTGCGCTAACGAGTAGTCCCCTTAAACGCTCGATTGATGAAGACTAACAATTAATAGGAAATAAAGCTCCCACTAATTAAAATTTCACCTTATCTGACATTATCATATATAAAGTTCTTTCCTATCGTCAATATTTTTTGACAAACTTCAACAAATTTTCTGTAAAGTTATTATAAACTTTTCATAAACATATAATATGCCCTTACATTGCTAATACTGCTGAATATGATACAATTACCAATTACAAGGAGGATGAATTTATGAAAAAAGTCATCTTAACAATTGTTTGTCTCCTCCTTCTGATCATTTCTTATTCTTATTTTGAAAAGAACGACGAGACAAAACAAAATGAACCCGAAGAAAAAACATCTACTCCAAGTTGGATTGATAAGCAAACAAACGATTCCTTTTATCATCTCGTACTAGGTGATTCGCTCGCCAAAGGATATGGATCAACACAAGGTGGATTTGCTGAATTAGCCTCTAAACAAATAGAAGCACAAATTCATAAACCAATTACTGTAGAAAACCTTGGGATAAACGGTCTTACAACAGATCGTCTCGCTAAAAAAGTTCAATCAGAAGATGTAAAGCAAAAAATTAGAGCAGCAAATATCATTACAATTAATATTGGGGGAAATAATTTATTTCGCTTAAATCGTGATGTCGGTGTTATAGACGGTATTAAAATGTTAAATAAAGAAAAAGCTCATTTTGAAGCGGATGTAAAAAATATTGTAAAGACAGTCCGAGATCAAAATCCGGATGCTTTACTCATTCTTTCTGAACTCTATAACCCGTTACAACTCGATGACTCCATCGCAAGTTATGCAGATATGTTTTTAGACGGCTGGAATGAATCCGTTTATTCCATTGCAAAAGTGAATCAACCATCTATCGTTTTGCCAATTCGTAAATTAATATCGAATGATAAAAAAGAATTGCTCTTTGACCAAGTACACCCAAATGATAAAGGCTATACGATTATTGCCGATTCATTTACAAAAAAAGTATTGGCCTACAAATATTAAAATTCCCATGAAACAATTCTATTTTTATAACATGTCTTTTTTGTTACAATGATAGTGGAAGGGGGCCTTTATATGGAATCACGCGAGTGGGAACGTATTGTTGATCATCTTCTTTCGCTAGTGCCTCTTTTTTATCGCAAATTTATGCTTCCTGGAGAATTTTCTTCTCAAAGACATATGCCGCCATCACATACACAAGTATTACTGCTTTTGCATGAAAACGGCACATTAGCAGTTTCCGAAATCGGCAAGCGGCTAGCGATTTCACGGCCTAACATGACACCTCTATTAAACAAACTTATTCAAGAAGAACTAATAGAGCGTCATTATAGCGAAAAAGATCGACGGGTCATTTTAATTTCCCTAACAGCTGAAGGGAAATTATTAGTAAATCAGTATCAGCAATTCATTTTAGACAAACTAAAAGAAAATTTCCAAACATTATCTGAGGAAGAGCGCGAAAAGCTCATTCATTCTCTTCAAACCATTCAAAATTTAATTTTGAAAACAAACGTATAAAGCTGCTTCTAAATAGAAGCAGCTTTATGATTCGTAATAGTTACCATAGTACACATTGGAATATGGCCATGTTGTTAAATATGGTTTTTTTTCCTGTGTAGGCTGTTGTTGTGGTAATTGTGGTATTTGTGATAATTGCTGTAATTGTTGTTGCCGATATAATTCGTATTGTCTACTCGTATCATAAACCGGATAATAATTTACATATGGATATACTTGAGGTACGTAATAATAATACATTATCCTCTCCTCCTTTTTCTTAAACATATTCAAAGGAGAAAATGGATGTGACATTGTTTATAATTGTACAAGTGGTTCTCTCACTCGTTTCTTCCTTTTCTTCAAGCGTAACTTACGGTTCTTTTCGTATAAATAATGCACAACGAAATACGAAATGAGACCAAACACAACTCCTAAAATCGTCATTCCAATTAATACATACACTTCACTTTGTAATAAGCTCTTTAATATCGTAAAAATGTGACTTGAAAACAAGTCCGATACCGTAAATGGTTCATGATGAATTTTCTGTACATGGAATGGATAAATCATTTTTCCTAGCGCATACGCAAGCGGAAATAAAAATACTGGGAGAAACGATATTTTCCCAATAATATTGCCAATAACTGCCGCAGGGAAAGATCCCTTTGCTAACCTGACGATTGGATAAAATATTACATATACGAGCGATGCCGTATAAATGACTAACATTTCTAAGCCGAATCCTATAGCAAACCCTAACGATACTTTCTTTGCGCCTTCTGGCGATCGAAGCAACTTATAATATTGAAACTTTAATATTCTCCACATCCGCTGAAAAAACGAATATGTTTTCTTAGTTGTTTTCACCCTCATCATCTCTTTAACTATATTTTTATATGTAGTATGTCCTTACACACTCTGAAAAACAAATTTAGTTTTCTCTTTTATTATAAATGATATCGAAATGGTTAACCAAATATACATCCGACATTTTAATATAAAAAAACCTCCCTTTTAGGAAGGCTCTTCTACATTTCTAAATAAACTCACTAATAACGCTTTTTGAGCATGCAATCGATTACCAGCTTGCTCAAATACGATAGACTGTGGTCCATCTATAATTTCGCCTGTTACTTCTTCTTCACGATGGGCAGGTAAACAGTGTAAGAAACGATATGTTTGTTTCGCATGCTTAACAAGTTCGTTATTGATTTGGTAAGGTTGAAATAAAGAATATTTCTCTTCTTCGCCCTCTTGCCCCATGCTCATCCAAACGTCAGTATAAATGAAATCTGCTTCATTCACCGCTAATTCAGGATCATGCAAAACTTCAATTTCAGCTCCTGTTTCCTTGGCAATCGCTAACGCTTTTTTTACAATCTCCTCATTCGGTTCATACCCTATAGGCGTTGCAACAGTCATATGCATTCCAACTTTTGCACTAGCTAACAACAATGAATGACATACATTATTTCCGTCACCTACGTAAGCTAATTTTATTCCTTTAAATGTATTTGTTTCTTCATATATCGTCATGAGGTCTGCCAATGCTTGACAAGGATGATGGTCATCCGTTAATCCATTAATAACAGGAATACTCGATTCTTTTGCAAGCTCTTCTACATCCGCGTGTGAGAATGTACGTATCATGATCCCGTCAATATACTGCGATAATACTTTCGCAGTATCTGAAACGGTTTCTCCTCTTCCCATTTGCATCTCTTTCCCACTTAAAAACATACCATGTCCCCCGAGTTGTACCATTCCCGCTTCAAAAGATACACGAGTACGAGTTGAATGCTTATCAAAAATAAGCCCTAATATTTTGCCTTGTAATAAAGGCTCTTGCTTATTCTTTTTTAAATATATAGCGAACTCAATTAAAGAAATAATTTCTTCTTTCGTTAATTCTTCTAGTGTTAAAAGATCTTTCGTATTTAATTTCGGTACTTGTACAGTTGACATGAAACTTCCCCCTTATATGATTGATACGTTTTTTGTACAAACTACTTTTTTTATTATATATACTGCCTGTTCTAACTCTTCATTCGTGACAATGAGTGGCGGTAATAGTCTTATAACATTAGGGCCTGCTTGTAATACGAGAAGTCCTTCGTTTTCTAGTTGTTCTATAAAACTTGCAACTTCATGCTTACACTCAATCCCAATCATAAGCCCCTTACCACGTATATTTTGAATACATTCGACATGCTGTAATTCCTCTTGCAACTTCTCTAATACATACTCGCCTTTTTCTTGTACTTCTTTTAAAAACAATGGTCTTTTACTTACTTGCAATACTTCTTTCGCTGCAGCCATCGCGATGTAATTCCCGCCAAAAGTTGAACCGTGTGATCCTGCAGTAAACGACGTTCCGAGCTCTTTCCGGCCAATCATTGCTCCGACAGGAATCCCATTCCCAAGTGCTTTTGCAACGGTAACGATATCAGGCTCTATTCGCACTTGTTCATAAGCGAATAGTGTTCCAGTTCTTCCTATCCCCGTTTGTACTTCGTCTATAATAAATAAGGAACCGAACTTATTACATAATGTTTCAATCTCTTTCAAAAAAGATAGATCAGCAGGTATTACTCCTCCCTCTCCTTGAACTACTTCTACCATTACCGCCGCAACTTCTTCATTCATTACTTCCTCTAATGCTTTAATATCGTTAAAAGGGATATGTAAAAAAGATGGAAGTAATGGACCAAATCCTTCTTTTACCTTATCTTGGCCTGTTGCACTCATCGTTCCAAATGTTCTACCGTGAAAAGACTGCTGGCATGTTACGACGAGAGATTTTCCAGTATGCTTACGTGCTAACTTTAAAGCCGCTTCATTTGCCTCTGCCCCACTATTACAGAAAAACACATAATCTAATGCTCTATTTTCTGTTAATAATGACGCAACTTCTTCTTGTAAGCTGTTTGTAAACAGGTTAGATATATGCCATATATCATCAAGTTGCTCTTGTACACCTTTGAGAACAGTAGGGTGACAATGTCCTAAATTACATACGCCAATTCCTGATGTAAAATCTAAATATTGCTTACCTTTATTATCAATAACTTTCGTTCCAGTTCCCTTTACAAACTCAATAGTTCTTCTGCCATACGTTTGAAAAAGATGACTCGTCATGCAATACTCACACCTTTCGTTACCGTCGTTCCAATACACTCTCCCGTAACCTCAGTAAAATCTTTTGTACCATTCACAATACTTATCTTTTGCACTCCCATTTTTAATGATGCTAGTGCCGCCTGTACTTTCGGAATCATCCCACCTGTAATAACACCTGTTTCTATAAAAGTTGCAATTTCAGATTCATCCGTTTCCTTTACCAAATTCCCTTCATGTAATATTCCATCTACATCCGTAATAAAAATCAGCTCTTTTGCCCCTAACGCGGCCGCAATCCCAGCTGCAGCATTGTCCGCATTTATGTTATAAATTTCATTACCATTTACCCCGATTGGAGCAATAACAGGAATATACCCCATATTTATTAATCCTTTTAATAAGGCTGTTTCTACATAACTTACTTCTCCCACATATCCTATCTCCTCGCTGACAGGTTGAACTTGAAGTAAATTACCGTCACACCCTGAACAACCTACAGCAAGTAAATTATGCTTTTGTAAATTCATTACGAGTTTTTTATTCGTACTTCCGCATAGCACCATTTGAACAACATCCATAACTTCTTTTGGTGTTACGCGTAATCCATCTCTTTTTTCTACGTTGATGTTACAATCTTTTAATTTGGCATCAATTTCTGGCCCACCACCATGAACAATCACCACTTTATACTTCTGTTGCAATTTCTTTATACAATCAAAAAACACAGCATTTAATTGATTCAACATACTACCGCCGCATTTCACTACAATATAATCGCTCATCTTCTCTCTCCTTATGTACGATAACAAGCATTTATTTTCACATATTCATAGCTTAAGTCACAGCCCCAAGCTGATCCTGTCTCTTCACCTAAGTGTAAGTACACATTAATGACTATTTCATCTTCTTGTAATCTCTCTTTCATTTCTTCTTCAGAAAATATTTGAGGCTCACTATTTTTTAATACCGATATAGATTGAAGAGTAATGTCAATTGTGTTCGGATGAATAGCTACTTCACTTTGTCCAATACTGCTAATAATTCGCCCCCAGTTTGGGTCTTCACCATGTATTGCTGTTTTCACAAGACTCGAACCGACTATTTGCTTTGCAATTTTTTTTGCCTCTTCATTCGTTTGAGCTCCTAGCACATTTACTTCTATTAACTTCGTAGCTCCTTCACCATCTTGCGCAATTTTTTTCGCTAAATCTTCACATACTTGCTGTAAAGCACATACGAAAGTTTCCCAATCTGTATGTTCCATATTTATCGGCCTTGTTTCTGATAATCCACTTGCCATAACGATGACCATATCATTCGTAGAAGTATCTCCATCTACCGTAATTTGATTAAATGTATGATTCGTAATTTCGGATAACGCTGTTTGCAATACGTCATGCTCTATATGAGCATCTGTCGTAATAAAACTAAGCATCGTTGCCATATTCGGATGAATCATCCCTGAACCTTTTGCAACACCCGCAATCGCCACTTTCTTCCCATCAATAATCATTTCATAGCAAGTTTCTTTCATTATAAGATCCGTCGTTAAAATTGCTTCAGAAAAACAATATGCTTCACTTTCTTCCTTCGTCGGTATAAGAGTTGCAACTCCCTTTCGGATTATATCCATCGGCAGTGGAACACCAATTACACCTGTTGAAGCTACTGCAACGTAATTTTCTTTCATCCCAAAATGTTCCGCCCCTAATGCGCGCATCTCGTATGCGTCTTGTAATCCTTTCATTCCAGTACAAGCATTTGCATTTCCACTATTAACGATAATTGCTTGTAACTTCCCTTCTGCCGTTATACTATCCTTCGTTACTTGCAAAGGAGCTGCTTGTATTTGATTCGTTGTATACACAGCGGCACATGATGCTGGTACATCACAAACGATGGCACCTAAATCCTTTTTCTCCTTTTTTAAACCATTTGCAGTACCAATTGCCGAAAAGCCTTTCGGCGTTACAATTGAACCATTTTCTAATTTTGTAATAGACGCTACTTTAATCACCATGTCCCCCTTATACATAAAGCGGTATATGTTGTAAACCTGTTGTCTCTTCTAGTCCCGCTATTATGTTTGCATTTTGAATCGCTTGCCCAGCCGCGCCTTTCATCATATTGTCTATAACAGAAACGACCGTAACTCTTTCAGCTCTTTCATCGTAAGCTATGCCAATATCACAATAATTTGAGCCTCTCACTTCTTTTGGACTTGGAAATTTCCCTTGCGTACAAATTCGGATGAAAGGCGATTGTTCATACGTTTCTTCATACAATTTTTGAAGTTGCTTTATTTCCATCTTTTGTTTTACTTTTGCATAAAGTGTAATCATGATTCCTCGTGATATCGGTATTAAATGTGTGCTAAATGTAATTGGCTGTGATTCACTATTCCATTCTGTAAGCATTTGCTCAATCTCTGGAACGTGCTGATGCTCATTCACTTTATAAATGTGCAAGTTATCATATAGCTCAGGAAAGTGAGTCATTGTTGTTGGTGTTTTACCTGCTCCTGATACCCCTGATTTCGCATCAATAATAATCGAATCTTCTTCAATCATGCCGCTACGTACTAACGGCGCTATCGCTAGCAATGTGGCTGTAGCAAAACATCCTGGGTTTGCAATTAAATTTGCCTTTTGAATCCCAGTCCTTTTCCATTCACTTAACCCATACACTGCTTTTCTAAGAATTTCTTCTTTCGCTGCTGGCCTTTTATACCACAGTTCATATGACGAAGGATCTATCATACGAAAGTCTCCAGATAGGTCAATTACTTTTAAACCTTCTGCTAATAACTTAGGAGTTAACTCCGCCGATACTCCTGCTGGGGTTGCTAGAAATACGATTTCTGCTTCTTTTCCTATCGTCTCCACATCAATTTCTTGTAACGTATGAAAAAGGACATTTCGAAGATGAGGATATACATTTGTTATACACTCACCAACTTGTGAAAAAGAATGGAGAGATGCTATCGAAAAATATGGATGTTGTTCTAATAAACGAATTAACTCAATGCCCCCATATCCAGTGGCTCCAATAATTGCGACTTTCATAAGTTCCTCCTCATATCGATTCTTTAAATTAAGTATGATTATAATATTGTATATTTATAGAGTCAATTAAATATTTATAAATTTTTAAATCTAAAAAAACTTAATTTTATTAGAAAAATAATATACTCAACCGAATTTTTATACAAAAATAGTGCATAGTAGTTTTTTTATTTCACTTCAAGTACAATAAAACAATACATACGTACATACAGGCGGGGAAAAATATGAACGAAAAATTAATTGAGAAAATGATTATAAAAAGTTTTCAACAATATCAATGCAGTCCAATATCAAAAGAAGATCAGGAAATGCTAGTGAAACATATTCAAACGGTGACTCATTCAAATATTGAAATTGATTTATACGAGGAAATTGAGGATATTGTTTATGATTATGTAACTGGAAAACAATAAAAAATAGGAGATTTCCATATGGAAATCTCCTATTTTTTACTTAATGATTTACCTGCAACACGCTCAAATAAACCTGGGAATAAAGCATAAAGTTTCGGACCAATGCCCATCCACTTCGGTAAGTTTACTTCACGTTTTTTCGTGTGCATCGACTTTACGATTTGTTCTGCTACGTATGTTGGTTTTAACATGTAACGTCCCATATTCTTTACATATGTACCAGATTGATCCGCTATTTCAAAAAAGTTTGTATCTATCGGACCTGGATTAATTGCTGTAACATAAATATCTGTATTCGCTAATTCCATGCGTAAACTATTCGTAAATCCTAATACGGCATGTTTCGTTGCTGCATAAGCACTCGATTTCGGAGTTGCAATTTTTCCAGCAAGTGAAGCAATATTAATAATATGTCCTTCATTCTTGTTTACCATATAAGGTAGTACCGCTTTCGTACATGCTACTAATCCAAATACATTTACTTGGAACATATCTTTTACTTCACCCATTGACGCATCTTCAAACGTTTTAAAAATACCAAATCCCGCATTGTTTACTAATATATCAATACGTCCCACTTCTTGTAATACCTTTGAAAAAACAGACTGTACTTCCATCTCTTCACTTACATCTAATACATAATAATAGCAAGGCGTATTATAAGTTTCTTTAATTTTGTCTACTAACGCTTGTAGTTTCTCTTCTGTTCGAGCCATTAATACTGGAGTCGCTCCCTGTGCTGCAACTTGCATTGCAACTTGCTCACCAATCCCACTAGAAGCACCTGTAATGACGATTACTTTATTTTGTAAACGTCCTGTCATTGCTGTCACCTACTTTGCATAATAAATCAATTGTTGCGATGACTCATCAATCATCACTTGTTGATTATATGCTAAATAGTCCAATTGTCCAACCGTTTCTGAAATAGTAAGTGGTAATTGTTCTTTATATAATACCGGAAATAGTTTTACACATACTTCAAATGCTGTCATTGGTTTTTCCTTTAATAACTCAAGCACTTTAAAAGCACGTGTTTCTTGCTTTTGTAATCTCGTTTCAATAAGTTGTTTCACATTTAGAACATCTTCCCCATGCCCTGATAAAATGCGTGAAATATTCATTTCGCTTAAACGCTGTAATGTTTGATTATATTGTAGTAATGGGCGTGCCCGTTCTGTTTGCCCTTCATATGGTGGTTCTAGTATTGGATTCGAAGAAATATGACTAATGAGAGCATCTCCACCAATTAATATTCCATCAGATTCTCTATATAAAGAAATATGAGTAGAAGCATGGCCTGGTGTTTCAAGCACTGTAAATCCAGGCAAAGAATTAATACGATCTCCTTCTCTCACAGTATGCGTTAACGATCTATTACAAGAATATTTAAGTGTCCTCGTCGTCAATAACGACTCGTCTTTCAAAAATGCTGCTGGCACACCAAACTGTAAGGCCGTCTCTCTAAAAAATTCATGATACCGCTTTAAAAATTCTGGATTTTGTGTGATCCAAGGCTCATTCCAAGGATGTCCAATAATATTCGTCTTCTCAGAAAATATATTTAAAAGTCCACAATGATCTGCATGATGATGCGTAATGACTACTGTTTCAATATCTTCTATCGTATATCCTAATGCACCTAATTGACTTTCTAACGCATTCCTTGCCTCTTCTGTATTCGTCCCTGTATCAATTAATGTTAATGTCTCCCCCTCAACTAAAAACACATTCACAGTTTCCACTGCAAATGGTACAGGAATCTCCATTCGGTGAATCGCCGTCATGCTTAGCCCCCCTGTCTCTTTCCGGTTCAAAAATGAATACTTCTTCAGTTTACAACTTCTATATATATTTGTCATTATTTTCAGATAAAAAGAGGTGTTTCCTATAAGAAAACGAATGTATGTACATTTATAAGAATTTCTAACCAAAATTAAAGGAGGAACATCATGTCTATTCAAAACATTTCCTTTCTCGGTGCAGGCTCTATTGCTGAAGCTATTATTGGTGGCTTGTTACATGCAAATGTTGTTAAAGGTGAACAAATTACTGTAAGTAATCGTTCTAACGAGACGAGATTACAAGAGCTACATAAAAAATACGGTGTCAAAGGTACTCATAATAAAAAAGAATTACTTACTGATGCAAATATTCTTTTTCTAGCAATGAAACCAAAGGATGTTGCAGAGGCGCTTACCCCTTTTAAAGAATACATAAATAATAACGTGCTTATTATTTCATTACTAGCAGGTGTTTCTACTCACTCAATTAGAAAACTACTTCAAAAAGACGTTCCAATTATTCGTGCAATGCCAAATACATCCGCAGCCATTCTAAAATCAGCTACCGCTATCTCCCCTTCAAAACATGCAACAGCGGAACATATTCGCACTGCAACATCTTTATTTGAAACGATCGGTCTCGTCTCTGTTGTAGAGGAAGATGATATGCATGCTGTCACTGCATTATCCGGAAGTGGACCTGCTTATATTTATTACGTAGTGGAAGCTATGGAAGAAGCTGCAAAAAAAATTGGTTTAAAAGAAGATGTTGCAAAATCACTTATTCTTCAAACGATGATTGGTGCTGCTGAAATGCTAAAAGCAAGTGACAAGCACCCTTCTATTTTGCGAAAGGAAATTACTTCTCCTGGTGGAACTACCGAAGCAGGTATTGAAGTATTACAAGAACATGAATTTCAACAAGCACTTATTTCTTGTATTACACAGGCAACGGAACGATCACATAATCTTGGAAAAACATTAGAACAACTAACAAAAGAAAAATAGAAAAAGGAGCTCAAATAAACTTGAGCTCCTTTTTCTATTTTTACACTTAGTTATTGTTCTTCCCAAAAATCTCTTCTTGCAGGCGACGACCAGTCGGCGTTGCTGCAAGTCCACCTTCTGCTGTTTCACGAAGTGCTACTGGCATCGTTTGTCCAATTCTAAACATTGCCTCAATTACTTCATCACATGGAATTGTACTCGTTACACCAGCTAATGCTAAATCTGCTGAAATCATCGCATTCGCAGCTCCTGCTGCATTACGTTTTACACAAGGCACTTCTACAAGTCCTGCAACAGGATCGCACACTAAACCAAGCATGTTCTTTAATGAAATTGCCATCGCTGTAGCTGCTTGATCTTGTGTTCCACCAGCCATCTCAACTGCAGCTGCAGCCGCCATTCCACTTGCTGAACCAACTTCAGCTTGGCATCCTCCTGCCGCACCAGAAATACAAGCATTATTCGCAACAACCATACCGAAAGCTCCTGCTGTAAATAAGAACTCAATCATTTCTTCACGTGTAGGCTGCAATTTTTCTCTTAGTGCAAATAGTACACCTGGCACTGTTCCAGCAGACCCTGCTGTTGGTGTTGCACAAATAATTCCCATCGCTGCGTTTACTTCATTTGTTGCAACAGCTTTGCTTACTGCATCCAAAATCGTATCTCCAGATAAGCCTTTTCCACTCTTCATATACGCTTGAACTTTTACAGCATCTCCACCAGTTAAACCAGTTGGTGATTTCACGCCGCGAATACCACGTTCTACTGCTTGTTCCATCACGACTAAGTTCTTTTCCATACCAGCAATTACTTCTTCACGTGAAATACGTCTTGTTTCCATTTCACATTGAATCATAATTTCTGCGATTTTTACATTTTGTTCTTTAGCTTGCGCCACTAGTTCCGCTGCGTTCCGAAACATGGTGTGTCCCCCCTGCAATTAATCCATAATAGTTACTTGACAAATATTTTGTTGCGCTTTTATTTCTTCAATCACTTCATCTGCTAATAATTCATCTGTTTCAATAACCATAAGCGCTCTTCTTCCTTTTTCTTTACGAGAAACACTCATTGTACTAATGTTAATCTCGTGTGTAGCAAGGATTGAAGCCACCGCTGCAATAGCACCAAAGCGATCGTTATTTACAATAAGTAGTGCTGGACTTGTGCCTGATAATTGAAGATCGAATCCGTTTAATTCTACAACTTCAATTTTACCGCCACCAATTGAGCAAGCAACAACTTCAATTTCTTCTTCACCTTTATACAAACGAATTCTTGCTGTATTTGGGTGAGGTGCATTGGCATCTTCTTCAATGAATTCCACTTCAATTCCGCGCTCTTTTGCTATTTCTAGCGCCTCTGGAATACGTAAGTCATCTGTTTCAAATCCCAATATTCCACCGATTAGTGCTACATCGGTACCATGCCCTCGATACGTCTTTGCAAATGATCCATATAACGAAATGCTTACTCTTTCTGGTTCATGACGAAACAGCTGGCGAGCAACTTGCCCCATTCTTGCCGCGCCTGCTGTATGTGAACTTGATGGTCCAATCATAACTGGACCGATAATATCAAATACTGAGCGATACTTCATCATAACTCCCCCTAAACCTCTATGAAAAAAATTTATTCTACTATTCTATTAAGCTGCTACATCTGTCGCTTTTCCAGTTGTACCACGAATTTGTTCTGCTGTATGAATTGGATAATTTTTGAATAAAAGTAATCCAATATAACCTGAAATAATACCAGTTATCATAATACATAAGAATCTTAGTATTATTTTCATTAAAAAAATGATATAAGATAATCCACAATAAAGTCTGGTAGCAATCCAAAGTTTAACACAGAAGCCATTGCAAGCATAGCATAAACAAGTGATATCTTTCCTATTATAATTCTCATGTTACTCTCTCATGGTTTAGTCAACTTCACTTGTTACGATAATAACTAAAAAGCATGTGACTTATCATAAATTATAATCTGCCCTCATTATAGCTTGTTTTTTATAAAACGCTTACTTTTGTTGAATTTTAAAAGTTCTGAATAAAAGTCCATTCCTGCTATTTGTATCACTTGTATGTCATCTGACTTATATAACAGTTTTTCTAAATAATCATTATTTCGTATTTTTATCGTATATATTCAAACCATTCTAATTTTCTGTATCATCCAAGTATAAGCATAAAATAATAACAGTTTTATTTTTAAATTTTTTTAGACATAAAAAAATGGTAACCCATCGTTACCATTTTTTACAAAATTATCATTTTTCTACTGGGAATGATTTCAAATCTGTCGCTATTTCTGTATTAGAAAACAACTCTCTTGCCTCTTTCAATAATTCCTTATATGTATCTCCTTGATAGCGAGAACTAATGTGAGTTAAGATTAATCGCTTCGCATTTGCCTGAAGTGCAATGCTCGCAGCTTGCTTAGATGTGGAATGAAAATAATCATGCGCTTGTTGCTCATCTTCTGCTGCGAAAGTCGCTTCATGGACAAGTACATCTGCATCTTGCGCAAGCTCCCTACTCGCTTCGCAATATCGCGTATCACCTAAGATAGTAATAATTCTTCCTTTTTGAGGTGGGCCGATAAACTCATTTCCATTTAATATCGTGCCATCCTCTAATTCAACTACTTCTCCATCTTTTAAACGTTTAAAGATTGGACCTGGTTTCACACCCATCTCAAGCAATTTATCAACTAAAAGAGCACCTTGTATATCTTTCTCTACAATACGATATCCAAAACATTCTATACCGTGTGACAATCTTTTCGTTTCTACATAAAATTCATTATCTTCAAATACGGTACCTTCTTCTGTTATCTCCACAACTTCAAGTGGATATTTCACATGTGTCGTACTTACCGATAATGCCACTTCAATAAATTGTTTAATTCCTTTCGGTCCATACACCGTTAAAGGCGTAGTTCCTCCTTGAAATGAACGGCTACCTAATAAACCAGGCAATCCAAAAATATGATCGCCATGTAAATGCGTAATAAATATTTTTTCAATGCGGCGCGGACGTACCGATGTATGTAATATTTGATGTTGCGTGGCCTCGCCACAATCAAATAACCAAGTCTGTCCTCGTTCTTCTAACAATTGTAAAGCAATTGCTGAAACGTTCCTTCCTTTTGAAGGAACACCTGCACCAGTTCCTAAAAATACAAATTCCACTTTCTTTCCTCCAGCTCTAAATATACTCTATCTCTCATCTTACGGAATGTTATTTCAAATGGCAAATCGAATTTACATAACCAATCATCTAGACAACTATATAACACGAACGTTATACTTAAAAAATTTACCAATCGTTCGTGTTTTGTGGTAAAATAATTATACTACATTTTAAGGGAGCGTTTTATTATGAAAGAAGTATTTCGTTTACAAACTGATTTTTCATCTTCATTTGATCGCTGGGTAAGTTCTTTCGTGTCTGATCACCCAGCACAATTAGAATGGACAACTTTAAAGGAATTAATCCATGAATATACAACATCACATACAAATGATACGTTACCAGCATATATTTCTTCAGCTTTAACATATTACGCCCAACGCGTTTCAACTACAAACAGTTCAGAGATTGTTATTTTTGAAAACCCTACAATCTCGTAATCTATAATAAAAAAGCACTGGTTACAGTGCTTTTTTATTTATACTTATTTAACAAATGATCATATTCCGTCCAAAAGTCGGTATACATACTTCGCTCAAGCTCATTTAAAATTATCTTTTCACTTGATTTATTAAATAATTCTTTTGCTTGTAGTGCAAAAGAAACAATTTGTTTTCTATATTCATTTTCATTCAATTCTATATGAAGCCCTTCATAGTATATAGCCTTTTGATCAGTAGAAATAACTTTGACAAAATCCTTTAAAACCACATTTTCACCTATATGGTTTATAGTCCAATGAATTGAAATTGGGCATCCTAACATGAGCATAGTGCCACATCCGTGCAAAATAAGCCCCTCTTCATTTTCAATATCACAAATATATTCTTTATCTAAAGTTCGTAACAGAGCTAAAGCTGATTCACTTATTCCCCATTCCTCATCCATACCTGTCCGCGTAATAATCGTTCCATCCACATTTAAATAAATTTCCCCGTGAGAACATAAATCTTCCTGCTCATTAAACAACCACTTTTGATTCTCAATATTTATAATAAAATTTTGTGGTACCATTACAAATTCCCCTTTTATAAAAATATTTATTTTCCACATTATTTATAATTAATATCATGTATTTCATCCCATATATCTATTATAAATCCATTTAATATTTTAAAAACACAGATAAAAAAGATATTGACACTACGATTTTACAGTGCTAACATTCAACATGTAATTGAATATGGTCTCTGTTAGGTGAGGCTCCTGTATAGAGAAACGCTGCTGCCCAAAAATGTCGAGAGACGCCAATGGGTCAACAGGAAAGGTCGGAATGAAGGCCTTTTTTAACGTAGCTGGTTTCAGTACCTATGCTATACAGTGCTAAAACTCAACGAGGGAGAGGTGCATGTATTTTGTCATACACAAAAACTGTTTTTATTTATGTCTACTAGCAGTCTTTGTTGTGGACTCTTTTAACTGCGAATTCAGACCTTTACTCGTTTTGAGTAAAGGTCTTTTTACGTCTATATGCACCTTACTATGAAACAAACATAGCATATTCAGAAACTACTAAATTGTACGGAGGTGAGGAACAGTTGGCAATTGATGATTCGGCCCAGATACCCATACGTTTTACATTCATATTTCATCATGTAGGTAGGAAAGAAACTGTTCCTCACCATTTCAAATAGTTAGTTAGGTAACAGATTGTTTCCTCCTTCATGACAGAGGAGGAACTACCGATGTTTAATTTACAAAGACAAGAAACAAAGCATGCTTATGAGCAAGATAGCATGAAAACAAATAACGAATTATTAGTGGAGGTTGCAACACAAGATGTAATCTCTGCGTTAAAACTTCTAGAAACAACACAAGATGGATTATCTAAACAAGAAGTGGCTCGTAGACTTTCTTTATACGGTCCGAACGAAATAGCTCATAATAAAATGGCGCCGTGGTACATTCAATTTCTGCTGGCATTTAAAAATCCATTTATTTTCGTTTTATTAGCTCTTGGGGCACTCTCCTTTTTCACAGATGACATACAAGGAACAATTGTCGTATCTGCAATGGTACTACTTAGTGCAACGATTCGGTTTTCCCAAGAATTTCGTTCTCAAAAAGCTGCCGATAATTTAAAGGCTATGGTTCGAACAACTGCGAGCGTATTTAGAATAAATGGATTTGTACATGAAACAAAAAATGTAACGAATTTAAATCGAAATTACACAACAGAAATTCCAATTGAAGAGCTTGTACCTGGCGATATTATTTCCCTTTCAGCTGGTGATATCGTTCCAGCTGATGTGCGTGTTGTATCCGCTAAAGATTTATTTGTTAATCAATCTTCTTTGACAGGGGAAGCACTTCCTATAGAAAAATACGAACACTGCTACCATACAGAAAATAAGCATATCTTACCGAAAAACATGAAAAAAAATTACAATCCACTCGATATGGAAAACCTTTGCTTCATGGGAACAAATATTGTAAGTGGTAGCGCAAAAGCTGTTGTCATCTCAACAAGTACCGATACGTATTTCGGCTCTTTAGCAAATAAGGTAATCGGAAAGCGTGTAGAAACAAGCTTTGATAAAGGTGTAAACAAAGTAAGCTGGCTCTTAATTACATTCATGCTTATTATGGCGCCTATCGTCCTTCTCATTAACGGATTCACAAAGGGAGATTGGCAAGAAGCTTTCTTCTTCGCTATTGCCGTTGCTGTTGGTCTTACACCTGAAATGTTACCAATGATTGTAACTGCTAATTTAGCTAAAGGTGCCGTTAACATGTCTAAACAAAAAGTAATTGTAAAACAGCTAAATTCTATTCAAAACTTAGGTGCTATGAACATTCTTTGTACAGATAAAACCGGAACTTTAACAGAAGATAAAGTTGTCCTTGTTCGTCACTTAGATCCCAAGGGAAATGAATGCAATCGCGTCTTACAATTTGCCTATTTAAATAGTTTCTATCAAACTGGATTGAAAAACTTAATAGATAAAGCTGTTATTAAGCATACAGAGGAAAACAATACATTTGACCCATCAGCTTTTCAAAAGCTAGATGAAATTCCATTCGATTTCGCCCGCCGGCGTATGTCAGTCATCGTAAAAGATATTTCAGGTGAACATACAATGGTTTGTAAAGGTGCCGTAGAAGAAATTTTATCAATTTGCAACTACACTGAAGTGGATCAAAAAATCGTTACACTCACTGAGGAAATACGCTCAAATGTCAAAAAACTAAGCGAGACATTGAATAGTGAAGGTATGCGGGTTATTGCTGTGGCTTATAAAAAAGATAGAAACATAAATGATAAAGAGTACGCAGTAAAAGACGAAACTGATATGATTCTCGCTGGATATATCGGCTTTTTAGATCCACCGAAACCATCTGCAGCAGCTGCAATTCAAGCATTACAAAAGCATGGTGTACAAGTAAAAATTTTAACTGGCGATAACGAAATTGTTACACGAAAAGTTTGTAAAGAAGTTGGATTAGATATCGGCGAACCAATCCTCGGTTACGAGATTGATTCTTTACCAGATAAAGCATTAGCAAAACTTGCTGAAGAAACGACTGTATTTGCGAAGCTTAATCCAATGCAAAAATCTCGCATTATACACGCATTACAAGGAAACAGACACACTGTAGGTTACATGGGAGACGGCATTAACGATGCTGTAGCATTACGTGAAGCTGATGTCGGAATATCTGTTGATACTGCTACTGATATTGCGAAAGAAGCTTCTGATATTATTCTACTCGAAAAAAGTTTAACTATATTAGAAGCCGGGATTGTAGAAGGACGTACTACATTCGGAAATATTTTAAAATATATTAAGATGACAGCTAGCTCTAACTTCGGTAATGTGTTTAGCGTGTTAGTAGCAAGTGCTTTCATTCCTTTTTTACCGATGCTTGCCATTCATCTTTTAATTCAAAACTTACTTTATGATATTTCACAACTTTCTATTCCATGGGACAAAATGGATAAAGAGTTTCTAGAAAAACCACGAAAATGGGATACTGCAAACTTACGAAACTTCATTATTTGTATCGGCCCAATTAGTTCCGTATTTGATATTATCACATACGTAGTCATGTGGAATGTATTTGGTGCAAATACACCGAGCGAGCAATCATTATTCCAGTCCGGTTGGTTTGTCGTTGGATTGTTAACACAAACTTTAATTGTTCACATGATAAGAACACAAAAGATTCCATTTATTCAAAGCACTGCATCAACACCAGTCGTTTTATTAACCGCTCTTATTATGGCAATCGGGATTTATATTCCATTCTCACCACTTGGTGCAGCCGTTGGTTTACAAGCATTGCCACTTAACTACTTTCCTTGGTTAGTAGGAATACTATTAGGCTACGCTTTTTTAACACAATTCCTAAAAAAGCTTTATATTAAAAAGTTTCGTAGCTGGTTGTAAAAATAAGAATGAGTGGATATTCCCCGCTCATTCTAAAAGACATAACACATATTTATATATGGAGGTGACCATGATGGTATGGTACGACATTGTATTCAGATTAGTTATAGCAATTATTGTAGGAGCTTGCATTGGAATGGAAAGACAATGGAGACACAGAATGGCTGGGTTACGGACAAATGCTCTCGTATCACTTGGTGCCTGTATATTTGTTTTATTATCCGTCATGCTTGATCATGATGCTAGCCCATCCCGCATTGCTGCTCAAGTCGTTAGTGGCATTGGCTTTTTAGGGGGTGGCGTTATTATCCGCGATGGTTTTAGTATTAGAGGGCTAAATACGGCAGCTACTTTATGGTGTGCAGCTGCTGTCGGTACTCTTACAGGCGCCGGTTTCCTCGTTGCAGCTATATTAGGTACAGCCGGCGTGTTACTAGCAAATATACTCCTTCGCCCAATTGCTCTTTTTATGAATAAAAAATCAAAAAAAGAATCACCAGAACAAACAAACTACTTACTTTCCCTTACTTGTTCAGAAGAAAATGAAGCACATATTCGTTTTTTACTTATGCATATGGTAAGTACAGAAGGGCTCGGTTTAAAAGAGTTGTATAGCGAAGATGTAGATTCTAATCGAAAGGTGTGTATACAGGCTACATTACATTGCAAGACAAATGCGGCTATCTTAATTGAAAAAATAGTAAGTAGAATGCTATTAGAATCTGGCGTTACTGCAGCTGGTTGGAAAACTTCATTAGATTTAGAAGCAAGTTAAAAATGAAAGGTGTCATGATTTTACTACTTCATGACACCTTCTACATAAACTTATTTTCTAACTTTTGTTGAAACGACTTCTCTTGCTTACGTAGTAGTTGACTACCTCGTTGTAAAATCGGTGTTCCATACTTATCATTAATTTGATCAATGACAGCAAGTAGTGGTTCTTTTTTCGCATCCTCTTCAAATGAAAACAAATCTAATTGTTTCACCGATTCTGTCTTCCACTCTATTTCAGTAGCTGTAACACCTAGTAAACGAACGGAATCACCATCCCAATGTTGCTTCCATAAACGGGATGCTGCTTGAAAAATATCACGTTCTTCCCAAATCGCATTTTTCAATTGCTTACTCCGTGTTACTGTTCGCCTATCATGGTATTTAATCATAATTTGAATATTATAGCTGACAAGGGTTCGCTTTTGTAATCTTTTACTCACTGATTTTGATAACCGTTCTAACATATCAAGTAATTCTTTCTCTTCATCCATATCCTTTGAAAAAGTCATCGAGTTACCGACACTTTTATGTTGGCCCATTTGACTCGGATCCACTTCCCTATCATCCGTACCTTTTGCACGCTTTTGTAAATCAATACCGTGCTTGCCAATTTTAGCGCGAATGATATGCTCGTCTCCCTTCGCTAACTGTTCAATTGTATGTATATGAATTTCATTTAATTTTTCAGCTGTTTTTTCTCCAATCCCATGCATTGCTTCAACTGGAAGTGGCCAAATCATTTCTGGAATATCACGTTTTCGAAGCACGGTAATACCGAGAGGTTTTTTCATATCAGAAGCTGTTTTTGCTAGGAAAAGATTTGGAGCGATTCCGATACTACACGGAAGCTGTAACTCTGTTAATAGTGCTTGTTGCATCATCTTTGCTATTTCAAGAGGCGAACCAAGTGCATAGCAATCTGTAATATCTAAATATCCTTCATCTATTGAGACTGGTTGTATCTTTTCTGTAAAACGGGAAAGGACTTGAAACATTTGAAATGAAGCTTCGCGATATAATGTGAAATTAGGACGCCTTACAACTAATTGCGGGCATAATCTTTTCGCTTCCCAAAGGGGCATCGTCGTACGTATTCCGTATTCTCTCGCCTCATAACTACATGTTATTATAATTCCTTTTCTCTCTTTTTCATTTCCAGCAACCGCTAATGGCTTTCCTTGTAATGATGGATCATGAGCAATTTCAACAGATGCGAAAAAGCAATTCATATCTACATGTAAAATAACACGACCATTTTTCGGATACATTTCTCGCATAGTACTCACCCCCTGATCAGAACGTTCGTTCTTTTATTATATCAAATTTTGCACAATAGTTATAATAATTACTTGTTCTTTTTTATAATCGATATAAAGAGGATACACATGTGAAAGAGGCTGATTATGATGAAATTAACTATATGTTCCTTGTAGTTATATTAATCATTGCAATTAATTATTTACTACTTCCGATTTTCAATATGAATACGTTAGGATTATTCCCTCGTCTAGTACATATAGCAACAACGTATATACTTCCATAGTTTTTCTTATATTGGCTTATACGTCTTGTCAAAGCAATCGAGTCAAAATAAAAAGCGTGTAAATCACAATTGATTTACACGCTTTTTCTATTCCATTACTTCGCTACTTCTTCAATAATTGCAACAACTAATTCTGCTGTTTTTGCTAACTCTTCAACAGGAATTTTCTCGTTTGTTGTATGAATTTCTTCATAACCAACTGCCAAGTTAACTGTTGGAATACCGTGTCCTGCAATTACGTTTGCATCACTTCCGCCACCACTTTGGTGAAGAGAAGGTGTACGACCAATTTTTTCAGCTGCACGTTTTGCAACTTCTACAACGTGATCGCCATCAGCAAATTTAAATCCTGGGTACATAACGTTTACTTCAACGTCTGCATGACCGCCCATTTCTTTTGCAGTTGTTTCAAATGCTTCTTTCATTTTCGCAACTTGTGCTTCCATTTTCTCATTGATTAACGAACGAGCTTCTGCAAAGATTTGTACATGATCGCAAACGATATTCGTTTGTGTACCACCTTCAAAACGTCCAATATTTGCAGTCGTTTCAGAGTCAATGCGACCAAGTGGCATCTTCGCAATTGCTTTCGCTGCGATAGTAATTGCAGATACACCTTTCTCCGGCGCTACACCAGCGTGAGCTGTTTTCCCGCGAATAATTGCGTTCACTTTCGCTTGTGTTGGAGCTGCAACAACGATTTCACCAACTTTTCCATCGCTATCTAATGCGTAGCCATATTTCGCTGTAATACGCTCACGATCTAAAGCTTTTGCACCAACAAGACCTGATTCTTCTCCGACTGTAATAATAAATTCAATTTTACCGTGAGGGATATTTTTCTCTTTTAAAACACGGATTGCTTCGAACATTGATGCTAATCCAGCTTTATCATCCGCACCTAAAATTGTTGTACCATCTGATACGATATATCCATCTTTAATAGAAGGCTTAATTCCATTACCAGGAACTACTGTATCCATATGAGAAGTAAAGTAAATTGTATCAACACCATCTTTTGTTGCTGGTAAAGTACAAATTAAGTTGCCTGCACCATGACCAGTTACAGCCATTGTGTCATCTTCAAATACTTCTACACCTAAATCTGTAAATTTCTTCGTTAATACTTTGCAGATTTCTGCTTCAAATTTCGTTTCAGAATCTACTTGTACTAATTCCATAAATTCATTTACTAAACGTTCTTGATTAATCATAAGACTGCGCCTCCTGCACTACCATTATGTATGTAACACTACTAATTATAACAGAATTTCGCAAAAGTTTCGAAATACAAGACAAAAAACAGATGGTTTACATGTCTAGATAACCATCTGCTTTCTATTACTCATTTAACAATACCCAGCGCATATGATCCTCCCACACGCCATTTACCATTAACATCTTCCTAGACACGCCTTCATATTGAAAACCTATCTTCGTCACCACTTGTATAGATGCTAAATTACGAGGCATAATCGGAGCTTCTATACGATGTAACTGAAATTCCTCAAAAGCAACTTGAATTGCTTTTCTAAGTGCTTCTGTCGTATACCCTTTGTTTAACTCTGCTTTATCTAATTTATAACCGAGTACACAAGATTGATAAATGCCACGAACGATTAAATTAAATGAAATACACCCAATTATTTTTGTATCATCACCCTTTTTAAAAATCCATAGTCTGATGATTTTCCCGTCTTCGAACTCTTTTCTATCCTTTTGCAACTTTTTCTTTTGATAATCTAGCGTAAAAAAATCATCCGGTCTATACTCTTCCCAAGCTTTTAAAAATTCACGATTTCTGTCGTAATATTGAAGAACTGTTTCAGCATACGACTCATCTATTTCCCTTAAGTATAAACGATCTGTTTCGTATATTTTCATCATCGTATCTCCATTCTTCAGCTTGCCCAACTAAAAATTAACAATATATCCTTTAACTATATTCTCTATACACACTCAAATTTCCTGTTATATTTTGCAATCCCCTCCCGAATTTTGTCCTCACTCTCCCCTTGTCCATAATTTCATTTCTCGTTACAATGAAATTGTACTGATTTGCAAGGAGGTATAACGATGCATAAAAAAGCTCAAAAAATTATGGTTTATGTGATGCTAATTTCTATGCTTGTAACAACATTACTTGCTGGCGCGAGTATGTTTTGGTAAAAAGGGCGATGTGTTCGTCCTTTTTTTACTTTTTACACATGAAAAAATAAACCATCTCGACATCGAGATGGTTTATTTTATATAAAACACAATCGCTACAATACTAAAGGAAAATGACATTACAAGTGCTATTACAAAACTTGTATATTGTTTCTGCTGAAATGCTCCAATAACAAAAGTGAGATTAAGTAATGCCATACATACAATCGCTACAAGATAAGAACATATATTAAAAGTTGCCAATATGAATGTAATAACAAATAGAAATCCCATAAAAAACTGCATATACGAAAGTTTTGGATTCAAGTACATATGAGCAACCCCTTTATCTAATTTTATCTTTCTATACTTTCATTAACGCATGGTTATGTACACATGTCAAGACAACTTATTACAATAGAAAAAGCCAACCTTTTCGTTGGCTTTTTCATATGCAACGGCTCCTTTTTCTTTTGCCAATTGCTGAAATGATTTTTTCGATTTCACAATCCATACTTTCGTTCCAATTGGAATACGATCAAACAAATATTCCACATCGTTTTTCTTCATTCTTATACATCCTTGTGAAATATACTTTCCAATTGAACTCGGTTGGTTTGTTCCATGTATTCCATATTTACTTCCATCAGTTCCTCTTGCATTAAATCCAATCCACCTTGATCCAAGTGGATTTTTTGGCGATCCACCTGGAATATCCTTTGCAATGTAATATGGATCCTTCGCTTTCATTACAACATCAAAAGTTCCTTCTGGAGTTAATTCATTCGTTTTCCCTGTCGCTACTGGAGAAACCTTTTGAATCTTTCCATCGTCAATGTAAGCTAATTTATTCGTTGCTTTATTTACAATAATAAAAGGATCTCCGGCACGTGGATTCTCCCCAAGAGGCCAAAGCGGCGATAAAGAAAGACATAATATGATAGAGAGAAGATACGGCATAGATAATTCCTACCTTCTATATAAGTTCTTTTATATTATCCTTTCCCTTAAAGCGACTTTTAATGAGTAAATATTGTTCCATTTCATACACAAGTTGAACAAGTTTCGCACGTATCTCAAATTCTTCGCGTGTAGCTGGCAATGGCATGTCTCTAAATAATTCCCTCATTTCTTGAAGCTGCCTTAAGGAAATAACGCCAGTACTCTCAGGGCTAATAGCATTACCAATGTTTTCAACAACATCTGCAATCATGTCAGCTTGTTCATATGTCCACGATAAAGAAGCTGCTAGTGGTATCATTCGCTCTAAAATTTCGAATTGTTGCATACGCATATTAAAATAACGATAGTAATAATCATCTTCTCGCATAAATGCATTCTCAAGTTTTTTAAACGATAAATCTCTTGCCTCATTTAACATATTCTCGGTTTCAATGAGTTCTGCTCCACTCCAACTACTTTCTCGATTTCGTAAGTACACAACCATTTCAAACAAAATCGTTTTAAAATTACTCTCTATTTTATCTTGATACTCTTTTAACTTATTTTCACTACTCGGCATATACATATTCACTAATAGAGCCACGCTAATCCCTATCGTTAATATAGCAATTTCATTTCCAACTATAAGCCATGTAATTTGCTTCAATGAATATAGATGCATAACAATAACTGAACTCGTGACAATACCTTCTTGAATTTTAAGCATTACTGCAGTCGGAATAAATGTAAGTAACAATATGCTAATTGCAAGTGGTGTATAGCCGATCGTTTCAAAAATACAAAACGCGAATACCATTGATAATACACACGCTAGAAAACGATGTAACGACACTTGAAGCGATTTGCGCTTCGTATTTTGTACACATAAAATAACTAAAATACCTGCTGAACTATAAAATTCTAATCCTAATAACTGAGCAATAAAAACTGCCGCGCCTGTCCCAATTGCTGTTTTTACTGTACGATATCCAATTTTAAACATATCATTACTCCTATATGTATAAACGTATTTACAGTTAGTATAAAAAAAGGATGACACAATGTCATCCTTTTCTACTTATTATTCACATAACCTTTTCATATTACAATATTTTTTGTAAAAATTGTTGCGCACGTTCACTTTTCGGCGCTGCAAAAAATTCTTCTGGCACACTATCTTCTACAAGCTTTCCTCCGTCCAAGAAAAGAACACGATCTGCCACTTCTTTTGCAAAGCCCATTTCATGTGTAACGATAGCCATCGTCATTCCTGTCGTAACTAACGATTTCATAACTTCTAACACTTCTTTCACCATCTCTGGATCTAGCGCCGATGTCGGTTCATCAAATAACATAACTTCCGGTTCCATCGCTAACGCTCTTGCAATTGCTACACGTTGCTTTTGTCCTCCCGAAAGACGATTCGGATACGTATCTTTTTTATCTACTAATCCAACCTTTTCTAAAAGTTTCTCCGCTTTCTTTTCAGCTTCTTGCTTCGTTACCCCTTTTACATTGATAGGAGCATACGTAATATTTTCTAATACAGTCATATGAGGAAATAAGTGAAAATGCTGAAATACCATACCGACATTTTCACGAACATGCATAACATTCGTTTTCGAATTCGTTACTTCTTCCGTTCCAATCCAAATGTGACCATCCGTTGGTGCTTCTAACATATTCATACAACGTAAAAATGTTGATTTTCCTGATCCAGAAGGTCCTATAATTGCAACTACTTCCCCTTTTTCAATCGTTGTTGTAATTCCTTTTAATACTTCGTTTTTACCAAATGATTTATGAAGGTTTTCAATTTTAATCACTTTTCTTCATTCTCCCTTCAATTGCCTTCCCGACTAATGTAAGAATAATGACTAACATATAATAAATGAGTCCAACAAAAAGTAATGGTTCAAGATATTTAAATGTCTCACCGCCTACGATGTAAGCACGACGCATTAAATCAGTCGCGCCTATTACTGTTACTACAGCCGATTCTTTCGTAAGTGTCGCAAATTCGTTCACAAGAGCTGGTAATATATTTTTTAATGCTTGAGGGAAAATAATATTTCTCATCATTTTTCCGTACGGTATCCCTAAAGCCATCGCTGCTTCTGTTTGTCCTTTATCAACTGCTTGAATACCAGCACGAATCACTTCTGACATGTATGCACCTGAATTCAAGCTAAATGCAAGTACAGCTGCTAAGAATGCTGGTATTTCATAACCAATTATTTGCGGGACGCCGAAATAAATAATCATTAATTGCAATACAAGTGGTGTACCACGAAAAATTGATGTATAAAAATCTGCTGCTATATTTAACGCTCGTATTCTAGCAATTTTACAAAGTGCTAATAATGTTCCTAAAATAAATCCTGCTAAAGCTGATACTGCTACAATTTTCAAAGTAACTTCTAAACCTTTTAGTATATATGGTATCGAAGGCGTAATCGCCGAAAAATCTAAGTTCATCCTTTTCATTCCCCTCAAAGAAAAGTGAAAGGCAGCTTATTTTTCGCTGCCAAACCATTTCTTCACTAATTTATCCATTTCTCCATTTTCTTGCATTTTTTTAATTACTTTATTAAATTCAGCTGTTTTATCACTATTTTTCGGAAGGGCAATTGCTGCGCCAACTTCTTCTGGCGCTTCTTTAATTTCAATTCCTTTTAAATCTTTCATTTTCTCTAAATAATTTTTAGCAACTGTGTCTTCTATAATTGCAGCGTCAAAACGACCAGCTTTAATTTCTTGTACGATTTCTGGTATACGGTCACGTCCCTCAACTTGGAAATCTACTTGTTTTTTAAATTCTGCTGCTTTCTCTTCTTGAATAGATCCTGTTTGTACTCCTACTTTTTTCCCTTTTAAATCCTCTACAGATTTAATATTAGAATCCTTTTTAGAAACGACCATATTTTTCGCAACAAAATAAATATCTGTAAAATCAACATTATTTTTACGCTCTGCAGTTGGCGTCATACCTGCCATTACGAAATCAACTTTTCCTGAACTAAGAGATGCTAATAAACCACCAAAGTCCATATCTTTCACTTTCACTTCATACCCAAGTTCTTTTCCGATATATTTAGCAACATCAACATCAAAACCAATAATTTCATCACTTTTTGAAGCTTCCACGTATTCATATGGTTTATAATCTGCTGAAGTCCCCATTACGAGTACTTTCTTATTTCCTTTTGTTTCTTTCGATTCCCCATTACTACAAGCGCTGAATATACTTACAATTAAAATAAGTGCAAACGATATTGATAATAACTTCTTCATCTTTCTTCCCCCTAATAATGTATATTTAAAAGTTTAATAGAATATTTATTCGATGTTTGTATTGTATCAGCACTTTTATTTTTATGCAATATATAAAATAAAAATAAATAAAATAACAATATAAACGCTTTTTGTCGTGTATAAAATAATGCATAAAATAACATAACTATGCATATCTCAGAAATTAAAATAATAAATAAAAAAGGCGGCACATCCACTTGATTGTGGACGTGCCGCCTTTTTTATTATTTTTTATAGTTCTTCACAATTCTCTTCGAAATACGATTGTAGTTTTGCAATAACTTGCATCGGTTCATGACCTTCAATTTCATGACGCTCTACCATCGTTACAATTTTTCCATCTTTTAATAAAGCAAATGATGGAGAAGAAGGTGGGTACCCTTCGAAATATTCACGCGCTCTTGCTGTCGCTTCTTTATCTTGACCTGCAAACACCGTTACAAGGTGGTTAGGACGTTTATCATAATGTACGGAATGCGCAGCAGCAGGACGAGCGATACCACCTGCACAACCACATACAGAGTTTACCATTACAAGTGTTGTTCCATTTCTTTTAAACGCTTCTTCTACCGCTTCCGGCGTCGTCAATTCTGTATATCCAGCAGAGACAATCTCTTCACGCGCTTGGCGGACAACATCATTCATAAAAAAGTTAAAATTAATCACTCTTTTCCCTCCTCTAAAACTACCTATTTGTATCTTACCAGTTAATGTTTATGAAATACAAGTAAGTTTACTTGTATTTAAGTATAGAAAAGGTGTTAGAGCACTTGCTCTAACACCTTTTCTTTAATGACCACGATGTTTTTGCTTTGCTTTTTGTACTTTAATTAAACGTCTTCTTTCTTTTTCAGCTTCTCGCTTCTCCTTAGACTGCACTTTCTTTTCTTGTTTATGCAATTCATAAGATAAACTAATCGCCTCTTGCGCCTTAGTAAAACGTTTAACATTTGTTTCTTTTGCTGTTTGTCGTATGATACGCTTTATATTTTTAGGACGCTGTTTTTCTTTAACTTCTACACCACATTTTGCAAAATGCTGAAAATGCTCTAAAAGTGAACCATTCACAAACATAAGCACTTCTTCATCTGACGGTTCCGCTCCAAAAATATACCTCGCTCCATACAATTTCCCTTGTTCTTTGCATGTAATAATTCCAACAAAAAATTGGCCATCATGATATACTGTCAACTCCATTGACAGCCCCTCCTTTAAAAAATTAGAAATACGGGACATCCCGGAGGGGAAGGTTACTGACATGAAATCATGCGTCTGGACTACCAACCAGAGCTGTGTTTTTGTATTTCTTTCACTTTTATTATATCTTTTTTTCCATAATATTCATATATTCAGCAATCATTTTTTTATGCGATCCCACAATATAGTCAGGTAGTTCTGTTACTGAAAAGAATTTAAGCTGAACTGCTTCTTCTTTATTCATAACAAAATCCCCTTCGTATTCATCCGTATAATAGGCGGTTGTTACAGATTGAAATTCATCACCGTTTGCTAATTTTGTAAAGTAGTTCGCTCCAGAAAATACATTGATTAGTCGCAAGTTCTTCACTTTTATTCCTGTCTCTTCATATACTTCACGATAAGCTGTTTCTTCTGGTGATTCACTAAGCTCCATTAGTCCGCCAGGTAGCCCCCATTTTCCGTACGGCTCTGTCCGCTGCTGCAATAAAACATAACCATTTTCATTTATAACGAGTACAACAGCACCAACTAAAATTAAAGGGCGATGACCAACTATTTTTCGTAATTCTTCTACATATCCCACCGTATCGCCTCCTTTTTCGTTGTCCACACTATTGTATCATATGTACAAAACGACAAAATGCGTATATTTTTCATTTTTTTAACAAAATATTTATTTTATGTGATTCATCTACTGTAGCTAACATAATGGATTCAATTTCCGCACTCTTCTCTAAAAACTCTTTTGCCCACTCTTCTGTTTTTCCTATTAAAGCGAGAACGTCCTGTTGAATCCTTCCATTTTTCACTAAAATGAAAGAAACTGGAGACCTTCTCCCCGCCACTTTTAGATCCCGCCGTGAAGCTGCTTCATATTCTGGATACTGAAATATAGAAACAACGCCACTCGCTTCCCATAATGCTAATTTAACCGTTTGAATATCGCTCACATTTCGCATGCGAAGTTCCGAAAATAAATATTCCGCCGTAATTCTCGCCTTTTTCAAATTGCTAAAATCAATGGAACCATTGTGTATAAGAATGATAGGTGCTGGCTCTAAAAAGCGTCTCCATCTATCCCATTTCAGCATTAAAACTGAGCTTATAATATGAAGTACAACGAGTATGAACGTTGTAATCATCGAGCCCAGTAACCCTACTTTTTCATCAGACAATGCGTTAGAAATATTCCCACCAAGCAATAACACTAATACAACATCTAAAAAACGAAGTTGTGCGATAGACCTTTGCCCCATCGCTTTCGCAACTAATATTAAAAATATGTATGCTATAATAGCCCGAATAACCCATTCACTATTAGAAAGATGCCGTGCTCCTTCAAAAATATGCATATGCATCAATTTGCACTCCTTACCCGTCTCAAACTGCTATCCTGTTTTAGTTTGCAACGTTTATGAGCATATATGTAAAAAAGCTGATTCGTTTAAAAACGAACCAGCTTTTTTTACTTAACTGAAAACATATATTTTTTATAAGTTTTCCGTACCGATAGTATGAGCCCCATCATAATCATATTCGAGAATAAGGAACTTCCCCCATACGATAAGAAAGGTAATGCAATACCTTTTACAGGCATTAATCCAACGATCATACCGATGTTTTGGAATATTTGAACTGTTAATATACCAATCGATCCAGCGCATAATAATGTACCAAATAAATTATCAGCGGAATAACCAATAATAATTGTTCGATATAGTAGTAATAGGAACAAGAAGACAACTAACGCTGCTACGATAAACCCACCTTCTTCGGCAATTGTAGCGAAAATAAAGTCAGTATGCTTCTCTGGGATATAGACGCTTCCTCCCCCAAACCCTTTACCTTCCATTCCTCCACTACCTACAGCTAAAATCGATTGTTGCGTTTGGTAACCTTGATCTGCATTTTCAAATGGATTTAACCAACCTACAATACGCGACTGTTGGTGAGGTTTTAGTAAAGTAACTAAATTATTATAGAAAAAATCTTGATACTTAAAGAAAATAAATATTAAAGCAGATAATATGGTCAACGGAATAACTGTACATAATGCTATCAATTTCTTTTGTATACCTGACATAAATAAAATACATGCAATTGCAGCAGCATATAAGAACACCATACCTGTATCCGGTTGACTATATACAACCGCCATAGGCGGAAGTGACACTAGCATAATTTTACCTACTAGCTTTAAATCTGTTTGGAATGTCCTTGCCATATACTGTGCATTATGTTTCACTGCTATACTCGCTACTACAAGAAGCAATGCAATTTTGAAAAACTCGGACGGCTGAATTTGTCCAAATACTGGGAAAACAAACCATCTTTTTGCACCTAATTTTTCAGGTGTAAAACCTGATGGTGGTAATACTTTCAAAAGAATAAGTGAAGCAAACCCAGCAATATAAAGCGGCCAAGACAATTTTTGCAACTGATCTAAGTCAATGCTAGCAATAAGAAGTAACAATATAACCCCAATTATGTAGTTAATCCCCTGCTTCATAGCAAAGTTTGCAGCTCCATACTGTCCCGTTTGCTGACTGCTATATATAGCAGCTATACTCGTCACACATAGTGCACACAAAATTAAAATTAATTTTACATCTAAACTTTTTAGAAACTCGGTACTTCTTTTCATGACATCCTCCTGAAACATTGTTACAGCAAAATAAAAAACCAGGAGTCAACATTCTTCATGTTTTGACGACTGATTACACATTATCTATAAAACACTTATATAGAATAACTCTCTTTTTCATACAATACAATATATTATACTACAGTTTCATCAGTAAGATTTGCCAAAAAAATTATTCTTTTCTTATTTTATATCCATATACCATATATCAGCAATGTATTTTCGTAAATTCCTAATACATAATCGTTTATTGTAAGATTACTGGGAAAGGTATTTATACATATAGTAGGATGTAGATGAAGAAATAAGACGATAAAAAGCTCGCATAAGCGAGCTTTTTATTAATATACAGATGTATTGTTTTCTGACATGTTTTCTAAAATTTCTTTAACACGTCCTAAGAACTTACCACAGATTAAACCATCAAGTACGCGGTGATCAAGTGATAAACATAAGTTAACCATGTCACGAGCACCGAACATACCATTATCCATAATTACTGGGCGTTTTACAATTGATTCAACTTGTAAAATAGCCGCTTGTGGGTAATTAATAATACCCATAGATTGAACAGAACCGAATGATCCTGTGTTATTAATTGTAAATGTTCCACCTTGCATTTCGTCTGCTTTTAGCGATTTCGTGCGTACTTTTCCTGCAAGTTCTGTAATTTCACGAGCGATACCTTTAATTGTTTTCTCGTCCGCTTGCTTAATTACTGGTACAAATAATTCTTCCTCTGTTGCAACAGCGATAGAAAGGTTAATATCTTTCTTCTGAACAATTTTATCGCCAGCCCACATTGAATTAATTTGAGGATACTCTTTTAACGCTTGTGCCACTGCTTTTACGAAGAAAGCAAAGAACGTTAAGTTAAAGCCTTCACGCTTCTTAAAGTCACCTTTAATTGAGTTACGGTATGACACAAGGTTTGTCACATCTACTTCAATCATCATCCAAGCGTGTGGTGCTTCGTGTTTACTGCGTAACATGTTTGCTGCGATTGCTTTACGCACACCTGTTACTGGAATTTCAATATCTCCAGGCATTGTAGGTACAGAAACTGGTTTCGCAGCTTCTACTTTTTGCGCTACTGGTGCTGCTTTTGGTGCTTCTGGGCGAGCTTCTACTACTACCGCTACAGCTTCCTCTTTCTTCGCACCTGCTTGTGGAATATTTCCAGATTCCACTAGCTTTAAAATATCTTTACGAGTGATACGGCCGTTTGCTCCCGTACCCTCTACTAAATCTAAATCAACGTTATGCTCACCCGCAAGTTTTAACACAGCTGGTGAAAAACGTGGTTTTCCATCAGTTGGTTGTTTTACTTTCGGTGCTTTTTCAGGCGTAATTGCTGCTGCCTTTGGTTCTTCTTTCGTTTTTTCCTCAACAGCTGTTGCTGCTACTTCGTCTGCGCCTTCTACTTGAATCACACAAACTACTTCACCTACAGCTAACGTATCACCTTCACCAGCGATTAACTCTTTCACAATACCAGTGAAAGAAGATGGTACTTCAGCATTTACTTTATCAGTCATTACTTCTGCAAGCGGATCATACTTGTTTACGTGATCGCCAACATTAACGAGCCATTTACTAATTGTGCCCTCTGTAACGCTCTCCCCGAGCTGAGGCATTGTAATATTTTCTACAGCCATGTATAGTCCCCCCGATTAAAATTCCGCAAGTTCACGCATTGCTTTTTCAACTTTATCTGGATTTACCATAAAGAATTTTTCCATTGTTGGTGCATATGGCATTGCTGGAACGTCTGGACCTGCAAGACGTGCGATTGGCGCATCTAAATCAAATAGACAGTTTTCAGCAATAATTGCTGCCACTTCACTCATAATGCTTCCTTCTTTATTGTCTTCTGTTACAAGAAGAACTTTACCTGTTTTAGAAGCTGCTTCAATGATTGCTTCTTTATCTAATGGATATACAGTACGTAAATCAAGAATGTGTGCAGAGATGCCATCTTGTGCTAACTTTTCAGCTGCTTGAAGAGCAAAATGAACACATAATCCGTACGTGATAACTGTAATATCATCACCTTCACGTTTTACATCTGCTTTTCCGATTGGTAATACGTAGTCATCCTCCGGCACTTCACCTTTAATTAAACGATATGCACGTTTATGTTCGAAGAATAATACTGGATCTTCATCACGAATGGCTGCTTTTAATAAGCCTTTTGCATCATATGGTGTAGAAGGGATAACGATTTTTAAACCTGGTTGGTTTGCAAACATCGCTTCTACAGATTGTGAATGATACAATGCACCGTGAACCCCCCCGCCAAATGGTGCACGGATTGTAACTGGACAAGTCCAATCATTATTAGAACGATAACGAATTTTTGCTGCCTCAGAAACAATTTGGTTTACTGCTGGCATGATGAAATCAGCAAACTGCATTTCAGCGATTGGACGCATACCATACATTGCTGCACCAATTGCTACCCCAGCAATTGCAGATTCTGCAAGCGGTGCATCAAGCGCACGATCTTCACCAAATTGATCATACAAACCGTGTGTCGCTTTAAACACGCCACCTTTTTTACCAACATCTTCTCCTAAAACGAATACTTTCTCATCGCGTTCCATTTCTTCGCGCATTGCTAATGTAATAGCATCAATATAAGACATTACAGCCATGAAACGTTCCCCCCTATTCTGCGTATACGTGCTTCAATGCATCTTCAGGTGCTGCATACGGAGCATTTTCTGCATATTCTGTTGCTTCATTTACGATATGCATAATTTCGTCTAACATTTGTTTTTCCGATTCCTCAGTTAACACACCAGCTTCTTTTAAATAAGCCGCGAATGTTATAATTGAATCTTTTTTCTTTGCTTCTTCTACTTCTTCTTTATCACGATAAACACGATCATCATCGTCACTAGAATGTGCTGTTAAACGATATGATACTGTTTCAATTAAAGTTGGGCCTTCACCACGACGACCGCGATCTGCTGCTTCTTTTACAGCTTTATATACTGCAAGCGGATCGTTTCCGTCTATTGTATATCCAGGCATACCATAACCAATTGCACGATCTGATACGTTTTTACATGCTAATTGTTTTTCAACCGGAATAGAGATTGCATATTTGTTATTTTCACACATAAAAATAACAGGTAGTTTGTGTACACCAGCAAAGTTTGCCCCTTCATGGAAGTCACCTTGGTTTGAAGAACCTTCTCCAAATGTAACGAACGTTACTAAATCTTTCTTCTCCATTTTTCCAGCTAGTGCAATACCAACTGCATGTGGTACTTGCGTTGTTACTGGAGATGAACCTGTAACAATACGATTTTTCTTTTGACCGAAGTGACCAGGCATTTGACGACCACCAGAGTTTGGATCTCCAGCTTTCGCGAAAGCAGACAACATAAGCTCTTTAGCTGTCATACCAAATGCTAGTACAACCCCCATATCACGATAGTATGGTAATGCATAATCTTTCTCTCTATCAAGAGCGAACGCCGCTCCAACTTGTGCAGCCTCTTGTCCTTGACAAGAAATTACGAATGGAATTTTACCAGCGCGGTTTAATAACCACATACGTTCGTCGATTTTACGTGCAAGTAACATCGTACGGAACATTTCTAATACTTGCTCATCACTTAAGCCAAGCTCTTCATGGCGCTTTTCTTTTACTTCTGCCATTTTTCATAACCTCCTAAATCCACATTTTTATGCGTGTAACGCTCTTCCATCTACAGCAAGTGCTGCTTCACCAATCGCCTCAGATAATGATGGATGCGGATGAATTGTATGTGCTACTTCCCAAGGTGTTGCATCAAGTACTCTTGCAAGACCAGCTTCAGAAATCATATCTGTTACATGTGGTCCAATCATATGAACACCAAGAATGTCATTTGTCTCTTCATCAACTACAAGTTTTACGAAACCATCTGATTCTCCGTATACAAGTGCTTTTCCGATTGCGCGGAATGAGAACTTACCTACTTTTAACTTATAGCCTTTTTCTTTCGCTTCTTGTTCTGTTAAGCCAACAGAAGCAACTTCTGGACTGCTATATACGCATTTTGATACCATAGAGTAATCAATTGGTGTAACTTCTTTCCCTGCAATATGTTCTACTGCAGCAATTCCTTCATGAGAAGCAACGTGAGCAAGTTGCAAACCACCGATTACATCTCCAATTGCGTAAATATGCGATTCTTTCGTTTGATAAAACTCATTTGTTTGAATGTATCCTTTTTCCACAACGATATCTGTGTTCTCTAAGCCAATATTTTGCGTATTCGCTTGTCTTCCAACAGATACAAGCATTTTTTCAGCTTTAAATTCTTTATTCTCACCGTTATGTTCAGCTTGGATTGTTACTCCATTATCTTTTACCAATGTTTCTGGTAATACTTTTGCACCAGTTACCACTTTAATACCTTTTTTCTTGAATAGACGTTGCATTTCTTTTGAAACGTCTTGATCTTCTAGTGGTAATATCGTTTTTGCATACTCTAATACTGTAACTTCTACACCGAAGTCAGCAAGCATAGATGCCCACTCAATACCGATTACACCGCCACCAACGATAATAATCGAACTAGGAAGCGTTTCCATTTTTAGGGCATGATCCGAAGACATTACGTATTCTCCATCTAATTCTAAACCTGGTAATGAATTTGGACGAGAACCTGTTGCAACAAGTACATTTTTTGGAATTAACATTTCATTCTCTTCTCCACTTGCAAGTTCAACTGAAATTGTCCCTGGCATAGGAGAGAAAATAGACGGGCCAAGAATACGACCAATACCTTCAAACACATCAATTTTACCTTGTTTCATTAAATGTTGAACGCCTTTATGAAGCTGCGTTACAATCTTCTCTTTACGCTCTTGTACTTTCGCAAAGTTTAGTTCTACATTGCTTGCAATAACTCCGAACTCTTCGCTTTTTTTAGCAGTTGCATATACTTCCGCACTACGTAAAAGAGCTTTACTAGGAATACATCCTTTGTGTAAACAAGTACCACCAAGATTTTCTTTTTCGACTAGTGCTGTTTTTAATCCTAATTGTGATGCACGAATTGCAGCAACATATCCACCAGTACCGCCGCCAACGATGACTAAATCATATTCTTTTGCCATTATCTCAACCCCTAGCTACCGTTTCTTTTTCACGTACAACGTATTCTTTTGGAGCTTCTTCTTCACGTAACACACGAAGTGCTCCTTCTGCTAACGCTTCTAACTCATCTTCGCCTGGATGTACGATAACATCTGCAATCCAGTCCACTCGCTCTTTTATTTCATCGACAAGAATTTTACTGTATGCCAGTCCACCAGTTAATACGATTGCATCGATTTTCCCGTGAAGTACAGCGCTAGCTCCGCCAATCTCTTTTGCAACTTGATATGCCATTGCCTTATAAATAAGAGTTGCTTCAGGATCACCTTTTTCAACCATTTTCTCTACTTTAATCGCATCATTTGTACCGATTAAACTTACAAGTCCACCTTGTCCGACAAGTTTTTTAATCATTTCATCACGGTAATACTCACCAGAGAAACACATTTCTACTAGTTGCCCTACTGGTACTGTACCAGCGCGCTCTGGACTAAATGGTCCTTCTCCGTTTAAACCGTTATTCACATCGACTACTCTTCCTTTTTTATGAGCACCAACTGTAATGCCACCGCCCATATGTGTAACTAATAAATTTAAATCCTCGTATTTGTGATTTAACTGTTCAGCTACTTTACGAGCAACTGCTTTTTGATTTAATGCATGGAAGATACTTTTGCGTTCCATACCAGCAATGCCACTTATACGAGCAACCGGCTCCATCTCATCTACAACGACAGGATCCACAATGAATGCAGGGATATTTAATCCAGAAGCAATTTCATATGCCAAAATGCCTCCAAGGTTTGAAGCGTGATGACCGCTAAAGCCATTTTTCAAATCTTCTAACATCGCATCGTTTACTGTATAAGTACCGCCTTCGATTGGACGAAGTAATCCACCACGTCCACAAACAGCGTTTAATTTTGAAATGTTAATACCATGAGAATGTAGAACTTCTAAAATCGTTTCTTTTCGAAACTCATATTGGTCGATAATTCGCTTATATTTTCCAATCTGTTCTACGTCATGACGAATCGTTTCTTCTAGAACGGGTCTTTCATTATCAAAAACACCAATTTTTGTGGATGTACTACCTGGGTTAATAACAAGAATTCGATTTACAGACAATGTTGCTACCTCCACTAATAAATTCAAAAGGAAGCGGAAACCTCATAAGAGGTAACCACACCTTTTGTAAAAGTTATATATGAATGATTAGCGACGGCTAATAATATCGTGACCGTTGCGTAAGTAAGTGCTACGAGAATTTTTCAAGCTTGCAATGCGCTCTTCAGCTAGACGATCTGCCGCTACATAAGTTGCTATGCCATCGCGTTTTGAAATTTCGATTACTTTTGCAATCGTGTCATAAATAGACTCAACACGTTTTAGTGCACGTTCTCTATTGTATCCATATAATTCGTCTGCTACGTTAATTACGCCACCTGCATTAATTACATAATCTGGTGCGTATACAATACCCATTTCATGAATGATGTCACCGTGACGATCTTCTTTTAATTGGTTATTTGCAGAACCTGCGATTACTTTTGCTTTAAGTTGTGGAATAGTTTCATCATTAACTGTTGCGCCTAATGCACATGGTGCGTAAATATCGCATTCAACACCGTAAATTTCATTTGGTTCAACTGCTGATGCACCGAATTCTTCTACAGCACGTTGTACAGCTTCTTTATTAATATCTGTAACGATTAATTTTGCTCCTTCAGCGTGTAAATGTTTGCATAGATGATATGCTACGTTACCAACGCCTTGAACAGCAATTACTTTTCCTTCTAAATTGTCAGTACCGAAAGCTTCTTTTGCAGCTGCTTTCATACCACGATAAACACCGTATGCAGTTACTGGAGATGGGTTACCAGAAGAACCGAATGATGGTGAGATACCTGTTACAAAGTCAGTTTCTTCGTGGATAATATCCATATCATCTACTGTTGTACCAACATCTTCAGCTGTAATGTATCGTCCGTTTAGTCCTTGGATATAACGTCCTAGTGCACGGAACATTGCTTCACTCTTATCTTTACGAGGATCACCGATAATTACTGTTTTCGCACCACCTAAGTTTAAACCAGCTGCTGCGTTTTTGTATGTCATCCCTTTTGCAAGACGCAATGCATCTTCAATCGCCGCTTCTTCAGAATCATATGTCCACATTCTTGTTCCACCAAGAGCCGGTCCAAGTGTTGTATCATGAATTGCAATAATTGCTTTTAAACCAGATTCTTTATCTTGACAAAATACCACTTGCTCATAATCATATTTTTCTAAGTATTCGAAGATTTCTAATGTCATTGTCGTTTCCCCCTAATGTTTTACCCTTTTTGGTTTATTTTGAAGCAGTCGCAACTGCCAATGCTAATGAATATACTTTTGTTTCTGCTGAATCAGCACGAGATGTTAAAACAACCGGTGCTTTTGCGCCAGCAATCATTGCTCCTACTTTTGCATCCGCAAAGTATACGAGTGATTTATATAGCACATTTCCAGCTTCAATCGTTGGGACGAGTAAAATATCTGCCTTACCTGCTACATCACTTACTATGCCTTTATGCTCTGCTGCAATTTGTGATACTGCATTATCTAAAGCAAGTGGTCCATCAACGATACAATCTTTAATTTGTCCGCGGCGATTCATTTGTGTTAACATCGCTGCATCAATTGTCGCCTGCATCGCTGGATTCACAACTTCTACTGCTGCAATTGGTGCCACTTTTGGCAAGTCGATTCCTATTGCCTGGGCAACTTCTACAGTATTTTGTATAATAGCAGCTTTTTGTGTTACATCAGGTGCGATGTTCATCGCTGCATCTGTAACGAAAATAAGACGATCATAATTTGGAACTTCAAATGCTGCTACATGTGAAAGTACGCTACCTTTACGTAGGCCCCACTCTTTGTTTAACACAGCCTTCAAAATATTCGCTGTTGGGATGTTCCCCTTCATAAGCACGTCTGCCTCACCATTTCTCACAGCTTTAACAGAAAGTTCTGCAGCCTCTGCATTAGACATTGCTGCAATCACTTCAACATGTTCTGAAGTTTGTAAACCATGTTCTTGTAGCATCCCCATTATTTTTTCTTGATTTCCATATAGACGAAATTGAGCTAGCTGTAATTTAATTGCTTTCGCTACAGCTTCAATTACTTCATGATCTTCAGCTACTGCTACAGCTACAGTTTTTTTAGGCTGTCCCGCTGCTTGATCAATTAAGTATTCTAACTTCATATTTTGTAATCAACCCTTTCCGTCGTCCCTCGTCTATTTATAAAGCAAATACCGTGCCAACTTTTAAAAGTGGTCTTACCAATATTGAAAACGCATTCAAAATGCAGTAAAATCAATACTTTGGAAAATAACAAAAGATTCTGTCTTATTTTGTCGCTTTTTGTATACCATGCAATAAATTGCACAGTACGCAATTTATTGCATGCTATTTTTTGCATGGTCATACTTTTCTAGCTTATAATATAAATTTCGTACGGAAATTCCTAACGCTTTTGCAGTTTGTGTTTTATTCCCATCAAATCTCTCCAAATATTCATGAATAATATTCCCTTCAAACTCTGTCACTAAATGTTCAAGTGGCTTTTCTTCTAATTCAGGTAATAAATGAGATTGCTTTGACTCCACCTGCTCTTCGTTATGTAATGGTGGTAAATGTTGTACATCAATATATATCTCGTTATAATTCATAAAAATAATCGCTCGTCCTAAAATATTTTCAAGTTCTCTCACATTCCCTGGCCATTCGTATGATTGTAAATATAAAATAGCTGAATCAGTGAGCCCTTCTACATTACGACCATAATCTTGATTAATTTTTTGAATCAACCTGTCCGCAATTTTCGGTATATCTCCTTTACGTTGACGAAGAGATGGAATTTGAATTGGAATTTTATTTAATCGATAATATAAATCCTCCCTAAACTTCCCTTCTAGAATAGCCTTTTCTAAATTCACATGTGTCGCTGCAATTACTCGAACATTAATAGGTATCGCTTTCGTTCCACCAACTTTTACAATTTCTTTTTCCTGCAATACACGAAGGAGTTTCGCTTGTGTATTTGCAGATAACTCCCCTATTTCATCTAAAAAAATACTACCGTTATTCGCTTCCTCAAAGAACCCACGTTTCCCGCCTCTTTTCGCTCCAGAAAACGCCCCTTCCTCATAACCAAATAATTCACTTTCTAACAACGTCTCCGAAATGGCCGCACAGTTTACACGGACGAACTTATTGTATTTTCGATTACTTCCATTATGGATTGCATGGGCAAACAATTCTTTACCAGTCCCAGATTCACCGCGTAACAGTACCGTTGCCGGTGTATTCGCTCCTAGCTTCGCCTGTTCGATAGCTGCAGTTGTTTCATCTGAATTTCCGACAATATCATCAAAAGAATATTTCGCTTCTAATGTGCGAATGATTTGCCTCGCTCTATTCAATTCATTTGTTAACTTTTGAATTTCCGACACGTCACGGATAACGCCGACGCTTCCTTTCAATATTCCATCCACAATAACTGGCGCTACGTTTACAATTACATCGCGCTTTTTTTGCCCAATCTTCATATGTATTCCGCGCACCGCACGACGCGTTCGAAGTACTTTCATATGCATACTTTCGCCTTCTACAATATCAGTTGTAGCAGGCTTCCCAATAATATCTTCTTCTGTTAAACCCGTTAATTTCGTATATGCCGGGTTAATGACTAAACCTCTTCCTTTTTCATCCACAACCGAAATCGCTTCTTCAGATGAGTTAATAATCGCCTCTAATAGTGTTTGAATTTCTTTTAAGTCTGTAACTTCTTCCGCTAAATCTACAACTTCTGTTATATCTTTAAAAATTGCAAATGCCCCTTGTACCTCTCCGCCCTCTTTTAATATCGGTATACGCGTTGTAATAATTTTCTTTCCATTCTCTAATGTTAGTTCATAATTTACTTCTATTTGTTTCGTACGTATAATGCGAAGTAATTTACTAGTCGGAATAACTTCTAAAATATATTTTCCTATCGCCTCTTCTTTTTTATATCCGATAATACGCTCTGCACTTTTATTAAAAAGACGAACTTGTCCCTCTTGATCAATTACGATCATGCCGTCATGCGTAGAATTTAAAATTAATTCTCCTTGTTGCGTTTGTTCCTCTAACCGCCCAATTAACCCTTCCTTCTCATGCGCTAATCCTGTAACAATTTTTGCAATATCACCTGGTATAAGAAGAGTGTCTTTTTTCTTTTTTTCCAATAAAACTTTATGTACATCATCTTCACCTGTCATATCAAATATTACATCGATATGCATAGAAAGAAATGGAGTTACACTTTCTCCAATTGCAATTCCATATTCCTTAGCAATTTGTAATCCTTTTGCCAACGGATTTATATCAATAATCCCTATAATTTGAAATATATTCGAACTATATAACAGATTCAGCAGTGCGCTCCCGCCTTCACCTGCACCAACAATTAATACTTTTTGTTTCATATATTACACTTCCTCTCGAAGTAACTCTGCAAATTTTTTCACACCCTTATCTTACTCGTTCAACCCCCTCTTGACAAACCCCCTTTTCATATAACATCATTAAAATAAACAAAATAATCTGAAAAGGAGCGTTTATATGCAGCGTTACCTTGCTCTATCATTAGCACTCATCCCTATTTCATTAGCTGTGTTTGGTATAAAGTTAATGAGAGATACTGTATTCGGGATTCTATTTCCACCAATCTCTATACTGTGGTTACAATTTTTAATCGGCGCTCTCTGCTTCGGGCTCGGGTTTTATATTTTTGGTGGCTTCGTCGTACACCGAGATCGTAAACGAAATAAAGTACAAGCTCGCTTCAGAAGATAGGAATGCCCCACTATTTATAAATAAAAAAATGAGACCGTTACACGCGGTCTCATTTTTTTATCGGCAATAACGTTCTTGCCGTTTCAGGGTAATCAGTAATAATCGCCGATATATTCATATCAAAATATTTACGCATAAGCGTTTCTTCATTAATTGTATAAGGGCGAACCTCTACACCACTTTCCATCGTTAGTTCAGCAATAGCATCTTGAAGGTAACGATAATTCGGATGTACTGCTGTAGCCCCCATTTTTTTCGCGTATGCCCACGGACTATGCAAACCTTCGCGATATAAAATTGCAGTTTGAATATCAGGAGCCATCATATGGCACCGTTTCATACTGTAGTGATTAAACGAAGAAAATACAACGCGATCCTCTAAACTAAATTTCCGTACAAGCGTTATAACTTCTTCCTCTAAACCTCTATATGGAATTTTATTATTTTTAAGTTCAATATTAAGTAGCAAACTCGTTTGTTCAAGCCACTCTAATACCTCTTCTAAAAGTGGTATTTTACAAAAACCTACTTTATCACCAAATTTATAACTTGCATCTAACTTACATAAGTCCTCATATACATAATTCCGAACCGCACCTTTTCCATTTGTAGTCCGGTCCACCGTTTCATCATGAATGACGACAACTTTTCCATCTTTCGTTAATTGAACATCAAGTTCAATTCCATCCGCTCTAAAAGACTCAGCCGCTTCAAATGAAAGCATTGTATTTTCTGGGTACGTTCCAGCCGCACCACGATGCGCAAATATAAGAGTCATCCTCACTCCCCCAATCTTATGCTATACTATACGAAAAAGGAGGTACTTCTATGAGACCATTGCAAATTTCTCCAGATACTGCAGTCCGCTTATCAAAAGCACTAGGTGTTCCACTTGAACAACTCATGCATATGCCGCAACACATTTTAATTCAAAAGCTAGTTGAATTAGAAAAACAAAATAAAGACGAAGAATAATACAGTCCTGTTTTGCAGGGCTTTTTATTATTTTCTATTATATCACGGATGACTTCCCTGCTAAAATCCTTTAACAGATGTGCTACGATGCGATTTAGCCGTTCCTTTATTATTTTTGTTACAAATCATAAAGAAAGCAGACTATTTATTTATAAGCCCCCATTGCGTCCTTAAACACGATCATAAAAAACTAGAAGCCCTTTATATTATTTTTTATTGAACGTGCGGAGCATCCCCTGATTCGTATAGTTCTTTCGCTTTTTCCTCCCCGAATGTAGTTAAAATATAATGTTGCTCTTCTACCGCATCCATCGCTCTAGTTGCTTTACAAACGTTATCTTCTTGAACATCCGAGAAATAATTGTGATCTTCTACAATTTTACTAAAATCTTTTTGTGCCCATCTATTAGCAATTGCTAATAGCTCATTTTTCTTCGAAAAGCTACTCTTATTTATGATTTCTTTTAATTTTTTAGCATTATTTTGAATCATTGGGATAGAGCCCGATTTTCGTTCTGCCACCACTTTTTGATGAGTCATGCGATGCATCGCTGTAATGACTTCTCTTTCAGTAGAATTTTCAGTAACATACACATCAACAAAGACCCCATCTACCTCTCTACCTACTATTGTTTGGTCTTCTTTTTTATCTATTTGAGCGCTCACTTCTTTATCTACTGGATTATCGGCAAGTTCTAACATCCCAAATGTAACTGCAATAGCAAGAACTCCCATAGCTGCTACTATTCCTAGCCAAGTTGAAATTTTATTTTTCATTCCCCTTCCCCCTATCTATATCTATTTAATTGTCTTATAAAAAAACTCACTTACATGTAATATTACTAAAAATAGGTTTTATTTTCCATAATATCAAATAATCTCTTTTTCTAAACAAAATAAAAAAACCAACGAATTATAACATTCATTGGTCTTTCATTAAAAAGTTTATTAGTTTTAAAATTACTGTCGAGTATAGAGTTCCAGCATGCATCGGTTTTACTAAAACAAAAACCCTTTTCTACTTCTACTCTCAGCTAGCTTTATGTTCAAGTCTCAGCTTATCCGCAACCATTGCGATAAACTCAGAATTCGTAGGTTTTGCTTTTGACATGGATACTGTATAACCGAATAAGGACGAAATAGAATCAATATTCCCACGGCTCCACGCTACTTCAATCGCGTGACGAATTGCGCGCTCCACACGGCTTGCTGTTGTATTATATTTCTTTGCGATATCTGGATACAATACTTTCGTAATCGATCCTAATAATTCGATATCGTTGTATACCATGGAGATTGCTTCTCGTAAATACATATATCCTTTAATATGAGCGGGTACACCAATTTCATGAATGATACTCGTAATACTCGCATCTAAGTTTTTCGGTTTTCCATCTACTGTTGTTGCTGATCGGAATGATGGTAGTGGACGTTTAATCATAGCGTTTGCTTTACCACTCACTTGACGAATATGACTCGTTAAATTCTCCATATCAAATGGTTTTAATATGAAATATGAGGCACCTAAGTCAACTGCTTTTTTCGTCACATCTTCTTGCCCGAATGCTGTCAACATAATTACGCTAGGCTGTTTTAACCTTTCAATATGTCGCATTTTTTCCAATACAGCTAAACCATCTAAGTGTGGCATAATAATGTCTAAAACGAGTACATCAGGTTGCTTATCTGCTAATAAGTTTAAACACTCTTGACCATTATAAGCAGTACCGATTACTTCCATATCATCTTGAGCAGCTACATAGCTCTCTAACATTGATACTAGTTCTTTATTATCATCCACAAGACATACTTTAATTTTCTCCACAGCTTTTCCTCCCTTACCGAATCGATTCTCCGACATGTGTATCCTTCTAGGCTACATGAATTGTTCGACAATTGTGTGAAAATTCCCTTTTAAAGTTTCTTACTTTCCGATAAAATCACAAAAAAATATGTTTATCGTTCATTTATTCCCTTTCGCAACACATTCCATCATAGAAATACAACGAAACGTTCAACCCTTTTCTTTTATTTTACAACAAAAAACACCTCTTGCGGAGCTTTTACAAAATTTCAACGAATTTTTCAACAGAAAAAGCGAGCTAATATATATATTAGCTCGCTTTTTTCTCTTGATCATAAATATTAATTCCAGCTTGATGTAACATCCATTCAATATGAACACCATATCCTGATGTTGGATCATTTACAAATACATGCGTAACAGCACCAATTACTTTTCCATTTTGTACAATTGGACTTCCGCTCATCCCTTGTACGATACCGCCCGTTTTCGCTAATAGACGTTTATCTGTTACTTTTATTACCATACCCTTTGTGGCTGGGAATTTTTGTTGCACTGTACTAACAACTTCAATATCAAACGCTTCTACTTTATCTTGATCAATAACTGTTAATATTTTTGCCGGTCCTTCTTTTACTTGATGAGATAATGCGATAGGCATCGCTTTATCCATTATACCGTTTTTCATATTCGTATTTAATTTGCCAAAAATACCATATGGACTATTAATTGTAATATTGCCAATCACTTCACGATCTGGTGAGAATCTTGCTAATTTCTCCCCTGGATTCCCATGACTACCTCTTTCAATTGATGTGACTGTCGAGCGCATAATTTGTCCATCTTCGACTTGAATCGGCTTTTTCGTATCATTATCAGAAATAACATGACCAAGTGCCCCGTATTTCATAGAATCTGGATGAACAAATGTCATCGTTCCAATTCCAGCTGCCGAATCACGGATATACAAGCCAATTCGATAAGACGATTCACCGTTGTCTTTTTGTGGAGTTAGCTTCGTACGAATATATTTTCCATCTCTTAACAATACAAGATTAAGCGGTTCACCTGTTTCTCCACTATTATGAATAAACGGTGCTACATCACTCATTCTTTCAATTGTTTTACCATTAATTTCAGTAATCATATCTCCAATTTGTACACCTGCTGTTTCACCAGGAGATATTTTACCCTTTTCAGTTTGAATTAAATGATGGCCTACAACAAGTACACCTTTTGTATTTAATTTCACACCAATTGATTGTCCACCTGGAATTACTTTAAAATCTTTTAACACTTTCACATTTACTTTTTTCACTGGAAAACCAGCAAGCTGAAATACCATATCAGCTTCACCATTTTGATGAGAATTTACCATAAGTCCTTGTTTTTGTTCATTCGAACTCACTGTAAATACATGACGATTTGTGGATGAAGCTTTGAAAACTGGTAATGATGATATTTCTGATTGTTGTCCTTCAAAAACAACAAGTTGTTTCGGTGATGAAATAAACGTTCGAAGCGGTTTAAAACATCCAATAAAAACTAAAGAAACAAGGAGACAAAGACCTATTATTTTTCGAAATTTTTCTAATTTCAACTTGTTCACTCTCCTCGCTCCTACCCCACATTCAGCCTCTTGGCTTCACTTTTTAATCTCTCCTTGCAGTGCATTATTTATAACCGGAAGAATTAAGAAATCGTCATTTGAGAAAAAAAGCTATCCATTACTGGATAGCCTCTGCTGTCTGTTTAAAATGATGCGCTTGCGTAAGTAATTCTTTCGCATGCTCTGTCGTTAAATCTGTGATTTCTACACCAGAAATCATTCGAGCTATTTCTGTTACTTTATCCTCCATAGTTAAAACAGTAACTGATGTAATTGTCCGATCATTCGCTACTTGTTTTCGAATAAATAAATGTGAATCCGCCATTGAAGCTACTTGAGGTAAGTGCGTAATACAAAGTACTTGCGAGTTTACTGATACTCGATAAATTTTTTCCGCAATAGCCTGTGCGACTCGGCCACTTACACCCGTATCCACTTCATCAAAAATAACAGATGCAACCCCTTGATGCTTAGAAAAAATGCTTTTTAAAGCTAAAATAATACGAGATAACTCTCCGCCAGAAGCAACCTTTGAAAGTGGTTTTAGCGGCTCTCCTGGGTTCGTTGAAATATAAAATTCCACATGATCGTAACCATCCACCGTAAGTCTTACCGGTGCACCTTCCACAAGGGGTTCTTCTGCATTTCCTGCTCTCTTCATAATTCGCACTTCAAATTTCGTTTTTTCCATATATAATTCTTTTAATTCCTGATGAATTGCATTTGTAAGATGTTCTGCAAGCTCATGACGCATATTACTTAACAACGTTGCTTCTTTCAGAATAACACTCTCTAATTCCTTCAACTGTTTCTTCGTCGTTTCAATATGAACGTCTTTATTTTCAATTGTAAAAATTTCCTGTTCAATTTTATCTGCATACGCTAAAATCTCTTCTACAGTATTTCCATATTTTCTCTTTAGCATACGAATTTCATTCAAACGTGTTTCGATTTCATCTAAACGATTTGGATCATATTCCATCATATCGAGCTTTTCTCTCAGTTGATAGGCAACCTCTTCTAATAAGTAATAGCTATTTGCAATTGAATCATAATTCTCTTGATACATTTCATCTAAATGTGTAATACTTTCCATTTGTCCCATTGCACTTCTTACATTATCTAACCCTTGTCCGTCGGCACTTAACGAACGATATGCATCACCTAACGCTTTATAAATCTTTTCAAAATTAGAAATTTGCAATCGTTCCTCAGTTAATTCATTTTCTTCATCCATCTTTAAATCTGCCTTGCGAATTTCTTCATGCTGAAATTGAATTAAATCTAAGCGATGTGCCATTTGTTGTTCATTTTCACTTAACGATTTCAATTGTTTTTTTAATTTTTCATAGTCAGCGTATACATTTTGATATATGTCTAATTGTTTAACGATTCGATCCCCATCAAAGTGATCAAGCATAAACAGATGTCGTTCTTCATTCATTAAATCTTGCGTTTCGTGCTGTCCATGAATATCAACAAGTGATTTCCCAATTTCTTTTAATATGCTAAGTGTAACAAGCTTCCCATTTACACGACATACACTCTTTCCGTTCGCAGCAATATCACGCTTTAAAATAATCATGCCATCTTCTATTTCTATATCTAACTCTTCTGCCTTTTCAATACATGGATGCTTCTCATCTTCAACATAAAATAGCCCTTCAATCTCAGCCTTTTCTGTTCCATATCGAACAAATTCTGCTGATCCACGGCCACCTACAAGTAAACTAATCGCATCAATAATAATCGATTTTCCGGCCCCTGTTTCACCGCTTAAAACCGTTAAACCTTTTTGAAAAGAAATATTTAATGCTTCAATAATAGCAAAGTTTCTAATCGATAATTCCGATAACAATGCCCCATTCACCTCGTTATAAAATAATCCCTTACTAAAGGATTTTCTCAGTTCTTCATTCAAATAATCATGTTATATATTTGTATGTATATACTCTTCTAACCCGCTTCATTGTACCAAACATTTGTTTTACGGGTCAATCCATCTATTTTCTAACTTTATGCAAACAAAATATTATATTACAATTGAAAATTCATATTTTTAACCAATAAAAATATCTTGTTCACTTTCCACTTTACGATGGAAAGCAAACAAGATTTTTTGTTACAACATATTTAAGAAACGATCAGAGACAACACCTGTATCGTCAGGTGTACGGCAAATAATTAAGCAAGTATCATCACCACAGATGGTTCCGATGATCTCATCCCACTCTAAATGATCAATAAGTGCTCCAAGTGAATGAGCGTTACCAGGCAATGTTTTTAGCACAAGCATATGTCCTGCCGTGTCTAATTTTACAAATGAATCCACTAGATTTCGTTTTAATTTTTGTAACGGGTTAAATCGTTGATCTGCTGGCAAGCTATATTTATAGCGCCCATCATGTAATGGCACCTTCACTAAGTGCAGTTCTTTAATATCGCGCGATACTGTTGCTTGCGTTACATTAAATCCCTCATTACGTAAAATATCAACTAATTCATCTTGTGTTTCAATTTCTTTGTTTGCAATAATTTCCCTGATTTTAATATGGCGCTGACCTTTATTCATACATTTGCACCTCACACTATCTCTTACCATAGTTTAAACATTGGTATACTTCACTTATTTATGTTAACTTATAATTCGTTTCTTGTACACAATTGTTTTTACAATCATTATACAATTACAGCAAAAAGAGGAACAACATATGTTATTCCCCTTTCCCTTTTTGTTTTAGAACGTCATGCGCTTCTGTAACAACTTGCTCTATAGAAATCGGAGAATGATTTTCGCCATTCTCACGTTCACCATGCCATTTCAGATGAATTAAAAATTCAATATTACCGTCTCCACCCGTAATTGGTGAAAATGTTAAACCTTCCACATCATAGCCTTCTTTTAAAGCAAACTCGACAATCATTTCCACAACAGCTTCATGTACTTTTCTATCACGAACGATACCTTTTTTCCCAACTTGCTCTCTTCCAGCTTCAAACTGTGGTTTAATTAACGCCGCTACATCTCCGTTAGGCATAAGCATTGTTTTTAAAACTGGCAGTATAAGCTTTAATGATATAAATGAAACATCAATACTTGCAAATTGAGGTAAACCACGTTCTAAGTCTGCTGGTGTCACGTAACGGAAATTTGTTCGTTCCATTACAACAACACGCTCATCTTGACGTAATTTCCACGCTAGTTGATTGTATCCTACATCTAATGCATAAGATAATTTCGCTCCATTTTGAAGCGCACAATCTGTAAAGCCACCAGTTGATGAACCAATATCTATCATAACTTTATCTTGTAAATCAAGATGAAATGTCTCTAATGCCTTTTCAAGTTTATAACCACCACGACTTACATACGGCATAACTTGTCCCTTCACCGTAATCTCAGTATCTTGCGAGATTTTCTCTCCTGGCTTATCAAGTCTCATTTCATTTGCATATACGAGTCCCGCCATAATGGCGCGCTTTGCTTTCTCACGCGTTTCTATAAGTCCTCGCTCTACTAATAGTACATCTACTCTTTCTTTTTTTACGCTCATTTGTTACGCCCTTTTTTGTTTTGATGGAATCATTGTATGAATACGGTCTACGACAGCATCTGTCGTTAAACCAATTTCTTCTAATAATTTTGTTACACTTCCGTGCTCTATGAAGCGGTCTGGAATACCCATTCGTTCAACTAATGCACTATGGTAACCATTTTCAGATGCAAATTCAACTACTCCTGTTCCAAAACCACCAATTAAACAAGCTTCTTCAATCGTTAAAATCGGTATATTCTTTCCTAGAAGATCATGTAAATATGCTTCATCCATTGGTTTAATAAAGCGAGCATTCACTACTTTCACTGAAACTCCAGCTTTTTCAAGACGCTCAGCGGCTTCCATCGCCATTGGTATTGTCGTACCAAACGTTAAAATAGCTGCTTGTGTACCCTCTTTTAACGTCTCCCACGTACCGATCGGAATCGCCTTTAATTCTTCATCCATATGAACGCCAAGTCCATTACCGCGCGCATAACGCAATGCGATTGGTCCATCTTCATATTGCATCGCCGTATAAACTAAATGTTGCCCTTCATTTTCATCTTTCGGCATCATAAGCACCATATTTGGCAAGTGACGTAAGAATGAGATATCAAATACGCCTTGATGCGTTTCACCATCTGCTCCTACTAATCCTGAGCGATCTATTCCAATGAAAACATTTAAATTTTGGCGGCATATATCATGAACAACTTGGTCATATGCTCTTTGTAGAAATGTCGAATAAATTGCTAAGAATGGCTTCATTCCTTGCGTTGCCATACCTGCTGCCATCGTTGTAGCATGCTGTTCTGCAATACCTACATCAATCATACGATTTGGGAATTCTTTTTGGAATTTCTCAAGTTTTGATCCAACAGGCATTGCAGGTGTAATTGCTACGATACGCTCATCCGCTCTCGCTAGCTTAAGTACTGTTTCACTAACAACAGCACTCCATGCTGGTGCAACTTCTTTCGGCTTAACAAAGTCACCTGATTCAATTTTATAAGGTCCTGTTCCATGCCAAGTTCCAATAACGTCACTCTCGGCCGGTTTATAACCTTTTCCTTTTTTCGTAATAACGTGAACAAGCACTGGGCCTTTTGTTTTCTTTGCATATTGCAACGTTTCGAATAGCTTTTCATAATCATGCCCATCGACTGGACCTAAATATGTAAAGCCTAACTCTTCGAAAAAGACACCAGATACTAGTAAATATTTAAGACTATCTTTTATTTTCTCTGCTGTCGCAGCCACTTTCCCGCCAACTGCTGGGATTTTCTTTAATATATACTCTAATTCATCTTTTACCCAGTGATATTTTCCTGCGGTACGTAAACGACCAAGTACATTATGGAGCGCACCAACGTTTGGTGCAATTGACATTTCATTATCATTCAAAATAACAATCATATCTGTCTTTTCATGTCCAATATGGTTCAATGCCTCTAAAGCCATTCCGCCTGTTAAAGCACCATCTCCAATAATTGGTATAACATATTCTTTCGTTTTCTTTAAATCACGTGCCAGAGCCATTCCCATTGCAGCCGATAACGATGTCGAGCTATGACCAGTTTCCCATACGTCGTGCTCACTCTCACAACGTTTCGGAAAACCACATAGGCCTTGATATTGCCTTAATGTACCAAACTCTTTCGCGCGTCCAGTTAAAATTTTATGTACATAGGATTGATGTCCTACATCCCATAAAAATTTATCTTGCGGGCTATCAAATAATTTATGCAGAGCAATTGTGAGTTCTACTACACCTAAATTAGGCGCAATATGTCCACCTGTTTGAGAGAGCTCTTCAATTAAAAACTTACGAATATCCTCACTCAATCCCTCTAGTTCACTGATAGACATATCTTTCAAAAAACTAGGGTTTTGAATTTGCGTTAGATCCACATGGATCACTCACTTTCATTTCATAATCTGTCAACATGTCAAATATTATAAAAAACATTTACACAAAACAAGAAATTCTCTTTTCTATTTTTCGTCTTGTCCCGCTATTAACCAGTCTATTGCGCCCTAATCCTATTATAAACCATATTTCTTTAGGCGATGAAAAAAATAGCCGCTAACACGAAGTGATAACGGCAATGTAATCTACATATATTTTTGCCAATAACAAGAAAAGAAAAACCTTTTCCTACAGTTATATCATAAAATGATAAATGACTCAACAAATGAAAACGCTGTTATATTAGTTATTACGTTTTGCAATTAAATCGCAAATAGATAGTAAATATTCATCTTGTAATTGCAAGGAGCTAATCGCACCTTTTGCTTCTGCAATTGTTTCTTCTAAAATATCCTTTGCTCTATCTACAGTAAACAACGTCGTATATGTACTCTTTTCGTTAGAAAGATCACTACCAATTGGTTTCCCAATCTCTTCTTCGGTTCCTTCGACATCTAAAATATCATCTCGAATTTGGAAAGCTAGACCGATATATTTGGCAAACGTAAGCAACTTTTCTTCTTGCTCTTCTGTCGCATCAGAAAGTATCGCACCCGCAAGCACAGCAAATTCAAGCAGTTTTCCCGTCTTATGTTTATGGATGTACTCCAATTCATCAATCGTAAGGCGTTTCCCTTCAGCTTCCATATCTGCCACTTGTCCGCCAACCATTCCTTCTGGTCCTGCTGCTTTTGCAAGTTCAAGTACAAGTCTTACTTTTTTTTCGGCAGAAATTTCTTTTTGCTCATATGCCATAATTACTTGAAAAGCATACGTCAATAAGCCATCTCCTGCTAAAACTGCCATCGCTTCACCAAATACTTTGTGATTTGTGGGTTTTCCTCTTCTTAAATCATCATCATCCATACAAGGTAAATCATCATGAACTAAAGAATATGTATGAATCATTTCAAGAGCACAAGCTGCACCTACTCCAAGATTTCTTTCTTTCCCAAACGCTTGTAATGTTGCAAACAAAAGTAACGGGCGGAGACGTTTTCCACCCGCTTCCAAAGAATATGCCATCGCTTCACGAAGTACATTTGGACATTGTAATTCATTTGCATAGCTTACAAGTTTCTCTTCTACGAAAGTTTTACTTTCTTTCAAAAAAGTATCAAAAGCAATCGTCACTATGCTTCATCTCCTACAGCAGTAAACGGTTCAAGCTCTCCATCTTCCCCAAGAATAACTGCCATTTGTTCTTGTACATTCTTCAACTTCTCATCACAAAGCTTAGATAATTCCATGCCCTCTTTAAAATAAGAAATCGCTTCTTCTAACGGTACGTCACCTTGTTCTAGCTTAGAAACAAGATGCTCAAGTTGCGAAATTGCCTCTTCAAAGCTTAATTTATTTTCCATTATTCAATTCACGCTCCTCTATGCCTGATACGCTACAATCTAGTATTCCATCTTGTAATTGAACTGAAACAGCATCTCCAAGGCTTACATCTTTCACACTTTTTAACACTTGCTTCTCTTCATCATATACAAGCCCGTACCCTCTCATCATTACTTTAAGCGGACTTAACGCTTCAAGTTTTTGAGCAGCTCTTACAAAGGCAAATTCTTTCGTTTGAAGTAACGTTTGCATTTCACGTTGTAATTGCTTTTGCAACGTTTCAACAGCTACCTTTGTTTGCATAATTTTTTGAGATGGGTGGTGCTTCTCTAAATAAAATGAAAGTTGCTTTAACTGATTCACCTTTTTATCAATATAGCGCTCTTTCGCTAAAACAAGCTGTTCTAGCGCTCTATCTAATTGCTCTTCCTTTTGCTCATATACTTGTCTTGGATAACGGAACGCATACGATTTTTGCAACACTTGTAGTTTTTCTTCTTTTTTATGTACTAACTCTCTCATCGCTCTTTGCAATCTCAGAGTTCTTTGCAATACCTTTTCTTGTAACTCTATAATGTTAGGTGCTGCCAGCTCAGCTGCTGCAGTCGGTGTTGGCGCGCGTAAATCTGCAACAAAATCTGCGATTGTAAAATCCGTTTCATGGCCTACTGCCGAAATAATAGGAATTTCACTCTTAAAGATTGCTCTTGCAACCATTTCCTCATTGAAAGCCCATAATTCCTCAATAGAACCTCCACCACGGCCAACGATTAGTACATCTATCTCTCCCATTTCATTCGCTGTACGAATCGCTTGTACAATCGAGGGAGCCGCTGACTCCCCTTGTACAAGTACCGGAAATACAATAACATTCCCAATTGGATAACGACGTTTAATCGTTGTTATAATATCACGAATCGCTGCTCCTGTTGGCGACGTAATCACACCTATTGTTTTAGCGTAAGGAGGAATTGCTTTTTTATAAACTTGAGAAAAAAGTCCTTCTTCTTCTAAACGAACTTTTAACTGTTCGTACGCTAAATGTAAATTTCCGACTCCGTCAGGCTGCATGTCTTGAATATAAATTTGATAAGAACCACTCGCCTCGTAAACAGAGATTTTCCCTTTCACGAGTACCTTCATCCCATTTTCAGGTTTGAATTTAATATTACGATTATGACCCGCAAACATAACCGCTGCGATTCTTGCATTTTCATCTTTCAATGTAAAATACATGTGGCCACGGCTATGATTTTTAAAGTTGGAAATTTCACCTTTTAACCAAACAGACTGCAAATGCGGATCATATTCTATTTTTGTTTTTATATAGCGTGTTAACGCTGTAACGGTTAAATATTGCTTCTCCATTTCTCTCTCCTCATAGCCGACTCAAATTATTTACAAACGACACCTGCACGTTTGGCAGATTCAACAGTATTATGAAGAAGCATTGTGATTGTCATTGGACCAACACCCTTTGGCACAGGTGTAATGTAACCCGCAACATTTAACACGTTGTCAAAATCAACATCACCACAAAGTTTCCCTGTTTCTAAACGGTTTACACCAACGTCAATTACAACCGCTCCTTCTTTAATATAATCCGCTGTTATCATTTTAGGTCGTCCAACAGCTACGATTAAAATATCCGCTAACTTCGATAACTCTTTCATATTTTGCGTCTTAGAATGACAATATGTGACAGTTGCATTTTCATTTAAGAACAATTGTCCCACTGGTTTACCGACAATATTACTTCTTCCAATTACTACTACATGTTTTCCAGAAATATCAAGATTCGTTTCTTTTACTAATTCTACAATACCGTGCGGTGTACATGGAAGGAATGTATCTTGTCCCGTCATCATACGTCCCACGCTAATTGGGTGAAATCCATCTACATCCTTTTCTGGTGAAATTCTTTCAATGATAGCTTTTTCTTCAATATGTTTCGGTAAAGGTAATTGCACTAATATGCCATTAATACGGTCATCGCCATTTAAGCGATCGATTTCAGCAAGCAAGCGTTCCTCAGTAATTGTTTCAGGAAGTTCAATTAGCTCTGAGTAAATCCCTACTTGTTCACAGCCTTTTTCTTTTCCTTTTACATAAGAACGAGATGCTGGATCTTCTCCAACTAAAATAACTGCTAATCCTGGTACAATCCCTTGCTCTTTCAACTTCACAACTTCTTCTGTTAATTGTGCTCGTTTTTTCTCCGCAACTTCATTTCCTTTGATGATTACTGCTACCATTTTAAGATTCCCCCTTAAAGAATTTACAGTGTATCTTTTATATTAGATAAAACGCCGTTAATAAAACGACGAGATTCCTCATCCCCAAATGTTTTAGCAATTTCAATTGCTTCGTTAATTGTTACGTTGTGTGGAATTTCTTCCATGTATTTCATTTCATACACAGCTACACGTAAAATACTGCGATCAACAATACTAATACGCTCAAGCTTCCACTTTTTTAAGTTTTGACGAATCGCTTCATCGATTGCTTCTTTATTTTCTACAAAACCTACTACAAGTGACTCTAGAAACTCATTTGTTTCTTCGCCTTCATCTAGCGTGTTTTCCACTGCTACTTTCGGTTCTAATTCACCTGTAATATCCATTTGGTATAATGCTTGCATTGCTCTTTCTCTAGCCGTCCTACGTTTCATTGTAACTCTCCTTTATGCTTCAAGTCTTTCCTTATACTTTGTTATATTATTATAATTTATAAGCCGTCAATTCACTTACTCTTACAGTTTTCATTGATTTTCCAACCTTATAATACAATGATAATAACACAATTTATCGTTTCACACACGGGTTACAAGGCTGAAAAATAATAAAAAGATTAACTTCAAGTTCCATATCTTATCACAATGTACGTTTTTTGGAAAAACGACACATTTTCTTTTTTATTTCTTATTTTTTGAAATAGTATAATAATTAGAGGATTGTAATTTGTGAAGAAATGAAACGATAAAAAAGATGCCTATGTTACTAGGCACCTTTTCATTCTTACACTGGTTCGATTTCTGTTTTTTGTGTTTCGAATGTTACGCCAACGATGTGAACATTCACTTCTTTTGGCTCAAGTCCTGTCATTGTAAAGAGCGCTTGGCGAATATTGTCTTGAATCTTTTGAGCAACAACTGGAATTGCTACACCAAAATACATTACAACATAAAGGTCAACGATAATATCTTCGTTTGCTAATTCAACCTTTACACCTTTACCATGATTTTTCTTACCTAACTTCTCAACAACATCTGTAGCAAAATTACCGCGCATTGCCGCTACACCTTCTACTTCAGCAGCTGCAATACCTGCAATTACTTCAATTACTTCTGGTGCAATTTCTACTTTACCAAGAGTTGTATCTTGACCCATATCTAACATATGTTCAGCCATGAAAAAAACCTCCTTTAATGTATCACTGCGTCACAAGTTCATGCTCTTCCAAAAATTTCGTATTAAACTCACCTTTTACAAAATCAGGATGATCTAGCAATTGCAAATGGAACGGGATTGTTGTATGTACGCCTTCAATGACAAATTCACTAAGTGCGCGCTTCATTTTTGCAATTGCCTCTTCACGTGTTTTTCCGTGAACAATTAATTTAGCAACCATCGAATCATAGAAAGGTGGGATTGAATATCCCGGATATACAGCTGAATCGACGCGAATACCAAATCCTCCTGGTGGTAAGTACATTTCTACTTTACCTGGAGATGGCATGAATTTTTTGGCAGGGTTTTCCGCATTAATTCGACATTCAATTGCCCAACCATTAAATTGTACTTCTTCTTGCTGTAACGATAACTTTTCTCCTGAAGCAACAAGAATTTGTTCTTTAATTAAGTCCATTCCCGTTACCATTTCAGTAACTGGATGCTCAACCTGAATTCTCGTATTCATCTCCATGAAATAAAAGGTTTTCGTTTTATATTCATAAATAAACTCAACCGTACCAGCACCTGTATAATCAACCGCTACCGCCGCTTTAACTGCCGCTTCACCCATCTGCTTGCGAATATCTTCATCAAGTGCAGGTGATGGACTTTCTTCTAATAGTTTTTGCAAACGGCGCTGAATTGTACAATCACGCTCTCCTAAATGAATGGCATTTCCGTGTGTATCTGCCATTATTTGAATCTCAACATGGCGGAAATCTTCAACGTACTTTTCTAAGTATACACCAGGGTTCCCAAAAGCGGTACTAGCTTCTTGCTGTGTAATTTGAATTCCTTTTATAAGCTCTTCTTCATGGCGTGCAACACGAATACCTTTTCCGCCGCCACCTGCAGTCGCTTTAATAATGACTGGATATCCAATTTGATTAGCAAGCTCGATCGCTTCTTCGGTATTTTTAATAATCCCTTGTGAACCTGGTACAATCGGAACCCCTGCTTCTTTCATTGTATCACGAGCAACGTCTTTTGTGCCCATCTTTGAAATAGCTTCTGGACTTGGACCGATAAAAATCAAGTTACATTCACGGCATAACTCTGCGAAATCTGCATTCTCTGCTAAAAATCCGTATCCCGGATGAATAGCATCGCAGCCTGTTAACTTCGCAACGCTAATAATATTCGTCAAATTTAAATAGCTTTCTTTCGAAATCGTTGGTCCTACACAATACGCCTCATCTGCAATCTGTACGTGAAGTGACTCTTTATCTGCTTCTGAATAAATTGCAACTGTTTCAATGTCCATTTCTTTACAAGCACGAATAATTCGTACAGCAATTTCCCCACGATTGGCTATTAATACTTTTTTTATCATCACAAAGACTCCCTTATTACGCTTTTACAAGAAATAGCGGTTGTCCATACTCAACAAGCTGTCCGTTATTAACAAGAATTTCAACAATTTCGCCCTCTACATCAGCATCAATTTCGTTAAATAACTTCATAGCCTCGACAATACATACGATAGAATCTTTCGATACTCTATCCCCAATACTTACATATGGAGGTGTATCAGGTGAAGATGAAGAATAGAATGTACCTACCATTGGTGAGGTAATCTTATGTAGGTTTTCATCTTGAACAGTTTTCTTCTCTTCTTGCTTTGGTGCTTCTGCTTGCGCTGCTGCTACTGTCGTTTCAACTTCAACAGGCGCTACTGGTTGCATAGCTTGTTTTGCTGCAGGTGCTTGCACAGCAACAACTTCATTACCACGCTTTTTCATTTTGATTGTTGTACCGTCTTTTTTGTATTCAAATTCATCAATATTAGAGCTATCAATTAATTTAATTAATTCACGAACTTCTTGAATTTTAAACATGTAAAATCCACTCCCATACTCTTGTTTGTCCCGTTTTTACAGATTCTCGTCACAAAACTAGATTGACTGTAAAAATACGATGTATTCTATTAGAAAATATATTTCATTAACTAATAGAAATATTTACTATTTCCATTTTACGATAAATTTTTTAAACATTCCAATTTATATTTCTTTATAATAAATCGAAACTCCTGTAAAAAATATTATTCCAATAAAAAAATTATTACCTAGTAATAATACCAAGTTTCACACGAAATTGGCAAGACCACTTCAAAAAAAACATTCACTATTTTTGCAAAACGTTACATAGCAAACACGCCATTCCCTCTCCACTCTTCACCACATCTATAGTCAATAACATATTTTTACCAAATATTAATTTTTGTTTACACGCCGTTCATCATTCCTTCATATAAGAATAGTATGTTCAAAGTGTAGAAAATATATTGTGCTGAGGTGTGGAAATATGATATGGCTCATCCTCTTTTTACCTGCCGTAATCGTTTGGGCATGTGTTCTTTGCATCCACGTCAAATCCGGAAAAAGTAATCATCAGTACCATGAACCATTAATCTTTTACTCACAACGTGTTTCTCCATTCCGAGTTGAACATAGTAAAAATAACTACAAAGACAAAATAGAAAAAAGCTATCGAAAATGATAGCTTTTTTCTATTCACACGTACTTACATACTCTATTCCACTATTTGCATACCCTTTGCTTAGTAAAAGGTAATAATCCGCAGGGAAACCCCCTACGGATTAAAGTTTCACTTATTTCGCTGGTGGATCAAATTTCACACCTACATCTTTTGATCCGCCTTCACTTCTTACAAGTTGAATAATTTTATTTGCTTCTTTCTGTGAATGTTTTGCCGCTTTAACCGTTACTCTAATATCTGTACCATCAGCTCTTACAAGAGCATCTGGATATCCTCCTTGAGATTTAATTACTGTCTCAAGTAATTCTTGCTTCGTTTCCATTGTAGTGATTGCATCAAAGTTATCTTTCGCTTTACTCTTTTCTGTTGCTGAAGATTTCGAAGAATTCATCACTTCTTGTAATTTTGCTTTCGCTTCACTACGTTGATCTTCCATTTGCATACGTAAGGCTGTGAAATTCTCATCACTTGATTGAACTGATACATTACCCTCTTTTTTACTTGTTTCTTTTTTAGTATTTTCTTTTTTGTCTGTTTCTTTATTTGTTGTTTCCTTGCTTGTATTTTCTTTTTTCGGGTTTTCTTTAGGTGCTTCGTTTGTTACTGCTTTATCAGTACCTTGTTTTTCTTGTCCAATCTTTTCACCTGTTGCCGGCGATGCTGTATTCATTTTGTCAGGAGTTGTCACGTAATACACAGATAGTACAACAACTAAACTTAACATCGTTAATAGCCAAACTGTTTGTTTTTTTAACACTTTATTTCCTCCCTATCAATTTTTCGGTGAAACTGAAACGCGATGGGCTGGTACATCTAGCAGCCTTATCACAGCTTCTTTTACCATTGCTTTAACTTGTATATTATCCACTCCCTTTGCTACGACAAGAACACCACGTACTTTCGGCTTCTCTGTTCGTAAAACAACAGGAGTTTCTTTATCCCCTTCACGTATAATGACAGTCTTTTCATCAAGAGACTCGTCCTCTACTTCTCTCTTACCGCCTGTTTTATCTGTTTCACCTGTTGTTTGTGAGCGTTTCACTGTATTTTTTTCTAAAATTTTTTCTTCAGATGAATCTAAATTCACTTTAATCGTTACGTCTTTTACTCCTGCTATTTCTTCTAAAGCAGCTTTTAATTCTTGTTCATACGCTTTTTCATATTTTTCTACATTTGACATACTATCATTATTTTTTTGTCCGAAAGTTGGTACGTCTTTTTCTTGGTTTTGAGTTTTTTGTTCTTTAAATACAGGTACTTCTTCTTTTTCACTTGAAAATAGACTACTAGAAAACATAAGCAAAATTCCAAGTATGAGTAGGACAAGTAAAAACTTAGGTGTTACCTTTTTACCCTTCTCGTTGCTTTCTTTTTGATCCCCATTCAATAAGTTTCGAAAAAATGAGAACTTCGAATTTTTATCTTTATTGTCCATTTACTCTACCTGTCCTCCCTTCCATTTGAACTTGGATTTGTTTACCCTCTAGTTGCCACCTGCTTGAAAAGAAATCTTTCATTTCCACATTCGTTTCTTCCACTTTTTTTGGAGGCTCTTTCGTATTAATTTCAATTGGCTTTACTGTTTCGATTGCATCATTTTTACTGCGTTCTTTTTCTTTCAACGTCACAACAACAGATTGAATATCTTTCGCCGACTTTACTTCTTCTGTATTTTCTGCTGCGACTATTTGTATTTCAGAGACAGTCATACCATACTTTTTCTCAAACTCTTTTCCTACTTCTTTTTTCATTTTGGTAGCCATCTCTTCTAAACTATATGCACGTGTTAGAGCTTGTATTTCTTTTTTCTTCGAATCTATTGAATTTTTTACAGATCCTTCTGCTACGTACTTTTCTTCATTAAAATTTGCAATTACTTCATTTACATCTGTCTGCAATAATTTAAAAAGAGGCGTTAAAATTAATACAACTAACAAAAGACTTACAACAAATTTAACGTATTTTTGCAAATTCGAATTTGGAAGAATAAGATGAAGCATTGTCGCTAAGAGCAAAAAAACGATAATATTTCTAATCCACTCTGTAACAAATTGCATACTCTTCACCTCCTACCGCATCATAAGTGTAATATTCCCCGCAGCAATAATAATTGTAATACTTAAAAAGAACATAAATGATACGATAGCTAAGCAAGCAAATACGTAAATGATGCTTCGTCCAATAATGTCTAAGCATTGAATAATTGCTCCGCTGCCAACCGGTTGCAATACTGCTGCTGCGAATTTATAAATAAATGCGATACAGAAAATTTGAATCGCTGGAAAGGCAACAATTAAGCATAAAATGACGAGCCCAATAATTCCGACTGTGTTTTTCAATAATCCTGATGCGCTAATAACAGTATCTGCCGCTTCTGTAAACATCCTTCCAACTACTGGAATGAAGTTTCCTGTTACAAATTTAGCAGTTTTCACAGCTATTCCATCAGCAACAGCTGTTGCTGTTCCTTGTACAGATAATACTCCTAAAAAAATCGTTAAAAAAATACCGATAATCCCAACGCTAACATTTTGCAGAAGCTTGGACAATTTCGTCACTTTATATTGATCACTCATTGTACTTACAATACTTAATATCGTTGCCAGTAATAAAAGTGGTAGAACGATATAATTCATAAGAAGCCCACTCGTATTCATTAAGAAAATGATAACCGGATGAAAAAACGATACAGATACAACCCCCCCGCCAGTTGCTATAAGCGCCAGCAAAATTGGCAATAATGCTAATATAAAATCTATCATTGTTTGTATCGTTTCTCTTGCATATGTCATAACGACATAAAAACTATTTAAAGCAAAAATAATAAGTACCATATATACAACAGCATCAGCAATTTTACTTACGCTACTTTTTGAAAAAGCGGATTGCAGTGATTGCAACAATGCACTAAAGATTGTGAGCATAATAAGTGTGCCAAGCAGTTTTCCATTAGCTGCAAGCTCATGAAATAAATATTTTAATAACCCTATCATCCACTCTTTTAGAGAGAATTCTTTTTCTCCCTTTACAAACTCCATAAAACTCCCTTTTTGACTCTCTGGCAAATAGCCTCCATATTTTATAACAAGCCCGTCCCAAAATTGCTTCACATCTTCAATTCCGAGCTTATCCAATTGTTGATCAACGACGTTTGTTTCTACAGGAGAAGCTTGTACAACAACCGGTAAAGAAAAGAAAAGGAAGCAAGCAAATAGCAGCTTAGCTCCAAACCTCCTCAACATTCACTCCCCCTTATCCCGTCGGTAAAAATCCGAGAATAGTTTCAATTACAACCGTCAAAATAGGAATTGCCATAACGAGAATGAGGATTTTCCCAGCAAGTTCAATTTTCGAAGCGATGGCACCTTGACCAGCATCTTTTGTAATTTGGGCTCCAAACTCAGCAATATAAGCAATTCCAATAATCTTTAGTAACGTTTCCACATAGACGTTACTAACTTTCGCTTCACTCGCTACTCTCTCAATCATTTGTAAAATAGCATGAATTTGATCAATTAAAATAAGAAACATCACGCTACCTACGAACACAATAAATAAAGATGTAATGCTAGATTTATGCTGGTTCAAAACAGCAGCTAAAAACGTAGCAACGAGGCCTAATCCGACAATTTGTATAATTTCGATTCGAACCGCCTCCTTTACTGGAAGAGAAAGACACTTTTAATCTTGTCGAATAGCGTATTAATTAAAAATGCGACATGAAATAAAATGACGACAAAACCGACAAGGATAACCCAATTTGCAATATCCTCACGCTTCAATTCTTTTAGTACAGTATGAATGAAAGCTAAAACAATGCCGATTCCGGCGATTTGAAATATTAATCCAACATCAATGGACATCGCCTTTCTCCCCCCTATAGCAGTAAAATTACAATAAGTAGCCCTGCTAGTACCCCTAAGCTCTTGATCATTTTCTCGTATTGCAGTTGTAAAGCTTTTGCTTCCTCTTCTTCTCTCTCCAAATGTGTAATACATAAGCGAATATGTTTTTGTTGTGATTCACGATCATGTTGCCCGAGCGTTTCACCAAATTGCTGCAGTATTTCAAACTCGGTTTGTTGAAACGCCGTCAACTTCCAATTCTCTTTCAAACTATCTATCCAAGCTTCCCTTACTGTTTGTTCTCCACTTTCTAGTTTTTTAGCGAAACTTTGAAATATCCAATTTAATGGCTTCGGCATTTGTTTAACTAATCGCTCGGCAGCCTCTGATAAAGGTGTGTGTCCATACATAATTTCTGCCTCTAATGATTGAAGTGCTGATTTTAATAATCTAAGTTGCCTCGGCCTTTCACTGTATCTTTTAGCGTATGAAAACCCGAAAAAGGTGCTGACCGCAACGATTAACACTGCACCAAATATTTTCACCATACGCCCTCAGCCTTTCTATTTGATAACACTGGTTTTCCATATTTATCTTTCACCTGCATAACCGTTCCTGGACCCCTCGCTTTTGACAACTCCACAAACCTATCAAATATACGAAGCTCTAGCACTGCCTTGAGCGATGGACGTCTCACAACATCCTCATAGGAAAATCCGTGTGCGCTTATAAAAAGCTGAACACCTGCATGCACTGCCTCCATAATTGCTTCACTATCTTCTTTACGACCAATTTCATCTACGATCAAAATATCAGGACTCATAGAACGAATCAACATCATCATTCCTTCTGCCTTTGGACATGCGTCTAACACATCGACTCGGGTACCAAAATCATATTGCGGGATCCCTTTCACACAGCCGGCAATTTCTGACCGTTCATCAACGATCCCCACTTTACAGGAAGGAATTTCCGAAGCACTTACCCCTTGACTCATGCAACGTGCTACATCTCTTAAAAGCGTCGTTTTTCCCGTTTGCGGAGGGCCAATTACCATCGTGTTTAACCATCTTTTTTCATACAAATATGGCAAAAGCGGTTCAGCAATCCCTATTTTTTGACGAGCAATACGAATATTAAAGGAAGAGACATCACGAATCATTTTCACTGCGCTTTTTTCTGTAATGACTTTTCCCGCTAACCCGATTCTATGCCCCCCGCGAAGCGTCACATACCCACGTTTTAATTCCTCTTCCATCGTATAAATTGAGAATTGACTTAACTTATTCAATAAGTAAATAGCATCCTCTGCAGTAGTGATATAGTCATAAAAAAACACCTTTCCGTGTGCAATACACTCTAGCGGTCTTCCAATTCGAACACGAATTTCCTCTAAAGCATCGTATTGCTCACATTCTTCAATTAAGTACTTCATCGTTTTTGGTAAAACTTCTAATACCTCTTTCATCGGCTTCTCCCCACTATACTCGACTTACTATTTCAGTAATGCGATAAAAATACAGCAAATTCCAAGCGCTAGAAAAAAGAGCTTCAAGAAAGAAATTTCACTTGCTACACTCGCTATCCCAATTGTCATTGTTAAAATTAATACGGTAGGTCCAACAAACGCCAACATACCATTTATAAACAACGCTTTCTTCGCATCATTCACATAAAGCATAAGCAAAGCAGCAAATATCTCCGCACTACCTGAAAATAATCGAAGTGCCCCCATAACAAGCACGGATGTTTCCATTGCCGCTAGCCACTGTTTCATTCTTCCACCTTCTCCCGTAACAGTTACTAACTTCGTATTCTAAAAAAGAATATATTTGTACAACCATATGCAGAGGTTGTCTATTTCAGAAGTAAAAACATAATTTTTCTCTAAAGTCTGAATTACAATCTGAATATTCATATTATTTCATGGTATATTATGGTATATTTAGTTTAAAAGGGGGTTAAACCATGCAGCACGTCACTTTATTACCACTAGATTTATGCTATACAAATGTGATTTTCGAGCTATCAAGTGATCCACATATAAAAAATGCATTGGGGATAACGGTAGAAAACATCGAAGACACGAAAACATTTCTTCTTTTCGCAATAGAAGAAGAGCGTCAAAAGAAATCCTTATCGAGAATGATTGTGAATGAATAAAATGAAATAATTGGCCTCACCACACTTAAACATATTAATAATGAGAAAAAGCAATCTCACATTGGTAGTTGGCTCGGCTATCCGTACTGGAGAAAAGGCTATAACGAGGCTGCTAAAAAAGAAATCTTTAAAATCGCCTTTTTAGACTTACAACTTTCCTACGTATTTGCTGGTGCTAAAACGAATAATATCCGCTCTTTAAAAGCACAAGAAAAACTACCTTATATTTCATTGCATGTGGAAAACAAGTTTCCAGACGAACACGCTGCACTAGAGAAAGAAGTAAAGTCACCTTGCTCTCTGCATGTCGTGTCACGTGAAAATTTTTTAAATTGGTTGAAATTACAGAATGAGGTGGCAAAATATGAAGGTATTGAAAGTTAGTTTAACCGTTGTAGTAGAATTAGCTCTTATTTATCTTTTTTCATTATTGGTCGGTTGGTCATTTATAGAGACCTTTTTCCTTGGTAGTTTAGCAATATTTGCAATTATGTGGTTAATTATTATGAGTAACCATAGAAATAACATTACAGATCACGCAATAAGTAAAACATTAACTGGCGTTGAGACTGGCGAAATAAAACCATTTCAAATTGTTTTGACTCCATCTATTATGGGTACTCTTTCACTTGTTTTAGTCAGTTTTATAATAACAGTTATTTACTATCTACCCTATTTCCTATAAAAAAAGCACTCGTGAATTATCACGAGTGCTTTTTTACTATGCACGAGAAACGTATTTACCTTCACCAGTGTTGATGATAAGCATTTCGCCTTCGTTAATGAAGATTGGTACTTGTACAACAAGACCAGTTTCTAATGTAGCTGGTTTTGTTACGTTAGAAGCAGTATCACCTTTAATACCAGGCTCTGTTTCTGTAACTTGTAATTCAACTGTGTTTGGAAGTTCAACACCAAGTACTTCGCCTTGGTAAGTCATAATTGCTACTTCCATGTTTTCTTTTAGGAATTTAAGCTCGCGCTCGATTTGTTTTTCACCAAGTTCGATTTGCTCATAAGTTCCGTTATCCATAAATACGTGAGCCTCACCGCTTGCGTATAAGTATTGCATACGACGGTTTTCGATGTGTGCTTTTTCTACTTTCTCACCTGCACGGAATGTTTTCTCTTGAACAGAACCTGTGCGAATGTTACGTAGTTTAGAACGAACGAATGCAGCACCTTTACCTGGCTTTACGTGTTGGAAATCAAGTACTTGCCAAAGGGCATTGTCCACTGAAATTGTTAAACCTGTACGAAAATCGTTTACTGAAATCATGTAAAAAAATCCTCCTGTGTATTACAAAATAATAAGTTCTTTTGGTGATTTCGTAATTACTTCATTACCTTCACTTGTCACAATGATATCATCTTCAATACGTACGCCGCCAATACCTGGAATATAAATACCTGGCTCTACTGTTACAGCCATACCTGGTTCAAGTACTGTATCAGAACGGAACGCTAAACCTGGTGCTTCATGGAGTTCAAGACCTATTCCATGACCAGTAGTGTGTCCAAAGTATTCACCATATCCTTTTTCCGTTATGTAGTCACGCGTTAGCGCATCAGCCTCGCGACCTGTTAAACCAGCTTTAATACCGTTCACACCACGTAGTTGTGCTTCTAAAACGATATTATAAATTTCTTTTAATTTATCAGATGGTTCACCGACTGCAATCGTACGAGTAATATCAGAGCAATATCCTTTGTAATAAGCGCCGAAGTCTAATGTAACGAAATCTCCTGTTTCTATCACTTTTTCAGATGCCACGCCGTGCGGTAATGCCGAACGAAGACCTGAAGCAACGATAATATCAAACGAAGAAGATGTTGCTCCTTGTTTTCTCATGAAAAATTCAAGTTCATTTGACACTTCAATTTCAGATACTCCCGGGCGAATGAATGATAGAATATGCTCAAAGGCAGCATCTGCAATCTGTGCAGCTTCCTTTAATATCTTAATCTCTGAATCAGTCTTTATCAAGCGTAACTTTTCTACAAGTCCAGAAGTCGGGATAAATTCAGCATCAATCGCTTCCTTATGCACTGAATAAGAACTATATGTAAGAGTATCTTGCTCAAAACCAAGTTTTTGAATTCCAAGCTCTTTCACTTGCTTTGCCACTTCATCAATGATCAATCCTGCGTGCTGTACAACCTCATATCCAACCGCTTGTTTACTTGCCTGCTCGACGTAACGGAAATCTGTAATAAATTGAGCACGATCTTTTGAAATAAGAACAACGCCTGCTGTTCCTGTGAAGTTAGCCATATATCTACGACTATGTTCATTTGTTAACAAAATACCGTCAATGCCAGCCTCATCAAATGCACTTCGTAATCCTTCAATTTTCTCCATTACTCTATGCCCCCCTCAATTTCTCCATTAATGCAAATAACGCTAACTTATAGCCATAAAAACCAAATCCTACAATTTGACCTGCACAAACAGCTGCCGTCACAGATTCATGACGGAATGATTCACGCTGATGAATGTTAGAAATATGTACTTCAATAACAGGAATCGAAATGCTCGCAATGGCATCACGAATCGCATAGCTATAATGCGTAAATGCTCCCGGATTTAAAATGATCCCTTCATATATATCTTCCGCTTCATGAATAATGTCGATAATGGCACCTTCATGATTCGATTGGAAACATTCTAACTCCACTCCCATTGTTTCTGCTTCTTGCTTCATATCTGCTTCAAGTGTCGCTAGCGTGCCCTTTCCATATACATTTACCTCACGAACACCGAGGCGATTTAGGTTAGGACCGTTTACGAGGAGTAACTTTTTCATATTCTTAAAACTCCTTAATATTAATATCTATACAATATTTTAACATAGGAGTTACTTATTTGAATAGTTCGTCTTCTCTTGCCCTTCTTGTTCTACTTTATTGCTATTTACTGCATAAGAAACAGAATATGCTATAAACACACCATATAATATAAAAATACATATTGTCGTTACAATTGTCTCTTTTGGCAAATGGAGCGCACTTTTAATAACAGGAGCCATTAAACCCATCCCCAAAAACAGTAATGCCCACCAAAATAGCCCATAAATAATTCCCGCAATAATCCCTTCAAACTTTGCAAAAAATGCTTTATATAAAAAGGCAATCAAAATTGAAAGAAGTCCCATACACACTATTCCGGACACATTGCCCCATACCCCCTCTTTCCAACTTCCAAACGCAAATGGTAAAAGGAAATAATTCGGTCCCGCCTCCGTGAATGAAAATATATGAAGGAAATACCATATCCCGCCCCAAAAGATTCCACCAAACAAACCGATCTGCACAAAATTCCTTGTTCCTAATTGTTCTTGACTCACATCGACACCTCCGCTCAATAGTATGCCCGAAACTATTTTGAAGCATGTTTAAATCCTGCGAAATTTGTCTATAAAAAGAATAAGAAATGTCCGACTCTCATAATATTTTCCCTTGTCATCTACTTGTATTTGCCGATAAAATAAAGGAAACTCGGTGATTGTCTTATTTCAAAACGACAGAACCCAGTATGACAATTGCCTCTTTTTCTACATAAGAGAGAAACAAATACAGGTTGGTGTTAACATGGCAGAAGAGTCAAAACAAATATATGGCGGGCAAGCGGTCATAGAAGGAGTTATGTTTGGCGGTAGAGAATATACTGTTACAGCGGTTCGTCGTAAAGATAAATCGATTGAATTTTATCGATTACCACGCGTTCGTAATAAAGTATTATCTATCCTAAAAAAAATTCCATTTTTACGAGGGATTGCCGCTATTGTGGATGCAAGTGCGAATGGAGCAAAGCATTTAAACTTCGCTTCTGAACGATTTGACGTCCACCCAGAAGATGATGAACAAATTGCTAATAAAAAAGAAGAACAATCAAAATTAACGATGGTATTAGGAGTTGCAGCTGTTGGCGTTTTATCTTTCATATTCGGTAAAGTCATTTTCACAGCAGTTCCTGCACTATTAGCTGAATTAACAAGACCGATTTTCCCATCTCATACTGGGCAAATCATTGTCGAAAGTGTCATTAAGCTCATGCTATTATTGAGCTATATATACTTTATTTCTTTAACCCCACTTATTAAGCGGGTATTTCAGTATCACGGTGCAGAGCATAAGGTAATCAATGCTTATGAGAATGACCTTCCTCTGACTGTAGAAAACGTTCAAAAGCAAACTCGTCTCCATTATAGATGCGGCAGTAGCTTTATTATATTTACAGTCATTATTGGAATGTTCGTTTATTTCCTAGTCCCTACAGATCCTCTTTGGGCACGAGTTATAAACAGAATTTTATTAATTCCAGTTGTACTTGGTATTTCTTTTGAAGTATTGCAATTTACAAATCGATTACGAGATATTCCCGTATTACGCGTACTTGGATATCCTGGATTATGGCTACAACTATTAACAACGAAAGAACCAACAGATGATCAAGTGGAAGTAGCAATTGCATCGTTTGAAGAATTATTACGTTTAGAGAACAAACAATAATTATTTAAAAATGGTGTTCAACTCCTTTCCTCATCGTTAATATACTAATTTTAATATACGTTTTTAGGAGGTGTCCCTTATGAACGGTCGTTCGTTTACTTTCGCTATATTTGTGCTTATTATCGGATTGGCAATATTCGGCCTTGTTTCATCTGTTATTACAAATCCCATGGGTGTATTAAGAAATATCGGGTACATGTTACTTGTTGTCGGTATCTTTTACTTGCTATACAAGATGTTTACAAATTCCAGTGGTTCTGCAAATTCGCAAAGCTCATATAAGCGTGCGGCAAAACAATCGAACCGCAAACATGGGAAACAAAATGTAGCACCCCTAGGCAATTCTTTCTTTAAGTCAAATACTTCTAATGACAAAAGTAAAAAAGGGAATTCTTCCACTTTGAAACGAAAAAGAAAACAGTCTCATTTAACTGTCATTGAAGGCAAAAAAAGCAAAAAGAAAGACCGTGCTTCCTTTTAGGAAATACGGTCTTTTTTTATACTTTGAAGCACTTCTTTTAAACTTTTCTCTCTCATACTTTCAATTCGAAGATGATGATTTTCAAATGGTAAATTCCGTGTCACATCATTAGGTACCACAACGCACGTTAATCCCGCTGCAATTGCTGCTCTCAATCCATTTAATGAATCTTCAAACACAACAGCTTCAGACGGCTTAATTCCTAATTCTTCTATTGCAATTCGATAAAGAGCTGGATCTGGTTTTACCTTCTCAACATCTTCTCTCGTTTTAATAACTTCAAAATAATCTCGAATCTGTAGCTCTTCTAAAAAATGAATAACCCATTCTCTAGACGAACTAGAAGCTAGTGCGATTTTTAATCCCATTTCTTTCGCTTCTTCTAAATATTCTTTTACCCCGTCACGAGCTTTTGGTATTTTCATTTTCTCTTTATGTAAAGTTGCCACTTTTTCTTTTAATGCACTTTTGTTAAACTTCTCTTTTAATTGATCATTTAAATATGCATAAAGTACCTCATCTGTTGTTCCAATGCATTTCGCAAATTCCTCTAAAGGTAGTTCTTCGCCGTATTCACGAACAGCATCTCTGAAAGAGTGAAACCATATCGTTTCTGTGTCCACAATTAATCCATCAAAATCAAAAATAATTGCTTTCATAATTCTCCCATCCTTTTCGAATTGAAATAAAAAAGGAAACGCCATACGTTCCCCTTAATTACTTTTCTCTTCATTTGCTCTTTGAACACCGCGAAGTGTTTCCACTCGGACTGCATCTTGTTCAAAGTATTCCACTAAATCACCAATGCGATCAATCGCTTCCCAACTTAAATGATGCTCAATTCCTTCTACATCATTGTAAATTTTACCTTCATCCACACCGATAATACGCATAAATTGCTCTAGCAAGTCATGACGATATACGAGACGTTCTCCGATTTTTTTACCTTTTGTTGTTAATACAAGCCCTCTATATTTTTCATAAATTAGATATTCATCTTTGTCTAATTTTTGCACCATTTTTGTTACAGAGGATGGATGTACACTAAGCGCTTCAGCAATATCAGATACGCGGGCATAACCCTTTTCATCAATCAACAAATAAATTTGTTCAATATAATCTTCCATACTAGGGGTAGGCATCGGTTTCCTCCATCCAAGTTCATTTTGCTTATTCCGTACGAAGCAATCAATAAAATGATACACCAGAAAGAATAACGTGACAAGGTGGAAACGAGCCTAAATATATAAAACAAAAAAGAATCTGTATTTGCATACAGACTCCCCTTAAGTAAAGTATTGTATTTCTGCATTAGGAAAAAACTCATTTATATAACCTCTTATCGTTTCTTCCAATACTGCTGCTTCATCTTTTTTATATACGTATTTTCCGATGCCGTATCGTCCCCATTTATATTTACGCTTCTCTTCATCCATTTCAAGTTTCGTCTTCGGATAACGCTCTTGAATGACCTTTTTTGCCGGTTTTGTAAAGCGATGTTGAATTAATTCAAATGTTAAATTTGGTATCGATAAATCTTTTAGTGCATTGTACAGTCGCTCAAATAGTTCACGGTATCCTTCTTCCCACCCTTCATGCATATAAAGCGGCGCAACTATAAATCCAAGTGGATAACCCGCACCTGCTACTTTACGTGCAGCCTCTATTCGCTCCTCAAACGGCGATGTCCCTGGTTCAAAATTTTTAATTACATATCGTGAATTTATACTAAATCGAAAACGAGTTTTCCCATTATGCTTTGCATCTAATAAATGATCAACGTGCGAATATTTCGTGACGAAACGTAAGCGCCCATATTCACTTTCTCCAATGAATTCAATCGCCCGCTTTAATGCATGTGTTAAATGATCAATTCCAACAATGTCTGATGTACACGCTGCTTCAAATCTTGTTATTTCAGGTGCCCTTTCATCCATATATTGCTTTGCCTTCTCAAATATTTCATCAAGATTGACATACACACGAACGTAAGGCTTACTCCCAAGTGTCGTTTGCAAATAGCAATAATGACAATGTCCCATACACCCTGTTGCGAGCGGAATTGCATATTCAGCTGACGGTTTTGACGTATCAAACTTTAGCGTCTTCCTCACTCCAACGACAAGTGTAGCCTTTGCATTACGATACTTTTGCAAATCATTTTCTCCTGGCAAATTTCTAATTTGATTATGTGATGTCGTTTCACGAATTTCTAATCCCATCTTCGTAAACTTCTCATAAAGCTCTTTTCCAAGTGGATATTCAAGTGCCTTTGGTTCAAAGTAAACGAGTTTTGGCATAAATGGTTTCATATGCTTCCCTCCTCTCGTTAGTATGGGAAGCATTGAAAAATTAACACGCATTAAAGTTTTCCACTTCAGTAACTTGCTTTGCAAGTTACTGAATGTTATAATTTGGATAACAGCTACCTTGCAACGCAAGTTACCTAAATAAAAGGTGGTGAAATCATGCACAGCCAAATGTTAAAAGGTGTGCTCGAAGGTTGCATCCTATACATTATTTCACAAGAAGAAGTGTACGGATATGAACTGAGTACAAAATTAAATAAGCACGGCTTTACATTCGTAAGCGAAGGAAGCATATATCCGTTATTGTTACGTATGCAAAAAGAAAAATTGATTGAAGGAACATTAAAAGCTTCCTCACTCGGTCCAAAGCGAAAATATTATCACGTAACCGATAAAGGGTTAGAACAACTTGAAGAATTTAAACAAAGCTGGGGAATGGTTTCTACTACGGTAAATAACTTATTACAGGGGGAGTGATAGGGATGAATGCACAAGACATGATTGAATTGAATAATAAAAAACGTGAGCTTCTAACTTCCGAAAACGAGGCTGCTTATGGTGATATGTTAGTATATCTTCGAATATCAAACGTACCCGAGCAACAAATGGAGGAACTGTTACTAGAAATATTAGATCACCTCATCGAAGCACAAGCAGAAAATAAAAACGCTTATGACATCTTTGGAGATAATTTACAATCTTATTGCGATGAACTTATATCAGCTTTACCAACTCAAACAAAGTTAGAAAAAACTTCTTTAATTGGATTTTCTATTAGCTTACTTCTTGCTATACAGTTTGGCATAAATGCAATTATTTCATTTTTTATGTTTCTCTTTGAAAAAAACAATACATTATCAAGTCCGCCTTTTAGCATCCTTGGAACTACTTTGTCTGTTTCAATAATTATACTAGGTATACTATTTATTTTATATTTATTAAAGCGTTACTCCTTTGATCAGAAAATGAATTGGAAAAGAAGAATTCTATTTGGATTCGCATTTGCTACTCCATTTTGTTCCGCTGTATTCTTAAATATTTATTTCCAAAAGCAACCTTATCTCATTTACCATCTAAACTTTTGGCAAAGTGCCTTAATTGCTATCTTATTTTTTATTTTATATAAATTACTATACAAAAAATCAAATTTTTAACAGCCCTTCAAAAGGCTGTTTTTCTTCTGTCTAATTTTACAAATTGAAAAATTTCATAAAGAAAATAAGAAAAATGCAAAATAATTAAAGTTAATTGTTGACGTGATGCTTTTATTATCGGTATCATAAATCTTCGTGAGCAATTATTTTTCGTTATACGATTTTTTTATTATTACTGAATTTTTGAGAGGAGAAATTAGATGTCAGTTAAGAAGAAAACGCAAGTACGCACCGGCAAAATGGTACGTGAACTAATGTTAGCAGACGAAGATGTAAATGCTTCGCTAATTATGGTATATAGTGAAAACGGTGTAAACGCAGAAATTAAAATCGAGGGCTTAACGCCGAAATGTAACGAAGAATTATTTTTGAGCGGAAACGTGGATTGGAACAAGAGTGTTATTTATAAAATTGTTGATTTCACTGGAAACGCTGAAGTTGGTAAAGTTACATTAACAGCGATGAACAAAAACAATGTTTCTCTAGAAATTGAACGCGTTATGTGGAGTAAAGAAAATAAAGACGCTGCCGAGCAAGAAGAAACACAGGTAGAAGCAGCGCCGAAAAAAGAAGTAGTTGTAGAAGCTCCAAAAGCAATTCCACCCGCTCCTAAGCCTGTTACGCGTGTGGAAACACCTGCTATGGCACCTAAGCCTACTCCGGTACCGACACCGAAGCCAGTAAGTGTAGAAGCGGCTGTAGAACTAACTACTCCAGCACCTGTGAAAAAAGTAGTCCCTACTCCAGTTACAAAGCAAGAAACAGCACCGGTTGCTCCTGCAAAACCGAAGCAGCCTGCTTTGACTGAAACAAATTCAAAACTACAAGAAAATTATGTTAAACTCGTGAAAAAGACAATTGAAGTTTGTCAAGATTATGAGCTTGGCATCGACATAGATGATTCTATTGAAAGCTTAAAAGAAGAACTACAAAGCCAAGGTATTAGCGTTACATTTGACAAAGAAATTATGGACGTTGTAAGTCGCCTTCGTTCTTTACAAGATAAAGGAATCAAAGTAGAAAAAGTACTTAATTTACTATAAAAAAATAAGAGGTGGCAATTGCCATCTCTTATTTTTTATAATTCCACTCATTACTTTCATACTTCTCTTTCGCTAACGTTTGAACTTCATGTAACTGTTCTTCTGTTAATTCATATGGAACAAGTTCTACATCCAATCCTTTTTCAAACCCAATTTCAAACGCTTTAATTAACTGTTCTATCGTAAATGTACGGTCTGTTAATTCATTAATTGCTACCGCTTTAGAAGAAAACATACTTTTCATACGTTCCTTCACACGTTCATTTGGGAATAAAAATAGATCATATAGTTCATCTAAATCAATTTCTAATGGAATCGATCCATGCTGTAAAATAACACCTTTTTGACGTGTTTGAGCACTACCAGCAATTTTTCTTCCTTCCACTACAATTTCATACCAAGATGGTGCATCAAAACATACGCCTGAACGTGGATTTTTTAAATTTTCACGATCTGCTTCTGTTTTTGGAACTGCATAATATGCTTCTAGCCCTAATGCCTTAAAACCATCTAATAAGCCTTGCGAAATAACACGATACGCTTCTGTAACTGTTTTCGGCATATTCGGATGATCTTCAGACACAATAACACTATACGTTAACTCTTTGTCATGTAGTACACCCCTGCCGCCTGTTTGACGACGAACGAATCCATATTTCTTTTCGTTAACTACATCCATATTAATATCTTTTTCAACACGTTGAAAATATCCAACTGTTAATGTTGGTACTTCCCATTCATAAAAACGAATTGTTGGTGGCATTTTCTTTTCACTTTGCCAATTTAATAAACATTCATCTAACGCCATATTAAATGCCGGTGAACATTGACCAGAGTTAATATAACACCATTTTTCTTTTCCCATCCTGCACCTCATATAACCAAGTATTTTTCACATTCTCTAGTCTACCAAATTCGACAAAATTTGTGAAAGAATACGAAATTTCTTCTTATATGCAAATGAATCTGTTGCATAAATACATATGGGCATTATAATATTGAAAGTAGGATAAGAAAAAAGGGAGCGATAGAATCGTGTCAACAACTTGGATTATTTTATTAGCCGTAATCGTAGCATTCATCGGCTACACTGTATGGATGTACTTCTATCAGAAAAAATTAATTAAAACTCTTACAGAAGAAGAATTTCGCGCTGGCTACCGTAAAGCACAGCTTATCGATATTCGTGAAACAGATGAATATAACGCAGGGCACATTTTAGGTGCACGTAACATTCCGTTATCACAAATTCGCCTTCGCCATAAAGAACTTCGTCAAGATCAACCTGTTTACTTATATTGCCAAAGCGGATTCCGTACAGGTCGTGCAGCGCAATACTTAAAAAAACAAGGCTACAAAGATTTCTACCAATTACAAGGTGGATTTAAATCTTGGACAGGCAAAATTAAAAAGAAATAATAACATACAAAAAACTAGCTGAATAAATCAGCTAGTTTTTTCATTTCATCTTATTCGCAATGTATAATAAATTTTGCTTAATCGTGTCTTTATCGCTCTCTTCTACATTCCGATACAATAGCTGATATTCAATTCCTTTCTCTTTCCATAGAAGCGTAGCAAATTCGTCACCACGTTCATAATCATCTTTATTTTTAAAATAAGCAGACGTTCCATTATTTAGTTTCATTTGTTCTTGAAATCACTTCTCTTCCACGAAATCCGGAAAACTATAAGGAAAGTTCGCGACATTTAACTCAATATACTCATTTCTACCTTGCTCCTGCTGTTTATATTTAATCGTTAAGACAGCCTTCTTTTTCCCAAGCGTTCTTACTTCACCCTTTACATCACTTATAATGTCGTACGGTAAAAACGTTGGAACTTTAAACTTCACCGGAAAATATTTTGGAATTTCCTTTAGCGGAATAGGATCCGTAACACGATCCATAGCTCCTCCTGTTGTTCCCACAAAGTGTTTTTCTTCTTGCATCGTTTGCTGAAACGAACACGAACTAAGTACAAAACTAGAAAACACGAAACAAATGATTCTTTTTTTCAATTTGTTTCCGCCCTTTCATACCGCTCTCTTAACGAACGAAGCGTTGATCCCGCACTAACGGCCCGATTAGTGCCGGCTAATAATCAGTGGGGGATGGCGCCCACTGATTAAAGTTTCACTTTATATGCTCTTCATATTCGCTTTGTCACCAAACTACACCTTTGAAAACTTTCCACGTTATTCTCACACATTTTGACAACACTTTTTGCAAACAAAAAAGACCCCTATCATTCTTACGCCCAAGTGAAAAGGTTACGCGAATAAAAAGAAGTCTTATTAATACCATAGTTTGTGAAAAGCTTTTCAGGTCAAGATTTTTTCTTTCTTATTATTTTCCCTTTATAATAAGAGAAAGAGGTGATACATATGGCCAATATAAAACAAATTGCTAAAACTGCTGGTGTATCGATATCAACTGTTTCTCGTGTCCTGAATAATCACCCTTACGTAAAAGAAGAAAAGCGTAAGCGTGTTCTAGATGCTGTTGAAGAATTAAACTACGCAAAAAATATAAATGCTGTCCATTTAATAAGAGGGAAAACATATACAATTGGCGTTATGCTCCCTTTCATTAACCTCCCCTACTTCAGTACCATTATTGAAGGAATTGGTAACGAAGCATTATTAGCTGGGTATCACATTAATTTATGCCAAACAAATTACGATAGCCTTGAGGAAATTCGTGTTCTTGAAATGATGAAAATGAAACAATTTGATGGGATGATTATTTGCTCCCGGACGAGCTCTTGGGAACAAATCGAACCTTTCGCAAAATTTGCCCCTATTATTTCATGTGAAAAAATGAACCATCCCCTCATTTCATCCATCTACGTAGATCATTATGAAGGCTTTCGTCTCGGTACTACCTATTTACTAAGTAAAGGCCATGAAAAGATCGGAATTTGTTTAGCGAGAAAAACAAGTGTAAATTCCATGGAGCGTGAAAAGGCGTTCGCCGATACACTTTGTAACGAAAGGAAGACGTTGCATCCTGAATGGATTTTCCACCAATGCTATACAATGCAGGACGGAGCACAAATACTCCATCGTATTTTAAATATGAAAAATCGTCCAACTGCTATTTTCACAGCGAACGATCAAGTTGCAGCTGGTTTATTAACAGAGGCTCGAAAACATGGCATCCGAGTACCTGAAGACCTTGCTATCCTTGGATTTGATAATCATGAAATTTCAAAGGCATTAGAAATTTCCACAATTGAACATCCCGGTCTCGCAATGGGCTCACATGCTTTTTCTTTATTCCATAAGCAGATTCAAAGCGAGCAAATTGTCGGCAGTGCAAAAGAGCTTTCATTCCATTTAATTAAGCGAGAGACTGTCTAAAAAGAGCGTTACCTATAACGCTCTTTTTCAGCTCTTCACCTATTGACATTATATTTTTCATCTCATATAATTAACCTAACGAACGGTAGGTAGGGGATGAAAATGACAGCAAACCGCATTAAAGCTGTAGCACTTTCTCATTTCGCACGCTACGGCTATGAAGGAACTTCATTGGCAAATATTGCTCAAGAAGTTGGGATTAAAAAACCATCGATTTACGCACACTTTAAAGGAAAAGAAGAGCTATATTTCATATGCTTAGAATCTGCTCTTCAAAAAGATTTGCAGAGCTTCACAGGCGATATCGAAAGCTTTTCCAATTCGTCCACTGAAGAATTGCTTTTAAAATTATTAAAAGGCTATGCAAAACGATTTGGTGAAAGTGAAGAATCAATGTTTTGGTTACGAACTTCTTATTTTCCGCCTGATGCATTTCGCGAACAAATTATTGATAAAGCAAATGTACACATTGAAAACGTCGGAAAACTTTTATTCCCTGTATTTAAAAGAGCAAGCGAACAAGATGAGCTGCATAACATTGAAGTAAAAGACGCCTTAGAGGCTTTTCTATGCTTACTCGATGGTCTTATGGTTGAACTATTATACGCAGGTTTAAATCGTTTTGAGACACGTTTAGACGCTTCTTGGAAAGTATTTTGGCGCGGACTTTCAAACTGACGGATTGCTCCTTTGCAATGCGTCGTTTTTAAGCACTTTACCTAACGACTGGTAGGAAGGAGAAATGACATATGGCATGGATTTATGTAATCATCGCTGGTATTATTGAAATCTTTTGGGTGATTGGACTAAAAAAAGCGGAGGCACCACTTGAGTGGGCTGGTGTTGCTCTATTAATTACAATTAGTTTCGTCTTATTATTTAGAGCTTATAAAGATTTACCTGTCGGCACTGTATATGCAGTCTTCACAGGAATCGGAGCTGGCGGAATCGTTCTTACAGAGATTTTCATCTTCGGAGAACCTTTCTCTATTGTAAAAGTTTTATTAATCGGTTTAATCTTCTTCGGAGTAATTGGTCTAAAACGAGTAACAGAAGAAAAAGAAACGAAGGAGGCTGCATAAAATGGCTTGGGTATTTTTAATTCTAGCTGGTATTTGTGAAATTATTGGTGTACTCTTTATGAAAGTAGCCACTGAAAAGAAAGGCTGGGCACCAAAAGTTATTTTAATCGCTAACTTCGGCGTAAGCTTCTTCTTCTTATCTCTTGCGATGAACACGTTACCGATGGGAACTGCTTACGCGATTTGGACTGGAATCGGAACTGCTGGAAGTGCACTTCTAGGCATTCTCATTTTCCGAGAATCAGCGGATTGGCGTCGTCTTGCTTTCTTAAGCTGCATTTTATGCGGCGCTGTTGGCTTAAAACTATTAAGCTAACGTGAGGTGAATGTCATGTGGAAAGAAAAAGGGAATCAACTGTTAGCATGGATTACACTCGGGATTGTCATTCTATTACAAATAAGTTTTCATATAATAGAATCATTGTTTCATAAAGTATTATCCATTCTCACATTCTTTCCTAACATGACACTTGAAATTATATCGATTGTTTGGTCCATTATCGCCTCCATTGCAATCGTCATTATATGAAGTATCGCCAAGCTATGGAATAAGTTATTTAAAAAGGACAGTACTTCTAAAAAAGAGTAACTGTCCTTTTTTGTATTCATTCAGATTTTCTATAAAAGTTAGATGCAATAAGACAAAACAGACCAACTATGACAATACTTATACCAATCCCTTTATGCAAATTAGGAAACGGTGATGGTATGTCTGAATAAAAATTTGCTAATATGAGACCGATTGAAACGAAAAGTACCCCTATTCTATATAACCATTTTCTTTTGTTCATCATTCTCCCCTCCTAAAATTCTTCATACACTCCTTTCTTTTGGACATACTACCTAAAAAAGGAGTGAATAATATGCAAAATTCTATACATAAGCAGATCCTATTTTTATTTTTCTTCTTTCTCATTCTCGTTATCATTTTCAGCTTTATATTACATACTCCAAAAGATGTGCCAAATAGCGTTTCTTTTTATAAACTACTGCTCTCGTATTGTCGTTATTGAAGAAGGTGCCTTTTTTAAGGCACCTTTTAAAATTCTCTTTTTTCATATATTTTTACTGAAACGAAGATAGATGCTATGAACATGCATATTGAACCAAAGAATAACAAGGTATTATATAATTGAATTTGTTCCAAGTTGATTTGAAACAAAACTTCTAAAACAACTATCGGTGCCATGAATATTACTATCGTAATAAAAATAGTTTTCTTATACCCTAGCCAAAAGGATATTGGTAATACAAAGCTTAAATACACTAAAATAAAGCTAATACTAGCAACTATTGTCGTTTCAATAAATTCAAATAAGTTAACCCCGCTCTTCATTCCCATCGTGAAACAACCGACCGTTACACTTATAAAAAGAATAATAATTGCTACTATATATTTCGCATACACAATTTGTTTTCTCAATATTGGTAAACTATTTACTATAACTTCACTCTCATTTTTACTATCTGCTTCAAATGTTTTTACTGTTGCCCCAATTGTAATAATTACTGACATAATGATGAACAGATTTTCCGTATCTGTTAAGGCCATATAAAAGAAAACAGGATACAGTATGTACCAAATTAAAAATTTCCATTGAATGATGAAATCTTTTAAAATTAGTTGCTTGATCATGTATTACACCTCCTAATATAAAAATGTCCCTTCTATAACTCTGCCTCCTGAAACATTTTCATTGAGAGGAACATTGATACGAATATACTCACTAATACTCCGATACCAAGAACACCCATTGCTTGTGTAGCCTCTTGAGAGTGAAGTACTTTTAACATAATTGTTTTATCACCAAAAATATTGCACATAAGACCAATCATACCCATTAAAGGAAAAAGCATAATCAAATTCAAGACAGTAATAACTTTATATCCCCCAATGTAATTAGTCGGTATCGTTACTGCACAATAAATCAAAGTTGCTACTATTGCTGAAAATACTGCATATCCAGGCATAACTATATCTCTGTTCAATAGAATATTTCCTAATATTATGACTATAAAAGTTGTACTCAAACCAGCCATAATAAATAATGAACTTGCAATATATTTAGCTATAACTATCTCTGTTCTCGTTATAGGCAAACTCACTAATATTTTTTCTGTTTTACTTTTCTCTTCATAATAAAAAGAAATAGATATAATCGTACTACATGTTATAAATAACCCTATTGCAATCCCCATTGGTTGGACTAGATTCCTAAAAACAGAGAAAATAGGTATTAAAAAATATAAAGGAAACATCTTCTTCTGCAAGAAAAACTCCTTCAAAATCAATTGCTGCATATAAATTCTCCTCTCTATAAATCACGCGTTTCATAAATTTTAATTGTAAGAAACATAGAAGCGATATAAATACTAAATAATGTAATGAATCCAACTATAAATACACCAAGATGTAATGGATTCACAATCCAATCAATGAATGATGCCGTAGCGCTTTCTCCGTCACCAATAAACATTCCAACAATAACACCTATTCCAGCGGCTCCACCTGTAAATATTCCACGTACTATTTTTGATTTTGTTCCATAATAACTCGGGAATAATGCTGTAATATAAACTAAAGAATATACAGCACCTCTGACTACTACATACCAAGGAATTTCAATATACAAATTAGGATGATAAGCTCCAATATCACCAATGACAGCGATACCTCTTATAAGAAAAACAACTAGCATAGTAGAAATCATGCCACCTACAATGAATATTACACCCGAAATATATCTAGCAATAATGATATCCTTTCGTCCAACAGGTAAACTATTTATAATAACATCACTTTTATTTTTTTCATCCATCGCTATTAGTATCATAGAAGATGATATCGTTATGAGTAAGCAACTCATCGGAAATAACAATTCACCATCTGGCTCTAATCCAAAGAAAACAAGGGGCATAATAAAATAGACTAACCACGTAACCCGAAAAAAGAACAAATCTTTATAGATGAGCTGACGCATAAGCACCTCTCCCTTTCGCAGTGTAAACGATGATATCGTCTAATGTAGGCTTTTCTATTACAACCTCATTTCCAAACCAATCGATAATTGCTTGTTTATCCTTCGCTAAACCTTCAAAACCAAATTTGTTTTTTCGTAATCCAACAAATAGCTCTTTTCCTTCTCGATCCAATAAATCATTACTTCCCTTTACGCTTACGTAGTTCTCCATCAATTCATCTTTCTCACCAGTAAATATAATTTCTCCGTCATTGATAAACGTAATATAATCTGCAATACGTTCTAAATCCGTTGTAATGTGGGTTGAGAATAATACAGATACTTCATCTTCCATTACAATTTCTTGCAACATATCAAGTAATTCGCTCCGAACAACTGGATCTAATCCTGCTGTCGGTTCATCCATAATAATGAATTCGGCATGATGTGAAAGTGCGATTGCAATCGCAAACTTCATTTTCATCCCTTTAGATAGCTCTTTAATTTTTTTATACTTTGGAACTTGCAATCTGTGCATATACGATTGGTATTGATTTTCGTCCCACTTTTTATATAACGGTGCAATAATACGTTTCATTTGTTCACACGTTAAATCTTCGTAGTAATAGTTTTCATCATATACAAAACCAATATTTTGTTTTATGTCCTTTTCGGCTTTCTTATTGTCTTTGCCAAAAATTTTTATATTGCCGCTATCTTTTCTAATTAAATTCATAATCATTTTGATCGTTGTACTTTTCCCAGCACCATTCGGTCCGACAAACCCCATAATATATCCTCGTGGTAATGTAAAACTTATATTTTTCACTGCGAAATCTTCATAACTTTTACAAACATTTTTTAGCTCTAACATCTCTTATTCCCCCTTATATAAACACGCAATCATCTGCTGCAGTTCTTCAAGTGAAAGCTGCAACACTTTACTTTCTTTTACGATTTCTTCAGCCTTACTTTCCAATAGACGTAGCCGCTGTTCTTTTAGTAGTTCATTATTTTTACATGAAACATAAGTCCCCTTCCCAGCAACAGTTTCTATATATCCTTCTTTTTCAAGCTCCTCGTACGCACGCTTCGTTGTAATTACACTAATTTGCAATTCCTTCGCTAAGCTACGAATAGACGGTAATTGGTCTCCACCCTTTAAACCACCATTTAAAATAAGCTGGCTTAATTGTTTTCTTATTTGCACATAAATAGGGTCTTGGGAAGAATTCGAAATAATAATATTCATGTTTTCCTCCAGTGTGTGTATATACTGTATATATCTTATATACACAGTATATACACACCATCCTATTTTTGGCAAGAAAAAAAGACCAACATTTCCCTGTTGGTCTTTCGTATATGTATCACTTTTCAAAGCGATCTAACATCTCGTCTCTCATTCCGAAACTTACTACTGCAATTCCTATATACATAAACAGAAGAAATGCCGGATGAACTGTGTTGTACCAGCTGCTGTCAACGATTAAGTAAATCGTTAATGCCACAACAAGAACAAACGCTAAGATAAACATATAAAAGTGTCTTGTACTACCCATGATAAACTCCTCTCTTCTCACTTCACCATTCAACAGTTTATTTTATCGAATAATTCGATATGACTCAAGGTTAACTTTCTGTTATGTAATCAAGTTCCACCTTTACAATGTCCTCACATGCTATTGAAATGATTGTTCCTTGTTTATCAATTGCCGTCACTTCTCTATTATCCATTACACGATTTGCTACTCTTTCTAACACTTTCCCTTGGTCTCGATAGCAAAATTCTTTTACATCTTTAATTGTTTCTCCATTTTCTAAATGGTATACCATTCTATAACATCGATATCCCACACTTTCACCCCCGTCTTGCTCGTTTTTTCACATATACATAAAAATGAGTAATTTTTGCCTCATCACATCTTCTTAATTTCAATAAAATTCTAACAAAAATAAATACTTTTATCAAACCGACTTTTTCAACAAAACTACCTATAAAACTACACCTTTACACCATTAGGAAACAAAAAATATAATTTTTTAACATTTTCTTCACTATTTCTGCACAAATTCTCCATACAAAAAAAGAACCCGCCGCAGCGAGTTCTTTTTTTGTTATTCTAATCAAACTTGTACAGGAGCTGGCTTTGCATAACGTAAAACTGGTTTACGTGCAGCCATCGTTTCGTCTAAACGTTTAATGACTGTCGTATGCGGTGCTTCTTGTACAACTTCTGGATTTTCTTCTACTTCTTTAGCGATTTGAATCATCTTATCAATGAAACCATCTAATGTTTCTTTTGATTCTGTTTCTGTCGGCTCAATCATAATACATTCTTCCACATTTAATGGGAAGTAAATTGTTGGTGGATGGTAACCGAAATCAAGCAGACGTTTTGCAATATCTAATGTACGTACGCCAAGTTTCTTTTGACGACGACCTGATAATACAAATTCATGCTTACAATGTCTATCGAATGGAAGATCGTAGAATGGTGCTAATCTTCTCATCATATAGTTCGCATTTAATACAGCATACTCAGTTACTGCACGCAAGCCATCTGGACCCATAGAGCGAATATACGTGTATGCACGAACGTTAATTCCGAAGTTACCATAGAATGGCTTCACACGACCAATTGCTTCTGGACGGTCGTAGTTGAAGTGATAACCATTTTCCGTTTTTTCTAAAATCGGTTTTGGTAAGTACGGAATTAAATCAGCTTTCACACCTACTGGACCAGAACCTGGGCCACCACCGCCGTGAGGACCTGTAAATGTTTTATGAAGGTTTAAATGCACAACGTCAAATCCCATATCTCCTGGGCGCGCTTGGCTTAATACCGCATTTAAGTTTGCACCATCATAGTATAATTTACCGCCTGCATTATGGACAATTTCTGCCATTTCTAAAATATTTTCTTCAAATAGACCTAATGTATTAGGATTTGTTAACATAAGTGCTGCTGTTTCTTCATTGACAACACGTTTTAAGTCTTCTAAATCAACAAGGCCATTTTCATTTGATTTTACTGTAATTGTTTCAAAACCAGCTACAGTTGCAGATGCTGGATTCGTTCCGTGAGCAGAGTCAGGCACAATTACTTTCGTACGGTTAAAGTCACCATTTGCTTCATGGTATGCACGAATTAACATTAAACCTGTCCATTCTCCGTGTGCACCAGCTGCTGGTTGTAAAGTAACAGTATCCATACCTGTAATTTCGATTAAATGCTCTTGTAAGTCGTACATTAATTCCATTGCACCTTGTACTGTCTTTTCATCTTGCAGTGGATGAATATTTGCAAATCCTGCGAAACGAGCTACACTCTCATTAATTTTCGGATTATATTTCATCGTACAAGATCCAAGTGGATAGAATCCAGAATCAACACCGTGGTTACGGTTTGAAAGTGCTGTATAGTGGCGCATAATATCAAGCTCAGATACTTCTGGTAGCTCTGCATCTTCTACTCGAATATAATCGCTCTCAAACACATCTTCTAGTTTCACTTCTTCTACATCTAATTTGGGTAAGCTATATCCTACGCGTCCTTCTTTAGTCACTTCAAAGATAAGTGCTTGGTCTTGGTTCTTCATTGGATAGCCCCCATTTCGTTTACAAGTGTGTCAATTTCCTCTTTCGTACGAAGCTCAGTTACCGCTACAAGCATATGGTTTTCATGCTCTTTATAATCACGGCCTAGATCGTAACCGCCGATAATATTCTTTTGTAATAATGCATCGTTTACTTCTTTCACTGGACGTTTGCAATCTACAACAAACTCATTGAAGAATGGTCCAGCAAATGTTACAGTAAAGCCTTTCGCTTCAAATTGACGTTTTGCATATTGTGCTTTAGAAATGTTTTGACGTGCCATTTCTTTCACACCTTGTTTGCCAAGTGCCGTCATTGCAACAGAAGCTGCTAATGCATTTAACGCTTGGTTTGAACAAATGTTAGATGTCGCTTTATCACGGCGAATATGCTGTTCACGTGCTTGTAACGTTAATACAAATCCACGTTTACCATCTGAATCTACAGTTTGTCCAACAAGACGTCCTGGAATTTTACGCATAAATGCTTTCGTTGTTGCAAAGTAACCACAATGCGGTCCACCAAACTGCGTTGGGATACCAAATGGTTGTGCATCACCGATTACAATATCAGCACCAAATTTCCCTGGTGGTGTTAATGCGCCTAATGATAATGGATTTGAAGAAACGATAAATAATGATTTTTGTTGATGAACGATTTTTTCAATATCAGCTAATTTTTCAACTTGTCCAAAGAAGTTTGGATATTGAACGATTACACAAGCAACTGTATCATCTACTTCACTTTGTAATACGTCTAAATCTGTTACACCATCTTTATGATTAATTTCAACAACTTCAAGATTTTGACCTTTTGCATACGTTTCAAGTACTGCTCTTGATTCTGGATGAACCGCGCTAGATACAAGAATTTTCTTTTTGCGAGTATGGCCAGCTGCTAACATTGCCGCTTCAGCTAAAGCTGTACCCCCGTCATACATAGAAGAGTTTGCTACATCCATTCCTGTTAATTCACAAATCATTGTTTGGAATTCAAAGATTGCTTGTAATTCCCCTTGTGAAATTTCCGGTTGGTATGGTGTGTAAGCTGTATAAAATTCTGAGCGAGAAATAACATGATCTACAATTACTGGAGCATAATGATCGTATACGCCTGCTCCTAAGAAAGAAGCGTATTCTTTTAAGTTAGCATTTTTACTAGCCATTTGAGATAGCTCTTTTAAAAGCTCTGGCTCTGATTTTGCTTCTTTAATTTTTAAATCCCCTTTAAAACGAACACTCTCTGGAATATCAGAGAATAATTCATCGATCGTTTGAACGCCGATCGTTTGTAACATTTCTTTTTTGTCTTCTTCTGTCATTGGAAGATAACGATGCAACATGAAATCTACCCCTCTCCCCGTTACTTTGAACGTTTGTAAAATGGTGTTGGAACAACTACTGCTTTGACGCGTTTATTACGAATTTCAATTTCTACTTCTGTATCAACTGCTGCGTATTTTACATCAATTAGTGCTAAACCAATGCTTTTCTTTAACGTTGGAGATTGTGTACCACTCGTTACTTCCCCAATTTTTTCTTCACCAATAAATACAGGGTAATGCGTACGAGGAATTCCACGTTCGATTACTTCGATGCCGACTAATTTACGAGGCGCACCGTTTTCTTTTTGCTCTTTTAACGTTGCTTTTCCAAAGAAGTCTGCTTCTTTATTTGTTTTTACCGCAAAGCCAATTCCAGCCTCAATCGGTGTAATATCTTTTGATAATTCTTGTCCATAAAGTGGTAATGTTGCTTCGAATCGAAGTGTATCACGAGCACCTAAACCACATGCTTTTAAGCCCTCTTCTGCTCCAACTTCAAGAAGTTTCTCCCAAAGTTTTGCAGCATCTTCACTCTTACAGTAAATTTCGAATCCATCTTCACCTGTGTAACCTGTACGAGATACAAGTGCTGGAATTCCATCTACAAGAATATTGTTTTTAAATTTAAAGAACTTAATTTCTTTCAAATCTTCTGACACAACTTTTTGTAAAATGCCTTCTGCTTTTGGTCCTTGAATTGCAAGCTGTGCAACTTCACTAGAAACATTGACTACTGTCGCATCGCCAATTACATGACTTGCTAACCATTCGTAATCTTTCTCTATATTTGATGCATTGATTACTAATAAATAGTCTTCTTCACCACGTTTGTAGATTAATAAATCATCTACTGTACCACCATTTTCGTAGCACATAGCTGTATATTGTGCGCCCCCTACCTTTAAGGTAGATACGTCATTTGTAACAACACGTTGTAAAAATGCTAAACTATCTACACCTTTTACTTCAACTTCTCCCATATGAGACACGTCGAACAAACCTGCAGCTGTACGTACAGCTTCGTGTTCTTCTTTAATGCTTGAAAATTGAACTGGTAATTCCCAACCACCGAAGTCGATTGTTTTCCCACCATACTTCGCGTATACATCAAATAACGGTGTACGTTGTAATGTAATCATGCTCTCTCCCCCTTATGCTTTGACAAATCAATAAAAGTTGCTTCCTTTTTCTAAACATTTTCATTCTGAAAAGATAGGATATACGGAATCTCATTATATTTTTTTATGAAAGCGTAAATAAAAAATCACTTTCTTGGATAAAATACGAAAGATTCCACACATTTCACACCATTATCCTAACATCATTCGCTATATTTCATCAATATTCTAGCATAAAAAATAATTTAGAATTTTTTATGTTAAAACACAATAAATACAGCTTTTGAGATTTAATACTTTATTATTGTCTATCATATAGCCTTTAATAACGATAATTATGCCTTCTTTTGAGGCAAATCATCATACATTAAAAAATAATTACTTTAGTTTATAAAAGGTGGGAGAGTCGTAATGAATGTCGATATTTCCGTAGATCGGACGTGGCAAAACAATTTTTTAAATAGAATTGATGAAGATGGTCCTTGGACAAACTGGGATTTATATCACTTAGCTTATGAAACAGAAAAATCGTTACTTGTTCCTACTTTTGATGGACTACAAGCACCGAAACATTTATCCCATTTCACGCCGCTTCCGCATCAATTAGAAGTCGCTCAAAATGTGATTGAACAAATGAATGGTAAAGCGATTCTAGCAGATGAAGTAGGTCTTGGAAAAACAATCGAAGCTGGACTTATTTTGAAAGAATACATGGTCCGCGGGCTTGTGAAAAAGGTACTTATACTTGTCCCAGCCTCTCTCGTATCACAATGGGCATACGAGCTGAATACAAAGTTTTTCATTCCCGCTGTAGCACAAAAGAAAAGCTACTCGTGGGAACAAGCTGACGTAATCGTATCATCAATTGATACTGCGAAACGTTCACCACATCGCGATATCGTGTTGAACTTAGAATATGACCTTATTATTATCGATGAAGCACATAAACTGAAAAATAATAAAACAAAAAACTATGAATTTGCACAACGATTAAAAAAGAAGTTTTGTTTATTACTAACCGCTACTCCTGTTCAAAATAAGATTGATGAAATTTTTAACCTTGTTTCTTTATTAAAGCCAGGACATTTAGGCAATCAATCCAACTTTGAAGAATATTACGCTTCCAAAAATCGCTCAGCCGAATCAGATGAAGACTTAAAAGCTCTCATTAACAAAGTAATGGTGCGAAATAGACGACATAATACCGGTATCGATTGGCCGAAGAGACATGTACGTACAATTTTTGTTGAGTTTAATGAACAAGAACAAGCTCTATATAATGATATCGAAAATTGGCGAGGACAAGACGCCTTCACATCTGCTTTCTCATCGTTAACTTTAAAACGGGAAGCTTGTAGTAGTCGTGAGGCTGTTTACTATTCATTGAAAAAGCATGTAGAAAAAAGACAGAAAGAAAATGAACATTATATAAAAGATCCACATATCGATGTGCTAATGGACAAAATTAATCATATTCCTTTCAACTCGAAAGCAACTAAAGCTCTAGAGCTTATAAAAGAAATTGACGATAAAGTCGTCATTTTCACGGAATACCGAGCATCACAGATGTACTTACAATGGTTTTTACAACAACACGGTATTTCTTCTGTCCCATTCCGCGGCGGATTTAAACGCGGGAAGAAAGATTGGATGAAGGAACTTTTCCAAAATCGTGCCCAAGTGTTAATTGCAACGGAAGCTGGCGGAGAAGGCATTAACTTACAGTTTTGTAGCCATATGATCAATTATGATTTGCCATGGAATCCAATGCGTCTTGAGCAAAGAATCGGACGTATTCACCGTCTCGGTCAAAAGAATGATGTTCATATTTATAACTTAGCTACAAAGCATACTGTTGAAGAACATATTTTGAAACTGTTATATGAAAAAATCAACTTATTCGAGCGTGTTATCGGTGAACTCGATGAAATTTTAACGAGAATTAATATGAAAAACATCGACGCGCACATTCAAGAAATTTTCGCGCAATCAAAAAGCGAAGGTGAAATTAGAATTAAGATGGAAAACTTAACATCTATTATCGACTTTGCGAAACGAAATGAAGCTGAGGTGCAAGGCTATGCAGCAACATGAAATTCATAATTACTTATACAATTTCTTTGAGGCGAATAACTGTGAAATTTTAGAACGTTCTCCTCATTTATTAGATGTACAGTTAACAATTGAGATGGATAAATTATTAATGAATCGCCCTTTTTATTGGCACTATCTTGAGAAAACAGGAGGCGTACCGAATCCGATGCGCCTTACTCTTATTACAAATCCAGAAAATGAAGAAAATGATGGTGAGCTTATTCACTACGGTTCACCACGTCTACATCAAATTTTCCAAACGACAAAAGAATTAGGCTCTTACATACGTTTATATGAGGATGTAAGACATAATGGGGCAACACATACACCGCTCCACCCTTGGCTCGGTATTAATATAAAAGTTTCCTATCAATGTGATCGAAAAAAAGACATCCTTCACTCGATTGGCATTCATCTCATTTCTGGAACAATGATGGCAAACTTTCATGAAACATTAACAAACATTAAACTTACACCAAAAATACCTGATTTTTGTTTTACGCTCTCGCCCATCATTAAACCTCAAAGTGGTTTACAACGCATAGAAGACGCTTTAAAAAATATAATTGCAGAAGATGACCATACGTGGGCAAAAGAAGCAAGAGTGCGTTGGAATCATGATCTAGACCTTTTAAACCGTTTTTATGAAGAAAGTGACGAACTTCCTGAGAGCTATGAAATTGAAAAACAAGCTCTGCAAGAACAGTATGAACCACGTATTACAGTGCAAATTATTAACGGTGGCCTTTTTTATGTTACCGCGAATCATTTTCTATCTTGAAGAAGCTCCTTCTGCTTTAGAAGGAGCCTCTTTTGAGCTATTTTCTACCCTACTCGCTATCGCCACTACGCTCTTGCTGTTTTTTCTGTGCCATACGTTTCTGCTGTGCACGATCCTTTGCGCTCACATGATTTGCATCAGTTGGAAGATTTTCTTTCGAACGTCCAATTCCATTGCTCATCTTTCCCACTCCTTTTTGCGTTTTTCAAAATACATGTTTATTTTCAGCTAGAGTTTCAATCCTTATACAAAAAAATAAGAGCAGCCATTGGCTACTCTTACTCGCTCACATATTTTTGAAACATATCATGGATGCCTTTATTTACTAGGTTCGAGATCTGCTCGTCAGATTTATTCGGATAACGATCACGCAATCTGATAGATGCCTTCACCATTAAATTTTCTAATACAGAACGGCCACCTTCTCCATAAATAATTTCAGCATATTTAACAAGCCTTCCATCCTCTACTGTTGCTGGATTATGATTGAAGAAAAATTTACTCATTGTCTCCACCTCTCTCTTTTGATAACGTTTACATTTATATAGATTATTTATGTTATTTATTTCACAATATTGTATGCATGTATATTTAATTAGTTTCATTATAAAGCAACATATCGATAGTAAATATGTGATTTTCCGTCCATTTTGTGAACAAACTAAAAATGAAAGCGTTTCCTTTATTATATACTAAAAAAACTTACTACGCTAGGGGCAATTTTTTTCAATCTACTAATCCCTCAAAAATTGATATATTTTTTCTTTTCCCATTAAACCTTATACAATTTTCAGAAATTATATTATAAAATATATGTATGACTTAAGGAGGCTTTGTATGAATCAAAATAAAAAAGCTATATTAGATCTTGTCTTTTATCTCGTAATCCCATTCCTCATTTGGAAATTTGCAAAACCTTATATCGATCCTTATTACGCGATGTTACTTTCCTCTGTTCCGGGGATTATTTATACACTGTATACCTTTAAAAAAGAAAAACAGTTTAACGTGACAGGATTCTTTATTTTAATTACACTCATTTCTAATACAACGGTAGATCTATTATCTGGGTCAGCTGAACGAATGTTATGGAACGATGCGTATTATCACATCGTACTCGGTATTATCGTCATATGTACAATTTTTATAAAAAAACCACTTATGTTATATTTCGCAGCAGATATTGCAGCGCTGCAAGGCCATGACCGCGATAAAAGTCGTGAGCTTTATCGTGATAGTCGTATATATCCAGCACTGCAATATTTAACGTTATTTTTCGGGCTACAATTTATATTAAAAAGCTTTTTAAAAATTTATTTCATCTCTGTTTTTGGTGTAGATGGCTACGGTGAAATGAGAGCGATTATGACCGCTGTCGGCTGGGGCATTTCTATTTGTATCGGAATAGGGTTCGTATGGGTGAACAATAAAATACATGCCGTTACGGAAGAACAAGAATCCGTGCAGTAAACAAAGATCCCCTAGTGTATTACGACACTAGGGGATCTTTGTTTTGCTAGACATATGACTAAAATTTAACTTGATTTTTTTCTTTTACTTTTTACATTTCGATAAAACAAAGCAGCACTCAGCGGCATAACACCAAACCACTTATTCATAAATGGCTCTTTTTCAGCACGGCGTTGTTCTTTCTTTTGTTTTCGATCTTCTTTTGGAGCATCCATATACGACACAAACTGCTGCGTCACAAAGCGAACATAATCATTAGTAGACATATTATCATCACCTCTACTTGATTAGTATGTCCACTTTTTTATACATTAATCTTTTCCTTTAATTCATTCATAATTTGCTTTACAGACTTATTTGTCGTATCGATATGAATATGAGCCTCTTCATAATAAGCTCGGCGTGATTCAAATTTCTTTACGAATGCATCTATATCTTTCTTTTGAAATAGTGGACGTGTCGTATCTTCACGAAGCCTTTCTGCAATTACATTTGGATCACAATATAAATACACGACAGTTCCGTTCTCTTTCATCCACTTGCGATTTTCCGCTCGTTCAATAATTCCCCCACCAGTTGTAATAATGACATTATGGACTGGTAGCGAACGTAACATTTCGCTTTCATATTCCCGAAAAGTCATTTCGCCTTCTTCGGCAAAAATATCACGAATTGCCTTCTTTTGCTTCTCTTCGATTTTTTGATCAGTATCTACAACATCCATTTGAAGTTCTTGACTTAATGCTTTTCCAATTGTTGTTTTCCCTGCTCCCATATAGCCGGTTATGTATATAGATTTCATTTTCTGTCCTCTCAATCGTCATTTATTAATTGTTATTATAACGAAAGATGCTACTTTGTTTAATAAAAAAACGTTTTGTTCTTATACTATGAAGAACAAAACGTAACACTCGCTTTTACTTATAAGTACCTCTTCTCACCCACTGCGTTGCAATCCATTTCTCGCCTTTCGTTACAGGTGCCCCTCCATGTAACGTAAGCTCATTTAGTGATTGATCTTGATAAAAATACTCAAAGTATACTGCCATTCCCTTTCTAGGATGTACAGAAAGATTTAATTTCGGGAAGTACGTTTCCCCGCCTTCTTCTACATCATTTAAGTACATTACAAGCGTACTAATACGATTGTTAGCAGCTGATCTACTATGTTCCGCAAAATAATCATAGTGTGCTTTATATTGTTGATCCACTTCATAATTTAAAATGTGCAATCCTTCACCATGCGACGCAGGAACATTCATGATAGATGAAATTCGTTTTTCAATCTTTGAAGTAAGTTCATTGTCTTCCAAAAATGCACCGCTACTTGTTCGAATATCATTTACATCACGTGATGAACCAACTTTAGAACGCTTCATTTTATTTTTAGACATTTCAATCAATTTATCACACTCTTCATCACTTAGTACATTTGCTAATACGACAATAAGAGGTTCTTCGAATTTTGAAATAATGTGTATTTCTCTATCTTCTGTCATAATCGTATTTCCTTTATGATCAAAAATAGTTTGTTCCTTATTTTCACCTATTTGATTGTTATTTGTCATTTCCCTATTCTCCCTAAAAATAATGATTGGATAGCATGAATATATCATATTCTTTCTACCTTTCTCTTTTTTGAGAAAATTTAAACTTTTAATCATTATATTTATCCATTTCTTCTAAAAAGTCAATTCAATTTATAATAGAAACCCCTGGTTTATCTCCATATATTTCACATATTATCCTTCTATCCAATCGACTATTTTTCCATCCTTTTTTCTATACCGAAAGCTCACCGTATAGAAAGCTTCCTGTTTGAGTTTGCACTGCAACGCAACGAAAATTGAATCATTTTCAAAAACATAATTCCCACTCGCTTCTCCCTTTTCATACTGAAAGAAAAATGCACCTTCTTTTTCTTTTTGCTGTAAGTCTTTTTTTATATCTGTAATAGATCGGTTAAGTAGTTCATCCAGTAAAAACTTTTGTTCTATTTCCATATAAAAATTTTTATCTGTAAGCAGCATATTGGTTTCGTATATAAAAAAAGAAGTTAATAAAATAAGAAAGATGATCGTTCCAGGCATTGTAAACCCATTTTGCCCTCTCATACATTCATTTCCATTTCACTATATCGCATAACTACCCCTTCATATATTTTCCCACTAGTATCTTTCACATTTATAATGAGTACATGAGGTGTTAGTTTGTAAGAAACCGTTCCAATATTTTGTAAAACAACTTCTCTCCCACGCCTATTTACCTTTCTTATAAGACGACTATTCTCTTTTTCATATGATACTTCACTCCCATTACGCGATCGGAATCTTAAAATACTTTCTCCATTTTCAAATGCTAGCTGTTCTCCAGATGATACTTCACGAAACTCCAATTGCGTTTGACCTAAAAACACATCCCACTCCCAATCATTTAATCCTTTTGACTGTTTATTTTCCATTTCAATGAAATGTAGGCGGGGAAAGAGCAAAAAAAATATTGATAATAGAAACAGACATACAATCATTTCTATTAATGAAAAACCAAATTCTAATTTACTTTTTCTCCTACATAAAAGCATTGTTCCACCATTCTTTCTTTCACATCTCTCCACATGGTACAAACTTCATTGCCTCCCCAATATGTGTAATACACAATTCCATTCATATTCTTTTCTATTATTCGCTTTTCTTCATTTCCATACATATATATAGCTGCTTCTTTTTTTAATAACCCAGATGCCTTATAACGAATTTGTATATTTTTTCTTTCTTGCATAACTAATACTGTTTGCGGTAGTAGTAACGATACAGCCATCATTAAAACACTTAACGACACAATCATTTCAGCCATTATGGACCCTTTTTGACATTTCACGATACGTAAATCTCCCTCTTCCAAGCTGAAATACAATTTCATATTTATAATTTCGATACGAAATTATAATCGTACCACCTCTATTAATATTTCCACTTGGATTATATGTCATCGGGTTTGGAAACGTATGCAAATCAATTTGTATATCTTCTTCATACTCCCGCTTGACGATATAATACTTTGTACCTAACTCTTTTATAGCATACAAATTTCTATCTTTATACCAACGTAATGTATAGTGCTTTTGACGGTTTATCGCTAATTGCTGCATATACAAAACATCATTTGAAAACTGTCTCAAAAATTGTTCAACTTTTTGTCGCTCGTATAAGGAATGAACACTAAAATACGTAACTATACTCAATACAGAAATAGCAAATAAAACGAGTAACATCTCTAAAAAAGTAAACCCCTGTTGTTTCACAATGTCCTAATTGATACTGTGCCATCATCTGAAATATGAATAGATTCGCCATTCGGACACTTATCAATTGTAATATACTTTTCATCTATCAGTTCTTTTAACGATGGAATTTTATTATGTTGTAATTGATATACTTGTATTTGCGCTTCTATAGATTTCACGTAAGCTGCACACCCTTTTCCTTGGATCGATGAGCGCTGTGTAACTACATTCGGAATAATTAATAGTAATAATATAGTTATGACAACCATTACTAATAGCATCTCTAACAGAGTAAATCCTTCCTCATTCTGCATACAAATGCCTCCTAAATAGAATTCATCATTTGAAACATCGGCATAATCATCGCTAAATACATAAGGACAACGATTCCTCCAATACATGTAAATAAAATAGGCTGAATGATAACTACCATATGTTTAATTTTCCGTTCCATCTTTTCCATAATAAGATCGCTATAGTCACCTAATTCAATCGCTAAATTACCGTTTGCTTGTCCATGCGTAATAACATAAGAAAGTTCTTTCTCGTAATACCCACTTTTAGCAATGATAGATTGTAACTGTTCTCCTCCAATTAATTGTCTTTCAATTCGGCTCGCTTCATATTGAAAGAACGGATGATATCTTTGCTCCATCATTATTGTTAAAGCTTCGCATACTGATAGTCCACCATTTAATAAACCACTCAACTGAGTAGCAAAATAATGTGAATGCTTTAAAATAAGAAATGTTTTGATGAAGGGAATACGATGCATGATTTTTACCTGTCTAATATGTGGAAGTTTCCTAAAATACAACATATATAAACTACATCCAATAATAACAGTTACAATAGCGGTTAAAATAATGTAAGGTAGCATTTTTATTGCACTTAAAATTTGTTCTGTAAGTAGTGGTGTATTAGAACCGAACGAACTATAAACCATTTCAACCTGCGGTAATAAGATGAGGTTGAAAATAAAAAGCATGATTAGTAGAAAAAACACCAAAAACATAGGATACTGCATTATTTTCATCATGTCTCTCCTATACTTATCTTTCTTATAAAGAAGTGCACTTCCTTGTTGCAAAGCGAAAGAAATATCACCATGTTGCTCGGCATAAAATAAATAACTTAACATGTCCTGATGAAACCTTAACTGATGAAAAGAATCGTGTAGACTTTTCCCATCTTTTAATCCCTCAACCATGCTTTGCAATTGTACTTTCTTTTCTACAGGTAATTGAAACTGTAAAAATTCTAATGCTTGTAAAAGAGAGTAGCCTTTTTCTAATAATTCTCCTAAACGTTTCAACAATACTACTTGATTACTTAAACTCCAAGTTTTCTTAAACATAAACATCATCTTCTAAAAACCCTAAAGCATATCCTTTTCGTATTGACGATTCTAAAGTCTCATGTTTGTAAGTAACACATTCTCCATTCGCTTCTTTAAGCGCTTGTTTTAACTCATACCCATATAGCAGCTCATAAATGCTTGCTTGCCTTACTTGCCTCATTGATTTACATAAAGTTGAGCACTTCCCTCTGCAAAACGGACATTTCAATTCGACAAGTCGCTGTGCAGCTACAGCCAATAAAGACTGTTCAATCTCTTGCCTCGTTATACCATAATCCATGAAACGAATGATTGCTCCTTTCGCATCATTCGTATGCAGCGTTGTCATTACTAAATGTCCTGTCAAACTTGCTCTTATAGCTATTTTTGCTGTTTCTTCATCACGGATTTCACCGACTAAAATAATATCTGGATCATGACGTAAAATAGCCTTTAATCCTGTTTCATATGTAAGACCCGCTTTTTCATTTATTTGAATTTGTAATACATCGTCACTTCTTTTTTCAACCGGATCTTCAAGTGTAATGATACGACGTGTTTTCTTTTTTCTAATTACCTCTAATAATGCATACATTGTCGTTGTCTTCCCAGAACCAGTCGGTCCAGTAAACACGAGTAGCCCCTGTGAATAGCGTAAAAACGAGAGTAGTTTTGCTGCCGTACTTGGAAATAACGAAAGATGTGATAAGGGCTGAACAGATGCTTGTAAATGAAGGCGAATAACGAGACTTTCTTGATATACTGTTGGAAGTGTTGAAAGGCGTAAATACACTTCTTGTCCATCAATTCGCAAATACAACGAACCATTCTGTGGCTTCCGTTTCTCTCCTATATCCATAGATGCTAAAAATTTAAAATGTGAGACAAGTTTTTCTCCAAACTCCTTTTCAATACATTGTCTCGTCATTAAATCTTTTCCTATACGTAGTTGCACCGCTACATCCTTCTGCCGGGGCACAATATGTAAATCTGACGCTTGTACCCTACACGCTTCTTTTAAAATTGTATTCGCAAAAATTTCAATCCCATTCATCACTTTTCCCTCCTCACTATGTATATAGCATGAAAACATGCACAATAAAAATTTGGATTTTTGTATTTTCAATAGAGGAAAAAGGAAAAATATGTTTGTGAAATTATGAACAATTTCCGAATTATTGTCTGAAATTACCTATACTCATGTTTATCTGTATTATAATGTTATTATCTTGGATAAAGTGATAAAGGTGGAGATCCTCATGGAACAAGCTTTAAAAATTACAGGTGTTTTAGCTGACCCAACTCGTTATTACATTTATAAATATATTTCGCAAAAACATAGTTACGTAACTGTACAAGAAATTGCAGATGAATTCGATATTCATCCAAACGTAGCACGTTTACATTTATCTAAATTAGAAGATGTTCATATGCTTAAATCGGAAACAAAGAAAACTGGAAAAGGTGGAAGACCAAGCAGATTATATGTCTTATCTGAAGATGTTATTCAATTGCAATTTCCATTCCGTGATTATCAATTGTTAGCAAGAATAGCATTTAATTCTTTACTTAGCCTTGGCGCTGCTGGTGAGAAAGCGCTATACGAAACAGGAAAACAATTCGGGGCCGAATTAATGCAACAACATATGCAACGTTTAAATGTGAGTGAAGGTGCTTTAACAGTAGAACAAAAAGTTCAAATTGCAAAAGAAGCTTTCTCAACAGCCGGCTTATCACCTGCATTTGAATTAAGTGCAGATGGAACAAAAATTTTCTATGATGTACACAATTGTCCATTTAAAGAAGTGGCTGTTCATCATCCAACTGAAATTTGTAACATGCACGGAGATATGATGAAAGGAATTTTTGAAATCCTATTCCCTAACATGGAATTAACTCGAAATGATAGTCTATTAGATGGATGTAAATCTTGTAATTATAAACTAACAATTTAATTTCTCATATAAAAAGAAGCCAATAATAATTGGCTTCTTTTTATATGAATGAATATTTACAATAGTAAGAAAAATAAACTATAATGAAAAGAGGTTTTACTTTTTCTAGAAAAGGAGGGAAATAGCATGGATCGCATGTTTCGCGTTCTCGGCTTTTGGACTGGAATTTTCTCGGTTATGTTTTACGTAGGAGATATGCAACAGGCTGCACTACTATTTTTAGGACAAACAGGTTTCTTCGTACTTTTAAGCTATTTAAAATTAACAGAGCGTATGTATATATACGTATTCGGGGCATATTTAACTGTTTTCTTCATAGGATTTACATACTACACGACATTTTTACTTGTCCCTGGGGCTGGACATTAAAAGATGGCATTTTGCCATCTTTTTTTTAATCCCGGAATTTCCTAGTTGACTTATAGGTTTTATTACCTTATATTCTATATAACAGATTGGAATTAGGGGGAATCAACATGAATACACTGCTTGTCGGAATTAACGTTGCAGTCATGCTCATCTTAGTTGGCGTATTATATTATATGCAACGTAAGCATGTATCTTTTAATAAACGTGTATTTACCGCTTTAGGAGTCGGAATTTTATTCGGTCTTATATTACAATTCATTTATGAGCCAACTTCTAAAGTAATTATTGAATCAAATACTTGGTTTGGCTTAATTGGTAACGGTTATGTGAAATTACTTCAAATGATCGTTATGCCACTTATTTTAGTATCTATTATTTCAGCCTTTACAAAATTACAGTTAACGAAAAACCTTGGTAAAATTAGTGGTCTTATTATCGGAATTTTAATTCTTACTACAGGAATCGCTGCAGCTGTCGGTATCGCTGCAAGTGCAGGATTTGATGTATCTGCAACAGGCTTGCAACAAGGTGATGCAGAATCTGCTCGTCTGAAACTAGTTGAAGAAAGATTTACTTCTATTGAAAAGACAACAATTCCAGATAAATTATTAGAGCTATTGCCTACAAATCCGTTTCTTGATTTAACAGGCGCTCGTCCAACATCAACAATTTCTGTCGTAATATTTGCAGCCTTTATCGGCATTGCCTTTATAGGTGTAAAACGAAAATATCCAGAACAAGCAGAGCTATTTAAGAAAATGCTTGATGCTGTATATGCAATCGTAATGCGTATGGTAACATTAATTTTACGCCTTACTCCATACGGCGTATTAGCTCTTATGGCAAAAACAGTTGCTGGTAGCGATATAAATGCTATTTTAAAGCTTGGTAACTTCGTGTTAGCCTCTTATGTAGCACTTATCGTAATGTTTATCATTCACTTATTATTAATTGCATTGTCTGGTTTAAATCCAATTCAATATTTGAAAAAAGTGTTCCCTGTACTAACTTTTGCATTCACATCTCGCTCTAGTGCTGGTGCGATGCCATTAAATATTGAAGCTCAAAAAGAAAAGCTTGGTATCTCCGAAGGAATTGCAAACTTCGCAGCTTCATTTGGGGTATCTATCGGACAAAACGGTTGCGCAGGTATTTATCCAGCAATGCTTGCAATGATGGTCGCTCCAACTGTAGGAATTGATCCATTACAACCACAATTTATTTTAACTTTAATCGCTGTTGTTGCTATTAGCTCATTCGGTGTTGCCGGAGTTGGTGGCGGTGCAACATTCGCAGCTTTAATCGTACTATCTACAATGAACTTACCAATCGGTATTGTTGCTCTAGTTATCTCAGTTGAGCCATTAATCGATATGGGTCGTACAGCTCTTAACGTAAGTGGTTCTATGACAGCAGGTCTTATTTCAAGTAAATGGCTTGGTGAATTAGATCAAGATACGTACAATCAAGACGATACAAAAACTGGTGAAATTGCTTCATAATGAAAGAAAGACGCTAACATACAATTGTTAGCGTCTTTTTTATTCCGTTCCCTCTTTATAGATCTTATCTTGAGAATTATCACTCCAAGTATTCTTTTAATTGCTCTTTTAACTCTTCCTCAATCTCATAACAAGATTCATCAGCGAGTTCCCCTACTTTCTTACTACCCAAAATGTTTAATTGAATTGGCATTCCTAAAAAGATTCTTTCACATTTCTAAATTGGAATATCGTGAAATTCAATCATTTCTTTTTCTTCATCTATATAGCTATAGCAACTGATGAATAATAACCCACCTCAAAGGGATTCTCTTTTTCTCTTGCAAATCCCATATCTAATTCCATGTTTTTTTCTATGTATAAATGCGAATACTCTTTATACAATTTAAGTGACATTGGCTCTATTTCCTTCTCCATACATTGAATGTTCTCTTTTAACTCCAACGTAAACTCCTGTTCTGTATATTTCATTTTCGCCTCCTTAAACATAGAAAAAGAGAATACAATAATATATTCTCTTTCCTCAAATATATTTCATTATCTCACAGCCCGTCCTTTTCACAAATAACCATTTTGTTCGCACCATTTATGAAATTGTCCTACGTCTACTCCAACTAACACGATATCCTTTAGCTCTACATCAATAATTTGTTCTCCAATTACAATAGCAAAATGCGATGCTAATTTTGTCTCGTTTTTCTTTACAATTCCAATTCGGTTCCGATGCGGTCCATCTTTTATATATGCTTTTTGTCCTACAATATCAAAGTTCAAGATTTTCACCTCTTTTACTGCGCTCAAATTGGAAATACGATCTCCAACTCGGAAAATTTCCTTTCATTGCACTATTTCTCTATATATATGACGAAACAATAAAAGAGTCCTTCCTTCTTTACAATTATTTTTTCTTTGTTTCATTTTTGTGATTGAAACGTAAAGTTTATAATAAAATACACTTGGAAGCGCTTTCTATGTAATTTTTTATGGTATAATGTATAAGTAGAACTTCGTAAAGAGGGTTAAAAAAATGAATACAAAAATGATAAAAAAAGTAATTGAAGCATTAAAAGTATATGGCTTTCAGGATGTATCATTCTGTGACAAAACGAAGCAATTTTTATTTCATAACGAAACCGATATTATGAGCGGCTATGCAGAAATAACATATAGTAGTCAATTTGAAAAATTCAACGTACAAATTCATCCGATTGAAACACATCACCAAGCAGAGTTACAAGAGGTTGAAAGACATATACAAGCCTGTATAAGAAAAGTGGAATATTTAAACGCACTTCTTAGCGGACAAACAAAACTAGATGACAAAATTATTATAATGTAAAAAAAGAACGTGATCCAATCACGTTCTTTTTTCATTATACGTTCATCTTTTCCTTTAGTTGTAATCCTGTAACAGATTCTAATACATCCATAGATTCTCCAAATGTCATATCAAAAATTGTCTTGTCCTCTATGTATGGAAACTGGCTGAAACGCTTTTCTAACACCTTCACAGCATCTGATGTAAAGTTTGCACTATCAATTCCAAATTCTGTTTCAAGAAGAACGATCCAATCTAATACATGAAAACCTAATCCATTGACGAATGAAATAAGTTTTTCTTCTGGGTTTGAAGATAAGAATACTTGTCGTTCCATCTCACTAAAAAGTTCTTCTCCTAAAATTTCAGCTAACTCATCATCATGTTCGCGTTCAACAAGCTCTTCGTAGCCGTAATCATCCACAAGCTCTTCTACTTCTTCACTATCCTGACAAAGCAATTGACTAAGAAGTGCCTCTTTCTTAAATTCACTATTTTGTACGACTTCTAAAAAGCTCGTTTCCCATCCATTTTCTAATTTCATATTATGTACTCCTTTATATACGTTTCTTATCATCACTGTACCCAAAAGATCACTTTTATAACCTTTTAGGTAGTTACTATTATTTCACATGATTCATAACATAAGATGCAAACTCAGCTACATCTCCTTCAAAAATATTTATTTCTGGCAAGTGATAGAACGTTGTTTGGAGCGGATTTCCTGCATGATATACATATATAGTTTTCTCTAGCGCAATCGCCATTCCAAACTCTGTATGGCTCCCGTTTCCGCCATCTAATATAAGTAAAAACACATCCGCTTCTTTTACAGCATTTTTTTCTGCCTGACCAATTTCTCTTAATTGTTCTTGATTCACTGCTCTTTCGTTTTTGGCCCAATCATATGTATGGTGCCATCCTGCATGTTTCAGTTCATTTGCTACGGAACATACAAGATGTTTATTTTGGAAACCTGAGGCGATATAAAAATTCATTTATATACACTCCTTCATTATGTATAGGGAAACTCCTTTTTAGCGTTATTTGTTATAGCTATAATAAATAACAACTTCAAAAAAAATCCCCATCTTTAAAACTTATTTGCGTTTAAATGATGGGATGCTTCATGGTCTTCTTTTATTTTTTGTTTTTTATAACTTTCATCAGCTAACATTTCTAGTTCAGCTGTTATCTCTGACTTTTCAAGCTCTCTTTCTTGCGAAAATTTCCTTGAAATATAAACAATAACACTACCAACGTACAACACAAAGCATATAATAAGTGCAGTATTTTCATAGAGACTTAGCTCCAACACAGTCACTCCTAATCCATTCGTATTTTCACGCCTCATTAATTGGAATTTCTCTATTAACCCAGTTGTTATCCCGCTATTTGAGGGCAGTAAGACTCCCTCCTCAAATTTCAGTAAAAGTAAAGAAGTTAGATGTGGGATGCACCCAACTGATTAAAGTTTCACTTTATTGTAACATAAAAATATCAATTCTTGGAATCTTTCACCCTACTAAAAGAGGCATGATTGTTTCATCATGCCTCTTTTAGTAGGGTGAAAGAGGCATGATTGTTTCATCATGCCTCTGAAATATTTTGAATGATTGTTTGAATTGCTTCTTTTCCATTATATTTTTTTAGTGCTGTTTTATACTTCTCATTATTTTGATTCAATTCTTCGACATACTTTATCAGAGATTTTACAGTTACATCTTCTTCATATAATACGGAGGCATACCCTTGCCTTTCAAAGGACTCTGCATTTAATATTTGATCTCCACGGCTTGCAAATTTCGATAATGGAATTAAAACCATCGGCTTTTGTAATGTTAAAAATTCAAAAATTGCGTTGGAGCCCGCGCGTGAAATAACAAAATCTGTTACCGCTAATATATCCGGCAGTTCTCCATGTACATATTCAAATTGTCTATATCCTTCTTTATTTTGTAAACTTTCATCAAGGTTACCTTTTCCGCAAAGGTGAACAATTTGATACTTTTTAAGAAGTTCTGGTAATGCTTCTCGAGCCGTATCATTAATTTTCTTCGCGCCCAAGCTGCCTCCCATAATCGTAATAACTGGCTTTTTACGTGAAAAACCTAAAAATGCTAAACCTGTTTCAGGATTTCCCTTCAGCACTTCTTCACGTACAGGAGATCCCGTATATATTACTTTTTCTTTCGGTAAATGCTTCGCTGCTTCTTCAAATGTAACAAATATTTTCGAAGCAAAACGAAGCGCAATTTTATTTGCTAGTCCTGGCGTCATATCAGATTCATGTAATAAAACTGGTACTCTATTTAGCCATCCTCCAATTACGACTGGTACAGATACGAAACCGCCTTTTGAAAAAATCACATCTGGTTTTAGTTTTCGAATCCTTACATACGCATCCATAACACCCTTCATTACAAGAAAAGGATCTTTTATATTTTTCAAATCAAAATAACGACGTAGCTTTCCACTCGAAATACTATAGTAGGGAATGCCTTCCTTTTCTATAATCGTTTTCTCAATACCTTGATGAGAACCAATATAAGAGATATCCCAGTTGTCTTCCTGTAAATGTGGGATAATGGCTAAATTAGGTGTTACATGTCCTGCCGAACCGCCACCTGTAAAGACTATTTTCTTCATACGTCTCCCCCTTCTAGACTATAATACACTAAAATATCTTGCCTCAGGGTGAGAAAATACCATAGCCGTTACGGACGCTTCTGGCTCCATCATGAATCCTTCTGTTAATGAAATACCTATTTCCTCTGGATGAATTAAGCGAAATAGCTTTTCTTGATCTGCAAGTTCTGGACACGCCGGATAACCAAATGACACGCGTATTCCTCTATATTTCGTACGGAAACGTTCTTCCATCGTCAGTTCAGGTGAGTCTGGAATGCCCCAGCGGTCACGAATGAGCATATGTGTTTTTTCAGCAAGTCCTTCTGCTAATTCAAGCGCTAACGATTGAATGGCATGACTACGTAAGTAATCACCTTTCGCCTTCCACTCTTCAGCAATGTCCCGAACTCCTTCCCCAACCGTAACAGATAAGAAAGCAACATAGTCCATCTCATCTCCAATTGGGCGCAAATAATCGCCTAAAGTACGATAGGGGGCCTTTCCTTGTCTAGGGAACGTGAAACGCTCTATAACACGCGTATGATCTTCTGGATCATATATTACAATGTTTTGTCCATCGCTTTGCGCTGGGAAAAATTGATACACTGCTTTTGGCTTTAACCAAGATTGTCCTTCTTGCAATAATTCATCTATTAAATCATTTAATTCATGCGCTCTCTTATCTCCCTTTTTCAAAAGCTTCTTCACATTTCCTTTTAATCCAAGGTGATGCCCAAGTAGCATTTGTCTATTTAAAAATGGAGCGAGATGAAGGGCGGGAATATCGCGTAATACAATTCGTTTTGTTGAATCAGGCACGATAACCTCAGCCTTTGGTAATGGCTCAATTACTGCTGGAATTTCTACTTTCTTCTCCTCTTTTTTTACGATATGAAGATGCCGTTCTTTCTTATCCTGTTTCATCTTCTCACGCTCTTCTTCTTTTTGAAGCTTATTAATAATATCGAGCCCCGTCATCGCATCACTCGCATAACAAACGAGCCCTTTATATGATGGTGAAATCCGATTATCTGTAAACTTTCTCGTTAACGCTGCACCACCTACAACAATGGGAACATCAATATTTGCTGCTTTTAAATCTTCAGCAGTCGTTACCATTTGTTGCGCTGATTTTACTAATAAACCTGAAAGTCCTATAATGTCCGGATTCTTTTCTTGTACTTCTTGAACAATTCGATCTGAACGTACATTAATTCCTAAATTAATAATCTCATATCCGTTATTCGCTAAAATAATTTCAACGAGATTTTTCCCAATATCATGCACGTCACCTTTTACAGTTGCTAATAATACTTTCCCTTTTTTCGCACTATCACTAGATTCCATATATGGCTCTAAATAACTTACAGCAGCTTTCATACTTTCGGCACTTTGCAATACTTCAGCAACAATAAGTTCATTATTATTAAATAGTCGTCCTACCTCGTCCATCCCTGTCATAAGCGGACCGTTAATAATATCAAGAGGTTTTCTTCCTTCTTCAAGTGCAAGACTTAAATCCTCGTGTAATCCTTGTTTCGTACCTTCTACAATATAATTTGCTAGTCTTTCATTAAGCGTTAACGTTTCTTGCACAACGACATCTTTCTTTTTAGCGACTCGGTAAAAGTTTGTAAATTCTTCTAACGTCTCTTTAGTCGTTTCAAACAGTAATGCATCTGCAAGGTGTTTTTCTTCCTCTGGAATCGACGCATAGCGTTCTAATTTTTCCGTATTAACAATCGCGTAATCTAATCCAGCCTTCGTAGCATGATATAAAAAGACGGAATTCAATACTTCACGTCCAGCTGGTGGTAAACCAAATGATATGTTACTTACACCTAAAATCGTTAAACACTCTGGTAACGCTTCTTTAATAAGACGAATTCCTTCTATAGTCGCTGCCGCTGAACCAATATATTCTTCATCACCTGTCCCTACTGGAAACACAAGTGCATCAAAAATAATATCTGACGGACGTATTCCATATTTCGTCGTTAATAATTCGTAACTTCTTTTTGCAATTTCTAATTTTCTTTCAGCACTTACTGCCATACCATCTTCATCGATTGTACCAACTACAATTGCAGCACCATACTTACGAAGAAGCGGTGTTACCTTTTCAAAACGCTCTTCTCCATCTTCTAAATTAATAGAGTTGATAACAGCTTTTCCTTGAATATAAGTAAGTGCTCTTGCCATAACATTTTCATCCGTTGAATCAATCATAATCGGTACTTTTAACACTTTCGTAACTTCTGTCAAAAATTTCTCCATATCTTCTATTTCATCACGATCAGGATCTGCCATACAAATATCAATAATATGAGCATTTTTCTTCACTTGCGCCCTTGCCACTTCAGCAGCCTCTTCAAATTTCCCTTCTGCTACTAATCGTTTAAATTTACGTGATCCAATAACATTCGTTCTTTCACCTACAAATAACGGTCTCATAGACTCATCGTATTGCAGTGCCTCCAATCCACTAATTCCATGTCCTTCTCTCTCATGATGGTCACGAGGCTTAAGAGATGCTAGCGCGGATTTCATTGCTTTTATATGTTCTGGTGTCGTGCCACAACAACCACCGATAATATTAACCCATCCTTCTTCAGCAAATCGCTTCACCTTTTCAGCAAGAGAAGATGGAGATTCATGGTAATGTCCATCTTCATCAGGAAGACCTGCATTTGGATAACAAGAAATGTAACACTCCGATAAATCAGATAGTGAACGAATATGGTCCCTCATAAACTCCGGACCAGTCGCACAGTTTAATCCAACAGATAATGGTTTCATATGTTCTACTGATAAATAAAAAGCTTCAATTGTTTGCCCAGCCAGAGTCGTTCCCATTGGCTCAATCGTTCCTGAAATCATAATAGGAACCGTTTTTTTCATTTCTTCAAAAGCAGCTTGAATTCCAATATAAGCTGCTTTCACGTTACGCATATCTTGACTCGTCTCAACGAGTAATACATCAACTTCTCCTTTTAACAATCCTCGTGCCTGCCTTGTATAAGCCTCAATCAATTCTTCAAAAGTCACACCACCTGTAACACTAATTGCTTTCGTTGTTGGTCCCATTGCTCCCGCAACATATACTTCCTTCCCGCTTTCTTTAACAGCTTGCTTCGCCAAAAGTGCTGCCTTTTCATTTAGTTCTTCATCTAAATGAGACAGCTCATAATCACTTAGTACAATATTCGTTGCCCCAAATGTATTTGTTTCAATAATATCCGCTCCAGCTTCAATATAAGCTTTATGAATTTTTAAAATAACGTCTGGTCTTGTTTCTACTAAATATTCATTACAGCCCTCGTACTCTTCTCCTCCGAAATCTTCAGCAGTTAAATCCTCTTGCTGAATCATTGTCCCCATTGCCCCATCTAATATTAAAATGCTATTCTGTAATTTTTCTTCTATACACTTCATCAATTAATACCTTCTTTCACTTCTTGCTTTTCTCTTACATATTTAACAAGATGTTCTGTAATTTCATACTTTAAAAATGGTGTAATAAGATAAATACCATTAAAATATTTCATCGCTATGTCGATTAATTCTTGCGAAATGCGAATCCCTTCCTCAATTGCTGCCTCTTTCGTTTCGTGTCCATCCATTCTCTCTCTTATTTCTTCAGGAAGAGTAATACCCGGCACCTCAAAATGAAGAAAATCTGCATTCCGCTTACTTACTAACGGCATAATTCCAATAAAAATAGGTTGTTCCAGATGCTTTGTCGCTTCATACACTTCTTCAATTAGCGCGATATCGTAAATTGGCTGAGTTAAAAAATACTCCGCTCCAGCATCTATTTTTCGTTCCATTCGCTTAACCGCTGCTTTTAAGTGCCTCACGTGAGGATTAAATGCGCCGCCTACAGAAAACCTTGTCGCCGGTCCAATTGATTTCCCTAAAATTGAACGTCCATCGTTCATTTCTTTAATCATTTTAATGAGCTCAATAGAGGATAAATCATATACAGAAGTTGCACCGGGAAAATCACCAACGCGCGCTGGATCACCAGTTAAAGCTAACACTTCTTCCATCCCTAACGCCGATAAACCTAACAAATGAGATTGTAGTCCAATGACGTTATGATCTCTACACGTTAAATGTGTCAATACTGGGATATCATGCTTGGTTAATAACGCACCCATTGCCATATTCGAGATGCGAGGCGATGCTAATGAATTATCTGCTAGAGTAATAGCATCTGCTCCCGCTCTTTTTAACGCTCTTGCTCCTTCAAAAAAACGCTGTGTATCTAACGTTTTCGGTGGATCTAATTCCACTACAACTGTCGTTTGTTTTTTCGCTTTCTCTGCTAGAGTGACGTGAGCCTTCGAACGTTTCTCATGCGTATGAACGACTTTCGGCCTTTGAATCGTGTCTTTTTCTATTACAGGGGTAATATTCGCAACAGCGCGCTTCATACTTTGAATATGTTCTGGAGTCGTACCACAACAACCACCCAATAATCGAATACCTTGCTCAATAAATCTCGGTGTCATCGCTTCAAAATAAGCTGGGCTTCCCTCATATACATAACGTCCCTCCACATAATTCGGGAGACCTGCATTTGGGTATGCTGATAAATAGCCATTTTGCGGAATCGATATCATTTTGAAAGCTTCCGTCATATGAAGCGGCCCTAGTTGACAATTCAATCCAACAACATTTGCACCGCAATCTATAAGTTGCTTTAATATTTCATTGACATCATTTCCATTTTGAGTCGTACCTGCTTCATGTAACGCTAATTGAGCAACAATTGGAATATTCGTTTGCTTACGCAATACTTTAACGGCATGAAGTAATTCAAATTCATCGTAAAAAGTTTCTAATAGTAATCCATCAACCTGCTCTTCTAGTAAAGCCCCTGCCTGTTCAAGTAGCATAAACTCCCTTTCCATATCAGTCGTTGTAACGGCTCCGATGTGTTTCATACCACCAATTGTTCCTAAAATTGCATTTCTGTCTGTAACAGATGCTTTCGCCAGTTTTACTGCCGCTCTATTAATTTCTGTAACTTGATTTTCTAAACCATACATACGTAATTTCGTCTCATTTGCCCCATACGTATTCGTTTGAATTACATCTGCTCCAGCAGCTACATATTGTTTATGAATCGATATAATTAAGTCTGGATCAGATACATTCAATTCTTCAAAGCTACTTTGCAAACCATGTGAATGCAATAACGTCCCAACCGCACCATCACCTATTACAATTCCTTTTGATAATAAATCTAGTAATTTCACGAATCTCCCTCATTTCTATCAATATAAAAACCCCCTCTTCACTTTGAAGAGGGGGACATAATCGTTCCTCCTCTTATTATGCAAAACATTCGTTTTGCAGGTATTAGCACCGTTTCAAACATTTCGTTTGAAGGTTGCCGGGTTTCACAGGGCCTTTCCCTCCACCGCTCTCAATAAGAGTTGTCTTTATTATTTTATTTATGTAGCTAAAAGGAAATGCGTTCCCCTTTTAACAATGTTTGTTAATTTTTTAATAAATTTAGCATGCACAAAAGTAAAAGTCAATGATACTTGCGGAAAAATAAAAATTATTTAAAATAAACTTGCAATTCAATTATCTTTTGTTGTAAAGTTAAAAACATAATAAAAATTTCATACGAACATTCTTATCTAGAGAGGTAGAGGGACTGGCCCTATGACGCCTCAGCAACCATTAACAGTTTGTTAATAAGGTGCTAATTCCAGCAAATTGTGAAAGATTTGACAGATGAGAAGAAGACTCTATTCAAACCGAAAGCCTTCTTCTTAGAAGGCTTTTTTTATTTTATATTCACTTAATGTTTCAATTTAAAAAGGAGGAATTTTCACATGTCAACAATCGAAACAAAACTAGCACAAATCGGAAATCGCAGTGAAACTACAACAGGAACGGTTAATCCACCGGTTTATTTCTCAACCGCTTATCGTCACGAAGGAATTGGTAAATCTACTGGCTTTGACTATTCACGAACTGGCAATCCAACTCGCGGTCTTTTAGAACAGGCAATCGCAGACTTAGAATATGGCGAACAAGGTTATGCCTGTAGTTCAGGGATGGCGGCTGTTCTCCTCGTCCTTTCTCTATTCCGCTCTGGAGACGAACTTATTGTATCTGAAGATTTATACGGAGGAACGTATCGATTATTTTCTGAGCACGAAAAAAAGTGGAATGTTCGATGTAGATACGTAAATACACAATCTATTAAACAAATTGAGCAAGCTATCACAACTGAAACGAAGGCTATTTTCATAGAAACTCCAACTAATCCATTAATGCAAGTTACTGATATTGCTGCTGTCGCAACTGTAGCGAAAAGGCACGGACTACTTCTTATTGTAGACAACACATTCTACACACCTTATATACAGCAACCATTAACAGAGGGTGCTGACATTGTACTCCATAGCGCAACGAAATATTTAGGGGGACATAACGATGTACTAAGCGGACTTGTCGTTGCAAAAGGAATGGAACTTTGCGAGGAAATCGCTCATTATCATAATGCATCAGGCGCGGTTTTAAGCCCATTTGACTCATGGTTATTAATTCGCGGTATGAAAACGTTAGCGCTTCGCATGAGACAACATGAAGAAAATGCGAAAGCAGTTGTTGCATATTTAAATGATGAAAACGGGGTGACAGATGTATTTTATCCAGGAAGAGGCGGCATGATTTCATTCCGCCTTAAAGATGAAGCTTGGATTAATCCATTCTTACAATCTTTATCCTTAATTACATTTGCAGAAAGTCTTGGTGGTGTAGAAAGTTTAATGACTTATCCAGCAACGCAAACACATGCTGATATTCCTGAAGATATTAGAACAGCAAACGGTGTATGCAATCGTCTTCTTCGATTCTCCGTTGGCATTGAAAATAGTAACGATTTAATTCAAGACTTAAAGCAAGCCATTAAACTCGTAAAAGAAGGTGTAAAAATATGAGCTATTCTATAGATACACTCTTACTACACAACCAATATAAACATGACTCACAAACGGGCGCTGTGAACGTTCCCATTTATAACACATCAACTTTTCACCAGTTTGATGTAGATACGTTCGGAAAATATGACTATAGCAGGTCAGGAAATCCAACTCGTGAAGCTCTTGAAGATATCATTGCTTTATTAGAAGGTGGAACAAAGGGATTCGCCTTTGCATCAGGCATTGCAGCGATTTCCACTGCATTCCTCCTTCTTTCACAAGGTGATCACGTACTCATTTCAGAAGATGTATACGGAGGCACTTACAGAGTGATAACTGAGGTACTCTCCCGTTACGGTGTTTCACATACATTTATTGATATGACCAATTTAGAAGAAATAAAACAAAACATTAAACCAAATACAAAGCTCTTTTATGTAGAAACACCTTCTAACCCACTTTTAAAAGTGACAGATATCCGCGAAGTTTCTAAACTTGCAAAATCTATTGGCGCTCTTACTTTTGTTGATAATACTTTTTTGACACCACTATTCCAGAAACCACTTGAACTTGGAGCTGATGTCGTTCTTCATAGTGCTACAAAATTTATTGCTGGTCATAGTGATGTTACTGCCGGATTAGCAGTAGTAAAAGATGCAGAACTCGCTCAAAAGCTTGGATTTTTACAAAATGCATTCGGTGCTATTTTAGGGCCTCAAGATTGTTCTCTCGTACTTCGTGGCCTAAAAACATTGCATGTACGCCTCGAGCATTCAGCTAAAAATGCCAATAAAATTGCACATTATTTACAAGAGCACGCTAAAGTACAAAATGTCTATTATCCTGGATTACAAACGCATCTCGGATTTGATATTCAACAATCTCAAGCAACATCAGCTGGAGCGGTCTTATCGTTTACTTTGCAGTCAGAAGATGCACTCCGCCAATTTTTGTCAAAAGTAAAATTACCCGTTTTTGCAGTTAGTTTAGGAGCGGTAGAGTCAATTCTTTCTTACCCAGCAAAAATGTCACATGCAGCACTGTCGCAAGAAGCTCGTGATGAAAGAGGGATCTCTAATTCATTACTTCGGTTATCAGTTGGCCTTGAAAATGTTGACGATTTAATATCCGATTTTGAAAATGCCCTTTCTTATGTAGAAGAACCTGTAAATGCATAGAATGAATAGAAGATATGAAATTAAGTTTTCATATCTTTTTTTATGCTGTCTACCATACTCGTTTTAGTGCTTTTCTATCTATATAGTTCATTAAAAAATAAAATTTTTATCTATTTCCAAGTAATGGATTAATTGATATATTAAGAAATAAAAAGGAGCAAAAATAATGGATACTTGTACAGATATTTTAATCGTTATCGATTTACAAAATGGAGTATGTTATAGCGGAGAGCATCTATTTGATTTACAGAACTTACTAACAAAAGTAAATCAAAGAATTTCTTCATACAGAAAATTAAATAAACCAATCCTTTTTGTTCAACATTGTGATGATGATTTAGTACCCGAGAAAGAAAATTGGGCTATTCATACCGATCTAGATGTTCAAGAACAAGATTTTTTTGTAAGAAAAACACATGCAAATTCATTTTATAAAACAAACTTAAAAGAAATTTTAGATCAATTATCTGTAAAGCGCATTGAATTTTGTGGTGCCCAAACAGAGTACTGTATGGATGCTACGATTAAGTTTGCCCACGGACTGGGATACGAAAACTTTATGGCACAGAAAACAACCTCTACGTTGAAGAATCCTTTTATGTCCGCAAAAGAGACGATTGATTTTTACGAGAACATATGGAATCACAGGTTTTTAACGTTGCTAAAAGATGAATTTTAGAATAAATGACTAATGACTTGATTATCCTAAGATTTATCAGCTGTAATCAAATATTTCGTTATCATCATAAAGAAGCGAATTACATTCAGCTTCTTTTCTTTTAAACTGTTTTATATTCTATATATATCATTACAATTCCTTTGTCTTATTATTTTAAAAATTTTGTATATTCATTTGAAAGAATAAGAAAATCATGATAAAATTGTGTTACAAATATATCTATATCTTTCAATTTTTAAAACGCATCGAAATTTTCACCCAAAAATTTTATTTTACAAAAACGTGCTAATTTACCTATTTTATTTACATCAGGGTCTCTTTTCTTACAATTTCTTTACTTTAGGACTTTTTTTCTGCAACAACTATTTTCTTTTCTTTAAATTTTTGGTATGTATAGTATGGTATAATAGCTCACACGGAGGTGGAAAAGAACATGTTAGAAACCTTTCAAAAAGAATTAGAACTATATGAAAGTAATGCAGAATTATTAAAAGTACTAGCTCATCCTGTTCGTTTATGTATCGTAAAAGGATTAATTGAGCGCGGTCCAAGCAACGTTTCTACAATGTATACTGGCTTAAACATGCCACAATCTACAATTTCACAGCATTTAGCAAAATTAAAAAGCGCTAAAATCGTTTCTAGTGAAAGAAAAGGATTGGAAATTTATTACAAAGTAGAGAACGAAACAATAATTCAACTCGTTCGCGTATTATTAGGTTAGGGACTAATAATCGAAGAAAAAGAACGTATTCTATATTTTTCATCTCATATCTTTAATATAAATATATATCATGAGAGGAAATATATAATACTACATAAGTCGTATTAAAAAACAAGACACAGTATATACTGTGTCTTGTTTTTTTTATATTGTTACATACCGCTCCAAATGCAAATGTTGCATATCTTTTGTATGTATAACAACATCAAACGCACTCCCTACTCCTCCATTCAAAATCATAGAACGAACTGCTCGATTTTTTTTTTGCGTTTCAGAAAAAGGATTCGTATCTTGATGGCTCGTAAGCTGTTCTAATATTCCTGCAGCTAACAAGAACTCAGATTGTTTCTTATGCCATACTGCACTCATTCCCTGCAGACTAAACATCTCAATTAGCTCGTCCCAATGAATATGAGTAGTAAGATCCATTTCACCTGGATACGCTAGTGGGTTTCGTATTAGCTTATGCTGATAATACCCTCGCAAACTTCCTTCACGGTGTGCTGGATGCATCCATTCTTCTTTTGTGTATCCGTAATCAACTGTAATACATATACCTTTTTGAAACCATTTCGCAATTTCTTTTATATACTCCTCCATCACAATTGGTACTTCAAAACGTTGCCCTTCAGCAATATGAATATTATATTTCAATAAATATCGACCAATTCTTTTATCTAACGGCCTACATACTTCTGAAAGGTTTCCTTCCTCTGTATATGTAATACGTACTTCATACAACATACCATTTCTTTTCTCAATTATTTCAACAGGAAATGCATCAAACAACTCATTCGAAAAAAGAATTCCCTCGAAAGAATCTCCCATTTCACTATAGGAGGTATAGTACGATACATTAGAAAATGAGCCAAGTTGCTCCTGCTGTAATTTCCTATGAAAAGGGCTCACTTCAATCATTGAATAGTTTAAATCAATAAAGGTTTTTGGAGATAATTGCTTCCATTCTTGTAAAACATCATAGGCAAACTTTCCAGTTCCCCCACCAACCTCACAAATATTCGAAGCAACTTCACCATTTTCAACAAGACGAATAAAAAGTTTAGCAAAAGTTTTTGCAAAAACAGAGGATACATTGCTACTTGTAAAAAAATCCCCTTTTCTTCCAATCTTTTCACGTTCTTTCATATAATATCCATGACCTTCTGTATACAATACAAGGTTCATATACGTACTATATGAAATTGAATAATCCTTTTCTTTCCCCATCCATTCTCTTAAAATGAGCTCCATTCCCATAATGACTCCTTATTGTAAAAATGGATTATTTTCTTTTTCAAAGCCAATGCTTGTTTCTGGACCATGTCCACATAACACCGCTGTTTCATCTGGTAATACAAATAATTTCTCTTCAATACTTCCAATTAATTCAGCAAAACTTCCACCAGGCAAATCTGTTCTTCCAATGCTCATTTGGAACAATACATCTCCTGAGAATACAGCATTCGCCTCTTTACTATAATAAGAAATACTTCCTGGAGAATGTCCCGGCGTCTCAAAAATTTCAAAATTAAATGATTCAATTGTTAATGTACCTTCTGCATCAATAATATGATCCGCTGGTTTTGCTGTAATACTGCGGTTCATCATAAAAATTTGAGAGCCGTTTACAGTTGCATCTCCTAACCAATCTGCTTCTTCTTTATGTACGTATACAGGAATATAAAAAGCGTCTCTTACCGCATCAACAGCACCGATATGATCAAAGTGAGCATGTGTTAATAAAACCGCCAATGGTTTTAATTGTTCTTCTTGTAAATATGTAACGAGCTTTTCACCTTCATGACCAGGGTCAAAGATAATGCACTCTTTTTGATCGTTCATTAAAATATAAGCATTGGTTTGCAATGGGCCTAACGGCATTTGTATCCATTTCATATGAAATCTCCTCCAGTTATTAAACTTACTTTTAATGATACAACATTTCTTTCTCTGAGGAAAAGAAAGGATGCTATCTCGACAATCATTTTTAAAACATGTACAATATAAAAGAGTAAATATTCCAAAAACTCATAATAAGAAATGGGTAGACAGAGGAGGATATTGTATGGGCCTTGTTATTATTTTTACACTTGTCACTCTGTTAGCTGTATTTGCTACGCTTAGAACACTTCGTGAAAAAAACTTTTTCGCGAGCGGCTTTGCAATTGCAACTGTACTCGTTTTCGGATGGTTTACGATCATGACTGTTCTATATAACGGGTATCCACCAGCAGCTTAATTCGTTTACACTTTATTCTTCATCGAGATTTCACACAAAAAGAGGAAGGGTTCCCCCTTCCTCTTTTCATATTTCACATCTTATATCATCTTCGCTTCGTATTTGTGCTTTTTTACAAGCCAAGCTCCTCCGATAACACCTGCATCATTACCAAGTGTTGCAATAGCTAACTTCGTGCTCTTTACAGCACGTGAGAAAGCGTATTGCTCGAAATAGCGTTGAATTGGTTCTAATAGCGCATCTCCAGCTTTAGACACGCCTCCACCAATAACAATTTTCTCTGGGTTCAACGTACTAGAAAGGTTTGCTACAGCTAATCCTAAATAAGAAGCTACTTTTTCTACTACTTCGCCTGCTAATTCATCACCTTGTCCAAGTGCTTCAAAGACATCTTTTGATGTAATACGTCCTTCTTCAGCTAACATAGAACGCAACATGCTTTCTTTATTAGTCTCTTGTATTTTTTGCATAGCAACACGTACAATACCTGTTGCAGATGCTACTGTTTCTAAGCAACCAGACTTCCCGCAATTACATGGGAAAGCATTTTCTGTAACTACTGTAATATGTCCAATCTCACCAGCAGCACCACTCACGCCGTGTACAATCTCACCATTGGCGATTACACCACCACCAACGCCCGTACCAAGTGTCATGCAGATTAAATCTTTTGCACCTTCACCAGCACCTTTCCACATTTCACCAAGCGCTGCTAAGTTTGCATCATTATCAATAACAACAGGTAATCCTGTTTCTACTTCTAATAAATCTTTTAGCGGATAGTTTTTCCACCCTAAATTAACCGCTTCATAAATCATTCCAGATGCCACATGTACAGGGCCAGGAGCTCCCATACCAATACCAATTAACTTGCTCTTCAATTCGCCTAATTCTTCTAGCTTTTTATCAATTGCTTTCGCAACATCAAGTGTAATATGTTTTCCTTGCTCACCTGTATTCGTAGGGATTTCCCACTTATGTAAAATTTCACCGTATACATTAATAAATGCTAATTTAATCGTTGTACCACCAAGGTCAACACCAACTAACCATTTCTCTTCCATGTTGCTTACCTACCTTTATCTAATTCTTATTTAGCTCTTTTTGAATTTCTTGCTTCAATAAAAATAAAGCTGTTTGATAGTCTTGTGGATCGATTAGCTGTGATTGATTTAATTCACGCAATTCATCTTGCATTAATTGTAAATCTGCAATTCGATCTCCCGTATAAATAATCGTACCAAATTTCTTTAGCAATTGCTGAATATCATAAATAGATACCATTTCATCACCCTCTATGCTTGCTTACTATAAAAAATTATAATAAGAAAACGTTCACATATTTTATTATAATCAAGAAGAAAAAGTCTCGTCAATTTTTATTTGTCTAGACAAGCTCATTTATAAGCATTGTTCCTTTTTCTGTAATAATTTTTTCTATATTTTTATCAAATGGCTCTACCGGAATGTGTTTTACCATTTGAAAACCATACGCTAATGATAGCGTTTTCCCTTTATAATGCACGAGATAACGATCATAATAGCCACCGCCGTACCCAATTCGCTCTCCTCGTTCTGTATAAGCTACGCCCGGCACAATTTGAAGATCAATTCCATCCACATTCACTTCTTCCGTAAGCCCAGGAATCGGTTCACGTAAATTCATATACACCGTTTCTAATTGATCAAAATTATTAATTTGCCGGAAGGACATCGTTCTTGTTCCTTTATTACACTTAGGAACTACAACTTTCTTTCCTTCTTCCCAAGCTTTTTCAATAATAGGATATGTATTCACTTCATTTTCCATTGAAAGAGTAATTCCAATTGTTTTAGCTTCAACCCACTCTTTTTGCGCATACAGCAAAAATGCAATCTGTTCTGATAAAGTTGTATACTGTTCTTCTGATAAAGAATTCATGTGTTCTATTATTTGTTTACGCAAACGCACTTTCTCTTCTTTCACACATTTCCCCCCCTACAGTGACACTTTTCTCTATGATGATAGTGTATCACTTTTAACATAGGAATCGAATAAAAAAAGAAACAGTAGGAAAATATTCCTACTGCTTACTTTGTTTCACGGTGTAACGTAGACTTCTTGTCACGCTTGCAATACTTTTTAAGCTCGATACGCTCAGCGTTGTTACGTTTATTTTTCTTTGAGATATAGTTACGATCTCCGCATTCTGTACATGCTAGAGTAATATTCACACGCATTCTTATTTCCCTCCAGTACTAATAACTTAAATCAGACTATACTATAATACCACTTTTAAAATAAAAATTCTACACCTTTTGATATTGTCTAATTTTTTCTATAAGATTTTTCATGTTTTCCCTTGCTATTACTGGGTTTCTAGCATGTGAATACACTAAAAATTTTGGTTGTTTTGTGTCAGAAACGATATAAGACCACTCTTTTTCAGTATATTTGAACTGTACTCCTTCAAATATACCTTCTCCCTTCCTTTCTATATCATCCAATAATTTCCTCATAATTTCCCCTTTTTCATTCCATGAACATGCCACTTCATCATAAAGTAAATAGAGCGGCGGTGATTGCTCTACTATGCTGAGAAACGTTTTTCCTTGCAATGCTATTAGCTCGAATAATTTTCCAATTCGATATAAAATATCTCGCTTCCACCTTACTTGAAACGACTTTCTTTCATCCTGCGTATAAAATAGAAGATAACATTCTCCTAACTTCAAAGACATCGGGTAAATATTTCCTGTCGATTCGAGTAAGAAATCCGGAATATCTACCTCTTCCAAATCTGTACCCTGGTAAATATTACTATGTTTATCGTATAACTCGAAATGATTTCCTTGCTCAGAAAACATAAGAGCCATATTCGCTTTACTTGATTTCATCAAAGCTTTCACATGATCTTTTTGTTCGCTTGCATAAATCCATGTAACTGTACAACCAAGTCTTTGCAGAAAGAGCATAAGTAAATGTTGCAACGTATCATTTCTCTTATTAATAAGAAGATGAAACTTCTGCATCTGTATTTTCTCGATATCAATATGCTCCAATATAACTTCTATATACTCATTCATAGAAACATGAACCAGCTCATTACGCCCCATTTCTTTCTCATGTACGTAATAAAACAATTCGGACATATATACTTGTTCTATCTCTTTTTGCTGCTTATACGTTAACGGCATGCCAGCTTGACTGTATAACTTTATAACAATCTCATTCTCATTCTCCACTTGAATGAAAACACCACCTGCACATTTCAAATGATGAACACTATATTGAAAAAGTGACTCGTTCATTTCTTTACATTCCATCGTATGAATCCCTATACCATGAATAGCATGTAAAAATAAATTTTTATAAGAGGTTGTTTCTATATTTTCTTGACTTCCAATTAATATACTCTCTCCTTTTGTAAAAAGAGATCCATACGCCATCGCAATCTTCACGATAAACTGGGGAGTAATTTCAACATTCCCTCTTCCTACAATGCGGCTTTTTTGTAACCAACCTGCACTCATTTCACTCTCTTGAATACCAGCTGCTCCTACTATCGAATGACTATCAATGGCCTTATAAGGCCATAGTTTTCCTTTTTGCTTAATTACCGTGCTTCTCCCAATATGACAGTGATCCGCTACAACGCTTTTTTGAAACAGTGTAACGTCATCTTCAACTATTGTACGCTCTCCTATTGTCGTTTCTAATAGTTCACAATACTTCCCAATGTGGGCATTTGCAAAAACAATACTTTTTTGAAGATGAGAATAATTTGAAACGATACTATTTTTCCCAATAATAGAATATGGCTCAATTACAGCTCCTGTACCAATCTTTGCTCCTTCTCCAATAAAAGAGGGGCCATGAATTTTCGTCCCTTTGCCAATCGTCACCCCTTCTCCCATCCATACCATCGGTAATACTTCCGTATAAGGAATAGGTACTTGTAACTTTTTCGTTAACAAATCAAATTGTGCTTGTCGATATTGATTAAATGTGCCGATATCTAACCAATAACCTTCTGACAAATATGCGAATAACACATTTTTATTTGCCAATAACGGAAACACATCATGACTAAAATCAAAAAATTGCCTAGGCGGTATGTAAGAAAAGATTTCTGGCTCCATAATATATATGCCTGTATTCACAACATTAGAGACTACCTCATTCCAGCCCGGCTTTTCTATATATCGTGTAACCTCCTGGTCTTTATTCATTACAACCAATCCAAATGAGAGTGGATTTTCTACTTCTTTCACAAACATTGTTACTATTCTTTTCTTTTGTTCATGAAACCTAATTCCTTCTGATAATTGAAAGTCAGTTAATGCATCCCCACTTATCACAACAAATGTTTCATCTAAAAATTGTTCTGCTTGTTTAATACTCCCTGCTGTACCAAGCGGAGGAGAGTCTTCAAAATAATACAAGTTAACTCCCCATTTACTACCATCACCAAAATATTGCTTAATGGTCGTACTCATATATTGAACAGTAATTGCAATTTCACGAATACCATGCTGGCGTAATAACTCAATATTGTATTCTAAAACTGGTTTTTCTAATAACGGTAACATCGGCTTTGGAGTATTACATGTTAATGGTCTAAGGCGTCTTCCTTTTCCTCCAGCTAAAATAACCCCCTTCATATACTTCAGCCTCCACTTATATAATGTTCAGTAGCTCCATATACCATATGTATATTCTCTATCCCACATGAACTAGCAGCATAAACTTGATTAGTTAAACGAATCCTCATTTAAAAGACCCTATAATTAAATGTCCCACCTATAAAAACGTACGGTTCAAACTCAAAGAAAGCGCTTACTATTAATTGATAAATAATACTTATTAACGAACAACATATATACTAATTTTCCCATTACATTATGATACATCTTATCATCATAAACTAAAGGAAACAACGAGCTTTTTTTGTCATGTTTTGACTAAAAAAAGCAGGTGATTTCTCATCACCTGCTTTAATTCCTACTCATTCAATAAATAATGCTTTCCTTTTACTAAATAAAAGACATTTTCAGCAATATTTGTAATATGATCTGCTACACGCTCAATATATCTCGCCACAAATGATAATTGTGTAATTTGCGTAATTGCTTCGGGTTGTTCCGGAACTGAAGATATAAACTCACGAATTGATTTTCCATATATTTCATCAACAGAATCATCCATTTCAGCGATTTGTTTCGCAAAAGTTAAATTTTCTTGTTCATATGCTTCTAACGCTAAATGCAACATCTCATTTGCAATCGCAAACATTTCATCCAGGTTGTGCAAACTAACAGCCACTTCTTTTTCCCCAAGACGAATTGTAGCCTTTGCAATATTAACAGCATGATCTGCAATACGCTCTAAATCTGTCGCTGTTTTAATTGAAATAAAGATCCTTCTTAAGTCACTTGCTACAGGTTGCTGCTTCGTAATAAGCATAAGTGCAAGATCGTTTATTTCCTCTTCTAAATTATCCATGCGGTAATCACCATCAATGACCTCTAACGCTTTCTCTACATCCCTTGTATGCAGACCTTCCATAGCAATCAATAAAGCCGCATTTGCTAATTCTCCAAGCTCGATTACCTTTTGCTGTAACACTTTTAAATCACCTTGAAACTGTTCTCTTACCATTTTTTCTTCCCCCTCAATATTATGTGCCATTATATATAAAGTGAAACTTTAATCAACCCTCATCAATCGGGCTTTTACAGGCGGCCCGCCATCTAACTTCTTTGCTTTTGTTGAATTTTGAAATCCGGTCTTACTGCCCGCAAATAGCGGGATAAATCTCCTACATAGCCTCTTACACTTGTAATAAAACTTAAAATAAAGGAAGTATTACTTCCCTATTAAAGTGAGATAAAAATAAGAAATGCCCTCTGTTAAGAGGGCATTTTCTCTTAGCTTTGCGACGATATCAGCCAAAGCGACCTGTAATATAATCTTCTGTACGCTTATCTGAAGGAGTCGTAAATAATTTGTTTGTATCTGTATACTCCACAACTTCCCCGCTTAAGAAGAAAGCAGTTTTGTCTGAAATACGCGCTGCTTGTTGCATATTATGCGTTACGATAACAATACTAAAGTCTTTCTTTAACTCTTGAATTAATTCTTCTACTTTTAATGTTGAAATTGGATCTAATGCCGATGTTGGCTCATCCATTAAAATAACGTCTGGCTCAATAGCTAAGCAGCGTGCGATGCATAGACGCTGTTGCTGTCCACCAGATAAACCGTATGCATTATCGTGCAAACGATCTTTTAATTCATCCCAAATCGCTGCTCCACGTAAACTTTTTTCAACAATTTCATCTAATGTCTTTTTGTCACGAATACCATGGATTTTTGGACCGTATGCTACATTCTCATAAATAGATTTTGGAAATGGATTTGGCTTTTGGAACACCATTCCTACATGTGTTCTTAATTCTTCAACTGGATATGATTTATCAAATATATTGCGTTCTCTATATTCAATTACACCTGTAGTTCGAACGATCGGTACTAACTCTACCATGCGATTTAACGTTTTTAAGTACGTTGATTTACCACAGCCACTTGGACCGATAATGGCTGTAACTTCATTCTCATGAATACTTAAATTAATATCTTTTAAAGCATGGTCTTCCCCGTACCATAAATTTAAGTTTTTCGTATCAAATACTACTTTCTTTGGCGCAGTCTCGATTTTCTCTTCGTTTTTCACCTGTACATTTACTACTGTTGCTACCATTTGAATTCCCCTTTCATCCACTTCCAACTTATTTTCGATTTCGTAACCATAAAACAAATATATTGATAAATAGCAACAAACCTAACAAAACAATCATCCCAGCTGCTGCTACATACTGAAATTCTTCTTGTGGCCTACTCATCCAATTAAAAATTTGGATTGGTAAAACTGTAAATCTATCAAACATACTAAATGGAACATAATTCGCAAACGCAAGTGCCCCGATCACTAATAGTGGTGCTGCTTCTCCAATTGCTCTTGATATCGCTAACGTACAGCCCGTTATAATCCCCGGAAAAGCATATGGCAATACAATTTGATACATTGTTTGCCACTTCGTAGCACCTAATCCGTAAGAACCCTCTAATAATACACTTGGTACTGACCGGATTGCTTCTTGACTCGCCACAACAACTGTTGGTAAGACGAGTAAACTCATCGTCAGTGCTGCTGCAACTATACTCTCTCCTAAATGAAGAGCATATACAAAAATAGTTAAACCAAGCAATCCAAATACAACGGATGGTACTCCTGCTAACGTTTGATTATTAATCTCTACTATTTTTTTAAATAGAGATTCCTTCGCATATTGCTCTAAATAAAGAGCTGTTCCAACTCCAAATATAAAAGAAACAGGTATAACAATACTCATAAATAATATTGTCCCTGACAAAGCTGCAGCAATACCAGCTTCTTTCGGATTACGTGAAGCGAAATTTGTAAAGAAATCTATTGAAAGATAACTTATGCCTTTTTCAACAATTTGAAACAGTAACACAGACAAAATTACGATTGAAAATAAAATTGCTATATAAAATAACAATTTGTAAATTCGATCTTTTAAAAAGCGTGATGCCATGTTTTTTTGTATTTTATTATGATTCAACATTCGCATATTATGTCATCCTCCTAAAACGGCGCATAATAGACTGCGAAATGATGTTCATAATAAAAGTAAACATAAATAAAGTTGCACCTACAGCATACATGCTGTAATACGTAACCGTTCCATGCGGAGCATCACCTAAACTTACTTGCACAATATAGGCTGTTAACGTTTGAATAGAATGTGTCGGATCAAGCGATACATTTGGTGTGGATCCTGCTGCAATTACAACGATCATCGTTTCACCAATTGCACGAGAAGCCGCTAATATAATTGCTGCCATAATCCCTGTAAAAGCGGACGGAAACACCACTTGTTTTACCATTTCAAACCGCGTCGCTCCGAGTGCTAATGAAGCTTCTTTCGTCCCTTTCGCCACAGATCTCATCGCGTCTTCAGATAGAGATGCAACTGTAGGCATCATCATAAATCCGATAACGATTCCTGGACTAATCGCATTAAAAAACTGTAAATCTGGTATAATCCTTTGTAAAAGCGGTGTAACAATTGTTAATGCAAAAAAACCGTATACAATTGTCGGGATACCTGCTAATAGCTCTAACATCGGCTTTAATATTTTCCGTGCACTATTTGAAGCATATTCGCTTAAAAATACAGCACACGCTAAACCGATAGGAATTGCCACAAACATAGCAAGCGCTGTTACAAGGAACGTTCCACATATAAGTGGTACTATACCAAATTTAGGATCTTCAAAAAATGGTAACCATTCTTTCTCCGTCAAAAAGGAGTATAGTGATATTTTTTGAAAAAACATGATTGTTTCATTAGAGAGCGTAAAAACAATTCCAAGTGTCGTCACAATAGAAACGCTAGCAATTATTTTTAGTAATAAAGGTACTATTCGATTGATTCGCTGCGTTTTTTTTCTTTGCTTTTTATTTCTTTCAATCAAATGTTGTACAGAAAATGTAATTTGATTTTTGTCATTATGAGCCAAAGATGAAAACCCCTTTCCACCCTGACATTACCTTTTTATTTCTGTTAACATACGCAGCTGTTCATTGTATTTTTCTTTTCGCAATTTTACATAACCGACCTCTTCAGCGAGGTTACCAACATGCTGAATCATAAACTCAACATAGTTTGCTACATTCATTTTATTTCGGATAGATGCATTATTCACATAAGTAAGTAGCGGCCTAGATAACGGCTTATATTTACCTGATTGAATGGTCTCTTTCGTCGGAAATACACCATTTACTTTTATTGCTTTCACCTTATCTCGATTAGCCATATAATAAGCATATCCTACAAAAGCAATGGCATGTTTATCATTCATTACCCCTTGCATAATAACTTGATCGTCTTCAGACAAAGAGACTTTTTTTACAATGCGATGATTTTGTAAGATGACATTTTGAAAATAATCATACGTACCAGAGTCTACGCCTGGTGCATAAAAGTTCACTTGTTCACGTGGCCATGTTGAATGAATTTGTGACCATCGCTTCTCACTTCCATCTTCACTCCACAGTAGACGTAACTCGTCTACTGACATATCGTCTACCCATGTATTGTGCCAATTCACAACAATTGTAAGACCATCTTTAGCCACCTCAAAAGGTGTGAATTGAATAGAATTTTTCTTCATTTCATTTTTCTCGACTTGTTTCATTACTCTCGAAGCATTATTTATATCTACTTCTCCTTTACCGAAACGATTAAATCCTCCCCCAGTTCCAGAAATACTGATGGAAATTTTCACGTCTGGATGCACCTTTGTATATTCCTCCGCTACTGCTTCTATAATAGGAAAAACCGTTGAGGATCCATCAACTCTCACTTCTCCCGTATCATTTAAAGCAAATGCAGTAGACATTTCAAAACAGAGGAACCATATTGATAGTACGAAAATTTTAATCGGTGTACGCATCCATTTCACGTGTTCTTCCTCCTAGAAGTAACCGGAAATAACAGGATTACAGATATAAGAATACTGCTAAACTATTAATTCGGTTTTAATTGTTTGTAAAAGTTTTGTAAAGTTCCACAAAGATCAACATACGATACAATTTTAATCAGTAGTAGCTATTCATTTTCTCTGATGATTTCCCTATAAAACAGTTATCCCCTATCTCATCATATACAAGTATCATTTATACGGCCGCGTGTTTTTCAGTGTTGTATACTTGTCCACATTTATTACACGATATGCATAAACCATAAAAAAAAGCACACTATCTTTTCAGATAGTGTGCTTTTTTACAATTTTTTTATTCATCATCTTGATCTTTATTTTTATTGTCTTTGTCATCTTTTGGAGTTTCACCATTTACTTCTTTGTTTTTCAAATCAAAGTAAGCGTCCATAATTTCACGACCAATATATCCATTAATACCAGTCTTATCATCATGTACCCACGGAACGACAACAGAGAATGCTACTTCTGGATCTTCAAGTGGCGCATAACCTACTAATGTTAGGTTATATGTTTCCACACGTTCACCGTTTGCCTTTCTACCAATCTCTTTATCTCCGCCATACACAGTTTGCGCGGTACCTGTCTTCCCTGCCGCTTTATATTTTGCACCTGTAAAGTATTTTGTAGCTGTACCACCTGAATCATTATACACTTGTCTAAATCCTTCTTGAACACGTTTAATTTGCGATTCTGGCATATCAACACGATTTAATACTTTCGGTTCCATAGATTGAACAACTTTCCCAACTTCATCTGGTTTCACTGCTGGTTGACGAATTTCTTTTACAACTTGTGGTTGCATACGATATCCGCCATTGGCAATCGTCGAAATATATTGCGCTAATTGAAGCGGTGTATACGTATCATACTGTCCAATTGATAAATCTAGTAAGAAACCTGGTTGACTACTTCTACCCATCTGACCAGCAGATTCATTGGGTAAATCAATTCCTGTTTTTACACCCAGTCCAAACTGTCCGAAATAATAACGCATCGTATCAAATGCTTTTTGAGGTATATCTAACGTACCACCTCTCACATATTGAACACCGGCGATATTCATCGCTGTTTTAAACATATAAACGTTAGAAGACATTTTTAAAGCTGTAAGGTCATTAATGTATCCCATCGTTTTCCAAGATGATTTCGTAGGTGTACCTTTTAATTTAATTGGTTCATCCAATTGCACCGACCCTGGTTGAATCGCACCAGTTTGATATCCAGTAAGTACTGTTGCACCTTTTACAGTTGACCCCATCGGATAAGAACTTGTCATGGTACCTAATGCAAAGTCATTTACTTTCGTTTGACCATCTTCGTTAACTAATTGTTTCCCCGCCATAGATAAAACTTCACCATTTTTTGGATTCATCATTACAACGAATGCGCGATCTAAAAGAGGTTCGCTTCCTTTAAATCTCATTAAATTCTTCGCAAGAATATCTTCCACACGCTTTTGTAATTCCATATCAATTGTTAAGTTCAAGTCATTACCACTTTGTCCTTTTGATACATTAATCGTTTCTAAAATATTACCGTTTTTATCTGTAACATTTCTAACTTCTGCTTTCGTACCGTGCAGGCTATCTTCATACTGTTGTTCAAGATAACTTTTTCCTACTCGGTCATTTCGATTATAATCACGAACAAGATAGTAATCTAGTCTTTCTCTCGGTAAGCCTTCATCAGATGTCGACACCCCACCAAGTACACTTCGGAATAAATCATCGTACGTATATTTTCGATCCCAATCAACATTCGTATCTACACCTGGTAATGCTGCTAGGTTTTCACTAATAATCGAATATTCCTTTTCTGTAGCATCCTTTTTAATAACTTGAGGTGTCATTGCATATCCGCCGTCCATCTTACTTTTAATCGCTAATATTTCTAGATCTTTTGCGGATAATTGATTAATCTCTTCTTCTGTTACACGACTTCGCTGACGCTCGTCTAATTCTTTATCATCAATTTTTTTATCTTTAAACTCTTGACGATCTTTATTCGTAATTTTTTCTTTAGCTTCCTCTTTATGCATAGCAAGCCAATAATCTTTTTTATCGCGATCTGTTAATTTATCTGTCGGTACTTCAATCAAATCTGCTAGCTTTTTCGCTGTTTCTAAGCGATCCTCTGCCGTTGATCCTTTCATTTTTGTAAATGTAATAGTACGAATGGCTGCATTATCTACTACGGGTCGCCCATAACGGTCAAATATTTTCCCACGCGGTACAGGATTACTTATCGTTGAGTTTTCTTTCTTCTCCACTTCATTCTTATATTCTTCACCGCGAACAATTTGTACATATCCGAGCCTTACAATAACCGCGGAGAACATTAAAAACACGCAGAAAAACAGCACGTTTAACCGAAAAGGAACGTGGGTCTTTTTCTTATTTTGCTTCTGCTTCTTGCTCATACAAACCCCCTCTACCAACAGCTATGTAATGTGAAAGGGACACCTTCATACAGGTGTCCTCACTGCTGTTTTACATCTTTTTCTATTCTAGCATAAAACAAACGAGAAGTTAACCTTCTGGTTCAGTTTGATTCTGCGTAGTTCCTTGCGTTACAACACTTGTTTTATCTGCATTTTCCCCATCATATTTGACATTTTTAACTGCAAAATAAATAAGAAAATGTCCAGCACCTAAAATACATAATAAGTAAGGTAAACTTTTTTCAGGTGGAAAGAATAGTACAGCACATAAAAAACTTAAAATGGAACAGATTCTTCCGGCATTTAACCATAACTCCCGGACAACGACATATTCCACACGCCATTCTCTCGCATTTTTAGCTCTACCAATTACGTCATATGTCATTGACCCGTATGGAACAAGTAAAATAGGATATGCAACCGCAATACATGCCGCATAAATAAGTAATTTCGTGTATGTAACATTGAAAATAACTAAAAAGACGACAGCATATAAAATAATGCCCCCAAGTAAAATTGCTTTTTTTCGCCACTCTTTCTTTAACATGCGAGCGACCAAGTAATAACATACAAAGGATACAGCAGAGTTCACTAAACTATATTTCCCTAATGCGAACTCACTATTAGTTGCTAAATACACATATACTGAAATGACAAAAATAAACGTTCCTTCTCTCAATCCTTGGAAAAAATGAGCTCGTGTAATCTTTCCCCAATTTTTATCAACTCTTCGTTCTTTCAATACTTGCACAATTTCATAACGCCCTTCACATTCTCTTTTAGATAAAAAGAAACTTAAGACGACAGCAATTGCAAATAAAACTAATGAAAGAAAGAATATAACAGTATAACCACTCCATTTCTCCATGCGTGAAATTGTGTATCCTGCTGCTATTGGTCCAATCATCCCAGAGAAAGATGTAAGAAGTCCAAGAAATCCATTAAAGAAATCTCTTGTTTCTGGTTCTGTAATTTCAAATGTCAATAAGTTAAAAGCCAACCAGTAAAAACCGTATCCTACTCCTAAAAGAGCCCCCATTAATAAAATATACTGAGAAGCACTTTTTCCAGCCACTAAAACAACGATAAAAAAAATTGCGAGCGTTCCTACTCCTATTCGTAATAAAATCGAGCGATCGATACGTTTCGCTAATTTCCCCCCTACAAGAAATGTGAGAGGCTGTAATACAACGCTGGCCAAATTATACAAGCCAAGATTCACATAATTTTGTGTTTGCTTCCATAAATAAATATTTACAAACGTATTCGATAAAGAAATTGCGAGCGTGTATAAACCTCCTATAAGGAGCAATAACACTAAATCCCGATTCACTTCAACGTCACCAATTATATGTTTCCACTTCATACACAACTCTCCTTTACTTCATGTTCTAGTCTTCCAAAGACAAGCCCAATTATGTAAAAGGAAAGCATAGAAAAAAGCTAGGGGCTCTCCCCTAGCTTTTTCTATATTTATTACGATTATTTTGCTTCTTGGTAACGTTTTTCAGCAGCGTTCCAATCTACAACGTTCCAAAATGCGCCGATGTAGTCTGGACGACGGTTTTGGTAGTTTAAGTAGTAAGCGTGCTCCCAAACATCTAAACCGATAACTGGAGTTTTACCTTCAGTTAAAGGAGAATCTTGGTTTGGAGTGCTTGTTACTTCTAACTCACCATTGTTTACTACTAACCAAGCCCAACCAGAACCGAAGCGAGTTGCGCCAGCTTTTGCGAATTCTTCTTTGAATGCATCGAAGCTACCGAATTTCGCTTCAATTGCAGTTGCAAGTTCACCTACAGGTTGTCCTCCGCCGTTTGGAGATAAGATTGTCCAGAAGAATGTATGGTTAGCGTGTCCGCCACCATTGTTACGTACTGCTGTACGGATCGCTTCTGGTACTTCGTTTAAGTTTGCAACTAATTCTTCTACGCTTTTGTCAGCTAATTCTGCATGACCTTCTAAAGCAGCGTTTAAGTTTGTAATATACGTGTTGTGATGTTTTGTATGATGGATGTTCATTGTTTCTTTGTCAAAGTGAGGCTCTAAAGCATCATACGCATAAGGTAAATTTGGTAATTCGTGTTTTGCCATTGTTATATTCCTCCCAGTTTATGTATTGCCACTTAGTGACATACAACTTCATTCTACCCTAATTGCCATAGGGTGCAAACAAATAAATCACATTGTCTTGCTATCATTAAAGTAGCAAAATTCCCACTTCTTTTCAATTAAAATGCTCATATATTCCGTAAAAAAAGCTTCCTTCTACAAGGAAGCTTCCTGCTAACATAATAAACATGCGAAATGGATATGGACCCTGTAGGACTCGAACCTACGACCGGACGGTTATGAGCCGTCTGCTCTAACCAGCTGAGCTAAGGGTCCACAATTATGTATGTAACAACATATCAAATAAAGGAATTCCTATCGGATATGCCCTTTAAGAAAGGTAAGATAAATTTACCATATAGAAAAGAAAAGTGTCAATTGTATTTTTCTTATTTAAAAGAAGAAAGTTAATAAAAAGAAATTTAGTTATCTCCACTATATGTAAATATAATATATCTTGAGATTCTCTAGATTCCTACGTTACAATGATTTTATACATACATAAAGGAAGTGAATCTATGTCCATATTTACCCAATTCGTAAAAAGCATATACTCGCCTAAAGATATGGCGCTATTCCGTTTTCAAAAAATCGGTAAAACCATTTTGTATATTATGCTACTTTGCTTAATTACTACTATTCCAAGAACTTTTTTGTACGGTAGTTTTATCCAAGATGGTGTAGGCATGGTAAATCAAGTCATCGATAAAGATTTACCTGACTTTAAGATTGAAAATGGCGAACTAAAAGCCGATATTGATCAACCCATTGAAAAAGAAGAAGGAAATGCACTTTTCGTATTTGATCCAAATTCAACAGACCTAGAAAAATATCAAAATAAAACAGGTTTATTTGTTTTAAAAGATAAAGTAGTCTCTATGGGAAATGGTCAAACACAAACGTATTCTTATAACGATTTGTTAGGTGCATCTCTTGAGAAAAAAGATCTACAAGAATTTATTTCTTTATTCGATAATATTTATCCAATTTTATTATTCGTTATCGGATTCTTAGTGTACCTATTCCAATTATTCATCACTTTTGTAGGCGTGACTTTACTTGCGTTCATCGGTTCTGCTATGAGCGGTCAACGTAAACTATCCTATAAACAAGTTTGGACACTAACTGCATACAGCTACACAATCCCAACCATTTTCTTCATGATTATGGATTTATTCAAAATCGTCGTACCTGGGGCAACATTCATTTATATCGCTGTTGTTTTAATCGTTCTATACTTAACGATTAAAGAGGTACCCCAACCGAAAGAAAAATAAAAAAATGCCTAAATAGGCATTTTTTTTTTGGACAAGCATATATTCCTAGCAAAGGAGTGAAGAATATGAAGAGGTTAGGTATATTCCTATTCGTGCTTGTTCTCGGTTATGTATTTTATTACGATATAAAAATCGGTACTTTACCGATGTTAAGTTCATATAAAAAAACAACCTCTGCCCAAACGATTAAAAAAGAGAACGCAGACAGCCAACAAAATAAAGAGAATAAAACAGAAAAAGAAACGGATACATCTTATAAAACAATTGAAGTAAAAACTGGTGAGACAGTTCTTTCTATTACAGAACAAATTAACAAGAAAAAAATTCCTTCCATAGAAAAAGTCATTGACGACTTTAAACTATTAAACAAAAGTACATCTGCTACAAAAATCCAAATTGGAAAGTCTTATAAATTCCCGTTATATCAATAAGCTATCACTTAATCCTTGTCAATTACATAAAGGCGCTGATACAATAGTAAAAGTGAAACCGAGCACTTCGGTTTCTATAGCCCTATATCACGTATACTATCATTGATATGAGGGACTAAATAAGAAACTTCTTTTATAAGGAGAGCGATCTATTCGTGAATGAAATGACTCATCGTACAAAAACACGTCCAGTTAAAGTCGGTAATTTAACAATCGGCGGTAATAATGAATTAATTATACAAAGTATGACAACAACAAAAACACATGATGTTGAAGCAACAGTTGCTGAAATCAAGCGTTTAGAAGAAGCCGGCTGTCAAGTCGTCCGCGTTGCCGTTCCAGATGAACGCGCAGCAGATGCTATTGCTGATATAAAAAAACAAATCAACATTCCACTTGTTGCTGATATTCATTTTGATTATCGCCTTGCTTTAAAAGCAATTGAAGGTGGCATTGATAAAGTACGTATCAATCCAGGTAATATTGGTCGTCGCCATAAAGTAGAAGCTGTTGTAAATGCAGCAAAAGAGCGCGGCATTCCAATCCGTATTGGTGTAAACGCCGGTTCATTAGAGCGTCACATTTTAGAAAAGTACGGGTACCCAACTGCAGATGGTATGGTTGAGAGCGCGCTACATCATATTAAAATTTTAGAGGACTTAGATTTCCACGATATTATCGTATCTATGAAAGCCTCTGATGTTAACTTAGCAATCGAAGCATACGAGAAAGCTGCTCGCGCTTTTGATTACCCATTACATTTAGGTATTACAGAATCTGGAACATTGTTTGCTGGAACTGTAAAAAGTGCCGCTGGTCTTGGAGCAATCTTAAGTAAAGGCATCGGAAATACACTACGTATTTCATTAAGTGCTGATCCAGTTGAAGAAGTAAAAGTTGCTCGTGAATTATTAAAATCATTCGGTCTTGCGTCTAACGCAGCGACACTTATCTCTTGTCCAACTTGTGGTCGTATTGAAATCGATTTAATTAGCATCGCTAACGAAGTGGAAGAATACATCTCTACACTTCAAGTACCAATTAAAGTTGCAGTACTTGGTTGCGCTGTAAATGGCCCTGGTGAAGCTCGTGAAGCTGATATCGGTATTGCTGGTGCACGTGGAGAGGGATTATTATTCCGTAAAGGGCAAGTCGTTCGTAAAGTACCAGAAGAAACAATGGTAGAAGAACTGAAAAAAGAAATCGACGTAATTGCTGCTGAAATGGCTGCTGAACGAGAAAAAGAAAAAGAGACACAAGAACAATAAAAAGAAGGTTGCCACAATATTTGTGAGCAACCTTCTTTTCTACGTAAAAAAGCTCGTCAGTTATATAACCGACGAGCTTTTACTTTGCACATTTTGGACAACGACCATATATTTCAAACTTATGACCCGTTACTTCATAACCAGTAAAATCTTTATTCATAAAATCCATTGGGCAGGAAGTAATCTCTTTCGTCCCCCCACAATCCAAACAAATAAAATGATGATGATGTTCCATAATAGAACAAGTAAAACGAAAATGTTTTTCACCATTTAATTCCGTTTGTTCTAAAACACCAATCTCAGCAAAAACTGTTAAGTTACGATAAATCGTATCAAAACTAAGCCCTGGATAGTCGTCTTTCATATGCTCTAAAACGTCTTTCGCAGTTAAATAACGATTATGTGCTGCAAATAATCTGAGCATCTCTTCTCTTTTTCCAGTATGTTTGTATCCTTTTTCTTTCATTAGGCGTAAAGCTTCCGTTAGATTCATACCTATCCCTACTTTATGCAGTTTTTTTCTTCTTCCATAAAATCGCACCGATTAAAATAAGAACTGCTATCATAACAATTGTACCACCTGGCGCTAAATCAAGTTGATACGAAGCAAACATTCCACCAATAACTGCAATTTCACCAAATAAAATGGAAAAGAAAATTGTTTGTTTAAATCCTTTAGCAATACGAATACTCGCTGCAACTGGCAACGTCATTAATGATGATACGAGAAGAACCCCTACTACACGCATTGATACTGCAATGACAAGAGCAACTAATATAATGAAAATAAAGTGAATCCATTTCGCTCTTAAACCAGTTGATACTGCGTATTCCTCATCAAATGATAGTAGAAACAGCTCTTTATATAATAAAATAATTGTCGCAACAACAACAATTGCTACAATCCCAATAATAATTAAATCCGTACTTGTTACAGCACTAACACTACCAAATAAATAACTAAATAAGTCTGTGTTAAATCCATTTGCAAGTGAAATGAAAATAACTCCAACTCCCATCCCTGCCGAAAGGATAATCGGAATTGCTAATTCTTGATAGTGCTTATATACAGTTCTTAACTTTTCGATTAGTAGCGCTCCACCAATTGAAAAAACCATCCCCATATATAAGGGGTTTAAAAATCCACCTGTAAAAATGGTTTTTTCAAGTAATAAACTTGCTGCAATACCTGATAACGTCACGTGACTTAATGCATCCGCAATAAGAGATAAACGACGAATAACAACAAACACACCAATTAGCGGTGCAACAAGTCCAATTAAAATACCTGCGTATAAAGAATTACGTAAAAAGTCATATTGTAAAAAATCTTGTATCATTATATCCTCCCGTGATGCTCATGTTCGTGTTCTAAACGATGAACATGATGTCCATATAAGACGGACATTTCTGCATCTTCTAACTCTCGGAACTTCTCTACATTTCCATGGAAATGTAGATGTTGGTTTAGGCATGCAACATGTGTTACTTTTTCGGTAACAGCTCCCATATCATGAGTAACAAGAATTAATGTGATTCCCAACCTTTTGTTTAAATCCTCTAATATTTCGTAAAAACTTTCCACATTTTTTACATCAATTCCAACAGTAGGCTCGTCTAAAATAAGCAATTCAGGATCACTAACGAGCGCACGAGCAATAAATACACGCTGTTGCTGTCCACCAGAAAGCTCTCCAATGTTACGACCTTGAAACTCACTCATCCCTACATCAGCAATTGCTTTTTCTACCTTTTTCTTATCTTCTTTTGTGAAAAAGCGAAAAAGCCCTTTTTTCGAAACAAGTCCCATTGACACAACTTCAGAAACAGTTGCTGGAAAACCAGAATTGAAACTATTTGCCTTTTGGGATACATAACCAACTTTGTTCCATTCCTTAAACTTCTTACTATCAACGCCAAACACGCGAATGCTTCCTTCTTTTGGCTTTAAAACGCCTAATAAACACTTAAGTAAAGTTGATTTACCTGAACCATTCGGTCCCACTAAACCTAAAAAAGCTCCCTTCGGAACTTGCAAATTAATATTTTCTAACACATTCCGATCTTCGTATCGGAATGTTAAACCTTCAATCTCTAATATATTATTCATAGCATCTCACCTATTTTAATTCAGAATGATTCCGATTTATATCTATTTGAATTATAGTACAGCTTATTATAGTTGTAAACCAATCTGCCTAAAATATATCTATTTTTTCAAGAAACCTTACTATTATAACAAAAAGCAGAGAAAAATTCTCTGCTTTCGAAAAATATTCCTATAAATTTTTAGTGAATAGCCGATTTAAACTTACCACCATTTGTCTCTTGCGTGTTCATAATCGTCACAAACGCATTTTCATCAATTTCATGCACAATTGATTTTAACTTCGTCACTTCTAGACGCGTTACAACTGCATAAATAACTTCTTTTTCTTTATCCGTGTAACCACCTTTTGCTACCAGCTTTGTAGTTCCACGGCCAAGACGATGCAAAATCGCGTTTGATACTTCCTCGTATTGATCAGATACAATTAAAACCGCCTTCGTTTCATCTAGCCCTTGAATTACTGTATCGATCGTTTTAAATGCAATATAGTAGGTCATAACAGAATACATCGCTTGTTCCACACCAAACACAAATGCTGCCCATGCAAAAATAAATAAGTTCACAAACATTACGAATTCACCAACAGAGAACGGTAATTTCTTCGTTAATAAAATCCCCATAATTTCAGTTCCATCTAACGACCCACCATGACGAATTACAAGTCCTACACCAAGACCTAAAATAAGCCCACCAAACACTGTCGCTAAAATAGGTTCTGTTGTAAATGGTGGCACCGCATGTAACGTTGACTCAATGAAAGCTAACGCTACAATACCAAATGTCGAAGATAACATAAATGTTTTTCCAATTTGCTTATAACCCGAATACATAAATGGGATATTGAGAACAACGACTAAAGTAGAAAAACTTAACCACCAAATGTTAGGAGTAAGATAATCTAATATAAGAGAAATACCAATAATTCCACCATCAATAATTTTATTTGGCATTAAAAATAGTTCAATCGCTACCGCCGCGCATGCTGCTCCAAAAATAATCATAACTAAACGATAAATGAGATGAATAACACTTTCTTTTCGATGTTGCTTTTGCTCCATAGGTCCTCCCTTTACTCTTTTTCTGTAGTTTTGTCCTTATATTATAACATACGCTTCTTTTCCTCATGAAAAAAGAAACTCCATACGAATATGTACAAGCTATATGCTCATATATTTCGATAGAAGAACACGTGAAGGAGGATAACAAGATGAACCTCATAAAACAAATTGTTAATAAAAAATTAAATCATATTTCTACAAAAGAGTTATTAAAATATAGCAAAGAATATGAAGTTTCTATTACGACTGCACAAGCTGACCAAATCGTTTTACTTATGAAAGGTAAAAATATTAATATTTACGATAACAACGAGCGACTAGAGCTCTTAAAACAGATCGCAAGAGTAACTTCCCCTGCCACTGCCCAACAAGTAAATACATTATTTCAGCAACTACTAAAATAGGGAGGGGATTTCCCCTCCTTATTGTGCTTTAATTTTTTCAAGAATCCCTTCATCAAAATTACCGTTTTTCAGCATTTCGATTTCCAATTTGTATGGTGGTTTCTTATCTTTTTTATCTTCCCCTACATACGGTGTTTCAAGAATTTTTGGTACATGCATTAACTGTGGATGATGTACAATGTGATGCAATGCTTTATACCCAATGTGACCAAATCCAATATTTTCATGACGGTCTTTTCCTGCTCCGCGTACATTTTTACTATCGTTAATATGAAGTACTTGTAAACGATCTATACCAACGATCTTATCAAATTCGTTTAACACGCCGTCAAAGTCATTTACAATATCATATCCTGCATCGTGCGTATGGCACGTATCAAAGCATACAGATAGCTTTTCATTATATTTTACACCATCAATGATTTTTGCAATTTCTTCAAAGCTACGACCGCATTCTGTTCCTTTTCCTGCCATCGTCTCTAATGCAATGTTAACCGTCTGTTCTGGCGTTAGTACTTCATTAAGCCCTTTAATAATTTGTTGAATACCAGCATCTGCTCCAGCACCAACGTGCGCTCCTGGGTGAAGAACAATTTGTTTCGCTACACCTAATGCCGATGTTCTTTCAATTTCCATACGAAGGAAGTCTACACCTAATTGGAATGTTTCTGGCTTTGTCGTATTCCCAACATTAATAATATACGGTGCATGGACGATAATCTCCTCAATTCCATTCAGCTCCATATGTTTTCTTCCTGCTTCTATGTTCAATTCTTCAATTGGTTTTCTTCGTGTATTTTGCGGTGCACCTGTATAAATCATAAACGTCGTTGCACCATATGAAACAGCCTCTTCACTTGCTGCTAATAACATTTTCTTACCACTCATGGAAACATGAGATCCAATCTTTAACATACAATCACCTCTTCAATATACAATAGATATAATGATAGCATAATTTGTAGAAATATGTAGTGAATTGTTTGTTCACAAAAGACGCACTACACAAATTTATTTGACTATTTAAACAGACTATACTCTTCATTTAAATTAGCGGGATTAAAAAAAGATAAGGGAAACCCCTTATCTTTTTTTATTGCTATATTTTCTCTTCACTTTGTCACGTTCTGTTGCAAGTTTACGTTTATAGTTTGGTTTTACTTTTTTCGGTTTTTTAATAACTTTCGTTGCCATAACATCAAGTTCGTCATTTGGTTTTTTACGGCTCTTACGACGACGACGCTCACCTAAATCCGCCCACTCATCTCCACGTAAATCTACATGTTTAAACTCGATATGACGTTGTTTTTCTAAGCTATCTAACGCTTCTTCGTTTGCTGGATCATAAATCGTCACTGCAATACCAGAATGCCCCGCACGTGCTGTTCTTCCAACGCGGTGAACGAAGAAATCTAAATCTGATGGTAGCTCATAGTTAATAACATGGCTAATCCCTTCAATATCAATACCACGTGCTGCTAAATCAGTCGCAACAATATATTGGAATTCAAGGTCACGAATTTGTTTCATCATTTTTTTACGATCACGTGGTGATAAATCCCCGTGAATTCGTCCAACTTTTAAGCCGCGTTCCATTAATCCATCAGCAACTTGATCCGCCATCTTTTTCGTATTCGTGAAAACAACTGCTAAATACGGTTTAAATTGAAGTAGCATTTTATTCACTAAATCAATTTTATTACGATGTTTAGAAGGCACTAAATAGTGTTCAATGTTTCCAGCTGCAACTTGTTTTGGATTGATATGAATATGCTCTGGATTCTCCATATATTTCTTCAGAAACGGTTTTAGTTTTTGAGGAATTGTTGCAGAGAAAACTAGCATTTGCAAGTTTTTAGGCATACGTGCTGCAATTTTATCTACATCATGAATAAATCCCATATCAAGCATTAAGTCTGCTTCATCGACAATAATCGTATTTGCTTTATGAACAAATAATGCTTGTTCTTCAACTAAGTCTTTAATACGCCCTGGTGTCCCAACTACGATATGAGGTTGTTTTTTCAATTTTTCAATTGAACGTTGTTTATCAGTTCCACCAATTAAACAACGCGCTGTAATCATTTGATCTTCCGCACAGAATTTTGTTAATTTCACAATCTCTTCGTAAATTTGTTGTGCTAACTCACGAGTAGGTGCTGTAATAACAAGTTGTACTTCTTCACGGCTTGCATTAATTCTGTTTAATGTAGGAAGTAAGTATGCATGTGTTTTCCCAGAACCTGTTTGGGATTGCCCAATTACACTTACACCTTTTTTCACGACCGGGAAAATTTTCTGCTGAATTCCTGTCGGCTCTGTAAAGCGTAGTTCACGAACTGCATCTATTAAAAATGGTTTAAAATCATACTGTGTAAAAGTTTTTTGTGTCATAAGTTACACCTTCTTTCTAAAATTTCTACTGCGCGCACAAATCAGTCAAGTCTACATTATATCGAAATCTACAAGTAAAATCCATCTTTAGTTTAGGTTTTCACTTCAAAAACTAACCTTCTTCCCTTTTATTGCATATTGTATGTGTATATACCTAACTGAAGAAAGGAGGATTTCTCACATGTTTCCGAAATCCCCTACAAGGCAAATGTATCCGAATCAAGGACAACAACCTTATACACCATATCCCATTCCACAACTACCACCAATGGCGCAAAAAAAGAAAGGTTTTCTTGCTAAGCTTTTTAAAAAACACGATCCAACCGAGCCTTTTATGCAAATGGTTCCGCCTTACCGACAAATGGAAGGCCCACCGATGATGCATCAGCAACCACCGCCGCAGCAATATCAACAGCAATACCAGCAACAATATCCTCAGCAACATCCACAATATCAACCATACATGCAGCAACATCCTGAGCAAATGATACCGCCTCAAATGTATGAATCAAATGAAACGCGCGGCGGGGCAGCAACTACAGCTGCAGCAAGCAGTGGCATCGGCAGTTTTTTTTCGAATTTAATTTCGAATCCAACTAATATGATAAATAACATCGAAAAAGTATCCCAAGTCGTTCAATCTGTAGGTCCTGTCGTCGAACAGTACGGTCCTATTATGCGTAGTCTACCAAGCATTGTTAAAATCCTCACCTCTGGAAAAAGTACGGAAGAAAATCAAGCGGAAAATGTAACAGAGCCAGTTGAGGTAAAAAGTCCGCCTCCTACACCTCAAAAAAAGAAACGAAAACGAAAGAAAATAGTGATTGAATCTGTAATAGAAAAAGAGTTACCGAAAGAACCAGTTCAACAAACAGCAACAAAACCAAAACTATATGTGTAACAATCCTTTGTTTTCTATCCACTCCTCCTTTATAATGTAAAAGACTATGCACAAAAGTATCCCTTGTTTAGAAGGAGAGGATTACTCATATGAAAATTGTTAAAATTTCCCCTCGTGGTTATTGCTACGGTGTTGTCGATGCAATGGTAATTGCACGTAACGCCGCATTAGATAAATCATTGCCGAGACCCATTTATATTTTAGGTATGATTGTTCACAATAAACATGTTACAGACGCTTTTGAAGAAGATGGAATCATCACATTAGACGGTCCAAGTCGCTTAGAAATTTTAGATAAAATTGATTCTGGTACTGTTATTTTCACTGCACACGGTGTTTCTCCAGAAGTTAAACAACGCGCAAAAGAAAAAGGTTTAACAACAATCGATGCCACTTGTCCAGATGTTACCAAGACGCATGACCTTATCGAAGCTAAGAAAGCGGAAGGGTATCATGTCATTTATATCGGTAAAAAAAATCATCCAGAGCCAGAAGGCGCAGTCGGTATTGCACCTGACATCGTTCACCTTATCGAAAGAGCCGATGATTTAAAAACATTAGAAATCCCAACAGATAAAATTTTAGTAACGAATCAAACAACAATGAGTCAATGGGATGTTCAACATTTGATGGAGGACATTCAAAAAAAATTCCCAACAGCAGAATTCCATAAAGAAATTTGTTTAGCAACCCAAGTTCGCCAAGAAGCTGTCGCTAAACAAGCTGATGTTGCAGACTTAACAATTGTTGTTGGTGATCCGAAAAGTAACAATTCAAATCGCTTAGCACAAGTATCACAAGAAATCGCAGGTACAAAAGCATATCGAGTTGCTGATGTAAGCGAAATCCAATTAGAGTGGCTACAAGGTGTAGAAAACGTAGCTGTTACAGCAGGTGCTTCTACTCCAACTCCAATTACAAAAGAAGTTATCGCTTTCTTAGATCAATATGATCCAATGAATCCCGCTACATGGGAGAGAGTTCGAAAAGTACCGTTACAAAAAATATTACCTCGTGTAAAAGTGAAAAAAGAACAATAATAAAAACCGTTGCCTATATGAGCAACGGTTTTTATTTTTCTTATACAAATGTAAATGGATCTGTATGTAATTGCGAAGCATGAATGTGTACATTGAGTTTCTTTGCATCCACTTTTTCTTGTAATTGCTTTTGCACACCTTGCTTCATTACTTTTTCAACGTTATGTCCTGGGTCAACTATATTTAAACCGAGCATCATCGCATCATGAGCAACATGATAATACATGTCACCTGTTACATATACATCCGCTCCTTTAAATTTAGCTTGATTGATGTATTTGTTACCATCACCACCAAGTACAGCTACTTTGCGCACTTTATCATCTAATTTCCCAACAACTCGTGCACCCTTTACATCTAATGATTGCTTTACATGTTCTGCAAACTGTCCAAGTGTCATTTCTTCTTTTAAGTATCCTATTTTCCCAAGCCCTAATGTTTCGCCTTTGTTATCAAGTGGATACACATCATACGCTACTTCTTCATATGGATGTGCCGTTACCATCGCTTTAATCACTTTTCGTTGCAGTGAAACTGGAATAATCGTTTCGATTCGCACTTCTTCTACGCGCTCTAACTGTCCAGTTTCCCCTACATAAGGATTTGTCCCCTCTTGAGGTACAAACGTACCTGTACCCTTGCTACTAAACGTACAGTGGCTATAATTGCCGATATGACCAGCACCTGCGTCTCCTAATGCTTTTCGTACTTCTTCTGCATGAGTTACTGGCACAAACACAACAACTTTTTTCATTTCTTCCGCATATGTTGGTGCTAGAACTTCTGTATTTTGCAACCCTAACGCCTCAGCAAGTAAATCATTTACTCCGCCCTTGGCAACATCCACATTTGTATGCGCTGCATAAATGGCAATATCATTTTTAATACACGTTTCAATAATTCTTCCGTACGCTTTATCTGTATGAATCGCTTTTAACGGATTAAAAATCAAAGGATGATGCGCGATAATGACATTCGCTCCTAATTGAATCGCTTCCTCCACAACTTCCTTCGTTACATCTAACGCAATCAATACGTGTTGTACAGATTTATTAAGCGCTCCAATCTGCAGACCAATTTTATCTCCTTCCATCGCCAAATGCTTCGGATACATACTTTCAAATAAAGAAATAATTTCATGGCCGTTTGGAATTTTACTCATGATAAAATCTCCCCTATCATTTTCATTTTCGCTTCTACTTCTGCACGTTTCGCTTTTGTTTCTTCAGAATTAGCCGCACGTTCTAACTGTTTTAAAATATTTTGGAAGTTTTTCAATTCCCCTTCCCATTTCTCACCAAAAGCTTCATTTTTCTCTTTTATTAGAAATGGCCCCATAAACAATCCCGCTTGTTTATTTTCCGAGTAAGGTGCTTCGACATTTCCTCGCTCTCCTACTAAAATCTCGTAAATTTTCCCATCTTCTTTTACGATTTTTTCATGGATAAGCTCCCAACCATTTTCAACAAACCATTCACGAATATGATGCGCTGCAATATTCGGCTGTAAAATTAAACGTGTTACACCTTCTAATTTTTCTTTACCACTTTCTAAAATGTCACGAATTAACGCTCCGCCCATTCCAGCAACCGTAATAACATCTACTTCTCCTGGCGCGATAACAGCTAATCCATTCCCTTTACGTACATCTACTTTATCTTGTAAGCCACTTTCAGCTACAGTTGCTTGTGCAGAACGAAATGGTCCATCTACAACTTCTCCTGCAACTGCTTTTGTAGCAATATTATTTATAATTGTATAACACGGTAAATACGCATGATCCGATCCAATATCAGCAACTGTAGATCCTACTGGTATTTCACGCACAACTTCTTCTAATCGTTTTGAAAGCTTTACTTCATTCATGTATTTCCATTACTCCTTCTCTTGTCAGTCTGTCTCCATGATAATGAATTTATAGTAGTTGTTGCAAGCCCATAACAACAATTCATTTCTCTATCATTCATCGTATTTTAGAAAATATAGAAAAACAAGCCCTTTGCATAAGCAAAAGGCTTGTCATACGGGACTTTATTTTTTCTTCGATAACCAATCAGCTACTTTAGTGGCTTGATCAGCTGGAACTATATTGGCAGGCATATTGCCCTTTCCTTTCGAAAGAATTTCTTTAATTTCATCCTTTGAAAGTTTCCCACCAATTTTTTGTAAGTTAGGTCCTACCGCCCCTTGTAACTGATCACCGTGGCAGCTCGTACAGCTTTGCTTCACAATATCCTCTGGTTTTGATGCTGTTTGTGCTGGCTTCCCGCCATTTTTTGCATCAGCTAACTCTTTAGATTTATTTAGCCCCTGAAATGAAAATACAAACATAACGATAATACCTAATGCTGCAATAAGAGCGAACGGAATCAGCGGATTACGTTTCATATCTCTTCTCCCCCCTCTATACCCCTAAATAGTTAGATGATTCAGTCATTTCCATTGTACTTGAAAACGCTCTATCAGAAAAGAGTAAACTACTACTTGTTAAAAATATTCCATAAATTCAGTTTATTGTTTTTTATTGTCATATAGCTTATTATTTCGATAATTATTAACGTTTCTCATCATATTTTTCGCTTTTCTACATATATTTTTGTATAGAATAAACAAAATTAATCGAAAAATCGAAAAATGAGCATTTGCAAATCAAAAGACAATTCTGTAAAATAAATTACAAGAAATTGTAATCGTTGCCGATAGCTAAATTTTAACAAAAATTAACAAAATAAAAAAGTTTACTTCACAAAGGTGAAGTAAACTTAAAAAATAACCTATTCTAAGAAATCCTTAAGACGCTTACTACGACTTGGATGTCTTAATTTGCGAAGTGCTTTTGCTTCAATTTGACGGATACGCTCTCTCGTTACGCCGAATACTTTCCCAACTTCTTCAAGCGTACGAGTTCGTCCATCATCTAAACCGAAACGAAGACGCAGAACATTTTCTTCACGATCTGTTAGTGTATCTAACACATCTTCTAATTGTTCTTTTAGCAATTCATAGGCTGCATGGTCCGCAGGCGATGTTGCTTCTTGGTCTTCAATAAAGTCACCTAAATGGGAGTCATCTTCTTCACCAATTGGTGTTTCAAGAGAAACTGGCTCCTGTGCAATTTTTAAGATTTCACGTACTTTTTCTGGAGCAAGATCCATTTCTTCACCAATCTCTTCAGGAGACGGTTCGCGACCTAAATCTTGTAATAATTGACGTTGTACACGAATTAACTTATTAATCGTTTCAACCATATGAACTGGAATACGAATTGTTCGCGCTTGGTCTGCAATGGCACGTGTAATAGCTTGGCGAATCCACCAAGTTGCATACGTACTAAATTTGAAACCTTTACGATAATCGAACTTTTCAACAGCTTTAATTAGACCCATATTACCTTCTTGAATTAAGTCTAAGAAAAGCATACCACGGCCTACGTAGCGCTTTGCAATACTTACTACAAGACGTAAGTTTGCTTCTGCAAGACGACGTTTCGCTTCTTCATCGCCTTCTTCAATACGCGTTGCAAGTCGAATTTCTTCTTCTGCAGATAGTAAGTCTACACGACCAATTTCTTTTAAATACATGCGAACAGGATCGTTGATTTTAACCCCAGGTGGTACACTTAAATCATTGAGGTCAAACTCTTCTTCTGTTTTTGTAATTTGGCGATTATTAGGGCCTTCTTCGTTGTCATTATCACCAACTAAGTCAATGCCTTGTTCACCTAAATATTCATAGTATTCATCCATTTGATCGGATTCAATTTCAAATCCATTCATGCGTTCTGCAATCTCTTCATATGTAAGAACGCCACGTTTTTTTCCGAGCTCAGTGAGTTGCTCTTTCACTTGCTCAAGGGTCATTTCAGTTTCAATTTGTTTAGAACGAGCTGGTTTGTCAGCCATCTGTTCCCCTCCTTACGCGAGATACAAACATTCATTATACTAAAACTTTATCAAAAAAGCTATTTTCTCGCTTTTTGATTTTGTAAATATGCTACATAATATTTAGCAGCCTCTACAGGATCTGTTTTTTCCATTTGTTTCACTTTAAAGATAATCTCCATCTTTTCAAGTTTTTCCTGATGCCGTCTAAGCGTCTCCAAATGGCCTTGCAACACTTCTTCTGTGTATTCTGGATTAATAAATTCATCCGTCGAAATATCAGTGATAATATTTTTCAACTTTTCATCAGAGAGCCAACTTAAAAATGTTCCGACTGAAGGTTCATTTCCCTTTTCATAATATGCGTATAGTTCATATAAAATCCCTTTATGTTCTTCTGTATGAAAATCTTCTATATGGGATTCCATACGAACAGCTACTTCTGCACTTTGCAACATATGGTAAATAATTTCTCTTTCCGCTCTTTCAAAACCTGTTAACTTCGGTTTTGTTTGAACGACTTGAGACGGTTTAGCAACCTGCTTTATTTGTTTTTGCTGTACCTTTTGTTCTTTGCGATATTGGTGCAATTGATTCAAAAGTGTTTCCATTGAATACGAAAATTCTTGCGATAATGACTTCAAATATGACTCTGCCTGCATCGCATCTTGTAACAACGATAACTCTTTTAAAACACTTTTCACATATTCTTCTTTGCCAGACTCATCTTGCAAATTTTTCCCTAAACGCAAATAATTTATTTTAAAACCAACAAAACTCACACTTGATTTCACAAGATTTTCAAAAGCGGTAGTCCCATATTGTTGCACATATTCATCAGGATCAAGCTTATCTGGCAAGGATGTGACTTTCACTTGGCAACCAACTTTTAGCAATAATTGCCCTGCTTTCATCGTCGCTTCTCGCCCTGCTTTATCACCATCATAGCAAAGAACAACAGTTTCAACGTTACGTCGCAGAAGTTTTGCTTGTTCTTCAGTTAAAGCCGTTCCCATTGTCGCAACGGCTTCTTCCACGCCACTTTTTACCGCAGCTAGTACATCGGCATATCCTTCAAAAAGAACCACTTGCCCACGCTTTCTAATAAACGGTCTTGCTTGGTGGAAGTTATACAACAATTTACTTTTGTGAAAAATCGGCGTTTCCGGGCTATTTAAATATTTTGGAGTGTCATCTCCTAACGCCCTTCCACTAAACGCTATCACCTTACCTTGTAACGTATAGATCGGGAACATAACTCTTCCACGGAAGCGATCGTAATGACTACCATCCTTCTCACTTCTTATTAGAAGGCCAGCTTGTTCCATACTAGACAGCGATAAACCTCTTTTTTGTAAAATTTTCGTCGCTGCATCCCAAGCAGGTGATGCATAACCAATTTCAAACTTCTCAATCATCTCTTTCGTAATACCACGGTTTAATAAATATGAAAGTGCTTCATTTCCCTCTTCCGTATTTACTAATAAATGATGATAATACTTTTTCAATAATTCATGAGCTTGTTGCATGATGACAGTGTCATCAGATATGTCTTCTTGTTGTCCTTGCCCTGATGTGTACTCCGCAACCGCAATTCCATTTCTTTCGCCTAGCTTTTGAACAGCCTCGGTAAAAGCCAGTCCTTCCATTTTCATTAGAAATGAAAATACATTTCCGCCTTCTCCACATCCGAAGCAATGAAAAATTTGCTTATCAGATGAAACAGAGAATGAAGGAGAATTCTCACCATGAAATGGACAGAGGCCGAAATAGTTACGCCCCTGTTTTCTAAGTTGAACGTATTCACCAATTACTTCTACAATATCGGATGATGTCCGAATCTGTTCAACAACTTCTTCGGGAATTCTGTTCCCCATAACTCCATCTCCGTGTCGTATTTTGTATTCGATATAAATTAAAAAATTCCTTTATAATTCGACAATATTTTTCTAAACTTGTTAGAAAGTGTTGCCGATTACATTGTATAAACGGTTTTGAACCTTTCCTATAGGTCCTTTATCTGCATAAATCGCAGATACATACCTGCTATATAAAATTGTATACATTTGCTCATCTGTTACAAATGTACCTCTTAGAAACAATACATATACACCTTTTTACAAGAACAGTAGCAAGTCACATATACTGTTTGATCTTGAGATCTGTAGCTTTTTCATGTTGATCCATATAACAATCAACTCCATTTTGTTCAGTATCTACAAAGATCCAATTGCCTTGCTATTTCCTTAAAGGATGAGCATATGATGCGACAAACAAAATTCCGACATGAAATTCCGCTCCAACTTGCACAATTTCATTCTTCACGGGACATGCATCTATACCAACTAATATGTTGTTGATGTTTTGCATATTTCTGTATTCTACATCCCTTCTGTGAATCCTTCCATAATGTGCGTTTTCTTGTATAGATTTTGTCGATTTAACGTAATTACATGTCTTTTTCGTAAATCCTATCCCTAGTTTATTCTGAAAAATTAAAGTCTAAACGTAAAATATAGGTTTTTATCACAATTTTTTATTATAATATATTTTCTTCAACTACGCTACATATCCCTTTATTTTTTCATCTTACATTTCAGGATGACAAACTCACACCTTGAATATACTAAAAGACAAAGGAGTATAAGTATAACCATTACACTACAATCTATTACAAAATCCATAGATATCATATTTCACCAGAGCGAAAAAAGCACATTCACCTTTGGTAAATGTGCTAAAACATTTTTTGGTTTTGCACTGCATTCACAATAATATTTGCTGTTTCTTCAATCGCTTTATTGGATACATCGATTACTTGGCAATTTATTTTACTAATTACTTCCTCAAAGTGATCAATTTCTTCTTGAATACGATTAATATTTGCATACGTTGCTCCATCACTTAATCCAAGTGATTTTAATCGTTCTTTTCGAATATGATTTAACTTATCTGGCGTAATTTTCAAACCGAAACATTTTTCTTTTGCCACTTGATATAGTTCTTCAGGTGGGTCAACTTCTGGTACGAGTGGTACATTCGCAACTTTCAAGCGTTTGTTATGAGCTAAATATTGAGAAAGTGGTGTTTTTGATGTACGCGAAACACCAATCAACACGATATCTGCTTTTAAAATACCTCTTGCATCTCTGCCGTCATCATACTTCACAGCAAACTCAATCGCTTCAATTTTCTTAAAGTATTCTTCATCTAACCTACGGACAACACCTGGCTCATACCTCGGCACTTGCCCCGTAATTTCTTCAATTTGATCAATAAGAGGGCCGATAATATCGTATGCCTCTACCCCTTCTCTTGCAGCCTCCGTCACTAAATACTGGCGCATATCAGGCTTAACTAACGTAAAACATATAAGTGCTTGATTACTCTTAGCAATCGAAATCACTTCTTTTAATGTCCCTGTATCTTCTACATACGGTACACGTCTAATATCAGGAGCAAACGGGAATTGCCCCATTGCTGCTCGAACAACCAAATCAGCCGTTTCCCCTACAGAGTCAGATACGACATATACGATTTTATTATCCATTACATTACCTCACTTTAAACAAATTACACTTATTCGTTATTTACTAAATTTACAAACGCACGTGTAATATTTGTTTTTGTAATTCGCCCAATCACTTCTAAACCTTGTTTCGTATCTTTTACAACTGGCATTGCATCAATCTGTCTTTCTATTAATTCCATCGCAATATCATATAAAGAATCCTCTCTACGACACATCGCAATGTTTGGCATCCTTGTCATGATAATATTAACCGGAAGAGAGGTTAAATCCTGCTTTCCTAAGCTCGCTCTTAATAAATCTTTACGAGACACAACCCCAACTAATAGAGTCATCTGATCTACAACGAACAATGTACCAACGTCCTCTAAAAACATCGTACAAATTGCATCGTATACGGAAACATTTTTATCAATTACAACCGGTCTAGATTGATAATCTTGTACTTTAATTTTCTTAACAGCTTCAGATAATAGCTGTCCCCCAGTTTTACCCGTATAAAAATAACCTACACGTGGACGTGCTTCTAAATAACCAGCCATCGTTAAAATTGCTAAGTCTGGTCTTAGCGTCGCACGTGTTAGACCCAATTGCGCTGCAATTGATTCCCCTGTAATAGGACCGTGATCTTTTACAATCTGAATGATATGTTCTTGCCGTTTATTCAGCTCTATGATAATCACCACCTTTAATGCACAACGAAAAAAGTTATACTATCTCTTAAATATTATATACTAAATATGCTATTCGAAAAAGAAAGTATGTAAAAAGGACCGTATACGGCCCAAAATTATATTTGAAACTTATCAAGTTGTTCTAAGAAACGTCTTGATTTCAAATAAATTCCGCAATATTCATCATAATATGTATTCAATACTAAACGCATTTGTTTTTTTGTGCTATCCTTTACCGATACATTTCCGAGCCTATGTAAATCGAAATGGAAGAAAAGACGTAATAATTTATGAACAGCTTCTCCTACCGGTATACGATATGGGTCTTGCTCTGCATGACGTGAGCACAGAAAACCGCCTTCCCTGACGGAGAAGGCGACAAAGTCTGTTTCTTGATGACAAATCGCACATGTATCAAAGTACGGGCGCATCCCTAATACCGGAAGCATTTTCGTTTGATAAATTAATGATAATACTTCTGAATCAACACCCTCACACATATAATGCAACGTTTGATATAACATTTCAAATAAATACGGATTATGTTTTTTATCTTCTGTTGCTTTATCAGTTAACTCAACAATAAATGATGCATAAGCAGTTAAAAATATATCCTCGCGAATTTCTTTCATAGTTGAAATAATCTCGCCTTGTTGCAATGTTCCAAGCCCTGATCCCATTTGAATAAGAAAATGGCCATGTGTCATTAATTGCGACACAGATGCTAACCGGCTTTTCGGTTTTTTTGCCCCTCTTGCCATTGCACTTATCTTACCAAGTTCTCTTGAGAATATTGTAACAATCTTGTTCGTTTCTCCGTAATCTGTCGTACGGATAACGATGCCCTCAACTTTTTGAAACATGTTCGTCACCATCCAAGGTTTGAACAAAACGGGTCAAGAAATTGGAGAGTCTAGATGTGCTAGCTCCTCTTCATGTTGATCCATCTCATCGTTTACGTCTTTTTCCATTTCTTTCAAAAGCAAGTACGTTTCAATGCTTCCTGTTTTGGAGAAAAACTTCCAGGTAAAATCTAGCATAAGAATCCACCTTTCTCAATAAGCGTAGCCTATAAACCAATTTCCTTTGTTGTTATTAAATTGACCCATTTTGTCCATTTTCATGTGAGAAAAATTTTTCCTAATTTATCAAAGTTCATAAAAACCAATAATCAGCGGATGAACAAACCATCCACTGATTACAGCTTTACTATATTTTAATACTCGTCTTCACGGAAACCAAGGTCTCGAAGCTGTGACAGCTTGTTACGCCAATCTTTTTGCACTTTTACCCATACTTCTAAAAATACTTTAGAACCAAGTAGCGCTTCAATATCAAAACGAGCTCGCTTACCAACTTCTTTTAACATTTTCCCTTGTTTTCCGATGATGATTCCTTTTTGCGATGCACGTTCAACAACAATCGTTGCATTTATATAAACTGCGCCGCCCTCACGCTTTTGAATCGCATCGATAACAACAGCCACAGAATGCGGCACTTCTTCACGTGTTAAATGTAGTACTTTCTCACGAATAAGCTCCGCAATAATAAATCTCTCCGGATGATCCGTTACTTGATTATCTGGATAGTATTGTGGTCCTTCTGGTAAATACTTTTTAATTGTTCCAATTAAAGCATCCACATTATTACCGTCTAACGCAGAAATTGGTACAATCTCTGCAAACTCATGTAGTTTACGATATTGATCAATTAACTCTAGTAATTGTTCTGGATGAAGTTGGTCAATTTTATTAATTACTAAAAATACTGGTTGTTTCGTTTCTTTTAATTTCTCAATGATGAATTCCTCACCACGACCAAATCCTTCAACTGCATTGACCATAAACAGAACAATATCAACTTCTTTCAATGTCGTTTGAGCCATCTTTACCATGAAGTCGCCTAATTTATGTTTAGGTTTATGTATTCCTGGTGTATCAATGAAAATAACTTGTGAATCATTTTCTGTATATACACCTTGAATTTTATTACGAGTCGTTTGTGGCTTATCACTCATAATAGCAATTTTCTGGCCGATAATACGGTTTAAAAATGTAGATTTTCCAACATTCGGTCTGCCAATAATAGAGACAAAACCTGATTTATAACCTTTTCTATTCATGTAAATCCTCCGCTAAAAATGCTCCTGGTAACAATTCTCCGACTGTCGTCTCTTGAACGTCACCATGTAAATTTGATAAGTATACTTTCGTATCCTGTTTACATAATTCTACCATAACTTGTCGACATGCTCCACAAGGAGGTACTGGACGCTTTGTATCTGCTACAACCGCAATGGCTACAAATTCTTTATCTCCTTCAGAAACCGCCTTAAATAAAGCTGTTCTTTCAGCACAATTACATAAGCCATATGATGCATTCTCAACATTACATCCACGATATACTTTTCCATCGCTCGTTAATAATGCTGCACCTACTTGAAATTTAGAATATGGTACGTACGCTTGTTTACGCGCTTCGATTGCTTCTAAAATTAATTGTTTACTATTCATATTCCCGCATCCTTCCTGTTCACAGCTATGAAGAGATACACTCTCTCATTAAAGGCCCTTACGGCACTTCCAAAGCTTAATAAAAGCTTCGGAATGCAACTATACCATATACGGCAAAAAGATAATAGCACCAATTATAACAGCTATAATTGCAAACAATAAAACCGCTCCTGCTGCAACATCCTTTGCAATTTTTGCAAACGGATGAATATCAGCAGTCGCTAAATCTACTGTTTTTTCTACAGCCGTATTTACCATTTCTAAACTCATTACACTCCCTATTACAATAAGTAATATCATCCACTCTATTTTCGTAATATGGAAATAAAAGCCGCAGCATATAACAATGACTGCGGCTAAATAATGAATTTTCATATTTCGTTCATGACGAAGACAAAAGAACATACCAGCTATAGCATATCCAAAACTATCTATAAGTTTTCCTTTTTTCATCGTCCTAATCCAAAAGCTTCTAAAATTTCTTTTTGTCTTCCGAACATTTCTTTTTCTTCTTCTTCTGTCATGTGATCATAACCAAGCAAATGTAAAAAGCCATGTAACGCCAAAAATCCAAGTTCACGATCGAAAGAATGGCCGTACTCTTCAGCCTGCTCTTTCGCCCTTGGAATAGAGATAATAAGATCACCTAACATGCGCGGCATCTCTGCACCAACAATCTCCATTTCCCCTTCTCCCATCTCTTCCATGGCAAAGGATATTACATCTGTAGGTTGATCTTTATCTCGGTAATCACGATTAATTTCTCTAATGCGCTCATTATCTACAAATGTCACCGATACCTCCGCGCCATCCTCGATATTTTCCATTTGAGCTGCCTTTTCTAACACTTCACGAATTAAACTCATATACGCTTCTTTTACTTCTTCTGTTTCATCAATAAAATCAATTAACAAACTCATTCTTTCTCCTTTTCTTCCGGAATTTCCGGATATGTAATACGCGAATGGAAAATACCATTTAACGTTTCACATAACGTTTTCCCAACGATTTGTAGTTCCTTAAACGTCAAATCACATTCACTAAATTGACCGTCTTGCAATCGATCTTTAATAATGCTTTGCACTAAATTATTAATTTGTTCTGGCGTTGGGTGATTCATAGAACGTACCGCAGCTTCTACACTATCAGCAATACCAACAATTGCCGATTCCTTCGAAGTTGCTTTTGAACCCGGATAACGGAACATCTCTTCTGTATATTTTTCTTTATCTTCTTTAATCGCTTTATAATAAAAATATTTCAGTAACGTTGTACCGTGATGTTGCCCAGCGATATCAATAATTTCTTGTGGAATATGATATTCTTCGAGCATTCTTACTCCATCCGTTACGTGAGCAATTATAATATCTTTACTCGTTACAGGATCTAATTTATCATGCGGGTTTTCAATCCCCATTTGGTTTTCAATAAAGAATTGTGGTTGTACTGTTTTTCCTACATCATGATAATATGCCCCTACACGCGCTAATACACCATTTGCCCCGACTGCTTCGCAAGCAGCTTCAGAAAGATTCGCTACCATTACACTATGATGATATGTCCCTGGCGCTTCTAACAAAATTCTGCGTAAAAGCGGATGGTTTGGACTTGATAGTTCCATAAGCTTCATACTTGATACGATTCCAAGTCCACTTTCTAAATATGGTAAAATCCCCATAGCCAAAACGGATGATATAATCCCTGAAAGTGAAGCCATTAATAATTGCGTACCAATTTCAAGAGGCGAAAAATTCCCATTACGTAATAATAAGAGCGCCGCCAATACGACTACATTTAATACAGAAACGAGTATACCAGCTTGTAAAATCATTGTACGACGATTTTTTTCTCTCAAGAAAATACTAACCGATAATGAACTTAACAATACGTAAATCCCTACACTATAATTTAATGTACTCGTTACTCCTTCATTAAACATAATACTTCCGCATACAGAAAAAATCATACTCGTTAAAAAGACAAATCGATCACCAATCATTAATTTCACAAGTATTGTTCCCATCGCAACCGGGACAACATATGCAATCCCTGCATATTCAAGTTTTTGAAACAAACTAATGATTTTCATTAAAACGATTGTGATAGACAAAATTGTGATATACGCTAAAACATACGGTCTATCTTCTCTTTTTCTCTTTAAAAATAATTCAAATTGTTTATGCATAAAGTATAGTAACACACCAATGAGTACCGCTAATCCAACATAAGGTTGAAAACCGTTCCCTTTTTCTAACAAGCCAACTAATTTCAACTGATTATACACATCACTTGAAATTGTCTCACCTTCTCTAACGAGAACTTGTCCTTGAAGAATATAAACAGGTGGAACTAAATCTTCCTCTGCTTTTCTCTTCTCTTTCGTTAAGATCGGGTCATAAAAATAATTCGCTGAAATTGCATATCTTCCTAGCGCCTTAATTGACTCTTTTAAACCATTATCAACATTAACACTATTCATCTCACTTACATATCGTTCTTTCGCATCTTTCAATTCGTCCATTTTAATGTGCTCAGTCATGATACTATTAATCGCTGTGACCGCAGCATCTTTCGCTAATACTAATTGGCTCGAATCTGCATTAATCAAATTTAGTAAGTTTGAATCAGATAATTCTTTCGTTAAGTCAGCGGGTAGTTTCTTTTTTAACTTGTCCACTTTCTCAGCATCAGTCATCTTTTTTTGATCATCCGGTCCAACAGCTTTAATCTCTTGCACCACTTCATCCACTTTAGCAAAGACGTCATTCACAATATCAACTTTATTTTGTTTATACTCACTTTTATATGTATATTGATCTTCAACTTTTGTAGAGGCTTCTTTTTTCTTTTTATCCGTTGTAACTTTATCTTCAATTTTTATAGGAGAATGGATTGTCTTTTTCGCAATAGAATACATGTTAACATCTAATTGCTCTGGTTTTACATTATTCATAAGCGCAAAAAACAGCACTGCTCCTAATACAACGTAAGAAATCCAACTTAGTTTTTTCGAATGTTGTAAATTACGAAACCACTTAGAAATTTCTTGAGATCTTGACATGATTTCAATACCTTCTCCTCTCCAGAAATAAAGTGAAACTATTTATAGCTTTCATTTCTTCTACCCAACGATACTTTGAGGTAACATTTTATACACCAGTACCTATAGTTTATTTTCCTTATCTTTCATGATAGTAAAAAATATGCCGTTCGCCAACCTTATCATACAAAAAGAAATGATCCTGACAAATAGGATCATTCCATTTTATCATATGCCTCAATAATACGTTGCACCAATGGATGTCTGACAACGTCTGTTTGTTCTAATGTAATAAATGACAGACCTGATACACCAGATAAAATATTAGCAGCTATAGATAGCCCTGATTTTACCCCTTTTGGCAAGTCTACTTGTGAAGGGTCGCCTGTAATAACCATTTTAGAACTAAAACCTAATCTTGTTAAAAACATTTTTATTTGAGCACCCGTTGTATTTTGAGCCTCATCTAAAATAACAAATGAATCATCAAGCGTACGCCCCCTCATATAAGCAAGCGGCGCGATTTCAATTACTCCTCGTTCCATCATACGCTGCGTATATTCTTGTCCAAGAATATCATGTAAGGCATCATATAATGGGCGTAAGTATGGATCTACCTTCTCTTTCAAATCCCCTGGTAAAAAACCTAAATTTTCTCCAGCTTCTACAGCAGGTCTTGTTAGAATGATTTTCTTTACATATCCTTGTTTTAAAGCTCTCACAGCCATTACTACGGCTAAGTATGTTTTTCCAGTTCCTGCAGGCCCTATCCCAAAGACAATATCATTCTTCTTCATTGCATGAATATATCGTCTTTGCCCCATTGTTTTTACACGAATGGATTTACCTTTTGCAGTCTTGAAAATTTCTTCTTCATATAACTCTTCAAATTGAGCAACTTCCCCTTGTTGTGCGAGCTGAATTGCATACGCAACATCTCTCTCTGAAATTGATATACTTTTACGAATTACAACAAGTAATTGCTGTAAGATTTTTTCTACGAGTGTCACCGTTTCAACTGCCCCAGATACATGAACAGTTTCTCCTCTAGTTACGATCGATACATTCAGTTCTCGTTCAATTACTTTTAAATGCGCATCATTGACTCCAAAAAGAGCGATTGCTTCGTTAGTATTTTCCAATTGTTGGTTCATTTCTACTAATTGTTCTGCCATTACTCAGTCTCCTTGAATATCGGATTCGGATATTGGTTGTGGCTCTGCAATATTTTCAATCACAGTATAATGCAATGTGACTTTTAGTTGATCCGCCTCAACCTCTTTACTCAAAATCTTATCACTTACAATCATAGCATGTTCATCCAATTTTTTCTTTAGTTCTTTTTCGGCCATCTCTTTCGCTACTTTCAGCGCTTGCTTTTCTGTATATTCTCGGTTCGCTTCTTCCTCTTCTCTCACAACATCTTTTTCATATGCAATCGGCAGTGTAAAACCAAATAATTTCACATCATGCTTTACGCTTTCAGTACGAGAGCGTTTATACTTATCATGTTGAAATCCCCATATTTTTATTTTCGTACCCCCAAATTTAAGAAAATGTTCATTGTATACATTACCAGTATACACTTGGAATTGCGTCTTTAACGGGACATCCACCTTAGATGTATACCACGTTTCGCCATACACAATACCTTTCGCTGAAACAATCGTTGGACTTTCCTCATTACCATATATTCCCGATACGAGAATCTGCCCTTTTTCTACATGATCATTTTTCAGTACAACCGGCTTTCCAACTTCTACAAACGTTTTTGTAATAATCGCTTCTTTTTTTGCTACTAAATTTTGCGGCATTTGTTCCTTTTCTTTTTTCGGTTCGTTTTTTTCAACAATTTTAAAATGATACGTCGTTCCTCTTACTTCTAATCCCGCCCAAGTAATGGCATTAATATTATCTGTCAAATGGCGTTGTACATCTTCTACATTCGGCATTTGAAACTGTAGTTTTCCTTTTTTAATACCCATTTTATCCAATTCTTTCATCAATATATATTCTGTTTCAGGTTTTGCTCCTGTAATTTCAATTTTCCAAACCATATTGGACATTGCAATCACGCCAAAAAAGAAAATTAAAAACCCAATTAAAAATCCACTGTTTTTAATTAAACGCTTATTCCAAAAAGGAAAACCATAACGTCCAATAAAATATAATTTACATTCATTTTTTCTATAAATTGGTTTTATTTTTTTCACATCGCGTAACAACATACAAAAAACTAACGTTTCATCAGCTATCTTCTTAACATCCCAAACTAATAAATTCCTCCGTACACATTCATTAACAAACCGTTCCGCTCCTCTACCTTCAATTCGCACTTTTACATATCCAAGCCACTTTATAAACCATTTATTTTTCATTTACCACCTTCACTACCTTTCTAAAAGTAGATTTGAAGCATTAAAATAGCTCGTACTAAAATGAAACAAAGTAAAACTGTAATCGATCTCTATTAACGAAACTTTTACAGGATAAAGAAGAAAAACTTCACTAATGGAAGTTTCACTTCAATCACCTTTTTTTTCATTTTCTAAAAATGTTACTTGCTCAATTATCCCTTCGAGCAAAAGCTCTTCTGGAAGAATCGTTTTAATAACAAAGGATTGTCCTTTAATTAGTAATTGACCGTGTTTTAAAAGCAATCGCACTTCTTTATCTGAAAACACTAATAGTCCCCGATGATTTTCTATATAAATATGTATTTGCCCAACAAGAGTAATCCGAGGTAGATCCATTAATACATCCACTGGTAGGTCTACTTGTTTTGTTAACCAATTTTTCATTTGTTCTAATTTCTTCATCTCGAAAGACCCCCCTCTCATCCCATATATGTATTTCTTCACAAGTGCCTATCGTGTTATAACGACTTCACTAACATAACTATATTCTGTAAGAGTTCATATCATGTTAATAAAACAGTCGCTATATGAAATCATATTTATCGGGACAATGATGGATCAGAGGATGTGATCCTTAATAATAGAAGTATTAATACAAGAATATGCGCCCCTAGGGGATATCAGTACAAGTTGCATGAAGAAATTGAGCCTAGTGAGAAGTTAGAAACTTGAAAAACCCTGTTACAATTTGTTCTGGGCGTGACATACTGACCATAGAATAAGTAGTTGTCATTCATTAGACAAATGAAATAAAATTCGAAAAAGAAATTGCTCCACTCTAAATTTTACGTTGTAAGTAAGAATACTTTATAGGTAGTTGTTATATGAATTTCAAAAAATATTAGGATTCACTAAAAAACAAAAAAATGAATTAATAAGCGAGGAAATACGAAAGGAAATTGGATTTAGTCAAGAAATTTTGAATGTTATAAAACAAGTCACTGACAGTAGCATCTAGCCCTTCTATGCAACTGATTCAAAATCTAAAATAGCTGGAGTCTCTGTCGTTACCTTTGAAGATTATGCTGAACAGCAAGAGTTATAAAACTTCAATCTGAGCTTCAGCCCCCCATACTTAGCTTTTATTTGTGAAAGAAGTTTTAGTCAAGGAAGTAAGAGTAAGTGTAGCATTGGAAGTATACAAGGAAATGGCCAATTTGATATCCTTGCAATCCAACCAACAAATGGCGTTAATTACGAAGTTAGCAATAAAGATGTTATTTTTAAACTAAGAAAATGGAATGATCGCTATCCTTTTATCATAATCAGTGCAGATTATGACTGGGTTGATACCATTTTTAGCGTGTTACCTACAGACGCCGAAATGCAATCTTTCGCGCAAGAAATGTATGAATTTTGTCCAGATATAGTGGAACAAGGAACAGAAAGCATTGAGGAGTTAGTCGAAGAAATTAAGAAAACGAAAAAGCTTTTTTTATGGTGGGATTAATCATAACTAAGGCCGTTACCCTTTTTTACATACCAGAGGCGTTTCTATCACTTACAGAAACGCTTTTTAAGCAATATAGCGTTTTTCCTTAATAAGAACAATAAAAAAACGTCTCATACGAAATGAGACGTTTTTTTATGCTAATAGCTGGATAACCAACTTATTCACAAGTGATCCGTCTGTTTTACCTTTTACTTTCGGCATAACAGCAGTCATCACCTTACCCATATCTGCTTTAGAAGTCGCACCAACTTCAGAAATAACTTGTTTGATTACATCAACTAGTTCTTCTTCAGTTAATTGCTCTGGCAAATATGCGCTTAAAATCTGAATTTCACTTTGCAGTTTATTAACAAGGTCTTCACGACCAGCTTTTTTAAATTCAAGGAGGGAGTCCTTATACTGTTTTACTTCACGAGCTAAAACTGTTACTTCCTCTTCTTCAGTAAGAGTATGTTGCAGTTTAATACCTTCATTTTGTAAAGCAGCCTTAACCATACGAATAACGGTTAATTTTTCTTTTTGTTTATTCTTCATCGCTTGTTTCATATCATCGTTTAAACGACCGAGAAGACTCATAACTTACACCCTCTCTTAGAATTTACGCTTTCTTGCCGCTTCAGATTTCTTCTTACGTTTTACACTTGGTTTTTCATAAAACTCGCGCTTTCTTGCTTCAGCAAGTGTACCAGTTTTAGAAACCGATCTTTTAAAACGGCGAAGTGCATCCTCCAAAGACTCGTTTTTACGAACGACTGTTTTTGACATTCTCTTTCCCTCCCTCCGAAACATCACACTTACATACTAACTTCAGCATGCAAAAAGAAACACTTCTTCAGCATGTCTTTTACGATTATAATACATTTTATCACTTCAGGTCAACTATTTGGCAGAATAAAAGAAGAATAGAAGCATTTCCTTTTCAAAAGTTATACAAATATCTAGTATCCTTCTTTTATGAAGACAACTATATTTTTATCATTTCAACTTTTTTCATACAGGGATGCACGAAACGCCTCCACACCTTCTAGTTCTTAACCGCTTCAAATAAAGAAAGCATGCAAACCATTTCCGGTTGCACGCTCTTTTTTATGCGCTTGCTGATTCTTTTTTCACATCATCTTCAAGAACACGAACAAATTGCGCTTCGTTATATGGATAGCCAGCTTTCGTAATTTTCACTTTCACTAGCTTACCAATTAATTCTTCTGATCCTTCAAATACAATTTTCAAGTAGTTATCTGTATACCCTACATATAACCCTTCACGGTCGCCGTCTTTAAATTGCTCTTCTGGAATGATTTCAAGCACTTCACCTTCAAACGCTGATGCATATTCTTTCGCTAATTGATTAGATAGCTCAATTAAACGATGAACACGATCGTTCTTCACATCTTCAGGAACTTGATCTTCCATGCGTGCTGCAGGTGTTCCTGTACGTTTTGAATAAGGGAACACGTGTAACTCAGAGAAGCGGTTCTCTTTAATGAAATTGTATGTTTCCATGAATTCTTCTTCTGTTTCACCTGGGAAACCAACGATTACGTCAGATGTAATCGCAAGGCCTGGTAACGCTTCTTTCAAACGATCTAAACGCTCTTGGAAGAATTCCATCGTATATTTACGACGCATACGTTTTAATACAGTATTAGAACCAGATTGCAACGGAATATGCAAGTGACGTACAACTACTTCAGATTTATCTAACACTTCAATTACTTCATCTGAAATTTGACTCGCTTCAATAGAAGAAATACGAAGACGTTTTAATCCGCCTACTTCCGCTTCCATATCACGAAGTAATCCAGCTAAGTTATAATCTTTTATATCTTCGCCGTATCCACCTGTATGAATACCGGTTAATACGATTTCTTTATAGCCTGCATCCACTAATTGTTGTGCTTGTTTAATAACCTCTTTTCCATCACGAGAACGCATTAAACCACGCGCCCAAGGAATGATACAGAATGTACAGAAGTTATTGCAACCCTCTTGTATTTTTAAAGACGCACGTGTACGATCCGTGAAATAAGGTACATCAAGTTCTTCGTACACACGTGTTTTCATAATATTGCGGACAGCATTAATTGGTTGACGCTCTTTACGGAATTCTTCGATGTAACCTAACATCTTTTCACGATCCTGTGTACCAACTACAATATCTACACCTGGAATCGCCATAATTTCAGCTGGAGATGTTTGTGCATAACATCCCGTTACGCAAATAACTGCATCTGGATTTTGACGCACAGCACGTCTGATTACTTGACGGCTTTTTTTGTCCCCAGTATTCGTTACTGTACATGTGTTAATAACATAAACATCAGCTTTCTTTTCATATTCTGTTCTTTCATAACCACCTTGTTTAAACAATTGCCAAATGGCTTCTGTTTCATAGTGGTTTACTTTACAACCTAACGTATGGAACGCAACAGTTGACATTGATCATCACCCCATCAATTCAAAATGATACGAAGCAGCACTTAACGCGTATAACGGCGCCGTTTCTGTTCTTAAAATTCTTGGTCCTAAACTACATGGTACAAATTTATGTTCACGAAGCGCTGTAATCTCTTCCTCAGCTAAACCGCCTTCTGGGCCAAATACAATCAATAGCTTTTGACCTGGTTTCATTGTCGTTAAAGCTTTCGCAAAATTAGATTTCTCGCCTTGTTTTGCTTCCTCTTCGTAAGCAACAAGACAAACATCATACTCACCACTCATTGTAAGCAGTTGCTTAAATGATGCCGGAGCATGTACTTCCGGAATTTCACTTCTATGTGATTGTTCCGCAGCTTCTTTCACAATTTTTCTTAAACGCTCAACTTTTTTATCAGCTTTTTTCGCATCCCATTTTACGATAGAGCGAGATGCTTGAAATGGTAAGAATGCAGCTGCCCCAAGCTCAGTTCCTTTTTGAAAAATCAACTCTAGCTTATCTCCTTTTGGCAGTCCACTTGCAATCGTCACGAAAACAGGAAGTTCACTTGACGCCTCTACCCATTCTACAATAGCCGTATTAATAAATTCACTGGTAATTTCATCAATTGAACATACTGCTGTTTTTCCGTTTACACAGCAATAAATTTGATCGCCAGCTGTCATACGCATTACTCTCGCAATGTGATGTACATCATCACCTACAATGCGAATTTTTGCTTCACTTACATGTTTTTCTTCTACAAAATAACGTTGCATATAATCACCTTAGTAGAGTTTCGTTCCTTTCGTAAGTCAACACTTACGAAAAGAACGAAACATTATCATTTTTCATATAACAAACGGCAAGTCCCTCACCTTATAGTGAGAGACTCCCCTTTTCATTATAGACTAAAATCTATATTACGCATTTCGTGCAATAATTGCTACCCAATCTTCCATTCGTAAAACTTCTTCAATTGTAAATCCAGCTTGTTCTAACGCCTCAGAAATTACTTTTTCCTTCGCAGCAATAATGCCCGATGTAATAAATAATCCACCTGACTTCACAACTCTCGCTGCATCTTCAGGGAATAAAAGAATAATTTCTGCTAATAAGTTAGCTACGATTAAATCAACAGGACCTTCAATACCTTCTAAAAGACTATTTTGCCCAACAGACACGATATCATCTGTTTTATTTAAACGCACATTCATTTCTGCACTTTCAACTGCAACCGGATCTAAATCATATGCTTGAACAGAAGACGCACCTAATTTTGCCGCTGCAATACTAAGCACACCAGAACCTGTTCCTACATCAATGATAGCGTCACCTGGCTGTACTGTTTTTTCTAAAGCACGAATACACATCGTTGTTGTTGGATGAGTTCCTGTACCAAACGCCATACCTGGGTCTAATTCAATGATTTTTTCATCAGGAGAAGATGGTGTATATTCTTCCCACGTCGGTACGATTGTGAATGTATCAGAAATTTGTACTGGATGGTAATATTTTTTCCAAGCAGTAGCCCAATCTTCTTCATTGACTTCGTTAACGGTAATATTTCCAGTACCAATTTCAATGTCGTAAGATGGAAGCACATCAATAGATGATTTTACACCTGCAATCGTTTCATGTAAAGAATCCGTTTGCGGGAAATATGCTTTTATTAATACACCTTCCGCCGGATATTCATCTGGATTCAATGCATAAATTTCACCATATTGTTGCTCGCGCTCTTTCGTTAACTCCGCTGGATCCTCAATCGCAACTCCGCTAGCACCAGCTTCATGTAAAATATGAGAGACAGCTTCTACTGCTTCTTCTGTTGTATGAATACTAATTTCTGACCATTTCACAATTTACCAACTCCATTTTTTATTTCCATTATTCCCCTTTGAAAGCACGTTTAAGCTTTCCGAATAAACTATCATCCTGCTCTTCTTGTCCTGCAAATTCACGTAATAAATCTTTTTGCTGTGAAGTCAATTTCGTCGGTACAACAACACGAACGACTACATATTGATCTCCTTGGCCGTATCCACGTACGTTCGGAGCACCTTTTCCTTTTAAGCGGAATTCTGTTCCAGTTTGTGTTCCTGCTGGAATTTTCAGCTTCACTTTACCATGAACAGTAGGAACTTCCACTTCATCACCAAGCGCCATTTGCGCAAATGTTAATGGCATTTCGCAAATAATGTGATCTCCTTCACGCTCGAAGAATTCATGATTTCTTACATGAACGACAACATATAAGTCTCCTGCTGGTCCGCCATTTACGCCGGCTTCACCTTTTCCAGACACACGAATTTGTTGACCATTATCGATACCCGCTGGAATTTTAACATTGATTTTTTTACGTTTACGAACTTTACCTGAACCGTGACATGTCGTACATTTTTCTTTAATAATTTGTCCAGTTCCTGAACAATGACCACAAGCTTGACGGTTTACGATACGACCAAACGGTGTGTTTTGCTCTACACTCACTTGACCAGAGCCTGAACAATGTTTACATGTTTCTTTTGAAGTTCCTGGTTTTGCTCCACTACCTTTACAAGTATCACATGGATCTTCTACTGGAATTTCCACATTTAATTCCTTACCAAAAATAGCTTCTTCAAAATCTAAAGTGACTTGATATTGTAAGTCAGCACCTTGGCGCGGAGCATTTGGATCACGACGTCTGCCGCCGCCACCGCCAAAGAAAGAACTAAATATATCTTCAAAACCGAAGCCACCGCCGAAGTCTCCTCCGCCGCCAAATCCACCGAATCCTTGATTTGCACCAGCATGACCAAATTGATCGTACTGCGCACGCTTTTGATCATCACTTAACACTTCGTATGCTTCTTGTACTTCTTTAAACTTTTCAATTGCATTTTCTTCTTTGCTTACGTCTGGATGGTATTTTTTAGCCAAACGACGATACGCTTTTTTTATTTCATCTGTTGAAGCGCCCTTGCTAAGTCCAAGGACCTCATAATAGTCTCGTTTACTCATAAATTTACAACCCCCGAATCTTTCACATAAACGTAATTTTAACACCGAAAGAAAGTGCTTTGCAACAAAGTTTCCTCACTTACAGTATGCAAAGCGAAAAACTTAAGATCCTCACACATCACTTCTCATTCGTGAAAAAAGCCAAAGTCAAGGCACGCTTGACTTTGACTTTTTGTCATCTTACTTATTATGTTTACAGTTGAATTACTTGTCTTCTTTTACTTCTTCAAACTCAGCGTCAACTACATTGTCTTTCTTCGTGCCAGCGTCTTGTGCACCTTGCGCACCTTCTGCTTGACCAGCAGCTGCTTGAGCTTGCTCGTATAATTTAACAGTTAATTGTTGTACGATTTCTTGTAAAGCATCTTTTTTCGCACGAATTTCTTCAAGCTCGTTTTTCTCAATTGCAGCTTGTAATGCTTCTTTCGCTTCTGTTGCTTTTGCAACTTCAGCTGCATCTACTTTACCTTCTAAATCTTTTACAACTTTGTCTGTTTGGAATACAAGTTGGTCAGCTTCGTTACGAAGTTCAACTTCTTCCTTACGTTTTTGGTCAGCGTCAGCATTTGCTTCCGCTTCTTGTACCATACGTTCTACTTCTTCATCAGAAAGACCTGAAGAAGATTGGATTGTAATAGCTTGCTCTTTGCTTGTTCCTAAGTCTTTCGCACGTACGTTAACGATACCGTTCGCATCAATATCGAATGTTACTTCGATTTGTGGAATACCACGTGGTGCTGGTGGAAGGTCAGTTAATTGGAAACGACCTAACGTTTTGTTGTCAGCTGACATTGGACGCTCACCTTGTAATACGTGAATGTCTACTGCCGGTTGATTATCAGCAGCTGTCGAGAATACTTGTGACTTACTTGTTGGAATTGTAGTGTTACGCTCGATTAATTTCGTGAACACGCCACCCATAGTTTCAATACCTAAAGAAAGTGGAGTTACGTCTAATAATAGAACGCCTTCTACATCACCAGTAAGTACGCCACCTTGAACTGCAGCACCTAATGCTACAACTTCATCAGGGTTTACACCTTTATATGGCTCTTTACCAGTTTCACGTTTAATAGCTTCTTGTACAGCTGGGATACGAGTAGATCCACCAACAAGAATAACTTTATCTAATTCGCTTGGAGCAAAACCAGCGTCTTTTAATGCACGACGAGTTGGCTCTAATGTTCTTTCAACAAGACCTGCTGAAAGCTCTTCGAATTTCGCTCTTGTTAACGTTAATTCTAGGTGTAATGGACCAGCAGCTCCAGCACTAATGAATGGTAATGAAATTTGAGTTTGTGTTACACCAGAAAGATCTTTTTTCGCTTTTTCAGCTGCATCTTTCAAGCGTTGAAGCGCCATTTTATCTTGGCTTAAATCAATGTTATTTTCTTTTTTGAACTCAGCTACTAAGTGATCGATGATAACTTGGTCAAAGTCATCGCCACCAAGACGGTTGTCACCAGCAGTTGAAATAACTTCGAATGTGCCGTCTGCTAACTCAAGGATAGATACGTCAAATGTACCGCCACCTAAGTCATATACTAAGATTTTTTGTTCTTCGTCTTGTTTTTCTAAACCGTAAGCAAGTGCTGCTGCTGTTGGCTCGTTAATGATACGCTCAACTTCTAAACCAGCGATACGACCAGCATCTTTCGTTGCTTGACGCTCTGCATCGTTGAAGTATGCAGGTACTGTAATAACAGCTTTCGTTACTGTTTCACCTAAGTATGCTTCAGCAGAAGCTTTTAAGTTTTGTAAAATGATTGCAGAAATTTCTTGAGGTGTATAATCTTTACCTTCAACTTCTACTTTGTAGTCTGTACCCATATGACGTTTAACAGACATGATTGTATTTGGGTTTGTAATTGCTTGGCGCTTTGCAACTTCCCCAACTTGACGTTCTTCATTTTTGAAAGCTACAACAGAAGGTGTTGTACGGTTTCCTTCTGGATTTGGGATAACCTTTGGTTCTCCACCTTCCATAACAGCTACACAAGAGTTTGTTGTACCTAAGTCAATACCGATAATTTTACTCATGGCGAATCCTCCTAGTTTTATGTAAATTATTGATTTACTTTTACCATTGATGGGCGAATCACACGGTCTTTTAATTTATAACCTTTTTGGAATTCTTCCACAACCGCGTTTGATTCAAATTCACTATCTTCCACTTGCATAATAGCTTGGTGTTCATTAGGATCAAACTGTTTACCAACAGCTTCAATCACTTCCACACCTTCTTTAGTCAGCGCTTCTAACAATTGACGATGCACCATTTCCATGCCTTGTAACAAGGATTTCGTTTGCTCATCAGTCGCTTCCACTTGCATTGCTCTTTCAAAATTATCAAGAGCTGGCAAGATGTCTGAAACTAGACTTTGTGCTCTATATTTTTCAGCAGCCTGTTTATCCATTTGGACGCGGCGCTTATAATTTTCAAAATCAGCTTGTAGACGTAATGTGCGACCTTCCGTTTCCGTTAGTTTCGCTTGTAACTCATCTACTTTTTCTTGTAAAAGAGCAGCCTCACTTTTTTCTTCTACAGTTTCTTCACTGTTTTCTGGCGTGACAGCTTCTTCAACTTGCGCTTCTTTTACTTCTTCTACCACTTGTTCGTTACGCTCTTCCACAATATTCACCTCCTTAAAAGGTATTAGGTATCATGCATAGCATGATTACCTAAGCATTATATATTACACACAGCAATGAAAATTTCATCACTTGAGCGAATGTATTACTCTCATTTACTTTTTAAGTCCATCTGTAAATTGTCTCGTAAATAACTGTAACAAACTAATTACACGAGAATATTGCATTCTTGTCGGACCTAAAATAGCAATTGTTCCAAGTTGCTCTTCGCCGATCGAATATGTTGCAGAAATTAAACTGCAATCCTCCATAGCCGTCGAAGTGTTTTCCCTACCAATTTTCACTTGAATCCCGACTTGTTTATGACGCAAAATGTCATAAAATTCGGCTTCATTATCAATCATGGTAAGCAAAGATCTAACCTTTTGAATGTCATGGAACTCTGGCTGCGAAAGCATATTTGCTTTTCCTCCAAAGTATATCTTTTCCGATAACGGAACTTGAAATGTACCATCTAACATTTTTATTGCACTATCGTAATTATGAACATACCCACGTAAAACTGTAACAATTTCCTTAAAGATTTTATTATGAAGTTCTTCCATCGGTACGCCAGATAGCTTTTCATTTAAAACATTAACCATTTTTTCTAAATCTGATAAATCAACAGATTCCGGAACGGTAATCGTTTTACTTTGTACATGCCCTGTATCAGTTACAATAATAGCGACTGCAGTTTGACGATCAAGCGGCACAATTTGTACATTTTTAAGTTTATTTGTGCTTAACTTCGGTCCAAGAACAATGGCCGTATAATTCGTAAGTTCTGATAAAATTTGAGCAGATTGCTGTGCAATTTTTTCCGCTTCAAAAATTCTTTCAGCAAATAAATCTTTAATTTGTACAATTTCAGCGTTCGGTAAGTTTTGCGGTGCTAAAAGATGGTCTACATAAAATCGGTAGCCTTTCTCAGAAGGAACACGTCCAGAAGAACTGTGCGTTTTTTCAATAAAACCTAATTCTTCTAAGTCCGCCATTTCATTTCGAATAGTAGCTGAACTAAATGTAATTTCATCTTTTTTAGCCAACGTTCTAGACCCAACAGGCTGCGCTGATCCAATAAAGTCATCAATAATTGTTTGTAAAATTAAGAGCTGACGTTCCGTAAGCATCTCATCATCACCTCTGTTAGCACTCTTTGTCTTTGAGTGCTAAATCTATTAATAACTTACCAAAATTGACATTCAATTGTCAACGGAAACGTCACGAAATAATGAAACTTTTTCACGTTAATGGAACATTTAATTAGTCAATTAAAAATGATTGGAATACTTCATTCCCTAATAATTTTCCTTTTCGCGTTAAACGAACATATCCATCGCTCTCTTCAAGCAATCCTTGTTCTTGGTTGTTTTGTAACTGCTTCGCGAAAACTTGATCCATCTCCATATTAAATTTCTTTTGAAATGCTATTTTAGATACACCTTTTGTTTTTCGAAGTCCTAAGAACAACTCTTCTTCCATCTTTTCTTTCTCCGTCACCACGTGAACATCTAAATACGGAAATCCTGTTTCATCAATTTTATTAAAATATTGCTTCAGCGGACCTACATTTTGAATACGTTCCCCATTCACATAACTATGAGCTCCAGCTCCAAAGCCATAATACTCTTCATTATTCCAGTATGTGAGATTATGTCTACTTTTATTGTCACCTTTTGAGAAATTACTAATTTCATACTGGTTATAACCGTGTTTCTCCATTTCATCCATTACCATTTCATACATTTTCGCTTCATGGTCTTCACCCGGAAGACGCAATTTCCCTTTATTCATTAAGTTATAAAACACTGTTTTAGGTTCCACAATTAATGAATATGCCGAGAAATGTTGTACACCAAGCGTAAAAGCAATGTCTAATGTTTCCTTCACATCTTCTATCGTTTGTCCTGGCAAAGCATAAATAATATCTACATTAATATTTTTAAAGCCTACTTCCTGAGCTTCTCGAATCGCTAGGAATGCATCTTCCCTCGTATGCTTGCGCCCGATTTTCTCAAGCAGTTCATCACGGAACGTTTGCACACCAAAACTAATTCGATTCACTCCACCTTCTAGTAGTACATTCAACTTCTCTTTCGGTAGATCTCCTGGATTCGCTTCAAATGTCAATTCACAATTCGGAGCAAACGGGCGCAAATGACGATTAATAATCTCGAGTAATTTTTTTGTCTGTTCCATATTTAACGCTGTCGGAGTTCCACCGCCCACAAAAATCGTTTTCATACTATCAAACGGAACTCTTTGAACCGTATTTATTATTTCCTTCTCTAAATAATCTAAATATTGATCAACCGGTTGGCGTTCAATAAACACTTTATTAAAATCACAATAGTGACAAATGTGCTGACAAAACGGGATATGAATATATGCAGCTTGTACCAAATATAACTCCTACCTTTCTAAAAAGAAAACCTCCGCACTCCGGAGGATTCTCTACTTCTCTAACGTATTACGAATTTGTTCCATTCGCATTTTTCCCCAATCATACATCATTTCAACGATCGGTAAAAGTGACATGCCTAGTTCCGTCATATAATACTCAACACGAGGAGGAATTTCGGGATATACTGTTCGATCAACAATCCCATCTTCCATTAACTCTTTTAATTGGTTCGACAAAACTTTATGAGAAATGCTTGGGAATAACCGTTGTAATTCACTAAAACGATGAGGCCCTTCCACACCAAGATGCCACAGTATCACAACTTTCCACTTTCCACTAATAATAGAAAGCGTCAATTCCTTTTCACAATTAAAATTGCCATTTTGTATTTTATCTTGAATATCTTTTCGAATATTTTCGGACATTAACAATCTCCTAACTCTATATGAACTAAAAAGCTCTCTCATTATTGTAAATGAGAGCTGCTCAGATGTCTAAAAAGTAATTATACAGAAAAAAGAAGCCGCACAAACGACTTCTTTTTTATTTCAAATATTAGTTGTCATCCATTTTCAGTACAGCCATGAATGCCTCTTGCGGCACTTCTACAGAACCAACAGACTTCATACGTTTTTTACCTTCTTTTTGCTTATCAAGAAGTTTACGCTTACGAGAAATGTCACCGCCGTAACATTTTGCAAGTACGTTTTTACGCATCGCCTTAATTGTAGAACGTGCTACAACTTTATTTCCGATAGTCGCCTGAATTGGCACTTCGAACTGTTGTCTCGGAATTAATTCTTTTAATTTCTCTACAATTACTTTACCACGGTCATACGCTGAATCACGGTGTACGATAAATGATAAAGCATCCACTTGTTCATTATTTAAAAGAATATCCATTTTCACAAGTTTAGATGGTTTATAACCAATTAACTCATAATCAAATGATGCATACCCTTTCGTATTTGATTTCAATTGATCGAAGAAGTCATATACGATTTCTGATAACGGGATTTCATATGTTAATGTAACACGCGTTTCATCTAAATATTGCATATCAATAAACGTTCCACGTTTACCTTGGCAAATTTCCATTACAGCTCCAACATAGTCATTCGGAACCATAATTGAAGCCTTCACAAACGGCTCTTCTACACGATCGATAGACTGTGGGTCTGGCATATTAGATGGATTATCAACAATAACATCTTCACCGTTTGTTAAATAAACTTTATAAATAACGCTTGGCGCTGTTGTAATTAAGTCAATCTTAAATTCACGTTCAATACGTTCTTGAATGATTTCCATGTGAAGAAGTCCTAAGAATCCACAACGGAAACCAAATCCTAACGCTTGAGATGTTTCTGGTTCAAACTCAAGAGCAGAATCGTTTAACTCTAATTTTTCTAACGCATCACGTAAATCGTTATAACGAGCAGAATCAATTGGATACAGCCCACAGAATACCATCGGGTTTAATTTACGGTAACCTGGTAACGCCTCTGCAGCTGGACGTTTCGCATGTGTAATCGTATCACCAACACGTGTATCACCTACGTTTTTAATAGATGCTGCTAAGAAACCTACATCACCTACTGTTAACTCGTCACGTTGCGTAGTTTTCGGTGTAAATACACCTACTTCTGTTACTTCAAATTCTTTACCCGTTGCCATCATACGTACTTTATCGCCAACTTTTACCGTTCCATTTACAACACGGATATAAGCAATTACACCACGGTACGGATCATATAAAGAGTCGAAAATCATACATTGTAACGGCTCTTCTGAATCACCTGCCGGAGCTGGTACTTTTTCAACAATTTGTTCTAAAATTTCTTCAATACCAATTCCAGCTTTTGCAGAAGCAAGTACCGCTTCTGATGCATCTAAACCAATTACATCTTCTACCTCTTGACGTACACGTTCTGGATCCGCACTTGGTAAGTCGATTTTATTGATAACTGGTAAAATTTCCAAGTTGTTATCAAGCGCTAAGTATACGTTCGCTAACGTTTGCGCTTCAATACCTTGCGCTGCATCTACTACAAGAATCGCGCCTTCACAAGCCGCTAAACTACGAGATACTTCGTACGTAAAGTCGACGTGTCCTGGTGTATCAATTAAATGAAGAATATACTCTTCACCATCTTTTGCTTTATAGTTTAATTGTACTGCGTTTAATTTGATTGTAATACCACGCTCACGCTCTAAATCCATAGAGTCAAGCAACTGAGCTTTCATTTCGCGTTGTGTTAACGCATTTGTTTTCTCTAAAATACGGTCTGCTAACGTTGATTTTCCGTGGTCAATATGAGCAATAATAGAGAAATTACGAATTTTGGACTGTCTTTTTGCTCTTTCTTCTTTGTTCATCTATGTTCTCAACTCCTAATAGTCTCGCCAATATACACTAGCACTGATTATATCAATAGAGCAACAAAGATTCAATGAAAACTCGTGCTGCTTACGATACAAATCATTCTATCTATATCTTATGCGAATAAACCATAAGAGACAAACCCTTTTCAAATTTTAAAACGGTTGTCTTACAAATCAGTAAAACAACCATCTCCCATGCTACTCTTAGCTAAAAATCCCCTTTATTTTCCCAACAACTATATCCGTTCCGAACTTCGTCATTTCATAAGCTACACTTGCTAACGCCATCCCAATTCCTTCTACAACATTAAAACTTCTTAAACGTTCTAATTGTTGTTGTTTTTCTGAAGCTGAAAACGAACTACCCAAAATTTCTGATTCAGCACCTGTACTCTCTGTCCCTGTCATATGAGCTATTTGTTCATACGACAATTGCCGATAACCTTTCATACTTTTCAAACCATGATTAGCAAGTGACACTCCTGCTATCATCATAAGTAAACATAAAGCTACACTACATATACACAAAAGCGCAAAACGACTCAAACTATTATCATCTTTCTCCCTCAATGTGTATACGCTCCCGTATTATCTTGATCAATTTGATGATGCAGCGCTGCATTTAAACCACTCGCTATTACATTCGCCATATCCTCAATAAAAGTATCTACTTCTTTTGGGGTCACCATTAAGTTATGACCAAGAGGCGATAGCACTTCATAAATCAACCTTCTTTTTTCTTCTTCTTCTAACGTACCAACAGCACCTAAAAACATATTTCGGCTCTTTTCATCTGGCATATCTTCTTCTGTTAATTTTTTCTTTTCTCCAAATGAAAATCCCGCTGGTAACAAAGATCTTGAAGGTTTGTTTCCTTCTTTCATCTCTCGACCAAAATGTTTCAAAATAAAATCAATCGTATCACTTGTAATCGAAACGGCATCGACCACAGTCGGAACACCAATTGCGATAACAGGGATACCTAATGTCTCTTTACTTAGTTCCTTACGTTTATTCCCAACCCCTGATCCAGGATGGATTCCAGTATCAGAAATTTGTATCGTGCTATTTACTCGTTCAATAGAACGGGCAGCTAATGCGTCAATCGCAATTACAAAGTCTGGATTTGTCTTCTCAATAATCCCATAAATAACATCGCTCGTTTCGATGCCTGTAATCCCCATTACCCCCGGCCGAATTGCACTAACAGGCCTGAATCCTTCTTCTACACTTTCAGGCTGCAATTGAAACAAATGTCTCGTTACTAATACATTTTCTACAACTATTGGCCCAAGAGCATCCGGTGTTACATTCCAATTCCCAAGGCCTACAATTAAACAGCTCGCTTCTTTTGTAACACCAACCTCTTCTAAGAAATAAGAAAATTCTTTTGCAAAAATACGCTCCACTTTTTGTTGAAGTTCTGTATCTTGCTGACGTATACCTTGTACTTCAAGCGTTAAATAATTTCCAGGTTTTTTACCCATCGCTTCAGAGGCAGCTTCATCAATTGTTACTTTTGTAATTATAGTACCTTCTTCTTCCCTCTCTTTTACAATTACCCCCTGTATCCCTTTTTGTTCTTCTTGGCTTTCTTGCAACATTTGATGAGCTTCTACAGCAAGGTCAGTTCTAACGCTATATTTACTTAAATCCAATGGTTCTTTCATCGTATCTCCTCCGTAATTCATAGTAAATATCGTTAGATTTCCCAAAGTTATATAAGGTCATTCTTTCCTTTACGTGAAATTTCATGGATATACTATTGCAATTCTCTTCACCGTTTGATAGAATATCACTTGTTCTATGTAAGAATCGAGTCATTCGATTGCACCAGGGAGGTGAAAAGTATGGCAAACATCAAATCTGCTATCAAACGCGCTAAACTTAGCGAAGAGCGTCGTGCACATAACGCTTCTATCAAGTCTGACATGCGTTCTGCTGTTAAAACTGTAGAAGCTTTAGTTACTAATAACGATCTTGAAAATGCTAAAGAAGCTTTCAAAACTGCTTCTAAAAAACTTGACAAAGCAGCTCGTAAAGGTCTTATCCACCAAAACGCTGCATCTCGTCAAAAATCTCGCTTAGCGAAACAAGTAAACGCGTAAGGCGTTTAAAAAACGATCCATTTGGATCGTTTTTTTATATACAAAAAAAGTTCATGCACTAGGTACATGAACTTTTTTTGTGTCATCACATATGATTTAATCGCATTAAGAAAAACTCGAGCACAAGTTTCTTATCCATCTTTCCCGTCTTCATACTATAATCAGCTTCCGCTAATTCTATAATCACTTTTTTTAATTCTTCAAAAGAGAAAAATTTCGTTTGATTCATCGCCAATTTTACACGATACGGATGTACACCAATATGAGATGCAATTTGATTTTGCCCATAACCACGTTGCTGTAACTCTTTCACTTGATACAACAAACGGAATTGACTCACTAATAACGCAAGCAATTTAATCGGTTCTTCCTGCTGCGTAAATAATCCATCCAAAATTTGCATTGCACCTGCAATATCTTTTTTCACCACTTTTTCTGTCAAAGCAAATACATTTTGCTCAACTGATTTTGGCACAAGCTCTGCAACAAGTTTCGTCGTAATCTCTCCGCCCATACCAACGTATAACGTTAACTTGTCCATTTCCTTCGCCAACATCGTTACATTACTTCCCACAAGCTCTAGCAACAAACTAACAGCCGCGTTATCAATGTGCACATGCACTTCATCTGCCCGAGCAACAATCCACTTCTGAACATCCTGCACTTGCATCGCATTCGCTTCTACTACATCTGCTGTTTTCTTTAATAGTTTTGTAATTTTTTTTCGCTCATCAAGTTTTTCGTAAGGCGCAACAAAAACAAGAATAGAAAATGGAGAAGGTTCACCAATGTATTCTTCTAAAATTTTTATATTTTGCTCTAACTTTTCTTTTTGCGAAGTCAAAAATAGCGGTGATTTTATTAACAGTACTTTCCGCTCTCCAAAGAAAGGAAGCGTACGCGCATCCTCAACCACATCTTCTAAATACGCTTCTTCCAAATCGTATGTCACAACATTAAACTCTCGATCTTCTTCTTCAAGTGCTTCTGTCGTAATAAGCTTTATCGTTTCATTTATAAAAAAAGCTTCCGTCCCATATAGTAAATATAACGGAGCAAACTGTTTCTTTTTAATTTTTTTATGTATATCACTCATACTTTTTCCTACTCCCTAACTTGGCAATATATATTTATACTAATGCCCTAGCTTTTGTTTTACAAGTACAAAGGAACAGGCTTTATAACCCGTCCCTTTATTTATATTAAACGCCACGCAATAAGCCCCGGGTTTCTTATTGGTGTGCGGTAATCACCTTCCCTTTATTATTCACAATAAAAATTCCAGTATAAGTGCCAACTGTTAACATGCTTGGAAACAAAAAACTCACGTTACTTCATAATCTAAAATTCGCAAAAAGCTCATTTTCTCTTCACATTGAAATTGTAGATTTTTTTCTGACAATATTTTATACTAAAGTGGAATGTTGGGGAGGGATTCTAAATGAATGATTTTGAACAAAACGTTCAAAGTAAACGCAATGACGCTATTGATTCAGGGGTAGGATTTATCGTCTCATTTGGTTTTTTCGCAACACTTTTCATCATTGCAACTGTTATTAAATTTATCGGTTCTTAAAGGCTGCCACTTCATGGCAGTCTTCTCTTTTTCACCTATTATATGTCTTATCGTATGTGATTTTACTTTGAAAGGTTCCATTTTCCCCTTTAAAAACATAGGAAATAGCACCTTGCTTGTCCGTGCGCCATATCGCACTCCCCATCTTCTCCAAACGCTCTATCACTTCTTTATGCGGGTGTCCATATCTATTCTGCTTACCAACAGATATAATCGCTACACGGGGCTGTATAACGTTCAAAAAAGACTCTATAGATGACGTATTACTTCCATGATGAGCAACTTTTAAAACATCCACTCGCAAATCTGGATACGCAGATACTAAAAACTGCTCTCCTTCTTCTTCTAAATCGCCTGTAAATAGCCACGTCAATCCTCCAAATTTTGCCCATATTACAATTGAAGCATTATTTTCACTTTTTTCTTTTCCTTTTGGAGCTAAAACGAAAAATTCAGCTTCATTTACACTCCAACTCTCCCCTTCCCCCACTTCAGTTATTTTCATTTCCTTTTCTAATGCCTGTTTCTTTACTACTTTTTCTAATACTGCATCTTTTCCCTTTCGGCCAAATACCACTTCTTTTACAGGTATATATGATAATAATTCTTGCGCAGCACCTATATGATCTGCATCTCCATGCGTTACGATTAATTTATCAATTGTTTTAATACCTTCTTTTTGTAAATAGGGTATTAAAACATTATTTCCAACAGAAAATTCATGCTTTTTTTGTTGCCATTCTTCCTTATTAACACGAAGCGTTCCACCTGTATCAATAAGATAAATCCCTTTATCATACGGAAGGCGAATTAATATTGCATCACCTTGTCCAACATCAATAAATGTTACACTTCCGCTTCCTCTAAAATATGGATATACATAATGACACGTGCTAATAAAAAGAAATACACTCACAACTATACACACCATTTTTTTCGGCGCTCTCCTTTCCCAAACCATCAATATACTGACAATACTCGCGCAATATACAGCTACAAGATTGAAGGGCGTTTTCCCAAAAACAAGCTGGGTAAATGGTAAACTTTCACAATAACTTAGAAAATCATTAGACATACTCAAGCCTATTGATAATACATTCGCAAATCCTTTTGCGAGAAACGGGACAATTGGCATACACAGTAAAATAATAATGCTACATGGTAATACAATGATAGATAAAAACGGAACGTATAAGAGATTGAGGAAAATGCTATATGGAGAAAAATAACCAAAGTGATATAACAAAATCGGAGTACTAACGAGCTGTGAAATGATAGAAATATAAATAGAATTTCGGATTACTCCGTTGCTACTCCCTAATAAGAACGGAGCAGACAAAAGTAAAGCGAAGCTACCTACAAAAGAAAACTGAAATCCAATATTAAAAACAAGATAAGGGTCATATATAAGCATACATATAGCTGTTACACTTAAAGCATCTAAACTAGATAAACGAATCGAGCACATAAAAGCAATCAACATCAAAACTCCTGCTATAGAAGCCCTTATAACAGATGGTGACGCCCCTGCTAAAACCATATACAAAGGAATACAGACGATAAGGCAAATTGTTGCTACCTCCCTCGTCGCACCACTTCTTAGCAAAATAAAATATACTATCCCCATTAACAATACAATGTGCGAACCTGAAATTGCTAACAAATGTATAAGACCAAACTGTTGATATTGCTCTTCCACTTCAAACGTCATTTGTTGTCTATCACCAAATAGTAACGCATTCATAAAAGCACCTGATTGCTCTGGAAACATTTCTGTAACTTTCGAGATTGCTTGTTGCCTCAAAAGGAGAATCCATTGCATAAGCGACAGTGATGTTTTATAGCATTCAGAAATATATGTAGCCTCAAATGTGAAATGAATATGTTGCTTGTATAAATAATCACGGTAATTAAAACCATGAAAATTCCGAGCTGTTTGTGGTTCTTTCCTCTCACCCTCGAATACACATGATATCCCTGCGTATAATTGTTGCATTTTTTCCTTTTCCAGAGCTGATTTTATTCTATAACTTAATTGCACTATATTTTTATTGTGATCTTCAAATTGAAAAGATAGGCGATCGCCATTAACAAGCGGTGTATTTTGTATAACACCTCTTGTAACTCCATAGGACTCTCCTAGAGACTTATTCCACCCTTGAACATAAGAAGTGTATATAGCGCCACTAAAGCACGCTACAATGCAAAAAAAGAAGGTTTTACGCGAAGTGCGATATAAACAGAAGAAAATATTTAAAAAGAGGCAAAAAACTATCAATAAAAGTGACGAGGAAAAGGCAATTGCAATCCCTATTATAAACGAGATTGCAACATACCCCCATTGTTCCTGCAACTTATACTCACTCCTTATAGCATCATTTTTGCTTTCGTGAATACATGCTGTAATTCTTCCATTGATAAATTATCTTTTTCTAAAGACGCAAATAATTCTTTTAACTCCGTATAACGTTTTTGCTCCTCTAATGCAGCAATATCATATTCTAGCGGAACGTGCTTCACTGTTACATTCGCTTGTTCAAATAACTCTATGGCGTATGGATGATTTTTATAATCCTGCGCATAATAAACCGCTGTAATACCACTTTGAATAATTGCCTTACAACATTGTAAACAAGGGAAATGCGTAACGTAAATTTCTGCTTCCTCTGTTTTCGCACCAAACTTGGCACATTGTAATAAAGCATTCATTTCGGCATGAATTGTCCGAACACAATGATTATCGATTACGTAACAACCATCATCTATACAATGTACGCCACCTTTAATCGAACCATTATATCCACCAGCAATAATTCGTTTATCGCGAACGATTGTCGCTCCTACCGCAAGCCTTGTACATGTACTACGTAACGATAGTAGATGGCTTTGCGTCATAAAATATTGATCCCATGAAATTCGTTCCATATTTTTCACCTACTTTTTTGTCTACTTGTAGTGTAGCGAAAGAAGAAAAACTTCGTCAATCTTTTACGGAATAATAATTTGATCTTTTATCTTTTCAAGAGACTTCGCACCAATCCCATCAATCTCTAATAAATCTTCTATTTTCTGAAACGGACCATGTTCTTCTCGATATTTCAAAATACTTTCTGCCTTTCGAGAGCCAATTCCTGTAATCTTTTCCAATTGCTCCTTCACTGCTGTATTTATTCGAATCTTGCCATCTTCCTTAGAAGAAGTAAACATCCCTTGTTCTGACTCATTTTTACTCGGTATATAAAGAAGCATTTGATCTTGTACAATTTGTGCTAAATTCACTTTTTTGATATCTACTTCTGATAAAAAACCACCAGCCTTTTGAACCGCATCCTTTACGCGATCTCCTTCCTTCATTTCATATACCCCTTCTTTATTAACCGCTCCTTTCACATCAATTATAATTGTTCTTTTCTGTTCCTTTGTATCCGATATTTTCGGTTTACCCTTTTTTTCTATCTCCTTCTCTTGCACATTCATTGTAATAGGCGTTCGTTCTACACTCTGATTCGTTTTCCAAAAAACAAGAAAAAGTAAAGTTCCAATAATAGCTACTAAACCTAACCACTTTTTCGGAAAATCCCACATCATTTTACACCTCTAATCATAAATTTATAACATCATTCATATTGTTTAGGAGAAAGCTGTTACGAAGGAGGGATGAAACTTTGAACATAGGAATTATAGGGACAGGAAACATGGGGAATATACTAATCGATGCATTTTTAGAAACCCGTGCTGTCAAACCTTCGTGCCTTACAATCATTAATCGGACGCCTGCCAAAGCATATCATATAAAAGAAAAATACCCTTCTGTTCATATAGCAAAAACAATCCCGGAAGTAATCGAACAATCACAACTTATTTTTATTTGCGTTAAGCCGATAGATATATACCCTATCCTAAAAAAATACGCTGAACATTTTTCTGATGAAACGTGCTTAGTTTCTATTACGAGTCCAATATCTCCATCACAATTAGAGACTCTCGTACCTTGTCACGTCGCGCGTATCATTCCAAGTATCACAAACCGCGCCCTCTCTGGCGCCTCACTATTTACATTTGGAGATAATTGCTCTGAAGAATGGCAACAAAAATTACTTCGTCTATTCAAAAACATTTCTACACCTCTTGTAATAGAAGAAGATATAACGCGCGTTTCATCTGATATAGCAAGTTGCGGTCCTGCTTTCTTTAGTTATTTACTACAATGCTTCATTAACGCTGCTGTAGATAAAACAAATATTACACACGAAGAGGCTACTACTTTAGTAAGTGAAATGGTCGTGGGGATGGGGAAATTACTTGAAAAAGAAATCTTCACATTACCTACCTTACAAGAAAAGGTTTGCGTGAAAGGCGGCGTTACTGGGGAAGGCATTCGGGTTTTAGAAGAACACGTTGGAGATATGTTCCATAAGTTAATCGAGCGAACACATGAAAAATTTGATGAAGATTTAGAATGCGTTGATCAGCAATTCAATAAACACACATAATAAATACGTCATTTACATTCCAAATCCTTTTTATAAATAATTACTTTTTTACAATACATTTTCACTTCAACTACTATTCCCACACTTTACGCATACGATCTTCAGATTATGCTAGAACTAAAGATACATCTTCTTTATAAAACAAAAGCAACCTTCTCGGTTGCTTTTGTTTTATCCCGCATTAACGGCCAGTAAAATCCCCACCTTAAAACTCAGCGAAAGCAAAGAAGTTAGGAGGGGGTCGGGCTGCCCGTAAAAGCCCGATTGGTTCAACTAATAATCAGCGGGGAGCTTCGCACCCCGCTGATTAAAGTTTCACTTTATCCGTTTTTCTTCGCCATGAAGAAAATACGCTCTGTTTGTTCTGTAACTTCAAGTCGCTCAAAATCACCTGTTACACGAAGCACTGTAAAACCTGCTTCTTCAAGCCATTTCGTTAACTCTTCCACTTGATATGCACGTTGCACGTGACATTCGTCAAACCGATGGTACACATCTTCTTCTGGATCTTGAACAAAGAATGTTAAATCATGCTCTACACTATTTGATTCTTCACCAGGGAAGCAATTCCAAATAAGAGATATTTCTTCTCCATTCACTGTATACGTTTCATTTTGAAATACATGATGTATTTTATATAAAGAATGTACATCAAATAAAAACAAGCCATCTTGGCGTAAATGGTGAAATACTCTTCTAAATGTTTCTTGCACTCCATCTTCTTGCAATACATAATTTAATGAATCACAAAAGATGGTTACACAATCAAACTCACCTGGAACATCAAGCTCTCGCATGTCTTGTTGATAAAAAGGAATAAAGTATCCCTCTGCTCCCAGTTTTTGCTGAGCGACTGTTAACATTTCTTCTGAAAGATCGACACCTATTAAATCGTAACCCTTTTGCACAAGCGGAAGGGTTACATTACCCGTACCGCATGCTACATCAAGAATTTTTGCCTCTTTCATATCTGCTTGCTGCAGGCTTTCCTCTGTGAATTCCACCCATTTATCATAAGGGACATCATTCATTAGTTCGTCGTACAACAATGCAAATTGTTCGTATTTCATTGGCCTAGCTCTTCTGTAATATCTTCACGTGGCACATCGCCCCATAGACGCTCTAAATTATAGTGATTACGCTCATCTTTATGGAATACATGAGCAACTACATCTCCAAGATCAACTAATACCCAACGTGCTTCGTCAAAACCTTCCATACGTTGTACGTCGATTTGGAACTCATGTGCTTTTGATTTAATTTCACGTGCAATTGCTTGCACTTGTTTATCTGAATTACCGTGACAAATAATGAAATAATCTGCAATTGGTGAAATACCTTGCATATTTAGGACAACCATATCTTCTGCTCTTTTATCATCAGCTGCTTTTGCCGCTAATACTAATAAATCTTTATCGTTCATTTACTCATTTCCTCCTTGATAACTGCATTGTATGTTTGGAATGTTAATGGATAAATCATCTGATTTTTTTCCATTAAAAATTGAATTGTTTTCTTTAACGCAAATAATAAAGCTTGATTTATATCCGTATATGCGAGTTTACGAGCCTCTTCCACACCTGGAAACTTTCGCCCTGGCTCAATGTAATCAGCTACATAAATCACTTTATCTAACATTGTCATGTTCTCATGACCACTTGTATGATATGTAATAGCTTGCAAAATTTCAGAATCCGTAATGCCTACCTCTTTTTCTACTAAGTATGCCCCAACAGGCGCATGCCACAACTCTTTATTATAGCAAAGTAAATCTTTCGGCAAATCTTCACGTTTAATAATCTCTTCCATCTCTGAAATCGCTCTACATTTCGCATAATCATGGAATATAGCTGCCATCTCTGCTTTTTTCTCGTCCACACCGTATAACTTAGCCAGCTCAATCGCTGTCTCCATTACACCAATTGTGTGTGTATAACGTTTTTCATGCATTTGTTGTTTAACAATATGAAGTGCATTCTCACGATTCATACAACCCATTCCTCTCGATATATACCTGTACTTTTTCAGGAAGTAAGTATTTACACGTTTTCTTCTCCTTATATCTCTCACGTAATAAGGATGAAGAAACTGCAAATTCCGGAATTTCCACTGTAGTAATCTGATACGGCGTATGCAATGTGTACCCAGGTCTCGCAACTCCAACAAACGTTACAAGATTAAGTAAAGCTTCAATGTTATACCACTTCGGTAAATACTCAACCATATCCCCACCAATAATAAAGTGAAACTGCACATCCGGATACTTCTTCGTCAATTGCAACATAGTGTCATACGTATAAGATGGGCCCTTCCTGCTTAACTCTTCTAAACAAATAGAAAAGTGTTCTTCTGCCTCAGTCGCGAGCTCTAACATATGTAAACGTCTTTCTATACTTGTAATATTACGTCCTTGTTTATGTGGCGGAATCTGGTTTGGCAAGAACCATACTTCTTCCAAATCCAAAGCGTGATATACTTCATTTGCAATTAGCAAATGTCCATAGTGAGGCGGATCAAATGTACCGCCAATGATGCCAATTTTCCTCAAAAGAAACGCCCCTTCCTTTTACATACAGCAACTCTCCTTGGTTAGGAATGAAGAGAGTTGCTATTAATAAAAGTTCAATTGGTTTCGCTCTCTACATCATTACGCATCAGCGATAAAAATAGCGCATGCTAATCTTTTTATCGAGGAAGCTTAATTTGTTTATTTTCTCTTGATTCTTTGTATAAAACGATTGTGCTTCCAATTACTTGAACGATTTCAGCACGTGCACCTTTTGCAAGTTCTTCCGCAACCTCACGGCGATCAAATTCACAGTTTTGTAATACACTTACTTTAAATAACTCACGAGCTTCTAAAGTATCTGCGATTTGTTTAATCATATTTTCATTTACTCCGCCTTTTCCTACTTGAAAAATTGGTGTTAAATGATGTGCTTGTGCACGTAAAAATCTTTTTTGTTTTCCTGTTAACATATATGTTAGCCTCCAAGCTTTTCTATAACTAATTGTTTCATTCTCCCGATATTCGGTACACTTCCTGTCCACATTTCAAATGCAAGTGCTCCTTGATACACAAACATATCAATACCATTTTGAATGATTGCACCTTGCTCTTTTGCCTCACATAAAATTTTCGTTTCAAATGGATTATAAATTATATCTGATACAATCGTTCCTTTTTTTAACGAACAAATTTGTAATGGCGTATGTTCGACGTGTGGATGCATACCTATTGTTGTCGTCTGAATGATAATATCATAATTCCCTTGTTCTTCTGTCGCTTTTTCTAACGACAAAGCAACAGAATTAACATCGGCCGTACGTGCAGCAATAAGTTCTTTCGCCTTATCTACTGTACGATTGGCTACATCAATCTCTTTTACACCTACATCAGCAAGAGAAAAATAAATAGCTCGGCTAGCACCACCTGCACCAAGTAACAAAATACGTTTCCCTTGAAGTGGTTCATGACTAATTGACTGCAACGCTCGAACAAAACCAATCCCATCTGTGTTGTAGCCAATTAACCTTCCATTCTTATGAACCACTGTATTTACTGCACCGATTTTCCTTGCCAATGGGTCAATCTCATCCAAATACTCCATAATAGCAACCTTGTGCGGAGTTGTTACATTAAATCCTGAAATACCTAATGCTTTTAAACCTCTTACTGCTTCCCCTAGCACTTCCTCTTCAACAAGAAACGCATGATAATGGGCATCCATATTCAAGTGTTCAAATGCATTGTTATGCATAACGGGTGATAATGAATGTCCAATTGGATTTCCGATTACACCATATAATTGTTTCATAAATCCCTCTCCATATTAAATTAAAGATTTACGTAGTGAAACACTTACTCCTTTTGGTACGTGTGCAACAATTTTTGCTCCTGGTTCGTTCACAGTAACCCATCCTAATCCAGAGAATACAACATCCGTTTTAGGTTCACGAATATTAAATTCGTATTTCACTAGCTCAGGCATATTTGCTAATTCTTCTGGCGTTGGTGGGCTTAGTAAATCCCCAGCATGATTTTTATATAATTCATCTGCTTTCTCAAGCTTTGTACGATGAATTGTTAAGCGATTCGAGAAGTGACAAGTAAACGCACGACGACCACCACTTACATAATCAAAACGTGCCAATCCACTAAAGAATAACGTTTGTTCTTCGTTTAATTGGAATACCATCGGCTTAATTTCTTTTGTTGGTGTAATAAGCTTTAAGCTTTGCTTTCCAACATAATGAGCCATTTGGTGGTGGTTAATAATACCTGGCGTATCATATAAAGAAGATTCTTCGTCTAATGGAATATCAATTAAATCAAGTGTTGTTCCTGGGAAATGAGATGTTGTAATTACATTTTCAGTCTCATCACTAAATTCTTTAATCATACGATTAATAAATGTCGATTTCCCTACATTCGTACATCCAACAACGTAAACATCTTTGCCGCCGCGATAATACTCAATAGCATCTGCTAGTTCAGCAATTCCTTGTCCCTTCGCTGCACTAATTAAAAAGACATCTTCTGGTTTTAATCCTAGTTGCTTTGCACTATAGCGCATCCAATGCTTTACTTTATCATGTTTTACTGACTTTGGAATTAAATCAGCTTTATTTCCAACAAGTAATACTTTATTATTTCCTACGAAACGATGTAAACCAGGTAACCAGCTACCATTAAAATCAAAAATATCTACAATTTTGACTACTAATGCATCTGATTTTCCAATTCCATTTAAAATGCGTAGGAAATCATCATCTGTTAACGATACATCTTGAATTTCATTGTAATGCTTCAAGCGAAAACAACGTTGACAAATAACTTGTTCTTTCTCTAAAGATGAGGTAGGAGCATACCCCACTTCGTTTTTATTTTCTGTTTGAATTTCTACACCGCAACCAATACATTTAATTGTTTCAGTCAAACTTTATTCCTCCCAGTTAATTAAACCTTTTTTCTTCATATTTTTCATAATTCTGCGTTCAATTTTTCGATTAAAGCGCGTCACTAATCCGTCCGTTTGTGCTACCGGTACAACTAAAATTGTATGAAGCCCTACTCGGTTTCCACCAAGCACGTCAGTCAGTAACTGATCTCCAATTACCACAACTTCCTCTGCCTGTAAACGCATCTCTTGTATCGCACGCTTAAACGCTCGAACAAATGGTTTACGTGCACTATGAATAAATGGAATGCCTAATGGGTCAGCAAAATCTTTTACACGTTGCTCATTATTATTTGAAACAACCGTTACTTGGATGCCGTGCTCTTTCATTTTCAAGAACCATTTTTCAAGTTGCGGGGTTGCATTTGGACGATCCCATTCAATTAAAGTGTTATCTAAATCAGTAATAACACCTTTAATCCCACGTTTTTTTAAATCTTCTGGTTGAACATGATATACATTTTTCACATATTCATTTGGTAAAAATAGTTTCAATTTCTTTCACCTCTTTGAGGATTTTTCATAAAATTTTTCGACAACATTTTTCGATATATAACCTGTGGATAAAATTGTACACATTTTCCACATTAATTTTTCAGTTAATTTGGAATTTACTAACAAACTATACACACTTTATCCACCTAGGTATGTGGATAACCACCCGTTTGTGACTGTCATATTTTTTTGGTACATTAAATGCATCAACGAATCAATCCTTATATTATTAGGAGGTGACTCACCTTGAAAACAAAACATATGGAACAGTTATCCACTGAGTTACTCACTGAGTCTTATTATAAAGCAAAAGAACTAAAATTAAATCCCGACTTCATTTTACTTATAAAACAAGAAATCATTAGACGCTCATTAGAGGACAAGCTTGTCAAATCTTCTTGATTACATATAAAGTGAAAGTTTAATTAGCCCGTACCAATCAAACAGTTACAGGATAAATTATTGGATGCCCTGTAAAAAGAGCCATCCTACGATGGCTCTCGAATAAACAAGTACTCCCATCTAGGGGATTTCATCATTAAGTATCTTTGCCCATAACTCTTACTTACGGTTATAAAAGCTTTTCTTTATTTATGAGCTAATCGAGTAGCTATTTTTTCACCAAGACGAAGCTCTTGTCCACTCTTTAATTCCTGCACTACTTCTATCATATCTTTTTCAAACAATAACACAACTGTTGAACCAAATGTAAAGTATGCCATTTCTTCACCTTTTTGAACAGTATCTCTCTCATGCAAAAGCTCGATACTATTAACAAACATGGCACCTACTTTTACAAGAGCCATATGCTCACCATCACTGCTTATTTCTGTAACAGAACGATAATTTTTTGACAGCGGTTCTTTCCCGTATTCCATACCAGCTGCATTTACCGGATATGATTTTCTACCGAGTACAAATCTTTCAGTCACAGAACCAGAAAGCGGACTATGAATGCGATGATAGTGACTTGGACTCAAATAAATTACCATATATGTACCGCCTGCATATCGCGTTGCACGTTCTTCATTACCTAGCATATCCACAATTGAATAGCGCTTTCCTTTAATATCAAATGTTTTTGTATCCTCAATAGGACCATGATCTGCAAAAACACCATCAACAGGACTAACGATACTCGATGCATCTGTATCAATACTACGCTTTCCTTCTTTTAGCTTACGCGTAAATAATTCATGCAATGTTCTATATTCCTTCAAGCCCTTTTCCATCTCATCTTGATTAATTTGAAAAACTTTCGCATACGATGGAATAATGATAGAGCTCAAACGAGATTGTGCAAATTTACGTAATATATAAGAAGTAAAGCGACCATTTGTAAGTTCTATCATAAGTCGATATAATGTACGTCGCAAATTGCGAAACCCCCTAATCAGTCTATAACTTTAGTTTTCCCTTCTTTTCTTTCTATATCATATGTAAAATTGGTTCTTATTCCCACATATCATATAAAGCAGCCTTATTATACATACAGAAAACTAAGTATGGTATTATTCTTAAATTATTTAGCACCTTCTAATATTACAGATAGAATCCGTCATTTTCAACAGTGAACATGTATTTCTTCTTAGCATAACGCGTTTTCTTTTCTTATTTACAATAAGAAAAGCAGCCCCTTTTAAAATATGGCTGCTTCTAATACACTTTACTCTTTCGCTTTTTTCTCTTTCTCTGCCCTTACAAACTCGTGGAACATCTTCATTAAAGCACGCTTTTCAATCCTTGATACGTAGCTTCTAGAAATACCAAGCGCCTTAGCGATTTCCCGCTGTGTTTTCTCCTTATCTAGCCCAAGTCCAAAACGTTTCACAATCACTTCTTTTTCTCTTTCGTCTAAAATATCGATATACTCTTTAATTTTTTCTAACTCCATACTAAGCTGAATCATATCAATTACATCTTCAGACTCTGATTTTAATATATCAATAAGCGATATTTCATTGCCCTCTTTATCTTGCCCAATCGGATCATGAAGTGAAACATCTTTTTTCGTTTTCTTTAGTACACGTAAATGCATCAAAATTTCATTTTCAATACAGCGTGCTGCATACGTCGCAAGCTTTGTTCCCTTTCCTGCAGAATAGCTCTCGATCGCTTTAATGAGCCCGATCGTACCAATTGAAATTAAATCTTCTGCATCTTCTCCTGTGTTCTCAAATTTTTTAACGATATGAGCTACAAGCCGTAAATTATGTTCAATCAAAAGATTTCTCGCTTGAGCATCACCTTGCTCCATTAACTCTAAGTACTTTCTCTCATCATCTGATGATAACGGCTGCGGGAACGCATTATTCTTTACATAAGAAACAAAGACAAACACTTCTCGAACCATATATCCAATTGCGGCGAATAGACTCAAACCTTTCACCTCCGCCAAAATAGTGGTCTTTATTATGTGTATGTAGGCGTGAGGTTGTTTGTGTCTGTACAGTTTATTTATAAAACTCAACACTTCTAACATTTAAAATATTTTATTGTTATATTATAATTAAAAGAAATTGTTATTTATATATGAATATGCTATTAAAGGGGACACTATTCATGATTACATTAGATCGATTATTAAATGTAACAATTTATTTAGGGGGATTTTTACTTTTCATTTCGTTCATTACTTTTGTTATTAAAAGAGGGCCTGATTTATTATTTTTTCAATTTGGAATTTCTTTATTTTTTGGAGCTCAAATTATAACTGGAATGAAATTTTTTCATAACTATGGTTTTTCCTTTCACTCAAAACTAGAACTACTTATCTTTATTCTCTATGTAATTGGAATTATTACATGTATACTATTTTTCTTTCACTTTCAAAATCCGTATCGAATTTTTTTATTAATTTGTAGTTGTTTATTTTTGACTGGATCCAATTATTACTTTAAAGAAACATTAAAGTTTAATAAAAAATTTCCAAAGCAACATAAAACCTTTTTAAATACACAAGAAGAAGACTCTTTTCCAAAAGAAGTTCGTAAATTTTCAGAAGACTACAATACTATAATAAAAAATGAGTTTTATGAAATACCCATGATTCCTACTGAATTACATATTACAAGCAAAACAGATTCTTCCCGTAGTACATCTTTCTTAGTTGAACTTCAAACTAACGAGAATGAAATTACCGATGACTCTGTACAATTAACTCAATCAGACCGTTTTTATGTAGTGTTAAATACACCAAAAACAAAAATAGCAAGGATAGTATATGAAGGGCAGAATTTTTTCACATTTACAGTCACACTAAAGGCTCTTAATTTACAGCAAGAACCGGAAATTCATAATATGTTTTTAGAAATAGATAAACGTAGAGCAATGAATCTTCTTAATTTTGAAATTAAAGCCCATACTAAAGAATGGAAAGTAACATTTAAAAACGATAGTTCTCATTCCGATCTTCCTATCACATTTACTTTTGAAAAACGAACAGGCAAATTATAAAAATAAAAAGAGTTATTTTTATATTCTTTGAAAAATAACTCTTTTTATTTTACTTACTCCAAATCTTTCTCCCAGTTTGAGCATCAATATAACGAATTTCCCGACTACAATCAAAAGGTTCTTTATGTTTTTCATCTGTCGTTTGTTTGTACAGTAGTTTGTACTGGGTTTCCTCTGCATCATGATCTAAAAACCATTCTAATTTAACTCGGATAGCCTCTCTGTATATTTCTAACGCTTTTTCTTTTGTTACTTTTGGTGTTGTTTCATATGTAAGTAATTCTTTTATAAAGTTGCCAGACTCTCCAGAGTAGTGCATCACAGCTCCATTTTCTGCATTGATGTTGATCATAATATATTTCCGCTCTACGTGAATGTCATTTACATAGATTGAAAAGGAAAACCTCTCTATCCCCTCTTCCTCCTCATAATTATCCCAAAGTTGAACATACTTTGTCGCATCTGGGATAATATGCTCTAAAAATTGAAGTGCCTTGCTTAAACATTGCTCTCTTGATAAGATTGTTTTCCTTTTTTTCTCATCCTTCCACATAAAAAAAGAAAGCAATTGATTTGTTTCTTTATCTAGAGTAATTACAACGAATTCATTATGTTTCAACATTGGAAAATGTTTTTTATAAAACTCATCCATTGAATATGAATCCTTCTCTTCTATTTCTTTTTGTAATTCTTCTTTTAATACAAATTTTATCCGGACTTCATCCTCATCTACTTTTTCATCTATTTTGACAAACTTCCCCTTGTCCCAATCAAATAAATCAAACACATCTTTTTTTTTGACTACTCTTTAGCGGTTTATCAACAAGTACTGTAGAAGGTAATTTATAGTGTTCTGGCCCATATAAATCTTTACCTGTACTTGCATCAATAAACGCATGACTAGGCTCTGGTTCATATACAAGATGGTACCCTTTTACTTCTTCCCCGTTTTCATACTCACATGAAGAGTATGTTAAATCTACAAATACAAGTCTCATATCTTGTCTAGCTTTCAAATTTTCTAAAACGATATTCTCCCCAACAATTTCACTTGGCCATAACGTTTTTTTCTCTATGGCTTTTTGTCCATTGTAATGAAAATGCAAAACATTACCTGAAGGGTGCACTCGCACAACACACCCAGTATTCGGCAATGGATAGCTATTCACTTCTTGCATATAATTTACTTCTTTCCAACCGCGCCTGTCGTCCTTAACCGTTACATATGTATAGAATTCATATCCTTCTTTTGTATATTTTTTTAAGAATGTATTTGCAACCTCTCTTGCTTTATTCTCCTCTATCGCTCCCTTATCACTCGAAAAAGAATTTCCATCATCTATCCTAAATTCAATTAAATTACCAGTATGTCTATTTAATGTAATTTGTATCTGTTTCTCCTCATCACCTTTATGTCCCCACCATAATAGATGATACGGGTCATCAACCCCTTCTTGATCATCTACAACAAGCCTATATTCATCTGGAATTTCAATAATATGAGCTACGTGCTCTTTTCTTTCTTTATCTTTTTGATTCACCATACCCTCTCCTTCGTTACAATTTAAGGTAATTATAACAAAGAAAACCAAAACTTATTAACAAAAGAAGACTAGAGATATCTCTAGTCTTCTACTTCGTCTCACGATGTAACGTTACTCGCTTTAATCGTGGACAATATTTTTTTAATTCGATACGTTCTGGATTGTTTCGTTTATTTTTTTTAGAAATATAATTACGATCACCGCACTCCGTACAAGCTAATGTAATATTTACACGCATAGGTAATTCTCCTTTCTTTCAAAGATTGCAAACTAAAACGTAATGATTACGATTTATATATTATAAAACTTCATTCTATTTGTCAATTGCAAAAACAAGAAGATTCTATTTAGAATCCCCTTGTTTTTATAGTTAAATAAATTTTATTAAAACGATTCGTATGTAACAAACTCACTAATTGGCTTTCGATATCCTCTTGGACGAACTTTAGTCGTATCACTTTTCCCTATCGTAATCATTAAAACAGGTATTACATGCTCTGGCATATTTAATTCACTTTGTACTGCTTTTTCATCGAAACCAATCATTGGACATGTATCATAGCCATAATATTTAGCTGCGTACATAAAAGTCATCGCACTTAACGAAGCATTTCTAATCGCTTCATCCTCCATGAAACGCTCTCCTTTTCCTTCATATAAACCTTTCGTTTGCCTAATGGTATCTTCATATTCGCATTCATCAATCATTTTTAAAACTTTCATACCGAAGTAAATATTTTCAACATTTTGGTATGCTCTTTTATCACCACAAACGAGCACTACCGCTGATGCACTCGATACTTTATATTGACCGAACGCTAATTCTTTTAATCTTTCTTTTCGCTCTTGATCACGAATTACAACATAATGTGTGTGCTGCAAATTATAGCAAGATGGAGAAAGCTTAGTTAACTCAAATATTTTTTTAAAATCCTCATCAGGGATTTCTATACCTTGTATAAATTTCATTGCAGAACGTCTAGCAATTGCTAATTCTTCAAAGTTCACCATATATCCTCCTTAATAACTATAAATTTAAATATACATTAATTTATACAAATGGATAAATCAAATGAAAACACTTTAAATCCGAATAATAATTATGATTAACAGCAAAAAAGACAAAAAGCTGAAACAATTAGTTCATACGAAATTCACACGAATCTATTACTATAGAAATTGTACATAGTGAACTTATTAACAATCACGTTTATTTATATAGAATCTTACTTGAAAGGAGTTGAAAGTATGAAAACTAAATATCGCTTTATGATCTCATCATTTGCTGCTTGTGCTTATATGATTTGGTATTTAGTATAATAACAACCTCACTTGTAAATAGGAAAAGGTGTGTATATAAATGGAATATAATCAATCAACAGTTAACTACTGGAAAGCTTTTGTATTACCATATACATTTGCTTTAGAAGAGTTAAAAACTAAATTTGAAATTATGAACCGGGAAGCTCAATTTCTAGAGGATTACAACCCGTTTGAACATATAAAAACAAGACTAAAACAACCTGAAAGTATTATTAAAAAGCTAGAACGCAAAAGCTTATTACCAACAGTTGAAAACGCTCAAACACATTTACAAGATATTATTGGTATTCGTATTACATGTTGCTTCGTAGAAGATATTTATCATTTGAAAGAAGTCATTCAAAAACGCGAAGATATGGAAGTCATTGAAGTAAAAGATTATATCGCTAACCCAAAACGAAACGGATATAAAAGTTTACACATGATTATTAAATATCCTTTATCACTGAATTCTGGTACAAAAGATGTATTTGCAGAAATTCAGTTACGTACACTGGCAATGGACTTTTGGGCAAGTTTAGAACACAAACTTTATTATAAATATGAAGGGAAAATACCGGAGTATTTAAAAGATGAACTACATGATGCAGCAATGAAAGCTGAAGATCTTGATAATAAAATGGCCACAATTCGTCAAGATATTGATGATATTGAGGCATGCTCAAATCAAATTATGCTACCACTATAAAAAAAGGTTCTCGCCAATGAGAACCTTTTTTTATACCATTTTTTGGAGGTGTGACTCCCACACTTATTAAAGTTTCACGTTATTTTTTCTCTATCGTGCGAACCTCTTCAATCTTCCATTTCTCATCTTCTTTTCCAAGAGCGTACCGTACTTTCTTTTGAAGAGTGACACTATCGTCTACTTCCTTTTCTTTCGTTTCAACAATAACATACCCTACTTTACTAGCTTTCATATCTATATGTTCCAATTCAATCTTCTTATTTCCCTTTTGAAATGCGGCTTCTTTTTGTGTTTTTAAGTCTTCAGCACTAGGCATCTTCTTTGAAAATAACTCCATATGTTCTGCAAGATTTTTTTCATTTGTCGTTCGCACAAATGTAGTAATAACATCTTGAATAGATCTCTCTTCTTCTTTTGTTATTTGTACCTTTTCCTCAGATTTTTTAGTAGTAGATTTTTGTTCTACGTTATTCTCTTCTTGTTGACATCCAACTATTAATACTACAAATACTAGAAGGAATCTTAATTTTCTAAATAACTTCCCCATATTCCCAACTCCTAAAAAGAAAAGTGAGGCATTTCGCCTCACTTTCGCTCTTAATTAACGTCTTCCTTTATTCGGATCGCCGCCGCCAACAATATCAAAGACACGTTTCGCTATATTTGTATTCTCCTGAACGCCTGAGAATAAGTATTTACCTGGACCAAATGCATACACGTTCACATCTTCCCCTGTATGTCCACCAGTTGTCCAGCCTGTAACCGAGCGCTTATTGAAAATATCTTCAATTGCATTATCAATCTTTGTTACATCTTTTGACGGAGCTATATCATTTACAGCTTGAATTTCTTCTGGAGTTAATTGTAAATCAATATACTTTTTCAATGTTTCTTCTACATTTGCACCTTTTGCAATCTCATTTGCCATAAAGTCTGGTGTGCGTTTTGCAGCTTTAATTGGATCTACTTTAAAGTTATACTCGCCATTGGCACCTAAAGATAATCCACCTGTAGCGTGGTCTGCCGTTGCAACAACTAACGTATTTTTATCTTTTTTCGCAAACTCAATCGCTGCTTTGAAAGCTTTTTCGAAGTCTTCCATTTCACTCATTGCACCAACGATATCATTATCATGTCCAGCCCAGTCGATTTGACTTCCTTCCACCATTAAGAAGAAACCATTTTTATTTTTGTTCAAACGCTCAATTGCTGCATTAGTCATTTCTTCTAATGAAGGTGTTTTATCATTACGGTCAATCATTTTATCTAATCCACCTGGTGCAAATAAACCAAGAATTTGATCATTTTTATCATTTAACAATTGATCTCGATCCGTTACATAGCTATAACCAGATTTCTTAAACTCTTCTGTAAGATTACGATCTTTTCTAACAAAGTTCTTTACGCCGCCGCCAAGCATAACATCTACTTTATGCTTCCCTTTAATTTTCTCATCAAAATAATCATTTGCAATTGCGTCCATATTTTTACGGCTAATGTCATGCGCACCGAAAGCAGCTGGTGTTGCATGTGTAATTTCAGAAGTTGCAACAAGTCCCGTTGATTTCCCTTTTTCTTTCGCTTGCTCAAGAACCGTTTTCACTTCCGCTTTATCATTATCAACTGCAATTGCAGCATTATATGTTTTAATCCCTGCTGACATAGCTGTTGCTGCTGATGCAGAGTCTGTAATATTTTCATGCTCATCTTCTGGGTATGTTTTTTGTGTTCCTACAAGATGCTTATCAAATTCTGTAGATTCCATTTCAAAGGTTTTTGGATTATCTTTCATATAACGGTGAGCCGTCATATATGAAGGGCCCATACCATCCCCAATTAATACGATAACATTTTTAATCTTTGCATTGCTTCCGTTCTCATCTGCATTAACCTCACTAGAACGAGTAAAATTCCATGTTGCTACCGAAGTAACTGCTAATGATGCCACAACTGCAAATGGCCATGCTTTTTTCACAAACTTTTTCACTGTCTTGTCCCCCTAATTAGGTTATTCATTTCCCACTATCAAATTTAATGGAAGACTATTAAGAGAAAATTAGCTGTATGTAAATTTTTTGTTAACTTATGTAAATATCAGTTATAATTTGTATAACTTTGTCTCTTCGTATCAACTATCCTGCCCTTTACAATTTAAATATAAACAAGTTGGATTTCATTTAACGTAAATCTCTTTTTTTACATTTTGACTCTATGTTTATGAAAATAAATAGAAATGCGGTGAGCCTTTATGAAAATAGTAAAGCTAAATGAATCTTTTATTTTTGAATTACTTAATCTTTGCAAATCTGTTGGATGGTTACACGATGAAATTTTTATGAAAAAACAATTCGAAATGTATCTTTCTATCGGCACACTTGTAGGTTACATTCATGAAAACAAACTCATTGCGACTGGAGGAGTATTTCCCTTTACAAGTAACTTCACTTCCATTGGTATGTTAATCGTTCACCCTAATTTTCAAGGACGCGGAATCGGGCGCATGTTGCTAAATCATTGCTTGGAACAAATTCATCCAAAACAACCCATTGCACTTATTGCGACAAAAGCTGGCGAACCTCTATACACATCATGCGGATTTCAAACAGCAACAACGATTCATCGTTTTGAAAAGCAAACTATTAAGACGTCCCCTTCTCACTTACAACAAGTACAAGAAGAAGACCTTATATCTCTTACTTCTCTCGATCAAATTGCAACTGGTATGAATCGTTCTCTACTTTACTCTTTGCTATTACCAAGGGCCGTACACTCTTTTAAAATTGAAAGAAATAACTGTATAGAAGCTTTTTCATTATGCATACGAAAGGGCAATATATTATGTATCAATCCACTTATCGCCAAGCAAGAAGAAGATTCTATTCAATTATTAAAAAAGATATGTGAATGTTGGAATGGTATAGTACGAATTGATGTCCCACACTCACAATTTACATTTCGTCAATTTCTTCAAACAGAAAATTTCCAAGAAACGCTCCTTTCACCTCTTATGATAAAAAATGGTAGCCAACTTCCTGGAAATCGTAATATGCTATTTGCTATGATAGATACAGCGTTATGTTAGAAAGGAGACACCTAATTGAAGCGATTTAGCTATTTTATGGTAGGTTGTCTTACTCTTACACTATTAGTAGGATGTAGTGCAGCAGAAAAGCCAGTAGAACAAGTAAAGCAAGTTAAAAATACAATTACAGCGAAACTAGCTACCGAGGAAAAAATGGTAGAAATAGATGGTCAAACCATTTACTTTAAAAAGATTGGTAATGAAAAACCACCTTTACTTATGATTCATGGCTTTGGAGGGTCATCAGATGGTTTTCAAAAGATCTACTCCGATTTAGCAAAAGATCATACAATTATTTCTGTAGATGCTTTGGGATTCGGGCGCTCATCTAAGCCAATGGATTTTTATTATTCTTTTCCAACTCATGCAAATTTGTATTATAAATTAATGAAAAAACTAGGATATGATTCATTCGCAATACTGGGGCATTCCATGGGGGGAGAAATTTCTCTAAATTTAACATATTTATATCCTGAAGCAGTTACTCACCTTATTTTAACTGATGCTACAGGTGGCCCTCATACATTCGTTAATAAACAAGGCTCACCAAAACCACAATTGTCGACTGATTTAAATGCCGTTTCTTCTATTACAGATTATGATGAGAGCAAAGTGAAATTCAAACGTAATGATGAAGAACATTATAACAAAATGAAACTATGGCCTAGACGTCTTAAAATTAATGCGAATGAAATGAAACAGCCAACTTTAATTATATGGGGCAGAAATGATAGTAGCGTTTCTTGGAAAGAAGGAGAAACGTATCATCAATTCTTAAAAAATAGCACTTTACATATTATTGAAAAAGGTTATCATGCACCATTTCGCCAAGAACCACAAGAATTTGTCGGGTATGTACAAGACTTCTTTAAGAACAATCCGATCAAAATTGAAAAATAACATAAACGGGTATCTCATTGTGAGATACCCATTTTCATATATTAAGCAGCTTGCTTTTGGCGTTTTTGAGTTTTTGATCCTAATACTTTCGGGATAACGAAGCCATCCATTCCAAATTTCCCAGCGTTCATACCGGCAACAAGAACAAACATAGATAAGATAACCATCTCAGGGTTCACACCAATTGACCCACTAAACATATAGGAAAAGTTCATTACAAGACCAAAAAAGACCGCTGTTTTTGTTAAACAGCCTACAATTAAACCAATTCCGACTAAAATTTCTCCCCATGTTACAAGCGTATTAAACAAATCTACATTTGGAATTGCAAATTCTTGTAAGAATGATGCCCACCAAGATTGAACAGCCGGTTGTGCACCTTTAGATTTTTCAATTGCGCCTTGCAAATAACCTGTTGCATCGAATCCTTTTCCTTGTAGTTTACCGATTCCAGCCATTAACCATGTGTAACCAAGATATACTCGAATTACTGCTAATACAAAAGAAACTGCTTTGTTTTCTCTTAAAAATTGAATAACCATATCTTCCTCCTAAAGTTGTAATTAAGTTAGTTACAGTTAATATAATAACATTAGTTACTCATTTTTCAAACGTTAATTATGAATAATTCATGACATGTGTATGAAACATTAAAAACTAACGTTTATATAGTAACTTTTATTACCTGTAAAAACTTGAACATATCATACCACAAGTGATAATCATTTTCATTGAAAAAAATGCAAAAAAATTGTGAGTTAAATGTGAAACACGTTTATTCGAATATAGAATAAACGTGTTTCACACTAATTATAGAATCGAAATGTATGTGTCTCCTCATCAATTAAACTCGCTTCTTGAAACGCTTCTTCTAACGTTTTCCCATGGTTAATAACCCCATAAAATAAGCGTATAGTAAACATAAGTGCTGCATTTCCATCTACATAATCAATCGATCCCATATATGATTTTGCACCACTATGTAAAAAAGATTTTGCAAGTTTTTGCTCCCCTAATGTGCACCCGCTATTTACAATATGTGTATTATGCAATTTTGCATATTTATAAATTTCTGCTTTACCAAAATACCCTCTCGGTTCATCTTGTTCATATACTTCTTCGCCTAACTCTTCCATGACAAACTTCCCTTCTTCACCATGAAAGCAAAAAATAATATAATTAATATCGTTAAATAAGTTCTTTCCAGAAAGAACTTCCACAAAATCTTTCGGTCTACCAATCCAATATGTCACAACTCTTGCACCAAAATACTCAAGAGATGCTCGTATTGATTGCGCCTCTAAATCCGAATTAAAACCAACTACTAATGCAATATTCAACAAACAACCTCCATCCTATAATCAGCCCTTATCAATCAGACTTTTATGGGATAAATCCATTTCATATATACCTGTTTCTTTCAAAAAATCTGATCTAGTTAAAACGACTTTATGTAAATATTGCCTATATGCTGTAATTGTTCCATCGTGAGATACAATGCAAATTCTTTCCGCACCCAGTTCATAACACCAAAGAAGAAATTCATCTACTATTTGCTGAAAACTATTCTCTGAAATAGTGTTTATACCTTCCTTCCATAACTGATTATTTGAGCTTTTCTCTATCGAAAAATGCGGAAATAACTTTGTTATCATTCCCTGATCTACTATATAATCGCACGGTAATGTTTTCGCTCCTTCTCGATAAGGAAAAATACGTGGAGATACATATGGATGGACTATTTTTTGACAAGCTACTTTCGCACTCCATATTGTCGCCGTTTGTAAAGTTCTAAGTGTAGGACTAACAATTAATATATCCGCTTCTTGTAATGATACATCACGTTGAAGTAACTTAGCTTGAGCCTTTCCTACTCTCGTCAATGGTGGGTCAAACACTTGTAAACTTTCTGGTAAATCCGTTGTATGTTCACCTTCACCATGCCGAACAAAAACGATTTTCATATTCAGTCTCCTCTTACTATAAAATCCTCACACATATTTCTTCCCTATTGCATTCTTTATTCCTGCTGTATAAAAACCGATATGTAAAAAAGGTTTGACACGAAGGTTTGTAAAATATTACAATATTACATGTAAAATACTTTTTACACCGAAAGGAGAATTACATATATGAAATGGATAATTGTCTTTATTGGAATGATTGTATGGGGATATATAAACGGCTTCTTTAGTAGTGATAAAACTGCTAATCCTTGGATTGCAGATGATGAACGTGAAACAAAAATTAAACAAAAAGCAATTACGGCAAGCTGGTCCGGTGTTTTTATGTTTTGTACCATTAGCCTCTTAAATAAATGGTTAGGTTTAAGCACAAACGATAAATCACCGTACTTACCAGACCCTATCGCAGCTTTTTTAAAAGAAAATGTAGAGATACAAGTTTTACTCATGCTATTTGTTATGTATGGAATATTTTACTTACATTATCGAAGAAAATTAAGTGCCTAATTTCTAACTCATGATTATCCTCCTAAATGGTTATAGTAATCATGACAAAATGAAAGGAGAGATATAAACATGAGTAACTCGAATGAATTTTTAGATACACTACATGAAAAACAAGCAAAAGATGAACAAAATAGAAAGCGACAAGGGAACGGAAACCCAGCGAAAAAAAAGCCAAATAAAACACATAAATAACAATAAAAAACTGCCTAAAATGATTTTTTAGGCAGTTTTTTATTGTTATTTCACCGAGATAACATTTCCCCAATTCCATTTCTCATAATACCACGCTGGTACATCTATATTTTCAATCCACTTCTTTTCCTGTTTCCCATCTTTATGAGCAAGCCATACATCCGCTTTCTTACGGTCTGAACGTATCCAAATTAATTGATTACTCTTCTTCATGAAGATCGGGTGGTAATCCCCTTGCTTGTTCGTTTTCTTTGTGATTTGATGCTGTGCATTACTTGTACTATCGACCTCATATAAAGATGGTAGTGGCCTTTTTTCTGGTGGAGTTTCTATTCCTGCCTCTTTTGCTCGTGAAACGATAATTACTCTATCGTTCTTCCATACAAAATCCCAATCAACATATCCTTTCGGCGTAAATATGTTCTGCTGAAGTGCTGGCAATTCCTTTACTTTTAAATGTTTATTTTCTAATGTAACTCTTCCGCTCCCTTCAATATAAGCTAATATATTTTTTGATGGTGCCCATTGAAACCATTGTTCGTTTAATAACATTTGATCTACTTTTTCAAACCGACTTCCATCTGCACGAACTAAGCAAAGCGTATTACTATCAGCTGACCATGAAGCTGTCGGTACCGCTAAAAATGAAATCCACTTTTGATCTGGTGACCACTTAAAGCCACTTGCTACTAGCGCTAGAAAATCATCATGTTCATTTGGCAATGCATACAAATGCTTCATTTTGTGAGGATTCATATGTGCATCTTTTTGCACTTCATATAGCTGAGCCCCTGTCCATCCTGTTGGAAGTAAGTTCGCTTCAGAGGATACAAGAAAGTTCTTTCCATCAGGGTACCATGCATAATCCCCTACACCAGCCGATACATTTTCAAAATCTGCATTCTTTTTTTCTACATCAAATGTATTTAATGTACCTGTAAATATAAATGCAATTATATTTTCTGTTGGTGACCATTGATAATTCGATGCTTCTGAGTGAAACGGCGTAACTTTTTTTCCATCTTTCAGCCGATATAACTCAAGAATACTTTGTTTCTTCCCTTTTACATATGCTAGCCACTCCCCGTCATATGACCACTTCGGCCCTGTTATGTACTCTCCTTTTGTAATCTGTATTTCTTTCCCATCAACTTTAATCCAAAGGTTATGATGACGAATAAAAGCAACTTTCACACTATTATTTTCTGCACTAGTAATAGTGATAGAACATAAAAACATAAACAACACTACACTACCACTTACCATTAGCCTTTTCATACCATCACTCCATTTCCCTCATAGCATTCCTCACTTTCTTCCTACAATATGTGAAAAATATCGATTCGACATAATCAGAAAAAATTCCCCAAGAAATTTTCAATTCATAGAGGATTGGTATGAATTATGTCGAAAGTATAGTTTAGCCAACATTTATATTTATAAGTTCTAACTAAAATGTAAGATTACATTTCTGAATATTGGCACTTTTTTATTAGGGGGAGTATCAATGAAAAAAACTACATCTACACTATTAAGCATGGCGCTTGTCTTTTCTAGTTTTGGAGCTTTAAGCGCTCATGCTGAATCACTACAAAAGGAGAAGCAATTTAGTCCACAATTAAAAACAACGATTGAACAGTGGGGAGAACATAAAATTGCTCAAAATGTTGAAACGAAAACAACAAAAGAAATATCAGTAATTGTAGAATTGCAACATGCACCTCTCGCTGCTCAAAGTAATATTCAGCATGCTCCAGATTTACAAAATAGTAATGCGCAGTCTTATCATGCTGAGCTAAAAAAAGCACAAGAAGATACGACTAAGAAAATAAAAGAAAAAGCACCTGGTGCAAAAATTAAAGAAGTGTATAATACGTTATTTTCCGGATTCTCTATTTCAGTTCCTGGAGATCAAATTACCTCTCTTGCCTCTTTACCTGAAGTAAAAGCAGTCTATCCGAACTTAACATATAAATTGCATGAAACATCAAAAAGTACTACTAACGAAGAAGCACCAAATATCGGTGGACCGACAATTGGTGCACCTGACGCGTGGAATTTAAAAGATCCATCTGGCAAACCGCTTGATGGAAAAGGCATGAAAGTAGCCATTATCGACTCTGGCGTAGACTATACACACCCTGACTTAAAGGCAAATTATATCGGTGGATATGACACGGTTGATGAAGATAGCGATCCAATGGATGGTAACGTACATGGTACTCATGTAGCTGGAATTATTGCGGGTAATGGAAAAATTAAAGGCGTTGCTCCAAACGCTTCTATTCTAGCCTATCGTGTAATGAATGACGGTGGAACTGGTACAACAGATGATATTATCCAAGGGATTGAGCGAGCGATTCAAGATGGTGCGGATGTGTTAAACCTCTCCCTTGGGCAGGATTTAAATGTACCTGATCAGCCTGTAACATTAACGTTAGAACGAGCAGCGAAACTTGGTGTTACTACTGTCGTTTCAAATGGAAATGACGGACCAAAACCTTGGTCTGTTGATGCTCCCGGTAACGCAAGTAGTGTCATTTCTGTTGGAGCATCTACGGTTTCTATCCCGTTTCCAACATTCCAAGTAGCTGGTTCCAGCAAAACATATCAAGGGTTACCGTTATCAAAATCCGATTTTCCAATAGGAAATGATTCCCCTCTTGTATACGTTGGTTATGGCAATCCAAGTGATTATGCAAAACAAGATGTGAAAGGGAAATTCGCACTTATTTTACAAGGTACTTCTAGTACATTAGTAAAGGCAGAACAAGCGAAACAAGCTGGTGCACTTGGTGTGTTATTAATCTCTAGCGAAAAAGAAATTAATATGATGCCGGAATATTTTTCACGTGAACATCTAGCTGTCCCAGTAATGCAATTATCAAATACAAATGGGGAAGAATTAAAAACTTTAATTACAAAACGAAAGAAAAATATAAAAATTGGACAACCAAAGCAAACAGAACTTATCGGTAACTTTAGTTCAAGAGGACCATCACAAGGAAGTTGGCTAATAAAGCCTGATGTTGTTGCACCTGGAGTACAAATTACTAGTACAGTACCGCGAGGCGGCTATGAATCGCATAACGGAACAAGTATGGCTGCTCCGCAAGTAGCTGGAGCGGTTGCCCTCTTGCGTCAAATGCATCCTGATTGGACGACAGAACAATTGAAAGCGGCTCTTGCTAACAATGCAAAAACATTACATGATGTCAATGAAAATACATACCCTGTTATGGCACAAGGATCTGGTTTAATTAACATTCCGAAAGCAGCTCAAACAAATGTATTAGTAAAACCTAACAATGTCAGCTTTGGTCTTATTAAGCCAAATAGTGGAAAAGTAAAACTGACGCAAAATGTTACATTACAAAACCTTTCTAGTAAAAAGAAAAGTTTTTCAACTCGTGTGGAGTTACTAGATGCAAACACAAACACAAAAGTAAAAGCTTCTGTCCCTTCATCGATTAGCATTCAACCGAATAGTAGTACCGAAAAACCATTTACTATCACTGTAGATAGCTCACTACCACAAGGTGTGTATACTGGAAATGTATATGTAAAAGAACAAGGGGCAAAAGAAGAAATTCGAATTCCATTCACATTTAGTATCGAGCCTAAAGATTATAAACGTATCGATGGACTTGAAATTATTAATTCTACTTTTAGCCCAAATGGCGACCACGTACTAGATGATAATCTCATCAACTACTATTTAGTTGCGCCTGTGGATGATGTAACATTGCATGCAAATTTAGTTACGAAAGAACGTGTAACGTATCAAGGGATTATCCATCAAGCTAAAAATGCAACTCCTGGATACAAACCTTTCAAATGGAATGGTACAAAAGCAGATGGCACTCCTTTAGCTGACGGGCTATATCAAATCGAAGCAGTTGCTTCTAATTCTGGCGGAGAAACAAAACAAACAGCTGCTGTATTTCTTGATCGAACTGCACCTAAGTTAACATACGAAGTTGACCAAGAAAATCTCGTAATTAGAGGAAAAGTTGATGATATTCTACTAGATTGGATGTCAGAATCTGGTTGGATAGCACCTGGTATTCCAGTGAGAATGCAATATGAAATTAACGGAAATGGTGTATGGGACCAGGCATTCCTGAACCCTTGGGAGAAAAGCTATGACATTTATTTCGACCGTACTCAATTACAAGAAGGAAAAAATACTATTCACATTGTAGCAACTGATGCAGCTGGCAATACCTCTAATTTAACTGTTAATTTAGAAGTGAAATAAAGTGAAACTTTAATCAGTAGAGATTTCGTTCATCCCCACTGATTATTACCCTTCACCAATCGGGAGTTACGGGCAGTTAATCTCCCATCTCACTTCTTTGCTCCAACCGAATTTTGAGGTAGGAATTTTACTGCTCATTAACACGGGATAAAAAATTTTTGTTGACAATTTTTTTAATATAGTTTTATAATACAAAACATAGTTTAGTTAAACGAATTATATATCGGCTTTGAAGGAATACTAGTAGCGACTTATATCACTGTCTCAGAGAACTGATGGTTGGTGCGAATCAGTACATATATAAGCGTGAATTACAATTCTGGAGCTTCTTTCCCGTAATGCTTTTTATGCATGAAGAGAAAGACGGATCTTTCCGTTATCGTAAAGTGAGTGGTAAACAATTAGTTGTTTACAAATAGGGTGGTACCGCGATTTTTATCGTCCCTATCGGATTTTCCGATAGGGACTTTTTTGCGTCCATCCTCTTACACAATTTCATATATACGCGTTGAAAGAATCGCAGTAGTATCTTATATCCCTGTTACAGAGAGCTAATGGTCGGTGGAAATTAGCACATATATAAGTATGAATTACAATTCTGGAGCTTCTTTTTCGTAGTGCTTTTATGCATGAAGGAAAAGACGGAATTTTTCCGTTATCATTAATTGAGATGTAAGTATATTTTCACTTACAAATAGGGTGGTACCGCGATTCTTTCGCCCCTATCGGATTTTCCGATAGGGGCTTTTTCTATTTCTCACAGAAACAGATGTTAAATAATTCCGAATCTTATGATAAAATTTTATAAGCGCTTACAAATAATGAAGGGAGGTGATACAAGCTATACGAAATCGATATTCAATTTTATAGAAAAAAAGGAGGATGTCTAAATGACAAAGAAAACAGAAATTCCATCGCATTTAAAACCATTCGTATCCACACAACATTATGATCAATACACACCGGTGAATCACGCTGTGTGGCGTTATATTATGAGACAAAATCATAGCTTCTTAAAAGACGTTGCTCATCCAGCCTATGTGAACGGACTACAATCATCTGGTATTAATATAGATGCAATTCCAAAAGTAGAAGAAATGAATGAGTGTTTGGCACCAAGTGGCTGGGGCGCTGTAACGATTGACGGACTTATTCCCGGCGTAGCATTCTTCGATTTTCAAGGACACGGATTACTACCGATCGCAACAGATATTCGGAAAGTAGAAAATATCGAGTACACACCAGCTCCAGATATCGTACACGAAGCCGCAGGACACGCACCGATTTTACTTGATCCTACATATGCAAAATATGTGAAACGTTTTGGGCAAATTGGTGCAAAAGCTTTCTCTACAAAAGAAGAACATGATGCATTTGAAGCTGTTCGTACATTAACGATAGTAAAAGAAAGCCCTACTTCTACTCCTGATGAAGTTAAGGCTGCTGAAAATGCTGTAATTGAAAAACAAAACTTAGTTTCTGGTTTATCAGAAGCTGAACAAATTTCACGTCTTTTCTGGTGGACAGTAGAATATGGATTAATCGGAAATATAGATGATCCAAAAATATATGGTGCTGGTCTCCTTTCTTCTGTTGGCGAAAGCAAACATTGCTTAACAGACGCTGTAGAAAAGGTTCCATTTTCTATCGAAGCATGTACAGGGACAACTTATGACGTAACAAAAATGCAACCACAACTATTTGTTTGTGAATCCTTTGAAGAATTAACAGATGCGCTTGAAACATTTTCTAAAACAATGGCCTTTAAAACAGGTGGAAAAGAAGGTTTAGAAAAAGCAATTCGCTCTGAGAACTATGCAACAGCTGAGCTAAATAGTGGATTACAAATTACAGGTACATTTAGCGAGACAATTGAAAACGATGCAGGTGAATTAATTTACATGCGAACAAATTCGCCAACGGCATTAGCGCTTCATAATAAACAGTTAGCAAATCATTCTACTTCTGTACACAGTGACGGATTTGGAACACCGATTGGATTACTCACTGAAAATATTGCATTAGAAAATTGTACAGACGAACAACTACAATCATTAGGAATTACAATTGGAACTATCGCTGAGTTTACTTTTGCAAGTGGTATTCATGTAAAAGGAACAGTAACAGATATTGTAAAAAACGATAAGAAAATTGCTCTTATTTCCTTTATCGATTGCACAGTTACTTATAACGCCCGCGTTTTATTTGATGCTTCATGGGGCGCATTTGATATGGCTGTTGGCTCACAAATCACTTCAGTATTCCCAGGTGCCGCAGATGCCGCAGCATTTTTCCCAATGGATGAAGAAGTTCACGAAATTCCTGCTCCACTTGTACTGAATGAACTTGAACGTATGTATCAAACAGTGCGAGATATTCGAAGTGAGGGGATTTTACACGACGCGCATATCGATCAATTAGTAGCAATTCAAGAAGTATTAAATAAATTTTATGCGAAAGAATGGTTGCTGCGCCTTGAAGTATTAGAGTTACTTTTAGAGCATAACAAAGGGCATGAAACATCGGCAGCATTACTACATCAACTTTCTGCCTTCACAACTGACGAAGCTGTAACACGCCTTATTAACAATGGTCTTGCGTTACTTCCAGTAAAGGATGTGAAAAATGATGCTAAGATTAACTGAAGAAGAAGTTCACGAAGAATTATTGAAGGTAGATAAATGGATGGTAAAAGATGAGAAATGGATTGAACGAAAATATATGTTTTCCGACTACTTAAAAGGAGTCGAATTTGTCTCTGAAGCCGCCAAACTATCAGAAGAACATAATCACCATCCATTTATCCTTATCCAGTATAAAGCAGTTATTATTACTTTGTCATCTTGGAATGCAAAAGGTTTAACGAAACTAGATTTTGAGCTTGCAAAACAATTTGATGAACTATTTTTACAAAACGAAAAAGCAATTATAAGAAAATAAAAGGAGAAGCCTTTTTAGGCTTCTCCTTTTATTTTGAAATGGATACAATGTCCAAATGGATCTTGGGCTTGTAATATTCCATCTTTGTACGTAGCAATCTTGCCAATATTTTTTAAGCTTTCACATACTTGCTCTTTTTGTTTTTCATTCGCTAGTACAACTGTGAAATATTTCAAACCAACAGAACCTGGCATTTGCGGTGGTACCCCTTCACCTTGCCATGTATTTAAACCGATATGATGATGATAACCACCTGCAGATACGAACAATGCTCCATTACGAGCTGGAATCGTTACTTCAAAACCAAGACCATCAACATAGAAACGTTTCGCTTCCTCTAAATCAGCTACATGAAAATGAATATGCCCCATCACAGTACCAGCTGGAAAGCCATTCCATGTACTTCCTTGCTGTAATAATTCTTCACCAGCTAACGGGTTACTAACAAATGGGAGTTCTCCATTCTCATCACGCCAAACTTCTTTTTGTCGATCATGATAAATTTCAATCCCGTTTCCATCTGGATCAGCTAAATAAAGAGCTTCACTAAAGTAATGATCGGCTCCGCCATGTAGTGGATATACCATCTCTACAAGATGACGAAGAACATTCGCTAAATCCTGTCTACTTGGTAATAAAATTGCGTAATGATATAACCCTGTTCTTCCTCTTTGCTTCGGAAAAGCTTCTTTCTTTTCTTCAATGATAAGAAGTGGTTCATCATTTTCATTCCCAAATGTAACGACTGCTTCTTCTTCTTTTAGCACCTTCATACTTAGTACTTCCGTATAAAACTCTAGTGATTTCTTTACATTAGATACGTATAAATGAACAACATCAAGTGTTGTATCGGGATGAAGTTGAAAACTCATCTTGTTAGCCCCCCCATTTAAATTAGTTCTTCTTTGACATTTTTTCTTTTAAGAAATTATCTACAAAACCATCAGCTTTTGCAACAAATAAGTATGCACCCATTGCTAATAATGCAAGTTCTAATTCGAAACCAGGATTTGTTCCATCTCCCAATAAACCAGCTGACCATTTCACTTTTACGATTGCTCCAACCATAACAAGTGCAAATAATAATCCAATATATCTTACACCTAAACCTAGAATTAATAATAGACCTCCAACTAATTCAAACGTTGCTACACCGTATGCAAGTCCTCCTGGTAAACCAATACTTGTAAACCATCCTGCAATATTGTCAATTCCTGATTGGAATTTTGTTAAACCGTGCATGAAGAATGTTACCCCTAACACGATACGAATAATTAAGTTACCAATATGTTGATTCATTTCATTCTCTCCTTTATAGTTTTCTTATACAAAACTTTTATTCACATTACAAAACATACACTAATTTTTTTTATTCGTCAATTCATTTTCACTGGGAAAAAATATATTTTTTTTGCTATGATACAAATAGTTGTTTACAAAAAGGAGCTTGATTTTATGAATATTGGTTCTGCAATACGTGAAATTCGTCAACGTAGAGGCATAACAATTGCACAAATTTGCGAGGGAACAGGTCTTTCTAAAGGATTTATGAGTCAGGTTGAAAATAATAAAACATCACCATCTATCTCAACTTTAGAAACGATCTCCAATTTTTTAAACGTTCCCCTTCCCTATTTATTGTTAGAGCAAAAAGATCGATTAAAAATTGTCAAAAAAGAAGAACGGAAATACAGTGTATACGGCAAAGATGAGCAAAGAATTGAACATGTTGCGGAGCAAGGGGGCCTTCGCCTATCTTTAGTAGAAATCCCTACTGGATTCCCGAAAGAAAACTCACCAAATGCCCATGAAGGGGAAGAATGTCACCTTGTATTACGCGGAAAACTAGAAGTTCAGCACGGTGAAGATATTGCAATTGTAGAAGAAGGTGATTCTTTCTCATGGAATGCATGCGTTCCTCATATTGTTCGTAATATAGGAGAAGAAACTGCATTATTACTCATCTCGAGTTATGCGGAAAATCGAAAACGTGTTTATTAAATAATAAAAAAAGAAGCCTGTTAAACAGGCTTCTTTTTTATCCCCTTATAATTCCATAACTTGTCCCAACTAGTACAGTCTTTTCATGCTGATTGCGATAAACTGACTCGATTGAAACTTTTTTATAGCCTTCCATTTGCTCAACATTTGTTAAAGTTAGTTCACAAGTGATCGTATCTCCTGTGAAAACTGGTCTAATAAACTCACTTACTAATTCTCTTGCTATGTAATGTAACTCTTCTCCCACTTTCGTCCCAATGCTAGCAGTCAATAAACCATGAACCATTAATCTTCCATTTTCATCGTATTCCATATGGTGTCTACCTTTATCACCGGTAATATTTGCAAATTCAAAAACTTCTTCCTCAGTAAATCTTCTTTCATATTTAAATACATCCCCAGCTTTTACACTCATTTTTATCCCCCTAATAATAAACAGAATTTTCTTTTATTTTATCATAAAACGAGCCTCAATCCATTCTCTATTATCAAAAGTCTCAAAATTACCTCGCTATACTTTTTTACTTTCCATTCATTTATCGGTGACCATCTCTTTTCGCGACTTGGTATCCATAATACGCACATGTTCCATTTCTCGATAGCTCTCTAACTTCAAATCCACAACTTCTATAAAAATCAAAATTGTTCGCTGATGTATGCGCAAACCAATCACCGTGGGGAAGTTTTTGCAGGCAAAGAGCTACAAGCTTCTTACCTAATCCCTTCCCTCTATATTCACACTTCACAACTAAATTTACTATGTTCGCAATCATAATTCCATCAGAAATGACTCTAACCATCGCAACCATCTCTTCCTCATCCCAAATTGTGAAAGCCCATGTTGAATTTTCGAATGCTATCGTAAATTTTTCAATTTGCCAAGAAGGGATATTATCATTACTCCAACCGGCATCTTCAAACAATGCTTTAATTGCATATGCTGGTACGCTACTCGTTCCCTCACGAATAATAAGTCCATTATGATAAATGTACATGTAATCCCCCCTTTATTTTCATATACCATTCTTCAAAAAATGCAATTTACCTTTAAAAAAGTAATTTTTCATCCAACACGTTTAATGGAATAAACAAGAACATCCATCCCATGAAATAAAGTTGTTTTCTCATAGCTGAGCCCTGTCTTTCTAGCAACAAATATTGAGGCGGGATGATTCGGGTTAATGAGAGAAATTAATTTATTCATTCGTAATGCTTGGAAACCGTAGTCTCGAAATGCTGCCGCCGCTTCTTTTGCATACCCTTTTCCCCAATACTGAGGAAGTAACCAATAACCAATTTCAATTTCCTCTTTTCCATCAATCTGCTGCTTTACCAGCCCTGCATGACCAATTCTTGTTCCCGTTTCCTTTTCAATCAATACAAATAAACCGAGACCGTTTTTATAGCTAGGAATGACCCACTCCTCCAAACTTTTTTTACACTGTATATATGTTTTTAACGTCCCATTTCCAATATAGCGCATTACCTTCTCGTTCCCCCATAGTGAAGCATAGAACTGTAAATCATCCATTGTATATTTGCGAATTTGTAAACGATCTGTATGAAACATGCCTGCACTCCTTTCCACTAATTTATTCTTAATTTCACGATCATGTTTTGTATGCATACGAAATGTTACTATTAATTATAAAGTGAAACTTTAATCAGTGGGGAATTTTGTTCACCCCCACTGATTATCAGCCCTCACCAATCGAGCGTTTACGGGCAGTGGATCTCCCATCTAACTTCTTTGCTCTAGCTGAATTTTGAGGCGGGAGACTTACTGCCCGCAAATAGCGGGATAAATGAACCCACAATAAAATACAGAATATTCATTCTTAACGACTAAAAAAAGCAGTAGACAAATTTCGTCTACTGCATCCATATCATAACTAGTATTAAGAAAACTACAGTTGAGGGGGTGTAGGATTTTCAAATATACTAGATACTTATCCCGTTCTAACGGGCGGTAAACTTTCCAATTGTTTCAAGTGAAAAGTTTACCGCACATAAGAACTTCCTTCGTTCATTAAGATAGTATTGCTAAATAATCATATACACGCTTAGATTTCTCTCCACCCATTCGTGCATGCTGAAGAAGAGAAATGCCATGAGGACCAGATGCACGCAATGCTTCTGGTTGAGCTACTAAAATAGCTTGTACAACTTCTAATTCACCAAGCATAGCTGCTGCAAAAATATCCATCCGAGCACCCTTTTCTAGTAAATAAAGAGCAATATCTTTACGACCTACATGTGCCGATGCCCCTAACGCACTTTCCCAATCTGATCCACCCCAATTATAAGAGGCGTGAAGTAAGCTTGGCGATTCAACCAATAGCTCTTGTACTTTCTCTAAATCCCCGTGAGCTGCCATAACAAATTCTCTTACTAATTCAGTGGTAATACGCTCTTCTGTTTGCATCGCTCTTCTCCCCTTTTAGAAATTCGTTTCGGTGTAAAAAACGGCTTGTCACTTCCTTGAAAGATATCTACATCTATGCCAAATACATGTTGAAACATTTCATGGCATAGCACTTCTTCTGGTATACCATCATACTGAATCTTTCCTCGCTTTAATACGAGTAAACGATCGCTATATTGAGCAGCTTGGTTAATGTCATGTAAAACCATTATAATTGTCATTCCATACTCCTCATTTAATCGTTTCACAAGTTCCATTACTTCCAACTGGTGAACGATATCTAAAAAGGTTGTTGGTTCATCCAATAATAAGACATTTGTACGTTGCGCTAGCGTCATGGCAATCCAAGCACGTTGCCGTTCCCCTCCTGATAAAGAATGTAAAAGACGATATTCATACCCTTCAAGATTTGTAACAGACAATGCCCAATCAACAATTTCTTCATCTTCTTTATTTAAGCGGCTACTCCATGATTTATGTGGACCTCTTCCGAACTCAATTAGTTCTTTCACTGTTAAATCTAATTGATGATCATGCATTTGTGGTAACATTGCTAATTGCTTCGCTACATCAGCACTCTTCATCATATGAATGTTTTTCCCATCTAAAATGATGTCCCCTTCGCTTTGTTTCAGTAGCCTTGCTATTAAACGAAGCAAAGTAGATTTTCCCGATCCATTCGGACCAATTAAACTAACGATTTCTCCAGCCTTAATATGTACATTCATATTTTGCATTTGAAATCTTTCAGAGTGTGCATAAAACACTTTGTTAACGGAAATCACGTTGTTTTCCTCCTCTATGAATTAAATATAAGAAGAACGGACCACCTAAGAAGGACAGTAAAATACCAACAGGCAATTCGATTGGATCGAACCAACTTCGAGCTATTGCATCCGCAAAAACAAGTAATACACCGCCGCCAAGGCATGATAAAGGTAGCAAATATCTATAATCATTTCCAACTAATAAACGTAGCATATGTGGTACGACAAGACCGACAAATCCAATAAGACCAGATACACTTACTGCAATTCCAGCTAATAATGTACTTACTACGATTAAATAAAACCGACTTTTTTCCACGTTATGTCCTAATAACTTTGCCATTTCATCTCCAAGCATTAACACTCGAATATGCTTAATGCCAAAGAAAGCTAATATAATGGCGAATATTGCATAATAAATAATCATGTTTAAATGTGCCCAACTTACACCACCAATACCACCCGCTAGCCACGGTAACACGGATTGTACTTTGTCACTATGTAATAACATTAATGCTGACGTTGCTGCACCAATTAATGCATTGATCGACACCCCTACTAAGACGATTCTTGAAGGTGGTGCCCCTTTTTGCCATGATAAAGCATAAATAACCATCGCTGTTATGAAAGCTCCTAAAAACGCCCCTAGTGGTAAAAAAGCTAGATGCTGTGGGAATAAAATCATGATGACAATTGCTACAAGACCTGCCCCAGATGAAACTCCGATAATACCAGGATCTGCAAGAGGGTTTCTCATAACCCCTTGCAGCAGTGTACCAGATGCAGCTAAACATGTTCCTACTATAAACCCAACGAGCACTCTCGGTATGCGAAGATCCCATACAATTCGATGTACTGTCGAACCCTCATCTTGTATACCTGTTAGAATGTCTCGTACAGAAAAGGATAAACTTCCTGCGAAAAGACCGTAAAAGAGGCCTAGAATTGTTAATACAACTAAAGTAACTGCTATTATCCATCTTTTTTTCGCAAAAGGATGTTCCTTTTCTCTTACTACTTCACTACTTTCCATACGTATCATTTCCTTACATCTTGTATACTTTTATACATAAAGTCCATCGCTTCTGTAACTTTTGTCCCAGGATTAGATCCAAATAAATCAGGTGGCAAAATAACTACGCGGTTTTGTTTTACTGCATCTAAATTTTTCCACGCTTCATTTTTCATCATTTCGCCTTCGAATGCTTTTTTCACACTTGTTGGATCTCCGTGTGTAATTAAATAAATGACATCTGGATTCGCCTCAATAATACGTTCTACACTTAGCTGTGCATATTGCGGATATTCTTTCATTTCTGGAAAATCAGAAGCAATATTTTTTCCGCCTGTTTTTTCTAAAATATCACCTGATAAAGATGTTGGTAATGCCGCTAAATAAGTACCTGGTGCGCCATACACTAGCAATGCTTTCACATCGCTCTTTTTCTCATATTTCTTCATTTGATTATTGATTTTTTGATTAAGTTCTTTTGCTTTATCTTCTTTCTTCATTGCCGTTCCATATAATTCAATATTCTTTTGAATATCTTGTACAGAATTCGCAGAAGAAATGATTACTTTCGTTCCTTGTCCTTCAACCGTTGGCACGTTCTTTTGGAATCCATTGTTAGCAACAAGTACATCGGGCTTTAAACTAGCAATTTGCTCAAAATTCGGTTGATGTGCATTCCCGATTACTTTTGCCTTCTTTAACTCCTCTGGAAGAGTTAATTTCGTATCCGGACGACCTACTACTTTTCCACCTAAAGCATGAATAATATCCATGTCCCCCATACTTAATGTTGCAAAACTTTCTGGTACTTTATCGAATGTTACCTTTCTCCCTGACAGGTCGGTAATTTCGATTTTTTCTTTTCCTTTTTCTGTTTTGGTTGCAGACGCTTTTTCGTCCCCTTTGGTACTGCAACCTATTAACAAGAAAAAAATAGATAAAATCGCTGTAAATAGCGTAATAGATTTTTTCATTCCTTCACCTCTAATTGATAATGATAATCATTAACTACTATTCTACTTTAATTGATAAGGATTATCATTGTCAACATGAAACGCATACATTTTTCTACAAAAAACAAAAAGCGCGACAAAAAGATTCTTTCTTTTCGCCGCGTTCTAGTTAACAATATTATTCACATTCATTTTCCTCTAACTGGTCACGCATCACTTTCACACGCTGAAAGAAAAAGAACGATAAACTTAAAAATATAACGATACTCCCCATCATAACAAAAAATTGGATTGTCTCTTTTGCTCCATCCGGAATCAACAAGCCAACCATTAACAATGTACTTACAGCGAGAAGAATTTGTCCGAACCTAGTATAATCTTCTATTTTCCCTTGTAATTCTTTCATTATATTCTCACTCCTCCATTTCACTTTATCATATTCTATGAAACTGAAAGACCAGTAAATACAGCCATTCTGGGAGATGTTTTCCAACAAAAAAAGAGCCGCTTTACTGCGGCTCTTTTTTAATCATTATTCACCTTTATATGCTTCCATATAAATTTCTTTCAGCTCTGAAATAAGCGGTAACTTTGGATTAGCAGTTGTACATTGATCTTCAAAAGCTCTTTCTGCTAATACTCCAACAACCTCTTCAAATTGCTCTTTATCTACCCCTTGTCCTGCAATACTCATATTAATATTTAAGCTTTTTCCAAGCTCAATAATTGCTTTGACGAGTGATTCCACACCTTCTGCTACTGAGCTTGCTGGAAGCCCGAGCATTCTCGCAATATGTGCATAGCGTTCATCTGCTACAAAGTGCTCATATTTTGGGAACAATGCGTGTTTTCTTGGCTTAATAGCATTATAGCGGACTACATGCGGCATAAGAATTGCATTTGCACGTCCGTGCGGAATATGGAATTCTGGACCAATTTTATGTGCTAAGCTGTGATTAATACCTAGAAAAGCATTTGCAAATGCCATCCCTGCAATTGCAGAAGCGTTATGCATTTTTTCCCGTGCTTCTTCATCATTTCCATCTTTATATGCTCTCGGTAAATATTTGAATACGAGATCAATAGCTTTTAATGCTAATCCATCTGTATAGTCATTTGCCATAACAGACACATACGCCTCAATTGCATGTGTTAAAACATCCATACCAGTATCTGCTGTTACATGTGGTGGTACTGTCATTACAAATTGCGGATCAACAATTGCTACATCTGGTGTTAATTCATAATCTGCGAGCGGATACTTTATATTATTTTTCTTATCTGTAATAACCGCAAATGGTGTCACTTCTGATCCTGTTCCTGATGTTGTTGGAATCGCAACAAACTGTGCCTTATTTCCTAATTCCGGATATTTACATGTACGTTTTCTTATATCTAAAAACTTCTGTTTAATGCCATAGAATGTCGTTTCTGGATGCTCATAGAATAACCACATTCCTTTTGCTGCATCCATAGCTGAACCACCACCAAGTGCGATAATTACATCTGGCTTAAAGCTTCTCATCATTTCCGCACCTTTAAAGACAGTTTCATCTGATGGATCTGGTTCGACCTCAAAGAAAACTTCAATTTTCACATCATTTGCATGCTTGTTTAAATAGTGCGTGACTGTATCCACATAGCCATGTTCAACCATTCCAGGATCCGTTACAATAAATGCACGTGAAATGTTAGGCATATTTGCTAAATACGCTGTAGCATGTTTTTCAAAATAAATTTTTGGTGGCAATTTGAACCACTGCATATTCTTTTTTCTATTTGCCAGCCTTTTTATATTTAATAAATGAGTCGCTGTTACATTTTGGGAAACTGAATTTTTTCCGTAAGAACCACAACCAAGTGTAAGTGATGGAATAAATCCGTTATATATATCCCCTATTCCACCTTGTGATGAAGGTGCATTTACAATGAGACGGCAAGCTTTCATACGTAATCCAAATTGCTTTTGCACTTCTTTATTTGTAGAATGAATAACTGCTGAATGTCCTAAACCACCGAGGTTCAACATTTCTTCGCAATATGTAAATCCTTTTTCTAATGAATTCGCCTTCACACAGGCTAATACTGGGCTCAGTTTCTCACGAGATAACGGGTATGCTGCTCCGATACCTTGAATTTCAGCTACAAGCATTTTTGTATGTTCAGGAACAGTAATCCCAACTAATTCGGCAATATACTGTGCTGATTTTCCTACAATATCACTATTTACTGCACATGTATTTTCATTAATAACGAGCTTTTCTAATTTTTTTCTTTCTTCTTCTGTTACAAAGTAACAATTGTTTTCGATCATTTCTGTTTTAACATCATCATAGATTTCTTTATCGACAATGATTGCTTGTTCCGATGCACAAATCATACCGTTATCAAATGTTTTCGATAAAATTAAATCATTAACAGCTCGTTTTACATGTGCTGATTTTTCTATATAACACGGTACATTACCAGGACCTACACCTAGCGCTGGTTTTCCAGTAGAGTAAGCTGATTTCACCATACCAGCGCCTCCAGTTGCTAGAACGAGTGCCACACCATCATGGTTCATTAATTGTTTCGTCGCTTCGACAGACGGTCTTTCAATCCATTGAATACAATGTTTTGGTGCACCAGCTTTCATTGCTGCATCATATACGGTTTTCGCTGCTGCCACCGAACAATTTTGTGCAGAAGGATGAAATGCGAAAATAATTGGATTTCTCGTTTTTATCGCAATCAACGCTTTAAACATTGTTGTCGACGTTGGATTCGTTACTGGTGTTACCCCAGCTACTACACCGACAGGTTCTGCAATTTCTATTATTTCTTCATGAGGATCTTCGTGAATAATTCCTACCGTTTTATCTTGCTTTATACTATGCCAAATATATTCAGTGGCAAAAATATTTTTAATGCATTTGTCTTCATAGACACCACGGCCTGTTTCTTCAACAGCCAATTTTGCAAGTGGCATATGTTGATCAACACCTGCTAATGCCATTTCATGAACAATGTTGTCAATCTGCTCTTGTGTAAAACTTTCTAATGTTTGTAAAGCTTGTTGACCGTTATTTACTAACGTATCAATCATCTCTTTTACCTCTTGCATTTCATTTACAACTTTCTCTTTGACTACCATGTAAATTTCCTCCTATTCTGTTATCACGGTCTTTATAAGTCCCTATAGGTCATAATAAGTCCCGATTAGCGAAAAAAATAGAGTTACCGTCCTACATGAATCCCATTGTTTGTGAAGTATTTCACAAGTTTATTTATGAATAACATTTCATGAATTCAATATACATGAATTCATTTCATTTGTGTATGTCTAATTTGTGAAAAATTTCACAAATTAACATAATAAAAATGCACTGCTCCACATTAGCAGTGCATTTTTATTATGCTAGCGCTTGTGCTAAATCTTCAATTAAATCTTCACCATCTTCAATACCGACAGAAATACGAATTAATGTATCTGTAATTCCTAATTCTTTACGGCGATCTGCTGGGATTGATGCATGTGTCATTTGAGATGGGATAGAAATTAAACTTTCTACTGCTCCTAGGCTTTCAGCAAGTGTAAAGTATTGCAGTTTCTCAAGTACTTTATTTAATGTTTCCTCACTATCTACATCAAACGAAATAATAGCACCAAATCCATTTGCTTGTTCTGTTGCTAATTCGTGGTTTTGATGTGATTCAAGACCTGGGTAATATACTTTATTTACTTTTGGATGATTATTTAAAAATTCAGCAATAGCGCGTGAATTCGTTTCATGTTCTTCCATACGAATTCCCAATGTTTTTAAACCGCGAAGTAGTAAGAAGCTATCTTGTGGTCCAAGAATACCTCCTGTTGAGTTTTGTACAAAGTGAAGGTCTTCTGCTAGTTGTGGGCTATTTACCACTACTAGACCTGCAACTACGTCACTATGACCTCCTAAATATTTCGTTGCACTATGAAGTACAATGTCTGCTCCTAAAGAAATCGGCGACTGCCAATATGGCGTCATGAATGTATTATCAATAATTGTTAATAAATCTTTCTCTTTAGCAAGAGTAGATATTTTCTTAATATCAGTAATTTTTAGTAATGGGTTCGTTGGTGTTTCCACATAGATCGCTTTCGTATTTGGACGAATTGCTTCTACAACTTCCTCTAAGTTTGTTGTGTCTACAAATGTATGTTCAATACCGAAGCGGTTTAATACTTTCGTAATAACACGATACGTTCCACCATAAACATCATCTGTTAAAATAACGTGGTCACCTTTTGAGAACAACATAATTGTCGCTGTAATAGCAGCCATTCCAGAACCGAATGCAAATCCAGCATGACCATTTTCTAATACGGCAATCATTTCTTCTAAAGCTGCACGTGTTGGGTTACCTGTACGTGAATATTCATATCCTTGATGCTTACCAACCGCTTCTTGTTTGTACGTACTTGTTTGATAGATCGGTACGTTTACAGATCCAGTTGAAGGTTCTCCTATGCGAATACCATGAATTAACTTTGTCTTTGCTCTCATTTTTTATTCCCATCCTTTGTATATGTCTTTACTTAAATAGCGCTCACTACTATCAGGAAAAATGGTTACAATATTTGTACCTGGTGCTGCCTTCTCTGCCTCAAGTAAGCTCGCATGAAATGCTGCTCCTGAAGAGCTCCCAACGAGAAGTCCTTCTTTTTGCGCTAATTCTTTCACTCGTAAAAATGCATTTCGATCAGAAATCGTATGAATTTCATCAAAATAAGATGTCTTCAAAAATGGCGGGATAAATTCCAGTCCAATTCCTTCGGTCTCATGTGAACCAGCCTTACCACCATTTAAAATAGATCCTTCTGGCTCTACGATAACTGTTTTAATATCTATATTTTTTTCTTTCAAATAAGATGCAGTCCCCATAAACGTACCGCCAGTCCCTGCTCCAGCAACAAATATGTTAATCTCTCCATTCAGTGCATCCCAAAGTTCAGGACCTAGTGTTTTGAAATAAGCACGCGGGTTTGCTTCATTCGCAAACTGACTTGGAGAGTATGAATTCGGTATTTCATTTACTAATTCTTTTGCTTTTGCAATTGCACCGGTCATTCCTTGCTCAGTCGGTGTATGCACGACCGTTGCACCTAGTGCTTTCATTAATTCTTGTTTTTCAATACTAAATTTCTCTGGTACACAAACGATAACACGTAAATCATGTTCTAATGCTGCAAGTGCCAGTCCAATACCAGTATTCCCAGCAGTCGGTTCAATAATTGTTCCACCTTGGGTAACAAGCCCTTTTTCTAGCGCATCTTCGATTAATTCTCTTCCTAAACGATCCTTAACGCTTCCGCCTGGGTTATAAAATTCAAGCTTTGCAAATAAGCGGACCCCTTTCGGAAGTGAAAAACGAGTAATTTCTACAATTGGTGTATGACCAATTAACTCATGAACTCCACGATATACATTCATCGTGTTCTCCCCCTTGTTTGCCAATAAAGAAAAGGCAACTGTATGTATTTTCTTTATATGAGACAGTTGCCTTTTTGTTACATTACTTTAACTCTTCTAACACTTTTATGATAAAGTTTGTAGAATGAAGAGCTGCTTGATCTAAAAACTGATCAAATGAAACATTTGATTCTTTACCAGCAATATCAGAAAGTGCGCGAATGATAACAAACGGAACTTCATATTGGTGGCATACTTGTGCGACAGCTGCTGCTTCCATTTCTACCGCATAAAGATTTTCAAATTTATCACGGATGGCTGCAACGCGGTTCGGATCACTCATAAATGAATCGCCTGTTGCAATCATGCCTTTTACAACTTGAATATTTTCTTCAGTTTGCATACATTTCTCAGCTAATGCAACTAACGCCTCATCAGCTTTAAATCCAGGCGGCATTCCTGGTACTTGACCATATTCATAGTTAAATGCTGTTACATCTACGTCATGGTGACGAACTTCAGTGGAAATAACTACATCACCAACGTTTAGAGAATGATGGAATCCACCAGCTGAACCAGTATTAATTACTTTTTCAGGCTTATATTTTTCTAATAAAATTGTCGTTGACATCGCTGCGTTTACTTTACCAATACCAGACTTTAACAAGATTACTTCATGTCCTGCTAATAGTCCTTTCGTAAATTCACAACCTGCAACCGTTTCTGTCTCTGCTTGTTCTAATTTGTCACGTAAAATACGTACTTCTTCTTCCATTGCTCCAATTACAGCAATTCTCAATCTAATCCCTCTTTCTATTGCTTAGTTGCCTCCATTACCCAAACGAAATGATTTAATCTCGTAAACGTTACATGGAAGCCATTGTTTTCAAAAATAGTCTGCATAACTGGAATACGTGTATAGTATTCCGTTTGCAAATCGTTTGCTAACTGGTGAAAACCTCTTTGTTTTGCTGTTTCAACAGTTTTATCATATGCATCTTGATCTGCAAATATCGTATCAGCAAACACTATTTTACCACCTTTGTTTAGCAATTGACTATACTTCGCAACCGCTACATTTTTTTCATCATCTGTTAAATGATGAAATGCATAGGTGCTTACAATGGTATCAATTGAATTTGGGACTTCAAACGAAAGAAAATCACCTTCTGTAATCGAAAATTCTTTTGGCAATTTCTCTTTTGCAATCATACGCATTTCACGCGACGGTTCTATACCGTAAACTGTGCGGCCAGCAAGTAATAATTTATTTGTTAAATTACCTGTACCGACACCAAATTCTAATACATTACCAAATGACTTGTTAACTACATCCTCTAGAATATCCTCATAATGGGCGAAAACTTCTTTATATTGTATATCTTCGCCTTGTACGAATGAGTCGTACGTATGAGCCCACTCATCAAATAAACCATTAAATTCTGTGCCCATAAAAATTCCCCTTTTTCTTATCGGTTTTATCAGTATGATATTCCCTCTTTCTAAAAATGTCAATTGAAATGTACATGGTATTTCCTTCTTTTCTTTGTTACACTATAGTTGATTACATAGGAGAGGGGCCGTCTTCATGTCATTTACCTTTGAAATGTTAGAAGATAAAGTAGAATTTTTTGAAGCGGGAGACTTAGCTTCTTTAGAACGAAAAATTAGTGAACAAATCGATAATAATAAAGCACTTATGCTTGAAGTTCATCACATCTCACATCAAATGGTTATGGATCCTGAAAGCAAAAGACCGTATTATAGCGCGGTTGTTCATTTTAAATTAAAGAAATTGCGTTAACTAAAAAAGAGAAGCTCCTAAGGAGCTTCTCTTTTTTAGTTTAGAGTTTGAACAAGTACTGGTTTCCAGCCCTCATTATCTACCCAATCAATATTTACGTAATATCTTTTTCCACTTTGCTTATCTTGAACGTCACCATAAGCTTTACTCTTTCCAGTTTTGTCTCTTCCAACAAAATGGAATACTAATTGCTCCTTCGGTACTTCAATACCTGCAGCAATTGCACTTTGCATCTCATTCCAATCTGATGACCCCTGTTTAAACGTCATCGCTGGTGATGAACCTTGTTCTGTTCCTACAGCTTTCCAAGAAGGTTTTGTATAAGCCTCTTTTGCCTTGGATACAGTTTTTTCAGCTGATACTTTCTCGTTAGCTTTCGCTTCTTCTTCAGCTTTTTTCTTTTCTTCCTCAGCCTTTAACTTCTCTTCTTCAGCTTTTTGCTTAGCTTCTGCTTGCTCTTTTTCTTTTTCTTTTTTCTTAGCAGATTCTTTATCTTCTGATTTTCCAGCTTTCTCATTCTTTGTTGTTTGTTGAGAGACTTTCTTATCAGTAGAAGATGCTTGCTCTTTCGTACTAGGAACGAACAATTGATATGCTACAATAGCTACTAATAGTAATACAATAGCGATTGCAATATTTAAAACACCGTTTTGACGACGTTTTTGTTGTTTCTGTTGGAATCTTGATCCTCCTGCCATTCTCCAAACCTCCATGCAGTTTTTCCTAATTGCTATTGTAACATTAAATCTAGAAAGGTTGAACATTTACAATGATATTTTCATGAAATGAAAACAATTCACTATAAATTGCAAGATTACTTTTCATTCTCCAATTGATAGATTGCTCCTACCATATCTTTAAAAATAGGTGTGACTTTATTCACTTTGTTATCAGTCTCTAGATCAACAACAACTAAAGCATATCTTGGATTCTCATACGGAAAATAACCTGCAAACCAGCGATTCACCCTCGTCCCTTTCCCTGTTTGCGCTGTCCCGGATTTTCCAGCGACACTGAGCGGCAACGAGCGGAATGCCGTTCCTGTTCCTTTCTCCCTTGTTACAACGCCTCTTAATAACTCTTGTAATGTTTTCACTGTTTCATACGAAAGCTGTTTTCCATGTAACGTATGGTTCTCAAATGTAAAAAAATCCGCTCCATTTTTATATACTATTTTTTCAACAGCTTTCACTTCCATCTTTTTTCCATTCCTCGCAATCGTCGCCATCATATTAGCAATTGCTAGAGGTGATATACGTACATCTTTCTGTCCAATCGCTGTTTGCTCTACCGCTTTTTTACTATTTTTGTTTTCTTCATTCCCCCAAATAGTAGAGCCTTTTTCTTCTGGCATTTGCTCGAAATGAGGTGTATGAAATACAGAACCTTTCCATCCGACCTTTTCATTTGCTCCTAAAGCTGCTACGTATGTTTCTAGCACCGTCCTATCCTTTTGTAATAGCTCGTTACCTAACTCGGAAAATGTCCTGTTACAGCTCCTAGCAAAGCTCTCTTTGAAGTTAAGTGTACCCATCATAACTTGTGGGTCGTTTTCACCATATAAATCTTTATTACAATTAAATGTCCGATTAAACAAATTTACTTTTTGATCAATGACTGCAGCTGCAACTACTGTTTTAAAAACAGAGCCTGGAAAATGTGGCGTTAACATTTGATTTTCAAGTGTAGTCTCATATAAATTCTTATCTCTTACTTGTAAAGACGGCTTACTGACCATCGCTAATATTTCATTTGTCTTTACATCAAGTAATACTAATCCCCCCTTCTTTATTTCATTTGCTTCAATCACTTCTTCTGCTTTTTGCTGCAACCCTTTATGTAAAGTAGTTTGAATCCTAACTGGGTAAAATGGATTTCCTGGTGAAGTATATTTCGCTTGCTTTCCGAAAATTGGTTCTCCTTGCCGATCTACTTGATACAATACTTTTGCCTCTCCATCAGTCAATAAAAATTCATCAAATGATTGCTGTAATCCTGAAATACCTATCGGCGTTTGTTTTGAAATTTTTTTCACTTCTCCATATCGCTTTTGAAATTCTCTTTCGTTCTCCCCTACATCACCAATTAAATGATTTATCTCCCCAGTTTGTTTTAATCGCACTTCAGCTGCTACAATACCTAATACATGTAATTGATTCACCTTCTCCATCTGCTCTCGTGTCACTCGAAATGGAGCAGTTTCCCCTTGCAGTATAAATGCATTTTTTTTATTTTTCATTTGTCTTCTGATCTCTTGTCTCGACACACCAATGATATGCGCGATTTTCTCTAACATGTCATTTTTTATTTGTAAAAATGGAAAAACAATTAAAACAGGATACTTTTCCTCCCCTATTTCTTTACCATTACGATCTATAAACTGCCCACGTCCATCGTCTACTGCAATGGATTGCGTACGTTGCGTAACACTTTTTTCAATTAAATTTATTTTGCGATTAGTAAATGATTCTGTATCTATAATTTGGATTTGAATTAAACGACAAAGCAATAAAAACATAATGCCCATAAAACAAATTAAAACAATTGCAATTCTCCGTTTTATTTTCATAAAAAAACACCTCGTCTATTATAGTTTAGACGAGGTACTATTTTATTTATACAATCCCCAAAACAAAAACAGATATTATATAAGGTTATTATTGTTTCTTTGGCTTCTCTAAAAATTTCATAAGAAGCGATCTAAATTCAGTTTCATTCACTCCAGTGTTTTTAGCAACTTCAATTACAGTGGTTGTTACATTAGCCGCTATTTTTAAATAATCCTTACTAAGATTATCCATTTCATTTCTTTTTTCTTTTGCATTCTCAACTGTTACAGAATCAATACAAGTAATCATCTTATCTACAATATGTAAATAATTATTTTGTGCATCTATTATTTTTTGAATATCATCTTTATTACTTACTTTCGATTGTTTTAAATATGTATACGCTTGATTCACTTCATCTTTTAAAATTTTATCATTATTCTTCGCCTGTTCTTGTAACATATTCTTCATATCATCTATTGTTTTTTGATCCATCGAATCTCGCAATAAATAATCTGGATTTCCAATTGCGTAATCATACTTAATCGTTACATCTTGAAATATTTTCATGACAATAGCTAATTGATACGCTACATCAAAATCATTAAATTCCTTTTTATCTTGTGGATTTTCTAAGGCTTTTGAACTCTCAGTTGCTTTAATATCCTTTTTTTCTTCTTGCTTTACTTTTTCTCCCTTTGATGATGTAGTTTCTTCATTCGTTCCGCATGCAGCAAGTCCTAATATGGATATACTACACACCAATCCTGTAAAGATTTTATGTTTCATAATTAGCCCCTTTTCCCTTTTAAAACCTATATTCTCCAATTATGATATCAAAGCTTAAAGTGTTTTTTTGACATTTTTTGTCGAATTACTCTAAGGTTTACACAATTTTTTTCATTCTACAAAAAAAAAGATTCTCCCGATAGGAGAATCTTTTTTTTATTTTACAGAGACAATCTCTACTTGCATTTCTCCGCCTGGTGTTTGGATTGTTACTTTCTCACCAATTTGCTTACCTAATAAGCTTTTTGCGATTGGAGAATCGTTAGAAATTCTTCCTTCAAATGGGTCAGCTTCCGCGCTACCTACGATTGTGTACGCTTCTTCATCTCCGTTTGGTAATTCTTTAAATGTTACTGTTTTACCTAATGTAACAACAGTAGATACTTCGCCATTATCTTTAATGATAACTGCGTTACGAATCATATTTTCTAATTGTGTAATACGTCCTTCTACGAACGCTTGCTCATCTTTTGCTGCATCGTACTCAGAGTTCTCAGAAAGGTCCCCGAAGCTACGTGCGATTTTAATACGTTCTACTACTTCTTTACGTCTTACTGTTTTTAATTGCTCAAGTTCGTTCTCTAGTTTTTGCTTACCCTCTTGCGTCATAGGGTATGTTTTTTCTGTTGACATATTTTCCACTCCTTTTATATACCAATCCCCCGAAAAAAAGAGGAGTTCCATATGAAAACTCCTCCGCTTCCATTGTTAGCGGAGGTTTCTAGTACCCTTGCACTAGCGGAGTTGTCACATACAACCCCGTATTTCCAATTCTTCTTTATATAAAGAAGATATGTATGGAAAGTTGATATAAATATGCCCTCACCTATATATAGATGAGGTTGCATGTTTCATTGTATTCGATGGGAAGGGAAAAAATCCCTTCCTACCGTATATCTTTTACTATGCTATTACAAATTTACTTTTTGTTCAAGAATTGTTGCAATTTTTGTCACCATAATATCAATTGCAACATGGTTTTGTCCACCTTCAGGGATAATAATATCCGCAAATTTCTTAGAAGGCTCAATAAATTGATTGTGCATTGGACGTACAACAGTTACGTACTGATCAATAACTGAATCCATCGTACGACCGCGCTCTTTAATATCACGCTGCATGCGGCGCAGAATACGAAGGTCAGCATCCGTATCAACGAATAATTTAATGTCCATTAACTCGCAAAGACGTGGGTCTTCTAAAATAAGAATTCCTTCTAAAATAATTACATCTTTCGGCTCAACTGGAATAATTTCTTCTGAACGTGTATGCAATGTATAGTCATATACAGGCTTATCAATTTGCTCATATGCAAGCAACTGCTGCAAATGTTCAATTAACAGATCATTATCAAACGCAAGCGGATGATCATAATTTGTTTTTAAACGCTCTTCCATTGGTAAATGGCTTTGATCTTTGTAATAATAATCTTGCTCTAAGATTAAAATAGAATGACCTTTAAAATGGTCAAAAATCGCTTTCGTTACACTCGTTTTACCTGATCCCGAACCACCAGCAATTCCAATTACAACAGGCTTATTCGTCCCCATTCGACTATCACTCTTTCTTATTGAAGTATGCTTTTGCGCATCATATTATTCACATACACTCGTTGATCCACTTTGAATTTCACGATTTGCAACGGATGTCTCGCTGCATCTAATTCGTTTCCATCCTCATCCCAAATTTTCTCCACCGTTTGCGTAAAGTTTTCTATTTCTGGTCCAAAGAACTCCACTTCATGTCCTGGTTTGAAATGATTACGTTGCTCAATCGTTACGATGCCCGTTTCTTCATTATAATCTAACACTAAACCAGCAAAATCATACGTTGTTTTCTTACTATGATTTCCAAACATTTGCTCTTGATGTCCTGGAACCCCTTCAAAGAATGCAGGAGCTGTATCACGATTTGCACATTTATCAAGCTCATCTAACCATTCTTGTTTAAACTCAAAGTTATCTGGATCCGCACAATAAGCATCAATTACTTTACGATATACAGTTGCTACAGTCGCTACGTAATGGATTGATTTCATACGTCCTTCTACCTTTAAGCTATCGATTCCAATTTCAATCATTTTCGGAATTGATAAAATTAAATTTAGATCTTTTGGACTCATCGCAAAGTGAGCATCTTCTTCTTGGAATAGAGGAAGCTCTTTTGCATCTTTATGTTGTGATACTGTTTGAACTAAATCATAATCCCAGCGGCAAGATTGGCAACAACCGCCACGATTAGAGTCACGCGCTGTCATATGGTTACTTAATGTACATCTTCCTGAATATGCGATACACATTGCACCATGGACGAATGCTTCAATTTCAATATCCACTTTTTCTTTGATTTCTTTCATTTCTTCATAGCTTGCTTCACGAGCTAATACAAGACGATGTAAACCCTCTTCTTTCCAATACTGTGCTGCTTTCCAGTTGGATAGTGATTGCTGTGTGCTTAAATGCACCTCAACAGAAGGCGCTACACGTTTACAAGTCTCAATGATAAGCGGATCAGCAACGATAATCCCCGTTACGCCAGCTTTTTCAATCCCTTTTAAATATTCCTCTAGCCCGTCCATATTTTCATTATGTGCAAAGATATTTGTTGTTACGTATATTTTTGCTCCATACTTCTTTGCAAACTCAACGCCTTCTGCCATTTCTTCTAGCGTAAAATTACCTGCATTCGAACGAAGACCAAATTCTTGTCCACCTAAATATACAGCATCTGCCCCGTAATGGATAGCTACTTTTAATTTTTCTAAGTTACCCGCAGGGATTAACAGTTCAGGTTTCTTCACAATAACACGTTTGCCATCGATCACTCGTGAAATTTCTTGTACAGTCATTTCCTACACCCTCCTCGTTTAGTAAACCGTTTCTTTAAAGAAGAATCCTGTGTCTAACGGACGATTTACTGGTTGCATTTCTTCTATTTCTTTATATAGAGCATCTTTCAAGTCATAATATGCATCACGATCTTCCACACATAAATCAATCGCTTGACGATATTTCTTCGTTACTTCAATAATGTATTCAGAGCTTTTTAGTACACCATCGATTTTTAAGCTGTCAACTTCAGCTTCGATTAGTTCCTCTAATTCATCGATGAAACAAATATCGTTCGGACTCATAATATGAGTACCATTTTCATCTTCATAAATTGGATATTTATTGTTACGCTCTGGGTCATATAAGAACATATTCTCTTCATATTTTTTCTTTTCAATGTCAAGATTACGTCCTTGATACTCAAAGTAATTTCCTACTAATGAACGCTTCGATTGGAACATACAAGTCATACCGTGAATTTGTACTTCTAGTTCCACTTCAGCATTTTCTTTTAAATCAACAATTTCATCTAAGCTCAGCTCACGAGCTAATACAGCGCGCTTCGCTCCTCTTTGTCCCCAGTAATTACAAGTGAACCAGTTTGTTGCTGTCGTTTCTGTATTCCAGTGCAACTGCATATTTGGCGCTACTTCGCGAACAGCCATTAATACTGCTGGATCTCCGAAAACAATTGCATCTACATTTACTTCATTTAAAAATGAAACGTAATCTGTTAATTCTTCTACTTTATCGTTGTGGAACATAGCGTTCATGGCTACGTATACTTTCACACCATTTTCATGTGCAATCTTCACAGTTTGTTTTACATCTTCACGTGAAAACTCCCCTGCTAAACGTAAACCAAACTTTTGCTCACCGATCATTACCGCATCTGCTCCTGCTTTCGCAAGAAGTTCGATATCCGCCACCGCTCTTGGCGTTACTAACAATTCAGGTTTCTTCATACCTTGGTCACCCTCTCTTTTTACTAACAGCTACTCCATCACCAATTGGGAAAATCGTTGTATCGTATCCTTCATGGTTCATAAGCCACTCATTGTACGTCTTAATACGACGGATTAAACCACGTGTACGTCTGTTTTCAATTTTCTCTTTTGTCGTTACAAGACCATGGTACATAACATTATCTGAAATAATTACGCCACCAGGATTTAATAACGGTTCATATAAGTCAAAAAAGCGACGATACTGTCCTTTTGCTGCATCAATAAAAATAACGTCAAATGTCCCGTGTTCTTTTACTTGTTCACCTGTCTCTAACGCATCACCGTAAATAACTGAAATACGATCTGTTACTGGGGAACGTTCTATATATTCAAGTGCTTTTTCATATCGCTCACGATTGCGCTCAACTGTCACAATACGTGAATTTGAAATAGCTTGCATCATACGAATACTAGAATAACCGATTGCTGTTCCAAGTTCTAAAATGCTTTTCGGTCCAATTAAACGTAAAAATTGCAGCATAAATTCCATTCCAAGTCGATCCATAATCGGCACATGATTTTCTGTTGCATATTCTTCCATTTCAAGAATTAATTTATCTTTCGGATCAATAAATGATAATAGGTACTCGTTAACTGCATCCTCCATAAATGGTCCTCCTTATTTACATGGAGAAGTGCCTCTATGACGTCTTTTCCCACATAGAATGCAATAAAAATACAAGCCAGTTTTACCCTTAGCTTGTACGTCCCGTTTTGATATTAAAAACGATTCTTCTGCCAGTTTTTAACCCGATATATTTTACCACAAAAAAGAGGGATGTGCGACTTTTTTCGCTATCCCTCCCCATTTCACTGTTTTTTCGTAATGTATTTTTGCTTTAATGCATTATGCTCTTCTAATGTTTTCGCATAGTACACTTCACCACTTGGTGCAGCTAAGAAATAATAATAATCTGTTTGCGCAGGTTCTAACGCAGCTTCCACTGAATGTTTACCAGAGTTTGCGATCGGCCCTACCGGCAATCCTTTTACAACATACGTATTGTACGGTGAGTTGACCTTTAAATCTTCGTATAATACACGTTGTTTATGCTTTCCAAGTGCATATAATACCGTTGGATCCGTTTGAAGCGGCATACCTTTCTCTAAACGATTATAAAAGACACTAGAGATCTTTTGACGATCTGTAAAACCAGTTGCCTCTTCTTCAATAAGTGAAGATAATGTTAAAAGCTGATGAACATCCCAGTTCTTTGCTTTCATTTTTGCCTCATTTTGAACAATGATTGCATTTGTTTTCTCAAGCATCGGAATTACGATTTCTTCTAACGTCGTATCTTTCTTATAAAATGAATACGTCGCAGGATATAAATAACCTTCTAATGGGTATTTAATATTACTATCAAAGATTTTATCCGTTAATAACTTCGGATACTTTTGCTGCATTTTTTGAATAAATGCTTTATCGTTTAATTGACGCGTAACATCATCTTTATTCCACTTTAGTTCTGCCGCAATCGTTTCTGCAATTTCAGTTACTTGAGCTCCTTCTTTGATCGTCACTTTATAAAGAGCTGGACGATGCACGTTGCCAGATGACATTTGTTCGATAACATCTTTAGCATTCATCGAAGGATTTAATAAATATGTACCTGCTTGTAAATTTTTCGATTTAGCCTTTGTATAAAAACTAAAAACTGTACCGTTTTTCACAGCGCCTTTTTCTTCTAAAATTTCTCCAATTTTACTTGTAGATGATCCTTTCGGAATTTCTACTTCAATCTCTTTTTTATTCCCGCTATCAACTGGTCCTAATGCGGATGAAATATACGCATAGACTGAACCACAAACTAAAAGCAGTGCAATAATCGAAAATAAAAAGATGCGTCTACGCTTCTTTTTCACTTGATTCTCTATCAAAACTCTTCCTCCTTATTCAATTGTAGACCATATGTATATGTTTCTATACAGCATGATGGAAAGCCACAACAAATTCGCCTATCTTTTTTAGTATCCATTTTATTTTTCTACAATCCGTCTCATTATACTACAAAGGATTACACAGTTTCGACAAAAAATCTTTCATTTTACATATAAATACAAAAAAAAGATGGACTGTATGTCGTCCATCTTTTCAGTACTTATTATTCAGCTTCTTGCTCATCAGCAAGAGTGTTGAACATTTCTTGTACCATTTCCCACTCTTCTTCAGATTCGATTGGAAGTAAACTTCCGCCCTCTTCTTCATTTTGCTCATAAGCCATTGCATCATAAATTTGGTCTCCATCTTCGTCTACTTCACCGATTGGAGAGAAGACTACGTATGATTTTTTACCAAATTTTTCAGCATCAAAAGTGAAAATAATTTCACATAAATGTTCGTTACCTTTTTCGTCTACAATTGTAATTTGATTTTCTTCCATTTTGGTCACCTCTTATTTACTATCTAAAAATCCTTGTAAGATTACGACTGCAGCCATCTTATCGATTACTTGTTTTCGCTTCTTACGGCTTACATCCGCTGAAATGAGTAGACGTTCCGCTGCCATCGTCGACAAACGCTCGTCCCACATTACAACGTCTAATTGTAACAGCTCTCGTAGGTTTTCTGCAAATTGTTGGCACGCTTCACCACGTGGGCCAATTGTACCATTCATATTTTTAGGTAAACCTACTACTATTTTGTCCACATTGTACTGCTTTACTAACTCAGAAATACGATCAAAACCAAAGTGACCTCGTTCTTCGTTAATCTTAATTGTTTCTAATCCTTGTGCTGTCCAGCCCATTTCGTCGCTCATTGCAACTCCGACTGTTTTTGTACCTACATCTAAACCTAATATCCGCATAAACTACTCCTCACGATGATGTTTCAAGTAAGACTTCACAAGCTCTTCAATGATCTCATCACGTTCAAGCTTACGAACGATGCTTCGTGCATCTTTATGGCGAGGTATGTATGCTGGGTCTCCACTTAATAAATAACCGACGATTTGGTTAATCGGATTATAGCCTTTTTCTTGAAGTGCATCATACACAGTTAAAAGTACATCATTTACATGGACACTCTGTTTTTCATCTTGAATGCTAAACTTCATTGTTTTATCAAAACCGTCCATTTCAAGCACCTCACTTATATAGTAAGTATAGGGAGAAGAACTTCTCCTCTCCCTACCATTGTACACTACTATCTCTTTATTTTGAAACAGATTTAACGTACTCTTGTACAAATGCTAAAGCTTCTTCGACTTGAGCTGGGTTTTTACCACCTGCTTGTGCCATATCAGGACGGCCACCACCGCCACCGCCGCAACGAGAAGCTACTTCTTTCACAAGTTTACCAGCATGGTAACCTTGGCTAATTAAGTCTTTCGTTACACCTGCTAGGATGTTTACTTTATCGTCATTAACAGACGCTAATACAACAACTGCTGACTCTAATTTATTTTTTAGATCATCCATCATCGTACGTAAGTTGTTCATATCTGCAACATTTACTTTCGCTGCTAATACATTCACACCATCAACTGTCATTACAGAATCAGTTAAGTTTCCAGCTTCAATATTGCTTAATTTCGCAGCAAGAGATTCGTTTTCTTTTTGAAGTTGTTTCACTTCAGCAAATAGACCATCAACTCTTGTTAAAATATCTTTCGGATTTGTTTTCATTTTTCCTGCTGCTTCTTTTAATAAACCTACTTGATCGTTCATTAATTCGTATGCAGACTTACCAGTTACCGCCTCAATACGACGAGTTCCTGCACCGATACCAGACTCAGCAACGATTTTGAAAATACCGATAGAAGCTGTATTATCAACGTGACAACCACCGCAAAGCTCTAAGCTGTAATCGCCAACTTGTACAACGCGTACAACATCTCCGTATTTTTCACCGAATAATGCCATTGCGCCCATTTCTTTTGCTTCTCCGATTGATTTTTGAGAAATCTCAACGTTAATACTTTCCCAAATTTTCTCGTTTACCATACGCTCAATTTTTTCTAATTCGTCAGCTTGCACTTGACCGAAGTGAGAGAAGTCAAAGCGTAGACGTTCAGAAGTTACAAGAGAACCTGCTTGATTAACATGCGTTCCAAGTACGTCTTTTAATGCTTGGTGTAGTAAGTGAGTTGCTGTATGATTTTTCACAACGCTACTACGGTTTTTCGTATCGATAACAGCTTTCACAGCTGCATCTTTCGTTAACGTGCCTTCTTCCACAGCTACTTTGTGTAAGTTTTGACCATTTGGTGCTTTTTGTACGTCTTTTACAAGAACTTTCACGCCGTCAGCAAGAAGGTAACCACGGTCAGCAATTTGTCCACCGCTCTCAGCGTAGAATGGTGTTACGTCAAGAATTAACTGTCCTTCTTCCCCTGCTTGTAAGCTATCTGTGTACTCACCGTTTTTCACAAGTACAACAACGTTACTTTCCGTTGCAACTGTACCGTAACCAACGAACTCACTCGCTACTTTAACTTCTCCAAGTACACCGCCTTGAACTTGCATTGAGTCAACGTCTTGACGAGCAGCACGTGCACGCTCACGTTGTTTTTCCATTTCATTTTCGAAGCCTTCTTGGTCAACTGTCATACCAGCTTCTTCTGCATATTCTTCTGTTAATTCGATTGGGAAACCGTATGTGTCATATAGACGGAACGCATCTACTCCAGAAATAACAGTTGTTTTTTCTTCTTTTGCTTTTGCAATAACTTCAGCTAAAATTGCTTCACCATCATGAAGTGTTTCATGGAAACGCTCTTCTTCATTTTTCACAACTTTCGCAATGAAATCTTTCTTTTCAAGTACTTCTGGATAGAAGTCTTTCATTACTTCTCCAACAACCGGTACCAATTCAAACATGAATGGACGGTTAATGTTTAATTTCTTCGAATAACGAACAGCGCGGCGTAATAAGCGACGTAATACATAACCACGACCTTCGTTAGATGGAAGAGCACCGTCACCAACAGCGAATGTTACTGTACGGATATGGTCAGCAATTACTTTGAATGCCATATCTTTTTCTAAATCGCCATTACGATATTTCTCACCAGAAATTGATTCTGTTGCACCAATCATCGGCATGAATAGGTCTGTATCAAAGTTTGTAGGCACATCTTGAACGATAGATGTCATACGTTCTAGACCCATCCCTGTATCAATGTTTTTCTTAGGAAGTGGTGTATATGAACCGTCTGGATTATGGTTAAATTGAGAGAATACAAGGTTCCATACTTCTAAGTAACGCTCGTTTTCTCCGCCTGGATATAATTCTGGGTCACTAAAGTCATTACCGTAAGCTTCCCCGCGGTCATAGAAAATCTCTGTATTCGGTCCACTTGGTCCTTCACCAATATCCCAGAAGTTTTCTTCTAAGCGGATAATACGCTCTTTTGGAACGCCCATTTTTTCATTCCAAATTGTGAATGCTTCTTCATCTTCTGGATGGATTGTAACTGATAGTAATTCTTTATCGAATCCGATCCATTTGTCGCTCGTTAAGAATTCCCAAGCCCATGTAATTGCTTCTTCTTTGAAGTAATCACCGATTGAGAAGTTTCCTAACATTTCAAAGAATGTATGGTGACGAGCTGTTTTCCCTACGTTTTCAATATCGTTTGTACGAATTGATTTTTGAGCATTTGTAATACGTGGATTTTGTGGGATTACACGTCCATCAAAATATTTTTTTAATGTAGCTACACCACTATTAATCCATAGAAGAGATGGATCTTCATGTGGAACTAGTGATGCACTAGGTTCTACTGCATGTCCTTTTTCTTGGAAAAAGTCTAAAAACATTTGACGAATTTGTGCGCCTGTTAGTTGTTTCATTGTATTTTCCTCCTTAAATATAAAAAACTCCCGTCCCTATAAAAGGGACGAGAGTTAACTCGCGATACCACCCTAATTATGAATTGATTACAATAACAATCAATTCATCACCTCATGGTGCCGTAACGTGGCAAGACGGCAGTGATTAGCTGCTCTCAGGATTAGCTTTCTGTTACCCTTCATTTAAAGCTTCTTTCAGCCATATGGAAGCTTCTCTCTATAAATGGACTGTAACGTACTTGTTCCGTCATTGATTTAATGTATTATATGACTAAATATAATAGAATTCTCTTAAGTTTGTCAATGTAGATAATCATTTATATTGTATTAATTGCTTATTTATCATAGGTATTCTACTATTCATTCTTAACAGCCTTTTCATATATTATGCGTTTATTAACAAATCGGAATCTCCTTACAAGAATAATTTATAAAAAATTATAAATATTACCTTTTTTGCTATAATTAAATTGTTGTTAATAAAATAAAGGAGCGATCACAATGACAACCTTACTTAGCAAAGCTAAAAACATATTAGCGACTAACGAAACAATATTACTTTACGCAGCATGTTCATTAGACATATTTATTTATCGTTCCGTCGCGAGACCAGGCCTATTGATTTTAACGAACAAAAGGCTATTCTTTTATGGACCAGATGTAAGTAACAATCCAATATTTGAAGAGTACTCTTTCGCAAAAATTTCTAATCTAAAAGAACAAAAGCGTCTTTTCAACAATCAAATTGTATTTATGTATGATAACGAATGGAAAAAAATAAAACATATTCAAACAAATGATGTGAGCTCCCTCGTTCAAAAGATACACGAGCAGATTTCTAAATAAATATACGATTAGCCCTCTATTTCTTACATAGAGGGCTTCTATACTTACACATCTTCTTTTTTCAAGAGAGGCTTCACATGAACAATGACGGTGCGAATAACTGCTAAGATGGGAACCGATATTAGTAACCCTACAATACCAGCTACTTCCCCTCCAACTAGTAATGCAAGCATAATAATAACGGGATGCATACGAAGTGACTTACCAACAATGTAAGGCGATAAAATGTTACTTTCCACAAATTGCAAAATAGCAATCGTAATACCCGCCTTAATAAGTAAGCTCGTTGATACTGTTGCTGCAATCATTAACGTCGGGATCGCTCCTAAAATAGGGCCGAAGTACGGGATTATATCCGTTACCCCAATAATAATACCAAGCAATAATGGATATTTCATACCGATAAACCAAAAAGAAAGAGCTGATACTCCCCCTAATACCAAACAAACAAATAACTGTCCTCGAATATAACTTCCAAGTGACTTATCAATTTCTTTCGCAAGCATTTGCCCCGTACCTCGCCATTTACTTGGGACTAGTTTCCAAAAGATATGATAAAACTCACCATAATCTTTTAATATGTAAAATACAATGAACGGTATTAAGAAAATAATGAGCAATGAATCGAGTACACCACGAGCTGTACTCATCACTTTATTTAAAAGCGCTTGAATCTTCGTTTCCACACCCACAAAAAGTTGTTTCACCTTTTCATGAATGAACGAAGGGAAATTCGCTGTTTGTTCTGTAACGCCATCCATCCACGAATCGTACATCTTTGTAAACTGCGGAAATTGTTCATTAATCTCTTGTAACTGTTTAATAACGACTGGCGTTCCTTTATAAATCCCATAACCAATTCCGCCAAAGAAAAGGATATAAATAAGCAAAATGGCAAGTGTACGGGGCATCCCTTCCTTATGGATTTTTTCAATTAAAGGGTGCAATAAATACGCAATAAAACAAGCGATAAGAAATGGCGTGATTGCTACTTTAAATACAAAAATAATCGGTGCCCATAGTGGCTTAATTTTTAAAAAGACGAGCAAACAAAGAAAAACAAGTAATAATAATCCTAAACGATATATCCAAATGATTTTAAGATTCTTCACATGAAAAACCTCCTCCACCTTTATTTTGAAAATAAATGGGGTAGGTTATGTGCGAAACTTTTAAAATCTTTTCATACGGACCATACTGTTTTTTAAAGACGTACATATAAATAACATAACAAGGACAACCACCCCTGAGAATACAGCATGAATTAATATAATCAGGAGGGCTAATTATGGTTTTGTTTATGCTTGGATTATCAGCACTTTTTATGATTCTTGAATGGATTTGTATCGGGTTTGGTATTTGGAAGGGGTTCTTTATTCGTTCCTCACGTAAAGAAAAAGCGAAGCAATTATGGCAGTATGGAATACTCGGCGTTGGCTGCTACGGTCTATCTTATCTTTTCTCAGAAATCGGACTTTTTTATTTGCATATGAGCGCATAAAAAAACTCCCTCGTCAATAAGGGAGTTTTTCACTTTATCGAAATGATTATAAGTAAGATTTAATCATCTTACGTGCTTTTTTCATATTGCGTTTTGAAAATACATCTTGCTTACGAGCATATTGATATGCTGCAGCTCCAACACCTAATGCGATTAATGAATTGCGTAGATTCAAAGTAAATCCCCCTTTTCGTTATCCGATCGTTCTTTCATTCTCATCAAATAAATCATCAAGAGAGCTTAATGAACCATCTTCCTCAACTTGATGCGTATGGATTTTCCCCTTTGAAACCGATAATTCGATATAACAATTCCAGCAATAAAATTGGTTGACACCTATTTTTCCAATGTCTTTCCCTTTGCAATTTGGACAAATGAACATATGGCTTTCATCTCCTTACAGTCTCCCAGATTCTATTCGCCATTATGTCCAAACTGCATTCGTTTATACATCGCTGGAGCCTTTCAACGCTATGCGTTTGAAAGTTTCACTATATAATTTCACCTTGTTACATGAAATCATACGGTGAAATGTTTTCCACGTCCATTTCTTCGCCATTAACTGTGACCATCTGTACTTCTCCTTGTGATTCCTGCAAGCGACTAGCCAAAGTTGTTTGACGCATTGCATCATCAAGGCGATTTACACCGGATTTGAAAGCTGCTTCCTCCCCGCAAATAATAAGGAACTTCTTACTTCTTGTAATGCCCGTGTAAATTAAATTACGACGTAACATACGGTTGTAACTTTTCACGATCGGCATAATAACAATCGGAAATTCACTACCTTGTGATTTATGAATGGAACAACAATATGCATGCGTAATTTGATTTAAATCGGGCTTTGTATACGTTACCTCAATTCCATCAAATGAAACGATAATCATATCTTGTTGCTCAACGTTTTCTTTCGCATAAAACACCGAAACAATTTCTCCAATATCACCATTAAACACCTGGCTCTCTGGCTGATTAACGAGTTGCAGTACTTTATCGCCTCTTCGGTATACAACATCACCGTAAGCAATTTCTTTACTCTTTTCCCTCTTCGGATTAAATACTTGTTGCAATGCTTCGTTTAATACATTAATACCAGCAGGCCCGCGGTACATCGGCGCTAATACTTGGACATCCCTTGCACTAAATCCTTTTGTTTTAGCATTTTCGCAAACTTTTTTCACAACCTCAACAATTTGAGCCCCTGTACAGCTGATAAATGAACGATCTTTTTTATTTTGTGCTAAATCTGGCGGGAGCGTGCCGTCTTTGATTGCATGGGCAAGTTGAATAACAGATGAGCCTTCTGCTTGACGATAAATTTCAGTAAGCTTCACTGTCGGAACTGCGCCTGCATTTAATAAATCTTTTAATACTTGTCCAGGTCCTACAGATGGCAACTGATCTTCATCACCTACAACGATAACTTGAATGTTCGTCGGTAGCGACTTAAATAGCTGATTCGCAAGCCAAATATCAACCATTGAAAATTCATCAATAATAAGGAGCTTACCTTGGACAGGATCCGTTTCATTACGCTGGAAAGATCCTTCTGGCGTCCAGCCAAGCAAACGGTGAATTGTGCAAGCTGGAAGTCCTGTCGATTCACTCATCCGCTTCGCTGCTCTTCCTGTTGGAGCTGTTAATAGTATTGGAAATGGATTATCATCACTGTATTCATTCGGATTTAACGATAATCCGTGAAGTGACGCATACATTTCAACAATCCCTTTAATAACAGTTGTTTTCCCCGTTCCTGGTCCACCTGTTAATAACATCATTGGCTTATGAAGTGCCGTTTGAATCGCTTCTTGCTGAAACGGTGCATACTGCACGTTTAACTGTTCTTCAATTTCACCTAATGTTTTTAACACTTCTGCTTCAGGAAATGAAGGTGTTTCCTCTTGATTCATCAATCGACGAATAGACTTTACAACACCTTTTTCAGAGTAGAATAAAGTTGCTAAATACACTCGTTCTTCTTCTATGATGACTTTCCCTTCACTTTGCATCGTTTCAATACAACCTATAATATCTTCCTCAGTCACTCTTCCTTCTTGATTGTTTAAAAGTGACATCGTTTCTCTTACAAGTTGATCTTTCCTCATATAAACGTGACCAAGTTGCAATGAGACATTCTCTAATGTGTAAAAACATCCCGCTCGTACACGGTCGTCGTGATTACCCGATATTCCTAACGCACGCCCTATATCATCCGCTCGTCCAAAACCAATCCCGTCCACTTCTTCAATAAGTTGATACGGATTATTACGAATCACTTCTAATGTCATCTCTTTATATTGCTGGTAAATCTTAATAGAAAGTTTCGTTCCAAAACCGTAACCATTTAAAAAGCTCATTACTTTCTCTAATCCTTGATGTTCAACAATTGTCTCATATATTTCCTGAGCCTTTTGTTTGTTAACAACACCATTTAACGCCTCAGGGTCATCCATAATTTTAGAAATAGCATGTTCCCCGAGATGATCCACAATTTTTTCCGCTGTACGCTTTCCTATCCCTTTAAATAAATCACTCGCTAAATATTGCACCATACCTGCTTTTGTTTGCGGCAATTCTTTTTTAAATGTTTCAACCATATATTGTTTTCCATACTTTGGATGGTCCTTAAAGTGACCTGTCAATGTAAACACTTCATCTTCATGCATGCGGGGAAAATGACCGTTTATCATTACTTTCTTTTCGTCATATGTTTCATTCGTTTCAATGACTTTCATACTGACAACGGAATAGAGGTTTTCTTCGTTGTGGAAAATGGTATGAAGAACTTGCGCTTTTATAAACTTTTTCTCTTCCTCAAACAAATCCATTGCATGTTGATTTCCCATCTTTCCTCTCCTTTCCGATATTTTCACTTTAATGAGCAGTACATCCCCCACCTCTTTAGATGAGGGATAACTACCCATTAAACTATATTTTTATCTTATTCAGCTTCTTGCTCTAATAAACGAACGCCATTACCCGCTAAAAAGTGATCTGGCTGAATTTCAGTTGCTTTCTTAAATAAAGCGAGAGCCTTCTCATTATTTTCCTCAAATACGTACGCAACACCTAAATTGTAATACGCATCTGCATGCTCTTCATCCATTTCTAATACCTTTTCAAAATAAGGTTTCGCCTCTTGAATGTGTTCTAGTCGAGCGAAGCAAAGTCCGCACTGGAATACAGCTTCCACATCGTTTTCATCTAATTCTGTTGCTCTTTGTAAGAATGGTAGTGCAAGACGATCATTTCCAAGCTGTACATGTGTGATACCTAACATAAATGTTACATCAGCTGATTGTAATCCAGCTTGCATTGCTTGTTCAAATACAGCTTTCGCCTCAGTAAATTGCTCTTGGCCATAATATACATTTCCTAAACCATAATAGGCAGCTGCAGATTTATCATCTAACTCTAGTGCACGTTTATAAAATAAAATCGCTCGTTCGCTATCACCTAATACGTCTAATAAATTTGCAAAATTAATGTATCCAAGCGCATCTTTTGGATTTTCTTCGATTGCTTCTGTAAAATTTTTAGCTGCTTCTTCCCAATTTCCTTCTTGCATATATTGAATACCTGTTTCAAGTTTGTTTGACATGTCCTTCACCTCTACAACAAATTATAACAAAGAATGTATTTTCCAAGCGAACGAAAATTCGCTTTATGTAAAAGAAACCTCTAACCGCTAATCGGCAGAGGCTTCTCATTTATCCTAAATAATCCAATTTCTTACCACTACGGTATACTTCATCAATTGTAGCACCGCCTAAGCACTCATCTCCATCATAGAACACAACTGCTTGTCCTGGTGTAATTGCACGAATTGGCTCATCACAAAGAATACGAACTGTATTTTCATCAACGATTTGAACCGTTACTTTATTGTCTTCTTGACGATAACGGAATTTCGCCGTGCACTTAAATTCTGTTTCTTTTACTTTGTTACTTACCCATCCTACATTCGTAGCAATAACTTCATCACCATATAGAAGTTCGTTATGGAATCCTTGATCAACATATAAAATGTTTTCTTTCAAGTTTTTCCCAACAGCAAACCACGGATCACCGTTACCACCAATTCCAAGTCCATGACGTTGTCCAATTGTATAGTACATTAAACCGTCATGCTTTCCTTTCACTTCACCAGATAATGTTTGCATTACACCTGGTTGCGCTGGTAAGTAGTTACTTAAGAAATCTTTAAAGTTACGCTCACCAATGAAGCAAATACCTGTACTATCTTTTTTCGCCGCTGTCGCTAAGCCAGCTTCTTTCGCCATTTCACGAATTTGCGGTTTCTTTAATTCACCTAACGGGAACATTGTTTTTGATAATTGCTCTTGGCTTAATTGATTTAAGAAGTATGTTTGATCTTTATTGTCATCAACGCCGCGAAGCATTTTATATTCGCCGTCCATATAAGCAACGCGTGCATAATGGCCTGTTGCTACATAATCAGCACCAAGCGCAATTGCATGCTCTAAAAATGCTTTAAATTTAATTTCTTTATTACACATTACATCTGGATTTGGTGTACGACCAGCTCGGTACTCATCTAAGAAGTACGTAAATACTTTATCCCAGTATTGTTTTTCAAAGTTTACTGCATAATACGGAATACCGATTTGGTTACACACTTCAATTACATCATTGTAATCTTCAGTTGCTGTGCAGACACCATTCTCATCTGTATCATCCCAGTTTTTCATAAAAATTCCGATTACATCATAACCTTGCTCTTTTAATAAAAGTGCTGCTACAGATGAATCGACGCCACCGGACATTCCGATGACAACGCGTGTTTCGTGAGGTAGTTTGTTCATCATGTCACCTCCCATGCTAATTTTGTGTTAATCGCTTCACGATTTTCACTGTTTCGTACGCCGCTTTTTCAATTTGCTCTTTCGTATTTCCAAGTCCAAAACTAAAGCGTACGGATGAACGTATTTGATCGGAGTCTTTTCCAAACATCCCTACTAATACATGTGATGGATCAATCGAACCAGCTGTACAAGCAGAACCACTTGATACTGCAATGCCAGCTAGGTCTAAGTTCACAAGAAACGGTTCAATGTTCATTCCTGTAAAACTTACATTAAGCACATGCGGTAAGCGATGTTCTAAGTTTCCGTTTACCTCGAAAGTAATGCCTTCATTTTTGAAGACAGATACCATTATATCTTTAAACTCTTCATATTGGGCATTTTTTTGCTCACGAGTTTTTTCAGCAATAAGAATTGCATGCTGAAGCCCAGCAATACTAGGCACATTTTCCGTACCAGCACGGCGTTTTCTTTCTTGCTCTCCGCCTATTAATAACGGCTCAAATTTCACATTTGCACCAGCGTATAAGAACCCTACACCTTTTGGTCCGTTAATTTTATGGGCTGAAATGGATAATAAATCAATACCAAACTCTTTCACATCAATTTCTACCAAACCATAAGCTTGTACCGCATCTGTATGGAAATAAGCTTGATGCTCCTTTAGTAGCTTTCCTATTTCTACAATTGGTTGCATTGTCCCTACTTCATTATTCCCAAACATAACAGATACAAGAATCGTCTCTTCGGTTAATGCCTTTTGTATGTCAGAAACTCGAATGCGCCCTGTTTCATCGACAGGTAAATATGTCACTTCAAACCCTTCACGCTCTAACAATTCGCACGTATGCAAAATCGCATGATGTTCAATTTGCGTCGTTATAATGTGATTACCTTTATGACGGTTCGCACGTGCTACACCTATAAGCGCTAAATTATCAGCTTCTGTACCACCGCTCGTAAATATAATTTCATTCGGATTCGCATGAATACTGCGTGCACACACTCGTCTCGCCTCATCTACTGTGTGACGAGTTTGACGTCCATAAAAGTGAATACTAGACGGGTTCCCGAATATTTCTGTCATATATGGAATCATCTTTTCGACCACTTCTGGGTGAGTCGGAGATGTCGCAGCATGATCTAAGTAAATGCGTTCCATTAAATCTCCTTCTTTCCAAATCGTTTCACAAGGAATTAAATGTAAAACATATAGCCCCCGTGATTTTCTTCCTCATAACGTACTAAATCTTCTAACGTTGTACTATCTAACACTTCTTGCACCGCATCACGAACACGCATCCATAACTGGCGCTGTGCTGGCTCTTCTTCTTCTATCATTTCTACAACACTAATCGGTCCCTCTAATACACGGATCACATCCCCAGCTGTAATGTTAGCTGGTTGATCAGATAATACATATCCGCCATATGCACCTCGCGTACTCTTCACAAGACGAGCGTTACGAAGTGGTGAAATTAATTGCTCTAAGTAATGCTCCGATAAGTCATGCGCCTGCGCAATTGATTTTAATGAAATCGGACCTTCACCAAACTTTTTTGCAAGATCGATCATAATTGTTAAGCCATAGCGGCCCTTTGTTGAAATCTTCATCTATTTTGCACCTCTTTTCAAATTTTCACTTCTATTGGTTATATCTTATTTATAAAAAGAACACAATTTAAAATCCTATGAAATTATAGCATAATATAGTATTATAAGAAATTTCAACTTGTGTATCAAAATGATAACATAAAATCACATTGAAAAACTCGGGAATTATTACAATTGAAAGAAAAATGAAAATATTCATCTTCATTTTTCCCATAAAACAGCATACTATTTCAAATTCCATAGAAAAAAATGATACGATAGAACGAGATTATATGTTAAGGGAGACGGTCTAAATGAAACAACCACTCGCACATCGAATGCGCCCTACAAATATTCAAGAAATTATTGGGCAACAGCATTTAGTTGGTGAAGGAAAGATTTTATGGCGAATGGTCCAAGCAAATCATTTTCAATCTATGATTTTATACGGTCCTCCAGGTACAGGAAAAACATCCATTGCCAGTGCAATTGCAGGAAGTACCGGTACCCCGTTTCGTCTATTAAACGCTGTTACTCACAATAAAAAAGATATGGAAGTTGTCGTACAAGAAGCGAAGATGCATCGACACCTCGTTTTAATTTTAGATGAAGTTCACCGTCTAGATAAAGCAAAGCAAGACTTTCTATTACCTCATTTAGAAAGCGGACTTCTTACTTTAATTGGTGCAACGACAAGTAATCCATTCCATGCAATAAACTCCGCTATTCGAAGCAGATGTCAAATTTTCGAATTACACGCACTAACAGAAGATGATATTTTAATTGGGTTAAAAAGAGCTTTAGAAGATAAAGAAAAAGGCCTTGGAGAATATGCTGTAACGATAACAGATGAAGCACTACATCACTTTGCAAACGCCTCTGGTGGTGATATGCGTTCCGCTTATAACGCACTTGAGCTTGCTGTATTATCCAGCTTTACTACAGACGATCAAGCGGCTGAAATCACACTCGAGATTGCAGAAGAATGCTTACAAAAGAAGAGCTTCGTTCACGACAAAGGCGGCGATGCTCATTATGACGTATTATCAGCATTTCAAAAATCAGTGCGCGGAAGTGATGTAAATGCAGCGCTCCATTATTTAGCACGCCTTATTGAAGCAGGTGATTTACAAAGTATTGGCAGACGCCTTCTTATTATGGCTTATGAAGATATTGGACTTGCTAGCCCACAAGCTGGACCGCGTACACTAGCTGCAATTGAATCAGCTGAACGAGTCGGATTCCCAGAAGCACGCATCCCACTTGCAAATGCCGTTATCGAGCTATGCTTATCACCAAAATCAAATTCAGCTTATAAAGCACTCGATGCAGCACTACATGATTTACGTAACGATCAAACAGGTGATATTCCAAGCCATTTAAAAGATAGTCATTACAAAGGCGCAGAATCACTTGGAAGAGGCATTGGATATTTATATCCACACGACCATCCAAACGGCTGGGTAAGGCAACAATACTTACCTGATAAAATAAAAAACAAGCAATATTATAAACCGAAAACGACAGGGAAATTTGAGCAAGCACTTTCTACTGTTTATGAAAGATTACAAACTTCGAATAAAACGAAAAATAAAGGGTAACATAAACGAAAACGTCACCATTATGGAGGCTTCGCTTATGAAAACACGTCAAGATGCATGGACAAAAGAAGATGATCTCCTTTTAGCAGAAACTGTTTTACGACATATTCGCAGCGGAAGTACACAAATAAAAGCATTTGATGAAGTCGGCGATGCGTTGAACCGCACTTCAGCAGCTTGTGGCTTTAGATGGAATGCTGAAGTACGAGCGAATTACGAAGATGCAGTGCAGATTGCAAAAAAACAACGTAAAGAATTAAAACGTTCTGAAGCTAAAATAGAAAAAGATCAGTTCACGAAAACGAAACAACTCGTAATCGATGCTGAGTTTTCAGAAGATATTACGCCAAGTAAACAGGAACTTACAATGCAAAATGTCATCTCATTTTTGCAAAACATGGAACATAATAACCCTTCAATCGCAAAGTTGCAAACTGAAAATGATGTATTACAAAATCAGCTCACTTCCCTACAAAAAACGAATAATGAACTTGAAGCAAAATTAGCGGTACTCACAAAAAAACAACAAGCAATCGAAGAAGATTACGCGATGCTTGTTAGAATTATGGATCGTGCTCGAAAACTTGTTTCAGTCGAAGAGCAAGAAGATCAAATTGCCCCGATTTTCAAAACCGATCAAAACGGGAATTTAGATATTATTTATTCTGCAGAGAATTAAAAACAAGGATGTCACTTAGTTAAAAAAGTGACATCCTTGTTTGTTTTCGGTGAACCATATATATCGGTAATTGAAATTATATCAACGATTTTTCAAATATATCTATCGTAACTTGCAATATATCAACGATTTTTCAAATATATCTATCACAACTTGCAATATATCAACGATTCGACAAAGGATATCGATTTAACGACAAAGATTGACAATAACATTCCTCCCTGTCATACAAAGAAACGCCCAAAATAGATTGGGTAAATATAATCATTACTTACTAGCCTTGCTCACATTTGAACTAGTAGTAATGCAAATATTTTTATTTCTTTAATACATATAAAAAAGCATATATCCAAAATGGATATATGCTTTCACTTTATTCTTGCCCCACACGTTTCACTTCTACGTTTTTAATACGTTCACGTACAACGTGACTTGCCATAATTAAGCCTGCCACAGATGGTACGAATGCATTTGATGAAGGTGGTAATTTCGCTTTACGAATTTTTGCATTTTCGTCTGGTACGATCTCTTTACGTACTTCTTCACGAATTACGATTGGATTCTCGTCAGAGAAGACAACTTTTACACCTTTTTTAATACCCTCTTTACGAAGCTTCGTACGAATTACTTTCGCAATTGGATCTGTATGTGTTTTAGAGATATCCGCAATACGGAAACGAGTTGGGTCCATTTTATTTGCTGCACCCATACATGAGATAATTTTAATTTTACGACGTAAACATTGTTTAATTAAATGGATTTTGAACGTAATTGTATCAGATGCATCCACTACGAAATCTAAACCGTGTTTAAAGAACTCTTCATATGTTTCATCTGTATAAAACATTTCTAGTCCAATTACTTCACATTCCGGATTAATGTCTGCAATACGCTCTTTCATTAATTCTACTTTTGAACGTCCTACAGTAGATACTAAAGCATGAATTTGACGGTTTACGTTTGTAATATCTACAACGTCTTTATCAACTAATACGAGACGTCCTACGCCAGAACGTGCTAACGCTTCTGCCGAAAATGACCCTACGCCACCAATTCCTAAAATACCGACTGTACTATTTTTTAATATTTCAAGTCCTTCTTTACCGAAGGCTAATTCATTACGTGAAAATTGATGTAACATTCAGCTCTACACTCCTATTACAAAAATGGTCTACCATGTATTCTAGCGTTTTTCCGACTATTTGTATAGAAAAAGTTATAGAATTCCTAAAAATACATATTTCGAAAATGAAAACATAGTGTACACCGGACTTTTTAAACTTCCCTTTCAATACATGTTTAAAAAGGAGGATTCAGAGGGATGAGCAGCTCGAGGCGCTTATGCCAAGAGGAGCGCAGTGTAGCTTTAACTACTCGAGCACCGGACTAGCGAAGCAACGACGAGATGCGACCTCCATCTGAACCGGACTTTTTTAAACTTCCTCTCCAATACATGTTTAAAAAGGAGGATTCAGAGGGACGAGCAGCTCGAGGCGCTTATGCCAAGAGGAGCGCAGTGTAGCTTTAACTACTCGAGCACCGGACTGGCGAAGTAACGACGAGATGCGACCTCCATCTGAACCGGACTTTTTTAAACTTCCTCTCAAAAAAAGTCTAGACGGTTATAGTATAACCATCTAGACCCTATTCTTACTTCTCTTCTTTCAAGCTTAATTTTAAGTTCAATTCTTCAAGCTGTGCTTCTGCAACTGGGCTTGGAGCTTCTGTTAATAAGCAGCTTGCGCTTGCTGTTTTCGGGAATGCAATTGTATCACGAAGGTTCGTACGGCCGGCAAGTAACATAACAAGACGGTCTAAACCTAATGCGATTCCGCCGTGTGGTGGTGTACCGTATTCGAATGCTTCTAATAAGAATCCGAATTGCTCTTGCGCTTCTTCTTGTGAGAATCCAAGTGCTTTGAACATTTTTTCTTGTACGTCACGCTCGTAAATACGAAGTGATCCGCCACCAAGCTCATAACCGTTTAATACAAGGTCATATGCTTGTGCACGTGCTTTTTCTGGTGCTGTTTCTAGTAGCTCAACATCTTCACGGAATGGCATTGTGAATGGGTGGTGAGCTGCGAAGTAACGATCTGCATCTTCATCGTACTCAAGAAGTGGCCAATCAGTTACCCATAGGAAGTTAAATTTACTTTCGTCAATTAACTCAAGCTCTTTACCTAGACGTAAACGAAGTGCGCCTAAGCTATCTGCAACAACGCTCTTCTTATCTGCTACAAATAGTAATAAGTCGCCAGCAGTAGCTTCTAATGTAGTCATTAACACGTTTGCATCTTCTTCACCGAAGAATTTCGCAATCGGTCCTTTTAGGCCGTCTTCTTCAACTTTAAGCCAAGCTAGACCTTTTGCACCGTATACTTTCACAAATTCAGTTAATGCATCGATGTCTTTACGAGAGTATTTACTTGCAGCACCTTTTGCATTAATTGCTTTTACTTGTCCGCCGCTTTCTACAGCACTTGTAAACACTTTAAATCCACAACCTGCTGCAAACTCAGATAAGTCTGTTAGTTCCATTTCAAAGCGTGTATCTGGCTTATCAGAACCGTAGCGAGCCATTGCATCAGCATATTTCATACGAGGGAATGGTGCACTAACTTCTACACCTTTTGCATCCTTCATAACTTTCGTCATCATACGCTCCATCATATCTAAAATTTCATCTTGTGTTAAGAATGAAGCTTCGATATCGATTTGCGTGAATTCTGGTTGACGATCCGCACGTAAATCTTCGTCACGGAAACAACGTGCTACTTGATAGTAACGCTCAAATCCGCCGACCATAAGAAGCTGTTTAAATAACTGTGGTGACTGTGGTAATGCATAGAATTCACCATCATGTACACGACTTGGTACTAAATAGTCACGAGCTCCTTCTGGCGTGCTTTTCGTTAAAATTGGTGTTTCGACTTCTAAAAACTCTTCTGTATCTAAGAAATTACGAATTGTTTTTGTTACGTCGTGACGCATTTTGAATGTGTTGAACATTACAGGACGACGTAAGTCTAAATAACGATATTTTAAACGCACATCTTCTGATGCATCTGTATCATCAGCAATGATAATTGGCGTTGTTTTCGCTGCATTTAGTACATTTACTTTTGTTGCTTGTACTTCAATACGACCAGTTGCCATATTGTCATTAATTGCGCCTTCACCACGTTCAACAACTGTACCTTCTACGTGTAATACGTATTCACTACGAATTGTTTCTGCTACTTCTAACGCTTCTTTTGATGTTTCTGGGTTAAATACAACTTGTACGATACCTGTGCGGTCACGTAAATCGATAAAGATTAATCCACCTAAGTCACGGCGTTTTTGTACCCAACCTTTTAATTGAACTGTTTGTCCAACAGCTTCTACTGTTACTTTTCCACATGCATGTGTTCTTTCAGCCACTGTAAGTTCCCCCTATATTAATTTCTCTGCTACGTATGAAGCAAATACATCTAACGCTACTTCTTCTTGTTCACCTGTTGCCATATCTTTTAAGTTAATGATACCTTTATCCAGCTCATCTTCTCCTAATACAGCTACAAATTTCGCCTTTAGACGATCTGCTGATTTAAATTGTGCTTTCATTTTGCGATCTAAATAATCTTTTTCAACTGACAATCCAGCTTTACGAAGATTGAACGCAACTTTTGCAGCATGGTCTTTCGCTTTTTCACCGAGCGCTACAACGTAACAATCAATGCTATGTTCAAGTGGTAATTCAATATTTTCAGCTTTTAGCGCCATAATTAAACGTTCAATACTCATTGCAAAACCGATACCTGGCATTTCTGGTCCACCGATTTCTTGTACAAGTCCGTTATAACGGCCACCACCGCTTAATGTAGTGATCGCACCGAAACCTTCTGCCTCACTCATAATTTCAAAAACAGTGTGTTGATAGTAGTCTAAACCACGTACTAAGTTCGGATCTTTTTCAAATGGAACATCCATCATCGTTAATAGTTCTTGAACTTTGTCGTAGTATACTGCTGAATCTTCGTTTAAGTATTCTGTAATAGATGGTGCTGTTCCCATTAATTCATGGTTACGGTCTTTCTTACAGTCTAAAATTCGAAGTGGGTTCTTTTCTAAGCGAGATTGACAGTCAGAGCAGAATTCGCCGATACGTGGCTCAAAGTGTGCGATTAATGCATCACGGTGTGCTTGACGGCTCGCTGCATCACCTAAACTGTTTAATACAACTTTAATATTTTTTAAGCCCATGCCGCGGTAAAATTCAACAGCAAGTGCAATTACTTCTGCATCAATTGCAGGATCATTACTGCCGATTGCTTCGATACCGAATTGTACGAATTGACGATAGCGACCTGCTTGTGGTCTTTCATAACGGAACATTTGACCGATATAGTATAATTTCGTTGGTTGTGTTGCATCACCAAACATTTTATTTTCAACGTAAGAACGTACAACAGGTGCAGTACCTTCTGGACGTAATGTTAAGCTGCGCTCTCCACGATCTTGGAATGAGTACATTTCTTTTTGTACGATATCTGTCGTATCACCAACACCACGTAAAAATAGCTCCGTGTGCTCAAAAATTGGTGTACGAATTTCTTTATAATTGTAACGACGGCAAATTTCGCGTGCTTGCCCTTCGATATACTGCCATAACTCAACAGTGCCTGGAAGAATATCTTGCGTTCCGCGTGGGATTTGAATAGACATATTCAGTTCCTCCTCAAATTGTTTTAATCTTAATAAAAATAAAAAAACTCCCGCCTCTACTGTTTAAACAGTAGGGACGAGAGTATTATACCCGTGGTGCCACCCTAATTGAAGCACGTATGCTTCCACTTTTTTAATAACGCTTAAATATGCGTTCATCCCTACTAAGCATATATGCCGTTCAAGTTGAAACCTCTAGAGTGTCATTCAATCAGTCATCATGCAGAAATGTTTTCAGCCTAAGACATTCCTTCTCTTTCCATGTGTGTCTCATTTACTCTTCTCTATCAACGGTTATATTCATATGTAAATATAAAATTACTATACGTTTGTTAAGTAGGATTGTCAAGTGCTCTAAGAACGTTCAATCTGCTTCTTTAGACGCTTTACATCTTGAAGAGAAATCCCAAACTCGGAAGCAAGCTCCATTGAAGTATTGTTTTGCTCTTTTGAAATAAAATCATGAAAATTCACGTTAAATAGTTGATTTGCACCATTTGTAACAGAATGCCCTTTTTCATTCATGCGCATACGTATATCCCTCACATTCAATATGGATGTTTTACTTTTTATTGTTCCATATTGATGAGAGAGTTATACATAACCGAAACTGCTATTGATTCCAAATAAACATTAGTATTCGATTTATAACAATAACAATAGCCAGTCCACTTGCTAGCATATGATGCTTCAAATGATATAATGCTGCAACACCTACTCCAAATACGATAATTTCTAATAATACATGTAATATACCTTTTACTTCCCATTCTGCATGTGGAGCTCCAAATAACCCCCAAATGGCAGTAACAACAATCGGAATAATAATAGCAAGTGTAATTTTTATAGCTGTTGTTGTTCCTACTCGAAACCCCCAGTATCCAACAATCCCAAGAATACATAACTCTAGCATAAAACGTAAAGCTATATTAAATTCTTGAAGCATACTACACCTTCTTTTCCTTTTATTCCCCTTCAAATTAATCGTATGATAAATGAACAAAACATACAACAATGTATAAAAAAGAGAGGATTATATAACCCTCTCTTTTTTATCAACACTATTTACTTTCTACAATTAAGGTCACCGGACCATCATTGATTAAAGAAACGTCCATCATTGCTCCGAATTTCCCTGTTTCTACATGCAATCCTTGTTTGCGAACTTCTTCATTAAAGAAATCGTATAAACGCTCTGCATAGTCAGGTTTCGCAGCATCCATAAAGTTTGGACGTCTCCCCTTGCGACAATCTCCGTATAATGTGAATTGCGAAATAGATAGAACTTGTCCTTCTACATCAAGTACAGAATGATTCATCTTTCCGCTCTCATCTTCAAAAATACGTAAGTTTGAAATTTTTTCCGCAATGTAAGTTGCATCTTTTTCTGTATCTTCGTGCGTAATGCCAACTAGTAATGTTAAACCGAACGGAATTTGTCCTACGATCTCACCGTCTACCGTGACAGACGCTTTCTTTGATCGTTGTAAAACAACTCTCATCTTTCTACACTCCCTATTAATGCATCATGCGTCGTACTGCATAAATTTCCGGAACACGTTTAATGCGTTCTACTACTTTTTTCAAATGTTGTAAGTTACGAATTGAGATTGACATATTAATTGTCGCCATCTTATTACGGTCACTTCTACCAGAAACAGCTGAAATGTACGTTTTCGTCTCTGTAACAGCTTGCAGTACTTCATTTAATAAACCACGGCGATCGTAACCTGAAATTTCAATATCAACGTTATACTCAATTTCTTTTTCAGGGCTACCTTCCCACTCTACTTCTAATAATCTTTCTACAGCTTCTTCTGTATGAACATTTACACAATCACGGCGGTGAATCGATACGCCTCGGCCTTTTGTAATATATCCAACGATATCATCGCCCGGAACTGGGTTACAGCATTTCGATAAACGGATTAATAAATTATCAGCACCGCTTACTTTTACACCAGAATCCCATTTTCGAATTTTCATCGGTTTACGAACTTCTTTAACTTCAACAATCTCTTCTTCTTCGCGTTGTTTGCGGAACTTGTCCGTTAGTCGCGTAACAATTTGCGAAGCTGTAATTCCGCTATATCCAACTGCTGCAAACATATCTTCTTCATTTGCAAAGTTAAATTTCTCAGCGACGCGTTTTAAGTTATCAGGCGCTAATACTTCTTTCATCTCATACTCTAGACCACGTACTTCCTTTTCAACAAGTTCACGGCCTTTTTCAATATTTTCGTCTCTACGTTGTTTCTTAAAGAATTGACGAATTTTATTTTTTGCATGAGATGTTTGAGCAAGTTTTACCCAATCTTGACTTGGGCCATAGGAATGTTTCGACGTTAAAATTTCAATGATGTCGCCTGTTTTTAATTTATAATCCAGCGTCACCATTTTACCGTTTACTTTTGCACCAATTGTTTTATTCCCAATTTCCGAATGGACACGATACGCGAAATCAATTGGAACCGATCCAAGTGGTAATTCCATTACATCGCCTTTCGGTGTAAAGACGAATACCATGTCAGAGAATAAATCAATTTTTAATGACTCCATAAATTCTTCTGCATTAGAAGCTTCATTTTGCCATTCTAATATTTGACGGAACCATGTGAGTTTCTTCTCTAATGTACCTGTTGTTTCTGCTGTTTTTCCTTCTTTATACGCCCAGTGTGCCGCGATCCCGAATTCTGCAATTTCGTGCATTTCTTTCGTACGAATTTGCACTTCAAGTGGGTCACCTTTCGGTCCAATTACGGTCGTATGAAGAGATTGATATAGATTTGCTTTTGGCATTGCAATATAATCTTTAAAACGACCTGGCATCGGCTTCCAGCACGTATGAATAATTCCAAGCACCGCATAACAATCTTTAATACTATTTACAACAACACGTACAGCTAATAAATCGTAAATTTCATTGAACTGCTTATTTTGCAGTGCCATTTTACGATAAATACTGTAAATATGTTTCGGTCTTCCAGAAATCTCAGGTTGAATTGCAACTTCTTTTAATTTCTCACGAATACCAGTCATTACTTCGTCTAAATATTCTTCACGTTCTGCACGTTTACGCTTCATTAAATTTACAATACGATAATATTGCTGTGGATTTAAATAGCGAAGTGACGTATCCTCTAGCTCCCATTTAATAGTACTAATTCCGAGTCTATGTGCTAAAGGTGCAAAGATTTCTAACGTTTCATTCGCTATGCGACGCTGCTTCTCTTGAGGCAAATGTTTCAATGTACGCATGTTATGAAGACGATCAGCTAGTTTAATTAAAATAACTCTAATATCTTGAGCCATTGCAATAAACATTTTGCGATGGTTTTCTGCTTGTTGTTGTTCGTGAGATTTATATTTGATTTTCCCAAGCTTTGTAACACCATCAACAAGCATAGCAATTTCTTTGTTAAATTCCCGTTCAATATCTTCTAACGTAATCTCTGTATCTTCCACTACATCATGTAAGAAACCTGCTGATACCGTAGCTGGATCCATGTGTAAATCAACTAAAATACCTGCAACTTGAATCGGATGAATAATATACGGTTCACCCGATTTTCTATATTGTTCGCTATGCGCATCACGTGCATATTCATAGGCACGTGCCACTAGCTCAATATCTTCATCCGCTAAATATTGACTTGCTTTCTCGAGTACCTGTTCAGCTGTTAGTACCTGCTCATTTGCCATCGAATCACCTTTTATTGAAAATTGACTTTATCTTTATTTAATAGAATAAATTATATTCTATCATTATAACCCAATGATTGTGAATTGTGAAAAGGAAAAGATTTTACTGACATTTCACCATGATTTTTTGTTCAATTATACAAAAGTACCCGCTCCTCTCCAAGAGATTCACGGGTACTTTTTATCACCGTAGTTTTACCTATATAGTGATTAGTATTTTTCTAATACTAATACATCGTAACCATCTAACATTTTACGACCATCTAAGTAAGTAAGCTCTACTAAGAATGCAATTCCTGCTACAACTCCGCCTAGCTCTTCAACTAACTTAATTGTCGCTTCGATTGTTCCACCTGTAGCTAATAGATCATCTGTAATTAATACGCGTTGACCTGGCTTAATTGCATCTTTATGGATTGTTAAAACATCTTTACCATATTCTTTACCGTAGTCAACTGTAATTACTTCACGTGGTAATTTCCCTAATTTACGAACTGGTGCAAATCCTACTTCTAACGCATAAGAAACTGGGCAACCGATAATGAAACCACGAGCTTCTGGTCCTACTACAACATCGATATCTCTTTCTTTTGCGTACTCAACGATTGCATCTGTTGCTGCTTTGTATGCTTTACCGTCATTCATTAAAGGTGTAATGTCTTTGAACACAATACCTTCTTTCGGATAATCCGGTACAATTGCGATATGTTGCTTGAAATCCATATTTCTGAATCCTCCTCAGATCTAAAAGGTTTGTAAATACAAATCCTTTACCCTAACTGTTCTACTTCTTTATGATTACGAATCGTTTCAAACCATGTATATAGTTGCTGATATGTGCTATAAACCAATTCTTTTTCTAATTGTAAGTGGTTCATTTTCTCACGATATGTGTTCGATTCAATTAAATCACGCTTTTGTTTTTTGTCTGCCATAAAAATGACGCCATCTTTTATTGTAACAAATTCTAACTCAAAAAACACCTGTGTCATGAAATTTACTGTATCTTTTGACCAACCTTTATGACGACATAGTTGTTCTCCATATTGTCTTAAAGAAAATGGTGTTTTTTGGCTTAAGAAAGAATAGTACCATTTAAAGTGTTCTCTCGTAGGAACTGTACTAAATAGATGGTTATTTTCTTGATAAAACAGCGTATAAATTCGCGCTGGGAATCCTACTTTAAATAACTCACGTAATTCATCTGTTCCGTTTGGCAAATCGAGTAACACGATGTATTGATCATCTAAATGCGTTACTTCTGACGCATGCATAAGCTTTTCTTTATAGTCCTCTAAAGAAAATTTATTCAATACCTCTTCAGAAAAATACACCATTGTTATTTTTTCTTTCGGAAGTTCTGCTAAATTTGCTTCTGCATTACGCATACTACGCCAATCAAATAGTTGCCACGCCTCTACAGCAATATCTTGTACCATTAATTGCGGCTTCTTAAAATTATTCCATTCATTGATAGATGCTTCTCCTATTACAGATACTTTTGCAACTGGAGAGATTTCTTTCGCATATGCACCGAAACCGAATCCAATTGTATCCAGTGTTGCTTGTCCATCACGAAGAGCCATTTTTAAATGAGAGCCATCTGATCCGATTGCGCGAATACTTTCTAACTCTGCATCTTTCACTGCAATACGTGGTTTCGGATTTCCAACACCAAATGGTGCTAACTTCTGCATATCTTCAATTGCCGCTAGCGTTACATCCTCCACTTTACAAAAAACATCAACTGCTGTAATTGGAATAAAATCTTCTTCTGTTAAAATTGCATCTGCCTGTTCATTTAAGCGACGGCGTAATTCATCTACATCATTCATATGTAGCGTCATCCCAGCTGCCATCGGATGCCCTCCGAAGTGTGGCAATAACTCTCTACAATCTGATAAATTTGCAAACAAATCAAATCCTGCAATACTACGCGCTGAGCCTTTTGCTGTTTCTTTTATAGGATCAATGCATAATACAATAGTCGGACGATAAAAACGTTCAACTAATTTAGAAGCGACAATCCCAATTACACCTGGATTCCAACCTTCTTTTGCAAGTACTAATACTTTGTTTTCTTCTGGCGGAAAGTTATTTTCAACTTCAGCGATAGCCTCTTCGGTAATTTGCTTTACAATATCTTTTCGCAGTTTGTTCAGCTCATCAATTTCTTCGGCCAACTCTTTCGCTTCCTCAGGATCATCTGATAATAAAAGGTGTACAGCCGGCGTTGCATCTTCTAAACGCCCGACCGCATTAATACGCGGTGCAATTGAGAAGCCAATACTCTCTTCTGTAATTTCACTTTGCGAAACGTTAGCAACTTTAAACAATGCCTTCAAACCGATATTTTTCGTCATACGCATATGTTTTAAACCGCGTTTCACTAGCAACCTATTTTCACCATGAAGTGATACTAAATCGGCTACTGTACCGATTACTGCAATCTCTAATAAATGTTCTGGTACACGGCCTAATAGTGCATGCGCAACTTTAAACGCAACACCTACACCAGCTAAATAGTGAAACGGATATACACCGCCATCTAATTTCGGATGTATAATCGCAAGTGCTTCTGGCAATTCTGGCGGTGGCTCATGGTGATCTGTAATAATTAGATCTATTCCAAGCTCCTTTGCTACATTCGCTTCATGTACTGCTGCGATGCCAGTGTCGACAGTAATAATCAGTGAGAACCCTGCGCTATGCGCCCAACGAAACGCTTCTTCGTTCGGTCCATACCCTTCTGTAAAACGATTTGGAATGTAAAATTCTACTTCTGCACCTAATTCTTGAAGAGCAAGATATAAAACCGTCGTACTACTTACTCCGTCCGCATCGTAATCACCAAATATTAATATTTGCTCTCCATTTTGAATCGCCTTATTTACACGTTCTACCGTTCTATCCATTCCTTCTAATAAAAATGGATCATGAAATTCTTGATTTTCTGTATTTAAAAAATCTAAAATCTTATCTTCTGTATCTAGTCCTCTACCGAGGAATAATGAAACGACAAGTGGCGATAACTGTAATTTACTTGCTAATTCACTCACTCGCTCGTCATTATATTCTTTTTCTTTCCAACGCGTCTTCGGTTGTAACACGAAATCACCCCTTAACCTGTTTATTATACAAGACAGATTAAGGGGTGACAATATAATGCAAACTACGATGCAATATCTATATACAAAAATGTTAATGATGTTTAATTTGGAGAATACGGATTTATATGTACGAATACATTTTGTACATTCTCTTGTTTCATAAGTATTTCTTTCACATGTTTTCCAATGCGGTGTCCTTCTTCTACAGTAATGTATGGATCTACAGACACTTTAATATCGACAATAACATAATGACCATGCTCCCGTGCATATAAAGAACCAATTTTTTTCACACCATCTACTTGAAGAACTGCTTCTCTAAGCGGAATAACATCCTCCTCATGAAGAACATGGTCAAGCGTTGCATGAATTGCTTCCGCTCCAATGCTCCATGCCATTTTTACAACAAGAAGTGAAACAGCTAATCCTGCAATCGGATCAGCGTATACAAGCCAGTCTACACCAAGCTTACCACCGATTATAGCTGCACAAATACCGATTAAAGCTGCAATTGAAGAAAATACATCCGAACGGTGCTCATATGCATTTGCAATAATTGCATCACTATTTACCCTCTTCCCTAATCGGAATTTATATTGGAACATTCCTTCTTTCACGATAATCGAAAGAACAACAGCAAAAATCGTAATTCCTTTCGGTGGTTCTAGTTCCTGCGAAAAAGCTTTTATAGACGAAATCGCTATCTCGAGTCCCACAATAAATAATAATACCGCAACAATAATCGCTGAAATCGATTCCGCTTTACCATGACCATACGGATGATCTTCATCAGGTGGCTGCTTTGCCGCTCGCAATCCAAAAAGTACAGCTAGCGAACCAATTACATCTGATGCAGAATGCACCGCATCTGCTAACAGTGCTTTACTGTTCCCAATATAACCAATTACCGCCTTTACAATTGCTAATATAATATTACCAACGATCCCGACAATAGCACCAAACTCGGCCTGTTTAAAACGTTCATCTTTTTCCATAATTAAAATCCCTTCTTTTCTTAACCTATCATTTTATTTTAACAAAAACAGCGATAAAACCACCACTTTCTTCCATATTATTCCCATTAAAAAGTTGCTATCTTATTGTATCCACAAACGAAAAAAGAGATGCCTCATAAAGAGACATCATCTTTTCTATACTTGCGGTTCAGATTCTACTTTCTCAACCTTCTTCTTGTTTTTACCTCTTTTCAAACGACGGTTTTCAAGCATTAACCAAATTTGAGAAGCAACGAAAACAGAAGAGTACGTACCTACAATTAATCCAACAAGTAACGCAAACGAGAAGTTACGTAATGACTCACTACCGAAGATAAGCAGTGCAATTACTGGGAGTAACACTGTTAATACGGTGTTAATCGAACGACCAAGCGTTTGGCGAATACTTGCATTTACGATTTCTTCTAGGTCTTTTATATCGCGCACTCGTTTTTTCTGTTTGTATAATTCACGGTTTCTATCAAATGTAACAATCGAGTCATTAATAGAATAACCGATGATTGTTAGTACTGCAGCGATAAACGTTAAGTCTACCTCCAATTGGAAAATACTAAACATAACAACCATAACGAATGCGTCATGTAGTAACGCAAGCACTGCAGATAACGCATACGTAAATCGGAATCGAATACTTACGTATAAAATGATAACTGCAGAAGCAATTAGTACAGCGATAAATGCATTTCGTGCAATCTCTTTACCGATTGTCGGTGAAACTGTACTTATGTTTGGATCCGTACCATATTTATCATGGAAGAATGTTTTTGTTTTCGCAATTTCATCTTTTGATAAAACACCTAATGTACGAACTGCGAAACCTTTATTGTCATCCCCAGTCGGTACAATATTTTCTTCCTTCACATCAATGTTCAACTCTTTAAAATCTTTATGAACATCAGCCACAGTAACTGCTTGTTTTGATTGCAAGTCCATACGTGTACCACTTGCAAAGTCAATACCAAGATTCAACTTGAAAATTGGCAGGATAATTGCACCTGCAATTACAACTACAATTGAGAAGATAAGGAATTTATGACCGATATTTACGAAGTTAATACGATCAAATTTCGTTGGTGGATGTACTACACCTTTTGTTAAAGGAATAATATCCTTTTGTTTCACACCAAAATATCCTGGTTTTTTATCAAAGTAACGGCTCTTTACAAGTAAACCTAGTAAGAAACGAGTACCGAATACGTTCGTAATGAAACCGACTAAAATACTTACAATTAAACTTGTTGCAAACCCTTGGACTGAGCTTGTACCATATACAAATAACACACCTGCAGCTGCAAGAGTCGTAACGTTCGCATCTAGAATTGTTGCTAATGAACGATGGTTACCAGCTCGGAATGCTGACATCATGGACTTACCAATTTTCAGCTCTTCTTTCAATCTCTCGTAAGTAATAATATTCGCATCAACTGCGATACCTACCCCGAGCACTAACGCCGCAATACCTGGCAACGTAAGAACTGCATGCATCCAGTTAAAGACAAGTAATGTAACGAAAATGTATAGACCTAACATAATTACAGCTACAAGCCCTGGTAAACGGTAATACACAAGCATAAATAAGAAAATAAGAGCGATACCAATCGCACTAGCGAAAATTGTTTGATCTAATGCTTGTTGACCAAATTTCGCTCCAACAGATGTTGAATACATTTCTTTTAAATCAACAGGAAGTGCACCTGCATTTAATAAAGATGAAAGTTGTTTCGCACTTTCAACTGTGAAGTTTCCACCTACGATAGATACTTCAGCTTGGTTAAATACTTGGCTTACTGTTGCTGCTGATAAGAACTTCGGATTCGGTTTTGCAGATTCTGCTTTATATGAATCTTTTCCTTCTTCAAAGTCCAGCCAAATCACCATTAAATTCGTTGGTGGTGGCATTTTAGAAATTTTTTCAGTTACTGCACGGAATTTTTCAGCGCTTTTCAGTGTAAGACCTACGCTCGCACGGCCTTGCTCATCAAATGTTTGCTTCGCTCCGCCGCCTTTTAAATCCGTTCCATCCATAAGAAGGTTATCATCCACATCACGGAATGTTAATTTCGCTTGTGTTGATAACATTTCACGTGCTTTTTGCTGATCTTGTACACCAGCAAGCTGTACACGAATTCGATCTTGCCCTTCGATTTGAATGTTCGGCTCACTTACACCGAGAACATTGACACGATTTTCAAGAGCACCTACTGTACTTACAAGTACGTCTCGATCGATTTTATCACCTTTTTTGGCTGGTTTTACTTCATACAGAATTTCAAAACCACCGCGAAGGTCTAGTCCTAGACTAATTCCTTTTGCTATGTCTTTTCCCGCCGCACCAATTACTCCACCGATTAATAAGACGATGAGGAAAAAGGCGGCAATTCTCGTACCACGCTTTGCCATATGTACCCTCTTTCTGCTACTAACACTTTAAATAAATCTCTTACGATTCACTTTTATACGTGTGCATACGCCTAGTTAGTAGACTTCCTTTCTATAATTTTTGCTAGTTCATCACTAGCTGTATAGGTAAGCTTTTACACTACCTAGACTTTCATCATTTATTTTCCTCTTCACTACCTCCTTTATATATAATCTTAGACATAATTATTTCCTCTTTATCAATACATATCATTATACTGCAAAAGGAAGAACAAACCAATTGCAGTCGGTTATTTATTTTCGTACTCATCAAATGACCAAAGTGGCGCTTGGTACGCTTCAACAGTTAAATATGTCATATACTCATTAGCACTTACTCTTAATACATCATTTACCAATTCATATAATCTAACATCACTGTCTATCTTTTTCCACTTTTTCACTTTGAGAAACTTCCAAATATCATCATCTGTCACTCGGTCGTAACCGAACATGTGAAACTCTTCTACTTTACTTTCTAAAACGACTTGTAACTGTCCGCGGTATGATTCTACCAAAGCCTCTTTATCTAACATCTATAACATCTCCTTCTTATTTCAGCACGAAAAAGTCGCTTTAATCCCGCTCTAATGGACAGCAATAACTACTTTCAAGAGCGCTATCATAGTTCACTCTCTTAAATGCTTGTCATTCTTGTCTCGTACGTGCATATAAATTATTGTAAATCATTCCATTGATTTTGAGAAGGTAGGAGAAGAACATGACGAGACAAAGCTTTTTAAAAGGCGCATTTATTTTAATGATAGCCGGATTTATTACAAAAATACTCGGTTTCATCAATCGTATAGTAATGGCACGTATTTTAGGTGAAGAAGGCGTTGGTCTTTATATGATGGCCGTTCCTACATTCATTTTAGCAATTACATTAACACAAATCGGTCTTCCTGTCGCAATCGCAAAATTTGTAGCAGAAGCGGAAGCTGTGAACGATAAACAAAGAGTTAAAAAAATATTAACTGTATCACTAGCTGTTACATCCGTTATTAGTATCATATTAACAATCGGAATTATGTTCCTCACACCTATTTTAGCAAAAACATTATTAACCGACGAAAGAACGTACTATCCATTAATAGCCATTTTGCCCGTCGTTCCTGTTATTGCCATTTCTTCTGTTTTGCGCGGTTACTTTCAAGGGAAACAAAATATGAAACCTAGCGCTTATGCACAAGTTCTAGAACAAGTTGTCCGCATTACCATCATCGCTATATGCATTCAATTATTTTTACCTTACGGCGTAGAATATGCTGCAGCCGGTGCTATGTTATCAGCTGTTCTCGGTGAAGTTGCATCCTTATTATTTTTACTCACGTTATTTCAGCGCGAAAAACATTTATCAATACGCTCTGGATTTTTCACTACTGTAAAGGAGAGCAAAGGAACATTTTATTCCCTTATGGATATAGCTCTTCCCACTACAGGAAGTCGTTTAATCGGCTCCGTTTCATATTTTTTTGAACCTATTGTCGTTATGCAAAGCTTAGCAATCGCTGGTGTCGCTGCTTCTGTTGCAACCCAGCAATACGGCATGTTAAACGGTTATGCATTCCCGCTCCTATCACTACCCGCCTTTATTACATACGCTCTTTCTACAGCGCTCGTCCCTTCTATTAGTGAAGCGATGGCAAAAAGACAACATAAATTAGTGGAGCACCGCTTACAACAAGCACTTCGAATTTCATTAATTACCGGGGGATGGTCTGTCGTTATATTATATGTATTCGCTTCTCCTGTTTTAACTCTTATGTACGGATCAGACAGCGCAACAGCATTCATTCAACTTCTTGCACCTTGCTTTTTATTTCATTATTTCCAAAGTCCACTGACCTCTGTTTTGCAAGCTTTAAACTTAGCAAGAGCTGCAATGATGAATACATTTATTGGCGCCACCGTGAAATTAATTGTTATTTTTGTACTAGCCTCAAGGCCAGAATTTCAAATGATGGGAGTTGCTCTCGCTATCGCTGCAAATATTGTAACAGTAACATTTCTTCACTACGCTACTGTTTTAAAAAAGATTACATTTACCATTTACGCAAAAGACTATATTTTCGGCGGACTTGCCATCGGTATCGCAGGCGCCTTCGGTTTTTATATTCATAAATATATTATTTTCTCTCATTCCCTCGGCATACAAACATTATGGGAAATCACTTTAACAACAATTGTTTATATCGTACTTCTCTTCACCTTCAAACTCATTCGAAAAGAAGAGTTAAGTCGTCTCCCTATCATTCGTAAACTTTCATTTTTGAAATAAGTTGAAACTTTAATCAGTGGGGTAATCTCCACTGATTATTAGTTAAACTAATCATTCTTACTCTTTCAAAGAATAAATCTCTAATTTTCTTTTACATCAACAAAAAATTTTCCGTTTTGAAAACTACAGTATAAAATTTGTGTCACATCGTTATAACCTAAGTTTTTTAATTTCTCAATAAGCCATTCATCTGTATGTTCAATCATTTGTAAATGACTAGATTGAATTTCTCCATCAATAATAAGAGGAAGAGTAAACTGCAATACATCCTGTTTATTTTTTTGTTTTTGAAAGACAGATAACTTCCCAGACGGTTCCAAAATAGCATATTCTACATCCCGAATATCTCCAACTCCTTGCTCCCTTAATTGCATCATTAAATCATCTATATTATAACGTTGCTTTCTCATCTTCTTTTCATCAATCTTCCCCGCGTTTACAAGAATAGCCGGCTCACCTTCTATTAAATGCCGAAAGCGTTGATACTTTAGGGAAATGACTGACAAAATAATTTGGATGCACATAAGAAAAGTCATCGGAATTAATTGATGCCAAAGTGATTTATCGGTATTTTCAATTGCTACTACAGCCATTTCTCCAAGCATAATAAATACGACTAAATCTAATACACTTAGCTCTCCTATCTCACGTTTACCCATAAGACGAAAAATAATTAAGATGATGGTATACAAAAGCATTGTCCGTCCAATTATTGATATCCATTCCATTTCTACATCTCCTTTTTTACGTATAGACTCCCCTATAAAAAAGAAACTAGTCTAACTTAGACAAAAGGAAAATATGCTTGTATTAAAAAGGGGGAATGTATAAATGGATGGAACGAAAAAATTATCCACTGCAATCGGATTCGGTATTACTACACTATTAATTCTCGCATCTCTTACTAGCATGATTATGGCTCTTTTATTAAAGTTTACGAATATAAACGAAGGGACATTAGCCGTTACTATTTTTATACTCGCTCTTTTATCTATGCTTATGTCTGGTTTTATTGCTGGCAACAAAGCACAGGGGAAAGGGTGGCTAGTAGGTCTCACAACAGGTCTCACGTTCACTATACTCGTTTTTCTAGTTAACTATTTAGGCTTTTCTCAAACTTTATCGAACTCACAATTACTTTATCAATTAGCATTAATGGGGGCGAGTACACTCGGTGGTATTTTCGGTGTAAATATGTCAAAGCAAAGTAACTAAAAAAGGCCCTGCACATTTCATGCAGGGCCTTCCACATTAGTTTTTCACAACTTCACGAATCGCATTGCGATCGAAAGTTAAGTGTGAACCACCAGATTTAATAACAATTTTCGTGTCATCTACTGATTCGATTGTACCGTGTAAGCCACCAATTGTTATGATAGCATCACCTTTTGCTAATTCGTTTTGCATTTGAGCAACTGCTTTTTGACGCTTTTGTTGCGGGCGAATTAATAAGAAATAGAAAATCGCAAACATCGCAACAATCATAACGATATTCATCATACCTGCATTCATCTTTTGTTCCTCCTTTTAAATTATGTATTAGAAGTTTTTAGCATTCGGTTTATTAAAGCCATACTGTTCAAAGAATTCTTCGCGGAAATCGCCAAGACGGTCTTCACGAATAGCTTGTCTCACCTGCTCCATTAAGTTTAACAGAAAATGAAGGTTGTGATAAGACGTTAAACGAATTCCGAACGTTTCATCACATTTCATTAAGTGACGAATGTACGCACGAGAGTAATTTTTACATGTATAGCAATCACAATTTGGATCAAGCGGACCGAAGTCTCTTGCAAATTTCGCATTTTTTACAACTAGACGACCTTCACTTGTCATACATGTACCATTTCGAGCGATACGAGTTGGAAGTACGCAGTCAAACATATCAATACCACGAATTGCACCATCGATTAATGAGTCAGGAGAACCTACTCCCATTAAGTAACGTGGCTTATTATCTGGAAGAAGTGGTGTTGTAAACTCAAGTACACGGTTCATAATATCTTTCGGCTCACCTACAGATAAACCACCTACAGCGTAACCAGGGAAGTCCATTGAAACAAGGTCTTTTGCACTTTGACGACGAAGCTCTTCGTACTCCCCGCCCTGTACAATACCGAATAAACCTTGATCTTGTGGACGTTCATGCGCTTTTAAGCAACGTTCTGCCCAACGGCTTGTACGTTCTACAGACTTCTTCATATATTCAAAAGTAGCTGGGAATGGTGGACACTCATCAAATGCCATCATAATATCTGAACCTAATGCATTTTGAATTTCCATCGCTTTTTCTGGTGATAAGAATAATTTATCTCCATTTAAGTGGTTACGGAAGTGAACGCCTTCCTCTTCAATACGACGGAAGTCACTTAAACTGAATACTTGGAAACCACCAGAGTCTGTTAAGATTGCACGATCCCAGTTCATAAATTTATGCAAGCCGCCTGCTTCACGAATAATTTCATGACCTGGACGTAGCCATAAATGATACGTATTACTTAAAATAATGCCAGAATCCATTGCTTTTAATTCTTCTGGTGACATTGTCTTAACTGTCGCAAGTGTACCAACTGGCATAAATGTTGGTGTATCAAATGAACCGTGCGGTGTATGCACACGACCTAAACGGGCACCCGTTTGTTTACATGTCTTAATAAATTCATAACGAATTGCTGTCATAACTTACTCCTTTTATTTGTTTCTCATTTTAGCGTGAGATGCAACGAACATTGCATCACCGAAGCTAAAGAAACGATATTTTTCTTTTACTGCTTCATTGTAAGCATGAAGTACATTATCTCTATTTGCAAATGCACTTACAAGCATGATTAATGTTGATTTCGGCAAGTGGAAGTTTGTAATTAAACCATCAATTGCTTTAAATTCATATCCCGGATACATGAAAATATCTGTCCATCCAGAAGCGGCGCAAAGCTTACCGTTATGATCTGTTGCAATTGTTTCTAACGTACGAGTTGATGTCGTACCTACAGTAATAATACGTCCACCATTCTCTTTTACACGCTTTAATAATGCCGCTGTCTCTTCAGACATATGGTAATATTCTGCGTGCATATGGTGTTCTTCAATCGTATCTGCAGAAACTGGTCTAAATGTTCCAAGTCCTACGTGAAGTGTAATGAATGCTAACTGAACGCCTTTTTGCTTTAACTTCTCAAGTAACTCTTCTGTAAAGTGAAGTCCCGCAGTCGGCGCTGCTGCTGAACCAATTTCTTTCGCATATACTGTTTGATAGCGATCGCGATCTTCTAGCGTCTCTTTAATATATGGAGGAAGTGGCATTTCCCCAAGTTCATCTAAAATTTCATAGAAGATGCCGTCATATGAAAATTCAAGCTGACGTCCACCTTGATCTGCAGTTCCTGTGCAAGTTGCTTTTAATTTTCCTTCGCCAAAAGAGATAACAGTTCCTTCTTTTACACGTTTCGCTGGCTTTACAAGCGTTTCCCACTTATCGCCCTCTTCTTGTTTTAAAAGAAGTACTTCAATGTGTGCGCCTGTATCTTCTTTCACACCATGCAAACGAGCAGGCATAACTTTCGTTTCATTTAAAACTAAACAATCCCCCTCATGTAAGTAGGAAAGAATGTCCGTAAAATGTTTATGCTCAATATCACCTGTTTCACGGTCTAACACCATTAATCTTGATGTTTCACGATCTTCTAACGGGACTTGTGCAATAAGTTCTTCTGGTAAATGAAAATCAAACAGATTTATATCCATAGCTATATCCACCTATTTCTTATTTGAATCGATTTATTATATACATAATAAAAGATAATACAATACTTAACACAATACATGTAATGATAGGAAAATAAAAGGTAACGTTTCCTTTTTTAACAAAAATATCGCCTGGAAGCCTTCCAATGAACTTCCAAGCTAATCCAACAACAATGAGTAAGATCCCCGCTGTAATAAGCAGCTTTGGCATCTCCGTCATACTTTTGGTATCTCCATTCCGAAATGTTCATACGCAAGCGGCGTTACAATTCGGCCCCTTGGCGTTCGTTGTAAAAAGCCAATTTGTAATAAATACGGCTCATACACATCTTCAATCGTATGAGATTCTTCTCCAATTGTTGCTGAAACCGTTTCTAATCCAACTGGACCACCACGGAATTTCTCAATAATACCAAGCAGTAATTTATGATCAATATGATCTAAACCTAATTTATCTACTTGCAGTAGCTCTAATGCCATTTGTGTAATTTCCATCGTAACCGTTCCGTTACCACGAACTTGCGCGAAATCACGTACACGTCTTAAAAGACGATTTGCAATACGAGGTGTACCACGAGCACGCCTTGCAATTTCTAGTGCAGCTAACGAATCAATTTCAACTTCGAATACTTCTGCTGTACGTTCAACAATCGCAGAAAGCTGATCTACTGTGTAATACTCTAACCTTGAAAGTACACCGAATCGGTCACGAAGCGGCGCTGATAATGCTCCGGCGCGTGTCGTTGCTCCAACTAATGTAAATGGCGGTAAATCTAGGCGTACAGAACGTGCTGAAGGCCCTTTTCCAATTACGATATCAAGGCAAAAGTCTTCCATTGCAGGATACAATACTTCTTCAATTGATCTATGCAAACGATGAATTTCATCAATAAATAATACATCTCCTGGCTGAAGCGCTGTTAATACAGCAGCTAAATCTCCTGGTCTTTCAATTGCCGGACCTGAAGTTGTTCTAACATTAACGCCCATTTCATTAGCAATAATATTCGCAAGCGTCGTTTTACCAAGACCTGGTGGTCCATATAAAAGCACATGATCTAACGTTTCTTCACGCATTTTCGCCGCTTCAATAAATACTTCTAAATTATGTTTCGCTTTATCTTGGCCAATATACTGACGGAGCGTCTGTGGCCGTAATGAATATTCTAAATCCGAATCTTCATATGCAGATTCCCCTGAAAGGAGACGTTCGTCCATTATACTCACCTCTTACCATTTAGTAAAAGACTAAGTGCCTTTTTAATATACTGATCCGTCGTTAATGATTCTTTTAATAACTCTGGTACAACGCGAGAAACTTCGCGTTCTGCGTATCCAAGTGCGCGCAGAGCTTCCAGTGCCTCATCAAGCTCAGCTGATGTACCTTTCTTCTCATCAAAACGTTCTGTGTCTGAGAATAAATCAACAAATGCATCTGGTACGACATCTGCTAGTTTTCCTTTTAAATCTAAAATCATTTGGCGTGCTGTTTTCTTTCCGACGCCTGGGAATTTCACTAAAAACTTCTCATCTTCATGCTCAATCGCTTGAACGACCTGTCCTGTTTGACCAGAAGCTAAAATTGCAAGAGCGCCTTTTGGCCCAATGCCAGACACGCCTAACAACTTTGTAAATAATAAACGCTCTTCACGTGTTTTAAACCCGTAAAGTGCCATAATATCTTCTCTCACATAATGATATGTATAGACACGGATTTCTTGCTTACTTCTTTGAAATACATACGGATTCGGTGTGAAAATTTGATAACCAATTCCATTATGATCAATTACGACATATTCCGGCCCTACATACTCCACGTAACCTGTAACATATTCAAACAAAATACGATCTCTCCCTCTTAAATCATGTATTCCATTTTAACATATTTAATGATAGAAAAGCGAGACTGCCCCAACAAATGTTCTCCACTTGAAACTTCTGTTATTTTCCATTGACAGAAAGGTTAAAGCACCTTAATATACAGAGGTCGATAATGATTATCAATACTAATTAAAGGGGTTACATCAGGATGAAACGTAAGCTATTTATTTTATTTACTATTATGCTTGTTGTTCTTTCTATCGTTGGCTGCTCTTCTCAAAAAGAAGAATCGAAAGCAAAAGAACAACCGAAAACAAAAGTTGTAAAACATGCTAAAGGTGAAGCAACAATTCCAGTAAATCCAAAGAGAATTGTTGACTTATCTGGATCAACAGAAGAACTATTACTTCTTGGACACAAACCTGTTGGTACAGCAAATACATATAAAGATAAAATCCAAAATCACTTAACAGATAAGTTAGATGGAGTAAAAGCAGTAGGTTGGTACTGGGCACCTAAAGTTGATTTAGAAGCTGTTACTGCTTTAAAACCAGACTTAATTATTTTAAACAACCGTCAATTAAAAATTTATGATCAACTAGAAAAGGTTGCACCTACAGTTGTTCTAGAAACAAACTTAGAAGACTGGCGTGGTAAATTTAAAGAAGTAGGTAAGCTATTTGGCGAAGAGAAGAAAGCAGACAAATGGATTGCAGACTACGATAAGAAAGCAGACTCTTTATCTAAAAAAATTAAAGAGAAAACAAAAGATGAGAACTTTATGTTCGTTGCAGTTACACCACAAAACTTCCGCGTATACGGCAGCTTCGGATACGGTGACATCATCTTTAATGACTTAAAACTTCCAGCAACAAAAGGTACAGATTTAAAACAAACAATGGCGCAAGTATCGCTAGAAGGTCTTGTTGCATTCCAACCTGATCAAATGTTTATTGTAAACTTTGGCGGCGAAGCTGATAAAGTTTACGAAGACTACAAAAACAGTGCCGTTTGGAAAGACAATAAAGCTGTGAAAAACAATCATGTATATGAAGTATCAAACGAAATCTTCAATACGAAAGCATTCAATCCAATCGGAAAAGATATGCTAATCGATGAAATCGCAAAAGAAATTTTAGCTAAGAATAAGTAAGAAAAAGCAGCTCACCATGAGCTGCTTTTTTTCTTATTTTGCACTGCGTATTGCTTCATTTTTTCAATCGTTCTCACAAAACCTTCTTTTGATTTAATCCGAATACCACGCTTCAATTTCGCACGCTCATAACTCTCAAGCTTTTTCATATCAATTTGGAAGAAGGAGTGAATCGCATTATCACTTTTCGGTACACCTTTGAAAATTTGTAATATCCCTTCCTCTGACACGCCAAAATAACCGCTCGTTTTTAATAACGGAGAAATATCATCAACTTTCTTTTGCAATACAATTTGTACATCATCACGATCAACGAGCTGCCATTCTTTATACTGCTGTAAAAACTTTTCTAAATCCACCACTTTTTCTGTAAGTATTTCCTCACTTACTTCTCCATCAACATACATACGCTCTAATAAAATTGTAACTTCGGGTTCTTTTTTCGTTACTTCTGGTACTGGCCCTTCCGCCTTCACATTCGTTTCATAAACGAAACAAAACATCATAACGAAAGCTTGCACCGCAATCAGTATCCATTTCATTTCCGTTCACCTCTTCTAGGCAAAATCAAACTTTCATTAGTAGTTTTTCCGGAAATGGGGGTTTTATCCATATTACATTTCTTTCGAAAAAATAAAAAATGCAGATAGGCATTTACCTCATCTGCATGTATCATTTACTTTTATATAAAATGAAAGACGCCTGCAAAGCAGGCGTCTTGATGCGTTTACGGCGAGAGACCAGGCGACCACATTCGCGTGTTTAGCACTTAAGCATATCTCTCGTCTTACGTAAATTAGCTCATCGCTTTGTTAATATAACATTAATAAAGTATAAGTGCAACATGTTTATAAAAATATCTTATTTCCTCTTTCATCCAAATTATTTTATGTAAATTATAAATTGATAATTGTAATATATATTACAATAGATATAAAAGCGAAATCATAATAAGTAGGGGATGAATATTGTGAAAAAATAAAGGATGAACGTCTCATTCTTCAAACGTTAAAAAACATACGTATGGCCTTTCTTTTTCAATACATTGGGGTAGTTGGGATTTTAGGCTATATCGGATTCACTGAAGGAATTGATCAAATTACGAAATCTCCATTATGGCTATTATTTATGCTTACGAGTATTTTACTTGCTTATTTACAGTTAAGTGTTTCAATCGATGTAGAAGAAGGCGAAAAGGAAATAAAATTAACCCCTTATTACAAGCTTGTTTTACGCTCTCTTCTTATTGGAATTATTATTACTATTATTTATCTCATTTTCATTCCTGAAAGACCTCTATTTAAAGCTATTCTAACAGGTAGTGTTTTCCTCATATGCTTTTTAGTTTCTTACTCCGTTAGTTATTTTATTAAAAAACGTCGTTTACAAGACAACGATGAATGAAGAGGAAGGGCTATCCCTTCCTCTTTTGTTTTGCTATCGCATAGTACCAGTTAAACCGTAACGAATGTCTCGGAACATATTTCCTATATCACGATTAAAATCGTTTGTAACTGTACCGTTACGTAGGCGTGTGCTCATTGCATCGACACGAGTAAACATATCATTTCTTACAGAAACATAGACATTTCTGTTTCCAACTTCATTTACAACAGCTTGACGAATTTCGTTCGCCATCGCCGTTTCATTTGTCACTGTATTACGCGGTTTTACCGCAATCGCCACATCGTTTCCATATACAACTGTAGACACACGGTCCACGTTATTCATACGTTTCACACGATTTGTAATTTTTTCTGCTGTTTTACCATCATTGTTAATGTATGAATTATTCATTGTAATATTACGTGTTGGATGTGGATTAGCAATTTGACCGTTGTAATTTACATCTCGGTAATAATTGTTATATCCTGTATCGTTACGACCATTTCTATATGTTACATAATCTGTATAGCGATCATTACGCGTTACATTATCACGATACTGGTGTGTATCATTATAAGATGTACGCTCGTAATTGTAGTTACGTCCATCCATTGCATTGTTATCTTTTGGTGTACCACATGCAGCTAATGCACTGGTAACTAACAAAGAAGCAGCAATCACTTTTACTTTCGTATTCAATACAAAAACCCCCTCTGTTAGAATGAGCTTCTCTTCTGAAAAGCTCCCTCTTATGATGAGTAACAGAGAGGGTTTTTACACTGTTAATATTTCACTGGGAATTTTCTAGCACTTCATAAAAAACCTTCATTTCCTTAATTAACACGCATGCAAAAAAGGCGGAAATACTCCCGCCTTTTTAAACTTCTTCTTCGGCCTCTTCTTCTGAAATGGGCTCTCCAAATACATTTGGTGGATCTGGTTGATAATACATCGTTCCTGGCTGTGGTGCATATGCAGATTGAGTTGGTTGATAATATAAAGGATTCGCATATTGCGGACCGCCTGGTTGTGGACTATATAGTCTACTTTCTCCTCCGCATCCACAATCTTCCTCACCCTGCACAAGCGGCGGCATATTATTATCCATTGGCATCATATTCGTGTTTGGCATAGACGTATATTGCGGTCCAAACGGCGCCCCTTGCTGATATGGCATTTGATATGGATTTGGTTGTTGATAATATGGATTCGGCGGCATCATAGGCTGTTGATACGGCATTTGATATGGCATCATATTCGGTGGTTGATTGTTATCCATAATTGGCATCATATTCGGCATTTGATTGTTATCCATGATTGGCATCATATTCGGCATTTGATTATTATCCATAATTGGCATCATATTCGGCATTTGATTATTATCCATAATTGGCATCATATTTGGTGGTTGATTGTTATCCATGATTGGCATCATATTCGGCATTTGATTATTATCCATAATTGGCATCATATTCGGTGGTTGGTTGTTATCCATAATTGGCATTATATTCGGCATTTGATTATTATCCATAATTGGCATCATATTCGGCATTTGATTATTATCCATAATTGGCATCATATTCGGCATTTGATTATTATCCATAATTGGCATCATATTCGGCATTTGATTATTATCCATAATTGGCATCATATTCGGTGGTTGGTTGTTATCCATAATCGGCATCATATTTGGTGGTTGGTTGTTATCCATAATTGGCATTATATTTGGCATTTGAATATTTGGCGGTATGACTTGTGGAATAACTACATTTTCTTTCGATACATTTGGTGATACTATATTCCCTACGTTTTCTTTCTTCACTTGTGGTGACACTATATTCCCTACATTCTCTTTCTTCACTTGCGGCGATATTATATTCCCTACATTCTCTTTCTTCACTTGTGGTGACACTATATTCCCTACATTTTCTTTTTTCACTTGCGGTGACACTATATTCCCTACATTTTCTTTCTTCACTTGCGGTGATATTATATTCCCTACATTTTCTTTTTTCACTTGCGGCGATATTATATTCCCTACATTCTCTTTCTTCACTTGCGGCGATACTATATTGTTTTTTTTCGTTTGCGGAGAAATGATATTGTTAGGTTTCATTTTACTAATTTGAGGAGCAATTAACTCGCTTCCTTTTTTTATTACATCTGAAATTTTATATTCTTTTTTTGGTTTTATTGGTGGTTGTGGCGGCTGCGGTAATACATTTACCGAAAACTTCGTGTTTTCTTTTTCCGCCGGTTTTTGTTTTTCTATCACAGGTGGTTTTTGAATAACAGACGGTTTTTCAACTGGTTTTTCTTTTTGAATTGGCTGTTCTTTTTGCATCTCTTTTTGCGGCTTTACCTGCATCTCCTTCTGTGGTTTCACCTGTACTTCTTTTTGCGGCTTTACTTGCATCTCCTTCTGCGGTTTTACTTGCACTTCTTTTTGTGTTTGTTGCATAGCTGGCTGCTGTGTAATTGGTGCTGATTGATACGTAACTTCTTCTTCATCTTCTATTCCAAGCGGAGTTGGTGTTGCTGCAAATTCTTTTTGCTGCACTTCTTTTACGTATTGCTTTGGAGGCGCTGAGCCTGCTCCAGCCTGTTGTTTCATATGAACACTCTTTGATGGCACTTTAATTTTCATACCTGGCATGATTAGATCAGGATTACTAAGTTGTGTATTTGTTTGTTTCAGCGTATCAAAATCCACTCCGTACTTTTTCGCAATTTTCCAAAGGGTATCCCCTTTTTGCACGATATGAATTTTCAAATTTTCCCCCTCCTGTATAACTTATCTATAAGTAACAAATCTCATGAAGTAACTCTTTCTAAATAACGTTAACTTCTTTTCACTTTCATCACTTCTTCGATTTTCAATATCATTTGAAGTGGAATAAGCATAAAAAAATCGCAATGATTTCTTCACAACAATGTATGCCCATTTCGTTCTCGTTATGATTATGTGCATGAAAAAAAGCAACGGGAATACCGTTGCTTTACACACGCTCTAACATACGATTTAATGCAAGAACCGCTTCTGCGGTTACTTGTTTATCTACACTAATAACGTTAATTTCTTCTCCTCTTTCTATCGTTTCAAGTGCCCATAATAAGTGAGGCAGATCAATTCGGTTCATCGTTAAACATGGACACATAAATGGATTAAGTGAAACAATTTCTTTATCTGGATGTTGCTGAATAATTCGGTTCACTAAATTCATTTCTGTACCAATCGCCCATTTGCTACCAGATGGCGCTGATTCAATCATATCAATAATATATTTCGTTGACCCTGCATAATCTGAAGCAGCTACAACTTCATAGCAACATTCTGGATGTACAATAATATTCATATCCGGATGATTTTTTCGTACATTCTCTATGTTTTTCACTGTAAAGTTTTGATGAACTGAACAATGACCTTTCCATAAAATCACTTGAATTTCTTCTATATCTCCATCGTACTCTAAAGAATCAGTATGCGGATCCCATACTGCCATTTTATCTAACGGGATACCTAAGTCGTACGCTGTATTTCTTCCTAAATGTTGATCCGGTAAAAAGACGAGACGTTCTTTTTGAGTAAACGCCCAAGATACCATTTGCTTTGCATTAGAAGAAGTTACTGTTGCTCCTCCGTTACGACCACAAAACGCTTTAATTGCAGCTGTAGAGTTCACATACGTTAACGGAATCATCGTATCTCCAAATAATTTCGTGAGCTCTTTCCACGCTCTTTCTGTTTGTTCAATATCTGCCATATCTGCCATCGAACATCCTGCACGCATATCTGGCAAAATAACGATTTGATCATCTGTCGTTAACATATCTGCTGTTTCCGCCATAAAGTGCACCCCGCAAAACACAATATACTTTGCGTCTTTATTGCTCGCTGCAACTTGCGCAAGCTGAAGTGAATCCCCTGCTGCATCTGAAAATTGTACCACTTCATCTTTTTGGTAATGATGTCCTGGAATGAATAACATTTTTCCCATTTTTTCTTTAATTTCATGAACACGCTTTTCCATATCTTCTTTTGACATCTTGTGATAACGCTCCGGTAACATCGTTTCAATTGGTTGCACTTTTTCTAAAATACTCATATTCCTTTCTCCCCCCTCTAAGCCACTTTCCTTATCCTTCAATATTGAAACTAATATCAAGTGCTTTCACTGAATGTGTTAACGCTCCAAGTGAAATATAATCTACCCCTGTTTTTCCGTATTTCGATAAATCTTCAATTGTAATGCCTCCTGATGCTTCCGTAACGATGGCACTTGGTACAATCTTTGAAAACTCTCTAATCTCATCTGGCGTACGGTTATCAAACATAATAATATCCGCTCCAGCCGCTACAGCCTCTCTCACTTGCTCCTCCGTTTCTGTTTCCACTTCTACTTTCACCATATGTCCTAATTTTTCTTTCAGCGATGTAACAGCTTTCGTAATAGAACCAGCAAAGGCAATATGATTGTCTTTGATCATGACACCATCATATAAACCGAAACGGTGATTAAATCCTCCTCCGCACACGACTGCATACTTATCAAACATACGTAGCCCCGGCATTGTTTTTCGCGTATCACAAATACGTGTATGGCTGCTATCTAAAGCAAGAACCGCTTTACGCGTCATCGTCGCTATTCCGCTCATACGCTGGATAACATTTAATATAACGCGCTCTGCTGTTAATAACGATGCAATTGGACCTTGCACAGTTGCAATGATTTCGCCTTTTTCTACAAGATCCCCATCTTTTTTATGAAGCTCTACTTCAATTCTCTCATCAATTAATTTAAATCCCGATTCAATTACTAAACGTCCTGCAAAGACCCCTGTATCCTTCGAAAGAAACGTTCCTTTTGAAAGCAAGTTATCTGGAAAAATAAGCTGAGATGTTACATCTCTTTCTCCTATATCTTCTAAAAAAAATCGATTTAATGCTTCTTTCACTTTTATCGTGTTCATAAAGCCCCTCTTCCCCTCATCACACAAGTTGTAGTTTTCTCTTTACTCGAACAATCTCTTTCTTTCCTACATTTCTATCTGGATAATCACTCCGGTAATGCCCACCAATACTTTCTTCTCTTTGCAGAGCTGACACAACTATAAGCTCACAAACCGTTAACATATTAATAAGTGTTATCTCTTCATTCGTAAGAACATCATGTTGTAATATCATATTTCGAACACCGTACTTACTAAGCCATCTCTTCGCATAAGATAAACTTTGCTCTGTTCGCACAATCCCAACATATTTCATCATGCATTTTTGTATTTCTTCTTTCGTCGGTAAATGATTCAGAACGATAAACTTCGCTTCCTTTTCGGCTAGCATGCTCACCTTTTCTTTTGTCTCTCTAGATAAAATGTGTCGTCCGATTCTTTTTCCAAACACAAGACCTTCTAATAATGAATTACTCGCTAATCTATTTGCACCATGAACCCCATTACAAGCTACTTCACCGACTGCGTATAGGTTCGGAATAGACGTCTCTCCATCACAGTTCGTTTTCACGCCGCCCATGTGAAAATGAGTACCGGGCACGACTGGAATAAGTTTTTTATTTATATCGACTCCATTTGTTTTACATATCGATGACACGGTCGGAAAGCGTTGTTCAAAGTTTTGAATCATTCCGATGTTTAAGTACACTTTTTCACCCGCAAGTAGCTGTTCATGAATAGCCCTTGCGACTACATCACGAGGCGCTAGATCCTGTTCGGAATGTATATCCATCATAAAACGCTGCCCTTTTCCATTTATAAGGACAGCTCCTTCTCCGCGAACAGCTTCGGACACGAGGCCGGAACAACGCCCACCCGCGTATAACATCGTCGGATGAAATTGTATAAACTCTAAATCTACAAGCTCTCCGCCTGCACGGTACACCATTGCAAGTCCATCGCCTGTAATTGTCTCATCATTAGAAGTAAAGGCGTATAAACCGCCAATACCGCCTGAAGCTAACACCGTATAATCTGCATTGTAACGTTTCAGTTCTCCTTTATTGTTACGAGTTAAAGCCCCAACACATTTATCTTTTTCTATAATAAAATCGAGCACCATTTCCTGTTCCACTACCGTAACGTATGGAGCTACTTCTTGAATAAGATGCTCTAATAAATTCTTTCCTGTTGCATCGCCACCTGCATGTAAAATACGACGTTTTCGATGCGCTCCTTCTTTTCCAAGATGAGGACCTGTTTCATCTCCATCAAATTTCATTCCTCTTTCAATAAGATTATTAATTTCTTTCGGCCCTTCCTCGACTAAATAACGGACCACTTCTTCATTATTATAATGACACCCTGCTACTAACGTATCTTCAAAATGATCATTAGGATTGTCATATGTAGCTACCGCTGCGGCAATTCCACCTTGAGCTAAATGTGTATTATTATTACGTTTCGTCTCCTTTGTGATAATAATCACATTCTTTTCGTGACAAATCTCTTTTGCAACACGAAGTGCCGCAACGCCACTTCCAATAATTAAGACATCTGCACTTGGCATAATTGTTGCCTCCTACTTTACACTTTTCAACTGTCTTGACACCTATATTTACATAGTTTTAAAATAATGACAAGAGTTTTTTTATAATTCTTATTTTCACTACCATTTAAAAAGTAAAAGAAATGTAACTCTTACTAGAGAGAGGAACTTACATGATGATATATCTTGACTATGCAGCTACTACACCTATGAGCGAGGAAGCGTTACAAACATATATGAAAGCAGCTTCTCAATACTTCGGAAATGAACAAAGTTTACATGACATTGGAGGAACGGCTTCTTCTTTATTACAAGTTTGCCGAAAAACATTCGCGGAAATGATTGGTGGAAAAGAACAAGGAGTATTCTTCACAAGCGGTGGCTCAGAATCAAACTATCTTGCGATCCAATCACTTCTAAATGCCCGAAATAAGAAGCATATTATTACGACACCTATGGAACATGCATCCATTCGAAGTTATTTTCAATCTCTAAAATCAAAAGGCTATACGATCACTGAAATTCCTGTTGATAAAAGCGGACTCATTTGTTTAGTAGATTTAGAGGCATCTATTACAGAAGATACTGTGCTAGCAAGTATACAGCATGGAAACTCTGAAATCGGAACCGTTCAAAACATTACAGAAATCGGGGCAATTTTGAAAAAATATAATGTTTTATTTCATACGGATTGTGTGCAAACGTTTGGTAAACTGCCTATCCATGTTTTTGAGATGGGGATTGATAGTCTTTCTGTTTCAGCACATAAAATATACGGACCAAAAGGTGTCGGCGCTTGCTACATAAATCCGCAATCTCGCTGGGAACAAGTATTTCCAGGAACTTCTCACGAAAAAGGATTTCGCCCAGGTACAGTTAACGTTCCCGGCATCGCATCTTTTTTAACAGCTGCTGAAAATATATTAAAAACTCAATGGGAAGAAAGTTTACGTTTTAAAGAGTTACGATCCTACTTTTTAGAGCAAATACAAACACTTCCGCTAGAAATTGAAGTAGAAGGTCATTCTACTTCTTGTTTACCACATATTGTTGGGGTTACAATAAAAGGAATAGAAGGTCAATATACTATGCTAGAATGTAATCGTCATGGTATTGCCATTTCCACCGGAAGTGCTTGCCAAGTCGGTAAACAAGAACCTTCGAAAACCATGCTTGCAATTGGAAAAACGTATGAAGAGGCCAAACAATATGTCCGCTTCTCTTTCGGACAACAAACAACGAAAGATCAAATTGATACTACTATTCATGCACTACACACAATTGGAAATCAATTTTATAGAGGTGTTAAATCATAATGAAACAAAATGAACAAAAAAAGATTTTAGGTGAAGAAAGACGACAGCTTATCCTCCAGTGGCTTCTCGCTGCAAATGAGCCGTTATCTGGAAATGAACTATCGAAGAAGACAAACGTAAGTAGGCAAGTTATCGTGCAAGATATTTCCTTACTTAAAGCACGAAACGAACCAATTATTGCGACTGCTCAAGGCTATTTATATTTAAAGCCACAAGAGAAACAACAAGCTTTTGAACGCGTAATCGTATGCCAGCACAAACCAGCAGAAGTACGTCAAGAACTTACAATGCTTGTTGATCACGGTGTTACGATTAAAGACGTAAAAGTTGAGCATCCTGTATACGGCGATTTAACAGCATCTATTATGGTAAGTAATCGCTTTGATGTAGAACAATATTTACAAAAAATAGAAAACACAAATGCTTCTTACCTTTCGCAACTAACAGATGGTATTCACTTACATACAATTGAGGCCGATTCTAAAGAAAAGTTAGATGCTGCTTGCAAGGCACTGGATAAAGCAGGATTTCTCGTTTATTAATGTAAAGCACAGAGTTTTTATAATTCTCTGTGCTTTTTTAATGCTATAATATTGTAATCAATCGTAAAGGAGATCACTTATGGGAATTAAACTCGTTCACTTTAGCATTGGCAAACCGAAACAAATGAAATATAGCGAAGATAAAGAAATGATTACTGGTATATGTAAGGAACTTACAGAAGAAGCTTTCCTCTCAAAAGATGGATTCCTCGGCGATGACGTAGCAGATTTAAAACATCATGGCGGTCCTGATCGAGCTGTTTGTGTATACCCACACGAGCATTACGCACTATGGGAAGAGGAATTTCAAACTACGCTTCCAGCTTCCACATTTGGCGAAAACATTACCGTAACAAATATGTTAGAGCGTGATGTTTGCATCGGAGATACATATCAACTAGGTGAAGCAATCATTCAAGTGACACAAGCAAGAGTACCTTGTAGCACTATTTCAAAACGCCTCGGTATTCCTGGCATTTTGCCGCGCATTGTAGCAACTGGATTTACTGGCTACCTATGCCGTGTTCTTCAAGAAGGTACTGTACGTAAAGATTCTAAAATTACATTACTAGAACGTCAACCGAGCAATATTTCTGTGTTGTTCTCTAACGAAATCTATTTTCATAATAGAAAAGATAAAGATGGCATAGAAAAAATTCTTGCTGTTCCAGAACTAGCTGATATTTGGCGTGGTCAGTTAGAAGAGCGTCTTGTGAAGTTAAAATAAAGAATCCCACCAGGTAAAACAGTATTGAGTTCTGATATGCTCCCCATTAGGTAGACAGATAAAAAATAAAAATCTGTTTATCTAATGGGGGTATTTTTATTTTCTCTTCCTTCACGTCCAAACATATAAAAATATATTTCATATTATATATGGACAACCTTTAACCCTTATATATGAAGGGAGTGATTAGTTATGGCAGATTACTTCTTAAAAAATGGAAAAAAATATTATAAGAAAAATGATCATCCATGTAATTCTTCAAATTCAGATTCAACTAACTGTTTTATACAGAACTATACTATTTTCGGTACGGAAGATACCCCTCAAGATCTTGATATGACAACTGGAATTCCTCGAACTGTATTTGAAAACTTCACTAAAAATCATAATAAGACACTTATTAAATTTAGTTTCAGTCCTGCATTTGCAACAACGATTAGATTAACAATTGCAAGATTAAACCATCGCTCTCCACTTACATTTACCTTAACACCAGGAGATATTAAAACATTTTTAGTAGAAGATGTTTTGAGTATTACTTTCTCAGATACTGTAGCTCCATCTACACTTAATCTATTAATACAACAAACGAATTGTATTTGCTGCAGTAATTCGAACAATGATGAATCCTATTATTATAATAGTTGTAATGATGCGTACTAAAAACACGACAAAAGAGTGACCTATTCCTAACAGAAAGCCGTCCTAAAATATCTTTTAGGACGGCTTCTTTATTTTGCTAGCTTAATTACATCACTTACTCCAATAGAATCGATAGCTTACTCTGCCTCAAACCGATAAACAACTTTTCATTTCAAACAAGTTTAACAACAGCTCCCTTTACAACCAATAAGAAGAATAACTCCCCAGCACAGTAACAGAAAAACCGAGTGCTTCAAGTTCCATCGTTACGCCTGGCAATAATACGTCATCATACGCTTTATCGACATCGATTAAGAAAAAGTAATTTCCAAGACCTGTTTTCATCGGACGCGATTCGATTTTTGATAAGTTTAATTTTCTCCATGCGAAAGCTGATAACACTTGATATAGGGCACCTGCATAATCTGCAGGTAACGTTATCATAAGCGTCGTTTTCTCTCCGCGGTTCTCTCCGTTATTCGGGAGTACTGCTTTCTTTTTCTTATGGAGTACTAGGAAACGTGTGTGATTATTTTTATGCGTATGAATGCTACGCCTCACAATTGTTAATCCATATTTTTCTGCAGCTGCTTCATTTGCAATAGCGGCAATTTTCTCTTCAGGATGTTCTTTCACATATTGCGCAGCGGCACTTGTGGATGTCATATCTCGAACAGTTACTCCTTTTAATTCTTCATTTAAAAATTTATGGCACTGTGCAATGGCATGCGGATGAGAATGCACCGCATATACTTCATCCCACACTTCTGCATACTGCGGATGTACAAGTAAATGCTGCTGAATTGGTACTGTAATTTCTCCTACAATGGAAAGCGGCTGCTCATGTACAAGGTAATCAACCGTTATATTCACTGAACCTTCTATTGCATTTTCTAACGGTACAACTGCGAAGTCTACATTTTCATTTGCAGCTGCATCTATACAATCTGGAATCGTTCGATACGGTACATGCTCTGCTTCCGGAAAAAAACGACTCACCGCCATATTTGTAAATGTTGCTTCTGGTCCTAAATATCCTACTCGAATCATCGTCTTTTCCCCTCTTTTTCGTTTTCTTACTGTTATACCATACTTTTTTATATTCTTCTATGCAAATTTCGAATATTAAAAAAAGACTAGCTTTCGCTAGTCTAAATGTTTCTTATATTCTCTTTGAGCGAAGAAGAAATAAATGATACATGCTGCGATATAAAACAGAATGAACAAACCTACTTTTCTTAATGATCCATCCATAAAAAGCGTATTATGAAACGTATATAACGCAACTGCACTATGCATACTCCCTACTATAATTGGCGCAAAAAATAGCATACATAATTGCCAACGAGAAATTTTCCATACTTCTTCCTTCGTCATTCCAAGTTTAGAGAGTGCACCATACTGCTTTCGGTCCGATGCAATATTATGGAACCATTTAAAATACACGATACTACATGAAGTAAGAAAAAATAATATACTAATAAATGAGCCTACAAATAGAGTAATATCGCCGCCTTCTTTCATATTTACATATAACTCCATATTGCTTCGAAATGCATTATTATCTTGTTTCATATGTTTCCGTAAATCTTCATTTAATTTCTTCGTCTTTTCGATATTTGGTAATGTGTAGCCTCTATATATCATTTTTTCAGAATCAGGAACCTGATTTGCTATACTGTCAAAATCTTCATCATTCATAACGAAGAACAGACCATTAATGTACGAGGGATGATGGTTAAATTGAACACCTTCTTTCTGACCGTTAAATACGAATTGATATGGTTGATTCATTACTTGCAATTGAATCTCTTTTTGATTATATACATTCGAATTATTGTATTTATTATAATAAACGAGTGTCACTGTACCTTTTTTAGGACGATACGTTTTCTGTTTTTGTTTCCTCGCTTCTTGGTTATATTCACTTTCTTTTATAAGCGGCGCTATTGTTGTTTCTCCCTTATTAGACTGAAAGGATGCATACACTCCAATAAAACTCATATATTGAAAATCATCATACTCATATTGATGCAGTAATTTTTCAACCGCACCTTCTTCAAAGACTTCATGAGTAGAAATACCTTTTTCTATGTACGAAAACGAGTGTATCCCTCCAGTTCGCCACATATCTTGCATGCTAGAAAAATATAAGAACACCGTACCTGTTGCTGTAACTACAAACGTCGTTGCCATAGACATCAGAAAGAAAAAGCGACCATTTTCCTTCATTCGATGTGACAATTGATTCACTATAAATAAATACGGATATGTATACATAATCTTTTTATTTCGCTTTATCATTTCTAACACTTGGGTAGCACCATGCGCGAAAGAAAAGTACGTTCCAAAAAAGACAAGTATAGACACAGGGAAAAAGTATATCGCTATCGTAGCCATCGTCACTTGTAGCGCCAACGCATACCCGCCCACTAAACAAGCAAAACCGAATAAACAGAGCCACTTTGATGTTTTCTTCTCTTTTTTATCTGTTCGAAATTCTTTCAATAACCGAATGATTTTTATATTCCATATACGTAAAGCACTTATAAAAGATAATAGAATAAAAACGACTATATATGTAATAAATGTTACACCAATCGCCCTTACGTCAAATATAACAGGTAGTTCTTTCGGAAGCCCCAGTAACATACTAAATACCATAAAAAAGAGTTTTAAAAATATCATACCAAGCCCAATACCGAAAATATTCGCGAAGACCCCGATTAAAATTTGCTCGGTCATAATCACTCCTATTACGTTAGACTTCGTTGCTCCCATTAACATATATAACCCTAATTCTTTCTTACGTGCTTCTATGAAAATAGAAGTAGAGTACAAAATAAATATGACGAAAAAAGAAATGATTATAACATTACATATGATAAGTCCCCAGCGTACGTTTTGATACCACATCGTCTCTTGCATATATGGATGCACAATGACAGACATATATGCGTAAGAAGCAAATATTGCAAAACAACTACTTAAGAAAAACACTTTATAATTACGCCAATTTCCTTTTATATTTTGCAGCGCTAGTTGCCGAATGTTCATCTATCGTCCTCCTGTAACTTACTACATAGGCAAAAAGCTAGAGATTCCCCTAGCTTTTTACGTGTTTTAAATATCCTCTTTGCGCGATCATAAAGTAAATGGCAGAAGCTAAAATGTATGCTCCAATTACAAGCGCACCTGATTTCCACAAATCAATATAAAGCATTTTCCCTAACGTATGAAGAGCAACTCCACTATGAATGGAACCGATTAAAATTGGGATAAAGAAGATAACTCCCATTTGTCGAATCGCAATTTTGCGAATTTCTTTATCTGTCATACCGATTCTCTTTAACGATTTAAATTGAATACGATCTTGTTCTTTATCGTTAAACCATTTAAAGTATGTCATACTACAAGCGAAGAAGAAGAACAGTACTGCTACGAAGAAACCGATGAACATTGTAATTGCTCCACCTTCTCTTATATCCTTATACGCAAACACTGAATTTCTCAATTCTCCTTGCTTTTCTGGTGCAATTTCATTTTTCAAATCTAATACAAGATCTTCTGTACTTTTCCAATCCTCAATATAATAACCGTAATATTTCGTCTTTTCTTCATCTGGTACGAGTTTTGCATATTTCTCAAAATCTTGATCATTTACAACGAGATATTCACTATCATTAAAAACAGAATACTGCGTTGGGGCATTTAATTGAACAGACTGCTTTTGTCCGTTAATTGTAAATTCATACGGTTTCGTACGATCTATCTTCATCAGTTCATTTGACATATCAACCATAACCATCGTTGCACTACCCATTGCATTATGAATTTCTGAAGGCTGCTCTCTCTTTTGTTTACGCACTTCCGCATTATATTCTTTTTCTGAAATAATCGTCATCGGTACTTCATGTTCACTATTAAACAACGTTATTTTCTGTGTTGCTGGTAGTTTTATGTATGTTACTTTTCGCGCATCTTCAAACCCGTGTCTCTTCACAAGCTCCTGTACCTTTTCTTCATTAATAAGGCTATATGTATTTAACCCCTTTTCCTCATATGAGATAGCATGTGGTGTAAGTTCTACAGTTTTCGCACTCAAATTTTCAAAATATACGTAAAGCGTGCCAACTGCCGAGGATACAATCGCCGTAATAATAGAAATTACAAATAAAAAACGAGCATTATCTTTCATTTTATAAATAAGGTTGCTAAGAACAAACATATTTGGATACGTATAGAAAGATTGCTTTCTTTTTTGTAATGCTTTTAATACAACTGTACTACCTTGTGTAAATAGTAAATACGTTCCGCCAATTGTCAGTCCTACCACCGGTAAAAAGAGGATGATGAAATTCAGAAACGTTACTTGGAAGCTAAGTACATATGCAGCAATAATACATCCTATACCAACTACACTTAACCATGTAAATGCAAACGGCTCTACTTTTTGTTTTCTTGCTTCTTTTAATAAATCAATAATTTGCAAGCGTCCTACTGTCCAAACACTAAATAATGATAGGATTAAAAATAGAATAAAGTATACACCAGCTGTAATAAGAACTGCTTTACTATTCCAAACGAGTGGAAGTGTCTTATCTATTTTCAATAATACGCTTAACGCTTGGAAAAATAATTTTGAACAAAGCATTCCAACCCCAATACCAACTACAATTGCAATACCACCTAACATCAGTTGTTCTAATATAATCATTCGGCCGAGCTGCGATTTCGTTCCGCCTATTAATGTTAGTAGACCAAACTCTTTTTTTCTTGCTCGTAAAAACGTTGAATTTGCATATAAAATAAAGAGTGCCGAGAAGATGACCACAATATAATTCATCGATTCTAATCCTTTTGTAATCATCTTTCTCATACTAATATTACCGCTTACGACATCTGGATGATAAATAAAAGAAGCATACATGAAAAATACGACAATCGATAAACAACTACTTATAAGAAACGCTTTATAGTTACGCCAATTCCCTTTTACGTTATTAAGCGCGAGCTGGCGAAAGTTCATGATATTCTCCTCCTAGCATCGCAAGTACGTCCAGAATTTCTTGGAAAAAGGCTTGTTTCGTTCTTCCTTTATGTATTTCTGAGAAAATTTCTCCGTCGCGAATGAATAGAATACGTTCGCAATAACTCGCTGCTACTGGATCATGCGTTACCATTGCAATTGTCACTTTCTTTTGTTCATGTAAGTCTTGCAACGCGCTCATTAATGATTTTGCTGACTTCGAATCTAAGTTTCCAGTCGGCTCATCTGCTAAAATTAACGTAGGCTCATGAATAATCGCTCTCGCAGCTGCTGCACGTTGCTGTTGTCCGCCTGATACTTCGTATACTTTTTTATTTAAAATTTCTTCGATGTTTAAAAACTTCGCAATTTCCAGTACTTTCGCATCGATTTCATTTACAGATTTCTTCGCCATTACAAGTGGTAAAATGATGTTTTCTTTAATGGATAACGTATCAAGTAAGTTAAAATCTTGGAAGATGAATCCTAAATGTGTACGGCGAAACTCCGCTAATTTGGCAGCACGCATTTGATTAATTTCTTCACCATTTACAAGTACATGACCTGAAGTTTGCTTATCAATTGTTGCTAATAAATTTAAAAGCGTCGTTTTCCCGCTTCCTGAAGGACCCATAATCCCTACAAATTCGCCTTCTTCTATTTTAAAATTTATATCGTTTAAAGCAGTCGTCGCTACTGAACCTTTTGATTGGTACACCTTCGTTAATCCTTTTACTTCAAGAACACTCATTTCTAATCCCCCTATGTGTTTTCTTCTTACATTTACTATAAGAAAAATAAGAAAAAGAAACGAGTGATTTCCCTTACAAAACGTTTTGTTATCTTACAGTTTTGTCATTTTTCTCATCAATGTATGATATTCTTCATCTTTTGCAAATTGGAACGTGAATGTTGTCCCTTCTCCTTCAGCCGATTGAACATACATTCCATGATGTAAATTATCGCAAATTTCCTTCGTAATATATAAGCCCATCCCAGTCGCTTCTCTCGTTTTACGTCCATTTATTCCCGTAAAGAATGGGTCAAATATGCGCTTTACGTCTTGCTCTGGAATACCAATTCCATTGTCCTTAATATGTAATAACACCTTTTGATTTTTCTCTTCAATTTGAAATTGAATTTCTTTTTTCTCTACCGCTGAAATTTTGGTATACTTGATTGCGTTTACAACAATTTGACCTATAGCAATGCTCAGCCATTTTCTATCAGATGCAACCATACAAGTATCTTCTTCAAACATCACTTTCGGGAATACAGACGATTGAATGAAGGATTTTCGGTTTTCATTAATAATACCTCGCACGATATCTATAACATTTACTACTTCTACCTTATAATCTTTCGCAAACTGCTCTAGTCTTGCCATATGTAACGCTAAATCTAACCCATTTAGTATACGGTTATTTTCTTCACGGATACTTTCAACTGTTACTCTTGCCTCACGATGCTCTTTGCCAAACTTCTGCAACAATAATTCAATAACAGATACTGGTGTTTTCATTTGGTGAATCCATTGGTTCATAAATATCATTTGCTGTTGCTCTTTCGCATGCTGTTTATGAATTTCATTCATATATTGCTGTCTTAATAACGTAAAAGATTCAACGACCATTTCTTGCTCTGATGTATAAGATTCATCAATAAGTAAAGAGTCATGTAATGTATTTCCGCCAGTAACGTACTTTTCGATCCTCTTTAAAAACACACTCCGTTTTCGATAATCGTAAATGAGGTATACAGTAAACACAACTGTTCCTAATAAAAGTCCATATAACCACGTACTCCAATCAATGGATTTCTTTTCTAAAAGACTTTGCAACTGCAAAACGAGCCCAAATAAACAAAGGCTAACAATATAAGAAAGAATTAAAGGAAAGCGATCCACGAGGTAATTTTTAACCTTCATGCCCTTCGCCCCACTCCGTAAGAAGCGCATAACCATATCCACGTTTCGTTACAATTGCATTTTTAATGCCTAGCTCTTCTAGTTTCTTCCTTACACGTTTTACATTTACGGTTAATGTATTATCATCCACAAATGCTACTTCATCCCATAGAGCTTCTAACAGTTCTTCACGCGTTACATATTGATTCACCTGTTTCATTAAACACTCTAATAAGTAAAACTCATTTTTTGTCAGTTCAGTTTGTTGTCCCTGCCACTCAACGATATGCTGGGACGGGAATAACAACAGTCCATTTACACCTAAACAATCACTTTCAGCAGCAGAGGCATACTCTCCATAGCCACGGCGAAGCGCACTCTTCACCTTTGCCATTACGATATCTAAATGGAATGGCTTCGTAATATAATCATCGCCGCCATTTTCAATCGCCATCACTTGATCCATTTCCCCTGTTCTTGCAGAAACAAAAATAATCGGCGCATTCGATACAGTACGAATTTGACGACACCAATAAAAACCGTCAAAGTACGGTAAGTTAATATCAAGTAACACAAGATGAGGATTTATTTTTACAAACTCATCTTTTATATGACGTAAATCACTTGCTCTAAATGATTGATAGCCATACCTTTCTAAATGCTCCTCTAATATTCCCGCAATTTTCTCATCATCTTCTACAATTAATATTTTATACATGTTCTTTTTCTCCCCATAAAAGAATTCTTCTACATTTACTCCTTTTTCCATTATAAATTGAAAATTTAATTAGTGGGGATTTTTCCCTATAATAATCTAACTATTGCAATATAAAGTGATACTTTAATCAGTGGAGGTTCTACGGGCAAATAGTGGGATAAAAAAAAGACTGCCATATTTCGGCAGTCTTAATCGATAAATTCAAATTCATATTCAAGAATTTTTACAATATCTCCGTCTTTTGCACCACGTGCACGAAGCGCTTCATCAATACCCATTCCGCGCATTTGGCGAGCGAAACGACGTATAGATTCATCACGTGAGAAGTCTGTCATTTTGAATGTCTTCTCGATATCGTAACCAGAAATAACAAATGTGCCGTCACTTTCACGTGTAATTTCAAATTTAAGACTTTCAGCATCAAATTTATACATTACACTTGCTTCAGACTCTTCGACAACATCATACATTGGGAATTCTGGTGTTGTTTCTAATAAGTTCGCTACTTCAAATAGTAAATCACGAACACCTTGTTTCGTTACAGCTGAAATTGGGAAGATTTTTACTTCGTCTCCCACTTTCTCTTTAAATGCTTGTAAGTTCTCTTCTGCATCTGGCATATCCATTTTGTTTGCTACAACAACTTGCGGACGCTCTGTTAAACGCATATTGTATTCTTTTAATTCATTATTAATTGTAACATAATCTTCATATGGCTCACGGCCTTCTAAACCAGACATATCAATAACATGTACAATTACACGTGTACGCTCGATATGACGTAAGAATTGGTGTCCAAGTCCAACGCCAGCATGTGCGCCTTCAATTAGTCCAGGAAGGTCAGCCATCACGAAGCTGCGGTTATCACCAGTTTCAACAACACCAAGATTCGGAACGATTGTTGTAAAGTGATACTCTGCAATTTTCGGACGTGCTGATGATACAACAGATAATAATGTAGATTTACCTACACTTGGGAATCCAACAAGTCCAACATCTGCTAGTACTTTAAGTTCTAGAATGACATCACGTTCTTGACCTGGTTCTCCGTTCTCAGCGATTTCTGGTGCTGGGTTCGTAGCTGTTGCGAAACGTGAGTTACCACGGCCACCACGGCCACCTCTTGCGATTACAGCAGTTTGTTCATGCGTTACTAAATCGGCAAGAATTTGACCAGTTTTTTCATCTTTTACTATTGTTCCTGGTGGAACCTTTACGATTAAATCTTCAGATTTACGTCCGTGCTGACCTTTACTCATTCCGTGCTGACCGCGATCAGCTTTGAAATGACGTTGGTAGCGGAAGTCCATTAATGTACGTAAGCCTTCCTCAACTACGAAAACAACATCTGCACCTTTACCGCCGTCGCCACCTGCTGGGCCACCTTTAGGAACATACTTCTCACGACGATACGCAACCATACCGTTACCACCGTCGCCGCCTTTTACATATATCTTGACCTGATCTACAAACATTATTTCACCACACTTTTTCAATTGGTTGTAATATAACTGAGACTTCTTCGTCTCGCACTGTATAAGAAATGGAATACCATTTATTGTTTTGGGTCGCAAGCCAATTCTGTAGTTCTTCTACACTCGTTAGCTTACCACGAAAATCAAAAAAGAAACGAGCATTATCCGCGTCACATTCAATTGTGATACAAACATAATTTTCAACATATACGTCTAAACTATGCTGAAGCATCGAGAAAAATTGATTCGTCCATGTACATACAGTCTCATCTAAGTGAGATAAGTTATGTAATTTCCCTAATACTTCGTACTCCAATAAGCACGGCTGCTGTTTCCAATTATATGTTAAAATCCACTCTGAAAATAAAGGCATTGATAGCCCCATCAGATTGGATTCTTGTCTCGCTTCTTGGACAAAACGATCGATGAGACTATGAATTTCTTCCACTTTTCCAAGGGAAAGGTTTCCTTTCACCATCTGCATACGATTGAGCCAATCATGTCTTGAATGGCGCAATGCATCTATAATTGTCCATTTTTCATTCATTTAGATACCCCTTAATATAGAAAAACTCTAACCTGCACTCAGGTTAGAGTTTTCCGTGAGTTCTTATGCTTCTTGAGCAACAGGATATACGCTCACTTGTTTGCGGTCACGGCCAAGACGCTCAAAGCGTACTACGCCGTCAACTTTCGCGTATAAAGTGTCATCGCCACCACGACCAACGTTAACACCTGGATAAATTTTTGTACCGCGTTGACGGTAAAGAATTGAACCACCTGAAACCGTTTGACCATCTGCGCGTTTAGCACCAAGACGTTTTGACTGAGAGTCACGACCGTTCTTTGTACTACCTACACCTTTCTTAGATGCGAAAAACTGAAGATCTAATCTTAACATACGTTACACCTCCTGCACTTTTTCTATTAAACGGATATACTTTCCGTAATCAAGTTCGATCGTCTTAAGCGAAACAACCAATCCTTCCAAAAGTATCTGTGCTTTTTCTACTGTATGAACGTCTAAATCATTAGGCAATTCATACGTTAAGAATCCACCATCACTTCCGAGTTCAATAGTTGCCTGCACATTACAAAGTTCTTCCACTGCATTTATAGAACCAAACACAACCGCTGTAGTTCCAGCACAGACAAGGTCTTGTCCATGTGGCGCATAATCGGCATGTCCAGTCATTTTAAATGATTGGATACTTCCTAATTTCGTGCGACTTATCGTAATTTTAATCATGTTAACCTGGATTAAGCGTTGATAGCTTCAACAACTAGCTTAGTGTAAGGTTGACGATGACCTTGTTTCTTACGATTGTTCTTTTTCGCTTTGTATTTGAAAACGATAATTTTCTTAGCGCGACCTTGTTTTTCAACTTTCGCAGTAACTGTTGCACCTTCTACAACTGGGCTACCAACTTTAACGTTTTCGCCACCAACGAAAAGAACTTTGTCAAAAGTAACAGTTTCACCAGCTTCAACATCTAATTTTTCAATGTAGATTGCTTGACCAGCTTCAACTTTAATTTGTTTTCCACCTGTTTCGATAATTGCGTACATACTTGCACCTCCTCTTAATTACTAAGACTCGCCAAAAACGAGGTAGACATATATGCCTTTAGGGAACCTGTCTTGTGCGGTTGTAGCATATAGCCGTTTAGGTGCTATAAACTATAACATAAAGATGTTATCATGAATCATAGACGGTTGTCAATAAATGTTCTGCTAACTATTTTTTCCGCTCTACAATTTCTGTTTTACTTCCAAAACGGACAATTGCATACTTTTCGATCATATCATCTTTGAAATAAATTTCAAATGGAATATTTTTTTGTAATTCTTTTTGCAAAAATTGTTTTTGCAAGTCTTTAGGTGCAGCGATTAATACTGCCTCATCCTCTATATTGCCATATGTAATTAGCTCTCTCTCTAACTCATACGCAATTGTCTCATATGACATCACATACCCCGTCGCTTTGCACGGTACACATTCTTCTAGTAATACGTCGCGTAAAGAATGTTTCTTACGTTTACGTGTCATCTCTAAAATCCCTAACTCTGTAAACCCAAGCACTCTTGTATATGTGCGATCATTTTGCATAGCAGCCATGAGACATTCTCTTACCATTTCTTTATCTTCTCTTCTTTTCATATTAATAAAATCAATTAATATCATACCACCGATATCACGCAGTCTTAATTGACGTGCAATCTCTTCAGCTGCCACTTCATTTGTACGAAGGACTGTATCTTGTAAATTCTGTTTTCCAGTAAACTTGCCCGTATTCACATCAATTACAGTCATCGTCTCCATTTGTTCCACAATTAAATAAGCACCATTCGGGAGCCATACAATTTTTTGAAGTGCTTTCTCGATTTCACGCTCTATTCCAAAATGGTTAAACATTGAAGATTTTTCATTATAAAAAGATACTTTTTCTTTTCCAATCTTTTCCTCTAATTCTTTTACTATACTTCTTGTATCTACAACTACTTTTTCAATTGTTTCAATCGGATTCTCTTGGAATACACGATCTAAAAAGGTGGCCGGTCGATGAAGTAATAACGGCGCCTTTCCTTGGCCCTCTTTTCTTTTTAGCTCTTCATATAACTGCTGTAACATTTGCATTTCAGCTTGTATTTCTTCAATCGCTCCTTTTTCAGAAGCAGAGCGGAAAATGTAACCCCCTGTTCCTTCTACCTCAATTTGGAGTAACTGTTGTCTTTTTTTATTATTTTTTATTTTCCGAGAAACAGCGCGCATCTCATCAAACGGCATATAAACGACATATTTCCCGGTAAATTCTATATTCGCTGTCAATTTAGGCCCTTTCGTATCAATTGCCTCTTTCACAACTTGTACGAGAATCGCTTGCCCTTCATGTATACGATAACAAGATGGTACATCATCGTATGAAAGGTACGCATGTTTTTCTAAACCGATGTTTACAAATGCTGCGTTCATTCCAGCGATTGTTCTTACGATACGTCCGGCATAAATATGCCCAACAATCTCTTGCTCTTCATTACGTTTCCATAAAAACTCAACAATTTTTTTCTTCTCTTCAATTGCAACGCGCTTTTCCGATCCAGCGTAATTCACATATAACGTTTTCAAAATTATTTCCTCACTTTATAATCTTCTTTGCTTTTACAATAATAAAAGGTTAGTGCTATCGTCAACACTAACCGATTAATTCTTCAACTGATGAAGTTGTTCGTTTTTCAGTAAAATATGCATAGAGCAGTTCATTTTCATCTAATGTGTAATGTTCTTTATATTTTCCATGGACGATAATAGAGTGCTTATATCCTCTACGAAATTTTGTGAATATCTTATATAAATGATCTTCTGATTGCACTTCAATAGGTGCAATCTTTTCAATTCCTCTTTTGTTCCCATAATAACGTTCTAATAAAAAACGCATAAAGGCATACCGTCTTTGTTTCCACTCTTGATATAACGACACTGCCAAAAACATGAGTAGTACCCACATCATAATATTATTGCTATTCCAGAGTAACTGCCATCCTAATATTACACCAAAAAAAACACATGACAATTTCATCATCTTTTCATGTGCTTGTAAATAAGGAAAACGATATGATAGTATATTAAACAATACTTTCCCGCCATCTAACGGCCAAATAGGGAGTAAATTAAACGCTAAAATAATTATATTATTCCACATAAAGAAATAATATAAATCCGCGTTCAGCCAACCGGCTTCAAATAATATATAACCTACTAGCATCATCCAAACATGTTGAATCGGTCCTGCAATTACGACAACAAGTTCCTCTTTCAACGACTTATTACCATGTTCCTCAAGCTCAGCCACGCCACCAAACGGCAAAAGCTGAATTTTTTTTATACGCCAATTATAGTGCGCTGCTGCAAGAGCATGCCCAAGTTCATGAATAAGAACAATACAAAATAACAGTATTAATTCTTTAAAACGTGCAGTAAAAATACCAATGACAATGATAACCCAAAATAATGGATGCACGGAAATTTTCGTTAAAACGTCCCTATATTTAATCAAATGATATCACCTGGATCGGATCAATAAATTTTTCATTCTTTTTTATCGCGAAATAAAACTTTCCATTTTTATCATTTGTATCATTACTCACCGTTCCAATTTTTTGTTTCTTTGAAACGTAATCATATAATTTCACTGACATATCGTTTAAGTTTGCATACCATGACTCCGTACCATCTGCATGTTGAATTTGAACTGTATTTCCAAGTTCCTCTTTCTTACCCGCAAAAACAACTAATCCTTCATTCACTGACTCAACTGTTGCATTTGTAGCTGTTTGGACAAATACACCTTGGCCATTTTTTTGAAACCCTTGCATTACTTTTCCAGAAGCAGGAATTGCATAATTTTTTTGCTGAATACTTCCTTCTTTTTTCTCATTCGGTGAATAAAATACAAGCGGTTTTCCAAATTGCTTTTCATACCATTTCGCTACAGTAGCAAACTGAAATTCCTCTTTCATCACTTTTTCTGTAACAGCTTTAGCACCATCGAACGAAGACGGGGCATTCTTATATAAAATAGCAACCGAAAGAACTAATATTGCTGATAATAAAACTTTGAAGAAAAAGACTTCCTTTCGAAATAAAGGGTGAATTTCCTTTTCTCCTTCTTCAATAAATACTGTTTCGCTACCAAAATTCCCTCCGGTAAAATACTGCTCTTCCTCCATCCTTTCTTGCTCGGCCTTCCTTTTCGCAATCCGCTTTTTAATTTCTTCTACGCGTCTATTCTTCATACTGTCTCCTTTCTTTCCGTAAGCTAATTTCAATAGAAACAGTTGTATACAGTTTGTACATGTGTATGAGCTAAGAAAGAAAGATATTCGTGTGAAGAAAAAAGAAAACACTTCGCATATGTGCGAAGTGCTTTTAACGGATTCCAAAGAAGTTTTTTACCTTTGCAAATACCGATACCTTTTCTTGTTCAAATGCTTGTAATGGTACATTCTCACCCAACAAGCGTCTTGCGATATTACGATAAGCCAACGCTGCTTTTCCGCTTGGTTGCAACGCCACAGGTTCACCTGTATTTGTAGCTCGAATAACTTCATCGTCATCTTCGACAACACCAAGAAGCTCGATTGACAATGTACGTACAATTTCATCAACATCTAACATATCCTGTTCATGAAGCATATGACTACGTACACGGTTAATAACAAGTTTTGGTGGTTCAATATCCTCTTTTTCTAAAAGCCCAATAATACGATCCGCATCGCGCATTGAGGATACTTCTGGCGTCGTAACAACGATTGCTTTATCCGCACCAGCTACCGCATTTTTAAATCCCTGCTCAATCCCCGCAGGACAATCAATTAATATGTAATCATAATCTTGACGTAATACTTGTATTAATTCATCCATTTGTTCAGGTGTTACCGCTGATTTATCACTCGTTTGTGCTGCAGGTAATAAATAAAGATCATCAAAACGTTTATCTTTAATAAGAGCCTGAGGTAAACGGCAACGCCCTTCAACGACATCAACAAGATCAAATACAATACGATTTTCCAGCCCCATTACTACGTCTAAATTTCGAAGACCGATATCTGTGTCAATTAAGCACACTTTCTTTCCAGATAACGCTAGGGCCGTACCAATGTTCGCAGACGTTGTAGTTTTACCTACTCCGCCTTTTCCAGATGTAATTACTATTGCCTCTCCCACAGCTATACAATTCCCCTTTCTAACTTTGTTAAATTAGGTCTAAGATGAGTGAGAAGTTGCAGGCGATCGACAACAATGTGATTGTTCTCATTAATATACGCACATTCTGCCGCCTCCGCTCCGTCTTCTTTCTCTTCCGGAGCCCGCATTGCCACATCACTAATTCGAAGTTGCATCGGGTTCATAACAGATGCAGCGATTACAGCATCCGAATCCCCATAATACCCAGCATGTGCAATTCCTCTTAATGATCCTACAACAAAAATATTCCCCCCAGCGATAACCGTTCCGCCTGGATTAACATCTCCAATTAACAACAAATTTCCTTTTACATGTAAAACTTGTCCAGAGCGAACAATTTTGGAAATAGGGACAATTTCTGTTTCTTCTTTCCAAGCTATTGCTTCTGCTTTAGTGATAACATCACTTTTAATTGAATCCACAACAAGATTCTTTTTATTACGAATTAACGTACGAATCTCTTCTTGTTGGACTTCTGTTAAATAACGATTTCCTACTTTCACATGCACTTCAATTAAAGAGCGTCCATCACCATCGTAGTAATGTGTAGAAAGTTTTTCGTCTAATTCTATCAACAATTCAGAGAATGAACAACAATCATCTAAATGAAGCGTTATCCCATCTTTTGTCCCTTTTATCGTTACATTTTGTTGCTTTTTTTCTTCCACTAAAGTTCACCCCACCGATTCAATTCGACATAAAATTAGAAAATCCTTTTTTCTTTTTCTTCCATCGCTTTTGAAAGACGCAATATATATCGTCTCAGTGGGAAACAAACTATCAACAAGAAAATAGCATTTAACAATAAAGTAGCAAGGAGACGATCTGTGAAAAAGACATACGCTGGCATATGAGTACGTCCCAACAAAGTTAAAAATCCATACACATAATACTCTAGTGCTACAACGCTAGCTAATATGATGGAAACAACAATAAATAAATTCAATTGCAGTACTTTCATCACACTATAAACTAAATAAGCTAAAATCGGATAAGCAAAAATATATATACCGACAAGTTCTGTGTATACGGTATCAAATAAGAAACCAAATAATAGTCCGTAATAAATCCCTTGGACCGGACTATAATACACTGTAATAAAACATAAGACGATTATAAAGAAATGCGGTGCTGCTATACTCTCTTTCCAAAACACATTTGTTGGAACAATGGTAGCAAACATATTTTCAAATAGAAACACAAAAAGGAGCAAAAGAGGAAGAGCTGCTCTTTTTAAAATCTTCATCATCTCTTCTCTCCCTCCTATTCTAATGGCGCTGAAGGCTTTTTACGTTTAGCAACCATAATATGCTCTACGTCATTTAAATCAGCGGCAGGTTTTACATAAGCTGTTTTTGTTAAGCCGTATGCATCTGGTTGTACATCAACGATTTTCCCAATTACAAGACCTTTCGGGAAAATATCACCTAGTCCAGATGTTACAACCATTTGATCTTTTTCTACTTTTGCATCAGAACCAATCTTTGTGAAAAGAAGTAAGTGTTTTTCTTTGTCGTAACCTTCAATTAAACCAAAGATATTTTCTTGCCCTTGTACAATAGCAGATACACGATTTGTTCGGCTCATAGAGCTTAATAACTCTACTGATGATGTAAACTGAGATACACTTTTCACACGTCCAACTAAACCTTGTGAAGTCATAACAGCCATATCTTTTTTAATTCCTTGCTGTGCCCCTTTATCAATTCCAATTAAATCGTACCATTTATCTGAACTACGAGAAACAACAGTAGCTGGAATCTCAGTATAATCGCTCAGCAACTCCTTTTTTCCAGTTAACTCTTGTAACTTCTTGTTATCATCTTCTAATTGTTTTACTTTCCCTGATAGACCTGCATAATTATCTAATTTTGCTTTTAATTCTTTATTCTCTTCATACGTGCGCTTTACATCCTCTACATTTTCGAAGAATCCAGCTACGTATTTCGCTGGCTTTTGGAATACACGTTCTACAACACCGACAGTGTCTTTAACAAACTGCTCTGGCCATGTTAAACTGTTCCGTTCTTTCAATGAGATTCCAATCAATGCCACGAGAAGAATAATACTAACTAACAAAACAATTAATCTTTTGTTTAAGAAAAACTGTGGCACGTTCACACCCTCTTAATTTCACTGATTTTTATTTTGCAATATTATCGAGCAGCAGTTTTGAAAAGATCGATATTGTCTAATGCTTTACCTGTTCCAATTGCTACGCAATCTAATGGGTCTTCTGCAACAAGAACTGGCATTTTTGTTTCTTCACTAATTACTTTATCTAAATTACGTAGTAATGCCCCGCCACCTGTTAATACAATACCGCGGTCCATAATATCAGCTGCTAATTCAGGTGGAGTTTTTTCTAGTGTATTTTTAACTGATTCTACAATCGCATCTACTGTATCTTTTAATGCATCTGCAATTTCTTCTGGCTGAATTAGTACTGTTTTTGGTAAACCACTTACTAAATCACGACCGCGAATTTCCATAGGCTCGATACCTTCTGGCTCGCCTGCAGAACCGATTTCTAATTTTAATGCTTCAGCTGTTCTTTCACCGATCATTAAGTTATAGCTTTTCTTAATGTACTGAATGATTGAATCGTCCATATCATCACCAGCAACACGAACTGACTGACTTGTTACAATACCTCCTAAAGAAATAATTGCAACTTCTGTTGTACCACCACCGATATCAACTACCATACTACCAGTTGGTTCCCAAACAGGTAAGTTTGCACCAATTGCTGCTGCAAATGGCTCTTCGATAGGATAAGCATCACGAGCACCCGCTTGACGAGTCGCATCGATTACTGCACGTCTTTCTACAGCTGTAATACCAGATGGTACACATACCATTACATACGGCTTACGTGAGAAGAAACCGTTTGATTTTTGAGCTTGTTGAATGTAATATTTCATCATTGTTGCAGTTGTTTCATAATCAGCAATTACACCGTCTTTCATCGGGCGAAGTGCCACAACGTTCCCTGGTGTACGACCAATCATTTGTTTTGCGTCGCTACCTACAGCAACGATTTGTTTCGTATCAGTTTGTAACGCAACTACTGAAGGTTCACGTAAAACTACACCTTTTCCTTTTACATATACAAGCGTGTTCGCAGTTCCTAAGTCTATTCCAAGATCGCGAGTAAATCCACCAAATCCAAACATATTATTTATCTTCCTTTCTTGTTTTCACGGACTCATTTTTTCTTACTTTATATTATAAAAACAGTACGTTTTTTATATCTTTATCCTTTTTGTAGATAAATTTCTACAAAAAACTCATAAATCACATTATAAAACAAAATAAGTAAAAAGCATAGTCTTAAATATGACCTTTTTCCTTTAAACTCACGAATTTATGGTCACCTATTATAATATGATCTAGCACTTCAATTCCGATAATCTGGCCGCATTCTACTAAACGTTTTGTTACTTCAATATCTTCACGGCTCGGCGTGGGATCTCCTGAGGGATGGTTATGAAGACATATAATAGAGGCTGCTGCACGACGGAAGGCTTCTTTAAAAACTTCCCTGGGGTGTACAATTGACGTGTTTAAACTTCCAATAAAAATCGTTTGCCTATGTAGAACTTGATTTTTTGTATTTAAATATAAACAAACAAAATGCTCTTGTTGTAAAAAACGCATTTCTTCCATCATGTATTTCGCACAATCTTCTGGACTTCGAATACTATATCTATTTTGATATTCTAAACGCACCATTCTTCTGCCTAGTTCAAAGGCTGCCATAAGTTGCGATGCCTTTGAAATCCCAATACCATGTATACTAATTAGCTCTTCTAATGTTGCATCTTTCAACATACGTAAGCCATCAAATTGGTGTAAAATTTTATCTGATAACTTTAACACTGTTTCTTCTTTAGAACCTGTTCTGAGTAATACTGCGAGAAGCTCTCGATTTGATAAACTTCCGGCACCTTCTAACAATAAACGCTCCCGTGGCTGTTCTTCTCTTACAACATCACGAATACCGTTCATCTCTCCACTCCTTTATTTGTTCTCTCAAAGAAAACCCCATGCAATTTTACGCATGGGTTACATCAATATCAAATTGTTTTAATTCCCTAACGAGACGTGCAATTGGTAAGCCAACTACACTATAGTAGTCCCCTTGAATATTTTGAACGAAAATAGATCCTTTACCTTGAATCCCATAACTACCGGCTTTATCAAGAGGTTCTTTCGACGTGACGTATGTATCAATTTCCTCTTCTGTTAGCTCCCAAAACGTAACTTCTGTACGCTCATAAAAAGTAACCGTTTTTTCTTTTGATATAATCGCAACACCTGTATACACTTCATGTGTTTTCCCTGATAGTAATTGTAACATCTCTTTCGCCTCATCCTCATTAGAAGGCTTACCAAGAATACGCGACTCATATGTAACAATTGTATCTGCACCTAACACAATGTGATCACTATTATTTTCTGCCACCGCTGATGCTTTTTGCAAGGCAAGCGACATTACAATATCAGAAGGCGATGAATATGCACCAATTGTTTCCTCTACTTCACTTACAACGATTTCAAATGGTATGCTAGCTAACTCAAGCAATTCCTTCCTCCGAGGTGATCCTGAAGCTAAAATTATTTTTTTCATATTTTCTCCTTCCTTTCTCACATGAAGCAGAACAATTTATATCAATCGTATCAAAGGAATAGTTTGTCCACAAATGAAAGAAATATTAATTTCTCTAACTAAAATAACAATTCTTTATTGCATACGATTATATTCCTGTCATAGAGAAAGCACTTTGCTCTAAATTCAAAAGAAAAGAAAGAAGTACATGTACTTCTTTCTTACTCATTTTATTATCCTATCATTTCACTTTCTACGAAACAATTTTTTCATACGAAAGTAGGCCATCAATAATAACTTGATTTAATTTCACCAAAGATTCCTTATCCATTTTCCCATCTTTTACTGTTTGTACAGCTACCGACGTATACATATACAGTTTCTTTGCTTCTTCTTGCTTCATACTTTTCCCCTCTTTTTCAATCGCTTTCCATTCTTTTTCAATCGCTTCTATATCTTTTGCGCTGCTTTTTCCACCAACTTGTACACTAGAAGCATATTTTGCTAAATGAGTGTATAATGGCTGCACTTTTGTTAAAAATGTTCCTACTTCTTTATCATCTTTCAGCAACGCTTTATCTGTTATATCCCAGTTCTTTTTTAAAACGGAGACACCATCATTTTTATACTGAGTCATTAATTGATTTATAGCCTGTTCATCGCTAGCAATACCAACAACTATTGCATACTTATCCCCGCTCGGTCTCAAAGCTCCAATGCCCCCATTGCCTTTCCATTCTTCAAGAGCTGCTCGTCCCTTTTCTTCAGAAGAATAAAGCCCCCCTTGAACAAAAAATAATTTCATCGGATCCAATGACGCTCCTGCCTGTGCTTTTTGTTTTTCTTCTTTTGGTTCTGATGTTTGTCCTGCCGTTCCACCCACCTTTGATTCTCCATTCCCAGTCGGCTTGGAAGCTGTTACTTCACTTCCTCCTGTCGTTCCTTGTCCGGTGAGTAAATGAAGCATCCCCATTCCAAACGCCGTACCGATAATAATTGCGGTTGCAACGATTGCAATTAATGTATTACTCCACTTCTTTCGGTATTTTTCCACAGACATCGATTTCGCTTTTTGAAACGGAACAACATTTCTCGGTCGTTCACCTTCTACTACCATCCATTCAAATTCATCTTTCTTCTTTTCCTCATACTTCGCTTCTGTTCCATTCACTTTCACTGAGATCGTTCGTGATTGCTTGTCCATACACTCACACCTCACCTCTTATCGTTGTCCGCATCATATCATATTCCTTTCACAAAAAAACGAGATATTTGTCAGAGAAATTCGCCAAATAACCCTATATATTTATCTTATATGTATGCTTTTGACTTCATTTGTAGAACAAAAAACTAGATAGCAAAGACTATCTAGTTTTTCTCGCGAATATATTTTCGAACTTCAGAAATGAAATAAAGAGAACCTGTTATGATGAAAACATCATTTTCTCCTATCATTTCAACTTTTGTATCAATTGCCTCTTTCCAATTTTCAAAAACTAATTTTGATTCTTTTTGTGAATATGATGCAAGTTTATCAGCAGAGATAGCACGATCAAAGGCGAATGTTGTAAAAATAATTTCATCTGCAATGGTTTCTAATTGGCCTACCATGTTATGCAATTGTTTATCACCAAGGGCAGTAAATAAAACTATTACATTTTTATCTTTGTAATGCGCTTCTACTGTTTTCACAAGGCTTTCAATACCTTCTGGATTATGGGCACCATCTATAATAATATCCGGGTTACTTTGCAGCTTTTCAAAGCGCCCAATCCAATACGCTTCCCGTAATCCCGTTCTTATTTCCTCTTCCTCAATTAAAAATGATAGATATGTTTTTACATACATGACTGCCATAAGTGCTAGCGCTGCATTTCCTACTTGATGAATGCCTTTCATTGAGATTTGCAAATCTTCAAATGCGGCAAAAGGACAAGTAAAATCAAACTGTTCCCCATCTTCTTTAGACTGCTTATGTAACGCTGTAAAATGCTTGTCAAGTTCGTATAGGTTTGCATGGTTTTCCTTTGCAACATTTTGAATGACTTCCAAAGCTTCTTCGTCCTGCACACCAGTAATTACCGGCACACCAGATTTAATAATCCCCGCCTTTTCATATGCAATTTCTCCTAGTGTATTCCCTAAAATATGCATATGATCGTGACCGATATTCGTAATAATCGTGAGAACAGGGTGTATAACATTAGTAGAATCAAAACGTCCACCAAGCCCTGTTTCAAATAAAACAACATCACAGAAATTGACTTTACCGAAATAACAAATTGCCATAACAGTAATAATTTCAAACTCCGTCGCTTCCCCTAAATCCGTCTCATCTAGTTTTTCCACGACTTGTTTTACCATCTTTACAAGTTCAGTAATCTCTTCATCTGCAATTGGTGTCCCATTCACACTAATGCGTTCATTAAATGTTTCGATATAAGGAGAGGTGAACGTTCCTACCTTATATTTCGCGCCTTCTAACATGTAGCGCATATATGTTAACGTTGAACCTTTTCCATTTGTACCAGCAAGATGAACACATTTTATATGACGCTCTGGATTTCCGAGTTCTTCTAGCATCCATCTCATTCTTTCTAATCCTGGCTTAATTCCAAATTTCAATCGGCTATGAATCCACCCTATCGCTTCTTCGTATGTATGTATCACGTATGCTTTTCCCCTTTCAAAAGACAACTTTCATAGTTCTATTATACGCAAAGAAAAGAGACTCACCAATATAGTGAGTCTCTAAAAACATTTTTACTTTTCAAGATCTACTAGACGTTGACGAACTGCTTCGCGTTTTTCTAGGTAATCTTGCTCTTTCGCACGCTCTCCTTCAATAACTGCCGCAGGAGCTTTCGCTACGAAACCTTGGTTAGAAAGTTTCTTCTGTACACGTTCTACTTCTTTATCGAACTTCTCAAGTTCTTTCTCAAGACGAGCTCTCTCTTCATCAAGATTGATAAGATCAGCTAATGGTAAGAATAACTCTGCACCTGATACGATTGCAGTCATTGCTTTTTCTGGCGCTTGTAAATCCGTTTGAATTGTTAATTCGCTTGGATTACAGAAACGCTCAATGTAAGAGCTGTTTTTCGTAAGTTGAGCAAGTACAGCCTCATCTTTTGCTTTAATTTGCATTTGAACTTTTTTGCTCATTGGCGTATTTACTTCTGCACGGATGTTACGAACAGAGCGAATGATATCAACTAGAAGGTGCATTTCTGCCGCAGCTTCCGTATCTTGTAAATCCTCGCGAACTGTTGGCCACGCAGCTACTGTAATAGATTCGCCTTCATGTGGTAAATGTTGCCAAATTTTTTCTGTTACGAATGGCATGAATGGATGTAATAGACGCATTGTTTGGTCTAATACGTAAGCTAAAATAGAACGAGTTGTTTTCTTAGCTGCTTCATCTTCACCGTATAGTGGAAGCTTCGCCATTTCAATGTACCAGTCACAGAAATCGTCCCAAATGAAGTTGTATAATGAACGTCCAGCTTCACCGAACTCATATTTATCCATGTTACGTGTTACACTTTCGATTGTTTCGTTTAAGCGAGTTAAGATCCACTTATCTGCAACTGATTTTTCACCAGTTAAATCGATTTCTTCATACTTCATATCATCCATGTTCATTAATACGAAGCGTGATGCATTCCAAATTTTATTAATGAAGTTCCAAGTAGATTCTACTTTCTCCATGCTGAAGCGTAAATCTTGACCTGGTGCACTTCCTGTTGATAAGAAATAGCGCATTGCATCTGCACCGTACTTCTCGATAACATCCATTGGGTCAATACCGTTACCAAGAGATTTACTCATCTTACGACCTTGCTCATCACGAACTAAACCGTGAATTAATACATCTTTAAATGGACGCTCGCCTGTAAACTCTAAACCTTGGAAAATCATACGAGATACCCAGAAGAAGATGATGTCATAACCAGTTACTAATGCATCTGTTGAATAGTAGCGCTTAAAGTCTGCTGAATCTTCATCCGGCCAACCAAGTGTTGAGAACGGCCATAGCGCTGAACTGAACCATGTATCCAGTACGTCATTATCTTGATTCCAGTTTTCAATATCTGCTGGTGCTTCTGTACCTACGTATACCTCACCAGTTTCTTTATGATACCAAGCTGGAATACGGTGTCCCCACCATAATTGACGAGAAATACACCAGTCATGAATGTTTTCCATCCAGCGTAAGTATGTGTTTTCAAAACGCTCTGGTACGAACGTTACTTTTTCTTCTTCTTTTTGTTGAAGTGCTACTGCTTTTTCTGCAAGTGGAGCCATTTTTACGAACCATTGTGTTGATAAGTAAGGCTCAACTACTGCACCGCTACGCTCACTATGACCTACTGAATGCATATGAGGCTCGATTTCTACTAATACGCCAGCCTCTTGTAAGTCTTTCACTAATGCTTTACGGCATTCGAAACGATCCATACCGTTATACTTACCAGCTTTTTCGTTCATCGATCCATCTTCATTCATTACTAAGATGCGTGGTAAGTCATGACGGTTACCTACTTCAAAATCATTCGGGTCATGAGCTGGTGTAATTTTTACAACACCTGTTCCGAAGTCTTTTTCTACGTACTCATCAGCAATAATCGGAATCTCACGGCCTACAATTGGAAGTGTAACTGTTTTTCCGATTAAATGTTTGTAACGATCGTCTTCTGGATGAACTGCTACTGCTGTATCACCAAGCATCGTTTCTGGACGAGTTGTAGCAAGACGAATGTGACCTGAACCGTCTGTTAACGGATAGTTCATATGGTAGAATGCACCTTGAACTTCTTTATGAATTACTTCAATATCAGAAAGAGCTGTGCGTGTTGCTGGATCCCAGTTGATAATATATTCACCACGGTAAATTAAGCCTTTTTCGTATAATTGAACGAATACTTTATTAACCGCATCAGATAAACCTTCGTCTAATGTGAAACGTTCGCGAGAATAGTCTAGTCCTAAACCAACTTTCCCCCATTGTTGACGAATGTGAGAAGCGTATTCTTCTTTCCATTCCCAAGCTTTTTGAAGGAATTTCTCACGGCCAAGATCGTAACGTGAAATACCTTCTTCACGAAGTTTTCCTTCTACTTTCGCTTGTGTTGCAATACCAGCATGGTCCATTCCTGGAAGCCATAATACATCATATCCTTGCATACGCTTCGTACGAGTTAAAATATCTTGAAGAGTTGTATCCCAAGCATGACCTAAGTGTAACTTACCAGTTACGTTCGGAGGTGGAATTACAATTGTATACGGTTGTTTCTTCTCGTCTCCTGTTGCTTCAAAATATTTGCCTTCTAGCCACCACTGATAAAGGCCTTCTTCAACGGACATATGATCATATTTAGTTGGTAAATTCTTTTCCGTGTTTGACATTATTTTCCCTCCTTAAAATAAAAAATGTCCCTCATCCAAAAAAGGACGAGGGACATCGCGGTACCACCTTTATTTACAAACAAATTCATAATTTGCTTATACTCTTAATTTGATAACGGACAAATCCGTCTTTTCCTAATGAGAACTATTCCGTTCAGAAAAGATGCTCCAGGGCTACCTTCTAACATAACTATCTAGAGAATCTCCCAGCTAATGATTCTCCTCTCTGAAGACGTTTCTTGTTATACTCTTCCCCTTCAAGGCATTTATATGATTGTTAATTATTATATACAATAGTGTAAAAAACGAAACCTTATTCGTCAAGATAAATTTAAGTCTATGAATTTTCAGGCGCACAAAAAAGATAAGTAGCATTCTCTACTTATCTTCTTTATCTCGCTATTTGCGGGCAGTAAGATCCCTACATCAAAATTCAGCTGAAGCAAAGAAGTTAGGCGGGAGCCCCGCTGATTAAAGTTTTACTTTACCCGTTCCCTTGCTGGGCAGCTTGTAATTGTGATAGGAAATATTCTATATTGCTAACGAGCCAATGCGATTGTTGCAAACTCTTTACTTCCAGCAATTCATTTTCCTCGTTGCGATTATCTTTTCTTTTTCTATACGAACCGATTTGTCGAATAAATTGTGATGGGTACGTCATATAAGCAAACATGAGAAGTTGCTCTTCTTTCGTAAACGGAAAATTTTTTTGATACATTTGAAACCATTCAAACCGATCACTTCTTGCGATCGGATATGTGTTTAAAGACCGTGAATAAAAACCTACTATATCTTGCACAGGCGTTGCAAACTTCGATTTTTCCAAACTAATAAAATAGCCATTCCGCTCATAGTCAAATAAAAAATGATTAAGTGACACGTTACCATGTACAAAAGTAATACGCGTTTTATCTTTTTCTTTCATCGCATCGTTCCACTCATTTAATTGCTTCGTTGCAAATTCACGCGCTCTCATTACATGATGATAGTACGTACAATATTGCAATTCAAGCGGGGACATATACCATTTTGATTCAGATTCTACGAGAAACTCTTCTAACATCTCACCATCATTTTCCCAGCGATTGGATATAGTTGTATAATGTTTTTCTAAATCTTCTTCCGTATACGTTTCTTCCTTCACAGTTTTTTGATGCAACGTTCCGAGTGTCTGAAACATTTTATGGTATTGATCATTGTCCTCACCATTTCCTTCTGCACGTTCTAACCAAGGCATTAAATAATAATTATACGTCCCGTCACTTAAAATATAATTTCCATCCGTCGCATGGTATATAGGTACATAATTTGAAAAACCTTTCTCCTTCAAATATTGAATATGATGCAGAAAGTTATTCCGCTCTAACTTTCTGCCTTCTATTTTCTTAAGTGCATATGGACCTTGATTCGTATAAATTTTCATTACATTTCCGTGCTCTTCCATATGCTGCGTATCCAATCTATATTGCCTCACGATAGGTTCATAGTGATTTCGCAATTCAATATCCATACGAATAACCCTTTCTATTCAAAACATAACTTCTAAGAAAAGAAGTGAGTGAAAACACTCACTTCTTTATTTCGCCTTTACTCTTGAAACGGGAATATAAATAATTTGCCCCGTATTTAAAAATATATCTTCTGTTTGATTGACACGGTACAAATTTTGTACCGATGTTTCATAACGGTCTGCAATAGATTCAATTGTATCCCCTTCTTGTACGAAATACATTCTTAACTTTGTAAATTCCTCTTCCGGTTCTTTCGTAAATAGTTTTGTTAAATAAAGCGCATTTTCATCTCGCTGTGAGTACTCTTCTTCTTGTTCTTCCTGCTTTTTCGCTTTTTCTTTCTTGAAATCTTTTCGTCCGAACAATTCAAATTGCGGCGTTGTTTCTTGCTCCTCTTCACGTTCCACAAATTCATGTTCTTCTATTTTCTCTTCTTCTAATTCCTGCTCTTTTCTTTCCTCTAATTGGAACGGTTCAAATGCGTAATCTTCCCACTCATCTGATTCCTTGTATGTTGGTTCTTCTACATGGGGCGCCGGTCTATTCTCATCCTCTTGCGCTGAATCTTCTTCTAAATCAGCATACACCGTTTCTTCTTCATCCTCGCTTCTCTCTTCATCACATAAACCAGTAATAGATATATCCGCTAATAATTGTAAGCAACCATTTTCCTTTAATTCATAATCAAATTCCTCAATTGATACATATAGTTCTTCAATTACTTTCACGCGATTTCTCGGAATTGATATTTCAAGCGGAAAGGAATGAACAAGTTCATTAACCCCATCTTCCCTTGTTTCTACATAATCAATTGACTTTGCTGGCGATAGTTCTCTTAGTGAATACGCCGAATCATCTTGCCTTGCAACATACTCTCCCGTTAAATCTAATTGCCCTCTCACGATTACTTCATGATCAAGCTCTTCTATCTCAACGTCTGGATCTAACGAAATTGACAAAAGTTCATCGACTTCCTGTCCCTTTTGGAACCAAACAGATTCTTTTAATGAAAATCGTAACGAATGATCTGCAGCCACTTCTTTTCCCCCTCCCAAACTATATGTCATTACAGATTTATGTAGGGAAAGCTTACTTTATGAATAAAAAAAATCGCTCCCCTTATGGAGAGCGATTTTTCTCTAATACATTATTTTAATTTTGACATTGCAATTTCAGCCGCTGCAATTGTCGCCTCAATATCTGCGTCACTATGTGCTGTCGATAAGAATAAACCTTCGAATTGAGATGGTGGCAAGAATACACCTTGTTCTACCATTTCACGATAGTAAGCCGCAAAGAACTCTAAGTTTGAAGATTTTGCTGCATCGTAATTAATAACGGGCTCATCTGTAAAGAAAATACCAATCATAGAACCTGCACGATTAATATGATGTGGAATGCCATGTTTTTCAGCTGCTTTACGTAATCCAGCTTCTAACATTTCAGCTTTACGCTCAAATTCTACATACGATTCTGGCGTTAACTGTACTAACGTTTCATAACCTGCTGCCATTGCAAGTGGGTTACCTGATAAAGTACCAGCTTGATAAATCGGTCCGCTTGGCGCAATTTGGCGCATAATTTCTGCTTTACCACCGTACGCTCCTACTGGTAAGCCACCACCGATTACTTTACCTAAACAAGTTAAATCAGGTGTTACACCGTAGTAACCTTGTCCACAGTTATAAGCAACACGGAATCCTGTCATTACTTCATCAAAAATAAGCAGTGCACCGTTTTGTTCTGTTACTTCACGAAGTCCCTCTAAAAATCCTGGTTGCGGAGGAACAACACCCATATTCCCTGCCACTGGTTCTACAATTACACAAGCAATATCATCACCGAATTGTTCAAAAGCGTATTTCACACTTTCTAAATCATTATAAGCTACTGTAATCGTATTTTTCGCTACACCTTCTGGTACGCCAGGGCTATCTGGTAAACCTAGAGTCGCCACACCAGAACCAGCTTTAATTAATAACGAATCACCATGACCGTGGTAACAACCGATGAATTTCAAGATTTTATTACGGCCTGTATAACCACGAGCTAAACGTAGTGCACTCATTGTCGCTTCTGTTCCAGAGTTAACCATGCGGACAATTTCAATCGATGGTACACGCTCAATAACAAGTTTCGCTAATTTATTTTCGATTTCTGTCGGTGCACCGAAGCTTGTACCTCTTTCAGCAACAGATTTTAACGCTTCAACAACACGATCATTTGCATGCCCATGAATTAAAGGCCCCCATGATAATACGTAGTCGATGTATTCATTTCCATCAATATCATATACTTTAGAGCCTTTACCACGCTCCATAAACAACGGATTCATCCCAACAGACTTAAAGGCACGAACTGGGCTATTTACGCCACCAGGCATTAAATCTTGCGCCTCTTCAAACGCTGCAATTGACTTATCAAACTTTTTCATTATTTAACGCCTCCTTCTTGCAACCATTTTGCTGCATCTTTCGCATGATACGTAATAATTAAGTCTGCTCCTGCACGTTTCATGCTAATTAATTTTTCAAGCACAACTTCTTTTTCATTAATCCAACCATTTTGCGCTGCCGCTTTAATCATTGAATATTCACCACTTACGTTGTAAGCAACGATTGGTAAATTAAAGTTATTTTTCACATCACGAATGATATCTAAGTAAGAAAGAGCTGGCTTTACAATTAAGAAATCAGCCCCTTCCATTACATCTGATTCTGCTTCACGGAATGCTTCCATACGGTTCGCTGGGTCCATTTGATATGTTTTACGGTCACCAAATTGCGGCGCACCGTGCGCAGCATCACGGAATGGCCCATAAAACGCTGATGAATATTTCACAGCGTACGACATAACTGGCACGTGTCCAAAACCATTTTCATCTAATGCATGGCGAATTGCTGTTACGAAGCCGTCCATCATGTTTGATGGCGCAATAATGTCCGCTCCTGCCTTCGCTTGACTTACAGCTGTTTTCGCAAGAACTGCAAGAGACTCGTCATTTAAAATAATACCATCTTCAATTACACCGCAATGACCATGACTTGTAAATTGACATAAACATGTATCTGCAACTACTACTAGCTCAGGGAAATCGCCTTTAATTTGTTGAATAGCACGTTGTACAATTCCATGATCACAATATGCTGATGATCCAACTTCGTCTTTTTCAGCAGGTAAACCAAATACAATAACAGAACGAATACCTAAATCAACAACTTCTTGCATTTCAGCTTGCAATAAATCTAAAGACATTTGATATACGCCTGGCATAGAAGGAACTTCATTACGAACATTTTCACCTTCTAATACAAAAATAGGGTAAATAAAATCTTCCGTATGTAAAAACGTTTCACGCACAAGTGCACGCATACTACCGCTTTGTCTTAAACGACGATGACGATTAAATTGTAAAGAGTTCATAGATTTCTATCCCCATTCTTTCATTTTATAGATTCACAAACACATTGTAGTAATGCTTCTACAGTGTACTCTTTCGGCACAATAACAGACGGAAAATAACGACTTGCCTCTTTTTCCGTAATAGGTCCTATACAAGCAATTGTACATTTTTTTGTCCATTCTCTCCAGTTTGCACCCTCAAGTAAACGAACAAAACTAGTAACAGTTGAAGGGCTCGTAAATGTAATAATGTCTACTTTCCCTAACTTCAATGCCGCTATAAGCTCTTGCTTTTTTTCTATATTCACTTTCGTACCGTATACGATTAGCTCATCTAGAGAAACACCAATTTCCCGAAGTGCAACCGGAATTACCTCTCTTGCTATATTCCCTTTCGGAAATAAAATACGTTCGTTTCCACTTAATTCTTTTAGAAACTCTTCTGCAAATGCTTCTGCAACAAATGAAGTTGGAACAAAATGAACTTGATAGCCCCTTTTTTCTAACTCTAATTTTGTTTTCACACCTACCGCAGCGATTTTAATGGTTAGCGGTAGTTTCTTGTTCAAACTATCTAGAAAAAAAGCTACACCATTTCTGCTCGTAAAAATAACCCAGTCATACGAATGTAGCTGCCCTTCAATATGTTGAATTTGCCTATGAGACATACCTTCCATATGCAAAAGCGGAATTTCCAATGGAATTCCGCTCTTTTCTTTCACTGCTACACTCATTTGTTTCGCTTGATGCTGGGCACGTGTAATCAATACCGTTTTTCCAGCGAGAGCGTTCATATTTATTGTTGCTCCTTATTTGCAGCAAGAATGAGTTCTTTGGCGCCTTGTTTAATTAAACGGCCCGCGGCTTCTAATCCTACTTCCTCAGGATTAGTACCTACTACTGTCTCTTTTAATAAAACAGAGCCATCCATAGAGCCAACAAGAGCTGTTAATTCGATTGTATCGTTTTCTTTAAGGGTTGCATATCCAGCGATTGGAACTTGACATCCACCTTCAAGTTTATGAAGAAATACTCGCTCCGCTGCCACTGTTCTTTCTGTTATCGCATCATTCATATGCGCTAACAACTGCAATAAATCCTTATCATCCTCACGACATTCAATCGCTAATGCACCTTGTCCTACAGCAGGTACACATAACGTTTCATCTAAATGTTCTGTAATAACTTCATCATCCCAGCCCATTCTTTGTAATCCAGCTGTCGCTAAAATAATCGCATCGTAATCCTCTTCTTTTAATTTACGTAAACGTGTATCGATATTTCCGCGAATCCACTTCACTTGTAAATCTGGTCTCGCAGCGAGTAGCTGTGCACTACGTCTTAAACTACTCGTACCTAAAATAGCACCTTCCGCTAACTCTTTAAACGATGCTCCATTTTTTGAGATAAAAGCATCACGAGGGTCAACACGCTTTGGTGTACAGCCAATCATTAACCCTTCTGGAAGTACGGCTGGCATATCTTTCATACTATGTACAGCCATATCGATTTCTTTCGTAAGTAACGCATGCTCAATTTCTTTAACGAACAAACCTTTTCCGCCTACTTTTGAAAGAGTAACATCTAAAATCACATCACCTTTGGTGACAATTTCTTTCACTTCAAATTCATATGGTAAACCAAGTGCTTTTAACTGATCAATAAACCAGTTTGTTTGTGTTAATGCTAGCTTACTCTTTCGTGACCCTACAATAATTTTGCGCATAATTCTCTCTCCTCATTATAAATACCAAAAGTGGAAATTAGATAAACTACTTAATAAAAAAATGTTAACTAGCATTACGAGAAAGGCCCCTACATTCCACAGTACAATTTTCTTCCCTTGCAATACATCTGCCGCTCTTAAATACAAGCCCGCACAGTATACAAATAGAACGACAAACGAACCAATTACTTTCGTATCATACCAATGAAAATTATCTAATTTTGTATATCCCCATATACATCCTAATAAAATTGCTAGTAAGAAAAATGGAACAGAAAATAAATTTAATCCGTAAGACGTAGATTCAAGCTTCGGTAAATTCCCTAACCTTCTTAATCTCGCATTCCACTTTTTCTTTTTTAATAGGCGATATTGCAGTAAATACATAATAGAAAAAATAAATGATACCGTAAACGTTGCATAAGAAATAATCGCCATTCCAACATGCACGTATACAAGTTCTGAAACTAATTGCTCTGCAAGTACTGGCGACATCTTTCCGAGCGGTGTAAAAATAGAAAAAGCGCTTACGCCAAATGCAACAACATTTGTAAAGAAGACTAAAAAGTCAACGCGCATAAATCGATTTATGACTAACGACATCGTAATCAATAACCAAACATAAAAATAAATCCCTGATAATAAAGTTAAAATGGGGTTCGTTTCTGAATCTGTCGCCCTAAGCAACATAAAAATAGACTGCAATACCCATACAATCGAAAGTAACCAAAAAGCAAATCGGTTCGCCTTTCGGTTACTTTGGAAATAATCTATAAAATATAAACTAATGCTACAAGCATATAAAATAATTGCAATATGATAAATAATACTGTTATTTAAAAAACTCATCCGATCATCCTTCCAAATTATAAAGATGGAACGGATGGTGTCCACACTCTTTTATGTTCTACTTCTTCCGCACGACTCTCTACTTCTTCCGTTTCTAAATCGAAAATCTTCGCAAATAACGCTAATTTTTCGCTCGCTCCCTCTTCAGCAGCTATTTCTTTCGCTACTAAAATTGGGTCTTTTAATAATTGATTAATAATACTTTTCGTATGCTTACTAATGACTTTTTTCTCACGATCACTAAGGTTTGGTATTTTTCGCTCTAGGCTTACCATCGTTTCACTTTGGATTGCAAGTGCCTTATCACGAAGAGCTGATATTAATGGAACAACACCAAGTGTACTTAACCACGTTTTAAATAGAACAATTTCCTCTTCAATCATAAATTGAATTTTCTCCGCTTCTTTCAAACGCTCAGCACGATTTGCTTCCACTACTCCTTGCAGATCATCAATGTCATATAAAAAAGAACCTTCTAACTCATCAATCGCTGGATCAATATCACGTGGTACTGCAATATCAACCATAAATAAAGGGCGACCAGAGCGCATTTTCTCCACCTTTGTCATCATCTCTTTCGTAATGACATACTCAGATGCACCAGTTGAACTAATTAAAATATCTGCTTCTAATAATGCACATTGCAATTCGCTTAACGATTTTGCATGTCCCATATATTTCTCAGCCATTACTTCTGCTTTCGAAAGTGTCCTATTCATAACTGTTACTTTACGAGCACCACTTCCATATAAGTTTTGCAGTGCAAGTTCGCCCATTTTACCAGCACCAAGAATAAGCACATGACAATCTGTTAACTCGCCAAATATTTTCTTTCCAAGCTCAACAGCAGCATAACTAACAGACATTGCACTTTCCCCGATTGTTGTTTCTGAGTGGGCACGTTTTGCTAATGTAATGACTTGCTTAAACAATTCATTAAAAATTGTGCCTGTTGCTTTAACTTGTTGCGCTTCTAAAAAGCTATCTTTTATTTGACCTAAAATCTGTGTTTCTCCGACTACCATCGAATCTAAACCGCACGTTACGCGGAATAAATGATCTATTGCACCATCTTGTTCAAAAATAGTTAAATATGGCGCGACTTCTTCTATTTCAAGCTGAAACCAATCAGCTAAAAACTTCTTAATATAATACCGTCCCGTGTGTAATTGATCGACAACAGCATAAATCTCAGTGCGATTACAAGTTGATACAATGACATTCTCTAACACGCTCTTTTGATTTTGTAATGTAGTCATCGCTCGCTCTAGCTCTGCTGCCTGAAATGTGAGTTTCTCACGAAATTCTACAGGGGCTGTTCGATAATTTACACTAACAACAAGAATATGCACGCAGCATGTCCCCCTTCACCCGTTTTATCACTTTATCTACTATCATAATACAACTTTCCTCTTATGAATCTGACAATCGTGTGAACAACCGATTATTTTTTAATTATTCTCCGTATGTAATAAAGGAGATTCAGTAAACTAATAAAAAAATCTTCTACTTTATAATGATTATAAATTAATAACTCTATTTGTACGTTACCAAAAAAAGTCCTCATAATCAAGTGATGGAAACTATTCCATATAAATTATAACATCATCTTTCCTATCTTCTTTCATCATGAAGGAAAATATGTATGATTGTTCCAAAATGTAGCAAACACTTTCTCAATACAATGTATTTGACATTTTATTTCTTTTTCGTTATATTGATTTTACAAAATTAAATTGTGCACAACTTAATTAGAAGGGAGTTATGTATGACAGAGGACTCTTTGCATCTAGATAACCAACTTTGTTTTTCTATTTATGCCTGTTCTAGAGAGGTTACTCGTTTTTATCGACCTTATTTAGAAGAGATGGGTATTACGTATCCCCAGTACATTACTTTACTCGTACTATGGGAGCAAGATGGACTAACAGTAAAAGAAATTGGAGAACGTCTATTTTTAGATTCCGGTACGTTAACACCTATGTTAAAACGAATGGAATCATTAAAACTTGTAAAACGTGTTCGTTCCAAAGAAGACGAGCGAAAAGTTTGTATTGAATTAACAGAACAAGGCAAAGATTTAAAGGAAAAGGCTTGTTCATTACCGACAACGATGGCTACAAATTTAGGAATTACAGAGCAAGAATATCGCTCTTTATTAATTGAGCTAAATAAACTAATTGAAACAATGAAAACAATTAATGATGGAAAAGGGGAATAAATATGGATAAATTATATACTGCTTCAGTAACAGCAACAGGTGGAAGAAATGGGAAAGTAGTTTCAGATGATGGCATATTAAATCTTGATGTAAAAATGCCGAAAGCACTAGGTGGTGCAGGCGGAGAAGCAACAAATCCAGAACAACTATTTGCAGCTGGTTATGCAGCTTGTTTTGATAGTGCATTACAACTTGTCATTCGTACAAAACGTATGAAAGTAGAAAGTACAGAAGTAACCGCTCACGTTTCTATCGGAAAAGATACAGATGGTGGTTTTGGCCTATCTGCCGTGCTTGATGTACATGTCGCTGGCGTTTCACATAGCGAAGCAAAAGAACTTGTAGAAGCGGCTCACGGTGTATGTCCTTACTCTAAAGCAACACGAGGTAATATTGAAGTTACATTAAACGTACGTTAACAGCTTATATAAAGAAAAAAACGCGCGACATTCGTCACGCGTTTTTTGTTTTTGTCATTTTATGAATTGCCTTCCACGCTTCTTCTTTTCCAAGTCCTGTTTCAGAAGAGAATAGAACGATTTCATCGCCAATTTCAACAGCAAGCGTTTCTTTTACAACTTTTAAATGCTTTTGCCATTTCCCTTTCGGGATTTTATCGGCTTTCGTCGCAATAATAATTGTTGGGATTTCATAATGCTTTAAGAAATCATACATCATCACGTCATCACTTGTTGGTTGGTGACGTAAATCAACTACTAATACAGCTGCGTCTAATTGCTTACGCGTTGTAAAGTACGTTTCAATCATTTTCCCCCATGCCGCGCGCTCCGATTTAGACACTTTCGCATATCCATAACCTGGAACGTCAACAAAATGCATCATCTCATTGATTAAGAAAAAGTTCAGTGTTTGCGTTTTTCCTGGTTTAGAAGAAATACGCACTAACTTTTTACGATTTAAAATTTTATTAATAAAGGAAGACTTCCCGACATTTGAACGACCTGCTAATGCAATTTCTGGTAAATCACTGTCTGGATATTGTTCTGGTTTAACAGCACTAATTACAATATCTGCTTTTGTTACTTTCATTGTTTCACTCCTACTAATGCGTGCTCCAATACTTCATCTAAATGAGATGCAAGCACAAACGTAAGGTTTTCTTTTACGCTCTCTGGAATATCATCTAAATCTTTCTCGTTTTCTGCTGGCAAAATAATTTTTGTTAAGCCTGCGCGGTGAGCACTTAATGTTTTTTCTTTTAAGCCACCAATTGGTAATACACGACCACGAAGTGTAATTTCACCTGTCATACCTACTTCTTTACTTACAGGAATACCTGTTAGTGCAGAAATAAGTGCCGTTGCCATCGTAATACCTGCTGACGGTCCATCTTTTGGAACTGCTCCTTCTGGAACATGAATATGAATATCATTTTTCTCATGGAAATTCGGGTCAATCTGAAGCTCTTCTGCACGAGAGCGTATATAACTAAACGCAGCTTGTGCTGATTCTTTCATAACATCCCCAAGTTTCCCCGTTAAAATTAGTTTCCCTTTTCCTGGCGCTACAGAAACTTCAATTGCAAGTGTATCGCCGCCTGCTGCTGTGTAAGCTAGACCTGTTGCCATACCAACTTGGTCTGTTTTTTCAGCTTGCCCATAACGGAATATGTGTTTACCAAGTAAATCAACAATCTTTTTCTCTGTCACAACGATACGTTTACGTTCTGCTGTAACGATAATTTTCGCTACTTTACGGCAAACTTTTGCAATTTGGCGTTCTAGCGTACGAACACCAGCCTCACGTGTATAATAACGAATAATTTCAAGAAGCGCCTCATCACGCACTTGTAAATTACCTTTTCGTAAGCCATGCTCTTTTAATTGTTTCGGCAATAAATGCTCACGAGCAATGTGTACTTTTTCAAGTTCTGTATAGCCAGCAATCGAAATGATTTCCATACGGTCAAGTAATGGACCTGGAATACTTGAAAGTGTATTAGCGGTTGCTACAAACATAACTTTCGATAGATCATATGGTTCTTCAATGTAATGATCACTGAAGTTATGGTTTTGTTCTGGATCTAATACTTCAAGTAATGCCGCTGATGGATCTCCACGGAAATCGTTAGACATTTTATCAATCTCATCTAATAAGAAGACTGGATTAACTGTTTTCGCCTTTTTCATACCTTGAATAATGCGTCCTGGCATTGCTCCAACATATGTACGGCGGTGACCACGAATTTCAGATTCATCACGCACACCACCAAGAGATGCACGGACAAATTTACGATTCAATGATGTTGCAATTGAACGCGCTAACGAAGTTTTGCCGACCCCAGGAGGGCCTACTAAACAAAGGATAGGTCCTTTTAATGAATTCGTTAACTTCTGTACAGCTAAATATTCAAGTACACGCTCTTTCACTTTTTCAAGACCGTAATGATCGTTATTTAAAATCTCTTCTGAATGAGCAAGATCAATTATATCTTCTGTTGCCTCTGTCCACGGAAGCGCTAATAACCAATCAATATAATTGCGAATAACACCACTCTCCGCAGAACTTGCTGGTAACTTTTCATAACGATCTAATTCTTTCAGCGCAGCCTTCATTGTTTCTTCAGGCATTCCTGACTGTTCAATTTTTTCACGAAGTTCTTCTACTTCTCCGCCCTTACCTTCTTTGTCGCCAAGTTCAGTTTGAATCGCCTTCATTTGCTCACGTAAGAAATATTCTTTTTGCGTGCGCTCCATTGAACGTTTCACTTTTTGTCCAATCTTCTTTTCTAGGCTAAGTAACTCTTGTTCATCTTGAATAATTGAAATAAGTGTATGTAATCGTTCTTTTACAGATACAATCTCTAGAATCTCTTGTTTCTGCTTCGTTTTAATCGGCAAGTGAGAAGCAATTAGATCAGCTAATCTCCCTGGTTCTTCTACATCAGCTACCGTTGCAAATGTTTCATTTGAAACTTTTTTCGAAACTTTAATATATTGTTCGAAATGCTCCAGTAACGTACGCATAAGAGCTTTCTCTTCTAAATCATCTTCTACTTCTTCAGTTACCGTTTTAATAGACACTTGTACTATATTTTCTTCTTCGATAAACTCTATTACTTCTGCTCTATGTAAACCTTCCACAAGGACACGAAGCGTACCGTTCGGCAATTTTAACATTTGCTTGACTTTCGCCACTGTACCTACACTATATATGTCATCTTCTTTCGGATCATCGATATTCATTTCTTTTTGCATTGCTAAAAAGATGATATTTTCATCCATTGCCGCCTGCTCTAGTGCTTGTATCGATTTATCACGTCCTACATCAAGATGCAAAACCATCGTTGGATATACGAGAACGCCTCTTAATGGTAGGAGGGGCACGATTCTTTCGTTCGTATTCATACTAGACATAGCACCTCCATAATAAATTAAACTCCTGTTCAACTATTTTATATTACAATACACCTAGATGCAATTGCTGAGATTCCTCGCAATTATAAATAGCTTATTTTTCTACCTCACGAAAAGAAAAAAGACTCCGATTAAGCATACAAACTTAAACGAAGTCTGGCAAATTTTATTATTGTTTATTTTTACATAGATTGTGCATCTGTTTCGTCTACGTTAGTATGTACATCTAGCTCTCTATGCGCATTTTCTTGCATAAATGTTAACTCAAATACTTCTTTTAACTTACGGACAGGAATAATTTCGATTCCCTTTATAGTATACAAAAATGGTTGCATATTTTCAGCAGGAATAATGACTTTCTTAGCTCCCGCTTTTTTCGCAGCTTTTATTTTTGCGTACACGCCACCAATAGGCTTTACTTCTCCGTGTATACTTATTTCACCTGTCATCGCTACTTCATTATTTACATATGTGCGATGCACCGCAGAATATACACCTGTTGCCATAGCGATTCCTGCAGAAGGTCCATCAATTGGGATACCACCTGGAAAATTAATATGTATATCGTATCCTTCTGGCAACACATCTAAAGAACGAAGTACTGTTAATACATTATCAACAGAGCCTTTTGCCATACTTTTACGGCGAATCGATTTCGTTTGACTACCAATACTTTCTTCTTCTACAATTCCGGTAACATTTACCGACCCTTTATCTTTCGCCGGAATTGCTGTTACTTCAATTTCTAATAACGCACCTGTATTTGGTCCGTATACAGCAAGACCATTTACAAGACCAATCCTTGGAATCGGATAAATGTGCTTTTCGTATTTCGGTGTAAGCTGACTTGAGTGAACAACCCACTCTATATCTTCATCTTTAATGAAAGAACGTTCTTCATTTATCGCCATACCAGCAGAGATTTGCACGAGATTAATCGCTTCTCGTCCATTTCTTGCATACATCCCAATCATTTCAATACCATTTTCGCCTATTTGCATTTCTACTTTTTCCGCGGCATTTTTCGCTACTTTTTGAATTTCTTCCGTATCTAATTCACGGAAAAATACTTCTAAGCAACGTGACCGAATAGCAGGAGGAATTTCCTCTGGCGAACGTGTCGTTGCTCCAACTAAGCGAAAATCTGCCGGTAAGCCTTTTTGGAAAATATCATGTATATATGTTGGAATCATCGTATTTTCTTCACTATAGTACGCACTTTCTAAAAATACTTTTCGATCTTCTAACACCTTTAACATTTTGTTCATTTGAATCGGATGGAGTTCGCCAATCTCATCAATAAACAAAATACCACCATGCGCATCTGTTACAGCACCTTTTTTCGGTTGCGGAATACCTGCTTGTCCCATCGCCCCAGCACCTTGATAAATCGGATCATGCACCGAACCAATTAAAGGGTCTGCGATACCACGTTCATCAAACCGAGCTGTCGTCGCATCAAGTTCAATAAATGTTGCATTCGTACGAAATGGAGATTTAGGATTTCGTTTCGCTTCTTCTAATACAAGACGTGCTGCCGCTGTTTTCCCAACACCTGGCGGGCCATATATGATTACATGTTGCGGATTCGGACCACAAAGAGCCGCTTTTAACGACTTAATCCCGTCCTCTTGCCCTACAATATCTAAAAAGGTTGTAGGACGCACCTTTTCTGCTAGCGGCTCTGTTAAAGAAATCTCACGCATTTTACGAAGCTGTTCTAATTCTTTTTTCGATTCTCGATCAATTGAAACTTTTTGTGTTCGTTGATTTCGAAGTAAATGCCAGAAATATAATCCGACAATTACACCAAAAACAAGTTGAACAACTAAAAATATATTTGTCCAGCTCATTATTTATTTCCTCCCGCAATATTTTATCTCTTAGTATTTCCGCGGAGGAACGTAGCTAAACATAAAGAAAAACAGCAATTATAAAAATTGCTGTTTCCCTTTCGCATTATGCAGATGTTTTTGTATCAAGTACAGTACCGTCTTGTAACACCAATTTTGGCGGTTCATTATCAGCTACTGTTTCTTTTGTAAGAATACACTTCTCGATATCTTTACGAGATGGAAGTTCGAACATTACATCAAGCATTAAGCCTTCAATAATAGAACGAAGTCCACGAGCACCCGTTTTACGTTCAATTGCTTTTTTCGCAATTTCGATTAGTGCACCTTCTTCAAACTCTAACTCAACATCGTCAAGCTCCAATAGTTTTTGGAATTGCTTAACAAGTGCATTTTTCGGTTTCGTTAAAATATCAACAAGAGCATCTTCATCAAGTGGCTCTAGGTTCGCAATAACTGGAAGACGACCGATAAACTCTGGAATTAAACCAAATCTTAAAAGATCCTCTGGTAATACGTGAGATAAAACATGCTTCTCATTTACATCAGCATTTTTCTTCTCGGAACCAAATCCAATTACTTTCTCACCAAGGCGACGTTTAATAATCGGCTCAATGCCATCAAACGCTCCACCACAAATGAATAAGATGTTCGTTGTATCAATTTGAATGAACTCTTGGTGCGGATGCTTACGACCACCTTGAGGTGGAACGCTTGCTACAGTACCTTCTAAAATTTTCAGAAGTGCCTGCTGCACACCTTCACCAGATACATCACGTGTAATTGATGGATTTTCGGACTTACGTGCCACTTTATCAATCTCATCAATATAAATGATTCCTTTTTCCGCTTTCTCTACATCATAATCAGCTGCTTGAATTAATTTTAGTAAGATATTTTCTACATCTTCCCCAACATATCCAGCTTCTGTTAAAGATGTTGCGTCCGCGATTGCAAATGGAACATTTAAAATACGCGCTAACGTTTGTGCCAGTAATGTTTTACCACTACCTGTTGGCCCGATAAGTGCGATATTACTCTTCGCTAATTCTACATCATCAATTTTGCTGTTAGAATTAATGCGTTTGTAATGATTATATACCGCTACCGCTAGTGCTTTTTTCGCGCTATCTTGCCCGATGACATACTCATCTAAGATTTCACGAATTTCTACCGGTTTCGGTACATCTTTGAATTCTACTTCTTCGTCCTTCGCAAGCTCCTCTTGTACAATTTCAGTACAAAGTTCGATACACTCGTCACAAATGTAAACACCTGGACCTGCCACTAACTTTCGAACTTGCGTTTGTGTTTTACCACAGAAAGAACATTTTAATTGCCCTTTTTCATCATTAAATTTAAACATATTTTCACACCCCTTACAAAGTGCTAACCTCTTGCCTTCGTATGTACACGATAAATGTATCGTATGTAAATACATATTATGTCACTACGTGGCGAGAAATACAAATAATATGACTAGTTATGTACAAATAAAAAAATTTTAAAACTTTTGAAATATGTATATTCGACTTGTAAAGGAACATTTCCTTCTCCATCGAAAAGTTTTATAAATATATTTCTATATTTATAAAACAAGGCACGATTAAAATCGTGCCTTGTTATTTTATTATGCAGCGTTTTCTACTAAGAAGTCTACAGCTTTACGCACTTTAAGATCTTCAGCTAAAGCGTCTACACTTCCAAGAGCTTGCTTGATAGCGTCTACTGGCATACCGTACATTTCAGCCATTTTTTCAACTTCTGCAGTTACTTCTTCTTCAGTAACCTCGATGTTTTCAGCTTCAATGATAGCTTCAAGAACAAGATTGATTCTTACACGTTTTTGTGCATCTTCTTTCATTTGCTCTTTTAATTTGTCAGCGTCAGTACCTGTGAATTGGTAGTAAAGCTCAAGGTTCATACCTTGTTGGCTTAAACGTTGCTCGAATTCACGAACCATACGATCTAACTCAGTGTTGATCATAGCTTCTGGAATTTCGATTTCAGCGTTAGCAGCAGCTAATTCTACTACTTCGTCACGTACTTTGTGCTCAGCTTCGTGCTTTTTGCCTTCTTCTAAGTTTGTGCGAAGTTTTGCTTTTAATTCATCAAGAGTTGCAACCGCTTCGTCTGCTTCTTTAGCGAACTCGTCGTTTAACTCAGGAAGTTCTTTTGTTTTGATTTCGTGAATTGTTACTTTGAATGTTGCTGGTTTGCCAGCTAATTCAGCAGCATGGTACTCTTCTGGGAATGATACTTCAACGTCTTTAGACTCACCAGATTTAAGACCGATTACTTGCTCTTCGAAACCTGGGATGAATGTACCAGAACCGATTGCTAGAGAGTAGTTTTCGCCTTTTCCGCCTTCAAATGCTTCGCCATCAACGAAACCTTCGAAGTCGATTACAGCTGTATCACCGTTTTCAACAGTTCCTTCTTCTTTAACAACTAGTTCAGCTTGACGCTCTTGTAAAGATTTTAATTCGTTCTCTACATCTTCGTCAGTTACAGTTGTTTCAACTTTTTCTACTGCTAAACCTTTGTACTCACCTAATTTAACTTCAGGTTTCACTGTAACTTTTGCAGTGAAGATAAGGTTAGCATTTTTTTCGAACTTCTCGATGTCGATTTCAGGATGATCAACTGGGAAGATACCAGCTTCTTCAATCGCTTCACCGTATGCTTTTGGTAAAATGATATCTAAAGCATCTTGGTATAAAGATTCAATACCAAAGCGTTGTTCGAATAATGGACGAGGCATTTTTCCTTTACGGAAACCTGGTACGTTAATTGTTTTTACTACTTTTTTGAACGCAGCGTCGATAGAGTTGTTTACTTCTTTAGCATCAACTTCGATTGTTAAAACGCCAACGTTACCTTCTAATTTTTCCCATTTTGTAGACATTTATTCTTTCCCTCCAACTATAATAATGTATGCACATACCTCTATAGATTAAAATCTTCATTATCTCTTTTTTGAAATAACAAATACACAAATAACCCTCTAGCAAAAGCTTTCAGATATAATGTTCCAATCTACTAATTGCCCAGAAGACAACTACGGTATATTTTGTTCGAGAATAATATGAAACATATTAAGTAAGAGAATTGCACTTCTCTTCTCTTACAAACAGGCAGATTTCTGCCTTTTGCAACCCTTACATTATAACATAGAATATGCTCGTTTCAAGAACTGAACGATTCTTTTTCATAATTATACGGGCAAATATCCTTCTCTTTCAACACGTAATAACCATTGATAGGCAATATGAAACTCTTCCAATTCGATATTATATGCTGCCATAAGCTCTTCTTCATCAATAGCCAATCCGAAACGCTTTCTTCCAATTCTCTCTAAAACAGCTGACCAAATCTCTTCTTTATCCATTAATAGAGCGAATGGGAAAACGCTAATTTGCAACTCTTTCCAATATGTAACCATCGCTTCAAATATATCGGGATAATTTTGCTCTAATCGGCTTGATAATTTATGTATAATGTTATTGGATTGCTCCTCATTATGACCTGTAAATGCTGGAATCACCTTAATCGTATTTCCAAACTTTTCTACCTCTATTTCTTCTTCTACCTGACTTTCTATCATTTTATACAAAATAGAAGTTTTCAAATAGGGGTGCTGCTCTTCGTCTATTAAAAATTTCTTTAAAACAGGTAATGCAAGATCTAAATCTTTTAACGAAAGTCGCTGAATCGCTCTTAGCTTCTGTCCAAAGTTTTCTCCAAAAATTTCATTAGTAAACTCATCCAATTCAAAGTTTGAATCCACTAGCGATGCGTCTCCCTCATTTAGCATACCTTCTGCAAATAAAGCAAGCTGCGCTAATTTTTCCTTTTGATCAGGCATTATATCTTTCGTTTGTAAAACCTTTTCAACAGTTTCAATAACACCTTCATAATCATTTGTTTGAACTAAAATTGTTACGTACGTTTCAAGAATATCACCAAATAAGACAACTCCTGTTTTAAGCAACTGTTCACATTTATCTTTCGCTTCTTCCATACGTTTTAATTCGAGTAAACAAATAACTGAAGCTAATTCCGTTTGTTCCGTTTCCGCATTATACTGACGTAATATTTCAAAGCAACGCAATGCATCTTCGAATTTCCGCTCTTTCAGCGCTAAAAAACCTTCATCAATATAGCGCTCTGATAGTTGTGGAAACAATACGACCGTATTTTCTTTTTTATCCATACGTCCGCCTCTTTTTCTTGATTTTAATTATGCTCAAAGTAAATATATCAAATGCGTAATGAGAACACAACATCCCTAAATCATTTGTTTGAAATATAAAAATATTTAATTTTTATATTCCGATACGAGTAAATCTCTACTAAAAATTAAAATTGTACAAATAAAAATCCCCAGCAACAAGCGCAGAGGATTCATCATTAATGGAAAGCTTTTATAATTGTGGGGTATATTACAAGGGTAATAATTTGGAGAACAATAATTGCCATAACAATCATGCTAAAATAGAAGATTGGTTTACTTCGCTTCATTAAAAACATAATAATAAGCATCGTACAAGCAAACAAACTTAAGAAGAACAAACTTGTTGTCGAACTAAGTATACCACTTGGGACAAAGAACAATAACACTACACTACAAGTACCTATAATTCCAAATAACCATTCCATTCATTCACTCATTCCCTTTCCCTCTCATAGCTGTTTTCTCTAAGCAATCAAATGTTTCACAACATCGACTACATACGTTAATTTCTCATACGCTACAAATCCAAAAGCAACCGTTAAGCCCGTTACAACTAACCCTTTCATCATTTCTTCCTCCTCGTTTTATCGTTGTTATCTTCATTATAAAAGATTAGCAATTTCTTACCATCGAACTACCTTACAGTTACCTTACAGAATTGTAAGATTTCAAAAAGGGATTGAAAAACACCTCATATCGCTTGAGGTGCTTTCACGAAATTTCTCTATAATCACTTGCAAAATTAGCTTTTTTCTCTTGGTTACTTTTCGGCGAATCGACTCTTAGACTAATAGATTTACTAAATAATTTAGGATCAAAATAATTATGCGTTACTTTTCTTAACTTACCTTCAGATATTTTCGTATTACAAGAAAACAAAAAATGAAAATCATGTTAATATATTTTTGTACAATTAAGAATTTAATTTACAAGGGGGATTATATATGTTCAAAAAAGTAGCTGCCGATGTTTTAGGGTTAAGCGATGTAGGTTCTGTCATTACACCGAAAGATTACGATAAAGTTGATGCTGATGATTACGTGATGCACGAAGATGGAGAGAAAATTTATTTTCTAATTAAATCCAAATCAGATGAATATTGCTTCACAAACAAAGGATTACTCCACCTAGATGGTACAAGCGCAACAAGTAAAAAACGCACACTGCGCCGCTATAGCTATAGTAAATATCAAATTAAAAACGTAGCACTTGAAACTGCAGGAACGATTGATTTAGATATAGAAATTAAGTTTCAAATGGGAGATGAGCATTACTCAATTGATGTTCATAAAAAACATATTGAAGAATTAAAAGATTTATATAAGGCTTTACTTAAAATTGAAGAAATTTCATACGACAACGACATTACTTTACAATATGCACATAAAAGTTTAGATATGGCATCTAATGCTTTCAGCCGTATTTCAAACGCACAAGTAAACTTAGCAGAGCAATTTAAAGAGATGAACGAGATTGCCTTTAACTGGCTTGTTGATACGAAGAAACAATACAATGTGAAAGATTATGGTTTTGTATTTGAGAAGTTTATTAATAACTAATTTAAAACAAAAAACCTTGTTATCAAAAGATAACAAGGTTTTTTTAGCGTCCCAGGAGAGATTCGAACTCCCGCTCCGCCCATTCCGTACTATTTTATATATTTTGATCGCAGTCTTAATATATCTTCTCCTTCGCGAATGCCTGCCGATCCCTTCCTCACATTTTTTACGACAGTCCAATTCGGATTAGTTTCATCACCGATGTTCTGTACTGTAAAGTTGCCGTCACCATATTTCCGTTGACCTTCTGCCAATTTCTCCGTTAAATCATTCTCTTTTGTTCTCGCCATCTTTGCGCCATCTCCCTTTTTATACAACCTTCTTAAACTGTCCAACTAATCACACGTCCAGTCAATTGGAGATTCTCGTTTTCCGCTTCTATTAATTGTAACACACTATCAGGGATAAGTTCCGATAACGGCTACTCAATCACACTAGAATGGTAAAAACTTTTATAACATTGCAAGTGAACAATTAGGAGAATCTGGATATGGATTTGAGTTCTACCATAAGCCTATTGATTCTTTAAATTAAATATGAGGAACAGGGCGCATAAAGTGTAACTTTAATCAACCCTCACCAATCGGACTTTTACGGACAGCCCGACCCCACCTAACTTCTTTGCTTCCGCTGAATTTTGAGGTGGGGGTCTTACTGCCCGGCAAATAGCGGGATAAACGGCGCTCTTTTTATTTAAGAAAAAGAAGTACATATGCAACTGCTTAATATCGAAGGAAAGGTCGCAGATATTAAGAATGAACTACACTTATAACCCAAACATCAATTTTTAGACAAACAAAAACCTTGTTATCAAAAGATAACAAGGTTTTTGTTAGCGTCCCAGGAGAGATTCGAACTCCCGACCGTACGCTTAGAAGGCGTATGCTCTATCCGGCTGAGCTACTGGGACATGGAGCGGGTGAAGAGAATCGAACTCTCGACCAGAGCTTGGAAGGCTCTTGTTTTACCACTAAACTACACCCGCATATGTTATTTTCTTTTCTTCGTTAGCGCCGTTGCCCTATCGACAATATTTATTATATGTATAACCATACATAAAGTCAACACCTTTTTTAAAAGAGGATAAATTTTATTATCCTCTTTTAAAAACTGCTTGTTCAACTAGTTGTCCGTCTAATGTTTCAAAACGAACTTCCATTTGATTTTCATCCATTTCTAATACAGCAAATGTCTTTTCTACACGCTGACGTGGTAATAAAATACTGCCTGGATTAATAAATAAAACGCCGTCGATTAATTCCGCACCTAATACGTGAGAATGTCCGAAGCATGCAACTTGCGCTCCTACTTCTTCCGCATGGTACGCTAGCGTTTGTAATGTCATTTTCACATTATGGCGATGTCCATGCACAACTAAGAAGCGAATTCCATTTACATCAGTTACAATTTCATCTTGAAAGTTAGCATAATCACAGTTTCCTTTTACAACACGGAAACCTTGCATTTCTTCATGAGCAGGCGTTAGCTCTGAATCACCGCAATGAATCATGATATCTACTTTCCCTTCATATTTCTTTTTCAACTGCTGTAATTCCTTCACAGAGCTATGACTATCGCTTACGATTAAAGCTTTCATCATACTCTCTCCCTTATTCTCCTAAAAACCATTCCGGGATTTTTTCTTCTAACTTACGAAGAGCACGACCACGGTGGCTAATAGCATTTTTCTCATCTGAACTTAATTCCGCCATTGCTTTTTTGTATTCTTCCACATAAAAGATCGGATCGTATCCAAAACCATTTTCTCCGCGGCGTTGTTCTAAAATAAATCCTTCACATGTCCCATTTACAATGACAGGCTTTTTATCACCTTCAGGGAAAGCAACTGCTAATGCACAATAGAAACGTGCTTTACGCTTTTCAAAGTCAATGCCATTTAATTCTTGTAACACTTTATCGATATTTGCTTGATCATTTTTCGGTTCACCAGCAAAACGCGCTGAATACACTCCTGGTTTTCCGTTTAAAGCATCTACAATAAGACCCGAATCATCCGCAATTACGATCGAATTCAGCTGTCTACTCAAACTATCCGCTTTTAAGATCGCATTTTCTTCAAATGTTTCACCTGTTTCTTCAACTTCTTCAATATGAGGAAAATCGTGTAATGATTTTACTTCTAAATCAAATCGCTCAAATAACTCAGCAAACTCACGTACTTTACCCATATTTTTTGTCGCTACAACAACTTGTTTCATACTTTCCACCTCTACTCTATATGAGATACGATGTCGCCTAAAGCTTCTTTTTGCATATCAATCAGTTGGAAAATGCCTTTTTCCGCAGCATCAAGTAGTTCATTTAACTGCGCTCTACTAAACGTCGCTTCTTCTCCAGTTCCTTGCACTTCAACAAATTGGCCTTTTCCAGTCATAATCACGTTCATATCAACGTCTGCTTTAGAATCTTCTGCATAGTTTAAATCTAAAACAACACCTTGCTCTTCAACAATCCCTACTGACGTTGCTGCTAAATAATCTTTTACTGGAATTTTAGATACTTTTTCTGCTTGTAATAACTTCTCAAAAGCTAGTACCATCGCTACATATGCACCTGTAATAGACGCTGTTCTCGTTCCACCATCTGCTTGGATAACATCACAGTCAATCCAAACTGTTCTCTCGCCAAGCGCTTCTAAATCAACTACCGCACGTAATGCTCGTCCAATTAGACGCTGAATTTCCATTGTACGTCCTGTTACTTTTCCTTTGCTTGACTCTCTAATTGTACGTTGTTCTGTTGCACGCGGAATCATCGCGTATTCAGCTGTTACCCAGCCCTTTCCTTCTCCACGCATAAACGGTGGTACACGCTCTTCAATTGTCGCTGAGCAAATCACCTTTGTATCCCCAACTTCAATTAATACAGATCCCTCTGGATGTTTTAAATAATTCGTATGAATATGTATATGGCGTAATTCTGTTTTCTCTCTACCATCTACTCGCATAAAAATAACCTCCTCTTAATTACTACTCGTTAGTATAGCCAATTTTAAATGTATGATATGTATACAATAAAAGAAGGAGAACCCAAAAAGCAATTCTCCTTTCTTACTTAAGTATATCAAATTATTCAAGATTAAAAACTACCTGTATTCACGTTTTCTGGACGATCTACAGGTTTTATTAACTTTCCGCCCTTTTCATCTATAAGATTTGCTTTTCCATTCACTTCAATAGAAACATTTTTCACACCTTTCTTTTCTGTTAAAGATAAAACTAACGACTTCAATACGTAATTTGAAATCATATTTTTATCTGGGTTTACAAATATATTTTCATTAAAGTTTAATGTAAGATTTCCGTCTTGTAATTTCGGATTCGTAATAAGCTTAACGCCTGGATTAAAATCATTCAGGAGCGATTGATGAATCGGACCTTTTACAAGCTCATCTATAATTGCTGCATAATCATTTTCTTTTCCTTCAGCAACGCGGCGCGTTACTGGTACGTAATATTGCTGTTTATTATTATTTTGCGCCATAAAATACAGTGTGACTGGTTTTGTATTTGTTACATCTGCTACTTGTTCATCATCGAAGTTAATACCATTTGCACGACTCACTCCTTCACCAAGCGGTGTACCACCAACAGGCATCTTTGCCAATTTCTCACCATTTATTTGGAACTGCACTTGTTTTATCTCTGTAAATTGCGTCAACGTCCACGCTATAGATTCAACGATTTGCCGCTCTTCTTCTTTCGCATAGTTTTTCATTTCTTTAGAGAAATCAATAACTGCCGTCCCGTCCTTTTTCAAATCTAAGGTCATCGTTGTATTCGCCGGAATGACTGCACGAAACCCATTCGGTAATAAATTCGTTACTGGTCCATCTTTCACAAGGTATTCTAACGTTTGCTTCACAGTCTCATTTGCTTTCGGAGTAGGTATAGCTAATGTTTGTGGTACAACATAACCATTTTTATCAACAAGGTATAGTTCTCTATTTACCATTTGCCCTTGCTTATCTTTTTTAGCTACTTCTTTCTTCCCACCCTCTGTATACGTAACTTGTTTTGGCGGATCAATTTGTTCAGTTGCTTTCTCCTGATTTATAAAGCCACACCCTGTTAGTAAAACAGCGCTCACAGTAGCACCAACAACCCATTTAAAAGTGGATTTAGGCATGCCATTCCCCCCTAAAATCTAAGTTTGTACTATTATGTATACGAGCCGTTTCACATTTTAGAACAAGCTGTGCCTCTTATATAGTGAAACTTTAATCAGTGGGAGTTTTGTTCATCCCCCACATAACTTCTTTTCTTCCGCTGAATTTTGAGGTGGGGGTCTTACTGCCCGGAAAATAGCGGGATAAACAAAAACTCCTGATTTCTCAGGAGCTTACTTATATGAATTCTACTATTATTCTTTTTCTAAATGAATATGCTTCACATTTTCAATCGGTTGACCGAACCATTTTGATGCAATTTCTTTAAACAAGCCTATTTTTCCTGTTGTTAAGAAGAGATGATCGCTTTGTTCTTCTCCTTCATTCAACATTTTACTATGATATAAGATTGTACTTACTTCACGTGCTGTTTCATCACCAGAACTAATTAGTTGTACTTTATCTCCCATTACTTTTTTAATAACAGGTCCTAAAATCGGATAATGTGTACACCCTAATATAAGGGTATCAATATCGGTACTTTTCAGTGGTTGCAGCGTTTCTCTTACAACTTCGTACGCCATTTCACTTTCGAAATTCCCACTCTCTACAAGTTCAACGAAAGGTGGACAAGCTAAACTTTCTACCATAACACGGTTATTAATAGACTTTAACGCCTCTTCGTATGCACCACTTTTCACGGTTCCAATCGTTCCAATAATCCCAACATGATACGTGTTTGTCACTTTTAAAGCTGTACGTGATCCTGGGTGAATAACTCCTACTACTGGAATTGGTAATTGTTTTTGCATCTCTTCTAATACAACTGCAGTTGCTGTATTACACGCAATAACTAACATTTTAATATTTAAATCTAGTAAATGCTCCGTCATTTCCCACGTAAATTGACGCACTTCTTCTCGAGAACGTGGACCATAAGGACAACGTGCTGTATCTCCTAAATATATGATACGCTCTTTCGGCAACTGACGAATTAATTCCTTCGCTACTGTTAAACCGCCAACTCCTGAATCGATAACACCGATTGCTCTATTCAACTTCATCACCCGTTTTCTCATTCATCATCTTTTATGTTTATCATTATATTTTACACACTTTAAGTTCGCTCACTTCAAATGCTTCTGTATGAAAATTTTCATTTGCCCATGTATAGACTAGGACCTTTTTTATTTTGCTCCTTTTTTTCGTAATTTGCAAGACAGAAAAATAACCGACCTTCTATAAGAAAGTCGGTTTCTTCTATATAAGGTGCATACTCATTGCTCCATCTTTTTTTGAAAAGAAGGCATTCCCATTAATAAGAAGAAATGAGCAGAAATTAAAATGACGAGCAAAATAAAATTCAATCGATAACTATTTGTAGATTCCATAATTTTGCTCGCTACAGCTGGTCCAAATGCCATACCGAAAAAGTTAATTAAATTATATAAACCAAGACCAACTCCAACTTTAGCTGGATTTAATGTTTTGGGTATAAATGTGTTTAATGATACTTGAATTGCCGAATAACTCATAAATGTTAAAATAACCGCAAATAAAATAAAGAGTAAGTTCCCATTCGGAATAATCCCTAAAATTAAAAAGCCCATGATCATAACTACAGACGCTACATACATCATCCTCACATTCCCAAACGAAGGAATAATCTTTCCGGTAATAACACTAGATACAATACCAAAGAGAGATGCAACAAACAATACAATTCCAATAACGAATGGAGACAATCCGTGTCCTCTTCCTAACAGTAATGGTAATAATAATAAACTAGCACATAACGCCACATTAATGATAAATCCGACCGCTATTAAACGAAGTAATGGTTTATTTGTAAACAACTCAATATCAATAAACGGCGACTCTGTTCTCTTCATATGAGCCCTGAATAAAAATAGGAAAGCAACAGATAACACAAAAAGCCAACTATTAATATTCACTCCTAATAAAATGGTCGTAATCAATACAAATAATAAAACTGCTCCAATGAAATCAAAGCGAAACACTTCATCGGTATGTTGCGCCTCTTCTGGCATAAATTTTACGAGCAAGAAAATACCAATCATTGAAATAACCATAAATAAAAATAAATACGGCCACCCTAACGTATTTGTAATTGCCCCACCAACTAAAGGTCCAATACCAACCGCTAATGCAATAGAAGAACTAATCATTGCTAACGCACCCGGTTTTTTAGCTGGAGCAACTAATTTTGCCACCGCAATCATACTGAGCGCAATAAACGCTGCTCCCCCGCTCGCCTGCACTAACCTTGCGAAAATGATAATCTCATAAGATTGATTCACAAACCCAACAATAGAACCAGCTACAAATATGATAATAGAAATAATCAATAGCCTTTTTACACTGTAACGATCAGCCAGTTTTCCATATATCATCGAACCAATACCGACAACTAAAGAATACCCCACTACAACCCAACTTACTTTCGATTGACTAATTGATAAATCATTGGCAATATCCTCTAGCGCTACATTAAATAACACAGCGTTCATCGGTCCTAACAAAACAATAAAACATAATGTAAAAACAAACCATTTCGAATGGTTACTTATATCTTTCCCCATGTGTAACACTCTCCTGATTGCAATTTTAAAACTGTCAAACTATAGATGAAAAATGAAGTTATTTAAATGTTGTATCACCACTAAACAACTTCATTAAATGTATAAAAGGTACTACCTTATCGCGCGATAAAGTGAAACTTTAACCAGCCCTCATCAATCGGACTTTTACGGGCAGTTGATCCCCCACCTAACTTCTTTGCTTCCGCTGAATTTTGAGGTGGGGGTCTTACTGCCCGGAAAATAGCGGGGTAAATTGAATTCGACACGAAACAAGAATGTTGTTCGATATTCATGGAACTATCATAGTTTCAGCATTACAGTTTGTCAACGAAAAATATACAAACTAAACTAATTTAGCCTTTTTAGTTTACTTTGTTCAAAATTTATTATACACTAATTTCGAATCCGATATGAGAAGGACTGGCATGATTATTCAAATTTGCATTTTTTAACTTAATAAAACGAAACGAATACAGAACTTTTATATAGAAGAGACATTATAGGAGGATTATGATGAAGAAAAAAATGTTAGTTGTATTAACAAGTGTAGAAAAATATCCAAATTTAAATAGGGCTACCGGACTTTGGCTTGGTGAAGCTGTACATTTCGTAAAAAAAGTAGAAGAAGCGGGTTACGAAGTCGATTATGTCAGCCCACAAGGCGGTTATACACCAATTGATCCACATAGTTTAGCAATGGCGGAGAGCATCGATTGGGAATGGTATCAAAAGAAAGAGTTTATGAATCGCCTCGGTTCTACAATGAAACCGAGTGAAGTGAATCCAGAAGACTACGCTGTTATTTATTACGCAGGTGGTCACGGGGTTATTTGGGACTTCCCAGAAAATAAACAACTTCAAAATATTTGCCGCAACATTTATGAAAACGGCGGAATTGTTTCTTCCGTTTGTCATGGAGCTGCTGGTTTATTTCATATTACATTAAGTAATGGGGATCGTTTAATTAGTGGTAAGAAGGTAACAGGCTTTTCAAATGAAGAAGAAAAATTAGCTGAATTAGATCAATTCGTTCCATTTTTAACAGAAGATGAACTCATTAAAAATGGAGGGCTTTACGAAAAAGCCGCGCAACCGTGGGAAGCTTATGCTTTAGAAGATAATCGTGTTATCACTGGTCAAAACCCAGCTTCAGGTGGTCCAGTAGCCGAATTAGTATTAAAACAGTTGCAAAAATAATATGTACTAAAAAAGCAGATTTCCCTCTATTAAGGGAGATCTGCTTTTTTACGAAATCATTTGCAAAATAGCAATAACTTCTTTTTCAATTTCCGAATCATCAATTGCATCTATATACTCTGGTTTAAAAAGTTGATACTTCTTCAATTGATAAAAATCAAGTATCGCTTTCTTTAACGTAATATCGTACTGAATACAAAAAGAATGATCTATAATACGTCTTAACATCACATCATCTTGCACCATAAATAATTGTGCGTTCATCTTATTAAAGTAGCCTTGTTCCATACCCGCTTCAAAAAACATTTGCAAATTATGATTACGATTTTGTTGTGCAGCGACTAATTGATCCGACAAATGCGGATATGCTTCTTTCAAATCTTGCAAAAAAACATCCGAAATATATGTCACACATTTTAAAGAATGGATAAATGTCTTTTGGAACCGTTCTGTAAATGACATACTTTCATCTTGATTATCCGCATCACCTTCGAGTAGATAGTTCATGAAATCCTCTACTACCGCCTCAATAATTTCATCTTTCGAAGAAAAACGTTTATATAAAGTAGCTTTACTGATATCCATATATTTCGCAATTTCATCTATTTTCAATTGGCTAAAACTCGCCTTTCTAATAACGGGCTTGATTTTATTAATATAAGTATTTGCACATGCGACTTTTCTCATTTAAAAGAGCCTCCCCTTTTGTCCATACAAAATAGTATAGCAAATTCACGATTAATTATAAATGAAGTCACTATACTCAATACATCTTTTTAGTTTAAGGGTTCATTTACACTATAGAAAAAATGCCCGCTACCTTTATGAGTAGCGAGCACCTTTTCTATAATTTATTTACAGCCCTTTTTATAGCCTTACCCATTTCCACACTAGACTGCGGGTTTTGTCCTGTAATTAAATGTCCATCTACTACCACATGCGACGTAAAATTGGGGGCTATATAAAACAAAGCTCCTTCTTCTTTCAACTTACTTTCTAACAAAAACGGAACGCGCTTTTCTAAATGTACAGCTTTTTCTTCATCGTTTGTGTAACCCGTTATACGCTTACCGGCAACAAAAAACGAGCCATCCTTATTTTTCACACCGACTAAGGAGCTTACTCCGTGACAAACAGCCGCTACAATCCGGTTATTGTTATACATATTCTCAATCAAATTTGCTACATATGGATTACCTGGAAAATCTACAATCGCCCCGTGCCCACCACCAAATAAAACCGCATCATAGTCCGAAAAATGAACATTTGAAATCGGTCTCGTATTTTGCAATAAAGACGCAACGTGCTTGAATTCGCGAGGTATACCATTCGGAATAGACACTCTATCTATAGGTACTCTTCCGCCTTTTATCGACACAATATCAACATCAAACTTAGCCTTTTTAAATAAATGATAAGGAGCTGCAAGCTCTTCAAGCCACAAACCAGTCGGGTGTCCATTCATATCATGAGCACTTGTTGAAACTAACAGTATCCTTTTCAACATATCCCCTCCTTATTACCTATTTATGTATGTAATCTTCTTATCATTCATATAGCAAGTGAAACAAACAGAAAAATAGCCGACTCTTTATATAAAAGTCGGCTGCTTTCTTATAGTTCGAGCTCTCCCATACGAAGAAGCTCAACAACTGCTTGTGAACGTCCTTTAACCCCTAGCTTTTGCATTGCGTTTGAGATGTGGTTACGAACTGTCTTTTCACTTATAAAAAGTTCACCTGCAATTTCCTTCGTTGTTTTATCTTGAACCAGTAATTCAAATACTTCTCTTTCTCTCTTTGTGAGTAAAGGTTTAGATTGATACGCTTTTTCCTTCAACTGGTATAACCCTCCTTGCTTAAGCCAGAGCTGTGTATGTGTAAGTTGGGTGTTTATTTAGTCAAGATATTGTATGAACGAAATGTGCAGGTGGTGAATAAAAATGGGCTTTATTTCCCATGTTATTTTAGACTTTTATACATTGCGTACACTCTTTTTATCCACTTACTTTCCAACGCGCCATATTTGTTCTAGCAATATACTTACAACCGTACCTACAAATAAACCATTACCGAATATATATTGCATAACAGACGGCAAGGATTGGAGTGCTCCAGACGGTAAAAACATAACGCCACTTCCAAATAATACTGCCACTCCTAAAATCGTTACATTCCTTTCACTCATCGGCACTTGTTTTATATTATTAAATCCAATTCCAATTAATTGTACGAACGAAGCCATTAAAACAGCCGATGCGACAGCCGATGGTAAAGATGCTAAGTAACGAATAATACTTGGAAAAAGAGACATTACGACTAGTAACGCACATGCCATTAAGAACGATCGTATATATTTTTGTTTTGTTAAGCGTATAAATCCTGCCGTTGCTGGTAACGGAACGATACCTACAGTTGAAAATACGGAGGAAATGATATGCGAAATCCCTCCAACCCACGTACCATCCTTCAACTGTTTTTGTTCAATAGTTGCTTTATGAATGGTAGCTTGATTAATCGCTATAATAGCTGCCACTGTATTTGAAACTAAAATACATACCATAACGAAACTGGATACTGCCATACCAGTATTCCATTTTGGAAGTCCCCAAGCAAACATTTGTGGAAGTTGTACAAAATGAGTTACTTGAGATGGAACCGTCACTTTTCCTGCAATGAGAAAAATAATCCACCCGCTAATTAATCCTATTAAAACTGCATAACTTTTGATAAAACCTCTTCCAAAATTAGACAGTATAATAACGAACAAAAATATACTAAACGCAATTATCGCTGTAAATCCATCGATTTGAGAAATAGTAGCTGTAATTCCTAGCATTCCTTTTAAAAATACACCACTTAATTGTAAACATAATAAAAGTAAAAACGTCCCTGTCACAACTGGCGTAAATAAAAATAAAATACGTCCTATAAAACCAGTTACTCCTAATCCTATTAAAATAACACCGGAGATTATCATTCCTAACTCTAAAATTTGCAGTGTACTATGCAATTGATCTTGTCCGGCAGTTGCATAAGCAAGTACTGTAAATACACCAACCCAAGATCCAGCTGGTCCATCCGCAATTGGAAGTCTATGCCCAATCCATCCTTGTAAGAAAGAAGATATACCAACTACAAAAAACGTACGCTGCATTAAATAAAATATTTCTTCCGTCGTAAGATGAAATAATCCACCAACGACAATTGGTAGTGCGATTGAATTTGCTAATAGAAATATAAACCATTGCAAAGTTCCCATAATATGATTTTGGTTATGTTGATTGTCCAAAATGTCCATCCCTTCTAGCTTTCCTATAAAAAATATATTGTAAGAATAAAAAAGAAGAGTTCTATATTCACAATTAGAACCCTCCCCAAGGTATTTAAACGATTCTTCTACACAAGATTATTTAATTCCAGCTCATTTAAGCTTCCAACAACAATATTTCCTTTATACACAACTAAACTTTTTTCTGTTTGGCGTGCTACCGCTTCAGCAGTGCATGTCGCATTTGTCAAAACAAAGCTCGCTTCATCCCCTACATTCGGCCATACCCGCTTCCCTTCATTATTTAACGTTTCTTTTCCTCCCGTAATAAAGCGAATTGCTTTTCCTAAAGACCTTTCGTCACTCCATCCAAAACGCTCTGCTAATCGATTTGCCTTTTGAAGCATATCACCTGTTCCAAACGGTGACCAATGATCTGTAATGCTATCATTTCCTAATGAAACTTTAACACCTTTTTTATCTAATAACGGAATTGGAATTACTTGTTTACCAATTGGTACTGTTGAAGTAATATCAATATTTACAGCTGCGAGTCTTTCTGCCACTTCTTCAGCCTCTTTATCAGTAACACCACCAAGTCCAAGTGCATGACTAATTGTTACACGCCCTCGCCACCCTGCTTCTTCTGTTAAACTTGCCAATCTCTTCATCGTAAACGTTCCAAGATTATTCTCATCGTGTAAATGAATATCAACATCCGCATTAAATTCTACTGCGATATCCATAATTGTATGTAATGATTTTTCAATATCATTATCCACTGTAGCTGGATCTACTCCTCCGACTAGATGAGCACCCATACGCATCGCATCTTTCACGAGTTGCACAGAATTACTGCGCAATAATCCATGTTGCGGAAACGCAACAATTCTACTAGACACTCGATTTTTATATGTTTCTAATGCCGCTAACGTCGCCTCCAAATTACCAAGTCCAATAATCGGATCAACATTACAATGCGTTCTAATATTCGTTGCACCATTTCGCAGTAGTAACTCTAGCATATTTTCCGCTCTATCTTGAGCAGTTGCTAATTGCTTTAGTAAAATTTTTTCTTCTTCATTAAAACGTGTAAAAATACTTTCTGCTGGCTTACAAGCTTTCCAGGGGCCACTATAATATGTTTTATCAATGTGAATGTGCATCTCTTCGAAAGCTGGCAACATCAATAAGTGCTTAGCATCAAGCATTACTATATCTTCTTCTTGAACAACCCCTTCTATAATTTTTTTAATTCGTCCATCTTCAATGAGTAAACTACATAATTCTGTTTCTGTTCGCGAAATTCTCTCTTCTTCATATGTATACCTTGATTCAAGCATTACATTAGTCAACCAATATACTGTCATCCCTATTTCCCCACCCTTTATTAAAAATCACCTCATAACTACAAGTTTAATATCCACTGAAAATTAAGACAATTAATATGATCGTCTCTCAAAAAAAAATGTAATACAACCCCATAGTCTTCTCATAAATTTCCATATAGAATAAAAGTATGCAGTTTGATATAAAAAGGAGTTGATTGGAATATGTCAAAAAAGTTATGTAAATCCGAAACTGATAAAATGCTATTTGGTATATGTGGTGGTTTAGGAGAATATTTTGATATTAGCTCTACTCTTATTCGTATCATTTGGGTTATTGCTGTTTTATGTTTTGGGACAGGATTTTTAGTTTATTTCATTTGTTTATTACTTATGCCACGTTCGTACTAATGGTATCATTTCATATACTTAAGAAGAGCAAATCACCTATAGAATTCTATAGGTGATTTTTTCATGAAGAATATTTCATCGTTAAATGTAATACCGCCACTTCTTCTTCTTCATTTTTATAAACATGCTTCTTATTCGCTTCAAATTGGATGGAATCAAACTCATTTAATTCGTATACATCGCTTTCTACTTGAATCGATACTTTCCCTTTCATTATCGTTACAAGCTCAATCGCACCTTCATGATGAGCTTCTGGTTCATATATACTATTTGATCGTAAACAAGCACGGTGCATTTCCATCCCTGTTTCTTTCGTATAACGGAACATCGTTTCTAAATGCCACGCTTGTCCTTCATCTACTGCAAATCCTTCTCCACAGCGCGCAACAGCTACAGGTTCTCCAACAACCATCAATCTGGATAAAGGAATTGATAACCCTTTCGTTATTTTCCAAATGACAGCTAGCGTCGGATTTGTTTCCCCTCTTTCAATTTTTCCTAATGTTAATTTACTTACTCCTGTTTTATGAGCTAATTCTTCTAAACTTAATTTCTGTTCATTTCGAATTTGTCTCAATAACTGTCCAACTTGTTGAATGACTTCTTTCGTTTGTATATCTTCATTTTCTTTCATATATAAAACCACCTTAAAGTATAAAATAGTTTACTTTTATTTAATTAAAGTATATCATACTATACATAATTATTTATTTTCGAAAGGAGTGCTATACTTTATGCGCGCAATTTTATTAGGTCTTTTATCATCTGCCTTTTTTTCTGCAACCTTTATTATTAATAGAGCAATGAATGTATCTGGAACGAGCTGGGCTTGGACAGCTTCCTTCCGTTTTTTATTTGCTCTTCCTATTTTATTCCTTATCGTTTTATTTCGCAAAAACTTTAGGGGATTATGGGAAGAATTAAAAAAACATCCATTAGCATGGATCGGATGGGGTTCCGTTGCAGGTATTGGTTTTTATTCTTTATTAAGTTTCGCAGCTGTCTTTTCTCCAGCTTGGCTCGTTGCTGGAACTTGGCAAGTTACGATTTTAGCTGGTTTACTACTATCACCACTATTTTTCGTGAAAATAGAAACAAAATCAGGTACGAAACTTGTACGTGGAAAAATTCCACTTCGTAGCTTATATGTTGCATTATTTATTTTACTTGGTGTAATTTGTATGCAAGCAACTGCAGCAGGCCATATTACAATGACTCAGTTCATTTCAGGTTTTTTACCTGTCGTATTAGCCGCTTTCTTATATCCGTTCGGTAACCGAAAAATGATGGAACTTGTTGGCGGACGCCTTGATACGTTCCAACGTGTATTAGGAATGGCTATTGGAAGTCTTCCTATAACAATTTTGCTTGGTGTATATGGATTTTCTACTACTGGCATTCCAACATCCAGCCAAATGCTTCAAGGGCTTTTATTAGCATTATGTTCCGGCGTTATTGCAACGATGACATTTTTCTTTGCTACTGACTTAGCAAAAGATAACCTCGCCTTACTCGGGGCAGTTGAAGCAACACAAGCTGGAACGATGGTATTTACCGTGCTTGGCGAAATCATTTTCTTAAATGGTTCATTCCCTGGAGGACTTTCCCTCATTGGAATGATTATTATTATGTTAGGAATGGTTGCAAATAGTATTTTAAACCGTTCTGTTCCAGTCGTTAAACAGAAAAAATCAGCATAAAAAAAGGGTATGGTTCTATAGAGATGAACCATACCCTTTTTTATTGTCCCCCTATTTCGCCTTATCAGAATAGTACTTCATTGGCTGTTTATACTAAAACTTATGTTATAATACGTTTCATGCGCATTAATAGGAGGTAAATTATGTTAAAAAAAGCAATCGCTGAATTTATTGGTACATTTGTACTTGTATTATTCGGAACTGGAGTAGCTGTCACTGGCGGCGGAATTGAAGGAATTGGAACATTAGGAATCGCTATGGCTTTCGGTCTATCTATTGTAGCTATGGCATATAGCATCGGAACAATTTCTGGATGTCACATTAACCCAGCAGTATCAATAGCTATGTTCATCAACAAACGAATGAACGCTATGGAACTTTGTTATTATGTATTAGCTCAAATTTTAGGTGGTTTATTAGGAACTGCAACGTTAGTAACAATTTTAAAATCTGCTAAAACACCTTTAGATAATTTAGGACAAAATGGTTTCGGAACTCTTGGTTTATCTGGAGCATTTTTAGTTGAGTTCATTTTAACTTTCGTATTCATTTTAGTTATCGTCGCTGTAACAGGTAAAAAAGGCAGTTCTTCTTTAGCGGGACTAGTAATTGGTTTCACATTAGTTTTAATTCACTTATTAGGAATTCCGTTAACTGGAACATCTGTTAACCCAGCTCGTAGTATCGCACCAGCTTTATTTGTTGGTGGAGAAGCACTTTCTCAACTATGGGTATTCATCGTAGCACCAATTCTTGGTGGTATCTTCGCAGCTATCGTAGGTAAATTCATTTTAAATACTGAAAAATAGAATTTTCAATATTTCTGAATAAAAAAAGGCGAGCCCTCATTATGAGGAAGCTCGCTTTTTTATTCTTTCATTTTAGACTTTAAATTTGTAACTAATTGATCTACCGTTACATTTGCAAGTACGTTTTCCATCGCTTCTTGCGCTTGCATTAAAATAATTTCTAATACTGATTGAATATTAGCTCCTACTGGACATTCAATGTTGGGATTTTCATGGAAGGAAAATAGCTGTCCTTCTTCTACAACTTCCACTGCTTTATATACATCAAGTAATGTAATTTCTTCTAAATCTCGAGCAAGTGTCGTACCACCTTTACCAGCTTGTACATCAACAAGTCCTGCTCTCTTCAACATTCCTGTAATGCGACGAATCACAACTGGATTTGTATTCACACTACCGGCAATCCATTCAGAGGTACAGCGAGAGTTTCGATCTATCGCAAGTAATGTCAGCATATGAACACCTACTGTAAAACGACTACTAATCCCCATCTGCACACCCTCCTTTTTATTCATTCTATTAAAAGACAACTCTTATTATTATATACTATTTTTAATTTATACATAAAGAAAAAGCATGATTTCAATAGGAAATCATGCTTTTCTCTCATTATTGACGCTTTATAAATTTCGCTAAATCTTTAAATTTAACTTTATCTGAGTAATTCATTACGCCGTTTACGTAAATGCGGCTTGTAACAGCATTTAATACCGCAATTGTCGCCAATAAGACCGCTAATGTTATCGTAATTTCTAGCATACCTGCTTCACCAGCTACAATACGTGAGAAGGTAACCATCGGTGTAAAAAATGGAACGTAAGAACTTACAACAACGATAGTACTATTCGGATCACTTAATGATTTAATACTAATGAAGAATGCAGCCATAATTAAAATCATTACCGGGAAAGATACAGCTTGTAAATCCTCCGTCTTAGACACGACAGCTCCAGCAGCAGCATACATCATCGCATATAGTAAATATCCCGTAATGAAATAAACAAGAAACATGCTGATAACCTTTGCATCTAATTTCGTAAAGTCAATTGGAATACCAAATAGTGAGGCACTTTCTAAATCAACCCAACCCAACAAATATGGAATAAGATAACCACACGCCAATATGACAAGTTGCAATAACGCCGTTGAAACAACCGCTAAAATTTTCGCATACATCATCGTAAGAGGCTTCACTTTCGGAAGCATTACTTCCATTACACGTGACGCCTTTTCAGATGCAATATTCATTGCGATTGTATTTCCGAACGCTACAATAAACATATATAAAGCAAATGTAAAGAAATAGGCAATTCCGAAAGAAGATGTACGATCTTTTATCGCTTCTTGCTTTACTTGAATTTCTGTTTGTAATTGCTGTGCAATTTCTGGTGAAACATTATTTTTTGCAATCGTCACCATCGTATATTGTTGCTTTAAATATCCTGCCATAATTGCGGAAGTTGCTTGGCTTGGAAATCCATTATACATATATGTAATCGATGGAGCCCCACCCTTTTCCGTCACATGGAATAGACCATCTAAATCGCCATCTTCTACTTGCTTATGCAGTTTATCAAAATCATCCTTTGAACCCAGTGTTATTTTTGCTGATGGCAATAGCTTATTTAGCTCATCTTTTTGTACTTTATATGTGGAACTCTCTACTACAACTGCAATTTTATCTTTATCCTTATTTTTATCATCGCCTGAAGTAAAATGATTAAATGCAAAAATCCCAAACACAACTAAAAATAAAATCGCACTCGTAATTAATGATTTTTTAGATAAAAACGCTTCCCTAAAATAAAATGAAAATACGTGAGAAAATTTACGCATCGTTATTTCGCCCTCTCTACAAAGATTTCGTTTAACGTCGGCTCTAACATTTTAAATTGTCGTAAGCTAACACCTTGCTCTTGCAACTGTTGCAAAATCTCGAGAGCTTCCGCATCGCCTTGTACTTTCACATAAAGAAGGCCTTGTTGTCTTTCATACGATACATGTATAGCTTCTAATCCCTTTTCATTCTCTACTGTATCTTCAATCGTTAAATTACGGAAACCGTATTCTTTCTTAATATCACTTAGCTGTCCTTTTACGACTGCTTCACCTTTTTTCAAAATACATACATGTTGGCAAAAAGCCTCTACTTGTTCCATACGATGACTTGATAAAATAATCGTCTTTCCGCTCTGTACTTGTTCTTCAATAATACTAGCTAACATCCCGGCATTAACTGGATCAAGGCCACTGAATGGTTCATCTAAAATGAGAAGTTCCGGATTATGAAGAAGAGCAGCAATTAATTGGATTTTTTGCTGATTCCCTTTTGAAAGCTCTCCAGCCGTTTTAAATTTATATTCTGGTATCGCTAAACGCTCTAACCAGTGATCAATAGCGTGATCTACTTCTTTCTTCGACATCCCTTCTAATCTACCAAAATATCGCAGCTGGTCTATTACTCTACTTTTTGTATATAAACCTCTTTCTTCTGGTAAATACCCAATTGTTACGCCACTATTCCCAAATGCTTTTCCATCCCACGTAATCGAACCTTCATTAGGCGTTAATAATCCGAGAAGCATTTTGATTGTTGTTGTTTTCCCTGCACCATTTCGTCCAAGTAACCCTAGTACTTCACCTTTTGGTAACGAAATTTGTAAACCGTTAACAGCTTTTGATTCCCCAAATTGTTTCGTTAAGTTTTGAATTTGTAAACTCAAAGTTTAAAGCCTCCCCTTTAGTATCATTCGTACTCTCTTTCAAAGACTATGTTTATTCAAGACAAAATATAGCGCTACACTTCATCCTCTTATATGTAAACACCGTCATTAATCCATCATTTGTTCTATTTAGTTAAAATTGTAAATAATAAAGCGCTCTTTGTCAATTATAATTGTCATTACGACAATTATAATTGTCAAAACAACTGTTATTATTTTGCTCATCTTTCTAATATAGGACATACTACTATATATATAAAAGACAATATGCAAATGTTCATATAAAAATATTATATTTTAATATATAATATAAAATGATTTTCTAACATCAAGGAGGATACATATGAAGATGAAGAGGGGCATTACCACTTTATTATCTGTAGCGGTTCTATCTACATCACTTGTAGCATGTTCAGGAACACCAGAGAAAACAGTGGCGAAAGAAGAGAAAGTAAAATTAACAGAACAACAATTAATGGCTGATTTATGGTATCAAACAGCCGGTGAAACGAAAGCACTTTACTACCAAGGGTACAACATTGGTCAATTAAAACTTGATGCAGTTCTTGCAAAAGGGACAGAGAAAAAACCTGCTATCGTACTTGATTTAGACGAAACTGTTTTAGATAACAGTCCTCATCAAGCAATGAGCGTAAAAACAGGCAAAGGTTATCCTTACAAATGGGATGATTGGATTAACAAAGCTGAGGCTGAAGCCCTTCCAGGCGCAATTGATTTCTTAAAATATACAGAGTCTAAAGGTGTAGATATTTACTATATCTCAAATCGTAAAACGAACCAACTAGATGCAACAATTAAAAATCTTGAGCGTGTAGGTGCTCCTCAAGCAACGAAAGAACATATATTACTACAAGATCCGAAAGAAAAAGGAAAAGAAAAACGCCGTGAACTCGTTTCTCAAACTCATGATATTGTCTTATTCTTCGGTGATAACTTATCTGATTTCACAGGTTTTGATGGAAAATCTGTAAAAGATCGTAACCAAACAGTAGAAGATTCAAAAGTACAATTTGGTGAGAAATTCATTATTTTCCCGAATCCAATGTATGGCGATTGGGAAGGCGCTTTATATGATTATGATTTCAAAAAATCAGATGCAGAAAAAGATAAAATCCGTCGCGACAACTTAAAATCATTTGAAGTAAAATAAAGAGGATGGCATTCGCCATCCTCTTTATTTTGCTTTCTCTGTTAAAGGCAAGATAAATACTTCCACACGTCTATTCTTTGCCTTTCCTTCTTGTGTATCGTTTGGAGCAATCGAACGGTATTCTCCGTAACCAATCGCACTAAATTTTTCTGGTTGTAATTCTTTATTTTGCAGTAATACTTGCATAAAATTAACTGCCCGCTGCGTACTTAATTCCCAATTCGACGCAAACTGTGCATTGGCAATAGGGACATTATCCGTATGACCAGATACTGTAATTTCACGAGGTGACGCTGAAACAAGTAAGCTAGACATTTCTTTTGCAATCCCTAAAGATTCTAATTTCACATCTGCTTTCCCCGAATCAAACAGTATATTTTCTAATATTGTCACCATTAATCCCTTTTCAGTTAATTTAGTTTGAAAAGAAGAGGATAATTGTTTTTCATTAATATATTGATCAATCTTTTTTTGTAATGCTTTCAATTCATCCATCTCTTTTTTTTCTTTAGCTCTAGCTTCTTCTTGTTTTTTTGCTTGTTCTGCCTCAAGGCTACTTGCCGATAATTCTTTTTCATCATTTGGCTTTTGATCACTTAAAAATTCTTTGTTACCTGTTCCCCCGGCTAATTCACTTCGAAAAGCAACTGCCATCTGTTTAAACTTCGCAGCATCTATACTACTCATTGCGAATAAAACGATAAACAATGCAAATAACAACGTTAACATATCAGAATATGGGATTAACCACGTTTCATCGATATGCTCATCATGTTTTTTCTTTTTGCCTCTTCTATTTTTCTTACTCCGCATTTTTTTCTGCTCCTTTTTCTAGCTTTTTACGCTCAGTTGCAGAAAGTGCACCTAAAATGCGGTTCTTCATAATAAACGGATATGTACCTTCTTGTAACATTAATAAACAATCAATGATTAAACGTTTTTTCTCAATTTCAGCTGAAGATTTTTGCTTTAACTTATTTGCAAATGGATGCCATAATACATACCCTGAAAAAATACCAAAAATCGTTGCAATAAATGCACCCGAAATAGCATGACCTAACTTTTCAATATCAGTTAAGTTACCAAGCGCAGCTACAAGACCGATAACAGCACCTAAAACTCCTAATGTCGGTGCATACGTACCAGCTTGTGAAAAAATAGCAGCTCCCTTTGCATGTCTTTCTTCAATTGCCTCTAATTCAGATTCCAAAATTTGCTCTAAATCTTCTGCGGATACGCCATCAATCACAAATTTCATACCGCGCAAAAGAAATTCATCTTGAATTTTGTCTAATTGTTGCTCTAAAGACAAAATACCGTATTTTCTACTTTCAGATGTCCAATGAACAAATAATTCTAGCAACTGTTCATAACTTAAATCCTTTTTATTTGAACCAAAAAGAACTTTAAATAGTTTTGGAACCCTTTTTAGTTGATTCATCGGAAATGCAATACATACTGCAGCAAATGTACCGATAAAAATAATTAATGCTGCGGCAGGATTTAATAAGGCTGTTACGTCAGCGCCCTTGACGACCATCCCTACTACCACTGCTAAAAATCCTAAAATAAGTCCAATAATTGTTGCAAAATCCATTCCCATTCACTCCTAGTCTATACAAGAAGTTCTTTATTCTCGATAATCGCTACATCTTTTTATGTATATATATTACATAAAAAATGCAATTCATGAAAGATAAGAAATGAATTATATAAAAAAATACTACAAATTCACACATTTTCTGACATTTTCTTTGCATTTCTATTACGTTATGACTCTTATATTTCTTTTCCAACAAACTAGACTTATAATAAAAAAAGATACATATTTTATTAAGAAGGGACTGTGATTACAAGGCATTATGAAAAAGATAATAATTATTTCTGCCACTACTATTGTAATCGGTATCACATCTTTCGCTTACTTTGGTTCTAAATCACCACTACATAATGAAGCGAAAGCTGTCGAAAGTCAAAAACATAATAACCACCCAAAAGAAGAGATTCCTGCTTTTCCAAAAGCTGATCATAATGCAAAGAAAATAGACAATGACTTTTCAGTTGTAACAAATCCAAAATCTAATCTTGTCTTAATTAATAAACATCGAAAACTACCAGATGGATACACTCCTGAAGACTTAACAAGACCAAACGTACCATTCACTAGTCCAAAAGATAAAGAAAAAACGCTACTACGCAAAGATGCTGCAGAAGCACTTGAAAACATGTTCAAAGCTGCAAAAAAAGAAGGGATTGATCTTACAGCTGTATCTGGTTATCGTTCATACAAACGTCAAAAATCGTTGCATGATACATACGTTAGACGTCAAGGAAAAGCTGAAGCTAATTCAGTAAGCGCAATTCCTGGTACAAGTGAACACCAAACGGGTTTAGCAATGGATATTAGTTCAAAAACAGCTAAATTTCAATTAGAGCCTATCTTCGGAGAGACAGCAGAAGGAAACTGGGTCGCGGAACACGCTCATAAATTCGGCTTTGTCATTCGTTACTTAGAAGATAAAACAGATACAACAGAATATGCATATGAACCATGGCACTTACGCTACGTTGGTAATCCATACGCTACATACCTATATAAACATCACTTAACATTAGAAGAAGCAATGGAAGACAAAAAATAAGAGAGCAAATTGCTCTCTTATTTTTCTTTCACTCTATCATTGTAGTAATTTCTTCTTCCATTCTTCAGGCCACGGTTCGCCTCTTCCTGTTTTTTTCGACGCTTGAACCATTATTCCACGACCTACTAAACAAACCTCTCCTTCTGCATTCTTCACCATATAATGTAAATCCAAAGAAGAATTCCCAACCGATCCTGCCTTTACATACACCTTCAACTGTTCATCATAATATATTTGCTTAATAAAATTACATTGTAAATCCGCAACAACGATCATCGTGTCTGATGATGTATGTGTCCACTCTTGCATAAATCCAAGTTCTTTAAACAACGCGATACGAGCTTCTTCAAAATAAGTAAAAGCAACGACATTATTTACATGTCCAAACATATCTACTTCACCAAAACGAACCTTTACAGGATTGTAAAATAAAAAACCACTTTCCCATTTCTCGAAGTCTTCAATATAAGAAATTCTCTTCAACGTTATCTCCTCTTCCTCTCAAAAAAACAGAATAAACTGAAAAATACAGTTATAAATATTGCCCCTTCAAGATGAAGAGGCAATATTTATTAATAGTTATTATCGCTACCAAAGAAATCTTTGAACGATTGAATTGTTGTATCACGGTTTAATGCCGCAATTGAAGTTGTTAAAGGAATACCCTTCGGACATGATTGCACACAGTTTTGAGAGTTACCACAGTTCGCTAGTCCTCCATCTCCCATAATTGCACGTAAGCGATCTGCTTTATGCATTTCACCCGTTGGATGTGAGTTGAATAAGCGAGCTTGTGATAACGGCGCTGGTCCAATAAAGTCAGACTTACTGTTTACGTTTGGACATGATTCTAAGCAAACACCACATGTCATACATTTTGAAAGCTCATAAGCCCATTGACGCTTTTTCTCAGGCATTCTTGGTCCTGGACCTAGGTCATACGTACCATCAATTGGAATCCAAGCTTTAACGCGTTTTAGAGCATTAAACATGCGACTGCGGTCAACTTGTAAATCACGTACAACTGGGAATGTCTTCATCGGCTTTAAGCGAATTGGCTGTTCTAATTGATCAATAAGAGCCGTACATGATTGACGTGGCTTTCCGTTAATAACCATTGAACATGCTCCGCATACTTCCTCTAAGCAGTTCATATCCCATGCAATCGGAGTTGTTTGATTCCCTTTTGAATCAACAGGATTACGACGAATTTCCATAAGCGCCGAAATAATATTCATATTCGGACGATATGGAATTTCAAACTCTTGGTCAAACGCTTGTGCATCTGGTCCATCTTGTCTCGTAATGATGAGGCGGATTGTTTTCTCAGACATGTTGTTTATCCCCCTTCTCTTCACCCTTAGCAGCTACATCATGTTTTGAAGAATAATCACGTTTACGTGGTTTAATTAATGAAACATCAACGTCTTCGTAATGGAATGCTGGTGCATTTCCTTCTCCTTCAAATTTTGCCATCGTAGTTTTTAAGAAGTTTGCATCATCACGATTTGGGAATTCAGGTTTGTAATGCGCCCCGCGGCTCTCATTACGGTTATATGCGCCAATTGTAATAACACGTGCTAACTCAAACATATTTGCAAGTTGACGTGTAAATGAAGCACCTTGGTTACTCCATCTCGCTGTATCGTTAATGTTAATACGTTTGTAACGAGCCATTAACTCTTCAATTTTCGCATCTGTTTCTAATAACTTTTTATTTTCACGAACTACTGTAACGTTATCTGTCATCCATTCTCCAAGCTCTTTATGAAGAACATATGCATTTTCATTACCATCCATCGTTAAAATATTGTTAAATTTCTCTGTTTCGATTAATTCATTTTGCTCATATACAGTAGACGAAACAGCATCTGATGATTTAGAAAGACCTTTCATATATTCAATTGCGTTTGGTCCTGCTACCATACCACCATAAATTGCTGATAATAGTGAGTTTGCACCAAGGCGGTTACCACCGTGCATAGAATAATCACACTCACCTGCTGCAAATAAACCTGGAATACTCGTCATTTGCTTATAGTCAACCCATAGTCCGCCCATTGAATAGTGAACAGCTGGGAAGATTTTCATTGGTAGTTTACGAGGATCATCACCTGTAAATTTCTCATAGATTTCAATGATTCCACCAAGTTTAATATCTAGTTCTTTCGGATCTTTATGAGAAAGATCTAAGTACACCATGTTTTCACCGTTAATACCTAGTTTTTGCTCTACGCAAACATCAAAGATTTCACGCGTTGCGATATCACGAGGTACAAGGTTTCCGTAAGCCGGATATTTTTCTTCTAAGAAGTACCATGGCTTACCATCTTTATATGTCCAAACACGTCCACCTTCACCACGTGCAGATTCACTCATAAGACGTAATTTATCGTCTCCTGGAATTGCCGTTGGGTGAATTTGAATGAACTCACCATTTGCATAATATGCGCCTTGCTGATATACAGCAGACGCTGCTGTACCTGTATTAATAATGGAGTTTGTTGATTTTCCGAAAATGATACCAGGGCCCCCTGTTGCCATAATCACGGCATCAGCTCCGAAACTTTTAATCTCCATAGTTTGTAAGTCTTGTGCAACGATTCCTCGGCACACACCTTCATCATCAACAACAGCTCGTAAGAAATCCCAACCTTCATATTTCGTTACAAGTCCTGCTACTTCATGACGACGTACTTGCTCATCTAATGCGTAAAGTAATTGCTGTCCAGTTGTTGCACCAGCGAATGCTGTACGGTGATGTTGTGTTCCACCAAATCGACGGAAATCAAGAAGTCCTTCTTCCGTACGGTTGAACATAACACCCATACGGTCCATTAAATGAATGATACCAGGTGCTGCTTCACACATTGCTTTAACTGGTGGTTGGTTCGCTAAGAAGTCCCCACCATAGATTGTATCGTCAAAGTGGATCCATGGAGAATCCCCTTCACCTTTCGTATTTACGGCACCGTTAATTCCGCCCTGAGCACATACAGAATGTGAACGTTTTACTGGTACTAAAGAAAACAGTTCAACATTCACTCCTGCTTCTGCCGCTTTAATCGTTGCCATTAAGCCAGCCAAGCCACCGCCGACTACTATAAGTTTCCCTTTCATGCTCTCCCACTCCTTACTGATTTGCTAGCTGTGGATCGATGAACGCTAATAATGCACTCACACCTACATAAGATAGACCTAAGAAAATAGCTAATGTTACATAAGTAGAGATTCTTTGTGAACGTGGAGATACTGTAATTCCCCAGCTGATGCAGAATGTCCATAGTCCATTTGCAAAGTGGAAAATTGTTGAAACAACACCAACTAAGTAGAATGCAAACATAGCTGGATTGTTTAAAATATCTGCCATCATATCATAGTTTACCTCTTTACCTAACATTGCTTGAATACGAGTTTCCCAGACGTGCCAAGAAATGAAAATCAGCGTAACGATACCTGAAATTCTTTGGAAGACGAACATCCAGTTACGGAAATAACCGTAAGAAACCGCATTGTTCTTAGCTGTAAATGCAATATATAAGCCATATATAGCATGGTACAGTATCGGTAAAAAGATGATGAAAATTTCTAGCGCATACCGGAATGGAAGGAGCTCCATAAAGCCTGCAGCTTTGTTAAAAGCCTCTGCTCCTCTTGTTGCAAAGTTGTTTACAATTAGATGTTGCGTCAAAAAGACACCAACCGGGATGACCCCCATTAATGAGTGCCACTTACGAAACGTATACTCGCGGCCTTTCATGTCCCCATTACCCCCTTGAATGTTTGACTGCTGTTTTCAGATTAATTTATAACAATAATGTTTTTTCACTATTGGCATAAGAAAAACTGAAAAAATTATTCGAAATATTTCAGCATAATTTGATAACAAGTTCATTTTACCCCTATTTTTGTCGAAGCGTCAAGAAAACGTATACATAATTTGCATATAATTTGCCAATTCTTTTTTTCTTCTCAGATATTGAGATTTCCCTAAAGAAAAATCTGTTTTTATAAATGAAAAATGTTATATAATAATCCCTATAGAAAGAGGGGAATATTGTGAGTAAAAATACAATCGATATAACATCTTTAGAAGATGTTTCATTGAACGCCTTCGCTTATGAATTGCTACGTGAAGAATTACTACCTGATTTAATCGGCAACGATTTAGATGGTATTTTATACTGGTCTGGTAGAAACCTTGCAAGAAAATATCCGCTAGAAACAATTGAAGAAGTCATTCAGTTCTTTGAAAAGGCTGGCTGGGGCACTTTAAGCATTATTGAACATAAGCGTCGTGAAATGCAGTTCCAACTTAAAGGCACACTCATTGCAGAACGTCAAAAACAAAAAAGGCATTCTTCTTATCAACTAGAAGCTGGATTCATCGCTGAACAAATTCAAAAGCAACGGAACGTCGTTGCAGAGTCATATGAAGAAAAGAAAAAACGTTCTGACTCTATTACATTTCTTGTGAAATGGGATATAAAAGATCTCATTGAAGTGTAAGCATTACCTACAGTCAACTAGACATATCAGTTTAGTTGACTTTTTTGTATTTTCATTCACGTCAATTTATTTTAAATCTTCAGAAATTATAACAAAAAATAGAAGACATTGTAAACTACAACGTCTTCTTATCTGTTAAATACGTATAAATCGTCTCTGCAACATTTTTTGGCATACCTGCTTCGACAAATTCTGCTACAGAAGCTTCTTTCATCTTCTTTAATGAACCAAAATGTTTTAACAATACCTTTTTCCGTTTATCACCGATTCCTGGAATGTCATCCAATGCTGATTGAATGACAGATTTCCCGTGTAATTGACGATGGAATGTAATCGCAAATCGATGCACCTCGTCTTGAATACGCTGCAATAAATAAAATTCTTGGCTATTTCTCTCAAGCACCACAGGTTCTGGGGGATCTCCAATAATTAAATGGGAGGTTTTATGTTTGTCATCTTTTACAAGACCTGCCATCGGAATATATAATCCGAGCTCATTCTCTAAAATATCACTTGCAGCCGCCAAGTGGCCTTTTCCGCCATCAATAATAATCAAATCCGGTAAAGGTAAATTTTCTTTAAGCGCCCTTGTATAACGGCGTCTCACAACTTCCCTCATAGACTCATAATCATCTGGCCCTTGAACCGTTTTAATTTTATATTTCCTATATTCTTTCTTCGCTGGTTTCCCATCGATAAAAGCAATCATTGCAGAAACGGGATTTGTTCCTTGAATATTTGAGTTATCAAACGCTTCAATACGATACGGTGTTTCAATTCCAAGCTGCTTCCCTAAATGATCTACCGCTTTAATCGTTCGTTCTTCATCACGTTCGATTAAGTAAAACTTCTCTTCAAGAGCAATTTTTGCGTTTTTATTTGCTAATTCTACAAGGTCTTTTTTCTTACCACGTTTCGGCTGTGTCGCTTCCACTTCTAAAAAGCGCTCTACTAATTCCGAGTCTATACTTCCTGGAACGACAATTTCCTTCGGCTTAAAATGACTACTGTTTTCATAAAATTGGCCGATAAACGTTAAAAAGCCCTCTTCTGGTTCATCGTAAATCGGAAACATAGAAACATCACGTTCAATTAGCTTGCCTTTTCGAACGAAGAAAACTTGAACACACATCCATCCTTTATCCACTGCATATCCAAACACATCGCGATCCACTAAGTCACTCATAATCATCTTTTGTTTTTCCATAATCGCATCAATATGAGCAATTTGATCACGCAACTCTTTTGCACGTTCAAACTCTAGTTTCTCTGAGGCCTCATACATTTTTATTTCTAATTCTGAACGAACTTCTTTATGCCCACCATTTAAAAACTTAATAATTTCATCTACAATTTCTTTATTTTGTTCTTCCGTCACTTCTTTCACACAAGGCGCTAGACATTGACCCATATGATAATACAAACAAACTTTATCTGGCATATTCGTGCATTTCCGAAGTGGATACATACGATCTAGCAGTTTTTTCGTTTCATGAGCAGATTGTGCATTTGGATAAGGACCAAAATACTTTCCTTTATCCTTTTTTACATTTCGAGTAATGAGTAAGCGCGGTTGTTTCTCCGCTGTAATTTTAATAAAAGGATATGTTTTATCATCTTTTAATTGAATATTATATTTCGGATCATATTTTTTAATTAGATTTAACTCTAAAATAAGTGCTTCTAAATTCGAAGAGGTTACAATATATTCAAAATCAACAATTTCTCCTACAAGCCGCAGTGTTTTCCCATCATGTGAACCAGTAAAGTACGAGCGCACACGATTTTTAAGCACTTTTGCCTTTCCGACATATATAACCGTTCCTTGCTTATCTTTCATTAAATAACAACCAGGTTGATCTGGTAAAATAGCCAACTTTTCTTTCAAATGTTCGTGCACTCGTCTCCCTCCATTTCTACATGCTTAGCATTTTTATTTTCACTTGAAAACATACTATGCCAAAACACCCAACATACGTTCCTTTATTGTAACGGAAAGGATCTAAAAAAGAAAATAAAAAAAGCTACCATTTGGTAGCTTTTTTTATTTTAGAAGTGTTTAGAAACTAATTCTACTAACGCTTCTTTCGGTTTGTAACCTAACGCTTGATCAACTACTTTACCGTCTTTTAATACGAAAAGAGCTGGAATACTCATTACTTCGAATTGACGAGCAGTTTCTTGGTTTTCATCAACATCTACTTTTACTACTTTTACTTTTTCGCCTAATTCTGCATCGATTTCCTCTAATACAGGAGCGATCATTTTACAAGGTCCACACCAAGGTGCCCAGAAATCTAATAATACAACACCTTCGCTAGTTTCAGCTGCGAAGCTTTGGTCATTTGCGTTTACAATTGCCATTTTATTTCCTCCTTCAAGTATATTCTACCAAGAGTATATCATTAACTTATATACGTGGCGAATAATATGTATCGTTATGTATTGTAACAAAAAAATGTTCCTTTATACTATATAAAAATACGGATTAAATACTAAAAAGATGAGAGACAGGGGATCTCTCACCTTTTTCTATATATAGGGGTACTTCACTTGGAACTCAAGGGTACTTAAATCATGAATGTACTTTTAACTTTTTAAACTCTTCTGTTAAAAGAGGTACAACTTCGAACAAGTCACCGACAATACCGTAGTCAGCTACTTTGAAGATACTTGCTTCTGGATCTTTATTAATCGCAACGATTATTTTTGAGTTAGACATACCTGCTAAATGCTGAATCGCACCAGAAATACCACATGCAATGTATAAGTCTGGCGTAACAACTTTACCAGTTTGACCAATTTGTAATGAGTACTCACAGTATTCAGCGTCACAAGCACCACGAGATGCCCCAACAGCGCCGCCTAGTACGTCAGCTAACTCTTTTAATGGTTTAAATCCTTCTTCACTCTTCACACCGCGTCCGCCAGCGATAATAACTTTCGCTTCAGAAAGATCAACACCTTCTGCTGTTTTACGGACAACATCCTGAATGATTGTACGTAAATCTTTCACATCAACTGTAATAGAAGATACGTCACCGCTGCGAGACTCATCTTTTTCCAGAGTTGCAATGTTATTTGGACGCACTGTCGCAAATAAGATGCCGTCTGTTACAATCTTCTTCTCGAATGCTTTACCAGAGTAAATCGGACGAGTGAAGATAACATTTCCACCTTCAACCTCTAAAGCAGTTACGTCAGAAACTAAACCAGCTTCAAGCTTCGCTGCTAATTTTGGTGATAAATCTTTACCAAGTGCTGTATGTCCAAAGACAATACCTTCTGGATTTTCTTCAGCATGTACAGCTAAAAACGCTTGTGCATAACCATCAGATGTATATGATTTTAATTTATCATTTTCAACTGTCACAACGCGATCTGCACCGTAATGAATCAATTCATTTGCAAAAGAGGCAACGCTGTCTCCAACTAGAAGACCTACTACTTCACCGCCTTCTGCAATTGTTTTTGCTGCTGCTACCGCTTCAAACGAAACGTTACGTAGCGATCCATCACGAACTTCACCCATTACTAATACTTTACGAGCCATAGATTTTCCCTCCTGCATATATAATTTCGTATTTTATTAGATTACTTTCGCTTCTGTATGGAGCAACGATACAAGTTCTTTTACTTGATCTTGCAGCTCGCCTTGTAACACTTTTCCTGCATCTTTCTTAGGAGGCAAATAGATTTCAATTGTTTTTGTCTTTGCTTCCACATCATCTTCTTCTAAATCTAAATCATCTAATTCTAATTCTTCTAGTGGCTTTTTCTTCGCTTTCATAATACCTGGAAGCGATGGATAACGAGGTTCATTTAAACCTTGCTGTGCTGTTACTAACACTGGTAATGAAGTTGCAATCACTTCTGTATCACCTTCAACATCACGCTCAATCTTCACATTTGTACCGTCAATTTCAAGTTTTGTAATTGTCGTTACATACGGAATATTTAACGCTTCAGCTACGCGTGGACCTACTTGTCCAGATGCACCATCAATTGCAACGTTTCCACCTAAAATTAGATCTGCATCTTTATCTTTTAAATATTCAGCAAGCACTTTTGCTGTCGTGAACTGGTCACCATTTTCTACATCATCTTCAATATTAATTAATACCGCTTTATCACAGCCCATCGCTAATGCAGTACGAAGTTCTTTCTCACTATCTTCGCCACCGACTGTTACAACTGTAACTTCTCCACCTTGTGCGTCTCTTACTTGAATTGCTTCTTCAATTGCATATTCATCGTAAGGGTTGATGATGAATTCCGCTTCGCCATCGTAAATTGCACCGTTTTTAATTACGATTTTTTCTTCTGTATCAAATGTTCGTTTCATGAGTACGTAGATGTTCATTCCATTTACCCCCTTGTTTTTCAGAAAGATTCTATCAATTTTAATTTTCTGTTAATTTATATTAAAAAAATAATTGAACTACCTGCCACTAAATGAAGGTTTACGCTTTTCTAAAAATGCAGCTACACCTTCTCTTCCATCTTCACTCGTAAATACTTCACCAAAAATTTGTGATTCACGTTGTACACCTTCATAGTAATGAGACGATTTGGTCGTTTGCAATAACTCTAGTACAGCACGAGTTGTTGCTGGACTTTTTCCAGCAATTTGTTTTGCGACTTTAAGCGTATCATCTAAAAGTGATTCTTCAGAGAACAATCCGTTAACAAGTCCCCATTTCAATGCTTCTGCACCAGTAATTGGTGTACTTGTTAACATCATTTCACAAGCTTTTGCTTTCCCAACATAACGTGGTAAGCGCTGTGTACCTGCAAAGCCAGGAATTAATCCAAGTGTTAATTCAGGTAAACCAAGTTTTGCACTTTCAGTTGCAAAGCGCATGTGGCAAGACATAGCAAACTCAAGGCCGCCGCCCAGTGCCGCTCCATGAATTGCCGCAATAACTGGTTTTGAACATTTTTCAACACGCTCAAACGTAACTTGTCCAAGCTGTGCTAATTCTGTTGCTTGCTTCGCTTCAGTAACAGATGTAAATTCTTTAATATCTGCTCCTGCTGAGAAGAAACGTCCTTCACCGTGAATAACAACAACACGAATGTTATCATCCTTTTCCACTTGATCAATTAATTCAGTAACGTCATGCATAACTTGTGAAGACATCGCATTTGCTGGTGCATGATTTAACGTCGCCACCGCGATATGATCTTCAACTCTTACAGATAGGAATTTCAACATGATCCCTCCCATTATTGACGATAACCACAAGCTGCAATGAGTAGCCCATGTACCGTTTTTGAAAGTGCGACCAGATCATACTTATGATCGCTCATTACCCAATTGGTCACAACTTCATCTACTGTTCCAAAGATCATTTGTCTTGCCACGCGAACATTTAAATCTGCTTGAAATTCACCTTGTTTTATACCAGTCTCTAAAATCTCATCCATAACTTGTAAGTAGCCTTTTAATACTTCATTTATTTTAAGGCGCAAGTCTTGATTGGACTGCCTGAGCTCTAATTGCGTAACGATAGCAAGGGGATCATTTTGTGACAACAGCAAGAAGTGCGTTTCTACCAACATGAATAACTTCGATACAGCGCTTTCAATTCCTGCTGTTTTTTGACGAATTGTTTCGACAAAATCTCCCATCTTCTCTTGGAATAAGGATATTAATATATCTTCTTTATTTTTAAAATATAAATAAATCGTGCCATCAGCTACCCCAGCTTGCTTTGCGATTTTAGAAACTTGCGCTTGGTGGTACCCATTCTCCGCAATCACAATGACTGCCGCATCAATAATTTGATTGTATTTCGGTCTATTTTTCTTCACTTTACTGTCCCCTTCAAGAAGATGACTGAATGAATAGTCATTCATATTCTTATAATACTGACTATTTAGAAAAGTGTCAATCCTATTTTTCAAAAAGAAAGGGCCTTAGCCCGTTTGCTCATCCTCATTCTTTCTCTTCTCTTCATCCATTAAAACACGGCGTAAAATTTTCCCTACTGTCGTTTTCGGCAATTCATCTCTAAACTCATATACTTTCGGCACTTTATAAGCCGCTAAATATTTACGTGCAAACTGATTTAATTCTTCCTCAGAGCACTCCGTACCTTCTTTTAACACAACAAATGCTTTAACTGTCTCTCCTCTGTACGGATCTGGAACTCCAATTGTCACTACTTCTTGCACTTTTTCATGCTCATATAATACTTCTTCAACTTCACGAGGATACACATTAAATCCACTCGCGACAATCATATCTTTCTTGCGATCTTTTACATAGAAGAATCCATCTTCATCCATGTATCCAACGTCACCTGTATGGAGCCAGCCATCTTGCAATACAGCCGCTGTTTCCTCTGGCTTATTCCAGTATCCTTTCATAATTTGAGGACCTTTCACTACAATTTCCCCTATTTCTCCTGGTGGTAATGCCTCACCAGTTTCAAGTGACATAATGATTGCCTCTGTATCTGGCCACGGAACTCCAATGCTACCCGGCACTCGCTTTTCCCATAAAAAATTACTATGTGTAACCGGAGATGATTCTGTTAAACCATATCCCTCTACTAGTTTACCACCTGTAACTTTTTCGAACTTTTCCTGTACTTCTACTGGCAGTGGTGCTGATCCACTAATACAAGCACGAATAGAAGAAATATCGTATTCTTTTAAAAGCGGGCTATTTAAAAGAGCGATATAAATAGTTGGAGCCCCTGGAAACAATGTCACTTTATGCTTCTTAATCGCTTCAAAAACCATTTTCATATCAAACTTTGGAATAAGGACCATTTTGTATCCTTGCATAATACTTAAATTCATAACAGCTGTCATACCATACACATGGAAAAATGGAAGAACCCCAAGGACGACTTCTTCACCTTCGTTACAATTATATAGCCAATGCACTCCCATCAAAGTGTTAGAAACGAGGTTTTTATGCGTTAACATAACTCCTTTTGGAAATCCGGTTGTTCCTCCTGTGTACTGTAAAAGAGCTAGATCATTTTCAGGATCACAAGGCACCTCAACATTCGTATTCACTTCTTTTTCTACTGAATTCCAAAGATGAATCGTTTCACTCTCTGATACTTTCACAACTAAATTCGACTGTTTTTTCTGCACAAATGGATACAATAGATTTTTAGGGAATGGTAAAAAGTCTGCAATACGAGTTACGATAATATGCTCAATTTTTGTAACAGATTGAACATTCGTTACTCTTGGAAACACTAAATCGAGACAAAGAATTACTTTTGCTCCCGAGTCATGAAGCTGATATTCTAATTCCCTTTCTGTATACAGTGGATTGGTTTGTACTACGATACCTCCCGCAAGTAATGTACCGTAATAACCAATTACAGCTTGCGGACAATTCGGCAACATAATAGCAACTCGATCACCCTTTTCCACACCGAGCTTTTGAAGATAATTTGCAAACCTCTTCACCTTATCATGGAAGTCCGAAAACGTAATATCCTTCCCTAAAAAGTGAAGCGCTTTCTTTTCTGGGTAGCGAGAAGCCATCTGTTCTACATATCCATGAAGTGGCTGAATATCATAAGAAATCGTACTAGGAATTTCCTCTGGATAACTTTTCAACCATGTTTTTTCCACCTTCATTCCCCCTTCAAATACATAAAAAATAAAGTGAAACTTTAATCAGTGGGGATTTTTCAGCCCCACTGATTATTAGCCCACACCAATCGGGATTTTACGGGCAGTTAATCACCCAGCTAACTTCTTTACTTTCGCTGAATTTTGAGGCGGGATCTTACTGCCCGTTAATGCGGGATAAATGAATGTTCATTCATGATGGTTATTTTCATTATATTATAGTCACCATAGCGTTACAATCATAATATTCTGACTTTTTTATAACTATGCTTTACTTCATTAACTTCTTATTATATGTAGAAACTCTCCTAATCTTAAAAGAGTAAGAGAGTTTGTCATTAACTTAATCTTATAATCGTTAATACCGCTCCTGGGGTAGTTGTTGATAATGTCGCAACAGCTAACAAACCAAATAATTGCAAACTAATTGCACTCCCCGCCGCAAGGGTCGTAATAATTGTCGCACTAAATGATGTCGTTGCTAATGCAGGAGAATTAATAGTCCCAGCAAGCGGTGCCCCATTAATTGTAATTCGTGAACTAACTAATAATGAAGCGGTTATATTAATTGTATATGAAATATAATAGTTCCCTGCATTTGCAACCGTAAATACTGTGTTCCCCCCAGACACTGTAATACCTGGACCGATATTCTGATTGTTTGGAAGCGGGACATTTGTTCCACCTAGTAGTACCGATATTGCTGTTCCCGACGTATTATTTGCAAATGCGTATGTTGCCGTTATACTTGTGCCTGTTGCTCCTGTTGGGCCTGTCGCTCCCGTTGCCCCTGTATCGCCTGTTACTCCCGTCGCTCCTGTTACTCCTGTCGCTCCCGTTGGGCCTGTTGCTCCTGTTATTCCTGTCGCTCCCGTTGCCCCTGTGTCGCCTGTTACTCCTGTCGCCCCCGTTGGGCCTGTGCCACCTGTTGCTCCCGTTGCCCCTGTTATTCCTGTCGCTCCCGTTGGACCTGTATCGCCTGTTACTCCCGTCGCTCCTGTTACTCCTGTCACTCCCGTTGGGCCTGTTGCTCCTGTTATTCCTGTCGCTCCCGTTGCCCCTGTGTCGCCTGTTACTCCTGTCGCTCCCGTTGAGCCTGTTGCTCCTGTTATTCCTGTCGCTCCCGTCGGACCAACCTTAGGAACTGTCCCATCGCAACTAAAACAGCATGAATCAACATGTACACCATTTTGATTATTACACCCACAATATCCATTTATGTTATTGCTCCATGAAGACATGTTGATCACTTCCTTTACATTCGATCTTTTTAGCGTAATCACCGAATCAAAAAACACCTATCTAAATAACAAAGAAATACTTAGCCTAGTGGGGGATAAAACACAGATTTCCTCCATACATTCTAGTAATTATTACATGCGATTCACTCTCCTTTTGCTTGTACTTTCGCCCCATCTCCACAGATTATTAACCATACACATTACGCTTTCGTACACAGACAAGTTCCCATTTAAACTTTCCACATTCGCCAATCTTTTTAGTAAAGAGGCTGATTCTTCATAAATAGCAACTATAATATATAAAAATCCGTATAACTTGTTATTTTTAGTCAAAATTTTAAAAAAATATTGACACTTAAATTATCCTCATAGTATGATTTGGGTGTTGTAATTGATAACCATTTTCACTTATGGTGCTAGTTACAAAAAACACTTAATTTGGGGGCAGAAGATGAAGAAAATTCTCAGTATTTTCATAGTAGTTCTTCTATTCGCTGTTGGATGCGGACAGCAAAAAGAGGAGAAAAAGGAAACAAAAGCGGACAATAAAAATCAAGCTATAACAATTAAACACGCTGAAGGGGAAACAAAGTTAGATAAACCAGCGAAAAAAGTAGTTGTACTTGAGTGGGTATATTCAGAAGACTTATTAGCACTTGGTGTTCAGCCAGTAGGGATGGCAGACATTAAGAATTATAATAAATGGGTAAATACAAAAACAAAACCAAGTAAAGATGTTGTAGATGTAGGGACACGTCAACAACCAAACTTAGAAGAAATTAGCCGTTTAAAACCAGATTTAATTATCACAGCTTCATTCCGTAGTAAAGCAATTAAAAATGAATTAGAGCAAATTGCACCAACAGTTATGTTTGATCCATCAACAAGCAATAACGATCACTTTGCTGAAATGACAGAAACATTTAAACAAATTGCAAAAGCAGTTGGAAAAGAAGAAGAAGGTAAAAAAGTATTAGCTGATATGGATAAAGCCTTCGCTGATGCAAAAGCAAAAATTGAGAAAGCAGACTTAAAAGATAAAAACATCGCAATGGCACAAGCATTTACTGCTAAAAACGTACCAACATTCCGTATCTTAACTGACAATTCTTTAGCTTTACAAGTTACAAAAAAATTAGGTTTAACAAATACTTTTGAAGCAGGAAAATCTGAGCCAGATGGTTTCAAACAAACAACTGTAGAATCATTACAAAGTGTACAAGATTCAAACTTCATTTACATTGTAGCGGATGAAGATAACATTTTTGACACTCAACTAAAAGGCAACCCTGCTTGGGAAGAATTAAAGTTCAAAAAAGAAAACAAAATGTATAAATTAAAAGGCGACACTTGGATTTTCGGTGGTCCTGAGTCTGCAACATCTTTAGCAACACAAGTAGCAGATGTAATGACAGCGAAGAAGTGATTACACAATGAATAGCCTACAACATACACTTCGAGCAAGTCTTGTATTCGGAGGAGGAGCAGCTCTCTTGCTCCTCCTTTTCTTTATTCATATCGGACAAGGTCAAGCAAACATTTCCTATAGTATGATTATTGATGCTCTTATCTCACCGAACCAATCACTAGAGCATCAAACTTTAATTATGCTTCGATTACCTAGGGCCGTAATTGCCATTTTAGCTGGAGGTGCTCTTGCTGCATCTGGGGTCATTTTACAAACATTAACGAAAAATCCACTTGCTGAATCCAGTACAATGGGTATTCACTCTGGCGCATATTTCTTTCTAGTAGCGGCTACAATTTTTTTACCAAAAGGTCTGCAAATTAATTCACTTCTTTTCACATTTATCGGCGGTGCTATTACCGCTTTATTTGTATACCGTATTTCTGGTGGAAAAAAGGGAACCCCACTTAGAATGGCACTAGCTGGTATGGTCGTTACATTAATGCTTTCTGCCTTTACCGGAACGATGCAGCTTTTCTATGAAAATGAAACAGCTGGTTTATTTTTATGGGGAGCTGGATCTCTTATTCAAAATAACTGGGATGGCGTTCAATTTGCTTTTCCATTTATCATTATTTCTTTCCTAGTTTTACTATTTACGTCTCGTAAACTCAACATTCTCTTACTTGGTGATGATGTCGCTGTTTCTCTTGGTGAAAAAACAGCAGTAACACGTCTTATCGCCTTCATTGCTGCGATCTTTTTAACAGCAGTAATTGTAACTGTTGTTGGACCAATTGGATTTGTTGGCTTAGTTGCACCACATTTAATGCGTCTTATTGGCTACCGTCAACACTTTACTCTCCTTCTCTCTTCTTTCTTATGGGGAGCTGTACTATTACTTGGAGCTGATGTCGTTGGTAGACTAATAGATCCAACTGGGGCTGAACTTCCTGTCGGAGCAGTCACGGCAATGATTGGATCACCTTGGCTTATTTACTTAGTCTATCGAATGATGAAATCGAAACAATATATGAATGATAACGGAGCGAATGCAGCTGGAGCTAGTTCTCACTATTACTCTTATAAAAAGGTAATCATTATCTCTATCACACTTTGCATTGTGACAATTACTCTTGGTGTTACAATCGGTAGTAACGCTTATATCGAAAGTATTACAAATGTTATATCAGGACAATTAACACAATTTGATAAAAATATGATGATGAACCTTCGTTTACCAAGAATGCTCGTTGCTGCTATTGCTGGCGCATGCCTTGCAATAAGTGGGCTTGTTTTCCAAGGTATATTACGAAACCCACTCGCCGATCCTTCTATTATTGGTATTTCATCGGGAGCTGGTGTTGGTGCTTTAACTATTATGTATGTCTTTCCCGCACTTCCTGGTTTCTTCCTACCAATTGGTGCATTTATCGGCGGACTACTTGCAGTTGGAATTGTTCTCTTCTTCTCATGGAAATCAGGATTTAGCCCAACAGCCCTTGCTTTAATAGGAATTGGTATTTCAGCTCTCGGTTCAGCGATTATTCAAATCTTTATCGTTAGAGCAAATTTGAACGTTGCTGCTGCTTTAACATGGCTATCAGGTAGCACGTATGCAAGAGGATGGAATCACTTAGAAAATATCATTCTATATCCATCGCTAATTCTTGTATTCATTATCTTTTTCTTAATAAAACAACTTGATGTTCTCGTACTTGGAGACGATTTAGCAACGGGACTCGGGCAACCAGTAAATAAAACGCGCCTTGCCCTCATTGTGTTAGCAACACTACTTGCATCTGTAAATATCGCAGCTGTCGGTACAATTGCCTTTCTAGGTCTTGTTGCGCCACACTTAGCACGAATCGTCGTTGGTATGAATCATCAAAGATTATTCGTTTGCTCCGCACTATTTGGAGCAATCCTTCTTTCCATTGCTGATTTACTCGGACGAACAATTGCATATCCGAAAGAAATTCCTTCTGGACTTGTCGTTGCTGTACTTGGAGCACCTTATTTCTTATGGTTGATGAGGAAGAGTGGGAAGAAGGTTAATTAAAAAGGAGGCTTCGTTTTAGAAGCCTCCTTTTTATATACTAAATAAAGTGAAACTTTAATTAGTGGGGGGTTTCTTCATCCCCGCTGATTATTAGCCCACACCAATCGGACTTTTATGAGCAGTGGATCTCCCACCTAACTTCTTTGCTCCAGCCGAATCTTGAGGTGGAAGTTTTACTGTCCGACGAATAGCCGGATAAATTACTCTGATCTCACTAATTTCACAGATTTAGTACTCCCCATAAACTCATGATGTACAGTTAATGTGTTCTCCTCAATTTTCAAATCAGCCTTATGCTTTATTTCCCCCACTAAAAATACAAGCTCTACAGAAATAATCCCTTGGTCCACACTTAATATTCGAAAGTCTCCTATAGTAGTCCCTTTCCCAAAAATATTATGTTCCATAAATTCTCCGCCTGTTTTCTCACTATTAATAGATTCTATTTCCAACCCAACTGGCCTGTCTGTACTTTCTGATGACATCCAAGACCCCTTTAACTTTCCAATATCAGCCTCTTTTTTCTTTTCATTTTTTAACTCTTCCTCTTTTTTCTTAACTTCTGCTTGTTGAGTTAGTAAGCCATCGATTTGCTTATTCAGCTCTTCGGCCCGTTGATTTTCCGAAATAAATTGTTGATTTTGGCCAGTATCGTTAACAATTTTATTTACTATCCCTTTAGCCTCTTCATACTTTTTATCACTCTTTAACTTCTCTGCCTTTTCCAATTGACCTATATATTGACCTTTTAACTCTTTATGCTCTATGAGCGAATCTTTTTGTTCTTTCGCTTGACTTTGAAGGATTGCGGAACCATCTTTCATCTTTTCTACTTCTTGAAACAAACCTATTGCTTGTTCTATATTTCCACTCGATTTCTCTTTTATCGAACTTATCATCTTAGTAGTTTGGTCTTTTAATACCTTTGCTTCTTTATCATCCTTTTTCTCTTCTAATGCTAGCTCAAATGATGCTACTGCCGTGTCATATTCTTTACTCGCTAACGCCAATTTCCCTTGATCCATTGCTTTTTTATAGGTTTCATTGCTACATCCTACCATTAAAAATAAAATTATGATTCCTAAAATCAATCTTTTCATAATATCTCCCTAAATTAATATAATTCTATATACACTCAATAGTATCATAAAATTTATATATAAAATTTTAAATACCATCATTAAAACATAAAGGGAACTTGTCATTTCTTCTCGAACTTAATCTATGAACATAAGTAGAGGGGGATAACAATAATGTACCAAACAATTGAAGGCTTTTTACAATCATGGACATACGAAGCAGAGTCTACTCAGAAAATGCTTGATTCATTAACCGATGCATCTTTATCACAGGAAATTGCACCTGAACATTGGACTTTAGGAAGAGTTGCTTGGCATATCGTGACGGCAATTCCTGTGATACTATCTGGCACAGGGCTAAAGTTTGAAGGAGAAACGAAAGATTATCCTGTTCCAACTTCTGCAAAAACAATTGCAGATGAATACCGTAAAGTAAACGCGGCTTTTGTTGAAACACTTCAAAGTAAATGGACTGATAAAGACTTAGCTACTATTAATGACTTCTTTGGTCGCCCTATGCCGAATTCTATATTTTTAATGACACTCATTAATCATCAAAATCACCACCGCGGGCAAATGACGGTTTTAATGCGACAAGCCGGCTTAACAGTTCCTGGCGTATATGGTCCCGCAAAAGAAGAATGGGCTGCGGCTGGAATGGAAGCTCCTAAAATGTAACGACAAAAAAGACAAGATGTTTACATATCTTGTCTTTTTCTGTAACTTGTTTCATGTGAAACTTTATAATGCATCTTCACTCTCAATATTTTTAATCCCAAAATAAGCAATCACCATACCGATCGCTGCAAATGTGAATTGAAGAGGTAGAAAAGTCGCTATCGGAAATATTGGCTGGTTATTAATTGCGATTGACACAACAATAATAGATGAAACAATTGTAGTTGGCACTGAACGTTTACGCATTCCGAAATATAGCGGGATTAAACTTATTCCCGCAGTTGCAATGGCTAAAGGAACAAGATTTATTCCTTCTTGCACTAATTGATCTACTGTAAATGGATTAGGAAGAATTGAAAAATAGCTATCTATCCCAAAGAAAACTCCTACTATTAAAATGTTAGATACAATAACTGTTATAAATGTTAATGTCGCTGTAATGACCAACTTACTAATCATCATTTTTCTCCGATTAATAGGATAAGAAAACATAAGTATTATTGTTTTATTTTTATATTCACCAATTATTAACCTTGCGATTAACACACTACCAAAAACAATAAATGTTGCTCTTACTAATGTACTAGCCGTTAACAACATCATCTGCGGATCTCTTATTTCCGGATCACCTTCTACTTGAGCAACGATGCTCGTAAAGATCATTAATGCCAGTATAGTAATATTTGCAATAACTGCCCCTTTTACGTACCAGCCAAGCTTAAACTTTTTCAATTCTAGCTTCATAAGACGTAACATGATAGTCCTCCTTTCCCCTGAAACACCTTAACCCCCAAAACCACACTAGCAATTGTAATAAGTAAAATTGCAATTACTATTATCTTTTTCACCATTCATACCCCAGTTCGTTGTTGTTTTAAGCTTACTTCATGCCACATCAACCTTGTCGATTTTACGATAAGATAGATAACTAATGAAAATCCCTAATAAACAGAGCACAATTGGGATAGCTATAAAATCAAACATACTTACTTGACCGTTTCCAGCCCCAACGTTACCACTAATCAGCATACCAATTATTACTGCGGAAGTAATCGTTGTAGGTGTCGATTTCTTTCTCATTCCAAAAAATAAAGGAATTAAACTTATACCAGATATCATAAATGCACTTATAATAGTAGCTGGAACGATAGCTATTATTTCGCCTATCGTAGCAGGTGTTTCAATCAGTCCCATCATTGGACTCACAAAATAAACGAGCAAACTAATAATGAAAGTAGCGATAATCGTGCTCACAAAACAAAAACAAAAAACAATTGTTAATTTCGCCCTCATTAGCATTTTCCTTTGCAGCGGGTACATAAACGATAGTTGCATTGTTTTGTTCTTATACTCGTCTATTACTAACCGTGATAAAATGACCGAACTAAAAATAATGAATGTTATCCTAATAAAAGTGTTTATTAAAACCATTTGTTGCGTGAAGTCAAAGAAGAGCACGTCTCCCTCGGCTTTAATTCCCAACGCCATAAGGCTTACTGCAGCGAAAATTGCTATAATACAAATTGCTACCCCTTTAAAGTAACTAGATAATTTATGTTTCTTCCATTCGAGCTTCATTAATCTAAGCATACAAACCACTCCTCCATTCTTTATATAACTGTCTTTATGCTGCTAACATTCTAATTCCAGCAGTAACGAAGCTTAACATTCCTATCACTAGTAGAATTAACAACCATTTCCGCTCTGGTTTTCTATAATATAAAATTCCACTTATTAGCATTACGATAAATCCACTTACCAGGTTCAGCCACAGTCCATTAAGCATGAATACCTTCTCCATCCATTACATTTAAGAAATATTCTTCTAAGGAACTATGTTTCTTATTAATACTTTCAATTTCCACATCGTTCATAATAAGTGCTTTTGAAATGGCCTGCTGAGACACTGACGTATCATACACACGAATCATGGTTCCACTCATTATTTTGTAGTTTTTTATACCAAGTTTATCTTCTAAAATATAAGCTGCACGTTTCACATCAGGAACAGTGATTTCAATGTACTCTGTTTGCTTTCCGTTAATACTCTTCATTGAAACTTCTTTTATTAGTTTTCCATTTTGAATCACACCAATTGTATCGGCCATTAATTCCATCTCACCTAAAATATGACTAGAAACTAATAATGTAATACCGTATTCTTTGCAGAGCATTTTAAATAAGTCTCGTAACTCTTTAATGCCAATTGGATCTAAACCGTTAATTGGTTCATCTAAAATGAGCAATTCTGGCTTTGTCACGATTGCCCTTGCAATACCGAGTCGTTGTTTCATTCCTAATGAAAAATCTTTTACTTTTTTATTATCTACCCCTTGTAGTTTCACTAAATGTAAAGCATGGTCAATTGCATTTTTATCGTAGTAGCCCATATATTCACAATGCAGGTCTAAGTTTTCTTTCGCCGTTAATTTATCATAAAAGATTGGGTATTCAATAATTGTCCCCATTCTTTTTAATACTTCATACGATGTATCTGTTAATTTCTCACCGAAAATTTCTATATCACCACTCGTCGGTTTTATTAAATTTGTAATCATTTTCATAATCGTTGTTTTACCAGCACCGTTTGGTCCTAAAAAACCATAAATTTCTCCTTTTTTCACATGCATGTTAACACCGGAAATAACTTCTTTCCCTTTAAACACTTTCGTTAACTGGTTTGTTTTTACTATATATGTCATGTTACTTTCCCCTTTCGCAATACTCTATATTTCTATAATAGACAACAGAAATCTCTTTTTTCTTACCCGTTCCTTACAAATTCCTTACGCTGAAAAAAAGCTTGTAGAATTTACTTCTCTACAAGCTAAAACAGCATCTTTTTTAATACAACTGTAAAAATTGTTTTTTCATAGGGCTTACTAGAAAGATGTATTTCTCCGTCCATCGCTTCCACAAGCCGTTTCGTAATCGTTAATCCTAGACCGCTTCCTTGGTACGATCTATTTCTTGAATCTTCAAGTGTGTACATTCGCTCAAACACTTTATCAATATGAGATTCATCAATTCCTTTTCCTTTATCCCATACGTCTATATACACACTCGTTTCATCATCTCTTAAAGTCATACCGAGTGTCTTTCCATCATCTCCATATGTAATTGCATTTGATATTAAATTATTCAATACTCTGCCTAATACTTCTACATTTCCAAGTGCGTATATATTTCTTTCTGGTATATCAATATGAACCTGAAAACCTTTCGTCGTCACTAAATCATAAAAAGATAAAATCTTCTCGCGGCAAACTTCATTCATATTTACTTTTGTCATTTCAATTGCTTTGTCACCAGATTCTAATTTTGCCAAATCAAAAAACTTATGAATTAGCTCCATCACTTCTAATGTTTTCGTATGCACTTTTTCAAGTAATATTTGTTGTTCTTCTTCACTTATCGTTTTATCCTTATTTAACATTTCTGTATATCCAAGAATAACTGTTAGTGGTGTTTTCAAGTCATGCGAAATATTTGAAAGCATTTTTCTCATCGAAATTTCTACTTTGGCATGATCTGCATTCGTTTTCTGTTTTGCATCTAATAATTGATTAATTGCCACTAATAATTTTTGCAATTCTAGATCATCTGTCATAACGAGTAACGTCTCGCCTGTTTTGTCATTTACAATACTTTCTAACTTTTCATATGTGTATCGTAAATTTTTACTACTATTTTTTCTCATTTTATATTGCATATAAATGACACATAACAATATAAAAATAATACCTATTAACAAATTGACCATATTACATCACTTCCAACTTATAGCCGATGCCCCATAACGTTTTAATATATTCTGGATTAGATGGATCACTTTCAATTTTCTCACGCAATCTTCTCATATGAACATTAATAACGTTATCATCACCGTAATACTCTTCATTCCAAACTAACGTATATATTTGCGCTTTTGTAAATACACGATTTTGATTTTTTACGAACAGTTTTAAAATCTCAAATTCTTTTAAAGTGAGCTTGAGAGGGTTCCCGTTTTTTTCTACAGTAAAATTAATTGGATCGATTGTTAAATCGCCAATCTGAATCATCTTTTCTGTTGTTTCTGTAGCCGAGTATTTCGTAGACCGCCGAATCCCTGCTTTTACACGTGCAGCCAATTCAATCATAGAAAATGGCTTACAAATGTAATCATCTGCTCCAAGTCCTAAGCCAACAGCTTTATCAACATCTGTATCTTTTGCCGACATCATTAAAATCGGAACAGCACTTTTTTCACGAATAATACGTACAACCTCTAATCCGTCTAACTTCGGCATCATTATATCAAGGATCACTAAATCAAAAGATGATTTAAAAAAGGTTTGCACCCCTGCTTCCCCGTCAGACGCCATCGTAACTTGAAAGCCTTCCTTTAATAAATATTTTTCCACCATCTCTTGAATTGAAATATCATCTTCAACTAATAAAATATGATGTGACATATGTCTATCCCCTTTTTTTACAAACATTAACATATCAATTGTATCGCAACGAATGAATGCTGGAAACAGTTATATGAATTTTCAAACCAACTTCCCTTCCTTCCTTAACAATGATATGATGAAATTCACTACGATTGTTCATAATTAACTTTATATAAAGGAGACTTATCATGTCAGAAAACAAAAAAGTAAGCTTAGCTGATTTAATGCGTGAACAACTTGCTAAGAAAAAGCAAGGAAATGGAAATGGTCAAAATGCAAAAAATCAAAACCAAGAAACGAAAAAATTACAAAACCAACAAACAAAGAAGACAAACAACCAACGTAGACGTACAGGTGTGTAAATGAACGGACAAAAACGTTCTAATATCGCACCCGGTCTTGAAGTTGATATTGTATTAAAACAAGATCAACGAACAGGCAAATTAACACGTGGCATTGTAAAAGATATTTTAACAAACTCCCCTTCCCATCCACATGGCATTAAAGTGCGATTGCAGGACGGGCAAGTCGGTAGAGTACAAAATATCGTTCAATAAGAAAAGGAGCTCAAGTAAACTCGAGCTCCTTTTTCTTTATTAACCTTTAATTTTCTCGATGAAAACTACTTTTAAATAGTCTCCTTCTTTAAATTGATCAATGGTACGGAAATCTTCTGGTAAAGAATGTTCTTCTAATATTTTATATTTGCCATTCATTTCTTTAAAGGCTGTATCGATAAAGCCTTTAAACTTTTTCATATCGAATGCACTACAATTTGTAGAAGCAACGATAATACCGTTATTTTCTGTAATAGCAATTGTTTCTTTCAATAAATTTTTATAATCTTTTGCTGCACTAAATGTATATTTTTTTGATCGGGCGAAGCTTGGAGGATCAAGTACGACCATATCAAATTTCATCTTTTTCTTAGCTGCATATTTGAAGTAAAGAAATACATCTTCTACAATAATATCTTGTGCTTCATAATCAACTTCATTGACACTAAACTGCTCAATCGTTTTACTTAAACTACGATTTGCAAGGTCAACACTCGTCGTTTTACTCGCTCCGCCAAGCGCTGCAAATACAGAGAAAGCACCTGTATAAGAGAACATATTTAACACTGTTCTTCCCTTTGCATATTTATCACGAATTTGTTTTCGAACGTTACGTTGATCTAAAAATACACCAACCATTGCCCCGTCATTTAAATAAACAGCGAAGTTCACACCGTTCTCTTTTACGATAAGCGGGAACTCACCGCGCTCTCCTGCTACGAAATCATCACCCTCAATATATTTCCCTTTCGTATCAAAACGCTTCTTCTCATAAATGCCTTTAAAGTTTGCTACTTTTTGCAGAGCTGCTATAATCTCATCTCTGAAAGTATAAATCCCTTCACTATACCAACTTACTACGTAGTAGCCGTCATAATAATCGATAATTAGTCCGCCAAGACCATCACCTTCACCGTTTAGGGCGCGGAATGCTGTCGTATCACTTGATTTATAAAATTGTTTTCGTTTATGTAAGGCAGATTTGATTTTACTTTCAAAGAAAGATTGATTAATTTGTTCACTCTCTTTTCTCGTTAAAATCCAGCCGTATCCTTTATTTTGTTTTCCATAATAACCTTTTCCGACAAAGTTGTTCTTCTCATCTACTACTTTGATGATTGTCCCTTCTTCACGAACATCGTTTAAATTTTGAATTGCATCTTTTAAAATAAGTGGATATCCACTTTTAATTTCTTTTATAAATTTCGGTTTTATTTTTATAGTTACTTTTGATCGCATATAATAACTTCCTTTCCATTTGCATGCTTTCTCTATAGGAAGCATTTAAAAAACGAGCCTGAAAAAACAGCCTCGTTTCACTATACCATATTATTGCTTTGCTAGTACAACTCGCTCATTCTCGCACTTAACCGCCACATATTTACTACGTTTTGAAATGGAAATCTCACTGTCCAAAATAATAGAAAAAAATTATATATTTCACATTTACCATTGACAATGATAATGATTTTCATTATCATTTAATGTATATGAGTTCTTGAAAATATAGCTACATTTATAGGAGGAATAAACATGATTATTGTTACAAATACAGCTAAAATTACAAAGGGAAATGGACATAAATTAATTGAGCGTTTTAATAAAGTAGGTAAAGTTGAAACGATGCCAGGCTTTTTAGGTCTAGAAGTTCTTTTAACGCAAAATACAGTTGATTATGATGAGGTAACAATTAGCACTCGATGGAATGCAAAAGAAGATTTCCAAGGTTGGACAAAGAGCGCCGCATTTAAAGATGCTCACTCACATCAAGGTGGAATGCCAGAATATATTCTTGATAATAAAATTGCTTACTATGATGTAAAAGTTGTACGTATGCCAATGGCTGCAGCACAGTAAAAACAGTTCTTTTTTAAAGTATAGAATATGAGAAGCGTTATCTATCACTTCTCATATTCTATACTTTTTTCTTTAATTTCTTTTTACTAACTTTGCGTGTATAACTAGCCTTCCAGCCTCTGGATCAAGCGCATAGTCACAAGTAGAAAGTGTTACGATTTCATCATTAGCCGTCAATTCCGTATCCGTTTTGTACAGTGATTTTTCTTGAACTTCCTTTAAGAACGATGTATATACTGCATCATTTTCAAAATCCGTTTCAATGTAATAAAAGTCCGTTGTTGTCGTATATACTGAAAAAACTTCAACGTCGTATCCTTCAAATAATGTATCGTAATATAATTTACGATGGGACATGAAAAAGTCTTCATCCAACATTTTTTTTAAACTACCAAACATAGAACCGTCTTTCATACGATGGCCATATAAAATCGTATTTCGATTTTGAGATTTCACATCATTACGATGGTCCATAAAAATGCTTCCCGCTCTCATATCTTCACCTTTATAATTACGAAATAAATAGTAATCATTATCTTTTGCTTGAACGATTGGATAATTAATTTGTGTATCATCCATCGTAATCCATCCGACTATCTCTGGATTAATTTTCTGGAGATCCTGAAACTGTTTACGTACCTCTCCGTCTTCCGATTTTTCTTCCATTGGACTTCTTTTATAAATATGTTGTGCCTCAGCCATTACTTTACGATTTTCATAATAATCCATGAAAATCCCACCCAACTCATACATTGAATAGAAAAAGATTCCTAAAAACGCAATTGTAAGTATGCGTTGAAAAAAAGAATTCTTTTTCCGTCCGTTCTTGCTATTCAAATTATCACCTCAAAACGGATTATACTCAGCCTTTAGATTCCCATAGGTACCATATACAATCCAGTATCTTCATCCTGTTTTACAATGACATCTACACCATATATTGCTTTAACCATCTCTTCTGTTATTACATCATTAGGATTACCTTTCGTAATGATCTCTCCATCTTTCATAACGATAATATGGTCGCTATAACGAATGGCTTGATTAATATCATGTAATACCATTACAATCGTTAATCCATACACTTCATTTAACTCTTTCACTAATTCTAATATTTCTAGCTGATAGTAAATATCTAAATAGGTTGTCGGTTCATCTAAGAAAAGCATTGGTGTATTTTGAGCTAATGTCATTGCGATCCAAACTCGCTGCCTCTCTCCACCGGATAAAGCATAGATTGGCTTATCACGCTTACTTTGTAAATTCGTACATACTAGTGCACGCTCTATCGCTTCTCTATCTTCATCTGTTTGCGGAGAGAAAATATTTTTATATGGCATACGCCCAAAGCTTATTAGCTTTTCCACTGTAATATCTGCTGGAGCCTCATTTTGTTGGTGGACAACTGCTAGCTTTCTAGCAAACTCTTTCGGTTTATATTCACTAATCGCTTTCCCATCAAGTATTACTTCTCCACTGCTAGGAACGTGATTTCTAGACATGACACTAAGTAATGTTGATTTCCCGCATCCATTCGGGCCAATGATTGTTGTAATTTTCCCAATTTCTATTTCACTACTAACAGACTTTAAACGATTTGTTACGTTATCATATGAAAAGGTTACATTTTTAATTTCCATGAACTTTATCACTCTTTCTAAGCAAGAATATTAAGAATGGACCACCAATAACCGCCATAATTGTTGCTGCTGGAATTTCATTAGGTGGCACAATTAACCTTCCAATCGTATCCGCCGTCAAAATTAATAACGCCCCTGCAAGAGCAGAAAATGGAATTAATACTTTATGGTCTGAACCGACCAATTGTCTTGAAATATGCGGAACTAGCAATCCTACAAAAGCAATAACACCTGCAATCGCTGTTGATACTGCCGCTAAGAGTACTGCAATGGCAGAAATAATAAGACGAACTCTCGTCACGTGCAAGCCTAAGTTTTTCGCAGTCTTATCTTGTAGCGATAATAAGTTACACCAAGCTCCTACGAACAGAGCAAGAATAAGACCAATCGTTCCATAAGTCACCATTATTTCTACATCGCCCCACGTCTTCATTGTTATGTTAGAAGTCGTCGTTTGCTTAATACTTTTAATAAAATACCCACAAATCGTAACGAATGATTCATTTAATCCAGTAAACATCGCATTAATGGCAATACCAATTAAAATAATGCGAAGTGGGCTTAACCCTGACTTCCATGAAAACGAATAAACGAGATAACACGCAAGCGCACCACCTAAAAAGGCGAATACGGGGGTCCAGAAAAAGAATTGCGGGAACAAAGTAATAATAACGAGTGTCATAAAACTTGCTCCTGAAGATATACCGATTACCCCAGCATCAGCGAGTGGATTCTTCATAACAGCTTGAAAAAGCACCCCTGAAACAGCAAGAGCCGCTCCAGTGAACAGCGCAATAATAATACGAGGGAAACGTAAATCTTTAATGACTTCAACATCTTCATTTCCACCTATAAATATCCCTTGTACAAGTTCAACAATACCTACTTCTAAACTCCCTTTCATCGCTGACAATGATGTCATAACAATGAGCAATGCAGTAACAATGAGGAAACTCCAAGTTTTTTTATTCATTCTACTCTTCCTTTATATTAAAATGCATCACGGATACATCATTTTTTTCAATTCATCTAAAGCTTCAATTGCTGCTAAATTGCCTGTCGTTCCAAATAAACGCTCTTCTAAATCATAAACACGGTTATTTTTAACCGCAGCAAAGTGTTTCCAAATATCATTTGTTTTAAATTCTTTATCAAACATTTTTACAACCTCATCAGGCATACCATGAGCTGCTCGTAAAATAATATCTGGATCAGCTTTCTTTAAATACTCTGTATTAGAAGCTAAATATTCTACTTGTTCACCTTGCACAATATTTTTACCACCTAATTGTTTTACTAAATCTCCAATATAAGAATACTCTGTTGCTACTAAATAACTTCCCGGCACACCTAATAAAATAAGCACTGTCGGTTCTTTCTTTCCTTTTACTTCCTTTTGAATGCTAGCAACCTTTTTATCTAACTTAGTTACTACTGCTTCAGCCTGTTTTTCACGTCCATATTTCTTACCTAAATCGCTAATAGAACTTTGCATATTTTTTAAACTCGTTAAATCTAAAAAGTTTGCTTTCATACCCACACCATCAAAAACTGGCTTTAATTCGTATTCAAGTGTTGTCACAGATAACACTTCTGAAGGCTTTAATGACTTTACCTTTTCCATATCTGGACTCATTGGATTCCCAACTTCAGGTAAACCTTTATATCGCTTCGGTAAAGTTTTAGAACTTGTTGGAACACCGACTAAATCTACTTCTAACGCATCCATAATTTCAGTAACAGCCACTGTTGTTGCAACAACGCGCTCTTTACTCTCACTCTTTACCTGCTTTGCTGTTTCTTTTTTTGGTGACGAGCACCCGGCTATACTCATTAACAAAATGATAGCCATTAGTACACTTACGATTTTCTTCACTCTCAATCACCACTCCCTTCCATACAATATGAAACAAGTCTTGATGCACGCGAACATGCATCAAGACTCCAAAAATTACAATCTACCTGCTCTATATTTACGAACTAGTAAAGCAAGTGAACCTAGCAGTAACACCATATATAAACCAAGTTGTGCTGTATCTGCAGTTTTTGAGTTTTTCTCTTTTTTTGAATCATTTTTTGTATCTTCTTTTTTCTTCTGACCATCTGCATTTCGGTTAAAATCAGGAGTACCTACTGTTTTTACATTATCTACTTTCGGTGTAGTCACTGGATTTTCCGGTTCATTCTTCGGTTCCTCTTTAATAGTTCCTAACGCGCCGATATTATTTGTATCAAATTGAATTTGTACATCGTAGAAATGATGATAGTTCATCTCATCGATGTCTACCTTTACTTTTGCGTTTAATTTTTTAAATAGATCTTCTACTTCAAACTGTACTACTCGCGTATTTGCATTTTTATCTTCGCTTACTACTTTCGCATCAGCGAATAGTTCCTTGTTTTCCGTTTGGAATTTCGTAATCCACGCACTATTTTTCAGCGTCATCTCAATGTATTTTTTACCATCTTTTACGATTAATTTCGCTGGATTTACAACATAGTCATGCATCTTTGAAATTTCATCTGTTTTATCTTTTAATACTTTAAATGTAATATCATATTGGCCATCTACTAAATTTTTCGGATCAACTATTACTCTCGGGTTATTATTTCCACCTTGGTTGTTGTTTCCACCTTGGTTGTCGTTTCCACCTTGGTTGTCGTTTCCGCCTTGGTTGTCGTTTCCACCTTGGTTCCCTAAAGCTTTAATACTGTCTTGATCAAATACAAATTGAACATCGTAGAAATGGTGATAATTCATTGAATCAATATCTACTTTTACTTTTGCATTTAATTTTTTAGACAAATCGTTTACTTCTACTTCTACTACTCTTGTATTTTGTTCTTTATTTTCACTTAACACTTTTGCATTAACGAAAGAACCATTCTTCTCAAATTCAAATTTCGTAATCCATGTACTATTTGTTAATGTAAACGATACGTATTTCTTACCATCTTTTACTTTTAATACACCTGGGCTTTTTGTGTATGTGTTCATCATTGAGATTTCATCTGTTTGATCTTTTAACACTTTAAAGCCAATGCTGTATTCACCATCTTTAAGAGCTTTTGGATCAATTGTTGTGTTATTATCTTGGTTATTGTTTCCACCTTGATTGTCGTTTCCACCTTGGTTGTTATTTCCACCTTGGTTGTTATTTCCGCCTTGGTTGTTATTTCCGCCTTGATTGTCGTTTCCACCTTGGTTGTTGTTTCCGCCTTGGTTGTTATTTCCGCCTTGATTGTCGTTTCCACCTTGGTTGTTGTTTCCGCCTTGGTTATCTAACGGCTTAATGCTACCTTTATCAAATGCAAATTGAATATCGTAAAAATGGTGATAATTCATTGAATCGATATCTACTTTTACTTTTGCATTTAACTTTTTCGATAAATCTGGCACTTCTACTTCCACTACGCGTGTATCAGCTTTTTTATTTTCACTTATTACATTTGCATCAACAAACGAACCATTTTTCTCAAATTCAAATTTTGTAATCCAAGAACTGTTCGTTAACGTAAATGATACATACTTCTTACCATCTTTTACTTTTAGCACACCTGGACTTTTTGTATATGTGTTCATCATTGAAATTTCGTCTGTTTGATCTTTTAACGCTTTAAAATTGATGCTGTATTCACCATCTTTAATTGTTTCAGCATCTGGTTTTTTATTTTCATCTGGTTTTTCTGCTTCCGGTTTTTCTGCTTCTGGTTTTTCTACTTCTGGTTTTTCTGCTTCCGGTTTTTCTGCTTCCGGTTTTTCTACTTCTGGTTTTTCTGCTTCCGGTTTTTCTACTTCTGGTTTTTCTGCTTCCGGTTTTTCTACTTCTGGTTTTTTCTCTTCATTTTTAATTTGTTCAAGTTTATCTTGTTCAAATAAAAGTTGTACATCATGCGTTTGCTTATAATTTCTTGATGCCATTTCGATAAATACTTTTGTATTTAGTTTTTTAGATAAATCGTTTACTTCAAACTCTACTACTCTTGTATCTTTTTCCTTATCCTCACTCACTACTTTTGCATCAACAAATACGCCATCTTTTTCCGTTTGGAAATTTTTAATTAATGAGCTACTTTTTAGTGTTACAATTGCTTTTTTCTTACCGTTTTCTACTTTTAATACTCCTGGATTTACCATGTAAGTATTCATCTTAGATTCTTCATCTGTTTGATCTTTTAACACTTTAAATGGAATGCTGTACGCACCATCTGTAATTGTGTTAGAATTTGGTTGTTGATCTGGGTCAGGCTTTTGGTCGGGCTTCTGACCTGGATCGGTAGTTTCATTTGGATCTGGCTTATTAGCTGGGTCCTCTTTTTCATTTGGTTTTTCTACATGAATTGGTGTAATGCTATTTTGATCAAATGCAATACGAACGTCGTACTCATGATGATAATTTAAAAAATCAATATCTACTTTTACTTTTGCATTTAATACCTTCTCTACATCTTCTACATCAAATTCTACTACTCTTGTATCTTTTTCTTTATCTTCACTAATTACATTTGTCGCAACTAGCTTACCTGCTTTTTCTGTTTCAAACTTCGTAATCCATGAACTATTTGTTAATGTAAAGGATACTTTCTTTTTCCCATCCTTCACTTTTAAAGTTCCCGGGCTTACTGAATATTGATTCATCATTGATTCTTCATCTGATGTATCTTTTAAAACTTTGAAGCCAATTGAATATTCACCGTCAGCCAACTTGGTAGCTGCTTGAACTGCAAGTGGTTGTAATGTTGATACGAATGTAAATATCATTAAAAACATAGCAACAATAATTTTTGTATACCTGTTCAATGGAACGACTCTCCCTTTTGAAAATTATTTAATACTATTCCCATCAAATACAAAGCGAATATCATACGAAGCATTATAATTAATAATTGGAATATTAATTTTCACCTTGCCATTTAGTTTTTTTGACAAGTCAGCAACTTCAAATTCTACAACTCTAGTATTATCTTTTTTGTTTTCACTTAACACGGTTGTTTCTACAAATTGACCACCTTTTTCTACTTGGAAACTTTTAATAGAAGCACTATCTTTCACTTTAAATGAAACATATTGTTTTCCATTTTTAACTGTTAATGTTGCTGGGCTTTCAAAATAACTATTCATTCTAGACGATTCATCTTTATCGCCTTTCCATACAGTAAAAGCAATATTATATTTTCCATCAGCTAGTTTTGTAGCAGCCTTTGCATCTTGTAAACCTAGTGTTGCGATAAACGTAAATAAAACAGCAAATACGGCAATAATCATTTTAAATTGTTTAAACATATATTCATCACCCTTCAAAAGATTTATTTACTCAACTTCACTTTACGAATTAAGAAAGCACCTGAAATAAGAATTAACACTGCAAACAATCCAATACGTGCTTCATCGCCTGTTTTTGGATTATCTGTTTTTTCAGCTTTTCCATTTTCATTTTTTGTTTCTTTGTTCACTTCTTTAGCTGTTTCCTTACTCTCTACTTTTGTTTTCTCTTCTTTTACTTGTGTATCTGTTTTCGCTTGATCATTATTTTTTGTAGTAGCAGCTATGCCGTTATCGCCACCTACAGCTTTTACATTTGCATCAAAAGCAAAACGAATTGTGTAGTGGTGGTCATAGTTTGCATTTGGTACAACAACATGAATTTTTACAGCTGCCGGTTTGGATAAATCATCTACTTTAAACTCTACTGTTCTTTTATCTGCCGATTCATCTTTACTAACAACTTTCGCATCAACAAAATCCCCGTTCTCTGGTGCTTTAAATTCTGTAATCCAAGCACTATGATTCATCGGAACTTGTACTCTCATCTCACCGTTTTTCACTACTAATTTTGCTGGCTTTTCAAAATAGTCATTTGCCATTGAAGCTGAATCATTTTCCGCTTTTTGAATTACGTAATTAATATCGTAAGTACCATCAGCTAGTTTTGCTGAAGCATTTCCGTATGGCATTACAAGAAAAGCTAGCATACATACGAACGTTATAATAAAAGCGGGTAATACAGAAACCTTTTTCATTTTTCTTGTTTCCTCCTTGGTTATCTTTCATTTCACTTTTTTGAAAATGATAATTATTCTCAATTTATAAGAAAAAAATAATCTCTTTTACCTATTATTTAATTAGCATTCTTTTATGTAACATAAGTATTATTGATTATCATTCTCATTGAATATTAAAAATAATATCTCACCCTATTCCTTATACAAAGGCATAGAAACTGAGAAAAAATTATAAAACTTTTTTATTGATTATCATTCTCAATATAAATCAAAAAAAATAAACTATCTCTTCGCCTCTTCTTTCACCTCTTCCCATAACAACACTATAGTTATAGAAACCCCTTATCCCTCACTTCCCTTCCAATATTTCCACAACTAAGTCAATCTTAGCCTACTCATAATTTTTTTGTCAACTATATTACGTATAAAATTTTTAATATCTGAATTTCTCTATATATGGCTTTTTCTACAAAAAAAGAGACTTTCTATTATAGAAAGCCTCTTTTCTCTATTTTTCTACAGCAATTTCCTGCTTTTGAAACTTAGAAACTATATAACCAAATCCTATACCGATTATGCCTGGAACTAACCAACCAATTCCTACACTATATAATGGAATCTTATCTAAAATAGGTGCTAGCGCTGCAATTTGAAGGTTTGCATTGTGTAATCCATCAAAGAAACTGATTGCAAATGCTCCTACAATCCCCCCCACATACATCGCTAATGGAAGACGAACGTAGTTTTCAACAAGTGATAATACGATAAGTACGATTCCAATTGGATAAATAGCGATTAAGATTGGTAATGCTAATGCATTTAACTGAGTTAACCCAAGATTTGCTACCATAAATGCTAATACACAGAAAATGAAAACGACTTTTTGATAAGAAAGCTTTGGTAATAAGGAAGAGAAGTAATCACCACAAGCTGCAACAATACCTACAGAAGTTGTTAAACATGCTGCTGTAATTGCGATCCCTAGTAATAAAGTTCCGTAACTGCCAAATAAATGATTCACCACATTTGTTAAAATAATTCCTCCGTTTGCGCCCATTCCAAGTGACACACTAGAAGCTCCAAGATAAGCAAGCGCTAAATACACAAGTAGTAGACCAAGCGCTGCAATAAACCCTGCAAAGATTGTTACTTTTGCAATACTATTTTTATTTGTAATGCCTTTTTCTTTTAACGCATGAATTACAACATTTCCGAATACAAGTGCTGCAAGTCCATCTAAAGTTAAATATCCATCAATAAATCCTTTGAAGAGAGGAGCACTATACACTTCTGTCGGTGCACCAAATTCTCCAATTGGTGTAATAAGTGCTTTACCTACGATAATTGCAATAACAGCTAATAATATTGGAGTTAGCACTTTACCAATACGCCCCACTAATTTCGAAGGATTTAAAGCTAAATAGAAAGTTACTGCAAAGAAAATAAGTGTAAAGATAACAAGTGGATATGACTGACCTGCTATCTCACTTGGTAAAAACGGTGCAACACTCATCTCATAAGCTACTGTTCCTGTACGCGGCACACTTACGAATACGCCTAAACATAAATAAATGGCAGTGATAAAAACAAGTGCGAATATAGGATGTACACGTCCTGCTAGCTCATTAATATCTCCCTTTAAAGCTATAACAATTACGCCTAATAAAGGTAGTCCAACGCCTGTTACAATAAAACCAAACAGCGCGATCCATACGTCCGTTCCAGCACCTTGCCCTAACGCTGGTGGAAAAATCATATTACCTGCACCAAAAAACAGTGCAAATAACATTAAACTTATTGCAAACATCTCTGAAAACTTTAAAGATGATTTCATTTCTACTAACCTCCTAAAATAATTAATTAACAAAATATTCTGAAAAAGAATCCGTCACATATCCTCTTTCAAGCACACTTCCCCGTAAAAGAACGCAAAAAACACCCGTCCCTAACAAAGGGACGAGTGTTGAAATCGTGGTTCCACCCTTATTCTAATAAAATGAATTTATAGCAAAATAAGCTCATTTTATAGCTCGTGTAAATTGATAACGGTTTTATCCGTCAAGAATTACAATGCATCATGTATGCAGTTCACTCTTGAAGTTTAGAGGTGGTAAGCTTGTCTTTTCGTATTAGGAAGCTCACAGCCTAAGGCTCCCCTCTCTGAGAATCGTAAAATACAACTCATGTCCTCATCATTACTTTTATAAAATATCTTGTCGAAACTTGTTGTTTTTTATTATATGGGCTATTTTTTAAAAAATCAATAGTTTTATTTTTTCTGACAAAAAAATATTGGGAGAAAACTTTTCCTCCCTATAACTGATCTATTAGAATGTCTAATTCCTCCGATGTAACGCTCCTCCACTTTCCTACTTCAAGCTCATTTAGCTCTATATTCATAATGCGTACTCGCTTTAGCTTTATTACAGTAAACCCGAAAGCACGGCTCATTCTACGAATTTGCCTGTTCATCCCTTGCGTTAAAATGATACGAAATGTTGATTGATCGACTCTCGTCACTTTACACGGCTTCGTCATACCATCTTTAATCTTTACACCGCTGGACATCTCATTAATAAACCAGTCCGTAAAAGGTTTATCGACTGTGACAACATATTCTTTCTCGTGCTCATGATCACCATGTAAAATTTGATTCGCAATCGTACCGTCATTCGTTAATAAGATAAGTCCTTCTGATGCTTTATCTAATCGCCCAACTGGAAAGATTCGCTCTGGATAATTGATATAATCAATAATATTATCTTCAATATGATCGGCTGCTGTACAAGTAATTCCGACCGGCTTATGAAAGGCTATATACACCTTCTCTTTCTCTTCTTTTGCAATAACCTGCCCATCAATCGTTACTACATCACCATCGCTCACGAGTGCACCGTGCGTACATATTTCGCCGTTAATAGCCACGCGTCCAGCTTTAATGAGGCGATCTGTTTCACGTCTTGAGCAGGATTTTGCTTCGCTTATGTATTGGTTGATTTTCATGTTTTATTCCTTTTCACATATATTAAAAGCGTCAATCTATGGCAATATCATTATGCCACGATTGACGCTTTTTCAATTCGCAAAAACAACTAAATAAATAACCCCAATCACCAAAAATATTCCACAACAAGCTAACAATACTTTTGCAAGTTTGTCCATAAACATATAATGGTTTCCCCTTTGTTTCGTTGTTTTCTATTTTAATTCGACAACTGTTACGCCTAGGCCTCCCTCGCCCATGTCACCGTAACGGTAATTCTTCACGCCGCGGTGCTTCTTCAAGTAATCTTGTACACCTTGGCGAAGCGCTCCTGTTCCTTTACCGTGAATGATTGATACACGAGGATAACTTGCAAGCTGGGCATCGTCTAAATATTTTTCAACGCGCATCATTGCATCTTCATAACGTTCACCGCGAAGATCAAGTTCCAATGAAACGTGGTAATCTCTACCCTTCACACTTGCGACTGCTTTTTTCTCTGTTTGCTTCGGTGTGTTAATGTATTCCATGTTAGATTCTTTTACTTTCATCTTCAGAATACCGATTTGTACGCTCCACTCTGTATCACTTACTTTTTCAAGTAATTGACCCTTTTGACCGAACGTTAATACTTTTACTTCATCACCTGCCCGTAACTGTTGTTTCGGCGCAGTGTTTTTTACGTTTACTTTTTGTTTCTTCACAAGCTCTGGCGCTGTGCCTTCTAGACGGCTCTTCGCTTCAATAAGCTCATGATCTTTCACATTTACAAGCTGTGCTTTACGCAATTGACGAAGTTCTTGAATAATACCTTCTGCTTCTTTCTTCGCAGCTTCGACTTTTTCTTCCCCTTCTTTTTGCGCTTTTAATAATTTTTCATCACGCTCATCGTTAAACTCAATAATTTGACGTTGCAACTCACGATGAAGTTTCTCAGATTGTTTGCGAAGTGCCTCTGCTTCGTTCCAGTCACGCTCTGCGTTCTTCTGGCTTTCTTCTAACTTCGCAATCATATTTTCAATTTTATTTGTATCTGTACTAATGTGGTTACGTGCTTGATCAATAACGCGATCAGATAATCCAAGGCGCTTTGAAATTTCAAAGGCGTTACTGCGACCTGGTACACCGATTAATAATTTATAAGTTGGACTTAATGTATTTACATCAAACTCAACACTCGCATTAATAACTTGCTCACGGTTGTATCCGTATGCTTTTAATTCTGGGTAATGCGTCGTAGCAACAACACGAGCACCGCGGTTACATACTTCATCTAAAATCGAAATTGCTAGTGCAGCACCTTCTTGCGGGTCTGTTCCAGCACCTAATTCATCAAATAAAACTAAGCTTTCAAAATCAGCTTTTTCTAAAATATCTACAATGTTCACCATATGTGAGGAGAACGTACTTAAGCTTTGTTCAATCGACTGCTCATCACCAATATCAGCAAAGATGTTTTTAAATACACAAATCTCTGACTCATCCATTACTGGAATGTGAAGACCAGATTGCGCCATTAATACACAAATACCAACTGTTTTCAGCGTAACTGTTTTACCACCTGTATTCGGTCCTGTAATAACAATTGTCGTGAAATCTTTACCTAGCATAATGTTATTTGGCACAATAATTTCTGGATCGATTAGCGGATGACGAGCTTGTCTTAAATCCATATAACGCTCGTTATTTACGATTGGTTTCGTTGCTTTAATTCGCTTCGCATAAAAAGCTTTCGCAAAGATGAAATCAAGATTTGCAACTACTTCTACGTTTGATAAAACGATATCGGCTTCTACTGCCACTTCTTCTGTTAACATTAATAATATACGTTCAATTTCTTGTTTTTCTTTCACTCGTGCTTCTTGTAGTGCATTATTTAATTCTACAATGACTTGCGGTTCAATAAATAACGTTTGTCCAGAAGCAGATTGATCGTGAACAATACCACCATATACGCCGCGGTATTCTTGTTTTACTGGGATTACGTAACGTTCGTTACGAATCGTTACAATCGAGTCAGACAGCATCTTTTGCGCGTTTGAAGAACGCGTCATATTTTCTAACTTTTCACGAATACGACTTTCCGCAGTACGAATTTGAGTACGAATACCACGCAGTTTATCACTCGCGCTATCGACTACTTCACCGCCATCACCGATGCAATTTGTAATTTTCTTTTCTAAATCATATAAAGATACAATTTGAGCGACATGAGTTTCTAAAATCGGAAGCTCGACACCGTTATCAACCATATCTTCAATGAAACGTTTCATATTGCGACTACCATACATCGTATTCGCAATATCAAGTAGCTCATTCGGGCTTAACATGCTTCCAATCTTTGCACGCTTCACATTTGAACGAATATCCGTAATGCCACCTAATGGTGCACTACCTTTTAAACGAATGACTTTCGCTGCTTCATCCGTTGTATCTTGCATTTCTACAATTTCTTCAAAATCAGTGCTCGGCACTAAATGCTTCACTTTATCACGGCCAAGTGAAGAGGCTGTATGTTCAAGTAATTGTTCTTTTACTTTATTGTATTCTAATACACGCAACGTTCTTTCTAACATGTTGCAGGTCCCCCTTGTGTTACTTATTACGTTTAATATAGTCTAATAAACGTTCAATATCCCACGTGTTAATCACGTTATCTTTTTGAATCCAACCTTTACGTGCTGCAGCTACACCTGTTTCCATATCTTCTAACATTTCAAGTGTATGAGCATCCGTATTAATCGCTACTTTTACACCAGCATCTTGTGCTTGTTTTAATAATTTCGCGCTTAAATCTAGACGGTTCGGATTCGCATTTAATTCTAAAACTGTATTTGTCTCTTTTGCGAGTTCAATTAATAAATCTGTATCTACATCATAACCCTCACGGCGCCCGAGAAGACGTCCTGTCGGATGAGCAATCATTGTGACATGTTTATTCTCAAGTGCAGTACGCAGACGTTTCATAATCGTTTCACGGTCTTGTGAGAAGCTAGAGTGGATCGCTCCAATGACATAGTCTAATTCTTCTAATACTTCATCATCAAAATCAAGCGAGGCATCTGGTAAAATGTCCATTTCAATTCCGCGTAAAATTGTAATGTCTGGATACTTTTCATTCATACGTTCAATTTCTTTCGCTTGCTCACGAAGACGCTCTTTCGTTAAACCATTCGCTACTTTCAAATATTGCGAGTGATCAGTAATCGCCATAAACTTATATCCACGAGCACGGCACGCTTGTACCATTTCTTCAATAGAAAAAGCACCGTCACTCCAAGTTGTATGCATATGTAAATCACCTTGTATATCGGAAAACTGAATTAAGTTCGGATACTCTTTAATTAATTCAATTTCTTTTCCATCTTCACGCACTTCTGGCGGAATAAATGGCAGACCGAAATGAGCGAAGAAGTCTTCTTCATTCTCAAATGTTTTCACTTCACCTGTTTCCAAGTTTTCTACACCGTACTCACTAATTTTCTCGCCTTTATCTTTTGCGATTTGACGCATTTTTACGTTATGGTCTTTTGATCCTGTGAAATGGTGAAGAGTTGTAATAAACTCTTCTGGTTTTACTAAACGAAAATCAATTGAAATATCATATTCATATTGAAGACGGACAGAAACTTTTGTATCTCCACTTGCGATTACTTCAATCATATTATCGAATTGTAGTAAATGCTCACGTACCGCTGCTGGTTCTGTCGTTGCAATGATAAAATCTAAATCTTTCACTGTTTCTCTCGCGCGGCGTAAGCTACCAGCGCGAGAGAAACGAATTACTTCAGCAATATTCGACAATTTCTCCTCTATTTCCCCGGCAATAGGCAATACCATCGCAATTGGTAAACGCTCTGGACGAGAGCCTACTTGATCGATTGCTTCTAATATTTTCTCTTCTGTCTTCTTACCGAAACCTGCTAAAGCCTGTACTTTATTTTCCTCACAAACAGCTTTTAGCGATTCCATATCAACAACACCAAGTTCTTTATATAACTTAGCTACCTTCTTACCACCAAGTCCTGGTAGTTTTAATAACGGCAATAAGCTACTTGGTACTTCTTTCTCAAGTTCTTGTAATACTTCAGATGTTCCCGATTCTATATATTCTTGAATAACGGCTGCTGTTCCTTTTCCGATGCCTGGAATCTTTGTGAAATCTTCAATTTCAGAAAGACTACGATCGTCACTTTCTAATGCTGCTGCCGCTTTACGAAATGCAGATATTTTAAATGGATTCGCACCCTTTAGTTCCATAAAAAGCCCGATTGTCTCTAATAATTTGATAACTTGTTTTTTATTTACTTTCATCATTGCCCCGCCTTTCTTTCATAGAAAAAAACTTCTCTTTCCGAAAAAAGAGAAGTTATACTCTGCTACCTGTCTGCCATAGTTCCTTCACCTTTTCAGATAGAATCGGTGTATCGTCTACAATTATTTTGCTAATTGATGATTTTTGTAATGGTGTTTGTACTTGTTCAATCGGAAGTATGTTTCCAATGATAATTAAGACAAACAAAATAATATATACTTCTAAAAATCCGAGGATTGCCCCCGCAAACGCATTTACTTGCTTTAAAACCGGTATTTCTGCAAACATATTTAACAAATTACCAAGTAATGAAAGTGCAATTTTAGTGATAATAAACAATATGATAAACGCAAGCGCTTGATAAAATACTGTCTCAATATTATTTGCATCAATCCATTCTGGAACAGATACGTTTTTATCAAATGGATACGGAATAAATTTCGCAAGTGCTGGCGCTAAATCTTTACAGTACCAGTATGCAACAAGGTATGCGATAATAAAGCTTGTTAACTTTACAAGTTGCAGAATAAACCCTCTGCGTAAGCCGAGGAAAAATCCCATAACAAGCAGTAAAATGATAATAATATCAATCATGTTATTCCATTCCTTTTTTTGTCATACTTTCTTTCAATTTCTCATGTTCTTCTTTTAATTTTATGTAATCGTGTATGACGTTTACCGCCGTCAATACCGCTAGTCTACTCGTGTCAAGCGAAGGATTCTTGGCATTGAGTTCGCGCATTTTATCATCCACAATCGCTGCTACCATGCGGATATGACTTGTACTTTCATCGCCAACAACTGAATATTGTTGACCATAGATTTCTACATTAATTCGACTTTTCTTTCCCTTTTGTTGTGACAACTCACCGGCCTCCAATCACGTACAGAATCCTAAAGTTTATCATACCATGAACCTTCATAATATGGAAACAGAAAGAACAATCCGATATGATAAAAATAACAATATAAAAAAAGGGGCGACCATTATGTCAAATTCTATCGTAATTCAAACAAATTCTACAGTAATTGAAGACATGAAACAACAATATAAACATTCGCTTAGCCCGAAAACTCCGCAAGGCGGGATCTTCATGGCAAAGGTACCATCTTGCACGATTACAGCGTATAAATCTGGAAAAGTAATGTTCCAAGGAGGCCGCGCTGAAGCAGAAGCTTCTCGTTGGCAAACTGTCTCTCAAACACCCAAAACAGCTGTAAAAAAAACTGTCGATTCACATCGTTATGCACCGCCTGCTTCCATCAGTACAATGTCTATTGTAGGGTCTGATGAAGTTGGTACGGGAGATTTCTTTGGACCGATGACAGTCGTTGCTGTATATGTAGATGCAAAGCAAATTCCACTACTAAAAGAACTTGGTGTAAAAGACTCTAAAAACTTAAATGACGATCAAATTACTGCCATTGCGAAACAACTTCTACATGTTGTTCCTTACAGCTCTCTTGTCCTTCATAATGAAAAATATAACGAGCTATTTGATAAAGGAAACAACCAAGGTAAGCTAAAAGCCTTGCTACATAATAAAGCTATTACAAACTTATTAGGTAAAATGGCACCTACAAAACCTGAAGGCGTCTTAATCGATCAATTCACACAACCTGATACATACTATAAATATTTAGCAAAACAAAAACAGGTACAGCGTGAAAATGTTTATTTCGCGACGAAAGGTGAAAGCGTCCATTTAGCAGTAGCCGCTGCTTCTATTTTAGCTCGCTACTCATTCGTAAAACAGTTTGACGAACTAAGCAAAAAAGCTGGTATGCCACTTCCAAAAGGTGCTGGTAAACAAGTTGATATTGCTGCAGCTAAATTAATTCAAAAGCTTGGTAAAGAACGATTATCCGAGTTTGTGAAACTGCATTTCGCTAATACGGAGAAGGCGTTTCGCTTATTAAAATAGTATCGACAAAAACAGGAGCCTACAAACTCCTGTTTTTTGTTTCACCCTACTATTGTCCTTATAGTTTTGTGACAATTACAATATACAGATTATTCTAACATACGAGGAGATTCCCATTGCTACTTCTACAAATGATTCTAAATATTTTACTAGGCGATCCACACGAAAGACAGTTCAAAATTAGAGAAAATATTCAGATACTAAGTGAAAAGCCTGCATTCAATAATTTAAAGGAGGGAATTTATATAAACGCTGTAAAAGTGAAAAAGTTATTATATGTTTTCGTACATCTCGTAGGTCCACTTTCTTACTTCATTATTTCTACTGTTTGGGGCACTTTCTTCACTACTAAATCCACATTCGAAAACATATCTGATAGCCTTAGCGTTATGGCCATCTATCACGTGTTCATGAGTTTACTATGGTTTTTCTATTTAGATCGATTAGACAAAGACATAGATCAAATTACAAAAGAGATTAACGATAACAAGATGTAATACATAAAAAGGAGAGCCCCTAAGACTCTCCTTTTTTATGTTAGCTTTGTTTCTGCTTCTTATTAGATGAAGATACCTTATGAGAACCTGTTTCATGTGTCGTCGTTCCTTGTCCTTCTACTTCCGGAGAACCTAGGCTCGATCTTGAATGATCTTTTTTCACTTTTTTACTCATTTTATTCTCACCCCTTCGCGTTACTTTTTGCTACGGGGTCATAAACTATGCAAACAAAAAAGCGAGAGGAAATCCTCTCGCTTTTTTCATATTTTAGAACTCAGAAGAACCTGGAGTTCTTGGGAATGGAATTACGTCACGGATGTTAGCCATACCAGTGATGTACATTAGGAAGCGCTCGAAACCTAGACCGAATCCAGCGTGTTTTGTACCGCCGTATTTTCTAAGTTCTAAGTACCACCAGTAGTCCTCTTCGTTCATACCTAATTCTTTAATTCTGTCTACTAAAACGTCCATTCTTTCTTCACGTTGACTTCCGCCGATTAATTCGCCGATGCCAGGAACTAGAAGGTCAGTAGCAGCTACTGTTTTTCCATCTTCATTCATACGCATGTAGAACGCTTTAATGTCTTTCGGGTAGTCAGTTACGAATACAGGGCGTTTGAAGATCTCTTCTGATAAGTATCTTTCATGCTCTGTTTGTAAGTCAATACCCCATTCTACTGGGTACTTGAAGTCAGCACCTGATTCTTGAAGTACTTTAATTGCTTCTGTATATGTGATGCGACCGAAGTCAGAGTTAATCACGTTGTTCATACGCTCTAGAACTGTTTTATCAACGAAGCTGTTGAAGAAGTCCATTTCTTCTGGTGCATGCTCTAATACATATTTCATTGCATATTTCAGCATATCTTCTGTAAGATCCATTACATCGCCTAACTCAGCGAATGCAATCTCAGGCTCAACCATCCAGAACTCAGCAGCGTGGCGAGTTGTGTTTGAGTTTTCTGCACGGAATGTAGGTCCGAATGTATATACATCACGGAATGCTAATGCATACGCTTCAGCGTTCAGCTGTCCACTTACTGTTAAGTTTGTTTCTTTACCGAAGAAGTCTTTTGACTCATCAACTTGTCCGTCTTCACCTTTTGGTACGTTGTTTAAATCTTGTGTTGTTACGCGGAACATTTCGCCAGCACCTTCTGTATCACTACCAGTGATGATTGGTGTGTGAACATGTACGAATCCACGCTCTTGGAAGAACTGGTGAATCGCAAATGCTGCGATAGAACGTACGCGGAACGTTGCAGAGAATGCATTTGTTCTTGGACGTAAGTGAGCGATTGTACGTAAGTATTCAAACGTATGACGCTTCTTTTGAAGTGGGTAATCAGAATCTGATAAGCCCTCGATATCAATTTTTTCTGCTTTAATTTCAAATGGTTGCTTCGCTCCAGGCGTTGCAATTACTTTACCTTCTACTTTCACTGAAGAGCTAAGTGGAAGCTTTGCAATTTCTTTAAAGTTCTCTAATTCTGTATCGAAAACGATTTGAACGCTTTTGAAAAAGCTACCGTCGTTTAATTCGATGAAACCAAATGCTTTTGAATCACGTAAATTACGAATCCACCCTGATACTTGTACTGTTTGACCTGCATACTTTTCTGTATCTCTATACAGACTTTTTACTAATGTGTTTTCCATAGTGAAATTCTCCTTTGCTGATATATTTAAATACAAAAAAACCTTTCATCCATAAAGGGACGAAAGGTTAAACTTCGCGGTACCACCCAATTTGTCATAAAGACCAACTTTAACTCGTATGTAATACATACTTCCCGGTTTGTAACAGGCCGGCTTCCCGTCTAAGTCTACTCTTGAATACAAGATTCAATTTCGGTTAGCAACTCCAAGGTGTTCTTCACATATACCGCCTCATCAGGCTCTCACCGCCCCTGACTCGCTTTGGATTATAGTATATACTACTTTTCCTTATCATCGTCTTTCATTTTGTTAAACTAAAATTAATGTACTACATTCGAGAGAAAGATGCAAGATGCCATAAAATATATAAGCGATTTTTGTAATATATCGACTTACCGACATCTGTCGACGATTGTGCAATAAAAAAATTGCCGGAATGAATCCGGCAATTTTCTAATTACTTACGTAACTCCGCACCAAATTTCTCTTCTACCGTTGTTAATACACGGTTATGCGCTTCTGTTACTTCTTCATCTGTTAACGTACGTTCTGCATCGAAGTAAGTCATAGAGAATGCAAGTGATTTCTTGCCTTCTTCCATTTTTTCACCTTCGTATAAGTCGAATAGTGTTACGTCTTTCAAAAGTTCTCCGCCAGCTTCAGCAATGACTTGCTTCATTTCACCAGCTTTTGTTTCTTTTGTTACTACAACAGCCATGTCACGTGTCATAGATGGGAAACGCGGAATTGCTGAGTAGTAAGTTTCTTCAGCGTCTGCACCGAATATTTTTACAAGAGATAGTTCAAATACGAATGTATTTTTCACATCTAATTGTTTTTCTGCTTCTGGGTGCAATTGACCGATGAAACCAATTACTTCGCCATCTAATACGATGTCAGCTGTACGACCTGGGTGCATACCTTCACGTTTCGCTGGTGCATATGTGATTTGGTTTGAAACGCCAAGTACGTCGAATAGTCCTTCTAGTACACCTTTCACAACGAAGAAGTCTACTACTTTCTTCTCACCTTGCCATGCATGGTGAAGAGCAAGACCTGTCATAACACCTGCAAGGTGTTGTTCTTCTTTCGGAAGTTCTCCTGCTTCTGTTGGTAAGAAGATAGAACCTACTTCGTATAAAGCAACGCTGTCGTTTTTACGAGCAACATTGTATGAAACTGCTTCTAGCAATTGTGGCACTAAGCTTAAACGAAGTTGGCTACGCTCTTCACTCATTGGAAGTGCAAGGTTTACAGGTGCCTTTTCGTTTGGCTCAATCATGTATTGTTTCGCTTTGTCAGCGCTCGTTAATGAATACGTGATTGCTTCATATAAACCAGCACCCTCTAAGAAGCGACGTACTTTACGACGTTTCGTTTGTGCTGATGTTAATTTACCACGAGTCATCGTTCCAGAAGGTAATGTAACTGGAATGTGGTCATAACCGTATAGACGGCCCACTTCTTCTACTAAGTCTTCTGAAATTGTAATATCAGGACGACGTGCTGGTACATTTACATGGAATGTTCCTTCTACTTCTGTGAATGGAAATTTCAAGTTCGCGAACATTGTACCCATTTCACTCGCAGAAATATTTGTACCTAATACACGGTTTACTTTTTCAGCAGTAACAGATACTGTACGCTCTTGTACTTGTAAGTTATCAGCTTCTACTACACCTTCAAGTGCTTCACCGCCAGCATATTTCGCCATTAAGGCAGCTGCGTGTTGAATTGCTTCAAATGTACGTGTTGGGTCGATTCCTTTTTCAAAACGTGCACTTGATTCACTACGAAGACCTAAGTCTTTTGATGTGCGGCGCACTGTTTGACCTGCAAAGTATGCAGACTCAATTAGAACGTTTACTGTCTCATTTGTAACTTCAGAATCCGCCCCACCCATTACACCAGCAACAGCTAAAGCTTTTGTTCCGTTTGTAATTACAAGATGGTGGCTTTGTAATGTACGCTCTTGATCATCTAATGTTTCAATTTTTTCGCCTTCTTTTGCAAGACGAACAACGATTTCTTTTGAACCTAATTTATCGTAATCGAATGCATGTAACGGTTGACCGTATTCCATTAAAATGTAGTTTGTAATATCAACTACGTTGCTAATTGGACGAATGCCAGCTGCCATAAGACGGGTTTGCATCCACATTGGTGATGGACCAATTTTTACGTTCTTCACCATTTTTGCAATGTATAATGGATTTTCTTCTTTCGCTTCTACACTTACAGAAATGTAATCAGAAGTTTTTTCTGCTGTTTCTTGTAAGTCGATAGCTGGAAGTTTTACTTCACGGCCGTAAATAGCAGCCACTTCATATGCAACACCTAACATGTTTAAGCAATCTGCACGGTTTGGTGTTAAACCAAGCTCAAGTACTTCATCGTGTAAGTTTAAAATTTCAAGTGCATCTGCACCAACTTCAGCGTCACTTGGGAAGATAAAGATACCATCTGCATATTCTTTTGAAACTAACTTTCCATCAATGCCAAGCTCTTGAAGAGCACAAACCATACCGTGAGAAGCTTCACCACGTAGTTTTGCTTTTTTGATTTTGAAGTTACCAGGAAGTACAGCACCAACTTTTGCAACTGGCACTTTTAAACCTTTTGCAATGTTAGCAGCTCCACAAATAATTTGAACTGGCTCTTCTTCACCGATATCGATTAAGCATTTGCTTAATTTATCAGCTTCTGGGTGTTTTTCACATTCTAATACGTGACCAACTACAACACCTTTTACACCTTTATTTAATACTTCAACGCCTTCTACTTCAATACCACTTTTCGTGATTTTGTCTGCTAGTTCTTGTGCTGTTACATCTTTAATATCTACATACTCTTGTAACCAACGATATGATACGAACATATTTATCCTCTCCTTCCCTTACGCTCGTTTGAATTGTTGTAAGAAACGTACATCATTTGTATAGAAATGACGAATGTCATCTACGCCGTATTTCAACATTGCGATACGCTCTGCGCCCATACCGAATGCGAAACCTTGATATTCTTTTGAATCATAACCAGCCATTTCAAGTACGTTCGGGTGAACCATACCTGCGCCTAGAATTTCAATCCAGCCAGTTCCTTTACAAGTGCCGCAACCTTTGCCATGACACATCATACAAGAAATATCCATCTCTACAGATGGCTCTGTGAATGGGAAGAAACTTGGACGAAGACGGATTTCACGATCTTCACCGAACATCTTTTTCACGAATACTTGCAGTGTACCTTTTAAGTCACTCATACGAATGTTTTTATCAATTACAAGGCCTTCAATTTGCATGAACTGATGTGAATGCGTCGCATCATCATCATCGCGGCGATACACTTTACCAGGACAAATAATTTTGATTGGGCCTTTTTCTTTATTATTTTCCATCGTACGTGCTTGCACAGAAGATGTATGTGTACGTAGTAACGTTTCTTCTGTAATGTAGAATGTATCTTGCATGTCACGTGCTGGGTGATCTTTCGGTAAGTTTAGTGCTTCGAAGTTGTAGTAGTCTTTTTCTACTTCTGTTCCTTCAGCTACTTCATAACCCATACCGATGAATACATCTTCAATTTGTTCAACAACAGCTGTTAACGGATGGTGACAACCTGTTTCAACAGGACGACCTGGTAATGTAACATCAATTGTTTCCGTAGCTAATTTCGCTTCAATTACTGCTTTTTCTAAGTTGCTAATTTTGTCTTCTAGACGCGTTTGAATCGCTTCACGTACTTCATTCACTAATGCTCCCATACGTGGACGCTCTTCTGCTGATAATTTTCCCATGCCGCGTAATACTTCTGTAATTGGACCTTTTTTTCCTAAATACGCTACGCGTACGTCGTTTAAGCCCTTTAGCTCTTTCGCTTCTTCAATAAGCTCTAACGCTTTTTGCTTTAGCTCTTTTAAACGTGCTTCCATTTTGGAACCCTCCTAATTTTAAAAATAAAAAAACCTCGCTCCCAAAAAGGGACGAGGTAAATTCGCGGTACCACCCTAAATTGACAGAACAAGTCTGCCCACTCATTAGTTATAACGATCAATTCTGACCGGAACGCCTTTACATATACATGGTCCTGGCGTCAACTCCAGAGGTGAATTCACTTCCGTCTACCATAAGAATGCTTTCAGTCTACGGCACTCTCTCCCTATATGGCGATTTTGTAAGCTACTCTTCTCTATCAACGTTTTTCGTTATTTAACTTTTAATATAATGTACTTCAACTTATTATAAGAAGTTTTTTATTTGTTCGCAACTGGGCTTTGTAAATAATACGTTAAAATCCCTGCTGCAACCGCAACATTTAATGATTCTGCCCCGCCGTAAATCGGAATATACAAGTTTTGATCCGTTTTTGTAAGAATTTCTTGGCGTACGCCATTTCCTTCATTTCCAACAATTAATGCAAAACTTCCGGCCGGAGTTACCTCACCATACGGAACTCCATTTTCAAGAGCTGTTCCATATACAGGAACGTTATTTTCTTTTAACTTGTCTACCCATTCTTCTAAGTTCCCTTTTACAATTGGCAAGCGGAAAATAGAACCTTGTGTAGAGCGGAGTACTTTACTATTGTAAACATCAACACAACCTTCTCCAAGCACAACGGCGTGAATACCAGCTGCATCAGCTGTACGAATAATTGTTCCTAAATTACCTGGGTCTTGCAGTCCATCCAATAAAAGGAATTTCCCATCAGTAAGAGCTACTTCTTTCTCATGCTTCTCACAAACAGCAAATACACCTTGCGTCGTTTCTGTTTCACGAAGTATTTTTACAATAGCCTCAGGCACGATATACATTTCTACATCATTAACTGTCCAATCTTTCGGAAGGTCTGTCTGATCTGAAACGATAAGTTCTGTTACAATTCCTGCCTTCAAAGCTTCTTCGACTAAGTGGAATCCTTCTACAAAAAATAAACCTTTTTTATCGCGTTCTTTTTTCGTTTGCAGCTTTTTCCACTGCTTTACACGCGGATTTTGTACTGAATCAATGTTTTTCATAATATGTAGTTCCCTCTCTTCTTGTCTTATCATTATAGCCTATTTTTCATACATATTTACATAAAAAAGAACAAAAACTAACGTCAGTTTCAATTCTGAAGAAGAGGTGAAAACAATGAGTTTTAATTTACGCGGTGCCGTATTAGCGAATGTATCTGGTAATTCACAAGATCAATTACAAGAAACAATTGTCGATGCAATTCAAAGCGGTGAAGAAAAAATGCTTCCAGGTCTTGGCGTCTTATTTGAAGTCATTTGGAAAAACGCTGATGAAAATGAAAAGCACGAAATGTTAGAAACACTAGAGCAAGGATTAAAAAAATAAGCAATTTGAAAATCACCTTCGCATAAGCTAAGGTGATTTTTTTACGAAAAAAATTTTTCTTCTCCTAAACATTTCTACTTTACTAACGAACTATGATGGAGTACAATGTTCAAAATACATTTAAACCGATCGATTTTTCTTCGTATACATCATTAGATAAAAGGAGTGAATGTTTTATGCACCGTATTACGCTTGAACAAGTTTTTAAACATCACATTACACAAAAATACGTAAACCGTTCCGGAATGGTCCACGCGATCGCTGTCGCTTACCATGCGTTTCACTTAGCTAAAAAGCACCACGCCTCAGTCGATGCTGCGACAAAAGCCGGTTTCCTTCATGATATCGGACATCATACGTGGTACACAGGCGGCGAATGGGACTATGACTTATATAAAAAGAATGATATCCATGCAATTAAAGGTGCAGAAAGAGCACATAAATTGCTTATTAGATTGGGAGAACATCCAAAACTAGCAAAAGAAATTTCTATCGCGATTCTTCTGCATACAGATTCTTTCTTAGTGGAACAAGAAATTGAAAGAACATCTCTTCAAAGCATTATTAAATGGGCAGACGAAGCAGATGAAGAACCAGGCGGAGCTCATCATTATAGAACGATTTCTTATGAAAAAGCACTTAAAGCTATTCAGCAATTAGATCGATTGGTAGAGCGTGAATTGCAAATAGAGCAAGCAAAATTGAATAACAAGGCAAAACATAGTTATCAATGAGAAAGAGGCATCACTACAGGGTGATACCTCTTTTATTATTTTACGAAAAATACACCTTTGTATGTAATATTTAAATGTTACATTCAGAAACAAATTAATCTATAATTTAATATACAAATATAAAGAGGTGATTTCACAGATGCAATCCGCTACACAACTTTCTGATGAACAGAAACACTCTATGTCATGGGGACAATTTATTAGCTCCGTTTTATTCGCTTTTTTCGGAACTGGACTCATTACCTTGTTCCTAGCAATAATGCCCTTAACAATTTATACGGCTAGTCTTACAAATAAAAAGCAAATTGCCCTGTATGAATCTATTGCAAACACCGCAAGTATAGGGTTACAACTAGCCATGTTGTTATTCTTTATTTTTAAATTCAAACCTGCGAAAAGATTATTACTGAACTCTTTTAACTTTAAAGCACTGAAAGAATGGCGCACATACGTATATTTACTTCTTTTCTTCGCTATAAACATCATAATCAACTACTTCTTATTAAATTATGTGTTCCAAGACGCAACAAAGCAACAATCTTCCGCACTAAACTTAGACGTTTTTAAGCAATATCAAATACTATTACTTCTCGGATTTGCAATACTCACACCAATTTTTGAAGAACTTATTTTCCGTGGTTTTATACTTCATTTCTTCTCTGAGCGCTTTCCATTTTGGATTGCAGCAGTCTTAACAAGTTTCTTCTTTGGTATCGCTCATACATACTCACTTGGAGTAATGGTAATTACTTTCTTCATGGGATTATTAATGGCTATTTTATGTAAGAAAACAAAATCCATTCTTCCAGCTATGTTATTTCATATTATAAATAATACGTTGGCATTCTTCAGTTAAAAAGAGGTATCATCACGATACCTCTTTTTACTCTTTTATCACAACTTCAAACTCTTCTTCAATTAGCACTTTTGGATAATCCGTATCATTACTACCCATTTCTATCAATTTATACATATTTATTAATAATATCCAAAATGAACCTGATGTAGTAAAATATAACTCATTACATAAAAGGAGATTATATATGTTTAGCTTCCTTTGGATTGTTTATATGCCACTTCTTGTCTTATGCGGATTTTTCGGTGGTATTTTTTTAATTATTACTAGTATTAAACATCGGAAATTATTTGTTGGTTTAATGGGGGTACTTAGCTTTTCCTTTGTAACGCTACCTTTTGTTTTTTGGAGCATGGGGGTGAATAGCGAGACAATCCTCCCTATTTCAACTACTTTATACTGGATATTGTTTTCTTTAACTGGATTATTAGCAGGGGTAAGGGGATTACAAATGAAAATTAAAAGTATACGCAACATGGGATTCATTATTTTTATTGCGGGACTATTAGGAGTTATTTTCTGGGAACTCATGTCTGCAGGTGATTCATTCTATATCTAATTGCATCTTTTTATAAGAAAACAAAAAAGCAGGAAATTTAATTCCCTGCTTTTCTATTTGGTTTATTGCCTGATTGTAAGAAGAACGATAACACCCAAGCAATACCTGCTAGTATCGTTGCAATTAAGAAGGCATCGTTAATACCGTTAATTGCAGATAGCTTTGAAATTTGTCCATATAATAGTTGTGTGCTCATCGCATCTCCTGCTTGAGCTGATCCGGCAATCGCTGCTAAACTTTGCCCCATACCGTGTACTTTATCAACTAAAATTGGGTTTGATGTTGTTAACATGTTGCCGTAATCTGCTACGTGAGCAGTTGTTTGTTGCGTCATAAGTGTGATTAAAATCGCTGTTCCGATTGAACCAGCTACTTGTCTTGACGTATTTTGCGTTGCTGTACCGTGAGAAATTAATTTCATCGGCAGTGCGTTCATACCAGCTGTCATAATTGGCATCATAATGAATGACATACCAATTGAACGTATAATATAATCCGTCATAATAACGCTATACGGTGTATCCATCGATAATTTTGTAAATTCATATGTCGCATACGTCGTAATTGCCAATCCAATTATCGCTAATGGACGAATGCCATATTTATCGAATAATTTACCCGCTACTGGTCCCATGATCCCCATAATTAATGATCCTGGAAGAAGTAGTAAACCAGATTCAATTGGCGTAAAGCCACGAATGTTTTGCAGATATACTGGAAGCAATAACATACCCCCGAATAATGCCATCGTAACGATTGCGTTAATTACTAAAGTAAAAGTAAATACTGGATATTTAAATACTTGTAAATCAAGCATTTTATTGTCCGTTGTTAACTCTCTCCAAATAAATAACGCTAAACCAATTACACCGATAACAAGTGAAATAATGACTTCTGCACTAGTCCAACTATTATTTCCAGCTTCACTAAATCCGTACAATAAGCTTCCTAGTCCAATACTTGAACTAACAACACCGAATATATCTAATTTCGTTTTAGACACTGGCTGAGCTAGTGTAAAGAATTTTAAAGATAGGAACGTAATAATTAAACCGATAATAAACATCGCATAGAACATTAAGTTCCAGCTATAGTTTTCAATCACCCAACCTGTTACAGTTGGTCCGATAGCTGGTGCTAAAATCATTGCAACACCTAGTAATCCCATCGCCGCTCCGCGCTTATGAGGCGGGAACAATGTCATAAAGATATTCATACCAACCGGCATTAAAATACCCGCACCAACTGCTTGAATTACGCGGCCTGTCATCATCATTGTAAAGTTTCCTGAAGTAGCGCAAATGATAGATCCTACTGTGAAGAATAACATTGCCGCTACAAATAATTTACGATACGTAAATCGTGAAACTAAAAAGGCACTAATCGGCACTAAAATACCATTTACAAGCATAAACCCTGTAATTAACCATTGCGCCGTTGAAGTTGATACGTTAAATTCATTCATTAACGGAGGCAATGCAACGTTAATGATTGTTTGGTTCAAAATAGAAACGAACATGCCGAGAATTAATACTGTTACAACTGCTTTTACATTTACATCCTCTATAGGCATAGACGTTTGTTTTTTCGGCATTTCTTTTTCTTGTTTTACTTCTTCTTGCTTGCCTGTTTCTAATTCAACTACATTAGAAATTTCGGCTTCTTGCTTTTGTTCACTTTCTTTCTCTACTGCTTCTAGCTTACTTACTTCTATTTTACTTACGGCTGGGACTTGTTCTTCTCCCACGTTCGTTTTTTTCTTTCGTAAAAGACGATTTACAAGGAAGAAGACGATTATACAAAATAGTGCATATCCTACAATTGCAATTGAGGACATCTCATCTCCCCCTTACTTATGAATACGAACTGACACATTCATTCCAGGAACAATATTTACTGATTTGCTATGATCTAATGAAATTTTAACTGGCACTACTTGTGTTACTTTCGTATAGTTCGCTGTTGAATTACTTGATGGTAACATCGAGAATGTATTTGCTGTTGTTAAACCAACTTGTTCTACTTTCCCAGTTAACGTTGTATCTGGGTATGCATCTACATACACGTCTACGTCTTGACCTTTCTGAACATCATCAACATCTGTTTCTTCAATGTTTGCTGTTACCCATAAATTGTTCATATCAAATGCGTAAGCAATCGGGCTACCTGCTCCAACGAAAGCATTTGTTGTTGCGTTTGATTGTACAACCGTTGCATTTTGTGGAATTGTTACATCTACTGTTTGTTCTCCATTAGCTGCTGCTACAGTAACAGCTCCTAATTTATCGTTCTCATTGTAATTTTTTCCAACTTCAGCTTTCCAGTCAGTTAGTTTCCCTGCTACTGGTGAAGCAACCGGAATTACCTTTCCATCGATCTTTGCATTGTCTGTTTTTAAGTAATTTTCCGTTTGGTTGTAATAGTAATAACCGCCAATACCGCCGCCAACTAGTACAATTAATGTGATAATGTTGATAATTACCATTCTTCGAAACTGATTCATTGCATTCCTCTCCTTATATCGCATATAATTTTTTTCTAAACTATTTATGTCCTTATTGTTTAGATTGTTTAATTGTTAATTATATTAACCTTTTAACGAAAAAATCACACCATCTGCAGCGTAAATCGAAACTTATCTACCTGCGAGCGGTGCTGATTTCTGAAGGACTATCGTTTATAATTATAAATAATTATTTTGAATCTACAACCGACAATTTACGTATGAAATGTTGCTTAAACAACAATATAATACCAATATGTTGTTTAAGTATAGAAAATTAAACGAGGAGAAGTAAAATGTCTATTAAAAATACAAATGATCCACGTGTAAAGCGAACGAGACAACTCATTCAGGATGCTTTTGTCGCTTTAGTAGGCGAAAAAGGCTTTGAAAATGTAACTGTGCAACATATCGCAGAACGTGCTCCTGTAAATCGCGCTACATTTTATAGCCATTACCATGATAAATATGACCTATTAGACAAAAGTATTGAAGAAATGTTAGAGAAGCTAACAGAAGTAATTAAACCGAAAAATAGAAATAAAGAAGATTTTCAACTTACATTCGATTCACCTCATCCTACATTTTTGGCTTTATTCGAACATATCGCAGAAAATGTAAACTTTTATAACGTTATGCTTGGGGATAAAGCTGCCGGAAACTACTCTTATAAAATGATGAAAACGATACAAGTGCATTTAACATTAAGCTTGTCTATTTCCCAACCAGATGACGAAGATCTTATGGTTCCTCGTGATATTTTGATTAGTTATGTGACAGGGGCTCACATCGGAATGATTATGTCATGGTTAAAAAGAGGAATGATATATACCCCGCATTTTATGGCGATGCAATTAACTCGTTTAATTATTTTAGGCGCTCATACTGCAGCAGGATTAGAACGACCTTTTTAAAACATAAAAAAGCGAAGGAAAATCTCCTTCGCTTTTTCTATTAATTAAATGTAATGTTATGTACAGCATCCTTATCAAGACGTTTAATAACTTCTACAATTAACTTTACTGCATTTTCATAATCATCACGGTGTAACATTGCTGCATGAGAATGAATATAGCGCGTTGCAATTGTAATTGCCATAGAAGGAATACCGTTTACAGCAATATGAATCGCACCCGCATCAGTTCCCCCGCCCGCTACTGAATCATATTGGTATGGGATTTGTAATTCGTCAGCAACATCAACTACGAAATCACGTAAACCTGTATGTCCAATAACAGAAGCATCATACAAAATGATTTGTGGTCCATCGCCCATTTTACTTTGCGCTTCTTTTGACGTTACACCCGGTGTATCTCCAGCGATACCAACATCTACTGCGAACGCGATATCTGGTTTAATATAATTCGCAGATGTTTTTGCACCACGAAGACCAACTTCTTCTTGTACAGTTCCAACGCCGTATACAACGTTTGGATGCTTTTCATCTTTTAATTGTTTTAATACGTCAATTGCAATCGCACAACCGATTCGGTTATCCCATGCTTTTGCAAGTAACATTTTTTCATTCTTCATCACTTGGAATTCAAAGTAAGGTACAACTTGATCTCCTGGTCGTACGCCCCACTCCATTGCTTCTTCTTGGCTAGAAGCACCGATATCGATGAACATGTCTTTAATTTCAACTGGCTTTTTACGTGCTTCTGGAGGTAAGATGTGCGGTGGTTTTGAACCAATTACACCTGTTACATCTCCTTTACGCGTTACAATCGTCACGCGCTGTGCAAGCATAACTTGTGACCACCAGCCACCCACCGTTTGGAAGCGTAGGAAACCTTTGTCATCAATTTGCGTAATCATAAAGCCAACTTCATCTAAATGACCTGCAACCATAATTTTCGGGCCGTTTTCTTCCCCTACTTTTTTCGCAACTAAACTTCCTAAATTATCAGTAGAAAGCTCGTCTGCAAATGGCTCGATATATTTCTTCATTACTTCGCGTGGTTCACGCTCGTTACCGGCAATACCACGTGCATCTGTTAATTCTTTTAGCATTGTCAATGTCGCGTCTAATTTTGTCATTGCCAACACCCTCCTTTTTCTTCAGTCAATTCATTATACAATAATTAAATTGAAATATTCAAAAATTAAATTAGTATCCTTGTGTTTGACGCTGATGATTTACTTCATTTTTATCTAAATACGCTTTTTCAATCTCTTCTTGCTCAAATTCAAGCGCTTGTCCAAGTCGAAGATAGCTCGTAAATAATTCAATATAGTTTGTAATAGATGGTTGATCTGTAAAACGAATTACTTTCGCGTATGTGTCTAAGAAAATTTCCACTTGTGTTTTATTCGTTTGTGCACATTTATAGAATAGGAAGTTTTTATCAATCCCTAAATCAATTCCGATTGATAAAATAAAATGCAAACCATCTACGTATTCTTCTAATATTACTCCACGTTCCGAAGCTGGTTTGTTGCTCCAATATTTAAAACAACGTGTTTCATTTGCAAGTTCTCCAATTTCTACAAGAAGAGCTAACATTTTTTCTTTTAACAATTTTTTCGGTTGTAAGTCATGTTCTTTTGCAATACGGTCATCTAATTCTTTTTGTAATTTAAATAGTTGTAGTAAGTCCATTCTATTGTCCTCCTCCAACATCGCATTTTACGCAACAATGTTGTTTCATCTCAAAGTTCATTATTATGTTTCAGTTCTTATGAATAAGTCAGCTATCTACCTCTTTATAAAATAGCTTGTCCTTAATTTACAAATACGTTTCAGTCATCGCTCTTAAATTGTTCATCTGATGAAAGTTCCATATCATCTTTCCATTATAGCAGTGTCGTTTCGGCTAGGAAAGATACTCTTCTTTCCAAAAGAGCAGAATTAAAAAAAGCCAGGAGGATTCTCCTGACTTCACATATATATTCTTCTATACCGCTATAGTTTTTATATTAATTTTGTCATATCGATAACAGCACATCCGTTAATCTTTAGAACTTCAAACTTCTCTCTGAATACAAACAAAAAACCTTAGAAGAAAATTCTTCTAAGGTTTCAACTAATTAATTAGTTAATGTTGTTTTTTGCAACTGTTGCTAATTCAGCGAAAGCTTTTTCGTCATGAACAGCTAAGTCAGCAAGCATCTTGCGGTTAACTTCGATGCCAGCATTTTTAAGACCGTGCATTAAGCGGCTGTAAGAAAGACCATTCATACGAGCTGCTGCGTTGATACGTGTAATCCATAATTTACGGAAGTCACGTTTCTTTTGACGGCGGTCACGGAATGCATACATTAGAGATTTCATAACCTGTTGGTTAGCAACCTTGAATAATGTATTTTTTGAACCGTAGTAACCTTTTGCTAATTTTATAACTTTTTTACGACGTTGACGAGTAACTGTACCACCTTTTACTCTTGGCATAATATTACCTCCTAATTGTTCTATATATCAGCCGAACTTATTTTAAGTTGTCAAGCATTTGACGAATGCGTTTGAAGTCACCAGCGCTTACTACACCAGCTTTACGTAGTTTACGTTTAGCTTTTGTAGATTTGTTAGCGAATAAATGGCTTGTGTAAGCGTGAGAACGTTTCAGTTTACCTGATCCAGTCTTTTTGAAACGCTTTGCAGCGCCGCGATGAGTTTTTTGTTTAGGCATAGGTATTTCCTCCTCTATCTATTACTTATCGTTTTTCGGTGCTAAAACTAAGAACATACTGCGTCCTTCCATTTTAGGCTTAGATTCAACTGTACTAACTTCAGCACAAGCTTCTGAGAAGCGATCTAAAACACGTTGACCGATTTCTTTATGAGTAATGGCACGTCCTTTAAAGCGAATTGACGCTTTAACCTTGTCGCCTTTCTCTAAAAACTTGATAGCATTACGAAGTTTTGTGTTAAAGTCGTGTTCATCAATTGTTGGACTTAAACGAACTTCTTTCATGCTAATTACTTTTTGATTTTTGCGCTGCTCTTTTTCTTTCTTCTGTTGCTCAAAGCGGAATTTACCGTAGTCCATAATGCGGCATACTGGCGGTTTCGCATTTGGAGCAACTAATACTAAATCAAGATTAAGATTTGCAGCTAAGTCTAAAGCGTCATTACGAGACTTGATTCCAAGTTGATCGCCATTTGCGCCAACTAAACGTACTTCACGTGCACGAATTTGCTCGTTAATCATCATATCCTTGCTAATAGTAAGCCACCTCCAAGGTTTTCTCAGAACATATTTTGTAGTCATAGAACCCGACAAAAAAAGTGCGGGCATACGACACCCACACTTGTAAAATCTTAAGTAAGAAATACATTTACCTGCTAACTGCGAATGCGTCCATCAGGTGAGAAGCGGGTGCTTCTACTTGTTCCACAAAACAATATTCTATTATCCTTGATGAGTTTATCATAGGACATGACGTCTGTCAAGAAGACGCGATGTGTTTTACTAACAACAAGAAATATTGTAACAAACAACTAACATACTTGCAATACTTTTTTACGATAAGTGTTACATGGGTATTTTTTCTAATTCCCCTCAAGTATATTACATAAAAAAGCCGCGGTATACCGCGGCTTTTTCTTATCGTTTTCCTTCTACTTTAATCATGTCAACAAAAGCATCTAATGCGATTGTTTCTGATTTTTGTTCACCATATTTACGTACGTTTACGCCGTTTTCAGTTACTTCATTGTCACCTACTACAAGCATGTACGGAATTTTTTGCATTTGTGCTTCACGGATTTTGTAACCAATCTTCTCTTCACGAGTGTCTAATTCAACACGGATACCAGCACGACGCAATTCGTCTTGTACTTTCTTCGCATAGTCTAAATGTACTTGCGGAGAAACTGGAATTACTTGTACTTGAACTGGAGCTAACCAAGTTGGGAATGCACCTTTGTATTCTTCAATTAAGAAGGCTACGAAGCGTTCCATAGTTGATACAACACCACGGTGAATTACAACTGGACGATGTTGCTTACCGTCTTCACCAACATAAGTTAATTCAAAGCGTTCTGGAAGTAAGAAGTCTAATTGTACAGTTGAAAGTGTTTCGTCTTTTCCAAGAGCAGTACGAACTTGAACATCCAGTTTTGGACCGTAGAATGCCGCTTCACCTTCAGCTTCATAGTAATCAAGACCCATTTCATCCATAGCTTCTTTTAACATACCTTGTGCTTTTTCCCACATCTCATCATCCGCATAATACTTTTTAGTATCTGCTGGGTCGCGATAAGATAGACGGAATGAGTAGTTCTCTAAACCGAAATCTTTGTACACTTCTAGAGTTAAGTTTACAACACGTTTTAACTCTTCTTTAATTTGATCTGGACGAACGAAAATGTGCGCATCGTTTAAAGTCATTCCGCGTACACGTTGTAATCCAGATAACGCACCTGACATTTCATAACGATGCATTGTTCCAAGTTCCGCAATACGGATTGGTAATTCACGGTAGCTGTGAATATCATTTTTATAAACCATCATATGGTGAGGACAGTTCATTGGACGAAGAACTAATTCTTCATTATCCATTTCCATTGATGGGAACATGCCATCACGGTAGTGGTTCCAGTGACCAGAAGTTTCATATAACTCTCTGCTTCCTAATACTGGAGTGTATACGTGATCATAACCTAAGCTTGCTTCTTTATCAACGATGTAACGCTCGATAATACGACGAATTGTTGCACCTTTTGGTAACCAAAGTGGTAAACCTTGTCCTACTTTTTGGCTATTAGTAAATAGTTTTAATTCTTTACCTAATTTACGGTGATCGCGCTCTTTCGCTTCTTCAAGCATACGTAAGTGCTCATCTAGTTCTGCTTTCTTAACGAATGCAGTACCGTAAATACGTTGTAACATTTTATTATTGCTATCGCCGCGCCAGTAAGCACCTGCAACGCTTAATAATTTAAACACTTTAATTTTCCCTGTAGATGGAAGGTGAACACCACGGCAAAGGTCGAAGAATTCGCCTTGCTCATAGATTGAAATAACTGCATCTTCTGGAAGGTCGTTAATTAAATCTAATTTTAACTCATCGCCAATTTCTTCAAAGCGACGAAGTGCTTCTGCACGTGGTACTTCATGACGAACGATTTCTAAGTTCTCGTTCACGATTTTTTGCATTTCTTTTTCGATTTTCTTGAAGTCTTCAACTGTAATTGCTTCTTCCATATCGATATCGTAATAGAAGCCATTTTCAATTACTGGGCCAATGCCAAGCTCAAGCTTAACATCTTTATATAAACGTTTTAACGCTTGGGCTAAAAGGTGGGCTGTTGAATGGCGTAAAATATATAAGCCATCTTCAGAATCTAATGTAATAATAGAAACTGCACCATCTTCTTCGATTGGTGTAACAAGATCGATCATCTCATCGTTTAATTTTCCAGCTACAGCTTTTTTCTTTAAGCCTGGGCTAATAGAAGCTGCGATTTCTTCAGTTGTTACGCCTTTTGGAAACTCCTTCACAGCTCCATCAGGGAAAGTAATTTTAACTACATCTGCCATCACTGGTCACTCCTCTTTTTCTCAAAATAAAAAACACTCATCCCATAAAAAGGGACGAGTGTTGAATTCGTGGTTCCACCCTTGTTCCAATTAACATGATCGTTAATTGCTCAAGTTCAACATAACGGTGTTGTCCGTTAGCAATTACTAAAAGAATCGTTCACTGCTAAAGTTTAGAGGTGGTAAGTAATAATCCCGTACTAGGAAGCTCACACCCTAAGGCTTCCCTCTCTGAAAATCGTAGAAAACTACTCATGTCCTCATCATGACATTTCGATATATTTCATTTATGTAGGTAATTATATGCTCAAAAACTTAGAAAATCAAGGGCGTTACCTTTATTTTTTAAATTTTTCACATTGCGCTCAAAATCATGTAATCCATGTAATTGGACCCGTTCTTGAAACACATTTCGCAAAGTAATAATCATATTATGGTCTTGTTCCTTCGTATATAAATAAATCTTTTTTGGCGAAATAGAAAGAAGCGGCGCAATTACTTTTGTATCAATATATACATCATTTTGCTTTAATAATTCTTCATCTATATATTGGACCAACTTCTCCTGTTTTAAACGTCTACCTTTATCATCATAAAAGATAAAGCTTTCATCAAAAATAAGATGCACACAGGACAAGCGTGATTTACGGCTACTCACTTGTTGCCGAAGCGTTTCAATGAACATTTGGTATTCTTGCTCCATCTTATACTCATCAATTGCCACTTCCGCAAGTTTAGCCACCATTTCCCTATATGTACGAAGACGAAAACGGATATATGATGAAAACGAGAATGAGAGCGGATCACAAAGCCAATTATTTAAAGAAGACTTAATATATGACTCAAATGCGTTACGAGTTAAATCCTGAGCTACACCTTTTCTTCTTCCCTTTAAAATCTCATGTGCCATGTGCAATATTTGATGACACTCTTCTTGTTCTTCATAAAAAAACTTTTCTTTTAAGATCGTATAAATCCACTCATTTTGTTTCACATTCACAATGAAATACACCATTACTGGCAATAAGATCTTTTCAATATAATTCGATTCATGTACTGGTATGTGAATCACCACTTTTTGCTCCTGTAAATACACACTCGTTTCCTTATATAACACTTCCGCTCTTTTCAGCAATTGTCTATATACGTGCATAGCATCATTTTTTTCTTCGAAGCAAATTTCAATCACTTTTGTCCCCCCTTTTATCCCTGCTCTAAAGGACTGTATCTATACGTTACAAATCCTATAAGAGTCCTTTCCGCGTGAAGTTCACTCTTAGTAGAATTACATTTCCTATCGTTAGAAAATCCACTCAATCTGGCTTGCTAATTTTATATATATTAAGGGAGGGAGAAAAAAATGATACAAGCTACTATGAATTTTTTATTGTATACTTTATTTATCACTAAAAGGGGGTATGTGAATGTTCGAATATAAATTCGTAAAAGTCGAATTCCATTGGGGGCTCACTCGCTCAAAACTAGCTGAAGACTACCAAGAAATTATTCAAGAACATGCTAGAGATGACTGGAGGTTCGTACAGATTGTCGCCCCTACGATTGGCAGTTCTGGACAACCTGAATATTTCGACCTCATATTTGAAAAGAAAATATCACTATAATACAAAAGAGCAAGCTTCTCAGCTTGCTCTTTTACTTATGACGACGATTTTTCCCACCAATCGGAATTGGTTTCGCTAAATATTTAATTCGTTCCATAATACGTGCTGCCTTCATTTCTTCAGCCTCACCACGCTGTGTATACGTTAAATGGTGTTCCAGTTGTTTAAAATCAAAATTAGACGTAAAGAACGTCGGTAAGTTTTCTAACATACGGAATTGCAAGATTGCACCAAGCACATCGTCACGCACAAAGCTTGACATTGCTTCTGCCCCGATATCATCTAACATTAAAACTTGTACGCGTTTAACCGCATCAATCTTTTCACCAATCGAATTATCTTGAATCGAACTTTTGATTTCACGTAAAAATTCTGGGAAGTATACGAGCATCGAACTTATTTTCTTTCGAGCAAGCTCGTTCGCAATTGCTCCTAAAAGGTACGTTTTTCCTACACCAAATTTACCGTACAAATATAAACCTTGTGCTTTTTTACCTGGTTCATATGTACTTAAAAATTCATTCGCTGCACCAATTGCATCGATACGTGCATTTAAATCAGAAGGGTCTAAGTTTTCCATAGTTGCCTGTAAAATATCCGTTGGCATATATACACTTTGAACGAGTTTTTCATATTTCTTTCTCTCGTCATGTGCTACTTTTCTAACGCAGCGATCATATTGAATATCAATCATTTTCCCTTGAATAACAAGCTTTGGCTCGTACCCTTGCAGCATATTTTTACATGAACCTAAATCCGGACAATCCACGCAACCTACACTTTGTCCAATATATTCATATAGCTTCACAAGACTGCGCTCAATCATAGAAGTCGTTACTTCACCTTTATGTTCGTCTATAAATTCTTTCACACGCGGATGCGCCATTACTTCTGCCTTTAATACTTCATATCTATTTTTAAATTTTTCATTTCCCATTAATTTTGCAAATGAATTTTGAATATGCTCCATTTTCTCACCTCAAAGAGCGTTCATTCTCTTCTATTAATCACGCTTATATTTTTTTAACACTTCTTCTAATCGTTTTCGTTCATCTTCTAACGTACTTGCATCTTTTTCTACACTTACATCTTTCTTCGCCGTTTCTTTCTCTTGTTCCTTCGGCTCTTCTTCCTTAAGCCAATCTGGTACCATTTCTTTCCGTACCGTTTTCTTCGCCGTACGGCCTTTTTTCTTCGTCTCAGCCCACTCTTGATATTGACGGTTCTCTTCTTTCGCTAACGCCATCGCGTCCGCTACTGTACCAACCTTTTTACGTGCCCAATGCCCAGCAATCTTCTCGACATACGTTTTCGCAAGTTTCATATCTGAGCGTAGCATAACGTAATAAATAAGTACATTCACAACTCCTGGTGTCAATTTTTGATTAATCATGACATCTTCAACGATTTGCAAGTCCGCTTTCGTTGCCTCTGCACCACCAGAAATCTCTTTCAATAATTGTTTTGGCGAGATTTCCTCTAGCTGCTTTATTAGCATCTCCTCTTGCGATGAAGGCTCTTTCTCTTTCATCGTACGTGCAGCATGAGGCTGTACTCTTTCACTTAATACCGGTAATGCTTGACCATTTTCAAATTGATACCAATCGCGAGCTCCTTTTCTAAGCCTTTCCATATCAATTGTTTGCATCTCTGTCACCGCACCAAGAACGATATTTTGCATCGATAACACATCTACACCATACACGTAAGCAAGTGTTATAACGCAGTCTCTTACTTGACCTGTAATCGACTTTTTAGGAACAAGAGCGGACAATCCATCTACAAATAAAGAGAAATCAAAGAAATCATTCCAAACTTTCGGAGCGTCTCCCTTCTCGTTACTTGGCATAGTTGTCGTTTTTGGGATACGAAGATCTTCTTGCGCATGCTCAAGCTGTCCTGGATTAAACGAACCAAACACATCATTGAAAGAGCGCGTAACATTTTCATAAGAAGCAAAATCAAATTCTTCTTCTAAGAAATATTGCTTTACTTGATTATATTTTGTCCGACTCAATCGATTGTATAAAAAGATACTTAAAACAATATCATCAAAAAACTGCTTTGGAGATAAAGGTGGTTGCAACTCATATATGAACATTCGAATATCTTTTTCTTTCTTAATATATACCTTCAAAAGCCCAATTGCCTCTAACTTTACTCGTTCCTCATATATTTCAGGAAGTTGCATTTGCATAGTCACCATAAGGGAATGATGTGTATTCTCTTTTCCAAATACACGATCTTGCTCTAGCTCCCCCCATAGTGTCATGTATAAGCTAAAAGCTCTACTACCTATTAACGGCTGATACAACATCGTTAATACTTTTCGGTCGTAATTATGCAGTAGCCCTTTCGCACTTACTTTATAACGATCAATCGGCAATAGCTCCATCCATGACTGTTTTTCCATTATTGCTTTTCCTTTCTCTCATCCAATCTATCCTCTACTTCATTCGTTCTATCTTCATTATATAAATTCTTAGTGAAAAAGAGCTATTAGCTTACGCTTCTAGCTCTCTTATCCTATTACTTACGGTATGTAAAGAGAATAAAATACAACTTCTACTCTCTTTCTTTTTGCAGTATATCTTTTAATTCTTCAATAAATACATTTAAATCTTTAAATTGACGATATACAGAAGCAAAGCGTACGTAAGCAACATCATCAATATCGCGAAGTTCTTCCATAACAATTTCACCAATCATATCACTTTTCACTTCTGATATACCTAAATTACGCAGTTCACGTTCCACGCTTTGTGTTACTTCTTCTAATTGTCTTAAAGATACTGGTCTTTTTTCACACGCTTTAATTAAACCACGTAAAATCTTTTCTTTATTAAACTCTTCTCGTGTGCCTTCTTTTTTTACAACGATAAGAGGTGACTCTTCTACCCTTTCAAAGGTCGTAAAGCGACTTAAGCAACTTTCACACTCTCTCCTTCTTCGAATAGAGCGCCCCTCGTCTACCGGACGCGAATCTAACACTCTTGTACCATTATGAGAACAGGATGGACAACGCAATTCATTCACTCCTTTACACTATACTCTTTATTTTTCTCTACTCACTTCACCTAAAATATATATACAATATTATATAACTCATTCTAACTCTCTTACCACTTTAAGTTTCAGCGCATCACTTTATCATCTCATCCTTAAAAATAAGATGGTATATAGGGCACTACCTCATTTGCAAGAGTACAATTTATTCAACTAACCAGTACGTTATATTACCTCTTTTTTATAAACTAAAAAAGAGGTGCATTATACACCTCTTTACATTTTAAATCAATTATGTTCTTTTTTAAAGAGCTTTTGTTTCTCTCTGCTTAATTTCGAAGCTACCAGTGCCTCGAGGAAGCTCGATGCTCTCACGCGTTTTCGCGTTTAAACCTTCTGCAATATATTCTGCAGCAACATTTGGATCAATACGATCCCCACAAGTATAAACATCAATACTCGCGTAACCGTGCTCCGGAAAGCTATGAATTGTTAAATGTGATTCCGAGATAATTACTACTCCACTTACACCTTGTGGTGCAAATTTATGGAAAGCAACCTCACGCACTTCAGCACCAGCTCTTAGTGCTGCATCCACAAATAATTGTTCAATATACGGCATGTCATTAAGCTTGTCGAAATCGCAATCCCAAAGTTCAGCGATCACGTGACGACCCATCGTATCCATAGTATCCATTCTACAGTTCCCCCTTGTAAATTTATTCTAACTGTTCGAATTGAAAACTAATTTGCAATTTGGCTTGCTCCACTACCACGGGGGAAAGTTAGTCCAGAGAGGTCCTAACCCTTTAAGTAGTGACTACGTACCTCAGCTCTTAAGTTTACGAGTGTTAGTATACTTTGTTTATTTTCATTTTGCAACAACAGTTTTTTCGATTTTCTGTCATATTTTCCTCTTTACTTTTCCCTAAAAAAAATAAACGATTCACAAATGCAGTAATCACAACGTTTCGTGGTATGTCCACTTTTTAAAATATACTCATATAATTTTTTTCCTTTTCAGAAAAAAATAAAAAAAGAGGGCAAATATTGCCTTGCCCTCCCCCTTATTCACTTAAATGTGTTGCACATTTTCTTGTTTCGCTAACTCTTCAACAACTAACGTTACAAGATCTACAACACGACGAGAGTAGCCCCACTCGTTATCATACCAAGCAAGTACTTTCACTTTACGATCACCCATTACCATTGTAGATAAACCATCAATGATAGCTGAGTGTGTATTTGTATTAAAGTCGATAGATACTAAAGGCTCTTCGCTGAATTCTACAATACCTTTTAACGCACCGTTTGCAACCGTTTTGAAAGCTTCATTAATAGCTTCAACTGTCACATCACGTTTTACGTCTACTACTAAGTCAACAAGAGACACGTTTGGCGTTGGTACACGAAGTGCCATACCATGAAGTTTTCCGTTCAAGTGCGGAAGAACTTTTGCTAGCGCTTTCGCGGCACCTGTCGTTGTCGGAATGATTGATTGTCCGCAAGCACGCGCTCTTCTTAAATCTTTATGTGGGTTATCAATATTTTTTTGGTCATTTGTATAAGCGTGAACAGTCGTCATTAAACCGTTTTCAATTCCGAACTGCTCATCTAACACCTTTACAACAGGCGCTAAACAGTTTGTTGTACAAGATGCATTTGAAATAACAGTATGTTTTGTAATATCTAATTGGTCTTCATTCACACCAACTACAATTGTTACATCTTCATTTTTACCAGGCGCTGTTAAAATAACCTTTTTCGCTCCAGCTTCAACGTGAAGAATTGCTTTTTCTTTTGAATTAAATTTACCAGTTGCTTCAATTACAACTTCAACACCTAAATCTGTCCAAGGCAATTCCTTTGGATCGCGGTTGTTTAAAAGGCGAATCATTTTTCCATCAACTAATAAGTGATCTTCAAATGCTTCTACTGTTCCGTCAAACTTACCATGAACTGTATCATATTTAATTAAGTGTGCTAACGTTTCAGATGGATAGCTTGCATTGATTGCTACAATTTCGAATGCGCTTTCTTTTATTGCTTGACGAAATACCATTCTCCCAATACGTCCAAATCCATTAATTGCCACACGAGTCATAATATGTTATCCCCCTTGAATGCGTTATACTATTTATCTCCAATCCCAATAATAGTATAACACAAAAAGGGGATATGTCACTAAGCATTTTCATTAATTTCACAATTTTTTAGTCAATAATGTTCCATTTCTTTAAAATCACCTGCAATTGTGTTTTCGTTCCCATAATTGTGCCATCATTATTTATCACTTCATCTGCATTTTTCACTTTTTCCGCTAACGGCATTTGAGATTGAATACGCGCCGTTGCTTCTTCTTCGGAAAAACCATTTCGTTTCATCAAACGTTCTAATTGTGTATCAGGAGTAACTGCTACAACTAAAACACGGTCAACGAGACTTGTTAATTTACTTTCAAATAAAAGAGGGATATCTAACACAATCGCTTGCATACTTTCTTTTATGTACATTTCCTTTTGTCTATTCATTTCCTCACGTACTGCAGGATGAACAATTTTGTTTAACTGCAATCGTTTTTCTTCATTATAGAAAACGACACTCCCTAATTTCGGCCGATCCAGTTCTCCGTCTTTTTGCAACACTTCCGTTCCAAATACTTCTACTATTTTGTTATATGCTGGTTTTCCTCGCTCTACAACTTCTCGCGCAATAATATCTGCATCAATAACTGGTATGCTCAATTCACGAAACATTTGAGACACTGTACTTTTTCCACTTGCAATGCCTCCTGTTAATCCAATTACTACTGTCATCATAATCCTCCTCATAATAAAAGGCGCGAAACTAATGTTCCACGCCCATACTTACATTTTCCAAATTCCAATAATAATGAGTAATACTCCAGGCAGGAATGTAAATTTTTGTAACCACTTCATATTCGATAAAACCGTCCCAAGTTTCATTCCAATAAACAAAAACAAAGAACTCATAACTGCAACTAATATCGCCATCATAGCGGGTGCATACCCTAATAAAGATGCACCAATTCCGGCACCAAATGAATCTACAGAAAGAGCGATACCAAGAAGTAATGCTTCTCCTGCAGAAATGGTGCCTGATTTATCAAAATCTGCTACAGTCGGTTTCCGTAAAATTTGAATTACTAGCCCTAGCGAGGCAATCTCTAATTTCCAGACCTTCTCCTCTTGCTTCGGTTCTTCTTTTTTCTCACTTCGAAAAAATTGATATAACACCCAAATCCCTATTCCAATAAGAACAAGCCCACCGATACGCGTTGCGATAACAGGTGAAAATATTTTCGCGATCATATGTCCAATTCCCATTGAAACAAGCATAACAGCCGCTGAACAGATTCCGATAATTATAATTGATTTTAGTGGAATTCTTACGCTTCTTAACCCATATGTTAGCCCTACACTACAGCTATCTAAGCTTAATGTAAAAGCTAATAAAATAAGAGATAAATAAAGGTACATCGGTAAGCTCCTCCCTTATACATAGCTCTGCTGTATGTATATGACAAATGCCTATCCGATGTTATCTCTTTTCTATATTCTAGGCTGACAAATTGGGCAGTAATGCGTTCCTCGCCCGCCAACTACTGTTTTTTCTAATATCGTACCACAAGTTACACACGGCTCTCCTTTTTTTCCATATACATTTAGGAGTTCTTGGAATGAACCAATTTGCCCTTGTGAGTTGATATACGTCCGAATTGTACTTCCGCCACGTTTTACCGCTTCACCTAACGTTGTAACGGTAGCCTCATAAATCCGCTCAATTTCTTCTACTGTTAAAGAAGAAGCTTCCCGTTCCGGATGAATTTGAGAACGGAATAAAACTTCATCAACATATATATTTCCAAGCCCTACTAAAAGACGCTGGTCCAATAGCACAACTTTTATTTTACGATTTGTCTTTTGCAATCTTTCTTGTAAATACTGCGGTGTCAATTCAGCATCAAACGGCTCCGGACCTAAGTCAGCAAGAGGCATTTGATTCATCTCTTCACCTTTCTTAAAGAGATGCATCGTACCAAACTTTCTCACATCTTTATAATGTAATTCAGTTCCATCTGTAAATAAGAAACGGACGTGCGTATGTTTATCAATCGGCTCATCCTCTTGATGTAGTAAAAACTTACCTTCCATACGCAAATGTGAAACAATAACATAATTTGTTACATATAGAAGCAAAAACTTTCCTCTTCGCTTTATATTTTCAATCTTCTCGCCTTTTAGCATTTCTTTAAAGATTTCTGCATCATCCGGTCGTTTCACTATTTTTGGATAAGTAACAATAACATCTTCAATCGTTTTTCCTGTTACAAGATTTTCAAGTGTCCGTCTGACGTTTTCAACCTCTGGTAATTCAGGCATTTCATCACTTCCTTATTTTGCGTCGTACCAAGTTGGACCGTAAGAATAATCAACTTTCAGCGGAACTGCGAGTTCAATTGCATGCTCCATTACTTCAGGTACAAGCTGCTCTAATTTTTCAATTTCTTCTTTTGGTGCTTCAAATATTAATTCATCGTGTACTTGTAGAAGAAGACGCGCTTGTAAGCCTTCTTCTTCTAAACGATCTGCCATAATAATCATCGCTTTTTTAATAATATCTGCTGCAGTACCTTGAATTGGTGTATTCATCGCTGTACGCTCAGCAAAGCTACGTAAATTGAAATTACGACTCGTAATTTCTGGAATATAACGGCGACGATTTAATAATGTGGCCACATATCCTTTTTGTTTCGCATCTTTTACGATGTCCTCCATGTATTCTTGTACACCAGGGAAACTTTCTAAATACTTTTCAATAAATTCCGCTGCTGCTTTTCTTGTAATCCCTAAGTTTTGCGAAAGACCATAATCACTAATACCATACACAATTCCGAAGTTAACAGCTTTCGCTTGTCGTCTCATATTTGAAGTTACTTCATCTTTTTCAACGCCAAATACATCCATAGCTGTTTTCGTATGAATATCCATGTCATGTTGGAATGCTTCAACTAGCCCTTTATCATTTGCAATATGAGCTAATACACGCAGCTCGATTTGTGAATAATCAGCCGCATACATAATCCAACCTTCTTCTGATGGAACAAATGCCTGACGAATCTTTCTTCCTTCTTCTAATCGAATCGGGATATTTTGCAAGTTCGGATCCGTCGAACTTAATCGACCTGTTTGTGTTAACACTTGATTAAAACGAGTATGAATTTTAGATGAATCTTCATGTACAACTTTCAGTAAACCTTCAATGTAAGTTGAATTTAGTTTCCCTAATTGACGATAATGTAAAATGTTTGGAATAATTTCATGGTGATCCATAAGCTTATCTAGTACATCAGCTGACGTAGAATAACCTGTTTTCGTCTTTTTAATAACCGGTAAGTTTAAATTCTCAAACAGAATAACACCAAGCTGCTTCGGTGAATTAATATTAAATTCTGTTCCCGCAAGCTTATAAATTTCCTGTTCCATTTCCTTTAATCTGCCTGCAAGTTCTTCTCCCATATTACGAAGACGCTCTGTATCAACTTTTACACCTTTTACTTCCATATCAGCTAATACACGCGCAAGTGGTAATTCTAACTCTGTAAACAGTTCATATTGCTCATTCTTCTCTAACTCTTCAACGAATGTTTGCTTTACATCATATAATACATGCACTTTACGAGCTACATGCTCCGCTACTACTTTTAACTCTGGAACAGCACGCTTCGCGCCTTTTCCATAAACTTCTTCGTCAGATTTCACAGCATGCGTTTCTTTCATTTTCGCTACAGTACGGAAATCTTTATCTGTATCAGCCGGATCAAGTAAATAAGCAGCGATTAATAGATCAAAGTCAACCCCTTGTATATCTATACCGTTCCATTTCAGTGCAACGATTGCACGCTTCGCATCAAATGTATGCTTTCTCATCTCTCCATCTGCAAGCCAGTCTTTAAATGCATCTGACTTAAGAGCAATGTCCTTTTGAATAAAGTAGCAACCATTTTCATTTTGAATACCAAAACCTTGAATATCTGCTTTATGATAGTTATCTTCTTGTACTTCAACAATAAGCGCACTATCTTGCTGAAGCATTTCTTCGGTAACTTCTTCCACAATATCAAATGTAATATCATCTAATTCAGCTGGAGCCGTTTCTTCTGGCGTAACACCTAATTTATTTAAAAGAGATGTAAATCCTAAACTCTCGAACATTGGAACGACATCACTTGCTTCATATCCTTTATATTCCATATCATCCACATGCACTGTAATCGGCGCATCTGTAATGATAGTTGCAAGATCTTTACTCATAAGAGCTTGGTCTTTATTTGCTTCCAGTTTTTCTTTTAATTTCTTCCCGCTTACTTGATCTAGATTGTCATACACTTCTTCAACCGTTCCAAACTGTGTTAACAATTTAATCGCAGTTTTTTCACCAACTCCTGGTACACCCGGAATATTATCTGATTGGTCTCCCATTAAACCTTTCATATCGATAATTTGCTTTGGTGATAAGCTATATTTCTCAAATAAAGCTTCTTTCGTATATTCATCTACTTCCGTAATCCCTTTTCGCGGAATACATACAAGCGTGTTATCAGAAACAAGTTGAAGTAAATCTTTATCTCCTGAAATAACTTTTACACTTGCTCCTTGTTCGCTTGCTTCTTTTGCTAGCGTTCCCATAATATCATCCGCTTCATAATTTTCCAATTCATAACGCGGTACGTTGAATGCATCAAGCATCTCACGAATAAACGGGAATTGTTCTGATAATTCAGGTGGGGTCTTTTGACGTCCGCCTTTATACTCACTATATGTTTTATGACGGAATATCGTTTTACCCGCATCAAATGCTACTAACATATGCGTCGGTTTTTCTTCCTCTAATATTCTCATTAACATCATTGTAAAACCGTAAATTGCGTTCGTATGTATACCTTTGTCGTTATTTAAAAGCGGTAGTGCAAAGAAAGCACGATACGCGATATTATTACCATCTACTAATACGACCTTTTTTTCCAAATCAGAAACCTCCCCATGCAAATTTGAAATGATTTTTTTCACAGAAAAAAACCGTTCCTTTCCTCTCTCTATATTAACATGACTAATAGAGAGAAGAAAAATAACGGTTCTTTTCTTTCATATATAAAACAGACTTATATTGGCATAAAGGGAAGTGACGAGAACAGTTTAACTATTCTCGTCCAAAATTACTCCTTGGATGAAGGGGTTTTCATGTATTATATTAACAGAGCTTTATTAATATTTAATTAAGACATTGTTAATATATTGTAAACATCCTTCATCCTATTTTTCAGTTGCTGATTTCGGTAAAACAACTGTAAACGTTGTCCCTTCTCCAACTTCACTATCTACTGTAATCGTACCTTGATGCGCCTCTACTAAATGCTTTACAATTGATAATCCAAGGCCTGTACCACCAGTATTTCTACTTCTCGCTTTATCCACTCGGTAAAAGCGTTCAAAAATACGCGGAATTTCCTCTTTACTAATACCAATTCCAGTATCCGATACTTTTATATAAGCATTATATTTATCTTCCGCTAACTCTACTGAAACAACGCCTCCAGCCGGTGTATATACGATCGCGTTATTAATTAAATTAATAAAGATTTGTTTCAGACGACTTGGATCTCCAATAACAGAGGCACGTTTTAATACATTCACTTGTAAAGAGATTTCTTTTTCTCCTGCTTTATTATCAAGCACCATATGAATATCTTCAAGCAGCCCCTTCATATCAACGGTTCCCATATTTAATTTAAATCCTTGTTGTTCGATCTTTGACAAATCTAATAAATCTTCAATTAACCCTTGCATGCGCTCACTTTCTTTTAAAATAATGTGCAAGAAATGTTCGCAGAATTTTTTATTATCCATCGCTCCGTCTAAGAGTGTTTCTGAAAAACCTTTAATAGAAGTAATCGGTGTCTTTAATTCATGAGAAACATTCGCTAAAAAGTCTTTTCTCATTTGTTCTAATTTCTTTAACTCTGTTATGTCATGGAATACGAGAACAATCCCTTTCCATTCATGGTTTGTCCCGATAATCGGTGCTCCATATACTTCAAAGTGCTTCCGCTCAATTCCAAGTGGCAATAACATTTGTTTACGCACTTTCACTTCTGTCATAAAGATTTCTTCTACAAGCTCAATAATTTCTGTATGATGAAACGATTCATAATATAAGCGATCTAAATATTCTTCATCTGTTACGTGAAAAGTTTCCTTATAAGAGCGGTTTACAAGGTTTATATATCCGCGGCTATCAATTAAAATCATTCCGCTTCCCATATTTTCAATTAACGTATGCAGACGATCTTGCTGCATTTCTTGTTCCAGTGTCATCTCTTGTAAGTTACGAGCTAAAATATTAATTGCTTTACTCAGCATTCCTGTTTCGTCCGAATGACTTTCGTATGCACGTGCTTTATAATTACCCTTCGCCAATTCAATTGCAACTTTCGTAACTGATTCAATCGGCCTAATATATTGCCCTGTAATTTTCATACCTAAAAATACAACTACGAGACAAGCAATGACAAATCCGATAATTAATAATCCCCACGTTTTTTGATGTACGTCTCTTAAAGGATCGATTGTACTTTTCACCAAAATGTATCCTTGTTTTCCTTCTACATCTTGAACGAACACCGTATGATAAAATTGATTCTTTCGATCTGTCTCTTTCGTAATCACTTTACTTCGTTGTTTTGCCACTTCCGAAGAAAGTTCTTGAATCGTCTCTGGACTAAATGCCAATTCTTGTCCTTTTCTATATTGAACTTTCTTTTTTTCATTCACAAATACGATAGAAGCTGGTATTTTTTCTTCTAACTTTTCAAATACGTATGGATTTTTTAGGACCTTATCAAAACCTTGCTCTTCTGCTAACGCCGCAACATACTCCGTCTCTTTTACCATTCTCTCTTTAGCATGATCTATATAGTAGTTTTCAAACACAGTTTCTAGCAATAAGCCTAGTCCAACTAAAATAAATACAATAAGAGAAACAAATGTAAAAAGAAGCCTGGAACGAAATTTATTCATTCCCTTTTGGCTCCTCTAATTTATATCCTAAACCACGTATCGTTTTAATGTACGTCGGTTTTTTCGTATTTTGTTCAATTTTATCGCGCAAATGGCTAATATGAACATCAACAATTCGTGTATCACCAGCAAAATCGTAATTCCATACAGCACTTAATAATTGATCACGCGTCAACACGCGACTTTTATTTTTCGCGAGATACACAAGTAGTTCAAATTCTTTTGGTGTTAATTCAAGCTTTCTTCCTTGGAAATAAGCCTCATAAAACTCCGGTAAAATTTTAAGTTCTGCAATTGTAATGCTATCTTCATCTGGCGCTTCTGCAACTTGTTCTTCTTGTTGTAATTTCGTGCGGCGCAAAATTGCCTTCACACGAGCAACAACTTCTCTTGGACTAAATGGCTTCGTCATATAATCATCTGCCCCAAGTTCAAGACCTAGCACCTTATCAAACTCATCATCTTTTGCCGTTAACATTAAAATCGGCGTCATAACGCGCTGCAATCGTAATTCTTTACACACTTCCATACCATCCATTTTCGGAAGCATTAAATCTAATATAATTAAATCTGGGCGTTCTGTTGTCGCTTTTTGAAGCGCCATTTCTCCATCCATCGCTGTTATAACTTCAAACCCAGCTTGTTGTAAATTAAATTCAATTAAAGTTAAGATAAATTCCTCATCATCAACTACTAAAATACGATTGTTCATTCTTTTCCTCCAAGTTATAGACTTGAAACCTTCTTCATCCTAGTATTTCCCCCGTTATTCTCATCATACTAGAAAACAAGGTCCCTCTCAATATAATTGTCTATTCATGGAGATCGTTTGTGTAGAATTGAGAAAGTAGACGTAATTACGCTTCACCTGCAACTACACAGGATTTTGCCAAACTTTATAGATTGCTCTCTCTTCTTTAAAGCTCACTTCCGTATGAACTATAAAGTGAAACTTTAATCAGTGGGGCTTTTACGGGCAGTTGATTCCCGACCTAACTTCTTTGCTTTCGCTGAATTTTGAGGTGGGATCTTACTGCCCGTTAATGCGGGATAAAATCTTGATTTTGTGCTAGGAAAAACGAAAGAGCATACGCTATTTTATAATCTAGCGTTTCATATCCATCAAATAATCTCCCGTACATTTCATTCGCGATCGAATCGGCCCACACTTCAGCTTCTCGTATCGTTTCAAAGATAACTTCTTCTTTTTTCCACCTCACCTAAAAGAATCACTCCTTTCATTGACTTCAATTACCGATAGTTATATCGTTAATCTTAATATATAAATTAACACAATCAGGAGGTCTATTATGCGACTAATACTACCCATTCTATCTTTAGCAGTCACATGTATCCTTACTTTCAACGCTCCGAGCTGGGATACGATTAAAACGGGTTGCTCAGAATTTGCTGAAGGGTTCAAAGAAGGATTCTTCAACTAAAAATAGCGCTAGCATCCTTATTCAAGGTATGCTAGCGCTATTCATATTTTCATCTTTTAAAAATTATCTAATGCTTTTTCCATAATGGAAACAGATTTATAAGGTGGCGTTACTGTTAATGAACCCTTTACAACAGTTTCTCCTTTTTCATCATGAGCAGATACAAGCATATCAATTGTATGTTCCTCCTCAGAAACAGCCACAACTTCAAAGTGGATTTGTAACGTTTCATAATGGTGAACATGCTTCACGAACGTAAGGTCCTTCCTAGTAATATGACTTCCTGGACCCGGTAAATATTTCGTAACTGCCGTTGTAATCATTCCCGTTAGCATAATGCTTGGTACAATCGGCTTTTCATACGGAGTTTGGGATGCGTAATCATGCTGAATATATAATGGATTGGCATCATTCGTTAACCCTAAGTACAATAACAAATCTTTATCCTCAATTTTTTCAGTGATAGATAATTTCTCTCCTACTGTAATTTCATCCATTTTACGACCAATTTGAACTTTTTTCTTTAACATGTTACAACCCCCTCCGATTTTTTCACCTTATTATCCTACTAAAAGCGATACCTTATCCGAAATTTACTATGATGAGGGCAATGTATAGTATAAATCTACAGTTTCATTATAGGATATTACAAATGATAGCGTTTTCATATTATTTCAAAAAAATAATTCGGTAAATAGTAGAAAAAGATTCGGAATCCCGAATCTTTTTCACTACTATTCAATTATTAAACAAGAACTTTCATTACGTTACGTACAGATTCTACAGAGCGATCTAACGCTTCTTTTTCATCTGCAAGAAGTTCTAATTCAATAATTTTTTCAATTCCGTTACCACCTAGAATTACTGGTACCCCTAAGTAAAGGTCACTATAACCATACTCACCTTCAAGGTACGCAATAGCTGGTAATACACGGCGTTGATCTTTTAAGATTGCTTCTGTCATTTCAACTAAAGAAGCTGCTGGTGCGTAATATGCACTACCGTTTCCTAATAAGCCTACAATCTCACCGCCACCTTTACGTGTACGTTCTACGATTGCTTCTAAACGCTCTTTCGGAATTAACGTTTCTAACGGAATACCGCCTGCATAAGAATAACGCACAAGAGGTACCATGTCGTCACCATGTCCACCAAGAACAAATCCTGTAATGTCTTTTACAGAAAGATTTAATTCTTGTGCGATGAATGTACGGAAACGAGCTGTATCTAATACGCCCGATTGGCCGATTACACGCTCTTTCGGGAATCCTGCTTCTTTAAATACAGAATATGTCATTGCATCAACTGGATTTGTTAACACAACAATAATTGCATTTGGTGAATGTTTTGCAATGTCGCGCGTAATACTTTTCATAATTTTAGAGTTCGTTGCTACTAAGTCATCACGGCTCATACCAGGCTTACGTGCAATACCTGCTGTAATAACGACAACGTCAGAATCAGCAGTATCTGCGTAATCAGATGTTCCAATAATGTTAGCATCAAAACCTTGTACTGGGCTCGCTTCTAACATATCTAACGCTTTCCCTTTTGTTGGATTTTCCAGTTGTGGAATGTCCACTAATACAACATCTGCAAGTTCTTTTTGTGCTAATAAGAATGCCGTTGTTGCTCCTGTAAATCCTGCACCGATGACTGAAACCTTCTTGCGTTTGATTGTCATAATTTACCCCCCGCTTTAATTATGCGTTTTTGATTATCGCTACATCCATGTTTTTAATAAGCTCATTAGCAAACTCAGAACATTTCACTTCTGTTGCGCCTTCCATTAGGCGAGCGAAGTCATATGTTACTACTTTTGATGCAATTGTTTTCTCAACTGAATCTGTTACTAATTTCGCAGCTTCGTTCCATCCTAAGTGTTCTAATAATAATACACCTGAAAGAAGAACTGAAGATGGGTTTACTTTATCTAAACCTGCATATTTTGGAGCTGTACCATGTGTAGCTTCAAAGATAGCATGTCCAGTCACATAGTTAATGTTTGCACCAGGTGCAATACCAATTCCACCTACTTGTGCAGCAAGTGCATCAGAGATATAGTCACCATTTAAGTTCATTGTTGCAACAACATCGAACTCACGTGGACGAGTTAAAATTTGTTGTAAGAAGATGTCTGCAATAGAATCTTTTACGATGATTTTTCCAGCCACTTCAGCGTCTGCCATCGCTTTATTCGCTGCATCTTTACCATCTTTTTCAACAATGCGATCATATTCAGCCCAAGTAAATACTTTGTCGCCGAATTCTTGTTCCGCTACTTCGTAACCCCAGTTTTTGAAAGCACCTTCTGTAAATTTCATAATGTTTCCTTTATGAACTAATGTAACAGAAGAGCGTTTTTCGTTAATTGCATATTGAATTGCAGCACGAACAAGACGCTTTGTCCCTTCTTCTGAGATTGGTTTAATACCAATACCAGATGTTTCTGGGAAGCGGATTTTATTAACACCCATTGCTTCTTTTAAGAAAGCAAGAACTTTTTCTGCTTCTGGAGATCCTTGTGCATATTCAATTCCAGCATAAATGTCTTCTGTATTTTCACGGAAAATAACCATATCAGTATCTTCCGGACGTTTTACAGGTGAAGGAACACCTTCAAAATAACGAACTGGACGTAGACATACATATAGATCTAATTCTTGACGAAGTGCTACGTTTAGAGAACGAATACCACCGCCAACTGGAGTTGTAAGTGGACCTTTAATTGCGATTAAATATTCGCGGATTAAATTTAAAGTCTCTTCTGGTAACCACTCGCCTGTTTGGTTGAATGCTTTTTCCCCTGCAAGCACTTCTTTCCAAACGATTTTCTTCTCACCATCATAAGCTTTTTCAACTGCTGCTTCTATTACGCGAGATGCAGCTGCCCAAATATCAGGACCAATTCCATCTCCTTCAATAAATGGAATAATCGGATTGTTTGGTACATTCATAACACCATTAGTTACAGTAATTTTTTCACCTGTCGTCAATGTGATAACCCCCATGTTTGAAATTTCATATGTATGAAACTGAGGGAATAACCCCTCAGTTCAAACCGTTAGTCAAATTAAAATATTCTAATCATTACATCTTTCCGAAAAAATCAGACTTTTGAAAGCGTATTTTCACTATCAAAATAGTGTTTTTTGCTTATCTTTGTGCGATTGGAACATACACTTGATGCGTTGGTCCATTATAATCAGCACGTGGACGGATTAAACGGTTATTTTCATATTGTTCTAGAATATGAGCTAACCAGCCTGACATACGGCTAATTGCAAAAATAGGTGTAAATAAGTCATGGTCAATTCCTAAACAATGGTATACAGAAGCTGAATAGAAATCAACATTTGGTGGAAGACCTTTTTCTTTTGTTACAATGTCTTCAATTTTGATAGACATATTATACCATTTGTCTTCTCCTAAAAGCACGCATAATCTCTTAGACATTTCACGTAAGTGTTTTGCACGTGGATCACCCTGCTCATACACACGGTGGCCAAAGCCCATGATTTTCACTTTATTTTGAAGAGCATTATGAATATATGATTCTACATTTTCTTCTTCGCCAATTTCAGTTAACATCTTCATTACATTTTCATTTGCCCCACCGTGAAGAGGACCTTTTAATGCACCAATTGCTGCTGTAATACCAGAATATACATCTGAAAGTGTAGCTACGCAAACACGTGCAGTAAATGTAGAAGCGTTTAACTCATGATCTGCATGAAGTACAAGCGCCTTATCAAAAGCTTCAATTTCAACTTCATTTGGCTCGCGATCATTTAACATGTACAAGAAGTTTGCAGCTAATGATAAATCCTTTCTTGGCTCAACAATATCTAAACCTTTACGGATTCTCGCGTAAGCAGCAACTAAAGTTCCCACTTGAGCCTGTAATTTAACCGCTTTCAAATAATTAGACTTTTCATCCATAATTTCAGCGCTCTCATCGTATAATGATAGCATGGAAATTGCAGTTCGTAAAACAGACATCGGATGTGCAATTTTTAAATCTACTTGTTTCAAATATGTTAAAATCTCACCTGGAACTTTATAGTATTCAGATACAATTTCATTAAATTCCGCTAGTTCTTTTTCATTAGGAAGCTTGCGGTGCCATAATAAGTACACTACTTCTTCAAACGTAGCATTCTCAGCTAAATCATCAATATTATACCCAACATAAGTTAATGTATCATCAATAATAGAGCTCACAGATGATGTTGTTGCTACTACCCCTTCTAAACCTCGAATAACAGTCATGACATTCTCTCCTTTTCCTGAAAATTCTCCCAACCTTGCTCCTTATATCTATTTGCTCCCCTTATGAATTATGAACGCCCGTTCACTCTTTAGGCAAGCAAAATGCACGATCATGCAAATTTGTTGCGATGTTCCCCTCTTATTGTCCATGGTTTACATGGAAAGCATGAGCGTGAATGTCTCCCCGAATCCTCACGCTCAAAACAACAAGTTAGTGAGGAAAATACATTCCGAAGAGTTTTATGATAAAAACAACATAAAACAATATCATTATAAAATTGTTTTATGTTGTTTTTATTTTATCTGGTGTAAAGTCTCTGCTGTTATGTAACTTTTCAAAGTTTCTAATCCTATTATAAACAATTATCTGACTTTTGTGAACAGAAAGAATTCAAAAATTTTATATTACTATAAAATTCCTTATTTAAACATTTGTATAATACTCATAACCGCATAGGCAATTCCAGCCCCAATTAACGGACCAACAGCAACCCCATTAAATAACGCAACCGCTATAATTGTCCCAAAAACAAGCGCAGTTGTAATATGAGGATCCGTTGTCAACAATTGCACGCCGCCTTTCGCTAACAAAGCGACTGCTACACCTGAAGCTAAAGCAATCCACGCATAATACGATTTCGCCGCTTCTCCAAGTTGTTTAAAACCTATTTCCCCCGTCGCAATCGGTACTAGCACCGCTATTGTAATGACCGTTACACCTAGGTTAATTCCTTTCGTTTGTAAATAAGGAAAGACCTTATCTCCTAAAAACGTAAATTTTAATAGAAATAACACCCCAATAGCTACAGTAAGCGATTGGTTTTTAGCAATAAGTCCTATAATAAGTAGTATGAATAAAAATAACGTTGACTGACTAATCATGTTTACACTTCCTTTCTGAAAATAATGAACTCATTTCCAAACAAAAATACCTTTAAACCTATCGTTATACATGCTATACAGATGCCTATTTATCGATAACACCTTCAATTTTTTATACATTCTAAAAAGAGACTTTCACCAAAAAATTTAAGCATGTATACATTTTTGAAAACAGTCGTCTCTTCTTTCTTTTCTAATAAGAAACAGGTAAAATAAAAAGAAGAGAAAATGAAGTTTTTACCATATAGTAGTAGCATCACGAATAGGCTTTCACAGCCATTCATATACCGAAAAAAGCAGGCTAAATCCATCATTCCACTATAACATAAAGTAACACTTTAATCAGTTGGGCATCTTCCACTGATTATTGGCCGTCATCAATTGGGCTTTGGCGGGAGATTTACTGCCGCTAAAGTAAGACTTTAATCAGCAGAGCACGCTAGTTATAAGTTGAACGAATTAGGATAATCCAAATCGGAATGGGAGGTATACATCTTTGAACCGAAACTTACTATATATGATATTGCGACTCATATTTGTCATTGTAGCAACGATAGCTGGGTTCTATGTATTACTATACATGTCAGGGCTTATCTATCCTTTTATTATCGCTTTTGCATTTGCTTATTTGATTAATCCTGTCGTCAATTTCCTTAATCAAAAACTACAATTTCCTCGCGCACTAGCAGTACTCGTTAGCTTAATTCTCGTATTTGGAGCTATCGTTGGACTTGTTACATATCTTGTGACTGAAGCAATATCTGCCACAACATACTTACTCCAACTTGTTACAGTAAAGTTTCCGGATATCGTTACATTCGCTCAGCAATTTGCACTTAATCATATTATGCCTCTCTACGATGATTTAATCTCTAAATTTAATCATCTTGGAGAACCACAGCGCTATACAATTACACAAAACATTCAAAACTTAGGAACAGAAGCAACAACACAAATGAAAGAACTTTTAACCGCCATTATAAGCGGATTAACAAATTTCATTAGTGCACTGCCAACAACGTTAACTGTCCTTGTATTCATTTTATTAGCCACTTTCTTCATTAGTTACGATTGGCACCGTCTTGCTCAAAAAACAAGAAAATTACTACCAAATCGTGTACATGGCTACGGAAAAACTATTTTTGTCGACTTAAAAAAAGCTTTATTTGGTTTTGTGAAAGCACAACTTACACTCGTATCTATGACAACCGTCATTGTACTGATCGGACTTTTAATATTACGCGTACCATACGCCATTACTATTGCGATTATTACAGGAGTTGTAGATTTACTACCATATTTAGGAACAGGCGCAGTCTTCGTTCCATGGGTTATATACGTATTTTTCACTGGCGATACCGCATTCGCCATTGGTCTTCTCATTTTATACATCGTCGTGATTGTCCAAAGACAAATTATGGAACCGAAAGTACTTTCATCTAACATCGGTCTCGATCCATTAGCAACACTCGTCGCTCTATTTGTCGGCTTTAAGCTTTTTGGCTTTTTAGGATTAATCATCGGTCCAGTCACCTTAGTACTACTTAATACATTACACAAAGCTAATGTCTTCCATGACTTGTGGAAATATATTAAAGGTTCACCTTCAAAATAAAAGTTTCTAATTCATATAAAAAACAAGCTGTAATCAGTGGGAATTTCCCACTGATTATTCCTTTCACTTATTTTTTCACACTACTCACATGTAACAAGAGCATTACCCAGAAAAAGGATAATCCTCTTGTTTTTTTGCATAAAAAACACATTTTCTAATCAAAAATACATTTTTATTCTATTTTATATATATTTATTACTTACATTTATTACTTTTTATGTAAATGAATAAATATACAAAACCACATAGAATAAGGCTTCAACTAACAATCCCCACCTTTTATATGAAAGCAAAACTTTAATTTAGCTGCATTTCTCTCCATCTTATTCATCCAAATTAATAGCATTTAAAAATTACACGTTTAATCGAAGCACAACAAGAGTTCAAACGAAAATTATATAGCAAATATAATAAGCGGACGTTTTGTTCATCCCCACTCATCATTCGCCCCCACATCAGACACTTACGAGCAACCCAACTTTGAGATAGAAATCCCCCACAAATAGCGCAGTAAAGCGAAGCCTCAATCAGAAACCCCCTCTCCTCTTACAAGACAAAAAAATAGCACTTAGATCGTTATAATCTAAGTGCTACTTCTGAATGATAATAGTAGAGTTCTTTCTAAATTTCCATTCCATCCACTTCATAACAAGCGGCTTCAATAAAGCTCTCGTAATAGGGATCACGCAGATAAACCCTAGCACATCTGTCACATACCCAGGAAGCACCAAGAGAATACCTCCTACAAATACAAAAATACCATCTAGTACTGCCTCACCTGGCATTTCCCCTCTATTCAACTTAGATTGAATCTCTCCAAGTACTTTAAATCCTTGTCTTTTCGCCAAATACACACCTACAACACCTGTAAATACAATCATAGCGAACGTAGACCATAAACCTATTACATGACTTGATCCAATTAAGACCGTAATCTCAATCGCCGGTATTAAAATAAACAAGAATAGTAACCACTTCATAGTTCTACACCCCTCTCACAACTCACTTTTAACACCCTCACAACGCCTATATACATCATACGAAATATAGATACCCTTTCATACTAAAACTCATAACAAACCGCTTTTAAAAGCAATTCTAGGCACTTTAAACTAATTCTATCTCGTTTTGTGTAAAAAAAAGAGAAGGACTCCGATCCTTCTCTCCGTATTACTTATAGCACTTCCGCATGTCCATTATAAACAATTCCGCGTGCTGCATCAACTGTTACTTCTTGGCCATTTTTTAAAGTTGCTGTTACGCCGTTTACACCAACGATAACAGGAATACCGATTGATACGCCTACAACAGCCGCATGGCTTGTTAAGCCACCTTCTTCTACAACTAAAGCAGCAGCTTTTTCGATTGCAGGAATCATATCTTTATCAGTACTTGTTGTAACAAGGATATCACCTTCGTTTACGTTCGCTACAGCTTCAGCAGCTGTTTTTGCTACAACTACTTTACCTTTTGCAGCTTTACGACCGATTCCTTGTCCTTTAGCAACTTCTTCACCAACAACGTGGATTTTCATTAAGTTTGTTGTTCCAGTTTCAGCAACTGGAACACCAGCAGTAATTACTACAGTATCTCCAAGTCCGATTAGACCTGCATCCATACCTGTTTGAATTGCTGTATCTAACATTTCGTCAGTTGAAGCTGCGCGCTTCTCAGCCATAAACGCTTGTACACCCCAAACAAGCGCAAGACGACGTCCTACTTGCTCGTCAGATGTTACAGCTACAATTGGAGATTTTGGACGGTATTTAGAGATCATTTTCGCAGTATGTCCACTTTCTGTTGGAGCTACGATTGCAGCTACATCAAGAGCAAGTGCTGTATGCGCAACAGATTGGCTAATTGCATCTGTAATTGTTGGAGTGAACTCTTTAATACGTTTTTTGAACATATCTTCGTATTGTAATGATTTTTCAACACGTACTGCAATGTTAGCCATCATTGTTACTGCTTCTACCGGATATTGACCAGCAGCTGTTTCACCTGAAAGCATGATTGCATCTGTACCATCGAAGATTGCGTTAGCTACGTCACTTGCTTCCGCACGAGTTGGACGTGGGTTACGTTGCATAGAGTCTAACATTTGTGTCGCAGTAATAACTGGTTTACCTAACACGTTACATTTTTTGATTAGACGTTTTTGTACTAATGGTACTTCTTCTGGTGGAATTTCTACACCCATATCACCACGAGCTACCATTAAACCGTCAGAAACTTCTAAGATTGAATCGATGTTGTCGATACCTTCTTGGTTTTCGATTTTCGGTACGATTTGGATGTATTGAGCACCATGCTCTTCTAATAATTCACGGATTTCTAATACGTCAGACGCTTTACGTACGAATGAAGCTGCGATGAAATCAACTTTTTGCTCGATACCAAAGATGATATCTTTTACGTCTTTTTCAGTGATACCAGGAAGCTTAATGCTTACGTTTGGTACGTTAACACCTTTTTTATTTTTTACAGTTCCGCTGTTAAGAACTTTTGTACGGATGTTTCCATCAGCTTTTTCGATTACTTCTAGTTCGATAAGACCGTCATCGATTAGAATGCGAGAACCTGGGTCTACATCGTCATAAAGACCAGCATAAGATACAGAGAACTTCTCTGCAGTACCTAATACTTGCTCAGTAGAAAGAACTACTTCTGCACCTGTTACAAGCTCAGCTTGTCCGTCTACGAAGTCGTGAGTACGGATTTCTGGACCTTTTGTATCAAGTAAGATACCAACTGTTTTACCAGTTTTCTTTGAAGCTTCACGAATGTTTTTAATACGAGCTCCGTGCTCTTCATGGCTACCATGAGAGAAGTTTAAACGAGCAACGTTCATACCTGCTTCGATTAATTGCTCTAATTTTTCAATACTTTCACTAGCAGGACCTATAGTACATACAATTTTAGTTTTACGCATATTGCACCTCCGAAAATTATGAAACCGTTCCCAAATATCTGACATTACGTCAATTAGATGGATAATTCTTTAGATAATTGATACATATCTTTATCGATTGTATGCTTTTGAGCTAACGCTTCGATAATATCATGATCAACAAGTTTGTTATCTTGAATACCTACACAACGTCCACCTTTACCAGCAATTAATAATTCAACTGCTCTTGCGCCAAGACGACTTGCTAATACACGGTCTTGTGCACTTGGTGATCCACCACGTTGTACGTGACCTAATACAGTTACACGAGTATCAAAGTTTGTTGCTTCTTCAATGTGCTTACCGATGTCAATTGCACTTCCAACACCTTCAGCTACAACGATAATACTGTGTTTTTTACCACGTTCACTACCACGCTTCAGACGAGCGATAACATCATCCATGTCATACTCTTCTTCTGGAATTAAGATTGTTTCTGCACCATCAGCTAAACCAGCCCATAATGCGATATCACCAGCGTGACGTCCCATTACTTCGATAACATATGTACGTTCATGAGATGTAGCTGTGTCACGGATTTTATCAATTGCATCAATAACAGTGTTTAAAGCTGTATCGAAACCAATTGTGAAGTCTGTTCCAGGGATATCATTGTCGATTGTACCTGGTACACCAACACACGGGAATCCTTGTTCAGTTAATTTTTTAGCGCCTTGGTAAGAACCATCTCCACCAATAACAACAAGTCCTTCGATACCATGTTTCTTTAATTGCTCGATACCTTTTAGTCGTACTTCTGGGTCTTTAAACTCAGGACATCTTGCTGTATATAATTTCGTACCACCGCGGTGGATAATATCGCCAACAGAACCAAGTTCTAATTTTTCAATGTGACCAGAAATTAATCCAGCGTATCCATGGTAAATACCATATACTTCAATATCATGGAAAATCGCTTTACGAACAACTGCACGAATGGCAGCATTCATACCAGGTGAATCTCCACCACTTGTTAATACACCAATACGTTTCATTTGTACTCACCTCATAAAGATTATTTGCCTTATAATAAAATAACACGAAAAAATATAAAAACACAATGGAGAAGATGTGTCTTTTCATAATAAAAACGTGCATTCGCGAAGAGGAACGCACGCTTTTCTTATTTTATCCCAATGGAAGCGTTTGAAAACGAAACTTGCCCAATTTTCATATATTTTTCATAACGTTTTTCGATTAATTCATCTTTCGAAATTCCGTTTAATTGTTCAAAAGTTTTTCTAATCATTAAATCTATATTTTCTGACTGTTTCGAAAGATTACGGTGAGCTCCACCTTTTGCCTCTGGAATAATTTCATCAATTACACCTAATTCTTTCAAATCTGCTGCTGTAATTTTCATTGCCTCTGCAGCTTCCTTTGCTTTTCCTGCATCTTTCCAAAGAATTGCCGCTGCACCCTCTGGTGTAATAACAGAATAAGTGGAATTTTCTAGCATATGAATGTAATCTCCCACTCCAAGGCCTAGCGCACCGCCACTACCACCTTCACCGATAACGATACAAATAACAGGTACAGTTAAACCTGCCATTTCAAATAAATTGCGGGCGATAGCTTCACTTTGACCACGTTCTTCAGCAGCTTTACCAGGATAAGCCCCTTTCGTATCAATGAAACAAATAATAGGACGATTGAACTTTTCCGCCTGCTTCATTAAGCGTAATGCTTTTCGATATCCTTCTGGATGAGGCATTCCAAAGTTACGGCGAATATTTTCTTTCGTATCTTTTCCGCGCTGATGCCCAATTACAGTTACAGGCATCCCTTTATATTTCGCAATGCCGCCGACAATCGCTGCATCATCGCCAAATAGACGATCTCCATGACATTCGAAAAAATCAGTAAATAAGTGCTCAATATAATCGAGCGTTGTCGGTCGTTCTGCATGACGAGCAATTTGAACACGGTCCCATACTTTCAGATTACCGTATATATCTTCCTCTAAATTTTCTAGCTTGTCTTCCAAAATACGAATCTCCTCACTGAAGTCCATCTGGCTGTTTTTCGTATAGTCTTTCAGTTCACGAATCTTATTTCTTAGCTCAACAACTGGTTTTTCAAATTCTAGCTCTGCCATACAGCCATTCCCCCTCCTTGATGAACTTCTAAAATCTTGCGAAGCGATTCTCTCATATCATCACGATGCACCACCGCATCTAATTGACCATGATCTAGTAAGAATTCTGCCGTTTGGAAATCTTCCGGTAGTTTCTCACGCACCGTTTGTTCAATTACACGTCTACCAGCAAATCCGATAAGTGCACCTGGTTCTGCAAGATTATAATCACCAAGTGAAGCGAAACTCGCTGAAACCCCGCCCGTCGTTGGGTGAGTCATAACAGAAATAAATAATCCTCCTGCATTACTATGCTTTTTCAAAGCTACGCTTGTTTTTGCCATTTGCATTAAACTTAATATCCCTTCTTGCATACGGGCACCACCCGAAGCAGTAAAGATAATAAATGGAACTTGTAAGTCGTACGCCTTTTCAACCGCACGGGCGATTTTTTCTCCTACCACAGAGCCCATGCTCCCCATTCGAAAACGAGAATCCATTACTGCAACAACAACAAGCATGTCATCAATTGTTCCTTCACCAGTTACAACCGCTTCGTTTAATTCAGTCTTCTTACGATCGCTCTCTAGTTTCTCTTCATAACCTGGAAACTCGAGTGGATTTAATGAAACCATTTCTTTGTCATACTCACGGAATGACCCTTCGTCCAATATACTATCAAGACGTTCCCATGCATTCATAGGATGATGATATCCACAATTCACACATACTTTTAAATTTTTTAGAAGTTCTTTCGTATACATGATTTTTTTACATTCCGGACATTTTGTCATAACGCCATCTGGTACATCTTTTCGTACTTGTTCTGAAGGTATTGCAGCGTACTTTTTCTTTTTCACGAATAAATCTCTTAGCACAATTTGACCCCCTTCGTTGAGAGCTAAGGTTAGCGTAAGAAGAAAATGGGGCTAACACCAAAGTTTGATGTTAGCCTTATCTTCTCAATCTGTCTAATAACCTCACTCTTTACGTTTAACTTTAACCGCTAAGCGGTAGAATGTTTGTCATAACGTGTCATGGTCATTTCGACAAATTTTATACATTACGAGTGAAACTGTATATTCTCTACTAATTCATCGTAAATTTTTAGTGCATCATTTTCTTGTTTTTCTTCCAAAGTAGCATAAAGCTTTCTATACATATCGATAGAATTTCTTGAAACTTTACAAGAAAGAGTTGCTACGTAATCATTTACGATCATCCAAATGCGATATAGTAAATAATTATCGACTTGTTCAATAAGTGTTTTAAAGAACGTTTGATGAAGCGTTGGGATTGAGTTTTCATTTCCTTCAAGTACTTGGTGTAATCTACTTAGTACTTTAGAAAACGTTTCTTTCGGTAAATTACATACAATTCGAATCATATCTTTCTCAAGCAATCGTTTCGTTTGTAATAAATCACGAATTGTTTTCTCATCTTGCAGTAAGAACGGAGCAATTAATTGTACAAGGCCGTTATCATAAAAGTTTCGAATAAATGTCCCTTCACCACGTCTCGTTTCAATCAATCCTACCAGTTCTAAAGCACGCAATGCTTCTCTTACAGAGGAACGTCCTACGTTTAAGCGTGAACTTAACTCACGCTCAGACGGCAAACGATCCCCCGCTACCAATCCATCCTCTTCCATAATGGAACGGATTTTTTTTACAATTTCGAGATATACTTTTGTATTTGATGATGTCAATGGAAATTCCTCGCTTATTCTTTACCAATCAGCGCTAATTGTTTTGTTTTTTCAGCGATCTCATTTGGATCTACTTGACGGCGAGCTACTCCTGTTTCCATTGCTGCTTTTGCAACGTAAGCCGCTACTTGAGGCGCTACACGCGCGTCAAATGGTGCCGGAATGATATAATCTGCATTCAACTCATCTTCTGCTACAAGCTCAGCAATAGCCTGTACAGCTGCCATCTTCATTTCTTCGTTAATTTGTGTCGCATGTACGTCAAGTGCACCGCGGAAAATACCAGGGAACGCCAGTACATTATTTACTTGGTTCGGGAAGTCAGAACGACCTGTTCCAACAACAGCTGCGCCCGCTGCTTTTGCCAATTCTGGCATAATTTCTGGAACCGGATTCGCCATTGCAAAAATAATCGCATCGTCATTCATTGTACGAACCATCTCTTCTGTTAATGCACCTTCTGCAGATACACCAATGAATACGTCCGCACCATGTACAACATCAGCTAAAGAACCTTCTATACGATTCTTATTTGTATATTTTGCAACTTCATCCTTCACCGGATTCATACCTGTAGGACGACCATCATAGATTGCCCCTTTACGGTCACACATAATAATGTCGCGTACACCATAGCGATATAAAAGTTTAATAATTGCAATACCTGCTGCACCTGCGCCATTTGCGACAACTTTAATGTCAGACATTTTCTTTCCAACTAATTTCAGTGCATTTACAAGACCTGCTACTGTTACGATAGCTGTTCCGTGTTGATCATCATGGAAGATAGGAATATTTGTTTCTTTTTTCAAACGCTCTTCAATAATGAAGCAGTTTGGTGCTGCGATATCTTCTAAGTTAACGCCGCCAAAAGTTGGCTCCATTAATTTTACAGTTTCAACAATTTTATCTACATCGTTTGTATTTAAGGCAATCGGGAATGCATCTACACCAGCAAAGCTCTTGAATAATACAGCTTTACCTTCCATTACTGGAAGAGATGCTTCAGGTCCAATGTTACCAAGACCAAGTACAGCTGTTCCGTCTGTCACAACTGCTACCATATTTCCCTTCATCGTATATTCATATACCTTACTTTTATCGTCATAAATTTCTTTACAAGGTTCTGCAACCCCTGGAGAATATGCAAGACTTAAATCTTTTGCATTTTCTACTTTTACTTTTGATACAGTTTCTAATTTTCCTTGATGCACTTTATGCATGTGAAGTGCTTCTTCACGAAGTGTTGACAAACTATCCACTCTCCTCAAATTATTCTTGCTGATATCAATTTCTCCAAGTGGTCTGACCACGAACACTACTACTATAATAATCGAAGTGTAGGGAAATTGTCCATTATATTTTCACAACTACATTTTCTTCCCCGACAATTTCACGAAGTGCTCCTAAACATTCTTCACTTGGATGAATCGATAAACTCCGAGATAATTGTACCATTTTATGTTCCTTTTCATAATAAATTAGTACTTTCGCAAAACCTGAATAGTCGAACAATATTTTCGTAACCTGATTTAAAAGCTTTTTCTCATACTGAGACGGCAATTTCACGTAAACAGATGCGTCTTTCTTTTCTTCATAAACATCCATTTCCTCTAGCGGATATAGACCATTTACAATCCATTGCAGCTTATGATTTCTTAGCTCAATCGTACCGTCAACTAAAACAATTGCTCCTTCTTGTAACTTGTCCGAGAAATGTATATACGTTTCCGGGAAGAGGACTGCTTCCATTTCATCATTTTGATCACAGAATGTAATAAATGCCATCTTTTGAAACTTTTTCGTACGAATCACTCTCACACTTGTTATATACACAATAGCTCTTTGTACTTTTTTCTTGTGTCGCATCGCCTGAGCGAGAGATGGAATTTCTAATTCTTTTGCTAACTTTACATACTGCGCTGTCGGATAACTTGATAAATAAAAGCCAAGTGCTTCCTTCTCTTTATTTAGTTGTTCAATAAAAGATAGCTCTTCTCCTTGTACGTATTTTGATTTTGGAACAGCATCTCCTAAATCACGTGCGAGATTCGCGTACTCTAATGCCCCTTTAATACTTTTCCATAAATTCGTTCTCGAAACACCAAAATCATCAAAACATCCGGACCAGACGAAAGCTTCTAAATTGCGCTCCGTCACAAACTTTGACGGCATACGGAGACAAAATTCAAACAAATCTTCGAACATTTTTTTCTTTCGTTCTTCTAATAATGCCGTCACTGTAGCCATTCCAATATTTCGGATCGAAAGTAAACTGTAACGTATCGCATTCCCTTCTATTTGGAAGTTGTAACCACTTCTCTGAAGAGACGGCGGCAAAACGTGAAAGCCTTTCCGCTTCGTTTCTCGTATATACTGTACAATTTTATCTTCATTTCCAATTGCACTTGATAATAATGCCGTCATAAATTCCAGCGTATAGTTCGCTTTCAAATAGGCAAGCTGATATCCGATCATACTGTAAGCTACAGCGTGACTTCGGTTAAAACCGTAATTCGCAAATCTTACAATTAAATCATAAATTTTCTCAGCAGACGTCTCATCATAACCATTTTGCAAACACCCTTGGACAAAATGCTTACGTTCCTGATCTAAAATATCACGATTTTTTTTACTCACTGCACGGCGCAGTAAATCTGCTTCTCCGAGCGAAAACCCTGCTAACTTCGATGCAATTTGCATAATTTGTTCTTGGTATACAATGACGCCGTATGTTCTTTCTAAAATTGGCTTTAAATCCGGATGTAAATATTCAATTTTTCTTTTTCCATGTTTCGATTCAATAAAGGTCGGTATCTGTTCCATCGGCCCCGGTCTGTATAACGAGTTAACAGCTACGATATCTTCAAACTCATTCGGTTTTAACCCGCGAAGTACATTTCGCATACCACCTGACTCAAGCTGGAATACACCTGTTGTATCCCCTCTCCCTAATAATTGGAACGTCTTTTCATCTTGAAGAGGTAAGTTTCTTATATCGATTTCTTTCCCTGTTTTGTTCGCGATAAATTTTATAATATTTTCAAGTAACGTTAAATTACGTAACCCTAAAAAGTCCATCTTAAGCAACCCAAGTTCTTCTAGCGCATCAGCTGGATATTGCGTAACATAAACATCGTTATGTCCTTCTTGAATTGCTACACTGCCTGTTAACGGTTCTTGACTCATAATAACGCCAGCCGCATGAATAGACGTATGACGTGGTAAACCTTCTACACGTTTTGCGATTTCAAACACACGCTCATGCAGAAGATTCCCTTGTATAAACTCACGAAGTGATTGTGATTCTTCATATGCATCTTTTAACGTTATACCGAGCTTTGATGGGATAAGTTTTGAAAATATATCAATATCTCGTGGCGGAAGCCCCATTACGCGGGCAATGTCTCTAATTGCTGCTTTTGCTGCAAGCGTACCAAACGTTACAATTTGCGCAACACGAAGCTGACCGTATTTATCTTTCACATAGCGAATCATCTCATCACGTCTTACGTCTGGAAAATCAATATCAATATCTGGAAGCGTCACACGTTCAGGATTTAAAAACCTTTCAAATAATAGATTGTATTCAATCGGATCAATATCTGTAATTTCTAATACGTATGAGACGAGTGAACCAGCTGCCGATCCACGACCTGGTCCTGTTAAAATATGATTTTCATGTGCATACTTCATAAAATCCCATACGATGAGGAAATAATCACTAAATCCCATACGAGAAATAACATTTAATTCATGATCCAAACGCTTTATATGCACTTCTTTCGGCGCACCATATCGTTTCCGCAAACCTTCTTCACAAACACGACGCAAGTATATATCACTCGTTTCGTTAGACGGAACAGGAAACTTCGGAAGTTGATTTACATGGAACGGTATTTCTACTTGGCAACGCTCTGCAATTTTTATTGTATTTTGGATTGCTTCCGGCGCATGGGAAAATAGTGCTTCCATTTCATCCGATGATTTTAAATAATATTGATCTGTTTTCAGCCTCGGCCTATCTGGATCAGTCATTTTCGTTCCACTTTCAACAGATAGTAAACATTCGTGAACAAGTGCGTCACTTTGATTGATATAACGCACATCGTTTGTTGCAACGACTGGAATATTAACCCTACTAATAAATTCAGGTAGCTTCTCTTGTAAAAGCAACTCATCTTGAATTGCATGATGCTGCAAACTCATATAAAAATGGCCGAACATATTTTGATATGTTCGAGCTACTTCTTCAGCCTGACTCTCATTGTCTTCTAGTAATAATTGCTCAATTTCGCCATCTTTACCTGGTGAAATAGCAATTAATCCTTTCGCATAATGCGCAAGCCACTTCTTAGGAATACCTTCTTTGGACTTTGTCATAATACTGCTAGAAATCTTTAATAAATTTTGGTAGCCTATTTCATTCTCAGCAAGTAATACAAGCGGATAAGACCTTTCTTCTTCTTCACTAAAAATAGAAGCGGTTAATCCAATAACAGGCTGTATACCATGTTTCTTACATGCTTTATAAAACGGAATAACGCCATACATAACATTTTCATCCGTAATAGCCAGCGATGAGAAACCAAGTTCTTTCGCCCTGACTACAAGCTCATCAATTTTACAAGCACTTTTTAATAAACTAAAAACGGTTTGACATTGTAAATGCACAAACTTCACTGTTGTACCCTCTCTTTACCTATTTGACTACTTTTATTATAGGTGATGAGGAAAGCGGAAATCAAAACATACTTCTTATACTTTGTCCATATATATGAAGAAGAAAGGGGAATGACGATGGATGTAAGAGAACATACTTTTTTCTCTCTGCTTATTATTAGTTATTTTATTGCCTTTGGGGTTATACTTGGCGGTTCATTAATTGGTGGATTTGGTGCGTTTCTTATCGGAAAACCAGCTCTAACTTACATTAATCAATTCGCCCAAAATTTAAGAATTTGGGCACTCGTTGCAGCAATCGGCGGAACATTCGATACCTTTTATAGCTTTGAAAGAAGTTTCTTTGGCGGAGATATGAAAGATATCGTAAAACAAATTCTCCTTATTTTTTTCGCAACTGGTGGTATGCAAACAGGTCTCATTATTATTAAATGGCTAACGCAGGAACATGTATGAGAGTACCAAGTGCCAATACAGCAAAAAGATGGTACTTAGTATTAGCTGGTGCTGCTGTTGGAGGCGTGTTGAGCTGGTTTATTTTTTTGTACATATACGGTGTTTTTCAAGAAGAACAAGCTAGTAAAATAGCAGAACAAAGAGAAATTATAGAAAAACAAGAAGCAAAACTCCACGTCCTTCTCGAAGATCAAGAAAAATTGAACACTGAAAATAAACGGCTCTTAACCATTCAAGAGATTAAAATAAAACTTATCAATCGAGAAAAATACGATTTAGACAATCTTACACTCGAAAATATGACTACATCTATCCATAATGATCTCCAGCATCTTTTAACGAAAAACATTCAAAGTATCGCAAAAAATAAAGACCTACTCAAAAAGGTAATCGAAAACAAGACGTACAAACATTACGATCGGCTATACCGTTTTAAAGTCGATACAATATCTTTTGATACAGTGCTTGAAATTAGCATTACTATAGAGAAAGAAAAATAAAGAAGGAGGGCTTTAGCGCCGCTCCTTCTTTTCGTTCTAACATATACTCTCTTATTTACAAATCTCACGTAAATCAGCAAAAAGACGATCCGCTTCTTCCCAAGAAGATGCCTTCGCACCAGAAGCCATCGGGTGTCCTCCGCCGTTATATTGCATTGCTAATTTGTTTATAACTGGTCCTTTTGAACGAAGACGAACACGAATTACGTCGTCTTCCTCTAAAAATAGAACCCACGCCTTTAATCCATCAATATTGCCAAGTGCTCCAACAACACCAGATGCTTCAGAAGAAAGTACATCAAACTCTTCTAATACTTCTTTCGTTAATTTAATGTAAGCTGCTCCTTCTTCTACCATCGTAAAGTTTTGTAAAATATAACCGTTTAAACGAGCAATTTTTTCTTTTGTCTTATACATTTCATTGTATAAATCTGTGAATTTCACACCCATATCAACAAGCTCACTTACGTAACGAAGTGTTTTTGCTGTTGTATTCGGGAATAAGAAACGACCTGTGTCCCCAACAATTCCAGCTAAAATAAGGCGAGCTGCTTCTTTTGTTATTTTTAATCCTTTATCTTTTCCATACGTGTAAAACTCATAAATCATTTCACTTGTAGAACTCGCTGCCGTATCTACCCACGTAATATCTCCATATGGATCTTCATTTGGATGATGATCAATTTTAATTAACATCTTCCCTTTTGTATAGCGTTGATCGTCAACACGTTCTTGATTCGCAGTATCACAAACGATAACAAGCGCATTTTCGTATACACTATCTTCAATATCATCCATTACTCTTAAGTACGCTAACGACGGTTCATTGTACCCAACCGTATAAATATTTTTCTCTGGAAACGATTCTTGTAGAATTGTACCAAGGCCACCCTGTGAACCTAATGCATCTGGGTCCGGACGCACGTGGCGATGAATAATAATTGTATCAAACTCTTTAATTGCTCCTAAAATTTGCTCATGCATATGTATAATCTCCTTTTTAATCAACTTCTTCGCTTTATCCTCCATTATAACGGAAAGTATTTCATACATGCGAACAATTGCTTTATAATAGAAGTTAGAAAGTTTAGATATTTCTTTTCTATTATTTTTCACAAAGCGATGGGAGTGTTCATTATGCCAGTATTAGTCTTCTGTATTATCGTCTCATTTATGTTGTACCTCTTTTACAAAACAAAATACTTTCGTACAAACCGCCCAATGGAAAAAGGTTGGCTCTCAGGAAAATCCGCAATGGCACTCGGTTCATTCGTTTTATTTTTCGGGGTAAACCAATTCTTTTTAGAACTTTCAACCGCTCGTATTATCGTTGGTATTTTATTCGTTCTATTTGGTAGTGCAAGTGTATTTAATGGGTTTCGCCAATACAAACACTTCTTACCATTAGCAGTTAAAGAAGCCGAAGTCTATGAAGCAACATAAAAAAAGCATCAATATTGTGATGCTTTTTTACGACCCTTAACTTTCAAAATCATATATGCAACAAACGCAGATGGTATATTAAATGGGTTACCTTGTACGTGAAAATGTAATTGTTCTTCTCCAAAAGACATTTTTTCATATAGCTCTCGCTGAGATAATCCTGTCTTTTCCTTTTTTTCATGTAAACCTTGTAAATATAAATATTGGATCGGTATCATTACAAGAAAGTAAAATAGTGCGATACTACCAAAAAAGAGTACGGCTGACGACATAATGTATACCACCTTCCAGAAATCCATTTTCTTACAATATAATCATAACACAATATATACCAAAATTAAATTACTATTCTGTCTTTTATCGTGTTACTTTTCCACTCCATCCCATACATATTTCACTAAAACTCTCATCTAAAATCATGCCTTTCAAATTTAAAACAACAAAAAAAATGGAACAAATCAAAACGATTTGTTCCATCTTTTTATTTATCAATTAACTGAACCATAAGTAATGCTTTTCCAACGACATTACCTTCATGATGCACCTCTACATCGACCTTACCAAATTTACGCCCGATTTCTAATACTTTCGGATGAACGGATACAACATTATCAATTTGAACCGGCTTCACGAAATAAATTGTTAAGTTTTCAACAATTAAATCGCTTTTCTTTTGCGCACGAATGACGCGATTTGTCGCTTCTGTCACAATTGTTGCAAATACACCGTACGATAACGTTCCGATTGAATTCGTCATTTGCGGCGTCACCGAAAATTGATATAGATGCTCATTTTTCGCTTCTTTTGGCGTCATAAATTGATTCGTTACGATATCATCAATTGTTTCTCCAACTTGTGGCTGACGTTGAATCATTTGCAGTGCCTGAAGTACATCTTGACGGCTAATGATACCTTGCAGTTTATTTCCTTCCTCAACGACAGGAAGTAATTCAATTCCTTCCCACACCATCATACGTGCCGCAGCTGCGACAGACATTTTACCATTCACTGTAATTGGGTGTTTTGTCATTACTTTATCAATTGGTGTTTCTTTCGCTACACCGATCATGTCTTTTGAAGTTACGATTCCTAGCACTTTTTTATTTTCATCGACAATTGGATATCTTCCGTGCATTGTCTCTTCGTTATATGCATGCCATTGCTGTACTGTATCATGTGGCTTTAAATATAACGTTTCTTCAATTGGTGTTAAAATATCCTCAACAAGTACAATTTCTTTCTTAATCAGTTGATCATAAATTGCACGGTTAATTAACGTTGCGACCGTAAATGTATCGTAGCTACTTGAAATAATCGGCAGCTTTAATTCGTCTGCTAATTTCTTCACATGATCTTCCGTATCAAATCCACCCGTAATTAATACAGCGGCTCCAGTTTCTAGCGCTAATTGATGTGCATTCGTACGGTTACCAATAATGAGTAAATTCCCAGCTTCTGTATAGCGCATCATCGCTTCTAATTTCATAGCTCCGATTACAAATTTATTTAATGTTTTATGTAGTCCTTCTCTGCCTCCAAGTACTTGACCGTCGACAATGTTAACGACTTCTGCATATGTCAGTTTTTCGATATTTTCTTTCTTCTTTTGTTCAATTCGAATTGTTCCGACACGTTCAATTGTACTAACATATCCTTTATTTTCTGCATCTTTAATTGCACGGTAAGCTGTCCCTTCACTTACACTCAAATCTTTCGCAATTTGTCTTACAGAAATTTTATGGCCTACTGGCAGGCTATTAATATGTTCTAAAATTTGGTTATGCTTGGTAGCCAAATGGTTTCACCATACTTTCTTTTCCCTAAATTCTTCATGTGTTGTACTTTCAGTATACTATATTTTCAAAACTGTTACACTCTCTCTTTGCATACCTGTACTATTTTTTTTATAACAAAATGACCCTTACATTCCACCAGTCATTCTATTACAACAATGTAATGCTATTGTCATCTCATTCGATAGTTCGCCCACTTGATTCCCTATACAATGAAGACAAGAAATAAAACAAAGGAGCGTACACATGATGAAAAAATTTTTAGAGGTTGTAGGTGCTATATTTTTAGCTTTCGTAGATGGGAAAAAAGTTGCAATGGAATTGAATGAAACACCTGAACAACCACGTACAAAAAGAAAAGAATCACCAAAACAAATACAAGCATTAAAAGCTGTCCTACACACGTAAAAAACCCTTCACTTTTCTTTTCAAATGAAGGGTTTCTTTTCTATAGTGTAATACTTTCTCCAGCTTCTAATACTTTCCCTGTACAATTTTGTAGCTTTTCTACAAATTGATATGGATCTTGTTCAATAACTGGGAACGTATTGTAATGCATCGGTACAACAGTTTTCGAATTAATCCATTTTGCCGCTAGTACAGCATCTTCTGGTCCCATTGTGAAATTATCACCAATTGGTAAAAATGCTAGATCAACTTTATTTAATTCCCCAATTAACTTCATATCAGAGAATAGTGCAGTATCTCCTGCGTGGTACACTGTTTTCTCTTCTGCTGTAAATAAAATACCTGCTGGCATACCTGTATATGTAATCGTCTTATTTGCTTCATCAATATAACTAGAGCCGTGGAATGCTTGTGTAAACTTCACTTTTCCAAAGTCAAATTCATGTGAACCACCAATATGCATCGGATGTGTATTTACACCTTGCCAACTTAAAAATGTTGCTAGTTCAAATGGCGCTACAACAACTGCATTATTTTTCTTCGCAAGTTCTACTGTATCTCCAACATGATCACCGTGTCCATGCGATAAAAGGATTGCATCCACTTTTACATCTTCAGCTTTTAAATCTGTTTTCGGATTACCTGTTAAAAACGGGTCAATTAAAATAACTTTTCCATTCGCCTCAATTTTCACAACTGAATGTCCATGATAAGATACTTTCATTATTACATTCCTCCCCTATTCACATTCTCACTTTTTATTCTACATGATTTCTCTATTCCCTGTCTTTTCTAACATCTATTTACTTGTCATAACGCTTTCTTCCGAGTTAAAGTTATATTTGTAATTAAATATCTCGGGGGTGCCAATCGATGAATGCTAGATTAGAAAATTTAATGCAATGGCTAAAAGAAAAAAACGTAGAAGCTGCGTTCTTAACTTCTACACCGAACGTCTTCTACATGACGAACTTCTACTGTGAACCGCATGAAAGATTACTTGGTATGTTTGTATTCCAAGAAAAAGAACCTATTTTAATTTGTCCTAAAATGGAAGAAGGTCAAGCACGTAACGCTGGCTGGGCACATGAAATTATCGGATTTACTGATACTGACAGACCATGGGATATGATTGCAAAAGCAATTAAAGACCGCGGCATCAATGCAAATGCAGTTGCAATTGAAAAAGAACATTTAAACGTAGAGCGCTACGAAGAATTAACGAAATTATTCCCAAATGCAGCTTTCAAATCAGCTGAGGAAAAAGTTCGCGAACTTCGTTTAATTAAAGATGAAAAAGAACTTTCTATTTTACGCGAAGCAGCTAAAATGGCGGACTACGCTGTTGAAGTTGGTGTAAATGCAATTAAAGAAAACCGTAGCGAGCTAGAAGTATTAGCAATTATTGAACACGAATTAAAAACAAAAGGCATACATAAAATGTCATTTGATACGATGGTATTAGCGGGTGCAAACTCTGCTCTTCCACACGGTATTCCTGGTGCAAACAAAATGAAGCGCGGTGATTTCGTACTATTTGATTTAGGTGTAATCATTGAAGGTTATTGCTCTGATATTACACGTACAGTAGCATTCGGCGAGATTTCTGAAGAACAAACTCGCATTTACAACACTGTACTTGCTGGACAACTACAAGCAGTTGAAGCATGTAAACCAGGTGTTACACTTGGCGCAATCGACAACGCTGCTCGTTCTGTTATCGCAGATGCAGGTTACGGTGACTTCTTCCCGCACCGCCTTGGTCACGGACTTGGAATTAGCGTACACGAATATCCAGATGTAAAAGCTGGCAACGAGTCTCCATTAAAAGAAGGTATGGTCTTCACAATCGAGCCAGGTATTTACGTACCAAACGTAGGTGGCGTTCGTATTGAAGATGATATTTACATCACAAAAGACGGATCAGAAATTTTAACGAAGTTCCCGAAAGAATTACAATTTGTAAAATAACAAAAAAGGCAGCTTGGTTGCTGCCTTTTTCTATTTCTCTACTATTTCAAATTTCTCTACAATCATTTTTGCTGGATAACTTTCAAGTATTTGAGAAAACCATACTTTTATTTTATCCCCTGTTTTTAACTGTTTATATGCGTCTTTGTCCTTAAAGCTCAAGACTATATGTGATGGATGCTCTTTATTCATTTGTTGTTCTATATAATGTTGCAACTCTACTTTTGTTTCAAACGTTTTATCATCGGCAAAAAACACCGTGTCATTTCTTAATATGATATACCCTTCTTTAGGTACTTTTTTTACCTCTACTTGTTTTGTAGTGCAAGCTGATAATATGATTAGAAATACACTTATAAACATTAATTTTTTCATATGCCTATTCATTTTTAACTCCTTACTCTAGGCTATTTCAAATTTAACACCATCTTCTCCTCATACTTATCATCCCATTTAATCAAAACCTCTATCGGTTCATCTTTAGATAAAGGCGCACAACTTACACAAGATGATTTCATTTCAATCTTTGCTCCTTTATGATTTTCTGACGTTTGTGTCATTGTGCTAAAGGCTCCATTAATAGCAATCTCTAAATTTTTAAATTCTGTATTCCCATCTCCGCCTTTGTACTGAAACGTAAACACTCCATCTTCACTGTCGTCCTTAATATGGCCCTTATATTGTCCCGTCCAACTTTTGCCCTCGCTAGAAAAAGTAACATACCAAATCGAACAACTCCCTAAAAAGAAAATACTAATGAAAAAGAATAATGCTCTCTTCATAATGCCCCCTCCATTCAAAAACACTTATTTATCCCGTATTAACGGACAGTAAGATCCCCACATCAAAATTCGGTGAAAGCAAAGAAGTTAGGTGGGGAATCCCCCACTGATTAAAGTTTCACTTCATTGCCTATTCCTTCCTTTTATTATACTATTTAAATACAGAATTTTCTAAAATAGGAGGGTTTATATGTTACAACAACAATTAGAAGAAATTCGTAATAATAATTACATACTGGATAACACACTTAACATTGATTCTTTAAGTTCTAATATGCTTGAACATATTGGCGATACTGATAGCTATTTAAGGGACAAACTCATCTACTCTACTTTTTATCATCTCATCAAGAAGGACTACCTTTCACACACACAATTACAGAAACTATTATTAGAAAGCATCGGTGAAAAATATTTATTGTATAAAATTCATTCAGATGACGAAGATGCTGTATTTACTCGCGCATTTACCACCTTATTAATTGCGCTCATTATAGATGCAGATACAAATCATAATTTCTTATCACAAACTGATATTTCAAATGTAAAAGATCAATTAATTCTATATATGAACAATGAACATGATTTCCGCGGATATGTTCCAGACCACGGCTGGGCACATAGTATCGCTCATGCTTCCGATACATTTGAGGCGCTTGTTCATAATCCTAAACTAGAAACTTTACATTACGAAGAGATATTAAAAACTTTGTTAAACAAAGTTTTTGTCCATTCTATCTACTACAAATATGAAGAAGACGAGCGTCTCGTTTATCCGATTGTCGCAATGCTGCAAAATGGCCTAAAAGAAGAAATACTCATATTAGCCCTTCGTGACTTAGCAGCTCAATTACCGGTCCAAAAACAAGTACTACCTATTGAATCGTACGAGTTTCTATATGGAAATACAAAATCTTTCTTACGTAGCTTATTTTTCAGATTACGTACAATGTCTATATGTAAAGAAACTGAATACGAAATTGAAAAATTGCTACAAGAGCTTCCAAAATATTATTAAAAAAGAAGGCCACTCAAAAAGTGCCTTCTTCTATTTCACTAATATTTAATTGAAATTTCACGATCCAAACTGAGAAAAGGTGGACAAGAAGCGCAAACGCCATACATGCTCCACTTAAAAAAGTTAGTATAGGATGCGAATACACGTGCCCCAATCCATAGGATATCGCCACGAAAAACATTGTTATGTAAATATAAATTGCTCCATGTATTTGCCTCATATAAACCTCCTTTTCCCATATTATAACATAAATTTTCTGATTATTCACATTAATTACTTGTAATCAATATTTCTCAACTGTTACACCTCTTACAGCAGCCTTAATATACGGTGACCCTTGTAAACTTTGTAAATCCTCTGTTTTTCCTGTTACGACTATACCGTATATTGGTAAGTCTTTTGGTTTGGTGTTTTTTATTTCTTTATCCCGCATTAACGGGCAGTAAGACCTCACATCAAAATTCAGCGGAAGCAAAGAAATTAGGTGGGGGGCGGACTGCCCGTAAAAGCCCGATTGGTGAGGGCTGATAATCAGTGGGGGATGAACCACTCCACTGATTAAAGTTTCACTTTATAGTTTATCCTAAAATATTCTCGATATCCCTCTTTATTTTCACTTAAAGATATTCAAATGCAGCTTTTATAAATTTTTTCATAATAAAAAGCACATCCATTTTGATGCGCTTTTCACATATATTTTAGTAAAATATGAATCATTTTTTTGAAGCAAAAACTCCCACTCCTCTCTCCCCATACTATCGTTATGACTTAGTTGCCATAATAATTGAACGAGGATAGAACTCCAACTTTTCATAAAACGATACAGCTTCATTTCCATACACTACTGTTAATTCAATTTCATCTATCTTCTTCGCTTTAAACCATTCCACTGCACTATTCATTAATTTTAAGCCAAATCCGTTTCTTCGGTATTTTTCATCAACGAATAAAACTTCAATCTTTCCGCTTACACTTTTACTATACGCTATACAAAACCCTAATATATCATCTGTTTCCGCCTCAACTAATAATTCAATTCTATATTCTCCGTAATTTGAATTCTGTTTATAATTTTCAATACGTTCCTCAAATGTCATTCTTGGATAATCACCAGAAAAATGTTTTGATTTATTATTATGATATTCATGTAATTTATTTAAAGGTTCTCTTATTATTTCTATTTCACCGAGAGTGATATATTTATTACTAATTTTCATCCTACAGCATCTCCAATAATATATATTCCAACAAAAAAGAAGATCATTTTACGGTTATAAAATAACAATCTATTATTTCATCGCTTCCTTCACAACATCTTGAATCATAACAACTTCTGTTTTCATATCAATAGACGGTGCTTCTTCATCGATACATTCATACCAAAATGCTAAGTGCTTTTTATCAATTTCATGATGCGAATTTTCGACAAAAATACCACCTTCTCCTTGCACAGAATACCAATATAAGTACTCTTCTCCATCTCTTATTTCCCGGAAAATTGTCTCAACGTACATTTTTTCGTCGTTTAATGTCAAAAGCACTTCTTTCAAATTGTCATTAAGAAGCTGCATCCATTCATCTACTCGATGACTCTTACCAGGCTTAACTTTAAATCTTGTTAATTCTACATTCATTTTTATTCCCCCGTTTTCTTACGTACAAACAAACTATATTCTATTGGATGATAAAAACTTAATTTACTAGCTAATTTTCGCGAAGGAATATTGTCTACATAACAATCCCAGCTCGGTATAATGTCATTTTGCATGCAATGTTCAATGAACCTTGTCGCAACAGCTTGAGCTAATCCTTTCCCTTGATGCGCTTCATGTGTTGCAATATCTATTTCAGCAAAACCATTCCCGTTAAATATTGAGACACATTCAGCTACAATTATCCCATCTTGTTCTATACAAAATCCAAAACCACTGTTCAAAAACGTTTCTTTTGATCCCCAATACTCTTTGTAGTACTCCTCTTTAAATTCACTGCTGCGCTCTATATCTCTTCTATCAATACGCTTCACTTCATATGTATTTTTGTTAAAATCTCGTTGACTCTCTTCAAAGGTTACGCTTTGAAATTTCATTCGCGGGATGTTCCGAAGTACATTACTAAAACGCTCTTCTATCATCATTTCCCACTCTTCACTCGAAGTGAACAGTGTAAATCTCTTCTCTGTTTTTTCAATAGCCGTTTTTAAATATGAAAATAACTCTTCGTTATAATTTTGATCATCCGTATCACCAAATAAATAATAGATACCATTAGCTGTAATAATTAATCCTGCTGTTAATTGCCCGTTTATAAAAACCTCACCATCTATCATTTGATCACATACCGCATAAGCAAACGTCGTCGTTCTTGTATTACCTTCTAAAACCGGAAGAACTTTTCTATAATCGGCTACAGATAATTTTTTCATAATTGCTCCACTTTAATCGTATCAGCCTCTATATGTTCAAAACAAAGATTTACCGTTCTCTTTAATGCTCTTGTTCTATGAATCGTACATGCTGGAATTAAAATAGAATTATTTGGCTTTAAAACCGCTGTTTCTCCATCTTCAAAATCAATAAGTAATTCTCCCTCTAGCACAATAAATAATTCATCCGAATTAGAATGATAGTGCCAATCATATTCACCAGTAAATACAGCGATTCGTAAACAATGACTGTTTATATTTGAAACGACGAAGTTTTTATGTTGATCTTGAATGTCTTTTGTTAATTCTATTAAGTTCACAGTTTCCATATTTCATCCCATCCTTTCGTTAGTCGTTCTTCTGAAAAATTAACTTAATCTCCACCATCACTTGAGCTACTACAATCACTGCTACTGTAGTGACCGAATCCACTTGATGAGCTTGAAGCGTATGAAGATTTTTTGCTTCTTTTTCTATCTTTTTTACTTTCATGACTAGGCCATACTGTAGCAAAGAGTATAACGAATAAGGCTAATTCTATTACAACAAGTATAAATTCTAGAATGCTCTCAATAATATTGGGAGTTATCCCAAAACTGTAAAACACTCCAAACGAATACATACACAAAATTACATACAGAGCCATACAAATATACCGGAATGTTTTTTCTATCATAATGACTACTTTTTGTGAAAAAGGTATGTTCTGTTCCTGTTTTTTCTTTATGTACTTTTGTCTTTTAGCTTGCTTTTGCTTCCTTTTTTTACTCCCCATTGAATCCCCTCTTTTATTATATAATTCTAAATTATCATAATAAAAATCGATTTACACCAATAAATAACAATTATTCACATGTTATTTCCCCATATAAAAAAGACCCTCCTTATGAAAAGGAAGGTCTCAAATGTATTTCTATTATGATAAAGCAGGAGCTTTTTCAAGTAACTCTTTCGCATCAGCGTATTGTAAGCCGTGAGCTTCTGCAACTGCTTCGAATGTTACATATCCATCTAATGTGTTAATACCTTTTAATAATGCAGAGTTGCCTAGGCAAGCATCTTTATAGCCTTTGTTCGCAATTTGTACTGCATATGGTACTGTTACGTTTGTTAATGCAAGAGTTGACGTACGTGGAACCGCACCTGGCATATTAGCAACTGCATAATGAACAACGCCATGTTTTTCGTAAGTTGGGTTGTCATGAGTTGTAATACGATCAGTTGTTTCGAAAATACCACCTTGGTCAATCGCAATATCTACAACGACAGAACCTGGTTCCATTGATTGAATCATTTCTTCAGTTACAAGTTTTGGCGCTTTTGCACCTGGAATTAATACTGCTCCAATAACAAGGTCAGATTCTTTAACAGCTTCTGCAATGTTGTATGGATTAGACATTAATGTTTTTACTTGGTTACCGAAAATATCATCTAATTGACGAAGACGTTCTGCACTTAAGTCAATGATTGTTACATCTGCACCTAAACCTACTGCAATCTTAGCTGCATTTGTACCAGCTTGACCACCGCCGATGATTGTTACTTTGCCGCGTTTTACCCCTGGAACGCCTGCAAGTAAAATACCTTTACCGCCTTTGTTTTTCTCAAGGAATTGTGCACCGATTTGTGCAGACATACGACCAGCTACTTCACTCATAGGTGCAAGTAATGGTAAAGAACGATTGTCTAATTGTACTGTTTCGTATGCAATTGATGCAACTTTGTTATCGATTAATGCTTTCGTTAATTCTGGTTCTGGAGCTAAGTGTAAGTATGTGAATAAAATTAAACCTTCACGGAAATAGCCGTATTCACTTGCTACTGGCTCTTTTACCTTCATAACCATATCTTGATTCCATGCTTCTTCAGCAGTTTCTACAAGTTTCGCACCAGCTTGTACGTATTCTTCATCCGTAAAACCAGATCCTAAACCTGCTCCTTTTTGAACAAAAACTTCATGACCATTTTGTACTAAATGTACTGCTCCCGCTGGCGTCATTGCCACACGGTTTTCATTGTTTTTAATTTCTGTTGGAATACCGATACGCATGATTAGTTCCCCCTTGAGTTATGAAATGACCCCTGAATCATTTTTTAAAGCGCTTTCTACGCTCTTATATTTTAACATAATATCTCAATATTTGACAAAAAATAATACAAGTTTTCCGATAGATTTAATTTTATATTAAAAGACAGTATTATCCGCACCTCTCAGCACAATGGATAAACTGTCCAATTATTTGAAACTTCATCTTATTTTATTCTATCGATGTCTATGAATAACATCCACTGCACCAGTCACTTCAATAATTGTACCGGTAATCATATCGGAATCGTCCTCACATAAAAACGAAATGGTTCTTGCAATATCTTCACCTGTTCCAGATCTACCAATCGGTGTGTTATGCTCTTTTAGCTGACGTGCTTCTTGAATAGTTGCCTCTTTCATATCGCCAATAATATCACCAGGACATACCATGTTCGCAGTAATACCATACTCCGCTTCTTCATAAGCAACTGTTTTCGTTAATGAAACAAGTCCTACTTTGGCCGCTGCAAAAGCTGAACGATAAATCCATCCCGGTGCACTATCCGCCCCTTGAAATCCGTAATTAATAATACGGCCAAAGCTCTGTTTTCTCATGACCGGAACGACAAGTTTTAATAAATGAAATACCGCTGTTAAATTTCCCTGAATCATTTCATTCCATTCATCTTCTTCATAATCAACTAACTTTTTTCGTTCAAATACATATGGACCAGCATTATTAATTAAGAAATCAATTTTGCCAAAACGGCTTATCGCTTCTTCTACTATTTTATGTAAATCTTCCTTTTTCGTGACATCCGCTTGCACGAATTGTAGACGCTCTTCCATATTTTTATATGTTTCTTTCAACTTTTCCATAGCCGTGATATCGCTATGATACGTTACTGTTACTGAATATCCTTTAGCCAATAACTTTTCTGTTACTTGCTTTCCTAAACCTTTCGTACCGGCTGTAATGAGCGCGTGTCTCACAAACATGCCTCCTTTTAAATTGCTATACTTCATATGTAACAAGTTCTCGCTCCAATTACAACTAAAATGAATTGAAACAGAGTTTTCAAAATTCTGTAACGTTTCTGGCAAGCACGTTACCAAAATTTGTTTTATAATTAAGTTGTAAACAGTTATAAAACAGATTGGGAGGAATTTACTATGAATAATACATATACAAATATTTTAATCGCGGTGGATGGTTCTAAAGAAGCAGAAAAAGCCTTTAAAAAAGCAATTCAAGTCGCAAAGCGCAACAATGCAACATTAACAATCGCTCATATCGTTGATGTAAAAGCGTACTCAGCAGTAGAGGCTTATAGCCGTGCAATTGCTGAACGTGCAAATCTATTTGCAGAAGACTTATTAGAAGACTACAAAAAAACTGCGCTTGAAGCTGGTCTTGAAAAAATTGAAACTGTATTAGAATTTGGTAACCCTAAATCTAAAATTTCAAAAGAAATCGCTCCAAACCATAAAGTAGATTTAATTATGTGTGGTGCGACTGGTTTAAATGCTGTTGAACGCTTCCTAATCGGTAGCGTCTCTGAACATATTATTCGCTATGCGAAATGCGATGTCCTTGTTGTTCGTGGTGATGAGGAGCAAGGTGATCTTTAATTTATAGATAAAACACCAAGTCCACATGGGCTTGGTGTTTTTCATTTCACATATTTCACTATAAATACAAGACAAGCCACAATAACAACAGTAATTGCTAATACATAGGGAGGAAGAAACTTCAAAGACCATAATGCCATCATAATCGTCGCAACCGTTAAGTATGCTTGCTTTGCATCTTCTGTCATTTTTTTACGAAGTAAGAAGACGGACAAATAGCCAATTGGCGGCGTAATGAAGCAAAGAACATATATGATTTTTGATTTTAAATACCATTTTTGTTCTCCAAGTTTCTTTATATCCCCTTCTATTCTCTTATGCTCTTGTTCTCTCGCCTCTTCTACAAGCGGATTTTCCTCTTCTCCTCGCTTTTCTTTCATATAAGGAAGAAAGTGCATAAAAAAATAGTATGTGAATACGAACGCTCCAAATCCAATATTTAATCTTTCTAATGGAATATGCTCACTAAAAAAAGCAGCAGTAAGCACTAAAGACAAACAGTACGTCATCATCCAAAATGAACGTTTTCTCTTTTTCCGTTCCATTTCTTTTTTATCTTGTACATGTTTTCTTTTCGAAAGCCATATTGAAATACAGCAATCTACTAGAAATAGAGAAAAAATAAATATCGCAACGTGTACTGTTTCTACATTTCCAAATGAAAATACGTTTGGGAATGCAACATACAATACAATTAGAGTGTACAAAATTAGCCCTATAAAATAAAGTGAAACTTTAATCAGTGGGGGGTTTTATTCATCCCCCACTGATTATTAGTTGAACCAATCGGGCTTTTACGGGCAGTTGATCCCCATCTAACTTCTTTGCTCTCGCTAAATTTTGAGGTGGGGGTCTTACTGCCCGTTAATGCGGGATAAATACGTCTCATTTTTCATCCCTTTCTTATTTCCTAACATTACGTTAACATACATTTTTTAGAAATAGACGGACAAAATATATATGTGTAAAAAAGGAGGATGCTATATGGATGATTCTGAACGCATTATTTTAGACGTAAACGGAAAAGAAATTGAAATGCTAGATAAGATTCGCACTCATTTTAAAGAGAAACATGGCGTTGAACTAAGTAATGGTGCATTGCTTCGTGATTTGATGGATATTGAGTATATTCGAATTACAGAAGATCGACATAAGTATGATTAAAAGAAAAACGACTGCAGGCGAATGCCATCAGTCGTTTTCTTTCTTTATTTAAGCTCTTGATGCTTCCCGCCCATACCACCTTGCTCATTGCTATCTTGGTGTACAGTTAGTTTATTTGTTTTCGCATCTTTTAAAACTCTATATGTATATGATTCATTTGGTTCATCTTTAAACTGCACATTCATTCCATACGAATCCATTTTGCTATAAAAGGCCGGTTTTATGTATGCAATATCACTTTCTTTATATCCTTTATCTTGCAAATGCCACATCGTTGCGATAATCGATTCTTCTCGCTTTTCTTTTTCACCAACATACATATATTTGTCCAAAAGAAACACTTTAGCATTTGCAATTAAACTAATTACCAGTACAATGATAAACACTATTTTTTTCATAGACTTCCCCTAAATTGTTATTTTTTACTACATTGTAACTTAAATGCTAGTAAAAAATAAAGTACGCCAGACTTTACTAGACTGGCGTACTTCCCAACTCAATTCTTAATAACTTCTTTCGTTAACCCCTTCGCCTTTTCCAAAGCGTTTTTGATTTGTTCAAACCCTGTCCCACCAGCACTATTACGACGCTTTACAGCCTCATATGGTGAAAGAACTTCATACAAATCTTCTTCAAATAAAGAGCTCATTTCTTTATATGTTTCAAGCGGGACATCTAATAAATAAATTCCTTTTTGTGTGCAGTGTAGCACTAACTTCCCTACAATTTCATGAGCTTGACGGAATGGTAGTCCTTTGTTTGCTAAGTAGTCGGCAATTTCTGTTGCGTTGGAGAAATCTTGCGTCACAGCTTGCCCCATTTTTTCTTTGTTTACAGTCATCGTTTCAAGCATGCCCGCCATAATATGAAGGCATCCTTCTACTGTTTTGACTGTATCAAACATTCCTTCTTTATCTTCTTGTAAGTCTTTATTGTAAGCGAGTGGTAATCCTTTCATTACTGTAAGTAAACTGAATAAATTACCGTATACTCTGCCTGTTTTACCACGGATTAGTTCCGCCATATCCGGATTTTTCTTTTGCGGCATAATGCTGCTACCTGTCGCATATTGATCGCTCATTTCAATAAATTGAAACTCTTGGCTACTCCATAAAATAAGTTCCTCACAAAAACGTGATAAGTGCATCATGAGCATAGATGAATTACTTAAAAACTCCAGTATGAAATCACGATCACTTACTGCATCTAAACTATTTTCATAGATTCCATTAAACCCAAGAAGTTCCGCACTATATTCTCGGTCGATCGGGAATGTCGTCCCAGCTAGCGCTCCTGCCCCTAACGGCGAAATGTTAATACGCTTTAACGAATCTTCATAACGATTCACATCACGCTCTAACATCCAAAAATAAGCGAGAATATGATGAGCAAATGAAATCGGCTGAGCACGCTGCAAATGCGTATAGCCCGGCATAATGGTTTCAATATTATTTTCTGCTTGGTGAACAAGAACAGTTTGCAATTGTTTTGTAGCTTTTATAATATGTTCTACCTTTTCTTTTAAATACAAATGCATATCTGTCGCCACTTGATCGTTACGACTTCGGCCTGTATGAAGTTTCCCTCCTACTTCACCGATTTTTTCAATTAACATCTTTTCAATATTTAAATGAATATCTTCAGCTTCAATCGAAAAATGTAATTTATTTTGTTTCGCTTCTTCTAATAAATATTGAAGACCTATCTTTATTTTCTCTGCCTCTTCTTTCGTAACGATGCCTTGCTTTGCTAGCATCGTTACGTGTGCAATACTCCCTTTTATATCTTGATTTACTAATTGTTGATCGAAGGAGATGGATGCTCCAAACTCTTCAACCCACGCTTCCGCTTCTTCCGTAAAACGTCCGCCCCAAAGTTTGCTCACGCTTCCACCTTCTTTTGATTCACTTGGCTGTATACTTTCGTCGGTAAACCAAATAATGAAATAAATCCAACTGCTGCATCATGATTAAATTCATCTTGAGCAGTATATGTTGCTAATTTTTCATCGTATAAAGAGTATTCAGATTTACGTCCTTCTACAATCGCATGACCTTTAAATAATTTTACACGCACTGTACCTGTTACATTCTTTTGCGTTTCTTGTAAAAATGCATGAAGCGCTTGTTTTAAAGGAGAGAACCATAAACCGTTATAAATAAGTTCTGTTATTTTCTGTTCAATCACTGGTTTAAAATGTGCTACTTCTTTTACGTGTGTTAAATCTTCCAACTCTTTATGTGCAGTGATTAACGTCATTGCTGCTGGGCATTCGTATACTTCACGAGATTTAATACCGACAAGACGATTTTCTACGTGATCGATACGTCCAACGCCATGTTTTCCAGCAAGTGCATTTAACGTTTTAATTAATTCTGCAAGTGAATATGCAGTACCATTCAAAGTCGTCGGTACACCTGCTTCAAATCCGATTTCTACAAACTCTGGTTTATTCGGTGTATCTTCTAATGCTAATGTCATCTCATATGCCTCTTCTGGTGGTGCTGCCCATGGATCTTCTAAAATTCCACATTCGTTGCTGCGTCCCCATAAGTTTTGATCGATTGAAAACGGGCTATCTAAATGAATCGGAATTGGTACATCGTTTTCTTTTGCATATGCAATTTCTTCTTCACGTGACCACTTCCATTCACGTACAGGCGCAATCACTTCTAAGTAAGGATTTAATGCTTGGATAGAAACTTCAAAACGAACTTGGTCATTTCCCTTTCCTGTACATCCATGTGCAACTGCAGTTGCACCTTCTTGTTCTGCGATTTCTACTAATTTCTTCGCAATAAGCGGACGAGATAATGCAGAGACAAGAGGGTATTTCCCTTCGTATAATGTGTGTGCTTGCATCGCCATCAATGCATATTCATTCGCAAATTCTTCTTGGACATCCACCATATATGATTTAATTGCACCAACTGAAAGTGCCTTTTCTTTCACAAACCCTAAGTCTTTTCCTTCCCCTAAATCTAAACAAAGTGCGATAACATCATAATTCTTCTCTTGTAACCATTTAATTGCAACGGAAGTATCAAGACCTCCGGAATATGCTAATACAACTTTTTTCTTCTCCATTTTGCATCCCCCTAAAGAATAAATATTCATTTTCTTTTATAATAATTCAAACTTTAACACCTTTTACAAAATGTATCAAGAGTCATTTTCAAATTTTTTCAAACAATTTCGTCGAACTTCTTTCTGTTTTTCTGTACAATATAAGCAGGAAAACGGGGGTGAACTTATGGAAAAGTATTTCTTATACGATAATCATCTAGGAATTGAAATTCCGCATTTACAAGAAGATTGGGAAGATATCCCCGAAAAAATGCAGCATGCTATTTTACTAAAATGGGAACAAATTCGCGGGAAAATTCCTGATCGTATAAAAGAACTTGAGCACTATATTAATACAAAACAACATCATTTAAATAACGAAGAAGACTTCGAAGTTTCTTGTAAACTAAATTCAGAAATTGCCGATCTTGCTTCCATCATTAATGACCTTTGGCTTTGGTATCGACTCACTCAAAATGTATCTGAGGGGAAAGCACACCAATGAAAAAAGCATGCCCCTCAATTACTTTGGGTCATGCTTTTTTGTCGTAACATGATTTACAATATATCTCTTGTGCTGTTTTCGCCAAACACACATCAAATGGACCAACTAATATACTTCTTTCTTTCGGCAACTTTACAAAAGCAACAAGTTCTTCTTCATATTGAATTTTTTTCTGACATGAAACGCATATTAATTCTTTTCTTTTGAACATGTCTTTTAGCATATCTTCACTCTCCCCTTCATCTATCTATATTAATATACTCTCATAATAGTTAAGAGTTGTAAAAAAATGACACATTTCGAATCGAATGATTCATATACTATGTACAAAAGGAGGTCTAAAGCTTATGCGTGCTTTCGTTATTATCGCTTTAACTTTTTTAAGTGTAATTAGTTGGGATGCGTTTTTTAAAGATAAAAGTGATGAAAAGAACACAACGGAATAAAACCCTTTTTTTCTTGCTTATTGGACAAACCGTTACAAACTGTCCAATCCTCTGAAATAACTTAGGCTTTGCTACAAAAATATTTAAACATAACATTTTTTGTAGATTCCCTCCGTTTATTGTCGGTTTCCATCCGCATACATTTTTTAAAAGTATGATATAATAGTATAAATCTTGAAGGAAGGGATTTTGATATCATGATCGCTCGAAGGAGCATGTGGCATCGTATTGACGAATCATACACGTAGCGTATTTTTCAGCTCAGATACTTTAGTCTAGCGAAAAAAATACGAGAGTGGGGAAATTATGATTGCCCGAAGGATAATTTGGCAAAAAAAAGACTCTTCTTACACATAGCGTTTTGTTTAGGACTTAATTGTTACTAACTAAACAAAACAAAGAAGAGCAGGATTGCTAAATGACGAATCCTACTCCACGTTTTGTTTAGTCGTTTTAAGACTTAAACTAAAACGAAGGTAGGGAGAATTGATGGACGAGAGGATTATTCGTTATTTCTTCAGCGACATATAGCGTAGTTAGTTTTTTCGTAAACTAACTGAAAGCTACATGTGAGCTCGTAGTTAGTTTACAACACAAAAAGGACTACTAACTACGGAAAGAAGGAATAACGATGAGGAACATCCAAAGTCGGCAAATTATTAAAGAAATTTTTATGGTTTTAATCGGTTCATTTATTTTAGCAGCAGCGCTATATCACATTCACTTCCAAAACCACTTAACAGAAGGTGGCTTTGTAGGAATTGCACTATTCATTCAAAACTTTTATGATATTTCACCATCTATTTCAACTGTATTAATGGATATCCCAATTATTTTACTGTGTGCTTCATTTTTGGGTAGAAAAATGGTTGGCTATTCATTCTTAGGTTCTATTTCATTCGGATTATTTTATTCCTTAATGGAAAATTATTCTCCATTTACGGTAGATTTATCAAATAATTTATTTATAGCTGCAATAGTTGGCGGTGCGTTAGCTGGTATTGGACTCGGTTTTATATTGCGATTTGGCGGTGCAACCGGTGGAGACGATATTTTAACAATTGTATTAAGTAAACGAACTCGTTTTACAATTGGGCAAATTTTCTTCGTCTTTGACGCGATTGTTCTTGCGCTTTCATTATATTATTTAAATTGGACTGAAATTGCTTTTACTATTCTTTCGATTGCCGTACAGGCCAAAACATTGGATTTAATTTATTATCCAAAAACAGAAAAAACAGCAGAAAAGCAGCCAGTATCTGTTCCAATGTCCAAAAAACATGCAACAAATTAAAAAAGCGAAAGGCTTCGGCCTCTCGCTTTTTTTACGCTCTTTTTTCTTTCTCGACTATATGGCGCACTTGATAAAATCTATTTGCAAATTCAGTAACATTTCTTGTTAAACGATAATTCACTGTAGATCCAATTGCCATTCCAATTACCGGAATACCTTGGAATAATTTACGACGAAGAGCATAAATCGAAAATGTCTTCAAAATTTGTTTTAACACAACTTCAGTAGAAGCTGTTTGTAACACTGCTTCGTCTCCTTCATAAAAGAACGAATCTTCTTGTTCCAGCTCTTGCAATAAATTGTACCATGCGTATTGCTGAAGTCTTCCTGGTAGTAATGACGCATGAAACACCTTTAACGCAAGCATCATTTCATAAGGCTTGTTCACATCATGCCCAAATGATGTTGCAATAAGTTGGACTGCCTTCACATTTAACGCGATCATAACCGGAAAATCTGCCGTTAATAATAATAAACCTCCAGCACCTGTCGCCCCGCCTTGCACAAACGAATATAGACGATGACGTGCTGTTTGCTGCTCTGCTATGTATGTTAACTGATCAATAGATAATGCTTTCAAATCTTCAAGCTGTTCAATCGATTCATCAAATAATCTCGATGTTCCTAAAATCCGATTACGTGCATCTAACTGTGCTTGTGAACTTTGAATAAATGCATGCAAATGAAAGAGCCATCCATCTGCTTTCGTGAAGAATTCTTTTCGCTTTTTCTCAGGTAATTTCGCAACTGTAGTATGTAACCATTTATCAAACACTTTTTGAAAATCGGTCGCTTCTTGCTCAACTAATTGCGCTTCCCATTCTTTTATATTGTCTAAAATGGCTTGTTCTCGCTTCGATCGCATCGTAACAACCACCTCGTTCGATTTTTTTCTATTGTAACATATTTCTGCTTATTCTTTACAAATATGCTTGTATATCTCTTTTTATATACCCTTTATGAGTGACATAAAATAATAGCAAAAAGGATGAGATGCTTCACATGAATCTATCCAATCTAAAACAAAATTATAACGCAGAATTCAGCTTAGGAAAAAACTGCTGGCCTACTTGGGCATTATATCAATTAGAATTATCACCATTTTTTGGCGTTATTGATTTTATGCTAAGTCCTTCATTAGCGAAAGTAAATTTATTATTCCAAAATCGATTTGACCGCTTTTTAAATTAAGAAAATTTATCCTTCATCTCATTTTGGGATGATGATGCAAAATTAAGATGAAGGGACAACCTTTATGAAATTGACTCCTGTCATGACTTTAAAACAGATGTAAACACACCAACTACTTGGCCTTCTTATACAGAAATTAAGTTAAACTACGAACATCGAACTAATCGTTTTCTAACTACAATTGAAACGGCAGAATCCATATTATTTATTCGAACTGGAGGAACATACGAAGAAGCATGTTCCCTAGAACAAATTTCATCTCAAATAATTACACATACATTCTCTGTCCTGTTACTAATTCCTGCCGATATACCAACTATCACTCAAGAAGATTGGGGATTACAACATACTTGCGTTATGAAATGCCCGATTATGGATGTATACCAATACAATGAAGCATTTTGGAAAGACTTATTTGATGGAATTACAGTTAGACCGCACACTTAAATACAGAATACTTTTATCACACCATACATTATAATCTTCCTTATACAAAACAAATAAGGAGTGATTCTATTATGTATCCACGTGCAAAAGCTTTCGGTCTTGCTGTACATCAAGATCGCCTTCTCGTACAAGAATATTATACAGAAGGCGAAACATATTATCGTCCTCTTGGCGGTTCCATTGAACTTAGTGAAAAATCAGCACATACTGTTATTCGGGAGTTTAAAGAAGAGCTTCATACGGAGATAGAAATCACCAATTATTTAGGTTGCTTAGAAAATGTCTTTCATCTAGATGGGGGCATTGGTCATGAAATCATTCAACTATATTCTTTGCGTTTATTAGACACCTCACTATATGAAATGGAAATATTAAATATACAAGATGAGCAAGCAGTAACGTATGCGAAATGGATTCCTATTAAGGCATTCATTCAGAAAGAAAAAATATTATATCCGGATGGAATTTTAAAATACATCCAAAAGAAAAAAGACGAAATCCTATAGGATCTCGTCTTTCTTTTTATATATTAACCAATATCTCCAAGACGTAGTACGTCACGAGCAATCATAACTTCTTCGTCAGTTGGAATTACGATAATTTTTACTGGAGAGTGTGGGAAGCTGATGAATGCTTCTTCACCGAATACGTTATTACGTTTTACATCGAAGTATACGCCCATGTACTCAAGGCCTTCTAATACGCGCTCACGAATAATCGCACTGTTTTCACCTACACCAGCTGTAAAGATGATTGCGTCTACACCTTTCATACGAGCTGTGTAAGAACCGATGTATTTGTGGATACGGCTTACGAATACATCAAGTGCTACTTTCGCACGGTGGTCGCCTTCTTCTTCTTTCGCAATGATGTCACGTAGGTCACTAGAGTAACCAGTAAGACCTAACATACCACTCTTCTTGTTTAATACGTTAACTACTTCTTCTACTGTTTGGCCTGTTTTTTCCATGATGTATGGAATTAACGCAGGGTCAAGGTTACCAGAACGTGTACCCATTGTTACACCAGCAAGTGGAGTGAAGCCCATAGAAGTATCGATAGATTTACCGCCTTCTACTGCTGCGATACTTGCACCGTTACCTAAGTGACAAGAAAGTAAGCTTAAGCTTTCAATTGGACGACCTAATAATTCAGCCGCACGCTCAGTTACATATTTATGAGAAGTTCCGTGGAAACCGTATTTACGGATGCCGAATTTTTCATAGTACTCATATGGTAAGCTGTATAGGAATGCAGATTCCGGCATTGTTTGGTGGAATGCTGTATCGAATACTGCTACTGCTGGTACGTTTGGTAATACTTCTCGGAATGCTTTAATACCAACAACGTTTGCTGGGTTATGAAGTGGTGCTAAATCGCTTAATTCTTCGATATCAGCTAATACTTCATCAGTAATTAAAACAGAGTCAGCAAATTTTTCGCCGCCGTGAACAACACGGTGACCGATACCGCCAATCTCATCTAGAGATTTAACGATTCCGTTTTCAGTTAATTTTTTAAGAAGCATATTAACTGCTACTGCGTGATCTGGGATGTTTGTAATTTCTTTTTGTTTTTCGCCATCTACAGTAATAGTGAAGATACTATCTTCTAAACCGATACGTTCTACTAAACCTTTTGTTAATACTGTTTCACTTGGCATTTCAAATAATTGGAATTTTAAGGAAGAGCTTCCTGCGTTAATCGCGATGATTTTTGACATCTAGTCTTTCGCCCCTTTTTCTCTTGGTAGTTGTGTGGATGTTTCCACAAACCGCTCGATTTTATCTAATCAAATTTACTAAATATGAAAACGTTTCATCATTAGCAAATTTTATACTCACGATTTTAATTTAAACATCGTCCGACATATATTTCAAGTGAAAAAATTGTAACACCAAGAAAAAATATATATTACAGATTTCAAAAAAATTCAGTTAAATCTAGTATATATTTAAAAATATGACATATTATATAAAACTGTACTACATGAATCACTAACTCTGTTACATATACCCAGCTTTATTTATGTGTTGCAAACCAAGTATTTAATTGATCCATAATGTTCTCCATCGCCTTCATGTTAGAGAATTTAGGCAACTCCACTAATAACGCCTGTTTTGGCATTGTTACATTAGAGCCTTTCTTTTGGAGAACAAATATACTTTTTGCATTTTTCTCGTTTTTAAACATGGAAACAGGAAGCTGTAATAACCCTTGAATAAAGCATGTTTCTTTAATAAATGCATGTAATTTTGGTGCCTGGTCACTTTCAAAAATGAAGTTTGGTACTAAGAAAAATAAGTACCCGCCCTCTTTCGTATGTTTCACACTTTGTTCAATAAATAAGTGATGAGCATACGACATTCCTTCATCTGCTTTTAATTTATATTCACTGGCACCGATTTCGTTTGGATAGTAACCAATCGGTAAGTCTGAAACGACTGCATCAACTGGATCGATATAAAGTGGTGCTAGTCCATCTTGATGGAAGAATTCGATTGCATGCTTCTGTAAATTTGCATTTACTAAAGCAAGTTTAATTAGCACTTCATCCACTTCTACACCAAATCCACTCATTGTTAGTCCTTCTTTGGCGCTATTAAACACTGTAGTCATTAAATTTCCTGTTCCAATTGCAGGATCTAAAACTGTAATTTCGTTTTGACCTTGCATAAATTTATGGAATAAGTAACTCATGAACATCCCAACTGCATCAGGCGTCATTTCATGATTCGCTTGTACGCCTTCTTTCATTCCTTTTAAGATGGCTAACTGAAATGCTTTACGAATTTCTTCACCTTTATATGTTTCTTCATTAAACGTACTATATTCACGATTCAGCCTTTCAATTGCCGATTCGGATAATTCCTCTTGTAAAATTGCTCCCTCAAACAAGTTATCACCTGTTTCTACAAGCGCCTCTAAATATGTCACATCTAATTCTTTACGTAAAACTACCGCAGAAGAATCAAAAATAGAAAATAATGTTTCCACTGTCTGACTCACGTACATTCCTCCTTCTCTCTTTTACACATAACTTATATCATACCACAAAGTGATTTTTTCCAAAAAGAAAAAGCGACCTCCTGTAAAGAGCTCCCTCTCAAGTTATATATGATATAACGTTTTTTCTCATATATCGGCAACATTACGCAGCGATATATGAGAAAAAACGACCTCTTTATAAGAGGTCATTTCCTTCACATTACTTTGCAGATTTAGCTGCTTCTAATGCTGCTTCATAGTTTGGATGGCTTGTACCTTCGCCTACGTATTCTACGTAAACTACTTTGTCATTGCTATCTACTACGAATACTGCACGAGCAAGTAAACGAAGTTCTTTCATTACTAAGCCGTAAGCTTCACCGAATGAAAGGTCACGGTGGTCAGAAAGTGTTACAACATTTTCTAAACCGTTTGCTGCACACCAGCGTTTTTGAGCGAATGGTAAATCAGCGCTAATTGTTAATACTCTCGCGTTTTCAATACCTGCTGCATCTTGGTTAAAACGACGTGTTTGTGCATCACACACACCTGTGTCGATTGAAGGTACAACACTAATTAATTTTACTTCGCCTTTGTATGTTTCTAAACTTACTGGAGATAAGTCGTTTGCTAATACTTGGAAGTTTGGCGCTTGATCGCCAACTTTAACTTCTGTTCCAACTAAAGTCATTGGATTACCTTTAAAAGTTACGTTTGCCACTTGAAAATCCTCCCTTATTTAAACAAAATATGTACAATGTAAATGATAGTTTGTCCCTATCGATAATGCAAATAAAATCGCTTTATTTACAAAAAAATAAAAGAAGCTAACCTATTGATTAGCTTCTTTATTCGTTAAATTTGAAATTCAGGATCATCTTCTTTTCGTTTATCCATCATTTCTTTCACTTTATCAACAGCTTGTGGCGCTAATTCAATTATTTTATCGATGACGTGTGTTTGTTTATCTAAGTGCAATACTTTCACACCATCTCCGTTTATAACAAGAAAGGCAACAGGATTAATAGAAACTCCTCCACCACTTCCCCCGCCAAATGGATGACGGCCTGAATGTTCTACTCTACCAAATTCACTTCCACCAGCAGCAAATCCGAAACTTACTTTCGAAACAGTAAGAATTACACTTCCATCTGCCGCTTTAATTGGGTCACCAACAATTGTATTTACATCAGTCATTTGTTTTAAATGCTGCATTGCTGTTGTCATTAAACCTTGAATTGGATGGTCCATTCTATATCCCCCTATGCTTGAACAGATTTTTCTGTCATACCAGATTTTTGCTGCCTCATAAATATGAGCAATTTCATCGCTGTTTTTATAGTGCGGAATATACGAAAAGATGCTGTTAACTCGCATCTTGATGCAAATCCCTTCCCTTGAAAAACAGGAGTAATTTCAAATTCTGGTACATCGACAATATGCATATATTGTCCGACAACTCCAGCAGCCATACCTTTTGTCCCCCATGCATATCCAGTGACAATTCCAGTACTAGCTGCGTCGCCTGCTCCAATTTGCGTATGCCATTTCCAACCATTGATTTTCACTCGTTTGAGAAAATCTTTAACGATAGTATGAACTTTTTGAAGCCTTTTTATCAGTTCCCCAATACTGTCAAGTTGCGCCATAATTTTATTATCTAGTCCGCCGTCCTCTTCAGCTTTTTCGATTTTCTGTCCTGTCTTTTTCTGCTGTTTTTCAATTCTTTCCAACACATCAAATGTATATCGAATCATCCATATTTTCACTTGAAATAAACATTGCTTTTCCATTTCTGAATATAAAAATGTCACCTTAAGCGATATTTTCGACAATAGTATAAGCAAAATAAAAAGGAGAAGAATTATTATTCCAATTACGAGCCACTTCATACGTATCATCCTTTCACTCCATACCCATTATCGACAAGTTTATTCATCGTTAAACAGAGTTTTATAAGATTGAATATAAAAATTTTTCTAAAAATAAAAAGGTATTTTGACAATTTATATCGAAATATATTATTTGAACATATCATCAGGGAACGGACTCTAATGATATGCAGCACGAAAAACAGAAAATTTAACTGCAGTGGAGGGATACATAATGGCAGATCGTCGCAATTTATTTTTCTTTTATGGTGATGACAAAGCAACGCTCGTTGAAAAAATGAAACCAATCTATCGTATTTTAGAAGAGAATGGATTTACCATATTAGATCATCCAAAAAATGCAAACGCTATCGTCAGTGTTGGAGATGATGCAACCTTCTTACAAGCCGTTCGTAAAACTGGTTTTAGAGAAGATTGCTTATACGCAGGGATTTCTACGAAAGATGAAACTTCGTTCTACTGCGATTTTCACATTGATCACATTGATACAGCCCTTCAAGAAATTACAAAAAATGAAATTGAAGTGCGCAAATATCCAACAATTCAGGTAGATGTAGATCATGGTACATCTTTCTATTGTTTAAATGAATTCTCATTACGTTCTAGCATTATTAAAACATTCGTTGTAGATGTTCACGTTGATGATTTATACTTCGAAACATTTAGAGGGGACGGTTTAGTAGTTTCTACCCCAACAGGAAGTACAGCTTACAATAAATCATTGCATGGTGCAGTTGTTGACCCACTTATTCCATGTTTCCAAGTAAGCGAACTAGCATCTTTAAACAACAACACTTACCGTACGCTCGGTTCACCGTTCATTTTAAATCACGAACGTACATTAACTTTAAAACTAAGACCAGACGGTAACGATTATCCTGTTATCGGCATGGATAACGAAGCGCTTAGCATTAAACAAGTGGAAAAAGCTGTTGTACGCTTAAGCGATAAACAAATTAAAACAGTTAAATTAAAAAACAACTCTTTCTGGGAAAAAGTACAAAGAACGTTTTTATAGAATTAAAATAACCGCAGAATTATGGAATTCCATAATTCTGCGGTTGTTTATTTCTCTAACTATTAGTTGCTATTTTTGTCGGTAAGTCGATATATTTCAATAATCGCTCATATATTTTTACATACCTTTTCTATAGACAACTTGGCCATCTATTACGGTCATTTCTGCTTGTACTTCTTTCATTTCTTCTGCCTCAATTTCAAAAATATTACGGTCTAATATCGTAAAGTCTGCTTCATATCCTTTTATAATTTGCCCTCGCTTCGCTTCTTTTCCGATTGCATAGGCACTTCCTGTTGTAAATAGAGAAACAGCCTCATATACCGTTAATCTTTCCTCAGGCATATAGCATACATCGTCAATAAAACTTCTACGTGTAACAGCGCTATATATGCCTAAAAATGGATTCACTTGTTCAATTGGTGCGTCAGACCCACCGTTGCAGCGTAATCCTGCTTCCAGTAACGTCTTCCAAGCGTATGCATAACGAAGACGACGCTCGCCTAGTTTTTCAATGACTGACGGGAAATCTGAGGAAAGAAAGACCGGCTGTATATCGATAATAGCCGACAAGTTTTTCATTCTTTCAATCAACTCTTCACGAGCAAGCTGACAATGAATAATACGGTCACGTAACCCTTTTGCTGGTGGATATAATTCGAGTGCATTAATGACATATTCAAGCGATAAGTCACCGATAGTATGAATCGCAACTGGCATATGTAAGTCTCGTGCTTTCTTCACTAATTCTGCAAGTTCTTCACGTGAGAAAATTGCAACCCCATTCGTTTCCTTCGCATCTTCATACGGTTCACTTAATAATGCTGTTCTTCCGCCAAAAGAACCGTCAGAAAAAATTTTCATTGCCCCAAATTCAATATAATGTTCATTTTCATATTCTTTTCGTTCTTGTGCTACTTCATGATGAACGAGCAAATGTGCTTTAAATGGCATTTCTTTTATAACGTGAGAAAACGCATTATGCGTTTTTCTAAAGCCACCATAGTAATTTAAATCTTCCGTATGCCCGCCAACAAGTCCATATTGCCAACAATCTTTAATCGCTGTTTGCAGAGCTCTTTGTAAATAAGCTTCATCAATTTCTGGCTGAACGTGTTTAATTAATTCTTGCCCTTGTTCATATAAAAGTCCTGTTAACTTATTTGATGAATCCCTGCCAATTTTCCCGCCTTTTGGATTTTGCGTCGCTTCTGTTATGTTCGCTTCTTGCAATATGTATGAATTCACCCATGTAACGTGATGACAAACTCGCTTTAATAAAATGGGATGTTCTTTCGAAATTTCATCTAAATCACGCGCATGAACATCTTTCGTATCTGTAAAGTTATTTTCATTCCACCCTTCTCCAATAACCCAAGATCCCTTTGGTGCTTCTTCCACTCGCTTCTGAACAAGAGTAAGCACTTCACCATAAGATGTACAATTTGATAAATCTAGACGGAGTAATCTCTCCCCATGCCCAATAAGATGCATATGGCTATCAACGAGACCCGGAATCATTGTTTTTCCTTTTAGGTCCTGCAACTTAACGTTTGAATATCTACTTTCTAATTCTTCCTTACTCCCAGCATCAACGATTATGCCATTTTCAACATAAATAGCTTCTACTTTTTCATTCTTTTCTCGCATTGTGTAAATGATGCCGCCATACCAAATTTCTCTCATATATCCCATCTCCTTTATTTTATTGTATAAAAAAAAGCACCATTTCAAAACATGGTGCTTTTCTAAAAATTACTTTTGTTCAGTAGTAGACGTTGTAACTTGCCATTCAATATTAAATTTATCTTTTACTTGTCCGTATGCTGGGCTCCAGAATGTTTCTTGAAGTGGCATGATAACCTCTCCACCTTCTTGTAACTTATCGAATACTTCTTTTGCTTTTTCTGCATTACTAATTTGAATTGCGATTGTTACTTGAGATCCGATTGCATGCCCTTGACCTGGGAATGTATCAGAAATCATAAGATCCGTATTACCAACTTTTAAAGTAGCGTGTAAAACGCGCTCTTTCGCTTCAGCTGGAATCGGGTATTCTGGATTTTCAGGCATGTCACCAAAAGTTTGCATGACTTCTACTTTTGCATCTAAAGCCTCTTTATAAAACTGTACAGCTTCTTGCCCACTACCATCTAAAACTAAGTACGGATTAATACCTAAAATCATACGGACACCTCTTTTTTAAGTTTATAAAATCGAACTTGTGTTCGTTTTTATATTATCATTGTTTTGCATTTCATTCAACTATTTACTTCACTGTTTTCAAAATTATTTTGACGGAATCTCCATCTCTTGTTTTCTAAGTTCAATACGGCGAATTTTTCCAGAAATCGTTTTTGGTAGTTCATCTACAAATTCAATTTTGCGAGGGTATTTATATGGTGCAGTGAGTTCTTTGACGTGTTGTTGGAGTGTTGGAATTAATGTTTCTTCGTTCTTTTCTATATTCTCTCTTAATACGATAAATGCCTTCACGACACTTCCTCGAATTTCATCAGGACTTGCGACAACCGCACATTCTCTTACGTAAGGATGTTTTACAAGCGCATCCTCTACTTCAAACGGCCCGATTGTATAACCAGAGCTAATAATGATATCATCACCACGCCCTTCAAACCAGAAGTAGCCATCTTCATCTTTCTTCGCTTTATCACCTGTAATATAATAATCACCGCGGAATTGCATCGCTGTACGCTCATCGTCTTTATAATATTGTTTAAAGAGTGCCGGCGTTTCAATGTGAACTGCAATATCACCAACTTCGCCTACTTTAACTGGAATACCTTCCTCATTTACGATATCGACGTGGTTACCTGGCGTTGGTTTCCCCATTGATCCTGGTCTAATATCCATCCCTTTCATTACACCAACAAGTAGTGTATTTTCCGTTTGCCCATAGCCGTCTCTTACTGTAATATCAAAGTGCTTTTGGAACGTTCCAATAACTTCTCTATTTAACGGCTCACCTGCGGATACAGCGCTATGTAACGCCTCTAAATTGTACTGGCTTAAATCTTCTACCTTTGCCATTAATCTATACTCAGTCGGTGTACAACAAAGCACATTCACCTTATTATCGTCTAATAAATTTAAATACGTTTTCGGTTCAAACTTGCCGTTGTACACAAATCCTGTTGCCCCTGAACCGAGAGTTGCTAAAAACGGGCTCCAAATCCACTTTTGCCACCCTGGACTAGCCGTTGCCCATACAACATCATTCTCTTCAATTCCGAGCCAATTCGGGGCGCTTGTACGTAAATGAGCGTATGCCCACGCGTGAGTATGAACGACACCTTTCGGGTTTCCTGTCGTCCCTGACGTGTAAGATAAAAAGACCATATCTTCTTTATCTGTTTTCGCCATTTCTAACATGTCACTTTCTGTTTCTAATGCTGTTTTTAAATTGATCCATCCGTCTACTGACTGCTCGCTCAGGACGAATTTTTGAAGAGATTCCATTGCTTCTATATCATCAAACTGTCCAATGTACGGCTCATAGCTTACTATCGCTTTTACTTCGCCATGTCCAATTCGATATTCGATATCTTTTTTACGCAACATTTCCGAACTTGGAATTACGACAAATCCTGCTTTAATCGCAGCGATATACGTCATGTACGCTTCAATTAAACGCGGCATCATAATAAGGAGCTTGTCCCCTTTTTGTAAGCCACTTTTTATAAAAGCGTTTCCAATTTTATTTGCACCTTGCATTAATTCAAAATATGTAACTTCTCGTCTATTCCCTTTATCATCTTGCCAAATTAAAGCAAGCTTCTCTTTATCGTCTGTATATTTCTCTATTTCTGAAACTAAATTATAAGATGGTGGTGCCAACAATTCCTCTCTCTTCATAAACATCCTCCTTTTTCTTTATGCCTCCCTTATATAATAAAGAATTTTCAGTAAATTTTGAACCCTCTTCTTTTGACAATTTTTTTATGCTTTTGTCGAAATGAATTTATACTAATATGAACAACAAAAAGAAAGAGCGAGAGAACCCGCTCTTTCTAAGCCATCATATGGGATTATTTTTGGTAACCGCCTAATTGTTGCTCAGCTAGTGAAACTAGACGTTTAGTGATTTCACCACCAACAGAACCGTTAGCGCGAGCTGTTGCATCAGCTCCAAGTTGAACACCAAACTCTTGAGCGATTTCGTATTTCATTTGGTCTAATGCTGATTCAGCACCAGGAACCGCTAATTTATTTGTGCTACGTGACATGTTGTATCACCTCCTTGTGAGTATAGAGTGTGATAAACAATATGACTTCATACACGTTTTAGATATGGTAATTTATGGTTTTAGAAAAGTTCTTCAAATTTTTCTTCTTCCGCCACTACTTCAACCGTTTGTAATACCATTGTTTCTTTGTTCGCTACAGCTTCTTCGATTAACGGTGTGAAATCGTATTTCGCTTCAAATCGATTTGCTTTTTCACGCTTCGGCTTCGTCGCCGGGCTAGCTGGTGTGAATACTGTACAGCAATCTTCGTATGGACGAATTGAAATATCATACGTGCCGATTTCTTCAGCAATTTTAATAATTTCTAATTTATCCATCGTAATAAGCGGACGAATAACTGGGTAGTTTGTTACTTCGTTAATCGTATGCATGCTATCTAATGTTTGGCTTGCTACTTGTCCAAGACTTTCACCAGTCGTAATTGCAAGTGCGTTACGCTCCTCAGCAATCTGCTCTGTAATACGCATCATCATACGGCGCATAACCGTCATTGAATAGCTAGATGGGATTTCTTTATTAATCGTTTTTTGCACTTCTGTAAACGGAACAAGGTGCAGCGTTACACGTTTACAATATTTCGTTAACCCTTGTGCTAAATCGATTACTTTTTGTTTTGCACGCTCACTTGTGAAAGGTGGGCTATGGAAGTGAACTGCTTCCACAGATACGCCGCGTTTCATCGTTAAGTACGCTGCTACCGGGCTATCAATACCACCAGAAAGAAGTACCATTACTTTTCCACCAACGCCAACTGGTAAACCGCCAGCTCCCATGTGCTCACCACACATAATATAACTATAACCACTGCGAATTTCTATACGTACATTCACATCTGGATTATGAACATCTACTGTTATATCCTCTGTATTTTCTAAAATGTGCCCACCGATTTCTGGAAGTAACTCCATCGTCTTCATTGGGAAGCGCTTATCAGAACGATGCACTGTAATTTTAAATGTTTTCACATCATCTTTTACTTGTAAGAAAGCTGCTAATGCACCTTTTTTAATGTCTTCTAATTCTGATGGTACTTTCATCGCTAAGTTAAACTTATGAATACCAAATACGTCTTTCAATCTTTCAGAGATTGCCTCATGATCTTCACCGTTTAACTGGATGTACATACGGTCATGCGTTGCATCAATTTTAATGTTTGGGAACTTTTTCAGTTTGAACTTCACGTTATCTTTTAATGTGCTTACAAATTTAGAACGGTTCTTACCTTTTGTCGTCATTTCTCCGTAACGCACTAAAATATATTCATATGTCATCATATTTCTTTACCTCATCACTTCATATAATTTTGGCATTGTCTCTTTTACAATACCTTCAAATTGTTTTACTTCTTCCATCGTGTTATCTGGTGCCAAACTAATACGAATAGCGCTTGCAGCTGCTGCATGCGGCACTCCCATCGACACTAACACTCTGCTTACTTCATTTGCTTTTGAAGAACAAGCTGATTTCGTTGACACATATACACCGTGTTCTTCTAAAGCATGAACGACTACTTCTGGTTTTAAACCAACAAATGATACATTTAAAATGTGCGGTGCTGCATATGCAAGCGATGTATTAATCGTCACATCTTCCATCTCTTTAAAGAAGCTAACAAGCTCCGCTTGTAAACCTTGCAAATGAGCTACCTTTTCTTTCACTTGTTCCATTGTCATGCGAAGTGCTTTCACCATCGCTACAATGCCAGGTAAATTCTCTGTACCAGAGCGATACTTAAGCTCTTGTTGACCACCTGATAAAATCGGATCTAATCTTACGCCATCACGTATATAAAGAAGACCCGTTCCTTTTACACTGTGGAATTTATGTCCAGATATTGAGCAAAGATCAATATGAGAAGCATATAAATCAAGCGGTACTTTTCCTATCCCTTGTACATGATCTACATGGAATCTTATTTTCGGATGATTCGATAATAACGTTCCAATTTCAGCAACGGGCTGAATTGCTCCAGTTTCGTTGTTCACATGAATAATTGATACAAGAATCGTATCTTCACGAAGTGCTCGTTTTACATCCTCTACCGATACAACACCATGCTCGTTAACCGGTAAATATGTTACATCAAATCCGAGTTCTTCTAATTGCTTATATGCCTCAAACACAGACGCGTGTTCAATATTTGTTGTAATGATATGTTTGCCGCGCGAACGATTCCTCATCGCTATCCCTTTAATCGCAAGGTTGTTCCCTTCCGTTCCACCTGATGTGAAAATAATTTCAGAAGGTTTAACGTGAAGAAGCTGCGCTGCAATCGTTCTTGATTGTGTTAATAGACGCTCTGCCTCTCCTCCAAGCGAATGAATAGAAGAAGGATTACCAAAATATTTCCCAGCAACCGTCACGTACGATTGAAGAGCTTCTGGATATGGCTTCGTCGTCGCACTATTATCAAAATAGATCATCGTTCTTCCCCTTTCAGCGCTATCACATCATATAATCATATCATAAATACGTGTCATTACGCTAAGACTACGCAAAGGTTCCGTTTTATCCCGATTAGTGAATAATAATAATTAGTGAGATACCCCCACTGATTACAGTTTCACTTTACCCCGCATTAACGGGCAGTAAGACTCTCACCTCAAAGTTCAACTAGAGCAAAGAAGTTAGGTAGGAGATCAACTGCCCGTAAATGCCCGATTGGTTCAACTAGTAATCAGTGGAGGATGAATCCCCCCCACTGATTACAGTTTCACTTTATTTTGAAACGAATAACCTTACTGTATTCCGCTATTCATTATAGCAACATCGTCTGCAAAATTACACAAAAAAACAAACCCTTTTATGAAAGGGTTTGTTCATTGTCTACATATTCAGCTATTTTTTGAACAACACCAGGTTCAAGTTGCTCTAGTACAGAAGCCGCTTGTTCTAAAGCTGCATCGTATTGATATTCACGGAATAATTTCTCCGCATAATTTAAGCTTTCTGCAAGGCTCTCATCATGACTGCGGTAACGGTTACCGTATTGAATTAATTTTTCAACTAAATACGCTTGTCCAATTAACTCTTCTGTCATTTCAGCTACACCGTTCACAGTTGTGTATGCTTCTTCTAAACTGCTATTTACAGCGTTCATATTTAACGGCTTCACTTCTAATTGTTCATATACAGCTTGCATTGCCATTTGCCCTCTTTTTAAATCTTCCATAATACTCTCTGGAAGACCTGGCAAATTCGACTTTTGCATAAAGCGTTTCGTTTCGAAAATAGTATTTCGCATTTCTTGTAACTTCTCACGCGCTTCAAATTCTTCTTTACGCATCGTTTGCAGCATTTCTTTATATTCTGCATGAAGTATTTTTAACGTTTCACATTGCTCATAAACCTCTTCTAATTCCTCACGAATAATAGAGAAGGCAATATCTTGTTCAGCAACGCGTAATTGTAGCATTTCAAAACGTTTCGTTAAAATGTGCATTTGCTTTTCAATTACTTTTTGAGACTCAATATCCTTATCTTGCAATTGATAGCTTTGTTTAACAAGTTGTGTTTCTGTTTTCGTTTCAATCGTTTCGATACGCATTTCTTCTAAGTCTTCATAAACAGAAAGTGTTTTTTGCTCCACATAATGTCTCGCATGTACCTCTTGCTCAAGTTGATCATAGAAACCATCTAAACGAGTTTTTAAGTCTTCCACTTTTTCAGCCGCTTCTGTTATATGAAGCTCCTGTATATCCATTAAACATGTGTTTAGTTGTGTCGTCATATCACGAACTTCTTTAGGGACTTCCAAATACTCTAATACATAACCTTGTCTTACCATATCATTATGACCCTGTAATAAATCTTCCAGTTGAACTGGTAGCGTCGCTTGACACTCTACTAATAAATCTGGAATTTGGTGAATAATGATTTCTAAACCAGCTAAACCTTCTTCTAAACTAATAACAATTTCTCTCGCTTTTAAGTAGTCACCATTATCTGTTGCTTCTTCAAAACTTTTAAATTTATTAGATTCAGCGTCTAGCATCTCTTCGATTTTCTGCTCTGCTGCCCCATACATATGTCTATGAGCAAGAACACTCTTTTTCATACTACGATATGTATCACGTAACCCTTCAATTTCCGAGCTATTTTTCTCATGGCTTTCTAACAATTGCTGTAATTCATTTAAAACACCTGTAATACGATTATCAGCGTCATCTAAACCACTTATGGATTCGTTCATCGCATGCTTTGCTTTTCGGAAGGAGAATTGCGAGGCGAATTTTCGCGCTTGCGCTAAATCTTTGTCAGCTTTCGGAAGGGTTGTTGATACAATTTCATCCCATTCTTCACGCCATTTACCAAACAGTTCTTCTGTTTGACCCGTCATGTTTAAATCTTTTACCCGTTTTAGTTCATCTGCCACAGGTTTATCTTTTATCTCTTGTTTCCACTGCTCCAGTGCTTCAATATCTTTATATGAACGATTTCTTATCACAAGCTCTATCATGAGCAGCACTAGAATAGAGCTTACTACAATGATAACGATCGTCAGGATAGAATCCATGCAAAAAAGCCTCCTAGTTATATCTCTTTTTTTGTCCGTTCCGTTTATGAAATGGAAGGCATTATGTATAAAAAGGGAATTCCCCTATATTTAACAACTAACAATGTACTAATCATACCATGTAATGGCTTGTTTTTGACCTAGTTTTTTTTAAAATTTCATGTTTCTTTCAATGTGATTGTAATCTTTCTCAATATTCCGCCTACCTCACTACCTATCCTCAAATGATTGTAATAACAAACAATCTTTCGTATGAGATACGAAATAAATTTTCCGCATGAGTGGTGGTTCAACAGAAATTCCATGTACATTTCCCTGCCTTACAGACTGCTCTACTGCCCTTTCTGGAAGTAAAGTAATGCCAAGGCCAGCTTTTACCATTGCAAGCATCGGTTCTGCGTAAGATGTTTCCACAGCTATAGTTGGTTTTACACCTATCTCATGAAACATGTTCATAATCATTTTCCTTACATCGCATATTTCTGGATATACAATTAATTTTTCATTTTGCAGCTCTTCTATTTGAATGACTTTCTTCTCTTTATACGGATGATTATTTGAAATGACACAAACAATTTTCTCTTGTTGCACTTCTTTTATATACGTAGCACCTTCTACTACTGAATCGATGAACATCGCGTCAATCTCCCGCGCTTTAAATAAATCTCTTAATACTTCCGTATGTCCGATTTGCCACTCTACTTCGAACTCATCACCTAATACATCTTTACACTCTAATATGTAATGCTCTGCTAAACTCGGTAGTATACCAATTGAAAACTTTCGGTTCTCTTGATACCCCCTCATTTCTGTTTTCACTTCATTTATTTGTTCCAAAATCGGTAGCATTCTTTTTATAAATAACTCTCCTGCCTCCGTTAACTCCACTCCTTGCGCAGAACGCTTAAGTAAAGTAACCTCTAAATCCGCTTCTAACTTTTGAATTTGCTTACTAAGCGCTGGTTGAGATATATGTGAAATTTTACTTGCCTTTGATAAACTTCGCGTATGCTTCACTTCGATAAACGATCGTACTGCCTCCAAATCCATCGTACACACCTCTAACAAAAAGTTATAACCGTTATAAGAAATCGATATTTCCTCCTATAAACAATTACTCTTTATACTTATTTCATCAACTTACTATAACGAAATGCAAAGGGGAAAGATACTCTTGAACAAAAAACAAATGCTACTCGGATCCTTTCTATGCTTACTCGCCGTCACTGCCTGGGGATTTATGTTTCCTGTAATGGCAAATGCTCTGCAATTTATCGATCCGTTCTTCTTCACAACGATTCGCTATGGATCAGCAGCTATTATTTTTCTTATTTTGCTATTAATTACTGAAGGGAAGACTTCACTCCGCTTAGAAAAAAGAACACTTTCTCTGTTCTTTTACGGGACAGTCGGTTTCGCAGGATATGGTTTTCTCGTTTTCTACGGACAACAACTTGCTGGACCTTCCGGAGCAATTCATGCAGCTATGATTCAGTCTCTTATGCCACTGATCGCCTTATCACTGCAATGGGTAACGAAAAATCGTCGCCCACAAAACTACACATTTCTTTGTATGTTCGTTGCATTACTTGGTGTTATGCTTGTCATTTCAAAAGGAAATATTCACTTATTATTTGGAGCTGCAAGCCACTTATCGACAAACATATTAATGCTATGCGGCGTTACTTGCTGGGTCATTTATACAAACGGAGGTGCTCGTTTTCAATCCTGGTCACCACTTAGGTACACGACATTAACTTGTTTATTTGGCTCCATTTCACTCATCGTTATTGTTACTTTCTTAACGTATACAAATATAGTTACTATGCCGTCACTGCGTACAGTTGTGAGTGTTCGTTTTGAGCTCTTTTATATGTCGATTATCGCAGGAGTTATCGCTGTATTTTGCTGGAATATGGGAAATCGCTATATTTCATCTATTAACGGCATATTATTTATGAATTTAGTTCCTATTCTTGCACTGATCGGTTCTATCTTTCGAGGTTATACAGTCGATAAAATTGAAATCGCTGGAGCAACGTTAACAATTATCGCGCTATTATGTAACAATTTATGGCAAAGAAAAATAAACATAAAACTCCCCACCTCAGTTCGTTAGGTGGGGATTCTTCACATATGAACAGCTCTTGGCCATTCATGGTACATATTCGCTTTACATAATGCTTGTTCCATCCATTGCTCAATCTCTTTCGTGTACATTTCTATGAAAAATGTCTCAGACGGGAAAGAATGCAGTACTTCTGATATATATTGTGGATATAAAAACGGCATATTTATCATGCCTTTTAATTGCGTCATAAACATTGTAAATGATACTTTCTGAAATTCTTGTTTTATTTGTCCTTGCCTAATAATTTGCTCTATATAATATCTTTCTTTAGAAAAATAAACGGTCATCACTTCACGAATTAATGTCGTATCAAGCGAAAGCTCTCGGTAGAAGAAACGTGTTAGTTCTCTATTTTCAAATTGATATCGTAACATCCCACGCACCATTTGCACCATCACATCTTTAGCCGACAAATACTCTCTCTGTTCAAACGAAATTTCAATCACATGAATATACCCTTCTAAAAAATCAGTAATAAGCTGTTCTAATAAACCTTGCTTCCCAGCAAAATAATATGAAATATTCGCTACATTCACATCCGCTCGCTTTGCAATGTCTCGCACCGACGTTCCATCATAACCTTTCGTATTAAACAACGATATTGCCGCATCAATTACTTTTTGTTTCGTCTGCTTCATGCGCTCACTTCCTCTCAATGAACAGCTATAGTTTAAATTTCTTGACTTTTAAGACAAATTCCTTTAATTTTCTATCGACAAAGTCATGTGAAATACATCGTATTTTGCTAATATTTTACACATCTCGATAAAAAAGGAGCTGTTTCCATGTTTACTAAAGAAAGTTATGCAGGATCTCGCGTGCAGCAATATGAGACAGTAATTAAACAACTGGATGCGTTATTAACTGGCGAATCAAACGTAGTCGCAAACTTATCAAATGCGTCCGCATTATTAAACCAATTTTTAGATCGCGTTAATTGGGTTGGCTTTTATGTAACAGAAGGAAATCAGCTTGTCCTTGGACCGTTCCAAGGAATGCCTGCTTGCGTACGCATTCCATTTGGACGAGGCGTTTGCGGCGTAGCAGCTGAAACGAAAACAACTCAGCTTGTAGCGGACGTTCACCAATTCCCAGGTCACATCGCTTGCGATAGTGCTTCTAATTCGGAAATCGTTGTACCGATTGTGAAAGAAGGAGCTGTCATTGGTGTACTTGACATTGATAGTCCTGAAAAAAATCGTTTTGATGAAGTAGATCAGCGCTATTTAGAAAAGTTTGTGGAGACACTCCTAAAACATATGTAAAAAGAAAAGAGCGAGTTATCGACTTAGTACGTCCTGTACAAAACCGATAGCTCACTCTTTTTTTATTGATTAACAGTAGATATTTTCTTTAATGCCTGCTCTAAATCAGAAACGATATCCTCCCACGATTCTAAACCGACCGATAAGCGTATTAAATTATCGAAAATGCCCATTTCTTTTCTTAGTTCAGCCGGAATCGCAGCGTGCGTCATCGTTGCTGGGTGCTGAATTAATGTTTCTGTATCGCCTAAACTTACCGCAATTGTAATAAAGTGAAGATCATTAATAAACGCTTGCGTCTCTTCTTTTCCGCCTTTTACTGAAAAAGAAATAACACCGCCCCCGCGTTTCATTTGACGAGATGCTAACTCCCCTTCTGGATACCGAACATCTTCTACCACATCATGTTTTCTTAAGAACGATACAATTTTTTCTGCATTATCACAATGACGATCCATTCTTACTGCTAACGTCTTTAACCCGCGTAATAATAACCACGCATCAAACGGCGCCATAATACCGCCGATATCTTTTCGCATCGGGCGAATCTTTTCAGCTAACGCTTTCGTTTTACAAATCGTTACACCCGCTACAACGTCACCATGGCCACCAATATATTTTGTCGCACTATGCACAACAGCGTCACAGCCAAGCTCAAGCGGTCTTTGTAAATAAGGCGAACAAAACGTATTATCAACAATGACAAGTAAGCCATTTTGCTTCGCAACCTGAATCACTTGTTTTAAATCGATTAATTTCATTGTTGGATTAATCGGTGTTTCAACGAAAATAAGCTTTGTATTCGAACGAATTTTATTTTCAATATTAGCCTCTGTCTCCATGTCACAAAACGAATGCGTAATCATAAATTTTTCTTCTAACACTTCTAAAAAACCGTACGTACACCCATATAATCCGTTTGAACAAATAATATGATCTCCAGCCTTTAAAAAACCAATTAAAGTTGCTGAAATAGCTGCCATACCAGATCCGAAGGCAAGTGCCTCTTCTCCTCCTTCTAACACCGCCATACGTTCTTCAAATAATTTCACAGTTGGATTTCCAAGCCGTGAGTAAATATAAGATGGATCCACTCCCGCAAAACTCGCCTCTCCTTGCTGCGCAGTCTCAAATGTAAATGTAGAAGTTTGAAATAAAGGTGGTGTTAAACTTCCTTTATGTTCCTCAGGTGTATAACCGTGATGAATTAACGCTGTCTCCATATGCTTCTTTTTCATAAAAACATCCCCTTTATGTTTTTATCCCGCATATTCACCAATAAAAACTGATGAACGTTTTTACTACATTTTATGTAAGCGTTTTATTTGTGTTTCTATCTCTTCTTTTATATTGTTTTAAATTCCTTCTTATATTAATTTCCAAAATTTATATGCATAAAACAAAAACGTACTCGCTTGACGAAACTCTGGGTAAAAGATATAATAGCGTTTGTGTAAAATAAAAAGGCAGCCTTGTAATGTGAGTTTATCGTTTGTATTTTGTTCCTCTACGGAGGTGTATCTCGTAACTCCCTGCTGCTGGAGCGAAGGTACATGAAAACAAAATGCCCGTAAATATCGATTACGTCTGTTTTTATTTTACGTAAATAAAAACATTTTTAAAGGAGGAGTCAACTATGGCTCGTTATACAGGTCCAGCTTGGAAACTGTCTCGTCGTCTTGGAATCTCTCTAAGCGGCACAGGAAAAGAATTAGAAAAACGCCCTTACGCACCAGGTCCTCACGGTCCTAACCAACGTAAGAAACTTTCAGAATACGGTTTACAATTACAAGAGAAACAAAAACTTCGTCACATGTACGGCATGACTGAGCGTCAATTCCGTCGCACATTTGACCAAGCAGGTAAAATGCCTGGTAAGCACGGCGAAAACTTCATGATCCTTCTTGAAGCTCGTCTTGACAACTTAGTTTACCGTATGGGCTTAGCTCGCACTCGTCGTGCAGCTCGCCAATTAGTAAACCACGGTCACATCATGGTTGATGGCGCTCGCGTAGATATCCCATCTTACCGTGTAAAACCTAACCAAACTATCAGCGTTCGCGAAAAATCTAACAGCCTTGTTGTTGTTAAAGAAGCGATCGAAGTTAACAACTTCGTACCAGAATACTTAACTTTCGATGCTGACAAATTAGAAGCTACTTACACTCGTCACGCTGAGCGTGCTGAGTTACCAGCTGAAATCAACGAAGCATTAATCGTAGAGTTCTACTCTCGTTAATTAAATCGCTTTGTAGATACTAGTATTAAAAACCCTAGAAACGTTATTATAACGCCTTTTCTAGGGTTTTTTGCTGTTCTTATGGTTTGTAAAATACCTTAAATAAAATTAATCATTTTGGGGAGGTTTTTGGGGGACTTTTTGGATAAAATAAGCGTGGGCAAATGCTATTTCCCCTATATTTTTCAATAGGAATATATATCCAAGATATAATAAAAAGCCACACTCCTTTGAATGTGACTACATTAATTCATCATCTATTAACCTATTCTCTTCTTTATAATACTTTTCAATTACTCCCATTATAGAACGCTGATTTTTATAAGAGTCAGTCCGGAAGTTGAATTTTTCTTTTTCATTAGGTGAATCTAAGAAAGAAGCACACCAAAAAATATATTCCGTACTATGGCTCCTTAATTCTTTTGCAAAACTATTCTCTTCATTTAAGTTAATCCATATGTACACTTTATGATTTAACAATTCAAATTTAATCTTTTTCTTCTCATTTTCATCTGTTTCTTCAAAACACTTTCTACCTAAATCAAGAACTTTTGTAATATGATCCATTAAATCCTTTTGCATCCTTCTTTTCTCAGGCAATGATACAGTCACCTTACGGTCTTTCTCTTTGTTTTGATTTAAGGTTCTAGCACTATAAATTGACAATAATAAAGTAAAAAAAGATATAACCAGCGTACCAAATTTAATCCAATCCATTTTTCCCCTCCTTATGTAGTAAATACATATTACCACATAAGGTTATCACTATATAGTAAACCCCTTTTATCACATTACTTCACATTTTTTTAGCTTCCTCTTCACCCTTACGAGCAGCTAATATACGTGGAACCGATGTTTTCATAAAAAACTCTGCCATTTTTAACGCTGTTTCTTCACTAGGTGGATTATCTAAAATAGTTCGTTCTTTTCTTTCTATAAGATTCTTCCTTTCATTCATAACTTTTTACCTCTTTTCTTTTTATCCCCTTTGTAAGTGAATATCGTACACAACTTACCATCTTCCAGAACAACTTTTCTGTCATAATCCGCTAGAATTTCCTCACGATTGATTTTTTCTACTTTTTCACCGTACCTCCAATATCCAGCACGAAGTAGAAACTCAGAATATCCTTCTGGAATCGGTAATTCATAACCATCTAAGGTAATTTTAGTTACTTCAATACCTTCTCTAATTATCATCGAATCACCCTTTTAATTTTGAATATGGATAAGTTTGATTTAATATAAAAAATACCTTCAAATATTTTATAAATGAATATAAAAAAGGGTATGAATAATGTTCACAACCTTTTTCGTGATGTCATAGTAAAGGCGTGCCTCATTTTTTCTTTTTAGTTTTTATACTTCCAACTTTTTCTATTGTTGTTCTAAGTTTCCCATCTTCCCCCACAAACCAATGGTATTCATATCCATCTTTTATGTATCTACTCGGGCACGGTTCACTACTTTCACATGGTGTTCCATATTTATCAAGCAAATCGTAAATTCTTTGTGATACTTCTCTTTTTCCAACAGGTGTATTAATGTAAGGCATCATAATCCCTCCAATTATTATCGTTATTGTTTATTCATAATAAAAAATCATTCTTTCAGTTGGAATATGGATAAGTTCGCTTTGAGGTATATTAATACCTCTAATAAACTCATTACAATGTAATATTTACAGTTATCTCCTTAAATCGGTATAATTTACTTATTAAAGGAGGGAGATTTTTGAGTTTAAATATGTATTTAGGGGAAGTACAGGCTCAAACACAAAGTATGAATGCTTTCTGTACCGCTACTATTCAAGGTATGGAACAAGCTATTCAGTCGATTGATGCTTTTACCAGTGATACTGTTCTACAAGGGCAAACTTACGATAGCGCAAAAGCATTCTTTGCAGAAACTTTTCGTCCTTTGGCACAAGGAATCATTTACTTATGTGAGGAATTAATTCGTCAGAACGATGCCTTTCCAAGTCAATTTCAATCACAGGTAGCTTCAACAGATGTTATTGAACAAGAAATATTAGAACAAATTCGAGAAATTGACCGAATGATAGCAAGTACAGAAGCCCTCCATCAAACTATGCCAATTTCGGGCATGGACGCTATGGTAAATCTTTTCATTGCCATGAGGCGCAAACTTCAAGAAAAGTTAGATCATTTGTATCAGTTCAACCAAACATCTAGTAATAACTATAATACAGCAATTCAATTAGCCGCTAGCATTGCGACGGGGCTTGCTGAAGTTCAAAGTGGGAAAGGTTTTAGTCCAGCAAGTGGTACATTTAGTACACAAGGATTAAATATGGAGTGGGCGACTTCAATTCAAGCGATTGCAGAAGATAGGAATCGTCAGGCTGATAATTCAATCGAAGAAGGTGCAATGTGTGGTAAACCAAAATCTGATTTAGAGAAAGCTTGGGATGGTCTTTATGATGGTGCAGGAAAAGGTGTTGGAGATGCTTGGGAAGGATTTAAAGCGTTAGGTGACGGCGAAACATGGTCAGACATGTGGGATGCTGTTGTCAATTATGATGAGACTCTTCCTGCTATGTGGAACGCTTTCTCAGATTCTTTTATGAATGACGTTTGGCATGGCGATGTTGAAAGTGGATTCCGCTGGGGTTCTTATTTAGTAACATCAGTCGGTCTAGGGTTACTTGGTGGGAAAGGTCTTGATAAGGCTTCTAAACTTGCTAGAGGAGCAAACATGTACAAAGTAACTGAAGCTTTTCCACCACGTTTACAACCTGCTTTTGCAGGTGTTGGTCTCACTGGTGAAGCAATAGTAAGCACACTTCCACCATCAGGAAATTGGGTTAATTATTTAAGCGGTTATCTTATGTTTGCTAGACCATCTTGGAGACAATCAGAACTTGACGTAGGTAAGGAGTATCCTAACTATGACGACCAAGTTGCTTTTAAAGACAGAGAAGAAGTTTCAAAAGTTACAAAAGGTAGTACAAGACCTGATTTTTACACAAAGGGTCACAGCTTGGAAGTGAAAAATTATGACTTGTCTACTTCATCAAAAAGAAGTAACCTAGTTAGAGTTATTGTTAAACAAGTTAATGATAGGGTTGATAATTTACCTATAGGTACAAAGCAAACTGTCATCATTGATATACGAGGACAAACTGTTCCTGAAGAGGCCTTATTTGATATCGTAAGAAAAATAAGAGAAAAGTCTAAAGAAACACCCGAGGTAATATTTAAGCGAGAGGATTGATATTAATGGCAGTAGGATTTAAAGTAGATATATTTTTCTATGAAACAGGACACCCTGATTTTTTACATAGCTTTTTTTCAACCATGTCATATCATACAGAGTCTGAAGGTTGGGGCACTAAGTACCCACTATTAATGAAGAATTTATATTTCGACAAGTTACGTTGGGAGGACACAGAAGAAGCACTTCAAAATGTAGAAGAGATAAGAAAAATTTTAAGTGAATTACCTCCTGCAGAAGTCATTTGGGATATTGAGCACATGGAAAAACAGCCACCTTGGGGAAATAAAATCCCTAATAAAATAACTAGTTTAGCCAATTATCATGCTACTCCAACAGGTACAACTTTTTTAGATTTACTAAGCAACGCTTTAAACACTGCAAAAAGAAACAAAATTGATATAACAATTTCAAATCTAGGAAAATAAATCCTGCTAGATATCTTATGGTTTCATTTGAGTTTTATCACTTTACGCTTCGAGGCTGAGGCTGAATAAAAACATTTAAGTCACACTCATATGAGCTGTGGCTTTTATTATGTAATAATTTATAGATTTTCGTAGACATTTCACACCCCCCTTTATTTTTTTTAATGTTGCCTAACGATAGAGATGCCCCCTACGCTACCTATCCTCCCCAAAGGAAAAATTTTAATTTTTGATAGGGGGCTTCCGGAATAAAGGAATTACTCTTTTAACATTGAATAACTTTATAAGGTTAATACACAAATATATCCTTTTCTAGTATGATGCATTTTTCATTTCAGTGAATCTATTATTCTACTGTTATTTTAAAATATATAATATGGTATGATGGAAATAAATACATATTACACCATGCAACTAATTAAAAAACTAATAGAGTTATAGTGTCTTAACTAGGAAAGGAAAATTACTTATGAATCATTTTTCACTTGCAAATCCACATATTAGAAGTAATGTAAATCTAAGAGATCCTCAAGTTTTTGCCTATGAAAGTTTATTACAACATTACTCTAACCAAGAAAATGACAGAATGTCCTTAGTAGTATTACCAACAGGTACAGGAAAAACAGGCTTAATGGCAATTGCCCCATATGGAATAGCTAAAAAAAGGGTATTAATAATTACACCTCAGACAATTGTGAAAGATACTGTTTTAGGTTCATTAGATCCAATGTATCCAAAGAATTTTTGGTTATCAACCAAAGTTTTTACTGGGAAACCTCAGCTTCCAACCGTAATAGAATATTCCAAAGAGATAAGCAATGGTATTTTAGAGAGTGCAGATATAGTTATTTTAAATGTCCATAAGTTACAGGAAAGACTAGAAAGTTCTTTATTAAATAAAGTTGATTCTACATTCTTCGATTTCATAATAATTGATGAAGCCCACCATTCAGAAGCACATACCTGGAAAAAAGCTATAGAATATTTTTCAGATGCTAAAGTATTGAAGGTTACTGGTACTCCATTTAGGAGTGATGGTGTACAAATTGAAGGAAAAGAAATATATAGATATAACCTCGGACAGGCTATGGCAAATGGATATGTAAAATCTCTTGAGAGATTTAAATACGTTCCAGAAAAAATGTATTTTACTTTGGATAAAAAAGATGATGAATTTTATTCCTTAGAAGAAATCTTAAAAATCAAAAAAGATGACTGGATTACACGGAGTGTCGCTTTATCGCCAAAAAGTAATATCAGTGTTGTTGATAGATCAATTGAAATGCTAAAACAGAAAAAAGAGAAAACCAATAATAATCCTCATAAAATCGTTGCTGTTGCATGTAGTATTGAACACGCATTACAGTTAAAAGATATTTATGAAAAAAGAAGTATGAGAGTAGCGATTGTTCACAGTAAAATGGACAAGAGTTCATTAAATGACGAATTTGATAAAATTGAAAGGCATGAAGTAGATGTAGTCGTAAACGTAGCATTATTAGGTGAGGGATATGACCATAAATTTTTATCTATTGCTGCTATTTTTAGACCTTTTAAATCTGATCTACCTTATCAGCAATTTATCGGAAGAGTTTTAAGAACAATTTCAATAAGTGATGGATATAATATTAACGAGGAAGATAATATTGCCCAAGTTGTACATCATCAAGAATTAAATTTAGATGCATTGTGGGATAACTATAAAAATGAGATCCGTAAAAGTGATGTTATCAAAGAAATAAAAAAATTAGCAAGAAAAGAAAAAGCGTTAAAACCAACCACCCCACTTGAAGATTTAGATTTTGGTAATACCGAAGAATCAAATGAGTACTTAACCGATGCGGATGCTTTTATGGATACTGAACTGTTAAATCTAAGAGAGACGAAATTAAAAGAAGAACAAGAACGAATACAAAAATTAATGAACGAATTCGGAATCAATGAAGAATTAGCAATTAATTTAAGTAGACAGATGAATGTTGAGGATAATGCAAAAACTGAACGATTACTAAGACCAGACTTATATCAAAAGAATCTCCGATCCATGCTTGATTCAAAAATTAGAGAAGAAATTGTACCTGATATTATTACATATTTCAAACTCGATCTAGCTGGGACTGAAATTACTGAACTACGTCATGAATTTATTGCTAATCCTAATCAAAAGCCTTATGATAATAAAGATAATAATGGAGCTACCTTAGCAAAGTACCTTAATATGTCATTAAGGAATTTCAATAGAAAAAATCGTAAGGAATGGGAACTTGATGATTACGAACGTGCAATTAAACAAGTCGATACTTACTCTGAATATGTTGTTCAAACATTAAAACATCATTTTAAGGAGAAATGAAAAAATGATAAAATTTGTTGAAAAGTTATATGAGGAGACATATTCTCCTAAGCTGACGCCTGAACTATTAGTATCTAATTTAACATTAGATAACTATACAAAAATTAATTTCGAGAAAGTTCATGGAATACTTGAGGCTCACGTTTTTTGTTTTTTAGAAGATCATACTGAAGCAGAATATATATATAAATTTAAAGATAACTTATTGATTAAGTTAGAATCTAACATTGATAATATTAAGGAGACAATTTATTGTAGAGAAAAAGAAAAACAAAAAATTCTTGATCAAATTAATTATTTTACAGAAATAAAAAAAGCATAATCCAATGTGAAAGTAAATAAACATTAAAATACACTCACGCTGAAAAGTGAGTGTATTTTTTATCTTATAAAAAAGCCGTCAACAAAACGGCTTACATGTTAAATCTCGAAACGATACACGGTTGGTTCTACCTCTGAATAGATTAGCTTCCCATCTTTAAAGCACCGTTAATCTTTCGGATTAATTCTCTCCGTTCAAGCTCAAACAGAGTATGATCAATTTGCTCTTTCATAAACAAATGCTGTCGCTTGTCACCTTCCACAACAGTAGTATCCGGATATGCTGGATTATAGACTGGACTAATCTCACTTAAACGAGCCTTTAAAATAGTCCGATACTCTTCTTCGTATTTGGTTTCCCAAGTTGAATTTTCATCTACAAAGGTAAAAGATACTTGCGATAATTTACCGCTAGTCACTTCCTTATATACCTTTTCTCCTAGATCATTATCAGGTAGGATTAGTTTGAAACTTAAGCCCACACTATCTTCTTCCAAGGTTAAACTGCCATCTTGAATTTTTCCTAAAAATTTATTTTTATTATGATTAAATAATGCAAATTGGTCTTTTTCTTTCAATGACTCTTGAAAAGCCCCTTTTCTAACTCGCTCATAAAATTGCTTTCTATTTGAGTATATCTTAATAGACCATTTGTCCCATTTTACCGCATAACCACTGATTATTTTTTCTTTACTCTTACTACGTGTTGTTAATTTAAGTTCTCCAGCTGAACAACGTATTTCCATTTATATCACATCCGATACCATACAAATTATTAATACGTTGCTCTACTCATAGCGCGTTGTCTATGTCCATCAATAATTTCATGATTAATCGTTTGGATTTCCAATTGTTTCCCTTGCCACATGTAACCATTATCCCCTCTATGTTGAGGAACATAATCAACTTTCTTAACCGAATTAACTTTGGAACGAATCGTCTCACCAAAGTTTTTATATTCACCATATTCTTTTTCGTAGTTATCTACTAAATTATGATATTCATCTCTAACCTTTAATATTTTGGATGCCAGCTCTTCCAACATCTTATACTTTTTATCCACAATTTTTTGCGATTCATCCACAACTCCATCAAGATCTACAATTTCCGTTAATTTCGTATCTTGTAGTTTCTCAATTATTTTTTCTTCTTTACGTATTTCAATCTCCTTTCTCAAAATGAGTTCTTCAACATCAACTGGTTCTTGTCTTTTGAAGAAGAATTTCTTAGGATTCAACTTGTTTAACACTTGCTGTTTATCATCTGATTCAAGCTCTTCTATTTCTTTCTTTAAGACATTAATCTTGTTCTGACTCTCCGTAATTAATTGTGACGGTCTAGCTAATACCTCCAACATTTCATGGTATAAATTTGCCTTTTTCATCATTTCTTCATAGTTCATTTTTATATCTCCTTTTATTTTTATAGTTTCATTACATTTTATTTATTTTTTTCAAAGTATCTTTTATCTGTTTTAAAATGCTCATTCTTAATTCTTCTTCCTTGCTCATTTCGAATTTAGCCCTAAGTTCCCTGTGAGCCAAAGATGCAGTTTCATACTTTCTAGGCATTTTCCACACCTCCCTTCAAGTCGGATTCGACAATTATCGACAAATTTCATATAGAACATCCCCACTTTTTCCGATAATGTTTGCAGTACAACAAAATAAGTACAACAAACCTCTAAACATTGATATGAATGGATTTACGGGTCTTTTTTATTTGTCACGTGACGACAAGTGTGACAAAACGGATTCCCTCAAAAAAGTCTGTTATATCAACGTTTCCTAAACAATTTGTTAGTTTCGTAGTACAACAAAAAAACGAGTTTTTTCAAAAAACCATTTTGAGGTGCACGTTTGCACCCCCACTCCCTATCCCCCCAGATGGTCGATAAATAAAATTTGGACAGGGGGGGTATAAAGCTTACTCTTTTTAAATCGGATGCTTTTTACATGCCCAAACAGATCTATGCTTACATTTTGCTCAATATCTTCCACAGTTCTCTCTCCTCCTATCTTTAATCTCCTGCAAACTTGATTTCCCTCATAATCTCAGCATGTTTCTTGTTGATATAGCCTGTACTATAATTTAACTCCTCAGCTATGCCCTCTAATTTCATTCCATCGATATACTTTAGCTTGAGTATCCTATTTTCTAATCCTCTGAATGTACTCACTAACTTTTTCAGTTTATACATATCATTCAGCTTATGAGCCAGTTCATACTCAATTGCTTCAATATGCACTTCTACTTTTGCGCCATCTGACTCAGCAGTTAGACGAACATTCTGTAAGTCGCCACTGACCCAGCGTTTTAGTTCAGCTTTTGTTTTATCTAAGTTGTATTCCAAATAAGCAATGTCCTGTTCTAATTTCTGATAGTCTTTCAACCAATTCAATTACATATCACCTACTTAGATTCAATTCTCTTTTCTAGTAATCTCTTTACCACCCAGCTTCATCTTCTTTAGGACATAGCCTGTACGAGTATAAGGACTATCTTCCTCTATACAATGCGCGTCTCTGTGACCTTCACCTATTCCATGATGATGAAACTTTCTACAGTATTGACACCATGTGCTGAGATTTCCCACTGTGTCTCTTTCTATTGCTAATACGATTGGTGCTTTTTTAGTTGCCATTTTCTCTACCTCCACTTTTTTGTTGCTGGTTTTAGAAACCACGGCAACTCATTCAGCGACCTTGTTCACCCCTAATGGTTCTAAGGCTTGTACATGTTTGGTTGCTGGTTGCTGGTTACCATATCCCCGTTCGTGCATTTATCCCACAATTAATTAAATAAATATATTTGTTATCTAAATAAATACATTTTTAATTTAATACATCTATAAACTAGCAACCAGAACACTTCAAACCCTTATGGGTCTAAGGCTCATGCTGGTTGCTGACGGGTTGCTAATTGCGCAACACGAACAGCTCAAACCCTTGGGGTTCTAGGGTTCACACTGGTTGCTAAAAAGTTGCTGGTTTTGCTTTAAATCCCTTCACTGTTTTTGATGTACCATTTACTTTTACTTTTTTGTCTTTCCATTCCATGTCATACTTTGCACAAACAGCATCTTTAAATTGTTTTTGCCCTAACGGATGCTGAACGTGATTGTCTTTGCACCACTCGTCATATGCCTTCAAAGCATCCGTCCCTCTAACTTCTTCAAAAAACTGCTTATCATATTCAAAAAAGAAGTCGGCAAGTGGATCATTGTATTCCATAAAGTTCTGTTTCGCTTCCTCCGCCTTCTCGTTGTACGTTAGGATATCGGCCGTGCGTTTCGTCATGTCCTTTATTGCATCTACAGCCAATTTCAAGACGTATTCCTTTGCACTTACTGTTTCAAGTTGTTTCATGCTTTCCATTTCGGATATACGGTCTGGGTCATTCATAAAATTATGATCAAAGGGTAAAATATGCAGTCGTTTATTAATCTGATTGCCGTGTTCTCTAAAATTAGGGTAGTGATTACTGGCTGTAATACATACCGTGTTCATTTGTACTGTTTGACTACCCTTTCCTTTATATTCGATGTCGACATATCCACCTGTAATAATAGTTTTTAATGTTCCACTATCACGTATTACCTCATCGGGTTGATCATCTACGATATTTGCCAATTTCCCATAAATGCTACTACCCGCGAAGGCATTTTCCGCCAATTTCTGCGGACTTATCGCTGATATATTCTCCCCAGAATTGAATGTCTTCTGTATCATATATAAAACCGTAGATTTCCCGTTATGGGCGCTACGTCCATACAGATAAAACATTTTCGGAACTAACAAGGTTGGATACAAGACCGCTCCAAACATTTCACGAATATTTTTTATAGTAGGTAAATGTCCATCAGATACTTTCATCAGCGTTCTTTCAACAAATGAATCAAAGGCATTTGAATTATATTTTGTAGGTATCTTTTTGGTTACAAATACCTCTGGTGTAAACTCTTTAAATTCCATACTATCAAGATGCAATAAACCATTTTCTACTGCTATATAATTCTTGGATTCTTCATTTACTACTGGTGACATATCCATAATGTATTCTTGTACTTCACGCACTTGATTTCTTTTTAATATCTCCGCATCACGAACGAGTGAACGTAACTTCCTACACGTTTTATCAAGTTCATATATTCCAGTAGCTTTGTTGTAAACATAGATATCACCATCTTCATTTGGAAAACGCACAATTTTATTTTCCTGTAAAATGTACTCGACCATGATATGATGTAAAAAACTAGTCCGTCCGTTATTTTCGCTCCACCATGAGCCTTTTTTTATACCATTTGTTTCAACTTGTTCATTTACCAAATAATGAACATCATTTTTTCGGTTGTAATCAAAACTACGATTATAATCCGAAACAGAACCGTGGGTAGATTCAATTGCTTTTTCAATTGTCATTTGTCCATATGTACGACCATCCGAAGAATGTGGTTTGTCCCATTTATCACGAATTAATGAAGACTCTCTGAACATCGAATCCATCTTTGCAGCATCTTTATCTGTCCAAAATGCCAGATGATTACATAAGGCCATATCCGTTGAAGAATGATCACCATTTATAAGCATTCCACTAAATAAATCTCTAATAGCCCCACCATTCTTACTATTAAACATTTGCTCCCATAGTTCTGAGTTTGAGAGATTACTTCTGTTACTTTCCCTTGAAACAGAAGGTATTTTTGACACTACAGGAACTTCCTTCTTTTCTATATACTTTTGAAAGAGAACTTTTAAGTTTTCGGTTGATTCCTCCACAGGATAATTACTTATGCTGTCCCCAGTGAAGGTGAAATATCTTCCATGCCTATATACCTCAAGACCGATAGAAGGATTTTTCTTACCTGTACCTACTCCTCTCAAAGGTAGCTTTCCTTTTGCAATAATATGAATGCCTTCACCACTTGGAGAGTATTCTGTATAACTTGGAACAAGATTCATAATATCCTCGGCTAACTCTGTAAATTCACCTTCCTGGACACAATGATCTATATCAATCCCTATGAAGACATCTTCCTTAGAAAACATAAAACCAATACCGTTATAATCACCTTGACGATACTCTTCCACGACTTCTTCAAAGGTAGCCCAAGTATTACGATTATTTGATTGAGCCATAGATCCATTAGTTTGGTATGGAACTTTTGTTGATTTACTATTTCGTACTTCAGCTCTCCACAAGACCCAATTAGGAGTATTTTTCAATTCTGTTGGTATATTATTAAAATTATTAAGCATATATATCACCTCCTATTGCCGTCTAATTAACTTGATGTTAAAATATAAGTAGATAAATAATTGCTTTGGTAGATATACGAACCGCGAATTCGTATATCTTTTTTATTGGATTTTTCCACTATTCTTCACGACCTCATTGAATAAATCTGTATTGATTTTATCGAATTCTTCAACACTTCCAATCAATTCAGTTTTTAATTGCCGCATAACATGCCACAATATTCTAATCGTTCTGTGATGCTCTTTGTAGCAATTTTTTTCTTCTCCTTTCATTTCTGCTTCTAACATTCTGTCATTTAATTGACCTAATAGGGTTTCTACATCAATTAAAGTATCTGCATGTCCTTTAATTTGGCCTACTTCATGATCTAATCCAAATGCTAAATCCCTTACATCTCGCATGTTTCCACCACTCCTTATTTACTGTTCATTTCACGTAGTTTTTGTTTTGCCTCAAGTTCGACAACAAACATTACCACTGGATTATGTTTCATTTCAATACACATTTCTCTTACTTGTGCTGCTGTCATAAGCTTACTTGCCGATAAAACTCCATTCATATGTATTCCTCCCTACTATGTATTAACGTTGCTACCGTCTTTTTCAGCTATCATTTCCAACATCGCATTTATGTTCGGTCCGCAAGACCATCTGACCAACAAAATATATCAACTTACCCTTTAATCTACGTTTGCCCACGCTTATTTTTTATAGATTGCTAGATATATCACCATTCATCCATTATCGTTTTTATAACTTTCACACTTTCTTCAAATGGCCAAATCCGCTTGCCTTTTTCTTTACGTCTTTCCAGACGTTTCATTCGTACATCATTTAGAAATTCGTTCTCTAAAAAAGATTTTGAAAGACACGTCATTTCACTCATCCGATTAATATCCCAAAAAACCAAAGCATAACGTAGCTCTTGATTAATTTGTTCATAAATATATTTACGAATTTCATTTTGATTGAGTGAAACATCAACTGTGGCTAAAGACATATTTCTTTCACCTCATCTTTCTAAAAACATATAGATTTCCATTTTCAACTTATGAAATTTTCGCTTCATACTCTTCTATAACGGAATCCGTTAGTTTTTCATTAAAAAAAATAGCTGGTTCTACATCTAATATTTTTGAGATCAGATTTAAACGTTCCACATCAAGGCGGACTTTTCCATTAGCAATATAAATATAACCTTGCAAAGTTAACCCTAATTTTTTCGCCATATGCGTTTTTGTTATACCTTTTGCCTTTCTAATACGTTCCACATTTTTTTGAATCATTTTATCCACCTCCAAAATAACGGTTTTCGTTATAAACACAATATAACAACGGAATCCGTTAATGTCAACTTTTATTTTAACTTTTTTCAAAATATCCGTTATATTTTTTAACGATATCCGTTATAATGAATGAAGATATATTCGAAGTGGAGGAAAAGCAATGCTCACTAGTGAAAGAATTAAATATCAAAGAAAGTTAAATAAACTTACCCAAAAAGAGTTAGCTGATAAATTAGATGTTTCTTCACAAGTTATATCTAATTGGGAAAGAGATTACACTAGACCCAATTATGATGATATAGGGAAATTAGCTAATGTATTCAAAGTTACCTCTGATTATTTATTAGGCAGGGTATCATCTCCAGAAGGATTTATTATTGATCATTCTAAAGCTTTACCCCCATCTCAATATGATCCACAAGTTGATCAATATAATAATGATAAGAATAATTTATTTAAAACAGTAGCATTAGCATATGAACACAATGAACCATTACCTATTATTGTAGATAAAGAAAATAAGGTGAACATTCAAGTATATAAGGAAAACGGTTTAACACTTAATGCACAAGATACTCGCGAGTTAACTGCTATGATAAACGGTTTTCTTTATGGTAAGAAATTTGTGTCTAGAGAAGATGAAGATAATATATCCTTCGAAGATACTTATAATGATGAAAATAAAAATTATTAATAACTAAAAGTCTATCCCCGATAGCGTTTGCCCACGCACGAAAGGGAAGATATATGATGAAGTTATATAAAACAAAGAAAGATCCCGAACTATACTATTATTTCAATACCAAAGGTATAAAACTGTGGTGTTTTAGGCATAGATATTATGATCCTTTAGGAAAAAGGCGAGAAAAATATAAACAAGGATATAAATCTGAAAATGAGGCTTACCGAGGACTACTTGAAGTTAAGACCAGCATATTAAATGGTGAAGTTAAACAAGTGAAGAATTCTAATCTAACCATTTCAGAATGGCTGGATATATGGTATGAGACTCATAAAAATGAATGGAAAATCTCTTCACGTTCACAACGAGAAAATGCTATTAAGTATCAAATGAAGCCATTGCTCGGTAAATACAAATTAGCTGAATTAGATAAATCAACTTATAAACGTGTTTATATTAATGAACTATTAAAGAAATATAAACCTAGTACCGTTCAACTTTTTCATAGACTATTTAAAATTGCAATCAATGCAGCTGTGGATGATGAACTTATCCCTCGTAACAGATTTAATAAAATTACAATACCGAATGAAGAAAAAACAGTAGAAAACTTTTTCACAGCTGAAGAGTTAAATGAATTCATTGCAGCTGCTAAAAAGTATGAAAACATCACAAACTACAGCATAATTTTGTTACTTTCTTTCACAGGATTAAGAAAAGGTGAGGCACTAGGTTTACAGTGGAAAAATATTAATTTTGAAAATAAAACTTTAACTGTGGAGCGTACCCGTGATAATAAAGGTACACGAACACCTAAAACTAAAAATAGTTTTCGAACGATTTTAATTGATGATACTCTTATTAATCAATTGAAGGTATATAAAACATGGTGTAAAAAAACGAAGCTCTCTTTCGGCCTTCATTTACACGATGATGATTTTATTTTCATATCTTATCAATCTGGAACTCCTATAACAGATAATCCTTTAATGTATAGTTTTCAACGCATCTTAAAGCATACAACTTTGAAAAAAATCACTCCGCATGGTTTAAGACATACACATGCGACATTATTAATTAGCCAACGTATACCAGTAAAAGTTATTGCTGATCGTTTAGGTAATACACCACAAATGATTTTTGATATATATGGTCATTCATTTAAGGAATTAGAAGAAGAATCAGTCGCTGCATTCAGTACAAGTTTACTTGCAGCTGGGGGAACTTTTGGGGAGGATTTTTAAAATCATGCCTCGAAACCTTGATAATATAAGGGTTTTTAATGCTAAGGAGTTCTACTCTCGTTAATCTCGGTACTCTGCAAAGAGTCGTATTAAAAGTCTTAGGAACCTTGTTTATCAAGGGGCCTGGGCTTTTTTTATTGAATATAACCCGATTATATGCATAGAAACAGACCAATGTAACAAAATAAAAAAGAACTGCAAGTCTTTAGTTAATAAAACTTAACCCCCTCTCTAGAATTCCATCCATTTTTTATCCACATTAATAAAAACCTCCCCCTTCTTCTAACACTTAAAAACACTACATTCTATCCCATAACTCATTTTTCTTTGCTGTACTCTCCTTTTCTTAACATTATTTTTACAACGTATTTATTTGCACATAATCTATATCTTCCCTTTTCTATTTACATTCAACCTTAAAAACCTCTTCATCACTCGAGCATCCGAATGAGATTAAAAAACTTAATAAACGAGTACCTCTTTAATCGTTAAATCATTAGAATATTCCGTTTACAACCCCTCCCTTAAATTGGTATTATTTTCTTGTAAGGGGAGGGAAAGTTCGTGTCTTTAAATATGCATCTCGGTGAAGTACAAACTTAAACAGAAAGTATGAACTCTTTATGTATCGCTACTATTCAAGGTATGGAACAAATTATTCATTCTATTAATGCTTTTGCATTGGATACTATTCTACAAGGACAAACATATAGCAGTGCAAAAGCATATTTCTTACAAACCTTTCGTCCGTTAGCACAAGGAATCATTTACTTATGCGAAGAATTAATCCGTCAAAATGATGCTTTTCCAAGAGACTTTCAATCACAGGTAGCTTCTACAGATGTTATCGAACAGGAGATATTAGAACAAATTCGAGAAATCGATCGAATGATAGCAAGTACAGAAGCGCTCAACCAAACTATGCCGATCCCAGGTATGGACGCTATGGTAAATCTTTTTACTGTCATGAGGCAAAAACTGCAAGAAAAATTAGAACATCTATATGAATTTAATCAAACATCTAGTGATAACTATAGTACAGCACTTTAACTAGCTGCGAGTATCGCACAAGGTCTTGCGGAAATACAAAGTGTAAGTGAAGCAGAATAATAAATACTAAAGGGGTATGAAAAAATGAAACGTAAACTATTAACTTTAGCGATTCCAATGTTGTTAATAACAGGGGTAGGTTGTGAGTCAAACGATAAAAAGAAAGACGAAGTAATGGAAGCTTCTGTTAAAGAAAACAAGAAAGAAGACTATAGTAAGAATGCAACATACTTACTTAAAGATTACACTGAACAAACGGAAGAAATAAAAGACCTTATAGATAGCAGAAAATCTAATAAGAAGAAGGCTGAAAAGTTAAAAGAGTTATCGAAACCTTATTTCGAATTAATTGATAAGATTGATAAATTAGATTATAAGTTAGCTGAAGACAATAAAGCACCGATAAACATAAGTAAAGCAATGTTATTCTCGAAATCAGGGGTAGAAAACATACAGGCAGGTTTAGAAAAGGATGATAAAGATACAATTGAATTCGCTAAACAGGATTTAGACGAAGCTTCTGAGTTAGTAGACAAAGCAACAAAAGAACTAAGTAAAAAGAAATAACACAAAGGGGTATATGTCAATGAAACGTAAACTATTAGCCTTAGCTATTCCTGTTATGTTGTTAGCAGGTTGTACAACATAGACATATGGACTTACACAGTCAGAGTTACGAAAAGTGGACAAAGAATATTAATCAAATAAACTAACAATATATTAGAAGGTCTTTTCATGAGTTGTGGCTTTTATTATGTAATACTTATAGAGTTTCGTAGACATTTCACCACCCTTTCATTTTTTTAAAAATAGTGCAACTATTGATGTGCCCCTACGCTACCTATCCTCCCCAGAGGACAAATTTTATTTTTTGACAGGGGGACTTAAAAGATTAAATCAAAAAAACAGCCTTCTCAAGTCAATACTTGAAACGGCTGTTTTTAATAAAGGAAAATATTAATATCATGATAAACCTTTCTTTGATTTTATACACTAAATTATCTAAACGTTCCCTTTAGGAGTCACTACTTGTTTTATGACTAAATAGATTATCATAACCTATCGGGGTAAACTGTTCATCTATCCCTAACTTTTGGATAGTAATTATAGAATCCATGCAATCTGAAAGTAACAATCTTTGAGATGCCTCACTATGTTCCATACAAATCCTCCTGTTTATAACGATTTATTTTTATCAATTTATCAGTTCACATTAATTATATTTTTTTCTTCTACAAACCCTCTATTAAATAGCTCACTTACTAAATTTGAATCCTATGCATACAAAAAAGCTACCGAAGAAACCAAAACAGTTACTTCGAGTAGCTTTTATTTATATATATTAAAGTTATTTATTTTCCTCTTTTTGAACATATACATAAGCATCTTTCTGCTCTTTATGTATATCAACCTTCGAATTCTCTGCAAGTTGACCCGCGTTTAGCAAAGAAAAAATAATCAACGCTTCTAGTGACATTTCGTTTTACCACTCCTTTCTAATTGTTATACGTTTATCATACCGCTTACATGTGATTTCCGTATGAACTCGAAAAGGAGATTAAAACAAAAAAAGCTTTGAGGAATTTCCCCAAAGCTTTTTATTTATTAGTAACGAATTAAGAAATATTTCTTTTTACCGCGGCGAATGATTGTAAATTTACCTTCGATGCGGTCGTTTTCTGTTACAACGTAGTCTAACGCTTGTGTACGCTCACCGTTTACGTAGATTGCGCCGTTCGTTACATCTTCACGTGCTTGACGTTTTGATGGAGAGATTTTGCTTTCTACAAGTAAGTCGATTAATACTGTATCTTCTGCAGTACGTTCTACAGATGGTACGTCTTTGAATCCTTGTTCAATTTCGCTTGCAGTTAGTTCTGCTACAGAACCGCTGAATAATGCAGCTGAAATTTTAATCGCTTGCTCTAATGCTTCTTCGCCGTGAACAAGTTTTGTCATTTCAGAACCTAATGCTTTTTGTGCTGCACGTTTTTCTGGTGCTTCAGCTACTTGCTTTTCAAGCTCAAGAATTTCTTCATGAGATAAGAATGTGAAGTATTTTAAGTATTTAACAACGTCGCGGTCATCTGTGTTAATCCAGAATTGGTAGAACTCGTAAGGAGTTGTTTTCTCTGGGTCTAACCAAATTGCGCCGCCTTCTGTTTTACCAAACTTCGTACCGTCAGATTTTGTAACAAGTGGAATTGTTAAACCGAATGCTTTCGCATCTTCCTCTGATTTACGAATTAATTCAAGACCAGCTGTAATGTTACCCCATTGGTCACTACCACCGATTTGCAGACGGCAATTATGGTGTTGGTATAAGTTTAAGAAGTCGTATGATTGTAAAATCATGTAACTGAACTCAGTGAATGAAATACCAGTTTCTAAACGAGATGCTACTGTATCTTTTGCTAACATATAGTTTAAACCGAAGTTTTTACCGATATCGCGTAAGAATGAAATTACATCTAAGCTACCAAGCCAGTCATAGTTGTTAGCCATCGTTGCTGGGTTGTCCACGTTTTCAAACTCTAAGAAGTTTGAAAGTTGGTTTTTAATGCTTTCTGTGTAGTAAGCAACTGTATCTTTCGTATTTAATGTACGTTCTGCTTTTTTACCACTCGGGTCACCAATCATACCAGTACCACCGCCAACAAGTGCGATTGGTTGGTGGCCAGCTAATTGGAAACGACGTAACATTAATACTGGTAACATATGACCAATATGTAAACTATCCGCTGTCGGGTCGAAACCACAGTATAATTTAACGCTTTCTTTTTCTAATAATTGCTCAAGGCCCTCAGCATCTGTTTGCTGATTAATTAGACCGCGAAATTCAAGATCTTGTAAAATACCCATATCCTACATACTCTCCTTTAAGTTCATTACTGGCGTGAAGGTTGAAAACATAAAAAAATCGCCCCTTCAAATAAGGGACGATTTTGATTATCGCGTTACCACCCTAGTTGCAGGCAAAAAAGCCTACCACCTTATTTACATAACGGCTTAGCACCGTCTTTTCCCTTTTGAATACAATTCAATCGAAAAAAGATGCTCTAGGGGCGTAATTCGCGATCATCTATGTGCTGATTTTCACCGGCCATCAGCTCTCTAAAACAGGGAAATGATCACTACTTCTCCCTTTCCACGCTCAATTATTCATATACTTTTCTTTATACCATCATTTATATAGGCGTGTCAAATAGAGGTCAGGTTTCCCTCCTTGCCAATCCTTTACAACGCCATAAAGAGTATCGTAATAAGAGAAAGAATTGGAACCCCAACTAATAACGATACATGAAACACAACCGATAAATCATTCCCAATGGTCGCCTCCACAGGATCTTTCGCTGGAGAACCAAGAAACCCGATTAATCGATCGAATTGACTTACCGTTTTTGGAAAGTCTGGTATTTCTACATGATCACTATCTAAATGTTGCTTTAATTTATATTCACTTTTAAAGAGATTTTCGCTCAATTTCATCCACCTCCAGCAATTGTTTCAATTTCTTTATCCCGTTATAGAGTCTCGATTTCACTGTTCCAATCGGAATGTTTAATATCTCTGCAATTTCTTTTTGCTGCATGTCATGATAATAAGAAAGGATTAGGACCGCTCTTTGCTCTTCTGGAACTTTCAAAATTGCTTCTCTTACTGTAAGCCGATCTTCGTGAGAAAATTCTTTTTCCGGAATCGGCACTAAAAATGGCAAAAGCGTACGCCACTTTTTTCTCCTATTTAACTTATTAATCATAAGACGATAACCAATTTGAAATAAATACGTTTTTATTTTACCTTTTTCAAGTTCATACATATGTTTCTTACGCTCTAGCGTCAAAAACGTATCTTGCACAAGATCGATACTTAATTGTTCATCTCGGTTAAATCGATATAAAAATGTGTATAGCGCTGGTTTGATTAAAACATATAGTCTTTCTCCCGCTTGTTTATCTCCACTTTGATACGCAAGCATGAGCTCCTCCTCAATCCCAATCTGCGCCATGATTTTTGATCTCCTTTATTCCTTTTAACGTTAATGAAATACGGGAAATTAAATATGCAATCGCAATAAAAATCCACAATTGTGATTGATTTGTAAAAAATTGCACATATGGGTTTTGAATCGTAAATCCCATTGCAACTAAAGTATTTAACGCTTGCACACATATGCATGCATACAATGCCAGACAAACAGAAATCGTATCAAATACATTCCAGCGAAAATAAACTTTTGTTTTTGTAAAATCGATTTTATTCCCTTTTTTTCGTACTATATGTTTTCTATCAAATGGAATAATGATTGAAAACATAACACCCATTATAACTCCAGCTGTAAGCATTGATACTCTATATCCAATTGGTATCGGTAAGAAAAGACCACAAGAAAATACAACTATAATCCCAATTAAAGCAAAAGTAAGAAGTAATTTATTAGACATATAAAAGCCTCCCTCATCTATTCTTTCATAAATGTATACAGACGAGGAAGGCACTTCGTTCAAATATTATTTTAGTTTTTTTATAATCTTTGCAGGATTCCCGCCAACTACTACATTATTAGGCACATCTTTCGTTACGACAGCACCAGATGCGATCACCGCATTGTCTCCAATTGTTACACCTGGATTAATAATTGCTCTTCCGCCAATCCATACGTTATCGCCAATTGTAACTGGTTTTCCGTATTCTGATCCGCTTATACGCTCTACCGGATCAAGCGGGTGCGTTGCTGTATAAATGTGAACACCTGGAGCTAACATACAGTTCACTCCGATTGTTACCGGGCATACGTCTAAAATCGTGCAGTCAAAGTTCGCGTAAAAATTTTCACCGACATGAATGTTATAGCCGTAATCACATCTAAAAGAAGATTCAAGATGAATATTATCTCCTGTCGTTCCGAATAATTCTTTTATGATTTCGCTACGCTCTTTCAATTGCTCTTCTGGCGTATCATTTAATTTTCTCGTTAATATACGTGCTTGCTCTCTTTCTTGTACTAAAACTGGATCAGCCGGTATATACATTTCTCCTAGTATCATCTTTTCTTTTTCTGTTTTCATCATACTACCCCCGTTAACTTATATATATAAGTTAATAATAACATAAAAAAAGGCCTGAACATTTTTTCGTTCAGACCTTCCTCTCTTAATCTTCCATCGTTGATAAGTCACCTGTTGGTAAATTCAGCTCCCACGCTTTTAATACGCGGCGCATAATTTTACCACTTCTCGTTTTCGGTAATTTATCTCTAAATTCAATTTGTCGTGGCGCTGCATGAGCTGCTAGGCCTTTCTTTACAAATTGACGAATTTCTTCTTTTAATTCATCAGATGGTTCGTATCCTGCTCGAAGTGCGATAAATGCTTTAATAATTTCGCCACGCACTGGATCAGGAATACCAATTACACCTGCTTCTGCAACAGCAGCATGCTCGATTAATTTACTTTCTACTTCAAACGGACCAACGCGCTCACCTGACGTCATAATTACATCGTCAATACGTCCTTGGAACCAGAAGTATCCATCTTCATCCATATAGGCAGAGTCACCTGATACGTACCAATCTCCCGGCATGAAATAAGATTCATACTTTTGCTGGTTATTCCAGATTGCACGCATCATAGATGGCCAACCTTTCGCAATTGCTAAGTTACCCATTGTGTATGGAGGAACTTCATTTCCTTCATTATCAACAATCGCTGCTTTTACACCTGGAATGGGTTTACCCATTGAACCTGGACGGATTTCCATACAAGGGTAGTTACAAATAACTTGTCCACCTGTTTCTGTCATCCACCACGTATCATGAATACGAAGTCCAAATGCATTCATACCCCAGCGAATTACTTCTGGATTTAACGGCTCACCAACGCTTAATACGTGGCGAACTTGTGATAAGTCATATTTTTTAATTGCGTCTTGTCCAGCTCCCATTAACATACGGAACGCTGTCGGTGCACTATACCAAACTGTTACACCGTAATCTTGCAGTGCTTCATACCAAGCTTCCGGACTAAATCGCCCACCTAAAATAACATTTGACGCTCCAACTAACCACGGTGCGAAAATACCGTAAGCAGTTCCCGTTACCCAGCCTGGATCAGCTGTGCACCAATATACATCGTCTTCTTTTAAATCTAATACCCATTTCGCCGTTTGATAGTGCTGAACCATTGCATTTTGCGCATGAAGCACACCTTTTGGCTTACCAGTAGAACCAGACGTATAGTGAAGAATTAAACCATCTTCACGGCCTAACCATTCAATATGTAATTCTTTTGAAGCTTGTTCAAATAAAGGATTGAACGCTACCGTTTTACCGCCTTCTTCTACATTATCTCCAACAAGAAAAACTGTTTTTAAAGCAGGTAAATCATTTAATGGTACACGCTCTAATAACTCAGGCGTTGTAATTAACACCTTCGCTTCACTATCTTCTAAACGATCGCGAACCGCACCTTCCATAAATGCTTCAAATAACGGTCCAACAATTGCTCCTAATTTCACTGCACCTAAAAGTGCGAAATATAATTCTGGAGAACGTGGCATAAAAATAAAAACGCGATCGCCTTTTTCTACATCGCCATAATTTTTCAGGACATTTCCTGCTTTATTAGAAAAATCCTTCATTTCCTTAAATGTATATTTCTCTTTTCGCGATCCATCTTGATAATAAAGAGCTACTTTATTCTTTCGATCGGATTTCGCATGCTTATCAATTGCCTCATACGCCATATTTACTCGGCCTGTTTCATTCCAAGTAAAGTTTTTATTAACCTCTTCCCAGTTAAAATTCGCGTATGCCTCATCATAATTCGGCAAATTATTTTCTCCTTTAATGACAGGAAGCGTTTCTACTTTCATACTTTACATCCCCCTCCTATGTATTCTATTATCTATTATAATGATATTATTTAAAATTTTCAGTATATTTGTTGGTTTTTAGACAAATTTTTAATGACAAAATTCGATTCACATCGCATATATTATAAAGTACGATATTAATAGATTCACAAACCCTCAAGGTGGTGAGCAATACATTGATTCATAAAAAAATATACAATGCTAGAAACTTAAAAACAGCGAAAGGCACTTTAATTATTGAAGGTCCTGTCTCTACACATAATCTTGAAATGTATGAATTTCATCCAGATTTAGTTGCATTTCGTCCTGCTGAACAGCAATATAAAGCAATTGTCGAAATTTCTAAATTACCAGAAGCTCGACTCATTATTGCTAGACATGACCAGATGATTGTTGGATATGTTACATATTTATATCCTGATCCACTTGAACGATGGTCAGAAGGAAAAATAGAAAACTTAATTGAGCTTGGGGCAATTGAAGTAGTTCCAGCCTTCCGCGGGAGTTCTGTCGGAAAGAACTTACTAGAGGTTTCTATGATGGACGATTATATGGAAGATTACATTATATTGACGACTGAATATTATTGGCACTGGGATTTGAAACAAACAGGATTAAATGTTTGGGAATACCGAAAAGTAATGGAAAAGATGATGAATGCCGGCGGGTTACAATGGATGGCTACAGACGATCCTGAAATTTGTTCACATCCCGCCAACTGTTTAATGGTCCGCATCGGTAAACGCGTTGATACGGATTCTATTCAAGCTTTTGATCGTCTACGTTTTCACAATCGTTTTATGTATTAATAAAGGGGGCAACTGGAATGATTGTAGAAGAAATTATGAATCAAAATGTAGTTACACTACATCCAAACGATACAATCGAAACAGCAATCCGAACGATTCGCACGAAAGGAATTCGGCACATTCCAATTGTCGATCAAAATAATCACGTCGTAGGCATTATTTCTGATCGGGATGTAAGAGATGCAAGTCCGTCTATTCTAGATGAACAAGTTTCACTCGATATGCTACAGCAACCGCTTGAACTTATTATGAAACATCCTGTAATGACTTGCCACCCTCTCGATTTCGTTGAGGAAATTGCTACTTTATTTTTTGAAAATAAAATTGGCTGTCTTCCTGTTACAAAAGCTGGGAAGTTAGTTGGAATAATCTCAGAATCTACAGTACTGCACACGTTAGTAAAATTAACAGGAGCACATCAACCGAGTTCACAAATTGAAATTCAAGTAAAAAATGAACCTGGTATTCTTGGAAAAGTCGTTGCTATTTTTAGTGATTTACAAATAAATATCGTGAGCGTTCTCGTCTACCCAGCAAAAGATGAGAATGATAAAGTACTTGTTTTCCGCATTCAAACGATGAATCCTCTAAAAGTGATTGATGCACTTGAAGCAGAAGGCTATCGCGTATTATGGCCGAACATCATGGGGATGCAAGCATGAGTAGCGCGTTTATTTATTCGGATGACTTTCGGGGCTATTCATTTAGCCCTGATCATCCTTTTAACCAACTGCGCGTCACACTTACGTATGATTTATTACAAAAGGGTGGTTTCATCTCTCCCTCTCAAATCATCTCACCACGGATGGCTACAGATGAAGAGATTGCCTACGTTCATACAGAGGAGTACATAAATGCGGTAAAACGTGCTGGAGAAGGAAAGTTAGAAAAATCAATTGCGATGACATATGGACTAGGAACAGAAGATACACCGATGTTCCCAAATATGCACGAAGCAAGCGCATTGCTCGTTGGCGGTACGTTAACAGCTGTCGATGCTGTTCTTTCCGGAAAAGTAAAACACGCACTTAACTTAGGTGGAGGCTTACATCACGGCTTCCGTGGCAAGGCATCTGGTTTTTGTATTTATAACGATAGCTCCATCGCAATGAAGTATATTCAGAAGAAATACGGTTTACGCGTCTTATATATTGATACAGACGCTCATCACGGTGATGGCGTGCAGTGGTCGTTTTATGATGATTCTAACGTATGCACCATTTCATTACATGAAACTGGTCGCTATTTATTCCCTGGAACTGGCGCTGTAAACGAACGTGGACAAGGTAATGGTTATAGTTATTCTTTTAACGTTCCACTGGATGCTTTTACAGAAGATGAATCCTTTCTAAAATCATATCGAACAGTTGTAAAAGAAGTTGCAGCGTACTTTAAACCGGATATTATTTTAACGCAAAATGGTGCCGACGCACATTACTACGACCCACTTACACACCTTTGTGCAACCATGAATATTTACCGCGAAATACCGAAGCTCGCTCGTGAAATTGCTAATGAATATTGCGACGGTCGCTGGATCGCTGTCGGCGGCGGTGGCTATGACCATTGGCGCGTCGTACCAAGAGCTTGGGCACTTATTTGGCTCGAAATGAACAACATCCAAAACATCTCGGGTTATCTCCCTCCAGAATGGATTGACGCTTGGAAAGGACAAGCCGAAACAGAACTTCCCCTCACATGGGAAGATCCAGACAACATGTATAAACCTATCCCCCGTAAACCAGAAATTGAAGAAAAGAATGCATTAACTGTAGCGAAATCCCTTGAAATCATTCGGAATAATATGACAAAATCTTTGTACTAAACGAAAAGGAGGCTCGTTTTTGAATAGCCTCCTTTTATTTATTGTCGACTACTGTCGGTAAGTCGATATGTTTCGAGTTGCGCCGATATATTTTATTTAATAATTAACCGGTCCAACTTTTATGAAAAAAGGACGTGATATTATGTGGACACAACAAATGATCCCCACAAAACGCGGCACATTTGAACTCTTTACAAAAGGAAATGGCGAACCGCTTTGTATTACACATCACTATTCACAATTTAATGAAACTGGTGATTACTTTGCAGATGTTTTCACTGCTACGCATCGTGTATTTCTCATTAATTTACGAGATGCTGGTAGCTCTGTAACCACCCAGTCAGAAAACGAATTAAGTATGATTGAAACGGTTCACGATTTAGAAGCAATACGGGAAGCTTTACAACTCCCAACATGGCATTTCACTGGTCATTCAACAGGTGGTATGCTTGGACTTTTATATGCGATTACATATCCAAATTCCTTACAATCATTAGTCGTAGCAGGCGCTGCAGCAAGTAACTATACCGAAACACCATTTTGTATTTATCATCCAGAACATTCACAGTTTCATTATATGCAAGAGCTCATCGAAAACTTAAAAAGCCCTCACCTTACAAGTGAAGAACGGAAAGAACTATCTACTAAGAGAACAAAATTATCATTGTATAAACCAGAAAACTACAACTCTTATTTTTGTAAACCAATCAAAAAAACAATGTCCGTTAGCCGGATGAATGCTTTCGCCAATGAATATCCTTCATTTGATTTAAGGGAGTATTTACCTTCTATAAAAACAAAAACACTAATTATGTGTGGAAGACACGATGTGCAGTGTCCTATTCAATATTCCATCGAGATACATGAGGGTATATGCGATTCTACTTTTGTGACATTTGAGGAGAGCAACCATTATCCTTTTTTAGAAGAAGCTGCTCAGTTTACTTCTACTACTCAAATATTTTATAAATCATTGCAACAAGGAACTCTAAAATAGCATATTAAGGTCGCAAGTTAATTTTCCAACAAAAACCTCACAGCCTCTATAAGACTATGAGGTTTTTCAAAAGAAATATTTCACACTAGTAACAACCAAAAGAAGAACAGAAAAAATCATTAAACCTAAATCAATAAATACTGACTTTTTATCTCCTTCTTTTAAACTTATCATAAAACTAGAAATTATTTTAATTGCAAAAAAGACCATCATAAATAACCAACCCAAATGATCATTCGTAGAATCTTCATCATAAAACATTTGTATTGCACCAATAATTAATAAGATAAGTACAATATTAGTTCCAATCTTTAAAACCTTGTTTGATTTATTATCTTTTAATGTATCCCCCAAAATGTAGCACGCCCTCTCACACTCTCCTATGTTTTATCTCTCTTTATATTTTAACATAAATTACCTATTATCCCCTTTTGATCACATACAAAAAAACCTGCCAAAACTTTGACAGGTTCCCTACACATTAAAACGATAACCAGCTCCCCATACTGTTTCAATATATTGCGGGTGGGCAGGATCTCTTTCAATTTTTTCACGTAGCTTTCTAATGTGGACGACAACAGTGGCTAAATCACCAGCGGAATCTAATCCCCAAATGCGTTCAAATAACTGTTCTTTATTTAATACTTGGTTTGGATGTGTGACAAAGAATGTTAATAAATCAAATTCCTTCGTTGTAAATGCCACTTCTTCATTGTTTATAAAAACTTTCCTCGCTCGTTGATCGATAGAAATTCCGTGAATGTATAGCGTATCACGTTGCTTACTTACATTTCCTGATAATCTTTCATAACGAGCAATATGCGCTTTTACTCTTGCGACTAATTCGCTTGGGCTAAACGGTTTCGTTATATAATCATCCGCTCCTAATCCGAGCCCGCGAATTTTATCTATATCTTCTTTTTTTGCTGAAACAAGTAGAATCGGAATATCTTTTACAGCACGTATTTGTTTACAAATTTCGAATCCGTTCATTTTCGGAAGCATAATATCTAAAATAATTAAATCATAGTCTTCTTGCAGGGCTATTTGTAAACCTGTTTCTCCTGAATGCTCTACATCAACTTGGAAATCATTAATTTCTAAATAATCTCGCTGTAATTCTGCAATACTTACTTCATCTTCTATTAGTAAAATTCTTTTCAATTTACTCACCACATTCCTCTACTTTTTCCAATGAGAAGAAAATGCTTGTGCCTTTACCAAGCTCGCTTTCCGCCCAAATTTCCCCGCCATGTTCTTCAACAATTTGCTTCGCTATTGCTAAACCAAGTCCACTTCCACCTGTGCTAGAATTTCGCGATTGTTCTGCACGATAAAAACGTTCAAAGATATACGGTAGCGTATCAGATTCTATACCTGATCCATTGTCTATCACCTTCACAATAACTTTATTGTTATCACTCGATACTGTTACGGTAATTTTCTTCTCTTCTTTATCCATGTACTTCACACTATTATGAATTAAATTTGATATAACTCTATTTATCTTTTCGCAATCAGCCGTTACATATAATGGCGATGAATGTAATTGTAAGTTAATTTCTATACCTTCTTCACTTAAATCCATCTGCATCTCTTCTATTAATTCTTGCATAAACGTATTTAATTCAACTGTCTCAAATTGGAATGGAACTCGATTTAAATCGAGCTTCGAAAACAAAAAGAGTTCATCAATGAGTGTGTCCATATGTTTTGCCTTCGTATGAATTGTCGTTAAATACTTATCCATTTTTTCTGGCGTATTTGCTACCCCGTCCTTTATTCCTTCTACATATCCGATAATAGATGTAATCGGTGTTTTTAAATCATGCGATATGTTTGAAATAAGTTCTTTTCGATTTTCTTCATACTGCGTTTGTACTTCAATCGATTCCTTTAACTTCTTCCTCATTTCCTCAAATCCTTGATTTAATTGACCTATTTCATCGTGCGATGTAACTGGCATTTGAAAATCTAAATTTCCTTCTTTAATTTTCTCCGTTGCACCTTTCAATACAAAAATTGGTTTTATTACACTTCTTGAAACAAGATAACTTAATAAACCAATGAGTAAAATGGCTAATAGTAAAAGCGATACGAATAAGATTGGAAATAATTTTTGTGTAAGATCTACAAATGAACTTTGCTTTTTTAGTACAAATATACTCCCTTCTTCTTTCTCTGGAAAATAAAAATCAAACTTTACATATCGATAAAATGTCTTGCCTAGTTCCGTTGTACCACGACTATTAATATTTGCCGCTTCAAATTTCGGAAGGGCTTCTGTTAAAGTCGAACTTTCAAATCCCTTATTAGCATAAGAAATGTTTTCTCCCTTTCTTACAATTATTTTCACACCTTCTTTTTCAATTGATGAAACGAACGATTTATCTAATAATTGAGATTGATGTTGCTTTGCCGCTAATTTTAATTCAAGATAGGCATTTTCTTCTTCTGGTGTAAGCGGCTTTTGAATGTAAGAACTTTTATAGAAATTTTTCACTGCTTCCAAATCACCTGTTATTGAAAAAACAATTAAAAATCCCGCGACTAATATGAGCGTAATAGAAACGAGAATTACAGCAATATAAGAAAATAAAAACCTTGTTTTAATAGACATATGTTACATCCTCACTTTACCCATCCTTCATATTCATAAGCATAAAAATATATGTTCAAATACTCAAGCGATTTTATAGTAATTTTAGCGTCAGTTTATAAAAATTTAATGTTCCTATTTTACAGTTGAAATTAGGAGGTTGAAATTCCATGTTCAAAAAAACATTCAGTATGATATGTTGCGTAATTTTTTTACAAGGATGCTCGCAAGAACAAGAAGTCAAAAAGGAGATGACAAACATGGAGACTGCACTACTAGCAGCTACTGAAAAAAATGAAACGAATACTGTTATATCTTTACTAAAACAAGGTGCAAATATAAATGCGACGGATAATCAAGGACGTACCCCTCTTATGATTGCTACATACAAAAATGATGTAAAAACCGCAAAAGCACTTATCGAAGCTGGTGCTGACGTAAATATCCAAGATGACATGAAAAACAATCCCTTTCTATACGCCGGTGCGGAAGGTTACTTAGACATTTTAAAGCTAACAATTAATGCTGGTGCAGATCCTACGATTACAAATCGTTACGGCGGAACAGCTCTTATCCCAGCCTCAGAACATGGCTATATTGACGTTATAAAAGAACTCCTCACTCGAACAAATATTGATGTAAATCATGTAAATAACCTAGGATGGACAGCTTTAATGGAAGCCATCGTACTAAGTAACGGAAACGAAACACAGCAACAAGTCATTCGCCTTCTTATTGAGCACGGTGCAGATGTAAATATTCCAGATAATGATGGTGTTGCCCCGTTAGAGCATGCTCGCGCTCATAATTTTGCAGAGATAGAGAAGATTTTGTTAGAAGGGAATAAGTAAAAAGCTTATCTTTGCCTTCCTCCCCCATCCTATGCTACATTTAAGCCGTTACATCAATATTAATAGGGTGGGAATACATATGAATAAACCTAAAATTGGGATGATTGGACTTGGTAGCATTGCGCAAAAGGCCTATCTTCCAACACTTACAAAAGAAACAGATTGGAACTTTGTCGGGGCGTTTACACCTAACGGAGAGAAAAGAAAACAAGTTTGCCAGCAATACCGAATTCAAGACTTTCATTCTATTGAAACGTTAGCTTCCGAATGTGATGCAATCTTCGTTCATAGTTCAACTGCATCGCATTATGAAATCGTTTCTGAGCTTTTGAAAAAAGGAATCGACGTTTATGTTGATAAGCCGTTAGCAGCTACTGTGGAACAAGCTGAGCAACTAGTCGAGTTGAGCGAGAAGTATAACCGAAAGTTAATGGTCGGATTTAATCGCAGATTCGTTCCTATGTATGTTGCTGCCAAAGAACAGGCTCATGATATTTCATGGATTCGAATTGAAAAGCATCGCACAAATAAAGTCGGGCCATATACGTACGACTTCACTATGTTAGATGATTATTTACACATTGTAGATACTGCTCGCTGGTTCGCTAATGATGACCTTAACGTCGTTCACAATATGATGCAAATCAATGAAAAGAATGAACTTCTTTACGGACATCATACATATACAACTCCAAGTGGACTGTTACTTTCTACTGCAATGCATCGCCATGCCGGTACAAATTTAGAACAAATTGAACTTGTAACGCCAGGGAAAATCATTCGCGTAAAAAATATGAATACATTTGAAATTGAACAGGAAAACTCAGTTTCACAAAGCGGTTCTCCATCATGGGATACGACGTTAAAACAACGTGGTTTTGAAGATGCTGTTCATCATTTTATTGAATGTGTACACGGAGATACAAAGCCTGTTGTAGATGGATTAGAAGGATTAAAAACGCAGCAAATGCTACAATCTTTACTAGATGATGTAAACAAAAATTAAAACGGATACATTTTTCAGAATTTACTTTCATTCCCATTTCCCCTTTATTTCTCTCGTAAATTTCTATAAAATATGTTGATAGGAATTATAAATTTCATAATGAATCGTGGAAAGGATGGGATTGACACATGTGGAACGAGTTTAAAAAGTTCGCTTTCAAAGGGAATGTCGTTGATTTAGCTGTCGGGGTTGTAATCGGTGCTGCATTCGGTAAAATCGTTAGTTCTTTAGTAAAAGACATTATTACACCATTACTTGGTATGGTATTAGGTGGCGTTAACTTTACAGATTTGCACTTTGGATACGGTAAATCAGCTGTTATGTATGGTAACTTCATCCAAACAATTTTTGATTTCTTAATTATCGCAGCTTCTATCTTTATGTTTATTAAAGTTTTCAACAAACTAACATCTAAAAAAGAAGACGAAAAAGAGGAAGAAATTCCAGAACCAACAAAAGAAGAAGTTCTTCTTGGCGAAATTCGCGACTTATTAAAACAACAAAATTCTTCTAAAGATAGAGCATAATTGAACGGATAAAAAGGCATGTCCCTCGGGACATGCCTTTTCTATATGCTATAACGTTTCCGAATTCATATGAATAAATAAAATAATACCAGCAACCATAAGTACCATAATGCTACCTGCAAATAGTGTAATACCAATAAACATTAAACTTTTGCTCATATCTACTGATACACTTTCAATAAAAATAGAAATTACATACGTGATAAGGGCAATTCCTGCAAGAATACTTCCTGGAACAAATCGCTTTAAACCATTTTGTTTTAACGTCATATATGCAAAAATAGCAGTCATACAAAGCGTAATTATCCAAAGAACGATCATCTCTTTTCCCCCCTCACAAGCCTTTTCTTTCTATTATACATGACATTGCCCTATAATAGTTATTTTTACACTTATGTGACATATAACAAGGAATCATACAATCTATAGAGAACTCTTCCAGGTAAGCTATATACTAGGGAGGATTTCAATTGGAAGATGATATTGTAGGATATTTTAAACAAGTAGAGCGATTTGATTATATTACAATCGACTTAGACAAAATTTTTTTTTACATGGAAGTTGTACAAATAGAAACAAATGTAACTTTGCTAAAAATATCACTTAACTTAAAAAAAAGATAAAACGATTGTAGATGGAAAAGCAAAGCACTATGATTCTTCTAGGCTAGAGCATTTAATAAAAAATTTTAAACGCACTGCACAAACATGCCTTGAACATAATTTACGAAGCGCTGAAGAACTTTTTGCATTTTGGAAAAGAAATTGACCACTAGAAAAATATGGATACCCCTCATATAAATTGATATAATTACCATATACAAATATTCTTTGTAAGGGAGTGTTCATAATGATTTGGATTTCACTAATCGTATTAGCTTATTTCATCATTCTCGTCCCAATACAGTACAACTACATTAAACTACTCAAAGAAAAACAGAAAAAAATGAGTGTCTCACAAAACGAACTATATGACAACATGTCTTATGAAGAATCCCAAGTGCATTACCATTATCAAAGTAACGTATTTACAATACCTGCTTCGCTTGTCGCAAGTATTATTTATAAGGTGAAACATGCAGCATAATATGTACGCTGTAAAATTATTGTTTGAGTCTGTTCCTTCTGGTGAGCCTCATCCTATGAAAATGGATGAGCATTATGAAGAGAATCACGATACACTTTTTGAAGAAAGTATTATTCTTGTTAAAGCAAACAGTTTAGAAGAAGCTCATGAACTAGGTGAAAAGATAGCTATACAATCGGAGCACACATACGATAATATGTATGATGAGCAAATCACATGGACGTTCCGAAAAGTGTTACATGTATTTGAATTAGACGATACGCCATTTGAAACTGGAAAAGAATTGTACGCAAAATTTTTACACGTTAAGAAAAATGAAACTGTAGATACAGTAATTGAAAAATATTATCCTGAATATGAATAAAAGCTCACAGCAATCGCTGTGAGCTTTTTTATACTTATTTCGTTGAATCTCTAAATTGGATACGGTGAGGTAAGATAACAGTGTGATCTTCCACTTTTTCTTTGTTCATATACTTTGTTAATAGACGCATTGCTACTGCACCGATATCATACATCGGTTGTACAACTGTTGAAAGCTGCGGACGAACCATTAATGCAAGGCGTGTATTATCGAAACCAAGTACTTCTACGTCAGTTGGTACGTTTAATCCAGCATCTTGTGCTGCATGGATTACACCTAGTGCCATTTCATCAGAAGACACGAAGATTGCTGTTGGCTTTTCATCATTGCTCCAAAGCTTTTCGAATGCTTCGATACCTGAGTCATATGTGTAATCTCCATCGATTACAAGATTTTCATCATATGAAATACCTTCTTCTTCTAAAGCTTTTTTATAACCTTGTAACTTCTTCGCGCTTCCCGCTTTATCAATGAATGGACCAGAGACGAAACCGATACGCTTATGTCCTTGCTCGATAAAGTGCTTCATTGCATCGTAAGCTGCTTGTGTATAATCAATATTTACTGATGGCGTTTCATTTTGCTCATCAAATGACGCTGCTAATACAATTGGTACTGGAGATTTTTTAAATTCTTCAATGTGAATGTCTGTAATATCTTCACCCATGAAAACAATTCCGTCCACTTGTTTTCCAAGCATCGTATTTAATAGATGGAACTCTTTCTCTTTGTTTTGATCAGAGTTACTTAAAATGATGTTATATTTGTACATTGTTGCGATATCTTCAATTCCACGTGCAAGTTCTGCATAAAACGTATTTGAGATATCAGGAATAATAACACCTACCGTAGTTGTCTTCTTACTTGCTAGTCCACGTGCTACCGCATTTGGACGGTATCCTAAACGATCAATTGCTTCTAATACTTTCTTTCTTGTTGTAGGCTTTACATTTGGGTTACCGTTCACAACGCGTGATACGGTAGCCATTGAAACGTTCGCTTCGCGCGCTACATCATAGATTGTTACGTTCATCTCATCGCACACTCCTTCTATTTTTGTTATCTATTTTTATGTATCGGTTACTTGAATGAAAAAAAGACATCAACTCTATTTGCAGATGCCACCAATCGTCCCGAGTTCTTCCTTTTACTAATGATACGATATAAACGCAGGCTCATACAATATTTTCCCGCAAAAGTTTCGAAAAAATTCGCTTGTTTTCTCGTATTTTCGTATTTTTTATGAAAAAAGGGCATTTTTTGTAAAAAAATAGATATTTCCTAAGTAGAAATCTTATTTTAAGCAGTACGATAGTAAATGAAATTTATATCGGCGATTTTTCGAATATATGAACCGTAACTCGAAATATATCGGCGATTTCCCAAATATATCGACCACAACTCTAATTATATCAGCGATTTTTTTAATATACCAACTTCCCAACAAAAATCGACAATGACAGTCGCTATACAGCTGTCCCAAAATGCCTTTTTGGAACAGCTCATTAAAAGTTTTTATAATTTACTTCCAAATGATTTTAATTCATTCATAAAATCATTGAACTGCGGGATATTCATTTGCTGCGCCGCATCTGATAAAGCTACAGCTGGATTTGGATGTACTTCAGCCATAATTGCGTTTGCACCAATTGCCATCGCTGCTTTTGCAGTTAGTAAGAGAAGGTCACGTCTCTCTGTAGAATGCGTTACATCAAAAACGACAGGTAAATGTGTCTCTTTCTTTAAAATCGGTACAGCGGAAATATCAAGCGTATTACGCGTTGCTCTTTCATTGCTTCAGCAACTTGACGTACTTGTTCATAACTTTCCACTGCACACGGTCCCATAATAAAATGCTAATTTCCGTTACCAATTTTTTCACCATTAATTTCAACAATCGTATCTTCTGTTTTTTTCTTACAAGAAACAAGTAGTGCTTTACGATGATCCTCTTCTTGTAACTTTAAACCAACTTGAAAAATTTGTTTGAAAATATGTTATAAAGTCGAAGTTTCAAATGGACCATTATTATTCTCTGCAATTAAATCCAGCATATTTCTTTCACGTACAGGATCAAAACGTTTCACACCTTATACTTCTTTTAAATTACCAACTTCTTGTACGAGACGACCTCTTTCGTTTAGTAACTCTAATATTTGTAAATTAAGTTGATCAATTTCAGAACGTAAACGACCTAATTGTTGTGATGCCATAAGAAAGCCATCTCTTTCAAATCCCTATATATTACTTTTTTTAAGATAACTTATTATAGTTGATACATATACGATTGTCACACGATATACAGCAATGAATTACCATCAAAAAACCTTTTATATTTTCATTTAAAATAAAAAAAGACAGTTTACATACTGTCTTTTTTACAAGAAGGAAACAAACGGTTTATCACTGTTTTTCTCTTTTATAATAACGGCCTCAATTTTACTCTCGGACTTGATCTGTAATTGTACTTTCGCATCTTTAGGCAATTTGTCTAACATACCTTGAGCAGCCAATTGGGTAAGAGCCATTAATTCTGTTTTACCGTTATATTTAATAACAATATTCATATTTAATGTATCCATTTGATCTTTCTTATAAGAAACTTTTGCATTGACTGGAATAAAATCTCCATTAGAAAAACCTTTTATTTCCTTAGCAAAGTTATTTATTTTTGTATTATCTTCTCCATGTGCTTGTGTAAATTCATCAGAAGGATATGAATACGACTTTTCATCAATTGTACTCCAATTTCCAAGGTTCATATCATTCTTTTGAACAGTAGCACTAGCAATATACGTACCATTTTTTAAAGAACTTGTACTTTCTTGCTTAAAGATAGCAAACGTAATTGGAGATTTGTTATATTTATCATTTTTGTTAATGGCTTCAATAAGTTGTTTAGCAACTTCAGACCCTTTAGACATAGCTTCTTCATTCGATACACTTGAAGACATAGCTAAGCCAATCATAACACCAGATAAACTTAATTCATTTGAATTCTGTTTTCCGAAATAGTCTTGTTCTATAATATTCGTCAAAACTGGCGCTTCTACTTTCGCAACTAGTTCATCAACTAGTTTCTCTGGAATATACTGATTTAATTGCAGTACGTGACTCTCTGTATCAAATTGCTGCGTTGCAATATTTATTAAACCATTTTCATACTCTGCTAAATCTAATTTAGAATTTGTTTTTATATTAGCTGTATTAATAACCTTTTGTTCTTTTAAAGGAATAACAGTTCTATAATAATCTTTAGAAACAGCAGTTCTCGGAATCATACTTTTTTCTTTTGTATCTTTTTGTATAACTTCATCCTTCTTACTAATCGTATTACTATTGTTACTACAAGCTCCCAGTAATAAACTTACGACTGCGAAGGATAATGCCATTTTCTTCATTACTTAAAACCTACTTTCAACAATCTAGTTATTTAGTTTGAACTATTAATAGTGTACCACTAAATATATTTCAACAAAAACAAAAAAAAAGAAGCAAGCACCTTTAGCTTGCTTCTTTTTACTTTATATTCTCTTCTAAAGCATCTTTTTTAATATTCCAATGAGATGTATTCCATACTACCATCCCATCTTTTATGTATAACACTTGCGGTGATTCATGTCTAATACTGTATTGTTCTGCAACACGATTTGACACATCTCTCGCATCTTGTACGTATAAGTAATACGCTGGCACTTCTCTTTCTTCACTGCAATACGCTTGAAATTCTGTGTATGCACCGTGACTAATCGGGCATGTCGTACTATGTTTAAAAAGAACATACGGCTCATTCTTTTCTACTAAGATTTCAAGCTCTTCAATTGTTTCAAGCTTTGTCATATTCATCACGATTCACCTCTCATACGAAATCTAGAGCGCTTCTCTTTCTTTTCAGCGTTTTTCTCAATTCTTTCTAATTTACGCTCTTCTTTTTCAACCTTCTTCTCTTGTCTCGACGCACGGTAATGATTGTATACTTCAATCGCCGCACTGCTCCACTGTACAACTTGCGCTACTTTATCAGCGTTATTTTCAATTTCGTCCGTTACAGAGTCTGATACATTACGAAGCTTCGTATTTAAAGATTGGATTGTCGTTCCAATCCCATCTACACCCGCTACCACTTTATTTAATGACTGTGACTTCTGTTGAATATCATCAGCTAACGCATTCGTTTTATGTAATAATTGCTCTGTCTCTACGCTAATTCCTTGCATTTGTTTTTCTAAACCTTCTAAAGTGCTTGCAACGTTTTCTAACGTCTTCTGAACCGATAACAACGTTCTGCATACATACACTACTAATACTGCGAAAGCAACCGCGATAATAGCCGCACTTACATATAAAAGAACTTGCATTTCATCACTTCCTTTATCTTTTTCATACTTTCCCCTATTATACAATCATTTTCCGTTTCATTCTAATCCCTATCTCATCATTAGAATTTTCATACTTATTCGTTAACTGTAACATAAATCATTCAACAAATTCCACTAAGTAGGTTACAATAGGAGAGGATACATAATTAGTAGGGAGGCTTTACATATGAAAGATCCACGTATTGAAAAGTTAGCATACAATTTAATTAACTACTCTATCCGCTTACAAAAAGGTGAAAAAGTATTAATTGAAAACTTTGGCTTACAAAAAGAACTTGTAACTGCACTTGTAAAAGAAGCATATGCAGCTGGTGGTTTCCCATTCGTCTCTTTAAAAGATCATCAAGTAGATCGCTCTTTATTAATGGGTGCTACTGAAGAACATTTCGAACAAATCGCTGCATATGAAGCAAGCGTAATGAAAGACATGGACGCTTATATCGGTCTTCGCTCTGGCGATAATATTAATGAACAGGCTGACGTTCCAAGTGAGCGCATGAAAGTTCATGGCCAAACAGTTGGGAAAAAAGTTCATAGAGATATTCGCGTTCCAAAAACACGTTGGGTTGTTCTTCGCTACCCAAATGCTTCTATGGCACAGCTTGCTAAAATGAGCACAGAAGCTTTCGAAGACTTCTACTTCGAAGTTTGTAACTTAGACTACGGTAAAATGGATAAGGCGATGGATAGCCTTGTTACATTAATGAATAAAACAGATAAAGTTCGTTTAACTGGTCCTGGAACTGACTTAACATTCTCTATTAAAGACATTCCAGCAATTAAATGCTCAGGTCATTTAAACATTCCAGATGGTGAAGTATACTCTGCACCAGTTCGTGACTCTGTTAACGGTACAGTTTCTTACAACACACCATCTCCTTACAACGGTTATACATTTGAAAATGTACAACTTAAGTTCGAGAACGGTCAAATCGTTGAAGCAACTGCAAACGATTCAGAACGCATTAATAAAATCTTCGATACAGACGAAGGCGCACGCTACGTTGGTGAATTCGCAATCGGCGTAAACCCATACATCTTACATCCAATGGGAGACATCCTATTCGATGAAAAAATCGATGGCAGCTTCCACTTCACTCCTGGACAAGCTTACGACGATGCATGGAATGGTAACAACTCAAACATCCACTGGGATTTAGTATGCATCCAACGCCCTGAATACGGCGGCGGTGAAATTTACTTCGACGACGTACTAATCCGTAAAGACGGACGCTTCGTTGTACCTGAATTAGAAGCTTTAAATCCAGAGAACTTAAAATAATAATAAAAACGCTCGGAATTTTCTCCGAGCGTTTTTTTATTTCTTCCCTACCATTTCTATTTTCACATGTGGATTTTCTTTCTCGATAAGCGCCAAAAATTCATTCATATCTTGCGGCATCGCAACCATATGTACTTTATATGCATTCGTCGTAATTTCAAGATACTTTCCAACTTGACGAACAACTCTTATATCTTTTAATACAACATCATCATTTAGAATACCGTACTTTAATACGCCATTTTCTACTTTATGTTTTTTAATAAATACTTCCCAAACGAGTGGTACATTTACAATGAAGCATAAACTCATCCCAATCAACGCTGACATCCAATGCGCTTTATTAGTGAAAAGCATGACAATTGGATATATACACATAAAAGCTAACGTAAGACAAACGAAAATGACTACTGACTTACTTCTTTGAATTGGAAAGTTCATACCTACACCCCCTAATCCAAATTATACCACTATTTCCATTTTGGTTCATAGAAAAAGGCCATTTCTAGATGACCTTTTTCACAATGTACCTATAAAATTTCTTATCTACCTGTAACACTGGAAAGTTTTTCGGCAACTCATCTATACTCACACTTTGAAAACCATTCTTTTCATAAAAGCGATGTGCCGCTAAAAATTTTACTGTTGTTCCTAAATAAATATCTTTCAACTTTTTATCCTCAGCCCATGAAATTGCTGTTTGAAGCAACATATATGACGCGCCACATTCTTTTCCACGAAACTCTTTTTGTACGAACATTTTTCTTAGCGCTACTTGATGATTCTCAATATCTAATAAAGCTACTGTTCCAACTACTTTCCCATCATAAAGTGCTACCCAAAAGTTTCCGTGATCCTTTTGATAGAATGTTTCTATTTCAAGTAAATCAGGTTGCTCTTCTTTCGTAATGGGAACATTATACTCTTTTTGCTGAATATGAACGATAAGATCTACTACTTCCTCTTGAAACGCACTTTCATACGGAATAATACGAATCTTCTCGTTCATCGAATATCTTTCCATTCTGAAGCTAATAAACTATATACAGCGATATCATGAAAATGATCATATAACCATTCTTCATCTCTTAAAATACCATCTAATTTAAACCCTAAACGCTCTGGAATAGCGCGGCTTTTCACATTTTCAACACCGCATCTAATTTCCATTTTATTTAATTTTAAATTCTCAAATGCATAGTGAAGCACAGCCTTTACGCTACGTGTCATAACGCCTTTTCCTCCAGCATCTTCTGCAAGGTAATACCCAAGACTCGCCGCTCTCTTCCCCCAGCTCACTGGATGAATACCTACCATCCCAACGAGCTTTCCTTTGTAACGTATACCACTTTCAAAACCGTCTCCCTCTGCAAATTTCTTTAACCACATCGGAAAAATCTCATCATAAGCATCAGCAGATTTTGTCCCATCTACCCAAGGAAGCCATTTTCGTAAATGATTACGGTTTTGGTCTATTAATTGATATAATTCTTCTTTATGATGTTTTTCTAGTAATTGTAGTTCGATTTCGTCATCTACTCGGAGTGTGAACATGTTTTTTAGTCCCCTTTTTATTTTTCTTATTATTCTAACATTTTTAGATGTAAAAAGTTAAATATTAACACTTTCTTTTGATTTTCTTTGTATAAAACCAGAAGAATACAATACTCCCGTAATAACTAATATCATTCCTACAGATTGTGCAGATGTTATATTGACTCCTTCAATAAAATAAATAAGTATTGTAACAACAGGCACTAGATTAAAAAATAAAGATGTCCTTGCTGCCCCAATTTGAGCAATTCCATTATTCCACCATAAGTAACCAAGCACACTCATTCCAATTGCCATAAAGAGAATCGCTCCCCATGCCAACCAAGGAATTTCTAAAACTGGTACTATACTTTTTTGTGTAGAAGATATGATAATAAAGGCAAGTGCACCAATAGTCATCGTATATGTCGTCGTTTGTATTGGATTACCAGTTTTAATAAACCTTCTGCCTAGCACGCCGTATAACGCCCAGCAAATATTCCCTAATAAAATATAAAAATCCCCTTTTGAAAATGATAAATGTTGTAGTATTGTAAACGAACCTTGTGTAAGTACAAAAACAACGCCAATTAGTGCAAGTAACATTCCAATTGCTTGGCGCTTCACAATTTTCTCTCGTAAAATGACACTTGCTAACAGCGTCGTAACGAGAGGATTTGTCGCCATAATAAGTGCACCATTAACAGCTTCTGTATATTTCATTCCTAAAAAGAAAAAGAAGTTAAAGCCGAATACACCAACAATACCTAGCAAAAGATAATAGGTCCTATTCTGCATCCATACTTCCAAATCAAAATCTTTTCGTATTTTTAACAAACATAACATCACAAATGCAGCAATCCCAAAACGCCATGCTGCTATATGAATTGCTTCGAAATACTGCACCGCATATTTCGAAGCATTAAATGTCCCACCAGTAAATATCGCAAAACCTAATAACTGCGTATATACTTTATTTTTCATTGCCGGCCTCCAAGTCTTTTTCTTCTAGAAAACCGTAATAAATTTCTAACTTCTCCTCCGTTAGCTGAACAACTTTTTGCAATTGTTCCTGCTGTTCTTTTAATCGCTCCAAGTGAGTTGTTAAAATGGAAATTCTCTTTTTTACTTTCGCTGGTACTTCCTCTTTCTTCTGCCTAATTTCCTCTATAATGCACCCATCACTTGCAAACTCAGCCATCTCTTCTAATGACATCCCAGTTTGTTTTAATGAATATAAAAATTTTAATAAACGTACATCGCCTTCTGTATATTGACGAATACCGCTATTTCGCGTTGGTGGTGGTAATAAACCTAATTTCTCATAGTAGCGCAAAGTGTGAATGCTCATCCCTGTTAATTCTGCTACTTCGCCGATTTTATACATGTTCTCTCCCCCTTGTTTTTACATTTTCATCTTACAACCTAGAGTTAGCTCTAGGTCAATACATAAATAAAGTGAAACTTTAATCAGTGGGGGTCTTATTGCACGTTAATGCGGGATAAAAGTTGAACACAACAAAAAAAGACGCACAGCCACAGCTATGCGTCTTTTCTATTATTTCTCTGCAACTTGAACTTCTTTTACGTAAGCTGCTTCGAATTTTTGGATGTCACCTGCGCCCATGAAAATTAGAACGCCGTTTTTATGTTTCTTTAATACATCCGTTGTTGTATCTGTAATTAGTTCTGCACCATCAATACGCTTTTGCAGATCTTCAATTGTTAATTCACCTTTGTTTTCGCGTGCTGATCCGAAAATATCACATAAGTATACTTGATCAGCTTTGCTTAAGCTTTCAGCGAACTCATCTAAGAACTTTTCTGTACGTGAGAATGTATGCGGCTGGAATACAGCGACAACTTCACGCTCTGGATGTTTTTGACGAGCTGCTTCAATCGTTGCATTAATTTCTGTCGGATGGTGTGCGTAGTCATCGATAATAACTTGCTCTCCCATCGGCTTTTCATTAAAGCGACGTTTTACGCCTTCAAAAGTTGTTAATTGATGTTTTACTGCTTCTACATCAACGTTTTCATAATGGCAAAGTGCGATTACTGCTAACGCATTTAATACGCTGTGATTGCCGTATCCTGTAATTTTGAACGTGTCATAGTACGTATTACGAACGAATACATCGAATATCGTGCCATCTGTTCTCTTTTGGATGTTACGTGCTTGGAAATCATTATCTTCTCCAAATCCATAGAAAATAACAGGTACTTTCGCTTGAATTTTTTGAAGTTCTTCATCATCTCCACATGCAATAATGCCTTTTTTCACTTGCAATGCCATCTCTTGGAATGCACTGAATACATCATTGATGTCTGCAAAATAATCTGGATGATCAAAATCAATATTCGTCATAATTGCATAGTCTGGATTGTAAGACAAGAAATGACGACGATACTCACAAGCTTCAAATACAAAATACTTACTATTTTCTACCCCATGCCCTGTTCCATCTCCAATAAGGTAAGATGTAGGATGTGCACCTTGCATTACATGGGCTAACAAACCTGTTGTTGATGTCTTTCCGTGTGCACCAGTTACAGCAACACTTGTGTATTGGCTCATAAGGTCACCTAAGAAGTGATGGTAACGATGTACTGGGATGTTTAATTCTTTTGCTGCTACGATTTCTTCATGCGTATCAGGAAATGCATTTCCTGCAATAATCACTTGTCCTTCTTCTACATTATTCTTATCAAAAGGAAGGATCGAGATACTACGCTTTTCTAACGCTGTTTGTGTAAAGAAACGCTTTTCATAATCAGACCCTTGAACAGTATGCTTCATATCATGAAGAATTTGCGCTAATGAACTCATTCCTGTTCCTTTAATTCCTACAAAATGGTAAACTGTCATCTTAAAGAACCTCCAACATTTCGAACTAATACAACGGCCTATCTATAAGACAGTATATGAATCTTTTCTTATTTTGGTAATCATCATACATTTTTGATGTAGTGAGGTTATTCTTTCCCTTCACTTATCAGGATAAACTCGTACGTACTTCTTTATATGTCCATAACAAGTCCATTATAGCAAAAAAGAAGCCGCTATACTATGATAACAGAAAAACTGATAGGGTCAATCACCTATCAGTTTTTCTCTCTTTTACATATCTTCTCTTTTTTCTAATTGAACACGCTCTAAACGTGGGTTTGGACGATATTTACGACCAGCTTTTGCTTCTGGTTTCCCATTTAATTCTACATTATCACCAGTAAAGCCAATATTCATTTTTAACAAGCTACTCCCTACCCCATATATGTCAACAGGTACCTTTTGAGCTTCAAATTCACGAATACGCTTTTCATCAAATCCACCAGTTACAACGATGTCTACATGCTGGAATCCTTCTTCATCAAGCGCCTTGCGAAGTGCAAATACAAGAGATGGATTTACACCACGTGGATCAAATGTTCCAAGTACTTCTGGGTGGCGAATAAAGTATTGATCAATCATTGTGCGAGACGTATCTACACGCACACCTTTTAATGTTGATCCAAATTCACGCGCTACACGAAGTGCATCTGTAATAACATCATTATTGTAATCAATTAGTACAACTAATTCATCTTCTGGAAATTTCTTATGATATGCTTTTGCCGCTTCTACAACATCACCATTAAACATTTGAATTAATGCGTGAGGCATTGTTCCCATACCACTTCTGCCCCACCATTCATTCATTGCATGCGTCGCTTGTGCGCTCATACCTCCGATGTATGCTGCATAACCGTCACCAGCTTGTTGTGTATAATGATCGTCACGATCTCCCATGAAAATAACTGGTTTTTCTTTATCTACACTACGCGCAGCTTGGACAACATTATATACGTTTGTTGCAACCGATGTACGACGAGCTAAAATCCCATCAATAACACCTTCTAAAAATCCGAAATTCTCATAAGGACCATGAATTGTTAACACTGTTTCAAATGGACTAATTTTATCGCCATCTTTTAAAGAGTTAATTTCAAGTTCCTCAGGATTTTTAGCGAATGTTTGTAGCAATGCAATTACTTCATCTGTTCCGCAAAGAACTGCATTTTCTTTTTGGAAAAATTGCATCGTTACAACACTTTTCGGGCGAAATTCTTCAATAATTTCTCTAGTTTTTAAAAAGTAAACGGCGGAGAACCAACCTTCTCCAACTCGTTCGTCAAATTTAAATGTTTTATTTGTTAGTCGATTTATTTCACCTTTTAATTTTAATTCAATTTCTTTCATGTCGCTTTACTCCCTACTTTACTATCCAACATTTTCTATTAGTATACAGCAAAACCGTGGACTATACATTCGTTTCCTGCATAGCAGCAAATTCATCCTCAGAAATAAGGACATCTCTTGGCTTCGTCCCTCTTGCTTCAGAAATAATTCCTTGCGATTGCATCTCCTCAATGAGACGTGCCGCGCGATTATAACCGATGCGGAATTTTCGCTGTACAGAAGATGTGGACGCTCCCCCTTGTTCTACAACAAATTGACATGCTTCAAAGAACAATTCGTCTTCCGACTCAGCCTGTTCTGTTTTCGCTAATAAATCCTCTTGCTTAAATAAGTAATTCGGCTTCATTTGCTTTCTCACATGATCAACTGTCTTTTCAATCTCATCATCCGATACATATACACCTTGTACACGAACTGGCTTAGATGTACCGTTCCCTAAAAATAACATATCACCACGGCCAAGTAATTTCTCCGCGCCTCCAATATCAATAATCGTACGCGAATCAACTTGAGATGATACAGTAAACGCAATACGCGTTGGAATGTTTGACTTAATTAAACCTGTAATAACATCTACAGATGGACGCTGCGTCGCTACTAATAAATGAATACCACAAGCACGTGCTTTTTGCGCAATACGACAAATCGCTTCCTCAACATCACCAGGTGCTACCATCATTAAGTCGGCTAACTCGTCAATGACAATAACGATATAAGGTAATGTTTCTCCCGGAATTTCTCGCTCACTTACAATCGTATTGTAACGAGTTAAATCACGAGCACCAGCGTGCGCAAACAATTCATAACGGCGTTCCATCTCTTCGACTGCCCACTTTAAAGCCGCTGTCGCTGCTTTTACATCCGTAATAACAGGTGCTACAAGATGTGGAACAGAATTGTATGGTGCAAGCTCAACCATCTTCGGATCAATTAACATTAACTTCACTTCATGCGGTTTCGCTTTATATAAAATACTCGTTAAAATCGCGTTAATACACACACTTTTACCTGAACCCGTTGCACCCGCAATAAGTCCGTGCGGCATTTTTCGAATATCTGTTACAATTGGATCACCTGAAATATCAAGTCCAAGCGCAACAGTAAGCGGTGATTCACTCTTTGTGAATACAGGACTTCTTAAAATTTCACGAAGAAATACTGGCTTACTTTCTTTATTTGGAACCTCAATTCCAATCGCACTCTTCCCTGGAATCGGCGCTTCAATACGAATATCTTTCGCAGCTAAACTTAACTTAATATCATCACTTAAATTGGTAATTTTATTTACTTTCACGCCTGGGTCTGGTTGCACTTCAAAACGAGTTACTGCTGGCCCTTGCGATACATTAATAACATGTGCTCCAACATGAAAATTATTAAACGTTGTATCTAATAATTCTTTTTGCTCATCTAACCATTCTGTATTATCTAGCGCTGATTGCTGCGGAATCGACAACAGCGCTAATGGCGGAACAGTGTACGTCGGTGGTGTGTGCAATACATTTCGCATATCGTTCTCTCTTTGATTTACAACATATGCTTTCTCTTGTACTTCCGTACTTGAAATTGGCTTTTGTACTTGCTCTTCCACTACTTGCTGCACTGGGCGTTCTTCCATTTGTGGCTCTGCTACTACTTGCTGCACTGATTGCTCTTCTACTTGTGATTCTACTACCACCTGCTGCATTGGTTGTTCTTCCACTTGTGATTCTACTACCACCTGCTGCATTGGTTGTTCTTCCACTTGTGATTCTACTACCACCTGCTGCATTGGTTGTTCTTCCACTTGTGGTTCTGCTACCACCTGCTGCATTGGTTGTTCTTCCACTTGTGGTTCTGCTACTACTTGTTGCACTAGTTGTTCTTCCACTTGTGGTTCTGCTACTACTTGTTGCATTGGTTGTTCTTCCACTTGTGGTTCTGCTACTACTTGTTGCACTGGTCTATTCTCTACTCGTACATTAACAGAATGCTGCATTGCATTTGCCCTAGCTGCATGTCTTTCCATTAATCGTGTTCTATCTTGTTTCAACATAACAACATTAAATGGTACATGACGCTTTTTCTCACGTTTTGGTTCTTCTTTTTTTACAACTGGTTGTTCTTCTGCGACCGGCGCTTCTTCTACAACTCGTTGTTCTTCTGCGACTGGCGCTTCTTCTACAACTCGTTGTTCTTCTGCGACTGGTGTTTCTTCTACAACTCGTTGTTCTTCTGCGACTGGCGCTTCTTCTACAACTCGTTTATTTTCTTCTGTTTCTGCAAGTAAAACATTCGCAAAGCTTTGAACGTCGTTCTTTGTCTGTTCATCAGCCTCAGCTACATGTATGAATTCACTCTTTTGTTCAATCGCTTCATCTTCTTGCTGAATTTCCTCAAGTGCTACAAATGTCTCTACTACAGGTGCTTTTATTTCTGCAATCACTTCTACTTCTTCTGACTCTTCCGTTTCCGCAATTACTTCTACTTCCTCTAGCTCTTCTGCTTCTGCAATTACTTCCACTTCTTCTGGCTCTTCTGTTTCTGCAATTACTTCCACTTCTTCTTGTGCTTCTGTTTCTGCAATTACTTCCACTTCTTCTTGTGCTTCTGTTTCTGCAATTACTTCTACTTCTTCTAGCTCTTCTGCTTCTGCAATTACTTCTACTTCTTCTAGCTCTTCTGTTTCCGCAATTACTTCCACTTCTTCTTGTGCTTCTGTTTCTGCAATTACTTCCACTTCTTCTAGCTCTTCTGTTTCCGCAATTACTTCTACTTCTTCTGACTCTTCCGCTTCTGCAATTACTTCCACTTCTTCTGGCTCTTCTGTTTCTGTAATTACTTCCACTTCTTCTGACTCTTCTGCTTCTGCAATTACTTCCACTTCTTCTGATTCTGCAATCACTTCTACTTCTTCTAGCTCTTCTGTTTCTGTAATTACTTCTACTTCTTCTAGCTCTTCTGTTACTGTAATTACTTCCACTTCTTCTGGCTCTTCTGTTTCTGTAATTACTTCCACTTCTTCTGGCTCTTCTGTTTCTGTAATTACTTCCACTTCTTCTGGCTCTTCTGGTATTTCCACAATGATTGTTTCTGCAAGTTTTTCTTCTGCTTTGACAATCACTGATTCTTCTGGAGCTTGCTTTTCCACTTCAATAGTAGGTTGTTTTATTTCTGTATTACGTTTAATTTCTTCTGATAATATTGTATCCTCGTGCTCTACTTTAGAAGCCACTAATTCTTCTTGTAGATTGTTTTCGTTTAACACCACTACATCTTTTTCTAGCTTAGCACTTTCCATCTGCTCAGCTACTGTTTTATGAAGTAATTCATCCGCTGAAACTTCCTGCGGTGTACTCATTCCTTGAATCACTTCTTTTTCTTCTACTAAAGGCTCTTGGCGTTCGATTTCATAACCGTTTTTCTCTAGCCATTGATCAACAACTGATTTTTCTTGCTTTTTATCCTGTTGACCAACCGATTCATGACTAGGCGAAGAAGACGTTGCTTGCCCTTCTGAGAAATCTGATAATGTATATCCTTTTTTCTCTAACCATGCATCAACAACTGCTTTGCCCTCTACAGATATTTCAAGATCTTCTCTTTCTTTTACTTCCTCCTGCTTTTCAACCTTTTTCTCTACTGAAGGACGATTATATCCATAAATTGGCGAAATCATTTCTGTTGGACGAAATGGTCTACGGTTACTCTCTTGCGAAGGTGCAGATGCCTTTTTAACGACAGCCTCTCGCACCGGTTCATATTGTACTTCCGGTTCTTCATATGTAGAAACTACCTTTTCCACATACGGTCGTCTGCTTCTTTCCACCTGTATTCCTCTTTGAGCAGTCGGTTCTTCATATGTTACTCCTTGAACAGGTTGTTCTTCGAAGTGATCTACTTCTCTTTCATCCTCTTCATCGAACCCATTATCCGGTACTAAAGGAAAACGGCATTTACCTGCATTCCTACTTGCCATTTGTGCTTCTCTTGCTTCAGTGTAGTGGTTTACACGAGGAATTTTCGGCTGACTTTCAATTTGCTTTTGTACTTCTTTATTCAACGCTGTTTGTTCTTCCTCTTTGTTAAACAACTTTTTCATCCAATCTAACATGCTTACCACTCTTTCTACTAAATAGTAACATCCTTTATTGTATCAGCATTCGGCAAAAAGTGCAGGTAAAATTAAGCATGTCATATTTATCCACAATATTCTAATTTACGAGTGTTTCATATGGAAAAACGCAGCCTTTCATGTAAGACTGCGCTTAAGCTTTACGCTTCCGATATGCATCTATACTATCCGTTACACTTTGCAATAAAGAATTTACATACTGCGGGTCAGATAATTTTTTATCTTCTTCAAGATTTGACATAAACCCAAGTTCTAATAGTACACCAGGTACTTTGGACCAATTAAATCCAGAAAGATCATCCCTGAATTTAATTCCATTTACTTTCACTTGCTGGTTCTCCCTCATTTTATTTACAATCATTTGAGAGATTTGAAGGCTTTCCGCATAAATCTCTTTCGTATGCGGACTGTCTTCTGCTGGCGTCAATACAGCAAATCCACTTTGGTTTGGATTTTCAGAACCATCTGCATGAAGACGTAAAAATAAATTTGCCTTATGATTGTTTGCGAATGTCGCCCGTTCTTTATTACTTATATCAATGTCTTGTGACGTTCTCGTCATTAATACTTGCATTCCCTTCGCTTCTAACTTTTCTTTTAATACGAAAGCCATTTCTAATACAAGTACGGCCTCTCTTTTTTTCGTCACAACACCAGTTGTACCATCTGTGACTTTATATTTTTGTGTTGTTGCCCCTGGCCCAATCGGCTCTAAATTTAAATTCGCTTTTTGTTGATGCCCTGGATCAATAACGACGAGAAACTTCTCTTGTTTTTCATTACTCTCTACTTTTTGTTCATTATTTTGCATTGGTTGCTCAGTTGGCAGCACCGGTGTAGTTTCCTCTATCTTTTCTTCAGTCGGCATTTCCTCCTGCTTATGCTCCACTTGCTCATTCGTTTTAATTGCTTGCGATTCTTCGTTCTTTTCTTGTTCTTGCTGCTTTTCTACCGGTGCGTCTTCTTTGGTATCTTTTCTTTTCTCTTTTATAGAAGATGTAGTTTCTTTTTTCGGCTGCTCTTGTGAACAACCAGCCATATATATTCCAATGAATGCAATCATGCTCATTATTTTTATATACTTCATACTTCTCTCCCATCACTTTGCACCGGATTCAAAGTTTTTCTTATAATTGCCCTATAATCTCATCCATATTTCCAATATAAACAGGATGCCACGTTTCTGTACCCCGCTCTGCAGTATAAACCGGATAAGCGTTATCATCTATATTTACGAAAACTGGATCACCCATATCCGTTTCATATCCAATTGCAATCCATCCTTCTTGCCACTTTCCGTTTTCTTCACTTATTAATGAATTTTTATGTTTATCATATCGGTAACCGATTTGTCCTTTTTCTAATTCACTTTCACTAAACACATATATTTCATAAGTACCTAGCTCAACATCTTGCTGTTTTGAAGTTTCAATTCGTTTTAGAAGTTCTGCGATTTTTGGTTGTTGTTTCATACGTCTATCCCCTTCTATTTTTCTAAATTTTAACTAGTTTGTTTATAAAATACAATATAGATTTTAAGAAAAAAGGTGACATTCTTATCATATTTACGATTTTTTGAGTATATCTATCACAACTCTCAATATATCAACGATTCAACAAGAAATTTCGACTTACCGATAAAGAATGACAAAAAGAAAAGAGAGGCTGTCCAAAAGGACAACCTCTCTTTTCTTATATCAATTAAAATTTAAACTCTTGTCCAACTTCAAAGCTATCTTCTAATACAAGAATACCTTTTTCTTGTGGAGCGTCTGGAAGCTCTAATTCACGTGCAGAGCAGATCATTCCAGAAGAAGGAACACCGCGAAGTTCAGCCGGTTTAATTAACATACCGCTTGGCATTACAGCGCCGATTTTCGCAACGACAACTTTTTGTCCTGCATCAACGTTTGGTGCACCACATACGATTTGTAATGTTTCTGTACCGATTTCTACTTTACAGATGTTTAGCTTATCAGCATTTGGATGTTTCTCTTTTTCAGCTACATAGCCTACAACAAATTTCGGAGAAAGATCTGCTTCTACTGTTTCTTCAAAGCCATTCTTCGCTAAAACTTCGTTGATTTTCTCTACAAGCTCTTTCGTTAATGTAAGGTTTCCTGTTTCTTTTACTTCTAAGTAAGAAGATGCATTAAAGATGTTGAATCCTCCCGTTACGTTGCTTTCACGATCATAAACGCGTGCAACATCTCCTTTGCGATCAAAAGTACGGTTCTCTAAAGTAATATCTTGTAAGGCAACAATTAAAGTGTCACCAATTCCTTCAAGGTTGTAAAAAACGTTCACTTCGTTCATCCTTTCTCTTTTCCATCTGTCTTCTTCCGATTTTTCGCTAAAATAAAGATTGGTTCAAATTCTCCATCTTCATATACGAATGAAAGTGATGTAATCGGAACATGCCCTTCGGCAAAAAATTTCATTGTCATTTGTGCAATAATATCATAACCGATTTCGTTGACGATATCAGCAATAATTAATACATCTTGGTGAGGAACAGCAACAACCATGTCACCAGAAATCTTTTCACGCATCGATTGTAGTAACGATTCGTTTAAAATACGAGTCGCGTCATACCCATCATTTGTGTTTAAAAAGTAGAATGTATTACCCGCTACTGTGTCTTGTTTAAATTCATAACCTAATGAGCGTGCGTTGAATAATGCCATTTCACGCACTTGCTGTTCTGTAAGTTCTAATTTTTGTAACAGACGTTCATCAATTAGTCGATACGTTTTATTCGAATCTAACGCATAGTAAATACGTGTTTCCGCCGTATGATCCGTCATAATAAACGGATTTCCTTCTTCTGCTTGTTTCGGGAAAGAAGTAGAACGAATAACAGGTAAAATTTTTGCTCCGCTATTTTCTTCTTTATGCATCGCAATTAGCGCTTCTTGTACGTAATAAGCAACTTCTTCAATTGCCTTTTCTTTGTTCACTTCCCATTTTGCTACAACTCCTGGAAGTGATACGTTAATACCTTTTTTCGAGTCTTTCTGTTCTATACGTAGAACCTCTTTCTCGCTATCATACTGAAAGTCCCACTCTGGACGAGATAATTTCTTCATTAACTCGTCTTTCATCTTTTTACTTGTCATCTTCATCTCTTTTTCCTCCCTTCCAAAAAAATAACCTCCCCCGCGAAGGTAGAGGTTGTTTTACAATTCAATTGGCAAATTGCCTTATTTTAAACCTTCAATGAACTCTTCGATTTGTTCTTGTGTTTTACGATCTTTGTTTACATAGCGACCAGTTTCTTCACCTTTATTGTACGCTACAAAGCTCGGAATGCCAAATACGTCTAATTTTACACATAGATCAATAAACTCATCACGATCTACATAGTAAAATGAGAAATCACTATATTTCTCTTCTACTTCTGGCATAAATGGGTCTACAAAACGGCAGTCTGGGCACCATTCTGCTGAGAACATAAAGACTACATTCTCTTCATTTTTTAATTGTTGGAATTGCTCCATGCTTTCTAATGACTTCATCTATATTTCCTCCTCTAACGAGTGCATTTTTCATGTTATAATCTTTCTTTTATACTACCATACATCGCGCATGGTGCAAGGTTTATGCTTGCTTTTTGTCATACTTATATTGCCCAACAAGTAACTTAACAACGTGTACAAATAATTCCGTGCGGTCGACATAATCATCTGTAAAAATACCAATCGCTCCTTCGTGACTACGAATATCTTTTCTATGTACAAACTCTTCCATCACTTCACTTAACTCCTTGCCATCTTCAAGAGGTGCTAAAAAATCGTCTGGTAACGTAATACGCGCTCCTCCAGCCACGAATACTTTCCCATCACTTGTTGCTAGCGCGCCCCAGTTACACATAAATAAACCGTGCTCCGTTTTCATCACACCGCCTTCTAGCCCAATACCAATTGGAGCTTCTCCTTCCTCTAGCGCTCGCTTCGCTCTATTAATCGCTCCTTGCATCGTCTCTTCATCTGAAAACGGCTGATTTGCTACTCCTGAAGGAACAGAGAGAGATGTAATTGTAGCCTCTTTCCAAACCTTCTCCACAGCACCAACTTTCGTTTTATTCTTCGATCCAACTACTACTTTCATTTCGTTCACCTCTATAAAAATTCATCATTCTATTCTAATATCCGCATCAGATACGAATTAAGTATCAACCACTACCACATATCACCAAGTCATCTATTCAGCCTAAAAAAGAAGGTTTTTTCTAGCAACATTACCGTCTTCGAAAACAAAAACAGCCTTCCTCTCACTTCCTACTTGGAGTCTTCATACATCATTCGAACACCAATTAAGCACTGACCGCTCCCAATCATCGCTGGGTCATCTATTCAACCTAAAAAAAGAAGGGTTTTTCGCCCTTCTTCTCTACGCGTTATTCTTAATTGTCTCTAACGTCGTTTTATCTGTTGTTCTTACAAGCTTCGTAATTAATTCTTTCGCCGCTGCATAATCATCAACATGTAAAATTGAAGCATGCGTATGAATGTAGCGTGCACAAACACCAATTACTGCTGATGGGATACCAGAGTTACTTGTATGTACACGGCCCGCATCTGTACCACCTTGTGAAATAAAGTATTGGTACGGAATATTGTTTGTTTCTGCTGTATCTAAAATGAATTCGCGCATTCCTCTATGTGTTACCATCGTGCGATCGTAAATACGAAGAAGAGCACCTTTTCCTAATTGACCGAACTGCGTTTTGTCACCAGATGCATCGTTTGCTGGACTTGCATCAAGCGCATAAAAAATGTCTGGTTGAATCATATTTGCAGCTGTTTGCGCTCCGCGAAGGCCTACTTCTTCTTGTACAGTAGCACCAGAATATAATGTATTTGGTAATGTTTCATCTTTTAATTCTTTTAACAATTCGATTGCAAGACCACATCCGTAACGGTTGTCCCAAGCTTTCGCCATAATTTTCTTCTCATTTGCCATCGGTGTGAATGGGCAAATCGGCACGATTTGTTGTCCTGGTTTTACACCAATTTCAATCGCATCTTCATAACTATCTGCACCTATATCAATTAACATATTTTTTATATCCATCGGTTTTGCACGTTGCGCGTCACTTAATAAATGAGGAGGAATAGAACCAACAACCCCAATAACAGGACCATTCTTCGTCATAACTTGTACACGCTGTGCTAATAAAACTTGGCTCCACCAGCCGCCTAACGTTTGAAAACGAAGCATTCCATTTTTCGTAATTTGTGTAACCATGAAACCTACTTCATCCATATGACCTGCTACAAGAACACGCGGGCCAGTTTCGTCCCCTTTTTTCAGACCAAATACGCTACCTAAACCGTCTTGTACAATTTCATCCGCATATTTGCTTAATTCTTGTTTCATAAAACGGCGTACATCATGTTCAAAACCTGATGCCCCCTGTAATTCTGTTAACGTACGAAATAATTGTAATGTCTCTTTATTCACGAAGTCCCCTTCTTTCAAACCTTAGTAGAATACCTCTTTTATTGTAACGAAATTTTCGAAATGTTTCTAGTTTCTTCTTTTTTAACTGTATTTGCTTTATAATTATTATTGGTACACTATTTTTATTTTATAGAATTGAGGTGAATATATGAGTTGGAAAGGTTTAGTAGCAGGTCTTGGCGTTGGGTTCGCAGCTGGTTATCTCGTTGCAAACAAAGTACAAGAACAATCCCATATTTCTTCAGAAAAAGCATTGAAAATGGTGAAACAAGCATTAAGTCATAAAGGTGAAATTACTGGCTCTTGGGTACATATGGTTCCAGAGACATTTGAAAAATATGATGTCGCATATGAAGTTTATCGCGGCGGTCTTACAACAATGTTAGATGATATACAAGAACGATTTGAATTTTTAGTTGATGCTAAAACAGGTACTGTTTTAGAAGTTATAGCAGCATAAAAAGGAGGGTTCCCATTAGGTGAACCTCTTATTTTTTTGAAATTGTGGGTATTGATTAAAATTATATCAGCGATTTTCCGAATATATCGACTTACCGACAAAATCCGATAATAAAAAAGAAGCTGCTCCAACAAATATGATGGAACAATCTCCTCTTTTTAAGCTTCTATACTCGTTTTCCGTTCTATTTTTTCTACAATATGTCCTTCCTCATTCCACTTCACAGCACGATAATATGCGTCATGATAAAACGTAAACCACGCCTCTTTTTCAGCACCATACTTCATCCACTTTTGCTTATTTTCAATCGAAGTCATCGGATAATCATCGTATGCCATTACCCATAATACATTTTGATGCGCGTGTGTCGGCAATAGGTCTGCTAAATGTAGCATCGTTTCTCCTTGACTCTCCAAAGCGATAACTGCATGTCCATCGCTATGACCACCGGTATGCGTCATCTTGATTTCATCTGTAATTTCTATTTCTTGCTGGAACGTAACAACTTGATCTACAATTGGCTCCCAATTTTCCTTCCAATATGTATTACGTGATCTAATGTTTGGATTCCTCATTTCATTCCACTCTGTTTCACTTACGTAAACTTTCGCATTTGGAAATGCCGGTACAAGGTGATCATCTTCCCATTTTGTTAGACCAGATGCATGATCAAAATGAAGGTGTGTCATTAAAACATATTGAATATCTTCAGGCTTTAATCCCTGTTTTTCTAACGATTCATAAACCGATGATTCTTCTGTTACACCTTGATTTCGTTTCATCTTCTCATTCAACTTACCGTTTCCTATTCCTGAATCAATGAGCATATTTCCATCTTTCGTTTGTAAAAGTAACGGATCTGTTCGTAAGTAAATATGATTTGTGTCATTATGTTTATATTTACGTGACCAAAGTACTTTCGGCACAACACCAAACATTGCCCCTCCATCTAAATGTGTATTTCCGCCTTTTAACCACGTTACTTTTATATCTCCAATTTGTAACTGTTCCATTACACATCCCCCTTTTAATTAATCTTAACATAAAATTCTGATTATTTTAGGCATAAAAAAACCTATGCATTACTGCATAGGCTCTGTACGATATTTTGCTTCAACTCGGTAAATACGATGACCCTTACTAGAGAATTTCTCTTCGTATTCAGTCATGATGTTACCTTCAAAGTCGCTGTTATGAAGATCTAAGCTTAAGTACGTTAGTAACATACCATACTCAGCCATACTCATAAGAGAATATTCAAATAAACCTTGGTTATCTGTTTTAAAATGAATTTCTCCGCCTTCTACTAACACTTCTTCATAATTACGTAAAAACGTTTTATACGTTAAACGACGCTTCGTATGACGCTTCTTTGGCCATGGATCTGAGAAGTTTAAATAAACGCGATCAATCTCACCTTTTGCAAAGAAAACTGTTAAATCTTCAGCATCTTTATTAATTAACTTTAAGTTCGGCACTTCTTCTTCAATTAATTTATCAAGTGCATCTACAACAACACTTGTGAATTTTTCAATTCCAATATAATTAATATGTGGATTCGCTTTTGCCATATCATACATAAAGCGGCCACGACCTGTACCTACTTCAATATGAATTGGTTGTTCATTTCCAAATACTTCTTTCCAGTTACCAGCGCGCTCCTCTGGGTTTCCGATTACGATATGTGAATACTCGTTAATTCGATCCATTGCATATGGTTTATGTCTTAAACGCATAGATGTCTCCCTCTCTTTACAAAACTATTTTAAAGGAATAATTCCTTCTTTCTTTTTTTAATTAATCTACCAAACAAAAAACCAAGTACGTACGAGCACTCGGTCCGTTTCTTTCAAGTATAAGATGTACCATTTTGATAAAAACTACATACAGCATTAAACATTCCATGACGAAACAGCTTTTTCTCTTACATTTGAAGAGAAAAACAATCGAAAGGATGATCCGTTCATGCCAATTAATCAACAACATCAATTAGAAGTGCTGAAAGATATTTTAGTCAACCACCAAAGTGATTGCTGCGGGACAGTTTCAGAATGCGAGCAATTAGAGCGCCTCATTCAATCGTTACTCGCAAACGATAATATAAGTAGTGACGCTAAAACAATGCTAAACGATGTATATTCTTATAGTCAATCGGGTAAATCTTCCTCTAATTTGGACAACCATATTTCCAATAATCAAGAACAACTTACTCAGTGGATTGCTGGAATGGACAATTTTTCTTAAGTATTATTCTGAAGCAAGTAGTTGCTGTAAATATTGATGCCAATATTCAGCTTCTGCTTGCTGTTTTTTTGTTGTATGCCATTGAATAGACAAAATCGTTTGTGCTATCACATACCATCTCATACGCCTAAGCAGCGATTCATCCATTTCAATATCATAAAAACCGAGCCACTCACTCCACTCCTGGCGCGGAATGTACCAATATAATAACATACCAAGGTCTAGAGCCGGGTCAGCAATTACAGCTCCATCCCAATCAATTAAAAACAACTCATCTTCATCCGACAATATCCAATTGTTATGGTTTACATCACAATGGCATACAACAAATTCATTGTATTCAATAGCTTTTAATGAACCCATTAAATATTGAAGGCCTTGCTGAATTGTTTCATCATCCCTTATATCTCCTCTTAAAACGAGTTGCAGTTGTTGTAATAACTCTTGTGCGTGAAGCGGCTGCTTCCCAAGTCTTTGAATCATCTGTACAAGCGCTTTAGAGGAGTGTATTTTCTTCAAAAGTTTCGCAACACGTTCTAGTTTCATATCCTCTGGCTCTAGCTTCTGTCCCGGAAGCCATTTTTGAGCAGAAATTACATCACCATTCGTTACCCTTCTTGTCCAAAGTAATTTTGGAACAATTCCTTCTGCTGACAATACCGCTAAAAAGGGCGATGTATTCCGCTTTAAAAATAACTTCTGTTGTCCGTTTTGCGCAATATATGCATCGCCCGTTACTCCACCAGCCGGTACAAGACTCCACTCTTTTCCTAATAATTGTTCCAACCATTCCATATTCATTACCCGTTAACAAATCCTTATCTTTTATAGTTATGAAAAGAAAAACCGCAACATTTCTACACATGTTGTGGATTCATATATTTTACTGTAAATGAAAAGAAAAATTAGCCTAGGCCAAAAATCCTCTATTTTATTTTACAAAACCTGTCATAGAATGACAACTTATCAAAATCGTCACCTTTGTCAATTCTACATTTATTACATTCTCATCGTCAAGTAGCGATTTGTCACATTATCGTCAATATATACGTGCTAATTGGAGCGAGCCTAAGTTCCTTTCCTCTAAATGAAGAAATTGGATCTATTTTCGCTTCGTTTTCGTTTACTAACACATGCCACGTTTCTTCTTTCGGAAGTTGCACCGTTTTAGCTTCTAAACCGCTATTAAATAAAACGACAATCTCTTTCCACGGTCCAAACGATTTTACATTTTGCAGGTGGTATGCAAGTACTTCTGTAGATGTTTGTAAAAAAGTCATATGTTTTTTTATAAGGTCTGCGTTTTGTAATCGGAATGCCCCATGCTCTTTACGAATCGCAATTAAACCTTTTATATAGTTAACAGTCTCTATCTCTTTCTCTTTTTGATCCCAATCTAATTGATTAATCTCATCATTTGCATTATAACTATTTTCATTTCCTTTCTTCGTACGATAAAACTCTTGTCCTGCATGTAAGAAAGGAATGCCTTGTGAAAGAATAACCATTGCGCTCGCTAGCAGGTGACGTTTTTTCAAAATCGCTTCTGATTCTTCATTACTGCGCACTAGTTTATCCCACATCGTCATATTATCATGACATTCTACATAATTAATGCTTTGCGCCGGCTCTAGAAACAGCCCTGTTTCTTTCATACTTAAAAGACTTCCTGCTGCAATATACTGCAAATGATTACAGTCTACAGACCCACCAAATGCAAAACCACGCTTGTTTATATGAAATGTACTCCCTTTTATCCCATCACGAAATTGATCATTAAACTGCGCAATATGCGGCATGTTCTTCGCATTATTTAACGTTGCTTTTTCTTTGGCAGGAAGTGGTGTTTGTAAATCCCATCCTTCTCCTAATAATAAAGCATCTCGTTTTATGTTTCGTACTTCTTTTTCTATCACATTCATTGTATCAACATCTAAAATTCCCATTAAGTCGAATCGGAATCCATCGACATTGTATTCAGTAAGCCAATATAAAATAGACTCTACAATGAATTTCCTCATCATTTTCCGTTCAGACGCTATATCATTTCCGACTCCCGTCCCATTAGAAGGCATACCATCTTCACCATGACGAAAATAATAGCCTGGAACAAGCTTTTCAAATGATGATAGCTCTCTTTCATAAACATGATTATATACAACATCTATGATCACCCTAATACCTTGTTCATGAAATGTTTCAATTAGTTGTTTGCACTCAACTATCCTGTTATACGGATCAGAGGGATTTGTAGCATAAAATCCTGTTGGTGCATTGTAATATAATGGATTATACCCCCAATTATAGGCGGACGAAGGATTCGCCTCATCTACACCACCGAAACAATATAAAGGTAATAGTTCAACATGTGTAACACCTAAATCTTTTATATGAGACAACCCTGTTAACGTCCCGTTCCGTCCCGTTGTTCCCTCTTCCATCAATCCTTTATATGTTCCCTTTTGACTCACTCCACTATTTTGATGTATAGTCGCATCACGAATATGCAGTTCATACAATATGGCATCTGTCATTGATTGTAATGGTGGTAATCCCTCTCGTCTTGTTACACTCGTTTTTTCTAAATCGATAACAACACCGTGTTTGCCGTTTACCGTCACCGACTTTGCATAAGGATCCACAGCTTCGTTCCATATTAAATTAATACAAACAAGAAATGTATAGCATGCTCCGTCTAAATCCCCTTGTAATGTTTGAATCCAAACTCCGTTTTCTTCTCTGTACATTTCATGATCGGTATATTCTTTATCACTCTTATAAATTCTTACTTTCGCAAGCCTTGCGGTTGGAGCCCATACTTTAAATGTCGTTTCTTCTTTTTGATACACAGCACCTAAATCTGTACCTTCGTAATAATACTTTTCATCGAAAATTGTTGTTCGAATAACAGCACCTATTTGTAAATCCGTTTCTTCATTCCGTTCATCTCGTACTGTATAATACTTCCCCACATCTAGCGGCTCTTCTATAAAGCACTCATACTTCGTTGCATCTGGAAGTGCAATAGTATGAGCAATCGGTAAATCTTTCACATTACTTCCTTCTTGCAAACGAAATGTCCGACTTGTTCCATACGCATGTGGGAGCAAAATTGTAATTTTATTCATTTCATCTAAATAGGCATCAAATGGACGTTTTACTTTCAACATAAAAAAATCACCATCATTCTCAAAGTTAAAATAAAGTGAAACTTTAATGAGCGAGAAAATTTTTCCATCCTCACTTATTATTAGCCTTCACCAATCAGGCGAGATAAAATGAGCTGCAAATGATAAGACTTTTCTTATCAACAAGACTCTATACAGTAACTCCATTCTTCTCTATAGTATATTCACCTGCATAAAAAACGTTTTCAACATTCTATTTTTGTAATTTTATTTCAGCAATCGATTTATACTTCGGGGTTTCTTTCACGTGGGATTCGTATAAAGTAATTGTATCTGCTTGAAATGATATTTCAGGCACTTCTTTTATACTTTCTAAATGAAACTTTTCTTCTCCTATCCATTTACGAGCAACAGTAATATGTGGATGATACGGGCGTGTTTCTAGAGAAAAACCATTTTCTTCACAAATGGCATGTACTTGCTTTTGTAACTGAAACAAATCATGATTCTCACTTACCTTCGCCCAAAGAATACGGGGCTGATCTTCCCTACCAAACGTTGAAAAACCTTGTAACGTGAACGATAGTTCTTTTGTTTTTATAAGTGTTTGTAATCCATTCTTTATCCCTTTTAACTGTTCTTCTGTCGCACCTCCTAAAAAGGAAAGGGTAATATGATAATCTTCCTTATGTACCCACGAGCGAAATGGTAATTTCTCATTCGTATCCTCTTTATAGTTAGACAGCACTTCTTTTATATGATTTGGTAACGTAATTGCGACAAAATAATGCCTATCCATGTGCACCGTCTCCTTCTTTCTATTGTTGCTTTTCTTTCTTATCTCATTCAATTAAAAAGAAGCCGCCCTCTAAAGTAGAGAGCGGTCATTATTCATATATCGGCGATTAAAGTTTCACTTTACTTCGCTAATTCATGAATTGCTTGCGCATAAATTGCTGTTGCTTTTAATAAGTCTTCAATTTCAATGTACTCATCTTTTTGATGCGCAAGTTCTTCCTTTCCAGGGAATAGCGGTCCAAATGCCACACCAGCTTTTAATGAACGAGCATAAGTACCTCCGCCAATTGCTAATAGTTCTGCTTTTTCACCTGTTTGTTCTTCATATACACGTTGTAACGTACGAATTAATACGTGGTCTTTATCAACGTGATGCGGGCGTGAATTAGAATAGTCAGCTACTTCAAATCCATGCGTACCAACATACTCTTTCAACTTCGCAATTGTTTCTTCAAAGTTAGTTGTAACTGGGTAACGTACGTTTAGCCCTAAGTTACCACCGTTTTCTTTCGTATAAGAAAGGCGACCAACATTCACTGTTAACGGACCGCTAATTTCATCTTTATAAGCAATAGTAGCTTTTTCACCCAAAATATCACCAGTAAATGTTTCTGTTGCAAATGTCGCAAATGCAGTTGCTTTTCCATCAAGTGAAACTGTAGTCAAGAAGTTTGCTAATAATAAACCTGCATTTTCTCCTTTTTCAGGAGTAGATCCGTGCGCTGAAATTCCTTTTATTTGCAACGTCACTGTATTACCTTCTATAGTCGATTCCCCTATTTTTTTAGCAGTTTGTAAATACTCTTCATATGCTACTGTAAGTGCATTTACATCTTCTCCTGTAATAACCGCTTCTGCAAAATCAGGAACCATATTTAAACGTCGCCCTGAATCAAATGAAACAAGTTCATATGTACCTTTTTTCTCTTCACTACCATTTTGCACAACTTGTATATCAGAAATTCCTTTTTCTGCATTAATAATTGGAAAATCTGCATCTGGTGCAAAACCGATTGTTGGCATTTCTTCGTTTTTAAAGTAGTGATCTACACATTTCCAATTGCTTTCTTCATCTGTTCCTATAATCATACGAACACGTTTTGAAAGAGGTAAGCCTAATTCTTTCACAATTTTCATCGCATAATATGCTGCCATCGTTGGGCCTTTATCGTCAATTGCACCACGTGCAAAAATCTTTCCATCGCGAATATCCGCACTATATGCGGGAGTCGTCCAGCCATCTCCTTCTGGTACAACATCAACGTGACAAAGAATACCTACTAATTCTTCTCCTTGTCCCATTTCAAGATGACCTGCATATCCTTCTAAATTTTTAGAAGCAAAACCTTCAGCTTCTCCTTTATGTAACATGAAAGATAGCGCTTTTTCTACCCCTTCACCGAATGGTGCGCCCTCTTTCGCCGATTCTTCTTCCCATACACTTTTAATTTGTAAAAATTGTTGTGTATCACGAATTAAATCATCTTTTCGTTTTGCAACTTCTTCTGTCCAATTAATCGCTGACATCACGCATCCATCCTTCACTATATTATCTCTTTCATCATAGCAAACCGAAATCCCTTATGCCATACACGAAAACTAAATACCGAACAATTGTAATATTTCAGACATTTCTTATTAGTTTTTCTTTTATTTTTTCAAAAAAATTTGCAGGAATTTGGCGTTTTACGTAGAATTTTATGTGTTAGTTGACTGACCATATATACAATGTCAACTACCAATATTTTTCTATATGAATTTTTGTTAAACTTTTGTAAAATTTAAGTAGATTAAAGCATGAATTTTATCATGTAGAGTACAATGGTAGTAACGACCTTCTTTCCTGAATGGGGTCAAAAAAACTAGTAGAGGAGTGGTTTTCTCTTGAAACCTACAACTACTCGTATGCTAACACGCATTAAATCAATTTATATGTACATCAATGAAAACGGAACGGTAACGACGAAAGACCTTGTAGATGAGTTCGGGATCACACCGCGAACGATACAACGTGATCTAAATGTGTTGCAGTTTAATGAACTCGTGTATAGCCCTTGCCGCGGTAAGTGGACAACAACAGGAAAGAAAGTGAGAATGACCTCATAACGAAAAATAATTGTATGTAAATAAATACATACCCCTTTCTAACTATTAGAAAGGGGTTTTTTCTGTACCTATAAAGGTACTACTTTTCAGTATCTACTTGATATGTTCTTAACATTTCTACTTCTTCATCTGTTAGCTCTCGGTATTGTCCAAGTTCTAGTTCTTCATCTAATACTAACGGACCCATCTCTGTTCTCTTTAGGTAGACTACTTTTTTCCCTACCGCTTCAAACATACGCTTCACTTGATGGAATTTCCCTTCCGTAATCACAAGCTCAATTTCAGAAATATCATCGCTTTTCAATATTGTAAGCGCACCTGGCTTTGTTTCATAGCCATCGTCTAAAATAACACCTTTAGCAAACTCTTTTACATCCTCTTCTGTTACTACTCCTGCAACGTGTGCATAATATTTTTTCGGCACATGCTTTTTCGGAGATAATAATTGATGTGATAACTTCCCATCATTTGTTATCAATAAGAAACCTTCCGTATCGATATCAAGTCGTCCAACTGGGAACGGATCAAAGATTGCATCTTCTAATTCTAATAAATCTATTACTGTTTCATGATTATCATCTTCCGTCGCTGAAATAACACCTTGTGGTTTATGCATCATTAAGTAAACAAACTCTTTGTATTCCACAACTTCACCGTGAATCATAACTTCTTGCTCTTCTACATTTACATGAACTTTCGCATCTTTTACTGGCGTTCCATCAATTTTCACAACGCCATCTTTCAATAATTTCTTTACTTCTTTTCTACTTCCATATCCCATATTCGCTAATAATTTATCTAATCTCACGTTTTTCACCTTCTTTATTTATCATAGAAAAGGGGACGTAATTACGCCCCTCTTGATTTCAACTTTATTTTAAATCTACTACCAAGTTTACGTTGAATTTTATCTAATGCTTCTCCGCCAAATACTCTTTCAAGTACTCCTGTGCGAATTGCTAACAATCCGTAAACAAGACCACCAATACCTGCACAAATCGCAACTGTTATAAGAGCACCAATACGGCCATCAGGCGAAATCATGAAGGATAGAAGCCATTGTGATAGTTTTACAGCAACGACCATTATAAGTGTCAGTACTGCAATTTGGAATGTTCTTTTATATACAACACCGAATGAATAGTGTGCGTATTTTTTAATTTGTCGATTTGTATACCAAACAGAAGCTAAGAAACCAACTGCGGTCGCTAGAATTGCTCCTACTGTACCGAAATAACGAATAAAGATTACGTTACATACAAATTTCAAAATAACACCCATAATAAGCGCGACAATTGCATGCTTTTGCTGATTAATCCCTTGAAGAATTGCCGCTGTTACTGTAAATAAAGCAAATAACAATGCAACTGGTGCATACCACATTAATACTTGTCCACCTAATGGATCTGAGTCATAGAAAGCAGTGTAAATTGGATATGCAAGTGTTGAAATACCGATAACTGCTGGCAATGTTAAAAACATATTTGCCTGGAATGTTTGTGTAATTTGTAATTTCAAATAGCGGTATTGTTTTTCAGTAAATGATTTTGTAATTGCTGGTACAAGCGTTAAACTAAACGCTGTTGCAAGTGATACAGGAATCATAATTAACTTATGCGTCCACATTGTGAAAATACCCAGCGCTCGCTCTGCGATATCACCTTGACCAATCGCCTGCATAATTGAGTTAAATGTCAATGTATCAATTTGTTGATATAAAGGAATTGTTAACCCAATTACAACGTAAGGAATCGCATATGCGAATAACTCTTTAAACAATTGAACAGTACTTACTGTTGATTCTGGTACAGTTTGTTCAATTAAATATTGATCCAAATATTTTTTACGTTTTAACCAGTACCAAATTAACACACCGAGTGCTCCAACCGCTGAAACGAACGCAGCAAATGTCGCTACTCCAACTGCTGTTGCAACTGTACCGCCAAGTACTTTAATAACGATAAAACTACCTGCTAATAAAAAGACGATACGAATAATTTGTTCAATAATTTGTGAAACGGTAGTTGGTCCCATAGACTGGTGACCTTGGAAATAACCACGAATTAAACTCGCTGCTGGTACAACAATAAGTGCGAAACTTACAAGACGAATGATCGTCGTAACTTCTCCTACATTATTGTGTATACTTTGTTTACCAAGCATCGCTTCTGCAAACAACGGTGCCGTCATGTACAGTACTAGGAACGAAAGAACTCCTGTTACTATCATCATAACCATTCCCGAGCGGAACATTCTCCGGCTCGTTTTATAATCGCCAAGCGCATTATATTTGGAAACAAATTTTGAAACAGCAAGCGGCACACCTGCCGTTGCGATACTTAAAAAGATCGTATATGGAATGTATCCATATGTATAGAGCGTTCCGCCTTCTGTACCTACTAATGCATGAAACGGAAAGACGTAAATCATGCCTAAGAACTTTACTAAAAATGTCCCTAGCGTAACAATAAGCGTTCCGCGCAGAAATTTCGAATCGGACATACAAAAATCCTCCTACATCTACATAAAATGAAACTTTAATCAGTGAGGTGTTCTTCTCCACTGATTATTAGTTGAACCATTCGAGCATTTACAGGCTAACAGACTCCCTATTTACTTCTCCTAAATCTTGAGGTTTTAGTCTTATCGCCTACAAATAGCAGGATAGTGCTGAACTCTAACTTTTGTATTGTACCACAATTCTCTCATTAAGCAGTACTTCACTCTATTTTTCTTTTAACGGAAAACATGCTATTCTTTTAGGCAGGAAATGTAGAAAATGAGGTCGATATATTATGCATTATGATGTTATTGTCATCGGCGGCGGTCCTTCTGGGCTAATGGCTGCAATTGGTGCTGCAGAAGAAGGCGCAAATGTCTTGCTTCTTGATAAAGGAAATAAACTTGGGCGTAAACTTGCGATTTCTGGTGGCGGACGCTGTAACGTAACGAACCGTCTACCACTTGATGAAATTGTTAAACATATACCAGGAAACGGTCGCTTCTTATACAGCGCTTTTTCTCTTTTTAATAATGAAGATATTATTACATTCTTCGAAAATCTTGGTGTTAAATTGAAAGAAGAAGACCACGGTCGCATGTTCCCCGTGTCAAACAAAGCGCAATCTGTTGTAGATGCACTTTTAACACGATTAAAAGACTTAGGTGTAAAAATCCGTACAAATACGCCTGTTGAAACGATTGAATATGAAAATGGTCAAACGAAGGCAGTTGTACTGCAAACAGGCGAAGTGTTAGAAACAAATCATGTCGTTATCGCTGTTGGCGGAAAATCCGTTCCTCAAACTGGTTCCACTGGAGACGGATACGCTTGGGCTGAAAAAGCAGGTCATACAATTACAGAATTATTCCCAACAGAAGTACCTATCCTGTCAAACGAGCCGTTTATACGTGATCGCTCATTACAAGGTCTTGCTTTACGTGATATAAACTTAAGCGTATTAAACCCGAAAGGAAAAGCTATCATTTCTCACAAAATGGACATGCTCTTCACTCATTTCGGCCTATCTGGTCCTGCTGCTCTTCGCTGTAGTCAATTCGTCGTGAAAGCACTGAAAAAGTTTAAAACGAACACAATACAAATGAGTATTGATGCATTGCCAGAGGAAAATAGTGAGCAACTATTTCAGCGCATGCTGAAACAAATGAAAGAAGATCCGAAAAAAGGAATTAAAAACGTTTTAAAAGGTTATGTCCCTGAACGTTACTTCCTATTCTTATTAGAAAAAAATGAAATTGACGGTAGTGAACAAGCTGGACAAGTTTCTCACGAAAAGATTCGTGCACTTGTGAAAGACTTTAAAGAGTTTACTGTGAATGTAAATGGTACGCAATCAATTGAAAAAGCATTCGTTACTGGCGGAGGTGTATCCGTGAAAGAAATTAATCCGAAAGAAATGTCTTCTAAATTCACGAACGGCTTATATTTCTGTGGAGAAGTTCTTGATATTCACGGTTATACTGGTGGTTATAATATTACATCAGCCCTCGTTACTGGTAGAATTGCTGGAACGACAGCTGGAGAAAACGCGAAAATGCAATATTAAAAAAGAAACAGGGATTCCTGTTTCTTTTTTTAATATTGCCATGAAATCATTATCGGCGATTTCTCAAATATATCGACTTACCGACAAGAAGCGACAAACATCTGCTCCATGTAACTTTCCATTGCTTTTTTGTTGCTTTATATACCTTAGTACCTTTATATTTTATATTGTTGAATATTTAAAAAAGGGTAAGGGGAAAACAAATGAGAAAAAAAGTCATGATGTCTTTAATGTTAATGACGTTTCTTTCTGCGGTAGAAGGAACGATTGTTAGTACAGCAATCCCTCGTATAACGAGTGATTTGTCAGGCGTCGAACTTGTTAGTTGGGTATATGCAATTTATATGCTTGCAACAGCTGTTTCGACTCCAATATACGGAAAGCTCGCTGATTTATTCGGCCGTAAAAAAGTTTTACTGATCGGAGCTACAATCTTTTTAGTCGGTTCTGCACTTTGCGGAGTCGTTACATCGATGGAACAATTAATTTTCTTCCGCGCTCTTCAAGGTATCGGTGCTGGTGCTGTTATGCCAATCACAATGACGATAATTGGAGACTTATATAGCGAAGCGAAAGACCGCGCGAAAGCACAAGGTTGGATGAGTGCCGTTTGGGGTGTATCCGGTGTTATCGGACCGTTAGTAGGTGGATTTTTAGTTGATTCCCTTTCTTGGCGCTATATTTTCTTCTTAAACGTTCCATTTGGAATTATCGCTTGCTTAATGATTGCAATTTACTACAAAGAATCTATTAAGCCCGCTAAACACCATATCGATTATCTTGGTGCAACAGTTTTTTCATTAAGTACAATCGCTCTACTATATGCATTATTAACAGGTAGCAGTAAGCAAAACTGGGGAGACATGACAATTATCGGCCTATTAATCTTTGCCGCTATTTCATTCATTATTTTCTTGTTCATCGAGAAAAAATCTCCGGAACCATTAATTCCTTTAACACTTTTCTCTAACCGTACATTATCTACGATAAATATATTAACTCTTATTGCTGGCGCAATGATTATTAGTATTACAATGTACCTACCAATCTGGAGCCAAGGTGTATTAGGAAAAAACGCTACAGAAGCTGGACTTATTTTAATGCCAATCCCTGTTATGTGGACATTTGGCGCTATTTTCTCTGGTAACTTAGTAGGCAAATTAAAAACGAAACAAATCATTTTACTTGGGGCTAGCATTTTATCAGTCGCTACGTTCTTATTATTTACACTATCAACCAATTCACCATCGTTCCTTATTTATGTAGCAGTTGGATTATTCGGCTTAGGAATGGGGCTTGTGACACCGATTTATATGGTAACAATTCAAGCAGCAGTCCCAGCTCATACACGCGGAACAGCTGTTGGTTTAAACACATTTATTAATACATTTAGTCAAACGTTAGGTGCTGCAATATTCGGTACAATCTTCAATACGATGATTCACGCACGTGGTATTAAAAATCTTGATCTTGTATCTGGTGGACATGGCGGTACTACAGCAAACGTAGTAACCGAATCACAATCCGCATTAGCATCAAGCGTACACGTCATTTATATGAGCACTTTCGTATTAGCAGTATGTACATTAATTATCGCTTGGATTTTATTAAAGCCAGCTACACAAACAAGTGAGCAACAATAAAAAGGATGACCATTTTGGTCATCCTTTTTACATAACATCTACTCTTCATTCTCCACAATATGTTTCAGCATGGATAATTTATTATCCCAAAAACGCTCATAATACGAGAGCCACTGTTGTAATTCTTCTAATGGTTCTGGATGCAAACGATATATCTTCTCTCTTCCGCTTTTTCTTCCACTTACTAAATTCGCTTCCGAAAGAATATGAAGGTGCTTTACAACCGCAGTACGACTCATCGGGAAATGATCCGTTATTTTGGAAATCGGTAACTCTTTGTCACTTAATAACCGTATTACTTCTCGGCGGGTTGGATCAGCAATTGCTTGAAATACATCATATTTCGCTGCTGACGAGGACACTTAGCCTTCGACAACCTTTTTCAGTTTTTCATTTACAATCGCTACCCAACCACCGCTCATTCTATCGCGAATAATAGAGCTCTTCGCATTTGCTTTCGGAAGAATTTCATCAGGATATTTCCAGCCGCCGTGAATTAACGTAAATTCTGTTTTGTTATCTCCTAAGTCTTTCAAATTAAATGAAACAATCCAGCCATCTGTATCCCATGAGAAAGATAAATGGTTTGGCTCATCAATTTCTAACACTTTACATGGTGATGGCCCAAATGGTGATTGCACATGAAATTCATGTCCTACCTCTAATACAAAATCATTTGGCATAAACCATGACGCAATCCCTTCTGCAGTTGATACTACACTCCATACCTTTTGAATAGACGCGTTAAAAACGATTGTTTGTTTAATATCATTTAATGTATTTTGTTGTTCCATTTTCATTCTCCTTTACTCCGCGTTATAACATAACACCTTTTGGTTGTACTTTGATGATATAACACCTTTTGGTTTCATGTCAACGCTAATTCTTTTACTGTTGAGAAATTCTCAACATTTTTTCAACAGGACAAACACCCTCTTAGCATTTCCTCATAATATACTCACAAAGGCAATACAAAATAAAAACTTCTCTCAACATGAAACTCCATCATTCATATTGAAAGAAGTGCCTTACTTATATCATGCGTACTTCGTCTCTCCTCCTTCCCTCAGGGACAATACGCGAGATATGACAAATCAGAAGGAATATGCCCACCATTTGAGTAGGTAGTTATTTCTCTTCTCCTCAACATTTCCTTAGGAGCGAAATGACTACCGACTCACTTTTTTCAAACAAAATAAAAAGGGGTTGAACGCTATGTTCTATTGCATTAACTGCTCTGATATTCATCATGAAAAACATCCGAATGATAAAGTATTCAAAAACGGTTTTTATATTGATCCATTTTTAGGTGATCGTTATCACCTTGGTATGTGTAAAGATGCCCAAAACCATGAAACAGGGGAGCCTCTTTTAACGACAAAGAAATCAGGCACAACCCAATCTATTATGAACGTATTACCGACACATGTTGTCCCAACATAAAACATAAAAAAGAGCTGGATGAGCCAGCTCTTTTTTATGCTTTATAAACGATCATTGCTGAAAAACAATAAATTTGGTTTTCATCGTCGTTAATGGAAACACCAACTTGGTACTTAATATCTACAAAGTTGCTATCATCAATCTTTTTCAAAAAAACATTCACAGCGTCTTCTAAGTCTTTTTCGTGACTTTCATCAAACACTTTCACACGAATCATGTTAACACCATCCTAGATCGCAGCCCTCCGCCGCTTGATTATTGCCACGGTGCGTATCTATGATGCGATAAAACTTTCCATTCTCATATATATATCCGTCTTCTAACACATATTTTTTATCTTCAGTATAGACATAAAACTTACCTATCATAAATTTACTCGTATATAATTCCAAATAATTTGGTCTAAATTTAGCTACAACTTTATTTGTAATATCAATTTTTATTGTGCGCCCCACCTTCTCTCCCTCCTTTGCAAAGAACGGATTTAGGTATATTGTATTAGCGCTTTTACATTTTATGCTTAAAAATAAGTGGATATGCCTTCTTTCTTCACCTGTACTATTTTTCTAAAAAAATCACTATAAATAAAATCCCCAAAAAAACATAAAAAAAGCACTTTACCTTATTGACTCGAATATAAATATTATGTTATTATATAAAATTTGACATTTTTACATACGTATGCTATCATTAAAAGTGGTTACCACATATGGAGGTGGATGATTTGTTTCAAATTGGTGATAAAATCGTTTATCCAATGCACGGTGCAGGAATTATCGAAGCAATTGAAGAGAAAGAAATATTAGGTACTTCACGTCAATATTGTGTGATACGCATCATTAGTAAAGATATGCAAGTAATGCTTCCGATGGAACAATTAAAAAAATCAGGTATTCGTTATATCGTTGATCGAGGTACGTTAGATGATATACTTCTTGAATTTCAAAACGGGGAGTCAGACCCATCACTCTCATGGAAACAAAGATATACAATGAATATGGAAAAAATGAAAAATGGCAATTTACAAGATAGCGCAGAAGTGGTTCGGGATTTACTTCGCCGTAATAAAGAGAGAACATTAAATGCGAGCGAAAAACAAATGCTAGATAATGCCCGAAAAATGATGATTAGCGAAGTCGCGCTCGTACAAAATGTTACTGAACATCAAGCAACAGAATTTCTTCAAGATACAATTAATCATTAAATTTAAAATAGCTGAACGCTATTTTTTTTGTAAAAAGGACAAAGAGATAAAACTCTTTGTCCTTTTCATATTACCCACGCCCAGCTTGAAACGATGGATATAACGTCATTCCACCATCTGCAAATAGCGTAATTCCCGTTACATAACTCGCCTCTGAAGAAGCAAGCCAAGTTGCTACCGCTGCAATTTCTTCAGGTTTTCCAATATAGCCCATCGGTATCATACTTTCTACGTCAGCACGCTGCTTTGGATCAGCAAATTTTTCTGCATTTATCGGCGTATTAATTGCACCTGGCCCAATATTATTTACTCGAATACCTTTTGACGCATATTCTAGCGCTAACGTTTCTGTCATCAGTTTAATACCACCCTTACTTGCTGCATAGTGCACAAATAGTGGCCACGGAATTTTCTCATGAACACTAGACATATTAATGACAGACCCTTTAATATCATGTTCTACAAAATATTTAATCGCTTCACGACTTCCTAAAAAAGCACCTGTTAAATTTGTATTAATTACCCTATTCCAATCTTCAAGCGGCATTTCATGCGACGGTACCGCGTTTTCTATCCCTGCATTATTAATCATAACGTCAAGCGTACCAAACTCTTTCACAGCAGATTGAATGAGATTCACAACATCTGATTCGACCGTTACATCACCTTTTACAGCAATCGCTTCGCCGCCTACCTTTTTAATTTCTTCTAACACACCATTTGCTTCTGATTCTCGTGAGCGATAATTAATAACCACTTTCGCTTTTTCCTTAGCAAACCTCACTCCCATCGCTCTTCCGAGACCAGTTGCTGATCCTGTAATAACGACAACTTTCCCTGCTAAATCACTATACATTTCTATACCTCCTTTAACTTTTGGCTATACCTAACATAATTCCGGCTGCAATAATAAAAACGATACCGACAACGATACCCGTTAATTGGCGTTTCGTTTTCTTTTCACCTAATATAAGAATCCCACCAAGCGTGGAAATAATAATTCCCATTTGCGATAGCGAGAAACTTGTTGCGACTCCAACACGCGGCTGCGAAATGAATAAAAACATATTTCCAGCTGCCCAAATTAATCCTGGAATAATATTTCGGATTGCATATTTATTAAATGGCTGATGTTTAAAGGTAAGCAAAATCCCACCTAACACCATACCAACTGCTTGTGGCAACAAAGCTGACCAACCATCTACGTTAAATAGTCTAATCACTACAACGTAAACTAAATAACCGACTGTTGAAATTAATAAAATTACGATACCTCTTTTAAAGTTTGCTGCTTGCTCTGCATTTTTTTCTTCTTCACTTTGAAGCGATGTTAAAATAACACCGATAATAATACAAACGAGCGCTAAAATCCCAAGGACGACCGATATTGTCGTGGACCATTCATGAAATACGATAACGCCAAATAAAGTCGTCGCAACTAATTGAAGTCCTGTTGAAATTGGCATCGTCCTCGAAACACCCATTAAATCAATACTTTTTAATTGATTCGCCTGACCAAGCGCCCAAAATAAACCTGAAACAACTCCAACTCCAATAACGGTAGGTGTTAATACTGGCTTCATAAAAATATAAACAACAATTGAGAAAATAAGTGCTCCAAACGTTGTTCCGAGCGTTTGACTATACGGTCCCCCGCCCAGTTTTACATTAAATAGCACAATACTTCCCCAAAATATAGCTGGTAAAATTGCTAAAAATATATCCATCGCCCATTACCTTTCTCTGTAAAATGTCATAAATTGAAACTTTAATCATCCCGCAAAATAGCGGAATAAGTTACCACTCTCAATCATTAGAATGAGCTTTCATTTTTTCTTTTTTGCGAGCACAAATCTTTTCTACAACATCATTAGAAACATTCTTTTCTCGCTCCACATTTTTTACCTTTATATGATCTAAATAATCCTCCAAAGTAAGTGTAACTTTGTCATTTGGGGGATTATGCGCCCCTTGAAAAGTAAGAAATTGTAGCGTCACTTCAAATCTAGGAACAAATTCATCTTTCCTGCCGAGACGCTTTATATTTATAACTGAATCACATTCATATTGATCTTTTGTCACTTGTCTAATAACCGAATAGTACCTATTCAATAAAGCACTCTCTAAAAGCTGTTCCCTTGATTCTTTCGCGAAAGAATCACTTGGAGAAGAGAAAAAGATAGAACATATCACTGTAATAATTACACATATTTTTTTCATAACGTCCTCCTTATCCTATAAGTTAGTGTTCTCAAAAACGCCATAAAAAAACGACTTCCCCTACTTAGGAAAGTCGTTTTAATGAATCCAATATTAACCACCACTCACTGGTGGAATTAGTGCAACAACATCACCAGATTGGACCCTGTCATCTTCATTTGCGTATTCTTCATTAATCGCAACCATAATTGGCTCTGAAACTGGTACATTATATTCTTTCGCAACAACATCTTTTAACTCTGCAACCGTAATATTTTCTTTCTCTATTTGTAATTCACTTGTCCCTGCTTCTTCTTGCAAGTGCGCAAATAACAATACTCGAATCATACTTATAGCTCCTTCCCAGGCTCTCCCGCCGGATATGGTGTTTTTTCTAATTGATCACCAATCCATGAGTCACCATCTTCCCAAAACTCCTTTTTCCAAATCGGAACAATTTGTTTTATGCGTTCCATAATATATTCGTTCGCTTCATAAGCCGCTTTACGGTGTGGTGTTGAAACAGCAACAACAACCGCTATATCAGAAATTTGCAACGTACCGATGCGATGTGTAATCGCAACATATGTATCCGGCCATTTCTCTTTCACTTCCAGGCCAATTTTCTCTAGCATCTTTTCTGCCATCGTCTTATAAGCAACATACTCTAAGTATAATGTACGACGCCCTTTCGTAAACTCTCTAACGGTTCCAATAAATGTTGTAACAGCACCGCATTCACGTCGAATCACTTTCTTCGTTACCTCTTCAATCGAGATTTCTGTATTAATTACTTCATAATATGTATTTGTCATTTCGCACTCCTAACCGTTTGTAAAAACCAGTCTATGTACAACTCTTCTTCTGTTATATGAAATACTTTATATTCTTCTCGTATATTTGCCGGGGCATCATACCACGTAATAATCGCTACTATATTTTCCACTTTATGTAAAAGCTCAACGTCTTCCGCAGAACGAAGTAACACTACTTTCGGGTAGTTCTCTTTTTTATAGCCCTCTATTAAAATTGTATCCACTTCAAAAAACTCATATAAGCGAATAATTTCTTGCAAGGACCATTTCTTTCTTAGTGAAGAAAGTGAAAGCAATCCAGCACCTTCTACACTACTTACGACAGCACCAGCTTTACGGTGTCTTTCGCTATCTTTTTGCGCTACTTCTGGAAAACCTCCGTGCCCGTGATGTTTAATGGTAGCAACCTTCATTTTCCGTTCAGCTAATGCATGCACTATTTTCTCCACAAGCGTTGTTTTTCCGCTATTTTGATATCCTACTATTTGTAAGATTGAAGTGGCTTTGCCCATGGCCAATCACATCCCTCAGAGTGCTCTAACAATAATACAGATACTTTCATCCCGGTCTCAAATCCTCTCGTTCCTCCAGGTAACACAATAAAAGCATTCGCATCTGCAAGTGAAGATACTGCACTCGATTTATCTAAACCGACCGGCATCGCTTGTAACGCCCCGTCCACAATCGTTACGTTTGCTCTTACGAAACGAGTAAATGGATTTGGCTTTGGAAAATCTTTTTGTAAAATAGCATCCGCTCTATATACGTGAGGTTCCTTCGCATACAAATACGTTTTTATAATTGGTTGCACAAATAATTCAAAGCCTACATAACAAGCAGACGGATTTCCTGATAAACCGAAAAGTAACTTCCCATCAAATTCAGCTACTGTCGTTACACTTCCAGGTCTCATGGCTATTTTATTAAAGAGTACATTCGCCTGTAACCTTTCATAAATAGCTGGTAAGTAGTCATAATCTCCTACCGATACACCGCCAGTTGTAATTAAAATGTCGACCTCATCCATCGCTAATTGAATAGCTGTAAAACATGCATCTAACTCATCCGCGAGTTGACCATAATAACGAACTTTCCCGCCAGCTTTCATAATTTGAGCTGCGATCATATACGAGTTACTATTTCTAATTTTCCCCGGTTCTAACGGCTCATGTACTTCTAATAATTCACTCCCTGTCGTTACAATACCGACAACAGGCTGTTTTATAACTTTCACAGTGCTATATCCAAACGTTGCTAGTAAGGCCGCAACTCCTGGATTAATTGCCACACCTTTCTTAACGAGAACTTGATTTTGTTTTATATCTTCTCCTTTAAACGACACATTGTCACCGTTATTAAAAGGGCGTTTTAACTTCATATATGTTTTTCCGTTCTTCTCAAATCCTTCTGTCAGCTCTAGCATTACAACTGCATTGCAATCTTCTGGAATAGCTGCTCCTGTCATAATTCGAATCGCTTCAAAAGCTCCTACTTCTTCTAAAAAAACAGAACCCGCCCCGATCTCTCCTATTACTTCAAATTCAACTGGATTCTCTTGGGTTGCTCCTTTCGTATCTTCTGCTCGAATGGCGAAACCGTCGTAAGGGGAACGATCAAAATGAGGAACGTCATGATCTGAGACAACATCTTCCCCGAGAATTCTCCCGTAACTTTCCGTAATAGAAATTTCTTCTACTTCACCATGCTTCGCATATTTCATTACCCGTTCTACTGCTTCAGCAACTTGAATTGGAATTCGTTTTTCTACCATCGTTTCTCACCTCATATTTGCAATTTTTTTTATCTCGATTAAACTTTATGTATTCAATAGAAATTACTTCAAGGAGGAATTCCATGTCTTCATTTACACATTTTAATGACCAAGGACGCGCAAAAATGGTTGATATAAGCGACAAAAAAGCAACCGTTCGAACAGCAATTGCGTGCTCTAGCATTGTCGTTACGAAAGAAATTTACGATAAAATCTCTCACAATGAAATTGGGAAAGGTGACGTATTAGCAGTTGCGCAAATCGCAGGCATTATGGCTGCGAAACGAACTTCTGATATTATCCCAATGTGCCATCCTTTATTATTAAAAGGTGTTGACGTTTCTTTTGATTGGAAACAATCAGAAGAACAATATCGTTTACTCATTGAAGTAAAAGTTAAAACAGAAGGTAGCACCGGTGTTGAAATGGAAGCTTTAACAGCTGCTTCCGCTACCGCTCTTACTGTGTATGATATGTGTAAAGCTGTCGATAAAGGTATGATTATCGGCGAAACATACTTACTTGAAAAAACAGGTGGAAAAAGTGGAGATTATACGAGAAATTCATAATCCTCTCTCCGTTGAACCTAAAGGATTTCCTTTAGGTTCAACCTATATATCTTGCATATAAACTTTTCGCTACATTCATATCATTCGTCCCATGAATGAACGCCCTGCCATCTGTAAATAAAACAAAACGATATTCTTCTACCGGAAATGATAATAGATAAGGTGTCGCCTTTATCTCTACACTTCTTTGTAAGCGCTTTTTAATTTCTTCTAAATTAAAATTCTTCCGCACACCCGGGCGAATTTGTACTGTATTTCGCCCACATAACACTTCTGTTTTTGTTTGTGCTTCAAATGTTAAACTCGGATATGTACGTAACCTTCCGCAAGATAAACAAGTATCTTTTTTCTGCCTATTCACTTTAAATGCCATCTGTTGATTATTCCAAAGATCAAATGATAACATCGTTTCACGAAGCGCCCCAAAGTCTTCTACTAATATTTTCAGCGCTTCCGTAATTTGATGCGCAACTACTAATTGTACTGCCGGTTGTATAATACCAGCTGTGTCACATGTTGCTCCGCTCGCCGGATGCTCCATTAAACAGCGAAAACACGGTGTTTTCCCTGGTAAAATTGTATACGTTACTCCGTAACTTCCGACACACCCACCATATATCCACGGAATATTATACTTTTGTGAAATATCATTAATAAGAAGACGCGTTTCAAAATTATCTGTCGCATCTAATATTAAATCTACATCACGCACTAGCTCTTCCATTTCTTGCACCGTTACATCCGTCACAACTGGATTTATTTCCACCTCAGAATTAATCGCTTGTAAATGTTCTGCAGCCGCTATCGCCTTCGGTTTATACTGCTTTGCATCTTCTTCCGTATATAGTTGTTGTCTTTGTAAATTACTCCATTCTACATAATCACGATCAGCAATCGTTACTTTTCCAACACCTGCTCTAACAATCGCTTCTGCATTTGCCGCACCGAGAGCACCAGCACCAATAATAAGCACATGCTTCTCTCTTATTTTTCTCTGTCCTTCTTCTCTAACACCAGAAAATAATATTTGTCTTGAATATCGCTCCTGCATGCGATAGCCCCCTTTCTTATCCTCCTATATAAGACATTTCGATTTTCGGACGATTTTTTGCACTTTCTTCTGTCCGTTCATCCGAATACCTATCTTTTCTATTCATCCATACATCTTGTATAACACTTAATAACTCCTCATCCGAAAGATTTCCTCTAAGAAGTTCTCTTACATTCAAACCCTCTGTCGCAAATAAGCACGTATAAAACTTTCCATCTGCCGAAATTCTTGCCCTCGTACAAGAGGCACAAAATGACTCAGAAACAGATGTAATAAAACCAACTTCAACATTTGTTCCAACGTACCGATATCGCTTCGCAACTTCACCAAAGTAATGGACTTCAGCTGGCTCAAGCGGATACACCTTATGAATCATCTCAATCAATTCTCGTTTTGTAACCACTTGATCAAAATTCCACCCATTTGTACTACCAACATCCATAAACTCAATAAACCTAAGCGTGATTCCTTGCTCTTTAAAATACGCAGCCATCGGAAGTACTTGATGATCGTTCATCCCTTTTTTCACAACCATATTTACCTTTACTTCCAGCCCCGCCTCTTTAGCTGCTATAATTCCCTTAATCACCGGTTTCGTATTAATATTTCGACCATTAATATTCCTAAATATGTCGTCATCTATCGCATCTAAACTAACATTCACTCTATGTAATCCAGCTTCTTTTAATGCCTTCGCTTGTTTCGTTAAATGGATAGCATTTGTCGTTAACCCTATATCTATTAGCCCATCAATTTTCACGAGACGTGCAATCAGTTTTGTTAAATCTTTACGAAGCAGTGGCTCACCGCCAGTAATTCTAATTTTTCGTACACCGATGTTAACAAATAATTTTGCCAAACGCTCAATTTCATCAAAAGTTAGTAAAAACTCATCTTTCAAAAAAGCATAATCTGGCCCAAATATTTCCGCCGGCATACAATATGTACATCTAAAATTGCAACGATCAATGACAGATATACGTAAATCTTGAAGTGGGCGTCCAAAAAAATCTTTAACCATCTCCTGCATCGCCACCCTCCCTTTCTGCCAAATTTCTTTCTTTTCATTCTATTATAATATATTTTCGGACTGCGATGTTTTTGCCCAAGTGAATAAAGTGAAACTTTAAATAATTAGAGGGTATCCACTCCCCCTGGTTAACGAGGTTTACTTCCAGATACAAGGATAAAAAAACCTTGAAACATAAAAGTTTCAAGGTTTTCTGCTTATTAACTTAATCTAATAATCGTTAGAGTAGCCCCTGGCGTTGCCGTAGATAATGTAGCCAACGCAATTACTCCAAATAATTGTAAGCTAACTGCAGCTCCAGCAGGCAAGTTAGCGATTATTGTTGCACTAAATGAACCTGCAGCCACTGCCGGAGAGTTTATCGTTCCCGCAAGCGGACTGCCATTTACAGTTATACGGGAACTTACAAGTAATCCTGCCGTTAAATTAATTGTATAGGCTATATAATAGTTTCCTGCATTCGCAACTGTAAATACAGTATTTCCACCACTAACGGTTATTCCTGGTCCAATATTTTGATTGTTTGGTAACGGAATATTCGTGCCACCTAACAAAACAGAAATAATACTTCCTGATGTATTATTCGCAAATGCATATGTTGCAGTTGTACTGACTCCAGTCGCCCCGGTCGCTCCTGTTGCTCCGGTTGCTCCAGCTCCTGTTGGACCAGTTGGACCTTGTATTCCTTGTGAACCTGTTGGACCTGTATTTCCAGTTGGTCCTTGGGAACCTGTTGCTCCTGTAGCCCCTGTTGGGCCTTGGATTCCTTGCGGGCCTTGAATTCCTTGTGGACCTGTCGCTCCTGTTGCTCCTGTAGCTCCCGTTGGGCCTTGTATCCCTTGAACTCCTTGGGGACCTTGCGCTCCCGTTGCCCCTGTGTCCCCTGTAGGACCTTGGGGACCTTGCAATCCTTGCACACCTTGAGGACCGGTTGGACCTATCTCTCCTTGTACCCCTTGTATTCCTGTTGGGCCTTGAGGACCGGTCGGACCTTGGATCCCTTGAATTCCTTGAATCCCCTGTGGGCCTTGTGCTCCCGTGGCTCCGGTTGCTCCTTGAATCCCTTGAGGGCCTTGTTCCCCTTGAATTCCTTGGGGACCGGTTGGACCTTGGATTCCTTGCGGGCCTTGGATTCCCTGTGGTCCTTGATCTCCTGTCGCCCCAGTTACTCCTTGTATCCCTTGCGGACCTTGTATCCCTTGCGGACCAGTTGGACCAATATCTCCTTGCACACCTTGTATTCCTTGAGGACCTTGTAACCCTGTCACTCCGGTTGCTCCCGTTTCTCCTGTCGCTCCTGTCACTCCAGTTGAGCCTGTCGCACCAGTATCCCCTGTTACTCCTGTCGCACCAGTTGCTCCTGTCGGGCCAGGTGGTCCACCCGTTGGACCAGTTACTCCCGTCGGACCTGATGGCCCTGTTGGGCCGGACGGTCCTGCTGGTCCTCCAGAAGGTCCCGTTACCCCTGTTGCTCCCGTTATTCCAGTTGGGCCTGTAGTTCCTTCCCCTGTCGCACCTGTTGCTCCCGTATCTCCTGTGGCCCCCGTAGGACCTTGTATTCCTTGAATTCCTTGTGGACCTTGCACTCCTTGGGCTCCCGTTGCTCCTTGAATGCCTTGTATTCCTTGAACTCCTTGTGGCCCCATTGGACCGGTTGGACCAATCGCCCCTTGAGCACCTTGCACTCCTTGGGGACCCTCTGGACCTGTTGCTCCTATTTCCCCTTGTATCCCTTGAATTCCAGTTGCTCCTTGTACTCCTTTTGCTCCCGTTATCCCTTGCACTCCTTGGATTCCCTGTATTCCTTGTGGACCTTCTGGACCTGTTGCGCCTACCGGTCCTTGAATGCCTTGTATCCCTTGCGGCCCCTCCGGACCCGTTGCTCCAGCTGGCCCTGGTACTCCTTGGATTCCTTGCGGGCCCTGAAGTCCCTCTGGGCCTTCTGGACCTGTTGGTCCTATATCACCCATCGGACCTTGTATCCCTTGAACACCTTGTGGTCCTGTTGCTCCTGATGGACCTGGTACTCCTTGAATACCTTGTGGACCTTGATCTCCTGTTGCCCCTGTCGCTCCTTGAGGTCCTATAGTCCCCTGTATACCTTGTGGACCTTGATCTCCTGTTGCTCCTGTTACTCCTTGAATCCCCTGAACCCCTTGGATTCCTTGTTCACCAGTTATTCCTGTCGGACCAGGAATACCTTGAATCCCCTGCGGTCCTTCTGGACCTGTTGGGCCAATTGGCCCTTGAATACCTTGTATTCCTTGTAAGCCCTGTGCTCCCGTACTTCCAGTCGGACCTGTAGTTCCCGTTTCTCCTGTTACACCTGTACTTCCTGTAGCCCCAGTATCCCCCGTTGCTCCAGTCGCACCTGTACTCCCACTCGGTCCGCCACCCGGACCTGTCGCACCAGTTGGCCCCGTCGGGCCAGGAGGTCCTCCAGATGGTCCAGTTATCCCAGTTGGGCCTGTTATTCCAGTCGGACCTGTTAGCCCCTGACCCGTTGCTCCGGTTGCACCTGTATTTCCACTCGGTCCTTGTGTTCCTTGTATCCCTTGTGCTCCTTGTATTCCTTGTGGACCAGTTGCACCCGGTAACCCTTGGACGCCTTGAATTCCTTGAGGTCCCTCAGGTCCTGTCGCTCCAATTGGCCCTTGCAATCCCTGTATCCCTTGTATACCTTGTGCCCCAGTCGCTCCCGTTGGACCAATCGGACCTTGTAACCCTTGCACACCTTGAGGTCCTGTCGCTCCAGTTTCTCCTTGTGGTCCTCTCAATCCTTGTGCTCCCTGCTGCCCTTCTGGTCCAGTTGCACCTATTGGTCCAACTGGACCTTGAATCCCTTGCACACCTTGAGGTCCAGTCGGACCCATCTCTCCCATTGGACCTTGAAATCCTCTCGGTCCTTGCGGTCCAGTCGAACCTTGTGGACCTGTTGGACCAGTAATCCCTATACCCGTAAATCCAGTTGGAACAGGAGGAAAAGTAGGACCAATAAGTTCTGGTGGAATTCTAAAATTAGATTGTTGTTTCCCTTTATTATCACGATTCTTCACACTTTCACCACCTACAAACCGTCTTTTTCATAATAAATAAACCTCTTCTTAATCTATTTACAAAAATAATCTCCAAGACTATTTTTATTTCAAATAAATAAAACTCCCTTAATTCCTTAAGGGAGTCCTGCAATTGAATCCATATTATCTGTATTAGGGACAGCTTGCGCTATACCCGATGTATTTACACTTTGCCCCATATTTGTTCCTGTTACAGTACCAGCAGGGGTGCCCCTTGTATATGTCGTCGTCACCGAATCTCCCGGCTGTAAACAAAGCTTCGTTTCTGTCCCTATTACTGTAACAACATCAATCCAAGTACACCCCATTGAACCACTATACGATTTCGTAGCAGTAAATGAAGTATCACTCAAATTATCACCTGTAAATATATTCCCAGTATTATTAACAATAACAAACTCTTTTATATGCGCAGGCATAATTACACTCTACCTTTCCTTTATGAACCTAACGTACGTGTACTCGTTGCCAAAGGCGGAAGAAATACCGATGTTCTAATCACCGCTTCTGGCTGTCTTTTTCCATTTAAAAAAATAGCCGCACTCGATCCTCCAGCTCCTGCATATACTTTCGCCACAGCTAAAGGCGAGATATCATAACAGTCACCAACATTAACAGCTCCTGTATTATTAATAATTTTTACTTTACGCAAATTAACCCCCATTTACCCCTCCTCCTTTTTTATACTGTATGCAAAAGAAAAAAACTTGAAACAGACTCGTTTCAAGTTTTTAACTATTAACTATTTCGTTTCACCTTCATATTGAAGCATACCGCCAACCATGTTCACTGTTTTAAATCCTTGCTCATTTAAATAATGACATACATTTTCACTGCGCATTCCTGAACGACAAATAAAGATATATTCATTCTCTTTATTAAAGAAGTCTACTTTATGTGGGATATCGCCCATTTTAATATGTACAGCTTCTGGAATCTTTCCTGCCGCTACTTCTTCATCTTCTCTTACGTCTACTAGAAATAACGTTTCTCCATTTTCTAAACGCACTTGTACCTCTTCTGTAGTAATTGTTTTAACTTCTGTCATATGTAGTTCCTCCTTATATACAATAAAACCTTTAGTTTCTTTTCCACAAACATTCTCTACCAATTTTAGCATGCAAAAGAAAGAACGCAAAGAATCGAAAAGCTATTTCTCAATTTTCTCGCAAAACTTATTCTTTACAAACATAACTAGCACATTGTATCCTCAATATACTTGTTTTATGAAAGGAGTCGATTAAAATGTCGCTTTTTCTTTTCATTATGGGCATTGTGTTCTTAATCGCTGCAATTATTGCACTTAGTATGCAAAATAATAAAAAGATAAAATCTCCCCAAGAAATGTCATTCTTATTTCTATTACTTAGTATAGCGTTCTTCGGCATAGCAATCGCTACATATATATTCCGTCTACAAATCATGTAAAAAAAGGTGCCTACTACACATATTGCACCTTTTTCACATAATTTATTTCCTACACAAAACTAGATACTTTCCGATTTAAAAATTCATAAACTTTCTTTTCAAATAAATGAATATCAAATGCTCCTGCCATATGCCCATTTATACTTTCTATCTCATACACTTCCGCATATTTTCCTTGTTTTTGCAAAATGTCTACCATTTTATAATTATAACGTGGCGGCTGAAGCAAATCTTGTTTGCACGGAATCATAAGTACATTCGCTTCTATGTTAGAAAGAGATTCTTCTAGTGAAGAAAACCCATGTGCAATATCATGCAATAAAACTGCCTTCGCAGTATACATCCATGAATTTGCATCTACTAACTCTATACTTCTATATGTCGCTTTATTTATCTCTTTTTCAAATGATGTTAATGTAGAAAACTTTTCATAAGGTTCTATCTCTATACTATTACGAGGAAATGCCATTTCATAAAAATGCTCATCAAACGCATTCATAAACATCATTCTATTTGCTAAATGAAGCCCCTTTATCGGCTGCTCTTCTCCGTATTTTCCATCTTTCCAACTTGGATCCAGTTGAATTGCCTCAATCGCATTTTGTGCTACGTTTACAGACGTAATAATTGGATTTTGTGGGTTCGTAATAACGCCAATCATCCGCTCTACCATATGTGGATAGTGAACCGCCCATTGTTGTGCAATCATTCCCCCCGCCGACGGTCCGATTACAGCGTGTAACCTTGAAATTCCCATACCTTTTATTAACTCATATTGCATACGAGCTACATCAAGAAATGTAAAAACCGGAAAATCCATAGCATATTCTTCTCCAGTTTCTGGGTTAATCGATTTCGGTCCTGTTGTAATCACATATGGATTCCTCACCTGCACATTACAAAGATTATCCGTACATATAACAAAATACTTATTTGTATCAATTGCTTTTCCAGGTCCAATGAGCCCATCCCACCAACCAGGCTCCTCATCATGCACTGTATATTTCCCCGCTGCGTGACTTGTTGCACTAAAGTAATGACAAATCAAAATTGCATTTGACCTTTCTCTATTTAACGTACCATATGTCTCGTACCCCATTTGAACAGGAATTTCCCTACCATTTTCAAACGTAAATTCTTTTAAAACAAACTTCTCCTTTTTTACAATTTGCACAGACTCTCCCTCTCCCCGTTATAGTATGAACTGCTTACTAAAGGTTTTTTTCTATGTAAACCAATCTCCTCCTTCTTTTCATAAATAAATGAATAATATACAAAATTAGCCACAAAATAGCACTATATTACACAATTAAAGAGGGCATACATATGATTTGGAATTGGTTTCGTAAGAAAAAAAAATCAAATACAACAGAGGCAAAAGAAGCCGATAACTGGGAGCAGCAGTCTAACAATCCAGATGACGATAACAAAGAACAGACTAGAAGTATGAAACATACTAAAGGTAAAAATAACGAGCAAGATGACTCTTCTCAAGAGAAACAGCAAAACTCTAAGCAAGATGACTCTTCTCAAGAGAAACAGCAAAACTCTAAACAAGATGACTCTTCTCAAGAAAAACAGCAAAACTCTAAGCAAGATGATTCTTCTCAAGAGAAACAGCAAAACTCTAAGCAAGATGACTCTTCTCAGGAGAAACAACTAAACTCTAAGCAAGATGACTCTTCTCAAGAGAAACAGCAAAACTCTAAGCAAGATGATGCTTCTCAAGAAAAACAACAAAACTCTAAGCAAGATGACTCTTCTCAAGAGAAACAGCAAAACTCTAAGCAAGATGATGCTTCTCAAGAGAAACAGCAAAACTCTAAGCAAGATGACTCTTCTCAAGAGAAACAGCAAAACTCTAAGCAAGATGACTCTTCTCAAGAAAAACAGCAAAACTCTAAGCAAGATGATTCTTCTCAAGAGAAACAGCAAAACTCTAAGCAAGATGACTCTTCTCAAGAGAAACAGCAAAACTCTAAGCAAGATGACTCTTCTCAGGAGAAACAACAAAACTCTAAGCAAAATGACTCTTCTCAAGAGAAACAACAAAACTCTAAGCAAGATGATTCTTCTCGGGATAAGCAACAAAGTGCTAAACAAGGTGATTCTTCTCAAAGTAAGCAACAAAGCTCTGGAGGTAATAGTATTTATGACTTTACCAAACCAGAAAAAGACCGTATTCATTCTCTACAAGATTTAATAGAGAAACTTAAAAAGTCTAGTGATTTTATTAATTACCATACATCTGACGATGAAACGATGCCTTATTGGATTTCTTACTATCGCCCTTCACTTGATGGAGAGAAATTACAGAAATATTTAATGCCCACTCTTTTAGAGAAACCCTGTGCTTCTCTAGAACAACTAAAAGAACATATTCCGATGAGCGGCATTACAATTACGAACGACTTACAAAAAATTGAGGACATGGTTTTAAAGGGACATGCGATTATTCAATTGAATCAGCAAGATCAAAAGTGTATGCTTGCAAACATTGCAATTGATACTTACCGGGCACCAAGCCCTCCATTAAATGAATCAACAGTTATCGGTCCACAAGAAGGCTTTGTAGAAGCTATTGATACGAATATTAATTTAGTACGAAAACGCCTTCCTGTTTTAGATTTACAAACAAAAGAAATGATTGTCGGCGAATTTTCCAAAACGAAAGTTGTCATGATGTATTTAGACAACCTCGCCGAAAAAGATAATATAGATTTTCTCGAGGAGTCATTACGTGCTCTTGAATATGATCAAATTAATGATAGCGCTTATATACAAGAACTTATGGGTGAAAAGTCGATTTTCCCTCTCTATATCAATACAGAACGTACTGATAGGGTGACAAAAGCACTCATTGATGGGAAAATTGCTATTTTTGTGGATGGTTCTCCAAGTGTTTTACTAACACCTGTATCCTATTTCGATTTTTTCATTTCACCAGAAGACTATAACGTCTCTTGGTTATACGCTACATTTTCACGCATTTTACGCCTTATCGCTGTTCTATTTTCTATCTGTGCTACACCGTTATACGTTGCAGTTTTAAATTATCATTATGAACTTATTCCAAGTGATTTACTTGAAACTTTGATTTTATCAAGGGCGCAAGTACCATTCCCACCTTTAATTGAAGCACTCTTTTTAGAACTCGCAATCGATTTATTAAGAGAGGCTGGCGCGAGGTTACCGATGAAAGTTGGTCAAACGCTCGGTATTGTAGGCGGTATCGTAATCGGACAAGCATCTGTACAAGCTGGTTTAACGAGTAACATTTTATTAATTATCGTTGCCTTATCAGCACTTGCTTCCTTTATTACACCTATTTATAAAATGGGGAATGCTGTTCGATTACTACGCTTCCCGTTTCTCATATTTGCAGAAATAGGTGGACTTTTCGGTATTTCTCTTGGATTTATCTTTTTATTTACTCATCTATTTAGACTTACTTCCTTACGCAAGCCGTACGCTTTGTTTTATCCGACAAGACAACAATCGGTTAAAGATTCTTGGATTCGTTTCCCATTAACAATGATTGATACAAGAGATGTGCAGGCAAGACCACAACATGTAAAAAAAGCTGCTAAAGGAATTTCAACAAAACATAGATCAGACTTTGATGATTAAGAGATGAGGTGCATTGATGAGTAAAGTTCAAGAAAAATATCAAATATCTCCTACCTTTGTTTTCTTCTTAATTCACGGTGCACAGTTTGGAGCTGGCGTTCTCGGATTTGCTCGAATCACCGCAAAGGCCGCTGGATACGACGGCTGGATGGGCGTTCTAATCACAGGACTCTGTATCCAAATTCTTATATGGATGATGTATTTTTTATTAAAAGAAACAAACGGGAATTTAATTGATTTACAACGACAAACCTTTGGAAAGTGGATAGGAAACGTCTTTAATATCATCTTTGCAACTTATTTTTTAATCGTCAGTATTTCGGTTATTCGAACATACGTTGAAATTATTCAAGTATGGATGTTCCCAACTGCCTCCACCTTTATGTTAACACTCTTTTTATGCCTAGTTAGCTATTACATCATTTCTTCTGGATTTCGTGTCATTACTGGCATTTGCGTCATCTCTGTTGGTGGTACGCTAGGGTATTTATTTCTAAGCTTATTTGTTTTGAAATACTCACATTGGGAGAATTTACTACCTATTTTCACACATTCTTTTTCAGATATTTTAAAATCCGCTCAACTGTCAATCTACAGTATGACTGGTTTTGAGATTTACCTCATGGTTTATCCATTTGTGAAAAACCCTAAACAATCTCATAAATTTGCTCAATATGGGGCACTATTTTCAAACCTTCTATATTTATTTAGCACCCTTTTAGCCTTTTCGTTTTTTAGTGAAAAACAATTATTAAAAACGATATGGGCCCAACTTTCTATGACCCAAGTTATTCAATTACCATTCATAGAAAGGCTAGAATATATCGCAATTTCAGCTTATGCCCTCGTTATTATTACAAGTTTCATTCTACCTTTGTGGGCGGCAACGAGAGCAACGCACGAAATATTCCGTGTAAAACAAAGAGGTGTTTTAATCGCTTTTATGTTTATCACCCTCATTGTTTCACAACTTTTAACAAACAGACACGATATTAATAATTTTATTAGTAATGCATCAAAAGGAAGCTTTTGGCTCATTTATGTATACATCCCAATTCTATTTATTATTGTGTGGGTGAAAAGAAAATGGAAAAAATCAAAAATAAATTAATACTTATCTCTTGTATAACACTCTTTAGTCTAACTGGATGTTTACAAAAAAATATTATCGATGACGTACACCTTATCCAAGGAACTGTCTTCGATGTAGCAAAAGATAATAAAATAAAGGTAACATTTGTTTGTCCTATTCAGCAAAAAGGGAACAAAGTTCAAGTTTTTGAAGGAACAGCAAATGCGGTAAAACAAGTAAAAGCTGACACATCTTTAGAGTCTTCTCAACCATTTGCGAGCGGACAAATGCGGGTTGCTCTATTTACCACCCGAATTGCTAAGAAAGGAATGGTTGCTTCCTTCGATACATTAATTCGTGATGTAAACATTGGGAATGCCTTATATGTTGCTTTACTTGAAGGTAATGGTACTGAACTCTTAAAAGGAAAGTACACGACTTCATCCAACGTTGCAATTTATATAAAAAAAATGCTAGAACATAATATGGAGACCGGTCCTTTACCAACAGATAATCTGCATGTAGGAGCTTTCCGTTATTATCAAGAAGGGCAAGACTACTATATTCCAATTTTAAAGAAACATGGTGATAAAATAAAAATCACGGGAATTGGTCTTTTTAAAAAGGATAAATATGTTGGTAAAATCGCGGAAAAAGATATGTTTATATTCAAAGGACTTTTAGAAAAACATAAGTTAGATTCACATGAATTTAAAGCAGATCCTGGGTACGTAATGATTAATAATATTCGTTCTATTCCAACATACGATATAAAAATAAAAAATGGTAAGCCTTCCTTTTCCATTCATGTTAAACTTGAGGCTCGTATTCAAGAAGTATCGAAACAGATTAACTTAGAGAATGCTAAGAACACAAAAAAGATTGAGAAGGTCGTTCAAAAACAATTGGAGACACAAGGTAAGAAATTAATTAAGCAGTTTAAATCTTTAGATGTCGATCCTCTTGGGCTAGGAGCTAAATATAAGCAACATTATCGCCCATTCAAATTAGAGGAGTGGAAACAAATGTACAAAGATGTTCCAGTTACTATAAAATACACCGTAGACATTACAAATTCTGGTGTAATTGAATGAGAAATGATTGAACTCCTCTCTCCAGCATGATACAACGGAGAGAGGAGTTTTTTATTATCAAATAGAGAGAGAAGATATTTATGGGGGAGCTTATGTCTAAAAAATTAGTAAAGCCTATTTTAAATGGTATTTTATTTCTCGGCGTCTTTTTATTTGCTCATACATACTTAAAAAATGTTTCCTTCACACGTTATTTACTTGTCGTTATACCAATGTTACTCGTCGGTATTTTTGGCATCGATCTTATTTTATCCCTTTTAATAAAAAAAGAAGAATAACAAGCGAACATCTTATTTCGATAAGATGTTCTTTTCATTTCATAATCACCTTATGTTACAATGAAATTCGGCAGAAAACGAGAAAGGATGAAACAACATGGCAAACGAAAAAGGTTTAGATAAAGGATTCGAACTTGTTGCAAAAATGCATGAAGAGTTCGGACATCCTGTGAAAAATACTCCAACAAAACTAACAGAAGAGCGTGCAAAAATTCGTGCAAGTTTTATGCAAGAAGAGCTAGAAGAATTTCTAGAAGCAACGACTGTTGAAGATCAATACGATGCACTGATTGACCTTATTTACTTTGCATTCGGAACGTTTGCCGAAATGGGCGTACGTCCTGATAAAGGATTTGAAATTGTAAATAACGCAAACATGGCAAAACTATTCCCTGATGGAAAACCCCGATTCCGTGAAGGCGATGGCAAAATTCTAAAACCAGAAGGCTGGCAAGCACCAGAACCACAACTTCGTGCTGAAATCGAACGTCAGCGCAAAGAAGCTGAAAAAAACTGCTAGGATTTCCTAGCAGTTTTTTATTATGTCTTTTTTCTGCAATTCATTAATGACCCACGTGTCCCGCGTGTCCTGCTGCTCCACTAATGCTAGCTGCTCCTGCCGCTGCCCCTGCTGCTCCTGCTCCAATTCCACCTGCCCAAGGAGAAGATTGTTGCTGTTGATATTGTTGGTATTGTTGGTGCTGTTGGTGCTGTTGGTGCTGTTGACCATGTTGGCCTTGATGACCGTGTTGACCGTGGTGACCGTGGTGACCTTGGTGACCTTGGTGACCTTGGTGGCCTTGGTGGCCTTGGTGGCCGTGATGGCCTTGATGGCCTTGATGGCCTTGATGGCCTTGATGGCCTTGATGGCCTTGGTGAGTTTGATAAAGAACAGCTTGCGGATGAATGTGGTGGTGACCGTGGTGATGTACTTGTTGTTGATGACCGTGGTGACCTTGGTCATGATGGTGTCCATGATGACCGTGGTGACCTTGGTGATGATGATGTCCATGATGACCGTGGTGACCTTGGTGATGATGATGTCCATGATGACCGTGGTGACCTTGGTGATGATGGTGTCCATGATGACCATGTTGGCCTTGATGATGGTGATGTCCATGATGACCGTGAACAACTTGCGGATACCCACCTATTCCTCCAGCTACAACACCCACTCCCGGTACCGGGAATCCTGTCTGCACTCCTCCAACGAAAGAAGGAAATGTAGTTGGTGCTCCTACTGGAAATCCTGTCTGTACGCCAGCTACTGATGTCGGAAATCCTCCTGTTACTGTAGGCATTCCACCCCCTGATGTCGAAAAGCCCCCCATTGATGTAGGCATTCCAGTTTGCATGCCAGCTACCGATGTTTGGAACCCTCCTGCTGCTCCACCCATCCAGCTCGGAATTCCACCGTATCCTTGTTGGCCAGCCCCTCCCATTAACATCATTTGTTCATAACTATCCGATTCACCTCCGAAGAAGCCATGTGGTGCATTATTGTCCATCCCTTTCATTCCTTTCACCTCTTCTACTCAATTTAGCCTACCTTTTTTATCATATTTCCTATAGAAAAATAGGTGTTTGTCTGTATGGGAATTCCGCTCTTTTATTTATACGTAGTGGAATAATTGAAAACTTAGACTAAAGTGATTCAAAGATTATTTTCTACACAAAAAAGCTCAGAGCACAAATGCTCTGAGCTTTTATTTAGAATGAATTAGTTTGCAACAACGTTAACAAGTTTTCCAGGAACAACAATTACTTTACGAACTGTTTTCCCTTCAATTTGGTCTTGAATTGCTTCAAGTGCAAGTTGTTCCATTTCTTCTTTTGATGCGTCTTTACTCATTGTTAGTTTTGCGCGAACTTTACCCATAACTTGAACAACGATTTCAACTTCATCTTCTACAAGTTTAGACTCATCAAATATTGGCCAGCTTGCATATGTGATTGTTTCATTATATCCAAGTTTGCTCCATAGCTCTTCCCCGATGTGAGGTGCAACTGGTGCGATCATTTTTACGAAACCTTCTACATATTCTTTCGGAAGTGTTTCAGCTTTGTATGCATCATTGATGAATACCATCATTTGAGAAATCGCTGTGTTGAAGCGAAGCTCTGCATAGTCTTCTGTTACTTTCTTCACTGTTTGGTGGTAAGCTTTTTCAAGCTCTTTATTTGGTGCGTCAGTAATTTTCTCACTTAATTCACCGTTATCTTGAACGAATAGACGCCATACGCGGTCTAGGAAACGACGAGCTCCGTCAAGACCATTTTCAGACCAAGCGATTGAAGCATCTAATGGTCCCATGAACATTTCGTATAGACGAAGTGTATCTGCACCGTGGCTTGCTACGATATCATCAGGGTTTACAACGTTACCTTTTGATTTACTCATTTTCTCGTTGTTTTCACCTAAAATCATACCTTGGTTGAATAATTGTTGGAACGGCTCTTTCGTTGGAACTACCCCGATATCGTATAATACTTTATGCCAGAAACGAGCATATAGTAGGTGAAGTACAGCATGCTCTGCTCCGCCGATATAAATATCAACTGGAAGCCATTGTTTTACTTTTTCAGGATCTACAAGTGCTTCGCTATTGTTTGGATCGATGTAACGTAGGTAATACCAGCAGCTACCAGCCCATTGTGGCATTGTATTTGTTTCACGACGACCTTTTTTACCAGTCTCAGGATCAACAACATTTACCCACTCGTCAATGTTAGCAAGTGGTGATTCACCTGTACCTGAAGGACGGATGTTTTCTGTTTTCGGAAGAACTAATGGTAATTCTTCTTCCTTCACAGCTGTCATTGTCCCATCTTCCCAGTGAATTACCGGAATTGGCTCACCCCAGTAACGTTGACGGCTGAATAACCAGTCACGCAGACGGTACGTTACTTTTTGATTTCCTGCGCTCGTTACTTCAAGCCATTCAATCATTTTTGCGATTGCTTCTTCTTTATTTAATCCATCAAGGAATGCTGAGTTTACGTGTGCACCATCACCTGTGTACACTTCTTTCGTAATATCTCCGCCTTTTACAACTTCCTTCATCGGAAGATTGAATACTGATGCGAATTCATAGTCACGCTCATCATGAGCTGGAACTGCCATTACGGCACCTGTTCCGTAAGTTGCAAGAACATAGTCAGCAATCCAGATTGGTAATTTCTCACCGTTTACTGGGTTAACTGCGTAAGCACCAGTGAATACACCAGTTTTCTCTTTCGCAAGTTCTGTACGCTCTAGGTCACTCTTCATTTTTACAGCGTTAATGTAAGCTTCTACCGCTTCTTTTTGTTCTGCTGTTGTAATTTCTGCAACAAGTGCATGTTCCGGAGCTAGTACACAGTATGTTGCACCAAATAGTGTATCAGGGCGCGTTGTGAATACTGTGAACTTCTCGTCTGTACCATCGATATTGAAGTGTACTTCTGCACCTTCAGAACGACCGATCCAGTTACGTTGCATATCTTTTAAGCTTTCTGGCCAATCAAGCTCATCTAGATCTTCTAATAGACGATCTCCGTAAGCTGTAATTTTTAACATCCACTGTCTCATCGGACGACGCTCAACTGGATGTCCACCACGCTCACTCTTACCGTCAATGATTTCTTCATTTGCAAGTACTGTACCAAGTGCTGGACACCAGTTTACAGGTACTTCATCAACGTAAGCTAAGCCTTTTTCAAATAGTTTTAAGAAGATCCATTGTGTCCACTTATAGTAGTTTGGATCTGTTGTATTTACTTCACGGTCCCAATCATAAGAGAAACCTAGTGATTTAATTTGGTTACGGAACGTATTAATATTATGCTCTGTAAATTCAGCTGGGCTATTTCCAGTATCAAGTGCATATTGCTCTGCTGGAAGACCAAATGCATCCCATCCCATTGGATGAAGAACGTTATACCCTTGCATACGCTTCATACGAGATAAAATATCTGTCGCTGTATAACCTTCTGGATGTCCTACGTGTAGGCCTGCACCTGATGGATATGGGAACATATCTAGTGCATAAAATTTTGGTTTTTCTGTCTCATCTGGCGTACGGAATGTTTTATTCTCTTCCCAGTACCCTTGCCACTTCTTCTCAATATCTTGATGATTAAAGCTCATGAGATACCCTCCTTGAAATTCTATTTATTTTCACCGCCCAAAATACAAAAAACCTCTCATCCCTAGAAAGGGACGAGAGGTTATAGATTCCCGCGGTACCACCCTAAATTAATGTAAAAATATACATTCGCTTAGATCCGTAACGTGGATTAACGGCAATTGCTACTATTAGTTTCACAACTGCAACTCAAAGGCGAGTTCATAACGAAACGTGGATTGACTTGCACCGACCGTCAACTCTCTAAACCAGCTTCTATTACTACTACTCCTTCTCACTGTTATTACACATATGAGTTAATGTGAACTACCCTCCACTTAGTATCTCTAAAAAGCTTACTTAAAGCGGGGCTTCTCGGTTAATCGTTACTTTTAATAACTAACGAATTCGTCTTAAGACAGCCGAGCTATCTCCCTTGTTCTAAAGGTTGTTTTATTTAAATATATTCTAAAACATGTTACATGTTCCGTCAAACTAAACTGCAATTTTTTCTTCAACTGTTTCTTCTACTTTTACTCGTTTATCATACATGCTCGTTGCTATAAGCGCTACTACAAGCATTACCATGATTGCTATAAACAATACTTCCATATTGTATAAATCAACAATCGCTCCGCCAACGACCGGCCCGAACATTTTCCCTACAGTCGCCGCGCTATTTACAACACCTTGATAAAAACCTAGTTTATCTTTTGGTGCAAGTATATTTGCAATCGTCGGAACTGCTGGCCACACAAATAATTCACCGATTGTTAATGTTACCATCGCAACGAGGAACATCGTAAATTGCTGCGCTTGACTTAACACAATGAATGACGCCGCAAAAATGAAGATTCCAATCATAATTTGCTGTTTTAAAGAACGCTTCATCCAGCGAATTAGCATACTAACAAGTGGCTGCGCACAAACAATCATAGCTCCATTTATCGTCCATAATAAACTATAATGACGAAGGCTAATATTCAATTCTTGCATATGTGTTGCAATCGCTCCTTGCCACTGTACGTATGTAACCCAGCATAAAGCATATGCTACACACACGATCAGAAGTGCTTTAAATCCAGGTGTAAGTGACCAACCTTTTTTCGTTTCGATTTCCTTTTGCACTCCTGGCTCTTTCTTGTCTTCCATACCACGGAATCCAATAAAAGCAATTAAGAAGAAAACAAAATATAAAATAAAATTCGCTAAGAAAATATAATCAAAACGATATGATGCAACTAATCCACCACACGCTGTTCCAATCGCAATACCAACATTTTGTCCAACGTACATCGCATTAAATGCCCGTCTTCCGCCCTCTGGCCAAACCGTACCAACCATCGCATACATCGATGGGAAGACCATTCCAGAACCGAAGCCGATTAACGCTAGCCACACAACATATAACGGCCAACCGTGGAAGAACACAAGACCTAAAATTGATACAAGTGTAATAACAATTCCTACTAAAGTTGATTTATAACCGCCCCATTTATCAAATAAAACACCGCCGAGCAAGTTTCCGATTACACCAGTAAGCGAGTTGATCATTAATACCATTCCGGCCACAGATAAAGATTTTCCTAGGTGATCATGCAAATAAATTGTATTAAAAGGCCATAAAAAAGAAGCACCCGTGACATTAATAATCATCCCAGCTACTAATAGCCATACTTTCCTTGGCATAGTTTCCCCTCCTATTCTATTTTTTTCGTTCATATATATAACAGTAAAATTGTAGTCGTTTTTAAATAGGAAGGCAACTGATTAATAGTTGATGAAATTCAGATAATGGTTCATCGGTAAATGAAATTATACTGATCCCTGTTTGAAAATATATTGACTTACCGACAAAAACGACATCAGTAACAATATATAAATAAGGGGAGACTGTATGAACTTCATACAGTCTCCCCTTATTTATATTATCCAACTTCTTTTTCTCGCTTCGCACGTTCTTTAGCGCTCCATTTAAATATTTTATCTAATACGGAATATATTCTCCCAGATTCTTTCGTTAACAAAGGTCCTAACGATGCCAATATTAAAACATACAGGGCTGAGAATGGTTTAATCGTTGCCATTAAGCCGCCCGCAATTCCAATATTCGCGACGATAATGGAAAACTCTCCGCGTGATACAAGTGTTAAACCAATATTCGTAGAAGCCTTATGCGATAATCCCGCTTTACGCCCCGCAACCATTCCAGCGGTAAAATTACCGATAAGAGTAATAAAAACTGCTCCTAATGCCAACCACACTGCTCCTCCAAGTGAAAATGGATCTATACTTAAACCGAAGCTGAAAAAGAATATAGCTCCAAAGAAATCACGAAACGGAACAACGAGCTGTTCAATTCGATCACTATGCTCCGTTTCTGAAAAGACGAGTCCTAGTAATAATGCTCCAATCGCCTCTGCAACATGAATCGTTTCTGAAAATCCTGCTACAAAGAACAAAATAGCGAATATTACAATAATAAAAATTTCATTGGACGAAATATCTAACATTTTATTTAAAAACCTTGTAGCTTTTCTAGCAACTACAAAGAATAGTAACATATACCCTACTGCGATTAAAATGGATGTGAGAGCACCTACAAATGACGTTGCCCCTCCGAGTACTAATCCTGAAACGACTGATAAATATACCGCTAAAAAGATATCGTCAAACATAATGATTCCTAAAATTAGTTCCGTCTCTTTATTACCAGATCTTCTTAAATCAACAATTACTTTCGCAACAATTGCACTCGATGAAATTGTTATGATCCCAGCAATAATTAATGTTTCTAATAAGGGGAAACCCATTATATATCCGTAAAGTAAACCTAATATAAAATTAAGCGATATATGAACAGTTCCCCCAAAAGCAATTGATTTTCCTGATTTAATTAATTTTTTAATTGAGAATTCTAAGCCTAAATAGAATAAGAGGAATATAACGCCAACACGGCCAAGGAAGGAAATAACTTCTCCGCTTTCAATAAATCTTAAATCGATAAGCCCTAAATCTGGGGCATGAGGCCCCACTAGCATACCGAGTATAATGAGAAACGGAATAATCGAGAACTTTAACTTTGCAGCGAGAATAGCTGCAAAAGCGACTAATACTAACGCAGTCCCAACTTCAAAGATTAAAGTATCCATCGATTATGAATCCCCTCCTACTGAAAGCAACTCATTAATAATTCTTTTTACTTCATGTCTTTCACCTGATAATACAAGCATATCGCCAGCTTCAATGATAGAATCTGGGCCTGGATTAAAGAACTTCTTCATATTCTTTTTCAAAATGGCAATAATCGTTACATTATATGTGTTTCGGACATGTAAACTACCAATTGTTTTTTGTACGACTGGTGCATTATTTTCCACCTTAAACCACTCAATTGATAATCCTTCAAAGGCCATTTCAATCGTATCTAAAGCTTGTGGCCTATACACCATTCCGCCCAATATAGCTGCAATTTGTCTCGCTTCGGAATCACGAAGAGAGACGCTTGAAATACTCTCCTCATGATCAGCATCAAAATGGTACATTTCTCTTCGGCCATCATCATGAATAACGATAACCATCTTTTCATTACCTTTTGTAATCACTTCAAACTTACATCCAATACCTGGCAGTTCACTCTCTCTAATATTCATATTTTCCGCCTCCTAATTTTTTTAGTTACGGCTTTTATAAATCGACATCAATCTCCGTTTTAAAGGTCTCATCCTTTGAGATACCTAAATACTTTAGCGTCTCTGATGGAGTCGCGTGATGAAAATGTTTTTGCAATAGCGCAATCGCTATCCCTCTTTTGTACGCATGAAATCCAAACGTTTTTCGCATTGAATTCGTTCCGATCTTACCAACAACTCCAACTGCTTCTGCAGCATTATGAATTACACGATACGCTTGTTGGCGCGTAATTGAATTTGGCGTTTTATTAGATTGAAATACGTAATTTTCTCTTTTAACGCCAATAGATTGTACGTAATCTAAAAGCGCTTCTTTTACTTTTGTATTTAAATAAATATCTTGTTTAAATTTTTCATCTTTCACAGGAAGAGAATAAAACTCTTTAACAGTCCCGTCTTCATTTAATACATCTTCAAATTTCATGCCAAGTAGTTCTGTAATTTTTAATCCTGTGTTAATTCCAATAACAAATAAAAGATAGTCTCGCTGGGAGTGCTCTTTTAAATATTTTTTCATAGCCTCAATTTGGCTTATATCTTTTAATGCCTCTACAACTTCCATACATGTATTCTCCTCATCTTATGAACGGTAATTTTCTCATCATGTTGTCCATTTTACCTTATCATGCTATGAGATTTCCATGTATTATCCATTATTTTCACAATATACTTTTGTGATCCAAGCAATTTTCAATTTGGAAATTTACGATTGTACAAATACGTTGTGGTTAGAAAAGAAATAGGGGATAAAAGTTCAGCTTCTTTCTATAGATTGGATTCCTCCTTTCCTTATCCAGCTGCTTCTACTTTTATATTACGTTACTTATTTACATTATATTATATATTTCAGTAACATTAAAGTATTTTTTCTGAAAATAATAAAAACCGAGCAATTTCGCTCGGTTTTTTATTAATCTTCTTTCGGAAGAACAATTCCTTTATACAATTGAACTGTAATAAGGTAATAAATCGTGTAAATAACTACGAAAATTACGATTGGTATCCAAATACGGAAGTACGGATCGACTAAAATAAATCCGAAAATATTCATACCAACTAATACGTGAGCGATACCCACAATTGCTGGGAATAAGAATACTAAGAATAACTCTTTATAAATTGATTTCGTTAATAATTCACGGCGTACACCGATTTTACGAAGCATTTGATAACGCGTAATATCTTTTGATGCACCAGAAAGAATTTTGAACATAAGACAGCTTGCCATCATTGCTAAGAAAGCAATTCCAAGGAAGAAGCCCATAAACACTGTTCCGCTCGCAACACCGTAGAACATGTCATACACTTGATATTTACTACTCATTTGCTCAGCTTTTACATTTTTATATTTAGCTAGCTGCAACTCGTCAATTTTTTTCCATTCTTTTGTGTATGCTACGAAATCGTCTGTTTTTCCAGTAAATACGATTCCTTCTTTACCATTTACAGTATCGTACATTTTTTGATCTACAACTTTAATGGCACGATCTTGGTATATATAATATGGTTGGATTGTTCTAAATGCCTCATCCCATTCTTCCGGCATTGTTTTTTCATTTTTATCTTGTTCTGACCTCACTCCTGCTACTGTACCTACTGGAGCTTCTCCTGAAACTTCTTTATATTTACCGAAACTTTCTTTACCTACACCATCTCGAATAAATGGCTTATGTTTCTCTAAATCTTCTTTTACATAATAAATATATTTGTCGTCTACTTTATAACGGTACTCAGCTTTATTTTTAAATGATATACCATCTAAAATTTTCTTCTCTTCAGCTGTAGGATTATGAACAATTGAATCGTAAATTTCAAATCCATCAACCGTTTTTATAACGTTATTTTTAAATGCCATACCACCTGAAATTGCACCAGCTCCAAGAGCAACTAACATCGCTACTGTTGCAAGTACCTTTGTTAAGCTATTAATACGGAAATTTAATTGTGCAAATGTAAAAGCATTAAGTCCTTTTTCACTACGCTTTTTATTACTCTTTAACTTTTTAATAATAACTGGAAGGAGTGATCCAAATAGCATATAAGTACCTGCTGTTGTTGTAACTAATGCAATAAGGATTCCCATTTCTCTTAATGTTTCCATATTAATCATAGCTGCATAACCAATACCTAATAAAATAACCGCTAGGAATGCAACTAAACCTGTCATTTTTCCTTTTACCACAACACGTTCTGTTTGTGCATCTGCATGTACAAGTTGCAGTACAGAAATACGTGATAATTTAATACTGTTCATAATTGCTGATAATACAAATAGCGCAAAGAAGAAGATGCAAGTAACAGTCATAGATGGCAGGTAAAATGCTTTATAGCCTTCACCAGCAAATTCTAATTGTTTCATTAATAATTGTCCGATACCCTCTGCAAGTCCTACACCAACTGTAATACCAATGGCAAGAGACGCAGCGCCTAATACGATCGTTTCAATAAACATAAGTAATGTAACTTTATGCTTTTTTGCTCCTAGCATCATATACATACCGAACTCTTTTTGACGAAGAGATAATAAGAAAGAGTTCGCATATAAAATATAGAAGAACGTTATAATAGCTAGTAAAAATGAACCTGCTTGGAATACGAATCCAATTGATTGAATAACTGAGTTAGATTCGATAAACGCTTTATTCAGCGCTAACGTTTGGAACATGTAAAAAATTGAAATCGACATGACAAGACCGACAAGTAAGACGATATAATCTTTCAGCTTACTTTTCAGCCCCGACATGGAAAGTTTAAATAACATACTGGAACCTCCTTTCTTACGCTTTTTGTGTACCTAAATCTGCAAGTACATCTAAAATTTCTTTGTAGAACTCTTCACGCGTACCACCGCGATGAATTTCTTTATACAGCTCACCATCTTGAATGAATAAAATTCGCTGACAATAACTTGCACTATACGGATCATGTGTAACCATCATAATAGATACGCCTTGTTCTTCATTTAAGTTTGTCATCGCATCAAGTAAACTCGCTGCATTTTTAGAATCAAGTGCTCCTGTTGGCTCGTCCCCTAAAATAATTGCTGGCTCATGCACAAGTGCGCGCGCTGCTGCTGAACGTTGTTTCTGCCCACCAGATACTTCAGATGGATACTTTTGAAGAATTTCTGTAATCCCTAGCATACCCGCTACTTTTTCTACTTTTGGTCCAATGTTACGTGATGAAACACCTTGAAGAGAAAGTGGAAGTGCAATGTTTTCATAAATAGATAAGTTCTCTAATAAGTTGAAGTCTTGGAAAATGAATCCTAACTTTTGTGAACGAAAATCAGAAAGTTCACCTTGCTTCATTTTCGTAATGTCCGTACCCGCAATTTCAACAACGCCGCCCGTTGCTTTATCAAGCGTTGAAATTACATTTAACAATGTCGTTTTACCAGAACCAGATGGCCCCATAATTCCAACAAACTCACCCTCTTGAATTGAGAATGAAACACCTTTTAACGCATGTGATTGGTTCTCACCTTTTTTACCGTACACTTTTTGGACGTTTTTCACGTCTACAACTGGTTTCGTCATATATATCCTCCTACGCTTGTTTTTCCATTACCTATTTTGCGCTTTTTGGAAGTGAACTGCTATTTGTTAACATTACATTTACCTTACACTTTTGTAATATAAAAAAGATGAGTGTGTAAGGTTCGTTGATAAATGAAAATTTTATTAGCGATTCGACAAGTAATATCGACTTACCGAAAAAGATGACAATAAAAATGGGCTGTTCCACAAAAGGAACAACCCACTTCTCTCTTTATTTCTTTAAAGGTGTTACCGTCCAGTAAGTAACAACTCGCCAAATCCATTCTAGTGGACCCATTTTAAAGACCTTCATCCAAATCACGCTAAACAAAATTTGAATTGCATAAATTGCAATACACACATATAACGTCTGCATGTACGTTAAGTTTTCTGCAAAGTTAAATACACTGCCCGCAATTAAAATCATTGCAGTTTGTCCAATATAATTTGTTAAAGCCATTCGTCCATAATATTTCAGTGGTGCTAACAATGTTTGAACCGGTTTTAATTGAAGTAATAAAATTAAAGCTCCAACATAGAAAGCTGAAATAATAGGTCCTACTGTAACACCAATTTTTAAAAATTGGCCTGCAGCATTCATTGTTCCATCATCATTCTCAAGTATCATATTTATAAATGGTTCAGCAGGAATGTGCCCGTATTGATACCATACAGCTACGACACTTAAAACAAACATAACACCTGTAAAAATAGCGACTTTCTTTATATTTTGCGTGAGATTTTCAAATACACGATATTGTCCTGCAGCAAGCCCTAATAAAATTAAGCCAAGTGGTAATAACTCTTTAATTCCCATTACACTGAAGGTAATTGTCAAAATAAGTCCTAGTACTAAGTTCACTTCTTTTTTCGCTTTATAAAACGGTAAAACGATTAACCCGCAAATTGCGTATAACGCTAATGCTTCTCCAGGCTGAAACATGTGATGAATTAAACCAAAAATAAATAATGCTACTAAGCGACGTAAAAATAAAACATAGCCATTTTTCCCTTTCGCAATCGCTCTTGAAATAAAGATATAGAATCCCACTCCAAATAAGAATGAGAAGATTGAGAAGAAACGACCTTCTACAAATAAATATAAAAATCTTTGATAGCTAGCATCCACTGTATTAGGATCTGGAATTTTAATGTTAAGTAGTGCGAGAATATTTACTAAAATAATCCCTAGTAGTGCAAAGCCACGAATGTAATCTAACTCATCAATTCGCTTGTTTGTAATATTGTTCCCCATAAAGCAACTCCTTGTATAAAATTTAATCCTTCCTTACTCTACTGGAGAAAGTTGCTCACAACTATCGACAAACCTTACAGTAATCTTACATTATTGTCATATAACAAAATAAAACCAGGTCATATTTCGACCTGGTTTACTCTGATTGTTTCGATTTTTGCGGTTGTCCTTTTTTACTATTACGCTGTTTTACTTGAACAATCGGATCAAGCTCATTCGAAAATTCAGCGTTATGTCCATTTTGCGTTTTTTGCTCTGGATTATTTTGATCTGAACGTTTCGCCATTACATTCACTCCTTATTAGTGCGGTGTAATAATCATTTGATGTTGCAATTGGCGAATTGCCATACGCGCTCTATTTAACTGCTCACGTTGCTCATCATTCGCATGTTGTTGCATCGTTTGTAAATCGTTATATGCTTGTTCTAATTGTAACTGCGCATCCGAATACTCCATCGTATTGTAATGCTCTTGTCTCATACCTTGGTCTAATTGTTCTTTCGCATATTCCACCGCTTGTTCCGCTTGTGTAATATACGATTCAAGTGATTGACGCTCTGCCATAATTGTCCCTCCTTGCTTCAATTCCCCTTTAGTGTGTCCCTTCCATCTCTACCTTATGAGTATGTTATAATGGATTTTGTTTCATTTTGACTCGGCTTAGGAGGGAAAGTAATGAAGGTTCAAAACCCTTTTCCATATACAAACGACAATAAACGTTATCATACATGGAATTACCATTTACGAAATGAATTTGGTGAAAAAATCTTTAAAGTTTCATTAGATGCTGGCTTCGATTGCCCGAACCGGGACGGTACAGTTGCTTACGGCGGTTGTACATTTTGCAGTGCTGCCGGATCTGGTGACTTCGCTGGTGATCGCCGCGATGATGTTATAACGCAATATCATGAAATGAAAGAAAAAATGCGCTCAAAGTGGAAAGACGGAAAATGTATCGCTTATTTCCAAGCGTACACAAATACACATGCACCACTTGAAGTTTTAAAAGAAAAATTCGAACCGCTTCTAGCAGAAAAAGACGTTGTCGGTCTTTCTATCGCGACTCGTCCAGATTGCTTACCAGACGATGTCGTTGAATATTTAGCGGACTTAAATAAACGCACATACCTTTGGGTTGAACTCGGTTTACAAACTGTTCACGAACGAACTGCAAACCTTATTAATCGCGCTCATGATTACCCATCTTACGTGGAAGGTGTAAATAAATTACGTAAGCATGGCATTAGAGTTTGCTCTCATATTATTAATGGTCTTCCACTTGAAGATTACGACATGATGATGGAAACAGCTCGTGAAGTAGCAAAGCTTGACGTACAAGGAATTAAAATTCATTTACTTCACTTATTAAAAGGAACGCCAATGGTGAAGCAATATGAAAAAGGACAACTCGAGTTCCTTTCTCTTGAAGATTACGTAAGTCTCGTTGTTGACCAACTTGAAATGATTCCAGAAGACGTAATTGTGCACCGCATCACAGGTGACGGTCCGCCTGATTTAATGATTGGCCCAATGTGGAGCTTAAATAAATGGGAAGTATTAAATTCCATCGATGCAGAATTTGTACGCCGCGGAAGCTGGCAAGGAAAATATGCAAATGAGGAGAAACAAAAATGAAATTAGAACGTGTATTACCGTTTGCTCGCTCGCTTCTGCAAACGGCAGTAAAAGAAGGCGATTACGCTGTAGATGCAACTTTAGGAAACGGCCATGACACTTGCTTCCTAGCTGAAATCGTTGGAGATAGCGGAAAAGTATTTGGATTTGATATTCAAAAAGAGGCAATCGAAAGCTCAACAACTCATCTAAAAGAAAAAGAACTTTTTGAACGTACTGTTTTAGTTCACGATAGTCACGATACTCTTCTATCCGTATTACCAGAAGATGCAAAAGGAAAAGTAACAGGCGCAATTTTCAACTTAGGTTACCTTCCAGGCGGAGACAAGCATATCGTTACAAAACCGAACTCAACAATCTCAGCGATCGAACAACTATTAGAAGTAATGGCACCTGAAGGTATCATCGTTCTTGTCATTTACCACGGACATCCAGAAGGACAAGTAGAACGCGACGCTGTACTTACATTTGCTGAAAAACTAGACCAAAAACAAGCTCACGTACTACGATATGGCTTCATTAACCAGCAAAATAACCCGCCATTTATTGTGGCGATTGAAAAGCGATAAAGTGAAACTTTAATCAGTGGGGGCATCCCCACTGATTATTAGTTGAACCAATCGGGCATTTATGGGCAGTTTATCTCCCACCTAACCTCTTTGCTCCAGGCGAATTTTAAGGTGGGAGTTTTACTGCCCGTTAATGCGGGGGAATATATCAACGATTTTTCAATTATATCTATCGTAACTCGGGATATATCAACGATTTTTTCGATATATCTATCATAACTTACAATATATCAACGATTTCTCGGATATATCGATTGTTCGACAAAACATAACAAAAAAAGACGTGCATTCACTGCACGTTTTTTTGTTATCCTCCTATATAATGGATATATACAATCTTAAAGGAGACAAACCAATGATCGGAATACTAGCAGGAATGGGTCCAAAATCAACTGGACCATTCGTCGATACAGTTGTAGCAAGGTGCCAAACAATATACGGAGCAAAGCATGATATGGACTTTCCTCATATGATGATCTACTCGTGTCCAACACCGTTTTACATGGATCGCCCTATTGATCACGGAGCGATGAAAAAAGCGATTATTGACGGAGCACAAAAACTTGAAAGTACTGGCGTAAGCTTTATTGCCATGCCGTGTAATACGGCGCATCTTTATTTTGAAGAATTACAGCGTTCGCTTTCTATCCCGATTTTAAATATAGTCGATGAAACGTTACAAGCAATTCCTGAAAATACAAAAAGAGTCGCTCTTCTCGCAACAGAAGCAACTGTTCAAGCTAGGATTTACCAAGATGGGATTGCAAAGCGTAATATAGAATACATTCATCATGAAAAATGGCAGGAAAGCATTAATCAAATTATTACTTGCATTAAATCTGGAGAGATTGAAGAAGCTCGCGAATTGTGGAATACGCTCGTTTTACAACTGAGAGATGAAATAGATACTGCAATTATCGCATGCACTGATTTGAATGTAGTGGCTAGTGAGGATTTTGTTGATTCCTCTCAATGTCTTGCTGATGCTGTTGTTGAAATGTATTTATCAAATAAGAAGAAACATTTATAAACGTTGAAACCCCTAAAAACTTTTAACTTTCTTCACAATTCTTTCAAAGTAATCACACTTAATCTCGCTATATTAAATAAGTAGTTATTCATATAGGGAAGGTTAGGGGAACTGAAAGTATGAAAGTAAATCGTTCGCTTCATTACATTTTTTGGCGTTGGCATTTTTATGCTGGACTTTTTATTACGCCGCTTCTTATTACTTTGTCACTGAGCGGAATTGGGTATTTATTTCGGGAGGAAGTTGAAGATTTCATCTATAAAGATTTATATTTTGGAAAGAGCGCTCAAACAGAATCTATTTCGATGGCTGATTCTATTTCCTTAACAGAGAAAAAATATCCACATTATAGCGTGGCGAAAATTAGTGAGTTTAATGGGGATTATAATACGAGACTTACGATTGCAAATGAGTATACTGGGCAACAAAAATATGTGTATTTAGATAGTAATAATCAAATTGTTGAGGATCAAAACGCAAGTGAAACGTTTGCCAATATCATGCGGGAATTACATAGTTCTCTTTTAGTTGGTGGCACTGTCGTCAACTATACTGTAGAACTTGCGGCATGCTGGACAATCTTTTTAATTGTAACCGGATTGTACATGAGTATACGCCAATTCAAAAACACACCATCATCCAATAAGCGAGAAAAGGCAAAAAGACGTCATTCTATTATCGGTATTATATTTACAATTCCTCTCTTTCTGCTAATCGCATCTGGATTGCCATGGTCAGGATTTATGGGGAACCAAATTTATAAAATTGCATCTTCTAATGAATCACTCGGATATCCAAAATTGTACATGGCACCGCCTGAATCAAAGGTAAAAGAATTGCCGTGGGCAACAAGAAAAGAAGCTCCTCCTGAATCGAATTCAAATGAACCGAAAGCAATTTCTGTCGATGAATTACAAAAAGGAATTGAAATAAAGAAGCCATATGTTATTTCACTACCAGCTGATCCGAAAGGTGTATTCACTGTTTCGAAATCGAGCGGTTCTGGTATTACAGGTATGCATGTTGCACCAAGTGAAGAGATAACAGCTTACTTTGATCAATATAGCGGGGAACTCATTTCAAAAACGGACTATCGTGATTATGGATTACTTGCACAATGGTTCACTTACGGCATCCCACTTCACGAAGGACATTTATTCGGATGGCCAAATAAAATATTATGCTTACTAACGACATTATCTCTATTACTTCTTATTTATTACGGAGTAAAAATGTGGTTAGCAAGAAAGCCAAAAGGAAAATTAGCAGCACCTCCAAAGCAAAGAGATAAGAAAAGCGTACTCGTTTTCTTTATCATGATGATTATACTAGGCGCTGTCATGCCTTTATTCGGACTATCTGTTTTAGTTATTTTTGCGATTGAACTTCTCATATATGTATTTTCAAAAATACGATCATAATAAAAAGAAAACCACTCTACATGAGTGGTTTTCTTCATCACTGCGCCATTTTCTTTCGGTACATCTTCCCGTTCCAATAGAAGAATCGTGAAGTGAGGCCTCCGTATTTTACAATGCGCCGTGCCATTTTGTGCATATTCTTTTGTGCTGATACTTTTTGATCTGATAAATAAATACCAAGTAATCCTCGGCTTATGAGACGATGAAACTTCGCATGAGGTAAATCACCAATGCTCTTCTCTGCTTCTTCTACAAAGTGTTTCATACGATCTAATATAGCTTGCTCGTTTTCATAATAACTACAGAAATTCAAATCCCCGCCTATACGGTCTTCTTCTTGATCGATGAAATAATCAAGTAAGATATGAAGTCCTTGTACGTAAGGGAAGTACCCTTGTCTAATTTTCGCAATATCTTCATCATGTAATTCATCATGAAATGCATATGCTACAAGACAGAAAATTCCAAGTGTAGAACCGGCACATGCTGAAAACTCAAACCAACTCATCTCAGGTAAGTTTTCTTTATGTGCTTCAAACCAAGTTTTCAGGCGCGGCTCTCTTTCTTCTAACTTCACGTGTTTATGAATTTGCAAATCACAATAATAACAAGCAAGTTCATGCAGAACAGGAGCAATTTTTTCATAGTGCTTCGTTTTCTTTAAAACATCTTGGCACGTTTCAACAAGTTCATCTAAATAACCACCATCATCTTGATCATCACGATAACGATAATAATTACCGCCACCTTCCACTTCAGGTGATAGTGCCATTAACATTGATTCATGTAGAGCGGCAAAATCATTCGGATCAAGTGATGTACTGCGATCACATAAATTATCTAAATAGTCACTGATTGTTTGATACGCTACGATAAAACGAATACATTCCTCTCGGTGTTCATTTGCTAGCAGCGATAAAATGCCACCACCCTCACAATGAAACGTTTTATGCTCAATACTTGCGATTGCCTGACTATGAAGCTCATCATTCGGAATATGGTAGGCACGCTCTTTCCACATCGCTAGCTCATGGTGTACAACCGGAAACACATCACGGTATACTTTCGCCATGAGCGTTATGGGATTACTCGGTACGTTCACTTCTTCCTTCATCTCCTCTATTAAATGTACAAATAATGATTTATTTGTTTGTTTTTACTATATTATTGACATGTATTTCAGTAAATGACTGAATATAATTCAAAATTTCATCACGCTCATACTCATTTAATAACTCGTGATAACAATTCGGCCATTCTTTATATGCCTTATCACTTATTTTAACATTATCAAACCACATGCGGACACGTGTTTTATCTACAAGTTTATCCTCACATGCTTGCATTAGCAAGAGCGGAACGTCTGGAAAATCGTCTATTTTTTTATGAGCAATTTCGATAGACTTAATCAATTCACTATACCAACGTACTGATACTTTGCGCAAGAACAATGAATCATTCTCCATTGCATCTCTCACTTCATGATTCCTTGTTGACATTTCCACCGTAAGATTCGTTGCAAATTGCAATTTTGGAGCCACAACATTTAATATTTTTGCAGCAAATTGAAGCGGAGCAGAGGGTCCAGTCACTACCCCTAAACAAGGCGAACTCAAAATAATACCCTCTACATCTTCTCTCTTCGTTTCTTGCATCATACGAATGACGATAAGACCACCCATACTATGACCGAATAGAAAAATAGGTAACCTATACTTTCTTGCTTCTTTCACCCATAATTTAACTTCCTCTATGTATTCATCAAATGAATCAATATGTCCTCTATTTCTTGAAGTCGTTCCATGTGACGGAAGGTCCCCCATCACGACGTGGTAGCCGATGTGATTCCACATTTCCGCAACGGCTTCGTAACGTCCGTGATATTCCATTGCGCCGTGCACGATAACAATGACAGCTTTCGCTTCCTCTGCTTCATAATTCCACATATGGACCTCCTCCATTTCACTCTTTCTCATAATTTGATACACTAAAACTAGTCTCTAGGAAAGGAAGACTTTACATGATATATCCTTACAAAGAAAAAAATCCGAAAATTGCGAGTAGTGCTTTTATCGCTGACTATGTTACGATTACAGGCGATGTTTCCGTTGGCGAGGAATCAAGTATTTGGTTTAATACAGTCATCCGTGGTGATGTGTCAGCAACAATCATTGGAGACCGAGTAAATGTACAAGACCAATGTACACTCCACCAAAGCCCTCAGTATCCTCTTATTTTAGAAGATGATGTTACAGTTGGGCATCAAGTTATTTTACATAGCTGTCATATTAAAAAGGATGCTTTAATTGGAATGGGATCCATTATATTAGATGGTGCTGAAATTGGCGAAGGAGCTTTTATCGGTGCCGGAAGCCTCGTTTCACAAGGAAAGAAAATTCCACCAAACACGTTAGCTTTCGGTCGTCCCGCGAAAGTCATTCGTGAATTAACAGAAGAAGACCGTAAAGATATGGAGCGTATTCGTACGCAATACGTTGAAAAAGGTCAATATTATAAATCATTACAGAAGTAAATTTCCGCTGCCATAAGATTGGCAGCTTTTTTTATATAAAATCTAACTTTTTCTTTACAAAATATTATTACTCCCTCAACAAAATCTTATTAAAATAAAAGCTAATATCTCCATATATATGTAAACGAGGGAGGAGAATTTTCATGAAGGTCAGTGGATTATATAAAATAGAATGTTACATTTTTAAAGGAATTAATCGCTACTTTGATCAAAAAACATTAAACATCTTTTTCAGCAATATTACCCATATCGGTGGTGCTACTTTCTCCATTGCACTTACACTTTTCTTTTTAATTTTTGCAAAAGGGACTTTACACCAAGCAGCAATCGCTACTGCTATTTCTTTAGCAATTAGCCATATTCCTGTACAAATATTAAAAAGGTGGTATCCACGAAAACGTCCTTATTTAACAATTCAGGATGCGAAATATCCAGTCCATCCATTAAAAGACCACTCTTTCCCGTCTGGTCATACAACAGCCGTTTTCTCTGTCTTCATTCCATTTATTTGCTATAATCCAAGCTTACTTGCTTTCCTATTACCGTTAGCATTATGCGTCGGTATTTCACGTATTTATTTAGGACTTCACTATCCGTCAGATGTGTTCGTCGGCATGTGCCTTGGCACTTGCTCTGGCATCATCTCTTTTTATCAATTCATCCCACTTTTCACATAAAGGAGTGATATGATGAGAGTCGCCATTTTTACCGATACTTTTACGCCACAAGTTAACGGGGTTGCGAAAACGTTAGAACGATTAACAAGTTACTTTCAGAAAGAACAGATCGCCTATTCTGTTTTCGCCCCTCAGCATACAGCTGAAGATAATTTCGTAGCTAATGTGAACAAGATGAGAAGTATCCCGTTAACAATATTATATCCAGAATGTCGCTTTTCTTTTCCTACTCCGCGTATTAAACGGGAACTTCATTCCTTTAAACCTGACATTATTCACATTGCCACACCTTTCAACATGGGACTTTGTGGACTGTATTACGCCAAAAAGTTAAACATCCCAGTTGTCGGTTCTTATCATACTGATTTCGATGCGTATTTACGCTATTACAAAATTGAATTTCTCTCCAATATGCTTTGGAACTATTTAAAATGGTTTCATAGTCATATGCAAAAAAATTTTGTTCCCTCCTCTGAAACATTACATCAATTAAAAAATAAAGGCTTTCAGGCCCTCTCCATTTGGGGACGTGGTGTAGATTGCACACTCTTTCATCCAGCTTACAATACAGACCTATTCCGAAAAAAATATAATATTACAGCGAAGTACGTTCTTTCCTATGTAGGACGAATTGCTCCTGAAAAAGATATTGATACGTTGCAAAACCTTATCGTTAAAACATCGCATACTCGAAACGACATTCATTGGCTCATCGCAGGAGACGGACCTCTAGCAACAAATTTGCGTGAAGCTGTTCCACAAACAAATGTCACTTTTACTGGCTATTTACAAAGTGCAGATTTAGCTGAAGCATATGCTTGTTCTAACATAATGGTATTTCCATCAGCTACTGAAACATTCGGAAATGTCGTACTTGAATCACTCGCATGTGGCACACCTGTCATTGGTGCAAATAGTGGCGGGGTTAAAAATATTATTACAGATGGAAAAACGGGAATTCTTTGTCCCCCTAAAAATGAGGATGCATTTCTATCATCCATTTATTCTTTATTGCAAAATGAAGAAAAACTTGAGCAGATGGGAATAGCAGCTTCATCTTTTGCAAAATCAAAAAGCTGGGATGAGATCTTTCGCGGCTTACTTAACCAGTATGAAGAAGTCCTTCAGCATACCGCATCAGAGTTACTTGCTTGAACAGAAAAACTCCCTTCAAAAAACGAAGGGAGTTTATTACACACTTGTAAATTTTAGTTGAATGAATGATACATAAGGTGAAATATCATTTATTTCCATATTCATTATAGCAAAAATAAACATAACTAAACAGACTTGTAATAAAAACCCATAAAAATTAATATATGGTTATACAGTGTTTTTGCTGTATAATGATTTTAAGAATTCCCCTTAAAATCAACTTACTCACATACCTTTATACAGCAATTGTTCCCCAATTCTGTATATCAAAAAACCTTTCATTCATTTGAAAGGTCTTTTTGAGCCTGCACATATTCTTCTTTTGTATTTACATTTATAAACCAATCTGTATTCGCTTGTACATCTTCTCCAGCAACATACTTCACATTACATTGTGATAAAAGCTGCCCCATACTTCTTTTCTCTTCCTGAAGTAAAGCATAAATCTTTTCTTTCACGCGGTTATGATACGCTGCAAGTAGCGGCTGTTTTCTTCCATTAATAATAGGTACAACTGCATCATATTCATTGCTCGTTTGCTCCAGTAAAATGGTAAACCATTCATGCGAAACATTTGGCGCATCGCAAGGCATAATAGCATACCAATCTGCTTCTATGTATTCCATTCCTGATACAATACCGGCCAGCGGTCCATTCCCTTTATAGTGCGGGATATCTTCTATAACAGGAACTTGTACGAATTGCTCTACTCGCTCTTTTATATCAGAATGACTAATGACTACAACTTCTTGGAGCGCACTTGTCATCTCTTTCAAAATATGCTCAATAAAAGTACTACCTTGCCAGCTCGCTAACGCTTTCGGCTCACCAAATCTACTCGACATACCGCCCGCTAATACAATTCCAGCCCACCTACTCATTGGCGATGTAGCTCAAATGTAATATGGCCTAATTCCGGTAAAATTAATTTATTCATCGCAAGGCGAACCGCCCCGCTCGATCCTGGCATCGAGAAAACTACTTTGCGCCCAATTGTACCCCCAATCGCTCTACTTAACATTGCGCTGCTCCCGATATCTTCTAAATAACTAATCATGCGGAACAACTCACCAAACCCGACAATCTCTTTATCTAATAGAGCTGACACTGCTTCAATTGTTACATCACGCTTCGTAATACCAGTACCGCCATTTGTTAATACAACATCTACATCTTCCTTATGATAACCAGCTAACACTGCTTGCTGAATACTTTCTTTATCATCTTTTACAATTTCATAAGAGGTTACTGTATGGCCCGCTTCTTTTAACAATTCATGTAATAGTTGTCCGCTCTTATCCGTTTCTTCCGTACGTGTATCGGAAATCGTAACAATCTTGCAACGCACTTCTTTTGGGGCTTGTTTTTTATGTTCAGTTACACTCATTTTTTATCTTTCCTTTCTTAAAGACTTTTCTTCATTTTATCATACATATCTTTACACAATTATGTATGAAGCCAATCATGCGACATGATACAATATAAGTATACTAATCCACAAAAAGGAAAGTGCACTTTCTTATACTCCTAGACTACACATCTTTAGCTACTCCTTATATTTTCTACATAATAGAATTCAATTTTAAAACTTGTACTAAAAAATAAATTGGAGGTCTACATATTATGGAACTATATAAAAAATTAACAACAACATTTATCCTCTTATTCATCGCTTCAATCACTGTCGGCTTTTCCTTAAAAGGCGCAATTCCATACGCTACATTAGTAAGCATTATATTCGCGACACTATTTTTACTAAGCAGTGCCTTTTGCGCAAGTAAAGCACGTCAAATGAACGGTTGATTACATATGTTCCAGAAGAAACCCACCCTTTGTAAATCATGTAAAAAGGAAATACAAACGTATGAAAAGGCTTGGATTCATATGCCATTTCCAGCAAGTGGCATGACTAATATGAAAAAGTATATTGAGCTAGATGGAGAAGTATATTGTAGTTCATGTATTCAAATTGTAAGTAAAACGAAATAAAAAAAGCTTTGCGCTCACCGCGCAAAGCTTTTTTTCATATATTATAGACCAGCTTGCTCTTTTAAAGCTGCAGCTTTGTCTGTACGTTCCCATGAAAGATCTACATCAGTACGTCCGAAGTGGCCGTAAGCTGCTGTTTGTTTGTAAATTGGGCGACGTAAGTCTAGCATTTTAATAATACCAGCTGGGCGAAGATCGAAGTTGTTACGAACTAGTTCTACTAGTACGTCTTCAGATACTTTACCTGTGCCGAATGTATCAACTGAAATTGATACTGGTTGTGCTACACCGATTGCGTATGCAAGTTGTACTTCTGCTTTGTCAGCAAGACCAGCTGCTACGATGTTTTTCGCAACATAACGAGCTGCATATGCTGCAGAACGGTCAACTTTTGTTGCATCTTTACCAGAGAATGCACCGCCACCGTGGCGAGCGTATCCACCGTAAGTATCAACGATGATTTTACGTCCTGTTAAGCCAGCATCACCTTGTGGTCCACCAATTACGAAGCGACCAGTTGGATTAATGAAGAATTTCGTTTCTCCATCCATTAATTCTGCTGGTACTACAGCTTTAATTACGTGCTCTTTTAAGTCGCGATCGATTTCTTCCCATGTAACATCTGGGTGATGTTGTGTAGAAATTACGATAGTATCAACACGTACTGGTTTACCATTTTCATCATACTCAACTGTAACTTGCGTTTTTCCATCTGGACGTAAGTATGATAATGTATCATCTTTACGTACTTCAGTTAAACGGCGAGCTAATTTGTGAGCAAGCGAGATTGGAAGTGGCATTAATTCTTGTGTTTCATTACATGCAAAACCAAACATTAAACCTTGGTCTCCTGCACCAATTGCCTCAATCTCAGCGTCAGTCATTTGACCTTCGCGTGCTTCTAGCGCTTGGTCAACACCCATAGCGATGTCAGCAGACTGCTCATCGATAGATGTTAAAACAGCACAAGTTTCTGCATCGAATCCGTATTTTGCGCGTGTGTAACCAATGCCTTGAATTGTTTCACGAACGATTTTCGGAATATCTACGTAAGTAGAAGTCGTAATTTCCCCCGCTACCAATACTAAACCAGTTGTTACAGTTGTTTCACAAGCTACACGTGCATTTGCGTCTTTTGATAAGATCGCATCTAAAATTGAATCAGAAATTTGGTCACAAATTTTATCTGGATGTCCTTCAGTTACAGACTCAGATGTGAACAGATGACGTTTTTTTGTCATGTGGTAAACCTCCCTACAGTAATTGTATATATTGTACGGAACTCATCCTTAATTTGCCACAAACTGCGACATACATTTATTCTCCCACACAAGCATACAGAAAAACCTTTCCTACTTTACATAGAGGAAAGGTTTAATTTGCTACTTGCATACTGCTTTTTGCCCTTCGCTCTTATCGTTCGAGACCTGTAGCCTCGCACAGGTTTTAGCACCTATTCACCTGCATTTATCAATACAAGTGAGGTTGCTGGGCTTCATCGGGCCTGTCCCTCCGCCAGCTCGGGATAAGAGAGTATCCGTCCCAACCTATACTAAAGAAATGATATTCATTTGTCAATTAATATTCACATTTTCCTGAAAGTTTTTCTCAATACGCCTAAAATGAAATATTAATAGGGAAATAATACATTCACACAAACAAAAAGAAATAAATAGTATACATTATTTATATAATTGTGTTATACTCTTGTTGGGGATTACGAGAAATATTTCATTAAATGAAAAGGATGGTATATAAATATGAGTACTGTGAATGTCCAAATTGGTTTACACGAATTATTGAACGGAAGCAATGCACAGATTCAACTAAGTGTTCCGCAATTAGTGGAAAAAGTATTAATGCGAAATGAAGGGAAATTAACTTCTACTGGTGCCGTTTCTGCTTCAACAGGAAAATATACAGGACGTTCTCCTAAAGATAAATTTATTGTGAAAGAAGCATCGGTTGCTGACAAAATTGCTTGGGGAGCTGTGAACCAACCGATTTCTGAAGAACATTTTAATAAATTATATACTAAAGTTTTAGAATACTTAAAAGAAAAAGAAGAGTTATTCGTCTTCAAAGGATTTGCAGGCGCTGACCGCAATTACCGCCTACCAATTCAAGTTATTAATGAATATGCATGGCACAATTTATTTGTACATCAATTATTCATTCGTCCAACTGAAGAAGAATTAACAACTCATGAGTCAGGGTTCACAATTGTTTCTGCACCGAATTTCAAAGCTGATCCAGCTGTTGACGGTACAAACTCTGAAGCATTCATTATGGTTTCATTCGAAAAACGTATTGTACTAATTGGTGGTACAGAATACGCTGGAGAAATGAAAAAATCAATCTTCTCTATTATGAACTTCTTACTACCTGAACAAGATATTCTTTCTATGCATTGCTCTGCAAACGTAGGTGAAGAAGGTGACGTAGCACTATTCTTCGGTTTATCTGGAACAGGTAAAACAACTTTATCTGCTGATCCAAACCGTAAATTAATCGGTGATGATGAGCACGGTTGGTCTGATAACGGTGTATTCAATATTGAAGGCGGTTGCTATGCAAAATGTGTAAACCTTTCTCACGAGAAAGAACCACAAATTTTCGATGCAATCAAATTCGGATCCGTTTTAGAAAACGTTATCATTAATAACCAAACGCGTATCGCAGACTACAACGATACTACTTTAACAGAAAATACTCGTGCTGCATACCCTATGCATGCGATCGACAATATCGTACTGCCAAGTGTTGCTGGACACCCAAATACTATTATTTTCTTAACTGCTGATGCATCTGGCGTATTGCCTCCAATCAGTAAGTTATCAAAAGAGCAAGCTATGTATCATTTCTTAAGTGGTTACACTAGTAAACTAGCAGGAACAGAGCGCGGTGTTACATCTCCGCAAGCTACATTCTCAACTTGCTTCGGTTCACCATTCTTACCACTTGATGCATCTCGCTACGCTGAAATGCTTGGTGAAAAAATCGAGAAACACGATGCGAAAGTATTCCTAGTAAACACTGGCTGGACTGGCGGCGAATACGGCGTTGGTAAACGTATGAACTTAGGTTATACTCGTGCAATGATTCAAGCAGCATTAAGCGGTGAACTTGCAAAAACTGAAACAGCTAAACATGACATCTTCGGTCTTGAAGTTCCACTTCACGTACCAGGTGTACCTGACGAAGTGTTAATGCCTGAACAAACTTGGGCTGATAAAGCTTCTTACAAAGCAAAAGCAATCGAGCTTGCAAATGAATTCAAAGAGAACTTCAAAAAGTTCGAAAGCGTTTCTGAAGATATTATTAACTTAGGCGGCCCAATCGCTTAAATTAACACTTTCTGTTGGAATAACCCTTTACTCATATGAATAAGTGTCGTGTAACCGTAAAGTTTCGCGTACTCACCGACAAAACCCAATGCGGCTTAACGGTTACACACACTTACATAAAAAAGAAGCTTACGTTTTTACGTAAGCTTCTTTTTATATCTTATATAAAGTGAAACGTTAATCTCTTCATCTGTGACTTAGTTCAATAAATTACAGAAAATTCATTTTATACTCATTCATTTTTAGTTTTTTATGATACAATTTACATATACAGGAAAGGGTGAAGCCTATGAAAAATTTTTCTCGTGCAGGAAAAATTTTATTCATTTACGGAGCGATCCAAATTTTTTGGGGACTTGTAATGCTTAACGTTAATTTATTTGAGCATACAAGTGAAACGATAAAATATATTATTCTAATTATCGGAATAATTTGTTGTATTATATCCAAATTTTTTAAAGAACATAAAAGTCCTACTAATACGTGATTTCATGTTAACTTATTAGAAGCAGAAACCTGCATTTCAGGCAAAGTTTCGCTTCCTGTTGTACTATCCATCACTGAATCACTTATCCCAGAGTAAACCTATTTCCACAGGGACAAATCACGGTTTCGAACATATAAATTATATCCCTACTCATTACATCTCTCTGGTTTCACATCGCATGAGGCTAAAAGAGGCTCTGACCGCTTCTATCCCTCGCTGGATCCTCTATTCCATCCAAAAGAGGTTTTTTATCTTTTTATCTTTTTTAGCTCTTCGTTAATTCTTTCTCATCTTTCATGCTATAGTATCCTAAATTCACAACGATTAAGAAATAACCACCCATAATCCCTACTGCAAATGCCCACATAACCATGTGGTGCTCAATTTCGTACATAATAATAGCACCCAAAATGGCAGCTGCAAAACGGTTAAACATACCGAGTGTCGGTGCTTTCGTCTTCTTTACAATACTATCTCCAAGCTTCTCAATTCTTCTCCCTAAAAGCCAAACGCAATACATACTTACAATAAGCCCAATTCCAGCGCCTAAAAAGTGTGCTGAAAACGGTGTTAACATCCAACCTAGTAACAAAATACCTAGTATATAATACGATTGGATTTTAAATGATCTTAGTGACATACTAATCATGCTGTACCTCTCTTCATTCGTTCTTATCTATTCAACAAAAAATTTCTTTCAAATTCATATTCCTTACATCCATTTCACTCAAATTAAAAACAACATAAACCGTATGTTTATGTTGTTTAAATGTTTTTAGGAAATAATATTATACAAGATTTCGAACATCATATTCTCATATTTTGTGACGGTTTTCCAAACTTTTTTCGTCCATTTATGAAAAAAATGATATCAATCTATGAACATACGGATATGATGTAATAAGCACACAAATAAAGGGGGCGTCTAATGATTTATTTTTTAATGGCTCTCATTCACCTCATTATCCCTGCACTTATCGGACTTTCATTGTATTGGTACACGAAAAACCATAGCATTTTTTACGCTGTCCTCGGTGTTCTTCTTCCAGGTATTATTCTTATTACACTCTTCCGTATTCCATTTTTAAACTTAATTCCACTTATTACTGCTATCTTATTTCTCATCTTCTTACCAAAAATAAAAAAATAGGAAAGCAGATCATAGGTGATCTGTTTTCCTATTTTGATATAGGTTCCCCTGCAATAGAATGAACTTTTACTTTCTCCGATTTCACAAACCATAAACCGACAAAAATGATAATTCCACCGATGATTTGTTGAAACGATACATATTCATTTGCCCAGACAGCTGCAAATAAAACAGCTACAAGCGGCGTTATATACATATATACCATCGTATGTGACGCCCCAATTTTTTGAACACCAACATACCACATGACTAAGCCGAATACTGTTACAAAGAAAATGGAATATAGTAAGGCGAATAGTGTCATTCCGTGTGTAATGTGAAATGGCATTATAAATACATATGGTCCACTTAACAATAAAAGCGGAATCGCGCCAACTAAGGCTGACCATGCGGTAACACGTAGTGCTGAATATTTTTTAATTAATGGTCCTGCTAAAACAGGATAAAGCCCCCAGCATATTGATGTAATAAGTCCAATTCCATTGCCATAAAAAGAACTAGCAAGTGAATGTCCTGCTACTAAAACTAATGCTGCACCACTAAAGGCAATGATAGAACCTATGAGCTTTCGAGAAGAAAACTTTTCTTGTTTCAGAAAAATCGCAAATACAGTTGTAAAAATAGGTGAAATAGAAATGAGTAAAGAGGCATTTGTAGCGGATGTATATTTGACAGTTTCCATAAATAACGTTTGATACAGTACAATACCTACAACGCTAACGATGATTAATCTAGGTATATCCTTTCGCTCCATATAAACCGACTTTTCAATAAAAAAAGTAAGAAGTAACAGGAGCGGTGCCGCCGCCATCATACGAAGTGCGGTAAACTCAATTGTTGTAAATTCTAAAAGTCCATACTTCGCAATTGTATAGTTAATCCCCCAAATAATAACAACACTTAAAATTAATAACTCAATTCCCCATCTTCTCATGCGTATCCCCTCCGCAAAGAAAATTATACAGAAAATTCAATCATGTGTACATTTCATTATGTGAAAAAACTTTTTATAATATGAAACGTTTTGGTAAATGAAATTATATTGGCGCAACTCCATTTATATCGGCGACTTCCCAAATATATCGACTTATAAAATAAAAAAAGGTGATTCCAAAATACATTTTGGAATCACCTTTCCTTTACTATACTCGAACGTGTAATTTCATATTTGGATTATAAAACTGGCTTGGGCTCTTCAACTGAAAAGTTCCTCCACCTTCATGCCAATCAACCGTTAACTTATCGTCCATAAATACAAGCTTTGTACGATCAGCGATAAAATTCATTGTGCTTGATTCAATATCCACATCGCGCTCATCTTTCTCTGCTACAGCTACTAAATCGATGATTCCGCTCATGACACAACCGCAACCCTCATTATCGTAAAATAACTTTATATATTTCGCTTCACTTGGAATCGTATCCATAATCTTTTTATATGCTGCTTCTGTTACAGTAACGTACATATGTTAATCTTCATCCTCTCTTCTCTTATCATTCATATATTGTATCACCATTTTTCTTAAAATTTATATACAGAAAATTAAGACTAATATACAATGTATGTGATAAAGTTTCAGCAATCGAGCTTTTATGAGTAGTTCATACAGGAGAAAGGAGGTTTGCTATCCGTGTTCAAACTACAACGATATCCTATTTTATTAAGTCTATTTGGTAGTTTCTTCATTTCTAGCGAAATGCTATTACAGCATGTACTTCCCTATTCTCCTTCTATCGGCTGGATTCTAGGCTTTATTTGTTTCCTATCGCTTCTTATTTCGCTACGAAGAATACAAACAACTCATAAAGCAAGAATCATCTTAAGGAGGATTATTAAACATGCCAGCCTTAAAAAAAATAGAGCAATCACTCGATCACTTATTTCAAATTGAAAAATACGGAAAAGATAGTGCCTTTAGTCGATTTATCCCAGCCGTATATGATCCTATCAAATTTCCTTGGCAACAATTTTTCGAAGCAAATTTTGTAGATTTATTTAACGGCCTTATGATGCACGGATTTGAAAATGTAAACAAAGTATTTTTAGCTGTATTCCCTACAGATGACGTTCTTGAAACATTCATTTCACAATCCACACCCGGTGATTTACTCTTTATGCACCATCCCCTTGTAATGGAGTGCGGTGATCCAATTGGAAGATCAGGCCGCGGTTTCATACCAATTCCTGAAAAATATTTGCAAGGAATAAAAGAAAAACAACTTTCTATATATACATGTCACGTACCAATGGATTTTCATCAAACGCATGGAACGAGTATTTCAATTGCAAAAGCATTAAACGCTACTGTAGTGGACGACTTTGCATATGGAGGTCCAGAACAAGAACCAGTTGGCCTTATTTGTGAAATAGATGAAACATCAACAGAAGCACTCCAAAAACATCTAAAACAACTCTTCCAGATCCCTTACACAGACTTCGAAGGTAAACGACATGATTCCATCAAAAAAATCGCAATTATCGCTGGATGTGGCGATGTTGTATCTTTAATGAAGGAAGCAGAAAAAAAAGGTGCCGAAGCATATATTACAGGAGAAATCCATTGCCATATCGACAATGATTACGGGCGACATAAATACTCGCTCATTATGGATTATGTAAAAGAAACAAATATGTCTCTAATTGGGGTGTCACACTCTGCCTCTGAATATTTAGTGAAAGAGACATTGATGTATGATTGGTTTAAAGAGAATTTTGATGTGGATGTTATTTTGCTTCCTCAGGAGAAATGGTGGCTCTAACACTACTTAATTCTCCTACCGCTATTTTTGAAATCTAGACACAAAATACGATCAGCCACACAAAAATATAGAATCCGTAATATACATATAGTAGTTCTATTTTTAAAACTAGATTTTCAAAATATAGAAAGGAGAACGTACATGTATCAACGTAATTGTTTTAGTTGCGATGGCAGACGCAATAGTGGTGGTTCTAACGGAAACACTGGGCCCACTGGTAGCACCGGGGCTACCGGAAGTACTGGACCTTCCGGGCCTACTGGGGCTACCGGACCTACTGGTAGTGCTGGACCTTCCGGAGCTGGTTTCCAAAGTACTACCACCTTCAGTCTAGCAGCGGCCCCCAACTATAAAAAAGGACAAGTTGTCACTTATACGGGCAGTGGCTATGTTGTAAAAAAGGATGCACCTCAAGGATTTCCAAATGTATCTCCGGATTATATCATATTAGTAGAAAGTGGACCTACCGGTAGTACCGGACCTACGGGGAACACCGGACCCATGGGATCTGCCGGTAGTGCTTCAGCAAAAAGTATTGTTTTTCAAGGAACAAATGCTGGTTTTCAACGTATAGCGGGTTCTCCTGGAATTGACTCCAATGTTATTCCATATGTCACTGCTGGAGCCGGTAGTATTGTCGGATTTTCTGCGTCTATAAATATAAATAATTTACCTGCTGCTATTTATACGATTAATATTTGCAGAAATGTCCCAACAAATCTCACAACCCCTTCTTCTAGCTACATCCTATCTACTATTACCTTAACTACTACTGACAAAATTACCGGAACTATGGTATTTTCCATTAAACCAACGGATAGCGGAGCAGGACAAATTCAAGTATTTAATCCTTCTCCGGCAGTAGGTCCCGCTAATGTAACTTGGACTAGCATTACAACTGGAAACCCAGTTGCAAGAGGAGATGCTATATCCCTTTATATTACCCCTGGAATTACTGCAAGTGCTGTATATTCTATTTTTCTCATTACTGATATATAGCAATTCATTCCATAAAAAAAGACCCGAGATTCGGGTCAACAAATAGAAATATAAATGAACTACAACAAATAACAGACAAAGCCATTATATATTTTTCATAGTAAAACATCCATTATTTTCTTTTTACACTATCAATATATTATTTTTCGTTATCGTCCTCTTTTTTAGAACGTCTACCTAAGAAGAACACAAGAACTAATAATATAATTACCAGTAGTACTCCGCCGATAATGTAATATAGCGTGTAGTCTTTTTTCGCTTCTACCGCTGTATCATTTAACTTATCGGCTGTCTTTCCTTCAATTGTAAATTTCTTCGTCCATTCCCACTTTTGATCGCCATCAGTGGCTTTCACTTCTACTCGGTACATTCCTGGATCAAACGCTTTGTTTTCCCAGCTAATAGCGTAATCAAAGTTTGAGTTTGGCGCCATTCTTAAATTTTCTTTTTTCGCTTCAAATAAAACGTCTGTACCTTTTTCTTTATATACCTTTGCATCAACACTTAAATTTTTTAACATTGCTGGCTTTACGTTTTGTAAATTTGCAGTAACAACGTTACGCCCGTTAATTTGTGTTGGCTTTACTTCGTTTAATTTCATGTCTGGTTTTACTTCAGCATCCGTCTCTTTTAAAACAACGCCAATTGCGTATGCATATTTATTTTCAATTTGCACACCTTCATCTTTTTTCTTTGCATTCTCATCTTCTTTTTCTTTAAAGTATAAACCACCTAAAATAACACCATCAAACGACTCACTTGGCATTTCCAAGTTTATATCAACTGTCACTATGCTGTTAGCTGGGACTTTCGTTTCTTTTGGCATTTTAGCAATTTTAGAAAACGGATATTTCAAAGTAGAATCCGTTTTTGGTTCTACTGTACTATAATCTGTAATACCATTGCTATTCGTAATTGCTGTATTAGCAAACGATTCTACCACAACTTCTTTATTCGTATCATTTTTCATTTGGACTTGAATTATTTGCTTTTGTCCAGGTTGCATTTTCAAATCAAAATACGTTTGATTTTTATCAATTTGATTTTCTGGTATAACTGCTGTCACAGCGAATTTCATTTCAGCCGCATATACTGAAAAAGCGTTTACCATGAAGAATGTAATTAATAGTAAGCTAGTAAATAGTTTTTTTACCATCTCTTATGTAGTCCCCTTCATATCCATTTTATAGACAAGAAAGAGATAAGGTTAAAGCCATTCCCTTATCTCTTCTCATTTTCCTCTTTTATCTTAAAATTCCTCTTACTTACATAGGAGCGTCTGTTAGTTCCCAAGTTAGTGAAGTTGTGTATTGTGTTTGTTCTTTTTTCGTTTTACCTGGTACAGATAACTCTACGCTTTGTTTCGCTTCTGTTGCATCTTTACCAAACGTATTTACCCATGTACCCATACCTTGGTTTTCTTTTGCATCGATTAAATCAGATGCTGCACCACTTGGATTTAATGTGATAGATTGTTCTGCTGTTGGTGCGTCGCTACCTGCGTTTGATTTCAAAGCTGAATTTTTTAATGTTAATGCTGCACCATCCAACGCTTTATCATCTGCAGTTTTGAATTGACCATTTTGTTTTACTGTTAAATGCCATCCAGCATTTGTACCACGATTATCTGTTACTTGAACGTAGTTCGGCACGTCAATTACAGAACCGTCTACTTTTTTCTTTACTTTATCTAATTCTGCAAAGTAGATTTCGTTATTCCCTGATGCTTTTTGTGTTTTAAAGTTGAAGTTAGATACATAATCAATACTTAGTGGACCATCTGTACCTTTTTTATCTGGATCAACTGGATCTACAGTTTCATCTGGATTCTCTGGATTAACAACATCAATTTTATCTGTATTTTTCTCGAATTTAATGAATGCTTTTGAGTCTAATTTCCCGCCATCTTTCTCAGCTGCAAATGCAGACGTCCCTACTGATACTGATGATAATGTTACCGCTCCAATTAATGCTATTTTTGCTAGTTTCATAGTTTTATACCCCTTTATAATCATTTTTTAAAATTTAGTCATTCTTAATTTTCAATCTTGTATAAGCTTAGTTTGGTGTATCTTCTAAAGTCCAAGTTAACTCAGCTGAATATTTCGCACCTTTTTCTTTCGCCGTCGTACCTGGTACGAATAAGCTCACACTCTGTTTACCTTGTTCTGTTCCTTTACCAAATGCAGTCGTCCAATCACCCATACCTTTATTCTTTGCGGCAGTAGTAATTTCCACCGCATCTCCACCTGGAGCTAGCGTTACTTTATTTTTAAATGTTGTAGGTGCATATTGTGCATCAGTTACAGAATTTACAGCTGGGTTACTTAAGCTTAAAGCTGCATTTGTTAACTCACTATTACCACTTTTAAATTGTGCATTTTGCTTTACTTTCAATTTCCATCCTGCATTTGTACCACGGTTATCTGTTACAGATACGAAGTTAGGTACTTCAACTGTTTTGCTCCCTTGTTTCACTTTATCCAATTTTGCAAAGTACGTTTGATCATTACCAGAGATAACTTGCTCGCCGAAGTGTAAGTTAGAAACGTAGTTAATACTTAATGGACCTTTTGTTCCTTTTTCATGGTCATCAGGGTTCTCTGGTGTAACTTTTTCATTTGGATTTTCTGGATTGTTTGGATCTGTTGTGCTTGTATCTTCAATAAACGTTACATCGGTTTTTGATTTCATATTTGCTTTCTCTTCCGCAAATGCTGAAGTTCCTACTGCTGCAACTGATGTTAATGATACTGCACCGATTAATGCTAATTTTACTAGTTTCATATGTACCTTCCCCTTTTCTCTGTTTTCATCTATTTTTTATTTTGAATACACTTGCTTTCCCCTAATTCTTTTGAATACATATAGAGATAAAACAATCCTATATATTGTTTGAAGTCCCGTGTCTGGCCTCCTGTTTTCGGTAAATATTTATCTCCATTTTTATTTTTATCAACTGTCTCTTTTTTTGTATTTATCTTTGTCGGATCAGTTGATGTATTTGGTGTATAGCTATTCGAAAATGTAATACCCGCTTTTGAATTCGTACTTGTAGCCGTTACTACATTTGCCATAAGAAACGGCACACATATAACTGTGGAAACGATAATACCAACTATTTTTTTCATTACTCTCTCCTTTCTAAAATTTATATATTTCATATATTTTTAGAGAGGAGCATCGGTTAATGTCCATTCTAGCTGTCCAGCATATTTTGTATTTGCTTTGACATTCGGCCCTGGTTTTACTTGTAAATGAATTCCCTCGTTTTCCTTCCAATTTAATGAAACCTCCTCGTCGTTTTTAGAAGTATACGAGAATGCTTCTATACTAGAATTACTTAAAGGTGTATCCTTTCCATTTCGTTTGTAAATCAATGCTCCCGTCAATGTGTCATTTTGCGCTGAAGTTAATGGTGTAATTTCCTTTACATATACACTCCATTTTTGCTTTTTAACACGATTATCGGTTACCTTTAAAGAATTTGAAATCGCCTTCGGTGTGTATGTCGTTGTTTTCGATGGAATTGTTACATCTCCAAAGGTAATTTCTTTTGGTACGTCTACTAACTTTAAAGCCCCATCAACGACAGTAACCGGTACTTGAATCTCCGCTTGTACACCTTGCTTCGTTTCAATTACAACCGTTACAGTATGATTCCCTATTGTTTTTGTATCCGGAATATTGATTAACTTCATTACTGATATTGGTTTATCTACATCCAAATTCGTATCTACAGATAAATCTGTCACAAATTTAGAAATATCCATTTTTGTTAAATCTGTTCCTTGCACTACTTTTTGTGGGACTGGTTTCCCAGTCGGAATACCTTTATACCTTATTTTTGCGATTCCATCTCGATTACTATCTTGCCCATTCTTATCGTCATCTAAATAGTTTTTAGCTGACACCGGTATTTCAAGATAACCATCTTTATAATATTTCATTACATCAGCACCTTTTACAGGAGAACCTGTAATTGTCATCTCGTAAATTTTCCCGTTGAATTCTTCTGTTTTTAGCGCATTTGCTTTCGCAACCGCAGTGACCTTATTGTTTTTCCTGCTAATATCAAAGAAGCTACTTACATCATCTCCACTTTCCACATCTTGAATGGAAACATCATTCACAGTAAAATCCTTATTCACTTCACTTTCTAATACAAAAGATTTCGCATAGTGAATATCTTTCGATTGAGCAGGCATATTTTGATATACCTTATAAGAAAGTTGACGGGAATTATCTTCCACGATATCTCCTATTACACTTGGAGCTGGAATTTCAATTTGTGCAATCGCTAATTGGTCGTATGATACATTAACACCTGAAGCATTTAATCTAACTTCTAGCGGTAATTCTGTTAAATTATCAAATGTAATTGTCATATCTGCTTCTGGAGTAGCTACTGGGCCTGCTGTTCCAGAAAACTCTATTTTATTATTCCCTTTGTCTTGATACCTAATTGAACTCGTATCATACACGTATAAATTCGTTAAATGACTACCATCATTACGTAACGTTACATTTTTATAACTATTTATCCTTTTGAAATTCCACATTGCCGTTAATGGTACTTTTTTACTTGTTCCGTGTTCATAAAATTCAAAGGAAGCATTATAAGTTTGTCCTGACCTTCCGTTCCCATATAATTGTAAAAAGTTTTTTGCATCACCTTTAGTTATTGGTGTTTTAACATCTACAGATGAAGCTGTCATAGAGTGAATATTAATACGGACATCAATCCATTTCCCTTGATATTCACCAGCTTTTTTTACTAATACGTACTGTTCTCTATTTGAATTTCTAAATGTATATTGACTTTGACCAGTTCTGTCATTGCTACTACCCTTTACCTCATATGTTACTTGTGGGCTCCAAACAAATCTAAAAGCATATTTACCCGGGATAGAAGGCCCTTCACCTGTTCTATTATTTATTACCTTTACATTTGGATATCTAAGAATACTTGTAACAGGACTAGCAGCTAGTAGAGATTGGCTCTTTAATACCTTCTCAGCTTGAATAGCAGGTAATTCCTGATTATTTTCGTTTACCTTATTGCTCTCTTTTAATTCATTTTCCTTTGATACGAGTTCTTCATTAACCTTTTCTTTCTCTAAAGTATTCGTTTCTTTTGGAACTTCAGCATTAGTAGGCTTTATTTCTTGTTTTTTATTTTCTTCCGATACTTTTACTTTTTCATTTTTTTCTTTTTTCACAACTTCCTCTGAAGCCTTTGGATTTTCATCAGAAATAGCTACATTTAAAGCCTCTTTTTTCTCTACAACATGTAGAGAAGGAGATTCAATTTTCTTTTCATTCCCTTCAAACTTCACTATCGGTTCAAATTTGTACTCTCCAGCTTTTTTCATTTGAATGACTACATATACGTCACCGATAAAATTACTTTGTTCATTCTTTTCAATTTTTACAATGTGATCTTCTGTTACTGAAATGTTTTGAATCGCTTTATTATTTTCATTCATTTTTTTCGTTTCTTCTTCATTAAAGAGCTGCTCATTAGATAATTTCAGCTCGATATTAGCATCTTGTTTATTTGTATTTGTAATCTTTAATACTACATTTTCATCAACTTTTATTTCTTGTTTATCCATATGAACGATAAAACGTCCTTGCTCGTCATTTGTAACCGCATAAACTTTCGTTGCAGAGTAGTCTAGCACACCAACTTGTGTAAATAATATTCCTCCAGCGAGAAGTATACGCCCAAATTTCCCTATTTGATTTTGCAATGTACTTCCCTCCCTCGCTTTTTATGCACCGAATATTCCGAACATTAAATGTATTAATCGACTAAATTTACAATCATAATGTGTATTCTGAAAAAATAAAAAGCCTGGTTGCCTTTTCGATTTTCATATATCACAACATGTGTGAAAATCCAAACTGCAACCAGACTATCATAGTAATTTTCATTACCTTAGACTCTTAGCTTTGCGACCTATCCTTTCGAACAGTGTGCCTATTTATTTTTTTTGAGACAACAAAAAGTCCAGTTGCCTCTTCGATTTTCATACACACAACTATGTGTGAAAATCCAAACTGCAACCAGACTATCATAGTAATTTTTATTACCTTAGACTCTTAGCTTTGCGACCTATTCTTTCGAACAGTGTGCCCATTTATTTTTTTTTTAAGAAAACAAAAAGTCCAGTTGCCTCTTCGATTTTCATACATACAACTATGTGTGAAAATCCAAACTGCAACCAGACTGTCATAGTAATTTTCATTACTTTAGACTCTTAGCTTTGCGACCTATCCTTTCGAATAGTGTGCCAAATATAGGAATTTATTTATCGTGTTTTGAATATACCATTAAAACCCAAAAAAGAAAATAGTTTTTTCAGAAAAAAATAATTAATTTTTATAGTCTAAATTCCCCCCGGAAAATCCATAATGAAAACTTTCAAAAAACATTTTGATATTAAAAACACATCATACATTCTTTATAGATAAAGTGAAACTTTAATCAGCCCTCACCAATCGGGCTGCCCGGCAAATAGCGGGATAAAATAAAAAAACATCACTTCCAAATAAGTGATGTTTTTTGTAGTTAATGCAGTGGTAACATAACCTCAACCGTCGTTCCAACCCCAACTTCACTTTCAAAACTCATTTTACCGTTGTGATCTTTAATAATTTTTTCTGTAACTACTAAACCTAGACCAGTTCCTGTTTCTTTCGTTGTATAAAAGGCTTCGTTTAACTTTGGAATTTTATCTTTCGGAATGCCGCATCCCTCATCTTTCACTTGAACGATGATTCCTTCTTTTACAGTAACTTTAATCGTAATTGTTCCGCCAACTGACATTGCTTCAATTGCATTTTTAATTAAATTAAAAAAGACCTGTTTTAATCGTTTTTCATCACATGTAATTGATGGTAAGTCTTTACTGTAAATACCTTGTATGTGGACTCCTTGTTTTAAAGCAGGCTTTTCCATAACTCGAATAACATAAGAGATAATTTCTTGTATGTTATGAGTTTCTGATTCTAGTGATTTAGATTTCTCAAATCCACTAAGTTCTGTAGCAATTATATGAATCCGATCTACTTCTTGTTTCATAATATCACTATAAATTTTATCCTCTGGATGCTTGTCTGCTTGTTTATTCACAAGTTTTTTTAAGTTTGCTAAAGGTCTTCTAATCTTATAACCAATAACCGTTGCCATCTTTCCAACAGCTGCTAGTTTTTCTGTTTGTTTTATTTCTTTGTCCATCATCTCAAGCGTACGAACGTAAGACTGAACCCTCAAAAATATAATCCAACATATAATAGTAAATACACTATATAATGCCATTGGGATTAAAACGAGAGAAGATTGAATAATGATTCCTGTAAAAGCGTACTTCCCGACAAGTATCGCTGGAACTAACCAGAAATATCTTTTATTCACAAAGATTGGTGCAAACAAAATAAAAAATACTTCTACTATATTTCCACCGTCAAATTCCGCATCGCTACCATAATAAATCATAATGTTGTGGATACAATCTAATACATTATAGCCAATTAGAATAATATACTTTACCGCAAAAACATTCTTCCATTTCATAAAGTATATTCCAATGCAAAACAATACTACCATCAAAAAGTAAAGCCATAAACCTAAACCATCTTCAAACTTTCCTACGCCTTCTTGCTCTCCCGCGATCAAAGGTACGATAAATTCATAGGCAAGATCATACACAAAAAATATAATAAAAAATAAACTTAAAAATACTTTCAACGCCTTTATTTCTTCATTTTTAAATATATAGCCTTTATTCATATGGTAACTCCTAGCTTTTCTTCCACTTGAATTTCAGTATTTCCACACTTCCTTGGCAGAATAATGTCTATTCTCGTTCCAGTATTTCTTTCACTTGAAATATGTAACTCACCAAGGTGCTCGGCGACAATTCGATTCGCTACTGTAAGACCCAGACCAATTTTATCTTGTTTCGTTGTATAAAAGGCCTCTGTAACACGGGCTAAGTTTTCTTGCTTAATACCATGACCATTATCAATTAAGCTGATCATCACATACTCTTTCCCTTTATTTTCTAACCGTAAATGTAATATGCCACCTTGCTCCATTGCTTCTAAAGCATTTTTTATCGTATATAGAAAGACTCCTCTTATTCTTCGTTCATCACATTCAACTTCTATTGTTTGTTCTCCCACATTAGAAATAAGCTGCACATTTAATTCATTCATTTTTTCGCGAAGAGTTGTTGTTGCTTGTAATACAATTTTTCCCAGATCATGTTTCTTATAAATAGAAGGCTTGCATGTAGCAACTTCCATCAACTCACTTATCATATTATTCATATTTTCTATTTCAAAGATCATACGTTTATAAACAGGATCCTCTTCATGCTTCTCTCTTTGTAATTGCGTAAATCCTTTTAATGAAGCGAGTGGATTTTTAATTTCATGTCCAACCGTCGCTGCCATTTTTCCGATTACTGCTAATTTTTGTGATTCACTAGCAATCGCAATACTTTCCTTTACAGCTGAAAGATATTGTAAAAATCGGTTTAAAATGATATATGCAGCTATTAACATAAGTGTACACATAATAAGGAACATAAATGCTTTTATTTCCTCTAATACAAATAAATAAATTAAATATTTTCCTACAATAGAAGAAAGTAAGATTACATAAAATTTTTTATTTAAAAATATGGGTACAAAGAAAATGAGAATAATTTCTATTATATTTGTCGCATCAAACGCCGCCTTATTATAAAAAATATACGAAAATATATTAGCGATTTCTATCCCTATGTATGCAAATATCCATGCATATTTAACAAGGTTTGCCTTCTCTTTTTTCATTAAATATATATTCACGCACAGTATTGCTACTCCGCAAATAACTTGCCATACTATGTTGTATCCCTTATCCATTATTGATTTATTGTCTAATACAATTGCATAGAAAATTTGATATACAATAACAATAACATATAACACCCATAAAAGGATTTTTGCATTCCTTTCTTCTTCTTTATATGATAGAAAACTTTCTTTCACTTCAACACCCCTTCAAAATAATATCTCGAAGAATACCATTTATTATAATAAATGATTTTCATAGACAAACAAAGATAAATCGCAAATTTGAGGAAAATCATCCCAACGATGCAACATCTTCATGCTATATACAAGCATAAAAACCATAAACAATAATACGTATATTATGGGAGGTGTTTTTATGGACGGCAAAAAAAATAAAAAGATAGAACAACTCCAATCTTTCACGCGTGAAAATGAAGGAAAGGAGATGACAACAAATACAGGTGTTAAAATTTCAAATGATGAAAACTCTTTAACAGCTGGAGATCGTGGCCCTACCCTTCTAGAAGATTTCCTTATGCGAGAAAAACTTTCTCACTTTGACCGTGAACGAATTCCAGAACGAGTCGTTCACGCACGAGGATACGGAGCACATGGCATTTTTGAGTTATATGAATCTTTAGAAGAGCTAACAATGGCCCATTTTCTACAAGACCCTTCAAAAAAAACACCGCTTTTCATTCGTTTCTCTGAAGTAGCTGGATCAAAAGGAGCAAATGAAACGAATCGAGATGTAAGAGGATTCGCCGTTAAATTTTATACAGAAGAAGGAAATTTTGATTTAGTAGGAAACAATATTCCCATTTTCTTTATTCAAGATGGCATTAAATTCCCTGATCTTATTCACGCCCTTAAACCAGAGCCGCATAATGAAATTCCACAGGGACAAACAGCACATGATACTTTTTGGGACTTCATCGCCAATAATCAAGAATCAGCTGCAATGATGATGTGGATTATGTCCGATCGTACAATTCCAAGAAGCTTTCGAATGATGCAAGGATTTGGCGTTCATACATTTCGTTTCGTTAATAAAAATGGAAAGTCACGATTCGTGAAATTCCACTGGAAGCCAAAGCTCGGCGTTCATTCGTTAATTTGGGATGAAGCACAAAAACTAGGTGGTGCTGATCCAGATTACCATCGCCGTGATTTGTGGGAAAATATTAATGCTGGAAACTATCCTGAGTACGAACTTGGCATTCAAATTTTAGAAGAAGAGGACGAATTTAAATACGGCTTCGATATATTAGATGCAACGAAAATTTGGCCTGAAGAAGATTTTCCCGTTAAAATCATTGGGAAAATGACCTTAAATCGCAATGTAGATAATGTATTCGCTGAAACTGAACAAGTGGCACTACACCCTGGAAGTATCATTCGTGGTATTGACTTTACCAATGACCCTCTCTTACAAGGTAGACTCTTTTCTTATACAGACACACAATTAGCACGCGTTGGTACAAATTATCAAGAACTACCGATTAACCGTCCAATATGCCCATTTCATAACAATCAAAGAGATGGTGCATCTAAATATATAATCGACAAAGGAAACGTTGCCTACCATAACAATTCCTTAGCAAATAATTCTCCTTATACTGTACCTGGGACAAAGGGGGGGTTCGTTACATATCCTTCTACTGTATCTGGTCATAAAACAAGGGAAACTGCTGCTAGCTTCAAAGACCACTTCTCTCAAGCTCGTTTATTTTGGAATAGTATGAGTCACGTCGAAAAAATCCATATTATACAAGCTTTCTCCTTTGAATTAGGAAAAGTCAAAAGTAAATCTGTCCGCCAACAAGTCGTTGATATGATTGGACATATTAGTACAGAATTGGCTACTTTAGTTGCAGAAGCTCTCGGAGCAAAAGTCCCAAATGTGCAAGAATCCAACGTTACAAAATCATCTCCAGCACTCAGTATGGCAAATACGACCTTTAGTCCTAATACATTACGAGTAGGTGTCATTGTTGCAAATGGATATGATGGGCCAAGCGCACAATATATAATAAATCAGTTCAAACAAGTAGGTCTTCAACCAGTGATCGTTTCCGAACGATTAGGCATAGTGCAGGGGACGTCAAATGGACATTGGGAAGTAAATGATACTTTCTTAACAGGCTCACCACTCCTTTATGATGGATTACTTCTTATCGGCGGAAAGATGGATGATCATTTTCTTAACAAAGCAAGTTCCTTTGTCGTAGAATCATATAATCACTTTAAGCCGATTGGCTCCTTCCAAAACGGCTCTTCTATTATTCAATCTTTAAATATAGAAGGAAAGCCTGGTGTTTTAATAGAACAAGACCCTACGCGACTAGCAAATGAATTTATTAAAGCTATGACAAAACAACGCTTTTGGGATAGAGCATATTCATAAAATAGGGGGACATTTATGTTTGTTACTGTCGAGAAAGATGTGCATATTTTTGTGCAAGACGTTAATCCTGGTCCAGGTAGTAAGACTGTTTTCTTCGTTCACGGATGGCCTTTAAATCATCAAATGTATCAATATCAACTCAATGTTTTACCAGAGCATGGCTTTCGCTGTATCGCCATGGATATACGAGGGAATGGGCAATCTGATAAGCCATGGACTGGTTACACGTATGATCGATTAGCCGATGATATCGCAATTGTTCTAGAAGCACTCGAAGTAGAGAACGCTACATTAGTCGGTTTCTCAGTTGGTGGTGCTCTTTCTATTCGCTATATGTCTCGCTATAATGGGCGCCGCATTTCTAAGCTCGCATTAATTGACGCTGTCTCCCCCTCTTTCGTTAAAAATCAAGAGTCCCCTTACGGTGTACCGAAAGAACAAGCAGATGCTCTCATTAATCAAATGTATGCTAATTTACCAAAATTTTTAAATGATGTATCTTTATCCTTTTTCAATAGAAACTTAGGAGCTGCAACCCTTGAATGGTTTTCTTATCTCGGTATGCAGTCCGCTTCTTATGCCCTTATCAAAATTTTACAAGCAGCTGCAAATGAAGATGTAACGAAAGATTTAAATAAAATTAACGTCCCAACAAAAATCTTCCACGGCGTTCACGACCAACTAATTCCTTACAAAAGTGCTGAGCTTACGCAACAACGAATTAAAAATTCTCAGTTACATGCTCTTACAAATAGTGGCCATGGTTCACCAATCGATCAAGCGGATGAATTAAATAAAGAACTGATAAAATTTTTACATGCATAACAACTGCAATACAAGATTGAAAGTTAACATAATCGATTTTTTACAAAACATAAAATTCACACATTTCTCACAAATATACAAATAAAACGATTACATTTTCATATATACTAAATGTACAAGTAATACTCCCTAAACCCAGCTTGTCTGGTTACCCCGTTAAATACTATGAAAAAAGAACTTGTATCGTTATACAAGTTCTTTTTGTTTCTTTTATTAAAAGAGGATTTCTTTGCTATATTGATTTCCAACGAGTAAATCATATTGAAGCATTTTATATTGCTCTAACATTTCTTTTTGTTTCTTTGTTAAATCATTGATTACTTCCCCATTTTTATCAACTTTTAATTCATCTCTAAGCACTGGTATTTCCTTGTAAAGTCCCGATAAAAATTGATAAAATGAGGATTTATTTAACCCTGCATAATCAAAAATAAGATTAGAAAAATGAATTGGGCTTACTAAACCTAAATTATCATTTGGCATATCAAAGTTTGCATACATTAATAGCGGCGTTTGCGCCATTGCTAAACGTTCACTCGGTGTTTTTTCATTCGTTATATACCCATTTTCTTTATAAAAAGATTTATTTGTTCCTAATGATGGAAGGTGATCTCCAAAGAATACTAATAATGTAGGTCTATCTAAATTATCTAGTTGCTCTATTAAATATTGAAGAGCCTCATCTGAACGTCTTAACCCTTCTGTATACGTCTCTAATTCTCCCTTTGATTCTTCATTTTCTAGCCCGCTAATTTCTATTAGATTTTCACCAAATCGGCCCTCTGTAAATGGAAAATGATTTTGCATCGTAACTGCATGAATAAATGTAGGTTGTTTTTGTTTCTCTAACTCAGCAATTATCTCTTCACTCATCGCTAAATCACTAATATAATCTCCATCAATATCCACATTTTCCATCGTGTCCTCTGCATTAAACTTATCAAATCCTAACACCTTATATACATCATCACGTTTAAAGAATGTGCGTCCAAATGAATGAATTGCACTTGTGTAATAGCCTTCTTTTTTCAAAGCCGTCGGGATTGATGGAATTTCTTTCTTATTTGTAATAACCTGCTGATATGGTATAGAACCTGGCTTTAACAAACTCATTGAATAACTCGTTAATGCCTCAAATTCAACGTTCGCCGTATTTCCCCCAAATGTAGGAGAAATAGTTTGTCCACCAGGAAAGTTTTCTATATAATGATGTAAATTTGGTACAGGATCTTCACTAAAAGAAAGGTTGGTTACTTTCGTCGGATCCCAAAACGATTCACTCATTACAAAAATAATATTCGGTTTCTCTTTTTTCTTTTCGTTCCCTATATTTCCACTATATTGTTTTTTTATATCGTTTGCTATTTGAAGCATATTTTCTTTAGAATAATTTTTTGGTTTTTCCATAACTGTTGTATCTAAATTGCTAATAAACCCCAGTACAAAACCATTTGAAGCATAGTTCTCATTTTGATTCCACAAAACAAAATCTACACCTGATTTTTTAAATACTTTATTCATAAATGTATTCGCAAAATTACCGTACGCATATAGAACAAAAATAGATCCTACTACTAATAAGGCTCTTATTCCTAGATGAATCTTTACATTTTGAATATACCTTCTCATATATATCCCTGCTACAATACAAGCTACGATACTTACAATAATGATTAAAATATAACTCCAGCTAAAATAGTCCATCACCATCGGTATAACAGATTGCATATGCGTAATTTGTGTGAAATCAGAAGGATATAACGGATCCCCTCTGAAAATAAGCTTCAAATAATTCACAATACCTAAAATGACTAACGTACAGCTAGATAAAACCATACTTAGAAAAACCTTACCTATTAAATTATATACAAGAATATATATTGCATAAATTACTACAAAACTTAATATAAACTGCATATTATAAATGTAAATCCAATTCATTGTCTCTATGAAACTCATATTAACTTGCATTACAATATAAAATAATGCTACTGCATGAGCTAGCAAAAATAATATAAAATGCACTCGCAGGGATACCCTAGGTATAGACATCTCTTTTTTATTGAAATGCGTAATATAAAATGTTATGCCCCATATGAAAATCATCATAACACTTAAAACAAGCTTTTGATTTAAATGATCTTTCATCATGTCTAAATTAAAAACCTTTAAAATCATAAACAGCATAGTTATTACTAATAAAGTCACCATACTACTTATAATGCTAGAAATTAATATACTTCTTTTCGGAAGATGAAAAAGTGTAGAACCATACTTCAATTCATTCCCTCTTTTCTATGTATTAATTTCACCCCGCATCAAAAAAACTATTTGTATTAAAATAACATATATCCTATATTTCGTCTGCAAACTTGCTTCTACTATAAATATATTTCCTTAATACTTCCTTAATCAATAGTTAAATTGTGGCATACAAATTACTCATTCTTGAAAAGCTTAATTTCAGCATTCCACTTTATGATATAATAACTATTTTTTAGAAATCCTTAATGCTATCCAAGATTTCACATGAAAATACGAAAGAATTAATAAAAAGGCGTTGCACGTTTTTAACAACTATTAATATAACGAAAAGAACCTGCCACAAGACAGGTTCTTTTCGTTATTTTATGATAAAAGAGAAAATGATTAGCATGTGTATTATATAAAAGGAAGCAGCCATATTTTCCATACGATACATACGAGTACTATAACTACAAAATCAAAAAAATCTAATCTCGGACCTTTTTTCATATTCATATGTAGCCACATATGAAACCATTTTATTTTCGTATATTTATGAATGTTTTTCTTGGCAAATCGGTAAATAAGCATTTGCATGATAAAAAATCCGGCCACAAAAATAAATAATAAGATGAGAAATCCAATCACAAAATTCCTCCTATTTTTGTAGCGTTTTTTCTACTATCCGATTTTTCAAAACCCACTCTTCAAACTGGGCACTTCCAAATTCCCAACTAAGATCGCGAGCATGTACAGAAAAAACGTAATGACCAGCATATTCGTCCATAAACCTCCCTAACTCTACATCGTCTTTCTGAATACCGTATACTCCAAAATTAAAATACACATCCCATACGTCTTCATTCTTCCTCTTATAAGCAATCGATCCCATGTCACATTCTGTCCCAAAATAATCAAGATGTAAATGTACGCTATCATCGTATTCGTACTCCATTTTATCACCCCTTATATTTGTACTTCTTTACCATCCAAAAAATTCCTGCTATCTACACTCACATATAGGCACTTACCTACATATCATGCTTGTAGAGTGACTTCTAGGAGGTGTTATATAGTGAAAAAATTAATCGCGATTTTTTGCATCATGTTACTAGCTGTTTTTACTTTTGCTGCTTGTAGTAATAAAAAAGAAGGTACGAAAGAACAAACTCAAAACATTCGTGTCGGCGAAGTTACCCATTCTCTCTTCTACGCCCCGTTATATGTCGGGATTGAAAAAGGATTTTTTAAAGATGAAGGACTAGATATTGACCTACAAACAACAGCCGGTGGCGATAAAACGATGACCGCCCTATTATCTGGCGGAATTGATATTGCTCTCGTCGGTTCTGAAACGTCTATTTACGTTCATCAACAAGGAGCGAAAGACCCTATCATTAACTTTGCACAGCTTACACAAACAGATGGGACATTTTTAGTTTCACGTAAAAAACTAGACTCTTTTAATTGGAATGACGTAAAAGGTGTTACATTTTTAGGACAGCGTAAAGGCGGCATGCCGCAAATGGTTGGGGAATACGTTTTAAAGAAAAATGGCATTGATCCTCATAAAGATACAAACTTAATTCAAAATATCGAGTTTGCTAATATTGCAAATGCCTTCGCATCTGGTACTGGAGAGTTTGTGCAGCTCTTTGAACCGACTGCAAGTATACTTGAGAAAGAAGGTAAAGGTTATATCGTCGCTTCATTCGGAAATGAATCTGGTACTGTTCCTTATACAACGTTCATGGCAAAAGAAAGTTTCTTAAAGAAAGATAAAGCTGCTGCTGAAAAGTTCACACGTGCGCTCTATAAAGCACAGCAATGGGTTGATACACATAGCCCAGAAGAGATTGCTGATGCTGTTTCTCCGCTATTTAAAGACACTTCAAAAGACATAACAATACAAGTAATTGAACGGTATAAAAAACAGCATTCTTATGCGACAAATCCACTACTAGATGCGGAAGAATGGAAACAGCTCCAAACTATTATGAAAGACGCTGGCGAATTACAAAAAGAAGTTCCACATGAAGCGCTCGTCAATACAAAAATTGCCGAAAGCGTTATTAAGAAATAGAGGCGAAGTGTATGAGTTTTTTACAAATACGTAACGTTTCTCACTGCTTTTTTGCAAAAGAGAATGCCAAACTTATTCTCGAAGATATGAGCTTACAAGTGGAAGAAGGCGAATTTATTTCTATACTCGGTCCAAGTGGTTGTGGTAAAACAACACTCCTCTCAATCATTGCTGGGCTACTTGATCCAATTGACGGTATCGTCTTTTTAGATGGTGAACCGATTACAACGAAAACTTCATCTATGGGATATATGTTGCAACAAGATTACTTATTCCCTTGGAAAACGATTGAAGAAAATATTATGCTTGGACTTCATATTCGAAAGATTTATGATGAACAGATGAAAGAACATACTTTAAATCTTTTAAAACAAGTCGGTCTACATGGGGTAGAAGGACAATATCCTCGTGAACTATCCGGCGGTATGCGTCAACGTGCCGCTCTCGTTCGAACATTAGCGACTGATCCAAAAATTTTATTACTAGATGAACCATTCTCCGCACTCGATTATCAAACGAAATTAAAACTAGAAGAACTCGTTTTCAACTTGCTAAATAAATATAAGAAAACATCACTACTTGTTACTCACGATATTGAAGAAGCGATCGCGATGAGTGATCGTATTTATTTACTGCAAGCGAATCCTGGGAAAATCGCAAAAACCTTTATCGTCCCGGAAAGTATCCGTTCTTTATCACCGTTAGAAGCACGCCATCACTACGATTTCCCAGCCCTCTTTCAAGATATATGGAAGGAGCTGGAACGACTTGGATAATATAAAACAACTACATGAACAATTTCGAAAGAAAGAACGTAGGCGTGCTTGGATTGCTCGCTCTCTACAACTTTTACTACTTATTCTTTTCTTTGCACTATGGGAAATATCTAGCAAAAGAGAATGGATTGATCCTTTACTCTTTAGCTCTCCTTCAAGTATTTGGGATCTCTTCTTAACGAAATGGATCGACGGTTCACTTTGGGTCCACATATGGACGACATTGCTGGAAACGGGAGTAGGCTTCATTCTCGGAACAGTACTTGGTGCTATTATTGCAACGTTTCTTTGGTGGATGCCACTTCTAGCCCGCGTACTTGATCCTTATCTCGTCGTCCTAAATGCAATGCCAAAAGTTGCACTCGGTCCAATCATCATCGTTATTTTCGGTCCAAACATTTCATCTTCTATCGCAATGGGAGTAATCATTTCCATCATCATTACCATTCTCGTTATTTACAGTGCGTTTCAAGAAGTCGATTCTAACTATATAAAAGTGATGGACACATTTGGCGCAAATAAATGGCAATGTTATAAGCAAGTCGTTCTCCCTGCATCCTTTCCAGCAATTATCTCAACGTTAAAAGTAAACGTTGGTTTATCCTGGGTCGGTGTTATTTTCGGAGAACTTCTCGTTTCCAAACAAGGACTTGGCTACTTAATTAGCTACGGATTCCAAGTCTTTAACTTCACACTCGTCTTACTTAGCGTACTACTCACATGTGTTCTCGCAACTCTTATGTATGTATTTGTCGAGGCATTTGAAAAAATTCTAATTGGAAAAAGAAAAAGAAGCTGACTCAAAACAGTGCGCTATAGTCAGCTTCTTTCTTTTACCTTTTATCACACATTTTCGTTTCATTTGTAATGTTTCCATCCGCAACCGTAACTGTATGGAAACATTCTTTCACACGTACTGTAACGACATTATCTTTTCGATCTATCACATGATAATCATTAAACTTTTCATTCAAAGCACTACGAATTTGCTCCCCTTCAAAAATCGGAAAACCGTGAGACATTACCCAAATGAGACCAGCAACAGCAAGAATCGTTTTCATACGTTTCATTACCTCCTCGAGAGTAAACTTATAGCCCCTACAACACGCGCATTATAATTGTGTCTAAATTGTGACATTTTTATACTAATTCTATTTTATACCGCCAGTTCCTTCTTCTTTTCGATAAAAATACAGAATTTTCAATTTTATCAACATGAAAAAACGTAAAGAATTAAAAATTCTTCACGCTTTACTTTAACGAAACTATATCGAACGCATAACTCACATTAGTCTCCACCTTGTTGTTCTATCGTTTTCGAAACATCATATAATCCTGACAGCATTTCCGCTCTCATTTTTACAAGCTCAGGGAACTGATGGAAGAAAGCAATTTTCTTATATTTTAACTCTGTTCCTTCTTTCACTTTTTTTGAATCTTGTAAAATGAACGCTGTAAATGTATCTGCGATATCTTCCGTTACATTTGTTGTTCCATACAGCGATACAAACTCATCATGCTTTTCTTTATAAAATTTAATTTGTGCCTCTTCACTTTCTTCTACTTTCTTTTCTGTCCACTCTTGTTCAATTGGTTTCCAAAATTCATTATAAAATTGGTTAATATACGAAGTTTTTCTCGCACATCCATTTTTCAAGAACACCGTTTTACATTTATTTCGATATGATGAAATGTCTTTCTCTTCATCAAACGCCTCTAAATATTTCCTATCCACTGGTACTTGTTTATGCCCAATCGTTAATACGTGAGCCGTTTCATGAATTAATGTTTTCATCACTTCATCTATATTCACCCCAGAATCGAGCACGTCTAAACTAAGCAACCAATCTCTCGGGTCATCCATACTTGGCATGACATGAGCAACAACGCCATCATAACCATCCGTTATTAGATCAAACCCTGTTATATTCTCACGATATTTCACTGGAATGAGAGTGCGATACATGTCCCATAAAGTTTCATGATACTCTCTATCTTGCCGCTGGCTTAACAAATCATCTTTTGCTACTTCGTCATCTGCAAAAGCTTTATTCAATCTCTTACGATCCAATTTCTCAAAATAAGGATCTACAATTTCATCATCATCGATATAATAAGAAGCTAAAAAGAAATAATTGTCATCCTCTTCTTTTTTCTGTTCCGCCTCTTTCATATTCATACTTTCATACTCTTCTATGTCATAATCCTCTACTTTTTCAAGTTCTGAAAGTCCCTCTATCTTTTTATATACTTTTTGTAATGTTTTATCTCCTATTTGCGTGCACTCTTCTTCTGTTTTACAAATTTCTTTTTCTTTCGTAACCTCAATAGCACTATCGCATCCTGCAACTAAACTGCTTGCTATCATACAACACATTAACTTGCCATACAGTTTCTTCATACAATCCCCCATTATTCCATTCTACAAAATATCATAATCATTTTTTTGTGAATATGCGATAATTAATTATAAAAACTGCAAGGAGGTTTCCCATGATTCGTGCAATCTTATTCGACTTAGATGGCACACTATTAGATCGGCGCCAATCTTTAGAACAATTTATTTGTGACCAATATAATCGCTTCGCCTCACATTTGATGGGCATAGAAAAATCCGAGTATTGTTCTCGATTTCTTGAACTTGATAATAATGGCTATACGTGGAAGGATAAAGTGTATGCTACTCTCCTTTCCGAATACAACATTACTACTTTAACGCAAGAGCAACTGCTACACGACTATATTACAAACTTCCAACATCATTGTATTTCTTTCAAAAACACGCATGAACTACTTCAACAGTTAAAACAGCGAAACATTAAAATTGGTATTATCACAAATGGTTTTACTGAATTTCAGATGAGCAACCTTCGAGCACTACATATACATACGTATACAAACACCATTCTCGTTTCAGAAACTGAAGGAATTAAAAAACCTCACCCTGAAATTTTCGAACGTGCTTTGCAAAGACTAGATGTTAAGGCAGAAGAATGTCTTTATGTTGGAGATCATCCAGAAAACGATGTGCTTGGTTCTGAACAAGTAGGGATTCTTGGTGTTTGGAAAAAAGATTCATTTTGGGGTGATTTTAAGCATTCACGTATCGTAGATGATTTATTAGAGGTTCTTTCATTTTTAGAGGTAGAGATAAAAATACAATAATAGCAAATAAATTATATCAGCGATTTACCAACAAAAAGTGACCATAATAAGAGGAGGCCGTTGCTCAAAAACGCCTCCTCTTTCTTTATTCATATACTGTAAACTGTGGTTTACTCGGATGATCTTTTACTAGCGCATCATCTGGAAACTTTGAAACTTTTTGATATAAGGCAATGTCACCGATACAACCTGCTGTTAGTAGAATTCCTAAAAATGAGAGTGGCTCCAGATTCATAGCTAATCCCAATACAATTGGCAAAATTCCAGTTGGTAAAAACGGAAGCATTAACACTTTCTTCATTTGCTTTACTGTAACCGCCTGTTTAGAATGAGCATATGCAACACCTAATTTCCAATTAACGCCCCATTTTAGTTCACTCCACGGAATACCTCCGATATAGCGAAATCCTATTAAATGTATCGCTTCATGAATACAGACGAGAACAATCATTGCAATAATAAACAGAAACATCGTTAATAATGTAACTTCAACTTGGACCCCACCTGAAAGAAATATATGCAAATAACCTATTCCAAACGACAAAGCAATTATTATAAAAAATAAAGAAAAGTTTAATTTAACCATCGAAACAGTAACAGTCGTTTCTTTTCTTTTATCCATCTTCCCCCTCCTAAAATGTAAGTATATCTTTTCAAAATTGTATAATATACCCAAAAATAAAATAAAGATACATTTACATTTATTATTACATACAAAAAAAGAAACCGGCTACTTTACTTCGTAAAACAGCCGATTTCTTCTATATGTTTCATCGTACGCGCTAATACGTCATCGCGCATTATAAAGCTAAATTTTCTGTTCGTTTTAATGTTGTCAGGAATGTCTTTTAATAAAACAGACCCTTTCGTTTCTTCGTAATGCGTATGTTCTTCTACCGCACTAATTGTTGCAAAATAAATGTTTTTAATGATTATTTTGTCTTTTCCAGATACTTTATATTGTCCTAAGTAAGTTAAATCAGAAACTATGCCGCCAGTTTCTTCATGAACCTCTCGAACTGCCGCTTCTTCCGGTGTTTCCCCTAGTTCTACTTTACCACCTGGAAATTCAAGACCACGACGTAAATGATGTGTTAATAACCATTGATCCCCGTACCGGCATACAACCCAAACATGCTTTGGCTCAGGAGAAAATGGATAACGTTCAAACGATAATTGTACAGTGTTGTGGTAATAATCTTTAAATTTGTACATGCCATTACTCCCCTATTGATGGTTACAAGTTTTTCCTACCACAAATTGTAGCATATTCTCGCTTTTCTGCATAATATTATCCAATTACAATCCATTGATTATTCCCATTTGCGCGACTAATTCTTTCGTCTCATGATTTCCTAAATCGTAAATCATTTTATATGCTTTTTGTAGTTGTTCATCATATCGGTCATTATTTGAATCGTGATGATACTCAACAAATGGAACGTGGGAGCGTACAAATGAACCTAAATCTTCTACATATGCTTGATCGAAGTGCTCTCTTAATTCCGTAATTTCCTCATCATTTGCATAAATTTCAAAATTATACGTATCCGCCGTCTTCACTTGTGAAATTTGACCATTTCCTATTGATATATAATATGTTTTTTTCGTTTCCATGTAACACCCTTCTTTCATCCTTTTATTTTCTATTGTTTTCATCAATTACAAAATTATGTAAAATAAAGAAAAGGAGGGGTTTTATGTTCAAAATATTAATTATCGGTATTATCATCGTCCTAATCATCCTCGTACTCTCCATCATGACAATTAATAAAGGCTATGCTTATAAACATTACGTCGATAAACTAGAAGATAATCCTTATACAAAAAAGAATAAGGAGAATTCCTAATATGCTTCGTATACTCCGCATCACAATCGCACTCACTGTGTTCGTTATGTCGGCAATTGGATTATATACAGGTCAAAATAATTTTCTACCTCTTTCACAATTTCTATTAGGGGCTTTAATGTTTCTCATCGCATTTGAACAAATAAAGAAAAAGGAGGCAGCAACTGGGCTTATTTGTATTATTTCCGGTGCTTTCATTTGGATTGTTCTCATCATTAGCTATATAAAATAAAAGGAGGTACATGCATGCTAAAAGGAGTACGGATTACTTTATCACTTATTGCTTTATGTATAGCAATCTATAGTTTCTTTACTAGTAATAGAGAAATTATGCCTTATATGTTCATCTTTTTAGGGATGATGGCTTTCGTTATTAGTATAGAGGAAATCTTAAAGCAGCAAAAAGGTGGTAGTATACTTGCTCTGTTAGCAGGAGCTGGTGCTTTATTTCTTGGCTTCTCAGAAATATTTCGATAAATAGTCCCTTTAAAGGAGGTATACAATGCTAACTGGATTACGCTATTTTTTCATGCTTCTCACACTCTCTCTTTGCACTTATTCTCTTGCTACCGACAACTTCACACTTCTCCCATACATGCAATTTGCTCTCAGTTGTTTCTTTATTCTTCTAGGAATTAATGAACTGAAATCCGGAAGAAAATCAATGGGTATCTCGCATTTTTTCGTTTCTAGTCTTATGCTCTTCATTGTAATATCGAACTACTTTCACTAAAGATAACATGTAATTTCCAATCACCTACTGACCATTACCTCTCACTAATTTGGATTTTTTAAACAGTTAATAAATTGGAGGATACTATGCTAACAAACCTTCGAATCTTACTATCTGCTATTGCTTTTATTCTTGCTTTTTTTAGTCTTTTTACACGAATTTCTATTCTTTTCTCTTATGTATTTATCCTTTTAAGCATCACATTTATTCTTTCGGGAGTTGCTGAAATACAACAAAAGCAAAAATCGAAAGCTATCTTTTGTTTTATAGTTGGGATAATCACTTTCTTCGTTGGGATTTCTGACATACTTCCATAAAAAAGAAGAGCTTGTGTGCTCTTCTTTAACTCACTACTTTCAATCCAATAATCGTCCCCATAATCCCAACAATACAAATAATTCGAAAAGCGTTTTTAGGTTCTTGAAAAAATAAAATACCGACAACTGCTGCCCCGAGCGTTCCGATTCCAGTCCAAACTGCATATGCGATCGATAACTGAATTTCTTGAAGCGCCATCGTTAAAAATTGAAAACTAATAATAAAACCACCTATTAAAATAATATTATTCGTCCAACTATTATTTTTTGCTACTTTCTTTATCCCAATTACACCGACAATTTCAAAGAGCCCAGCTATAATTAAATAGATCCATGCCACTTTATTTCACCTCTTCCTTATTCCCACTAAATTTCAATCCGATAATAAATAGTGCCAATAAGCAAACGAGGAAAATTTTGATGAGCGAAAATGGTTCTTTGAAATATAAAATATCTACCAATATCGTTCCAACTGTACCAATTCCAGTAAATACTGCATATGCCGTACCAATTGGAATTTTTTTAGTTGCTTCAATTAGTAGTTGAAAGCTCACTAAAATTGCAATGAGTGTCAAAATACTCATTGAATTTGTTTTTAATCCTGTCGCCCAATATATTTCAATTAAGCCCCCAAATACTAAATACATCCACGCCCTATTTATGCTAATCTCCTTTTTCTTTTTCACTTCTTCTTTTATCTCTTCTCTTGTTTCTTGTTTCGAAGAATTACGCTTCTTTTTCGGAAAAAGAATGTAAGACATCGCCCATATAAAATGAATAATAAGCACTGATGTCCAGACACTTGTAATCGTATTAATCGTTTCATTTTTATAAAATCCAATTTGTTTATTTAAAATCCACTCTTTCATATGAAGGAAATAGGAACCGCTTGGCAACTCTTGAGCTGGTACAAGCCCTACTATAAAAATAAATAGAATCTGTGCAAAAATGAAAACCCCCAGATGCTTATAAAAATATTGCCTCTCCATCCGCGCATGCTTAATTCCATATAGCTTCTCTTTTCCCGCGCCAGTCATTTACCCTCCTCCTTTTTTAAATAACAATCTATCATCTTTTCTATATAATTCATCGTTTCTAAATCAAGTCCGTATACTCTTGCAATCTCTCCCTCTTCAGGTTTAATTAAATCCCAATACTTATTTATTAATTGTTCATCTTCATGAAATACGTGCATTGAAAAAGCCACTACCCTTTCCGCTAACATTTGAATTTCCGGTGAATCTACTGGTTCATTTATACGCTGACGAATTTCTCTTAATACTTGTAACCATTCTTTTGTTCTTTCATCGTTTTCTTCAAGTGTTGGTAAATCCTCTATAACCTTCTGTTCTTCCTCCGTAAAATATTTTTGTCGGAAATTTTCTCTCTGCTCAATTCCCTGTACTGATTTTATGAATAACATTAAATCTTCTGTTTTAAGCTCTCCTGTTAATTCAATGGAATGAAATGCTGTATATAATAGTTTTTCTAAGTCCTTTAATCTTTTTACTTCCGCTTGTATTGTTTGAATTTCATTTTGAATTGCACTTTTCCATCTTTCTTCTGAATTCCCCTTTTCCTCTTTTAACACTTTTTTTATTTCCGAAAGCTTAAAACCAAGCTTTTTAAACGTTGTTATTTGTTGCAATGTAATTACATCATCTTTTGAATAGTAACGATATCCTGACTCAGCAACGTACGACGGTTTTAATAATCCAATTTCCTCATAATATCTAAGTGTTCTCGTCGTTACATTCGTTTCTTTTGAAATTTCACCAATGCTATACTTATCCATCGTTTCCTCCTCACGCCTTATTTATCTTCACTATAAACTTTGACGTATACGTTAAAGTCAATACTCCATTCACACAAAAAACTCCTGTTTTTCAAACAGGAGCTCTCATTAATATATTCACCTACTGCCTTTCATTTCTTAAAAATGCTCATAAGTGAAACTCATCGTTTTTCTATAAAACCTGTACTTTTCTCTTTTACAAATAAAAAAACTGCCCTTTAACAGGCAGTTTTTCTTTATCCAAACACTTTCTCAAGTTCATCTTTATCTTGGCTTAGCCAGAAGTTCATTAAGCGTTGTGCTCCTTCTAAGTCATGAAGCTTCGCTTGACCACATTGCGTTTCATTTGCAGCCGGAATTTCTGTAATTTGAACCGCATCTTTTAATGTTAGTTCTAATAAATCAATGATTTCTCGAACTGTCGGTGTTCCGCTCACTACAAGATAATATCCTGTTTGGCAGCCCATCGGTGAAATATCGATAATATCAAAATGCGGATAACGATCAATATATTTACGTAAATTAAATGCTAATAAATGCTCTAACGTATGAATAACATCTGGTTTCATTGCTTGTTTATTCGGTTGGCAGAAACGAATATCAAATTTATTTACAATACCGTCACTACCTACATTGTGAACTCCGCAATGTCTTACATAAGGTGCCTTTACAATCGTATGATCTAATTCAAAGCTTTCTACTGATGGCATACAACATCTCTCCCGCTTTTAATTTAATTCCGTTATATCCAATATGATATAACGGAAATGCACATTAGTAAAGTATTATGTACAGTCGTGCTATAATACTTTAAGAGTATGCTGAAAAGGAGACCATTATGAAACAGATTTTTATTGGGATTATACGCTTTTATCAAAAGTTCATTTCTCCGATGACACCACCAACATGCCGCTTTTATCCAACTTGTTCTCATTACGGATTAGAGGCGTTTCAAAAACATGGTGCACTCAAAGGTTTTTGGCTTACTTGTAAGCGTATATTAAAATGTCACCCTTTCCACCCGGGAGGATTTGATCCTGTCCCAGATAAAAAGGATGACAAAGTAAATTCTTAATTGTCGTAACCATTCACAACTAAATCTAATTTTCCTGTATCAGGATCTATAACAAGACCGTGAACAGGTACTTCTTCTGGAAGTAATGGATGGTTGCGAAGTATTGATACACTATGTTCTACACTTTCTTCTACACTAGAGAACCCTTGTAGGAATCTTTCTAAATCGATTCCAGAATAACGGAGTGTATCTAATTTCTCATTTGTTATACCGCGCTCTTTCATCTTCTCAATTGTACTGCTTGCCTGAATTTTTGCCATACCGCAATCGTGGTGACCAACTACACAAACTTCATCAGCACCAAGTTCATATACAGCAACTAAAATACTACGCATAATACTTCCGAATGGATGTGAGATAACAGCTCCTGCTACTTTAATAATTTTCACATCACCGTTACGCATATTCATTGCTTTTGGTAATAATTCAACAAGACGAGTATCCATACAAGAGATAATTACCATTTTTTTATTCGGGAATTTTCCCGTTTCATACTCTTCGTATCTTTTCTCTTCAACAAATTTTTCATTGTATTGTAAAATCTCTTCTAATGACTTCATAGTAAAAAACCCTCTTTTCTCTCATTTACATTACTTATATAGTGTACCAAAATATGAAAAACTCAAAAAGGATATCGCTTTATAGTAAAAATAGGATATTTTCAGATAATCGACATAATTCTTTCAAAATATACACACACCTTTGTAACAAGTCACCTCTATTTCAAACGTATTTTCACTATAAACTGATTGTAGATAATGTAAAAAAGGAGTGAATATTCATTATGTCCGACGTTCTGTTACTGAGTCGTTTTCAATTTGCAATTACTATTTTTTATCACTTTTTATTTGTACCTTTGACAATCGGACTTGTCATTTTAGTAGCATGTATGGAAACTCAATACGCCCGCACATTGAATCCAACATACCGTAAAATGGCAAATTTCTGGGGTAAATTATTTACAATTAACTTCGTAATGGGGATTATAACCGGGATTACGATGGAATTCCAATTTGGAACAAACTGGTCTGAGTACTCCAAATATATGGGAGATATTTTCGGATCACCTCTCGCAATTGAAGCACTTGTTGCCTTCTTCTTAGAATCTACTTTCATGGGAATATGGTTATTCGGTAAAGACAAAATTTCACCAAAGTTCCGTGCCTTCTGTATGTGGATGGTTGCACTTGGAACAAATATTTCCGCACTTTGGATTATTACAGCAAACGGCTTTATGCAAAACCCTGTTGGCTACGTAGTACGTAACGGCCGCGCTGAATTAAATGACTTCTGGGCACTCGTTACAAATCCATATGCTTGGAATATGTTCTTCCATACTGTCATTGGTTGTTATATCGTAGGTGCTTTCTTCGTTATGGCAATTAGTGCCTATCACTTATTACGTAAAAACGAAGTGGAATTCTTCAAAAAATCATTTAAGTTTGGTTTAATGCTAGGTTTATTCGCCGCAACAATTACACCGTTTATGGGACATCAATCTGGTGTATCAGCAGCTAAATATCAACCAGCAAAAGGAGCTGCGATGGAAGCAGTTTGGGAAACTGGAAAAGGACAAGGCTTCTCAATTGTTCAAATTCCTGATGTAAAAAATGAGAAGAACTTTGAATTCCTTACGATTCCAAAACTCGGAAGCTTCTTCTATACAAACTCATTTGATGGCGAAATTGTTGGTTTAAAAGATATTCCGAAAGATGAACGTCCAAATGTTAACCTCGTGTATTATAGCTTCCGCTTAATGGTTGCACTTGGTATGTTCTTTATGGCATTAACTTGGTACGGCTTCTATTTAAACCGAAAAGGAAAACTAGAAAACTCAAAACGTTATTTAAAAATTACAATATGGTCTGTCTTACTTCCTTATATCGCGATTAACGCAGGATGGATTGTCGCTGAAGTAGGTCGTCAACCATGGACAGTATATAAACTAATGCGTACAGCAGAATCTGTATCGCCTATATCAGTTCCACAAATTTGGTTCTCATTAATTAGTTTAATTTTGTTCTACACTTTACTTTTAATTGCAGACGTATACTTAATGCTGAAGTTCGCGAAAAAAGGACCTGCAGCATTAGAAGAACCTGCTACTGAGGGAGGTGTGGCTCATGTCTCATGATATGCTTGCAATCATCTGGTTTGGTTTATGGGGCGTGATTTGGACAGTTTACTTCATTCTTGATGGGTATGCACTTGGTAACGGAATGATTTTCCCTTTCGTTACGAAAGATCGACAAGAACGAAATCAATTACAAGAAGCAATTGGTCCATTCTGGGGCGGTAATGAAGTATGGTTAATTACAGCTGGTGGCGCAACATTTGCTGCCTTCCCAGTCACATATGCAAATATGTTTAGTTATCTCTATACACCGTTATTCTTAGTATTACTTGCACTATTTGCTCGTGCCGCTGGGCTGGAATTCATGCATAAAGATGATTCACCGATTTGGCAAAAAACTTGTAAATGGGCATTTGCAATTGGGAGTTTTTTAATTGCTTTCCTATTCGGTGTTACGTTCGCTAATCTTTATTACGGACTACAAATCGGAAAAAATGGTTATGAAGGAAATTTACTTAGCTTATTAAACCATTACGGTATTTTAGGAGGATTGTTCTTCACTGCTATATTTGTCGTATCCGGTGCCCTTTGGGTCATGATTAAAACGACTGGTGAAGTATCCGACCGTGCTTATAAAATCGCGAGACCGTTTTCAATGGCAGCAGCTATTATTTTAGCTATCTTCTATGTAGCAACTGCTAATCGGACAAACTTGTTCCAAAACTTTACGGAATATCCGGTACTATTCATTCTTCCAGTACTTGCAATGTTAATGAGTGTACTCGCACTTATTATGGTGTACAAACATAAAATTGGCCTTGCATTCACATTCGTTTGCCTAACAATCGCAATGTTTATGACAACTGGCTTTGCAGGTATGTTCCCAAGAATGTTACCATCTCGTATTAACGATGCATACAGTACAACGTTATACAACGCAGCTGGTAGTCAATTAAACTTAAAGATTATGTTCTTCGTTGCAATGGTCATGGTACCAATCGTTATTGGATATCAGCTTTGGAGCTACAGTATCTTTAAAAATAAAATTCATAAAGACTCTGCTAAAGGGTATCACTAAAATAAAAAAAGACACTTCGGTTGAAGTGTCTTTTTTATACGTATGATTTTTAATAAGATGTTATATTTCTAATCTAACAACTATAATACAGAAGAATCATTAACAGCTCACAGCTAGATTGTATCATAGGGCAACTTCATCATTTTATGCAATTTTACATATTGTGCTATAAAGTAAACTGTATCCCCTGATCATTCACATCATTATCCCATACATCAGCTGTACTAATTCCGCTAAACGTTTGTACTTTCATTCCTGTATTTGATGATCCCGATCCATTGTAAGCTTTCGTCTTTTCAATCGGCTGTACGTTATATTTATCACCTACATTAATTGTTCCATTGCAGTTTTCAATAATAACACCTTCCACAACTGCTGGCATTTTGTCACCCACTTTCATTTCTTTACTTTTATTTTATGAAAATCGCCTAGAAAAATAGCATGTTTTAATAAGAAAAAGCACTCAAATTGAGTGCTTTTTCCTTAAGCATAAAGACAAGTTTGGAGACAGTTGACTTCTTCAAAATTTTATTAGGGGTAATATTTTGAAAAAGAAAGCCTTTCATATGTAGGTTAACACCACTGGAATATATAGTAAATTGATAATATTTATACGGAAGATTGCTAATGTTTAGTATAGATAGTTTACACTATGCTAACAGTGAAAACTATCTATACTAATAAAAAAAAAGTGCCTCCAAAGAAGCCACCTTTCAAAAACAGACACTATAAAACAGAATTATTTATTGTTATACGATTGTTAGATACAAAAAGTAGAGGGAAATGTTTGTATTAAATTCTGCTTTATAAAGTCTGTCTACAACTTATATTGTAATCCTCTTCATTTGAAAAAAAATATAATATGCACAATTACATACAAAAAGAAAAAGCACTCTACTGAGTGCCTCTTCAACCATTTTACTTTTAATATATCGCTTTGAATATATTGTAACATATGTATCCATATATTTTATTGAGAAAATTCAAAATCCTTTTTCTTTCATTTTTACTTATATAATCATGTAATATAAAAGGTATGTCAAATTCTTATACAAGTTGAGGTGTACTATATTTATGCTGTATTTTGGAATTATTCCTCTTATATTGTTTATTATTTTTCTTATCTCGTATTTAAAAGATCCGCGGAAAATAATAAACGGCTTTTTATTTAATGCCTTTATCTGTTCATTTCTATTATTTTGCGCTATAGCCTCATTTGAGTCTGGTAATAACGATTTACATTTTATCGTTATCATCCCCATGTTAGCACTACTTGTAATGATTCCTTTTGCTATAGTCGCTTTAATGTTCGGACTCTTTCTTAATGCAAAAATTTTAATGCAACGTGAAGGAAGACGCTTCACAAACTCTTTAACTTTAATTGCTGCTTTAGGGATTTTATTCTTTATAATGCTCCCTATCATAAATCCAGCAAATTTATTCTCAGAGCATTTTCAATTTATCTTTGCTGCTATCTCTCTTATAACTATGTATTTCTTTGTGCATTTATCTAACTTCTTAAGCGCATATTTTTTATATCAATTCAACAGACCAAGACGTAATCAAGATTTCATCATCGTTCTCGGTAGCGGCTTAATTAATGATAAAGTACCACCTTTACTTGCAAGTCGTATTAATAAAGCTATCGACTTTTATTGGAAACAAGCAGCTGTGAATACACCACCAACAATTATTTTCTCTGGTGGTCAAGGTCCAGATGAAGGCCTTCCAGAAGCGGAAGCGATGCAAAATTATGCTGTTGAAAAAGGAATTCCTCTTGAACATACAGTGCAAGAAAATCGCTCTGTAAACACATATCAAAATATGTTGTTCTCTAAAGAAATTATGGATTCTTTAAAACCAGAAGGTAAGTATAGAAGTATTTTTACAACGAATAATTTCCATCTTTTCCGCGCTGGTATATATGCAAGACAAGCTGGCCTTAATAGCCAAGGAATCGGATCAAAAACTGCATTTTATTACTGGCCTAACGCAATGATTCGTGAATATGTCGCAATTGTTGTTATGGGACGTAAGCGCCATATGAAAATATGTGGAACTATTTTAGGCTTCGCTTTATTCCTAACAGTAATTAGTTTTATTGTTTCTTAATAGCTATCAAATAAAAATTCCTCTGAATGCTTTATGCACAGGGGACTTTTTTATACCTTTTTGTTCATCAAATTTAAATAAATAACGTAACAGCATACAACACATTAATTATTCCAGAAATCACTCCAACAATAGCAAATGTTTTACTCGTACCCGTCACTTTTTTGTTTAAACCCAATATAGAAAATACGATAGCTACACTACCAATAAGCCCCCATAAGTTTATAAACCAAGATATTAATCCAGTGATGAAACCGACTAAAGAAAAAATTTCTATACTACTATTAGAACTGCTATTCGGAAAACTTCCCCCTACCGTTTTATAGCTAAGACTCTCCCCGCACTGCCCGCAAAACTTGTTGCCCTCGTTCGTTTCATTTCCACATTTCGTACAGTATCCCACATAACCCCCTCCCTAAGGTTAGTGCCCCAAATGTATATATCCATACTATTCATTCTACTTTTTTATATTAAAATTATGATCACTCTCTAATCTTCTACAGTTGTATTTAAAATAATAATATGGTCATAATATTCCCTGCATACATCCATTAAAGGAGAATTTTTTCAAATTAAATGTTAAAATAAAATTTAGGTGTGAATTATGTAACAAACAAGAAACTAGTTTGAAACGAGGAAATTATATGGAGAAAATTATCAAAAACAAGCCCAATAAGCTAAAAATTGCTTCGAAAGCTTTGATGATTATTATTGGGGCATTTATCACAGCGTACGGATTAGAAGCAGTATTAATTCCAAATAACGTATCAGACGGTGGTGTGACTGGTTTAAGTATCGTTAGTTCAAGATTATTTGGATTGCCATTAGGAGCTCTAATCGCAGTTATTAACATTCCTTTCGTTTGGTTAGGATATAAGCAAATCGGTAAAAGCTTTGCAATTTATTCTATTATTGGAATCGCTTCATTAGCAATAGGTACCGTTGTCATGCACGGAATACCAGCTATTATCGAAGGCGATACATTATTAGTTACAGTTGTTGGTGGTATTATTATCGGTTTTGGTATGGGACTAGCATTACGTAACGGTGGGGCATTAGATGGAATCGATATGCTAGCTGTATTGCTTTCTCGTAAGTTACCATTTGGAACGAGTGACCTTATTTTATTCTTAAACATGTTCGTATTTATTTTCGTATCAACGGTATTCGGCCTTCAAGGAGCTATCCTTTCGGCAATTGCTTACTTTATCGCTTCGAAAGTGATTCATATCGTTGAAGTTGGTTTAAGTGGTTCAAAAGCATTTAAAATTATCACAAAAGAGCCTGAATTAATGGTAGAAACAATTCGCGATCGTTTAGGCCGAAGTGCAACATATAACGAAGTATACGGTGGTTATTCAAGAGAGAAATTCAAAGAAATTTCTTGTGTAATTAACCGTTTAGAAGAAAGTAAAATGAAAGAACTTATTAATGAAATCGATCCACACGCCTTTATTACAGTTTATGACGTAGCAGAAGTAAAAGGCGGTAATTTCAAGAAACGTGATATTCATTAATCATTATGAAAAAGAGGGTGGGCCAACAATTTGGCACACCCTCTTCTTATTATTAAATTGCTATAGTTGTAAGTTTTTTTCAGTACGTAGATATATTTTTACTCGCCCCACCGACTCCCACGTTTAATCCACGCTACATACTTTTGAAAAGCCGTCACTTCATGTTGAAAACGCAGCGGGATATACAAAAATAAAGTGCATGTACACAGTATCCATAGAATACCTACTACAAAATGAAATTTCATTGTCGTGCTAATAAACAAGCTGAGGAATAATACAAGGAACATAATTACACTAAATCTTTTATACGTAGTCATACTATCCCCTCCTTATACTTCAATTGTACCAGTTATAAGGAATTAATTCCCATAACAAAAAAAGACCAAAAAGTAATTTACACTTTTCGGTCTCTACACTATCTTCTCTTCGTAATCTTTCCTGAACCACCGACCCTCGTTTTCGGGGGAGATGTATTCCTTGGCGGAGTTTTAATAGATGATTTCGGCTTCACATCTGATCCGCTTGAACCGCCTGGTGTTTTTGTAATTTTACCCTTGCTTCCAGTAGAGGGTGGGGGCGTCGTATTACTTCCTTTTTCAGTAATACTTCCCTTATCACCTACTGATGGTTTCGAATCTACATTATCGCCTCGCTTAATAATAGACCCTTTCCCTTCCTTCGTAATTGGAGGTGGGGTTTTCTTTTCTTCTTTCGTAGGTGGTCTCTCTGGAATGACTGGTTTATGATTTTGTCTGTCGTTATATCCTCGATAATCACCGTATGATGATTTTCGTGAACCAAATATATCGTTTAATATGCTACCCATAATATATCCTTGCAAGAAGGACGGTTGATAATTTTGACGGACAAATTCTTTATTACTTATTTCAATTAACGTATCCGATGGTTTCTCTTTATCCTTTTGCAAGTTATAAATCTTGTCAGAATAAACGAGGAACATTTGATTTTCGTCTTCTTTAGATGCTTGCTTCGGTTCTCTTTCGTTAATGAGTTCCTTCGCTACTTCAGGAACTGACCGATTGGCGGCCCTATACACGTAAGATTCTTGTTTACCTTCCTTTGCGACAGACTCAAGTGGATAACGGTCTTGAATCGACTTTGTCTGCCCGCCTTGACAACCTGATAAGGCATAACCAGCAACAACAAGTAATATAACGATAGCAAGTATAGGGATCACAAACGATTTAATCATGGTAAACAATCGGTTTGACATGATTACGCCCCCTTACGTTGCTCTTATAATTTGTACATCAGCAGGAATGATTGCTTCTCCCTCATACATCATTGTGCGACCATTTTGCCATTCAATACGCAATAATTTTCGATTATCTGATTGGAATTCCCATACGTACTGTTCCTCTGAAGCTGAGAATGGTGTTTTCCCCATCACAACAACACGTCCGTTATATTGTCCTTCCATATGGTACTCAGTATCATCCATTTCAATTGTCGTCGGAATTTCATCAATTGAATCTAAGCGACCATCAATTGGAGTATATAATTTGTAATACGTATTTTCACGATCTTCAATTTTTAAATAACGAATATCTTTTCCATCTTGCAGTGTTAAAACAATTTCTTTACGAGAATGCATACTCGTTTTCCCAGTCAATTCGTACATAACTAATGAAACTTCAATCATATCGCCAGGAGCTAACGTTAAAAGACTCTTTTCCGGCTTCGGTGGCTCTGGGCTTTTCATTATATTTTTAATTCGTTTAAATAAACTCATAATCTACCCCTCCTTTTCTCTTTATAAACAAGCACCTAAAATTAGTGCACCAACAATATGTAATGATCCAGCTAACATCGCATGTGCAACGCTACCTTCTTTCGTACCTTCTTCTAAATCTAAGCCAGACATTTTCTTTAACACAAATTCGATAAACATTTCTACAACTAATAAAATAACGAAAGAAACTGCTGAAGCAAGAAGCGCCTGCCATAAGTCATTTGCTTTCGTGATTGATTGAGATAAAATGTACCCTTGTGCAAATAATTTCATAATAAAACGAGTTGTTACAGCTGTATTTCCATTTTTGATTTCTTTTAAATCATTGTATTTTGTAAAAATTGAATCAACCCACATAATTGCAAATAAAAGTACTGCACTCGCTCCAGTCCATACAAGCATGGCAACTACATTCATCCATGTCATTGCAAAACCTCCTCAAAAATATAATAGAAAACCGACATGAATTTGTTTAGACATGTCGGTTCATTTGTCTTTATTCTATATTATTTCTCATACTGCTTCATAATACGAGCCAATTCATCGTCAACAGCAGAATTTTTGTTTAAGCTTGCGAATTCATCATCTAATGACTTTTCTTTCTTATAAACTTCACCGCTTGCTTCCGCTTCAGCCTCTAATTGAAGAGCTTTCTCTTCCATACGGCTTAAACCAGCTTTTGCTGAATTTGAATCAAATCCAGACATTGCCTGATTAATATTTTTCTGTGCTTTCGCTGCATTTACACGTGCTACAAGTGTTTCACGTTTATTTTTCAGCTCTGTTAATTGCTTGCGCATTTCTTCTAGCTTAAGGCGCAGGTTATCAGCAGCAGCTTTATTTTGCTCGTAGCTTGCTTTATATTCATTCATTTTTTGCTCTGCATTTTGTTTTTCTTCTAATGCACGGCGCGCAAGATCTAAGTTATTAGCTTGAACAGCCATATGAGCTTGCTCTTCACGTTTTTTCACAAGTGCTTCTTGCTCTTCAAATAATATTTTGAATTTCTTCTCAAGTGCGATTTGAGCTGCTACACTTTTCTCAGCTTCTTGTACATCGGCTTGCATATCGCGTAAATATTGATCAGTCATCTTAACTGGATCTTCCGCTTTTTCAATTAATGAATACACATTTGACATTGTTAAATCTCTTAATCGTTTAAATACAGACATCTAAATTCCTCCTATGATAAACCTCATATTTCAAATTCACTACTTGGAAAACTGAAAAATCTCCCTTTACAGTAAAGAATATTCATTTTACAGCCTATTTGTTTATTATAACAAAACTAATATGTCCTTACATGTTATTTCCAAAATACATCCATTATAATATGACATTCTATATACAATATTGTATTTATAATATATTCTCATTATCCCTCTTTGAAATTAACTTACTTTTGTGCGATTTCACTAAATTACATAAGTGTAATGTTACTGTAAGCTAACTCGATAGTTGCATTCTGATATTTCTTATACACTAATACCAGAAGCAACAAACAAGCTTCTTCACATGTAAGCAATAATACAAAAATTGTATTTACTATAAAACATATAAAAGGAGAAATCATCATGAAAAAATTAGTAGGAATCGGATTAGCAGCAGCAATTTCATTTGGTGCATTATCAGGTTGTTCTTTATTAGGAGAGAAAGCGAACGGTTTTGTACTGTACGGCTCAGAAGAACAAGTTCAGCAAATTACAGATAAAAACAAAAAAGAAGTGAAAGAAAAAGACTTCTATAAAATGAAAATGACAACATTAGATGGTAAAAAAGTTCTTGTAATGGATAAGAAAACTGGTGAAGAACTAGTGAAAAAAGAGTTACTTAGCAAAGTTGATGAAAAAGACAACACGAAACCACTTGATAAATTACCAGCTGTAACAACAGAACAAGGTTTATTATTTGCAAAAGAAAAAGTAGAAAATGCTACACTTGATGGGGCAAAATTAAAATATGAAGGCAACACAATTATCGGAAGTGGCCGTGCATATACAGATATGTATGCGATTGTCGATGACGCAACTTACAACAATGTAAAAGGTGATGAAAAATCTGTAGGTGTATTAAAATTTGATAAAGACCCAAGTAAAGAGTTCCCTGGTTACAAAGGCGTCGAAGCTTCTCAACTTGTAAAAATTAAAAAGTAAAACAAAAAAGCTTTGCAATTCGCAAAGCTTTTTTCTATTTATTATGAGCAATTTGTTCCATATCCGGACTACAAGTTTTCGACTGACATGACTTATTTAAAGAACATGCTGCGCATTTTCCTTTTTTACTTCTCTTTACAAAATTAACTAACGTGTATGCTGCATAACCAAAAATGATAGCTCCAATTATAATATTGACCATCATTATACATCTCCTTTTAGAATCCTAGTAAAGATCCAACTTGGTATATAATAAGCGTTAATACATAAGCAACAACGAGTGGATAAACGACTGAGAAAATCGTCCATTTGGCTGATCCTGTTTCACGTTTAATAACAGCCACCGTCGCTAAACATGGAACATATAATAAAATAAAGAACATAAATGCATAAGCTGATAATGCTGTATAATGTGCTCCCATTACGTTTCCAAGCACATCTTCTTTAACTGCATAAATAATTGCCATTGTAGAAACGACAACTTCTTTTGCTAAAAATCCTGTTAAAAGGGATGCTGCAGCTTGCCACGTTCCGAAGCCGAGCGGTGCAAATAACGGTGCGATAAACCCACCAATCATCGCTAAGTAACTGTCTCCCATATCAACACCAAATCCTGATGGACCTGCATAGTTTAATAACCAAATGACAACAGAACCACCAAAGATGAATGTACCTGCTTTACGAACAAATCCTTTCCCTTTCTCCCACGTGCTTAGCCATAACGTTTTCGCTTGTGGCACGCGGTAAGGAGGTAGTTCAATTACGAAAATAGACTTTTCCGCTTTTAAAATTGTAAGAGACATAATTTTTGTAACTAGTAATGCAAGAACAATACCTGCAACATATAAAGAAAATACAACAGTTGCCTGACTATGAGGGAAGAATACGCCCGCAAATAATGCGTATACAGGCAAACGTGCCGAACAAGACATAAATGGTGTTACAAGAACTGTAAGTAAACGTTCTTTTTCTTGTTCAATCGTTCTCGCTGCCATAATACCTGGAACGTTACATCCAAAACCGATAATCATCGGAATAAACGCTTTTCCGTTTAAACCGAAGAACTCCATAATTCGATCCATAACAACTGCAATTCGCGCCATATATCCTGAGTCTTCTAATAATGAAATGAAAAAGAATAGTGCAAAGATTTGTGGTACGAATACTAATACAGCACCAACACCGGCAATAATACCTTCTGTAACGAGCGCTTGAATAAAATGAGAAGCTCCAATACTTGTAAGTCCAACCGTCACCCAATCCGTAAGCTGGCCACCAAAAAACTCATCTAACATATCCGATAAAGGTGTCCCAATCCACGTAAACGTAACCTGAAAAATAAAAAACATAACTGCTAAAAAGATTGGAAGTCCTAAAATTTTATGCGTAATTAGTCTATCAATTTTTTCCGAAAAAGGAATTTTCCCTTCTTTCTCATGCTTCATAACATTTGTTTTTAACTTTTCAATATACGCTTCACGAGTTTTGTAAATGTGCTCTTCCAACGTACAATCAAGTTTTCCCTCTAGGCGAGATCGAATGGCTACAAGTTCCTTATAAATTGGTAATGCTTTTATTTCTTTTTCTACTACTTCGTTATTGCTTAAAAATTGAAGTGCTAACCATCTCGGATGCTCGTAATTCGCTTTCTCTAAAAGAGAAATTACCTCTTCAATTCCTTCATCCATTTGTACACCATATGAAATAATGAATGGTTTTTTCTCGTTTTTGTCATTTTCTTTAAGGGTCGCAAGTAGTTCTTCACAACCTTTTCCACTTCTTGCAACGACAGGAACGACTGTTACGCCTAATAATTCGGATAAACGTTTTACATCGATCACAATTCCTCTTTGCTTCGCCACATCAACCATATTTAGACCAATTGAAACTGGCTTGCCAAATTCGAGCAACTGCAACGTTAAATGCATATTTCGTTCAAACTGCGAAGAATCCACAATATTTAACATATGCTGAAATTCTTCTGTTAATAGAAAGTTTGTTACAACACCTTCATCACGTGAAACTGGATTTAAATCATAAACACCTGGTAAATCAATTAATGTTCCTTGTCTATCTTTTAATTTACCAACCTTTTTTTCTACTGTTACACCGCTCCAGTTTCCTACGTATTCATAAGAACCAGTAAGTGCATTAAATAATGATGTCTTTCCTGTATTTGGATTCCCTAGCAAAGCAACCTTATTCACGCTAATTCCACCTTTATCATTTTCGCGTCACAATGACGAATACTAATTAACTGTCCACGACACTCCAATGTACAAGGACCTTTGAACATCGCCTTTTGCTTCATACGAAGTTCGCTTCCTTCAGAAAGACCGAAAGCAGCCAATCTTCTCTTTAGTAAATAATCTAAAGACTGAACACTTTTCACTAGCACTTTCTCACCGATTTTAATATCTACTAAGCTCATAACCTTCCCCCTCCGAAGAGAATGATAATTATTTTCAGAAGAATTATAGCACACTCTATTTCTCTTGTACTATACCCTTTTGCTTCATATTTATTAACATTTCGCTACAATTCTATTTCAATAATTGTCATAACAGATTCGTTTGCCATTCCCATCCATTTCGCTTACAATAAACAATAACAAATAAAGAATCTCGTTATCACTGGGGGAGCCATGCCGCTGAGAGGGAACACTTCGTTCCGACCCTTCGAACCTGTTAGTTAATGCTAACGCAGGGATTGTGCAAACGTCCGAAATACATACCTCTTTTCATTTACGTATTTCGTATCCTCCTATGATATCTATTCTTTTTTGTACAACTTGGATTTAGGGGGAGACAACATGCGTAACACCAATTTACAAGCGATGATTGAATCTGCTATTCTTGCAGCCTTCGCCATGGTCATCGACATTTTACCACTTTCAATAAAAATATCAGCTACAGGCGGTTCTATATCTTTTGCAATGATTCCTATTTTTATTATCGCTTATCGCTGGGGTTTCAAAATGGCTTTCTTAGGAGGCTTAATTTGGGGATTATTACAAATTGTTGTAGGCGATGCCATTATCGTAACACCAATTCAAGTATTAATTGAATACTTCATTGCTTTCGCATTCATTGGGTTTGCTGGTTTATTCTATCGTCCAATTCAAAAGGCGCTTTTAACATCCAATGAAAATAACGAAGAACAATCAAACTTAGGTAGCCGTAAAGACAAACCTTCATCAAAACCAAACCAAGGGAAGAAAGTAATTGGATATATTATCGTCGCTACTTTTATCGGTAGTCTAGCTCGTTACTTCTGTCACTTTATCGCTGGTATCATTTTCTGGGGACAATATGCACCAAAAGGACAATCAGCAGTTCTATATTCTTTAATATTTAACGGTAGTACAATGATTGGTTCCTATATTCTATGTACCGTTTTACTTATATTTTTATTTATCACTTCACCACGTTTATTCAAAAGCATCAGTGCTTATCAAATGAATACACAAAAAAAGGGCGCTTAATGAGCGCTCTTTTTTCATATCGTAATATCAATTAAAAATACAATAAATGCACAAAAGAAAATAAATACCATTATACTTAGCCAATTGCTATGCACGGTTCATCGACTCCTTACATAACCTCGTTTTCTAACCAGATTATATCGTTTAAAAATAAAGATTAGGTAAAGATAGTATGAAAATAAATTAAAAAAAGCGTAGCATGCATTATCTACGCTTTTTTCGGTAAGTAAAAGTAAAATAATACACCGTCTCCTGTATTCTTTACTCCATATTCAGCATCGTGTAATTCTAAAATATTTTTAGAAATAGCAAGCCCAAGTCCCGTCCCACCTTGTGAACGCTGCCGAGCTGCATCCACGCGATAAAAGCGATCCCAAATTTTATCTAATTGTTCTTCTTCAATGTGAGTACCTTTATTTTCAATGCACACTTTTATACGATCTTTATCATCTATTGTCGAAATAATAATATCCTCTTTATTTGGTGTATAACGTATTGCATTCGTAATGAAGTTCACAATGACTTGTTCAATTCGGCCTTGATTTGCAATCACTTCAAATGAACGTATATTTTTATGGACATGAAGTTCTTTTTTCTCTATTTCCACAGATAGATGTTCACATATATCTTCAATTACTGTATCAATATAAAACGAAGACTTTTTCATTTTATATGTACCAGATTCAAATTTAGCTAACTCAAGCATATCCAAAATTAAAGTATCCATTTTGTCTACTTCTCTCTCCATCGCCTGAAAATAATACTCTTTTTTATGCTCAGCTACCCCGTCTTTTAAAATGGAAATACAACTTTTCATAATACTCAGCGGTGTTTTCAATTCATGCGAAACACCAGAAATGAATTCTTTCCGTGTATTTTCTAACTTTCTTTCCTTTTCAATATCTTGTTCAAGCTGTCCGATATGAGAATTTAATTTGTTAGAAAGTATATTAATATTTTTCGATAAATCACCAATTTCATCTTTTGAAGTAATCGGTATTTTTTCTGTAAAATCTAAATGCGCTATTTTCTTCGTCGTATCATTTATTTTTAATAACGGTTTGGCAATTTGCTTTGAATAATAAAACGAAGCTAAAAAAATAAGAACGACTACAAATGCAATGATGTATATGTAATAATCTTGCACCATTTGTACAGCTTCATCTACAGGCTGTAAAGAAGCCATTGCATATATATATGCTACTGATCCGTCTTTTTCTTTTATTGGCTTAACTAATAATTTATATTTTATATCATTCTTTTCATAATCTATTGTTTGTGTTGTATATCGTATTTTATTGCTTTCTTTTAATAATAAATCGGTTTGAAAACCCTTAATATTATCTAAAAATATGCTATTTTTATAAATTGGATTCACAGGACCGTTTACATCTGGTAACTGTACTTTTGTAACACGTCCTCCTATGTAAACGCCTAATTCCTGAGCAGCTTCTTCCTGTACGGCTGGTTTCTTTTCCTTAGCAAGTTGCTCCCCAGCCGCTCTCTTTTTCTCCTCATCTAATTTTATTTTCTCCTGAAATGCTTTTTCTAACGGTTTATTAGATCCACTTAAATTCTGCTTAGATAAAGAAAAAGAGAATGGAATAAAACTATCTTCTTTTCTCACTCCAGAAAAATAAATCTCTTGTCCTAAAAACTGCTCTAATGATTTATTATCAATCTCCTCTATATTGACGAGATTGTATAAGGGTATCTTGAATAGTTGTTGTCCAAAGCTCTTTTGTTGCCTACGATCTATCGTTACCTCAAAATAAAAATCATCCACATGTTTTAAATTCCCATTCTGATCTAGTGTCGTAATCCACGTATTATTTTCCCTAAAAAAGTCTTGCTCAAGTTTCTGAATTCCTTCTGCATTTCCTGTGTAGTTTAGATAATTCTTCTCAAAGGAATTTAAATTCACTTTAATATCTTCCACTTTTCGATTCGCATAATATTGTTTAAAAAATATCGTTTGTCCAATAAATATCGTCGCTAAAATCAACATACATAATGCTGTTGTAAGAGTAAATAATTTTAGTACAATTCCTTTCTTCATACATTTCCCTCAAATTTATAACCTGTTCGTACTACAGTTGTAATGTACTTTGCCTTCTCTCCTAATTTATTTCTTAAATTACGAATATGACTATTAACCGTTCGATCATCACCAGCAAATTCATATCCCCAAATTCTTGAAATTAATTGTTCCCTTGTTAGTACAATTCCTTGGTTTTTCATGAAATACACTAATATTTCAAACTCCGTATGCGTTAAACTAACATCTGCCTCATCAACAGTAACAGTACGTGACGGAAAATGAACTTGGATGCCATGAATCGATAACGTATCATCTTCATTCTCTAAAGGTTTCTTCGATGCCTTTCTACTTTCTAATAATCGTTTCGCTCTTGCTAATAGAATGGGTGGACTATACGGCTTCGTCACATAGTCATCTGCCCCAAGTTCAAAACCAAGTAACGTATCATCTTCATCTACGCGCGCCGTCAGCATAATAATAGGCACCTCGGACGTCTTCCTAATTCTTCGGCAAACAGACCATCCATCGAGTTCTGGCAACATAATATCTAAAATAACTAAATCAACTTCTTCTTCTTCTTCAAATACAACTAAAGCCTCTTTCCCGTCCCTCGCTTCAAACACTACATATTGTTCACTTAAAAAATAATCTTTTAATATTTCACGTAATATATCTTCATCTTCAACAATTAAAATGTTTTTTGACATAACTTATATATCCCCCTCCTGCTTTCAGAAACTATAATTTCATTTTGAATAACTGCCAGTTAACTTCGCCTCGATAATATATCTATCTGGTGCATCCCCTATATAATCAAATGGATAACAAGTTGTCAGTGTTAATATCGGTTCTTCTTTTTTTATAATAACATTACGATCATCCGCATGAGTAATCCATGTCTTTTGAATTTCATATGTGTACGTTTTATTATCATACTCTAAAACAAGGGTATCCTTTTCTTTCAACTCTCCTAAATCTGTAAATACAGTATCTCGATGTCCACTCAGTACAGTATGTCCCCCTCCAGATGGAGTTGTCGTTAAATCACTAACAAACATACCAACTCCTTTTTTCAGAGTCGTATCATCCGCTCCCCAATATATAGAAAACTTCTTCTTTATTTTCGGTATGTTTAACATCGCTACCTTTTCTCCTTCTTTATGTTCTGTTTGAGAAGAAGGCACTTGAGTGGTTACAGGTGTTTCATGAGAAAGTTGAGTATCTTGTATATTTTTAAGGCTCTTTATTTCTTCTGCTGTTAATTGCCCGGCAGAGCTCTTTCCTTTATACCATTCCACAGCGTAATAGGATCCCATGAATAGCCCTATAGCCATCAATATGATACCGATATAATTGAGTAACTTCATGTTTCATCCCTCCATGCCAAAAATGGTAGGAGTAACCTACCATTTTTAATATATGAAATTATCCCATTCTTTATAGGACAATATTTTATTTACGCTTTAAACTTACTGCGACGATTCAAACCAAATAATGTACCTAGTGCTACAAGGGCTGCACTTAATCCCATCATTACCACGTTATTTGATGCCGTGTTTGGCAATTTTTCACCTTGTACAACTGGCTTGGCTACTTCTTTTTTAGCTACTTCATTCTTTTGCCCAGCTTCTATAGCTACTTCTTTTTTGGCCATATCGTTTTTTAACTGTTCTTGCGCTATTCTCTTTTTCTCTTCTTCACTTTTTTTCTCAGCTTTTATTGCTTCCTCTTCTTTAGCCATATCATTTTTTTCTTGTACTTGTGCCGCTTCCTTTTTCTCTATTTCACTTTTTTGCTGTTCCTTAATTGCTTCTTCTTTTTTAGCTTTATCTTGCTGCATTTGCGCTGCTTCTTCCTTTGTCAATGTTCCTGTTGAAGCACTCGCTACTGAAGAATATCCTACTGTTAAAAGTGCCATTGCACAAATTGGTAATAGTCTCTTTTTCATCTTCATTCTCTCCTTATATTTTATTCACATCAACTCGCATCGGATGTATTACTAGAATAAGCAAGAGATATAAATATAAGATGCAGATGAAATATAATTCATTTAAAGATTTCATTGTAGAAAAAGAAAAAAACATCGCAATATATACGATGTTTTTTTCGGGTGTGTGTCTCAATATTTACATGTTACTTTCGCGCGATTTGGAAGTAGAACGGGCCGGAGCGATAACTAATTGTCTCGGCTCAGTTTTCTTGAAGTGATTTTTGACGTTACACTTACGACGTTGAACAACCCACGCTTTAATAGGGTTTGTCAAAATAATCTTTTGCTCTTCGTTAGGGGCCTCTTCTTCAAACCTACAACTTTCGCTCCATTTATTCCATTTCATTGTAAATTTAGAAGAAGAATGATCATCTTCACGATCAAACAAGTGCAAAAAATCCATTTTTCCATCTAGCATTACGGTATTACTAGTCGCTAAAAAAGAAAAGGTCGTCCAACGTTTCTCCATGCCCTCCTACTCCTTTTTCACATATAGAGTGCCTAAAACTTAATTTACCTAAAATATGCTTGCCTTTTACCTTACACCCATAGTTTATCCAAAATGCTATTATGCAACTATCGATTTGCCTTACAACTACCTTACATTTTTGTAAGAAACAAAAAACCTTCACTCTATATAATGAAGGTTTCTTACTTTTTATCTATATGATTTCTCATATCATCAAGTCCAGCTTCTTTTAGCTGCGACATCATACCGTGCGAAATTGCTCCTAACACTAAAGTCATTCCAATTAATGAAATACGAATCGCAGGTACATCAATTACGTAAGCCAACAGGCCAAGAACAATTGTTAAAAGTAATGCTTTTATAAATGTTACACTTGTGTACTGTTTCTTCTTCATCATATTCACCCTTTTTGGAAGCGTTTTCTTAATGTGCTTAGTATATCATATCATCAGATGATTTTGTCTTTATCTTTGTAAAAAATTACTATCTCCTTTGACTTTTTCTATTCTATCCTTTACAGTCGAAATGTTCGCAAGTTTTACACTGTAGGAGGATTACAATGAATATTGAAATAAAAGACACTTTAATTTCTGAAGAACAATTACAAGCAAAAGTGAAAGAATTAGCACTTCAAATCGAACGTGACTTTGAAGGAGAAGAAATCGTAGTTATCGCAGTATTAAAAGGTTCATTCGTATTTGCTGCTGATTTAATTCGTCACATCAAAAATGATGTAACAATTGACTTTATTTCTGCATCTAGCTACGGAAATCAAACAGAAACAACAGGAAAAGTGAAACTACTAAAAGATATTGACGTAAACATTACTGGAAAAAACGTAATTGTTGTAGAAGATATTATCGATTCTGGTTTAACACTTCATTTCCTAAAAGACCACTTCTTTATGCATAAACCAAAGGCACTCAAGTTCTGTACATTACTTGATAAGCCAGAACGCCGTAAAGTAGACTTAACAGCTGAATATGTTGGCTTCCAAATTCCAGATGAATTCATCGTTGGATACGGTATCGACTGTGCGGAAAAATATCGTAACTTACCATTTATTGCTTCAGTTGTAACGGAATAATATAATAAAATAAGCTTCCATCAGTTACTGATGGAAGTTTATTTTCTATCACGATTCGTAAAAGACAAAGGGAGAGAATAAAAATGACAAAGACAAAATTTGAAAAAGTACTCCTCATCGTAAATCCGAAAGCTGGTCAAGGTGACTTACATACAAATTTAACAAAAATCGTACCACCTCTTGCCGCAGCTTTTCCTGATCTACATATCCTTCATACGAAAAAACAAGGTGATGCAACAAAATATTGCCAAGAGTTTGCTAGTAAAGTAGATTTAATTATCGTCTTTGGTGGTGATGGAACAGTATTTGAATGCACAAATGGCTTAGCACCTCTCGAAACTAGACCTACACTTGCAATTATTCCAGGTGGAACTTGCAATGACTTCTCTCGCACACTTGGTGTTCCGCAAAACATTGCAGAAGCGGCAAAACTTATTACAAAAGAACATATAAAACCAGTTGACGTTGCAAAAGCAAATGGACAACATTTCTTAAACTTCTGGGGGATTGGTCTCGTATCTGAAGTATCAAACAATATCGATGCAGAAGAAAAAGCAAAGCTTGGTAAAATCGGTTACTATTTAAGTACAATTCGAACTGTAAAAAATGCTGAAACATTCCCGGTAAAAATTACTTATGACGGACAAGTATATGAAGACGAAGCTGTCCTTGTCATGGTTGGAAATGGTGAATATCTTGGTGGTATTCCATCCTTTATTCCGAACGTAAAATGTGATGACGGAACACTTGATATTTTCGTAGTCAAATCAACAGGGATTCAAGCATTTAAAGATTACATCGGAAAGAAATTATTTGAAGACTCAAATGAAAATGACATCTTCCACGTAAAAGCGAAATCCATTCATATCGAAACAGAGGAAGAAAAAGAAGTAGATACAGATGGAGAAAGTTCGCTTCATACACCTTGTCACATTGAATTATTACCAGGACACTTTACGATGATTTATAATCCTGCGGTTGTGTAAAGAAAAAAACGAGTGCTAGCACTCGTTTTTTCTCTTCTAATCTAGTTATGTCGTTGAATAATTTCCTCTATTTCTTTAACTCTGTCTAAAGTAATTCCATTTCTTTGTTCGATCGCTAAAGGATGGTCGGTTGGCTCTAATTCAACATACGGTGCCATTCCAACTTCTCTTATATGTACATTTGTTTTTAAATTTAATGTTTCTGGATAAACTGGTATTTCTACAGATAACCACCCAAAATAAGGATCACTATTTTCTCGGCCTCTCTCATCCCACTTTTCTAATACTTCATCATAACTTTCTTTACTAAGCGATACCCACACAGTCCATATGAAATTTTCGTGGTAATCAATGATAGGAATCTCTAAACAACCTCTAATAAAGTAATGTTCATCGTCCATTACGCAAAGTTCTGATGTTAAATGGAAGCGTCCCTCTCTTTCATGGGGCGCTACCTCGTAATAATAATATGGTGCTTCACTTCCGTAGCATAAAGGAAGTGTAAAATGACTCATTTGTACTTTTTCTCCAGATTTTCTTCTTCTTTTCATTTATTATTCTTTCTCCTATCTTTTTCAGTCACAACCAAACTCCACCCAATTTTCCCAGTTCGTATTAGCATCCTTATTTACAATTTCACTAGAGTATACCATAAACATACTTACCTTTCATTTTCTAATAATATTACTAAAAAATAGTAGAATGACTAGTTTGCATACTCTAGTTCTTTTTATGTACAATGAAGGAAAGAAGCACCTTCATATAAGGGAGAGGACAAACTTTGTTCAACCAACAGTTAGTTAATTTACGCATTGATTTTGCATTTAAACAATTGTTTGGTACGAATGGTAGTGAAGATATTCTAATTGCATTTTTAAACGCTATGTTACAAGATTCTTTAGAGTCGCCCATTGCTTCTCTACAACTAGAAGATCCACATTTACACAGGGAATATGAAGAGGATAAGTTATCTATTTTAGACATTTCAGCGACATTAAACACAGGAACAAAAGTCAATGTAGAAATACAACTCAATAATAATCACGATATGGTTAAACGCAGTTTATATTATTGGGGAAGACTATACACATCTCAACTACAAAAAGGGATGCCCTACAGTGCACTTCACAAAACCATCACCATAAACTTACTAAACTTCGTAATGTTTTCGGAACACCCAGCCTTCCATACAACGAGCATATTATGGAATACACAACAAAAAAACTCCTAAGTGACGACATAGAAATCCACACTATAGAAATTCCAAAGTTAACTGAACAATGGTATGAAGAAAAAGTAAATCCGTGGAAAGATCCATTTGTTCGTTGGCTTTTATTGCTTTCAGCAAATGAGGATGAGCACTTAACTAAACTATTGGAGGATATTGCTATGAACCAAGACCCTATTTTACAAAAAGCGATAAATAAATGGGAACGTATGAGTCAAGATTCTTCTTTCCGACAAGCCTATGACGCAAGGGAGAAAGTTTTAATGGATGAAGCAGCAAAATTCGCCCACGCAGAGACAGAAGGAATAAAAAGAGGGATGGAACAAGGGATAAAAAAAGGGCTTGAAAAAGGCATTGAAAAAGGCATTGAAAAAGGCATTCAACAGGGCATTCAACAGGGCATTGAAAAAGGTCGAAAAGAAGGAGTCCAACAGGGAAAAATTCAAATGATTAAAAATATGTATGATCTTGGTATACCACTTGAAACGATTGCTAAGGCAAGTAAATTAAGTTTGCATGAGATTGAGCATATTTTAGGACATAAATAGTCATAAAAAAGAGCTTGAATAGTTTCAAGCTCTTTTTTTGTCAACTCTCCTCAATACCATCCAATTGAGTCTTATAACATTCATCACACTCTGGCCTCGTAGGAAGAATCCCTCTTTCATCAGGTAATAAAACCCTCAAAACTTCTCGATCCATCTCTACGAAATACTTCATAATAATGGGATATCCTTCAATAATATTCATATACTCAATCCCTTGTTCAAACTTTTTTCCGCTCTTTATTTCTTCTATTTTCAGCATAAAAAATCCGAAACCATACAAAATGATTTCGGATTTCCTATAGTTAAAATATTAAATTACATTTCGAACAAAAAGGAGCAGAATTTCCTCTTCAAATTTTCGCATTACGTTTTGGACAATATACATCTCTCTCTTCTATCTTTTCTCGTTCTATCATATGTAAGGATACTATTCTCATACTGCACATAACCCCAATTAATATAAGGCTAACAACGAGTAGCATATCTCTCACTCCCTTTCTATATTTTACCATAAAATAACAAAACCGATTCCCACATTGAGAATCGGTTTTATCTTTATAATCCTAACTTCGCCTTCGCACCATCAGGAATTTTATCTACTTCTATTTCTACTTTATCATGTAAAAACTTCCCTCTTGTAATGACATGCCAGTACGAGCCTTTTTGTAATTTATCTACGCCATCAATTGTTACTTCTTTCTCTTCTCCCTTCTCATCATAAGCTTTAACTGTATATTCAAAACCTTTATTTCCACCTAACTTCTTCGCTCCAACCAAATTTTGAGCTGGGATCCCTACTACCCGTTTATGCTGGATAAATTTATTAAACTTCATAGTGTTTTCAAAACAAAAAGTCTTCCATACAACGAGCATATTCTGGAAGACACAACAGCAGCGACGCCTAATTGATGATATAGAAATTCCAAAGTCAACAAAACAATAGCATGAAGAAGAGCTAGAAAAATATCGAGAAGGTTGACGGGGCATACACCGTGTCAAATTGAATTATTATCAAAGCTTTCAACAGTGATTTATAATCCTTATTTTGCTATACTTTAACAATTACTAAACTTCGCATTTTTTCAAAAAATAAAGTATAATGAACTAATATAAAAAGGTTGTTAACAAAATCGTTAACAACCTTTTTTGTTTTTTCCGAAAAACTTTTCAATTTAAGGGAGCGATCACATGTATTGGAGAAAAAATGATAAACCTGTAGAAGAACCAGAAGCAATTGCTGTATGGGAATGCCAAGAAGAAAACTGCCGTGGGTGGATGCGTAAAAACTTTTCGTTAGAAGAAGAGCCGCAATGTCCTTTATGTAAAGGAGATATGGAAAGCAGCGAACGCTTATTACAAAAGTTATAATAAATTTTCCTCTTCACCTTTTATAAACTCAAACATAGAGGATCCTCTTTCTCCTTATTTGCAATGTGAATCGAAAGAAAATAAACTATACAAAAAGCTTTGCGTATCCTCGCAAAGCTTTTTCAATATCTCAAACTCATTCCAACCATAGTTCCTATCCAAATGATTACTGTTCACCTATATGCTCAATAACCAAATTAATATAAAAGGAAATCCAATAAAATTTACAAGTTTCACTTTTAATTCATCCATTTTTTATAGGCTAATACAAATTTTATACTTTAATCTTACGACGAATAAATCCAAATACAGATCCTAATGCCACAAAACATGCACTTGGTATCATCATTGTTTCGCTACTTCTTTTTTCTCTATATCATTCTTTTGTTGTGATTGAATCGTTGCTTTCTTTTTCCCTAATACTTCTTTTTGTTGATCCTGAATCACGGCTTCTGCTCGTTCTAATGATTTTTTTTGCTCCTGCATTGCTGCTTTCTTCTTCTCTAACGCCTCTTTTTGCCAAGCATGAAATTCTGCTTCCTTTTTTTCTAATGCTTGTGCTGATACCTCTCCCTTTGACGTTGTTCCAGTAGATGCGCTAGCTAACGATGAATATCCTATTGATAAAAGTGCCATCGCACAAATTGGTAAAATTTTTTTCTCATTTCATTTTCTCCCTGTATACTTTTTTAAATACCAGCTTGGGGGTATTTATAGACTAAACAAGCTATATAAATATAAGATGCAGATACGATATATTTCACTTAAAAATTCAATTAGTGTAATTAATTACACTAATCTCTATGTATAGATGTATTTCCTTAAAAATAGTAGAGGGATTCCTTGATTTCTCCTTAATAATATTCAAAAGTCCCAAACTATAATAAGTTTGAGACCCTTGAATTCTATATTCTATTTTTTCTTTGGGAGGACAATCCCCTTATATAATTGAATAGTGATCAAATAGTAAACAACGTAAATAATTAAAAATATACAAATCGGAAGTCCAATATTCACATATGGATTCACAAAAAATTTAACAAATGTAAATACATTCATTCCTACCAAAACGTGTATAAGACCCAATATAGCTGGAAATAGAAATACAATGCCTAATTCTTTATACATAGATTTTATAAGTAATTCTTTACGTACCCCAATTTTCCGAAGCATCTCATAACGCCCTATATCTTTCGTAGCTCCAGAAAGGATCTTAAACATTAAACAACTTGCCATCATAGCTAAAAAAGCAAGGCCTAAAAAGAATCCCATAAAGGAAGTTCCTTTTGAAAAGGCAAGCATAGATTCATAATCACTATAGTTTGTCGGTAAATATACATCTTCCTTAGGCTTATTAATAGTAGCGGCTATTTTTTCGATTTGACGATCATCCATCTCTTTTAACTCTGTTTTATACCTTAAAATATTATCTACTTTAGCAATAAAAAATGTATGCTCATTCCCTTGGATCGCTTCATAACGTTTTTCATCGACGATATAGACAGGTTTACGATCATATACAGAAATATTCGATCTAAAATCACTATCCATACTCTTATCCCAATTCAGTGGTAACGTAGAACTAGATGGATCAACTTCCTCCCTCTTAAACATCCTATAGCTCGAAGATGGAAGTTGTTCAGTAATATGTGTTGTCTCTTTCTTTCCAAATAACAGTGGAGGGTTCTCCAATAATTCTTCTTTTAAATAGTAAACAGCCTCATTATTAACTTTATATTTATATTGTTTTTTATCTACAATTTTCATTTTTTCCATAGCTTTATAATCCTCTGCTTCTGGATCATGAATTGTAATATCATAACCTGACATTCTTTCTGCTGTAAGGATTACGTTTTTCTGTAAAGACATGCCACCAGCCATTGCCCCCACACCCAGTCCAATTAGCATCGTTACCGTGCCTAATATTTTCGCCAAACTACTTACACGAAACTGCAATTGTGCAAATGTAAATGCATTTAATTTCTTCTCATTTAAATAGCGCGTTTTCTTTAACCTGTTAACAATCATAGGTAAGAACGAAATAAATATAAGATATGTCCCGATTGTAATCGTGAATAGTGGAAGCATAATGGCTCCAGCGCCCTTTATTCCTACGAAGAGTACGAAATAATACCCTACACCTAGTCCTAGCAAACTACATAAAAGTAACAATATTGTGGCTGGTCCTTTCATTCGTATGCGCTCCGTTTGCTCCTCTGTACGAATTAAATCTAGTTCTGTTTTAAGTGCTATACGAATCACATTCACAACGGATGTAAGTAGAAATAACACACTAAAGAATATAAATGTTATTTTGAATGCAGGACCATAAAATGCTTGATAACCTTCCGCTGAAATTTCCAATTGTTTCGTTAGAAATTTGCTAACGAAATTAGAAAGAATGGCTCCGAATACACTACCTAGCACTAGTGAAATCATTCCCATAATGAACGTCTCAAAAAATAAAAGTTGACTAATTTTACTCTTTTTCGCCCCTAATACAAGGTACATACCAAGCTCTTTCTGCCGGAGTGAAAGTAGAAAAGAGTTTGCATAAAAAATATAAAAGAATGTAATAAACGCTACCAAAACAGAGCCTATTTGAAATACAAATACAATTGAACCAATAATACTGTTATTCATTGTAAACTCTTTATTTAACGCAAGCGTTTGAAACATATAAAAAATAGAAATTGAGATTACAAGACCTATTAGTAAAACGATGTAATCCTTTATCATTTTTTTCATACTGGAAATAGAAAGTTTTAATAACACACTTTACACCCACGATTCTCTACAGCGTGGTATACTACATTCACCTTTTTACTATCCCCTCTTTGTACAACGTTCTCTTCAAATATTAAAGCTTTCATATTGCCTCCTGTCATGTGGCTAGTGCTACGATCATGCTATTTTCATAGCCACTAACTATCATTTTATCTTTTCCCGACAAACAGCAATATTGATTCCTCTTACATTATCCTTACATTTTTGTAATGTATACTACCTGAAAATCATTATATTAATATTATTAGTTTCACAATCCGATTCATATACCTTTACTTTGTTCTCACGAAGATGACATCAATATTCTCACACTTAAATAATATATTTATAAATATAAATTCGAAGGATATTTTATAGGTTTTCTAGTCTATTTAAAAAGTTATATAAATCATTAACATTAGAAATGGACAAAAAAAGCCCCTCTGTAATACTTAATAACTTTGCACTTATCATCAGTTTACCTCTTCATTATAATTGTCCGAGATAAAGATAAGATAACAACGATATAAAGATATACCCACATGTTATTAAATTTAGTACCGTTTTACCTTTCCTTATCCCTCTCACTCTTTACTTTACATTAATTCTCTTCGTTTCTAATCCACCTCTGATGGACTCTATATAAAACTATTATTTAGGTTGTATTAAAATAACATATTCTAAATCATATAAATTCGCCTTTGGTTTTGCATAAATAGTATAAGTAAGACCATATTGATCTTGTTCTTGTTCTAGTACCTCTGCTACTTCAAGACCTGGTGGTATTTTCTGACTCAATTCAGAGGTAATAATGCTATCACCTATTTTTATTTCTTTCACTTTATCTGATGGGATATTATCAATTCGAAGGGCCTGTTTTTTCTTATCATACCCTGTAACAAATCCTAAAATGGATGAATTATTTTGAAGGGTGATTGCTAAACGATTCGTTCGTTCATCACTCGTAATTAATTTCACAACAGATGTATATTGATCTACACTATCTACCTTTCCAATAAAACCGTTCACTGTAATAACAGCCATACCAACCTTTACACCATGTTGTGCCCCTCTCTCAAGAGAGATTTTTCCATACCAATCTTCTGCTTCACGCCTTACTACTGTAGCTTGAATTAGATTGTATTTTCCTTGTTCCTTTAATTCTTTCGTTTTATTGATAAGTTTAGTAAGATTTTCTTTCTCCTCACTTAACATTTGCACTTTACCCTTTAATGATTCTTGATGTTCAATTTTCCCTTTCAATGCTTGATTCTCTTTATATACTTTATAAATGTCTTCTATATTATGAACAATATTTTGGACATGCTTATTATTTGTACATACATACACCGCCAATAAAGCCAAAAGAATAATTGAAAGAAATAATAATATTTTCTTCTTAGAAACCTGCTTAATTATCCTGCTACTCCTTACTATTTTTTATCTACATACTATAGAATACTAGTCATCGTACACAGAAGAAATGCAGTTTAAATAAAGTTATGATAAACTTTATCTTCTTTATAAAAAATTTAGAAATCACCACAAAACCCCAAAACATTCAAATTTTTCTCGTTACTTTTTCTATCAAATCCGACTTATCATTTCTATAAATCAGCATGTTTTATTGTTACTTTTTCTTTTGCTTTAGCGGGTATTTCTTCATCTTGTACTTTTTCCTATTTCATACTTTCAATCCATTTAGATTTCACTTTTAAATATCTGGCGATAAGTTTTCTAATTTCCTTCTCATCGTCCACGATAAGTATCGTTCCTTTACTCACAAAATCTCCTCCAGCATCATTTACCAAACTATGAATGTTGCTTTATTTCACTCACTACGGCATTCTTCTTATGCATATACATATAAGAAATACTACAAACTACAATAACAATGCCACCAAAATATATACCGTACTCGGTCGCAAGTGTTACTATTACTTCTATATGCTTTCCAAATATAGAACCTAGTAAGAAATAAACTAACGTCCATACAAATCCTGTTACATATGAATAAATCGCATACGTTTTAAAAGACATGTTATTCATTCCTACTAAATACGGTACGATATGCCTCACAACAGGTATAAAATAACTTATAACTAATGTATAATGACCATATTTTGCTATCATCTCTTGCGATTTTAAAAGATACTTCGTCTTTTTCTTTTTCATCAATTTATTAAGTATTTTTATGCCAAAAATTTTCCCGAGTATATACCCTAAAGAAAGGCCGGATACAACGCCTAAATACGTTAGTAAAAAGGCGGGAATCAAATCCAATATACCCATCGATGATACTAATCCACCGCTCATTACAATCATTTCATCTGGAATCGGCATACCGATAATACCTAACCATAAACAGAAAAATAAAGCCCAATAACCATACTGCTCAATGTATGACATTAATTCATTTAGCTCCATTATGCATATGCTCTCCTTAGCTCTTTTTTACAGCTAAAGACGTAAGCTGGCGGGAAATTGAACCACACTTTTTCTAGTGTAATTTCAGGGAAGAAATGCTGTATAAATCCTTTTTTCACAAGTGAATATTGAAATGTAATAAATTCTCCATTCTCATGTATCGTTTCCATTACGCTGTTTAAAATGCGCTTTGAAACCTCTTCTGGTAAAGAAGTGAAAGGCAATCCTGATAAGATGTAATCAATACATTCTATATTCAATTGTTCCCTATACTTCTTTATATTTTCCGCTGAGCCATGTATAACAATCACATTCTGCTCATCTTTAAATTTTCTCTTTAACTCTTTGAAAAATACTTCATTAATTTCAATAAGAAGAAATAATGTCTCCTTCTTCTTTCTCTTCATAATTTCTTTCGTAAAAGCTCCTGTACCCGGCCCTAGCTCTACAATGCATTTCGCTCTATTAAAATCAATTACATCTACCATCTTCTTTGCTAATATTTTTGAACTTGGCGCAATTGCACCAGTATGTTTCGGATGTTTAATAAATTCATGTAAGAATGTTATGAGTTGCATGTAACCTTCTCCCCATTCGTTCAATAGTTTTTAACTTGTTTCTAAGTATAACTATCGTTTCTTAATAAAAATTGAGGAAGTTTCTTAAGATTTTATGAAGAATAAAAAAACAGCTATCCCTATTACGATAGCTGTCCCTTTATTACTTCGCACTCACGATTTTATAATAAGAACGAACTGTGATGAAGTAATATCCAATATAAATAACACTATATACTCCAATACTAATTAAAAGCGGAATCATAATTTCAAATGGCAGTATGTTCCCTAAACCTTTTAATGCAAACAAGCTGTGCAGAATTCCGATTACTAGTGGAATTGCAAAGATAAAGCTCACTTGTTTTGCAATAGCTTTTTTCATTTCTTGTTTCGTTACCCCGACTTTATGAAGGACAATGTAACGATCACGGTCAGCACTTGCTTCTGTAAGCTGCTTAAAGTAAATGATTGAGCCTGTCGCTAATAGGAAGACTAAACCTAAGAATAGTCCGATGAACATCATTAGTCCAGTTGCTTCCAGTCCCATATGGAAACCAGTATAGAAGTCTCTAAATGGTGGTGCCATTTCTGATACACCAGTTGGCATCACTTTTGCTAATTTTTCCGTTAACACTTTACTGTTTCTTTCATCTTTTACATCAATATTTTTTACAATACGTGTTCCAAATGCTTGTTTCGCTTGTTCATACATTTCATCTGAAACGACAACAACTAGTTCACCTAAGTTTGTAATTGCATTATTATTTGCACCTTGGATTTTCAACGTCTTCGTTTCATTTTCAATTTGGAATACCGCTTTATTTCCTTTATATTCGGGGCTAAACTCATACCCTTCCATATAAGAACTATCATATATAAATGCTTCGCCAGTAGCTACATTCACTGTTTCCGCATCAATTTTTTTAGCAAGCTTGTTAAATTCAGATTGAGACATAAATTGATATTTCTCTGAAATCGTGTAATTCATATTAAGAATGAAATCAACTTTATCTCCTTCAAACTTCCCTTTTACAGGAACTGTCTCAATTTCAACTTGATCTTTGATCGGATGATCTTTCTTCTCTTCTGCAAAAATCGCATTTACTTTCTTATCAAGCTCTGCATCTTTTTTCTCGTAAGAATAACTGTATGGCATAGCTGCTTTTGATTGTGTAAATGTGTTGTAATACATCGTAACTGACGTACCAACCGCTGTTAATGTTACCGCACTTAAAATAGAAATCGTCGCAAGTGACTTTGCATTTCCTTTAATACGATATAGTAACTGTGACGTCGTTACCATATTCATACCGTTATAAAACGATGATTTATTATTTCTTGCACGTTTCAATACGAATACTGTAAAGAACATAAATAGTAAATACGTACCTAATACTGTCGCAAGTAATATATAAAGTGCGACTGCCATAAAGTTTGCATACATAACTGCTTTCATAAACATTAACGCTAAGAAATAACCTGAGCCGATTAAGAAAACTGAAATTAACGCCATAATGACAGATCCTTTTGGCATTGCTTCTCCTTCACGTTCTGCGCGGAAAAGTTCAATTAACTTAAAGCGATAAATTAAACGATATCCTTGGAGTGATGTATATAAAATAATCACAAAGAAAATAATTGCTGTATCAATAATTGCTGCCATTGGTACTTCAAAATGAACGTTTAAATTTAATCCCATCATATTTACTAATAACTCAAGGAATAATTTCGAAAGGACACTACCGATCGCAATCCCAATTACTAATGACATTAATCCCATTAACATATTTTCATAAAAGAGCATTTTACCAATTTGTCTTTTTCGAATACCTAATAACGAATATAAGCCAACTTCTTTTTTACGTTTACGTGTAAAGAATCCGTTCGAATATATAATAAACACTGCTACGAAAATGATAAGCATCACACTGGAAACTTGAAATGCACCACTAATCTTTTTAGAAGCTTCTGCTGCTTTTTCCATTTGTGAATTATATTGCAGTGCTTTAAATGTAAAATAAATAACAATACTAAAAATCATAGATGCGAAATATACAAAGTAGTCTTTAAAGTTCCGCTGTATGTTGCGGAGGGCAATGCTAGATAAGGTCATCAGCCATACCTCCAGAAATAGAAGACATTACGTCCACGACTTTTTGGAAGAACTGTTTACGCGTTGATTCACCGCGGTGCAATTCTTTATATAGTTCACCATCTTTAATGAAAATAACTCGTTTACAATAACTTGCTGCAAATGCATCATGCGTTACCATTAAAATTGTTGAGTTATCATATTCATTTAATGACTTCATACTTTCAAGTAAATCTGTTGCAGATTTAGAATCAAGCGCTCCAGTTGGCTCGTCTCCGAAAATCATACTTGGATTCGTAACAATTGCACGTGATGCTGCGCAGCGCTGCTTCTGTCCACCCGACACTTGATATGGGAACTGACTTAAAATATGATCAATACCGAATTTCTTTGAGATTTCAAGAACGCGGCGATCAATCTCACTCGCTTTCACCTTTGATAACGCAAGTGGTAAAGCGATATTCTCTTTCACTGTTAACGTATCTAATAAATTATAATCTTGGAAAATGAAACCTAAATGATCGCGGCGGAATAACGCTAACTTATCATCATTCATCTTCACAATATCTTTTCCATCAATTAAAATTTCACCGTTCGTCGCATTATCAATTGTAGAAAGAACATTTAGTAAAGTCGTCTTACCAGAACCAGAAGGTCCCATAATTCCAACGAATTCACCTTCTTTTACTTGTAAGTTAATACCTTTTAACGCTGCAAATTTATTACCACCCGTGTCATACACTTTTTCGATATTTTTTGCTTCTAACACTGTTTTCATCTCGACATCCCTCATTTCTTCTATTCTCTATTTTCAACTATATACACTCTCTACTCTTGCCACTATCGATGTTTCTTACACAAACATGACAGTTATGTAAGGCACATAAGTAAAGACATCAAAAAGTTAACATAATGAATTAAAGTACTTTGCTACTATAACATTGGGATATCATACCATCCATTCATTCTCCTTACAGGAACATTACAATTTTGTAAGGTAAAAAATGCACCTACAAAGTTGTGCACGAAATGTCGGATGGGGTTATTTCGTTCCTGTTATTCTATGTACAGAGGAGGTCATAATATGGATTCACTTAAAAATATGAATAATGCAATGCACTATATTGAAGGTAACCTTACGAATGAAATTGATTTTAAAGAAGTTGCGAGGCTAGCTCTCTGTTCTGAGTATCACTTTAAAAGAATGTTTTCGTTTTTAGCAGGCATATCACTATCTGATTATATTCGCTGTAGACGTCTTACTCTCGCTGCCTTTGAACTAAAAAACAGCAATGTAAAAGTCATTGATGTCGCTATAAAATATGGCTACAACTCACCAGATTCATTCGCTCGTGCATTTCAAAACTTGCACGGTATAACACCTTCAGAGGCCCGAAATAGTAGCCATTCTTTGAAGGCTTATTCACCAATGACCTTCCAGTTATCCATTCAAGGAGGAAATGAAATGAATTATCGAATTGAAGAAAAAGAGCCATTTCGAATTATAGGTATTACAAAACGAGTATCAATCGTTTTCAATGGTGTAAATGAAGAAATCGCTTCTATGTGGAAAAGTTTAAACCCAGACTCCATTCAAACATTAAAGTCCCTTTCAAACATTGAACCTACTGGAATTATTAGTGCCTCTACTAATTTTTCTGAAGGGAGAATGGAGGAAAAAGGAGAACTTGATCACTATATTGGAGTAGCCACAACGAAAGATTGTCCAGAGCAATTCGCGCAACTTGAAGTCGCAGCTTCAACATGGGCTATATTTGAAGCTGTCGGTCCATTTCCTGATGCATTACAAAATGTGTGGGGACGTATTTATTCTGAATGGTTCCCTTCTTCGAACTATGAACTAGCGGAAGGACCGGAGATATTGTGGAATAAAAGTAAAGACGTATCCTCTCCGAATTTCAGAAGTGAAATATGGGTACCTGTTTTAAAAAAGTAATATAAGAGTCTAACCTTTTCAAAATAAAGAAGCTACTCTTCCTTTTTAAAGGAAAAGCAGCTCCTTTATTTTATACTTCTTCTCGACTCGTTCTTATACAAGAAAATAGTAATAATCGTAAGCACTATAATAACTGCAAAAGTAAATACTCTGTAGTTCGAGATAGTAGCAGTACCAATTAACAAGGCAGGTATAACCGCCACAATTAAGCCGCCGAACATACCAACAAACGATCCTATACTTTGTTTTACTACTTGAGTTTCTGATATCCAATCATAATAACCAAATCGATTATTAATGAAAATCCCCCATACTGCTGAAAATAATGAATATATTATCGGTGTTATGACGATGAAAAGAGAACTCCAAACATCTAGCTTTAACCCGATTATTAGTAATACAGCACTAATAAGTGATGCAGGTATACTCAATGAAAGATTCATAAGAATTTTACTATCATAAATCACCTTTGGCGCTATAGGCAATGATTTAATAATCCATACATTTTTTCCTTCTAAAGACAATGACACACATGTTGTACATGTCATCGAAATCGCTGCTGCAATAGCAAATGGGGCAATCTTTTGCAACAGGGGCTCAATTCCAGGATACGCTATTAATTGGCTTGGTCCTACTACAACTATAGCTAGCGAGAAAGCTAGCGCCATCACGACTCCCATTCCACTATTTATAACATACACTGTAGAAGAGAAGAAACGTGTCAGCTCTTTTTTATACAATGCGACCAATACACTCTCTTTTTTCATGCTATTAATCTCATAATTTGAAAGCATATGATAAGTGGTGATCCCTGTGTTTATTTGCTTATATTTTAACGAAAGTATTTTTATAAAAAGATAATACCAAATCACTGATATCCCCACAAATAAGATGAAAGCTACCATATCAGCATTAACAATTGCTTTTTGAAACATGTTAGCTAATGGATACACTTTAGTTAATTGCTCCGAAACAATTGCACCAATTCCGTTCATATCATTAAGGCTATATTGAGCATTTCCGTTTTTTAGCATAAAGGAACCGAATGTAATAATTACTATAAAACTTAAAATCGTAGTTATTTTATTTGTATTTTTAAATTTAGAAGCGATTGCCGTAATCGAAGCTCCAAAGATTGCTGCGATTGTTGTTGGGATTAAAGATGCGATAAACATACTGATGAACCACATAAAGTAAAAAGAAACTGATGGATTTTCATGTATACAATACACAACTCCCATTGGTAGCATGATTATGATTGAAAAGATTGTATTCAGCAGGTATAAATACAAAAATCTACTTGCAATAACAGTACTTACGCGAATCGGCAATGACATTAAAAAGTCGTAATCCTTAAAAGCAAAAATTTCTCCATTTGCCTTAAATATAGTGAAAAACAACGTTAATACACTGCTAATAACTAGTGCATAGACGGGAATAATTTCACTCATTCCTAGTTTTACCAACCCATATGCCGAAGCTCCGCAATATAACATTAACATGACACCAACTAGAGCAATAGATGCTGTCAGCAAAATCTTATTCTGCTTCTTTTTCTTATCTTTTTCGTATTTAAAGGTGTTTAAACCGAGCTGCGTTATCAACCGAATTTTCAAAAGACCTAAACTATTAGTATTCATTAGCAAGCTCCTTCATAAAGAGCTCTTCCAATGAGCCTTCCTTAATTAAAGAATTTACTTCTCCTGAAAGTGCTAATTTCCCTCTATTAATCATCGCTACTTTATTACATAACTTCTCAGCTACATCTAAAACGTGCGTAGAAAAGAAAATCGCACTTCCTTTTTCACAAAGCTCTTTCATAATACCTTTCAATACTACGGCTGCCTTTGGATCAAGACCAACGAAAGGTTCATCTAAAACTAATAATTTTGGTTTATGTAAAACCGCCGATATAATCGCTACTTTTTGTTTCATACCGTGTGAATAAGAAGATATTAAGTCCCCTAAGTACGGTGTAATCTCAAAAGCATCCCCATACTTCTGTATCTGTTCTTCCCGATCCCTCGCAGGCACTTTAAACACATCCGCAACAAAGTTCAAATATTGAATTCCTGTTAATTGCTCATATAAATCTGGATTATCAGGAATATACGCCATTACTCTCTTACATGCAATCGGATCCTTTTTTACTGAATGTCCATCAATAAAAATTTCACCCTCTTCAAAATCTATAACTCCTACTAACGACTTAATTGTTGTACTTTTCCCCGCACCGTTATGTCCAATAAATCCAAAGATATCCCCTGCTTTAACAGCAATATTCAAATGATCAACTGCTTTCTTACCGTCTTTATATGTCTTGCTAAAATTTATAATTTCTAACATGTAAATCCCCCCCAAATCACCTTTTCGATTGAATTTTCAGACCTTAAAACGAAAAATTTACTCAGTGAGCTTTTCATTATTCCCACTGAGTATTAAAATCCCTTAACACATAGAAACTATAAATATAAAATTTGACTAATATAACTCACATTTGTATTTCTTTTTTATACAAAACGTAAGAATATAAATTCGTTATAATGACAGCAACTACTATAATCCCAAGCATTATATAAGTTCTCCAATCAGCCGGAGCGAAAACACTTATAATCATAATAACTCCTAACGCCACAAATACTTTTCCGCTAAACCGATGTGTTTTCCGCCATACTTCTTCATTACTTAACGTCCATGGATTACGCATCCCGACAAAAAAGTTTGGCTTACACTGTGGTAAATAATTACCCATTACTAAAAATAAAACACCAACTAATAATTCAGGCACCCGATTAATGAATAAGTTATATCCTAATCCACTTGTAATAATATCTATATTTCCTACAAATAGTAGCAATAGTACCCCATTATTCATCATCATAAAGGCTTTAGAAAATTTCTCGTAATTTGCTTTCCTTGGATCAATCTTTGGTATCACATTTAGAAATATATATAATGCAATCATAATTCCGACCATAGAAACCATTCCGTAAAATTTAGACGAATAGCCATCTACCTTACCGCCGCTCCAATGTGTCGCAATTGTATCCGGCAAATGCGGCCAAGCAAACGCCCAAGCTAAACAAGTTATAACGATTAATAAGATTGCAAAAAGATGTTTTTTCATTTCCCCTCTTCCCCCTTATTCGTAAATGTAAACACCCAAGTCAACAAATCTTGAAAGACCGTTGTGTTTAAAGAGTACACAACGAATTGCCCTTTCTTTTCATCTTGAATAAGTTCAGCATTTTTAAGTGCGTTTAAGTGGTGTGAAATACTTGGTTTTGTCATATTGAAATGTTCAGCGATCTCACCAGCGGTTAGATCGCCTTCTTTTAATAAATCTAAAATTTTTCGCCTTGTTGGATCTGCTAATGCTTTGAATGCTTGATTCAATGTCTTTCTTCCCCTCATTAATTAGACATTTAGATATTTATCTAAATGTTAAAATGATTTTAGTTAATTGTCAATCATCTATACGCCCCTTTTTATTTTGTACCCTACGCCAATTACTCTATATTGAATAAAATCTAAAGATTACGCAGGTTAAAAAGGAAAGCAGCTCTTCTGTTTCTTTTCTTAATAATACTTTTTCTGGAACTTCTACAACTGTCTCATCACTTAGTTGTTGTTTTTCAAATAAGCGCAGCCTCTTCCATATGTGTTTTCTCCATTGACTAATCTGTTTGTAAACAATTCCATTCAACCAAAATAGAAACGGTCTAGATTGATCATATGTTGAAATAGATTTCCAAAGTTGAAAGTAGATTTCATTTACGATTTCATTTGTATCATGCCGATTTTTAACTATAGCAAAGACGGTTTCATAGACTCTCTGACTCGTTAAGTTAAATATAAATTCAAAAGCCTCCTCGTCACCTTTTAGTAAACGCTCTATCCAAATATGTATATCTTCATTACTTGCCAAGTAGTGCCCCCTCCTTAACGATGTTCTCACTATATATTGGACGGTAAGCAAAATAAAGTTCCAAATTTCATAAAAAATATAATACTTTTTATTCATTCATATATTTAAAAGGAAAATATATTGAATTATTCCTATAATACTTTTTACTTTTCTAACTTTTAACCTATACTGTTTACTAGCTTATCTTTCAACATAATGAAAAGACTTGAAACACATGATACACTATAGCTACAATTGTTTTTTTTGAGGAGGAATATACATATGTATAAAATTTTAATCGTTGAAGACGATCCAAATATTTCATCATTACTGCAATCTCACATTCAGAAGTACGGTTATGAGGCTGTTGTAGCGGAGAATTTCGATGATATTATGGAATCGTTTAACGCTGTGAAACCACATCTTGTTTTACTTGATGTAAACTTACCGAAATTCGATGGTTTCTACTGGTGCCGTCAAATTCGTCATGAATCTACTTGTCCAATTATTTTCATTTCAGCGCGTGCTGGTGAGATGGAACAAATTATGGCGATTGAAAGCGGTGCGGATGATTACATTACAAAGCCGTTCCACTACGACGTTGTAATGGCGAAAATCAAAGGACAATTACGCCGTATTTACGGTGATTATGCACCAAATATTTCTGAACGTATCGTTGAAGTAGAAGGGTTAAAACTATTTCCAGAACGTCCAGAAATTCATTTTGGATCTGAACAAGTTCTTTTAACGAAGAAAGAAGCTATTTTAGCAGAAATGTTATTATCAAAATTCCCTCGTACAGCGAGCCGTGAAGATTTATTAGCTGCGCTTTGGGATGATGAAAGTTTCGTTGAGGAAAATACATTGAACGTAAACATTACGCGTCTTCGTAAAAAGTTTAATGAGCTTGGTATTGAGAACTCTATTGAAACAGTACGTGGACTTGGATATCGCTTTAACGCAACTTGGAGTGAATAAGCATGAAGCTATTTTTACGTGATCATTTTGCATTTTTCCTACTGTACGTATTAAACTTCGGTATCATCTTCGTTCTTTATGATGCAGTAGATGGATTTCAAAACAATAAATTTTACTTCGTTGTTTTAAGTTTATACTTATTTATTTGTTTCCTCGCTTATCGTTACGTTCGCAATCGTAGAATGTACCATAGATTAAGTGAGCAACCAGAAAAAATGGAAGATGCGTTTATTGAAAGAGCGACTGCTCCGATGCCTCACGGTGTCAATGAACTCGTGCGTACGCAGTACCGCCTCTTCCAAAAAGAACTACAATCGTATGAAGTAAAACAACAAGAACATCAATTATTTATTAACCATTGGGTACATCAAATGAAGACACCTGTTTCTGTTATGCAGCTTATGGTGCTAGAAATGGAAGACGAGCATTTAATTCCAAAGTTTAAAAAAGAATTAGAGCGTCTAAACCAAGGGCTTGATATGGCTTTATACATGGCTAGGTTAAATAACTTCCATGAAGATTTCCATGTCGAGACGATTTCATTAAAAGATACGGTAACAAAAAATATTAACGGATTAAAAGAACTATTCATTCGTAATGGTGTCTTCCCTGTTTTAGAAGTCCATTCTGATTTAAAAGTTGCTTCTGATGCGAAATGGCTAAAATTTATCATCTATCAGTTAATGACAAATGCTGTTCGTTACTCTGGTGAACGCGGAAAGAAAGTTTTCTTATCTGCTTATCGAAACGGAAAAGATATTATTTTAGAAGTTCGTGATGAAGGTGTTGGTATTCCGCAAGAAGATATTCGAAGAGTATTTGAACCGTTTTACACTGGGAAAAACGGTCGCGCATTCGGAGAATCTACTGGTATGGGACTTTATATTGTAAGTAAAATTTGTGATTATTTAGGTCACTCTGTCAAACTAGATTCTGAAGTTGGTAAAGGAACGACGATTAAAATCATCTTCCACAACGCTGCAAATAATCAAGCAGAACATACGGAGAAGGTGACCGAAGCATGATCGTAACATATGCAAGCAAAATGTATGAGAACTCAATCTCATACATTTTTTGCAATACAACTACTTCTATATCTTCTAGCCGGAGGTATAATCTATGACATTTTGGCAATTTGCATTTAAAAATGTAACGCGTAATTCAAGAGCTTATTTTGCTTACTTTGTAAGTAGTTCCTTTTCCATTGCTGTGTTCTTTTCATTTGCTGTTTATTTGTTTCATCCGAAATTACAAAATTTTAGCATGACCTCTGAAATTTCAGGATTAATGATATTTTCAGAAGTAGTAATTGTATTTTTCTCTTTCTTCTTTTTACTATATTCTATTGGTACTTTTTTTAAAGTTAGAAAAAAACAATTTGGTATTTTGACCATTTTAGGAATATCGAGAAAACAATTACATCGTCTTGTTTTTATGGAGAATATGTTAATCGGGATTTTATCTATCTTTTTCGGCATGCAGTTTGGAGTTGTTTTTTCTCAATTTTTTTTATTAGTAACAGCCAAACTTACGCATGTTCCAGGAATATATTTATACGGTCCTACTAACGCGTTTATTCTAACAACCATTGTTTTCCTTAGTCTTTTTATCATTGTATCTGCATTCACACCAATGCTTATTCGTACAAAAAAAGCGGTACACCTTTTAAAAACAAATGGTGGAAAACAAAAAGAAAGAAAACCATCCATACTTGTTTCATTATTTGGTGCGATTTGTTTATTTGGTGGTTATGCGTTAGCTGGAAATCCTAAATATTTCGTATCAGTAAGCCCGCAAATCGGTGTTATATATATGGTTTCAAGTATTTTCGTTATCCCAATGCTTGTTACAATCGGAACATATTTCTTCTTTTCACAAATTAGTTTCTTACTGATTTATATTTTAAAGAAAAGAAGGAAGTTTTATATGAAACGGATTAATATGCTTTGGATTTCGGATTTAGCGAGCCGTATTCGAACGAATATTAATATGCTTTTTATTGTAGCGATGCTATCTACGATCGCTTTCACAATGATTACGTTTCTATATGGATTCGGGAAATTTATTAAGCTAGAAGTTAATAGAACTTCTCCTTTTCCAATTTCTTATTTTTCTTATGATGCGAACCCTTTTGTTACAGAGCATTTAAATTGGCTTGAGCAACAATTACAAAAAGAGCATTTCCCTTATCAAAAAATAGAAGCTGATATATATGAAACACCACTAAAAGAAGATAAAGATATAGCCATTTATAATGACGTATACGCAATTAAGCAAAGTGACTATAACAAACTTGCAGATTCTTTACGAATGAAACAACTATTTATGGATGATAACGAAGCATATGTGCTAACAGGGACATCTTATATCACCATATTCAACGAATTTGAGCAAAGCTACAAAAGAGATTACATTACACTCTCTAGTACAAATACGAAATTACGAGTGAAAGGCTATGAGCATGTAAACGCAATCCCATCTGACTTTTCATATCAAACGATAGTGTTGCCTGATATTATCGTAAATAACTTACCTAACACCGTAAAACATATATCAGCATACAATTACAAAATTCAAAACTGGGAACAGACATATGAAATTGCTGATAATTTTATAGAAAAGGTGCAAAAAGATCGAAATAAATCCCAGTATGAAGGACCTCTTATTCGATCCTTTGAATCAGCAGGATCGTTATACAAAATAACATCTGGTAGTGCCGCATTCTTCTTAATCGGGACATTTTTAGGAGTTATCTTCTTCATTGGAGCTGGTAGCGTTCTTTACTTTAGAATGTATACGGATTTGACGAACGAACAAGAGAAATATATAACGATTTCTAAAATCGGTGTAACAGATACAGAGATGAAACGATCTGCAACCATTCAACTTAGTATTTTATTTTTCATTCCGTACATTATGGCATCCATTCATACAATGTTCGCAACAAAAATGCTACAAGATGTAATTGGTTTATCTCTGTTCAAAGAAGTTTCAGCCGTTCTTATTATTTTTGGATTCGTTGAAATCGTATTTTTCTTATTTATTCGTTCACTTTATATGCAAAAATTATCACAGTACACGAGTGGACAAAATATTTAAAACAAACTTGATGAAAAGAGTATTTCTTATGCTCTTCTCATCTTCACCCCATTAGGAGGCTAGGTGAATGACATTTTGGCAGTTTGCATTTAAAAACGTGACGCGGAACGCCAGAGCTTATTTCGCCTATTTTGTAAGCAGTGCGTTCTCCATCGCAATCTTTTTCTCATTTGCAGTTTATTTATTTCATCCTAAATTGCATATGACAGACGTGAATTATTCTCTGAACATATTAATGACAATTTCAGAAGTTGTCATTGTGTTCTTTTCATTTTTCTTTTTACTGTATTCAATCGGTACGTTTTTAAAAGTACGAAAAAAACAGTTCGGGATTTTAACAGTACTTGGCATATCTCAAAAACAATTAAAACGACTCATATTTATAGAAAATATGTTAATTGGTGCTCTTTCTATATTTTTTGGCATTCAACTTGGAGTCGTCTTTTCACAGTTCTTTTTATTAGTTACCGCCAAAATTACACACGTACCTGGTTTATATTTATATCCGCCTACAAGTGCTATCGTTTTAACTATCATCATCTTTCTTGGGCTCTTCATTCTCGTATCATCTTTTACACCCATGCTCATTCGTACGAGAAAAGCCGTACGTCTTTTAAAAGAAGGAACAAAACAAAAAGAAAGAAAAGCATCCGTTCTCATCTCTCTATTTGGTGCGATGTGTTTAATATGTGGATATGCGTTAGCCGCAAATCCGCTGTATTTTATGTCGCTAGGTGACATCATTGGGCTTTTATATGCCATCTCTAGTATATTTGTCATCCCATCGCTTATTGCAGCTGGAACATACTTTTTCTTTTCACAAATTAGTTTTTTACTTATTCGTATTTTAAAAATGCGAAGAACGTTTTATATGAAACGAATTAATATGCTTTGGATTTCTGATTTAGCATCACGCATTCGTACGAATATTAATATGCTCTTTATTGTGGCGATGCTATCGACGCTCGCTTTTACAATGATTACATTCTTATATGGATTCGGGAAATTTACAAAGTTTGATGCGATTAGACAAAACCCTTTCCCGTTTACTTATTTATCACATACTGAAAATACATTAGCTGATGAACATTTAAACTGGTTAGAGCAGAAATTTAATGAAGAGCACTTTACTTATACAAAATTTAAAACAGATATATATGAAGTATCTTCAGCTGAAGATAACACACAGCTCTATTACGCAATTAAACAAAGTGACTATAATGTACTTGCTAAGGCGTTAAATTGGGAAAAACTCACGGTGAATAAGAATGAATCTTATATCCTTATGAAAGACTTAGATGATCAAGTTATTGGAACACTTCACAATAAAGACAAGAAAAATACTCTTACACTTACTCAAAACAATTTACAACTACAAGTGAAAGAATATAAAAGTTATAACCCATTCCCAAACAGCTTAATATACCAAGTACTCATACTATCTGATGAAAATGTAGAAGCCTTATCCACCGTTTCCAAACAAATGAGTGTATATAACTTCAAGGTTACAGATTGGGAGAAAGCACATAATATCGGTTCAGCGTTTATAACAAAAATCGATAACGACAATGCAGCGATTCAAGCAGAGCATCCACCGTTCCATGCAAGTGAAGCGAGCGATTCTCTATATAAAACAAAACTAAATGTCGCTTCGTTCTTCTTAATTGGTACTTTCCTAGGGGTTATTTTCTTTATCGGTGCTGGCAGTGTTCTTTACTTCCGAATGTATACAGATTTAACAAATGAGCAAGAAAAATATATAACGATTACGAAAATTGGCTTAACTGAGACTGAAATGAAACGTTCAGCGACAATTCAGCTTGCGATTCTTTTCTTCGTGCCTTACATTATGTCATCGATCCATACGATGTTTGCGACAAAGATGCTACAAGAAATATTACATCTCTCGTTTTTCGCTGAGATTACAGTCGTACTTATGATTTTTGGAACGGTTGAAATTCTATTTTTCCTTTTAATTCGTTCCTTCTATATGCAAAAATTATCACAACACATTAAGTTTTAGAGAATAGAAAGGTGATTATTATGGAAGAAGTATTACACATAAAAAACGTCTCAAAAGTGTATGAGGGAAAAGTACCTCATACCGCTTTAAAAAATATAAATTTACACGTAGATAAAGGTGAATTTGTTGCTATCATGGGGCCATCTGGTAGCGGTAAATCTACGTTTTTAAACGTTATTTCTACAATTGATTCCCCTACTTCTGGTGATGTCGTTATTAATGGAAAAAAACCGCACACATTTCGTAGAGAGAAGTTAGCCATTTTCCGCCGCCAAGAGTTAGGATTTGTTTTCCAAAATTTTAATCTACTAGATACACTAACAATCGGTGAAAATATCGTACTACCTTTAACATTAGATAATGTTCCGTTAAAAGAAATGGATGAAAAGCTTGATAACATTTCAAAAAAGCTTGGAATTGATCATATTTTGGACAAACGTATTTTTGAAGTTTCTGGAGGACAAGCACAGCGTACCGCAGTAGCACGTGCTGTTATCCATCATCCCTCACTTCTACTTGCTGATGAACCAACAGGGAACTTAGATTCAAAAGCAGCAATTGACGTAATGGAGCTATTTACGAAATTAAATAAAGAAGAAGATGCAACGATTTTAATGGTTACGCACGATCCGTTTGCAGCAAGTTATTGTAACCGCGTCATTTTCATTAAAGATGGCGAGCTTTACAACGAACTACACCGCGGATTATATCGCGAGAAATTTTATCAAGAAATATTAGATGTTCTAGCGTTATTAGGAGGAAGACGTGGATGACATTTTGGCAATTCGCATTTAAAAATGTCTCGCGTAATTCGAAAGCATATTTCGCCTACTTTGTCAGTAGTGCCTTTTCTATCATGGTTTTCTTTTCATTTACTGTATACGCGTATCACCCGCGGTTACAGAGTGTACAAAACTTTCAAGAACGTGATCCTCTAATGAACTTAGCTAGTACAGCACAGCTTGTGATTGTTATGTTCTCGTTCTTCTTTCTCTTATATTCAATTGGAACATTTTTAAATGTACGGAAGCAGCAATTCGGGATACTCACAATTCTCGGTATCTCACAGCGACAATTAAAAAGACTGTTATTTACTGAAAATATGATAATCGGGATATTGTCTATCTTTATCGGCATTCAAGGTGGCCTTGTATTTTCTAACTTTTTCTTATTAGTCACTTCGAAATTAACAAGTGCTAAAGGTCTCTATTTATATTGGCCAACAGAAGCGATTATCGTGACAACCGTAACGTTTATCATTTTATTTTTAATCGTTTCTACGTTTACACCAATGTTTATTCGTACTCGAAAAACAGCCCACCTTATTAAAGGGAACAAGAAAATACCAGCTGAAAAAAGACCATCTATACTCATCTCTTTATTTGCTTTAATTTGTTTAGGGCTATGCTATTATATCGCTGGTTATCCGCGAGGCTACGTAACGGAAAAAAATGTGCAAAATGGATCTGTCTTTTTTATTATGTTATCTATTTTACCGCTCGTAGTAGTCGGGACATATTTATTCTTTTCACAAACATTTCTTCTTTTTATCTATATTTTAAAGAAGCGTAGAAAGTTTTATTTGAAACAAATAAATATGTTATGGATTTCGGACTTAGTTGCTCGTACCCGTAGTAATATTAACGTACTCTTTATCGTTTCTATGCTATCTGCACTTGCATTTACAATTATTATTGGGTTATTCGCCGCTAATAACAATACCAAGGCATCAGTACTAGAGCGATATCCCGTCCCCTTCACTTATACATCAGAAGGTGACAATTCCCTTGAACAAAAGCATATTTCTACAATTGAAACGGAGCTTACAACTAGTAATTTTCAGTACAAAAAATATAAGTTTACAGTCTTAAAAGATATAGCTTCAAAAGAAGATATTATGCTTATGAAGATGAGCGATTATAACGCAATCGCTCAACAATTGAAAAGACCGGAAATAACAATCGATTCTACAGAAGTGTATATTATTTCTCGCCACTCACCAGAACTTCTCGATCTCGTATCTAATCCATTTGCAAAGCAAAATACGATTACACTCGGATCTAATAAAAAAGAATTTTATATTAAAGGGTTTATTAATAAGGGAATAGAACCATCCTTTGCATTCCCACATTTAACTGTCGTACAAGATTATGTATTTGATAATATGATTCCTCATATTGAAACAACCGTAATCTATAACTACTTCGTAGAAAACTGGGAAAATGCAATAGTTCCAACCAAAAATATGTTACGTGTTATTAGTGGTGATGCACGTGAGTTCTACAAAAAGCATACAGAAGAGAACGCTCAAGTTCCTTTCTTCATACATACGGCTACGGATGAACTCATTTACGGTAAAGGAAATGCAGTTGCTCAATTCTTTATTTGGGCATTTCTTGGTTTTATCTTCTTTATCGGTGCGGCTAGTGTCTTATATTTCCGTATGTATAATGACTTAACAACTGAAAGACAAAAGTATATTACGATTACAAAACTTGGCTTAACTGAATTAGAAATGTTTCGCTCTGCAACCATTCAATTAGGAATTTTATTTTTTGTTCCTTACATCGTTGCTGGTGTTCACACGTTATTTGCGGTTAAGTTTTTACAAAGCATGTTTTCTTTCTCCTTACTAAAAGAGACATGTATCGTACTCACCTTTTTCGGGATTATCGAGATCATTTTCTTCTTCTTAATCCGTTCTCTGTACATTAATAAATTATCACAGCATATAAAAATATGAATAAAATGGCCTTGTGCGTATTGCACAAGGCCATTTCCAATAGTTTTTAATTAGCAGCAATATCCACCATAGCCGCCAGCATAACCGCCGTAACCACCGTATCCACAAGAGCCGCCTCCGCCGAAGCAGCTAGCACCGATGATAATTAATAAAATAAACAATACGATTAGAAGCGCAAAACCGCCTCCGCAACCATTTCTGCGGTTACAATCATCATGTCTGTGTTCACACTTTTCGCTCATTACCCTATTCCTCCTTTAGTATCATTCATAACAAGTTCCTCTTGTTCTAAATGAGGGGATTCCATTTATATTATGTTTTCAGGGCGAATAGGAAGCTTGGCTTACCTAAAAACGGGCTTGTTTTAGCAATTGGGCTTAATCAAAAAAAAGATACCTATTCAGGTATCTTTTAAAGAAACATATTCAACAAAAGGGCAAAACCGAATGCAATAAATGACAACAATGTTTCCAGCACCGTCCACGTTTTAAATGTTTCCTTCACCGTTAATCCTAAATACTCTTTTACAAGCCAGAAGCCTGCATCATTTACGTGAGAAAACATTAATGAACCTGCACCGGTTGCAATAACGAGAAGCTCTAAATTCACACCAGACATGTGCTGAATAACCGGTGAAACAATTCCTGCTGCTGTCGTTAGTGCGACTGTCGCTGAACCTGTTGCAATTCGAATTAATCCAGCTACCATGAAAGCTAATACAATTGGTGATAACGAAATATGTTCTGCCATTTGTGCAATAGCCGTTCCAACGCCGCTTTCAATTAATATTTGTTTAAATCCACCGCCTGCACCAATAATTAAGATAATGGAGCCGACCGGTAATAAACTTTCATCCGTTAATTTTTTAATTATCTTTTTATTAATTCCTTGTCTTATTCCAAGTAAATAAAATGCTGCGAAACATGAAATAAGTAAAGCGATTACTGGACTCCCTATAAAAACAAAAAATTCAGTTAACTTTTCCGGTAATGAAATATATGGTGCAACTACTGATAAAATCATCAATACAACTGGTAATAAAATAATAAAGAATGATACTTTACGACTTGGCAAATCAGTTGATACTGTCGTAACTCGAACAAGCTCCGGTTCATTTTCCGGTATAACCCTCTTATGTACCCACTTTGCAAATATTGGCCCTGCTATAATAGCCGTTGGTAACGCGATAAGTAATGAATATAAAAGTACCTTTCCTAAGTTCGCGTTATAAATACCGATTGCTGTCATGGCACCTGGATGTGGTGGTACTAGCCCATGTACGATAGATAATCCCGCAATAACAGGTAACGCAATTAATAATATATTTTGCTTCGTCGTTTTTCGAATGGAAATAACAAGTGGTAATAAAATGACGATCCCTACTTCAAAAAAGACAGGAATCCCTATAACAAACCCTGCAAATAACATAGCCCAAGGTAATTTTTTTACGCCGAAAAATCGAATAAAGAAATCTGCAACTTGCATGCCTGCCCCTGAATCAGACATCATTTTCCCTAATATAGTTCCAAGTGCCAAAATACCAACTAAATGTCCTAGTACACTACCAACACCAGTTTCATAGGCAGTCACTATTTTCGTTAAGTTCAGTCCAGACATAATAGCTAAAAACAAACTCGCAACTGTTAAACTAATAAATGCATGCCATTTCCACCATGATACCCCTAAAATAACAATTGTGATCGCAAGTAACGTGACGATTAATAAGTATATATCCATCTCTCATTCTCCTTACTTTTATCCCGATTGGTGTGGGCTAATAATTAGTGGGTGATGCCCTCCTCCACTAATTAAAGTTTTACTTTATAAAAAAAGAGGGAACATCCCCTCTTTTTATACGTCATAATTCACTACATAATGCTGCATTTCTGTATTGTAGTAGCCTTCGCTATATTCAATTACTTCGCCAACTTCATCATAAGAATAGCGCATACGTTTTAATAACGCTGTTCCCTCTTTTTCACCTAGCGCTTCTGCAACGAAATTAGGCGCAAGCCCAACAGCGAATTCATCTCTGAAGTTTTCTAAATGTATACCTCGGTCTTCAACTAAATCATAAAGCGATTGTAAATCAAAGTCCGATAAATCTGTACTTGCCATTCCTGCTGAGAAATAGTGCGTGTAATGAATGTAAGGTGCATCATTTAACGTATATAAACGTTCGATACGGAAACTCTCTTTCCCGAATAATCGAAATGGCACTGTTCCTTCCTCATTATGTACGACTTCTGCTTTTAGCAATTTCTTCTGTACTTTATATCCTTCTTCCACTAATACTTCTGTAAATTTCTTACCCTTTGACAACTTTGTCGCAGAGGTATTACGGATGACTTTCGTTCCTTTACCGCTTTTCTTTTCCAAGTATCCTTCTTGAGCGAGTTCTTTAATGGCATTTCGTACTGTAATCTTGCTAACTTTGAACTCTTCCTCTAATTGCGGTTCTGAAGGAATATTCGTATGAATCGCATATACACCATGTAATATTCGATCACGAATAATATTTTTTATTTGTAAATATAATGGTCCTTTTTTCCTCGTTACGTTCACTGTTACACCCACTACCTTTCTACATCACCTACTGATGCCGTCATTGCCCGAAGTATATCTTTCTCTGATGACATTGGCGTATCACCGACGATTGTATGTGCTAGCATTCCAGCTGCTGACGCAAATGAAACAGCTTTCTCTGGTGCGAACTCTTTTATCTCGCCATGAATAATTCCGCTCGTATAAGCATCTCCAGCACCTATTCTATCATATACAGAAAACGTAAGTGTTTTTGCAAAAGTGAACGATCCATCTTTACATATAAACCCGCGAAGCGAATGTGTATTATCACTGTTAATAGAGCGATGAGTACCAGCGATTGTAGCAATATGATACGTTTCAGCTACCTTTGGAATGAGATCCAGCAGCTGCGCCTCACGCTCCATCTCTTCTGTTTTCATCCCAAGAACGAACATCGCATCTTTTTCATTCATCATAACGATATTAGCAAGCCCTAGCATTTCTTCATAATGCGGTTTTGCCTGTTCATATCCGTCTTCTCCCCAAAGTGTGGGACGATAATTACAATCAAAAACGACGGTTCCTCCGTTTTCTTTAACTGCTCTCGCTAAAGATTTCATATGATGACGCACAGTATCATTCATCGCAAGTGTAATACCGCAAAAATGAACGATATCAATTTCCTTTGCGATTTCTTCAAATTGATACATTTCTTCACATGCCGTATTGAAGCTACTTTCTAATCGATTCGAATATGTAACGCGGCTTGCACGTGCACCGAATCCATTTTCTAAAAAATACATACCTACATATTTACCACCTCTTGAAACAAGAGAAGTTTGAATCCCTAACTTTTGAATGTAAGATACAGCTGCATCTCCAACCGAATTTTCCGGTAAAGTTGAAATAAGAAGCCCTTCATGCCCTAAGTGAGAAAGTGCCGCTACAACGTTCACACCTGTACCTGAAAATGAGTAATTTAACGTGTTAGCTTGCGACAACAATTCATATCCAGGTACTTGCAGGCGCATCATTACTTCGCCGAACGCTGCAATTTTCTTACGCATATTGATCAACTAGCTTTTTCACGACTGCTAATAATTCACGAACATCTTCTACTTTCGTATTACCAGTTTCTTTATCAATAATAGAAGAGTATACGTGCGGGATAACTTGCTCTACATTTGCCTCAAGCGCAATACGTACAATTGTTTCAAAGTTTTCTTTATCAATTCCACCTGTTGGCTCTAATGCGAATCCTTCTTCTGCACAAGCTTTCGCAACTGCGCGATATTCTTCTTCGTGAGCTAGCCCTTTCATCGGGAAGTATTTCAATGAATTTCCGCCCATATCACGTACAAGTGCGATCGCTGTTTTAATTGGAACGATTGCTTTTTCTTCTCCAGCCGCACTAATTGGGCCAGTAGAAATATTTACGTAACCTACTTTTCCTGTTGGTGATACTAAACTATTAATCCAGCTATCCTTTTCGCCGAGATTTGCTCGCGTTGCTCCAACTGAAGGGAACACTTGGTTAATATGGCTACCAGGATAATGCTTCGCAATTTCAGCTACAACTGCTGCTTGGCGATTATCTCCTGCGCCTAGTCCGATTGATACAGCGTCATCAATTTCTTTTCCGTATGCTTTCATAGCTGTAACAGCTTCTTCTACTGTTGGGTAGTCTTTTGATAACACTCCCACTACTACATAACCTTCTGCTGCTTCAAAAATATCTTTTGCATTTTCTATATTGTTTGCTAATACATTTAATGCTACGTGGCCTTTATAAAAACGTTTTTGAATGTTTGTCATTTTAGTTTCCCCCTACAATTTCTCTCATTTTTTCTTCAATTACATGTATGTCATCACCTTGAAGTGGACGTGGATCAATATCAAAGAATCCTTGTCTTACGCCGTAATCACGTGTGTAAATGGCAATTTCGCCTTCGCGTAATGCTGTTACGACGTCTTTTGCTGATTTATTTAACTCGTTCTCGTTAATGTGAATACGTGCTCTAAAGATCGCTCTTCCTGCTTCATCTTGAACGATCGTTACATTGACACCGTTTAATTCTTTAAGCGGCATAAGCACTTGTAACAACTCTTTTTCTTGCTCACTTTTATCTTCTTTTACTCCGTACTCATCAAGCGCTTGAAGTAAACCGAAAGTCGTCTCTTTCCCAACTTTCATACTTCTTCCGATGCAATGTAATTGTACTTTCAGCCACTCGATGTATTTTCGTTTCCCGCCAACAATACCAGAAGTAGGCCCTTCAATCGCCTTTGAACCGCTATAAATGGCAAGATCTGAATACTTCACATATTTTTGAATATCTCCTTCAGCTGCTGCATCCACGATAAGCGGTACGTTATTTCGCTGCGCAACTTCCCATGCTTCTTCAACAGAAATCATATTTTTTTGCACGGCATGATGGGATTTCACATACAGAATCGCTGCTGTATTTTCACCAATCGCATCTTCAATATGCTCTGCTTTCCCTTCATTTGCGTAGCCAACTTCTACAAGTTTACCGCCACCTAAATAAATCATCGTTTCGACAGGTGCACCGTATTGAACGTTATGGCCTTTTAACATAATCACTTCGTTTTTCGCAATCACCTCTTGATGAAGTCTTTCACTTTTACGGCGATTTCCTTCTGTAACGATACCAGCGATAGAAAGTGCAATTCCGCTCGATGCTGAATTCACAACGACTGCTGCCTCTGAATCTAGAATTCTCGCAATATGGTCTCCCGCTTTATCTACTAAATCAGCAATTTCTACATAATTTTGTCCACCATGCTTCATCGCATCCATAACTGTATTTGCCGGAGCGGATACACCTAAAATACTCATTCTACCGCTCGCATTAATTACTCTTTTTAATCCGTACTTAGCATTCAATGAATGACCCATTGATTACAACCCCTTTCGTATCAATTCTTCTTTCAGCAATGCGCTGATCCCCTTCTGAATCAATTAACGTAACCTTCTCATCTTTCACCGTAAATAAAGTTAAGTTTGCAATATCTCCTTCTTGAATGCGGCCAAGCTCTGGTTTCTTAAGCCATTCTGCTGCATTTTTCGTAACCGCATCAATCACTTCTTCTAGCGGATAACCTAAGTAAAGGAATTTCGAAAGAACGTGAGCCATACTGTAAACTGGACCGTGTATACGGTTCTTCCGGTAAATATCTGTACTAATTGTACGAAAGGCAATACCGTAACGCTTCGCTGCTTCTGCTACTTTAAAAGAAAAGCTAGCGTTACCGTGACCAACATCTAAATGCACACCGCGATTCACTGCATCTAGTAACACAGGTAGTGGTTTACCTTCTTCATCAAATAAATTATTTTCTTTCCCGTTTAAATAATGTGTAATGACATCATCTTTTTCTAAAAGAGGTACAACTTCCTCAATGCGAGGAGGCGCTGAACCGATATGTACCATAATCGGTAATGATGTTTCTCGAGATAAAGCGCGCGCTACATGCAGCGGTTCAATTCCACTATCACAAACGACACTTTTACTCATTCTCGCCTTTAACCCAACGATTACATCTTTATACTTTTCTACTGCTTCTATCGCTTTCTCTTTATCTATCCATTCCATATTGGATAATTCATCAATTCGTTTCAAACCGATGCGAGAAATATTTAAAAAGGCAAATAAATTTGTCTTTGCCTGCTCTCTACTTTTTACTAAATCTGCAATGCGATCAGCACCGCAACTACCCGCATCAACAATTGTCGTTACCCCTTGCTTAACGCCAATTTCATCCACCTCATCGCCATACGGATCAAACTCTGGAAAAGCATGAACGTGCAAATCAATCCAACCACTCGATACGTAAGTACCAGAGTAATCAAGAACCTTTCCACCCTCGCCAGCACCAGCTTTCGTCACCTGTGCGATTTTGTTATTTTCAATTACAATGTCAATCTCTTCCCCGTTCACACGTTTCACATTACGTAGTACGAATCGTTCTGTCATTGTATTTCCACCCTTTTCTATAAGAAGCCATAAGAATACGCTTACATTTAAGTTTCATTTTTTATATCTCTTTCACACGCTTAGCGTAACACAAAAAAAGGGAGAAGTAAATATAACGTTATAATGTTTAAAAGTAAATAAAAAGATGCTCCTCCAAAATGTTGATAGTACAGGAAATTATATCAACGATTTTTCGAATATATCTATCATAACTTACAATATATCAACGATTTTTTAATTATATCTATCGTAACTCAAAATATATCAACGATTCGACAAGGAATATCGATTTACCGACAAAAAACGTCAATTCCTTTCTTATATAAGAAAAGGCTGTCCCAAATGGCACAGCCTTTTTCTCTATTCCTGAACCGTCACAATAACCCCATCCATATTGTTACCGGAAATTTCATACTGCTTGTTTGCTGGAACGTTCACTTTCGTATTCTCAGAAACTTTATAATAAGAAACAGTATATTTCTTACCTTCTACTTCAGTTGAAACCTCTTTTTCCTCTTTTAAAAACTCTAAATATTCCTCTAGTGTAAAATTCTTTTTTTGCATAATTGCGCTATGAGGTAGGCCGACATAACGGATATGCCATGGCTCATATTGAATTCCAGTAATGTTACTTTTATTTTTCGGATAACGTAATACAAAGCCATGCTTCCATACGTTCTCTTCAATCCATTTTCCTTCAGGCGCTTTCTCCATTTTTTTTTGAGTAGACCCAATGTCCAGTGATAATCCTAAATTATGTTCACTGTATCCTGCTGGAAGTGCATAATCAGATCCCATTTTTTCATATAGCTGTTTTTGCTCTTGGAAATCTCTATAACCACTACTAATCAAAAAATGGTTAACACTTTCTTTTCCAGCCGCATCGACAACGTTCAAAAACTTTTTCACAACATCCTTTGATAAACGAAGATTTCTATCAAATATTACATAGCCTCTTACTAATTCACTATTATGATTTATATTTATAATATCAGACCTAATACTATCTTTTTTTACTGGATAATCCCTGTTAACTAATAATAAATCACCCTTATAAATTTGTTCCTTCGTAATCTCTTTCCTCTCAGTGTTTGCCGCCTTTACTAGCTCATCTTTCCCGACAATTTTAACATCGATTTCCTTTTGAAATAAAGGTGATATATAAACGCCTACACATACTGTGCATGCTATAAAAAAAGAAATAAATACCCACTTTTTCATTTCTAGTTCCTCCTTAACGTAACTTACGTATAGAATAGAAAAAACTATTAAAATAAAAAGTGGGGTAAAGTTTAAATTTTTATTAAATTGTTACATTCTCGTCTTTTGGCAATCGTACTTCAAATATCGTTCTAACTACATTGCTTTCAGCAGAAATCGTACCATTATGCTGCTCGACAATATTTTTCGCAATGAATAGTCCAAGGCCTGTCCCGCCACGGTTCTCAGTTCTCGCTTTATCACCTGTGTAAAACATATCAAAAAGATACGGTAAATCTTCTTCTGGAATGCTATCTCCATAATTCATAATTTGTACGACAACTTCTCTATTATCAACATACCCATTCATATCAACAAATTGCCCATCATATCCGTAACGAACGGCATTTGTTAACAAGTTTTCAAATACTCTAGCTAACAATTTTCCATCACCGTGCATCGGTAAATGAGGGTCCACATTCAATCTAGCTTCTAAATGATGTTTTTCTAATAACGGATACAATTCCTCCTCTAACTGTATAAGTAACTCACTTATATCAATCGGCTTTTTATCCAGCTTTAGCATGCCATAATTCATACGTGTAATTTCAAATAGCTCATCAATTAAACTTTCCAGTCTTTGCGATTTTGTATATGCAATTGTGGAGAAATGTTTAATTTGTTCTTTTGTTAAATTTTCATCTTTAAGAATTAAATCTAAATATCCTAACACGGATGTTAATGGCGTTCTTAAATCATGAGCTAAATTTACAACAAGCTGATCTTTACTACTTTCAGCAAAATCTCCTCTTTCAACAGCTTCTTTTAACTTTTCACTTGCAACATTTATTTCACGCGCGATATTTCCAAACTCATCATTTGATGAAACTTGAACTTTATTCGTAAAGTTACCGTTCGCAAGATGATGAATCCCATTAGAAATTTCATCAAAGTATTTTAAATACGGTTTTGTCAAAAAGAAGAAAAAGATAATAGACAACGGAATAAAGAAAATTAAAAAGAAGTTAATGTCTCCAAATTCCCTTACCATTGACCTAAATTGTGCTAAAGGCTCTTCGTAGCGAACCATCGTTTTATAATACAGCTGCAATCCTTTATAAATTATATAAGTTACAGTTGCTGCAAGCACCATACTTAACGCAAATAAGGCAATCATTTTAAATCGAAAACTTTTCATCATATTAGCCATTGAAAGTATAACCTACTCCCCACACTGTTTTTATTAATTTATCCTTTCTTTTATCTTCTCCAAGTTTCTTCCGCAAAGTACGAATATGTACCATTACTGTATTTCCACCTTCATAATAATCATCCGCCCATACGTGCTGAAAAATATTTTCCACATTGTATACTTTCTTCGGATGACTCGCTAATAAATATAAAATATCGAACTCTTTCGGCGTTAATTCAATTTGCTCACCATACACATCAACCGTCCTGCGCTCAGGATTAATTATGACTCCGCCTATTTCTAAAGCAGATTTACTCTCCGCTACTTTCGGTTGATTTAACGTAAAAAACCTACGCAGTTGTGCATTTACACGTGCAACTAATTCTATCGGTGTGAAAGGCTTCGTCATATAATCATCCGCACCTAGTACAAGACCTGTCACCTTATCAAAGTCCGAAGTTTTCGCGCTTAAAAAAATAATTGGCATATGATGTTTCGCGCGAATTTGACGCGTCACCTCATAACCATCCATTTTCGGCATCATAATATCTAAAACTACCAAGTCGATTGGCTGCGCTTCAATAATATGAACCGCCTCTTCCCCATCCGCTGCTTTCACAACATGGTACCCTTCTTTTTCTAAATGTATCTCAATTAAGTCAGCAATTTCCGCCTCATCATCAGCTATTAAAATTGAAATGCGCTTCATTTTACTCCCCCTTTTTCATTCCATTTTTATACGCTCGATTGTAAACTAGTCTATCCAATTTGTACAATACGAAAAGGCTACTCGTTACAGTAACCTTGGTAAATAAAATTATATCAGCGATTATTGAAATATATCGACTTACCGACAATGAACGACAAAATCCTCTCGCTACTTGCGGGCATCCTAATGAAACTTCCATTTACCGTTCAAACACAATCCGCTGCTTCGTGATTTCCGCCAGCCTTCCGCGATCTACTTCATACTCAGCATCAACGCTTTGCGGCACCATCACTTTCCCGCCCTCAAGCGTCACTTCCGGTGAAATAATATCCCTCTGCCAATGTCTACTAGAAGCAGATATGTCGCCTGGAATCGTAAAGTTAGGTAATGAAGCAAGAGCAACATTTTGCGCTCGTGAAATCCCCATCTCCACCATACCACCGCACCAAACTGGTATGTTCTGCTCCATGCAATAATTATGGATTTGGATTGACTCTGTTAATCCACCCAATCGTCCTGGTTTAATGTTAACGATGCGGCAACTACCAAGTGTAATCGCAACGCGTGCGTCTTCTAAACTATGGATACTTTCGTCTAGACAAATTGGCGTTTCAATCTTCTTCTGCAGCTGTGCATGATCGAGAAAATCGTAATCTGCTAGCGGTTGCTCAATCATCATCAATTGAAATTCATCTAGTCGTTTCAGTTTCTCTGTATCCGCTAATGTATACGCTGAATTTGCATCAGCCATTAACGGGATGTGCGGGAACTCTTTACGAATCTCTTTCAATAATTCGTAATCATGCTCTGGCTTTATTTTCACTTTAAAACGCTCGTACCCTTCTTCTGCGTACTTCTCGATTTGTTTTAACATAACCGGAATCGTATTGATCCCAATTACAACGCCGACTTCAATTTCAGGGCTAGCTCCTCCAAGAACTGTCGCTAGCGATTTCTTTTGACGCTTCGCATATAAATCCCAAATAGCCCCCTCTATTCCGGCTTTTGCCATTCGGTTTCTTTTTATATGTTGAAATAGACCCGGTACCTCATTCGGATGAGAAATTTCAGCCTTTAATAAATCAGGTAACAAAAAGTCTTGCAGTACATGTAGTGCTGTCTTCACCGTTTCTTCCGTATACCACGGTTCAGAAAATGCAACGACTTCCCCAAATCCGATGTACCCGTCTGTATCCTCTAATTCAATAACAATACTCTCACGCTTTTCGTAAGTCCCGTAGCTCGCAGCAAACGGGATTACGAGTGGCATTTCCGTTATATACAGTGTCGCTTTTTTTATTTCCACTACATCTCCTCCACTAATTGTCTTAGCTCTCGTCTTAACAATTTTTTCGAAGCATTTCGTGGTAATTCCTCTAAGAAACACGCTTTTTTCGGCACTTTATATTTCGCTAATTTCTCCTCGCAAAAATGAATAATTTCTTCTTCTGTTACCTCCCCATTTTTTACAACAAAAGCAGCTGGTACTTGTCCCCATTTATCGTCAGTCATACCGACGACACCTGCTTCCGCTACCATCGGATGAGAAAGCAACACTTCTTCAATTTGGGCCGGATATATATTCTCTCCGCCAGAAATGATTAAATCACTGCGTCGATCTAATACGTATAAAAATCCTTCTTCGTCTAAATAACCGAGGTCACCAGTATGAAGCCATCCGTTTTGAATTGTCTCACGCGTCGCATCTTCACGGTTAAAATAACCGCCTGTTACGTTCGGTCCTTTTACTACAATTTCGCCCTCCGCATGTGGCGGCACTACTACGCCGTCCTTTTCAATACGAAGTTGGCACTGAAATAATGGTTTTCCAGCCGAGCCAACTTTCGTTAACATGTAATCTGCTGATAACGTACAAATTTGAGAAGACGTTTCTGTCATACCATACGTTTGATACACAGGGATTCCTTTTTCCACACACGTCTCTAATAACGGTTTCGGCGCGGGTCCTCCGCCAAGTAACATGCATCGTAAAGAAGCTGGATATGTCCCTTCTCCAAGTCTCTCTAATAAATCAGTTAACATTTTAGAAACGACAGAAATAATCGTAACGCCCCTCGTTTGAAGTGCGTTGTGAATAAAATCAGCATCATATTTCGGAACGAGTAAAATACGCATACCGTACATAATATTTTTCATTAAAAGAGAGAGCCCACCAACATGGAACATCGGCATACAAGCTAACCAGCAATCATCATCACGAAGTCCTAAATTAAGCGAAGAACCGACTGCGCTTGCCCAATGATTACCGTATGTTAAAATAACGCCTTTCGGTTTTCCTGTCGTCCCAGACGTATAAATAATTGTCATCGCTTCTTCTAAAGAAAATTCTCCTTGTATAGATGCTTCCACCTTCAGTCCATGCATCACTTCAGCAAATGAATAGACAGGAACATCATTAGCATCAAACTGTTGATCCGTCACTAAACAAACAACTTCAGCATCATCCATTTGCCAAAGTAGCTCTTCTCTTGAAAGACGTGTATTTAGAAGTACAGCTACTGCACCTACGTAAGATAGGGCGTGAATAACTGTAATCATCTCCATACCATTTTTCATCAGAACAGCCACCTTTTGCCCTCGCTTCACTCCAACATGCGTGAGGTGTTCACAAACAGATACTACTTTTTCATGTAGCTGCAAGAAAGTAACTTTCTCTTCCTCTATTTCAATTGCAGTGCGATCTGGTGTTAAAAATGCACGCTGCATTAACCAATTAGGCATCGTCTCCATTACTCATTCTCCTTTCATGAAAGAAAGAGACCTGATATGACATCAAGTCTCTTAGTTGTTTTGTTTCCGGTTTGATCTTATCCAACTGCGCCTCCTAGCCCCTTCCGTCTAAGAACCTTCCGCACGAGAAAGTAAAAAACACTTTCTGTGCGAAAGAACCTTAGCCAACGGGGCTAAACAGTCGGCTCCGCTTTTAAAACATCCAGCTACAGCGGCTAGAACAGTCGGTCGTTTCACGCCTTCCTACGAGGCAAAAAGCGCCTCTTCGTCAGGAGTTCCAACACCCTCTTGTTCTAAGCAAGCCGCTTCTGCTTTTGGTTTCATCCAGCTACAGCGGCTAGAATGTTCGGTGGCTTCACTTCTTCCTACGAGGCAAAAAACGCCTCTACGTCAGAAGCTCCATCCCCCTCACATTCTAAGCGAGCCGCTTTCGCTTTTGATCACGGGAAACGAGGGAATTGACCGAAGTCCGGACTGCGTTTTTCTTTGAACGCATCACGACCTTCTTTTGCTTCGTCAGTTGTGTAGTACAATAACGTTGCATCTCCAGCTAGTTGTTGAATACCAGCTAGACCGTCTGTATCTGCGTTGAATGCAGCTTTTAGGAAACGAAGTGCCATTGGGCTGTTTGCTAAGATTTCTTGTGCCCATTGTACTGTTTCTGCTTCAAGCTCTTCTAATGGTACTACAGTGTTTACTAAGCCCATATCAAGCGCTTCCCCAGCGCTGTATTGACGACATAGGTACCAAATTTCGCGAGCTTTCTTGTGGCCTACCATACGAGCTAAGTAACCAGCTCCATATCCACCGTCAAAGCTTCCTACTTTAGGACCTGTTTGTCCGAATACAGCGTTGTCTGCAGCGATTGTTAAGTCACATACGATATGAAGTACGTGTCCTCCACCGATTGCATAACCTGCTACCATTGCGATAACTGGTTTAGGAATTGCACGAATTAGACGTTGTAAATCTAATACGTTTAAACGAGGGATTTGGTCGTCACCTACATATCCACCATGACCGCGAACTTTTTGGTCGCCGCCAGAACAGAATGCACGTCCACCTTCACCTGTTAAAATGATAACGCCAACATTTGCATCATCACGAGCGTGTGCAAAAGCGTTGATTAACTCCATTACCGTTTTTGGACGGAATGCGTTATGTACTTCAGGACGGTTAATCGAAATCTTTGCGATACCATTGTATGTTGAATAAATAATATCTTCGTAATTGCCTTCTTTTACCCATTCAATAGCCATTACAACTACCTCCTTGTATATTTCTGATTTCATCTATAAGCGTGGCTTCCTTCTTGCTGAAAAAAGTATCACTGCATAGTTTTTAGAAATCCCTTTACTATTGTATCAAACTTTTCCGGTTGTTCCACATGAATTGCATGGCCAGCACCATCAATTTTGACAAATTTCGCGTCAGAGACGCATTTTTCGATATCTTTTAATATGCGAAAGAACTTTTCATCATGCTCCCCGTTCATTAAAAGAACAGGCATTTTCAAGTTGTGTAGCTCATCCCACCATGAAGGCTGAGCCCCTGTTCCCATGCCGCGCAAACTATTTGCAAGTCCTTTGGGATTGTTAGCAAGTCGTTCTTTTCGCACTGCTTCTTGTACGTTTTTTGCTAAACTTTTTTGCGTTTCAAATAGCGGAATATTTTCCCACATTAATACAAAACTTCGGATGCCTTCTCGCTCAATTTTATCAGCAAGTCGCTCATCCTTTTCACAACGTTCTTTTTGGTCCTCTTCACTTTCAAGCCCAGCTGTACAATTTTCTAATAAAAGAGAATGTACATACTCTGGATATAGACATGCCAGAGTAATAGCCAGTCTACCGCCCATTGAATAGCCAAGTACGTGCGCTTTTTCAATATGAAGGTAATCTAGTAGTTCTTTCATTTGCAATGCCGCATTTCGAATATCATAATGATTCACATCTTCGGGACTTTCTGTTTTTCCATGCCCAACAAGATCTACTACAATAACTTGAAACTGCTCGCTCCATGAAGGGATAAAAGAACGCCACGTTTCCATGCTTCCCGTAAAACCATGAAGAAGTAGAAGTGGTTCCCCACTTCCGACTACTTCATATTCATACGATACACCTTGCAGCGTTACGTTCATTTCGATTCACCTTGTAAAGATGTAGTAATCACGTCCATCGTTTTTGCCCATAATGTCCGGTGCAATATTAAGTTTTCATCACGGTTCGTACAAATTTCCACAACGTGTAAACCTTCTGTAGTCGTTCCTTTTTGTACCTCTTCTCGGAAGCTTTCCCAACCATTTACACGGCTAAATGAACCACCGTACATTTTAACAACGTGTTCATAATCAAGACCAATTGGTGTTCCAAATAATGATTCGAAATGTTCCTTTTTCTCATACTGTGGTAAGAATGAGAAAATACCGCCACCGTCATTATTTACAACGACAATTGTTATATTTAATTCATGTAATTTCGCGGCTAACAGTCCATTTAAGTCGTGATAAAAGGATAAATCACCGATCACTAATACGAGCGGATCGCAAATAATGCTCGCTCCTAAAGCTGTCGAAATGATGCCATCAATCCCATTCACACCGCGGTTTGCCATAACTTGAATATTTTTATCCAATGTGAAGAAGAATGAATCCGTATCACGAATTGGCATACTATTACTCGCAAAGAATGTTGCCCCGTCTGGTAGTACGCGGACAATATCTGTAATAACCTTTCCTTCAAATGCAGTATCATATGTTTCCATTTCACGAAGCGTTTCCTTCGTTTTTTCGTTTATATGTTGCCACATTCCGAACCAATCATTCTTTTTCATAACTGGCATTTTTTCTATTAATGCACTGCAAAATACAATATCATTTGCTTGGACAACTTCTGTCGCAACGAGAGCTGGATCTCTCCATTGTCCAGATTCATCAACAACGATATGAACTGCTTTCGTTTGTTTTTTTATGAACTGCGTTAATGATTTGGAAACAGGCATACCACCAAAGCGAATCATAACTTCTGGCTTCCACGTTTCTTTTAACAGTTCATTTCGTAAAAATGTATCATAACAGTCGATTACCATCGTTTTATCGTGATGTCCGCTACGAATATTAGAAAGCGGATCTGCCAATATTGGATATCCAGTTTTTTCAGCTAATTCTGCCGCAAATGCTGCGAGTTCTGAATGACTATCGTCTCCACAAATAATAAGCCCCTTCTCCATATGTGAAAGGCGCCCTACAAGCGAATCTACATATTCACTCGGCATCGTCACGTTCCCTTGCTGAACTACTCCTGTATATTCCCCGCGTCCTTTATCCCATAAACCTTCTAATGAGAAATCCGGGATAAGCGGTTCGCGTACTGGAAAATTAAGATGAACAGGTCCTTGCGGCGCTAAACAAGCATTCGCTATCATACGCTGCGTTGTCATGCGAGCGTAATGATACATCGCTTCACTCGCTTCTGGAAGAGCCATCTCTGTAAATTGCTTCACAAATGTACCGTATAAATTGAATTGATTCATCGCTTGTGGTGCACCGACATCTCTTAATTCATGCGGTCTATCTGCCGTTAAGACGATAAGCGGCACTCGTGAATGAAAAGCTTCACATACAGCTGGATAGTAATTAGCTGCTGCCGTTCCTGATGTACACAATAATGCAACAGGACGTTTTTTCGCTTTTGCGATACCGAGCGCAAAAAATCCTGCAGATCTTTCATCTACATGTAAATATGTGTTCATTCCTTCGTGTTGTTCCATTAGTAGAGCTATCGGCGTTGACCGTGAGCCTGGACTAATGACAACATCACATACATTTAGACGCGTCAGTTCATCCACGAACGCGCCTAAATAATATGATAATGCTTCTATATGATTGTTCATTTCATTAATTCCTCCAAAGCACCAAGCATCGGTCTAAACTTCAAACTTGTTTCTTCATATTCAAGTTGCGGTACAGAATCAATTACAATCCCGCAACCGGCAAATAAGGATGCTTTCTCGCCATTTAATAACCCGCAGCGGAGTGCAACCGCAAACTCACCATTTCCTTCATCATCTATCCAGCCAATCGGTGCGCCATATAATCCTCTGTCTAACAATTCAACATCACGAATCAGTTTCATCGCTTCCAAACGAGGTGTCCCGCCAAGAGCTGGTGTTGGATGTAATTCTTCTACCATTGTTAAAAGACTCGCATCGCCTTTTGCCTCTACAGGCGTATATAAATGAATTAAGTTTTTCGTTGTTAATAAGCCCGGACTTTCCGGAATATTAACGGATTCGCAGTGCTCATTTAATACCGACCTAATCATATTCACAACATAACCGTGTTCAGCTAAATTCTTTTCATCATGAAGAAGCGCATTACTATTTCGCTTACTTTCTTCTATAGATTGACCATGACCAGTTGAACCAGCAAGACACATCGAAGTAAACTTCTCATCTTCTTTGCGAATTAACCTCTCTGGCGTCGCTCCTAAGAAGCATGCTCCTTTATAATCAAAAGAAAATACGTAACAATCCGGTTGCCCAATGCGAAGTGCTTCTAAGACAAGAGCAGAATCAATATGATGATCCATCTCTACTTTTAACTCCCTCGCTAATACAACCTTCTGCACGTTCCCCAGCTTCATTTCATCTTGTACTTTCTCAATGGCCTCCATCCAGCCTTTCGGATCCACTTCTACTTTAGAAGTAACTGTTAATTTCGATCCTTCTAATGCACATTTACTCTCCCAAAAAATTTTCTCTTCTAAAGAAATCATTTCGTTAGAAAGAGTCTCTGCACAATCTGTTGCTGAGACAAATGTATTCATCGTTAACCATGCTTTTTCATTTTTTACAGTTAATAAAAATGCTGGTAGTGAAAATGTCGTATCATCAAATTCTTTCCATAAGTCCGTTTTCTCTTTTTCTTGGTCAAATGAAAATCCACCAAATAAAAGAGGACCTGTTCCAAATTCGTATTTTTCTCTTTGTACAAATGCTTTCTCTTTTACTTTATCCCACTCGTCACGAGCAGTTTGAAAGCGTTTGTGAGAAGCAGTTGCTATAGTGAAAACAGAGCCAATTCCAGCAAATATTACATGCTGAGCCGGGTCTGCAAAATAACATCTATTTTCGAATGCAATCCTTTTTCCTGCTGCATAAAACAGAAGCGGATCCATCCAGTCTATTTGTTTTACGAAGCTAACCAATATTTTTTCATCAGTTGCACGCTTAATGGCTGCACTAAGAGCTTCTTGCAAGCCTATTTGTTTCGTTTGAATCACAATTGTCTCCCCCCTATGGGCGAAAAATAGTCATAATTACGCTTGATTTTAAGATACACCTCAAACGAAAGGCCTGTCAACGTTTAGCATTTCTGAGAAATTCACCTTCTCTTCCTAGAAAATAAACGTTGACACTAAATGATGCTTTTTCTACACTTAGTTGTGTACAATATGTGACCAAAGGAGGATTCAACATGGAAATGAACGTCAAAACGAATTCCTCTCCTACGGCGCCAAAGCCAAGTAAGCAAACAGGCTGGCGCATCTGGTGGAGTTTACTACGTCCCCATACATTAACAGCCGCTTTCGTACCTGTTTTCATCGGAACAGCATATTCGATGCAGGTCGGAGGTATAAATCAAATACATCTTCCTCTTTTCCTTATGATGCTTCTTGCTTGTCTTCTCATTCAAGCAGCAACAAACATGTTTAATGAATACTTTGATTATAAAAGAGGACTTGATCACGAAGGTTCAGTTGGTATCGGCGGCGCTATCGTTCGCGATGGCATTCAGCCAAAAACAGTGCTTAACTTAGCATTTGGATTTTTCGGCATCGCAATACTATTAGGTGTTTATATTTGTATGAATTCTAGTTGGTGGCTTGCTGCAATCGGTCTTGTTTGTATGGCCGTTGCTTACCTTTATACAGGTGGCCCACTTCCAATTGCATATACACCATTTGGAGAGTTGACAGCCGGATTATTTATGGGTGTCATTATTATTGGGATTTCATTCTTTATTCAAACTGGCACTGTAACATCAGAAGTCATTTTACTATCTATTCCAAGCTCCATTTTAATTGGTGCCATTTTACTAGCTAATAATATTCGTGACTTGGATGGCGATAAAGAAAACGGTCGTAAAACGTTAGCAATTCTCGTTGGACGTGAAAGAGCTGTTGGTGTACTTGCTTCGATGTTCATCGTTTCCTACATTTGGACAATTGCTTTAATTATCGTGGGCATCGTATCACCATGGATGCTTATCGTATTTTTAAGTGCACCGAAAGCATTTAAAGCGACGAAAGGCTTTATCGGCAAAAGCATTCCAATGGAAATGGTACCTGCGATGATTGCAACAGCAAAAACAAATACAATCTTCGGTTTCCTAACGGGAATCGGATTATTACTTGGATATTTCCTATAAAGTGAAACTTTAATCAATGGAGGGGTTGTTCATTTCCACTGATTATCAGCCCTCACCAATCGGGCGTTTACGGGCAGTTAATCTCTCACCTAGCTTCTTTGCTCCAGCCGAATTTGTAGGTGGGAGTTTTACTGCCCGGCAAATAGCGGGGTAAGAAGGAGCTGCTTATGCGGCTCCTTTTTCATATCTGAAATTCATCTCATAATTCCTACTCTCAACGCTCATACTATGTAAAGAAACTGAATTGTAGGAAGGTGGACGACTATGTTAACTCCACAACAAATAGGTCAATTTAAATCCATTTTAGAAAAACAAAAACAAGAACTAGAGCAAACGATACAAACTCATGAAAATACAGATCGTGCTTCTGAACGCGATTCAGTAGGAGAACTGTCTAGCTATGACAACCATCCAGGTGATATGGCTACAGAATTATACGAACGAGAAAAAGATTTCGGACTCATCGAATTTTGGCATAAACAACTAGATGATACAAAACATGCACTGCAAAAAATCGAAGCGGGTACGTACGGCATTTGCGAAGTGTCTGGCGAAGAAATTCCATTTGAAAGATTAGAAGCAATGCCGACTGCTACAACATGCATCCAGCACGCGACAAATAAGTTAAATATGAATACACGACCAGTTGAAGAAGAAGTGTTGTCTCCTTCTTTCCACAAGCATGATGAGGACCATTCTGTTGAGTACGATGCGGAAGATGCGTGGCAAGATGTCGCAAATTACGGAACATCTGAAACGCCGTCTGATTTAGAAAGACAAGATTCAAAAAACTATAATGGCATGTATGTAAATAGTGAAGAAAACGTAGGCTACGTGGAGGATTTTGAAAACTTTATCGGTACGGATATGTACGGGAAAAACCCACAAGTTTTCGCTACAGAGGAACATGAAGAATATGAACAAATGCTTGATGACTTTGAAGAGCGTACCTTTAAGGGCGAATTATCTTCAAATGAATCTAGTTCCAAAGAATAAAAAAAAGCATTCCGAAAATCGGAATGCTTTTTATCGCTAGCTAATTAGTTTTTTGTAACGTTAGCTGCTTGTGGTCCGCGGTTTCCTTCAACGATTTCGAAAGAAACTTCTTGACCTTCTTCTAAAGTTTTGAAGCCGTCGCCTTGGATAGCTGAGAAATGTACGAATACGTCTTCTCCGCCTTCAACTTCGATGAAGCCAAAACCTTTTTCGCCGTTAAACCATTTAACTTTACCTGTTTGCATGTCATGTACCTCCTAAATAAAAATGAAACTATGAATCCACATGAAAAGGTGGATATAAAGGACATGAATGTATAACAAGCTTACAGCCTTTAATACAACGTGCTTTATTTCCGTACCACATTATGTAGCTCAATAGTGTTTTCACTATATCATGCTATGTCGAAAACGTCAAATGAGAACACTTTCATTCCATCATTTTTTATAATCCTAGTATAACCTTAAATTTTCATTCTACTTTTATTCGAAAATTAACAAAACTATAGTGTTCTAATTCTTTTAACTTCTGTACAATATAATTACTACATATTTATGAGGTGAAAAAATGCAAGCACATGAAATCGAATATAAGTTATATGGCGATGATATGCAATTTGTTGAAATTGAATTAGACCCAAAGGAAAGCGTTGTCGCAGAAGCGGGCGCAATGATGATGATGGAAGACTACATCGAAATGGAGACAATCTTCGGTGATGGTTCTGGCCCATCTAACGGTCTATTCGGAAAATTAATGGGAGCAGGTAAACGTCTCGTTACAGGTGAAAGCATGTTTATGACTGTATTTACAAATACAGGGCACGGCAAACGCCACGTCTCATTTGCTGCTCCTTATCCTGGTAAAATTATTCCTGTAGATTTAACAGAATACCAAGGGAAAATCGTTTGTCAAAAAGATGCCTTTCTTTGTGCCGCAAAAGGTGTTTCTATTGGAATTGAATTTACAAAAAAAATAGGAACTGGTTTCTTCGGTGGTGAAGGTTTCATCATGCAGAAACTTGAAGGTGACGGCCTCGCTTTCATGCACGCAGGCGGAACTGTATATAAACGTGAATTAAAACCTGGTGAGAAACTTCGCATTGATACAGGTTGTCTCGTTGCCATGACAAAGGATATTAACTATGATATCGAATTCGTTGGAAAAGTAAAAACAGCTCTATTTGGCGGTGAGGGTTTATTCTTCGCAACATTAGAAGGTCCTGGAACAGTTTGGATTCAGTCCTTAACACTTAGCCGATTAGCAGCACGCCTTACAAGCCCAGCAGCGCAAAGTACTGGTGAAGGTAGTGTATTAGGTGGACTTGGTCGTTTATTGGATGGGAAAGAGTAAAAAGGGCCCTTATGCAGGCTTGTCCATCGACTAATATAATACTAAAATTAAACACCCTTGCTTGCAGTAATGCAGTGAAAGGGTGTTTTAATTTACGTCTACAAACGAGAAAAAGCAGATGAAATAAAGTAATAAGGTTTACTTCAGTAAAATAAGGTATATTATATTTATTGAATAGATTCTCTTTCAAGACAAGAAAAGTAGGTGAACAAAGTGGGAAAATATCAATTAGATTCCAAAAGTCAGGTAGCTGTGGCAAAGTTTCATGAAAAACAGAAGCCTGCCAAATTTGATAAAAAGCAGCAACTTGAACAATTGCGTGCGGAGTATTTGAAAAAGAAGCAAAAACAAACAGATAAATAATATGTTTTGTTTCCCGAAATTTTCTGTATATAGTACGAACAAACACAAGAAAATAGGTGATTTATTCATCTTTCAAATATATACAGGCTATTTTTTCAAACCTCTTACAAGCCCAGCATTATAAAGTACTGGTGAAAGTAGTATATTAGGTGGCCTTGTTCGCCTTTTAGATGGAAAAGAGTAAAAAATGCCTCCAATGCAAAAAACATCGGAGGCATTTCTCTAAAGTTTATGAATATGGCATTTTATCTTTACTGCGGAGGGCTATACATACCATTTCGAATCATATAATACTCCATCGCGTCATTAAGCCATGCCTCTTCTTCTTCCGTGTAAGGAGATGGCATCATATTATTATATTGTTCTTCTACATTCTCTAATTTACCTAAAGAATACATTGTCTCTTCACCAACATACTTAAGAGTCGCCTTCATATGTTCATCAACCAATTTTTGCACTTCTGCATCCTCAATTTCTCTTCCAAATAACCTTTTCACTTCTTTTGCTAAACGCACAAACTCTTTATCAAGTGCTATGCCTTCTTCTTCCGGCTTATTATATAATCCATTAGCCAATTCTTTTGATACATATCCTTCAAGCCATAAACTTTGTTCGTTTTCTTTTTGAATGCTGTTAATTAGACTCATTAATATGTCACTATCCAACTCTTCATCTTCCCCAAGACATACCCTTGTTCGTTCAAGCGCCTTTATCGAAACTTCAATGTGTTTTTTCTTTTCTTCAAAGGCTTTTCTTTGTTGTTCCAACGTTTCTTTTAAACTTACATTCAAACTTGGAATTGTAAGCATGACGCGTATTTCTTCTAAACTATATCCTAATACTTTAAGACTGATTATTTTCTGTAGCTCTAATATATCTTTTCCTTTGTACACACGGTGACCAGAGCTAACGTTTTTTTCAGGTTTAAGTAGTCCAATTTCATCGTAATATTGTAGTGTCCGTATTGATGTGCCTGTTCTCTTTGAAAACTCACCAATTGAACAGCCTTCCTTTTTGCTCATCTTACACTCCTCCTAACAATATGTTTACAAAAATCATACTCCCTCACGTAACTGTAGGTTCAAGCTTTTTTCCAAAAGAATGAATCAAGTTCCTCACTGCATATATTAAACTATACCTTTTCTTAAGGAGGGCTTCCTTAATGCGTACTCCTTTATCCTTTGATAAAGACACTGCCATACTGTTAGCTTCTTGTTGTGAGTTAACGTATGAACAATATAAACAAAATGGTATTTTCGAAATACCAGATGGTTTTCAATATGTACAAGGGTTTCAAGGAAAGGCCATTCAAACAACAGAATGGTTCGGATTTATATTAGAATCTGAGGATACAATTATCGTTGCCTTTAGGGGCACTCAAACAGACCCAGATTGGATTATTGACTCTCTTGTCAATCAAAAACCTTATCCTTATGCTTTAAATGGTGGAAATGTCCATAACGGCTTTCTCTCTATTTATGAGTCTTGCCGTGATTCTATTATGGATATGCTCGTATCATTGCCAGCACATAAAAAACTGCTAGCTACTGGGCATAGTCTAGGTGGCGCGCTTGCCACATTACACATATTAGATGCACGTATAAATACTGCCTTCGCACAGTATGGACTTTATTCATTCGCTTCCCCAAAAGTAGGAGATATCGCTTTTCGAAATTATTATAAACTACAAGTAGCTAGTAGCTTTCGTTTCGTCAACTTGTTCGATGTCGTTCCACTTCTCCCTCCCCGAAACATAAATTTTAATGATCATGATTGGGAGTATGCACACGTCCATCACAATATGACATTTACAAAAAACACAAAATCCATTACAAATAATCATTCCATTACAACATACAAAACATGTCTGACTTCTCATTTTTAACCAGTAAACAATTGGAAATAAAATATTCATATACTATAATACTCTATGAAGTTATTTTTGGATGAGGGGACCTTACATGTTAAAATTTATCTTCACACTTTTTCTTATTGTAATTTTTACGGTCACAGGTTTCTTTACATTTTCATACTTTGCGACAGGAGAGTATGATGGGGCAGGTATAATATATACCACTATTCCATTTCTTTCTTAAGCAAAATAAATAAAACGAGCTTAAAAAAAGTAAGCTCGTTTTATTTATTAATATCAATTTTTGTTAGTAAATAGATAATATATCCCCCAACGTAGCAACCTCTTTAAAACTGTTTAACTGCATTACCAATACCCCAAATTTCATTGCTGTACTGCAAAATCGTTCGATCACTCGCAAAATGACCAGACTGTGCAATATTTAAAATCGACATTTCTAGCCACTTTGTTCGGTTCTCATAAGCTCTACCAACAGCTTCTTGTCTTTCAGCATATGGACCAAAATCTCGCAGAACGAAATATTCATCATTTTGAATAACGAGAGAATCATAGATCGCTTCAAATTCAGCACCCGATTGTGCAAAGAAACCATTTGTTAATTGATCTACTATTTTTTTAATGTGCCTATTGTGGTGATAATAGTCACTTGCACGATATCCACCATTTTGATGGTAATGAAGAACCTCTTCTGCTGTTAAACCGAAAATGAAACAGTTATCATCACCGACCCGGTCTTTTATTTCAACGTTAGCTCCGTCTAGCGTTCCGAGTGTAATCGCACCATTCATCATAAATTTCATATTGCCTGTTCCCGATGCTTCTTTACTCGCCGTTGAAATTTGCTCACTTACATCCGCCGCCGGGAATATATCTTCAGCTAAAGAAACTCGATAGTTTTCTAGAAAGATAACTTTCATATATTGACTAACATACGGATCATTATTTACTTTTCTTGCGAGTTCATTTATTAATTTAATAATTTTTTTCGCGTAATAATAACCAGGTGATGCTTTCGCTCCAAAAATAAAAGTACGCGGATAAAATGTAAAACTAGCATCCTCTTTCAAACGGTTATACAAATATAAAATATGAAGAACATTTAATAATTGTCGTTTGTAAGCATGTAATCTTTTCACTTGCACATCAAAAATAGAATTTGGATCAATCGTAATCCCCATTGTATTATGAATGCGCTCCGCTAAAATCTCTTTACGCTCTTGTTTTACCTCTGCAAACTTCTCTTGGAAACTAGCATCATATTGAACTGTTTGCAACGATTGAAGCTTAATCGGTTCTTTCTTCCACTCTGGTCCAATCGCCTCTGAAATGAGATTTGTTAACTGTGGATTTGCTTTCATAAGCCAGCGCCTATGAGCAATTCCATTCGTCTTATTATTAAACTTATCTGGATAAAATTCATAAAACAATCGCATTTCCCGCTGCTTTAATATTTCCGTATGAATTTTTGCTACACCGTTTACGCTATGGCTACCGACAATTGCTAAATGAGCCATTTTCACAAGATCATGCGCAATAATTGCCATGTCTTCAATGCGATGCCATTCATAAGGATAACGTTCCCAAAGTTCATGACAGAAACGTTCATTAATCTCTTCAATAATCATATAAATTCTCGGTAATAATGGTTTAAAAATGTGAATTGGCCACTTTTCGAGCGCTTCTGATAACGTCGTATGATTCGTATAAGAAATCGTCTGCGTCGTTATGTGCCAAGCTTCTTCCCATGTTAACTTTTCTTCGTCTAGTAAAATACGCATCAGTTCTGGAATTGCTAAAACCGGATGTGTATCGTTAATGTGAATCGCAATTTTTTCATGTAGTTGACGAAGGTCACCATATCTTTCTCTATGCATTCGAACGATATTTTGCAAACTTGCTGATACGAGGAAATACTGTTGTTTTAAACGAAGTATTTTTCCCTCATCATGCGTATCATCTGGATATAAAAACTCCGATACAGCCTCTGTTTCGCGCTTATATTTCAAAATATCTTTGCAGTTTTGCGGGAAAGGAACTGGTTCAGCATTCCAAAGTCTAAGTGTATTTACAGTACTCGTCTCATAGCCTACTACCGGCACATCATATGGCACCGCCATAATGACTTCTGCATTTGTATGCCTAAACTCTAAACGCCCGTCAATTTCTAGCGGTTCAACACTGCCAAAATAACTTACTTCTACAGCTTGATCATGTCTTCTTACTTCCCATACGTTTTCATGAAGAAGCCACTGTTCTGGAAATTCAACTTGATAACCATCAACAATTTTCTGATCAAACAAACCATGTTTATAACGAATTCCACAGCCGTGTCCTGGTAAGTTTAAAGATGCAAGTGAATCAAGAAAACAGGCTGCTAAGCGTCCAAGTCCACCGTTACCAAGGCCTGCATCTGCTTCCACTTCTTCTAACTCTTGTAACGAAATCCCTAGTTCAGATAACCCCTGCTCGCATACATCTCTAATACCTAAATTCAAGATGTTACTTCCAAGCAAACGTCCAAGCAAAAACTCAATAGACAAGTAATACATTTGCTTTTGCTCTCCTGATCGATAACTCTCGTTCGTTGCAATCCATTGACTATTCATATACTCACGTACCATATGGCCGAGCGTATTATATTGATCACGATTTGTAGAATCTTTGAAACTTTTCCCATACATCGTCTCTAACTTTTCTAGAAAAGTTGATTTAAAACTTTCAACATGAGTAAACATTTTTTCACCACCTACATGTTATTCCATGAGACTTTTATACAATTCCTTATAAGCAAGAGCCGATTGCCTCCAGCTATAATCTTCAGTCATCGCTTGTTTTACAAGCTGCTCCCACACTGGTTTATCGTGATAAAATTCAATTGCACGGTGAACCGTATGCAGCATGTCATGTGCATTAAAGTTCGTGAAACTGAAACCATTTCCTTCGCCTGTTTCTTCATCATAAGAATGTACCGTATCGTTTAATCCACCTGTTTCTCTTACAATTGGAATCGTACCGTACGCCAATGCGATAAGTTGTCCAAGTCCACACGGTTCAAACAGCGATGGCATTAAAAATAAATCGCTTCCCGCATACACTTGGTGCGCTAATTCTTCATTAAATCCGATATAAACTTTTACCTTCTCCGGATACTCATATGCCATCCACTCAAAGAATTGCTCATATTCCGAATCACCTGAACCTAAAATAATACATTGTACATCTTCTTCCATTATTTCGCGGAATACAGTGCGTACTAAATCAAGACCTTTTTGCTTCGTTAATCTCGTTACCATTGAAATAATTGGTGTATCCTCTTTTTCTGGCAAACCAAAATAACGCTGCAAAGCGCGTTTATTTTCACTCTTTTCATATAATGACTCTGCATCATACTGAGCCTTAATATATGAATCCGTTTCTGGATTATATACGCTCGTATCAATACCATTTACAATGCCACTAAGCTTATCATTATATTTTCTCAGTAATCCATCTAACTTCTCACCGAAAAATTCATATTGAATTTCTTCTTTATACGTCGGGCTCACCGCTGTAATTTGATCCGAAGCGATAATACCGCCTTTCATAAAGTTTATGTTTCCATAAAACTCTAGCTGCTCACTATGAAAATATTCATCACCAAGCTCTAACAAGTCGTACATCACTTCAGAAGGAAATACTCCTTGGAACTGCAAGTTGTGAATCGTATATACCGTTTTAATACGCTCATATAACGGGTTATCTTGATACTTTTCACGAAGTAAGAAATTAACCATAGCCGTATGCCAATCGTGGCTATGAAGAACATCCACTTCAAAATCAAGATGCGGAATACACTCTAACACTGCTTTTGAGAAATAAGAAAAACGCTCCCCGTCATCATAATGACCATACAGAGAATCTCTCTTAAAATAATATTCATTATCTATTAAGTAATACGTAATTCCGTCTTGCTCACCTTTTAAAATTCCGCAATATTGATTTCTCCACCCAAGCGGGACGTTAATTACTTTATGTAACGTACATCCATCTCTTAACTTTTGCGGAATGAGACTATAATTCGGAAGTATAATACGAACGTCCACTCCTAATTTTTTCAGCTCTTTTGGGAGCGCACCCGCTACATCAGCTAATCCTCCCGATTTCACAAACGGTACACATTCTGATACTGCAAATAAAATATTCACTTGTTGTCCCACTGCGCGAAAAGTTTTTATACTCCTCTTGCAGCTTCCTCCCTTCGAGTTTTCATTTAAATTAAAACTTTAATCAGTGGGAGAAAAAGCCCCCACTGATTCTTTAGGAATAACTATTAATCGTACTGTTTTGTACGCTTCCTTTTTCTACAACATATGGCTCATCGATGTTTCCTTTTAATACGACACCGTCGCCAATTTTCACGTCTTTATCAATAATAACACCGTCTATTATACAGTTATCTCCAATTTGGCTCTTTTGCATAATAATACTGTTACGAATAATTGAACCTTTTCCAATTTTAACCGAACGGGAAACAACACTGTTTTCGACTTCCCCTTCAATAATACTGCCATTTGCAATCATTGTATTTTTCACGACTGCACCCTTTAGATAACGAGTTGGCGGCTCATCTTTTACTTTCGTAAAGATCGGCGCTTCTTTCTTAAATAATTGCTTCCAAATAGCAGGCTGCAAAATTTCTAAGCTATGTTTATAGTAACTTTCAATCGAATCAATAATAGCTACATATCCTGTATGCTCATACGTAGCAATATGCAGTGATTTTCCGCGCTTTTCTCTCACTACATCAAATAAACTGTATTGCTCCACATCTTTATATGTCTCAAATAAATCTAACAATAATTGTTTCTTTAACACGTATGTTTGAAGCGAAACCCCTTCATGGCAAACTTCCGTAATATCAGCTGCCGTATGTATATGTCGCTCTAACACCGCCTGGAAATTTAATGCTGTTACGAGATGGCTATTCGTAATAACAACGTACTCTTCTCTGCTTCTTAGAAAATAATCAATATGTCTTCTAAAGTGTGCAAAAGACCCAAACTCATCTTGGTCACATTGGCAATTTGGCGGGAATAAAAATAGTCCGTCTCGTTTTCTATCTAAATCCCACTGTTTTCCTGAACCAACATGGTCCATTAGTGAGCGATTTTTATGACTTGTAAAAACCGCTACACTATGAATATTAGAATTCACCATATTTGAAAGCATGAAATCAATGAGTCGGTAACGGCCCCCAAACGGTAACGCCGCTAATGAACGATGCCCTGTTACTTTCTTTAAGGAAGGAAAACTTCCCGTTGCATTAATAATTCCTAACATTTTTTCTCCCATTCATTTCATCCCCCTTTTCTATTTCCCTTCAGCAATGAGTACTACATCGTCGACATTTTTTTCTGGACGAATAATTGTTCCATCTTCAATAACCATTTCCGAACCAACGATCGCTCTTTCAATCACAACATTTTTACCAATCTTTGCTCCTGGCATAACGACAGAATCAATAACCATACTACCTTCTTCCACCGTCACCCCTTGGAATAACACAGAATGCTTCACGTCCCCTTCAATGACGCATCCTTCGTTAATAAGTGATTCTTCTACTTTTGCCTTTTCTGCAATATATTGAGGTGGCTCATTTGGATTCACAGAATAAATACGCCAATTACGATCGTTTAAATTCAGCGATGTTTCATCGCGAAGTAAATCCATATTCGCTTCCCATAAGCTTTTCACCGTTCCAACATCTTTCCAATATCCTTCAAATGGATACGCCATTAGCTTCTTCCCTTCATCTAATAAAAGTGGAAGTACATCTTTTCCGAAATCATTACTAGATTCAGGATTTCTTGCATCCATCTCTAAATACTCTTTCAAAATTGCCCAGTTAAAAATATAAATTCCCATTGATGCAAGATTACTTCTTGGAAATTGTGGTTTCTCTTCAAACTCAACAATCTCCATCTCTTCATTTGTATTCATAATGCCAAAGCGACTCGCTTCATCCCAAGGTACTTCAATAACAGAAATGGATACGTCCGATTCTTTCTCAATATGGTAATCTAGCATCTTACTGTAATCCATTTTATAAATATGGTCGCCTGATAAAATAAGAACATACTCCGGTTCATACTGACTTAAATAGTTTAAATTTTGATAAATGGCACTTGCCGTACCTGTATACCACTTCACCCCTGAAGACTCCGCATAAGGAGGTAATACTGTGACTCCACCGTTTACTCGGTCTAAATCCCACGCATTTCCAATTCCGATATAATTATGAAGTTCAAGTGGTTGATATTGTGTTAAAATCCCAACCGTTTCAATACCAGAATTCGCACAGTTACTTAGCGTAAAATCAATAATGCGATATTTACCACCAAATGGAACAGCTGGCTTGGCTAAATTTTTTGTTAATGCACTTAAACGACTACCTTTTCCCCCTGCTAGTAACATTGCTACGCACTTTTGTTTTTGAGCCATCTTGTTTTTTGCTCCCCTTTCTCGTCTTCACTGGTCGTAATATGGATACGCCAAATGGTGGAATTGTAATCTCTACATGTGCTGCTTGATTATGGTACGGTTCTAGAATCGTCTTAAGACGTTTCTTATTCACTTGCCCCGAACCGCCATATTGCTCAGCATCACTGTTTAAAATCTCGTTATAATACTCGAAATCTGGTACACCTACTTTATAGTTTTCATATGTAGCTTTCGTAAAATTACATACGACAACTAACGCATCTTCTTGTTTATCCCCTTGGCGGATAAAAGAGAAAATACTTTGCTCATTATTATTAGCATCAATCCACTGAAAGCCTTCAGGTGAATGGTCAAGCTGCCAAAGTGGTTTTGAGCGCTTATACAATGCTATGAGCTCTTTAAAGTAATCATGCATATAACGATGCATTTCAAAATCATGTAAATTCCAATCTAAATCTTCAAGGTCTTTCCACTCATCAAACTGTCCGAATTCTCCTCCCATGAAAAGTAACTTCTTTCCTGGGTGAGTAAAGAAATATCCATATAATAAACGAAGCTGAGCAAACTTATCCCAGTAATCACCTGGCATTTTATTTAATAACGACTTTTTCCCATGAACGACTTCATCATGAGAAAGTGGTAATATGAAGTTTTCAGAGTACGCATATAGTAAAGAAAACGTCATTTTCTCATGAATGTGTTTCCTATATTCAGGCGCACACTCCATATATTTCAGTACATCATTCATCCAGCCCATGTTCCATTTGTAATTGAATCCAAGCCCACCTTCATACGTTGGAGTTGTTACAAGTGGCCAAGCTGTTGAATCTTCTGCCGTCATAAGAAAATCTTCATCCTCTGCAAACACTGCTTCATTTAACTCTCTTAAAAATGAAACAGCATGCTCATTACTTTGCTCTTGTCCTTCTTTATTCCAGTACAACATGTTCGCAACTGCATCTACTCTGAAACCATCAATATGGAAATATCTCATCCAAAATAACGCATTTGAAATTAAGAAATTACGTACCTCTCTCTTCCCTAAATCAAAATTGACAGTTCCCCATACTGGATTTTCTTGTACATCTTTATCTTTATATTCATAGGTCGGTGTGCCATCAAACAAATATAAACCGTGAGCATCTTTACAAAAGTGCCCCGGCACCCAATCTAAAATGACACCGATTCCATATTTATGACATTCGTCGACAAAATACATTAAATCATGCGGCGTACCAAATCTACTCGTCGCTGCATAATATCCCGTTCCTTGATATCCCCAAGAACGATCATATGGATGCTCAACAAGCGGCATAATTTCAATATGTGTAAATTGATGTTCCACCACATACGGGATGAGCTCTTCTACCATTTCCCTGTAAGAATACAGCGTTCCATCTTCTTTCTTTTTCCAAGAACCAAAATGTAATTCATAAACTGTCATCGCTTCTTTATAAATCGTTTTTTTCTTTTTCTTACGAGTCCAGTTTTTATCATTCCATTCATATCCCTTTATATCAAAAACTACAGATGCCGTATTCGGTCTTACTTCTGCATATACAGCATACGGATCTGCCTTTAAAATGACGTCACCAGCCAACGTTTCAATCGCATATTTATATATTTCTCCTTCTTTAATATGCGGTATAAACAAGGACCAAATACCTTCTTCTGTCACTTGTAGCATTTTATGTTGCTCATAATCCCACTCATTAAAATCTCCAACAACACTCATTGCTTTCGCATGAGGAGCCCACACTGTAAATCGTACCCCTTGAATCTCATCTTCCGTCACAACATGTGCGCCAAAGATGTTATAACTTTCATAGTACTTTTCTGTATGAAACTCATCTCGTTTCACTTCTTCACAATTTATTACACTCAATATGCTCACCTCACTTAGATGACAGAATTTTTTATATTTTAACTATTTCTGCGAAAAACTGCAATATCCTTGTTAATTTATAAAAAATATTCGTTTTTTTCTTAAAAATGTTAGTTTTTCTTCACATTTCCGTGTAAAATATCGAATTTTGACGAATATTCATTGAAAACGCTTTTTTATTCTTCTATATTTTTACCTATTATTTTTTCTCAACCTTTATTTTATTAGATTTATCCTATTTTTCATGCTATTTTTCATTCAAAATCAAAACAAAATAATCTTTCATAAAAAAATGTTTCTCAACATTTTTTGTCACAATTTTATTGAAATGCAAAATTCATAAGCATATACTCGCTCTCAATAAAGAACTTAGATCTTCCGTAACTATAATTCATAGTGGACTACTATGTTTACTTATTTATCCTTGTTGCGAACGGTCACTATGAAAATTTAACTAGGAGGGCTTTTTTATGTCATTAAAACAAAAAGTAGGAATGGGAGTTGTCACCGCTTCACTTGGTTTATCCCTTACATTCGGAGGTGTATTTGCCTATTTCAGTGATTCAGAAACATCGAGTAACTCATTTCAAGCCGCCTAACAACGAAACTTGGTACTGAAAAAGACGGTAAGCTGCTTGGCCAATATTATTATGCAAGACCTGACGAAAACCTTGCCGGCGATGTAAATGGTGATAAAGTAATCGATATTAAAGATGCTGAAATTATCGCTAGCAACTACATTAAAAAAGGACTAACTGTAAAAGACGGAGATCTTAATAAAGATGGAATTGTCGACGAAAAAGATATTCGCTTCGTTGAAAAGAACTTCTTGAAAAAAGGTCCAGATGCATCTAAATCACAAACACCTGTAGAAAAATCAAAAAGCGGTACACTGACAGATATTTTAAAGAAGTTAGGTTTAACACCTAAAAAATAATCATAAAGAGCACTCTATATAAAATAGAGTGCTCTTTTCTATAAATGACCCTTATCCAGCAAAAGGGGTATATTGGGGATATACAAGGGAAACCGGAAAAGGAATTTATATTGAATTATATATAAATCCAGAAGTAAGAAGCAGGTCCCCACTTCCGGATTATTTAGCAATTAATTATAGTACTGGTGCCATAGTTTCTTTTAATACTTTTACAGAATGAGCGAATTTCGCTTTTTCTTCTTCATTTAGCTCAAGTTCTACGATTTCACGTACACCTTCGCGGTTAATAACAGCTGGAACACCTACGTAAGCATCTTTCTCACCGTATTGACCTTCAAGGTATGCAGATACAGTTAATACGCTGTTCTCGTTGTTTAAGATCGCTTTAGTTACACGAAGTAGTGACATACCGATTCCGTAGTAAGTTGCACCTTTACGTTCGATGATATGGTAAGCTGCATCACGTACATTTTCGAAGATTTTATCTAAGTCTTCTTGTTTGTACTGTTCGTTGTTAGCTAAGATTGTTTCTAGTTTTTGTACACCGATAGTAGCGTGGCTCCATACTGGAAGTTCAGTGTCACCGTGCTCACCAACGATGTAAGCATGAACGTTACGTGGATCTACATCTAAGTAGTCACCTAACATGTAACGGAAACGAGCAGAGTCTAAAGTAGTACCAGAACCGATTACGCGCTCTTTCGGTAAACCAGATTCTTTCCAAGTTACGTAAGTTAAAATATCAACCGGGTTAGTTGCGATTAAGAAGATTCCATCGAATCCGCTATCCATAATGCCGCGAACGATTTGTTTAAAGATCTTTGTATTTTTCTCAACTAAGTCTAAACGAGTTTCACCTGGCTTTTGTGGTAACCCAGCAGTGATAACAACTAGATCTGCATCTTTACAATCTGCATAGCTACCGCTCCAAACTTTTGTTGGTGATGGAGAGAATGGTACCGCATGGCTTAAGTCCATTGCTTCCCCTTCTGCTTTTGCTTCATTAACATCTACTAATACGAATTCTTCAGCTACACCTTGGTTGATCATTGAGTAAGCGTAACTACAACCTACAGCTCCTGTTCCTACTAATACTACACGATTGATACCTTTTTTCATGGTAATTTCCCCTCTCTATTGTTCACATATATTTTTTTATGATTGTTTAAGTAATTAATTAAAATACTAATTTAATGTTGTTTAACTTCTTTACATTCATATTGTAGCACGTATTATTGTGAATTACTTCACAATTTATGACCTATTTGTGAACTTTTTCACATAGAGTGTAAAGTTGTTAGATCAGGTGTGGAATCCATACCAAATTAGGTGTTTTCTTTAGATTGTGAATAAAAATGTATGATTCAATTACTCACTGTAACTAAATTCACTTTCTATAATAAAAATCCTAACATTCACAAAAAATGTAATCACATTATAAGATTAAACTGACTGATCACATCATTCCCTTACAAGATGGACGTCAATTAGCTTATATAGAATACGGTTAAATAAATGAATTAGCCTATACTTTATCACCTCCCTTTTAATCATTACTATATATTAAAAAATATCCGTTAAAATTATGCATTCTTTTCTAATAATAAACCATTCAATATAAGTGATAGGCTATGCAAAGCTTTAGACAACCGTGCCTCTGCATCTTCAGAATTCGCAATCCAACAAGCAAGGTCCACTAGTCCGCCATTTATAAATCTTGCTAAAGCTTCACAGTCCGTCTTTTCAATAATACAGTCCTTCATTAATTGCTGAAGCATCTCGGCCATCGTCACTAAACATTGTGACTGTGATGATTGATAATAACTAGTTCCTAATACTGCTGGTGCATCTCGAAGTACGATTCGCTGAATTTCTGGATTAAGTGCCATCGTTAAATATGCACGACAACGCCCAACAAACCCTTCCCATTTTCCTTCCGCTTCATCTGATACTTTCCCTAATTTATTATCCATTTCCATATCAATTTCTTTTACAACTGCTTCTAACAATCCTTTTTTATCACCAAAATGATGATAAATTGCACCACGTGTTAAACCGACAGATGCTGTAAAATCATCCATAGACGTATTTACATATCCAACTGTACCAAAAGCCTCTCTTGCTGCCCACAGCAATTTAGCACGTGTTTCAGTAATCATTTCTGCTCTCGTTTTTTTAATCATCTTTTCCTCCTACTTCTATTCATTCTCTTTATTCAAAATGAATTGCACTATAGTATCGTTCTCTATATAAAAGAATAACTCCTTTAAACATCGGCTCTATCCAGAGATAAAACATTTCAATTGACATACGCTCCGTATGTTAATATGATATTGGCATACGGTGCGTATGTCAATTATTTCTAGCTTACAAGATAATATAACTTCTTACCTATACCCTACATTGACTCACTGCCCCTTTTTATAGAAGGTATTAATGAAACAGAGGAGGAGTTAAAAGAATGAAGAATGTATATGTACACGTCAAATATTGTGGTGATTATCATGTTTAATTCCTACCGTGAGATTTTCAGTGCTCCTGGTACAAAAGGATTCTCATTAGCAGGATTTATAGCTCGTATGCCCATATCAATGATGGGTATTGGTATTGTTACCATGTTATCTCAAGTAAGTGGTGACTATTGGCTTGCTGGAGCTGTTGCAGCTACCTTTACATTATCATCAGCTTTACTAGCTCCTCATATTTCTCGGATGGCTGATCAATTAGGGCAATCTCGCATACTTCTTCCGACTACAGGTATTAGCGTTTTCTTTACAATCCTCTTACTTCTATGTACGAAATATGAAGCTCCTTATTGGACGCTATTTCTATCCGCTTTATGTGCAGGTTGTATGCCAAATATGTCAGCTATGGTACGTGCACGTTGGACTAAACTATACCGCGGATCCCATAAATTGCATACAGCATTTTCCTTCGAATCGGTCGTCGACGAAATTTGCTTCATAATTGGTCCTGTATTATCTGTCAGTTTAAGTGTTATGTTCTTCCCAGAAGCAGCGCCACTTTTATCATCTGTTTTTCTTACAATCGGGGTATGCCTATTTACTATGCAAAAAAGCACAGAACCGCCTGTACACCCTCGCGACATTACAAACAACGGAACAGTATTTAAAATTGGTTCTTTGCGAGTACTAGTATTCACACTCATTGCTATAGGTACTATCTTCGGCACAATAGATGTCGTTAGTGTAGCTTTTGCTGAGCAGCAAGGAAACACAGTAGCTGCTAGCTTTGTACTTTCTGTCTATGCAATCGGTTCATGCCTGGCAGGCCTTATTTTCGGTACCCTTAAACTCAATACCCCACCCTATAATCAGTTTTTAATAGCGGTCACACTTTCCATGATAACAATGCTGCCACTAGTTTTTGTAAACAGTATTACTTGGCTAGTAGTTATTGTTTTCTTTGCAGGGCTATCTGTCGCTCCTACTATGATTATTACTATGGGGCTTGTGGAAAAAATCGTACCTGAATCAAAGATAACCGAAGGAATGACTTGGGCAATTACAGGACTTGGAATTGGAGTCTCCCTAGGATCAGCGATAGCTGGTTTAGTTATTGATAACTTTGGAGCCCATGTAGGATTTAATGTGGCTATTATAGCAGGAGGCCTTGCCTTAACTATTGCACTTTTAGGCTACAAAACTCTTCACTCCGCATATAGTCATGTTGTTATTAAACAAGATGAACATTCAATAGAAAGTTAAAACATATTCAAAAAATAGGATTACCTTTTCTTATGTATGAGAAAAGGTAATCCTATTTTAAACTTATTATTTATAATCTGTCATAGCTTCTTCTATATCTATACACAACAAAAAAGAGATAGCAGATTATGCTATCTCTTTTAGTATGACCCGTACGGGATTCGAACCCGTGTTACCGCCGTGAAAGGGCGGTGTCTTAACCACTTGACCAACGGGCCAGTTCTGGCAGAGAAGAAGGGATTCGAACCCTCGCACCGCGTTCGCGATCTACTCCCTTAGCAGGGGAGCCCCTTGAGCCACTTGGGTACTTCTCTATAAATATGGCTCCGCAGGTAGGACTCGAACCTACGACCGATCGGTTAACAGCCGATAGCTCTACCACTGAGCTACTGCGGAACAATTATGGTGGGCCTAAATGGACTCGAACCATCGACCTCACGCTTATCAGGCGTGCGCTCTAACCAGCTGAGCTATAGGCCCATAATTGAAAAGCGGGTGAAGAGAATCGAACTCTCGACCAGAGCTTGGAAGGCTCTTGTTTTACCACTAAACTACACCCGCATAAAATTGAAAATGGTGAGCCATGAAGGATTCGAACCTTCGACCCTCTGATTAAAAGTCAGATGCTCTACCAACTGAGCTAATGGCTCATTTTGAAAGTGGTGCCGGCTAGAGGACTTGAACCCCCAACCTACTGATTACAAGTCAGTTGCTCTACCAATTGAGCTAAGCCGGCTTGCGACTTCAAAATGGTGGCTCGGGACGGAATCGAACCGCCGACACGAGGATTTTCAGTCCTCTGCTCTACCGACTGAGCTACCGAGCCTTATTAAAATGGCGGTCCCGACCGGGGTCGAACCGGCGATCTCCTGCGTGACAGGCAGGCATGTTAACCACTACACCACGGGACCATTTGGTTGCGGGGACAGGATTTGAACCTGCGACCTTCGGGTTATGAGCCCGACGAGCTACCGTACTGCTCCACCCCGCGATGATATAATATGTAATTTAAGAAAAAATGGAGGAGGTAGAGGGATTCGAACCCCCGCGCGACTCTCGCCGCCTGTCGGTTTTCAAGACCGATCCCTTCAGCCGAACTTGGGTATACCTCCGAGATATAAACCTTTAGTGGTGGACCTTGTAGGACTCGAACCTACGACCGGACGGTTATGAGCCGTCTGCTCTAACCAGCTGAGCTAAAGGTCCTTTATGGTAGCGGCGGAGGGGATCGAACCCCCGACCTCACGGGTATGAACCGTACGCTCTAGCCAGCTGAGCTACACCGCCATAAATGATATTAAAATAAGTGGAGCCTAGCGGGATCGAACCGCTGACCTCCTGCGTGCAAGGCAGGCGCTCTCCCAGCTGAGCTAAGGCCCCATGTTTTTGGGAATATCGGGAAGACAGGATTTGAACCTGCGACCCCCTGGTCCCAAACCAGGTGCTCTACCAAGCTGAGCCACTTCCCGTTAATAAAAGCGCGCCCGAGAGGAGTCGAACCCCTAACCTCTTGATCCGTAGTCAAACGCTCTATCCAATTGAGCTACGGGCGCATATGGTGCCGAGGGCGGGGGTCGAACCCGCACGGTGGTCACCCACCGCAGGATTTTAAGTCCTGTGCGTCTGCCTGTTCCGCCACCCCGGCATGTCATATTGAAAATTGGAGCGGAAGACGGGATTCGAACCCGCGACCCCAACCTTGGCAAGGTTGTATTCTACCACTGAACTACTTCCGCAAGACATGTTTGAGATATTTTATTAAAAGTGCGGGTGAAGGGAGTCGAACCCCCACGCCAAAGGCGCTAGATCCTAAGTCTAGTGCGTCTGCCAATTCCGCCACACCCGCATATTAATATTTTAAGAAAAAATGGGGCGACTGATGGGAATCGAACCCACGAATGCCGGAGCCACAATCCGGTGCGTTAACCACTTCGCCACAACCGCCATGATTTTCTGGTGCCGACTAGAGGACTTGAACCCCCAACCTACTGATTACAAGTCAGTTGCTCTACCAATTGAGCTAAGTCGGCTAAATGGTGGAGGATGACGGGATCGAACCGCCGACCCCCTGCTTGTAAGGCAGGTGCTCTCCCAGCTGAGCTAATCCTCCATTTGCCTGGCAACGTCCTACTCTCACAGGGACAAGGTCCCAACTACCATCGGCGCTAGAGAGCTTAACTTCCGTGTTCGGTATGGGAACGGGTGTGACCTCTCTGCCATCATTACCAGACTGTATTCATTTAAGACAAGAATCATTGTAACTCATTTAACTTTTAAAGTCAACAAGTTTTTTATATTCTTTCAAAACTAGATAACATCGCTTCATATTATATGGTTAAGTCCTCGATCTATTAGTATTCGTCAGCTCCACATGTCACCATGCTTCCACCTCGAACCTATCAACCTGATCATCTTTCAGGGATCTTACTAGCTTACGCTATGGGAAATCTCATCTTGAGGGGGGCTTCATGCTTAGATGCTTTCAGCACTTATCCCTTCCGCACATAGCTACCCAGCTATGCCCTTGGCAGAACAACTGGTACACCAGCGGTGCGTCCATCCCGGTCCTCTCGTACTAAGGACAGCTCCTCTCAAATTTCCTACGCCCACGACGGATAGGGACCGAACTGTCTCACGACGTTCTGAACCCAGCTCGCGTACCGCTTTAATGGGCGAACAGCCCAACCCTTGGGACCGACTACAGCCCCAGGATGCGATGAGCCGACATCGAGGTGCCAAACCTCCCCGTCGATGTGGACTCTTGGGGGAGATAAGCCTGTTATCCCCGGGGTAGCTTTTATCCGTTGAGCGATGGCCCTTCCATGCGGAACCACCGGATCACTAAGCCCGACTTTCGTCCCTGCTCGACTTGTAGGTCTCGCAGTCAAGCTCCCTTATGCCTTTGCACTCTACGAATGATTTCCAACCATTCTGAGGGAACCTTTGGGCGCCTCCGTTACACTTTAGGAGGCGACCGCCCCAGTCAAACTGCCCACCTGACACTGTCTCCCGGGTCGATAAGACCCGTAGGTTAGAATTTCAATACAGTCAGGGCGGTATCCCACCAGCGCCTCCACCGAAGCTAGCGCTCCGGTTTCAATGGCTCCCGCCTATCCTGTACAAACTGTACCAAAATTCAATATCAGGCTACAGTAAAGCTCCACGGGGTCTTTCCGTCCTGTCGCGGGTAACCTGCATCTTCACAGGTACTATAATTTCACCGAGTCTCTGGTTGAGACAGTGCCCAAATCGTTACACCTTTCGTGCGGGTCGGAACTTACCCGACAAGGAATTTCGCTACCTTAGGACCGTTATAGTTACGGCCGCCGTTTACTGGGGCTTCAGTTCAGAGCTTCGCTTACGCTAACCCCTCTCCTTAACCTTCCAGCACCGGGCAGGTGTCACCCCCTATACTTCGCCTTACGGCTTCGCAGAGAGCTGTGTTTTTGCTAAACAGTCGCTTGGGCCTATTCACTGCGGCTTTCCGTTAAGAAAGCACCCCTTCTCCCGAAGTTACGGGGTCATTTTGCCGAGTTCCTTAACCAGAGTTCTCTCGCACACCTTAGGATTCTCTCCTCGCCTACCTGTGTCGGTTTGCGGTACAGGCACCTTTTATCTCGCTAGAAGCTTTTCTTGGCAGCGGGGAATCAAAGACTTCGCTCCATAAGGAGCTTCCCCATCACAGCTCAGCCTTTACGATAAGCGGATTTGCCTACTTATCAGCCTAACTGCTTGGACGTGCACAACCAATCGCACGCTTCTTCTATCCTTCTGCGTCCCTCCATTGCTCAAACGATAAAGAGGTGGTACAGGAATATCAACCTGTTGTCCATCGCCTACGCCTGTCGGCCTCGGCTTAGGTCCTGACTAACCCTGAGCGGACGAGCCTTCCTCAGGAAACCTTAGGCATTCGGTGGACGGGATTCTCACCCGTCTTTCGCTACTCATACCGGCATTCTCACTTCTAAGCGCTCCACCAGTCCTTCCGGTCTGACTTCACTGCACTTAGAACGCTCCCCTACCACTGATACCATTGGTATCAATTCGCAGCTTCGGTGGTGTATTTAGCCCCGGTACATTTTCGGCGCAGAGTCACTCGACTAGTGAGCTATTACGCACTCTTTAAATGGTGGCTGCTTCTAAGCCAACATCCTAGTTGTCTAAGCAACTCCACATCCTTTTCCACTTAATACACACTTTGGGACCTTAGCTGGCGATCTGGGCTGTTTCCCTCTTGACTACGGATCTTATCACTCGCAGTCTGACTCCTAAGGATAAGTCATTGGCATTCGGAGTTTGACTGAATTCGGTAATCCGATGAGGACCCCTAGTTCAATCAGTGCTCTACCTCCAAGACTCTTACACTTAAGGCTAGCCCTAAAGCTATTTCGGGGAGAACCAGCTATCTCCAGGTTCGATTGGAATTTCTCCGCTACCCACACCTCATCCCCGCACTTTTCAACGTGCGTGGGTTCGGGCCTCCATTCAGTGTTACCTGAACTTCACCCTGGACATGGGTAGATCACCTGGTTTCGGGTCTACGACCACGTACTAAACGCCCTATTCAGACTCGCTTTCGCTGCGGCTCCGCCTCTTCAGCTTAACCTTGCACGGGATCGTAACTCGCCGGTTCATTCTACAAAAGGCACGCCATCACCCATTAACGGGCTCTGACTATTTGTAGGCACACGGTTTCAGGATCTCTTTCACTCCCCTTCCGGGGTGCTTTTCACCTTTCCCTCACGGTACTGGTTCACTATCGATCACTAGGGAGTATTTAGCCTTGGGAGATGGTCCTCCCAGATTCCGACGGAATTTCACGTGTTCCGCCGTACTCAGGATACATTCAAGAGAGAACGAAGTTTCGACTACGGGGTTGTTACCCTCTACGACGGACCTTTCCAGGTCGCTTCGTCTACCTCGTTCCTTTGTAACTCCGTATAGAATGTCCTACAACCCCAAGAGGCAAGCCTCTTGGTTTGGGCTATGTTCCGTTTCGCTCGCCGCTACTCAGGAAATCGCATTTGCTTTCTCTTCCTCCAGGTACTTAGATGTTTCAGTTCCCTGGGTCTGTCTTCCATACCCTATGTATTCAGGTAAGGATACCATACCATTACGTATAGTGGGTTTCCCCATTCGGAAATCTTCGGATCAAAGCTTACTTACAGCTCCCCGAAGCATATCGGCGTTAGTCCCGTCCTTCATCGACTCCTAGTGTCAAGGCATCCACCGTGCGCCCTTTCTAACTTAACCAAACTAAAATTAAAAAAATATGAGCTACACTGTTATCTAGTTTTCAAAGAACATACATTTATATATGAGAGATAGTTCTCTCAAAACTGAACAAAACGAAACACGGAAACTTATATTGATAAGCAGCGCTTATCAATTCTCCATAGAAAGGAGGTGATCCAGCCGCACCTTCCGATACGGCTACCTTGTTACGACTTCACCCCAATCATCTGTCCCACCTTAGGCGGCTGGCTCCAAAAAGGTTACCCCACCGACTTCGGGTGTTACAAACTCTCGTGGTGTGACGGGCGGTGTGTACAAGGCCCGGGAACGTATTCACCGCGGCATGCTGATCCGCGATTACTAGCGATTCCAGCTTCATGTAGGCGAGTTGCAGCCTACAATCCGAACTGAGAACGGTTTTATGAGATTAGCTCCACCTCGCGGTCTTGCAGCTCTTTGTACCGTCCATTGTAGCACGTGTGTAGCCCAGGTCATAAGGGGCATGATGATTTGACGTCATCCCCACCTTCCTCCGGTTTGTCACCGGCAGTCACCTTAGAGTGCCCAACTTAATGATGGCAACTAAGATCAAGGGTTGCGCTCGTTGCGGGACTTAACCCAACATCTCACGACACGAGCTGACGACAACCATGCACCACCTGTCACTCTGCTCCCGAAGGAGAAGCCCTATCTCTAGGGTTTTCAGAGGATGTCAAGACCTGGTAAGGTTCTTCGCGTTGCTTCGAATTAAACCACATGCTCCACCGCTTGTGCGGGCCCCCGTCAATTCCTTTGAGTTTCAGCCTTGCGGCCGTACTCCCCAGGCGGAGTGCTTAATGCGTTAACTTCAGCACTAAAGGGCGGAAACCCTCTAACACTTAGCACTCATCGTTTACGGCGTGGACTACCAGGGTATCTAATCCTGTTTGCTCCCCACGCTTTCGCGCCTCAGTGTCAGTTACAGACCAGAAAGTCGCCTTCGCCACTGGTGTTCCTCCATATCTCTACGCATTTCACCGCTACACATGGAATTCCACTTTCCTCTTCTGCACTCAAGTCTCCCAGTTTCCAATGACCCTCCACGGTTGAGCCGTGGGCTTTCACATCAGACTTAAGAAACCACCTGCGCGCGCTTTACGCCCAATAATTCCGGATAACGCTTGCCACCTACGTATTACCGCGGCTGCTGGCACGTAGTTAGCCGTGGCTTTCTGGTTAGGTACCGTCAAGGTGCCAGCTTATTCAACTAGCACTTGTTCTTCCCTAACAACAGAGTTTTACGACCCGAAAGCCTTCATCACTCACGCGGCGTTGCTCCGTCAGACTTTCGTCCATTGCGGAAGATTCCCTACTGCTGCCTCCCGTAGGAGTCTGGGCCGTGTCTCAGTCCCAGTGTGGCCGATCACCCTCTCAGGTCGGCTACGCATCGTTGCCTTGGTGAGCCGTTACCTCACCAACTAGCTAATGCGACGCGGGTCCATCCATAAGTGACAGCCGAAGCCGCCTTTCAATTTCGAACCATGCAGTTCAAAATGTTATCCGGTATTAGCCCCGGTTTCCCGGAGTTATCCCAGTCTTATGGGCAGGTTACCCACGTGTTACTCACCCGTCCGCCGCTAACTTCTTGAGAGCAAGCCCTCAATCCATTCGCTCGACTTGCATGTATTAGGCACGCCGCCAGCGTTCATCCTGAGCCAGGATCAAACTCTCCAATAAAGTTAGTTTGTCTAGCATCTAAAAATAAAAATTGACGTTTCACGTTGTTTGTTTCGTTCAGTTTTCAAAGAACTACTTGGTCGCTCATTTGCGACTTCCTTATGTTAACATCTTCGTTTTTCGATGTCAACTAAGTTTTTCAATTTCTTTTTTGTCGTTTTCTGCGTTTCCGCATCAGCGACGGTTATTAATATATCATGGTGAAAAATGAAATGCAACACCTTTTATATACTTTTTTAAAAACTGCCCACATTTCTTTTTTAATATCATATACTTAAACGAAATATCTCTTTCATGTATGATTAATTCCTACATATATTTTATATAAAGTTACTCTATCAAAAAACGTTTCTTTCTATAATAAGCGTTTTATTCATATACCATATCATACAAGGAGGAATATATATGGACTATACCGATTTATTAATCAAACTAGGTCTCTCGGCTATTTTAGGATTTGCCATTGGTTTAGAACGCGAATTAAAACGGAAACCACTTGGTTTAAAAACGTGTTTAGTTATTTCTATTATTAGTTGCCTCCTAACAATTGTTTCTATTAAAGCAGCTTATAACTTACCACATACCGATCATATGAATATGGATCCACTTCGACTTGCCGCTCAAATTGTATCAGGAATTGGTTTTTTAGGTGCTGGCGTAATTTTAAGAAGAGGCAACGATAGCATTGCAGGACTCACGACTGCCGCTATGATTTGGGGTGCTTCTGGTATTGGTATTGCCGTTGGAGCTGGTTTCTATATCGAGGCAATTTTCGGAATGTGTTTTCTTATGATTAGTGTCGAACTTATACCATTGACAATGAAGTTTGTAGGTCCTAGATCATTTCGTCAACGTGATATTGCAGTGAAACTTGTTGTGCGAAATATGGACAATATCCCGGTTGTAATCGAGGAGATAAAAGAAATGGATATAAACGTTAAAAATATGAAGCTTAAAACGTTAGAAAACGGTTCTCACTATTTACATCTTAAACTGTCCATTGATCAAAAAAGACATACCGCTGATGTTTACTATACTCTCCAGCATCTTGAAAGTGTCCAACAAACTGAAGTGGAAAGTATGTAGCATAAAATAAACTCTCTTTAATTAGAGAGTTTTTCTTTTTTCTATAATGGTAACAATGAATGTAGTCCTGCAAAACAAGGAGGAATTTACTATTGAAATCCCGTCCGAATTTAGTAGATACATTTCGTGATTCCATTATTTTTCGTTTAATTTGTTTTATTATTGTACTCACTGCTTTTTCTGGTTTTCTTATACATAGATTAGAACCCTCTCATTTCACTACATGGTTTGACGGAATTTGGTGGTCAATTGTTACCATTTTTACAGTTGGATATGGCGACTTTGCTCCCCATACAACGATAGGAAAACTAATAGGTATAAGTATTATTTTATTAGGAACTGGCTTTTGTTCTTATTATATGGTTCTATTCGCTACTGAGATGATTAGTAAACAATACATGAAAGTTAAAGGTGAAGAAGCCGCTACCTCTAACGGTCATATGATTATCGTTGGCTGGAATGAGCGTGCAAAACATGTTGTAAAGCAAATGCATGTACTACAACCAAACCTTGATATCGTTTTAATTGATGAAACACTTTCTTTACTCCCAAAACCCTTTCATCATTTAGAATTTATAAAAGGTTGTCCGCATCACGATCAAACTTTATTAAAGGCTAATATTGCAACGGCACACACCATATTAATAACAGCGGATAAAGAAAAGAACGAAAGCTTAGCAGATACACAGTCCATTTTAAATATTTTAACTGCGAAAGGACTCAATCCAAACATTCACTGCATCGCCGAACTACTTACTACTGAACAAATTCAAAATGCAACGAGAGCGGGCGCGTCAGAAATTATAGAAGGAAATAAATTAACGAGTTATGTATTTACCGCTTCTCTTTTATTCCCTTCTATTTCAGGTGTACTATTCTCACTTTACGATGAAATCTCTGATAACAAATTACAACTGATGGAGCTTTCTCCGTCCTGCACCGGACAAACCTTTGCAAATTGTAGCTATACCCTTCTAAAACAAAACATTCTCTTACTAGGTATAAAGCGTGATGATCAATATATGATTAATCCAGTCCATACCTTCATTCTTATCGAAAGCGACATACTCATTGTTATTCACCATTAATAAAATGACGCTCTAGTTCTTGCATGAGCACTTTCCCAATATTGATATATTTTCTTTTTACATCTCCATCTGGATCTTTCGGTTCAGCAAATTGATCCATCCCACTCGTTCCAGCGGTTAAAGTATTCACATTATCATCTAGTTCGTCTTGATATACGTGCGAAAGAATATACGGCGTTTCAAGACGGACTACTACACCAGGTACATCCAGTTCACCATCTACTGCTGTAAACGGCACTCGTAAAAATTGATACCCATCTTCTTCATCGATTTTGTAATCGAAGCATCCTTTATCATAATCCCAATTACCACCAATGCTATATCCAAGTGGTTTCATAATCTCTTCTAACTTAAATAGCGCATATGTACGTCCTTCTAAATTTGATTGAATTGGAATCAAGTCCATCCCTCCAAGACTTTTCCTTTAGCATACCCACTCTAGCTTGAATATACTGATGGACTTTTCGATAAAATAATAAAAAGCGACCGGAATCCGGTCGCTTTTTATTATTTTAAACGCTCTTCTAATTCTGCTTTTAATTCTTCAAATCCTGGTTTACCAAGTAAAGCAAACATGTTCTTCTTGTATGCTTCTACGCCAGGTTGGTCAAATGGATTTACCCCTAATAAGTAGCCGCTCATCGCACATGCTTTTTCGAAGAAGTATACAAGGTAACCGAATGTGTACTCATTTAATTCAGGAATATTGACGATTAAGTTTGGTACTCCCCCGTCGCTATGTGCAAGTAATGTACCTTCGTATGCTTTTGTGTTTACAAAGTCTACAGTTTCACCAGCAAGGTAATTTAATCCGTCTAAATCGTTTTCTTCTGATTCGATTGTTAGTTCATGTGTAGATTTACCTACTTTAAGAACTGTTTCAAATAAGTCACGACGACCTTCTTGAACGTATTGACCTAATGAGTGTAAGTCAGTTGAGAAGTTTGCTGAAGATGGGAAAATACCTTTTTGATCTTTTCCTTCACTTTCACCAAATAACTGTTTCCACCACTCAGCGAAGTATTGAAGTGCTGGCTCATAGTTAACAAGCATTTCAATTGTTTTTCCTTTATTGTATAAAGCGTTACGAACTACTGCATATTGGTAAGCTGGGTTTTCTTCTAGTTCTGATGTTCCGAAGTCATCATGACCAGCAGCTGCACCTTTCATCATCTCTTCAATATTTAAGCCACTTACTGCGATTGGTAATAAACCAACTGGCGTTAATACAGAGAAACGTCCTCCAACATCATCTGGAATAACAAATGTTTCGTAACCTTCGTTATCAGCTAATGTTTTTAATGCACCACGTGCTTTATCTGTAGTTGCATAAATACGTTTGCGAGCTTCTTCTTTTCCATACTTTTCTTCTAATAACTTACGGAAGATACGGAATGCTAGTGCTGGCTCTGTTGTTGTACCTGATTTGGAAATAACGTTAATAGAGAAGTCTTTACCTTCTAATACGTCCATTAAATCTTTCATGTAAGTGGAGCTAATGTTTTGTCCAACAAATAGCACTTGTGGAGTTTTACGTTGTTCTTTAGAAAGCGTGTTGTAGAAAGAATGGTTTAACATTTCGATTGCTGCGCGTGCCCCTAAGTAAGAACCACCAATACCTACAACAAGTAAAATGTCAGAGTCATTTTTAATTTTTTCTGCGCATTTTTGAATGCGCGCGAATTCCTCTTTGTCATATTGAAGCGGAAGGTCTACCCACCCAAGGAAATCGTTCCCAGCTCCAGTTTTTTCGTGGATTGCGTGATGTGTTACTTTCACTGCATCACGTAAATAAGTGATTTCATGTTCACCGATGAAGGATAACGCTTTAGAATAGTCGAACGTTACATGTGTACTCATCTTTTTCCCTCCAATTATGGATATGTATTTCTGTATTCACTTTAGCGAAACTGAAGTTGTAAATCAAGCGATTCAACCATTGTAAACGTAACCAATATATATTTTTTAGAAAAAGTTCATTTTTTGCATAAAAATTCGTATTTTTCGGTATAGATGTATATACATCATCTTTCGAACATTTTTTATGTATAAAAACAACATAACTACCCCATTCTATAAAAGAGTTAATTAACTCATCGCTTGCTCATGCTTCACAATTAAGGGGGGCTTTTTCATGAGTACTTTGCAACGTATCGCATTAGTCTTTACTGTAATTGGCGCTGTGAACTGGGGACTAATCGGATTTTTCCAGTTTGACTTAGTAGCAGCCATTTTCGGTGGACAAAATTCAGCTCTTGCACGTATTATTTACGGCATCGTTGGTATATCTGGGCTTATCAATCTTGGTTTACTGTTTAAACCATCTGAAAATCTTGGTACACACCCAGAAACAAACGAAATTCGATAGTCAGTATGTCCTTTCACCTCCGACATACGAATATGATTGCATGCAATCATATTTGCAAATATATATCATAAGATAAAGTAAAAGAGGAACGCTCATATGCGTTCCTCTTTTACTTTGTTAACTCGGACTCTTCAATCCATTCTGCCAACTTTTCTCGCAGCGTATTAAATCCGTTTTCAGATGGGTTCGGTATAAGAATCCTTCCTTGTTTTCTTTTCGCCGCTTTTAACGATAAACTCATTTTTCTGTGCTCTTCATCAATTGAAAGTACCTTTACTTCTACTGTATCGCCGACTTTTAAAAAGTCATGAATATCCTTTACATATCCATTTGTAATTTCAGATATATGCACAAGTCCTTGTGTTTCTGCATCTAACGCTACAAATGCACCGTAATCTTGAATTCCAGTCACTTTCCCTGTTACAACCACTCCTGTTGTATATTGTTCTGACATATGAAACACTCCCATACGTTTACCATTCTCTCTACAATTATAAAGAGCAAAGCAGATATATTTATTTTAAATATCCGATTGGTTAGTACGCATTCTAGATAACGTTATCTAGAATGCGTATACCTTATATTAGTAAATTATACCACTATGACAGAACTCATTCAAAATTCATGAAAAATTTCCCTTAAAGAAGTATAATTCTCCAATATTGGGATAGACTACTAACACATGGCTTTCTAGTATTCCCCCCCTTTTATGGACAAAACGTATTACGTTTTGTCCTTTTTTTATTTTCTACAAACCGTTCCATTCTCTTCATCGCTTCCATAAGTTGTTCAAGCGACGTTGCATATGAACAACGAATAAATCCTTCACCACTTTCGCCAAATACGCTACCAGGGACAACGGCCACTTTTTCTTCCAACAATAACTGTTCTGCAAATTCCGCTGAAGATAATCCGGTTGAAGATATAGCAGGAAAAACATAAAATGCTCCGCCCGGCACATGACACGTTAAGCCCATTTCATTGAAAGATGTCGTCATGAAGTTACGACGCTTCTTATAGCTATCTCTCATTCGAATTACTTCATCGTTCCCTGCGCGTAACGCCTCAAGTGCTGCAAACTGAGACATCGTCGGTGCACACATCATTGAATACTGATGGATTTTGAGCATTAATTCTGAAAATTGAACAGGAGCTGCAATCATACCGAGGCGCCATCCTGTCATCGCAAATCCTTTTGAAAATCCTGAAATTAAAATCGTATGCTCACGCATATTTTTAATACTCGCGAAACTTGTATATACTTCGTCGTATACAAGTTCTGCATAAATTTCATCAGATAATACGATTAGATTGTACTTCTCAACAATCACTGCTATTTCTTCAAGGTCGGATTTATTTAGCATTGCACCTGTCGGGTTATTTGGTGAACAAAGCAAAATTGCCTTTGTTTTCGCTGTAATAGCTGCTTCAATTTGTTCTGGTTGTACTTTAAACTCGTTTTCTAACGTAGTCGCCACAGGAACCGGAACTCCTCCAGCTAATGTCACAAGTGGTGCATAAGAAACGAAGCTCGGTTCAATAATGAGCACTTCATCATCAGGATTTATAATGGCGCGCATCGCTACATCTAACGCCTGGCTCGCTCCAACTGTAACAATGATTTCATCACTTGGATCATAAGATACTGCAAATTGTTTTTTTAGATACTTTGCTATTTCTTGACGGAGCTCCAATAATCCTGCATTTGCTGTATATGACGTATACCCTTGTTCCAAAGAACGAATACATGCTTGCCTTACATTCCAAGGTGTAACAAAATCCGGCTCTCCTACCCCGAGGGAAATAACACCTTTCATATTTGCTGCTAAATCAAAAAATTTTCGAATACCAGATGGTTTTAAAGATTCTGCTGATCTAGATAGTTCAAATTGCTTCATGGTGTCACCACAATTCGCTTATCATCATCGTCTTTTTCATAAATAACGCCCTCATGTTTATACTTCTTCAAAATGAAATGAGTAGTTGTAGAAACAACAGATTCAATTGTTGCTAATTTCTCAGAAACAAACATCGCTACTTCTCCCATCGTTTTCCCTTCTAATGTAATAGAAAGATCATATGTCCCTGACATTAAATAAACGGATTTCACTTCTGAATAACGATAAATTTGTTCAGCAACCGCATCAAACCCAACGCCATGCTTTGGCGTAACTTTCACATCGATCATTGCCGTTAAACCTGTATGTTCTTTCACCTTCGTCCAATCAATATGTGTTACATAATCTACAATAATCTTTTCATTTTCTAACCTCGCAACCATCTTCTTTACTTCTTCTACCTCTATATTTAACAGCTTCGCTAATGTATCTACAGATAATCGACTACTCTTTTCAAGACAAGCTAATAATTCTAATTCTTTTTCTGTCACCATATAAATCATCCTTCCTTTTCGTTTGTGTTTAAATTATACAAATACCCTTTCCAGTTTGAAAAGAAGATTTTTCTATTGAATTATGTCAAAATAAAGTGAAACTTTAATCAGCGAAATGCTTCACCCCACTGATTATCAGCCCACACCAATCGGGCTTTTACGGACAGTTGCTCTCCCACCTAACCTCTTTGCTTGAGCTGCTTTTTGAGGTGGGAGACTTACTGTCCGTTAATGCGGGGTAAAGTGAAACTTTAATCAGTGGAAAAATGCGTGATAAAGCGAAAGGGGATGGAATCGTGAAACCAAAAGTTTATATTGCTGAACCAGTTCCAACATTTGTAGAAAACTATTTATCAGAACACTGTGATTATGAAAAATGGGAGCAAAATGAGAAAGTACCCCGTGATGTTCTATTAGAAAAAATACAAGATAAAGATGGGTTATTAAATTTCGGATCTGCTATTAATGAAGAATTACTGACAGTGGCTCCTAACTTAAAAGTAGTGAGCAACATTTCTGTCGGTTACGATAATTTTGATTTACAAGCGATGAAAAACCGAAATGTTATCGGAACGAATACACCATACGTATTAGATGATACAGTAGCTGATCTCGTTTTCGCCCTTATGTTATCTGCTGGGCGCCGTGTTTGCGAACTCGATTCTTATGTGAAAAATGGTGAATGGAACGCTGAAATTGGAAAAGAACACTTCGGACTAGATGTACACCATAGCACAATTGGTATTATCGGTATGGGCCGAATTGGAGAAGCCGTTGCAAAACGAGCAAAATTCGGATTTGATATGAATGTTCTTTACTATAACCGCCGTCGTAAAGAAGAAGCTGAACAAAAATTCGATGCTACATATTGTGATTTACAGACGCTACTGGAGCAGTCTGACTTTATTGTTCTTCTTACTCCATTAACAGATGAAACATATCACCTTATCGGAGAAAAGGAATTTTCATTAATGAAAGAAACAGCAATCTTCATTAATGCTTCTCGCGGGAAAACAGTAGATGAAGAAGCGTTAATCCATGCTTTAACAGAAAAGAAAATCTTTGCAGCAGGTATCGATACATTTACACAAGAGCCGATTCAAAAAGATAATCCACTCTTATCATTACAAAATGTTGTGACTTTACCACACATCGGATCTGCAACATTAAAAACTAGGCAGCAAATGGCTATGACCGCCGCTGAAAATTTAGTTGCAGGATTACAAGGAAAAACACCGCCTAATATTGTTCGCGGGTAATACTGAATAAACGAAAGGCAAGATGACATCGTCATCTTGCCTTTTTTTGTTAACATATTTTCTTCTTCCTTGGAGATGATATGAACAAAAATCAATGGAGTGACAAAAAATGAATCACGAATATACTTGTCCTTATTTCACTTTTTCCACTCGCGGCACTACTATTCATTACGAATTGTATGAACACGATAACAAAACAGAACGTCCTACTTTCGTACTCGTTCACGGCTTTTTATCTTCCTCATTTAGTTACCGTCGTCTCATTCCCTTACTATCGAAAGCAGGAACAGTGATTGCTCTTGATTTACCACCGTTCGGAAAAAGTGATAAGTCTCATCTGTTTAAGTATTCTTATCACAATTTAGCAACGATTATTATTGATTTAATTGAACATTTATCTCTCTCAAACATTGTATTAGTTGGGCACTCTATGGGTGGGCAAATTTCTCTCTATGTAAACCGTATACGTCCTGAACTCATTTCAAAAACGATTTTACTATGCAGCTCTAGCTATTTAGCACGCGCAACCTTACCTTTACTATACTCTTCTTATTTACCGTTCTTTCATTTATACGTAAAGAACTGGATTATTAGACGCGGTATTGTTCATAACTTAATGAATGTCGTTCATGATCACTCATTAATTGACGATGAAATGAAAAAAGGTTACTCCGCTCCTTTTTATGACGACCGTATATTTCCCGCTTTAACTCGCATGATACGAGACCGTGAAGGTGACTTATCTTCAACTGAATTACAAAAAATCGAAACACCTATCTTGCTCATTTGGGGTGAAAAAGACCGCGTCGTCCCTGTACATATAGGTCATCGTCTACACAAAGATTTACCGAATTCAAAATTTATTTCTTACGAAAATACAGGACATTTACTACCTGAAGAAAAGCCTAAACATGTTTATGAAGAAATTATCGCTTTTTCTGCGCAATAAAGTGAAACTTTAATCAGTCCCCACCTAACTTCTTTGCTTCCGCTGAATTTTGAGGTGGGGTCTTACTACCAAGCAAATAGCGGGATAATATAAAAAAGGCTGTCGGAAATTCCGACAGCCTATAATGAACAACTTCCGCCTTCTTTTATTACAAGTAATTCCACAGCTAACTTCTCACATTTTTCAAGCGCAGGTACTTCCTCAAAAGACATAAAGTATATATGTTGAATCTTCTTTGCGATGTATTTTGGATCATCAAACACACTTATGACGTTCACAACATCGCTCGCTTCTGTTTCATAAAACTCCGGTCCCATTTGAAACGGATCCCAATTCTTCACAACCTCTATCATCTTTTCATATGTACCCATTCGCTTCCCGCCTTTTCACTTTTTAATACTTTTCTTTATCCTATCACATCAGCTATTCTATAAGAAGAGAGAGAACTTTCGTAACTTATTGGTTTTACAGAAGAAGGGGGCAAACTTATGCAACTATTTCATAAAGCAATCAATCGACGTGGAACGCATAGTATAAAATGGGATACATATAAAAACGAAGAACTTATCCATGCTTGGATTGCTGATATGGATTTTGAAGTACCAAAACCAATTCAAACTGCCTTAAAACAACGGATCGAACATCCGATTTTTGGCTACACACTTCCCCCTGAAAATATTGGGGATATTATTTGTAACTGGACAAAACAACAATACGACTGGGACATTCAAAAAGAATGGATCGTCTTTAGTGCAGGGATCGTTCCAGCTCTTAGTACGAGCATACAGGCTTTTACAAAAGAAAACGAATCCGTTCTCGTACAACCACCTATTTATCCTCCATTTTTCGAAATGGTCACAACAAATAATAGGCAGTTATACGTGAGTCCATTACAGAAACAAAATGATACATATGTGATAGACTTCGAGCATTTAGAAAAGCAGTTTCAGCAAGGCGTCAAACTCATGCTTCTTTGTAGCCCTCATAATCCAATCGGACGCGTTTGGACGAAAGAGGAACTTGTGCAGCTCGGATCGTTATGTACTAAATATAACGTAATCGTTGTCGCGGACGAAATTCATTCCGATATCATTTATGCAGACCATACACATACACCGTTCGCTTCCTTATCTGAAGAATTAGCAGAGCGCACTATCACTTGTATGGCTCCAAGTAAAACATTTAATATCGCTGGATTACAAGCGTCGATTATTATCATTCCAAACGAAAAACTCCGTCACGCCTTTACAGCTATCCAATATAGACAAGGCTTCCACGGGTTAAATATCTTCGCCTACACAGCGATGCAAAGTGCCTATACAGAATGTAATGATTGGCTAAACGAAATTCGATTATATATAGAAGATAATGCTCAATTTGCTTATGAATATATCAAAACTCACATACCTGCTCTTTCCGTAACGAAGCCAGAAGGTAGCTTTTTATTATGGATTGATTGTTCTCGTCTAAAGCTTTCTCAAAACGAGCGTACTGCATTACTTGAGGAAAAAGGAAAAATCATCGTTGAACCTGGTGAGAAATACGGGTTAGGTGGGGAAGAACATATTCGAATTAACATCGGCTGTCCAAGATCTGTTTTAGAAGAAATTTTGAACAGACTGCGTCATACGTTTTCATAATAAGAAAAGAGGCTGTCATAAATCATTTTAGGACAACCTCCTTTATCCATATCTTTTCAATTACGTTTCACAAAAAAAGCTACCATGCACGGTAGCTTTTACTTTTTCTTCATATCCGATGCTTTTTTTACAATGACACCACAAGCAATTCGATCACCTGATTTACCTGTTGGTTGTGTCATACCATCATCAGCGTTTTCTGTAATAATAATAGACGCTCCATCTTTTCTATGAATCGTTGTTTTTCCTTCTTCAAGCGTTATGTGCGGCGCGTCGATTTCTGCCTTGATCTTTCCAGAACCGTCTGCAATTACGTTCGGTAAATCACCGTTTTCTGCACCCTTCGGATTAAGAAGACCATGTTTTTTATCATCAGGATTAAAATGATTCCCGGATGATTCAAAACGAGGTGCCTTACACTCTCCGATTTCATGTACATGTAGTCCGTGTGGTCCTGGCGTGAAACCTTCCCCTTTAATCGTAATTTTCACTCCACTTGTTTGCTGAACTACTTTCGCAGTCCCTACTTCATCTCCTGAAGCATTATGTAATTTCACTTCAATTTCTTTCGGCTTTCCTTGGTCACAACCTGCCATCAGAAATAATAAACAACAACTGAAAAAAAGCCGTTTCTTCATTCCATTCCCTCCAAAATATATTCTGCCCTTAGATTGTCCGAGCATAGAGGGAAACATACAAAAATGCGTTACTGTTTCTTTTCAGCTAATAGTTTTTCTTCAACTTTCTGTAATCGCTCTGCTTCTCTTTTTGATATACGAATAAACATGCGCCACGTGGCAATAGCACCGATAATAAATAGAACGCACACAATCCCTGGAATAATATATTCTGTTTTATCTTCCGGAAAATATAAAGGCATCATAACGAACACTCCTTAATTATAGGATTCAAAAAACATCAGAATTTTCTGTTATATATCTTTAAATTATAGTTGAACCAGTTCATATTCTCAAGGGGCGTTCCGAAAGTGAATGATTTCTTTGACTCCTCCTCCTACTTTCCTTACTATAAACTTGAGGTGAAAAATATGAGAGAAACATTTGAAATTGGTGAAATCGTTACTGGTATTTATAAAACAGGAAAATACATCGGCGAAATTACAAATAGCCGTCCTGGTAGTTATGTCGTAAAAGTATTAGCTGTTTTAAAACATCCGGTGCAAGGTGACTTACATAACGTAAAACAAGCTGACGTACCATTTTTCCATGAAAGACGCGCTTTAGCTTTTCGTGAGCAAACGAACATTCCACAGCAAATGGTAAAGAAATATGAAGGAGAAATTCCTGATTATACCGAGTCACTAAAATTAGCATTAGAAACTCAAATGAATTCATTTTCTGAAGATGATTCACCTTTTGCAGAGCGTAGTCTAGAAACATTAGAACAGTTAAAGAAGGACTACAAACTCTAAAAAAAACAAAACGACCAAATTACATAATGTGCAATTTGGTCGTTACTGTGTGCTCACTTTCTTTAACACTTTTGAAAAATCAACGAGTTCTCCTAATGTTGGTGGTGCTGGTTTTACTAAATACTCTTTATCTTTTTCTACTAGTTTAAAAATATTGTACGTCGTCATCGCATCATCAAGCGCACAATGATGCTTCCCTGTCCCTACTTTTCCGTACGCCTCAATTGCTTTCCATAATCCTGTTTGATTTCTTTCCCCAAAAAACTTCTTATACTCAAGCGATAAATCACGACACTGCCCGAAGAATGGAAAAGCTATCCCTGCCATTTCACAATTATGCTTCAGCACTTTCATATCCATATTTCCCCACGTTACAATTGTCGGTTTACATTTCGTTTCGTATTCTGCAAGCTTCTTAACGAGTTCAGGAAATGAAATCCCTTTATCCACGACTTCTTGTTTTATTCCTAAAAACTTCTTACATCGATCCGTTAAGGAGGGAAATGTTTTCGGCCTGACATGTGATGAATACGTATCTTCCACCTTACAGCCAGCAACTGAAACGAGTCCTACCTCAATAATTTCCGGAAAAAATCCTTTCGGTTTTTTTCTATGCTGGGGCATCGTAAACTCAAAGTCTAAAAATAAAAATCGTTGTTCATCCATACGATCCCTTCCTTATCATTTTTGTCATTCCTTTCTATTTGACACTCCTACACGAACAAGCTCGAATGCTAATTCCATTTTAAATATTCAGATTGGATGTATCTTATATATATGTCAAATGCCCACAAATATTTTAAAAAATAAGAAAAAATGACCTATGCAGAAAATATGACAAAATCCCTCCTTTCATTTACATCCGCAGTTTTTCTACTTTATAATGACGTTATGTGTGTTTCATCTAGTTAATATTTGACACACTAAGAAAAATGAATGAAAGGAGATGAGATTTTTGCACGAAACAACGCAAGAACTCGCTAACTGGCAGTATTATTTTGCTATCGCAGTCTTTTTAATTACATATGCCATTATTATTTCTGAAAAAATTAATCGCGCTGTCATCGCACTTCTTGGTGCAGCACTCATGGTAATTGTGGGGGTCGTCGATTTACATAACGCCTTTACGAAACATATTGAATGGGGAACGATTACGCTACTCATCGGTATGATGATTTTGGTGAACATTACGAGTAAATCAGGTGTTTTCCAATACGTTGCCATTAAAGCAGCAAAAAGGGCACAAGGAAATCCAATTAAAATTTTAATTTCCCTTTCCCTACTTACTGCGCTTGGCTCCGCATTTTTAGATAACGTTACAACTGTACTTCTTGTTGTTCCAGTTACTTTATCTATTACGCGCATACTGCAAGTAAATCCTGTTCCTTATTTACTTTCTGAAATTATTTTTTCAAACATTGGGGGAACGGCAACATTAATTGGTGATCCACCTAACATTATGATTGGTTCTGCCAATAAACATTTAGACTTCAATGCTTTCCTATTGAATCTAGCACCAATCGTAATTATTATTATTGGAGTTACAGCAACAATACTTTACTTCATGTACCGCAAACAATTAATTGCCGATCCTGTACAAGTCAAAAAATTAATGAGCTTAGATGAAAAACAATACATTAAAGATCCAGTATTAATGAAAAAATCTTTAACGGTACTTGGACTTACAATTGTAGGTTTCATGACTCATTCTATTTTCCATATTGATGCGGCTATCATTGCCTTAACTGGTGCTACTGTACTTATGTTAATTGGTGTGAAAGAGCATGAAATTGAAGAAGTATTTGCAAGCGTAGAGTGGGTAACAATCTTCTTCTTCGCAGGGCTATTCGTACTTGTTGGAGGACTTATCGATATCGGTCTTATCAAAATGTTAGCTCAAAAAGTAATTGGTATAACAGGCGGAGATATTTCTTACGCATCCATCCTTATTTTATGGGTATCTGGTATCGCCTCTGCAACAATTGATAACATCCCATTTGTCGCAACAATGATTCCACTTATTAACGATATGGCAGTTGGGCTAGGCTTATCACCATCTGACGCACAAATCGATGTATTATGGTGGGCATTAGCACTAGGTGCTTGTCTCGGCGGAAACGGAACATTAATCGGAGCTTCTGCTAACGTAATCGTTGCAGGTATCGCGAGCCGCGAAGGACATAAATTTAGTTACATGGAATTCCTAAAAGTCGGTTTCCCAATTATGATCGTTTCATTAATCATTTCTCACATTTATATTTATTTACGCTACCTTATGTAGTAGAAAAAGCACCCTGATAATCAGGGCGCTTTTTTACTTATATCTAAAATATATCGACTTATCAACAGAAACGAAAAATCTACTCTTTATATCTCACCGGTTCATTTCGAATAATAAATAAATGAATCGGTAAGAAAACCGAAAATGTGATTGTATGAATAATCGTAAACAATATAGAATTCGTTCCGTATCTATCTAAAATTGCGTAGATAAGATAAATAGACAGCACAATCGATACAGCTGTTGCTAATAAATATAGAATTGGTACGAAGTTAAAAATGAAACATGCGACATATATGCCGAATACTTTCCATCCCGCTTCTTCTTTTAAGAAATCCGGTAATTTGTCTTTTGCTAAATCACCCCATATCTTACTATTTAAAAAAGGAATAAACGCAAGAGCACCATCCGTTGCACCATCATTTTTCGCCATCGTATACAGTGCAAAAGCCGTTAATAAATACGCAATAATTGCCCAAATCAATACAACAAGAATAAACGCAAAACTAAGAGCAAAGAAACCTGCTAGTACGCCTTGATCCTCCATCTTATCCTCTCCTCTCTACTTTCAACATATTTCATTACATTGCAAGTTATGTTTTAAAATTTATCCAAACTCTTTGTATAATAAGAGAAGAAAGAGAATAAGAGAGGAGAAACACGTATGCATCCATTTGTAAAAGCATTACAAGAGCATTTTACAGCTCATCAAAATCCTGAAAAAGCAGAACCTATGACTCGTTATATGAAAAATCACTTCCCATTTCTAGGTATTCAAACACCGGAAAGGCGCCAATTATTAAAAGACGTCATTCAAATACATACTCTCCCAGATAAAAAAGACTTCCAAATTATTGTACGCGAGCTTTGGGACTTACCAGAACGTGAATTCCAAGCGGCCGCACTTGATATCATGCAAAAATATAAAAAGCATATAAACGAAACTCATATCCCCTTCTTAGAAGAACTTATTGTCACAAAATCTTGGTGGGACTCTGTCGATAGCATCGTCCCTACATTCTTAGGTACTATCTTTTTAAAACACCCAGAATTAATTTCTGCGTATATTCCAAAATGGATTGCATCAGATAACATATGGTTACAACGTGCCGCTATTTTATTCCAACTGAAATATAAACAAAAGATGGATGAAGAACTTCTTTTCTGGATTATTGGGCAACTACATTCTTCAAAAGAATTTTTCATTCAAAAAGCGATTGGCTGGGTCCTTCGTGAATATACAAAAACAAATCCGGATGTAGTTTGGGAATACGTGCAAAACAATGAACTCGCTCCATTAAGTAAGCGTGAAGCAATTAAGCATATTAAACAAAATTACGGAATAAATAATGAAAAAATAGGCGAGACTCTATCATAGATAGACACGTTCCTCTATTGAGATTTAAAAAAGAACGTGTTAGAATATGTTCATTATTATTAATATAAGTAGCGATGACGGACTTATAAGTACTTGCATAAAAAGCGATTCAGGGATAGTGAAAGCCTGAAGCCGCAAGGAAACGGCAGTCCCGAGCAATACATGATAAAGTGGATGCACCTTTTGTGTATCAACTAGGGTGGAACCGCGGGCAAACGCTCGTCCCTAGGCAAATAAGCCTTGGGATGAGCGTTTTTTTATGTTCTTTTTAGCATATACTGCTCGTTTCCAAAGTATCAGAGTATATCATCGCCAATACGTTAACTTTCAAAAGGAGGATTTTCTTATGTATTCAATGGAACAAGTTGTAAACTTAGCGAAACATCGCGGTTTTGTTTTCCCTGGTTCTGAAATTTACGGTGGTCTTGCAAACACTTGGGATTACGGTCCACTTGGAATCGAATTAAAAAATAACGTTAAAAAAGCTTGGTGGAAAAAATTCATTCAAGAATCTCCACACAACGTTGGTTTAGACGCAGCTATTTTAATGAACCCTAAAACTTGGATCGCTTCTGGTCACGTTGGTAACTTCAACGATCCAATGATCGACTGTAAAAAATGTAAAGCTCGTCACCGTGCTGACAAATTAATTGAGGATGCTTTAGATGCAAAAGGCATTGAAATGGTTGTTGACGGTCTTACTTTCGACCAAATGGCTGACTTAATGAAAGAACATGAAGTAAAATGTCCTGATTGCGGTAGTGAAGAATTCACTGAAATCCGTCAGTTCAACTTAATGTTCAAAACATTCCAAGGTGTTACAGAGTCTAGCACAAACGAAATTTTCCTTCGTCCTGAAACAGCACAAGGTATTTTCGTAAACTTCAAAAACGTTCAACGCTCTATGCGTAAAAAGCTTCCATTTGGTATTGGCCAAATCGGTAAGAGTTTCCGTAACGAAATCACGCCTGGTAACTTCACATTCCGTACACGTGAATTCGAACAAATGGAACTTGAATTCTTCTGTAAGCCTGGTGAAGATTTAGAGTGGTTCGCATTCTGGCGTGAAACTTGTAAAAACTGGTTACTTTCACTTGGTATGACTGAAGAGAGCATGCGTCTTCGTGACCACGGTGAAGAAGAGTTATCTCACTACAGTAATGCAACAACTGACATTGAATTCAAATTCCCATTCGGTTGGGGCGAACTTTGGGGCGTTGCATCTCGTACAGACTTCGACTTAAAACGTCACATGGAACACTCAAACGAAGACTTTAACTATATCGATCCACAAACGAATGAGCGTTACGTACCATACTGCATCGAGCCATCTTTAGGCGCAGACCGCGTAACATTAGCATTCTTATGTGATGCATATGAAGAAGAACAATTAGAAAACGATTCTCGTACAGTTCTTCGTTTCCACCCTGCTTTAGCACCATACAAAGCAGCTATCTTACCATTATCTAAAAAGCTATCTGAAGGTGCTACTGAAGTATTTGCAGAATTAGCTAAAGACTTCATGGTAGACTTTGATGAAACTGGTTCTATCGGTAAACGTTACCGTCGTCAAGACGAAATCGGTACACCATTCTGTATCACATACGACTTCGACTCAGTTGAAGACAAAGCTGTTACAGTACGTGACCGTGACACAATGGAACAAGTTCGTATGCCAATTAGCGAACTAAAAGGTTTCTTAGAGAAGAAAATCCAGTTCTAATTATAAGAAAAAGAGGCTGCTCATAAGAGCGCCTCTTTTTTACTTTTCACGTTTTTCTTTAATTGCTACTGTACATCTTGATATACATAGTAAATCATCATTTTCATCAATAATGCGAACATCCCAAACCATTGTCGATTGTCCTCTATGTATCGGTGTCCCAATCGCTGTTACAATTCCATCTTTCTTTGAGCGAATGTGGTTTGCATTAATTTCTAATCCGAAACAAATACATTTTTCTTGATCAATTAAATTGTATGAACCAACACTTGCCACTGTTTCTGCTAATGCAACCGATGCACCACCATGTAAAAATCCAAACGGCTGATGCGTACGCTCATCAACAGGCATCGTAGCAACCACCTTTTCTTCTGTCATCTCTAACAACTCAATTCCAAGTGAATCCATTAAAGTTTTTGCCATATCGCTTCCTCCTTCTCTTACTTTAATTAAATGTATAATTTTACCTATTTATTTTCAAACTACTTATAACACTTATATAAGGAGGCTTCACCTAAATGAAACAGAAATTTTGTATATTACTGCTTATGTTCTCCTTGCTGACTATTGTACCAAATTGTGCAATAACAGCCAAAGCATCTAACCTGACAATCGATGTTAAGACTGTAACGCAAAAAGGTAAGAAACCTTATATAGAATATCAAATAAATAGGCCTTCTTTTCACAACTTTTCTGACTCTAAATTTCAAAATAAGCTCAATTTATATTACAAAAAATCCACTGACAAATTTAAAAACAAATTAGAAAAAGAAGCAAAAAAATATTATAAAGAGACAGAAGGATCTAGTACACCATTTCATCCGTACGTAGCAAATGTCGATTATAAAGTCTCATTAAACAAACCACCTTTTCTTAGCCTATATGTGAATTACTATCAATATACTGGCGGAGCACATGGTCTTTATACGTGGAAGGCAAATACATTTGATTTAAACGAAAAAAAGCTACTGCACTTAGACGATTTATTTCAACAAAAAGATAAATATAAAGATGTAATCCGTGCAGAGATTGTAAGACAAATTAAACAAAATGAAAGTATTTATTTTCCTGATGCAACTGAAAAGGTAATGAGTATGAAAAAGTTTCACTTCTTTTTAGAGCCAGACAATCTCGTCATTTATTTCCCTTTATATGAAATTGCTCCGTATTCAAGTGGAATTCCGCAATTTCGTATTCCATATACATTGCTAAGAGACTATTTAAAGCCTTCTTATCAAAATATTTTGATTGACAACAAGTAAATATTTTCGCTACGATAATGTTAACCTAAAAACAACAGGAGGTTAACATTATGAGGAGATTTCATGTTTTAGATTTAGCATTAGCTGCCATGTTCGTCGCTCTTATGGCCATTGGTGCAAATATTGTATCTTGGGCACCATTCCTGCAAGTAGCGGGCATCCCATTATCTATGCAACCATTTTTCGCAATTTTAGCAGGTCTTCTTCTTGGAAGTAGACTTGGTGCCTTATCCATGACTGTATATATGCTCGTTGGCGTAGCCGGCGCACCAATCTTTGCTAACTTCAAAGCTGGATTTGGAGCACTTTTAGATCCTACTGGTGGTTTTATTATCGCATTTATTATCGTTGCTTACGTATCGGGAAAACTAGTAGAACAAAAAGAAAGACCAACATTCATTACATTTGCTATTGCCTCTTTCACAGGAATTATTTTAACTTATATAATCGGTACTACTTACATGTACGGGGCAGTCAATCTCTTTATGGGCGGTAATATGAGTTATAAAGCTGCTTGGATGATTATGATGTGGTTCGCAGTAAAAGATATTGCATTTACAATTATCGGTGCTATTATCGCACCTCGCATATACTATGCTGTGCGTCGTTCTGCTTATCAGCATTCTCATTCGACGATTTCATAATAAAAAAAGAGTTATTTCAACAAGCTGAAATAACTCTTTTTTATATTAAGACTCTTGATTCGCTTGTTCTTCTAAAATTTTCTTCATCATCGCAACCATGTCATCACGTAATTCTGGGTGTTGCAGGGCCATTTCAATTGTCGTTTGAACGAATCCTAGCTTTTCACCTACATCGTAGCGCTTTCCTTCGAAATCGTAAGCAAATACACGTTGGATTTCATTTAAGCTTTGGATTGCATCTGTTAACTGAATTTCACCGCCAGCACCGACATGTTGCTGTTCTAAGAACATAAAGATTTCAGGCGTTAAAATGTAACGGCCCATAATCGCTAAGTTTGAAGGTGCTGTACCTTGTGCTGGTTTCTCAACGAAATTGCGAACTTGGTAACGACGACCTTCTTGTTCTAATGGATCGATAATTCCGTAACGGTGTGTTTCTGTTTCTGGAACAGTTTGTACACCAATAACAGAAGAAAGTGTTTTTTCATACTCATCCATTAATTGACGTAAACATGGTTTCTCAGCTTGGACAATATCATCACCTAGTAACACTGCAAATGGCTCATCACCAATGAATTTACGTGCACACCAAACAGCATGTCCTAGTCCCTTCGGCTCTTTTTGACGGATGTAATGAATATCTACCATTTTTGAAGAAGCTTGTACTTTTTCAAGCAACTCATATTTTTTCTTCTCTAATAAGTTTTGTTCTAGTTCAAATGCGTTATCAAAATGATCTTCGATAGAGCGCTTTGTTTTACCAGTAACGATAATAATATCTTCGATTCCCGATTTCACTGCTTCTTCTACAATGTATTGAATCGTTGGTTTATCTACTATCGGTAACATTTCTTTCGGCATTGCTTTCGTTGCTGGTAAAAAACGTGTTCCTAATCCAGCTGCTGGGATTATCGCTTTTCTTACTTTTTTCATCACAAAATACCCTCTCTCCTGTCGGAATTAATAGCAATCATTTCCTACATAAAACAAAAGGGAGATTTCGCTCCCTTTTGTTCCTTACTACTTAAAATTACTTTGTATTATAAACGATTCATAATGTCTTCTTTAATAGTAAGTAACTTTTGTTCACTATTTTGTAAAGAACTATCTTGTACACCGAAGTAGAACTTAATCTTCGGTTCAGTTCCAGATGGACGTAGGCAGAACCATGAACCATCCTCTAATTGATATTTTAACACATTTGATTTCGGTAAGTGAATCTCTTCTTTATGTCCATCTTGTAAAGATGTAATGATGCTTGCTTTATAATCTTCAACTGCTACGACTGTTAAGCCTGCTACTTCTTTCGGAGGATTCTCACGGAACGTCGCCATCATCTCTTGGATTTGTTCCGCTCCATCTTTTCCTTTTAACGTTAACGATACAAGGTCTTCACGGAAGAAACCATACTTCTCAAATACTTCTAATAGACCATCATATAACGTTTTCCCTTGTGATTTGTAGTATGCAGCTACTTCACATGCAAATAGGACAGATTGTACTGCATCTTTATCACGGCAGAATGGACGGATTAAATAACCATAGCTTTCCTCATAACCGAATTGGAATTCGTATTGTCCGCTTTCTTCATACTGTCTAATTTTCTCACCGATAAATTTAAATCCAGTTAACGTATCAACTGTATCTAAACCGTATGCTTTTGCAATTGTACGGCCAATTTCAGACGTTACGATTGTTTTTAATACGACACCGTTCTCTGGAAGTATTCCGTTTTCTTTCTTTTGAGATAGTAAGTAATCAAGCATTAATGCACCTGTTTGGTTACCTGTTAATACTTGGAACTCACCATTATGATTACGAACAGCTACACCAAGGCGATCTGCGTCAGGATCAGTTGCGATTAATACATCTGCGCCTACCTTTTCACCGTCACGAATTGCATACTCAAACGCGGCGTGCTCTTCTGGGTTCGGTGATTTTACTGTAGAGAAGTTTGGATCTGGTAACTCTTGCTCTTTTACAACTGTTACATCTGTAAATCCAACTTCTTCTAAACCACGGCGTACAGAAATATTTGATGTTCCGTGTAATGGTGTAAAGACGATTTTTAAGTCTTTGCCGGCCTTTTCCACCATTTCTTTATTAATGATGACATTGTTCAATTCTGCAGCATATGCATCATCTACTTCTTGTCCAATAATATGTAATAAACCGTCAGCTTTTAATTGCTCTACATCAGCGACTTCAACTGTTAATTCATCTTCTATTGCATCTACGTAGCTAATTAACTCATCCGCTTCTTTTGGCGGCAACTGTCCACCATCTTCACCGTATACTTTGTATCCGTTATATTCAGGCGGATTATGGCTTGCCGTAAGAACGATTCCACTTACTGTATGTAAATGACGAACTGCGAAAGAAAGTACTGGCGTTGGACGTAAGCTTTCAAACACATATGTTGTGATACCACGTGCACCAAGTGTAGCAGCGACTTCCATTGCAAACTCAGGTGATTTATGACGAGAATCATAGGCTACAACAACACCTCGTTTTTTCGCTTCCTCACCTAACTTTTCAATAAAGCTTGCTAATCCTTTTGTTGCTTTACGAACTGTATATACGTTTAAACGGTTCGTACCAGCACCAAGTTCACCACGCATACCACCTGTGCCGAACTCTAGGTTTTTATAAAAGCTATCCTCGATTTTCTTCTCATCTTGCTTCATGTTTTCTAGCTGTTCTTTTAATTCTGCATCTAATTGTGCGTAAGAAAGCCAGCGACTAAATTCTTGTTTCCAATTCATTCTTCTCTCTCCTCTCGCTCGTCATACCTTTATTATATGAAAAAAACATGCCGTATCTCAATATTTTATAAAATCTAGCAGGATTTTACTAGGAATATTTGTATACACTATTGTTAAATACTCCACTAAAGGGAATGAGGATTATGCACGAATGGGGCTTGTCAGAAGAGCTCAAAATACAAACAAAGCAAATGATTGAAATTGCTGAAAGAGAACTATCGATTATGAGGAACGCAATCGATAAAGAAGATGAATGCATTTTATGCAAAATGGAAGATATTCATCATATGTTGGCAAATGTACAAACATTGGCAGCTACATACTATATTCAGGCATATTTATCACCTTATACGGAAAGTTCATCTTTTATTACAACAGCTATCCAACATTTAAGCGCCAGAAAACATGGTGCTCTTATCGTTGTGGAACGAAACGAGACGCTTGAAGCTTTCATTCAAACTGGAACGACATTAAACGCTCACTTAACTGCACCATTACTCGAATCAATATTTTATCCAGGTAACCCTCTTCATGACGGTGCCGTTCTCGTAAAAAATAATCATATTGTCTCAGCTGCTAATATTCTTCCTTTAACGAAAAGTACAGAAGTTGATCCTGAGCTGGGAACACGGCACAGAGCTGCAATTGGCTTATCAGAAAAGAGTGATGCACTTATATTAGTTGTCTCTGAAGAAACGGGCCGTACTTCTTTTGCCTTAAATGGGATTTTGTATACGATTTCTTTATAAAGTGAAACTTTAATCAGCCCTCACCAATCAAGAGTTTACGAGCAGCTCGATCCACACTTAACTTCTTTGCTTCCGCTGAATTTTTGAGGTGAGGGTCTTACTGCCCGGCAAATAGCTAGATAAACAAACCTATAAAAAAGAAGACTGTTCCAAAATATTGGAACAGTCTTCACTTATACTCTTATTCTTCTCCGAAACGCTCCACAAGTGTTGCAAGTGTACGTACCATTGCACCAGTTGCTCCAGCTGGACCTAAGTCGTGCGCGCCTTTTGTTTCTGATGTTCCAGCGATATCTAAGTGTACCCACGGTGTATCTTCAGCGAATTCGCCTAGGAATGTACCTGCCATAACCGCATGTCCTTCACGGCCTGGTGAGTTATTTAAATCAGCAAACTTACTGTTTCTCACACGTTCTTTATCACGATCAAAAATCGGTAGTTGCCAAATTGGCTCATCTGTTTCCATAGAAGCCTCTAGCACTTGCTCAAATAACTCTTCATTATTTGTCATTGCGCCTGTCGTATAGTTTCCAAGTGCAACAATTACACCGCCTGTTAATGTTGCAACATCAACAAGGTAGTTTGCACCAAGTTTTTTCGCATACGTAATACCATCAGCTAAAGCTAGACGACCTTCTGCATCCGTATTTAATACTTCAATTGTCTTTCCGCTCATAGATGTGATTACATCGTCTGGCTTAAATGCCGTACCACTTACAACGTTATCAGTTGAAGGAATAACAGCGATCACATTTTGTTCTGGGCGCAGTTCTCCGATAATTTCCATCGCACCTAATACAGCAGCTGCACCGCCCATATCACCTTTCATACCAACCATGCCTTCACGTGGTTTTAAAGAATAACCACCTGTATCATATGTAATACCTTTTCCAACGAATCCAATGACATCCGTCCACTCTTCTTTTCCTTTATAAATAAGAGCGATCATTTTTGGTGGCTCTACACTACCTTGGTTTACTGCAAGTAATGCACCCATACCAAGATCTTCCATCTCTTCTTTCTCAAGAACTTTATAGTCCATATCATACTTCTCCGCTAACTCAACAGCATACTCAGCAAGCTTTGTCGCTGTTAATACGTTTGGCGGCATATTTACAAGTGTACGAGCCGAGTTTGTTGCACGTCCATGTACGTAGCCAACTGTTAATGCGGCTTCAATTTCTTGTGCATCTTCCGCTGTAATAGCCGTGAACTTCTCTAACTCTTCACGATCCTTTTTATCTGATTTATACGTTTGTAACTCATATGTACCAAGGCCTTGTACTTCTGCTACAATATGAGCTACATCAATCGCATCTAATTTCTCTGTTACGAAAGAATCAAGTAAGATTGCTGCATCTTGTACTTTTGCTACTTGTAATGTTTTAAACGCTTTTCCAAGAGCCGCACGTAACGTTTCTGTCGTGTAAGACTCTTTCTTGCCTAAACCAACAAAGTAATAACGTTTCACATTTGTTTTTCCTAAGCTATGTACTTTCGAAATGGCCTTTTTCTTCGTAGATAATTCTTTCTCTTCTAGTAAAACTTGTAATTGTCCTTCAAACGCTTTGTCCAGTTCTTGTACAAAACTACTCATTTTCTCTTCTTCAAATAGAGCAACAATCACTACTTCATGACCTGCTAATTCTTTTTGTACTTGAAACATGTTCAGACCCCCTAAATTTCTCTACCACCATTATAACTTTATTTTCTATAAAATGCGACAATTCCAACTACAGTTATATGACGTGTAAAATCTCCTCTATTATGAAATAAGCCAAGAAAAAAAGTCTAGCGTAATTACAACTAGACTATCTTTGTTTTAAATATTGACCACGAAACACTTGCATCGTTTCGTCTTGATTTAACATCGTTAACTCTTCTTCTGTAAACTTACCATTTCCTACTTTTACTACATACACATTTACTTTTTTCTTCCCCCATTGGCTATAAACATCTTTCACCGTATCATAATATAAATCAAGACGGTTTCCTTTTATTGCACCGCCCTTATCAGCTACTACACCATACCCGTAACCTGGCACGAAGAGAATCGTTCCAATCGGGAATACGCGTAAGTCCGCAGCAATTGTGGAATATAAATCCCTTTTCACTTTAACACCTGAATATGTAATACCATACTCTGGATGCCCTGGCCTCTTACCAGTTGACTCAATCCCCGATGTATAACCTGTTGCAGTCATTTCAATTGAACGATATTTAGACCAGTCGTTTGCCTGCTCTAAAGCATTTATCACTTCTTTACTCGGAGCAACATTTCTCTTAACTTCTGCTGCATGTACTTCTTTTGCACTCGTTCCCTCATATTTCTTTACAATCTCTAATAGAGAAACTCCTGTGAAAGCATTCCATGTTACGCATAATGCAATTGCAAGTAAACAAGTCATCATAATGCGAATACAATATCGTTTTAACATTTTTATATTCCACACTCCTTCATCGTTAATCATTCCCTATACGATGAAGGAATATGCAAAAAAAATAATCTCCAAATGAATTGGAGATTAAAACATTTGATATCCGCTTTTCCGAAGTTTCTTGATCACGACTCCTGCTAAAGCAGCCCCTACTAATCCAGTAGATAGAATAAATAAGTCTGCTTGTCCTAAGTGCGATACACTTGTCCCAAATGAAGAAAATGTTTCTTTCGGCTTTGAAAAATAATCCCACATACTCGCTTTATTAATAATAAGCATACAAACAATCGGATACACAATAACCATTACCCATGTAGCCCGCAAAATCATGTTGAGTAAAAATCCAATTCCAAAGAACAAAATAAAGAATAACATCATTGAAATAAGTAGTACCGGTATACTCACTCTTTTTCCCTCTCCTTCGCACGTGCCGTAAATACGTGATAAGCTGTATAACCAAATGATTCTCCTGGATTTAATGTTTTGTCCACTTCAAGATGTAGTTCTGATCTTCCTCCTAACAAATATTTAATAAGTACAGACGTATTCGGATCGTCCGCAATCTTATCTGGATGTAAGAACGCCACTTCAGACAATTCTTTCTCCTGTACAATAATATTTTCTCCTTCAGGCTCCAAAAGGAAAATAATCATATTATCACTAATTTCATCACGAATAACACCCGATCGAACACCAATGATCCCCTTCACATGAGCGACAATGCCTGTCTCTTCTAACACTTCGCGTTTCACAGCTTCATCAACTGTCTCACCTTCATTTACAAAACCAGCCGGTAAAGACCATTTCCCTTTTAATCCACTGTATTTCTTCTTAACGAATAGCCACCTGCCATCTTTTGTAGCTACTAGACCGCTAACAGCTAGCCATACCTTCCCTCGTTTCTCCATGATGTAATAACCTCCTCCATCATAACGGACAGAATATTCTTTCTTTTTTATATATTATACTATATTTTTAATATGAAAAAAGCAGAAACAGCGCTTAGCCGTTTCTGCTTTTTCTACTATATATTAAAAGAACTTTAATTTACCTTTTTTAAGAACTAATAAAGGTCCACCTAATAAGAACAGGTAGCGGTTATCGATTACTTTCTTCATGAAGGAAGCTTTCCAACCTGTTAACTTTTTACCCATAACAACACCCATTGCATCGTCATGACCTAAAGAACATACAGATCCTTTATTATCGAATGCGAATTTTTTCATTTCGCCCTTGCCACGAACTAATACAGTTAAGTTGTGTGCAATGTTGTAACCTTGTTGAATTGCAATTTGTGCTGTTGGTGGGTATGGACGGTTAATTTCTTCGTTAATAATTAACGCGGCATCACCAACCATGAATACCTCTTCGTATCCTGGAGCGTGCATGTACTCATCAACTTTTACACGTCCGCGCATTGCTTCAAAGCCAGACTCTTCTACAATACCATTACCACGAACACCTGCAGCCCAAACTACTGTTTCAGACTTAATTAATTCCGTATCATCGCCATTTGCAACGATAATTCCTTCTTCAGTTGCTTCTTTAATTGCTGTACCGATGCGGAATTCTACGCCTTTTTTCTCAAGTTGTTTTACAGCGTATTCTACTAATGCTGGATCGAAACCTGGAAGTGCTGTTGGAGCCGCTTCTACACAAATGATACGTGCTTTTTCACGTGGTACATTGTACTGTTTGCAAAGTTCAGGAACACGGTTTGCAAGCTCACCTACGTACTCGATACCAGTAAATCCAGCACCACCAACAACGATTGTTACTAACTCATCGCGCTTCTCATCTGCATATTTAGCGAAACTAGCTTCCATATGCTCACGAATTTCACGAGTTGCATTAATGTTAGCGATTGAGAATGCATGCTCTTTTAATCCTGTAATTCCGAATGTTTCTGATTCGAAACCAAGACCGATTACTAAGTAGTCATACTCTAACTCGCCGTCTTTTAAGATAATACGTTTTTCAGCAGCTTTAATTTCTACTACTGTGTCTTGTACAAAGTTCACTTTATTTGTATCAATAACGTCTTGAATATCTAGACAGATTTTTTCATCTTGTAATGTACCAGCTGCGCTCTCGTGTAACCAAGTCGCTTGGTAGTGATAGCTGTTGTTGTTTACTAACGTAATTTCAGCTTCATTTACAGATAATGCTTTTTGCAGACGAACAGTCGTAATCATCCCGCCATAACCTGCACCTAAAACTACGATTTTTGGAGTCTTCACCAAATCACAACCCTTTTCTTTATATAATAGTAATGAGAAATAATACCAAGTACTAAAAACTCTATTTGTCAAGAATGTGGAATTTATCACATTCTATATCATAACAAAACGCAGTCAAAAAATCGTACGAATTTTGTCATAGAAATTTAACATAATACTTCCCTATATTAGTCGGTTTTATTCCAGAATTCAAGCATCTGGCGAATTATCAATATTTTAAAATAACATAGCGTTTTCAAGGGTTTTTCAGCCTTTTTTTCATGTATTTTCCTTTCTGTATATTTTATACAATAAAAAAGAACCTATGCGAAAACTTACACACAATTCAGTCGTTTTCAGAAGTATTATGAACTCAAATATGCTATCATTTATTTGAAAGTGTCATCATTTGCAGGATTTTCGTGTACATATGAACAATATATGAAATCAATATCAAAATTCCATCTATAGGGGGAATGAAAGTGGCAGAAAATCAAAAAGTTTACGACATAACAATTATTGGTGGTGGTCCAACGGGACTGTTCACAGCATTTTATGGCGGTATGAGACAAGCAAGTGTAAAAATCATTGAAAGCTTACCTCAACTTGGAGGACAATTATCCGCACTCTACCCTGAAAAATACATTTATGATGTGGCTGGATTTCCAAAAGTGCGTGCACAAGAATTAGTCGATAACTTAAAAGAGCAAATGAAGAAATTTGATCCAACCGTTTGCTTAGAAGAAGCGGTTGATACGCTTGAAAAACAAGCTGATGGTATATTTAAACTTGTTACGAATAAACAAACTCACTATTCTAAATCAGTCATCATTACTGCCGGCAATGGTGCTTTCCAACCACGCCGCTTAGAATTAGAAGGTACAGCAAAATACGAAAAGAAAAACTTACATTATTTCGTTGATGATATGAATAAATTTGCTGGCAAGCGCGTCGTAGTATTTGGCGGTGGCGACTCCGCAGTAGACTGGACGATGATGTTAGAACCGATTGCTGAAAAAGTTACAATCGTTCATCGCCGTGATAAATTCCGTGCACATGAACATAGCGTCGAAAACTTAATGAATTCTCGTGCAGAAGTAAGTACACCGTATGTTCCAGTTGAACTCATTGGTGATGACAAAATTGAACAAGTCGTTCTTCAGCACGTAAAAACTGAAGAAAAAGTTATCATCGATGTTGATGATGTAATTGTAAACTACGGCTTCGTTTCTTCTCTTGGTCCAATTAAAAACTGGGGCTTAGATATACAAAAAAATAGCATCCTTGTGAATTCAAAAATGGAAACGAATATTCCTGGCATTTACGCTGCTGGTGACATTTGTACATATGAAGGAAAAGTAAAACTTATCGCTTGTGGATTTGGCGAAGCACCGACAGCAGTAAACAATGCAAAAGCTTACTTCGATCCAAATGCAAAACTTCAACCGATGCATAGCTCAAGTATGTTTTAATATAGCAATGAAAAGAACTCCTTTTACGCGAAGGAGTTTTTTATTATTGCGCTACCGTATCCTTCCAAAATATGTTACAATAAAACAGAACAAACGTTCTATTTAATAAGGGGGATATTTTAAAGATGAAAGAACCCATTATCGTAAAAAAAGAAGCTTTCCAAGCAATCGGCGTTTCGGTTACGACGACTAATGAAAAAGAAGCATCTACTGAAGGAAAAATTCCCGAGCTCTGGAACCGATACTTTCAAGAACAAATGATGCATCACATCCCAAATCAACAAACGAAAGAAACACTCGCTTTCTACTCCAACTACGAATCAGATGAAACTGGTACATATACATTTACAATCGGTATGCCCGTTTCTTCACTAAAAGAAGTTCCTGAAAATATGACAACTTTAACAATACCCGCCGCTACGTATGCGGTATTTACAACGAGAAAGGGACCAGTTGCTGAAGTCGTTTGCGAAGCTTGGGAATATATTTGGAAATGGTCGAAAGAAAATAAACGTGCTTTTACAACAGACTTTGAGCTTTATGATGAAAAAGCAACAGATCCAACCAACGTACAATTGGATATTTATATTGCATTAGCCTGAACGACAAAAAAGAAGATACCATTTGGTATCTTCTTTTTTGTCGTTAAATAGCCACTGTGCAAATTCATTATTATTGTCTACAATGAGAAAGTGCAGTATAGAAATATTAGAAACTGTATAAAGTGAAACTATAATCAGCGAGGGACATCTCTCATTGAGTATTAGCCCTCACCAATCGGGCGTTTACTGTTTTTTTAGTTTAAATTTGTCACATAGAAAGGAAGCAATATGGAGGAACTACAACAAAATAAAACTGCTTTAGAAGGAAGCGGAAAACCGTTATTAAAAAATACGAATTTCCTTTTTCTTTGGGCAGCTACTCTTTTTTCAAGCTTTGCTTTAGCCTTTTTTACTTTTTCACAAACGTGGTACATAGCAAAAACATTAAACCTTGAAGCTTCACTCGGTGTTGTTTTCGTAGCTCTTAGTGTTCCAAGGCTTATTTTTATGATTATCGGCGGCGCTGTAGCTGATAAATTCCCGAAAAAAAACATTATGTTTTACTCCAATATTATTCGAGCGATTCTTGTTGCAACCATTCTCACATGGTTTATCGTTGGTGATGTAACACTATATACATTTGCTTTATTCGCTTTATTCTTTGGACTTGCCGATGCTTTCTTCTGGTCAGCAGATGGATCTATCTTACCGGAATTGGTAGAAAAAAGCCGGTTAACACAAGCGAATTCACTTACACAAATGACGAACCAAGCATCGGTCATCTTAGGCCCTGTACTTGGCGGAATTCTTATCAAATTCACAAACTACGAGACAATATTTTCTATTACAATTTTATTACTGATTGTCGCGGCCATACTCGTTCAAAAAATACAATTTACGATGCCAGAACTAAAAGATACGGATAAAGGTATGTTCACTTCCATTAAAGAAGGAATCTTATATGTAAAGGAATCACCATTCCTTTCAACTTTCCTTATTTGTAGCGCCTTTTTAAACTTATTTTTGATCGGCCCGATGCAAGTTGGTTTCCCGCTTTTTGTTAAAAACGTGCTGCATGGTGATTCACTCCAGTTTAGTTACTTAGAAGCATCTGTAGGCGGCGGAATGGCAATCGGTGCTGTCATTGTCGGTTTAAGAAATATTAATCGTAGGCGCGGTCTTTTTTGTATTATCATGATGCTATTGTCTGGTGTATTCTTCTTAGCCATCAACTTTAGCACCGTACTTTGGCAAGCACTATTAGCCGGCATGTTTTATGGTATTACAATTGCAATGGCTATCGTTCCGCTTATGGCGATGATTCAATCGACAGTAAAAGAGGAAATGATGGGACGCGTAATGAGCTTACTTATGCTATCATCAATGGGCTTTATCCCGCTCTCTTATGCATTCACATCAATCGCACTTGCACTGGGAATTCCAATCGTAACCGTTATGAAAAGCGGTGCAATTGCTGTTATCGTCTTCGTACTATTTGTAGCGATTCGTGTTCCAGTTGTAAGAAAGTTCGACTAGCTACTTGGAGTCATGTATTATACGCATGGCTCCTTTTTAAATGGATCAAATAACGCTATCCCCTTACTTCTTCTCAGCGCTGCTCCCCATTCTAATCCAACCTCTAAAAATAAATCTTGCACTGTACTATATAAAAGTGCCTTCACATTTTTACGGATTTCCTCGTATTTATAAGCTCTCACGACACTCTTCACTCGCCAAATGAAATTTCCATACACTTCTTCATCAGCTAATATTTGCTCTAGTAAAACACCTTGCTCTAGCAATCCGCTCTTTTTATATGCAAGTTCTACCTTACTCCAAAATATATTAATCTTCTTCGGATTACTCGTCATCGGCAGAAGTGCGTATATAAAAGGCTTCGGTATATCATGACGGCAATACGTCTCATCAAGCTCGTACGTTATTTTTCTTTTCTCTTTTATTTGTGGAATGTTTTTAGAAAGAATTGTTTCCCTCTCGTTTTTTTGCTCCTTTCCGCTACAGCCAGCTGCATAATCCTCACTTTTACAAGCGGACATTTTCATACGGTCATCCATGCGGTCAATTGCAGATATAAGAAAAATATATAAATTCGCACTATACCCGCCGCGCTTATGTCTTTCTTTTGTTGCAACACGCTTTATAATTCCTAGTCCCTCTAACTTTGCAATTGAACGGCGTACTGTACGAATACTCTTTCCAACATTCTTCGCAATCGTCTCCATTAACGGACAGGCGACTCCTACTGTTTTTTGTTTCTCATTCACCGCATACTTTCCTAAAAAATGAATAATGATAGAATCAGTTTTATTCAATTGAAATCGGTAGCACTTCAAAACTTGTTTTTGATATGTATTAAACTCTTCTTTACTTCGAAATTCACTATATGGTTTCATTAAATTATATAAGCTTCCCATTTATATCACCTCATTTATAAGTAAGAGGCAGGAAGAGAATTTGGCGTGGAATTTAATATTTTTTTAATGGAGATGAAAATATGATCGTAATTAGCGCTTGTTTAGGTGGTATCGCTTGTCGATATGACGGAAATGACAATCTCGTTTCAAAAATAGAGGAGCTTCTGCAAAAAGAAGATACCGTCCTCATTTGTCCTGAAGTATTAGGGGGACTACCAACGCCTCGTCCTTCCGCTGAAATTATTGGCGGGAATGGCGACGACGTTTTGGACGGAAAAGCGAAAGTGATGACAAAAGATGGTGAAGATGTCACAGAAGCTTTCGTAAATGGCGCTTATAAAGCATTAGAACAAATTAAAAATTTACAACCAGAATATATTATTTTAAAGGAACGTAGTCCATCTTGTGGTAGTTCTACGATTTATACTGGAGAATTTAACGGTAATAAGCAAACTGGTTACGGGGTAACTACTGCTTTATTTAAAAGATACGGATTTAAAGTCATTTCAGAAGAAGAATTTGAAAGCAAAAAAAGGAATTGACCCTGTTCGTCAATTCCTTTTCTATCTGTCTTATTTCACGCCTAATTTTTCTTTCACTTTCGCTGGAAGCTCGTCTTTCTTCACTTCTTCCCAAGCTGTTACACCTTTTTTATCTGAGTTGTATACGCGTAGGAATGCTTCTTTACGAAGGTTTTTTTGTGCTGTGAATTCTAATTCTTTCTCTTTACCGTCTTTATCAAAGCCAGTCAGCTTATATTCATAATCTTTAAATTTCTGCCCATCACTAGCTTTACTATCAAATTCTTTTCCATCTACTGTAATTTGAACATAATACTCATCTTTACCCATACGGTTTAAATCACAACCAACTAACAGACTTGCAAATACAACTAAAATACTAAATAGTGCAATGTATCTTTTCATTTCCTTCACCTCATATGTTTTTCTTATATTCTTATCTTAAAGCGCAGAGCTTAAAGAAGAAATTCAAAAACATGACATGAACATTACACTTTTGTAAGATAATAATTATTTCTTCACTTTAGAAATCGTCATTCCATCACCAATTGGAACGAGTACAGATTCTAAATGCAAGTCGTTTTCTATTATTTCATTAAACTTCTTCATAACTTCTGTATAACGTTTTTGTTTCGCACACTCATCACCTACACTACCGCCAATAACGTCTTTCACGCCAATTTCGCCACTTATCACGTAATTTCCTTATACCGTTTATTACGCCTTCTATTATGCCCTCAATTATAATCTCTATTACAAGATATCTCACTATACTAATAATAGGTTTAATTACGTATCTCCCTATGAATTCAAGAATATCCTCCATCATATTTTCCTCCTTCTTTCAAAAGGAAGCTGCTACTACGCGTCCTCTTACGTTCAGTTACAACCGCTGTCCTACTGCGATATATACCAACAAGAATAATACGACAACAACATCCACAATAACGCTATTGAATTTGGAAGAAACTTCGGTAAATACTGATACTATAGTTAACATGGCTAATAAAAACACTTTCCATCTATATTCGGGTATGCTCCCAAAAACTTTATAAAATCAACGAAAACTTTACTACAACTCTTCCCGTAACTAATTTATTATCGTGGTAAACCGTCTTCCACTACATCCGTAACAGTTCCATTCGGTTCAAAGATTACACGTAATGATCCTTCTCCACCATAACCAGTATAGTCATATACTGAATAAGATTTATATTTCTCAATCACATGTGGCTGTCCAATTGCAGCTTTTACCTGATTCGCAGGCATACCTTTTTTGATTTTCAAATAGTGATTGTAACTTACTGCTGCCGAATTGTTATTTACATCTTTATACCACGGTACACGATCGTTTTTTTCTTCATATTCCTTTACAGGCTCTTCAATACGTTTCGTAGATACCCGATTCTCTTTACCTTTCTCTGTATCTTTCTCTGTATCTTTCTCTGTATCCTTTATAGCAGTACGTTCAATATTCACAACGTAACCATATGTATTTAATTCAACCATAATTTCATATGTACCATCCGTATCTTTTTCAGTATAAAATACGCGTTTTTCATTGTTATTATAATGTTTTATGTTCTCACCACCGTAGTCAATCGTATTAAGAATATCCGTATACATCATACCTTCCTCAATCTTTTTAGATTCATCATGAGAAATGTAACGCTTCTGTGATGATGGAGCGTCCTCATTTTTAATACTTTCACGTTTACTCGTAGTCATAGGTGTTTTCTTCTGTTCTTTTAGTACGTCACCTTCCGCCTTCGCTGGTTGCTTTACTCCTACTTTTGTTAATACGTCTGTATCGCTAGAACAAGCTCCCAAAATCGATACTGTAGTCAACGCCATCCCTACTATAAGTACTCTCTTAAATGACTTCACTCTAATCCCCCCGGTATTTTTTAATATTTAGTAATCAACGTATTTTAATTAATACGGAACTATTCAGTTCTATACAATTTGCTATAGCCTTCTCCCTCATGCACCTTTTTTATATAAAGTGAAACTTTAATCAGCCCTCACCAATCATCTTCGTTACAAATATTAACATTAAATATAACTAATAAATAGTATATTTCTGCTATTCATTTACATTTCTGTTGCATAATCTTGTCTTAAACGAACAATATGAAAGTCGAATTCACAATAATTATCATATATTCTATATATAATAACATTCAAATTAAATTCTAAAGTAACTTTACATGCATTTTCTGTTTTAACGCCAAAATAAAAGACCTTCCTAACGATTTTATTCTATCGCTAAAAAGGTCTTTCCTATTTTGGCTAAAAACTTAGCACTCTTCTGGCTTACCAGCATTCGTCGCTGTACGGAAAGATGATCCAAATCTGCATGATGCGATTGTGTATAGATAATCAATCTTGAATTATGCGTTCAATTTAAAGCAGTTTAAAAAATAATAATTCCTTATTCAATTAACATATGCATTAGTTTAACAACCTAATGCTGCTGTACCAACTGATAGTTTAGTTTTCAATATGTGAAAAGGGATTTCTAAATGATGAATTGAATATATATTTATTGTTTACTCGTTTTTGAGAGGTTCCTTTATGGGAGATAAGCTTTACTATATTCCTGTACTTCGCACAGTTCTATAATAACTAATAGTGATGCTGTGACGTGATTTTCTATTAGTGAGATAAAGTATTTTTCAATTCATTTATTATAAATTGCAACTCTCGTCCTCAAGAATTATTTCTTTTGGGTGAAAGTTTTTTTATGATATAAGTTTCATTCTGTCATAATTTAAAGGTTTCGAGAGGAGAAATAATATGAATCCTATTTTATTAGATGTTCCGTTACAAATAGAAACAGACAGACTCATTCTTCGAGCACCACTTCAAGCAGGTGAAGGGAATGTAGTACAACAAGCTATTAAAGATTCAATTCGTGAATTAAAGCCATGGTTGTCTTTATTCCAGTCCATTCCTACTGTTGAAGAAACGGAAATTCTCCTGAGAAATGCGCATATAGATTTTTTGAAAAGAGAAAGCTTTCGCTATCTTATCTACCATAAGGAGACGAATGATTTTGTTGGAACGGCTAGCCTTCATCGAATTAATTGGAAGGTTTCTAAATGCGAAATTGGATATTGGATTAACACGCAATTTAGTGGCAGTGGATATATGACAGAAACAGTAAGTGTGTTAACAAACCTTGGATTTCAGTTATTCAAATTTAGAAGGATTGAAATCCAATGTGAATCTAATAACACGAAAAGTCGTGCGATTCCTGAAAAACTAGGCTTTGAACTTGAAGGGATATTGCGTAATGAAGATTTTTCAGCTGGCGGTAAACAACTAGCTGATACATGCATCTATGCAAAGATAAAGTGAAACTTTAATTAGCCCGTACCAATCAGGATTTTACGGCAAAAGAAAAGACCTCCTTAACGATTTTATTTCATCGCTAAAAAGGTCTTTCTCTATTTCTGCTAAAAACTTAGCACTCTTCCGGCTTACCAGCATTCGTCGCTGTACGGAAAGATGATCCACATCCACATGATGCGATTGCGTTTGGATTGTCGATTGTGAATCCGCCGCCAAGCATCGATTGTTTATAATCAATTTTTACTCCTTTAACAATTGGAGCACTTTCTGTATCGATAACAAATTCAACACCGAAAAACTCAAGAACTGTGTCGTCTTCTTTTGGTTCTACTTCAAATCCTAAGCCGTAAGAAAGGCCAGTACATCCGCCGCCGTGTACAGCAAGGCGCACGTACTTCTCTCCATCTTCAGCATCTTTTAACATATCTTTAATTTGAAAAGCTGCTTGTTCTGTTACTTCAATCATGAAATACACCATCCTTTCTGTTCTCATTCTATTATACATCTTTACGCTTCTATCTTGTACTCATACACTCCGCGGCAAATTACTTCCGCAGGCCCTTTCATCAACACGTTTCCTTCTTCAGTCCACGCAATCATTAAATCGCCGCCAGCTAAATGGACTGTAATTTCCTTACCACGTTCCATCTTTCCATTTAAAATAGCAGCGACAACTGCAGCGCACGCTCCTGTTCCGCAAGCTTGCGTTACACCAGATCCACGTTCCCAAACGCGGAAATTCATCTCTGCATCATTCAAAATCTCGATGAATTCAACATTTACTCGCTCTGGGAACATTTCATGTGTCTCCAGGACTGGACCAAGTGTTGTAAGAGGTGCTTGCTCTACATCATCAACAAAAATAACCGCATGCGGATTCCCCATTGAAACAGCTGTAAATGCATAGCGATGATTATTGTATAAGAAGTTTTCACGAATAAATGGTGTTTCACCTTCACCAAGCATCGGTATTTCTGCACGTGTTAAACGCGGTGCTCCCATATCGATTTTCGCTAATGTAACTTTCCCTTCTTCTACCGTTACTTCCGCTGTTACAATACCAGCTAACGTTTCAATTGTGAAAACTGTTTCTTCTACTAGTTTATGCTCATACGCATATTTCGCTACGCATCGTAAACCGTTACCACAACTCTTTCCTTCTGAACCATCATTATTAAACATGCGCATTTTCACCGGAGCTACGTCAGATGGACAAATTAAAATCATCCCATCTGCTCCAATACCAGTATTAATATTTGAAACCTTTTCCGCCACAAGAACTAAATCTTCTTCAGGAATTTGTTCTTCAAACATATTTACATATATATAACTATTGCCAAGACCATGCATTTTTGTAAAAGAAAATTGGCTCATTTATATTCACTCCAAAAATAATTTGTTATTTTAAGTATAGAATGCATGCTTTTAGAACACAATATGAATGTCCCCCGTTTCTCATATTTGACAACGTTTGGCGATGAGCCACTCTTACACACATTGTGTAAGAAAAAAGCCCTTCTAAAAAGGGCCTTTTTTTATTTATCTATAGTATTAAACTACCCTACGAAATAACATTTTATCTAATGAAAAAGGTGCTGCTGATTGCAACACCTTAAAACATTGGATTTTCATCCAAATAATCATATACATTATTTACCAGTTCTTCTACTGTAGCACCTTGTACAACTTCACCATTTACAAGTGCAAACGGTCCTTCAAAACAAATGCCACAATATCCTAAACAACCATACTCCATTACATCTAAATTCGGATCTTTTTCTAATTTCTCTAAAGCTGCTTGTGAACCACTTGCAAGGTTACCTACACAAAATTCAATTAATGGTTTAATCAAAATTCTCCCCCCTGTACTACAAAACAAATTACCTTCTGACTTCATCTATAAGAAGAAAACTAAGCTGTCTCTTGTTGTTTTCGTTATACATCCTAAACTATTTAGTTACTTCACTATTTCACTTCAAAGTAGATGGTTTTATTTTATATAACATGCTACTTGCAATAAAATAGTAACTAAAAAGGCAAAACAATTTACTTTACTTTTCTTCTTATTGTACAACAGAGTATTCATTCATGCATTGTTATTTGTTCACAAATTCGATATAATTTGATTGAGTAAAGTCAAAATATTTTATTAATATAAAATTTTATGATTAGGGGATATTTCAACAGAAAAGGGGTAATCCATCATGAAACACCTCGTAATACTAGGTGGCGGCTACGGTGGAATGAGAATTCTACAAAGGCTACTTCCAAGCAACCAACTTCCAGATGATGTACAAGTGACATTAATCGACAAAGTACCATATCATTGCTTCAAAACTGAATATTATGCATTAGTTGCGGGTACTATTTCAGAAACACATATTCGTATACCGTTTCCCGAGCACCCACGACTCAATATTCAATACGGCACAATAACAAATATTGATCTCGAAGAAAAAGCCGTTCATCTCGATGGCGGCGAAGCGATCCAATATGATGATTTAATTATCGGTCTTGGCTGTGAGGATAAATATCATAACGTTCCTGGGGCGAAAGAATATACACATAGCCTACAATCGATTGAACAAACACGTAAGACATATGAACAATTAAATAGTCTAGAACCAAATGCAACAGTAGCTGTCGTTGGCGCTGGCTTAAGTGGTGTGGAAGTTGCCAGTGAACTTCGCGAAAGTCGTTCTGATTTAAAAATCTATTTATTTGATCGAAAAGATAGAATTTTATTCCCGTATCCAGAGAAATTAAGTAGATACGTAGAAGAATGGTTCGTAAAACATAAAGTTACTATTATAAGAAACTCTAACATTACAAAAGTGGAACCAAATATTGTGTATAACCACGATGAACCACTTGAATGTGATGCAATCGTCTGGACAGCTGGTATTCAAGCAAATGAAGTTGTTCGAAACCTTCCAGTTGAACAAGATGGTAGCGGACGGGTTGTCTTAACTAAATATCATAATATTCCAAATAACGAGCACGTGTATGTTGTAGGAGATTGCGCAGCACTTCCACACGCTCCATCTGCCCAACTTGCTGAAGGTCAAGGAGAGCAAATTGTCCAAATATTATTAAAACGTTGGAACAATGAACCACTTCCTGACGAACTACCTGTAATCAAATTAAAAGGTGTTCTCGGCTCTCTTGGTAAGAAGCATGGCTTCGGTTTACTTGCAAACCAACCATTAATGGGACGTGTACCAAGATTATTAAAATCCGGTCTACTTTGGATGTACAAATATCATAAGGGTTAATATCTTACAGGCTGTCTACTATGTAGACAGCCTCTTTGCATCAGTTTTTAAAAATTATCAGACACATCTTTCTCAATATGTATAATGATTTATTTTTCATTTTTATATTAAAAACTATTGATAAACAGTGTATGCTATTTGTAAGTTGTCTTATTATTTCCTTTAAGACCGAATTCATTCGGTCTTATTTTTTATGTGATAAATACTTTTGTAGGAGGCATTACATTCAACTTATGAACTTATCGAAACTAAACAATCGAATAGAAGCGAAAAAGAAAGAGTTAATCTATCTCGTTGAACGATACGGATTAACTCATAATAAAGTGATTTCTTTCAGCCAAGAATTAGATCGTTTACTTAACTTATTAATAAAACTCAAGATGAAGAAAAAACGTTGCTCTTTATAACCCTTATCCTCCCTTTTTTGATACGATATAAATAGAATCAGAAAGGAGCGATTTATGTTTATATTAAAAGACGTTATATATAAAGATATCCTACACATTCCTTATTTACAGATTCAAAATGAAAAAATCACTTGCATTATCGGTGAAAGTGGAAGTGGAAAAAGCACATTGCTTCGCATGTTAAACGATTTACAATCTCCAACATCCGGTACAATTGAATATAACGGAAAGTTAATTTCTGATTATCCGCCTATTCAATTACGTCGTGACGTAGTTATGCTTGGGCAAACTCCACCTATTTTTGATGGAACCGTTAAAGAAAACCTATTAACGGGACTTCGTCTTTCTGAAAAACCATTTCCAAATGATGATGCCCTGCGGAGTGCATTACAAACCGTTAGCTTAGACAAGCAATTAGAAGATAGCGCCTCCTCATTATCCGGCGGTGAAAAACAAAGACTTGCCTTTGCTCGTATTGTACTTATGGATCCGCCTGTCTATTTATTAGATGAACCCACTTCAGCACTAGACAATGATACAGAACGCCGCGTTATGAAACAATTTACTGAACTAGCACGAAAAAAGAAAAAAACAGTTATCTTCATCACACACTCGCAACAACTTCCAAAAGAAATTGCAGACGACATTATTGAAATTAGTAAAACAAACGGTGCAACTAGAAAGGAAGTGCTCTCTATTGAAGGGCGTTATTGAACTCCAAATTTGGCAACTGGCGGCTGCCTATATTTTTATCCTTATCTTAATTGGACTTGTAAAATTAAAAGGAATACCTCGTGAAAAACAAATCGCGCTCGCAACATTCCGTATGACGATTCAGCTCGTACTTGTTGCATATGTCCTTACATACGTATTTGAAAACAGTAATCCATTTTATACAATTGCTCTCATTACTTCTATTACTACCTTTGCAATTTTTAATATTTATAAACGAGTTAATATCCCAATGTCTAAAGAATTAAAACGAGTAGCCGCCCTTTCCATGGTCGCTGGATCAATTGGGCCACTTCTACTATTTATCTTTGTTATTATCGGTCATGACCCTTGGTATGCTCCGCAATATATCGTCCCTATTACGGGAATGTTAGTCGGTAATGCCATGACTGGTGTTTCTCTCGGCGCAAATACGTTCTTAAACAATATGAAATCGCAAAGAGGTCAAATTGAAGGTGCACTTATGCTCGGCGCAACACCGAAAGAAGCAGCTGCTCCGCTCATTCGAGACGCTTTTGATTCTGCTATTTTACCAACAATTAATTCTATGGTCGGAATGGGAATTATAAGCTTACCAGGCATGATGACTGGTCAAATATTATCCGGTGTATCACCATTCACAGCCATTCAATATCAAATCGCTATCATACTCGGTATTTCAGGAAGTACCGCTTTCGCTGTCATTATCTTTTTACAGCTTGGATATAAAACGTTCTTTAATAAGCGATGTCAGTTGAAAGAGGTTGACTATGATGCGAAGTGAATCGTAACTTTCGCTCAGTAAATGATGCCCTGTTCTCGGTGAGTGAAATTATATCAACGATTTTTTCAATATATCTATCATAACTTGCAATATATCAACGATTTTTCAAATATATCTATCATAACTTAGAATATATCAACGATTTTGCACGAAATATCGATTTACCGACAAAAAGTGACATAATAAAAAGAGGAGGCTATTCGCCCCCTCTTTTTATTGTCTTACGCCTTCTTAACGAACTGTGATTTTAACTTCATAGCTCCGAAACCGTCGATTTTACAATCGATATCGTGATCGCCATCAACTAGACGGATACTCTTTACTTTCGTACCGATCTTCACAACTGAAGAAGTTCCTTTTACTTTTAAATCTTTAATAACAGTAACAGCGTCGCCATCTTGAAGAACGTTTCCGTTCGCATCTTTTACAACTTTTGCACCATCATTATTTTCAGCTTCTGCGTCTTGGCCCCACTCATGAGCACATTCTGGACATACGAAAAGAACGCCATCCTCATACGTATATTCTGAATTACATTTTGGACAATTTGGTAAAGTAGCCATAAATTCATTTCCTCCGTTCATTATTTATACGTAAAAATCAAAATTGATGTTTACATCTCGATAAATAAAATTTGTATAGCATTTCTTTATAGTGCCATAGTCTCACGTTATTGACAACCCTACCTCAAATTCTCATTTTTTATTGTATTTTACAAAATTTCAATTCGTATGCCTTTTTTCCATTTGCTCTTCTACTAATTTTAAAAATCTTCGTTGTGCATTTTTATTTTTTACCAGCAATCGAACTCTCAGCTTACTTTGTAAATATGAGCGAACTTTGTAGTTCGTAATAAATAACTTTCGATACTTCTCGTCTTCATACATCATTCGAAACCACTCATACTGCTGCAAGTAAAGTATGTTAGCATCAATCTTTTTCGTGTGTAAACCCGTACTTAAACTAATAGATCCTATTAGAGCTTCTATTAATGCTGAAATCATTTCTCTCTCCCCTAATAAACAAAAGAAGAATCTTCACAAGATTCTTCTTTTCAAAATGAACGAGTTCCCTCTAGAAACCCCAATTATTTTCTTCAATATAAATTTGATATTCTTCTACTTCTTCTTCACTTAACTTCTTATTATTTTCATATACCTCTTGCCACTCGAAATAATCTTCATCGAAATAAACAGCAAATTTAATTTTCACATTTTTCTTCTCTGTATAATCATAACCAGTAAACTCTACTACGTCATACTCTTTTTCTTTCTTCACAAACTTCCAAGTTGGATTATCAGTCATAATCTCTAAAGTAACCCCTTCATCACTTGAACGAACAACGTTTTTAATATTCGGCTCAGTTGATAAAAAGGACAGCCCTAACGCAGCTAAACCAAACACAATCCCGACTATAATCTGTAAACCAATCATACCAGCTACACTAACGCCGCCCTTTGATTGTAAGAAATACGCCTTCTCATGATCAGACGCATCTTCTCCCTTACGAAAAACACGAACAGCATGCTTATAATATAAACGGTTTCCTTGCCATCCAGTAAATATCATCATTCCTAATTGAAGAGCTAAACTAAATGTTACATAAATCCCATCTGGAATATCTATAAAAGGGGGTATAACTATACTAGGTATAGCCAATAACGCAAATATAATAAATAACTTATACATTTTACGATAAGCTAACCAAAAGGTTGGGAAGAAAAAGGCTACCCAATTCCATGTATTCCCTTGCGCAGGATTTTCTACTTTACCCCACTTAAAATCATAATAAGCTGTATTTTTTTGAACAACTTTATGTAATTCTTGCTGAGAAATTGTTTCTTGTAAAACAGTGTCCTTCACGTACATCATCCTTTTCTTATTTCTATATACATTTATTGTATATGTACAAAATAAAGGAATCTAACAAAAAGTACACATATTTCATAAAAATGAACGGAAATCGAATATATTCCGACAATTATCCGTTTCTTATTTCATTTTACTTTTAAATATATTAGAATACTTATGAATGATACGTTTAATACACTAAGTTAATCATTTTGTATATTTGATAATAAAAATGTTTCACATGAAACTATTTATATTTTGTATTACCTTGCCTCTACACAATGAGTGTAAAACCCTTTCTACTTACTACAAAATACGAAAGACGCCCTTTTCAAAAAGGCGTCTTTTTATAGTTGAAAATTCAATAATAAATAAAACGAATTATTTAATAAATGAATCCCAATTGGAACGAGTAAATTCTTCGTTTTCTTATATGTGTATGCTAAACATATACCCATACCAAAAATATATAAAAGACTACCCACTGTAAGGGGATGGCCTAAAGTAAATATACAAGCACTTATAACGGCACTAGTAAGTGTAGAAAAAGCGCTGGGATAATTTCGTGAAAAACATCCCCCGAAATAAAATTTCTTCCCAAATCGGTGCAAAAACGGTGAGTACAACTACGTATAAAATGATTTCACTTTTAGTAGGCTCTATTACTATATTAGATTCGTCCACCCCAAGCCCATGTGGTAGAACTAAATTTAATATTGCAAGATATATAAGCATTACAATCGCTGTCATTACTATCGTTACATAGTATTTAAAATTATTGAATTGTAATGATTTTATTAAATGTAAGCAGCAATTTCTTGCCGGTGCATACATTACGATAATCATACAAAACGTGAAAGGTGGAATAAGATAATCTACATACCATGGGTATAAGGAAGAATCATATAAAAGGTTCAAAAAACCAATTCCATGCATGACCCCAAAAATAATTAATAGAATGCTAATTACTTGGCGCATACTCATTTGTTCATTCTTTTCTTCATATGTAGCTAATTCTATATTCATCCTATCCCCTCCAGTATAATTAAACTTTTTAAACCATTATATACCAAATCCAACATAAAAAAAGACAATACACCCCACTGTATTGTCCATTTTCGTCCCTACCATTTCTCTCTACACGCCTCAATTAAATGCAGTAAGTACCTCTTCGTCATATCTGCCCTTCTCCACCTTGAGAGCATTCGCTTTTCTTTTGGATTGTGCCATATTCGCTCTACTTCTTTTAATAAAAGCTCCCATTCTTCCGCTGAACTTTCTAACAAGTATTGCAAGCCTCTATCTTTTGAAACGATTGTTTTATGATCTAGTGTATATAAAATACGTCCCATCGTAACGACAGCTGATTCTACCCACTCTTCTACAAAGAATAAATATGGTTGTTTCGCCTTTTCACTCCAGTACTGTTCTACGTTATATTTCATCGTATTTACTACATCATTCCATTGTATTTGCAACGGAAGATCTTCTGCTTCTTTTCCGGTAACTGTAATGCCTTGATTTTTCAACGTCCACCATGTGACCGCATTAATGTCCCAATGACCAACATTAGCTTTACCATCTGCACAATACACATACTCGTTTATTTCATCATTGTATTTCCCTAAATCAACAAGCGGAATATACATACCGTCCATTCTTTTACCTAGCGTATTATCACTAAGTTTCTTATGTAGTTCCACAAGCTGCTGTTTTTCAGCTTCATTCACGGAATCACTTATCACTGTAACAAAATCAACATCGCTCGTTTCCTTATGAAATGCACCTAGTGCGATGGATCCGTAAATATATACCCCGACTATTTTTTCATCCAAAAAAATTTCTTTTAATTCTACTGTGTACCGCTCCATTAACTGTTGTACTTCCGTTGGTAACGCATGCTTCACTCCATTTTTCACATCTATCCCTCCAATAAAAAAAGCCTTTGCAAATTCGCAAAGACTTCTTGTTTTATAAATATTTCTCGATTTCTTCGTAAACATCCTTCAAACGAGGATTTCCTTCTCCAACAATTTCTCCATTTATAAGAACGACCGGATAAAATAAATCTTCTTCCACTACGCGCTCAGCGAATGCTTTCTTATCTTCATCTTCTTGTTCTTCTTGAAAATCAATATACTCGAAATTAAATTTATTTTCTTGTCCTTCATATTTACGACCAATTGCCGCTTGTAACCATTCAAACGTTTCTGTTGAAGATGGCATTCCGACGCAGCTCGCACAAATTACTTTCGTCCCATACACTTGCACATTAACCATTTCTTCTCCCCCACTTCTTGTTCCAACAGTATATTCAGATGTCTTATTACATAAGCACATCATTTTACAAACTTATTCCATACCCCTATACTGAAAAAACACGATACAATATTTCGACAATAAAACAAGAAGAGAAAAAATAGATTTTCCCCTCTATCTTGATTATAATAAAACTGATGAAAGGAGTCGATAAAAATGGAAAACCCACATATGCAAGAACAAGTATTAGAAGTATTAGATAAATTACGTCCATTCTTACTTCGCGATGGCGGAGACGTTGAATTAGTAGACATTGAAGAAGGTATCGTAAAACTACGCCTTATGGGTGCATGCGGAAGCTGCCCAAGTTCTACAATCACACTAAAAGCTGGTATCGAGCGCGCGTTACTTGAAGAAGTACCAGGCGTTATCGAAGTAGAACAAGTATTTTAATCTAAAAGCGGAAGCGGCTCGTTCAGAATCGCCTTCTAAAAGGAGACCAAATTTGGTCTCCTTTTTTTATTCAAATCACATTTATCCGTTAACATCATAAAACAAAATTGGAAATCCTTCTCAAAAAATGCGATAATTAATACTATATAGTGAATCGTTCACACATATACAGTAAGAAAACATAGGGGGATGACACATGCCAAAAATGGGGAACACTTTTTTAACAATTCAAGAACTAGAAAAGAAAAAAGAGTATTTATTAGGCCTTTCATCCGTTATACCAACATGGAATACAAGCTATCAATTTTTATTTAAAGAAATCCAGCAAGAATTATTGGGTAAAGTAAATGAAAAACTCGAAAAACATCAATTCGTTTTAAATATATGTACAGATCAACAGGTAGGGGCATAATGTATTACATAAAATTGTGGTATAAAAAAGAGACCTCCAGCGGTCTCTTTTTTATACGTTTAAGATAGCCAATCTAATTTTCTAATCCCAAGCTTATCTACTGGTAAACGAAGTGAGCCATAAAAATGCTTCATAAATTGCTCTGAGCGGTTCACATCGTGTAAAATGGCTTCTAAGCGATCTCTATATATGCTTTTTTGTTCTTCGTTTCCAGTTTGGTAATATCGTTCGACCGTTTCAAAATAGTGCAGCGGGAACAAGAGCCTTGCAAATAATAAGCGCCAGCCAAATGAGGATAGCGAATAATTACGTTCATAATCTGTAACAAATTGAATTATTGTTTGCTCCCAGTCTTTCTTTTTTTCTATCATCATATAGCGAATTAATTCTGCCATATCTCGAGTTGGGTGATCATAAACCCAATCAAAAGGAAGTTTGAGCCGCTTCGTTTGATGCCATAATAAAGGTGTGAATCGTTCTTGGCAAATTGTTGCTGCATCCGTTAGTTGCGGCGTATCATCCATTTCTGTATCGACAACATATTGAATTGCATTTTCTGCAACTCCTAAGTAATACGGGAAGGATTCAATAAACAATTGATCGAATACATCTGAAGGGTGGTTCATCACTTGTGATTGCCAAAACTTTTCTAATTGGTCGAGCCTTTTTTCCCATAACGCTTTCCATTCACCAATACGGCTTAATTGCTCAATTTCTTCTGGAAAGAATGCACCTCGTTTATGGAATATAGAAAGCTCACTTCCTAATGACATAGCATGTCGTTCTAACGTGCGCATACCTTTTAATAAGCAGTAATTTTGTTCTACTATCTCACTTACATAGTAGCCGTGTATAGTCGGAACGAAAGTCGCTACAGTTATATCCCCTTGCTGGTTCATATAATCACTGAGCTTTTTCATCTCTACAAGTACTTCTTCCTCCATTTCTCCAATTGGAACAAGTACATAAATTTTGTTGCGAATCCAAAAGCTTTTATAGGGGCCAAGGGGGATTAATTCTTTAACATGCATGTGATAATGCTCATAAATATGCTGAATCATCGCAGTCGCCACCTATGGTTTTTCTTTATATATATGAGCTTGTGCTCGCCTTTCATTCCTATGCACATGATAAAGCAACGAAACGTATACAAATACTAAAAAGAAAAAAAGGTGATAAACATGAAAGAATCAAATCAACTACAAGAAAGAGCATTACAACTATTACAAGAACGCGGTGTAACAATTGACGATATTGCTGAACTTGTTCATTTTCTTCAAAAAAAATATCATCCAAATTTAGAGATGTCAGAATGCCGTTATAATGTAGAACGTGTACTATCAAAACGTGAAGTACAAAACGCACTGATTACAGGTATCGAACTCGATGTTCTTGCTGAAAAAGGAATGCTAAGTGAGCCGTTACAAGATATCGTAAAACGTGATGAAGGCTTATACGGAATTGATGAAGTTATCGCACTTTCTATCGTGAATGTATACGGATCTATCGGTTTCACGAACTTTGGATATATCGATAAATTAAAACCTGGTATTTTAGAATACTTAAATGATAAATCAACTGGAAAAGTGCACACGTTCCTTGACGATATCGTTGGCGGAATTGCTGCCGCTGCCTCAAGCCGTTTAGCGCACCGAGCTGATCACTCGGAATAATAATGTTTTCTAGACCGTCAGTTTCATGCTGACGGTCTTTCGTATTCCATAAGCATAAATTCTCTTCCACGACTCAAAAAAATAGACCCTTGCTTAAATCCGATATTTTTATATAACGTAATCGCTCTTGTATTAAATGTTGCTACACTTAATCGAAACATCTTCGAATTAAATTCCTTAGCAGCAAACGCTATTCCAGCTTGAAAAAACAGTTCTCCCATTCCCTTCCCTGTTAAATCTGGCTTCATGCCAAGTCCGATATCAATCACATCTTCTCCACCATATAAATTAGCATCTCTTCCACCTGGTACTTGTGCATTTTCTCCAAAACAAAAATAGCCGATGAACTCTTCTTGATCGTTACAACAGCCATAATAAGTTCCATCTAATAATTCTTTTATTACTTCTTTCTCGCCTGAAAAACTATATAAATTATATGGTTCCTCGTACGCCCACGTATTTATCTCATTTGCTTCTTCCTCTGTTAACTTATGTATATCCACTTTCTCTTTCCCCCTATTATATTTCTATTAACAATATTCGATATTCATCTTATAATTCATCTTTCTCAATATATTTTTTTAATTTCTCGCTTCATTTTATGGAAGATTTTTCTTATTATGTTACGATTAAACAGAATCATTACAAATAAGGTGGTGACAATTTGAATTACTTTTCTTATCTCTCCTCAGAAGAACGGCAAAATTTTTTCTATAAAGAACCTCTTAGTTTTTCAAAAAATATAGGAAAAGAACAACTAGCTTACACACTAGGCGCTACACTATATACTCCTGGCACGAAAGAAACGATTGCGGAAGATATAATTAGAAAGAAACATGTGGATGCTACCTCAATTATTCTTTGTCTAGAGGACGCTATCAGCGATGAAGAAGTAAAACTTGCAGAGCAAAACATCGTCGTTCAAATACAGCAAATAGCCAACTTAGTCAGTGCCAACATACTAAATCAAGCAGACATCCCACTTCTTTTTATTAGAGTTCGACAGCCAAGTCAAATGAAGACAATTGTTACTGAATTAGGTAGTGCTGTTCATTGTTTATGTGGTTTTGTCTTTCCAAAATTCACACCGATTAACGGAAAGACTTATATCGATCAGCTTGCATGTATAAACGAGTTATACTCATTATCGCTATATGGCATGCCGATTTTAGAATCACCAGAAATTATGTATAAGGAAACACGGGCAGAATCATTATTACAAATAAAAGATTTACTAGATTCTTATCACGATTACATCTTAAATGTACGTATTGGTGCTACTGATTTTTCAAGTATATTTAGTATTCGGCGCAATAAATACACACCTATCTATCATATTACTGTTGTCCGTGATTGTATTTCAGACATTATTAACGTTTTCTCAAGGGCAACAAATGAATATATTATTTCAGGATGTGTATGGGAATATTTTTCTAATGATCATGAAGAAGGGCTCATTCAAGAGGTATCACTTGACCATGCAAATGGCTTAATCGGAAAGACAGTTATTCACCCATCTCATATTAAAGTTGTACAGGCAATGCACATTGTCACAATGGAAGATTATTTAGATGCGAGGTCAATTTTACAAAATGCAGATACGTATAATGGAGTGCTAAAAAGCAGTTTTTCTAACAAAATGAATGAAGTAAAGCCGCATTATGGCTGGGCTCGCAAAACCATTTTAAAATCTAATATTTATGGGGTGCTACATGAAAACAAACAATTCACCGATCTCCTTATTACAAACGCAAAGCAACACGTATAACGTTTTAAATAATATACAAGTTCATGTAGAAGTACGTGATAATCCATATAACTTAGCGCTAGACAATCTTTTTCAAATGGCTGCTAGAATAAATAAGAAACGTAGTTTTTTATTTGTGAGTACAATCCTTGGAAAGCATCTTCCTATTAAACCTGCAGTCTCTCTATCAAGTGGATTTGCTCTCGCTACAAGATATATGGAAATGCTACATAATACTTCTCATCCATTTCAAAAAGAAATTTTAAATCTCATTTCATTAGAAATTCATGAAATCCCAGAGGAAGTATTTCGTTATCAATATCCTCTGCAAGAAGAAGTTTTGTTCATCGGATTCGCTGAGACAGCGACAGCACTTGGTCATTCTATGTTTCAATGCTTTCAAAATGCAAAGTATGTACATACAACTAGGGAATCGATACCCCACCTAGAATCTGTCATTACATTTGAGGAAGAACATTCTCATGCAACATCGCACCGTTGTTATGTGGATGAAAGCTTTTTTCAAAACAGCAATCCTATTGTTCTCGTAGATGATGAGATGACAACAGGAAAAACAGCATTAAATATTATTAGATCGATTCAAAATAAATTCCCACGAGAAGAATATATTATTGCTTCTTTATTAGACTGGCGTTCTCATACTAATAGAAGACAATTTAAACAATTAGAAGACGAACTTCAAATTAAGATTCATGTTATTTCTTTATTAGAAGGCAGTATTCATACAACTGGCCAACCATTGAATATTGCCAAAACAGATATTCAAATTGAAGAAACAAAACCTGATTTCAAAAAACATACCCTTACCTGCCCAAAATTACCCTATACATCAAATTATATAAAATATACTGGGCGATTTGGCATTTCAGCATATGAACAACAGCACATTCATTCTTTCGCTCAAGAAGCAGGAAAAACTTTAAAAAGAGAAAGAATTGGAAAACGAACACTCTGCCTCGGAACGGGTGAATTTATGTATATCCCAATGAAAATTGCTGCTGAAATGGGTGAAAATATTTTATATCAATCTACAACAAGAAGCCCTATCCATCCTGTTTCAAATGATGTGAACTACGCCATTCATAATCATTTCTCATATCCAAGTCCTGAAGATTCTACTATTACAAATTACTTTTATAATATTTCACCTCATGATTACGATGAAGTATTTGTTTTTATTGAACGTGATTTAGGAGAAGAAGCCCTATCTCCTCTTCTACAGCAGTTACAAACAGTTATTCCTTTTATTCATATCGTCTCATTTTCAAATAGCATAGAAAAGGAAGGTTGATAATTATGGTAAAATTAAATTCTCACATTAGTAGTTATGATCCAAATGATGCTATTTTTCTATTAAAAGATATTAGTGATTTAATGAAAGAAAGTTCCACAGAAACTAGAGAACAAGCAATTCAAGCTGGCACACATTATTCTGAAATGTTACCAATGGAATATAAACCATCTAAAGCGTATATGGATTTATTCTTTTCTTCTCTGCAACAATACAAACACAAACTAGCCATCGCTGTTGGAGTTGTCGCCGAACAAATTATACAGACTAAAGGAACTAACCTTGTCCTCGTTTCATTAGCTCGTGCTGGTACACCTATTGGCATTCTTATAAAACGCTACATACGCTATCAATACAACCTTGATGTACCTCACTATTGTATTTCTATTGTTCGCGGACGCGGTATTGATGAAAATGCACTCCATTATATTTTGGAACATCACCCTAAAGAAACAATTCAATTCATTGATGGATGGACTGGGAAAGGTGCAATAAAAAAAGAATTAGAATATGCAGTACACACATTTAACGAACGAAATAATACACACATTTCTCATTGTATGGCTGTGCTTGCTGATCCCGGTTACTGTACTTCAATTTACGGTACACGTGAAGATTTTCTTATTCCTAGCGCTTGCTTAAATGCAACCGTCTCTGGACTCATTAGCCGCACTGTACTAAATGATACCTACATTGGTCCAAATGATTTTCATGGTGTTAAATATTATAAAGAGCTAGAACAAGAAGACTTATCAAATTTCTTCATTGATGAGGTGACAGATTTATTCCCTTCTGTTCATTCTCATATAGATAATCAATTACGTTATATTACTTCAACTTACACTGATCCCTCTTGGCAAGGATTAAAAGATATACAGTCTATCCAAAGTCACTTTGAAATTGACGATATTAACTTAATCAAACCAGGAGTCGGTGAAACAACTCGCGTATTACTCCGGAGAATACCGTGGAAAATTTTAATATGTAAGCAAAACAATCCCGATTTAAAGCATATTTTACTTCTCGCTAAAGAAAAGAATGTCCCTATTGAAATCTATGAGAATATGACTTATTCATGTTGCGGGCTCATTAAGCCTCTTAGGAGGGAAACGTTATGATTTTTGCCAGTGATCTTGATCAAACGCTTATTTATTCCCGGAAATCGTTTCGTGCCCCTATAGAAGATGAATCAATTCAACTCATTGAAACTTTAGATGGGAAAGAAATTTCTTTCATATCACATAAAACCATTTCACTACTAAAAAAATTACAACTGCACTCACATTTCATCCCAGTTACAACAAGAACTATTGAGCAGTTTCAGCGTATTACTTTATTCCAAAACGAAATCATTCCCGAATACGCCATTACAAGTAACGGCGGTAATATCCTTCATAACGGTAAACAAGATGGTACTTGGAACAGGACAGTAAAAGAAAGACTATCGGTTGAATGTATAGAGAGAAACGACATACTAAAGGAGTTTGGACAAATTGCTCATAAAGATTGGGTTATATCACAAAAAACAGCCGATGATCTATTCCATTATTGCATCATTAAACGGGAGAACATTCCTTATGATGAATTATCATCCTTCACTTCCTGGTTAGACAAACAAGGCTGGAATCATTCACTTCAAGGTAGGAAGCTATACTTTGTACCAAAACCAATTAACAAATGGGATGCCGTGCAATATATAAAAGAAATTTTGCAAATAGATACGATTATTACAGCTGGGGATTCTTTACTTGATTTATGCATGCTTGAAAAGGCGAACCATGCCTTCGCACCACTTCATGGTGAGTTAGGAGCAATGCATGATAACTTACAATCCTATATTTTAAAAACAGACGCAATCGGCATATATGCCGCAGAAGAAATCGTAAATAAATCACTTCAAATTATTCACAGTTCATTACCTACCTCATGATTAAAATATGCACAATTGCATACGCACCACAATTAAACAAATGGTACAATTTATTTGAATCGCTGTTGCTACACTTCTTGATTAAAGAAAAGGCGCTAACACGGAAATTAGCGTCTTATCAACCTCAAGCAATTGGCACATTTTGTCATCTTAAAAGACACTCGAAAGAGTGTCTTTTTTTCTATATCCCACAAGGACTTACTCATTTCAAAGTATAAATACATAAAATAATGTAAATCATTACAAGCATGAATCACTTTCTAAAAGTTATAAAGTAGATTCAAAATAAAAAAGCACTCTTAACTAGAGTGCTTTTTACTTTCAAACAAGGAGGCTACATATATGGATAGCACTCTCGTATTTAACTTCGGCATTGGTCTTGTCATTATTTTATTTGTCTTCTTTGTACTTTGTATGAGCGGGGTATAAAAAGGCGATTTTTGAGCGTCTTTTTATACATATGTATTACTTGACTTCCATAAAAGGAGTAACCATAATGGTTACATATATACAAATAACTATTCACATATCCACAAAATAGGAGGAAGAACAATGAAACATGTAATCGTTTATGCACACCCAAATACAGAAAGCTTCAACCATGCAATTTTAGAAACGGTAAAAAGTGAATTAGAAGAAAAAGGTCATGAAGTACGCGTTCGCGATCTATACGAATTAAACTTCAATCCAGTATTAAGCGCTTCCGATTTCATCTCATTTTCTCAAGGAAACACACCAGAAGATATTAAAGAAGAGCAAGAGCATATCTCTTGGGCTGATAGCATTACATTCATTTATCCAGTTTGGTGGGCGGGACTTCCTGCTATTTTAAAAGGATACGTTGACCGTGTATTTAGCCATGGATTCGCTTATGCTTACGGTGAAAACGGCATTGAAAAGTTATTAAGCGGTAAAAAAGGATTGTTATTATCTACAATGGGTAATACGAAAGAGGCATACACAGCAGGCGGGATGTTTGACGCAATGAAGAAAACAGCAGATGTTGGTATTTTTGAATTTACAGGCATTGAAACAATTGAGCACACATTCTATACGAGTGTTCCTTCTGTGGATGATGGTGTGCGTAAACAATATCTTGAAGAAGTTAAAGATGTTGTGAATCGTGCGTTTTAATAAAAAAAACAGGTAACCTCTTCGGTTACCTGTTTTTCATTACATCTTCTCAATCCACTCCGTCAAGTTATGCACAACTTGCGTTGGTTGTACTTCATATTCTGTTAACTTCTCCACAGTTGTGACTCCAGTGTGGACAAGAAGCGTATGCATGCCAGCATTTACTCCCGCTAAAATGTCTGTATCATAGTTATCCCCAACCATTAATGCTTCATCTTTTCCTATACCAAGAACTTTTAACGCTTGTTCCATGATGATTGATTCTGGTTTTCCGATAAAGATTGGATCCACACCTGTTGATACTGCTACAACTGATGTTAATGAGCCGTTACCTGGTAACAATCCGCGCTCAGTCGGAATGGCAATGTCTCCATTTGTAGAAATAAACGTCGCGCCGTTACGCACAGCAAGACACGCTTTTGCTAATTTTTCATATGTGATGTCACGATCTAAACCAACAACAACGAAATCAGGATTTTCATCCACAAGTTCAAATCCTTTTTCCACAAGTGCATCGTGTAAGCCTTCTTCACCAATCATATATACAGTTGCATCTTGTTTACGTTCATAAATGAAGTTCGCAGTCGCCATACTCGTTGTGAATACTTGCTCCGCTTTCGCTGGAATATCGAAACGAACAAGCTTTTCTGCCACTTGTTCTGGTTTGCGAGTTGAGTTATTCGTAACGAATAAATATGGAATGCCGCGCTCTCCTAATGCTTTGACGAAGTCGCTTGCTTCTTCAATTTGTTCTTCCCCGCGATACATCGTACCGTCTAAGTCAATTAAGTAACCTTTATACATCGATTATGTCTCTCCTTTTATGCTAACGTTCTCACCTTATCATACCACTCTTATATTACCCGCTTTTCCAAAAGAAAAAAACGCTTTACCTTAAAGCGCCCCATAACGTTCATTTTTTCTCTTTTATTTGGTAAGAACAACTACAATCGCCCTCGCACATGTTTGCTAGCGTTTTCACATCTGCGTTCGTAAATAAACGCTTATACATCTCTTTTTCATCTTTACATACTTGCGGAAATCTCTCTGCAATTTCTTTTAACGGACAGTTTTGTTTTTCAATTACGAAAGATTTCTCTCCATCTCTCTTTATTTGAACCATATAACCATTTTTCTCTTGCATAGCTGCTATCTCTTGCACTTTATATGCTAAATTCTTTTGATTACTCACTCGCTTTTGCAACTGTTCTTCCATACGCTTCGTTCTTTCTTTTAAAACATATTGAAGTATTTTTTCATCGCCCATCCGAGCTAAATCTTCTAGCATATCAATCGCAAATTGCTTATACTCTTTCGGGAATGTATCTTCTCCCTTTTCACTTAATCCATACAAATAAGTTGGTCTTCCGACATGTTGCCTTACCATCTTAGAATAAATGAGTCCATCTTTCTCAAGATTACTTAAATGTCTTCTGATTGCCATTTCTGTAATCTCTAAAACGTCAGCTAGTTCCGCTACTGTGTGCTCTCCCTTTACTTTCAACAATTGTACAATCTCGTCTTTCGTAGTACGTGCTTCCCCCATACTTCACCCTTCTCCCTTTTCTTTCTCACATACAATATAAGATCCCCAAAAGGCATTCTCTGGGGATCTTATAAGCATAATTATTCTGGTACAAATGCAGATACAGGTCCTAATTCCTTTTCTAAATAACTGCGAATATTTGCTGGGTATTTTTCTACCACTGCAATATGTTTTTGAATCGTCTTATATAATTCATCATGATTCATTTGAATATAATCTTGCGTAAGCATTTTTCGAAGAAGGATAATTTCTTTCATCCCTTGTCCATCTTCTTCACTTATCACTCGCTCATCCATTAAAATATCAATAATATCTTCATAGCTTCCTGGATCGCGCATAATAAATCCATCAATCATCGCATTTCCTACATCTAATACAGTATCAATAATAAGATGGGCTATGCGCTCTAATGCGTAAAATTCAAACTCGGTTTCATATATCTTTTTCTCTTGAAATGTACTTGTTGCTCGTTCTAAACATACTAGCATTTGTTCTATTTTCTTTCTGTCTACAAAATACATGAATGTCACCTACCTGGAAATTAAAGCATTTACATTTTAATTGTAACGCTTTCTTCTGAAAAAATCGACAATTTTTCGAATTCACCTTTTCTCCGTTATTTGTTATAGTTATATTTGTATGATTTTTGAAATTGGAGGAATGAAATCTTGGAACGTGAACTCGCACTAGAAATTGTCCGTGTAACAGAAGCAGCAGCATTAGCATCCGCACAGTGGATGGGCCGCGGAAAGAAGAACGAAGCAGATGATGCAGCAACTACAGCAATGCGTGATATGTTTGATTCAGTAAACATGGCAGGTACAGTTGTAATCGGTGAAGGAGAACTTGATGAAGCACCGATGTTGTATATTGGTGAAGAACTAGGAACAGGTAACGGTCCAGAAGTAGACATCGCCGTTGACCCATTAGAAGGTACAAACATCGTTGCAAAAGGTCTTGCAAATGCAATGGCAGTTATTGCAATCGCAGACAAAGGGAACCTTCTTCATGCTCCTGATATGTACATGGAAAAAATCGCGGTTGGTCCAAAAGCAGCTGGTAAAATTAGCTTAGATGATCCAATTGAAAAAACAATTGAAATTGTAGCAGAAGCTAACAATAAAAAGATTCGTGATCTAACAGTTATCGTTCAAGAACGTGAGCGTCATCAAGATATTATTGACCGTGTTCGTGCAAAAGGTGCACGCGTAAAATTATTTGGTGACGGTGATGTTGGTGCGTCAATCGCAACAGCACTACCTGGAACGGGTATCGACTTATTCGTAGGTATTGGCGGAGCTCCAGAAGGTGTTATTTCTGCAGCAGCATTAAAGTGCCTTGAAGGTGAAATGCAAGCTCGCTTAGTTCCAATGAACGAAGAAGAAGAAGCTCGTTGTCGTGAAATGGGATTAGAAGATCCTCGTCAACTTCTTATGTTAGACGATTTAGTATCTGGTGATGATGCAATCTTCTCAGCAACAGGTGTATCTGCTGGTGAGTTATTAGACGGCGTGAAATTCCTAGGCGGAGATTTAGCTGAAACATACTCTATCGTAATGCGTTACAAAACAAGAACAGTACGATTCATTAAAACGCATCACCATTTAGATCATAAGCCACACTTAAACTTAGATATTTAATAAAAGGAGCCATGTGTATGGAAGAACGTTTCTTTCTGTACGACGACACTGTCGCTACAAAAACTCGTTTCGTTAGCTTTATGGGAGAAAATGAGCGTCATGATTTAGCGCTTTTATATTCCGATCGTCATTACGGTAAAACAATTGTACTTGATATGCAAAGTAATAAATTTGCAATTATCGGTGCTGACGATTTAAACGAACCAGGCTACTTAGAGCACGCATTTTCTATGACTGAAGAAATTGCAGAAGAGTTACGCTCATTTTTATTTGAACTTATATAATTTATCGTATGCACCAGCTATTTTAGCTGGTGTTTTTCCGTTATAAGAGTTTCGAATTTTCAATCTTTTATGTTATAATTAAGAATAAATCTATTTGGATAGAAAGGACGTTATCTACGTATGCCAACATTTACTTTGTAATGGACCAGCAATTGGATAGCATTACTCTCAAAAAAGCACCACGCTTTTTCAAGGGAGTAGTCTGCCCATTCCCATTACAAAGGAACGTATTGCATCTGTAGTATGATGTTTACGGAGGTTCCTCTTTGGGGAACCTCCTTTTATTTTTGTCTTTTTCTCATGTCTTCATACTACAAGACATCCAAATAGCTGTATTACGTTTCTTTGCCACTACTATAAGAGGTGAAGGAAAATGCAGAAAGTACAACTTTCTTGGAGTTTATATGAAAATCAGCAACACACAATCGAAAAATATTGTAAAAATTGCGGACGTACTACCCTATTTACTGATACGAATATTCGTAGGCATAACGCCAATGGAAAAAACATATACCGCTTTGCTATTTATAAATGTCCGAAAGATCATACGTGGAATCAAAAACTGCGTATTTATAAATCATTTACTGATCACGTTGAAACGATCGATATGACCCAGCAAGATCAAGCCGAAACAACTACTACTATTTCCATTATGCAACATAAAGAAAACGGCATAGCCGAAATCACGCTTGTATTAGACCTCATTTTCGGTTCCCACCGCATCGATAAAGCCTTATCCACATATATTTCTGACTGGAGCCGTACACTCATTGTGGATAAAATTAAAAATGGGGATATTCAATTGAACGGACAACAAATGAAGCCAAATACAATACTTTCTGAAGGCGATTATATCTCGATTTGTTTATAAGCGAGCATATGCAAAAAATCCTCTTACAATTGTAAGAGGATTTTTTTATTTCTTCGCTTTTCTTAATACGAAGTGTGCACAACCGAAGTTACAGTACTCGTATAAATACTCCGTTAACGTACTAATTTTCGTATCATATGTCGCACGTTGGTTACTATCATCAAAGAATCCGCGCAATCTAAGTTGCTCATATCCCCAGTCCCCAACGATATAATCATATTTATTTAAAATTTCTGCATAGCGCTCTTTAAATGCTTCTTCACTAAAACCGTCACGAAAGTTTTTAATTACTTCGTACTGAACATTATTAATGCTCACCGTAGCATGAATCTCTTGCTCTTGCTTTTGCTCCATCATTAACTTCCTCTCTAAGCATTCTTCTTTTTATCGTATCACAAAGCATACCAACCAACAATTTCAAATACAAAAAATTGAAAATTAGTGCATGCTATGGAGAAGGAGGTGATACATCGTGAAAAAACAAATTTTACTTTCCCTTCTCACTATTTCCTTATTTGCAGGGTGCCAATCAGCGAACAAAGCTGAAATGGAACGTGAAGAAGGAAGCCGTGTTCTTGTTTCCAATAAAAACGACATGTATCATACGGAAAATACAAATACAAGACTCACAAGAGTCGGTTATTCTTCTAAACAAAAGCATGAAGTATCTAACAAACAAGTAGGGGCCATTAATCGCGAGAAAGTCGCTGAAATGATTACAAGCATGACCGTCAAACTTCCTGACGTTACAAACGCTGCTACACTCGTTACCGATGATGAAGTATTTGTTGTATATCGTGCAAACACAACGGATCCAAAACTTGTAGCGGATCAAGTATATAGAGCTGCCTTGTCCATCGTCCCTCGCTATTATAAAGCATATGTATCAACAGACCAAAAGTTGATTTCCCAAATTCAAGGCCTTCAATCTGGCGCATTAAATGATACAGAATATACGCAAAGCCTCGATATGCTAAAACGTGAAATGAGTAAAAATCCTCATTTGAACAATACGGGAGATCAGGCCTTGAATGATATGATTAAAAAGTAAAACAGGTGGAGAAAATCTCCACCTGTTTTACTTTTTATTACGATCCGCATAAACTTCCATCGCATCACACATAAACTGCGCTAACCCCTCGCCAAACTTATCGATATTTTTCGTGAAGCGCTCATCAGCGACATACATTTGACCGAGTCCCTTAAAAGCGTCTAATGAATAGTGACTAAAGTTTTGCAAGTAATCGTACCATACTTTGATTGCTCCCTGCGCCTCTTTAGAATCTGGTGCACCGTGTCTCAGTACCGCTAAATTTCTATAAATAGTATTAAACTCTTCTTGGTTCTCTTTTGACATACCTTTTGCATATTCGTTCGCTTTATCTACAGCTGCGTCTCCCCATTTTTCACGTGCTTCTTCTTCATATGGGTTATGGCTGAAATCGAATCCTTCAAACTTCTCTTTGTTCGTCATTTCAATCTCTCCTTTTGTATGCTGAATTGTTTTATCAATCGTCGCAATCACCTTATCTAATCTGGTACGCTTTTCAAGAAGCATTTTCTTATGAAGCTGTAGTGCCTCTTCGCGATCAAATGATGGACTCATGATAATCTCTTTAATTTTTTTCAAAGGGAAGCCTAGTTCTTTAAAAAACAAAATTTGCTGCAATGTCTCTAAATTCTCATTGGAATACAGACGATATCCAGACTCTGTCGTCTCGTCTGGGGTTAACAACCCAATTTCATCGTAATGATGCAGTGTGCGCACACTAATTCCAACTAAATCAGCTACTTCTTTTACTCTCATTGTCATTTGTATCTCCCCCTTAGTACATACGATAAAGTATGACGCAACGTTAGAGTCAATAAGTAAATTCATTTTCTTTCTAAAAGTTTCATCTCTCCCGTATTTCATGCATAATAGATATGTACATATATTAGAAAGCGGTGAAAGTATGGTTTCAAATACTGTAATTGCCAGCATCATATTTCAACTCATTGTCTCGATTCTGGTCCCAATTATCGTACTCGTTTATTTCCGTAAAAAATATAATATTAATTGGAAAGTGGTCGGCATTGGTGTTCTTATCTTTATCGGATTTACCCAAATTCTTGAAACACCATTCCACCTATTTATGCGCGGTAATCCAACAATCGCTCCATTTTTAGAAAATCCGTTTGCCTTCGCAATTTATGGCGGATTGACTGCTGGTATTTTTGAAGAATTAGGACGCTTCGTTGCCTTCTTCTTCTTACTAAAAAAATATCTAGAATATAAAGATGGCTTCGCTTATGGAATTGGTCACGGCGGAATTGAATCTATTTTAATTGGCGGTTTTTCTGCATTACAAGCATTAATCTTTGCTAATTCTATTAACGATGGTAGCTTCGCTCAACTGATTGAACAAAAACCCGAACTCAGCATTTTACAAGACATGTTAATTCAGCAACCTGCCTACTTATACTTCCTTGGTAGTGTAGAAAGAATTATGGCACTCGTGCTTCAAATCGCCTTTACAATGCTTGTTTTATACGCAGTAAAACAGAAGAAATATATCTTCCTAGTATACGCTATACTATTCCACGCATTTGTAGACTTCTTTGCGGCACTTTACCAAACAAAGACAATCAATATCTTTGTTGCCGAAGGAATTACACTTCTCTGTACAATTGGTGCTGTCGTTCTTATTCGCAAAATGAAAGAGAAATTAATGAGTGTACCAGAGTAAAAAAATAACCCACCGGTTGGTGGGTTATTTTTTATAAGGACTATCACAATGATGATAACTTTTACCCTCCTTTAGCTCCCTCTTTGTTTCTGCATCTATAACGATGTACTTATGAAACTCTTCTACTTCATTTTGAGTAAAAGAAGCGAAAAAATAAACTTGGCGATCAGGGTGAACAAAAAAATCTTGAAGCACCACTCTACTTCGACAACCGACAGCTGTTTTTTTTAGGAAAGAAAATTCTTCATCAGGCACTTCTTTAAATAAGATTTTTTTCCGAACACTATATGCTGCATTTTTATATTCTTTATAGATTTTCTTATCTAACTGTTTATAAAAAACATCCTCACTCACAAATGACTTATTTCGATTGCTTGGATAATTTAGTTTTTGGTTGGATTCTGCATATGTTGTGGACAATTGCGTAAGAAAACAAATAATGAATATGATACATATCATTTTTTTCATCATTGCACCTCAATTTTTTATTATCCACATTACTTTTCCACATATTTAAATCCATATGCCGTTTCCAATAAAAAGGAATTATTTCCACATTTGTCGAAGTATATAGCGTCAACTTGAAAGATGGGGATGAATTATGAAGAAAATTATTGTAATACGACATTGTTCAGCAACTGGGCAAAAACGTGATGCTGAATTAACGACCGATGGGAAAGATCAAGCAAATAACCTTGCTACATTCCTCTTAGAAAATCATCTACAAATCGATCATATTATTTCAAGCCCATTTGTCCGAGCTATCGATTCCATTCGGCCCTATGCGCTCCAAGCTAGCTTATCTATCCAAGAAGATGAACGATTAACTGAACGCATATTGAGCAACGTTCCAATGGATGATTGGATGCAAAAACTAGAATCCACTTTTACGAACATAGATATTGCCTTTTCAGGCGGAGAGTCAACAAAACAAGCAACAGACCGTGCCATATCGCTTATTCAAGATGTTTTACAATTAAACCATACGACAACACTACTTGTTACACACGGCAATTTACTTACACTCATTTTAAAGCATTTTGATCATACGATTGGCTTTAATGAATGGAGAGCTTTAACGAATCCTGATATTTACGAAATTACAATCGACGAACAATGTATCATAACACGCTTATGGAAAGCATCGTCCAAGTAATATCCCTTTCAAAAACATTCAGTTGACGCCACGAGAAGAGACTGTTCTAACAATAGAAAGGGGTATTATTTCATATGTACGAAGACGTACTTGCTCTACTACATAAAACAAATGTTTCTTATGAAAAGTTCGAACACGAACCGGTACTCGATTATGAGACAGATCGGATTGTACGTGAAAGACTTGGCTTACAAGGTACTCCAAGTAAAAGCTTATTTTTAAAATCAACATCTGGAAATTTTTACGTGTTTTTTACGTTAGAAGGAACTCGGCTTAACCGAGGAGAGATGAAAGAAATAACTGGAGAACGCTTATCGCTCTGTTCTCCTGATGAACTAAGAATGAAAACTGGCTGTACTCCAGGATGTGTAGCTCCTTTTGGTTATTCACAAGATGTAACAATTATTGTGGACAGTTCCGTTTATGCGTACGATAAAATTTTAATTACACCTGGTGTTCCTGAATTTACAATTGAATTATCCACAGAAGAATTAAAAAAGATTTTATTAACATGTCCAAATACCGTTTTAGAGTACAAACAAAAAGAGAGCTAATCGTTAGCTCTCTTTTTTCATTATTTAGCTTCTGCTGTTTTTTCTTTTGCAGAACGTACTTGCTCGTCCGCATGGTAAGAAGAACGCACAAGTGGGCCAGCTTCACAGTGGCTAAATCCTTTGCTAAGTGCAATTTCTTTAAGCTCTGCAAATTCTGCTGGTGGATAATATTTAATAACTGGTAAATGCTTCTTAGATGGTTGTAGATATTGTCCAAGAGTTAAAATATCCACATTGTTTGCACGTAAGTCATCCATTGCTTCAATTAAATCTTCTCTTGTTTCACCTAAGCCGACCATAATGCTCGATTTAGTTGGAATATCAGGCTGCATTTCTTTTGCTCGACGTAAAAACTCTAATGAACGGTCATATTTTGCTCTAGCGCGAACTCGGTTAGATAATCGACGTACTGTTTCAATGTTATGGTTTAAAATATCTGGTTTTGCATCCATTAACATTTTTAAGTTTTCTTCTACCCCAGCCATATCAGATGGTAATACTTCGATAGACGTGAATGGGTTTTTACGACGTACTGCTCGTACTGTTTCAGCAAAAACAGCTGCTCCGCCGTCCTTTAAATCATCACGTGCAACCGCTGTTATAACAACGTGCTTTAAGCCCATTTGTACTACTGAATCTGCTACGCGTTCTGGTTCTTGTAAATCAAGCTCAGTTGGTAAGCCTGTTTTAACCGCACAAAAACGACAAGCGCGTGTACAAACCGCACCTAAAATCATAAATGTTGCTGTTTTTCTTACAGCCCAGCATTCATGAATATTCGGACATTTTGCCTCTTCACAAACGGTATGAAGATTCTTAGAACGCATCATTTTCTTTAAGCCTGTATAGTTTTCATTCGTGTTTAACTTAATTTTCAACCATTCGGGCTTGCGCTTATATTCTGTTTGTTTTGTCATGGTTATCAACTCCGCACAATATGAAATAGTTTACCGTGTTCGCTTCTTTCAATGTAACATATCTATTCTAACGTATGAAAGCGATTTGCTCAAATGAAGATTCTAAGATTTTTTCCAATCGTTCCCTATAATGAAATACTCCGTATATCCCACACTAAAAAGAGTGATGTTGTGAAAGGAGTCTATTTCATGCTTCGAAAAATTTCTCTTTTGCTTTCTATTTGTTTTCTTCTCCACCAAAACATCGCCTACGGTGAAGATAATCAGCAAAGCATATACGAAAAGCGCATGGCACTATATAAAGAAACCGAGCAGTCTTCAGGCATTCCATGGTATTACTTAGCTGCAATGGATCAATATGAAAGAAATATACGGAGCGTAAGAAAAGATATTCCAAAAAAACCAGATGCCATCATTTCCCTTTATTTCAAACCAGAAATATGGGCTGGACCTGTTAATAGTAACGACACTCTCCCCCATACAATTTCTCTATTTGGCGGAATAGGTTTAGATGGTGACAAAGATGGATTTGCAAATGCAAATAGCGACCGTGATCTTCTGCATACCGCAGCGACTATTTTAAGGAAACAAGGAACGTCAGAAGACCGTATTAAAATTATGCTTTGGGAATATTATAGACGTGCAAAAACAGTTGATTTAATTAGCGAGTACGCCCAAATTTATAAACATTATGGACGTATTAATTTAGAAGGAAATGCTTTTCCTCTTCCGATTCGTAGTGACCATAGCTACCGTAGTACTTTCGGTGCTGGAAGAAGTTTTGGGGGCAGACGAGTTCATGAAGGAACCGATATTTTTGCCGGATATGGCGTGCCAGTAAGATCGACTTGCTATGGCATTATTGAAACGAAAGGTTGGAACCGCCTTGGTGGATGGCGCATTGGTATTCGCGACCTTCATAACAATTACCATTATTACGCTCATTTAGGCGGGTTCTCAAAAGAAATACAGCTTGGACAAATTGTTGAGCCCGGAAAAGTAATCGGGTTTGTTGGTAGCACTGGCTATGGCCCCCCTGGTACAGCCGGAAAATTCCCACCCCACTTACATTTTGGCATATATAAAGACAATGGCTATACAGAATGGGCCTTCGATCCATATATGCATTTAAGCCTTTGGGAACGCAAAGAACGAGCAAATACAAAACGATAACCGTAGCGCATTGCTACGGTTATTTTTTATCCAGTAAAAGCCCGATTGATTCAAGTTTCACTTTATATGCAATTAACTATCTGTTTTCTTTTTATCAGGTACAGCAACACTTCCGCTTCCATAATACGTAGGCACTTCCCCTTGAACGATACGCGTCGCAATCGGAACATTTTGTTTCACCGTTATCTCTTTCGTATGAAATGGAATGATTACTTGCAACGTTACTTCCATTTCCATAACAATTTGAATCGCTGTAGTGTTGATCCCGTGCGGCTCAATTTTTTGTTTAATATCTGTATTCACATGCCCAATTGGCGTGAAATGAATCGGAATATCTGGTCCTATATTACCAAGAAGCGCATTATCAGTTACACGCCCAAAAGGAACTGCCATAGTCGCCCCGTTTTTTTCAGAAATACCTAGCTCCTTCAACTTCCCTTGTTCTACTTGCTGCAAATATTTTTCTATGTACGTAGTCGTTGACGTTACGATTTCATTTACTTGCTTTGTATTTAAATTAATTGTGGATACTTTCCCGTTTTTATCATTTTGTACTTTCATTAACGAATCGACATCGAATCCTTCATTAATTCGATCCTTTACCGCCTTCGTCATAATTGCCGTCGCCATTTTCTTTGTCTCTACTTCTCCATATTTAATTAAGGTCGGCTGAATACTATTATTCACAATCCACAGCCCTTGCGTAAGTAATATAACAAAAAGAATAAACGACATAAGCAGTATATACCGAAAGGCAATAGGTCCCTTTCGAAACCGCGAGTTTTTCGAGCGAAATATACTCATAAAAAAACCTCCTTCTTATATCATTTCTATGCAAGAAGGAGGGACGATATATGCTTATCTCATTTTTAATAATGCTTCTTTTCCAATCGTTCCTGCTGGAATGCCTAATGCTTCAGCTCCAGTCGTTACCGATTCTAGTGGCGCTTCAAGAAGTTGTTCAATCGTTCTTACACCAACCGCACGGCCAGCAATAATTCCTCGATCACCTAACTTCTTATTTAAAAGACCTACATCTAATGCACCACACATAATATATCCTTTATCGCTCATTACAGCTAGCAAATTCGTCTTTGGAAGTTTGACGCTAACTGCAATAAACGTATAATTATCAATTATAATTGGCTCCACATTAACCATAGTTCACACTCCTCTCTTTCTTATCTGTATGACAAGAGAAAAATGAGTGTTACAAGTTAACTAGCCTATAGTTTAACGGAAGATGTATAAGTTATTAACATATCTGTTAACACATCTCTAAGTAGTTCTGGCATATAATATTGTTTGCTAGAAAGTGTGGATAGCTCTGGGTATAAGTATCCAAACGTAAACATATCAATTGTTCCTACTGTATATATACGGTCTAACTCCAGCGATTCGCCGTTAATCAATACATCTTCTAATAAAATTTTATTCCCAGGAATCGTATCTGGAATTACTTCTACACCAGCGTAAATCATTTTCCCCATCACTTTCCCCCGAAATCCGAATCCTTTCACCTCAAGGTTCTCCATATTCGGTTTACGTGCTTTCAAAATAACTTCTCTTAATATCTTTCCTGGAACTTTCAAAGCACACGGATTAATTGGATGTGGACAAATTCTGTGAATATCTCCGCGCGTTACAACACCCTCTTCTAATCCTTCAAGAAGTACACCAGCATTCACCATTCCAATTTCTGCACTGCACCATGTTTTCAGCGCACTTGCTAACATATGAGAAAACGGCGCCTCATGAAACCAATCAACCGGTAATGACTCTTTTAAATGAACGACAGGCTCTGCCATTATATGCTTACTTTCTTCCTGCAGTATTTCAATTGTGGATAACGGCTCGCTATAAGCCCCTAACCGTTCCGTCTTAATTGCTCTACCGTCTTTTTTCAGTAGTTTCTTCGTCTCTATATCCACAGTAAGCTGTACGTGACCAACGTAACGCCCCCACTTTTCACAACAACAAAGTAACGTATTATTCATAAGAACACCACACTCAAATAAATGATGCGTATGCGCACCTAAAATCACATCTATATCATAATGCTCTGCCATATACTCATCCATGCTTTTTCCAAGGTGAGAAAGGACAACTGTAATATGAGCCTCATCTCGCACTTCTTCTAAAATAGACTCTAAATGGATAAGCGGATCTTCAATATGCCAATCGAGCATATGATAGAACTCTGGATAAGCTACCGTTAACCCGATAAAGGCAATCGTAATCCCATCTGTCGTTGTATGTAATTTATAAGGCTTTGCCCACTCCGGACGTACACCTTCTTTTTCAAATAAATTCGCGACAAGCACTTCAAATCCAGCCTCATCATATAGACGATTCAAATGCTCCTTCGCTAACGTAATTCCTTCATTATTTCCGATCGTTACATAATCATATAACGCCTCATTTAAAAGCTTCGTATTGCCAAGTCCATTCGTCGCTTCCGAAATACTATGAAAACGATCCACATGATCGCCGATATCAACCGTCAAAACGGTCTCTCCCGCTTCCTGTCTTCGCTTTTTCTCTCCCTGTACAAACCGAGAAATTTGCGGCCAATTTTCAAAATGACTATGTATATCGTTTGTATGATAAAGGTGGATGATTGTTTCCTTATTTATATTCAGAGAAAAAACCTCCTCTCAGTTCCTTACTGCCATTTACGCTATGCGCACACAATAATCCTGTAAATACTTTTCGTCTTTTCTTGCTATTTTACATTGTACTCGCATTGTGAGAAAAAGCAAAAGATTGCCCTTTTTTATATGAGAAATTTTTGCTAATGCAGGAAAGAATTCCAGATAGTGGAGGGAGGGGTGGATTTGTCAAAAAGTTTAATATAAAATTCAGTGGTTGATTGTTCAAGTGGATTTGTCAGTCTCTTTGTCTTAAACCTAGTCGTTCTCTGTTCTTATAAAATGTTTGGGGTATGTGAGAATTTTCTTTTGTCTTATCTTGTCGACAAATCGATATTCCTTGTCGAAACGTTGATATATTGAAATAATCGTTGATATATTCCCGTTTATGATCGATATATTTGAAAAATCGTTGATATATTTAGCTGAACACCCACCCGGGTATCCTCTCCCAAGCCAAGACAAATCCGCAAAACAAAAAAGCGCCCTGCTGTGCAGGGCGCTTTCTTCATACATATATTATCCAGTTCTAGCGGCTAGAATGTTCGGTGGCTTCACTTCTTCCCCCTCACATTCTGAAAGAGCCGCTTCCACTTTAAATATTGTCCAGCTTTGCCTCCTAAACCCTCATGTCTAAGAACCTTCCGCACGAGAAGATAAAAAGCATCTTCTGTGCGAAAGAACCTTAGCCAACGGGTCTGAACAGTCGGCTCCGCATTTCTATTTAACCAATAGAACCTTCCATCTCAAACTTGATTAGGCGGTTCATTTCAACTGCGTATTCCATTGGAAGTTCGCGTGTGAATGGCTCGATGAAGCCCATTACGATCATTTCTGTAGCTTCTTGCTCAGAAATACCGCGGCTCATTAGGTAGAATAATTGTTCTTCTGATACTTTCGATACTTTCGCTTCATGCTCAAGTGAAACGTAATCGTTTTTGATTTCGTTGTAAGGAATTGTATCAGATGTAGATTGGTTATCCATGATTAACGTGTCACACTCGATGTTAGAGCGAGAGTTTTTCGCTTTTGGTCCGAAGTGTACGATACCACGGTAAGTTACTTTACCACCATGCTTCGCAATCGATTTAGAAACGATTGTTGAAGACGTGTTTGGTGCTAAGTGAATCATTTTCGCACCAGCATCTTGGTGTTGGCCTTTACCAGCAATCGCGATTGATAATGTTAAACCACGAGCGCCTTCGCCTTTTAAGATAACTGCTGGGTATTTCATCGTTAATTTAGATCCGATGTTACCATCAATCCATTCCATCGTCGCGTTTTCTTCACAAACCGCACGTTTTGTAACTAGGTTGTATACGTTGTTCGCCCAGTTTTGGATTGTTGTATAACGGCAATACGCATCTTTTTTAATGATGATTTCTACTACCGCACTGTGAAGTGAGTTAGTAGTGTAAACAGGTGCTGTACAACCTTCTACGTAGTGTACGTGTGCACCTTCGTCTACGATGATAAGCGTACGCTCGAATTGTCCCATATTTTCAGAGTTAATACGGAAATACGCTTGAAGTGGTGTATCAACTTTAATACCTTTTGGAACGTAGATGAATGATCCACCAGACCAAACTGCAGAGTTTAATGCAGAGAATTTGTTGTCTGTTGGTGGGATTACTTTTCCGAAATGCTCACGGAAAATATCTTCGTTCTCTTTTAATGCGCTATCTGTATCTTTGAAGACGATTCCTAGAGCTTCTAGGTCTTCTTTCATGTTGTGGTATACAACTTCAGATTCGTACTGTGCAGATACACCAGCTAAATATTTTTGCTCAGCTTCTGGAATACCTAATTTATCAAATGTTGCTTTAATTTCATCAGGTACTTCATCCCAAGACTTCTCAGATTTCTCAGATGGTTTTACGTAGTACGTAATTTCATCGAAATCTAAGTCATTTAAGTCGCCGCCCCATTGTGGCATTGGCATTTCATAGAACTTATCCAGTGATTTTAAACGGAAGTCTAACATCCACTGTGGTTCTTCTTTCATACGTGAAATCTCTTCAACGATCTCTTTTGTTAAACCGCGTCCAGCACGGAAAATCGAAACGTCTTTGTCTTTGAAACCATATTTGTAATCGCCGATATCTGGCAGTTGCTTCGCCATGTTGGTGTGTCCCTCCTTAGATAACCTCATTTTTAGGAACCTTTAACATTACTTATCTTCGTTTAAGCCCTTTTCTAACGCTTTCCACGCTAATGTTGCACATTTAATACGTGCAGGGAACTTGCATACGCCTTGTAATGCTTCAATATCTCCTAAATCGATGCTGTCATCGTACTCTTTTCCTAGCATCATGTCAGAGAAAATTTTCGAAAGCTGAAGTGCTTCTTCAATTTTCTTACCTTTTACTGCTTGTGTCATCATTGAAGCTGAAGACATTGAGATTGAACATCCTTCGCCTTCAAACTTCGCCTCTTGCACAATACCTTCTTCTACTTTCATCGTAAGTTGAATACGATCGCCGCAAGTTGGATTGTTCAAGTTAACAGTAACACTATCTTCTAACACGCCATTGTTACGGGGATTCTTATAATGATCCATAATAACTTGACGATATAACGTATCTAAATTATTAAATGACATTTGTGAAATACTCCTTTGTCTTGATTAGCGATTCAACAAATGTATCAATTTCTTCTTTTGTATTATATAAATAGAAGCTCGCACGTGCTGTTGAAGAAGCTTTTAGCCACTTCATAAGCGGTTGTGCACAGTGATGTCCTGCGCGAACTGCAATGCCTTCTACATCTAATACAGTCGCTACATCGTGAGGATGTACGTCTTCAATATTAAATGTAACAAGACCAGCGCGATGCTTTGGACCATAAATTGTAACGCCATCTACTTCTGATAATCTTTCTAAAGCGTATTGCGCTAATTCATGTTCATGCTTTTCAATATTATCAAGACCGATTTCTTCTAGGAAATCAATTGCCGCACCAAGTCCGATTGCATTACCGATAATCGGTGTACCTGCTTCAAACTTCCACGGAAGCTCTTTCCAAGTAGATTCTTGTAAATCTACGAAATCAATCATTTCACCGCCAAATTCAATTGGCTCCATATTGTTCAGCAATTCTTTTTTACCATATAATACGCCGATGCCTGTAGGTCCGCACATCTTATGAGCAGATAATGCGTAGAAATCACAGTTTAAATCTTGTACATCTACTTTCATGTGAGGTGTACTTTGTGCACCGTCAACGACCATAATTGCGCCATTTTCGTGTGCGATCGCTCCGATTTCTTTTACAGGGTTAATCGTTCCAAGCACGTTTGAAACTTGCATAATAGAAACGATTTTTGTATTCGGTGTAACTGTTTGACGAACATCTTCTAAAGAAATTGTACCGTCTGGTTGAAGCGGAAGGTATTTTAAAGTTGCACCAGTTTTCTTCGCAACTTGTTGCCACGGAATGATGTTACTATGGTGCTCCATGTAAGAAATAACGATTTCATCGCCTTCTTTTACATTTTCAAGACCATAGCTAGCCGCTACTGTATTTAATGCAGTTGTCGTTCCGCGCGTGAAAATAATCTCTTCCATTGATTTCGCGTTAATAAACTTGCGAACTTTCTCGCGTGCACCTTCATACGCGTCGGTAGCTTTCGTACCGAGCGTATGAACACCGCGATGCACGTTAGAATTATATTCTTTATAGTAACGTTCTAACGTTTCAATGACTTGAATTGGTTTTTGAGAAGTTGCTGCACTATCGAAATATACAAGTTGTTTGCCGTTCACTTTTTGATCAAGAATTGGAAACTGTTTGCGTATTTCATGAATATTCATTAGCGAACTTTCCTTTCAATTACCTCAACAAGCTGTGCTTTTACTCCTTCAATTGGAAGCTCATTTACTACAGGTGCTAAGAATCCATGGATGACTAAACGTTCTGCTTCGCGTTTTGGAATACCACGGCTCATCAAGTAGTATAATTGGTACGGATCTACGCGGCCTACTGAAGCTGCGTGACCTGCCATTACATCATCTTCGTCGATTAAAAGAATTGGGTTTGCATCCCCACGAGCTTTCTCATCTAACATAAGAACGCGAGAAGATTGTTGTGCGTTTGATTTAGATGCACCGTGTTCAATCTTACCAATTCCGTTAAAGATAGATGTTGCACTATCTTTTTGTACACCGTGTTTTAAAATCCAACCTTCAGAGTGTTTACCGAAGTGAACAACTTTAGTTGTAAAGTTTTGCGTTTGGTTACCACGGCCAATTGTTACTGTTTTCGTATCAGCATATGAACCGTCGCCCATTAAGTTTGTAACGTTCTCGGAAATTGTATTTCCGTCATTCATAAGGCCTAGAGCCCAATCAATGCGGCCGTCGCGTCCAACAACACCGCGGCGGTTAACGTAAGTTGTTACGTCTTTTGCTAATAGATCAACCGCACCAAATTTAACTTGTGCGCCTTGTTCCACGATTACTTCTGCTACGATATTTGCAATACCTTTAGCATTTTCATTTGCAACATAGTTTTCTACATAAGTTGCAGTACTGTTCGCATCAGCTACGAATAATACATGGTTATATACGTTAGCTTCTTCGCCGTCTACTAAGAATACAGCTTGAAGTGGAGTTTCAAGAACAACGTTTTTCGGAACATATACGAATGCACCGCCGTTGATTAATGCAGCATGAAGTGCAGTTAAACGATGCTCGTCTACCTTCACGCCGTCTTTCATTAAATACTTTTGTAATAGTTCAGCATGCTCTGTTGCAGCTGTTACGATGTCTGTAAAAATAACACCTTTTTCTTTTGCTTCGTCTGCTAAAGAAACGAACGCAGTTGTACCAGTACGTTGTACTAATACACTGTTATTTTCATCGATTAAGTTTTTCACTGCTTCTGGAAGCTCTGTTAAAGAACTTACAGGCTCTTGCTTAGCAGCGTCGCCTTTTCCGATAAAGTCCCATTTTTCAATTTTCGTTTTATCAGGCGTTGGCATTGGAAGTTCTGTTGCTTGTGCAAGAGCTTGTAAGCGGAACTCAGTCAACCAAGCAGCTTCGTTTACTTCGCTTGCGCGCTGACGGATTGTTTCTTGATCGAAAGGTAATGTACCGATTGTCATGTTTATGCTCCTCTCTTACGCTTCTTGCTCTGCTGTTTCGTCTTCAATACCTAATTCTTTTTTAATCCAGTCGTAACCTTCAGCTTCTAGACGTTGTGCAAGCTCAGGGCCACCAGATTTAACAATACGACCGTTCATCATAACGTGAACGAAGTCTGGAGTGATGTAGTTTAATAAACGTTGGTAATGCGTAATCATTAGGCAACCGAACTCTTCGCCGCGCATTTGGTTAATACCTTTAGATACAACTTTTAATGCATCGATATCAAGACCTGAGTCGATTTCGTCTAAGATTGCGATTTTTGGCTCAATCATCATTAATTGAAGAATTTCGTTACGTTTTTTCTCTCCACCAGAGAAACCTTCGTTTAAGTAACGTTGTGCCATTTCTGGATCCATTTCTAGGAATTCCATGTTTTTATCTAATGTACGGATAAATTTCATAAGAGAAATTTCATCGCCTTCTTCACGACGTGCGTTAATTGCAGAACGTAAGAAGTCAGCGTTTGTTACTCCGCTAATTTCACTTGGATATTGCATTGCTAGGAATAGACCCGCTTGTGCGCGCTCGTCTACTTCCATTTCTAATACATCTTCACCGTCGATGATGATGCTACCTTCTGTTACTTCATACTTTGGGTGACCCATAATTGCAGAAGATAAAGTTGATTTACCTGTTCCGTTAGGTCCCATAATTGCGTGGATTTCTCCACCTTTTACTTCAAGGTTTACACCCTTTAAAATTTCTTTGCCGTCAATTGATACGTGTAAGTCTTTAACCGTTAATGTAGAACCAGCCATCTCAATACCTCCATTAATCCTATATATACATTTTAAAAATTCCTAAAACGTTCATATTCTCATTTTATTCTCATTCTAATTTTATATCAAATAAAATGATATCGCAAACGACGAAAAAAAGTAACCGTTTTTTCACAAATGTATATAAGTATTTCCTTTTCACCTTTATATGATACACCTTTCTTCTTATTTATATAAAGAAAAAAGGACCGGTAAATTCCCAGTCCTTTCCTTATAATTATTCACTTATCGGAAGTACAGCACCTTTATATTCTTTATTAATAAAGTCTTGAATTTCTTTTGAATGCAATACTTCTACTAATTCTTTAATTTCTTTTTTCTTCTCGTCACCTTTACGAACTGCAATGATGTTTGCATACGGAGAGTCTGATCCTTCAATCGCAATTGCATCCTTCGTTGGATTTAATTTTGCATCAATTGCATAGTTCGAATTAATAAATAAAGCATCTCCCTCATTATTTTCATACAGCTTTGGTGACAATCCAGGCTCTACATCTGTTTTAAACTTTAAGTTTTTCGGATTTTCTACAACATCTTTTACTGTCGCTTTAACAACATCTACACCGTCTTTTAATTTAATAACGCCGCCTTTTTGTAACAATGCGAGCATACGGCCACGCTCCGCTACGTTATTACTCATAATAACTGTTCCGCCATCTGGCAATTCTTTTAAACTTTTATATTTCTTAGAATAAATCCCCATTGGCTCTAAATGGATTTTTCCTGCGTTTACAATTTTATATCCCTTTTCTTGAATTTCTTTATCTAAGTAAGGAATGTGTTGGAAGTAGTTCGCATCAATTTCCTTATCCGCTAACGCTTTATTTGGCAGTACATAATCCTGGAACTTTTTAATCTCTAACTTAATGCCTTTTTTCTCTAAGATTGGCTGTGCTTTCTCCAAAATAACAGCGTGCGGCACGTTAGAAGCTCCAACAACAAGCTTATTCTCTTCTTTCCCTCCGCAAGCAGCTAATGTAAATACAGACAGCGCTGTAACAACTGACAATAGAATCTTTCTCATATGATGTCCCCTTCTCCCCTATAGTTATGTAGTTATAAAAAAGGCTGGCATACACCAGCCCTTTTCAGCAATTATTCTTTTACAGGAACAACTGCCCCTTTATATTCTTTATTAATGAAGTCTTCAATTTCTTTAGAATGTAATACTTCTACAAGAGCTTTAATCTCTTTCTTATCTTTATCGCCTTTACGAACAGCTACTATGTTTGCGTACGGTGAATCATTTCCTTCAATTGCAATTGCATCTTTTTCCGGATTTAACTTTGCATCAATTGCATAGTTAGAGTTAATTAAAACAGCGTCGCCTTCTTTATTGTTATACACTTGTGGCAATAAACCAGGCTCGATATCCGTTTTGAATTTTAGATTTTTCGGATTATCTGCAATATCTTTTGGAGTTGCTTTAACTGGATCTACCCCATCTTTAACTTTTAAAATACCTTCTTTTTGTAAAATTGCTAAACCACGTCCATGGTCAGCAACAGAATTACTCATAATAATTGTCGCTCCGTCCGGAAGTTCTTTTAAGCTCTTATATTTTTGAGAATATACACCAATTGGCTCTAAATGAATTTTCCCTGCTACTTCAAAGTCATACTTTTTATCTTTAATTTCTTTTTCTAAATACGGAATGTGCTGGAAGTAGTTTGCATCTAAATCCTTATCCGCTAACGATTTATTTGGCAACACGTAATCTTGGAATTTTTTCACTTCTAATTCAATTCCTTTTTTCTCAAGTAACGGTTTTGCCTTTTCTAAAATTTCAGCGTGCGGTACGTTAGAAGCACCAACAACAAGCTTCTTTTCATCTTTATCTTTCCCGCCACAAGCAGCTAAGCCAAAAATTGAAGTTGAAATAAGTGCCGTAAGTAATAATTTTTTCATTTGAAACATCCTCCCGTTTTTTATTATCGTTTATCTATTCGAGTCGTTAAACTATCACCAATCCACTGAATTAAAAATACAACTAGTAACACACAAATTGTCGCAACGATTGTTACATCGTTATTTCCTCTTTGGAATCCTTCTAAGTAAGCAAGTGTTCCAAGGCCACCAGCACCAACAACTCCCGCCATTGCTGTATATCCTACTAAAGCAATTGTCGTAACCGTAATACCAGATACTAATGCTGGTAACGATTCTGGAATTAACACTTTCAAAATAATTGTGCTTGTTTTTGCTCCCATTGCTTTTGAAGCTTCAATTACACCTTTATCAATTTCGCGAAGTGCGATTTCAACCATTCTCGCGTAGAATGGTGCCGCTCCAATAATTAAAGCCGGCAGCGCTGCACTTGCTCCAAGAATTGTTCCAAGAAGAATCTTTGTGAATGGGATTAATAAAATAATTAAAATGATGAACGGTATAGAACGGAATATATTTACGAATGCTCCAATCACCGTATTAATTGATTTGTTTTCCCATAAATTATCTTTTGCTGTCATGAAGAGTAACAATCCTAAAATTAGTCCTAAAACAAATGTCGCAAGAGCTGCGATTGCCGTCATATATAACGTTTCACCCGTTGCTTCTAACATTTGATTCCAATCAACATTTGCGAGTAACTTATCCATGTGCAATCACCTCCAGCTCTACTTGATCTTGATGAATTCCTTCTATTGCTTGCTGGATCGCTGTTTCCTCACCATTTAAATGAACAACTAAACTACCGTAAGAACCGTTATTCGTTTGTGCGATATTTCCTTGCAAAATGCTAACTTCTATATCACTGCGTTGCATCAATCGTTGAAGCACTGGTCTTTCTACAGCCTCACCAATAAACTGCAAACGAATTACTTTTCCATCTGGATATTTTTCAATTAAACTTTCAATCATTTCATTTGTATCTTCAGAATCTGTTAACTGCTGTACAAATCGTTTCGTAATATCTTGCTTCGGATTACGGAATACATCAAGTACTGGACCCGTTTCTACAATCTTTCCTCTCTCCATTACCGCCACTCGATTACAAATCTTTCGAATTACGTGCATCTCATGTGTAATGAGTACAATTGTTAAACCAAGGCGCTTATTGATGTCTAATAGTAAATCCAAAATTTGATCTGTCGTTTCTGGATCAAGAGCCGACGTTGCTTCATCACATAAAAGTACTTGTGGGTTGTTAGCTAATGCTCTTGCAATCCCAACGCGTTGTTTTTGTCCCCCGCTCAGCTGAGATGGGTACGCGTCTCCTCTTCCTTCTAATCCGACAAGATGAATTAATTCATCAACACGTTTTCTTCTCTTCGTTTTATCAACACCTGCAATTTCAAGTGGAAACTCAATATTTTCACGTACAGTTCGTGACCAAAGTAAGTTGAAGTGTTGAAAAATCATTCCGATTTCTTGCCTTGCCTTACGAAGTTCACTTCCTGTAATTGTTGATATAACACGATTCGCAATTGTAATTTGGCCAGAAGTCGGTTTTTCTAACTGATTAAACAATCTGATTAAAGAACTTTTCCCAGCGCCGCTATATCCGATAACACCAAATATTTCGCCTTTTTCTATTTTTAAATTGGCGTTATCTACAGCAGTGACATCACCGCTTTTTGCTTTATATATTTTCTTTACATTCTCTAATAGAATCATGATGTATCACCCCTTTTTTTGTTTAGGTCGACTCCGCAATTTTTTATGTTTAATGCGTGTAGTCCACCGTTATCACTACTTTTATTGTTTGAATGTCCTCCACATTCAAACAATAAAAAAACCTTTCTGCTTTAGAGAAGCAGAAAGGTTTATGTGCGTATATAACAACATTATCCCTCTCTCTCATCTCTCAAAGCATTTGCTTTGCAGGAATTGGCACCATTTCAACATAAGTTGACGGTTGCCGGGCTTCACAGGGCACAGTCCCTCCACCTCTCTTGATAAGAGAAATCAGATTCAATTTTCGTCTGATTTGTAATTTATGAAATTGTCTATATTTTATGAATTGAATTGTATCAATATCCAAACACCATGTCAACAGAAATTTTCGCAAAAAATGAACCTTCAGAATTTTAAGCACCTACTGACATCGGTTTACATATATGAAACATCGATTCGACTAATAGCATCGTTCGATACGTTCCCGAATATTGTACACGTCCATCGTTCATTAACATTTGCAATCGTACATTTCCATTAACCAATTGTTCTATATCCTTTTCGTCTAAGCAAATGATTTGTTCCGTTCCTCTTTCCTCATGTACCAGCTCTATATAATCTCTTGAAATTTGTAACGAACAACTTTCATCTCCCAAACGGAAATTAACAGTTTTTTCCTCTCGTCTTAAAAGCGGCTCTAAATGATATTGACCATTAGCGTAATTTACAAATGATTGAAGCAAAGAATATAATCTCACCCTAAATCACATCCTTCATATCACTTTCTATTACATACCATTCCCTCTCACTAAAGAGCAATCCTGTTATTTTCGCTCGACAAATACTGTATCCATCCTGCATCTCGACATATTTCCCAAGAAATATGTCGAGGCGGCAAAAATTTTGCCGCCTACTTTAATTCCGTATATAAATATTCAACCGAATGAAATGCGTATATCTTCTTCATCAGTGTCCCATTTTCAAAAACAAGTAAACAAGGTACACTTTCAATCCCATACTCTTTTGCTAAATGTGGAGCATAATTTAAATCTAACATCCCAATTTTCAACTCTTCAATTGTCATCTCAACGACTGTTAACATCTTTTTTGCTAATTGGCATGTTCCACACATTGGAGTATATACATATAACACTGTTTTTTCTTCGTTCTCTATTAGGGATGTAGCTTCGGCTCCTGTCCAATCAATCACTTCTATCATTCCTTACCGTAAATATTCTGTATAAACGTCAATGTCGGCTCCCCATAATACATTTGCTAAGTGTGTAGATGGCGCAGTTGCCACTTCTCGGTATGAGCGATCAATATAGATATGCTCGGCTTGCGGAAATTCTTTTCGAAATTGTTTCCTTAACTTTTCTCCAGCATCATCAGCATCTACTAGCACATACACTTCCTTATCAAAAAACTGATCAACGAGCTCATCCATTTTCGATAAACCAATTGTACCATTTGTACAAACAATTTCCACCGGTTCACGAATAATAGATTCAATCTTTCTTCTATCTGATGTACCTTCTACAATAATGACTTTTTCTACATAAATCATATGTCATCACCCGATCACCATATACTATATAACCTTGAACTTAGTATATAGTATATTCGTTATTTTCATGTTGTTTCCTGTTTATTTTTGCAAAAGAAAAGCGAAACCGACTGTTTAGCCCTGTTGGCTAAGGTTCTTCCGTACAGAAGACGCTTTTTGTCTTCTCGTGCGGAAGGTTCTTAGACATGAAGGGCTAGCCGCTGGAGATGGACAATAAAGAAAAGCGGCATCGACTGTTTAGGCATGAAAAGCAAAAACGGCTAAACCTGCATAAAGATTAAACGAAAATTTTTTTCAAAAAACGTTCTCCTACACGATAATTAGTATATGATTCTACATTCATTATTTTACATAAAATAAAAAAGGACAGCACAAAGGCTGTCCTTTAGTCGACTATAATTAGTCTTGGTTTGTCATTTCTGCATATTTTTCTGCAGTTAATAACTTCTCAACTTGGCTTGCATCAGAAAGTTCAACTTTAACCATCCATGCACCCTCGTATGGAGATTCGTTAACAAGTTCTGGTTGGTCACTTAATTCTTCGTTTACTGCTACAACTTTACCGCTTACAGGTGCGTATAACTCAGAAACTGTTTTAACAGATTCTACGCTTCCGAATGGCTCGTCAGCTTCGATTGTTGCACCTACTTCAGGAAGTTCAACGAATACGATATCGCCTAGCTCACCTTGTGCAAAGTGAGTGATACCGATAACAACTTCATTACCTTCAGTTTTTACCCATTCGTGTTCTTCAGAGTAACGTAAATTATTTGGAATGCTCATGACTGTACCTCCAGTGAATGTATTAATTATGTAAAAATACCTTATTGGTACTTTTTCCACACACTTTCAAACTGCTCTTCGTTAAAACCAAGTGTTACATTCGTTCCATCTGTTACAATTGGACGTTTAATCAACATGCCATCAGATGCTAAAAGCTCGTACATTTCGTCTTCGCTTGCATCTTTCAACTTATCTTTCAGACCAAGTTCACGGTAACGCATTCCACTTGTATTAAAGAATTTTTTTAATGGTAATTCACTTTTTTCATGTAAATTACGTAAATCTTCTTTTGATGGTGGATTTTCAACAATATGAATCATCTCATATGCTACATCGTTTGCCTCAAACCATTTCTTTGCCTTTTGACATGTGCCACACTTTGGATATGAATAAAATGTTACTGTCATAAATTCACCTACTTTTTTACTAACCTTTACCTTTATCATATAGAAAACGTTTTATTATTTCAAACCATTATTCGCTAAACTTTTACTTATTTCGTGATAATTTTTAATAATCCTGCGAATTTTTCTTATTTTTCCGCCATTTGTTAAGAAAAAAATAAATATATAAATTTTTTAGATTCTGCACCAAACATATATCTTAAACAAGCGTTTGATTAATTCTCCATTTTTCTTCGTTAACCTTTGAACTACATGAGTTTCTTTCTACCGAACATACAGCTTAAACAAACGTTTGATTAATTCTCCATTTTTCTTTCTTAACCCTTAAGTTACATCGGTTTCTTCCTACCGAACATACAGCTTAAACAAACGTTTATTTAAAAAATAAGAAGCCTCTTTTGCAGGCTCCTTCATCATCTATTCAAATAATCTGCAATTGTTTGAAATACTACGATATACATATTATGAATACTTTCTTCTGTGTTTCCACCATTTGATAAACCAATTGCCCATTGTTGCCCTTCACCACTTCCGATATTCGCAAAACCTTGCGTATACATCGCATTTACATCTTTTCGTGCACTGTTATACTCTATCCCTTTTGTAATAAAAATTGAATATAATTTATCTTGTAAACCGATAAAAAATACTGGTTTCTTTAGCGATGAAAATACATTTTTATACTGCTCTGTTGAGGCTTCTTGAAAGTGATCTTTCATTATTAGAAAACCATCCACTTCCTTAGATTTCTTTTCCAGTGCCTCTAACTTCATTTCCTCAAACTTTACATTCCTAAACGTATCTTTCGGCTTTTCTCCAACAACTCCAATTACGAGTGCTCTTCCGTTATATTCTAATTTCTCTCCTTCTTTATCCTTTGCACACCCAGCACCGACTAGGCATATCAATATAAAAAATAAGAAATACGATAAACGCTTCATTTAGCACCCTCCCCCTTCTTTTTAGTCAAGTGACAAAAACGTAAGGTTAATTCAAGAAAATGTAAGTAAAATCGATAGCCCAATTCACGTTTCTATATTATAATCAATTGAATTTACTTACATTACTAAACATAGGAGATCAACATGAAGAAATTTAAACTTTCATCTTTTCTTCCGTTAAGTTATATACTTCTACTCGTACTCGTAAGTCCCCTTTACGACGTATTAAATAAATCGACTGTTCACGCAGTAGACGTTACAACTGTAGTAGATGATTGGATTCCATTTGTAAAAGCATTTATTATTCCTTATTTACTTTGGTTTCCATACTTATACGGCGCACTTATTTATTACTGCTTCGCTGACCGAAAGCAATATTATGTCACTTTAAGTAGTGTTATTTTTGGAAAGCTTGCTTGTTTTTCTATTTATTATTTTTGGCAAACAACTGTACCGCGTCCGACTGTCGTTGGAACAGATGTATTTTCTGAACTAGTTCGCTATATTTATAGTATCGATCAACCGGTAAACTGTTTCCCTAGCATTCACGTTCTTACTACATTTGTAATTATGTTAGCTGCCTTTAAGCGTAGAGAACAACATGCTTTTGAATATTACATCCTTACTTTCTTCGGTACACTTATTATTTTATCAACGCTATTTACGAAGCAGCATGCCTTTTTAGATGCCGTTTCTGGAATGACACTTGCAAGCATACTATACTTCGGAGTTCAGCTCTTATTAGCAAAAGAACCAATAAAAGTTCCAGTAAAACAAAATCATAAAATGTAACATAAAAAAGCGGACTGTGGCTCAGTCTGCTTTTATCTATTATTAAGGAGATTTTCAATTTAAGATTGCGGTACAGTCATATCACCAGAGTGAATACGACCTGCTTTTTTAAGAGCAATGTAAAGTATATAAGAAACAGCTACTGGAATGATGATATAAGTGATTACCATCGCTGGGACAACTTCCCATCCTTCGCTAGAAATTAAATTAATTGGTGCGATAAGAGAACTTAATCCAAGACCTGCAATTTCCTTTCCTGCTTCCAGTTGGAAAATTAATGCGGATACTGGACCAACTATAGCACTGGCGACGACAGTTGGGACGAGAATCATTGGATTTTTAGTGATATTTGGTAACTGTACTTTCGGAGTACAAAGTGCTTGAGCTAATATGCCACCTAAATTGTTTTCTTTCGCTGAGATAACAGAGAATCCGATAAACTGAGCAACGCAGCCTGCAAGAGCAGCACCACCTGCAACACCGTCTAAGCTAAGTGCGATCGCTAACGCAGCTGATGAAGCTGGAGAGATAAGTAATAATCCCCAAACTACTGCAATGACGATAGAAGCGATAAACGGGCTACCAGCTGAGCTATCTTTAATAAATGCTCCAACTGTATTTAAAACAGGAGTAATATTATGAGATAACCAAATACCTACTAAACCAGAACCTAATATTGCCGCAAATGGAACGAGCATCATATCTAACGCAGTTTTTCCGCTTAAACGTTTACCAATATATACAGCTAAAGTTGCTGTTAATAAAGCACCGATTGGCTCACCTGTTTTAATAATTAGACCTGCTTCAGTAATTGAAATGGATCCGGCACCAATTGCTCCAGCCACCATAGCCGAGAAGATTACAAGGCCATTTGCACCGAGCATAAAAGCAATTCCGGCACCAATTGCTGGTGCCATAAGTGATTTTGCAACAACTCCGATTGTAATAAGTAATGGTATATCAACAATTCTTCCTATATTTTCGATCAGTAAACCAATTCCGAGGGATACGAAAATACCTTGTGCGATTCCAGCAGATGCTTTAAATACACGAGACATTATATATTCCTTCATTTGTTTCACCTTCTTCTATAAGTTAGTAACCAATTGTTTTCATATAATCACGTAAAATATCGTTTGATTTTGCGAATCGAGATTCTTCATCCTCTGTTAAATTGAGTTCTACAACTTCTCTTATACCGTCTCTAGTAATAATAGCTGGTACTCCTGTACAAATATCATATTCACCATACTCACCATCTAAAATGGCTGATACAGCAATGACACGGTGATCATCATTAAAGATTGAGCTTGCAATATATGCTAGAGAATTTCCGATTCCGTAATAAGTAGTTCCTTTACGTTTATAAATTTCCCATCCGGCTTTTGCAGTCTTCTCAACGATTTCATCTAAATCTATTTCACCAAATCGTTCTTTTTGTTCTTCTAAAATTTGCAGAATTGGCTTTCCACCAACAGTTACGTGAGACCAAGCAACCATTTGAGAATCACCATGTTCTCCTAATGAATACCCATGAATACTACGAGGGTCTACATGTAGCATTTCAGATAAAATTGTTCTTAAGCGAGAAGAATCTAGTGATGTACCAGTACCGATTACGCGATTTCTAGGTAATCCAGATAATTTCCAAACTTCATATGTAATAATATCAACTGGGTTCGATGCAAGTAAGAAAATACCATCAAATCCACTTTCCATTACGCCACCAACAACACTTTCCATAATCTTCGCACTCGCTCCTAAAGTATCTAAGCGACTTTGCCCTGGTTTTGGTGCTGGTCCTGCTGTAATAATGACAATGTCCATATCTTTGCAGTCTTCATAGCTTCCTGCATATACTTTTGTTCTTGTATTTGTAAAGTTAATGCAATGTGATAAATCCATTGCTTCCCCAACTGCACGTTCATGATTTATATCAATTAATAATAGCTCTTCGCAAATCCCTTGATTTACAATGGAATACGCACAACTTGATCCAACTAATCCAGTACCGATAATTGCAATTTTTCTTGTATGTCTTTTCATAGCAATCTCTCCTAATTGATCATATAATCTATTTCTTTTGTTCTTTACATTCTTAATTATAGAGGTTCCCACGATAGAAACCATGGATACTTTGTGAAATATCGAACAAAGTTTTTGTCCTTTTTATGAATTGTTATATTCCATTTTCGTCATATTTGTTACAACTGGAAAAATATTTATTATGTATTTATTGACATACAAAAAATAAAACGAGCGAATTCATTTTCGCTCGTTTTTTCATCCTATTATTCTGCACTTAACTGACTTTTCAATTGCTGCACAATCATCGGATTCGCAGGTGCTGCTGGTTTATAATAACTCTTTTGCTTTGCGTACTCATACATATTACGTTGACGCATTTCATCTTGATTACGAATTTGGATTAACGTTTGATGTAACTGTTCATTATCAGACTGAGCAATATAATTTGCATAACTTGTTAAACTTGCATTTAATCCTGCTAAATAATCATTTACCATATCTTTTTCATTCATCTTTTACTTCCTCCTATCCTAGGAAAGTCATTAATTGCTGTTTCGTATTTCTTGCATCTTGCGCATCTTTTTGTAGCATTTGTTTCAGTTGTGGATCTGTACACGTCTGTGCATACTGCTCCAACTTGTTAATAATTGTTGCGTGTCCACCAATTAAATGACGTAAGTTTTCTACTTCAAGCTCTGTTAAATTTTGCATGGAATACTCCTACCTTTCTTCTTTCATTCTTCTTTAGTATTCTGTTTTTTTCAAATCGTATTCATTAAAAAGTCTGCTAAATAATCATTTAACTAAAAAGAGCCTCTAAACGATTAGAGGCTCTTTCTACTTAAATTCCTTTCCGCTTCTTCAATCGCCCGTTGCATTTGTATTAACGGATTTTCAATCATTTTCCCATGTCCTGTCGCCAATAAAGACGGCTTATACTCCAGCAATTTCTGCGCGCTTGCTAATGAAACTTCTGCATCCCACGTACCAAACATAGGAAACGGGAAAAGCCACTTCAACTGTCCTGCTACCGCTAATCCTCCTCTCGTTTGAAATGCATCTCCAACAATGAGTGCATCATTTCTTGTGTCTAAAAACGCCATTGATCCCGGTGTATGACCTGGAGCTCCAATCGCTACAAGAGAACCAACTTTATCTCCCTCTTGAAGAAGAATATCTGGAATCGTATTTATCTGTTTTGACACTCCCACTTTTATTGATGTATTTCGTTCTCCCTCTTGCAGTACCTTATCTCCTTCAAGTAAACATGCATCTCTTTTTGAAATATAGACCGGAACATCCGGCAGCACTTGTTTTATAACATCAAGCGCTCCTACATGGTCATCATGCGCATGTGTAATAACGATATTCGTAATCGGTTTTCCTATTTTCCGAGCTGATTGTAAAATCTTCTTTGCACAAAACGGTAAAGCCGCATCAATTAAAGTTAATCCTGTCTCTTCTTCAACGAAGTAACAGTTAATTGGAAATAGACGCGGTAAAAATGCGATTTGATGAACTGTTCCTACACTTATTACCTTCATCTTCTTTACCTCCATAAAAAAGAGCTGTTTACACATACATATGTAAAACAGCTTTATTCAAGAATTCAGCAATAAAAAACCAGTAGCCAATCGGCTACTGGTTCTCTTTCATCTATTAAACTGTATAACGCTCATCTTCTAAAATTTTCGCAGCAATTTCACGTTTCTTCGGAATTACGTTAAGTGGTGTGTGGCGAGTTAATTTACGTAATGATGATAACATCATGCGCAGCATGTCGCCGTTTTCAACTGCGATAAGTGTTTCTTTCGCATCTGCTTCGATTTCGTTGAATGCTTCTTGGCAGAATACTTCAGTGTATAACACTTTTTGTTTATTCTTTTCAAGACCAGTTGTTTTAATTGCTTTTTCTGTACGAAGAACAGCTGATTCCATTGCATATAGGTTACTTACGATGTCAGCGATATTCACAAGAATTTCTTGCTCTTTATCTAATGCTTTACCGTATTTTTGAGCAGCTAATCCAGCTACCATTAAGCCGATTTTCTTCGCGTTAGTTACTAAATATTTTTGAAGTGCTAATGGCTCATCGCCTACTTCTTCTGGCATCATCATCATTAACTCTTCTTGTAATTTTTGTGCTTTTTGAAGAAGTGGTAATTCACCTTTCATCGCTTTACGTAAGAACGTACCTGGTACGATTAGGCGATTAATTTCGTTCGTTCCTTCGAAAATACGGTTAATACGAGAATCACGGTACATTCTTTCAATCTCGTACTCTGCCATAAATCCGTAACCACCGTGAATTTGAACACCTTCATCTACTGTATAATCTAGTACTTCAGAACCGAATACTTTATTTAAAGAGCACTCGATTGCATATTCAGCGATAGAAGCTGCTACTGCTTTACCGTCTTTTACTTCTTCTTCAGATAATGTGCTCATGCGGCTTTCGAATAAACCTACTGTACGATATACAGAGCTTTCAGCTGCATATGTTTTTGCTGCCATATTCGCAAGTTTCTCTTGAATTAATGGGAAGCGAGCGATTGGTTGCTTGAACTGTTGACGTTGGTTTGCATATTGTGCTGAAATTTCTACTGCACGTTTCGCAGATCCAACTGTACCAACACCTAATTTATAACGGCCGATATTTAAAATGTTGAAAGCGATAATATGACCTTTACCGATTTCACCAAGTAAGTTTTCTTTCGGTACTAATGCATCTTCTAAAATTAACGTACGAGTTGAAGAACATTTAATACCCATTTTCTTTTCTTCTGGGCTTGTAGATACGCCAGCATATTCTTTCTCTACGATAAATGCTGAGAAGTGCTCTCCATCAATTTTTGCATACACGATAAATACGTCAGCGAATGCAGAGTTTGTAATCCATTGTTTTTCACCATTTAATACATAATGTGTACCTTCTGCATTTAAACGTGCAGTTGTTTTTGCACCTAATGCGTCAGATCCTGAACCTGGCTCTGTTAATGCGTATGCAGCTAATTTCTCACCAGTTGCAAGTAATGGTAAATACTTTTTCTTTTGCTCTTCGTTACCGAATAATACGATTGGTAACGATCCGATACCTACGTGAGCACCGTGAGTAATTGCAAAGCCGCCAGCGCGAGAGAATTTCTCTGCGATTAACGCTGAGCTTACTTTATCAAGACCAATCCCGCCGTACTCTTCTGGTACGTCAGCGCCTAATAAACCAAGCTCCCCAGCTTCTTTTAAAAGACGAACAGAACGATCAAACTCATGTTGTTCTAAATATTCAAGCTCTGGAAGAACTTCATTTACGATAAAGTCCTCTGTCGTTTTTGCAATCATTTTATGCTCAGATGAAAAATCTTCTGGCGTAAACACTTGATCAATCGTAATCTCATCAACTAAAAAGCTACCGCCTTTAACCGCATTTCCTACTGTTTTTTCCATGAAAATTTCCTCCTTCATATTTTCATGAGCCGCTTCTCTCTTTTTGAAAGAAGCTGGCTCTCAATTTTATTTTTTATAAACCTTGGTTGCTTCCATTCTTTGCTTTAGCGTCGTCTCGTTCTGAGCGAACCGCTTGCACTTTTTTTATAATCCAGTTCCAGTGGCTAGAACAGTCGGTCGTTTCACCCCTTCCTGTGAGGCAAAAAGCGCCTCTTCGTCAGGGCTTCCAACGCCCTCCTGTTCTGAGCGAGCCACCTGCACTTTTTATCTAATCCAGTTCCAGTGGCTAGAATGTTCGGTGGCTTCGCTTCTTCCTACGAGGTAAAGAGCGCCTCTACGTCTGAAGCTCCATCCCCCTCCTGTTCTAAACGAGCCACCTGCACTTTTTAAAGTAATTCAAATACTCCCGCTGCTCCCATTCCGCCGCCGATACACATTGTTACGATACCGAATTGTTCGTTGCGGCGTTTCATTTCGTGAATAAGAGATAGTGTTAGTTTTGCTCCTGTACAGCCAAGTGGATGTCCAAGTGCGATTGCACCACCGTTTACGTTTACTTTTTCTTCATCTAAACCAAGTTCACGAATAACTTGAATTGATTGAGAAGCGAATGCTTCATTTAGTTCGAATAAGCCAATATCAGATAGCTCTAAGCCAGCTAGTTTTAATGCTTTTGGAATTGCAGCGATTGGGCCGATTCCCATTACTTCTGGTGGTACGCCAGCTACTGCAAATGAACGGAATTTCGCAAGCGGCTTCATGCCATCGCTCACTGCTTTTTCACGATCCATTAATAGTACAGATGCTGCACCGTCACTCATTTGTGAAGAGTTACCAGCTGTTACAGAACCGCGAACGTTAAATGCTGGACGTAATTTACCTAAAATGTCTAGCGACGTTTCTGCTCTCACACCTTCGTCTTGTGCGAAAATGATTGTTTCTTCTTGCAGTTTATTGTTTGATCCAACAGTACGTAACGTCACATCTACAGATACTGTTTCATCAGCGAAGTTACCTGCCGCTAATGCTTTCGCAGCGCGTTGATGACTTCTTACTGCAAATGCATCTTGCTCTTCACGAGAAATTCCATATTTCACAGCAACTTGCTCTGCTGTATGTCCCATACCCATATAATATTCTGGAGCTGCTTCTACAAGGCGACTATTCGGACGAACAACGTGTCCCATCATTGGAACTAAACTCATTGATTCCGCTCCGCCTGATAATACAGCTTCAGAGTGACCAAGCATAATGCGCTCTGCTCCGTAAGCGATACTTTGTAAACCAGAAGAACAGTAACGGTTAATTGTAATAGCTGGAACATCGTAAGAAAGTCCTGCTAGTCCGCCGATATTACGAGCCATATTTAAACCTTGTTCTGCTTCTGGCATCGCACAACCGAAAATTAAATCATCGATTGGTCCTTCATAATTTGCACGCTTTAACGTTTCCTTTACTACTAACGCCCCTAGATCGTCAGGACGAACTGTTTTTAATGAACCCCTCTTTGCTTTTCCAATTGGTGTTCTTGCTCCCGCAACAATGACAGCTTCTCTCATGAACGATATCTCCCCTCGTTATTAGTTACGTAATGGCTTTCCTTTTACAAGCATGTGCTGCATTCTTGCTTGTGATTTCATCTCACTTACTAAGCTAATAAATGCTTCACGTTCTACATCTAATAAATACTGCTCATCAACTTCTGTTCCGTACGGCACTTTTCCGCCCGCAATGACATATGCAAGTTTCTTCGCAATGTGAAGATCATGTTCAGAAATGTAACCTGATAAATGCATTGCTTCTGCACCAAGTACAAGAGTTGCATATCCTGTTTCACCAACAACTGGTATCTTTTTACGAATCGGTGCTTTATAGCCAGCTTCATATAAAGCAAGTGCTTTCTGTTTCGCATCATATAGTAAGTGATCACCATTCACACTAATACCGTCTTTATCGCCTAAGAAGTTGTTCGATACAGCTTCTTGTGCTGACGTAGAAACTTTCGCCATCGCTACAGATTCGAACACTTTATTCGCAACTTTTTGCAGGTCAAACTCTACACCGTTTGGCATTTTATTTAATTGTTTAATGTATAGCTCTTTATTACCGCCTCCGCCAGGAATTAAACCAACACCAACTTCTACTAAGCCCATATACGTTTCACTAGAAGCTTGAATGCTAGCTGCTGGTAAGCAAACTTCTGTACCTCCGCCAAGCGTCATACCGTATGGTGCTGCTACAACTGGCTTAGAAGAGTACTTAATTTTCGTCATTGCATCTTGGAAGTTTTTCACAACCAACTCAATTTCAAAGTAATTGTCGTCTTGTGCTTCCATTAAGATCATTGCTAGGTTCGCACCAACGCAGAAGTTCTTCGATTGGTTACCGATAACAAGACCTTTATAATTCTTTTCTACTTCATCAACAGCGTAGTTAATCATTTGCGTAATATCCATACCGATTGCATTGCTCTTCGAATGGAACTCTAAGCAAAGGATGCCGTCGCCTAAATCAATTAAGCTCGCTCCGCTATTTTTCTTTAATACACCATTTTTCGCTTTTAATTGCTTAAGAGAAATTGCTTTTTTATTACGCTCGATTAGCTTATATTCGCCATTATCGTAATAGTAGCTATCTCCGTTATCATGTTTGTAGAAAGTAGTGAAACCTTTCTCTAACATTTCTTTCACCCAAGTAGGAACAACTACGCCGTTTTCTTCCATCTTTTGAACAGATTTTTCAACACCAATTGCATCCCACACTTCAAATGGCCCTTGCTCCCAGCCGAAGCCCCACTTCATCGCTTGGTCAATTGCAACGATATCGTCAGCAATCTCTTTATGAAGTTTTGCAGAGTATAAAAGAGTTGGTGTAATGATGTTCCATAACAACTCTCCTGCACGGTCTTTCGCGTATACAAGCGCTTTCAATTTATTCGCTAATCCTTTTTCTTGTTTACTTAACTCTACGGATGCAGCTTTTAATTTTTTACGCGCTTCGTATTCCATCGTTTCAGGATTTAATTCTAAAATTTCTTTTCCTTGTTTTAAGAAGAAGCCTTGACCCGTTTTACTTCCAAGCCATTTTTTCTCAAGCATGTCATGCATGAAAGCTGGTACTTTAAATACATCACGCTCTTCTTCTTGTACGTTTTCATATACGTTATTTGCAACGTGTACGAATGTATCTAAACCGACAACATCTAATGTACGGAACGTCGCGCTCTTCGGACGACCAATAAGTGGGCCTGTTACAGAATCAACTTCCCCAATGCTATAGCCGCGTTTTATCATCTCTTGAAGAGTTACTAATAAACCGTACGTACCGATGCGGTTTCCAATAAAGTTTGGTGTGTCTTTTGCGATAACAACGCCTTTTCCAAGAACGTCTTCGCCAAATAGTTTCATGAAGCTTAATACTTGTGGATCTGTTTCTTTCGTCGGTATTACCTCTAGAAGTTTTAAATATCGTGGTGGGTTAAAAAAGTGTGTGCCTAAGAAGTGTTTCTGGAAGTCGTCTGAACGACCTTCTGCCATTTTTTCAACTGAGATGCCTGACGTATTCGAGCTTACAATAGAACCCGGTTTACGAACAGCGTCTACTTTTTCAAATAATTTCTTTTTAATATCTAAGTTTTCAACTACTACTTCAATAATCCAATCTACATCAGCTAGACGCTCAAGATCATCTTCTAAGTTACCTGCTTCAATCAGTGCTAAATTTCCTTTCACTGTCAGAGGAGCTGGTTTTTGCTTTAATAATTTTTGCACAGCCGTATTACTAAAACGATTTCTCACACTTTTATGTTCTAATGTAAGTCCCTTCGCTTCCTCTTCTTTTGTTAGCGCAGGTGGTACAATATCAAGCAATAATGTCGGAATACCAATATTAGCTAAGTGTGCCGCAATCCCTGAACCCATTACGCCTGAACCTAGAACAGCAGCCTTTTTAATTTGGAACATCCAATTCTCCCCCTATTCTTGAATGAATGCTCATTCAATTTTTCGACATAAGTCGCAATCAATGAGTGAGCCTCTACTAATAAATATATGATACTGTTTAAATTTTCGCAATATATTTATTGATAAAATTTTCTGAAATAAATATTTTTCTTTCATTTGGCTATGCTATACATGTGTATTTTCTTTGTTTAAATGCACTTTTCCTTTTTATAATCTGACGAAACTGGAGGAATATATATGGCAAAACTTAAGAAGAACCCTTCAAAGGCTGGAATTAGTGCAGCTAGTGTAACTGGAAATGCAGGTCCGCATAATCACGGTGTTGAAAAAGGACGCCAAGGTAATAATCAACAATATAAGAAGCATAATATGGGCGAAAAATAACGCTATATTTTTGGGCAGAGAACGTGGCATAATGATTAATGGCTGCTTTTTCTGCCCAATTTATTTGTACATATGGAAAACAAAAGAGGGAACGATGATGAAACGAACAATAGTTATGATTGTAATGATTGCTACACTATTTACAGGGATGATTTTCTTCTCTTATGCACAGAGGCAACAAGCTGTAAGAGCTGATCAACCTAAGATTACTGGGCAATATGGCGTTACAATCGATGCAGACACAGGTGAAATTTTGTATGGGAAACGCGAAGACGAACGTTCTTATCCGGCTAGTATAGCCAAAATGATGACAACCCTTCTTTTACTAGAGAATGTAAAAGAAGATGAAGAAATTACAGTTACAGAAAACGCAATTAAAACAGAAAGTCAAAGTAAGAAAATTAAACTTCGTGCTGGGGAAAAATTAAAGCGTGATGAGGCATTAAAACTTATGCTTATCATTAGTGCAGATCCAATAGCTGAATCAATTGCAGAACATATCGCAGGATCAAAAAATGAATTTGTGAAGATGATGAATGCTAGAGCGAAGGAACTTGGTACAAAGCATGCGACTTTCAAGAATGCAAGTGGTGCTGATGCAATTGGGAATAAAGTATCACCATATGACATTGCTATTATTACGAAAGAAGCATTAAAGTATCCAGTTGTTTTAGAATATATGAATTCAACACGTACAACTCTACATACTTCAGAACGCTCTCCAAACATCGCAAACTATGGACGAGAAGAACTATATGACGATCCATATGCGATTGGAAGTAAAAGTGGTCTATCAGCACTTGGCAAATATACAGTCGTAACAGTCGATGAAAAAGACGGTAAACGCGTCATTAACGTCGTATTATCTTCTACTCGCGCGCAACTATATCCTGATACGAAGAAAATGGCACATTATGCATTTCAGCAATTAAAATAACCAAGGAGTATTTTCTCCTTGGTTATTTTTTAACCATACCTTTTAATACGAACGCAACGTTTGCTGGACGCTCTGCTAGACGACGCATGAAGTAGCCATACCAGTCGTTTCCATAAGGTACGTAAACACGCATTTTGTAACCTTCTTTTACTAGCTCAAGTTGACGCTCATTACGAATACCATATAACATTTGGAATTCAAATTGATCCCTTGGAATGTTGTGTTCTTCAGCAAGTTTTTTTGTATATTCAATAATCGCTTCATCATGTGAAGCAATTGCAGTATAATTTCCATTTAATAAGTGCATTTTAATAATTTTTTTATAATTGTCATCTACATCTTTCTTATCCGGGAACGCCACTTCTTCAGGTTCTTTATAAGCACCTTTTACAAGACGTAAATTAGGATTATAAGCATTTAAATCTTCAATATCTTTTTCTGTACGATATAGGTAAGCTTGAATAACAGTACCAATATTATCGTATTCAGATTTTAATTGTTTAAAGATATCAATTGTTTTACCACAGCGTGTATAGTCTTCCATATCAATGGTAACGAACACACCATTTTCTTTTGCAGCTTCTAAAATACGGCGCATATTGTTCATTACGATTTCATCAGAGATATCTAATCCCATAGAAGTCATCTTTAAAGAAAGCTGCGAATCAAGACCTTCTCTTCCAATTGCACGGATCGCTTCAATCGATTGGTTAGCCATTTCATTTGCTTCCGCTTCATTATCAACGAATTCACCTAAATAATCGATTGTTACACAAAGACCTTGCTTATTTAATGCCTGAATGGCAGCTGTCGCTAATTCAATCGTCTCCCCTGCGACGAAGCGACCTGCACCAAAGCGTAAACCGTACTTTTTAGCCAGTTTTGTTAGCGCTTTATTTTTAGATAAGAAAAGAAACGAATTTCGCATTAATTGTTCCATGTAATTCACCCCTATGACTGTAATTTATCTGTTTTTTACCCCTCTTCAAAATTATATCACTGTTTAAAATTATTGGATACAAATAATTATTTAGATAATTTATAAAATACTATAAAAACATTTAAAAACCTATATTCTCGCATGCAAATATGAAGGGAATATTTTTCGACATTTAGAAAAAACGGGTTTACTAGGGCAAAAATAGGCATACCGAAAATATTCGACATGCCTATAAAACCCTTAATATTCCATGTAAATTATATAAGGATATTAATAAGAAAAACTTAAAGTAGCATCACCTAAGTTTTTTAATTCTCATTTCGCTTCTCTTCATTCAGCCTTTTAATATCCGTAATTAACTGCACCATCTCTTCTTTCGCATCTGGATAAGTTTCATTCCAATGCTTCACTAAAGCTGGCATCGTCTTCGCTATGTAAGAATAAAGTGCCCACTTCTTTACCTGTTCTTTTCGCTCTTCATTACTCTCGCCAAGTAACAGCTCAGTGTATTTCTCTAGTAAACCGTCAAACTGCTCGTTAAACTTTTCACTCATTTTATTTACCTCCTATATGAAAAAAGCAGCGAAGATCGCTGCTTTTTCTTATAATTTTGATCGGACAGAGTTTAATTTTTTCTCCATTGTGCTTACTTTATCACGTCGATCATCAATACGAATCGTTGTTGCAACACGCTGTGCACCTTTCGTATATGGAACTTCATGCATTTGTTGAATTACTTCTAGAATGACAGGAAGATCTCCTTCAATAATTGTATTCATCGGTGTTAATTGATACTTCACGCGATCCGCATTTTTCTCTAGCACCTTTTGTACTTCTGCTACATATTCACTAACACTTGGATTACCTGTTCCTACCGGAATAATCGATACGTCAACAATTGCCATAGTAGTCTTCCTCCTATAATCGCTTCTTATATATCCATTGTCTATTTTACCGAAATCCTCATCATTTTACTAATATGTTACTCTTCCACTTTAAACTGCTCAACTAATCTTTCTAAATCTTTCATATGCTCTGTCAAACTTTCCATCGTGTGGGCTACCTTTTCTAGATGATTAACCTGTGATTCCGTTGCAGCATGTACCTCTTCAGAAACAGCTGCACTTTCTTGACTCGTACCAGCAATTGTATGCATTACCGCTGTAATTTCTCCTTGCTCGTAACCTATGTTATGTACCTCTTCTACAATTTTTTCAACTGAAGTACTAATCGTATTTACAACTGACATAATTGTGCGGAACTCCATTTCTGCCTCTGTCGTCACTTTATTTTGCACATCTGCAATGTCTTTCAATTTACTTACAACTTCTACAACCCTTTTTACTTCTAATTGCACATCACCAATCATCGTTGTGATTTCTCCTGTTGCCTCTTTTGATTGTTCCGCTAATTTCCGAACCTCTTCAGCAACAACCGCAAATCCCTTACCTTGCTCACCTGCACGGGCAGCTTCAATCGAGGCATTTAAAGCAAGTAAATTTGTTTGATCCGAAATACCTTTTATAAGCTCAACAACATTTTGAATCGATCCAACTCTTTGTTCTAACTTATCCGATGCTTCTTCTGTATGAACAACAATCGAAGATGATTGTCCCCTCGTACGGACTAAGTTCCTCATTGTATTTAATCCTTGCTTAGATGCCTCTTCCGCTTTGCCAGTCACTCCTTTTATTTCACCAACGGAGCTATTCATTTGTTCCACTGACTCTGCCATATTCTCGAGCTGAGCTGAAACTTCATCCACACTATTCGCAAGAGTAGAAGCTCCCCCGCTCACATCATCCATTGCTCCGGAAACTTCTCTACTAGCCGCTACTGTTTCGTTCGTTAAATAATGTAAACTATTCGTTGATTGTTGCACTGTTGATACGCTGTTTTTAATTTTACTTACCATTTCATTCATTTGTTCAACCATATCATTAAAGTGCTTCGTCAACTCTCCAACTTCATCTTTACTTGTCACCTTCATTCGCAGCGTTAAATCCCCTTCTGCTACTTTTTGAACGTGATTCTTTAATAATTGCAGTGGTCTTGCTAATCTTCTTGAGAACAAGTAGGAAGCTACGATTCCAACTAATAAACTAATACACGCCATCATAATGACTGTATTTCTCGTACTATTTAATAGCCCATCGATCGTTTCTTTCGGATAAAAGATTCCTATCGTCCATTTCATCGTATCAAATGATTGACTATAAACAACTACATCTTCACCTTTTATTGTAGTGACCGCATATTTTGTTACCTCTTTATTTAAGCTCTTTATAAGTGGCTCTTTAGAAACATCTTTCCCTATCTTTTCTGGATAAACAAGAGCCATATTTTTATCATTTATAATAAACATTTCTCCGTCATTATTATATTGAATATTGTGAAGCAACTTCTGAATCGTCCCAAGCGATACATCCATCGCAACAACGCCTAATACAGATCCATCTTGAGCTGTAATTGCTTTAGAAACACCTACACTTAACTTTCCTGTTGCAATTTCATAAGAAGGTTGTCCCCAATGGACCTTTTTTACATCAGCCTCTGAATCTTTATACCATGGTCTTGTCGTTGGATCATATCCTTCTGGCACTTGCCCACCTTCAGCAAGATTGGCACTTAATGTTTTTTTATCTTTCGTACCAATATATAAATCTAAAATACCAGGATGATTCTTTTTATACTCCGCAAACTCTTTCGTTAAAAACGCTTCCTCTTCTGGAGTAACCCCACCTTGAAGCATATTACGAATCATCTCACTGTTCGCGTAATACCCCATATCTTCATCCGTTCTTTGAACAAATGTCGTAAGTTGCTCTGTCACAAGATCCATCGCATTTTGAGAATACTCGTCTAAGGAACGCACTTCCTTTTCTTTCTGTAATTGATACACAGCTGTACCCAATATTACGAACATCATAGAAATAAGTACTGAAAACACTACCGCAATTTTTAAACGTAAACTTCTTAACATCTTCCCCCCAGCATCCCCTTCGCATTAAATTGAAATCTTACTAATCATTATATTAAGTATAATAGATAAAATTAAAAAATTGAAATTAATTCTCACCTTAATACAATTAGAAAACGGACTACCACTTGTGCAAAAACAAATAGTTCATTATCCTTAAAATATAATCTCATTCGTTCGGAGGGAACTATGTTACAAAAATTCGGTTTCTCACAATATGAAAGCCAAGCTTATGAAGTTGTCGTATCAAGCAATGAACCATTAGATGCTACAACAATTGTGAAGCATTCAGGTGTTCCAAAAGCAAAAATATATGAAGTACTAGCACGCCTAATCGATAAAGGAATGGTAATGGATTCTGTTTCAGAAAAGAAAAAATTGTATACAGCATTACCACTAAAGCTAGCAATTGAAAAATTAACGACAGAATTTCAATCAAATATTAAGGAACTGGAAACAAATATATCAAAAAAATCATTTACAGATGACCGTGTTTGGAGCTTAAAGATGCAATCTTCTATTCGAGTTCAAAGTAAAGAACTCATTGAAAGTGCAAAAGAATCAATCCGTATTTCAGCTTGGAATGATACTCTTTTAGAATATCTTCCTTTACTAGAACAAAAAGCAAAACAAGGTGTTCAAATTGAATCCCTTATTGTTGGAGAAGTAGAAACAGACTTAGAAAACATGCATTTTCTAATCCCAGCTGAAGAGCCTAATGCATTAGAGCGCTACTTGCTACTCATCGTTGACGATCGTGAAATTTTATTTGCTGGCGTAGAACAAGAGTCATGGCAAGCGATGAAAACAATGTCACAACCTTTCGTAAAGTTCTTTACAGAATTTTTCTATCACGACGTTGCACTTGCAAAGATTACTCAAAAACACCATGATCTCTTTATGGAAGATGAGGAAATTAAGAGTTTGTTGATGAAGTTAAGATACTAATTAAATAATAAACAGGAGTCTAGTTTTTCACTTAGACTCCTTTTCGTTTTGTTCCTTTATCTCCATCAACAGCTCAATGATTTTCTCATTTTGCTCTACCTGTTTCTCTGAATTTTTATAGATGAAACGAACCCATCTAAGTGCAAGAATAATAAGAAACAAAGGGAGCATTGAAATTAGAAGACCAATAATTGAAAAATTCGTATACATATACCTCACCTCGCTATACACCCTTTCTCCATTTCTCTACTAAAACCTGCAATTTTTTACAAATAAAAAAAGAACCTATCAAACGATAGATTCTCCTTTCGCAAACTGAGTAGAGCGTCCTCTCGTAATCGAGAAAATCGCGCAAAGCAGTGCTAATATAATAAAGCCACCGCCTACCCAAGCGTTATATATAACAGATGATTTTTCAATAACAACTCCGCCTACTGTTGAACCGAGTGCAATTCCTAAATGAAGCGCAGAGTTATTTAAACCTTGCTGGATACCAGCTGATTCCGGTGCAATTTCAATTAAATAATTTTGCTGTGCTGGTGAAATCGCCCAGCTCAGCATACTCCAAAGTCCCATCATAATGATGAAGAGTGGGAATGAGAATGTCATTAATGGCAACATGAAGATTGCACATGCAAATACGATAATAATCGAGATAATACTTTTCTTCGATCCCCATTTATCAGCAAGCCATCCACCGAATCCACCGCCGATTACTGCTGCGATTCCGAAAATGAAGTAAAACACACTAATCCAATTTGCTTCAACATGCATAACATCTTTTAAAAACGGTGTTAAATATGCATACAATGTTAAATGCCCCGTTAAAAACAAAAATGATGTTAACTGTGCACTTACAATTTTTTTATCTTTTAAAGTAGCAAGTTGTTCTTTTATTGATAATACCGATGTCGGTGGTACTTTCGTTAAGAACAATGAAATACAAGCAATTGCCATAACTGTTAATACTGAAATCAATACAAATGGCGCACGCCATCCGTATGCATTTCCGAGTACAAGACCGAGCGGTACTCCAAGTACAAGTGATCCACTAATTCCCATAAAAATGATTCCAATTGCACGCGCACGAAAATGCGGTTCTACTACACTAGAAGCAAGTGTTACCGATAGTGCAATAATTAATGAACCACTCGCCGCACAAATAACCCTTGAGAACATTAGCATTCCGTAATTCACACTAAATGCCGAAATAATATTTCCGATTAAGAAAATCGATAATGCTCCAACATACAATGTTTTTCTTTCAAACTTCCCTGTCAAAGCTAATAAAACTGGACCTGACAAAGCAAATACTACCGAAAATATTGTTATAAGCTGACCAGCTGCGCTAATAGATACTCCTAAATCATTGGCAACTAAATCGAGCGTTCCTCCTATAATTAGCTCAACCGTTCCGACTACGAAAGCCGCGATAGCTAAAATATAAACACGAAAATTCAAGTCTTTCCCCACGCTTTCTATTTTGGTTACTACGACTATAGTAACCAAAATAGAAAGTGGACGCAAGTACAATTTTTTTACAGTAAAAAAGGTAGGCGTATTATACGCCTACCCTTCCATCATTCTGTTTCTTTCTTCTTATTCAAGTACCAATACACCGGAAGTCCCGTAAAGACAATTCCAATTGATAAGAAACAACTTACCGGATCATTAATAATCGCACTACCGATTACAAAGAACGAACCTAAAATCGCAACGATTGGTACGATTGGGAATAACGGTACACTATATGCACGCTCTTTATTCTTATTACGTTTCCTTAAAATGAAGACACCAATAAACGTCATTACATAGAAAATATAAATAATGAATACGGAAATCTCAGATAGCTTATTTGGATCACTAATAATCATTAAAATAATTCCTAAAATGATTTCAACAGTAATCGCATTTGCTGGTGTTTTAAATCTCGGACTTTCCTTTGCAATAAACTTAGCAAATGGAAGTTGTCCACGTTCTGCCATAGACATTGGAATACGTGGGAACGTTAAAATCTTTCCATTTAAACAACCGAAAATAGAAACGATAATACCGATACTAATAATTTTCCCACCATATTCTCCAAGTAACATACCAGCAGCTGTCGCTGTTGCATTTTCTCCAAGGTCTACAATTTTTGCTGCTGGTAATACATTTAATAACGCCAAGTTAATTAATACGTAAGCAGCAGTTACGATTAAAATCCCCACTGTCATTGCTTTCGGTAATAACTTTGTTGGATTCTTCATTTCTCCACCAATCGAAGCAAGTAAAATCCAGCCGTCATAAGCAAATAACGTTGCTAAAATTGCCATACCGATACTTTGATTTTCTGATATCGGCACTACTACGTTAAAAATATCACTGTTTCCTTTCCAAAAACCTAACACGACAATTAATACAATCGGAATCATTTTCCCAATTGTCGTGATTGTTTGAACGATACCTCCGTATTTTGTTCCCATACTATTTACAAAGCCAAGGAACACAACTGTTCCGATTGCGATTGGTAAATTCCACACTTTATCTAAATAGAAAAAATTAATCATTAAAGAACTAAAGTATAAACCTAATGTTCCGATAATAGCTGGTCCATAAACAATTGTTTGCATCCAGCCTGATAAATATCCCCAAAAACTTCCGTAAATCTCCTCTAAATACGTATACAACCCACCATTTTTCGGGATTTGCGCTCCAATTTCGGCTACTGTTAAACCACTCGCTAACGTCAACAGACCACCAATTACCCAAGCAAGAATGGCCATATTAGAACTCCCTGAGTAATCTAATACGCTTCCTGGTTTCATAAATACACCAGACCCGATAATCGTTCCTACTACGATAGAAAGTGCTACTGTTAAACCAATTTTGTTCTTCTCATCATGATGCATGCTGCGTATCCTCCTTCCAATTCTAGTGTGATGCAAAAATGAAATAAAAAAACACTCCTCCCTAAAAAAGGGACGAGTGTTGTATTCGTGGTTCCACCCTTGTTTCAATTCGCAAAGTAACACACTTCACCAATTTCTCAAGTCTAAATAACGGTTTTTGCCGGCAAGCAATTACTAGATGTTCGTTCACTGCTGCAGTTCAGAGGTGGTAATCTATTTTTCCGTATTAGGAAGCTCACAGCCAAAGGCTTCCCTCTCTGGGAATCGTAAAAAATTAATCGTGTCCTCATCATCACTTCTTGATGTCGAATTTTGTAGTTATTGTTCATTATATTGAATTGTTAGAAAAAATCAATATATTTTTTTATATAACATAGGAAATATTTCTCTTCTTATATTATAACAGAAGATACAAAACTTCTCTAATTCCCTAAAAATGGTATAATTCATTTAGGAGGTGTACCAATAATGATTGCTGTCTTTTGTATCATCGCTACGTTTCTCTCTGTTCTATTCGCTATCATGTATCGAAACAAGTATCCTGTTTATAGCATTTTAGCGGTAGCTATTATACCAGCTGTTTCCTTCTACGTATTGGGTAAATATCAATATACGGAAGTGTTTATCGGTTTTGCAATCTTCTACTGCGTCTTCGGATACATACTAACAATGAAAAGAATCTTATTGAATCATTAAAAGAGACCGATTTCTATAAGTAGAAATCGGTCCTCGCATGTACCTTCCGGTTGCCCCACGAAAGATACATAAATCAATTATTTATCTTCTTTTTTCATAAAAAACTTGTGATGCGGAAGATCCACATTTAATTCCTCTAATTGTTTCTTTTCATTGTCTAAAATCGCTTTTGCTTTTGTTTTTGTTGCTTCATCTAATCCCGCAAAGATGTCTTCACGCTTCTCTTTTTCTGGAAGTTTCACACCTAATTTTGTTAATTCTTCTTTTGCTTGCTCATGCGTTAATTTTCCAGATTTCTTTTGCTCTAAAATCGACTTCGCTTTCTCTTTCGCCTGTTCATCTAAGTTAGCAAACATGTCTCCATGCTTACCTTTCTCCGGCATTTTCACGCCTAACTTTGTTAATTCCTCTTTTGCTTGCTCATGCGTTAATTTTCCAGATTTCTTTTGCTCTAAAATCGACTTCGCTTTTGCTTTCGCCTGATCATCTAAGTTAGCAAACATGTCTCCATGTTTACCTTTCTCCGGCATTTTCACGCCTAGCTTTGTTAATTCCTCTTTTGCTTGCTCATGCGTTAATTTTCCAGATTTCTTTTGCTCTAAAATCGACTTCGCTTTTGCTTTCGCCTGATCATCTAATCCTGCAAACATGTCTTTACGCTTCTCTTTCTCCGGAAGCTTTACACCTAGTTTCTCTAACTGTTTCTTTGTATCGTCCATAATTGTTTTTACTTTTTGTTTTGTAGCGTCATCCAAATCCTTTTTCGCCGTTTTTGTAGACTGTTCAGCTGCTGGAGTATTCGTTGCCGCGAATGCCGGAATACCGACTCCTCCAATGATTCCGAATGATAAAGCACCTGCAATCGCTAAATACCCAACTGTTTTCTTCTTCATAGGAAATTTCCTCCTTCATATTTCTAAAGCATGTACACTTTCGTATACAATGCCAATAGTAATGTTGGTTTCTTAAAATTCCCTTAACGTTTCGAATAAAAAACACCGCTCATAATGAGCGGTGTTTCTCTATGCTTTTTGTAATTGTAACTCTTCACGTTCCATTATTTTTCTTAATACGATTGTTTGTGTCATTGTAAATAAGTTACCTGTTATCCAGTACAATACAAGTCCTGATGGCGCCGCAAACCCCATAAATAGAATCATTGCCGGCATCATAATTTGCTGTATCTTTAGCATCTGTACTTGTTCTCCAGGTGTAATATTAGATTGGAAAACTTTCATCTGAATAAATGTCGTTAACGCTGCAATAATCGGTAATATATGATATGGATCTGCATGTCCTAAGTTCACCCATAAAAAAGAAGATGTGCGAATCTCTTCCGTTCTGCTAATCGCATAATACAAAGCAGAGAAAATCGGCATTTGTATAAAAATTGGCCAGCAACCAGCAAGTGGATTCCAACCGCCTGATTTCATTAGCTCTGACATTTCTTTTTGATACTGCTTTTGTTTTTCAAGATCTTTGCCTACATCACCGTACTTTTTCTTTAGCTTCTGCAATTCAGGTTGCATTTTCTTCATTTTCGCTTGGCTACGATATTGTGAAACAGCTAATGGAATCATTGCTGAACGAATAACGAGCGTCATAATAATGATTGCAATCCCAAAGCTAGCTCCAGGTATATGATGAGCAACAAATTGAATCATAAACGAGATTGGATATACGAAATAATGATCCCAAATCCCAGTACTATGTGCATCAATTGGGACTGCATTACTGCAGCCAGATAAAACAAAAACAAGTAATAATGATAAACTAACGAGCACAGCTCGGTATGATTTTAACATGTTCATTCCTCCAATGTTTCGTAATTATTTAGCGAAACATTGGTGTATACGGACCGACCTCATCATTCTCTTCACTTGATTCTTGTCTACGTACAGAACGAATCATTCCATATTTATAAAAAATAGAAAATAGCGGTACATTTCCCGCACTATCTTCACATGTATCAACTAACGCAAAAGCTCTTTGTCTACCGCTTGATGCTTGTTGACGCACAAAGCGAGAAACATTAGCAAGGAAGAAAACTTCTAATAAACAAAGTGCCGTCGTTACAAACGATATATATAAAATTGCATCCTGCAATAAAAATTCCATCGCTTCACATCCTTAATAAGGTCATTTTAGCACATTAGGCAAACATTCTCTATTTCCTTTTATTTTCAAAAAAAGTATTTTGCATATTTTCTCAAGAAAACAATAAATAAGAAACGTTGTATTCGCTTTCTTTAGTATATTCACGCACATCAATGAATAGGCTTGATTTATTAGAAATTTATAAAATTTTTGCATTATAATAAAACTATTGCCAGTTTTTGAAAAAACCTTTATTCTCTTCTTGTAATCAAAAATGAATATGGAGATGAAACATACTATGGGTCAACTAGGAGACGCCGATTACGTTCCCGACACCGCCTTTTTATCCTTCCCAGCAGCTAAAACATTTCATTTAGAATTTATGATACAGTTGGTTGTTATTTTTATAGCTTCTATTTTGTATGCAATTTCTATGAATATGTTTTTTATCCCGCATAATATGATTAGCGGTGGATTCGCTGGTGTAGGGATGATTATCGGTTATTTAATGCACTACAATATCGGTGCACTTATCTTTTTACTAAACATTCCTCTTCTTATTTTAAGTCACTTTTACTTAGGCAAGAAGACAACCTTTTTAACAGCGTACTTTGTAGCTGTGTCATCTTTAGCGATGAATATTATCCCGGTACACCAAGTTTCAGACGATATTTTACTTTCTTCTGTATTCGGTGGTGTTATCTGCGGAGCAGCTTCAGGAATTATATTCCGATTTGCTTCTTCAACAGGTGGTTTTGATGTTGTTGGATTGATTGTAGCAAAATATCGAGATGTTTCAATTGGAGCAATCATATTTGTATTCAACTTAATCTTACTTGTCGCAGCAGGTTTTATTTTCGGATGGGATATTACACTTTATACGTTAATTAGTCGATTTGTAGTCAGCAAAGTTATCGATGCTGTGCATACGAAACATATTAAATTAACGATAATGACTATTACAGAAAAAGGCGAGGAAATAAAAAGCGCACTACTACATCACGGCATACGCGGGGTGACAATGGTAGACGCTGTCGGCGGCTATACAAACCATAAGAAAAAAATGATTTACACTGTCGTGACTCGCTATGAGTTAGGCGAAATGAAACGTATTATCCGTCAAGTGGATAACAAAGCATTTATGAACATTACTGAAACAGTTGAAATTGTCGGCCGTTTCAAACGTATATAAAAAAGGTTAATACATTAAAGGGCATAACATATTAGTCATATATACTATGTTATGCCCTTTGTTATTCAACTAACGCACCCTTTAGCATAATAAAATCACGAAGTTTATTACTACAAATCGGAGGATAGCATTCCATATACAAAACTATCTGTCCATTCATTTTTATTCCAAAAATCTTGTATGAAATGGGCTTCCTTTCTCATACCTATTCGTTCACACAATTTTTTTGAAGCTGTATTACGTGCATCAAGATTAGCTTGTATACGATGTACATTACATTCATTAAATAATTTAAATACCAAACTACTTACTGCTTCTGTTGCCAAACCTCTTCCAACTACTTCATTTGAAAAACTATAACCAATCTCAACAGTATCCTTCATATTTGTGTACCATACGGATAAATCACCAACTACTTTAGTCTTGTATATAACTGCCAAACTTAATATTGATTCTTCAGTAAGTGCATTGTTTGCTAGCTTCTTATTAAATCTTTTCTGCATGTCTTCATGAGTCCACTTATTATGTAATAGGAACTTACATGTATCATCATTATTATAAATAGCAAATACATCCTGTAAATCAGTACTCTTAAAAGGTCTAATTATTAATCTTTCTGTTGTGATCTCCAAGTTAGCTCCCCTCCCTTACATTCATGCTACAAAACATTTTTTATTGTATTTAAGCCTCCTTCTTAGATCTCACCTTGATTACATATTTCATCATAATAAATTAAAATCCTTCTTCCACTAAACTGCATTGTTAATGGTATTTCCTTACGCTTTTTATTTTTTACACTTATTACAAAATCAGATAATTCTATTATTATGTCCCTAAATGTGTTATAATGAAAGCAGACTCACAAAAAAAGAGTATATAGACTTGGAAGTTTCTCTTATTTTACAAGCAAAAAGAAACGAGCAGTCGGGTATATTTCAGACACCATACACGTAACGGTTTAAACAACCGATCATCTTAGTTACTCTTCAATGATCTTTTTATAAAAAGATACGTACAATTAAAACTCACTTCAATATACTATACCTACCTTTTTGACTTCCAAATCATCTTATTACATAGGGAGATGAACATATGAATCAATATATACGATATACAATAGCTGTCCTGTTTGCTATTATCGGCGGTACGATTTGTTTCTGGACAAACACACAGCTTGGAGAGAATATCATTTTTAATGGAATCGAAACACTTGTAAGCGCTTCAATTTTAGGCGGATACATTTACTTCCTCTTCAATCCAGAAGAAAATGCTCAGAAAACAATGTTATTAACAATGATTGGAATCGTTGGTGGATGTATTTCCTACTCAATGACAAACTATACATTACCACTTCAATTAAGCTCAGCTTTCTTCCACGGTCTATGGACTTGGTTCATTGCATTCTGCTTAGCAGACGTATTCAACCTATTACAAGACAATGAAGAAGATAGCGGTCGCCAAATTGAAAGTAACTCTTAAGCTGGAAGGAATTCTTCCAGCTTTTTTATGTTGGTTTGCATACACCGGCACTACAATAAAAAGAAGCTACCCAACGGCAACTTCTTTTCCATATACCCCACTTCGTATTCACTTAAATATATCAACGATTTTTCAAATATATCGATCGTTTCTCCACTTATATCAACAATTTTTTCATTATATCAACGATTCGGCACAAGATATCGATTTAACGACAACCTTAGACATCCAAAACGTACAACATACCCTATCCCCCAAGCAACTTACTGCCGAACTCTACGATTAAAAAGATAATCAATAGGATCGCGAGTATCTTTAATGCTACATATGCTACTTTAAAAACAACATAAATGAGCAAGACTATCAAAATAATTGATAAAATTTCCATATTTACTTCCTCCAAGCTTTGCTCTTCTTATCTCATTTTACTCGCCCTAGGCTGTTTATGGAACGGCATAAGATGACATATAAAAAAGAGGATACCTCACCCATCGTAAGATACCCTCTCTTTCAGCTGCTTAAACCATTCTCTTTCTAATTGTAAATATCCCATCTCACTCTTCTCGGCGCTCTTTAATTCTTGATCGGCTTTCTTCATATAAGTACGGGACGCTTCCATATTGCCCTCTACATATTTAATAATCCCTTGTGTACGGTAATATCCACTTAGGTCCATTTTTGTAATAGCCTTTGCATGTTCCTTTGCTTCTTGCAAAGAAAGACTATCCATCTGATAAAGGGCTTTATATAAAAGGTACCAACTATGAAAACTACTAACGAAAAACTTATTTTCTTTCGTTACAGGTAATTGAACAATTCGTTCTATATACGGTATCGCTCTTTCCATTCCCTCTTGATCTGCACGAGCAAAAAAGACGAGCATAAGTCTACTCATTATCTCCCTTATCCCTTTATTCTCTTTTATTTTCTCCTCACTAAGTTCTACTAATCTTTCATCCCAATCTTTCGGTCTTTTATAACTAAATAACTCACTCGATATTTGAATCTCATATAAGTGATTTCTAGCTCTTTCATCATCTTTAATTAAAATAAGAAATTGCATCCCATCACTCATAAGCATTCCTTTTATCGGCACAATTGTAACCGCAAAGATTGCAAAATGGAAAAAGGAAAAATATAAAAGATATTGATAATAACTCACCATGTATATGTAACCGGAAGTAATACCAAATAGTAAACTCGTAATCGGTCCACCTAAAGTGAGCCACGCCCACTTTTTCGAAAGATTCGGTGTCTCTATAGAAGGTGGTACTAATGTTGCAACACCTCCAAAGTACGCCCATAATTTATTTTCTCGAATGCGTAATTTTCCCTTTTCTTTTTGAATAGTAATGGGTCCTACTGTCATAAATTTAAATGTTAAACCACCTATTACACCAAATACTACATGTCCTAGCTCATGAATGGCTAACACTAACAATGAAATTCCAACTATTGCCCATAGGTTCAAAATTACTTCTAATTTCCCAGTTCGGATTACTCCGTATAAAATGGACAGAATTAGCGCCACTGTCATTGAGCCAGCTGGCCTTCTTAAAATATCCACCTTTTTCTCCCCTTAATAAATCATTTTTCTCTGCATTTCGTACATGAACTTCCCGAGATGCAATATCCAAATAAATGAGATTAAGCCAATTAATACAAAATCGATATCACTAGCAGCTGTATATATAACGGCAGCCCACCATACATATGCCAATATTGTATTCGTAAATTCATACGCTTTATATCCAGCCTCATGCACAATGTGCTTTAATCCTTCATCTGCGTTTTTCGTCCACATTTTCATAGATTCCATATACGTTACACCTTGTTCAGGGTATAGCTTATTATAACGATTTTTTGTTATGAGCCCGATAATCACTACAGTAGTTAAACAAACAATAGAAGCTACTAAATTCCACACCGCAAATGAAACATTAGTATCCTGCAACAGTGCACGTCTACATGTAATAACTGCATATACAAACCATGCCTGCGTCACTATATCACCTACACGTAAATATATACTTATAATGCCTAATTTTCTGCCTTGTACGCTCTCTTCTTCATCGCGTGCCTCCGCTAACATACGCGTATTCTTCCAAGTGTAGTACATCATTAAGATTCCAAAAATAGTACATATGCCTATAAATGTATTGGATGATAATTTTCTCGGTTCATCCGAGAGTAAATTTAAAGCTATATAAGACGTTAAAAAGCCACCCATCATACTTAATGCTATTTTCCCCACAGAATCAAATTGTTTTTTTCGTTTACTCTTCATCATCCTCTTCCCCCTCCACTAACGTGAATATTTCCTCCACCGATACATTGAAAATTTGTGCGATTTTTAACGACAATACAATAGATGGTGCATAATCCCCGCGCTCAATTAAACTAATCGTTTGCCGTGATGATCCAATCGCTTTCCCTAAATCCCCTTGTGATAAACGATGCTTTGCTCGCAATTCCCTCACTCGATTTTGAAGCTTCATGTCTTCCCTCTTTTTCATTTATTTAATTAAAATTGTAAATAATATCCTTATTTTTGTCAATTATAATTGTCATTTTGACGTTAATAATTGACAAAAATAAATATGTATTATGATGGAAATAACCTATATAATGAATGTGAAATATTAAACAAAGGAAGTGACATATGAATAAAATATCTACTTTTTCCTATATTCTTACTAAGCTTACAGCGACTTTCTTGTTATTATCACTTATTAGCACGCTTCTCTTAACAACTAGTCAACAAACATTATATAGTTTCTTAGCTGGATTACGAGAACTACTATTTGTTCCCTTCGTTCCTATTCTTGCTGCATATGCAATTTTTTGTTCTATTTGCATCGATAAATTGAAATTAAAAACACATACAAGAATGAAGACAATATTACTTTATATTTTTTGCGGCTATTTATTTTTTCTTCCCTTCCTAATATTTAAAGAAGCTAGTCTAATACAGTTCTTGTTACTCGGATCAATTGGAGCAGTATGTTCTCTTTCTTTCTTTTTATTTACAGTCATAGCAACAAAATTTAAGTGGGTACAATATTTCGTACCAAGCATTATGTTTATTATATTTATTACAATCAAATTAGTAGATTTAGAAAGGTTTGGAACATCAAAAGAACAATGGGTCGAAACAAAAACAGATAACTCTTTCGAAGCATCTTTTCAACATTTTAGTGGTGAACATAAAGTCCCAATTGAACTAAAACGAGGTGACATATTAGAATTCACCATTGAATCACGAGCTGAAAATTCGAATGGCTACATGGGAGACGTAAAAATGGCTAGTGAATTTCAAGAGGAAGAAAATTACTTAGCTCCAGCTGGCCCTAATACATATCATTTCGCGGCAATTAAGACAGGAACTTATTACATTATAGTTAGTGGAAATCAGCTAAAAGGAAAGTTAAAAATAGATTGGAATATAAAGTAAAATTTTAATCAACCCTCACCAATCGGGCTTTTACGGGCAACAGGGCCCCCACCTAACTTCTTTGCTTCCGCTGAATTTTGAGGTGTGGGTCTTACCGCCCGGCAAATAGCGGGATAAAATAAAAAAGGCAGTGCTTTTGCACTGCTCTCCTAAATTCTGACATAGAATGGATTTCATATTAGCTTGCGTTTTGTAGTAATACTCGTTTTAACTGCTTACGGAAACGAATACTTAACGTAACCGCTACAATCACAATCACTCCAAAAATGATTTTACCGATATGACCTTCTAACGCTCCAAAGATATCATGTAAGTTTCCACCTAACCAGTAACCACCGATTAAGAAGAATGATACCCAAAATAGAGCGCCTGAATAAATTGTAATGGCAAAACGACGGAATGGTAAATTAATAATTCCTGCAAAGTATCCTGTGAAATGACGTACACCAGGAATAAAGAAACCAATAAAAATCAGGAAGTACCCATACTTATCAAACCACATTCTCGTTAAATCAATTTTTCTTTGTGTTAAAAATACGTATTTTCCATACTTTTGAATGAAAGGCATACCTAATTTATTTCCTAAAAAGTATTGAATCGTCATTCCTACACTTGTCCCAATAAAGGATAGAATGATTAAAATCGGTAAACTTAAATCACCCTTCTGCGCTAAAAATCCCGCATATGCTAATGTGGGCTCTCCCGGAAACGGAAGTGCAATATATTCTAACAGCAAGCCGACAAGTACAACATAGTACCCGTATTGCTGAAATAATTCATGAATCCATTCCATGTCATCTCTCCTTTCAATCACGTACAACTTCTTACTATTATTGTATAAAAAAATTGTCGAAATAACTATCACAATAGCTTACATTTTTATTACATTTTTGTAAGGGTCACACTAATGATTTCTGTTCTTTATTAATTAGTAAAAATCATTTTTTAAGTCAAAATAACAAAAAGACGCATTAATATCATGCAAATTTTATCCATTTTTTAACACTTAAAAACCCCTCTAATTTTGTTCTCAATAAAAAACCACCACAAACTCATCCTAACTTCATATTAGCTTCATATACGTATTGTAAGATTATATCGGAATTTGTTGAAAAATTTAACCAATATATGACTAAGCATTAATTTGAATAAATATAAGTCGTTTTCGAAATTGAAAAAAGGGTGAATACGAAATGGAAGCATATAAAATGCACGATTTTATTAATACAAATGTTGAATCTCATCAAAATGAAACCGTTTTTAATTTACACATGTGTGAAACAAGTGAATTTGACGTAAGTTTAACAAAATCTACAACACTATCTTTTATCGTTTCAAAAAAGAATATTAAAATTGTCACGAAAAAATGGATTAATTCAAATCAAGAAAGCATGATTGGCAAAAGCTACATCATTCCAACAAAAGCTTTTCATTATTTCTTACCAATCATTTCTGAAAATGAAGATGAGCTAAATATTCAAGTTCAAAGTTTTGGACTACGTGGTGAGCTTTTATTAAATGAAAGATTACTTATTGATAAAAACAACAAACACAACAGCAAAATCACTGCATTCTTTGAAACATTAGATGAAAATGTAAATAAAGCTTTACGAGGATTACAACTTCATTGTATGTAAGACTATTACGATAGTAAAAGGAGAATAACAATGAAAAAATTATTATTAAGCGCACTATTATCATTAGGATTTTTAACTCTTCCATTCGCTAGCGCAGAGGCCGCTACAACGAAAGATCAATTAATCGTAAACACTCAGTTAAATAAAATGGATTATTATCAGGATGGAAAATTTATAAAAAGTTTTACTGTCGCTACTGGAAAAGCAGCAACACCTACACCTAAAGGAACTTTTCAAATCGTAAATAAAATTAAAAACCGCCCTTATTATACAGGCAAAATTAAAGGCGGCGATCCACGTAATCCACTTGGTGACCGTTGGCTCGGATTAAATATGGCAGGAACTTACGGAACAACTTATGCAATTCACGGAACTAACAATAATCAAGCAATCGGCAAAGCAACAACACTTGGTTGTATTCGTATGTATAACAATGATATACACTGGTTATTTGAGCGCGTTCAGCAGCAAGCTACTGTCACTGTAAAATAGCCTAAAAACAAGATTTATGTGTAGCCAAGAATTTTATGTCTTGGCTTATTTTATTTATTCATTTACAGTAGCAAAACAACTGTATTTACATATATAATAGGAATAGATTTGATTAGCTGATATTTAAACATTGATAAACGTAGATATTAAAATTATACAGTTATAATGTTTTATAAATTTTATAATACATACTATAATAGAACTACTGTAATTCTGAACTATTCAGTAACACTAAACTATTCCCCTTGCTACCTTCATGATTATTTTATAGCGGGGGCTTATTATATGTATAAACAATCTGAGTCACTCGAAAAATGATGAATTCGAATATTGCAGTAAAAAGCGTTATTTAGGAGGTGTTACTATGACGCATATACTGGTGATTGAAGACAACCCAGATATACAAGAACTAATTCGTGAATTTCTAATGGCACAAAACTTTACTGTTGATGTAGTTGGTGCTGGAACAGAAGGTATTCTTCTTTTCCAAAAAAATTCATACGATCTTGTCCTCCTCGATGTAATGTTACCAGATATAGATGGCTATAGTATTTGTAAAATTATGCGAGGACAATCTGATGTACCAATCATTATGTTAACAGGCTTACATAATGAAGAAAGTGAAATTAAAGGATTTGAGTTAGGTATTGATGACTATATTACGAAACCGTTCCATTACACTGTATTTATTAAGCGTGTAGAGGCTGTATTAAGAAGGGCAGCAACGAAGGAAGCAGAAGCTGCAACTATACTACAATTCCATGAATTGATGTTAAACTCTACAGCATATGCAGCTTATGTTCATGGTAATCAAATTGAATTGACAACAAAAGAATTTGAAATTATTTATACTTTACTGCAAAATCGAGGAAAAGTATTATCAAGAAGTGATTTGTTGAATAAGGTATGGGGCTATGAACATTATGGTGATGTAAGAGTTATAGATACACATATTAAAAACTTAAGAAAAAAATTAGGAATTACTTATATTAAAACGGTGAAAGGCATTGGCTACAAAATCGAATCGTAGCAAAGACAACATCACCAAAAATATTTTCATCAAAACCTTATTATTTTGTATTCTTTTATCACTTTGTCTTTATCAAATTATTTACTTTCTAGCTTCAAACTACGATAAAGAACATTTTGCGAAAGAAAATGGAACGCCGACTACAGAACAGGCGGATTTAGATAGGCAAAACAATCAAAGTAAAACGAATCAAAATAAAGCTGTGTCAGAGGGAAGTATTTCCAATTTCCAATCTTCTATTATAGATTATAAATCTCTTTCTACAGCTATCAATCACCTTTTGCAGCCTAGCCAAACTGCAAAAGCAAAAGAACATACACAAAACCTTTCGGGGAAAAATAGCACTTCTAATCCGCTTACAGAAGCAGAAAAGAAAGCCGCTAATAATGATGCCTTACATACACAAAATGCAGCAAGTAAAATAAATGATATAAATGATAATCCAAAGTTAGCAGATGCGTTGCAGCAATTAGCTCCACATATTGGCGCGACAATGCTTGCATTATCACTACTCGGATCTTTAATTTATACAAAACTAATTGCCAAACCTTTTCAATATATGAGCGATGCTTTAAAAGATATTATGAATCTTGATTTCTCAGATAAAAAACTACTTAACAAAAATACAGATCAAACAGATTTTAATTTGCAAGTAGCCGCTTCACAAGTACCAAATATTGTGAAGAATTTACATGCAAGCAATCAAGATTTAAGAAATGAGCTCAAAAAGGAACAACAATTAGAGCAATCTCGTAAAGAATTTATGTCTATGGTATCCCATGAATTAAAAACACCAATCGCAGCCGTTATGGGACAACTAGATGGCATGATTCACGGAATTGGAGCTTATAAAGATAGAGATAAATATTTAAAACGTTCCTATGAAATGATGCAAGATATTAACATATTAACGGAAAAAATGTCGGAATTATCCAAAATACAAAACCCTCAATTTAAACCGAATTTAGAAGTCATTTCTTTATCTAATATTATTGAGGATGTTATGAAGAAAGTAGATTACTTTGTATCTGTAAAACAATTAAATGTACAATCTAATATTAAACACGACGTACAAATTTTAGCTGATCCTAAATTTATTCAAACTGCTATTTTTAACATTATTTCAAATGCAATTCATTATACAATTGACCACCAGCACGTATATATAAAGCTTTATGAAAAACCAAACGGTTACGCATTAGAAGTATTAAATACAGGTTCACAAATTGATGAAGATAAACTTGCTCATTTATTTGAGCCTTTCTATCGTGCAAACCCTGATAAACACGGTTTAGTACAAGGTAGCGGTCTTGGATTATATATCGTGAAACAAATATTAGATAAACATCAATTTCCTTACGGAATACAAAACACAGCTCAAGGTGTAAAATGCTCCATTGTATTCCCAAAAGCAATGTAGCATTCACTATAATTACATACCCCAAACTCATACTTTATGTGTGAGTGGCGGAATTTTGTAGAGTGTCTTACTCTGTTTCGTTCGCCCGTTATCCTTATTTGGATAGCGGGCGTTTTTTATTACTTAAAAGGAGGATTTTTTATGGATAAGTTTAAATATTCATTGCTCGTTTTATTCGGTGCTTGCAGCTACGGCATACTTTCAACTATTTTCAAACTCGGATTCCTAAGTGGATTTTCAGCACATCAACTATTAGGGGGACAATATGTCTTCGGATGGATTGGACTATTTCTACTCGTTCTTTTCTTTTCACGTCATAAAGTAACAAAAAAACAATTCTTTTCATTACTAACCGTCGGAACAACAATGAGTATGACTGGAATTTTCTACGCTATTTCTGTAGAAGAGCTACCCGCATCTATCGCTGTCGTCCTACTCTTTCAGTTCACTTGGATTGGTGTCATTATCGAAGCAATTGCAAATCGAACATTTCCAAGCCGCGATAAGATCATATCTATCCTTATTTTATTTGCTGGTACATTGTTTGCAGGTGGTATATTTGAAGGCCTCGGACAAAGTTTTTCTACGAAAGGGATTATCTTTGGACTATTAGCTGCTGTCTCTTTTTCATTCTATGTTTTTGCAAGCGGACGCGTTGCTACAGATGTTCCCCCTTATACGAAAAGCTTTCTTATGACAACAAGTGCAACTCTTATCGTATGCCTATTCTTCCCGCCGACCTTTTTAACAGATGGTGCCCTGCAAGCTGGTCTATGGAAATATGCTTTCTTCCTCGGATTATTCGGCGTTGTTGTACCTGTCATTTGTTTTTCAATCGGTGTACCAAAAGTTGGAACAGGACTTAGCACGATATTAGGTGCAGCTGAATTACCAACTGCTATTATCGCTTCTATTACACTTGTACATGAAGTCGTAACCTTCATGCAGTGGATTGGAATTATTTTTATATTGCTTGGAATTTTCACTCCCCAGCTGCTTACGGCTAGGAAAGAAAGGAAACATAATCGCGTGCATAGCGCTTGAAAAAAATACAGAATTTATATAAAGTAAAACTTTAATTAGTGGGGGTTTTGTTCATCCCCCACTGATTATCAGCCCTCACCAATCGGGCTTTTACGGGCAGTTGATCCCCACCTAACTGCTTCGCTTTCGCTGAATTTTGAGGTGGAGTCTTACTGCCCGTTAATGCGGGATAAAAATATAACTGCAATTAAAATAAGTAAATTTATCGGGAGGTATAAATGACTATTTTAAGCATCGTATTTTTTGCTATTATGTGTATCTTCTTCCTAATAAGATATATGAAAGAAAAGAAATTTTACGATTTACTTCTCATTCCCGTTTGTATATATGCAGGAGCAGTGAAAACTCCTTTCGTAGAGTACTTAAACTTTAATACTACATTTAAAATAACGTATGATATTGCAGCTATTATTCTTGTAATCCTTGCTGTACTTTTCTTTTTGAAAGATAAGAAAGAGAATCATACTGCATAACAAAAGACCTTTCATTTACTTGAAAGGTCTTTTTCTCTATCTCATTTTGCCGCTCCATACAGCTTCTCTATCTCATGCTCAATTTGTTTTACATCGATTCGCTCAAATAATGGCTGCACGCTATCAATTCTATTCGGCAACGTATTTTGCGGTTCCCAATTTCGGTTCACAATCGACAATGTGCTTCGAACTCTTTCACTTGAAAATGGTAAAAATGGTTCAAGGAGATTTGCAAAATTAGCAATAAGATAAATACAATTATAAATCGTTTCTTCACATGAAACTGGATTATCTTCTCTTTCTTTCCAAGGCTGCCTCTCATCAAAGTATTTATTTGCAAAACGTACGGCATCGAATATTGTTTCTAGCGCCACCTTAAATGTAGTTTGCTCAATCGCCTCTCCTACATTTTTATATAATCCTTCTACTTTATCCTTCAGTTCTACATTGATAGTTCCCTGCGGCACAATGCCATCATAATATTTTTCAATAAACTTTAATGTCCGGTTCACGAAGTTCCCGTATGCACCTAACAGTTCACTATTATGACTGTAAATGAATTCACGCCATGAAAAATCAGTATCACGATTTTCTGGTGCATTTACTGTTAAAAAGTAACGAATAGAATCTGGATTGTAACGTTCTAATATGTCAGGCACCCATACTGCCCAGTTTTTACTCGTAGATAACTTTCTTTTTTCAACTGTTAAATACTCATTCGAAACGATATGACGCGGGATTGCTTCCTCTCCTATTCCAAGTAAAACCGCTGGCCAAATGATGGAGTGAAATGGAATATTATCCTTGCCGTGTACATAATATGTTTGCGCATCGCTATTCCAAAACTCATGATCATCTTTTCCTGTTTCTTCAGCCCAATATTTACTCGCTGAATAATATCCTGCCACTGCTTCTATCCATACGTAAATTTTCTTATCTTCATACCCTTTCACTGGAATTGGTACCCCGATTGGTAAATCTCTTGATACAGCCCTATCTTGTAACCCTTCCTTTACATATCTTTCCGTTAATTGAATTGCATTATCACGCCATGTTCCTTTTTCTTTTGCGATTTCTACAACTTTTTTAATTTGCTGCTGAAATGTATGCAATGCAAAATAAAAATGCTCTGTTTCCTCTACAGATGGTGTACTACCACATAACTTGCATGTCTTTTCTAACAAATCGAGTGGATCTAAAATAGCTGAACACGCATTGATCGCCTCTTGCTGCTTCATGGCAATGTGGACATATTCCTTCTACATAACGATCCGGTAAAAACTGCGTACACGTTTTACAGTACGCTTGTTCCACTGTTTTTTTATAAATATAGCCTTCTTCCAATAAACGTAAAAAAACTTTTTGAACAGTTTCATGATGATGCTCGCTATCGGTACGTGTATAGCAATCATACGTAAAACCGAGATCACGAAAACATCGCTGGAATTCTTCATGGTACTTATTAGCAATTTCTTTTGCTGTCACACCTTCTTGTTTTGCTCTAATTGCAATCGGTGTTCCATTACAATCACTGCCCGAAACATACAACACATTCTCACCTTTTGCCCGGTAATAACGTGCTAAAATATCTCCAGGTAACAAACTCGCAATATGACCAAGATGTAACGAGCCATTTGCATACGGCCAAGCGCCTCCAATAAAAATACTCATCTTACATTCCTCCTTTTAAATATAAAAAAGCCCCGCCCTTATCTTAAAAAAGATAAGGGCGGGGCTGTATAAACAGTCGCGGTACCACCTTATTTCGCCAATTACTCACATAATTAGCCTTAACAAGTACGGAGCTATATGCTCTTATACTGTGGTTTTGATAACGAGTACCAACTCTCGTCGCCGCCTACTATTATCATTTGATAAGTTCAGGACGAAGCTCAAAGGCCATTGTTCAAATGAATATTCTTGCTTCTTCTCAGCTACCGAAGCTCTCTGGAAAGAATGTGTTCATCCTACTTTTCCTTTTCAACGCTTTTACGTATAAAAAGTATTGTACGACTTAATCACAGAAAAATCAAACTTTTATTCAGAAAGAAAAGGAAATCCCATCCCCCTGCCGAATAACTATACGTTCACAAAAGGAGTGATAACATTGAACCAAAAACAACTAAGCACTATTAATGAAAAAAGCTGGAATACAGCTGCTTATGAAGCTTGGACGAATCGCCATGGGGCACCGGAGGATTATGCGAAAAAAATCATGGAAGACCCTATGCGCGAGGTAGATCACTATTTACCTTACATACAATCTCCGAAAGGAAAACGTATTATTAACTTACTAGGATCAAAAGGGAATAAGGCCGTTGCTCTCGCCCTTTTAGGCTCTGACGTAACAGTTGTTGATATTTCAGCAAGTAATGCAAAATATGCAAATGAACTTGCTGATGCCGCAGGCGTTTCTATTCATTACATCGTTTCTGATGTACTAGATGTAAATCTCTCCAAATCATTTGATATCGTATTACTGGAGCTTGGTGTACTTCATTACTTTCTAGATTTAAAACCACTTTTCACCAAAATCTCTCAACTACTAAAGCCAGATGGAATACTTATCCTCCGCGATTACCATCCAATATACACAAAGCTATTAGGAGTAGACCACCCATCGTTTCGGGCCAATGGAAATTATTTCGATGAAGAATTGATTGAAGATGATGTTGCTTATAGCATTCTTCTTACAGAAGCGCAGAAAGAATCGTTACCGAAAACAACCATCCGTCGCTGGACATTAGGAGAAATTATTACAACACTCGCCGAAGAACATTTTAAGATTGAAAAACTAATTGAAGAACAGGGACCTCATCAAAAGTGGGTCTCCCCTTCTACTGCCCCAGAAGGAATTGAAGAACAAATACCCGGTCTATATACAATAATTGCGCGAGCATGCAAAAAAGGATCCCTTCACGGATAGGATCCTTTTTGCATGCTCGCGCATATAAGTTGAGGTTGGAGATTACCATAATTCTGTAGAATAGGACACAAGATATTTCAACATTTCGTCTCTGACTTACGTCGTCAAAAAGGGGTATGACCAACATAACGAAGAGTAATGTTTTAGTTGATACTGATAATCGTTATCAACTAATTAGAAGTATACATGATGTTATTTCAAATTTCAATAGCATTTCTAATATTTATTTATGGATTTTATGATATACAAATGTATACATTTTAAGAACTTTTTCTAATACCAATCTGACTCCTTCCATTATCTGCTATAATTTTCATTGAACAGATTAATAACTTCATAATAATGTTTTTATTAATTTCGCTTCAAATATCTATAAATCATAATAAACAGTTTAAATGAAGGTAGGGGTAACGATGAAATATGTTAGTATTCGAAAAAAACTACTGTTCACACTCTTAAGCATTTCTTCTTTATTTAGCATTGCTCTTATTGTTATTCTTTCATTCGCCATGAATCAAGCAAGTGAAATCGAAACGTTAAAAAATGATGTATCGAAAAGAGCGACGATTTTAAAAGAACGTGGCGATTGGTTCCAGGCACAAGTTGCTGGTTTACAAGAATATTTGCTATCACATGATCAAAAAGGATTAGATAAGTTCAACCGAGAAGGGAAAAAATTAGCTGATACTAGAGAGAAAGTAACAAGTGACAAGAAGCTCCCAGAAGGAATGAAAGAAGCCATTTTAATGGGAGGAAAATGGCGTAGCGTCATAGATAATGAGGTACTACCTCTTGCGCATGAAGGAAAATGGGACGAAGCATCTAAAATTGCTTTAGCACAAACAGATTATGTAAATGATCTGTTAGGTCGTTTTAATAAATATACAAATGAAGAGAATGAGAAACGTGACGCATTAATTGCTGACGTCGAGTCTTCTTCATCACTTATTCAATATATTATTTTCTTCTCACTCATTACATGTACATTAACGTCTATTTTATTAGCATGGTGGTTCTCTGGTAAACTCGTTAAACCAATTCGACAAATTGATGAGAAGTTGAAAGAATTAGCTTCTCAAGATGGAGATTTAACGGCTAGATTACACGTAACGAGTAAAGATGAAATTGGTGACATTGCAAATTCCTTTAATCAAATGCTCACTAACTTACAGCATATAATAAAACAAGTTCAACAAACATCAACAAGTGTAAAAGAAGCTTCCGAAAATGTATTTATCGAAACAACCGCTTCTATGGAAAATACCGCAAGGACACAAGAAACTATGAATGCTCTTGAACACAATATTCGTTCACAAGTTTCTAGCATTGAAGAAAGTTCAACCTCAATGGATGACATGGCAACGAGTGTTCAGCGTATTGCTGAGGCCGCCTCTTCTGTTACTAGTTTAGCTGTCACAACCTCAGAAAAAGCAGATGATGGGAATAAAGTCATTGAGAAATCTATTACACAAATGCATACAATTAACGAAGCTGTTAACGCTACATCACAAGTAGTTGAGCGACTCATTACACATACAAATCATATCGATACTGCACTTCAATCTATTTCTAATATCGCCGAGCAAACAAATTTACTCGCTTTAAATGCTTCTATTGAAGCAGCTCGTGCTGGTGAACACGGCAAAGGATTCGCTGTTGTTGCTGATGAAGTTAGAAAACTTGCTGAACAATCTCAACTAGCCGCAACTGACATTAACCATTTACTGCATCAAATTCAAGCCGATACAAAAATAGCAAATGACATGATGACACAAGGTCAAGCAGAGGCTTCTGAAGGAATTACGGTTATTCGTACCGCTGGATCTTCATTCTCAGAAATTGTTAACCACATTAACAAAGTCTCTACGCAAATGCAAGAAATGTCTGCAACTGCTGAAGAGATGGCTGCAAGCTCTGAAGAAATGAACGCAGCTTTAAATAATATCGCTTCTATTTCAAACGAAGTTGCTGCAGAAACATCACAAACAGCACATTCAGCTGGTGATCAAGTAAACAAAATGAGTATCGTGGCTAACAAATCATCTGAAATGAAAACAATCGTACAAGAACTTGAAATTCTCGTTTCTCATTTCAAAACAAACGCTTAAAGTGAAAATGACACAAGCTCAAAGGTATAGGAAAGGAAGTTTTACAGTCTCTCTTTTTTCACTTTAAAATATATCTTTCTATCTCTCATTCCGTCTGCTATAATTCCTAAAGGAAATAAGAAAGCTTTATTCCAACTGGAGTAAAGCTTTCTTTCATTTTTTACATTAATTAATTCTAATACTAAGATTTCACAAAGGAGGCTTTTTATCATATGAATTTTGTAAGTATCAGAAAAAAACTTATGTTCATGATGGGAACGATTTGCGCTTTATTTGGTATCGCCTTAGCATTTATTTTATTTTTTGCTATTGACCAATCTCGTAAAGCTGAAACATTACAAAAAGAAATTTCTCCACTGGCAACAGAATTGAAAGAACGTGGAGATGCTTATCAAGTACAGCTCTCTGCTTTAAGAGGTTATTTACTACAACATGATCAAGTCGAATTAGACAAGTTTAATGAGATGAGTAAACGTCTTGAGGATTCAAAAGATAAACTTCTTTCTAATCCAAATCTTTCTTCATCCGTAAAAAGCACAATGGAATTAGGGTCTACTTGGAGAAAGTTCGTTGAAGAAAAAGTATTCACTCTTGCAAAAGAACAAAAATGGGAAGAAGCTTTACAAGTAGCTTCTTCAGAAAACGGAACTGTCTATAAAGTAATTGGTGACTTCACAAATTATAGTAATGAACAAGCTACATTACGTGAACAATCTATTGAAAAAATTGACCAATCTGCACTCTTAATCGAATATGTTATTTTCTTATCACTTGTTATTTGTATTGTCGCTGCAATTATTCTTGCATGGTGGTTCTCTGGTAAACTTGTGAAACCAATTCAACAAATTGACACGAAACTAAAAGAGTTAGCTTCTCAAGAAGGTGACTTAACGGCACGTCTACAAGTAAATAGCAACGATGAAATCGGTGCTATCGCAGCATCATTTAATAAAATGTTAGAAAACCTACAACATATCATTAATCGTGTTCAAAAAACATCAGTGGAAGTACAAACTGCTTCTGAAAATATGCTAGAAAAAACGAATACATCACGTGAGGCGACAGTAAGAGTCCAAAGCTCAATGTCTAACTTAAACGCAAGTATTCAATCACAAGCTTCTAGTATGGAAGAAAGTTCAACTGCAATGGACGATATGGCAGTAAGTGTTCAACGTATTGCTGAATCTGCTTCATCTGTAGCGGAACTTGCTGTTGCCACATCTGAACATGCTAGCGATGGAAGTACCGTTATCCAAAAATCCGTTTCACAAATGACAACGATACACGAAGCTGTAAATGCTACGTCAGAAGTGGTTGAACGTCTAATCACTCATACGAAATATATCGATACCGCTGTACAATCTATTTCTAATATCGCTGAGCAAACAAACTTACTTGCTTTAAATGCTTCTATTGAGGCAGCTCGTGCTGGCGAGCAAGGAAAAGGATTTGCTGTCGTAGCTGACGAAGTTCGAAAGCTTGCTGAACAATCTAAAACAGCTGCAACAGACATTAATCAATTACTACATCAAATTCAAAATGATACAGAAACTGCTAGCTCTATGATGTCTCAAGGCCGTTCTGAAGCATTTGAAGGCATTCATGTTATTCGTGAAGCTGGTACTTCTTTCACAACAATTGTAGAACAAGTAAATAAAGTATCTACTCAAATGCAAGACATATCAGCAACTGCTGAAGAGATGGCTGCAAGTGCTGAAGAAATGAATGCTTCACTTAATAACATCGCTTCTATCTCGACTGAAGTATCCAGCGAAACCGCCGCAACGGCACAATCTGCTGAACAGAAAGTTATCGTTATGAATGAAATGACAGTAACTGCTGGAAAAATGAAACAAACAGTTGAAGAGTTAGATCAACTCGTATCTCATTTTAAAACAGAATAGATTTTCAAAAAATATCCCTCTTTGAAAGAGGGATATTTTTTTTGAGCTCATTTCCTGCACATTATGCTCATTTCCGTTATAATGAGAATCGATATCATTAAAATATAGGAGGGGCTGCTTATGTCACAAGAAGCATTTGAAAATAAATTATTGGATAATTTAGAAGCTGTTATTGACCCTGAACTAGGTGTTGATATCGTTAATCTTGGATTAGTGTATGATGTTACAGCAGATGAAAATAATAATGCTGTCATTACGATGACTATGACTTCTATCGGTTGTCCAATGGCTGGGCAAATCGTATCAGACGTTAAAAAAGTATTATCAACAAACGTACCTGAAGTTAATGAAATAGAAGTAAATGTCGTTTGGAATCCACCGTGGTCGAAAGAACGTATGTCACGTATGGCGAAAATCGCATTAGGTATTCGCGACTAGCGGAATAAAGTGAAACTTTATTCCGTGGGGGTTTTGTTCATTCCCCACTGATTATCAGCCCTCACCAATCAGGCTTTTACGGGCAGCAGGGCCCCCACCTAACTTCTTTGCTTCCGATGAATTTTGAGGTGGGGGTCTTACTGCCCTGCAAATAGCGGGATAAAGAAAAAAACCTGACATTCTAGTCAGGTTTTTTTCCTATTATTTTACGCCTACTGCATCATAAGCTTTCGTTACAGCTTGTACAGCTTTAGAATCTTTACCGTATAAATCTTCGGCTGATTGAAGAGCAGCTTGACGCATCATTTTGAAGTCAGAGTTTGCAGTTAAATATTTCGTAAGAGCGCGGTAGTAAATTTTTTCTGTCGCTTCACGGCCCACTCCAGCTACTTTCACGTCGTAATGATCTCCGCCTTCAGATACTAAATAAGCAGCTTTATTATTAATACTACTGTTAATATGAACGCCACCATTATCAGCTGTTCCAGTATAACGTTTACTATAGTGATCTGGGTAACCTTCACCTGGTTTTAATGGGTTTGGAATAGACGCTGGATCTTTTAGTGAACGAAGTGCATCGCCTGGTTTACCAGGTGTATAAATGTCAGCACCTAAGTCCCAGCTCTTCTTCTCAACCATAACACCCATAATATCGGATAACGATTCATTTAACGCCCCTGACTCATTTTTATAAACAAGGTTTGCTGTATGTTCAGTTACAGCATGCGTTAATTCGTGACCGATAACATCAAGTCCAGCAGATAATGGAATGAATGTTTTTCCATCGCCATCACCATACATCATTTGCACACCGTTCCAAGCTGCGTTATTCCAGCTCTCCCCTACGTGAACAGTTGAAATAAGCTTCGCACCTTTATCATCGAAAGAGTTACGATTAAATGTTTTTTTGTAGTAATCATATACTTTTCCTGCATTTACATGCGCATCAACTGCAGCTTTATCTTCGAAGAACTTAGATTTACTTTCAACTTCTTCGCCTGTATATCCAAGCCATTGTGAGAATAAATTAAACAAGTTTTCATCCATATTTTCTGCATCAAATGTGTGAATACCTTGTCCTCGTTTACCGTCAAATAAGTTGAATACTCCCGTTTTTTCATCTTGGGCAATTTCAAATGATTGTCTAGCACCTAATACTCCGTAGCCAAACCCTGTAACGTGATCTACAGCATTATATTTCTCAATAACATTTCCATTTGTTGCATCAACAAAATAATGCCAATACCCTGGAGCTGGTTTTGAAATCGATGCCTTAACTAAGTATGCAAGGTAGTAATTACCGTCCTTTTCATATACAAATAAATCTTTTTTCACACCGTCATAATTCTTTACTTTACCAATTTCTTTCTCAATATCTGCCTTTGCAATTGTTTCTGCTTGTTCCGCACTAATGCTTGCAGATGCAGGGATATTTTTATCATCTAAATTCGGAATAACTTGTCCGAAGAATGCTTTTACATTATTCTCTTTATCAAGTGTAACAGTTTGATCAGAACCGTACACAGGAATGTTATTATGTTTCTCAACTAGCTTCACATGTGTCGTGTCAGATTCAGCGTCTTTTTCTTCTCCAACGATATTAAAATGCTTTTCAATATTTCCTGCTAATTTAAACATATCTTTCTTACTCTCTAAGTATTGAAAGACCGTCTCTTTTTTATCTAGTCCTTCCGGTGCTTTCCATTCTTCACCTATGTATGCAGGTGTTTTAAATTCTTGATGATATTGAATTTTTTGTTCTTCCGCTTTCGTTGTCGTTGCCCCAAACGCTCCAAATCCCCCGGCGATAACAGTTAACGCTAATGCTGATGAAATGACTTGCTTTTTCACTATAACATTCCCCATTCCCATAAAGATTTTTGACACTTTTATAAAATTCTGATTTTTACAGCCGATACCTCTACCGAAAATTTGAGAAACATTTTTCAGATAATTCCAATCAAAAAAGAGGACATCCTATCAGATGTCCTCTTTTCTATAAGCCTTTTATTGTTTTTTCAATTCAATTGCTAAATAGTGTGATTGCTCTTTCGCTTGAATGTGAGTATCTTCTTCTACAGATTCTGCTGCATCACGCATAACAAACGTTTCACCATTTATTACACTGCTTCCTTCAATTTGAACAAGATACAATTGACGGCCTTCTCGCACAGGAAAATGAATTTCTTTTCCGGCATCTAACGATAAAGAATATAAATTTGCATCTTGGTGAATTTGAATTGGTGCCTCTCCTTCTACTGGAGATACCATATGGAACCATTCGTTTTCACGCTCGCTCCAATCAAATTTAAACTCACCATAGTTTGGTTTATGATCCGCACGATCTGGTAAAATCCAAATTTGTAATAAACGTAGTGTTTCATTTCCTAAATTATGCTCGCTATGAAATACACCTGTGCCAGCACTCATATATTGAACATGTCCTCGCTCAATTGTTCCGCGGTTCCCCATGCTATCCTCATGTGTTAAAGCACCATCTACAACGTACGAAATGATTTCCATATCACGATGCGGATGCATATCAAAACCAGTTTGTGCCGCTACTAGATCATCATTAATAACACGTAACGCTCCGAAGTTCATGTTATTTGGATTATAGTAATTGGCAAAAGAAAAATGAAAATGTGTATTTAACCAACCATGATTTGCTCTGCCCATATTTTTATGATCAACTTTTCTAAACATATCCTTCACCTCATACTATATCGAATTCGAGATTTATTTTAAAATTTTTTCTCACTGTAATTTTTTTAGTAATTGTAATAATTGATGTTGTTCTTCTACATTTAATTTTTGAAACTGCTCCGCTTGGAATGTTTCTTGAGGCGGGACGATTTCTTCATATAAAACTTTTCCCTTTTCTGTTAACGAAATATATTTTGTAGTACCTTCTTGTTCACGACGAATCCACTCTAGCTGCTCCATTTTATTTAAAAGCTGCGTGATATTTCCCTTCGTAACAAATAGCTTATTTCCAAGCTCTTGCTGCGTTAGACGATTATGCCCTCCAACTTGAGCTAGTACATCAAACTGAGCGGCAGATACATTCCATTCTTTCAAATGCTGATTCGTCTCACGAATACTCTTATTATAAAAGCGTGATAAACGAAACCATAATAGTAATCCGAGTCTATCTTCTGTTTTCATTTCATCACCTCGCTCGTTTCATATCATTAGTTTAGAACTAAACTTTATAAAAGTCAAATACTTATTTTTAATAAGTATACAGAAAGCACAGCGCTATTTCTCCACTATGCTTTACATTAACTTTCTATTCTTATATTCATCCAATTTCCTCTCCGCGAACTTCCTCGCATCTTTTTCAATCCATCTATCTTCGTACACTTCACTTCCAACATACAATACTTCTCTCTTATGCTGCATCGCATGACGAAACTCATGCAGTAGTGTTTTGAGCACCTGCTCATACTCTTCCCACATACAAACAAAAATTAATTGTTTTTCTTTATGATAAAAACCACCTACTGGGAATAGGAATTCTTCTTCCTCTTCCCCTAATGATAGAAGCACATCGTTTGCATCACACGTATCACAAAAAATAACGGGCGTTTTACATGCTTCAATAAGAGAAAATAAATCCTCTCTCAGCTTTTTGACATCCCAATGAAGCTCCGAATCCAACACATACCAATTCTCTACCTGTTGATATACATTTTGAAACTGGAGTTCCATTTCTCTTTATTCCCCTTTCCAAGCACCCTTTTTCTATATGTATGCCACAATATGGTAAATATTAAACGTATTCTTTCATCCTTGAAAAAATGCCAATAAAAAAAGAACCTATGTCGACATAGATTCCTTTTCCGTAATCACTTTTTTTTCATCACTTTTTTTAATACAAAATAACCAATTGCACAAACAATAGCAGCAAGTGCAAAGTATTTCACATATGGCCCCGCAACTTTATTAATGCTTTCCCACTCTGTTCCTAATTTAAACCCTAAATATACAAACACAATTGACCACGGAATAACAGCTAATGTAGTTAGCGTAATAAACTTAGCATGTGACATTTTCGCAATACCCGCCGGTATCGAAATAGCATGACGCACAACCGGAATAAAACGTGCGGTAAAGATAACGCCAGTTCCGTAACGATTAAACCAATCTTCAGCATAATCAATATGTTTCTTCTGAATTAAAATATATTTTCCATATCGCTCAAGAACAGGTCTTCCTCCGTATCGACCGATCCAATAAATGAATAGTTGTGCAATTACACCACCAATTGTACCAAACGCGACAGCGCCCCAAAATGTAATGCTTCCTGTTGATACTAAATAACCTGCATAAGACAATACGATTTCACTTGGAATAACCTCTAGCATTAATCCAAGCATAATTCCCCAATAACCAAGTCCTTCTAAAAAAACTAAAACCGAATGAATCAACTCTCCTAACATCATTTACCTCTCTTTACTGTTTTCATTGCAAAAATAAAAGTACAAGCAGGAAATATCTTGTACTTTATTTTTTTAAATTTAGTTAGTCTTCGTATCCCACTTAAAGATTTTATTTAAGAATTTATATACATTCTTCGACTCTTTTGTCAGAAGTGGGCCTAAAATGGATAGTATAAGCACGTATAGTGCTGAGAAGGGTTTCAGTACTGACATTAAACCACCGGCGATACCGATATTAGCCATAATGATGGAGAACTCTCCTCGTGAAACGATTGTTAATCCGATATTTGTTGATGCTTTATGAGATAACCCTGCTTGTCTTCCTGCAATCATTCCTGCTACAAAGTTGCCGATTATTGTAAGAAGGACAGCACCTAACGTTAACCATATCGCTCCGCCTAATGAGAACGGATCAATACTTAACCCGAAGCTGAAGAAGAAAATAGCTCCGAAAAAGTCTCTGAATGGAACAACAAGATGTTCAATTCGATCACTATGCTCTGTCTCAGAGAAAACTAATCCTAGAAGAAGTGCCCCAATCGCTTCTGCAACGTGAATTGTTTCTGAAAAACCAGCAATGAAGAATAACGAAGCAAATACTACAATAATAAAGATTTCATCTGAGCTAATATTGAGCAATTTATTTAATAACGGCGTAGCCTTTCTAGCTACTATAAAGAATAGAAGCATATATCCTAAAGCAATTCCAATTGAAGTAAGGGCGCCTAAGAAGGAAGCGTGATCCCCTAGTACTAAACCAGAAACAACTGATAAATATACAGCAAGGAATATATCTTCAAACATAATAATTCCTAAAATTAATTCGGTTTCATTATTACCAGTTCTTCTTAAGTCCACTAACACTTTAGCAACGATAGCGCTAGAAGAAATCGTAATAATACCCGCAATAATTAAGATTTCTAGTAATGGGAATCCCATTATAAATCCGTATAACAAACCAAGTGAAAAGTTAATTAAAATATAAATCGTTCCGCCAATCGCAATAGAGCGTCCAGATTTAATTAGTTTTTTCATTGAAAATTCTAATCCTAGATAGAATAGAAGGAATAGAACCCCAATCCGTCCAAGGAAGGAAATTACACTTGCACTTTCAATAAATTTGAGATCGATAACACCTATTGTCGGTGCATGCGGTCCTACTAACATTCCGAGAACAATTAGAAAAGGAATTACTGAGAATTTAAATTTTCCAGCAATTACCGCTGCAATTGCCACTAAAACTAAAGCTGTACCAACTTCAAAAATTAACGTATCCATCTAGTCAGTCCCCCCTATTTGAAAGTAATTCATTAATGATTTTTTTAATTTCTTCTCTCTCACCTGAAACTACAAGCATATCTCCTTCTTCAATTACTGTTTCTGGTCCTGGATTAAATAGCTTCTTCATGTTCTTCTTCATAACTGCGATTATCGTTACGCTATATGTTTTTCTTATTTCAAGATCGCCAATTGTTTTTCCGATTGCTGGAGCTGTATTCTCCACTTTGAACCACTCAATCGCTAAACCTTCAAAAACCATCTCAACATTTTCTAACGCCCTAGGCTTATATACCATTCCACCTAATATTGCTGCGATTTGCCTTGCCTCTGAGTCACGTAGTGAAATACTTGAGATGCTTTCTTCATGGTCTGAATCAAAATGATACATTTCTCTACGCCCATCATCATGAATGACAATTACCATCTTTTCGTTACCTTTCGTAACGATTTGAAACTTATAACCAATACCCGGAAGTTCACTTTCTCTAATATTCATTTTTAGCTCCTCCATAACTTATTTATTTTAATTTTCTGTTTTTCTGTCTTTTATTCATCCAATCAACTTTAGAAATTCTAACCACTCAGGATATTTGTGATTTGGAAATCTTTTATTGTAATAATAAGTTGCCCCTAAAAAGATACTTAAAGATGTAATGATAAAAAACATATTACTTCTCATTTTCAAACTCTCAAGGCTTACTTTCAATAAAGAATCTTCTTTCAAATTATCCCCACTTTCTCGCTTTAAATTTAGTTTTTTAAAATGTAAATAATTCTAAAAATATTACGATGTAACATAATCATAACACAAAATTGATTTAAGTAACATAATTTTTTAGAAAAATTGATTCTCGTATATTTTTTGCATATAATTTTCTTATTACGAAAAAAAGGAAGTGTATTATATGGTTGATATCTTTAGCAGATTCCTTGAGGTAACGAATAATATTTTATGGTCATATATTCTTATTGCAATGCTAATCGGCTTCGGTCTTTACTTCTCTTTTAAATTAAAATTTGTCCAAATTACTCATTTCAGTGAGATGGTCAGCTTAATTAGTAAAGGGTTTAATCGAAAAGAAAAAAAGAAAGATAGCATCTCTCCATTCCAAGCATTTTGCTTAAGTGCAGCAGCACGTATCGGTATCGGGAACTTAGCCGGTGTAGCACTAGCAATTTCAATGGGTGGACCTGGCGCAATATTTTGGATGTGGTTTATCGCAATTATCGGAGCAGCTACTAGTTTCGTAGAATGTACGCTCGCTCAAATTTATAAAGTAAAAGATGGTAGCAGGTTCCGTGGTGGGCCGGCATATTACATGGAAAAAGGATTAAACAAACGCTGGATGGGTGTTTGGTTCTCACTTCTTATTACAGTTGCGTACGGATTAATTTTCAATTCAGTACAAGCGAATACAGTAACAATAGCGTTTGAAAATGCTTTTGGACTAGAGCGAACAATCGTAGGAGCTCTATTAGCCTTATTAGTTGCAGTCATTATTTTTGGTGGTATTAAGAGCATTTCACGTATTACAGAAATGATTGTTCCGCCAATGGCAATCGTTTATATCGGCGTGGCTATTTTTGTCGTTATTAACAACTTCAATATGTTACCAAGCATTTTCATGGAAATCTTTAACGGTGCATTCGGTTTAGACCAAGCCATCGCTGGTGGTATTGGAGCAGCAATCAAGTTCGGAATTCAGCGCGGTTTATTCGCGACAGAAGCAGGTATGGGTAGCTCTCCTAACGCAGCAGCAACATCAGATGTATCTCACCCTGTAAAACAAGGACTTGTTCAAGCATTAGGTGTTTTCGTAGATACATTCTTAGTATGTACATCAACAGCATTTATCGTATTATGTTCTGGACTTTACAAAGGATCAAATTTAGAAGGTATCGAATTAACACAAAACGCTTTAAGTTCACAAATCGGACCGTGGGCAAGCACTTTCTTAGCGATTATTATTTTCCTATTTGCTTTCAGTTCTCTACTAGGAAACTACTATTATGGTGAAACAAATATTGCATTCATTAAAGAAAGCAAAACATGGTTAATGATTTATCGTGTTGCAGTTGTCGGAATGGTATTCTTCGGATCAATCGCTGCTCTTAAAACAGTTTGGAGTTTAGCTGATTTATTCATGGGACTAATGGTATTCACAAACTTAATTGCCATCTCATTCCTTAGCAAATTTGCTTACGCTGCATTAGTAGACTATTTGAAGCAAAAGAAACAAGGAAAAGATCCAGTTTTCGTTGCAAGCTCTATCCCTGGTTTACAGAATACAGAGTGCTGGGATGGACAGGATGTAGAAGAAAAACAGAAGGCTGTGTAATGATTAAAAGCGGATTCGGCTCGTTCAGAATCGCAGGACACTTCAAGCTCTCGACCTTGAAGCGCTTTTTGCTTCGAGCGAGAGAGCGAAATGACCGGAGATTCTAGCCGCTGGAGCTGGATATTAATTAAAAGCGGAGGTGACTTGCTCAGAACAGGAGGGCATTGGAGCTCCTGACGAAGAGGCGTTCTTTGCCTCACAGGAAGGCGCGAAATGACCGACTGGTCTAGTCACCGGAGCTGGATATCACTAAAAGCACAAGCGGCTCGTTTAGAACAAGAGCCATATCTCAAACAAAGGCCCTATTACTTCACCGTAATAGGGCCTTTTATTTATAACAGTTCATAATTTGTTCAAATTAATTCCAGCAAAAGGGTTGATTTATAGACATTACTAGATTATAATAATTATAAATTAGTAATTGATATCACATAACAACTCAAAAGGAGATTGATCATAATGAACAAACAAGTAATCGAAGTATTAAACAAACAAGTAGCAGACTGGAGCGTTTTATTCACAAAACTTCACAACTTCCATTGGTACGTAAAAGGACCTCAATTCTTCACATTACACGAGAAATTCGAAGAACTTTACACAGAATCAGCTACTCACATCGATGAAATTGCAGAACGCATTTTAGCAATTGGCGGCAAACCAGTAGCAACAATGAAAGAATACTTAGAACTATCTTCTATTCAAGAAGCAGCATACGGAGAAACTGCAGAAGGGATGGTCGAAGCAATTATGAAAGACTACGAAATGATGCTAGTCGAACTGAAAAAAGGCATGGAAATCGCTCAAGATTCTGACGATGAAATGACATCTGACCTACTACTAGGTATCTACACAGAACTAGAAAAACACGCTTGGATGCTACGCGCGTTCTTGAATCAATAATAGATTTTAAAGCGGAGGTGACTTGCTCAGAACAAGAGGGCATTGGAGCTCCTGACGAAGAGGCGCTTTTTGCCTCACAGGAAGGCGCGAAATGACCGACTGTTCTAGCCGCTGGAGCTGGATATCGTTAAAAGCGGAAGCGGCTCGTTCAGAACAGGAGGGTGTTGGAACTCCTGATTACGAGGCGCTTTTTTCCTCAAATGAAGGAGTGAAACAACCGACTGTTCTAGCCGCTGGAGCTGGATATCATTAAAAGCAGAAGCGGCTCGCTCAGAATCGCAGGACATTGGAGCTCTCGACCTTGAAGCGCTTTTTGCTTCGAGCGAGAGAGCGAAATGACCGGAGATTCTAGCCGCTGGAGCTGGATATCGTTAAAAGCGGAAGTAGCTCTCTCAGAATGTGAGGGGGATGGAACTTTTTCCTGCGAGGCGCTCTTTGCCTCGCAGGAAAAAGCGAAGACACCAAACATTCTAGCTACCGGCGCTGGATAATAAAATTAAAGCAGAAGCGGCTCGTTCAGAGTCGCTTTTTTTATGTAGTGGTTGCACTTAACGGTACACGAAATTATATCAACGATTTTTCAAATATATCGATCATTACCCTTAATATATCAACGATTTTTTCATTATATCGATCATTACCCTCAATATATCAACGATTCGACAAGGGATATCAATTTACCGACAAATCACGACAATATTAACACACAACTCGCCCCCACTTTTATCACTATATTACAATCCTTTTTATGTTAAAATATAGGAAACACCCTTTAGTATCATAGATCCAAAAGGCTTTTCCAAATTCATCATTTACTACTTAAATGACGGGAGTGGTTCAGTTGAAAGACTACTTAATTAGAGCGTTTTTTGCGTTAATAACAGTTGGGATTCTCTTACTTATAGCTAATATTTTCAATATACGTGTCGAGGTTAAGGACTATGCTTTCCTCGTTGTCGTAGCAATTGGTGGCGGCTGGGGTGGCTGGTACCTGTATAAAAAACAAAGCAATCAAAATGATAAAGGCATTCCAAAGTAATATGGAATGCCTCTTTTATTGCCTTCTGTAATAAATAATGAAATTCAGACCACTAATACAACCAATCGCAATAAACATACAAAACGATTGTGGATCTCCACCTAGATTATACTCATCAACGATAAATCCGGACATAAACAACGTTATCGCGGAAACACCGATACACAATACCGAGATAAACCAAAGCGAAAATTCATTAATCAACTCTTTCTTCTGTCTCAAAACAATTAGCATAACAAGAATAGATGCTGCTAAAATACTTTTAAAAACCGGACGTAAATATACGAACTCCTCCATCTATTTCTCCTTTCCCCAAAACATTACATCTAAACATTAACATATTTAACCAAATTAAAAACACATGCCATCTTAAATTAAAACGACATGTGTTTCCGTATTTGCTATGATAGTTGCTTCCACTTCGTTCCCAAAGCAGGACGCTCATAATTTTGGATTGCATGAATTAGTTTATCTGCCGTCTCAGCTGAAACGATCAATTCTTTATTTGATGGATTCATAAATCCTTCTTCAGCTGAACGTTCAACCATTTGTAAAATTGGTCCGTAAAAGCCTTTTATGTTCAATAAACCAACCGGCTTATTATGTATACCAATTTGTGACCAACATACTACTTCAAATAGCTCTTCAAACGTTCCGTATCCGCCTGGTAATGCAATAAAAGCATCCGCAAGCTCTGCCATTTTCGCTTTACGTTCATGCATCGTCTCTACTTCAATTAATTCTGTTAATCCTGTATGCACAATTTCTCCTCGGAATAGACCGCGTGGCATAACACCTGTTACACGTCCGCCTAAGCGAAGAACTTCGTTTGCCACTTCTCCCATTAATCCAACGCAAGAACCACCGTATACAAGCTCATAATCGTTCTCAACAAACATTTTTCCTAACGCTATTGCCTGCTCTTTAAATTCTGGTCTCTCCCCTAAATTAGAACCTGCAAACACACAAATCTTTCTCATTCCTACACCCCGAAACTATATATTGTTATGATACAATGAATATTGTACAACATATTGAAGGGATGAGGAAGAAATGGATATCGTCGCATTTCAAAGATGGGTGGAGGAATTTTACGAAAAACGAAGCTGGTCACAGTATAATTCCTTTATTCGCTTAAATTTCTTAACAGAGGAAGTTGGAGAAGTTTCACGCGTTGTTCGTGCAATCGAAATTGGCCGTGATCGTCCTGACGAAAAAGTGAAAACAGAAGAAGAACTAAAACAAGAGTTAAAAGAAGAACTTGGTGATGTACTATCTAATCTTATTATTCTTTCACAAAAATATGATTTAGATTTACAAGACATTATGGAGGCACACGTCACAAAGCTTTCGAAAAGGTTCGAAGTATCCAAATGAGAATATTATCAATTATGGTATAATGTTCTTGTCACAATACTAAGGGGGATTTTATGTTATCTAAAAAATTGCACGACGCATTAAACGATCAAATGAACTTTGAATTTTACTCTGCCCACGCCTATATGGCAATGGCTGCTTACTGTACAGCTGAGAGCTATGATGGATTCGCTAACTTTTTCCTTGTACAAGCTGAAGAAGAACGTTTCCACGCAATGAAGCTTTACAACTACATTAATGACCGTGGTGAGCGTGCTATTATTACTGGATTTGATAATCCAAATAACGAATATGAATCTGTATTGAACGCTTTTGAAGTGGCACTTGAGCACGAGCGTGAAGTAACGAAGCGTATTTATAACTTATCTGATATCGCTTGGGATGAGCGTGAACACGCAACAATTACATTTTTAAAATGGTTCGTCGATGAGCAAGTAGAAGAAGAAGCTTCATTTGATAGCATCATCCAAAAACTAAAACGTATTACAAGTGATTCAAACGCACTATTTATGCTAGATGCTGAATTAGAGAAACGTACATTTACACCTCCAGCTCAATAATATTTCAATCACCTTAATACATGTATTAAGGTGATTTTTTATTTGCTCTCTATCTTAAAATCACCTTAAATTTCCTCATATTTGACATAGCGCCAGCTATAAAATGGTATTATTTTCAATATAAAAACAATATACGAGGAGAGAAAAAATGAATCAACGTGTAGAAGCTGTCGATGCAATTCGTGGTTTCGCTTTGTTTGGCATTTTACTAGTCAATATGACATTAATTCAATTTGGGTTCTTCACCAGTGAAAAACCCACTTATCTATTCGGCAATCTTGATAAAGGCGCTAATTGGTTTATTCAATTTTTCGGCACACACAATTTTATATCCCTATTTTCTTTTCTATTTGGGCTTAGCATTATTTTGTTACAAAAAAGTATTATCGCAAAAGGAAAAAAATTCTTCCCTACATACATAAGACGTATTATCATTCTTTTACTACTTGGCTACATTCACGGCACTTTTGTTTGGGAGGGAGATATTTTATTTGCATACGGAGTTATCGGGATTTTCTTAATGATGTTCATCAATCGAAAACCGAAAACTTTGCTCATTTGGGCGATTATTCTACTCGCACTTATTACACTTATGTCCTATCAAACTGATCCATCTACAAATATAAATGATTTCGCACCTTATACTGAAAAAGAACATAAAGTCCATCAAACCGGAGGCTATATGGATCACGTCAACTTTAGATTGACTGAAAATCCTTTTGATTACATAGGAATTAACGGTGTATCTGGATTAGTTTTCATATCAATTTTCGCAATAATTTTTATGTCTCCACTGTTCCTACTCGGAATGTATGTAGGGAAAAAAGGCTGGCTATTTGAGGTCAATAAACATATACCTGCTGTCAAAAAAATATGGTTTGCCACCGGTCTCTTCTCTTTTACAATTAAAATCTTAGCTATGTTCGTAAAGCATCCGATTTTAATTATGTTACAAGATGGCCTTACACCAGTAACTATGACCTTCTTTTACGGAAGTACGATTATTTTATTATTCCATTACAAAAAAGCATCTCGTCTACTAACATACATGGCGAACATGGGAAAAATGTCCGTTAGTAATTACTTAGCACAATCTATTATTGCAACAACTATTTTTTACGCATATGGATTTGGCCTATACGGTAAAATCGGTTATTTCTTCGGTATTCTTTTAACCATCGGAATTTATACGATTCAATTATTCGTTAGCACCTATTGGCTCCAGAAATACCGGATGGGTCCAGTGGAATATGTGTGGAGACTGGGAACTTATTTAGAGAAACCACGTTTTAAAAGAGATTTGGATAAAGCAAGTTAAACAAAAAAGCAATGAGCTTACGCTCATTGCTTTTCTTAATTTATTAAAGCATAACCCCAACGATAATCGCTGATAATATACTTACTAACGTTGCACCGTATACAAGTTTTAAACCGAATGATGATACAACGTTTGCTTGTTTGCCATCGATACTCTTCGTTGCACCTGCGATAATTCCGATAGATGAGAAGTTCGCAAATGATACAAGGAAGATAGATAAAATACCTACTGTACGAGCTGATAAATCGCCAGCTACTTTTCCAAGGTCAAGCATTGCAACGAATTCGTTCGTCACTAATTTTGTTGCCATAATTTGTCCTGCTTGTAGCATCTCTGATGTTGGAATACCCATTACGAATGCTAATGGTGAGAAAATGTATCCTAAAATGCTTTGGAATGTGATTCCGAAAATTGAATCGAATACACCGTTAATTGCTGTAATTAATGCTACGAAACCGATTAACATCGCCGCTACTGTTACAGCGATAGAGAAACCAAGCATAATATATTCGCCTAACATTTCAAAGAATGTTTGTTTCTTGTCTTCTTGTAATTCTAAAATATCGTCTTCTTCTTTTACTTCATATGGATTAATGATATGAACGATAATGAATCCACTGAATAAGTTTAATACAAGTGCTGTTACTACATATTTTGGATCAATCATTTTCATATAAGAACCGACGATTGACATCGATACTGTAGACATTGAAGATGCACAAAGTGTGTATAAACGATTTTTCGGTAATTTGCTTAGTTGATCTTTTACTGTAATGAATACTTCCCCTTGACCAACGATTGCAGCCGCTACCGCATTATATGATTCTAGTTTTCCTAAACCGTTAACTTTACTTAATAGGAAACCGACTGCACGAATGATAATCGGTAAAACTTTAATATGTTGCAGGATCCCGATTAATACTGCTAAGAAAATAATCGGTAATAATACTGTTAAGAAGAATGGTGCTTGTCCATCGTTTGCTAGACCACCAAATACGAAGTTAACCCCAGCTTCCGCAAATTTTAAAATAGAACCAAATCCATCTGCGATCCCTTTTACTAATACAAATCCGACCTTTGTATTTAGTAAGAAATACGCAAGTACCAATTGAATGACAAGCATAAGTGCAATTGGTTTATATTTAATTTTCTTACGATCTGAACTGATAAGGAAACCTAGTACAAACACTACAAGTAAACCGACTAGAAACATTACTATTTTCATATGTGAATCCCCCACTTCTCCCACGAGTTATTGGTCGTATAACGTATAACGAATGACGTCTGACCATTGTTGTTAAAAAAATTTAAAACCCCTAAAAACTATTCAACTGTCATCTAAAATCAGTAAGCGTTTACATAAATTGCAATTTATAAAAGGTAGCTTCTTCTCTCCTACCATACTTGAAAGTCTGAAATTGATACCACCTACAAATCAAATTGTAAGCGTTATCTAGGTGAAATGCAATATAAATTTTAAAAGATTTTTATATGTTAATATATTCCTAATTAATTGGTTTTTTCATGCAAATTTACCATAAAAAAATAGCCCTAGCTATGAGCTAGAGCCATCCTTTTTTTACCCCGCTTTAACGGGCAGTAAGACCCCCATCTCAACATTCAGCGAAAACAAAGAAGTTAGATGGGTGATTAACTGCCCATAAAAGCCCGATTGGTGAGGGCTGATAATCAGCGGGGGATAAAGCTCCCCCCACTAATTAAAGTTTCACTTTATAACATAACACCAACGATAATCGCTGATAAAATACTTACTAATGTCGCACCGTACACAAGGCGTAGGCCGAATGATGATACAACATTTGATTGATTTTCATCGATACCTTTCGTTGCACCTGCGATAATTCCGATAGATGAGAAGTTCGCAAATGATACAAGGAATACAGAAAGAATACCAACTGTACGAGCCGATAAATCACCAGCTACTTTTCCAAGATCAAGCATCGCAACAAACTCGTTTGATACTAATTTTGTTGCCATAATTTGTCCCGCTGTTACCATTTCTGCTTGCGGGATGCCCATTACGAATGCTAATGGTGAGAAAATATATCCTAAAATAGCTTGGAATGTAATACCGAACATTGAATCAAACAAGCTATTGATTGCTGTAATTAATGCTACGAAACCAAGTAACATTGCCGCTACTGTGATCGCGATTGTGAAACCAAGCATAATATATTCGCTTAGCATTTCAAAGAATGATTGTTTCTTCTTATTTTCTAATTTCAGTGTATCTTCTTCTTCTGTAATATCGTACGGGTTAATAATATGAATGATAATGAAACCACTAAATAAATTTAATACAAGTGCTGTTACTACATATTTTGGTTCAATCATTTTCATATAAGAACCAACAATTGACATCGATACTGTCGACATAGAAGATGCACATAATGTATATAAACGATGTTTTGGGATTTTACTTAATTGATCTTTTACTGTAATAAATACTTCTGCTTGTCCAACAATGGCAGCTGCTACTGCGTTATATGATTCTAGTTTTCCTAGACCATTTACTTTACTTAACAACGTACCAATAGCACGAATAAATATTGGTAAAATTTTAAAGTGTTGCAGAATTCCGATTAAAACCGCAAAGAATACGATTGGTAATAGCGCTGTTAAGAAGAATGAAACCTCTCCTTTATTAACAAGACCACCAAATACGAAAACGATTCCAGCTTCCGCATATCCAAGAAGTGCGCCAAATCCATCTGAAATTCCTTTTACTAAAATATAACCAACTTGCGTATTTAATAAGAAATAAGATAATACTAGCTGAATAATAAGCATAATTGCGATTGGTTTATACTTAATCTTCTTTCGATCGGCACTTATAAGAAAACCGAGTACAAATACAACGAGTAATCCTACAAGGAACATAACAAACTTCATTAATAAAATCCTCCATTTAACTCTTCATTAACGTTGAACGTCTGACCATTCGAAACAAGAAATAATCCGAACTTTCCATTTCTCCTCCAAAACCTTCAATCGGATAGGAAAGATCATAAAACCTCTTATTTCAAAGGCATTTTCCATTCTAACATAAATCATAATTCATATCCGCATTTTTCTTAAAAAAATACGTTTTATTATGAAACATTCATGAATGTTCGTCTTTTTCATTATAAAGCGAAACATTCATGAATGTTCGTCTTTTTCATTATAAAGCGAAACTTTAATGAACGGGAGTTTCACTTCACACAAATAGCTGAACCAACAAAAAATGAGCATCAAGTTTCACTTGATGCTCACCTCATTATACTGCTTTTTCTTTATCAGCTACCTCTGGCTTATCCCAACACTCTGTATTGTTCAAACCTGGAATAGACTCCGCATAAAAGACTGGATCTTTCCCTTGTTTCTTTTGCTTAATATAATCTGATAACGCTGCGAAAGCGTACTTAGAAAGGAATACAATTGCTACTAAGTTAATAACAGCCATAATTCCCATAAATAAATCTGCTAAATCCCAAACGATTTGAATTGTCGCCACGGACCCTAGCATAACCATACCAAGTACAGCAATGCGGTATGCATTTAATAGCACTTTACTTCCATTTAAGAACTCAATATTCGTTTCACCATAGTAGTAGTTACCTACTAATGAACTGAATGCAAACAAGAAGATTGCAACTGCTACAAATATAGAAGCCCATGGACCGATATGTTGACTTAACGCCTGCTGCGTTAATTGAATTCCATTTAAATCAGCTGCATTATGCACATCTGATAAAAGAATAATAAATGCTGTACAACTACAAATTAATAATGTATCTGTAAATACCCCTAAAGTTTGAATGAAACCTTGTTTAACTGGGTGCGTTACGTTTGCAGTCGCTGCTGCGTTCGGCGCACTACCCATACCTGCTTCATTTGAGAATAATCCACGTTTTACCCCTAATAAAATCGCAGCTCCTAATCCTCCACCTACTACTTCTTTAATTCCGAAAGCATGTAAGAAAATTTCTTTAAATACATATGGAATTGCCGTAATGTTTGTTACAACAACGAATAATGCCACTGCTACATAAATAATTGCCATTACTGGAACAATCATTTCAACCGCGCGAGCAATTCGTTTTACTCCGCCGAAAATAATAACTGCAAGTAAACCAGCCATAACAAGACCTACTAATCTACTATCTGTTTTGAACGCCCCATCAAAGGCAGCCGCTACAGTATTAGACTGTACAGCGTTAAAAATCAATCCGAAACTTACTGTTATTAGAACAGAGAACACAACACCTAACCAGCGTTTCTTTAAACCCTTTTCCATATAATACGCTGGGCCCCCACGGAATGCATTCCCATCTTTTACTTTATAAATTTGCGCTAATGTGCTCTCTACAAATGCAGAAGCACCCCCAATTACCGCGATTAACCACATCCAAAATACTGCTCCTGGACCACCTGCTGAGATTGCAATAGCTACACCAGCTAAGTTACCAGTACCTACACGAGAAGCTGTACTCATACAAAACGCTTGAAATGATGATACGCCGCTCTTCTCTTTTTGCGCTTTTCTCGTTTTCGAGCTTGCTCCATCCCCAAGCAAACGAATCATTTCACCGAAGTAACGAACTTGGACAAATTTCACACGAAATGAAAAATAGAGCCCTAACCCAATTAACATCGCAATAATGACATATGACCAAAGGATATTATTTACATCCCCAATTACCCTAGCTAAAAAATCCATATTTGCATTGCCCCCTCTTCCTAACAATAAGAAAATTATATTCTAAAAACTTTAAGTAATCAAGAACTTTATGTAAGGTTTTATAACATGAATATGTTAATAAAATTAACATACGTGTTTTTTTTACATAAAAATATAGCCATTACATACATTTATCCAATACTCAATCACTTATCCTCTTCGACCAGTCATACTTTTAATACAGCACGTTCCCCACAAATAACGAGAGAGAAATAAACAAAAAAAATTATATTAATAATTACCTCTCACCCTTTTCATCATTTCCTACAACAAAAAAGGCGAGCATCGAATTCACCTCGATGCTCGCCTTTTCATTTACACTGCTTTTTCTTTATCTGTTACCGCTGACTTATCCCAACACTCTGTATTCGTTAAACCAGGAATAGAATCTGCACTGAAGACTGGATCTTTTCCTTGTTTCTTTTGCCTTACATAGTCTGCCAATGCAGCATACGCAAATCGGCCGAGAAGTGTAATCGCAATTAAGTTCGTGATTACCATTAGCCCCATAAATAAGTCCGCCATATTCCATACAACTTGAAGCGTCGCAACAGAACCGAATAATACCATTCCAACTACCGCAATACGATAAATTGTTAACCACGTTTTGCTTTGCTTAATGAATTCAATATTTGTTTCACCATAATAGTAGTTTCCTAGAAGTGAACTAAATGCAAATAAGAAAATAATAATCGCTAAGAAACTGCTCGCCCATGGGCCAATTTGTGAACTTAATGCATTTTGTGTTAATTCAATACCTTCTAAATTCGTTGCTTTATATGCACCAGAACATAGTACGATAAATGCTGTTGATGTACATACTAAGAATGTATCTACTAATACTCCAATCGTTTGAATAAAACCTTGTTTCGCTGGATGCGTTACATCAGCTGTTGCTGCCGCATTCGGCGCACTACCCATACCTGCTTCGTTCGCAAATAATCCGCGCTGAATACCATATTTCATCGCAGCACCGATACCGCCACCTACAGCTGAATCTAAACCAAATGCACCTTTAAAGATTTCCGTAAACACATCTGGTATTAAATAGAAGTTTTTAATGACAACAAAAATAGCTACGGCAATATAAATAAGCGCCATTGGCGGAACAATCATTTCCGACATACGTGCAATACTTTTTACACCACCAAAAATAATAACCGCAACTAATGCAGCTAATACAATACCAACAATATAACGCTCTAAGCCAAATGCATTTTCAAATGCTAATGTTACTGTATTTGCTTGTACTGAGTTGAAAATTAAACCGTAACTAATTGTAATCAGAATAGAGAACCAAATCCCCATCCAACGTTTATTTAAACCTTTTTCCATATAATAAGCAGGACCACCACGGAAGCCACTGCCATCTTTTATTTTATAAATTTGCGCAAGCGTACTTTCTACGAAACTTGAAGAAGCACCGATAATCGCAATAACCCACATCCAAAATACAGCTCCAGGTCCTCCCATAGAAATAGCTAACGCTACACCAGCTAAGTTCCCGATACCAATACGAGCTGCAGAACTCATACAAAATGCTTGGAACGATGATACACTGCCCTTTTTACGTGTCTTGCCAGTTAGTCCATCACTCATTAAACGAATCATTTCTCCTAAATGAGTAAGCTGTACGAATTTCAATTTAATAGAAAAATAAAGCCCTAAACCAATTAACATTGCAATAAGAATATATGACCAAAGAATCGTATTCGTTGATGAAACGAATTGTTCCAAAATATTCATACAATTAACCCCTCCTTTTCTCCATAAAACGAATTATATTTAAAAAACATTCAAAAATCAACATTTTTCGACAATTTGCAATTTCCAAATATTAGCCAAGCGCGAAGTAACAATATCTTTATGACTCTCCTCCCTCTAACTGTGCATACTAAAACAAAAAATAAATCTACAAACTACCCCATTGACAAAAACACCTACCTGTAACTATAATGATTACAACAGGTTGTAACAAACCTAATTACAATACATTCATTCACTTTCAGATATACAATTTAACAAAACACTTTGGAGGGATTTATTATGAAAATCGGAATTATCGGAGCAACTGGTAAAGCAGGAAGTCGTATTTTAAAAGAAGCATTAGATCGTGGACATGAAGTAACTGCAATCGTAAGAAACGCTGCAAAAATTACAGAAGAAAACGTAAAAGTTTTAGAAAAAGACGTATTTTCTCTTACATCTAACGACCTACAAGCATTCGACGTAGTTGTAAATGCATTTGGTGCTCCAGCAGGGCAAGAACACCTTCACGTAGATGCAGGAAACGTACTTATTGAAGCTGTGAAAGGTGCACCAAATACAAAATTACTTGTAGTTGGCGGAGCAGGAAGCTTATTTGTAGACGAAGAAAAAACAACACGTGTATTTGATACACCAGGTTTCCCAGGCGAATACCTTGCAACAGCTCAAAACCAAGGTAAAAACTTAGAAATCTTGCAACAAACAAATGATATCACTTGGACATTCATCAGCCCTTCTGCACTATTCGCATTAGGAAAACGCACTGGTTCTTACAAAGCTGGCAAAGACAATCTTCTTGTTAACTCAAAAGGTGATAGCTACGTAAGTTACGAGGACTTCGCAGTTGCAGCACTTGATGAAATCGAAAATCCAAAACATGTAAACGAACGCTTCACAGTTGTTTCTGAAGCTGAATAATAAAAAAGCTCGTAAAACATAATGTTTTACGAGCTTTTTCTTATTATCGTACTTGCTCTAAGCCATTTTGAGTAATCTTGAAGGAAATCTCTTTAAATTTTTTCGCATCCCCTTTTCCAATTAACTCACCAGTTTTATACCAACTTAAACGATCAGATTCTGCATGATACACTTTTACTACATCACCATACTCGAACATCATACCATTTACTTGCTCAGCAAAATTCTTTGAAGTTTCTTGTCCTTCTGCTGTTACATGTTTTTTCTCCGTTCCATTTTGATCATATAGGGTAATTCCCATATATAATTCATTGTTAAAGTAACTATGAATTTGTTCATTTGTAGACGTTACATGTAGTTTCTTATCATCATGATTTAACGTTACAATAGAACGAATATCATCACCCAGCCCTTGGTATACAAGACTATCTCCATATGTTACTTCTACTGGTACTTCCGTTACTTTCTTATTTCCAAAACGGTCTTTCGTTTCTACTTTTACTTTTTGTTTACCGATTTTTGTTGTATTTGGTTTTTCTACAAATCCAACTACTTCTCCGTCTTTGACTTGCACAAAATCTTTTGCTTCTAATTTTTCAACGTCAGTTCCAATAACTACTTTTTGTGGTACTGCTGTTACTTCTTGCAGAGCTTCTAATCTTTCAAATCCATTTTCAGTAATTTCGAAGAATAATTCTTTTATTTCTTTATTTTTTCCTTCTCCCACATATAAACCTTTTTGATACCAATGTAAACGTGAAGACTCTGCATGGTATACTTTCACCACATCTCCATATTCAAATGCTAACCCATTTGCTTCCTTGGCAAAAGCTTCTGTATTCTCCAAGCCTTTTACCTCTATATTTTTCTTCTCTTTTCCCTCTTTATTGTACAAGGTGAATTCAAAATACTTCTCATCTCCAAAGTAATCATGAATCAAATTATCCGTATCTGTCGCACTCATTTTTTTCGTATCATGATGTAACGTTATAATCGATTTCATATCGTCACTACCATAACTTAATCCATATACAAATAGGCTATCTCCATAAGTTACTTCTACTGGCACTTCCGTCACTTTCTTATTTCCGAAACGATCTTTCGTTTCTACTTTTACTTTTTGTTCACCGATTTTCATTGTATTCGGTTTTTCTACAAATCCAATTACTTCTCCACCTTTTACTTGAACAAAGTTTTTCGCTTCTAATTTTTCAGCGTCTGCCCCGATTAATACTTTTTGCGGTACTGCTTCTACTTCCTGTATACCGTCTATTAGTTCATATCCTTGTGGAGTAATCTTAAAGAACTTTTCTTTTTTATTCTTAGCTCCACCTTGATCTACAAGTTTATTACTTTGATACCAATCGAAACGACTTGGTTCTGCATGATATACTTTCATAATATCGCCATATTGAAGTTCAACACCTTCAAGTTGCAAAGCAACCTTTTTAGAATTTTCTTGCCCTTCTATAGAAATATTTTTCTTTTCATTTCCATCCTTATCATATAAGGTAATCCCTACATACTTTTCATTTTTAAAGCGCTCATGAAACTCATTACCAACGAAAGAAACGTTGATTTTCTTTTCATCATGAAGGAGCGTTATAACAGAATTTACCTCATCACCGTAACCTTTAAATACCATAGTATCTCCATAAAGACTGTTAACTGGAACAGAAATGAAATTTCTCTGTCCTTTCTCATCCTCAATTTCTACTAATACCGCTCTTTTTCCAACCTCTAAATACGGCCACATAATTCTACCTGTTACTTTTACATTTTCACCTAAATTTTGAACAAGACTATTTGCTAGATTTTCATTAAAATTCGCACCAACGATGAGATCTTGTACCACAGTAGACGCTTCACCATAAGGAAGCCCGCCGTATGGTTTCACTTGTTTTTCACGAATAATATTACTATCTGTTGCTTTCCATATTTCTTTTTCTAATTTAGGTAAATTTAAATTTTCGATTTTCCCTCTAACCTCATCATTTGGACCTAATCCCCATTTCTCAAAAAACGGCACTAAGTTTTGTTTAGCCGCTTTCGATGCCATATAAATAAACATTTGCTTTTTATCTTCATCTGAAGCAGGCATTTCAGATTCTGGTAATAAGCGATACATTTGATGTAAATTAGGGTAAAAATGCTCTCCATAAGCTAAATCAAGTTGCCAAAACATTACTAGTTTCTCGAATTCTTCCATCTTTTTTTGAGCATCAGGATTATCTAAGTAAGCAAAAGCTTTTTTATAATGACCATCTTCTTCTAGACTTGATTTATTGCCTAACATTCTTTGAACCGATAATGAATATATATTTACTGTTACTTCTCCTACACCTGACCAAAACCAAGGAGCTTGCTGATGTAAATGCCCTACTTCATGCCACGGTCCCCAGCCATCTCCTTGTAATCTCTTTATATTTAAAACCCTATCCATAGTCTCTGGAACATACCCTGTATGATAATGAGTAGCAAACATCCAATCATCTTTATCTGGTTTTCTCTTTTCAACAAATTGGATATAGTGGTTTGGAGCTTTTGACACCCCTATACCATCTTCAGATAATCCTGCTACAGAATTTTCAAAGCGAATAATCTTATCATGTAGCCTCATTAATTCTACTGGATCCGTCTCTCCCATATAGTTTGCCACTGCTTCAGGACTTGCAGTAATTAAACTTCTCTCACCCTTCAATTCAACTGCATAAGGATTTTTATACTTTTTTAACATTGCATCCCAATCTTTTTTTGTGTGTTTCCCTAATACAAATAATGGAAAATGACTTCCTCCATGAATAACTGAAGCTGTTACTTCGCCATCATTATTCATGTTATAAAAATATAGTATTCCACCTCTTGAAGATGAAATATTATTTTCACCAGGTTTTAACTCAAATTCTTCAAACCCTTTTTCATCATATGACTTCGTTCCTATGAACGCTTTAATAGATTGCGTTCCTTTTATTTCAATTTTAATTTCTTCATTTGGACCAGCATAAATTCCAGTTGGTTCATTTGTTGAAAGTACATAACGTACTTTTAAGCGTTTTTGCTCTTCTTCAACACTACCTTTTCCAGGCAAATGAAACGTTCTCTGCTCCAAACGATTCTCTTTACTCTCTTCCAACTGCCCGCCCTTATTCTCTTCCAAAGGCGCCGCATATCCTTTCGATGCTTCGAAAGCTACTGGTGATAATAATGTAGATATACAAATACCAGCTACTAATACCCTACTCTTTTTCTGCTTTGACATAATCTGTGTCCCCTGTCCTTTTTTTAGACAAACCATCCTATATATTCATTTAATAAGAAATCCTATTATTTTTATAAAAACATTTATTGAATAGACTAACACCTCTCGCACCTATATCAATTACTACCGCATTTCTCTAAATGTATTCGCTTTCTTATATTGTAAATTTTTTTATGTATTACGCCCTCCTCACTTCGCTCTACTTGTGATGAGTTCTCTTCTTACATAAAAGGAAAATAGTAAAAGATATATTTTAGTCTCGTCATCTATACATCTAAAAATAAAACCTTACATTTTCTTCATATATGACCATCTATAGGTAGTTTTTCCAACTGAATTTTACACGCTTTTACCTGTATTTAATAGCCTCCCCCCAAGAATAATATTACAATTTTGTGAATTTAATCTATTAATCGTAACGTTAGGATTTTGTTATATTTATATTATTTTAAAATATAATTTACTCTGTAAAAACACTATTTTATCTATTTTATTATTTTCTTAATATAACTTTAATCCTCGCATACAAAAAGCATTGGCATAGGCCAATGCTTTTATTTACCTTTTATATTGATTCGGTTTATGCGGTTCATTTGGAGTATATGGCTTATTTGGTTTATTTGGAGCCTCAGCCTTTTTCCAACTTACCGCTAACTCAGGGCTCGTTTTCTCTTCACTACGCTCAAGTAATACTACTGCATTTTGAATAGTCGGTGTACCTTTATGCGCAATCCCTTGTAATTTCGTTAAATTTCCTGATACTTTAAAGCTAAATCCACCAGCTGGTGTTTGTTTCGGAATTAAAATGCGGAACTTCTCTCCTACATTAAATTCTGTTTTTGTTTCGCCTTTTTCATTTGCAAACTTCACACCCGCTGGTGCACCTGTTGCTTGCACTTTATACGTTCCGCTTTTTGCATTTGTTTCTACTGTATATAAACCTGTTTCAAAGAAATCATTTTTTAATACTGCTTCTTGTTCTTCTGTAGGAGTTACACTCATCGTAATTTCTTGTAACTCTTCACTAGCGTTTGCTTTTGCAACGATGTCTTTCGTTACTTTCTCTACATTTTTATTGCGGAAATCTAAATCATTAACATCAATTTGTTTTAACGCATTCCACACTGCCAGTTGCGTTGCGTAATGCGCCTCTCTCCAATCAGATACCCCTAATTCTTGTGGGCTCTTTTGTGGATATCCATTCAACAGTACACGGTACACGTTAATATCTACTTTACCCATTTCTGGTAAGTCTTGACCGCTCGGAGATTTTAAGTCTACATTTAAGCAAAATGCAATTTTTCCATCTGCCGTTTTAATAAGTTCTGTTCGGATTGGTTTCTTCTTTGACCTACTATAACTCCAATCCATTTCATACTTTGTATGGTCCATAACCTCTGCGAATGCTTTTTGAAGTGGGAATAATACAAATAAGACACTTAAAAACATAGCTAAAAGTTTGAACGATTGCTTTATATTCATATTTACAGCCCCTTAATAACAAACTTAATACTAAGTAGTATTTAATTAGAAAATATTTTTATGCACAAAAAAAGAGTGCATAAAAGCACTCTTTTTTCTTTCTTACTTTAATCTTAGAAATCGAAGTTATCAGGATCTGGACCAACGCGGTGATTTTCGTTTAACGCATCGATTGTTTCCATGTCTTCTTTTGTTAATTCAAAGTTAAATACATCCGCGTTTGCAATAATGCGGTGTTCTTTCGTTGATTTTGGAATTGTGATTATTCCGTTTTGAAGATCCCAACGTAAAATCACTTGTGCTGTTGTTTTACCGTGTTTCTCAGCAATTGCTTGTAATGTTTCGTTATCTAATAATTGACCTTGCATAAGTGGTGACCATGCTTCCATTTGAATACCTTGTTCTTTACAGAAAGCTTGTAATTCTTTTTGTGTTAAACGAGGGTGGTATTCTACTTGGTTAATCATTGGCTTAATTTCTGCATCTTTCATTACATCTTGTAAGTGGTGAATTTGGAAGTTACTTACGCCAATTGCACGTACGCGATCTTCTTTATAAAGTGTTTCTAGCGCTCTCCACGTATCTTTATATTTTCCTTCTACAGGCCAGTGAACAAGATATAGGTCTAAATAATCTAGTTCTAATTTCTTTAAGCTCTCTTCGTATGCAGCAATTGTTTCTTCGTATCCTTGATCTGCGTTCCATACTTTTGAAGTGATAAATAATTCTTCTCTTGAAATACCAGTCGCTTCAATACCGGCACGGATTCCTTCACCTACAGCTTTTTCATTTCCGTAAATTGCAGCTGTATCGATGCTACGGTATCCTGCTTTAATCGCTGATTTTACAGCTTCTACAAGTTCTGGTCCTTCTTCTACTTTAAATACACCTAAACCGAACCAAGGCATTTCTACACCATTATTTAATACTGTTTTACTTTGTAAGTTTTTCATTTTATTTTCTCTCCTTTTATTTTACTTGATCTCTTTTTTCTAATGTCATGCTCCACGCTGTTAAAATCACAGCACCTACTACCATAATTCCGCCTACCCAAGCCGTATGAATTAATCCTAACGAGTTCGTTACAATACCGCCCAAGTAAGCACCAAGAGCAATTCCTGCGTTAAATGCTGCAATGTTAATCGCTGATGCTACATCAACAGCGCTAGGTACAAACCTCTCAGCCAAGATAACGACATACACTTGTAGCCCTGGGACATTCATAAACGCAAATAGTCCCATAAAAATAATTGTAATGAATCCAGCAACTTTAAATGGCGCTGTAAATGTTAAAACAAATAATACAATCGCTTGAATAAAGAACATGTAAAATAACGATCGAATCGGATTATAATTTGATAATTTTCCGCCGACCATATTCCCAATCGCAATTGCAATTCCGTATACTAACAAAATAATTGTAACGGTACTTGCTTTAAATCCTGTTACTTCTTGTAATAACGGAGATAAATACGTAAATGTTACGAATGTTCCCCCGTATCCTAATGCAGTAATGATAAATACAAGTAATAGTCTTCCGTTCGTAATCAACTTAAATTGATCGTGAAATGATACAGACGTACCCTTTTTTAAGTTAGAAGGAATTAGCATACTGTTGGCGATTAAAGCAACGACTCCAATTGCCACAATAACCATAAACGATGCTCTCCAGCCAAATTGTTGACCGATAAATGTTCCAATTGGTACACCTGTAATAGTCGCAACAGTTAAACCAGTAAACATAAATGCTATTGCACTTGCACGTTTATTCTCAGGTACAAGCGCAGCCGCAATTGTAGATCCAATTGACATAAAAACCCCATGCGCAAACGCAGATACAACCCTCGCGATAAGTAGCACAGTAAAACTTGTTGCTACTGCCGCAATACCATTGCCAATAATGAAAATAATCATAATCCACATTAACAACGTCTTTCGCGACATACTAGCTGTTAATGACGTCAATACTGGAGCACCAAACGCTACTCCTAATGCATATAAAGAAACGGTTAAACCAGCTGTTGTAACCGAAACATTTAAATCTTTCGAAATAGATGGTAGTAAACCGACACTAATAAACTCGGTCGTACCAATCCCAAATGCACTAATTGCTAGTGCTAATAAAGCAAACATACTTCTTCGATTCGTCTGAACTTCTGAAGATGGTACTGTATATGAACTCAATTGAATTCCTCCTTATTACAAGAAATCCAATCATAATAGTGTGATAAAAAGGCCCTTTTATCTTCTAAAAAATATATTTTATACTTACAAATGCTATTATGAATGGTTTCATTCCTTTTTTGAAGAACGCACTTTAAAGTACGATAGGCACTAAAAAGTAACATAGTCACTTTTTGGTACCGTACTACTCACTTGCTTCTCACATGTGCTATTATGAAACATATTTAACATGATAAAAAGTACGTACTTTAAAGTGCTATAGGTACTAAAAAGTAACATTTGTATTATTAAGCTTACTTTACTCATAAAAGGAGGGTTTCATATGAAAAAATACAATATTCCTGTAGAGGCGACTTTAGAGGTTATCGGTGGAAAATGGAAGGTTGTTATCCTTTGTCATCTAACGAAAGGCACAAAAAGAACGAGTGAACTAAAACGTTTAATGCCTGGTATTACACAAAAAATGTTAACTCAGCAATTACGCGAATTAGAGGACGACGGGGTCATTCAAAGAAAAGTCTACAACCAAGTCCCGCCAAAAGTAGAATACTCCCTTACTGATTACGGTTGGTCTTTAGAATCAATTCTTGACTCTCTTTGTACTTGGGGCGAATGTCATCTTGAAAAAGAAGGTAATACATCGATGCTAATTGCAGAAGGTGAATAATAGGAAAAAAGGAAAAAACGAACATGAATTTGTTCGTTTTTTCCTTTTTTTCTATATATATATGTACATTTCTAACTAAAACAAAATATTTTATACGCTTTCATACCTTGTCAGCACTAGGTTATACACTCAATATCAAATAATTAGGAATCATTTTTATGTTAACATAGGTGCATATAGTATATAATATAGGATATATATTATATACACTTTCCGGTAGCGGAGCTTTTCCATTATGCGGACAAGCCATGTATCGGACAGTTCATAAACAATAGGTAAGAAAATGTGGTTTTAGATCTATGTCAGCTTGTTTGCTGCCATATATTTAAAGGCATTTTATTGTGTTTTGTGAAACTTTGCATAAAGTTTCGTAAACGTTTACTATCTTACTTATAAAAAATAAGAGTATTGCTATCGTAAAGGAGAATTGGAGATGCCAGAAACTATGACTCAAACAAAGCCAGAACAAGAAACTGTACAAATTTCTGCTAGCCAAGGACAACTTGATGTACTTGATCAGTTGTTAAAACCTGAGGTACAAGAATCATTAACAACACTAGTAGAACAGCTTCCAAAATTAACTGAGCTTGTTAACATTTTAACTAAGTCTTATGACTTCGCTCAAACTGTTGCTACTGATGAAGTATTAAAAAGCGACACTGTTGGTGCAATTACAGAGCTTGTAGAACCTGTAAAAGATACAGTGAAAAGCATGGCTGCAACTGCAATCGAAGCGAAAGATCGTGCTGACGAAAGTACTGAAGTTATCGGCCTATTCGGTCTATTAAAATTACTAAAAGATCCACAAGCACAAAAAATGTTCCGCTTTGTGAACGCATATCTTCAAATTAGTGCAGAACGTAACAATAAATAATTTAACTTATAACAACAATTAGTAAAGACGGGGGATATCATACTATGTCAAAACAAATTGTCATCTTAGGCGCTGGTTATGGCGGTCTTCTTGCCGCTTTAAACGTACGTAAATATTACAGCAAATCAGAAGCACAAGTTACAGTGATTAACCAATACCCAACACACCAAATCATCACTGAACTACACCGCCTTGCAGCTGGTAACGTTGCTGAGCAAGCAATTGCAATGCCACTTACAAAGCTTTTCAAAGGCAAAGATATCGATCTTAAAATCGCAACAGTTGAGTCATTCTCTGTTGATAGCAAAGAAATCAAACTAGCTGGCGGCACTACTTTATCTTACGATGCACTTGTAGTTGCTTTAGGAAGTAAAACTGCTTACTTCGGTATTCCAGGACTAGAAGAAAACAGCATGGTATTAAAATCTGCTGCTGATGCAAACAAAATCTACAAACACGTTGAAGACCGTATTCGTGAATACGCGAAAACGAAAAACGAAGCTGATGCTACAATCGTAATCGGTGGTGGCGGATTAACTGGCGTTGAGCTAGTTGGTGAGCTTGCTGACATTATGCCTAAACTTGCAAAAAGCCACGGCGTAAATCCAAAAGAAGTTAAACTTCTTCTTGTTGAAGCAGGTCCAAAAATCCTTCCAGTATTACCAGACCACTTAATCGAACGTGCAACTACTAGCCTAGAAGCACGCGGTGTTACATTCTTAACAGGTCTTCCTGTAACAAACGTTGCTGGCAATGAGATCGACTTAAAAGACGGTCAAAAACTTGTTGCTAACACATTCGTTTGGACAGGTGGCGTACAAGGTAACCCATTAATCGGTGAATCAGGTCTTGAAGTTAACCGTGGTCGTGCAACAGTTGATGCATACCTGCAATCTACTTCTCACAAAGACGTATTCGTTGCTGGAGACAGCGCTGTTGTCTTCTCTCCAGACGGTCGTCCATACCCACCAACTGCACAAATCGCTTGGCAAATGGGTGAGTTAATTGGATACAACTTATACGCAGCACTAGAAGGCAAAGCATTCGAAGAGTTCGCACCTGTAAACTCTGGAACACTTGCTAGTCTAGGACGTAAAGATGCGGTTGCTACAATTGGAGCAAGCAATACTCCACTTAAAGGCTTACCAGCATCATTAATGAAAGAAGCAAGTAACGTTCGTTACTTATCACACATTAAAGGTCTATTCAGCTTAGCTTACTAAGCTGAATATAAGCCCGAATCATGCCCTGCATGGTTCGGGCTATTTTTATCCCGCATTAACGGGCAGTAAAACCTCCACCTTAAAATCCAGTGAATGCAGGGATGAAGTCGGAAGATTAACTGCCCGTAAAAGCCCGATTGGTTCAACTAATAATCAGTGGGGAGGAACACCCCCCCACTGATTAAAGTTTCACTTTATCCGTAATTTTCTCTAACTTATATATTCGGCAGAAGAATAATATAACCCTTTTAATTATCTAAATTTACTGATTATTTTATGTCTAAATTGTGTATATGAAAGGGGTGGAAGTATTCTTCCTACTCCCACCCCTTTCACACAAACTATTCTCCTAATTTCACAAGGCTGTAGTTCTTCTTCCCTTTACGAATAATAATAAATCTTCCATCAAATGAATTTTCTACAGTAACATCCGTACCCACATCTGTTACTTTCTCACCATTCATAGAAATCGCACCATTATTAATGTCCTCGCGTGCTTGTCGTCTGGATGGTTCAATTCCTAAATCAACTAGCCACTCTACAATATTTTTTGTCTCTTTTGAAGAATGGAATGTTGGCATTTCTTTAAAACCTTGTTCAATTTCATCAGCTGTTAACGATTTAATATCTCCGCTAAATAACGCTGCTGTAATTTTCTCAGCTTGTAATAACGCCTCTTCTCCATGAACGAATTTCGTCATTTCTTCCGCTAGCACTTTTTGCGCTTCACGTTTATGAGGCTCGACTTCTACCTTCGCTGCTAATTCATCAATACGCTCTTTCTTTAAGAACGTAAAGTATTTCAAGTATTTAATTACGTCACGGTCATCTGTATTTACCCAGAACTGGTAAAATTCAAACGGTGTCGTTTTTTCAGGATCAAGCCAAACTGCACCACCTGCTGATTTACCAAACTTCGTACCGTCCGATTTTAATAATAACGGAATCGTTAATCCGAATACTTTAGCCTCATGACCTTCTAACTTACGAATTAAATCTAAACCACTCGTAATATTTCCCCATTGGTCACTACCACCAATTTGAAGTTGAACATCCTCTTTCGTGTATAAATGGTGAAAATCCATCGCTTGCAAAATTTGATATGTGAATTCTGTGAAAGAAATACCTGTATCTAAGCGGCTTGCTACAATATCCTTCGCTAACATGCTATTGATGCTAAAGTTTTTCCCGTAATCACGTAAAAACTCAATAATATTTATTTCATGTGTCCAATCATAGTTATTTACCATCTTCACTTCGCTATTTCCACCAAAATCAAATAGCTTTTTCATTTGTGCTGTTAACGCATCTACATTATGCTGAACCACTTCTAACGTTTGAAGTTGACGCTCTGATTGTCGTCCACTCGGATCACCAATTGTTCCTGTTGCCCCGCCAATTAAAATAACAGGATGATGGCCAGCTAATTGGAATCTCTTCATCATCATAAACGGAATCAAATGTCCGATATGCATACTATCACCAGTTGGATCAACTCCGCAGTATAGTGAAATCTTTTTCTCTTCTACTAGCTTACGTAAGCCTTCTTCGTCAGTCTGCTGATTAACGGCGCCGCGCCATTCTAATTCATCAATAATATTCATCTTTTGTCATCCCCTTTATTTTTTAAAAACAAAAAAGCCCCTATGTCTACGATAGACATAGGGACGATTATTCACCGTGTTACCACCCAGTTTGCATAAATAGCATAGCTACTCATACCACTCTTAGCAATAATATCGATTGCTAGTCCGCTTAGCATTACCTAAGATACTCCAGAGTGTAATTCGCAAGTTTGTTTGTGCTAGGTTCCAGCAACCCCTAGCTCTCTCGTTAACAGTGACAAACTGCTACTGGGCTCTTTCAACGTATGTTATTTGTTAAATTATTAGCCATTATATTGAATTGAAAACAAATTGTCAACAATACCCAAATGTTATTTTAAAATAATTCATATCTTCATACGTATTTCGTTATTCCTTATCTTCTCCAATAATCCTTACTTCTCGCTCTAACTTCACGCCAAATTTCTCTTCAACTGTCTTTTGTACGAAGTGAATTAAATCGATGTAATCTTGTGCTGTTCCGTTATCAACATTCACCATAAATCCAGCATGTTTTAAAGAAACTTCTACTCCACCAATTCGCTTACCTTGTAGTCCTGAGTCTTGAATCAACTTACCAGCAAAGTTATTTGGTGGGCGCTTAAATACGCTACCACAAGAAGGGTATTCTAGAGGCTGTTTTGACTCACGCTTAAACGTTAAATCATCCATTTTTGCTTTAATTTCTTCACGTACACCTTCTTCAAGTTCAAATCTCGCTTCAAGAATAATGTAATGGTTGTTCGCAAATACACTCTTACGATATCCAAATTCAAATGCTTCTTTCGTCAAAGTACGTAGCTCTCCATCACCTGTCATTACGACAGCTTCTGTTAATACAAACGAAATTTCACCGCCGTATGCACCAGCATTCATATATAATGCTCCGCCAACTGAACCTGGAATACCACAAGCAAACTCAAGACCCGTTAAATTATGATCTAATGCAATGCGTGATACATCAATAATTGCTGCGCCACACTGTGCTACAATCGTCGTTCCTGTTACAGTAACACCTGTAATATGAATTAAACTTACTGTAATCCCGCGAATTCCACCATCTTTAATAATGACATTCGATCCATTTCCTAAAAACGTAACTGGAATATTATATTCGTTCGCATATTTGATAACTTCTTGAATTTCATCATAATTTGTAGGCGCAACGAAAACATCTGCTTTTCCGCCAACTTTAATATGCGTATGATTCTTTAACATTTCATCTTGTTTAACATGTCCTTCAGGCAATACCGTACTTAAATATTTATAAACCTCTTGCATATTCATTTTACGATTCCTCTATTTCTATATTCATTTTATCCCGTTATACGGGCCCATAATATCCCCACGTACATGAAAGAACCTAAAGTGGTGGATACAGTGTACCCAAAATCAATTCGAGACACCTATAAACCTCTTAATTTATAAGAGGTGCCACTCATATTAAAATATATATTGCATAATAAAGCAACCCAAATGGACTACTAAACTTGACATGTCATCAGAAAGACAACAATTTGTAAAATATGTGACTTTTTCAAAACACTATCCCTCAGTATCTTACTATACCATACAAAAAGAAAGTGGTATTTTTTTGTACTTTTTACTTTATTTACATCAATGAAAAAAGAGCACATTCCACAGAATGTGCTCTTTCTATACTCATTAAATTATTTTTCGTTCTCTTCTTTTTCCTTATCAAACCATAATAGCTCATCGTCATCCACTTCACCATTATAATTGATTAAAATTTCTTCTCCCGCTTTTATATCCTTATACGCGAAGAAGTTAAAAGTATGATTCTCGAAGACAATTTCATACGTTGCATTCGGATTATATGCATGATTAAATAACATGCCGTATCCTAACAGGAATGCCGTATGATTTACCCCATACTCAAATGCGTAGTCAGCAAGTAACGTTTTTTCAATGTGTTCATGCTGTTCATTCGGATAAGAGATAACTGGTGCTGAGTGAATCAACTCACCCTTTTTAATATCACGAGTTGCAAATACACCTCTATTAAATTCTCCATCACTAAGTTCAGAAGTCTTAACTTCAATCATATTCGTCACCTATATAATTCTTTCTTTGAAGTATTTTATCCCGCTATTTGCGAGGTTCAACTAATAATCAGTAGGTATTAGTCTCACTTTATCTCCTTAAGCTTGGCAGAAAACGCGCAGAAAAGCAATTAAATTACTATCAAGTATTCATTTAAATGAAAAAAGAGCACACATGGTGTGCCCTTTTCAAGAAATATTACTTTTCTAGAATATCTTCTAGTAACTTCACTTGCTCGCTAACAGTATGTAACGTCTTCACCGATATATCATTTCGATGTTTTTCTTCTTCCACACTCGCTAGCACTTCTTCTGTAGCTGTAGAAGTTTGCTGAATTACGTTAGAAGCATGCGTAACATCCTTTACAATATTCGTCGTTTTAACTTGGAAACTTTCTTGATGAATAACAACCTCTCGCATTACTTTATTAATCGCATCAATAAACTTCCCTAAATCAGTTACGTTTGTTAAAACGCTTGCTAACATTTCGTTACACTCTTCTTGTACTCTTTCTGACTTCTCTACCTGCACTTCTACCTTACTTGCTTGATTACTAAACTCCTTCAAAATCCCTTGAATTCTTCCCGCAGAATGATTTGATTCTTCAGCAAGCTTTAACACTTCACTCGCTACAATAGCAAAACCTTTTCCATGCTCACCTGCCCTCGCAGCTTCAATATTTGCATTTAAAGCTAGCAAACTCGTCTGACTTGAAATATTCGTTATTACATCTACAATTTCATTAATTTGTTTCGATTGCATCATTAAATCTCTAAATATAATTCCAGACTGTGAAACAACATCATTTAAACTTCTCATGTTAGCTTCAAAATTTTTTAAAGTATGTACACTACCTTTTGAAATGTCTAAACTTTCATCCACACGAGCCGATGCAGTTCTTACTTGAGAGATGATTTGTTCAATATTTCCCTCCATATCATTCAATACCTCTACCGAACGATACATCATCTCTGATTGTGATTGCGTACCAACTGCTACCTCTTCAAAGGCAAAATTAATTTCACTCATCGATTCCATCGACGTGTTCATATTTTGCCTTAAATGATTGAAATTACTATCTAGTTTCACAACTGTTTCTTCAATAAGTCTTTGCGTCTCTTCTAGCTCCTGAGCTTTTCTCATTACTTCTTGCTTCTCATCACTTAAATGAAGGAGCAGATTAGAACCGATTTTCGTGACGCCCCACATAGCAATTGTTACAATCGCTAACAAACTTGCAAAATTAGCAGCTTCAGACGAGGCTGTATAAGCAAAAAATTGCTTCGGCCAATAGCTACAAAGAATAAATGTGATTACAACAGCTACCCCGCCAAGAATTAAAATGAGGCGCTCACTTAAGTAAATAAGTGAAACAGCTAATGTAAAATAAACCATTTGAAATACAGCCGGGCTTTCATTAAAAGCTTGTACCATGATGTAAGACATGGTAAGCAACATAAATGTCATGATATATTTATACGCTGATTCCATACTTTTTATAAAAGTAAAAAGCGTTCCAAATGCAACGACAGAAATACCACAAATCCAAAACGCTATTGCTCTCTCTGTAAAAATATATCCATAATACCCAATCGCGATTATCCCAAGGCAGAAACTACAAATCGTTATAAACAGTAATAAATGATTTTTCTGTGATTCTTTCTCAAGGTTAGAAAAACAAGTCCTCTTTAACCACTCCATATGAAGCCCCACCTTCTACTTATACATATCAATTACTTCAGTTTAAATACCGCACTCACTGGATTATGATCGCTATTTTCAAACTTTAAATCTTTCCCTTGTACATTTACAATCTCTACATTCGGTGAAACGATAAAGCCATCAATAATAGTGACGAAATTTTCACCTTCGACATATTTCTTTACATCATCTCTCACAGTCATAACAGACGGATCTACAGCCCACTTAAAGCCACCGTCTGTAAAATCCTTCGGTAACTCTACTAACCACTCAGGACGCTCTTTCACAAACTTCGGATCACTTAATTGAGCGTTCGAAACTAATTGATTCCAATCTCCGCCCATTATTACGTAATCACCATTTTCATAATGCTTGTTCATATATTCTTTTAAATACTCTACTTGCTGTTTTCTAATTTTCCCGCCTTCATCATAAGCAGACAAATGTAGATTTACGAGTCTAACATGTTTCCCATTATTAACAGGAATTTTATATTCCACAATTGCTCGATCTAAATCAAACAAACGCTTTGGCCAAGGCTCCATTCCAGGCAGCTGGAACCTCTTCGCTTCTTGAACAGTGTATTTAGAAAACGTACTTAATCCAGCCTCCGCATATCCCATTGGATTTGTTATTGGCACTGGAACCCATTTCGTATCGTAGTTCTTGCCAAATGACGAAACATAATCAGGTAATCCTTTTTTCAAAAATTCATGTCCATTTACATCAAATGAACGAAGTGACTTTATATCAACTTCTTGTAATAGCGCAAAATCACTATTCTCATTTTGTAAAAACGAAAGCATATTCTTTAAATTAATTTCCGTTTGCTCTTTACTACTTGAACCAGATCCCTTTCCACCATCCATAAAGAAATCTTGATCCTTATCTAACCCAGCATATCCAATATTAAATGTTGTAACTTTAAATTCATTTCCAGTCGCTAATACGCGCTCCTTATTATTCTCCACCTTCAAGCTTATAACATCAGCAGGCTGTTCTTTAGTAAGTGTCATATACGCTAGAAATCCTCCTACAATGCCCGCTAATACTAAAACACATATAAATACGATTTTTAAAAATTTCTTCAAATAAATGACTCCTTTTCACGCGAATTTATTTTTCTTTATTTTCAGTCAAATAAAATAAAACGACACACATAAGAAACATTTTATCATAATTAAAACTGTATATCACTATATTTAGTTGATAAGTAATCGATCTCATTTTAATTACTAAAAAACCTTCAGACATCAAAAAAAGAAAAGTTACACCCACCTCTTCACTAGAAATTAAACGGTATATTTAGTACACTATATGTAATAATCAGAGGCGATGGAGTTCGCCATAACTGCTGCTTAGCTAATGACTCCTACCAGTATAACTACTGGTAGGAGTCTATTTTTTTGAGCAAGCTATTTAAAGAGGTGAAGAAATTGATTTATATTATCGTTGGCATAGCCGGTATATTAGGAGCCCTTTCTCGCTATTATTTAGGTCTTACTATTCATACTTCATGGAATCATTCATTTCCGCTAGCTACATTGCTCATCAACTTACTCGGCTGCTTCCTATTAGCGTGGCTAACTACCTATATCGCTCGGCGAAACATCTTACCATTAGAAATTATCACAGGCATTGGGACTGGATTCATTGGTTCCTTTACGACGTTTTCAACATTTAGTGTAGAAACTGTGCAACTAATCAATCATTCTGAATGGGATACGGCTTTCTTATATGTATCATGCAGCATACTTGGTGGTCTCATTATGTCTGGTCTTGGCTATACACTAGGTGATTTCTTAATTAAGAAACATCTTACGGAAGGTGATCACTTATGATAGAAGCTTTATTAGTGGCAACAGGTGGATTTTTCGGCGCGATTACACGATTTGCAATTAGCAATTGGTTTAAGAAAAGAAATAAAACACAATTTCCAATTGCTACATTCCTTATTAATATAACAGGGGCATTTTTACTTGGATATATAATTGGCAACGGAGTCACTACAGGCTGGCAACTATTATTAGGTACTGGATTTATGGGCGCATTCACTACATTTTCTACGCTTAAATTAGAATCTGTTCAGCTTCTCAATCGTAAAAAACTGTACATCTTCCTTTTATATTTAAGTGCTACTTACATAATTGGTATCGCCTTTGCCTTCCTTGGAATGAAGCTAGGCGGAATATAAAAAAAAGCGACTCTAACCAGTCGCTTTCTTTCATAAGAAGTATGTCCCGCCATATGGAATGGAAAATAAACCAGCTGGATGTACATCGTAATGTACAATTTGCATCGGAAGTTGTGAATACGGCATATACTGACTTTGCATCATTTGTGCAAAATATGCTTGTTGTTGCATTTGAATAGCCTGATTCACAGCATGAATTGTCCCTTGTGCCCCAGCCAGCGTAATAGCTGCTCCTACTTGTCTACCATTATAAAAATAATGATTCATCATGATTCATCTCACTTATTCTTTTTCTTCCATATGGTATGTTTCTATTTCATAGTGAGTGTTTTGTCCCTATTGGTAGCTCCTATCTATTGCCCTTTTTCAGCTTTGAAGTAATAAATCCAAATAGTAATACACCAATACCACTAAGGAACAATACATAACTTATCGGTACTAGGAAAAAGAAAGGTTCTTCAAGGAATCCATCCGCTCCTATTTTACTGTTTGAAGCATGTATAGTTAAAGAAATAATCGCTAAAATCATTAAAGAAATAGCTACTACGTATTTATTTTTCATTTCACATTCTCCTCTACTCATGTAATTCTCCTTAGATCGTTAACATCATATTATCTAAAACAACATTAACAGTCAATAATTATTTATTGTTTAACAATAAATAATTATTGACTAAACTAATAACAAAAAGGTTTACGAAGCATCTTAAATCACTTCGCAAACCTTCTAAATCATAAATATTTACACTTCAAACCTCTTGCTTAATACAACATACATTGCGCAAAATAGCACGAATATCCCAGCATAAATTAATAAAATCTCTACACTAAACATATCCGACAATGGACCAAATATTATTATTCCTAAAGGAAGCGCGCATGAATTCGCAATTTGTACAAGGCTAAACATCCGCCCGTGCATCGATGGTTCTACTTTCTCCTGCAATAACACAGTAACTGGTGTATTGAAGCACGGCATTGTTATACCAATTAAAAAATTAAATACTAAATACATAGTAAATATCGGTGCTATTCCGAGTCCAATCATAAGCAGTCCATATAATGCACAAGCTAGCGCTGTTGTATGCATACGATTACGAAAACCACCCCACGCCGCAATCAATACGCCACCAGCTGCCGCACCCGCACTAAAGGTCATCTCACTCGCAGTAAGTCTCCACATTTCGGCCCCGAAAGAACGAGTTACCATTAAAGGCGTTAAAAAAGCAGCTGGACTTATTAAAATCATGACGATAATCAATAAAAGGATTAGCCTTTTAATAAATACATTTTCTTTTAAATAAGAGAACCCTTCTTTAATTCCTTGTAGATTAGATTTTTGCTTACTCTCTACATTCACATGTCCTTCGACCTGAATAACAAACATAATACTAATTCCAAACATGGCTGTAATAACATCAATAAAAAATGTTGTTTCAATGCTGGCAATAGAAAGAATCGCCGCACTTGCTGCTGGAGAAAGAAACATAATTAAAGATGTAATACTGCTATTTATTCCATTTACTTTCATCAGATACTCTTTCGGAACGATTTGCGGAATTAATGCATTCACAGCTGGCGTTTGTACTCCTGTTCCAGCTGAACGAATGAGTAACACAATAAAAAGTAACCAAATACTTTTATATCCTGTTAAAAATAAACTTGCTAAAACTAACGTCGCAATCGCTATAATCCCGTCCGATAACATAATCATCTTTTTACGGTCATAACGATCAACCCAAACACCTGCAAACAAAGATATCGCAATTTGTGGTAGAAAACCGCAAACAGTTGAAATAGTCAACATCACTCCTGATGATGTTGTAAGGGTGATATACCATATAATCGCGTATTGCACGAGAGAGGAACCGAACAACGAAATAGTTTGAGCGGTCAAAAATAATATAATTTTCGTTTTCCAATTGTTTTCACTCATATGTTTCACACCCCCTTAACTAATCCTGTCTCTATATCAAAGATGCTATCTGCCCAATCAAGATAAAAACTTGCTTCGTGAGATACGAGTATAATGCTGCCCTTAAACTGAATTAGCGCCTTTTGCAAAGCTTCCTTCGCTTCTGCATCTAAATGATTTGTCGGCTCATCTAAAATTAAGAAGTTACAAGGTGATAGTAATAATCCGCACAGTTTCACCTTCGATTGTTCACCACCACTTAACGTACGAATTTCTTGCGAAACGTGCGTATCCTTCACACCACACGCAGCTAAATGATGGCGTATTTCCTTCATATTCAGTTTAGGAAACTGTTCTGAAATAATTTGAAGCGGCGTTAAAGAATCATTGCTCCAATTTAAATCTTGCTCATAATATCCAATGTTTATTTGCTCTGAAAAGTGAAACTCTCCAGAAATGCTAGCAATATTTCCAACGACTGTTTTTAATAAAGTAGATTTCCCTACTCCATTGAACCCTGTAATAACAAGTTTTTGCCCACCCATCACTGAAAAATTTAATTTTGGTAAGAGAGCAAAATCGTAACCCACTTCAAGATTATTTACTTCAAGAACTGTCTGAACTGAAATGGGAAGTTCCTGAAAATGAATAGACGGTTTATGAGTAAAACTTGGTGGCGCAATTTTTTCCATACGCTCCAATTGTTTTCTACGACCTTGCGCTATTTTTGAATTCACCCCAGCAATATTTCTACGAATATACTCTTCCGTTTTTTCAATTTTCTTTCGCTGTGCATAATATTGGCGAATATAATCTTTTCGCAAACGCTCCTTTTGTCTTACAAAATCTGAGTATTTTCCGTAATACTTCTTAACCGTTCCGAACTCTACATCACATATGCAAGAAGTTACCTTTTCCAGAAAATCAAAATCATGTGATACGACAATAAACGCTCCTTCAAAATTCATTAAATAATTAGCAAGCCACTCCACATGCTCCTTATCGAGAAAATTCGTCGGTTCATCTAGTAATAAAATAGTAGGCTCTTCTAATAAAAGCTTTGCTAAAATTACCTTTGCACGCTGCCCTCCGCTTAATTCACCAATAACACGATCCATCCCAATCGCATCAATACCTAAACCGGCTGCCACCTTATTTATTACGCTGTCTACTGAATAAAAATCACGAGCCTCAAGCTGCTCTTGCATTTCAGCTGCTTTTAGTAGTTGATTCTCATCTCCAGTCATCGCACTTTCTTCATATAACTTGTTCATTCTCTTTTCCATTTCATACAAATCATAAAAGGCTCTCTTTACATATTGTGAAATGGTATAACCCTCATCAATTTCTGCGTATTGATCAAGATGTCCAATTTGAATATTGGGTTGCCACTTTATGTCTCCCTTATCAGAAATAATTTCTCCCACCAATATTTTCATTAATGTGCTTTTCCCTGCACCATTCTGTCCAACAATTCCCATATGCTCGCCTTTATGCAAATCAAAAGAAGCATTTTCGTATAATACTTTATCAATAAAACTATGTGATAAACTTTCAACTTTAAGTAAACTCATTTTTATTCCTCTTTTCCTGAAATTAAAAAAAGCAGAGAGATAGCGTCATTCGACACTAGCCCTCTGCTTCGTGGTTTTTCCTATACTACTCCAATTTACAGTAAATACTCATCGGAATAATATACACAAAGGGCCATAGACAAAGCATTGTCTATGGCCCCTTAATCTATTTTATACATCAACTGAAAAACCATAACCAAATAAGCATAGATAAACTATACTTTTTTAGAAAAGTTATTCAGTCGATGAATATAGGGATTTATGCCCCTTGATTAAGCTCCGTACAACGCTTCACCGTATACATTTGTGCGGAGCAAAGTTTTCTAATGAGTTTTACAAATTTTATATAAAGCATGTTCTGCACCTTCCTTAATACTTAAAAGGGATTTTAGCATACAGTTTTACGAAGCGTCAACATTACCTCCAAATCATTCAACTACTTATTTTTAAAATATTCCTTCTGGAACATACACATTCTTATCGCATTATGATAGTTACCATCAACGAAAAACTCGTCTAAAAGCTCGCCTTCCACTATAAATCCAACCTTTTTATACACATGGACTGCTTTCTCATTTTCTTTATCCACAACTAAATAAATCTTATGCATATTTAATACAGCGAAAGCATAATCCATCGCTAAACGCGTCGCTTCTGCTGCGTAGCCATGCCCTTGATAATTAGGATCAATAATAATTTGGAATTCAGTTCTTCGGTGAATATAATCGATTTCCACTAACTCGACCAATCCAACCATCTCATTATTTTTCTCAACGATAAATCGTCGTTCACTTTGATCATGTATATGTTTATCGTATAAATCCTGCAGCTCCACAAATGCCTCATACGGCTCTTCAAACCAATACGACATAATATGGGCATTATTATTCAGTTCGTGTACGAACTTTAAATCTTCTCGTTCTAATGGACGTAACTTCAATTCCTGATTCATTCCTATAACCTCCAAGTAAAAGAAACCTCTTCACTTAATTTCTCAATTTTTTTCGATTTCAAACGCCCTAATTTCATTGTAAACTTTCAAGCAACTTGAAGGTCAAGATGTAAAAACTAATGTAAAAATATTATGCCGAAATTTATAACTAATTAATAAAGAATGTAGGTATTTACAGTAACTTAACGAAAAAAGAACAGTCTTTTTGCTTTCCAAAAAGCTCATTAAGATAAAATAAAATTATAAATATATCATCGTTAAAAATTAAGAAAAGGAGCTGAATCTATGAGAATACAATATAGAAAATATGCGTTATCTGTAATCTCATTAGCCTTATTTACTCTTATTGGTTGTACTAATAATGAGCAAAAAAACGATAAAAACGAGACATATACTTTTGAGGCTTCCAAAAAACGTGGTGATATTATTGAGAAAAACGATGAAGTTTATAACATAGAGAAATTAGATACTTTCGTAAAAAACTATAATTCAAATAAAGACGATTCAGTTAGAATTACTAAATTTAATAACAAGAACGAGCCTATTATTATTGATTTAACTGTAAAAAAAGAAAAGGAATCTACCTCCGTCTATTATGATGTCGACTACACAAAAACAAATGAGAAACATAATGAAAACCAAGAGATACAATATTCGAATACTACATGTCAAAAGATAAAGAAAGATATTGAAGACAACAAAGTAACTTATAAATTAGAATGTCCTGACACTATTCATTTGATTACAGCCCCAAAATCATAGGGTGGAAAATTCCACATAAAAAAGTAGTGCAAACTTACGTCTGCACTACTACTCTTTTCTCAAATCTCTCATATTCGATATGTATAAAGCAATAACTAAAACAAGAATTGCCCCTGCGTATAATAACGTCTCCATCGGTTCCTCATGAGACACAATAATCAACCGAATTAAAGCCGTAATTCCGATATAAATAAAATAACGTAACGGGAAATGATAATTCGATTTAAAATACTTAATAATTAATGCAATGAACTCGAAGTATAAGAAATAGACGATGATACTTTCAACCAATTTATAAGACGTATACTCTTTTGACGAAAAAATATACTGCACAAACGTGATCGTCTCATTCACTAAGAAAATCGATAACACAATGGATAATATAATTAAAGCTATATTTAATATCCATTGCAAAATACTAGCTATAACATGATCGATATTAAACGACTTCATTTTATCTTTAAACTCCCCTTCGTATAAGTACTTATTTATTATAGCAAAATTACGATTGGAAAGAAGTTAAATCATATATTCGTCCTTTGTTGTTGCCAGTATAGGCCAGATTTAGTGTGTGGAGAATTCTGTTTACAACCATACCTGACGAAACATGGAGAAACTCTTTCAAATTACCGTTCGTACATGTCGTACTAATGAGCAATGCATAATCTCGTATAGCACCCTCATGTGCCACTTTTGAAAAATCTTTACAACTTGTACAACGCCACCCCTTCTTAACTTTAACCATTGGAATAACTAAGCATTTCTCACATTGTACTCCATTTAGCAACTCCTCTTTTTCTATTTTATATTGCTCAAGTATATTTTGTTGAAGTGGAGAATGCTCCGCTATTATTTGATGAATGAGCCTATCTACATTATCTATAACTTTTTTCTTATATTTACTTTCAAACCACTTTATTTTATGAGGTAGATTTGCACTATGAATAATTGTATGAAGAAGATTGTCATCTGAAGATTTTATAATGGTACGAGGCGAGCTAATAACAACGAGGGACTCGATTGGAAGACTAGAAGAAAATCCATGTAAGCTTAACCATTTTTTAAGTTGTATTTCCTGCCTTTTTATTTGTAAAACAGGGTCTGGAAATCCCTCTGAATTTCCTTCTGTTATTCGGATAAGTTGATTAAACTTTGTATCAAATATTAATGTACCTGCTATATTTTTTATCTCAAGAAACAGAAGAAACTTTGTGGAAATGATAATAGTATCAATTTGAAAGTATTGATCATGATTAGATAAGCGAACATCATGTAAAACACTGTACTCTTTCTCAGAAATAAAACTAAGTGGATAATCAATCGCTTGCTCCCCTTTATACCCCGCCATGTGTTTTGCCAAGTTTTCTCCAATTATATTTCGTTTCGGATGATATACAGGTAACCTTCTAAGAAGCGCTTCTAACTGTCTTATATAAATCGGTATTTTTCTTTCTTTCACAATCACCTCAAACACCCCTTTACAAATATATCAACGATTTTTTCAATATATCTATCACAACTAGCAATATATCAACGATTTTTCCAATATATCTATCATAACTCACAATATATCAACGATTTTTCTAATATATCGATCGGTCGACAATATCCGACACTACCTCACTTCAATCACTCACAGCATATCCTAGAAATACATCTTCAGCAAAAACTTAAAATCGCATTTCCTCATAAAAAAAACCATAACCCGATCCTCCAGCAAAGTTATGGTTTTTATCCTACAACGCCACTCTACCTATAACTTTGCCGTGAATTCCACAAAATCCATTTGTGCCTATACCAACTTTCACCTTTTTCACAATGAAACTATATACGTTAAAATCGTTTCATAACGCTATTACTTCCGCATACCTACACTTTATATAATAACGGTACAGTTCAAACAACGTACTGTACAAATATATGTGGGGGGATTAACTATGAACGAAGCGTTACTATTAGTCGACATACAAAATGATTACTTTGAAGGTGGCAATATGGAATTACATCAACCTGAAAAAGCCGCACAAAAAGCGAAAGAAGTTTTGAGAGTATTTCGCGAAAAGCATAAAACAGTTATTCACGTACAACATATTGCGAACAACGAAGGGGCTACTTTCTTCTTACCCGATACAGTAGGTGTTCAAATTTATGATGATGTACAACCGATTGCTAACGAAAGAGTCATTCAAAAACATCATCCTAACAGTTTTTTAAGAACAAATTTATTAGAAACATTAAAGACAGAGAAAATAGACCAACTAGTCATTTGCGGTATGATGACTCATGTATGTATTGATGCAACAGTACGCGCTGCCAGTGACTTCGGATTTCAATGTATTGTAATTGAAGATGCTTGTACAACAAAAGATTTAGAATTTCAAGGAAATCTAATCCCCGCAGTACACGCTCATCAATCGTTCATGAGTGCATTAGAGTTTGGTGATATTTATGCAACAGTCATGTCAGCAAACTGTTTTATAAACAAGAGCAAATAAAAAATTACAGTTCAAAAAAAAGAAAGGATAAGTATCTTATTCTTTCTTTTTTTCCATTGTCTTAATGACAGTATTTATACGATAATCACCATAATGTAAAACATCTGCAAGAGTCTCTTCTAATTGCTGATGCGAAGATGTGTGAAGAGTCATGACATAGCACCCATCGCCGCTTATACGATACATTTCAGTAATTACGTCCGTTTTTTCAAAAAATTTTTGAATTTGATTATGATAGTGCGGTGCATGCAAAAATAGTGTAACAAAGGTCATAATAGATCCTTCTAGCTTAGCCCTATCGATATTTATCGTATATTTTTGAATGACACCTGCCTCTTCTAATTTATGAATTCGTTTCCCGACAGCCTGACCAGTCAAATGTACTATCTCCCCAATTTCCTTCCAGTTCATTCTAGCGTTTTCTTGTAGTAATTGTATAATCTTAAAATCTGTTGAATCAAACATGGACATCCCCTTCCTATACGAAACGAATTCTATAAAATCTTCATTTCCCCTACAGTTTAGCTCGAAAATTTTGCAATACAATCGATTGGCTCCATTAGGAATTACATTATTGTTAGCGACTTTCCTTCTTCATTACAATGTATTTGTTGGATTACTCGTAGGCACTACAACAAGCTAGCGATTTTTTATAAATATGAACATTTTTTAGGAATTAGTTTATCTTTTTTTAATGTTTTATTTAGAGGCAGTTTATAGTCGGGTATTAACATAAGAAACGTAGCAACTAAGTTCATATATGACGCACTGCTACTATAATCGCAAACCGTACTACTTAAAATCATAAAATAAGGAGACGATAAAACATGAACAAAAAAACAAAAGCACTATCATCCGTACTGCTCGGATTCACATTAGCATTAACAGGGTGTGCTGGTACTAAAGCTGAAGAAAATCCTAGTAAACAAAAACAAGAACAAGTTGCTAAAGAAACAAAAAAGGAAAATAAATTAACTAAAGGGCAAAAAATGGCTAATATTCTTAGCAAGACAAATTGGCAAGGTACACGAGTGTATGACAAAGATAAGAATGACTTAACAAAAGAGAATGCAAACTTCATTGGTCTTGCAAAATATGATGCGAAGTCAGGCAGATATGAATTTTTTGATGCTAAAACAGGTGCAAGTCGTGGCGATAAAGGAACTTTCTTTGTCACAAATGATGGGAAGAAGAGAATATTAATTTCAGAATCAATGAAGTATCAAGCTGTCGTTGACATGACAAAACTAAATAAAAATGTATTTACTTATAAACGAATGGGGAAAGACGCTAACGGTAAAGATGTAGAAGTTTTCGTTGAACATGTTCCATATAAAGAAAAAGAACTTTCTTTCACTGATCCGGACAAGCAGCTGAACACGACTACAGGAGATATTGTTAAAAATGTTGATGGAGATAAAATTTTAGGCGGTACCCTTTGGCACGGAACAAAGGTATTAGACGAAGCTGGTAACGATGTAACACAATTTAATTCGAATTTTATAAGTCTAGCAAAATTTGATGACAAATCTAATAAATATGAGTTCTTCAATAGCGAAACAGGTCAAAGCCGCGGTGATTATGGCTACTTCGATGTTGTACATGAAAATAAAATAAGAGCCCATGTTTCAATTGGAAATAATAAATATGGTGCTGCTCTTGAACTTACTGAACTAAATAAGAATAAATTTACGTATAAAAGAACTGGTAAAGACCAAGCTGGTAAGGATATAACTATATTCGTTGAACATGAACCTTATAAAGGGGATATGAAACCACAATTTAGCTTTTAAAAACGTTTAATTAAAGATCCTGTACTGAGTTGCAAGATCTTTCTTAAGACAAAATCATTTATGATTCTCTTGAAAGAAATCGTCTCATATCTCCCCTCAACACTTCAGCTTAATTGTTGAATATAACAACTTTAAAAAGCCTTACTACACATAAATTGTAGTAAGGCTCTGACTATTTAAGATAAACATTAAACGACTTCATTATCTCTATACAAATAAAGTTTAGCAAATAACGTTACTATCTCCTCCAAAGAAAAGAAACCTTATTTCAACTTTCCTATTGATAAGTTAACACGGTAGTTCCCGTATTTTAATAGTCGTCCTAGAAAGTTATCTAAGTCTTCGTTGGAAGCAAAATGTGTTTTTAATAAATAACACCCCTCACCACTTATACGGTGTACTTCAGAAATCCCTTCTTCTCCTTGAAAGAAATTCATAAACTCTTGGTGATTAGCCGTTGTTACGAACAAAGTAACAAATGCAGTCACTACTTGTCCTAATTTGATTCGGTTTATTGCAATTGTATACTGTTCAATAATCCCTAAATCCTCTAATCTTCGAATTCGATTTCCTACAGCTTGCCCCGTCATATGTATTTTTTGGCCAAGTTCTTTCCATTGTATTCTTGAGTTTTCTCCTAATAATTTCAGTATCTCAAAATCTGTTTGATCAATGATATAAACCAATCCTTTCACCGTGAAAGTAGAAAGCCCGAAAGTGTTTCGCCAACTTATTCTGCTTATCGATACAATTCACTATACTTAGTTTATCCTCTTACATCACATTATTTATCAGCTATATTTACTTATAACACAGAGGACACAACAAAAAAATACATCTAGATTTAAAGGAGGTTACAAATATGTTATTACAAGAAATTCTATCGTTCAATGAACATTTTGTAGAAAATAAGGAATACGCTCCTCGTGAAGCGACAAAAATGCCTAAAAAACGTATGGTTGTTGTTTCTTGCATGGATGCTCGTTTAATTGAGCTACTTCCAAAAGCTTTAGATATACACGATGGTGATGCAAAGGTTATCAGAAATGCAGGTGGTAAAATTGCTTCTGCTTTCGATAGTGTTATGCAAAGTGTTGTAGCATCAGTATACGATTTAAATGCAGATGAAATCTTCCTTATTGGACATCATAGATGTGGCGCGAGCCAAACGAATCCAAAAGGAACACTTCAAAAAATATTAGATCGCGGAGTAGCTTCATCAGAAATTTTATCAGCAATTGAATATGCTGGTATTGACCTTGAAAAATGGTTATTCGGATTCGATGATGTTTGCGACTCAACGCAAGCTAATGTTGATTTAGTAAGAAATCATCCACTTATCCCAAAAGATGTTCCTGTACATGGTTTAGTTATTGACCCTCACACAGGTAAATTAGATGTAGTGGTTGATGGATATAAAGCGTTAAATAGTAAAACAAAATAATAATTATCACGTATATGAAGGGAAGTTATGAGATATGAAAAAACAAGTATTAGATATGAATAGACAAGAAGCTACGCAAAAAATTTTAGCGGCAAAAATTGAAAAAGGGTTAACTTGGGAAGAAATTGCAAAAGTAAGTGAACACTCTGAGACTTGGGTTGTAACAGCGTTATTAGGACAAGCTACAATGACACGTCCAGAAGCAGAAAAAATTGGTAAACTATTAAAATTAGATGAAGAAGTAGTTCAATCATTAACAGTAGTTCCACTTCGCGGCCAAGTGATGGAAATGCCTCCTACGGACCCGATTGCATATCGTTTATATGAAATGATGTTACAATATGCACCAACTATTAGAGAGTTAATCTTAGAAAAAGCGGGCGAAGGTGTAATGAGTGCGATTAACTTCAACCTAGGTGTGGATACACAAGAAGATCCAAAAGGTGGCGATCCTCGTATCGTGATTACACTTAATGGGAAATTCTTACCATTCCGTACATGGTAATTAATTAAAAATCTATCTATATAATTAAAATAATTTTATAGATTTAATAAATCTATCCTTTTTAATCTAACTGTGTAGAAAGGATGGATTTTTACTATGAGATTCTTTTTCGGCAAAGGAGAATAATATGAATAAAAAACACTTTGATACGAGTTTTAGTATTCTACAATGGTTTGTGTTTCTATTAGCAAATGCAATTGCGTTACCTATCATTATTGGTGGCATATTCCATTTACCAATAGAGGATGTCTCAACATTAATGCAGCGGACTTTTTTAGTCGTGGGAGTAAGTTCGTTTCTACAAGTGTGGTTTGGGCATCGTTACCCCATTGCGGACGGGCCAGCCGGTTCATGGGTAAGTATATTTGTCATATTGGGACAAGTCGCTATGCATCAGGGACAAAGTGCAAAAGACGTATTGCAACTTTTAGAAGGCGGATTAATTATTGCAGGTATATTACTCTTCTTTCTTGGTATAACAGGGCTTGTTCATCGAATCTTACGCTTATTTACACCCTTGGTTACAGGAACCTTTCTTTTAATATTATCTCTTCAGCTTAGTGGTGTGTTACTAAAAGGAATGATAGGATTACAAGGATCTGCAACCCATCCTGACTATACAACAACTACTATTGCTCTCTTTGTTTTTGCCCTTATTACTTTCTTATCAATTAAAGGGAAAGGATGGATGAAAAGTTACGCTGTGTTACTTGGAATTTCATGTGGTTGGCTTTTGTATGCAGTATTAGGAAAATCATCTCATATCCCTTCGCATACAACGCTAGTTAAGTTACCAGAGATATTTGCTTGGGGCACACCTAGATTCGATATTGGAATGACTCTAACTGCAACTTTATTTACATTTCTTTTAGTTGCAAATACAATCGCTGCTATTTCGGCTGTAAAACAAGTGGCTCCATTATCTAAAGAAAATGAAAAGCAAACACTGAACCGTGGTGTATGGGTCGGAGGTATATCACATATTATCTCGTCGTTGTTCTCTACAATTGGAATTGTACCATTACCTGCATCAGCAGGATTTATCCAACTAACAGGACAAAGAAAAGTGAAGTCGTTCCTTATAGCAAGTCTTATATTAGCAGGAATTTCTTTTATTCCCTCAATTGTAAACTTTATATCCTTGCTACCAGGACCTATTGCTAATGCTGCACTTTTAGCTACATTTGTCCAAGTAATAGGCATTTCATTTCAATCCATTTTACGTGAAGAATTAAATCAATGCCGATTAACTATATTAGGAATTTCATTATTAATCAGTTTGGGAATATTGTTTCTTCCAGAAAGTGCATTTAGCGGAGTTCCTTCTTCCTTACAATATGTTTTAAGTAATGGCTTACTTGTGGGTACCATGCTTGTCATTCTATTAGAACAATTTTGGAAAGAGTAAAAAGCGCCCTACTTATAGGGCGCTTTTTTTATAACTAATGACTAATACTAGCAGTTGGATATAATGTTGTTCCTCCAATTGAAACTTTTATTTCATTTGTTAATGGAACGTTTTGTTCATTAATAATTGTTCTCCACCATTCCCATGCAAGACCTGTACATTCTCTTGCTACAATTTTTATATTTTTTGAGTTCGGTGGAAGAGGGATAACTGTAGAGTAATGAGCCGTTTTGTCTTTTCCGCTACCATCCCATGTTTTATGTGTTAGTACTTCGTTACCCTTTTGGTCAAATGTGAATTCATCCCAAGATACATCAAATTGAGCAACGTAAGCACCGTAATGATCAAGTGTCATTTTAGCACTTGAATATTCTGTAGTTGTCGTCTCAATATAATCTGTATTGTTATGAACAGCGGCAGTTGCATTATCTTTTAAGAAAGTGCTTGTATATGAAATTGGATATGCTGGATTTTTAAGACTTAATTCAGCATTATCTTTAATGATATTTCGGATTTCATTGAAATCTTTAGTAACAACCTTGTTATGCTCTTTCGCATCTCCGCCTAATACTACAGCAGTAAAGGTACTTTCTTCAAAAATATCTTTATACTGTCCACTCGTTTCGACGCTGTTATTCTTAAGTAAGGCTTTAAAAGCAGCTTGTACATCTTTACTCTTAGATGTTGTTTCTAATTTTACATAAACGGTTCTACCATAAGCTACATTTGAAACCATAACAGGTGGAGCCGAATTACTTACACCTTTCCGAGTTAACTCGTCAAAAGTAACACTATTATCAAAAAGATCGGATGGATTGTTAGGTAGTTCAGCACTTACCGTATAAAATATTTGCTTATATGCCGCTACCATCACTTTCTTCTCTCCATTTGCAACCGCATTAAAATCAATGTTTAGACTGTTATCAAGATATTTAGCGTTAACATTAAGAGCACTTGCTATTTGTGATTTACTATAAACCATAGATTCTGTATACTGCATTCTTGCAGGTAACGTATGTGTTGTAGAATACTTTTCATTCCAAGTAGATACTAAATCGTCTACTGCTCCAGCTACATTACCATATGTCGGATTTTGAACAGTGATTGTATTTTCTTTTCTCATGCCAGGTAAGTCTATACTAATATTCAAAGGCTTTCTCTTAGCCACTAATAAACTTGGTTGATTGTCTGCAAAAGCTTTATTTGCAAGTTGTACAGCTCCTGGATACGTGCGATTCACTACAGAATCAATAATTGAAATATCGACTGGTGACGTTGTAAGTGATTTTTTCTCGCGTTCCACTACTACAAATTTACCATTTGAATTGATACTTTCTTTCGGAACAAAACTCTCTACTTTATCACCATTTACAGCTAAAACCTCTTGATTATTATATTTAAGATTTGCTATACCAGTATCAATGCCACTAGCATTTTTAGTTACATCAGTTACATTACTTGCTTGTGTTTCTGCGAAGGAAATAGATGAATAATTAATAGTGCATAAACTAACTAATAAACATGCAAGGAACTTTCTTCTTTTAGTGTTTTTCTTAATATTCAGAAAAATCACCCCGTTCTTTTTTTAGTAAAATATGATAATGATTGATAAATGATAGCTAATTAATAAACTTACATAAATGCTTTTAAAAGTTCTTGAATTAACGGGATTACGCCACCTACAAATTTTAAAACTGCCATTGCGATTTCCATATTATTTCCTCCTTTTTCTTGCTACGATAATGTGGTTTATCTTTATGCCCTCATTATAGTGACACCTTACACTTTTATCAATACACTCTGATATGCAATATTACATATCAAAAACAAACTGAATTCTTTTAAAAAGTTATACAGAGATATTTTTTTCGTTTGGTACATACTTGAAAAGGTGAAGCATTCTTTTGCATTTTATGAGTAATCACATAAAAAAAGTTGCTGCCTATAAAATACAGACAGCAACTTCAACTAGAGTGTCTTGCATAATCTACGCAAGACATTTTATAACTAATAAACTGCTATTGGCCCATAAGGACCATTAATAATTTCTATTTTTGTTTCAAAAATATCTGTCAAAAGTGTTGGATCCATAACCTCTTCTACTGTTCCAAAAGCAGCAATTTGTCCATCTTTCATAGCACAAATTTTATCAGAGTATTTAGCCGCAAAATTTATGTCATGCATGACAGTCAAAATTGTTCGTCCAAATTCATTAGCTGCACGTCTCAAATGCTCCATCATTTGAACAGAACGAGCAACATCAAGGTTGTTCAAAGGTTCGTCCAAAAGTACATATTCCGTCTCTTGGCACAATACCATCGCTACATATGCCCTTTGTCTTTGACCACCAGAAAGCTCATCTAAGTATCTATTCTCTAAACTAGTTAAATCTAAGAAATCAATATATTTAGAAATGATAACCTCATCTTCTTTAGTCAATCTTCCCTTTGAATAAGGAAAGCGCCCAAATCCAACTAATTGTCTAACAGTAAGCCTAGTTACAAAATGATTTTCTTGTCGCAATATAGTCAAAATTTTTGCTAAGTCTTTTGATTTGGATTCAGAAACATCCATATTTGCTACCTGAATTTGACCTTCATCCATATCTAAAAGTCTTCCAATCATCAAAAGTGTCGTAGACTTTCCAGCGCCATTTGGTCCAATTAAAGAAGTAAAGCCTGCTTTTGGTATTTCAATATCCAAAGGTCCTATCTTCACCTTATCAGTATAGAACTTTTTAACATTATCAATTTTTATCATAAAGCCCTCTTCCTTAAAACTATAGTTAAGAATATGATTCCACCAAATAATTCAATAATAACTGAAACTACACCTTGAGCATGGAATACATGATACATTAAAAAGTATGCACTCGTCATTATTAAAAATCCTATAGCAAAAGCCATCGGAAAAATGTATCTATGATCATAAGTTGACGCTGCCTGATAACTCAAAGTTGCTACTAAAAAGCCGTAGAAAGTAAGTGGTCCAATTAGAGCTGTTGAAATGGACATCAAAATAGCTACTAATACAAGCGTATAAATTACACTAGGTTGATATTTAACACCAAAAGAAGTAGCAACATCTTTTCCTAGTGACAAAACATTCAAATTCTTAGAATGAGCCAAAATTAATACTGCTACAATTATGATCATAGGAATTACAATAGGAAAATATGCAGGATCTGCATGATTAACAGAACCAAATAATCTTGCTTGTAAAATATCAAATTCTGAAGGCGCAAGTAGTTTTCTCATGAAAGTTGACACTGAATTTAGCCCGGTACCAATAATAATTCCAACTAAAAGCATAAGTTGTAAATTCCCGTATTTACCGGAAAGTAACCATCCATAAAGTATCAAACTCATGAAGACCATAACAACAACTTGGAATAAAAATGATCCAATTCCATTAAAATTTATTAATGCACTAGCACCAAAGAAGAATATTGTACTCGTTTGAATTGCTGAATAAAGTGATTCGAAACCTAAAAGCGATGGAGTAATAATTTTATTATTCGTAATAGATTGGAAAGCAACTGTCGACAAGCTATGGCAAACTGCAGCGATAATCATTGCAACAATAGCTACTATCCTTCTCTTAACGACTGGGATAAAAGAAGGTGAATCTATCGGAACTGGATTGTTATAAACTAAAAGTCCATATGAAGAAAGGAGACCTAAAGCAATCAATGTAATCAGTAAAATCCAATAACGTCTTGCTTCCTTCTTAGACCGAAAAGCGCTAGCTGATCTACTTTCATTATGAAGGCTAGAATCGATTTCGACATTTTCTTTTTTTCTATATTCTAATGTGATCATCGTAGCCTCCTTGGTTTTCTTTGTCTCAATAAAATAGTAATAAACACGACTGCTCCCACTGTTGCAAGTATTAAAGAAACAGGTAATTCAAAAGGCTGTATAATTGTTCGAGAAATGATGTCACAGGCAGTTATTGACCCCATTCCGATCACACAAACCCAAGGTAAATTACTCCTAAGATCATCACCTCTAAACATTGAAACGATATTTGGCACAATTAATCCTAAGAAAGGTAAGTGTCCAATAACAGCTGCAACAATTCCAACTGCAACAGATATAAGAGCAGTCCCAAAAAGAACAATTCTATTGTAATTAACTCCAAGGCTTGTTGCGACATCTTCTCCTAGTCCAGCTAAAGTCAATCTATTAGCATACATAAAAATAAGAAAAGTAATGATAACAATCAGCCATAAATATTCATATCTTCCTACCTGAACGTTCGCAAATGAACCTACGAACCAAGTTTCAATACTTTGCGTCTTTTGAAAAAGGAGTCCCAAAAAAGTAGACACTGCAGAAATAACTGCTCCAAGCATCAATCCAATAATCGGGACAATTAAAGACGAACGAAGCTTAACTCTTCTTAAAAATAGAAAAAAAATCATAGTTCCTATAAAAGAAAAAATGATTGCACCAGTCATTCTTTGCACTAAAGTTGGGGCAGGAAATAGTAAATACACAAAAAGCAGGCCTAAGCCTGACCATTCAATAGTCCCTGTTGTAGTAGGTTCAACAAAGCGATTCTGTGTAATGAGTTGCATTACGAGCCCTGCCATCGCCATTGCAGCTCCAGTAAGCATTAATGCAACTGTTCTTGGAACACGAGTGATGAAAAACATCTCCATTCCGTCCTCTTGTCCACGTATATCATAAACTCCAGTAAACAGTGATATAATCCCTAAAATTAGAACAACTATAATCGCTATTATAAAAGGTTTTGTCCATAATTTATTGTGATTATAAAACTGGGGTTGAGAAATATTCTCAACCCTAGAAATTATATTTTTTGACACTGCTTCGTACTCCTTTACACTACTTAGCTAAAGTTTTTGAAATATTTCCAAATAACTCTATATAAGTTTGAATTGATTCATTTGTGTAAGTATCTTCTGGTGCATAAATAACCTGGTTTTTAGAAACAGCAGTTGTGTTTTGAAGAGCAGGTGATTTAGAAATAACATCCTTAGCTGGAGCTGAAGTGGCTGCATCAGATGTTGCAGCATCACGATCTAATACGAAAATCCAATCAGGATTTGTTTGTGCAATAGCTTCAACAGAAACGTCGTCACCTTTATGACCTGCAGTAGAATTTGAAACTTCTAATGCTGGAGTCCAACCGAAAATTTCATACATTGGTCCCCAAACACGACCAGAGTGCGGCGCAGCAAAACCGATATTCCCACCAGTAACGATAACACTCATAACTTTATCTTTTCCGTTATAAGCAGATTTTGCGTTTTCAATAGATTTATCAAAATCAGCTACTAATTTTTTAGCTTCTTTATCTTTATCAAAGATTTTCCCTAAAGTAACTGTAGAATCTTTAAGTCCTTTTACTAAGTTTTCGCCAGGCTTAGTAGCCTTCTCAGATACATCAACATTAAGATCAATAACAGCTGCATTTGGTACTAATTTTTTGATTTCTTCGTAATGACCAGCAAATCTTTGACCAACGATTACAAGTTCAGGATTTGCAGCTGCAATAATTTCAAGATTTGGTTCACGGTGATTTCCAATGTTTTGAACTGAATCATCCTTTTTATATGCTGAATCTGCAGGCATGATATCCTTTGGAGCAGCCGCTAATTTAATTCCCCAATCAGATAAAGTTTCAAAAGTTCTGTTATCCAAAGCAACTACATTCTTTGGGTTTACAGGGACTTTAACAGTTCCATGAGCATCAGTGATTTCAACCGTTTTTGTCTTATCACTACCATTATCTTTATTAGCCTTTGACTCTTTAGTATCATTACTTGGATTTGAGCAAGCTACTAACATTAAAGTAAAAATTGCTAGAATACTCACTAATTTTAAAAGCATAGATTTTTTCATATGTATACTCCTTATAGTGTAATTTATTTCGAAAATGATGACATCCATAGATTGAATTAGAAATTAACTTTTATTCAATTGAATCGCTATTGATAATCATTTTCATTTGAACATCCTGTTAATTAGTATAGTCATTAATTCTGTGAAAATCTTGTGAATGGTGTGAATTCATAAAATCAGGCACCAAAAGTAATATGTGAATTCAGGCGTGTTGATTAATCATGATTTCCTCTACAAAACACGCTCATTAATAGCTAATATTTTTATAATCCATTTTTTTACGTCTTTTAATACTTCTAAGAAACTATTTGATTATTAGATTCAATAGAAAAAAGAGTAAAACTGAATGAAACAGTTTTACTCTTTTTTCTATTACCTTATTTTATCATTCAATCATTGAATAACCTCTACCATGTATCGTTTGAATATATCTTTCTTTCTTCTCGCACTTTAACTTTTTTCTTACATACCCAATATATAAATCTACTACATTTGGATTTACTACTACGTTATATCCCCAAACCTGATTCAAAAGCATTTCACGGCTCAATATTGTATTTTTATTCTTGATTAAAAATACAAGTAAATCGTACTCGCGCTTAGTAAGCGAGAGATTTTCGCCACCTTTTTTCACAATATTACTAGATGCATCAACAAAGAGATCTTTAAACTGAAAAAAATTCGTCTCATTTTGCTGGTTACAATCACTTCTCCTTAAAATAGCTTGAACCCTTGCTACTAATTCTTCTTTCACAAATGGTTTTCTTATATAATCATCTGCACCTGCTTGTAGCCCTGCCACGCAATCCTCGCTAGAAATATTGTCGGTCACAATAATTATCGGTGTCGTTTTAACAAGTCGTATTTGTCTGCAAATTTCCGGTCCCGATATACTTAATGAATCCCAATCCAATACGATAATATCCCAATCTTGTTCATATATTATATTTAAACCTTCGTTTTCATTGTGAAGTTTTAAAATGAAATAGCCTTCTTGCGTTAGACCGCTTACGATTTTCTTCGCTAAAGACCTTTCATTCTTAATTACTAACACCTGCCTCACCGATGGTTCACCTCTACTTCAATATAACTTATTTAGATAAAAAAATTATCCCGAAAAAACAATTTAAGATTTATAAATTTAAGATTCCTAAATAATCCATTAAAACAGCTTATTAGGAGAACTCTATATAATCTTACAATAGGTATGGTTAAAAACACAAAACATATGAAGATTGTAATAAATTAAAATTTTAATACAAACTCACCAGTTGGGCGTTTACTAGCAGCTATAGTACCTCCCTACTTATCATCAATAACCATTTTTTTATTCTCTGTTTCAAGGATACCGTCCCATCAACTTCAGCATTCTATAAAACCACAAACAAAAAAACCATAACCTCGCCAACCTGGCAAAGTTATGGTTCATATCATAAAAAATAAAAAAACCACCAAATATGTATTGGTGGAGACGGTGGGAGTCGAACCCACGTCCAAAAATATCGGCACTTAAGCTTCTACGAGTGTAGTCGATATATTAGCATTTCGCGAACTCTTCGGCCTATCGACAGGCTTCCAAGTTGCTAGTCTGATTGTTCTCTTCCTTCGCCCTCAGACGGCGAACTCCGGCGTAGTCCACTTAGTTTGAGTCCCTTACCCTACCACATGGACGATGGAGGGAGGAACCTTTAGTGCAATTAAGCAGCTAAAGAAAGATTGTTTTGTTTGCCAATTATAGGCTTTGACGTTTTAACGAGGCCGATCCCCTCGACTCGCAACCTAAGCTCGAACTATCCCTGTCGAATCCGTAACGTCCCCATGATAAAAATGGAGCATACGAAGAAAATATCGTGATAGCTACTAAGAGCTGTTTTTCAATGTGCAACAACCTTACATAAGTTATTATAACATACGCGCGCCGTTTTACAAATGTAAATATCTGTATTACATCTTTTGACGATCACGGAACACGCGTGCAATTTCACGTTTCGCTTCTTTCTCTTTTAAATCGTGACGTTTATCATATTGTTTCTTACCTTTTGCTAAACCAAGTGCCATTTTTGCAAATCCATTTTTCAAATAGATTCTAAGTGGAACTAATGCGTAACCTGTTTCTTTTGCAGCGCCCGCTAGCTTATCAATTTCTTTTTTATGAAGAAGTAATTTTCTCGTACGAAGTGGATCATGGTTGAAACGATTCCCTTGTTCGTATGTATTAATGTGCATATTATGAACCCATACTTCACCATTATGTATACGTGCAAACGCATCTTTCAAGTTCACGCGACCAGCGCGAATCGACTTAATTTCCGTTCCTTGAAGGACAAGCCCTGCCTCGTATGTTTCTTCGATGAAATAATCATGAAATGCTTTTTTATTTTGTGCAATAACCTTACCTGTACCCTTTGGCATATAACGTCCCTCCTCTATTTTTACTATTGTAACAAATGTTAATAAAAAGCGAAAGTGGCTCGCTCAGAATGTGAGGTGGATGGAGCTTCTGACCTTGAGGCGCTCTTTGCCTCTCGGGAAGAAGTGAAGCCGCCAAACATTCTAGCCACTGTAGCTGGATTCCATTAAAAGCGAAAGTGGCTCGCTCAGAATGTGAGGTGGATGGAGCTTCTGACCTTGAGGCGCTCTTTGCCTCTCGGGAAGAAGTGAAGCCGCCGAACATTCTAGCCACTGTAGCTGGATTCCATTAGAAAGCGAAAGTGGCTCGCTCTCAAGCCACTAATAAAAAAAGAAAAAGCCTCGCTTTTCATCAAAGCGAAGCCATCCTTTTCTTACTTACGCTTTTTCTTTTTCTTCTTGAATCCTGGTACGTTTTCGAAGAATCCTTTTTTCTTCTTGCCATTACCATCTTTTTTCCCTGGCTGACTAGCAGACGTGGATGCTGTTGCTGATGCGGATCCTCTTCCTGTGCTTTTACCTTTGCCACCACGGTCAAACTTTCTACCTGTGCCACGTTCACCGCCGCGCTCATTACTGCGCTCGCTACGTCCACCGCGTTTCTTTCTGCCTGTTCTTGGCTGCTCGATAACGACTGGACGATCTTTGAACTTACGACGAGGTGTACCTTTCATGCCAACGATTTCAAAGTCGATTGCACGCTCGTCTTTATTTACGTTAATAACACGAATTGTAATTTCGTCACCGATGCGGAATACGTTTCCTGTACGCTCTCCGATCATAGCGAAATGCTGCTCGTCATAACGGTAGTAATCATCCGTTAAGTAGCTAACGTGTACAAGACCTTCAATTGTATTTGGAAGCTCTACGAATAAACCGAAGTTTGTTACAGAGCTAATCATACCGTCATACTCTTCACCGATCTTATCAACCATATACTCTGCTTTTTTCATCTCATCTGTTTCACGCTCTGCTTCAACAGCACGGCGTTCCATATTAGAAGAGTGCTCTGCAATCTCAGGTAATTTTTCACGCCATTTTGCTTGCGTTTCATTGTCGACTTTACCATTAATAATGTATTCACGAATTAATCTATGAACAATTGTATCTGGGTAACGACGAATTGGTGATGTGAAATGTGTGTAGAACTCAGTTGATAAACCGAAATGCCCTAAACTATCCGCATCGTAACGAGCTTGCTTCATAGAACGAAGCATAACCGTTGAAATAACTACTTCTTCAGGCTGTCCTTGAACCATTTCAAGAATTTGTTGCAGCGCACGAGGGTGTACTTCATTCGCACGTCCTTTTACCGCATATCCGAAGTTCGTTACAAACTCGAAGAAACGCTCAAGCTTATCTTCTTTCGGATCTTCATGGACACGGTACATAAACGGTACGTTCATCCAGTGGAAGTGCTCTGCTACTGTTTCATTCGCAACAAGCATAAATTCTTCAATTAACTTCTCTGATACAGAACGATCGCGCATAACAACATCAGTCGGTTTTCCTTCTTCATCTACTAATACTTTCGCTTCTTTAAAGTCAAAGTCAATTGCACCACGGCGCATACGTTTTTCACGTAGAATTTGTGCCAATTGACCCATCTCTTTAAACATCGGTACTAATGGCTCATAACGCTTAATTAACTCTTCGTCCTCATCTTCTAAAATGCTTCTTACGTCAGCATACGTCATACGCTCTGTCGTTTTAATCACACTTTGGAAAATCTCGTGTTTAACAACATCACCTAAGTTGTTGATTTCCATTTCACAAGATAATGTCAGACGGTCTACTTTCGGATTTAATGAGCAAATACCGTTAGATAGACGATGTGGAATCATCGGAATTACACGGTCAACAAGATACACACTCGTCGCTCTTTCCGCTGCTTCTACATCAATTGGAGAACCTTCTTGAACGTAATGACTTACATCCGCAATGTGAACGCCAAGCTTGTAGTTACCGTTCTCAAGCTTCGTTACTGTAACAGCATCATCTAAGTCTTTCGCGTCTGCACCATCAATCGTTACGATCATTTGATCACGTAAATCACGACGATCCTTTAAATCTTCTTCTGAAATCGTTTCTGGTACACTGTTTGCATGCTCCATCACTTCTTCAGGGAATGCTAAAGGTAAATGATGTTTATGAATGACAGATAAAATATCTACTCCTGGATCATTTTTATGACCTAGAATTTGAATAACTTCACCTTCTGCGCTTAAACGGTTTTCTGGATAGCTCGTAATTTTCACAACTACTTTATGACCTTCTACAGCACCCATTGATGCACTTTTCAAGATAAAGATATCACTCGTCCAGCGCTTATTGTCAGGTATAACAAATCCAAAGTTTTTCGATTCTGTATATGTACCAACAAGTTCTTTCGTTCCACGCTCTAAAATGCGTACAATTGAACCTTCTTGACGTGAACCGCTCGATTGAGAACTAAGGCGTGCTAATACTGTATCGCCATGAAGTGCACCGTTTAATTCTGTAGGAGGGATGAAAAGATCATCGTCTCCAGTTTTCTTCTCTTCTGGCACAACGAAAGCAAAGCCACGTGCATGTCCAATTAACTTACCTCGTACTAAATTCATCTTTTCAGGAAGACCGTATCGATTACTACGTGTACGAATAACAAGTCCCTTCTCTTCCATCATTACAAGTGCTTTTACAAAATCTTTAAAGCCCTCAGAACCTTCAATTCCAAATGCCTCTTCTAACTCTTGTATCGTTAGCGGTTTATACGCTTCTTCTCTCATAAATAATAACAACTTATCAATATGTTCTTGTGTGATTTCTTCCAAGCAAAAATACCTCCTTTAAAACCTTATATTATTTAGTGTATCCGAAAGATAGGGGATGTATAAAGCGAAACTTCAATACTCCCCTTATGATTTTTACAGTTTTCACAAAAAATTCCTTATGAAAAAAAGAGGCAACTAGATCTTACCAATCTAGTTGCTCCAAGAAGTTATATACATCCTCATGTAGCTCGTCACGTTGTTTATCAAGTGTAATGACATGCGTAGAGTCTTCATACCATTTAATGTCTTTTAACGTAGATTCTACACCGTTATAAATAATGTTAGCACTATCTGTATTAATCATTTCGTCATGACGTGCTTGTACAACAAATGTTGGTGCATAAATCATATCCACATTGTTACGTACGTCAGCAATTAATTGTTGTAATGCTTTTAATGTATTCATCGGTGTCTTTTGGAATTCCAGCATTTCTTGTTCGATTTGCTCTGGTGACTTTTGCTCACGCTTTTTATATTCGCGGGCATATGCCAATATACCTTGGTACATCGTTTCTTCGCTCTTAATATACATCGGTGCACACATTGGTACTACACCTAAAACCGGTACTGTATAACCTAATTTTAAAGAAAATACGCCGCCAAGTGACAATCCAACAACAGCAATTTTCTCAAAACCTTTATCTTTTAAAAGCTGATATGCCTCCGTTACATCTTGCCACCAATCTTCAGGACCTGTATGAACAAGCTCTTCTGGTGGTACACCGTGCCCTTTATAAATTGGCGCATGACAAGTGTAGCCTTTCTTCTCTAAGAAACGCCCTAACATACGTACATCAGCTGAGTTCCCTGTGAATCCATGTAGTAATAAAACAGCGCGGTCTCCACCCTCAAATGTAAATGGTTTCGGAGATGCTAATTTCATCATGTACTTCTCCTCTTTCTCTTCTGTAATCTAGTCGTATTCTTTCTATATCTAGTGTACCATATTTATATTTCTATAATCTAATTAGAAACATCTTTCAAATGGCAAAACAAAAAAGAAGAACCATTAGTACATCTTACTAACGCTTCTTCTTTCAATTCTATAAGTTTAAGTACGTAACAGCAATTGTTAATACAAAGAACAATACAGCTAAAACAATTGTGATACGGTTTAATACTGCTTCAATTCCACGTGCTTTTTGCTTACCAAATAATTGCTCTGCACCGCCTGAAATTGCACCTGAAAGGCCTGAGCTATTACTAGACTGCATAAGTACCATAACAATCATTAAAATCGATACAGTAATAAGTAAAACGGATAATAACGTATGCACTTGGCGTACCTCCTACAAAGATTCAGTTATTGTAACTGTAGCATAAATCCTATAGAAAAGCGAGAGCTATAGAGTCGCTCCCGCTTTTCTTCCATTACATAAACATCATTGCAAATAACGGTCCAAGTAAACATGTCAAAATTGCTGTTAATGTCATTGTTACCGATCCAATAACACCTTCATGTTCGTTATTTTTCATCGCTCTCATAACGCCCATAATATGAGAAGCACATCCAAATCCGATACCTTTACCAACTGAGTTTGTAACACGGCTCCATTTTAATAAGAGAGGTCCTGTAATCGTTCCAGTAATACCTGCGATAACAACGAAAGCTGCTGTTAAGGAAGGTACACCACCAACTTGTTCAGAAACGCTCATCGCAACTGGCATTGTCACCGATTTTGGTAAAGACGATAAGATTAAGCTTTTATCTGTTCCCATAAGTGAAGCAATGGCAAAATCACTAGCGATTGCAACTGTTGTACCTACTAATACCCCGCCGGCAATCGGTACAACATACTTTTGCAGAACATGACGTTGTTTATAAAGAGGAATTGCAAATGCTACAACACCAGGTCCAAGTAGCTTTGCAATCCAGCCACCACCACTTTCCATATAATGTTGATATGGTATATCAAGCACGATAAATAGGAAAGCCATTAATCCTGTTGCTACAAGCATTGGAATGGTGAATGGTGTTGGAAATAATTTATAGATTTTTTTAGATAATTGATATAATAGCACCGTAAAAAGAACCCAACCGATTCCGATTAATATTTGGCTCATCGCGACTCTCTTTCCTTCCTATTCGCAAGATATTGTCCTGTATGTCCTGCGACAATAATAATTAAAAATGTACTCGCTACAACTGTAATGAAAAGAGAAATTCCTTTACTCATAAAAAAAGCACCGTAATTCATTAGGCCAAGCGTTGGCGGAATTAATAAAAACGGCATAATAGCAACGAGTGTTTCTGCTCCTAAATCGAACCATTTCACTGGAAGAACTTTTAGGCTAAGTAAAACAAGTAAGAGGAACATTCCAATCAAACTTCCTGGAATCGGAATATTTAATATTTCTTGCACCCAAGTTCCAACCATATAAAACACGTAAAGAGCAGCAATTTGGACAAGAATCTTTGTAAATTTCATGTTCATCATCCCTCATGTTTATACGATCTTCTGTTAATATCTTTATCATAGTATAAATTGTAAAAAGCTGCAATTTATCAACTTGACAGCAAAAACAGCCTATGTTACACGCTTACAACCTTGATATGACTGCATTTTCAAACGAAAATTATGTCAAAAACCTTGACCTAATATAAAAAGTTTTTATTTTCTGAATTTAAAAGACTATTATTTCAATAAAATAATCTTTTTATCCTTAAACTTACATATATATAAAGTGAAACTTTAATCATTGAGGTTTTCCTCATCCCCATTAATTATTAGCCCTCACCAAGCGGATTTGTACTGGATAAACAAGATAGGTGGTGAACATATGCCCAAAAAAGTTCTCATTTTTTGTGATCCTGGGATTGATGATACGATGGCTCTCCTCTTAGCATTCTTTATCGATGAAATAGAAATCGTCGGTATCGTTGCTGATTACGGCAATGTTCCAAAAAAAATGGCCGTAGAAAATGCTCATTTTTTTAATAACGAAACAAAGAATAGAAATATCAAGATATTCGGTGGTTCAGAACGTCCCCTTACTGGTGCCCCACCTGCGTTTTTTACGGATGTACATGGGAAACAGGGGCTTGGTCCAATTATTCCAAAGGTGAATGTGACTAACGGAGAAATGGAGAATTTTTTTGAAGTCATTCCTCTTATTGAACAGTATAAAGATGAATTAATCATTGTAAGTTTAGGAAGACTTACCTCCCTAGCAATTTTATTCATCGTATGTAAACAGTTAATGAAGCAAGTTAAATCTTACTACGTAATGGGCGGTGCCTTTTTACATCCTGGTAATGTTACCCCTATTTCCGAAGCAAACTTTTATGGCGATCCTACTGCCGCTAATATAGTCCTCCAATCTACAGCTAACATGCACATATACCCATTAAACGTCACCCAATATTCCGTCATTACACCCGAGATGGCGGAGTATATTGAAACAAAAGGAAAAGCCCCACTTGTCAAACCTTTATTCGATCATTATTACTACGGATATTATAAAGACGCCCTACCACATTTAAAGGGTAGCCCCTTCCATGACACAATGCCAATACTCGCTTTACTTGATAACTCTATGTTTACCTATCACAAATCACCTATCGTTGTCATGACAGAATCTTATGCGCAGGGGGCAAGCATTGGAGAATTTCGCTCTTTAGGAGAATCTAAGCCATTTATTGATTGGCCGAGTCATCAAATCGCAATTGATTTTGATTATAACCGCTTCTTCAAACATTTCATGTCACTTATGACGGGCGAACAATTTTAGCATAAAAAACAGACCGTGATTTCTCACGGTCTGTCGTTATTTTCTACAATTATCGTTTGATGTTATAGAAAGATTTGATACCATCGTAAACAGCGATTTCGCCTAGTTCGTCTTCGATGCGTAATAATTGGTTGTACTTAGCAATACGGTCAGTACGGCTCATAGAACCAGTTTTGATTTGGCCAGCGTTAGTTGCAACTGCGATGTCAGCAATTGTAGCATCTTCAGTTTCACCAGAACGGTGAGATACAACTGCTGTGTAACCAGCACGTTTAGCCATTTCGATAGCTTCGAAAGTCTCAGTTAAAGTACCGATTTGGTTAACTTTAATTAAGATTGAGTTAGAGATACCTTTTTCGATACCTTCAGCAAGTTTTTGAGTGTTAGTTACGAATAAATCGTCACCAACTAATTGTACTTTATCACCGATACGCTCAGTTAATAATTTGTGACCATCCCAGTCGTTTTCGTCTAAACCATCTTCGATAGAGATGATTGGGAAGTCTTTGCAAAGCTCTTCGTAGAAATCAACCATTTCTGCAGAAGTTAAGCCAGTACGGCCTTCGCCTGCAAGGTCATATTTACCAGTTTCTTTGTTGTAGAACTCAGAAGAAGCAACGTCCATTCCTAAGAATACGTTCTCGCCAGCTTTGTAACCAGCTTTTTCGATAGCTTCGATGATTACTTCTAAAGCTTCACGGTTAGAACCAAGGTTTGGAGCGAATCCACCTTCGTCACCTACTGCAGTGTTAAGACCTTTGTCATGTAATACAGCTTTAAGTGCATGGAATACTTCAGCACCCATACGGATTGATTCTTTGAATGTTGGAGCACCAACTGGTAAGATCATGAACTCTTGGAAGTCAACGTTGTTATCAGCGTGAGAACCACCGTTGATGATGTTCATCATTGGAGTTGGTAATTGTTTTGCATTGAATCCACCAAGGTAACGGTATAATGGAAGACCTACGAAGTCAGCTGCTGCGTGAGCTACTGCCATAGATACACCAAGGATAGCGTTAGCGCCTAGTTTACCTTTGTTTGGAGTGCCGTCTAATTCGATCATAGCACGGTCGATACCAGCTTGGTCAGTTACATCGAAACCAGCGATTTCTGGAGCGATAATTTCGTTAACGTTGTTTACTGCGTTAACAACACCTTTACCAAGGTAACGAGATTTGTCACCGTCACGTAATTCTACTGCTTCGTGCTCACCAGTAGATGCACCACTTGGTACGATAGCGCGTCCGAAAGCACCGCTTTCTGTGTAAACTTCTACTTCTACAGTTGGGTTACCACGAGAGTCAAGGACTTCGCGAGCATAAACATCAATAATTGTTGACATAATAAATTCTCTCCTTTTTATATAAGCAAATTATTTAATAATTGTTTTACCTGTCATTTCTTTCGGTTGTTCCACATTTAAAAGTGTAAGCATTGTTGGAGCGATATCTCCTAAAATACCACCTTCACGAAGCTCTACATCATTTTTTGTAACGATGAAAGGAACCGGGTTAGTTGTATGAGCTGTCATCGGCTCGCCATCAGCAGTTAACTCCTGATCGGCATTACCATGGTCAGCAGTAATAAGTGCTACACCATCTTTTGCAAGAATCGCTTCTACAACTTTTCCTAAACATTCGTCAGTTGCTTCTACTGCTTTAATTGTTGGTTCCATCATCCCAGAATGGCCAACCATATCACAGTTTGCAAAGTTAAGAATGATAACATCATGTTTATCATTTTCGATTTCATTTACTAAAGCGTCCGTTACTTCGTAAATGCTCATTTCAGGTTTCAAGTCATACGTTGCAACCTTCGGTGAGTTAATTAAGATACGCTCTTCTCCTGGGAATTCAGCCTCACGACCACCGCTAAAGAAGAATGTAACGTGCGGATACTTTTCGGTTTCCGCGATGCGAAGTTGCTTTAATCCCGCTTGCGCAACAACTTCACCTAAAGTGTTATCAAGGTTCATTGGCTTGAATGCCACGTAACCATTCACAGTTTCACTGAAGTGTGTCATACATACGAATTCTGGAATGTGAGGTACTTTTTCACCACGATCGAACTCACGGAAGTCTTCGTTTGTAAATACACGAGCAATTTGAATTGCACGGTCTGGACGGAAGTTATAGAAGATAACTGCATCATCATCATTGATTGTTGCAACTGGCGTGTTATCTTCGTTAACAATTACAGACGGCAATACGAATTCATCATAGATACCGTTCGCATAAGAGTCTTCTACACACTCTTCTGCTGATTTATAAGTAGGGCCTTCACCATTCACCATAGCACTGTAACATTTTTCTACGCGATCCCAACGCTTGTCACGGTCCATGGAGTAATAACGACCAGAGATAGTCGCGAATTGTCCTACTCCTGTTTCTTTAATTACTTCATTTGCTGCATCGATATAACCTTTTGCTGTTTGTGGTCCAACATCGCGGCCGTCTAAGAACGCATGGATGTAAACTTTCTCCACACCTTCTTTTGCTGCTAAGCGAAGAAGAGCAAACATATGGTTCATGTGACTGTGCACACCACCATCAGAAAGTAAACCGAATAAATGAAGAGCAGTACCTTTTTCTTTTACGCTTTTAATTGCATTTTGGAATGTTTCGTTCTGATCGAACTCACCTTCACGAATTGCAACGTTTACGCGTGTTAAGCTTTGATATACTATGCGGCCAGCACCAATATTTAAGTGACCAACCTCAGAGTTACCCATTTGACCTTCTGGAAGACCTACTTCCTCACCACAAGCTGTAAGCGTTGTATGAGGGAATTTGTTCCAGTAACCATCAAAATTAGGTTTCTTAGCTTGTGCTACAGCATTCCCGTGAGTTTCTTCACGAAGTCCGAAACCGTCAAGGATGATTAAAGCTGTTGGCTTTCTCATTTTACCGCCCCCAGAAGACCTAAGAACGAAGCAGGCTCTAAGCTAGCACCGCCAACTAAAGCGCCGTCGATGTCAGATTGTGCCATATACTCTTTAATGTTTTCTGGTTTTACGCTACCGCCGTATTGAATACGAACAGCTTCTGCAGCTTCTGGAGAAACAGCTTCTGCAACAACTTTACGGATGTGCGCACATACTTCATTTGCATCTGCAGAAGAAGAAGATTTACCTGTACCGATAGCCCAGATAGGCTCATAAGCGATAACAGTTGCTTTAACTTGCTCTTCTGTTAAACCTGCAAGTGCTTTTGTCACTTGACCTGCTACTAGATCAAATGTTTTTCCGCTTTCGCGCTCTTCTAAAGTCTCACCACAACATACGATTGGTGTTAAACCATGTTCAAATGCTGCTAGAGTCTTTTTGTTTACTGATTCGTCTGTTTCAGCAAACATTTCACGACGCTCAGAGTGGCCAAGTACTACGTAGCCTACTTTTAAGTCGCTAAGTGCTACTGGGCTAATTTCGCCAGTGAATGCACCATTTTTTTCGAAGTGCATGTTTTGTGCACCTACTTGTAAATCAGTTCCTTCAGTTGCTGCTACAAGGCGCTCTAAGAATAGAGCTGGAGAGCAAACTACTGCATCAACAGCTGAAGCTGCTGGGATTTGACCTTTAACTTCCTCTACGAAGCTAACTGCTTCAGATAGAGTTTTATTCATTTTCCAGTTACCTGCGATAATTGGTTTACGCATGCTTTGCACCGTCCTTTTTCTTTGGCTGCTACTTATTTGTCGTTAAGACAAACTACACCTGGAAGCTCTTTACCTTCCATGAATTCTAATGACGCACCGCCGCCAGTAGAAATGTGGCTCATTTTATCAGCCATACCGAATTTTTCAACAGCTGCTGCAGAGTCACCACCGCCGATAACAGAGTATGTATCTTCTGCATCTGCTAATGCTTGTCCTACTGCTTTTGTACCTTCTGCGAATGGAGTCATTTCGAATACACCCATTGGTCCATTCCATACAACAAGCTTAGAGTTTTTAATTACATCTGCATAAATTTCACGTGTTTTAGGACCGATGTCTACGCCTTCCCAGTTAGAAGGGATAGAGTCGATACCAACGATTTGAGTTGTTGCAGTTTCAGAGAATTCCTCAGTGATTACAACATCAACTGGCATGTAGAAGTTTACGCCTTTTTCTTTTGCAAGTTGCATAAATTCTTTAGCTAGTTCAATCTTGTCGTCTTCACATAGAGATAGACCAATTTCATGACCTAAAGCTTTAACGAACGTGTAAGCAAGTCCGCCACCGATGATTAAGTTATCTACTTTGTCTAATAGATGACGAATTACACCGATTTTATCTTTTACTTTCGCACCACCAATAATAGCTGTAAATGGACGTTCTGGGTTAGAAAGTGCTTTACCTAATACATCTAACTCTTTTTCCATTAATAGACCAGATACTGCTGGTAGGTAGTCTGCGATACCTGCTGTAGAAGCGTGAGCACGGTGAGCTGCACCGAATGCATCGTTTACGAAGATGTCAGCAAGTGCTGCAAATTCTTTCGCAAGTTCTGCATCGTTCTTTTCTTCGCCCGCATAGAAACGTACGTTTTCAAGAACTAATACGTCGCCTTCGTTCATTGCTGCAACCATTTCTTGTGCAACTGGTCCGAATGCTTCGTCTGCTTTTTTAACATCTTTACCAAGAAGCTCGCCTAAACGTGCTGCTACTGGAGTAAGACGTAATTCTTCTACCGCTTGACCTTTTGGACGGCCTAAGTGGCTTGCTAAAATAACTTTCGCACCTTGCTCTACTAAATATTGAATTGTAGGAAGAGCTGCACGGATACGAGTTTCATCTGTAATTTTGCCTTCTTTCATAGGTACGTTGAAATCAACGCGGCAAAATACACGCTTACCTTTTAAATCTACGTCACGAATTGATTTTTTGTTCATTGGATTTCCCTCCGACTACTAGTTAGGATTGACAAAACCCATTCAAAAGCTTAACACATTTGCTTTTAAAACGAAAGAAGAGAGAGAGGGAACAAACCCTCTCCCTCGTTTTGTCATTGATTGCTTATATAATTAAGAATTAAAGACCTTTAGAAGTCATGTAAGCTGCTAAGTCTACTACGCGGTTAGAGTAACCAGTTTCGTTATCGTACCAAGAAAGTACTTTAACCATGTTACCTTCCATTACCATTGTAGATAATGCATCGATTGTAGAAGAAGCTGTACATCCGTTATAGTCGATAGATACTAATGGCTCTTCGCTGTATCCAAGGATACCTTTTAATTCGCCTTCAGCTGCTGCTTTGAATGCTGCGTTTACATCTTCAACTGTTACTTCTTTGTCAAGTTCAACAACTAAGTCAACAAGAGAAACGTTAGCAGTTGGAACACGTACAGCGCCACCGTTTAATTTACCTTTAAGTTCTGGTAATACTAATGCTACAGCTTTAGCTGCACCAGTAGATGTTGGGATCATGTTTTCAGCTGCTGCACGAGCACGACGTAAATCTTTGTGTGGTAAGTCTAAGATTTGTTGGTCGTTAGTGTAAGAGTGAATTGTTGTCATCATTCCGCGTTTTACGCCGAATTTTTCGTTTAATACTTTAGCGAATGGAGCTAGACAGTTTGTAGTACAAGAAGCGTTAGATACTACGTTGTGGTTAGCTGCATCGTATTGTTCGTGGTTAACACCCATAACTACAGTGATATCTTCGTCAGAAGCTGGAGCTGAGATGATAACTTTCTTAACTGATCCACCTAAGTGTTTTTCAGCGTCTGATTTTTTAGTGAAACGGCCAGTAGATTCTACTACTACTTCTACTCCGTAGTCGCTCCATGGTAATTGAGCTGGGTCACGCTCAGCGATAACTTTAATTTCTTTACCGTTAACAACGATGCTGTTTTCGTTAGCAGATACTTCTGCATTTAAAGTTCCGTGAACTGTGTCATATTTTAAAAGGTGAGCTAATGTTTTAGCATCTGTTAAGTCGTTGATTGCTACTACTTCTACCTCAGAGTTGTTAAGAGCTGCGCGGAATACGTTACGTCCGATACGTCCAAATCCATTAATACCAATTTTAGTCATTTGAATTTCCTCCTTGGGGGATTATATTAAAGGGTAAAACCCTTTGTTAACTGTTTTGCTGCACCTTCATCTGTAATTAGAATTGAAGTGTGCCCTTGTTTAATTACAGCCTGTATTGCTTTTGCCTTTGAAGAACCTCCAGCGACTGCAACAACGTGAGATACATTTTGTAAATCCTCTAATTGCATACCAACTGTTCTTACTTTATGAACAACATTTCCTTCTTCATTAAAGTAGTAACCGAAAGCTTCACCAACTGCTTCGCTTGCTTGAATCTTTAACCAATCTGCTTCCGAAGTACTTCTGCGACGTGCCATTGTTAACGCATCACCTATTCCATGAATGACGATATTGGAAGATCGAATCAACTCAAGAACTTCTTTCACGGAAGGCTCTGTCACAATAGACGCATATGCTTCGCTACTAACATGGTCTGGAACATACAATAAGCGATAATTACTCATCGTATTTTGCGCCATCTTGGCACAAATGGTATTGGCTTCTAATTCAACACCTTCTCCGATTCCACCACGTGCTGGGACAAATAGCATATGTAAATCTTTACAATCAAGTTGCATCATGTCCGCAGCAGCAGCTAGCGTAGTTCCTCCAGCCACAGCAACGATATTATTCGCTGTCAGACGGTCTTTTATACAAGTCACACAAGCACGGCCCATCTCCAGTTTGACCCAAGGTGATTCATCACTATCACCAGGGACAACGAAAACTTCATCCAAGTCTAATGTTTCCTTAAGTTGCTTTTCTAAAACCTTTAACCCGGAAATTTCTTTCATAAAGTCTTCCAAAGCAAGAACTAAAGCTGTTCCTTCTTCTGTCAAAGTCATTCCAGAAGAAGCGACGTGAACTAAGTTTTGTTCTTTCAAAACTTGAACTTCACTTCGCAATACTCGTTCTGTCATACCGAGGCTTGCTGATAAGTTTCTTCTTCCAATCGGCTGCATGAGCCTAATGTATTGAAGAATTTGCATTCTCGTTTGCATAACAGGTAGCAGATCAGGTAATAATTTTTTTGTGTTCTGAATCCATGAGCGCATATCTTTTCTCCTCACTACATTGGTTCATTTTTCCTCGGTGGTCACTTTACGTCCCGTAGTGACATTTTGTGTCCCACATAGGTTAAAAAAATAATCCCTGCTACGTGTATTATTGTAACAGGAGATAGAAACTTATTCAACTCTTAACTGCATTCTTTATATAGTTTATTATGACACCTTTGTGAATGTTACCATATTCTACTTGTTTTCCGTCTATTTCTACAACCGGAATCATTAAATGATATTTTTCTAAAAGGTCATTATCTTCATATATATCTATTTCCTCGATTTGAAAAGAATATTCACATTGTACTTCCTGCAAAACTTGTTTCGCCTGCACGCAAAGACCACAATTCTTTTTTGTATACAGCACAACTTTCATCTTCTTCACCTATCCGATTGTTTTTCGCAATGACGAAGCTGGGATATGCATTTGTTCTCTATACTTCGCCACGGTTCTTCGAGAAATAACAATTTCATGCTCTTCTTCTAATAATTTTGAAATCTTTTGATCTGAGAGTGGCTTTTTCTTATTCTCTGCTTCCACAAGCGTTTGAATAAACTGTTTCACTCGCTTCGTTGAAACTGCCTCATCCTCTGTCGTCGAAACTGCATTACTAAAGAACGATTTCATCTCAAATAAACCGTGTGGCGTTTGCACATACTTATTTCTTGTTGCACGACTAATCGTAGACTCATGCACACTTAGCTCTTCCGCCACCTCTTTTAAAGCGAGCGGCTTCAAATACGCTGGACCTTCCCAAAAGAAATCACGTTGTTTTTCCATAATAATCGTCATCACTTGCAGAAGTGTTTGTTTTCTCTGTTTCAAACTGCGCATAATCCATTGCACATGCTGATACTTTTCTGAAACGTAAGATGCTACTTCACTTTCACTATTATTAAGAAGCGCACTGTACTCAGAGTGAATTTCAATTCTCGGCATATTTCTCTCATTCATCTGTAAAACGAGGCGATCGCCTTCTTTTTTCACTGCCATGTCAGGCACAATATACAGTGGTTTATCCGAAGAATACGCAAGGCCCGGTTTCGGCTGCAATGATGTAATACAGTTCACCGCCGATTGTAATTCTTCATTACTACACTTCAGCACATGAACGAGCTTTCGCCAATCCTTCTTCACGAAATAAGCAAAGTGCTCCTCTACAATATCTTCCGCTAATCCATCCCTTCTTTGTAAGCGCTTCAATTGTAAGGTTAAACATTCCTGAATATTACGCGCCCCTACCCCTGCTGGCTCCAGTGATTGGACAAGCTCTACAGAGCGGTCAACTACATGAATATGCGCAGAAAGGAGCTCTGCTAACTCTTCATTCGTTTCTTGTAAATACCCGTTTCCATCCATGTTCATAATAATGAAAGAAGCCACTTTCCGCTCTTCTTCATCTATTTTATAATACTGTATTTGATTTAATAAATGTTGCTGAATCGTTGTAGAATCCACACTGTAGATTTCCATCTGATTCTCGACTTGTTTGCTGGTACTTTTACTGTTGTTAGAGCTCTTTTTCTTCTCCCTCTCAAAACCACCTAACTCAATAAGGGGATTCTCTAACGATTGCTCATACAAAAACTCCGATAATTCTTGTACATTATACTGAAGCATTGTAATCGCTTGCCTTAACTCTTGTGTCATTGCCAAACGTAAGCTTTGTTCTTGTAAAAGACTTGCCTTCAAACTAATCTCCCCCTTGTTTCTATTGTACAATAAGTTTGGTAAAAGGAGAATCCTCACGCAGACGCCCATTCCAAAATATTATTAATTTATATGTATTAATGATATTTACAACTTACAACCGAAATTTGAATAATATTGAAAGAAAATAATAGTGCGACAAAAATTATTACCACATACTAATAGTAACCCTTAATTTTATATATAACAACATTAAATTTATCTCTGTTCAATTCCAAAATAAAAAGAGCAGTTTAGGTATAGTGACACTTCACTATGCCTAACTACTCTTTTACGATTCTCAATTAAGAAAGAAACCTCTTATTTAAAGCTAAGGAACTTTGATTCCTAATTACATAGGAATCATAGAGATAATCGTTCGATTCACTAGACGCTCCTTGAATTCCTCTCATCTCTTCCACAGACAACTCAACTATTTTTTTCACGCTTCTCTCGTTATTACTATCCATCATTTTTTGTTTTCTTTTCGAAAAAAATCCCATAATTTATTCCCCCCTGCAATTAATTATTTTTTAACAATTGAATGAATTTAAGGCTCTTACCACTTCTTAATACACCTTTCGGATAGACCTTCGCTGCAAACATAGCAATTAAGCTAATGCTAGCTAGTAATACAACCATAGATGTAATAATTTCTAAACTCCCAACGGATCCATTAATAATCCTAACTACCATACTAATTGGAGCTGTAAACGGAACATATGATGTCACCCTTGATACTAGCCCTTCAGGGTTATCAAGTACTACTAATAACTCCACCACTAAGCTTCCCATCAATATAAGAGTAATCGGCATCGTTGTTCCGGATAATTCTTCTGGCCTGCTTACCATAGAACCAAACACTGCGAAAAGTGCCGCATAAACGAAGTAACCGAGAACAAAATATAACAAGAAATATGCAGCATGCTCACCTGTAATCATATTTACATCAATATTCACTCCAAAAAACGAATCCGATACCTTAAAAATTCCAGATTTAATATATAGCGCCATACTAAGGAAGAAAATAAATAACTGTGTCAAACTAGCAAGACCGACTCCTAATATCTTCCCAAAGACCATGTGAACAGGCGACACCTTCGTTACCATCACTTCCATAACACGCGACGCCTTCTCTGACGCTACCGCTGTAGCAATCGCATTTCCATACGAAGTAATTGCTAAGTACATAATCGCTACTAATAAATACACCAGTAAGAATGAGCTTGTTTCTTCGTTATTTAAGTTTTGCTTTTTCGCTTGCACGTTCATCGTCAGTGATTTCACAGCCTCTTCTGATAACTGTTGTTTAACTACCGCACTTTGAAAATACTGATTTTGTACAAATACCTGCGCACTTTGAATCAACTTAGGATTATCCAGCTTCATAAAGTAATCTAATACTGGTTCAGCACCCGCACCCTCTTTTAATATAAAGAGCGCTTCGACTTTCTTATCTAACAATTCTTGCTTATATTGATTTAATTTTGTTTTATCTCCTAAAGACCAATCCCATTCTGGAAGAGCTTTACTAAGATTAGATTGATCCACCGTAACATTAGGTGCTTCAGAAATAAATACAACCTTTGCTTTTTCTTTCTCTCCAGAAAACTTTTGTACTAAAGTTGGAAAGGAGAATAAGAATATCCCTCCTCCTATTAATAATAATGTCATCCCAATAAATATTTTCGTCCTCACACGGTCCCAGTACGTTTGCCCTAAAACAATCCAGAAATTCCTCATTACTTATGCACCCGCCTTTTCAACAAAGATTTGATGTAAAGAAGGCTCTTTAATAGAAACATCTCGGATATATTGTTTAGTTTTAATATCTTCAAGCAGCGAAAATGCATCCTCTCCATCATTAACTTTAATCATGAACGTACGATTAACTTTTTCAAAATTGAAATTTTTCTTCTTAAGAATAGGTTCAATATCCCCTTCCGTTTGCAACGTCATATATTTGTATTGATAACTTTTCTTAATATCTGACAAAGCACCCGATAATACAAGTTGACCATTTTTCATAATACAAATTTCCTCACAGAACGTTTCTACACTGTCCATTTGATGACTACAAAAGATAATCGTTTTTCTTTGCGCAATTAACTCGAGCACAACATTTTTTAACATCTCTGCATTTACAGGATCCAATCCACTAAATGGCTCATCTAGTATGATGAATTCCGGATTATGCAATATCGCTGAAATCAATTGGATCTTTTGTTGATTTCCCTTTGACAATTCCTCTGTTTTCTTCTTTAAATGTGGTGTCATTTCTAATTTTTCTAGCCATTGTAACGCATGCCTTTTTGCAAGATTAGCTGGCATTCCTTCTAACTTGCCGAAATACACCAATTGCTCCACTACATTCATTTTCGGGTATAATCCACGCTCTTCTGGTAAATAGCCAATAGATAGGTCTTTCTTTGAAAAAGGGCGATTATTCCATAGAATTTGGCCGCTATCCGGTTTGATTAAATCTAAGATCATACGAATCGTTGTCGTCTTACCAGCACCATTTCGGCCCAGCATCCCTAAAATTCCACCTTCTTCTACACGTATATTTAAATCATTAACGGCTTTATATTCACCAAATGTTTTATTTAATCCTTGAATTTCAAATGCCATCCATAACAGCTCCTTTTAGCTTTTTACGAAATAAATAACCGCCATTCCTAATACAATCCCGCCTACCATCAACAAAAACTTTTTCATAACTATTTCCCCTTTCATTTACTTGTTAAGTCGTATCTTTATCATAGACTTCTTTCTGATGCTATTGTCCGCAATCCGTACTGTATTTACCGTAAAAAAGCGAACCACTCTTATGTGGTTCACCGCAATTTCAACAGATGAAGTTGATTGTATGAAAACTTCTTAAATGTTATTATAAAAATATTCAGAAATTAAATGATGTACCTACAAAGAGAGGTGTCCAAACCGTTGCAGATACAACGTAACTTCGTTTTCATTTCATGTGTAACTATCCTGTATTTTTGTTTACAAGGCTATATCTTATATAAAATAAACCAACCATATAGTGGAGTTCTTATTTCTAAAACAGACTCAGCTACATACACAATAGCAAAAATTAAATCCTCCGGTTGGGCTTTTCATACGGACTTAAAAGAAGGAGATATAATCTATTCGATCAATAAAGAAGAGCCTCATTTAGGAATACTTCCTGGATATCAAAACCAATCACTAAATGCATCAGAAATACAAGTTAAAAAAGACGATATCACCCAAACTTATAAAGGAACACAACATTTCATTGATTATCGTGACAAAATCATTTCTGTATACTTCCCCTTCCTACTCGCTTTTATTTGTTTAGGGTTATCTATTTTTCTTTATACAAAGAAGCCTTTGAACCGGGAAACATTCTTTTTGATCACGTTTCTATTCATGACTTCCTCAAGTCTTCTAATTGCAGTTGAATCTGGTAAAGGTGATTTTATCGCCCTCATTATTTTAAGTATTGTATTTCAAGGTACACCTATGTCTCTCATTTTATTGTTGAATGAATTATTCAAGAAAAAGCAACTATACGTCATTTCTATGAGATTTCTAAAAATCGACATTGCAATTGGCATTATTTTATTATCACTCTCTATTTTAATGATGTTCATTCCATTTCCCGTAGTTAATACCGATGGATTAGAACTAATTTACCTTTCAATAAATATTATCTTTTGCATATACTTTTTAATCAGTGCCTATATCAAATATCACAATACAGTACATAAACCATTTTTAAAATTAATGCTCACGATTCATTCCATTGCCTTCTTTCCGTTCGTTACACTCTATGCCCTTCCAGATGCAATATTCAGTACACCGATTCTCTCAGCAGATATTGGAGCTATGTTCCTAATCGCTCTTCCAATCGGTTATTTTTATTTAGTAGCGACGAAGCAGATTTTTGATATAGATTTTGTATTTGATCGTTTACGATATTACGCATTTCTGTCATTAATCCCAACTCTATTAATTGCAATCATTACGAGCTGGAGCATTTATTACAAAGGCAATTTTCTCTCTCGACTGCTGCAAAGTTTTATTATTATTTTTCCGTTAAACATTCTATTTCTCATATTAAAAGAAAGATTAGATTTTACATTCCGTAATCACCTCTTTCGGACTAAAACAAACTTATACGTAAACATTGAACAGTTTACCGCACAGCTATCATCTATTATGAAAACAGAAGAGTTAGAGAAAAAATTTACTAATGAAATCGTTTCGATGTTGAAATCTTCTTTCATTCAATTTGTTCAATATGATATGAAAGACAACACATATACACAATGCAACGGATATGGACAAACGAAAGATTTCACACTTTCTAAAAAGAAAAAATGGAGTATGGCAGCATTACTAATTAATGATTTATTAGAGGATGATGGATGCATCGGCACTTACTTATACTCTACTAAACATATAAAACACTACATCTGGATTGGAACAAAAGTGAATAATATTAAATATAATACGCATGAAAAATCATGGTTCATCACTGTCACGACATACGTCCGTCTTATTTACGAAAACTTGTATACCATTAATGAAATTATTCATTCTCTAGAGCAGGAGAGTTTAGAATCCAAAACAAATTCTGCAAGCTTATCGCGCCTCCTCTTTCAAATTTCTGAACAAGAAAGGCGCCGACTCGCTTCAGATTTACACGACTCTGCATTACAAGATCAAATCGTATGGTACCGCAAACTAGACTCTTTACTAAAAAACAAATCCGTTCCACTAGAATTAAAAAATGAACTAAAAAAAATCCACTTCGGTATGCACGATGTAATACAACAAATTCGCGACACATGTAATGAATTGCGTCCATCACTTTTATCAGATGCTGGTTTAATTGGTGCATTAAGAGAATTGCTAGCCCAAACACAATTACGTGTGCAGTTTCAAATTCAATTTGATCATGAATCAATTCAAGAACATCATTACGATTTTGACAAAATTTTATCTTTATATCGTATCATTCAAGAACTACTAACAAACGCAGATAAACATTCCGAGGCAACCATCGTATCGATTTTTTTATGGGAAGAGAATAACTGTATTTTCCTAGACTACCGAGACAACGGCAAAGGTTTTAATATAGACACTCCCTACTCTCCTAAGCAGCATATGGGGCTTTCCGGTATAAAAGGAAGGCTTCAATCAATTGGTGGAGAAATACATATAGTATCCGAAGCTAAAAAAGGACTTCAAATAAACATTACAGTTCCGAGGTGGTAAATAATGATTCGAGTATTAATCGTAGATGATCATCAAATTGTAGGCGAAGGAACAAAGAGCATGATTGAATTAGAAGAAGATATGCAAGCAGAATATATTTTAAATGAACAGGAAGCACTTATAAAAAGTGAAGCTACACCTTTTGACGTTTACCTCTTGGATATGAATATGCCCAATTGTAGTGGTATTGAACTCGCCCAGAAAATATTACATATTCAAACAGATGCCAAAATCATTTTATATACAGGTTTTGAATACGTATCCCAATTTAATTTATTAATAAACTCTGGTATCAGCGGAATTATTAGTAAATCAGCTTCTCAGCAAGAGCTATTAATGGCAATTCGTGCAGCTGTAAACGGATATACTTTACTTCCTATTTCGTTATTACGTCAACTACGTACAGACGATATAACAACTCAACAACTTGAAAATAAAACCGCTCTTCTTACACAAAAAGAATTAGAAATCTTAGAATCCGTCTCTAAAGGAAGTAGCAATAAACAAATTGCTGATGAGCTGTACATGAGTTCAAGAGCTGTAGAATACAACCTAACAAAAATCTTCAAAAAATTAAAAGTAGGATCACGCTCCGAAGCTTTAACAGAAGCAATGAGACACGGCATTTTGAAAGTACACATATAAAATGAAACTTCCATCAGTTTGTTTTGTTTAACCCTCAAATAATGGAATACATAAAAAGTCCTAACCTACAAAACGTAAGTTAGGACTTTTTGACGCGCCCAGAGGGATTCGAACCCCCGGCAGACGTGGTACCGGAAACCACCGCTCTATCCGACTGAGCTATGGGCGCATGATCCAATTGTTAAGTATAAATTACTCGAACAATTCTGCTTTGTTAATTATATAGGAAATAATACCTAATTTCAATCAATTCAACCATTAAAAAAGGAGCGAATTCGCTCCTCTTATAACTATTTAATTAGCTTTCCGTTATACATTTTCCAATAAGAATACAATTCTTTCTCTGGCATGTATGCCCCTCTACTTTCCACAGAGCCCGACACCGTGATCTTATCTCCTTGTTTAACATTCACTATCTCTTTCTTATTATCAAATCTTACAATAAACGTATGCGCACGTTCCTCGCCAGTAAACTCACTCCAAGGTTTAGTAATTTGCTTCGTATTCACTACAACTTTAGAGCCAATCATATCCGCAACATAACCGCTCCATGTAAACACTTTTTTATGAATATTTTCATCATAAAACTTACTATTTTCATCTGCGCTTAACGCATAATATTTATTTAAAAATCCCTCGAAAGGCAAGTTCGTTAATTCCGCTTCTGCTTTTTTCTTTTCATCCTCTTGCGCTTTACGCTGCTCTTCTTCTGCTTTTTTCTTCTCAGCCTCTTGTGCTTTACGCTGTTCTTCTTCTACTTTTTTCTTCTCAGCTTCTTGTGCTTTTAAGCGCTCCGCCTCTTCTTTATCTTTCTTCTTTTTCTCTTCTTCCGCTTCTTTCTGCGCTTTTTCTTCTGCTTTCTTTTCTTTTTCAGCTTGTTGCTCAGCCTTTTTCTTCTCTTCTTTTTCAGCTTGTTCTCTCGCTTTTGCTTCCTTCTCTTTCTTTGCTTCCTCAGCTTGTTTCGCCGCTTGAGCCTTTGCTCCCGGACTAGGCTCATGAGTAACAGCTCCTACAATCAACAGAAGAAAGCCTATTACCATAGCACCTAATATTTTTTTCTTATATGGTTTTAGTCGTTTCATAAAAAAAGAAAAAATAAAAACAATAGACAGGATTGGAAAAGTAACAAATCCTACTATCGCCATTAATAAAAATAAAGTATTCATGTACAACCTCCGTATTAAAATTACATAAGTGCCCATTATAAACGGATATACCATGCTAAATAAAGAAATTTATATTGGTATTAAATTCCTTATCTTCTATCCTTCCTATGAAATCACCTTCATTCTATACACTCTTTCCCTTTCCCAAAAGCGCCCCCTAAATTTTCCAATCATAAATTCTCCCCAACTCACAAATTATAACCTATGAATTGATATTCCAAAGGGGGCTTCATTCAATGACTGTAATTACGAAACTAAAGCAAACTGTTTCTGGATTAAAAAGTGCACAAGCTAGCTTAGAGGGATTCGCTCTTGATACGGATAACCAACAAGCTAAGCAACTTTTTCAAACAGCTGCGCAGCAAACACAAACGATTATCGATTCTTTAAACCCACGCGTTGAAGAAGTCCAACAAGAAGAACCACAATACTCACAGCAATAACGAATCCGTCTTGCTGTGAAATAGAAAAAGGATGATATGCAGTCATCCTTTTTCTATCACATTACATATTGCAATAGAAATGGAATGATAATTATGCGAAAACTCGGTCTCATAACCGCATTATTTGCACTTCTATTTAGCTCTTTTACTGGATGTGATAATAGTCCTTTAGATAAAAAAGTGAAAGAAGAAGCAAAACGAACGGAGAAAGAAAAAGGTCCAAAGTTAACAAAGACGAGTACGGAATCCTTTAATCAATCTATATCACAAGGAGCGAAGAAAAGAGCTCTCGCTATGGATGAAATTATAAAAAGCACAGCAGTGAATTCAAATTTAGATCTCTACATAGCAGTTACACCTGAGCATCACGAAAGGTTTGGATTAAAACCTCTTCGTAAAAAGCTTCAAAAGCAGCTAAGTGATGAGCATCCTACTTTCGATGTTCGTGTCAGTACAGATAAAAAAATCTTTATGTTACTCGAAAAACTCGAAAGAAAAATTAAGGAAAAAGAAGTATCTAAAGATGAAATTAATAAACAATTAAAATTCATTGGTAAAAAAATGGAGTCTAACACTTAACGCTTTTTAAAAGAAAAGGAAGGATTGCAATGTCTAGTAAAGATAAAAACTTAACCCCTGTACAACAGGAGTATAAAAAATTCGAACAAGAACGCGAACCGAAACGACCTGTCTTAAAAAATTGTATAAAAGCCTTTTTCGTCGGTGGTTTTATTTGCTTCATCGGTCAACTCATTTCTACTTTTTATATCACATATTTTGATTTCACTGAACGCTCAGCAGGAAATCCGACAGTCGCAACTCTTATTTTCATTTCTATGTTACTAACTGGATTTGGTATATACGATCGTTTTGGACAGTTTGCTGGTGCTGGTACAGCTGTACCTGTTACTGGATTTGGTAACTCTGTTATTGCCGCATGTATTGAGCATCGAACGGAAGGATTTGTCCTTGGCGTTGGCGGCAATATGTTTAAACTAGCGGGTTCTGTTATTTTATTTGGTGTATTTTCGGCTTTTGTCATCGCACTTATTAAAACGATTCTCGTTCAATGGGGAGGGCTATAAATGTTACAAGGACACCGAACGTGGGTATTTGAAAACAAACCAGTCATTATCTCAACAGGGGTTGTCGGTGGACCATTTGAAGCAAAGGGAAACATCCCAGAAGACTTCGATATCCTTCATGAAGATTTATGGCTTGGGCAAGATTCCTATGAAAAAGCACATAAAATTTTATTCGAAGAAGCTTGTAGTCGCGCTACTGAAAAAGCAGAACTTCGTAAAGATGATATTCAATTTGTACTCGCAGGAGATTTAATTAATCAAATTACCCCTACAAGCTTTGCTTGCCGCACATTGGGCACTCCTTATCTCGGATTATTCGGAGCTTGTTCTACTTCTATGGAAGGTTTAGCACTTGGGGCAAGTATCGTAAATGCAAAAGGTGCAAAATATTTATTAACTGGAGCTTCAAGCCATAATACTGCTGTAGAAAAACAATTCCGCTACCCTACCGAATACGGTGGACAAAAGCCGCCTACTGCACAGTGGACAGTAACCGGAGCAGGAGCCGCTATTTTAAGCGATACTGGACACGGTCCAAGGGTAACCTCTGCAACAATCGGACGAGTGGTTGATATGGGATTAACGGATCCGTTTAATATGGGAGGCGCAATGGCTCCAGCTGCAGTTGATACAATTGAAGCCCATTTACGTGAACGCCAAATTGATGCCTCTTACTACGATTTAATCGTAACAGGCGATCTCGGACATGTAGGACGCGAAATTGCTTATGACTTACTACATAAACACGGAACGAAAGTAACGAGCGAACAATTTCAAGATTGCGGAATTATCATTTATAGAGAAGGACAACCTGTCATAGCTGGTGCTAGCGGGCCTGGATGTTCCGCAACAGTCGTGTACGGTCATTTATTAAACCGAATGAAAAGAGGAGAGTTCAAAAAAATACTTGTCGTTGCGACAGGCGCTTTACTATCTCCACTTACATTCCAACAAGAAGAAACGATTCCGTGTATCGCTCATGCCGTTTCGATTGAATTTGGAGGTGCAACGCAATGATTTTTTTCTGGGCTTTCGTCATTGGCGGACTCATATGTGTAATCGGCCAACTTATGTTTGATGTCGGCAAACTAACACCCGCTCATACAATGGCAACACTCGTTGTTGCTGGAGCTATATTAGATGGATTTAATTTGTATGAGCCATTAATTGATTTCGCTGGAGCCGGGGCAACTGTACCTATTACAAGCTTTGGTAATGCCCTCGTTCATGGCGCAATGGAAGAAGCTGCAAAACATGGCATCGTTGGCGTTATTACCGGCATGTTTAAAGTAACGAGCGCTGGTGTATCAGCAGCTATTATTTTCGGCTTCATTGGAGCATTGTTATTTAAACCGAAAGGATAAGAGGTGTTTATATGACTGTTATCGCTAGCGTAAAAACTTGCCTTGCTAGTGTAAGAGGCGCTCAAGCAAGCTTAAGTTCCCTTTCACTAAATTCTACAGACGATGAAGCTAAACGCGTATTTCATGAATGTATGTTAGAAATGGACAGTGTCATCGCTGATTTACAGGATAGAGTTTCAGTATTAGAACGTGAAGAACCTCAATATAAAGGGTTTTAAGTAGACTGGAGGAAATGACTATGTCTCACCTACCGGAATGGACACTTGTCATCCTTCGCTCTGTATTCATATTAATTATTTTATTCACTATTACAAAGTGCTTAGGAAAAAGGCAAATCTCTCAGCTTTCCTTTTTTGAATACATAGCGGGAATGACAATCGGTGATATCGCTGCTCAAATAGCTACAGGGCTTGATCAAAAGTTTTTCCACGGTGTCTTTGCAATACTTATTTTCGCCTCCGTACCTTTTTTCGTTGGAATTCTTTCCTTGAAAAACAAAACTGCTAGAGATTTCTTTGAAGGGAAGTCTACAGTTTTAATAAAGGATGGCAAAGTACTTGAGGATAATTTAAAGAAAGAGAAATATACAAGTGATGAGTTACTTGAACTTCTTAGAGGAAATGGTGCATTTAGTATAGCTGAAGTCGAATTTGCTGTCTTAGAACCGAGCGGAGAATTAAATGTATTATTAAAGAAAGATTCTCAGCCACTTACTGCAAAAGATCTCGGTTTAAAAGTGCCAAATGAAAAAGAACCACAAACTGTTATTATGGATGGAAATGTACTAGATGAACCACTTTCAGCAAACGGGCATAACCGCGCTTGGCTACACTCTGAACTAGAAAAGCTCGGTGTTGTTATCGAAAATGTTTTTCTCGGTCAAGTAGATTCATACGGACAACTTACTATCGACATTTACAATGACAAACTACAAATGCCTTCTCCTCAAAATAAGCCTTTATTATTAGCATCTTTAAAAAAATGTCATGCTGATCTTGAACTATTTTCTCTAGAAACAAAGTCGAAATCAGCAAGCGAAATGTATAGTAAAAACGCGAAACAAATCGAAAAGATTTTAAATAGAGTTACCTATCTTTTAAAAGACTAATTATCGAAAGAACGCTTCAGTTAACAAGCGTTCTTTTCCTTTTTCTCCAGTTTTCATAACGTTTAAATTTATGGAATTCGGTTATGATGTTGAAGATACATAAGCAGGGAATTTCGAAAACATAGCGAATATTTCATGATACAACTACATATTTTTTTGATTTAAAGTGGTTTCGTTTGACCTTTATTGACCATAATTGTATTATAAGACTAAGAAAGCTTTAGAAGGAGGAAATAACAGATGAATTTAATTCCTACAGTAATTGAACAAACAAATCGTGGAGAACGCGCTTACGATATTTACTCTCGACTATTAAAAGACCGCATCATTATGCTTGGTAGTGCAATTGATGACAACGTAGCTAACTCAATCGTTTCCCAGCTTTTATTCTTGGAATCTCAAGATCCAGAAAAAGATATTCACATCTACATCAACAGCCCTGGTGGTTCTATCACAGCAGGTATGGCAATCTATGATACAATGCAGTTTATTAAACCACAAGTATCAACAATCTGTATCGGTATGGCAGCATCTATGGGTGCATTCTTACTTGCAGCAGGTGAAAAAGGAAAACGTTATGCACTTCCAAACAGTGAAGTAATGATTCACCAACCACTTGGTGGAGCACAAGGTCAAGCGACTGAAATCGAAATCGCTGCAAAACGTATCCTATTCTTACGTGAAAAACTAAACCAAATTCTTGCTGACCGCACTGGTCAACCACTTGAAGTACTACAACGCGACACAGACCGCGACAACTTCATGACAGCAGAAAAAGCTTTAGAATACGGTTTAATCGATAAGATCTTTACAAATCGTTAATAACTAAAAGCGGAAGCGGCTCGTTCAGAATCGCAGGGCGATGGAGCACCTGATTCCGAGGCGATTTTTGCCTCGAATGAAGGGCGAAACGACCGGAGATTCTAGCCGCTGGAGCTGGATATACTAAAAGCGGAAGCGGCTCGTTCAGAATGGGAGGAGGATGGAGCTTCTGACAAAGAGGTGCTTTTTACCTCGGCGGAAGAAGCGAAGCCACCGACCATTCTAGCCGCTGGAGCTGGATACAACTAAAAGCGGAAGCGCCCTATAATTGGGCGCTTTTTTATTATCATATACCTCCGTCTGTATACCCTATCCAGTATCCCTCTAAATATATCAACGATTTTTCAATTATATCGAACAAAACTCAAATTATATCAACGATTTTTTTAATATATCAACGGTTCGACACAACATATCGATTTACCGACAATCTACGACAAGGACAAACCACCTACATACCCCCTATCCCGAAAACTCCCTTTAAGTAAACAGCAAAAACAAAAAACTATCGCATATACGCGATAGTTTCTTATTGTACATATGCAGCTAATGCTTCTAAAGCCTCTTCTGCATCTGAACCTTCTGTTGTAATTGTTATCATGCTACCAGTTCCAATTGCTAAGCTCATAATCCCCATTATGCTCTTTGCATTTACTGTCTTTCCATCTTTCTCAATGAAGATATCTGCATGAAAGCGATTTGCCTCTTGTACAAACAACGCAGCCGGACGTGCTTGTAAACCGTTTTTTAATGAAACCTGAACTCGTTTTTGAACCACAGCTCCATTTCCCCTTTAACCTCTTATTTTTTTGCTACCGTTTCCCCCGCGCGTAATTTCTCTGCAATTTCATCGATTTTACGCAAACGATGATTAATACCCGATTTACTAATTTTCCCCCCGGATACCATCTCACCTAACTCTTTCAATGTTACATCTTGATAATCTCTTCGTAGCTGCGCAATTTCTCGTAGTTTATCTGGCAATATATCAAGACCAACCGTCTCATCAATATAGCGGATATTTTCAATTTGCCTTAGCGCTGCACCAATTGTTTTATTTAAATTAGCTGTTTCGCAGTTCACTAAACGATTTACGGAATTACGCATATCACGTACGATTCTAATATCTTCAAATCTTAAAAGCGCATTATGAGCACCAATAATATTTAAAAATTCCGTAATTTTCTCCGCTTCTTTCAAATACGTAATGTACCCTTTTCTTCTTTCCAGCGTCTTACTATTTAAATCAAATCCGTTCATCAGTTCACATATAGCATCATTATGTTCCTTATATAACGAAAAGATCTCTAAATGATAAGATGATGTTTCTGGGTTATTTACTGAACCACCTGCTAAAAATGCACCGCGTAAATACGATCGTTTACAACACTTCTTCTCAATCAATTCTTGTGATATATTTCGAATAAATGAAAAGTCATCTCGCACGATATGAAGATCGGCTAATATTTCGCGAGACTTCTCAACAAGCCTTACGATATATACATTATTTTTCTTCAATCGCATTTTTTTACGAACAAGCAATTCTACCGTTACGTCATATCCCTTTTTCAAAAGCGTATAAATTCTTCTTGCAATTGCCGCATTTTCTGTTTGAATATCAATAGATAGACGACGGTTTGAAAAAGAAAGCGATCCATTCATTCGAAGTAACGCTGATAATTCAGCTTTTTCACAGCATTCCTTCATTTCAAGGTTCGTCAGCTCTTTCTTTGTTTCTGATGCAAATGACACAGTCAACACCTCCTTATACGATTATTATGGAACAAAATTCTTGTCCTATATGAATGAGGAGCGCTACCTCAAACGAGGCAACGCATATTTATAACAATGAATATAAAATCGAAGCTAACTTTAACGTATCATGCCTTACAACACGATCATCATACTTCGCTAATCCACCTTGAATGACATCAATATTATTTTCAGCAAAACGTTCTTCATCCACTACAACTGGTGTAGACATTTCTTCCTCATATAACTTACGTAATTCACAAGGAATATCACGGTTATTTACAATTGCAGTATTGATAAATGGTTGCCCTAAATGATCGTGTAACGCCTGCACATGATCAAAAGCAGTATATCCCATCGTTTCACCCGCTTGTGTCATAACGTTACATACATACACCTTATTCGCCTTTGCAGCAAGAACAGCATCCCCAATTTTATTAACAACTAAGTTGGGTAATATACTTGTATACAAACTTCCTGGACCGAAAACGAGTAAATCAGCTCGTTTAATCTCAGCCAACGTTTCATGCAATGGCTCTACATCTTCTGGAGTTAAAAAGACACGATTAATCTTCTTTCCGTAATAAGGAATCTTTGATTCGCCTGTTACAATTTCTCCATCTTCAAGTTCCGCATGAAGTACCGCACTTTGATTCGCTGCTGGTAATACACGTCCTCTGACATTTAATACTTTACTTGTTTCCGTAATTGCATGGAAAAAGTCTCCTGTAATTGAGGTCATACCTGCCAACAATAGATTTCCTAACGCATGACCTTTCAGTCCGTCCCCTGTTGTGAAACGGTGCTGAAATAAAGCTTCCACCAGTGGCTCTACATCCGATAACGCAACAAGTACGTTACGGATGTCACCTGGAGGTGGAATTTCTAGCTCATCACGTAATCTACCTGAACTGCCACCATCATCAGCGATTGTAACAACTGCTGTAATATCAACAGGATATTGCTTTAATCCTCTTAATAAAACAGAGAGTCCAGTTCCGCCTCCCATGATAACAATTTTAGGCTTTCTCTCTTTTTTCATCCCTTAATGGCCCTTTCTCTTCTCCACATCACGATGAGATACATGAACACTATACTCTGGTTTCAAATGTTTCCCAAGGTATTCTGTAAGCGTAACAGAACGATGCTGTCCACCTGTACATCCAATTGCAATTACAAGTTGACTTTTGCCTTCTCTTTTATAATGAGGCAACATGAAAGTAATCAGATCCGTCAACTTCTCTAAAAACTTATGTGTCTCATTAAATTTCAGTACATACGAAGAAACTTCTTCATCTAGTCCTGTTAATGGCTTCATATGTGGAATGTAATATGGATTTGGTAAAAAACGAACATCAAATACTAAATCTGCATCAATTGGAATACCGTACTTAAATCCAAATGACATAACATTTACACGAAATGCTTGCTCAGTTTCTGTTGAGAACAAGTGAACAATTTTTTCACGTAATTCTTTCGGTTTTAAATCCGATGTATCAAGCACAATATTCGCTCGTGCCTTCATATCTGTTAATAAATCGCGCTCTGCTTCGATTCCCTTTAACGGCAAACCAGTTGGTGCAAGTGGATGCGAACGTCTCGTTTCTTTATAACGAGTTACAAGCGTACTATCTTTCGCATCTAAAAATAAAATATGAGGAATAATCCATGTACGTTCTGATAAATCATCAAGCGCTCCCCATAAATGTTCGAAAAACTCGCGGCCACGTAAATCAATACCAAGTGCCACTTTATTCATTTTCCCTTTTGAATCCGCCATAAGTTCAATAAACTTTGGCAATAACATCGGTGGCAAATTATCTACACAAAAATATCCTAAATCTTCAAAACTTTGTAAAGCTACTGTTTTTCCAGCTCCAGACATCCCTGTAATAATTACCATTTTTATATCATTATTCTCTGTCATCGTATCCTCTCCTTGACGGTTTAACTCGGATCTAATCGATATGAAAGCAACTCAAAATCTGGGGTATATACAAATGTACCGTAGATTATGCCATTTCCTTTAATTAAGTAATCAATAATGTGATAATCTCCTGGCGCCATTGCTAAATCATCAATTTTGTCAAATGTATGCCAACCAATGATGCCTTCTTCGCTCTCTAGTTTGTTTTCTCCTGCAAAATCTGTCGCTAAAAAGGAGAACATCATCCATTCAGAAACAACTTTATCACCTTCTTGGATGACAAAGGTGAAGACCCCCTTTAACGCTGGGTTTTTCAAATAAATACCTGTTTCTTCACGATACTCGCGAACAACGGAATCTCTTACAGTCTCACCACGCTCCATTTTCCCGCCTGGTGCAACCCACCAATTTCGGCGAGGTTTTTGGAGTAAGAGTACTTCATTATCTCTAATTAACACACAGTTTGTCACTCTTTGCATGTTTCTTCACCTCAGCTACTTGCAGTAAAATTCCTCACTGCATACTTCTTTCATTATACTATCAAAAACAGTTTGCTACAACGAAGGAGCCAGTCCTCTTTCGTTAAGCATATGCTACTCAACAATTTTAAAAAAGCTTTCTATAACAAGCAATGTAAATGCTTAGACTTTCAATGAATAGCATAAAAAATCCCCTTAACGATTTTTATCGCCAAGGGGATTAAAGCCTTTATTTCTTACCGAAATAAGTAACAATCGCAAATCCTAAAATAAAGGTAATAATCGAACTTATAATTGAAAATCCGCCAGTCGGAATCCCAGGGAACACAATTACAATCGAACCGATTACAAGTCCAATAATTGCCGCAAATGTCATACTTTTATAACGATCTAATAAAAAACTAATGCCTTTACTACTTACAACAAATCCGACCATAACACCAGCACCGATAACCACGATTAAAGGTAAATTAAGTGTAGTTAAAGCGTTAATTGCTGTTGGATACACACCAATAATTAATAAAATAAACGATCCACTAATCCCAGGAAGCAGCATGGCCATACTAGCCATCCATCCTGCGAAAAATAAACCAATTGCATTTAAAATTGTTAACGTCGTAATTGGATCTGCTGCCTTATCTGGTTTAAAGAAAGCTGTAATCGCAACAAGAATTGCTGCAACTATTAATAAAACAATGTGCTTACCTTTAAACGATGACTTTGCATCAGCTTCTCTCATTAACATCGGTAATATACTAATAATTAAACCGAGGAAGAAAAATTGAGTCGGTTCATAATGATTTGCAAGTAAATATTTAATAACGTGACTTAACGTTAAAAATGCTGCTGCCACACCAGCTGCAAGGGGAATTAAAAATCCTAAATGTTTTTTCCATTCACGACTAAAGAATCCACTAATTGCCGCAAGTAATTGTTCATAAATCCCTAACACAACAGCGATTGTACCGCCGCTCACACCAGGAATTAAATCACTAACGCCCATACAAAATCCACGATATATATTACGCCATTCCATACTGAATAAATTCCTCATTTCTTATAGTGATTTTTTCCGTAAAGTCCAGTATATCAATAAGAAAGCTTATAATCCTAATATTTTTTGACAAAACTTTGACATTTTCAAACAAAAAAAGAAGAAAGCTCCTGTCGGTAGCTTTCTTCTCACAAGGTATATTATCCCTTATTTTTCTGATACAGTTTTTAATTCCTCTAATAATTCTTCTACGTAATGTTGAGCACTTTGTGCTGCAATACTACCGTCACCTGTTGCAGTTACAATTTGACGAAGCATTTTTTCACGAACATCACCAGCTGCAAAAATACCAGGAATTTTCGTTTCCATACGTTCGTTCGTTTCAAGGTAACCATTTTCATTTGTAATACCTAGTTCAACAAATGGTTTTGATAATGGTAACATACCGATGTATACGAATACGCCGTCAGTTTTGACTTCTTTCTCTTCTCCACTGTTTACGTCGACAAGTGTTACACTTCCTACTTTACCACTTGCTTCGTTGATTTCTTTTATAGTATGGTTCCAAATGAAATCTACTTTTTCATTTTGGAAAGCACGGTCTTGTAAAATTTTCTGTGCACGAAGCGTGTCACGACGGTGAACAATCGTTACTTTTGATGCAAAGCGCGTTAAGAATACACCCTCTTCAACAGCAGAATCTCCGCCGCCAATTACGATAAGTTCTTTTTCTTTAAAGAATGCCCCGTCACATACTGCACAATATGATACACCACGGCCGCCAAGTTCTGTTTCACCCGGTACACCAATTTTTTTATACTCTGCACCGCTTGCAACGATAATTGCACGTGCTTTATATTCTTTTTTACCAGCAATAATTGTTTTGTATTCTTTACCATCGATGACTTCTTTCACATCACCGTATGCATATTCAGCACCAAATTTCTTCGCATGCTCAAACATTTTATTTGATAAGTCTGGTCCTAAAATAGACTCATAACCTGGGTAGTTTTCTACATCTTCTGTGTTTGCCATTTGGCCACCTGGAATACCACGCTCAAGCATTAATGTGCTTAAATTTGCACGAGATGTATATACTGCAGCTGTCATACCAGCTGGTCCTGCACCAATAATAACGACATCATAAATTTTTTCTTCTGACACACTATTCACTCCTATCCATTCCTACACAATTAAGTTACCCTCATTATACTGTTAGCATCATTTTTTTCCCAATGATTTGCTTATCTTATGTGTGCGTACGCTTAACAGCTTGCACATACTTTCGGACAGTCGCTACAGATACATTATATACATCTCCAAGCTCCGACTGTGTCATTTTATTTCCTTGTTCGCCGCGTACAATGTATTCAATCGCAGCTGACCAGCCGTACACATTTGTAAATATATCTCCAGATGTATATAAACGTATGAACGTACAAAACCAAAAGTGTAAACACTCTTCAATTAATTCATCATCTTTTTTCGTATAATTGTATAATGCATCCGCGATTCGTACGCACTGCTCAAATTGTTGTAAATCAGCTGGAATACTCTTATGACTATTAAGTAAAAAGAAGTAATTTGCAAGTTGTGATACGATGGGAACACCGTTCTTCGCTTGCGTTATATCAAAGAAGAATCCAACCTTCTCCGGCGTTGACAATTCATTCATTAAATATAAAGCCAGCATTTGTTCTTCTAACGTCGCACTTTGCTGAAATGATTTTCGTAATTCTTCAAATAGCAAACTTTGTCCTTCATCTGCTAAATTCAGCGCATTCCAGGGCTCTTTTCCTTTTTTATCAGGGTGCAATTCCACGACATGTTGCCACATTTTTTCAGCTAGTTGCTGATCTTTCACCATATAAGCAGAATATGCAAACCAATAATAAAAACTAACGTCTCCCTCGTATCCTTGACGCTTTAATAATTTGAACCATTTATATGCATGCTCGAAATAACCAATCGTTGCAAGTGTGGTTCCCAGTTTCAAACGATGTTCAAATGAAATCGGATATACTGAAACTAGCTGTCCCGCTAACGCTTCTACTTGTTTATGCTCTCCAATTGAATATAGAAAAATAAGCGTATTACAAAGCGCATGTATATTACCAGGATTTTTCTCTAAAATCATTTCTGTTAACTTCAGTGCCTTGTCTACATTACCAGATTGAAAATGTGCAATGGCTAAATTATTATGACCTGACCAAAATTCCGGATAATCTTTCGTAACAATTTCTAATGTAGCAATCGCTTCTTCCAATTGTCCATTACGAATATAACGATTCGCTTCTTCCTGCATAACAATTAAATCATCTTCATCTTCAATCTCTTCCGCACCCATTGCTTCTTCTTCCATAATCTCAAGAAGTTCTAATGTATCTTCTACGAATTCCTTTTCTTTTGCAAATTCTAAATAGCGATCCGCATATTTCTTCGCCTGTTGAAATAACCCCATATATGCATAATTATTTGCAATAAAATAATAGCACTGTTCAAGTTCTGGATTAGATCTAACTAACTTTAAGAAGATTTGATTCGATTCTTGATATTCACCAGCCTCAGATAATACTGATGCTAATTGACATAAAATAAACGGCTCCTTCTCACTTTGTGCCGCTCTTCGAAAATATTTAATTGCATCTTGCAATTTTTGCCCTTTGTAAGCTCTCATCCCTTTTTTATAAAAGAAGTCCGCTAGCTGATTAAAAGAGATAACTTGTCCGTTCTCCTTATATATTCTTTGATTTTTCCCCATATATCCTCCAGTTTTTTGTTTTCTTCGTTCACACATTCTTCTATCTATAAGTATAAACGATTCCGTAAAAAACAAAACAGTATATTCTACTCAATTATTTCCTTTTTATTCATAAAAAAAGGAGAGAAATGTTACATTTTCACCATGAACCTTCTCTTGCGGTCATTTGCTCTTTCGTATAAATAATACGCATTGGATTTCCACCTACGAAAGCTCCGCTCGGTACATCTCTATGAACAAGTGTGCCAGCTGAGACAGTCGCACCATCTCCAATTTTCACACCTGGTAATATTGTTACATTCGCTCCAATCATCACTTCATTTCCAATGATGATTTCCCCAAGTCGATATTCACGAATTAAATATTCATGTGCTAAAAGCGTTGTGTTATAACCAATAATCGAATTCTCTCCCACAGTTATCTTTTCTGGGAACATAATATCCGGCATTACCATAAGTGCAAATGATGTTTTCTTTCCTACTTTCATCCGTAAAAAAGTACGGTACAACCAATTCTTCACAGATAAAAATGGCGTGTAACGCGCAATTTGGATAATAATAAAGTTTTTCATTACCTTCCAAAAAGACACTGTTTTATACACATTCCATAATGAATTTCCTCCTGAAACAGGATAGCGCGTTGTCCGTCGCACTTAGCTCGCTCCTCTACTAACTTACTTGGACCTTTATGAACGGTTCATATTAGACAAAATCGGTAGCAAATCACTCATTTTATCTAGCATAAAGTCCGGCTTGTAAGCTTCTAAATACGCTCTACCTTTCAACGTCCATGAAACCGCAGCTGTTTTCGTCCCCGCATTTTGACCACCGACAATATCATGATGATTATCCCCAACCATCAATGCCTCTTCTGGTTTTGCATCTAATAATTCAAGCGCTTTTTGAAGTGGCTCTGGATGTGGTTTCACATGCTCTACATCATCAATTGTCACGACAACATCAAAAAATTCATCAAGCTTTGACAACTGTAATCCCATCTCAACGGTTTGTCTCGCTTTCGTTGTAACAATACCAACTTTATAACCTTGCTTCTTCAACTCTCGAACTGTTTCATATACAGTTTCATATTCTTCTACTAATTCATCATGATGATCATGGTTAAATTCGCGATAGCTTGTAATCATCTCTTCAACCTTACTTTCATCAATCTTGCTGAAAGTATCATGCAAAGATGGACCGATAAATGGCAACACATCTTCACGCTTATATTGATTTGGATAATATGTATGTAAAGTATGTAAAAAAGAAGAAATAATAAGTTCGTTTGTATTAATTAAAGTTCCATCTAAATCAAATAACACTGTATTTATTCTCATTGCCTTAGTCCTTTCGCTTTCCTGAATATGAAAGAAGCAGCATCTTACAATAAGATGCTACTTTTCTCTAATTTTCCGAATATCTTTTATCAGCTTGCCCCATTTTTCGTCTCACAATAATGAAAATAATAGAAATAACAACAAGTCCAATTGACATTACTTGTGCAATACGAAGTGGTCCTAGCATTAAACTATCTGTACGTAAGCCTTCTACGAAGAAGCGTCCTACTGAATACCAAATTAAATATGTGAAGAATAATTCCCCGCGGCGTAAATTCACTTTTCTTAATGCAAGTAGTAAAATTACACCTACAAAATTCCATAATGATTCATATAAAAACGTCGGATGATAGTACACACCCTCAATATACATTTGATTAATAATGAAATCTGGTAAATGAAGACCTTCTAAAAACTGTCTCGTTACTTCATCACCATGTGCCTCTTGGTTCATAAAGTTTCCCCATCGGCCAATTGCTTGTCCTAGTAAAATACTTGGCGCAGCAATATCCGCCAACTTCCAGAATGAAACCCCGCGTCGCTTTGCAAAAAGAATTCCGGTAATAACCGCTCCGATTAAACCACCATGAATCGCCAAGCCACCTTGACGAATATTAATAATTTGACTCGGGTTTTGCGCGTAATATTCCCATTCAAAAATAACATAATACATTCTCGCAAATAGAATAGCGATCGGTACTGCAATTAATACAAGGTCAACAAATGTATCTTTTGGAATACCTAGCCTTTCTCCCTCGCGAGTTGCTAGCCAAAGACCTAATAGCACACCTGTACCGATAATAATCCCGTACCAATAAACAGGAAACGGCCCAAGTTGGACAGCTACGCGGTCAAGCTGCGGTACAGAACCTAACAGCATATGTATGACCTCCCTCTCCAATGTTTACTCCTGATTCCCTAACTCAATCGCACTCATTAATCGTTCTGAGAACTGCTGTGCTGCATTGACTCCCATACGCTTTAAACGGAAGTTCATCGCTGCTACTTCAATAATAACAGCCAAGTTTCGACCAGGACGAACTGGAAGTGTAATCTTCGTAAGTTCTGTATCAATAATTTTCATCTTCTCTTCATCAAGACCTAAGCGATCATAATTTTTCTTTTGATCCCAAATTTCAAGATTAATAACAAGTGTAATACGCTTATAATTTCGCACTGCCCCTGCACCGAATAACGTCATAACGTTAATGATACCTAGACCACGAATTTCTAATAAATGCTCAATTAAATCTGGTGAGCTTCCTACTAATGTGTCTTCATCTTCTTGGCGAATTTCTACACTATCATCCGCAACAAGGCGATGGCCACGCTTCACAAGTTCAAGAGCTGTCTCACTTTTACCAACACCACTTTGACCTGTAATTAAAACACCAACACCGTAAATATCCACTAATACACCATGAACAGCAGTTGTTGGTGCTAGCTTACCTTCTAAATAATTGGTTAAACGACTTGATAATCTCGTTGTCGTTTGAGAAGAACGTAATAAAGGCATGCCTGATTCACGTGATGCTTGTAATAACTCATCTGGTACATCTTGATTACGAGTTATAATAATACATGGCGTCTCCTCGGTACAAAGCGCTTTCATTCTCTCTTGTTTTTGTTCTGTCGTTAACGTATCAAAGAACGTAAGCTCCGTTTTTCCAAGAAGCTGCACGCGATCAGCTGGATAATATGTAAAGAATCCTGCCATTTCAATTCCAGGTCGTGATAAATCACTTGTATCAATCGGACGATGAATTCCTTCCTCACCACTTATTAACTCCAATTGAAATTGTTCAATTAAATCTTTTGTCCTTACTTTTGGCATATGTATAAACCTCCACTCCGCTGCGGGTTCAGTCTCGTTTGATGTAAAATTCCATTCTACCGGATATTGTACCATTTTTTTCTGGAAACAAGAAATACGGTTTCTGATAAATAGAAAAAAACATTTCATACGAATAATGAAATGTTTTTCTTTTTGTCATTTTCTCTTTTTTTCATATAGAGGTTCCACAATTACCTTTTCAATAATCATATTAAAAATTGAAATACAAATTGCCGCAACAATCGCTACACCAAATCCTGATATATTAAAAGCATCTCCTAATAATGAATCTGCTATTTTTAACGTAATCGCATTAATAACAATTAAGAAGAAGCCGAAAGTTACAACAGTAATTGGTAGCGTAATTAAAATTAAAAACGGCTTTACGAACACATTTAAAACAGCCAAAATAATACTCGCAATAATTGCAGTTTGTATATTCGCTACGTAAAACGCGTCTGGTGCAATCCCTTTTAAAAGTCCCGATACAGCGATTAACACAACGCTATTTACAAGAAGTGATACAATCCATCTCATTTTCTTACACATCCTTTTAACATATATATTTCATCATACGCTAATAGACAATAAACGCAAGTATCATACAAATACTTATACCAACTTATTCTACTCTTCACGCTTGTATACCTACCAACATTTCTTTGTGAAATAGGGACCACACCATCTATGTTCATGAGTTTTTACAAAAGTCCAAGTGAAATCTTTATCTACAATATAGATATCACCTTTATACGCATCATCTGTCTCACACAATGTATCATCCATATGTAATAAACTCGCATCCTTTATTAATAGTACCTCATCACAGTGTTGGTAGAAAATGTAGCACTCCTTTTTCACTTCATTATGAAACGCGCTCTCTGCTTCTATTCCTTCTAAGCACTTCTTTTTCTCATAACTAAATATGTGCCAAAGATATCCACATACATACTTATCTCCGTAAAAGAAAATGTCTTCTTTTTCTTCATCACTTAAATGGTTTGCAAAGTTATTCTCCCAGCGCTTCCGAAAATATACACCCCACTTTTGGAACTTTCTTACCTTCATATTCTTCTTTCGCAACACATCTAAAAACTCCATCATCTCCCCCTATACAATAAAAACCGAGCGTCATTTCCACTCGGTTTTCATCAATAAACTTATTGCGATAACTCTACTTCTTTTATTTTCTCTTTCATTCTTGCTTTATCACGATTTAAAATCTCTTTTAAATACTTACCAGTATACGAGCGCTCTTCTTTTACTACTTGCTCTGGCGTTCCCGAAGCGACGATTTGTCCACCTTTGTCCCCGCCTTCTGGTCCAAGGTCAACGATATAATCAGCTGTTTTAATCACATCTAAATTATGTTCAATTACAAGTACTGTCTCACCACTCTCAACAAGACGTTGCAGCACTTCTAGAAGACGTGCAATATCATGCGCATGTAAACCAGTCGTTGGCTCATCTAAAATATATAACGTACGACCTGTAGAACGACGGTGTAATTCAGAAGCTAATTTCACACGCTGTGCTTCCCCACCAGATAATGTTGTTGCTGGTTGACCTAATTTCATATAACCAAGCCCAACATCTACAAGCGTTTGAAGTTTACGCTTAATTTTAGGAATATTGGCGAAGAATTCTACTCCATCTTCAATTGTCATCCCTAACACTTCAGAAATATTCTTATCTTTATATTTCACTTCTAACGTTTCACGATTATATCGTTTACCGTGACAAACTTCACACGGAACATACACATCTGGTAAGAAATGCATTTCGATTTTAATAATTCCATCTCCACGGCACGCTTCACAACGGCCACCTTTTACGTTAAAGCTGAAACGTCCTTTTTGATATCCGCGCACTTTAGCTTCGTTCGTTTGTGCAAACACATCACGAATATCATCGAATACACCTGTGTACGTCGCTGGATTAGAACGTGGTGTACGACCAATTGGCGATTGATCAATATCAATTACTTTATCTAAATGTTCAAGACCTTTAATCTCTTTATGAGTACCTGGCTTCGCTTTCGCTTTATATAACTTTTGCGCTAACGATTTATATAGTACTTCATTAATCATCGTACTTTTACCTGATCCAGATACACCTGTTACCGCTACAAACGTACCGAGTGGGAATGACATTTTTGCATTCTTTAAGTTATTCTCTTTTGCGCCGACAATCTCCACTTTACGTCCGTCACCTTTACGTCTTTCAAGTGGAACTGGAATAAACTCTTTACCGCTTAAATATTTTCCTGTTAACGAATTATCATCTTGCATCACTTCAGCTGGTGTCCCTGCCGATACAACTTGCCCACCGTGAATACCTGCACCCGGTCCGATATCAAGTAAATAATCAGCAGCCATCATTGTATCTTCATCATGCTCAACAACGATTAATGTATTACCTAAATCGCGCATTTCTTGCAACGTACGAATAAGACGATCGTTATCGCGCTGATGTAAACCGATAGAAGGCTCATCAAGAATGTAAAGTACGCCAGTAAGACGAGAACCAATTTGCGTCGCTAAACGAATACGCTGCGCCTCACCACCTGATAAAGTTCCTGCGGCACGACTTAACGTTAAATAATCTAAACCGACGTTCACTAAGAACCCAACGCGCTCTTGGATTTCTCTTAAAATTAAATGAGCAATTTTTTGTTGTTTCTCCGTTAGCTCCACATTCGAGAAGAATTCCTGTACTTCTTGAACAGAATACCTCGTTACATCAGCAATCGTTTTATCACCAACGAAAACAGCTAAACTCTCAGGCTTTAAGCGTCCACCTTTACACTTCGGACAAGCTTGCTCTGCCATATACTTTTCCATTTGCTCACGGACATAATCAGAACTCGTTTCACGATAACGACGTTCGATATTTGGAATAACACCTTCAAATAAAATCTCATTTTCCTTTACTTGACCAAATTCATTTACATAACGGAAATAAACTTTCTCTTCACCGCTTCCGTACAACACTTTATCAAATAAATCTTTCGGTATATCTTTCACAGGCACATCCATATCAACGCCGTAATGATTACATACAGATTGTAAAAGCTGTGGGTAATATTGTGAGCTTGTCGGTTCCCATGGAGCAATCGCATGTTCATTTAATGATAAATCCCAGTTCGGAATAACAAGTTCTAAATCTACCTCTAGCTTTGAACCAAGTCCATCACAAGAAGGACATGCTCCGAACGGACTGTTGAATGAGAACATACGCGGCTCTAATTCTCCGATTGAAAAACCACAATGCGGACAAGCATGATGTTCACTAAATAGAAGTTCCTCTTCTCCCATTACATCGATTAACACTCGGCCTCCGCCAAGCTTTAATGCACTTTCAAGTGAATCAGCAAGACGGCTTGCGATTCCTTCTTTTACAACAATACGGTCAATTACAACTTCAATGGAATGCTTCTTATTTTTATCTAACGTAATCTCTTCAGACACATCAAGCATTTCACCATCAACACGTACACGAACATACCCTTGCTTCTTAATATCTTCAAGTACTTTCACATGCGCTCCTTTACGCCCAGACACGATAGGCGCTAACACTTGTAATTTCGTACGCTCAGGATATTCAAGAACACGGTCTACCATCTGCTCGACTGTTTGTGATGTAATTTCAATCCCATGATTCGGACAAATTGGCGTACCAATTCGTGCAAATAATAAACGTAAATAATCATAAATCTCCGTCACTGTTCCGACAGTTGAACGTGGATTACGACTCGTCGTTTTTTGATCGATTGAAATCGCTGGTGACAATCCTTCAATCGTATCTACATCCGGCTTATCCATTTGTCCTAAAAACTGGCGCGCATACGCAGATAACGATTCTACATATCTGCGCTGCCCTTCTGCATAAATCGTATCAAATGCTAATGATGATTTCCCCGAACCAGACAATCCCGTTACAACAACAAGCTGATTTCTCGGAATGGTTACATCAATATTTTTTAAGTTATGTGCTCTAGCACCTTTTACAACGATAAAATCCTTGCTCTTACTCACTCTTTTCACCCTTCCGCTTTTAATTCTAATAGTAAATCTCTTAGTTCAGCTGCACGCTCGAAGTCTAACGCTTTTGCTGCTTCTTTCATCTCTGCTTCCATCTTCGCAATTGTCTTTTCGCGCTCTTTTTTCGTCATTTTCTTAGCAGGAGTTGCTTCGTATGTTTCTGTCTCTTCAGCCGCTGTCGTTGCACGGATTACATCACGAACGCCTTTTTGAATCGTTTTCGGCGTGATACCATGCTCTTCATTGTAAGCTTCTTGTATAGTACGACGACGCTGCGTTTCTTCAATTGCAATTCCCATCGATCTCGTTATGCGATCTGCGTACATAATAACGCGGCCGTTTTCATTACGCGCCGCACGACCAATCGTTTGAATTAACGAACGTTCTGAACGCAAGAACCCTTCCTTATCTGCATCTAAAATCGCTACAAGTGATACTTCTGGAATATCTAATCCTTCTCGTAATAAGTTAATACCGACAAGTACATCAAACTTACCAAGGCGAAGGTCACGAATAATTTCAATACGTTCTAACGTTTTAATTTCAGAGTGAAGATAGTTCACTTTAATTCCTACATCTTTTAAGTAATCCGTTAAATCCTCTGACATTTTCTTCGTTAAAGTCGTAATTAGTACACGTTCATTTTTTGCAATACGATCTTGAATCTCTCCTAATAGATCGTCAATTTGACCTTCAATAGGTCGTATATCGATTGGTGGATCTAAAAGCCCTGTTGGACGAATAATTTGTTCTATTACTTCTGGTGACTGCTCTAACTCGTACGGTCCTGGCGTCGCCGAAACGTAAATAACTTGATTTGTTTTCTCCTCAAACTCATCAAACATGAGCGGTCTATTATCTAAAGCTGACGGCAGACGGAATCCATGATCCACAAGCACTTGCTTACGTGCTTGGTCCCCGTTATACATCGCTCTTACTTGTGGCACTGATACGTGCGACTCATCCATAACAATTAAGAAATCTTCCGGGAAATAGTCCAATAACGTATACGGTGTTGCACCCGCTGGACGAAGTGTTAAATGACGGGAATAGTTTTCAATCCCTGAACAAAAGCCCATCTCGCGCATCATTTCTAAATCATAACGTGTACGTTGCTCTATACGCTGTGCTTCTAGCAACTTACCGTTATCATTTAATTCCTTTAAACGCTCTTCTAATTCTTTTTCGATATTTTCAATAGCGACCTTCATTTTCTCTTCACGTGTAACGAAGTGAGATGCTGGGAAGATTGCTACATGATCACGTTCTGCTAATACTTCACCTGTTAACGCATTTACTTCACGAATACGATCAATTTCATCGCCGAAAAATTCAATCCGAATACAATGCTCATCAAGTGATGCTGGGAAGATTTCAACTACATCTCCGCGCACACGGAATGTACCACGCTTGAAATCAATATCATTACGTCCATACTGTACATCAACAAGTTCACGAAGCAATTGATTGCGGTCCTTCTCCATACCAACTCGAAGTGACACAACTAACTCGCGGTATTCTTCAGGAGAACCTAAACCATATATACACGATACACTCGCAACGATAATTACATCGTCCCGTTCAAATAATGCAGACGTTGCCGAGTGACGCAATTTATCAATTTCATCATTAATCTGCGCGTCCTTTTCAATAAACGTATCTGTTTGTGGTACATACGCTTCTGGCTGATAATAATCGTAATAACTAACAAAATATTCAACTGCATTATTCGGGAAAAAGTCTTTTAGCTCACTATATAACTGACCTGCTAATGTTTTATTGTGAGCCATGACAAGTGTTGGCTTTTGCACTTCTTTAATGACATTTGAAATCGTAAATGTCTTACCCGTTCCTGTCGCTCCAAGCAACACTTGCTTTTTCTTTCCACTATTAATTCCCTCTACAAGCTTCTCTATAGCTACCGGCTGATCACCTTGCGGGGAATACGCTGAGACAATTTCAAATTGACGTTCCAAGAAAATCCGACCTCCTCATAAAAATCTGTATTATTATTTTACCACGAATACCTATAAAAAACCTAAAAAAACGAACAGATATTCGGTAAAGTTTTCGACAATATACACATAGAAAAAGGAAGGAGTAAATACTTCCTTCCTCTACTAACTCTATTTTTTAGGTACATATACTAAGTCATATCCATTGCGCCCATTTTCATTCACACAGTCTATTAACCTATAAGCCGTTTGCGATTCACGCTGCTCTTTAACAATCCTTTTACAGCTATCTTTATATAACCTTTTATCCTCACCAGCAAATTTGTCTTGTCTACTATCTAACACATAAAGGATATCTTTCCCACTATGCTCTAACGTTTGAAAAACCGGGTCACCTTCATCGGTATACTGTACAATTCTTATTTCATCAACTTTCCCTTGTTCCACATTCCAAACGAACTGCTCGAATTTATCTAGATTGGAAATCCTGGTTCCCTTTACAATGACATCATTCTTCTTGTTAATTGTAGTGTTAGATGGTGCACATGCTACTAAACTAAAGAGAAATAGACATATAAAACTGATTCTTTTTCCTATTGTCATCCTCTCCTATAAAAATTATTTGTATACCCAAAAGCTACTTTCAACTATGAAAGTAGCTTTTCTTTTCCTTTCTCCTTCTTCGGAAAAATCACATATGAAAATGAAATCGCTGTATCAACTAAAAATATAATTGCCCACACTTGGCTCACGCGACTTGCAGCTTTATTTAAAACGATTCCCGATTCTAACCAATTACCCCATTGTTCAAACGAAATAAATCCATACGCAAAGAAAAAGAATATGTGCACACCAACGAATAAAACAAGATGTAATACCCAATTTTTTATTTCCTGCTTCGCATAGGCCATACCTGTTAATTCTACGTGCTCTTCCATAATTGGCGCTGGTTCATTACGCCATTTCGCAACTAGCTTTTGCGCAAATATATCCAGCTTCTTCAAATCCTTTTTCCCGTAGAAAACTGCATACAATAAAATAATTACAGTAATGATTTGAAAATTAGAGAACTTTCCTGTTTGATAATAGTCCACTACCCCTAATGTTAAAATAAACACTTCATTTACGAGGAGTACAATCCCCATAATAAAGCTCGCCTTTTTCAAACGGAATCCGTAACGGAGTAAAAAGAAACCGATAGCTGATAACCAAAATACAATTTCTGCCCCAATTAAAAAATACCAACGATATTCTGCGAGTATACTCATTTATCCTTCTCCTTTTCATCATAAATACGAAAAGCTTCATCCATATATATTAAAAGTTCTTCTTCAATTGGATACATGCTCATTTTCTGTGAATCTTCCTTCGATTTTCTAACTTCCCATAACTTATCTAAAAATGCTTCGTCACCATTAGCCATTTCTAAACACTTCTGCATTAATTTTTTCGTTGCCCCTTGTACCTCATCATTAGCAGCTTCTTTACCTTCCTTCATAAAAGTACGGAATTGCTTTAATAAATCTACCCATTCTAAAACATTCGGATCTTCTTCACTCATATTCGGCAAATTGTGAAGCAACTTTTGTTCTTCCTTTGAAAACACTTCATTTTGGAATATTTCACGTATACGAGGAGACTGTTTCGAAAGCTGAATAAGTTCAAACATAACTTTCCAATCAAGATCTCCCTCCACATCTACCGAATAAACAACAGCTTGTAAAACACGCTCCATTCGATTAAATTTCTTTTGTTCTTCCTGTACAAACCGAAGTTGTTTTTCAAGAGAATCCTTTAAGTTAAGCTCACCTTTTACTAACATATTCGCAGCCTCTTTTAATGAAAATCCCATTTCCTTTAAAAATAAAATTTGTTGCAGCCTTATTACGTCAACTTCACTATATAAACGATGCCCACCTTCTGTTTTCCCGCTCGGCTTTAACAAATCTATTTGATCGTAATAACGTAATGTACGTACTGTAACCCCTGTTTCTCTCGTCAATTCTTGTATTGAAATCACTACCATCACCTCTTCCCCTTCATTATAAAAGATGACGTTACGTAACTTTCAAGTAATTTGTAAAAAAATACAAAAAGCTGTTTATACAAAGTGTATAAACAGCTTTTATGGAAATAACCCCTTTTGTATGGCGCGCCCACAAAATAAAATAAGTGCTCCAACAACAACACTCGTTGCCGTTTTATGATAATGGGCTAATACTAATAAATAATACGTTAAACCTACAGTACCAATCATAATACAAATACTTGGCACTGGATTACGAGAAAAGTTTTGCATTCCCCAAAACAAAGCAAAAATAGCCGTAGCGACACATAATACCGGTAATCCCATCCCAGTTCCCCTTTTTTCTATCTATTCCTTGTTGCTAACACGCTCGTTGATGCGATACTTATCAATAAACCAAAACCAATCCTTATATATTTAAACGTTTAATCTAATTGAAATCTCTCAAACTTATCATTTATTTTCTTTCTCCCTTACTCCAGCGTAAAGATTTCCTCCACCTTCACTCCAAAATACTTGGCGATTTTTAAGGATAACTCTAGACTCGGATTGTAATGATGATTTTCAATCGCCACTATCGTCTGCCGCGTCACCTGCATCGCCTTTGCCATTTCAACTTGTGTTATATGATTTTGCTTTCTTAACTCTTTTATTTTATTTTTCACACCCATAGGATCCACCTTCAAAAGTAAAGATATCTTTACTTAAATTATAAATATTTTCCAGCAACAAGTAAAGATATCCTTACAAATTTTAGAAAAACATTTCACTAAACATCTACTCTAACAAAGTACAAGAGTAGTTCAATTTATATCAGCGTTTTTTTAATATATCGACATCGATAGCACTATAAGCATAAGAAAAAAGCTGTCCCAAAATATCTTTTGGAACAGCTTCTTCGTCCTACTACATAAATCCTAACGCATATACAAGAACGTATCCAAGAATAGAAAGGCAAACCGAGCCGATCAGCCCCGCCACGAATGCCTTACTTCCTAACTTACGGAACGTTTTAAACTCTACATTTAAACCAAGCCCCGCCATCGCCATTGCAATCAGCATGTAAGCAATGACAACAATGTAGCCGGCAACAACTTCTGGTATAACCCCGAGCGAATGCACTGCACTCATCGCTAAAAATCCGAAGATGAACCACGGAATTGGAAGATCGCGCCACGATTTTTTTTCCTCGCTACCTTCACTCTTACCAAACCATAATCCAATTAAAATCGCTACTGGCACAAGCATTGCAACGCGCGTTAATTTCACGATAACTGCGATGTCTACAGCCGTGCTTCCTCCTGGTGCCGCAGCTGCGATGACATGGGCGATCTCATGCAGCGTCGCACCTGAGAATACACCGTAACCGTATGGAGATAAACCAAGCACTGGATATAATAACGTATAAATAAGCGTAAATATAGTACCTAAAATTGCGATAATCGCTGCTCCAACTGCTGTTTCGTCATCTTTTGCTTTCACTTGCGGTGCAATTGCCACGACCGCTGCCGCACCGCAAATTGCTGTTCCACACGCTGTTAAAATTCCGAGTTTCTTTTCTACTTTAAATACTTTCGTTAGTCCATATACAACGAAAATCGTAAATGCAATAACAACCGCAGCGATGACCAATACTTTCGGCCCTGCCTTCGCAATATCAACAAGATTTAATCGCATTCCAAGTAAGATGATCCCAAAGCGAAGTAACTTCTTACTCGCGAAATTCGTTCCAGCTATCGCTTCTTGTGGAACTCCGATAGCTGCTCGCCAAACCATCCCAATTAGAATAGCAATTACTAATTGTCCCATAATATTTAAAAATGGAAGCTCTGCTAAATATTTCGCGGCAATTGCGATTAATAATGTAATCCCAATTCCTTGCGAAAATCCAAAGCCCTTCTTCTTTTGTATAACAAGTGTTTGTTCCACTTTGAACCACTCCAATAATCGTATTGGAACATGCATGTTCTTTCTACTTACATTATAAGAGAGTTTCTATAATAAGTTTAATACCAATACCAAATCTCTATCATCAGAAATACTTATGATAAGATGATAGAAAAAGAAAGGAGCCCATTATATGAACGTAGACATTTTAAAAATTTTTGTTACTGTCGTTGAACAGAAACACTTCTCCCGTGCAGCAGAATTATTAAACCTTTCACAACCTGGCGTAAGTATGCATATACGCAACTTAGAAAACGAATTTGGCACTACTCTTATTCAGCGCTCCCCAAAGCACGTCCAAGTGACGGAGGCTGGAAACATACTATATATACATGCAAAGCAAATGCTCTCTCTTTACGAAGAAGCCAAACAAGAAATTAACGAATTACATAACGTTGTAACAGGAACTCTTCGCATCGGTGCTAGTTTCACAATTGGCGAATACTTACTTCCAAAAATACTGGCTAACTATGCGAATGAAAATCCACACGTCGAAGTTCATACCTTTATCTCAAATACAGAAGACGTTTTACAAAGCCTTCGCTCTAATCAAATCGATATCGGCTTAGTGGAAGGGCAAGTCGTATACGCCGACGTTGACGTTGAAACGTTTATGCAAGATGAAATGAAGCTCGTCGTCCCTCCAAATCATCCACTGCTCCGCACAAATGAAATAAATGAAAGTACACTCCAAGATCAAGTATGGGTATTAAGAGAAAGTGGTTCTGGTACACGCGCTTATAGTGACCGCTTTATTCATCAACACCATTTGAAAATGAAACGATTCTTTACATTTAGTAGTATCCAAAGCGTTAAGGAAGCAGTTAGTGCCGGACTTGGCATCGCTATACTTTCTGATTGGACTGTACGAAAAGAGCTACTGGCAAAAGAGCTATTCCACGTCGAAGTTCCAAATGAACAACTCATCCGTCCATTCTCCATCGTGCGCGGCAAATACTTCATCCCGTCTAAAGCCATTCAGGTGTTTTTAAATCATGTAGACTCTTTTGCGAAAAAACAGCATTGACCTTCACATTAGTGTGAAGGTTTACAATACATGTAAAAGGAGTGAAACACATTGCGAATTGGAGAATTATCAAAAGAAACTGGCGTTAGTGAAAGATCACTAAGACATTACGAAGAAAAGAGACTACTCCCTTCTAAGCGCCTCGCAAATGGCTACCGTGATTTTAATGAAAGTGCCATCGAAAAAGTAGAACTTATTCAAATGTACTTACAAATTGGCTTAAATTTAGAAGAGACAGCAAGGATGCTGCGTTGCCTTGCAATTGAACCGCACCTATACGACAATCCGTGCAGCAGCATTCTTACGCTTTATGAAGATAAACTCAATGAAGTAACAAAGCAAATCTCATTGCTTTCCAACATCCAAACAAATTTGCAAAAACACGTTTCACTCCTAAAACAAGCAAAAGAAAAGGGATGATTACATGTTTGTTATACATGGCAGTTCAAGAAAAAACGGAAATACGGAAGCTTTAACACATATGATGATTGATGGAATTGAAACAGAACAAATTTATTTACGTGATCACACAGTCTATCCTATTACAGATAAGCGCCATGATACAGAAGGATTCCAACCTGTAAATGATGATTATGAGCAGTTAACGAAACGCATGTTAGAGCACGACACAATTATCTTTGCTACACCGCTATACTGGTACGGAATGAGCGGACATATGAAAAACTTCGTCGATCGTTGGTCACAAAGCTTGCGCGATACATCTCTTCATTTCAAAGAAAAAATGAAAGGCAAAAAAATGTATGTTGTCATCGTTGGCGGAGACAATCCAAAACTGAAAGCATTGCCGCTTATCGCTCAGTTTCAATACATCTTTGATTTTGTTGGTTCATCATTTGAAGGATATATTATTGGGGATGCGAATGGACTAGATGAAATCCAAAACGATGCTGAGGCGCTGGCAAAAGCACAATTGTATAATAATAAATTCAAAAATAGCGAACAGAAATAAGTTTGACAAACTAGTTAGACTTAGCGACGCAAGAAGAATTAGAAATTATGTTACAAGAATACCCTGGCACAATACTTTTCATTAGCCATGACCGTGCCTTTATTCGCTCTGTTGCAGACCATATTCTACAAGTAGATGAGAGTGAACCAAGAATATTCCATGGTAATTACGAGCAATACACAAAAAGAACAACCGGGGATTCTGTAAACGTTACTGAACAAGATTTATTACGATTACAAACAAAATTAACAGAAATCATTGGCCGAATTTCCATACCAAATCATCACGATGACATCACATCTCTCGAACAAGAATACGCAAAATTATTAACTCAAATTCAAAAATGTAAAGAAGTACTCTAATGTCTTCCCTATATATCGACGGGACCTTCCGCATTTCCCAAGAAATATTGAAACTTCGACATATAAAAGTAAAAAGCCGTGCTGATGCACGGCTTTTTACTTTTATATACGGACAGCAGTCCCGCTCACCGCAACCATTAGCATTCCTTCGCGAACTACTTCGTAATCCACGTCGATACCAACAATTGCATTCGCATTTTTTTGTCTTGCGAAAGTTTTCATTTCTTCCATTGCGATGTCGCGCGCTTCTTTTAATTTACTTTCATAAGCACCCGCGCGACCGCCGACAACGTCACGAACAGAAGCGAAAAGGTCACGAACGATATTCGCGCCCATAATCGCTTCTCCATTGACGATATCGATGTACTCAATAATTTCTTTTCCTTGAATTGTAGACGTTGTTGTTACAATCATGCTTTATAGCCTCCCATATAAGATTTTCACTTACTTATGGTGCACTAATTCAGCAGAAATTATATTTATGAACTGAACTGAGCTTCGTATAATCGGCTGTATCCTCCGCCTTGCTCAATTAGTTCCTCATGCGAACCTTGTTCTGCAATACCATCTTTATTTACAACGACGATACGATCTGCATTTTTAATCGTTGCAAGCCTGTGAGCGATAACTAATGTTGTACGGCCGACAGATAGTTCTGCAAGCGATTTTTGAATCGCTAGTTCCGTCTCTGTATCTAATGCAGAAGTCGCTTCATCTAATATTAAAATTGGTGGGTTTTTCAAGAACATACGAGCAATCGCTAGACGCTGTTTCTGTCCACCAGAAAGTTTCACACCACGCTCACCGATAACGGTATCTAAACCGTCTGGTTGTGAGTAAATTAAGTCTTCTAACTGCGCACGTTTTACCGCCTGCCAAATTTCAGCTTCTGACGCCTTTAAATTTCCATAAGCAATATTTTCACGAATCGTTCCTGAGAATAAGAACACATCTTGCTGCACAATTCCAATTTGTTTACGAAGTGAAGATAATGTCATATCTTTCGTATCAATACCATCAATTTGGATTGAACCAGACGATTGTTCATAAAAACGTGGGAGTAAACTACATAACGTTGTTTTTCCAGCTCCTGATGGTCCAACGAACGCAACCGTTTCACCTGCATGTATGTTCAAACTAATGTCATTTAAAATCGGTTCTTTATTTTCATATCCGAACGTAATGTTGTTATATTGAATATCACCATGTACATGTTTAACTTCCATCGCACCTTTAGAGTCTACAATATCTGGCTCTGTTTCAAGAAGCTCTACATATCTCTTAAAACCAGCGATCCCTTTCGGATAGCTTTCGATTACCGCATTAATTTTTTCAATTGGGCGGAAGAAAATATTCGTTAATAGAACGAATCCAATAAATCCACCGTACGTTAATTCACCTTGCAGAACAAACCATGTACCGCATATTAAGACGAAGAGTGTTACGAGACGCATGAGCATATAACTAATCGATGAATTTAATGCCATAATTTTATACGCCATTAATTTCGTTGTGCGGAAACGAGCGTTGTTAACAGCAAATTGCTCTTTCTCAAACTTTTCATTTCCGAATGCTTGTACTACGCGAATACCACCAACATTATTCTCAATACATGCATTGAAATCAGCAACGTCTGAGAATAAACGTCTAAATGTACCTGTCATTTTTTTGTTGAAGTAAAGTGCTAACCATAATAAGAATGGAATGACGAAGAACGTTAATAGCGCTAACTTCCAGTTGATCATCATCATAAATGAAAATGCCCCAACTAAAGTCATAATAGCGATAAATAAATCTTCTGGTCCATGGTGAGCAATTTCCCCAATTTCCATTAAGTCGTTTGTAAGACGTGAAATTAAATGACCTGTTTTATTATTGTCAAAAAATCTAAATGATAGCTTTTGAATATGATCAAATAATTTCTGCCTCATATCCGTTTCAATGTTAACACCAAGCATATGTCCCCAATATGTAACAACATATTGTAAGCCTGCATTTAATATATACACTGCAAGTAAACCGAAACAAGCCCATAAAATAAGCGTCCAGTTTTGTCCTGGCAATAACTTATCAATAAATTGATTTACGATAAGCGGGAAGCCAAGTTCTAGTAATCCTGCGACAACCGCACAAGAAAAGTCGAGTATAAATAAACCTTTATACGGTTTATAGTAAGAAAAAAATTTACGCAGCATATCTTACCTCCATTTTCCAAAATTAAAAAGACTCTCTAAATGATAACCATTATCAAATAATTATTCAAGTTATCCGTCTATGAAACTAAAAATAAGATTTTTGGTATTTGTCATTTTTTCCAGAGAGTCGATATATTCAAATAATCGCCGATATAAATTTCATTTACTAACTACCCTCCCCCAAAACAAAAAAAGGTACCACCACAAGGTGATACCATTCCTTCTATTACATCGCTTCCGAATCCCACTCATGCTCCTGCTCAACGAATACAATACCTAATTCGTGATGTCCACCAGCATATAATGCAGTTTGTGCAAGACGAAGCTCACCATTTGTATCTAATACTTCTAATTTACAAAATGCTCCTGTCGTCTTCGTTTGAAGCGCATCATAAAATTCCTCGGCGCTTTTTGGAATGACTCCATTTACTTTCGTAATAATTTCTCCAGGTAGTAATTTTAGCTCTGCTCCAATTGTATTTGGGATTGTATCTAGTACAACGAGCCCATCATTGCGTGCAGCAAAATACGCTGGTCTTGTTTCATCAGTAATTTTCTCTTGCATCGAAATTGTGAAACGCCCAAGCATTGCGACTCCCATCGCGATAATTGCAAGTACATGCCACCAGTAACTTGCGATTCCTAAAACGAGCACAAGTCCTGCTAACCCATAAACACGTCTTCCTGTAAATAATAAAGCTTCCGTCGGCTCATAACTTTTAATCTTTCTCATAAATCCAATTAAAAATGGAACGAGAAATAGAGAATATGTATTTGAACCTATTGAAACGACAGGCCACCATGAAATAAACTGCGTTACCGCATCACCCGGTACAAGAATAAAAATAGGAACGATCCATAAACGCTTTGATTCGTGTAAACCAATCTTTAATCCACGCTTCCCCTTCCTAATCTTCGGTGTAGAATATCCTACTGCGTTTTTAGAAATCAATAAGCCTTCTACAATAAGCATAACGCCTAGCAAAATAGCAAGGGATACAATGGTATTCTCTTCACCTTCTCGAAGCTGTAAGAAGGAAACTGGTAGCTTAGAAGATAATAGAACACATACAATCGCAATGCTAAATGTATAAGCCGCTGATAAATATCGATACATAGCCGTTAATCCAAATAGTAATGTCCAAATTAAAATGGCCCATAAGCTTGCTTTAGAAACAACAAGTCCAAGCCCAATCGTAATAATAGATACTACTAATCCGTATCCAATCCCTGCAAATAGAGAGGTTCGCAGTTCAAACCAAATATCATAAACTTTAAAAGAAAAATCTTTTCGTTCTCTTAACATACGTAAGTATCCAACGAAGATACTACTTATTACAAATATATAGACAGCAGGGTGTAAGAAAAAACGTCCAACTGCCCGCATTATTTCAAAAATCCACGACTCCACGAACTCATTCACCACCATTTATATCATTCTTTCTTTTTATATTATCATAACTAAACAAACGTTTGTTTAACACAAAAAAATACAGGCAGCAAACTGCCTGTATTTCTTCTTATTTTGCCATTAATTTTAATGCTGACTGTAATTGTAGATCATTTTCTCCAGAACGGATTTTTTCGATAATTTTAGTTTGAATCGCTTCAGCTGTCTTTTTATCAAGCTGTCCTGTCGCTTCCATTTCATTCGCATTTTGGAATGCTTTCAGCGCTGATTCTGTCTCTTTACTAAAGTATCCATCTTCACGACCTGGTACATATCCTAAGCTCTTAAGCATTTCTTGAGCATGTTTTACTTGTACATCATTTGAATTGTATGAAAGTGTTTTTTCAATTTGAATTGGTGTCGCATGATAATAATTTGGTTGCTTCACTTCTACTGTTGGCGTGATTCCTTTTTTATGAATCCAGTTCCCATCCGGTGTTAACCATTTAAACATCGTTAATTTAATGTTGCTGCCGTCTTTAAATGGAACAGCTTGCTGGACAGTACCTTTACCAAATGTCTTTTCACCAATTAAATCGTATCCTTCTCCTTCCTTCAGTGCACCAGCTAAAATCTCTGAAGCAGAAGCACTTCCATTATCAATTAATACTGAAATTGGATATGGTTTTCTCTCTTTCAGTTCCGTAGAGAATTTCTTCTTCTCACCATTTCGCTGCTCTACTTGTAGCATCGGCTTTTTATTCGTCATAATTTCTCCCAGTATATCTTCTACACTATTTAAATAGCCACCAGGATTACCACGCACGTCAATAACTAAGCCTTTTATATTTTTCTTCTCTAACTCTTTTAACTGATCCTTAAATTCCTTCGCTGTATTTTCAGCAAAAGAAGTGATTTGCATATAACCGATATCTCTTCCGCTCTCTTGCTTCACAGAACTAAACACTGTAAAGATCGGAATTTTTTCACGCTTAATTTTAAATACAATCGGATCAGTTACTCCCGCACGTTTAATTTCAATTGCGACAGTCGTTCCTTTTTTACCACGGATCTTTAATACTGCTTCTTCACGTGATAAGTCTTTCACACTGTTTCCATCTACAGATAAAATTTGGTCATTCGGTTTAATTCCTATCTTTTCTGCTGGTGAACCTTTAATTGGCGATACGATAATAAGCTTATCGTCCGTTTTGTTCACCTCAGCCCCAATCCCCTCTAATTCAGGATCAAGCGATTCACTAAACTGTTTGGCTGTTTCTTTATCCATATACGTGGAATAAGGGTCCTTCAGCGTAGACAACATGCCTTGTATTGCACCTTCAACTAACTTTTCATCTTTCACGTCTTCCACATAACGTGAATCAATTAGTGCATACGCCTCATTAATTTTTGCCAAATTCCCTTGCGCAGTGCTAGCATTCCCACTCGAAATTGTTTGCGTTACTTCTGCTGGGTTAACCCCAAATACAGACATGCCTGCAAACATTCCGCCAGCACCAATTAAAAATGCAACAACCATTCCAATAATTGCAACTCTACGTTTCAATGCGGAATTCCCCTTTCCAAAACACACAGGTGGTGTAGCAAAAGGCATCACACAGTGTGTGATGCCTTTACCTATTTCTACTATATGATAAGCTTGTACGAATTATGTTTGCAACTTTTTATACTTTTAAGAAACGACGAATTGACATTACACTTCCCCACATACCGATTAACGCACCGATTAACACTAGTAAACCAGCTAATTGGAATACGAAAGGACTGTATGGTAGAAGCTCGAAAATTGTTCCGCCAAGTTTTTCGTTAAACACACCTTGCAACGAATTATACGTAACTAGAATTAGGCCAATTGGAATAATTGATCCTAATACTCCTAAGAATAACCCCTCTAGCAAGAATGGCCAACGAATGAACCAGTTTGTTGCACCAACAAGTTTCATAATTTCAATTTCTGTACTACGAGCATAAATTGTAATTTTAATTGTGTTAGAGATTAAGAACATTGCTGTGAATAAAAGACCAGCAATTAACGCAATCCCAATGTTACGACCAGTTTTTACAGTATCAAATAATCGTTCAACTTGCCCTTTTCCGTACTGAACATTACTGACAAACTGCATTTTTTCAACCTTCTTCGCGATTGTCGCTGTATCTGTTGGTTCTTTTGCTTTTACAACGAATACGTTTTTAAGTGGGTTATCTTGTTCAAATAACTCAAACGTTTTTCCGCTATCACCTAAGCTTTTAATTAAACGTTTTAACTCTTCTTCTTTAGAAGAATATTTAATAGAATCTACTTTTGCAATCTTACTCATATCTTCTTCTAATTTCTTTTGATCAGCTTCTTTCGCAGCTGGATCAATGTGTACACGAATCTCTACATCTTGCTCTACTTTCGTCGCAAAATGGTTCATATTCATAATCGCTGTTAAAAAGACACCTACAAGTAATAATGTAACTGTTACTGCACTAACAGAAGCAAATGTCATCCATCCGTTACGTGATAGATTCTTTACACCTTCTCGCAAATGTCGACTAAGGGTCTTAGCCTTCATATCCGTATCCTCCCTCAATCTCGTCTCGAACAATTTTTCCGCCTTCAATCGCGATTACACGATGACGGATTGTATTTACGATATCTGCATTATGCGTCGCCATAACAATTGTTGTACCACGCTCATTAATGCGAGTAAAAATCTTCATAATATCAAGAGCTGTTTCAATATCTAAGTTACCTGTTGGCTCATCGGCAATTACAACCTTTGGTCGATTTACAATCGCTCTTGCAATCGCAACACGTTGTTGCTCTCCACCTGAAAGTTCACTTGGAATTGCATCTGCACGATCTTCAAGACCTACAAGACCTAAAACCTCTGTTACACGCTCACGAATTGCATCTGGTTCTTCTTCAATTACTTCTAAAGCAAACGAAACATTCTCATATACCGTTAATTTAGGTAGTAATTTAAAATCTTGGAAAATTACGCCTAATTGACGACGAAAATATGGAACATCTCTTTCTGCCAATGTTTCAATAACAAGTCCATTTACATTAATTGATCCTGTAGATGGCTTCTCTTCACGATACATCATTTTAATAAATGTAGATTTTCCGGCTCCACTCGGTCCAACTACGTATACGAACTCACCTTGTTTAATGTTAACTGTAAGACCAGCAATGGCTTTCATACCATTCGGGTACTCCTTATAAACATTCGTCATTTTTATCATTATTTATCACCCAATACTTAATGATTTTTTTCGAAATACTTTTCTGTACATCTGAAAATAAAAGACATCCTTCATTTTCACTTAGTCATCCTTGTTGAAGGTAGTTTACTTATGCTTTCTCATAAGCAATACCACTCTATGTAATATATTTCAGCAAAATTCTACAAACCCCATTGTAACATCAAACGGTTTCCAGTTCGGATACATTTTTGTTACAGTTATGTTACATAAATGAAAAGGAAAACGAGTTGACCTATATTATCAACTCGTCCAGTTCACCTTTTTTATTTATGTTCAGCTAACCATTCAGATACTTTTTTCGCATCTTCACCTTGAATAAGTCCTGGTGACATTGAACCGCGGCCTTTTTTAATAATCTCTTCGATATCTGCAGCGTCGTACTTACCGCCTACTTTTCTTAAATCAGGTCCAGTTGCCCCTGATAAATCTGTCGCGTGACATCCAGCACAACTTCTTTGGAAAATTTGTTCTGCGCTGTCTGTGCTTGCAGACTGTTTCGAAGACTTACTCTCTTCTTTATTTCCGCATGCTCCTAAAGCAAAAACAACCGATGTCCCTAGCGCAATAGCCAACAATTTCTTTTTCACTTCTATCGCTCCCCATTGTTGATATTCTTTTTATTCCTAACACACTCATTTTCATTATAAGCATTATCTTTATATAGAAAAACTAAGGTGTATTTCATATTCCTCAAAAATACAGTGAGAACCTTGATAAAATAAAGCTTTCATAAGTTGTTTCAATTCTGTGAACAGCTTAAAAAACTTCTATAAAGAATCCTTTTTAAAAGGAAAATTAGAAATGTTCTATATAAATCTTTACCCTATTATCGCTCTATTTTACTATTCTCTACTTTTTACAAAACAATATACACCATTGTAATCTACATATAATCCCATCAAAAAGAGAAGTTGTCGTTTCCAACTTCTCTTCCTCTTTACTTCATCTATAAAAATAAAATCAAATTCTTTATATCCTCTATATCCTCAGCGTGGGCCAACAATTTAGTTGGCTTTTTTTCACTTATTAGATGCGAGAACGTAAGTAGGCATCAATAAATGGATCAATCTCTCCATCCATAACTGCTTGTACGTTACCAACCTCCGTATTTGTACGGTGGTCTTTTACAAGAGAATACGGGTGGAATACGTAAGAACGGATTTGGCTACCCCATCCGATTTCTTTTTGTTCCCCGCGGATTTCATCTAATTGTGCCTGTTGTTCTTCTAGTTTCTTTTGATATAATTTCGCTTTTAACATCTTCATCGCATGCTCACGGTTTTTAATTTGAGAACGTTCCGACTGACACGTTACAACTGTATTTGTCGGTGTATGTGTAATACGAACTGCTGAATCTGTCGTATTAACGTGCTGCCCACCCGCTCCACTTGCGCGGTACGTATCAATTTTTAAATCTTCTGTACGTACTTCAATTTCAACTTCATCATTGAACTCTGGTACAACTTCACAAGATACGAACGACGTATGACGACGACCTGAAGAATCAAATGGTGAAATACGTACAAGACGATGTACACCTTTCTCTGCTTTTAAGTAACCGTAAGCGTTATGACCTTTAATTAATAAAGTTACACTCTTAATACCAGCTTCATCACCTGGTAAATAGTCAACCGTTTCTACTTTAAATCCACGTTTTTCAGCCCAACGTGTATACATACGTAATAACATAGAACCCCAGTCTTGTGACTCAGTTCCACCTGCACCTGGATGTAATTCTAAAATTGCATTATTTTTATCATAAGGATCACTTAATAGTAACTGAAGCTCATACTCATTCATTTCTTGAATTAAGCCTTTTACTTCTGACTCTAATTCCTCATGTAAATCTTCATCGTATTCTTCTTTTAAAAGCTCATGCGTTACTTCTAAATTTTCGAACGTTTCATCTAATTGACGGAAACTTCCAACCATATCTTTTAACGCATTCGCTTCATTAATTACAGCTTGCGCGCCTTGTTGGTCATCCCAAAATCCTGCGCTCATCATTTTTTCTTCTAATTCTGCAATTTGTTTCTCCTTAGTAGGAAGGTCAAAGAGACCCCCTAAAAGCCGCTAATCGCTTAGCCATTTTCTCTAATTCCTGTCTAATTTCTACTAATTCCATTTCCTTCACCTCTATGTAATTGCTGTTACTTTCGTATGAAAACAAGGGAAACTCTCTCCACTTATTACGGAGAGAGTTTAACCCTTCTTAATTATACATTTTTGATATAAAAGTTTGCAAAACAGCCAAAGCTACCGCCCTATATTACTGAACAATACCACAGCAGTTTTTATATTTTTTACCGCTACCACATTTACATAAATCGTTGCGGCCCACTTGGTCACCTTTTACAACTGGCTTTTTCTTCGCTTCTTCGCCGTCGCTAGATGGATGAACAGCTTCACCTTGAACAACTTCTTGACGTTCTAAGTTTTGTTCAATTTCAGCTTTCATAATGTAACGAGAAATTTCCTCTTCAATAGAAGCAACCATTGACTCGAACATCGCAAATCCTTCCATTTGGTACTCACGAAGTGGATCAATTTGACCGTAAGCACGTAAATGAATACCTTCACGAAGGTGATCCATCGCATCAATATGCTCCGTCCATTTTGTATCTACAACGCGGAATACAACAACTTTCTCAAACTCACGCATTTGCTCTTCTGGCATAAGCTTTTCTTTGTCATTGTAACGCTCTATTAATTTCGCGATAATCGGTTCGCTCATTTCCTCAGGAGCAAGGCGACGTAATTCTTCTTCTTTTACGTCTCCTTCTTGAAGAAGGTTTGTATTTAAGTAGTCAACAAGACCTTTAATGTTCCAATCTTCTTCAATTTCCTCTTGTGTGTGAAGCGCAACAGCACGTTCTACTGTAGATTTCATCATACCTTCAATAATGCCACGTAAGTTTTCCGATTCCATTACTTCTTGACGCTGCTTATAAATCACTTCACGTTGCTGACGAAGTACATCATCGTATTGTAATAACTGCTTACGTGCATCATAGTTATTTCCTTCAACACGTTTTTGTGCAGACTCTACCGCTCGAGAAACCATTTTACTTTCAATTGGCTGGGAATCATCCATACCAAGACGATCCATCATTGCTTTCATATTATCTGAACCAAATCGGCGCATTAATTCATCTTCCATCGATAAGTAGAACTGCGTCACACCAGGATCCCCTTGACGACCAGCACGACCACGTAACTGATTATCAATACGACGGCTTTCATGACGTTCTGTACCGATAACTGCTAGACCGAAGATTTTCACATCATCTCCAAGCTTAATATCTGTACCACGACCAGCCATATTCGTCGCAATCGTTACAGCACCTTTCATACCAGCTTCCGCAATAATATCTGCTTCACGTGCATGGTTTTTCGCATTTAAAATGTTATGACGTACACCTTTACGCGTTAACATTTTTGAAATAAGCTCTGAAGTTTCAATTGCAACTGTACCTACAAGAACAGGTTGCCCTTGTTTATGACGATTTACAATATCCTCAACAACAGCATTGAACTTACCTTCCATTGATTTAAAGATTAAATCAGCACGATCATCACGAATAATCGGTTTGTTTGTTGGAATTACAATAACGTTCATATTGTAAATGTTACGGAATTCCTCTTCCTCTGTTTTCGCTGTACCAGTCATACCAGATAATTTTTCATACATACGGAAGTAGTTCTGGAATGTAATTGTCGCAAGTGTCATACTTTCATTTTGAATTTCTACACCTTCTTTTGCTTCAATTGCTTGGTGTAATCCTTCGCTATAACGACGACCTTTCATAAGACGACCAGTGAATTGGTCTACAATTACGATTTCGCCTTCTTGTACAACATAATCTGTATCACGGTGCATAACAACGTGTGCACGAAGCCCCTGATTAATATGGTGAAGAAGTGCTACATGTTTTAAATCGAATAAGTTTTCAATATGGAAAGCTTTCTCTGCTTTCGTAATACCATCTTCTGTTAACATTACATTTTTCGTTTTCACATCAAATGAATACTCTTTTTCATTTTCTAACGTACGAACGAATGCATTTGCAAACATGTATAGCTCTGTTGATTTTTGAGCTTGTCCCGAAATAATAAGCGGCGTACGTGCTTCATCGACTAAAATAGAATCGACTTCATCGATAATAGCAAAATGAAGTGGACGTTGAACGCACTGCTCTTTATATAAAACCATGTTGTCACGTAAGTAATCGAATCCAAGCTCATTATTTGTGCTATACGTAATATCAGCAGCATAAGCCTCTTGTTTCTCTTCGCGTGACATACTATTTAAGTTAATTCCTACCGTTAAGCCAAGGAACTCATGAAGTTGTCCCATTTCGTTCGCATCACGTTGTGCTAAGTATTCATTGACTGTAACAACGTGAACACCTTTTCCTGTTAAAGCATTTAAATATACAGGTAATGTAGATGTTAACGTTTTACCTTCACCCGTTTTCATCTCAGAAATATTCCCTTCATGTAAGGCAATACCACCCATTAACTGTACGCCATATGGACGCATTCCAAGAACACGAGTTGCCGCCTCGCGAACAACTGCAAAAGCTTCCGGTAGTAGATCATCTACTGTTTCACCTTTTGTTAGACGTTCTTTAAATTCAAGCGTCTTTCCTTTTAATTGTTCATCAGTTAGTGGCTTAATAGATGACTCTAATGCATCAATTTGCTCAACTGTCTTTTGCATACGTTTAATTTGGCGTTGGTTTACATCAAACACCTTTTTTAAAATACCGATCATAGGAAATACGCTCCTCTTTTATTAAAATAAAACTTCCGATTGTTTTCTTTTTCTCTATTACAATCAGTCGTTGTAAAAATCAAATGTATGTTATGCCAATTTTTCTCCTAATTAAAAAAACTAAAATGTATATACCTAATGATAATTGTAACACTTGTCTTATAACTATGACAACAATCGGCCGAATGTCAGGCCTTATATTCAAAAAAAGTTTTCATTTCATTTGTTCCAACAAACTAATATGTCTTTTCTCTATCCCTCTATTGCAAATTTCGTATTAAATATCCCCCTTTAAAAGAGGATAATCGAAGGAAATCTATTAGTTTTAAATGAACAATTACAAAAAGTCGGAAATTCCGCAAGTGCAGCATCCATAGATACTTACACCTGCGAAACAACTCCGACTTTAAAAGATATTATTATGTTGCAAGATCTACTCAACCACAGCAAAAAACACCCTTAAAATATATCTGTATCAATCATGAATTTTATTAATTTATTGGTATTTCTAATTCATGATATTTCCCTTTCTGATCCTTCATAAAAGAAATGAATTTCACCTTAGTTGATTCATTTGAAAAGTTTTTATAATTCTTACCAGGGTCATCTCCTATAAAATAATTTGCCCCAATATATCCTCGTACCGTTTTACCAGCAGGTATTACAGGCTCAAACTGATATTGTTTAGGTAACTCCATTGCATACGGAATTAAATTATAAAACTCTCCTATTTTAGAATAAAACATTGTATTAGAAATAGACTTGTTACTAAGCAAATTAATATCCCGATTCGTTGTATTTGTAATATCTAAAGGTAACACATACGTCACTACTTCACGGTCTTCATAAGGATCATAAACTTTTGTAGGATCAAGAGGATCAAGTGCATGAAACGTAATTCCTTGTCCATCTTCAAAATTTCTATCAGATAAAAACTCACCTTTTACCACTTTATAAGATTCATTCTTTAGATTTAATGTTTTAAATCTAAAGAAACTAGCAAATATACATAGCAACAGACACAATCCAATGATTATTAAGACATGATTTCTTGTCACTCTTAATCTACCAACTTTCCATTATTAACATGTACAATGCGATCTACTATTTCATTATCTAGAACATGCACATCATGACTAGCTACTATAATAGTCGTTCCTTTAGATTTTTCTACTTTCAAAATATCCAAAACATCTTTTATTCCATCACTATCTAAAGCATTAGTTGGCTCGTCTAATAACAATAATTTTGGTTGTTCCATTAAAGCTTGCGCTATCCCTAAACGTTGCTTCATACCTAAAGAGTATCTTTTATACTTTCTCTTATCTGTTTTATCAAGTCCAACCCTTTGAATAATATTATAAATTTCCTCATCAGAGATTTTATTGTTAATCGATGATAAAAACTTCAAGTTCTGAAAACCAGTATACCCCGGAATAAAACTTGGATATTCAATCAATATCCCCATAGAATCAGGAAATTGCTTGTGTTTTCCAATCATTTCATTATCTACATAAACAACTCCAGAATTTAAACGCATTAATCCTGATATAGCACGTAAAATCATTGTTTTACCAGAACCATTATGCCCCTTCAAAACTAAAAACTCTCCTTTTTTTACTGACAAACTAATATTATCTAACACAATATTTCCCTTTAATCTTTTCGTCATACATTCACATTTAATATAATTGTCCATAAATTATTCACCTATCACATCTAGTTTTTTCAAACAAAAACTACCTAACAAAATCATTACAACAACAATTACTACTCCGATTAAAAGTAACTCATGCCATTGAATAGATTGATTATTACCTAAAGTCAATTGCATTGAACTGTGATCAACAAAATACCAACGATTTGGCATAACAAAAGAACCTAAAAAATAAATACTATGAAAGAAAATAGACAAAAATAGGTACATCAACATCAGTATAAAAACAATAGTTATTGGTATATAAAGCGTTAAAAACTCAAAAATTAAAGCTAATAAAAAGCTTATAATTATTTGAATTAGCATAGTACCTACTATCTTATAAAAAAATTGACTATATACATTTGAAAAAGAATGCCCGCCAAAAGTAAGCAAATAATAAACAGTAAACCAAATCAAATACATAACAATCCAAATACTAATTATGTAAAAAAACAAAGATAGTATTTTCGTTAACCAAAGAAAATGCTTCTTCTTAACACGAGGAAATAAATAAACACCATTCTGCTGAATATCTGAAAAAGCAAACTTCCCTACTAGCAACAAAGGAGCGATTTGAAAAAATATCCAATAAAAAGGAATAGAAAATCGCCCTTCCTTATAAAAATAAGATAAATCCACAAAGTCTACTCCATGAAAAAATCGATAAAAGGTAACATCTACCAATACAGGTTCTTTACCATTACTAAGAGGCTGATTGTATAAAAAAGTAACTACAATCATAGCGTAAATTAAGAATAAAAAAGCCATTATCTTGATGGAATCTCTAAACCTTACATGTAAATCTCTTTTTAACAAATGATATAAAATCATAATGTAAACTAGATCACCTCTGTCTCATCATTCATAGCAATATAACTTTTTTTAGATAAAATCCATACACTTATAAAAAAGATAAAAAAACATCCAAATAAGCGTATAAGTAAACCAGTAGCATCTTCAAAAACATTTATATAAAAAGCATTTGTAAATAAAAATCCATGTAATATAAATCTATCTAATAAAACAGCAGTAATCATACATATTATTACAAGTAAACTAGGTAAAAATAATTGCAATACAGCACTTATCATGCATATAAAAATATTCGCAAATAATTGAATGCAAAATAACAATTCATAATTTACAGAAACACTATTTACAGCCATCATATTTGACATCAAAAATAACTGTAAAATCATACTCCCAGCGAAAAAACAAACAAAAATGAATAGTTTCAAATAATATATAGAAACTAATTTCAATGCATTATTTACTCGAGAAACTACATAAATACTAAAAAAATTCGACATAGAATATACAGAAAAAACGATGGTTAAAGGAATAAATATAGTCGACAAATTATAAAACGACATAACCTTATACAAGGTTTCCAATTCGTTCATTTTCTCTTTTATAATTCCAGGTTCAAAATAATTGAACAAACAACCAATGATACTAACATTAAGTAAAAAAAGAATACTTAACCAAACGTACTTCATCCTTATAGTTTCTTTCATTACATTATAAAAGAACATGCTTCCTACTCCCCCGTAAATAAAGAACTACAGAACAAAACCAAATACATAACAAGACACTAAGAAAAATTTGTAATTCAAAAAAGCCGAAATCTTTAATTACATAATCTTTAGGATTGAGAATCCCTTTTCCAATACCAAGCCAAAAAATATGTAAAACAAATGGAACTAAATAAATAAAATAAACTCGTTTTATAAAAAATGAAACTGATAAAGCCAAACTCGAAAAAACCGCACCGTATAAACCATTTAAAAATACATACATTAGAAAATATAAAGTAGGGTACTCATAATAAACTGTATTAAATTGAGCTGTTGGTGAGACAGTAGCAGCCATATAATTTAATATTGGATGCGGAGCGACTGTTGGATAAGTCATTGCATATAAATAAAAATTAAATAGTAAAGGGAAACTTATAATAAAAAAAGATACACTAAAGTTAATAAAATAAAGTAGCTTAAAATAATAACCTGTTCCCATTTTAGAAATAACAGGATAAATAAATCCATAATTTTTATCAATTCTATAGATCCCTGCTACAGCCATTGCGGAAAGCATAGGAAATATAAGTAGATAAAACTCACTATAAAATGACAATCTATTAAAATGTAAAATATTAGATAAATATGGGGATGCCTTTATAATCCCAGCATCGTTAAATCCTTTAGTTGTCACAAACATAGCAATATATTGAGCAGTAACAATTATTAACATAATAAATAAAGACAACCAAAACATCCTACCTTTTAAAATCCTTCCTAAAAAGTAACTCATCTACAGCTCCTCCATAAACCATTAATTAAATTTAAACCTTTTTTAATATGAACAATTGATCCGCAACACCATAACATTTATTTTCTTTATTTAACCAGATGTAACGAAAAGCAACATTTGCTCTCTCTCCTTCAAATTTAGGAAACTCAACTTCATACTGATAAACATCATTTGTACCTTTTCTTTTTACACTCTTAACTTCTTGTTTCCACTCAATTACTTTCCCATCAGTTTGTTCAATCCGTCCCAAAAGATACGTTGGTTTTTTCTTATTCGTAACACCCGATAAAAACACATAATAATTTTCTGGTATAACTCCTGACTTTAAATTTTTATCTGAAAGCCTATCTTCTATTGCAATATCATTTCTATCTATTTGACCTTGAAAGAAATCATTACCATTTTTATTCCCCGAAAATACTTGTTCATAAATAGTATTTTTCTTAATTTCTTGCAACTGAATACTTTTCAAATTATATTTTTCCGTTAAAGTATCTTCAATATTTACAATAGGTTCATCTACTTTCTTTTGACAAGAAACTAAGAAACTAATACTCAATATAAAACAACAGAATACAATATATTTTAAAATAAGTTTCATTACAGCTCCTCCTATTTTTAAAATGAAATAGCAGGAAAAGTCGTATAATCTAGATTTGAAACTATACGACTTTTTCTAGCACTATAAAATAAATAATTTTAATTTATAATTTCTAAATCAATATTCAGTGTAAGGTCCACTAGGTCTTACACTATCAGGACTCCAAGCAGTAGGATAAGCATTATTTTCTCTAGAATAACCACCAAATCTAACCGGAACATTTTTCCCATAGCTTTCTACCGCATGATTCATGAAAAGATAAGTTTTATATGGTTTCACTTCTCCTTCATGCTTACCTGAAACATTTACCCAATCTCTATCACCTTTACCTTTATTTTTATCCGCTTCTGTCCAAACGTTAAAAGAACCACCGCCCTTCTCACTACTCTTCACACGCATATACATAGAAGTAGGGTTCTCTTTAGGACGTGCATTAGTAAAATCATATGCACTCCAAAGTCTAAAGGTAAATTCTACATGATCATCCCTTGTATCAGCCTTAGCAGGTTCGGTTAAAGCAAAAGTACTAGCTAAAATACCTAAAGATAAAACAGATCCAAACATAAAACGACTTTTTTTCTTAATACTCACTAAAAGCACCTCCGATAATTTGTAGCATTATATTGATTTTATTTTTTCACTAAAGAAACAAAGTAAATCTATATAATGCAATTTAAAGATAACAAAAGCAAAATACACTATCAATTGATTCCAGAAAACTTAATATTTTATTTACAATTATAAAATATTGTTAAATTAAACAAAATTAGTATACTCCTAACAAGTACATACTTATGGAGATAATCACATTCAAAATCTCAATACAAAAAAGCGCAGCCTCATTTGGCTGCGCTTTTGAATTATTATTTAGTTTCGATTAAACCATATTTCCCATCTTTACGGCCGTATACAACATTAGTTTCATTTGTATCAGCATTTGTGAAGACGAAGAAATTATGTCCTAGCATATCCATTTGTAGAATCGCTTCTTCAACGTCCATCGGTTTTAAATCGAATCGTTTTGTACGTACAAGTTCTAATTCATCCTCTTCTACCTCATCCATAACAGCTACTGCTTCTGGAAGGATAAAGTTTGTTTTCATAGAACCTTTCTCACGTAACTTACGATTTACTTTTGTTTTATGTTTACGAATTTGTCGCTCAATTTTATCAACTACTAAATCGATAGCAGCGTACATATCGCTATTAGTTTCTTCTGCACGAAGTAATAAATCAGTAAATGGTATTGTTACCTCGACACGTTGCTTGTCAGAGTATACTTTTAAATTAACTTTAATCTCTGGGAATGTATCAAAATAACGTTCTAACTTACTTAGTTTTTTCTCTACATATTCCTTTAATGCTGGAGTTACTTCAATATTTTCACCACGAATGTTGAATTTCATAGATGAATTCCTCCTTTCAAGCCTATGTACTATAATTTCGACACTGGCTTAAAAACTCCTTCTAACTTTTTTAAAAAAATTAGTGGAATTGCGATTTTTTTATCGTTTTTTGTTGAAATGAAAAGATGCATCGTTTCTATCTTTATTTTATCCTATTAACATCGTGAATAACGAATATAACTGTGGCCAATTCGTTACAGAAAAGAAACAACTTTTTGACAACTTACCCTATAACAAAAAACCCCTTGCGAAAAACAAGAGGTTCTACCATATATATAACGTTGCCACAAATGCAGCTTTCTCTTCCCAAAAACAATATTCCTACAGTTTTACAACATTAGCTGCTTGTGGTCCACGTGCTCCATCTACAATGTCAAACTCTACTTGTTGCCCTTCTTCTAATGACTTATACCCATCTTGTTGAATAGCAGAAAAATGGACAAATACATCGTCACCATCTTCGCGCTCAATAAATCCAAATCCCTTTTCTGCATTGAACCATTTCACTCGTCCTTGCATGTTCATTCCATTCCCTTCACTCTAAAAATCAGGGCATTCGCCCCATATTTTGACTATAACGAATGACAACATATGAAGTCAAAGAAGACTTATCGCCTTTTTATTATCCCTTTCGACACTGCCATATTAACTTCTACAAAGTGTCAAACTAGATACTTCCCTTGCCCCTCTTTCATATAACAAACTTCCGATTTGCCTAACTGTAATTCCTGTCGTATACACGTCATCAACGAGTAAAATATGTTGCCCACAAAACATCTCTTCTCCCTGAAAATAAAAAGGATTGCTTCCTGACATCCTTTCTTTACGCGTCTTCTTACTTTGCTTTTCTGTTTCTCGCCGTCTTAAGGAAAAATCAGAAATACGGACAGGCAAACAAGTTGCTAATAACTCCGCTTGATTAAAGCCACGTTCAACTTCCCTTTCCTTACTAAGCGGAACAGCGATAACGGTTGAAACATCAGCAAAATACTTTTGAAATAAACTTCGAAAAGGACGATAAAAAATGCGCACTAACTCTGCATCACCCCGAAACTTAAACTGTGCTACTATTTCTTTCATCTCATTATCGTACATGTATAACGAACGGTTTTTAAAAGGACGATACTTCTCCTCATTCATCCACCTTATACAATCTATGCAAATACCGTCTTCTTGAAATGAGGCAGGAACAAATTCTAAAGGTCGGCCGCACTCCATGCAAATTTCTCCTATAATATAGGAAAGTTTCTGCTCACATCTATCACATATATATTTTCTATGACACTTTACAAAAAAAGTGTACCAACTAACCTTTTCTACAAAACACTCATCACAAAGTAAACAATGCATTAATCGATCAATCCTTGTTCTTTGGCATTTTTATTCATACCTTGAATATGTTTTTTCGCGCGCACCATCGCCTCTGTCTTACCATAGTGAAAATAAATGACCTCTCCATACGGTGCTTCAAAGCTCCGCCCTGCTCGGCCCGCAATTTGTACGAGTGCACTTTCTGAGAATATTTCTTCTTCAGCCCCTAAAACCGCTACTTGCAAATTTTTCACCGTTACGCCTCGCTCTAAAATTGTCGTTGTAACTAATAATGGGATTTCTCCTTTTCTGAAAGCCGCTACTTTTTCTTTTCTCCCCGGATCTTCTGCATGTACACCTTCAATTCGCTTGTTTAATGATTTTAACAACAGGCTTATCTCTTCTATATATCGCACATGGGGGACAAATAAAAAAATAGGATGTTTTTTATTTAAGTATGTTTGTAACCACTGTAGTAAAACTCGAGGAATTCTTTTATGAATGAGGCTTTTTTTCCAATTCCCGCACCAACAAAATAAAGGAACTGGCAAAGGATGACGGTGATATCGTCCAGAAACAATAACACCTTTTTGTTCACCTTTTCTAAATTTTCGCTTCCACGTTTCATCTGGAGTCGCAGTTAAATAAATACGCGCCGCCCTTTCTTTCATCGCTTGTTTTACCGCGTACTGTAACATTTGATCTGCACAATATGGAAAAGCATCTATCTCATCTACAACCATGACATGAAACGCCCTATAATAACGCAATAATTGATGCGTGGTCGCAACGACTAGTACTGCATCTTTTTCTTTATCCACACTCCCTCCATATAAAGCCGCTACCTTTATATATGGAAATACTTCTTGTAATCTCGGTGCTAATTCCAGAACAACATCCGTTCTCGGCGTTGCGATACAAACTCTTTCTCCTTTTTGAAGCGCTTCGTTAATACCGTAAAACAACATCTCTGTTTTCCCAGCCCCGCATACAGCCCAAATAAAAAATGATTCTTTTTGCTTAATAGCCTCTACAACACCTTGTGCCGCCAAATTCTGACCAGTAGACAACTTCCCGTTCCACTGTAACAAGTTTAATTTCTTTTCTCTCTTTCTTTCAGCAATCCCGCGAACAAGTACAGCACATTCACTTACCCTCCCCATCGTTATACACTTCCGGCAATATGTGCACACTTTACTGCACCTTCTACATAAAAACGACGCAAATAGCCGCTGATCTACATTTCCGCAGCGTTGGCACATATATTTAGAATTCTTCTTTTTTACACCTTGTACACATATGACCTCTCCCTTCCTTTTCAAATCATTTAATTCCCTCTGTAAATCTGAAGAAAGTTCGTCTAATAGCAACTGTTTCCCCGCCAGCATCAACAATCACCTCCAGCACTACTATAAACCCTTCTTCAAATCCCGTAAAAACTCAAAAAAGCCGATAACCTACTTATAAAATAGTAAGCTATCGACTTTATACACGTTTTTTATTGAATTATAATTCTATAATCTTCCGTAACCTAAGAAATGTTTTTGGTTGTAAGAGCTATTTACACTACCGTAAGTAACACCTGTTGACTCATCAGCAGCATGAATTATTTGACCGCCACCGATATAAATACCAACGTGAGATACACCTTCTCTATATGTACCTTGTAAGAAGATAAGATCTCCTGGTTTCGCTTCAGATGCGCTAATCTTTTGTACAGAACTCCACAGGCTTCTAGTATCTTGACGACCTAAACCGTAAACATAAGAGATTAAACCACTGCAGTCAAAACCACCGTTTGAAATTGACGCACTACCCCATACGTATTTTAGACCTACTAAACCTTTAGCTTTTTCGACAACATCTTGTCTGCCACCTTTAGTATCAGCTGGTACTTCTGGAGTTGGAGCTGGTTTTTTCGCTTCTTCTTTTTTAGGCTCTTCTTTTTTAGACTCTTCTTTTGGAGCTTGTACAGCATTATTTGCTGGAGCTGCTGGTTGAGCTTGTGTTGGTGCTGGTTGAGCCGCTGCTGGTTGTTGTGCAGCTTGCTCTGCTTGTTTTTGAGCAGCAGCTTCTTGTGCAGCTTTTTCTTGCGCTTCTTTTTCAGCAATTTGTTGTAATTTTAATGCTTGTTGTTCAAGCTCTTTTAATTGGCTTTCCGTACTTGTCATTGTAGTTACAACTGTATCCATTTTACCGCTTAAATCGTTTACCGCTGTTGCTTTTTTCTCTTTTTCAGCGTCAAGTTCTTTCTTAGCAGTTTCAATTTGAGCTTGTGCTTCTTTTAATTCTTTTTGTTTCTCTTTTACCGTTGCAACATCTTTTTTCACACTAGCTTGATCTTCTTGCTGTGTTTTCATGATATCTTCATCAGACTCAAGAATTTTAGAAACAGAAGTTAAACGATCAACTAAATCTGCAACGTTTTTAGAGTTTACAAGAACTTCTGTTACAACGTTCGTATTTGGTTGTTCTTGAAGTGCAACTAAACGCTTTCTTAATAACTCTTCACGTTTTGCAATCTTTGTTTGTAATTCTGCAATATCTTTATTTTTCTTTTCAATTAATTGCTCAGTATCAGAAACTTTTTTCGTTGTTTCATCAAGTTTTGCAGCATTCTCTTGAACAGACTTATCTAAACCTTGAATTGTTTTGTTTAAGTCATTCATTTGTTTTTGTAATTCATCACGTTCTTGTTGTTGTTTATGTAAAGTGTCATTTTGTGTATTAATTTGTGATTTCACGTCAGAAATTTTATCTTCTGCAAATACATTTGGTGTTAGTCCTGAAAACATTAACCCTGCAACTAATGCGCAAGATGCCATTTTTAGCTTTTTCATTTTATTTTTTACACCGCTTTCTTTTTTCTTTTTCCGTATATAACCTATAAAATTTATACCATAATTCGGGATTTTTTTTGCTAATGTTACGTTTTTGTAAAACAAATGTAATATTATTTGTAGCTCTAGCGCAAAATTCGTATATTTTTGTATGTATGTGTAGAAATTTATATAATTTTCTCACTTCTGTGAACAAAGAAAAAACGTAAGGAATCCCTTACGTTTTATTAAATATACGAATACAAATGAAATGCTACTTCATCCATTTCTCAGCCCAATTTTGGACCTCATCCATAACACTTTCTAACGCTTTTCCCTTGTCAGTTAAGCCATACTCGATTCGAACTGGTACTTCTGGATAAACATTACGAACTACAATGCCCTCGCTTTCCAATTCCTTCAAACGCTCTGACAACATACGATCGCTCATATTTGGGATGATATCTGCGATTTCTCTAAAACGTTTCGACTCTTCAAGCAAAGATTTAATAATTAAGCCAGTCCATTTCTTACTAAGCAAAGTAAAAGCTGACTCAAACTTTGGACATAAACAAGAATTATGCTCCATATGTTTCACCTCTCTTCTATTATAATATAGTTTCTTGTAAAAAGTAAGTTATAAAACTTTCCTCATTATTTTATTTTACGTACATTTTACCATTTCCAAATATTAACTTGTCAACTAAACGTAACATACCCGTAAAAAAACCCTCTTAAAAAGAGAGCTTTTTATATCTTTATTACTTCGTATACCATCCAAGACCTAATGCACCTTCACCTAAGTGCGTACCAATTACAGCTCCAAAATAACCTGTACGAATTGTGACGTGAGGATATTTTGCTTCTAATTCTTTCTTCCATTCATTCGCTTCCTCTTCACGTTGCGCATGAATGATAACTGCTTCCATAGGTACACCTTTACTTGCTTGCTCATCAAAAATTTCAATGATACGTTTTAATGCTTTTTTACGTGTACGAATCTTTTCAAACGGAATAATGATTTTATCTCTAAAATATAAAACTGGCTTCACTTGTAACAGACTGCCGATGAAAGCTTGCGCGCTATTTAATCGACCACCACGTTGCAAATGATGTAAATCATCAACTACAAAATAGGCGTCCATCGTTTTCTTCATTTCATCAAAACGAGCGATAATCTCTTTTGGATTCTTTCCTTCACTTGCTAACTTTGCACCTTCACGCACATAAAATCCTTGTACTTCACAACTAATTTCAGAGTCATACGTATATACATCAATACCCTCTACCATCTGTCCAGCTGTTGTTGATGTTTGATATGTACCACTAATTCCACTTGATAGGTGAATACTAATAACTGCATCATAATCTTTAGCTAGTTCTTCATATAGCTCAACAAACTTTCCGATTGCTGGTTGAGAAGTTTTTGGAAGTTCCTCTTGTTCACGTACTTTCACATAAAAATCATCTGCTGAAATTTCAGCTTCTTCTTGATAAGATTCTGTTCCAAACACAACGTTTAATGGAATCATATATATATTGAGTTCATCACGAATTTGCTTCGGTATATATGCTGTACTATCAGTAACAATAGCTATTTTCATTTTCGTACCTGCCTTATAAAAAGTTTTATTTCCTAATTTTACACGAAAACTACAAATGGTGCATCCATACAGGGAAATGCCGGTTGAAATTATACTCACCATCTCGACAAATTACAACAAAAAGATAAAATAATCACCAAAAACTTCAACGTATTTAGAAAAAATGTTTGAATATAAAAAGGCTCGCTTTTAAAATGGAAAGTACTAGTCATTTTGATAGATAGGGGCGTATACAAGTGCTATTACAATATTTAACAATCAAAGACTACGGCGAACACGAAATCGTCATTCAAAAATCAAGATTTATTTGTTATATTAGTCGAGCAACGACTGAGGAAGAGGCTCAAGAATTTATACAAAAAATAAAAAAACAACATTGGAATGCAACACATAATTGTTCCGCTTATTTAATTGGCGAACAAGATCATATTCAAAAAGCAAATGATGACGGCGAGCCTAGCGGTACAGCTGGCGTACCAATGCTAGAAGTACTTAAAAAACGTGGACTAAAAGATACCGTTGTTGTCGTAACACGCTATTTTGGTGGCATTAAACTTGGCGCAGGTGGATTAATTCGTGCATATGGAAAGTGTACAAGCGAAGGCATTAATCATGTCGGTGTTGTCCAGCGAAAACTAATGCGTGTGATGCAAACCGAGATTGATTACACATTACTTGGCAAAGTGGAAAATGAATTACGCAATTCAAAATATGCCATTAAAGATATACATTATCTAGAAAATGTCACATTTGATACGTATGTTGAAGAAGACGGCAAACAAGCCTTTACAGATTGGATGATTGAATTAACAAACGGGAAATGTACAATTACAGAAGGAGATATGTTGTACTTAGAACAAGATGTTATCTAAGCATAACTCTTTTATCACCTTTAAAGATTAATGTAGTGAATTACTTCCCTACAAATGAACTAACGAACTAAGGAGATTATATATGGAAGAACGTTATTATCATCTCCAAAATAGCAGAATAAAAAAGAAACGAAGAAGGAAACTTTTCTTCTTCCTTATTTTCGCATTTTTATTTGGCAGTATAGGAGTTTATGTGTTAAATTCTTACTCTTCTCTTATGGGGATGTATAGTGGTTTTACTCGTGAAAAATCGGATTTAAGAAACAAAGATGTAGAAATTACAAAGGAACCTTTTACAATTCTCATTATGGGTATAGAAGATTATGCGACAGACGGTCAAAATGGTCGTACAGACTCATTAATGTTTGCAACAGTCAACCCGAAAACGCAAAAGATTTCACTTATGAGTATTCCTCGTGATTCTCGAGTTACAATTGTTGGTAAAAATAAAGAAGACAAAATTAACGCTGCCCATGCTTACGGCGGAGAAGAAATGGCAATCAAAACTGTCGAAGGCTTTCTAAAAGTTCCTGTAGACCATTATCTTAAAATTGATTTCCAAGGCTTTAAAGGTATCGTTGATGCTGTTGGCGGTGTTACTGTTGACGTACCCTTCGATTTCTGGGAGCGCTCTGACGTGGATTACTACAAAAAAATTCAATTTAAGCAAGGACAGCAAAACTTAAACGGTGAAGAAGCACTTGCTTACGTCCGTATGCGAAAGCAAGATCCAAATGGCGATTATGGTCGAGCTGCTAGACAAAGACAATTACTGGCCGCTGTTGCTCATAAACTAAACTCCACATCTACTGTATTTAAAATTAAAGATTTAACGGCTGTCGTTGGAAAATATATAAAAACCGACATTCCTATTTCAGACGGACTTGCTCTTTACAATAAAATTTCTGGATTTGATCCTTCTACAATGCAAACGTTAAAGCTTGAAGGCGAAGACAAAAAGATAGGCGGTATTTATTACTTCCTTCCAGATCCAATCAGTGTAGAAACGGTGCGTAACGAAATTGAAAAAGAATTAGGAGAAAAAGCAAAAAATCCAACTACAAAAAACAACTCAAATCCTGATTCAAATTCAAGTTCTAACGAACAAACAAAAAAAGAAACAAACCAAAATAAAACACCAACTGATCCGCCACCTTCTACAAATGCTCATGCAGAGTGGATTATGCGCAATCAGCCATAACAAAAAGGCCCAATCTATCCGATTGGGCCTTTTTTATTTACTTATTAAAGTGTTGTAAAATTGCTTCTACAATACGCTCTGATGCACGACCATCACCGTAAGGATTAGATGCTTTCGCCATCTTATCATGAGCTTCTTTATCTGATAACAACTCATCAGCAAGACCAAAGATTGTCTCTTCGTCTGTTCCTGCTAATTTCAGCGTACCTGCTTCAATACCTTCAGGGCGCTCTGTTGTATCACGAAGAACAAGAACTGGTACCCCAAGTGATGGAGCTTCTTCTTGTACACCACCAGAATCCGTTAACATTAAGTATGAACGAGCTGCAACATTGTGGAAATCAATTACATCTAGCGGCTCAATTAAATGAATACGGTTATGTTCACCTAAAATTTCATTTGCTATTTCACGAACAACAGGGTTCATATGAACAGGATACACAACTTGTACATCTTCATGCTTATCAACAAGACGCTTAATTGCACGGAACATATTACGCATCGGTTCACCTAAGTTTTCACGACGGTGAGCTGTCATAAGTACAAGACGATCATTTCCAAGTTTCTCTAGTACAGGATGACTATATGTTTCTTTTACAGTCGTTTGTAGCGCGTCAATCGCTGTATTTCCTGTGATGAAAATACGTGACTCATCTTTATTTTCCTTCTGTAAGTTCGTTGCTGATTTTGCTGTTGGTGAGAAATGAAGATCCGCCATTACACCTGTTAATTGACGATTCATCTCTTCTGGGTATGGAGAATACTTATCCCACGTACGAAGGCCCGCCTCAACATGACCTACTGGAATTTGATTATAAAAAGCAGCTAAGCTTGCAATAAATGTTGTTGTTGTATCACCATGTACAAGTACAATATCCGGCTTCGCTTCTTTCATTACTTTATCCAAACCTTCTAAGCCACGCGTTGTAACATCAATTAAAGTTTGGCGGTCTTTCATGATATTTAAATCGAAATCTGGCGTAATTCCAAAGATACTTAATACTTGGTCTAACATTTGGCGATGTTGTGCTGTTACAGTCACAATCGATTCAATTTTTTCTGGGTGTTTTTGCAACTCTAATACAAGAGGTGCCATTTTAATTGCTTCTGGACGTGTCCCGAAAATTGTCATTACTTTTAAACGTTCAGTCATGTGATTGCCTCTTTTCTTTCACTAATTACAGCTTCTATTATGACATATAAAAATATGTATGAGTACATCCCTTTTTAACGCATAACAGAAACTTTTCTATTACAAATACTTTTTCTTCCCACCGAGTAATAATCTATCTTTTGTTTCTTAACATCTTCATCAGTATAACAATTTCTCCCATCAAATAAAATAGGCTCCCTCATGAGTTGTACGTACTTTTCTAACGGATAAGTTTGAATATCTTCCCATTCTGTTACGATAAAAACCGCACTCGCATCTCTAATCGATTCATCTATACATCTATACATCTATACATCTACTATATTGTATAGCATCTTCAAATATATTTTTCACATATTGAATTGCTTTTGGGTCGTAAAGAACAATATCTGCACCTATATTAATTAATGCTTCTATTATAATAAGAGATGATGCCTCTCTAATATCATCCGTATTCGGTTTAAAGGATGCGCCAAGAACTGCAATCCGCTTTTTATTCATGTTCATGACTTTTTTCGCTTTTTCAATCAATAGCAGTTGTTGCTTATTATTTACTTCAATAACCGCTTTTAACAAACGAAAATCATGAGCAACATTTCCCGCAATTTGCACCAGCGCTTTCGTATCTTTTGGAAAACATGATCCCCCGTATCCAATACCTGCATTTAAAAAAGATGCACCGATCCTCTTATCCATTCCCATCCCTTTAGCAACATCCAATACATTTGCGCCTACCTTCTCACATATATTTGAAATTTCATTAATGAAACTAATCTTTGTAGCTAAAAAGGCATTCGACGCGTATTTAATCATCTCTGCACTTTTAATATCTGTAACATACGTTTCTAAGCGTAATTCGCTATACAAACTCTTTACTCTTCTTGCTACTTCCTCACTATCTGCTCCAATTACAATACGATCTCCATGAAAGAAATCATAAATACCTGAACCTTCACGCAAAAACTCTGGATTCGATACGATATGTAATGTATATCTCCCCTTTAACTCCTCCTCAATCCATCCTTTCATTACATCATTTGTACCTACTGGAACTGTACTTTTCGTAACAACAATAATATCGTTCGTCGCATATACTCCAATATCATTACAAGCACTCTGAATATATGTTAAATCCGCCGTCCCATCTAATAAAGGTGGTGTTCCAACTGCAATAAATATAAACTCTACATCCTCAAACGCCTCTTCTTTATTTGATGTGAAAGTTAAAGCATTATTCTCATATGCATGATTTATTAATTCATGTAATCTAACCTCATAAATAGGTAAATCCCCTTGTTTTATCCGTTCAATTTTCTCATCATCTATATCAAAACATGTAACTGAATGCCCCAACTTTGCCAGTCCTACTCCTGTAATCAATCCAACATATCCAGTACCTACTATCGTAATTTTCATTTCCTTTTCGCACAGGAATATACAATAGAAAAGATATGAAATATAGAATTCTCCCTGCGCTTCCCCCTCTCACATTAAAAATGAGAAAACTCTTTTCCTTTTTCATTATATGAATTACTTCCCTCATTCTTTTTAAAGTTTTTGTAAAATTAAATGCACTATAATATAAAGTGAAACTTAATCATTGGGAATCCAGTTACCAGCTCACTCCAGATAAATTCCCACATTTTAACACGAGACTTACTCATTTCTACGTGTAACACTTATAATACTGAACTAAAAGTATTCACTATCGAAGAAAAAGAGGAAATGTCATATTCCAAAGTCCAGTACGATTAACCTTCTTATATGATTCAATATTCTATATACAATTGTCATATATTCTATCCGCTTCCATTAACCGTAAAAAGAAAAAAAGATTGAATTCTAATCTTTTTGTGATACCATATGTTATGAGCCTGTAAATAAACATCATAATTTTCAGATAAATATATTTTCAAAAAAAAAATTACGTTAGACTATAAAGGGTGGGGTATTAATGGACTCACAAGTGATTTATGCCATTTTGGCATCTTTCATCACTGTACTCGTCGTTACTCCTTTAGTTATTAAATTAGCTTTTAAAATAGGAGCGACAGATAAGCCAAACGCACGTAAAGTGCACCAAAAGATTATGCCACGTCTTGGCGGGTTAGCAATCTTTATCGGTGTAGCTGTAGGATTTGTTGTCGGCGGCTTATATGAGCAAAGAATGTTATCGATAACGCTAGGTGCGATTATCATTGTAATCATTGGAATTTTAGATGATATGTACGAGTTATCTGCGAGAGTAAAATTCGGTGGACAACTGTTAGTTGCCATTATGATTGTAAAAAGTGGATTATTAGTGCAAGTATTATATATCCCATTCCTTGGGGATACTGAACTTGGATGGCTTGCTTATCCAATTACAGTATTTTGGCTTGTAGGTATTACGAATGCAATCAACTTAATTGACGGCTTAGATGGATTATCTGCTGGGATTTCGTCTATCGTACTTGCAACGCTAGCATATATGGCCTTCACTAGCCCATGGGGTACTGGAACAGCGATTATCTTGCCACTCGCATTAATTATATTAGCAAGTACAATTGGATTTTTATTCTACAACTTCCATCCAGCAAAAATTTTCATGGGAGATACAGGAGCACTATTTTTAGGATACTGTATTTCTGTTATATCGTTACTTGGATTATACAAAAGTGTAACGTTATTCAGTTTTATTGTTCCAATTATCATTTTAGGTGTACCTATATTTGATACGATATTTGCAATCATCCGTCGTATCGTAAATAAAAAACCTATTTCAGCACCAGATAAATCGCATTTACATCACCGCTTACTTGCAATGGGATTCTCTCATCGCAAAACGGTACTAATAATATACGCATTCGGTATTTTCTTTAGTGTAAATGCCATTATTTTCACTAGTGCAACGTTATGGTTATCCATTATTCTTCTTTTCGCTTTGATTTTCTTCACAGAAATCATTGCTGAAATAATCGGGCTTGTACATGAACGTTACAAACCACTTATTTCCTTTTATAAAAAAGTGAAAAAACGCGAAGACTAATTGTAGTATAGCCTTTACCATTATGAAATATTCAAATAGCACCCTCTTTCTTATAAGAGGATGCTATTTTTTTATTCATTATTTTACATTTCCAAAATATAGATTGTTTGAGAGTTCCTCTATTGGAGAAAGATATACATAATAAGAAACGTATCAAGTTTTCTTTTTACATCTTGATTGTCAAACTGAGGGTGAATGTTATGATCAAGCGAGTATTGCAATGTATTATTTTATTTTTAACCATTACTATGTACGCATCATCTAATACTGAAGCAACAACTGTTATTCCTGCTGAATATCATCCAAATACTGAAACGACCTCTCCTACACAAAAAATTGCGTACTTAACATTTGATGACGGGCCAAACAAATATACTACACAAATTTTAAACATCTTAAAAGAAAAGAACGGAAAAGCAACTTTCTTTGTTATTGGCGGAAAAGTGCCACATTACACAAAAACGATGCAAAGATTAATTAAAGAAGGACATTATATCGGTCTCCACAGCATGTCACATGATGTAAAACGCCTTTACACTGGTGACCCTTCCACTTTAATTGCAGAAATGGAGCAAACACAAAGCATTGTCCAGCAAGTTACGAAATTAAATACACATCTCGTTCGCGTTCCATATGGTAGTATGCCTTACTTAAAAAAGAATTACCGTGACGCACTTGTATCGGCCCAGTATAAAATGTGGGATTGGACAATCGATACATACGACTGGAAAAGCTATGACAATCCTTCTGCCATACTCGAAAGAGTACGTAATCAAAGTGATGAACAAGTAGAAGTCATTTTAATGCATGATTCGAGTGTAACCGTACAAATACTGCCAAAAGTAATTGATTATTTACAGTCACAAGGATACAAACTTCTTCCCTATAATCCTTCTTCTCATCTCAAGGTAAATTTTTGGAAAGACACAAGATTGTAACAGCTTTAGTGCCTATGTGCTAAAGCTGTTTTATTTTTCTCTTCCCACCCTTCCCGTTTTTGTGTAAAATTTTAAATAGTGATGAAGTTTCGAGGTGAATAGAAATGAAACGAATAGATCTCATTTTTAACGCAATACAAGAAGGCAATTATACAGAAGGTGTAACCGCATCAGAACTAGCTACCCTGTTGCAACTAGATCGCGCCAATGTAAGTAGCGACTTAAACAAACTTGTAAAAGATAAACGTTTATTAAAAACAAATACGCGACCTGTTCGTTTTTACATAGAAACGAACACTTCGTTGGAAACGCATTCAAAAGAAGTAACTTCATTAGATACATTTGCAATTGAAAATACGAGCCTTAAAATCGCAATTGAAAAAGCGAAAGCTTCTATGCTCTATCCTCCAAACGGTATGCATACTTTACTACTGGGAGAAACAGGGGTCGGAAAGTCTATGTTTGCTTCTTTAATGCACGAATATGCAATTGAAGTTGAACAGCTTCCTAAAAATGCACCATTTATCGTCTTTAACTGTGCTGATTACGCAAATAATCCACAGCTACTACTCGGGCAATTATTTGGGATTAAAAAAGGAGCTTACACAGGAGCAAGTGATCAAAAAGGATTAATTGAAAAAGCACATGAAGGAATTCTTTTCTTAGATGAAGTACATCGCCTACCTCCAGAGGGACAAGAAATGCTTTTCACCTTTATTGACCGCGGAGTGTACCGCCGCCTTGGAGAAACAGAGAACGAACGTAAAGCACAAGTATTAATCATTACTGCAACAACAGAAGAACCAAATTCATTTTTATTAAAAACATTTACAAGACGTATACCGATGACTGTTACGCTGCCACCACTTCGTGAGCGTACACATAAAGAGCGCTTTGCTTTACTACAGCTATTTTTCACAAATGAAGCAATTCGTCTGCGAAAAGACATTCACGTTAGCCCAAATGCAATGCGTGCTTTCGTCTTTTATAATTGTCCCAATAACATTGGTCAATTAAAAACAGATGTTCAAATTGCCTGTGCGAAAGCCTATTCTGATTTGGTCACAAAGAAACGTGATTCTGTCTATGTTTCAAGTACAGATTTACCTTGGTATATGAAAGAAGGGTTGTTCATTGAAAGGAAGAGCCGTCACTTATACCAAATACCAAATGAAACATTTGTATTTACAGGTGAGGAAGGTTGGAGTAATCATAAAACAGAAGATGAAAAACGCTCTTCTATTTACGATTATATTGACTATAAATACGAAGAACTTCAAGCCCGTGGTATTGAAGAGGAAGAATTAGAATTACTAATAGAAAATGATGTTCAAAGCTTTTTCGTACAATATTTTAACCAAATATCCAAAAAAACAAGCCATGAAAATGTTTTTAAAATTGTGGATCGTAATATCGTTTCCGTATGTGAAAAAATAGCGGAACTTGCTGAAAAGCATTTATCTAAGACGTTTGATGAAAAAGTATTTCTCGCTTTAAGTTTACATGTACAGACAACTCTACAACGTTTACAAAGCGGAAAACAAATACATCACCCACAATTAAATCAAATTCGTACGAAATATAAAGAAGCTTTTTCCGTAGCTATGCAATGCATTCAACTACTGGAGGAAGAATTACAAATAACAATGCCTATTGATGAAGCTGGCTTTTTAACAATGTTCTTCGTTGTTGATCCAATTCCTGCCTCACAAACAGAAGTAAAAGTATTAATATTAGCACACGGTAATGGCATCGCAACTGAAATGGCAAACGTTGCAAACGAACTTCTCGGCATTGAGGAAGTAACCGGTATTGATATGCCGTTACACGAATCACCGAAAGATTTCTTGGAACGTGTGAAAGTGTATATGAAAACACTACAAAATGTAAATGGGCTTCTCTTACTTGTTGATATGGGGTCACTTGCTTATATCGGTGACATATTAGAAACGGAGTTCAAAATCCCTGTACGTGTTCTCTCGATGACGAGCACACCACATGCACTAGAAGCAGCTCGAAAAGCTCAGCTCGGTTATTCATTAGATGCGCTGTATGAAACAGTAAAAAATTTAACACCATTTTACTTAAACGTACAAGAAGAAAAGAAAAAACCTCTCTCTCCAATGAAATCTGTTATTTTAACAGCTTGTTTAACTGGTGAAGGAAGTGCTTTAGCTATTCAAAAAATGTTAGAAAACTATTTAAGATTTGATAAAGACTTAATTGAAATTATTCCGATTAGTATCGTCCATGAAAAAGATTTAACGAAAATGATTGAGAACATAAAAAAAGAGCGTAACATCATTTGTATCGTCACGAATTTCGATGTGCAAGTGCCGTGCTTAACATATCATTTCCAAGACATCGTAAACTACACAGTAATTCAGCCCATTCAAGAATTAATTACGTATGAAGAAACATATGCAAAAATGGCGGATATTCTTGAACAACAAATGCAGCGTAACGATGGGGCATTACTGATCAAAACAATTCGTTACGCATTAAATACAATTCAAGAATTAATTTCCTTACAGCTAACTCCTGATAGCTTAATGGGTGTTATTCTGCATATGAGCTGTATGGTTGACCGTCTTCAAAAAGGAGAAAGCCTTCTTCCTCATCCTGATAAAGAGAAAAGAAGACAAGATGAATACTGGATGTATATGAAAGTAAAAAAAGCATTGCAACCAATTGAAAATACATTTGAAATACAAATACCTGATGACGAAGTATTTTACGTTATGGACTTCTTTATTAAAAATCAGCCTGCGAAAAATTAATCGAGGCAGTTTTTAAAAATATCGACCGTAACGCGAGTTATATCAGCGATTTTCAAAATATATCGCTTTACCGACAATAATCGCTAAAACTAGCACCTTATATTAAGAAGAAAAGGCTGTTCCAACATATGGACAGCCTTTTCCTCTATTTCTTTACTTTTCTAACTCGCCCTCTTATTTCTCCTCTTTTTTGTGATTTCGTATGGACATTAACATATACGTTTGCTTGAATAATTTCTTGAAGTAAATGTACAAATGATTTCCCTTGTAAAGGTCCCTCAAAATCCTCCACATTCACTACACCAGTAATGCTTCCCTCGTTCAAGCTAATACCTTGCTCCAGTGGACCATACAAATATAAAACAACAGGACCAATTTGAGTAGACTTCCCTAAATGAATTTGACACGATGTAACCTTTTCTATATTTTTTAGTATGACTCTGTAATGCAATTTCGTTAAATCATCACTAAAAATAAACTCTGCTACCCCAAAAGCTTCTGTATTTACAGGAGGCACTTCCCTCTTACCTGTTAACCTGGCAAAGAAATGTGTTGTCATAAGGCATTCTCCTTATATAAATTTCCCAGCACTACTTCTACTACTTTATGGTTTAGACATAATCATTTATGACTTTTTCAATTTTAATTACAAAGAAAAGATTCACAAAATCTTTACATTGTAATTGTTCCTGTAGATTGAAAGTCTCTTGTATAATGCACATAGAAAAACATTATAGGAGGTTCCATTGAAAACTAACAAATACACTTTTCATACATTATTAGAGATTTTTCTCGTCTCATTTAAATTAGGACTTACTTCATTCGGCGGTCCTGTCGCTCATCTCGGCTATTTCCACCACGAATACGTGCAAAAAAGAAAATGGATGGATGAACGAAGCTATGGAGATTTAGTAGCACTATGTCAATTCCTTCCCGGTCCTGCCAGCAGTCAAGTCGGTATGGGGGTTGGATTATTACGGGGCGGGCTATTAGGAGCTATTATTTCATGGATTGGATTCACTTTACCGTCTGTGCTTGTTTTGGTTTTCTTCGCCTCATTCCTTAATCAGTTCGATCTTGGAAGTGCTGGCTGGATTCATGGACTAAAACTTGTAGCAGTCGCTATTGTCGCTCATGCCATATGGGGAATGGCGCGGAAGTTAACTCCAGATCGAAATCGTGCAACGATTGCGATTGTAACTGCCGCAATCGCCTTATTATGGCCAAGTAGTTGGACACAAGTCACCCTCATCATAATATGTGGCTTTATCGGCTGGTTTTTATATCGCAACCAACCAATTAGCCAATCTCAAAATATAAAAGTACCTATTTCAAAAAAGATAGCAGTTTCTTGTCTCGTCTTATTCTTTGGACTATTACTACTGCTACCAATATTAAGACCGTTCTCTTATTACATCGCTTTATTTGATAGTTTCTATCGCTCTGGCGCACTTGTATTTGGAGGAGGACATGTCGTGCTGCCTCTTCTTGAAGGTGAGTTCGTACAAAACGGAATGATGACGAAAGAACAGTTCCTAGCTGGATACGGATTAACACAAGCAGTACCAGGACCACTGTTTACATTCGCCTCTTATATAGGAGCAGTGTTAAACGGGACGCTTGGGGCATTACTCGCAACAATTGCAATTTTCTTCCCTGCTTTCTTACTCGTTATTGGTGTTGTACCATTTTGGAACAGCGTGAGAAAAATATCATTCATACAAGGCGCACTACTTGGAGTCAATGCAGCTGTTGTCGGTATTTTACTAGCAGCTTTTTATGATCCTATTTGGACAAGCACAATTATGAACGCTGTAGATTTTGTTTTTGCATCTCTTCTATTTTGCTTGCTCGCTTTTTGGAAAACACCACCTTGGGTTATCGTTATACTCGGGGCATTTGGCGGATATGCTCTATCCATTTTATAAATAAAAAACGACGGCATGATGTAGCCGTCGTTTTTCTATTAAAACTTCACAAGCTCTATTCCTTCTGGTAATTCGCTCTCTGTTAAAATACGCAATTCCTTCACACGATCCATTACGTAAGAAGAACGCTTCACAAGCTCTGGATCAATATAAGCTGGATGAACCATAATTTCTACCGTTTGTTCACCTTGTACTCTTTCTTTTAACTTCACAAAGTAATCTTCCGTCACACCATCCGCATAAAAGTCACTGTAAAACACATCAGAAAATGGGCGCACCGCTCTATCTTCCTCACAACGACGAATCGGAACATTATATGTAGCCGCTAATCTCTCAAGAACATCATGTAAAATCGGTAAACCATGCACATGATGATGACTATCTAAATGAGTTGGTGTTAATCCGTAAGATAGGAATTTCTCAATTTGAGCAGTCCACTCTCTCTCAACTTCTTCTGGATTTATATTTCCTTCCCTTACGACACCTTGTTTATGAAACAATCCATCGCTACTTACAAGTGATGGTACGTCTCCAAGAAGTGGTTCTCCTGCCGTTAATACAAGATGTACTCCTACTCCTAGCGTTTCATACTCTTTGGCTAAGCGTACCGCATGCTCTGTTCCTGGCATATTCATCATCATCGTCGTTGAATTTACAAGTCCGTTTATATGCCCATCAATAATGCCGTAATTTGTACCTTCTGTAAGACCGAAATCATCTGCGTTTACAATTAACTTAATCATCGTAATACCTCCTAATAAAGTGAAACTTTAATCAGTGGGGGGGTTTCTCCCCCCCACTGATTATTAGTTGAACCAATCGGACTTTTATGGGCAGTTGATCCCCCACCTAATTTCTTTGTTTTCGCTGAATTTTGAGGTAGTGGTCTTACTGCCCATTAAAGTGGGATAGAATAAAAAAAGCGGGCTAAATAGCGCCGCTTTTACTTCTCTACCTTTTTGAAGAACTGCGGAAGATATTCTTTATGTGCTTCCAACATTTCATCTAAAATTTGTTTTGCAACTGTATCTGATGGTACAAGTGGGTTAATTGTCATAGCAAGCAGCGCTTTATGATAATCACCTGTAACAGCAGCTTCAATTGTTGTGCGCTCAAATGATTTAATTTGCTGTACTAAACCGCGAACTGGTACTGGAAGATCTCCGACCGCAATTGGTTTTGGACCTTCTTTCGTAATAATACAGTTCACTTCAACAGCAGAATCATCTGGTAAGCTTGCAATTGTTCCATTGTTTCGTGTATTAACAGGCTGGATATCACCTTTATTGTTGTAAATAGACGTAATTAAGCTACATGCTGCGTCACTATAATAAGCGCCGCCACGTTTTTCTAATTGTGGTGGTTTAATATCTAAATTCGGGTCTTTATATAACTCAAATAAATCATTTTCTAATTGTTTTACTACTTCTGCACGTGTACCTTTTTCAACAGAAGCTTCTTTTTCTTCTTCTAACATTTCACGTGTTTTGTAGTAATAACGATGATATGGACATGGAATTGCACGAAGGCCGCGAATAAAGTCTGGCTCCCAGTTAAGCGCTGCGATATTTTCCATCGTAATTTGCTTTTCCGGATCTGTTACAAGCTCTAACACACGATCCATTACACTTACGCCATCTAAGTATACATCTAGTCCGTATACCATATGATTTAAACCTGCAAAATCAACGTGGACACGACTTGCATCTACTTCAAGTAATCTTGCAAGACCCATGCGGATTCCGATTGGAACGTTACATAGACCAACTACTCTTTGAATATTTGTATAACGAAGGACAGCTTCTGTTACCATACCAGCTGGGTTCGCAAAGTTAATTAGCCATGCATTCGGACAAAGCTCCTCCATATCTTTACAAATATCTAAAATAACAGGAATCGTTCTCAGTGCTTTGAATAAACCACCAGGACCATTCGTTTCCTGACCGATTACATCATATTTTAATGGGATTGCTTCATCTTTTGCACGTGCTTCTAATAAACCAACGCGAAGTTGTGTTGTTACGAAGTCTGCATCTTTTAATGCCTCACGGCGATCAAGTGTTAAATGTACCTCGATTGGTAAACCAGATTTTTTCACCATACGTTTCGCTAAGTTACCAACGATTTCTAACTTTTCTTTTCCTGCCTCAATATCTACTAACCAAATTTCACGAACAGGAAGCTCATCATAACGTTTAATAAATCCTTCAATTAACTCTGGTGTATAACTAGATCCACCGCCGATTGTAGCAATTTTAATTCCAGTCATGCTTTATTCCCCTTTCGCTTCAAGCTTTTTATAAAGATCGATAAACTCTGCTGCTAATTCTTTCACTGTAATCGCATTCATTAAATGATCTTGTGCGTGAATTAAAAGAACACTAACCTCTGTTTTTTCTCCTCTTGCTTCTGATTGTATGAGCTCTGTTTGGAAATGATGCGCTTCATTAATCGCTTCTTTCGCCTTTACCATCGCTTCATCTGCTTCTACCATTTTCCCCTGTTTGGCAAATTGAAGTGCCTCCATCGCAAAGCTTCGTGCGTTACCACTATTTAAAATCAATTGGAATGGAATTTGTTCTGCTGTAGTCATCATAATTACCGCCCTCTCTATAAGGTTCAACCGATTTAAATACCCCTTCAGTTTGAACATGTCTATTAAAGTATGAATTTATTAATGATAGTTTAGTGTTCATATAGATGTTTTTCATCTTTTTGAACATGATATAAAGGTAATTGTTCTCACAGGTATCGTTGTCTATGAGAACAATTACTATGTTACATAGGTACAGAGTTGTTATTTTCTTGTGCTGCTTTCTCAGTACGGATAACTGAACGATCGCATGCGACAACGAATGGGAAGTAAATCGCCATTGCAACAACAAAGTTGAATAATTGTAAAATCGCACCAGAAGGATGTAAACCTGTTACAAGATACCCACTAATAATTGGTGGAACGTTCCATGGAACCATCGCTACTGTTTTTGGTACCCATCCTAAGTAAATTGCTGTATAAGATGTAATAACTAACACAACAGGTGTTAATACGAACGGGATGAATAAAATTGGATTTAATACGATTGGTGTACCAAAGATTACTGGTTCGTTAATGTTAAATGCACCAGGTCCAATTGATAGACGAGATACACCGCGTAATTGTGCACTTTTCGCTACAATTAATACAACTACTAAAAACGCTAATGTTGCACCAGAACCACCAAGATATACGAAAGTATCAAAGAATGGTTTTGTAATAATGTTTGGAACATCAAATGCAGATGTACCATCTTGGAATAACTTAATATTTTTCTCTAATGCTGGTAAATAAAGTGGCTCAATAATACCACCAACAATATTTGGACCATGTAAACCGAAGAACCAAAGTACATGTACTAATAACGCAATAAAGATTGCACTTGGTAACGTACCCGCTAAACCTTGTAATGGAACTTGTAATGTATTAAAGATATACTCATGAACACTTGTACCTGCTAGTTTTACTGCTAATTGAATACTTGCAATACCTGTTAAAATCACAAATGCTGGAACTAAAGCAGCGAAAGATTTCATTACTGCTGGTGGTACACCGTCAGGCATTTTAATTGTAATGTTTCTTTGAACAAAGAAGCGGAATATCTCCGTTACGAGTATGGAGACAATAAGTGAAACGAACAAACCCTGTGCGCCTGTCCAAAGCATATTTATTCCAGCTTCTTTTGGTGTTGTTGGTGTAAGAATAATTAATGCACCAAACGAAATAATACCTGCTGACAATCCATCAACACCGTAAGATTTTGCTAAGTTATAACTTATGGTAACCGCCACCATCAGAGCTAATACCCCGAAGGACCCTGTCCACATACCAGCACCAATTTGTGTCCAAGTTTCACCGAATAAATCTTTCATAAAATTTTGGAATGCTGGAATTGGTAAACCATTAACTAGTACTGCCATCGAACCAACTAAAATAAGTGGCATAACTGCAATAAATCCATCTCGGATCGCAGCTAAGTGACGTTGCGATCCGATTTTACCAGCAATCGGAACCATGTACTTCTCCATAAATGCAATAAACTTTTGCATTTTACTTCCCCCCTAATTATTTTTTAAGTGTTAATGCGTGATCTAAAACTGCTTCTCCATTCATCATGCCGTAGTGCATTGGATTGATAACGTCGATTCCAACGTTTCTCTCGTCAGCAAGCGTTTTCATTGAAGAAAGCATGTAACGAACTTGTGGTCCTAGTAATAATACATCTGCTTGATCGATATTTGTTTTTACTGCATCCCCAGATACAGCCCAAATCTTTCCTTCTAGACCGCGAGCTTTTGCAGCCGCTTCCATTTTTGTAACTAGTAAACTTGTAGACATCCCTGCTGAGCAACATAATAAAATATTCATTTGAAAATCCCCCTTGTGTAGTATAAAAAATTTATGTTTTATTTATTTTTCTTTACGCTATTTATTAATGCAATTAGCGTGCCAACTTTTTAAAACCACTAAAATCAGCACTTTTTCGACTGTTTTCTTTGTGTGTTAACGCTTTCAATTAGTGTGTTACTCAAAAAACACACAGTGTGTTATAAAACAACACGCTTTTAACACATAACTGTATGAAAATAGATTAGTGTTTAGTTGTCTAGTTATGCTTAACATAAAAAAACACTAAAAAAATCTTTTATCGTAGAATCTAGTAAAAAAACAACATGCTCTTGAACACACTCTTCTATCTATTGTCCAAGCAAATTCTACTAGATTACATAGAATAGAGTAAAATAACACAATTCGAAAGGAGATTCCTATGCCAAAACATAGAAAACAAAGCAAAATAAAGATTTATAGAATAAAAAGCTATAAAAAAGACAAGCGTTCTGAAGTAGACTCTGACAAATTTGAACTAGAACAGCAGGACAAGCACGATACACAAGACAAACAAGATGAACAGGATAAACAAGTACAATCAGAAAATGTAATTATAGTACCCACAGATTCACACAACTTAGATGTGTGGGATGAAATTTCTCTAAAGGAAATACAAGCTGGTGAACATACAAATTTATTTAAAGAAAAGAGTAATTATCAAAATATTAATTTAGTCCAAGTAAACGATATTCGCTTATACTTGGACAAGCAACTACAATTCAGCTCCGTCGATGAGCAAATTTATCATGAAGCACTTGTACATCCAATTATGTCAAAAGTAATTGATCCAAAACGTGTTCTCATATTAGGCGGTGGCGATGGTCTTGCCCTGCGAGAAGTTTTAAAATATGAAACTGTACTACATGTAGACCTTGTTGACTTAGATGGATCGATGATTGATATGGCTCGTAATGTTCCAGAATTAGTTTCTTTAAACAAAAGTGCATTTTTTGATAATCGTGTAAATACACACGTATGCGATGCAAAAGAGTTTTTAAGCTCTCCTTCCTCTTTATACGATGTAATCATTATTGATTTCCCAGACCCAGCGACAGAGTTGTTAAGTACTTTATATACAAGCGAACTTTTTGCTTGTATAGCTACATTCTTAACAGAAGATGGCGCATTCGTCTGCCAATCTAATTCACCTGCTGATGCACCTCTAGTATACTGGAGCATCGGTAATACAATTGAACATGCTGGACTAACTGTGAAAAGTTATCATACAATCGTTCCTTCTTTTGGAACTGACTGGGGATTTCATATCGCTGCTAATTCTGCCTATGTACTAGATCAAATTGAACAATTATATGTAGTACCAACTCCTCGAACCTTGCCTGCTCTTCTTTTCCCTTTATTTCAATTTAAAGAAGAACATCTAGAACAACGCAACCTCGCTCTTTTAAATTCAGAATCGAACCTTATCCTACATCAATGCTACAAACAGGAAATGAAGTTTTGACGATATTATAGTAAGGAGTGTTGCCTATGGAATATTCTACTTTTGGCAAGCATATAATAGTAGATTTATGGGGAGTAGATTTTTCTCTACTAGATGATACGCACTTTTTAGAATATCATTTAGTTACAGCTGCAGATTGCTCTGGTGCCCATGTTTTAAACGTAAGTAAAAAAGAATTCCAGCCATATGGTGTTACTGTATTAGTGTTATTATCAGAAAGCCATCTTTCCATTCACACTTACCCGGAACAAAATTTTGCAGCTATTGACTGTTATACTTGCGGTACAACCGTTGAACCACAAATTGCGATTGATTATATCGTAAATATATTAAAACCGGAGCGGATGCATATAAAAAGATTAATTCGTGGTATAGGAGAAATTGTTACTGCCGATTAATTATAACCCTTACTCATCCGGAAAAAGGATGATTGTAAATACCATCAGTGGGATGAACATTCCACTGATGGTACAGGCATATACATAAAGTGAAACTTTAATTAGTGGGGGTTTTGTTCATCTCCCACTAATTATTAGTTGAACCAATCGGGCCTTTACGGACAGTTAAGCTCCCTCCTAACTTCCTTGCTCCAGCCACATTTTGAGGTGGGAGTTTTACTGCCCGTTAATGCGGGATAAAAAAACCTTGCATAAGCAAGGTTCATTCATCCACCGACATCTTCCTATATAACTCTACAAACTCACTCGCTAATTCTTTCACTGTAATTGCATTCATTAAATGATCTTGCGCGTGTACCATTAAAAGAGTAACTTCGGTCTTTTCGCCACCAGCCTCTTTCTGTATAAGCTCCGTTTGTACACGGTGCGCCTCTTTTAATTCCTCTAGCGCTTCTTGTAATTTAGCTTCTGCTTCTGTAAACTCCCCACGCTTCGCACAATCAATTGCTTCCATTGAACAACTTCTCGCGTTTCCTCCATGCAAAATTAAATGAAAAGCTTTCGTCTCTATCGTATCCATTTTACTTCTTTACTCCCCCTTTTCTTCTGCTACTTTTTGTTTATCCCATATTTTTAAGAACGGTAAATAAATGAAGAATGCAAGCGCAAAGTTGACGAGTTGTAAAACAACACCTGAAATTTTCCCACCCGATCCTAAATATCCACTGAAAAGAATAGGTGTCGTCCAAGGTACAGCCGCCCCACTCGGACGTGCGACCCATCCCCATTCCATTGCAAAGTAAGAAACAATTGTTAACACAACTGGAACCAATATAAATGGAATTAATAAAATTGGGTTCATTACAATTGGCATACCAAAAGTTACCATCTCATTAATGTTAAATATACCAGGCGCGATTGACAATCTCCCTAAACTTTTTAATTGTTGACTTCGTGCAAATAGTAACATTCCGACAACTAGAGCCAGCGTTGCACCAGAACCGCCCATATAAATCCATAAGTCAAAAAACTGTGCCGTAATGGTATTTGGTACATCTTGCCCAGCTTGAAAAGCAACTCGATTTTGATCCATTAACGACAACCAAACAGGGCTCATTACACCACCAACAATAGTAGCACCATGAATTCCACACGACCAAAGAACATGAACGAGAATAACTGCTATTATTGCGCCCCAAAGACTAGCACCAAGTACACTAAGTGGTTCCTGTAAAATTTGTCCTACAATATTATGGATACTGCCAAAAGAAGTATTTTCTATAATTAAGCGTAAAATCCAAATAACTGTTACAACAATAAAACCTGGAACAAGTGCCGCAAATGAACGCGTGACAGCTGGTGGAACTGTCTCTGGCATCCTTATAATTATCTTTTTTTGTACAATAAACCGATAAAGTTCAGTAGATATAAGTGCAATAATCATTGCTACAAATAACCCTTGGCTTCCCATTAATGCAGCTGGGATAGCGCCTTCTACAAGTACACTCTCTTTTGTACTTGGTATAATATATGCAACTTGAAATGGAGTCGCAAGTAAAAACGTCACAAGCGACAATGCCCCGGATGCTAAAGCATCCACTTTATAATACTCTCCAAGCCTGTAAGCGATTCCAAAAACAGCTATTAAAGCCATTATATTAAAAGTTGCACTAACTGGATACCCTAAAGCTCTCTGCCAATTCTCACCAAACAAACCTGCCATAAACTCGTTATATCCCGGTATCGGCAGTGCACTAATAATGAGGAAAAACGATCCAATAATTAAGAAAGGCATCGTTAAAATAATTCCATCTCGAATTGCTTGTAAATGCCTCTGCTCTGCAACCTTCCCTGCCACCGGCATCACATACTTCTCTAAAAACCGTATCATCTATCCCACTCTCCTCATGGTTTCATTGACAAAGCTGCTTGCAAGATAGCTTCTCCATTACAAAGTCCGTAATGGACGGATTGAATAACATCAACAGGTACCCCTTTCTCCTTACATAATTCTTTCATTTTCGGTAATAAATAACGTACTTGCGGTCCAAGTAAAAGGACATCAGCTTTATCAATATGACTATTCACTTCAGAACCTGATACTGCCCAGATTTTCACTTCTATCCCTCTTGCCTCTGCTGCTTTCTCCATCTTTGTAACAATCAAACTGGAAGACATTCCCGCTGCACAGCAAAGCAAAATATTCATTCCGCTTCCCTCCCCCTTTTTCTAAACCTAAGTTATGGTGCATCCCTTGCCACCACTAGGTTACAAATATATATGTCTAGATTTCCTGCTGTATGCCGAGCTTAAAAACAAAAATTTCTTGGTTTTCACGCTATTCCATTTATCCGTATTCTCCTAGTAAAGAGGACTCTAACTCGCTATAATGATTCAGTATGATTTTTTAATTGATAGGAGGATATATTTATGAAGGCATATCGCTTTCCACTTATTTTATTATCTTCTATCCTAATTGGTGGTTTCATTGGTTATTTCATGGGTGCCGATGCAGTTGCTTTAAAGCCGCTTGGTGATATTTTCTTAAACTTAATGTTTACGATTGTTGTACCTCTAGTGTTCTTTAGCATCGCATCGTCTATTGCTAATATGGATGGATTAAAACGTTTCGGTAAAATTATGTCTAGTATGGCTGGGACTTTCTTATTTACAAGTATTTTAGCTGCTATTTTTATGATTATCGTCGTGAAAGTATTCCCGCCAGCACAAGGTGTTGTACTAGAACTAACACAACCTGACAAAGCCGGCAAAGCTGTTAGTGTTGCAGATCAAATCGTCGGTATTTTAACAGTATCTGACTTCTCGAAGTTACTATCTCGTGAAAATATGTTAGCTCTTATTTTCTTCTCTATCTTAATGGGGATTGCAACTTCAGCAGTTGGCGAAAAAGGAAAGCCATTCGCTACATTCCTACAAGCTGGTGCAGAAATTTCAATGAAAGTTGTATCTTTCATTATGTACTACGCTCCAATCGGACTTGCTGCTTACTTCGCAGCATTAGTTGGTGAATTCGGACCACAACTTCTTGGAACTTACTTCCGAGCAGCAATGGTATACTATCCAGCTTCTCTTATCTACTTCTTTGTATTCTTCACGTTCTATGCATACCTTGCAGGTCGCAAACAAGGTGTACAAGTATTTTGGAAGAACATGGTCTCTCCTACAGTTACATCACTTGCAACTTGTAGTAGTGCCGCAAGTATTCCAGCGAACTTAGAAGCAACGAAGAAAATGGGTATTTCTTCAGACGTTCGTGAAACAGTTGTCCTTCTTGGATCTACACTTCATAAAGATGGATCTGTTTTAGGCGGCGTATTAAAAATTGCTTTCTTATTCGGTATTTTCAACATGGAATTCGAAGGACCGAAAACATTAGCAATCGCACTTGTTGTTTCTTTATTAGTAGGAACAGTAATGGGTGCTATTCCAGGCGGTGGTATGATTGGTGAAATGTTAATCGTATCTCTATACGGTTTCCCGCCAGAAGCATTGCCAATTATTGCAGCAATTAGTACAATCATTGATCCACCTGCAACGATGTTAAACGTAACAGCAGATAACGCTTGTGCGGTAATGACAGCTCGCCTTGTAGAAGGTAAGAATTGGATCAAAAACAAATTTGCTTAATAGATAGAAAGAGGATGCTCATTTAGAGCATCCTCTTTTTGTCGTTATTTGTTAATAAGTTGATATCTCCTCTCGCCACAAATTTGTTACAATCTTCACAAATATTCCACATCCATTATCCATTCTCCGTACTATAATCATGTATGGAAAAGGAGATGGAAATAATGACTCAAAGCGCACCAGAATTTAAAGTTTTGCAAAGCATTGCATTTCTCGCTGTTGTTTTGCAAAGTTCCTTATTATATACAATGAATCAAGGAAATGTCTTACTTGAGCAATCTCTCATTATGGGCATGCTATTCAACCTTGCAAAATTCTCAGCACCAGCATTCATATTTATCGTTGGATTTCACTTAATTCGGCACTATACGAAGCAATTAGTATATAAAGAATATATTTCTGAAAAAGCGACACACTTACTCATTCCTTATTTCTTTTGGTCTATTCTTTACCTATTAACAACAAACGATCTTATTACATTACAAAGTGGAATAAAAAGTTTATTACTCGGAACAGCCGCGCCCCATCTTTGGTACGTTATTATGATGTTCCAAATTCACTTATTGTTCCCTTTACTATGCACACTTTTTTATTGGTTTCAAAAACGAACAGAAAATAAAAAAGACATATATAAATATATGACCTTTTTCGCGTGCCTATATTTTCTATTAATGTGGTTCTCTTCTCACTATATTTTTAATGGAGAAAAATTAACAAGTTCAACAATTTTACATTATACAGATCGATCATTTCTATTCTACTCATTCTATTTCGTTATGGGTGGCATTGCCGCTGTAGCACTAAAAACTTGGCGTCTATTCGTCATGAAACATATCCCGCTTATAACAATATTATTTTTCATCTTATTTTTATTCATCAATTATGAGTTGTTTAGTTTTCACGGAGCAAACTCTATTCATTTAACTGTTTCTACCTATTTAAAACCATCTATGTTTTTATATATCGTATGCGAAATTATCATACTGTATGTGTTATCTATTATGATAGTACAGCGTCGTGGTTTCTTATATAAAACGTTACGTTTCATTGGAAATTACACGTATGGTGCTTATTTAGCTCACTTATTCTTCTTGCAACTATGCACAAAGTTTCTTTCTTTATTCACACTGCAAGAAAATACTATATTATATAGCCTATTACTATTTGTGTTAACGGCTATTATCTCTATTTCAACAATGGTCATTTGTAGCACAATACCATTTCATACTTGGATTACAGGGCCTTCTCCTACAACAAAGATGAAATGGACGAAGGTTGTATTCCGAAAAAATCATAAAAAACTATTCAAGCCATATATTTGATATAATGATACGCATATAAAAAGAAAGCGAGAGACACCTATGATTAATCAAGTTGGACAAATTATGCTATATGTAAATAACCAAGACGAAACAGTACAATTTTGGACAGAAAAAGTAGGGTTCCAAATCATTGCGGAAGAAAATAACGGAAACGGATTCCGCTGGATTGAAATTGCGCCGGCGAAAGAAGCAGGAACAAGCATCGTCCTTCACGATAAAGCGTTAATCGCGAAGATGCAACCTGAATTAAACTTAGGTACTCCTTCACTTATGTTCTTCTCAAATGACTTAGACCGTCTATATAAAGATCTTTCAGAGAAAAATGTCACAGTTGGACAGGTTGTAGATTTACCTACTGGTAGAGCATTCAACTTTGCTGATAATGAAAATAATTACTTTGCAGTAATGGAACGTAAATAAAAAATAAGCTATCCGAAAAAATCGGATAGCTTATTTCATTTTAAGAAACTTGTTCTGCATTCGTTTCTTTATGCTGTATATGGCTCGTGATCCAAGCAATTCCACCGGCAACAACGAGATAACATAACAATATTAAAATTTGCATTTGTAATTGCGACCAATCTCCTAAAGAGATAACATCTTGTAATCCTCTAAGAGAATGGGACATTGGGAGAAACTGTCCAATTTTGCTAAGCACAGCTATGTTTAATTCTCCTGGGAAAGTACCTCCACTCGTCGCTAATTGCAGGACAAGAAGCGTTACCGCTAAGAACTTTCCAACAAGACCAAATACTGTTACTAACATAAGAATAAATGTCATGAACGTAAAGGAAATAACAATACTTGATAAAACAAAAAGTGGCACACTGGCAACTTCTAGTTTCATAACACCTAGCACAACTACATCTACGAGTAGCGCTTGAATAAGTCCAATTAAATATACCAATCCTAATTTATTAATAAAATGTACCGTTCCGCTTACCTTCATATTTTGTCTGCGGCCAAGAGGTAAAATATTCGATGCCATAATTCCGCCAACATAAAATGCAAGTGATAAGAAATATGGTGCAATGCCTGAACCGTAGTTAGGAACGTCAGAAACTGTTGACTTCACTAACTGAACTGGCTCTGAGAACATCGTATTGCGTGCATCATCATTACGGACATCCGCTATCTTCTCTGCGCCCTCTCCCAATTTCGTAGAAAGTTCTTTCGCACCATCATCAAGTTTAACAAGTCCATTTGTTAATTTACTAGCACCGTTATTCAGCTCCGTTCCACCACTCGCAAGCTGATTTACACCTTCTTGTACTGTTGTAAATCCATTTCCCCACTTCGTAAATCCATCAGCTAAATTCGATGCACCATCTGCTACCTTTTTCGTTCCAGCAGTAGCTTCATTTAACTTAACTCCGAATGTATTCATGCCTTCTTCAATCTTATGTTGACCCTCAGTAAGCTTCTTCGCACCTTGTGTCAATTGTTGTTGGCTATTATTTAAAGTACTTGTTGCTTTAGCTAGTCCATTAGACGTAGCAACAATTTTTTGAAAAGCGGGATCTTGCTGCACTTCTGGATGATTTTTCACGTACTCTTCTAATTGTTGTTTTACACTATTAGCTGCACCATCCGCTTTTACTTGGCCTTCAGCAAGCTTCTCACTTCCACTCACCCATTCATTTGTACCAGCACTTAATTCACTAACTCCTGATTGTAACGTTTTTTCACCTTGTGCTAATAACTCCATACCACTATGAAGTGATGTCACTCCTTGACTCAGCTCATTTGCCCCCCCGGTTAAAGCAGATTGACTGGATGCAAGCTTTTCACTTCCCTCTTTCAATTTCGATGTCCCATCACTTAAACGATCAATACCATCCGCAAGCTGATTCGCTCCATTTTTTGCATCGGTCGTTCCTTCATGTAACTTCTCAGCCCCATTACTTGCATCACTCAATCCTTGTGCCAAATCTTGAAACTTTGAAAAGACACCCTCTGTATAAGATTTCGTAATACTATTTGAGATTTTTGTTTTCATATTTTCAACAGCTGTCGTTCCAATTTGAGCTGCTACAAAGTTTTTACCTGGATTTACTTTGTACTGTAACTTTGCTGGCTCTGGTTTCTCATCCATAAGTGTACTTACCTTTTTAGAGAAATTCTCTGGAATCGTAACAACCATATAATATTTATCTTCTTTTAACCCTTCATCAGCATTTTTTTCTGATACGAAATGAAAAGCCAGTTCCTTATTCTCTTTTAAATTTTTAACAAAATCGTCTCCTGCATGAATTGTTTTTTCATCCATCACAGCACCCTTATCTAAATTCACAACTGCAACAGGTAATTTATCTAATTTTCCGTACGGATCCCAATATCCAGCTAAGAAGAATCCTGAATAAATTAACGGAACGATTAATAAAAAAATTAAAGCGATACGTCCATGTTTATGGTGCCACATCGCTTTCCAATCTTTAAATATAAGTTGAATTCCTTTCATGAAACATACTCCTTCTCCTAATTTCACACCATTACAATGGTTTAACAGATTTACTATACACGTCACTTTTCATACTGTATAATACATCTTTAATTATCAATTCATTCCTTTTGGTCTATAGAAAGGAGATTCGAAATGGAACTGCTCCAGTTAAAATACTTTCAGACAGTTGCACGACTAGAACATATGACAAAGGCAGCTGAAGAATTGCATATCGCGCAACCTTCACTCAGCAAAACAATCGCTAGACTCGAAAAGGATTTAGGCGTCCCTTTATTTGATCGCCAAGGCCGACAGATTACTTTAAATTCTTTCGGAAAAGTATTTTTAAAACGGGTAGAACGTATTTTTCATGAATTAAGTGAAGGGGAACGAGAAATTAAAGATTTAGCCGAATTACAACAAGGCTCTATTACAATGGCCGTTTCTATTCCAAGAATATTACCAGAACTACTAGGTTCTTTTTTACGAGAACATCCTAATGTTCGATTCCAGCAATTTCTTGCGTCTACTCCTTCTATGAAACGACAACTGGAAAATATGGAAATTGACTTTTGTCTTTCCTCTGTACCAGTTGAAGGAGAAGAAATTGTTTGGGAACCACTTATTACAGAAGAAATTTTCTTAGTCGTTCCTTCAGGCCATCGGTTATCAAACCGCGAAAGTATCCACCTGCATGAAGTAAAAGACGAACCGTTTATTAGTATGAATACTGGCTATGGATTTCGGCACTTAACGGATGAATTTTGTAAAGAAGCTGGTTTCACTCCGCATATTGCTTTTGAAGTAGATGAACCGACAGTGATTAGCGACCTCATTAAGCAAGGTCTCGGCATCGCTTTTGTTCCAAATTTAACTTTATTAAAAAACTCTACTTTAGCAGCAAACAAGTTGCGTATTATTGAACCCGCTTGTAAGCGAACCATCGGATTAAGTTGGTCAAAAAAACGATACTTATCAAAAACAGCTCAGCAATTCCGTGAATTCGTGATTGACTACTTCTCTAATATTAGGACGCAAAATTATATCAACCAATAAAAGGTGCCACCCTCATATGGTGGCACCTTTTATTGGTCACTCTTTTTTAATTCCATTTCAGCTAAAAGTGGTAGTACATTATCAAAAATATGCGTATTATTATTTTGACCTGTTACATATCCACCATAATATCTACTAAATACGTTGTCATTTCGGAATGTGGACATATGATCATACAATTCCTTCGCAAACTTTGTATCACCTGTTTGTAGTACGTACAAAATCGTTAGTCCATACGCGGCTGGCGATTCATAATTCACAGTTTGTTTTCCCGTTTCTAAATTGTAACGACCGTATAGCTTTCCATCCTCCTGGAATCTCTTCTTTATAAATTCCAAATAAGCAGCTGATGAAAGACCACCTAAACTTCGATGATATGCAACGTATGATTGGTCAATAAGATTCACTTCTTTATCGTACGTAAATGTACCATCTTCTTTATATTCTTTTGGGAATGCCCAGCCGTGCCTTGGATAATCTGCTAAAAATTGAACGATTTCCTGATATTGCTGAGCAGAAACTTTACCGTACTTCTTCATATAAGAGAATGCACGCGGATTTATGTATGATGTTGTTACAAAATTATTTTGTTTCCCTGCATCTGCATCATAATAATCAACATAATAATTATCTTTTTTATTATAACGAAGTACAGCATCACTTAATTGATCGGCAAGGTTTTTATAACGCTCTTCCTTATACATTTCATAAGCACGATATAATTGTTCTATAATACGAAGATCATCTATAAGTGCATTTGTAGCTGACTGCCTCTCTCCCTTTTCAGAGAGTTTCCATAAAACGATATGATTCTTATATACGAAATTATCTTGAATAACCTTTACTTGCTCATCAAATAACGCCTGGTCATCTTTATCAAGTGTATATTGTAACCATAATCCCGCCGATTCTGATAAAGCTTCACGTCCCTTCGCTTCACCCGTACCTGCCTTAGTATCTACTAAACGATACGTGGCAAGCGTTCCATTTTCATTCACCATATGTCTTAAAATAAAATTTTCTGTACGGTTTCCTTGTAAAGCTGACCAAAATACAATTCCACCTAGAGCGATTAAGAAGATAACTCCAATCCCTATATATAAACGTTTCCGCAATCTTTTCACCTCCCTAGTAAGGCTAACCTTAATTTTATCAGAACATACATAAATTTAAAAAAGACAATCTATTAGATTGTCTCCCCCATTTCTATCCCCCACAAACCTCTTTAGAAGGTTTATATAGCGATTGTACAAGTCGATCATATTCACGACGTGTAATTTCTTTATTATATAGCTTCAATAATAAATCTCTATGCTCTTTTGAAAATGCCATCTTTTTAATGACTTCAGGATACATAAAACACCCTCTCCATTTCACATAAACTTCTTTTTCGAAAAACAGAACTTATGTTCGCATAAAAGATTATAAAAGATTCCTGCGCAAAAAACAAACAAAATATAAGCAACTACTTATTTCTTTCTATTCAAAATATTACAACATTATATTATCATATTCACTTTTTAAATACATATATATTTTTGGTAGTTTTTTTGAATAAATCTTCCAATTCAATCAGAAAATAATGGCAAAAAAGAAGAGGAGTTTACATATGGATACGGTAACATTAGCAAGAGCATTTTTTGGTTCTTCATTAGCATTCCACATTATCTTTGCAACACTTGGCGTTGGACTTTCATTGATGATTTTTATAAGCGAAATACTCTATCACTGGAAGAAAGACTCCGACTATGCCATTATGGCGAAAAGATGGACAAAGGCGTTTGCTATTCTTCTCGGTGTAGCAATTCCAACTGGAACAATTGTCGGTGTGCAAATCTCACTTCTTTGGCCTGGTTTTGCCAAAATTGTTGGGCAAGTTATTTCTGTTCCCTTCCAAATTGAGATTTTTGCCTTCTTTTTGGAGGCTTTATTCATGTCGATTTACGTATATGCAGCCGATAAACTTCCTCCATTTATGAGATTAATCTCGCTATTTTTCGTCATGCTTGGTGCCACGGCATCCGCCGTTCTTATTACATCAGCAAATACATGGATGAATACACCAGCAGGATTTTCAATGAATCCAGATGGATCTGTTTTTAACGTTGATCCTTGGAAAGCTTTCTTTAATCCGAGTTTTGGCACAAGTGCATTCCATGTCGTTATTACGGCTTATGCAACTGGTGCGGCTGTCATTGCTTCTATCGCTGGATTTAAATTATTGAAGAAAAATTTAAGTACACGTGAAATTGCTTATCATAAAAAGGGGCTACTATTAGGGCTTGTCGTGACATTTATTACAGGCGCTACGATGTGGCTTTCAGGGCACGAATCGGCAATCGCCCTACATAAACACTCACCTGAAAAACTTGCATCTGCTGAAGCTTTATTTGAAACGACATCACACGCACCGCTATCCATTGGCGGGATTGTGGATCCTAATACGCTTGAACTAAACTATGCACTTGAAATTCCAAACATGCTTAGCTTATTAGTGGGACTAGACCCTAGCACTGTCGTAAAAGGTCTAAATGAATTCCCACAAGAAACATGGCCACCATTTTATACACATACACTGTTCAACTTAATGGTCGGCACTGCTGCGTTTACCTTTGCAGTTGCAGCAATTGCTCTCTTATATTGGTACTTCGTTTACCGAAAAAAGGGGACAGAACTACCGAAGTGGCTACTTTGGGGGGCTGCCGCATGCGGACCAATTATGATGCTCGGTATTGAATTCGGATGGATTTTCAGTTGTAGCGGTCGTCAGCCATGGACAATTTATGGTATGCAACGTACAGTCGATGCTTCTACTCGCGCTGATTTCGTCGGTCCTTTATTTGTTTTATTCATCATTTTATATATTGGACTCGCTATTTTAACAGTCTTTGTTCTACGGACATTCTTTAGAAGACATCCATTAAAGAATGATTTACAACACCAAGGAGGCGATTCTCGTGCATGAGGAAAGTATTGCAATCATCATCTTATGGGCCCTTATTTTCGTATACAGTATATTAGGGTCCATCGATTTTGGAGCTGGTTTTTGGGGCATGGTATACGCAAAACATCCAACGCTCGCTGCCAAACTTGCCAATCGGTACTTATCACCAACTTGGGAAGTAACAAATACGTTTCTCGTTTTCGTCGTTGTCGCATTTCTCGGCTTCTTTCCGAAAGCAGCCTTTACTCTTGCAACCGTTATGTTCGTACCAGTTATGTTAATTTTAGTACTCGTTGCAGTACGTAGTACATTTATGGTATTTGCTTACTCCTTGCCAAAATATCAGTACCTTCTTCGGGTTATTTCAGGTATTACTGGTCTCTTAATTCCAGCACTATTAATTACCGTTTTACCCGTTACAGAGGGAGCGTATATTACAATGTCTGAAGGAAGAGAAGTACTCCTGTATGGAAAACTTCTTTCTAGCCCGGTTATCTATTGTTATATGCTCTTCGGACTAACGTCTGAACTATTTCTCTCCTCTCTCTTTCTTGCTGATTTTGCGAGAGAGCAAGGTTCAGAAGATGCATACAAACTTTATAGAAGGAATGCCATCATACTTGGCCCTGCAACACTTGTTACGGCGATTATCGCTCTCGTTGTAATGGATCCAGAAACACATTGGCTTATGCAAGGATTAATAAAGCAATTCCCATGGTTTACAGTTTCTATTGTTCTATTCGTTATCGGATACTCGTCCCTTTGGTGGACAAACAAGAAGTATAACACACTAGGATTCCCTCGCATTGCTGTTTTAGCTGTCGTCGCTCAATATGCATTTGCAAGCTATGCTTACGGGGTCGCGCATTTACCGTATATTATTTACCCTGACGTAACTGTATTTACAAGCTTTACAACGAAAGAAACGTTCTATGCACTGCTCATTCTATACGCAATTGGGATTGCAATTTTATTACCAGGATTTATTTTCTTCTGGAATTTATTCTTGAAGGATCGTACTTTTTTGAAGGAAAAATAATATAGCCTTGGAGTCTGTTCCAAAAGGTATTTGGGGATAGACTCCTCTTATTATATTTTGTCGTTAAGTCGATATATTTTAAAAATTTCCGATATAAATCTCATTTCCTACCTTACTGCCCAATCGATTTATAGGCTCCTATCACAATAGTTATTTCACTACTAGTGACACTTGTCCTTTAGCATGAAAAACACATATTCGCTTCATCTCGTTATACGTCTAGTTCTTCTTATTTTTTGCTGAATATACTACCAATATAAACTTGAGACAAGCTACATCTGTTTAAGGGAAAATAGAAAGGTAGGCAAAATATGAGCATTGAAATATGGATTACTATTATTGTATTCTTCTTAACAATGATTGTTATCTTTTGGCGGCCTCGAGGTTTAAATGAGGCGTGGCCAGCAGCGGTCGGCGCTGGTATTATCCTCTTTACAGGAATCGTATCAAAACCAGACGTCATAGATATTGTTAGTAAAATAGGAGGAGCCTCCATAACAATATTAGCGACCATTGTTATGGCAGTTATATTAGAAAGCTTCGGCTTCTTCCATTGGTCCGCAGCGAAACTAGCAAATTTAGCAAAAGGGGCCGGTCACCGTTTATACTGGTATATTCAATTACTATGTTTTCTTATGACTCTTTTATTTAATAACGACGGCAGTATTTTAATTACAACTCCAATTTTAATTCTTCTTCTAAAAAACCTTCAATTAAAACCACATCAACAAATTCCTTATTTATTAAGTGGCGCTTTAATCGCTACTGCGTCTAGTGCACCAATTGGTGTAAGTAATATCGTAAACTTAATTGCATTAAATATCGTTAATATGACTCTTTATATGCATACTGCTATGATGTTTGTACCTGCAACATTAGGCTTATTATTTATGTCATGGCTCATGTATACAGTTTTGAAGAAAAAACTTCCGAAAAAATTACCTGTTTCTTCATATGATATTGAAGAAATTTTTTTCACGAAAAACTTCCATCCACTAAAAGGAAATAATTCTGTTGATACGAAACAAAAACGGACAAGATTCATGTTAAAAGTATTAGGTTTTGTCTTCCTTATGCGCTGTCTTCTATTCGTTGCATCCTTCTTATCCATACCAATTGAAATCGTTGCGGTACTCGGTTCACTCGTTCTTCTCATTTGGAGATGGTACTACTTACGAACAAATCCTGTCGACATTTTGAAAAAGACACCGTGGCACATTTTAATTTTCGCCTTCTCTATGTACGTCATTATTTACGGACTCCACAACGCAGGATTAACAGCTGCACTTGTACAATGGCTCGAGCCAGTTGTGAATCAGCATCTACTCTATGCTAGCTTTGCGATGGGCGGACTTGTATCCATCCTCTCTAACGTCTTCAATAACCATCCTGCCCTTATGATTGGTACGATCACATTAACAGAAATGGGACTAGATCCAGTCACATTAAAAACAATCTATCTCGCAAACATCATTGGTAGTGACATCGGTTCACTATTACTACCAATTGGTACGCTAGCTTCACTCATTTGGATGTATATTCTGAAACAAAACAAAATTAAAGTAAAATGGAAAGACTATTTAAGTGTATCCCTTATCGTTATCCCGCTCACAACAGTCGTCACACTATTCCTCTTATTCTACTGGGTACACCTCTTCTTTGCCTTATAAAGTGAAACTTTAATCAGTGGGGGTTTTGTTCATCCCCCACTGATTATTAGCCCTAACCAATCGGGCTTTTACGGGCAGCCCGACCCCGACCTAACTTCTTTGCTTCCGCTGAATTTTGAGGTGGGGGTCTTACTGCCCACAAATAGCGGGATAAACAACAGAATCCCCATTTGCTACCGTCTTAGCAAATGGGGATTCTTCTATAATAAAGTTAGGTACTACAGTGTGATCAATCAAGTAAAGAGGTGTAACGTGTTATTGATATAAATGACTACCAGCTTCTTTAAATTCTTCTGCTTTCTCTTTCATTCCTTTTTCAATTGCTTCTGTCGTTTCTAAATCATTTTCTTTTGCATATTCACGAATATCATGTGAAATTCTCATACTACAAAACTTCGGTCCACACATTGAACAGAAGTGAGCTGTCTTTGCCCCTTCTGCAGGCAACGTTTCATCGTGATATTCCATCGCACGTTCAGGATCTAAAGATAGATTAAATTGATCGCGCCAACGGAATTCGAAGCGTGCTTTTGAAAGTGCATCATCACGCTGATGAGCCGTTTTATGTCCTTTCGCAAGATCAGCCGCATGCGCTGCAATTTTGTACGTAATAACACCCGTGCGTACATCATCTTTATTCGGTAAACCTAAATGTTCTTTCGGCGTTACATAACAAAGCATCGCCGTTCCAAACCAACCGATCATCGCAGCTCCAATCGCCGATGTAATATGGTCATAACCTGGTGCAATATCTGTCGTTAATGGCCCAAGTGTGTAAAACGGCGCGCCCTGACAAATATCAAGCTCTTTCTCCATATTCTCTTTAATTAAGTGCATCGGTACGTGTCCAGGTCCTTCGATCATAACTTGCACATCATGTTTCCAAGCAATTTTGGTTAATTCACCAAGTGTTTCAAGCTCAGAAAACTGTGCTTCATCATTTGCATCTGCAATAGACCCTGGACGTAATCCATCTCCAAGAGAGAACGAAACATCGTACTGTTTCATAATTTCACAAATCTCTTCAAAATGAGTATATAGGAAGTTTTCTTTATGATGGAATAAACACCACTGCGCCATAATCGAACCACCGCGTGAAACGATACCTGTCGTACGCTTTGCCGTGATTGGAATGTAACGAAGCAATACACCAGCGTGAATCGTAAAGTAATCAACGCCTTGCTCCGCCTGCTCAATTAACGTATCACGATATACTTCCCACGTTAAATCTTCTGCAATTCCGTTTACTTTTTCCAGCGCTTGATAGATCGGTACAGTTCCAACTGGTACAGGCGCGTTACGAATAATCCACTCACGCGTCGTATGAATATTTTTACCTGTAGATAAATCCATAATCGTATCTGCACCCCAGCGAGTAGCCCACGTCATCTTCTCTACTTCTTCTGCAATAGAAGAAGATACAGCAGAGTTTCCGATATTTGCATTGACCTTCACATGGAAGTTACGCCCGATAATCATCGGTTCAGCTTCTGGATGATTAATATTCGCTGGTAAAATAGCGCGGCCTTCTGCGATTTCCTTACGAACAAACTCCGGCTCTACCCCTTCACGAATCGCAACATACTCCATCTCAGACGTAATAATGCCATTACGTGCATAGTGCATTTGCGTAACATTTGCACCTTGCTTTGCTCTAAGCGGCTTACGATCCATTTGCGGGAAAACAGGTGTATGTTTCGAAGCCACTTTCACACCGTCATCCTCTGGTTTTACTTCACGCCCTTCGTATGCTTCTACATCACCACGCCCCATAATCCAGGAGTGGCGCGGCGTTGGAATGCCTTTTTCCAGCTCGACCTTATACGCAGGATCTGTATAAGGACCGCTCGTATCATACACACGGATTGGTGGATTTGGGACGCCATTCGTTTCGCTTTGTTCAATCTCACGCATCGGCACTTTCATACCTTCTCGTGGTCCATCCACATATACTTTCTTACTCCCTGGTAAACTCGATTTCAATTCAATTTGCTCAGCTGAAACAGATTGTTTCATAAATTTTGTTGCCCCCCTGTTCGTGACAAGGACAAGATATGGCCAGCGCATGCCAAAATAAAAAGAGCCAGGTCCATAAAAAAATAAGGACCTGGCTCATAAAGACATCATTATGTAAAGCCGTTAACTTCCCTACGCTGGTACGAGCCAGATCAGGTCCAAAGGGTTAAGAAGTTCACGCGCTTCTCTCTCAGCCTACGCATACGTTAGGCACCCCTAGTTTATCACTGATTTAATTTTCAATACTTTCCCATCATACACTATAATCTGAAAAATTCAAAGTTTATTTCTTTTGTTTTTTATGGAATCATCCACGTTAAATAATATGCCTGTACATACGTCATAATACCAACAATAATTACGAAGAATAAACTATGCTTCACTGTAAAACGGAACAAATCCGATTCTTTTCCAGCAAGACCAACTGCTGCACAAGCGATGGCAATCGACTGCGGGGAAATCATTTTACCTGTTACACCGCCTGTTGTATTTGCTGCAACGAGAAGCACTTCAGATACGCCGACTTGCTGCGCTGTAATGGCTTGTAAATTCGAGAACAGTGCATTCGCAGACGTATCAGACCCTGTTAGGAATACGCCAATCCAGCCTAAGAATGGTGAGAAGAACGGGAATAGTCCGCCTGTTCCAGCTAATGCTAACGCTAACGTAGAAGATAGGCCAGAATAGTTTGCGATAAATGCAAACCCTAGTACAAATCCGATAGATAGAATTGGCATTTTTAATTCGTTTAACGTTTCTTTAAATGTCACTACTGCATCTTTTACATTCATTTTCAAAATAAACATGGAAATGATACAAGCAATTAAAATCGCTGTTCCAGTTGCCGATAATACATCAAACTTTAGAATTGCCTCGTAAGGCGTTGGTTTATTTACAATTGGCTCTGCTTTCATTACTAGATTATGCAGACCTGGAATTTCAAACTTAAATACAAGACTTTCTAAAGCCCCTCCTGGAGCAAATAATGCCTTAAAGAAATTTTGGCTCCAAATGACTACCATAACCGTTAATACGATAAATGGGGACCATGCCTTCACTACTTTTCCAAACGTTAATTTCGGCATCGATGCTGCTGTCGTTGTTGCTGCTACCTCATTATTTGCTTGCCCGGATTGATAAATTTCTTTCGGCTGCCAAACTTTTAAGAACAGTGCTAAACTCACTAAACTTACAAGTGCTGACGTAATATCCGGAAGTTCCGGTCCTAAGAACGTCGCTGTAATGAACTGCGTAATCGCAAATGAACTACCTGCTACAAGTAACGCAGGCCACGTTTGTCTTACCCCTTTAAATCCATCCATTAAAAATACGATAAAGAATGGAACAAATAATGATAGGAACGGTAATTGATGCCCAGCCATTTGTCCAATTTTATGTGGATCAATACCTGTTACTTGTCCAGCAACTGTAATCGGAATTCCCATCGCTCCGAACGCCACTGGTGCAGTATTTGCAATTAAACAAAGACCTGCTGCGTATAAAGGATTTAACCCAAGACCAGCAAGAAGCGCTGCTGTAATCGCTACTGGCGCTCCAAACCCTGCCGCTCCTTCTAAAAATGCTCCGAATGAAAATCCAATTAAAATAACGAGTAAACGATGATCGTTCGTAATCGATAATACCGATGCACGAATCACATCGAATTGACCTGTTTTTACAGAAATTTTATATAAAAATACCGACATAATGATAATCCAAGCAATTGGCCATAACCCGTACAAAAAACCGTACCCGGTTGCTGCCATTGCCATCGTGAACGGCATTTTATAAGCGAATAATGCTACTAAAACTGTAAGTACAACTGTAATAAATCCTGCCACATACCCCTTCATGCGAAAAACCGCTAAAGCTAAGAAAAAAAAGATAATCGGAATAAGTGCTACCGCTGCTGAAATCCAAATATTACCGAACGGATCATAAACTTGTGTCCATGTGTTCATTGTCCTCTCCCCCTAAAGAATCCCCTTTTAAATAAATACAATCTTATCAATAGACTATCAGGTCATCATACCTTTAAGCCTAAAAATAAAAAACGTTTAAGAAAACGTTTTCAACAACTTCCATTTATACTGTACCATAACAATTTCCATTAAAAAAGATTTTTTTGAAAATTTTATCATTTAACAAAAAAATCTTACAAAATCGTCATGTTCTTGTAATGTTCATCGATAGAAAGCTTACCTAAATTATTGCATAATAATAGTATAACAACAGACATTATTCATGAGGTGATATATATGAACGGAAATAAAATATTAGCTGCGTTATCATACTTTAGTGTACTATTTGCCCCTATCTTATTCCCCATTATCGTTTGGATTGTAGGAGACGCTGAAACAAAGCCACACGCAAAACGTGCTCTATGGACACACATCATTCCAAGTATCGCTACATTTATCGGCTTAACCATTTTAGGAATTATGGGCATAGGATCTGACCAACCAGATGTAACACTTGGAATTGGAGCAATGATTGTCTTAGCTATTTGCGGAATCATCAGCTTATACTACTTCATCTGGAACATTGTAAAAGGAATTAAAGTACTGAAAGCTTAATTTTAAACAAACGTTTGTTTAAAAAAGGACCCTTGCAAATTGCAAGGGTCCTTTTCCCGATTAGTTACTTTATCTTCTGCGTTTCTTCTTTTTTCTCATCATTTTCTTTCGGCGCGTATTCACCTTATCCGCTATAATGTGGAGCGTACTTGCCACAACAATTCCCATTAAGAACGTTACAATTTCAACCTCATGTTTCTTCGCAATTTCTATTAAATTACCATCCAGTGCGATTACATTTAATAGGAATAAAAATGGAGAAAAGACGATTAACATGTACGCAATACGAATCACATCACCAAGTATAATCGTATGCGTAAAGAAAGATCGATGTGGCATTACTTTCTTATAAGGATACCAAAATATACGTAAGAAACCCCATTTGTTATAAGCATTACTGTACGTATCTAAATCTGGTGTTAAAAATGAAGTACCTACTAAAAAACCAATTGCAACAGTTAATAAAAAATCAAAATTTGTTAATCCATACGAAAAGAGCAAAAACAAAACAACCGGAAGGGATATTAAGTTTATTTTCGTATGCGTTCTTCCTGATGGCATAATGCACTTCCTCGCTTACGTTCGTCCTGTCACCTTATGACAGATTTCACCTATTGACCTAATTTCTGATCGATAAATGTTGTGTCTATATCCGAACCAAACCATTCTGCCAACTTCACTCGTGCCTTATCTTTCACATCTTCATTGACGTATAACGACACCTGTATTAGTGCGGCCGTTAACGCCCCTAAATCATCCGTATAGCCAATTCCAGCAATGAAATCTGGAATCGCATCAATCGGTGCAATAAAATAAGCAAGTGCTCCAATTACAATAATTTTCACTCGTTTTGGAACATCGGGTCTTTGCAAAACGTAAAACAGTAATAAACTTGTATAAATGACCGACTGCCCTGCTTGCTTTGCAACATGTTTTACTTTCTTCCAAAACGCTTCAACTGAAAATTTTTGTTTCATGTAAAAGCCTCCCTATTTTTAAAAAGAAATAAGCTACAATATGTTATCAGTAAAAGTTCATGGAAATTACACAAAACCTATCAATGAACTTTCATTGTAACAAATAAACCAAAAAAGAACAAGTGTTCGTTAATTTTTACACGATTTCCTTCATATAATAGATTTCTAGATAACCCTTATCCACCTTCGTTTCTTATTTCTCAACAAAGAAATTTTCACTTCCACTTAACATTCTGCTCTATCTTTGTTATATTTTCTAGTTGACGGACATATAAACGAATGTTAAAGTTTTCTCTGGTAGTGACAAATCTTATACAAAAAATGTAAAATGTTATAGTGTTTCTCAGAAATGAATTTTGTTGTATAATACAGAAATGACGTTATGCTTATGAGCAACAAAAGAAACCAAAAGGGTATGCATAGTTATAGTCGTATATGGGTGAATATAGAACCTTTAATTATGGCCAAGAAAACTATGTATTTTTTATTTTAGCATTTTTCGCTCCAAAATCGACCAAGCCTGATAGAGAAAGGGTGGAAATGAATGAAAGAAACCTTGAAATCGCAATTTCAAAATGTGCGTTTCACTGTATTCGTAGCTTTAGCCTTATGGCTGAAAACTTACATTATTACACGCACAAGCTTTGATTTAAAACTTGAATCTTTCATGCAAGAATTCATTTTATTCCTTAGCCCATTAGCAGCATCATTACTGCTTGTTGGTCTTGCATTATTTGCAAAAGGGAAAAAACGTAACTATATAGCACTTGGAATTAACTTTGTCTTAACAATCGTTCTTGTTGGTAACGTAATGTTCTACGGATTCTACAATGACTTCGTTACTTTACCAGTACTCGGACAAACATCTAACTTCGGAAGTTTAGGTTCTAGTGTGAAAGAATTATTTAACTACAAAATTATTCTTGCATTCGCAGACATTATCGTATTCTTCGTTCTATTGAAGAAAATGAAAAACTTTGCACCTACAGAGCGTGTAGCGCGCCCGATGCGTTCTCTATACTTCGTATCAACAGTTGCTATTTTCTTCGCAAACTTAGGACTTGCAGAAGCTGAACGCCCAGAACTATTAACACGTTCATTCGACCGCGTTATGCTTGTTAAAAACTTAGGATTATATGTACACCAAGTATACGATCTTGGATTACAAGCGAAATCAAGTTCACAAAAAGCATTCGCTGACGGTAGTAAATTACAAGAAACAGAAAACTACGTGAAAACAACACAAAGTAAACCAGATCCAAATATGTTCGGTACTGCAAAAGGGAAAAACGTAATTGTTGTCTCTCTTGAGTCATTACAAACATTCTTAATTGGCGCAACAGTTAACGGACAAGAAGTTACACCGTTCTTAAACCAATTTACGAAAGAAAGTTATTACTTTGATAACTTCTTCCATCAAACTGGGCAAGGTAAAACATCTGATGCTGAATTCCTAGTAGATACTTCTTTATATCCACTAGACCGCGGTGCTGTATTCTTCACACACGGTAACAATGAATATACAGCAACTCCAGAAATTTTACGTCAGCAAGGGTATCACACGTCGGTATTCCACGCAAACAACGCAACATTCTGGAACCGTAACATTATGTATCCAGCACTTGGTTATGATCGTTACTACAACGAGCTTGATTACAAGATTACGCCGGAAACAAAATTAAACTGGGGATTAAAAGATATCGAATACTTCGATCAATCTATTGATATGTTGAAAGAAGTGAAGCAACCATTCTATACTCGCTTCCTTACTTTAACGAATCATTACCCATTCACTTACGATGACAGTACAAAATTAATCGACGAATATAATTCTGGTGATGGAGTATTTGACCGTTACATGGTAACTGCTCGTTACTTAGACGAAGCAATGAAACACTTTATTGAGCGTCTAAAAGCAGAAGGTATTTACGACAACTCAGTAATCGTATTCTACGGTGACCACTACGGTATTTCTGAAAACCATAACCGTGCAATGGCACAGTTCTTAGGAAAAGAAGAAATCACTGCATTTGACCATATGAACTTACAAAAAACACCGATGTTTATTCACGTTCCAGGTCAAAAAGAAGGTAAAACAATTTCGAAACCAACTGGTGAAATTGATATTAAACCAACTATTCTAAACTTACTTGGTGTAGATTCTACAAATGACGTTCGATTCGGTCATGATGTATTCTCACCTGATAATAAAGGATTTGTTGTTCTTCGTGACGGTAGCTTCATTACAGATAAATACATGTACACAAACAGTACATTCTACGACCGTGCTACTGGCGAAGTTGTACAATTACCGAAAGAAGAATCTCAACCACTAATTGATCGTGCCCAAAATGAATTGCACATGTCTGATAAAATCATTGAAGGTGACTTACTTCGCTTCTCTGAAAGTAATAAGATCAAAACTGGTGAAGTAAAAACAGCTATTAAAGAAGAAAAGAAGAGCGCTGAGTAATCTCAGCCTCTTTTTTTATTTTCTTCCATACAACTGCTTATATTCATTAACTTTAAAATTACATAACCTTTACCAAATATTCACATAGGGTTAATGAAGAATCTCTATAATAAAATATGTAAACAAGGTTCTACATATTTCTTACCTCTCATCTTTCGTAAGATCCCTTAAAGAAATGTGTAAATCTCTTGTTTCTACTTTCTTATAATTGTCTTTCAACATGTTTTGTTTCCATACACAAAGCATTCAACGAGACAATGTCCCTATGAAAGATAGCTACCCTCCTTGTGCAGCATTCCATAAGAATGTTGCTTTTTTTTATTTAAAAGCAGGATTCTCATTTCTTATTTTCGAATTTGTATATACAAAATGCTGTAAAGTGAAACTTTAATCAGCCCGTTAATGCGGGGGAAATCGTCCTTACTTCTCTATGATTTACAAATACATATACGGTCATATATAGAGAATTGCTTACATAAAAATTACTATAGTGATTTTTATCTCGCATGAATGAAAGTTTCACGTTATTTACGTACTTACGAAAGGATGGGACGGAAATTGGCATACGAAAAATTTGTACTTTGGAATGATGAAGTTATTGATACAACAAAACAACAAACGTACATAGAACTTGAAGAAAGAGGTTTGCAATTCGGAGATGGTGTCTACGAGGTTATTCGCCTATATAAAGGGAACTTTCACTTATTAGATCCGCACATAACAAGATTATATCGATCCATGGAAGAAGTAGAATTATCGCTCCCTTTCTCAAAAGCTGAACTCATCACTTTACTTTACAAATTAATTGAACGAAACCATTTCCACGAAGATGGCACAATTTATTTGCAAGTATCTCGCGGTGTACAAGCTCGCACACATGTATTTTCATATGACACCCCTCCGACAATTTATGCCTATATTACAAAAAAAGAAAGACCAGCATTATGGATTGAATATGGTATACGCGCTATATCAGAACCCGATACTCGATGGCTACGCTGTGACATTAAATCATTAAATTTATTACCAAACGTACTAGCTGCTACGAAAGCTGAACGTAAAGGCTGTAAAGAGGCACTTCTCATAAGGAATGGTATCGTAACGGAAGGAAGCCATTCCAACTTCTTTTTAATTAAAAACAGAACTCTTTACACACATCCAGCCAATCACCTTATTCTAAATGGCATTATTCGTCAATATGTCCTTTCTTTAGCGAATACTCTTCACATTCCTGTACAGGAAGAACTTTTCAGCGTTCGTGACGTTTATCAAGCAGATGAATGCTTTTTTACAGGCACAACGATTGAAATTTTACCAATGACCCACCTTGATGGAACCGCGATTCAAGATGGGCAAGTTGGGCCTATCACCAAAAAACTGCAAAAATCTTTTAATCAAATCTTGTTACAATCCAATATGGCATCTTCTTAAACACGAATAATTTCTGTCCTTTCATATTCAATATATACATTTAAATGGAAATCAAGGTGTAAATTTATGCCTTGATTTTTTTTTTGTAATCTTTTTGTCATATTCAGATTCCTACATAAGTCTTGACAGTAATCGACATGCTCTTTAGAATTTTTAACAGTTGGTAAATATTTCTTCACTACATTACAGACAGAAAGGAATCGACAAATTATGAAAAAGTATCTTGCCGGTCTTGCGGCAGTGTCTGTAGCAGGAGGAGCAGCACCTACACTTGATAGTGTTCAAGCTGCACCTGAACAAAATACACAAAAAGCTGCTACAACTGTCCAAGCTTCTGCATCAAACGACTCATCTTATAAGGTAAACGCGAGCGTATTACATGTTCGTGCGGGATCAAGCACTTCTCACGACATCATCTCACGCGTTTATAACGGTCAATCACTAAACGTGATTGGCGAAGAAAATGGTTGGTTCAAAATTAACATTAACGGAAAAACAGGCTTTGTTAGTGGCGAATTTGTATCAAAAAGTGGAGCAACAAACAACAATGTAAGCACAGGCGGAAACAATAAAGTTACTGCTGATGTATTACGTGTACGTACAGCTCCTAACACTTCTAGTTCTGTTTCTGGACGTGTATATGCAGGACAAACATTAAACGTAATTGGACAAGAAAATGGTTGGGTGAAAATTAACCATAATGGACAAGTAGGTTATGTAAGTGGCGAATTCGTATCTGGCGTTTCTTCTAATGCGGGTTCTTCAAACAACAATACGAATAATAACAATAACAACCAAGAAGTAAAACCAGCAAGCGGAAACTATACAGTAAATGTATCTTCCCTTCGTGTTCGTACAGGTCCTAGTACTTCTCACACAACTGTAGGTTCTGTTACAAAAGGACAAGTAGTACAAGTTGTTGGCGAAGTTCAAGATTGGTTCAAAATCAATTACGCAGGACAAACTGCTTATATAAGCAAAGACTACGTAACAAAAGGCGGTTCTAACGAAAACGTTACAGAAGGCAACAAACAAGAGCAAAACAATAATAATGGAACTATTCAAACTGGCGGTTCTTACGTGGTTAACGCTACATCTTTACGTGTTCGTACAGGCCCTGCTGCTTACCATAGTGTAATTGGTGGTGTTTTAAACGGTACAACATTAAACGTAGTTGGATCTGAAAACGGTTGGTTTAAAGTAAATTACCAAGGAAAAACAGGCTTTGTTAGTAGCGAATTTGTAAAATTCGTTAAAGGTGGTACTACTACTCCTGAGCAACCAAAACAACCTGAAAAACCTAACCAAGGTGCAATTGGCGACTACTACATTAATGCTTCTGCACTAAATGTACGTAGCGGCGAAGGTACAAATTATAGAATCATAGGTGCACTTCCACAAGGACAGAAGGTTCAAGTAATCTCTGAAAACTCTGGATGGAGCAAAATTAACTACAACGGTCAAACTGGTTATATCGGAACACGTTACCTATCTAAAACACCAGTTGGAGGCGCAGTAGATAATAAGCCTAACAATAACCAAAATAACAATCAAAACAATAACAACAATAATAATACAGGCAATAATAGTGGCGACAGTTCTTCCGTACTTGCATATGCAAAATCAATGCAAGGTGTACCATACGTTTGGGGCGGAACTTCTGCTAACGGCGTAGACTGCAGTGGCTACATCTACCATGTATTTAAGAAATTTGGTCATAACATTAGCCGTCAAAGTGTTGCGGGATATTGGAGTAGCCTACCAAAAACTTCAAGTCCACAACCTGGTGACTTAATTTATTTCCAAAACACTTATAAATCTGGTCCTTCTCACATGGGTATTTACCTTGGGGGCGGATCATTTATCCAAGCTGGAGATAAAGGTGTAGCAATCGCTTCATTAAATAACTCTTATTGGAAGAGCCACTTCTTAGGATACACGAAAGCACCTTAATTAATAGTTTCAAAGCCTTCTAGTTTACTAGAAGGCTTTTTTGTTACGAGTTCAACACATTACTCCCTTTCCCCTAGTTTCTCTCTACAAAATAATGTATCCATTCTTCTATTTCATACACTTTATTCTGCAAAAACAATGCATAACGTTATCATAATGTATATATTTTCATAAAAAACATAACCTATTTCATGTCTATTTATTTTATATGTGTTTTTTTGAAGAATTTTCTTTTTATTTAAACTTTTCATTAGACGTTTGACCTCCGATGTCCATTATGATAAGTTACTTAAGATGTTATATTCGTAAATGTATAGACAACTGGTTTATACACTGTTTTTACTATGAGGAAGGAGCATACACTGCATGAATCTTTTATGGGGAATTGGCGGCGTGATTGGAGTATTAGCAATTGCTTTCTTACTATCTTCCAACCGCAAAGCTATTAATTGGCGCACAATTTTAATTGCGCTAGCATTACAAATGTCATTTTCATTTATCGTATTACGATGGGATGCTGGTAAAGCAGGTTTAAAACACGCTGCTGACGGTGTTCAAGGATTAATTAATTTTTCTTACGAGGGAATTAAGTTCGTTGCTGGGGATTTAGTCAACGCAAAAGGACCTTGGGGATTTGTATTCTTTATTCAAGCACTACTTCCAATCGTATTTATTAGTTCATTAGTAGCAATCTTATATCATTTCGGTATTATGCAGAAATTTGTTAGCGTCGTTGGTGGTGCATTAAGTAAACTTCTTGGAACTTCTAAAGCAGAAAGCTTAAACTCAGTAACGACTGTATTTTTAGGACAAACTGAAGCTCCAATCTTAATTAAACCTTACTTAGCACGCTTAACAAATAGTGAATTCTTCACTATTATGGTAAGCGGTATGACAGCTGTTGCCGGATCAGTTCTTGTCGGCTATGCAGCAATGGGTATTCCGTTAGAGCACTTATTAGCAGCTGCAATTATGGCAGCTCCATCAAGCTTATTAATTGCGAAACTAATCATGCCAGAGACAGAAAAAGTAGATAATAACGTTGAACTTTCTACAGAACGTGAAGACGCAAACGTTATCGACGCAGCTGCACGTGGTGCATCTGAAGGTATGCAACTTGTTATTAACGTAGCAGCAATGTTAATGGCTTTCATTGCATTAATCGCTTTATTAAATGGTCTATTAGGATTAGTTGGGTCTTTATTCCATATTAAACTTAGCCTTGATTTAATCTTCGGTTACTTATTATCACCATTTGCAATCTTAATCGGGGTTTCTCCAGGTGAAGCTGTACAAGCAGCAAGCTTTATCGGTCAAAAACTTGCAATCAACGAATTCGTTGCATACGCAAACTTAGGACCACATATGGCAGAGTTCTCTGACAAAACAAATCTAATTTTAACATTCGCAATCTGTGGATTCGCAAACTTCTCTTCTATTGCAATTCAATTAGGTGTAACAGGAACGCTAGCTCCTACTCGCCGTAAACAAATTGCACAATTAGGGATTAAAGCAGTTATCGCTGGTACATTAGCTAACTTCTTAAATGCAGCAGTTGCAGGTATGATGTTCCTATAAACTTATATAGAGTCTTCTCTTTCTCCAAGAGAAGACTTTTTTCATGCACTCCAAACGCCTTTTATGTATCTATCAATCACCTTATCCCAAATATGAGAACATTATGATACAATAATGTTTAAGTCTTTTTATTTTTCTTATGAAAATAGAGATACTACTTGTTGTTGCCCTTCAAAAGAATTTAACGACATAGTCAATTTCTTAATAATTGCGCATACTACAAGTATCTATGGATGAAATAGCTTTAAGGAGGAAAGTTTTGTGAAAGATAAGTTCTATAAAATCCTCTCTATGTGGATTCTACAAATTGTATTTTATTTTACTACTGTACATGTGACGAATTATGAGCATGCGCTCATTTTTACAATAATATATGTAATCGTAAATGTACTATTCTTATTTTTAGCTGATAAAACAGCATTTATTTTCTTCATACTAGGAACCATTATTTCCGTATTTTATTTATTTTATCAAGCATGGCTTCATTTATGGAGTACATCAGATCAATGGCAATATATGATTACCCACTTCCTGATGGTAGCTAACTTCTTCATTGTATATATAACAACTCACCTATTGAAAAAAGTGATTCATGAAAATAAAACTTTAACTGAGCGTGTGAGAACGTTGGAACAATATATTGGAGAATCAAAATTATTAACTAGACAAGAATTCGAGAGACGCCAAGCGTTATTAACGACTGCAATGAATCGTCGTAATGAAACAGGCGTTATCGTTTACTTTGATTTCACTTCCTTTAGTAAATATACGAAGGAAAGTGTTATGGATCGTGTAGCTTCCTTATTAGTTGAAACGGTAAGGAATGATTTTGACCTTGCTGCTGAATATGATGAGAGTACATTAGTTATTTTATTACAGAACACAAATGAGGCTGGTGCAGATATAGTAATGAACCGTCTACAGCCAAAATTAGAAAAATGGCTTGCAGCTGAAGCAATCCAAGATATAAAAATTTCAAGCGAGCAAATTGGAAACAAAGGACAGACATTGTTATGATGACTCTCGTTATACTTCTTTTATTTCTTCTGTTTTGCGTACTCGTTTTTTGGATCAGTATCACATTTTCAATTAAATATGTACTTATTTTTACGGCCTTTCTATTCTCTGGCTTACTCGTTTACTACTCTTTCTTAACAATCGCGGGCCTAATTCACCGAAATAGCAAACGAAAAGATCGTACACTAGAACATTATCCTAGCGTCGATATTTTCATACCTGCCCATAATGAAGGGGTCGTTATTAAAGATACTTTAGAGGCGATGGCGAAGATTGAATATCCAGGAAAGCTAACTATTTATTTATTAAATGATAACTCTCAAGATGAAACACCTGAAATCGGCGATGATTTCGACAAAGCTTATGCTCATATTCGCCACATTCGTGTTCCCTCCGGTGAACCGAAGGGTAAATCACGTGTACTAAACTATGGGCTTAGTATTTCAGATGGTGAATACTTCTGTGTTTACGATGCAGATAACCAACCTGAACCACACGCACTGCGAATGCTTGTAGAGCACGCTGAAACAACTGAAGATGCGGTTGGAGCAGTTGGACACGTTCGTACTGTAAATGAAAAAAGAAACTGGTTGACGCGAATGATTTCGCTAGAATTTCAAATCTTCCAGCTCCTTATGCAATCTGGACGCTGGTTACTATTCCAAACGGGTTCACTAACAGGAACAAATATGCTTCTTCGTCGCTCAGCACTAGAAGAGCTTGGTGGCTATGACCCTTATGCAATTGCAGAAGATGCTGAATTAACATTACGAATTACACAAAAAGGTTATCTCTTACCAATCGTCCCAGAATCAGTTACTTGGGAACAAGAACCAGAGCATTTAAAAATTCTTATTAAACAACGTACACGTTGGCTCCAAGGAAATTTATACATTTTAGAAAAAATGTTCTCGTCATTAAGTTTCTTTAAAGGAAAACTGCTCGTTCATTCCTTACAACAAGTTCTAGTGTATGTTGTATTTTGGCTATTCCTAATCATTTCAAACGTTTGGTTTGTAATTGGGCTACTCGGGATATTCCAAATTCAATATAGCATTCCGCTACTATTTATGTGGTATGTAGCATATATTACATATGTTTCACAATTATTTAGTGCCCAGAGTGTCGAACGAACCTTTACACCGACTAATATTTTTATTAGCGTTATTATGTACTTTACGTATGCACAGCTCTTTACGTACTTATTTATTCGCAGCTTAATCTTATATTTACGTGCAAAGAGCAAGAAACAAGTCATCGGCTGGGATAAGACAGTTCGATTTAAAAAAGATAAATAAAAATAAGCACAGAGCGCCGTATGCTCTGTGCTTATTTATTGCCGTATAAATTATATATCAGACAATACCCCTTAGCTGAAAGTAATTTCACGTCCATCCCCCAACGAACGATCGACCTTCATTTATATACGAAAAAGTGATTGCTATTTTTGTAGAACCAATTGCTTCTCTTGCTGTTCTTTGCGCGTTTCAGTCTTAGGTTCCGTGCTTTCTTGGACACTACGATGTGCCACACGTTTCAAACAAATATGCTTCCACTTTCTTTCGTAACGTTTCATTATTCTAGATGTCCCCCTTGAATGCGCTTTAAAACTATTTGAAATCGCTTACAGGAAATAATATAGCACATATACATAAAAGTGACAACACATTTCCGACATATTTTTGACAAAAATACGAATAGAATTCGTAAGATATCGAATATTGTCGAAACCCATCGTTTTTTCTTCGTATAAAAGGCATACTACTTATATAGTAAAGTATTTTATTTCCCTTACCCGCATTTCAAATTCCTTCTATATAAAGTGAAACTTTAATCAGCCAACAAATAGAGGGATAAAAAAAGAGCTGATATAAAATCAGCTCTTTTCCTTCTATTATTAATGACGCTTCATACGTCCTTCTTTTTGTAACTCTTTAAATAATGCTGCCATCATAAAGAAAATAACAAAGACGAATGGGAATGCTGCAATGATAGCTGCCGTTTGTAAGGCTTCTAATCCGCCAATATATAATAAGGTAGAAGCTATCGCGGCTAGAACGATACCCCAAATCATTTTAATACGATTTGGTGGGTTTAAACTACCATGTGTCGTTAACATTCCTAAAACAAATGTTGCAGAGTCTGCCGATGTAATAAAGAATGTAGAAATAAGAAGAATCGCTAAAACAGATAAAGCTGATCCAAAGCTTCCCATCTGATCGAACATAGCAAACAATCCTACTTCTGTTCCCATCTCTTTAATTTTTTCAAAGATATGTGCATCACCAAACAGCTCCATGTGAATACCAGTCCCGCCGAAAACGGAGAACCAAAGCGCACCGATTACGGTCGGTACAAGTAACACACCGATAACAAACTCACGAATTGTACGACCTCGTGAAACACGAGCAATAAACGTACCTACGAACGGTGACCATGCAATCCACCATGCCCAATAGAAAATTGTCCATGACTGAATCCATTGATTTCCGCCTTCATCCAATGGACTTAAACGGAAACTCATACTTGGCAATTCCTGAATATAAGAACCTATTGTTGAAGTGAAGTAATTCATAATAAAGTTTGTTGGACCTGCAAATAATACAATGATCATAAGTGCAAATGCAAAAATAATGTTCGTATTACTTAAATATTTAATTCCTTTATCAAGACCTGTTTGTGCAGATAACATGAAAAGAACTGTTACGATTGCAATAATAACTAACTGTGTCGTTAATGAATTCGGAATAGATGTTAAATAGCTAACACCACCTGCAATTTGTTTTGCACCGAGACCTAATGAAGTTGCAACACCAAACACAGTTGCGAAAACAGCTAACACATCAAATGAATGAGCAATACGTCCGTGTTCCCCGCCCTTAAATAACGGACCTACCGTCGCACTAATCGTACTTGCTTTTCCTTTTCTAAAGGTAAAATAAGCAATACATAACGCTACAAACGCATATAGTCCCCAAGGATGTAATCCCCAATGGAAAAATGAAAAACGCAATGCAAGGCGCGCACTTTCCTCAGTTGCACCTTCTCCAAACGGAGGTGCGTACAAATGGTTTAATGGTTCAGCAACGCCCCAGAAAACTAAGCCGATACCCATACCAGCACTAAATAGCATAGCAAACCATGTCATATAACTATAATCAGGTTCGTCATCATCTTTACCTAAACGAATAGAACCGTATTTCGAAACAATTAAAAAGATAGACACACCTAAAATAATAGAAACGGAAATAATATAAAACCACCCAAACTTACTAACTAATGCAGTTTGAATTGCAGTTGTTACATTTCCTAAGCTACCTTTTCCAATAATAGATTCGGGAATAATCCCCCAAATTGTAAATGCAATACATAATGTTAATGAAACGATGAATGTTTTTGTCAGTTTCCTCATCAAATCCCCCTTCGTAGGTTTCGCTTTTGTAAATAACATAAATTCCGATATGTAAAATCGGATAGAAAACTATAATTTTGCGGTGATTTTCTTACTTTCACCTTCACCAATTCGAATTCTTATAGACAGCCTTACCTTTCGTATAACCTTTTCACTCTGCAAGAGCTACAAGTTAGAAATACTGCTGTCAAATTGTGTGAGAAAAACGCGGATAGGAATGTATTTTCCTAAAAAAGGATGTGTTACATATGTAAAAAAGGGCGAATTTCTTCCTTGCAACCCTTTCGTTTTGTAACAATTATGCGGTTTTTTTGCTAGTATATAGCACGTGTTTATAGCTTCACAAACAAAATGTTTATGTTTATATAACTATATTACCCATAAAACGGTAAAATACTCAAGGAATGTAATCGTTTAGTAAACATCATGTAACATTCCTGTAATATTTTTATTTACGTCGAAAAAAATATGTTGTATTAAATATTTTGAATATAACCAGCAACCTATGAGTCATATAGAATGAAAAACGCTTTCCTATATTTTTTGTTATATTACAGGATATTAACGACTGATTACGAATGGTTTGTAATTGTGTGTTTTCCCCAAATCCGAAAAAATCTGTTGCTATAATGAGGACACGAAAACAAACGCAATGGAGGCTATCATGAAAAAATTAATTGGAATAGCAACAGCAGCAGTTTTTGGTCTTGGGATTTTCACATCATCTGCTAATGCAGAAACTGTTGTAACAACAGACGTACTAAACGTACGCGAAAACCCTACTACTGAATCAAAAGTTGTCGGTAAATTACTAAACGGTAATAAAATAGATGTTCAAAATACAGAGAACGGATGGTCAAAAGTTACTTTAGACGGTAAAGACGCATTCGTAAGTGCAGAGTTCACAAAAAGCATCTACTACGTAACAGCTAACGTATTAAACGTACGTGCTGAAGCGAACACAAACTCAGAAATTCTTGGAAAGTTGAAGAAAGACGATGTAATCGAAACAACGAACCAAGTACAAAATGAGTGGTTACAATTTGAATATAACGGGAAAACAGCTTATGTTCATGTTCCTTTCTTAACAGGTACAGCACCTGTAATTGAGAAACAAGAAACAACTGCTCCTGCTAAAGCTGAAGCACCAGCTAAGGCTCACACACCTGCAGCACAAGCAAAACCAGCTGCTAAGCCTACTGTGAAAGCTGCTGAAACTAGCGAACCATCTGGTGGTCGTGAGTTAACAGTTGTAGCTACAGCATATACAGCTCATCCGAGCGAAAACGGTGGCACATATGGCGGCCGTGTATTAACTGCAATGGGTCATGATTTAACTGCGAATCCAAACATGAAAATGATTGCTGTTGACCCGAAAGTAATCCCATTAGGATCTAAAGTATGGGTAGAAGGTTACGGAGAAGCTATCGCTGGAGATACTGGTGGTGCAATTAAAGGTAACCGTATCGATATCTTACTTGGATCAGATAGTGCTGCTCAAAAATGGGGCCGCAAAACTGTTAAAGTGAAAATTTTAAAATAACCAATGACTGCTAAATTACAAGCCGGTTCTCTTTATTGAGAGCTGGCTTTTATTTATTTATAATACATATAAGGAGGCTATGCCTATGAATGTACAAGCAAAAATAGACTGGATTGGTACGCCAAAACCGTACATATATAAAGATGAAGTAACATATAACGCTACTTCTATTGATTTCTCACTCGCTGGCGATGATAATCGCTATAAGCTAATTGTGCTCAAGTCAGAAAAAAATACACATTACAAAATTGTGCAATATGGAATAAAACCAGGCTCTCAAAAGCCATTTCCTATCGACATTCCATTTGAACAAAACATGTTACCAATTATAGAGCAAATATTACATGATCCATATGTACAAGCGATATTAAAGGAAACGCACTCATAATTGTAAAAAAAGATATCAACGATTTTCCGAATATATCTATCATAAATCGCAATATATCAACGATTTTTCAATTATATCTATCATAACTTACGATATATCAACGGTTTGACACGAAATATCGATTTAGCTACAAAAAGAGGCTGTTCAAATATTGAACAGCCTCTCTCATATTAACGAGTTGGACCAGATACATCTTCTGATTTCAACGTATTATTTGCACCAAGAGAATGATACAACATCTTTCCATTTCCATTCACAGTTACAATATGTTCGTTGTTAAAACTTTTGAACTTCACAGATCCATCACCGTAACGAATATGATACTCTTCATATGTCGTTACTTTATATTTCGTATCACTTTGACGCTCTACATTACGAACTTCCATCGTTAATAAGTCTTCTGTAATTCCTTTTTTGTGTAAATACTGTATATAATCACGGTCTTCCTTATACGATTTCCCGCTCTTATCATAATTATTTTCAATTAAACTAAAATCATTTAATGAAATTGCACGTACGTTATCATAAATATGATTTTTTACAAATTCGCCCACTGCTGAACTTGATGTTTCTTTCGGGAATTTTAAGTAATACGTGCTTTGGTCTCCAACTTTAACGCTTTCTGATTTAATTAAGCCAAACTCAGCATTTTTCTCTAAATACACTTCTACCGTTTCATCTGTTGGTACAGGACCAAGTTTATAACTTCCGCGGCTTAACTTCCCACGCTTCTTACCATTCACAACTACATTTGCATCATTTTCATCAGAGGAAATTGTTACATAATTGCCTTCTAATGATAAATTTACATCTACCTTCGCACTTTTTTCATCTGCTAAATCTACTTCTTTTTCTGTTTCTAACTCAGTTAACTCTGACTTTGCTTTTGCCTTTACAACGTAAGAACCCGGAAAATATGGACCAATTTCTTTTGAAGTTTTGTCATTAGACAATTCTACTTCTTTCTTATCATTCACATATATTTCTGCATTCTTCGCAGTTGTACTTACATTCATATAATACGATTTCATGCTAAATTTATACTTCGGATATAAAAACCATTCTTTTCCGTCTTCTATAATTTGTCCATCTTTAAACGATGCTTTATCACTTGCTAGTTTTTGATCCACTGTCTCTCTTTGTAAATAAGACAGCAGCTCTTTATTATATGAAGGGTTGTCTTTTAAATAACGGATATATGCCTTAATATCCTCTGCCTTAATCTTTAAGCTCGGATCATCTACCTTTACAAACTCATCAATTGCATTCGCATCTTTCTTTTGAAACGCCTCAATCATAACGTTTACTTGTTTTTCCTTTGAAAACTTGCTTGCACCAAATTTATATGCTCCGAACAATATAGCAAAAATAACAAGAAAACCTAGCAGTAAAAATATGTTCTTCTTACTTTTCACCGGCTTTGTTTCCCGTTGTATTTCTGAACGAGAAGAAGCTGTTTGATCAGCTATTTCTTCTATCTTACTTCCACACTCTGGACAAAAATTTAAATGGTCTGCAACTTTTTCATTACATATTCCACAAAACTTCAAGCGATTCTCCCCCTTATTTTTTTACCAACTTCATCCCAGCAAACACTAATACGTAAGAAAGAATAAAGCTACCTACTATTAAATACATCGTGCTACTTTGAATCGATAATAGCGGACCAGAAATCCCCGTAAATTCCTTCATAATTTCCTTACTACCTGAAGCTTCGATTTGGATTTTTGCTAACCCATTTACACAAAGCATCATCACAGTATAAACCGCACTAAACATCGCAATCGTTACATATATATTTTTAATTGGATATTGAGCTAATTTCATTCCAGCTCTAAATAGTAAGATACATGGTATTAAAATTAATAAACCCCACCAATGCATGTAGGAATTGAACTCATCCATATATTTAATTTCTTTAGCAGAAGCACCATTAGCAATTGCCACATCTTTTAAAGACGTACCATTTAATGATATGCCTGATGTATATGATAAATGTAACGGCCCTTTTCCTCCTGGATAGTTCTGTATTTCTTTCTCCATGTTCGCCCATTCAATTGCAGTTGGAGCAAAGTGAGCCATATTCCACATATACGGTGTTGCTTCTAATGAAATTAATGCTTTATATGTTTTCTCAGGGAAATCAATTGGTCCCATTGATTTTGAACTACTAAATAAAATCGTAATAAGTATAATACCAAATGTAATGATTAATCCTTTTAAAACAGTCACTACACTATAATAAATAGATGCTGCATATGGAACACTTTGACTAATTGCGGAAAGCATACGATGTGGTCCCGCTGCAATACTCATGCCAATAAAGCTAAATAATAAACCAAATATAATACCGTACAACAAACTAATAATATGAGAATAACTAACATTAATTGTCATTGTTTCATATAATTGAGAAATCGTCGTAGAAGAACTTGCTACAAAACTTATAACACATAAGAAAATTCCATATACAATACCGATAATACATGCTGTTACTAGCTTCTCACGCCAAACAATAGACGGGGTTTTTTTCTCTACAAAAAAGCCAATTCCACCTAATATAAGTGCTGGAATAGTTAATAAAATGAACAATGGGACATGAAGAATAAATGACATTATGTATGTACCACTTCCACTGACTTCAAGACCCGCTAAATGATACATTAAAATTAATGGCGCTATGCCAATGAAAGATTGATTAATGGTAGTCATATCCAGCATACCGTTCGTATTTGTAACCATCGTTCTCATTAAATCATTCATCGCTGCATCGATAATTAAACTACTAATCCAGCCAGCCAAAAACATGCATATAATTGCCAGACCACCACCAAGTAAGCCTTTTTTCAAAGCAATTCCAGATGAACCCACATTTAGTTGTACACCCTGGTCTGGTAATTTCGTTTTCATTTCTTTTTTCGTAATACCTACTAGTAAGGAATCGCCGCATTTCTCACAATATGTAGCAGTTTCTTTACTTTCCACTCCACAAGTTCGGCAATATTTTGAGTCTTTAGGCGCTAATATAATATGACTTGCTACACCACCTGTACTAGACCCATCATGCGTACAATAATTTGATACATCAGACTGTTCTAAACCACAAGTTTTACAATACATGTTCCTCACTCCTTACTTTGCTTCATACCACAAACTGGACAGAATATAGCTTCTGTTGCGATTTGTTCACTACATGAAGAACATGATTCATTTTCAACATTGTTTGTTTGAAGGAGTAACTCATTTTCTTTCCCGCACTGTCCACAAAATTTATCATTTAATGATAATGAGCCACCACAGCTACACTGCCCTTTCTGACCTTGATTCTGCAAATTAGCAATTTGCTTACGCATGTTATAAATAGCAATATCAAGCTCTTGTACCGGTTCTACAATTCCTTTCAATACCTCTATTCGAACTTCATCATTGCGCAGTTGCATATATGTAGTTTGACCAAGCTCCAACAAAATTTCAGTTTTCGCTTGTAACTTCTCCTGCGTAATTTTCTTTAGTTGTGCAACCTCTTGTGCAACTTGCAACTTCATCTTTCCTTGCTCAATTCCCTCTTGCAACTTGTTCATACCATTACCAAACTTCGCTTGTAAATCTGACACAACTTCCCCTCCTATAAATATATAGTAATATACGAAATTAACATTTTATATATTACCATGATTTTCAAGTTATGTAATCCAAATTTCATTTTTTCTGTTTTGAGCATTTTTTGTTTATAATGGTAAAGGAAAGAAATATGTGTACGGAGGAATATTATGCTGCAACACTCAATTACGAAAGATGAAATTATGATGATTGCGAATGAGTTCGTTCAAGGACTAGATCCACAGCAAACAGCTGATCAGGAACATGTCGCTACAGCTCGGCACCTATATCGTAGTGGTGTTGTCTATAACGTTGACTTTGATGGTTATACACTATCAGGAACTGTAGATGCGGAAGGCAACGTATATAGCGTTCATATTCCGATTCGTAACGTCGCTGAAAGCTATTGTGATTGCTTCGCACCAACACAATGTGAGCATATGCTCGCTGTATTACTATCTGCAGCGTCTAGTTTCGGGCAAGTAGGAGATGTATTAACTTTATTTAAAAATAATACGAAACCTTCCCTTCCCCCTATTCGAACTGCAAGACAAGTATTGCAATCATCAGCTTTTGAAGAAACTGACTATAAAAGTTGGGAATCATATTTTGAAAAAGAATATGATTCATTTAAAAAAGAACAAGCTCGGCTTACTTATAAACAAATGTATTTTCTTATGAGTATCTTTACAGATTTCTATACGAAACTTGAGCGGAAAGCTCCGCGTGTCATTGCGATACATGAATTATTCAGGTTACACGCAGCACTTTACTGCTTTCAAAAATTATTAGAAGAAATTCAGGCATTCGAAGCAAACAAAACATATTCTTATCACCAACCTGTTAATGTCATTCGCCTATTTGTAGACAAAGTGGAATCCATCGTTCGGGACTTACAATCAGAAGCGATTCCTTCAGAGTCTAAAATAATTTTACAAGAAACAGCTCGTCTCGTTCATGAAGTATTCTTCTCTACCGACGCTTATACGCAAGAGCGATTTTTCATTTATCGTCACATATGGAGTGAACTTTTAAACAATAAAGAGAAAATACAAGAAGAAGAAAAACGAATCGATACGAAAATCAATCCACTATCTAAAGCGTTAGCGTCTTCTCATCTTCTCTTTTTAAATGACGAAGATCTACTAGCGATGGACTTACTAAAAAAACAGCCTGCTTCTGTTGTGAGTCTATACTTCTATTGGTTAGAAGAACTATTAAGTGCCATGCATTGGGATCGTGCAAAAAACTGGCTTTCCTTTACGTATAAACAAGTAAAGAAAACGATCCAAGATCACGAAAATACGATTTTCATAAAAGATGTCGTTCGGCTATTTGTAATCATGTATGAAACATATGCAACACATACAAATGAACAAGCTGGTTTCGAAATGATCTTACAAGAACTATTACCGTATAGTTTCACAAACTATGAACAGTACGTACTCGCGAAAAAACAGTATCGTACATGGGCAGAGCTTCATCTCCTATATGGATTTGAAGCAATTGAGCTGTTGAAAGAGCCACTGAAAGATATTGAAAAAGAAGCGCCAGAAGTGGCACTTCCTCTTTACCATCTTGCTGCTGTAGAGGCGATTGAAGAACGAAATCGTAAATCATATAAACGCGCAGTTCGTTACTTAAAGAAATTACGTACATTGTATAAACGATTAAAACGCACCGATGAATGGGATGCTTTCATTATTCACATCGCCAATCTCCATTCACGTCTGCGTGCACTACAAGAGGAATTACGGAAAGGAAAATTAATCGATGATCAATCAAACTGAAGTAACAATTAGGCTCCAGCATGTTAGTCAAGGTTGGTTCCTTTGGGGAGAAGATGACAGCGGTACTCCATTATCCGTAAAAAGTTGGAAGCGAAATGCATTCACATGGCACTCCACTTCTTTCTACGGTACTTCTCTAAAAGAAGCAACCTTCGAAGGAAAACAAGGTGTGCTCCTAACAAATGCACAAGCCTTTGAATACATTGCAAACAAACCGATGAATTCCTTTGCACATATGCAAATAAACGGACCTATTACAGCACTTACGAAAGATGCAAATGAATTATGGGACGCCTTTACGAGTGGTAGCTTCGTACCAGATATGAATCATTGGCCTAAACAGCCATCTTGGAAAGTTCAAAATACACCAATTGAAGATGATACATTAGCATCTCTTTTCTCAGCAGCAGTTAATGAAAGCATATTACAAGATAATCGCTCAAATGACGGCTGGGAAGATGCTAAAAGGCTATATGAACATTACGACTTTACGAAAAGACAATTGGAAACAGCACTACATGAAGAAGATTGGCTTCGAAAAATCGGTTATATTGAAGATGATCTTCCGTTTACAATCGGACTAAGACTACAAGAACCACAAGAAGAATTTGAAATGTGGAAGCTTGAAACAATTGTGACACCAAAGCGCGGGGCTCATCGCATATATGTATATGAAAACATCGATTCCTTACCGAAAAGATGGCACGATTACGAAGAACGGATTACAGAAACACAAGAAGGTTTTAGTAAGCTCATACCGTGGTTAAAAGAAGGAGATACATTCCGAAATGAGCTCTTTGAAACAGAAGCTTGGAACTTCTTAACAGATGCAAGCAACGAATTACTTGCAGCCGGCATTACAATTTTACTACCATCATGGTGGCAAAATTTAAAAGCAACAAAACCGAAATTACGTGTCCAGTTGAAGCAAAATACAGCACAAACACAATCGTTCTTCGGTATGAATACGCTCGTTAATTTTGACTGGCGCATTTCGACGAACGGCATTGATTTATCAGAAAGCGAATTTTTCGAGCTCGTTGAACAAAACAAACGTCTATTTAATATAAATGGTCAATGGATGCGACTAGATCCAGCCTTTATCGAAGAAGTAAGGAAACTCATGAACCGTGCCGATAAATACGGACTAGAGATGAAAGATGTCCTGCAGCAACATTTATCAAATACGGCTGAAACAGAAATTGTAGAAGATGATAGTCCGTTTACTGATATTGAAATCGAACTAGATGGATATTATGAGGAACTATTCCAAAAGCTGCTTCATATTGGAGATATTCCAAAGGTAGATGTCCCTACTTCACTAAACGCAACACTTCGTCCGTATCAACAACATGGTATTGAATGGTTATTATATTTACGAAAGCTTGGATTTGGAGCATTGCTAGCTGACGATATGGGACTCGGGAAAAGTATTCAAACAATCTCTTACTTACTATATATAAAAGAAAACAATCTCAAAACAGGCCCTGCATTAATCGTAGCGCCGACATCTGTTCTTGGAAATTGGCAAAAAGAATTTGAGCGTTTCGCACCGAATTTATGTGTCCAATTACATTACGGAAGTAATAGAGAGAAGGGCAATTCATTTGAAGATTTCCTTCAATCAGCAGATGTTGTATTAACATCTTATGCATTGGCTCAACTCGATGAGGAAGAACTGACTTCATTATGCTGGGATGCTGTTATTTTGGATGAAGCACAAAATATTAAGAACCCACATACGAAACAGTCGAAAGCAGTACGAAACTTGCAGGCAAATCACAAAATCGCTTTAACTGGTACACCAATGGAAAATCGCCTCGCTGAACTTTGGTCCATTTTCGACTTTATTAATCATGGATATCTCGGAAGCTTAGGACAATTCCAACGCCGCTTCGTCACACCGATTGAAAAAGATCGTGATGAAGGAAAAATCCAGCAAGTTCAACGGTTTATCTCACCATTTTTACTGCGCCGAACGAAGAAAGATCAAACAGTCGCATTAAATTTACCAGATAAACAAGAACAAAAAGCTTACTGTCCTCTTACTGGTGAACAAGCTTCCTTATATGAACAACTTGTTCAAGATACACTGCAAAATGTAGAAGGATTAAGCGGAATTGAAAGACGTGGCTTTATATTACTTATGTTGAACAAGCTAAAACAAATTTGTAATCATCCTGCTCTTTATTTAAAAGAAGAAGAACCACAAAATGTCGTTGAACGCTCTATGAAAACAAAAACGTTAATGGAGCTCATCGAAAATATAAAAGATCAAAATGAAAGTTGCCTCATCTTCACTCAGTACATCGGCATGGGAAACATGCTAAAACGTGTGCTAGAAGAACAATTTGGCCAGCGTGTCCTCTTCTTAAACGGTAGTGTACCGAAAAAAGATCGTGACAAGATGATTGAGGAGTTCCAAAACGGAACGTATGACATTTTCATCTTATCCTTAAAAGCTGGCGGAACAGGATTAAACTTAACTGCTGCCAACCATGTCATTCACTACGATCGTTGGTGGAATCCAGCTGTGGAAAATCAAGCAACAGACCGCGCATATCGCATTGGTCAAAAAAGATTTGTTCATGTTCACAAACTCATTACAACAGGAACATTAGAAGAAAAAATCGATGAAATGCTAGAAAGAAAACAATCTCTAAACAATGCGGTCATCACAAGCGATAGCTGGATGACTGAACTATCAACAGACGAACTAAAAGAATTACTTGGTGTATAAAGTGAAACTTGAATCAGGTCGGTTACCGGAAGTTTTACTACCCGCAAAAAAAGCGCTAATCTCGAAATGAGATTAGCGCTTTTTTCTATTCCAAAACCAATTGCTTATTATAATTCCCGTTAATCCGCCGCACGTATCAAGCAATGAATCTTGCCACATTGGTGTACGGTCCCCCGTATACCATTGGTGAATTTCATCAAATGTTGCATAACCCGCAACGAAAAGAATGGCATATATAAAACATCTTTTCCTCGAATGACCTGATCGATGAAAAGCGTAATAAATCAATGAACCTAGCATAAAGAACACCATAAAATGAGCACCTTTACGAAGGAAAAACTCAATAAATCCGCCTACACCTTTATTCGCAATACTAACAGGGGTTCCTCCACCATAATCAATAGATACCCATGAAAAATGCTCTTTTACAAATTCAACATTTACATATTGTTCAATATCTGAACGCATATCCTGCTTTTTATATGGTTGTGCCGAAGAATAGAAAATCAGCCCCATCCATAGTAATACAGGAATCCAAAATAACCATTTACGATTCATTATCCAGAATTCTCCTCTCTTAATCTTTTAAGGGTACCAAAAAAAAGAAAAAATTTCACGCCAAAACATGACATTTGCAACCTATTTATAAAGTGAAAGGAGGTGATACACATGGCAATTGAAACAATCGTAATGGATTTAACTTTACGTCTAGTATTAAACAACGGATTAGATAAGAACGGCAAAACAGTTTTCAAGAGCAAACAATTTAAACGTGTTAAAACAAATGCGAGCTTAGATCAAATACACAACGTAGCTCATGCTCTTGCTTCCTTACAGGCATCACCACTTCACGCTGTACAACTTGTAAGCACATCAGATCTTTCTAAACTATAAAGTAAAACTCAGATCAGTGGGGATTTTATTCATCCCCACTGATTATTAGCCCGCAATTTAACCGGCAGACCCGAATCCCGTAAATAGCTTGATAAATACAAAGGAGGGAATAACACATGCAAGTACTAGAGTTGATTTTCGCGAAAGAAGATGGAAAAACAGTCGTTTTTTCTATCGATACGCCCATCACACCAATTGATGCACAAGTCGTAAATCAAGTAATGGATACAATCCTTGCCTCATCTGTATTTTCATCCATTGATGAAAATACAAGAAAAAAGGGAGCTCGCCTTGTAGAAAAAAATGTATCTGAAATTCCAATTACTCTATAAAATGAAAAAGACGAATCTGCATCATTTTGCAGATTCGTCTTTTTTCTTCGGCATTTCAATCGGAATAAAAATCTTTGAAAAACCGACGCATACGTACTTATAATGTTCTTCACCTATATCAAACTCAGTCGTATATGTTGAGAAGATTATATAATCATTTCGCTTCGTATAATGATCAATTAATAATCCAACTTGTGGCTCAACATACTTTTTCGCTAACTTTTTACCGGCCGATGCCAAGTCGCCAAGGAGACCCTCTTCATTCTCTTTTTGAACTTCATCTAGCTTCTTACTCACATCATTACGCTTCATAAACTGCTTCGCTGCCCATTCTGTATATTCGCCTTTACTCGGATTGCTGTTTGCTAAATATACTAAGAGAATGACAACTAAAGCCATAATAATATACTTTTTCTTCATACTATATCACCGCCTACTCTTTTCTATTTTCATATATATGTACAAGCGATGCAAATTAGAAAGACTATCACCTATTGATTGTAAACGAATAGCCAAAATTTACAATATGAAATAGAATATTAACAATCAATTTACTTAATTTATATATAATTATATTCAGAATGAGAATTATAAGGGAGGATATAGAATTATGGATAATGAAAACAACATTTTTATTTCTAATTCTACAATGATGCTTGAACCATGTAAACACCCTTATTACCGTACAAAAATCATCGACAGTAGCGGAAACCATCTTTACTCCTGTCAGACTGCTCTCCAACTTATACAGAAATCTTGTCTAACAAATATTCATTCTACCTATCAAGGGAGACGTAATGCCGTAAAAACAAAATTTAAATTTAAACAAAACGTTCCAATTCCGATCAATCATAGAGAATATATTTGCGCTTTCCCAACAGAATCTCCTGCTTCTCCAAATTGTATTTGGCTTTTCTTCAAACATGTTCATACAATAGAGTTTTTCAAAAAAGCTAAACGAGCTAAAATTCATTTTTCAAACGGAGCTACCGTAACGATACAAATTAGTTCCCATAAGCTAAGTCAGCAATTATGGAAAGCTGGATATGTATTATCCCAAATGAACATGCAAGATTCATCACCTTAATAACAAATAGAATGGAAGGTAGTATTTCCTTACCTTCCATTCTATTTGTTATTTTTATCCTCTTACACTATCTCGCATTTTCTCGAGTGCTTGCCGATACATCCATCTTACTTGATAATATGTCATTTCCGTCTCTAAAGCGATTTCTCCCATCGTCTTCCCTACAAAAAAACGTTCAAAAATAATATACTTCTCCTTCTCGTCTAACACACTCATAAAATCCTTCACTCTTATTTCGACATCTTCAAAATGAAAGATTTCTTCATACTCACCTACACATACACATCTTTCTTGCAAAGTAGATTCTTTCTTCAATCTTTCTAATATATAACCACGCACCGTTACAAGTGCATATGCAGGGAAATACCCCTTCTCCGCATCAAATCTTTCATACGCATGCCAAAGACCAATTAAACCACATTGATAATACTCTTCATAATCTTTACGAATACCTAATTTCTTTATTTGATTTACAATCATCCCTTCATACAAAACAACTACCTCTTTAAAAGTCGCTGGCTTCACACAGTACCCGTTTCTAAAAGGTATACCTTTCTATTATTCCGCGGTACCTTCACAATATAAAAATAAGGGAAAGATTTCACTGTGAGTAATTTCAAATACTACCGATGGAATTTGAAATTACACTAGATAGTATTTGAAATTTTGTTGGTGGTATTTGAAGTAAGGGTAAAAATAAAAAAGGTGACTCTCTTGAAGAGTCACCTTTTCTATTTTATTTCCTTATTGGAACATACCTTGTAAAGCTCCCATTCCAAGAGTTAAAACAAAGAAAACAATAGTAATAATTGTTGCCTGCTTTTTAGTTAAACCTGCTGTAATTTGAAGACCTAGCCATGTAACTGCATATCCCCAGATTGTAAACACTTCAAATTTACTTACAATACCTTTTACAACACCACTACTTGAGGCGAAAATCGGTTCTAGGCCAGTGTACATTTCTTGACCCGTTCCACCTAAAATATATGCTAAAATCGTATTTATTAATAAACCAAGTAATGAAATAACACTTGAATATACAGTAATCGCTAATAATTTTTTATAAGAAGTATCATTGCTTATAAACACCATTAACACTTTATACACCACAGCACTAAGTAGAAAGACAAATGCCATACTAATAGCAATTACCCCAAATCCCATACCGTATGTCATTGCAGCTGAAACAGTAACACCTAATTCCTTATTAAGCTTAATTGCCTCAGGTGTTAGAGAATATACATAAGCAGCAAATCCCCCAACAAGCCCAGCTATTAAAACAAGTAGCCAAAATGCACCCCAAACTGCATTACTCGTCTTCATTCTCTCAAATTGCTCACCTGGAGAAGTAATCATTCCTAATAATGATGGCTTCTTCGCACCCACATCTTGCGTATTAATATTTGCTTCCATTATAACGCCTCCTTCTATTTATATAACCCGTTCTAACGGGCGGTTCACTTCCTCACGCAAGAGGCTACGAACCGCCCATTAGAACGGTAATGTGTAGTTCTACTACACTATTAATTACTCATAACGCAATGCTTCAATTGGATCTAATTTCGCAGCTTTATTTGCTGGAATTAATCCGAAAATAATACCGAGTGTCATCGAGAACAGTACGCCTCCAACGACAACTTCCCACGAAACGAGCGGTGGCCATTTTGCGAATGTGGAAACGATATATGCTCCGCCGTATCCAAGACCAATTCCGATTAAACCACCTAGAAGTGTTAACATAACAGCTTCAATTAAAAACTGTAATAAAATTTTACTACGTGTTGCCCCGAGTGCTTTACGTACACCAATTTCACGTGTACGCTCCGTTACAGATACAAGCATGATGTTCATAACACCAATTCCACCAACGACTAATGAAATACCAGCAATACCACCGATGATCATTGTCATAATACCGGTCATCTTCGAAATACCTTCTTGAATTTCTTTTAAATTCATAACTTCATATTTACCAGTTGCATCAGTCGGTTTACGACTGTTTAAGACATCTGCAGCTTTTTTACCTGCTTTTTCTAGATTATCTACATTTTTTGCTTGAACAGAAATATTTTGAATTTCATCTTTTCCATACAGTGTCGGCCATAATGAAATTGGAACTAGTGCTTCTGATGGTCCCATTCCCATAAACTCATTATCTGATTTGTAGACACCGATAATTTGCATCGGTTGACCTTTCATTTCAATAATTTTACCGACTGGATTGGCATCCTTAAACACCTTTTCTTCCATTTGTTTACTAATCATAACAACGTTATTACCTTGATCCACATCTGATTCTTGTAAAGAACGTCCCTTTAACAACTTTACTTTATTTACTGCAAAGTACTCGCTATCTAATCCAGTAATACTCACCATTTCTTTTTTATCTTCAATATCAAGTGGTTCCATGCTGGAATTTGTTGTTACCACATGTGCGATTTCTGGAATTTTTTTAATTTCAAAAATGTCTTCTTCAGTTATCTTCGGTGCTTCTACCATTCCCATACCGAAAGGATCGTTTATATCTGCACTATAATGAATCGGAACCGTTTGATTACCTGCCCCAACAAACTGCGATTTCAATGCAGCTTCCCCGCCTTGCCCAATCGCAACGACAGTAATAATTGAACCTACCCCGATAATAATACCGAGCATCGTAAGAGCTGAACGCAATTTATGAGCTAAAATAGAAGAGAGGGCAATTTTTATACTATCTAGTAAACTCATACCGCACACCTTCTATCTTCTGTAACTTTCCCGTCTCGCAGTACAATGCGGCGGGAAGAATACGCTGCTACTTCCTCTTCATGCGTAACCATAACAATTGTTGTACCTTCTGCATTAAGCTTCGTGAAAATATCCATAACTTGCTCACCAGACTTCGTATCAAGTGCACCAGTCGGTTCATCGGCCATAATGAACGTTGGATTATTTGCAATCGCTCTTGCAATCGCTACACGCTGCTTCTGTCCACCTGATAACTCATTCGGTAAATGATGCACGCGATCTGCCAATCCAACTTTACCTAACGCCTCCAAAGCGCGCTTGCGACGCTCCGCTTTCTTCACACCACCATATACGAGCGGAAGCTCAACATTTTCCACTGCGGAAAGACGAGGCAGTAAATTAAAGTGCTGAAATACAAACCCAATATATTCATTACGAATTAAAGCAAGTTTTGACTCGTCTGCTGTTAAGATATTCACGTCATTCAGCTTATATTCGCCTTCTGTTGGACGATCTAAGCAACCAATAATATTCATAAGCGTTGACTTACCAGAACCGGATGGCCCCATAATAGAAACGAACTCACCGCTCTGAATCGTTAAACTAATACCATGCAAAATCGGCACCGCCAATTTTCCTTGATAATACGTTTTAGCAATATTATTTAACGTAATCATTTCTCTTTCACTTCCATTCCGTCATACACATCGTCGGAAGGATTTTTAACCACCTTTTGCCCCACTGTTACGCCTTCTACAACCTCTGTCCAGTCTCCATCAGTAGAACCTTTTTTCACATTTTGTTTACGAAGCTTCCCTTTTTCCTCAACATAAACAAATGCATCCTCGCCTTTTTCTACAATGCTTTTACTTGGAACAGCAATCATCGTCTTATTCTCTAAGTTTACTTGCAATGAAACGTGGTAACCTGGAGATAAACCGTCTTGACTATCAAGACTTGCTTTATATGTATACTGAGACATATTTTGAGTTGCTTCACCCATGCCGCCAGCTTGCGCCATCTCTGCACTCGTTGGGAACTCACTTACCTCTGTAATCTTACCTGTCCACTTCTTTTTATTATTTGCTTTCGCTGTTACAGTGAATGTTTGATCCTTTTGAATTTGTGACTTCTGAAGCTCAGTTAACGTACCTTGAACTTGGAATGGGTCTTTAGAAGCTACTTGTAAAAACGATTTTCCTTGACCACCTAACGCTTGAGATGAACTTTGTGCCGCATCTTTATCTAACTTTTGAACAACACCAGCGAAATTACTATAAATCGTAAGCTCTTTCTGCTTCTTACTTAACTCTTCTTTCTGCAACTTCCCTTTTTCTTTCTCAAGATCAGTTGTCTTTTGAGCAATCTCCAGCTCACTTACTTGCTCGTCCATCGGATCCGTTACTTCTTTCCCAGCTCCGCTATCTTTCGCCTTCTTAATTTCTTTCTTTAGCGAATCAATCTTCTTTTTCCCTTGATCATAACGCATATCTGCCATCTTCTGATCAAGTTCAGCTTGCTTCATCTGAAGATTAATCTCTTCATTATCATAAGAGAATAACTTCGTGCCTTTCTCTACCTCTTGCCCTTCTTTTACCTCAATATCTTTCACTTTCCCTTTGGCAGGATCTGCATAGAAGCTTTCAATATTACCAGGCTTCACCTGACCAGAAATTAACTTCGTATTATTCAGCTTACGCTCTGTCACTTTCTCAAAACTTACAGCATCAGCATTTGTTGATGCACCCTTCTTCTTCCCTTGCATAACAAAAATATTAATTGCTGCTACAATAACAATTAGTGCAATAACCCCAATAATAATCCATTTCTTCTTCTTGTTTGGAGTACGAACCGTATTTGGTAACATATTCTCGCTCCCTTTTATAACTTAATAGTTTAATATAAAAATTGTATAAAACTTTCTGAAAACAGATTACATATTATTACATTATTTTTACAAAGTTTTACACATCCATTTATATTGTAACAAAAATTCCAATGATTAGAAATATGACATTATATCTTTTAAGATAGATTTAAGGAAAGGAAAAAGAGCAATTTTAATTGAATGGAAGCCATTCTTTATTAACATACTTCTTGCCAAAATGAATCATTAAAATCATTTTCCTAATTGCACCATCGCTATTTTGTCATATATATTTGACATTTCATCTATTCAATTATAAAATGTCACATATAAATGACATTTCGGTACACGAGGTCTACAACCATCAATGGGAGGGTTATATTTGAATAACGTTAAACAATATCGAAAATCTGAAGGGCTATCGCAACTAGAGTTAGCTAAAAAAGTTAACGTGGCGAGACAGACAATAAATTTAATTGAAAACAAGAAATATAATCCCTCTTTAGCCTTATGTATCGAATTAGCAAAAGCACTAAAAACAGATTTAAATAGTCTATTTTGGGAGGGAGATTAAATGATGAAAATTGAATGGAAAGAAAGAGTTTATAATAGTTTTGTTGGAACACTAAGTGAGAGAGATGAATACCAAAAACAAGAAATCAATAAAGAGTTATCTGTAGCTGGAATTGGTTTGTGGTGGTTAAATATGTTGGTAATGCTTATTATGTTACTTGTTGATACTATGAATCACACAATATCTATAGGGACAATATTCATTTTTCTATCTAATATGATTTACGCTAATTACTTAGCCTTTAAATTCAAGAAAAAAGGTTTAAGTGATACTGAATGTGCAACAAAAGAAGAATATTTACAACACAAGAAAAAATTAAGAAAAGCTGGCTTAAAAGCAGGTGTGCTTTGGTATTATCCCCTATAGGTAGACAGTAAAAAAAGAGTCCATCTGATATGATGGACTCAATACTGTTTTATCTGGAGGGGATTTTTTTATGGCAAGAAAAGGACAATCATTTCAAAAATATACAGAAGAACTAAAGCGAGAAGCAGTTCGTCTTCGATTAGAAGAGAGAAAATCATTGCGAGAAATTCGTGAACAACTCGGTGTGAAGAGCGATGCCCAGATTATTGAGTGGGTAAAACGTGCGCAACAGGGGGAGTCCTTTGATGATCAACGTGGTGTCTGGAATCGAAAGAATTTTAATAGTCTAGAAGAAGAAAATGCTTATTTGAAGGCACAGGTTGAGTATTTAAAAAAGCGCAATCCAAATCTACATGGGAAGGAATGGTCCTAAAGAAAGAACGATTTTCTCTTATCGATTCATTACGCCAAGCCTATCCACTCCGATGGTTGCTTCAAATCGCGGAAGTTTCTAAGGCTGGCTACTATAAATGGCGGAAATATCATAACGTGCAGCGTTTACGTCAGAAAAGGGATATGTGGCATAAAGAACATATTTTATCTATTCATCGTCAGCACCCTTACTATGGGTATAAACGTATGACTCGTGCTTTGGCTCGAGAAGGAATGGTAATGAATCATAAACGTGTTCGTCGTCTTATGAGAGAGCTGGGTATTCAATCTATCATTCGAAAAAAACGTCCGTTTTATGGAAGAAAAACATCTGTGGTATTTAAAAATCATTTGAATCGAGAGTTTCAAGCTGAAAAGCAAAACCAAAAATTCGTAACAGATATTACTTATGTACGAATCGGAGAACAATTTGCCTATTTGTCAGCTGTGTTAGATCTATACAACAATGAAATTGTTGCCTGGAAGCTATCTTCAAGAAATGATTTAGATTTGGTTTTAAATACATTACGTCAATTAGAAGGGAAGTCATTAACTACTAAGCCCCTTTTCCATTCAGATCAAGGGTTTCAATATACATCTAAATCCTACGCAAAACAGTTAGAGAAATTAGGATTTGTCGGTAGTCATTCTAGACGTGGAAACTGTTTTGATAATACGTGTATCGAATCATTCTTCTCACATTTAAAAACAGAGAAGTTGTATTTAGTGCGCCCAAAAACATATGAAATGGCCTACCGAGCAATTCAAGAATATATTCAGTTTTATAATACAGAAAGATTCCAAGAAAAACTTCACGGCCTTTCCCCGATAGAATATCGGGAAAAGGCCGTGGCATAATACTCTTTTTATTACTGTCTACTTGACAGGGAGATGACCACTTTGGGGCTTTCAAATGTTTGTTTTTATGAATTATATCCTTCCCTATGTAGGTTCAGAGGAAATCTCTATTTCTTTATTTAAGGTTGTAATTTTCATCTGTGGCGGCGGATTTTTCGGTATAACCATGTATCTATTTGGTTTATGGAATCTAAAAAAATTATATTAATTAACAAAAATCATTTATATATTAAACTGCAATTTTTCATACTGTTTGTTTTTTCTAATATAAAAGCTATCCAATCACACACAATTGGATAGCTTTTCAAACAAAATATTACGCTACTTTAGGATCTTTTCTCTCATGTCCACGTTGAACAATAAATAAGAAGATTGTTGATAAAACCGCTCCTGTTAATAGTAAGATGAAACAACCATCCCAGCCAGAACGATCAACAATAACACCAATTGCTGCGTTAGCTACAAGACTTCCGCCTACATAACCGAATAAACCACACATACCAACTGTCGTACCTACTGCAAATTTCGGTACTAATTCCATTGCACTTAAACCGATTAAGAACTGTGGTACATAAATTAAACAACCGATAATAGAAACTGCAATACTTACAACAAGTACGCTAGTTGCTTGCCAATATATAAACGTACCAATAACAACACCAACCATACTAATAATACATAATGGCATACGTTTTCCTTTAAATAATTTATCACTTAAAAAACCAACGATTAATGAACTTGGAATTGCCATACCTTCAAAGATTGCATATGCCGCATGCGCTTCTGCTTTTGAAAATCCTTTAACTGTCGTTAAATAAAGCGGAACCCAGTTAATAACACCGAAACGAATTAAATAAACAAAAGCATTCGCAATACATAAGAACCATACAAATTTATTTTTCACTACATACTTCATTAAAATTTCTTTTGGTGACATCTTGTTAGCATTATCTGCTTTTTCAAGATTTTCATAGTCATTACGATACTCATCAATTGGAGGAAGACCTTCAGATTCTGGTGTATCCTTCGCATTAATCCAAACAAGAACTGAAATTACCATTGCGATAATTGCAGGGAAAATAAACACGCCGCCTTGCCAATGGTTTTCACCAAAAATACCTACACCAATTCCGACAAGTGGTGGCACAAGCATTCCACCAACGTTATGTGAAATATTCCAAAGACCTGTTTTCGTACCACGTTCTTTCTTTGAGAACCATTTCGTCATAACAATACTACAAGGTGGTGCTCCCATACCTTGTACAATACCGTTAACAACAAGTAATGTAACAATCATCCCAAATGATGATGCAAAGCCAAAACAAATATTTACAAGCCCTGATAAGAATAAACCGACTGCGATAAAGCGCTGGGCGAAAGCTTTATCTGATAAATTCCCCATAAAGAACTTACTAAATCCATAAACGATTGCCATTACTGAACCTAGTAGACCAATTTCAGCTGTACTAAAACCATATTCTTGTACTAAGTACGTACTTGATAACGTAAAGTTACTACGAACTAAATAATAAGCAGCATATCCAACTGAAATCCCGATTAACACACGAATACGTAGTAATCGATATACACGGTCGATCATATCCGCTGGCAATCTTTCAATTGCAGGTGCTGGCTTGAGCCATTTAAACATATATTTTCGTCTCCTTTTCTCACTTCAGAGAGAGACGCTGTCTATTCCATATCTCGATTATCCCGCTATTTGATATATTTTGGTTCGTCCTTCTAACCGGCTGTCCTTCTATTTCTTTCTCATTCTTCGCAAACATCGTTGGTACGCCAAACGACACTTTTTCTAAAATGTGACCCGCTTCTTCTGATAAACAATAATCAATAAATAAATCCGCAATAATACCACTCGGTGCACGTTTTAGTTTAGAAATCGCATTAACGGATAACCCTGTTTGCTCAGGTTCGTTACTTAAAATAGGAAAGCCTTGTTTTTGAAGCATTCTCTGATCTCCCATAAAGTTGATGCCTATCATATATTCACCGCTCGCAACAAGTTCTGCTGGGATATAACCATTCACTGTTACTTCTCCAACTTGTTCTGCCAGATTCTTCACATATTCCTTCGCTTCCTCTTCACCTAACGTATCAATAAGTGATTGAAAAAACGTATATGCTGTACCTGAAACATTTGGATCGGGCATGACAATCTTTCCTTTATATACTGGATTCAATAAATCTTTCCATCTTAACGGATACGAGAGACCGAGCGGCGCTATTTCCTCGTTCCACCGCTCTTTATTAATCGCAATTGCTAGCTTCTCCACTTCATAACCGTACCAATAACCATCTTTATCCTTAACAGTCTTTGAAATACGATTTGCATGTTGGCTTATCACAGGAATAGAAAGATTTTTTTGCTTCATCATTTGATGCGCATCTACTGTACCGCCAATAATAATATCCGCCTTCGGATTGCCAGCTTCTTCTTCCACTCTACGAAGAAGTTCTTCTGTTGAAAGACGAATAAATTCATACGTACATCCGCGTGGCTTACAAAATGATGACAGTAACGCTTCACCAACTTCCTCACGAGCCGCTACATACGCAACAATATGACGATCATCCAAAATAGGGAGACCATTTTTACTATATTTAATAGAGGTTGTATCTCGAGAGCAACTAGACATCGCTCCTCCAATTACTAGCAAAAAGAAGAAAAAGGCTATCTTTCTCATGACGCATTCTCCTTTACGAATAACTCTGCTAGAGAGCCTTTCATATACATGACATTCCCGTTATTATCACCGAGATATTGCACTACAAAGTACGATGGATACACAGAAATCGTAAGAATATCTTCACGATCATTCTTTACACGCTTACCTGTTTTATAAGCTGTAATATAAGCAATCGGTTCATTCTGCGATTGTAATAACTTCTGAATTTCTCCGTAATCTGTAATTTGCTTTGCGTACCGAATAGAATCAAGTATGTGCGTAAGATTGATAGTACGTACCACATCACCTTGACGTACTACGACATCCTTTGCCGAAGCAAAGAAATCACTAATACGCTCTGGCATGTAATACAGGCTTAATAAATACGTTTGAAGTGCTGAAATCATCGGATCCATGCCATTCTTTCCGTATACATTTTCCCCATACTGGAACAAGTCACCTACTGCAAAAGTACGCTTATGTCCATTCAAGTACGTTACTTCTCCAGTAAATACTTGTTCTTGGCTCTTAACGCCCTCAGGTTCTATTCGAATTCGGTCAAAGAATGAAACAATCGTATGCAAACGAACTTCATCCGTTACAACAATTTCTCCCCACTTTTCATGTCTTACTTTCACTTCAATTGGAAGAGATTCATTCACCCTTTGTAAAACGGCTTGTTTATCATTTACAATGTTGATTCGATTATAGATTTGCTTCTCCATAACATAAAACAAAACAAGAGAAACAATTATACAAATGACAAACATAAGAATTTGAAATGATAGCCTTTTCATTTCTGCCTACCTCCAAGATAAAAAAACGTTGTTTCGAAAATACCGCATAATTGTTTCATAAATGTATCATTTAACCGCTTTCAAGTTTTTTATGTCTTCCATCCTTCTCGGAAGCAAAAATGTAATGAATATTGTAGTACCTATTTCTTCACTACTCTCAATCCGCATGCTTCCGCCCTGCTTATTCATAATCTCCTGACAAATATACAAACCATAACCATTCCCATAACTAGAAGGAAGTGCCTTTCCTTTCGGAGACTCATTCCACTCTGCAAGCACCATTTCATCTATACCGATCCCATCATCATGAACAAAAACCTTCGCCTCATGCTCATTTACAATTACATTCATACGAATATGCGAAGCATCACTATACTTAATTGCATTATCAAGCACATTTAAGAAAATTTGCTTCGTCTTATCAAAATCCGCAACAACATGTACACCCGTTAACTCATTTATCACTTCAATTTCAAATTGATTTAGGCGAGGCTTCACAATTGAAACTGCTTCTTCTGCCAATTCCTTTATATTCACAACTGTAGGAGACACTTCAAACGTACTCTTCCCATATTTCGAAGACTTAAGCAGTTCCTCTACAAGTGATAATAAACGCTCACTTTCCACAGCCACATAACGAAGACTTTCCTGTACATCTTCTTTCGATTGTAACTTCGGAATTAAATCAACATAACCGATAATTGCCGTTAGCGGTGTTTTCAGCTCATGCGTAATGCGGTCTAGGAAATCTTTCTGCTTCTCTTTCTCCTCCTGCAATTGCTTAATATGCAGCTCAATTCCATCGGCCATCGCGTTAAAAGATGCTGAAAGCTGAGCGATTTCCACGTACTCATTTAACTCAATCTTACTCTTATAATCACCATTCGCGAGCCTCTGTGCCATTTGTCTCAACTGATCAATTGGTTTATGAAGAGACTTCGCCAAACGAATTGCAAAGAAAATACCGGTAGCTATTAAACAAAGAGATGTCATTAAAAACGTCCAGCTCACATTTGTTAAAACTTCCTTCTCACCCGTTAACTCATTTATAAAACGAATACTTCCAATGACATCGTTTCCATAATAAACCGGGCTTGAAAACAAAAGAATGGGAGCCGGATCCGCCTCCTCAAAAACATAAGACTTCTTCCCCTTCAAAGAACTCTCAATGTCGATGTTACGGTGAAGCAATGCTCCTTTTTGTGTATCTGCAACAACATCGCCATTCTTCCCGATCATCTGCACACGGACATCCATACGCTTCGCTAAATACGACGCAATTAAAAGTGAATTAGGACCAAGCGTATCCACTTCTGCTTCCTTCTCTAAATAATTCATCGTATAAATTTGTGCTTCTACACTTAACTTTTCTAAAGAATCTGCTGCGTTATGATACATATTCTTTTCTAACGTAATATAAACAACTGCATATAAAAGAACAAAAATCGGAATTAACAGCCCAACTATTCCAAACACCATATTTCGCTTTAAAGACATACCATCACCACTCAACAATCCAGTTTATAGCCAACGCCATAAATTGTCTTAATATATTCTCCGCTCGTACCAAGCTTCTTTCGAAGTCTCTGCACCATAATATCAACTGCTCTCGTATTTCCGATATACTCAAACCCCCATACTTTCTCAAGTAACTCATCCCTCATAAACACACGCTGCGGATTTGAAACAAATAACTGACATAAATTAAACTCTCGGTACGTTAACTGAATCTCTTGTCCACTCACATGTACCTTTCTTTCCTTAGGACAAATCACTATCTCTCCAGCCTCAATTACTTCATGACTTACAGCGGTCTCCGTCTTCTTTACACGCCGCGCCATATTCTTAACCCGAAGAATAAGCTCCGCATAATTAAACGGCTTCGTCACATAATCATCAGCACCAAGCTGCAAGCCAAGCAACTTATCATTCATCTGACTCTTTGCCGTTAACATAAGCACCGGAATATCCCTATCCCTCTCACGGAACAAACGAAGCAACTCATACCCATCCGTATCCGGAAGCATAACATCCAAAATCAATACATCCGGCCCTTCATTCCATCGCTCTAAAGCTTCTCTCCCATCAGCCGCTGCCAATACTTCATAACCTTCCATCTCCAACTGCATCCGAATCAAATTACGAATACTCGATTCATCATCAACTACAAGTATTTTCATCATTCTCCTCCTTCCATCATGTATTATAGTACAGTTTAGTATAGCAAAAATCCTATAAAAAAAGAGAGGGTATTGTCGAACATATTTTGTCGACGATACCCTCTACCCTTTTATTATTTAGCTACAAAATAATCCGTTACATATTGTGCCCAAACTTCATAACCTTTAGCAGTTGGGAAACCAAACTCTTCTTTTAAATATGGTAGGATAGCCTTTGTCGATGCATCCGGCCATGCTCCCCAATGATCAATATATGTATAATTATTTTGCGTCGCAAATTGTTTTAATGCTTCAATCGCTTTCGGATAATTTTTCGCACCATACACTGGATTTGATGGTTGAATCATAATCGTAGCACCCTTTGCACTAGTAGAAAGTGCTTGAACAAACTTCTGTGTACTCGCAACAGAGTTCCCATTACCAGTTTTACCGTTATCAGTAATAAATGGTGGTTCAAATAAAATCACATCTGGATTCTCTTTCGCGATCTCTTTATCACGCTTATTCACGATTAACTCTTCTGTGCTTTCACCCTTATATTCCTTTACAGTCACATTCCATAAACCTTTACCGTAAGCAGCTTCTAAATTAGCCGTTAACTTAGCTGCCCAAGCACCTTTTTCAGATGAAGAACCTTCATCACCAACAATAACAAGATTTACTGCCTTTTTATCCTCCGCAGCTTTCTTTAACTTCTCTTTCACTGCATCTGGCAAATTCTTCGCATATGCTTCATTAAAAGATGACTTCGTATCTTGTTTTTTCTCTTCTTTTTTCTCTTCCTTTTTCTCTTCTTTCTTCGCTCCGCTATCTTTCACTTCAGCCTTTGTTTTCGTTACTTCACTCGTTTGTCCCGTTGCATTTGCAACTTTCTTATTCCAGTACAATTTACCGCTCACAATCGAAGCAACAAACAATACAAAAATAACAAGGACAAGTATCGCTTTCTTATTCATCGATTCACCTCATCTATTAATCTCACAATATATAATACTAATATAAATTCACGCAAAAATAAACCCAACTCCTTCCAAAGGAGTTGGGTTATTACATACTACTTAGTCACTTCAAGATGCGCTCTTAATTTATTCGTTAAATCTTGTTTTGCAGCATCTGGAACGTAGTAATACCAAATACCATCAGCAGCTTTGTGGCCGTCACCTGGGATTTGAATATCTTCACTATTCTGCAGACAATCTTTATAATTCTTTTGCATATCAAACATTTGATCTTGCGTTAAGTTTGTCTTCACATTCTTTTGAATTGCTGTTAACACATCACCATAACTTGTTAAAGAAGAGAAAGTTGCGCCTTTCTTAATAACAGCTTGCATCACTTGGCGTTGACGCATTTGACGACCGAAGTCGCCTCGTGGGTCCTCTTTGCGCATGCGTGTATATGCTAGAGCTTGGTCACCCGTTAAGTGAATATTCCCTTTCTGGAAGTGTTTCCCTTCCAGGGAGAATTCTAAATCATTATTAACATCGACCCCGCCTACTGCATCTACAATATCTTTAAATCCTTCCATGTTTACTTCAATATAGTAATTGATTGGAACATTTAAGAATTTTTCTACTGTCGCTACAGACATGTCTACGCCACCAAATGCATACGCATGATTAATTTTATCACTTTTACCTTTTCCAACAATTTCTGTATATGTATCACGAGGAATACTTACTGTTTTCATTGAATTGTTTTTAGGGTTTAATGTAATGACCATTAAAGAATCTGAACGTCCTTTATCTCCACCACGCTCATCTGCACCTAATAGTAAAATTGAAACAGGTTCAGATTTATTGATTTTTTCTTCTTGTTTATTACCTTGATCACGTTTTAATGGTTTATGAACTTCATCTAATGTTTTTGAAACAGAAGAATATATATTATAAGCGTAAGCTCCTCCACCTATAATTAATACTCCTATGATTCCTAATATCCAAAATAAGATTTTCTTTTTCATGCTTTTAACCTTCTTTCTTCAGGTACCGCTATCAAATTATTATGACTACAAAATATAAAATACATTATACATGTAATTCAATTTTTAAGCCAAACTATATTAATAACTCAATGAAAGTTTTAGCACCTATAACCTATTCTCTAGTTACTAACTTTCTGATATCCAGTCTTATTTTCAGACTGCCATCTCCAAGAATCTGCACACATTTCTTCTAATCCGCGTTTTGCCTCCCAGCCTAATTCACGCTTTGCTTTCGATGCATCAGCAAAACATACTGCCACATCACCTGGGCGACGTTCTGTAATTTTATAAGGGACTTTCTTGCCCGAAACTTTTTCAAACGCTTCAACCATCTCTAATACACTATAGCCCATGCCTGTGCCCAGGTTATAAGCATCTACTCCTGTTGTACTCAGTACTTTCTCAAGCGCCTTTACGTGACCATTTGCTAAGTCCACAACATGGATGTAATCACGGACTCCTGTTCCATCTCTCGTTGGATAGTCATTTCCGAATACACTTAATTCTTTTAACTTACCTACTGCTACTTGCGTTACATATGGCATTAAGTTATTTGGGATTCCATTTGGATCTTCTCCGATACGCCCACTTTCGTGTGCACCAAATGGATTGAAATAGCGAAGTAATGCGATACCCCATTCTGCATCTGCAAATGCTACATCACGCATAATTTGCTCAATCATTAATTTCGTTTGACCATATGGATTTGTTGCACTTAATGGAAACTCCTCCGTAATCGGTGACGTTTCCGGGATACCATATACAGTTGCAGATGAACTAAAGATTATCTTCTTTACATTATGTTTCTGCATTACTTCACATAGCACTAACGTGCTTGTAATGTTGTTATGATAATATGTTAATGGAATTGCTACTGACTCCCCTACAGCTTTAAATCCTGCAAAGTGAATAACTGCTTCAATTGCATTTTCTTCAAAAATTGCGTCAAGCGCTTCGCGATTTAAAACATCTTCTTTATAAAACTTAAATTGTTTTCCTGTTATTTCTTTCACTCGATTTATAGATTCTACCGAGCTATTCGAAAGATTATCCACTACTATAATTTCGTAACCGCTATTTAGTAATTCTACACATGTATGACTACCAATATATCCTGCTCCACCTGTTACAAGTATTCTCATAATTAAACCTCCATTGCTATAATTTATTAAAAAAAGCAGAAATTATTTAATTTACAATCTCCTCTTTAAACTATTTTTTATGTAGACACAAAATAATTTGTTACATATTATGCCTAAATATCATATCTTTTCTCACTAGGGAAGCTAAATTCTTCTTTGATGGATGAATTATAATCGTATTACCTTCTGCATTTTCTAGGTATTAGCTACAGAATTATCATTTCCCTTATTATAGGTAATAAATAGTACCTATAATAAAATCAAATTAGATATTCAGGCATCTTTCTCAGAAAAAAAACTTGATCACCAACAATAACAGGATTCATTACCTTTTTATCTTGTTTTTTTCTCTTTTTACTATCTTCTTTCCTCCACCATCTTCTGCTTCAATGCGTTGTCTTTTTTAATTCACTCATTTTTCCCGTTGCATTAGCGAGTTTCTTATCTCAATATAATTTATCGTTCACAATTGAAGTGACAAACAACATAAAAACAAATAAGGCAAGTACTACTTTCTTATTCATTAATTCGACTTATCTATTTATCTCACAATATAAGCCTACAAAAAAACAACTCCTTCCAAAGGAATTGTTTTTTTCACTTATTTAAGTCAAGATGTGTTCGTAATTTATTTGTTAAATTTTGTTTCGCTAAATCTGAAACATAATAGTAGATACTATCAGATGCTTTATGACCATCACCTGGGATTTGAATATCTTCACTTTTTTTCAAGCAATCTTTATGATTCTTTTGCATACTAAGTATTTTAATCTTGCATTAAGTTTATTTTCACATTTTGTTGAATTGCTATAAGCATCTCTACATAATGAGCTAACGAAGATAAGTTTGCATAACTTGACATTGACGCATTTGATGACCAAAGTCACCATGTGGCTCTTCTCTATGCATGCATAAGCTAAAGCTTAATCATCAGTTAAGTGAATATTCCTTTTTTAAAACACTTTTCTTCCAAGGAAAACTCTAAGACATTATTAATATCTACTACAGCTACAATATCTCTAAATCCCTCCATATTCACTTCGATACAATAATTGCTAGGGATATTTAAGAGTTTTTCTACAGTTGCTATCGACATATCTAGGCCACCAACAAATAAGGTAATACCAAGTATCCAAAACAAAACTTTTTTCTTATACCAGCTAGTGCAAAATTCAAAGAAAAAAACAATAATTACATTCTACATGAAACTGTATAAACAAAAGCATATGCAGTTTTCTCTCCTATACCCCAAATCCCAAATAACACTGACGTATAGAGTATGAAGATTCCAAATTAAAATAGGGTTTTTATTGCATAGAAATAAAAACCCTATTTTACCAAACTAAACTAATATAGAAAAATTCCCTCATACTTATTCAACTATCATTAACCGTTATACATATTCTAGATTTTAGGACATGCTATATTTTAAATTATTAATCGTCTCTCTTCCAATGGAATCATAAATAACATTATCCTTTTTGATAATATCTAATTCATAACAATTCCTTCCATCTATAATTATTGGATTTTTCATTAAATCCCCATACTTAGATATTTCAAAATCTTTTATTTCTTCCCATTCAGTAAAAATAAAACATATATCTGCTCCTAATAATGCATCTTCAATAGTTGCACAATATGTTATTTCATTAGGGTACATTTCCTTAAACCTATCAAAAGCAACCGGATCCCAAACCCTCACATTCGCTCCAGCGTCTAACATAATAGGTATATTAACTAAAGATGGTGCCTCTCTTAAATCGTCTGTCCCTGGTTTAAAGGTTAAACCTAAAACAGCAATTGTTACATCGTTTAAACTTTCAAAGTATTTACGTGATTTTTTGATTAATTTTATTTTTTGATTCTCATTAACATCTATAGCTGCTTTAATCGTTTTTAATTCATAGTCATGGAAATTAGCTAACCAATGTAACGCTTTAGTATCTTTTGGGAAACAGGAACCACCATAACCTATACCTGAATTCAAAAATTTATTCCCTATTCTACTATCATATCCCATGCCTTTAGCTACATCATCAATATCAGCACCGACAATTTCACATAGGTTAGCAATTTCATTAATATATGAAATCTTAAGCGCAAGGAAATCATTAGATGCATACTTAATCATTTCTGCACTTCGTCTTCTCGTTACCAATATAGGTGCACCAAAATCTTTATATACTTCTTTTAAAATATCCGCTACACTTTCTTCTTCTGCCCCGATAATAATTCTTGAAGAATGTAATGTATCCCTAACTGCCGAACCTTGTGATAAAAACTCTGGATTTGATGCAACATGTATAACCACATCATTCATAAGATTATTTTTGATAATGTATTCTAACCGTTCATTAGTACCAATAGGAACTGTTGATTTCACCACTACAATACAATCTTTTTCAACACTTTCTGCAATTTGAACCGCTACCGAATAAAGATACTGTAAATCAGCTGAACCATCTGCTTTCTCAGGGGTCCCCACACCTATAAAAATAACATCAGCATCTTTATAAGCCTTTTTATAATTTGTAGTAAATTTAATTTTATCCATATTTTTAACCATTAACTCTTCAAGCCCTGGCTCATAAATTGGAGATTTTCCAGATTTTAAGAGTTGTATTTTGTCTTCATTCATATCTACACAAGAAACGAAATGTCCATGTTCTGCAAGACACACACCAGTTACTAATCCAACATATCCAGTTCCAGCTACAGCTATTTTCATTATTATCTTCCTTATCTATCAATAATTTTTGCACTAATCTACTAAAATAGTAAAATTATCCTTAAAATTTCTTTTAAGATCCTAAAAAATAAGTTTTACTACTATATTTTAACTGCTTATAATTACTATAAATAGTATTAATTTAACACTATAGAGTATATTTTATCTATCGTAAAAATTCTTAATTATTTCTCCGCTTTTCGTTTTGGTATTACACCCTTTAACATCATTGCTTGACTCATTAAATATGTAGATTCTCTTGTTTTTGCAAAAAACAATGGGGCCACAATTGTAGTAATGATTTGGGCAATTAAAGTTGCTACAGCAGAACCTACTACACCAAAGTAATTTATAAAGATGTAATTAAGTACAAAATTCACAAACATACCTATTAAAAAATAATATTTTGTATACTTGTTAACTCCTTCACTTACTATCCAAATATTTCGAGCAGTTCCTAACAAAGAAAAAACACTCGCCCATATTAAAATCGCAAGTGGAATAGCTGCTTCAATATATTGTTGTCCGTATAATGTTTGTATTATCAAATTAGAGCATACTGTAATAAATAAAGATACTAGTAACCCTAACCAGAAAATAAATGCATACAATTGCTTTAATTTCTCTTGGTATTCTACTATAGATATTTGTTTCATTTTTAATATAATTGGTCTAGCAGAGTTAATCACAGCTAATGGAACAAAATACCACAAAGTCGCTATGTTTGATGCAACAGAATATATCCCAACACTTTCTTGTCCAATCAAATTTCCCAACATAATTCTATCCATCTGAGTAAAGAGAGTTACTAAAAGACCTGATAAAATAAAATGATAGCCATTCAAAAACAGCTCTTTTGAATAATATTTGGAAAAAGAGAAGTTAATGGGATTTTTTTTAAAATAGACTACTAATAAAATCACACCTAGAATCATAGCTTCAATTGAACTTGATAAGGCAAAAAGTTGTAATGAAGCATTTGAAATTAGTAAATACACTTTCCAAATGCTAACAATAAACCTCGTGACTGACTTTGCTATTACCACATACATGGACATTAATCTCGATTGAAACCAATAATCAATTGTATCAAGGGAATTAAATATTAAAGCTAATGATTGTAATGTTATAACAGCAATAACTAGTTTTTCATCATAATGAGTTATTGAAACTATCAAACAAATCACTAATATAGATATTATCGAGGTAACAAATCTAATTATTATAGCGGAAAAGAGAATTATATTATTTTTCCTTGGATAATCAACAAAATACTTAATGATTACATTTTCTAACCCTAAGCTACATATTACAGAAAAAAAAGCGATAAATGAGGCGCCATAATTTAATATTCCATAATTTGAAGGCCCTAAATATCTAGCTGTCCAGATTCCTACAACTAAACCTAAAATTAATTGAAAAATTTTCTCTAATATTAACCAAATTGTATTACTGGTGAATTTATTAACTTTAAACTTTTTTACATTATTCATTTTAAGTAAGCCTTTTATTTTTATTATTTATAAATATTTTATAAATAGTTTTAAAGTTGTATTTTAATACTCCTTTTAAAGTATTAAAAGAATAACGTTTAAGGGTAATCATATTTTTTAATTCTTCCTTAGCCAAATCATTTAGTCCATTTAATAAATATAAAGTTAATAATTTTTTAGAGAATGCATATTCTACATTTAACATTTTATTTACATTGTTCAACTTATAGTAATATTTTCTACTAAATACCCGTGCATTACATTCTCCTTTAATATTATTTAAACCTATACCACTAATTTTCCCATCATTATATTCATAATATTTAACTAATGGTTGATCAACTCTAAAAACATTATATCCTGCAGCTAAAATTTTCAATAATAATATTGTATCTTGCTTAGAAGGTGTATTCTCAAAATACCCCACATCTTCTAATACGTGTTTCGGACAAAGCCATAATGAAGTTCCAGCGATACATCCCAACATGTTTTCATATAAGGGATTTCCTTGCAAATCATTATTGTAGTACTGTTTATGCGCACCTTTTGCATTTACTGCTTCACAATAACAATATATTAGTCCTACATTTTCATTTTTATGTCGATTATATAATTCAACTTGTTCTGAAATTTTGTTAGGTAATATCTCATCGTCATCATCTAAAAAAGAAATCAGAATTCCCGTTGCCTCCCTGATTCCCGTATTTCTAGCGCCTGCTCCACCCTTATTTTCTTCATGTTCTATATATCTAACCCCGTACTTTTCAATATATGGACTGACTAAAGATTTGGTCTTGGCTCTAAATTCCGAACCATCTCCATTATCATCCACAACTATTATTTCTATATTTTTATAATCTTGGTTAATACAACTCTCCACAGCTCTTACAATTTTATCCGCCCTTTTGTAAGTTGGAATTACTATACTTACCTTAGCATTATTCAATGCTTTCACCTCAATGTATTAGAATTTTATTATGTTATACTTAACTAATTTATTCTTTATAATTGGCTTTATATATATAATTAAACCTTTTGGGAGCGAAATAAATTTTAAGAAACCAAAATCACAATTTATATAGGCTGATATACTTTTTATTTCTAAACACCCTGCAATATAATATGAAACTGCTTTATATTTACTTTTTAAATCTCTTGCGTTTTCAATTCTTTGCTCTAAAAAATACATATATCCTTTAGGATTTTTCTTATGAATTGACTGTATATTTTTCGAATATCCGTCATCTAAATATTCACAGAAATACAAGACTTTATTTAATAATTTCATCTCATACTTCTGGCTTATCTGATCATAGACAACAGCTTCCGTAATAAATTTTTCTCCTTCAAAAACAGGAAACAAATGCTTTTTTAAAATATCTGTTTTAAATACCAACATTGCGTCACCTTTAAATTTATACTTCTCATAGAGATTAAAGATAGACGATCTTTCAATATTATTCGGCATCTCTGTACCTACTACTTCACTAAAGGTGTTTCCTTTTAAAGCAATTATACCAGCTAATTTTCTATCACTTTCAATCTTATCCCAAGTATCATAAATCAATTGTACTGCATTATCTGACAAGTAATCGTCTGAATCTACACAAACAAATATCTTTGTTGTACACATTAATACACCAGTATTATGTGCCACTTGTTTACCACTATTTTTTTGTTTAGAATAAATTATTTTGATTTTCTTTTCCTTAATAAAAGAATTAACTATTTGTTCAGTATTATCGATAGAACCATCATCTACAATAAGCCAAACAAAATTTTTATTAGATTGCCGACATAAACTCTCATAGCATCGCTGTATAAGATATCCTCTATTATATGTAGGTGTAAAAATTGTTAGGTTCTCCATCTTTCATCCCTTCTAAAGCCATATTCATGTAATATATAAAAAATCTCAATTAGACACCTTATTATTACTTAAGCTATCCTTCTTCCCTTTTATAACTGCCATAATACAAATCAAAAGCCAAAATACAGGATCATAAATAAAAGTTTTTGACACTAACAACTTAAATGAATTACTTAAAACAACTATAAATATTATTAATTGTTTTTTATTTTTTACAACCATAAAACAAGTAACTATTTCATATACTAAAAAGACAACTATTAAACCACCCAGAAGAATACCATAGGTTGAAAATATGTCTAAAAATATATTATGTGGGAAGACTCCATATGTCGATTGAAATTTACCTATTCCAATACCAAAGACATTCTCCTCTATCGTATGTATACCATATCCATAAATGAAATCACGATTATCAAAGACGCCTGAAATTTTATCTACTGATAAAACACTTTTTAAACTATTAATGAAATAACTATTTGCAGTAAAACTAATATTTTCAAGAATCTTTATTAATCCATTTAATAAGCCAACAAAATTTAATGCTAAAACCGAAAGTATTATTAACATTGAAACCCTTTTTAACCAACTATTTGTCAATTGATAAAAACAGATTATTAGAAGAGCTGCTATTATAATAAAAGCTCCCTTAGGACCATTAATAAAAGCTATTCCTAGCAAGGGAATTAAACATATTAATTTAAAAAACTTTTTATTTATAATTGCGTCACCTAAAATAAAGCTTAAACCAAATACACAATAATATCCCCATGTCATGTAATCATGTATAATGCTGACTTTTCCCATAAATAATGCAGACATATATATCAACGTTATAGCATAGGAATGCCATAAAATATACTTATATAAGTATTCATGACTGATAGGGAACAAGAAGACAATTAATAATATCAATCCATATAAAACAAAGTGATTGAAATAATATGATAACATGGCATTATTATTCAAATAAAATGTAATAGTAAATGAAAGTATCATAAAATACATATAAAACACAAGTTTATAGTTTCTAAAAATCTTCAATTGAAATTTATTTATCATGAACAATAATGGAATGAACAAATACTCTATTGCCATGTTAAAAGAGATACCAAATAACCAATTCAAACCTATTTGATAAATATTTAAAAAGACAATCAATGATATTATGAAACTATTTATTTTTAAAACTGCAGTATTATCGACTCTTATAGACATATATTTCACCAAAGATTTTCCTTATTAATTATTTTTCTCTGATATTCTAATTACAAGTAATTCCTCTAAAAATAACAATTAACTTCTACTCTGCTTCTGCTAAAATATGCATTATTTTTTTATAAGAACTTTCTACTGATGTTTGATCTTTTTTTATACTATTGATCAACCTATTATTGTTACTATTAAATAAATTATGCATTATTTTGTTTGAAATCTCTTTTATATTATCGACATCATTAATCAAATCATTTGCTTCTAAACCATTAATAATCGCTTTTGCCCCAACATTCTGTGAAATGAGCAAATTACAACCGCCTATTAAGGCTTCCATTGTTGCAAGGCCAAACGTTTCAAATTCACTATTTTGAATATACAAATATGATTTTTTGTAATAAGATTCCATATCTTTTTTTGCTACCTTTTCAATATACTGCACAAAAGGATATGACTTAATTTTATTAGTATCTTTTCCAACAGCCCCTATAACTATTAGCTTTAAATTAGAATTCTTATGTGTATTCAAATAATCAATAGCTTCACAAACTACTTTAATTTTTTTTAAAGGGACACCTCCACCTACACATAATAATGTTTTAGGTTCCCTTTTTACATTCTCATAATCCGATGCTTCGATCATCCCCCAATCAATTCCATTATTTACAAAAGTTAATTTGTCAATCCACTGAGGATAACTAACCTTTATGGATTCCATAAAATTTTCTGATACACAAATAGTAATCGGTGCCACTTTTAATGTTTGTTTCTCCACATTAATCAATTTAGAGTTAGAATTTTGATTTATTTTACCTTCTAACAACGCGCTCCCATGCATTAAATATGCTGATTTTTTTCCCAGTAATTTTGCAATTTTGAATCCAATAATATTAATTTTTGACAAACCTGAAAAAAGGACTGCATCAGACTTCCTTATCTTTGAATACAATTCTATTATCCTTTTATACAATTTAGTTTCCATTGAATATAATGTATTATTAGGCATATATTTTTTTAACGCTTTGTTAACACTAGCTGGCCCATTGTCACTATCAAAATCACCTACAAAAAATAACTTCAATTTGCTTCACTCCAAATACTTGCTTAAATTATGTCGATTACTTCATAAAAATTATATATTATACTTAATAAAAATATATAATTTTTATACCCTTGCCTACCTAACATTATCTAGCATTCTTCTATCTATGGATACTGAGATAATTTTTATGACCTTTATACATACTGTTAATTGCCTTAATGAAATTTGTTTCATGTCGATATAACTTATACTTACGAATAGCAAACTGCCATATTAGAAAGTGATAAAATTTATTACTTAATGCAGTAAACATTGCTCCTTTATCCCAAAACAACTTATCATTAAAACCATTAAACCAAGTTGATTCATCACTATTATCAATAGATAATATAGATACAGGTTCAAAATGAATTTTCAACCCTTTTTTTAGACATTCAAAAAGAAAAATGTTCTCTTCTCCACACTGATAATAAGAAGAACCAGTTCCAAATAACTCATCAAAATAGATGTCATTCTCTATTATGGATTTTCTTCTAAAAGTAATTTGTACTGAAGATACTTTCATCACATCTATATATCCAAGGCTTTTCGCTTCTTTGTAAAATTTTTTCTTATGTCTTCCATCTGTATCGTAACAAAAAATTATTACATCTGCTTCTGCATTTTCTTCATATGCTGTTTTTATTTTATTTGTATAATCATCATGATAAAATAAATCATCATCACAAATCACACAAATATCGCCACTTGAATTTTTAATTGCCATATTTCTGCTTTTACTCAATCCTTTATCATGCACATTAATAAATTTAAGTTTTTCCTCATCCAAATTCCGTGGGATTTGGATGTTATTATCTGTCAACTGATTTATAATCACTGCTCTATCTTTTATATTCATACGATGAATCAAATTATAATTTGTTTGATTCATCGTGGATACTAACATTTCTATATTCATAATTACTCCTTTTTTATTAGGTACCATTCCAATTTTACATATTAAACTCTTAATAATTTATCCCTAACATAATTGTTAAAAAGTACATACCAAATAAGCAGTACATACTACCATAAACATTGATATATTTTTTCTTTTATATCCCTAATGGATATGCTTTTCTCCAATAAGGTTTTGATTTTACATTTATTTCCTCAAATATTTTAGTGATGTATTACAAATATACATCACTAAACATTGCATTGATTTTAAAAAACTAAGTTTTTGATTTTTCCTATATATATTCCAAGTCCATATAATGGTTTTGAATTTATTTGAACTTAGCGAATTATTTGATTTTCTATATGAAGCTAAATTTTCATTTACTCCATAAGCTATAACTCCACTTTTCATGATACTCAACCACGTTGCATAGTCCTCATGTCTTAAATCTGGCATTTCGATATCTCCAACCTGTTCTTTATCAATCATAACTGTCAAACACCCTATTGGGTTACCACCTCTTAATAACCTATGATAGTCAACAACACTAGGCGCCTCGATTATTTTATTAAACGTTGTCCCATCTTCATTCATCCATTCATAACTTGAAAAGGAGAAAACATAATTGTTTTTCTGCATAAAACTTAACTGAATTGATAATTTATTAGGATGCCACAAATCGTCACTATCTAAAAAAGCAATATATTTCCCATTAGCGGCCTTTATGGCTGTATTTCTAGCAAAAGTAACTCCCCTATTTTCATCTAGAGCTATTAGCCTAATCCTTTTCTCGGACTCCATATATTGTTCAATAATTAATCGACTGCTATCTTTGGAGCAATCATCAACAATTATTAATTCCCAATTAGAATAATTCTGATTTATCACAGATTCAATGGTATTTCTCAAATACTTTTCAGCATTATAGACTGGAGTAATAATTGAAACCAATTCTCTCATATACATTACACCTCTAAAATATATCTTTTTTAACTATTAACATTCTAATATAAAATGTTATTTAACTTTTTAGTTTTTCTATAAGGTACCCTCTACTCTTCTTACCTAGCGCCCTCTCCAGTAAAAATAACCTTAATAGTTTTAAATATTATTTTTACGTCCATAAATAGGCTTAAATTTTTTATGTAGTAAATATCAAACTCTAATTTTTCCTTTGGTGAAATATCATATCCACCATTTACTTGTGCCCACCCAGTAATCCCTGGTTTTACAACTATACGATTTTTAAATCCAGGGATTTCTTTATTAAATTGTTCAGTAAATATTGGTCTTTCTGGACGAGGTCCTACCAAACTCATATCACCTTTTAGCATATTAATTAGTTGCGGTATCTCATCAATTCTAGTTCTTCTAATAAAAGCACCTATCTTTGTAACACGAGCATCATTTTTCTTCGCCCATTGTGCTCCATTTTTCTCAGCATCAATATACATTGACCTTAATTTTATTATATTAAACACTCTTCCGTTTAATCCCACACGCTCTTGAAGAAAAAAAGCCGGGCCATTTGACTCAAGTTTTATAGCTAAAACAAAAAGTAACAATATCGGCGAAAGAATTACAAGACCCAGTAATGCCATAAGAAAATCAGCCGTATTTTTTAAAGTAAAATAAATGTAATGATTAGGAAGGTTAATATTAGTTTCAATTGTTTCATCTAGGGGATATTTTTTCATTTCTCTCATAGCCATATAATGCTGCACCTCTTATTCTATCTAAAATTATCCAATCTGTTTTGAAATAAATTGCTAATATACTCTATAAGTTCTTCTCTTAATTGAGCATTCTGCAACCCAAACTCTAGGTTTGTAGTAATAAAACCCAACTTCTCCCCAACATCATAACGTATTCCTTCAAAGTCATACGCGAATACTCGTTGAATCTCATTTAATTGTTGAATTGTATCCGTTAATTGAATCTCTCCACCGGCACCTGTTTGCTGGTTCTCAAGAAATGTAAAAATCTCCGGTGTTAATATGTAACGACCCATAATTGCTAAATTTGATGGTGCTGTTCCTTGAGCTGGTTTCTCTACAAATTGACGCACTTGATAACGACGGTCATTTTGTTCGATTGGATCAATGATACCGTAACGATGTGTCTCATTTTCTGGTACTGTTTTTACACCAATAACAGATGATTGTGTTTCCTCGTATTGGTCCATTAATTGACGTAAACATGGTGTTTCGCCTTGGACAATATCATCACCAAGTAACACGGCAAATGGCTCATTTCCAATAAATTTACGCGCGCACCATACTGCATGCCCTAAACCTTTTGGTTCCTTTTGTCTTATGTAATGAATATTAATTTTTGAAGATGCTTGTACTTTTTCAAGCATTTCATACTTCCCTTTTTCTAAAAGGTTTTGTTCTAGTTCAAAAGAATGATCGAAATGATCTTCAATGGCACGTTTTCCTTTTCCAGTCACAATAATGATATCTTCAATACCTGATTCTATCGCTTCTTCTACTATGTATTGAATTGTCGGTTTATCGACGATAGGTAACATTTCTTTCGGCATTGCTTTCGTCACTGGTAAAAATCTTGTCCCAAGACCAGCAGCTGGGATAATCGCTTTTCTTACTTTTTTCAATTATAGGCCCCCTATAAATCTATTTATTAACATGTAACAATAACAAAAACCCTACCTATAGAGTCATACTTATAACTCCATAGGTAGAGTTTCTATTAGAAATAAATTATGGGCATCCAACCCATCCTCACGTCATACTCCCGACGACAAGCGTCTAAGGTAGGTTCGAAAATAAATTTTCTACCCACAGCACGACCGAGTGCCTCCATTGATAACGGTTAGGAGACATCACCAGTTCCTTATTTAAAAAATACCGAACAATCTTTTACGACGGATTTGTTCTGGATCTTCTTTGTAAATTGCCTTCCCGCTAATTAATAAATACGGATTTTCTTTTAAATCACTCATAACATTCATCCCGAATTCTTTCTCAATTAATTCATAGCTTTCCGCTAAATGAAATCCTCTTGACGTTGTGTTATGTGCATCTGAAGCGACCATATGTGTTAAATTATGTTCTACAAGTTGAAGTGAAAACTTTTTAATTTTTTTACCGAATTTCCCTAATAAACTACCCGCCGTTACTTGCGTTAATGCCCCTTTATTTACAATGTTATATAACTTATCTGGCCGCTCGATTAACTCGGCATTACGTTCTGGATGAACAATAATTGGAATCATTCCCTTTACACGTAATTCGTATAATAATTGTTCAGCATAACGAGGTACGTGATTCGATGGAAATTCAATGAATATATATTTATTTGTTTCATTTAAAGTAACGATTTTACCAGCTTCATAGTCTTCTAATAAATCACCATATAACCTGACCTCTTGCCCCGGTAAAATAGTAAGTGGAATATTATATTGTTGTAGTTCATCATTTAGTTGTTTTACGTGATGAATAATTGAGGTACGTTCATTTACATATTTGCCATTTTGATGATGTGGTGTAGCAACAATGGTATGTATTCCTTCTGCTACGGCTTGTTGCGCCATTGCTAAACTATCTGTTACTGTCTGTGCACCGTCATCGATGCCATGTAAAATGTGACAATGTAAATCAATCATTTATTTTATCCTCCCTCTCTCATATAAAAATCTTTTTTCCCTTGAATATGAGAAATCTCATATTCAAGGGAAAAAAGGAGATATGTTTCAACCATATCTCACTCTTTTAATTAGTTTGCACCGTAGTAATAATATAAGCCTTCTTCACGTTCACGATCGTTCAGAACAACACCTAACAATTTACCTTTAGCCGATTCTAACAATCCTTTTGCTTTTACTGCTGTTTCTTTCTCTGTTGATTCACTACGAACAACAAGAATAGAAGCATCACATACATTTGCCATAATTTGCGCATCAGTTACAGCTAAAATTGGTGGCATATCAAAAATAACTAGATCGTACATACTGTATGCTTGTCCAAGAAGTTCTTTCATTGACTTTGAGCCTAACAATTCGGCCGGGTTTGGTGGGATTGGACCACAGGCTAAAAAGTGTAGATTATCTACTAATGTTGTTTGCACACATTTCTCTAAACGTTCACTATGTGTTAATACGTTCGTTAGTCCAAAAATATTATCTACTTGGAACATTTGATGCATTGCCGGTTTACGCATATCCGCATCAATTAATAATACTTTTTTCCCTTGTTGAGCAAACACAACTGCCATATTTGCTGTCGTTGTCGTTTTCCCTTCACTTGGGTTCGCAGATGTTACCATTAGTGAATGTAAATTCGTATCAACAGCTGCAAATTCAATATTGGTTCGAATATTACGATATTGCTCTGAAATTGGTGATTTCGGTTGTTGATGAGCAATTAATTGACGACGCTGACGATGATTCTGTTTCTTTTTAAATAAATTAAGAGCCAATTGTTTGTCCCCTCACTTTTCTTGATGATGGAGCGTGCGATTTCACGTTCATTGTTTCTTCATCCATACGAGCAACGATACCTAACACTGGTAATCCAAGTAAGTTCTCAACATCTTCTTCTTTTTTCACTGTGTTATCTAAGTATTCTAGTAAGAATGCAAGACCAATTGAAACCATTAAACCAATAACGAAAGCGATTGCTACATTTAGCATTGGACGTGGTTTAATTGGAGATAGATTTTCTGCAACTTCTGCTTTTGATAACACTGTTACGTTATCAACACTCATAATTTTAGCAACTTCACCTTTAAACACTTCTGCAGTTGTATTAGCAATATCACGAGCTAGTTTTGGGTCTTTATCTTGCGCAGTTACCGCCACTACTTGTGAGTCTTTCTCATTAGCTACTTCAATTTTATTGTTTAGCTCTTGTACTGTTATATTTAAACCTAGCTTTTCTTTCACTTGATCCAAAATAACAGGGCTTTTAATGATAACCTTGTATGTATTTGTTAATTGAATATTTGTTTGTACCTCATTGTATTGAATAGCTGCCCCTTCTTGCTTCTTCTGGTTAACAAGAATCTGCGTCGAAGATTGATAGATTGGTGTCATAAAGAAGAAGCTAATGATAGCACTTACTATAGCTGCACCAAATGCGATTACGAGGATCATTGCTAAACGTTTTTTTAAGATATGAAATAACTCTTTTAAACTAATTGTTTCTTCCATAAGTTCCTCCAACTTTCTAAAATTTACACATAGGAAAAATTATAACATATAAATCTTACATTTTTTATTTTTAATAATTCAGTTCTATATTTGTTCACAAGAAACAAGTTTAATCTTACAAAATAATCTTAAATATGACAACACATTCCAATGATTTTCCAAATTATTTATCATATCATGTTTTTTATGCTATGTAACTTGAGAAATAAATTTCAAAATGAGAAAAAAGCCAACAAGTATTCCTTATTGGCTTTTTTCTATTTTAGTAATAACCATACTGCTCTTTTTCTTCTCTTTTATCGTTTAAAACGACTCCAAGTATTTTTCCTGATGCTTTATCTAATATTTGTTTCGCTTTTACGATTTTATCTTTTTCTGTCTTTTCACTGCGTACAACGAGTACGATTCCATCACATTTATTCGCAAGTATTTGTGCATCCGTAACCGCAAGGACAGGTGGTGTGTCAATTAATATAATATCAAACATGTTATATGCTTCTAGCAACGCCTCGTCCATTGCCCGGCTCCCTAATAGTTCTGCTGGGTTTGGCGGGATTGGACCTGCTGCCATTAAGTATACGTTCTCTATATCTGTTTTTTGAATGCATTGCATAAGTTTTGCTTGTCCTGATAATAAGTTCGTTAACCCATTTGAACTATGAATGGCAAATAAGTTTTGTATCGTCGGCTTACGCAAGTCAGCTCCAATTAATAAAACTTTCTTTCCTTGTTGTCCGAAAACGACTGCTAAGTTTGCGATTGTTGTTGTTTTCCCATCACCTGGATCTGCTGAAGTAACAATGATAGAACGAACATGATTATCTACAGATGTAAACTCAATGTTTGTACGAATGTTACGGTATTGTTCTGTAATACGCGATTTAGGCTCTTTATGTGTAATTAATTGTCGTAATGGTTTTCTTTTCTTTCTCCCGAACATATTCATAATCTCCTTTTGTGAAATGCGACATTTCCCTTTTCTCTCTTTTATGCTCGATTTCATACGTCTAATTAATATTCTTGCTGAGTTCCCCACATTTCATCATAATCAATAACATTCTACTTTGTCTTATTTAAGTACCTTAACAATATGACAATGCCCTTATTTCTTTATTACCTTTATCACTTATCCTGTTTTCTAGATAAACAATAAAGTAAGTATATGGTAATTTCCATCTATTTACAAGTTATTTTCTGATTAGTTTGTAAATTATCGTTTCATCGTTATATAGCAGAAATTAAAAAATCTCCTTGTCTTTTCACAAGGAGATTTTTTAATTTCTATTCTTTTTTATCACCAATCGCAAATGTAATTTCTGCCTCACATGCAACTTCACCATCTACTGTTGCGATTGCTTTTCCTTTTCCAATCGGGCCGCGTACGCGTGTCATTTCTACTTCTAGACGAAGCTGATCACCTGGTCGTACTTGTTTTTTGAAACGGCAATTGTCGATACCTGCAAAGAAAGCAAGTCTTCCGCGGTTTTCTTCTTTCTTTAATACTGCAACTGCTCCAACTTGCGCTAATGCTTCTACAATAAGTACACCAGGCATAACTGCATAGTCAGGGAAGTGTCCGTTAAAGAATTCTTCGTTTGCGGATACATTTTTAATCCCAACCGCTCTTTTTCCTTCATCTACTTCTAATATTTTATCAACAAGCAAAAATGGATAGCGGTGAGGAATGATTTCTTTAATTTGTTCTATATTTAGCATGTAACAATCGCCCCTTTTGTAATATTGGTCTTACCACTCGGACATATTGCTATTATCCCATTTTGTTTATTGTTTGTCATTACAAAGTAACATTTTATATTTAGCACAGCTTCCTAAAAAAAATGCACACACTCTATTCCATTAAAATAGTTGCACATTTTTGCAACTGACACGGAGGTGGAAAAGAGTGTATGCCCAAATTAGGGAAAGGCAATATGTATTGAAACATTATTTGCCTTAATGTCGTATTCGACTCATTATATTATAAACGTTTTCAAATAAGGAAATATTAAATTTAACCATATATATGAATATTTTACCTGTTTCCTTCATATTTCTCTATTTTCCTTCCATTTTCGCAAAAAATCAAAATAAAAAAATATAAAAACGAAAAAAAGAACTAAGGCGTCAGCCTTAGTTCTTTCAAATTATCTCAAAGCACGCTTTGGTAATCTGTCGATATTCTCTAACATAATACCTGTACCAACCGCAACGCAGTGCATTGGGTTTTCAGCAATTAATACCGGTACTTTTAGTTCTTCTGCTAGAAGCATGTCAATACCGTGTAGTAAAGCTCCACCGCCTGTTAGAATAACACCGCGGTCGATGATATCTGCAGATAATTCTGGTGGTGTGCGCTCTAATACGCCTTTTGCAGCTTGTACAATAACAGCTGCATTTTCTTTTAATGCTTCTGTAATTTCTTCAGAGCATACTGTAATTGTACGTGGTAAGCCTGTTACCATGTCACGTCCGCGAATTTCAAGTTCTTCGCTACGTGCACCTGGGAATACTGTACCAACCTTAATTTTAATATCTTCTGAAGTACGTTCCCCGATTAATAGCTTATACTTACGTTTAATATAGTTTAAGATCTCCATATCAAACTTATCGCCAGCCATTTTGATAGAGGAAGAGGTAACAATATCACCCATAGATAGTACAGCGATATCTGTTGTACCTCCACCAATATCAACAACCATGTTACCGCTTGGTTGGAAGATTTCCATACCAGCACCAACTGCGGCTACTTTTGGTTCTTCTTCTAAAAATACTGTTTTACCACCTGAACGTTCAGCAGCTTCACGAATTGCTTTTTGTTCTACTGATGTAATATTTGTTGGACAACAAATTAAAATACGAGGTTTTGAAAAGAAGCTCTTTACGTCCAATTTGTTAATGAAATACTTTAACATTGCTTCTGTAATTTCGAAATCTGCTATTACACCATCTTTAAGCGGACGAATTGCTACAATATTACCAGGCGTACGTCCCACCATACTTCTCGCTTCTTCACCGACTGCTAATACTTTACCACTATTACGATCAATTGCCACAACAGATGGCTCGTTTAATACAATACCCTTACCTTTAACATGAATTAATACATTAGCCGTACCTAGGTCAATTCCGATATCTCGCGCAAACATTCCCGTTTTTTCCTCCTCGATATTCAAAATCAGGTTACACCCGAATTCTTTTCACCTAATTTCTGATTTTATCATAAATTTAACAGAAACGTAATATTCGCAAAAAGAATTCTTCTGAAAAATATTACCGAATGTGAACGGAATGTTTGCTACTGTAACATTATTGACGTACAGGCTTCTCTACATCTTCTTTTCTATACTTTTGTTTTGTTGCTTCTCCACCTCTTAAATGACGAATAGACTTATGATAATCAAGAATTTCTTTTACTTCATTTGCGAGCTCTGGATTAATCTCTGGTAGACGTTCTGTTAAATCTTTATGAACTGTACTCTTTGATACCCCAAATTCCTTTGCAATGACACGCACTGTCTTTCTTGTCTCCACGATATACTTACCAATCTTGATAGTTCTCTCTTTGATGTAATCGTGCACACCACTCGCCTCCCTAATTTGGATGTGAGAAGGGTGAAATGAGCCTCGCTGCATACGACTAAGAAGTAAGTGTGAGTGCTGTTTGTAAGCGTTAAACATTCTTGGATTTATAATGAAATGATTCACGATTTCTCACCTCAAACACTCTCTTTGCTTTGGTTTATACCATTGTATTGCCCGCACTACTGATATATGCTACATGTTCACTATTTTTGCGGACTAAGTTAAGAAAAATTACATTTTTTTGTGAGAAATACGTTAAAACTGACTATTATGGCCAAAAAAAATGACACCTTGTATAAAAGGCGTCATTCTTCTCGTTCCAATTCTTCTTCTAACAACTGATGGTGGGGAACCTCTTTCTTACCGGCAATATAATAATATAAAGTGAATAAAACAAACAATAAAATAATAGCAGTCGACAGAACAAATAAAAATGACACAGTATCCCCTCCCTTTTGTAATATATATTCGAGAATCTCGTCATTTTTCCTTGTTTTTGCAACTTTTTTCTCGAAATTGATTATTTTTATATAGAAATAAAAAAATCAGTTCTCCTAATGAGAACTGATTTTTTCACTTTCTTATTCTTGTGAAGAAGAATCGTTAGATGATTGTGTAGAACCATTTGTTGATTTTTCTTCTTTCTTCGGTTCTTCTTTTTTGTCACTAGTTGAACCGCTTGTTGATTTCTCTTCTTTTTGAGACTTGTCTTCTGTTTTATTTTCTGGTTTCGTGCTCGTTGACTTCTCTTCTTTTTGAGATTTGTCGTCAGCTTTTTTACCAGAAGCATTCGTAGCTTTTGCAGCACCTGCATCAGCTTTAATTTCTGTTACTGATTTATTTAAGTAACGTTCAGGATTCACAGCCACATTGTCTTTACGTACTTCAAAGTGAACGTGAGAGCCTGCCTCTTTATTCATTGCACTTAGACCGGATGTTCCTAATACTTCACCTTGTGCAACTCTTGCACCTTTTTCTACTTTCACACTGCCTAAGCTTTGATAAGATACCGCTACACCATTTCCACTATCAACTGTTACAACATAACCAAGAAGTGAATCTTTTTCAGCTTTCGTTACTGTACCACTTAAAGCAGCAGCAACATTGAACTCTTTCCCATTCTTCGCAGCAATGTCAATTCCTTTGTTCGGGGAATATGTGTTGTTATAAAAGACAAGTGCTTTTTCTTGTTCCGCCTCAGTTGCTGCATCTTCATAGAATTTCTTCTGTACGACTACTTCCGCATTCGCGGCAGCTGGCATTTTCACTACTTCTGAAGATTTCGTTACTGGTACTGCTGGATCTTCCGATTGTGTATACGGTGTTGCTTGATCGTGGTTTGGAGTCTTCTTCGGATTAGCTCCTTGGAACCATAGCGCAACCATTAAGATTACCGCTGCACAAGCAATGTATAGTGCCGGAAACACCCATCTTTTCTGAAATAAATGTACTACCTTTTGCGACTTTTTATTATTTCTTCCTCGCATTCCATCATCACCTCAGCAATCATTTTGAACAATATTCACGTATCCTATACAACGTATAACTAATTACTTTTCGACAAAATCTGTAAAAATATGTATAAGGAATGTAAAATTTCCGAGGAAATGATAGAAAAAAAGAAAAAACTGAGCGTTTCGGCTCAGTTTTTAGTCTAATTGTTTCTTTTTGTACACAATAATACAAAGAATGATAAGACATATAGTCCAAATTGTATTGTTTAAAATATGTTCTTGAATCGCAATAAACCCTTCTCCCTTTATAACTTTTTGCAATGCCTCCATAACATGATTTGTCGGAAGAAGATTAACTACTTTTATAATAAATTCATTCTTAACCATTTCTTGTAGCATCGGCCCCATTATGAATATTATAAAAATCGGAAGCCCCAATATAGATGTTTGTGCTATATTTTGGGATAGTAAGCCAACTATAGTACCTAAAACGACACATAACAATGTTCCTATTAAAATAATAATAACTAGCATACCAATATTTCCTTTAAAAGTATCTAAAATCACTAAACTAATAAAACTAGATGCTAGTACAAAAAATACAGTTAATACACTTTTACCTAAAATAACTTCTATTGGACTTGCTGGAGACAACATCAATACTCGTAACGTGTGTTTTTCCTTCTCCTCTGCAATAATAATTGCTTGCACATAACTTCCCACCATGGTAATCGTCATTACAATAACAAAACCTGCAAAGAACTCTTTTATAGAATCCATATTACTATAGAATACAGCAAGTAGAATAGGTAATAGCGCCATTAATATAACTTGTGAGTTTTTACCTGCATCATTTATTTCTTTTCTTACAATAGCCGAAAACCGTTTCATTGAAAATGTCATTATAATCCCCTCCCAGTAACTTCAATAAAGATATCGCCTAGCGTTGGCTCGTGTGAATGAATAGATAACAGTTCGCCCTTTTTCATCCATTCTGAAATACGTTTTGCGCCTAATTCATCTTTTTGCACTACTTCTTTTTGTTTATCTTTTAATACGACCTCTATTTGATCCTTAGCGTATTTTAAGCGTAGGTTCTCTGGCGTATCAAGCGCTACAATTTCTCCGCCACAAAGGAAGGCAATACGGTTACAAAGCGTTTCTGCTTCATCCATGTTGTGAGTCGTTAAGAAAATGGTCGTTCCTTCTTCATTTAAGTCTTTTAAGATTTTATGAATGTTTTGGACGTTTACTGGATCGAGTGCAGATGTTGGTTCGTCTAAGAAGAGGATATCTGGTTTATGAAGGATTGCTCTTGCTAGTGTGACGCGTTGCTTCATTCCCTTTGATAGTTTCTTTACTGGTGTTTTTTTATCATCTAATAAATTTACTTGTGCTAGTACTTCATCGATTCGTTCTTTTTTACAATCGTATAGGTCACAAAATAATAGTAAGTTATCATAAATGCTAAGTCTTTCATATAAGCCGCTGTTATCTGTTAAAATACCAATTTGTTTGTAATCGATGCTACTTGGTCCTGTAATATCTTTCCCTAATACTCTTACCGTTCCAACACTATGAAGCAATTGAGAAGTTAAAATTTTTACCGTTGTCGTCTTACCAGATCCACTCGGTCCGAGGAATCCGAATATCTCTCCTTGCTTCACCTCAATATTTACATTTCGAAGTGCCGTTTTTCCACTGAAATTTTTCATTACATCTTTCATTTCAATTGCCAATGTCATTTCGTCATCCCCTTTGTTTTTCTTCTTTATAGATGAAAGTCGCTTTAGCGCTTTTCGTTCGTTTGTTTCGCTTTTCTTGACTCAATCATATGAAAAACAAAGGGTTTACACAGTAAAATACCGGTAAAAGGAGTATTTTTACCGGTGAATGAATCGCATGTTGAGCTTATTGGAGCACTTTTTATAGCCCAATCACGCCTTTTAATTCATCCATGCGTCCTTTTGAAAGCGGAATTGAACTTTTTCTTTCGTCATCCAAAATTAAGCTAAAACTATTACGAGTCCAGGTAATCACTTCTCGTACTCTTTGTAAATTTACAAGGTACGAGCGATGACATCTAAAGAAACCAAAACCTGTTAACCTTGCTTCTAGTTCACCTAATGTTAAAGCGCATACGAAATCCCCTTCACGAACGTGAATATGTGTTACTCCGTTTTGCGTTTCAATGAAATGAATTTCCATCGGATCAAGTAAAATGATTTTATCGTTCACTTTCGCTGGTATTCTTTCTAATTTCATTTGCGGGATCATTTGAATGACTTTTTCTTCATCGACTTCTTCCACTTCCTCTTGCTCAATTTCTATCTTTTTCACACCATCGTTGTTTAATATGTATACATCCTCTGTTAACGAGAGGGCATCTGATAGAAATGATGACGTAATAAAGATTGCCTTTCCTTGCTCTTTCATTTTCATGATTGCTTTTCGAATAATGATCGTACTCTCTATATCTACATTTTGCTCCGGTTCTTCCAAAACAACTAAATCCGGATTATGAATCATCACTCGTCCAATATGAAGACGACGCTTCTCTGAAAACGATAGTTTTTCTATTTTAACGTTTAGTTTATCTAGGAGACCAACAGACTGCACAACTTCTTCTATGCTTATCTTTGATTCATAAAGCCCTATTAAAAACTTAAAGTATTCCTTCACCTTCAAACGATCATATGCCTCATCTTTCAAAAAACAAAAGCCGATGCGTGGATAATTTTTCTTTCCAATTGCTCCCCCTTCAAACAGTACATTGCCAGTCGACGCTTCTTCTTCGCCTATAATGATGCGGTGCAACACTTTAGCTGTATGATTATTGCATTGCAAAACAACACATTGTCCTTTCGCGACTTTTAGGTCAATTACCGGTAATTGGTTCGTTTTCCCTAACTGTTTCAACTCCAGTAGCACCATTTCATCTCCCCCAAATGCCTTTTTATCCTATTATATCAAACAGTTAATGGAAAATTATGATATTTTAAACAAAAAATAAGTGCCAGAGTTCTGACACCTATTTCTTCACCATCAATTTTCCTTCATAATCATTCATCGTCTTTATTTCAACGCCTTTATAGTAATGAGCGACGATATCTGTATATTTCTTTCCTTCCGCTGCCATACCGTTCGCTCCGTATTGACTCATACCAACGCCGTGACCAAAGCCTTTCGTCGTAACGATGATTTTATCTCCTTGTTGTTTCCACGTAAAATCAGAAGAACGTAAATCTAACTTTTCACGAACTTCTTTTCCTGTTAATGTTTTTCCTTGAAAAGCTACATCCTTTACGCGCTTTCCTTCCGTAAGGTCTTTAATATTTCCAACCTTCCCGTCTGCTAGTACTTTCACACCGAGACGTTTTTGAAAATCAGCTACTGTAAATGTTTGCTCGCTCGTAAACTTTGGAGAGGCTTGATCCCACGGACTATCTACACTTTTCAAGTACGGATAATCATTTCCCCAATAGTCAGCTGCATTTTCTGTCCGGCCATTACTCGTTGAGAAGAAGGATGCTGAAATTGGTTTTCCATCATATGTTAAAACTTGTCCTGCTGTTTTCGAAACGGCTTCTTCGATTTTCTTCAAATTATTTTCGTAGTTATTACCCCATTGTTTCTTCAATTCTTCTTTACTTTTGTACACTTGATCTTTCACCGTATCTGTCACGTCCGCATTATTTTTCTTTCCTCCGCTTAGCATACGTTGTACTACAAATGTTCTCGCTGCTAATGCCTGTGCCTTTAGTGCCTCTATTTCAAAACTGGCATTCATCTCAGAAGCTACTACACCGGTCACATACTCCTCCATAGGCAATGATTCTACCTTCTTCTGTTTCTCACGATATACAGCAACTTGAACCGCTGTATCTACTTTTCCTGGAGCTGGTATACTTTCTATCGCTGGAGGAGTTTTAGAGGCCGTTTCTTCCCCTACTTTTGCTTTCGCAAATGGGATAACAAGGGCTGCAGGTACAATGATAACGAGCGCTATTAAGAGCGCTACTGTAATAAAAAGTGGCTTTGAAAATTTCATCCTATTTTCCCCCAATATAAAAGCTTTACTCCATTCATTCTTATGGAACAACTCTTTCTTTTAGAACATACTTAAGGAGGAAGAGCATAAAACGGAAATTTTCTAAATATTTTTACTGGTACGTGCATAAGTATAGAATTTATTGACTATAACAGTAATAACCCAAAAAAAAAATAGCCCCTATGTCAAAAGACATAGAGACTATTTCAATTAAGCGTGAAGATCAGAAACTTCTTGTTCTTTCACTTCTTCTACTTTTTCGTTTACACGTTCAATAGTTGCACCTAATGCAGCTAATTTCTTATGGAAATCTACATAACCACGGTCAAGATGTTTTAACTCAGTTACACGAGTATAACCTTCTGATACTAAACCAGCTAAGATTAATGCAGCTGCAGCACGTAAATCAGTTGCGCCTACTTCAGCACCTTGTAAGCTGTTTGGACCGTTCATAATAACAGAACGACCTTCAATTTTAATATCAGCATTCATACGACGGAATTCTTCAACGTGCATAAAGCGGTTTTCGAATACCGTTTCTGTAATCATGCTTGTTCCATCAGCTTGTAGTAATAATGCCATCATTTGTGATTGCATGTCTGTTGGGAAACCTGGGTGAGGCATAGTTTTAATATCAACCGCTTTTAACTTATCTGGGCCGATAACACGTACACCTTCGTTTTCCTCAATAATTTTAACACCCATTTCTTCCATTTTCGCTGTAATTGAGCGTAAATGTTCAGGTACAGCATTTTCAATTAAGATGTCTCCACCAGTAATTGCTGCTGCAACCATGAATGTTCCCGCTTCAATACGGTCAGGAATAATAGAGTGGTTTGCACCATATAATTTATCAACGCCTTCGATACGAATCGTTCCAGTTCCAGCTCCGCGTACTTTCGCTCCCATTGCATTTAAGAAGTTAGCTAAGTCAACGATTTCTGGTTCTTTCGCTGCGTTTTCAAGAATTGTTGTCCCTTTTGCTAATGTAGCTGCAGACATAATGTTTTCTGTCGCGCCTACGCTTGGGAAGTCTAAGTAGATTTTAGCTCCTTTTAGTTCTCCCTCAACATATGCCTCAACAAAACCGTTACCAACCTGTACTTTTGCTCCCATTGCTTCGAAGCCTTTTAAATGTTGGTCAATTGGACGTGAACCGATTGCACATCCACCAGGAAGTGCAATACGAGCACGACCATTACGTGCTAATAATGGTCCCATTACTTGAACAGATGCACGCATTTTACGTACATATTCAAATGGTGCTTCAATGTTTAGTTCTTTAGAAGAATCGATTGTTACTTGATTATTTTCAAATACGACTTCAGCATTTAAATGACGTAATACCTCATTAATTGTGTATACATCAGACAAAACTGGTACTTCAGATAGTACATTCTTTCCATCACTCGCTAATAGGGCTGCAGCGATTATAGGTAATACAGCATTTTTTGCGCCCTCAACACGCACTGTGCCGTTTAACCGCTTTCCGCCACGGACGATGATCTTTTCCAAATTATTCCCCTCCGTGTCCTTTTTTCAGTATCTATTCACTCAATACTCAGAAGTTATGATCGGTGTGCCAACCACAATTGTATCTTTGTTGTCTGTAGAACGTATTGCTATTTGCACATTTATTTTCTCTCTATTTGTTGAAAGAGCGTCATCCCACTTTTTATTGTATGCGGAGACTGACACAAATGCTCTTTCTTCTACTTGTTCGATCGCTCTTGCTGAAAGATCTTTCAAAACCTGATTGGTTTTATTTTGCAAAACACCTTCAATCTTATCATTCAGTACACCTTGAACACAAGTGTAAATTATAGGTTTTTCACTAAAAATTTTATTCACTTTTTGAACATACTTCGGGTCCCATTTCGCCCCACTTACTTCAAAGATAATGAAAGTGTTTTCTTTAGTATTTTCTTTACTCCAAGTTACTACTACTCGTTCTTCATGAGAAGCAAACTTTTTATAGGATGTAGCTTTATATCCATCTGGAGATTGCTCTACTTCCCACTTTTGAATATTTGCCTTGTCCTTCACATCGTTTAACAACTTTTGAAACGTATGTATATTAGAAATTGTTTTTGTTTCTCTAGCTAACCATGACCATTTTTCTACTTTAGCATCATTTTTCTCTAAAGCCTTAATCATGCTCTCCATTTTCTGTTCATCGCTTATCGGTTTCATCTCTCTATATCCAACCAAAAATAAAACAACACTAAGTGCAACAATAAGAATGGCTTTAAGCTTCAATTTCATCCCCTCCTATCCCCATTGTTAACGGAGATTTGAGGTTCTATACACTTACTTTACTAAATACGTTAAACTCTTCGAATAGCCTAAATAATCAAGGAAAAAGTTACTTACAGATGTCCCAATTGCAATTGTAATTAAGATGAGTAATACTCGCGTCTGCAGCACTTTTCCGGACTTCATTAAACGCTCAATGTGAATGCCTTGCAAAGCCCACCACGTAATGGTAATAAACAATAAATGCGAAACAATGGCAATCAGTGCTTGTTGCCCTAAAAGTTGTGCCAAAAAATCGACCCCTTTTTACTCAGCTACTACTTATGAAAGAATATAAAAACGATACCATAATAAGTAGGAGCCACACTTTTTCAAATGCAAATAGACATCTTACATTTTACATCTTGATTTTCTTTCAAAAAACGTATATCTACATTACAAGTTAACACAAAATAAAAAGCGCAGAGTACTGACTCCACACCTTTTATTTTCACTATTGTACCACGTTCCCTAAGAAGAAGAAATCTTTCATTAATGGAAAATATTCATAAAAGAAATTGTACCCAATCATCGGCATAATCCCTAGTATTACAATCGAAATTGCACAAAGACTCATAACAACCTTTATATTTAACGGTAACCGTATCCTCTCTTCTGTCTCTCCGGTGCGGAAAAACATTTGTTGTAAAATACGGAAATAATATACGAATGAAACAACTGTCGTACCCATCATAATCGAAGCTAGTACGTAATGTGCTGGCTCTACATGAAGCGCGCCTAAAAAGATGTTAATCTTTCCAATGAAGCCAGCCGTCCCTGGTATCCCGGCCAGCGATAAAATAAAGATTGTCATCATGATCGCTGCAAATGGTGATTTCTTATATAATCCGGTGAAAATCGTTATGTTTTCCTTATCGTTTTGTAAGATTAAGCCGTGGATAATGGCAAACGCGCCTATATTCATAAGCATGTATGCCAGCATATAAAACCACATGCTATCCAGCGTAAATGGTGATAATGCCACAAGTGGAACGAGTAAATACCCAGCATGCGCAATACCTGAATAAGCAAATAAACGTTTTATGTTGTATTGTTTTAACGCGACTACATTCCCAACAATCATCGTTATACTTGCTAGCACCGCAATATATATACTCATATGCCCATATAAAGATTGCATATCTCCTTGTATTAATACACTTGCAAAAACCATAAGGAACAAACGAATAATGAGTAGGAACCCAGCAATTTTAGAAATCGTTCCAAGAAAAGCGGTAACAGGTGTAGTCGCTCCTTCATACACATCAGGTGCCCACATATGAAACGGCACTGTGGCAATTTTAAATGAGAGACCAACTAGCAATAAAAGAAATGCAAGAGCTAACAATAACTGAATACCACTAGCGAGCTCCCCAGTGAGTACCTTTTGCATATCTACAATGTTAGTTGAACCTGTAATACCGTATAAATAACTCATTCCGAAGAGCGTGATCGCCGTTCCAATTCCTCCGCTAATGACATATTTCATTGCCGCTTCATTTGATGCACGGTTCTTTTTTCGTATTCCGACTAAAATATAAGAAGAAAGTGAAAGTAACTCTAAACCAACGAAAAGGGTGATAAAGTCAACACTAGAAGCCATGAACATCGCGCCAAGAAGTGCCATTAAAAATAAGTAATAATATTCGCCCTTATCTTCAATCGGATTCTTCTTATCATCGCTCATTGCGATGCATAAAATGAGAGCTGAGGCGCCTAATAACAACGTTTTAAACCCTTTTGAAAATCCATCTAACACAAACGATCCATTTAAAATATCTCCAGCTGGTTCGCTATATAGCGTAATTAATGAAACAATTGCTAATACGATGGCAGCGATCGCACCAAGAGCTACATATCTATGGTTCAGCTTAAAAAACAAATCACATATGGAAAGAAGGATGGCGGCCCCGAGAATAATAAATTCTGGCACCATTAGATGCCACGATAAGCTAAGTAACGTATTCATATCCATCCTACTTCACCCCCAATGTTTTCAATGTATTTTGAAGCGGATCCCCTAGTATCTCTGGCATAACTCCAATTGCAATAATACAAAAGATAAGTAGTAAAACAGGGACGTACTCCCATCCGTGTATATCAGATTTTGCTTCCCATTCTTTCTTTCCAAATGTCACTTGAAGTGTCGCTCTTAATACGTATACAGCGGTTAAAATGATGCCAATCACACCGACTGCAGCAATGACGGGCTCTCCTTGAAATAAACCGAGAAAGGCAAGAAATTCACTAACAAACCCAGACATCCCTGGTAATCCAAGTGATGCCATTCCTCCTGCTAAAAAGAATCCGCTAAGTATCGGTACACTTTTCGCAAGTCCGCCTAGCACCGTAATATCCGAAGTTCCAAATCGTTGTTCTATAACACCTAGCAAGAAGAAGAGCAAGGCTGCAATTAAACCATGTGATACAACTTGGAATAGCGCTCCTTGTGTACCAGGTGCATTAAGTGACGCAAGTCCCATTAATACAATTCCCATATGCGAAATACTAGAGTAAGCGAGTACTTTCCTAAAGTCCGTTTGGATGAGCGCTAAAAAGGCACCGTATAATAAATTAATTACGCCTAATATCGCAATTAGCGTTGCAACATCGTGAAAATATTCCGGGAATAACCCTTTCCCGAAGCGAATAATACCGTACGCTCCAATCTTTAACAAAACACCCGCATGAAGCATAACTACAGCTGGATGCGCTTCTATGTGTACATTGACCATCCAGCGGTGCAACGGAAAAACAGGTAGTTTAATTGCAAAGGCAATCATTATGGCAATAAATACACCAAGCTGCAAGCTACTTGGGATGACGAGTTCTCCCCCTGCGCTTACGCTTCTTAATATCTCTTTCAGCTCCACAATATTTGTTGTACCTGTTTTCGCGAACAAAATTGAGAAAACAATGAGCAAAATAGCTGAGCCAATACCGTTATATATTAAATAACTATAAGCAGCCTTTTCACTCGACAATTTTCCCCACTTCCCAATTAATAAGAACATGGGTGGCAACGTAATTTCAAAGAAGATAAAAAACAACATTAAATTTTGAGCAGCAAAGACGCCGAGCATCCCTATTTCTAGCATGAGTAACAGCATATAAAATGCTTTTAAATTGCTTTTAATAGAAAAGGCTGCAATTGCTGCAAGCATCGCTAGAAGAGCCGTCAGTACCATCATGACAAGCGACAAACCATCAATACCGAGCTCGTAATAAATAGAAAACCACCTTTTATCCACCGCTGTAAAATCTCCGAACTTAATCCATTTCACCTTTTCATCAAATAGTGACAAGCTCTTTCCAGAAGCATATGTACAAGCGAGGACGATGGCGATTCCAAATGGAAGTGCCGTCCCAAATAAGCCAAGCGCCCGCACTGTACGCAATTCCTTTTTCGGTGTTAATACAAGCAATAAAATTCCTAAAAGCGGGGAAAAAATGAAGAACGTTAACAACAAATCATTCATCGTAAATCCCCTCCCGTATAGAGCAAAATAATGACGAGTACAGCGAGCGAAACAGCCGTTACAGTACCGTACACTTGTACATTCCCGTTTTGAAGCTTCGAGCCAAGGTTACTTGTGCCTTTAACTACACTTGCAATTAAAACTGCAATTCCTTCGACTACATACACTTCAAATAAGCGAAGCACACGAGCGATTCCTTTCGTAATAGGGATCACCGTCATGTTGTATAGTTCATCCACATAATATTTTTCTTTCAAAAGATTATAAAGCGAGGTTCCCGTACCCCCAGCCCACTCTCTAGAAATTGATTTCTTGCCATATATGAAATATGCAAGAGCGATTCCCGCAAATGAAACGAGCGTCGCAACAATCATAATCCAAACTGGTCCATGCGCTTCTTCAACCTTAAACCCTACATCTTTCGTCAACCAATCTCCGAGAAACGTCCCAAACCATGGTGTATTTATATATCCTGCCACTACTGCGAGAACGCCGAGAACAATCATTGGATACGTCATAATGCGGGGCGACTCATGCACATCTTCCTTCGTCTTCGCTTCCCCAATAAAGACAAGGAAGTATAGACGAAACATGTAAAATGCCGTTAAGAATGCCGCAAGTACTGCTAATACGAATAAAAAGTAATTACCATTCATCCAAGTCGCAGCCAAAATTTCATCTTTACTAAAGAACCCAGAAAGGAGTGGAACCCCACTAATTGCAAGTGTACCTATCAAAAATAGCGTACCAGTTACTTTCATCTTCTTCTGTAAACCGCCCATTTTGTTAATGTTTTGCGTATGCACGGCATGAATTACACTTCCTGCTGCCAAAAATAGTAGTGCTTTAAAAAAAGCATGTGTCGTCAAATGGAATATACCAGCTACATAACCAGCAGAACCTAACGCGAGCATCATATACCCGAGCTGGCTAACTGTAGAATAAGCAAGTACTCTCTTTATATCTGTTTGTACAAGGCCGATAGAGGCCGCAAAGATTGCAGTGAAAGCTCCGACAATTGCCACTGTCTGCATCGCTACCGCACTTGCCGAAAATAATGGAAACATCGTCGCTACTAAATATACGCCCGCTGCAACCATCGTCGCCGCGTGAATAAGTGCCGACACGGGCGTTGGCCCCTCCATTGCATCTGGCAACCACGTGTGAAGCGGGAACTGACCTGATTTCCCCATCGCCCCGATAAAAATTAATATCGCCGTTATTGTAATCATGTAAGGAGGTAGATCCCCTGTATAAATCGCCCTAAATATTGCGTCATATTCAAAACTACCTGCGTACCAAAAAATTAAAATCATCCCGATAAATAAACCAACATCCCCAATACGGGTCATAATAAAAGCCTTTTTTGCAGCAGCCTTCGCTTCTTCTTTAAAGAAATAAAAACCGATAAGTAAAAATGAGCCAAGGCCAACTAATTCCCAAAATATATAAAGCTGTAATAAATTCGTTGATATAACAAGCCCTAACATCGCAAATGTAAAGAGTCCTAAATATGCGTAAAAGGTTGGTAATCGTTCATCACCTTTCATATAACCTTTCGAATACACATGTACAAGCAGACTCACAAGCGTAACGATAAACAACATTAAAGCTCCTAATGCAGTCACTTCAAAGCCAAATGATATATCCACATCTCCAGCTCTAAGCCACACCCACTTATGCTTCACGCTTGCTTCTGAAAATCTTTCTATTAACACAAGTACCGCAAGTATAAAGGAGAGAAAGACGAAAAAAATACTAAGTACACTGCTTCCTTCTCTAATTTTCTTCCCGAATATAATAAGTAACAAAAACGAAACGAGTGGGAAAAGCGGTATGAGCCATGCATAATCGATCATTGTTTCCTTCCCCCTTTTTCGGTCACAATGCTATCCTTTGAGCGTATCCATTTCATCCACCTGAACTGTCGTACGATTACGATATAAAGCAATTAAAATAGCGAGTCCTACCGCCGCTTCCGCTGCCGCTACAGCCATCGTAAACAGTGAGAAAATTTGACCTGTTAAATTCGGAAATAAGCCTAATTTACTAAACGCCACTAAGTTTAAATTGGCAGCATTTAGCATTAATTCGATACAAACTAATACGATTACTGTATTCCGCTTTGTTAAAGCTCCAAATAGGCCGATGCAAAACAAAATAATCGCAAGTGTTAAATATGCAGAAGCCGGAACGCTACTCATTGGAATCCTCCTCTTTCTCGTCCTTTTTCGCAAGTATAATCGCGCCAACGAGTGCTACAAGTAAAATAACTGAAGTTAGTTCAAATGGGATAATATATTTTGAATAGAGAAGCGTACCGATTTGAAGTGTGTTGTTTTCATGGAGAGGTAAACTTCCTTGTGTGCTCTCATTTGCAAAATCAATATTATTAACAGCGAAATACATAACCGCTCCAAATGCTACAACCGCAAAGAAGATAATCCATTTTCGAAGAGTAAGACGCGATTCATTTTCCGCGTTATGTTTCGTTAACATAATGCCGAAAATCATAATAATTGTGATTGCACCAGAGTAAAGTAAAATTTGTGCAACGCCTATAAATTCGGCTGATAAAAGAAAATACAAACCTGCAATGCTGAGAAATGTTAGAACGAGAGCTAGCATCATGTGCATAACTTTCGTTAAGTTCAACATAAGAACACCGCCGATAATTGCAGACAAGGATAGTATAAAGAATGCTACAAACTCGCCATTCATGCCTTATTCTCCTTCCTGACGTTTTCGTCGTTTTCGTCAAGCCACTGCAAATTTTTAAATAAGTCATCACGTGAATATTCCGCGAGCTCAAAGTTATTTGTCATGACAATCGCCTCTGTCGGACAAACTTCTGTACATAAATCACAAAGAATACAAATTTCAAAATTAATATCATACGTGTCGATAATTTTTCCTTTTTTCGTAGGATCCGGATGTTTCTTTCCTGTTAACTGAATACAGTCTGTCGGACAAATGTTAGAGCATTGATTACAAACAATACATTTCTCCGGATAGAATTTTTGAATCCCCCGAAAACGGTCTGGCAACGGCAACGGTTGATTTGGATAATCATACGTTACCTTCTTCTTGCTCAAATTACTTAGTGTATATTTTAATCCTTTAAATAGTCCCTTCATCTCTTACTGGCACCCCCCTCATAGATTAGAAGAATAACTCCTTAATCAATGCCGTTAAGAAAATATTTGCAAGTGCAATCGGCAATAATACTTTCCATCCAAACTCCATTAACTGGTCACCTCTTATACGCGGGAACGTAACGCGGAACCAAATTAATAGAAAGACTACACTGCTAAATTTCAAAGCAAACCATACGGCACCTGGGATAAATCCAAGAAACATGACTGGATTCCATCCGCCTAAAAAGAGCACTGTAATTAACGATGCCATCCCGAAGAAATATACGTACTCTGAAAGCATGAAAAACGCCCAGCGAAAACCTGAGTATTCCGTATGATATCCAGAAACAAGTTCTGACTCCGCTTCTGGCAAATCGAATGGCGTCCGATTTAACTCTGCAACTGCTGCAATTAAGAAAACGACGAAGCCAATTGGCTGCACGAAAATGTACCAAACCTTCTCCTGCGCCGCTACAATCTCATTTAAATTCAGGCTACCAGCCAACAACACGATACCAATTACACTCATTACGAGCGGAATCTCATAAGAAATCATTTGCGCCGCCGCACGCATCCCTCCTAAAAGGGAATATTTATTATTCGATGCCCATCCCCCAGTTACAACACCTATCGTCGTAATACCGGAAACAGCGATATAATAAAGTAGCCCGACTCCAATATCGGCAAATTGAAATTTATCAGTGAACGGTATAACTGCCAGCACCATAAATGCTGGCGCAAATGCAATGACAGGTGCTAATATAAACAGTGGTTTATCTGCTGCTTTCGGAATACTATCTTCTTTCAATAATAGTTTTAAAACATCAGCTACCGTTTGCAGTAAACCGAATCGGCCTCCAACCTGGTTTGGTCCAATCCGCCCTTGCATAAATCCCATCACTTTCCGTTCTGCCAAAATTCCATATGTAACGAAGCCAAGGACTGCAAATAGTAGAAGCACCGCTAATCCGAAAAAAATGAAGAAATTCGTCCAGCTTGAAGGTGATTGTAAGAGCGTCTCAATCATTAGCCATCAACCTCCCCAAGTACAATATCAACTCCACCTAAAATCGTAATTAAATTAGCGATGTTTTCACCTTTCAATAACTTCGGTAAAATTTGCAAGTTATAAAAAGATGGCCTACGAAACTTCAAACGGTACGGCTCTTTCTTTCCGTCACTAGCGATGTAACAACCAATCTCTCCGCGCGGCGATTCGATACGTACAAACGCTTCTCCCTTAGGTGCCTTAATAATTTTCGGTACTTTTGCCAGCACTGCTCCATCTTTTGGGAACTGCTGAACTGCTTGCTCAACAATCTTTAAAGACTCCTCGATTTCTTGCATTCGGCAAACGTAGCGATCCCAAGCATCTCCCACGCTTCCAACAGGAATATCAAAATCAAAACGATCATAAATCGAATACGGCTCGTCTTTGCGAAGATCCCAGTTTACTCCAGTGCACCGCAAATTTGCTCCGCTTAAAGAATACGAGATCGCTTCTTCCGCGCTATATATACCAACGCCTTTCACACGATTTAAGAAAATCTCATTACCGCTAACAAGATCATGATAACCTGCCAATTGCTCTCTCATATACGGAACAAACTCTTCCACCTTTTCAATCCAACCATCTGGCGCATCCCACTTCACACCGCCAACTCTCATATAGTTAAAAGTAAGCCGTGCCCCGCATAATTCATTTAATAAATTTATAATCATCTCTCGTTCACGAAACGCGTACAAAAACGGGCTGACCGCTCCTATATCAAGAAGATTCGTCCCCCACCAAACGAGATGGCTTGCAATTCTCCCTAGCTCCATCGCAAGTACTCGCAAGTATTCGGCACGCTCCGGAATTTCAAGTCCCATCATCGTCTCTACAGCATGGCAAATGACGTAATTATTCGTCATGGCTGATAAATAGTCCATTCGATCTGTATAAGGGATAATTTGCGTATACTGTAAGCTCTCAGCGATTTTTTCCGTCCCGCGATGCAAATACCCAATAACCGGTGTAGCTTCTCTAATAATTTCCCCGTCAATCTTAATTACGAGCCTGAACACACCATGTGTACTCGGATGCTGAGGTCCTACATTCAAAAGCATCTCTTCCGTACGGATCATAGCTACACCTCCACATCATACGGTTCATAGTCTTTTCTAAGCGGATGTCCTACCCAATCATCTGGCATTAAAATACGCGTTAAATTCGGATGCCCTTTAAATACAATGCCGAGCAAATCGTATGCTTCTCGCTCCGGCCAGTCAGCCCCTTTCCAAAGCGCTGTCACAGATTCAACTTGCGGTTCTTCCCGGTCTAGCTTTACCTTCACCGCTACCGATTGTTTCTTACCATATGAAAACAAATGAACATATACTTCCATATGTGTCACAAAATCCGTCGCATGTAGCTCTGACATATAATCAAAAGCAAGTCCTTCATGGAATCGCAGTGACTCCATCACTTCATAATATTTTTCGGGATCCACCACAAGAGTCGGCACATCCTTTGACAGTTTATTAATGTAGGAATCTACTAATGCACCCTCTCCTACCTTCTCCCTAATAGCCTCAACATACTGATTTAAATACGGCTGATTTACGGACGTTTCTTCCCGCTTCGGCTCATCCTCTTTCTTACCTTCAGCTCCCTTTGTCTTCGCTCTTGCAGCCGCTGCTGCTTTCGCTTTTGCTGCTGCAATTGCCTTTGCCTTTTCATCTCCCGAATCCCCATCACCTTGCGAAGCTTTCTGCTTCGCTAATGCTGCCGCTTTTGCCTTGGCTGCTGCCACCGCCTTTGCCTTTGCTTTCGCTTTTTCTTCTTCCGTTACTTCTTCTGTTCCTTCTCTTTTCTGCTTCGCTAACGCCGCCGCTTTTGCTTTTGCTGCTACCGCTGCCTTTGCCTTTGCTTTCGCTTTTTCTTCTTCCGTTACTTCTTCTGTTCCTTCTCTTTTCTGCTTCGCTAACGCCGCCGCTTTTGCTTTTGCTGCTGCCGCTGCCTTTGCCTTCGCTTTTTCTTCTTCCGTTACTTCTTCTGTTCCTTCTCTTTTCTGCTTCGCTAACGCCGCCGCTTTTGCTTTTGCTGCTGCTGCACGTCGTTTTGCTTCTTCTATAGTAATATCATCATTTTTTGGTAGCGCTTTCTCTTTTTCTTGATTTTCTGCCTCAAGCTCACTTATTTCCGCCTCGTGTTTCGCTACAAGGCGTTTTCTCGCTTCTTCTTTTGCACGCCTAGCTGCTTCTTTTTTCAGATCCTCTAAGTCTTTGTTTGGATTACTCATTTATTCGTCACCTGCTTCCCGGTCTTTGCTTCGTAACGAATTTTTTCTTTTAATTTATTAATTCCATAAATTAAAGCAGCCGGATTTGGGGGACAACCAGGAATATACACATCAACTGGTACGATTTGGTCTACACCTTTCACAACAGCATATGAATTTACATACGGACCACCTGCTGTCGCACAAGATCCCATCGCAATAACCCATTTCGGTTCGGGCATTTGATCATATAAGCGCCGAACAATAGGAGCCATCTTCTTCGTTACTGTTCCCGATACAATCATGACGTCCGATTGTCTTGGTGAAGTCCGAAAAAATGACCCAAATCGATCTAAATCGTAATGTGATGAGCCTACTCCCATCATTTCAATTGCACAGCACGCCAGTCCGAATGTCATCGGCCATAAAGAATTGCTCCTCGCCCATCCTTTCAACTGCTCCAATGTAGAAAAAAAGATATTTCGTTCTAATTCTGCTCGCTCATTTGGATGTAATTCCTCAAAATTTATAACCATTGTAACACCTTCTTTTTCCAAGCATACGCTAATCCAACTAGCAACATTACAACAAAGATGAGCATTTCAATTAATGCAAATAAACCTAGCTTGTCATACGCAACAGCCCAAGGATATAAAAATAAAGTTTCTACATCAAAGATCACAAACAATAAAGCGAAAATATAATAACGAGCATGAAACCGAATATTTGCATCATGAAACGGCTCAATTCCACTCTCATACGTCGTCGCCTTTGCTGCACTTGGCTTATTTGGGCGCAGCATCCTTCCTAATGTAAGAGCCACTACCGGCAGCAATATACCTAATAGCAAGAAAATCAAAACGATCATATAACTATTTTCATATACACTTGCCATTGTGAAACCCTCCCCCCTAAATTAAGAACAAGTTCACATAGTAAACAATATGTCCTAGTTGCAGTAATTATTATTTTTAAATTTTTCTAAATAATGCAACTATTCTAATCATTATAACAAACTTCAAATTCCTATGTCGATATGTTGGGAGACAGAAACAAGAATTATTAAAATCTATTTTTACAACTCGCTATAACTGTGCAAAATAAATATAAAACTTATATACGCTTTTCAAGAAACCGTAGGTGATATAAATGAAAAAACAAACACATGTAAGTATTCTTATAAGCATTGTATTGCTGTCTATAACGATTCACTACGTAGCGATGCTTTTTCTATATGAATATTCATTTCCTTTTCAGCTATTAATCGGAATGAGTACCCTATTAATTGATATTATCGCTTGTAGTTATATACTTTACTTTTCAAACATGAAAGAAGGGCTATCTCGTTTATTTTGGATTATATTATCCGTTGGAGCTCTCTCTTATTTTATCGGTGATATAGTCGTTGCCTATCAGCGTTTAATTGTAAAGGACTTCTATACGTTCGTTGATCCATCTGACCTTTTTTACTTACTTTTTTTAGTTACTTTTGCATTTGCCTTTCTATACGAAATCATTTATAACCGAGATTTATTAGAAAAACTTTTTATGCTATGTGATATTTGTATTATCGTTACAGCCCAATTTACTTTAAGTTACTACTTACTTATTGAACGAACCATTCACGTTTTTACAACATCCTATATCGACATATTTGTTCAACTTACCTATCCAATGGTTGATTTACTCTTTCTCTTAATAGGAATCAATCTTTTATTCAAACCACTATCCTTATTACCTAAAAAGGTTGGTGCGCTTCTTAGCAGTGCTTTAATTTTATATGCTACTACAGATGCGATTTATGCTTATATAAAATACTTCATACCAGAGTATTCTATGTTTACAGTTACTCCTTTCTATCAAGTAACCTTAGTACTAGTAGCAATCGCCTGTATTCTCCATACAAAAGAACCTGAACAACAAGAGCAAGTACTACTAACACCTAAAATTGGTGAATCAATCCGATTATCATTGCCTTATATTTCAGTAATAACACTTATTCTTTTTATATTAGTTGAATACGTCTTTGGGCCTATTATAGTAATTGGTCTTATAATAACTTTCTCTTTCGTTCTCATACGTCATAGTTTAGTTCGAAAACAAAATAAAATATTATTGCTAGCTCAAATGCAATTCAACTCAGAACTCGAGAAACAAATTAAACTACGTACAGAAGATTTAGTAGAACAGAAAAATGAACTCTATCATAATCAACAAATGTTTAAATCTTTATACGAGCATCATCCAGATCCAATCTTCACATTAGATTTATACGGCAATTTTCTCAAAGTAAATAACGCTGGTACTACTTTACTCGGTTATCAAACGAATGAATTATTAAACCAGCCTTACTATTCACTCATATACGAAGAAGATTTAGAAGAAATGATTAATTCCTTTCATCGTGTAAAAAAGGGACATTCTATCTCTTTAGAAATACGGGCGTATCATAAAAACAGAGATATTTACTACTTGCACGTTACCGCCGTACCGATCTTTTTAAAAGAGAAAATTTCTGGGGTTTATTTAATGATTAAAGATATTACGGAAAGCAAACAACAGCAAGAACAGATTAATTTTCTAGCATACCATGATACTTTAACAGAGCTTGCAAATCGTCGTGCATTTCATCAACATTTGGAACAGGCAATTGCACGAGCAAAAATATCGAAAAAGCCTTTTGCTGTTATGTTTCTCGACCTAGACCGTTTTAAAGTTATTAATGATACCCTCGGTCATCGAGTAGGAGACCTATTGCTCATCGCAGTAGCAAAAAGGCTCGAAAGAATATCAACATCAAATATGAAACTCGCGCGGCTAGCTGGAGATGAGTTCACAATCCTTATCGAAAATTACAAAAAAAAGCCAGATGTCCAAAAAATGGCTGATATAATTGTAGCGGCCATGAATGAGCCATTTGAAATCGAAAATCAACATTTACAAATCTCACCGAGTATCGGAATTGCAATATATCCTGAAGCAGGTGAAGATCCGCTATCCATTTTGCAGCATGCTGATATGGCCATGTACGAAGCAAAAAATAAAGGAAAAAACGGTAGCTCTCTTTACACGAAAGAACTATATAAAAAAATGGAACGAAAAGCTCGAATTGAAAAAGATCTGCCAATTGCTTTAGTAAACAAAGAATTTCATCTCGTCTATCAACCACAAATTGATACGGCAACAAATAAAATCATCGGCGCTGAAGCTTTAATACGTTGGAAACACCCACTATTAGGTGATATTTCACCATGTGAGTTTATTCCAATTGTAGAAGAGACGCCACAAGTAGTCCCACTTGGACATTGGGTATTACAAGAAGCTTGTCTCCAATTAAAAATATGGCATATCCTTGGCTACCAAAATTTAAAAATAAGTGTTAATTTATCCGCAAAAGAGTTCCGGCAAGATCAATTAATCGAAAACATTTCACAAATATTAAACAACGTAAGCGTCGACCCAAAATATGTCACACTTGAGTTAACAGAAAGAATTGCAATGATTGACGAGAAAGAAACGTTATTAAGACTGAAGCAATTAAAAGAATACGGTATCCAAACTTCCATTGATGACTTCGGTACTGGGTATTCTTCTCTTGCTTATTTATCAATTTTTCCAATCGACACATTAAAAGTACCGAGAGAATTCACACAATTAGCCGATCATCGTCCTGAAGAACGAGCCATCGTTTCTACAATCCTTTCCCTCGCAAATACTTTAAATCTTTCAGTCGTTGCCGAAGGAATTGAAACCGAAAAACAGCTTAAGTTTCTGCAAAAACATAACTGTAAATATATGCAAGGTTACTATTTCAGTAAACCACTTACTAGTAATCAATTTATAAAGTTTCTACAAAAAACCCCCAGTATGAACAAATAATTCATACTGGGGGTTTTATAGTGCTAAATTTTTTTCTCATAATATTCTTCTGCGATTTCTTCGTAAAAAGCCGCAGATGTTGTGTAGAAATATGGAATTAACCATAAGAATCCAATCCCTAACGTAATACAACTCAATATAAACCAACCGATAAAACTTAAACATAAAATGAAATACTCCATCTTATGCCCATCCATCATACGACGGCTTTCTGTAATAGCTTGATTTATGGAATACTCAGGATGATCATTTATTATAAAGTACGTCATTGCATAAGAGAATGATTTAATGATGCCTGGAATAATAAATAGTAAAAACCATAAGAAAATATAAATGTTCACTACTATATATAATAAAAATGACTTTATAAACTTACTTCCTGCCGTAAACCATCTAAATATATGCCCAATACGCGCGTCTTTTTCTCGAATTATATGTAGCGCTAAATAATAGCCACCTAACGTTAATGGACCTACCATAAAAGTTGTAATAATATCTACTATCATGGAGTTTTTCATATCTTCCCAACCCAAAATTTGTGTAAACGAAAAATCAACAATAAAGTTAAAAGTGATCATTAGAACAGAAATAAGTAATGTGGCTCCGACTGCTAATCCCCATTTCCCTTCTAATGAATCTAGTGCTTCTCCTTTTAGATCACTAATCATATTTAGCCTCCTATACACAATAATTCTATTAGTATAGCATGTTTCTATTGCAATTCACCTTTTGAGATGTAGCGATAAAAGTGTGCTGTCGTTGTACTCATATACGGACTAAGCCAAAGAAAGCCTATTCCAAAAGTAAGAAGCGCTAAAATAGCCCATCCTATGAAGCTCAGCCATAAAAGAAACAAATCTAACTTATGCCCCTTCATAAGATTCTTACATTCCTTCATCGCCTGCGAAACACTATATTCTGGATTTTCAATCATTACATAGTACGTCAGCGCATAAGAAAAATACATCACAATCATACCAACAATTGAAATCGCTAATAGCACGAAGAAAGCTATTGCAAATGACGTATTCCCTTCTTCACCTAACAATGCAAATAAGCCTATTAACAGCATCGGAATCCATATACCTGTATATAACAAAATTGCAAGCATTGCCCACATTGTTTTCATCATTCTTTTAAAACCACGAAATCCTTCAAATAAGTGATCTACTTTAGCATCTTCTCGTTTACTAATCTGTAAAAATACATTTGTATAACCATATGATGTAATCCCATACGATGCGTTACTCAAAATTATCATAATGCAATAAAAAATCCCAAAGGTAATACCTGCTCCAATTGACATCGTTTCCTCTTCAAATGATCCAGTTAAACTTACAACTGAGAGAAATATAATAATTCCTGGAATTAATAGTATAAGCATTGCAGCCATCGAAACGACATAACTTAAAATAAAATATAAAATTGTTGACCCAACACCTAGTCCCCATTTTCCCTTTAAAGAGTACAATGCTTCTCGTTTCATTTCACCAATCATTGATTCATCCCCTTCATAAAATATAAATTGTTGTACACTTCTACTTATACAAGCATCAATATAATTATACCAGTTTTGTAAAATTCTCCATAAAATAGACAAAAAAATCCGTAAAGGCAAGGGCCCTTACGGATTTTTTTACTTCATATCAGAAACGTTTAAACGGTTCACGGCACGTTGCAAGGCCATTTCTGCACGTTTAAAGTCAACATGTGCTTGTTTATCTTGCATACGTTGCTCAGCGCGACGCTTCGCTTCATTTGCACGATGGATATCGATATGGTTTGCTTCTTCAGCAGATGATGATAATACAGTCACTTTATCTGGACGAACTTCGATAAAGCCACCGCTTACTGCTACATAATCAGTGTGTCCACCATTTTTCAGACGAACTGCACTAATTTTTAATGGTGCAACAGTTGGAATGTGACCTGGTAAGATCCCCATTTCCCCACTCTCTGCTTTTACACTTACCATTTCTACTTCTTTTTCGTAAACCGGTCCATCAGGAGTTACAATACTGACTGGAAATGTCTTCATACTTCGTCCCTCCTAAGGCCTTACGCCATCATTTTCTTCGCGTTTTCAATAACTTCTTCAATGCCACCTACTAAGCGGAATGCATCTTCTGGAAGGTCATCATATTTTCCTTCTAGAATTTCTTTGAAACCACTAACTGTATTTTTTACAGGTACGTAAGAACCTTTTTGACCTGTAAACTGCTCAGCTACGTGGAAGTTTTGAGATAAGAAGAATTGAATACGACGAGCACGATGTACAACTAACTTATCTTCTTCAGATAACTCATCCATACCTAAGATAGCGATGATATCTTGAAGTTCTTTATAACGTTGTAAAGTTTGTTGTACTTGACGAGCTACTTCATAATGTTCTTCTCCTACGATTTCTGGAGACAGTGCACGAGATGTAGATGCTAATGGATCTACGGCTGGGTAAATACCCATTTGTGTTAAACGACGCTCTAAGTTTGTTGTTGCATCTAAGTGAGCGAACGTTGTAGCTGGTGCTGGGTCAGTATAGTCATCGGCTGGTACATATACCGCTTGGATAGACGTGATAGACCCTTTATTTGTAGATGTAATACGCTCTTGTAATTGACCCATTTCTGTTGCAAGTGTTGGTTGGTAACCTACCGCAGATGGCATACGACCAAGAAGGGCAGATACTTCAGAACCCGCTTGCGTGAAACGGAAGATGTTATCGATGAACAGAAGTACGTCTTGTCCTTGCTCATCACGGAAATGCTCAGCCATTGTTAAACCTGTTAATGCAACACGTTGACGTGCTCCAGGTGGCTCGTTCATTTGTCCGAATACCATCGCAGTTTTCTTGATTACGCCAGAATCGCTCATTTCGTGGTATAAGTCATTACCCTCACGAGTACGCTCACCTACACCAGCGAATACAGAGATACCACCGTGCTCTTGTGCGATGTTGTTAATTAATTCCTGAATTAATACTGTTTTACCTACACCGGCACCACCGAATAGGCCGATCTTACCACCCTTAATGTAAGGAGCAAGTAAGTCTACTACTTTAATACCAGTTTCAAGAATTTCTACTTTAGTAGATAATTCTTCGAATGCAGGTGCTTGACGGTGAATTGGATCACGGTGTACATCCGCAGGAAGTTCACCATCTAAGTCAATTGCATCACCTAATACGTTGAATACACGTCCAAGTGTTACATCACCAACTGGTACAGAAATTGCTTTACCAGTATCTTCTACTTCTGTGCCACGAACAAGTCCATCTGTGGAAGACATCGCAACTGTACGAACTGTATCATCACCTAAATGAAGTGCAACTTCAAATGTTAAGTTCATGCTTCCGTTTTCGTTGCTTTGTTTTACCGTAAGGGCGTTGTAGATTTCTGGTAGCTTTCCGCCATCAAACTTAACGTCTACAACCGGACCCATGATTTGCGTAACGCGCCCTTTATTCATCGGGTTCCCTCCTAGCTTTCTTTTAATTAGCCAGCTTTCTAAGAGAAGTTGGCTTTTAATTTTTTATTAGTTTAGCTTACGCGACTCTTTTAAAAGAGCCGCTTCCGCTTTTTATTGAATCTAGCTCCGGTGGCTAGAAGGGTCGGTCATTTCACCCCTTCCTACGAGGCAAAGAACGCCTCTTTGTCAGGAGTTCCAATGCCCTTCCCTTCTGAGCAAGTCACCTACGCTTTTTATTGAATCTAGCTCCGGCGGTTAGAATGTTCGGTGGCTTCGCTTTTTCCTACGAGGCACAAATCGCCTCTACGTCAAAAGCTCCATCTCCCTCTCATTCTGAACGAACCGCTTCCGCTTTTAATACTATTCTAACGCTGCTGCTCCACCAACGATTTCCGTAATTTCTTGCGTAATCGCTGCCTGACGCGCACGGTTGAATGAAAGTGTAAGTGAATCGATAACTTCCATTGCGTTGTCTGTAGCACTCTTCATTGCTGTCATACGCGCTGCGTGCTCACTTGCTTTACCATCTAGTAATGCACCGTACACTAAGCTTTCTGCGTATTGTGGCAATAGTACTTTTAAAATCTCTTCTTCAGAAGGTTCGAATTCATAAGCTGTCGTCGGTTTATCAGACGCCACATCAGTAAGCGGTAAAATTTTATTTTCCGTTACTTCTTGTGAAATTTTACTTACGTAATGGTTGTAGTAAATATACAGCTCATCATAAGCACCATCTGCAAACATCGCAATTGCTCGAGAAGCAAGATCTTTAATATCAGTAAATGATGGGTGGTCAGATAATCCAACTACTTCATCAATGATGTTAAAGCCGCGACGTTTTAAATAATCACGTCCTAGTCGTCCAAGCACAATAATTGAATATTGGTTTGAATCCATATTATGACGTTCACGAATTACGTTACTCACTGTACGTAATACGTTACTGTTATAACCACCTGCTAGTCCGCGATCAGATGTAATAACGATGTATCCTGTACGCTTTACAGGACGCGCATTTAGCATCGGATGATTAATTCCTTTACTTCCTTGCGCAATGCTCGCTACTACTTCTTGAATCTTTTCCATATACGGAACGAAAGATTTAGCATTTTGTTCTGCACGGTTTAACTTAGATGCAGATACCATCTCCATCGCTTTCGTAATTTGACTCGTTTTCTTTGTCGAGGTAATCTTCGCTTTTATATCGCGTAAAGATGCCACAGGTTTTCACCACCTTTTTTCCGGAAGTTGGCACGATTAGTAAGAATCCTCTTCCTAATCTACGTTGCAAGATATTCTTGCTCATGATTGAAGGAAAAGAATAGGTGCACCTACTCTTTTCCTTTACATAACCGTCAGCAATCTCAAAGATTGAGATGCCTATATATATTATTATCTAGCTCCAGCGGCTTGAATGTTCGGTGGCTTCACTTCTTCCCCCTCACATTCAGGACGAGCCACTTCCGCTTTTATTACTCAGAAGCTACGAATACTTTTTTAAATCCGTTAATTGCTGCTGCAAATTTGTCGTCATCCGCAAGTTTCTTAGTTGTGCGGATTTCTTCTAATAAGTCAGTCGCATTAGAATCTAACCAAGCATGGAATTCTTCTTCGAAACGAGTGATATCTACTACTGGGATATCATCTAGGAATCCACGTGTTAAAGCGTAAAGAATGATAACTTGTTTCTCTACACGTAACGGTTTGTGTAATCCTTGTTTTAATACCTCAACAGTACGAGCACCACGGTTTAGTTTCGCTTGAGTTGCTTTATCAAGGTCAGAGCCGAACTGAGCGAACGCTTCTAACTCACGGTAAGATGCAAGGTCAAGACGAAGTGTACCTGATACTTTACTCATTGCTTTAATCTGAGCAGATCCACCAACACGAGATACAGAAGTACCCGCATCGATCGCTGGACGTACGCCAGAGAAGAATAGGTCAGATTGTAAGAAGATTTGTCCATCCGTAATAGAAATTACGTTTGTTGGGATGTAAGCTGATACGTCCCCTGCTTGTGTTTCGATGAAAGGTAGTGCAGTTAAAGAACCGCCGCCTCTTGCATCACTTAATTTTGCTGCACGCTCTAATAAGCGAGAATGTAAGTAGAATACATCCCCTGGATAAGCTTCACGACCTGGAGGACGACGTAATAGTAATGACAGCTCACGGTAAGCCGCTGCTTGTTTTGATAAGTCATCATATACTACTAATACGTGTTTACCATTGTACATGAACTCTTCACCCATTGTTACACCAGCATAAGGAGCTAAGTATAATAATGGAGCTGGTTGAGAAGCAGATGCAGTTACAACGATTGTGTACTCTAATGCACCGTGCTTACGTAGTGTTTCTACTACGTTACGTACAGTTGATTCTTTTTGTCCGATAGCTACATAGATACAAATCATATCTTCATCTTTTTGGTTAATGATTGTATCAAGTGCAACTGCTGTTTTACCAGTTTGACGGTCACCGATGATTAACTCACGTTGACCACGGCCAATTGGTACAAGAGCATCGATCGCTTTAATACCTGTTTGAAGTGGCTCATGAACAGATTTACGATCCATTACACCTGGTGCTGGACTTTCGATTGGACGAGTGTTTGTTGTATTGATTGGGCCTAAACCATCAACTGGTTGACCTAATGGGTTTACAACACGACCAATTAGTTCTTTTCCTACTGGTACTTGCATGATGCGACCAGTACGACGAACTTCGTCACCTTCACGGATTTCTGTGTAAGGTCCTAAAATGATAATACCTACGTTGTTTTCCTCTAAGTTTTGTGCTAGTCCCATAACGCCGTTAGAGAACTCTACAAGTTCACCAGCCATAACGTTATCAAGACCATGAGCACGCGCAATACCGTCACCAACTTGGATAACTGTACCAACATCACTAACTTCGATTTCAGACTGATAGTTCTCGATTTGTTGCTTTATCAGTGCGCTAATTTCTTCAGCTCTGATGCTCATGTGCTTCACCCCTATCTATTCTTCATTAATTCACGCTGAATACGTGCTAATTTTCCTTGTAAACTTCCGTCATAAATGCGATTTCCAATACGTACTTTAATTCCGCCTAGTAAATCTTCATCTACAACATTTTTCACGCGAATTGCATCTTTTCCCGTTCTCTTTGCAAATGCTTCTGCAATGTTAAGCTTCTCTTCTTCAGATAGAAGACGAATAGAATATACAGTTGCATCCGCTACGTTACGTTCTTCATTAGCAAGAACAACATATTCATCTGCAATTTCAGGTAAGATATCAATACGCTTGTTATCAATTAAAATATATAACGTATTTAAAATTGATTCAGAAACAGATCCGAATACGTTTGCAAGAAACGTTTTCTTCTGCTCTTTTGAAATGTTTGGTTGCGTTAAAAAGCTATGTAGTTCCCCGTTCTTTACATAAACGTTTTGTACAAGGCGTAATTCTTCTTCAAACATTTCTAATACGTGTTTTTCTTTTGCAATTTTAAAAAGAGCGACAGCATAACGTTTTGCTACAATCCCATTGCTCATCGCGCTTCTCCTACTTCTTTAATATAATCGCGAATTAACTTAACTTGATCTTCTTCTTTTAATTCTTTTTCAATTACTTTAGAAGCAATTTGAACAGATAAAGAAGCGACTTGTTCTTGTAAAGCAGCAATTGCTTGCTCTTTTTCGCGTTGAATTTCTTGTACAGCAGATGCTTTAATTGATTCTGCTTCTTCTTTCGCAGCAGCAACAATCACATCTTTTTGATCTACAGCTTGTTTTTTCGCTCTTTCGATTAACTCTTGTGCTTCAACACGCGATTGTTTTAACATTTCACGTTGTTCTTCTACTAACTTCTTCGCTTCAGCGTTACTTCTTTCTGCAGCGTCGATTTCATTAGTAACATGCTCTTCACGTTCTTTCATAATTCCCATTAAAGGACCCCACGCAAATTTGCGTAGCATTACTAATAGAATTAAGAAAATGAACAATGTATAAGCAATCGTTCCAAATGGAATGGCAGCTCCTAATAATAAAGTTGGCACAAGGATTCACTCCCTTCAAAATATCTAAATTGATCATATGAAAAAAAAAGACATACGTTTCGTTCATAAAGCAATGGCGAAGAAAGTTCGGAAAAACACTCTTCGCCATCTATGTAAGGGGAGTCTCCCTTATTTGTTCATTACGATGAATGCAATAACTACACCGATGATTGGAAGTGCCTCAACTAAAGCAACCCCGATGAACATAATTGTTTGAAGTGCGCCTTTTAATTCTGGTTGACGAGCAACACCTTCGATTGTACGTGATACGATAAGACCGTTACCAATACCTGCACCTAATGCTGATAAACCAATTGCAATTGCAGCTGCGATTACACCTAAACTCATTTAATTTGTCCTCCTTTGTATTATAAAAAAATAAATTTTTTCTTACTTAAATTATATTAATGGTCATGACTTACTTTATGAGCCATATAAACCATCGTTAACATAACGAAAATAAATGCTTGGATTGATCCAACGAATACACTGAATCCCATCCATGCTAACATCGGTACAAGCGCACCTAATGCTCCAAGGAATGATGCCCCGCCTAACTTAGCAAGTAATCCTAATAAGATCTCACCTGCATAAATGTTACCGAATAAACGAAGACCTAACGTTAATGTGTTAGCAAACTCTTCAATAACCTTTAATGGGAATAAGAATTTCATAGGTTGGAAATAACCTTTAACATACTCTTTCGTACCCTTCATCTTAATTCCATAATAATGGGTGAGGGTAACTACCATCACGGCTAATGTTAATGTAACTGCTGGATCAGACGTTGGTGACCTCCACCATGCAATATGTTCGCCAGCTTCAGTTGCTGAATACATGAATGGTAAACCAAGGAAGTTCGATACGATGATAAACATGATAAGCGTAACGCCAAGCGTTAAGAAACGTCCACCTGTTTTCCAGTCCATCGTACTATTGATAATCCCTTTCACGAAGTCAAACACCCATTCCATGAAGTTTTGCATCCCGGTTGGGCGAAGGGCTAAGCTGCGAGTTCCGATAACAGCGATTAAGAAAACAATAACTGCTGCTACAGTAACCATCATAACTGATGACAAATCGAACGTTAAACCTAGAAATTCAACTAATTTACCGTGTTCCACTAGTAATTCACCTCTCTTCCCTGCTCTTATACTCTAAATAAAGAAAATCTATGATCATGACAAGGTATCCTGTCAGCAATCCTACACCTAAGCCCCACATCGCAATTAACTCTTGATATTTGGCTGCAAATAAAATTAATAACCCAATCGTGGCGAATCTTGAATATGTACTTACAGCTGTCGCCTTAAACTTCACGTTTTCTCCATTTGTTACGCGATCTAACAGCTTGTCTGTTCTACGTGCAATGATGCGCAAACTAAGAAAACTGAAAATCGTTCCGATAATCAGCCCAAGAAATACATCCTTGTAAGAGGTAAATCCCCATCCTAGCACTAGAAGCGCAAGCAAGTAGTACATATATTTCTTTTGTCTTTGGACAAGTCCATGTACGTCTATCATCATTGCTCTCCCGAATAGTAATGTCGAATGAGTCGAATCATTGCGTATACCCCTGTTCCTAACCCGAGTAATAACCCTATAATAAGAAACAATGGAAACGTTCCAACCTTATTATCAATCCACTGCCCACCAAAGATTCCAACAAGTATAGAACCGACTAATTGAGCAAGAATTCCTGACATTAAAGCATATGCTTTTATATGGCTGCGATCGTTTTTTTGCAAGGATTCATCCCTCCAATATGTAACCCTCATTCACGATGTGTTAATAATAACTCATTTTTTTGCATAAATCCTATACAAAACAAAAAGTTTACATTTTCGTCACGGAATAGATGTATTTTTGTCACTGAAAGCCCTACCATCTATCCCCGTTGTTAGCATACAATAGGGTATTAACAGTGTCAACGAGAAATCGTAAAAAATCTAAAAATTTGAGTATTAGGCATTTCCTCCCAAAAATGAAAACGTTCCCCTTCTAAATACTGGTTACATATATGCAATTTCTAACAGTTTTCTCTTTATAATAGAAGGAAATGTTCACAAGTTTGTCACTATTATATTTTCGAGATATAACGCTTTTCTTCCATAATATAGTGTTCCTCAGACGTAAGACTTCTATATTATATGTGATGTGTATGCAACTTATGTTGTATATACAATGTATATTTATCCTCTCCCCTCCCCTACTTGCTTACAGCAAAAAAAAACGAGCAGGGGAATCTCCCCTGCTCGTCAGTTGTCTTACTTCGTTCCGAATAAACGGTCACCAGCATCACCAAGACCTGGTACTACATATCCGTGGTCATTTAATTTCTCATCTAATGCTGCTACATAAATATCAACATCGGGATGTTCTTCTTGTACTACTTTTACCCCTTCTGGAGCTGCAACGATACACATTAATTTAATTTGTTTCGCACCGCGCTTTTTCAGAGAGTTAATTGCTTCAGCCGCAGAACCACCTGTTGCTAGCATCGGATCTAGTACGATAAAGTCACGCTCTTCTACATCCGTTGGAAGTTTCACATAGTATTCTACCGGTTGCAATGTTTTAGGGTCACGGTATAAACCAACGTGTCCTACTTTTGCTGCTGGAATTAATTTCAGAATTCCATCAACCATTCCTAAACCTGCACGTAAAATCGGAATTAAACCAAGTTTTTTACCAGCGATCACTTTTGTTGTCGCTTTGCTTACAGGCGTTTCAATTTCAATATCCTTAAGCGGAAGGTCGCGAGTAATTTCGAAAGCCATTAAGCTTGCTACTTCGTCCACTAATTCACGAAAATCTTTCGTACCTGTATTCTTATCGCGAATATATGTAATCTTATGTTGAATTAACGGGTGATCAAATACATACAGTTTTCCCATGTGAATCTCTCCTTTAGATGATATTCATGCGTTTGCACGCTTTTTTACACTATTTACGATTGTAAAGAAAACGCTACTAATATTCAAGGGCAAATTTGGCAAAATCATGATTTTACGATGAATCTATCTAGTATCTTTACCAATTATGGGAGCTGTATCCTTCATTATATCGCCAAAATTTATTCATCATTTGTATACATACTTTAAAAATAATATATGTCCACAAAAAAGACTGCCAAAACAATTACGTTTCAGCAGTCTTCTTCAATCTATTATAGATTTGGATACATTGAGAATTTGCTCGTTAACGCTTCTACACGCTTACGTGCTTCTTCTAATGCAGCTTCATTTTCATGATTTTTTAATGTATAAGCAATAAGTGACGCAATTTCATCCATTTCTTCTAAACCGAAACCACGAGATGTTACAGCTGCTGTACCGATACGTACACCACTTGTTACAAATGGGCTTGCTGTTTCAAATGGAATTGTATTTTTGTTCACTGTAATACCAACTTCATCTAATACGTGCTCTGCTACTTTACCTGTGATTTCTAGGTTACGAACATCAATCAAGATTAAGTGATTGTCTGTTCCGCCAGAAACAAGTGTAAGTCCTTCTTTTTGAAGACCTTCAGCTAAGCGGTTCGCATTGTTAATGATATTTTGTGCATACGTTTTGAAATCCTCTTGAAGTGTCTCACCAAACGCAACAGCTTTTGCAGCGATTACGTGCATAAGTGGACCACCTTGAATACCAGGGAAGATTGATTTATCAATTTGTTTTGCAAACTTCTCTTCACATAAAATCATACCACCGCGCGGACCACGTAACGTTTTATGTGTTGTCGTTGTAACGAAATGTGCATGTGGTACTGGATTTGGATGTAAGCCAGCAGCTACTAAACCAGCGATATGTGCCATATCCACCATTAAGTATGCACCCACTTCATCTGCAATCTCACGGAATCGTTTGAAATCGATAACACGAGGGTATGCACTTGCACCTGCAACGATTAATTTTGGTTTATGTTCTTTCGCTTTTGCTAATACATCATCGTAATTAATACGGTGAGAGTCAGCATCCACGCCATATTCTACGAAATTATATTGTACTCCACTGAAGTTAACAGGGCTTCCGTGTGTTAAGTGACCACCATGAGATAAATTCATACCAAGTACTGTATCGCCTTGCTCTAAAATTGTGAAGTATACTGCCATGTTCGCTTGTGCACCAGAGTGTGGTTGAACGTTTACGTGCTCTGCGCCAAAAATTTCTTTTACGCGATCACGTGCGATATCTTCTACTACGTCTACGTGTTCACAGCCACCATAGTAACGTTTTCCAGGATATCCTTCAGCATACTTATTTGTTAAAACAGAACCTTGCGCCTCCATTACCGCTTCACTTACAAAGTTTTCCGAAGCAATTAACTCAATCTTTGAACGCTGTCTTCCTAGTTCTGCCTCAATTGCAGCAAATACCTTTTCATCTTGACGTTTTAAATGATCCACCAAAATCCCCCTTTTCTGAACGAATTACATCGATTCCCAACAGTTTTTTCTCATTTATTCAGAAAAAACGAAAATTCAGGTTGTAATTCTTTCGAACCTTCATGTTTTCAACTACATTCTAACATGACTTTCTATATCATAAAAGAAAAAAAAGACCGAAAATCGGTCTTTTCTTTCTTCTACTATAAAGTCAGACAACATACCTTTTATCTTATGATAAACAGCTACTATATGACTTCCTAATTTCTCATATTTAACGGCAAGTGGTAGTCTCTTCCGTCACCGCGTAAACAGCACGTGCTCCGCCAATTAGTTTTCCACGTGTTTTGGCCATCGTTACATGCGCACTTCCAATTGCCTTCACACTTGTACGAACCGGAACAGCTACATGTTTTAAATGCATACCAATAAATGTATCACCAATATCCATTCCTGCATCTGCTTTAATAAACTCAACTACTACCGGATCTTTCAAATTGTGATACGCATATGTCCCCAATGCACCACCTGCTGATCTAACAGGCGTAACTGTTACAATTTCAAATTGATATTTTATCGCTACTTCTCTCTCAACTACTAAAGCACGGTTTAAATGCTCACAACATTGAAACGCTAATTCAATACCTGTTCGCTCTTGAAATTGTTTTAACTCAGAAAAAATCGCCTCTGCTACTTCCATCGTTCCTGATGTTCCAATTCTTTCGCCTAGCACTTCGCTCGTGCTACAACCCACTACAAAAATTTGACCGCTTTGTAATGAAGCTTGTTCTTGGAAATCAGAAAGCGACATTTGTAGCTGTTCTCTTACTTTTACGATTTCTGTCATTACGCCTCTTCCTTTCACAGGTTGGTTCACCAAATTATATTTCACACTACTAATAGTTAGAATCTATTACTTTGTTTCGTATGTTTTAATTTTTCCTACGCGGTTTTCGTGACGACCACCTTCATAGTCAGTTGTTAACCAGATTTTTGCGATATCACGCGCTAGACCAGCACCAATTACACGCTCGCCCATTGCTAGCATGTTAGTGTCATTATGCTCTCTCGTTGCTTTCGCACTGAAAGTATCATGAACTAACGCACAACGGATACCATTTACTTTGTTTGCTGCGATTGACATACCAATGCCTGTCCCACAAACTAAAATACCACGATCTACTTCACCATTCGCTACCATTTCAGCTGCCGGAAACGCAAAGTCAGGGTAATCAACAGAACCAGATTCACATTCACAACCTAAATCAATATATTCAATATTTAACTCTTCTAATAAACTTACAAGTTCTTTGCGGATATTCATACCGCCGTGATCAGATGCTATTACTACTTTCATTTTTACCCCTCCAAAGTTTCAATCAATTATCTTCATTTCACACTCGCTACCTCAATAGGACGAAGTGATCTCCAATATCGTATTATACACGAAACATCAACCTACTGAATGTTTTTTCAGTAAAGTTTGTACAAGTTTTTCCATCTCATCTAACGTTTCTTTATAAATAGAAAGCGAGCCTCCAAATGGATCTGAAATGTCCTTACCTATACCTTCAGTTAATCCATATAACGTATTCAATTTCTTTTCAGCACTCGGATAATGCCCAAGTACAATGTGTTTATGATTTTCTGTCATCGTTACGACAATATCAGCCCAATCAAGCAAAGTTTCGTTTACTTGCTGCGCGGCATGATTAATTGAAATCCCTTTTTCAGCTAAAGCTTCCTTCGCATATACCGATGCATCGCTCCCAGGATAGGCGAAAACACCGGCAGATTGCACTTCAAACCTATCTCCTCCGTGATGACGAAGCAACGCCTCAGCCATCGGACTACGACATGTATTGCCAGTACAAACAAATAACACTCGTTTCATCCAACCCCACCCCTATATTCGATTTCTTACCACTCATCATAACTTACATTAGAATAGAACAAAAGAAATGTGAATATACAAAAAGCGCAGTTCTCTTATATTTTTTCTAAGAAAAATGCGCCTTATCCACATATATGTGAAACCCTATTTCCAAGTGCCCAGAGTATTTTAACATACCTACTGAATATGCAACAAAAATAAGGAATCCATTTCATACGAAACGGATTCCTCTTATACAGCAATTATTTCATTGTAACTTTCATTACTTCTGTTGAACCTTTTGTAGCTGTTACGCCTACAGTTGTCTTAATAGACTCAGCTGCATCTGTGTTTGTAATAACGATTGGAGTAATTGTGCTTTTCGCTTTTTCACGGATTAATTCTAAGTCGAATGAGATTAATTTATCTCCAGCTTTTACAGCTTGGCCTTCAGAAACGTGAGCTTCGAAACCTTCGCCTTCCATTTTTACAGTTTCTAATCCAACGTGGATTAAAATTTCTGTGCCGTTTTTCGCTTTAATTCCGATAGCATGTTTTGTGTGGAATAATTGTACGATTTCACCATCAACTGGAGATACAACTACACCTTCAGTAGGATCGATTGCAACACCGTCACCCATCATACGACCAGCGAATACTGGATCTGGTACTTCTTCAATATTTTTCACTGCTCCAGTTAATGGAGCTACGATTGTTTCTTCATTTGTTTTTGAACCAAGACCAAATAATTTTTTAAACATAGGATAGTCCTCCTTATAATTTACCTAAAAGTTTATAGGGCAATCCCTAGTAAAGCTCGGGATACATGTAAGACTTCATACTTCGAATATTATACTGTAAAAACGCTTTCGAAATAAATTACGTCATTACTAATAGACTCTTATTGTAGCGCTTCACAAAATTCCAGTCAATTCTGATTGTCTGAATAACAATAAGAAGTTAACTTCTATTTATATTTTCTCTTTTTTTGCCCAACTTGTCTAGAGGTCTTTACTACATTTTGTTTTTTGTTGTTAATTTGTAAAATTTAATTCAAACTTTTTTCAAAATCCGCTTGACTAAAGTAAGTAACTATTTTATCATTACTTACATAAGGTAAGTTAATAACTTTTAGGAGGTTTTTAAAAATGATGGATTTCGGTCTTCTTATTATTCGTCTTATTATAGGAATTACATTCATGGGTCATGGTGCTCAAAAATTATTTGGTTGGTTCGGCGGTTACGGTTTAAAAGGAACAGGTGGCTGGATGGAATCAATCGGTTTACGTCCTGGTGTATTTATGGCATTTATGGCTGGTGCAACTGAATTACTAGGTGGTTTCTTATTCGCATCAGGTATTTTCATTATAGTTGGCTCATTATTTATCGTTGGAACAATGTTAATGGCTATCTTCACTGTTCACGGGAAAAATGGTTACTGGGTGACACAAAACGGATATGAATATAATTTAATGTTAATCGCTGTTGCTGTTGGTGTAGCTTTAATCGGACCTGGCGCATACGTTTTACTTTAATTTTCATCTCAATCTTGAGATTCTTGAAAAAGAACTTACTTCATTACAATTGAAGTAAGTTCTTTTTATGAAACAAAATATTATTTCCAGCAGGATTTTCTCACCGATATCTTGTAAACAAACAATAAGTATTCATATTTAGAAAGGGGATTACAAGCATGTTATCCATTAATCCAAATGAACAAACTGAAAAAGATAATTACAAATTACTTACTGGAAGTATCATCCCTCGCCCTGTCGCATTCGTTACTTCTGTAACAAAAGACGGTGTATTAAACGGCGCACCATATAGTTATTTCAATATTGTCGCTGCTAATCCACCACTTATCTCTGTTTCTGTACAACGAAAAGCCGGAGAAAGAAAGGACACTTCCCGAAACGCAATTGAAAAAGGTGAATTTGTCGTACATATTTCTGACGAATCATATGTAGCAGCAATTAACGAAACAGCAGCTAATCTCCCGCCAAATGAAAGTGAAATTGAACTAGCAAAACTAACACCAATTGAAAGTGAAGTCATCTCTGTTCCAGGTGTAAAAGAAGCAAATATTCGAATGGAATGTATATTAGAACGTGCAATTCCACTTGGTGGAACAGAAGACTCACCAGCTTGTGATCTACTAATTGGACGCGTCGTTCGTTTCCACGTTGCCGAGCATCTATATGAAAAAGGGCGCATTCACGCAGAAGGACTCAAACCAATAAGCCGCCTAGCAGGACACAACTATGCAAAATTAGGAGAACAATTTGAACTGGTTAGGCCAGTTTAAAAGCAGAAGCGGCTCGCTCAGAATGAGAGGGGGATGGAGCTTCTGACGTAGAGGCGCTTTTTGCCTCACAGGAAGACGCGAAGCCACCGACCATTCTAGCCGCTGGAACTGGATAATATCTAAAAGCGGAAGCGGCTCGCTCAGAATCGATTCCTGCCATCACTCAAACATAAAAATCCCCTGCTTTTTAGCAGGGGATTTTTATCATTGTAATTCTTCCTTCTTTTCCTCTAAAGTAGGCAGTTTTTCTTTTTTCGGTTTCCCTAGCTTAATTACGAAGAAGTATAGGGAAAGCAGTGTAATAAGAAAAACAATTAAAAACGGGTACGGAGAGTAAAAAGCACGCGCCGCCTCAGTCTTTCCCGCAACAAATTTCAATGACTCAATATCTAAAAACTCAGCAAACATTTGTACACCGAGCATACTAAACCAAAAAACAAAAAAACTAATAATAATACCAAAAACTTGCTTCAATCTTGTCATTCATCTCATCCTTTCTATATGTGTAATTTTTTAGCGCAATCAATATAGTACAAACAAAACTATGCACAGAAAGGAGCTATCTTACTATTCGCGAATTAACTTAATCCAACCTAAAATTGCAATTTGCAAAATAATACCCCAAATTATAAGCCTTCTTAGCCATCGAGGAAAGAAGGTTAAAAACTTAACATACCATCCCAATAGCTTGTTCATAATTCCCTCCTACATAAAATTATATAGGAAAAAGGATATATAATCCAAATCCAACTAGAATGATGCCACCTACTATCTCGCCATATGTACCGAGCATATCTTTCGCATGTCTACCAATTAATAAACCAATCCACGCTAACAACATGCTAACAAATCCAAAAAGTAATATCGTAATGATTGTTTGTGCCCCATAAATACCAAGACTAAGCCCTACTGAGAAACTATCTATACTAACGCCAAATGCAAATACGAATAAGCTAATTCCAATAGGGACAGTTCTAGTCTCTCCATTTTGTAAAATGGTCGAATATACGATATAAAAACCTAGTCCGATTAATAAAATAGCACCCGCAAAATGTGCAATATCTCCATACTTCTCTGATAAAAAACGACCTAGTACCATCCCTATAAACGGCATAATAATATGAAATATCCCTATCGTCATACCAATATACAGGATTTGTCTTAACTTTAGGGGCATCATCCCCATACCAAGACTCACCGAGAACGCATCCATCCCTAAGGCGAATGCCATAATTATTAAAGGTATTAGCTGTTCAAACGTCATTCATGCCCCTCCTTGGACGTGCTACTTCACAATATGCTTATCCAAGGAGAAATATTCTGTTTGCTAACCTTACCTTATCATTCAATAATAATATGATGTCCTGCCGCTTTTGTTAAACGATTCATAATAGCATTTCCTATCCCTTCATTAGGGAACGACTCACTAAAAATAACATCCACTTCACTTGCATCAAATGTTCTAAGTACATCATATAATTTAGTCGCAACGCTAGCTAAGTCACTTCGAACACCACAAGACAATATAACATCTGCGTTATATATATGCTGATACTCTTCCGTCGTTAATACGCCTACTTTAAATCCTTCTTCCTTTTTCTCATCCACAAGTTGCTGAATAAACTCACGCGAGCCCTCAACAATACTAAGTGGTGCTTTCGGCGCATAATGTGTGTATTTCATTCCAGGTGATTTCGGTTTTTCCTTCTCATCCTTTAAAGCTGGATCTAAAGAAACGGTACCTATCACCGCTTCTAATTGTTCTTTCGTAATCCCACCTGGACGTAATATTGTTGGAACCGTGCTTGTACAATCAATTACAGTTGATTCAACGCCTACTCCAGTTGCACCACCATCAACAATACCTGCAATCTTCCCATTCAAATCTTCATATACGTGAGAAGCTAGTGTTGGACTTGGACGCCCTGAACGATTCGCACTTGGTGCCGCAACAGGTACATTCGCCTCTTCAATAAGAGCAAGTGCAACTGGATGATCAGGCATTCTTACCCCAACCGTATTAAGTCCCGCCGTCACCCTCTCTGAAATCCCTTCTTTTCTCGGCAAAATAATTGTTAATGGTCCTGGCCAAAAATGCGCCATTAACTTCTCTGCAACTGGTGGGATTTCTTTCACAATCCCATCTAACTGAGATTTTGTACCTATGTGGACAATGAGTGGATTATCACTCGGTCTTCCTTTCGCTTCGAAAATTTTCGCGATTGCTTCATCATCCATCGCGTTTGCACCTAACCCATATACTGTTTCCGTAGGGAAAGCAACCGCCTCATTTTCTCTTAATAATTTTGCTGCTTCTTGTAACTGTGGATAATATTTTTTTCTTTCCACAACATTATCCACAACCCACATATTTGTATGCATTTTTTTCCACGTCCTTTTCTACCCTTAAATACTTGTCTATTTTTAGTTTACTATGAGATTTATCCAAAAGACAAACAAGGTTTATCCACAAAATGTGGATAAACCCAATTAATCCGTGGATAACTTTGTGAATAGCTGACAATTTAGTATTATTGCATTCTGCTCTTTTATATTTTTACAAAAATGTTCTAACTGTTGAATTCCCTCTGGAACCTCATCCTTTTCTATAGTAAAAAAGTCAAAGAACTGAAAGATCGGTACAGATTGTGGATGGTTTGTTAGTAAGTACAATTGTTGAACACTTTTTTCTTTCATATACTGCAAAAACATTTCAAAAAAATATAAGAAAGTCTGTTTATCCACATGAGGTGTGAATAAACAAGAACGAATAAGTACATCTTCCCCACTTTGTTCATAACCAATTACAGCTCGTATTTCTTCCGCCTCTTCCAAAATCATAAATTGTGCGTACAACTCATTTATTTTATCATCTTTTTTATTAGCTTGTCCGAAAAAAGAATGTAATCTTTCCACATCTGCTTTCGTAGCAAAATATACTTTCTTCATAATAAATCCCTCCTCATTTTTATATATGAGGAGGGATTTATTAATAGTACTATTTAGAGAATAAAGATGTAAAAGCTTCTACAATAAACAATTTAACTTCTGGCTTTTCTTCTTCCTCTTCTACTTTTACATACTCATTTTGCTTTTCTTGTTTTTTCTCCACAGGTTTCTCCACTTTTTCCACAGTTTTTGTTTCTTCTTCACTTACAGGCTGCTCTTCGACTTTTGTTTCATTTTTTACTACTTTCTTTTCAGAAGCTGTTACTTCTTTTACTACTTCCTGTTTTACAGCTTTCGTTTCTTTAACCTTATCCACTTTCTTTTCTTCTGTATCTACTACTTCTTTATCTAGTTGTTTCACCTGTTCCTCTTCAGGAGATTCCGCCTTCACAACGTGCTCTTCTTTTCTTACAGCTGTCCCACTCGAAAAATCTAAGAAACACATTGGTGGAAATAATACACACCACCAGTTCGCCCCTTCACCTTCTCCAATTGTGATCAATACTGCTTCATATTCTCCTGCTGGATAAATAAAATTCCCATATACCTTTGTAGGAAACTTTACATTCTTACTAAATTTCACTTGAAATGATTCTTTACTTCCTTCCCTTTTTAACGTATTTTCCACCGTTTTCTCGATTTCTGGAATATGACTTTGAATTACTTTGCGTGCCTCTTCAAATGAAGTTAAATCCGCTACCCATCCATCAATTTGCGCTTTTACTTCATCACGCACTTTACGCTTTAATGCCTGGTCTTTATCTGAATCGCTATTTGCTAAAATTCGTAATCGAACGGCCTCTTTCGGAATAATTGAAGGCCCTTTCGCATCAGCTTTCATATATCCAAACTGCACAAGTAACTGTGCACCAATTAATAATATAAGAAGATAAGCAATAACTTGTTTTTTCATTTCCTCCACCGTCCCTTCTACAAACAGTGTGGACAGACTTTCATATTTCTAAACTATTAAATTCAAAATCTATATGAATTTTCCCACAAGAAAATAGAGTAAGGTGTGAACCTTACTCCATCTCTGCAAATACCATACGATCTTTTCCGTTAATATCAAAAACAACCTCAACATGAGCATGTGGAAAAGCTTGTTGTAACAATCTTTTTACATCCTCACCCTGTCCTACTCCAATTTCAAACGCTACAATTGCTTTCTCCTGCAATACATTCGGCAATTCTTCCATAAAACGGCGATAAAAATCTAATCCGTCTTCTCCACCAACAAGTGCTCTCTTCGGCTCATGCTCTTTCACAACAGGAGAAAGACCACGCCAATCCTCTTCCGGTATATATGGAGGATTTGAAACAACAACATCTAGCTTTTGACCCGTTTTATCAAATGGTGACAATAAATCACCGTGATAGAACGTTACTTCTGCACCTAAAGCTTTTGCATTTTCTTTTGCAACTTCAATCGACTCTTGTGCAATATCTACTGTATACACGTGAAGATTTTTATTTTCTAAAGCAAGCGTAATAGAAATCGCTCCACTACCTGTGCCTATATCTGCTACATGTAGTTCCTTGTCACCAAAATGGCGCTCAATTCTTTCTAATACTCCTACTATAAGTTCTTCTGTTTCCGGTCTTGGTATTAATACTTCTTCATTCACAAAGAACGACCGGCCATAAAACATTTCATAACCAATCATATATTGAATAGGAATACCTTCTACATGCTTGTGGATAAACTCCGTAAAGCTTGCCTCTTGTTCCTCATTTATTTCTTCACGCATATTCATAAGTAATCCTGTTCTGTTCATCTTTAATACATGACAAAGGACAATTTCTCCCGCATTTTCATCTCGTCCATTTTCCTGTAAAAAAGAAGAAGCCCATTTCAGGGCTTCATAGACACGCATTACTCAGCTGCCTCCATCCTTTGAGCCTGATCTTCCATCACTAAGGCATTGATGAAATCATCTAACTTACCTTGTAAGATTTGATCTAGCTTTTGAATCGTTAAACCGATTCGATGGTCTGTAACACGGTTTTGCGGGAAGTTATACGTACGAATACGCTCTGAACGATCGCCCGTACCAACAGCTTGTTTACGGTTTTGATCATATTCAGCTTGTGCTTCTTGTCTAAACTTATCATAAACACGTGCGCGTAATACTTTCATCGCTTTTTCTTTATTCTTAATTTGTGATTTCTCATCCTGACAAGATACAACTACACCAGTCGGTAAATGTGTTAAACGTACCGCTGACATCGTTGTATTAACACTTTGTCCACCAGGACCACTAGAAGCAAATGTATCAACACGAACATCTTTCTCGTGAATGTCGATTTCTACTTCTTCTGCCTCTGGTAATACAGCCACAGTTGCTGTAGATGTATGAATACGTCCACCAGATTCCGTTTCAGGAACACGTTGTACACGGTGAGCACCATTCTCGAATTTCAGCTTCGCGAAAGCACCTTTACCGTTAATCATAAAGATAATCTCTTTATATCCACCTAACTCTGTATAGCTAGCCTCGATAATTTCTGTTTTCCAACCTTGAACCTCAGCATAACGGCTATACATGCGGTATAAGTCACCAGCAAATAAAGCGGCCTCATCGCCACCAGCAGCCCCACGAACCTCAACGATAACGTTCTTATCATCATTAGGGTCCTTTGGAACTAGTAAAATTTTCAGACGTTCTGATAACGTTTTTTCTTGTGATTCTAACTCAGAAACCTCTTCTTTTACCATGTCACGCATTTCAGCGTCTAACTTCTCTTCTAACATTGCTTTCGCATCTTTTAATTGCTCACGAACATCCTTATACTCACGATACACCTCTACCGTTTCCTGTATATCAGACTGTTCCTTTGAATATTCACGAAGCTTATTTGTATCGCTAATAACCTCTGGGTCACTTAACAATTCATTTAACTTCTCATAACGATTTTCTACAGCTTGCAAACGATCTAACACATCATTCACCTCTACATCCTAGTATCTAATACAAATAGTATATGGTACTTACTCAAAAAAACGCAAATTATATTTAAAAGCGTAAGCGGCTTGCTCAGAATCGCAGGCCATTGGAGCTCTCGACCTTGAAGCGCTTTTTGCTTCAAGCGAGAGAGTGAAATGGCCGGAGATTCTAGCCGCTGGAGCTAGATAATATTTAAAAGCATAAGTGGCTCACACCACCCACACTCTCCATTCTGAAAAAAACCCGCCTTGCGCAGCGAGTTTTACTTGTCTTTGTTTGTAGGAACTGCATGACAATGACGACATCGTGGTTCATACGATTCTGAAGCCCCAACTAAAATAATCGGATCATCAAATGCCGCTGGTTCTCCATCAATTAATCGTTGTGTACGACTTGCCGGAGATCCACATGCAGAACATACTGCTTGTAGCTTTGTTACATGTTCAGCAATTGCCATCAGCTGAGGAACTTGTCCAAATGGTAGACCACGGAAATCTTGGTCTAAACCAGCTACAATGACACGATAGCCACGATTTGCCAATACTTGCACCACTTCCACAATGTCCCCATCAAAGAATTGTACCTCATCGATTGCAATTACATCCATATCTTCAGTGATATGTTCAAATATATCTTTTGAAGCTGAAACAGGAACTGCTTTTACCTTTAATCCGTTATGTGATACAACGTCTTCTTCACTATAGCGATTATCAATACATGGTTTAAATACAATTGCATGTTGTTTTGCAAATTGCGTACGGCGCACACGGCGGATTAACTCTTCTGATTTACCAGAAAACATACTACCGCAAATCACTTCAATCCAGCCATTTTGATTTATTAAGTACATGAAGCTCTCCTTTCATCTACTTTTTAGTTAAAAGTAGGGTAAAGGTATAATATTTTCACAAAAAAAACAGACAAGCGAATACATACACTTGCCTGTTTTATGTTTTTATTACTTGATACCGTATTTCTTATTGAAGCGATCAACGCGTCCGTCTGCAGTAGCAAACTTCTGACGTCCAGTGTAGAATGGGTGAGAATCAGAACTGATCTCAACTTTTAGTAATGGATAAGTGTTACCATCTTCCCACTCAACAGTTTCGCTAGAGCCTTTAGTAGACCCGCTTAAGAATTTGAAGCCTGTGTTTGTGTCCATGAATACAACTTTCTTGTAATCTGGGTGAATTCCTGCTTTCATTCTTTTCATCTCCTTCCGCCCTGAATCATTTTCGAAACAGAGTTTTTCATCTTCAGCTGCATACACAACTATATTGATGAAACACATATGATGAAATTATAACAAGGCTAACTTCATTTTGCAACTACCTGTTTTTGTCTTTTGAAATTTAAAGTGGCTTGGGCTCGCTCAGCTCTGACCAGCTAAGGTTCTCCCACTTATTTCTCTCTTTAATATCACCTAAAAGGCATAAGAAAACTCGCTTACTATAAAATAAGCGAGTCCCAATCTTTTCCCTTTACTTAGTTGTTACATACCTTTTAGAGTCTGCAACAATGTTTTGTAAAAATTCTTCGTTTGTCTTCGTTTGACGAAGCTTACGTAAGAAACTTTCAACAAAGTCTGGTGTATCACGCATTGTTTTACGAATGCCCCATAACTTGTCTAAATGCTCTTTTGGAATTAATAGATCTTCTTTACGTGTACCAGAACGACGAATATCAATCGCTGGGAAGATACGACGTTCAGCTAACGAACGATCTAAGTGAAGTTCCATATTTCCAGTTCCTTTAAATTCCTCGTAAATAACATCGTCCATACGAGATCCTGTATCAACAAGGGCTGTTGCTAAAATCGTTAAGCTACCGCCTTCTTCAATATTACGTGCAGCTCCAAAGAAACGCTTCGGTCTATGGAAAGCCGCTGGGTCGATACCACCCGATAATGTTCTACCACTTGGCGGAATAACGAGGTTGTAAGCTCGCGCTAAACGGGTAATACTATCCATTAAAATGATAACATCTTTTTTGTGCTCTACAAGACGCATTGCACGTTCTAACACAAGTTCAGCTACTTTAATATGATTTTCTGGTACTTCATCAAAAGTAGAACTTACAACGTCACCCTTAACAGAACGTTCAATGTCTGTTACTTCCTCTGGACGCTCATCAATTAAAAGAACAATTAATTCTGCTTCTGGATGATTTGTTGTAACACTGTGTGCAATTTCTTTTAATAGACTTGTTTTACCAGCCTTTGGAGGCGCAACAATTAAACCACGTTGTCCAAATCCAACTGGTGCGATTAAATCCATGATACGTGTCGGTAACTTTTTCGGTTCCGTTTCCAATTTCATTTGGCGATCTGGGTATAATGGTGTTAATGCAGGGAAATGCACACGCTCTTTTGCTGAATCTGGATCATCTCCGTTTACAGCTTCAACTTGTAATAACCCAAAATAGCGTTCATTTTCTTTCGGAGGTCGTACTTTACCAGAAACTTTGTCTCCATTACGTAAATCGAAACGACGAATTTGCGAAGCTGAGATATAAATATCTTCTGAGCTTGGAGAATAGTTGATAGGACGTAGGAATCCAAATCCTTCTGATTGAATAATTTCTAATACGCCTTCCATGAAAAAGAAACCTTCTTTTTCTGCTCGAGCTTTCAAAATAGAAAAGATTAACTCTTTTTTCGTTAACTTGCTATAATACGAAATCTTAAATTCTTTCGCAAGCTCGTATAACTCTTTTAATTTCATGTTTTCTAATGCTGCAATTGACAAATTCATTCAGACACCACACTTTAACGTTATTCTCTTTTTTCATGGGTAAAGGGAAAAATACGGAAGGCAAATAATTAATAATGAAAGGCAATAAGTTCAAGTAGGGTAATATTCACTATTGTAACCCTTTTATCTAGTTTTAATCAATACGTTGGAACACAAATACAAGAAGCGAAGACAAGAAAATTTGTCTTCGCTTCTTATTTAGTTTAGTTCCAGCTCCGATAGTTAAAAAGATCGACCATTTTAACCTTTCTGAAGGAGCCGCTTACGCTTTTTATTTAATCCAGCTTCAGCAGCTAGAATGGTCGGTGGCTTCACTTCTTCCTGCGAGGCAAAAAGCGCCTCTACGTCAGAAGCTCCATCCCCCTCCCATTCTGAACGAGCCGCTTACGCTTTTTATTTAATCCAGCTTCAGCAAGCTAGAATGGTCAGTCATTTCACCCCTTCCTGCGAGGCACAAAACGCCTCTTCGTCAGGAGTTCCAATGCCTTCCCCTTCTGAGCAAGCTGCTTACGCTTTTTACTTAAATCCAGTTCCAGCGGCTAGAATCTCCGGTCATTTCACTCTCTCACTCGAAGCAAAGAGCGCTTCAAGGTCGAGAGTTCCAATGTCCTGCGATTCTGAGCGAGCCGCTTCCACCTTTTACTTAATAACCAAGTTCGGTTTTTTATTTAAGCTATGACGACCATCTACGAAGCGAACTGTGCCTGATTTCGCACGCATAACAAGAGATTGCGTTGTTCCTACGCTACCTTTAAATTGAACACCGCGTAATAGTTCTCCATCTGTTACACCTGTTGCTGCAAAGATTGCATCGTCACCTTTTACTAAGTCCTCCATACGAAGGATACGATTAATGTCTTCTATGCCCATTTTTTTACAACGCGCTAATTCAGCTTCGTTTTGTGGCAATAGTTTTCCGTGAATTTCTCCACCTAAACATTTTAAAGCAACTGCTGCTAATACACCTTCAGGTGCTCCACCAGATCCAAATAAAATATCTACACCTGTACGATCAAACGCTGTATTAATCGCTCCAGCTACATCTCCATCATTAATTAATTTAATACGAGCACCAGCTTTACGAATTTCTTCGATAATTTCTTGATGACGTGGGCGATTTAAAACTGTCGCTACAACATCTTCAATATCTTTATTTTTCGCTTTCGCAACTGCACGTAAGTTATCAATAATAGGCGCATCAATGTCGACCGCCCCAACTGCTTCTGGGCCAACCGCGATTTTATCCATGTACATGTCAGGAGCATGTAACAAATTACCATGGTCTGCAATTGCAATAACAGCAAGAGCATTCCAGCCACCAGCTGCTACGATGTTTGTCCCTTCTAAAGGATCAACTGCAACGTCTACACGTGGTCCATATCCTGTACCTAATTTCTCTCCGATATATAGCATTGGTGCTTCATCCATCTCACCTTCACCAATTACAACTGTACCTTTCATCGGAATTGTATCAAATACATCACGCATAGCTGATGTTGCTGCACCGTCTGCTTCATCTTTTTTCCCGCGCCCCATCCAACGCGCTGATGATAATGCTGCAGCCTCTGTTACACGTACTAACTCCATAGATAAACTTCTTTCCACAATAATCCCTCTCCTTTAAGTCTTTATATTTCTGCCGTATTTTGTGAACCGTGTTTTTCTATAAAGTGTACTTCCGCAAGTAGTGATGCTTCGCTTCCCCCTTGCGGAAGTATCACTTATGCGTTCTTCATCTCTTCAATTTCTTGTTTTGTCATTTGTTCTCGCCAAATGTTTGCTCCAAGCCCTTTAAGCTTGTCCACTATATTCTCATAACCTCGATCAATATGCTCAAGTCCTGTTACTTCTGTAATTCCATCTGCCATTAACCCTGCAATAACAAGTGCCGCTCCCGCTCGTAAATCACTCGCCTTCACTTTTGCACCTTGCAGTAACACAGGACCAGTTACAATTGCCGAACGACCTTCTACTTTAATTTGAGCATTCATACGACGTAATTCATCAATGTGTTTGAAACGGGCACCGTAAATTGTATCTGTTACAACTCCCGTCCCGTGCGCTTTTGTTAAAAGCGTCGTAAACGGCTGTTGTAAATCTGTTGGAAAACCTGGATATACAAGCGTTTTGATATCAACTACTTTTAACTTTCTATTACCGTTCACCGTAATTTGATCATCGTTCGTTTCAACTTGAACACCAGCTTCTCTTAGCTTTGCAGTAACTGATTCTAAGTGCTGAGGAATAACGTTATCAACCGTTACTTCTCCTCCTGATGCAGCTCCTAGAATCATATACGTACCAGCTTCGATACGATCTGGGATGATAGTATGGTGACAACCATGTAAAGAGTCCACACCATCTATTCGGATTACATCTGTACCAGCACCTTTAATACGTGCTCCCATGCTTGTTAACAATGTAGCTACATCAATAATCTCGGGCTCTTTCGCTGCATTTTCAATAACAGTTCTACCTTTCGCTCGTACAGCTGCTAGCATAATATTAATCGTAGCTCCCACACTAACAACATCTAAATAAATACGTGCTCCATGTAGTTCATCTGCCCTTAAATAGATGGCACCTTGTTCATTTGTAACATGTGCACCCAGCGCTTCAAACCCTTTAATATGCTGATCAATTGGCCTCGGTCCTAAATGACATCCACCCGGAAGCCCAATAACAGCTTTTTTAAAACGGCCAAGCATCGCACCCATTAAATAATAAGAAGCGCGCAACTTTTTCACTTTTCCATTTGGCAAAGGCATTGCAACCATGTTAGAAGGATCGACTACCATCTCTTCCTCCTGTCCATAAGTTACTTTCCCTCCAATTTCCTCTAGTAAGTCTCCTAACATTTTCACGTCCGAAATATTAGGGACACCACCAATAGTTACTGGAGTATCTGCTAAAATTGTCGCTGGAATTAATGCAACGGCACTGTTCTTTGCACCGCTTACTCGAATTGTTCCATTTAAAGCTCTTCCGCCTTCAATTAGCAATTTTTCCATATTGAGCTCCCTTCTTGTGAATGTATTTACTTTCTATATTTTTATAGAAAGCTCCCCTTAAGAATCTCAATTACTCTTTCCATCCCAAAACTCAATAAAGTGAAACTTTAATTAGTCGGGGGTGTTTATCCCCCACTGGTTATTAGTTGAACCAATCGGGCTTTTACGGGCAGTTGACCCCCACCTAACTTCTTTGCTTCCACTAAATTTTGAGGTGGGGGTCTTACTGCCCTTTAATGCGGGATAAATAGGAAACCATTATCTTCATTTCTCCTGTAGCACGAATAGATAAAGATCAACTATTCATCGAATTCACTTTATCAATTTAGATACGTTATCACATTTATTAATAGGACTATGCACATTATTTTCTATTTAAAAACCAAAAATGATAAAATCTTTCGACTTGTTCACGCTTTCATTATACAACGAAAGGAAACCGTCTAAAAGACTAGACGGTTTCCAAAACGGAATTTTATTCTTACGCTTTACCGTTAGAACCGAACTCACGCATTTTACCAGCAACAGTTGCTTTAATAGCGTCGCGGCCAGGTCCGATAAATTTACGAGGGTCGTAAACTTCTTGGTCTTTGTTTAATACTTCACGAACAGCTTTTGTAAACTCGATTTGGTTCTCAGTGTTTACGTTGATTTTTGAAGTACCTAAAGAGATAGCTTTTACGATATCAGCAGTTGGGATACCAGTACCACCGTGTAATACTAAAGGTACGCCAGTGAAGTCACGAACTTGTTCCATTTCAGCGAATCCTAAGTTAGGCTCACCTTTGTAAGGACCGTGTACAGAACCTAAAGCTGGAGCTAGGCAATCGATACCTGTTGCTTCAACAAGGTGCTTACACTCTGCTGGATCAGCGTAAATTACGCCTTCAGCGATTACGTCGTCTTCTTGTCCGCCAACTGTTCCAAGCTCAGCTTCAACAGATACGTTACGAGCGTGTGCGTATTCTACTACTTGTTTAGTAGTTTCAACGTTTTCTTCGAATGGGTGGTGAGAAGCGTCGATCATTACAGATGTGAAACCTGCATCAATTGCTTCTTTACATTTTTCGAAGCTTGAACCATGGTCAAGGTGAATCGCTACAGGAACAGTGATGTTCATTTCTTCGATTAAAGCTTTAACCATAGCTACAACTGTTTTGAAACCAGTCATATGACGAGCTGCACCCTCAGATACACCTAGGATTACAGGAGATTTTTCTTCTTCCGCAGCAGCTAAGATAGCTTGAGTCCACTCTAAGTTGTTCATGTTGAATTGACCAACTGCGTATTTTCCTTCTAGTGCTTTGTTTAGCATTTCTTTCATAGAAACTAAAGGCATGGTGAATCCTCCTAAAAAACGTTTTTTGTATCCGATAAGTTCTTATCGCTGGTAGTATGACCAGAATAAGGTAAAATATGTATATCTACATACCGGACTTTTTTCTACACTCAATAGGATAACAACTTGTACTCAAAAACTCAACCGTATTCACCTGCACAATAGTCCATGTAAACGCTTTTTTCCATATTTTTTATAAAAAATTCATTTTTACGCCTCTACAGCGAGCTCATTTCTCACAGCTTGACGAATTTCATCAATATCAAATGGTTTAGCAAAATGCATTAAAGCACCTAAATCTTTTGCTTCTTGGATCATATCAAGCTCTCCATAAGCAGTCATTAAAATGACTTTAATACTCTCATCAATTTCTTTTACATGCTTTAAAATCTCTATACCATCCATGCCTGGAATTTTCATATCTAATACTACTAAATCCGGATTATCTTTTTTCACGATATCTAAAGCTTGAAATCCATTCGCTGCTTGGAATGTCTGATAACCTTCTTTTTGGAACACTTCATGTAATAACACACGAATCCCATATTGATCATCAACGATTAAAATTTTACCTTCCATAATTCCCAACCTTTCTGTGTAAGTACAAGATTTAAAGCTTCTTATATCTTAACGATTTATTTTCGCTATTCTTTGGCAAATTCCTTCCTATTCTTTCTTATTTTACCGTTTCCTATTTTGTTATGCTACCCTACGATTTCACCTTTCTAAAAAAATAAACTATAATGAAAGCCGGCAAACACGTACGAAGGGAGTAACATTATGTTAAAAATTTTTTCAACTCAATTAAGTGGTTATTTCTCCAGAGTTTCTCAAAAAGAAGAAATGAATATAGAAGATAGCGCTCGTTTACTTGCTCAAGCACTAATTGGCGATGGTTTCATTTATTTATATGGTACAAATGAAATGGATGGTGTTGTTACCGAAGCACTATTCGGTGCTGAACCAATGAAGCAAGCAAAACGCTTATTTGAAAATGGTAAAGAAGCAGAAGTAACCTCTGCGGATCGTGTACTTCTTATTAGCCGTTTTTCAACAGATGAAGCAGTTGTAGAAATTGCAAAAAAACTACAAGAAGAGGGACACTCTATTGTCGGCATTTCTGCTCTTCAAGAAGGTACGAAATCACTGGAACAATATACAGACGTACATATTGATACAAAACTGTTAAAAGGCCTTATTCCAGACGATGAAGGTAATCGCTACGGGTTCCCAAGCTTAATAGTAGCTTTATTTGCTTATCACGGAATCAAATTTACAATCGATGAAATGTTAAACGAATATTAAAAAAAAGCGCCGTCACTTTAAAGTGACGGCGCTTTTTTTATTACTTGCTCTCTTTATTCGTAATAGAAGCTCTTACGAAGTCATGGAACAATGGTTGTGGACGGTTTGGACGAGAAACAAGTTCTGGGTGGAACTGTGCTGCTACGAACCAAGGGTGGTCTTTTAATTCAATGATTTCAACTAGACGACCGTCTGGGCTTGTACCAGAGAATACGAATCCTTCTTTTTCCATATCCGGACGGAACTGGTTGTTGAACTCATAACGATGACGATGACGCTCATATACAACCGGCTCATTATAAGCATTGTAAGCATTTGTTTCTTCAGAAAGCTTACATGGGTATAGACCAAGACGAAGTGTACCACCTAGGTCCTCTACATCTTTTTGTTCTGGTAATAGGTCAATGATTGCGTATGGTGTATCAGGGTTAATTTCAGAAGAGTTAGCACCTTCTAAACCTAATACATTACGTGCGAATTCGATTGATGCAAGTTGCATACCTAAGCAAATTCCTAAGAATGGAACTTTGTTTTCACGAGCATATTGAATCGCAACGATTTTACCTTCTACACCACGATCGCCGAAGCCACCTGGTACAAGGATACCATCTGTGTCTCCTACTAATTCTTGTACATTTTCTGCTGTTACGTGCTCAGCATTTACCCATTTTACTTCTACATCTGTATCGAATGAGTAACCAGCATGACGAAGTGCTTCTACAACAGAAATATATGCATCTTGAAGTTCTACATATTTACCAACAAGAGCGATTTTTGTTTTCTTAGAAAGGTTACGTACCTTGTTAACTAGCGCAGTCCACTCTGTCATATCTGCAGCTGGATTGTCTAATTTTAAGTGATCACAAACGATTTGGTCCATGTTTTGTTCTTGAAGAGATAATGGAACCGCATATAAAGTATCTGCATCGCGAGCTTCGATAACTGCTTTTGTATCGATGTCACAGAATAATGCAAGCTTGTCTTTCATATCTTGAGAAACAGGAAGTTCTGTACGAACAACGATAATATTTGGTTGAATACCTAAGCTACGAAGTTCTTTAACACTATGTTGTGTTGGTTTTGTTTTCATTTCACCCGCTGCTTTTAAGTACGGGATTAACGTACAGTGAATGTACATTACATTGTCACGACCGATGTCGCTCTTAATTTGACGGATTGCTTCTAAGAATGGTAGAGACTCGATATCACCAACAGTTCCACCGATTTCTGTAATAACAACATCCGCATTTGTTTCACGGCCAGAACGATATACGCGCTCTTTAATTTCGTTAGTAATGTGAGGAATAACTTGAACTGTTCCTCCTAAATATTCACCGCGACGCTCTTTTTGAAGAACTGAAGAGTAAATTTTACCTGTTGTTACGTTGCTGTATTTGTTTAAGTTAATGTCGATAAAACGCTCATAGTGACCAAGGTCTAAGTCAGTTTCTGCGCCATCATCTGTTACGAATACCTCACCGTGTTGGTATGGGCTCATAGTCCCTGGGTCTACGTTAATGTATGGATCAAACTTTTGAATCGTTACATTTAAACCACGATTTTTTAAAAGTCTTCCAAGAGATGCTGCTGTAATACCTTTTCCTAAAGACGATACTACACCGCCTGTTACAAAAATATACTTAGTCATGAAAAAGCTCCCTTCTATTTTGCTGTTATATAATCACCGTTGCAAAGCGCAACGTATGTAGATAACACTGTATCCATCTTATTGTTAGACTCTTTTTATTTTCTAAACAAAAAACAAAAAAGAAAATTGCTCCCCTCATCACATAAAGTAATAAGTAGGGAGCAATTTTCTTTTATATTTACACTTTAAAAGTATTATCGTCCTTTTTTAAAGAGCCCAAAAATGATTCTACATGGACGATAATGAAAAGTCAAGAACTACAGTTCTTCCTCTTCTTCTTCAGTTTCATCATACTCAAGTTCTTCTTCAGCGAAGTCGTCTTCTTCATCTTCTTCTAAATCATCAAGATCGTCGTCATCTCCGTCTTCTTCTTCAAGAACCTTGTCCAAATCTTCTACATCATCTTCTTCGTCTGCATTTCCGTCTGCATCGTCAAAGTCATCTTCATCTTCTTCAATGTAGTCGTCAAAACCGTCTTCTTCAACTTTACGTTTCTTCTTCGGTTTTGGCTGCGGTAAGATTTCTTCATCAATTTGCTCATATGGGTACCAGCTGCGTAGTCCCCAACGATTTTCTCCTAAATTAATGAAACGTCCATCGATGTTTAAGTCTGTATAAAATTGTGCGAGTTTCGCATTAACTTGCTCTTGAGATAGTCCCAGCACTTGAGCGATTTCTTGAACCAACTCGTTGAATGTCGTTGCTTGTCTTTTATCCCCTAAAACGCTATGTACAACTTCAATCATTGAACATTCTTTTAGCTCTTCTGGTGAATATTGCTTAAAATTCACTTATGCGGCACTTCCTTTCATCAAATATAACCTTATATATAACGGTCTGCTTAAAAAAATCCATACTATTCATTATAAACAAAAGTCGCACAAATATGCTACAAAAAAAACGGGAAACTTTTATATGGTAATAAAATTAATAATTTGTCTGTTCCTTATTTCGGAAGCATATGGGCACCTTGCAACACATACCTAATTTGCATTTCTGTGTATTCTTCAAGCGTATACAGTTTTTGCAGCGCCCAGCGTCTAAACCCCCACATTTGTCCTTGTATAAAAATATTATGTGCAAGAAGCTGTATTTCTTTTTTATTTAATATAAACGTTCCATTTTCCGTACACTGTTCTAAAATATCCTCAAACATTCCTACCATTTGAAACTCTTTTTCTAATACATATGGGAGAGATTCTTTCGGTAAAAAACGTACTTCTTGATACATAATTAATACTTCTTCTTGTAATTCGTCCATCACTTTAAAGTAATTCGTTATCGCTATCTTTAAACTTTCTATACTCCCTTTTTCTGTACATACTACTTCCTCTAATCGTTCTTTTACATGTTCATATATACTATCACAAACTAAATACAAAACATCATCTTTTGTACGAATGTACTCATAAAGTGTCCCTATACTAAATCCCGCCGCTTTTGCAATCTCTCTCGTTGTTGTACGCGGAAATCCTTTTTGTTTAAACAGTTGCACCGCACCTTTAATCATTTGTTCACGTCTTAACGCAACTAATTTTTCATCTTTCACCGATGCATGTACATTATGTTTAACCATTACCTTCACCTCTCTCTATTATTTTTTGGAAGGAAAAAGCGTAGGAAAATACCTACGCTTTCGTTCCTACTTCGTTAACATACGAGAAATTACAAGCCTCTGAATCTCTTGTGTTCCTTCATATATTTGTGTAATCTTTGCATCTCGCATATAACGCTCTACTGGATAATCTTTCGTATAACCGTAACCACCAAATACTTGCACCGCTTCAGTCGTCACCTTCATCGCTGTATCCCCCGCAAATACTTTTGACATCGCTGATTCTTTTCCATACGGAAGCCCTTCTGATTCAAGCCAAGCCGCTTGATATGTTAAAAGGCGTGCCGCTTCTACATCTGTTGCCATATCCGCAAGTTTAAAGCCAATCCCTTGCTGCGCCGCAATTGGCTTTCCAAATTGATGGCGCTCCCTTGCATATTCTACAGAAGCATCTAAAGCCCCTTGTGCAATACCAACAGCTTGCGCCGCAATACCGTTACGACCTCCATCTAATGTTTGCATCGCAACTTTAAATCCTTGCCCCTCTTCTCCAAGTAGATTCTCTACAGGAATACGGCAATCTTCAAACATAATTTCAGTCGTTGGTGAAGAGCGAATCCCTAGCTTGCTCTCCTTCTTCCCAACTGAAAATCCCGGTGTATCACTTTCTACAATAAATGCACTCGTACCGCGCTGCTTCGATTCAGGATTAGTTAGCGCAAAAACAACATAAATATCAGCAATACCGCCATTTGTAATGAAAATTTTTGATCCATTTAAAATATAATGGTCGCCATCTCTCTTTGCGATTGTCTTCATTCCACCAGCATCCGATCCAGATCCTGGCTCCGTTAAGCCGTATGCACCAATTTTCTTCCCTTCAGCCATCGGTCGTAAAAACTTTTGCTTTTGTTCTTCTGTCCCAAATTTAAAAATTGGCCATCCCGCAAGTGAAGTATGTGCAGATAGTGTTACACCTGTTGAAGCACAAACTCGAGATAATTCTTCAATAGCAATTACGTATGCTAAGTAATCGCTTCCAATTCCGCCGTATTCTTCAGGCCACGGAATACCGGTTAAACCAAGCTCTGCCATTTGATCAAATAACTCTCGATCAAATCTCTCTTCCTCATCACGCTCAGCTGCTGTTGGTGCTACTTCATTTTTAGCAAAATCTCGAACCATTTTTCTTATCATTTCATGTTCTTCTGATAGTTTAAAATGCATCTCCGTCTCCCCCTCGCCCTTTTATAAAGCACGGCTAATAACAAGTTTCTGTATTTCACTTGTTCCTTCATATATTTGCGTGATTTTCGCATCACGGAAAAATCGTTCTACTGGATAGTCTTTCGTATAACCGTAACCACCAAATACTTGCACCGCTTCAATCGCGACTTCAACCGCTGTCTTAGAAGCAAATAATTTCGCAATAGATGCTTCTTTACCGCATGGTAATCCTTGCGCCCTAAGAGACGCCGCTCTATATACGAGTAACCTTGCTGCTTCGACACTTGTTGCCATATCTGCAAGCTTGAAGCCAATCCCTTGCTGCGCCGCAATTGGTTTCCCAAATTGCTCTCGTTCTTTTGCATAATCAATCGCACATGCAAGCGCCGCTTCAGCAATTCCTAACGCCTGTGCACCGATTCCAATTCGCCCAACATCTAAATTCGCCATTGCCACCTTGAATCCTTGTCCTTCTTCCCCAAGTAAATTCTCAGCTGGCACTTTCATATCTTCAAAAGTAAGTTGTACCGTACGAGAACCGAGAAGCCCCATCTTATGTTCATCTTTTCCGATGATTAAACCAGGTGTATCTTTCTCTACTATAAATGCAGAAATACCACTTTTTCCTGCATCTGGATTTGTAGAAGCGAATACAATGTACGTACTTGCTTCACCACCATTTGTAATAAACACTTTCGATCCATTAATAATATAATGATCGTCTTTTTTTACAGCTCTTGATTTCAAACTCCCTGCATCCGATCCTGAATTTGGCTCTGTTAAAGCAAATGCGCCTAAATATTCCCCGGTTGCAAGTTTAGAAACATATTTTTTCTTCTGTTCTTCTGTTCCGAAATATAAAATCGGATTCATTCCAACTGACGTATGTACAGCTAAAATTACACCAACTGTTGCACTTACCTTTGAGATTTCCTCAATTGCTAGAATGTAAGAAATAAAATCCATTTCTGCCCCGCCGTATTTTGCAGGCGCTGGAATCCCCATTAATCCAAGATTACCCATCTTTTGTAAAACCTCTTTTGGGAACACCCCTTGTTCCATACTAGGAACAAAGGGAGCTATTTCCTTCTGTGCAAAATCCCGAACCATTTTCCTCATCATTTGCTGCTCTTCATTAAAACGAAAGTTCATATAATCCGCCTCCATTTGCTATATATCCTTTTAACAATTTGGTAAGACCACTATTTTGTAACAAAGGGGGAATTTATTCGTAAACGTAGAATCCACGACCTGTTTTACGACCTAACCATCCTGCATTCACATACTTACGTAATAACGGACATGGGCGATATTTACTATCTCCTAATCCTTCATGCAACACTTCCATAATGTATAAACACGTATCTAAACCGATAAAATCAGCGAGCGTCAAAGGCCCCATCGGATGGTTCATACCCAGCTTCATTACTTCATCAATTGCTTCTTTCGTCGCTACACCTTCATATAACGTATAAATTGCTTCGTTAATCATCGGTAACAAAATGCGGTTTGATACAAAACCTGGGAAATCATTTACTTCAACTGGTACTTTCCCAATTTTTTTCGTAATATCTTCAATTGCTTCATATACCGCATCATCTGTAGCCAAACCACGAATAATCTCAACAAGCTTCATAACTGGAACTGGATTCATAAAGTGCATACCGATTACTTTTTCCGGACGCTTCGTTACCGCTGCAATTTCTGTAATTGGCAGAGATGACGTATTCGTCGCTAAAATTGCGTGTTCTGGAGCAATTTCATCTAGATTCACAAAGATTTTCTTTTTAATATCCATTTTCTCAACAGCTGCTTCAATAATAAGATCCGCTTCTTTCACACAATCTAAATCAAGCGTTACTGTAAGACGATTTAATGTCGCTTCCTTCTCTTCTTCCTTCATGCGTCCTTTTTCTACTTGGCGCGCTAAGTTTTTCGTAATGATAGCCAAACCTCTATCTAATTGCTCTTGTTTTAAATCTTGTACCTTCACGTCATATCCTGCCATTGCACATACTTGTGCAATTCCTGATCCCATTTGCCCTGCACCAATTACAACAATGTTTTGTACACCCATTTTTTCTTCCCCCTTAATTGTTAATAAATTTTATACCCTCGAACTTTAATTAGTGAACTTCAATCATCACTGCGTCCCCTTGACCGCCACCGCTACAAATCGAAGCAATTCCAATTCCGCCGCCGCGCTGCTTAAGCGCATGGATTAGTGTAACGATAATGCGCGCTCCGCTTGCTCCAATTGGATGTCCCATCGCTACTGCGCCGCCATTTACATTCAATTTTTCTGGATCAATTCCTGCGATTTCTGTACTTGCAATTGCTACCGCTGCAAATGCTTCATTAATCTCGAATAAATCGATATCTTCAATTGTCTTGCCTGTTTTTTCAAGCAATGCGTTAATTGCATAACCTGGCGTTCTTGGGAAATCTTTAGATTCCACTGCAATTGCTGTATGCGCCAAAATTGTCGCTAATGGCTTTCTTCCTTCTTGCTTCGCTCTGTCTTCGCTCATTAATACAAGTGCGGCACCACCATCGTTCAAGCCTGGCGCATTACCAGCTGTCACCGCCGCTGTCTTATCAAATACAGGTTTTAACTTTGCTAACTTTTCAATCGTTGTATCTTCACGTGGCGCCTCATCCTTTGCAACGACAATAGAATCGCCTTTTCTTTGCGGGATCGTTACTGGAACGATTTCCTCTTCAAAACGTCCTTCTTTATGCGCTGAAACCGCACGCTGATGGCTACGATATGCCCATTCATCTTGCGCTTCGCGAGAAATTCCATCTTCCTTCGCAACTTCTCCGCCATAAACACCCATGTGTGTACCTGAAAATGCGCATGTTAAACCGTCAGCAACGTTTAAATCAATAACTTCGTTGTTGCCCATTCTGTATCCCCATCTTGCTCCGCGTAAAATGTAAGGACTGTTACTCATCGACTCCATACCACCAGCTACAATCAGTGATTGATCGCCAGTACGAATAATCTGATCCGCTAACGTAACCGCACGAAGGCCTGATGCACAAACTTTATTGACTGTTTCCGTCTGCACTTCCCAAGGGATTCCTGCAGCCCTTGCAGCTTGGCGCGATGGAATTTGTCCCTGTCCACCTTGAATAACCGTTCCAAATATAACTTCTTCAACATCACTAGCTGCAACATTTGCTCTTTCAAGCGCTGCTTTAATTGCAATTCCTCCAAGTTCCGTCGCTTTTACATCTTTTAAAGATCCTCCGAATTTTCCAACTGGTGTTCTTGCAGCACTTAAAATAACTGTTTTACTCATGTTTCTTTCCCCCATTTCATTTTTTAACACTGAGCGCTCGCTCGGTATCCCTACGTTGAGAAGAGGTGCAATCATTGCACCTCTTTCTAAAGTTGTATACATTCTTATAAACTACATCGCTTCTTTTTTCTGTCCGATAACAGATCGTTCTAAAATCTCTGTCACATCAAGAGTTTGAACTTTTTCTTCTACCTCTTTCGCTTTCGTGCCATCACTGATCATCGTTAAGCAATATGGACAACCTGTACCGATAATGGATGGCTGTACAGCTAATGCTTGTTCTGTACGAGCAACGTTAATACGAGAGCCTGTTGTTTCTTCCATCCACATTAAGCCACCACCTGCGCCACAACACATTCCAGTCTCACGGTTACGTGCCATTTCTACAAGATTCACTCCAGGAATCGCTTTCAAAATGTCACGTGGCGCTTCGTACACTTCGTTGTATCTTCCTAAATAACAGGAATCATGGTACGTAACTGTTTCTTCAATAGCATAAACAGGCTTTAAACGCCCTTCTTTCACCCACTGGGCTAACAATTCTGTATGATGATAGACTTCTGCTTGCAAGCCAAATTCCGGATACTCATTTTTAAATGTGTTATAAGCATGAGGATCAATCGTAACGATTTTCTTCACTCCTGCCTTTTCAAATTCTTCGATATTCTTTGTCGCCATCTCTTGGAATACAAATTCATTTCCGAGGCGACGTGGTGTATCTCCAGAATTCTTTTCTTTATTACCGAGAATTGCGAATGAAATGCCTGCTTCGTTCATTAACTTCGCAAATGATATTGCAATCTTCTGACTACGGTTGTCGTATGATCCCATTGAACCAACCCAGAATAAATACTCGAATTCCTCACCAGCTTTTGATTTTTCTTTTACAGTTGGAACTGTTACTTCGTCATCACCTTGGCGCCATGTTTCACGCTCTTTACGGTTCAGACCCCACGGATTTCCTTGACGCTCGATGTTTGTCATCGCGCGTTGTGCTTCCGCGTCCATTTTTCCTTCTGTTAAAACGAGATATCGACGTAAATCAATAATTTTGTCAACATGCTCATTCATAACTGGACATTGATCTTCACAGTTACGACACGTTGTACATGCCCAAATCTCTTCTTCTGTAATAACATCTCCGATTAAACTCGGATCGTAAGCGAGCGTTGTAGCCGCTGATTCTTGTTGTCCTTTTCCAGCTGCCATCATCGCTAACTGATTTCCTTGTGTATTATTGAAGGCAACTACTGGAACCCACGGTGCTTTTGATGTTACCGCAGCCCCTTTATCAGTTAAATGATCGCGAAGTTTTAATATTAAGTCCATCGGCGATAACATTTTCCCTGTGCCTGTTGCTGGACACATATTTGTACAACGGCCACACTCTACACAAGCGTATAAGTCAATAAGTTGATTTTGTCTAAAGTCTTCAATTTTACCAACACCAAATGTTTCTTGTGTTTCATCTTCAAAATCAATCTTTTCAAGCTTCCCTGGATTTGAAATACGACCGAAAAATACATTAGCTGGTCCCGCAATTAAATGCGCATGTTTTGATTGTGGAACATACACTAAAAACGTTAACAAAATTAGTAAATGCACCCACCAAGAGAAATAGAACACTGAAATGGCTACGGTTTCATTTATCCCGCTAAAAACGTAAGCGATTGCAGAAGCAATTGGTTCACTCCATGAAAGCTCCTCGCCATGCCATATAAGTCCCATACCGTTACCAAGTAGCACAGAGATCATTAAACCACCGATAAAGATAAGAACAAGACCTGATTTGAAGTTACGTTTTAAACGAACAAGCTTTTCTACATAACGTCTATGAAAAGCCCAAAATACTGCAATTAAAATAACAAGTGTGACAATTTCCTGGAAGAATGTAAATGCAGGGTATAGTGGTCCAAGTGGAAGATGTGATCCTGGTGCGAGTCCTTTCCAAACGAAGTCAATTGCTCCAAATTGGACAAGAATAAATCCGTAAAAGAACATAACGTGAATGATGCCGCTTTTCTTATCTTTCAGCAGCTTTTTCTGACCGAAAACATTGACCTTAAGAAGATCCCAACGCTCTTTAAAACGACGGTCAAATTCAATTTTTTTTCCTAATTGTATGTAGGCTATTCTCGTCCGTATAAGATATACAAACAAATATCCTGCATAAGCAATAACAGCAATGGCAGCCAGCCAATTAATGATCAGTAAGCTATTCATTTTTATGCTACCCCTCTCTTTGTAAGCCCTCTTTCTTTTTAGAATCTTCAAAAATATATAATTTTCTGAATTATATCCCCTACCCCCATTATATAATGAGTGAGCATTCAGTCAACAGTTTTTTGTTATAGAACAACACATTTTTTCATAAAGCTGTTTATTTCGGTGAAACTATAAAGTGAAACTTTAATCTGTAGGGGTGGTTCATCCCCCACTGATTATTAGTTGAACCAATCGGGCTTTTACGGGCAGTTGATTTCCAAACTAACTTCTACTTATTCATCAGTTTTTGAAGTAGGAAGCTTACTACCCGTTAAAGCGGGATAAAGTGAAACTTTAATCAATAGGGGTGGTTCATCCCCCACTGATTATTAGTTGAACCAATCGGGCTTTTACGGGCAGTTGATTTCCAAACTAATTTCTACTTATTCATCAATTTTTGAAGCAGGAAGCTTACTGCCCGTTAAAGCGGGATAAAGTGAAACTTTAATCAGTGCGACATACTATCCTCTGATGAAATTTATAATAACAACCGTGCTACCCGTATCATTTGTAACACACTGAAGGTGAAAAGAATGCGAAGGAGGGAATTCACTGATGCTCTACTTATCTCTTTTGTTAATATCCGTTGCTCTTTGGATTACAATTGACCTTTCATACGGGAGACTTCTTCATTTAAAGCGGGTAAGCTCTCGCACTTTCCCTTTACGTCAAAGTGATTTTCACCTTTATACATACGGGAAAGATTTGTATGACGCCTTATTTACTGATATAAAACAAGCACAGCACCACATTCATATTTTATTCTTCATTGTAAAAAACGATAAAATCAGTCGTGAATTTTTAAAGTTGCTGATTGATAAGGCTCAGGAAGGAATTGAAGTACGACTTTTACTTGATCGATTTGGCAGCCATTATTTATCAAACGAAGCTATTCGCTCCCTGCGAAAACATGGTGTATCTTTTTCATTTTGTCATAAGATAAAATTTCCTCTACTTTTCTTTTCTGCCAATCAAAGAAATCATAGAAAAATTACAGTGATTGATGGGAAAACTGGCTATATCGGGGGCTTTAATATCGGCGAAGAGTATCTAGGGCATAATGAATATTTAGGATTATGGCGAGACTATCATTTACGTCTTACAGGAGAAGGGGTTCAAGATTTACAAAAGCAATTTTTGCATGACTGGTTTGATGATACGAAACAGAATTTATTGGATGTTTCTCTTTATTTTCCAAAACAAAACCCAGGTACCATAATGCATCAATTTATTCCGACTGATGGTGCTTATTTACAGCATACTTTTTTACATTTAATTAACGGAGCAAAAAAAGAAATCTGTATTGGTACACCATATTTCATTCCTGGAAAAAAAATTATGAATGCCTTATTAAAAGCAAGAGAGAGAGGGGTTCAAATCACAATTCTCGTTCCAGAAAAAGCTGATCACCCTCTCGTTCGAGAAGCAAAATTCCCGTACTGCCGAAAATTAATACAGGCTGGTTGCAATATTTACGCATTTCAACAAGGTTTTTTTCACGCCAAAATTATTATAGTGGATGATGATATTTGTGATATTGGAACAGCAAACTTTGATATGAGAAGTTTATATATTAACCATGAAATAAACTGCCTGTTATACAATAAACATTTCATTCGAACAGTAAAAAATAAATTCCATGAAGATCTAGAGAATGCATCCGTACTTTCCTATAGCGATGTAAACCCACCTTCTCTTATCGATAGAGGAAAAGAATGGATTGGAACAATGCTTGCTTTCTTTTTATAGGAAAGACAATGAATAAAAGAGGTGTATCTCATATGATTATGCGGTTTGGATATGTCTCACATGCAATGGCACTCTGGGACTGTTCTCCTGCCAAAACAATGACGTTTACAAGCTTTAAGAAACTCAGCAAACAAGAGCGAGAAGACAAATTGTACCATGTTATAAGGAAAAATTTAGAGCACACAATACGTATCCTTCATTACAATATAGCGCATGAAATCCCGCTATATCGCCTATCGTCTTCCATCGTCCCACTTGCAACACATCCCGAAGTCGAGTTTGACTATATTGGGGTATTCACACCACTTTGGCGTAAAATAGGGGCTTTAATTAAAGAACACAATTTACGAATAAGTTTTCATCCAAATCAATTTACTTTATTTACAAGTGACAAGCCACATATTACTACTAACGCTATTACGGATATGACTTATCATTATAAAATATTGGATGCTATAGGCATTGCAGATTCTTCTTACATTAATATTCATGTAGGTGGAGCCTATGGAAATAAAGAAAAGGCAATTGAGCGCTTCCATGAAAACATAAAAAAACTTCCTGCACATATAAAAAAACAAATGACCCTTGAAAACGATGATAAAACGTATACAACTTCTGAAACTTTATCAATTTGCCAAAAAGAAAATATCCCATTTGTATTTGATTATCATCATCATATGGCCAATCTTTGCGAGGAACCACTAGAAGAGTTGCTTCCTGCAATTTTTGAAACTTGGTCACATACAAATATCTCTCCTAAAGTTCACATTTCCTCCCCAAGATCGGAAAAAGAATTTAGGGCTCATGCTGAATATATCGATTTAGAGTTTATTAAGCCCTTCTTACACGTTGCAAAAAAAAACAATCATAATTTCGATATTATGATTGAAAGTAAACAAAAAGACTTAGCACTATTCCGATTAATAGATGAACTTTCTGCTATAAGAGGCATTAAAAGAATAAGTGGTGCAATGTTACAGTGGTAAATTGTAACTTTGCACCATTTTTTCAAAAAAGTAATTTTTATAGTAAAAAACATCCTATTTTATATGCTATTATTTAAATTAGTATTCCCCCGAGATTCAACTTTATTGAAACGGAGTCATAATATGATTAATCAAAAAAAGTATGTACAATTTGTCATAATATACATATCTATATTTGCTCTTTGGATACTCTTTATTCCAAATGAGTCGCATATAAAGGAAATTGGGATTCTTTTCTTATTCTGTTTTGCTGCACTTTTTTCTTGCCACTGTTTATATAAAGCTATTAAAAAAATGAAACGCAGTGATAAACTATTTTGGATTTTATTACTATGCACTTGCCTATGTGGATTAGTTATGGAGATAACCCTATTTCTTAGTTCGATTTCCATGCATAATCAATCTATATTTTCATATAAAGCATTACCTTTTTTTATCATACAATATATTTTGCTCTTTGTTGGATTTGCTATAAAGTTTATAAAAAATTACTCTATTAAGGGACTTTCTCAATTCTCATTCGATAGCATCTTTATTATTATTATGAACATTTATTTCACCTTAACTTTTATCTTAGATATTTCAAGCTTCCGCATGTTAACAAAGGACACTTGGGTTTTAATTGGGTATTTTATTGCACAATCATTAGTAATTTACGCCGTTATTAGCCTATATAGAAGAGAACAATATTCTTCTAGTAGAATCGCATTAATTATCGGTTTCACTATTATACTCGTATACGGTTATATTCATCTGTTTCAATTGAATTTTGGGATGAAAACTTCCGCTGAAATTAATTATTTAATACACACTGCTTCTATTTTATTAATTGGACTTTCTTCCATACTATATATTTTGGATAAACCAATGCAGCATGAAACGAAAGCAAAATATTATCGATTCGATTATATACGTTTTATACTACCTTATTTTAGTATAATTATTACTTTTTCTTTTATTATCATTCAACCTTGGGATGATAAATTCATGTTAATCGGCCTCGTGTTATCACTTATTTTGTTATTCTTGCGGCAACTTTACATGTGGAAAGATAATCAAGCACTAATCCATACATATGAACAGTTGACTACACAACTAGAGGGCGAAGTTGAAGAAGGTGCATTTGCATTATCAAAAAGTGAACAACGCTATAAATCTTTATTCGAAGATCATCCCGATGCCGTTTTCTCTTTAAATATGAATGGCATTTTTCAACAATCTAATAAGGCATGCGAAAGCTTATTTACTGCCTATTATTGCGAAGTGGCAAGCTATTCTCTGGTACACTTCATTGATTCAAAAGACCACGAACTACTTAAGAAGGCTTTACAAATTACAAAGGAAGGTAAGCCACAAACGTTAGAAGTTCGTACAAAAGAACAAGAAGGCTATTATTATTATCTCCATATTACACTTATCCCTACTTTTATAAACAAAGAAGTGGTCGGAATGTTTGGGATAGCGCGTGATATTACCACTTTATATGAAAAACAAAAACAAGTAGAACATTTAGCCTTTCACGATGCACTTACTGGATTACCAAATCGCCGAAAGTTCGAAAAAGATTTAAAAGCCATTTTGAATACAGCCCAAACTAACGCAAATGATGTCGCCGTCATGTTCCTTGATTTAGATCGATTTAAAAAAATTAACGATAGACTTGGTCATGACGTCGGAGATTTATTATTAATTGAAGTAGCAAACAGACTACGCGGTTGCTTGCGTTCAAAAGATGTCGTCGCTCGCCAAGGTGGAGATGAGTTTACCATTCTATTACCAGAAATGTACTCAGAAAAAAGTGCAATTTTTATAGCTGAACAGATTTTAACTATTTTAAACAAACCATTCTTCATTCAAGGCGAAGAACTCTCTATTACACCGAGTATCGGAATTGCGATGTATCCTGATTATGGAACTGATGTAAATGAGTTAATGAAAAATGCTGATATGGCTATGTACCGTGCGAAGGCAAATGGAAAAAACAGATTTGTTTTCTTCTCAAAAGAAATGAGTATCGCTCAAAATGAAATTCAATTCTTAGAAGGTGAACTTTCAAAAGCATTACAACAAAATGAATTTTTCCTTGAATACCAACCACAAGTAAGCACAAAAACAAAAGAAATTATCGGTTTTGAAGCATTAATACGTTGGAAGCATCCAAAACTCGGTATCGTATCTCCTGCCCAATTTATTCCTCTAGCAGAGGAAACTGGTTTTATTATTGAACTTGGTAATTGGATTTTACGTACTGCCTGTTTAGAGGCAAAAAGATGGCATAATCAAGGTTTTTCTCACTTAAAAGTTGGTGTGAATTTATCTGTTGTTCAATTTAACCATGCTGATTTAATCCCAACTATTTCAAAGGTGTTAGAAGAAACAGAACTGAAACCAGAAGCACTAGATATTGAAATTACGGAAAGCATCGCAATTAATCAAAATCAATCTGTAGTTGCAAAACTAGAACAGCTTCAAAATCTCGGCATTCAAATTTCAATCGATGACTTTGGAACTGGTTATAGTTCTTTAGCTTATTTAACAAAATATCCAATCAACACATTAAAAATTGCTCGAGAGTTTATTTGTGGAATTACAAATAGTCCTTTAGAAGAAGCAATTGTCTCTTCCATTATTACACTATCAAAAGAACTAAATTTAGAAGTGATTGCAGAAGGTGTAGAAACGGAAGAAGAATGGGAATTTTTACATAGACAAAATTGTGATCACATTCAAGGATTCTTTATTAGCAAACCTGTTTCTAGTAAAGACGTTTGGATGTTACTCCATAAAAAAACAACCGTCTAAATAAGGCGGTTGTTTTTTAAAACTCAAAAGGTAAATCTGCAGCTACTTGTACCTCTTGATCATTATGAGAAATTATTTGACTTTTCTCTAATGTTGTATCACCTAATGAAATACCCCATGCCATTGCTAACGTTAATAAACTACCAATAAGTAATTTTTTCATATTCCATCACCCACATTTTTTACTTTTAATATATCATGAAAATTTATTCACATTGTATGCAATTATGCATATCCACTTTTTAGGTTGTTTATCTGCTGATTTTATTTACGAGCGCTTCTTTATATGCATGCATTTCTAATATATCAAAAAAGAAACTTGCCTTCTTATATGCATCTTCAATCTCTGCCTCTTCATACTCCAACTTCCTTAGGCATTCACCTCTTTGATAATATAGCTGTCCAATTAATGCCATACTATTAATTCGGCATGATATTTCAATCGCTTTATTTACTTGATAAAGTGATTCTTCATATCGACTATCTAAGTATAATGCTTTTGCATGATTATACCTTACCTTCACGTCAAATTCTTCATTATCATGCAATGCCTCTAATTGTTTTAATATTTGTTCAAATAAATCAATACCCTTCTTCAAATAGCCATTTTCAGCATAAATGTTTGCAATTGCGTTTTCAATATAAAGATTCTGATATACATCAATTCCTGTCAATTGTTGATTGAGCAATTTCTTTAATTCTAAAATACAATATTCGTAATCGACTTTTTTCAACACGTAAGCAGCTACATAATATTGCCATTGAAGAAATTGCTGGAATTCAGGATGATATTCTTCCTTTTTCAGCTCATTCCATACTTTATTATAAATTTCTTTATATCTTTTTTGCTTACAAAGCATAATGACTTGATCTTTAAACTGTTTTTTTCTTTCAATATCCGAATAAATGAGTACCTCATAAAAATGAATAATGGGAATTTGTAATTTCGCTGCAATACCTTGCAATATATCCATACTTGGGTATACTGCACCCGATTCAATTCTGCTTACTTCCGATTGATGACATATGTTCTCGGATAACTGTTTTTGTGTTAGTCCTCTTAACACTCTAATTTTTTTAATTTCACTTCCTAATTTCTCTGCTTGCATACTTACTCACCATCCCATTATAACAATCTAATTTTTTAAGTTGTCATACCACTACAATAATGTGCATTCGACAATTTTTGATATGAAATAATGCATAATATATATAAAATTCGGCAAATTTTTCATACAATTCATCTCACATACAATAATAGATTAGGAGTGTTATAGATGAATTATAGAAAACTTGCCAGTGCTTTCGTTACATTCGGTCTTCTTTACCCTTTATCAACAGAAGCTATTCATGCTCAAGAATTAGACAAAAGTGCAGTCAAAGTTGAAATTGCTCAGCCTGGTTTAACAATCGGGAAATTAACACAACCTCAAAATGATACGAAAGAAAATATTGCTAAAAAGTATTTAAAAGGTGAGGTAGATGGGGCTAAAGCTCAACAAGAACAAGTCACTACTGAAAAAAATGTAGATTTCCAACCTACAAATAAAGAAACCAAAGAAAATCAAACCGAAGTTCGCCTTGCACAAACATATAAAAACTATAAAGTATATGGCCAAGATCTCATTGTAAAAGTAGATAAAAATGGAGTGATCACAACTGTTAGTGGTAAAGTTGTTCAAAATTTAAATCAACAACCTAATCTTACTATAACAAATTTTTTGTCGAAAAATGAAGTGAAATCTAAATTACGCGATATAGTTCAAATTCCAAGTGATGCGGTTGAGACAGAATTCTCTAGCGAAACCGTTGTTTATAAGAAAAAAGATGGCTATTATACATTCGCAACTGTTATTACATTTACTTATGAAAACAATGAACAAATTATAAATGGCAATGCTATCGTTGATCTAAAAACTGGTGAAGTACTTTTCCAAGAAAAATTCATTAAAAACAAAGAGAATAAGACTATAAATCAAGTAACATCACCTAGATTATCCACTGCAAGTGAGCAAGGAACTGGGAAAAATGCACTTCAAGAAAACATCTCTTTCAATATTGCCAAAGGAACTGATGGGAAATTTTATTTAGCGGATTTATCACGCGGAAATGGTATTTATATTTATAATGCAAACTACGCCGATTCCCTCGGGGGATATAGTCAAGCTGGTTATCCAGGGACACTAATTTCAAGTAGCACTCCTAATTTTGCAGATAAAGAAGCCGCGGGCGCTATGAAGAACATGAGTGATATTTATGATTACTTTAAGAAAGAACATAATCTAAAAAGTTACGATAATAAAGATTCAAAAGTTGTTGCTAGTGTACACGGTTTTGATTCTACTGAAGTTAGTGATGGTATAAAAGAAGACTATGTAAATGCGTTTTGGCATCCCGCTTGGAACCAAATGGTATTTGGTGATGGTTTAGACGGCAAACTAACATCAGCTCTTGATGTAACAGCTCATGAATTTGGACATGCTGTATTCAGTGGCACGACGAAAAATAAAGTCGTGAGATATCCAAGCGCTGAAACATCTGCACTAAACGAGGGATTAGCGGATTTCTGGGGTACACAAATCGAATATTACGTAAAGAAAGATAAAGGAAACTGGATTATGGGCGATACATTAGGTGGCCTAACAATTCGTGATATCCCAAGGGAAATTGGTGACGGCGGTCATAAATTATATACAAATTTAAAAGATTTCTATAATGATGGTAATAATCAAGAATCACACGTGAATTCTGGTATTATCAGTCACGTATTATATCAATTAGCTGAAGGTAAAACATATAACGGTGTTGCTGTTCAAAAACAAGGCAATGAAAAAGTAAGCAAAGTTGTTATGCGTGCATTGCAAAATTATGCAACTTCCGCTGAAGACTTTGAATCACTTCAATCTCACATCGTACAAGCTGCAAAAGATTTATATGGCACTGCCGTATCAAATGAATTTGCAAAGGCATTTGAAGCACATGGTTACAAGTCGTTACAAAAAGTAAATAAGGTAATAGAAGTACAATAACAAAGAAGAAGTTTACTCCTCTTAGGTAAACTTCTTCTTATATCCAACCCTTTTCTTCCGCAATTGTAATTGCCTCAATTCTATTTTTCGCATCGAGCTTCGTTAATACTTCAGAAATATAATTACGTACTGTACCCGGTGAAAGATAAAGTGCCTTCGCAATTTCGTTTGCCGTCTTTCCTTCTTTCGCAAGCAACAATACTTCCTTTTCGCGATCTGACAACGGATTTTGCTCCTGCCATAGACCGAACATTAACTCTTGGGAGACCTCTCGTTTCCCCTTCATTACATTACGAATTGCTGCTGCTAAATCTTCACTTGGGCTATCTTTTAATAAATAGCCGTGCACGCCAGCTTTCATTGCTCTTTCAAAATATCCTGGCCGTGCAAATGTTGTTAAAATCATAACTTTACATGGTAATTTTTCTTTCTTTAACGCTTCAGCAACATCTAATCCACTTTGAATTGGCATTTCAATATCCATAATACTGATATCCGGTTTTAACGATTCAATTAATTTTAGCGCCTCTTCCCCGTTTGCCGCTTGCCCAATTACTTCGATATCATCTTCTAGATCAAGTAAGGCACCTAATGCACCACGAAGCATCCGTTGATCTTCTGCAATAATAATTCGAATCATGCCCTCACCTCATCTTTTCCTGTTCTAATAACAACTGGAACTTTTACTGTTAACAACGTCCCTGGATTGATTGTACCTAGTTCAACAAATCCATCAATAAGAGCAATTCGTTCTTTCATGCCGCGGATACCATTTCCATCATGATTTTGATCTGTTAAACCAATTCCGTTATCTTCTACTTTCAAAATCAGCTCACCTTGCGATTCTAATACAGAAACTGCACACCGCTTTGCCTTACTATGTTTTACAACATTTGTAACGGCCTCACGTAAACACATCCCGACAATATTTTGTTCAATTGGTGATAACGAGCTCGAGCTTGCTTCTTGCCTCACTTCTAATTCAATATTAGCTGCTTGTAAGATTGCCTTTATTTGCTCTAGCTCTTCTTCTACCGTAATCATACGCATATCAGAAATTAATTCTCTCAGCTGCTTTAAGGCTGTACGAGACGTTTGTGTAATTTCCTTCGCTTCCACACTTGCACGCTCTGGATTTTTCACAATTAACTTCTCTACAAGCTGGCTTTTCAAAGTAATAAGAGATAACGTATGCCCTAATGTGTCATGAAGATCTCTCGCAATCCGCTGCCGTTCTTCACGCTTTACTAAGTCTTTAATTTGCTCGTTTGCTTCATTCAGTTGGTTCTTTAACATCTTTTTCTGATTAAAATTGCGCATACCAAATGGCGTAAGAAGCATTAAAATAAACATCGGAACGATATTTACTAAACTTGTAGTTGTTAGTTGATTCATATTTACAAATAAAAATGCTCCAAGCATTATAACTAACGAACATAACAGCACTCGAAATACTTTCTTATTTGGCGCAAATCCCATCGCACTTGCTGTGAAAAAGCCAAAAAATATCATAAAAGGATTATAAAATAAAGCAAATAAAAAGATGAGTACCATTTGAATACAAGCCCAAAAAACAAACGTTCTCTGAACAAAATAAAGCTGACGGTATGTGACGATAAAAATTATCAACATACCGCTTCCTATTACAAGCTTCCATCCTGATGCCTGCGCTAAGTGATAAATTGGAAATAATAGATAAACAAACCACATATACGGAAAGAACCCCATATGTTTCGGAAAAACCTCAATCCTCTTTTTCTCTATCATTTATACCGCTTCCTGTCTTTTTCTTATATATATTGATACTACAACAAATATAAGGAAATAACCTCCTAATACCGCGATATTTTCCCATCCAATTGATTTTCCAGCTACAATATCCCACGCACCACTTCCGAAATGGTATGTCGGTGTCCACTCACCAATCGTTCTTAATATTTTGGGGAATACTTCAATCGGCATCCATAACCCGCCAACTATAGCTAAACTCATATTTAAAATATTTGCTAAGCCAGCAGCTGCGTCCGCCTTCTTAATGGAACCTATTACTGTTCCTAATGCTAAAAATGGTGTTACCCCTAACAATAACCATAGCCCCGCACCAATCCATTGCCCTACCGTTAACTCAACATGATTAATTAGTATCCCTGCAATAAAGATAACTAATATTGAAAAAGCATTTACTACTGTTTGAGCGATAATTTTTGCTGTTAAATATGCTCCCTCTGGAAGCGGTGTAATTTTTAGAAGATGTGTCCACCCTTGCCCTCTTTCCTGAGAAAGTCTCACACCGAAACTAAAGAGTGCAGTCCCTACAATGCTGAAAGTTGCCATCGAAATTAAATAGTGTGCCTTCCACGCATCTCCGTTTTGTGGTACTTGAACAACATTTGTAAAAATGTAGTAAAACATAACAGGCATTAATAATGAGAAAAAAATAAATAATTTATTGCGGAATGTACGTAAAATTTCTATTTTGCATTGCATCCATAACGCTCTCATGCGATTTCCCCCTTCTGATTTGCGACAAACTGTTCAAATGCCTCATCAAGGCTTCCACGTTCAACTGAAACATCTGTTACAGGTAAACTCCTTTGATAAATGGCTTTTAAAGTTGCATCCGTATCCTCCGTTGTTAAAATGAAGCGTCCTTCGTTTGACTTTACTTCTGTTACATTTGGTAATTCCTTTAGTAATTTTGTAGGAATGCTTTCCTTCGAATAAAACGTGATTGTTTTTCTCGAAATCGTTGCTTTCATTTCGTCTGGTGTACCATCTGCGATAATCTTTCCGTTCGCAAATAATAAGATACGATTTGCTAAAGCATCTGCTTCTTCTAAATAATGCGTCGTTAAAATAATCGTTTTCCCTTCACTTGCTAACTTTCGAATCGTTTCCCAAAACGTTCTTCGAGACGTAATATCCATTCCGACTGTCGGCTCATCTAAAAATAACAAATCCGGATTTCCCGCAAGTGCAAGCGCAAAGTTTAACCTTCTTTTTTGCCCACCTGATAATTTCTCACATCTTTGCTTTCGCTCTGATTCTAAATTTGATAACTGCAGTAACGTTTCTTTCGCTACAGGATTCTTATAATAACTGCGGAATAGCTCTATTGCCTCTTCCACTGTAATGCTATCAATCACACTTACTTCTTGTAACATTGCCCCAAGATTATTACGAACGCCTCTCTGCTTTGGACTCTTTCCAAATATAGAAACCGTACCTTCTGTAGGATCTTTTAATCCAAGCATCATCGAAATTATCGTCGTCTTCCCCGCACCATTTGGTCCAAGTAATGCTACTATTTCTCCTTTATCCACGTGAAATGAAACATTATTTACTGCGTTTTTATGTTTAAATGTTTTAGAAACACCATTTACTTCAATAATCTTTTCCATCTCTCCACCCCCACTGTTTCTTATATTTACATTGTATTACCTGGAAAACTTAGGAAACAGTATGATACGTCATGACATCGATATGACAATTGTCATATATTCCTTGTGAGAGGAATCAGCCCGCATACCGCAAGCAAGTAGCAGGACGAAAATAAACATGATACAATCGGATAAGATATATATTCGAGGAAGGACAGTGGTTTTCATGATTATTCGTAATGAACAAGATTTAGAAGGCTTACGAAAAATCGGCCGCATCGTTGCGCTTGCACGTGAAGAAATGAAAAAACAAGCGAAGCCAGGTATGACAACGAAAGAGCTTGATTTGATCGGTAAAAAAGTATTAGATGAGCATGGTGCTATTTCTGCACCTGAAAAAGAATATGATTTTCCAGGTGTAACTTGCATTAGTGTAAATGAAGAAGTTGCTCATGGTATTCCAGGAGATCGTGTATTAAAAGAAGGCGATTTAGTAAACGTCGATGTATCTGCTGCACTTGATGGCTATTATGCTGATACAGGTATTTCATTTGTACTTGGAGAAGACGAGGCAAAAGAAAAGCTTTGCCAAGCAGCGGTTGATGCATTTTGGGCAGCAATGAAAAAGGTTAAAGCTGGCTCAAAACAAAATCAAATTGGTCGTGCTGTTTCAAACTTCGCACATAAAAGTGGATACAATGTTATTCAAAACTTAACTGGTCACGGCATTGGTCTTAGCTTACATGAAGCACCAAATCACATTTTAAGCTACTATGATCCAATGGATAACACGCTTCTAAAAGACGGTCTTGTTATCGCTGTAGAACCGTTCATATCTATGAAAGCTGATCATATTATTGAGCGTGGTGACGACGGTTGGACATTCATTACACCTGATAAAAGTCTTGTTGCACAATGTGAACATACCGTTGTCGTAACACGCGGCGAACCAATAATCTTAACAGAAATCTAATATAAAAAAACGGCTGTTTTGTAGATTTATTCCACATAAAACAGCCGTTTTTTAATTTTGGGAAAATATGTGAACTATTGTTGAACTCTTTATCATTTAAGTATATAATCTTTAGCGGAGGTTACTTAAGCTTATCTTTACTAAAAAGATATTGTAGCTAAGGAGGAAAACACCTTCTTTTTTATTGTTTAAACAGTCTCAAAAATGACCGTAGTAACGGGTTAGTCGAATATTCTGTAATCCTTATATCCCTCTAACAATGTAAGAAACTATCGTCTTTCAACTTCGGTCCACTAATCGTACAACTCTCTTTAGACAAAATAGATGGCTATTTTCAAAGTACATATTGTCTTCATTCTGACCAAAAACAACCCTATCTAGATTTTTATTTCCACATAACTTTAAGGCAAAAATAAGCCTTCACAAGGGGATACACTACCTTGGTTAGTATGTATCGTAAAACTTACCTTTATAACCATTCTTTTTTACTAGATATACATGAAAACTATCTCACATATAAAGGTCTGATATCATTCTTTATATCAGTATTTTTTTCGACATTTTTTGTCGAATTGTGTATATTTCCAAATAACTGTGTAAATATACATTTTGTTTTACGTTAAATAATATTACTTTGAACATAATCCAGTTTGTCTGAGAACGCGTATAGAAACGGAGGGATAGCAAAAACAAATAGCTTATAACAAATACTTTTAATATTCCATTTGTTCATGTGGAATAAGTCCCCAATGGACAAATGAATGTTCAGAGGAGGAAAAATGAAAAAACTTTTCAATGTATGTTTAATTGTATTCGTACTATTTTCGCAGCTTGCTAGTTTTCCATACAATCAAGTAAAAGCGGAAACGTTAACAGGAGATTCCTTATTTGACACTGTTGAAATGAAAGATGCAACGAATCATATTATTGACGAAGCAAAAAATCCTAACAACTTAATAAAGATAGGATCAACCATTCAAGTAGAATACGCTTGGTCAATAAAGGATCAACAAGTTGCACATGCAAATGATACAGCAGTAGTTCAAATACCACTTGCATTAAAAGTATCTAAAGATTTGCAAGGGGATTTAGTAACAGATCAAAAAAATATTGGTCAATATTTTATAACAGCTAAAGATAATAAATTAAAATTAATATTTAATGATCAAGTAGAAAATTTGAAAGACGCTAAAGGAAAAATTAAAGTTGATACCGTGTTTAACTCAACTTTAAAAACTGGAGAAAAATCAGTTCAAATCGCTTTTCCTTTAGGAACAATCGTTCAACCTATATCAGTTCCTGTTCAGGTAGAAGACTCTAAAGAAGATGGCACCAAACAGGATACTAATAAACAAGTGCAAGATCCAGTAGCTAAACCTGTTACTGACAATCCGGAGCAAGATCCAGCAACTAAACCTGTTACTGATAATCCGGAACAAAACCCAGCAACTAAACCTGTTACCGATAATCCGGAACAGAACCCAGCAACTAAACCTGTTACCGATAATCTGGAACAAAACCCAGCAACTAAACCTGTTACCGATAATCCGGAACAAAACCCAGCAGCTAAAATTGCTACTGGCAATCCAGAACATAAGCTAGCAAGCAGCCCTGTTGAGAATACAAATTCAGGTCCAAAGCAAATAACAACAAACATTTTAACCGGTGTAAAGTTGACGGATAAAGACGGAAAACCATTTACAGAGGATAACCGTCCAAGCACAGATTCCCCTGCCAATATTGAGTTTACATGGGAGCTTTTAAAATCAATGAATGTGAAAAGCGGAGATTACTATATTTTTGATCTTCCTAAACATTTTAAGATTTACAATACAATTAACAGTCCTTTATATGATAGTGAAAACAATCAAATTGGTAATTTTACTGTTACAAAAGACGGAAAAGTCACGATGACATTCAACGATTATGTTGAAGAGCATCCAGATGTTGCTGGTAACCTACAATTAAAGACAGAATTTAATAAAGCTGAAATTAAAGGTACAACAACACAAGAAATTCCTTTCCCAATTAAAGATAAGGATGTTTCTATTACAGTTGACTTTAAGCCTAATGTGCAAACAGCTACGAATAAAAAAGGGGTACCTGATAGACCAATTAATACAAATGAAATTAATTGGAAAGTAGAGATGAACAAAACGAAAGAAACCCTTAAAAATGCTGTTTTTAAAGATAACATCCCACAGGGTACAAGCTTAAATAAAGATTCTATTAAAGTTTATTATTTAGAAGTTGATGTTAATGGAAATGTAATGCGTGGTGCAGAAGCTGAGCCAACAGATTACAATATTATTTCATCAGATGGCTCAAAATTGGAGATTGCTTTTAAAGATTCTATCAATAAAGCATATCAAATCGAATATGCCACAAAAATTACTGATGAAAATATTAAAAGTTTTCGAAATAACGTTACGATAACGAGTGATAATCAAAAGCAACAAAACGCAAGCTCTACTGTAACGGTTTCTCGTGGTACACACTTAAATAAAACAAGTAAATATGATCCAAAGACGCAAACAATTGAGTGGACAATTACTTACAATGGTGATCAAAGAGAGATCAAAAAAGCAGACGCGATTTTAAAAGATATTTTTGACGATACACACGAACTAGATGCAAATTCTATTGTTGTGAAAAACGCTTCATATAATGAAAAGGGAACGCTTGTAACAGGTGACACTGTGAATAATTACACTGTAAATAACAAGAAGAATGGATTCGATTTACAGTTTAACGATGATATTAATAGTGCTTATGTGATTACCTATAAAACCAAGCCAACTAATAAAGTTATAGAAGATGGAAAAGTAAAAAATAAAGTTACAGCTGATAATGATTCAAGTAAAGAAAATGAAGCTAGCTTCAAGCAGCAAAATATTATTAAATCTAATAATAAAGCTGAAACAAATTATAAAGACAAAACAACAACTTGGACAATTATAGTAAATAATAACAACTACCCATTAAACAACGCGATCATTACGGACACCTTTGATCATGGTGGATTACAATTAAAAGATAAAAAACTAGAAATTAAAGATGGAAATTATACCCTTCAAGCTGGGACTGACTATGTTTTAGATGCAACAGATAAAGGCTTCAAAATTACTCTTATAGGTACATATCAGTCTAATATGACAAAGACATTAGTTGTAAAATATACGACAGACTTTGATTATACAAAGCTAGAAAGTGGTAAAACTTCATTTAAAAATACAGGTAACCTATCTTGGATAGATACGGATTCTAAGCCACAATCAAATAAAGTTGAAGCTAATTTCGATCCTGATACTTTCACAAAGGCAAATGGTTATAAGTACGGTTCTTATAACGCCCAAACGAAGGAAATTACTTGGATAATAGGCTTTAACTATAATAATGTTGAGATTAAAGATCCTTCTGTTATAGACGTAATACAAGATAAACAAAAATTAGTTCCTGGATCCATTGAAGTACGCGATATGATTTTAAATGGAAATCCTGATAATGCACAACCTGGTAATGCTGTACCAACTGAGAAATATGAACTTGAAGAACCTACAGAGAAAAATAAAAACACCCTAAAGGTTCATTTCAAACAATCAATTAATTCACCTTACTATATTATCTTTAAAACAAGCCTTGATGGTGAACTTATCCAAGGCACTTACAAAAACGAGGCAGATTTAAAAGATGGCTCTAAAATTGTTAACACCCTTACAGGTGACACTCAAGTAAATAAAGGTGGCAGCTTCGTTACTAAAAAAGCTGTGCAAGACGACAACTATATTAATTGGAGTATCGCAATTAACGAAAGCCAATCAACCATTGCAGATGCGGTTGTAACAGATGACCCAACCGAAAATCAGGTAATTGTGGAAGATTCATTCCACTTATATCCTACAACTGTTGATCCATATGGAAATTTAACAAAAGATACAGTAAACGAATTAAAAGAAGGAACAGACTATAAACTCAAAATAACAACAGACAATAATACCGGAAAGCAACATTTCGAAATTGCCTTCTTGAAAAAAATTGATCGAGCTTATATTTTAGAATATCGCTCACTTATTAATGCAGACGATAAAGAAAAAGTAAGTAATAAAGCGAAAATCATAGGCAACAAGTTGACAGTTAAAAACACAGAAACTACTGAAACAATTGAAGTGAGAATGTCTTCTGGTTCAGGCGGAGGATCTGCTACCAAAGGTCGTGGAAACCTTGAAATTATAAAGGTAGATAACGACAATAAGAACATACTATTAGCTGGGGCAGAATTTACTTTATACGATCGTACAGGTAAAACTGTTATCCGTAAAATTACAACAGACAAAGACGGTATCGCTAAATTTAATAATTTAAAACGCGATAAATATTTATTAAAAGAAACAAAGGCTCCTGAAGGCTATGTAATTAGCTGGGATTTAAAACAAGGGAAAATTGTTGAACTTGGTACACAAGAGACTACAACATATAAACTTGCAAATAAGAAATTTGTCGGGAAAGTAGTTTTAACAAAATCTGATGACCTGAACAAAAATGCAACACTACAAGGCGCTATTTTCACACTACTGGATAAAGATAAAAAAGTAATTCCAGAACACAAAGAATTAACAACAAATAATAACGGACAAATTATTATAGATAAACTAAAACCAGGAACTTACTACTTACAAGAAACGAAGGCTCCTGAGCATTATCAATTAGATAGCAAACTTATTCCGTTTACTATCTCTATAGATCAAACAACAGTAGTAAATCTAACTGCGACAAATAGTTTAACTAAAGGATCTGCTCTTTTAACAAAAGTGGATAATTATAATAAAACTTTAGCAGGGGCAGAGTTTACTGTTCAAGATCGCAACGGAAAAAATATTCCTGGATATGAGAAATTAACAACAAATGAACATGGACAAATAGAAGCAAAAGATTTACGTCCGGGTAAATACCAATTTGTCGAAACAAAAGCTCCTGAGCATTATGAATTAGACAAAACGCCTATTCTATTTGAAATAGAAAAAAGCCAAACTACAGTCGCTTCTGTTACAGCAAAAAACGCTTTAATTAAAGGTGGCATTACGTTAACAAAAGTGGATGATACTGATGGCACTACCCTTGAAGGTGCGGTATTCAAAATTGTTAACGACAAAAATGAAGATGTCTGTACAAACTTAAAAACAGAAAAAGATGGAACTTTGACCGTTAAAGATTTAGATCCTGGTGATTATCAATTTATTGAGACAACACCACCTAAATACTATGACTTAAATAAAGAACCAATTCCGTTTACAATCGAGAAAAGTCAAACAAGCATTATCTCAATTACTGCAAAAAACAGTTTAACTACAGGTGCTGTTGAGCTATTAAAAGTCGACGAATTTGATAAAAAGACTCCTCTTGCTGGAGCTATGTTCAAAATCGTGAATGATAAGAACGAAGACGTTCGTACAGAATTAACTACCGATACAAACGGAACTGTTAAAGCTTCTGACTTACGTCCAGGCAAATACAAATTTATTGAAACAAAAGCTCCTGAACATTATGAACTGCGATCAACACCAATTGAATTTACAATTGAGAAAGGTCAAAAAACACCGATTGTTATTACAGCTGAAAATGGTCTACTACCAGGCGATGTTGAACTAACAAAACTCGATGATACTGATGGCACTGCACTTATAGGTGCCGTATTCAAAATCGTTAATAATAAAAATGAAGATGTCCGTACAGAATTAGTTACGAATCAGGAAGGTAAAATTATTGCTACTGGTTTACGTCCAGGTAACTATAAATTTATCGAAATGAAAGCTCCTGAGCATTATGCCTTAAATAAAACACCGATTGAATTTACAATTAAGGAGAGCCAAGCGACTGCTATTAACGTTACAGCTACTAACAGCTTAACAAAAGGTGGTATTGAATTAACAAAAGTTGATTCTGTAAATGCTAAGGAAACCCTTGAAGGTGCAGTATTTAAAATTGTTAATGACAAAGGTGAGGATGTTCGTACGGAACTTACTACTGATAAAGACGGTAAATTAGTAGTACAAGACTTACGTCCGGGTAATTATAAGCTAATCGAGACGAAGGCTCCTACTTATTACGATGTAAATGAAGAACCAATTGAATTTATAATTGAAAAGAGTCAACAAAAACTCATCCCTATTACTTTCAAAAATAGTTTGACGAAAGGAAAGGTCAAATTAATTAAAGAAGATGACGTGGAGAGCACGAAAGCTCTTGCTGGCGCTGTATTCACATTACAAGACGCAACTGGCAAAGAAATTATGAAAGATTTAACAACAGATGATTACGGAGTATTAGTTATTCCTGATTTAGCACCAGGCGATTATCAATTTATTGAAGTGAAAGCTCCTGAACATTATAAATTAGATCAAACACCTATTAAGTTCACAATTAAAAAAGGTAGTAAGGAAGATCTTCCTATCCCTGTTACTGTAAAAAACAGTTTACTTACAGGTGGCGTCACTTTAACAAAAGTTGATGATGTTGATGGCACTACTCTTGAAGGTGCAGAATTTATAATCGTTGACGCTCATGATACTAAAAAGGTAATTCGCAAAGGTTTAACGACTGATAAAAACGGTAAAATTACTGCTTCTGATTTACGTCCTGGAGACTATCAATTTGTTGAAGTAAAAGCTCCAAAAGACTATACCTTAAGCAAAGAGCCTATTCCGTTCACTATCGAAAAAAGTCAAAAAGAGAATATTACTGTTACTGCTACTAACAGTTTAAAGAAAGGTGCAGTAACATTAACAAAAATCGATGACATCGATCGTACGATGCTCGAAGGTGCAATCTTTAAGATTGTTGATATGAACGGTAAGGAAGTTCATACGAATCTTGTTACAGATAAAAACGGAAAAATTTCTGTTTCTGATTTACGCCCTGGAGACTATCAGTTCATTGAAACAAAAGCTCCTGAGCACTATGTATTAGAAGAAACACAAATTCCGTTTACAATTGAAAGAAGTCAAACGAAAGAGATCAATGTTACAGGTAAAAATGCTTTGAAAAAAGGTAGCGTTGAACTAACAAAGATTGACGATATTGATATAAATACAAAACTTGCTAACGCCGTATTTAATTTATTAGATGCAGACGGAGAGCTAGTTGAAGAAGGCTTAAAAACAAATGATGAAGGTAAAATTGTTGTTGAAAATCTACGTCCTGGTACGTATCAATTCGTTGAAACAATTGCTCCTGAACATTACGTTTTAGATAAAAAACCTATCGTATTTACAATTAAAAAGAGCCAAACTGAAGCTCTTCATGTCACTGCTACAAATGCTTTAACAAAGGGTGCTGTTAAACTTTCTAAAGTAGATGATGTTAATGCCACTGTTCTTAAAGATGCAGTATTTAAAATTGTTAATATGAACGGTGATGTAGTTCATAAAGACCTTGTTACAAATGAACAAGGACTAATCGAAATTAACGACCTACGTCCTGGTGATTACCAATTCATCGAAACGAAAGCTCCTAAGGATTATGTTTTAGATGAAACACCAATCAAATTCACTATTGAAAAAGGACAGAAGAAATCTATTTCTTTAACTGCTACAAATAGCTTAAAACAAGGTAGTATCGAATTACTTAAAGTTGATGATTTAAACGATCAAACAAAACTTGCCGATGCGGTATTTAATTTACTAGATCAAAATGGCAAGGTACTTAAAACAGATTTAAAAACAAACAGTGAAGGTAAAATCGTTGTCGAAAACTTACGTCCTGGTACGTATCAATTCGTTGAAACAACGGCTCCTGAACACTATGATTTAGACAAAAAACCAATTATATTTACAATTGAAAAAAGCCAAAAAGATATCGCTACCGTTACTATGAAAAATAGTTTAACAAAAGGCGGCGTGGAACTTTCTAAAGTAGATGACGTTGATGGCACTACTCTTGAAGGCGCAGTATTTAAAATTGCAGATATGAATGGTACTGTAATTCGCAAAGATCTTGGTACGAATCAACAAGGTAAAATTAGCGTTTCTGACCTACGTCCTGGTGATTATCAATTCATCGAGACAACGGCTCCGAAACACTACAATTTAAACAAAGAGCCAATTCCATTCACAATCACACAGAGCCAAGCTGAGCCTGTCTCTGTTACAGCTACAAATAGCTTAACGAAAGGCATTGTGGAGCTTTCTAAAGTGGATGATGTTGATGGTACCGCTCTTAAAGATGCGATATTTAAAATTACTGATATGAATGGTAATGACATTCGCACTGAGCTTACAACAGATGTACATGGAAAAATTTCTGTTTCTGATTTACGTCCTGGGGACTATCAATTTATTGAAACGAAGGCTCCTGAACACTATAAATTAGATAGTACACCTATTAAGTTTACAATTAAGAAAAGCCAAAAAGAAAAGCTCCAAGTTACTGCTACAAATAGCTTAACTGAGGGTGCTGTAGAATTAATAAAAGTGGATGATATAAATCCAGATACAAAACTTTCTGATGCAGTGTTTAACATCATCGATGCGAAAGGTAAAATTGTTCGCACTGATTTAACTACTGATAAAGATGGTAAAATTACTGCTACGAACTTACGCCCAGGAGACTATCAATTCATTGAAACGAAAGCTCCGAAGCATTACGATTTAAATAAAACACCTATCGATTTCACTATCGAGAAAAGTCAACTAACTCACGTTTTTGTTACTGCCAAGAATGGCCTAACAAAAGGTGGCGTGGAATTAACGAAAGTTGACTCTATAGATAAGAAAGAAATGCTAGAAGGTGCTGTATTTAAAATTACTGATATGAATGGTAACGACATTCGCACGAATTTAGTTACGAATAAAGATGGTAAAATCATCGCTAAAAACTTACAACCAGGAGACTATGAGTTTATCGAAACGAAAGCTCCTAAACATTACGACCTAAATGAAGAACCAATTAAGTTCACAATCGAAAGAAGTCAAACAAAGCATGTCTTCGTTACAGCTATTAATAGCTTAACGAAAGGTAGTGTGGAGTTAATTAAAGTGGATGATGCCAAGAAAAACACAACACTTGAAGGGGCAGTATTTAAAATTGTTAACAAGGATGGACACGACGTCCGTACCGATTTAACTACTGATAAAAACGGCCGTTTAGTTGTGGATGAATTACCACCAGGAGACTATGAGTTTATCGAAACAAAAGCTCCTGAACACTATGACTTAAACGAAACACCTATTAAGTTCACAGTTAAAAAAGGCCAAGAAAAAATCACCTCTGTTACTGCTACGAATAGCTTAACGAAAGGTGCAGTTGAATTAATTAAGGTCGATGACATCGACAGCACTAATCTTGAAGGGGCTATCTTTAAAATTGTGGATATGGATGGCAAGGATGTTCGTTCTGATTTAGCTACTGATAAAGATGGTAAGATTTCTGTTTCTGATTTACGTCCGGGTGACTATCAGTTCATTGAAATGAAAGCCCCTAAGCATTACGACTTAAATCAAAATCCTATCAAGTTTACTGTTGAAAAGAGTCAAACTGCTAAAACTTCTGTTACTGCTACTAACAGCTTAACGAAAGGCGCTGTTGAATTAACTAAAGTTGATGACATCGACGGCACTATTCTTGAAGGGGCTATCTTTAAAATTGTGGATATGGACGGCAAGGATGTTCGTTCTGATTTAACTACTGATAAAGATGGGAAGATTTCTGTTTCTGATTTGCGTCCGGGAGACTATCAGTTCATTGAAATGAAAGCTCCAACTGGCTATGATTTAAACGTTAAACCAATTCCTTTCACAATTACGAAAGGACAAACTCAAGTTACCTCTGTTACAGCTTTAAATAGTTTAACAACAGGTTCAATTGAGTTAACTAAAGTTGATATTGATCACCATGGAACACTTGAAGGTGCCATTTTCAATATTTTAGACCAAGATGGAAACGTCATCCGAGAAGGTTTAAAAACAGATCAACAAGGAAAAGTAATCATAAATGATTTGAAACCTGGTAATTATCAATTAGTAGAAACAAAGGCTCCTAAAGGCTATCAATTAGATGCATCACCAATAAAATTTACAATTGATAAAGCCCAAGCTACGCCACTACAAATTACAGTTTCAAATAAAAAGATTGAATCTTCTTCAGGTGGAGATGACAAGCCCGTTACTCCGCCAAATAAAGAAGAAAACAAAGGCACTGAAACATCTGAGAAACACGAAAACGGAACTTCCGAAGAAACATCGAATGAAACAGATAACAAACAGCAAGATGATCGAAATACGGATAAGCACCTTCCAAATACAGGTCATAAAGAAGATCCTACACAAACAGTAGGTATCGTTCTTCTACTAGCTGGATTATTAAGTATTTTAGCTAAAAAACGCAAAAAAAATTATTAATAATTTTTTCACACCCAATCAATCTCTCAATTGATTGGGTGTTTTTTTATACAAAAAGGACGATACATAAAGTATCGTCCTTTTAACGGGGTGAGGCTGCCCAAAAGTACGGAAAACCTTTGAACAGCCTCGTATTTTCATATGGATGCCTTACATATATCACTGATAATAATTATGAAATGCGGAAACATAATTACCATCAACTGATTCAAACATGAGGAATGAAACCCTACAGTGGTTCCATTCCTCTACATAATCTAAAGTTTGGGTACACTAGATTCATGCAATGTAGGGGCTTTCAGAGTAGAAAGCGAACCTTCGTTTAAAATGATAGCATACATATCTCCCTCAAAAATATGCAAATATGCATATATTGTTTTTATTTCTCAATGTCAGAATATTGAAAAACAAAAGACGCAAAGGTAAAATAAAGTCATTATCCGTCTTCTTTTGTCAGTCAGAGAGAATAGAAGAATAGGAGAGGAAAAAATGAGCAAATCATTGAAACAAAAAATAGTAAGCTCTTTGCTTGCTATATCACTTGCTGTTAGCTTAGCTCCAATTGGGCAAGCAAAAGCGGATTCCACTTCAGAAGTTCCACAAACTCCATCTATTACAAAACAAATTGATCCAAACCGCGCCATTGAACATGTTCGTTTCTTATCTGAAACAATTGGGCCTCGACCCGGTGGAACAAAATCCGAAGAATGGGCTTCTCGTTACATTGGTATGCAGCTTAAATCAATGGGTTATGACGTAGAATATCAGCCATTTCAGGTGCCCGATCAATACGTTGGATTCATTGAATCACCACTATCAACAAAACGTAATTGGCAAGCTGGTGCTGCTCCTAATGCACTAATATCTACAGAAGCTATTACAGCTCCCCTTATCTTTGTTCAAGGTGGGACAAAATTAGAAGATATTCCAAATGAAGTAAACGGTAAAATTGTTTTATTTGAAAGAGGAACGACAGTTACAGATTATAATAAACAAGTTGAAAATGCTGTTAGCAAAGGTGCAAAAGGTGTTCTTTTATACAGTTTAATTGGCGGACGCGGAAATTATGGACAAACCTTCAATCCCCGCCTAACGAAAAAGCAATCTATCCCTGTCTTTGGTCTTGCTTATGCGCAAGGAAATGCATTTAAAGAAGAAATCGCTAAAAAAGAGACAACAATTCTTTCCCTAAAAGCGAGACATGAATCTAAATTAACATCTCTAAATGTTATCGCAAAAAAGAAACCAAAAAAGAGTACGGGTAATGAAAAAGCAGTCGTTGTAAGCTCGCACTATGATAGTGTTGTTGGAGCACCTGGCGCAAATGATAATGCTTCTGGAACTGGATTAGTATTAGAACTAGCTCGTGCTTTTCAAAATGTAGAAACTGATAAAGAAATTCGCTTTATTACCTTTGGTTCTGAAGAAACTGGATTACTTGGTTCGGATTATTACGTTAATAGTCTATCCCAAAAAGAACGTGATCGTATTTTAGGCGTCTTTAATGCTGATATGGTTGCAACAAATTATGATAAAGCAAAGAATTTATACGCTATGACACCTGATGGCTCTACAAACTTTGTAACAGATGCTGCCTTGCAAGCAGGTAAACAATTAAATAATGACCTCGTTCTTCAAGGGAAATTTGGCTCCAGTGATCACGTACCGTTTGCTGAAGCTGGTATTCCTGCTGCTCTATTTATTTGGATGGGTGTCGATAGTTGGAATCCATTAATCTATCATATCGAGAAGGTATACCATACACCCCAAGATAACGTATTAGAAAACATTTCACCTGAACGAATGAAAATGGCATTAGACGTTATCGGAACAGGAGTTTATAACTCGCTTCAAAAACCTATTACTCAAACTGAGCAGAAAGCTGCTTAATCAATAAAAGACCACTGATAAAAATCAGTGGTCTTTTATTGAGAAAAAATATATATGCATAAAAGCATATTTTATCCTACTCATTATCGTATACAATATTAACTGTAACAATACCGATTACAACTAATAAGGAGGCTTTTTCTATTATGAAAAAAATGATTTTAGTAGGTGCGTTAACTTTAGCAGGAATTACCGGAGCTACCGCGTTTATTCCTGAAACAAAAGTCGCTGCTGCCGCTCAAGAACAAAGCTTTACAAAATTTTATTCTTTGCAAACTGGAGGTAGTTCTGAACAAGAACCTATTTTCCTTCAAAAAGGACAAGAACTAACAATTCATCCTAACAGCAAAACTCCTAGTTACAGTGTTTATGACTCAAATCATAACCTTATTGGGCGTTATTCTGATGGTTACGGCCGAATTTTCACTGCAAAAACAGATGGAAATATGTATGTTCAATTTCATGCACCTTACGTTTACTATAGTCCTGTTAGTTTTTCTGTTACTTATACAATCCAATAAAATAAGGGGCCTTTCTCAGGGGCCCTTTATTTTGCTTCCCAATTCACTTTTACAAAACCATCTTTCACCATTAAACCACTTATATTGAATACATACTTTTCATTTGCTTTTAATGTAGCTTTAAAAGTACCTTTTTTCGATTCACAAATCTCCTTTAATTCCTTTATCCCTTCTCCTTGTCTTTCATACAAGCTAAAGCATAAGTTACCACGCTTTGCATCTGTTTCATAAGAAAATGTTACTTCTGTATCTTTTGCATACTCAAGTTCAATATCTTTCCCAGCAATATCCCATGATGAGAATTTTGCCTCGTAACTTGTCTCCCCTTTCTTTTCATTTTCTAAATATATATCACCAGCTCTCCACATATCATCTAACGTTTGAACGAAAGCAAAGCCGCTAAGTAATACAAACATCGCACTTGCAAATATAACAACTAATGTTACCTTTTGCTTTTTCATACCCTTCATCGTATATTCTCCTTCTACTTTCCGGCTATTTCTGCGTGTCATATATAACAAAACTCCAATAAAAAATGGCAATATAATCGCTATAACACTCCACCACTTACTTATTCCACGCGTTTTCGCATCTGTATATACCCATGATGCTACACATACTAAAAGTGCTATAAAAGCCAAAAACATTGTAATCCCAGCTATCTCAAATACTACAAATGGATTAGCGAACCCTATCATGTAATTTATACTCCTTCTTTAAAAATGCCTGTATGACAACATATATAGGAATGTATATGTGCATCATAATAACTATCGTTATAATGACAGATATTTTATGATCCAAATGACTAACAAACTGCTCTAGGGTGACTGTTAATACAATCATCCAAATAGCATGAATGAAAACAACCCATCTCTTTTCTAATTTTCGAGCATTTCGCACGCTCTGTTTCGTATGGTTTATTAGCTCTTCGTTAGGAACCATCTCTCCCGCTAAGCTACTTTTTATCTTCTGATCAAACTTATCTTCCGTCATAAACGAACCCCTCCAAATGTTCTCGAATTTGCTTCTTCGCATAATTAAGGCGGTATTTCACTGTACCAATCGGTATATTTAATATTTCACTCATTTCTTTATAAGAATATTGTTCATAATAGTAGAGTACGAGCACAGTTTTATACTTTTCATTCAATAACTGTATAACTTCCCGTATCATTTCCGCTTCCACTTTTTGAATACATTCTTCTGATATATTTACTTCATCTGCGAAATCTATTTCTCCACCATCTTCTTTATGAAACAAATCCAATATTCGATCTTTCCACCTTTTTTTCTTACGATAAAAATCATAAAACGTACGAACACAAATTGTAGCAATCCATTTTTTATAATTATCCACATAGGAAAGTTGATGCCTTGATGAAAAAACCTTTATCCACGTCTCTTGAAAAATATCTTCCGCATCTTCTTTCGTTTTCGCTAACTTATAGCATAAGGAATATATTTGCTGCTTATATATATCAATTAATTCTTCTACCTTTTCTTCCATCATAAGCCTCCTGTCATTTATATAAGACGACGCAAATTATCCTTTTGTTTGATAAAATTTTATTTTTTTATTATCTCCATACAAAAAGGCAATCACAACATCATGTGATTGCCTTTTATTTAAAAACGAAAGTCCGCTTCCGCTTTTCTTTATTGTCTAGCTCCAGCGGCTAGAATACTCGGTGGCTTCGCGCCTTCCTCCTCCTATTCTGAACGAGCCGCTTCCGCTTTTCTTTATGTCCAGCTCTGCCTCCTAGCCCCTTCTGTCTAAGAACCTTCCCCACGAGAAGATAAAATGCATCTTCTGTGGGAAAGAACCTTAGCCTTCGGGACTAAACAGTCGGCTCCGCTTTTCTTCATTACATTTTTTCTGGTGCAGATACTCCTACGATTGCTAATGCATTTTGAAGCGTAGTGCGTACTGCTTTCATTAACTCGTAACGAGCTTTACTTAATTCTAAGTTATCTTGGTTTAATACTTTTTCTGCATTGTAGAAGCTGTGTAATGCTGCTGCTAATTCAAATGCATAGCTTGTAATGCGGTGTGGCAGACGTTTTTGTGCTGCATCCGCAACTACAGCTGGGAATTCACCAAGCTTTTTCAGTAACTCTACTTCTTTCTCAGAAGTAACAAGTTTGTAATTCACGTCTCCATCTGCAGCTAATCCTAACTCTTCACCTTGACGAAGGATACTGCATACACGAGCATGAGCATATTGTGCATAGTATACTGGGTTTTCATTAGATTTTGATACAGCTAAGTCCATATCGAAGTCCAAATGAGAATCACCACTACGCATTGCGAAGAAGTATCGCATTGCGTCCACGCCTACTTCTTCCATAAGCTCACGAAGTGTAACTGCTTTACCTGTACGCTTACTCATTTTCATTTTTTCACCATTTTGGTATAGTTGTACCATTTGGATGATTTCTACTTCAAGTGTTTCTTTATCGTAACCTAGCGCTTGAATAGCAGCTTTCATACGAGGAATGTAACCGTGGTGGTCAGCACCCCAAATGTTGATTAGCTTATCGAAACCACGCTCTAATTTATCGCGATGGTAAGCAATATCTGGCGTTAAGTATGTGTAAGAACCGTCATTTTTAATTAATACACGGTTTTTGTCATCACCGTAAGTCATTGAACGGAACCAAGTTGCTCCGCCTTCTTCAAAGATTTCGTCACGCTCTTTTAATACAGTAAGTGCAGCATCGATTTTTCCGTTTTTGTATAATGATGTTTCTGAGAACCATACATCAAATTTAACACGGAAGCTCTCTAAGTCTTTTTGAAGTTTTGCTAACTCATATTTCAAACCGTATGAACGGTAGAATTCATAGCTTTCTTCAGCATCAGCTTTTGCGTAACGATCGCCAAACTCTTCAGCTAAACGTTTACCGATTCCAATGATATCCGCACCATGGTAACCGTCTTCTGGCATTTCTTTATCTAAACCTAAAGCTTGCATGTAACGAGCTTCAACAGAAAGAGCTAAATTATGAATTTGGTTACCGGCATCATTAATGTAGTACTCACGAGATACATCGTATCCTGCTTTTGCTAATACGTTACATAAAGTGTCACCCACTGCCGCACCACGTGCATGTCCTAAGTGAAGGTCACCTGTTGGATTCGCAGATACGAACTCAACTTGTACTTTTTCACCTTTACCAGTGTTCGTTTCACCGTAAGCTTCACCAGCGTTTACGATTGTTGGAATTAAATCTGTTAAGTAGCTATTATCCATATAGAAGTTAATAAAACCAGGACCAGCGATTTCGATTTTTTCAATAGAAGCTTTTGCTTTATCGAAGTTTGCAACTAGTTCTTCTGCAATCATACGAGGTGCTTTTTTCGCAACGCGTGCAAGTTGCATTGCCATGTTTGTAGAGAAGTCACCATTTGTTTTATCTTTTGGAGATTCTAATACAACGTTTGGAATCTGTTCTTCTGTCGCTAATTCTGCCTTTAATACAGCAGCTTGAATTTCTTCTTTAATCAATCCTTTTACCTGTTCTAAGGAATTCATTATTTTGCCTCCTTCAAATTAATTGTAATTGTATATCTGCCAGCTTCTTGTTCACTTAGAAGCAATGCGTACGTTAAGAAGAGTTGTCCTTTTTTCTTTTCATCCGACCATTTAAAAAGAACGTTATCAGTTTTCGTTTGCAGTGCAAACGTACCAAGTTCACTCGTATACGTACCCGTTGTCCATTCACCTTTCACATGCGTCTGACGCATAGAAATAGCACCTGAACGCATAATGAGAACTTGTTCATCTTGAATTTTAATAATTGTTTTCACTTCGCCTTGTTCGTTCGGCTCCTGGAATGTTACATATGTACCTTGACCTTTTACATAGTATTGACCATTTGCTTCAAAAGCAACGGTTTCCTTCCTCGCCCCTTCACGGATTTCTGTTACGAAATGAACGTGTACCGGCAAGCCTGCAAGTTGTTTCTTCACGTCTTGCACACCTTTCAAATGTTATAGATATTAAATACTACTTATAATAAATCACTTTTCCTATCATATCAAAAAAAGACGCTGTCTGTCTGCTGAAAAATCAGGAAAACTCTATTTCAAAAAATAATTCCCTCCTATCTTTATTTCATATGATAAAATATTTTTTAAATCTAAATATTCTTTTAATTATAGAGGTGAATTCAATGATACCAACAAAGTTAAAAAAGGGTGATGAAATACGCGTGATTTCACCATCCTGTAGTTTAAGTATTGTTTCAAATGAAAATAGAAAACTTGCTATAAAAAGATTAACTGACATGGGCTTTCAAGTGACATTCTCAAAATATGCCGATGAGATAGATCGATTTGCTTCCTCTTCTATTTCTTCCCGCGTCCAAGACCTCCATGAAGCATTTAGAGACCCTAATGTAAAAGCTATTTTAACTACACTTGGCGGATACAACTCGAATGGTTTATTGAAATATCTCGATTTTGATTTAATTCGTGAAAACCCAAAATTTTTCTGTGGTTATTCTGATATTACTGCCTTAAATAATGCAATTTACGCAAAAACGGGTCTCGTTACATATTCAGGTCCCCACTTCTCTTCATTTGGAATGGAAAAAGGACTCCATTACACGGCTGATTACTTTTTACAATGCTTAACCGCTAATGAGCCTATTGAAATCATTCCGGCGGAAACGTGGAGCGATGATTCTTGGTATATGGATCAGGAAAATCGAGAATTTATTAAAAATGAAGGGTATGTTCCAATTCAAAAGGGGGAAGCGACAGGAGAAATTATCGGTGGCAATATGAGCACACTTAATTTACTACAAGGCACACCATATATGCCAAACTTAAAGGGCAAAATTTTATTCCTTGAAGAAGACAGTTTAACAGGAAAATCGACACTTAAAACTTTTGATCGCTATCTACATTCCCTTATGCAGCAACCTAATTTTGAACATATAACAGGTATTGTAATAGGAAGAATGCAAAAAGAAGCAGAATGTACGATAGCGGACATTCAAGAAATGATTGCTTCAAAACCTGAACTTGCACATATTCCTATTATTGCAAACGCAAGTTTCGGGCATACAACCCCGATTTTCACTTTCCCAATTGGTGGACGTGCAAAAATTATTTCTAACAAAGAAAAGACATCTATCACTATTTTAGCGTACTAAAAAAGGAGCGAATGAGTCGCTCCTTTTATGGTTTTTCTATTTTTTGCAACGCTTTTTGCGGGATTGACTCTTTCGTTATTTCAGCCCATCCTTTTCCTTGCATACCTTTTGCATAAATTTTTATAAAAGCACCTGCATGCAATTCACGATTTACCATTCTTTTAATAATTTGTTGATTTCCGTCCTCTGTATACCCTTTAAATGTATACAAATACTCACCGTCTTTTTTCTCACCTTTATCTACAACCGCATAATAATCTTGTATTTCTTTATTTGAAAAGAAGTTGTCTACAAAAGCATGTACACCTTCTGTTTTTGTATTCAAATAATACGCTGTTCCCCCTAAAATAATGGCGAATACAGCTAAAACTTTAATGACCAATTTCATACATGCGCCTCCTGTTTTACACTTCTTTCTCACTAATGTTATGTCTATACCTGTATTATACGGAAAAGGGTATACTATACTCTATCGAAAAGTCTTACACAATCCTTACATTATTGTAAGGGATTTTTTCTTACAGCAAGTTCCCAAGAAAAAATTTTTCCGTTTCATACACTTTTATATTATTATTGAATGATACGAATTTTTATTACAAAAATCAAAGGAGACAGTTTTCAAATGGCTATCTTGCAAGGTTTAGCACTATTACTTGTTGTACTTTGTCTATTTACACTTTTCAGTTACCGTGCGCCTTACGGAATGAAGGCGATGGGTGCTTTAGCTAATGCAGCAATCGCAAGTTTTCTTATTGAAGCATTTCACCGTTATATAGGTGGAGAAATGTTTCACAATGACTTTTTACAATCAGTAGGAGAAGCTTCTGGTAGTATGAGCGGTGTTGCAGCAGCGATTTTAGTCGCATTAGCAATCGGTGTTTCCCCCGTATACGCTGTTTTAATTGGTATCGCTACTAGTGGATTCGGTATTTTACCAGGATTTTTCGCCGGATACGTTTGTGCCTTCGTCGTGAAATTTCTCGAAAAGAAATTACCAGCTGGTGTGGAATTTTTAGCAATCCTATTTATCGCTGCACCAATCTCACGTGGAATGGCAATGCTTATGGATCCGCTCGTTAACGCAACACTTGGTAAAATCGGTTCTATGATATCAGTTGCAACTACAGAAAGTCCTATCATTATGGGTATTATGCTTGGTGGATTAATAACAGTTATTTCTACCTCTCCACTGAGTTCTATGGCACTAACTGCAATGCTTGGATTAACAGGTTTACCAATGGCAATTGGTAGTCTTGCCGTAGCAGCTTCAGCCCCGATGAACTTTATTTTCTTTAAACGATTAAAAATTTGTTCAAAGAAAGATACAATTGCTGTAGCAATCGAGCCTTTAACACAAGCCGATGTTGTCTCAGCAAATCCAATTCCAATTTATATGACAAATTTCGTTGGCGGTGCACTTGCCGGTATTATTACATCGCTATTCCAGCTTGTTAATAATGCACCAGGAACAGCATCACCAATTCCAGGTCTTCTCGTCCTATTCGGATTTAATGACGTTATAAAAGTAACGATTGCTGCTGTACTATGTGGAATCGTTACCACTATTATCGGATACATCGGATCTATTGTGTTCCGCAAATATCCGATCCGCTCTGCTGATGAAATTCGCGGCGTTAATTCGGAAGAGAAAGTTGCATAAGAAAAAGAGTTATTCTCACCTTTTGAGAATAACTCTTTTTTTCATGTCTTGCCATGGTAAATAAGATTATATCGACGATTTTTTTATATATCGACTTACCGACACATTCTAAGCGAGCCGCTTCCGCTTTTATTTCTATCCAGTTACGCCTCCTAGACCCTTGCGTCTAAGAACCTTATTCACCGGGTCTAAACAGTCGGCTTCACTTTTACTTCACCCAACCGAGCAGCATTTCCCGCACGAATTTGCTTGCTGCGACTGGTGTTTGATCACTATGGTCGTAGACCGGAGCTACTTCTACTAAGTCTGCTCCAACTACATTTATATTTGAATTTGCAATTGCTACGATGGAATCTAATAATTCTTTAGATGTAATACCGCCAGCTTCTAACGTTCCTGTTCCTGGAGCGTGAGCTGGGTCTAATACATCAATGTCGATTGTGACATAGACTGGGCGTCCAGCAAGTTTCGGTAATACTTCTTTTAACGGTTCTAATACGTCAAATTTATATAAGTTCATACCTACTTCTTTCGCCCATTCAAATTCTTCCTTCATTCCAGAACGAATTCCGAAAGAATATACGTTTTCCGGACCAATTAAATCACACACTTTACGAATTGGTGTAGAGTGGGATAAAGGCTCCCCTTCATACGATTCACGTAAATCAGTATGAGCATCCATGTGGATGATTGCTAAATCCGGATATTTTTTTGCCATTGCCTTAAAAATTGGCCAAGACACTAGGTGCTCACCGCCGAGACCTAGTGGAAACTTATCGGCATCTAAAAGTTTTGATACATACTCTTCAATCATGTCTAAACTGCGTTGTGCGTTTCCGAATGGTAATGGGATATCACCCGCATCAAAATATTTTACCTCTTCTAATTCACGATCTAAATATGGGCTATATTCTTCAAGACCGATTGATACTTCACGAATACGTGCAGGACCAAAGCGAGAACCTGGACGGTAACTTACTGTCCAATCCATAGGCATCCCGTAAATAACTACCTTTGACTCTTCAAAACTTGGATGACTTTTAATAAATACTTTACCTGAATAAGCTTCATCAAAACGCATATTCTTTTCCTCCTTATGTGGAACTTAAGGTATCCCAACCTTTCATTATTTCTCAAATTTGGAGCGAACTGCTCCTCTTTCTCGATTTACCGGTGTCTTCTTTTTTAACAATAAGAAGACGATTTTCTTTACAGGAGTGTAAGTAGCTAGCATGTTCAAGTCTTCTGGACAAACACCTTAAATGAGCTACCTACACTTTATTTGTTCAAACTCGATTTCTTACTTAATTAAATCGCCAACAAATTTCGGTAATGCGAATGCTGCATTGTGTAATTCTTTTGTGTAGTATTTCGTTTCGATTTCGTGGAAACGCTCTTCACTTACTTCTAATGGATCATGTTTTTTAGATCCAATTGTGAACGTCCAAAGACCACTTGGGTAAGTTGGGATGTTCGCTGTGTATAAACGAGTAATTGGGAAAATCTCTTTTACGTCTTTAAACACAGTTGTAATTAGTTCTGGTGTGAACCAAGGGTTGTCCGTTTGTGCAACGAAAATACCATCTTCTTTTAACGCTTTAGAGATTCCAGCGTAGAAACCTTTCGTAAATAAGTTTACTGCTGGGCCTACTGGCTCAGTAGAATCTACCATAATTACGTCGTATTCATTTTCGCTTTCTGCGATGTGTAGGAAACCGTCTCCTACTTTTACTTCTACACGCTCATTATCTAATGCGCCTGCAATTGATGGTAAGTATTGTTTAGAGTACTCAATTACTTTTCCATCGATTTCAACAAGAGTTGCTTTCTTTACACTTGGGTGTTTTAACACTTCGCGAATAACACCGCCATCGCCGCCGCCAACAACTAATACGTTTTCAGGGTTTGGATGTGTAAATAAAGGTACGTGCGCTACCATTTCGTGATAAACGAACTCGTCCTTTTCTGTTGTCATAACCATGCCGTCTAAAATAAGCATGTTTCCGAACTCTTCCGTTTCAACCATATCAAGTTTCTGGAATTCTGTTTGCTCCGTATGTAATGTGCGGTTAATACGCGCCGTAATCCCAAAATGTTTTGTTTGTTTTTCAGTGAACCATAGTTCCATCGTACAATCACGCCTTTCAATGCAAATTTATAATAGGGACATCATTAATGTCCCCTAACAAAAATAAAACAAAACATCCAAAATGTATAGTTAAAAGTACAAAAATACCGAAAATATATTTTAGTCAGAGGGTTCTAACATATGTGTATAAAGAAAACCCTTTCTTAAGAAAGGGTTTTCGTCTCTAGTTCTACTGGTTTACGAATTGGAATTAAGATCATAATACAACCAACTAACACAACAATTCCCCCAACTAAAAATGGGCTTTGTGGTGAAACTGTGTGCCCGATAACTCCTGATAAAATTGGAGCAATCGCACCACCTAACCAACGAACAAAGTTATAAACACCTGACGTAACAGATCTTTCATAAGGTGAAATATCCATTACATAACTTGTATATAATGCATTGTTTAAGCCAGATGCCAATCCTGATAAAAAGATAAGAGTAATTTGTAACCACATAATTTTCACAAAGAATAGTGCAATTAAGAAAATCGCAAATACGAGTAAACTCCCCTTCAATAATGTTTTTGGTTCATATTTCCCTTCTAGTTTATGTGCTAAAATTGCAGAACCGTAAGCTAACGCCAGTCCCCATCCGCAAAATACAAAGCCTAATTGAATAGCTGATAAATGCATAATAAGTGGTGAATATGCTAACACAACAAAAAATCCGTAGTAGTATAGCATCCCTGAAATAGCACCTTGCATAAATGGTTTATACTTCACCAAGTTAAGTAATTCCCCTACGCCAGCAGCCTTACGCTTCACCTTTCGCTCTGGTTCTTTTACAAAAAAGAATACTAAAATAAATGCTAAGAAAATTAAAATACTCGTCGCGAAAAACGGATAACGCCAAGAATGTCCACCTAGTATTCCACCCAATAACGGCCCCCCAGCCATACCTAAGCCGATAGCTGCTTCGTATAATCCTACTGCTTCATGAACTTCTTTACTTAATGCTATTAACAGTGTCATTGCTGTCGCAAAAAACATCGCATTTCCTAATCCCCATCCAGCACGGAAAAGAGATAATTGAGCAATCGTTTGCGATATACCGCATATAAACGCAAATACAGTCACAATCGCAAGACCGATTGTCATCATTCGTTTATCACCAAATCTCGATGCAAATATACCAGCTGGTAACATCATGATTGCCATCGTTAAAATATAAGCGGTAAATAACATTTCAACTTGCCAATGCGTTGCACCAATTTTCTCAGCAATAATCGGCAAGATTGGGTCAACTACCCCTATACCCGAAAAGGCAAGAAAGGTAGCTACCACTGTAATCAATCTCCCTAGTTTTTGTTTGCTCTCCATTTTGATTACTCTCCTTTTGTGCTCTCTAAAAATGTTACTGCACGATGTAAACTATCTTCGAGTTCTGCCTTTACACGTTGCATTTGCTCCATTTTTTCGTCTAACGTTTGCACTTGTTTTTCAAGCATATCTTTAATTTCTTGAATCACTTCACGATCACGAGGGTTCTCGCTATTTCTTCTTTGCTCCATTCTTTCTTTTAGTGATAAGAAATGTTGCATTTCTTGAAGTGTGATTCCTAGCACTTCTTTCGCTTCTACAATTCTTTTAATTCTGGCAATATCCTCATCCGTATACAGACGAATATTCCCCTCACTACGTTCTGGGGGATGAATTAAACCAATTTCCTCATAATAACGAAGTGTACGTTTTGTTAAACCGACTTGCTTTGTTACTTCATCAATTTTATACATGTTTATTCCTCCCTTCACTCAATTATTACATTTTACGTTAACGTTAACTTTTCTGCAACTGTTAGACTTTTGTAAATGTTTGTCATATTCAATTGTATTTTCCCTAAAGCAGTTTCATAATGAAAGAAAAGAGATAATAAGGAGATTTTCATATGAGTAAACCACTTATTTTTGCTCACCGCGGAGTAAAAGGAACACATCCCGAAAATACGATGATTGCCTTCCAAGAAGCTGAACGCATTGGCGCTCACGGAATTGAACTCGATGTCCACCTATCAAAAGATGGTGAACTTGTCGTAATTCACGATGAAACCGTCGATCGTACAACAAATGGCGTTGGACTTGTTTCTGAAAAAACGGTAGAGGAATTACAATCATTGGACGCTGGTAGCCATAAAGCCCCTTCTTTCCAAGAAGCAAAAATTCCAACGTTGCGCGAGGTTTTCATTTGGCTTTCCACAACGAACTTACAACTAAATATCGAATTAAAAACAGATGTTATTCATTACCCAAATATTGAGGAAAAAGTTGTTGCACTTGTGCGTGAATATCATCTTTCAAATCAAATTGTATTTTCATCATTTAACCATGACTCTGTTTCATTATTAGCAGAAATTGCTCCTGAAATTCCAAGAGCAATTTTATATGATACACCGATTGCTGATCCAATTGCCGAAGCAAAACATAGAGAAGCAAGTGGATTACATCCAAACTTCCAGCTATTAACGAAAGAATTTGTGCAGTTAGCACAAGAGCAAGGATATGTTTTCCGTCCATATACAATTAACGAATACAAAGATTTACAAACTATGATTGATTATGGTGTAGATGTCATCATTACCGATTGGCCAGCACGTGCCTTTGAGCTCCTTTCTTAATGGAAGGGGCTTTTTTATTTTCGAAATTTCATTGTTTAAAATAAACGAAAACCCTCAATACTAATACAATAACGCTTGTATTAATGAGGGGCTGAAAAAAGATGGATCAAACTATGAATCCAAAACTTAAAAAATATAAACGTCTTTTCTTCACCGCAATGTTTTCTTGCGTCCTTTTCTTCGTTTTTTCTTTTTTTGTTATTATTATAGTTGCAAAAATTATGGGACCTCCTCCTGTTGCGGTCCCGCAAACAAGCGTCTTTTACGCAAACGATGATACTGTTATTGGACAAAGTAACGAAATTCAAAAACGTTACAATGTCTCTCTTAATGAAATTTCACCTTATGTAAAAGAAGCGACCCTTTCTATTGAAGATCAAAGATTTTATAAACATCACGGCTTCGATGTAAAACGGATTGCAGGTGCAATTGTTGCTGATTTAAAAGCAATGGCAAAGGTACAAGGAGCTAGTACAATTACACAACAATACGCGCGTAATCTGTATTTAGATCATGATAAAACGTGGAAACGGAAATTATTAGAGGCAATGTACACTGTCCGCCTTGAAGTAAACTATAATAAAAATCATATTTTAGAAGGATATTTAAATACAATTTATTACGGACATGGCGCTTATGGCATCGAAGCTGCGTCCCGTCTATATTTCGATAAAACAGCAAAAGAGTTAACATTAGCAGAAGCTAGTATGCTCGCAGGTATCCCAAAAGGGCCAAGTGTCTATTCTCCCTTTTTGAAAGAGGATCGTGCTAAAGGACGACAAGCCCTCATATTAGATGAAATGGTAGAACAAGGATATATTACGAAGCAACAAGCAGCCTTAGCGAAGAAAGAGCCACTAACTTTTGCCTCATTAGATACGAAAAAAGTAGCAGAGGTCGCACCATATTTCCAAGATGCTGTACAAGCTTCACTTCTTCGTGATGTTGGATTAGACGAACAAGCTTTACAACGAGGTGGCTTGCGAATTTATACAACGCTAGACCCTAAACTACAAGCTGTAGCAGAACAAGCTGTAAAAGATCATATACCTGACACAACAAACATACAAACTGCTCTCGTCTCTATGAATCCAACGACAGGTGAAGTGGCTGCTCTTGTTGGCGGAACTGATTATACTACGAGTCAATTTAACAGGGCTACACAAGCCATCCGTCAGCCTGGTTCTACATTTAAGCCATTTCTATATTATGCGGCATTAGAACGAGGATTCACACCTGCTACGCGCTTAAAAAGCGAATATACTGTATTCACCTTAGGTGACGGTGTTTCAAAGTATAAACCGAAGAACTATAAAGATTATTATGCCGATGATTTCGTAACGATGGCACAAGCTCTCGCAGTCTCTGATAACATATATGCTGTGAAAACGAATTTATTTTTAGGAGATGACGCGCTTGCAAAAACAGCGAAACAATTTGGAATTACAAGTGCATTAAAAGATGTGCCTTCTCTAGCTCTCGGTACATCACCAGTAAAACCAATTGAAATGGTCAACGCTTATAGCATGTTCGCAAACGGTGGAAAAGAAGTAAAACCTACTTTCATTCGCCGCATTATGGATCATGAAGGAAATATATTATACGATGCTCATTTAGAGAGTAAACAAGTTCTCGACAAGAGCAAAGCGTTTGTAATGGAAGAAATGATGACTGGTATGTTTAATAAGAAACTAAGCAGTTATGCTGCTGTAACTGGCCAATCGATGTTATCAAAATTATCAAGAACATATGCCGGAAAATCTGGTTCTACTGAAACGGATAGTTGGATGATCGGATTTACTCCGCAAATCGTAACTGGTGTATGGGTCGGATACGATCAACCTAAATCTATTTCAAACGTAGCAGAACAAGGATATGCGAAGAAAATATGGACTGATACGATGGAGAAAGGCTTAGATGGACAGCCAAAAAAAGAATTTAAACAACCAGGTGACGTCGTAGCGGTTAATATCAACCCAGAGAACGGTAAAATTGCTACAAAAAATTGTCCTATTTCTGTGAAAATGTACTTCGCTAAAGGTACCGAACCGACTGAATATTGTATGGATCACGTCGATGATAAAGAAGAATTTGAAAAAACGACTGAAGAAAAGAAAAAAACAAGTTGGTGGAAAAAATATCTTCCTTGGTAAAAAAAATAGCTGACGGGCATCCGTCAGCTATTTTTTATTCACTTAATAATGCACGGCGCAATTCTTCACCAGATTCGTTCCAAATCGCTTCATTATGTTCTTTCAAGAACGTACCAAGTACTTTTTTAGATGATTCATCCATATGGTCAACCATAATGTGACGCTTCATTGATTTATCCATTTTGTTTACGTGTTCTGGAAGTGATTTATATCCGCGGCGAATCTCACGGTCAACTGTCATTTCACAAGCTGTTACACCTGCGTAATACGCACCTGTCGCAGTTCTTTCAATCGTTACCCAAACAAGCCAAAATGGTTTTCCGTTTGGAACTTCATCTTTATTTGTTAAAAACTTAATACCTTTTTCTACTGTACTACGCGCATGCATCGCACCGATATCAACGAATGCAGTCTTCTCTAGTACATCAACAAATACAGGTGAAATGTTTTCTAAGCTTAATGCCCCAACACCAAATCCACCATGTCCATCTGTTGAATCATTTTTCACGATATTAAAACCGATTTTTTTCTTTTTCTCTGTCATATGTAAAATCCTCCTCACTTAAAAATTATAAAAGGCCAAAAATAGGCGCAATGATGCTATCTAAAAATACAAATACATGCGGAATAACTACCTGAAAAATAGGTTGAATTGTGTAATTACTAAGCGGTGTAATAACGAGAATTAATAACGCAATTGCCCCATATTTTTCATACTGTGTCATTTTCGCGCGAATATTTGCTGGTGCTAAATCTTCCACTACGCGATACCCATCAAGTGGTGGGATCGGTAATAAGTTAAATACAAGTAAAACGATATTCAGCATAATAAAAATCTGGAAAAATTGAGCTAACGTATCTGCTACTGCAGATGGAATTGAGTATAATACACCAAATTTTAATAAGCTATACCAAATAATTAAACCAATTGCACTTAAAATTAAGTTACTAATCGGCCCTGCAATTGAAACTAATATGCCTGCAAGACGCGGTCTTTTAAAGTTATATGGGTTAACAGGAACCGGTCTTGCCCAACCGAATCCAAGAATTAATACTGCAATCAAACCGATAGGGTCTAAATGAGCCATCGGTGATAACGTTAAACGCCCTTGTCTCTTTGCTGTATCGTCCCCAAATTTATATGCAACATATGCATGTGCAAATTCATGAACGGATAATGCAATAATAATCGCCATTGCTACCAACGGAATTTCGTGCAATGGATATCTAAATAACTGATCCATACTTCATCTCCTCTTCCATATGTCAAAAAAAGAAATTATTTGTTTTTTCGATTGTTCTTCCCCATAATCCGCTATAATAAGAGTGTAACTTACATAAAAGGAGCGATTGTACATGCCATACGTAACAGTGAAAATGCTAGAAGGACGCACAGAAGAACAAAAGAAAGCTCTTGCTGAGAAAGTAACAGCAGCAGTAAGCGAAACAACTGGTGCTCCTGAAGAAAACATCGTTGTTTTCATCGAAGAAATGTCTAAAAACCATTATGCAGTTGGCGGAAAACGCTTAAGCGACAAATAATTTCAAGTTTTTTCATAAGAAGTAGCCATTAGCTGCTTCTTATTTCTTTCCTTCTAACAACTCAATAATTCTCTCTTTATATTTTCCTTTTCTTCCATCTTCATAGATTAAATCATGTGGATAGAATAACTTTTGATCCGTTCTTTTCTTACCTGTAATCGCCTCAACAATATCCGATTCACGTGAAAGCTCTCTAAGCTCTCCGTTTGGCATAAGAAGCAGGATTGGCAGACGCTCTTCTTCTTCTCCTGCACGATAAAAGTCATACGGTAAGTCCGATGTTGAATCAACTACTAAATAATACTCCGGATCAAGTCCAATCTTTTTAAATAAACTACTTAACTCCATCCAATTATCTAAACCGTGTTTATCTGTAAACTCTACATATTTAAATAGATTTCGATTCATAAAACGGCGACATAAATCGCTTAAAATTGGATCTTCTTCTTCCTGCCATACTTGGAAGTAGTAATACATAACGTTCTCGTCTAACTTTAAATAATCCTCTACTGTTACTTCTTCTTCAAATAAAGAATAGAAATGAACAGGATGATTTTTAAATGTGTAATACTTCTCGTGCAGTGATTTCGCACGGTGTAAAATCTTCGTTAAAATAACTTCTGCACTTCGCGTTACCGGATGGAAATATACTTGCCAATACATTTGATAACGACTCATAATGTAATGCTCAACAGCATGCATACCACTATTTTTAATGACTACTTGATTCCCATACGGACGCATTACACGCAGTATACGTTCCATATCGAAGTTTCCGTACTTTACGCCTGTAAAATAAGCATCTCTTAATAAATAATCCATACGATCCGCATCAATTTGACTCGAAATCATACTAATCGCTAATTTATTAGTAGACGTTTTTGCAATTACATCTGCTACCTTTTGTGGAAACTCCTTATCAACACGACTTAATACATCATTAATCTCTGTATTGCCAACGATAATCTTTTGCGTAAATTTCTCATGATCTAATGAAAATACTTTTTCAAACGAGTGAGAAAATGGGCCGTGGCCGACATCATGAAGTAATGCCGCACATAAACATAACAATCTATCTTCAGCATTCCAATTTGGTCTGCCATCAAACACATCATCAATCATACGACGAATAATTTCGTATACACCTAACGAATGAGTAAAGCGACTATGCTCTGCACCGTGAAATGTAAAAAATGTCGTTCCAAGCTGCTTAATACGGCGCAAGCGTTGAAATTCTTTCGTTCCGATTAAATCCCAAATAACACGATCACGCACGTGCACATATTTATGTACTGGGTCTTTAAACACTTTTGTTTCGCTGAGTTTGTCGTTTAAATATACCACTTTCCGACATCCCCCTTTCTTTACTACATTCTTACTTTATATTATAAACGAAATGAGAAACAGAAAGAAATGAAAGACTGTATTAATTCCCTTTATAAAAAGAAAAAATCACCTTTACCGAAGTAAAAGTGATTTCCTTTATACATTATTTACCTAAAACGAATTCAGCAACTTCGTCTAAGATCATATCTTTCCCTAATGGGAAGTAACCTTTGTTTAAGTCTTCATTTTTAATTGTAAATACGTGGTTGTTTTTAACAGCGTTCATGTTTTTCCAAATTGATTCTTCTTGGAATTCTTTTAAGCGCTGAGAACCGTCACCAGTTGTAAATACGAATAAGTAATCTGGGTTGTAATCGATTAAAGCTTCTTTTTGTACTTGTACTAACGGTTTATCAGTTGGTGTACCTTTAACTGCTGGTAGTTTTAAATCATTAAAGATTACGCTACCGTAACCGTAGTCACCGTATACGCGGAAAGCATTTGGATATGCAGCCATTTTCATAAATGTTGCTTCACCAGTTTTAGCGACGATTTTGTCATGTAATTTGCTTGCTTTTTCATCATACTTTTTGAACCATTCTTTTGTTTCTTTTTCTTTACCGAAGATTTGACCTACTTCTTGGAATTTTGGACGCCATTGATCTAATGGAGTGTTTAACATAACTGTTGGTGCAATTTTAGATAATTGATCATAAATCTTTTCTTGACGATTATTTACAAGAATTAAATCTGGTTTTGCAGCAGCTACTGCTTCGATGTTAATTTTATCGCCCCAAGCAGAACCAACTGGTTTAACGTCTTTTAGTTTCTTTTCAATATGTGCATCAATTTTTTCTTGAGATGTATTAGCAGTAATAACCGGTTTCATACCGAAAATTAATAATTCTTCTGTTGAACCACTAAGGTCAGCAATTTTCTTTGGATTTGCAGGAATTTTAATTTCCCCTTTTGCATGTTTTACAGTGCGCTCTTCAGTCTTTGCATCTGCTTTCTTTTCTTCTTCTTTGTTAGAACAAGCTGCAAATAGTACAGAAGTCACAACTAGTACCATTGCTAATAGTGCCATTTTAAAATTCTTCATGTTCCCACTCCTTCTAGCTGTATTTATCTTATAAGTTACAATGAACTATAAGAAACAAATATAACAATTAATTAATTTATATATATTTATTAATTGTTGTTAATAACCCCTTCTAACGGGCGTTCAACTTCCCATTCTTATATAAGAAGCTCAACGTCCATTAGAAGTCCCCCCTCTTCACGAGGGGGTTCTACTTATGCTTTTTTACGCAATTGATTACTAATCATCGCTAAATCATATGTTAAACAAATTGGCTTACAGTTTACTGGACAAGGAACGATTTGAGCTTCAATCTCAAATACACTGCGAAGTGTTTCACTTGTCATAACTTCATCTGGCGTTCCTTGTTTCATTAACTTACCTGCTTTTAATGCAATCATATGATCTGAGAAACGAGAAGCGTGGTTTAAGTCATGGATAACCATAACAATCGTTCTACCTTCTTCTTCATTTAATTTTTTCAATAAGTTTAATACTTCTAATTGATGAGCCATATCTAAGTACGTTGTTGGTTCATCCAATACAAGTAATTCTGTTCCTTGTGCAAGGGCCATCGCAATCCATACACGTTGACGTTGCCCGCCTGATAACGCCTCTGCTGAACGATTTGCGAATTCTGTCATTCCCGTCACTTCAAGTGCCCAATGAATGTAACGATAATCCTCTTCTTTCAACGTTCCAAATCCTTTTTGATGAGGAAAACGTCCATATGAAACAAGTTCAAACACAGTAAGGCCAGTTGGCACTTCTGCAGTCTGTGGTAAAATCGCCATTTTCTTTGCGATTTCTTTTGTTGGTTGTTTCTCGATTGCTTTTCCGTCAAGATAAACAGTACCTTTTTTCGCCTTCAAAATACGAGAAGCCGTTTTTAATAATGTGGACTTCCCACAACCATTTGGTCCAATAATTGTTGTAATTTTCCCTTCCGGAATTTCAACTGTTAATCCATCAATAATTAACCCTTCATTATAGCCAACAGATACCGCATCAACTGCTAAAGTTGCCATACAAAAAGCCTCCCTTTATTTTGTCCTCATAAGTAAGTATATGAAATATGGTGCACCAATTACAGAAATAACAAGACCGACCGGTATTTCTGAAGTTGTTAACACGCTTCTTGAAATTACGTCTGCGAATAAGAGTAAAAACGTCCCTATTAGTGCAGCAGTAGGCAGCATAATTTGATGTTTACCACCAACAAGGCGCCTCGCTAAATGCGGAGCCATTAAACCGATAAAACCAATTCCTCCGGCAACAGCGACAGATGCACCAGCTAAGCAAACTGCAATAAATAATAATTTACGTCTTTCCTTTTCTACATTTAAACCAAGACCAACTGCTGTAGAATCGCCTAGGTTCATTACATTTAATATGTGCGCCTTACTAATAGCAAGTGGCAAGAAAATAACCATCCATGGAAGTACACTTAGCACGAACTTCCAATCTGTGCCCCATAGACTTCCTGCTAACCAAATCGTAGCAAAACGAAAATCGTTAGATGTCATCTTCATAGAAAAAATTAAACTAACAGCACCAAACCCGGCTGCAACAGCGATACCAACTAGTATTAATCTCGTTGATGAAACGCCGTCTTTCCATGCTAGTAAATAAATAATAACCGCCGCTAATATTGCACCAACCAACGCGAAGAATGGAAGGATAAATACAGATAAAAATGTACCAGTCCCAACTTTTCCAAAGAAAAAGTAGACGAATATAACAACTGTTAATCCCGCTCCAGCGTTAATACCGATAATACCTGGATCAGCAAGTGGATTTCGTGATAATCCTTGCAAAATCGCACCTGACATCGCTAAAGCAGATCCGACTAGTATAGCAATCACCATACGCGGCATGCGGAATTCAAATAAAATAACAGACTGATCTTCAGCCCCTATTCCAACCAATGACTTTAATACGTCCATTGGCGGTATTTTAAAAGTTCCTGTATTTAAACTAATAAGAAATATAGAAACGATTAGTCCTACTAAAATCGTTAATATAGAAATGTTCTTTTTTGTTAAGACACTCGTCCTCACATCTTTCCTCTCCCTTCATTACGTGCTAAGTAGAGGAAGAATGGAACCCCAATTAGCGCTGTAATTGCTCCAATTGGCGTTTCAAATGGCGGGTTAATAACGCGAGATAACATATCTGCACATTCAATTAACAGCCCGCCTAAGACCGCAGAACATGGAATAACCCATCTATAGTCCGAGCCTACAAGGAAACGAGTCATATGCGGGATTACAAGACCAACAAATCCAACTGATCCTGCCATGGAAACTGCGGAACCCGTTAAAACAAGAACAAGTACTGTTCCGATAAATTTAATTAATGTCGTATTTTGACCAAGTCCAATCGCAATTTCTTCACCGAAGCTCAAAATTGTAATATATCTCGACATCATAATTGCGATAAAAAGACAAACAAGGCCAATTGGCACTAACATATTAATACTTTGCCATTTCACTCCAGCAACTCCGCCTGCATTCCACATGCTCACCTCTTGAGCAAGATTAAAATACAATGCAATTCCAGATGAAATTGCCCCTAATAAAGCACTAATAGCTGCACCTGCTAAAGCTAATTTCACAGGTGTTAATCCACCTGGTGAAGAAGACCCAATTCCATATACAATGCTTGCACCAAACGCAGCTCCAATAAAAGATGCAATAACAAACATCAAATAAGGTGAATTAGGAAAAAATGCATACATAATTGCAATTCCAAATACTGCACCATCTGTAATCCCCATTAACGATGGTGAAGCAAGTGGATTTCGCGTCATGCCTTGCATAATTGCTCCTGATACCGCTAAAAAGGCACCTGCAACTACGCCCCCTATTGCTCTAGGCATGCGAAGCTCTTGAATTACGTTATGATGTGTAATAGATCCATCAAACTGAAATACAGCTTGCCATACAGTCTTTAAACTAATATCTGCAGCCCCAAAAGAAATAGAAACTGCCATGCTTAAAGCTAACAAAACTGTACCCGCTACTAAAATAATAGAAGCAATGAGCGGTCTGCTCTTAATCTCTTTAACATTCTCTTCTTGCTGTTCTATACTGCTTGCGCTCGCTTCCATCCCTCAACCATCCTAACCAACAACATATATTTATTAAAATGAAATTTATTCTCAAATAGTAATAAAAAAATTAGGTGAATTGTTATTTTCCTGATAATGATTCTCAGAATCAGACACTTCTATTCTACCTATCGCTTTAAAAGACTGTCAACCATTATTTTGAAATACAAATTTATATAAATTAGAACTTTAATACAAAAGTTATATCCATCCTTTAGAAAACGTTCGTCCACACAAGAGCACTTTCGCAGAATAAATCGTTCCTCTTATGGGCATAAAAAAGAAGAGTAATCTTTTCACTCTTCTTTTTCTTACTTATTTAACTTTGCTTCAATTTTTACGATTAACTCATCTTCTGTTGGAGCCGCAACTGGACGGTTATTTACAAATGCGAATGATTTTTTACGACCAGGACCACAGTAAGACTGACATCCAACTTCAATCGTTGCACATGAATCTACTTTTTTTAACTTCGGAACTAACGTTTTAACGTTCGTTGCCTGACAGTCATCGCACACGCGAAATTCGTTTCCCATTATATAACACTTCCTCTATTTTAAACTTTTCTCAAGTACATTTAAAAATAAACACTAAATGGTATTTTACCGTTCTTTGAAGCTCGTTGCAAGTTTCCCTACAGGGCCTATTCTCTACATAATGCTACATATTTATATGCTCTCCTACAGAAGCGCTCACCATTCATGGGAAAATTTTTACCTTTCATCGAAATCTACCATATTTTTAAAAGCTTTGTATAAAAGTTTATTTTTTTGCCCATTATAAAAATAGGAAGTTCATAAAAAGAAAGGGAGTTGAATCTATGAAAGTAAGACAAGATGCTTGGACAGATGAGGATGATTTATTACTTGCTGAAACGGTACTTCGTCATGTTCGAGAAGGAAGTACGCAATTAAATGCATTTGAGGAAGTAGGGGATCAGTTAAATCGTACATCCGCTGCTTGTGGTTTCCGCTGGAATGCTGTCGTTCGCTATAGCTATGAACAAGCTCTTCAACTAGCAAAAAAACATCGTAAAGATAAAATGCGCGCTGCAAGCGGTGAGCAAGCGAAAAAACGTTTACTTTATACACCACCAGCTTCAGATTCGATAACTGATTATGAAGAATTCGTACAAGAGGAATCAATTGTACAATATAAAGAAGCTATTCCATATCAAGAATCTACCGTTCCTGTTGCAAAAAGCTCTATGACAATGCAAGATGTTATTTATTTCTTACAAACAGTTGGATCCTCAAATATAAAAGTAACAGCTCTTGAAAACGAGAATACGAGATTGAAACAAGAAATTAAAGCACAAATCCTTCGAAATGAAGAACTAGAAAAGAAACTAGAAAAATTAGAAAAGCAATCTCATACTGTACAAGAAGATTACGAAACACTTATGAACATTATGAACCGAGCTCGTAAGTTGGCAGTCATGGATGACGAAGAACGTTCTCAAACATCTTTCCGAATGGATCGAAACGGTAATTTAGAAAAAATTGCAGAATAAAAAGGATGCATATAATGCATCCTTTTTATTCTTTCACATCTAAACTTCCCCTTTATATATGAGAAAACTCTATTCTTCATTTTTTTGCTATAATAGAGATTGTCATTTTAAAGATAAGGGGTTAGTTATATGAGCAATTCCCGTTCCATTTTATCTCAGCCAGAGTGGCGTATTGTAGATCAATCTAGTTTGGGACCAACATTCCATGCATTGCAGTCATTCGCAATGGATGACACACTGTGCACAAGCATTGGAAATGGTCAATCAGCTGCAACAATGCGTTCTTGGGTTCATCACAATACAATTGTTCTTGGCATTCAAGATTCACGCCTACCACACTTAGAAGAAGGCATTTCCTTGTTAAAAAAGAACAACTTTAATGTTATTGTTCGTAATTCTGGCGGGCTTGCAGTCGTGCTTGATGAAGGTGTTTTAAACGTATCACTTTTATTCCAAGAAACAGAAAAAGGTATCGATATTGATCTTGGATACGATACGATGTGGCATTTAATTAAGGAGATGTTAAAGGATTACGACGTTACTATCGAGGCAAAAGAAATTGTAGGTTCTTACTGTCCTGGTAGCTATGACTTAAGTATTCGCGATCAAAAATTCGCTGGCATTTCACAGCGCCGTATTCGCGGGGGTGTCGCTGTCCAAATTTATCTTTGTGCTACAGGAAGTGGCTCTGAGCGTGCCGCACTCGTTCGTGATTTCTATAACCTAGCCATTCAAGGAGAAGAAACACGCTTTACGTATCCTGAAATTGTACCGAGTACGATGGCTTCACTTTCAGAATTACTTGGCGAAACCATTACAGTACAAGATTTAATGATGCGCCTTTTAAAAACATTGCAGCAATTCGCTCCGAAGTTAACACCATCTCAATTAACAATAGATGAAATACCTTTATATGAGACGAATTTACAACGGATTATTGATCGTAACAATAAAGCACTTGGCTTAGAAAAATAAAGACCGTCGCTATTATAGCGACGGTCTTTATTTCAATTCATTATAGAACTAAAGTGCTTGAGCTGCTGTAATTAAAGCTAACTTGTACACTTCTTCTTCGTTACATCCACGAGATAGGTCATTTACAGGCATGTTTAAACCTTGTAAGATTGGTCCTACTGCTTCGAAGTTACCTAAACGTTGAGCGATTTTGTAACCGATATTACCAGCTTCTAAGCTTGGGAATACGAATACGTTAGCATCACCTTTAATTGTAGAACCTGGAGCTTTTTTCTCAGCTACAGATGGTACGAATGCAGCATCGAATTGGAATTCTCCATCTAAAGTTAATTCAGGAGCCATTTCTTTTGCAATGCGAGTTGCTTCTACAACTTTTTCTGTTTCTGGAGATTTCGCAGAACCTTTTGTAGAGAAGCTTAACATAGCAACGCGTGGGTCAATACCGAATAATTCAGCAGTTTTTGCACTCTCGATACCAATTTCAGCTAAATCTTGGCTGTTTGGTGCAATGTTAATTGCGCAATCAGCGAATACATATTTCTCTTCTTCACGTACCATGATGAATACGCCAGAAGTTTTTGTAACGCCTGGTTTTGTTTTAATGATTTGAAGTGCTGGACGAACTGTATCAGCTGTAGAGTGAGCTGCACCACTTACTAAACCGTGTGCTTTGCCCATGTATACAAGCATTGTACCGAAGTAGTTTTCGTCTTTAAGGATTTTGCGAGCGTCTTCTTCAGTTGCTTTACCTTTACGGCGTTCAACGAAAGATGCTACCATTGCATCCATTTCTTCATATGTAGCTGGGTCATAAATATCAACGCCTGCTAATGTTAAATTCATGCTAGCAGCTTTTGCGCTAATTTCTTCCTTATTACCAACTAAGATTGGTTTTACTAACTCTTCTTTTGCTAAACGCTCTGCAGCGCCTAAAATTCTTTCATCAGTTCCTTCAGGAAGTACGATAGAAATGCCTTTTCCTTGAACTTTTTCTTTTACTGTTGTAAATAAGTTGCTCACGAATAAACCCTCCTACATATGTTAAAAAAACTCTATCTTTAAGAATACTGCTTTTCTTCTATATTTTAAACTTATAGCTCCCAAAAAATAGATAAAATGAAAATGATTATATTTTCATAAAATTCAGCCTAAAAATAAATCCCCTTTAATCCTTATCTCCTCCTATTTTCAAGTAAATTTAAATGTGACAATTTTATGCGCCAAAGCTTTATATAGATGATTTTAAAACTATATATGCTATAGTTAACGTGTAAAACTATCATTAACTGAGGTGAATAGAATGAGTGAAGCAACAACAACGTTAGATGGCTGGTATTGTTTACATGATTTACGTTCTATTGATTGGGCTGCATGGAAAACATTATCTAGCGACGAACGCGGACAAGCTGTGTCTGAATTTTTAAATGTCGTTGAAAAATGGAACGAAGTATCTACTGCGAAAAAAGGTAGTCATGCAATGTATACAGTTGTTGGCCAAAAAGCTGATATTATGCTTATGATTTTACGTCCAACAATGGAAGAGTTAAATGAAATTGAGACAGAATTGAATAAAACAACATTAGCTGAATATATGGTTCCTGCATACTCTTACGTATCTGTTGTTGAACTAAGCAACTACCTTCCAGCTGATGAAGATCCATATCAAAACCCACAAATCTTAGCTCGCTTATATCCAGAACTACCAAAAGCAAATCACATTTGCTTCTATCCAATGGATAAGCGTCGCCAAGGTGATGACAACTGGTACATGCTTCCTATGGAAGAGCGTAAAAAAATGATGTACAGTCATAGTAAAATTGGTCGTCAATACGCAGGTAAAGTACGCCAAGTTATTTCAGGGTCAGTTGGATTCGACGATTTTGAGTGGGGCGTAACATTATTCGCTGACGATGTTCTTCAATTTAAAAAACTTATATATGAAATGCGCTTCGATGAAGTAAGTGCTCGTTATGGTGAATTCGGAACATTTTTCGTTGGAAACATTTTACCAGACGACAAGGTAGAGAAATTTTTACACATATAAAATCGTAAAAAAAGGAACGAAATTCGTTCCTTTTTTTATTACCCTCCATATTTCTCCTCAAAAAACTGCTTTTCTCCGCAAATTTGAACAAAAATCGACAAATCTCTTTCAAATACCTTACAAAATTGTAACCTTTCTATATCCAAATTTATGCTAAAATGATACGAGCTATATGCTAAATAACGATGCGAAGGTGATAATCTATATGAAAAAAATCTTGTCTATTTTACTATTGCTTGTATTGTCAATTTCTTCCTTAGCAGTAACAACATCCCATGCGGAAGAAAAAATACATATTGAGGCTGCTGCTGCACTTTTATTTGATGCAGATACAGGAAAAATACTTCACGAGCAAAATCCAGATGAATTGCTAGCTATTGCTAGTATGTCAAAATTAATTGTTGTTTACGCTGTTTTAGAAGCAATTAAAGAAGGAAAAATCACTTGGGATACGAAAGTAAATATTTCTGATTACGCTTATGAAGTCTCTCGTAATAATGAATTCTCTAATGTATCGTTCGAAAAAGGACGTCAATATACTGTAAGAGAATTATATCATTCTATTGTTATATTCTCTGCAAACGGATCTAGTATTGCTTTAGCAGAACTTCTTGCAGGAAGTGAGAAAAACTTCTTAAATCTTGCAAATGAACATGCAAAAAAGCTAGGGTTAAAGAAATATAAATTTGTAAACTCTACCGGGTTAAATAATGCTGATTTAAAAGGAAAACATCCTGAAGGAACAGATCCGACCGGAGAAAACTCCATGTCAGCTCGCGATATGGGTATTCTTGCAAAAACGATTATTACAAAGTATCCAGAAATGCTAGAGGATACAAAACAAAGATTTAGAAACTTCCCAGACAATCATCCAAAACCAATTCGTATGGAAAACTGGAACTGGATGTTACCAGGCGCTGCCTTCTCTTATGATGGAACGGACGGTTTAAAAACTGGTAGTTCTGATACCGCTGGATATGGGTTCACTATTACAGCGAAACGTGGTGATGTTCGTCTTATCTCGGTTATTATTAAAACAAAATCAATGGATGAACGCTTCACAGAATCTCGTGAATTAATCGAACATGGATTTAATAACTTTGAAAAACAAAAATTAAAAGTTAATAAAAACAATACAATCTCTGTAGTAAAAGGGAAAGAAGACCAAGTAACTGTTGCACCCGAAAAAGAAATAACAGTAATTGCGAAAAAAGGTAGCAAAGAGCCTTATAAAATTGGGACTGAATTAGATAAATCCCTTGCTGAAGATGGACATTTAGTTGCTCCTGTTAAGAAAGATACCAAAGTAGGCTCAATTACTTTAGAATCAACTGATAAATATGGTTTCTTAGACGGTAGTAAAAGTATGAAAGCTACTGCAAAAACGACAGAAGAAGTTGAAAAAGCAAATTGGTTTGTATTATCAATGCGCTCTATTGGAGATTTCTTCTCAAACTTATGGTCTAAAGTATTTTAATAATGATGAAAAGCTAGCTCACGCTAGCTTTTTTTATTTTCTTCTCTCCATGTAAAACTTCGTTTGGTTGTCATATCTGAGTCCTTTTCCTCATACGTATGAACTAGTAATTGTTACACACTTCATCTAGAGATAAAGTGAAACTTTAATCAGTGGGGGTTTTGTTCATTCCCACTGATTATTAGTTGAACTAATCGGGCTTTTACGGGCAGTTTGATCTCCCACCCACCTTCTTTGCTCCAGCCCAATTTTAAGGTGGGAGTCTTACTGCCCGTTAATGCGGGATAAACCTCTTTCCACAAGGTATTCCAAAAAGAGAGGTGACACATAATGGGCGTTATTGCTTATAACGAAGAAGATGTAAAGTTATTAGCTAGACTGATGCGTGCTGAAGCCGAAGGAGAAGGACAACAGGGGATGTTGATGGTCGGGAACGTTGGGGTAAATCGTGTCCGTGGAAATTGTTTAGATTTTAAAAAAATACGTAATTTACGTCAAATGGTGTATCAAAATCCTGGTGGTTTTGAGGCAACACAAAAAGGGTATTTTTATCAACGTGCAAGGGAACAAGATATTGCTTTAGCAAGGCGAACGATTCAGGGACAACGCTTTTGGCCTGCAAATTTTTCCTTATGGTTTTTTAGACCTGAAGGCCCTTGTCCGTCAACTTGGTATAATCAACAAAACTCTGGTCGCTTCAAAAAGCACTGCTTCTTCCAGCCATCTGGCGAAGATTGTCCTAGCGTATATTAAGGATTGATAATAAGGAGGGATTTTTGAATGGCACAGCAACAAAACCCGTATTACGGAACTGGATTTTATCAACCATCTGGAACTTATGTACAACCGCAGCAAATGACTCCACAACAACAGCAACAACAGCAAGCAATGCAACAACAAGCGGCGCAAGCTCAATATGCCGTTTCTCAAGGCATGTTACCATTAGAACAATCCTATATTGAAAATATCCTTCGTTTAAACAAGGGTAAGCAAGCTACGGTTGTAATGACTTATGAACGTGGTAGCTCACTCGGTACCCAATCGTATACAGGTATTATCGAAGCAGCTGGTCGCGATCATATTGTAATTAGTGAGCCACAATCAGGGAAACGTTTTTTACTATTAATGATTTACTTAGATTATGTGGAATTCCCCGAAGAAATTACGTACTTACCTAGTCAACAAGCAACTTATGCTCCAAGACCATAAAAAAAGCTGGCATATGCCAGCTTTTGTTTTTTTATAAACCTTTTACAACTGCAGTTCCGACTAAAATCCATGCTACAATAAACGCTACGCCACCAAGAGGCGTAATTGGGCCAAAGAACTTAATACCTGTCGTACTTAATGCATACAAACTGCCTGAAAACATAATAATCCCAGCTACCATAAGCCAACCAGCAGTAGTTAAAAGTGATGATTGAACCTTATCCATCAATAAAGCAACTACGAATAGTCCACCTGCATGAAACATTTGATATGTAACACCTGTTTTCCAAACTTCTAACATTTTCGCAGAAATTTTATTTTCTAAACCGTGTGCTCCAAAGGCTCCTAACGCAACAGATAGCCCCGCTGCAATACAACCTAGTAAAAAGAAAATTTTCATCTTAATTCCCCTTTTTTACTTTTATCATAAGCAATTTTTTCATATAAGCCAAACGATTTAATCCTTAAAAATCAAATAAAGAATTACCATTTGCACCTTCTTCTTTAATATACACAGGTTCTCCAGAAACTGGCATAACTGGTTGAACTGTCTTTATAGGCTGCGATCCAATTACTTGCGATTGAATTTGCGGCTCCCTATACGTAGAAGATTCAACCTGTTCATCTAATAGTAAATCGCATAAAGCACGCACAACTAATAAATGATCTTTTGATTTTTGTCCTTCACTACTTTTTGCCTTTGCAATTTCATTCGCCATTTTATTTAAAATCTTATCGCTCGATATTTGCATTCCTTATCACCTCGTACTTTGTAGTTCTTTCTCAAATTGCTTCAGCTTCTCTACTAAACCAAATACTATTATCATATCATGTTCTTGCAGTTTTTCCTGCCCCGTTGGATTATGTATAATATCCCCATTTCTCAAAATCGCTAATATCGTTACATCAAACTGATTCCTCACATCACTCTCTAGTAACGATTTACCAACTAATATTGAATCTTTTCCAACTAAAATTTCTTCAATGACAAATGACTGTTCTATCCCATACAGCACTGTATCAATATAATGAACTGTTAATGGATTCGCAATACCTTTTGCAATATGAATTCCTGCCATACTGGATGGATTAATAACTTTATTTGCACCCGCACGCCTTAATTTCTCTTCAGTTTCTGGCTTTTCAGATCTCGCCACAATTTTAATTGCATCGTTTAATCCTCTTGCTGTTAATGTAATAAATACATTTTCAGCATCATTTGCTACGATAGCAACTAAACCAGCCGCTTTTGAAATTCCAGCATGATGTAAAACTTGATCCTCCGTCGCATCTCCATGTATATACAAAAGCTTTCCCTTCTCTAATACACTTTCATCTTTATCGACAACAACAAATGGAATTTTCTTTTCTTGCAATTCATGTACAACTTGAAGCCCCACTCTACCGCAACCACATACTATAATATGATTTTTCAACTGCGCTATTTGTTTATCCATCTTCTTCCTCCGCACTGCATGAAATAAATTCCCTTCAATAATCATAGCTGCCACTACCCCAATTGCATACGTAACAATACCTACGCCAACAGGAATAATAAGGAGCGCAAATACTTTCCCCGCTTGCGTTACAGGAACAGCATCTCCGTATCCAACAGTCAATACAGTAATCATCGTCATCCAAAATGCTTGAAACAAACTAATCTCTTCAATTGTCATAAATCCTATCGTTCCTAGAATTACAACAAAAGTCATACATATAACTGCGATCCATAATTGCTTACGTGCATTCATACCGTATTTCAACTCTTTTCTCTATCTACAATCTTTGCCAGTGGAAATAAAATACGTATATACTAGATACGGAATCTATGAAAGAGGTTGATATAATGAAGACATTTCTTTCCGCCTTACAATGGGCACTATTTATTTTAGCTGGAAGCCTTATTGTACCAATTAGTGTCGCAACTAGTTATGGTCTTGATGGCGCTGAAGCTATCGCATTCGTACAAAGAACATTATTTGTTCTAGGCTTTGCTGGTCTCTTGCAAGCTATATTTGGGCATAAACTTCCTATTCAAGAAGGTCCTGCTGGACTTTGGTGGGGAATTTTCTCCCTTTACGCAAGTTTAGGCGTCGTATTATTTGGATCAAACAATGAGACACTTAAAGTTCTTCAATATGCTTTCCTATTAAGCGGTATTATTTGTATTATTCTTAGCGCTTTTGGACTTATTGATAAACTCGTTCGCTATTTTACACCGACAGTCATTGGAACATATTTATTTCTTCTTGTTGCGCAGCTTAGTGGCTCCTTCTTAAAGGGAATGTTTGGCCTTGATGGAAAACATACAGAAGTACAACCTAACGTATTTATTCTTTCACTCATTGTTATTTTACTATCCTTTTTCATCATGAAGCTACCTATTATTGGACAATATTCTGTTCTTTTCAGTATCGTATGCGGCTGGATATTATTCGCATGCTTCGGGTTATCAAATCCAGTAACGCCTGTGACAGATATAATCCGTTTTCCGTCTCTATTTGTTTTCGGAATGCCTCGTATTGAATGGAACATGGCAATTACGGTCGTTTTCGTTACACTATTACTTCTAACAAATATGTTAGCAAGTATTCGTGTTGTGCAAAGGATTGTCTCTAAGTATGAAAAGAATGCAGCACCAGATCGTTTTAAACAAGCTGGCATTATAACAGGAATCAACCAATTGCTAGGCGGCCTATTTTCAGCTATTGGGCCTGTCGCTATTTCTGGATCAGCAGGTTTTATTGCAACGACTAATATTTATAAACGTCTCCCGTTTATATTAGGGTCAAGCTTTATTATTGTCGTTAGTATATTTCCAAAGATCACTTCATTCTTTGCAGCAATCCCTGTTGCAGTTGGTTATGCCGCTATTTATCCTGTATTCGCAAGCATGATTGGCCTTGCCTTTCGAGAATACGAAACTGTCCAGGATAAAGAACGATTATTTAAAGTAGCCGGTCTTTCAATCTTCACAGGAGTCGGAGTTATGTTTGTTCCAGCAGGAGCATATTCCACACTTCCACCATTTCTAGCATCGTTTTTAAGTAACGGTCTCGTTCTTGGATCTGTAATGGCCATTTTGCTAGAAATACTATTTTCTCGTTCCACAGCAAAACAAATATCGTAAATTGGAAAACTTCCATTATTGCACTCTACCTTTAGAGTTGTTACGATAAAATCAAACTTGAATCATTGGGGTTTTATCCATCCCCAATGATTATTAACCGATATTATGAGCAACACACTCATAATGATTTATCTACTTCTTTTCAAAGAGGTTTGATGTCTTACTATTATTCCTCAACATCTTCATGAACATGTATTTTGATTTCAATTAAAGAAAGGAATTTTCTATATGACTTATAAAATGATTGTTTTAGATTTAGATGATACTTTATTACGTGATGACCATACTATTTCACCTCGTACGAAAGAAGCGTTAATGACTGCACAAGAGCAAGGGGTAAAGGTTGTACTTGCTTCTGGACGTCCAACGTTTGGTATGCGCAATGTAGCCAAAGAACTTCGCTTAGAAGAATACGGCAGTTTCATTCTATCTTTTAATGGCGCAAAAATTATTAACTGTAAAACAAACGAAGAAATCTTTAGTAGTACACTATCTCCTGAAATCGTTCACAACCTATTTGAAATTAGTAAAACTGAAGATGTATGGATTCATACTTATATGGGCGATGATATCGTAACGGAAGAAAATAATCCTTATACTGAAATTGAGGGCGATATTACTGGTATGCCAATTGTTGTAGTAGATGACTTTAAAGCCGCAGTTAAAGAGCCTGTAGTAAAAGTATTAATGAATAAAGAAGCTGAACGCCTTGTTGAAGTTGAAAAGAAACTACAAAAACAACTAGAAGGCCAATTAAGCGTGATGCGTTCGAAACCATTCTTCTTAGAATTTACTGAAGCCGGTGTTACAAAAGGAACGAGCTTAAACAAACTGATTCAAAAGCTTGGCATTAAGCGTGAAGAAGTTATCGCAATGGGCGATAGCTATAACGACCAAGCAATGATTGAATTTGCTGGTCTTGGCGTTGCAATGGGCAATGCACCTGATGATATTAAAGAAATTGCAAATTACGTAACAGATACAAATATGAACGATGGTGTTGCAAAAGTTGTAGAGAAATTTGTTTTAAAAACGGATGTACTTGTTTAATATTTTCATTCACAAAACCTATTTGAAGTCAAATACTTCAAATAGGTTTTTATTTAAATTCTCATGCTTTTGTGACTATATTTTGAACTTTGCACTATTCTCGTAGTGTAAACTTTCTTTTTGTATATAATGAAACAAAATAGACTATTTTATTTTGAAAAAGAATACAAATTTACTATATACAAGCATACGTTAAAGGAGGCTACTTTATGTTATCTACACCAATCGGACGATTAAGAGCAATTGGACTAGTTGAGGGTATTTCTTTCCTATTACTATTATTTGTAGCAATGCCATTGAAATATTTCGCAGGATTTGCAACAGCTGTTAAAATTACAGGCATGGCTCATGGTGTTCTATTTATTCTATTCATCTTTGCAGTAATTCAAGTAACAATCGTACACCGTAAATCAATTTTATGGGCACTTGGAGCATTCGTTTCATCAGTTATCCCATTTGGTACTTTTGTACTAGATGCAAAATTAAAGAACGAGCAATAATAATAAAAAGGTAGTTAACGACTGTTAACTACCTTTTCTATTTATAAATTTGGAATTTCCCAATCAATTTCTCTTTCGCCCATATTAGCTAAAATCGTATTTACTTTAGAGTATGGCTTACTACCAAAGAAACCACGTCTTGCTGATAATGGACTTGGATGTACAGACTCGATAATATGATGATTCGGATTCGTAATTAACTTCTTCTTCGCCTGCGCATGGCGCCCCCACAATATGAAAATAACTGGCTTTTCACGTTCATTCAACAGTTGAATCACACGATCTGTGAAGTGCTCCCATCCTTTTCCCTTATGAGAATTTGCTTCACTTTGACGAACTGTTAATACGGTATTTAGTAGTAATACTCCTTGCTCCGCCCATTTTACTAAATAACCGTTATTCGGAATTTCATAACCATATTCATCTCGAAGCTCTTTATACATGTTTAACAATGATGGTGGTGTTTTAACACCAGGTTGTACAGAAAAGCTTAAACCATGCGCTTGATTCGGTCCATGATACGGATCTTGTCCTAAAATAACAACCTTTGTATTTTCATAACTTGTATACTGAAGAGCGTTAAAAATATCTTCCACCTTCGGATAAACAACATGCGTGCTGTATTCTTCTGTCAAAAAACTGGATAGAGTAAGATAATACTCTTTCTCAAATTCTGGTGCCAGTAATGGTCCCCAATCATTTCTTAAAACATTTTCCATGCTTTCACTTCCTGTCCAATTAATTCAACATATCCTGTTTTGTAAATACTAAGAACGAAATAATAAGAGAAACAACTGCCCAAACAGTTAAATTCATCAAAGAAAATCCCATTGATAAGCCTTGTAATGCAGGTAATTTTCCTGATAAATAATCCGTTAATGATAAATTCACGCTAAAAATATATTTCGCGCCTTCCCAAGATGTTGCGAATGAGCTTAAGATACCGCCTGCAATTAATGCAGCTAGCATAACGCCCATACCAGCTGGTGTATTACGAATTAAAACAGAGACCATAAATGATATAGTTCCGACAACGATAGCAACAAACCAGGCTAGTCCATACGCCATTAAGATGTATTGCCACTGCGGAATAAGGTGCACAAAGTTCGTATTTAACGTTTCCTTATCAATGACGAATCCTGTTAAAACAGGTAAATTCCATCCCGAGTACCCAAATACAAGCCCTGATAATATGTAAGCAAACAAACCTACAAGGAGCAGTATGAGCGAAATGAAAAATAACATCGTCACGTATTTACTAAGGAGTATTTTCCAGCGCCGAATCGGCCGCGTAAGTAACATCTTCATCGTCCCATCACTTCGTTCTCCAGAAACGATATCAATGGCGACAATCATTACGAGAAGCGGAATAAACAATGTAATTCCTTGTTCAATAAATGCTCTGACAAAAGTCGGTGCACCTGGCGCCATCGGATTAATATCATGATCTAAATAATATTGTTGTTGTTCAACTCTTACCTTTAACCAATCACGCCATTCTTCTGGCAATCTAGAATTATTCAACCGGTTCTGAGAATCAACAATTTGCTGTTGCAATGAAACCTTCCAATCAGTTGTACCGAGTCTTTTTTGTGTCGTTTCTATTTCGCGATACTGCGCATACACAAAAAGCGGGATTAAGATTGCTAAAATAAGCATAACAACAAAAATACGTTTCTTACGGTAAATCTTTTCTGATTCATTTAAAACTAGATTCGCAAATTCACGCATGCTGCTCACCCCTTGTGAGTTCAATAAATAAATCTTCTAGCGTAAATACAAGCTCCTTAACACTATGTACATCTATTTCATTTTCTACCAAGTGTTTATTCCAACTACTTATAGATGCAATATCCATGCGGCATAATAATCGCTCGCCTTCTACACTCACTTCTCTTACTTCTTCGGCTGCTTCTAACATATCTTTCGCCTTAGAAATTGGTGTAACAATCCATTCTACACGATCACTTGCTGTTTTAATTAATTCTTCAACCTTGGCAACTGTTATCATCTTTCCTTTATGAATAATAGCAACGCGATCGCATATCATTTGCACTTCACTTAGCAAGTGACTTGAAATAAACACGCTCATATTTTCTTCTTTTACAAGCTTATGTATAAATTCCCTAAGTTCTCTAATCCCTGCTGGATCTAAACCATTCGTTGGCTCATCTAATATGAGCAATTTTGGATTCCCAAGGAGCGCCTGCGCAATTCCAAGGCGTTGTTTCATACCAAGTGAGTACGTTTTTACCTTGTCATGAATTCTTTCATCTAAATGAACCATTTCAGCAATTTCAATAATACGTTCATCTGATATATCACCTAACATACGAGCAAATTGCTTTAAATTTTCCCATCCTGTTAAATATGTATACAACTCTGGGTTTTCAACGATACTCCCAATTTGACGCATCGCCTCTCTGAAATTGTCCTTAATCGAATAACCACCGATAGAAATCGTACCTTCTGTCGCCGTAATCAATCCGACTAACATTCGAATGGTAGTCGTCTTTCCAGCACCATTTGGTCCTAAGAACCCGAACACTTCTCCTTGCTTTACATCAAAGGAAATGTCCTCTACAAGAGTCTTCTTTCCAATTACCTTCTTCAAGTCTCGTACGGAAAGTATCGTCGTCATTTTACCCCTCCTTGTTCTAGTTTTAATTTACTTACAACATTTTGAACTAAACGTTCTGCCATATACGTATAACCTACTTCGTTCGGATGAAAATGATCAGAGTATAATAAATCTTTTCCGCGGTTTTGGAATAAATCAAATGTCGGTGTAATATACACATTTTTATCGTTTAGCGCTAACTTCTCTAAAGATGCATTCCAGTCCACAACAATGTTTGAAGACCCTTTTAAATTTTCTACATCTTCAAAAGGATTGTATAAACCAAGCCAAAAAATTGGACTATCTGTATTTAATTTACGAATTTCTTCTATAATTTTCTTTGCTTCATTTTGAAACGTTTCTGTGTCAGGACGATACGTATCTAAATCTATCTTCCCAAGCGATTCCCAGCCTGGGAACAAATCATTCCCACCAATCGTTAACACGATTACATCTGCTTGCTTAATTGAATATTGAGCGCCATTACTTTCAATTTGTTTTAATAAATCGGGCATTTTTGCACCACTAACTGCTAAATTTGTTAATGCAATTTTTTGCTTATAATCTTTTTGTAAATCCTCTTTCATTCGCCCAACATAGCCAATTCCTTCTTTATCACCAACGCCACGCGTTAATGAATCACCTAAACTAACGATTTGTAACGTTCCCGTTTTCTTTTTCTCTTTTGCCACTACATCGGTCTTTTTAATTAAATTTGAAGCTTTCGGATTTAATACATCATTTACACCTGAAACAAAGCCATATGCAAATAAACAGAAAGATGCAATTGTAATGAGTAGAATTACTTTTACTACTTTTGATCTCATATCAAAACCCCTTTTAGCCCTCATAGATTGTCCATAATTATACCAAACGAAATTTTGAAAAGCGATTTTCACACCTTCTCAATTATGTCGTTTCTCTATCTACTAACTCTGGTAATAACTCTATATGCTTCACATCTAATTTCTCTTCATTAATCTTTTCATATAATAATTCAAACGCTTTCAATCCAACGTTTTTACTAGAATGCGAAATCGTCGTTATACCCAATATATCTGCCACCTCTTGATCATCACACCCAATAATCGTAATATCCTCTGGAATACGAATTCCTTGTTTTTTTGCTTCTGTAACCATCCCCGCTGCAATATGGTTACAAGATACAAGGAACGCCGTCGGTTTTACTGACATATGAGCCCATTCTCTAATTACATTGCGTCCATCTTCCACTGTAAAACACCCCTCAAATTTCCAGGTCTCTAACGGTGTTACGATACTCTGTTGAAGCGAATCTTCATACGCCCTCTTTCGTCTTTGGCTATTAACGCTATTACTTCTTCCAATACAATATCCAATATTTGTATGACCGGCATCTATTAAGCTTTTCATCCCACGTGAAAATACTTTGTAGTAATCAATATGGACACTTGAAATGCATTTTGAATCTATTTCTTCACACATAACAATCGGGCCGAATTTCGTATATTCTTCAAGCTTTTCCTTACTATTTGCCCGAGAACAAATAATAACCCCATCAAGCTTTTTCATTTTTAACATATTTAAAATTTCTAGTTCTCTTTCTTCGCTATAATTTGTCTGGCAAAGCATCATATTATAATTATTCTTTGCCGTTTCTTTTGATATCCCCTCAATAATAGCGCTATAATATTGATCATTTACGTGTGGCAATAAAACGCCAATTACATTCGTTTTTCCTTTCACTAAATGAATTGCATTCACGTTTTGCGTGTAATTTAATTCTTCTATAATCGCTAAAATTTCTTTTCGTTTCTGTTCATTTACGTACGGATGATTATTTAGTACACGTGAAACAGTTGAAACAGATACTCCAGCAAGTTCAGCAATCTTTCTTATATTTGTCATCTCACTTTCCCCTTCTCACAAAAATTCTCTCTTGACCTGGTAAGCTTTCCACAATATATCCTTTCCTAGCAAATATATTTAGAAAGGATATACAACTATGCTTCGATTCAAATTAGAATATATATTTTTCATTGGCGGTTTACTCATTCTTGCCATCGGTATTAATATGATGACGACAATTACTTCCTTTGGACTTAGCCCTTATGATTCCTTCTTTATTGCACTATATCAAAATTTTGGGATAAGTATTGGTTTTTGGATTTTCATGATTAACTTTGCCTTTACACTTATCGTACTCTTTTGGAATAAAAAACAAATTACAATCGGTACAATTGTAACGATGGTTCTTATTTCTCTTTTTGTTGATTGGATTGGTTCCATTATAACTATTATGGACGCTATCCGCTCTCTTCCAAAATATATAACACTTATTTGCGGAAATCTATTCGTTGGAGCTGGAATTGGTCTTTACGTCTCTACAAACCTTTGCGCAGCGCCTCAAGAAGCTTTCGTTTTAACCGTTGGTGAGAAGAAAAAATGGACGTTTAGAAGAACAGAGATTTCATTAGCCTTTTTATTTTTAACTTTAAGCTTTTTATTAGATGGACCTATCTATTTTGGAACCATCATCTTATCCTTTACAACAGGCTGGATTATCCAAGCATTTATTCAAGTTGGTACACAGATTTTAAATAGAAAAGAACCTATTAAGCAAGCTGCTTAATAGGCTCTTTCTGTTTTATGGTAAGAGATACTACTTAGCATCCCCTTCAATTCGATAGTTCGCTTTCAAACAATCTATTTCTTCATACCCTTGCAACGTATGTAGAATATAATCATAATCAGCAAGAGACGCACGATGCGTTACAATTACAATTTCAGCCTTTCCTTTCTCTTCAAGCGGCATTTGAATAATTTTCTCAAAGCTAACTCCGCGCTCAGAGAACAATGAAGTAATTTTTGCAAATACACCAATTTCGTCTTTTACATGCAGTCTTAAAAACTTTTTCACGACTATTTCGTCTGGCTCTTTTAATACTTTTTGATACTGTGGGACTACAGCACTATTTCCTGTTACCCCTAATCTAATATTTTGCATTACAGCAACTAAATCCGAAACAACAGCTGTCGCTGTCGGTAAACTTCCTGCCCCTGGTCCATAAAACATCGTTTCCCCAACTGCTTCACCGTACACATACACAGCGTTATATTCATTTTGTACTGCCGCAAGAGGGTGTGTATTTGGAAGTAAAGTTGGTTCAACCGTAACCTCCAATTTTTCACCATCTCGTTTTGCAAGACCGATTAATTTAATTGTATAACCTAAGCTCTTACTGTATTCAATATCTTCCTCTGTAATAGAGGTAATTCCTTTTACGTTCACATCTCCAAGCTCTACATTTGTAGAGAAACCGAGAGTAGCTAAAATCGTCATTTTTCTTGCTGCATCTAAACCTTCTACATCTGATGTTGGATCTGCTTCTGCAAATCCAAGTTGTTGGGCTTCTTTTAACACGTCGTTATATGCTCTCCCTTCGTCTGACATTTTCGTCAAAATAAAATTTGTCGTTCCATTTACAATTCCCATGACTTTCGTAATAAGATCTGAAGAGAGTCCTTCTACAATACTGCGTAGAATTGGAATTCCCCCCGCCACACTCGCTTCATAGAAGAGATCAGTTTTATTATCTTTTGCTGTCGCTAATAATTCAGCTCCATGTAATGCCATTAAGTCTTTATTTGCAGTTACAACATGCTTTCCGCTTTTTAAAGCTTGTAAAATATATAATTTTGCATCATCAATGCCACCCATTACTTCGATGACAACATCAATATTTGGATTATCTAAAATTTCATTTGCATCTTGTGTTAATAGAGTAGAAGGTACCTCTACTTCTCTCTCTTTCTCAATGTTTTGCACTAATACTTTCGTTACCTTCACTGGACAACCTACTTGGTGTATGAGTCTTTCTTGATGATCCGTAATAATACGAACTACACCGCTACCCACTGTCCCAAGACCTAATAACCCAACTTGAATTTCTTTCATAGTACTGTCCACCCCTCAAAAATTGTGTTTAGATGAAATTATATGAATAAAAAATCTGAAAAACAATGTATTTAGAACATTCGGAAAAATAAAGGTTAATCTTTACAAGGAAAACGTTGCCACGTGTTACACAATCTTTCTTTACAATATATAAGGGGTTTCTTGATACACGTAATAATTCAACCAATTAGAAAACAATAAATTCCCATGACTCCTCCACCTAACAAGGGGCTTTTCATCTGGATTATTATGTTTAAAATAGTTTTTTGGCACATCAATATTTAATCCCTTGTCACGATCTCGTTCGTATTCTTGCTTTAACGTATCACAACTATATTCACTATGCCCAAGGGCAAACACTTGCCTTCCTTCTTGCCCAATGACAAGGTGAACACCCGCTTCCTCAGAATTTGCTAATAATGTTAAGTCTGTCACCTCTCTAATATCACTCTCTCGTACTTCTGTATGACGAGAATGGGGAGCAAAAAACAATTCATCAAACCCTTGTAACAATTTCACATGTTGCTCGCAAACTTCATGTTCAAATACACCGAACATTTTTTCCTTAAGAGGATACTTTGGAACACCATAATGATAATACAAGCCAGCCTGTGCCCCCCAGCAAATATGGAGCGTAGATGTTACATTCGTTTTTGAATACTCCATAATACGTTTAAGCTCTTCCCAATAATCTACCTCTTCAAAAGAAAGAGTTTCAACTGGTGCTCCTGTTATAATGAGCCCGTCAAATTTTTCATTTTCAATATCACGAAATGTTTTATAAAAGCTCATTAAATGGTCCTGCGCTACATTGCGAGACAAATGTGATTCCATATGAAGCAAATGAACATCTAATTGCAACGGTGTGTTGCCAATTAAACGAAGTAATTGCGCTTCTGTTTCTTGCTTTGTAGGCATTAAATTTAAGATAGCAATTTTCAATGCCCGAATATCTTGTGTTTCTGCTCGCTCCTTCGTCATTACAAATATATTTTCCTTCTGCAACACTTTGCGAGCTGGTAAATCTTTATCAATTATGATCGGCATGTTCTTTGCCTCCGACTAGCGCCGCTTCTAAATCTGCAATAATATCAGAAACATCTTCTATGCCAACAGATAAACGAATTAAATCTGATGTAACGCCAGCTAGACGCTGATCTTCAGCACTTAATTGTCTATGCGTTGTGCTAGCAGGATGTATAACGCAAGTTCGTGCATCCGCTACATGCGTTACAAGAGTTGCTAGTTTTACATTTGCGATAAATTCTTTCGCCGCTTCTAATCCGCCCTTAATGCCGAACGTTAAAACACCACTAGCACCTTTTTTCAAATACGTTTGTGCTAACGAGTAATTTTCATTGCTATCTAATCCAGGATAATTCACCCATTCAATACGTTCATGGTTAGCAAGCCACTTAGCAACTACGAGAGCATTTTCACTATGACGCTCCATTCTTAAATGCAGCGTTTCTAAGCCGATATTGCTAATATACGCATTGAATGGGCTCATACAGTTTCCGTAGTCCCTTAATAATTGAACACGCGCCTTCACAATATAAGCTGCTGCACCAAAATTTTGGACGTAACTTACGCCGTGATAACTTGGATCCGGTTCAACAAGTTCAGGATATTTCCCATTTGTCCAATCGAAGTTCCCTCCGTCAATGACAATGCCGCCTAAAGAGCTTGCATGACCATCAATATATTTCGTCGTAGAATGAACGATAATATTTGCTCCGTGCTCAAATGCTTGGCATAAATAAGGAGTTGCTAATGTATTATCCACGATAAAAGGCACTTCTAACTCTTTCGCTGCATCTGAAAATTCTTTAAAATTCAAAACGTTCATCGCTGGATTTCCTAATGATTCTGCATAAATGAGCTTCGTCTTATCGTTAGCAAGTGCCGCAATTTCATCTGCCGTTAAATTGGGATTAAAGAACGTAACATCAATGCCAAGCTTACGTAAACTCACCCCAAATAAATTAAACGTTCCCCCGTAAACAGTTGAAGAGCAAAGTAAATGGTCTCCACTACTACAAATATTTAAAACTGCGAGCATAATAGCCGCTTGCCCAGAAGCCGTTGCAACAGCTCCTACCCCGCCTTCTAAATCTGATAACTTCTGCTCAAATGCAGCTAGAGTAGGGTTTCCAATACGCGTATAAATATATCCTTCTGCCTCTAAGTTAAATAGGGCTGCTAAATCATCCGAAGTATCGTATTTATACGTTGTACTTTGATAAAGTGGTAAAACACGTGGTTCACCATTCTTTGGCGTATAGCCACCTTGCACACAAATCGTTCCTTTTCCCCATGATTCTCCCATCTCTCATTCTCCTTTCTTTTATACAAAATAAAAAACTGCCCCTTTCCTGAAAACAAGAAAGGAGCAGTTTGAAAACACGCTCTAAAGGCTCTTTCTTATCTCTCAGGATTACTACCTGCAGGATTTGGCACAATTCCGTTATACGGCTGTTGCCAAGGTTTCATCGGGCCTGTCCCTCCACCTTTTCTTGATAAGACTATGCAATTACCGTTGATTTTATAGCAATAATTTCCTAATGTCAAACAGTTTTTCTGAATGTTCTAAAATAAATATTAACAATTTCATATAAAGCAACAAAAGAAATATATTCCATACTAACTCGAAAAAGACCTTTAGAAAAAATGATTCATGTAAAATAAACCCCAATCATCTATTTTCATTAAACAAACTGTTTTAATAGAGCGTATAATTCTTCAAAATTATGCACTTCATATGTCGGTATAATCCCACTATCATTTAATTTCCTTTCTGGATTAAACCAACAAGTATCAATTCCCGCTACATATCCACCTTTAATATCGGCACTTAATGAATCCCCAATAATCAGCCCTTCTTCAGGTGCAAAGTTAGGAATCCGTTCAAAAACATAATCAAAATACTCTTTCATCGGCTTTTGAAAACCTGTATCTTCCGAAACAAAAACATCTTTAAATAATGAATGTAACCCTGCATTACGCAAACGTTTATCTTGCGTCTTAGAAACACCATTTGTCACTATATACAACTCATACTCCCCTTGAATTTGATTTATAAATTCAAACGCACCTTGCATGAGTTGATTTCCTTCTTCTAAGTAGCTACGATAATTATTTTCGAATAATATACCGTCTACTTCTTCTCCATACTCTTTAAACAACATAGAGAATCGTTTATTTACAACTTCATTACGTGATAGTTCACCTTTTTCAAAAGCATTCCAAAGACCTTTATTTATTTTTTTATAACGAGCCCCTATCTCCTCTGTTAAAGGGATTCCCTTCTCTTCAAAAAGCACCTGTAAAGCTACTTTTTCAGCCTTTTGGAAATCTAATAATGTATCATCTACATCAAATAGCAATGTTTTATATTTTTTCATAAATTCATCACACTCTCTTTTCTACAAAAACAAATTTACATAAATCGTATCATTCCTTCTTGTAAAGATAATAGGAGATATCTCATACTATAAATAGGGGTGAAAATATGAAAATCAGCAAAAATGAAGAAGAAATTTATCAATACATGCGAATCCATCAATTCCATACCCTATTTTCATTTCATGTCTTGCCATATGTAGAGCTGCATTCTTTTCAAACGAAAGAGATGATATGTAGCGAAGGAAACGCCCTCCCTTATCTCTATTACTTAATTTCTGGGAAAGCAAAAATATATATGAATCATAAAAACGGGAAAGTTTCATTAATTAATTTTATTCAAGCACCATCTTTTATCGGGGAATTAGGATTAATAGGAGTAGAAAATATCACCAAGTCCGTTGAAGTACTAGAAGATTGTGTTTGTTTAGCACTTCCTCTTAAAGATTGTCAGCAACTTTTATTACAAGATGCAACGTTTTTACAGCACTTATGCAAATTTATTGGAGAAAAGACAATTACTCGCACTGAAAATTACGCAAAAAACTATAGTTATCCTTTCGAAAATCGATTAGCTGCTTTTATTTTATTAACAGAACAAAATAATTGTTATATAGAAAAGCATACTGAGGCTGCAGAATACTTAAATGTCAGCTATCGTCATCTTTTATATGTATTAAACCAATTTTGCCAACAAAATTATTTAAAAAAAGAAGGCCGAACATATTATATACAAGATCGAAATACATTAGAAAAGCTTGCTGACGAGCTGAAAATATAAAGAAACAGCATTAACATAAACGTTAATGCTGTTTCTTTGAGTGACGATTATAATTTAAATTAAAATTTACTTGCTACTTTAGCTGCTTCTTCAAGACCTGCAGCAATGATTTCTTCTGCTTTATCTGGGAATTGGTTATGTCCTTCAATAACTACTGTTTCCATGTTTGTTGCACCGAAGAAGCCCATCATGCTTGCTACATATTTAACAGCCATTTCTACCTCAGCTGCTGGACCTTCTGAATATACGCCGCCGCGCGCGTTTAATAATGCAATCTTCTTATCTCCAATTAAACCAACTGGACCTTCTGGTGTATATTTGAACGTTTTACCAGCACGGTTTAAATAATCAATATATGTGTGTAACACTGCTGGAATCGTTAAGTTCCATAATGGGAAGCCGAAAACAATTTTATCAGCTTCTAGAAATTGATTTAAATACTTATCAGCAACTGCTACTGCTTTTGCCTCTTCTTCTGTTAAATCAAATCCTTTACCTGCCTTAAATGTACCATTGATCATGTCTACACCTACATATGGTAATTCTTCTTTATATAAATCAAGTTCTACTACTGTATCATTTGGGTGTGCTTCTTTATAGTTCGCTAAAAATGCCTCATATAATTTTACACTAACTGCTTGTTCCGCTGGACGGTTGTTTGCTTTAACAAATAAAACTGTTGCCATTATTTCTTCCTCCTAGTACTCACTCTTATGTTGTTATATGCTTTCAAAAAAGGTATCCCTTGTAATTGTTGTTTTGTTGCTTACAAACATATTTTATCTTTATATCAATACATTTTCGTCCTCACATAGACGTATTTTTCCATAAAAAAAGTCCACCTTCTAAAGGCGAACTAGGTCTTACGACTTTTGTCTTATACAATTCCATTTTTCACTGCATATAACGCCGCTTGCGTGCGATCAGATAAATTCAACTTACTCAAAATACTACTTACATGAGCTTTTACTGTTTTTTCTGTAATAACTAAAACAGAAGCGATCTCTTTATTACTCATCCCTTTCGCTAATAGCTGCAGCACTTCATTTTCTCTCGCCGTTAGCACATCCACTTGAATAGAAGGTTCTTCTTCCTTTTCTTCCACAGGTAGTGTTTGAGAGAGAAGAGTATTTGCTATATCCGGATGTAATTGAATATTACCTTTATATGCGCTTCGAATAGCTTCAACAAGCTGATCCGGTTCTACATCTTTTAAAATATACCCACTTGCCCCCGCCCTTAACGCTGGTAAAACATGCGCCTGATCAGAAAAGCTAGTTAATACAATTACTTTCACATTCGGATATTCTTTTTTGATGCACGCCGTCGCCTCGACACCATCCATTTCGGGCATATATAAATCCATTAATACAACATCTGGATTCGTCTCCCCTACTTTCACTAACGCTTCTTTCCCATTATTTGCTTCTCCAACTAACGTTAAATCTTCCTGTGTACTTAAGAAAAATGCTAATCCTTTTAAAACGACTGTATGATCATCGACTAACAATACTTTTATTTTCACAAACTTCCCTCATTTTCACATCATAATGGTACATTTACTTTTACGCTCGTTCGCTTCTTACTACTTACAATTTTAATTGTTCCACCAACTAATTCTACTCTTTCACGCATCGTAGTCATGCCGAGTGATTTCTTCTCTTTTATATCCTTTTCTACAAAGCCGTTTCCTTGATCGACTATTTCTAATGATACATTCTTCTCTGTCACTTTGAAATAAATCGTTGATTCTCTGACATTCGCATGTTTACTTACGTTATTCAAAGCTTCTTGTCCAATTCTCCATAACGCTTCCTCTACTACACGCGGTAAATCACGAACACCTGTAACTTGTTCCCGAATTTTCAGTCCCAAGTTTTCACCGTACTGCTTTAAAGCTGGTAATAAACCTTTTTCTAATCCTGCCGGACGAAGCTGCCAAATTAATGTTCTCATTTCCTTTAAAGCTCCTTGCGCTAGTTCCCGCATCTCATGCAAAGATTGGTCAACCTTTTCATTTTGACCTTTTAAAACGGCCTCAGCCCCTTTTGTCATAAAGGTTAATGAAAATAATTTTTGCGAAACAGAATCATGTAAATCCCTTGCTAATCGGTTTCTTTCTTCCAGTCGTACGAGTTCACGGCGCTGTTCGTTTAATCTTAGATTCTCTATTATTAATGAAACGTGATTCGATAACGCTTGAATTATATCTATTGTATTAACATCAAATTCTCCATTATTTAAACTAACACATAAAACACCAAATATATGATTTTGAATATGTATTGGCGTAGCAATAACAACTCCATTTACACGTTTTAATAGAGCTAGCTCACCTTGTTCTAACGCCTTCTTTGCCGCTTCTTTTACATCCTCTTGTAACTCTTCCTGCCCATAAGAAGCTCGCAAAGATAACTCTATTTCTTCCCTAATAAAAAACGCCACTTGATTCCACTGAAATACTTCACCTACGTGATTTACCACCTTTTCAGATAATACATTAAACTTATGAATCGTTTTTAAAGCTTGAATAAACCGCTCCAATTTCACATAGTAATGTGCTCTTCGCTTTTCATTTTCATATAATTTTGTTCGCTTTAAAGCCGTCCCGATTTGGAAAGCAACTGATTGGAGCAATACTAATTCTTCTTCCGAAAAATGTGTTTTACCTGGGCTAGCTACATTTAAAACACCAAATTTCTCTCCTCCAGCCTTTAAAGGAACCGTAGCATGATGAAGAATTCCTTCTGTATCTCCCCAATTATATTCAATTGCATTATTAATTCTTTTACATTCAATAATATTAACGGCTCTCTCTAATTTCCCATCTACGAAGCCGCGTAAACACCAACACTCACCTTCACACATCGGGCGTTTATTTTCATATTTAAGTGCCTCTGGTAACTGGTAATCGATCACCTTCGTATACTTCCCATTTTCATCCGCAAGAAAAATCCAGCCTGTCGTTAAACCTGTTACACTGAGCAATTTTTCTAGTACTGCTTGCAATACATGATATGTATCATTTGATGTATTTAATGTTTCTGCAATTTCCTTTAATATAACTAATTCATTTGTACGATTATCTCGAAACATAATCAGTCTCCTGCATACAAGATTTTAAATAGCTCTTAAAATAAATCATCTACTTTTCACTTTGTACTTATTCGTAACATTGATATAATGGTGAAAACATAGTTTTCATTATATCACTTGAGGGGGCTTTCATAATGACATTAAATAAAGCACTTACTATCGCTGGTTCTGACACAAGTGGCGGTGCTGGTATACAAGCAGATTTAAAAACATTCCAAGAACTTGGCGTATACGGAATGACATCTCTTACAACAATCGTAACGATGGATCCACATAACGGTTGGGCACATAACGTATTTCCAATCCCAGCTTCTACATTAAAACCACAATTAGAAACAACAATTGAAGGTGTTGGCGTAGACGCTTTAAAAACAGGTATGCTTGGATCAGTAGAAATTATTGAAATGGTTGCAGAAACAATCGAAAAGCACAATTTCAAAAATGTAGTAGTTGACCCTGTTATGGTATGTAAAGGTGCAGATGAAGCATTACATCCTGAAACGAACGATTGCTTACGTGACGTTCTTGTGCCAAAGGCATTAGTTGTAACACCAAACTTATTTGAAGCTTACCAATTAAGCGGTGTGAAAATTAATTCTCTTGAGGACATGAAAGAAGCAGCGAAGAAAATCCACGCTTTAGGTGCCAAATACGTACTAATTAAAGGTGGAAGCAAACTTGGTACGGAAACTGCAATCGACGTCCTATATGATGGAGAAACATTCGATCTTCTAGAATCAGAAAAAATCGATACAACCAATACACACGGTGCAGGTTGTACATATTCTGCTGCAATTACAGCAGAACTTGCAAAAGGAAAACCTGTGAAAGAAGCAGTAAAAACTGCTAAAGAATTCATCACAGCTGCTATTCGTTACTCATTCAAAATTAACGAATACGTAGGTCCAACTCACCATGGTGCATATCGTAAATTCGTTGTATCAAAAGAACTTGTCTAATATATAAATAAAAACACTCACAAGGTTCATACATTGCCTCTGTGAGTGTTTTTTATAAGCTTTATGTCTTCTGGTCATCTTATCTTTAAGATGCAGAGCTGACCTTATTTCTACCATTTCGTTTCGAGTAGTATAACGCATCATCCGCCGCTTGAATAAATTGCTCTGATGACCCTTCATACTCTGAAACCCCTACCGAAACCGTAATTTTTATTTTTGTTCCATCTAACAATTGAAATGGGTGACTTTCAACAGCTATACGAATTTGCTCGCCCATACGAATTCCGTAAGCTAATCCCTTATTCGGTATCAAAAGCGCAAACTCCTCTCCACCCTTTCGAAAAGCCAAATCTGGAAATTGTGAAGTTTCTCGTAAAATACATCCTACTTGTTTTAACACTTCGTCCCCTGCAGGATGCCCGTACGTATCATTTACATACTTAAAGTGGTCAATATCTATAAGTAGTAAACAAAGCGAATCATTTTTCATGTTCTTATTACTAATATGACGATTCATCTCTAAATCAAACTGTCTTACGTTTCCTAGACCTGTCAATGCGTCTACCGTTGCGTATTGCTTCATCGTTTGGAATAACTCATTGGATTGTAAAACGTAATTTGCACTTATGAATGTTATGTAGCCTGTAATAATACTAGAAATTAAATATAATCCTACTATGTTAATATCTTTAATTAACCATATATATAGTGAGGGGATTAGAATAGATAAAATATATGTATGTAACCATGCCCACTTTTCTCCTAGAGAGATATTTAGACGCGAAATAAAGATACTACCTACTCCTATCGCAATAATTGTATAAAAAGCTACTTGAGAAGCTAATGAATAATCCATAAATAATAACCTAGTTACTAAAATCATACTAACAGCTATAGTACTCGCTATCGGGCCTCCAATTATAACAGCTAAAATAACAGCTAAGTAGCGCAAATCCAATAGGATGGTACCAACATGAACACCGAAATACATTAGTAATATACCTAATATTCCAGTAAGAATACCTACTACACATTTCTGCCAAAGAGAAAACTCTTCTTTTAACGGCCTATCTCTTAAAAGCTGACCTCCAACAAAAATAAAGGAAAGAATAATTGTTGTATTTACAAATAAGTCCCTTAACATAAAATAATCTCCCTACTTTTCCATCTATCCCCTTCCCCACTTTATTGTATACGAAATCCCTATAATTCCCAAAGTTTTTTGTTTATTTTTTGCTGTTCCACGTGAAACAGCAAAAAAAATAAAAAGGGCGAAAACTCGCCCTTCTTCATTAACAACAGCGTGATATTTTTCCACCCTTTGCATTAAATCTTGCTTCTTGTGCCTCAGCAAAAAATTGCTTTTGACATACAACCTCTTCTTCAGGATGATGCTTTTTCATATGCTCCACATATACTTCATAACTTGGTACCCCAACGAGCAAACTAATAAAGCGTTTTCTTTCCCCCCATACTTTCCGTAGTCGTTTAAGCATAATAGTTCCTCGACTCACTTTCATCTCTAGAAATATATGCTGCCTCTTTTAGCAGCATCGGCTTATTTCTTAATACTTGAATCCAAATTCGAATTGCAGAAATTAATACAGCGATTACAACTATCATAAAAATCCCGCAAAGCGCTGCATCAATATAATCATTGAAAATAATTTGCTTCATTTGAGCAACATTTTTAGCTGGTGCTAACACTTTCCCCTCATCTAATGCTCCCTGGAACACCTTTGCATGAGATAGAAATCCTATTTTAGGGTTTTCATGAAATAGCTTTTGATAACCCGCCGTCATCGTTACAATAAGCAATCCAACAGTTGGAATAAGTGTCACCCAAACATATGCCTTTTTCCCCATTTTGAACAAAATTGTCGTTCCAAGTAATAATGCAATACCTGCTAACATTTGATTTGCAATACCGAAAAGTGGCCATAATGTATTAATTCCACCAAGCGGATCTACTACCCCTTGGTACAAAAAATAACCCCATCCTAATACACATAACGTTGTAGCTATTACATTCGCTAATGTAGAATCTGTTTTCGCAAACGGCTTATATACATGCCCTAAAATATCTTGAATCATAAATCGTCCTACACGCGTTCCTGCGTCAATCGTTGTTAAAATAAATAGGGCTTCAAAGAGAATAGCAAAATGATACCAGAATGCCATCATCGCCGTTCCACCTATTACTTGTGAGAAAATATATGCCATACCTATCGCTAACGTTGGTGCGCCACCTGTACGTGATAAAATTGTTTGCTCTCCAACATTTACAGCAAGTTCTTTTAGTTCATTTGGTGTAATAGCAAATCCCCATGAAGAAATAACTTGAGCTGCCTGCGATACATCCGTACCAATAAGTGCTGCCGGACTATTAATCGCAAAATAAGTTCCTGGTGTTAATACACAAGCTGCAATCATTGCCATCGCAGCTACAAACGACTCCATTAACATTGCTCCGTAACCAATTGGCTGTGCATGTCCCTCTTGTTCAATCATTTTTGGCGTCGTACCTGATGAAACAAGAGCATGGAATCCAGAGACTGCACCACAGGCAATCGTAATAAATAAGAACGGGAATAAATTACCGGAGAAAACAGGACCTGTTCCATCAATAAATTGCGAAACTGCTGGCATTTGTAAATCAGGTGCTACAATTAAAATACCAATCGCCAATCCAACAATTGTTCCAACTTTTAAAAATGTACTTAAATAATCACGTGGTGCTAATAACATCCAAACTGGTAATGCAGATGCAATAAATCCATATACAATAAGCATAATAGCAATTGTTTCGCCACTAAATGTGAACATACTTGCAAGTGTTGGATTTTCTGCTACATACTGTCCTCCAATAAGAGATAAAATAAGTAGGATAATACCAATTACTGACCCTTCTCCAACACGACCAGGCCTAATATAGCGCATGTAAACTCCCATTAAAATAGCGATGGGAATCGTTGCTGCTATCGTAAACATTCCCCAAGGACTTCCAATCAGTGCCTTTACTACGACTAACGCTAATACTGCTAATAAAATAATCATAATTCCTAAAATACCTATCATTGCAATTAGTCCTGTAACAGGCCCAATCTCATCCTTAATCATTTCTCCTAACGATTTACCATTACGTCTCATCGAAGCAAATAAAATGACAAAATCTTGGACAGCCCCCGCAACAACTACCCCAACAATAATCCAAATGGTCCCTGGTAAATATCCCATTTGTGCTGCTAAAATCGGTCCTACTAAAGGTCCCGCCCCAGCAATCGCTGCAAAGTGATGTCCAAACAATACCCACTTATTTGTTGGAACATAGTCTTTCCCATCGTTTAATGTATGGGCTGGTGTTTGACGATTATCATCTAAATTAAAAACCTTTCTCGCTATAAATCTACTATAAAAGCGATAAGCAACTGCATATACACATACAGCAGCTACTAAGAGCCATACAGCATTAATGGTTTCACCTTGTGATAAAGCTATTACCCCAAAAGCCCCTGCTCCTACTGCTGTAATAACACCCCAAAGTAAGATCGATTTCAATGTCTTCACATACAATTCCCCCAATACTATTTCTTAGTGGAGATTGTACTAAATTTTCTGAATATTTAACTTGAATCCTCCCTATCATGAAGGATTTTCAGTTTATCATGTTAAAATACTCTCATTACCTACTATAATTCAATGTTATTTCGAAGGCGTTTTACATAATTACGACTGACTGGAATCGGTTGCTCATCATACCTATCTAAATACAAATTATACGTGCCATTATAATAAGGTTTCAGTTCTTTTACATATGACATATTAATTAAATAGCTTTTATGCACACGTAAAAAATCATATGCATTTAGCTTATTTTCTAATTCCTGAAGTGTATATGTTGAAATATACTGATTATTCGTTGTGTAAATTGAAACAGTTTTATTTTCTTTATTTTTACTTACATATACGATATCTTCTGGAAGAATATATCGTATACCCTCTTGACTTTCTATCGGTAGTTTCCGCAAATAACTCTTTGCTTTCTCACCTTGTTCTTTACCTATTTTATATAAAAGAAATTGTAAATCTTCTTCACGAAATGGTCGTAATAAATAATAAAATGCTTGGAAACGAAAAGCTGTAATAGATTCCTCTATGTTTTCACCTACAAAAATAAATTTTGTATAGCAATTTATTTCTCGTAATAAACTTGCATATTCAAAACCAGTACCATCTAGTAATTTGGAACTTAAAAAAACAAAGTCTGGTATATGTTTTTTCATCATAAATAAAGATTCTGTTCCTGTCTTTGCTTCAAAACATTCTACATTTCTCATATTTTCAGTGAAATTTTCAGCTAACTCTCTTCTCTCTTCTGCCTCTTCCATGATCAGTAAAATTTTCATTTCTTCAACCACCTAATTCTTTGTCCATATGTCCTGCTGTATACATTCGCTTTTATAAGAAATAATCCCTTTTTCTTACTATACCATTATTTATCTAAAAAAACAGAAAAAAGGAAACCACTTCGGTTTCCTCTCCCCCTTTATCCTACATTAACTGCCTAGAAAGAGCGGAGTAGTGTAGGGTAATAAACGGTCAGGGCTACGTTTAAAATTTCACTTTATACTAATTCTCGTTGCTTCGTTTCCTGTCCAAGTATTACTACAGCGAATACACCAATTAAAATTGATCCGCAGAAAATCGTAAATATTAGTGATAGTGAAGCTTCTGAGGCAACTAAATACCCCACTAATAGTGGCCCAAGAATACCACCAATACGCCCAAATGCTGCTGCCATTCCTGCACCAGTACCACGAATAACCGTCGGATACTGTTCAGGTGTATAGGCGTATAATGCTCCCCAAGCACCTAAGTTAAAGAAGGATAGTAACATACCTGCCACGATTAATACTGTTAATGAATCCGCAACCCCAAACAAATAGGCACTGCAAGCTGTCCCGATTAAATACGTAACCAACACAAATTTACGACCGAGACGTTCAATAAACCAAGCAGCGGTGAAATATCCTGGAAGTTGAGCTAATGTCATAATAAGTACGTATTGGAAACTTTTTATTAAACTAAATCCTTTTAGCACCATTACACTCGGTAACCAAAGGAACATTCCATAATAAGAAAAGACAACACAAAACCATAGAATCCATAGCATAATTGTTGCTTTACGATATTCCCCAGACCAAACTGATTTTATATTTTCAATAACAGATGGTCTTTTTTCAACTTTTTGGAACCTTGGGGAATCCGGTAAATTCCATCTTAAATATAAAGCATATAGTGCTGGAACTGCACTCAATACCATCGCAATTTCCCAACCATATTTAGGAATGACAAAATACGAGATAAGGGCTGCAATTAGCCATCCACCTGCCCAAAAACTTTCTAATAACACAACAATTTTCCCACGCTCATGCGCTTCAACACTCTCTGATACTAGTGTAGAGGCAACCGGAAGCTCTCCGCCAAGCCCCATACCAATTAAAAAGCGTAAAACGAGAAACATCGCGAGTGTCGTTGTTAATGCAGTTAAACCACTACCGATAGAAAATAATAATAATGTAATAATAAAGACTGATTTTCGGCCTATTCTATCTGATAGTATCCCAAAAATAAGCGCTCCTACTGCCATACCGATTGAGTTAATACTGCCTATCCAGCCCATTTCCTGGCTCGTTAATCCCCAATCCTTTTGCAAGGCTACCATTACAAATGAAAGCATTCCAACATCCATTGCATCAAATAGCCATCCAAGTCCAGCTATACCAAGTAGTTTGCGCTTCGAAATTTCTTTTACCTTGCCCACTAGAAGTCCTCCTCACACAGGTGTCTTTACACATCATTTTACATGTGTGAATTGTATAAGTAAAATACTTTTGTGTAAAAAATTCTCCTTCATCATTCCCAAAAAGTAAAACGTCTATCCCGATTGGTGAGGGCTAATAATCAGTAGGGATGACTCACTGATTAAAGTTTCACTTCATTAAAAATGAATAAATAAAAAAAAGTAGCGATATTTCGCTACTTTTTCGAACGCATTACTTCTTTTAAAAATTCCGCTAATACTAACTGACGACGCCAGCGTGTTGGATTACTGCATAATCTATAAAACCACTCTAAATGAATCGCTTGAATCCATTTTGGTGCACGTTTTACCTCTCCAGCCCATACGTCTAAACTTCCACCCACTCCAACAGCCATTTTCGTTTCTAAACGATGCTTATTGTTTTGGATAAAGTTCTCTTGTCTCGGGAAACCGAGTGCAACAAGTAATAAATCTGGTTTTGCTTCTTGAATGCGAGAAATAATATTCTCTTCGTCTTCTTGTTTGAAATAACCATCTTGTGTACCGGCGATGGATACAGCTGAATATGTCTTTGTTAAATGATCTGCTGCAGCTTGTACAACATGCGGCTTTGCACCTAATAAGAAAACAGATACTGGTTTACTATCTTCTGATAACTTCGCAAGTAAATTACACATTAAATCAAAACCTGCTACACGTTCTTTTAAAGGTGTACCAAGCATGCCGCTTGCCTTTACAACCCCAATACCATCAGGTGTAATTAAATCTGTATTCAATAATGTTTGATAGAACTTTTCATCCTTTTTTGCGCACATAACAATTTCAGGGTTTGCTGTTACTACCTGAAACGTATGAGTTCGCTCCGCTTCTAGTTGTTCTTTTAAATATTTGACCGTTTCATCCATTGTCATTGTAGAAAAAGGAACGCCTAGAATATCAACTGTTTGTACTGCCATAGTTAACTATCCTCTCTATCATTACAAGTTTTTCGCTATTAATTGCTTATATGTTTCCTTTGTATCTTCATATAGTTTTTGAAGTGAGAAATTCATAGTAGCATGCTCATAAATATGTTTACCCATTGCTGCTAATTCTCCAGTTTTCCACTTATCATACGCTTCTTCTAAAGCTAATGCTAATGCCTTTCCATCATCTGTTGGCACAATCCATCCGTAAGTTTCATCTACGATTAATGGTTCAATTTCTCCAGCCCTAGTCACAATTGATGGTACGCGTTGATTTGCCGCTTCTAATAAAACTAGTGGGAACCCTTCACTATGAGAAGTTAATAAATTTACATGTGACGACGCAAATAATTGTTTTACATCTTGACGATGTCCTAAAAACTCTACTTTATCGTTAATCCCTTTTTCAGTAGCTAATGACTTTAGATTTTCTTCTAATGGGCCATCGCCAACTAATAATACTTTAATTTTCTCCAATTTTGTTTGTTGTAACGCATCGAATAAAACTTCATGTCCTTTGACAGGATGTAATCGCGCTACTTGGATTGCCGTAAATACATCTTCAGCAATATTGAACATTTCTTTTTTATTATAGCCTTCTGCTTTTTCCTTATCGTATTCAATTCCATTATAAATAACATGCATCTTTTCATTTGAAATCCCTAATGCTGCCAGGCTTTTTTTCAATCTATTTGTTACTACGAAAAATAAGTCTATATTTTTTAAGGCTTTCAAATTTAATTTCGTAAAAATCCAACCTTTTAAGCCCTGTTTAGTAAAGTCTTGAAATGGATCACTATGAATAGTCGTTACCCATTTTGCCTTTATTCTCTTTTTCATTAAAGAAACATAGAAATTAGCCCTAGGACCATGCGTATGAACTACATCAAATTTTTCTTTATTAATAAATTCACTTATATTCTTTAAAATGGATAAATCATAGCGCGATTTTTGTGAAAACACATGGACTTTTATCCCTAATTCCCTTGCTTCCTTCGCAACAATTCCATCTTCAAATACTGCTAATTCTACTTCACCAGTTGGAAACTGATCGAGAAGTGAAATAATATGTGTTTTCCCTCCCCCATCTTCTGCTCCTGCATTCATATGCAATATTCTCATGTTTTTTCCTCCTTTAAATCCTTGCTACGTTTCCAGCTATTTTTATTTTACTGTACTAAAAAATAAAAGCTAACAAAAGTTAGCTTTTATTTTTATCATTCAATTTCTAGGTCTACTATTAGATAAGCTAGCACCACTACAAAGTAAATCCCAACTCCTGGTGCTGTTAAAATATGTCCTGCAATATAAGCAATACCTAACGCTAACAATAAGCTTGCTGAAATCATTCCATATTTTATATTAAATATGTCCTTAAATCTCTTAGCAAATGCTAGTAGAATTCTTAGCCCGTAATAAATAAATGGAATCATTAGTAATACAAAGCCAATAATCCCGAAATCATAAAACCAATCATGGAAGTCCATTTCAATTAATTTTGGATCTGGTTGCTTTTGTTCATTGTATTTAAAGTTACCTGCATAACCCATTCCTAATAACTTTTGTGACACTGGCGCTTCTTTAAAGAACTGCTTATGTCTTTCTTCATATACTTGACGTCCACTGAAAATAAGGTTTTCTTGATTTTCTTTCTTTTGCTCTTTCTCAAGTTCTTTCTTAACTTCTACTTCTATCTTCGCTTTTTCTTCTGGTTTTTCAGCCTTATGGTGCTTTTCTTCTTTTTCTTTAAGTTCTTGTTCTTTTTTCAGCTTATCTTTAATTTCTTGTTCTTTTTGATCTTGTTGTGCTACATTTTGCTCTGTTAAATAGTTATTGTGAATACCCATATTTTGCGCTAATGGTGTTTGTTTAAACGTCCCAACTACACCGGCTAATAGGATAATAGCAATTACCGCGTTAAGCGCAAGAGCTTTTTTATTCGGGTTTTTTCTATCAAATAATAATTGTAGTACAATGATTCCGATTGCTGCCGCTAACGTAACACCAATTGAACCCATTCCTACTTTCGTACCAACTTGAATTAAAGAATAAATCATTAAAATTGATGGAATCCAATATAAAACGTGCTTCACGCTTTTTGTTTTTTGAATAGAATATAGTACCACAATAGGGAAAATAATAGCTAAGATTGAACCTAGTTCATTCCCTGCATAGAACCAACCTCGAGAACCAACCTTCATCCATTCATAACTACCAAAGTCAGTAGATGTTGAAATAGAAATAACCATAATTGCATTAATGATTAATGTAGAATATACAATACTATTTCGAACCTTATCACTAATATTAACTGTCTTTTTCAATGATTTTAAAGCTAAAATGTATGACCCCAGCATAATATATATATATAATGCTTTCGCAACGAATTTAACTTCTTCACTAAGTACAATAGGATCCTTAACTAGTTTATTATTAATAAATCCTACCCCTAAAACTCCGGCTAATAATATAAGATAAATTAAAAACTTTCTATTTTCCTTCTCTTTTGCCTGAATTAAAATGTAAATACCACCAACAGCCATAATAAGGAATCTTACTAAAATTCCAACGGTAGCATTTGACTTTAATAAAGTGATGCTAAGAGACGTTAATAAATCTAAAACAGGCTGTAAAATAATAAAAAAGAGCAAAAAATGCTCAAATCTAACCCTAGCTTGATTTGCTAACATTCCAAGACCTCCATACAAAATCTTAACATTATCTTTTAATCATAATTTATTATCGTTAAAACACACCTAGCAATTATAACATAACTCATATTTAAATTGAGAACTATTTTTATACCGAAACTAGCCAATCCATCGTAAGTAGTAACTAGAAAATATTATCCTTTAGCTATCCTTCCCTATCTCTATAAAAACTATCTAACACTCTTTCACTTATTATCAGCATTATAGCAAACATTTATTAATCCTTTTATTAATATACAAAATTTAACGGTTAAAAAATGACATTCACTCGGCTACCCTACAACTAAAAATTAACTTTGCTTCGTTTTCCCCTAAACATTTTCAAACGCTTTCTTTATGTATTTTATCCGTTTTTCTACATGTAACGAAAAGTAATTGTTATTTCCAATACTTTAGTGTATATTTTTTCTCTGGAACATCTTTAAGAGGAAGGGATTAAGGCCATGTTATTAATCGATATATTTACGTTTCTTGGCATTATCGCCGCTGCCATTTCTGGTACATTAGTTGGTTTAAAAAAAGATTTAGATTTATTTGGTGTCCTTTGTTTAGCTGTAGCTACTGCGCTCGGCGGCGGTATTATTCGTGATATCATGATTGGTAACCTGCCCCCTGTCGCATTTGTAAAACCCATTTACTTTTTCGTAAGTGTATTATCAGCATTATTTACTTGTATGTTTTTTGAGCGCATCAATAAACTTCAAGTCGTTATTATGCTTTCTGATGCTGTTGGCTTAGGCGTTTTTACAGCTATTGGTGCAAATGCGGCAATGTCACATCATGTTGACGCCTCATTTCTAGTTGTTTCAATGGGAGTCATTACAGGTATTGGAGGCGGTATTTTGCGTGACATTTGTGCTCAAGATATCCCTTACGTATTCCGAAAAGAGATTTACGCAATCGCTTCTATCTTAGGAGCAATTAGCTTCCTAATCACACACGCTATGGGCGCGCACGTATTAGCTTTCTATGTTTGTTTATTAGTAACATTCGTTATTCGTGTCGTCACTGTAATATATAATGTGCATTTCCCTGTTTTCTTTAAAACACATGCTAAAATTAATAAAGGCCATTAAGAGAATTCTATCTAGAATTCTCTTAATTTATATACTATTCTACGAACTAATATAGAGTAATTATATATAAGCATATATAATTACTCTATATTAGTTTTAAAATTGAAAACGTTTTATACACAGGGGGAAGAATGATGCTTGGGGTTTTCAAAAAAAATATTAATAAAACAAACACCAGTATAATCGAATTAAGTAAGGACCAACAAATAACTTTTAATGTACCTACTAATTCTGAACTGAAAATTCAAATGGATATGCTACACATTTCAAAAGAAGATTTACAAGTTGTAAAAGTACTACAGCCTTTTATTTATGCAGAAATTGATTGGATTACTGAAAAATTCTATGCCAACATTACAAAACAACCTAATTTAATTACTATTATTGAACGTTACAGCTCTATTCCAAAACTAAAGCAAACTTTAAAAACACATATTAAAGAATTATTCAGCGGCAATATGCATGAAGATTTTATTGAACAGCGTGTTAGGATTGCCAAACGACATGTACAAATTGGCTTACATCGAAAATGGTATACTGCTGCTTATCAAGAATTATTCCGCTCTATTATGAAGATTTTGCAAACAAAAATAACAACAATCGATGATTTTTCCTATTCTATAAATGTCATAAATAAATTATTCACTCTTGAACAAGAACTTGTTCTTGCAGCTTATGAATCTGAATATGAAAGAATGCAAAAAGAGCATGAGAAAGAAAAAGAACTAACTGCTATGACAATTACGCATATCGCAACAGAACTAGCTGCTGTATCTGAAAAGACAAGCTCTTCTATTCAAAAACTAACCGCTAAGTCTGAAACTATTGTAGAGATTGCTAAAACAGGTACATCATTAGCTACAACATCTGAAGAAAAAGCGAATAAAGGGAAAGAACAATTAAACCAGCAAAACAAACGAATGGGATCTATTCAAATGAATATGGAAACGATTATTACAGATACTCATGAACTTCTCGATATTTCTAACAAAATTAACGAAATCATAGATATCGTTAAATCGATCGCGGAGCAAACAAATTTACTCGCACTAAATGCTGCTATCGAGTCTGCACGTGCTGGAGAATTTGGGAAGGGGTTTTCTGTTGTTGCTGGTGAAATCCGAAAATTATCAGAGCAAACGAAAGAATCGATATTTAACGTTACAAAGCTCGTCGAAAAAACAAATGAACAAATTACCCGTGTCTCGTCTTCCGTGAAACAAATTAGCTCTCTCGTATCGGAAGGAACGGATAGTATGTCGGCAACAGATCGATACTTCCAAGAAATTGTAAAAGATATGTCTAACTCAAAAGAACAGAATAAGAAAATTGAACATGAGCTACAAGCTATTTCACAAGTCATGAAAGGAATTCAAGATGATTCCTCACAAATGGCTCTAACAGCCGATAATTTGCAACTAGAACTAAATCGATAAGACAAAATTCAGGTCAGGCATACTTTTCATCTGCACTGACTACTAAATTTCATCTTCCATCAAAAAAAGAATCCAGAATGGATTCTTTTTACTTTCTGAAAAATATTTTTTGACAATACACATAACTCATATAAACACCAAAGCTCTGCAAAATAAACAATGCCGGCATAATTACATTGTAATATGCCATATCTACTTGGAAGAGCTTTAACAATACGTAGCCACTAATTAAAAATAAGAACAACATATATCCCTCATTTTGTTGTTTCTTAATTAGGAAGTGTAATAGAGCTATAGTCATAAACAATGTTACGGCTATATATATCAGTTTTTCACATTTGAAAAGAATAGAATTTATCCCCTCCTCTGAAAACTGATTTATCATCGGTTCTAAAAGTTTAAATCTTTCTCCCTCAATCTCTTTTAACTTTTGATCAATATGCTCTGTTACACTTTGATTTTTCGATATTTTTTCCTCATGTTGCGTTTTTCCAATTAAGACAGATTGAACATACGTCTCATTCGCAATCGTATATTGTGACAGTCCCATTGTCTTAATTCCATAATTCACACTAAAATGAGCACTATAAAATAGAATAAGTATCCCTATCATCTTTAGTAACACTTTTTGTTTCGTTGCTGATTGAAACACTTCAATTAATAATATATATACCGTGATAAAAATAGGAAGAAATAATCCCATTGGGAAAATCATATTACTAAATGCAAATAAAATCGCTGAAAACAACCACATATAAGGATGATCTAATCCGTTATATAAAAGTATGTAACAAGCAAAATAAAATAAAAATATTGCAAGTGACTCAGGAGTTAATACGGAACTCATGAATATATTTGGAATATACAGAGCATAAAATATAGAAGCAATACGCCCGCATTCTTCTCCAAAAACCATTGCCGCAATACGATAAATAAAAAATGCGGTTCCTGCGCAAAATAACACATTAAATAGTTGTAAAGCGAATAATGTATCACCAAATATACGAATAATTACTGACTCATATATAATAAAAGGCAAATGAGTTACAGTCCCTATATTATTACCAATTGCAATCTGCTTTGCAGACTCATACATCACTTTCATATCACCAATTATTGGAGCATCTACAAATAACAGCATACTAAATCTCACAACTATAGATATACTTATAAGAAAAATAAGAAATTGTTTATCTGTAAAACGATATTGTAGGATTGATGCCACTAACAAAATGAGTATGACGAAAATTGCCAGTATGATTGTTACACTTGTTGTACTTCCTCCAAAAAATTGCTTACTTGTCTCAAATGCTGCCCAACAACTATAAACAAAAAATGCGAGCATCGCACCGATCGTAATTTTATTGAAGAAAGATGAAAAATTTGTTTGTATATGATTCATATGTCCATTGCACCTCTATTTCCATTCATAACAAAACGATTCTATCATGAATGGGTACATGGCTGATAGGGAATTTCTATGATAAATACATAGTCATTACTTTTTTACTTGCAATGTAAGCGAATCCTCTTTTACACTACATTTTAGATAAAATAAATTTTCTTTCAGTTATATGAATACAAATACAGAAGTTTAAATCATTCTCTTTTGGAATACACTTTACTTCATTAAATATCTAATATGAGTACTCCGCTTACACATATTATTCTGATTGAAAACAGACTATAGGGGCTGAATATATGGAAAAGAAATTCATGCGAGAATCTAAAGCAATTAAGACAACACGTGTTTTTCCTAACGATTTAAATAATCACCAAACACTTTTTGGAGGGAAATTATTAGCAGAAATTGATAGTATTGCTTCAATTGCGGCTGCAAGACATAGTCGTAAACATTGCGTAACAGCATCTATTGATTCAGTTGATTTTTTAACTCCAATTCACCAAGCTGATTCTGTTTGTTATGAAGCATTTGTATGTTATACAGGGAAATCTTCAATGGAAGTTTTCGTAAAAGTAATCGCAGAAAATTTATTAGCAGGCGAGCGTAGAATTGCTGCTACTTGCTTCATTACATTTGTGGCGATAAAAGATGGAAAACCTTCGTCCGTACCACAAGTACTCCCTGAAACTCAGGAAGAACATTGGTTACACACAACCGGTTTAGAACGCGCGGAAAACCGAAAAAAGGGACGTTTAAAAAGTAAAGAGATGGCTGAAGTTTTAACTTTAAGTAAGCCTTGGAATATTTAACATAATCTTCTCATCATACATGCACAGGTCCTTCCTTGCATGTATTTTTTATTATAAAAAATACTATCGCTTGCCTTTGTATCAGTGGCTTCCTCCTAAAATCACCCATCAGTTTTTCCTTTATTTTCTTATACTTTTAATGGTATATTAAGTAAAGTTGTTTATAAATAACCATAATATAGTTAAATATGTAAGGGGTGGTGCGGTAATGTCTATCGAGGTACCAATTTCAATACCAAAAACTTTGATTATTATTCCAGCCTATAATGAGGAAGAAGCAATTGCAGATACATTAACAAGATTACTAGAACTAAAACAACATTTTACAGCGTTAAGCATTTGCGTTATTAATGATGGCTCACAAGATAAAACAGCTCAAATCGTAAAAAATTTCCCTGTTCATCTTATTAATCTACCATATAATCTGGGCATCGGTTCAGCTGTACAAACTGGCTATAAATACGCATATGAGAATGGATATGATATTGCAATTCAGTTCGATGCTGATGGACAACATAATCCGGATGATTTATACAAAATTATACAGCCTATTGCTGAAGGCCAATGCGATATGGTGCTAGGTTCACGTTTTACAGAAAAAACAGCTTATAAAGGTAGTATTTCAAGAAGAATCGGTATTTTTTATTTTACTGCCCTACTGAAAGTGTTAACGAAACAAACATTTATGGATCCAACTTCTGGATATCGTGCTATCAATCGAGAAGTAATTACAATTTTTGCACACAATTATCCAAAAGATTATCCAGAACCAGAAGTTCTTATTCATTTAAAAAAGAAAAAACTTCGCATTAATGAGATATCTGTAAATATGCAAGAGCGACAAGGTGGACAATCTTCCATCACACCTCTTAAATCTGCATATTACATGATTAAAGTAAGCCTTGCTATATTGATGCAAAAAATCGTGAAAGGTTGATAGTGAATGCATATAATTACCTTTTCATTCATCTTTATTTTGTTATTATTCTTCTTAATTATTAATTCTATTCGTCGCGGGGCTTTAGAAACAAAATATGCTATTTTGTGGATTTTTGTTTGTGTTGCAATGGCTATTTTAAGTTCTACTGATAAAATTATAAATTGGATTGGAAAACTATTAAAAGTAGAATATCCACCATCCATCTTATTCTTATTTGGATTATTATTCTGTTTCATCTTAATTTTTGACCTAACAAGAAAAATTTCTAAGCTACACCATCAACTTGTAACATTAACGCAAGATTATGCATTATTAAAGCAAAAATTAAAAGGAACGCAAACTAAAACAGATAGCGAATAATTTTTTTACATTCAAATATTATATTATACAAAAAAGTACCTTAATTCTTCTACGAATCAAGGTACTTTTTCATTGCAAACTATTTGTTTCTAATTAATAATTTACTAATTTTCATAACCGTTGCTACAGTTCCTACTCCAATTATAATAAATAAAAATGGAATTAATGGTAATGCATATCTTTCATATGCGGCATAAAAACAAGTTAAAGCTGTTTGCAGTAAAAGGATTGACCATAAAAATGTAGTCTCTCTCCACCTTTTTAAAAGGAAGATAAATGAAAGTATTGTACATATTAAAAACATCGTCTTAATAAAATTATGTATTTCATTCATATCCTTTGCAGAAACATTGAATACTTCAATATTATGCTCTATAGAATAATACGGTTTTTTCCACATAATTTCTGGCTTCAAGATTAAATAACTCTCTATCATGGAATTCCTATCTCTGTTCCACCATTCTTTCATTTTATCTTTCGCTATTTTTTCTTCTAATTCCATAAATTCATGTGCTTCTAGGTTAGGGTACTTTGCGTGTAATTCTACTTCAAGTTCTGCCATATTCTTACCTTCTGGGTAACCTTTCCCTTGATACGTTCCCAGTAATAACGGATTCCCTGCCCCAGCAGTTAGTGGAATAAACTTATCAAATTGAATATAATTGCGGGCCCACCATGGTCCAAGTACGATAAGTCCTATTCCTACACTTATAATCGCTTGCTTCATCATAATGCGGAATGGATAGCGCTTCATTAAGAGATATATAAATAATGGTATTGGATATAAAGCAACTTGTACGCGTAAGTACAATGCTAAAAAGTAGAAAATTAATACAATTAGGAAATGTTTCGTTTTATGAGTATCAGCTAATTTTAAACTCCAATATAATAATCCTAATGAAAAGAATAGAAACGGTCCTTCAGTTAAAGTTAAATTTTCCACAACAATCTCTGGAGGATACACAGCTAATAAGAAAGCACCTATTAATCCTGCAGCGGGATTCAATAAATAAGTACCAATCTTATAAGTTAGTAAAATACTAAGTACCCCTAATAGGATAATAATTAATTTAGCTACAAAAAGGCCTTCATTGCCATTTCCAAAAAAGTAAAATACAGTAGCTAAAAACGCTGGAAAACCTGGCATAATATGAATAGTTGGTTTATCCGGCTCATGATATGTTAACATTCCTGTTTCCAATAAAATAGTTGCCGTTTTTTGATAACCTAGATCATCGCTAGCTAGAGTCAAATCTGCACCATGTGTTTGTAAAGTTGCAAAACGAAGCGCAAAACCGACTATCATAATAATCCCTAAAAGGATTACATTAGATTTGCGAGTAAATCGCCTTAACATCTCATCTTCTCCCTTCAAATACATAATTTTCAAATTATATTTCTATATTTTTACAAGACAATATATTCTATAATAAATACTTTTTATACAAAGTACAATAATAGAAAGTTGATTTACAAAGTTTATATGCGTTAAACTGATACAGATGTTCTTGTAATCTTCTTCCTTTCAAAAGGCTTGTATATATGGTGCAAGACATAAAAAATTTGAGGAGATAAAAATTCTATGATGGAACAAAAACAACTTGTTTCTGTTGTCATACCCCTGTATAACACAGAAAAATATATTGAAGAAACAATGCATTCGATACTGGATCAAACATATAAAAACATTGAAATTGTAATTGTAGATGATGGAAGTAAAGATCAATCACCTTCTATCGTAAAAAACCTTGCAGAAAAATATCCGGGTCAAGTAAAGTACGTTCACCAAAAAAACCAAGGTGTTTCAGTAGCTCGTAATACAGGGATTGAAAATGCTAGCGGAGAATACGTCGCTTTCCTTGATAGTGACGACTTATGGCATCCAACTAAAATTGAGAAACAAATCGAGAGTATGCATAAAAACAACATGGACGCGTGCTATTGTGGTTATATGAATTTCTACGAAGAAACAGGCGAAAAGATTGAGCATACAACAAACTTTATTAAAGGTGATATGGCAAAAGCATTCTTAACACACCAAGTTGTTGCTCAAACAAGTACTTGGATTTTCAAACGCTCTATCGCAATGAATCATAATATCCGTTTTACACCAGGATGTAGCTGGGGAGAAGACTTGGAGTTTTTATTTAAACTAATGAGTGTGACAAATGTATGCTATGTCGATGAATATTTAACATATTATAGAATCTTATCAGAAGGAAATCTTTCTTCTAAATATAAAGATTACGAATTAAAAACAACTAAAGAACTGGAAGTATTCAATCGTATGAAAGACTGGGTACATAATAAATCTCAAGACTTCATTACGAAAGACCCTCAGTCACTTATTGAGATTCTTGAGACTTATTTATTCCCTTATACGGTTATCAATAATGCTTGTATATACATTAAAGAAAACTCTCAATTAAATAATGCCCAAGTTCAATTAATCAAAAAAGATATAAAGAAATATTGCCGTAAAATCTATTCAAAAAACGGAAAGCGTAGTAAAAAACTATATGCAATGCTTTGGTTTGTACGAATTAAATTTCTGTTTTCTTAAACTGAAAATATAGTACTCACCTCTCTTTCCGTAAACAAATCAAATTTACAAATAGGACAGACAAAAAAGGTCCTAAAGAATAGAAAGGTTTTTTCCCATGAAAACAAATAAGATTCTTAAAAATGCCTCCTACCTATTTGTAGGAAATATTACTGTTCGATTTGTACTTGCTATCGCGACGATTCTCTTTGCAAGATACGTGTCTCCCGGTGAGTATGGAATGTTTACAACTGCATTAGCAGTTTCCGCTGTTATTTGTTATTTCACAGATGCAGGTTTGACACATACGTTTATGCGTGAAGGAACGAGAAAGGATGCAAATATTAGCGTACTAATCAGTAGTTATTTACGCATTCGTTTCGTATTAGCTGTCGTAATTTCTGTACTCTTCGCTATTTTTGCTCAGTTCTTCTATACGGATGCCTACTTACGCGCCATGGTATATTGGGTTGTATTACCAACAATGTTTGGAGCAACTTTACAAGGCGTTGGAATGGCTTATTTCCAAGTAACAGAACGTATGCAATTTACAGCGATTATTTCTGTACTACAAGGTGTAACAGCCGCTGCTGCGCTTCTACTAGGAATGTCATTGAAATGGTCACTTATGACAGTCGCTGCCATGTACGGGATATCTAGTCTTGTAACAGGAGTCATTGCCTTCATAATGGTACTCCGCCATACGACAGTTCATAAGGGCTGGGACAAAGGGATTTTAGATCAACTGCTGATTTTCACAATCAATGGCATTATCATTATGCTTTTACCGCAGTTAGGCCCTATTATATTAGAAAAAGTTTCGACATATGAGCAAGTTGGATTCTTTGGAGCTGCATCGAAAATACCTGCAGTCCTTTATCAAATACCTGGTGTAATTGCAGCAGCCTTCTATCCAAAGTTATTTGCGTTTGGAAATGAAAAAAATATTGATGAACATAGAAAACTATCTCAGTTTGAATTAAAACTGATGTCTTTCTTAGGAATGGGGATCTCCATTCCATTTATCGCTAATCCAAGCTTTTGGATTGTTACTTTATTAGGTGAAGAATATGCGCCAGCTGGTGATGCTCTTGCCATTTTAGCCTTTATGGTCATTCTACAATCTATTAACTACCCACTTGCTGATAATTTAACGACCATTGGTCAACAATGGAAACGTGCAACAACAATGGGAATCGGACTAGCTGTTGCCGTTATAAGTTACATCGCCTTAGGTAGTCAGTTCGGAATGATGGGAGCCGCTATTGCTGCTATCCTTACCGAGATTACGTTACTAATCGGATTCACTCTATTTGTTCGTAAAGGCTTCTCGTTACTATTTAAAGGGATTATATTCAATACCTTAGCCTTTATAATCAGCTATATTTTATACCGCACAATATTAATTGCCTTACCGCCACTAGTTGCTTTAACAATTACTGGTATATTATACGGTATTATCGGTCTTGCAATCGATCCACAAATACGCGTATTGATTTTAGGATTTATAAATAAAAAGCTGGCTCGAAAATAAATAAAAATAAAAACTTCAAATCAAATTTGAAGTTTTTATTTTTATCTTCTTCACTTAGAAAATGAGCCCTTTTTCAATCTATATCTTAAATTGACTTGCCTTTCTGGAATGATTATACTTGGAAACGAACAGCACTAGATGTCTAACACCTATTATTAAGGTAATTCATAGTTAATTCTTCATGTAAATATTAACTATTCACGCCCTAAATTTTCCACAAATTGCACAAATGAACACTTTATTAATACTATTAAAAATCGCCGATTCATACATAGTTTTTCTTCATCATAAAACGATATCCAGAGGTGAAGAATGTGGCAATTGCATTTAAGGAGGCTTATTTATTTAATGACTTCAGAAGTAAATAAAAGAACATTTTTCACTAAAAGCACACTTATTATTATTCCATTATTAATAATATGTGCATTTGCTTTTCATTACTTTTTCCTAAAATCAGACAGTGTATTTTCTAGTACGGGAGATGCATTATCACAATTCAGTTTCTTTACATTCCTTTTACAACACGCATTTAAAGATGGAAATTTATTTTGGTCTTGGGATTATGGCTTAGGTGGAGATTTATTCGGAGAATTTAGTTATTACTATAGTACAGCACCATTTTTCTGGCTTACGCTTCTACTTCCTAAACTAAATTTTGACCAAATCTTTGAGATGAAACTATATATGAGCATTTTAAAAAGTACATTAGCTATGTTATTCATGTATGGTTCTTTACGTTATCACAATAAAACTATTTTTTCTTCTCTCATTTCTGCCATTATATATGGAGGATGTGTAACTTTCATTCGCCATTCTTTATTATGGGATTTCATGGCAGATGCTATAGTGTTTTTACCTTTAGTACTATGGGGATTAGATAAATATATTTTAGAGCGAAAAAAGGGATTATTCCTGTTTGCAACAGCACTTATGCTTGCATCAAATTTCTATTTCGCTTTCATTACTAGTATTTTTATCTATATTTATGCCTTTTTCCAATATTTCGCTACACAGCAGAACAAAACAATTAAAACATTTATAATTTATTATATTAGAATTGCTTTTCTATATGCTTTATCACTAGGTTTATCTGCTGTTTGCTTTATACCATCTGTAAATGGTGTATTTAGTTCCGATCGACTCGCTACAAAATTTACTATACCGTTATTTTTTGAAGATACGTTTTATAAAAACTTAATGGAAAGTATCTTTTTCATTAATAATACAGAGGATTATCAGCTTGCATTCCCTGTTTTCATCCTCTTCCTTATTACTAGCGCGCTTCTAATACGCAATAAACTTGTCACAAATAAATTACTCTTTACTGGGTTTATGTTAGTGCTATATATGCTTCCATATACGTATTCCATATTTAATGGCTTTTCTGCTATGCAATACAGATGGTTTTACTTATTTGCATTTGTGGTTGCGCAAACTGTCGCCTACATTTTAGATTGGATGCTGCTTCACAAAAAGAAGGTCAATTCTTTAATAGGTCCTTTGCTGGCAACAGCACTATTTATTTACGCATTCTATAGAAAAGTAAATATAAACGCACAGCCGCTACAAACGATTGATAAAATTTTAATTTGCACTACTGTATTATCCATTATTACAATATTACTATGGCGCTATTTATCAAAAGTAGCCCTACAATGTTTCATTGTATTAAATGTACTCGTCAATGTAATATTTATTAATTACTTCTATTCAGATTTTGCTCTTAGTAAACACTTTAATCAAGCAGGCGTGACAAAAGAATCATTACATGGACCAGGTCTTGATAATAAGGATGAAATTGAAGCAATTCGTTATATACAAAATCAAGATAAAGATTTTTATCGAATTATCAATCCAAACAATAATTATAAAAATACGCCTATGTTGCAAGGTTATCATGGTACAAGTACTTATCAAAGCTTAGTCAATTATCATATTCATGACTTTATGAAGAATAAGTACAATGTTTTCCAAGGATATGATAGCCCATCTATGTTCTTCCAGTTAGATAAACGATTATTCCTTGAGAACATGCTAGGGGTAAAATATTATGTACTAAGTGACGGTGCTAATAAAACCGAAATTCCTTATGGCTATAAGCATTTACAACAAGTAGGTCCTTACAACATTTATAAAAATGAATTTGCACTACCATTAGGCTATGTATACGAAGCTGGAATAAGTGATGAAGAATTTTCAAAACTTAATTTTGCCGAGAAAGATCAACTTTTATTAGATGCTGTAGTTGTAAATGATGTTGGAAGTCTTCCACTAAAACAATTTAATACAAAACAGCTAGATTCAAAACAAATTAAGATTAATCCAAATAAAATGAAGTGGGAAAATATAGAGAAAGAGAAAGATATACTCACTGTTCATGAAAATGGGCGTATAATAGTACCTATTGATAATAACGATATGTTAGGTGATCTTCTTGTTGAAATTAAAATTAGAAATATAAACAAGGAATCATTTGGGGTTACCGTGAATGACAAATCTATGATAAAAGGTAATGAAGATGGAGCTTATGCTTATCCTTTAGAAAGATTTGTTTACAACTTAGGAAAAGATGCGAAGCCAACCGAGCTAATCATTTCTATTCCTACTCCTGGTCAATATGAGTTGAAAGACTTACAAATCAACAGTACTAACTATCAGACTATCCCGAAAAAAGTAAATACTTTAAAAGAAAATAGTCTACAAAATATTTACTATGAAGGTAACTCCTTAAAAGGTGATATTAATTCTACTAAGGATGGATTGCTATATTTATCGGTACCGTATAGTAAAGGATGGTCAATAAAAGTTGACGGTAAAGAAACAGAATTTACGAAGGCTAATTCCGCCTTTATTGGCGTTCCTATTTCCAAAGGGCAACATATAGTTGAAATGAAATACGTCACACCTTATTTCAAAATGGGTCTCGTTATTTCTATCATTTCATTTATCATTTGCATCTCGCTTCTAGTTCTTGGAGATCCGAAAAGATATTCAAAATTAAAAAATCGTTTTAAAAAAAGTTATTAAAGTAAAGTGAAGTAAAAGTTGAAGATCATTGCTTCACTTTTACTTCATGCCCAGTTTAAAATTACACCTAAGGAGGTCCTAACATGACCCTTTCAATAGTAGTACCATGCTACAATGAAGAAAAGGTGCTTCGAGCCTTTTATTCAGAGACTTCTCTTGAAATTCATAAATTAACTACCGATTATGAATTTGTTTTTGTTAATGATGGTAGTAAAGATGATACATTAAATATTTTACGTGATTTAGCTAGTTCAGATTCATCAGTACACTATATATCGTTTAGTCGAAACTTCGGAAAAGAAGCTGCAATGTTAGCTGGCTTAAAATACGCTACAGGCGATGCAATCGTTATTATGGATGCTGACTTACAACACCCTCCTACGTTAATAAAAGAACTGTTAGAAGGATATAACGATGGCTACGACCAAGTCATTGCAAAAAGGACAAGAACTGGTGATTCACCCGTTCGCTCTTTCGTCTCTCGTCTTTACTATAAGGTGATGAATAAGTTTGTAGATATTGAATTAGTAGATGGTATTGGTGACTTTAGACTTTTAAGTCGAAGAGCAGTGGATTCATTAGTATCCTTAAGTGAGTACAACCGATTTTCAAAGGGCTTATTCTCTTGGATTGGTTATAACGAATTAATTATTGAATATGAAAATGTATTACGTTCTGATGGAGAAAGTAAATGGACCTTCTCGAAATTATTAAATTACGGAATTGATGGTGTAATTTCATTCAATAATAAACCGTTACGCCTATCTATATATCTTGGATTACTAACAACCATTTTTGGACTTTTATATGTAATCACTACGTTCGTTCAAATTATCCTTGGTGGTGTGGAAGTTCCTGGTTACTTTACTCTCATTTCCGCTATACTATTTATTGGCGGTATTCAACTCATATTCCTAGGTGTTATTGGTGAATATATCGGTCGTATTTATTATGAAACAAAACGTAGACCGCATTTTATTGTAGCTGAAAAGAAAGTTAGTGAAGTTAAACAAAAGGCATAACAAAAAAGTTACTTCTGTAGGTAGAAGTAACTTTTTTATATACTAACATTTACACACCCTTTTTTTGCATAGATATAATCATTTCTTTTAGCCCATTATAATACGAAGTTTTTGGTATATCCCCGATATACCTCTCATATTTCTCCCCGCTTAATACAACTGGTTTTTCCGTCAAATATAGCATTTCCATAAATTCTTTCATCTGCTTATCAAACAAACCAATAAACTGGATCATTCCTCTTTTTACAGTTATTACTCGTTTCGTATATCCCGTTAATTCCCGTATGTGTTGAATCATTTCCTCACCTGTAATAACACCATAACCTGGTATGTTCCAATTTTGTCCATAGGCCTCATCATGTAAAGCTAATTCAACCATTGCTTTTGCACCATCTGGTGTAAAAATATATTCACGGGCAATCTTTTTATCTCCAACAAAGCTAGACATTTTATTTGCAAGTATTCCCTTTAATATATGATGAACAAGTGTGCTTTCTGCATTTGGACCATAAAAGTCTGGGAAATGAGCAATAAACATTCGTACATTAGCTTGTTTTGCCATCTCTTCAAGTTGTAAACGAATCTTCCCTTTCTTTGTGTGTGGTCTTTTTTTAGCCTCTTCTTTTACAAGCCCTTCCCCTTGCCTTCCATACGCATAAATATTATCAACTATCCCTAGTTTGATACCGTAATGTTTCGATACCTCTAATATGTTTATTAATAATTTCTCTTGCTGTTTCTCCCAATCTGAATACGGAATATTTACAACATGAAATATAATATCAACATCTTTAGCAGCATTCATTATATCCTCTTTTACAAATACATCGCCGGCTACAACTTCTACATGTTTGTTCCCAGAAAATAATGCACCTAATCTCTCCTTATTTCTTGCAAAAGCAACCACATGAATCCCTCGGCCACATAATTCGTTTACAATTGCATAACCCATTGAACCAGAAGCACCTAATACTAAAGCCTTTTTCATTATAAATCCCCTCCTAAATTAATTAACCACTGTTCAATTAATATTAAAAAGAAAATCACTTACATAAGAAGCGATTTTGAAATAAACTCTACATGTACCTTAGCCAAACCTTGTAGTTCTTCAAACGTTTGGCCACTTCTGCAATAATGTGCTACAAATCCATGTAATGATAAAAAAACAGACCATATTATCATCGCATTTAATTCCCCATCACATAAAAAAGAAATAACCTTCGCAAATTTTTCATAACTAACATTAGGACTATTTGCCAAACACTCTTTTAATTCGGCATCTTTAATTAAAAACATAATTTCATAATGACTCTGATTTCTTAGACCAAATTCAATAAAACCGAATAAAACTGCTCTTAGTTGCTCTTCTCTCGATAACTTTTGATTACAAATTTCATCTAACTTTTTGTTTAATAATTGAAAATCCTGTTCCACCATTGCGTAAAATAGCTCTGCTTTGTTTTTAAAATGATAATAAATCGAACCATGGCTATATCCAAGTTCTGTTGCAATTTTGCGCATTGAAGTATGTTGATATCCTTGTGCTATAAATAGCTCCCTAGCTACATTCATAATCATTTCTCTTGTTAGTTCTTGTTTAACTGCTTTCCTTGGCGACATATTTCATACCTCACACATATAATTAACCACTGTTCAATTATATTATATATTTTCAGAAAATTAATGCAACCCTTTTTTTGAAAAAATATACATTTTGAAATGATGGCATTATATGAAAGAATTTAGTATCATGATTCAAGGTACTATTTCAAGTTGGACGGAGGATACTATGAGCTTATTAACAGTTGAAAAATTAGGACATACATTTGGCGATCGTACATTATTTAAAGATGTATCTATGCGATTATTAGCAGGTGAGCACGTTGGATTAGTTGGTGCAAACGGTGTTGGTAAATCAACATTTATGAATATCATTACTGGTCAGCTTATTCATGACGAAGGTCGTGTAGAATGGACACCAGGCACACATTACGGTTACTTAGATCAGCATACGGTTTTAACGCCTGGACGTACAATTCGTGACGTACTAGCGGATGCATTTTTACCGTTATTCGAAAAGGAAACAGCTTTAAATGAAGTTACAGAAAAAATGGGAACTGCTACACCAGAAGAACTAGAAGAACTTCTTGAGCAAATGGCAGAAATACAAGATGCACTTGAAGCAGGTGGTTTCTATTTACTAGATATGAAAATTGAAGAGGCTGCACGTGGTCTTGGAATTGATGCTATTGGTTTAGATCGTGATGTTTCAGCACTAAGTGGTGGACAACGTACAAAAGTATTGCTTGCAAAGCTATTACTTGAACAACCAGAAGTGTTATTGCTTGATGAACCTACTAACTATTTAGACGTTGAACATATTCATTGGTTAACAACTTATTTAAAAGAATACCCACATGCATTCTTATTGATTTCTCATGATACGGAATTTATGAACAAATGTGTTGATGTTATTTTCCATCTAGAATTCACAAAAATGACACGCTATACAGCGACATATGAAAAATTCCTAGAACTAGCAGAAATCAATAAAAATCAACATATAAACGCTTATGAAAAGCAGCGCGAGTTTATCAAAAAGCAAGAAGACTTCATTGCAAAGAACAAGGCTCGTTATTCAACGACAGGTCGTGCAAAGAGTCGTCAAAAACAACTTGATCGCATGGAACTTATTGATCGTCCGGAAACAGCAATCAAACCTGAATTCTCATTTAAAGAAAGTCGTGCAAGTAGTCGCTTCGTCTTTGAAGGTGAAAATGTAGAAATCGGATATACACATCCGCTACTACCAAAGTTATCAATGACAATTGAGCGTGGTGAAAAAATTGCTATTGTTGGATGTAATGGTGTTGGTAAATCAACGCTACTAAAAACAATCTTAGGTAAAATTAAACCTTTAAACGGTAAAACAAGTCTTGGTGACTTCTTAGAGCCTGCATACTTTGAGCAAGAAGTTAAAGCTGATAATATAACACCAATTGATGATGTATGGAATACATTCCCTGGCCTAGACCAGCATCAAATTCGTGCGATGTTAGCAAAATGCGGATTAAAAAATGAACATATTTCTCGTCCATTAAGTCAATTAAGTGGTGGAGAACAAGCAAAGGTTCGTTTATGTAAGCTAATGGGTGAAGAAAGTAACTGGCTACTATTTGATGAGCCGACAAACCATCTTGATGTTACAGCAAAAGAAGAACTTAAGAAGGCTATGAAAGCATATAAAGGAACAATTCTCCTTGTATGTCACGAACCGGAATTCTATGAAGATTGGATCACAAAGGTTTGGGATGTAGAAAAATGGTCTCAAAATAGTAAGTAATCTTTAATAAAAAACTCCTTGTGTAGACAAGGAGTTTTTTATTAAGAATTTTTTATATTGTAGTATCCTATAAGGCGTAAGCGAAATTCTTTTAATTCCGGATAAACCTCTAAATTTGCTAACATACCTCTAATTACCGGAATTCTTGGATTAAGCAATCGCATTTCCGCCTCTAAAACATCTAATGTTACTAGCAGCTCATCGTCCTCTAATTGATCAGCTAGAGTACGCTTAAATCCAATAATTTCTTTTAAAAAATGCTCTTTAACCTGTTCCTTAATGAGCTCTGATTTACAAAGAAATTCTCCAAGCTTTTCTTCGTGTAAAATAGGTTCTTCCGAAGATTCTACCAAGCCATCTACTAAATTATCTACTCTTTTTAAAATAAAAGCAGAGACGTAAGATAAATCAATTTCTGTTGCTTGTAAAATAATTAATTCTAAATACCCACGGCATATGCCTTCCACCATAATTACTAAATCCAATAAATATGGCATAATCTTTTCACCATAAATGGACAATAAACTATTTCGATAAAATGCATGAGACTCTAACTTCATCCGCATCATAAATTCTTCCACTTCTTTATTAAACGGAATCGCATTTTCTCTCGCATGCATAATAATAAACTCTTTATGCTTTTGTATATCATTAAACTGACAATGTAATTGTTTTGCAAATTTTTCACGTGGTAACAAAGACTCTTGCTCAATATCCAGCATTTTCTTTTGAATTTTGTCATAATAATATCGAAGTGTCGCTAATAAAAGCTCATCTTTTGATTTAAAATATAAGTAAAAAGCTCCCTTAGATATACCACTAGCTGTCACAATTTCCTGCACTGATGTCGCATTTACACCCTTAGTAGCAAATAACTTCATAGCCGATTCTATAATTAAACGCTCTTTTTCTTTCATATCTTCTCTCCTAAATTTAATCTCGCATCTTATTATGGATTTATTATACCATCTCTTTTTATTGACGATTGACCAACTGGTCAGTTATATTATGTATTAGACTGACCAGTTGGTCAATATAATACAAAGGGAGCGCAAACATGAACAAAATCATCAATTTCTCGTTAAAAAATAAGTTCGCAGTTTGGCTACTAACCATTATTGTTACTATTGCGGGAATTTACTCTGGCCTCAATATGAAGCTGGAAACAATTCCTGATATTACAACACCGATTGTGACAGTAACTACGGTCTATCCTGGTGCTACACCAGAAGAAGTAGCCGATAAAGTTTCAAAGCCGATGGAAGAACAACTACAAAATTTAAGTGGTGTTAACGTTGTTAGCTCATCATCTTTTCAAAACGCATCTTCTATTCAAGTAGAATACGATTTTGATAAAAATATGGAAAAAGCAGAAACAGAAATTAAAGAAGCTCTCACAAATGTAAAGCTCCCTGACGGTGTTAAAGACCCTAAGGTTTCACGAGTAAACTTCAATGCTTTTCCTGTTATTTCGTTAAGCGTAGCAAGCAAGAATGAATCTTTAGCTACCTTAACTGAAAATGTAGAGAAAAATATTGTACCGGGCTTAAAAGGACTTGATGGTGTTGCATCTGTTCAAATTGCAGGTCAACAAGTAGATGAAGTACAGCTCGTCTTCAAGAAAGATAAAATGAAAGAACTAGGACTAAGTGAAGATACTGTAAAAAATGTAATTAAAGGATCGGATGTATCTTTACCACTTGGCCTATACACGTTTAAAGACACGGAAAAATCAGTTGTTGTAGATGGCAATATTACAACGATTAAAGCATTAAAAGAACTCAAAATCCCAGCTATACCTTCATCACCTAACGGTCAAGGTAGTCAAAATGCTGGCGCTGGTGCACAAACGCCGCAAATGAATCCAGCTGCTATGAACGGAATTCCAACAGTTACATTAGACGAAATTGCTGAAATTAAAGAAGTTGGGAAAGCAGAATCCATTTCTCGAACAAATGGAAAAGAAGCAATTGGAATTCAAATTGTGAAGGCCTCTGATGCAAATACAGTTGATGTTGTAAATGCAGTAAAAGATAAAGTAAAAGATCTTGAGAAAAAATATAAAGATTTAGAGATCATTTCAACATTCGACCAAGGTGCACCTATTGAAAAGTCAGTTGAAACAATGCTAAGCAAAGCAATTTTCGGTGCTATCTTTGCGATTGTTATTATTATGCTGTTCCTACGAAATATTCGAACAACGTTAATCTCTGTCGTTTCAATACCACTTTCGTTATTAATTGCTGTTTTAGTCATAAAGCAAATGGATATTACGCTTAACATTATGACGCTTGGAGCAATGACAGTTGCTATAGGCCGTGTTGTTGATGACTCAATTGTTGTTATTGAAAATATTTACCGACGTATGTCGTTATCAGAAGAGAAATTGCGCGGAAGAGATTTAATTCGTGAAGCTACGAAAGAAATGTTTATTCCGATTATGTCTTCTACCATTGTGACAATCGCTGTATTCTTACCGCTAGGACTTGTAAAAGGTATGATTGGTGAAATGTTCTTACCATTCGCCTTAACTATTGTCTTCGCTTTATTAGCATCATTACTAGTAGCTGTTACAATCGTACCGATGTTAGCTCACTCTTTATTTAAGAAAGAGAGTATGAGAGAAAAAGAAGTACATCATGAAGAAAAACCAAGTAAATTAGCAAATGGGTATAAACGCATACTTGCATGGGCTTTAAATCACAAAATTATTACATCAAGTATCGCTGTCCTTCTATTAGTTGGTAGTCTCGCACTTGTGCCAGTTATCGGTGTAAGTTTCTTACCTTCTGAAGAAGAAAAAATGATTATCGCAACATACAAACCTGAACCAGGTCAAACATTGGAAGACGTTGAAAAAATTGCAACGAAAGCTGAAAAGCACTTCCAAGATAATAAAGACGTGAAAACAATTCAGTTCTCATTAGGTGGAGAGAACCCAATGAGCCCTGGTCAAACAAATCAAGCTATGTTCTTCGTTCAATATGATAACGACACGAAAAACTTTGAAAAAGAGAAAGAACAAGTCGTTAAAGATTTACAGAAGATGTCTGGCAAAGGCGAATGGAAAAACCAAGACTTCGGAGCAAGTGGCGGTAGTAACGAAATTAAACTATACGTTTACGGAGATAGCTCAGAAGACATTAAGCCTGTCGTAAAAGATATTCAAAATATCATGAAGAAAAATAAAGACTTAAAAGATATAGATTCTAGTATTGCAAAAACATATGCAGAGTACACTTTAGTCGCAGATCAAGAAAAGCTAAGTAAAATGGGCTTAACGGCTGCTCAAATTGGAATGGGACTTTCTAATCAACACGATCGCCCTGTTCTGACAACAATTAAAAAAGACGGTAAAGATATCAATGTATATGTAGAAGCTGAAAAACAAAATTATGAAACAATCGATGACTTAACAAATCGCAAAATTACAACACCACTTGGTAATGAAGTAGCTGTGAAAGATGTTATGACTGTAAAAGAAGGTGAAACATCGAATACAGTAACACACCGAGATGGACGTGTTTATGCAGAGGTTAGTGCCAAATTAATATCTGATGACGTTTCAAAAGCATCTACTGCAGTACAAAAAGAAGTAGATAAAATGGATCTTCCTTCTGGGGTAGATGTTTCTATGGGCGGTGTTACTAAAGATATTCAAGAATCATTCAAGCAACTTGGCCTAGCGATGTTAGCTGCGATTGCCATTGTATACTTCGTTCTTGTCGTTACATTTGGTGGTGCCCTTGCACCATTCGCAATTTTATTCTCGCTACCATTTACAATTATTGGGGCTCTTGTTGCCTTATTAATCTCTGGTGAAACATTAAGTGTATCTGCAATGATTGGTGCACTTATGTTAATCGGTATCGTTGTAACAAACGCAATCGTGCTTATCGACCGCGTTATTCATAAAGAAAATGAAGGACTATCAACACGTGAAGCTTTATTAGAAGCTGGTGCAACACGCCTTCGTCCAATTTTAATGACTGCAATTGCAACAATCGGTGCTCTTATCCCGCTTGCATTAGGATTTGAAGGTAGTGGCTTAATTTCTAAAGGACTTGGCGTAACGGTAATTGGTGGATTAACAAGTTCAACGTTATTAACACTTCTTATTGTTCCAATTGTTTATGAAGTATTAAGCAAATTTAAAAAGAAAAAAACAAAATAACAAAAAAATAACCTCGCTAACTGCGAGGTTATTTTTTATTTCCAAACAAGATTAGGAAATCGCCATAGCCTTCTTTCTCTAATTCCTCTTTTGGAATAAATCGAAGAGCTGCGGAATTAATACAGTAACGAAGGCCATTTGGTCCTGGACCGTCTGGAAATACGTGCCCAAGATGTGAATCTCCCTCTTTACTTCTCACTTCTGTACGTGTCATATTATGACTCACATCCATCTTTTCTTTCACATTTGCTGCCATCACTGGTTTTGTAAAACTAGGCCATCCACATCCACTATCAAATTTATCTAGAGAAGTAAACAACGGCTCACCTGAAACGATGTCTACATAAAGACCTTCCTCTTTATGGTTCCAATACTCATTTCGAAATGGTGGTTCTGTACCATTTTCCTGTGTTACATAAAACTGCATCTCATTGAGTTTTTCTTTTAAATGAACATTATCCTTTGGCCAATGTTGCTTAATAAAAATATCTCGTCCTGAGCCTTTACGATATAACTCATAGCGGAATGTGTTTTTCTTATGATATCCTTGGTGATATTCTTCAGCTGGATAAAATGTAGCTGCTGGTAGTATTTTTGTCGCAATTGGTTTCGAAAAGCGCCCACTCTGCTCAAGCTCTTCTTTTGAAGCTTCTGCTTTTTTATGTTGTTCTTCATTATGATAAAAAATCACCGTTTCATAAGACTGTCCGCGGTCATGGAATTGTCCCCCAATATCGGTCGGATCAATTTGTCTCCAATATATATTTAACAATTCCTCATACGGCATTTTATTTGCATCAAATGTAATTTGTACCGCTTCATAATGTCCTGTTGTTTCCGAGCACACTTCTTTATACGTTGGGTCCTCTTTATGACCGCCTGTATAACCTGAAACAACCTGTATAATTCCCTCCATCTCTTCAAATGGAGAAACCATACACCAAAAACACCCTCCAGCAAATGTAGCCAATTCTACCTTTTCATTTACAGCCATTACTTCACCCCTATTCTATATTCTCCTTACAGTATGTCATAAGAAACATAATGTTATAAAATAAAAAGCATCGAACATCGATGCTTTTTCTCTACTTCACTTTATTTTGTTCCAACATCCTTCTCCATTTCATCACTTGTCACATCTAAGACATCTAATAAGAAAATGAAAATTGGAATACCGATAATCAGTCCCCATACACCTAAGAAGTGCTCTGAGAAAATTAATACCATAAAAGTATAGAAAATCGGTAAATTTGTTTTTTGCGACATAAACTTCGGATTTAATACGTAACTTTCAAGCGCATGAATAACTGTTACGATAACTAAAATATAAACAACGTACATAATACCGCCAATATTGTAAGCAATCATACAAAGTGGGAATAACGAAATGATAACCCCCGCTACTGGAATTAAGCCAAGCAAGAAAATCATTAACGCTAAACCTAATAATTGTGGGAATCCTAATATCCATAATGCGATAACTGAAAGAACACAGTTAACAACAGCAATTAAAAATTGTGCTTCGATTACCTTTCCAAATGAACGTGCAAATTTCTTTCCGAAGTACTCAATTTCAGTATAGAAAATTGCAAGCCTGCTTTCTTTAAACTTTGCAGTAAAACCAACAATACGAGATTTTTCTAGTAAGAAAAACAAACTCAAAATTAAAGAAAGTAAAACTTGAAGGCCAAATTTACCAACATTCGTAATCGATTTATACAAAATGTCTACGCCTTGTCCTACATATTTAGAAAGCTCCATATGATTGACAGCATTAACTGCATACTTAATTAGTTCACTATCTGGTGGGTTTCTTAAAAATACATTGAATTGGTAAATCAGTTGTGAAATTTGTATCGTCAATACTGGTAAATATTTAAATAGCGTAATAGCAATTCCACCAATTAACATTACATATAGAAATGCTATAATAATTTTTCGATTAATAGGCATGAAATGATCTAATTTGCGGGAAATAAACTTTTGGAATCGATCCATTAAATACGTGAGAATAAACGTAATTAATATTAAATTCAACATACTTTGCAGCCCGTATAACACGAGAGCAAGTATTACTAATACGAGTAACCTCTGAAATCCTTTGCTTTGAAACAGGTTTTTTATTTGCATAATCGACGAATACTCTCTCCTGTCCTATAAACTAAAACGTTAATAAGTAGATTTCTCTCTCTTTTCTACTTTTAATTATTCATTCATATTAAGATTTTTATAAACTCATTATATGCCTACCTTAACAGGTATATAAGTAGCTTACTTCTTATTTTACAATACAATGACCTAATTCAAAACGTATTCTACATAGTATTAATGAAGATTTAAGGAAACTTACATTTTTTTAAATAGGTCTTACCACTACTGTAACATAAAAAGCAAGCTATCAGTAGAAATCTGTCCTACAAATAGCTTGCTTTTCTTATTTTTTAAGTAAGTTTTACTATCCAATGAATGGCATGAACATCGGGATGACAACTACTGTTACAACCCCAACTACCGTTACAGCAATACTTGCCATCGCTGCCTCTACCTCACCCATTTCAATTCCTACTGCAACTCCTAATGCATGGCCCGCTGTTCCAAGTGCTAAACCTTTTGCAATCGGATGCTTAACTCTAAATGTTTTTAAGAATAATGCCCCTAATGCGTATACGATAACTGCGTTGAAAATAACTGCAAACGATGTAATTGCTGGAATACCACCAATACTTTCTGAGATTGGTAACGCAATTGCTGTTGTTGCTGCTTGTGGTAGCATTGAATTCATTACTGCTGTATCTAAACCGATTGCTTTTGCAACAATGAACACGACAATTACTGAGCAAATAGATCCCACCACGATAGCCGATAAAATTTGCCACCAATATTTTTTCAACTTATCCACTTGTTTGTATAGTGGGATAGCGAATGCAATTGTTGCTGGTTCTAAGAAGAAACTAATCATTTTTCCGCCAGTATTATATTCTTCAAAAGTAAAGTTACCTACCTTTAGAAAGACAATCCCTAATACCATCGCTACAAATAATGGTGTAAATAAGAAGAATCCTTTTGAATGCTTGAATAATAACGTTCCGATCCCGTATGCGATTAATGAAACGACGATTCCGAAATATGGAGTCATTGTGCTTGCCATATTCATTACCTCCTAACAATATATAAATGCAATGGTTACGCAACCTTTCCGTGCTTGCGTCCTTTATTTACTACTTTCAATTCTTTTGTATCTTCTGTTTCTTTTTCATCTTTTCCTAAAATAAATTGTGCAAATAATCCTGTTACAGCTAGTAAAATAACTGTTGCTACAACAATTACAGTTAAAATTTGTACAAAATATTGTCCCATTACACCAAGAGAATTAATAACTGAAATACCTGATGGGACGAAAAGGAATCCGATAATACCTGTTAAAGCTGTTCCAAGTGATTCAACTTGCTCCAATTTAATAACTTTTAAACATAATAGACTAAATAAAATAACTAACCCGATTACCGATGAAGGCATCGGAATTGGTAAATGTGTTGCAATAATATTAGAAATTAACATAATAGCTGAGAATATGAATGCTTGTGATAAGAAACTGTATACTTTTTTCGTACTCATTTTGGCCACCTCTTTCGATTTGGTACCTTTATTGTATAAGATGTAAGTAACGAGGTAAGCGTTTACATAACAGAACGTCAAATATACAGAATCAGTTACAAATATAAAAGGATGAAATACAAAAGCTGCTTCTTAAATACGAAGCAGCTTCTTGAGTTCTTTGGCATATGTACGGCTAACAGGTACTTTCGATCCTTCTTTCATGATTAAATTATAAGTAGAATTGAACCATGGCTGAATTTCAGTAATATGATTAATATTTGCAATAAAGCTACGATGGACGCGCATGAAGTTTGCTTGTGGTAACTTCTTCTCTAAAATTACAAGTGTATCATGTGTTACATATGTTTCCCTCATTGTTTTTACTGTTACTTTCCCATCTACAAGCCCTACATATATAATATCTTCAATATTCACAAGTACGATTGATTCTTCAATTGGTAATGCTAATTTATGCATCTCTGCTGTTACATCTGTCCCCTTTATTTCGTGCTTCGTTTCTATTTGCGCTTGTTTTTGTTTTTTATACTTCTTTAATGTTTGCACAATACGCTCTTCATCAAATGGTTTTAAAATGTAGTCTAACGCATCTACTTCAAATGCTCGCAACGCATATTGATCATAGGCAGTAGCAAATACAATTGCAGGTGGATTTTTCATCTTCTTTAATATATTCGCGATTTCAAATCCGTTATCATCGGATAATTGAATATCTAAAAATACAATATCTGGTCTACATTGCATTAGTTCTTCTAATGCGTCTTCCACACAATCAGCCTCACCAACTATCTCAACTTCTTTCGTTCTCTCTAATAAATACTTTAGTTCATCACGTGCTAACATTTCATCGTCAACTACTAATACTTTTAACACCTAGCTCTTCCTCCCCTACTTTTTTTGGAATAATAAAGGTAATCTCCGTCCCTTTATTTAATTCACTTTCGATATGAAGCATGGTTTCTTTCCCAAATAACCCAATAAGACGTTCATTAATATTATATAAAGCTGTTCCAGTCCCTTTCTTTGACGAAACTACCATCTTTCCTAATTGTTCTAAACGTTCTTCCTCAATTCCCTGTCCATTATCTTTTACTTCAAAGTGAACCATACCCTCTTTTTCAAAAACATGCACTTCCACTTCACACACTGGTTGCTTCTTCGGAAAAGCATGTCGCAATGCATTTTCAACCAATAGTTGAAGAACAAATGGTGGTACTAAAGTTGTCTTTAGCTCATCCTCAATATACATCTTTACCTCATACTTATTTGGGAACCTTGCTTGTTCTAGTGATAAGTATGCCTGTACATGGTTTAATTCTTGTTCCAGTGGAATCAATAACTGACGTGCTCCTTGCAAATTACAACGGAAATACACGCTAAGCTGTAATAATAACTTCCTTGCTTTTTCTACATCTGTTCGGCATAAAGCTGATACTGTATTAATCGCATTAAATAAAAAGTGCGGGTTAATTTGCGCTTGTAATGCTTTTATCTCCGCATCTTGAAGTAATTTACTTTGCAACTCAGCTTCTCCTAACTCTAACTGCGTGGAGAATATTTTTGCTAACCCTTCTGCTAATTCTTCTTCAACGCGACTTAACTGGTTAGAATTTTTGAAATACAGTTTTAATGTCCCTATCGTATTTCCATGTGAAGTTAGTGGAATAACAATAGCGGCTTGTAAGGGACAGCCTTCATGTTGGCAATTAATAACCTCACGTGATTTCGCCTTCATTATTTGCCCTGTATGTAAAACTTCTTTTGATAAACCAGTTATTAAACTATGTGAAGGAATATGGTGATCTGATGCTAATCCAACGTGCGCTAATATTTTCTCTGTATCTGTTAAAGATACCGCATCTGTTCCTGTAAAGCGGTGAATAATTTGTGCCACATGCTTACACGATTCTTCTGTTAAGCCTTGACGAAAATACGGTAACGTTTTATCAGCAATACGCAATACTTTATGAGTCTGAAGTGCTTTTGCATTCTCCTCCTGACGCAAAATAGCTTGTATCATAGAAAGTAAAATAAAACTTCCAAAACTATTTACAAGAATCATCGGTATCGCTATTGTTTTCACAACGCTAATTCCATCCTCTATAATTAATAAAATCATAAGCATTTCTAAAGATACGATAAAAACACTTAAAACTGCTGAAAACTTAGGAGTAATTGTACGGTTATATTTTTTGAAAATATATCCGATATAACCAGTTATAATCCCCGCTAAAATAGAAGAGATTGCGCAACTTAGCGCTGTCGTACCACCAAGCATATAACGATGAATACCAGCAATAAACCCTACTCCAATCCCTACGATAGGGCCACCAAGTAAGCCGCTAATACCAACACCCATAATACGCGTATTCGCAATTGTACTTGACGAAGAAACACCTTGTAACCAATTTTCATTCATAATTGTATTTCCCGCTATTTCAATCCCAGTGTAATTGCTTACAATTGTAAATACCGAAAAAATACAAATAAGCTTAAGCTTATCTACATAGCCATCCTGTTTATGAAGGAGGCGCCTGAAAGTTTTAATATGAGAGAGTAAAAATCCTAAAATAACTATAAGTCCGACTCGTTCAATCATCATGAGTACTAAATTTAGCATCTTTGATTCATTCCTTTTTATTTAGTTAGTTTTATTATGGGAAAATAATGAAGCCGACGTCAAGAAGAACGAAATGTTTTTTGAAATATTTCACACATAATAACTTCCTCTTTATTTGACAATCCAATAGAAGAGTGCTAAAAATAAAGTAATATAATACAGTCCTTTAACCCAACCCCGTGAGGTTGAGAAGGAAGTCGGAATACAATATACGTATGTTCTTTTTTGGGGATACGTATGCTTTTTTGGCCTTCTCATCATATCAGGTGAGAAGGCCTTTTGTTATTCTTCCATAGCGACTGTAGAAAATAAGGTGGAGTAATAATGAACGTCACTACTGATGTACAACAAACAACAGAGGAGACGAAAGCGAAAAGGTATAAAACATTATTTGGTTCTGCGCTAGGATATGCAGCAGAAGGTTTAGATATGTTGCTATTATCTTTCGTACTTGTCTATATTTTAAAAGAGTTTCACTTAAGTCCTGTTGAAGGTGGAAACTTAACATTAGCTACCACAATAGGGATGTTAATTGGTTCTTATTTATTTGGATTTATTGCTGATTTATTTGGCCGTATTCGTACAATGGCCTTCACAATCTTACTGTTTTCACTAGCAACCGCACTCATTTATTTCGCAACAGACTACTGGCAATTATTAATTCTTCGCTTTTTAGTTGGAATGGGAGTTGGTGGTGAATTCGGAATCGGAATGGCCATTGTAACAGAAACATGGTCTAAAGAAATGCGCGCTAAAGCGACATCTGTTGTTGCACTTGGATGGCAATTTGGTGTACTGATTGCTTCACTCCTTCCAGCATTTATTGTCCCACACTTTGGATGGAGAGCCGTTTTCTTATTTGGATTAATTCCAGCTTTACTAGCTGTCTATGTCCGTAAAAGTTTAAGTGAACCGAAAATATGGGAGCAAAAACAACGCTACAAAAAGGAACTATTGCAAAAAGAAGCTACAGGTAAATTAACAACTACTGAAGCAGAACAACTAAAACATATAAAAAAATTCCCACTTCGAAAATTATTTGCCAATAAAAAAGTAACAATCACAACAATCGGTCTTATTATTATGTCGTTTATCCAGAACTTCGGATATTACGGCATCTTCACATGAATGCCAACTATTTTAGCAAATAAATATAACTATACATTAGCAAAAGCGAGTGGCTGGATGTTCATTTCTACCATCGGTATGCTAATTGGAATTGCAATCTTTGGTATTCTGGCTGATAAAATTGGTCGTCGTAAAACTTTTGCAATTTATTATATTGGTGGTACAGTATACTGTCTCATTTACTTCTTCTTATTCACAGATTCAACATTATTATTATGGGGAAGTGCATTGCTTGGATTCTTTGCAAATGGAATGATGGGAGGGTTTGGGGCAATTTTAGCTGAAAACTACCCTGCTGAAGCTCGCTCTACCGCAGAAAACTTTATTTTCGGTACAGGACGTGGGTTAGCTGGATTTGGGCCTGTTATTATCGGCTTACTCGCTACAGGCGGCAACCTGCTTGGAGCATTGTCCTTGATTTTTATCATCTACCCAATCGGGTTAATTACAATGCTAATATGTGTACCAGAAACAAAGGGAAAAGTATTAGATTAAACGTAAAAGAGGAAGCATCTTATTTAAGATGCTTCCTCTTTTACATTTTTATTTATTTTGATTTACTAGCCTTCTGAAATAAGAATGCAGTTTTATCTTCTTCTTTTACAATACCTTGTTTTAATGCTAATTCTCCCGCAACTTTAGGCGCTAACCATAGCATTGGGAATAATAAAATTGATACCGGAACTGCCGTCACTACGATAAACGATTGTAGCGCATTAATACTTCCTTCACCCATATATAAAAGAATTGCTGCAACTGCTCCCATAATAAGCGACCAAAAAATTCGCAAACTAATTCTAGGATCTCCGTCTCCAGTCACTGCCATTGAAATGGAATACGCCATTGAATCTCCTGTTGTCACTACAAATAAAATTGTTAATAAAAGAAATGCTGGTCCAATAATATTAGAAAGTGGCAATTGCCCTGTAATTGCAATCATAGCTGCCGGCATACCAGATTCACTTAATGCGTCCGAGATAGAACCAGGATTCATTAACTCATAAAACACACCTGATCCACCTAATATAGTAAACCAAAACGTTGTAATAATAGGTGCGATAATTCCAATTGCAACGATGATTTCTCGAATCGTTCTCCCTCTTGAAATTCGACTCACTAAAATTGCCATCATTGGTCCGTATCCAATAAACCATCCCCAGAAAAAGATTGTCCAAGACCCTAACCAACTTGTATCACCACGGTATGTGCTCATCGGTATAAACTCACTTACATAAAATCCAAACGAAGAAACAAACGAATCAATAATAAATCCACCTGGCCCAAATAGTAATATGAATGCCATTAACAAAATTGCTAATCTAACATTTAAATTACTTATAATTTGAATCCCTTTATCAATACCTGTTACTGCCGATATGGTAGACACGGCCACTACACAAACAATAATTGCCAATTGAGTAGTAAACACATCAGAAATTCCAAATAATTCTTGTAACCCATAACTTGCTTGTAAACCTAAAAATCCAATGGGGCCAATTGTACCTGCAGCTACTGCAATAATTGCAGCTGCATCAATTATCGTTCCAAGCAGGCTCTTTCCTAATTTTTTCCCAAAAATAGGATATAAAAGCGTTCGAGGTTTTAGCGGCATACCTTTATGATAATGTCCATACATCATAACTACCGCACTAATTGTACCTAAAATCGTCCATGCTAAAAATCCCCAATGCATATAACTTTGTGCTAAAGCAGGCATGACTGCTTCTTTCGTTCCAGCAGATATACCATCATGTATTGGTGGCACCGTCATCAAATGGTACATTGGCTCTGCTGCTGCCCAAAAAACGCCACCTCCTGCAAGTAATGTAGACATAATAATAGCAAGCCATTTTGCCGTACTAATCTCAGGTTTTTCTAATCCCCCAAGTTTAACTCTCCCATATTTGGAGAACGCCATACACATCGCAACAATAAATGTACCTAATAATAAAACTTGCCAGAAGGCACCAAAATATTTAATTGAAAAAGCGAAACTGTTATTAATCGCACTCTCTACATAATCCTTGTTCAAAAAAACTGCAATTACAAATAATAAAAGTGAACCACCGCTAATAATAAATACAGGCCAATCAGTTTTTCGACTCTTCATCCTCATTTACACTTCCTCCTTCCTCAGCAATCTAAAAAAACAACTTTATTATGTTTTATTGTTTAAACCCAAAACACAATAATTATATATGCATAACATTTTATCGACTTCCCACATACTTATGTTGTCCCTAAAAATATGCCAAATCCCTTATTAAAAAGAAAAAATCTCTTTCTCTTACATAAAAAAGCAAAACAAAAGACCTTATATTTCTATAAGGTCTTCGAAACAGAAATTTGATTATAACATAAGGAACTCCTTGGTTCAAAAATCCTCTTCCAAAAATAACCGAGAGTAAAGGCTTCCATTTGCTACATAACAGTAATTAAAAAAATTATATTTTGCAGAAAAAACTGCACTAAATATTATTTATGAAAGAAATTTGGCTTCAAAATTTCATTCGGATACGGTTTGTGATAAATATGAGTGGTAGCTGGAGATAATGGTGGAATAAGCCACACCCAATTACCTGTTACAACACGACCACAAGCAGCTTCTTGCTTCTCAAATTGCTGAAATTGTTGTGCAGCAGTATGATGATCAACAATACTAACTCCTTGTTTTTTAAAAGAGTGTAGTACGGCAATATTCAACTCAATTAGCGCCTTATCCTTCCATAACGTACCGTTTCTCGATGTATCTAAATCCATCATCTCCGCAACAGCCGGAAGTAAATTATAACGATCATGATCCGCTAAGTTGCGCGCCCCAATTTCTGTTCCCATATACCATCCATTGAACGGAGCAGCTGTATAAGAAATACCGCCAATTTCTAAGCACATATCCGAGATCATTGGAACCCCATACCATTTTGCTCCAAGTGATGAAATAGGGTATTCTGGGTGTTCAATTGGCACTTCTTTTACTTCTTTCCTCGGAATTTCTTTATATGTAGGCGCCTTCCCGTTTATAGAAAACACAAGTGGCAATACATCGAAATTCGTACCTTCTCCTTGCCAGCCAAGCTCCTGACAAAAGTCCGTAAATGTAGCGGAATGAGAGTCACCGATCACTCCCATTTCTGTTTTATATCCTGCATATCGAATCAATTGGTGATTATAAATTCGTATATTATTTTCCTCACCTTGATATTGCTTAAAAATCGTAATGGTTGGTTTAACTTTCCCGTCGTTCGTTGCATATTTAATATGATGAATTAATGCATTATATACACCCTCTTCATCATTTACTTCGCGCGCATCTAATATGTGCATCTTACTCCAAAATAGTCTTCCAATACATCTATTACTGTTACGCCATGCCATTCGTGAACCATGAACAAGTTCTTCAAATGTATGCTCATATGTCCCTGTCTTCTCTACCTCAATTTGAATTTCTTTTATACGTTCTTCTATCAATTGTTCTTTATGAAGCTCTTTATAACAAATCGTAATAAAATTACTTGCTTCCTCTATTAATTGTTTCGTTTCACTCATAAACAATCTCCTTCTATTTCAACAAAACCCTGATACTTTACAGTATAAGCAAAAAGGATAGGAGTCACAAATGAAAGCGAGAGTGTTACTTTTATTGTAATATTTTTCAGAAAATTAACGAACTTACTATTGACTTCCATAGAAAATGAGTGTATTTTTTACTCAGGTAAAGTTTTTTTACCTAGACCAACTTTTGAATAGAAAGGAGGGAATGTTATGTCTTCATTTCAATTGCCAAAGCTTTCATATGACTATGATGAACTAGAGCCACATATCGATAGCAATACACTTTCCATTCATCATGGAAAGCACCATGCGACATACGTAAACAATTTAAATGCTACTTTAGAAAATTATACTGAATTACATAATAAATCTTTAGAAGAATTGCTATGTAATTTAGATGCTTTACCGAAGGAAATTGTTACAGCTGTACGAAATAACGGTGGTGGTCACTATTGTCATAGTCTTTTTTGGGAAGTGATGAGCCCACGAGGTGGCGGTGAGCCTAATGGAGACGTTGCAAAAGTAATTGATTATTATTTCAATACCTTTGACAACTTAAAAGATCAACTTTCCAAAGCAGCTATTAGTCGTTTTGGAAGTGGCTATGGATGGCTTGTTCTTGACGGTGAGGAACTCTCTGTTATGAGTACACCAAATCAAGATACGCCTTTGCAAGAAGGAAAAATCCCCTTACTCGTAATTGATGTATGGGAACATGCTTATTATTTAAAGTATCAAAATCGGCGCCCCGAGTTTGTTACCAACTGGTGGCATACAGTAAACTGGGACCAAGTAAACGAGAAGTATTTACAAGCAATTCAATCGCAAAAACATTAGTCGTACGTATAAGGTAAATTTGGTAATGTAAAATCAGTATTGTCGAAATCCTCCAGAATCCCCCGGATTGCCACCGGGGGATTTATGATTACTTCATTGTATTTATATAATGTTTTAAAACATTTTTTATTTCTATTTTCAGCTCTCGGAACAAAAATCCAAATTCACGAGCCTTTCCATTATGTAACGTACAGTTAGTTACCTCATTATAAGGAGCTATATTTTCCCCAGCTTCCTGGATAAGTGCTTTTATTCCCGTCTTCTCTTCTATGAAATGAATAATTTCTTCCGTAGAAACTACCCCGTTACTACAGGCGTTAATTGGTCCTTTCACATTTTCCATTCCGCACCAAGCTAGAAACTCTCCTGCCTCTTTTTCATGTATAAATGACAAATTTCCATCTACATGATCCACAACGATAGGGTTTTGGTTCACAACACATTCAACGTAAAATTGTAACCTTTTCGTATAATCATTTTCTCCAATAACAACTGGAAAACGCACTGCAACGACTGGGAATGTTGCATATTGAAATAAAACCGCTTCGGCTAATCGCTTTCCTTCACTATAATTAAAATCATTCCTATCTCCATATGTAATTACATATTCGTATGGATTAAAGTCCTCTTCTAACAAGCTTAATGCAGGTTCATAGACAGCCATTGAAGATGTCATAATATACTTCTTCGTTTTTCCTTTCAAAACTTCACATACCATTTTCGCTGCATTTGAACTATAGCATAAATTATCGTATACAATATCATAACTTTTTCCTTCTAGACGCTCTTCTAGTAGTTTTCCATCTTCTCTATCGACAATTATTCTTTTTACTGCGTTACCAAAAGAATCTTCAGTAACTCCCCTCGTGGCAATTGTTACATCGTGTCCAGCTTGCAAAAGGTACTCTACTAAATGTTTACCAAAAAATCTTGTTCCTCCTAGCACCAACACTTTTTTCAATTTCATCATCCCCATTTTTGCAATTTATAAAATATTACTTCTTTTATTATAAAAGGCTACTATAAAAAAAAGCATGAAATCAGTTTAACGATTCCATGCTTTTATGCAGATAATATATTAACGGACTCTATATTTAAAAATACAATAACAAAAGTACAAAATAGAAATTACTGATACATAAACCCATAGTTCATATACAAATCCCTCTCCCCACACTCCCATAAAATAAAATAGTGAAGGTAAAGTCAATGTTACCCATGATTGTACGAAGGCGATTCGTCCGAGATATTGATTAATATTCTTTTTTTGTGTATTTAGCACAAAGAATAAGTACCAAAGTAATGCCCACATAAACCATGTTAACGCATTAACAACATCATGAAATTGAACAAATGAAACAACCATATAGAATAAGGCTATAATTGCTACCCAAATACAAAACCATCCTAGACCACTACTATCCATTCCCTTTATAAAAGTAACACCTACATATAAATAGGTTAATCCAAATAAGAAAGTAGCCGCATATGAATACACTGTCCAATTGCTTTGGTCAGAAATCATGATCAAATAAAACGGAATAATAATTTGTAGTGCACCCACAAATAAATTAAAAACACCCGCACTTTTCATCTCTGCTTTCCCTAATATAACAAGACTATTTAAAAATAAAGCTGCCCCTGAAAGTAATAATCCTACATAACCCATATATACTCGTGTGAAAATCTTTACCTTTCACACTTTTAACCTCCCCACACTATAAAGTGATACTTATATTATTTTTCTTCCCATTTAAAACTACATACATAATTTTTCATCTGTATAAGTCAGACCTCCTACCTTAAAAAGGAGCGAACTTAAAACGCTTTCAATAATAAATAATCCTATCAAAACATGAACTAGGATTCCTTGATTATAAACGGACTCTAGCGATGATACAAGTGTTGGAATACATTTCAATAATACGCTTTCAATTTCCATAAAAAATGAATAAAATAATACATTCCTCTATCTCATTCTACTACCTTCTAGCATAAGATATTGTAAAATCCTATCATTTTAAGAAAGGTTTGATATTTATGCCTCTTCATTATCCAAATCATTCTGTTTTTCACTCTACAGGTGTATTAACAAGAGAACCTGCAACTATTTCAGCGGTCATAAACATTGTAAATTTAGATGCATATTACGCTCACTATGTAAATATAGAAGTGTGGGATTGGTCTAATTATTCTAATCCTGTAAAGTTACCTGTATTAATTGGTGAAAATGCAGAAGTAGAATTCCCATATGTTTTACAAGGCAATCATCTCGCAGTCTTTTATGCTAATTTAGATGAAACTATTGATTTGTATGAAATACGTATTTCTTATCCCGCTCACTCCAATATTATTGCAAATTGTTTCGGACGAAGTCTCCCACCATATACAAGTCAAGAGGGAAACACAGTATATCACAAACAACTTGTTCGAATTCATTAATTCCTCCTATTATGTAATAGGTGGTGGTCCGTAATACATTCTTTCTTATGAGAAAATTGTATTACGGACCTAAAACGCGATAGTAACCCTTAACAGTTTTTGATTGTTTCAAATCCTCAATTTTGTATAAGGAATAGGCTTGAATCAAAACCTTTAATTTCTTTTAATAAATTTACATATGCTCGCTGAAATTGCTCTTGTGTTGCTGGCTGATCATAAAATAAAACTTTAATCAGTTGGGGTTTTACAGGCAGTTGATCCCTCATCTATATCCTTTCCGATAATTTTCCTTATTTATAACAATACCTTTGTAGCACTTTTCAATCTTTATTCACTTACTACTAGGCTATATTAAATACACTTTCGTTCTAAGACGAGAAATAGAGCGCATACTTAATAATCAATACCTTTACTAATATTGAAAGTATCGATTCCTACACGTGTTGCCAGTCAAATATTCCTATAAAACAGGGAACGTTCTTTTCTAGGTTAGGTAATAAACTTAATAAAAAATGAATATAAAAAATGACCTCTTGCTTTTAAGCAAAGGTCATTTTTTTATTCATCATTAAACTTCTAAATAGCCATTTTTATTATTTGATTGCCATTTCCAAGAATCTGCACACATCTCTTCTAATCCGCGTGTTGCCTCCCAGCCTAATTCACGCTTTGCTTTCGATGCATCAGCAAAACATACTGCCACATCACCTGGGCGACGCTCTGTGATTTTATAAGGAACTTTCTTGCCCGAAACTTTTTCAAATGCTTCAACCATCTCTAGTACACTATAGCCCATGCCTGTGCCCAGGTTATAAGCATCTACTCCTGTTGTACTCATTACTTTCTCAAGCGCCTTTACGTGACCATTTGCTAAGTCCACAACATGGATGTAATCACGGACTCCTGTTCCATCTTTCGTTGGATAGTCATTTCCGAATACACTTAATTCTTTTAACTTACCTACTGCTACTTGCGTTACATATGGCATTAAGTTATTTGGGATTCCATTTGGATCTTCTCCGATACGCCCACTTTCGTGTGCACCAAATGGATTGAAATAGCGAAGTAATGCGATACCCCATTCTGCATCTGCAAATGCTACATCACGCATAATTTGCTCAATCATTAATTTCGTTTGACCATATGGATTTGTTGCACTTAATGGAAACTCCTCCGTAATCGGTGACGTTTCCGGGATACCATATACAGTTGCAGATGAACTAAAGATCATCTTCTTTACATTATGTTTCTGCATTACTTCACATAGCACTAACGTGCTTGTAATGTTGTTATGATAATATGTTAATGGAATCGCTACTGACTCCCCTACAGCTTTAAATCCTGCAAAGTGAATAACTGCTTCAATTACATTTTCTTCAAAAATTGCGTCAAGCGCTTCGCGATTTAAAACATCTTCTTTATAAAACTTAAATTGTTTTCCTGTTATTTCTTTCACTCGATTTATGGATTCTACCGAGCTATTCGAAAGATTATCCACTACTATAACTTCGTAACCGCTATTTAGTAATTCTACACATGTATGACTACCAATATATCCTGCTCCACCTGTTACAAGTATTGCCATAATTATAGTCCTCCATATTTCATTCATTATAAACTTCTCAAAGTATATCACATATTTCTTATCCTATGTTTAACATGCGAACACAGAAACTTACATTTTATCCCATAATAATTTTATAACATATACGATTCTAATCAGGTAATAAAAAAAACGCCACATAATAAAAATTATGTGGCGTTTTTTTATTAAATTACGTAACAATATACACTTAGAAAGTGCGCAAGACTACCTAATAATACAAAAACATGAAAAATTTCATGATGTCCCATATATTTAAACTCTAGCCATTTTGGCTTTGTGCCATAAATAAATCCACCAATTGTATAAAAAATGCCCCCAAGTACTAAGAAAACAATACCTCCTGTACTTAAATTCTCAGCTAACGGTGCAAAGAACAAAACAATTAACCAACCCATCGTAATATAAATTGCTGTCGATAACCATCTTGGACAATTAAACCAAAACATTTTAAACACAATACCACAAATCGCAGTTGCATAGACTAAACAAAATAATAGCAAACCACTTGCTGAATTTAATGTAATTAAGCAAAAGGGTGCATATGTACCTGCAATTAATATAAAAATCATAGAATGATCTAGCTTCCTAAAGAAGTAAATAACACGTTCATTGGCCACAACACTATGATACACAGCTGACGCCGCATAAAGGACCATCATTCCAATACCAAACAAAATAACAGCTGTAATTGCAGCAAATGATGGCATCTTAATAGAAACTTTCACAAGCATAGCTAATAAGGCAATAAATGATAAGATCGCTCCACCTAAGTGAGTAAATGCGTTAACTGGTTCCCTTACATAAGTATTCATAATAACACCCCTCATATAATTACATGTAGTTTTGATAACTACATGTAATTATATACACATTTCTTTTTAAGGTCAACATTTACAATTCATTTGTTTCGTAATACCATATTTAAAGATATATTAAACATTAAGTTCCACTAAGTTATAAAAGTGAGGGATTCTACGTGGAAAATATAAATGAATTACTTGAGACATTACATTTAGAAAAAAATATTAAACTTGAGGATATTCCAAATGTTGACTTATATGTAGACCAAGTTGTCCAACTATTTGAGAATACTTATGCAGATACAACGAGAACTGATGATGAAAAAGTATTAACAAAAACGATGATTAATAATTACGCAAAAGGGAAACTATTCATCCCTATCAAAAATAAAAAGTATTCAAAAGAGCATATGATTTTAATTAGCCTGATTTACCAATTAAAGGGAGCTCTCTCCATTAACGACATAAAAAGTTCATTAGAAAATATAAATGACTCCTTATTAAACGATGATTCATTTGAATTAAATGCGTTATATAAAAATTATCTTGCTCTTACTGCAAGCAATGTCGAAAACTTTAAACAAGACGTAAATAAACGTGTTACAGAAGTAAATAAGATTTCTTCCTTAGAAGGTACAAAGCTAGAAAAATTTCTACTATTAACATCCTTCGTGACTATGAGTAATATGTATAGACGTTTAGCAGAGCAACTAGTTGATGATTTGAAAAAATCATAAATAAAAAACTATCCACCTATTAAAGTGGATAGTTTTTTATTTACTTAATTGCCTCATGAACTTTTAATTGTTTCCCTTTAATCGTTGTAGTCTTCATGACTTTCAAGACAAGTGGTCCTTTTCCATTTAATATTTCAACGTAAGAAACGTTATCTTGTATCGTAATAATGCCTATATCTTCTGCTGTAACACCTTTAATTTTAGCAATTGTACCGACGAAATCTACCGCTCTAATTTTCTTTTTCTTCCCGCCATTAAAGTACAGCTTCATAATGCCTTTGTTTATGTCCGCATTTTTATCTTTCTTAATAATTGGTTTAGCATGTATCTTTTCTTCAAATGCAGCTTTCTCTTTCATAACTTCTTCTTTTGAAGGTCCAATTGCCTTTGGAATTTCAAAACCAATATAATCCTCAATCTCTTCTAAAAATCTATTTTCATATGGTGTTATAAATGTAATAGCTTTTCCACTATTTCCAGCTCGTCCCGTTCTTCCAGTACGATGTACATAGCTTTCTTTTTCAAGTGGAATATCATAATTAATAACATGTGTAATATTATCAATATCAATTCCTCTCGCAGCTACGTCTGTTGCTACTAAATAACGGAATTTTCCTTTTCTAAAATCATCCATGACTTCAAAACGATCTTCTTGTACCATACCACCATGTATTTTGTCACAAGGATAATTAGCTCGTTTTAGCTGTCTATATACATGATCTACATTTTCTTGTGTACGGCAGAAAATAATACAACTATCAGGATTCTCAATCATTGTTACATCTTTAAGTAGTGAAAACTTCTCGTCTTCTATCGCCTCAAAAAGAGTATGTTCAATTTTATCCGTTGTAATCCCAGCTGCTTTAATTTCAATATGAGTTGGTGAATTCATATATGTACGAGACAATTTTTCAACATCTTCTGGAAGTGTTGCTGAAAATAACATTGTCATTCTTTTTGTAGGTAATTCATCAATAATTGCCTCTACTTGATCGATAAAGCCCATATTTAGCATCTCATCTGCTTCATCAATAACTAAATACTTCAAACACTCTAAAGAAAGGGTACCCTTCTCAATATGATCCAATACACGACCAGGAGTCCCAACTACAATGTGTGTCTTTTGCTTTAATTCTAATTTTTGACGTGCAAATGGAGATTTCCCATAAACTGCCGCAGCCTTAATCCTTTTGAATCGACCTATATTTGTAATATCTTCTTTTACCTGCACCGCAAGCTCTCTCGTTGGTGTTAAAACTAATGCTTGTGGTTTATTCTCTTCCCACTCCACCATTTCACAAAGTGGAATACCAAATGAAGCTGTTTTTCCACTTCCAGTCTGAGACTTCACAACAAGATCCTTCTTTTGTAATGCGACTGGAATAACCTCACCTTGTACTTCTGTTGGATGATCATATCCTAATCCAGTAAGTGCCCTTACAATTTCCTTACTTAATTTATAATCAGAAAAACTTTTTTTACTCATATATTAACCTCATTTTATTATGTATTATTTTCTTTTTTATCTTTTGTATACGTTACTATTACCCTACTTATTATACTTGAAACCTTACATAAAAAGGTGGTTCATACCAGATTCCTCTTTTTATATAGAAATAAACCTTATCATTTCATATATTGTTCAACTAATTGATAACATCTTTTGCTCGTATTGTTAGCATTGACTCTTTCATGGTATCCTCCATCCCACTCCAAAAAAATAAAAAGAATACATACAACCTTATATAATTATCTCAATTTTTCAATCTTTACCATAAACGAACAATATAAATAAAAATACATTTTAAATTCGTTTTTAACGTTATTTTTCAGATGTAACATCTAGTTTTTCAAAAAATGTTAAGAAATCCTTTGACTTCTTAATAAAAATAATGTAAATTATCCTATGGACGAACATTTTTGATTAATAAAAATAAAATATTCGTATTTTAGGGGTGTAAATGATGGAAAACGTATTCGACTATGAAGATATTCAATTAATTCCTGCAAAATGTATTGTAAATAGCCGCTCTGAATGTGATACAACTGTCACTTTAGGAAAACATAAATTTAAATTACCTGTCGTGCCTGCAAATATGCAAACGATTATTGATGAAAGAATCGCAACTTATTTAGCTGAAAACAATTACTTCTATATCATGCATCGTTTCCAACCAGAGAAACGAATCTCATTCATTAGAGATATGCAATCACGTGGATTAATCGCTTCTATCAGCGTTGGTGTAAAAGAGGACGAATATGAATTCGTACAACAATTAGCTGCTGAGCAAATTACACCTGAATATATCACGATTGATATCGCACACGGTCATTCTAATGCTGTGATCAACATGATTCAACATATAAAAAAACATTTACCAGAGAGCTTCGTTATCGCTGGAAACGTTGGAACTCCAGAAGCGGTAAGAGAATTAGAAAATGCTGGTGCTGATGCAACAAAAGTTGGTATTGGACCTGGTAAAGTTTGTATTACTAAAATTAAAACAGGCTTCGGAACTGGTGGTTGGCAGCTAGCTGCACTTCGCTGGTGTGCAAAAGCTGCAAGTAAGCCAATTATCGCTGATGGTGGTATTCGTACACACGGCGACGTAGCTAAATCTATTCGATTTGGGGCAACTATGGTCATGATCGGTTCTCTATTCGCTGGTCACGAAGAGTCTCCAGGGGAAACAATCGAAAGAGATGGCAAACTTTATAAAGAATACTTCGGTTCTGCTTCTGAATTCCAAAAGGGTGAGAAGAAAAACGTTGAAGGTAAGAAAATGTTCGTTGAGCATAAAGGTTCTTTAGAAGATACGTTAATCGAAATGGAACAAGATCTTCAATCTTCTATCTCTTACGCTGGCGGAACAAAATTAGATGCTATTCGTACTGTAGATTATGTTGTCGTGAAAAACTCGATTTTCAACGGCGATAAAGTATATTAATTCTTAAATTTAAAAAGAAGGACAAGCATAAAAGTGCTTGTCCTTCTTTTTAATATATAAAAACATAAAATATTTTTATTTTACTGAATTTTCTAGTATCATGTTTTTAAATAGTCTTAATGAGGAGGAGATAGACTTGAAAAATGTAATGGAAAATCGCCTTAATCGCGCAGAGGTGCCTGCTGAACTAACATGGGATTTATCCGATTTGTATAATTCTGATGCCGAATGGCATACCGCATTAAACGTATTAGAAAATGATATACAGAAACTTGATACATTTAAAGGACGTTTACATACCAACTCCACAACTTTATTAAATTGCCTACTTTTAGAAGAAGAGCTTTTAATGAAGTTAACAAAACTGTATTCATATGCAAATTTAAAAGAATCTACTGATCGTACAAATCCAGTTATTCAAGCGAACTCTTCCAAAATTTCTGCTTTATGGACGAAAGTACATACTGCACTATCCTTTATCCATAATGAAATTCTCTCACTTGAAGAAGGAACAATTGAAAAATATTTAACTGACGAAACAAAACTTGAACCTTTCCGTAAGTCGTTACTAGAGATACTCAAAAAAAGGCAGCACACTCTCTCTCCTGAAACAGAAGAAGCACTTGCTGCACTTGGCGAAGTTCATAGTTCTCCATACAAAATTTACGGCATGACTAAATTGGCCGATATGGATTTCACTTCTATACAAGACGAACAAGGAAACGAACTCCCTGTTTCATTCTCATTATTTGAAAGCAAATATGAATTTTCTCCAAGCACATATATACGTCGAAAAGCATATTCATCATTTGTTTCCACACTAAAACAATATAAAAATACAATTGCCACAACATATGCTACTGAAGTTAAAAAACAAGTAACACTTTCTCGTTTACGTAAATATGAATCCGTTACCCATATGCTATTAGAACCACAAAGAGTTCCACTTGAAATGTATAACAACCAACTTGATATTATTTATAAAGAATTAGCACCTCATATGCGCCGTTTTGCAGATTTAAAAAAGAAAGTATTAGGACTCGATCAAATGCTTTTCTGCGACTTACATGCACCTTTAGATCCCGAATTTAATCCAGCTATTACTTATGAAGAAGCAGGCACGCTCATTCAAGATTCTTTAAAAGTATTAGGCGATGAATATAGTTCAATAATCCAAAAAGGATTCAAAGAAAGATGGGTAGATCTTGCAGATAACGTAGGCAAATCAACCGGGGCATTTTGCTCAAGTCCATACGGCTCTCATCCCTATATTTTAATTACATGGCAAAATACGATGCGTGGATGCTTCACATTAGCACATGAATTTGGACATGCTGGTCATTTCTATTTAGCAAATAAAAACCAACGTATCATGAACGTACGCCCATCTATGTACTTTGTTGAAGCACCATCAACTATGAATGAATTACTATTAGCTCAGCATTTACTAGCGACTACTGACGATAAGAGAATGCGCAGATGGGTCATTCTACAACTACTCGGCACATATTATCACAACTTTGTTACTCATTTACTTGAGGGTGAATATCAACGTAGGGTATATGCTCTAGCAGAAGAAGGACAGGCCCTTACAGCTACAACTTTAACTGAAATTAAAACAAATGTCCTTTCGACATTCTGGGGAGATTCTGTAGAAATCGATGAAGGTGCGGGCTTAACTTGGATGCGTCAGCCTCATTATTATATGGGTCTATATTCTTACACATATTCCGCAGGCCTCACTACAGCTACTGCAGTAGCTCAAATGATTAAAGAGGAAGGACAACCTGCTATTGATCGCTGGTTAGATGTGCTTCGCGCTGGTGGTACAATGAAACCACTTGAACTAATGAAACATGCCGGAGTAGATATGTCAAAATCAGATGCAATCCGTAAAGCTGTTTCTTACGTTGGTTCATTAATTGATGAATTAGAGCATTCTTATCAAGAATAAAAAATAAGCCCTCGCTTTATGAGGGCTTATTTCATATTTACTTCCCAAACCTTTTACGATATCCACATTTCCTACAAAGCTCTTCAACCGCAACTCTTTTTGAAAATCCATCGACAATGTTTGTTGCTCTTTCACCTTCTATAATGTTAGAAAATGAATCATTATTAATATTTCCAAGGTTAATAATCCCTTCACCATCTAAACAACAAGGAATAACCGTCCCATTCGCTAAAATCCCTGCCTGATTACGAAGTCCATGACAGAATCCTTTCCCATCATCCTCTTCTTCATGTAATGCTGGCCACTGGAATTCATAGTCTTGATTAATAAAGACACGTTCTGCAATTTTTATACCTTTTCCTGGTGTAAGCTTCTCTTCAATCTGATAAGATAGATCAAATTCATTTTCAATTATGGATAATAACTCTCTATTTTTCTGGATTTCAGCATTTGTTTTATTATCCTGAGTTAAATTCCATAACCTTAACGATACAATTAAATCTGATTGACTTGTCGCTTCCCTAATGAAGGAAAGTATACTCCTTACATAGCCCTCTTTATCTTGCGAACCTGGGTGTCCATCAAAACTATGCAGTGAAAAATTCATTTGTCTTAACGCGGGCTTATTTAACAGCCTATGCCTTCTCTTATTAATTAACGTTCCGTTCGTTGTAATATTAACTTTAAACCCTTTTTCATGACTTAAGTCTAATAGCTGATCTATTTTCGGATGGAGCAACGGCTCACCCTTCACGTGCAAATAAATGTAGTCTGTGTGAGGTTTAATTTGGTCTAATCTTTTAGCAAAATCCTCTACAGAAATGAATTGCTTCTGCCTTTCCGTCGGCGGACAAAAGCTACACGCAAGATTACACACACTCGTAATCTCCAAGTAAAACTTCTTAAACTTCTTCACCTTTAATTCCTCACTTCTCTAACTACTTATACTTTTTCCTCTTCATATTACAGCATATTTTTATAGAAATAGAAACATACTTATTTTAGGAAATGTACATACCATCTAATAATGTTTAAAAGACCATCGGTAATTTTTGTCCAATGGTCTTTCCCACTATTAATTATCTTTAACCTCTTTTACATACTCCCATGTTTCACCTTGATCTTTTGATTGATAAAGTATACTACTATTACCATTGTAGTCTCCATCTGCTCCTTGCCCTACTAGCATGTTAAAAACTCCATCCTTCTCATAAGGCAGATTAGGAAAATCAAACGGATTTATTACCTGTCCACTTTCTAGTTTCACTTCATAATTTGTATAGCTCAACTTTTTAAAAGTTATACCCCCATCATCTGTACGGTATAACCTCCCTTCATTTCCAGAGGGTCTGGCTGCCCTTAAAAATCCGAGCTTTTCATTAAAAAAGATGATTCCTGATGCACTACCTACCGCTTCATTGAACGGGTCTTCATTTATAACTCCCCATGTTTCCCCTCCATCAATTGTCTTGCTTAGTGAATAAAAGGTGCTCCCTAATGCTTTATCTGTGACATCTAGTTTATAACCAACTTCTTTTGAAAAGTAAAATTGCTCATTATTATTAGTTAAATTCTTCTTTTTCTTTTTAGAACTACTTTCCTTACTCCAATTTGGGTCACCTAGTAAATTATATCTAGCAGGTACTACCTCTTTCTCTTTTCCAGGGATAAATATAGATACCGTATATCCAATTATTTCGGACTTTGCTTCTTCAAGCTTCTCTAATTTCCCATCTTTATTAATATTAATAATTCCTTCTCTGTTGTAACCCCAGTTCCTTTTCCCATAATAGACCAGCCCATACTTATCTTCATTCCACTTACTTACAGTTTGTTTAACTGGAATGGCTTGAACTGTTTTAATTAAAGGTTTTACTAATTTATCTTCATTATAATCAGCGTTAACATACCCATTTAATCCTACAAAAATATCTTTTGATTTATTTTTATTATAAGATATTAAGTAGCTTTCCTCTTTTCCAGCAGCATTTTTCCCATAAAGAAAAGTATCAAATGATGTAATTGTTCCATCTGATTTAAATTCCAAAGTAAAATCATCCGACATATATAACTTCTTTGGCAAAGTATATTTCTTATTTATATCTTCAAAAATGCCCTCTACACCATACTTATATATATTATCACGCTCAAGTTTAACTGATCTTTCGTTTTTTACGCTTTCTATAAACCATGCTAGTTTACCGCCATAATTCGTTGCACTTTTATAAATTTTTATCCCATAAAAAGACGTTATAAGGATAAGTATTAGAACAGAAATGTATTTCCATCCCTTTACATTTAATAATTTGGATGATTCGCGTTCCCTATTTTTCACAATTTTAATTGTAGTAAATATAATGATAAGTATTAGAAATGCTATAGATAATAACCAAATATAAATATTATTATTCATTCTCCCATACATACATAATAAAGCTAACTCATAACAAAAAATCCAGTATACGATTATTACTAATGGATTTTTTAGTAATGATGCCAATATTTTTTTCATATCTTCCTTAAATATGTTAATCCCCCCTAAGTACATCTAATACTTCTTTTTTCCTATATTGAGTATACTTGATTTCACCAGGCACTTGCATACCCCCATATTTACTGTACATCTTCATTACATATCGGTTAAATCTAAAATAATAAAATGCGTATAAAAAAGCACTCTATCTTGTAAAGATAAGTGCTTTTTTCTTGATTATATTTTTTATTCAATATACAGCCAATAATACTTCATGTTGGTACACAAGGCATGATTAATTTCGGATCAATATTTATGATACAGTTCACCGTAACTAATCTAAATAAGTTTACTTTTTATTATCTTTATAATTAAATTTAACAAAAAAGGTAGTGCCTTCCGATCCTGTTTGAATTTCTATTTTTGCATTATGGCGGGCAGCAATGGCATAACATACACCTAACCCCAATCCAGTTCCATTATCTTTGGTCGTGTAAAATGGCGTACCCAGTTTCTCTAAGACTTCAGGCCTGATACCTTTTCCTTGATCGTGCACTGCAAGCACCACACAATTTTGACCTTCCTTGTAGGTGCTAATGGTTAGAACTTCCCCTGTATTCATCGCTTCTAAGCCATTACGATATAGATTCATTAATAATTGCCGTATCTCATTACGATTTAAAAGTAATTCCGGAATGTCATTTGTATCGACTTGAATATATTTATTTTGATTATACGTATCAATCTTTATTAAAGGGATAATATCGCGGATAATTGAATTTAAATCTAACATCTGCAAATCTAATTTCCTTGTATTACCCATTGAGAGAAATTCAGTAATAATAGAATTGGCACGGTTAAGTTCTTCAATCATTAAATGAAAGTACTTATTATGTTTCTCATAGGTATTCTCTTCTTTTAATAACTGCAAAAATCCTAGTACCGTTGTCATTGGATTTCTAATTTCATGGCTGATACCTGCTGCCATTTGCCCTATTAAATCAATGTTAGATAATCTTTTCAATTCCTGTTCATATTTCTTTTTTTCCGTTATGTTTTTAAAAATACAGCAAATACCATCATCATACGGGTATGCAATAACTTCGTGCCAATATTCATCTGCAGTAGAAAGAAATTCGAAATGAACTGTAGTTCGCTCTGACATCGCACGATGAAATTCCTTATACATAACTGTGTCGATGTCACTCGGGAAAACATCCCATATATTCTTTCCTAATACATCTTTTGCTGTTTTTCTTTGCGGAAAATATTGGTGCTTATTTACGTACGTAAATTCCCATTTATTATTTAAAGTAAAGAATCCATCCGTAATACATTCAATCACACTTGTAACTTTTTCATTAGCAGCAGCTAGCTCTCCCGTTCGCTCTTTCACTATGCTTTCTAGTTGATCCATATATAACAAATTTGAAAACGTAGGGGCTGTGGCATCAACGATAGATTTTGCTAGTTGAATTTGAGAATTATCGTAATTGTGAGCTTTTCCTTCTTTGCCAACGACGATTACCCCTAATACTTCTCCCACTGAAACCAATGGAATCATCAATAGATCCTTACTATCTATATTTTTGTTTGAATAACCTCTTGGATCTTGGCTTCATAGCTTTTCTCTGTCCGATCCGCTTCTGTCCAATCACAGCCCTTACTTAATTTCGTTGTTTTAATCGTTGTTTTGTCTAGCGGATCTAGAAGATGGGCAGTCATATTTTTACTCTCTAAAATCTGTTCTAAGTAAAAAAAGCATTTATCAAAACTCTCCTGTATCGAAGAACACATTGATAAATCACGGGTAACATTTAGTAACAGCTGCTTCTCAGCAATAAGGTTTTCCTTTTGTGTTAAATTATTTGCGTTTTGAATTGCGACCGCGGCCATATTTACATAAGCTTCAACACTTTGAATTTCTGAATCTGTTAAGTTCATCGGAATCCCATAATCAAATAAAAAAACCAGACCAAATAACTCTTGCCTAAATGAGATAGGCAGAGCTAATAAGGACTTAATTTTAAACGCATCAACTGGTCTCGGATCTGGTCGATGATCCTTTGAGGTATCAGGAATATAGATGGTTTTTTTCGTTTCAATAACTTCTTTTGCCAGTAAGTCTATTTCAGGATCAATTACCTGAGTATCGAGCGTTACGCCATTTATGGTCTTTGGTTTTCCTGCAAACCCTCTAAATGTTCCATCTTCCTGTGGTAAATAAATTCCAACAGCATCGCACCTAACAATCTCCTCTGATATCGCCATTGTCACACGCTGCAATACTTCACGTAGTTCTAATTTCGTATTTATTATTTTTGTTATATTCGCGAGCCTAGAATATCTCGTCTGATCACTTACCATTCACATAGCCTCCAGTTATAGGCATAATAAAATAAATATGATAATATCAGTGTCTTACCTTTATTTTACATAGAATATCTTACTTATGATACGGTTCACCAGATCAAAATAAGAAAATTGTACATTTAAACATAGTTCGGGCATATTTTGAAACGTATACTGTATGTTAAGGCTATAAATTTATGTTATTTTAAATACTATATGCTTGAGTTTATCGGGTTAATAATTTTATACATTTTGATAGTAGTTACAATAAAATGTATTTACTTTTAAAACAGCTTGTAATACTTCTTCTGGATCATCTTTTTCAAGCATCTGTGTAATTGATAAGTAATATTGCTTATCATTCAATTGGTTTGATTTTATGGTCATTCTTAATCCTTTAAGTTCGTCTAACATTAAGTGATACCTTTTAACATCATCAGGATTACTAGGAATATTTTGTGTTATAATACGCTCGCAATCTAGAGCAAGATTTATAAATTCATGATTATGTATCATGTCTTCCTCCTAATAATTTTTTTATTGTAACCAACTGTTATCTATCTTATTAATCCAGTATTGTATAGCCCCACCTTCTCTATATTCTTGTACTATACTTGTCCCTTTAAGATATTGGGTTTGGGAAGCTGTCAATCCTTTAAGTATTCTTGTTCCTTTAGGTACCTTGATTTTATATTGTGTATTGAGCGGATTCCCCCAAGCCTCTAATACAGCTAACTCATTTCTAGTTTCTTCAATATCTCTTTCTTTATCTCCCCACCAATAACCGAGACCATATTTAGATTCTGGTTCACCGGACTTGCTTCTTCTGTGTAAAATAAGTGGATTCTCAGTCTCTATAATTTCTATTTTTAATTCCTTAAATGCTAATACATCTGAATTTGTGCCTTTAAAATCAAAATTAGAGAATCCTGAAGAACGTATTACCTCTCTCTTTAAACTCGCTCGTTCCATTATACTTAGATTTAAATCATCTATTTTATCTAGGACTTGATTTATTTCTTTAACTGACCAATTATTCCAATCATCATTTCTAATGGCACTAATTTTTTCTACTAAACTAGTATCATTATTAAAGACATTGGTCATTTCCTCAATATTACCTAAAGTGATGTTATTTTCCTTTGCATATGTAACAGAGAGTGGAAAAAATCCCACTAATAAAATCAACATGGTTATAATAGAAATATACTTTTTCATACTTAATTCTGTCCCCTTACATTAATCTATTTTTTACTATTTTAATTAGAAATAAAATCTAATTTTCTTAAAATAAATTTCCATACCGTTTCCTCTCCTGTAATGACAGAAGCTCTACAGATCATTCCTGTATGTAGTTCTTGTAAATCTTTTGTATCTATTGTCGCTTCTAATTCATACATATACCCCTTCGTATCTTTATCAAACGTAGGATATGCTGATACGTATGTTACTTTACCCATTTGTTTATCCGTTTTCTGTAGATTAAATGAATATTGTACTTTATCTCCTTTTTTTATTCCTTTTATCTCTCGAGCTGGTAATAAGATTCTTACTTTTTTTTGGTCTTCTTTTGGGATAACCGAAACAATTTCTTGGCCAGGATTAATTAAATCCCCTTGTTGTAAGATGGCAGGAAATTGTACAATCCCGTCTTTTTGTGCTTTTACAATTGTCGTTTCATTTTGATGACGCAGTCCATCTAATTCTTGGTTTTTAATAAATAGTTCTTGTTCTAGGGATTGAATACGTTGATTTACTGAAATCATAGATTCTTCTTTATATTGATTTAAAGCATCTTTCTTTTGTTCCTGCTTTCCTTCTTTAGTAACATCCAATTTTGTTTTTTCATGCTCTAACGTTTCTTTTCGTTGTTGAATACGCTTTTCTACACTATTTTTTTGAGATTCTAAATTTCCCTTTTTATCATCCATTACTTGTTTTTGTTCTTCTAATATATTTTCTTTTGTTTTTTGTTTTTCAATTATGTCTATTTCTCTTTGGATATTTTCTTTTTCTGCAATTAGTCCTTGTAAAACTTCATCTTGTTCGCTTGAAGTTTTACTATTTTCTATCATTTTTATTTCATTGTCTTTTTCATTTTGTATAGATTGATATCTTTGATTATAAGCCTGATATTCTTCTCTTATTTTTTTATCCACATCATCAGGAAAAGAAGATTTATGAGACTGGATACTCTTTTTCAACTGCTCTAACATTCCCTTTTGTTTTTCTAAATGTTGTACAATTTGGTCCATCTGGCTTTGTTTATCTGTTAATTCCTGATTCTTTAATTGGAGTATAATATCTCCTCTTTTCACTTCGTTACCAGACTTTACATTGACTGTATCTACCACACCTACAATTTGAGTACGAGACACACTTATGTCTGATTTTCCTTGTATCATTGCCGTTCCTTTACTTACAATATCTATCTTACTTATATAAGCCCAAATTAAAAAAGTAAATATGCTTATTAAAAGAAAAACAATTACTCCAGCAATAAAACGAGGCGGTTTTTTTTCTAATAATTCCTTACTATCTGTTAACTGATCAAACGAATATATCTTACTCATCCTGAACACCTCGCATTGCATAAGGTTGAGATTCTGTATGTTCTACATGAATGGTTTGATTTTTCCACAAACGATAATATTCTCCTTTATTTGATAATAGATCCATATGAGAGCCCCGCTCTATGATATCTCCTTGTCCCATCACGAAGATTTGATTTGCATGTTGAACTGTACTTAAACGATGGGCAATCATGATTACTGTAACCCCTTGTGAACTTAAATCTTTTAGCATATCGGTAATATATTTTTCAGTTGTGGAATCTAAATTACTAGTTGCTTCATCTAATATTAAAATATCCGGTTTTTTTAATAATGCTCGTGCAATTGCTAAACGCTGCCTTTGTCCACCAGATAAATTTGAAGCATTTTCTTCTAAAAGAGTTCCATAACGTAACGGTAATTCACTAATAAATTCATGTACATAAGCTTGTTTACATACTTGTATAACTTCCTCTAAAGTGACTGGACGTTCTAAACCAAAGCATAAATTCTCATAAATTGTAGCACTAAAAAAGAAGGATTCCTGTGAAACAAATGCAATCCTATCACGTAATGCTGTACGATTTATTTCTTTGATATGATAATCATCATAATATATATCCCCTTGTTGAGATTCATAATAATGCATCAATAGTTTTGAAATTGTTGTTTTACCTGATCCACTCTCTCCTACAAATGCTACTTGACTACCTGATTCAATCGAAAAGCTGATGTTATTTAATACATTCTTACGTGTTCCATAACGGAATGTAACATTTGAACATTGAATCTTACCTGATAATTGTTTAGGACATACTTTATTCTCCTCTTCTTCACTCTTCTCTTGATCTAAATCAAAAATTTCATTTAATCGTTCTCCAGCGACAAGTGCTGATTGCATGGTAGGCTGAATACTAATCAAATTTTCAATTGGATTTAAAAAATATGCTAACAAAGCATTATAAGTAATTAATTCTCCTATCGTCATATTTCCTTCTAATACCTGCACAGCCCCAATCCAAAGAATTAAAGTGCCACCAATTAACTCAAGTCCTACTTTAATGGAACTTTGGAGATTAGATAACATCCCTCTTTTAAACACATGCTTTAATAAATTGATAAAGCGATTTTCTGTTTGGAAAAACACTTCTTTTTCCGCATTATATGATTTTACTGTCGAAATACCATTTAATGACTCTACTAAGTAGGAATTTAATTTTGCATTACTCTCCATTTCTTTACGATTAATAGATTGATAAGGCTTATGAAAAGCAAAAATAATACCAATATAAAAGGGTACTAGTAATAAAGTTACACCAAATAATAGTGGACTATGTATATATAATAAAATAGCTCCTAATGTAACCATTAGTGTATCTATCATTAAGGTAACCGTTACAGTTGATAGAGCATCTCGAATCTTACTTGCATCCATAAATCGCGAAATAATTTCCCCTACTTTTCTTGTTTCAAAAAAATTCATTGGTAAACCTACAACGTGTCGATAATATCCCAGCATTAATTGAATATCTATTCGTCTACTTAAATATAAAATTAAATGCGTACGGAAATAAGAAAGTATCACTTTAAAAATATATAATATGATGATTCCAATTGATACTATATGAAGTGTCTGTAACAATTGGTTCGTCACAATATCATCAATTAAGAATTTAAAATAAAACGCACCTAATAATCCAAACAAATTAAAGAATATTGAAGCAAAAAATAAGGGCACTAATAAATTTGTTTGCTGCTTTAATAACAAGGCAAAACGAGAAAATGTTCCTTGAGATTCTTTACCCTGTTGAAAGTTTTCCGTAGGATTCATTAATACAAGAATACCTGTCCACATTGGACAAAATTCATCAATTAGATACGTAACTAATCCTTTCTCTGGATCAGCAATATAAATTTTATTATCCTTAACCTTATGAATAACTACATAATGTAGTAAGCCACCATTGACTATTACATGAGCAATTGCAGGTAATGGTATTTCTTTTAAATCATCCGGTTTTGTTGCCTTTGCAGCTTTAACTTCAAATCCCAATTTTTCTCCTGCTTCTATTAACCCCTTTATATTAGTTCCCTCTAAATCTGTGCCAGCAATTTCCCTGATTTTAGAAATAGACATCTTAAATCCATGATAACGAGAAATCATTGCTAGACATGCTGGACCACAATCCTTTAAATCTTGTTGCTTAATATAAGAAAACTTTTTTTCAAACAAAATCACAGCCTCATTTCTTAATATTAAAATATTACACTTAAATATTATATCTAAATATTACCTAAAAAGGTTATATATGCAATTTTGCATATTACTTAATTTTTACTTATTTTCATGATATTGTATATACATCGATTGATATATTTGATTTTATCGAATTGTTAATCATAAAAAATTTATTTCAAAGGAGAATTTTATTATGAAACTTGAAACACTTACAGAAAAAGAACTTTTAGAAATCTCAGCTGGTGGTGGAAACGTTTGTGATTGGGGCGTTTTAGGTGTAGGTACTGCTGCATCTGCAGGTTATGGTGCTGCTTTCGGAACAGCATTCGGACCTGGTGTAGGTACTGCGGTAGGTGCTGCAGTAGGCGCTGGTATTGGTGCTTTAGGCGTAATTTACTGCTAATAGTAAATTAAAATTGATTAAACATATAGAGGGTCCTAATTATTTAGGGCTCTTTTGTTTATTTAGATAATAAACAACAAAATTTATAGTAATCATTTTGTTGTTTTAGCCTCCTATACAGATTTCTTTCCTTCTTTTATTCCCCTTTGGTATTACTTTCGACTAAATTCACACCAGATATTTGTTTTGTAGAGACCGCCAACATGGATCTATGATCATTAAAATATACTGCTGAGCTATGCTCTTTCAAATCTTTCTGTTTAATAAAATAAGACATTTTTCAAAAAAGAAAATTCACTTTCAAAAATATTATATCTATTTTTTAAAAAATATGGATATAATATGCAATTTTACATATTGCTTAATTTTTACTTATTTTCATGATATTGTATATATATCGATTGATATATTTTATTTTATCGAATTATTAATCATAAAAAAATTTATTTTAAAGGAGAATTTTATTATGAAACTTGAAACACTTACAGAAAAAGAACTTTTAGAAATCTCAGCTGGTGCTAACAATGTTTGTAGTTGGGGCATTTTAGGTGTAGGTACTGCTGCATCTGCAGGTTATGGTGCTGCTTTCGGAACAGCATTCGGACCTGGTGTAGGTACTGCAGTAGGTGCTGCAGTAGGTGCTGGTATTGGTGCTTTAGGCGTAGTTTACTGCTAATAGCAAATTAAAATATTCTTATGCAAATCAATTATTTCATAAAAGCCTCTCCAGTTTGTGGAGAGGCTTTTCTATAGCTAATTGACATGTTAATTTTTATATACCTTAGCCATCTTGATCCTTTGCATGGATAGAATAATCATATATACAATGTAAAAATCAATGTGTTTAACTGGTAGATACTCTATAAAACAAAATTAAAAATCAGTACGTTTATAAATTTTTACAGTTAAAAAGTACGAAGCAATGAATAGAACAATAACAACTATTGAAACAAGTGTAACCATTTGATTAACAGTAAGTTGTGTAGTCGCCTTTTGCATAGCATCAATAATATTTACATATTCCCCTATGCTTTTCCATAAAATAATAAGAACAGGAGACACCGCGCTAACTGCAATTAATAAATATTTATTGGCAAAACGATAGCAAAATGGGAAGTAAATAGATGTCAGCAACATGACAGTCAGAATACTAATTATAATTTCTTGTAGACTTGCTACTTTCCCACTATGAATTGGAGAAATAAATTGAATTATTTCTTGAATTAATAAAGAAAATAGGACTACTGTTAGCGTGAATATTATTACACCTATATATTTTGACATAATAATTGTATTTCTACTATAAGGAAGACTGTTAATAAATTTGTGACTATTATTCTTGTCATCGTAATAATGTAAATTCATCATATAAGAACAAGCAATTAAAACAACTGTTAATCCAAAACTCCCAAAGGTTCCAATAAAAAGGCATGCAACCACAAGATAGAGTAACATAATTACTTTTTGTAACCGAAAGTCCTTTAATATTAAATTAAGCATTTTAAACATTCCCCTTTTTTGTATAGTACATTATGTCTTCTAGCGTTGCTGCTTCAATTAATACTTCATCACCTAACTGCGTGCGTACTTGTTTTACGTTATTTGTAAGTGCTTCAAATCCTACATTTGTTTCACGAATCCCAATTAAGTTTTGTTTCATATCTAATGTAAGTAAGTCTGTATCCCCCTTTATAATTGCATATTCTTCAGAAATACTATGTATATCCTTCTCGAACTCAATTTCACCATTATGGATAAATACAATATAATCTGCAATACGATCTAAATCTGTTGTAATATGTGTAGAGAAGAAAATCGTCTTATCTTGATCAACCATTAAGTCATAGAGTATATCTAAAATTTCTCGACGAAATACTGGATCTAATCCAGATGTTGGTTCATCCATAATAATAAATTCTGCATGATGTGAAAGCGCGAACGCTAGAGATGCCTTCATTTTCATACCTTTAGACATCTTTTTTATTTTTACATTAATCGGTAGTTCAAAACGTTTTATATATAATTGAAATTGATTTTCATCCCATTTTGTATATGCAGGTGCAATGAATTTTTTGAGTTCATTAATTGTCATATCTTCATAAAAAATATTGTCATCGTATACAAAACCAATACGTTCTTTGATAGAAATTTGGTTCTTTTGATAATCTTCATCAAAAACTGTAATTTCCCCACTATCTTTACCAATAAGGTCCATAATGAGTTTTATTGTTGTGCTTTTCCCAGCTCCATTTGCACCAATAAACCCTGTAACTAACCCTTTTTTAATGTTAAAAGAAACATTTTTTAAAGAAAACTCTTTATAAGTTTTCGATACATTTTTCAACTCTACAACATTCTCCATTTCTATTCCTCCCCATAGATAGAATCAATAATCTTTATTAAATCACCTCGTAATACATGACTACTCTTACTTTCACGAACAACTCTAATAAACTCTCGACGTATTAGATAATTTGATTTATCAATCCTTGTTTTTTCAATTTGTTTTGCAACAAAAGATCCTTTTCCTACTATAGAATAAATATAACCAGCTTTCTCAAGTTCCTCGTATGCTCTTTTTGAAGTAATCACACTTACCTTTAAGTCTCTAGCCAATGAACGCATAGAAGGTAAAGCATCATCTTCTTTTAATGTCCCATTCAATATTTGTAATATAATTTGATCAATGATTTGTTGGTAAATAGGCTCCTTGGAACTATTAGATAGTAAAACTTTCATTTTTCAACCCCTTCACTCACATCACCTTACATTAACATTATATACAATATATACATTATACTCAATAGATACACATTATATTTCTGTAACACATACACGATAAACGGTCCTGTTTTATAGGATGTGTTTACATTTATAACAAAGGGATAATACGGATAAATTCGTATTAAATGAAAGTGGTTCAAGTCAGAGAGAGGCTCCTTAGGGTGTCTTTTCTTGATTGAAGATCCCTTGGCGTAGTAAATTCCAAAATGCTGGCGGAATCCCAAAACCAAAAAAGAGTTTTCCTTAATTAGGAAAACTCTCTTTTTTATTCTATTACTATGAGATACTATATCCGCAATATTTTGGGTTATATATCAAAAATCAAGTTGTTAAATACCTATATATTTTTTATCTCATTATTAATAATTGAACAATGCTCACTTGAATCTATCTCCATTGCAGGTTCATGCTGCACTTTAAAAATAAACTCTGCAAAATTTTTATCCCTATTATCTGGAAGATAAAACAAATAAAACGGATAGTACCCTTTTTTGTATATGCGAAACTTAGACGGTGCCTGAAAAAATAATTTATCCTTTATTACATCTTCCAACGCAATCTCAAACCAACAATGAAATTGTATCTTGCATTAGGCAGACTAACCCCAATACAATTACTATCCAATTATTCCTTTATATACTTCCCTGATAACTTCGTCCAAATGTTTAATAAGTTATTATTGATTACACCATCACTATTAACCTATTTTATAAAATATATACCTAATTTATTATTTATTTTTGGCTTGGTTTACCGTTACTTATGATACGGTTCCCCACGATTAATCCGAAACGCTCTATACACTTGTTCAAGCAATACTAATCGCATTAATTGGTGTGGTAATGTCATCTTTGAAAAAGAAAGTGATTCGTTTGAACGCTTCATCACTTCTGAACTTAGTCCGAGTGATCCACCAATTACAAATGCGACTTTACTCTTTCCGTATGTAGCAAGGCGATCTAGACTTACCGCAAATTCTTCTGATGACTTTTGCTTTCCTTCTATAGCTAATGCAATCACATGCGTGTCATCAGAAATTTTATCCAGTATACGTATACCTTCTTTTTCCTTTACAATTAACATTTCTGCTTCACTTAAATTTTCTGGCGCCTTTTCATCGGGCAATTCAATTACTTCTACTTTTGCGTATGCTGATAATCGTTTTAAGTATTCTGCTATACCTTGTTTCAAATATTTTTCTTTTAATTTCCCAATTGAAATAATCGAGATATTCACACGTATCATCCACCTTACAAACATGTTATCCACAAAACTTATCCACATATCCACAAACACTACCCACATATTGTGTGAGAATCTGTGTTCGATACAACATATGTCGCCTCATTTTGACAAAATTCACATGTTTTTTTCTCTTTTTCTGAGTTATCCACATTGTTGATAACCGGCGCAACTTCACACTCATCCACAATAATATCTAACGCTAATTCAACATGTTCTAAACAACAAGGTAAATTCATTTTCTTCACCTCACTTTTCTACAATAGAAAACAGGAGGTAGGCCCTCCTGTTTTTAATACTTTTGAATGCCTAATTTCACTGTTGTTGTTACTCTTTTTGTACCACGATAAAACGTAAGAGTCATTTTATCATTAATTTCCTTATCATATAAGGCCGTGCGGAATCCAATAATATCGCGAATCGGTTTTCCATCTACTGCCACAATAACATCATGTTCTCTTAAACCAGCATCTGCGCCTGGCGAAGGATTTTTCACATCCAAAATACAAACTCCTTCTGTTACAGTACCTGGTAAATGTAATGTTTTTGACCAATAATAGTTTGGAATTTCATTTAATGACCTAATTTCAATCCCAACATACGGCCTTCTTACTTTTCCATACTTCTCAAGTTCATTCATAATCGGAACAGCCCTAGTCACCGGAATAGCAAGTCCGATTCCTTCTACTTCTTTTGCAGCAATTTTCATTGAATTAATACCAATTAATTGTCCTGCTGCATTTACAAGCGCACCGCCACTATTCCCCGGATTAATCGCCGCATCCGTTTGTAACACTTCTACTTGCCAATCATAGTGTCCATCTTGATCTAAATCTACAGGGACAATACGTTCATTAGCTGAAATAATACCTTGTGTAACAGTTCCAGAGAATTGCAGTCCGAGTGGATTTCCAATCGCAATGACTGGCTCTCCTCTGCGAACAGTATTAGAATCGCCGATTTCAATTATTTTTTTCACATGCTTTGCATCTATTTCTAATACAGCTAAATCTGTGACTACATCGGTTCCTAATACTTTTCCAGGAACCTTCTTACCGTCACTTAAACTTACTTCAATACGATTCGCTCCAGCTACAACATGATTATTCGTTACAATATAAGCTTGACCATTTGTCTTTTTATAAATTACTCCTGATCCTGTACCAGCCTCTGAATCTGCCTCTGAAAAGTTATCTCGTTGAATGTTAATAACGCCCACAACAGCTTCAGATGCACGGTCAACAGCATCTACAAAGCTAATCTGTTTAATTCCTTGAGCTTCGGCCATATTACTTCCGCTTGCTTCAGCTTGCGGAAGCGTATCAGCAGAATTTGAAAATAAAGGAGCTCCAAACGCAAATAAAGAAGCTCCTACAATTGTTCCCGCTATACTAGAAAGAACTATACCTTTATGCTTCTTTTTCCCTGCACGTTTCATACGATAATTTTCTTCATCAATAAAGGACATATTTGTTCACCCATCTTCCTGAAAACAACTATATTCACCTTTATTGTTTACTAAAATGAAGAATTATACGTATTGAATTTTTGTAGGCATTTTTGGATCTGTATCGTGAATTTCAAAGGATTCACCCACTCCAAATCCTTTTTCCTCTAGTACTTGTGATACTGACATACGAGCTAGTTCTTTCATGTTATTATCTAAGCTTAAATGGGCTAAATAAATATGCTTTGTCTCATCTGTAATTACATCTGCCATTGCTAATGCAGCATCTTCATTACAAACATGCCCAACGTCGCTTAAAATACGTCGTTTAATGCTCCATGGGTAACGTCCCATACGAAGCATTTCCACATCATGATTACTTTCAAATACGAAAGCATTAGCTCCCTTAATAACGCCCTTCATACGGTCACTTACGTATCCCGTATCTGTAATAAGTGCTAATTTCCTATTATTGTTATGGAAAGCATAAAACATCGGTTCTGCCGCATCATGAGAAACTCCAAATGATTCGACTTCAATATCACCAAATGTTTTCACATCCCCAACTGAGAAAATGAATTTTTGCTCAGTTGGGATATTTCCTATTAAATGTTCCATTGCATTCCATGTTTTCTCATTCGCATAAACGGGTAAATCATATTTACGCGCCAATACACCTAACCCTTTAATATGATCACTATGCTCATGTGTTACAAGAATACCTGATACATCATTTATATTCAGTTCTGCTTGTTTAAATAAAGCCTCTGTCGCTTTACCACTTAAACCTGCATCGACTAGTAATTTTTTTTCATCGGTTCCTACGTATAGCATATTTCCTGTACTTCCACTTGCAAGTACGCTAAAATGCAACCCCATTCTTTCTCACTCCAGTATGTTCATCAACCACTTGATTTTCCTTTTCCCCTAATTCCATAACTTGTCCTTCAATTGCATTCACAAAGAAGTCCTGTTTCTGCTCCGTTTTTAAATTCCACGTTGGAGCAAGTACTTGGTTATTAGAAGTAGATGCGGTAAGAGTGGCATAGCCAATTTGTGCTTCTTTAACATGCGTATTTCCATGAATTTTATTTTTTAAATACAAATTTTCTAAAGCTGTTTGAGCCGTAATAATTTCTTGCTCTTTCGTTTTTTCACCTTCGCCCATTTCTTTTAAATCAGTTAGCATTGTCTGCGTATATGAAACAAGTTCATTTTTTTCATTTAATTCCACAACAATCATCGCCTGATTATTATAGAAAATAGGCTTATCTTTATATTTTTGGAAGAAATAAATTTTAGAGTCTTTCACCGCTCCAAATTCATACTTTTGTCCATCCAATACATAGTTCTTCAAAAATTCATTATACTTATCTTTTGATAATGATTTCGTATTTAAAAAAGGCTCTTTTAGCTTACTTTCTATCTTGTACATATTTTGTATCTGCGCCGTTTGATTTTTCAAAGACTGTATATCATCTTCTTTAAAGGCTTTATTTTCCGCTCTAATAAACGACTCTTTTTTCGGTTCCTTAGGGATATTCCCTATAGTAATTTTGTTTGCCTTTAATTCTTGATCTATCTTTGTTTCTGCAATAAGCTCCAATTGATTACTATCTTGCTTTTGAATGAATTGAAAAATGAGAAAGAGGTCCAAAACAAAAAAGGTCACAATAAATATGGTTTTAATCCGATCCCAATCCATTTAGTCCTCCCTCACTCCACTCATAGATTTTCTGTTTACCTGTTTCACCTTCAACAAGCTTTACATACCAAATTGGTTGTAGTCGAACTACTTGTCCATCTAGTGATAACTTGTATCCAATACCAATATCCTTAATTACTTGTTTCTTTATCTCTGGATTATTTTCTAGAGATGCTATTACAACATGCCCTGACGGAAGAGTAACCTTCTGTTCTATGCCTTTAGTATTTAAAGACAGCAACGGTCTTTCATATTCCATTACTTCTTCTGATCCCCATTTTTGTCTCAATTCAGCTAATCCATCTGTATTGAATACGGAATATCCATCTTCATGTAAGCGAAACACTGTCTCTCCTTTATTCATATAGTCCAAACGATATGAATCCAAACTTCCACTGTGACCACTTACGAATTCAAAGCTTTTTTGTAACAGCATTAAATTATCTATCGTTTTCTCAGTTAAGACAGAAGAGTTTTTATACTTTAGCATGTGACGATCGTCTTCAATTTCCATAGATCTAATACCATCTGTAAATGTTTCTTTCGATATCTCAGTAATTGGACTTAAATAACGAGGATCACTAAACAGAGCATTCTTAAACGTATCCACTGCTAAATTAGATGAGATATATGTTATATTGTTTAACTCTGTCGTTCCATCTGGTAAAAATAACTTTTTCATATCATTGATTTGATAATCAAAATAAGGCTTTGCTGATACTATAAATTGATTTTGGGCATTTACAATATCTTTTAAATACACGCCACTTAATTTTGCCTCATATATTTTAAAGTTATCACCATCAGAAACAAAGTTAATTTTAATTTCTTGATCCTTACTTCTAGAAGGATCAAGAAGAATACGATTAAAATGTTTAGGCTTATCTGTACCTTTCTCTTTCATGTTAAACATGGATTTAACTGCATCAAATGGGATATCGGTAGGGAAAACAAGTTCAATTTTCCCTTCACCATGCACATAGGACAGGAAATCACCCTTAGTGATTGATATCTCTCTAAACTCATGTAGTTCCCCTACTTCCAGAGGCTTATAGATTGATTCTATATCTGCCTCTCTTCTGCTCCCATAATGATTTTTATCTTTATGCACGATGATAGAAGTAGGACGGACAACATCGGCAATTTTAGTTTGATTCGTTCCTTCATTGCCCTGTACAAATTTCGCGTTTTGCATGGATGTAGAATCTGGCACATACGTCCATAGGTTAAAAGTAAGAAATAGGCTAATTACGACTAGGTTAATTAAAACTATTGTTTTAAAGTTTTCCATACTCATTCCCAATCGTCCTCTTCATCTGCTGCCATTGGTAACGTGAAATAAATAGTTGTCCCTTTTCCTTCTTCACTCTTCGCCCAAATAGAGCCACCATGTGCCTCAATCATTTCTTTTGCAATTGCTAATCCAAGTCCCGTACCACCCATTTGTCTTGAACGAGCTTTATCTACGCGATAAAAACGTTCAAAGATTTTATCAACGTTTTCTTTTGGAATACCCATTCCTTGGTCACTTACGCTAATTTCTAATAAATCACCGCGATCACGTAAGCGATATGTTACTGTTCCACCTTCTGGTGAATACTTTAATGCGTTAGAAATAATGTTATACAGCACTTGAGTAATTTTGTCAGTATCCATATCAATAAACCTAGATTTTTTAGAGAAAGATCGTTTGAAACTTACATTTTGCTCTTTAGACATTTCAAAGCGATCAATAACATTATTAAAGAAATCAGTAAAGTCGACCCATTCTTTCATTAAACGGTGCTCTGTACTATCAAGTTTAGATAGCTGTAACAACGCATTTACAAGTCTAATCATTCTTTCTGTTTCTTCTTGTGTAACCGTTAAAAATTGTGGTGCAATATTCGGATCCTGCCACGCTCCATCTGTAAGTGCCTCTAAATAACTGCGCATCGTCGTTAATGGCGTCCTTAATTCATGAGAGACATTCGCCACAAACTCACGGCGTTCCCCTTCTATACGCTCCTGCTCTGTTACATCATATAGTACAGCAATTAAGCCATTGGCCTTCCCTGTTTCTTTTTGAATAACAGAGAAACTAGCACGTAAAATATATGGTTCGTTTCTCGTACTAAAATCTAATAACACAGAATCTGGCTCTTCATATAAATGATCGAGCGTAAATTCTTCCTGTATCCCTAATACCTCTAAAACAGATTGATCGAGCGCTGTTTCACGAGAAACATTTAACATCTTTTCCGCAGGGTCATTTAGTAAAATAATATCCCCTTTTCGGTCAGTAGCAATTACTCCATCTGTCATATGTGATAAAACTGATGATAATTTACGCCTTTCACTTTCTGTAGAAGAACGAGCTTGTTGTAATTTTTTTGATAAATTATTGAAGGATAATGCCAGTTGTCCAATTTCATCATGGCTATGCACTTTTACTTTTCTCGAATAATTTCCTTTTGCCATTTCAATTGCTTGTCTCCGCATATCTGAAATTGGTCTTGTAATTGTTTGAGCCAATAAAATCCCAAGTACGGCCGTTACTAATAAGGCAATTACTGTTCCCGTAGCAAAAATTTGATTTATATCCTTCATTTGTTTATATACATCTTCCATAGATGCAACGATGTATATAACACCAAGCGCATCCTTGCCATTATCATCTAGAATCGGAGTAAGCATAACTTGAACACGATGGCCTGTACTACCATCCTTCTCAATTTTCACTTCTGGCTTTTTTTGTACTAACACTCGCTGAACAGCTATATCAGTTGATGTTCTATTCACCTTATTCTGCTTTGATTCATCTGAAATAGCCAATAACTTTCTATGCGAATCAAATACACTTACCTCTTGTATAACTTTCTTTTGATCAGAGGCAAATTTTCGAATAGAAGTTTTAATGGTTTCATCTGTTGACTCTGTTTCTGCTTTTGTATAACTTTTTTTAAACTCTTGTTTCAAGTTATATGATAATAAGTTTGTTTGCTGCGTTAAAGAATCCCTAAAACCTTGTACTAGGCTCTTCTCTAATTCCCTTACGAAATAAACCCCAATAACTTGCATCGCTATTAATATTAATAGCATATATATAAGCACAAATTTTAAATGAATAGATTGAAAAAAACCAACTTTCTTCATATACTATTCCTGCTCTGGGTCACGCAAGTAATACCCTACTCCACGTCTAGTTACAATTAAAGTAGGATGGCTTGGATTATCTTCAATTTTTTCACGCAAACGACGTACTGTTACGTCTACTGTGCGCACATCTCCAAAATAGTCATAACCCCAAACTGTTTGTAATAAATGTTCGCGTGTCATAACTTGTCCTAAATGTTTCGCTAAATAATGTAGCAACTCAAATTCACGATGTGTAAGCTCGATATTTTCCTCGCGCTTCGTTACACTATATGCATTTGGATTAATAACAATTGGTCCAATAACCATTTCTGTATTTTCTTCTTTTTCTGCAGAACCACCTTGTTGATGACGGCGTAAATTCGCCTTCACACGAGCAAGTAATTCCCTCGTACTAAATGGCTTCGTTACATAATCATCTGCCCCAAGCTCAAGCCCTAATACTTTATCAATCTCAGAGTCCTTTGCTGTAAGCATAATAATCGGCATTTCTGAACTTTTACGTATTTCACGGCAAACCTCTAATCCATCTTTACCCGGTAGCATAATATCTAATAAAACCATATCTGGTTGTTCTTCATTAGCTTTTTCAATTGCTTCATCACCATCATGCGCCATTACTATTTCAAAACCTTCTTTTTCTAGATTAAACTTCAAAATATCTGCAATCGGCTTTTCATCATCAACTACTAAAATTTTCTTTCCCATCATCGTCTATTTCCTCCTTATAAAAATATGGTCAATAATCCCTAAACATATCGATGTTTACATAGTATGTCCTATATGACCGCATCCTTTGTTTAAGTATTTTCTCCTCTATTCTCATAGACTCATGTATGATCCACTTTTACACGGCATCCTATACGATCTATAGAAAAACCTCTAGCTTCAACTGCTAGAGGCTCCTCGTTCTATTTTAAAATAACTACTCAGTTTTGTAAAATTACATAAATAAAAAGGATATTAAGTGGGCCCACTTAATATCCTGAGAGTGGCTCGGGACGGAATCGAACCGCCGACACGAGGATTTTCAGTCCTCTGCTCTACCGACTGAGCTACCGAGCCAAAACTATATATAAAACCACTAATGGTGGTATAAACAAAAGTGGCGGTCCCGACCGGGGTCGAACCGGCGATCTCCTGCGTGACAGGCAGGCATGTTAACCACTACACCACGGGACCAAAAATAAGCATAAAAAAACATGACCCGTACGGGATTCGAACCCGTGTTACCGCCGTGAAAGGGCGGTGTCTTAACCACTTGACCAACGGGCCACGAAAAATAAAATGGTGAGCCATGAAGGATTCGAACCTTCGACCCTCTGATTAAAAGTCAGATGCTCTACCAACTGAGCTAATGGCTCATACTCACCAACGTCATATTTTCGTGACGACAAGATGTATCATAACATGTATTCTGTATTCTTCGCAATACTTTTTTTCATTTTTTTATAAAAGATAAGAAAAAACTCATGCGGACATGAGTTTTTTCTAAAAATATCAATTAAGCTTCGTATACATTACGAACAATATTCGTTTGGTTACGATCTGGTCCAACTGAGAACATAGATAATTGAATTCCTGTTAACTCAGAAACACGTTCTACGTATTTTCTTGCATTTTCAGGAAGCTCGTCTAATGATTTTACACCAGTAATATCTTCTGTCCAACCTGGAAGCTCTTCATATACAGGCTCACATTTCGCTAAAATGTTTAAGTTTGCTGGAACTTCATCGATAACTTCGCCATTGTATTTGTAAGCAACACAAATTTTAAGAGTTGGAATATCTGTTAGAACGTCGATAGAATTTAATGATAGATCCGTTAAACCACTAACACGACGCGCATGTCTTACAACAACGCTATCGAACCAACCTACGCGGCGCGGACGACCAGTTGTTGTTCCGTACTCACGACCAACTTCACGAATTTGATGACCAATTTCATCATTAAGTTCAGTAGGGAATGGACCGTCACCAACACGGCTTGTATATGCTTTACATACACCTACAACGCGAGTAACTTTCGCAGGGCCAACTCCAGTTCCAACTGTTACACCACCCGCAATCGGGTTAGAAGATGTAACGAACGGGTACGTACCGTGGTCAATATCAAGCATAACACCTTGTGCACCTTCAAATAATACACGGTGATTGTTATCTAGTGCATCATTTAATACAACAGATGTGTCGCATACATATTGTGCGATTTGTTGTCCATATTCGAAGTACTCTTCAAAGATTTCCTCTACGCTGAAACCTTCTGTATCGTACATTTTTTCAAACAAACGATTTTTCTCTACTAAATTGCGCTCAAGCTTCTCTTTAAATGCTTCACGGTCTAAAAGATCAGCCATACGGATACCAATACGAGCAGCTTTATCCATATATGCAGGACCGATACCTTTTTTCGTTGTACCGATTTTGTTATCACCTTTACTAGCCTCTTCTAACTCATCTTGTTTTAAGTGATAAGGTAAAATAACGTGTGCACGGTTACTTACACGTAAATTATCAGTACTTACACCACGGTCGTGTAAGTATTTTAACTCTTCAAGTAATGCTTTCGGATCTACTACTAAGCCATTTCCGATTACACAAATTTTCTCTTTATAGAAAATACCAGATGGAATTAAGTGTAACTTATATTTAACTCCGCCGAAAACAATTGTATGTCCCGCGTTATTTCCACCTTGATATCTTGCAACTACTTCCGCATGCTCAGAAAGAAAATCAGTGATTTTACCTTTTCCTTCGTCGCCCCATTGTGTTCCTACAACTACTACTGAAGACATTATTAAAGCACCTCCGCAATTTTCAAACGATCTATTCAAACAATATAATTGTACCAAAACCGAAAAAGAAGTCAACCAAAAAGCGAACATTTTTTTATTAAAAATCATTTTCGTTCGTAAGAATTATATTTTCACCTTATGAAAGCCTTATCTTTATCCCATAAAAAAAGAAACACATCTTATTATAAGAAATGTGTTTCTTTTTTATACTGCCTTTATGCCCCATCCTCAAAGCGTCGTTCTAAATTAACGAATTTATTAAATTCTTTAACAAACGCAAGCTCTACTGAACCTACCGGACCATTACGTTGTTTTGCAATGATAATTTCAATCGTATTTTTATTTTCCGTTTCACGGTCATAGTAATCTTCACGATATAGGAAAGCTACAATATCAGCATCCTGCTCAATACTACCAGATTCACGAATATCAGACATCATCGGGCGTTTATCCTGACGAGATTCTACACCACGAGATAACTGTGATAAGGCAATAACAGGCACTTGCAATTCACGCGCAATCCCTTTTAAAGTACGAGAAATCTCAGATACCTCCTGCTGACGGTTCTCACCTGATTTCCCACTTCCTTGAATAAGCTGTAAGTAGTCAATTAAAACCATACCAAGACCTTGTTCTTGCTTTAGTCTACGACATTTCGCTCGAATCTCATTTACCTTAATTCCTGGTGTATCATCAATATATATACCGGCATTTGAAAGACTACCCATCGCCATTGTTAATTTCGCCCAATCATCAGAAGTTAATGACCCGGTACGAAGTCTTTGCGCATCGATATTTCCTTCTGCACAAAGCATACGCATAACAAGCTGATCGGAGCCCATCTCCAAACTAAAAATCGCTACATTTTCATCCGTTTTCGTCGCTACGTTTTGTGCGATATTTAATGAAAATGCAGTTTTCCCTACTGACGGACGTGCTGCTACGATGATTAAATCATTTCGCTGGAAACCTGCCGTCATCTTATCTAATTCAGTAAATCCAGTTGGTATCCCAGTAACTTCACCTTTTTGATTATGCAAAAGTTCAATTTTATCATAAGCATCTACAAGAACATCTTTAATATTTTGAAATGCTTTTGCATTCGTTTGATGGGATACTTCTAATATTTTTTTCTCGGCCTCATTTAAAAGGCCGTCTACGTCATCTTCTCTCTCGTATCCATCCGACACAATATGAGTCGCTGTTCGAATTAAACGACGTAAAAGTGCCTTTTCAGCGATGATACGTGCATAATATTCAACGTTAGCAGCTGTTGGAACAACTTCTGCTAACTCTGCTAGATAAGACACTCCACCAACTTCTTCTAGTAATCCTTGATCAGCCATCGCTGATGTCATTATTACTAAATCGATCGGTTCTCCTTTGTCAGATAACCCAAGCATTACCTCAAAAATCTTTTGATGTTTCGTTCGATAGAATGAGTCAGGTACCAATAACTCTGATGCTGATGTTAACGCATCTTGATCAATTAATATGGCCCCTAAAACCGCCTGCTCGGCTTCTATATTATGCGGAGGGGTACGATCAGCAAGTACATCACTCATACGCAATCCTCCTTGCTTAATTTATTTTTATTGTTCACTAACATGAACTTTTACTGTCGCTGTTACTTGCGGATGCAATTTCACTGTTACATTTGTGTAGCCTAATGCACGGATTGCATCATCCATTTCAAATTTACGTTTATCAAGTTTAATTTTATGTGATTTTTGCATCGCATCTACGATTTGTTTGCTCGTAATAGAACCGAATAAACGGCCACCTTCTCCAGATTTCGCTTTTACTTCTACAGTTAATTTCTCTAATGTTTCTTTCAGCTCTTTTGCATTCTCAACTTCTGCCGCTGCATCTTTTTCTTCTTTACGCTTTTGAGCTTCTAAAGTTTTCATACTGCTATTTGTTGCTTCAGCAGCCAATCCCTGTTTTAGTAAGAAGTTATTTGCATAGCCATCTGGTACGTTTTTTACTTCTCCTTTTTTACCTTTACCTTTTACGTCTTTTAGAAAAATTACTTTCATGATTGTGTGCCTCCCTGTAAATAGTCATCAATAACAAATCGAAGCTTCTCCTCGGCTTCATCTACTGTAACATTTTTCATTTGTGTGGCTGCATTCGTCAAATGCCCGCCACCACCTAAGTTTTCCATAATTAGCTGCACATTCACTTCACCTAAAGACCTGCTGCTAATTCCAATGAGATTCTCGCCACGTTTCGCAACAACAAATGATGCAATAATTCCTGTCATTGTTAATAACGTGTCAGCTGATTGCGCAATAAGCACTTGATCGTAGTAATCATCACTATCAACTTTAGCAATCGCAATTCCATTTTTATAAATGTACGCATTTTTTATAGCTTTTGCAACCCGTAAATACTGATCCATATCTTCCTTTAAAAGTTCTTGTACAAGTACAGTATCTGCACCATGTGAGCGTAAATAGGAAGCAGCATCAAACGTACGAGCCCCCGTCCGGAATGTGAAACTTTTCGTGTCGACAATAATCCCCGCTAACAATGCCGTTGCTTCTAACATTGTCATCTTTAAATTTTTCGGTTGATACTCAAGCAATTCTGTAACCAGTTCTGCCGTTGAAGAAGCATATGGTTCCATATAAACTAGCAATGGATCTTCAATAAAATCTTCTCCACGGCGATGATGATCGATAACTACTACATTTTCAATTTTATGTAACAATTTTTGTTCCATCACCATAGAAGGTTTATGTGTATCAACAACAACAAGTAATGACTCATCATTCGCAAATTCCATCGCTTGCTCTGGAGTAATAAAGTGAGACCATAATTCCTCATTTTGTTTCACTTTGTCCATCAAGCGTTTAATTCCCTTATCAGAATCATTTTCATCTAATACAATATATCCTTTACGCTCGTTTAATTGAGCCACTTTTAAAATACCAATCGCAGCACCAATTGCGTCCATATCAGGAGCCCTATGCCCCATGATAATGACATTACTACTTTCTAATACTAAATCCTTTAACGCATGCGAAATGACCCTAGCACGTACACGGGTACGCTTTTCAACCGGATTTGTCTTGCCTCCATAGAACTTAACTTTACCTGTCGCTTGTTTAATAGCTACTTGATCTCCCCCGCGTCCAAGCGCAAGGTCTAAACCAGATTGAGCCATTGCCCCAAGCTCTGACAAAGGTAAATCACCTGATCCGACACCTACACTTAATGTAAGTGGTATATTCCTTTTAGATGTTTCTTCACGCACCTGATCTAAAATACTAAATTTCCCTTTCTCCATTTGCGTCAGAATACTTTCATTTAGCACAACGAAGAATCTTTCTGAAGATGCACGTTTTAAATACGCACCATACTTAAGTGCCCATTCATTTAGTCGCGATGTCACAAGACTTGTTATATTCGTACGTAATTGATCATCTAATCCTTGTGTAACTTCATCATAATTATCCAAATAAATTACAGCTAAAACAGTACGTTGATCCTCATACATCTTTTCGATTTCTGTTTGTTCCGTTACATCAAAGAAATAAATTAACTTTTCTTCTTTCCTTACAAAAACGCGAAACTTTCGATTATTTAAAGAGACTATATCATCAGAAGTTTCTCCTTTAATGAAAAGAAGTAATGTTTCTGATACATCGTAAAGGTGCCATCCAGCTAATGCATGCTGTCCCAGACATGAAGATAAATAAGGATTTGCCCAATCAATCCCATAATCCTTATTGTATAACAAAATACCAATCGGCATTTGGTTAAATGCTTCATTACTTACTTTCTTTACTCTTGTAATCATATCTGTAGTATGCTTTTCGAAATTCCTTTGAAAATTAAGTTCAAATCGTATAACGATAAAAAATACGATACAAAAAATGACAAAAGCAGCTATTCCCATAATTAAATGAAAATAACAGAGAATTGAAATGAGCACAAACACAAAAAATGCCAATACATAAACAGGATATAAAAACCACTGTTTCTTATCAAATTCAGGCATGTATACAACTCCTATAAAGTAAAACTAACTCACCTTCCAGTTAGTTAAACAGATTAAAATAGTATAAGGAATATTGTTTTATCCCCCTATTTTAGAACGCAATGAAATCCCTAAGTCAATTATACCTAAGATTGTCACAAGAGGAAACAGCATCGGAATAAACATGCATGCAATAAAACTAATAATAGGAATCCCTTTAGTAAAACCTTTTCTATACGCTAAAAAGGCAATAAATGTCAGACCTTGCAGTACAAGCAATAGTGTAAATATGACATTTAGGTTAGAAAATACCATATGTAAATATGATGTTGGTTCTACTTTTATAAAAGTTGCTAACAAAATAAATATAACGTAATACCAAACAATACTCTTTGGTAATTGTATATCTTTAAATTTAGGCCAAGGTATAATGTCATGTTTTAACTTTTTCAAAACACTACCTGATATTATCACTGTAATCCAAGAAAAACATACTGAAACTAGAACAAGTATACTTGGAAATAACGATTGTAATATATCATTCATTTGTGTAAGTAACTCTTTTTGTTCCTTACTAATCGGCATACCTGTAGCACTTACTATCTTTTCACTTTGCACCATACTTTCACTAAACATACTTTGCATTTGCTTCATTATATCTATGTTGAAAAACTTTATACTCGCAACATAAATAAGTACAAAACCAATTAAGTATGCAAGCGTCCCCGCTATTAAGATTTCTACTGACTTTTTTCTTGTTTTATACATATATCCTAAAACAATCCCTATCAATCCAAACATAATTGTCTTCACTAAATTCATGGGTTGACTCACAATAATAGTAACAAAAAGTGATGCTACAAAAATCATGAGCACATTAGATAGTTTATGTCTTATCGTTAATAGTATAAATGGTAACGGCAACGCAAAATTTACAACAGTACCCAAAATCGGAACATACATAGATATAAGCAATAAAATTGCATATATAGCTAATAACGCTGCACCTTCTGTAATAAACTTTGTTTGTTTCACATTTTAACCTCTCTTTCAAAAAGAAAAGCATAGCAAAATGCACAGTAGAGTCCGACTCTACTGTGCATTTCATACGCTATTATTCACCAACATATGGTAAAAGTGCCATTTGACGAGCACGTTTAATTGCAACTGTAAGTTTGCGTTGGTATTTTGCGCTTGTCCCTGTTACACGACGAGGTAAAATTTTACCACGCTCAGAAACGAAACGTTTTAATAAATCAACATCTTTATAGTCAATGCGAGTGATGCCGTTAGCTGTGAAGAAACACACCTTACGACGTTTCGCACGTCCACCTTTGCGTCCTGCCATGTCTATTTCCCTCCATTCTTTGTTAAAACTAACAAATTTACTGTATTAGAACGGTAAATCGTCGTCGGAAATGTCGATCGGTTGACCTACATTTGAAAATGGATCGTCATTCTTCGTAAATCCAGAGTTCCCTTGATTACCTTGGTTACCTGAATTACTAGATTGACCAAATGGGTTAGAGCTTTGGTTACCGAAACCAGCTCCTGATGGTTGCTGATTGAATGAACCACGTTGCTCCCCACCGCCATTACGCGGCTCTAAAAATTGTACGCTTTCCGCAAGAACTTCTGTTACATACACACGTTTACCGTCTTGTCCATCGTAATTACGAGTTTGAAGACGTCCATCTACGCCTGCTAAGCTTCCTTTTTTCAAATAATTTGCTACGTTTTCTGCTTGTTTACGCCATATTACACAATTAATAAAGTCAGCTTCACGCTCACCTTGTTGATTCGCAAATGCGCGATTCACAGCTAACGTAAAAGTAGCTACTGCAACACCATTGGGCGTGTAACGTAAGTCAGGGTCCTTAGTTAAACGACCAACGAGGATAACACGATTCATCAATCGAACCACTCTCCCTTATATATCAATTATTTTTCTTCTTCTTTAACAACGATATGACGAAGGATATCTTCGTTGATCTTAGCTAAACGGTCGAATTCGTTAATCGCTTCTGCGTTAGAGTTCACGTTTAAGATCATGTAGAAACCTTCACGTAAGTCGTTGATTTCGTAAGCTAAACGACGCTTACCCCACTCTTTCGTGTTAATGATTTCTGCACCATTGTTTGTTAAAACACCTGCAAAACGTTCAACTAAAGCTTTTTGAGCTTCTTCTTCAACGCCAGGACGAATGATGTACATAATTTCGTACTTTCTCATTACACTTTCACCTCCTTTTGGTCTAAACGGCCCATAATGGGCAAGGAGCAATTAATTTATAGTAATTACTCACGAGTTTAGATTATATCATAGTAAGTTATATGAATCAACTCACCAATACATAAAAAACTTGGCAAACATATAATATATTCGCCAAGCTCATATCTTTATTTTTCCTAGGAAATATTAAATTAAACGTTAAAACGGAAGTGCATAACATCTCCATCTTTTACGATATACTCTTTTCCTTCTAAACGTACTTTTCCAGCTTCTTTTGCAGCTGTCATAGAACCGTTTGTCATTAAGTCATCATAAGAAACTGTTTCTGCACGAATAAATCCACGCTCAAAGTCTGTATGAATAACACCAGCACATTGTGGTGCCTTCATACCTTGTTTAAATGTCCAAGCACGTACTTCTTGAACGCCAGCTGTAAAGTAAGTAGCAAGTCCTAATAGGTCATATGCTGCACGAATTAATTGATCTAAACCAGACTCTTCAATACCTAGTTCTTCAAGGAATACTTTTTTCTCTTCCTCGTCTAATTCAGCGATTTCTGATTCGATTTTTGCACATACAACGATTACTTGAGAATTTTCATTTTCTGCAAATTCTTTTACCATTTGTACGTATTTATTTTCCGAAGGATCGATAATATCGTCTTCACTTACGTTCGCTACGTATAACATTTCTTTTGTTGTAAGTAAATGAAGGCCTTTAACAATCTTCATCTGCTCTTCTGTAAATTCAACAGTACGAGCCGGTTTCCCCTCTTCAAAAGCCTCTTTTAAACGAACTAAAATTTCATGCTCATATACAGCTTCTTTATCTTTTTGTCTTGCTAATTTCGCAACACGCTCGATACGCTTATCAACAGACTCTAAGTCCGCTAAAATTAGCTCTAAGTTGATTGTTTCGATATCATCAATTGGATCTACTTTCCCTGAAACGTGCGTAATATTTTCGTCTTCAAAACAACGAACAACTTGGCAAATTGCATCTACTTGACGAATGTGAGATAAGAATTTATTTCCTAAACCTTCACCTTTACTAGCACCTTTTACGATACCTGCAATATCAGTAAACTCAAATACAGTCGGAACAGTCTTTTTCGGTTCTACTAATTCCGTTAATTTATTTAAACGCTCATCTGGTACTTCTACAATCCCTACGTTTGGATCAATTGTACAGAATGGATAGTTCGCAGATTCTGCTCCTGCTTGTGTAATTGCATTAAATAAAGTGGACTTCCCTACGTTAGGTAATCCAACAATCCCAGCCGTTAATCCCATATTTTTCACTCCTATGTCTCAATCTTTCATCATTATAGATAGTAACGAAAAAAATGACAAGTTTCCGCCAAACGAAAAAAAGTAACAGTTACCTACTGTAACTGTTACTCTCTCTCTATTCTTCGTGCTTCACAAGTATTTTTTTCACCTTACGATCAAACTCTCTTCGAGTAATCATTACTGAATGGTCACATCCCTCGCACTTAATGCGGATATCCATTCCCATACGAATAATTTTCCAACGATTCTCGCCACATGGATGTGCTTTCTTCATTTCCACAACATCGTACAAGTTATATTCCTTTTGCTCCACTCTTCAAACTCCTCCTCTCCATACTAAATTGCTTTTCCACTAACCAATTCTTCACGATTATATAAAACCATACGTGGATATGGAATTTCAATTCCATGTAAATCAAGACGATTTTTAATCTCTTTACGAAGTGCCCTTGCAATAACTGCATGTTGCATCGGCTCTACTTCAGCAATAACGCGTAATATAACTTCTGATGCAGCTAACGTTTGCACACCTAATAATTGAGGTGTTGTTACCATTTTTTCGTACTTTGAAGGTAACTCTACTAATAAATCTTCAATAACCTGCTCTGCTTTCGCAATATCAGCCTCATATGAAATAGATACATCAACAAATGCTACACTATTACTAACTGAGTAGTTAGTAACTTGAATAATACTTCCGTTTGGTAAAGTATGAATTTCACCTGTCCAACTCTTTACTTTCGTTGTACGAAGCCCAATTTCTAAAACGACTCCTTCAAATTGACCGATTTTAACATAATCGCCAACTGAAAACTGATCTTCTAGCAAAATAAATAAACCTGTAATAACGTCCTTCACTAAACTTTGAGCACCAAATCCGACTGCTAAACCAATTACCCCGGCACCCGCTAATAAACCTGATGCATTAATATCAAACACACCTAAAATCGCAATCAGCATAATAAACATAACAACGTACGCTACAATATTTTCAAGTAATTTCGCTACTGTAACTGTACGACGTTCTGAAATTTGAATTGGAGAACGACTCCCCATACGAAACGCATTTCGTACAACCGCTCTTGCAATTCGCACAACAACTGCACCGATTATTAAAATAATACATATTTTTAATGTCGCAACTCCAATATGAGCCCAACGATCAGCATCTAATAAATACTGTTTCGTAGAATTAAACCACTTCGTTAATAAATCCATGTACCTCTACCTCTCTAGCTAAAATTTCTTTTTAGTTATCCTTATTATTGTATCAGAAGTCCTCTAATTGCTGAAAAAATTTTATGATTTTAATCCTATTTTACCCCCGCCATTCAGGTATAAAATGGAACGAATATATATATACTAGTACTATTATTTCCGTTTTCATTCACATTTTGCAAAAATTACGCACTTATAGATTTCCATTTTTCTCACCATATAACATATATTGAAAATTTATTAAAAGGATGGGTGCTTCATGAATATTGGAAGTTTTCGCTTACCATTTTTTGAGAAAGAAACTCAAAACGTTATGCACCAGGATCTAGAAGCCTCTGAGATAATCAGTAATTTCTTACTTACCCACATTCCTATTAAAACTAATATACCACTCATTCTCGTTTGTATCGGAACAGATCGTTCTACAGGTGACGCACTCGGCCCGTTAGTTGGTACAAAACTTGAACAAATAGACATCAAAAACCTCCAAGTATTCGGTACACTAGATGAGCCAGTACATGCGCTAAATTTAGAAGAAAAAATTCGAAATATACAGAAAGAATATCCTGCTGCATTTATAATTGCTGTTGATGCATGTTTAGGAAAGTCTCAAAATATCGGGTCAATCACTACTGGAAAGGGTCCTAGTAAGCCTGGAGCTGCTATGAATAAGAAATTACCTGCAGTTGGTGATCTGCATATACACGGTATCGTCAATCTAAATGGGTTTATGGAGTTTTTCGTTCTTCAAAATACAAGATTAAGTTTAGTTATGAAAATGGCCGATGTAATCGCACAAAGTATAAAAGAGACGGATCAAAAATTATCCGCACTAAAAAAAGCAAACCATCTATAAATAATAAGATGGTTTGCTCTTTATTTTTTTTGTGATAATAGTTCTAAAATACGATTCAAATCTTCTTTATTAAAAAATTCAATTTCGATTTTACCTTTTTCTTTTTTCGTCTCTTTAATTTTCACATCTGTGCCAAACTTTTCTCTTAAGAACGTTTCACGTTCTACGAAAAATATATTTCGCTCTTTTTTCACTTTTTTTGTTTCACGTGAAACGTGTTGATTAATCTCTTGGACGATTTTCTCTAATTGACGAACATTTAATCCTTCTTTTTCAATGCGTTTCAATAAGGACTTCAATTGTTCTTCATCTTTTATCGTAAGTAAAGTTCTCCCATGAGCCATTGAAAGTTGACCATTTGCAATCATATCTTGGACGAACGAAGGGAGGCTTAATAACCGAGTATAATTTGCAATGTAAGGTCTGCTTTTGCCAAGACGTTTCGCTAATTGTTCTTGCGTTACATTTAGCTCATTCATTAACATCTGGTATGCCATTGCCTCTTCCATAGGATTTAAATCTTCTCGTTGTAAGTTTTCTAACAAAGCAAATTCCATCATTTGCTGTTCAGTTAATTGTCTTACAACCGCAGGTACCTTTTCTAAACCAGCCTCTTTTGCAGCACGAAATCGTCTTTCACCTGCAACGATTTCATATCCTTTAATACTCTTCCTAGCAATTAATGGTTGTAGAATACCGTGTTCCTTAATCGAAATTGCTAATTCCTGAATAGCCTCTTTATTAAAGTGTTTACGCGGTTGATATGGATTTGGCCTTAATTCAGTTACAAGAATCTCCTGAATTGTTTCCTCTTCTTTCACATCTAAATCAGGAAAAAACACATTAATTCCTCTTCCTAATCCCTTAGCCACCTGCAATCACTTCCTCTGCTAAATCTATATATACTTCTGCTCCTCTTGATTTAGCGTCATACTGCATAATAGGTTTCCCATGACTTGGAGCCTCACTCAAGCGTACATTACGCGGAATAATCGAGCGATATACTTTATCCCTAAAATACTTTTTCACTTCATCTATAACTTGGATCCCTAAATTTGTACGGGCATCCAACATCGTTAACAATACACCTTGAATTGCTAAATTTTTATTTAAATGTTTTTGTACAAGTCGAACTGTATTTAATAGCTGACTTAACCCTTCTAGTGCGTAATATTCACACTGTACAGGAATAATAACAGAATCTGCTGCTGTTAATGCATTAATTGTTAATAACCCTAAAGATGGGGGACAGTCGATAATAATATAATCATATTCATCACGAACTGGCTGTAATGCTCTTTGTAAACGTACTTCCCGGGAAATAGTCGGTACCAATTCAATTTCAGCACCAGCCAATTGAATTGTAGCGGGTAGAACATCTAAGTTTTCCGTTGCGGTTTTCTGTATAACCCCTTGAACATCTGCATCTTCCACAAGAACGTTGTAAATACATTGATCTAATTCAGATTTTTCAATTCCCACACCAGTCGTTGCATTTCCTTGAGCATCAATATCTACAAGAAGGACTTTTTTACCTACTTGCGCCAATCCAGCCCCTAAATTAACAGATGTTGTGGTTTTTCCAACACCGCCTTTTTGATTAGCAATAGCAATGATTTTTCCCATGATGTCACCTACTTTCAACCTTTCTATCTTATTCTAATAACAATTACGTTTATTGTAACATGAAATAAAACTTTTTCTTTTACGTCCTTTATTAAACTTCAAAATTTATTTCTAAACTCCTTCTTCATTTAACAAGAAAATATAGTAAAAGAGACCTCTCCAATAGGATAAGGTCTCTAACACGTCGTTATTATTTTTTCTTTGGAATTTTAATTGTAATTTGATAGTACTCATCAAATTCTTCTTCCTCAGAATTAACATTCAAACCACTTTCAGTAACCATTTGTAAAGATTGTCTAATTGTATTCATAGCAATCCTCGTATCTCGACTTACTGCTTTTTGCTTTGCCTTACGCTTCGGTTTTGCTTCCTCTAGTAACTTCGCAATTCGTTCTTCTGTTTGCTTTACATTCAGTTGTTTCTCCACAATTTCCTGTAAAACCTTCAGTTGTAATTCCTCATTTTTTAAAGGAATGAGAGCGCGGGCGTGACGTTCTGTAATGCTTTTTTCTAATAATGCACTTTTTATTTCTTCAGGCAACTTTAACAATCGCAACTTATTTGCGATTGTAGATTGTCCTTTTCCAAGTCGTTGTGCCAATGCTTCTTGTGTTAAATTATGTAACTCAATCAGCTTTTGATATGCCACAGCTTCCTCGATTGCCGTTAGTTCCTCACGTTGCAAGTTTTCAATTAAAGCTACAGAAGCTGTCTCTGTATCATTTAAGTTCTTTATAATTGCAGGAACCTTTTCCCAACCTAACTTTGTTGCCGCACGAAAGCGTCTTTCTCCAGCGATAATCTCGTACTTATCATCCTCATATTGCCTTACAACAATCGGTTGAATAAGTCCATGTGTACGAATCGTTAATGCTAGCTCATCAATACGTGCATCATCAAAAACTGTTCTTGGTTGATAACGGTTAGGGGTAATATTTACTATCGGAATTTCTTGTATTTCTTCATATACCTTTTTATCTATTTCTTCATGGCTTTCGTCTTGTAATTCGAATTCGCTCTCTTTATCTCCAAAGCCAAATAAACGAGAAAACGTATTTTTCATACATATTCCACCACCTTTTAGGCCTATTGACTATTCTCCATAAAATGTTTCCTATGAAACATTTACGTTTTCATTTATATAATTTAATCTTACGTCTAATAAGATTTATTTTTCAATAGGTAATTTATTGGGCGTTCCCGGTTTGCGTGGATATTTCTTTGGTGTCTTGCGCTTTTTCTCGATTAATAAAATATTACGTTCACTCTCTTCAAACGGTAATTGGAACGTAGACATCTCTTTTAACTCTCCGCCTAGCACCTCTAAAGCATACTTACCATTTTCGATTTCTTCATTTGCTGCTGCACCTTTCATTGCAATGAATGTTCCTCCAACTTTTACAAGTGGTAAACATAGCTCACTTAATACAGAAAGACGTGCAACTGCACGTGCCATTACAATATCGTATGATTCACGTACACCTTCTTTTTTCCCAAATGTTTCAGCACGATCATGACAAAATGCAACATCACTTAATTCTAACTTTTGTGCTAAGTGATTTAAGAAATTAATACGTTTTTGCAATGAATCTACAATTGTTACTTTTAAGTGCGGGAAACAGATTTTTAAAGGAATACTTGGGAATCCAGCCCCTGCACCAACATCACAAATTGAGAACGGTTTTGAAAAATCATAATAAAAAGCAGCTGTAATAGAATCAAAAAAGTGTTTTAAGTATACTTCTTCTTTTTCTGTAATAGCCGTTAAGTTCATTTTCTCATTCCACTCTACTAATGTTTCAAAGTAGATTTTGAACTGCTCTAACTGTCTAGAAGAGAGGGTGATCCCCTTCTCTTCTAGCATAGATTGAAATTGTTCTATGTTCATCTAGCAATATCTCCTTACTATTTATTGGTTCGATACGCGCGCAATTTTTCCTTGTTCTATATAAACAAGTAAAATGGAAATATCCGCTGGATTTACGCCAGAAATACGTGAAGCCTGCCCCATTGAAAGTGGACGAACATCTTTCAATTTCTGTCTAGCTTCTGAGGCAAGGCTAGAAATCGCATCATAATCAATATCTACAGGTATTTTTTTACTCTCCATTTTCTTCATACGCTCTACTTGCTGTAAAGATTTTTCAATGTATCCTTCGTACTTAATCTGAATTTCAACTTGTTCTGTAACTTCATCACTTAATTCTACTTCACTTGGTACTAAAAGATGAATATGCTCATATGTCATCTCTGGACGACGTAATAAGTCACTTGCACGTATTCCATCTTTCAATTCACTTCCGCCAATATTGCGAATTAATTCTTGAACCTCAGGACGTGGTTTAATAATAATGCTGCTTAAACGTTCCTTTTCCTGTTCAATTTGTAGTTTTTTATTTGTAAATCGCTCATAGCGCTCTTCTTTAATTAATCCAATTTCACGACCAACTTCAGTTAAACGAAGATCAGCATTATCATGGCGTAATAATAGACGGTATTCTGCACGAGATGTTAATAAACGATATGGTTCATTTGTACCTTTCGTAACAAGATCATCAATTAAGACACCAATATAAGCATCCTCACGACCTAAAACAACTTCTTTTTTACCTAAAGAACGGCATGCTGCATTAATCCCAGCCATAAGCCCTTGTCCTGCCGCCTCTTCGTAACCAGAAGTTCCATTAATTTGTCCTGCTGTATATAAATTTTTAATCTTTTTCGTTTCAAGTGTTGGCCATAGTTGTGTTGGCACAATTGCATCATATTCAATTGCATAACCTGTGCGCATCATTTCAACATTTTCTAGGCCTGGAATTGTTCTAAGCATGTCACGTTGTACATCTTCTGGTAGGCTTGTGGATAAACCTTGCACATATACTTCTTGTGTATTACGCCCTTCTGGCTCTAAGAAAATTTGATGACGTGGTTTATCATTAAATCTTACTACTTTGTCTTCAATAGAAGGACAGTATCTAGGGCCTGTTCCTTTAATCATACCAGAATACATAGCTGAACGATGTAAATTTTCATCTATTAAACGGTGTGTTTCTGTACTTGTATATGTCAACCAACATGGAATTTGATCCATAATAAATTTCGTTGTTTCAAAAGAGAACGAACGTGGCTTATCATCACCCGGTTGAATTTCTGTTTTACTGTAGTCAATTGTATTACTGTTTACACGCGGAGGTGTCCCTGTTTTAAATCTAACAAGATCAAACCCAAGTTCCTCTAAATGCTCAGATAATGTAATAGACGGTTGCTGATTATTTGGACCGCTTGAATATTTTAAGTCGCCCATGATAATCTCGCCACGTAAAAATGTTCCAGTCGTAATTACAACGGTTTTTGCTGTATATTCTGCACCAGCTTGTGTAACTACCCCTTTACACATACCATCTTCAACGATTAAACGCTCTACCATTCCTTGGAATAACGTTAAGTTTGGTGTTTCTTCAATTGTTTTCTTCAATTCATGTTGGTAAGAGAATTTATCAGCTTGCGCTCGAAGTGCACGTACAGCTGGCCCCTTACCTGTATTTAGCATACGCATTTGAATATGAGTTTTATCAATATTACGTCCCATTTCTCCGCCTAATGCATCAATTTCACGAACAACAATCCCTTTTGCTGGTCCACCAACAGAAGGGTTACATGGCATGAAAGCTACCATATCTAAGTTAATTGTTAACATTAATGTTTTTGAGCCCATTCGTGCTGCCGCAAGACCAGCTTCACATCCTGCATGACCTGCACCGATTACTATGACATCATATGAACCGGCATTGTATCCCATTGTTTATTCCTCCTAATAATCTCTATCTTTCTAAAACATCACTATATTATTTTCCTAAACAAAATTGAGAGAACAACTGGTCAATTAGGCTTTCATGGACTGTGTCACCAGTAATTTCACCAAGTATTTCCCACGTTCTTGTTAAATCAATTTGCACCATATCAATTGGTACACCATTTTCTATTGCCTCAATTGCATCACCGATTGTTTGTCCCGCTTGTGTTAATAATCCAATATGTCTCGCATTAGAAACATATGTCATATCTGCAGAATCGATTGTTCCTTCAAAGAATAAATCAGCTATTGCCTTTTCGAGTTCATCTATTCCTTGTTCCTCAATTAAGGATGTTGTAATAACACGATTTCCCGCAGCTAACTCTGTAACACGTTCCATATCAATCGCTTGCGGTAAATCAGTCTTATTCACAATAACAATAAAGTCTTTTCCTTGTACCGCATGGAATAGATCTTCATCCTCATTTGTTAAAGCCTCGCTATAGTTGACAACAACTAATACTAAATCTGCTTGGCTCATCATTTCTTTTGATCGCTCCACACCAATTCGTTCAACAACATCTTCTGTCTCACGAATACCGGCTGTATCTATAAGTTTAAGAGGTACACCACGCACATTAACGTACTCTTCAATAACATCACGAGTTGTTCCTGCAATATCAGTTACAATTGCTTTTTTCTCCTGAACAAGACTATTTAATAACGATGATTTCCCAACATTAGGTCTACCGATAATTGCTGTAGCAATACCTTCACGTAAAATTTTCCCTTGTTTTGATGTTTCTAATATTTTTTCGATTTCCGAACGAACATGCGTCGCTTTCTCAATTAAAATATTATGTGTCATCTCTTCTACATCATCGTATTCTGGATAATCTATATTTACCTCAACATGAGCTAATGTTTCTAATATTTCTTGACGTAGGCGACCAATTAATTTAGATAATCGCCCTTCCATTTGATTAATTGCTACATTCATCGCACGATCTGTTTTTGCTCGAATCAAATCCATAACAGCTTCTGCTTGTGATAAATCGATACGTCCATTTAAAAAAGCACGTTTTGTAAATTCGCCCGGTTCTGCCAATCGTACTCCTTGCGCTAGAATAAGTTGCAATACTTTATTTACTGAAACAAGTCCGCCATGACAGTTAATTTCCACTATATTTTCACGTGTAAAAGTCCTTGGTGCGCGCATAATAGACACCATAACTTCTTCAATAACTTGATTTGTATCTAAATCAACGATATGACCATAATGAATAGTGTGAGAAGGAACCTCTGTTAAATCCTTCCCTTTAAAAATACGGTCAACTTTCTCAACCGCATCATCCCCACTTACTCGAACAATGGCAATTGCACCCTCTCCAAGCGCTGTGGAAATCGCAGCAATTGTATCAAATTCCATGTCCTTTCACCTCACTTGCTTATTTATCTCTATTTCAACATGATTATTTCTTTCACTAAATTATTAGGATACCATAACGAACCTATCTACAAAAGAAGAATAACTCATTTTATTATATCCCCATGTAAAAAACACTAAACTTATTCACAGTGGATAAGTTTAGTGTTTTTTAGTTATCCACATCTATTTTTCGCTCAAAAAAACCGGCACTCATTTGAGCAACCGGTCATTTAGGAGATATTACAACATGCCGATGTGGTTCATTTCCTTCAGAAGTTGTTTTGATACCTTGATGATTTGATAATGCCTGATGAATAATTTTTCGTTCAAAAGATGGCATCGGTTCTAAAATAACTCTTTTTTTCGTATTAGATACTTGTTTCGCTAATCGATAAGAAAGTGATTCTAGCGTACTTTTTCTTTTACTACGATAATTTTCAGCATCTAGTGTAATACCTATATACTGCTTCGTGTTACGATTCGCAACAAGTTTTGTTAAATACTGTAAAGAGTTTAGTGTATTACCTCTTTTTCCAATTAAAACTCCTACATCATCACCAGAAATTGTAAATTCGATCTCGCGTCCTTTTACAACTTTACTAATTTCAACTTCCACACCCATATTGTGAATAACATTTCTTAAATATTCTTCACATTCCTGAATTGGATCTTTCTTCAATACAACTTCTACTACTGCAGGACGATTCCCAAATAAACCTAAGAATCCTCTTTTACCCTCATCGACAATATTTATATCTACTCGATCTTTTGATGTATTTAATTGCCTTAAAGCATCCTCTACTGCCAGCTCGACTGTTTGTCCTTTAGCAGTAATTATACTCACTTGCTTGAGCCTCCAGCTTTGCTAGCCTTAATCTCTGGCCCTTTGATAAAGTACATTTGAGCAATACCAAAGATATTACCAACAACCCAGTAAAGTGATAATGCAGCTGGGAAGTTAATTGCAAAGATTAAAATCATAATCGGCATAAGCCAAAGCATCATTGCCATTTGCGGATTTTGACCAGCTGTTCCTGCCATTGCAAGCTTTTGCTGAATAAATGTCGTAATTGCTGCAACAACCGGTAAGATATAGAACGGATCTGCCTGTCCTAAATCAAACCATAAAAATGTATGTTCACTAATTGCTGTTGTTCTCATAATCGCATGATAAAACGCGAATAAAATAGGCATCTGAACAAATATCGGTAAACATCCTGCCAATGGATTTACACCATTCTTTTGATATAACTGCATCATTTCTTGTTGTAGTTTTTGCTGTGTTGCTTGATCTTTAGAACTATATTTCTCTTTTAACTTCACCATTTCTGGTTGTAACGCTTGCATTGCTTTTGTACTCTTTGTTTGTTTAATCATTAATGGTAATAATGCAAAACGAATGATAAGAGTTGTAATAACAATTGCTAAACCGTAATTACTGTTAAATAAGTCGGCAAAATACGTGATTAACTGAGAAAGCGGATATACGAAATATTCATTCCAAATCCCAGTACTTTTCGATGTAATCGGCTGACCCGTTTCACTACAACCGGTGGCAATCGCCATTAATGCAACGACCATGGCTAGTAAACCTAATTTCTTTTTCAAAGCCTACTCCTCCTTGTATCGGTATGTATATAGTGTAATTCATTTCCTTACGCTACTTTTTTATTCTTTTCATACCAGAGCGTTTAAAGACATGAATTAAGCTTTTCTTTACTTCTTCATATGTCATCTCTGCACAAGGCTTCCTTGCTATTATAACAAAATCTTTTCCAGAATCTATCTCATCTTTTAACTCTGTAATAGCTTGACGGACCATGCGCTTAATTCGATTACGAACTACTGCATTTCCTATTTTCTTGCTAACAGAAAGGCCGATGCGAAAGTTTGGCTGTTCTTCTTTATCTAATTGGTATACAACAAACTGACGATTCGCATTTGATTTTCCTTTTTGAAAAACCGCCTGGAATTCATCATTCTTCTTTATACGATGTTTTTTCTTCATATCAATTGACACTCCTGTATTTCATCAGCGGAAATTCACTATTATTAGAAAAAAAGACCACTGAACGATCAGTGGTCTACGCAGATAATACTTTTCTTCCTTTACGACGACGAGCTGCTAGCACTTTACGTCCGTTCGCTGTGCTCATACGGCTGCGGAAACCATGTACTTTGCTGCGCTTACGTTTATTTGGTTGGTAAGTTCTTTTCATTATATGACACCTCCCTGAGGAATATCTGTTAAAGACAGTCCTATAAATTATAGTTAATCAACTAGGAAAATGTCAATGGTTCTAGAAATTTTCATCAAATATTCATTTTGAACCTATTCACATACTTTTTCACAGCATCTATATTTCCTTGTGGATAAATGTTTTTTCACGTTTTTTATATCCACAAACTTTTTTCCCACTTTTACACAGTATATCGTGTTGTGGACAAGTTTATTCCACAAGGTATTGATTTTGTGGATAACTTTCTTAAATTCATTGCTATAGCCACTTTTTTTTGATATTATAGTTGTGTTTTCACTTTGAATAAGTTTTCCACATCTTTATCTTATCCACAATTTGTGTATAACATGTGGACAGTTTTAATCACATGTGGGTAAACAGTTGTCCACATTTGTTTTTTTTGTCGAAAACCCTATCTCATATACAAACGACGTTTTTAGGTTTTAAAATACGTTTCGTATAAATATACATTTTATATTTATTAGGTTGTACATTTGTTGCGCAGCCTTATTCTTTTACCATCTTAGTAAAGGAGGGACACCTTTGGAAAATATCTCTGATTTATGGAATAGTGCCTTAAAAGAATTAGAAAAAAAGGTAAGCAAGCCTAGTTATGAGACATGGTTAAAATCAACAACGGCTCATAACTTGAAGAAAGACGTATTAACGATTACAGCTCCAAATGAATTTGCTCGTGACTGGCTAGAATCTCATTACTCAGAACTAATTTCAGAAACACTATACGATTTAACAGGGGCAAAATTAGCAATTCGCTTTATTATTCCCCAAAGTCAAGCGGAAGAGGACATTGATCTTCCTCCAGTTAAGCGGAATCCAGCACAAGATGATTCAGCTCATTTACCACAGAGCATGTTAAATCCAAAATATACATTTGATACATTTGTTATCGGCTCTGGTAACCGTTTTGCCCATGCAGCTTCATTAGCTGTAGCCGAGGCGCCAGCTAAAGCGTATAATCCACTCTTTATTTACGGGGGAGTTGGGCTTGGAAAGACGCATTTAATGCACGCGATTGGCCATTATGTAATTGAACATAATCCAAATGCAAAAGTTGTATATTTATCATCAGAAAAATTCACGAATGAATTTATTAACTCTATTCGTGATAATAAAGCTGTTGATTTTCGTAATAAATATCGCAATGTAGATGTTTTATTGATAGATGATATTCAATTTCTTGCTGGAAAAGAACAAACTCAAGAAGAGTTTTTCCATACATTTAATGCATTACACGAAGAAAGTAAACAAATTGTAATTTCTAGTGATCGACCACCAAAAGAAATTCCAACTTTAGAAGATCGTCTTCGTTCTCGCTTTGAATGGGGACTTATTACAGATATTACGCCGCCAGATTTAGAAACACGAATTGCAATTTTACGCAAAAAAGCAAAAGCTGAAGGGCTTGATATACCAAATGAAGTTATGCTTTATATCGCAAATCAAATTGATTCAAATATTCGCGAATTAGAAGGTGCACTTATCCGAGTTGTAGCTTATTCATCTTTAATTAATAAAGATATTAATGCTGATTTAGCAGCTGAAGCACTTAAAGATATTATTCCAAATTCTAAGCCGAAAATTATCTCTATTTATGATATTCAAAAAGCTGTCGGAGACGTTTATCAAGTAAAATTAGAAGATTTTAAAGCGAAAAAACGTACAAAATCAGTTGCGTTTCCTCGCCAAATTGCAATGTATTTATCACGCGAACTTACGGATTCCTCTTTACCAAAAATAGGTGAAGAATTTGGTGGACGTGATCATACAACAGTTATCCATGCCCATGAAAAAATTTCTAAACTACTAAAAACCGATACGCAATTACAAAAGCAGGTTGAAGAAATTAATGGTATTTTAAAGTAGTAGCTGAATAGTGTGAATAACTTACCTTGTTTTACGCACAGTCTATCCACATGTAGATAGACTGTTTTTACATCCTTCAAAGGGGTTATCCACATATCCACAAGCCCTATTACTATTACTACTATTTTTTATCTTTATTAATTAAATAAAATCTTATACTTACCGGAGGTTTTTCTTTATGCGTTTTACAATACAAAAAGACTATCTTGTAAGAGGTGTACAAGATGTAATGAAGGCAGTTTCTTCTCGTACAACAATCCCCATCCTTACGGGAATTAAAGTTGTAGCTACTGAAGAAGGGGTTACATTAACAGGAAGCGATGCTGATATTTCTATTGAATCGTTTATTCCAGTCGAAGAAGATGGAAAAGAAATCGTAGAAATAGCTCAATCAGGAAGCATTGTTTTACAAGCAAAATATTTTAGTGAGATTGTAAAAAAACTACCTAAGGATACTGTCGAAATTTCTGTGGAAAATCATTTTATGACAAAAATAAAATCTGGAAAATCAGAGTTTAACTTAAATGGTTTAGATTCTGCAGAATATCCGTTATTACCACAGATTGAAGAACATCATGTATTTAAGATACCAACAGATTTACTTAAACATATGATCAGACAAACTGTATTTGCAGTTTCTACTTCTGAAACAAGACCAATCTTGACAGGTGTAAACTGGAAGGTATATAACAGCGAGTTAACTTGTATTGCAACAGATAGTCATAGACTGGCACTTCGAAAAGCGAAAATCGAAGGACATAATATTGCAGATGAATTTCAAGCTAATGTTGTTATTCCAGGTAAGAGCTTAAACGAATTAAGTAAAATTCTGGATGAGTCTGAAGAGATGGTAGATATTGTAATAACTGAGTATCAAGTATTATTCCGTACAAAGCATTTATTATTCTTCTCAAGATTGTTAGAAGGAAATTATCCAGATACGACACGTTTAATTCCAGCAGAGAGTAAAACGGATATTTTTGTAAATACAAAAGAATTCCTACAAGCAATTGATCGTGCTTCACTATTAGCGAGAGATGGCCGCAATAACGTTGTCAAATTATCAACTTTAGAGCAAGAAATGCTAGAGATTTCCTCGAATTCACCAGAAATTGGAAAAGTTGTCGAAGAAGTACAATGTGAAAAAGTAGATGGAGAAGAGTTAAAAATATCTTTTAGTGCAAAATATATGATGGATGCATTGAAAGCTCTAGATAGTACAGAGATTAAAGTTAGCTTTACTGGGGCGATGAGACCGTTCTTAATTCGTACAGTAAATGATGATTCAATTATTCAATTAATTTTACCGGTTCGTACTTACTAGGTAAGGAATAAGGGTTGCTAGTTTAAAGATGCTAGTGGCCCTTATTTGATTTTTGGGTATTACTTTCCTAATGTTAGTTTATTTAGTACAATGAAAGAATGAACACTTTCAGAAAGTGAGCGATTTTATGAAACATATTAAAATTTCAACAGAGTATATTACACTAGGACAATTTTTAAAGTTAGCTGATGTAATTGATACAGGTGGCGCTGTAAAATGGTTTTTACAAGAATATGAAGTGTACGTGAACAACGAACTTGAAAATAGAAGAGGTCGCAAACTATATGCGAATGATGTTATTGAAATTCCAGGAAGCGGAACTTTCCAAGTTCAGGCATAAAGGGGGAGCCCTTTGTTTATTTCAGAAATACAATTAAAAAACTATCGCAATTATGAAAAATTAGAGCTTTCCTTTGAAGATAAGGTAAATGTAATTATCGGCGAAAATGCACAAGGGAAAACAAACTTGATGGAAGCTATTTATGTTTTAGCGATGGCGAAATCTCATAGAACCTCTAATGATCGCGAACTTATCCGCTGGGATGAAGAGTTTGGTCAAATAAAAGGGAAATTACAAAAAAGAAACAGTTCTTTGTCTTTGGAATTAAATATTTCGAAAAAAGGTAAAAAGGCAAAATTAAATCAACTTGAACAACAAAAGTTAAGTCAATATATTGGCGTGATGAACGTTGTCATGTTTGCCCCAGAAGATTTAAATCTTGTAAAAGGAAGCCCTCAAGTAAGAAGACGCTTTTTAGATATGGAATTAGGACAAATAGCTCCTATATATTTGTATGAATTAAGTCAATATCAAAAGGTGCTCACGCAACGAAATCACTTGTTGAAAAAAATGCAAGGGAATAGTAAGAATGAGGAAACGATGTTGGATGTATTTACACTTCAACTAATTGAGCATGGTGCGAAAATACTGCAAAAACGTTTTGAATTTTTGCATTTGCTACAGGAATGGGCAGCTCCAATTCATCGCGGTATAAGCCGTGGATTAGAAGAGTTAGAAATTGTCTATAAACCAAGTGTAGATGTATCAGAATCAATGGATTTGTCGAAAATAAAAGAAGTATACTATGAAAGTTTTCAATCTGTGAAACAACGTGAAATTTTCCGTGGTACGACTTTAATTGGTCCTCATCGTGATGATTTACAATTCTTCGTTAATAGTAAAAATGTTCAAGTCTTTGGTTCGCAAGGGCAACAACGAACGACCGCACTATCCCTAAAATTAGCTGAAATTGAATTAATTTATTCAGAGGTTAAAGAATATCCAATCCTTTTGCTGGATGATGTTTTATCAGAATTAGACGATTATCGTCAATCACATCTGTTAAATACAATTCAAGGAAAGGTGCAAACATTTGTTACAACGACGAGTGTCGACGGAATTGAACACGAAACATTAAAAGATGCGAAAACAATTCATGTAACGAACGGCACGGTAGATTGTGAAATAGATAGGGCATAAACCCCTGTTTAAATGGAAAAGTAGGTGATCTTTGTGTCAATGGAACAAAAACAAATGCAAGAAAATGCATATGATGAAAGTCAGATACAGGTACTTGAAGGACTAGAGGCAGTTCGGAAACGTCCGGGTATGTATATTGGATCTACGAGTGGAAAGGGACTTCACCACCTTGTATGGGAGATTGTCGATAATAGTATCGATGAAGCGTTAGCAGGATATTGTGATGAAATTAACGTTAGTATCGAAGAAGATAATAGTATTCTTGTAACGGATAATGGACGTGGTATTCCAGTTGGTATACAAGAAAAAATGGGGCGTCCTGCAGTAGAGGTTATTATGACTGTCCTCCACGCTGGTGGTAAATTTGGCGGTGGCGGTTACAAAGTTTCTGGTGGTTTGCACGGTGTTGGTGCATCTGTTGTAAATGCCTTATCAACAGAATTAGAAGTATTTGTACATCGTGATGGTAAAATCCATTACCAAAAATACGAAAGAGGTATTCCGGTTGCAGATTTAAAAGTCATCGGTGATACAGATAAGACTGGAACAATAACTCGCTTTAAACCGGATCCAGAAATTTTTAAAGAGACGACAGAATATGAATTCGATACGCTAGCGACTCGTATGCGTGAGTTGGCGTTTTTAAATCGTAATATTAAATTAACAATTGAAGATAAACGTGAACATAAGCAAAAGAAAGAGTTCCACTATGAAGGTGGAATTAAATCATATGTTGAACATTTAAATCGTTCAAAACAACCAATTCATGAAGAGCCTGTATATGTAGAAGGTTCAAAAGATGGTATTCAAGTTGAAGTTGCGCTTCAATATAACGAAGGATATACAAATCATATTTACTCATTTACAAATAATATTCATACGTATGAAGGTGGTACACATGAGGTAGGATTTAAAACTGCCTTAACACGTGTGATTAACGATTATGGTCGTAAAAATAACATTTTAAAAGATGCGGATAGTAATTTGACTGGTGAAGATGTTCGTGAAGGTTTAACAGCAATTGTGTCGATTAAACATCCAAATCCACAATTTGAAGGGCAAACGAAGACGAAACTTGGAAATAGTGAAGCGAGGACGATTACGGAGTCAGTATTCTCTGAGGCTTTTGAAAAATTCTTACTGGAAAATCCCAATGTTGCACGTAAGATTGTAGATAAAGGAACGATGGCAGCACGTGCGCGTGTAGCAGCTAAAAAAGCTCGTGAGCTAACTCGCCGAAAGAGTGCTTTAGAAGTTTCAAGTTTACCAGGGAAATTGGCAGATTGTTCTTCTAAAGATCCAGCAATTAGTGAAATTTATATCGTAGAGGGTGACTCTGCGGGTGGATCTGCAAAACAAGGACGCGATCGTCATTTTCAAGCAATTTTACCGCTGAAGGGTAAAATTATTAATGTTGAAAAGGCACGCTTAGATAAGATTTTATCAAATGATGAAGTTCGTACAATTATTACGGCGATTGGTACAAATATTGGTGGGGACTTCGATATCGAAAAAGCACGCTATCATAAAGTTATTATTATGACCGATGCCGATGTTGATGGTGCGCATATTCGTACCCTATTATTAACTTTCTTCTATCGTTATATGCGTCAAATAATTGAGTGTGGATATATATATATCGCACAGCCACCGTTGTTTAAGGTGCAACAAGGTAAAAAAATTCAATATGCTTATAATGATAAAGAACTTGAAAAAATATTAGCTGAGTTACCAGCCCAGCCGAAACCAGGAATTCAACGTTATAAAGGTCTTGGAGAGATGAATCCAACTCAGCTATGGGAGACGACAATGGATCCAGAAGTACGTTCGTTACTTCAAGTTTCTCTTCAAGATGCAATAGAAGCAGATGAAACATTTGAAATTTTAATGGGTGATAAAGTGGAACCACGTCGTAACTTTATCCAAGAGAATGCAAAATACGTGAAAAACCTTGATATTTAAATGAGTAATGACAGGAATCTAAGTATTCCTGTCTTCTACATATAAATCAATGTATGTATAACGGAAACGTAAGAGGAGGTGCTCGTTGATGTCAGACAATCAACAACAAGCACGAATTCGAGAAATTAATATTAGTCATGAAATGCGTACCTCATTTTTAGATTACGCAATGAGTGTTATCGTATCTCGTGCATTACCAGATGTTCGTGATGGATTAAAACCTGTGCATCGTAGGGTTTTATATGCGATGAATGATTTAGGAATTACAGCTGATAAAGCGTATAAGAAATCAGCACGTATTGTCGGTGAAGTAATCGGGAAGTATCACCCTCATGGTGATTCAGCCGTTTATGAAACAATGGTACGTATGGCGCAAGATTTCAGTCAACGTTATATGCTTGTAGATGGGCATGGTAACTTCGGTTCTGTAGATGGAGATTCAGCAGCGGCAATGCGTTATACAGAGGCAAGAATGTCTAAGATTTCTATGGAATTAATACGTGATATTTCAAAAAATACAATTGATTATCAAGATAACTACGATGGTTCGGAAAGAGAGCCGATTGTATTACCAGCGCGTTTTCCTAATTTATTAGTAAACGGTACGACAGGTATTGCAGTTGGTATGGCAACAAATATTCCGCCGCATCAACTTGGCGAAGTAATTGATGGTGTGTTGGCATTAAGTCATAACCCGGATATTACTATAGCGGAGTTAATGGAATATATTCCTGGACCAGACTTCCCGACATCAGGTTTAATCTTAGGTCGAAGTGGCATCCGTAGAGCTTATGAAACAGGGCGCGGTTCTATTATGCTTCGTGCCAAAGTTGAAATTGAAGAGAAATCAAATGGTAAACAATCTATTATCGTAACGGAACTACCTTATCAAGTTAATAAGGCACGATTAATTGAAAAAATCGCAGAATTAGTTCGCGATAAGAAAATTGAAGGTATTACAGATTTACGTGATGAATCAGACCGAAATGGTATGCGTATTGTCATGGAAGTACGTCGTGACGCCAATGCAAACGTACTATTAAACAATCTATATAAACATACAGCACTTCAAACAAGTTTCGGTATTAATATGTTGTCTCTTGTAAATGGAGAGCCTCAAGTACTAAATTTAAAACAAAACTTATATCATTATTTGGAGCACCAGAAGGTAGTAATCCGTAGACGTACTGCGTATGAATTAGAAAAAGCAGAGGCACGTGCTCATATTTTAGAAGGATTACGAATTGCTTTAGATCATCTTGATGAAGTTATTACGTTAATTCGTAGTTCAAAAACGGCTGATATTGCAAAGCAAGGCTTAATGGAACGTTTCGGTTTAAGTGAGAAACAAGCGCAAGCGATTTTAGATATGCGTCTGCAACGTTTAACTGGATTAGAACGTGAAAAAATCGAGCAAGAATATCAAGATTTAATGAATTTAATTGCTGAATTAAAAGCGATTTTAGCAGATGAAGAGAAAGTTCTTGAGATTATTCGTGAAGAATTAACAGAAGTAAAAGAGCGTTTCAATGATAAGAGACGAACAGAAATTACAATTGGCGGTATGGAATTTATTGAAGATGAAGATTTAATTCCTGAGCAAAATATTGCAATTACGTTAACTCATAACGGTTATATTAAGAGGTTACCAGCTTCTACGTACAAAACACAGAACCGTGGGGGACGTGGTGTACAAGGAATGGGTACGAATGATGATGACTTTGTTGAACACTTATTAACAACGTCTACTCATGATCATATTTTATTCTTTACAAACAAGGGTAAAGTATACCGTACGAAAGGATATGAAATCCCAGAGTATAGTCGTACTGCAAAAGGGCTACCAATTATTAACCTATTAGGGGTAGATAAGGGTGAGTGGATCAATGCCATTATTCCAATTCGTGAATTTGGTGACGACCAGTTCTTATTCTTTACAACGAAACAAGGTATTTCTAAGAGAACGCCACTTTCATCATTTGCAAATATACGTACGAACGGTTTAATTGCAATTTCGCTTCGTGAAGAAGATGAAGTGATTTCTGTACGTTTAACATCTGGCGATAAAGATATTATCGTAGGGACAAGCAACGGTATGTTAATTCGCTTCAATGAACAAGATGTACGTTCTATGGGCCGTAATGCAGCTGGTGTAAAAGCTATTACATTAGGCGAAGAGGACCAAGTAGTAGGTATGGAAATTGTTGAAGAAGATACGAATGTCTTAATTGTAACGAAAAACGGGTATGGTAAGCGTACTCCAGTTGAAGAGTATCGACTACAAAGCCGTGGTGGTAAAGGTCTTAAAACTTGTAACATTACAGATAAAAACGGTAAGTTAGTAGCGGTTAAGTCTGTAACAGGTGAAGAAGACATCATGCTAATTACAGCCGCAGGCGTTATTATTCGTATGCCGGTTGATCAAATCTCTCAAATGGGACGTAATACACAAGGTGTTCGTCTAATTCGTTTAGAGGATGAGCAAGAGGTAGCGACAGTAGCAAAAGCACAGAAAGATGAAGAAGAAGAATCTAATGAAGAGGTTTCTTCTGAAGAATAAGAGGGTGGATTTTCCCCCCCTCTTATTTTTTTATAATAATACTTGCATAGTGATAGCAAAGTCTATATAATAGGCAGAGTCAGCAAATGAGAGATACAAATTATCTTGAAAAACTTGTTGACGAAAATAATATACTATGATATATTATAAAAGTCGCTGAAACGCGATATTGAACTTTGAAAACTAAACGAAACAAACAACGTGAAACGTCAATTTTTATTTTTAGATGCTAGACAAACTAACTTTATTGGAGAGTTTGATCCTGGCTCAGGATGAACGCTGGCGGCGTGCCTAATACATGCAAGTCGAGCGAATGGATTGAGAGCTTGCTCTCAAGAAGTTAGCGGCGGACGGGTGAGTAACACGTGGGTAACCTGCCCATAAGACTGGGATAACTCCGGGAAACCGGGGCTAATACCGGATAACATTTTGAACTGCATGGTTCGAAATTGAAAGGCGGCTTCGGCTGTCACTTATGGATGGACCCGCGTCGCATTAGCTAGTTGGTGAGGTAACGGCTCACCAAGGCAACGATGCGTAGCCGACCTGAGAGGGTGATCGGCCACACTGGGACTGAGACACGGCCCAGACTCCTACGGGAGGCAGCAGTAGGGAATCTTCCGCAATGGACGAAAGTCTGACGGAGCAACGCCGCGTGAGTGATGAAGGCTTTCGGGTCGTAAAA